>CAWDEM010000008.1:0-3025578 GCA_963801355.1 Ignavibacteriota bacterium | reverse complement strand
GAATTCTTGCCTGCACGTATTGCGGTGTTCCGTCAACGGTACATGGATCGTCTGACCCTTGCCGAAGACTATTGTGCGCTTGCGCGGAATGACAATGGAAAGACACTCGCGCGCAGCATGGAGAAAGAATTCTACAAGGATTCTCTGAAGCGCCGGGAGGAGGCATTCACACACCGGTTGTTCGATCGTACGGTACATCCGACGCAGATGTACTCCATCCGGACAGAAGCTTCCTTTGATGCGATACTGCACGAGATGATTCGCGGCGGGGAGGCATCGCGCGTGCAGCTCTCCCGGGTAGCCCGTGACCTCGTAAATGAATTTCTCGGCCTCAATGTCGCGATTACTTCAAGCGGCGAAGCGGAGGAAGTCATCATTGATCTGGATGCTCACATCGCCGCAGAGCTGTGTGGAGAGATCGAAGGTGCGGGATTGCCGCCGACGTTTCTCTCGTTCTGGGGAGACTGGGACGGAAGCAACCGTCCCTCCGGACAGGGGCACAACCTTGTCGGGTCTGTACTGATGCAAAATGTCCAGCGGATGTCACGCCTGCTCAGGATGCTTATGGAACGGGACGGGACGGTGCGGATTTCGCCGGAATTGCAGGACGAGATGGAGCAGCTGCAGGCAAAGTCGCACCGTTTTATTGACCTGCTCAATGAAATCACCGGGCTGACGCACCAGCTTGAACGGCGCTACCGGGGGATTCTGCCGTTCTATGCTCAAGCGGGAACCTGGCGGCGCATCGGCATGTCGCTTCACGTAGCCAGCGATCCGGTTACTACGCTCTGGCATCACAACGACAGGCTGGAGCGGCGGATGCTGGAGCTGCGCCGGAAACGACGTGAGGCACTGGAGTCCTACGGGAGTCTCAACAAACGGCTCCGCAAGGAGTTGCATGGACTGATTCCGGCGATGCAGCGGAATATCGGTGATCCGGCGCTGCTGCGTGAAGCGGTGCTCTATCGCGATCTCCTGCAGCGCATTGTGATCACGCCGCGCATTCAGCAGAACATGGTGACGGCGCAGGACCAGTTTGCCATCGATACCACGGTGTTCAATATCACTGAGATCAATGAGATCGGGGCAGAGTATGGCAATCCGGGACTCGTGCTGGGACTCCAGGTAAGCATGTCGTCACGGCCGGAGGCTCTGATTGCCCTGGACCGGAAGTTCCATGCACGGCGCGAACATGCGCTTCGCGACCACCCCGACCTCGTACTCCCTTCAGTATGGCTGATCCCGCTTTTTGAAGATGTGGAAGCGGTGCGTGGTCTGACGGGATATCTGAACAAACTGTGGGAGCATGCACTTCAGAGCAGGAGGCTGAACCAGGAGACCCGCGACCGTTTTGGAGAGATGATTGCCGAAGTGTTTATTGCGGGTTCCGACCTGAGTCAAAATGTAGGTCAGACCGCCGGCGCGAGGATATACCGGCAGGCGAAGTTCGAGCTGATGCACTGGCTTGGAGAACGGGGCCTTGCCGATGACGTGCGGCTGAAGTTGGGAAGCGGCGAACCTATGCAGCGGCAGGGAGGCTACTACGGTGAACTGAGTGGCTTGCCGGCATTCGAACAATCCGAAAACTCATCACGGCGGTTTGCCAAGGAACTGCGGGCTTCAACGCGAAGAAGCACGCTCTATGCAACCACACCGATGCAGGGTGTCTTTTCGGGTGGAGACCTGCGTACATTCCAGAGTGCGATTGCCGAGCGGGTACGCCACATCCCAGTGCATGATCTGACACAACTGCTGTATCACATCACGAAACAGCAACAAAAACACCACAGTGACCTTGTCCGGGCGTGCGAGGAGTTTGCGCAGAGCCGTTTCAAGAGCACAAGACGCGGGGAGCAGGCGCTTGAACGACTTACCATTGGCGCGCAGAGCAAGGCACTGGACGGATTTCTGGAAGTGCTGACAGAGAATTTCCGGCAGATCCTCTATGGCCGCGAGGAAGATGTTGTGGGCCTGCATGTTATTTCGTATTTCATCGCGCGGACAACCCCGCCACTCCGCGACAGACCTAGTGTACGTCCCGGACAATCGGCCAAAGAGGAGGGCAATCGGATCCTCCAGCGGATTGCGGAGACCATTCCCTTCGCGCGGTATGGAAGTCTCCTGCGGGCTATCGCACACAATCAGGCGCAGACGGCAGTTTTGGGAATCAACCAGCTAACCGTCGGACTCTTCCGCGCGCTGGATGCCTTTGCACACCGGGAATCGGTGGAAGGAGATCCGGAGACGTTTTTGGCCGACCGGATTCTTCCGCATCTGCCAGTCTACGAAATCCTCCACACGCTGCGGCTTTATCATGGCGTTGAACACCTGCAGATACTGGAGCGGGCATTCCCTGCAGGCAACTCAGCACTCCTTGCGCTGCGCGAAGACGTGGATGCAATGGCGAAGTACATTCCACTGTTCCAGCAGGAATTGTTGCGCAGACACGGCATCGATGTGGGTGACTTCTTCGAACCGGCTGGCTTCAAAGCCGCTCTGCTTCCTACGCTTCGCCCGGACCTGGCGGTGTTATTGCAGCCGGATCTGTTCAACACGAACCTACAGCATTTGCGCGAGATGATTGACGGTTCGATTGATCAGGTCTGGTTGAAGGATGTGGGGGGATTGCTAAGGATTCCGGAGGAGATCCGGTTCTGGCGTTCGCGTGCGTGGGCGTTGCTGGAGCATCCGGTCTTCGAGCGTGTCGAGTCGTTTGTTGAGCTGGCCGTGGCGCTCTATTCGATTTCATCGAAAATGCAGCCGCGTGATTTCCAGTTGGCGTCGCGCGATGTGCGTTTGCCTTCGGCGCTCACGTCGTATTTCCGGGTGACGCGTGGCGATGATGAGATGCGGCAGTTCCTTGCTGCTGCGGTGGAATATCTGAACATCGCTGCGGAAGGTCAGCTGGAGGTGCCTGCAACGATCATACGGGCGATGAAGGAAGTGGAACGGATCGCGTCGATCGAAGAGCAGGCCCTGAATGCGGTACAACAGGACCGGCTGCGGTTCTATCTGCTGCAGATTGCAAGGCTGGCGGGGGAGAACGGTTGACGATGGTCTATAGTCGATTGACCATAGTCAATCACTCTCTCGTTTGTAAAGTACCGGATACCGGTGCTGCGGGTTTTCCCTGATCGATAGAACGCCACAAGCGCCCAGACAATCCCGCCGATAATCCCCGCAATAGAGACAATCACTCCCGCGAAATACATGACATCTGCTATCTCCTGACAGGAATCAATCAGGTCCCACCTCGTTAGCAGAAAATGCCAGTCGTGTCCCGATTTGTGACCACCGAGCAGCGGCAGTACCATGTCCTGTGAGTCACGGATGTAGAGACTCACATCCATCATATTTTCTCCCACCCAGAAGAGAGGGAAGGGGGCGACCTGCGACCGCTGTTTCATGGCAATGATGAACCAGAGCAGCGGGAACACAATCTGCCAGAATGATCCACCCAGAGCGTAGAGCGTTCTGCCGAAGAGGATAAAGAGAATGTGCCCCCCTTCATGAAGCGGCAGGAACGTGAACGTACGGAATATCCAGATGAGACGCGGCCAGGGTTCGTTTGGATCATACGAATAGAAGATCGGGATGGCCTCGATCAGGAACCAGGTCAGGAACACATAGAGCAACAGACGAAGGAAGAGAGGAACGTACCTGACTACAGGATCGATGGGCTCAGGGGCGATGAGAGGAGTAGCCTTCACGGACGATGAATTCTTTTGCATGGCTGGAAAATCCGAGTTCAGATATCTGAAAGTAGATTGTCCTTCAGCCCGGTATCCAGATCTTCTCGACGTGACAATCTCCACGCCAGACGTGAAGCCGAGTTGCTCCTTGGAACTCGTAAAAAAGACAAGTCCTTTATAGCCCATCAAGTACTCAAACTTCTTTGAAAATACCCCGCCCTGGGAAACAATGACCAGTGGCTCTTTCGCCCGCTGGAGCAATGTCTTGAATCCTTCAGGGGAGATCTTCACGATGGCGCCCGAGGCTTTGATGGCCTGGGCGACTGCTGCGGCTGCGGCGTGTGTGGCGGTGTTCATACGTATCCTCCGGGTTCGAGATTCAGTTGTCATAGGGTACGAAGAATTTTCAAACTCTTCAAACCCGGAAGATATGGGTGCTATGGGTAGATGCGGAAACCAGGCCCGAAACAAGGGGTGTCTGTGAGGGTGTGTTGTGAGGCAAATGGACCTATTGACATTGCTCCAACACCTATCTAGCTTTGCACTACGAAGCGTGTTGCCTCTTAGTCGAAGTCTAATCTACCCTCGTCGAACACACACAATAAGGAGGACCATATGAAACTCCGCGTAAGGGCATACGGAATGGCGGCTGGGGTGTTGCTGGGGTTGGTCTATTGCCTTGGAACGATCTATTCGATCGCATTTGGAGCCGGGCAGACCTATTCCTACTACGCCATTTTCCTGCCGTTCCTCCAGCGAAGCTTCCTTGGCGTCATCATTGGACTGGTTGGCGGCTTCATTGAAGGTTTCCTTGTTGGAGCCTTCTTTGCATGGCTGTACAACAAGTTCCATGGGATGATCTATGGGTCGAAGGAGGCCGGCCAGGGCTGACGAAAACATGATTCTGAAATGATGCAGGCTGTTTTGTGCCTGTGTTTGATGCTGATTTCAATGAGCCCCGGTACTTGCCGGGGCTTGATGTTGTGTGGAGTGTTGGGTTTTTTCCCATTCTTTGCGTTCCTTTGTGTGAGAACGGAGGCATGAGAAGATGCTGAACATCGGAGCGAAACTCGGGCTGGGCATCGGTGTGCTGCTTGTGCTGTGTGTGGTGATCGGCCTGGTGTCGTATACGCAGACGAACGCTGTAAACGACAAGCTGGAAGAGCTGACGCAAGTGCGGGAGCCTGTCAACTCCGCAGTCTATGCCATCGAAAACGATCTTGCCGAAACGGCCTTCGCCACACTTGCTTACTCTGCCACGGGAGATCACCGGTTGCTCGGTGCAATAGAGCGAAAACCGGAAGAGCTTGACAGCAGCCGGAAGGAAGAAACGGGCGTTGTTGAACTTGCGCGATTTGCCCGTTTGAGGCAAGACCTGCAGGATTCAATTATCAGTTTTCACGATGCGGCACTCGAGCAGGTGCGCCTTCGTGACGTGCAAGTGAGGGATCTAACTGCACTGCGTGATGAGCTCCAGGCAATCGATGCACTGCTATCAGACCGTATTCTCCGTTCCATCAGCGTAACCGACCCCATCGCCTACCGTCGGCTCCAGGTTGCACTCGGCATGCAAGTACAGATGAATGAGCTCGCCAAGAGTCTGGGCAATTATCTGTTGACGGGGGAGGACAAATTCACAGACCAGTTGAGTGTCGCGGAGAAGCAGTTCTCGGAGTTCCTGCGCGTCCACCAGGTCGTGCTTCTTACCGCCGAGGAGAAACGCTGGGCCGAGGAACTGCAACGGCGATCGGCTCGCGAACTGCAGCTTGCCCGCACGCTCATTGAGTCGGAGAAAACCCGGCGGGCGCATCTGGATGCTTTCATGGGTTCCTATCGAAGCCTGGCTTCAACGCTCAACGACCGCGTACAGGCACGCACGGAGCTCAACCTGACCCGTACAAAGGACGAACTTCTTGTCGCAGGACGTACCACGAACAACACAATTCTTGGAGTGTTGGGTATCAGTCTGATTTCCGGTATACTTGCCGGAATCTGGATGACGCGCAGCATCACCAAGCCGCTGGCACACCTGATGTCGGTGATGGAGAAAGTCGGAAAAGGCGATCTGTCGCAGAAGGTGCATCTGACCGGAAGGGACGAACTGCGTCTTGTGGGTGATAGGTTCAACGCGATGGTCGAGCAGGTCGAGAAAGCTGAACAGGAGCGAATTGCGGGGCTCAGGCGCTTTGCGTCATCCATGCAACGGGCACAGGAAGAAGAACGGGCCCGCATATCACGGGAGCTTCACGATGACCTCTGCCAGCGACTCAGCGGAATGAAGTTCCGCGTAGAAGTGTTGGAAGAAGAAGGTGCACCGGGTGACCGCAAGATGGCGAAGCAGCTGCGGGATGTGCGAGAGGAGCTGGACCGGTCAATTGCGGAGGTGCGGAGGATCTCTTCGAACCTCCGTCCGAGCGTGCTCGACGACTTTGGCCTTGTGACGGCACTCCGGCTCCTGGCGAAAGATTTTGAAAAGCGCCAGGGCATTGCCACCGGGATTCATTGTGGTGAGGGTATTCCCACGGATCTCCCTGGTGACCTCGAGATTGCCCTCTACCGCATTTCCCAGGAAGCATTGCGAATATCGCCAAGCATGCGCATGCCACAGCGGCGGAAATCCAGCTTTCACGGCAGAACGCATCGCTGGAATTGCCATCACGACACGGCAGGGGATTGTCGCAGTGATATGGCTGACA
Source organism: Ignavibacteriota bacterium (assembly GCA_963801355.1). GTDB lineage: Bacteria > Bacteroidota > Ignavibacteria > UBA10030 > UBA6906 > Fen-1255. The sequence goes on along the minus strand of CAWDEM010000008.1, from coordinate 3,019,190 downwards.
TGCTGCTGAAGACATGGCTTTGATTGCTTGGCATGCGGAACGTGCGAGTTGCTGGCGGATCGTTCGCGTCGACTTCATCGGAGCGAAACTCGGGCTGGGCATCGGTGTGCTGCTTGTGCTGTGTGTGGTGATCGGCCTGGTGTCGTATACGCAGACGAACGCTGTAAACGACAAGCTGGAAGAGCTGACGCAAGTGCGGGAGCCTGTCAACTCTGCAGTCTATGCCATCGAAAACGATCTTGCCGAAACGGCCTTCGCCACACTTGCCTACTCTGCCACGGGAGACCGCCGGTTGCTCGGCGCGCTAGAGCGAAAACCGGAAGAGCTTGACAGCAGCCGGAAGGAAGAAACGGGCGTTGTTGAACTTGCGCGATTTGCCCGTTTGAGGCAAGACCTGCAGGATTCAATTGTCAGTTTTCACGATGCGGCACTCGAGCAGGTGCGCCTGCGTGACGTGCAAGTGCAGGGATCTGAACTGCGCTGCGTGATGAGCTCCAGGCAATCGACGCACTGCTGTCAGACCGTATTCTCCGTTCCATTAGCGTAACCGACCCCATCGCCTACCGTCGGCTCCAGGTTGCACTCGGCATGCAAGTACAGATGAATGAGCTCGCCAAAAGTCTAGGCAATTATCTGCTGACGGGGGAGGACAAATTCACAGACCAGTTGAGTGTCGCGGAGAAGCAGTTCTCGGAGTTCCTGCGTGTCCACCAGGTGGTGCTTCTTACCGCCGAGGAGAAACGCTGGGCCGAGGAACTGCAACGGCGATCGGCTCGCGAACTGCAGCTTGCCCGCACGCTCATTGAGTCGGAGAAAACCCGGCGGGCGCATCTGGATGCATTCATGGGTTCCTATCGAAGCCTGGCTTCAACGCTCAACGACCGCGTACAGGCACGCACGGAGCTCAACCTGACCCGTACAAAGGACGAACTTCTTGTCGCAGGTCGTACCACGAACAACACAATTCTTGGAGTGTTGGGTATCAGTCTGATTTCCGGTATACTTGCCGGAATCTGGATGACGCGCAGCATCACCAAGCCGCTGGCACACCTGATGTCGGTGATGGAGAAAGTCGGAAAAGGCGATCTGTCGCAGAAGGTGCATCTGACCGGAAGGGACGAACTGCGGCTTGTGGGTGATAGGTTCAACGCGATGGTCGAGCAAGTCGAAAAGGCTGAACAGGAGCGAATTGCGGGGCTCAGGCGTTTTGCGTCATCCATGCAACGGGCACAGGAAGAAGAGCGGGCCCGCATATCGCGGGAGCTTCACGATGACCTCTGCCAGCGACTCAGCGGAATGAAGTTCCGCGTAGAAGTGTTGGAAGAAGAAGGTGCACCGGGTGACCGCAAGATGGCGAAGCAGCTGCGGGATGTGCGGGAGGAACTGGACCGGTCAATTGCTGAGGTGCGGAGGATCTCCTCAAACCTCCGTCCGAGCGTGCTTGATGACTTCGGCCTTGTGACGGCACTCCGGCTCCTGGCAAAAGATTTTGAAAAGCGCCAGGGCATTGCCACCAGCATTCTTTGTACTGAGGGTATTCCCACGGATCTCCCTGGTGATTCAGAGATTGCCCTCTACCGCATTTCCCAGGAAGCATTGGCGAATATCGCCAAGCATGCACATGCCACAGCGGTGGAAATCAACCTTTCACGGCAGAACGCATCGCTGGAATTGCGCATCCACGACAACGGGCAGGGGATTGTGCGCAGTGATATGGCCGACATGCGTGCTGAAGGACATGGCTTTGGATTGCTTGGCATGCGGGAACGTGCAGAGTTGCTGGGCGGATCGTTCGCCGTCGACAGCGGGCCTGATCAGGGCACGACGATCACCGTGACACTTCCCATGGCGAGTGAAGAATGAGAGTGTCGGGTGTGTGAGGTTGAGTGTGAGGTTGCTTCGGCGCTTCGGGCCTCGCAAGGACGTTCATTGTACCTGAGTTCGACGAGGAGGTTGCTTCGGCCCTTCGGGGCTCGCAAGGACGGTACGCTGTAGAGAATGTGAATATTGACCGAGGAGCAGAATGTCCAAAACCAGGATTCTCATTGCTGATGATCATGATGTCGTGCGGAGCGGGCTCCGGGCGCTGTTGCGTACGTCGCCGGACTATTCAATCGTGGGGGAGGCAGTGGATGGCGAAGAAGCCGTGCGTATGACCGAGAAGACAAAGCCGGATGTGGTGATCATGGATATCTCCATGCCGAACCTCGACGGTATTGCGGCCACGAAGATCATCAAAGAACGTTTCCCAGACGTGAAAGTGGTGATTCTGACGGTACATGAAGATGAGGAATACGCCTATCAGATACTCCGCGCCGGGGCTAGCGGGTACGTGCTGAAGAATGCCGGCAAAAGGGACATTTTCAAAGCCATCGAATCAGCAGTATCGGGTGAGCGGTTTTTCAGTCCGGGAATCTCGAATATCATCGTGGAAAGCTTCATCAAGCGCGCAAAAGAGCAACCGCCGGCCGAACAACCAGCCCCGTCAACACCGGGCCAACAGTTGACAAAGCGCGAGACAGAGGTATTGAAGCTCATTGCGCTCGGGAACACAAACCGGCAGATCGCCGACCAGCTCTTCCTGAGTTTCCGCACCGTCAATACACACCGGGCAAATATCATGCAAAAATTGGACATTCATGAGACAGCAGGACTGGTTAGGCACGCCATAAGACTTGGACTTGTGGAAAGGACCTAATTTTCTGCAATCTACGGCTGGTTTGTGGATTATCTGTCTACATCATTTACCCTAGTCCGCATATACATACTCCCCCCGATTGTACGCTCCCCCGGCATTCCGTACGTTTATTATGAATTCCAGCGTGTTGCCAACGTGTTGGAGAGTTCGAAGAGGCTCTGGTGGGAGGCAGCACGCGGAATTCTTTACCCTCGGTGCCCCTGACCCTAGTGAATAACGGAATACACCATAAGGAGAATACCATGAGAACGACAATCGCAATCGTTGCGCTTTGCTCGTTGCTTGTTGTTGGATGCTCGGATAAAGCAAAGGAAGAGGCCCTGCAGCAGCAGTTGTCGCAGGTCCAGTCCGACCGGGAATCCGTACAGAAACTTCTGACCGAGCGGGATGCTTACCTCGAAGGGGTCATGAAAGAGATCAATGATATCTACACTGACCTCGAGAAATCACGCGTGAAGGAAGGAACCCTCACACGCCGCGCTCAAGGCGTTGAGGCCAAACAGGTAAATCTCGACAGCCGGAAACAGCTGCTTGATAACATCCAGGATGTCGGTGCGGCACTCAAGGACAGCCGGACACGTATCAGTAATCTCCAGGCGAGGGTACGTTCTCTGGGAGTGAAGATTGCCGGACTGGATACGCTCATCGTCAACTTGCGCAATACGATTTCAGAACGCGAGCAGGCGATTGCACAACTGCAGGGCAAGGTGCAGGGCCTGGAGCTGACGGTTGCCGAGAAGATCGCAACTATTGCCGAAAAGGACAATAAGTTGACCGAGCAGACGCAGCTGTTGAACAAGGTCTTCTACATCGTCGGTACACGAGACGAACTGGAAGCCAAAGGGGTCATTGATGAAGAGGGCGGGTTCCTCTGGGGGCTCCTCGGTTCAACAACGGTGATGGCGCCTACTGCAGATCCGACCGTGTTCACGCCGCTGGACAGAACCAAAGATCAGACCATTCACGTTGCAGGTACGGTTGATGAGATTCTCCCCCGCCGCAACGCAGAACTCTTTGCCACTACTGCACCTGATGAGAATGGATCGGACTTGCAGATACTGGAACCGAATAAGTTCTGGAGAGACCAGTATCTGGTGGTGGTGCTGAATTAAGGTTCAACGGTGATTAGAGGGTGAGGTTGCTTCGGCCTCGCTGAGAAGCGCTCCTCGCAAGGACAGGGCGGGGTGTGATTGCATCGGCCTCGCGGAAGCGGGCTCGATGCACTTACCGCGGTAGCCGTATCCGAAACGTTGTTCCCATCCCCGGCGCACTCTGCTTGACGTACAACCTGCCTTTGTGGTATTCCTCGATGATCCGCTTGGAAAGCGACAGACCGAGTCCCCAACCGCGTTTCTTCGTGCTGTACCCCGGCCGGAATATCTCCTTGTGAAACTTGGGATCGATCCCTTTGCCGGTGTCGGTGACGTCCAGAATCGTCCACCGCCCCGACTCGCTGATCGAGAATGAAATCTTCCCTGCCGCTCCTTCCAATGCATCCAGCGCGTTCTTCATCAGGTTTTCAATCACCCACTCGAACAGCTCGCGATTGATCGGTGCAATGAACGTACCGGGCGTTTCGATGAGCAGATCCACCTTCTTGCCTGCTTTCGGTATCCGCTTCCCTATGTAGCTGATCACCCCCTCCAGGACTTCCGTCAACGATTCTTCGTGCAGGTCCGGTTTTGAGCCGATCTTGGAGAACCGCGCGGCAACCTTGTTCAGACGGTTGACATCCTGCTCCATCTCCGTGATGGTATCCACCAGGCGCGGCTCGGACTGTGCATCCTCGCGCATCCGTTCCATCCATCCCATGATGCTCGAGAGAGGTGTGCCAAGCTGGTGTGCGGTTTCCTTGGCCATTCCCACCCAGATGTTGCTCTGTTCGCTCCTCTTGATGGTGCTGAAACCAAGGTAGGCAATGACGATGAAGATCGTGGCGAGAGCGATTTCACTCACGGGAAGCCAACGCAGCTGGCGAATGAGTGCGGATTCCCCGTAGTGCAGGTAGTTCAACACGAGCGTGTCATTGATGGCCACACGGATCGGCTTGTGACTCCGGTCCATGGTGACGATCAAATCGCGGAAGAATGCTTCACGGTCGAGAGGTGCGAGTGCCGCGGTATCTACGTCGATATTCTTCCAGTAAATCGGATTGTTCCGGGCGTCGGTTTGCACGATGGGGAAGTCGATGGTCCTGATGACTTCGAAGGCGAAACTCAGATCCCCCGCAGCCGGATCGTTGTTTGCGACGTATTCCAGCGACCGTGCATAAAGGGCGACAACTTCACCTTCGCGCGCGAGGAGTTGATCCGTAAGACGCTGCGAGTAGAACAGCAACGCAATCACGAACAGCGACGCGAGCAACAGGAGAACGATCTTGAAGTTCCCCATCCTGCTGATCGGGAGACCGGTGAGGGGTGGAGACATTGCAGATCCTTGAACAACATCAATTGTGGATGGTGGATCCACAATCCACAATTGATGGAGCGTTACTTCATCGCGCTCAGGGCGTAGAGGCCAAACAAGTGAATCTCGACAGCCGGAAACAGCTGCTTGATAACATCCAGGATGTCGGTACGGCACTCAAGGACAGCCGGACACGTATCAGTAATCTCCAGGCGAGGGTACGTTCTCTGGGAGTGAAGATTGCCGGACTAGATACGCTCATCGTCAACTTGCGCAATACGATTTCAGAACGCGAGCAGGCGATTGCACAACTGCAGGGCAAGGTGCAGGGCCTGGAGCTGACGGTTGCCGAGAAGATTGCAACTATTACCCAACAGGACAATAAGTTGACCGAGCAGAAGCAGCTGTTGAACAAGGTCTTCTACATCGTCGGTACACGAGACGAATTGGAAGCGAAAGGGGTCATTGACGAAGAGGGCGGGTTCCTCTGGGGGCTCCTCGGTTCAACAACGGTGATGGCGCCTACTGCCGATCCGACTGTGTTCACACCGCTGGACAGGACCAAAGATCAGACCATTCACGTTGCAGGTACGGTTGACGAAATTCTCCCCCGCCGCAACGCAGAGCTTTTTGCTACTACTGCAACTGATGAGAATGGATCGGACTTGCAGATACTGGAACCGAATAAGTTCTGGAGAGACCAGTATCTGGTGGTGGTGCTGAATTAAGGTTCAACGGTGATTTGAGGGTGAGATTGCTTCGGTCGCTGACGAAGCGCTCCTCGCAAGGACAGGGGGAGTGTGATTGCATCGGCCCGCGAAAGCGGGCCGATGCATTTAGGGGCGAGGTTGCTTCGTCGCTGAGCTTCGCTGCCTCGCAAGGACTTACCGCGGTAACCGAATCCTGAAACGTTGTTCCCATACCCGGCGCACTCTGCTTGACGTACAACCTGCCTTTGTGGTATTCCTCAATGATCCGCTTGGAAAGAGTCAACCCGAGTCCCCAACCGCGCTTCTTCGTGCTGTACCCCGGCCGGAATATCTCCTTGTGAAGCTTGGGATCGATCCCCTTGCCGGTGTCGGTGACGTCCAGAATCGTCCACCGTCCCGACTCGCTGATCGAGAACGAGATTTTTCCCGCCGCCCCTTCCAATGCATCCAGCGCGTTCTTCATCAGATTTTCAATCACCCACTCGAACAGCTCGCGATTGATCGGTGCAATGAACGTGCCAGGCGTTTCGATGAGCAGTTCCACCTTCTTGCCTGCCTTCGGTATCCGCTTCCCTATGTAGCTAATCACCCCTTCCAGAACTTCCGTCAACGATTCTTCGTGCAGGTCTGGTTTTGAACCAATCTTGGAAAACCGCGCGGCTACCTTGTTCAGACGGTTGACATCCTGTTCCATCTCCGTGATGGTGTCCACCAGGCGCGGCTCGGATTGTGCATCCTCGCGCATCCGTTCCATCCACCCCATGATGCTCGAGAGAGGTGTGCCAAGCTGGTGTGCGGTTTCCTTGGCCATTCCCACCCAGATGTTGCTCTGTTCGCTCCTCTTGATGGTGCTGAAACCAAGGTAGGCAATGACGATGAAGATAGTGGCGAGAGCGATTTCACTCACGGGAAGCCAGCGCAGCTGGCGGATGAGGGCGGATTCCCCGTAGTGCAGGTAGTTCAACACGAGCGTGTCATTGATGGCCACACGGATCGGCTTGTGACCCCGGTCCATGGTGGCAATTAAATCGCGGAAGAATGCTTCACGGTCCGAGAGGTGCAAGTGCCGCGGTATCTACGTCAATATTCTTCCAGTAAATCGGATTGTTCCGGGCGTCGGTTTGCACGATGGGGAAGTCGATGGTCCGGATCACTTCGAAGGCGAAACTCAGATCCCCCGCGGCCGGATCGTTGTTTGCGACGTATTCCAGCGACCGCGCATAAAGGGCGACAACTTCACCTTCGCGCGCGAGGAGTTGATCCGTGAGACGCTGCGAGTAGAACAGCAACGCAATCACGAACAGCGACGCGAGCAACAGGAGAACGATCTTGAAGTTCCCCATCCTGCTGATCGGGAGACCGGTGAGGGGTGGGACTCATTGTACGAACAACGATTGATCTCTTCTCGGACCGACAGAAACGAACCAGAGCGGGATGCCGGTCAGCTGCGACAACGCCTGCAGGTACTTCTTCGCGTTCATGGGCAGGGCGTCGTACGCTGTGATTTTCGGGAGCGGGGTCTTCCAGCCTTCAAACGATTCATAGACCGGCGTGACACGCTGGAGTGTGTCGACGTCGCTGGGGAAACCCTTCAGGCGTTTCCCCTTGAGTTCATATCCCGTGCAGACGCGGATTTCATCGAAGCCGTCAAGAACGTCAAGTTTGGTGATCACAAGGCGGCTGATGCCGTTTACACGCATTGAATGCTGAAGTGCGGCGGCATCGAACCACCCGCAACGGCGCGGCCGTCCCGTGGTAGCACCGAATTCGTGCCCCACCTGGCGGAGCCGCTCACCGATTGGGTTCTCCTGTTCCGTGGGAAAGGGACCCTCCCCAACGCGCGTGCAGTATGCCTTGGCGACACCAGTGATGCCCTCCACGGCAGTGGGAGGGATGCCGAGACCGGTGCAGGCACCGCCGGAAGTGGGATTCGAGGAGGTCACGAAAGGATAGGTTCCGTGATCAACGTCGAGCAGGGCTCCCTGTGCACCTTCCGCGATGATGCGCTTCCCGGCTTTGAGCGCCTGGTAAAGATAGAGCGTCGTATCGGTGATGTATTCATCGATGCGCTTGTCGAATTCCTGGTACTCGGCAATGATGGCATCCACGTCAATGCGGGTTTCGCCGTACACTTTCGTCAGGATCTCGTTCTTCTCGGCGATATTCCGTTTGAGTTTGGCGGCCAGAAGATCCCGGTCGAGAAGGTCCACGATACGGATGCCGACACGCATGAACTTGTCGATGTAAGCGGGACCGATGCCGCGCCCGGTGGTCCCGATGCGCTGTGCCGTCTGCTCGCGGATGGTATCGAGCAGCTTGTGATACGGCATGATGAGGTGGGCGTTATGGCTGATCAGCAGGCGGCCATGGACGGTAATGCCGGCGGCTCTCAAGTTGAGAGATCTCCGTCAAGGAGCGCAGTGGGGTCGATGACAACGCCGTTGCCGATCACACAGGTGATGTGCGGATGAAACATCCCGGATGGGAGAAGATGGAGAACGTATTGCTTGTCGCCAATGCACACGGTGTGTCCGGCATTGGCCCCTCCCTGGTAGCGGGCGACGATGTCGGCATGCTCGGAAAGCATGTCGACCACTTTTCCCTTGCCTTCATCGCCCCACTGGGCCCCGAGGATGATCTGCACTGGCATCGTTAAGCACCCCAGTATGTATGGTGACGTGCGGACACAAAAAACCTCCGACCCCATACAGGGGAGGCCGGAGGCGCAAACAGACGTACCTCTTACTTCTTGAAAGCGGCAACGGCCTCCGGCACATTCTTGAAGGTTTCGAAAATGGAGCCGAGGCGGGCGATCTTGATGAGCGTCATGATCTTCGCGGATACGCAGGCGAGTTTCAGGCCGCCGCCGGCATTTTTCATGAGGCTCGCACCGCCGATGAGGAGTCCCAGGCCGGAACTGTTCATGAACTCCACTTTCTTGAGATCGATGACCACCTGCGTCTTCCCTTTTTCCACCAGCTCGTGCAGCTTGCTGTTGAGGGCCGTGGCGTCGGGTCCACCCATGAGATTGCCGTCCAGATGGAACACCGTAACAGGACCCTGCGCCGATGTCTTGAGCTTCATGGCGATCTCCTCGATCCAGACATGATTACTCGATGAGTTTGCCGGACGTCTTCGTTTTGAGTGTCCAGTCGAGTGCGACGGCGCTGGCAACGAAGATGGACGAATAGGTACCCACGACTATACCGACCGTCAGTGCAAAAGCGAATCCGCGCATAGACTTCACCGCCGACCAGCAGCAGGACAATAAGCACTATGAGGATTGTTCCGGAAGTGATGATAGTCCGGCTGAGCGTCTCGTTAATGCTCTTGTTCATCAGATCGGCAGATGTTCATGGTTCGGAATATCTTCTGGTTTTCGCGGATACGGTCGAAGACCACCACGGTGTCGTTCACCGACAGACCGACAAGAGTCAGGAATGCGGCGATCATGTTCTGGTTGATTTCGAGATTGAAGACGCCGTTGAAGATGGCGATCATCCCGAGTGTCACGAGAACGTCATGGAACAATGCCACGACAGCGCCGACGCCGTAGACCATCTTGAACCGGAACCCGATGTAGATGCCGATGGCAATCACCGATGCGAGAACGGCATAGAGGGCGTTGCGGCGCAACTCAGCGCCAATCTTGGGGCCGATCTTGTCTTCCTTCAGCACCGTGTACGGATTGGCGGGGAAGGATTCTTTCAATGCCGCGAGCATCCGGTCGCCGATGGTGGTCCCTTCGGCCTGTTCGGCCGTGCGGATCAGGATATCCTGGTCGCTGCCGAACGTCTTGATTTCCGCCTTGCCCATGCCGATGCGGTCCATGGACGTACGGACATCGCTGATGGAAACGGGCTCGTTGAAGTGCACGACGAGTTCGGTGCCGCCGAGGAAGTCAATGCCGAAGTCGACCCCCCGCAGTGCCAGAGTCACCATGCCGATGAGGATCACCATGCCTGATACCATGTACCAGGTCGTGCGTTTCCCCATGAAGTCGATAGATGTTTTCTTGAAAAACCGCATAACCGCATTCTCCCGAGAAAATCGCTTAACCGAATGTGACCTTTGACCCGTATCGGTCGGTCAGGATATAGAAGACCGCGCGCGTGATATAGATTGCGCTGAACATCGACGCAACAATACCGATCATCAGCGTGAGGGCGAACCCTTGAATTGGACCGCTGCCGAATTGGTACAGAATCACGCCAGAGATGAACGTTGTCAGGTTTGAGTCGAAAATCGCGCTGAACGCTTTTTCGTAGCCTGCGTCGATGGCCGCACGCAGCGTCTTGCCGGTGGCCTGTTCTTCGCGGATACGCTCATAAATCAGAACGTTCGCATCCACGGCGACGGCAAGGGTCAGAATGATGCCCGCGATGCCCGGAAGCGTGAGCGTTCCCTGAAATGCCGCCAGGACGCCCAGCAGGAAGAGCATGCAGAACACCAATCGCGAAGTCAGCCACCAGGCCGCCGGTATGGTAGTAGAAGGCCATGAAGATGACTCGTGAGCACGACGGCAAGAACGGATGCCGTGATGCCGTTGCGGATGGAGTCTTCACCAAGTGACGGCCCGACGGAACGCTGTTCGATAATCTCCACAGGTGCGGGGAGTGCACCGGCTTTCAGCACGATCTCGAGCAGGCGGGCTTCGTCAAGGTTGTCCATTCCTTCAATCTGGGAATGGCCGCCGGTGATCTTGTTGCGGACGACCGGGGCGGAGAAGACCGCATTGTCCATCACGATGGCAATGCGTTTATTCACATTGGCGCCGGTGATGCGCGACCATTCGCGGGATCCCTCGCTGTTCATCTCCATCGTCACGATGGGTTGATTGAAGCTGGGGTCCAGTGTCGCCTTCGCATTCACAATGACGCCGCCTGTCAGTTCCGCGGTGCTTTTCACGGGGTAGAGCACAAAATATTTCTTGCCGCCCTCCATGGTGCGCGGCTTGGCGCTCCAGAGGAACTGAATATCACCGGGGATGGAGCGGACGACATCGTCGCGGTCAAGCCAGCGCCGGATCTTATCGCGGTTGTCTTCGGCCACGAGCGCCTCACCGGGATACTGCTGGCTCACCAGGGCGACGGTGAAGAAGGGGTGCTTCTTTGCGAACTGCTCCGCGTCCATCTCCCCCTCGGGGGTGGTGATCTTCGAGGTATCGGTGAACCCTGCCTTGGCTGCAAGAGTCGTGTCTGTAGTGTCAGCAGCGCCGCTGGAGGCCAGTGTCTTGTCGATCGACTCCATGATGCGGTATGCGACATCGGGGTCTTTCAGCAGCTTGAACTCCAGGAGAGCGGTCCCCTGCAGCAGCTGGCGTACTTCGGTTTCCTTGCTGACGCCGGGAAGCTCCACGTTGATACGGGTGCCGCCCAGTTTCTGGATGGATGGCTCAGATACGCCGTACTGGTCGACACGGTTGCCGACGATTTCAATAGCGCGGTCGATCGCCTTCTTGGATTCATCCTCCAGCATTGAAGCGACTTTGTCGTTGTCGTCGCGCAGGCTGCCGTAGTACCGGCTCATCCTGATCTGTTGCGCTTCAAACTTGCGGCGCATGAGGATAACGGGGGATTCATCGGTCTTCTTGACTTCTTCACGGACTTCCGCCATGATCTTCGCGAATGCTTCGTCCTTGTTCTTTCCCAGGTCTTCCAGGAGTTTGAGGACGTTTACCTCAAGCACCACGCGCATGCCGCCTTGCAGGTCAAGGCCAAGCTTGATGCGTTTCGCCCGGTTTTCCCGGAGCTCGGTCTCGTTCTGTTCGACGAACTGCAGGCTGTCGGATCCGTGAAGCCCTTTCAACTGGGAGTGAAGCTCGTAGTCCCTGTACGTGGGGTACAGAAAGTAGAGCGCAAGACCAACAGTAGCTACAATGACCAGCAGTTTCCATCTGTACTTGCTCAATGCACACCTCCGGGGTCAACCATTCGGGGACTTATGGAAAGCCCATAAATATACCTTGAAGTGGTGGAAAAGTCAAGAAATGCGTTGCTTTTCCAGCGTTATTCGGGTATATTATTAAACATCATTTTCCGCTTTTTCCCCGGTAAGGAGGTTGGTTTACAGCTATGCCTATCATGACTCGGATGCGGGATAGCATGCCCGTTATCCTCTTCGGTTTGTTGATCGCGTTCCTCATCACGATCGTGTTTGAGTGGGGGATGGACTACATGGGGATGCGCGGCGGCGGTTCGGATACGATCGGGAAGATCAACGGCTACGATGTGTCGTACAAAGAGTTCAGCGAGATGGTGAAAGTGGCGTCCGACAATCAGAAGGCCCAGAACGGCACCGAACCCGACGAAAACGCATTGACGCAAATCCGCGAACAGGTCTGGCAGAATCTTGTCACGCAACGCCTGGTGGACGAAGAGCTGCAACGGATGGGCATAAAGGTGACCGATCAGGAGCTGGTGGACTGGGTGCGCGGCGAGAATCCTCCCGAGGACCTCCGCCGGAATTTCACCGACTCGACCGGGACGTTCCGCCGGGACATGTACGAGCAGTTCCTTGCCAACCCCAATCAGTTTATCCGCGACCCCGAGGGCTCCGATCCGGAGTTCGGGACGAAGTGGCTGAAGCAGTATGAGCAGAATTTGCGTCAGCGCAAGTTGCAGGAAAAGCTTCAGAGCGTGCTGCTGACATCCGTGCGCGTGAACGAAGGGGAGGTGCGTCAGCGCTACCTCGACCAGAACCAGAAATACACGGCGCTCTACGCGCTGATCGATGCCAACCAGATGGTTCCGGATTCGGCTGTTCAACTCAGCGACGCCGATGTCCGCGCATACTATGACGAAAATCCCGATCAGTACCGTGTTGAAGCAATGCGCAAACTGAGCTACGTGCAGTTCATCGAACGCCCTTCGGCGTCGGACTCCGCCATGCGTAAGGAGGATATCGACGACGCAGCACAGAAGGCCCGGTCAGGCGTTGATTTCCTGCAGGTGGTCTCGACGTATGCCGACAAACCCGACAGCGGCGCGTTCTTCCGCCACGGGGAACTCAGCCCCGCGGTCGAAAAGGCGGCCTTTGCTGCACAGGTGGGAGAAGTTGTCGGCCCGCTACAGGACAATGACGGCTATCATCTTCTGAAGGTGCTGGACGCACGGAAGGGAAAAGAAGAGTTCATCCACGCAAGTCATATTCTTCTCTCGCTTGACCCGGGTAGTGATACGACAGCCACAAAGGCATTGGCCCGCACGCTTGTGAAAGATGCCCAGGCGGGCAAGGATTTTGCCGCGCTCGCACAGCAGTATTCCAAAGATGCCGGCTCGGCAAAGAACGGCGGGGATCTCGGCTGGTTCGGCAAAGGGCGGATGGTGCCGGATTTCGAAAAAGCCGCATTTGCTGCCAGGCCCGGACAGGTTGTGGGTCCGATCCGGTCCCCGTACGGCTTGCACATTATCAAGGTCCACGCTCGCGACGCACGTGAACTGAAGCTCGCGCACATCGATCTGAAAATCGAACCAAGCAGCCAGACGAAGAATGATCTCTATGACCGCGCGCGCGACTTTGCCTACAACGCACGGGAAACGGAATTTGCCAAAGAAGCCCAGCAGCTGGGATTCGAAGTAAAAGAGACACAGGTACAGGAAAAGAGCACCGTGGTGCCCGGCATCGGCATGCTCCCGCAGGTGGTGAGGTGGGCATTCGACAACAAGGTGGGTTCGGTGAGCGATCCCTACACTACACCGACGGGCTCCGTGGTCGTCGCGGTGGCTGAGGCGAAGGATGCCGGCGTGCGGCCGTTTGACGAAGTGAAAGACCAGGTACGTCCGCTGGCGCTGCGTCAGAAGAAGATCGAGCGGGCCAAGGCCATTGCTGAAGAGCTCCGTCAGAAACTTGCAGCCGGCGAAAGCCTGAAAAAGGTAACCACATTCAACCCGGCCGTAACTGTGCAGGAGATTCCGGCATTCACGCTGGGAGCGAACGTACCGGGTGTCGGACGGGATCCGTTCTTCCTCGGCGCTGTGGCCGGTTTGCAGCCGGGCCAGGTTTCCCAGGCGGTACAGAATCAGCGGGGTGCATTCCTTGTTCAGGTGCTGAGTGTGACACCGATTGATTCGGTGGCGTACAGTGCCGAACATGACGCACTCAAGACGCGCCTGCTTCAGGAAAAACGTAACCGGTTCCTGTCTGATTGGCTGACCATGTTGAAAGACAAGGGTAATATCGAGGACAACCGGGACCGGTTCTTCCGGTAGTCCGGTCCCTGCGGGAAGGGAGGTGGGACGATGCGTGGCGTTGTCATGATGTGCACCGCTGCCCTCATGCTGGCTTCGGCGAGCCCTTCCCCGGGGCAGGAACGCACCTTCACCGTTGTTGCGCGTGGATCGTTAAATACCCAGGGGCGGCTGTTCCCCAATCCGCATGCAGCCGACCCTGTGACGCGCGCACAGTCCTTTTCCTTCTCGGATTTTTACGGCATCGGCGCCGAACTGCAGTACCGCTTCCCCGGCAGCAATATCTCACTGGGTCTCTCTTCGGAACTTGTCCGCAACAGCGGCGGACGCAACATTGTCACATCCGCGCAACGGGTTATTCCAGTGGAGGACTACTACCGGGTCATCCCCGTTGAACTCACCGGTTACTTCCGGATTCCGGTTACCTCGGGCGCATTCAGCGTCATTATGGGCGGCGGCATCGGGATCTACTTCGGTGAGCGTCATTATGCGATGGCCGGCGTCGAGGCACCCACAATGGAAACCCGCGCAGGCTACGGCATTCATGTGCTCGGGGGAGTCGGGTACTCCTTCAACGAATGGTTCTCCGTCTCAGCAGATATCAAATTCCGCGACGCGCAGTTCCAGGCCACCAATCGCTTCCAGGCCGCGAACGTGAGATACAACGGCATTCTGGTGAATCTCCCGAGCGGCCCATTGGAATCGAGTATCCACACCGATGGCATGGTGATCCAGGTTGGACTTGGCGTGAGTTTCTAATCCCCCCGACACTGCAATGCCCTCCGCACAATCCCTGGTCGAACGCCTGAAAGTGCTGCCATGACGGTACCACTGCACCAGCGCAACCGCCGGATCTATCTCACAGGCTTCATGACCAGCGGCAAGAGCACAATCGGACCCATTCTGGCAAACGTGCTCGGGTTCGAGTTTGCAGATCTGGACGTCACCGTTGCGGCCCGGGAGGGGAAGAGCGTCCGGAAGATTTTTCAGGATCACGGTGAAGCATATTTCCGCCGGAAGGAACGGGAGTCGGTTACGGAATTGAGTCTCCGCGACCGGATCATCGTTTCTCTCGGAGGCGGGACGCTTGCAGACGAGGGAGCGCTGACAGTTGTGACGTCCACGGGGATCCTTGTCTATATCAAAGTGCCCGTGGAGCAGATCGTCCGCCGATTGCGGAACAAGACCGACCGTCCGATGATCCTGGGTCCCGACGGAGAACGGCTGAATGAAGAAGAGCTGCGGAAGCGGATACTCGAGCTTCTTGCGGTGCGCGAACCGCTCTATGAGCGGGCCGACATTACGATCCAGGCAGACCAGATGCGGCTGGGTTTGACCGTGGACCGGCTCGTAAAGTTGCTGAAACCTATGCTGAAGTGATTTTCGACTCGATTTTCCATTTGAGGCAACGAGTCGATTTCGTCTCGATTTTCAATGAGGCAGTTCGGCGCCTTGCGGATAGGGGGGGGTGTACATATATTTATCTTAGTGTGAGAGCTCGCAACGACCATCACAACAACACTTTGACGCTCTTGTAGACCGCTTTGCCGGCAAACGGATTGCGGTGCTGGGCGACATTATGCTCGACCGGTACTACTGGGGGGCGGTACGGAGGGTATCACCCGAAGCGCCCGTCCCGGTTGTGGAGGTGGAATCCGAGTCGACCCGGCTCGGCGGCGCTGCAAACGTCGCCAACAATATCTATTCGCTGGGAGGTTCCCCCCTTGTGATCGGCATGGTGGGGGATGATCATATCGGCACGGTCCTGCGAGATCTGGTACTCGAGGCGGGCTTCGACGGCAGCGGACTCATCACGGATCCTTCGCGGCCGACAACCGTGAAGACACGCGTTATTGCACAGGGGCAACATGTTGTGCGGATCGACAATGAATCCAAATCTCCGTGCTCCCCCCGGCTCCGGGAACAGTTGGTTGACGTCGTGCGCAAGGCAATTACTTCGCTTGACGGGATTATCATTGAAGACTACAATAAAGGGGTTGTGTCGAAGGAACTGATACACGAAGTGATCGCGCTGGCGCGCCAACACCGCAAGATCATTACGGTTGACCCGAAATTCGACAATTTTCTGGACTACAAGCAGGTCACGGTGTTCAAACCCAACCGCCGCGAAGCAGAGGAAGTGCTGGGAGGCCGGCTGCGGAGCGTGGAGGATGTTGAGCGTGCCGGGAAGCTGTTGCTCCAAAAACTGGAGGCTGAAAATGTGCTGCTGACCCGCGGCGAAGACGGGATGTCACTCTTCGAGGCGAACGGGAAGGTGTTCCACCTTCCGTCAGTGGCGGCAAACGTGCAGGATGTCTCGGGCGCAGGCGACACGGTGATCTCCACGGTGACCATGGCGCTGGCAAGCGGTGCGGACATCCGGGAAGCCTGTATACTCGCCAACTGTGCGAGCAGTGTTGTGGTAGGCGCCATCGGCATTGTGCCGATCCGTCCGGACGAATTGCGTGAAGCCGTAGCACACTACCTTGCGACAACGGGAGCACACTAATGGGTCAAGTAGTCGGGCGTGCCGCGCTGGTCCGGATCCGCCGGCGGTTGAAACGCGCCGGGAAGCGGGTCGTGTTTACCAACGGCACATTTGATATTCTTCACCGCGGTCATGTGGAGTATCTCCAGGCCGCGCGCCGGATGGGGGACGTGCTGGTGGTCGGATTAAACACCGATGCGTCGATACGGCGCATCAAGGGGGACAAACGTCCGATCAACCCGAACAGGGACCGGGCGGCGGTGCTTTCAGCACTCGGCTGCGTTGACTACGTATGCATGTTTGGAGATGACACACCGCAGCGGTTGATTGCCGCACTCATCCCGGACGTCCTGGTCAAGGGTGCGGACTGGAGTGCGAATGCAATTGTCGGCAAAGATATCGTGGAGGCACATGGGGGCTGCGTACAGCGCATCCGCCTGACGCAGGGAAGGTCGACAACGGGGGTGATACAGAAGGTGCTGGAGAAGTACAAGCGATGAGATTGCTTCGTCGCTGAGAAACGCTCCTCGCAATGAAGGCCCTTAAAAACATACTGCGCGTGATTCTGTACGGCATACTGGGAATTCTTGTCCTTTTCCTGCTTCTTGCCGGCTTCAGCCAGACGCAGATTTTCCGCGACCGGCTGCGCGCTGTTGCTCTCGATCAACTCGATTCACTCCTCACCGCCGATGTCGTCCTCGGTGATATCACCGGCAATCTCGTTACCGGTTTCAACGTGCACGGCATTACCCTCTCGTTGCGCGGCGATACCATCGTTCACGCAGATCAGCTCAATATCCGGTACAACCTCTTTGCGCTTCCCTCAAGATCCATAGCTGTCCATGACATCACCTTGTACCATCCCGTCATTCACTTGCGGAGATCGGGGGCAGGGCTGTGGAATATCGAGGAGATGATACGGCCGACAGAGGAGGATACCTCCGCGGGGGCGTTCGACTGGCCTGTCAGTGTTGGACACTTCGAGCTGCGCGATGGCACATTCAGTATTACCGATTCAGTGGGAATGCGTGAACCGGAGGGGGATCTGGCTCCCGATGCAGTTCGCTACAACCGGTTGCGTGTGCAGGACTTGAACGTTGTGCTCTCGTTTCAAATGCGTGACACGTCGTACGAAGCGGCGCTGAGCAGGTTCACCTGCACCATAGCCCGGACGCCCATCCGGATCCGCCAGTTCACCGGCACATTCCATGTCGCACCATCCTCGGTCGAGGTGATGGACATGAGAGTGGTCACCGACAGCTCGCGTTTTGCACTCACGGCAGGCATTGTGGGAGCCGATATTTTGGGCGGAGTGGAATTCGGGCAGATGGAAAAGGTGCCGACATATGTCGATTTGAGCATTGACCGGCTCAATTTCCACGAGCTGGGAAGCATCATTTCCCAGACGGCGTTTCTCAAAGGGACAGTTGATGGAACGCTGCACGCGGAAGGTCCATTCGGTGCGCTCCAGGTCAATCCGCTGGATCTGCATTTTGGTTCAAGCCATATTCAGGTGAACGGCGCCGTCCTCAACCTCCACAATCCATCAAACCTCGCACTCAACCTCCAGATCGGCGAAACCGAAATTGATCCCGCCGACCCTTTACGGTTGTTGCCGTCATTTGATCTTCCCGACTTTTCATCCCTGGGTCCGGTCAGCCTCCAGGGAGCATACCGCGGTACGCCGTTGGATTTTGTGACACGACTAACCGCCAGCTGCAGCGCCGGCAAACTGAGAACGGACGAGTTTGCCCTGCGCATCGGTGGACCGCGCACGTTGCAGTACCGGGGCACTGTGCACATGCAAGGCGTGGATCTTGCCCGGCTCCTCGAGGATCCCGCGCTGGCGAGCAATCTGAATGGACGTATAGCGGTGGATGGATACGGCGTCAAGCCCGCACGGATGAATGCAATGGTCAACGCTTCTCTTGACACATCGACATTCCGGCACCACCCTGTCAGCCGCGCACAACTGCAGATGTCCGCACGCAGTCAAAAGCTGACCGGCACTCTGGGATTTTCCATCGGTCCTACCACGGTACACCTGGAGGGAGATCTGGACTCGTTGAACGAGGCGCGGCCGCCCTTTGCCGTCCATGGTGTTCTGGAGTCGTTGAACCTTGCCGAGTTCCTTGACGACTCGACGTATGACAGCGACCTGAACTGCGTCCCTGGAGGCACAGGGAGCCGGAACATCGCTCTCCACATTCGGCGGCAGTGTGGACGTTGCATTCTCAACCTCCCGGTATCGCGACTATCCGCTGTCGAACGAGAAGCTGCAGCTTGAAGTGAGTCAGGACGATCCCGCACACAAACGGATTGCGCTGACCTCTCCCTTTGTCGAGGCGTCGGTGGAGGGAGCGTTTGACCTGGAGTATCTCCGTTCGCTGCTGGAGTTCGAAGTGCAAAATGCGATACTCTCCGTACGTGACCGTCTGACGCCGTTCGATTCGACCCTCGGCGCAAGGACCGACACTGCGGCATTCCATGCCTTGCGACAGCAACTCTCGGCCAACCCCGCGACACTCCGCTGCGAATACAAAGCCGAAGTCAAGGACGTGCGGTTGCTTTCGTTGATCCTCGGAAAGAGAGAGTTCAACGGAAGCGGAATGGTGCAAGGCACGCTTGAAGGGAACTACTACCGCCTCTCCTCGTCCACCCGGTTGAATCTGAAAGAGTTCTACTACGGTGACGTCGATTCCGGCATGCTGATCGAGGATGCCGAATGTCTCGTCGAAACCAACGACCTCACTCCCGACCGATCGTTTGCCACCGCCGATCTGCATGTGAAGGGGGATGTGAGAGTGATGAATATCAACCGGACCGAGCTGGACAGTCTCGGGGTCGACCTCCGGATCGGCGACCGCCTCGCGGAGTTCAGCAGCCGGGGCGGGTTAAACCACCAGTTGCGCTGGGATGTCAAAGGAGATGCCCGGTTCCAGGGGGATTCCGTCCTCTGCCGGTTTGGATCCGTGGATGCCGCGTATGACGGCTACGACTGGGCCGCGGACAGCGGGTTGACGTTGAGTCTCACGGGGAATGCAATCAGGCTTTCGCAGCTCGTGCTGCGCCGGGGGCAGGAGGAGATTGATGCGCAGGGGGCCATCCGGCGGGGAGGAGGTATTGTTGCATCGCTCCGGGCATCCGGCTTGCTGCTGAATGATCTCCGCTTCTTCCTGAGTGAAAAGGAGACAGTGCCGGATGAACAGACATTCGGCGGGAGCGTCGACGCGACCGTGGTGATCGGCGGTTCACTCGACCACCCGGAATTCCATGCCACCGTCCGTTCCGACAGCATGGCCATTCGCAACATTCCCTTCGGGACGGTAAACGGTACAGCCCAGTACCAGCGCGGACTTCTTGCGCTTGAAGTTGAAGCCGGGGATCCGGCCCGGCTGGTTGCAGGCTTGCCGAGCCTCGCCATCTCCGGGATTCTTCCGGTGTCCATTGGAGGCGAGGAGATCGCGCCCGATCAGAAGATGGACATATCGGTAAAAGCGAAAGGGGCACAGGTCAACATCCTGGATCCGTTGTTGCCGAATTTCAACCAGTTGACCGGCACGCTGGACTGCGATCTGCACATCAAGGGGACCGCCTCACAACCGCGCTCCACAGGGTCGCTGCGCCTGAGCGATTGTGGATTCCTGTTCGAGGCGAACAACATGTACTACTACCTGGACGGAACCTTCAGCGCGGAGAACGAACGCATCCGGGTGGTGGATGCGACGCTGCGGAATGTGGCCACTGACGAACGCGGCGGACGGAAAGGCGAGATAAAGATCGGCGGTGATTTTGCCCTCCGTGGATTTACGCCGGGCGACTTCCGGCTCTCCGCAACCGGGCAGCTGAATGTGGTGAAGGAATCGACGCGAAAGTCTTCGCTCTCCATGTACGGGGACCTCTTTGTGGAGATCGGTCGGAAGGGACTGCACTTCACTGGAGAGATCGACAATTCGCTCCTGCAGGGAGATCTGATAATTCAGAATTCGAGCCTTATATTTCCACCGACGGAACAGGTCGTCGCGGAAGAGTCGGCATTTTCGGTTCCCATCGTTGTTTTTGATGACACCTCCCGCTACGGAGAGAAGGTTTCCCTGACGGCTGCCGACAGATATTTCGGCGGCGATCACCTGATCGGCGCCGCACGGCGCGTCGACAATGGCATTAGGGGGGCAAAGTCATTCCTCGACGGGCTGCGCTACGATCTTGACATCGAGGCAACCGGCGGTTCCACCGAAATACGGATGGTGTTCAATCCGATATCAAGCGAAGAACTGGTGGCGACCATCGACGGGCGTTTTTCGATAACGGAAGATGGCCGCCGCTGGCTGGGCGATCTAGCAATCAGCCGTGCGTATTACAGCTTTTACCGGCGTTTCGATGCGCAGGGCAGGATCCGTTTCACCGGCGATTTCATGAACCCGGAGCTGGACATCACGGCATCGTATCACGGTGCCCGGACAGTGCCGGATAGCATCTCCGGCGACAAGAACGAACGGATCGTGGTGACGGTGACGATTACCGGTCCGCGGCGCGCACCGAGACTCAGCATGTCGATGACCATCGACGATGTGGATTACTATGCGTACCGCGGGTTGAAGTCGAACGATGTGCAATCGGATGCCATCGGCTTCATCATTTACGGTTCATTCCCCCTGTCCACCGCGGAGAAAGGGCAGATGTCATCGGAGATGGACAGGACGCTGCGGCGCTCGCTGTTGACGGGTGCGTCGTCGCTGCTGACCGGCACATTGTCGGAGTTCCTGCGGACGCAGACGGGGTTCATCAACTCGGTGGAGTTTAATTTCAATTCCTCCACAGGCCGGAGCGAATCGGCCGACATCCGGCTCAGCGGGTCCGCGTGGAACGGGTACTGGAAATACGGTGGCCAGATCCTGGACGACCCGTTCGGGAATGCCAATTTCAGTCTGCTCTATTCGTTCGGCTCGATCTTCAATAAGCCGTCGCTCCAGAATTTCATGATGGAGCTGGAAAGCAAAGTTGAGCGGGGATCCTTCGGATCGGCGACGGACCTGCGGCGGACAAATTCCGCGCGGGTGTACTATAGATTTTCATTCTAAGGTGAGATCCTAAATATCAAGGGTGAGGTCCTGAATTCGTCCTGGGAAGCTGGACGAATTCAGGATGACATTAAAAGAAAGCAATGGGATATACATTGAAGAAGAAATCAGCAGGAAATATCAAAAGTCGGGTGTTGACGTACCTTTCGGCGCACCCGCGAAGCCGGACAACAGTGAAAGACCTTGCCAAACGCCTGGGTGTTCGCAGCAAGGAAGAGTACGAAGCGCTTCGTGCACAGATCGACGAATTGAAACTGCGGGGGGTGGTGGAAGCGGATGAACATGGGCGTTTTACGTACGTTCCCGAATCAAAACAGGCGAAGAGCAAGAAGTCCGGTCATGTCACCGGAGTCTTGAGCGTCTCGCGCCGGGGGGTGGGGAGTGTCAGACCTGCGGGATGGGAAGACGACATTGTGATCGACTCCCAGTTCCAGCACACTGCATTGCACGGCGATGAAGTGGAGGTGACACTCTTTGCGCCCCCGAGCCACCGGCGGAAGGGCGAAGCATTTCGCGGGGAGGTCGTGCGTGTGCTGAAGCGAAATACCACGCGCATTGTCGGACAATTTCAGGTACGGCGCAACCTCGCATTTGTGGTCCCCGACGACGGACGCATCGGGCGGGATATTTATGTCGACCAGGGGGATGCCCGCCCCGGCGACAAAGTAGTGGTGGAACTTGACCCCTGGGAAGACGAGCACGTCAATCCCGAGGGAACGATTCTGGAAGTACTGGGGCCGGGCGGAGATGCCCGCACGCAGGTGCTGGGTGTCGCGCGCAGCTTCGGGCTTCCGGCATCCTTTCCGGCCGACGTCGAAGCGGAGGCAATGCAATTGTCTGGCGGCATTCCGGATGCGGTGCTGGACGGCCGGCTTGACCTGCGGCAGAAGACGACGCTCACGATTGATCCGGAAGATGCGAAAGATTTCGATGACGCTCTTTCCTGTGAGGTGCTGCCGAACGGTCTGCTGCGCCTCGGTGTCCACATCGCAGATGTCAGCCACTATGTCCGCGAGGGGACCGCGCTGGACCGCGAGGCGTATGAACGCGGCACCAGTGTCTATCTCGTGAATGAAGTGATACCAATGCTCCCCGAGCGGCTGTCGAACGATCTCTGTTCCCTCCGTCCGCAGGAAGACCGGCTGACATTCAGCGTCCTGCTGGACGTCCATCCCGACGGCAAGGTGGAGGACTACCGGTTCGCCCGGTCGGTCATCCGGAGCACGCGCCGCTTTGCGTATGAAGAGGTGCAGAGTATACTTGATGCCGGCAAGGGTGAACATGCGGATGTGCTGCTGCATCTCAACCGGCTTGCCAAGGCGCTGTACCGCCGCCGCTGGAAGAACGGAAGCATCGACTTTGACAGTGTGGAAACGAAATTCACGTTTGACGAGCAGGGACTGCCCGACCGCATCATCAAGAAAGTACGTCTGGATGCCCACCGCCTCGTGGAAGAATGCATGCTGCTGGCCAACAAGACGGTAGCCCAGCACGTGGCGGGGATGAAAACCGGAGGCGATCCCCGGCCGTTTCTCTATCGTGTGCACGATGTGCCGGATCCCGACAAACTGCGCGATCTGGGGAACTTCGTGCGGCAGTTCGGCTTCTCCCTCGACGTAAAAGAGGGTGTATCGTCACACGAGCTGCAGAAGCTGCTGGAGAAGGTGAAGGGGACGGAAGTGGAAGATGTGATCAACGAGGTCGCCCTCCGCTCGATGGCAAAGGCGGTCTACGCGGAGAAGAACATCGGGCACTACGGCCTCGCATTCCGGCATTACACGCATTTCACCTCACCCATCCGCCGCTATCCGGATCTTGTGGTTCACCGGCTGCTGGACGAGTACGCTCGTCCTGTGGAGGGGGGCCGCCTGGTCGCCCTACGCGCTGCCCTTCCCGGGATAGCCAGGCAGTCGTCGGAGCGCGAACGGATCGCCGCGGAAGCCGAGCGTACATCTGTCAAGGTGATGCAGATCGAATACATGAAGCGTCACATCGGCGACGAGTTTACGGGAGTGATCTCCGGGGTGACGGATTTCGGACTGTTCGTCGAGCTGCATGAGATCCTCATTGACGGATTGATCAGGATGCGGGATCTGGAGGATGACTACTACCTCTTTGACGAGAAGCAATATGCACTCCGCGGCCGGAGCAGGGGGCGAGTGTACCGGCTCGGAGACCGTGTGCGCGTGCAGGTTATGACGGTGGACCCGGAGCGGCGCAGTATTGATTTGGCGCTTGTGGCGGATGAGGGGAGAAAGATGAAATAATAGGACGGAACGGAAGGGATGCGATCCGGCGTTATACATGAAGAGCGAGGAGCGTATGGAACGGAAGACGAAACTCTGGTTGACCCTGGCAGCCGTGGTGGTCCTGGCCGGCATGCCGGCGACCGTGCACGCCCAGTCCGACCTGTTCGGGAAGAATAAGGTACAGTACACGAAGTTCAACTGGTCGTATCTCCAGACCGATCACTTCGACGTGTACTTTGCCGAGGACGGCCACCCGTTGGCGGTGTTTGCCGCCGTCGCAGCGGAATCGTCCTATGCATCCATCAGCAAGCTGTTCAAGTACCAGCTTGTCAACCGCATCCCCCTGATTGTCTACAATTCCCACAATGCATTCCAACAAACAAACGTTATCTCCGAATACCTGGAAGAAGGAATCGGAGGCGTGACGGAACTCTTCAAGAACCGGGTGGTAGTTCCGTTTGAGGGGGATTACCGGAAATTCCGGCACGTCATCCATCACGAGCTCGTGCACGCGGTGATGAACGACCTGTATTACGGCGGCAGCATTCAGTCGATCATCAGCAACAACATCTCTCTGCAGTTTCCCATGTGGTTCAGCGAAGGCCTGTCCGAGTATGAAGCGTTGAAATGGGATACCGACACGGACATGTTCATCAGGGATGCGACGGTGAACCAGTACCTCGCGCCGCTGAAACAACTCTACGGATACGCTGCCTACCGCGGCGGGCAGTCGGTGTTCCACTATCTGGCAAAGAAATATGGCGAAGAAAAAATCGGCGAGATCCTGAACCGGATCAAAAGCACGAGAAGTGTCGAGGCAGGGATCCGGGCGGCGATCGGGTTGAACCTGGAGGAGCTTTCCGAGCGCTGGCAGAAGGAACTCAAGGTGGAGTACTGGCCGGATATCGCCAAACGTGAAGACCCGGCGGACTATGCGCGGCGTCTTACGGATCACAAGAAGGACGGCGGTTTCTATAATACGAGTCCCGCCATCTCCCCGCAGGGCGACAAAGTGGCATTCATCTCCAACCGGAACGACTTCTTTGATCTGTTCGTGATGAACGCCGTCGATGGCAGTCAGGTGCAAAAGGTGGTCGACGGCCAGCAGACGTCCAATCTGGAAGAGCTGCATCTGTTGACACCGGGGGTCAGCTGGTCCCCCGACGGAAAACGTCTGGCGCTTGCCGCAAAAGCCGGTGATCAGGATGCCATCCTCCTGATTGACGTGAAGAGCGGCGACATGGAGAAACTCACGTTCGGTCTGGAAGGCATATTCTCGGTGACATGGTCGCCGTTGGGAGACAAGCTGGCGTTCATCGGCAATACATCCAGGCAGTCGGATCTCTACGTGTATTCGTTTGACACAAAGAAACTCACGAATCTTACCGACGATATCTACAGCGACGAAGAGCCGTCGTGGTCGCCCGACGGGAAGACGCTGTACTTTTCATCAGACAGGGCGGGGCGCAAATCTTCCGACGCCGGGCCGGTGCATGACTATCGATTTTACGATATGGATATCTACAAGATCGGGCTCGAGGATCACACGATCAGGCAACTGACCGACTGGATAGACAGCGACGAATCGTCACCGGTCTCTTCGCCGGACGGAAACAAGCTGCTCTTTATCTCCGACCGCAACGGGATCAACAATATCTATGAGCTCCGGCTGGATTCGGCAATCACCCGGCCGGTCACCAACTCCATCAGCGGTGTCTACCAGTTGTCAATATCGCGGGACGGCACGAAACTGTCATTTTCGTCTCTCAATCAATCCGGTTTCGACATCTTCCTGCTACGCAGCCCGTTTGATCGCGTTGTCAAGACCGGATCGCTCGAGCCGACGGCGTACCGTAAATCGTTCACGGAACCGGCGGTCGCGGCTGCGGTGACGGCGGCGGACACGGCAGCAAAGGGCACTGCGGCAAGGGACACGACGGCGAAGGATACGACAGCGACCGCCAAGTCAGGGTCCGCAGGGAAGGACACCACCGGGCTGTACGGCGCAGGGATCCAGCTCGATTTTTCGGACTACGTGTTCGGCGAGGGGAAGGACGAAAACCTGCCCAAAGACTCCCTCATTTCCCGCCTGCCCAAGATTTCGGGCAACATGGATGAAGAGGGCAACTACCGGGTGAACAAGTACAAACTGAACTTCACCCCCGACATCATTTACGGCAACGCCGGATACGATACGTTTTACGGAGTCACGGGCTCCACGATCATGGCATTCAGCGATCTGCTGGGCGATCACCAGATCATCTTCGCCACGAACCTGCTGCTTGATCTCAAGAATAGTGACTACGCATTGCAGTACTACTATCTTCCCAAACGGATCGATTACGGGTTCGGCGCATTTCACAGCGCCCGGTTCATTCTCATCAATGATGCATTCGGCGGGAGCTACTACCGCTTCCGGACATACGGCGGGATGGTTTCCGCGCAATACCCCTTTGATCGCTTCAGCCGGCTGGATTTCGGCATCAACTGGCTCAACATTTCCAAAGAGAATCTTGACTACACCGGAACTCCGATACAGACACGCTCGCTCATCGTGCCGAGTATCAGTTACACCTACGACACATCCCTCTGGGGGCTGCTGTCGCCTGTCACGGGAACGCGCTACCGGTTCGATCTGTTCGGGACCCCCAAGATCGGGAGCGATGGGTTGAGTTTTCTGAACATCGGCGCGGATTACCGCAAGTACCTCCGTCTCGGGAACAATTACAGCATTGCGATCAGGTATGCCGGCGGCGCCAGCATCGGGAAGAACCCGCAGAAGTTCATTATCGGCGGCGTTGACAACTGGATCAATCACACATTCGAAGGCGGATACATACCTCTGGAGAACGCGGAGGACTACATGTTCCTGCAGGTTGGCCTCCCGCTGCGTGGCTACAACTACAATGCGGCCATCGGTTCCAAGTACTCGCTCTTCAATTTCGAGTTACGCTATCCGTTGTTTGCATTCCTCCAGGCCGGTCCGCTGCCCCTCGGGTTGCAGAGTCTGGGAGGTGTGGTATTCTTCGATGCGGGTTCGGCCTGGACCAGGGAGAAGGAGTACGTGGCGTTCACGAAGGACGAGACCGGAGCCACCGTGACGCGCGATCTCTTGATGGGAATGGGTACCGGCGCGCGGATCTACTTCCTCGGCTTCCTCGTGCGCTTTGATGTGGCGTGGGCCTGGTACTACAACAACTTCTCGACACCGAAATACTATATTTCGCTGGGGGCGGATTTCTAGAAGCGGGCAATAGGCGTTAGGCATGAGGCACGGGGCATGAGGCATTAGGCACGAGGGATGAGGCACGGGGCATTAGGCACGAGGCAATAGGCACGAGTGTTCTTCCCCTATTGCCTATCGCCTCTTGCCTAGTGCCTGGTGAAAGGCCCTTCAGTCGATGGGCAGTTGTACCGTAAACGTCGCCCCCTGCTGCGGCTCGCTCGTGACGGTGATGGTCCCGCGGTGCAGTTCCGCAATCCAACGTGCGATTGACAATCCCAGCCCGGTTCCTCCCAGCTCCCGTGACCGGGCTTTGTCAACTCTGTAGAAGCGGTGAAAGATCTTTCCCTGCTCCGCCTGCGGTATCCCGATCCCTGTATCGCTGATTTCGAACACCGCCACGTTCCCCCGCCGTTCCAGTGCCAGCGTCACGCTTCCGCCCGGAGGGGTATATTTGACGGCGTTATCAACCAGGTTGAGGAACAGCTGGCGCAATCGCCCTCTGTCTCCGACGATCGTCACCGGCGTGTTCGAACGGAGGGTCATCGTGATATTCTTGCTTGCCGCGAGAATGGTCCCGTCTTCATACAGCTCCTCCACAAGTGTGTGGAGTTCCACTTCTGTCAGCTCCGCCTTCAATGTTCCCTGATCCGCTTTTTCGAGCGTCAGGAGGTTGTCGATAATCGACGTGAGGCGGAGGTTCTCCTCCAGCGTACTCTCCAGCACGCGGCGGTATTCTTCCGGTGATTTCTGTGTGCGCAGGGCAAGCTCAATTTCTCCCCGCACCACGGTGAGCGGTGTGCGGAGCTCATGCGACGCATCCGCGGTAAACTGCTTGATCCGGGCAAAGGATTCGTGCAACCGGCGGATCATATCGTTGATCGTAGCTCCCAAACGTCCGATTTCATCGTCCACATTGGGCACGGCGATCACCTGGTCAAGATTCTCCGCGGTGATACGCCGGGCCTGGCGTGTAATCTCATCCACCGGCTGGAGCGACTTCTTGGCGAGTGCGAGCCCCCCCACGACGGAGAGGACCAGTGTGATGGGTATGAGAACGAGATAGATGACGTACAGGTTGTCAAGCAGGTCGCGGAGGTCCGACAAGGGATAGCCGATGATGTACGTGAAGTTCCGGTCGCGCGTTGCGGCAATACGGATGAGCTGGTCCCCCATTTCGGATGTGGTGAGCGTGATCGCGTTGTACTGGATGGTATCGGGGACGACGAGGCTGTCGGGGCCGAGACTGGGAGAGCGGTAGATGATGGTGCCGCGCCGGTCGAGAAACTGTATAAGCGTCTTCTTGGGGCTTTGCAGGCTATGCCGGAAGATCTGGCTCCAGATTTCATCGGCTTCCTGGCTTGCCAGGTCGTCTTCCGGCGGGAGAGGTCCGATGAAGCGCGGAGGAAGCTTTGTCGTGCCAATGGCGTCGCCGGGATTGCGGCCCGGTTTCACTTTGCTGGCTTGTGGCTCGATGAAATCACGCATCCATCGGGCTTCGGCAGTCAGGGAGCGGTCGAGGTTCTGCGACAGGGTCTCGCCGGTGAAGTAGTACGAGAAGACTCCGAAGAGCAGGAGCGTGGAGAGGAGGACCAGGGTATACCAGAGTGTCAGGCGGGTGCGTACGGAGCGCAGCCGGAGGAACATGACCTATCCCTCCTTTAGCACATAGCCGACACCGCGCACCGTGTGGATGAGCTTGAGTTCAGACCCCGTATCCACCTTGTTGCGCAGGTGATTGATGTACACATCGATGAGGTTCGTGCCCGTGTCGAAGTGATAATCCCAGATATGTTCGGCGATGATCGTACGGCTGAGCACGCGGTCCTTGTTGCGGATCAGGAATTCCAGCAGGGCATACTCTTTGGCGGTGAGTTCGATGGGTCTTCCGGCGCGGCGTGCGCGGTGTGTCACCGTATCCAATTCCAGATCCGCCGCGGTGAGCTGGGTGGTCTTCTCGTGCGCTCCGCGGCGGAGCAGCGAGCGTACGCGTGCCAGCAGCTCGGCGAAGGCAAACGGCTTCGTGAGATAATCATCGGCACCGCTGTCCAATCCAGCCACCTTGTCATCGGTTGTGGTCTTCGCGGTGAGCATCAGGATGGGTGTCGTGATGTGCTCGGCGCGCAGCTCGCGCGTGATCTCGAATCCGTCTTTGCCGGGCAGCATGACGTCGAGGACTATGACGTCATAACTTCCCGTTTCGGCCATTGAGAGTCCTTCCACCCCGTCGTGGGAGACATCAACGGCGTAGTGCTCTTCTTCCAGACCCTGCTGGATGAAACGGGCAACCTTCTTTTCGTCTTCGACCACGAGAATGCGCATGGGGGAATGTAAAGAGTATTTCTTGAAATTACTACCCGAAATCATCTGCAACCTTGAGTCGGATATCTTGTGCTGCCTCCTTGAGATGCTCGACGGCATCATTGTAGGCTTCCATTTCGTCACACTCCTTCAGATGGGAAATAGTGTCTGTTTCAATCCTTAACATAACCTGGACTTCTTGTGGCTTTGTCTAATAGAAAAAGCCGGAGTGATTAGCTCCGGCTCCTCTGTATTGAAGGCATTGACAGACTAGGTGCCAAGTAGAGATTCAGCAGGAACCCCCATTTGCTTGTTTAACATTCTAATCATCTGTAACGAGAGTCCGCGTTTTTTACTTAGTATTTCTGATACGCGGTTTCTTCCACCGAGAACAACCGCTAGATCCTTTCTTGTCCATCCCATCTGTTCCATTCTGAACTTGATTGCCTCAATTGGGGTTGGTGCCTCCATTGGGAATTGTTCTTCTTCATACCTTTCAATGAACAACGTCAAGATTTCAGCAATGCGGCCCTTCATAGTGTCAGGTTTCTCATCGAATAGTTGGTCCACAAGCAAAAGAGCCGCTCTATATTCGCTCCTTGTCCGGATTGGTTTGAGATATTTGAGATACTTATTCATATTTCCTCTGCGTTTATCTTGTCATATTCTTTGTGTGTCCCAATGAATCTTATGAGCACACGGCCATATTTGTAATTTATCCTTACAACGAGTCGATACTTATTGTCCCTAATATTGAAAACAACCCTGTTAATTTTTAGGATGCTCGCAGTTCCATATTCGGCCTTGATTTCATTAGGGTTGTTCCATTTGGCCCGCTTGGCCTCTTGGAACCACGCTTTTAGCGGTTGCTCCGAATCGCTATTGTTCAGCCAGAAATCTTTGAGCGTTCCTCTTGCCAAGATTCTCATACCCATAATATATGGTATTCCCAAGTTGGGAACAACAGAAATCTAAGGAATCGTATGCGGTGTTATCTGACAACCGGTTATGGAGTACCAGACTAAATAGTTGCTATCCTCGGTCAAGAAGCCAAAAAGACAGCTGCGAGGATCAAACAGGTCACTCGCGGTGTATGGGATCTGAAATAAAAAGGCAATCCGGCATGTCGCCTCGACACCAACCCTTCCTTGCAATACGATTCGCATTTTTCTATATTTTAACGATATGCAAGGGAAATCTACGGCCATGCGCTTTACACTAGCCCTTCTCCTGCCGGTGATTGCATTCACCGGTTGTGTGCAGACCATCGCAGTGACCACGGTCGGCAATATTGCCAGCGACGGGTTTTCCGCAATCACGGAAGAAGGCGATCTGAGCTTTGCGGAAGAGGCGCTGCCCGGCAACATCAAGCTGCTCGAAGTGATGTTGAAGAACAATCCGGACAACGAACGTCTTCTGACGCTCGTCAGCCAGGGGTACAGCAGCTATGCGCTCGGCTATCTGGAAGACAGCCTGCAGGACCGCGCGCGTGATTTCTACAAGCGCGGCCGTGATTTCGGTCTCCGGATGCTCCGGCAGGACGCCGGAATGGCCCGCGCCCTTGACGGCACAATCGATGATCTCAGGGCTGCGCTGGCAACACGGGACAAGGATCTCGTGCCGGCGGCGTTCTGGACCGCCTTCGGATGGGGAAGCTACATTTACCTGAGTCTGGATAATATGGATGCCATCGGCGATCTGCCCCGGGCCGAGGCGCTGATGGAGTTTGTGGCGAAACATGACTCGACCTACTATTTTGGCGGCGCCCATGTCTTTCTGGGCACGCTCTTCGGCAGCCGGCCCAGGATGCTCGGGGGAAATCCCGAGCGTGCAAAAGCGCACTTCGAGACCGCCCTGCGGCTGAACGGCGGGAAATTCCTCATGACGTATGTCTACTATGCCCGCTCGTACGCGGTCCAGACGCAAAACGAGCAGCTTTTCAATGAACTCCTGACGAAAGTCGAGAGCGCATCCCTGGATATTCTGCCCGAATTCCGCCTTGCCAACGCCATTGCCAAACAAAAGGCCCGGCGCCTGCTCTCCAACCAGTCTGAATTGTTTTGAGCGAAAGGAACAGCCCGTGAAGGCATTCATCTTGAGTACCCTCATTCTTGCACTATGCGTCGTCGCCGGCCCGGTGGAGCGCCCCGCGCATGCACAGCAGTACATCATCAAGTTTGCCTCGATTGCCACCGACGGATCGACCTGGATGAACATCATGAGGGAGTATGATGCCGCCATCCGCAAAGAGAGCGGCGGGCGGCTCGGCTTCAAAATCTACGCGGGCGGCGTGCAGGGCGAGGACAAGGACGTGATGCGGAAGATCCGTCTCGGCCAGCTGCACAGCGCCGGCATCACCGGTGTGGGTGTGGGCGAAATCTCCAACAAGCTGCGGATTCTGGATGCGCCCTTCCTGTTCCGGAACTATGCGGAAGTGGATCACTTCACGCAGCTGTTCGGGCAGGAACTGGATCAGGAATTCAAGAAGAACGACTTCGTCCTGCTGGGCTGGGCGGAGGTCGGGTTCGTGTATGTGCTGACCAACACACCGGTGCGCAGCGCGAAGGATATGCATGGCGTGAAAATGTGGTCATGGGAAGGCGACGCGATAGCCGATGCGGCGTTCAAGGCGCTGGGCATCTCATCGATCCCGCTGTCGGTGACGGATGTATTCACATCACTGCAGACCGGGCTCATCAACGGCGCATATACGTCTCCACTCGCCGCGGTCGCGCTCCAGTGGAACACCCGCGTGAAATACATGACGAACGTGCCGCTTGCGGATGCCTCGGGTGCGGTGGTTGTCTCCAAGAAGAAATTCGACACGCTGCCGGCCGACCTTCAGGAAATTCTCCTCCGGAACGGCAAAAAGTACATGACTCTCCTCACGCAAAAGAGTCGGGAGGAGAATGCCGCAGCCATCCAGACAATGAAGCGCAACGGCGTGCAGATCATCGACATCACCGACCCCAAAATCCTGGATGGATTCTACGCCACGGGGAAAAAAGCGCGTGAATCGCTCGTGGGCAGACTGTTTGACCAGGAATTTGTGAACCGCGTCGAGAAAGCGGTGGATGATTTCCGCGCAACGCACAAGGGCGACACGAAGTGAAGTTCCTCAAGGCATTTGACCGTCTGCTGGCGCGGTCGGAGACCGTCGTCCTCGTCGTCTTCCTCGGCAGCATGGTTGTCCTCGCGTTCCTCCAGGTTGTGCTGCGGAATTTCTTCGGCACCGGGTTGATCTGGGCAGACACCCTCGTGCGCCATCTCCTGCTGTGGGCGGGTTTTTTCGGCGGATCCATCGCCGCGTTCGAAGGGCGGCACATCAGCATTGACGCAATCACGAAATATCTTCCGCAACGGTGGAAACACATTGCCGGAGTGGTGACCAATCTTTTCGGCTGCATTGTCTGTTACTACCTGGCACAGGCAGGCCTCACGTTCGTGACCGCGGAGGCGGAAGGCGGCGGGGAATTCCTCTTCGGTCTGCCCGGTTATGTCGGGATGGTCATCATCCCGGTGGGGTACGCATTGCTCGCGCTGCATTTCGCCCTCAAAGCCGTCGAACACGGTGCCGGGATCGTACATCCGCAACCGGAAGGAGCGAAATAGATAATGGAAACGCTCCTTATCGGGATAGCCCTCGTTGTCGTCGCGCTTCTTGGTGCGCCGTTGTTCGCCATCATCGGTGCCATCGCCATGATGAGTTTTGCAGGCGAGGGCATCGATACCTCCGCCGTCATCGTCGAACTCTACCGCATCAGCAGCAACCCCACGCTCGTGGCAATTCCGCTCTTCACGTTCGCCGGATACATGCTGGCGGAGAGCAACGCCCCTACCAGAATTGTGAACCTTGCGCGCGCTTTTTTCGGATGGATCCCGGGCGGAATGGGGATTGTGGTGCTGCTAACCTGCGCGTTGTTCACGGCGTTCACGGGCGCATCCGGAGTCACCATTGTCGCCCTGGGTGGGTTGCTCTATCCGATCCTCCTCTCGGAGCACTATGGCGAGCGATTTTCCCTGGGGCTCGTGACGACCTCAGGAAGCCTGGGCCTGCTCTTTCCGCCCAGCCTTCCGTTGATCCTGTATGCCGTTGTCGGAAAGGTCAGCATTGATCAGTTGTTCATGGCCGGACTTCTTCCGGGATTCCTGCTGGTGATTACGCTTGCGTTGTACGGTATCCGGCACGGCGTGCGGATGCAGGTGCCGCGCACGGAATTTTCCGTGAAGGCGGCGCTGACAGCCATGCGCAATGCCATCTGGGAGCTGCCGCTGCCGGTATTGGTTATCGGCGGAATCTACGCGGGCCTCTTTACGGCCACCGAGGCGGCGGCAATCACGGCGTTCTACGTGCTTATCGTGGAGGTGTTTGTCTATCGCGACATCAAACTCTTTAGTGATGTGCCGCGGGTCATGCGGGAGAGCATGCTGCTGGTGGGTGCGATTCTCATGATCATCGGCACAGCGATGGGGTTGACGAATTTTCTCGTCGACGACGAAGTGCCGATGCGGTTGTTTGAACTCACCAAGACGTTCATCAGCAGCCCTGCGGTGTTTCTGGTGATCCTGAATATATTTCTCATTGTTGTGGGAATGATGATGGACATCTTTTCCGCCATCATCGTCGTGGTGCCGCTGATCATCCCCATCGCTGCTGCGTACGGCATCCATCCCGTCCACCTCGGTATCATCTTCCTGACGAACCTGGAGATCGGCTATCTGACCCCCCCGGTCGGACTCAACCTGTTCATTTCAAGCCTGAGATTCGGCAAGCCGGTGTTCACGGTGGCCCGGTCCGTCCTTCCCTTTATGGTGGTGCTGGTCATCGCCCTGTTGATCATCACCTACGTGCCGGATTTGAGCCTGGGGTTGATCAGAGCGATGGGGGTGAAGTAGGAAGGCATGAGGCATGAGGCAATAGGCGCCAGGCAGGAGGAGTGAGGCATGAGGCAATAGGCGTTAGGCACGAGGCAATTGGGGAGGCTACTCGTGCCCAGTGCCTAATGCCCAGTGCCTGTGCTTTCTAACCTACCGTACTACACGACTGTTCGATCGTCGCCTCGGTTGTCGTCAGCCGCATGACATAAGTACCGGGCGTGAACTTCACGCCCTGCAGACTCACCTTGTACTTCCCCTCTTCCTGTACTGCGCGGATGAGCTTCGTATGGAGCGAGTCCGCTGTGTCGGCGTGTTTGAAAAACACGTCCAGGGCAACGCGTGTGCGCCGGGCGATGGTGTAGAGTGCCGCCAGCGGACGGCCGGTGGTATTGGCGAGAGAGACACTGAGAGAGATGTTTGTTGGCGGCCGCCAGGGTGGGAGCTGTTGCGCAAGAGTGGGGCGTGAAGAAATTACGGGCGACGGTTCGCTTTCGTTGTGCATCCGGTCGCAGGAGGAAACGGCGTAGAAATATTCGTCAGTGGTTTCCTGTGAATCGACGAATGCACGCTGGGTGGCCGGCAACACGGCTGCGATCGAGTAGGGGCTGTCGAAGGGAATGGTGCGGGAACTCCACCTGTACACCACGTACGTCTGTGCAGTATCGCCGTCACTGGCTCGCGGCGGCGGATCCCAGTGAATGGTCCAGGTCCGGGGTCCCGTGGAATCAACGTTCACGCGCTGCGGCGCGAGTGGCGGGATCCGGTCTTTCCAGGGCATGGGGGGGATGAGGGCACGGGTCGCATAGCGCCCTGCAAGCACCCTTGAGTCGGCAATGTCTTCCCATCGGAAGAACACCTGACCGGCATTACCGGCTGCCCGGCAGGAATCGATGTAGGTCCCCAATCGAGGCCCGATCTCCGGTCGATAGGCAGCGATGCCTACGTAGATATGCCGGCCCGCGTTCTGTACCTGCCAGCGGCGGAGTGCCTGAACAAAATCCGGTTCACCGTTCCCGCGTCCGATCTGCCAGTAGACCTGGGGTGAGAGATAGTCCTGCCACTTGTTTTCCAGCCATGCGTAGGAATCCTGAAGAACCCAATGGTAGCTGCCCCTCTGGGAGTTGCCGGATTCATCGCGGTAGATGCCGTAGGGCGAGGATCCGACCTTCATCATGGGCTTGATTGCGGCAACCCCGGCGGCGAATGAGCGCACGAAGGCGGTAACATTGCTCCGGCGCCAGTCGTTGCGATTCATCCCGTTGCCGTAGCGTGCATAGCTGTCCCCGTCAGGGAATTCCCTGCCCGGATAGCGGATGAAATCAAAGTTGATGCCGTCCAGATCATAGTTCCGGACCAGTTCGAGTGCGACGTTGAGCAAGTGTGTGCGGATTTCCGGGCGGCCTGGATCGAGCCAGAGCTCCCCGTCCCGTTCCACACACCAGTTTGCGAATGTACGGGAGGGATGTTCCGGTGTAGATGGACCCACCGGGTTCGGTCCGCGGACCTTGAAAACGTTGAACCAGCCATGCACCTCCATGCCCAGAGCATGCGCCTCGGAGATGACAAATGCGGTGGGGTCCCAGCCGGGATCTTTGCCGAGTGTTCCGCTCAGGATCTCCGCCCAGGGTTCATAGCTGGACTGGTACAGGGCATCGCCCCGCGGCCGCACCTGAAAGAGGATGGTGTTGAATTTCGCTTCGTACAGATCGCGCACCAGGCGTCGAAGGGATTCCTGTTGCCTCTCTTTGCCGGCGACCTGCGGCCAGTCGAGACCCGCAGCTGTGGTAACCCAGACCGCGCGAACCTCGCTCTTGGGTGGAAGAGGGGAAAGCTGAGGCAACGACAACGCCTGCTGGGCTGTCAGGTAAGCGCCAAGGAGGAAACTACCGGTTCGGAAGTACTTCATGCGACGGATCGCCTGCAGTTTGGACATACCAATATACGCAAATCTTCTCTCGAAGTCCCGTTTTCATTCTTTGCCCATTTCGCTATATTACATGAACTTCCTATGCCTCGAACTCAAACCATCTTTGTCTGCCAGGCCTGTGCGTACGAATCCCCCCGTTGGGTCGGGCGCTGCCCCAATTGCGGAGAATGGAACAGCTTTGTAGAAGAAGTGCACGTACCCGCGGGTCCGGCCAAACGGGAACGCCGGAAGCAGGTCAGGGTCGATCCCGTACCGATCACCGAAGTGGAAACCACCGCCGGCGTACGGATGGTGACCGGAATTCCCGAGCTTGACAGAGTGCTGGGCGGGGGCATCGTTCCCGGTTCTGTGGTGCTGGTTGGCGGGGATCCGGGTATCGGAAAATCCACATTAATGATGCAGATGGCGGCCTCCCTCACGGGGCGGACTGTTCTCTACATCACCGGGGAAGAATCGCTCTCGCAGATTCGTTTGCGAGCTGACCGCCTCATGCCCAGGCCTCATGATCGTGTGCTGCTGCTCGCAGAGACCGACGTTGAAGTTGTGGGGCAGGTGCTGGATCGTACCCCCGTGGATTTGATCATTGTTGATTCCATGCAGACAATGCAGCATCCGCAGCTGGAGAGTGCGCCGGGGACGGTAAGTCAGGTGCGCGAAGTGACCGCCCAGTTCATGCGCTATGCGAAGGTGAAGGGCGTGCCGGTGTTTCTCGTGGGGCACGTGACCAAGGAAGGCATTATTGCGGGGCCGCGCGTTGTGGAGCATATGGTGGACGCAGTGCTGCAGTTCGAGGGGGAGCGCCACTACGCCTACCGCATCCTCCGCGCGACGAAAAACAGGTTCGGGTCCACGAACGAGATCGGCATATTCGAAATGCACGACGGGGGTCTCCGCGAAGTCGCAAATCCCTCCGCGGTATTCCTGGCCGAACGGAAAGCTGACGCCTCCGGATCGGCCGTCGTAGCCGCCATGGAAGGAACCCGTCCGTTGCTGGTGGAAGTGCAGGCACTGGTGGCGTCCACGAGCTACGGCGTGCCCCAGCGCACGGCAACGGGATTTGACGGGCGCCGGCTGCAGATGCTGCTGGCGGTGCTGGAAAAGCGGGCCGGGCTGCGACTCGGACAGTACGACGTCTTTGTCAATGTTGCAGGCGGCGTGCGGATCGACGAGCCCGCCGCCGATCTGGGTATGGCAATGGCGATTGCCTCCAGCGTGCGCGATATTCCGGTGCGTGCGGATGCCGCGGTGGTAGGCGAGGTCGGCCTCGGAGGGGAGATACGGACGATCCATCATATTGAAAAACGAATTGCTGAAGTACAGAAACTGGGGTTCAAGCAGCTCATTCTTCCGCGCAACAATGCGCAGCAGGCCCGCAATAGAAAAGACATCATACTCACCGAGGTCGAGACCATCGAAGAGGCGATGCGTGCGATGATGCACCAGAACGGAGGAGCACGTTGACGACGACGCTCATCGTTCCGCGCACGGTGTTGACGATGGACGGCGATGACCGCATGCTCCGGGGCGGCGCGATTCTTGTCGAGGGACAGACCATCACAAGAGTGCTCGACGCGGGAGAGCTTGCCGCACAGCGCCCGGTGGTGGATGTGGTTGTCGACGCGCGGGACCTGATTGCTCTTCCCGGATTCGTTCAGACGCACGTTCACCTTTGCCAGGCACTTTTCCGCGGCCTTGCGGAGGATATGGAGCTCCTGGACTGGCTGCAGACCAGAATCTTTCCCATGGAAGCGGCACATTCGCCGTCATCGATGTACGCCTCGGCGCGGATCGGCATCGCGGAGCTGATCGGGGGCGGGACGACGACGATTATGGACATGGGGAGCATTCACCACGAAGAAGAGGTTGTGCGCGCGATAACGGAGACCGGGATGCGCGCATTCGTGGGGAAAGCAATGATGGATCTCAACACCATGCATCCGCCGTTCAGGGAGGCGACGGACGAGGCGGTGCGTTCCACATTGCGCCAGGCCGAGCAGTGGCACGGGAGTGCCGGCGGCCGCATCCGCTATGCCGTTGCCCCGCGGTTCATTCTCTCCTGCACCGATACCCTGTTGCGTGATGCGCACGCCATGACCGCCAATTTCCCGGGTATGCTCTTCCACACGCACGCCTCCGAGAACCGCCATGAGCTCGACGCCGTGCGCGCCCGCTGCGGGATGGACAACGTCGCCTATTTCGATCACCTGGGGATCTTGCAGAGCAACACCTGCCTTGCGCACTGCATCTGGCTGAACGACGACGAAATCACCGCGATGCGGGAACGCAAGGCGCGTGTTCTGCACTGTCCGTCGTCGAACATGAAACTCGGCTCGGGCATTGCAGACATTCCCCGGTACATGTCCATGGGGATTCCGGTATCCCTGGGAGCCGACGGTGCACCGTGCAACAACCGCTTCGATATGTTCAGGGAGATGCATCTTGCGGCACTGATCCAGAAGCCGGGTTACGGGCCTACGGCCATGCCTGCCCGCACGGTGCTGAAGATGGCGACCGCCGGGGGGGCTGCCGTGCTGGGGATCGAGCGGGAGACCGGCAGCATCGTTGCGGGGAAGCGGGCCGACATCGTTCTCCTTGACCTCCAGAAACCCTGGAGTGCGCCGGTGCCCGATACGCTCGACGGATTGGCGGGGACGATCGTACATGCCTGTTCGCCGGACAACGTGCATTCTGTGATGATTGACGGACAATGGGTGTACCGACAACATGAATATGCGACGCTCGACGTCGACCGGGCGCTGCGCGACGCGGAAACCGAACTCCGGAGTCTCCTCCAACGAACGGCCGTCCCATGAACCAACTGCTCATCGCCACGCGCAACCCTGACAAAGTGGAAGAGATCCGCGGCATCCTCACCGGACTGGATTTCATGCTTGTGCCGTTGGCGGATTTTCCCAACATCCCGCCGACCGTGGAAGATGCCGGAACGCTCGAAGGGAATGCCCTGAAGAAAGCGGAGGCTGCGTTTCACGCGCTGGGGCTCCCGGCTGTGGCAGATGACACGGGACTTGAAGTCTTCTATCTGAATGATGCGCCCGGGGTCTATTCATCCCGCTATGCAGGCGAAGACGCGACCTACGCGGACAACAGGAAGAAGCTTTTGCAAGCGCTGCGCGGCGTTCCGCCGCGGCGGAGAGCTGCACGGTTCCGAACCGTGGTGGCGTTCGTGCGGCTCGACGGCATGCATCACCTGTTCCAGGGTGTTTGTTCCGGTGTCATCACGGAAGAGGAAGCCGGTGATGGCGGATTCGGATATGATCCCATTTTCCTTCCCGATGGGTATACGGAGACATTCGGCCAGATGGCGCTTGCGCAGAAGAACATGCTGAGCCACCGCGCAAGGGCGTTCATGAACTTTGCCAATTTCCTGCGGCAGGAGAAATGACGATCCTGTTCTCACGCCGGTTGCATCGCTCATGGGAATTCACCCCGGGGTTACCGCTCTGGCGTTTGCACCCTCCGGTGAACGGGAAGATCATCGGAGAGGTGCGTGATCCGGAGGCGAAGCGCACATTGTTCTTCGCCCTCGATGCGGAGACGGGAGCCTGCATCTGGCGTGACCGGGAATTTCACGATGCCTGGTGGGTGGCCATCGAGCGTGTCAGCGGCGACAGACTCGTGCTGCATGGGTTCACCTCTCCGGATTTTCCGATGCCGCGTGGAGTGACAGTTGTGGATATTCCCAGCGGGACGTGCGTCTGGTCTGATGCAGAATGGACGGGAGACGAACAAGCACTGGCCGGGGCCGGGGTGCCACATTCCGCCGCGGATTCAGCCCGGGGAACTGTTTTTCCAACAGTGCACGACCCTCAGGGGCCGGAAACGGCTCAGAACGTGGTTCTCGCCCGGTGGCCCGTGAATATGGTGGTCGGCCCCATGGAAACCGCCGGCCATGGGGACCACACGGTGGTTGCTGCGCATGTCAAGAGCGGGAAGGGGGAGGGGGTTCCCCTCGTGCAACTCCTCAAAGTGCAGAGTGCGCGGACAGGAAAAGTCGTCTACGAGGACACTCTCATCGCGGCGGCGAAGGGGATTGCGCCCGACGCGTTTTTCATACATGAAGGCATGCTGTTCTACATCCGCGAACGGTCAACCCTTTGCGCAGTGAGGCTCTGACATCATGAACATCATCATAAAGCAGGTCGATGCATTTACCGAGAAGCCTCTTCAAGGAAACCCGGCGGCAGTCGTGCTGCATGGCGAAGGGCTCACGGATGTAATGATGCAGGCAATCGCGCAGGAGATGGCGCTCTCGGAGACCGCTTTCCTTTTGCCTCCCACCGCCACAGGGGCGGACCTCCGTCTGCGGTGGTTCACTCCGGCCAGCGAAGTGGCCTTGTGCGGTCACGCGACGATTGCGACATTTCATGCAGTAGCCGAAGAGCGGCTGCACGGGACAGGAGAGCAGGCGCGGAAGACGTTTCGTGTGGAGACACGGTCGGGCATCCTTCCGGTTCTGGTGGAACGGGGCACGCCGGGGGCAATCGTGCACTTCGGTCTTCCCGTACCCCGTTTTCAGCCGGGCTACCAGCACCGCGATGCAGTGCTCGGAATGCTGCGATTGAACGGACGTGATCTGCATCCAGCGCTTCCGATTCTTGCCGACAAGTATCTGTACGTTCCGGTGATCGACCGGCAGGTGCTCTTCGGAGTGCATCCGGACTATTCGGCAATCGATGCGTTCCAACGGCACCATCACATCGGCGGAATCTGTGTGTTCACGACTGACACGGTGGACCGGGAGTCGGCGGTGCATTCGCGGTTTTTCTGTCCGGCCGAAGGCATCACCGAAGACCCCGTTACCGGCTCTGCGAACGGCCCGCTCGGCGTCTACCTTGTGGAACAGGGTCTCGTTCAGGTTCATGGAGAATCAGCGACCCTTATCGGTGAACAGGGAGATGCCATCGGCCGTCGTGGCAGGGTGACGATTGCGCTCGGCATCAGCGGAGGGAAAGTGACGTCGGTGGAAATCAGCGGACGCGCGGTGACGGTGTTTACTACGGAAATGCGGCTGCGATAAGATGCGGAGATGCAGCTGCGATCATATGAGGATGGCATCATGGAGCGAGTAGTATTTGCCCTGGTATTCTTTGGCGCGATGGGGTACTTTGCCTGGAACGTCCGGCGGCTGGTGCGCATCCTGCGGCTGGGGAAGAAGGAAGACCGCTCCACTCAACCTGGAAAACGGTTGCTGCGGGTGGCTGCCATTGCATTCGGCCAGAGCAAACTCCTCCGTGAGCCCTTCGCGGGCATCCTGCACTTCTGCATCTTCTGGGGTTTTGTCATCCTGTTGACGGCGGTGGGGGAATCCATAGTGCAGGGATTCGCACCGGGATTCTCGCTTGCGTTCCTGGGCCCGCTGCACGTGCCATTGCTCTTCCTGCAGGAAATTATCGGAGCGATTGTCGTGGTTGCCGTTGTCGTATCACTCCTGCGCCGGTTCATTGCTCCTCCTCCGCGGCTCGATGTTGAAGGACATGCCAGGTGGGATGCCGCGGTGATCCTCGTGTTGATTCTTGTGGTGATGCTGACCATGTTCGGACAGAACGCAGCAGGCATCGCCCTGCGCGGCGAAGGATACGGAGACGGGCGAATCATCTCCGCCGGACTTTCCAGGATATTCGGCGGTGCGAGCGAAGGCACGGTGCAGACGTGGTATGCCCTGTTCTTCTGGAAGCACATTCTGGTGGTGCTGCTATTTCTGAACTACCTGCCGTTTTCCAAGCATCTCCATATTCTCACGTCGGTGCCCAACGTGTATTGTTCGAACCTCGGCCCGACGGGCGCGCTTGCACCGGTGAATCTTGCGGATGAAACGGCCGTGAAATTCGGTGCAGCCGATGTTGAGGACTTCACCTGGAAGCAATTGTTGAACGGCTACACCTGCACCGAATGCGGCAGATGCAGCGCTGCCTGTCCGGCACAGGCCACCGGGAAGCTTCTGAATCCGAAGAAGATCTTTGTGGATCTCCGTGCACGCACGATCGAGAAGGCGAAAGTTCTGCTGCAGGCCCCCGCTGCCGGCGAAGCGGAACGTGAACGCGAACGGGGACGCGAGCGCGAACGGGAGCGCATTCTTGGACATCAGCTTCTTGATAACTATATAACCGAACAGGAACTCTGGGCGTGCACAACCTGCATGGCGTGTGTGCAGGAGTGCCCGGTGATGATCGAGCACGTGGATGCGATTGTGGAAATGCGCCGCGGCCTCGTGCTGAACGAGTCGCGCTTCCCCGATGAGTTGAAGACTGTGTTTTCGAATCTTGAACGGAATTACACTCCGTGGGCGTTCGGACATGCGTCACGGGCCGACTGGGCCGAAGGATTGGATGTGCCGCTTATGGCGGACGTGAAGAAGGCGGAGTTTCTTTTTTGGGTGGGATGTGCGGGATCGTACGATGCACGTTATCAGAAAGTGAGCCGGGCCTTCGTCCGGCTGCTGAAAATGGCAGGCGTCGATTTTGCGATACTTGGCACAGAGGAAAAGTGCACGGGTGATCCGGCCAGGCGTGCGGGTAATGAATACCTTGCGCAGACACTAATGGCTGAAAACATCGCAACGCTCAACGGCTACGGTGTGAAAAAGATCGTTGTCACCTGTCCACATTGCTTGCAGGCGCTGGGGAAAGAATACGCGCAATTCGGAGGCGAGTACACAGTAGTGCATCACGCGGAATTGCTGCGGGATCTCGTGCGGGAGGGCAGGCTGAGGATTGCGCGGGGACATGAGGGAAAGATCACGTTCCATGATCCGTGCTATCTGGGGCGCTATCATGGGACGTACGATGCGCCACGCGATGTTCTCAGGGCAATTCCTGCGCTGACGCAGGTGGAGATGAAAAGGTCGCACGACAGGAGCTTCTGTTGCGGTGCGGGAGGCGGGCGGATGTGGATGGAGGAGCGGGAAGGCAAACGGATCAACATCGAACGGACGGAAGAAGCGCTTTCGACGGGTGCGGCAGCCATCGCAACGGGCTGCCCGTTCTGCCTGACAATGCTCAGCGATGGCGTAAAAGAGCAGAGTCCATCCACTCCGGTGGAGGTGAAGGATATAGCCGAAATATTGCTCGAAGCCGTTGAAAGGAGCTGAATCATGCAAATTGTTCAAGGGGTGATTGGTGCGGCCCTTCTTATATTCGGACGCAAGGGGCTGGCGTTGTTCCTTACCGCTCTCGGTGCCATGGCAGGCATCGCACTTGCCGGCATGTATCTTCAACACCCGTCAAACGGCGTCATGATCGCAGCGATGATCATGGGCGGCCTGGCGGGGTTTGCCGTTGCATTCTTCATTGAAAAGGTGGGAGTCTTCCTGGCTGGAATCCTCGGCGGCGGATACGCAGGATACGCTCTCGCAGATTACATGGGATGGCTGCCCCAGGGGTTCCCGTGGATTCCGGTGATCCTCTGCGCGCTCCTGGGTATCGTCCTCGCCCATTTCCTTCTGAAATGGGCGTTGATTATTCTTTCCTCCGTCGTGGGTGCGTACCTGCTGGTGGGTGCGTTCCAGCTTTCCCCATCCCTGGCAACGCCGATCATGATTGTTCTTGCGGCGGCGGGGATCTGGTTTCAGGCCTCCTCGGAGAAGCCCAAGAAATCAGAGTAGAAGTGAAGGATCCGGCACTTTTCCATTTATGAAAGACCAACGCACGTGATGAATTCCTGGACGTCCCGTCTTATTCTGGCAAACGTGGTGATGTTTGTGCTGACTTCCGTGCGGCCAGCGATTATGATGAGCCTCATGTTCGTGCCGGCGCTTACACTCGATCGGCCCTGGACGGTGGTAACCTACATGTTTCTCCATGAGGGCACGTTCCACATACTGTTCAACATGCTCGGCCTGCTGTTTTTCGGACCGCGGCTCGAAGCGGAGATGGGCGACCGCGATTTTCTCCTCCTCTATTTCATGAGTGGCATCGCGGGCGCGCTCCTTTCGTGCATTACACCATATGTGGCCATTGTAGGAGCGTCGGGCGCAGTCTACGGAGTCCTGCTGGCTTACGCCCGGTTCTGGCCGCGCGACCGGTTGCTCATCTGGGGAGTGGTACCCATCGAGGCAAGGTATCTGATAGTCATCATGATCGTCCTTTCGATCTTCGGTGGGATCTCCGGAGCGGGGAACATTGCACACTTCGCACACCTGGGCGGGTTCCTCGGGGGATACCTGTTCCTCAAATTCCGGGAATGGCGGATGCCGTCGCGGCGGTTCAAGGAAAAACTTGCTCCACCGCCGTTGAATCGCGGCACGATCGAGCGGTGGCGCAAGATCGACCGTTCGACAATGCACGAAGTCAACCGTACGGAGTTCGACCGGATCATGGGCAAGATCGAGACGCAGGGTGTCCAGAGTCTTTCGGATCCCGAACGGGCATTCCTCGATCGCTTCAGCGGACTGTAAAATATATTCTGACATGACAAATATTCCCCACGGAGAGATATCATGCACCGTCTGACGGTACTTTCCTCAATGTTCCTGACCGCCCTGTTTGCGACGTTCCTCACCACCCTCTGCGCCACCGCCTCCGGCGCTTCCGGTATTGAAGGCAAATGGGAATCCCTTGCCGCGCAAAGCACGGACATCGATCTGTACGGAAGCCTGTCCGTGGACGTGCGCTTCTCCGACACGCATCTTACCCTTATCCGGCAGTTCGGCAAAGAGAGGATCTTCAGGGACTCACTCCGCCTCCCGCTGGATGGGAGCCAGGTCTCTGTGGCCGTGAACAACAGGGTCTTCCCGACGAACGTCTTCATGGGACTCTCCATGCCGGTCGGGGGCACGCGAAAAGTCAGCGCCAAGCGT
Source organism: Ignavibacteriota bacterium (assembly GCA_963801355.1). Classification (GTDB taxonomy): domain Bacteria; phylum Bacteroidota; class Ignavibacteria; order UBA10030; family UBA6906; genus Fen-1255. The sequence goes on along the minus strand of CAWDEM010000008.1, from coordinate 2,974,225 downwards.
GAAAGCCCCGGACTATTCCGCGTGGAGGAGACATTTCAGATCGTGGGGTCACAGGGAAGTCATCCGGAGAGTGTGACGCATCGCTTCGAGCTTTCCCCCGACGGCGAATTACTGACGTATGACCTCACCCGTTCCACACGGACGTCAGGACCGCCCATGACATTCCGCCTGAAACGGTCGGGATCGAAGGAGGCGTACGCAATCACGCTGGAAGACAACTGGGAAGTCCGCGGGCGTCTGGATGTTCAGGCCATGCTGATCAGCCTGCAGGGGATCGTCAACAAGAGCGGACCGCGGATGTACATTCTGTATCCGAAAGACTGGCCGTTCACGTACGTGCAATCCGTATACGATTTCTACCGCGACAAACGGCACTACACGTTCCGCACATTGAAGTCGCCGGAGGAAGCCCTGCGCACGCTTGTGAAGGACGTGAAAGGGTATGTGGTATGGGACAAGAAGGTCCGCACATCGCTCATCGTTGCGTTCACGGTTGCAGGTCTTGAGAATGCCGTTGTCTTGAGCGAGGATCAGATTCCCCTTGCGGAGCAGCTCGGATTGAAACGGATCGAGGATTTCCGCGGCAGGTTCACCGGCCAGACCGACGCCCAGATCTATGCATGGGCCTATGCGCAGTACTGGCCGCGGTGCAGCAAGGAATTCATCATCTGGCTCGGCGGGGAACACGGCGACATCATGAAGCCCGCGGTGGCGGATTGGGGGATATATAAGAATGTGTTTTTCAACGACCTTTCCTGCCGCACGACGGATACAGCCGAATACGCGCTGGCGAACCGGCTTCTGCGCGAAATGAAACCGATGTCCATGGTGATGGGGTGGCACTCGTATGCAAAGGATCTCGAGCGGGAATTTGTGAAGCTCACATCCACCTACGGTCACCGCGTTGAAGGCCTGCACACCCTTCCCAACCTGAGCTTCAGCGCCCAGCTGCCCGCCTCACAGGGCTTTGTATACAAGAACAATCATACCATTGTTCCGGGCAAGGAGTACACGCCGGAGAACAAGGTCTATATTACGTGTATACAGACTGACGGGATCGGCCTGGGTGCGTGGTTGAAACCGGGACGGGGCGAAATCCCCTATGCCTGGGAGGTACTGATGAACTACACCTGGATGGCCCCCTCCATGGCGGAGTACTTCTATACCATGGCAACACCGAATGATTACTTCATCGGGTGTCTCTCCGGTCCGGGGTACATGTATCCGAAAGCCGTTCCACCGCATCTTCTCAAGAAGCTCATTGCGATGGCGCGGGAGCAGATGAAGACACTCGATCTCACAGTGTTCGAGACCATGGACTTTTCCGAAGGCGCAACGGTGGAAGGGAACACCGAACTGCCCAAAGCCGTTGTTGATATGTACTATGAGGGAATGCCCGAAGCCATTGGTTTCGTGAACGGCTACGTCCCCTCGTACACGTTCACTGTGCGTGACGGGAAGCCCTTCATTTCGTATGATTATTATCTTTCCCCCGAGCGTCCGGAAGCCGATGCGGTGGCTGATCTGCAGGAGCTTGCCCGCATCAACGACCGGCGCCCCTACTTCCTGCTCATGCACGTGCGCGAGTCAAGCGACGTCAAGCGGGTAAAGGGGATACTCGATAAACTTGGCCCGGGTTTCGAAGTGGTGCCCCTGGACCGGTTCCTGAAAATGGCGGGGAAGTCCCCGACGTTCAAGGAGAAATTCCTCGTGAAATAACAGGTCTGAATTATCAGTACAAACGGAGATTTCATGCGCAGACTTCTTATCACACTGCTGCTCAGCGTTGCCGCTTTTGCGTTGTGCATGGCCCAGCCTGCAACGATGGACGGTGACTGGAAGATGCTTCCCGAAAAGAGTTCAGAGATCGATCTCTACTCCACCGTGGCGCTGCGGATCACGCACTCCGGCGATCTTGTGACAGTGGTACAGAACTGGGGAGGAGCCCGCGGTTTCCGGGACTCCGTGACGCTGCCCTCCGGGGGTGCGACTGTGACGGTGCCCGTGCGTGACCGTGTCTGGCCCACGAATGTGTTCATGGGCGTGTCAATGCAGCCCGGCAAGACGAAGGCAGTCAGCGCCCGCACAGAACAGAATGGCAGGGTGCTGTACATCAACGAACGCTACTCCGTACTCGTGTCGCAGGGGATGTTGCCGTATACGGTGGAGAATGTGTTCACCCTTTCCGCCGACGGCGGCACGCTCACCTGGCGGATAGAGCGGCCGACGCGTCCGAAGGCGTCCGCGCCCACATACACTTTTGTACGGACGAATGCCCGCACGGCCTATGTCATGCGTATGACCGACAACTGGGCAATTGACGGGAAGCTGCCGGAACAGGCGTTCCTTATCAGTCTGCAGGGCGTGGCCAACACCGGGGCGCCACGGCTCTATTTCATCTACGGTGAAAAGTGGGATTATACGTTCACGCAGTCGGTCTATGATTACTATCGCACGAAGCACAATTACTCATTCACGGAATTGCGCACGGCGGACTCCGCCCTCGCGGCGCTGCGTCCGTTTGTCAAAGGCTACGTTGTGTGGGACAAAAACGTGCGGACCTCGCTCATCGTTGCGTACACCGTTGCCGGATTGGAGAAGGCGGTTGTCGTCAGCGAAGAGCTGATCCCGATGGTGGAGCGGGCAGGGCTCAGGCCCGTGGCTGACTTCCGCGGCAAGTTCACGGGAAAAAACGACGCCGCAATCTATCGCTGGGCGATCGAACAGTACTGGGACCGTTGCAGCAAAGAGTTTGTGGTCTGGCTGGGAGGCGAACACGGGAAGATCATGCGGCCCGGTGTCGCGGATTTCGGAATGCTCAAGCAGGCATTCTTCACCGACCTCTCGACAAAACCTGCTGACACGGAGGAATATGCACTTGCCAACAAGATCTTCAGCGAGATGAAACCTCTGTCGCTGGTCATGGGCTGGCATTCGTATGCAAAGGACAAGGAACGTGACCACGTCAAACTGGCCTCCAGCTATGCGCTGCGCGTTGAAGGCCTGCACACACTGCCCAACATGAGTTTCTGCAGCCAGACGGCCCTGACGCCGGGCTTCACATTCAAGAACAACCACCATCTCGTTCCGGGGAAGATCCCCGCACGGGAGAAGAAAGTCTACATCGCCGCAATAGAGACCGATTGTCTGGGCATCGGCGCATGGCTCAAGCCGGGGCGGGGTGAGATTCCTTACGCCTGGGAAGTGACCATGAACTGGGTCTGGCTGGCTCCGACCATGCTGGAGTATTTCTACGGCATGGCGACGCCGAATGATTATTTCATCGGTTCGCTCGGCGGACCCGGATACATGTATCCCAAAGCCATCCCCAAGGCCTTTCTCCCGCAGGTCGTTTCCAAAGCGTACGAGTTAATGAAGCAGCTGGATTTGAATGTCTTTGAGATCATGGACTATTCCGAGGGTGCGACGGTTGAGGGCAACACCGAACTCACACGCGATGTGGTGGATGCATTTTATGCCGGCATGCCGGATGCGGTTGGTTTTGTGAACGGCTATACCGCCTCGCATTCATTTGCATCGCGGAACGGGCGTCCGCTTGTTTCATTCGACTATTATCTTTCCGAGACACGGCCCGAGGCCGAGGCGGTGGCTGATCTCCAGGAGCTCGCGGCAATGAACAGCGCACGTCCCTACTTCCTGCTGATGCACGTACGGCAGTGGACGGACATCAAACGGGTCAAGAACATCCTTGACAAGCTGGGGCCGGAGTTCGAGGTCGTGCCGCTCGACATCTTCCTGGCGATGGCGGGTGCCCAGCCGACATTTCAAGAAAAACTTCTCGAGAGGTGAGTATGAGGCGGATGGGATTCGCCTGCGCTCTTGCGCTGCTTTTCGCGCCGGTGCTCCAGGCACAGACTTTCTGGGACACTTTCTCCAACGATTACCCGGCAAACTGTATGGCGTGGACGCGGGAGAGCCAGAATCCGGTGATTGCCCCCTCGGGATCGACCTGGAAGAGCCGGTGGACCGCCGACCCGGAGCTGTTCGGGTTTGGAGATCGCTTACTGCTGTACTACTGCGGCAACGGTAACATGCCGCGGAAGGGGAAAGGTTACCACGACCGGATCGGTGTCGCGGAGGTATTGTCGTTCGCTCCCATGCAGCTGAATTTCCGCGACCTGAACAACGGTTCTCCGGTGATCGATGTCGGGGCACCGGGAGCATTTGATGATCAGGAGGTGCGCGATCCTGCGGCTGTCTGGTTCAAGGGACGCGTGCATCTCTACTACGGTGCCATCGGCCGCGGTCCCCACAGCATCGGCCTGGCAACCAGCAATGACGGCGAACAGTTCGTCAAGGTGGGAAAAGTTCTGGAAGGGCGTTCGCCGGATGCCATCGCTGTGGGCGATACACTCTATCTCCTCTATCACAAGCGCGACACTGTGGGGTACAAACTCTACCTGGCGGTCTCCACCGACGGCGTGAAGTTCTTTCCGTTTGGAAACAAGCCCGTATTTTCCGGACAACCTAATCGCTGGGATGCTAAGTCGATCATTACCGCGCGTGTCTGGAAATCCGGTGAGTGGTTCTATCTGCTCTATGGCGGAAGTGCGGATCGTGTTGACGAGCCCGATTACTTCGGGCTGGCGCGGTCACGCGACATGCTGCATTGGGAAAGGCATCCCGGCAACCCGGTGTTCGGCGGGGGGGCCCGCAGCACGGCCGATGGCGGGGCAATCTGGTATCCCGCGCTGCATGATGCCGGAAGCTGGTTTGTGATGCTCTATGAAGGAAGCCGTGGCAGGTACGCCTGGGACCTGAGTTCCGGGATCTGCATGGCCTGGATACCGAAACGCTAAATGAGACCATAATGGAAGAACCGAAAGTACTCCTTGCCGTTGGTGCGCACGCGGGGGACATGGAAGTCTCCTGCGGGGCTGTGCTGTACAAACATGCCCGCAAAGGGGATCGTGTCGTGCTGCTGCATCTGACTCCCGGGGAGGGAGGCAATCCACGCATGACACCTGCAGCGTATGGGGCACAGAAACGCCGTGAAGCGGAAACCGTCGCCCGGGCCATGGGCGCCGAGGTGTTGTTCGGGCCCTACCGCGACGGCGAGTTGCCGGTATCGGATGAAGCCCGATTGTTCGTGGCCGGCGTCATCCGGCGAGTCAAGCCAACGCATATCATCACCCACTGGCGGACGAGTATTCACAAAGACCATGTTGCCGCACATCAGCTCACCATGGATGCCGTGCTTCTCGCATCACTGGAGGCTGTGGAGACCGGCCACGAGCGCCACCGCGGTGTCCGTAGCATCTACTACACGGAAAACTGGGAAGATCCGGAAGGGTTCACGCCGTACATGCTGGTGGATGTATCCACCGAACTTGAAGCGTGGCGCTCCTGGGTGACAGGCTACGAGTTCATTAAAGGGGGGATTTCCACATTTGCGTACCTCGACTACTATACCGCCCTCGCCCGGGTCCGGGGAGCGGTTGCGGGAACCACGTATGCGGTGGCGTTTGATGTGGATGCGTTTGAAAAGAAACAGGTGAGGGAGGTACTGTAGGGTACTACGAGTTCTCAACGAGGAGGTTGCTTCGTGGCGCCGGAGGCGCCACTCGCAAGGACGCAGCTACATTTTTGCGTGCTTTCGTTCCTCCTGTGTGAGTTCGAAGACGTGCCGGAAGACCCGCTCCTCCTCCGCCGACATGACCACTTTCCGCCGTGCCATCACCCGCCGTGCAACGTCCAGACTCTTGCCAGGATCATATGTCGTAAGTTCTTCCGCGCCGCCCCAGGCAAACGAAGGGATGTACTTTGGAGGAAAGCCCGCTCCAAACACATTGCTTGACACGCCGACCACCGTTCCGGTATTAAACATCGTGTTGATGGCGCTTTTGGAGTGATCGCCCATCGTCAGCCCCACAAACGTCGACCCGCTATCCACCTCCTTGCCGTTGATGTACACACGGACGCTGCTATAATTGTTCTTGAGATCGCTGTTGTTCGTATCGGCTCCCAGATTGACCCACTTGCCGAGATAGGCATGGCCGAGGAAGCCGTCGTGTTGCTTGTTGGAGTAGCCGTGAATAATGGATGCCTCCACCTCGCCGCCGACCTTGCACACGGGGCCTATGCTGGTATCCTCGTAGATCTTTGCGCCGACTTTGATCAGTGAGCTTTCACCGATGAATGCCGGCCCTTCGATCACCGCATTCGGGAAGATTCTGGCGTTCCGGGCGATGAAGACCGGTCCCCCCTCCGCGTCGAGCACGACACCCGGCTTCACCTTTGCGCCTGCCTCGATGCAGATGGCGTCGCGCTGAAGTAGATGCACGCCGTCGTAGACTGTGCCCGCGATCTTCTCCGTCATGCCTGCCGTCAGCACTGCGAAGTCGGCTCTGATCTGGGCGCCGTTGTTGCCCACCAGATCCCAGGGGTAACGGATCATGGTGATCCGGACATCCGTGCGCGTGAGACCGTCGAAGTGCTTCGCATCGAATAGATCGGGCAGGTGAGTCTTCAGGCGCTCGAGACGGCTCCCGCTCACCCGGGCGGCGACCACGGATTCCCCGTCGACGTACACCGCGTCTTCTCCCTGCAATGGCACCTGCGCCAGGAACTGCGGGTCCGCCAGCACGCGGCCGTTAATGAAGAGACAGCTTGCGGTGTTGACGGTATTGACCGGGAGGTGGGGATACTGTTCGCGGAGGAAATCGGCAAGGTACCCTCGCACATGCAGCTGCACCGGCACGCCCGGAAAACAGCGTTCGAGTTTTTCCCGGAGCGTCAGGATGCCGCACCGGAGGTCATAGACCGGGCGCATGTACACAAGGGGAAGCAGGCGCTCGTAGTGGAGATCTTCAAAAATGCAGAGTGATTCCGCCATTGTACGCTCTCCGTGCGCTTAGAACATCTTCGGTTCCCAGGTATCGTTGTAAAGCCCTACGAGTTTCGAGGAAGCTTCCTTGTCCACAACAACAAGGGCTCGCTGGTGCAACTGGATGATCGATGCGGGACACATGGCGGTGATCGGTCCCTCCACAGCGGCCTTGATGGCGTCGGCCTTGCTGGCTTTGTTAGCCAGCAGGAGGATTTCCTTGGCATCCATGATCGTTCCGACACCCATGGTGATCGCGTACTTCGGCACTTCCTGAGGATTCTTGAAGAAGCGGGCGTTGTCCAGGCGGGTTGTCCCGGTCAATGTCTTGATGCGCGTCCGCGAGCCGAGTGAGGAGCCGGGTTCATTGAAGGCGATGTGCCCGTTCGCGCCGATGCCGAGAACCTGCAGATCGATGCCGCCGCACTCCTTGATGCGCTGCTCATACCACTCACAAAAGAGTTCCACGTCTTTGGCCATGCCCATCGGGATATGGACATACCGTTCATCGATGTTGATGTGTTTGAACAGATTCTCCCACATGAAGTAGTGATAGCTCTGATCGTGTTCAGGGGGAACACCGACGTATTCATCCAGATTGAATGTGGTGACCTTGGAAAAATCGAGTCCCTCTTCCCTGTGCATCCGTATCAATTCTTTGTACATGCCGAGCGGGGTGCTGCCGGTGGCAAGGCCGAGCACGAGGTTGGGTTTCTTCCGGAGACGGTCGGCGACGAACCTGGCCGTTTCCTTGCTCATGAGATCATAGTTGTCCGTCACAATGACCAGCATAATCTCTCCCGGTGAGTTGTTGGGGAAAAGTATAGGGAGAAGTCCAACGAAACGCAAGGCTGGCGTTGCACCTCTGCGGCGATTGTACTACTTTGACCTACCATGAGTACGCCCGCGCCGCAGCGCCAGCTTTCCCTTGTGCAGACCGCATCACTTGTGGTGGGTACCGTAATAGGTTCGGGTGTTTTCTTGAGTCTGCCGATCGTGGCGCGGATCAGCGGCAGTCCGCTTATGTCCGTGCTCATCTGGTTTCTGGGAGGCGTTCTCTGGATCCCCCAGATCCTGATTCTTGCCGAGATGGGAACCGCCTATCCTATTCAGGGCGGGGCATACTTCTACCTGCACAAGGCCGGCTCGCCCTTCCTGGCCTTTCTCTACACATGGACGGCCTTTCTGACCAGCGACACGCCCACGCTGACCATTGTCGCACTCGGCGCAATGTCCGCACTCACCTTCTTTTCCCCGGCGTTCGGCGACCCGGTGACAGCACGGTTTCTGGCCGCCCTGTTGATTGTCATACTGTCATTCCTGCATTATCGCAGTGTCCGCACCGGCGGAAACCTGCAAATCGTGCTGACCATTGCCAAACTGACGCCGTTGCTTTCGATCGTCATGATCGGCTTCTTCTACCTCAGGTCGGGGAATCTGTCGGGGGGAACGACGGCTGTGGTCAACGGTTCGGTCTTTGCCGTGATCACGGCCGGCATTTCGTCCACACTCTGGTCGTACGCGGGCTTCACCAATATCCTGTATATGGCGGGCGAGGTGAAACGGCCCGAACGCACACTGCCCGTGGCGCTCATCGGCTCTCTCGCGTTTGTCATGATTGCATACACACTCATTGCATTGTGCACATCGGCAATCGTGCCGTTCGATCAGATGATTGCGGCCAGAGGGGATTTCATCAATCCGTTCCGCTACCTCGGCATGGAGGCGAACGCCGCCGGCGCCATGTTCGCCGTGGCAGCGTTTGTTTCCATGGTCGGTGTCCTGAGCGCAAGCATCATGGCGCAGCCGCGCCTGGAGTATGCCATCGCGCGGGACGGCCTGTTCTTCAGTGTCTTCGGACACCTCCACCCGAAGTATCTCACACCCGACTACTCCATTCTCATTCAGTCGGCCCTGGGAATTGCGCTGTTCCTCCTCGGGGACATCGAGAACATGATGGGTTACTTCACGCTTTCGTACGCCTTGCAGAACGGGCTTGTCTACGGTGCTATCTTCTTCCTGCGGCGCAAGCCTGACTACGCACCGACGTACCGGGCACCCTGGTGGGGCGTGATGGCGGTGCTCGCCATGGCGTCGCAGCTGTATGTTGCCGTCGGGACATTCCTGGCCTACCCGACCGGAGGGATCCTCGCCTCGTTGGCACTGATCCTCTCCGGTCTTCCGGTCTACTTCTACTATGCATACCGTCGTCGAATAGTGCAGGAGACATCATGAAATGTTTCGTCAACGGCGTCGTGCGCACAATGCACGATGCGATTCCCCGGGCCGAAGCTGTTGTGACCAAAGGCGGCAGGATAGTCTTCGTGGGGTCTTCCGCCGGTGCGCGACAGTTCGCCGGATCTGGTGCAGAAGTGATCGATCTGCACGGACAGCTGATGCTCCCGGGGTTCATCGATGACCATGTGCACTTCGTGCTGGGCGGTTCGCAGGTGGACGGATTGCACCTGCGCCAGTGCAGATCAACCGCAGAGGTGGCGGAAACCCTGGCGGCTTTTATCAAGACCCACCCGGGAACCTGGGTGTCCGGCGGAGACTGGGATCAGGAGGGGTGGGATGTGAAACAGCTCCCCGACCGCGACGTGATCGATCCTGTTTCTCCCGACACTCCCGTATTCATCAACCGGCTTGACTGGCACATGGCGCTCGCCAACAGTGTCGCCCTGCGCCAGGCGGGCATCACCCGGGAGACGCCGGATCCGCCCGGGGGAACCATCGAACGGGACCCGGCGACAGGCGAACCCACCGGTATCCTCAAAGACGCCGCCATGGATCTGGTCACCCGCGTGATCCCGCGCCCCACGCCCAATGAGGTGGAGCGTTCCATACTGCAGGCGCTCGATGTGGCACGGAGAAACGGCATCACGTCGGTGCACGATATCTCGGAAGAAGAGCACATCCCCTTCTATCACAAACTCGAAGGCGCAGGAAAGCTCACCTGCCGCATTTATGCGCGGTTGCCGATCGCCGGCATGATGAGACTTGTCCGCGAACGCGTCCGCCGCGCGCACGGAACGGAATTTGTCAAGGTGGGATCCCTGAAGGCGTTTGCAGACGGATCCCTGGGATCGAACACCGCATGGTTCTTCGAGCCGTATCTCAACGCGCCGACCACGACGGGGCTTGCAATGGAGGTGCTGACCAGCGGGCGGCTCCGGGAGTGGGCGCTGGAGGCCGACCGGCATGGTCTGCAGCTTTCCATCCATGCGATCGGTGACCGCGCCAATGATGCCATTCTCTCGCTTTTCGAAGAGATCATCCGGACGAACCCGGCATGGGACCGGCGCTTCCGGATCGAACACGCCCAGCACGTGAGAACAGAGGACATCCAGCGGTTCTCCTCACTCGGCGTAGTGGTGTCAGCCCAGCCCTATCACTGCATCGATGACGGCGTCTGGGCCGAACAGCGGATCGGGCCTGTGCGTGCCAGGACAACCTACGCGTTCAAATCGTTCCTTGATGCCGGCGTGCGCGTATGCTTCGGGAGTGATTGGACGGTCGCCCCGTTCGATGCGATCCAGGGAATCTACGCCGCGGTGACGCGGGCGACCCTTGACGGGAAGCGGCCCGGAGGATGGTTCCCCGAGCAACGCCTCACCGTCGAAGAAGCGGTGAGGTGCTACACGGTGAACAATGCGTTCGCCGCATTCGAAGAACATCTCAAGGGAACTCTGGAACCCGGAAAGATGGCGGACATGGTCGTTCTGTCGGAGAACATATTCTCCGTCCCGCCGGCGGAAATCCGCAATGTGCGTGTGGTGATGACCGTGGTCGACGGTGAGGTGGTCTACGGGTGAGGTGGTCTTCGAGTGAGGTGGTTTACGGGTGAGGGGTGAATCGCACGGTGAAGAGAGATCCTCCCGTGCGGTCCAGTGTGATGCTGGCGTCGATCTGTTCGACGAGTGACATGACGAGGACCATCCCCATGGATTCCAGGTTGCGGAAATCGACGCCTTCCGGAAATCCGATGCCGTCATCCTGCACGCGCAGCTCCACTTTGCCATCCGGCACACTGTGAAAGCCCACCGTGAGGGTTCCCCGCTCCCGGCCCACAAACGCGTGTTTCATGGCATTGGACACCAGCTCGTTGACGATCAGGCCGCAGGGGATCGCCTGATCGACGCCGAGGATGACGGGATCACCCTCGACCTGCCAGGTCACTCCGCCCCGCTCGTATGAACGCCCGAGTTGCATCGTCATGCTCTGCAGGTAGTCAAGGAAATCCACCTGTGCCAGGTTCCGCGTCTGATAGAGTTTCTCGTGGAGCAACGCGAGGGACTGGATTCTGTTCTGGCTCTCTTTGAACATTTCGAACAGGGTCTCGTCGTTGATCTCGCTTGCCTGGAGATTCAGCAGGCTGGAGACAATCTGCAGGTTGTTCTTGACGCGGTGATGGACTTCCTTCAGCAGCGTCTCTTTCTCCTCAATTGCCGCGAGGAGGCGGAGCTGGGCGGCTTTGAACGCCGTGACATCACGGACGATTGCGTATCGCTGTCCGCCGGGAAGCTGGCACATGCCGGTCTCCACGGTGATGACACTGCCATCTTTTTTGCGGAGCTGTTGTTCGCGGTGCGCCGCTGGGCGTTCCGCCGGCGGGTGATCATGTGCGGGACCGTTCGCAGCAGCAGTTCCGGCGAAGAGGTTGACGAGCGGCAGTCCGGCCAATTCCTGCAGTGTGAATCCCGTGAGAGCACATGCCGCTGCATTGACTTCGCGCACCGTGTCGTCAGAGTCGATGATGAACATTGCATCGGGAGCCTGATCGAACATGATCTTGTATACGTCGCCGGCGGGATTGGATGTGTGAGGATTCATCGATGACATCGGAGGTCGGTGTGCAGGTGTGTCATGCTTTCTCACAGGGAAAACCCGAGCAACGAGAAGACCGTATTGGCGATCCAGCGGACGGCGACTCCCACGGGAAGAATGCTGATGTTGGCCTGGCTTTCGAGCAGCAGGATGCCGAAGAGAACGAAAATGCCGTACCGGTACAGCTTGTTCACGGTCTCGTCGCGCAACCGCAGCGATTGAAAGAAGACGTGTGACCCATCCAGCGGGGGGAGTGGAAGCAAGTTAAAAACGAATAGCCCGTAGTTCACGTACGCACCCACGATCAGGACATCCAGAAAAACACTATACAGGGGGTCCCCGTCAAACGGGCGTACCAGGAGCATCAGTCGCAGGAAGACCGAGAGCAGGACACCCAGCACCAGGTTGGCAAACGGTCCTGCAAGAGAAATCAGTATCTCATCCCTACGCGGATTCCGGAGGTACTCCCGGTTGAAGCGGACCGGTTTGGCCCATCCGAACCCTGCGACCACGATGAACAGAAACCCCATCCAGTCAATGTGGCGGAGCGGATTGAGCGATAACCGGCCGTCATCGCGGGCGGTCGGATCGCCGCAACGGTAGGCGACATATCCGTGCATGAATTCATGACACGTCAATCCGGCCACGATTCCAGGGAGCATTTTTGCAATAGTCGGAAAGTCCAGAGTGTTCACCGCAGTAATATACCAACTTCCCACGAGAGTGTCGAGGGCATCCCGCCTTCTATTGAACGGTGAAAGGTTCAGGCTGGTGCCTCTCGGGGACCCAGCGCAACAGCGTCCCTGTTCCGTCCTCCAGAAGGAAAAACGTGAACTGCCATGCAATCGGGTATCCGGGTGCCGGTTCCAGCAGAGTAGGAATCCACGAACCGGAATTGAAGTACCGTGTGCCGTTGCCGAGCAGGAGTGCATCCGGATAGTGGGCATGGCCGAAGATAATGAACCCGGTTTCCAGCACCCCGGCCAGGGCCTGTGCGCTGCGCCGGAGGAGACGTGAGACGTTGGGCAGCATTTCCTTGCGGCTTTTCAGGAACCTCCAGATGCTGCGTTCCAGCGTGGGGCGCCGGTGGAGCCGGCCGGTGATTACAGAGAAGAGCTCGACCAGCCGTGCCGCTGCGACGGGGTCATGGGGCGCACACCTGCGTGCCTCTTCATCCCGCGCCAGGTCGTTAAGCCGCCGGATTTCGACATACCGCTGACGGATGCTGCTCACGCGCCACAACTGCCGTTTCCGGCCTGCCCGGAAGAGCGCCCGCATCGCCGACGTGAATGTCCCCAGAATTACCCATGGGTGTTCCTTCAAGAGGAGCCGATAGATGCCGGAAAATGGCCGGACATTGTCAGCCAGCGGATTGACCGGCTCAACCCGGTTTGTCATGAAACGGATGAGGACGCCGGAGAGATCCAGCTCCAGTTCCCGGCGCCCGTTTGGAAGATCATAGGGAAGAATGGGCATCAAGAAATTCCTGAATGCCGTCGTCCCTTCGTATTGATTTCCATGTTCAACGAAAATGAGTCCGGGGATGCAGTAGCACCATGGCGCAAACCGGACGCGCGATGGATCAAACGCGAGCCGGTTCCGGACGCAGAGCTGCTGCAGGCGGTCAACCAGACGTCTTTGCACCCCGGGCCAGAAGAACTGGACGTCATGGTTTCCCTTGATGATCACCAGCTCGTTTCCCCTGCCGACGAATAGTGCGAGCGCCTCGAAGAAGCGGGCGTGCCCATTCAGGACTTTCACCATCAGAAACTCGGCGGCATGTTCAGTGTCGCGGAGGCCATACTTCGGGTGCAGCTCATCGGGGGAGATATCGAATGCGACGCGTTCTTCGGGGTTCGGAATACTCAGGACCTGCAGGAAATCCACCAGGTCGCCGTTGATGATCAGCGTCGTCGGATTCCCATCGGTGTAGTACGCAAGGAATTCCGCAAAATCCGCATCCCAGAAGAAGTCCTCGGTGGGAGACCACTGTCCCGTCACCGGATCCAACCCGGTCGTCAGATGGAGGTCAGAGATTACAAGGAGACGGTGAGGTGCCGTGGTCGGTGCTGGCATTCAGTTCCGGGACGAGAATGAAACGATCTGCAGGGCAAATATACCTCCGCTTCGTTTGAGATTCAAGGTCCGTTGCTTTTGAAAAGCTGAGTTTGTACACTACTTATTCGGAATCACTGATAATCAGGGCATTTCCGGTTTTCCCTACTGAACGCATCCGCATGATCCGTTGGACCTGGCATGAATTCTCCTCGCTCCATCCGCGCGAAATGTACGCCTTTCTGCGTTTGCGCCAGGAGGTATTCATTGTGGAGCAGGGGTGTCCGTATCTCGATGCGGACGGCAGGGACGAGCATGCACTCCACCTGACGGGCCATAATGAAGCCGGAGTGCTGGTAGCCTATCTCCGAATCGTTCGGCCGGGCTTCCGGTTTGCCGAACCATCGATCGGCCGCGTCGTCACGGCACAGTCTGTGCGCGGGAGCGGCGTCGGGAAGCTGCTCATGGAGGAAGGCCTCCGCAAAGCCGCCCTTGAGTACCCCGGACAGGCCAACAGGATCTCCGCGCAGCAGTATCTGGAACGATTCTATGCCGGTTTCGGTTATGTTCCTGCGGGCGATGCGTATGACGAGGATGGAATTCAGCATGTAGAAATGGTTCGATTTCCAGGAGCCATGACCCCGAATGCCTCGTGACCGCATCAGCAACGCCGTCACCATCATCACCGGCGCCTCCAGCGGCATCGGCCGGGCGACGGCGCAGGTGTTTGCCGCCTCGGGGGCGCGGCTCGTGCTGGCTGCGCGCTCTCGTGAAAAGCTTACGGCGGTGCAGTCGGAGTTGCATGCGACCGGGGCCGAGGTTCTGGTTGTTCCGGCAGATGTGACGCGTGAGGCGGATGTCAGAAACCTTGTGGATCAGACGCTGGAGCGATTCGGGCGGGTGGATATCGCGATCTGCAATGCGGGGGTCTACGTCCGTGGCGCGGTGAAAGATCTCCCGCTCGCATCATTCGAACGGTGCATGGACGTCAACTTCTACGGGACAGTCCATCTCATCCGTGCCGTGTTGCCCCTCATGCTCGCACAGGGGTCGGGGCACATCGTGGCGGTGACCTCTGTGGACGGGCGCAAGGGTCTTCCCCCCGACGGGGCCTACGTGGCGTCGAAGTTCGCCGCCACGGGGCTTATGGATGTGCTCCGTCAGGAATTGCGCGGCACGGGAGTGTATGCGTCCACCATATTGCCGGGACGGGTGGACACCCGCATGATTGAGACGATTGATGTGCCGCTTGCATCGCCCAAGATTTCCAGTGCGCGCGTGGGTCGCGCAATTCTCCGGGCTGTGCGCACGCGCCGCCGCGAGCTGGTGATTCCCTTTGCCGGCCCCAAAGCCCTGATCGTTCTCAGCGCTCTCTGGCCCGGACTGGGGGATATGCTCGTCCGGTTCTTGAAACTCGAAGGTGAGGAGAGATAACACAGTGCAGTTACCGAGCACATCGGAGCGGCGGCCGGCACTTCACGATACGGCGATTCAGGCCATACTCGGGATGAAATCCTCCGTGCCCCTCCGCCCGCATGATATGGCAAAGAGTCTGAGTGTAACGTTCTATCCGGTCAGGCAATCGTCTCCCCGGGTACAGCGGTTCGCCGACCAGTTGAGGGCGGCACTGGAGCGGAACGGAGCGCATATTTTGCGCTACTCGCAGGCACAGGCCGACACGGCAACGGGCAAGCTCAAAGAGGGGATCGTCGTCATCTCCCAGGGAACGCTTGAGTCGGGTGACCTCCCGGTCGATCATGTGCCGAATTTGCGGCGTGCGACAATTGTCGGAATTGTGGAAGGGCCATGTCCCGCAGAGACGGAAACCCGCTCCCAGGAAAAACTCAACAGCATCGTCAAGCGCCTGGCCTGGAACATCGAACAGATGACCATCTATGTCGACGAGGAGACATGGACGGTGGTCACGATGAACGGCGCCGTGATCCGGTGTTCGCAGAGCAGTATGCTGAAGGATACTGCGACCGTACTCATTCCCAAGCTCGCCGCGCCCGTCGTGCCGCCGCACTCGAGCGACTTTGATGTGCGCGAAGGGGGATTGAACCTTCAGGATGCGCGCTATGCGCCGTACGTGAACGACTTTCAGGAAAGCGGTAAACTCTGGCATGATACGGGATTGATGCTGTTCCACACCTCGCTGGAAGATCTGGAATTCCGCAACAAGTACTACAGGCGCCTGGCCGCTGCGTATCTGGACAACCGCTCGGGAATGAGCTACGGTTTTCTCGCCAGGCAGCTTGCCACCCCGCCTGCCGCAACGTTGACCGGGAATGAAGCCATCCAGAAATTCGGCATTGAAATGTTGAAGAAGAACCCCGAGGTGGTTCCGGACGGGGATGGTTTCTGGATTGCCATACACGCGGGCGAGACGGCGTACTACGTGCATGTTCCCGATGTGGGTGTTTTGATCACGCGTTCGGGCTGCGACAAATCGAACATCGATCCGCACCGCGACCTGGTGCTGCTCGGTCTTTCGCAGGGCAAGATCATCTTCAGCACTCCCCGCGGTGTGACGCCCGGGACCGACTGCAAACCCTCGTATGACACGCTCACCATTCTTGCCCATGCAGTAGGGAATGCGCTGGTGGCGGCCGTGCAACAGCGCCGGCAGCCCGATGCGCCGTTCGCCACAACTCTCGCGCACACGGGTCTGGCCCTGGCCCACTGGCACGGCTATCTTCACCATGCGACCCTGCCGCCGGGGTACGTCGTGTACGGAGAGTCAAATCCGCCCGTTTCCTGTTCAACATTGCAGGCGGCAATTCTCGCCCTGCGCGGGAAGGTGGATGCGTTTGCAGGAACAATCGTTGCCGGTTTGCCGTATGCCGGGGATGCGCACGTGGAACCCCACCATGGCGTGAATGTCACCGGTCCGACGCTCGTCGACCTTGGCCGGTGGGCACTCGAACACAGAGCCCTTCTGACGGAAATCCAGGTGAACGGCAGCATGCCCGCTTCCCACTGAATCCGTGTTAACTACCACTCTGAGAGATCGTATGAAACATGTTGTCTGTTACCTTTTCATTGTTCTTCTCCTGACAGGAAGTGCTGCCATGGCAAAGTCCTTCTTTCCCTATCCATACACAAAAGAGATACTGCCAAACGGGCTGACGGTGTATGTGATCCCGATGGAGAGCCCGGGACTGGTCGCCTACTATTCCGTGGTCCGCACGGGGAGCAGGGACGAATACGAACCCGGCAAGTCGGGCTTTGCGCACTTCTTCGAACATATGATGTTCCGGGGAACGAAGAAGTATCCGGGTCCCGTCTATGACAGCCTGATGACAGGTATCGGCGCAGATGCCAATGCGTACACGACGGACGATTATACGGCGTACCATTTGAACTTTGCGAAGGAGGATCTCGAGCGGGTGATCGAGCTGGAAAGTGACCGCTTTCAGAACCTTTCGTATGCCGAGCGTGAATTTCAGACGGAAGCGGGCGCCGTGTACGGCGAGTACCGGAAGAGCGTCACCAATCCCTTTGCCCTGCTGAACGAGAAGGTGCAGGACGCGGCCTATGACGTGCATACCTACAAGCACACGACCATGGGCTTTGAAGCGGACATCAAGAGAATGCCGGAGGGATACGCATACAGCAAGTCCTTCTATCAGCGGTATTACCGCCCGGAGAACGTGGTCCTGTTGATTGCGGGTGATATTGCGGTGCCGGCGACACTTGCCCTTGTCCGGAAATACTATGGAGGATGGGCAAAAGGCTACGTGCCGCCGATTCCCGGCACCGAGCCCGCTCAGACAGCCGAGCGGTCGGCCGTTGTCACGTATCCGGGGAAAACGCTGCCGGTACTGAATATTGCCTACAAAGGCGACGCCTTCGATCCCGGCAACCGCATGTATGTGGCAGCGTTGCTCCTTGGCGAGCTGGCCTTTGGCGAGACCAGTGATCTCTACAAGAAGCTGTATATCCAGGAACAGAAGGTTGACATCCTTGGCGCAGGCATTCCGGCGAACCGCGATATGCCGCTGTTCGACATCGTTGCCCGCATCAAGAACGAGGCGGACCTGGATGCGGTGCGTGAAGCGATCTACGCCACGTTGAGGCAGTATCAGTCCACACCTGTGGATGCCCGGCGGCTGAGTGATCTCAAACGCCGGCAACGCTACCAGTTTCTCATGAACCTCGATACACCAGACCGCGTAGCGGGCGGGCTGGCACGGTTTGCCGCCATCACCGGCGGCATAGAGGTCGTGGAGAAATTGTACGCGGCGCTTGACGCCGTCACGCCGGAAGATGTCCGCGCCGCCGCACAGCGGTACTTTGTACCCGAACGGCGGACGGTCGTCGTGCTGAAAGGATCCCGCCAATGAAAATCCTGTGCGCTGTATGCCTGATACTCGGTCTCATGCCCGGCCTGATGCCGGCAGTCATGATTGGAGGCGAATTCGTGGATACCAGTACGTTTGTTCTGCTTCCCGTGAAAAACGATCCGACCGTCTCGTTCCGCCTCTGGTTCAAGGTGGGATCACAGAATGATCCGCAAGGGAAAGAGGGGCTCGCCGCGATTACCGGCCAGATGCTTGCGGACGCCTCCACGACGCGCAATACCTATGCACATATCATTGACCTTCTCTATCCGCTCGCGGCAGACTACGCCGCCTCGGTATCAACCGAGATGACGGTCATTACCGGACGGGTTCACAAGGACAATCTTGCGGCATATTACCCGCTGCTCATGGATGCGATCCTTGCGCCGGCGTTTACGCAGGAAGATCTTGACCGGATCAAGAGCCAGACGCTGAACGAGCTGGAGACCACGCTCCGGTATGCCAGCGACGAAGAGCTCGGGAAGGCCGTGCTCTACAATGCCGTCTATGCCGGGACGCCGTACGGCCACATCGTCACCGGAACGGTGGACGGAGTCAAGAGCATTACGCTGGATGATGTGAAAGCCTTCTACAAAACGCACTACACCCGGGAAAATGTTGTGCCCGGTGTCGGAGGTGGATACGACCAGGAGCTCATCGACCGCCTGGCCGGTGATCTCTCGGCGCTGCCTGCCGGAGCACCTCCCATTGTTCCCGTACCGCAACCGTCCGCGACGCAGGGATTCCATGTCACGATCGTCGACAAGGATGCACCGGCGACAGCCATCAGCATGGGATTTCCGATTAACGTGCTGCGCGGGTCCCGCGAATGGTATGCACTGGCGGTTGCGAATTCCTGGCTGGGCGAGCACCGCAATTCCAGTTCACATCTGTATCAGGTGATCCGGGAAGCACGCGGACTCAACTACGGGGACTATTCATACATCGAGAATTTCCCGCGCGGTGGAATGCGGCAGATGCCTCCGCAGAATGTTGCCCGAAGAAAACAACTCTTTGAAATCTGGATCCGTCCTGTGCCGCTGGAAACCGGGCACTTTGCCTTGCGTGCTGCGCTGCGGGAGTTCAAGCATGTGATAGATAACGGGCTGAGCGAGGACGCTTATGCGCTGACGCGGAGTTTTCTGAAGAACTACGTGCTGCACTATGCGCCGACCACCATGCAACGGCTGGGGTACGCGCTTGACGACCGGTTCTACGGCATCGCCGGGAGTCACCTCGAAATGTTCCGGAAGGTCATGGGGGAGATCACGAGAGAAGAAGTGAATGCGGCAATCAAGAAATACTGGCAGTACGGCTCAATGCAGATCGCCGTTGTCACGAAGGACGGCGCGGCGTTCCGTGATGCGCTCGTCAATGATACGCCGAGTCCGATTACCTACAAGACGGAAAAGCCGGAATCAGTGCTGAAGGAAGACAAGGAAATCGCGGTGTTCGCCGTGCCGGTGAAGAAGGAGAATGTGAAGGTGGTGCCGGTGGGGGAGGTGCTGCAAAGATAACAGGCAGAGCTAGGCACGGGGCGTGAGGAAGAGGCACTAGGCGCTAGGCATTGGGCAAGAGGTAGAGGCCTCGTGCCGCAGTGCCTAGCATTGGCACAGACCCCTATCTTGCCTATTGCCTCATGCCCAGTGCCATCTCTTCAAGTACCCTTTCAGCTCCTCAAATCCCCGGAACATCCTCGTCACGCATCCCAGAACCCATCCCGGGATTTCTGATTCGGGCATCGTGGTGACCATATAGACCGGTTTGTGGCAGTACCTTGCCATTGTCAGCTCCCCTTTGGTCCCTGCGCCGCGCATGGCGGAGGCGTCCCAGAAGCAAATCACAACATCCGAATGGTCGGCAATCTCCCGGCAGTCGAGGTCTACGAGCTCCGCGGCGATCATCCGGTAGCGCGCCGGATCCGCCGTCTTCAGAGCCCGGAAGTTCACTCCGGCGTGGCGGGTGGAAAACACCTTCGCGCTTTCGACATTCGGGTTGAAGACCGTCGCATGGAGCTCCCCTTCGAGCCACGTCTGCATCTGGCTGCGCCAGTCGCGTCCTTCATCTGACGCATATTCCATGCCGCCGGAGAGGTAGAATCTCATGAGATGATCCCGTCCAGAGCCCAGACATTCACCATGGGAAGCAGGAGCGTGTAGAGAAGCCACATCACGACACTGATGCTGATGGGAATGGAGAGATTGTCATCGAGTGTCTCCCCCGAGACCGCCTCGACAATGGAGCCGACAACCGCGGCGATGGATCCGAGAAGATACTCGGCGGGGTAATAACCGATCTTGGGTGCCACAGCGACAACGAGCAGCGCAGTGATGAGGAATGCAGTTGTGCCTTCGAGTGATTTGCCGAGGAACCTGTGGCGTCCGTACCGCCGGCCGATCAGTGCGGCGGCAGAATCGGAGATGATGAGAATCGAGAATGCTGTGACAACGATAACTTTCGGGAAGAACCAGACGCAGATGACCGCGGAGAGCAGGACGAATGTGGCGCCATTCAAGCGCGGTTTTGCGCTCCGCGATTCATGGCGCCGGAGCAGAAACCCGAAGAAGCGGTTGTAGATTGACCCCACCGCCGGGATGTGCAGACGGGCAAGGTCCGAGAGTCCGAACACCAGTGCGAGGGGTATGAGGATCGCCAGCGCCGTGCTGCGCGGGATGAAGTAATAGATCACCGGAATGGAGAGCGAGATCAGGTGAATACTCTTGCGAATGATCTCGGTGCTGTAGCTCTCCTCGACGCTGGCAAGCTCGTTCATTGTTTCAGTGCGGCGCCACCGGTGGGGGGAACAGTCTGACCATCCGGAAGATCTTTCCCGTTGGACCGTCCTTCCCCGGGCGGAAGCTGCTCCCCGCGCATCACGGCATCGATCTCCGAGGAATCCAGAATTTCCCGTTCCAGCAACGCGGCGGCGAGACTGTGAAGCAGCTCCGTGTTGTCGTTGAGGATCTTCTCCGCCCGCCTCATGCAGCCGGTCACAATCTTCTTGATCTCATCGTCGATCTGGATTGCCGTATCTTCGCTGTAGTTCTTGTGCCGCGTGATCTGACGGCCGAGGAAAATTTCTTCTTCCTTCTGACCATACGAGAGTGGTCCCAACTTGGTGCTCATGCCCCATTCGCAGACCATTTTCCGCGCGAGTTCGGTGGCGCGTTCGATATCGTTTCCCGCACCGGTGGTGAGCTGACCGAAGATCAGCTTCTCCGCAGCCCGCCCGCCGAGGGCATACGTAATCATGGCTTCCAGGTAGGCCTTGGAGTATGTGTGTTTCTCGTCGATGGGCAGGTAGGTGGTGAGTCCCAGTGCGCGCCCGCGCGGGATGATCGTGACTTTATGCACGGGGTCCGCCTCGGGGAGTTTCTTGGCGACCAGCACGTGACCGATCTCATGGTAGGAAGTGACTTTGCGTTCCTTTTCGGAGATGATCAGGCTTTTGCGTTCCATGCCCATCATCACTTTGTCTTTTGACTCTTCGAAGTGGTGCATGGTCACAGCGCGCGCGTTCTGGCGTGCGGCAAGGAGCGCCGCCTCATTGACAAGGTTGGCCAGCTCTGCGCCGGCAAGTCCGGGCGTCCCCTTTGCCAGCACGTCGAGTTTCACGTCGTCGGCCAGGGGAATATTCTTCGTATGGACGCGCAGGATGCCTTCGCGTCCCTTGGCGTCGGGACGGTCCACGACGATCTGCCGGTCAAAGCGTCCCGGGCGCAACAGTGCGGGATCCAGAACGTCCGGCCGGTTGGTGGCGGCAATGATGATGACGCCGCTGTTCTGCTCAAACCCGTCCATCTCCACGAGCAGCTGGTTCAGGGTCTGTTCGCGTTCGTCGTGTCCGCCGCCGAGACCGGCGCCGCGGTGACGCCCCACGGCATCGATTTCATCGATGAAGATGATGCAGGGGGCGCTCTTCTTGCCCTGCTCGAACAGATCGCGCACACGGCTCGCGCCCACGCCGACAAACATTTCTACGAAGTCCGCACCGGAGATGGTGAAGAACGGAACGCCGGCCTCACCTGCCACGGCCCGTGCGAGCAGTGTCTTGCCGGTTCCCGGAGGTCCCAGGAGCAGCACGCCGCGCGGAATCTTTCCGCCGAGTTTCTGGAATTTGCTGGGCTCCTTGAGGAATTCGATCACTTCCATCAGCTCCATCTTGGCTTCATCCGCGCCGGCAACATCCAGGAATGTCGTATGCGGCGCACCCTCATTGAGCATCTTCGCGCGACTCTTGCCAAAGGAAAAAATCCCCTTGGGGCCCGCCCCCTGCATCCTGCGCATGATGATCAACCAGACCACCAGCAGGAGCACCCACGGCAGGGCGTTGATCAACATGCTCATCCAGGTGTTGTCTTCCTTCTCCACCGAGAAGTCGATGCTGCGGTCACTCCAATCCTTGATCACAGCACTGTCAAGGATGGGCAGCGTCAGGACAAATCGCGTGACGGAAACCTGGCGCCCGCCCCGGGTGATGGTCTGCGGCTCCTTGAGTTCTCCGTGGAAATCAAAGTTGGTGAGTTCGGATTTCTTCACCGTCGCGCGGCGAATGTGGTTGCCCACCAGCATTTCCTGGTACTCGCTGTACGTCACCTCCGTCTCCGTGGGTTCCGTGCCTTTGAACAGCGTCATCAGGACGAAGACCACCAGGATAATGGCCGACCAACTCAGAACGACCTTCAGGACTTTGTTCCAATTGAAGTCGTCTTCGGGTCGGGCCGGCGGGCCGGACTTTTTGCTGCGCTGCCGGCGTCTGCCGGCATCGTTCTGCTTCGGATCATTCATACTGCGTTCACGCTTTCAGCTTGTATATCGATTTCAGGTTTCGTTCCCGCTGGGCGTAGTCCAGGCCGTAGCCCACGACATAATCGGGCGGGATGGTGAAGCCCACATAGTCCAACTGAACATTGGTTTTGTCGGACTTGGGTTTGTATAGCAACGTAACAATTTTGAACGAAGCGGGGTTCTGGGGCGTGATCAGACTATGTATATACTGCATCGATACGCCGGAATCCACAATATCTTCAACGACAATGATGTCGCGGCCCTCCACCTGGCAATTCAGGTCCTTCAACAGCCGGACGTTCCCGGAACTGATCTTTGTGTCGCCGTAACTGGACAGTTTGAGAAAATCAACTTCGCAATCGATGGTGATTTCCCGGATGAGATCCGCGAAAAATATGAACGATCCGTTGAGAATGCCGATGAACACAGGCACTTTGCCCCGGTAATCCTTGCTGATCTTCCTGGCAAGCTCCCGGACCCGCGTCTTGATCCTCCGCTCGCTGATCATCGGGACGAAGGTCTCACCATTGATCTTTACTTGCTTCACCATGCAGGTCTTCCACCAAACGTTGATATGTCAGTCTAAGCACGAGGCGCGTCGTGTCGCGTATTTTGAAACGCTCACCGAGGCGGACGCCGCACACCCAGATGATTTCCCCGCCGGCGGCGGTCAACAGGGGATACCCCTCTTTCCGGGACGACGGGATCCCCACTTCGTTGAGCAGGTCACTGACATTCTTGTGGCCGCTCATGCCGAGAGGGACAAACGAATCTCCCTCCTTCCAGGATCGCACCACGAGTCCTTCCGTACCTGTCAGCCCTGCGTCCACATATTCCATTTCTGCACCGTGAGCGCCGGGCGCGATGGGCCTTTCCGTCAGCGTCGCCTCGATGCGGCCGCCAGGGATCAGACAGGGAGTCCCCATCCAGACCGGCAGGCTGAAAGGCGTGCCTGGCGCCACGGGTGCAATGACGATCTCCTCTCCTGCCCGGCTCGCACTCCAGTTGCCGCCCAGCTCAACAACACGGCCTGTTTGCTGCTGGAGCAATCCTGCAAGCGCAGCAACGCGGTCGAAGGTCAGGCTCACTCCAGCATACTCCTGCACAGCCAGCCGGAGCACAGAATCCTGTACCACTGCCGGATACGACAGGAGGCGCGGACATGAGAGGCGCATCTCCCGGCCGGTGCGGCAGATGGTTACCTTTTCGAGACCTGCGCGCGCAATTTCCGCGATGTAGCTGTCGAGCTCACCGAATAGCTCTGCCGTGCGCAACAGTGTGCGCGCGACGCCCGGATTTATCTTCTCGCGCGCGACGGGGAGAAGATGATGCCGGACAATATTCCGGCGGTGAGCGTCCGTGGCATTTGACGCGTCTTCTCTCCACTCGAGGCCGGCTGTACCGGCGAATGCCGCGATTTCTTCCCTGGTGGCAAAGAGCAGTGGCCGCACAATCCGCCCTTCATCCCGGACAACCGGGATTCCCGCCAGTCCCCGCAATCCACTTCCCCGCAAGAGATTGAGCAGAACGGTCTCTGCATTATCGTCGGCGTTGTGGCCTGTGGCGATGCGGTTGCTGTCCGTGGATACCCTTGCCTCTTCGAGAAACGCATACCGCAACGTGCGGGCGGCATCCTCGATGCCCCGTCCGGACTTCCGTGCCTCTTCTTCGACTGCCCCCCGCCCGATAGATAGGGGGAACCCGTAGCTGGCCGCCAGCCGGCTGACAAATGCCTCGTCCTCTTCCGCCGCCCCGGGCCGTAGACCATGATTGAAGTGTGCGACCGATATCCACAACTCCCAACGGCTACGCTGGTCCGCGAGAAGATGCAAAAGAACAACGGAATCCACGCCTCCGCTGACCGCTACAACAAGCCTATCCCCGGTCCGCAGGAGGCTGCGGGCTTGTACAAATTCACAAAATCGGGCGGAAAAGGTCGTGTAACCGTCCATAAAAAGAAAAGTAGCGGGAGAGGGATTCGAACCCCCGACACGTGGATTATGATTCCACTGCTCTGACCGACTGAGCTATCCCGCCACGAATGGCATCTAAAAATATACGGCAAAAAGTGAAAAAGAGCAAGGTGAGGTTGAGACTGAAAGGGGGGTTGGTTACCTTCAGAAATGGCCAAACAGACACAGGACACCATTCGGGCGGCGTTTGCGTATTGCGAACAGATGGCGCGGGCCCACTACGAGAACTTCCCCGTGGCATCACTCCTGTTGCCGGGACAGCAGCGCCCGTATGTCGCGGCGATCTACGCCTTTGCGCGGACCGCGGACGACTTTGCCGACGAGGGGAACATCTCCTCAGAAGAGCGCCTGCGCCGGCTCGACGATTGGGAAAGCCGGCTTGACGCCTCGTACCGTGGTGAGGCCGATACCCAGGTGTTCATTGCTCTTGCCGAAACCGCGGCACGCACAGGCCTTCCCAAGGCACCGCTCGCAGACCTTCTGAAGGCTTTCCGGATGGATGTCACCACCAGCCGGTATGTGACGTTCAATGATCTCCTCCACTATTGCCGGCATTCGGCGAATCCGATTGGAGTGCTTGTATTGCATCTCTTCGGGGAGGCGACGACCGAAAATGTTGCGCTTTCCGATAGTATTTGCACAGGCCTGCAGCTGGCGAATTTCTGGCAGGATCTTCATGTTGACTGGTTGAAGGGACGCCTCTACGTCCCCCTTGAGGATCTCAGGCAATTTGGGTATACTGAAGAAGATCTCACGGCAAGAGTCATGGATGACCGCTTTCGCGCTCTGATGGAATTTCAGGTGAGAAGGACGCGGGAGTTCCTCTGTGCCGGGAAATCGTTACCGGGGAGAGTCGGGGGGCGGTTGCGGCGCGAGCTGGCGCTGACCATGGGCGGTGGATTGGCGATTCTGAGGCGGATTGAAGCCGGGGGATACGACGTCCTGCATCATCGCCCGACCTTGAGGATCGTCGACAAGGCGGCAGTCGTTTTCAACGCGGTCTTTGGACGGATGCAATGAGTGTATCGGCAACAGCCATAACGCGAAGCAGCAACACCAGCTTCTACTACTCATTTTCCCTTCTGCCAAAGCAGAAGAGAGAGGCGATTCATACCGTTTACGCGTTCTGCCGCTACACCGACGATATCGTGGATGAGGAGCGCCCCGAACAGAACAAGGGAGTACTCCTCAGGAGATGGAGGATGGAACTGGGGCGCGCACTGCGCGGTACCTCGACGTTTCCGCTCCTCAACCAGTTGAGTGCCACTGCCAGCCTGTTCAATATCCCGGTAGAGCATTTTTACGAGCTGATACACGGCATGGAAATCGATCTCGTGAAAACGCGCTACCGCACGTTTGACGAACTGCGTGAGTACTGCTATCTCGTTGCGTCCTCCGTGGGCCTGATGTGCCGGAAGATATTCGGGTACCGGAATGAGTCCACGCGGGACTATGCCATCAACCTGGGGATTGCGCTGCAGCTCACCAACATACTCCGCGACGTAGCGGACGATGCACGCCGCGGCCGTATCTATCTCCCGCTGGAAGATCTGAACCGATTCGGCGTGAGTGAGGAGGATATCCTTCAACTGCGCTATACGCCGGCGTTCGTAGAGCTGATGCGGTTTGAGTGTGAACGGGCGCGCCAGTATTTCGACATTTCCCGGGCCGCGCTGAAGGATGAGGACAAGGGATTCTTCTTTGCGGCGCGTATCATGTGGTCCATCTATGCCCACACGTTGAACCGGATCAGCGACTCCAACTACAATGTGTTCGAGCGGCGCATTTCCATCTCAAAGCTGCTCAAGGTGCTGATCACCTTCCGTTACTGGTTGAGCCACAAGCTGAAGTACTCCCGGCTGATACGCGGGTCCCCGTGGCAGCGCGCACACGCCATCCGGTCATAATTGTCGGCGGCGGGCTCAGCGGGCTCGCGGCCGGCGTTGAGCTTTCCGGTTCGGGGGTCCCCGTGCTCCTCCTGGAACAAGCGCCTGCCCCCGGCGGGCGGGCACGCTCCTTCCAGCATCCTCCCACGAACGACGAAGTCGACAACGGGCAACACCTTCTGATTGCCGGCTACACCCACACTCTGGCACTGCTCTCCCGCATTGGTTCGCAGCACCTTATTGATGTGCAGAAACAGCCCGTCCTGTCGTTCCATCACCCCGTGCGCGGATTCGTCGACTTCCGGTTGCCTCCTCTCCCTTCCCCGTTGCATTTTGCGTGGGCCATCCTCAGTACGCCGATGCTGTCGCTCCGGGACCGGTTTGCATTGCTGCGCGGCGGGGGGGCGCTCCTGGAGGAGCATTCGGTACAGGCGGCGGGAATGACGATTGCACAATGGTTGGATTCCCACCGTCAATCCGGAGAGGTGCGCCGCTGTTTCTGGGAACCGCTGGCTGTTGCCATCATGAATGAAAGTATCGACCGCGCCCCCGCCCGTCTTTTTCTGGACGCTCTCCGGCAAGCGTTCCTGCGGCATCGACGCGACGCGGCGCTGGTCTTTCCGCGCGCCGGGCTGAGCCGTCTCTTTGCCGGACCGGCGGCAGCATATATCGGGGGGCATGGAGGGGAAGTGCGCTGCAATGCCGGCGTCGCACAGGTCATCGTGCAGAACGGCAGCGCAACAGAAGTCGTTTTGAGAGACGGGGAAAGGGTGCGATGCTCCGCGGTCATCCTTGCCGTTCCGGCGATGCAGCTCCCGCAGCTCCTTCCCGAATCCGTCGCATCCGGGTTCTCCACGATGAGTGAAGCCGCAGCGTCGCCGATCATCGGCATCCATCTCTGGATGGATCATGGGTTCATGGACCGTGAGGCCGTAGGACTGATCGGCAAGCGCATTCAATGGGTGTTTCGCCGGGAGCGACACCTCTCGCTGGTCATCAGCGCCGCATACAGGTTTGCCGGGCTGACGAATGATGAACTTGCCGGGATAGCGCTGGAGGACCTCCGCAGCGTGTTCGGCGGGGCCGTGCAGGAGCCATCGCATGTCCTGGTCATCCGTGAGCGCAAGGCCACATTTGCCCCCACGCCGGGAAATGAAAATCGCCGTCCTGGAGCGGAAACCGGCATTTTCAATCTATTTCTTGCGGGTGACTGGACAGACACGGGGCTCCCCGCAACGATTGAGGGAGCGATTGTGAGCGGTCAACGCGCGGCAACAATGGCCGCCCGTGCGTTGCAATTGAAATAAGAAATGGCCATATTTGTAAAATAGAAGGTTCCGGTACCGAGGCTATGATGCTGAAAGACAAACTTGTACTTCTGGTGGACGATGAGCCGGCCGTGCTGAGCACGACGAAAGCCGGGCTTGCCGACCGCGGCTTCTCGGTGAAGACCGCAGGCGGTGCGGATGATGCGATCAAAGCCATCCGGCGCCTGAAACCCAGCATTGTTGTCTCGGATCTCGTCATGCCCGGAACGAACGGCTTTGAGTTGTTCGAGCAGGTCAAAAAGGCCAAGGAATTCGCAAAACTGCCGTTTGTGTTCCTGACTTCCGTGGATGACTACTACGCCAAGAAGTTCGGCAGGGAGATCGGCGGTGCGGCTTATGTCACCAAGCCTGTGGATATAGACGAATTGGAGCGTGTCATCAAGGAGAAAATCGGTGAGAAGTAACCTCCTCTCCGTGTTGCATTCACGATTGGTACACCCCGTACAGTAGATCCCCGCAGCCACCATTACACCCGTGCATCCTACTACGCGTCGCATACAATCCCTTGATTTCATGCGCGGCTTCGCCGTCGTCGTGATGGTGTTGGGGCACAGCATCGATGCGGTCCTGAGCCAGCAAGTCCGCGGCACCGATGCGTTCCGGGTGTATGATGCCGCACGGGGTTTCACAGCACCTCTGTTCCTGTTCATCTCGGGTTTTGCGTTCGCCGTGGTGGCGATGCGCCGCTGGAACGACTACGCCGCATTCGGTGTCCAGGCGCGGAAACGGATCACCCGTTTGTTCTGGCTTCTAGCTCTTGGCTACGCCCTGCACTTCCCGTTCTTTTCGCTCAACAAGATCCTCCACGACACCCGTCCTGAACAGTATGCCATGATGTTCCAGGTGGATATCCTCCACTGCCTCGTGGTGACCATGGTGATGCTCCATGGTTTGATCGCGCTCGCAAGAACGCCGGAGCGGTTCATGCGCGTGGTTGGGGCAATCGCCGCCGGCATTGTGATCCTCGGTCCAATCGTCTGGCAGGTGGATTTCAGCAGCGTCTTTTCTCCCGTGCTCGCGCCATACTTCAACCAGAACGTGCCGTCCATCTTCCCGCTCTTTCCGTATGCGGGATATCTCTGTGCAGGGGTGGTGACGGGCATGTTGTACCTTCGTGCCCGCGCCCGCGGTGCCGAAGCGTCGTTCCTGAAGGTCCTCGCCGGCACGGGGGTAGCCCTGGGATTGACGGGTCTGGCCTTCGATCTCGTGCCGGTGACTCTCTACCCGCCGCACGATTTCTGGAAGGTCAGTCCATCCTTCTTCCTGATCCGCATCGGCATCATCGGAGTGATCACGACGGCGTTCTTCATTCTCCGGCGTGTGCCGGAATGGCTTGCGTCGAACCTGGTCATCCTCGGACAGAATTCGTTGCTGGTCTATGCCGTCCACCTCGTGCTGGTTTACGGCTCGGTGGCCAACGATGGTCTGATGCAGATCATCGGGCAACAGCTCACGCCGCCACAGACTCTCGCTGCGGCAGTCGGCGTTCTGCTGCTCATGGTGACCACGGTCCGTTCATGGCATGCATTGCGGGAGGGCCACTACTGGAAGCTGCGCATCTTCGAGGCCGGTTTCACAAGTTCGATGCTGTATTTCTTCCTCACCAAGCCGTTCTAAGCGTTAAGAATTGTGGAGCCGCATCCCCAATTCTCAATTCCCGATTCTCTATTCATTGGTGACCCGTAGGTGACTTGTGCCGTTCCAACAAAATGAATGTACAGAGCATCACAATTCCGGTGGTTGGAACGAGCACTGTTCCCCTTGTCATGGTGAATCAATAGGTTGAAGGGGCACTCGCATGCCTCCCTCCAAACGCCTGGCGTTCATCGATCTCCTCCGCGGGTGGGCAGTGATCGTGATGATTGAAACGCATGTCATTAATGCGACTATCCTGCCCGGGCTGCGCGACACTTCGCTGTTTGCACTGATCAATTTTATCAACGGACTCGTAGCCCCATCATTCCTGTTTGCCTCCGGCATGGCTTACGCGGTGACGACACGGCGCAAACTCGGGGCGTACCTGTCGTTTGGTGCTCCGCTCTACCAGCAGTTCGGCCGGCTCCTCTTGGTGCTGCTTGTCGGCTATCTCCTCCATCTGCCCCACTTCCATCTCCCCAGCATGATGCACCGGGTCCAGCCCGTGGAGTGGCTGGTGTTCTTTCAGTCCGATGTGCTGCAATGCATTGCCGTGAGCCTGCTTCTGCTCCAGGTACTTCTCCTGATTCTCAGGAATGAGAGAAGACTCTATGCCGCGGCCGCGGCGATGACTGCGGGTATCATCTTTGTCACTCCTGTCATGTGGGGATACGATTTCCTGACGGTGTTGCCCGCTCCGGTCGCTGCGTACATGAACGGCCTGCATTTTTCGAATTTTCCGCTCTTCCCGTGGGCGGCGTTTCTTTTTGCGGGTGCTGTTGCGGGCTATCTGTTCTCCAGCGGAAAGGCCGCGGCGGGGGAGGCCGGTGCGGATCGTTTTAGCGCGCTGGCCGTCCGCCGGTTTCTGCAGATCGGGGGAGGATTGATCCTGATTGCGTTCCCGCTCATGACCCTCGGGTGGGTCTATCCGGTCTATGACTACTGGCGCTTCAGCCCGAGTTTCGTGTTATTGAGGATAGGCATCGTGCTGCTCCTTTGTGCACTGATGTATTGGTATGAGATGCGCAAGGGGGTGGCTGCCACATCACCCGTAACGCTCATTGGGCGGGAGTCGCTCCTCGTTTATGCGGTGCACCTCCTGTTGATCTTCGGAATCTTCTCCGGCTTCTCGTTCCGCATCTGGGCAGACAATAAGTTCGGATATGGAGAGGTGTTTCTTACCACTGCAGTTCTCCTGCTTCTCATGTATGGACTGGCGTGGTTGTGGGAGCGGATCAAGCAGAAAGGTGAGCGATGGCGGCGGGGTGTGCAGCTGGCCACGCTGCTGATACTGGCATTGGTGTTTGTGTTCGGGCCGGGAGAATGAGAAGAAGATCAATTGAAGATCCACGATTGAGGATTGAAGATCGACGATTGAAGGCCGAAGACTGAAGAGCGAAGATTGAAGATTGAGGATCGAAGTTTGAGGATCGAAGTTTGAGGATCGAAGATCGAAGATTGAGGATTAGAGATCGAAGATTGAAGGTCAAAGAGTGAAGATCGGGGATTGAAGATGACAATGAAAACGATGAAACCGATTATTGTCCTCGTGGGAGGGCTGATGATGATGACCACGGCGCCTGCTCAGAAACCCGCACTTCGCATGTCGCTTGACGGTGAATGGCGGTTCATGGTCGATTCGATGAAAGTGGGGGTGCGGCAGGAGTGGTACGCGGCAGGCCGGGATCGGGCTTCATGGCAGCAGGTGGTGACGCCGAATTTCTGGGAAGGCTACCCGGGCATGGCGGCGTACGACGGCTGGGGATGGTTCGCCAGGACCTTCACGGTTAGTCGCACGGATATCCCGTTGAGCATCCACTTCGCCGGGGTGGACGACGAGGCGGAAGTCTGGGTGAACGGCAAGAACGTCGGTGAACACACGGGGTACAGCGATCCGTTTGCTCTCGACATCGCGTCCGCGGTCCGGAAGGGGAACAACACCATCGTCGTGCTGGTCAAGGACAACGACGGCGGGGGTGGCATCTACAGGCCGATCACCCTTATCGACAGCAAGAGCATCGGCGTCCTTCTCAGGAGTCCCTACGCGGACCTGAAACCCCGGAAGAGCGCCGACTGGGTACGCGACGGGGCTATCTACTCGGTCTACCTGCGCTCTTTTTCGCCCGAAGGGACATTCGCGGGTCTCGAAAAGCGGATCCCGGAACTCAAGCAGCTGGGCGTTACGACGCTCTGGCTCATGCCGATCCATCCCGTGGGACTGAAGAACCGTAAGGGAACTCTGGGGAGCCCGTATGCAGTGCAGGACTACTACGGGATCAATCCCGAATTCGGCACACTCGACGATTTTACCAGGCTTCTTGCCACGGTGCATGCGCAGGGCATGAAGCTCATCATCGATCTCGTGGCCAACCACACGTCATGGGACAGCAAGCTTCTCGGCGAGCACCCCGGGTGGTTCACGAAAAACGTCAAAGGCGAAATCATCGCTCCCAATGCCGACTGGCGCGATGTTGCGGACCTCGATTACAGCAACGCGGGGCTCCGCCGCTATATGATCGACATGATGTTGTACTGGGTGCGCGACATCGGCATCGACGGATTCCGGTGCGATGTGGCGGAGATGGTGCCGACGGACTTCTGGGAGACCGCCCGCGCCAAACTGGACAGCGTCAAATCGATCATGATGCTCTCCGAGGGAGCCCTGCCGGAACACCATGTCAAGGCGTTCGATCTCACCTACTCCTGGAACGTCTACGATGCGTTTCTCCCGCTCCTTTCGGGCCGGCGCCCCGTCAGCCTGCTGGATCAAATACTGACGACCGAAGGAATGCAGTTCCCCGGCGGCGCGCTGCGCATGCGGTTTACCACAAACCATGACAAGAACGCATGGGATGCACCGGCGGTGGAGAAGTTCGGGAAAGCCGGTCTTAAGCTTGCGACCGTGCTGGTGAACACGCTCCCGGGCGTCCCGATGATCTATACGGGTGAAGAAGTGGCGAATGACAGGAAACTGAGTCTGTTTGAAAAGGTGGATGTGGATTGGATGCGTCCGCGCGAACTCGGCGACATGTACAAAAGACTCTTCGATCTCCGGCGCACCAACAGTGCCCTCCCTCGCGGCGAGTTCATTCGTGTCAGGGGCGATCAGGAGAAATCAGTGTTTGCGTTTCTGCGTGTTGACGGAAAGCGACGTGTGTTTGTTGCAGTGAACGTCGGCGACGCCCCCGTACGGGTGAAGCTGCACATGCCTGCGGCCGGTGGGTTCCCCTCCGGATCAAAACTGAAATACCGCGAGATTTTTGCCGGGTTAGATTGGACCGTTCCCGCGGCGGGAGGTAAAGTCTCCTTAACGCTGGGAGGGAAGGGATACCGGGTGTTTACTAATCAATTGTGAATTGTGGATCCACTATCCACAATTGGTTACCTTGCTTTCCCCCCGCATTTCGTGTAACTTTTGTCGGCGATTCGATTCTCAGTCCCACGGCCTTCCGGAGGAGAATGAGCTTTACAGAGGTTTTCGTAACGGCGTTCGGTATCCTGGCTCTCGTGGTTCTCAACGGCTTCTTTGTTGCCGCTGAGTTCGCGATCGTCAAGGTGAGATCGACACAAATTGAACCTCTGGCTAAAATAGGCTCGCGGCGTGCACAGCTGTCGCAACACATTATTGGCCATCTTGACTCCTACCTCTCCGCTTGCCAGCTGGGAGTCACCATGACGAGCCTCGGGCTGGGCTGGATCGGCGAACCGTTTGTGGCCGGAATATTGATGCCCCTCTTCGGGTTCCTGGGGATCGCGGAGTCCGCAGTCGTCCATACGGTTGCGTTTGCCCTGGGATTCACGGTTATCACATATCTCCATATCGTGCTTGGGGAGCAATCCCCGAAGTGGCTGGCGATTCAATATGCCCGGTCCACAACCCTCGCAATAGCCCGGCCACTGGATCTGTTTTTTCGGTTGTTCCGGCCCTTCATCTGGTTTCTGAACAAGAGCGCAAACACGTTTCTCCGCCTCATCGGCGTCTCACCGGTCGGCGAGCACGAAATGGCGCAAACGGAAGAGGAACTCCGGCTGATGCTGAGCAAGGGGAAAGCCATCACGTCCACCGGCAAGAGCATTTCCCTCCGGGCAATTGAACTCCGCGACCGGACCGTCCGTCAGGTGATGGTCCCGCGCACCAATGTGGCCGTGCTCGACACGAACAAGACGATTGAACAGAATCTGGCAGTGGCTATCGACACCCAGTTCACGCGTTACCCGCTGTGCGACCGGAATCTGGACAACGTGGTGGGCATGGTGCACCTGAAGGATCTCATCAAGCTGAAGGGGGAGACCGGACCCGGGACCCGCCTGCTGGACATCAAGCGGGAGATGCCGTTCGTGCCCGAGAGCATGTCGCTGGAACGTATTCTCAACTCTTTTCTGGCAAAGAGAGTGTTGATGGCCATCGCTGTCGACGAATACGGCGGGACGGCCGGGCTCGTGACGCTGGAAAATGTTCTGGAGGAACTGGTGGGCGAGATCCGCGACGAATTCGACATCGAGCCTGTCTACGTGCAAAAAATCAGCGAGACCGAGTTCATTGTTGACGGCACGATGCCGATGCTGGATTTCTCCCGCCAGTTCTCGATCGTGCCGACATCCACCGATGCGGTCACCGTCAATGGGTACCTCACTCACACCTTCGGCCGTATACCCGAGCGCGGCACAGCGCTGCGTCTCGGCGGATGGCAGGGGATTGTTGAAGCGGTTGACGGGATCAAGATCAAAAGTCTGCGTTTGAGGAAACTGCCGGCGGAGAGTGCTGTGCAGCAGGAGACCCGATGAGAGGAGTGCGCAGGACGGTTATGGTTGCGGCAGCGTGCCTGGCGGTTGCCGCCGGTGCTTTCGCCCAATACGAAACACCGAGGGAATACAGCGATCGGGAGGCCCGGTATCTGTCCGCCGGCGCGATGCTGCGCGACTTTGCGCCCCGTGCGGGATACACCGGTGGTGATTCTCTTGCCATAGCGTTCAGCAACTGGATGCCCATGATCGGGTACCACCAGGGAATGCTGGATGTACAATTCGGCTACACACGGTACACGCTCAAGGGGGTGAAGCGGAACGCCGTATTCTTCGGCACCACCCTGAGCACCGAAACGCCGCTCGTCGGCGGCCGCCCCGCCGCGCTGGTGATGCCCGTGTTGCTCTCGCTGGATTACACCAAAGCGGAGTCCCCCGGCAACGAACGCGATCACTTCAATGTGGCAAGCCTCGGTCTGGGGACCGGACTGGGGGTACGCTTCACGGACGCCGGCACGGAATTCTCCGCCCGCGCCGCCGGCATCTACCATTTCAGTTTTGAGGGGTTAAACACCGGCAACGGTTCTTCTCTCGCGGTGACAGGTGAGGTGTCACTCGTTATGCGCACCATTCATATCGGGGACGGCATCGTTGTGGGCTACAGGTTCCGCCACCAGACCTGGAGCCTGGCTGACGGCCGGCTGAACTACCGCGTGACGGCCCACGGGCCCTATGTGGGGGTGTTGCTGTGATCAAGACCATCCGGGCCAAAATTGTCTGGACGTTTGCCGTGCTGGTGACGCTGAATCTGGCCAGCAGCTACTGGGCGATCTACAATTTCTACGGAATCGCCTCCGGCGTCACCACAATCATCCGCGAGAACTATCAAAGCGTCCTGGCCGCCGAGAACATGATGAAGTCGCTGGAACGGCAGGACAACGCGCTTCTGGTGGCGAGTCAGGGTGAAATGCCGTCGGGGGACAGCAGCCTCACGGAGAACCGCGACCTCTTCAAGAACTGGACGGAGAACCGGAATTCGTTCTTCTTCTGGTACGACCAGGCCGTCCGTTCCGTGGACCTTCCCGGACAGGAACGCTTGCGCGATTCCATACGGGCTTCCTACACCCAGTATACACTTCTTGGCGACTCGATGAGCGCCCGGATCAAGCAGGGGGCGTTCGAAGGGGCAGCGGACTACTATTACCGGCGTGTCCGCCCGGTCTCCGATGAGCTCCGTGACCTGTGCTTCAGGCTCTTTGAAATCAACCAGGCGGGCCTCTCCAACGCTATTCCGCAAACGCATTCGCTGGCAAACAAGACGGTCTTCGGATCGATGATGGCCTCCATCATCAGTCTCATCCTGAGCATTATCGCCACCGCCTGGCTCATCCGGTCGTTCATCACACCCGCGGAATTGCTGACCGACCGCGTCAAGCAGATCGGAGCGGGAAAAATTGATCTCAAGATTGACGTGCTCTCCGACGACGAGATCGGCCAGCTCAGCCGGGAGTTCAACAAAATGACCGAGCGGCTCCGGCAGTACGACGAGATGAACATCGACAAGATCCTGTCGGAGAAGAAGAAGTCGGAGGTGATTGTCGACAGCATCGCCGATGGTCTGATTATGAGCGACGAGGCGATGCGGGTGATACACATCAACAAGACGGTTGCAGACCTCTTCGGCGTCGATGAAATGGAGGCCATCGGGAAGCCGCTGCCGGATGTCATCATGGATGCACGGATACTGGGGTTGATCACGCGTGCGGCCGACAGCCGGGGGAACGACCAGGAGCAGACGGTCGGGTTCCTGCAATTCGAGCGGCAGGGCAAGACCCTGTACTTTCGCCCGAAGTTGACGACGCTGCGCGACCGCGAAGGACGGCTGTACGGTGTTCTCCTGCTATTACAGGACATCACGCAGTTCAAGGAACTCGACCGGATGAAATCGGAATTCATTGCCACGGTCTCCCATGAATTCCGGACGCCGGTGACATCGATCAGCATGAGCGTGGACATCCTCAACCAGGAGATCCTGGGGCCGCTGACGGAACGTCAGAAAGAACTGGTCACGTCTGCAAAGGAAGACTGTCATCGGCTGACCAAGCTTGCGCGGGAGCTGCTGCAACTGGCCAAGATCGAGTCCGGGAGCATCCAGCTGCGTGAAGAGGAGCTGCAATTCAAGGAGGTCGTCGATGCGACATTGCGTCCGCTGCAGATTCAATTCCAGGAGAAGAATGTGCAGCTGGTCGCGGATGTGCCGGACGGCCTTCCGCCGCTGCATGCGGATGAACAGCAAATTTCCTGGGTCATCACGAATCTGGTTACCAACGCGCTGAAGTATACACCGGCCGGCGGAACGGTGACCGTGCGCGGCCGGCGCGACGACGGCGGCATCCGGCTTGAGGTGCAGGATACCGGTGTGGGGATTCCGGCGGAATATCTTTCACGGATCTTTGAAAAGTTCGTGCAGGTGAAACAGACGCCGGACGCCACGCCGGGGAGCGTCGGTCTCGGCCTTGCGATTGCACGGCAGATCGTGCAGATGTACGGAGGCCGCATCTGGGCGGAAAGCGAACCGGGTAAGGGAAGTACCTTTGCCTTCGTGGTGCCAGTGCACACGGTGCACGCACTCACCGCGGCGCCGGGAGAGATCGCATGAAAGCCTCAATCCTGTTGGTGGATGACGAGCAGAACATTCAGAAAACCGTGCGCATCGCACTCGAGACAAACGGTTTTGCAGTGACGGCATTTCTGAATCCCCTGCAGGCGGTGGAAGGAATGAAGGCGGAACACTTTGACATCGGGTTGTTTGATTTGAAAATGCAGCCCATTGACGGCATCCAGCTGTTGCGCGAAGCACGGGTGCTGGCACCGGATATGACTGTCGTGCTGATGACCGCCCACGGGAGCATTGACTCCGCCGTGGAAGCCATGAAGCTGGGCGCGTTCGACTACCTGCAGAAGCCGTTCGAGTTTGCAGAGCTGCAGCGGTTCATGGACAAAGTGTACGATCACCACCGGCTGAAGACGGAAGTGCGGCTGCTGAAGGAGGAACTGCGACGCACGCGCGACACGGGGATGCTCGTGACGCGAAGCCAGAAGTTGCGCAGCATCATCGACCTGGCCATACAGGTGGCGGCATCAGGCATCTCCGTGCTGATCGAGGGCGAAAGCGGCACCGGCAAAGAGCTGCTGGCACATCTGATTCACGACAACAGCGCGCGCAGCACAAAGCCCTTCGTCACCGTGAATTGCACGGCGCTGGCGCCGACGTTGCTGGAAAGCGAGTTGTTCGGCCATGTCAAAGGGGCATTCACGGGAGCGGTCAAGGACCGGCAGGGGCGGTTCGCAGCAGCAGACGGGGGAACGATTTTTCTGGATGAGATAGGGGAAATCCCGCAGCCGACACAGGTCAAGCTGTTGCGGTTCCTCCAGAACCGGGAGTTTGAACGGGTGGGCGAAACGATGACGAGCAAGGTCGACGTCCGCGTTATCGCGGCGACCAACCGCGATATTGAAGAAGCGGTGGCTGCAGGCTCGTTCCGGGAGGATCTGTTCTATCGGCTGAATGCGGTGAGACTCAAACTGCCTCCGTTGCGCGAACGGCAGGAGGATATTTCTCTCCTTACACAACACTTTCTGACGAAGGCCGGCAGCAGTGCGGAGATAGCGCCGGGAGTACTGTCCGCGCTCCAGGCATATCCATGGAAGGGGAATGTCAGGGAACTGGAAAACGTGATTCAGCGGGCGGTGATTCTTGCGCGCGGGCAATCCATTCAGCTGTTTCACCTGCCGGAGGAGTTCCAGGATCTCATGGCTCCCGCCAACGGCACGATGTCGCTGGAGGATATTGAGCAGCAGCACATCATCAGGGTATTGCGGATGGCCAAAGATCTTGATGAAGCTGCATCGATACTGGGGATCGATCCTGCGACGCTCTGGCGCAAGCGTAAAAAGTACGGCCTCTAGAATTGCATTTTGCACGACGCCGCAAATGACCTGTTTTCGGGCTCCTGCAGCACATGGGGGGGCATGATGATAGAGGTCGTGCATTTTGCATTACGTATTCGGAGCGACACTCAAAGTTGAGGTTGAAGTGGCGGGGTCAAACCACGCGTTCATTGTGGGTTAGTGATGCGGGTCCGGCTGAAGCAGAGATGGCACTCTTGTTGCCTCACTCCTGACAGAATCACTTCACTCTCCTTTTTCTCAAGTCCTTGGGAGGAACCATGGCCGTCAAGACCACAACACTCCAGAGCGGTAAGATCGGTGTGATCGAAGTTAAAGGTTCGCTTGTGGGTGGGGAAGAAACCGATGAACTCCGCAGCGCGGTTGCCGATTTTGTTGAACAGGGCACCAAGAAGCTCATTATCGATCTGGGCAAGGTGACATACCTGAACAGCACGGCGATCGGCGTGCTGGTGTCAGCGCACACGACGTTCTCCAGGAACAAGGGGTCCGTCAAACTATGTGAGATCAACAAGAACATCAACAACATTTTTGTCATCACCAAACTTACACTGGTCTTCGACGTGGCGGAGACCCGCGAAGAGGCCGTCAAGGCCTTCGGCGCAGAGCAGCAAGCATAGTCCACGAAGTACCAACTTCCACACAAGGAGTGCAGCAATGAAGCAGTCAATTTTCCTTACCACCGTCATCATTGTCACGGCGCTTGTGGCCATCGCGATCTACATGTTCGTGCTGGGCAACCCGGCGAACTTCAAGAACGGCGAAGTCCGCACTGTGCCTGACAACCTCCTCGGGACCGTGTACACGGGCGGGGTCGTTGTGCCGATTCTTATCGGTCTCACTCTGATGAACATCACACTTGTTTTTGAGCGCACGTTCTCGTTGCGCAAAGCCAACGGCAAGCGTTCGATCACCGTATTCCTGAAAAGCATTCAGAGCCATTTGATGAACGGGCGGGTCGACGATGCCATCAAGGAATGTGATGCCCAGCGCGGGTCCGCTGCGAACATTATCCGCACCGGTCTCGAGCGCTACAAGGCCGTTGCGGGGGAGAAGTCGTTTGACGCCCAGAAGAAGATGGCGGAAACGCAGCGCGCGATTGAAGAAGCCACCAGTCTTGAGACCCCGCTTCTTGAACGCAACCTCATTGCACTTTCCACCATTGCGTCCATCGCCACCATGTTCGGTCTGCTCGGCACGGTTATCGGTATGATCCGTGCATTCACCGCTCTGGCAAAAGCAGGCGGTGCTCCTGACGCCATCCAGCTGTCGATCGGGATTTCCGAAGCGCTGATCAACACCGCACTCGGGCTCCTCGCGGCGATCATCGGTATCGTGGCATACAACTTCTTTGTCACGAAGGTGGATAACTTCACGTACATGATCGACGAAGCCAGCTACAACGTCGTGCAGATTCTCAACACCCGCACGAACGACTAAGCGCGGAGACGCACGTTATGCCGAAATTCAAACCGCACAGAGCAGGCGTCCGTATTGATATGACGCCGCTGGTGGACGTGGCATTCCTGCTGCTGACGTTTTTCATGATGACGACGCAGTTCAAACCCCAGGAAGAGGTGACGATTCTGCTTCCCTCCTCCCATTCGGAGTTCAAACTGCCCGAGTCGAACGTGATTACGATCAACATTGCAAAGGAATCCACGGTCATCGGCAACGACACGACCCATATCTGGATGGGTCTGGACTCGCAAATTCTGAGGCAACGGCTTTTCACGGGATACAAGAACGTCGATGTGTTTGTCGAGGGGAAGCTCGAACCAACGAGGTTCAAGGACAATTACTACCTGTCGCTGAGTTATCCCGTTCCCAAGAGCCAGCTGGCGAACTACCTGGTTCAGGCCCGTACGGCGAATCCGAAATTGGTCACCGTGATCAAGGGTGACAAAGAGGCCGATTTCGGGATTGCCGAGGATGTCATGGACATCCTGCAGAAGACACAAATCACACGATTCAGTCTGGTGACCGAGCTCGCCGGACCGACTCGAGAATAGGAGGCGGACATGGCTGGTGGAGATGTAGCTGCGCCACGCGAAAAGAAAGGTGGCAAAAAGCGCAAGAAAGGCCGCCGCCTCGGCATCCGCATTGACATGACGCCGCTGGTGGATGTGGCTTTTCTCCTGTTGACGTTCTTCATGTTCACGACGAGCATGTCGCGTCCGCAGACAATGGAAATCAATCTTCCGCCCGACAAGGATGTGAAGGTGGAGATCGCTGAATCGAATTTGTTGAC
This sequence comes from Ignavibacteriota bacterium, assembly GCA_963801355.1. Taxonomy (GTDB): domain Bacteria; phylum Bacteroidota; class Ignavibacteria; order UBA10030; family UBA6906; genus Fen-1255. Next base: position 2,933,580 of record CAWDEM010000008.1, on the reverse strand, counting down.
CCTCCGCATCAACGAAAAGGGCGAAATGTTCTGGAATACGGGGATTGAGTCGCCCAAGAGACTCGAACGTGCGGGAATGCAGAAGTTTCTGGTGGAAAAATCGCAAGCAAACCCCAAGCTGACCGTGCTTGTCAAAGTAGACAGAGGGGGGAAGTATGCGATGATGGTGAATACCATCGATGAACTGAATTCGGCTGGGATCCAGCGTTTCAGTATTGCGCCGCTACTCGATGCCGACAAGGCATTGATGGCGAAAGTGAAATAACGGAAGGAGGTAGATACCATGCCAGCAGTAGCTGCGGCAGCGACCTATAAAGGTGCCCAGTACGGCGCGGTCGAACTCAAGAAGGTGTACCAGAAGTACTGGCTGACAGGCTTTGCGATCGCCGTGGCGATCCATTTCGCCCTTTTCGGCACGTACTATCTGGTCGGCATCTTGAGTGAGGAAGAACCTCCGATGGTGACCGTCAGGATCATGAAGTACAGTGATCTTGGCCCACCTCCGTCGATCCAGAGCGCCAATACACCCCCGCCCATCGCGGTTTCGGCCCCTTCGGCGAAACCCACAGTGGGTGCTCCCGTCCCGGTGCCTGACGCTGAGGTCAGCGCCGAACAAACCATGGCCACCCAGACGGAGATGAGCCAGACAGTAGCACCGATCGTCGAAGGTGCAGGCACCGACGGTGCGGTCGAAATCGAGCAGGATATCAGGATCGATGAGGACGCACCTCCGGCGGACTTCGTCCCGGTGGAGAAAGAACCGGTTCCCGTGAAGAAAGTGGAACCGAAATACCCCGAACTTGCCATGCGCGCGGGCCTCGAAGGCAAGGTGTGGGTGAAGATCTGGGTCGACAAAGAGGGACGACCGAAACAGGTCGTGATCCTCAAAAGCGACGCCGAAATCTTCAACGAGCCCTCGATCGAAGCGGCGAAGCAGTGGGTGTTCACTCCCGCGTACATGAACAACGGGCCGGTGGCGGTGTGGGTCTCCATCCCGTTCCGGTTCAAGCTGGCCGACCGCAAGTAACGGGACGCCAGAGTGTTTGTCACCGGGGAGGGAGGTCGGAACCCCCGCCTCTCTCCCGGTATTTTGGGCCCGGGGTTCTTGAAGCAGACGGACCGATGCAGATCGTTCGCTATGTGATCCTCGTGCTCCTGGCCGGAGCGATGGCGTGTGGTGTGTTGATTATGCTCGGTGTGCTCGTTCCGGTGAGGTGGGACCTGCCGGATGAGTACCGGATCATCTTCGGTGCTGTCATAGTTCTTTACGGGCTATATCGGTTTGTCATCACGTTCAATCGACCGAGACGACCATGAACCGATTCATACTCTCTCTCTGTGCGTCTCTGGTGCTCCTGCTTGCGGGATGCACCCGCGAGCCCGGTTCGACGAACATCACCAGGGGTTCACTCCGGATCGACTGCGACGAAGCCGTCTATCCCGCCCTGCGTCTGGTTGCGGAGGAGTTTCATTCGCAATATCCCGATGCACGGGTGGATGTGCGGTCCGTGGAAGCGCGGGAGGCGACGGCGAATTTTGTCAATGACAGTGTGCACGTCATCGCGATTGCGCGTTCGCTCAATGCCGAAGAGCGCAACAGCCTCACCGCCGCCAAGACCTGGTTCGAAGAATACCATGTGGCGCAATCGGCGATCGCCATCATCGCCCACCCCGACAATCCGGTGAAGGAGCTGCGCGTCGGCCAGGTGGATAGTATTCTGTCGGGCGCAGTGACCGCCTGGCCCCAGTGGAAGGCCGGCGGGAATATCGATATCGCCGTCAGCGATGTCAACTCCAGCACCAATGAAATTCTCCGGGCGCTCGTGCTCCGCGGGAAGAAATTCGCCCTGTCGGCCAGCGTGATTTCCGGCAGCGGCAACCTGGTGGAATATGTGCGGACACGGCGCAACGCCATCGGCGTGGTGAATGTCGCATGGCTCAAAGGGGTGGACCAGGAATTCCGTATTATGGGACTGTCACGGCCGGGCGTGGCGGCTGATTCGACGCAAGCAATCGGCAAAGCCTATACTCCCGTCCAGGGATATGTGTACAAAGGATATTATCCCATTAGCACGCCTGTAAAGATCTATACGCGCGAACTCAACAGAGATCTTTCGCTGGGCTTTATTTCTTTTGCAACCGGCATTCAGGGACAGAAAGTCCTTCTGAACAGCGGGCTGGTGCCGGTCACGATGCCGGTGCGACTCATCCAACTTACATCAGAACAGGTGAAATAGTCATGAAACGAACCATCGCGGTGTTGCTCCTCGGGTGTGTCGTGAGTATTGGTTACGGCCAGGATTATTTGTCCAAAGCGAAGGTTGCGTTGGGAGTCAAAGATACCGCCACAGCGATCACCAATCTGGAGCAAGCGCTCAAGGCAGGGCAGAAGACCGGGGATGTGCACTATTATCTCGGTGTTATCAAGTTTTCCCGCGGTCAATTTGCCGAAGCGAAGAAGAATTTTGATGAGTCGGTCAGAATTGACGATGAAAACGTCGAATCGCTCCGGTATCTCGGCGAGTGCGAGTTGAAGCTGGGCGATACGCAGGGTGCGATCGCACGGTTCCGCCGGGTGATGAAACTCGCGCCCAAGAATGCCGCTGTCGCGGCATCGTACGGGAAGGCACTGCTGGCCGCCGATTCCCTGGATGGCGCCATCCTGCACCTGACCCGCGCGAAGGAATCCACACCGGATGATCCTTCGATCTATGACGCTCTGGGCGATGCGTTTGCCAAACAGAATGTCGTGCCGATGGCTGTGATGAATTATCAGAAGGCCATTGACCTCGATTCCCTCTCAACCGAACGGCATGTCAAACTTGCGAAGTTCCATGAGAAGAACCGTCAATACACCGAAGCCGTGAAGCAGTTTGACGAAATCATCAAACTTGATTCAACAAATGCCGAAGCGTATGTACAGGAAGGGAATATCTATCTCCGCGCGAAGATGTACAAGCAGGCGGTGCCCGCGCTGAAGACGTATACGGGGTTGCGGCCGAAATCCGTCGAAGGGTCGGTCCTGTATGTGAAGGCGCTGTCGGGTGCGGGTGATGATTCAGCAGTCGTGAAAGAAGCCAAACGGTCGTTGAAACTCGACTCCGCAAATGCCGATGTCTGGCGCCTGCTGGCGCAATCCCAGGTGGAGACGAGAGAATTTGCGGATGCGCTCGCGTCATATGAAGCGCTCAAACGCCGGAAGGCGTTCTTACCGGAAGATCAGGACAAGTACGGGTTGTCGCTGTTCCGGCTGGGGCGCGACGACGAGGCGCTCAAATCGCTCACCGAAGCAATCACGATGGACTCGACGAATTGCGATGCGTACTTCAGTCTTGGATCGATCTACATGAAGAAGAAGGACTATCAACAGGCGGCGGCAATGTTCGACAAACGCATCGCTTGCGATCCCCGGTCGATGTCCCTCGCAGCGTATCTGAATGCCGCGGCATCGCACATGCAGACAAAAAATTTCCCGCGTGTGCGCGAACTGCTCGTGACGACGATCGAAAAGCGGCCGGATTATCTCCCCGCTCGGCTCTGGCTGGCCAGATACTATACGCAAGTCGATTCGCTTGACAACGCCAAGGCGGAATATGATTCGGTGCTGAAGCAGATCGGGCCCAATGTGGACAAATACAAAAAGGAGGCCGCCGAAGCACACTACCTCCTGGGCATGTACTACTTCCGGAGGCAGCAGTTCGGACAGGCCGTCGAATCATTCCGGCGTGCCTCAGGATACGGATACGAAGATGCCAGCCTGCGACTCACCTGGGGCCAGGCGGTGATGCAGACACTCGATCCAACGGGCGACGCCGCAGATAATGACAAGAAAATCGAAGAGTGCATCCGTCTGTTCCGGCGGACGATTGATCTGGACCCCGGCAATTCTCAAGGGCACCTCTGGCTTGCGCAAGGACTTATCCGGTCACGGAAAGAAGGAGAAGACGCCGTGAACAAGAAGCTCCAGGAGGAAGCCTGCAGCGAGTTGCGGAAGGTACTCAAGCTCGATCCACGAAATGAGGATGCAAAGAAGTCAATTGAGCGGATTGGCTGTCCGGGGGCCAAATAAAGGCCTCTTTGAATGGATTTCGAAGGCTTTCTCAGGCCGCTCCGTACTCCGGGGCGGCCCCTTTTTTTGCGGGAACCCTTTTTGCCAGGGTTGCGTTATGAATATTAAATCGTCCAAACCGCACATTTCAGATGATTCAACCCTACCGGGGCAAGAGGAAGGAGCGAAAGAACAATGAGACTGATCGATGTCAAACGCCAAGAGATGTTTAAGAAGCAAATGATGCCGTACACGGATATGCTGTTCAACTACGCCATGTACCTTTCCGGGAACCGCGAACAGGCCGCGGATCTTCTCCAGGATACCTACTTAAAGGCCTTTCGTTTCTTCGACAAGTTCGAGGCCGGCACGAATGCCAAAGCGTGGCTCTACCGGATCATGAAGAACACGTTCATCAACGAGTATCGCCGGGTTCACCGCCAGCCGGATATGGTGGAATTTGACGAGCAGATCACACCGTACCAGATGTCGACATCGGGAAAGGATATGCCCGATCTCCGGGACATGATGGAAAGCCGTATGTTCGACGATGAGATGGCCGGGGCGATCGCGGCATTGCCCGACAAATTCAAGAGCGTGGTCATGCTGCGAGATCTTGAAGATATGCCGTATGAAGAAATCGCCCAGCTCCTGAATATCCCCATCGGCACCGTGCGCTCCCGTTTGCACAGGGCGCGGTCGATCCTCTTCTCACGGTTGAAAGACTACGCGAGTGCCAGAGGGTATGCCGTGGGTGATCGCTTTGTTCCTTCGGAAATTGCGATGGCGGGATGATTCACCGGCCGGAGGATGAAGGGTGCAGCAGGCTCATGAGATCGCGAATGATCGCCGCCGTGGCCCCCCAGATGACACGGCCCTCGTAGTCATAGCGCCACGTCTCGCGCGGACCGAACTCGGTGATTCTGGTTTCGCGGCGGCGATGTCGTTCGTCCCCCAGAAAGGACAACGGAACAAAGAAGACTTCGGCGACCTCCGCGGCGCTCGGCGACATGTCGGGCGCTTTGCCCAGGAATCCGACGACAGGAGTGATAACAAATCCGGTCGGCGTGGCCAGGTCATCAAGCAGGCCGATGGTAAGGATTTCATCGGCAGCGATCCCGAGTTCCTCTTTCGTCTCCCTCAATGCCGTGGCAGTTCTGTCACGATCATCCTCATCCACCATGCCTCCGGGAAACGCGATGTGTCCCTTATGCGTCTGCACCGTATCCGTCCGTCGCGTGAGCAGCAGGTGGGTCTCGCCTTGTATGGACACCAGCGGGACGAGGACGGCGGAGGGGATAAGTCCTTCGCGCACAATACTCTTCCGGGCCGTCTGTCGCCGGGCGTGCGCAAGAAGATTGCAGATATCATCGGATGACCAGAGCATGGATACAAGATACAGAAGGAGCGACAGAACTTCAAAGTCCGTCAGTTTGCACCTTCGGCGGGCTGTCTCTATATTACTGGCACGAACACCATTACTGGTACGAACACATGTATCCCGGGAAAGGACAAGATATGCAAGAGCGTGAGATTCGCATTGAGGGGATGAGCTGTCAGCACTGCGTGATGACGGTGAAGGAGTCACTCCAGAAGGTCCCCGGCATTTCGCTTAAAGTCGTGCGGGTGGGGGCGGTGGTGTTCAGCGCCGACGACCCGGAGGCCGCCCTGGTTCGCGTGCGTGCCGCCATCACGGAGGCGGGCTACACGCCGACGAACTGATTGCGACCAATGGCTCCCATAGACTCCGGTGCCCCGCTTCCGGTGATCTCCACACTGACCCTTCCGGTGGAAGGAATGACGTGTGCCAGTTGCGTCCGCCGTGTGGAGAAGGCGCTCGGGAGGGTGAGCGGTGTCGGCTCTGTGAGCGTGAATCTTGCCACCGAGGCGGCGACCGTAACCTTTGATCCCGAACAGACGTCGTTCGACAGCCTGAGTGCAGCCGTTGAAGAGGCCGGATATGTCTTGCGGCGGCGTAGGGCGGAGGGAGGAGTCGACACGCCTTCCGGGGATGCTGAAACATCCCCCGGGGAGCGCCAAAAGAAATTGTTCTTTCTGAGTGCCTCACTGGCGGTGCCGGTAATGGTGTTGAGCATGCTGTCCATGAACGCGGCTCCGCCGCCCGCGGCACTGCCGGCCCCGGCGGCACAGTGGCTGAACCTCCTCCTTCTGCTGCTGACAACCCCGGTGCTCTTCGTCGCGGGACGGCAGTTTTTCATTGCGGCCTGGAAGGGGCTGCGTCACGGAACCGCAGACATGAACACGCTGGTGGCGATCGGTACCGGTACAGCGTATGCCGCCAGCGCCGCCTCTGTGGTGTATCAACTCGCCGCCCCGGGACACCAGGCTCCCGGGCATGTCTATTTCGACACCAGCGCCACCATCATTACGCTGATCCTCCTCGGGAAATGGCTCGAAGCACGCGCGAAAAGCCGGGCGACGACCGCACTGCGAGCTCTATTCTCCCTTCAGCCCACCGTCGCGACTGTCGTGCGCGGCGGGGTGGAAGAAGAAATTCCCGTGGCCCACCTTCTGCCGGGCGATCTGCTGCGCGTGAGGCCGGGCGACCGGATTCCCGTCGACGGCATCATTGCGGAGGGAGCCTCTTCAGTCGACGAATCCATGATGACAGGAGAGAGCCTCCCCGTCGAGAAAGGCCCCGGGGTGAAAGTCCTGTCAGGCACACTCAACCGGCAGGGAAGTTTTCTGTTCCGCGCGACCGCGGTGGGTCAGGAGACAGTGCTGGCACAGATTATTCGCATGGTTGAACGCGCCCAGGCCGAGAAGCCCCCCGTTCAGCGAATTGCCGATGCAATCGCTGCGGTCTTCGTTCCGGCTGTCATGGTCGCTGCGCTGGCAACGTTTCTGGGATGGTACTTCGCGGCAGGTGAACCGGCCGGCACGGCCCTCACACGGGCAATTGCAGTCCTGATCATCGCATGCCCGTGTGCATTAGGTCTGGCAACCCCGACAGCCATCATTGTCGGCACCGGCACAGGAGCAACGCATGGAATCTATGTGAAGAATGCCGATGCGCTGGAGCGTGCAAGAAAAGTCCGTACCATCGTCTTTGACAAGACCGGCACACTCACCCATGGCACTCCTGTTGTGACGGATGTCAATACCATCGACACATCCCGCGACTACGTCCTCACGATTGCGGCTTCGGTGGAACGACTCTCGGAGCATCCTCTGGCGTCAGCCATTGTCAGCGCGGCCCGGGAAGCCGCTGCGGCGATTCCCACTGCAACGGACTTCCATGCAGTCCCCGGCGAGGGTATCGAAGGGATTCTGGAAGGGGAACAGGTTCTGGCGGGGTCCGGCGCGTTTCTGCGCAGCCATGGTGTGGATACCGGTGCTCTCGACGCGGAAGCGGTCAGGTTGGCTGGTGAGGGAAAAACAGTGGTGTACGTCTGCCGGGCTGGCAGGCTGCAGGGCCTGATCGCCCTGGCCGACACACTCCGTCCGGAGGCGCCTGAGACAATTGCGCGTCTCCGTGCCATGGGATTGGCTACGGTGCTGCTCACGGGGGACGGAGAGCGTATCGCTGCTGCCATCGGGAAAGCTGCGGGTGTGGATGAAGTTGTGTCCGGTGTCCTTCCTGCCGGAAAGGCGGAATACATCATGCAACGCCGCCGCCGCGGCCATAGCGTGGCAATGGTCGGGGACGGCATCAACGACACACCGGCCCTGGCGCAGGCCGATCTGAGTATCGCACTCAGTTCGGGAACGGATGCGGCAATGGAGACGGCGGACATTACGGTCATGTCGTCAGATCTTCGCGCTGTGCCGCGCGCGATCGAGCTGTCGCAGCGCACTGTGCACATCATCCGCCAGAATTTCTTCTGGGCGTTCTTCTATAATGTGGTCGGCATTCCCCTGGCGGCGTTCGGTCTGCTCCATCCCATGGTGGCCGCCCTGGCAATGGCCTTCAGTTCCGTCAGCGTGGTGACCAATTCATTACGCCTCCGGCATCTTCCGTGATGTCCCCCGTCTACACAATTGACGTTGCACACCCGCCGCGTCATCCGGATCGTGCCGAAGAGGATATGGAGCTTGCCTGGCAGACGGTCCGGAATTCCCCGACGTTGCACATTCTGAAGATCATCCATGGCTACGGCAGTACCGGTCAGGGAGGATCGACGCTGACCCTTGCGCGCAACTGGGCTTTCAAACACCGGTCGCGATTCCGGGCAATCATCAACGGAGAAGTCTATACCCACTTGGAACCCACGACACAGAAAATGCGCCTCGAGGCCGGAATGTACGATGATCCCGATCTGGTGCATGGAAATCCTGGAATACTCATCATCTGGGTCCGGTGAGTGGTGATGTCCGCATATCTTTCGGGAATGAACTCATGAAATACCTCCTCACATTCCTGCTCCTGGCCGGTGGAGCGACGTTGTGTGCGCAGACTTCCACGCACGACCCATGGGAAACGTACTTCGAGGCCAGCGGCGGATTGCGAACGCCGCGGTACGACAGCACTCTTGCATACTGCCGGCGCCTGGCCGCATTCTCTCCTCTTGTCCACGTCACGTCGTTCGGTCAGAGCGCACAGGGACGGGCCCTCCCGTTGGTGATCGTTTCCGGCGACCGCTCCTTTACGCCGGCCTCCGCACGGCAGGCCGGAAAGGCCGTGGTGCTTGTCCAGGCCGGCATTCACGCAGGTGAAATCGACGGGAAGGATGCCGGGCTCATGCTGATCCGGGACATCGTGGTTCGCAAACAGTTTCCCGGCATTCTCGACAGCCTGGTACTGTTGTTCGTGCCCATCTTCAATGTCGACGGCCACGAACGCTTTGGACCGTACAACCGCATCAATCAGAACTGGGCCCGGCCGAAATGGGATGGCGGATGACGGCACAGAACCTGAATCTGAACCGCGACTACATGAAGGCCGATACTCCGGAGATGCGTGCACTCTTGAAGCTGTTCGCCGCGTGGCTGCCGGATCTCTATATAGACTGCCATGTCACCGATGGGATTGACTTCCAGTATGACGTGACCTACACCATGGAACTGGAAGCGAATATCGATGCCACGGTGTCAGGCTGGGCCCGTGAATGGTTCCTGCCCGTGGTCCTGCCGGAGGTCGAGGCCTCGGGTCACAAGGTATTCTGGTATGTGATGCCGCGGGAGGATGTCGACCTTTCCAAAGGGTTGCGCGGCGGAGGCGCGTCCACCCCCCGCTTCTCCACCGGATACGCCGCGCTGCAAAACAGGCCGGCGCTTCTCATCGAAACGCACAGTCTGAAACCGTACCGGACACGGGTCAGTGCAACGTATCAATTCCTGAAGGCATCACTGCAGGCGGTGCGGAATTCCGTATCCCGGTTGAGGAATGCCGTGCAGGTTGCCGACAGGCGCCTGGAGAGCGGAGACCCGCCGGCACCGGTTATTCCTCTCCGCTTCACGGCGGGGCCGGGGTTCCATATGCGGCATTTCCTCGGAATCAAGCAGCTGGTCGAGCCGAGCCCGCTCAGCGGCGGCACACGGATTGTGTACACAGGCGAACCCGTTGAGCTGGAGCTTCCCTTCTATGATGAGACGATTGCGGAGGATTCGGTAAGCATTCCCGAGGCATACGTGGCACCTCCGGAGCTGACGTTTCTGCCTGAGCTGCTGCGCGTGCATGGCATCCGCTATACACAACTTCCGCGCGCCGACACGCTCGCCATTACCTCCTACCGCTTCAGTGACGTCCAGTTTGCCGGGAGGCCGAATGAGGGGAGGCAGAGGGTGGAGCTGAAAGCGTTGCCGGTTCACGAACGCCGGTACTTTCCGGCGGGCAGCCTGCTCATCTCGACGCGGCAGCGGTCGGCAAGGGTGCTTGTGCACCTCCTCGAACCCCGCAGTCCCGACTCCTTTGTTGCATGGGGATTCATGAATGGCATCTTCGAACAGAAAGAGTACGCCGAAGGGTACGTAATGGAGAAGATTGGTGCGGCGATGCTTGCACAACAGCCCGCCCTGCGGCAGGTGTACGAAGAACTCGTCCGGACCGACTCGGCCTTTGCGTCACATCCTGACGCCCGTCTGAATTGGCTCTATCAGCATTCGCCGTGGAGTGATCCCGCTGTGGGAGTGTATCCGGTGGGGAGACTTCAGAGCAAAGAGAAGTAGATTTCCTCCAGTGTCCGGAGCTGGACCGTCCGGTCAAAAAACTCCAGTACGCGCGCACGCCCCGCGGCGCCCATGCGCAGGCGAAGATCCGCATCGAGAATCACCTGTTCCAGCCCGTGCGCCAGAGCTCCGGGGTCCTTCGGCGGCACCATGAGTCCGGTCGTGCCGTTCACAACGATGTCCAGCACGCCGTCGCAATTCGTGGATACCACGGGTTTTCCCATCGCCATTGCTTCGATCAATACGACGCCGAACGACTCCGCGTGCGACGGAAAGGCGAGTATATCGAACGAAGCCATCACCGCGGGGACATCACTGCGGAATCCCATGAACCGGACGATGTCCTGTATCCCGAGGCGCCGGGCCAGATCGTGAATGGAGGCGGCGTATGCCTCCTCTCCGTGACTGGCTTCGCCCGCAATGAGGTACCGCACTGCAGGGTGTTGCCTGTGTAACAGTTGCGCGGCCTGCAGGAGCTCTTCGAGTCCTTTCCCGGGGGAAAACCGGCCGACAAATCCCACGACGAGCGCATCATCCGGCATTCCCGCTTCCCGTCTCACACTGAACCGGTCCACCGTATCGGGGGAAAAGAGTGTCGTATCGACGGCATCATGCACCGTCAGGACACGTTCCGGCGGCACGGGTGTGGTGGCAAGAACATTCCGGTGGATCACATCGCTGATTGCCAGTACTCTGCTGATATGCCGGTGCGTATATCTGTGGAAGAAATCTTTCTTGGTGATAGAGGAGCCGACACGTTTGCTCAGCACGATGGGGATGGTCCGGCCGCAGAGCCGCATTGCGGGCACAACCGTGGCGAGGTCCCGTGAATGCTGGCAATGGATGACGTCGGTGGAGCCGGAGCGCAGGGCCCTGCTCAGGCGCCGCACTATCAACGGGTGCACATACCCGGTGACATCGAGGGGGAGAAGCGTGAGTTCGTGGTGCGCGGCTTCCGATGCAAGGCGGCTGCCGGGGGGGAGGGCAAGCGTGACGTCATGCCCCCTCTTCCGCAAGCCAAGGGAGAGTTCAAGTGCTTGCATCTCCAGGCCTCCCCAGGATCGGGAGAAGCAGGTCTGGAGGATTGCGAGAGGACGGGGTGTCATGAAAATGTCACCGCGGAGACGTTGAGACAGAAAGCCCCATCGTCTCCGCGGATGTGGTCATTGAGGCAGCTATTGACGCTGGCTGAGCAGGGAAACTTCGCGTCTGGCGGAGCCAAGGAAGACCTGGCGGGGACGCGTGATCTTCTGCTCCTTGTCCGCGAGCATTTCAGCCCACTGTGCCAGCCAACCGGACATCCGTCCCAGGGCGAACAGGACAGGGAACATGTCAACGGGGAACTTCATCGCCTGATAGATCAAGCCCGAGTAGAAATCGACGTTCGGATAGAGCTTCCGCTTGATGAAGTAATCGTCCTGCAGGGCGATGCGTTCCAGTTCAAGGGCGATATCGAGCTTCGGATTGCGGCCCGTGACCTCGAAGACCTGATCGGCCAGGCGCTTGATGATGTTTGCGCGCGGATCGTAGTTCTTATAGACGCGATGCCCAAACCCCATCAGGCGGCCTTTGCCGTCCTTGACTTCTTTGATGAATGCGGGGATTTTCTCCTTGGTACCGATTTCGTCGAGCATGCGGAGCACCGCTTCGTTCGCGCCGCCGTGGAGAGGACCATACAGGGCTGCCGCGGCCGCTGCCGCGGCGCTGTACGGATCCACCAGGGAGCTTCCCACGCTGCGCATGGCACTCGTGCTGCAGTTCTGCTCGTGGTCCGCATGAAGTATGAACAATACGTCGAGTGCTTTTTCCAGAATCGGGTTTGGCTTGTACTTCGGTTCGGCAACGCGGTACATCATGTTCAGGAAATTTCCTGCAAACGAGAGTTCGTTGTCGGGGTGTACGTACGGCATGCCGATGCTGTGGCGGTAGGCGTATGCTGCAAGCGTCGGTGCCTTGGCGATGAGCCTGAAGAAGGTCAGCTCCCTCTCCGCGGGGTCCTGGACATTCTTCGCCGAAGGATAGAATGTGGAGAGCGCAGCGATCGTGCTCACAAACATGCCCATCGGATGTGCATCGTAATGGAACCCGTCCATGAGTTTCTTGATGTTCTCGTGAACGAACGTATGCGTGGTGATCTGCGATGACCACTGCGCGAGTTGTGACTTGTTCGGCAACTCGCCCTTGAGCAGCAGATACGCCACTTCGAGATAGGAACAGCGCTCGGCAAGCTGGTCGATGGGATAACCACGGTATTCCAGGATCCCTTTGTCGCCATCGATGAACGTGATCGTGCTCCTGCAGGAGGCGGTGTTCATATAGGCCGGATCATAGGTCATCATGCCGAAATCATCCGGATTGACCTTGATCTGGCGGAGATCGGTGGCACGTATCGTGTCATGCTCGATCGGCACTTCGTAGACTTTCCCGGTCCGGTTGTCTGTAATCGTCAACGTTGTTTTAACGGTATCGCCGGCAGCGTGCATGGGAACCTCCTGTGTGGGGGTGAGAATTTCAACAACCTGGGTCTAATGTACGATTGTAGCAAGAACCCTCAAGAAAAACAAGAACAGCTATCACTTTTTCGGATACGGAGGCTGTGCCGGGAACCGGAACGGCCGCTCGCGGATGTTCTTCATGACCACCTCAATCGCCTTGTCCAGCTGCGCATCTTTCCCCGCTGCAACCGACGACGGATCGTTGTCGATGAGAATATCCGGATCGGCTCCGTGATTCTCCACGAGCCACGTGCCCTTCTCGCCGTAAAACGCATTATTGGATTGCTCGACGCTGCCGTTATCGACGGTGGTCTGCCGGTTCAAAATGCCCACCAATCCGCCCCAGGAAGGGACGCCGACAACCTGACCCAGCTTGTTGGCCTTGAAGTCTTCGATGAAAGCCTCGCCGTCCGAACCGTTGTACTCATTCGAGATCGCCACATAGTGTGCGGTGGAAGTCGATCCCGGATAGCGGAAGGGGGCCATATTTTTCAGATTGTTATAGGCGGTCACTTTCCGCTCGAGTTTGTCGATGAGGAAGTATTCCGTCCACCCGCCGCTGTTCCGCCGGACATCGATGATCAATCCCTCTTTATAGCGGAAGGCGCGCCAGTATTTGTCGAATTCCCCGATGCCGCCCGATCCCATGGCGGTGATGTGCATGTAGCCGACTTTCCCGTCGGTGGCTTTGAGGACGTAGTTGATATTATCCGCGACCCACCGGTGATAGCGGAGCGACGCGTTGTAGCGGATGGGGGTGACGGCATACGTTCTGGCGCCTTCGTTCGTCGGCCGTGCATGTACCGTAATGTCGACCTTCTGTCCTGCGGTGACCTGCAGGAGACGGTGGTAATCCATCGGGGGGTGCACCTCGACGCCATTGATGGCGATGAGATATCCCCCCTCCTGCAGGTCGATATCGGGTCGCACGAGGGGGCCGGCGATGCTGCTGTTGTACTCAGTCGGTCCGTAGATGCGCGCGAATTTGTAGCGGCCCGCAGAAGCGTCCGGCACCAGGTCAGCGCCGAGCCAGCCCGTGAACACCGGTGAGGGAGGCGGCTTCAGTGACACCTGGTCACCGCCGCCGATGTAGGTGTGAGACACGCAGAGTTCACCCACCATTTGCTGCAGCACCCAGTTGAGTTCCTCGCGGGAAGAGAGCGCGGGAATGTACGCGCGATAGGTCTCGCCCATCTTTTTCCAATCGCGGCCGTGCATTCCGGGGTCGTAGAAGAAATCTCGGTACCAGCGCCACGCGTCGTTGAATATCTGCGTCCATTCGGCCTGGTTGTCGACGGTGTATGCCAAAACACCATGATCGAGTTTCTCGCCGGCGGCTTTGGATTCGAACGCCTTCTCCACTTTCGAAGTGAAATAGCCACCATCCTTCTTCACGAGCAGGTGTTGACCGTTTACCGAGAGACGGAAGTCCTGTACCTTGTCGGAAAGTACGGTTTCCTTCTTCTGTTCGACATCAAACATGTGCAGCGACCACTTCGTGGCACCGCCGGGTCTGAAGATCTCTTCGTACTCATCCTCGGTGAATTTCGGCACCGAGGCCCACAGAACTTTCCCTCTGGCCGCTTTCAGGTAGAAGTAATTTCCTGCGGGAACCGGAAGGGGGGTGACCCGTTTCTGGATGTCTTTCAGGTCAATGCGGAAGGAATCCACGGCGCCTTTCGTCGGGGTGCCGGCGACGGAATCCGCAAACAGCGGTTTCTCCCCGGCGCGGAGCTGGACAGCCATAACCTGCTGGGGATGTTCGTACACGTGGTTGTCTTCGTAGAAATCCATCTGAACATCGAAGTTTCTGCTGGAAACGTAGTACAGGTACCCGCCGGCCTTGTCAAAGGCAGGGTAGAGATTGTCGAAGAAGTCGTCGGTGACGGCGGCCCGGGTACCCTGCTCAAGCGAATAGAGGAATATCTGGCTGTTGCGGTTGAACTGCACGAAACTGTAGGCGATCCATTTGCTGTTGGGTGACCATGTGTAGTCGCTGATCTCCCAGAAGAATTCGTCGTTCTTCCCCTGGCGCGACTCATCGATCTTCGTGAGTTTCTTCGAAGCGATGTCCAGCACGAAAATGGCGAAGTCCTTGTTGCCGAACAGAATCTTCCTGCCGTCCGGAGACCAGAGGAGCCGGTACGGAGTGCGGTCGAGAGAGGTCGTCAGCTGTGTCCACGGACCGCCGGAGACCGGCTGAGTATAGATCTGGTATTCGCCTGACCGGTCCGAGAAAAACGCAACGGTCTTCCCGTCCGGCGACAGGGCGGGGTGCATTTCGCGGGTTCCGGGGGTCATGGAAAGATTAATGGACAGTTTCTTCTCCGGCGTGAGCGCGTAGAGATCGCCCCGTGCTTCAATCACCGCCTGTTTGCCGTCTCCGGAGAGATCGACCGCATGGATGAAGTCCTTTGCGTCAATGGACCGGGTCCGGGTCATCCACCGATCGCTGGGGATGGTGACTGCAATCCTGGTATCTTTACGCGAGGCTGTGTCGAAGACATGGATGTCCCCGCTGTGAACGTACACGATGCGTTTCCCGTCCGTGGAAGGCATCATGACATCGAAATCACCGTAGGCGGTGATTTGTGTGACGGTGTTGCCGGTCAGATCCTGAGCGAAGATGTTTGTGATGCCGTTGCCCCGGTCGGAAAGGAAGTACATGGTGGTGCCGATCCACATGGGGTAGGTATTCCTGCCGACATAGTTTGACAATTGCGTGTAGCTGTTGGTGGCGTAGTCATAGCGCCAGATGTCCGGGTGTTCGCCTCCCTTGTAGCGTTTCCAGTAGTTTTCCTCATTCCCGCGGCGGGTGTAGAGGAACGAGCGGCCATCCGCAGAAAAACTGCAGAGTGTCCCGCGGTCTGGCGGGAGCCGTTCGGGAAGCGAGCCGTTCAGGTCCGCCGTATAGAGTTTGGGCGTTCGATAGATGACATTTTCAAACATGGAACGGAAAATGACCCGTGTACCGTCGGGCGTCCATCCGAGCGATTGAATGCCGCCCGGCATATACGTCAGGCGTTCGGGAATTCCCCCCGTGCTGTTCATGACGTAGACATTGGGGCTGCCGTCATAGTGTGCGGTGAAGGCCAGGCGGGAGCCGTCCGGAGAAAAGTGCGCGGCATATTCGGTGCCGGGATGGTTTGTCAGACGTGTCGCCATACCGCCGGAACCGGGAACGAGCCAGAGGTCCCCTTCATAGGTGAAGACAATCGTGGATTCGTGGATGTCCGGGTAACGCATAAATCGTCCCTCCATACTCAGCGAGGGAGTGGTCAGGCAGAGCAGCATGGCGGCGGCAAGAACGTACGAACGCATCATGGTACCTCCGGGCGTATGGATGTGAAGCACAGGGCCGTGAACGTCTGCGTCAGGGAGTTTCCCGTAGAATGACATGAAGAGGGCGGGCGGGACGCGTGTGTGAGCGCATGATCAGGGTCTGACTATCAGGCATTGACGAATTCTCATTGGTTGCCAGGCGCGTGTAGGTGCCGTCGGCATGGAGCATGCGGGCGCGGACTGTGTCTGCGAGCGCGGTATCAAGGATCTCCTCTTTCAGATGGAGGGCCAGAGCGGGATCTTCGACGGGGAACATCAGTTCCACGCGGCGGTTCAGATTGCGGCCCATGAGGTCGGCGCTGCTCAGGAAGAGTTCAGGACCGCCGTCATTGCCGAAGTAGAAGACACGGCTGTGCTCCAGAAACCGGCCGACGATGCTGATGACGCGGATGCGGTCGCTCACGCGGGGGATGCCCGGACGGAGGCAGCAGATTCCCCGGACGATCAACTCGACGGTGACGCCTGCCTGGGATGCGGCATACAGCAACTCGATCATCTTCGTGTCGGTGAGCGAATTCATCTTCAGGATAATCCGTGCCGGCCGGCCGTTGCGTGCGTGGGTAATCTCGCGCTCTACCAGCGCCATGACGTGCTCGCGCAAATTCACCGGTGCCAGTGCCAGCTTCCGGTAGGTCTCCCGCGTGGAATAGCCGGTCAGGTAGTTGAAGACTTCGGTCGCGTCCGCGGTAATGTCTTCGCGGCACGTGAAAAGGCTGACGTCGGTGTAGATCCTTGCCGTCGCCGGGTTATAGTTGCCGGTGCCGAGGTGCACATACCGGCGCAATCCGCCGGCTTCCTTCCGGACGACCAGGGCCATTTTCGCATGGGTTTTCAGACCGACCAGACCGTACACGACATGGACGCCTGCCTCTTCAAGCCGTTTGGCCCAGATGATGTTGTTCTCCTCATCGAAGCGCGCCTTCAGCTCGACGAGCACCGCAACCTGCTTCCCGCTCTCTGCAGCCTGGATGAAGAGGGGAATGAGCGGGGATTCCTTCCCGATGCGGTACAGCGTTTGCTTGATCGCCAGCACGCTGGGATCCTCCGCCGCATTCCGGATGAACTGTTCCACAGCACCGAAGGCGTCATAGGGATGGTGCAACACCAGATCCCCCCTCCTGATCACGCTGAACATATCTTCGTTCTCCTCTTCGGTGACGAGGAGAGAGGGGTGAAACGGGAGATCCTTGAGATCGGGACGCGGAAGCTTGAGCAGGCTCATGAGATGGCTGAGGCCGAGCGGAGGGCGTATTTCATAGAGCTCCGCTGGTGAGACGTCGAGATACTCAGTCAGGATGTTCTTGATTCTGGGAGGCATACTGTCCTGAACGTCCATACGCACAACGGAACCGAACCTGCGCATGCGGATGGATTGCTCGATGGAGCTCAGGAGATCATCCGCTTCATCCTCCTGTATTTCAATGTCGGCATTCCGGGTGATGCGGAATGCGTAGGACTCTTTCACTTTCATGCCGGGGAACAGCATCTCCAGGTTGTCGGCAATGAGATCTTCAAGCCAGACAAACCGCGCCGGGGCGTCGGGAGTGGAGTTGCCGGGCAACGGAACCAGGCGGGGGAGCACATCCGGCACTTTCACCCGGGCGAAGCGTTCGTCTCCTTTCGGATCAACGACAACCACCGCGAGGCTCAGGCTGAGGTTGGATATGTAGGGGAACGGATGGCCGGGGTCGAAGGCCAGGGGTGTCAGCACGGGAAAAATCTCCCGGGCGAAAATTTCGCGGAGCGCTTCGTGTTCTTCGCCGGTCACCCCGGTGATTGCGAGGAGGTGAATGTCAGCCTTCGACAGGAGCGGATGAAATTCGTGCCAGAAGCAGTCACTCATGGCGCGGAGCATGTGTGAGACCCTGTCGTGCACGGCGGCAAGTTGCTGGTCGGGTGTCCGTCCGTCCGGGGAATGATCCGACACGGCGGCCTCGATCTGGTCTTTGATGGCGGCGACACGGATCATGAAAAACTCGTCCAGGTTCGAGCTGACAATTGAGAGAAATTTGACGCGTTCCAGAAGGGGATGGCGCGGGTCGCCGGCTTCGTCCAGAACGCGCTGGTTGAACTCAAGCCAGCTCAATTCCCGGTTGATATACAGGGCGGGGTCGAGGACGGAGGAAGACGTGTTCGGGGCTTCCGCCGAGTGATCGGGGCGGCGTTGTTTCCGGGCACGGCCCGTTGCCCGTCGTTTTTCAGGCTTGCCGGTGATTCTCCCCGGGACGGGTGGATCGTCTGCCCGCGGCGTTGTCTGGACGGGTGTATGTCCGCCGTCGGCGGCTTGTTGCACGAAAGGCCTCGAAAGTGGGTCGTGGAATCCAGTGTAGAGGTAATATCCCACCTTTGGGAGAGAAATTCAAGAAAGAGGAAAGCCGGCCACCCTGACACCCGGTCACCTTGACAATGTCCCGTATTGCTTGTATCATGCAACGTTCCACACCTTGAGGAGACGGTCATGTCCATTTCGACCACTACGCTGCCGGAAGGCGGCATTGGCGTAATTGAAGCAAAAGGGTCATTGATGGGTGGCGATGAGACTGTCGAGCTGCGGCAGGCGGTAGCGGGTTTTGTGGACCGCGGATATGAGAAACTGCTGATCGATCTCAGCGGGGTGAACTATCTCAACAGCACGGCGATCGGCGTGCTGGTCTCCGCACAAACCACGTATGCACGCCGCAACTGGCAGATCAAGCTCTCGGGACTCAACAAGAACATTCAGAATATCTTCGTTATCACCAAACTGACGCTCGTGTTCGATGTCTACGACACCCTCAAGGAGGCTGTCGCGAGCTTCAAGTAGGCGCGCCAATGCAGTGTCCCTTCTGCGCGCGGAGTATCCCCGAAGTCTCACGGTTCTGCCTGTATTGCGGAACGACCATTGAAGGCGCTCCCATCCCGCGCCGCCCGTCACTGGATGGGTTGACGCTCCTGCGCAATTACATCCCTCACGATCTTGCCCAACGTATTCTCGACGCCGGAAAGCTGATCGAAAGCGAACGTCGTCTTGTCACCATCGTGTTCGCCGATGTCACAGGCTTCACCACGCTCTCCGAACAGATGGATCCCGAGGATGTCTCGGCAATTCTGAACGACTGCTTTGCGGGGCTCGTCTCCATTGTGCTCAAGTACGAGGGAACGATCGACAAATTCATCGGCGACGGGATCATGGCGATCTTCGGCGCCCCCCTTGCACACGAGAACGATCCGGAGCGGGCCATACGCTGTGCCGTGGATATGATGGCGGATATCGGCCGGTTCAACGCCTCGCGGGCGGACACGCTGCCGGGTCCGCTCGGACTGCATGCGGGTTTGCACAGCGGCATGGTCATCGCCGGGAACATCGGCACCGATCTCCGGATGGACTACACGGTGATCGGTGACACAGTGAACCTTGCATCGCGGCTTGTGGAAATCGCACCGCGCGGCCAGGTCTACCTCTCGGCCGACACCCACAAGCTCGTGGCCGACATCGTCGAAGCCGAAGGTCCCATTGACGCGACGCTGCGCGGCAAGGCGGCGTCCGTCCCGGTCTACCGCCTCCTCTCGATCAAGGATGAAGCCGACCGTAGCGCACAGGTGATGGGTCAGGATAACTTTGTCGGCCGGGTACAGGAGCTGGAAATCTTCAACAGCGCGTTGGAGACGGTTGTGCGCAGGGACCATGCGCTGCTGTGCCTCCGCGGGGAAGCGGGTGTCGGCAAATCACGGCTGAAGGCGGAGATGGTGAAGCTGGCGCGCCAACAGGGGCACTTTACCGTGGAAGGGGCATGCTCGAGTTTCGAGACGACCACACCCTATTACGTCTGGACCGTCCTTCTGAAACACCTGCTCAAGGTACAGGCCGACGCGTCGGTGACACAGATCCGTGAACGGCTGAAGGTGAAGCTGGCACCGGTCGGCCTCCAGGAGCACGAAGCATACCTGGCAACGTTGCTGTCGGTCCGGTTTGAAGAAATTATGCTTCTTGATGAGAAGGTGCGCAAGCAGCGCATCTTCGGGGCTGTCCGTGCCCTCTGCACCGCCCTCGCCGCCCGCCGCCCGATGATGTTCATCCTTGAAGACCTTCACTGGATCGATCGGTTCTCCCAGGAGCTGCTGGAGTATGTGTTGGCCCCCGAAGAGGAGAGCGTGCTCGCGTTGTTCGTGCTGACCTACCGTAATGAGTACCGGCTGCCCCTGGCCCTGGCCGGCCGGAGTACGGTATTGGATTTGAACCGGCTCAGCCAGGAGGATGCCCGCCGCCTGATCCTGTACCGCCTGAATGCCGGCAGTATCCCTCCGGAGGTGGAGGATTTTATACTGAGACGCTCCGAGGGGAATCCGTTCTACATTCAGGAGATCATCAAGACACTTCTGGACAAACGCGTGATTGCGGTGAAGAACCACAAGATCTCGCTGCTCACCGACAACATTGAAGCGGGCGTACCCGGCACCATCCAGGGCATTATCATGGCCCGCATCGATCAACTGCAGGACAGCATCAAAGATATCCTGTTCGGGGCGTCCGCCATAGGAAGGGAGTTTTCCCGGCCGCTCCTCGAACGCGTCGTCGGCACGCACGTCGACCTTGTGCCGTCGCTGACGGAACTCCGGTCGCTGGAACTCATCCTGAAGAAGGACGAGGCCCGCGAATACGAGTACCTCTTCAAGCACTTCCTGATCCAGGAAGTCGCGTACAACACGATGCTGGTGAACAAACGGAAGGAGCTGCACGCTTCCATTGCCCGTGCCATCGAACAGCTGTATGCGGATCGCCTCATGGAGTACTACGAACTCCTCGCGTTCCATTACGAAAAGGCGGAGCTCTGGGAAAAGGCTGCGGAATACCTCAGCCGGTCGGGGCACAAGGTCCGGCAGATGTATTCCCGCGAGGAATCGGAAGACTTTTTCGAACGGAAAGCAGTTGCCGTCAGGGAGCTCTATCAATCCGCGGGCGCCCATGTGAACGCCGTAGATACGGTCAAAGCGATCCTGCCTCCGCTTCTGGCCATGCTCATTCCGATCCTCCCCATTTTCTGGCTGATCCGCATGATGGCCGGTGCTCAGAGTCACGAGGTATTGGTGCAGCTGGTCGTGGGCGTCCTGGCGAGCCTGCTGCTCGTGTGGTATGCCCTGACGCTCTGGTACCTCGGCGTGGTGCCCTTCCTCAGGGGTCAGCCGACGCTGTACGATCTCATGGAGGACCGTATCCGCATCCTGTTCAAGGATAAGACTTCATTGTCGGTGCACTTTTCGGAGATTGAGCGTCTTCGCCTCTGGGACGCAAAAACCAACGCACTCCGTCCGTTGAGGTACCGCTTGCTGGACCCTCTCGGGAGGCTGGATCCGGCCCAGACGCTCACGGCGCGCACATGGCTCAAGGAAGTCATCGGCAATCTCCTGCCGCCGTATTCAGTCGGTGTGGGGAGCGGCGGAGCAGAGATTCATGTGCGACTGAACTCGGGAGCCACGCTGTTGCGGCTGTTCCTCCCGTGGCGCAACACGCCATTGCACAGCCGTGTGCTCAGCTTGCACCCCTCGGATACAAAGGAGTTTTACGTGCAGTGCGAAGTTGCGCTGATGAAATGGGGGAAACAGCAGATTTGACGGAACACCGTGCAGGAATCCATCGCGGGGCGCTTCTCCTGCTCTGCGCACTGTGTGCTGCCGGCATGGTATGTGCCCAGCCCGTCCGGGATGTCCGGATGGCCCGGGACCTTGTGGAAGTCGTGACCCTTGATTCGACGATACACCTGGATATCCGGTACGCCACCCCGAAGAATTTCATGGGCAGGCAGATGTACTCTTCCGCCCGGGCGTTCCTTCAGAGGCCCGCAGGGGAGGCTCTTGTGCGGGCTCACAAAGCATTGCAGAAAGCGGGGTACGGTCTTCTGGTGTTCGACGGGTACCGCCCCTGGACGGTGACGAAACAATTCTGGGATGCGACCCCTCCCGCGCTGCGGAAGTTTGTCGCATCGCCGGTGAAGGGCTCGAAGCACAACCGCGGATGTGCCGTGGATCTCTCGCTCTACGATCTGAAGTCGGGCAACGAAGTTGAGATGCCCACGCCGTTTGACGAATTCAGCCCCCGTGCGGCCGGATCGTATCAGGGGGGAACACCCCGGCAGCGGCGAATGCGGTCACTGTTGCGGACCGCGATGCTGGCAGAGGGGTTTACGGCGGAGCCTTCTGAATGGTGGCACTTCGACTACCGCGACTGGCGGCGCTATCCGCTTCTGGATGTGCCGTTTGAATCGCTTCCTGCTGTTCCGCGCTGAGCCGGCCTACACCTGACGCGTCAATCCCACCACAATCTCCAATGCTGCGGTTCCGGGGAACATGTCGACGGGCACTGCGGCTTCCACACGATAACCTTCCCGTTCCCACGCGGCGAGTTCCTGCGGCATCCGGTCGACGTTGCAGAAGAGATGCACGACGCGCGACGGAGTAAAGACGGCCAGCAGTGAGAGAACACCATCGGCTGTTCCGCCGCGGGGTGGGTCCAGGATGACCGAGACCGGCGGCCGGCAACGGCGCAGGATCGTGCCGAGGGATTCTTCATCCAGGGTACTCCGGACAAACCGGGCGTTGCGTGCACCCTGGCGTGCGGCATTGTCGTTGGCGGCGCCGATCGCATCGGGGGAGATATCCGCACCCAGAACATGGTCAAATGATTTTGCGAAGAGCAACCCGAACAGCCCGTAACCGCAGTACAGATCCAGCAGCGTCCCTCCGGTGTGGGGGGACAGGAACGTGCGGATGGTTTCAGTGAGCGTGGTGAGTGCCGGATGATTCACCTGCGAGAATGATGCCGGTGGATAGAAAAACCGTTTGCCCCCCACCTCATGCTTCAGTCCCTGCACTCCGTAGAGTTTGCGCAGGCTGGTGCGTGCAGCCGGATTGCCGGAGCCGAGATAATACCGGCCGTCGCTGTCGTCTTCATGGAGGTAGACCGCACGCACCGTTGACGGTGCCGCCGTCAGGATTTTGGAAAGGGCATTCGCCGATTTCACGAGTGAGGGGGAGGATGCCGACACGCTGAGAATCACCAGCGTGTCCTGTTCATCTCCGCGCACAATCAGATAGCTCAATGCCGCAATCAATGAGCGTAAGGCCGGAGAAGATATCACGGTCAGGACGCGCCGGTACACTTCCTGGTGTGAGGCGGGTTCGATGTCGCACGCATTGACCGGCAGAATGCCTCCCGTTGCGGATTCCTCCGGATCGATCAGTCCGAGCACTACGTCCCGGCCCTGGACATGGAGCTTGCGTTTGGAGATGGATCGATACCGCCGTCCCCGTGGGGAGGGGCGAAGGGGAAGGAGCAGCGAAGGGCTGAATGATTGCTCCCAGAATTGTCGGACTGCCTCGCGTTTTCCCGCGAGTTCAGTCCCGTATGTCATACGGGACGCGTTGCAGAGGGAGCAGCGGCGTCCGGATGCCGCCGTGCAGACATCCCCGGAGAGATCCGTGGCGGTCGGTACGGCATGTAACGATCGATCGAGAAGTTCTTTGTATGAAAGTTGCACACACTACGCCGGGAGGATCCGCTTGATGACAAGTTCAAGATAGTTGAGGTCAAACGGCTTCGTGATGAATTCGTCGGCACCGAGCTTCATGCTCTCCGACCCGACGGAATAGCCGAGCCGGCCGGTGAGCATGATCACGCGCGTCTGCATACCCTGCTCACGGATATACTGCAGTACCTCCAGCCCGGTCTTCTTTGGCATGTTGATGTCGAGGAGTACCAGCGCGAACGTTCCGTCCTGCAACTTCTGGATGGCCTCTTCGCCGTCACCGGCTGACTCCGTCTGGTATCCCATCACGGTCAGCTGTTCACACAGCAGCTCGCGCAGGGCGTCTTCATCATCAGCTACAAGTATGCGGATAGGGGGCATGGGTTCTTTTCATGCCTATATAGACAATCTCTCGAAAAAAATCAACCTCGCAGGTAATAATGGCAGACCCCGGAGGGAATCCGGTACTGTTTTCGGGGAATACTCGATGTCTGGTCATCAAACCCGTCCTGTCTGGAAGTCCCGGATGCTCCGAAAGTCTGGGATGTTCCGGAAGTCCCGGATGTTGGGGAAGTCCCGGAAGTCCTCGATGTTCCGGATGCTCTGGATTGCAGTGATTGCTGTGGCGCTGGAATTGCACGCCCGTGATACGATCCTGATTTCTCGCGTGGCCCGGGATACCATCCCGATGTCTCAGGAAGCCCGGGATACCATTCCGGTGTCTCAGGAAGCCCGGGATACTTCCCAGGAAACTGCGCAGAAACCTGCTCAGCCTGCTGCCCAGGACACCATTCTGATCTTCCAGGAGGCCTTCGACAGCGTCGCTCCCCCTGCATTGCCGGCAGGATGGCGGTCATCACAGAGAAAAACACCGGGAACAAACGACTGGGGAACAACTTCCTCCACGGTGTTTTCCCCGCCGGGTGCGGTCCTGACAACAAATGCCACACTGGAACAGTGGCTGGTCACACCGGTCATAGATTGCCGGGGGCAGAAGCCGGACGGGGTCCGTATGGCGGTGCGTCGTTCGGGAACATTTATCGCGCAGGTTGCCGTGGAGATGTCGCTGGATGCCGGTGTGACGTTTCCATTTTCCCTCGGCATAATCGGCAGGGATGCTGGAAGCGGTGTCTACCAGGCGGCCGCGTGTATGATTCCTGACGCGGCGACCGGAGAGAGCGCGGTTGTCCTGCGATGGCGTGTTCTTCCGGAGTCAACGGGGACGAGCGGAACATTTCGCATGGATGATATACAGGTGACGGCGCGGTTCGCCGGCGGTACCCGGCCGGACTCGGTGATCTTCAACGAAATCATGTACACGCCGCGTTCAGGGGAGCCGGAATGGGTTGAGCTCATGAACACGGGGCACGAACAGACGGATATTCAAGGATGGAGCCTGAGTGATGCCAGTATCACGCTGCGGCACACCATCGCCGGCGCTTCCGTTCTGCTGGATCCCGGCGAGCTCGTTGTCCTGACTCCTGACACAGCGGCGCTTGCCGGATCACGCCGGAGGATCACCTCACGCATCCTGCAGACCGACGGATTCCCTTCGTTGAACAATGGCGGGGACTTCCTCCATTTGTATGCACGAACCGGACATTGCGCAGACAGTGTCGGGTATCTTCCGGCGTGGGGTGGCGGTCCGGGTGTTTCGCTCGAGCGGATAGACGGTGAAGGTCCTTCGAATGCCGCGGGCAACTGGGTGTCGTCAGTAGACAGTGCGGGCGCCACACCGGGGAGGACCAACAGTATGGCCCGTCGGACATCGGATCTTTCCGCCGTGCAGATGAGTTTTCCCGGGCGATGTAGCGGAGACATCTGCGATGTTTCCATCATGATTTCGAATACCGGCCGCGCAGCCGCGCCGGACTGGAGCATACTCCTCTACGATGATATGAACCGGGACAGCGTTGCCGGCGATGCGGAGGTTATTGACCGTATTCCCAGCAACGCGACCATTGCGCCGGGGGATGCACTTGTGTGCGACTATGTGTGGGTCGCGCCGGTGCCCGGCAAGCACTCACTCCGCGCACAGGTCTTCATGGACGGTGATGAGCGGGAGTCGAACAACAGCGTCTCGGCCGCGGTGATCATTCCCACTCTCCCGGGTTCGGTGCGCATCAACGAGATCATGTATGAGCCCCTGGCGGGGATGCCTGAGTTCGTCGAATTGATTAACAGCTCCACCGTTGCGGTGGAACTGGACGACTGCGTGCTTTCCGATCGACCGACGGAAGGAGGGAGCATCAACCAGTGGAAGCCCGGGGGCCGTTCGATTCGTGTATCCCCCGGAACGTGCGCGGTCATCGTGGCCGACAGCACGGGACCGGCATGGTTTCCCTCACTTCGCCAGGCTGATGCCGCGACAGTCCTCTGCATGAATGCCACCGGTCTCGGCCTCAACAACGATGGTGACGTCCTTGTACTGAAGAGCGCAGGCGGCGTGGTGCTGGACAGCTTGGAGTTCTCGCCCTCTTTCCACTCGCCGGACATTCCGGACACCCGGGGACGTTCGCTGGAACTCATCAATCCGGCGCTCAGCGGCGCGGTCCGGACGAATTGGGGAACATGCGTGGATCCTTCAGGGGGAACGCCGGGAGTGGGGAACAGCATTGCCGTTGAAGTCCTTCCGCCTGTCGCTGCGCTGCAGGTGGCACCGAACCCGTTTTCTCCTGATGGCGACGGCGTGGATGACGTTGCGGTGCTCAGCTACTCGCTGCCGGTACGGAGCTCTCTCATTCGGGTGCGGCTCTTTGACGTGAGGGGCAGATCTCTCCGCGAACTGGCAAACATCACACCTGCGGGAGCGGAAGGACGCCTGGTGTGGGATGGCCGCGATGACCGTGGGGTGCGTGTACGGATCGGCGCCTACGTCGCGATTCTCGAAGCCATCGACGGTGCCGGAGGGGTGACCTTTGCTGCAAAATGTGTTGTGATACTTGCGGGGAGGTTGTGAGCGGTCAGAAATCGAGGTAGACGCCTACAAGGTGCACGTCAGCCCTCTGTTGATAAAATTGTCCCCGATCATCAGGCCCTGTGCGGTATGTATAGGCAATCCGCAGTGCCCGTTCCTCCCGCGGGAGCAGCCTGAGTCCGCATTGATAACTCCCGGTGGCGGCCCAGGCGGCTTCGGACTTCCATCGCAGGTCCAGTGCGGCATAGAGAAAGACTTCGGGGAAGATCAGCAGGTTCCCTGTCTCGACACCCCACTGCATCGTCCAGCGACTTCCCTCCTCAGGCAGGGAGTGAAAGTTCCAGTGGCCCCCGGCGTACAGAACCCCATCAACCGCCAGAATTCGCCAGGCGCCCAGGAGCAGCAGGTAGTCCTTCGCATAGTTGACCGATGACCGGCCGAGAATCTCGATTCCGTCGTCTGCGAAATGCGCACTGAAATGGCCGTAACCTGTCCGCAGCGCAAGCCGCTCGGTGAGCCGGATATCCACCGGGAACTCCAGAAGGAAGTCGACGGTTTCCATCTGCAGGAGCCGGGGTCTCTTGATGAAACTTGTGAGGACCGTCGCACCTGCACCGATCTGGCATGTCGTCATTTCGAAGTTGACATCCAGAACCGGTACGAGGCCGCCGATGCTCCCATGAATCATTGCCGACGAAAGGTCCTTGCTCACACCGAACTGGTGACTGATCCCGTCAGCAACCATCCGGGGGAATATCCGCTGTGAGGGAAACCAGACCAGCGATGAAGGCAAGAGGGTATCGGCGCCCGATTGCGCGGCTCCGGAATGCCATGCGAGCAGGAGAATGAAGAAGGCGTAAAGGAGATGGCGGGCGGGACGCATGGTGTGGTTTCCAGGAGAATTGGAAAAGTCGTAAAAAACGCCTATGTTGTGCGAGCATATTTCAGAATGAGAGGTACCTATGGCAAAACTCTATACGTCGAACAAGGATGAATCCGCGCGTCTGTTCAAGAGCGATTTTCTTGAGATATTCTCGCATGTCCACTGGAGTGTTCCGCTGATCCTGTACATTCCGGTTGTCAGCTACCTCCTGTACCGTGCGTCAGTGACACCGGGTTTGACACGGACAACCGGGATATTCCTGTTTGTGGGCGGCCTGGTCATCTGGACATTGACAGAATACGTTTTGCACCGGTATATTTTTCATTACGAGCCGACCAGCAAGGTCGGCAAATATCTGCATTTCATGATGCATGGGGTACATCACGAGTATCCGAATGACTCAAAGCGCCTCGTGATGCCACCGGTGGTCAGTATTCCGCTGGCGTTGCTCTTCTATTTCCTGTTCTCCCTGATCCTCGGGATGAAGTACATCTTCCCCTTCTTTGCGGGCTTCCTCGTCGGCTACATGCTCTATGACGAAATCCACTATGCCACACATCACGCACCGCTGAAGAACGGTGTCTGGCAAAAGGTCAAGCACCATCACGTGCTGCATCACTATCATGATCCCGGAAAGGGGTTCGGGGTCAGCACGCCGGTGTGGGACTATGTGTTCGGGACGGTGGATCCCACGGAGCAGAAGCGCACAGCCGAAGTCTGAGAAGTCTGATCCCGCCACAGAAAACGTAGCGGGTCAGCAGATGCGGGGAAGTTGCTCCCCCGAAAGCATATCGACGATGCGCGAGCTACCGATGCTGCTCCTCAGCGTCACGATGCCCGGGTATTCGGCGGTGACTTCCCCGATGACCGCGGCGCGTGTTCCAAGGGGATGAGCCCGCATTGCGGCCAGCACCGGCCCGGCATCCTCCCGCGCGACAATAGCGATTACCTTTCCTTCGTTGGCGACGTACAGGGGATCGAACCCGAGAAGTTCACATGCACCCCGGACTTCTTCATCGACGGGGATCTCCGACTCATGGATAGTCATGCCCACGCCCGCCTGTCCGGCGATTTCATTCAGCGTGCTTGCAACACCGCCGCGTGTCGGATCCCGGAGGACATGAATTCCCGGCGCGACCGAAAGCATGTGCTCCACCAATCCGTGGAGAGCCGCCGTATCGCTTTCGATTGCTGTCCCAAATTGCAGACCTTCCCGGACGGACATGATCGCTATGCCGTGCTGCGCAATCGGTCCGTTGATCAGGATCGCATCACCCGGACGCGCATGATGCGGGTTGATGTCGACTCCCGGCGGAATAACCCCGATGCCGGATGTTGTCACGAAGATGCCGTCCCCCTTGCCGCGGTCGACGACCTTTGTATCGCCGGTGACAAGCGCAACACCGGCGGAGCGTGCTGCCTGCCGCATGGAATGCACGATGCGCCAGAGGTCATCCACCGGCAATCCCTCCTCGATGATCAGGGCCGACGAGAGGTACAGCGGCCGTGCACCACACATTGCGAGATCGTTTACCGTACCGTTGACGGCGAGCTCTCCTATGTCGCCTCCAGGAAAGAACAGGGGATGCACCACATAGCCGTCGGTGGAAAATGCCAGCCGTGCCGCTCCAATGGTGAACATGGCGCCGTCGTGCATCTGCTCAAGCCCGGGGTTGCGGAATTCAGGAAGGATGAGCTTTTCGATGAGCTCGTGCGTGAGTTTTCCTCCCCCCCGTGTGCGAGGAGCACATGCTTGTAGCGGGCAATGGGAACAGGGCAGGAGAACCCTTCGAAGTCGGGTTGTTCATCAGCCATGATGTATCCTGGAATACCTGAAGTACGCGGCGCACGACCCTTCGGATGACACCATGGGGGCTCCCAGCGGATGTTCCGGTGTGCACTGGCGGCCGAAAGCCTCACATTCATGTGGTTTCCGCAATCCCTGAAGAACACTCCCGGCTATGCAGATTTCCGGTTCACGCGTGAGAATGTGCTGCACTGCAAATCGCTCATCGGCATCGAACCGTTGGTACTCCGGGCGCAAGCCGTACCCGCTGAGGGGGATGGTGCCGATTCCCCGCCATTGCCTGTCGATCACCCGGAATACCCGGTCAATGGCTGCGCGTGCTGCAGGGTTCCCCTCGCGGCGCACAATCCGGGCGTATTGATTTTCCACCTCAGAGCGGCCGCTCTCGAGTTGTTGTACGGTCATCCGGATTCCCTGAAGAATATCCACCGGCTCGAAGCCGGTGATGACAATCGGGACGCGGAACCGTTCGGCAAGAGGAATGTACTCTTCGTACCCCATCACCGCGCAGACGTGCCCGGCAGCGAGAAATCCCTGCACGCGGTTGGCCGGCGACGAGAGGAGAGCTGCGATCGCCGGGGGTACGAGAACGTGCGCGGAGAGGATGGAAAAATTTTCTATCGATTCCCGTTCGGCCTGCAATACGGCCATCGCGTTTGCCGGTGCCGTGGTCTCAAACCCTACGGCAAAAAAGACGACCCGTTTGCCGGGATTCCGCCGGGCGAGCGCGACAGCGTCGAGGGGAGAGTAGACGATGCGAATATCGCCGCCCCCCGCCTTCACGGAAAGCAGATCCCGCTCCGAACCCGGAACGCGCAACATATCGCCGAAGGATGCAAAGATCACGTCGGGGAGTGAAGCGATGGCTACGGCCTTGTCGATGAGCGCAAGGGGTGTCACACATACCGGGCAGCCCGGGCCGTGCACGAGCGTGAGGGTGGAAGGGAGGAGTGTATCCAGGCCGTGCTTGACGATGGCATGGGTCTGTCCGCCGCAGATTTCCATGATCGTCCACGGACGGGTCGTTTCAGCATGGATCGCCTGGAGAAGGTTCCGGACGATCTCCTGGTCCCTGTATTCGTCGACAAACTTCACGGCCGGTTCTCCGGAGGGGCATCCCCGTCGTCGGCGAGGTCATACATCGTACGGAGCATCTCCAGTGTTTCGAGCGCTTCTTCCCTGTCAACCTTGCTCAGGGCGAAACCGACGTGCACAATGACATATTCTCCCACGTTGATTTCCGGCAGCCACTCAAGGCACACCTGCTTCTGCACACCTGCGAAGCTGACCGTTCCCATGACAGGGGTTACGCTGCGGTCGATCGCAAGAACTTCTCCGGGCACTGCAAGACACATAGTCACTCCGTGGTATCATACAGGCTATAGTAAATCCATATACGCTGCTGCAGCTATCTGTCCGGGCGCGATCCCCCCGTCATTGGGTGGGATGCGCTGATGGACATACGCGCGAAAACCTGCAGCTGTCAGTGCTTCGACTGTATAGTGCGTGAGCAGGGCATTCTGGAAGCAACCACCCGTGAGAGCCACGCGTTCACACCCGATCTGTTGCGCGACGGTCACTATGCTCCCGGCAAGCGTCCGGTGAAAGCGGGTGGCGATGGCTGCGATAGGTTCTCCCGCCTGCTGTTCTTTTATAAGAGCGCGGATCATCGGCTCCCAGTCGATGACGCAGGGACGCCCGGTGTCGCCGGGATCCCCGCGTTGTCCAGGAAGCCCGCTGTCGCCGGAACGGGCACGAGACACGGTCACCGTGGCGGGGTAGGCATCCGTCACCGAGCCGTCCGCGATCCACTCCAGCTCCATTGCCGCCTGTCCCTCAAAGCTGTTCCGCTGGCGGAGGCCCAGCAGCGCGCTCACGGCATCGAACAGCCGCCCTGCGCTGGAGGTCACGGGGGAATTAATGCCGCGCGTCAGCATACGGTGCAGCGTCGTTCGCTCACCTTCGGTGAATGCCTGGAGCGGGATGATGCCCTGCCATGTGAACGCATCGTCGCCGGCCAGTGCGAACAGGAGACCGAGCGCCGAACGCCGTGGTTCGCGTACAGCCTGATCTCCGCCGGGAAGCGGGAATGTCCGGAGATGAGCCACGCGTTCGAACCTTTTCTCCCTCACCAGGAAGAATTCCCCGCCCCAGATCGTGCCGTCGTCGCCGAGCCCGGTGCCGTCCCACGCGACCCCGAGGAACGGGTCGCGGATTTCATTTTCCGCCATGCATGCCGCCACATGGGCGACATGGTGTTGCACGCGGATATTTCTCTCCTGCCGCGACCTCGCATACACAGAAGAAAGATAGTCCGGATGGGAGTCAGATACAACTGCGACGGGATGGGCGTCGAAGAGCGTCTCCATCTGCGTCGTCTCCAACCGGAATGCCTCGTACGCCTCACGGGTCTCGAGGTCTCCCAGATGCTGGCTGACTAGCAGGTCGCGACCCCGGGAGATGGCGATGGTATTCTTCAGGTGTGCTCCCACTGCGAGCAGATCCGGGACGGTGGCGGGAAGCCGGAGGGGGAGCGGTGCATACCCGCGCGCCCTGCGCAGGATCGTCGGGCGCCCGTCAGTGATCCTGACGATTGAATCATCGATGTGCCGTACGATCGGGCGGTTGTGGACAAGAAACAGATCGGCGATTCCCGACAGGCGGTGGAGAGCTTCCTGTTCGTCGGTGCAGATCGGTTCATCGGAAAGATTCCCGCTCGTGGCCACAAGGGGCCGGTCCGCATCGCGGAGCAGGATGTGGTGGAGAGGTGCATACGGCAGCATGGCGCCGAGGTAGGGATTGTGCGGGGCCACGTTCTCTGCGACGGCTGCCGGTGTATGTCCCGGCAGGCGGTGCAGCAGGACGATCGGGGCTTCGGGTGCCGTCAGCATCTGTTCTTCGGGTCCGTCCACACTGCAAACAGTGCGCACCGCCTGCAACGTGGGGAACATCAGTGCAAGTGGTTTTTCCTCCCGGTGCTTCCGTGCGCGCAAACGGCTCACGGCTTCAGCGTCAGATGCTGCAACCATCAGATGAAATCCCCCGATTCCCTTGACCGCGACGATCTTGCCGTTGTGCAGGGCGATCACAGCGCGGGCAAGCGCATCCTCATCGGTGCCCGTGACGTGCCCTTCCGCGTCCCACAGCGCAACGCGGGGGCCGCAAACCGGACAGGCGTTGGGTTGTGCGTGGAATCTGCGGTTGGCGGGATCGTCATATTCCTGTTGACACGCGGGACACATAGTGAAACCCCGCATGGTGGTGTGTGGGCGATCATAGGGGAGTGCGGTGATGATGCTGAACCGGGGCCCGCAGTTGGTGCAATTGATGAAGGGGTACCGGTAGCGCCTGTCCTGCGGATTGAAAAGCTCGTTGCGGCAATCATCGCACAACGCGATATCCGGCATCACGAGTGCGGTCTTCTCTCCGGAGGGATCACTGGGGCGGATGACAAAGTCCGTGGCGCCGGCGGGATCGAGGAATGCGTACTCAAAGCTCTGTATGAATGCCCGGGGCGGATGCTCGTGGCGGAGACGGTGGAGAAATGCGGAAACGGCGGCGGGATCTCCTTCGACGTCAACGACGACTCCCTGGCTGGCGTTGTTCACCCAACCGGTGAGCCGGAGTTCCCGGGCGAGGCGGTACACAAAGGGGCGGAATCCGACCCCCTGGACAGCTCCGCGAATGACGCCATGCACACGTTGCTTCAAAGATCAGGACCTCACAAGATACGAGCCCACAAGGTCGAGACAGGAGTCGATCTGACCCGCCGCCCGGGGCGAAAGTGCGTCGGCAAAGTCGCACTCCGCTGCGGGAACTTCAATGAGCACCGACCGGCGCGGAACGCGGCTGTAGAGTGTCGCTGCAAGTCCGAGTATACCGGCCGGAGACATGACGTGCGAGCGGATCTTTTCACCTGAAACGGCGGGCAATACTTCGGTCACGCGCAGTGTGTCTGTTGCCACGCTCGCATCGACAATCATCACTATGTCGTAGTGCGTCACGGTCTCGGCAAGTTCGGGAGACAGTCCGTGGACGCTGAGCACGTCAAGCTCCGGAAAGCGCGTCCGTGCCCGTTCCGCAACACGAATCCCCACGCCATCGTCACCCCTCAATGTGTTGCCGAGACCGATCAGGAGCGCCGGTTTCATCGACGGAGATCGGACAGTACGCGGTGGTCTTCATCGATCACCTGCACGTGCAGTGGCATCATCCCGATGGCATGCGTCGAACAGGAAAGGCACGGATCAAAGCAGCGGATGCCGGCCTCGATGCGGTTCAAGATGCCTTCGGACAACTTCGTCCCGTCCAGATACTGCATGGCCAGCTGGCGTACGGTGCGATTCATCGCGAGGTTGTTCTGTGCGGTGGCAATGACGAGGTTGACCTTCTGCAGGAGACCGTCATCGGTGACCGTGTAATCATGGAAGAGTGTTCCGCGCGGCGCCTCGCATGCGCCGACCCCGTGGGTCTGATTGATCATTGCCCTGGCGCGGATGTTCTGGCCGAGGATGGCCGGATCATTCAAGAGAGCCTCGATCTTCTCCACGGAGTACAGGATCTCGATCAGCCGGGCATAGTGATAGTAGAAGGAATTGTTCACCGTTTCCGCCTCGCCGGCGATTGCCTTGAACAGCTTGCGTTCGCCTTCCGCGAGGGGGGTATCGATGTAGTCACAGATGTTCACCCGGGCGAGCGGGCCGACCCGGTACATCCCCTTCGGGTACCCGAACGGCTTGTAGTATGGGAATTTCAGGTATGACCAATCCTCGGTCGCTTCGCCAAAGTGTTCGTGGTACTCTGCGGGATCGATCTTGTCGGCGATCACGTTGCCCGCCCCATCCATAATGCGGAGCCGGCCGCCGTAATACTCCAGCGCGCCGTCCGGCGCCACGAGACCGACGAACAGGGAGCGGAAGTTTCCGAAATTGGGGATATCGTTCTGAAACTTGACATGGATCTTCTTGAGAGTGTCCAGGGCCATCAGGGCGGTGTCCCGGGCTTCCGGTATCCAACCGAGAAGATAGTCGCGCTTCGCGGGGTCGAAAGGCTCGCGCACGCCGCCCGCAACGGCCCAGGGCGTGTGGATCTTCCTCGTGCCCAGTACCTCGATGATCTCCTGGCCGAACTTCCTGAGACGGATGCCCCGTCTCGCAAATTCCTTATCGTGGGCGATCAGGCCGATGATATTTCTTTTCGCCGGGTCGGCATCGAAGCCGAGGAGAAAGTCAGGGGAGGAAAGATGGAAAAAGCTCAACGCATGCGATTGGAGCCACTGGGCCAGAGTGATCATCCGGCGCAGTTTTTCGGCGGTCTCCGGTATGGCCACCGCAAGGATGGCATCCCCCGCCTTGGCGGAGGTGATCAGATGGCTTGTGGGACAGATGCCGCAGATCCGCGAGGTTATGCCGCCCATTTCCCACATCGGCCGGCCTTCGCAGAACTTTTCGAAGCCGCGGAATTCATTGACGTGAAAGCGGGCGTCTTTCACCACGCCTTTGGCGTCCACCTGTATGGTGATCTTGGCATGGCCTTCAATACGGGTGACGGGGTTGATCGTAATGGTGTTCATGTGCGCTCTCCTCTCATCCGTACCGCAGGAAGACATGGGTCAACGCCGGGGTTCTTCCCTGCAGAAGTTCGCTGACGGCGGACCAGATCTGGTCTGCGGTGGGCGGGCACCCATGAATGAAGGCGTCGACCCTGACGAATTCGTGCAGCGGCCGGGCTTCTTTGAGGAGTTCTGCGATCGTGGGATACCCGCGGGGGATGCGGGGAGTAGTGTCTGCGAGTTCCACGTAGGAGCGATGGAGCACATTCTCGGGGTCCAGGCCGTTGCGCATCGCGGTGACATTGCCCGTTACCGCACAATCGCCGAACGAGATCACGAAGCGGGAGTTGCGGCGTATGATATGGGCCATCTCCTCGTGCTCGTTGTTGGCGACAGCCCCTTCCACCAGCGTCACGTCAACATCGCGCGGGAACTCTTTAATATCGGCGATGGGCGAATAGACCAGCTCCATCCTCTCAGCCAGTTCGATCAGGCGTTCGTCCAGATCGAGTAAGGACATATGGCAGCCGGAACACCCGCCCAGCCAGACTGTTGCGACTCGAGGTTTCATAGTAGGGGATCTCAGGATTACTCTTCGTTTTGTTCGAAACTGATCCACTCGCCCTTGCTGCGGGCGGTGACAATATACTTCAGGAACTGCGTTTGCTTTTCCATCTCCGCTACGCTCTCGCCTTTTTTCACCAGGGCTCCCGTGGGGCACACGAGCACGCACTTCCCGCAGGAGGTGCAACTCTCGGACGATCCCCACGGCTGGTTGAGGTCGGCGATGATTTCGCAGTCGATGCCGCGCCCGGCAATGTCCCACACATGCGCCCCTTCGACCTCGTGGCACACGCGGACGCACCGGGTACAGAGCACGCAGCGGTTACGGTCGATGATGAAGGTTTCGTGCGAGGCGTCGATCTTTTTCTGGTTGTACAGGTACGGCACCCGCACGTACAGCAGCCCGACGTCATACGCCAGATTCTGCAGTTCGCAGTGGTTGTTCACCATACAGACCGCACACTGGTGATTGCCCTCGGACGCGAGGAGCGCAATGATCATTCTGCGGTACTTCTTGAGGCGTTCGGTATCGGTACGCACCACCATGCCCTCAATGGGGCGTGCGGTGCAGGCCGGCACGAGCTTGTTTGATCCCTCAATCTCCACCAGGCAGAGCCGGCAGGCGCCCACGTCGGAAAGACCGTCGAGATGGCATAATGTCAGGATGTCGATCTTGTGCTGTCGGGCGATCTGCAGGAGCGTCTCGTCATCCTTCGCGCTTACCTGTTCGCCGTTGATGGTGAGTGTAACGATAGCCATGGGTGTGTTCCTGCTATGCGTGCGAAGTCGTGTCGTGTCCGTTGCCCGAAGCGACGAAGGTCTCCACCGGTTTCAGGAGTGCCTCGTACTCGTGGCGGAAGAAACGGAGCGTTGAGAGGACCGGGTTGGGCGCCGATTGACCGAGGCCGCAGAGACTGGTCTCTTTCACCATGACACACAGCTCTTCCAGTATGGCCAGGTCATCTGCCGTACCCTTGCCTTTGGCGATTTTGTCAAGCAGGCCGTGGATATGGACGGTGCCGACGCGGCAGGGGACACATTTCCCGCACGACTCATCGCGGCAGAAGTCCATGAAATACCTCGCCACATCCACCATATTGGACGTGGAGTTCATGATGATCATGCCGCCGCTGCCCATGATGGATCCGAGCGTGGTGAGGGACTCGTAGTCCACGGGTATGTCGACATGTTCCTTCGGGATGCATCCGCCCGACGGTCCGCCGGTCTGGGCGGCTTTGAATTCAGTCCCTTCCGGGGTGCCGCCCCCCATGTCGAAGACGATTTTGCGGAGGGGGATGCCCATCGGGACTTCAATCAATCCCGTATTGCGGATCTCGCCTGCGAGTGCGAATACTTTGGTCCCCGGGCTCTTCGGTGTGCCGATGCCGGTAAACCATGCGCCGCCGCGTGCGATAATGGGTGCAATGTTGGCAAAGGTCTCCACGTTGTTCAGGAGCGTGGGCATGCCCCAGAGTCCCTTTTCCGAAGGATAGGGGGGGCGCGGGCGGGGACGTCCGCGGCGTCCTTCGATCGATCGGATGAGCGCTGTTTCTTCGCCGCACACAAACGCTCCTGCACCGATGCGCAGATCGATGCGGAAATTGAATTGCGATTCGAAAATGCGGTGGCCCAGCAAGCCGAGGCGTTCGGCTTGTTTGATTGCGCTCTTGAGCCGGTCGATCGCCAGCGGGTATTCCGCGCGCACGTACACGAATCCCTGCTGCGCGCCGACGGCGTAACCGGCGATGGCCATTCCTTCCAGGATCCTGTGCGGATCTCCTTCAAGCACACTCCGGTCCATGAACGCGCCGGGGTCCCCTTCGTCGGCGTTGCAGATCACATACTTGGTATCGCTGGCGACCTTGCGGACGATGCCCCATTTGAGGCCCGTCGGGTATCCGGCGCCGCCCCTGCCGCGGAGACCGCTCTTGCGCACTTCTTCGATCACCTCGCCCGGCTGCAATTCCGTGACGGCTTTTGCGAGGGCGTCGTAACCGCCGACGGCAATGTACTCCTCGATGCGTTCTGCGTCGATGCGGCCGCAGTTCTCCAGTACGACCTTCACCTGTTCGGCAAAGAAGGGATGCGCGGTGTCGGCCATGTGGTCTTCCAGCTTTGTGCCGCCCACGAGATGTTCTTCAACGATGCGGCGGGCCACCGCTTCATCCACGCGCTGATACAGCGTGTTGTCGGGCAGGATTTTCACGAGGGGGCCTTCGCCGCACAAGCCCATGCAGCCCGTGCCGATCACTTCCACCTTCGCCGCAAGGTCCTTTTCCTGCAACGCCTTCTTGATCATGTCGCGGACATTGACACTGCCGCAGGAAACACACCCGGCGGCGGCACAATACATGATCCTGTGCGTGAACTGTTGCTGACGCCGCTGCTCCTGTTCCGCAAGTTCCTGAAGATCTTCCACAGTCATGCGGTCACCTCATCGGGTTGTTGTTGCCATGCCTTCAGGCGTTCCACCGCGCTGGCCGGCGTGAGCTTCCCGGCAACCCGGTTGTCGAGGACTGCGACCGGTGCAAGTCCGCAGGAGCCGACACAGCGGGCCGACACAAGCGAGATCTTGTCGTCGGGGGTTGTCTGCCCGAATTTCACCTTGCAGCACTCTTCTGCCGCATGCTGGATGTGTGCCGCACCTTTGACGTAGCATGCGGTGCCGGTGCAAAGGACGAAGGTGTGCTTACCCTTCGGCTTGAGGGTGAAGAAGTGATAGAATGTCGCCACGCCGTACACCCTGCTGAGAGGCAGTTTCAGTGCGCGGGCGACATAAATGAGAAGGTCGTTCTCGAGAAAACCGAAAATACCCTGTGCGGCGTGCAGCACTTCGATGAGCGCGTCGCCGCGTCCCTGGTGCTTGGTGATCGCGCGGTCCAGTAACTTGAACCGGTTATCACCGCTGGGATGCTGTTGGTGTGTCGTCGTTGATGGCATGCTCTGCGGTATTCGTTGGTTCGAAAGTGAGTCCTTGGAGAAAGAGCGGCTGCTTCAAGGTGGTGACGCAAGAGCCATGCCACGTCGCAACCCCCAAAACGGGAGTTATTCGACGTTTCTCGAGACCAATCCTTCCTGTGTTGTCAGATTTGCGAAAACGCAGGTGTGGAATAAATTTACGATGCCGGCTTCTGGCTGGTGTTCTCGAGCAGCCATTCGCACCAGGGTGTTATCCCCAGTTTCTTTGTGCAGGAGACCTCAAAGACCGTGAGCGAAGGATTGATGCGCAGTGCGTTGTCTTTCAGGGCACCGAGATCACAGGGAACGTACGGGATGAGGTCGATCTTGTTGATAATAAGAACAGAGGAATTCCGGAACATGGCCGGATACTTCAGCGGCTTGTCATCACCTTCGGTGGTGCTTGCGACCACCACTTTCATTGCTTCACCCAGATCGTAGTTGGAAGGACAGACCAGGTTGCCGACGTTCTCGATGATCAGCAGGTCGATGCTGTCCAGTGAGAGGTTGCCGATTGCCTCCCGCACCAGATTCGCCTCGAGGTGGCAGCCGCCTCTTGTGAGAATTTGCACGGCCGGGACGTTGTACTTCGCCACACGCAGGGCGTCCAGATCCGTCTGCACATCTCCTTCGATGATTGCGATACGGAGCCTGTCACGCAATTCCTCAAGGGTCCGTTCCAGAATGCTGGTCTTGCCCGCTCCCGGAGAACTCACCATGTTGAGCACGAAGATCCCATGGTCGGCAAACAGTGCCCGGTTCTGACGGGCCACCTCGTCATTCTTTTCCAGAACTTTTCGTTCGATCGTAATGATGCTCATTGGGCACCCGGTGCTGATTCATCCACTTCGAGTGAGACCACCTGCAGTTCGGTTCCCGAGATGATGTCCGTATCGCTCGATCCACACAGGGGGCAGAGGACAATGCCCGGCTCCGTCGCGGACGTGCGGTTGCAGGAATGGCAGGCCACCGTGAATGGGACATGCTCCATTTCCATCACCGCATTCTCAAGGGGCGTATGATGGATAACCGCAGTGAAACAAAATGCGAGCGAGTCAGGGACGACACCGGCCAGTGCGCCGAGGCGCACCGTGACCTTACGCACGCGCTCCTGCTCTGCCGGCGGGACGTACTGGCCGACGATATCGACAATACTCTGGGCTATGGAGAGCTCGTGCAAGTGTTCACTTCTGTAATTGCAGAGAATACCAGTATGCGTACGCATCACCGAAGGTATCGAGATCATAGGAGGCGTGAGTCTCCGCAGTCCTCCATGTTCGTGCGTCCGGATGACGGCTCTGCCCTTCGCCGTACCAGTGTTGCAGAAGTGCGAGCAGGCGGCCGGAGTTGTCTGCGCCTCGTGTCGTCACGATGACACCGGCGAGTTTGCCGTTGACAAATTCGATCTGGCACTCGTCGATCCGGACGTCGCCGATCTCATGCACGGCGGTTGCGTAGAGAGCGGTGTTTCCTTCGAAGCGTGGAGTACGCAGGGCGAGAGGTTCAGCAACGGCGGCGAGGGGAGTACCCCACGGGTGTCCGAAGATTCCGTCGCGCGTCTGCCCCAACGCGATTTCCGGGAATGCGCGCAGACAGAGCACCAGGGCGATGACCTTTGTGGAGGAAGTCTCCATGATCGTAACATAGAAAAATATGGGGAAGGACGCAAAGAGGAGGAAAGTGGAGAGAGAACATAGAGGAGGAAAGTGGAGAGAGAACGAAGTGGGGCGGCGGTGACGGCCACCCCACTGGTTCGGTAACTCAGGATTCGAAGGACGACATCGCACCCATAAAGACACTCATGAATACGGCAAAGAAGATGACGGCGATGACAATGCCGATCAACATCCATATGAGCGACGCCTTGGCCCAGTTCTTCTTGTTCGCGGGGGTGCTGCTGTCAAAGGCCCAGACGATGAGCATGATGAGGCCGACAAGCGGAATGTAGCTGATGAGCAGAGTAATGACCCAATCTTTCGTGCTCATCGGTGCGGCGTTTTGCGGCTGGCCAAGCGGGAGCTGCTGTTCCATGGTGTCCTCGACTGGTGATGGGATGACTGCCGGAACAAATATAGAGATTCCCGGGACCACGCGCAATCCCTGCCGCCGGGATCCCACCCGGTGATTCGCTGCTCTCCCGCCCGGTGACTCGATGAATCTGCCCACGTTGAATCTGCCCCCCGGTGATTCGTTGAATCTCCCGCCCGCATTCGGTATATTTAGTCATGAATGAATCCGCAGCCGGCATCCGGCAGTTTTTGGGCACGGGAAGGCAGGAAATTGCCAGGCAACATCATAACGGGGCTGATGGCCGGGTCACCGCGCGCTCTCTCACGCTTCTTACCGATAAGGCTCTCACGACCGCGTTTGTGCGGGGCGTTCCCTCCGACCTCCAGGAACAGTGTGCCATCCTCGCAACCGGAGGGTACGGCCGGAATGAGCTCTGCCCCCATTCTGACGTCGATGTCATGGTCCTGTGCGGCACGTCGATGTCCCGCGAGCAGAAGCAGGGCGCGGCGACCGGTTTTCTCCACTTGCTCTGGGACGCAGGTCTGACAGTCGGCCACAGCGTGCGGACCGTGGACGAGGTCCTGGCGCTCCAGGGGAAAACACTCGACGCCTGGACATCCGCGCTGGAATCGCGTCTGGTATGCGGGAATCCGGCCACGGCACGGGTTCTTGCCGACGCTCTTGCCTCGGTATCCGGCACAACGCCCGATCCCTGGCTGATCGGCGGGGTGTATGAGGATGTGCGGAGCAGACATGAGCGATTCGGCAATTCCGTCAAGCTGCTTGAACCCAACATCAAGAAGAGCGCCGGGGGGCTTCGCGACCTGCATGCGCTGGTCTGGCTCTACCGGGGTGTTCAGGACGGGATCCCTTTCCTTTCTGATTCCGGGGTGCCCGCCACCGAAGAATTGATCCACATCCTGGAAACGCGGGGTGTTCTCGGGCAGGAGGACGCCCAACGCCTTCTGGAGGCGTTTTCGTTCCTCCTCCGCGTCAGGCACGAAATGCATTTCCTCCGCGGCATGGCGGATGATACCCTGGAATATACCCTGCAGCGCGACGTGGCGGCCGGGCTTGGTTACGGTGATCAGGCGGGGAAACGGTCGGTTGAGGTATTCATGACCGACTACTATCAGCATGCACGCACGGTGCACAGGCTGCACCGGTCGCTTGCGCACCGGTTCCGGCAGAATCTCGAGCCGCATGCACCCTCCGCTCCTCCTCTCACCGTGACTCAGGACGAGCCGTTTCTGCACGTCGGGAATGTTATTGTGCCCCCGAGTTTCAAGGCATACACCTCCGCCGGGAAGCTCTTTGCACTCCTCCGCCGGGCGGCGGAGGAAAAAGCGGAGTTTGGTTTCGATGCGCGCGCGACGATAGAACGGAGTCTTGAATGCATACATCCCGGAGACATCGAATCGCCCGCGCTCGCCGAGTCCTTCCGGCATATCCTGCGCTCGCCGCGTGTGGGTGCGACACTGCGTCTCATGGCCGAGACCGGACTGCTGGGCCGGTACCTTCCGGAATACGATGCGCTGGTCGCTTTTTTCCAACACAACATGTACCACTATTATACCGCCGACGAACACACCCTCATTGCGATCGCCAGCGCCGAGCGGTTGAACGATGCTCCGGGACCCCTCGGCGATGTGTTCCGGCAGTTGCCGGACAAGGAAGTGTTTTACTTTGCACTGCTGCTGCACGACATCGCCAAGCCTCTGGGTGTCGCCGATCATGAGGTGACAGGGGTGGAAATTGCGCGAAAGGTTCTCACGCGACTCGGCGCGGCCGGGCTCGCCGATGATGTTGGCTTTCTGGTGCGCCATCATCTGATCATGGAGCAAACGGCATTCCGCCGGAACATCCATGACCCCGCAACGCTGCGCGATTTCGCCACGCGGTTCACCAGGCCGGCCCTTCTCGATTACCTCTACGTTCTCACCTATGCCGACCTCTCCGCCGTCAACCCGGGGGTCTGGACTGAATGGAAGGCCGCGCTCCTCTACGAGCTGTACCGCCAGACGGCGGAAATCCTCCGCCGGCATCTTCACGGGGAGGAAATCAACCGGTTCCAGGCGGACCAGCGCGCAGACGCCGCCGCCGGTGTCAGCGCCGCCCTCGCCGGCGCGCTCCCGGGAGAGGTCACCTCGTCTCATCTTGAGGGCATCTCCAGCGGCGCCTATCCGGCGGTGTTCCCGCCCGAGGAAATCGCAGACCACATCCGGACCATCGGGGAACTCGAAGACGTCTCGGTGCTCTTCCGGCACCACGATGCATACACCGACGTGACCGTGATCGGTCATGACGCCCCGTTCGCCCTCTCCAGGTTCTGTGCGGTGCTGGCCGCGAACGACGCCAACATATTTGATGCTTCCATCTTCACGCGCAGTGATGGGATTGTGATCGACCGCTTCCGCGTTACCGCCAAGACCGGACACCGGCAACTCGACGAGCAGGTGTGCCTCAAAGTGGCGGAGGATTTGCGTGCCCTGGTCACGGGCCGGATCGAGCCTGCTCAGCTCTTCAGTGCGCATCACCGGAAATGGCGCCGCCGCCGGGGGCACTCGCCCGCCAATCCCTTCATCCGCACCGACGTCACGTTCGAAGACACCGCGGACTATACAATCATCGACGTCTATGCGCCGGATTCGGTGGGATTCCTCTACCGGGTCACGGAGACTATTTCCCGTCTCGGTCTGAACATTTGTTTCGCCAAAATCGCCACCCGTGTCGATGGCATCGTAGACTCGTTTTATGTGCAGGACCGCCAGGGTGCCCCCGTGCGCGACCATGAGCAGCAGGCGGCGGTCCGCAAGAGTATTCTCGAAGCGATCAGTGAAAAAACGGAGTTGACACCTGATGAGCGCTCCACGGCAAAAACCCATCGGCGTCTTTGACAGCGGCATCGGCGGCTTGACGGTTGTCCGTGCGCTGACGCAGGCCTTCCCCCATGAGAACATCGTCTACTTCGGCGACACCGCACGCGTGCCGTACGGATCCAAATCGCCCGAGGTGGTGAGGGAATATGCCGCCCAGGACGTCGACTTCCTCCTGGGGAATGACGTCAAGATCGTCGTCGTCGCATGCAATACCGTGTCGGCCGTGGCTCTGGATGTCGTGCAGAAGCGTGCACGGATGCCGGTCGTCGGCGTGATTGTGCCGGGTGCCGCCGCCGCGGTGGCAGCGACACGCAAGAAACGCATAGGCATCATCGGTACCCGCGCCACGGTGAACAGCAAAGCCTACGCCCACACCCTGCGGCAGATCGCCCCCGACGTCCAGGTGTTTTCCCAGGCCTGTCCGCTTTTTGTCTCCCTGGCCGAAGAGGGATGGAGCGATCACCAGGTCACGGATCTCGTCGCGCGGGAATATCTCTTCCCCCTCATGCTGGAAAAGATTGACACACTGATCCTCGGCTGTACGCACTATCCCGTGTTACGCCGGGCGATTGCCGCCGCAACGGGAACCGGTGTGACCTTGATCGATTCGGGCGGGGCGACGGCCGCAGAAGTGGGTCAGGTGCTTGATGCGCATGACCTCCGCAATCCGAGTGTCCAGAAGCCCAATCTGCGGTTCTTTGTGAGTGATATCCCGGCAAAATTCACGGAGGTGGGGGAACGGTTTCTCGGCCAGCGCATGGGGCTGGTGCGCCGCGCACCGGTCGGTGGCACCTGACGGACAGCGGACGTGTTGCGGGAGAGACAGGAAGTTCATTCCTTACAGAGTGTCACATTGCAGGGAGCCCTTCATGGCTGATCGTGTAATGCAACTCCGTACGCTCAGGGAACTGCCCGCGAAACTGCGGGCGACTATCGCAGGGCTCAGCGACGCCCAGCTCGATACACCGTACCGCGAGGGGGGATGGACGGTGCGTCAGGTGGTCCATCATCTGGCTGACTCTCATCTGCATGCCTACCTGCGCATGAAATGGATGGTGAACCAGGAACGCCCCACCATCACACCATACGATCAGAATGTCTGGGCGGCAAACGATGACGCGGCACATGGTGCAGTTGCACCATCCCTTGACCTGCTCGACGGATTGCACCGCCGCTGGGCGGATTTCC
The DNA here is from genome assembly GCA_963801355.1 of Ignavibacteriota bacterium. GTDB lineage: Bacteria > Bacteroidota > Ignavibacteria > UBA10030 > UBA6906 > Fen-1255. Next base: position 2,889,310 of record CAWDEM010000008.1, on the reverse strand, counting down.
TTGAACGGTTGCCGGAAAGCGCCTGGTCCCGCACAGCACTGCATCCGGAACGGGGGGAAGTAACGATGCAGGGGACTCTCGAAACCTACGCGCGCCATGGGGAGAAACATTGCGAACACATCATGGGACTGCGGAGAGCCAGAGGCTGGTGATCCCGCTCAAATCGATCCTGCTGATCGTCATGCTGGGTCTGCCGTTGTGCGGTATTGCACAGCTCTCTCGTGACGACCAGGAAGAGATTCCCCGGATCGTGTATTCTCCGCGTGACAGGACGCTCGAGATCACCGGGGGCATGACCGTGCCGCTGTCCCATGCCGGGCTCAAAGAGTTCTGGATGCGCGGTCCGTCGGGCGGCGTGGAATTTCTTTTTAGAGCCAATGATCTTGTACGGTTCGGTGTCGGCAGCGAGGTGGCGCTGTTCAGCTTTCGCCGCGGGGCCTTTGCAGAAAAATTTCCAGACGTGATTCCGCAGGTTACCCATCTCACCGGCGTCTATCTGTTTCTCGCTGTCAGGAACTACGTGCGCCCCGGCCTCCGGATGTCTCCCTTTTTCGGAGCAGAGGTCGGCGTTCTTCGCATGACGGGAGCCGAATATAAGGCGATCCTCAACGGCGTACGCCGGACGTATTATGAAATTCCCGCGATGTTTCATCTCGCAGGTTCGGTTTCTGCCGGGCTTGATTACTATGTCAGCCGGACCATTGCCCTGCAAGTGCAGGGCGGCGCGATGTATGTGTTCAATGATCCCGATACAGGCCTGCTCATCACTACTCACGCCGGAGTACGATTCTCCCTGTAAATGCTCCGGACACCACTCCCACTTCACTGCACGCAGATCCCCATGAATCAGGACCAGGTGTTGGGCATATTCAAAGAGACCGGTGCACTCCTGGAAGGGCACTTTCTGTTGACCTCCGGGCTCCACAGTAATCAGTATTTCCAGTGTGCCAGGGTCCTGCAGCATCCGCGCCACTGTGAAACACTCTGCCGGGTGATTGCAGAGCACTTCCGTGCTCACCGCATCGATGTCGTCGTGGCGCCCGCCATGGGAGGCATCGTGGTGGCTCAGGAAGTGGGGCGTCAGCTTGACGTTCGCACGATTTTCGCCGAGCGGAAAGAAGGCATCATGCAGATCCGCCGGGGGTTCGAGATCGCCGCCGGCGAGCGCGTGCTTGTGTGCGAAGACGTCGTGACCACCGGCGGCTCGGTACAGGAAGTGGTCAAGCTTGTCTTGGAGCGGGGCGGCGCACTCACCGGGGTGGCGTGCATCGTCGACCGGAGCGGTGGGACGGTGCGGTTCGACCAGGCGCCCGAGCCGCTCGTTCCCGTGCTCCGCCTGCATGCCGTTACGTACAGACCCGATGCCTGTCCGCTCTGTGCTCAGGGTATCCCCGCAGTGAAACCCGGGAGCAGGGGCAATGCCTGACGCGCCGGTGGAACTGAAGCAGCTCTCCCGCACCCGCCTCTACACCGGACGCATCATCGACCTCTACGTGGACGAGGTCGAATATCCCTCCGGGACGAAGACCGTCCGCGAAGTAGCACACCACCCGGGAGGTGCGGCGGTCGTGCCGCTCACCGATGACGGCCGGGTGATCCTGGTGGACCAACTCCGCTATCCGATTGAGCGGCACATACTGGAACTGCCGGCAGGGAAGCTCGCACCCGGTGAGGACCCCGTGCACTGTGCAGCACGCGAACTGGAGGAGGAGACCGGCTGGATCGCGGGATCGCTGACAAAGCTCTGTGCATTCCATACATCGCCGGGGTTTTGCGATGAAGTCCTCCACATCTTCCGCGGAGGGAACCTCCGGCTGTCGCCTGGAGGTCACAAGAGGGAAGAGGGGGAATTCACCATGTCGCTGCGCACCGTGCGTCTTCAGGACGCCCTGGGGATGATTGACCGCGGCGAGATTACCGATGCCAAAACGATCATCGGATTGCTTCTCGTGGCCCGGAGGGAACATGTCGGGGAGAGTGACCGAGAACAATGAATCCCGTTGAACTCATACACAAGAAACGCGGTGGCGGCGCACTGACACGCGAGGAAATTCTCTGGCTGCTTGACGGATACGTCGCAGGGAGAATACCCGACTATCAAATGTCCGCGTTCCTCATGGCTGTGTACTTCCGCGGCATGACCGGGGAGGAAACCTCGGCGCTCACCGACGTCATGCTCCACTCGGGCGTTGTCGTGGATCTCTCCGATGTCCCCGGCATCAAAGTGGACAAACACTCCACCGGCGGCGTGGGCGACAAAGTGTCACTCATTCTTGCCCCCATGGTGGCGGCGTGCGGAGTCCCCGTGCCGATGATCTCCGGACGGGGTCTCGGGCACACAGGGGGTACACTGGACAAGCTTGAGTCGATCCCCGGGTTTCGCACCGACCTTTCTGTCGATGAATTCCGCAGGGTCATCGCCGAAACCGGCCTCGTCCTCATCGGTCAGACGGCGGAAATTGCCCCGGCGGACCGGAAGATGTATGCCCTTCGCGACGTCACCGGGACCATTGAATCTGTCCCGCTCATTGCCGGAAGCATTATGAGCAAGAAGCTGGCGGAAGGCATCGATGCGCTTGTGCTGGACGTGAAAACCGGTGACGGTGCCTTCATGAGGAATTACGAGGATGCCGAGTCTCTGGCGAAAGCCCTCGTGGCCATCGGGACGCGTGCGGGGAAACGCGTGGTGGCATTCCTGACCGAAATGGACCAACCGCTTGGAACGGCGATCGGCAACTGGGTGGAGGTGATGGAATGTGTCGAATGCCTTCGCGGCAAGAATGTCGCCGACCTCATGGAGGTGACCTACGTTCTGGGCGGCGCCATGGTCTGGCTCGGCGGGAAGGCGGCATCGGTGCAGGAAGGGATGGAGCAATGCCGGTCCGCACTCTGGTCCGGACGGGCATATCAGAAGTTTCTGGAGATTGTTCGCCGGCAGGGTGGGGACATCACCTACTTGGAGCAGCCGGAGCGGTACCCCAAGCCCCGGTACGCCGCCGAACTCACGAGTCAGGAGGAGGGCTATGTGCAGAGTTTTGCGACACGGCGGATCGGCGTGCTCGCGACGGAACTTGGTGCCGGCCGGCAGAAAGCCGACGACATCATCGATGCCACAGCCGGCATCGTGTTGAAGAAGAAGACTGGCGACCGGGTTGACAGGGGCGGCACAATCGCAGAAATCTTTTCGGACCGCAGTGAAGTGGTGGAGCGTGTCCGCGATGAGCTGGCGTCCTGCATCACGATCGGCGACGCACCCGTACAGCTGCGGCCCCGTATCCGGTCCATCGTTGACAACCAGGGTGTCACCCCCTGGTCAACACCGCAGCTCCACTGACTACCGCCCTGTGCGGAGAACCTCCAGCATCGCCCCGTGGATGAGCCCGTTGCTGGCGACCACACGTTTCCGGTAGATGTTCAGGGGTGCGCCGGTCATATCGGTTGTCATCCCGCCCGCCTCCCGCACGAACAACGCTCCCGCCGCCATGTCCCACGGGTTGAGAGATACCTCCCAGTATCCATCGAATCTCCCGGCTGCAACATAACAGAGGTCCAGGGCTGCCGAGCCGAGCCGCCGCACACCCTGTGCCGCCATCAGGAACCCTACAAACCGTTCCACCGCGGCATCAGGATTTGCTGCGATGTCATACGGGAAGCCCGTGACCAGCAGGCTCTCGATCATCCGCGCATTGCCGGAGACCTTCAGGCGTTTGCCGTTGAGGAACGCCCCTTTCCCTTTTTCCGCTGTGAACAGCTCGTCCCTGCAGGGGTCATACACAACGCCCGCCACGACTTCTCCCCGCTGTTCCACGCCGATGCTGACGCAGAAGATGGGAACGCCGTGCAGGAAATTCGTGGTGCCATCCAGGGGATCGATGATCCACCGGTGGTCCGCCGGCGCCTCGCTGCCGCCGCTCTCCTCCGCGAGGATTGCGTGCGAGGGATAGTGCCGCTTGATGATGCCGATGATCCGTTCTTCCGCGCCCCGGTCGATTTCTGAAACTAGGTTTCGCTCCTCCCCTTGCTTCTGTTCCACATTACGGACTTTCCCGACGCTGAGTCTGAGGAAACGTCCCGCCTCGCGGGCGGCTTCGATGGCGACGTTGAGCATGTGATATTCCGGGCAGTGAGTGGTTATTTCTTTAAGAGCCGTTCCACGAGCACTTTCCGCATGCGGAACCGCAGGCGCACCATCTCTCCGTCGTACTCCGTGGAGAGTACCTGGCCGGCTTCATGTATCCGTGCGATGATGGCGTAGTCCTTGTGTCTGACGTTGATTTCCTGCTCCACGACCTCCGCATCCAGGATCGTAATGAGTTTCTCCTGCAACGCGTTCATGCCGATGCCTCGCGTGGCGGAAACAAATGCCGCTTCCGGATGATTCGACGTGAGGTACCCCACGACATTGCGGTTGGGAAGCCGGTCAATCTTGTTGAACACGATGATGGTAGGTTTTCCCGTTGCGCCGATGTCGTCGAGCGTCTCATGCACCACTGTCATCTGTTCCTCGAAAAGGTGATGGCTGACATCCACGATGTGCAGGAGCATGTCCGCCTCGCGCACTTCATCGAGTGTGCTCTTAAACGACGCGACCAGGTGATGCGGGAGTTTCCGGATGAAGCCTACGGTGTCGGAGAGCAGCACGACATGGACGGGGGAGAGTTTGACCAGCCGCACGGTTGAGTCGAGCGTGGCAAACAGCCGGTCTTCCGCGAGCACATCGGCGGCGGAAAACCAGTTCAACACCGTGGATTTTCCCGCGTTGGTGTAGCCCACCAGCGCGATGCGTGTGAAGTGCTCGCGTCCCTTGCGCTGGATGGCACGTTCACGGTCAATCTGGGTGAGCTTCTCCTTGAGTGTGCCGATGCGCGTGCGCAGCACCCGCCGGTCGGTCTCAATTTGCGTCTCGCCCGGGCCCTTGGTGCCGATGCCGCCGTATTGCTTCGAAAGATGTGTCCACTGCCGTGTGAGGCGGGGAAGCATATACTGCAATTGCGCCAGCTCCACCTGAGTCTTTGCCTCGCGGGTCCGCGCCCGTGAGGCGAAAATGGAGAGGATCACGCCGCTCCGGTCCAGGATCTTGACCTTGAACAATTTCTGGAGATTGCGGACCTGGACCGCGCTCAGGTCATCGTCAAAGATCACCAGGGTGGCGCTTTTCTCTTCGACCAGGAACGCAATCTCTTCAGCCTTCCCCTTGCCGATGTAGAACGCGGCATCGATAGAGTGGCGTTCCTGAATGATCTGTGCGACGACCTCGGCTCCCGCCGTGTCGGCAAGCAGCGTCAATTCCTGAAGGTATTCCTGCGTCCGTTCGCGTCCCGACGCCTGCAGTGTCACTCCGACGAGGATGGCGCGCTCCCGGTTACTGGCTGTGTTCAACATGACCCTCCTTGTCGATGGTGGATGCACCCGCCCTGCCGAGCGCCATTTCTATGAGGGCGCAGGCAAGAGCCAGTGCAAGGAAATATGCCCAGAGCTCGACGCCGATGCGGGCCTCCCGCACAACACGAAGCAGATCGCCCGGCGCGTCGAGGCGCCGGACCCGTTCCGCCGGTATCCCCATGCGATTCCAGAACGCCGACAGCGCCTCTTCTTCGACCTGCGCGAGATCCGACTCAGGGGCGGCGGTGTTCACCGCGATCGCCTGCATCGGCTCCGTGCTGTTCGGTGCACCATTTGCCGGCAGAAGCAAATATGATCCGGTTTCCCTGGACGGCGAGGTCTGAAAAACCGTGATCCCCGATGCGGCGTGCTGCTCGGGTTGCACGCGCTCTTCGCCTCCGGAAGGAGACCGTACCAGATACCCCCGGCCCGATTCTTCCGCCGTCATGCGCACGGGAAACCTGAGACGATCCCCCACGGTGGCATCTTCAATGTCCCCGTGTTGCGAGACAAGATACATGATTGAACGGTGCAGAAGCGGAGCAAATACCCCCTTGAAAGGAAAATCCGACCATGTAGCCCCGCTCTCAACGGCAAACATGAGCACACGCCCTTTGCCTGCAGTGTATTCGCACAGGAACGGTCGTCCGTCGCTCATGCTGACGATCGCCATACCGGTTGTGCCTGTGCGGAGGCCGGCTGCGGTCCGGATGCGGGGAGATTCGATGGCCGGAGCACTGCCGCGTTTGCCCGGTTCCTGGAGAAACATCCCCTCGAAGATCGGGTGTCCGTAGTCGACGGTGGAGAAACTCAGAAAACCCGTCTGCCCGGGTGCCAGCAGACCCGGATCAGCAGGCGTGACAGCGGGGATTCCGAGTGCCGCGAGAAGCCCCTTGTTCATCTCCGTATAGTCCGTCTCCTTGCCCGGGAAGAGTACCAGGCTCCTGCCAGACTTGACAGCCCCGGCGATGCGGGTGACTTCGGAGGGGGTCAAAGAGCGGATATTGCACAGCACGAGAACATCCCGGGCGCTGATGTCGGTGAACTGTATGCGGTCGCGTGTGATCTGTTGTACACTGAAGACGCCGGCCTGTGTGGAATCGGCTGCGGTAGCGAGTGCTAGGCTCGGGAATCGCGTATCGGCGGCAGTCGTGCCGATGCACGTGACGGCTATCCGGGCGGGAATGCGAAGCACACAGAAGCGGCTGTTGTCGATGTCCAGCACGTCGTCGTCGATACGCAGTGATGCAGTAAGAACGCCCCTCCGTTTTGCCACCGCGGCCATCGAAACAGCGGCGGTCGCATGGGGTGCCACGCTCACGGATTGCTGGGCGACGCGCGCCCCATCCAGATAGAGACTCGCCAGCGTGTTGGTGATCGGCCGGTTGCCAAAATTTGTCAGTGTGCCGCGGAAGGCAATCGGGCGTTGCAGGGAGAGGAGGCGGCTTTCCACAGTCAGCGATGTCACCGCACCGTTGTCGCGAAGAGACGGCAGGATCTCGGTCAGGAACACGCCTGCGTCCGTGCCGTGCGGCAGATCCGCAAGCGCCGCTGTGTCCGCAAGCGAGAAGGCGGTTCCCTGACCGTCGGTCATCAGCACGATTTCCTTGTTTGCATTATGGGATGACGCCAGTACACGAAGTGCGCGTGCGACAAAGGAAGTGTACGGCACCGACCGCTGCGATACAGCCATTCCCTTCAGGGCTTTTAATGCCGCCTCGGGAGTCACCGGGACCGGCGCGGCATGGGGATCAAAAATATCCGAGAGGAGGAAAAGGTAGACCTCATCGGAAGCCGGGGTCGTGCTCAGGAGCTGTGAAGCGGCTTCGCGTGCCTGGTCAAACAGCACTCCGTGGTCGTTTCTCATTCCCATGCTCGGAGAATCGTCCAGAAGGATGACCACCGTGCTTGATGCACGCCCACCGCCCGGTCCAGCAAACGAACCTTTCAGAGCGGGACGGGAAAAGGCGAGCACGAGAAAAATGATCAAAAGCGTTCGCAACAGGAGTATGAGCCACTGCCGGAGCTTCAGACGGCGCATCCGTGTCTTCTGCAGCTCCTTGAGAAACCGGAGAGAGCTGAAATCAATGACCTTCAGTTTACGGATGTTCAGCAGGTGGATCAAAATGGGGATGGCCGCCGCTGCGAGGCCAAACAGCACCAGTGGGTTGAGAAACGTCATCGTTCGTACAGAAAAGTGCCAAAATTCCCTCAGAAATGCAACTTGACTTTCCAGCCCCAAAGGGGTATACTATTAATTCCTTCGTTCACGTCACCAATGGATACTCGCAATTGATCCGTAAGGGCTTACTTGGGGGGGGTCTCTGTCTGTCATTGCTAGCCCCCGGGTTTGTGGCACAGACGGGCGACGACGACCGCGTTTCACTTCCCGGGCTCCAGAAAATCCAGGAGGACACGGATCGATTCTATACCACAGCGGGCAGCATCGGGCTGACGGTCACCAACTTCGGCACAATCGGCACCCGGAATGCCTACTGGCCGAACCAACCATCCTGTGAATATCCCCGCGGTTCCCGGGTGGAGCACTTGTATCAGGGTGCGCTCTGGGTAGGTGCGGTTTCGAGGCGGACCGGCCAGATCCATGTCTCCACCGGTTCCAGTGACCGCGTGTCCACCACGACCGGCAAGGGAATCGAGTTCCGCTCCTTCCAGGAAACATCCATCGTTCAACGGTCTTCTCTCTCAGAACTTCCTTATTTTGACCAGAATGCCATCAGCCACCAGGATTTCCTGGCTGACTATTCCGATTTTCTCGTGCGCGACAGTACGGCGCCCGACCAGAGTGTTCCCCTTGGTTTGCGCGTGCATCAGGAAAGCTATGCGTGGAACTTCCCGTTTGCCGATTTCTTTGTCATTCTCAACTACACGGTCTACAATGCCGGCGTGGACACGCTTGATTCCGTGTACGTCGGACTCTGGACGAACAACGTCGTGCGCAACACCAACAGTGTCAGACCGGGGACAACGGGCTACTTTCAGCACGGCGGAAACGGATACCTTGACACTCTGCGCATGGGATATACGTTCGATTTCGACGGCATCCCCACACCCCCAGCCGCGGATTCCTATATCGGCATCAAACTCCTGGGAGCCGTTCCCTTCCCCAATGAGATTGACTCGGTGGGTGCACTGGCGCGCCGGACCTACTACAACGCCTGGCGTTTTAGCAGTTCCAGCGGCGACATTGACTATTTCTCCCCCCAGGACGACGCGGAGAACATCCTCGGAGCGAGAAGCAGATATGAACGCCTGGCAGCTTCACTTCCGCCGGACAAGATTGTTCCGCTGCGCACACAGGCGGACAACATGACGACCCTGCTCTCCTCCGGTCCGTTCGCCACACTCAGACCGGGAGATTCGCTCAACGTTGTTTTTGGTGTGATCTGTGCGCGGAAGACGGGAACGCAGCCGGCCCGGCAGGACACCCGCGAACAGCGGAGCAAGCTCATGGCAAACGCAAACCTGTGCCAGCAGGCCTATGATGGCGAGGATGTGAACGGCAACAATCTTCTGGATGCCGGTGAGGACCTGAATGGCAACGGAAAACTCGATCACTATCGTCTGCCGCAGCCGCCCAGGGCTCCCAAAGTACGTGCGGAGGTGGAGAACCAGAATGTGGCGGTGTACTGGGACAAGTCCAGTGCCGAGCTGTCACTCGACCCTATTTCCCGTTCGCTTGATTTTGCCGGCTACCGCATCTACCGGTCCAATGCGGGAACGGATTTCACCGATCCTGCCAACCTATTGCTGAATCTTCCGCTTGTCGGCGAGTTTGACCGCGCCGACGACAACATCGGCTACAACACCGGCTTCGGAAGAATCCTGCTGGATCAGCCAAAGATCTTCACGGGCGACACCGTGCAGTACTGGTACCGCTTTCCGCCCCGGGATGTCGCGATCAGTCATCTGAACGGATGGCAATACGTCTACGGGGTTGCAGCGTTCGATCAGGGCGACTCTTCGGCGGGTGTCACCTCGCTGGAAAGCAAGACCGTCCTTGCCCGCGTGATTCCCGGCACCGCCCCGAATGACGGGACGAAAAGGGTGGGCGTCTACCCGAACCCCTACTATGCGAATGCGATCTGGGATGCCGGCGGGGAACGGACGAGAAAGCTCTACTTCACCAATCTCCCCGGGCGGTGCGAAGTGAGGATTTACACGCTTGCGGGGGACATCATTGCCGAGTTCGCGCACGATGCAGCGACATACAGCGGTGCGGACATCAACTGGTTCCAGCGGTTCGGCGGAAACGACGTGCCACTGCAGATGTCGGGCGGCGAACATGCGTGGGATCTGATTACGAAGTTCGACCAGGCGATTGCCACCGGTTTGTACCTGTTCAGCGTGAAGGACACGGACAGCGGAGATATTCAGACAGGAAAATTCTTAATCATCAAATAACTACATGCACAATTTCTTGTACGGAGGAGTACGATGAACAGACTGATAGCGGTGATGGTGTTGCTCGTTGCTATGGCGATGGTCGCCACGGCGCAATATCCTTTTGCCAGCATACGGCAGTTGCAGGAGGTTCCGGCGGAGTCGTTGACTGTTGCCGACACGCTGAGGAATTTCAGCGTCAATGTCAATCAAGTCCGGTGGACCCTGCAAACATCGCCGTATATGGGTGATACTGTGACGACGGTCGGTATTGTCGTCGTGCCCCCGGGTGTCATCACGTATACGACGGATATCTGGACCATGCTGCTGTACGACACCACATCGGGTATCAAACAATATGCCGGCATTCTCCTGCGTGGAAACCTGGCTGACTCCACGAAGCTCAAGCAAGACGGATTCCTGAACGTCACGCCCGGCGATATCATCACGCTCACCGGTGTCATCAGCGAGTTTCCCGTTAACCGCGGCTTCAGCGCGACACAGATTGCGCCGCTCGCCGGCAACCCCATCACCATCATCGGAACTGCGCCACTGCCAAAACCCGTCGTGAAGAAAACCGGAGATTTCTACACCGGCCTCTCCCCCGTGGGAAAAATCCTGTATTCCGGCGGGGAGCCTCTGGAAGGAATGTACGTGGAGATTCACGATGTCACCTTCAACAACAAAGTGAACACAGGCCGGGGGACATTCAGTGTTGTGGATGCGTTCGGCAACGAAATCAGTGATTACGACTGGTCGCACTATTTTACGCTCGGCCACGGGACGAGCCAACTTCCTCTCTGGCCACCGGACTCGAACTGGGCAAAGATTTACGAGAACCTCGGAACCGGGGCACGCATTGACACGCTCCGCGGAATAATCACGACTTCGTCAGGACAGGAAGCGCCCCGCGGATACCGAATCTGCCCGATTTATCCGGGAGACATCGTCTTCAACCCCAATCCCGTGCCGCCGCTTATCACCACGCACCGCCGGAACCCCGTGATCGTCACCCCCGACACGACGGCAACGGTCAGTGTCAAGGTGACCAAACAGACGAACGGGTCTTCCCCCAATACGGTCTCGCTTCTCTACAGTGTGAACAACGCCCCATATCAGACGGTGCCCATGAACTATCAGGCGTCGGATACCACGTACGTGGGTGTGATTCCCAAACAGGTCGCCAACATGACCGTGAAGTACTTCATACAGGTAGTAGACTCCTTCGCGCAGGTTGTCCGTCTCGCAAATTCCTCCGCGAACAGTGGAATCGCGGCGGACACATCCTTTGGCGCCTTCTTCTACACCTCCCTCGCGCGTGCCTTGACGATTGCCGACGTGCAGTACACACCGTATATCAACGGCAGGAGTCCCTATCTCGGCGCGGTGGTGACGCTGTCGGGTATCATGACTGCGGATACGTTGCGGATATCCCTCTCCCCGGCTACCGGGGGCAGCACGAATGCCTGGTACATGCAGAGCACGAATCAGCCCTGGAGCGGGATATGGTTGACAACGGCTGATACGATAGCACAACGGCAGATGGCCGCACTGCGGAACGGCGACAGCATCAGCGTCACCGGTACGGTGCAGGAGCAGTTTGATGTCACACGGCTTGGTAACATCACCGGTATAGTAAAAGTGTCGAGCGGCAACGCCGAGCCGGTAGCGGTTGTGCGGACGACGGGCTCGCTGAACGCGAGTAACGGCATTGCCTCCGCAGAGGCGTACGAAGGGATGCTCGTGCGTCTGAACAATGTGACGGTCACTGACATCTATCCGACGTTCTCCGATCCGACCGAATACAACGTGAATGACGGGAGCGGTGGGGTGGTTGTCCAGCGGAGCGGCAAGAACAAGTATTCCAACGTTCCTGCCGACACCAGCAGTGGCAAGACGATCCTGCGTGTAGGGGACAAGATCGGCTCGCTTACGGGTATTGTGTATTACAGCTTTCAGCAGTACAAGTTCGTGCCGCGCACGGATGCAGACTTTGTGGACGTGGTGTTTACGGACGTTGCGGATAGGTCAGGGACGGATGTGCCGGCAGCATACGCACTTGCTCAGAACTACCCGAATCCGTTCAACCCCAGCACGATGATTCAGTACATGCTGCCGGCGGCGGGGATGACCACGCTGAAAGTGTATAATCTGCTCGGGCAGGAGGTCGCCACGCTGGTGAACGAAATGAAGGCGCCGGGGGCATACACGGTGCGGTTCAACGCATCTGCATTGTCTAGCGGCCTCTACTTCGTCCGCATCCAGAGCGGCTCGTTCAGCGCGGTAAAGAAGATGGTACTCTTGAAGTAAACAATGATCATTTCATCCCCCTCCCCGCCGTCTTCGGTGGGGCAGGGGGATGCAGTGAGCGAAGTCAAACGGATCCACGCACTATCTTGTCACGCCCAACTCCCATATTGCTTGCGTTGCTGTTCGCGTGTACGCTGCTGATGTCTGCCTGTAGTGAACACGTGGCAGACAATCCGGTGGCCGGAAAACCACCGCAGACGTTTCTGTGGCTCTATCCCGAGGGCGACATCGGCACGGGTGTGAGCAGAACTCGCCTGCGGTGGTGGGGCGAGTCGCCGAACGGACTCGTCCGCGGATTTTTGTTTTCCTTCAAGGTGGTGTCCGGAAACGTGACAACCCTTCCGTCGCCCGATACATTGCGCTACTCCTGGGTGACGAAGAACGATTCCACCCTGCTCTTTCCCATGGATACCCTATTCAGGAGGTTTGCCGTCGTTGTGCGTGCGGTGGACAACGGCTTCGCCGGCTTGCCGGAGCAGAGCGCGGTGAGAATGCTGCCGTTTCCATTCTGGGACAAGGATGACGATGGCCTGTTCGATGGCAGCGATACGCGCCTTGATGATCTGAGCAGGGCGGTCGATCCGGTGGGAGCCGTGCAGACGTTTCCGATACGCAACACACCTCCAACGATCGGTTTGCTCCCCGCTCCAAACGATCCCAACACCGTGCAGAAGCTGCCCGACACGACGTTTACCGTGGCGACGGTAGGCTTCAAGGGAACGGATCCGGACGGCGACAACACGCTGGCGTCATACCGCGTCGCCCTCAATGATACCGGTGCAACGGGTGCCTGGGTGACCGTGACGCTGCGGGACACAATCCTGACGCTCGTCGTGCCCCGGGTGCGGAGCGATGCCGCGAGCGCCACCGTCACGGCCGACCTCTATAGCGGCAAATTCCTCGGGCGCCGTCTCATCGGCCAGCTGCCCAATCTCAAACTGAATGCCGAGAACGCGCTGTATGTGCAAGTCCGCGATGTCGCCGGTGAATACAGTCCGACCCTGAGACTCCCGGGTTCCACAGACCGGTGGTATGTCAAGAAACCCGGCAGCAGACTTCTTCTGGTCAATGACTATACCCGGTTTGACGCGCAGCTGGCCCAGTCGACGTATCAAAGCGCGTTGGCAGCGGTTCCCGGCGGGCAGTTCGCCAGTGTGGACCAGTTGAATATCGGTCTTGGCCTGACGGCATCGGAAAAAGAAGCCGGCAAATTCGGACGGCTGGTACCGCAATTTGCCGATCCGGCGCTTGTGCAGACCTTCCTGCTCTACGATTATGTCATCTGGTACACCGACGAAATTCCCAGCCTCGCCGTGGCACAGCTGACGGTATTCACATACCTGCAGAACGGCGGTCGCGTGCTCTTCTCGACGATGTTTCTGAACACCAGCGATCCGCGCGGTGCACTGCGTGATTTTGCGCCAATTGACAGCGTGAGCAGCGTGACATTGCCGCCGCCGGCTCCGCCGCCGCCATCGGCAGGTGACTCGCGCCTGCCGGCAAACTACGCCGTCTACCCCGACAGCACAAATCCGGCGGACATCTATCCCCAGCTGGCGCTCAATGCATCCCCCACCATCCACTCGGTGTTCCTGAGACCGGTCTACCGCCGCTCTGATGCACGGTACATTTACCACTTGCAGCCCGATACCAGAGTGCCGCAACGATACACCGGCTCCCCGAATATTGCGGTGATTGACGGACAGAAAACAATCGTCTTTGTCGGTCTGCCGCTTCACCTGCTAAACAACACGGTGCAGGGGAATCCCCTGGGCATTGCGGCGTTCTTTGAGAAGACCCTGCGGCAATTCAGCCCGAATCAAGTCGTGAACAGAATGGTGTTCTAACCCGCCATGAACCACCGGAGAGAATATCGCACGATGGTGCCGGCAGGCACAAGGAGATGGTGGGTGAGTGCTCTGACCGCGCTTCTGCTCACGGGGCTGTGTGTCACGGCTCCGCCGATTGCCGCGGCGCAGACGGTCGGCCGGATTATGGGCACGGTCGTGGATGCAAAAACCGGCGAAGGACTCCCCGGCGCAAATGTCACCGTGAAGGGGACTTACTACGGGGCCACCAGTGACATCGACGGCAACGTGCGGATCGAAAAAGTCAACCCGGGCGCCTATACGGTGGAGGTCTCACTGCTCGGCTACAAGCTTGTGCAGTTCACGAACGTGAAAGTCCAACCGGGCGAGACAGCGTCGATCCGGGCGAAACTGGAAGAGACCGTGCTGACGATCGGTCAGGACGTGGTCATTATCGGCGAGAAGCCGCTGTTCGATATCGAGGAGACCGCCAGCCGCAGGAATATCAACCAGGCCGACATTCAGGCCGCCGCGCTGCAGAACGTGCAGTCGGTCGTTGCCATGCAGCCGGGGGTCATCATGGCCGATAACGAGATTCACATCCGCGGCGGGCGGACGCACGAGAATGCCTATCTGCTCGACGGGATCTCCGTGCAGGATCCGATGGCCGGTTCGGGGTTCGGACTCCAGCTGAGTCCCTCGGCAATCCAGGAGGTCGAAGTCATCACCGGCGGCTACAACGCTGAATACGGACAGGCGACCTCGGGCATCGTCAACATTACGACACGGGAAGGCTCGGACAGGTACAGCGGATCGATCGGGTACAAGACCGATCATTTTGGTTTCAACAATGACTCCCGCTCGAATTGGAACACCGACATCTATGATCTCAATCTGAGCGGGCCGGAACCGATCACGGGTTATCTGCTCCCGGCTCTCGGCGTACAGGTACCCGGTACGGTGACCTTTTTTGGAACGGTGTATGCAAATCTCAGCGATAACTACACCCGCTGGGTGCAATCCGTCGGACTGGACCGCCGACCGACGGCATGGGTTGTCGAGGCGCCCGGCGGGCTCTACTCATCGATATTCAACGGTTCAAGCTGGGCGCCGAAGAGGAGCAACAACTATTCGTGGTTGACGAAGCTCACGTGGAAGCCCAATTCCACGATGAAGCTTTCCTATGCCTTCAACCAATCCGTGGTCATCGACCAGAACACGCAGGCAATACAGGCGACACTAGAACGCGTGGAACCCAATCCGGGATACCAGTACCTCTTCCAGTTTATTCCCGACAGTGCAGCGACATTCACACAGATCAACATGCAGCACTCGCTCTCGTGGATGCACACGTTGAGCAAGCAGATGTTTTATGAAGTGAAGTTGAGCCGTTACACAGCACACGTGCGCGGGGATGCCAACGGCAAGCCGTTCGGTGCGTACCTCGAACCGCAGGATATCGTGACCTATCCTATACTTTATTACAACCTGGGCCGTGATACGGTCGGCGTTGTGCCGGGCGACGGGTTCTATGATCTGGGATCACCCAACAAATGGCGCGATCACTTCAGCACGGAGTACACCCTGAAGTGCGATCTGACGAACTTCTTCACCGAGACGAACAAGTTCAAGACCGGCATTGAAGTACGGTACCAGGAGATGCAGATGGTGGATATCTTCCGTCCATGGGTGAAGCCACTCGGGTTTGACAACGATGTATACAACATTCACGCGCTCCAGGGGGCGGTGTATGCCCAGGACAATATCACGTTGAGCGGCATGCTGCTGAATGCCGGACTGCGGCTGGAGTACTGGGCACCGGGCAAATATGTGGATGATGTCGCGAAGGATCCATCGCTCGCATTGATCGTTTCGCCGGCGTTGCGGGAAGCGTATCTCAACGATACGTTCGAGCTGTTCGGCCGGCGGTTCAAAGCGCGACTCAGCCCGCGACTGGGCATTTCCCATCCGGTGTCAGACAACCAGACGCTCTTCTTCTCCTACTGCCATTTCTCGAAGCTGCCGCGCCCGCAGTACATATATTCCAAGCTCAGTAGAACATCGGTGTCGGTGCGCTCTACTGATCCGGTCGGCAATCCCAATCTGAATCCCGAAACAACGGTCGCCTATGAACTCGGGCTGCGGAACCAGATATCGGGCAGCGATGTCCTCACCGTGACGGCATACTACAAAGATATTTATGATTACAGCACGGAGAAGTCGGTGTTGCGTGCGAAAAGCTCCGGCGGCGCGCAGTACTACACAACCTACCTCAATTCCGATTACTGCCGCAACCGGGGCATTGAAATCGAATACAAGACGCGTTTCGGCAACTGGTTCCGGGGTACCCTGTCTGGCTCGTATTCCGTTTTCACAGGAAAAAGTTCCACGCCGAACGAGAATCTCATCCGTCTCCAGCAGGGGGAGCCCGAAAACATCCGCGAAAACTATCTGATCTGGGACCGACCGTTCCAGGCATCCCTGTATCTCAACTTCACCGTCCCGAAGGATGAGCCGCTCTTCGGGGTTGGCTTCCTGGACGACTGGAATGCGTTCGTGCGCGTTTTTGTCCAGTCGGGCAAGCGCTATACGCCGCAGATTCTGACGGGTGTCGAAGCCACTACGGGGCGCCCGCAATATATCCCCAACCTCGACAACCTGAACGGATCGAGCGGCGCCTACTGGTTCTACGTCGATCTGAACATCGAAAAACTCATTGACCTGGGTTTCGGCAAACTGGTCGCGAGTATCGAAATCCAGAATCTCTTTGACAACCGGAATACACAGATCGTCAACCCGATCACCGGCAGGGCGTATGAATACGGTGATCCGACGCCGACGAGCTACAATGACCCGTTATATCCGCAGCTGTCGGGAAATATCTCGCCGTTCCCTTACGACCCGACGCGGTATCTGAACCCGAGGACCATCCGGGGCAGCCTGTCGTTCAGGTTCTGAGAAAAGGAATCCCCGGGAACCATGCCCGCAGCAGCAACATATAGGAGATGGAAGAGAAAACCCGGCCGGCGTCCGGCAGCCGCGCTGTGGCTTTTTTGTTTCTGCCTCCTCGTCGCTTCCGGGACTCTTTATGCGCAGCTCGTGCCCAACCTGGGGGGACAACGTGCAGGCATTTCCGCGTTCCAGTTCCTGAAGATCGGCGTTGGTGCGCGCGGCGTGGCCATGGGTGAGTCGTTCGTGGCCGTCGCGAACGACGCCTCTGCGCTTTACTGGAACCCCGCCGGGCTTACGCAGACCGCCGAGAACGAACTGTTCGCGTCCCACACCGGGTATGTCGCAGATATCAATCACGACTATCTCGGCGTGACATACCATCTGACCGAAGCTGACGCGTTCGGTCTCTCGTTCTCGTCGCTGCACATGACCGATATGGAGATAACTACGGAGACCCAGCCCCTGGGAACGGGGAGATACTTCTCTTTCGGTGATGTCGGGATCGGCCTTACGTACGCACGAAAGATGACCGAACAGTTCAGCTTCGGGGCCACGGTACGGTATGTTCAAGAGACGCTGGATATGCTCACGATGCGTTCGGTCATGATCGATCTCGGGACGTTCTACTGGACCGGCCTGGGGACGTCGCGGTTCGCCGTGGTGATCAGCAATTTCGGGGCCGATGTGGCGGCGGCGGGAACGGCACCGCAGCTTGACGGCACGCAGGTGACTTCATTCCAGTCATTTTCGCTGCCGACGCTCTTCAAGCTCGGGTTTGCGATGGAGCCGTGGATGACGGATGACCAACGGCTCACCGCGTCGGTCCAGCTGAATCATCCGAACGACAATGCGGAGAACGTCCGCCTCGGTGTGGAGTACGCGTGGCAGCAGACCCTGTTTCTCCGGGGCGGCATTAAGCGTACCATCGGCCAGAAGCTGCTTGCAGGGGATGAAACATCCGAGGAGAGTTACGCGCTCGGCGCAGGGTTCCGTGTGGCCACCGGATTCACCACGGTGCAGGCCGATTATGCATACTCGAACTTTAACCGGCTGGGATCCGTGCACCGGATTTCGCTTATGCTGACATACTGATGCAGACACCGATGCACATAGCACGCCGTGCCGCGTGTCTCGCGGCCCTGCTCTGGATATCACTGGAGACAGGGTGCGATTCGCCCATGGATCTGGGAAGCCTTCCACAGCAGCCGGCGACGTTGATTGACACGGCCTATGTAACGATCGAGCCGCCGTTCGGCGGGTTCACAGAGCCCGAGGGAATTCTTCTCGGCCGGGATCAGTTGCTCTATGTCGCCGATACGCGCGCAAACCGCATCGTGATGCTGAACAGAGCAGGTGGTGTCCTGAGCACGCGTGCCATGCTCCATCCCGTATCGCTGTCTCAGGATTCGCGTCTTGACCTGCTGGTGGGCGGTGAATTGATTGCCACGAACGGGGATACGGTGGGAGCGATATTCCGTCTCCGTCTGGTCTCGGCGTCAGCCGATTCGGCACATCGCCTGGACGTGGCACCCATCGACACCGTCTGGCGGGAACTCGCCCATCCCCGGCGGCGATTCCCGGGCATTGCCGTGCTGAGCGACAATACCTACCTCGCGGTGCGCGACGGAACGGACAACACGAGCTTCATTGATCCGGACGCGCGGGTGCTGCAATTCGACGCGTCCGACAAATTCATCACGCCCCTTCCCGCGTTTGTCACCGGCATCGGAACCGGCATTGTCAACATCAACCACCCGACCGCCATCGCCGCTTTTCCCAACAGCCGGGATTTTGTCCTTGCACAGTCCTCTGACGGCGTGGCGTACGGGGCGTTATGGATGGTGTACCAGAGCACAAGCGAGTTCCAGGGATGGTTGCCGCGATTCGATCCGGCAAGGTTGGATGATCGTCTGGTCGACTTCATCCGCCCGAACCGCTATGCACGTCCGGCTGCTGTCGCCATCGACCCGTCACGGCGGGATATCTTTGTTGCCGATGCGGCGCTCGACAGCGTGTTCAAATTTACCAGCCGGGGATTCATGCGCAGCGAGTCATTCGGGTTGCAGCGCTCAGGCGGGTTGTTGCGCAGGCCGAGCGGCCTTGCCTTCTTCGAGAAGATACTGTATGTGCTGGACCAGGAACAGGGATTGGTTCTCCGGTTCCGGCTCAGCACGGATGTGCCGAGGTGATTCCGTGCAGGCACCCGCAAATTCCCCGATGCTGGCGGACACCGTGCGCCGCGCCCTGACGGCTGTCTTGCTGGCTCTCTTCGCCCTGGATGTCTCTCCGGCGCTGGCCGCCGATACCGTATGTGTTCTCCGTCCGCACTACCAACCGGAGTGGTGCACGCCGGCTGACATACTCCGGGAGCGTCCTCTTGTCCGGCCGCGCGTGGGCCTCGTCCTGAGCGGCGGCGGTGCGCGCGGCATCGCCCAGATCGGCGTGCTGAAGGTCCTCGCCCGGCACAATATCCCGGTGGATTTTATCGCGGCAACCAGCATGGGTGCGATCGTGGGAGGGCTGTACGCAGCGGGCTACTCGCCGGCGGAACTCGAATCACTTGCGGTGACCACCAATTGGGACGAGGTGCTCTCGCTGTCGGATGAGACGAAACGAACCGAACTGTTCATGGATCAGAAACTCGTGGATGACCGCAGCTTCATCGCGGTACGGTTCGAGGGGCTTGCTCCGGTCCTCCCATCTGCATTCTCGTCCGGCCAGCGCCTCACCGATTTCCTGAGTGACAAAATCCTCCAGGCCCTGTACCATCCGTTTCCCGATTTTGACCATCTCAAGATTCCCTTCCGCGCAGTTGCCACCGACCTTATTTCGGGACGCCGTGTGGTCATGCGCGACGGCTCGCTTGCGGAAGCGTTGCGCGCAAGTTCGACCGTGCCGTTGCTCTTCACTCCGATCGAACGCGACAGCATGCGGCTTGTCGACGGCGGACTTGTGTCAAACGTTCCTATCGACGTTGCCCGTTCGGCGGGCTGCGATCTCGTCATTGCCGTCAATACGACAAGCGGTCTGCGGACAGCCGACGAAATGACAGCACCCTGGCAAACCGCCGACCAGATCATGGGCATCATGATGGAGCGGGTGAACGAGCGCGGCCTGGAGCTGGCGGATTACGTGCTTACGCCGGAGATCGGCCGCCACCCGGGATCTTCTTTTCGCGGTCTGGATACCCTGATCCGTCTCGGTGAGGCGACCGCGGAGCGTTGTATGCCGGATATCCTGCGGCTGCTGGAAAGG
Organism: Ignavibacteriota bacterium; assembly: GCA_963801355.1. GTDB lineage: Bacteria > Bacteroidota > Ignavibacteria > UBA10030 > UBA6906 > Fen-1255. The sequence goes on along the minus strand of CAWDEM010000008.1, from coordinate 2,869,202 downwards.
AGCAGAGCGAAGCTCCTGATCGGAGCGGACACGTCGGCCCTGCAGGAACCGGTCAGGTGGGAATACGACACATCGACGATCCCGGATTCAATCCTCCATCGCTGTACGCTGCCCGGAGTACACCGCTGGGGATCCCCGGCGGCCATTCGCACATTCCTGGATGAACTCTACACCACCGGACAGTACCGGGACGTGAGTGCTGTGGTGCGAAGCAATGCCGGCGGTACTGATGTGCGGTTCTCGGGCATCCTCAACCCTGTGATCCATGATGTGCGCTTCAAAGGGTGCACGTACGTCAGCGAGGGAATGCTCCAGAAGATCGTTGCGCCCATCAAGGGTGCCATGATGACCCCGGAGACCGCCGAGCGGATGGTCGAAGCGGTGCTCCGTGCATACCGTGCGGGAGGGCTTTCGCTTGCACAGATCGACACAGCGTACCTCGATGAAGCAACCGGGAATCTGACGCTTGAGCTGGACGAAGGCGTTATCCGCGCCATCGATGTTCAGGGCGGAGAACGCACGCAGGACCCGTTCATACTCCGCGAGTTTCCTCTGACGACCGGGGACGTATTTGAGATTGGTAAAGCACGGAGAGGTCTCTCGAACCTGGGCGGGACGAAGTTGTTTGAGTTCGTCTATCTGGAAATCACCGCAGTGGACGACCGCATCCGCCTCACCATTCGCATCAAAGAACGTCCGTCGCAACTGGTGCGTTTCGGTATGCGCGCCGACGACGAGAGGCAGCTGCAGGGCTTGCTGGATATCCGGGATGAGAACTTCCAGGGTACAGGCATGGAACTCGGGTTCACCATTGCAGGGGGGCCGCGCAACGGCGACCTCACGCTCGAGTACAAGGCGCAACGCCTCTTTGAGAGCTATGTAACATTTGGTGTCAATGCGTTCCACCGTTCCTACGACAGCTATATGTATGCGACGCCCCCGCAGGAGCAGCCAAACCGCTGGAAGCGCGATCGTATCGGCGAATACAGGGAAATCCGGTACGGTTTCGGCATTTCGTTCGGCAGCCTGCTGGAGCGGCTGGGCAACACGTCAGTGGACCTCCTGTGGCAGAAGGTCCGGCTCGTGAACCTCGACCGCCTGACAACGCTCGACGAACGCTACCGGCTTGTTCTGGTGCGCCTGAGTACGGTCATCGACACGAAGGACAGTTATCCGTTTCCGACGGCAGGTGTCGGGCTGAAGTTTTCGTATGAGTTCTCCCTGGAGGGACTGGGGAGCGAGATCGGCTATAATTCCCTGTATCTCATGTACGAGAGCTACGGGAGCTGGGGAAAGCACCTGACGTTTCATCCAAGATTCACGATGGGGATCTCGGACAGGACGATGCCTCTGGCACAGCAGTTCCGCCTCGGGGGGCGCGAGTCGTTCTACGGTTTGCGCGAGGATGACCGCCGCGGGCGGCAGCTTGTCCTGGTCAACGCAGAATTGCGCTACCTTCTGCCCGTACAACTGCTGTTTGATGCGTATCTGAGAGCGCGGTATGACCTCGGAACCATTTCAGCGGTTCCCGAGGAAATCACATTCAGCTCCCTCCTTCATGGTATCGGTCTCGAGCTCGCTCTGGCGACACCGGTCGGACCGGCTGCCTTAGGGGTGGGGAAGAGTTTCTATTTCAGTCGGTCTCTCCCGAATATTCCGGTTCAACAGGGACCGTTCCTGGTCTACCTGATGCTCGGATATCAATTGTAAACATCTGCTTGAATCTGTATATTGGTGCACCACTTTCATGTAAGACTGGACTCCGTGTATGACAACGAAAGCTCCTTCCACGGTCAAACCGGCACCGCCCGAGAGTCTCGAAAAGCTGGCTTACGGCAGTGTCGCGGGAATTCCTGTTGAGGACCCCCACGACCTCGACCGGCTGGGCTACAACATGTTTCTCTGGCTGCGAAACCGGCACGATCCGTTGGAGTCGGTGGTTCGCGCCTCGTGTGTACGTTTGCGCATCAGTGAATCGGAAGCGCTGGACCGGATTCGCCAGTATCTGACTGCTCACGGTGTGAATCTCTAATGCCGTCCCAACGATCTTCTGCTAGCAAAGAACTCGGAGGATCATTGTTGGGACGTGCACTGTGCCACCTTGTTCATAGCAAATGATGGCGACTACAGAAATCATGCAGCTGCACAGTGCGGGTGAAGAGCCCAAACCGCGATTCGATTATCGCGGCAGGCACAGGTATGTTGTTACACTGGAGACGCTGGAAGCGCGACCGGTATTTGCCGGACGGGAGGAAGTGCGTGCGGTGCTCGGCGCATTGCGCGATCAAAGCCTGGCGCACCATTTCGAAGTCCTGATCTACACCTTCCAGCCCTCAACTCTCACCCTGCTCATTCGGGGGAAGGAAGAGGGGGCGAACATGAAGTTGTTCCTTGCCGCTTTCCGCATCGCTGCAGCGGCGGCAACGGCTGGTACTGCAGGTCCCCGTCTGTGGAAACGCACCTACCGCGAACGTGTGTTGCGAAAGACGGAGGAGCTGCGCAATGTCATCCGCGAGGTGGCAATGATCCCCGTCCGCGCGGGACTCGCCCCACATCCTCTCGCGTATGAATTCCAGGGATCTTTTGTGGACGAACTCTCCTCGCTCCTGCCCCGGCCCGGGGGAAGTCCGGGGAGCCGGCCGCAACGGTCGTTCGGCACCGGGCACAATGACCGCTCCAAATTCTCCAACCAACCCGGCCGTTCTCAAGGTTCCAACCAGGCCGGCGGTTTTCACCGTTCAAACCAGTCAGGCGGTTCTCACCGCTCCAATCAACCCGGCCGTTCTCAAGGTTCCAACCAGGCCGGCCGCCCTAACGGTTCTTCGCGGCGAGACGGCCGGACAGACGTCCGCAAAAAGAGACCGAACCGCTAGTCAGCGCGAGGGATTCATCTTCACATCGCCTCCCGGTATTTATCCCCGAACAACGGTGCATCGCCCGATGCCGTGCGCGTGAACTCCTTAAGCCAGGGGAATGCCTGCAGTGCGAGGGGAGGTGCCGGGATTGTGCCGTTGCTCCGGAGCATCGCCATGCATTGAAGGGCATTTGCGACGGCTTTTCCTGCGGTCGTATTGTTCCACACCACGAATGCACGGGAGCAGTCCGGAGGGAGGGCGAAGACACGACGACGGATCTCCTGCATCTCACGGTTGTTGTAAAGATAGTCATACCGTCCGTCGAAGGTGTTGAGCAGCCATCCTTTTTCGTTTCGCCCGTGGAGCCGGAGATAAGCCCGGTCACCGCTCATCCGGGGAATGTAGGGAATGAGCTGGCGGATGCGCGGTAAATCCACATTGACAGATCCGACCTTCAATTCGGACAGCAGGGCGTGAAGTCCCGGATAGTCCCATGATGCATGGCGGAGCTCCACGTGCAGTGGAAACGCGGCGAACCGGATGGCGATCATTTCCAGATACTGGCGGTTGGCGCCTGTATTCGTGAAACTGTACGGAAATTGGGCCAGAACCGCTCCAAGACGCCCGTGACTGTTGAGCATTTCCAGGAGGGATTCCATGTTCCCGGTCTTCGGTACGGCGAGCGCGTGTTTGTGTGTGAGCGCGGAGTGGAGCTTCACAGAGAAGAGGAAGTCTTTCTGCTCCCGCACGGCAAGCACCCATTCGCGGGCATCACCGGCATCGAGCGTGTCGTCCCAGAATGTCGGCCGCACTTCCACAGTGTTGAACCACCGGGCATAATAGGAGAGTTTCTGCGATGATGTCGCCCCCGCGTCCGGATAAAGACAACCATTGAGCAGATCATGTTCCCAGCCCCCGATTCCGACATAGTACCGTGTTGTTTCCTGCATCGTCGTGCCTCCCATTTTTGCCCTTGACAGCGTCATCGGATTTCCGTATCTTTCTCCCGTTCAAGATACGACATAAATGTCGTCTTGTCAAGTGCGGTCTTGACAAAAATGTCTCCGGGGTATTTATGAAAACGACCATTGGCGAACGTCTGCGTTCCGCGCGGGAAAACAAGGAGCTGGATCAGGCGAGTCTGGCGGGCAAGGCCGGCATCGTGACGCGCACGTTGCAGCGCTGGGAGAAGGGGGAACAGGTGCCCGACGGCATTGCCATCACGCGCCTCGCGCGCGCCACGGGAGTGCAGGCAAGCTGGCTCCTCACGGGTGAAGGTGAAATGTATCCTTCACCCTCACGGCCGGAAAACGTATATACACTTCCCGGGAGCAACCGGCGGCGTGTGAAAACGGTGGACCTGCCGCTGATTGCCGCGGTCCCCGCCGGTAAGGTTGCCACGCTGTTCCACCCTGATTTTGCGGATGACTACGTCACGGTGGATGACGTGAAGGATGCGCAGGCATTCGCCCTGAAGGTGAAGGGGAACAGCATGTCACCGCGCATCGAAGACGGCGATGTCGTGATTGTCAGCCCGCAACAGGAAGCCCGCAGCGGGGATGTCTGCGTCGCCCGCGTGAACGGCGAAGATACGTTGAAGAAAGTGAAGTTCGAAGGAAACTATATCCACCTGATTCCGCTGAATCCGGAATACGATCCCGTGACCGTGAAGAAACGGGACGTGAATTTTATCTGGAAGGTTGTGAAACTTATCAAAGAGTTGTAACGGAACAACGCCGGAATGGCTGTGACTACTCGGGAGTACATTGACTGTGTGGATGATGCGTCATATAGGATCGACCGCATGAAGAAAGTAGCCGCACTAGTGCTGATGACGATTCTTTTTTCGGTTCATCGCACGCAGTCAACAGCAAGCCGTAAGCCCCCCTGCGGACACCGCACTCCACCGGGGGATAATCATCACGGATCCGGGTCTCTCCACCGGCAGGGCGACGCTTCTCCTGCCGCGGATCCTGCAATTCGAGGACATTTCTGCAGACACGTCATTCTTCGCGGTCTGGCAAAAGACAGCCATCCCTCCTCCGCTGCTCGGAGGATTGCTCGAACCCAAGGCTGATCTGACGGCAACACTTCGTGCACAATGGGCGAAAGACAGTCAGTTCAGGATTTATCGAACGGTCCTCGGGACCGTGCAGATCGGCGGTGCAGCCTACCTTGCATACCGCGCACTTACTGCAAAAGGAACCCCGAAGCCTATCCGGAAGAAGTGATCGTCAGCTGACCATATGGACAACCACCCCGTCGCGCAGCTTCGGTTCGAACCACGTTGATTTTGGCGGCATGGTTTTCCCCGCATCGGCAATGGCGAGCAGTTCGTCGATGGAAGTGGGATACAGTGCAAACGCGACCGTCATCTCCCCTGCATTCACCCGTTTCTCCAACTCCTCCAATCCGCGTATGCCGCCCACAAAGTCAATGCGCTTGCTTGTCCGCGGATCGTCAATGCCGAGCACCGGCGACAACAGGTACTTCTGCAGTATCGAGACATCCAACCGCTCGACAGGATCGGCGACGTTCAGCAAGGCCGGCATTGCTCGCAGGATGTGCCAGGTGCCGTTGAGGTACATGCCGTATTCACCCTTCTGTGCCGGCTTGTGCCTTCCCGGTGCCCCGGTCACAGTGAAATGTTCTTGAATTTCCACCAGGAATTCGGACTCGCTTTTCCCGTTCAGATCCTTCACCACACGATTGTAGTCCATGATCCGCAGCTGGTTGTGCGGGAAGAACACTGCGAGGAAGAAGTTGTACTCCTCATCGCCGCGGTGGTGGGGGTTGGCGTCCGCCAGGTCGCGTCCCACTCGTGCCGCCGCCGCGGAACGGTGATGACCGTCGGCGACGTACAGATAGGCAATGGCATGGAAGGCGGCGGTGATGGCATCGATTGTCGCGGAGTCGCGAATGACCCAGAGCTGGTGGCGAATGCCGTCGCCGGCAACAAAATCAAACGCGGGCACTCCGGCACACACACGGCCGACAATTGCGTCGAGAGCCGGTTGCGCACGATAGGTGAGAAAGATAGGACCGGAATGAGCGTTGGTGACCTGCACGTGTCGTGTCCGGTCATCCTCCTTGTCCTTCCGGGTGAGTTCGTGTTTCCGGATGGTATCGTTGAGATACTCTGCCACGGAAGCACATCCCACAACACCGTACTGTGTATGGGTGCCCATCGTCTGGGCATAGACATACAGGCACGGGGACGGATCCTCGCGCAGTATCCCGTCGCGAATGAGCCGCTCAAGATTCTCTTTCCCTTTGCGGTAGACCCTGTCGTCATACAGATGTATATCCGGTGGCAGGTCAATTTCGGGTTTGCCCACATGGAGGAACGACAGGGGGTTTCCCGCCGCCTCCGCCCGCGCCTCGGCGGAGTTCAGGACGTCGTACGGTTTGGCCGCGACGCGCGCTGCGTATTCCGGGAGCGGGCGATACCCTTTGAACGGACGAATTGTCGCCATAGCACTTTTCCTTTAGCAGGTCTCCCCATCGCGCTGCTGCCACCGGCGATGGGGAGATCTTGAATGCGTGAAACGGAAGTTCCGGGAGCTACTTCAACGTGGGGAGAATCCGGTCGATAGCTGCAATGACCTGCTTCACATCGTCCATCGTCAATTCACCCATATGGGCGATGCGGAAGGTCTTCTCCTTCAGGTCGCCGTAACCGTTGGAAATCTGCAAGCCTTCCTTGCCCAGCGCGTCATTCAGTCCCTTGACCGAAATGTTGCGCGTATTGGTGATGGTGGTGAGGGTGACAGACGCGTGTTTCTCCTCGGGAAAGAGCGCGAAATTCGTTTTCGCCCATGCGCGTGTATACTCTGCCATTGCCTTGTGGCGTGCATAGCGGTTTTCCAGGCCCTCGGCCAGAATCCGGTCGAGCTGATAGTTCATGGCGAACATATGGGAGAGCGAAGGAGTCGCGGAATACTGATAATCTTTCGTCTCGATGTATTTGTAGATCTCGAGGATGTCCAGATACCAGCCGCGATGTTTCACCTGCTTGCCGTGCTCGAGTGCGCGCGGAGTGACAGAGCAGATCGCCATGCCCGGAGGCAGGGCCAGGGCCTTCTGGGTGGAGGTGATGCAGACATCGATACCCAGTTTGTCCACTTCGATCTTGGCGCCCGCCATGGAGCTGACAGCATCGACGAGCCAGAGCACGTCGGGATACTTCCTGCGGACTTCGGCGATTTCTTCCACCGGGTTCATGATGCCGGTGCTGGTCTCGTTGTGCGTCACCGTGAACACGTCGTACTTGCCTGTTGCGAGTGCTTTGTCAACCATCTCCGGCGTGGTCGGCTTGCCCCACTCCGACTCGAACTTGTCTGCGCCGACATTGTTGGCCTCGGCCATCTTGAACCAGCGATTGCCGAATGCACCGACGGAGAACACCGCGGCGCGCTTGGCGGTCAGCGAACGGATCGAGCCCTCCATCAGTCCCGAGCCGGAACTCGTGGAAAGGAGAATCGGATTGGCGGTGTGAAACACTTTGCGCATCTTGTCGCTGATGTCATGCTGCAAGGCTGAAGCGTCCTTGCTTCTATGGCCGATCATCGGTGTGGCCATTTTTTCCAGGACATCAGGGGCGACTTCTGTAGGACCCGGGATGAACAGTTTCTTGTGCATGGGAACCTCTCTGAGAAAGTGAACGTGAAGCTCTCTGGTGTGAACGGACAGTCAACTCATTAAATCTCGCCAAAACGGAGCGAAAAAGCAATTGAACAAAAAAAGCGGCGGATCCCACAAGGGGGCTCCGCCGCTCGTACAACGCAGTGCAGCTTACCGCTACGTATTGCCTGCTTCCTGTCGCCTCTTGCCTAAGTGCCTAACGGCCATTGCCTGCCGTCAGAGACCCGTGCTCAGGTTAAACCTGAATGCGCGGCCGATTCCGGGGATCACGCCGGACCGGTCCGCATTTGCGAAGAACTCGTTGTCGAGTACATTCAGTACCTGGACGGATGCGGTATTGGTCAGACCGAACAGAGAGAAGTTCATACCGGCGTTGAAGTCAACCATGGTATAAGCAGGCAGCTTCGTGTCGAACTTCGCGTCGAACTTCCGTTTGGCGTTGACGATCACCCAGCCGCCGTCGACGGCCATAAAGCTTCCGCCGTCAAGGGCAACGATGCGGGAGAAATAGTTCACGCCCATTCCGCAAAAGAAGGATTCTCCGCGATAGTTGAAGCCGACGGAGAACATCGTCTGGGGGCCGCTCGCGACCGGGGTGTTTACCAGCTCGTCGAAGAAGAGCGTGTCGCGCTTCCCTTGCGCGTTCAGTGCCGAGGCATTGAATGCGCGGCGTGCGCCCGTGTTCGGATCGCGCATGACCTTGTCCAGCACTGTCTTCCAACGGTTGTCCATCAGCGTGAACATGCCGGTCAGCTCCCAACCCTTCATCCCCACCAGGTCGTCGAGCATGACGGTTACTTCAGCTTCAATGCCCTGGTGCACCGATTTCCCGACGAGCTCGGAGCGGTTGCCGTTCCGGTCATACCCCGGCTCACCGGCCTTGGAGAGATCCGTGATCCGGGCGGATTTGTTCTCCCAGGTCATGTAATAGCCATTCAGCTTTGTCCGCAGGGCAGGAGATGTCCAGCCGATGCCGGCTTCGTATTGATTGGACTTCTCGTCTTCGACGCCGGGATCGACGCGTCCCTGGTTGTAGTAGACCCCGAGGTCCACAAATCGTTCGACATGAGCCCAATTGCCGAACACGTTCAGATTGTCGGTCACATTGTAGTTAGCGCCGAACTTCGGCTGCCAGAAGCCGCGCGAACGATTCTCGTTGACAAGGTCAAACTCGTACCAGCGCGGTGAAGAAGCGGCATTGTCCTTCATGAGGAACGTGCCACTCCCGGTCGGACCTTCTGTGAGTCCCCCGCGCGATGTCTCTTGCGCGCGTGTGAGCATCCGGCCGATGGCATTCTCGCTTGGCATATATTCGGTCAGCTTGTACTTGTACCACACGTACTGGATCGAGGTGACCAGGTTCAAGCGGTCGAACAGCCAGTTTCCCTGCAGGAAGATGGTATACTGCGGGGTCTGGCCCCGGTAGTTCCTGTACTGCGTTGCATACGCTGCATCGTTTGCGCCGGCCATGGTCCAGCCGAAAATGTTGCCGATGTCACTCTTCGGGCCGTCCAGGTCACCCTGGTACACTTTGCGGGAGAACGTCGAGCTCATTACCCTCCCTGCGGTGTCATAACGTGCATAACTGAAGTTCACTGACTTCTTACCGTACAGGTTGGTGAAGTGGCCCGGGTGATCGGCCGTCCATGAGCGGAACTCGCCCCCGGCGGTGACACCCAGGAAATCCACCGGGCGCGTGGTAAAACTGGCCAGGATTCCGCCCTGCTGGTGGAACGAATAGCTGATGCGTTGGTAGGCATTCGCCAGATACGTGTTCTTCGCGACTAGAGGAGAATTGACCGTCCCGTCCGGACCGACCAGCGAAGTGATCGTGCCGTCGGATCCGCGGGAGAACACCGTGCCGAGGCTGTTCATGCTAGACCCGCCCCCACGCCCTTTTGAATAGAAAGCTGTCGCCTGGATGGAGGAATTCGGACTCACGTCGAAGCGGTAGTGAAGCTCCGCCTGCGACTTATGGTAGAAATTATGGGCCAGGTTCACATAATTCGGATCCGCCAGCTCACGGCTGTCATCCAGCAGCGCGTAGTTGGGCAGATCGTTGTTGGCATTTGCCGGCAGGGCATTGACGACATAGCGGGGGAGCAGTGGAGCCGGGTTGGCGCCGTAGCCGTACATCTTGAAGTAACTGACATCGTTGCTCCAGGAATAGCCGTGCTCCTGTGGTGCACCATGAAGGACGAACTTCAAACTCTGCTGCGGATTGATATACCATGCAAGCGACGTGTAGTAGTTGATCCCTTCATAGCGTCCGCTCACCCTGCTGCCCTCGGCGACCTTGCGGTCCAGACGGAGAGTCGCGGCAAACGAATTGTCAATGAGACCCGTGTTGATGCCGATGCCTATGAGGGAGTTGAACGGGGAGCCCATGCTGAGGTTGAGATCATATCTTGGCTGGGCGGGCGCATCGGCAGTGACAATGTTAAACGAACCTCCAAACGAGCCTGCGCCGTACAGCGAAGAGCCCGCACCGCGCTGTATCTGAATCGATGCGGCAGCCGAGGAAACGGAACCCCAGTTCGACCAGTACACCGAGTTCGATTCGGGGTCATTGGTGGGTATACCATTGACCAGCACCTGTACATAGGACTGGGTGAACCCGCGCACATAGACCTGGGCCTCTCCATTGCCGACACCGTCGGTGGAGTAGGTGTACACACCGGGAGTGCCCTTGACCAGCAGCGGCGCGTCCTGGCCGTGGATCTTCTGCTCGATATCCATCTTGTCGATGTTGCTGAACGCCACCGGTGTCTCGCGTTCCTTCGCACGGTTGACTTCAATGATGACTTCGCTTTGATCAATCATCGTCGGCGTCAGAGCGAGATTCACCGTGACAGGTTCAGAACCCACCGTGACCCTTCGCTGGACGGAAACAAACCCAACATAGGCGACACGCACGGTGTACGTACCCAGAGGCACGTTGGTAATTGCGAAGTCCCCTGACACATCAGACACCGCACCCATCTTGGTCCCGGTGAGTGTCACTGTTGCACCCACCAGCGGACCCTTCCCCTCGGCATCCGTCAACCGCCCGCGGATTTCACCCTGGGACAGTGCGTACGCATGCACAAGAAGGAGCAACAAAACGGTCACAATATTCCTGACCATACGCTACCTCATGATATTGTGGAATATGAATTATGGGTTACTGTTGCGATCTGAAATTGAAGAGCTCGCTTTGTTCACCCCGGACCCGCACCAACAGCGTACTCCCCCGCATGAAAAGAAAGTCTGCTGAGATGAGAATTGGACGGAGTGGATAAACGTCTGAATGAGGTGGCACAATGTCAGAAGATTTCTCAAAAGAAACAAGCCGCAAGCCCTGAAACCGCCTTGCGCATAGGATGCGGTATCGGTATCTTTTACTGCAGTATCCGTACCGGGGGAGGATCCCCCAACACCGAAATTGCCTAATAAAAACAGGGTCTTCGAATACATGCAATTGTTCAGCAGCAGGATCTCCGCCACCCTGGCACTATTGTCCCTCCCTCTGTTCAATCTTTTTTCCCAGGCCAGCCTGACAGCCGTGACTGTTCCACAGGCAATCGCAGACGGGGGAGGGACCGGTTCGACGGGGACTCCGTACGCAGTGTTTGTGCGAATTCAGGGATGGACGGCCGGGGCCAACAGCCAGGCCTACCTCAAAATCTATTCGGGAACGAACAATGAGTATATGTGGAACGGCACTGCATGGAGCAATGCCACCGCATACGCTGCCTCCTGTCCGCTGGTTCCCATCGACGCAGTCGGGAATTGGTCGGGCTGGATTTACGCAAAACATAACACCGGCCTCGGTGTCACAGCGTCAGTCCGTGCGGCGAAATCCACCGCCACATCGACGAACCTTACTTCGGCATCCAGATCCTTCTCGGTCCTGAATATGCAGAGCGCCGGCGGATGGATCATGCGGCCGGTATCACCTGCAGTGAACAAAGGAGTGCTCGCCTACTCGGGAGGCACCGTCGTCGGGACATACCGCACGGAAGACAACGCAATTGCTGAAGGATACGGTTTCAGCGCCGGCGGATTCAAGATCGCCGTTCCCGCCGGCATCATTGATTCCCTGGTCACGGTGAATGACGACGGTTCGCGCGACAATGTGTTCGCCGGCCCGTGGTCCATCACCGCAGGCCAGGAGACCGACGCAAGTCTGGCCGCTGGCGGAGTTGGCAAAGGCCAGGTGCGGATTTCGCCTGCGACGCTCTCGGGCGGGACTCCCCATGCGCTGACATTCACCGTGCAGGGAGAAAGCCCGTACGTGATCACCAATGCACACGTGAAGGTGCCCGCGTCATGGAGCTGGTCGCACTCCGCCACTGACATCACTACAGCCGGCGGAAGCTCCCCGCTCATCGCCGTCTCGGGTGATACCATCATGCTGAGCGGAATCACCCTCTCCGGTATGGACAGCCTTCAGTTCACGCTGCTGAGTATCACTCCACCCGACTCCACAGCGTCGTTTACATTCCAGGCCTTCACCGGCACGCACCCGGACTCCATCTTCGCACTATCGTCACAAGCCTCAGTGTTTGTGTACGGGATTCCGGTCCCCATCTCCCTCGTGAAGTCGAACGACGCAAACGGTGTCCCCCTGCGGAATAATACGCTCGTCACCGTGCGTGGTGTCGTCACCGTTGCAAACGAATTTGGCGGCCCCTCCTACATCCAGGACAACACAGGGGGGATGGCCGTGTATGGATCGGTGTTCTCGACGGCGGTGACGCTGGGCGATGAGGTAGTCGTTTCCGGACTCGTGCAGCCGTTTTCAGGACTGACCGAGATTGTGAACCCGGCTCTCCATGCAATCGTGTCAGCCGGGAATACTGTCGAGCCGGTCGTTGTCACGGTTTCACAGATTGCGGACGATGGTGCGGGCGGCGTCGAGACTTACGAGGGCCGTCTTGTCAGGATCAACGGTGCCATGGTCGCCGGAAGCGGCACTTGGGGGTCAAACACGAACTATGTCCTGTATGACCTGACGGATTCGACGCAGATTCGCATTGACAACAATACGAATCTTGTAGGCGGGGTCATCCCGGCCTCTGCGTGTGACATCATAGGCGTCGTGGGCCAATTCGTCGGGTCCGCTCCGTACATCGGCGGCTACCAGATCATGCCCCGGTCGACCGCGGATATCATTTCGTCGGGTCCCGTGATCGCCACCATGCCGGTCGAAGGGAATATCACGCCGTCATCGTTCGCGCTCTCCTGGACGACAACACGGTCCGGCACCTCGGGGCTGCGTTACGGGAGGACGTCACGCTATGAACTCGGCATTGTCGCACCCGACACAGTGCTCCGTACGCTGCACAACGTTCCGGTGGGCGGGCTTGCCGCCGCCACGGTGTATCATGTGCAGGCATATTCGGTCAGCGGGGTGGACACAAGCCGTGCGGGCGACCTCGTCGTCAGTACCGCATCGCCGGCTGCGGCATCGGGCGCCATCAACGTGTACTTCAACAAAAGCGTCATGCCCTCGGTGGTCACGACACCACCCGCTGCAGGCAGCCAGAATCTGGTGACGCTGATCGCCGGGAGGCTTAATAGCGCCCGGCGATCCATCGATGCAGCGTTCTACAGCCTGAGCGGCACGCCCGGCCCGGGAACTGACATCGCAAATGCTCTCATTGCAGCCAGGGCGCGGGGGGTCAGCGTGCGCGTGATCTGTGAACAGGACAACCGCTCCACGGCACCATTGAGCAGTCTCGTGTCGGCGGGGATCCCGCTCATCACCGATGCCTTTGACGCCGCAAATGCCGGTGCAGGATTGATGCACAACAAGTTCGCGGTGATTGACGGACGGGGAGGCGCCCCGGAAAGCGTATGGGTCTGGACCGGATCATGGAATCCCACCCTGCCCGGGACCAATGACGATTACCAGAATGCCATGGAGATCCAGGATCCGGCCCTGGCCGGCGCGTACACGCTGGAGTTCGATGAAATGTGGGGGAGCAGCACGGACACTCCCGGTCCGTCAGCCTCGAGATTCGGCGCCCGCAAGACCAACAACACCCCGCATCGCTTCCGCATCGGAGGACGGGATGTGGAATGCTACTTCAGTCCGAGCGACATGACCACGAGCCACATTGCCGGTGCACTCTCTTCCGCGACGCACTCCATCAACTTCGCCCTCCTGACATTCACGCGCGACGACCTTGCAGATGCCGTGCTGGCGAGAAAGAACGCCGGCGTCACCATCCACGGTGTGATGGACAACCGGGATGACACCGGGTCGGAGTATGACTACCTCCTCGGGCGGGGCCTCGATCTGCATTTGAAGTCCGGCACAGGGCTCCTGCATCACAAGTATGCCATTCTCGATGCCGGATGGGCCGGCGCATATCCGGCGGTCATCACCGGCTCCCACAACTGGTCGAGCGCGGCGGAAAACTCGAACAATGAGAACACGCTGATTGTGCATGACGCCGCCATCGCCAATCTCTACCTGCAGGAGTTTGCTGCACGCTACTATCAATTCGGCGGGACCGGAGACCTCGCGGTGGATGTCACATCTCCGGACATGTCCCCACCCACCACCTTCGCACTCCTGCCGAATTTCCCGAACCCCTTCAATCCGGGTACGACCCTACAATTCTCAATTGTGGATCCACAATTCATAATTCTAAAGGTGTACGACCTGCTCGGCCGGGAGGTGGCGGTGCTGGTGGATGAACAGAAGCCGGCGGGATACTACAGTGTGCGCTTCGATGCCTCGGGCCTGGCAAGCGGTCTGTACATCGCCCGTCTTCAATCGGGTACGGTCAGTCTGGTTCGCACTATGCTACTCCTCCGGTGAGCGGTGAGAAACGGATCTCCAAAGACAACCCCCCTCCACGCTCCTTCACCAGGAGCCATGATCGCCCTGTTGTGCATCGTCGTGACGGGTGGCGCGATGGCGACGGCGGATGCTCCTTCGCGCTCCAGCACCGTGCGCATTGCACTCACCTCCAGGGCCGATGTGGAGCGCATTGCACGACTCGGGATCGCACTCGAGGGGGCGCGGCTTCGCGACTCCTCCGCGTTGGAGATCACGCTTGATGAAGTTGAATTGCGCGACGTGCGCGCTGCGGGATTCGGCGTGGATATCGTAGTGCCGGACTGGCATGCTGCGTATGCCGCCCGGCTGCTCGCCGACCGGCCTGCCGCGCTCCCTGCATCCCGTGTGCACAATTTCCACCTGGGGTCGATGGGAGGGTATCTGACACTTGCGGAGCTCGAAGCGGAAGTTGACACCATGCACGCACGCTATCCGCACCTGATCGGGAAGCGCGATTCCATCGGCTGTTCTCTTGAAGGACGCACTCTCTGGGGGGTTCGGATATCCGGAGCACCCGTCGCCGGCAACGACATACCCTGCGCACTGTTCACGGCACTTCACCACGCGCGTGAACCGCAGGGAATGATGGTTCTGGTGTACTTTATCTGGTACCTGCTCGAGCATTATGGGGTGAACGAGGATATCACCGCCCTGCTCAACTCGCGCGAGGTGTATGTTGTGCCGGTGGTGAACCCGGACGGCTATGCCATGAATGCCGCCGCGTTTCCTTCCGGAGGGGGATTATGGCGGAAGAACCGTCGCGCCAATGCGGATGGTTCATTCGGTGTCGACCTCAATAGGAACTACGGTTTCCAGTGGGGGTATGACGACATTGGATCGAGCCCGGTGCCGTCAGACAACTCGTACCGCGGAGCCGTCCCCTTTTCCGAACCGGAAACGCAGGCAATACGGGATCTGTGCGCGGTCAAGAAGCCGGGCTGCACGCTCAATTACCACGGTTTTGGCAATGTGCTGATTCATCCCTGGGGGTTCAGTGATGATGCCACCCCGGATTCCGTTCTCTATTCGCGTATTGCGGAATTCCTCACCGCGGTCAACTACTACCCGCACGGGACAGGCGGGGACATGATCGGCTACTCCACCAACGGCGATTCCGATGACTGGATGTACGGCGAGACATCGATGAAGCCGCGGATTATCGCGATGACTCCGGAGGTGGGTGGCGCAGATGACGGGTTCTGGCCCGTTCCTTCCAGGATTGTGCCGCTGGCCGACGCCAACCTCGACGCCAACATTTTTCTGACACGCTGTGCGGGTCAACACTATGCAATGGCCTCCGGCGGGCCCGATCCGGTTGTGGACGGCGACACTGCGGGGGTGAATCTGCTGCTGGTGAACACCGGGGCCGGCGCGCGATCCACCACGGCCACACTGCACTTCACGAGCGACGATCCCGGTGTGATCCTTCCTGCGCCCCGGAAGGTGGCGCTGGAGGAAAGCACGTATGTCCCGCTGGTGGTGCAGCGCAGCACGAGATCGGCCGGAGGCGCCAGGACCACCCTACGAGTGCTGGGGGAATTCCCGGGCGGCTATTTCCAGGACTCAGTGTCGTTCCGGCTCGGCAATCCGGCGCTGCTGTTTTCCGATCATGCCGACAGCACGAGCCCTCTGTGGGAATCGCAGAGTACCGGATCGTTGACGACGTGGGGTTTCACTACGCGCACCGCGTACTCGGGACCCGGTGCGTATGGCGACAGTCCATGGGGCGATTACCCCAACAATTACTCCAGCACCTACTCACTGCAGCAATTGCTTCCTCTGTTCGGCACGGCCGCCGAGTTGCGATTCATGGCGCGCTGGGACATTGAACCCGAGTATGATTTCTGCCTTGTGGAGGCATCCCGCGACAGCGGACGCACCTGGGTTTCGCTGCCCGGGAGCCATACACGGCAGGGCTCGGGAGCAAGCGGCGGCAAGCAGGCGCCTGATGCGCACGGGTACGACCGGACCCGAAGCACGTGGGTGAGCGAGAACATGGATCTTGCGCCCGTCCTGGGAACCCGGGCAATGCTGCGGTTCAGGCTTGAGAGCGACAGTTACCTGCAACGCGACGGATTCTCCTTGGACGATCTCCGCGTGGTCCTTTACGGCCCCGCGCTTCTCGGTGTGGCTGACGCCGGGAGACCCGCACGGATGTCACTTGAGCAAAACTATCCGAATCCGTTCAATCCGGGGACGACGATAGGCTACACAGTACCGGGAACAGACGATAGGCACCAGGCAATAGGCAATAGGCACGAGGCAATTGGCACGAGGTGGGTGCGGCTCTGCGTCTATGACCTTCTCGGCCGGGAGGTGGCCGTCCTGGTCGATGAGCAGAAGGAGCCCGGCAACTACACGGTGACATGGGATGCGGGAGCGATGGCAAGCGGGGTCTACATCTATCGATTGTCCTCAGGCGCCGGCATCGTTACGCGGAAGATGACTCTTGTGAAATAGCTGCAACCGGGCCCGGTTGCTTTTGAAAACACCGTTTCTTACGTTCATCTGGCGCGTCACATCATGCACCTCTATTCCCTTGACGACATACGGAAGACTTTTTCCACCTCCACAGATTTCAACGAGATCTTCGACGTTTTCCAATCTGCCCTGACGCAGCAGATCAACGACGTTGAGCTCTACCGTCTGCTGTTCTGGAATCAGTCACTGACCGCGGACGAAATCCGTCTGTTCGGCGAAAAGCTTGCGTCCGAGTTTCCTGATCTCGGATTCGACGTCTACCTCTGGCTTGCCAGCGTCTTTGAGGTGACCACTGCAACGGACGACAATTACGAGCTTGCGCTGTACTACTACCAGAAGGCGGCATTGCTACGGCCGTCCGCACCCGACCCGTATCTGGATGCGTGCGATTGCTACGACCCCGACCTGAACATCCCGCCGCTCGGCATTCTGATGGATTTCGTCCGGTGCGGTCTCGCACACGTCGAGAATCCCGCACCGTTGTATCTGCGCATGGCCGCGTTGTACGAACTCGCCGGAGACACCGAGCAGAGTGATTACTACCGGCGCAAGGCCGACGAAGCGAACGCGCCGCCATCCGCCGAACCCCCCCCCGCCGCATGACCCGCCTCCGGGCTAACGTCATGATTCTCTGTGCAGCCATGCTCTGGGGTCTCTCCGCCACGGCAGCAAAGGCCCTCTTCCGTTACCATCTTGATGCCGTACTGGTTGTGCAGGTGCGGGTCACCGTCTCATTTCTGCTGCTGTACCTCTTTGCCGTGCTGTTCCGCCGCGATGTCCTGTCCGTCCCATGGAGCGACCTCTGGAAATTCGCCCTGCTCGGATTCATCGGCGTTGCCGGGACCAATTTCACCTACTACTACACGATCAAAGAGAGTACCGTCGCGACGGCGATCCTGATCCAGTATACCGCACCGCTGCTGGTGATCGGTTATGAGGTATGGAACGGGCAGGAACGGTTCACCGTACCCAGGATTCTCGTCGCCCTTCTCTCACTGCTGGGATGTTTCCTGGCGGTGGGCGGGTATGATTCCGGGGTGATAAAAATCACGCCGCTGGCACTGCTTTCGGGAATCGGATCTATCATCGGGTTTGCGTTTCTGACGGTCTTCACGCGCGATATTCTCCGCACGCAAAACGTCTGGACAATGACGGTGTATTCCATCGGATTCGCGTCGCTGTTCTGGCTGGTGATCAATCCGCCCTGGAAGCTCGTTGCACAGATTCCCGGCACAGAGGTTATTCTGCCGCTGGTGTTGCTTGCCGTCTTTTCGTTGCTGATTCCGCACTCCCTGTTTTTCGCCGGCTTGCGCAGGGTTGCGCCGTCCCGGGCGATTCTGACCAGTACGATTGAACCGGTCGTGGCTATTGCGTCTGCGGCAGTGTTCCTTGGAGAATTCCTGCAACCGTTGCAGATGCTGGGCGCGGTCGTGGTGATCGGGGCCATCGTCGTCCTGCAGTTCCATCCGGAGGAACACCATGTCCCGTAGCGCCCGCCGCATCGGCCGTATTACCGCGACAGTAACGCGCCGCCTGCCGGATCTGACGGTGGTGCTGGAAAACATCCATGACCCGCACAACGTCAGCGCGGTGCTGCGGACGTGTGACGCGGTGGGTGTGTTGCAGGTGGAACTGCTGTATACTATTGAGAAGTTCCCGCGCATCGGAAGAAAAAGCTCCTCGAGCGCGAACAAATGGGTCCTGCATCGCCGGCACACCTCGGTCGCGGAGTGCTATGCCCGTCTCCGGGAGGAGGGGTTTGCCATCTACGCGACGCGGTTGGACCCGGCGGCGCGGATGCTGTATGACCTCGACCTCACGCGCAAGACCGCCTTCGTGCTCGGCAACGAACACCGCGGCGTGTCCGATGAGGCTGCCGCGCAGGCGGATGCCCTGGCGATCATCCCGATGCGCGGCATGATCGAGAGTCTGAATGTCTCCGTTGCCGCCGGTGTCTGTTTGTATGAAGCCCTGCGCCAACGACTCGTGCACGGCATGCTCACCTCCCCCGCGCTCTCTCCTGACGTGATCTCCACCATGCTGGGAGAGTGGCTGAAGAAGTAGTTGCCTTGCTTCCACCCCCTCGATTCTCTATATTCCACTGGAATCCAGCTGCGCATTACTACGGAGAACTGCCATGATCGGCCCGGAAACGGACGCTGTATCATTCGTGGGGTGGAATCTGTTGCTCATCGGGGGCATAGGTCTCCTCATCTTCATTTTCTTTGTGCTGCTTACGCGAAAACGCTGGAAGGCGAATTTTCTTCATCCGCCCGACCCCGATAAAGACAAGAAGAAGGAGGAACAGGACGGGGATCACCCATGAGCGGCCCTGCGAGGTATCGGGCGATCCGTGCTGAACCTTGTCCTTCCCGCCTTCATTGTCTCCGCGGTGCTCTTTCCGCCGCTTCTCTCCTGTGCCGTCACCGCATCCAACCACACCCACGCACGCCTCGTGGCCGATGTTGCTACGGCAACGCCGGGATCGCCCTTTACCATCGGTGTTCTCCTCCGCATGGATTCCGGCTGGCATACGTACTGGAAAAATCCCGGTGAGAGCGGACTTGCAACCACGGTTCGCTGGACGGTCCCCGAAGGTACTGTCGTCTCCGGGCTCCAGTGGCCTTTGCCTGAAAAGAAGATCGAAGCGGGCCAGGTGCTGACCTACGGATACTCCACGGAGACTATGTTGCTCGCAACGATGCAGCTCCCCGCTGCACTGCCTCCCCGTGGAGCGGTGAACATCCAGGCTGAAATCTCGTGGCTCGAGTGCGAGAATACCTGCGTCCCCGGGAGTGCCGCGGTGTCACTGAGCCTCCCGCTCGGTAAGCGTCCGGCTCCTTCACCGGGGGCAGCACACATTGAACACTACCGCAATGCACTCCCACGGCCTCCGGAAGAAACAGGCGATATCGCCGTCGCTATGACAACGGCGGCGGATACGTTACGCGTGAAGGTGACACCGGTGCCCGGTGTGCCGCTCACCCTCGAGGGCCCTGATGTGCCCGACTTCTTTCCTTCGTCTGATACTGTGCCGGTCAACGGTCGCACAATCACTGTCGTGTCAGCCAACGAGGCGGTAATCCATGTTCCGCTGGCACCGGGGGGAACAGAATCCCCCCGGGAGATCCGCGGCGTGGTTGTCTACCGGACCGCCGATGGAGTGCGCAAAGGGCTGGAGATCGCCTATACTGAAGCCCGTTCTGCATCCCCTCTGGACAGGGAATTCGTCACCGTCCAATCGCAAGGGGGAGATGTTCCGTTGATCGTGTACATCGGGTTTGCAATTCTGGGCGGCCTCCTCCTCAATATTATGCCCTGCGTTCTCCCGGTCATCGCACTCAAGGTATTCGGTCTCGTGAAGATGGCGGGCGACGCACCGAAGAAAGTGCGGCGGCTGGGCTGGATGTTCTCCCTGGGGATACTGGCATCGTTCCTAACCCTGGCGCTTCTGGTCATCATGCTCAAAGTGGCGGGTCAGCAGGTGGGCTGGGGCTTCCAATTCCAGGAACCCGTATTTGTCATCGCCATGAGTGCCCTGGTCTTTGCGTTCGGGTTGAGTCTCTTCGGTGTTTTCGAGATCAGGCTTCCCGGGGCTGCTGTTGCCGGCGTCAGTTCGGTGATCGCTCAGCAGGAGCAGGACAAAGGCAAAGGGTATGCCTCCTCATTTGCGGAGGGAGTATTTGCCACAATTCTGGCAACGCCATGCACGGCACCATTCCTGGGATCCGCCCTCGGGTTTGCATTTGTCCAACCCACAGGAATCATCCTGTTGATCTTTGCCGCAGTTGCGTTTGGCATGGCCCTCCCGTATCTCCTGCTTACAGCCCGTCCGGCATGGCAGCGCTTTCTGCCGAAACCCGGCGCCTGGATGGAGACCGCAAAACAGTTCATGGGTTTTCTGATGATGGCGACGCTCCTCTGGCTTCTGTATATCCTCGGGAAACAACTCGGGATGGAGGGAGTCATCTGGACCGGCGCTTTCCTGCTCGTCATCGGCCTTGCATGCTGGCTCATCGGGCGATTTGCGACATTGACTGCCTCCCGGGCAGCCGTCTGGACTACGTGGGTTGTGGCCGCGGTTCTCGTCGTGTCGGGGTATTACCTTTTCATCGGGGCCCTCCTGGATGCTCGCGCTGCCATCACGGGAACGCCGGCCGCGACATCTTCCACCGGTGCCGCCGCTTCCGACGAGGTGGCATGGGAAACGTTTTCCCTGCCCCTGCTCGAATCCCGGCTCCAGAAGGGAAGCCCGGTCTTTCTTGACTTCACCGCGGAATGGTGCCTGACGTGCAAGGTGAACGAGAGGACCATCATTGCGGACCGGCGCGTGCAGGAGAAACTGCGCTCGTCGGGGATTGTGACCATCAAAGCGGACTGGACGAACCGCAATCCCGATATCACCCGCATGCTCGCGAAGTTCGGCCGTTCGGGAGTGCCCCTGTATGTGCTGTTTCCGGCGGGCCGGCCGAATGAACCCATTGTTCTACCCGAAGTGCTGACACCCACGATCCTGCTCGAAGCGCTGGAGCGTACTGCGCCGGCGCAGTGACCACTACGCACCCGACCACCATGCCACCACATGCTCTTGCCGACTCCTGGCGCGCGCTTGAAGCGCACCGGCGTGCACTTGCATCGAGCCATATGCGCGACCTCTTCAGCGCGGATCCGGATCGTTTCGGAAAATTCTCCCTTCGTTTCGAAGACATCCTCATCGACTACTCGAAGCACATCATGACAGAAGAGACGCTGCGACTCCTCTGTGCGATGGCGCGTGCGGGGCAGGTTGAAGAGTGGCGCGAACGGATGTTTGCCGGCGAGCCCGTCAATTTCACCGAAGGGCGTTCCGTGTTGCATATCGCGCTCCGGAACCGGAGCAACCGCCCGATCTACGTCCACGGGAAGGATGTGATGCCCGATGTGAACGCCGTCCTGGAGCATATGCGCTCCTTCGTGGCGGAGGTGCGGGGGGGTGCCTGGAAAGGTCATACGGGGAAACGCATCACCGATGTCGTCCATATCGGTATCGGGGGTTCCGATCTGGGGCCGGTGATGGTCACTGAAGCGTTGCGGGCGTATGCGACGCCGTCGCTCCGGGTGCACTTCGTCTCAAATGTTGACGGCACGCACCTGGCCGAGACACTCAAAAAGGTGGAAGCTGATACGACACTCTTTATTATTGCGTCCAAGACGTTTACGACCCAGGAAACCCTCACCAACGCTCACTCCGCCAAAGAATGGTTTCTGTCCGGAGGGGGAACGCAGGCCGGGGTTGCCCGTCACTTTGTGGCACTTTCGACAAACACTCGTGAGGTCGAGCGGTTCGGCATCGATGCAAGGAACATGTTCGAATTCTGGGACTGGGTGGGCGGGCGGTACTCGCTCTGGTCCGCGATCGGGCTTCCCATCGCGCTGGCTGTGGGGATGGGTCGCTTTGAGGAGCTTCTTGCCGGCGCGCATGCGATGGACGAACATTTCCGCGCCAGCCCCATCGAACGGAATGCTCCGGTGATTCTCGCGCTGATCGGGATCTGGTACACCAACTTCTTCGGTGCCGCCAGTCATGCCATCCTGCCGTACGACCAGTATCTTCACCGGTTTCCCGCCTATCTGCAACAGGCAGACATGGAAAGCAACGGGAAGCGGGTGACACGCGATGGCACGGTGGTGGACTATGCCACCGGGCCGGTGATCTGGGGGGAACCCGGGACCAACGGCCAGCACGCGTTCTTCCAGTTGCTGCATCAGGGCACTCAACTTATTCCGTCGGATTTTCTCGTACCCGTGATCAGCCACAACCCGATCGGCAATCATCACGCCATCCTGCTGGCGAATTGCTTTGCGCAGACTGAAGCGTTGATGCGCGGAAAGACCGAAGCTGAGGCCCGCCAGGAGCTCCAGCGCGCGGGAGTCGCCGGAGAGCAGCTCGAGCGCCTGCTCCCGCACAAAGTGTTCCCCGGCAACCGGCCGACCACGACAATGGTGTTCACACAGCTCACGCCGCATACCCTGGGGTCGCTGATTGCACTGTACGAACACAAGATCTTTGTGCAGGGGGTTCTCTGGTCCGTTAATTCATTTGACCAGTGGGGAGTGGAACTCGGCAAACAGTTGGCGAAGACGATTCTTGCTGAGATCACATCACCGGCCGAACCGTCCGGACACGACGCGTCCACGCTCGGGCTGCTGGCGTTTGTCCGTTCGCACTCCGGCAATTGAAACTCTCGCATTTTTTCCGTTTTTTGATATAGTTGTTACCACCACAAACACCCATTTCCCCTGGACCTGACAACGTGCCCGCTGACACTCCTATTATCCCGCGCCATCCCCACCAATCTGAACTCGATGCACAAAGTATCACAACGCTGCGCTGTCTGGCAATTGACGCTATCCAGAAAGCCAGATCAGGCCATCCGGGGATGCCCATGGGAATGGCTCCGGCGGCGTACACGCTCTGGACCAGGCATCTGCGGCACAACCCCGCAAATCCCCGCTGGGCCAACCGCGACCGCTTCGTGCTCTCCGCCGGCCATGGGTGCATGCTCCTGTACGGATTGCTGCATCTGACCGGGTATGACCTCTCGCTTGACGACATCAAGAATTTCCGGCAGTGGGGAAGCAAGACCCCGGGGCATCCGGAGTACGGTCATACGCCGGGCGTCGAAGCAACCACGGGTCCCCTCGGCCAGGGTATTGCCACTGCGGTCGGGATGGCGATTGCCGAACGGTACCTCTCCGCGTATTTCAATCGCGAGGGGTTTCCGCTGCTGGACTACCGTACCTATGTCATCGCCGGCGACGGCTGCATGATGGAAGGGATCTCCTCCGAAGCGTCATCACTCGCGGGGCATCTCGGATTGAACAAACTCATCGTCCTGTACGATGACAACAGGATCTCCATCGACGGCCCTACGACCCTTTCCTTCACCGAAGATGTGGCCCGGCGATTTGAGGCATACGGGTGGTTCGTGCAAACAGTCGGGGGCGACGGGAATGACCTTGCAACGATCGAAGGGGCGATTATTGCGGCCCGGGCGGAGAAGAACCGTCCCTGTCTTATCAAGATCCGGACGCACATCGGATTCGGGAGTCCGCACAAACAGGACACGGCGGAAGTACACGGGTCGCCGCTTGGAGACGAGGAAGTGTCGCTGACGAAGCAGAGTTACGGATGGGATCCCGCGCTGAAATTTCACATACCGGCGGACGTGCTGACGCATTTCCGTGAAGCGGTACCGCGGGGTGCGCATGCGGAAGACGAATGGAAGTCGCTCTTCGGACGCTATGCACTGGCCCATCCGGAGCTTGCCCGGGAGTTCACCCGCGCCGCGGAGCGCAAATTGCCCGAGCAATGGACGGAGATCTGGCGCACGTCAGTGCCGAAGTTCGAGCCGGCAACCCCTATGGCCACACGCGAGGCCCAGGGAAAGGTGCTAGATGCCATCATGCCAAAGCTGCCCCTCGTGATCGGCGGCTCAGCCGACCTGACCCCGTCAAACAACACGCGGTTCAAAGGTGCAATTGACTTCAGCCGTGACAATCCATCCGGCCGTTATCTACGCTTCGGCGTGCGCGAACACGCGATGGGGGCAATCCTGAATGGCATTGCGTTGAGTGATATGCTGATACCCTACGGCGCGACCTTTTTTGTCTTCCTGGACTACATGCGCGGGGCGGTCCGCCTTGCAGCGGTGTCGCACTATCCCGTGATTTTCGTGTACACCCATGACAGCATCGGTCTTGGCGAGGATGGTCCGACGCATCAGGCAGTGGAGCAGTTTGCGTCGTTGCGTGCGATGCCGGGTATCGTTGTTCTGAGGCCGGCAGACGCCACCGAGACCGCCGCCGCGTGGAAATTTGCACTGGAACACCGCAACGGGCCCGTGGCAATTGCATTGACCCGGCAGAAGGTTCCTGTGATTGATCGTAACCGGTACGCGTCGGCAGACAATCTTGAACGCGGTGCGTACATTCTGGCAAGCGGGATGAACCCGCAGGTGCTGTTGATCGCCACGGGATCGGAAGTGGGTCTGGCCATGCAGGCGTACGATCGTCTTGCCGCGGAGGACATTTCAGCACGCGTGGTCAGCATGCCATCGTGGGAACTGTTTGAACGGCAGTCACGAGCCTATCGCGACGTCGTGCTCCCGCCGGAAATCAGCGCCCGTGTGGGCATCGAGGCCGGCGTACGTATGGGGTGGGAGCGGTACATTGGCGCGCAGGGGAAATTTGTCGGCATGTCATCCTTCGGCGCATCGGCGCCGGCCGAAGCCTTGTTCACCGGCTTCGGGATAACCGATTGATGCAATCGTGGACGCAGCGAAAAGGGCAATCGCATGAAGGTGGCAATCGCGGGCGATCACGCCGGATTCCGGCTGAAGCAGTACATCCTGGAACGGCTCAAAGCGGCAGGGATGGAAGTCAGGGATCTCGGGTGCTTCGACGAGACACCGTCGGACTATCCGGATTTTGCGAGAATACTGGGCGAAGCACTCAACGCGGGTCAGGCTGATCGCGGATTGCTCGTGTGCGGAAGCGGCGTGGGTGCGAGTGTCGCGGCGAACAAAATCAAAGGAATCCGTGCCGGCCTCTGCCATGATACCTATTCTGCGCGCCAGGGCGTTGAGCACGACGACATCAACGTCCTGTGTCTCGGTTCCCGCGTGGTCGGCACACATCTCGCCATGGAGCTTGTGCATGTGTTCCTCGGTGCGAGTTTTTCCTATGAAGACCGCCATGTGCGGCGTCTGCAGAAGGTGATCGATATCGAACGGCTGCAACGGTGAATCAGGAATGAGGAGTGCATGAACCGCTTATATCAGCTGGCCCATCTCGGCCAGAGCATCTGGTTCGACAACATCAACCGCTCACTCCTGACGGGAGGCGGTCTCCGGCGGATGGTGGACGAGGGGTTGCTGGGAGTGACGTCCAATCCGACAATCTTTGACAAGGCGATTTCCGGAAGCAAAGACTACGACGTCCAGATCGCTGCTCTCGTGCGGCAGTCACCCGGGATCACGGCGCCGGATGTCATCCGCGCTCTCATGGTCGAAGATATCCGCGCCGCGGCGGACGTTCTGTCACCTGTGTACGCGAAGACACACGGACAGGACGGCTATGTGAGCATCGAAGTGACGCCGACCAAGGCGCACGATGAAACGGCGACGGTGATTGAAGTGCGGGAACTCTGGGCACTGGTAGACCGCCCGAATGTCATGATCAAGATCCCCGCCACGCGCGAAGGGCTGCCTGCAGTTGCGCAGGCGATCAGCGAAGGCATCAATATCAACGTGACGCTGATCTTTTCCGAACAACGGTACCGCCAGGTTGCCGATGCATATATGACGGGGCTGGAGCGACGGCTGCAGGCGGGCGGTTCGGTGAGTCATGTTGCCTCTGTGGCGAGCGTGTTTGTCAGCCGTATCGATACGCTGGTGGATGCCCTGCTTGAAGAACGGCTCACGCGGGGCGCCGGTGCCGCGGGCATCGCGCGTCTCCCGGGGAAAGCTGCGGTGGCAAACACAAAGGCTATCTATCAGGCCTTTAAGGAGGTGTTCGGCTCGCCCCGGTTTGCCGCATTGCAGAAGCAGGGGGCCGCGCTCCAGCGACCCCTGTGGGGAAGCACCGGAACAAAGAACCCGGCGTACAGCGATCTGCTGTATGTCGAACCGCTCATCGGTCCGTTTACCGTCAATACGGTTCCCCCGCAGACCTTTGATGCGATTCTGGATCATTGCAGCCCCCGCCTGTCAATTGAGTCCGATCCCTGGGAAGCGGCCTCGGTGCTCCAGGCGCTCGCAGAAGCAGGAATACGCATGGATGAAGTGCTGGACCGTCTCGAGGCCGAGGGAGTCGCATCCTTCGAAAAGTCATTCGACGGGCTGCATAGAAGCCTCGAGGGAAAAATTCACGCTCTCCTGAACAAGCAATGAGGGAGCGGCAGGTGGCATCCAGGGGCCGGACCTCTCCGGCAAAACGGTCCCACGTACTCGGTATCGACATCGGCGGGAGCGGCATCAAAGGCGCGATTGTCAACACCGACACGGGTGCGTTTGTGGGGGAACGATACCGTATTGCCACACCCGACCCGGCGACACCGCAGGCGATGGCGCGGGTTGTCGCGCGTCTTGTCAAACACTTTGCCTGGCACGGGCCGGTGGGGTGCGGCATGCCCGGTCCGATCAAGGATGGTCGTGTGCTGGCGCTTGCGAATCTCGACAAATCCTGGATCGGCATCCGTGCGCATGAAGTTTACAGTAATGCCTGCGGCTGCAGGGTCACGGTCATCAACGACGCCGATGCCGCCGGGATGGCAGAAATGCGCTTCGGCGCCGGCAGGACCCTCGCGGGGGTGGTGGTGGTCACTACGCTCGGTACAGGCGTCGGTTCGGCGGTGTTCGTGAACGGCGTGCTTCTCCCCAACACGGAATTCGGGCAGATGCAGGTGGACGGCAAGCGTGCGGAAGAACGGGCGGCTGCACGTGTGCGGAAAGAGCGGGACCTATCGTGGAAACGGTGGGCCAAATACCTGAATGACTATCTCCACGCAGTAGAAGATATTCTCTGGCCCGACGCCATCGTGATTGGCGGCGGGATCAGCAAAAAGGCGGGCAAGTTTTTTCCGCTGCTCACCGTCCGTACACCGTTGTTTCCAGCAACACTGCGGAACGAAGCGGGGATCGTCGGTGCCGCCCTGGCTGCAAGGTTTCCTGCGAAGACAATGCACTTGAAGGGGACGAAGCGCAGACGTGCGCACCACTGAGATGTGGTGGGAACCACATTGGAAGCCATGAAACTCATGAAGATCTCTCTCCGGTTGTTGTTGCTTCTCCTTCTCGCTCAACCGCTCTCCGCGCAGATGCCGGAAGTGTACGACGAATGGCGCTGGGTGCGCTTCGATCTGTATTCCGGTTTATCGTCGCCGTTCATCCTGGACCTTGTCGAGCTCCCCATCGGAGTGCCGTGGCTTCACCTGCGGAGCGGCCTGGCGTGGTACGATGGATTTCAGTGGGAGGATGTCCCCCTGGATTCTCTGGTGTCCGCGGAAATCAGCCGTGGCCGGGTGAGTGTGGATTCGACGGGAGTTCTCCTGGTGATCCCCCCGCGCCTCTACCGTGTGAACGCCCAGGGTGAGACATGGCTCACTCCCACGGTCAATGGCACACCCCTTGCCGTCCATCGGGCCTTCTACCTCCCGAACCAGGGGATCATGCTGCAGGGTGACACGGCACTGTACTTGTACGCCAGGGACACGACGGTACTCATCCCATCGCCGTACCAACACCCGCTGGTGCGTACCCCTGATCACCCGTTCGGTCTCTCCCAAACGACCAACGGTGCCCTGTGGCTCAACGCTCCGCGGGGGTTGTTCCGCTGGGTGAATCATGCATGGCGTCTCTGGTATGTGCCACCTGATGGCGAGTCCATGTCGTTGCAGTCCATTGTGGAAAACTCGCGCGGAGTCGGTTCGCTTTCTGCACATCTCAACATCAGGCAGATCAACGTGGACTGGTCAGGTGGTACGATAACGCGGGCGGAAATCACCGATCCTTCGACCGCTATAGCGACTGCAGATATCTCTCCGGACGGAAAGATCATTGCCCAACGGAATTCGGGTCTTCTTTCGATCTTCACTGGCGGGAGATGGCAACCGGTGAACCCGCCCCCCCAGCAGATGTTGAATGCAAGAGTGTTCAGGTTCCGGGCAAACGGCGATCTCTGGGTCGGAAAGGAAGGTTCGCTGTTCCTTTGTTCCATTTCCTCTCGTCGTTGGACAGTTCTGGAGAGTGGTCTTCTCCCTGAAACGAAGTCGATCAATGAACTCCTCTTCGCCTCCGACAGCACCTTGTGGGTCGGGACCTCGGCGGGCATCATGACATATAAAGAGGGGAGGCCGGCGGCGCATATTGACAGGGCTGCAGGTATGCCGCTGAATGTCGTGACGGGATTGGCGCGCGATCCCGAGGGAAATATCTGGGCGAGCAGCGGAGCGTCATTTGACGGGGCCTTCCGTTGGGACGGAAAGGCCTGGAAGCACTTCGGAGGCGCGGAAGGATTATGCGACTCCCGGGTTCATAAGATCCTCCCGGATCGTGCGGGCCGGCTCTGGTTTCTCACCATCAGCGCCCACCCCCCGGGGTTACAACCCGCAACCGAACACGGCGTGTACCTTCTCGACAAAGGGAAATTCTCCCACATCGGGATGAAGGATGGGCTTCTGGATGACCGGGTCTATGCGTTCGCCCAGGATTCCGCCGGCGCCTACTGGTTTGGGAGCCTGAACGGGGTAAGCAGATTGAAAGGCAACAGCTGGAAATACTGGACGACAGATGGGGGGCTGATTTCCAACAGGGTGTTTACTCTCGCGGCAGACCGGACCGGACGTGTGTGGTTCGGTCATCAACGCCAGGGTCTCGGATATTTCGATGAGAACGAGCACCCGCGCTACGTGGATCAGGCCGAGGGAATGACAGGTCGGACGATTTGGAGTATCGTGGGTGCGCCCGATGGGAAGCTGTGGATAGCCACCCGCGAGGGGCTCTTTGTCAACAACAACGGCATCTGGGTGACCATCGGGCCGGCACAGGGGCTTCCCAACCCCCTCCTCTGGCCGCTGGTAGTCACACACGACCGCGTCTATATTGGCACATCAGGATCCGGCGTCGCAGTGTTGCAGTACTCTTTGCTGGAGACTCCGCCTCCGCGTGTTCGTTATCAGGACCCTGTGCCACAGGGTTCGGCAACGGTCATCTCCTGGCAGGTGGAACCACCATGGGAGCTGATACCTTCGAACGAGGTGAAGGTCCGCTACCGTGTCGACGATCAACCCTGGTCGGACTGGTCTGAAGAGCGGTCTGCGACGTTGACGGGTCTCAGTGTTGGTGCGCACACGTTTGCCGTTCAGCCGAAGGGGATCATCGGGCAGGTATCACACCAGCCGCAGGGCGTGACCTTCAACGTGCAGCCCCCGTTGTTTCTCCGGCCGGTGTTCTATGGCCCCGTGGGAGCTCTGCTTGCCGCCATTGCAGCTCTTGTGATTGTCTTTGTCAGGCGCAAGCGGCAATATGACCGGACACTGCGGGAACAGGATGCCCGGTTCCGTGCCGTGGTGGAACATCAAACAGAACTGATCGTCCGTTTGCTCCCTGATGGCCGGCTATCCTTCGTGAATGAAGCATTCTGCCGCTTGCTCCAGAAGTCGCGGAATGAGCTTGTGGGGCAGAACTTCATGACCGTGATGGCCGGCGATGGGGATGCCGATTTCTTTGATCGACTCCTCCACGAATCGCCGTCAGGCGGTCCGGTGGAGATGGACAGGCGGTTTCGCACACCGTCGGGCAACGAGCGGTGGTTACGCTGGACTTCCAGTGCTATTCGTGGCGATCTCGCCGAGGTGGCGGAGATTCAGATGATCGGGCGCGACATCACTGAGCGTAAGGCCGCGGAAGAAAACCTGGTGCACAGTGAAGAGCGTTTCCGGCTTGTCGTCGAACAAACCGGGCAGCTGGTCTACGACTATGATATTCTCCTCGGGACGATCACGTGGGCAGGCGCCATACAGGAGGTCACAGGATTCAGTGCCGCGGATTTCCAGAGTGTGACGATTCATGGATGGGAGGAGATGGTGCATGAGGAGGATCGGGCGCCGGTGATGCGCGAGCTGGAGCTCAGCATGGCATCCGGCCGGCCGTACCGTATTGCCTACCGGTTCAGGCACAAGGGCGGCAATTATATCGACGTCTACGACAACGGCATTTTCCTGACCGACGAGAAGGGGAAATCCGTCCGGATGCTGGGGACGATGACGGACATCACCGAACGCCGGCGAGCGGAAGCCCAGATCGCAGCCTCACTGAAGGAGAAAGAAGTCCTGCTGAAGGAGATCCACCACCGGGTGAAAAACAACCTGCAGGTGATTTCGAGCCTGCTGAACCTTCAGGCGGCCAACGTTTCGGACGGGAAGACGCTCGAACAGCTGCGCGAGAGCCAGAACCGGATCCGGTCGATGGCACTCATCCATGAACGGCTCTACCAGTCGGGCAATCTCGCCCGCATCGATTTTGGTGAATATGTGCGGAGCCTGGTGGGTTTCCTGGCTCGCTCCTACGGCATGTCCGCCGTACGCGTAGTCGTCAACGTGCAAAGCATCGATCTACCCGTGAACGCCGCGATTCCGTGCGGACTGATCATCAACGAACTCGTCTCCAACGCGCTGAAGTATGCCTTCCCGGAGGGACGGGAAGGGGAGGTGAATATCGACCTCGCGGTACAGCCCGATGGGAGCGGCGTGTTGAGTGTGCGGGACAATGGTGTCGGTCTTCCTGCCGAACTCAATCCCCGGAAGACGACAACGCTGGGTCTTCAACTGGTGAATACGCTCACGAAGCAGCTCAACGGCTCCATCGAGCTGATGCGCGGCAACGGGACGACATTCTGCATCACATTTCCTCTGGAGGTGTGATGCAGGCACCGCCCGTGCTGGCCATACTGATCGAGCCCGCCCAGTTCACCACGCTGGTCATCGCCGTACTGCTCGTTCTTCTGGCCGGCGCCGTCCTTGCCCTGGTGATCTCGATGCGGCGGCGGCGACGACAGCTGTCTGCAACGCAAATCAATGAAGCATCCTCGCAAATCCTGCTGAACACCCTGGGGGATCCTGCGTACCTCATTGACCCCACCGGCACGATCCTGGATATGAATGACACGGCCCGGCGGATCGGCAATCTTCCCCCCGGGTCATCGATGTTTGCCCCCCTTCCGGCAAACCTTGCAGCGTCCCGCAAAGCGGCGGTGCAGCAGGTGCTGCAGACCGGTCAGCCGATGCTCCTGGAGGATGTGTATGCCGGCGAGTACTCCAAGGTGCGTATGGTTCCCATCCACGATGCCACGGGCACCGTCACGCGGGTTGCCGTTACGTCGCGGGATGTGACCGAACAGCGAAAACTCGAGGCAACGCTCACCAGCACGATCCAGTTTCTCCAGCAGATACTTGAGAGTTCCCGCACCATTGCGATCATCAGCACCGATCCGGCGGGACTCGTGGGTTTCTGGAATGCGGGTGCTGAGACTCTCTTCGGCTACACCTCCGAGGAAATAGTCGGCAAGCGGTCCATCACGTCGCTGCTTGCCGCGGATAATGCCAACGACTTCGCGCGGCTGGTGGGCATGATGGCTTCCGTCGTGGGGCGGCAGACAGCAATCGCCGACACCTTCGCGGTCGCCCACAAGAGCGGCGCGGTTCGCCTGATGCGCATGACATTTTCTCCGCAGGTGTCCGAAGCCGTAAAGGTCCAGGGATTGCTGGTGGTGGGAGAGGATATTACAGAACAGGCGACTGCCAGGCGTGACAGCGAACAGGCGGAGCGTAAACTCCGGTTACTGGCATTTACGCTCAATTGTGCGAAGGACGCCTTTATTCTCACCGATCTTGAGAACCATATCCTCTATGTCAACCAGGCATTCGTTGACACCTACGGGTAC
The DNA here is from genome assembly GCA_963801355.1 of Ignavibacteriota bacterium. Taxonomy (GTDB): domain Bacteria; phylum Bacteroidota; class Ignavibacteria; order UBA10030; family UBA6906; genus Fen-1255. The sequence goes on along the minus strand of CAWDEM010000008.1, from coordinate 2,836,907 downwards.
ACCGAAGAGGAGGTGCTGGGCCGGGATATCCGGTTCCTGCGATCGAGCGGCGAACAGTTCGATCGTACGCAGCAGATCCGGACGGAGGCACAGAGCGGTGGTTGGGTGGGAGAACTCATGAACCGCCGGAAGAGCGGCGAGACGTTCCCGGTGGAGCTCTGGACGTCGATGGTGCGGAACGATGCCGGCGAGCCCGTGGCGATGGTCGGCGTTGCACGCGAGATCACCGAGCGCAAGCGGTCTGAAGCACGCGTGCAGGCATCCCTGCGGGAAAAAGAGGTTCTCCTGAAGGAAGTGCACCATCGCGTCAAGAACAACCTGCAGGTCATTACCAGTCTTCTGAACCTCCAGGCGGATCGGATTTCCGATGAACGGGTGCAGGTGGTCCTGAGGGAGAATCAGGCCCGCATCAAATCCATGGCGCTCGTGCACGAAGAGCTGTACCAGTCGGAAGATCTGGCATGGGTCAATTTCACCGATTATCTGCGCCGCCTGACCCATGGTCTGATCCAGTCGTATGCCAGGAGCGGAAAGGCCATTGACCTGCGGCTTGAGCTGGAAGACCTGCGCCTGGGGATCGACGCGGCGATTCCATGCGGCTTGATCGTCAACGAGTTGCTGACGAATGCCCTGCACCATGCGTTCACCGGAAGACCGGGGGGAACAGTGACCATCCGGTTTTTCAAAGAACAGGGGAAGTACGTTCTCGGAGTGCTCGACGACGGCATCGGACTCCCCGGGTCGATTGATGTGCAGACCACGGATACGCTCGGTCTGCATCTTGTCAGCACGCTGACGGATCAGCTGAGGGGTTCGCTCTCGGTTGTGCGCGAGGGCGGAACATCGTTTCTCCTTGTGTTTGAGGAGCACACGGAGAGGCCCGCTGCTCCGGCGGAGCAATGATGGGGACGGCGGGGGACCATTCTGGAGGACGTATGGGCGGTCGCGTGAAGGAGTTCAATGAATTCCGGAGCAAGATGAATCAACGCATTCTTGAAACCGATAACCGCACCATTAAGCGGTTCTTCGGTGTCGATACGCTCGCGTATGAGCCGGGAGCGCTGGATGTGCGCACGAAGGAGATGCTGGGACTCGTCGCATCGATGGTGCTCCGGTGTGATGATTGCGTGTCCTATCATGTGCAGCGGTGCAAGGAATTGGGTGTGACGGATGCAGAGCTCCACGAAGTGTTCAGTGTAGCCCTCGTTATCGGTGGATCCATCGTTATCCCCCATCTGCGGAGAGCGGTTGCTTTTCTTGATGAGTTGAGCGAAAAAGGGGAATAATCCCTCAACTTCCTTCTTGACAATTTCTCAAAAAACCTCTACACTGTAGCAACGTAAAGTAATCGATAAAGGTAACGCTGTTATCCCGCCTGGGCGAGGGGCCCACCATGAGAAGACGTTCGCACACCACGCTTGACGACATTGCCAAAAGGCTGAAGGTATCCCGGGTCACGGTTTCCAAGGCTCTGCGCGGACATCCCGACATTTCTGCGGAGATGACGCTGCGCGTGCGGGAAGTCGCGGCGAAACTGAACTACACCCCCAACATCATTGCGCGGAGCCTCTCATCGCGACGCTCCCATATGATCGGACTCGTCGTCCCCAAAGTTGCGCACTTCTTCTTCAGTGCCGTCATTGAGGGGGTATACAACACGACATTCGAACGGAACTACGAGACCATCATGATGGTCTCGCAGGAAAACGCAGAACGGGAAAAGAAACACCTGCAGACGCTGGTGGCGATGCGGGTGGACGGCATCATCATTTCCATCTCACAATCCACACATGATCCCCAGCTTTTTCAGTGGATCAAACAGCTTGGCATCCCCCTCTTGTTTGTCGATCGGCGTCCGGAGCCCCCTCTCCCCGGGTTCAGCAGCGTGCTTGTTGCCGACCGTGAAGGAGCCTTCAAGGCCGCGGACCAGGCTCTCACAATCGGCTACCGCAAGTTGGGATTCGTGGGGGGGAATCCAACCGTGAATATCGGGAAGAATCGTTTCCTCGGTTTTGAGGATGCGCTGGCCAAATATGACATTCCGGTGAATCGCGAATGGGTTGTCCAGGCCGGATACGGCAAGGAAGACGGGTACCAGGGATTGATGCAGTTGTACCGCAACCGCCCCCTCCCGGAATTTGTGCTCGCAGCAACCTACCCGGTCGCCCTTGGCATCTACGAAGCCGCCAAGACCCTTGGTGTCAGAATTCCCGATGACATCGATATGATCTGCTTCGGTGACAGCGATGTGGGCCGGTTTCTGTCTCCCGCGATCAGCGTTGTGCGACAGCCGACCCATGAACTGGGGACGAAAGCCGCGCAGATGCTTCTTGATTTTATCACTGCCCCGGATGTGCGCGAAGAGCAGGATGTGGTCCTGCCGACGGAGCTGGTTCTGCGCGAAACGTGCATCACCAAACGCGCACAGGTTTCCCACCTGCACGAGGCGGTCAGCGTGACCCCCGGCTGAGAGAGTTCCACATCCTTCCGAGCCACGGTACTCTATGCGCTTCATCATCCTACTCCTCTGCGGCATTGCCTTCGCTGCTACTCCGCTGCGCGCCCAGCGCGTCACGATCCCGGGTGATACACTCGCCGAAATCGGCACAGCTGTCATTTCCGCGCGTGACTTGCTTGAACGCCTGGAGTTGATGCCTTTTCCCGGGAAGGACCGCCCCCAGGAGCACGACAGTGCAAAGATCCGGGCGCTGCGTGCACTCGTGGCGGAAAAACTCCTTGCGCAGGATGCGGCGGTGCGAGGACTGAACAGGGACGGCGCATCACTCCGGCGACGGCTGGCACTCGAACGGCTGATGGTCCGCGACGAGCTCTTCAAACGCGAAGTAACGGCAAAAGCCGTCGTGAACGACCGGGAACTGTCAGCCGGCATGCGGCGGTATCCCCTCGAACTGCAGGTGCTGTATTTCCCGGCCGCGTCGGCGTCGCTCGCGCGCGAATTACGGGACTCTCTTGCCTCCCGGTCATCGATTGACAGCGCCGTCCACCTGCTCTCCCGACGTCTCCTGCGCCGCGTCGATACCCTGACCGTGAAGTTCGGCAGTCAGGACTGGACGCTCGAGGACACCGCGTACGCGCTGAGCATGAGACGGCGCCTCTCAGAGGCGGTGAAGACGGATTATCTCGGCTGGGGCGTTGTGTATCTTCTCGAGCAATCTCCCAATCAGGAAGCCTCAGACAAATCCGTCCCTGACCGGATCAGCGCCGTGCGGTCCATTGTGCGTCAACGGAAAATGGATGCCATCGCCTCGAAATTCCAGGGGCGCATCCTTTCTCCGCAACGCGCCGAGGTTGACTCGTTGTTCTTCGATTCGGTGTCGCACCTTCTGCGTTCCCGCATCGCCCGCGATGCGGCGGCGCGGGCAGGGAAGGCGGGCTACCGTCTGGCGTCCACGGATCTGGATTCTCTCGAGGTTGCGTTTGCTGCCCGACTGAACGATGAGCTCGTTCACATCGCGGGCGGAGGCATGACGTTGCAGGAGGTGATTGATGCGATGCGGTCGCAAGAACTCGCCTTTCCGGTCCTCGAGTCTGAACCCTTCCTGGGAAGGCTGAATGCGGCCGTCAAGGACGTTGTACGGGAAGAGCTTCTGGCCCGTGAAGGGTACCGTCAAAACATCCAGCATAGTGGGCCCGTGAAGCGAGATGTCGCCGTGTGGAATGACTACTGGGCGTCGGCCGCCATGATCCAGAGCATCAAGAATTCGGTCACGGCAAGTGAACAGGAGGCCGTAGACTTTCTGGTCCGGTACGGCGCAGCTCTGGGGGCGGCATACGAAGTCAATGTCCGCGAAGTGCTGTGTGACAGTCTGTCGCGCGCACTTGATGTTCTGCGCCGCGCGCTGCAGGGAGAATCCCTGGGAGCCATGGCACGTCAGCTCTCGCGGCGGGCGGGTTGGTCCGCGAGGGATGGTGAGTCGGGCTTCTTTGCGGTGGATGTCTATCCGTCCCTTGGATTTCCTGCGCTCTTCCAGGATTCCGGAAGCATTGGTGGTCCATTACAGCTGAAAGAAGGATACAGTGTGTTCACGACGTTGGGGACGCGCACATCACGCCCGGATGGGAAACTGCACCTTGATTCGTTGATGGATTCCGGTATCCGGGGGGCGCGGTCGATGAAACAGGAACGGGCCGTCGATTCCGCCGTCAGTGCGCTTGCCGGACGGGCTGGAGTACGCCTCTACCTGGACCGGCTTGCACGTGTAAATGTGAGTCCGTCGAACATGTTCACGAGGAGGTACATAGGTTTCGGCGGTGTGATGACGGCCGTGCCGACAATACCGCCCCTCTGGAAGTGGAAGGGGGAACAGGGAAAGCGTGTCGTTCCGTAAGGGGGTATTCCGTAAGGGGGTGTACCGTAAGGCGGTGTTCCGAAAGGGGAGAAGCGCTCCCTTGAACTTTTCCGCGGTTTGTGCTATCTTGACGAAAATGCGGGGCTAGTTGATCGGTTCAACGCGAGCTTCCCAAGCTTGAAAGACGGGTTCGACCCCCGTGCCCCGCTCACTTCGCAAGTTCCTCTTCGACACGCCGCTCGAGTCGTTCCTGAAAATCGTAGTCGTCGTATTCATCAACCATCTCAAACGCGCGCCGGGCTTCTTCCTTTCTCTCCAGCACGGCCAGTGCCTGGCCGAGCTTGTAGTACCCATGCGGCAGCGTCCAGAGTTCCCGTTGCGGTTCCAGGGCAAACAGGCGGGATGCCGTGCCCACAACTTCATCGTAGCGCTTCAATTCGTACTGCATCTGCATGATCCCCAACAGGGCCTGGCTTAAGGCCTCGGGATCGCCGGCCGAGAGCTTTGCCGCTTCGTCGAACAACTGCAGTGCGCCGGCATAGTCTTTGGCGTTGGACGCATTGCCGGCTTTGACCAGGGCCACTTCCGCGTTGGTGATCGGGCGGGCAAGCAGTTCCCGGGCGCGCCGGTAGTAGTATTCGCTATTGAACCACAGATTGTCGCCGCTCTTGCGGGTGCGGGCGTAGACTTTGACGGCCGTTGCACGGTCGCCGGAAATCTCGCAGGCCACACCGTAGCGGAACCACATCCAGTTGCTGATTCGTTCCGGCACGCGCAGGCTGTCCGCATACATCGTGTAGTATTTCCGGGCGGTCTGAAAATCATTACGCGCGAAGTAGATTCCGCCCAGCGTGTTGCAGCCGAGTTCCTCGACATACCGCAACGGATAATGCTCGTTGCGTCGCAGGGCCTCCAGGGCATCCCGGAGCGCGTCATCGGGGCGCCCGTCGCGCTGTAACATGCTTGCACGAAGAATCAGGAACAGCGTGTTCTCGGGATATTCGCGGCAGAGGTCGTTCAAATAACCGTACGCCTCATCCTTCCGGTGTTCGTTGAAGAGAAACTGTGCAAGGTACAGCCGCGCTTCATTCCGGGTGTAGGTGCCGCGTTCGGCCGCCAGGCGGAGGGACTGCAGGCCGCCTTCCAGATCCGGCGTGATTCCCACCAGCTTCAATACCCAGTGGATCGACCGGGGGGCCTTGGTCACCAGATAGCGGAACAGCCCGAATCCCATGTGGGCATCATAGAGGTCAGGCTGTTGCTCTACAGCCTCTTCGAGCAGGACGTAGGCCTGTCTGCCCTCGGAGACCGCTTTCACCAATGATCCGTCCGTCTGCAGCAACATTCCCCTGTACCCGTAGATCCCCCCGAGGTAGAACTTCGCCGTGGCATCACGATCGTTCTGCTCGAGCAGCTGTTCGCATACCGCGATGGTGCGCTCCGAGGCGGCCAGAAAAGCATCATGATCGTGCCGGTTGTGATCCAGCAGGTACAACGAACAGTGCACGATGCTCCTGAAGAACGGTCCCCGGGGATCCCCCGGGGCCATGCGCGAGACGGAATCGAACGTCTGTATGGCAGCGTCGGTGTCGAGGCGATAGAAATGGTCAATTCCCCGCATCGTGGCTGCATGGACCGCCGCCCAGTCGATTCCGGATCCACCGAGCGCCGTGGAGCCGGAGCAACAGACACTGACGAGGCACAACACGACGCGTGCTATTGTACGCCGGTGAAATTGAGCGAGTTTCAACTGTGGCGGATCTCCATAATATCGCCGTCCTTCACGATATACTCCTTCCCTTCCAGCCGCCAGCACCCCGCTTCCCTCGCCTTCGTGACTGAGCCGCCGTGAGCGATGAAGTCCGCGAAGTTCACCACCTCGGCGCGGATAAATTTGCTGAAAAAATCAGAGTGAATGACTCCTGCGGATTCCTGCGCGTTCATGCCCCTGCGGATCGTCCATGCCCTGCATTCATCCTCACCCGCAGTCAGAAATGACTGCAGGCCCAGCAGGGCGTATGCTTCACGGATGAGTGTGTCGACGGCAGGCTCGCTGATCCCGTATTCACCCATGAAGGCACGTGCCTCTTCAGCGGAGAGTTCCGACATCTCCAGGTCGATTTTGCCGAAAAAGGCGACGGCACGGGTCCGTGCTCCGCTTTTGCCGGCCGCCACCTGCTCCACCAGCCGGGCGCTGTCTTTCACCTGCGATTCGTCACAGTTGACGGCAATGAGCATGGGCTTGAGCGTCAGGGGCTGGTAGGTTTTGAGAATTGCGACTTCTTCTTTAGTGAACTCCACATCACGCAGCGGTTTCTCCTGCTCCAGCATGTGATGACATTTCTCGAGCACCGGCAGCTCCAGCTTCGCCTGGGCGTCACCCACTTTGCCGAGTTGTTTCTTGAGCCGATCGATGCGCGTCTCCACAATGGCCAGATCTGCCAACAGAAATTCGGTCTCGAGAGTTCCGACATCACGCGCGACGTTGATTGTCACGTCAGGATGAGGCACGGCGTCGTTGGTGAATGCGCGTACCACCTGGACGAGCGCATCGTTGTTCTTTACGTTGTTGAAGAAGTTGGTGGTGAACTGTGTGGACCCGGATTCTCCTTTTTTCAGTCCGACAACATCGACGAACTCGATCATTGCGTGCACCGTTTTCTTCGGCCTGTAGATCCCGGCGAGCGCGTCGAGACGTGGGTCCGGGACTTTTACCATGCCATGGTGCACTTCCCCGCGGGCCAGTGCGTGTGCGTCGATATGGGTTCCGGTGATGGCCTGGAACAGCGTGGACTTCCCGGAGAACGGCAGCCCGACAATACCGATTTGCATGGGGAGCTTTCGTCAGCTGTTATGGAATGTCATAACATACGAAATTGTCGGTACTTGTGCGAGGAGCCCGCCGTTCCCGTTGCAATTCCACCGGGAGAACGGTAGATTATTCCGTCGGTTGCTATGGCTCCTCCCTACAATGCTGAGGACTGCAGTGAAGACCAGCCTTCTCCTATGCGCGCTCTGTACATGTGTCCTGTTCTCGTCCGCACAGACGTTTCCCACCGATGATCCGGTGATCCGGAAAATCTGGGTGGAGGCGATGGATTCCACACAGTTGCCTTCCCTCGCCCATCACCTTCTTGATGTCATCGGTCCGAGGTTGACCGGCAGTCCGCAGATGCTGAAAGCGAACAGCTGGGTCGAGGGAACATACCGGGCCTGGGGCATCGATGCCACGAATGAACAGTACGGGACCTGGAGGGGGTGGGAGCGCGGCACGTCGCATATCGACCTGCTGGAGCCGCGGGTCAGGACACTGGAAGGGACGATGCTGGCATTCAGTCCAGCCACACGGAAAGGCGGCGTGAATGCGCGGGTGGTCATTCTCCCTGATGCGGCGGATTCACTCGCATTCCAACGCTGGCTGCCGTCGGTGAAGGGCAAGTTCGTTCTTCTCTCTGCCGCCCAGGCCACGGGCAGGCCCGACAAGGACTGGGAGGAATTCGGGACAAAAGAGTCGTTCGATAGTCTCAAAGCGCTGCAGGAACGAATCCGCGTCAACTGGGAACACCGCATCAAAATGAGCGGATGCACCGCGGATTCACTGCCCGTTGTTCTTGAACATGCCGGGGCGGCCGGTGTGATAAGTTCGATCTGGTCGCACGGATGGGGTGCGTACCGTGTGTTTGACACACGCACACACACCATTCCTGCAGTTACCCTGAGTCTCGAGGACTATGCTCTGGTGTACCGGCTGGTGGAACAGGGCGACAACCCGCTGTTGCGCATTGAGACGAACGCCCGCTTCCTTGATCCCCAGCCCGTCAACAACACGATCGGCAGAATCCAGGGAGGCGAAAGGGCGGGGGAATATGTCGTCCTTTCAGCGCACCTCGATTCCTGGGATGCGTCTTCAGGCGCGACAGACAACGGCACGGGGACGATCATTATGATGGAAGCCATGCGGATTCTCAAAAAGGTGTATCCCGTGCCGCGCCGCACAATCGTTGCCGGACACTGGGCAAGTGAAGAGCAGGGGTTGAACGGATCGCTCGCCTTCGTGACAGACCATCCCGATATCGTCGAGCACACGCAGGCAGTGTTCAACCAGGATAATGGCACCGGACGGATCCAGCGCACGAGCGGCGCCGGGTTGTTAAATGCAGGTGAACATCTGGCCCGGTGGTTTTCCCGTATACCGACTGAAGTCACGCAGGATCTTAAGACCGTTTTCCCGGGCATGCCTGCGGGCGGTGGCAGCGACAACGCTCCGTTTTCCGCTGCGGGGGCTCCGGGCTTCGGCCTCGGATCGCTCAACTGGAACTACTTCGCCTACACTTGGCACACGAACCGTGATACGTATGACAAGCTGGTGTTCGACGACCTGAAAAACAATGTCGTCCTTGTTGCCTGCCTGGCGTATCTTGCTTCGGAGGACCCGCAGTTCATCAGCCGCGAACGGCGCATCCTCCCGGCGGCCAAGGAGACCGGCAAGCCCGAAGAGTGGCCTGCCGTGAAAGTCCCGGAGCGCACGGGAGATGAGAAGAACACCAGGTCTGTCCACTGAACCTATGCGGGACTCGCAGACACATCTCATCAACGTCTGGTTGTTCCTGATCGCCACGGCGTTCGGCTGCCTCGCATTGCTGGTGCATCTTGCCAGTCTGCATTTGCAGGTGCCCGGTACGAATACTGTCATCGACCCCGGAGAAATCTTTGTCTTGATCGGCGCTGCTCTCACGGGGCCTGTCGGCGGAGCGGTGATCGGTCTCCTCTCCGGGCTGGGGAATCCCGACGCCGGGTCGCGTCTCTTTGTCGTTGTGAGTACTATGCTGGGTGCCGTGTGGGTCGGCTGGGCCTACAAGGGGCTGGTGCATGACCGGTTTCCGATGCCGCTGATGCTTCTCGCATGGGTGGGGGTGGTGTTCGGATACTTTGTCGTGTGTGCCATTCCGGTCATCGCGGTTGCGAAGGACTTCCTTCCGGAATTCATCCCGACCGTGGTGCTGACCTCGGCGGTGCTCCTGGTGCTGCCCCGGGCCGCCCGGTCACCGATGTGGTGGACGGCCCGCCACCCCCGTGTGGTGGCAAGTCTTCACGAGCGTCCGGCAAGAAATATTGTTGCGCTGAGGCTTATGCTCTGGTTCCTGCTGCTGTCGAGCGGTCCCCTCGTGGTCATGGGTGTCTTCCTCCAGAGCACGCTGACGCAGCTCTCCATGGAAAAGATTACCGGGGAAGAACTGACGGTGATGTTGAATGTGTTTGAACGCGTGACCCTTGTGCGCCTGGGTGTGGCCCTGGCACTGGTGTCCGGCATTGCGGGTGTGGTGATCTGGTTGATCATCGGGCGGCCCATCCGGTCGCTCGCGCAGACCGCCCGGCGTGTCGGGCGCAACGATTTGCAGGCCCGGGTGAATCCGGAGATGATGAGCGATGAGGTGGCTATCCTGGGTGAGGCATTCAATGAGATGACGGAAAGCCTGGGCATGCTGCACAAGGGACTGCAGACGGAAATTGAGGACCGGCGTTCAACCGAGCAGGCGCTGCGGCGGAGCGAACGTCGGTTCAGGGAGATGTCTGACCTGCTTCCCCAGACGGTGTATGAGGTGGATATGTCCGGACGCTTCCTGTTTGCGAACCGTGCCGCCTCCACGATGTTCGGTTTCGGAGCGCACGGACCGCCGGAGGGGCGCTCATTTCTTGAGTACGTCGCGCCGGAAGACCGGGAACGTGCACGCAACACGATAGCACAGATGTACGAAGGCTCCGGAAGCACCAGCGGCGAATACATGTTCATACGGGCCGACGGCTCGACATTCCCGGGACTCATCTCAGCGACTGTCGTCCGTGACGGGGACAGGCCCTCCGGCATGCGCGGTATTGTCGTCGACATCTCCGAGCAGCGGCACGTGCAGGAGGTATTGCAGAATTCCGTGACCGAGAAGGAACTGATGGTCAAGGAGATCCATCACCGTGTCAAGAACAACCTGCAGATCATTTCAAGCCTTCTGAATCTTCAGACATCATTTATCCGCGACCCCGTTGATCTTGCGTTGTTCGGCGAAAGTGTGGACCGCATCCGGTCCATGGCGCTCATTCATGACCGTCTCTACAAATCCCGGGACCTGGCCGGCATTGAATTCCGCGAGTACATCGAGGCGCTGGTCATGTCGCTGTTCCATCTCTACGGTCAACCCAACGTCTCATTCGCGGCCGACGTTCAGGACGTCCGGCTCAGTATCGACATGGCGATTCCGTGCGGACTCATCATCAACGAGCTGGTGACGAATGCGCTCAAACACGCATTCCCCGACCGCCGCCGCGGGACGATCACCGTCTCGCTGGCCACACGCACAAACGGCGATGTTGAACTCTGCGTCGCCGACGATGGTGTGGGCATGCCCGGCGCATTTGACATCGCAGCGACGGCAACGCTCGGCCTGCAGCTGGTCACGATTCTCACCAATCAGCTGACGGGGACACTGGAGATCCTGAAAGGGCAGGGAACGACATTCCGCATCATTGTGCCGCCCCCGCCTGCCTCCCGCCAACACACGGGCGCTCCCGTCCCGCCAACAACTCAAGAAAGGAAACCGGTATGAGCGCAGTGTATCTCACGCTCGCGGTGCTGTTCAACGTCGCTGCCAACGCGCTCTTCAAGTATGCCGCCGGGATGCAGGGGTGGACAATGCACAAGAGCGCCCTCCTGGGACTCGGTCTGGCGATTGGATTGGTAAATACGCTGTGCTACATCAAAGCGCTGGAAGCGTACGCGTTGAGTGTCGCCTATCCCGTGTTTATGGCGGCGAGCGTGATCCTCATTACGCTGCTTTCTGCGCTCCTCTTCAGCGAACAGATTTCCATGCAGAAGGCCGCGGGGTTGTGCGCCATCGGCGCCGGCCTGGCGTTATTGTGGAGGGCGTAAACATGCATACCGACATCATCAAAGAAAAAGTCCGTCAGGCCTCGTTGCTGATGAAGGACCTGCACATCGATTGCTGGATCACCTTCGTTCGTGAGACGAGCGTCGTGCATGATCCGATCCTGGATTTCCTTGTCACCGCAGACCTTACATGGCAGAGCGCGCTCATCGTCACGTCGAAGGGGAGCAGCATCGCGATTGTGGGGAAGTACGACCGTGCGACGCTCGTCGATGCCGGCGCCTTCGACAGGGTGATTGACTATGTCGAAGGGATCCGCACTCCGCTGCTCGCGGAGTTGCGTGCGCTCAATCCCCGCACGATTGCGCTGAACTACTCCGTGGACAGTGAGATCTGCGACGGGATCACGCACGGGATGTATCTGGCGATCATGGATATCCTCCGTGAAGCCGGTATGGACGATCGTGTGATTTCCGCGGAGCCTCTCATGTCGGCCCTCCGGGAACGGAAGTCGGCATCGGAAATCGCGCGCATCCGTGAGGCAATTGAGCATACCGAGCAGATCTATGCGCTCGCCGGTGATGCACTGCACGCGGGAATGACGGAGGAACAGGTCGCAGCGCTCATGCGGGCGGAGGTACACCGACGGGGTCTGGGGTTCGCCTGGGACCCCGCAACCTGCCCGGCGGTATTCACCGGTCCGGATACGGCTGCGGCGCACTACAGGCCCACTGACCGCGTGATCCAACCCGGCCACGTCGTGAATATGGATTTCGGCGTACGGGTTGACGGCTACGTGTCCGATATCCAGCGGACATTCTATGTGTTGCGCGGAAACGAGAGCACCGCGCCGCCCGCCGTGCAGCACGGGTTTGACACCATCGTGGAAGCCATTGAGAGAGCGCGGGCAGTGCTCAGGCCCGGCGTCACCGGCAGTATCGTTGATGCGGCCGCCCGGTCATACATCACGGGACGGAGATATGAGGAATTCCCGCATGCGCTCGGCCATCAGGTGGGCCGGTTTGCCCACGACGGCACGGCATTGCTGGCCCCTGCATGGGAAAAATACGGCCGCAAGCCGTTCCTGCCGGTGGAGGAACACATGGTGTTCACCCTCGAGCCGCGGCTGACGGTCCCAGAACACGGCGTGGTGACCATCGAAGAAATGGTGACAGTCACGAAGACGGGCGCCGAATACCTCTCCGCCCGGCAGAGCACCCTGCGGTGCGTGTAATTCCCGAAGGTCATGAATGCCGGATCCGCACTTTGCACATCGCACCGCGTGGGAATTCCATCCCAACCCGCTGACGGAACTGCTGCACCAGCTCCGTTCGAAAGGGAGGGAGGTTCATGATTGGACCGTCGCCAATCCCACTCTCTGCGGATTCCCCTACGACACGGAGCGCCTTGCGGCGGCGCTCACACAACCCTCTGCGTTCGTCTACGCCCCGGAACCTGCGGGGCATCTGTCCGCCCGCACCGCCATTGCCGGGTTCCTTGCCTCCAGGGACGTAACGGTCAGCCCCGACCGCATCTTCCTGACTGCAAGCTCCAGTGAAGGGTATTCCCACATCTTCCGGCTGTTGTGCGACGCCGGGGAGAGTGTCGCGATCCCCAAACCGGGATACCCGTTGTTCGATGACCTCGCGCGGCTCCAGGATGTCCTCCTCCGCACCTATTACATCCGGTATGCCGGCGGGTGGCAGCTCGACGAAGACAGTGTGCGGCAGGCGATCACTCCGTTGACGCGCGCCATTGTGGTGATCCATCCGAACAATCCCACCGGATCCTTTCTCTCCCCGGACGAGCAGCAGGTGATAGCACGGATTGCTCGCGAGTACGGACTGGCAATCATTGCCGACGAAGTGTTCCTGACATTTCCCTTTCAACCGCACTCCCCGGTGCGCTCCTGCGCTCTCCTCCGGGCGCCTCTGATCTTCACGCTCAACGGACTTTCGAAGATGGCGGGGCTGCCGCAGATGAAGCTGGGATGGATTGCAGTGCACGGCGAAGAACCGCTTGTGGGGAAGGCGGTCCAGCGGTTGGAAATGATCGGAGATACGTTCCTGTCGGTCAATACCCCCGTGCAGATTGCGGTTCCGGAAATTCTTGCGGCCGCGGACGCCGTTGGTGAACGCATTCGTTCCCGTGTGGCTGGCAACTATGCGCTGCTCGGGGCGGCGTTGAAAGGAAGCGCAATCTCGGTGCTTCATGCTGAGGGAGGGTGGAATGCCGTCCTCCAGTTTCCGCGCACACGATCCGATGAGGAATGGGCTGCCCATCTGCTGACTACAAAAGGGCTCCTGGTGCACCCCGGTCATTTCTTCGACCTTCCGTTTGATGCCGGCGTTGTTGTCAGTCTCCTTCCGCCCGAAACAGAGTTCCGGAAGTACGTCGTCATGGCGCGGGAGAGCACGGGGGACGGCGGGTTCGACCATGCATCGCAGTCGAGGTGGTAAGGCTTCTCCTTGGAGGCCTCAGATGCGGTTTTTCTGCTTGTGAGTCAGTGGGGCGAATCGTATACTATACTACGAGAGCATGCACAATTGCGGAAAGAACACCGTGGCGTTTGAGATACAGGATTTTTCCAAAGAGGTACTCGAGAGAAGTTCAACCGTCCCTATTGTTGTGGATTTCTGGGCCGAGTGGTGTGCACCCTGCCGGGTTCTCGGTCCGATACTGGAAAAACTGGCGCTGAATTCCGGTGGGCGGTGGATACTGGCCAAGGTGGACACCGACAAACACCAGGATGTCGCAACACAGTACGGCATCCGGAGCATTCCCAGCGTCAAGCTCTTCGTTGACGGGAAGGTGGTCAACGAATTCAAGGGTGCCATGCCGGAAGCGGCTGTGCTGCAATGGCTTGGACGGGCACTCCCCGACCCGCATAGGAAGGACATCGGACAGGCGGACCTGCTCCTGAAGGGGGGCAGTGTCCCTGAAGCACAGAACATCCTCGGGAACGTTCTGCAACAGGATCCAGAGAACCAACATGCGCGGGTGCTTCTCGCCGGGTCATATCTCGAAAGCGCCCCAGACCGGGCGCTGGAACTTGTCGAGGGCATCGAAGAAGACTCCCAGCATTTTCCGATGGCCGATGCCATCCGGACGTTCGCCGGCCTGACAAAAAAACTCGAGCATCCGGAACAGCTTCCCGATCAACCGGTGAAGGCTGTCTACCTGGAGGCCCTGCATGCACTTGGCAGGGGAGATTATGAGACATCTCTCCGGCGTTTCATAGAGGTGATTCGTCAGGATCGGTACTTCGATGACGACGGGGCCCGCCGGGCGTGCATCGCAATCTTCAAAGTCCTCGGTGAAGAGAACGAGATCACACGAAATCTTCGCCGTTCTTTCAGCAGTGCATTGTACGTGTAGCAGGACCATCTCGGACGCTTAGCTCAGCTGGTCCAGAGCGTCGCCCTTACAAGGCGAAGGTCGCAGGTTCGATCCCTGCAGCGTCCACTCTTCGTAGCGCCCATATCCTTCTCACTGCTCACCTCCTTTTCACGCTAAAGTACTTCCGGTTTCTGCCGATAATATTCTCAGAAGGCGAAGACATTTTCTTTGCGAGAAAGGGAACCAGTATGGTACGAGACATCACGTTGACGTCTGCGATGCGGGCGAATTTGCTGAGCCTGAAGAACACGGCGGAGTTGCTGAGCCGGACGCAGGAGCGTTTGTCGACGGGCAAGAAGGTGAACAGCCCGCTGGACAATGCGGTGAACTATTTTGCGGCCTGGAGCCACACCAGCCGGGCAGACGATCTGACGGCCCGCAAAGACAACATGAGCGAAGCCATTCAGACCGTAAAAGCGGCAAATGACGGCATCCAGACGATCACGACACTGATCGAAACGGCAAAGGGAATTGCCCAGGCGGCTCTGGCGACGGGAGACCTCACGCAGCGTGCGCTGTATGTGACGCAGTACAACGCAATTCTGGACCAGGTCGACCAGCTGTCCAATGACACCGGATACCGGGGGACCAACCTGCTTGCGGGAGGTACTCTGACGGTGCAATTCAATGAGGATGGCAGCAGCTCATTGGACATTCAGGGATTTGCCGCGACTGCAGCCGGTTTGAACATCGGACTGGTGGGTGTGGCCGGTGGTGTGACGAGCTGGGCCGATCCGACGGATGGTATGGCGGCGATCAACACATCGTTGACCCAGTTGTCGGCAGCGGGAGACACCCTGCGGGTGCGGTCTTCGTCGCTGTCCTCGAGTCTGGCCATTGTCCAGGCACGGGCGGACTGGGCCGATCAGATGATTGCCACGTTGCAGGCCGGTGCCGGCGCCCTGACGGACGCTGACATGAACGAGGAAGGCGCGAACATGCTGATGCTGCAGACACGCCAGTCCCTCGGGACAACCGCCTTGAGCCTGTCGGCGCAGAATGCACAGTCGGTCCTCCGCCTCTTCTAGCTGAGAAATCAATGGTGAGGGGAAGAGAGCTTCCTTCCCCTTACGTTCTCCGCAGGAGTCGATTGTCCGGTCGTACGAGAATCGGGGAATGAGGTCATGTATCAAAGCCAAACGGAAGTCTATAGTCGCGCACAGGTCTCTGTGCTCGGCGATCGGGAAGCGGAAGCCGCCGTGCTGATGAAGGCCGCGGCAATGATGAAACACGTGCAATCGCAATGGTCGGCGCCCGATCGTGATGTAGCGCTGGACAGGGCGCTGCGGTACAACCAGCGCCTCTGGACATTCTTTCAGGTCGCATTGCTTGACGAAAAAAATCCACTGCCCCGGCAGATTCGTGAAAACATCCTCCGGCTGAGCGCATTCATCGACCGGAGGATTTTTGATACCCTGGCCTATCCCACCCCGGCGAAGCTCGACATTCTGATTAATATCAACACCAACGTGGCTGCCGGGCTGAAGGGGTCGGCGAAGTCAGGTGAATGACGGGAGCGGGGAGATGGGCATTCAAGAAGTTCTGCAGTCCACGCAACCGGTGTACCCAGGGGCCGGCCCCGCCGTGCCGGCAGCCCACGAAGGACAGTTCCGCCGTTGTGACATGATCTGCCGGCGGGTCCGGCTTGGATATTATGTGCAGCCGGAGATTCTGGAACAGGTCATCGATGCCCTGGTAGAGGATGTATGGGCCGGCATCCCCGAACGGCCACCCAAGTACTAAGCGCTTTCCCTGATGGCCCATAACTGATTGTCCTACCACGCTTTAAAGGATGGCAACATTTTTATTCCTCCCGGCTAAAGTTCTTTCCCGCCAGGCCGATAATAGTACATGAGAGCGTCCCAGAAGGGACTCACTGTACAGACACATGTTCCCAGAAAGGGGAATAGCATGGCACAAGACATCACGTTGACGTCTGCGATGCGGGCGAATTTGCTGAGCCTGAAGAACACGGCGGAGTTGCTGAGCCGGACGCAGGAGCGTTTGTCGACGGGCAAGAAGGTGAACAGCCCGCTGGACAATGCGGTGAACTATTTTGCGGCCTGGAGCCACACCAGCCGGGCAGACGATCTGACGGCCCGCAAAGACAACATGAGCGAAGCCATTCAGACCGTAAAAGCGGCAAATGACGGCATCCAGACGATCACGACACTGATCGAAACGGCAAAGGGAATTGCCCAGGCGGCTCTGGCGACGGGAGACCTCACGCAGCGTGCGCTGTATGTGACGCAGTACAACGCAATTCTGGACCAGGTCGACCAGCTGTCCAATGACACCGGATACCGGGGGACCAACCTGCTTGCGGGAGGTACTCTGACGGTGCAATTCAATGAGGATGGCAGCAGCTCATTGGACATTCAGGGATTTGCCGCGACTGCAGCCGGTTTGAACATCGGACTGGTGGGTGTGGCCGGTGGTGTGACGAGCTGGGCCGATCCGACGGATGGTATGGCGGCGATCAACACATCGTTGACCCAGTTGTCGGCAGCGGGAGACACCCTGCGGGTGCGGTCTTCGTCGCTGTCCTCGAGTCTGGCCATTGTCCAGGCACGGGCGGACTGGGCCGATCAGATGATTGCCACGTTGCAGGCCGGTGCCGGCGCCCTGACGGACGCTGACATGAACGAGGAAGGCGCGAACATGCTGATGCTGCAGACACGCCAGTCCCTCGGGACAACCGCCTTGAGCCTGTCGGCCGAGAGTGCACAGTCGGTCCTCAAGCTCTTTTGAGCAGGGCCATACTTCACAGTCCTGATCAGGGAGAGAATGAGCTCCTTCTCTCCCCCGTGGAATTGAGGTGACAGATGTCAATACAACGGATAGGGTTCGAGCAAGGGCCGGAAAGCCCGGAACGATCCCGGGGACGTCTTGACAGGCCCACCTCCCGCTCGACGGCCGGAGCAAGCGCTGACAGCCGGAACACCGATGCGACCGGCCGGCCAGGCGTCACCAGGGGCATGGTGGAATTCAATAGACTGTCCGCACTGGGGGACCGTGCATGTGATGTTGCGGCGAGCATCAGGAGGATGGATCAGCCCATAGACACGGCCGGCTTGTCACTCGCAGCATTGAAGCAGAAGCTGGGGGTGATCGTCAAGGACTACCCGCCATATACTCCAGGCAGTGAAGAACGGGTGGAATGGTTGAGGAGTTTTGCCGGACTCCGCGTCATGATCGACCGTCTCAGTCTTGCGCCGGACACGCAAGCGGCGGACGCCGCAGCCCTTAAGGAAATCAAGGAACTCCTGTCTATGGATGAACGCAATGCCGAAGCGGCGTTCAGACAGATCCGGCAGGACCTTGCCGTGCAGCCGACGGGCATCACCGGTGGGAGCACGGTTCAGCTTGATCAACTTCCGGGATAGACATGGCCCTGAAGCTATCTCTGAAAGCCAATGAACGGGTTATCGCCGGCGGCGCGGTGATGCGCAATGCCACCGGCAGGACTGTTGTGTTGATGGTGGAGAGCAAAGTGCCGCTTCTGCGTGAGAGGGAGATTCTGAGCGAAGCGCAGGCTGACACGCCATGCAAGCGCGTATACTTTGTCATCCAGTTGATGTATATTGATGGCCAGAACCTCCCGAGGTACCAGAAAGTGTACTGGGCCCTGACGCGGGAGATTCTGAACGCGGCACCCAGCACGACCGGGATGTTTCAGCAAATCAGTGAAGCCATTTACGACAACAGGTACTACGAGGCGCTGAAAGAAACCCGCAAACTCATAAACTACGAAGCACGAGCAATGGCACATGCGCGAACGCGCAGTGGAGGATAACGACTATGGGCATCCAGGAAATTCCCGGCCAGGCCGGTCAGGTGGATCCGGTCAAAGGAACCCGGTCCGACACAACGGACACGGTGAAGGGAAAAGAACATGAAGGCGACGGGAAAGAAAAGAAGGACAGCGTTGAAGTTTCCCCTGAAGCGCGCGCCCTCTACGATGCAGAGCAGACCCGGCGTTTTGAAATAATCCGTGAAAAGATCCACGACGGGTTTTACCTTGAGCGTGACGTTACAGAAAAAGTTGTAGATGCAATTCTCAAAGACTTGAAGAAGGCACCCTAGCGTTCCTGCAAGCCACTGCCAGCCACTGCAAGCCACTCTGCGCGGTTGACACTCTTCGCCCAATGCTGTACATTGCCGTGGCTCTATCCGGCAACTGACCTATGACCCAGCAACCCATCACTGTGCTCGTCGCAGACGACCACACACTTGTGCGGCGTGGCCTGGTCTCCATTCTGTCGCTGGCAGATGGGATCTCGGTTGTGGGTGAGGCGGCTGACGGCATGGCGGCGGTGGAACGCGCCCTGGAACTCGATCCGGACGTCGTGCTGATGGACATCAGTATGCCCCTGCTGAACGGGCTGGAGGCGACACGGAAGATCAAGAAAAGCGCGCCGCACGTGAAAGTTCTGGTGCTCTCAGCGCATGACAATGAAGAGTTCATCATGCAGACCATCCGGACCGGCGCAAACGGATACATGCTCAAGAACAGCTCCGCCGAGGATCTTTTTACCGCGATCCGTTCTGTGCACAACGGACATGCATTCTTCAGCCCGTCGGTGTCGCAGGTCCTTCTTGAATCATATCTCAAGGCATCTGATGCGCCTGAAGAACATCCGGATGGAGCCGGCGCCGTGGAAAGCCCGCTTACCTCGCGTGAACGGGAGATCCTCCAACTCGTCGCGGAAGGGAAAACACATCAACAGATCGGCAACATTCTTCACATCAGTGTGCGGACGGTTGACACCCACTGCAACAATATCATGAAGAAGCTTGACATTCACGACAGCGCCGGCCTGGCAACATACGCCATCAAGAACGGGATCGTCATCCTGCCCCGCTAGTTCCCACCCCTTGTTTCCTCCATTTGTACAGATTTAGCCTATTTTTGATGCCTCCTACGTATTTCGTGACCAAAGAAATACGCTGTGCGGCGTATTGCAACCACTTGGCTAATATTATTACCTTGGTGACGTCCTTTTCAACTGCACAACCTTATTCCAGTCAACGTGGAGCGTCATGACAACCATGTCTGATGGTCAAGAACCAGTCACTGGTGGCAGTCCTGCTCTGAAGATACTGCTGGTCGACGATGTGCAGGAGAATCTCGATTTGATGGAAGACGTCCTGGCAGAGAACGGCTACATTGCCTTTCTGGCGAGGAACGGCGTTGAGGCGCTCTCCGTGGTGAAGAATGAGTCTGTGCATATGATTGTTGCAGATGCCATGATGCCCAAGATGGACGGGTTCCAGCTGTGCAAGGAAGTGCGGGCGATTCCAGCATACGCAAAGGTCCCCTTCATCATCTACACGGGCAACTACGTCGATGCGGCCGATGAGGAGTTTGCCAGGAGTATCGGGGTGGACCGGTACGTCGTCAAACATGCCGGGCTCGGGGCTCTTGTCCAGGCGATCAATGAGCTTGCCCGGCAATGCTACGGCCGCACAGTGGAAGAGCAGTCCTCGAACCAGGATCAGCTGGATGATCAGGAGTTTCTCGAAAAGCACCGTGCCATCGTGATCAAGAAGCTGGAAGAGAAGATGGCCGAGCTTGAGATCTACGCGGAGACGCTGGTCCGGAAGAATCGTGAAGTGCAGGCTTCAGAGGAACGGTATCGCTCACTGTTCGATCACGCCAGCGTCGCGATTTTTGTGCTGGACCGTTCCACGGAGAATATCCTCGAGGTGAACCAGGCGGGAGTGGATCTTCTGGGATACAGCCGGGACGAGATCCTGAGGATGCCCAGATTGCCGTTCACCGGCACGGATTTCACATCATCCTTGCAGGATGCAGCCCGCTTCACCTCGGGTGAGATGAGTCTGTTGCGCAAGGATGGCGAATCCCTGCAAGTGGATGTCGGCTTCGGTCCTCTCACGCGGACACAGGACACGCGCATTCTCGTCTACATACGGGACATCACCGAGCAGCGGCAAATGCGCCAGCAGCTGATGCAGGCCGAAAAGATGACCCTGATGGGGAGGCTCGCGGCGGGAATCGCACACGAGATTCGCAATCCGCTCTCCGCCATCGCCCTCAATCTCCAGTATCTTATTACAAAGGCCGATCGCTATCCCGAATTGCGCGAACCGCTGGAGGATGCGCTCGAAGGGACCAAGCGGATTGAGACGGTCATCGAAAACACGCTCAACCTCGCGCGCTTCACACCTCCCGTGCTGCATCAGGAACAGATCAACGAACTTGTCCGCCAGGTGCTCGGGTTCGTGAAACTCTCGGTGCAACAGAAGGACATCCAATTTGACACCGCGCTGATCCCGGATCTTCCACCGGTCCGCGTCGACGCAAAACAGATACAGCAAGTGATGCTCAACGTCCTTCAGAATGCCATTGATGCGTCAATGGAAGGGGGGCATGTGCATGTGTCCACGGGTATTGAGCCGTGGGTGTCCGCTGACGGTCTGGACACCGAAGCGATCGTTGTGAAGGTCCGCGATTACGGCAGGGGGATATCCGCCGAGCAACGGAAGCATCTCTTCGAACAGTTCTATACGACCAAGAAAGGCGGGACGGGGCTCGGTCTCAGCATTTCGCGGCAGATTATGGAGAAGCACCAGGGAGAGATCCGTTTTGATACGCCCGCAGAGGGTGGTACGCTTGTGAAAATACTGTTTCCTATCCACAGCTAACGTGAGGTTGCACCATGTCCAAAGCACGGATACTCGTGGCCGATGACGAGACCATTCTGGGCAACACCCTCAAGAAGATTTTGAGCGAGCTCGGCTATGCGGTGGCTCTGTGCAGCCGCGGGGAGGAGTTCTTCCAACATCTCGAGGAGCAAAAACCCGACCTCGTGCTGCTGGACATCTACATGGGGGACGTCAACGGCATTCAATTGTTGAACAAGATGCGCGCCGATGGATGGGATTCCCCCGTGATCATCATGACGGCACACTCGGATGTCTCCCTGGCTGTGCGGGCCATGAAGGAAGGGGCGGCGGATTTCGTGGTGAAGCCGTTTGATCTGAGCCACCTCGGCGTCCTCATCGAAAAGAATCTGGATCATGCGCGCTTGCAGAACCAGGTCAAACTCCTGCAGGAAGAGCTGGAGGAGGAGCGCTCGCGGTCAGGGATCATCGGGAAGAGTCCCGCGCTTCGCCGGGCGTTGGAGACGGCGGAGAAGCTCGCGATGGGGGAGAACACGACGGTGCTTCTCGAGGGCGAAAGCGGCACGGGAAAAGAGTTGATGGCCAGGTTTATCCATCAGAAGAGCTCGCGCCGGGATAAGCCGTTTGTGACGCTGAATTGCGGGGCGATCCCGAAGGAACTGGCGGAAAGCGAGTTCTTTGGCTACGAGAAGGGAGCTTTCACCGGCGCCACCGAAAAGATGAAGCAGGGGAAGTTCGAGCTCGCAGACGGCGGAACCATCCTTCTCGATGAAATCCGTGAACTCTCCCTGGACATGCAGGTAAAACTGCTGCGTGTTCTGGAGGAGAAACGGTTCTACCGCCTCGGAGGCACCAAGGAGATCAGTGTCGACGTCCGCGTCATTGCCGCGTCAAACAAGGAACTCAGCCGCGAAGTGGAAGAAGGACGCTTCCGCGAAGACCTCTTCTACAGACTGAATGTCGCCTCCGTCCGCATCCCGCCGTTGCGCAACAGGAGGGAAGATATCAGTGAGCTGTCCACGGCTTTTCTTGCGGAGTTCTGTCGCCGCTTCAACCGGCCGGTCCCGCAGGTCAGTGCCGAGGCCCTGCAGTATCTGGGGAATCTGATGTGGAAAGGCAATGTACGCGAACTCCGGAATGCCATGGAACGCGTTGTGCTCCTCAATAATGTGCCCGTGTTGACCGCCGAACATTTCGCATTCCTCCGCGCGGCAGGGAACTCACCCACAGTGGCTTCCGGCAGCAAAACATTTGTGCTGGATCTTCCCCCTCATGGCATCAAGATGAGTGAAGTGATGAAAGACCTTATTCTCAAGACTCTCGATATCGTGGGAGGGAATCAGGTGCAGGCGGCCAAGGTACTGGGTTTGACCCGCTCGAAGCTGCGATATCGTATGGAACAACTCGGGATTCGACCGGAACAGCGCACCTATCGCACGAGCGTGTGATGAAGCACCGCGCGGCGGAAAAACAGCCGGGCACCCCTGTGCGTCGCACCAAAGCCTCCGCCGGGTCCGCATTCACCGGAATCGCGGGAGCGATTCCGGTGCCGGTGCTGGTATTGGACCGGGCCGGACGGCTGTCGAAAGCCAACACGCCATTCCTCGAGTTTCTCGGCGCGCATGCGGCGGACGTGAGCGGAACGGGATGGC
This sequence comes from Ignavibacteriota bacterium, assembly GCA_963801355.1. Taxonomy (GTDB): domain Bacteria; phylum Bacteroidota; class Ignavibacteria; order UBA10030; family UBA6906; genus Fen-1255. Next base: position 2,814,023 of record CAWDEM010000008.1, on the reverse strand, counting down.
TCCGACGCGTCCATATGCAGGATCGCCGGATGGTCAGCGAGACGGTGGCCGCGGCCGCCGCGGCACGCCAGCCGTTTCACCTGACATGCCGCTTCCGCACGCGCGGGAATGCCATGCGCGCGTGCGACGTGCGGTCACGCGTGTGGAACACCGGCAGGCGGTTCTCGGGATTTGTCTGCACCGTGATTGACGTGACCGGGCGTGATGTTGCGACCCGTCGCGCCCGCATCGCCACACAGTCCATCCGCGGTCTGGCAGAACATACACCGGACATGTATTTCGCAGTCGACGAGACCGGGCGGATCGTGCACTGGAATCCGGCCGTGGCGCGGTTCACCGGCCGCAGGGAAACCCAGGTTGTCGGAGAACCGCTTTCGTCCTTCGTCCGCCTGGCCGACCTCGAAGCTGCTCTCACCGCTGTGCGCTCCACCGGCAAGCCCCGGCCGCTGACCGGTATTTCCTGGCCCGGCCGATCACTGCTCCTCGACTGCACGGTATTTCCGGTCGGCGGAGGGTGCGGTGTTCTGATGGCACCCGACCGGGCATCCGGAGGGTCAACGACGTATGAGGCCCTCTGCCGCAGCGAAGAACACCTCCGCCGGAGCGAAGAACGGTACCGCGCATTCATCGAGAACAGCTCCGAAGGCATCTGCCGGTTTGAGACCGACGTTCCCATACCCGTCACCGCGCCTCAGGATGAACAGGTGCGTTTGATACTCACGCAAACGTATCTCGCCGAATGCAACAACACACTTGCACGTTTCTACGGACTTGCGAGTGCCGCAGAACTCGTCAACACACGCCTGACGGATGCCCTTCGGCTGGAGCCACCGCAAGTGCAGGACATTGTGACGCAATTCGTGGCTTCCGGATACAGTGTGAGCGACCTGGAAGTGTTGCGCCGTGACGCGCACGGTGAAACGCGCCACCTCCAATACAACTTTGTCGGGACCGTCGAACAGGGGCTGCTCATCCGTACATGGGGAACGATCAGAGACGTCACTGAGCCACGGGAAGCCGATCGGCGGCTGCGCCTCCTGGCGCACACACTCACCAGCACACGCGATGCTATTTCCATCACCGATGTCAACAACCGGATTCTCTTCGTGAATGATGCGTTTGTCAGGACCTATGGCTTTTCGGAAGATGAACTGATCGGCCGGAATGTCAACCTGGTGCGGGCCCCCGGCACGCTGGCCGCACTGGATGAAGAAATCCGCACGGCCACGATGCGGGGGGAATGGAACGGCGAAGTTCTCAACCGCAGAGCCGACGGGAGTGAGTTCCCGGTCGAACTCTGGACGTCCGTAGTGCACAACGATGAGGGCGAACCGGTCGCGCTGGTGGGCGTCGCGCGCGATATCACCGAACGGAAACGGACGGAAGAGAGCCTCCGTGCGTCGCTCCGGGAGAAAGAAGTGCTCCTGAAGGAAATCCATCACCGGGTAAAGAACAACCTCCAGGTCATTTCCAGTTTGTTGAGCCTCCAGGCCGAATATCTGACCGACGAGGGCATGCTCCGGATCATGCGCGAGAGCCAGAGCCGCGTCAAGTCCATGGCCCTCGTCCACGAAAAACTCTACCAGTCGCACAACCTTGCCGAGATTGACTTCGGCGACTATCTGCGCGTGCTCGTTGCACAGTTGTTCCGGTCGTATGGCATCGCCCAGGAGAGCGTGCAAATGGCAATCAACGTCGATGCCGTGTCCTTGGGCGTCGACCGCGCAATCCCCTGCGGCATCATCATCAATGAACTGGTGACGAATGCGCTGAAGTATGCATTCCCCGGCGGGCGAAAAGGGAAGATCGACGTGGAACTGCAATCGATTGCCCCGGGCCGGATCCGCCTGGTGGTACGGGATAACGGCGTAGGCCTCCCCCAGGATGTCGAAGTGCAAAAGGCCGACAGTCTGGGCCTCACCCTTGTCCGCATGCTGGCGGATCAGGTGCAGGGACAGCTGACAATGCCCCGACGCGCGGAAGGGGTCGAATTCGTTCTGATATTTCGAAAGTGAGTACACGAATGCGCAAGCGCAATGTCATGGTGGTGGAAGACGAATTGATTGTTGCAGAAGACCTGACGCACTGGTTGACATCGCTCGGATACACGGTCGGTGCGCGGGCGACGACCGGACGCGGAGCGGTACAACAATGCGAGGAGACGCGTCCGGATCTGATCCTGATGGACATTCTCCTGCCGGGAGACATGGACGGCATTCAGGCCGCCGAGATCATCAGGCGCAGGTTCGATATTCCCGTCGTCTATCTCACGGCATCGTCGGACGATGCGACGTTGTCGCGGGCAAAAGTCACGGAACCGTTCGGCTATATTCTGAAACCGTTTGACGAGCGGGGACTGTACACCACGATTGAAATGGCTCTGTACAAGCACCAGTCCGAGAAAAGGATCCGCAACAGCGAGGAGCGCTTCCGGCTGCTGTATGATCATGCGCCGGTCGCCTTCCAGTCGCTGGATGCCGACGGTCATCTGTTGCGGGTCAACAATGCGTGGCAGGCGTTGTTCGGGTACACGCAGGAGGAAGTGCACGGGCACTGGTTCGGGGAGTTCCTGGCGCCCGGGTGTACCGAGCAGTTCATCGCGCTGACCACCCGGTTTCGCAACAGCCCGGTGACTGAGAGCATCGCGCTGGACTGTGTCACGCGCGACGGGACGGTGATGACAGCGACGTTTAAGGGAAGCATCGCCGTGGATCAGCGGGGGATGTTCGAGATGACCCAGTGTGTTCTTGAAAGCCGGCCGACAACCACCGGGGATGCTCCGGTGGATGCAGCCGGCACGGCGGAGCAGAGTGTTGAAAGCGCGGCGCCGTTCCCGCTGCACGGGTCGTGGTTCCTGGCGTCTCCCGAAGGCGTCGTGCTGGCCCTCACGCCGGCTCTGGAGATTCTTCTCGGGCAGCCCGCCGATCGCGTGTGCGGCATGAACCTGCAACAGCTTTGTACACCGGGAATGAACGTCCCTGAAATCCTCGCCCAGCTGGCGAGTACCGGCACGCTTGCTCCACGCCCTCTCGAAGTACGGTATGCCGGCGGCGGGTTCTTTGATGCTACGGTGTCAGGATTTGTGCTCCACGGGCATGGCGGTGCGGCCTCCATCAGCTGTTTGTATCTCCGGAGACCATGAACGCGGAGCCCCATCATGAAGAATTCCCCCCGCCCGGAGTGAAACGGGTCCTGCGCGGGCACGGTGAAGCCAAAGGGAGTGCACAGGGATGAGTCAGACATCTATACTTGTTGTCGAAGATGAACACATTGTCGCCCGTGACATCGCGTCGCGGCTTCACAAGCGGGGCTATGTGGTCGCCGGGATTGCATCGACGGCAACAGAAGCCATTGAGCAGGCCGGTCAGACACATCCTGACCTGGTGCTGATGGACATCATGCTGCGCGGGGACGTTGACGGCATCACGGCGGCGGATCAGATTCGTGATCTCTATGCGATTCCCGTGGTCTATCTCACGGCGTATGCGGACGAGCATACGCTTCAGCGGGCGAAAGTAACGGATGCCTTCGGCTACATTCTCAAGCCGTTCGAAGAACGGGAGCTCTGTATCACCATTGAGATGGCGCTCTACAAACACCGGATGGAAGCACGGCTCCGTGAGAGCGAACGGTGGCTCGCCACGACCCTCCGCAGCATCGGAGATGGGATTATCGCGGCGGACACCTCGGGGAACATCACGTTTGTCAATCCGGTGGCGGAGCAGATTACAGAATGGCGCAGCGCAGAAGCGCTGCAGCATCAGCTGGCCGAGGTGTTCAATACTGCGTTTGACGACGTCGGTGCGGGGCCTCCCGCCACCGTCCTGGTCAGCAAATCGGGGAAGCGTATCCCCATTGAAGAAAGCGCAGCCCCCATTAAAGACGACCGGGGGGTCATCACCGGCATGGTCGTGGTGTTCAGGGATGTCACGGATCAACGGCACGCGGAGGAGGCGCTGCGGGTGAGCGAGGCCCGCGTCACAGGGATCGTGGCATCGGCCATGGACGCCATTATCACCATCGACAGCAATCAGCGCATCATCCTCTTCAATGCGGCGGCGGAACAGGTCTTCGGCTGGTCGAGCCACGAGGCGCTGGGGAGGCATGTGGAAGAATTCATCCCCTCGCGCTTCCGGCGGTCACACAAGGAGCACATCGATGAGTTCGGCCAATCGGGTGCAATGAAGCGACGGATGGGGAGTCCGGGCATTGTGATGGGTGTGCGGCATGGCGGCAAAGAATTTCCGATCGAAGCCTCCATCTCCCAGGTGGAATCCCAGGGAGAGCGCCTCTACACCATCATCCTGCGCGACATCACCGAACGGCTGGAGGCGGAGGAAGCACTGCGCAAGAGCGAGGAGCGTTACCGCCAGTTCTTTGAGGAGGATCTGACCGGAGATTACATTGTCCGCGCGGACGGCACGCTGCGGGACTGTAATCCGGCGTTTGCGCGGATCCTCGGATTTCCGGATGTGGCCACCGCACTCACCTGCAATCTGCACTCGCTCTATCCCAGTGAACACCTCCGCGATGCATTCCTCAACCTGCTGCACGTGCGGCGGCGCATTGTGGAACACGAAAAGGATCTGGTGCGTCCCGACGGCCAGCTGATTCATTGCGTCGAAAATGCCATCGGAGTTTTCGATGCCAACGACCAGCTGATCGAGTATAAGGGATACATGTACGATGTGACCGAGCGAAAGCGGCTCGAAGAACAGCTCCGCCAGGCGCACAAGATGGAAAGCATCGGCACGCTCGCAAGCGGCATTGCGCACGATTTTAACAACATCCTGAACAACGTCATCGGGTTCGTCATGCAGATCAAGAAGCACGCAAGCGATCCCGAGAAAGTGCTGAAATACAGTCACACCATAGAGAAATCCGCCACCCGGGGCGCTGAATTGTCTGCGCAGCTGCTCTCGTTCGCGCGCAAGGCGAAGCGTGAAAGCACGACAGTCGACGTTGCACAGGTTGTGGATGAAGTGTGTTCGGTGTGCATGGAAACATTCCCCGCGTCGGTTGCCGTCAACCGCCACGTTGATGCCGAGCTCAGCGCCATTCTAGGGGATCATGGCGAACTGTACCAGGTGTTGATGAATCTCTGTGTCAACGCACGCGATGCCGTGCTCGCCCGCGGAAGCGACTCCCCGGGAACCGTGACAATCGGCGCGTTCAACGGTCACGCTGGAGAAGGGGTCAGTGCCCAGATGCTGGCGATGCAAACGGAACGGTTCGTGGAACTGCGTGTCAGCGATGACGGCATGGGCATCCCCGGGGCAATACGCGAGAAGATCTTTGACCCGTTCTTCACGACAAAAGAGCGGGGACGCGGAACCGGGCTGGGGCTGGCGGTGGTCTACAATATCGTGCGGAATCATCACGGAACGATTCTCGTCGACAGCGAAGAGGGAGAAGGCACGACATTTCATGTGTATTTCCCTGCCGTCACGGCCGCGGCCCCCGTCCCGGCTGCGGAAATCCAGTCCGCGCCGGCCAGAGGCAGACAAGAGACAATTCTCGTGGTTGACGACGAAGACTCCATGCAGGAACTCGGCCGCGAACTCCTGGAGGAACACGGGTACAAAGTGCTGATCGCCAGCAACGGCCCGGAGGCGATAGAGATTTACCGAAGCCAACCGGAGATCGTCAAACTTGTCATCCTTGACCTTGTGATGCCCGGCATGGACGGCGGGCAGACATTCGTTGAACTCAAGAAGATCAATCCGCGCGTCAAAGCGTTTTTCTGTACGGGCTACATGCCCGATGCGGTGATTTCGGCGTTGCTGGATGAAGAGCACCTCCATGCCATTCAGAAGCCCTTCAACCCGGATCAGTTTCTGCAACTGGTGAGAGATGTTCTCGACCAGCCGCCGACTCTTCCTTCAGGTGGCTGATATTCAGCATTGCCACACGGCGGCGTGACTGCCGTCCCTCTCCATTTGTGGCGAATTTCCCCACGATCCACGCTTTTTGAAGCTGATCCCCGGCTGGCATGAGTTTTGGAATGTACTGGAGCGATGCAGGGGAGATTCGCTGGGGATGAAACCGCTGAAAAGGGCAGAAGGGGATCGGATGATTCTGATTGTCGAAGATGACCAGCTGTTCCGGCGTGCACTGGCGACCTATCTCGTGTCCAGGGGATTTCGCACAAGAGTGGTTGCCACTGCTGAAGAGGCACTGGCAAACGCCGAATGGCCCAAGGTGGATCTGGTCCTTATAGATTATTTCCTCCCGGGAATGAATGGTGTCGAACTGGCACGGACGATCCGCGCGAGGAACATCAACCATCCCCGCCTCGTCCTGATGTCAGGATACCTCCCGCCGTCAGTGTTTGACGAGGCCAAGGCGGCGTCGATTGAGGCGGTACTGCATAAACCATACGACATGGACACTCTGGATGAAAAGCTCCAGACTCTTTGTGAAGACGGAGGCACATATGATCCGGCGACTTGAATTGATGCAGCCGTTTGCGGGAGAACGTGAGCGATGCCCGGAATGCCGGCACATCTGGAATGAAGTAGGACCTGCGCATTTCACGGACTGCAGGTATTTTTCGCTTGACGATGACCGCGATGAAGAAACGGCGACTTTCCGTGGTTCAAAACGTCATCTCCTGACGGAAGAAGCCTGATTTCTTAACCGGAATCCCTCTGCCGCACAGATTTCACCTGCCGATTCTGGCCAAGTGGCTATGATTAGCCACCAATCTCACGCTTCCTTTTTGGAAACCCGCCCATCTGTTCACCGACTCCCCCCAGACTCGATAATTTGAGGGTATTTGAGGCCTTTTGCTCAGATGCGCCGGGTCCAATTCCTTGGCATGGCGTTAGAGAAGAGGTTGCATGCCGGGAGAGGTATGCATGCTCTGTTCCGGAGCCAGACTACAAAAAAACGTGACGCGGACACAATGCCGAAAGCAAGGATCCTGATTGTTGAGGATGAGGGGATTATCGCTACTGATCTCCAAGGGCATCTGGAGAGAATAGGGTATCAGGTCCTCGACGTCCTCTCATCGGGTGCCGAGGCTGTGGCCTGTGCGGTTGCCACACGCCCGGACCTGGTGCTCATGGATATCACGCTGCGGGGAGGGATGGATGGGGTTGCAGCCGCAGAAGAGATTCGACGGCAGAGTGAGATCACGGTAGTCTATCTCACGGCCAACTCCGACGAGGCAACGCTTCAACGTGCGAAAATCACGGATCCATTCGGGTATGTCCTCAAGCCTTTCGACGAACGTGAGCTCCTGAAGACGATCGAAATGGCGCTCTACAAGAGCGCAACGGACAAGCAGCTTCGAGAGAATCAGCACTGGCTTTCCACGACTCTTCGATCGATTGACGACGCCGTTGTCACGACGGACACCGAGGGACGGATCCATCTTTTCAATCCGGTTGCGGAACGCGTGACGGGTTGGACTTCGGAAGAGGCGGTGGGGCGGGCGATTGAGGAAGTGTGTGTGTTGGAGAACGACGGAGCGCGATCGGCCGCTGACGCTGCCGATGCTCCGGTCGTGGTTGTCGGGCGGACAGGTATGCGGACCCACATGCAGAGGATTGCGACGCCCATCCGTGATGCCTATGGCAGCGAAGTGGGTGTTGTCTATGCATTCCGCGATCTGAGTGAGCGTGACCAGGTGCTTTCGGTGTTTGACAGCATTACCGAGGCCATCTATGTGAGCGATCCGACATCCTACGAGCTGCTGTACGCCAACGCGCATCTGCAGAAGACACTTGGGGGGCCGCTGATTGGCAAGAAGTGTTACCATGCCCTGCACGGGTTTGACACACCCTGTCGATTCTGCACCAACCACCTGATAACCGATCTGCACGGCCAGCCCTATCGCTGGGAATTCCATAACCCCCGCCTGAATCGCGACTATCTCGTGACAGACAAGATCATCAAATGGTCTGACGGGCGAGATGTGCGTTTTGAGTTGGCGCTCGACATTACCGAGCACAAGCATGCCAGCCGCATCCAGTCGACGGTGAACCGGATCGCAGCTATCACGCAGGAATCGCGCAGCCTTGAAGACCTGTTCCACGCTGTTCACGGTATCATTGCGGAACTCATGCCAGCGGAAAATTTCTACATCGCACTCTACGATGAAACACAGGATCGTCTCCATTTCCCCTACTTTGTGGATCAGGTCGATAAGGAGGCTCCGGCAGTGGCGCCGGGGCGTGGGCTTACCGCCTATGTGCTGCGCACCGGGAAATCACTGCTCGCAACTCCGGCCGCCTTCGCCGCGCTTGTTGCCAGTGGTGAAGTGGAATCGATCGGTGCACCGTCGGTGGACTGGCTGGGCGTTCCGCTGATCGCCGAAGGGAAATCATTCGGTGCCGTGGTTGTGCAAAGCTACGACGAGAGAATCCGGTTCTCGCATCATGAGATGCAGCTGCTTGAGGCGGTCGCCCCCCAGGTCGCGCTGAGCATCAATAAGAAACGAGCTGAAGAAGAGATGCAGGAGCTGAACAACCGTTTGCGGACGGTCTCGCGCGCGGTTGAGCAAAGTCCCGCATCCATCATGGTCACGGATCTTGAAGGGACCATTGAATACGTCAACCCGAAGTTCGAGCAGGCAAGCGGCTATTCCGCTGCAGAGGTGATCGGCCGTAACCCGCGGATCCTGAATTCCGGCCACACGCCGGCGGACGTATACCGGGGTATGTGGGACACACTGTTGCAGGGGAAGGAATGGCGCGGAGAGTTCTCCAACCGGAGAAAAGACGGGGCCATCTACTGGGAGTATGCGTCGATATCGCCCATCAGGAATGCCGAAGGGCTTACTACACACTACGTGGCTGTGAAGGAAGATATCACCGAACGGAAAAAAATCGAACAGGAGTTGATCCGGCTTGCGTACGTCACGCGATCCATCCGTGAATTCGTGCTGATCACCGACTCGCGCGGCAGGATCAGTTATGCCAACCGTGCCGTCACGGACCGTTTCGGCTATACGCTGGACGAGCTCATCGGCAAACAGGTCGCTGTGCTATTGTCGACGTCGATGCCGCCCGAAATGATCCGTGGTGCCACGCGCGGGACGTTGAAGGGGGGATGGAGCGGAGATATTATGGGCGCTTCCCGGCAGGGGGGGACCTTCTGGATGTCGCTGACAACCTCCATCCTCATGCACGAGAGCCGGGTGCTCGGCGTCGTGATCGTGGCGCGGGATATCACCGAACGAAAACGGGCGGAAGAGCAGCTGCGTAAGTCCGAAAACCAGTTCCGGCTTCTCTGGGAGAATTCGCGTGACGGGATGCGCCTGTCCGACGCGGACGGCCGTATCCTGATCGTGAACAAAGCATTCTGCGAGCTGGTCGGGCTCTCGCGGGAGGACCTTGAAGGCAATTCCATGGCGGTGCTGTATCAGAGTGCTAAACGGGACCACGTGTTGCAGAACTACCGGGCCCACTTCGCAGCACGGGATGTCGAGGCGTACTTCGAAAAGGAGAACGTTCTCTGGAATGACCGCTCGATCTGGTTTGCCGTTTCGAATGCGTTTATCGAAAGCGAGGGACAACCGCCAATACTCTTGAGCATCGTCCGCGACATTACCGAGCGCAAGCTCGCCGAGGGTGAGCTTGCACGTCATGCGTCTGACCTGTTCGTCGCAAAATCGAAGGCCGAAGAGCAGGCGCGTATGCTGGAAATTCAGGCGGTCGAACTGCGCCAGGCAAAAGAGGAAGCCCTGCAGGCCTCGCAACTCAAATCCGAATTTGTCGCGAATATGAGCCATGAAATCCGTACGCCGATGAACGGGATCATCGGCATGACGGGCATACTTCTTGATACACCCCTCACGGATGATCAGCGGGAGTTCGCAGAGACCATCCGGACCTCCGGCAATGCGCTCCTCTCGATCATTAACGGCATTCTGGACTTTTCGAAGATCGAAGCGGGAAAGATGTCGCTCGAGTGTCTCGGCTTCGATCCGCGGATGACCGTCGAAGAGGCGGTGGATCTCCTTGCGCCGAGGGCGCGTGAGAAGGGACTGCAACTCTCATGTACAATCTCCGAGGGAGTTCCTGCGGCGTTGAACGGCGATCCCGGTCGGCTGCGCCAGATTCTTGTGAACCTTTTGAATAATGCCGTCAAATTCACGGAGAAGGGTGAGGTGTCGGTCCACGTCACGGTCCAGGAGGAGCGAGAGGAAGATGTTCGACTCCGGTTTGAAGTCGCCGACACCGGCATCGGAATTCCCGCCGATGCCCGGGCGCACCTCTTCCAGGCGTTCTTTCAGGCGGACGGATCCACCACGCGCAAGTATGGAGGAACAGGGCTCGGGCTTAAGATTTCCAAGCAGCTCGTGGAACTCATGGGTGGCACCATCGACGTCCGGAGCGACCCGGGCGGCGGCAGCACCTTCTGGTTCACGGCGTGTTTCTCACGACAGACCGCTACGAGTGCTGGTGGAACCAAGGATTCCGGCGCAGGGGAGATGGTTCAGGAAATCCCGGAGTCGGGCGACGCAGGTCCCGCCCGCTCGTTGCGGGTGCTGGTCGCAGAAGACAACATCGTCAATCAGAAGGTCGCGCTCCGCATGCTGACAAAGCTCGGCTGCCGGGCGGACCTTGTGGCGAACGGTCAGGAAGCTGTGGACGCACTTCGGGCCGTTCCATACGATCTGGTGTTCATGGACTGTAACATGCCCGAGGTCGACGGCTTCATGGCCACGGAAATGATCCGGGCGACAGAGGCAAGCGACACACACACGGTCATCATTGCGATGACGGCGAATGCGCTCAAACAGGATCGCGACAAGTGCCTCGCGGCGGGCATGGATGACTATATGGCCAAGCCTGTAACCCAAAAGGCCCTTGCGGCGATCCTCAACGAATGGAGAGGCAAGATCATGCAACAGGGTCCAGTACGAATTGCCGTGCCGCAAAAGCACGGGGACGCGCAGGAACCGGTCATCGACCGGGCGCGGTGGGATGAGTTGGCGGACCTCGGTGACGAAGAAGACCCGGAATGGGTGATGTCCATCCTCCGGCGGTTCGAAGAGGATACGGAGTCCAGACTCGTCAAGCTGGTCGTGGCCGCGGAAACGGGCGATGCAGCGTCCCTGGGCCAAACAGCGCATGCGTTGAAAGGGAGCTGCTGGAATATCGGCGCAACGCGGATGGCATCCATTGCCCAGCAACTTCAGGAGATGGGACAACGGGGGGGCACCGACGGGGCGACGGAAATCGTCAATACCCTTGAGACCGCCTTTGCCTCCGTCCGGGAGGCAATTGCAAACTACTGCACTGCCCGCGAGCGCGCGCGATGAAAGTGCTGATTGCGGAAGACGACGAAGTATCCAGCAACATTCTTGCCGCACGGGTGCGCCGGATGGGGCACGAGGTGATCACGGCCGACGACGGAAACACCGCGTGGACTCTCTTTCAGAAGGAACATCCGTGCATGGTGATCACGGACTGGATGATGCCGGAGATGGACGGTCTGGAGCTCTGCCGGCGGATCCGGGGAATGGAACGAACGGCGTACACCTATGTGATTCTCCTGACCGCGTTGAGCGGCAGGGAGAAGTACCTCCAGGGAATGGAAGCGGGAGCCGATGATTTTGTCACCAAACCGCTGGATCCGGATGGTCTCAACGCGCGGCTGCGGGTGGCAGAGCGCGTGGTCAGCCTCCAGAATGATGTGGACCAGCTCGAGGGATTGCTGCCGATCTGTTCCTACTGCAAGAAGATCCGGGATGAGCAGAACCACTGGCATCCCCTGGAATCCTATGTCGGGGACAAAACCGAAACAGCCTTTGAGCACACACTATGTCCAGATTGCAGCAAGCTCTGACACACGAGGATACGACCTATGGGTAAAATCAGCATCAATGATGTTCGTGCCGGGATGGTGCTTGCCGCCGATGTGCAGGACCGGAACGGCAGGACCCTGCTCGGCAAGGGGATCGAGATCTCCGAGAAGCATATCCGGGTGTTTAGAATGTGGGGGGTTACCGAGGCAGATATCCAGGGAGTGGCGATGGAGGATGTCGCCGCGCAGGATGCAGCGGCAATCGATCCGGCGGCGCGCGAGAAAGCCGAGGAGGCGATTCGAGCCGCGTTCCACTTTACCGATATGGAGCACGCGGGCACAAAGGAACTTGCCCGTCTTGCCATTCTACGTTATGTACGTACGATGACGGAGGCCCAGGATGGACATCAGTCCGCGTGACCTGCTGAAAGGATACGTCGAGGTATCGACCCTTCCCACCATCCATTTCCGGCTGGAGGAGGCGATCAACAATCCCAAAAAGTCGATGTCGGACATCGCGAAAGTCATCCGTGACGATCCCGGCCTGACGGCGCGCCTGCTGCGCATCGTCAACAGTGCGTTCTACAATTTCCCCTCAAGGGTCGAGACGATATCGCAGGCTGTGACAATCGTGGGTACCCAGCAGCTGAGCGCCCTCGCCCTGGCCACGTCGGTCATGAAGATGTTTAAGGGCATCGAGTCGCACGTCGTGAGCATGGATTCGTTCTGGCGGCACAGCATTGCCTGCGGTCTCGCGGCGCGGGTCCTTGCCACAATGCGCCGGGACACCACCCCGGAACGTTTCTTTGTTGCGGGGATGCTGCACGACATCGGCAGACTCGTGCTGTTCACCAAGCTGGCCGACAAGAGCCAGGAAATTCTCCAGCGCGCACACGACGGGCCCATGTTGCTCTACGAAGCGGAGCGTGAGGCGCTGGGGTTTACCCATGCCCTTGTCGGTGGCATGCTGCTCCAGATCTGGAAGTTGCCGGCGAGCCTGGAAGAGATTGCGATGTTCCATCACGAGCCGGCCTCCGCGAATCGCTTTCCCATGGAAACAGCGATCGTCCACCTCTCCGATATCATTGTTCACGCCATGAACCTCGGCAGCAGCGGGGAGATGTATGTGCCCCCGCTGGATCCCGGCGCCTGGGAGAAATTGGGTCTCCATCCGAGTGCCCTCGCCAGCGTGGAGGAACAGGTGGATCGTCAATATCATGATGCCCTGCAAACAATGATGGCGGATGCCTGACATGGCCGACGTGAACGATATTGTCCGTCAGCTCCGGCATACGGAAGCGCGTGTCCGGCACCTGGAGGGGGTGAACAGGCGGGTGCTTGACGCGCTGGACTTCGTTGCTTCGCTGGGGGATTTCCAGACGAGCATCAACCCTGACCAGGACGCCTCGGCGATCATGGCGGCCACGCGATCGAATGTGTGCCGTGTGCTGACGCTCGAGGTGACAGCCTTCATGACGGAGCCCGATCAGGGCGGCGAACTGGTGATTACGCACTGCACGCCTGCCGACCGTCTGGAGCAGCTCCAGCACGAAATCGATCTGCAGATTGAGGATGGAACGTTTGCGTGGGCGCTCAACCAGAATCGTGCACTTGTCGTTCCCGCGAAGACGTCGGCTACAAACCTGGTGCTCCATGCGCTTGCCACACGTTCGCGGGTTCTCGGTATGTTCGTCGGCGTACTTCCCGGACAGGACCAGATCATCGCCGACGTTTCGCTCAATCTTCTCTCGATCCTCCTCTTTCAATGTGCCAATGCGCTGGAAAATGCCGCACTGTACCAGAAAATGATGGACTACAACCGCACTTTGGAAGATGCCATCAAGGAACGTACGCGTGAATTGCAGAGCGCCCTTGAACAAGCGCAGGTCGCAAACATCGCCAAACGGCAGTTCCTGGCCAACATGAGCCACGAGATCCGCACGCCGCTGAACGGCATCATGGGACTCGTGGATATTCTCCGGGACACCCGCCTGGATTCCGACCAGCGGAAATACATGCAGATCATCCAGGGGAGCAGCACCGCGCTGCTCACAGTTATCAATGATATTCTCGACTTCTCCAAGATCGAGGCCGGTAAACTCACGCTCGACAGTAAGCCGTTCGGGATCCGTGCGACCGTCGAGCAGGCCGTTCATCTGTTCACGGGTCGCGCCGAGGAAAAAGGTATCCGGCTGGCGGTGAACTGCGATGCCCGGGTTCCGTCGATGGCCGCCGGGGATGCCATACGGTTCTCCCAGGTGCTGACCAATCTCGTGGGGAATGCCATCAAGTTTACCGAGCGCGGAGGCATCACGGTGTCCGTGTCGGTCCCGCAGCGTACCGAACAGCAGGTGACCCTCCGCTGCGATGTCAGCGACACCGGCATCGGCATTTCCGCAGACGGGTTGAAGGCGCTGTTTCAATCGTTTTCGCAGGTGGACGGATCCGCCACGCGAAAATACGGCGGCACAGGACTGGGGCTGGCAATTTCCAAGCAACTGGTGGAGATGATGAACGGGACAATCGGCGTGGAGAGCGAGGTGGGGAAAGGCAGTACGTTCTGGTTTACCGCCACGTTCGAGACCGTGGAAGACGTTGTCGAGCAAGTGGCGGAAACGCGGCCGGCGCCGGAAGAGGAACATACGCTCCGGGGCGTGCGCGTGCTCGTCGCAGAAGACAACGAAGCGAACCGCCTGGTCGCCGCCATCATGCTCGGCAAGCTGGAGTGCGAATATAAGATAGTGCCGGATGGACAGAAGGCAGTGGAGATGCTGGCGGAACAGGAGTTTGATGTTATCCTGATGGATTGCCACATGCCGGTCCTTGATGGATTTGAAGCGACGCGGATGATCCGCCGTTCGGAGAGGGGTGGGAAGCACCGGATCATCATTGCCATGACAGCAAATGCCCTGCAGGGGGAAAAAGAGCATTGCCTGGAGATCGGCATGGATGATTTCCTCACCAAGCCGGTCATGCTTGAAGAACTCGCCGGCAGGCTGAGCGCCTGGGTGCGCACGGGTGCAGGTGGGGAGCCGGAGAGTCAGGAGAAGAACGCCGCGGATGATGCGGCAATCGTACGCATCGATTGGGAGCGGCTTAAATATCTTCAGGAATTGGGCAAGCGGCAGGACCCGGAACTTTTTGGCACACTCATTCGATCGTTTCTTGATGATGCTCCCGTCCGCATCGTCACCATGTGGCACGCGCTGGAACTGAACGATCCCGGCTCCATCTTCACAGCTGCGCACTCCCTCAAAGGGATCTGCGGGAATATGGGGGTGATGAAGATGATGCACATGAGTCAGGAGCTTCAGGCGGCCGGCCGTGACGAACGACTGACGGGCGTTGAGGAGCAATTGCACGCCATTGAGAAGGAATTTGAACAGGTGAAAGAAGAGTTGCAACGGGAATTCAGTCTCTCTGAGAGCAAAGCATGAAAGTGCTCATCGCCGAGGACGACGAGGCATCGCGTACCATACTTTCCCGGCAGTTGCTGCAAATGGGATATTCGGTAGTGGAGGCGGAAGACGGTGCGCGCGCATGGGAGGCATACCAGCGGGAGCAACCTGCCCTGGTGATCACTGATTGGATCATGCCGGAGATGAGCGGACCCGAGCTCTGCCGGCGCATACGCTCGGTGAAGCGTTCCGACTACACATACATCATCATTCTGACGGCTCTCGAAAAGACGCGCGCGTATGTCGAAGGCATGAGCTCGGGGGCAGATGACTTCATCGTGAAACCCGCGGACACCGCCGAACTCGCAGTGCGGCTCGGTGTGGCGACACGCATACTGTCGCTGCAGCGTCAGATGCGGCACCTGGAAGAGTTGCTGCCGATCTGTCCGCGGTGCAAGCGGATTCACGCAGGAGGGGAGAAGTGGGAACCCGTCGAGCTCTACATCACACAACGGTCGGAGGCAAAGTTCTCACACGGCATTTGCCCTGAATGTTACGCGAGTATTGTCGAACCGCAGCTCGCAGAGATAAAACGGCGCAAGGGGTAGCACAATGATCCGGCAGGGACAGACAGAGGAATTCAAGGAATTGGCGGACTGTACACAGGAACATGAAAAACACCGCGGCGTTGACGCCAGGCGAAACGTCGTCAAACGCGCACAGGTGGTGCGAAAAGGCATTGAGGAGGTGGGCCTGGAAGAGAGAAGCGCGGAAGATCCAATGATCTATGTGCAGCGAGATGGGGACCGGGTGACAGGCGTCGATTTTCAGTGCAAATGCGGCCGTTCTGCGAGTCTGAGGCTGGAGTATGACGAAGAGTAGCCATCATGTGGCTAATAACAGCCAGCCGCGCCTGGGTCGTCACGTCAGCACCGAAAGAAGTCACGTGCTTTGGGCTTGACGGCCCACGGACGAAGGTTGGCACCCCAGTTGATACACGAAGTGGGAAGAATTCACCAAATGCTTCCCGAATCAGAGGACGATGCAACATGATACATGGCCCCAAGAACCTGAAGATCAGCATAGGCGGCCTGGCACTTTTCGCCGGTCTCGTCGCAACACTGGTGACGGCGTATGCCGTTGTCTCACATAGAAACACATCCACTCAGAAACTTCAGTACCACTACGACGGCTGGGATGACGATCTGGGCTTGTGACCTGTTGGGCGGGGGGAAAGGTGGGATCCTCTCGCCCGGCAGTGTCGGCGGAGTGGCTCACCACAACAGCGGTGTGCGGGAAGATCTGGGCGGCCGGAACATGGAAGTGAGGGCCGAGCGTGATACAGACGCAGGAGGCGTGTTCCGGACGGTCAGTGAGCGAGGAAGAAACAATCTCAAGCAAAAGCATGCGACTATTTGATGGCACAAAAATCCCTGTACTGCACAGGGCTCTGGATGCGTATACTCTCCGTCAGAAGGTCATCGCCGGAAACATCGCCAACATTACAACGCCGGGTTATAAAGCCCAGTCGGTGAAGTTCGAAGACGAGCTCTCCGGCGCGTTGCAGGCCGGTGGTATTCCCGGCATGTGCACCGATCCACGGCACATGCCCATCGGTGGACAGGCAGCACCGGCGGCGACGCCGGTAGTGCAGACTGAGCCCTCCGGAGAGCTGACCGATCCTCTCGCAAGCGGGGTGAACAATGTCGACCTCGATCAGGAAATGGCGGAACTTGCGAAGACGCAGTTGCGGTTCAAGTTTGCAGCCCGCCTGATCGGCGACACGTTCCGGGGTATTCAGAAGAGCATCAAGGGGACGCTATGAAACTTGATCGGATTTTTGCAGGGCTGAACATCAGTTCCCGGGGGCTCAGCGTACAACGCCGCCGGATGGACAGCATCGCTGAAAATCTCGCAAACGCAGAGACGACGAAAACCGAAGGTGGCGGACCCTACCGGCGCAAGATCGTGGAGCTGAAGGCGCGCAGTGCACAGGTGTTCGCTTCTGCATTCCGCCAGGCCAGCGTTCCCCTTGCCACGACCCAGCCAGGCCATGTCACGGGTGGCGGGTTTGTCACCGGGGAAGCATCGCCGGCGATGTCGAGCATTGAGGCACAGGAAGCGGTGGATCCCGCTCCCCCGCGCCTGGTGTATGACCCGGGCAATCCCGATGCGGATCCCAACGGCTACGTCGCAATGCCCAATGTCAATGTCGTTACCGAGATGGTCAACATGATTTCCGCCTCGCGATCGTTTGAGGCGAACGTCGTGGCAATCACTGCTGCGAAAAATATGGCAAAAGACTCTCTGGAGATCTGAGTATGGATGTGCGCGCAATACATTCGTCCCCGGTGTTCACCGGCACGGCAGGAAATCGTCGCGGAACCGGTGCAACGGCGCTGCCGGCCGGGGTGCCATCACAGCATGCAGCGGTTCGCGTCGAGAACACCCCGCTGCTCTCCACAGACGAACAGAAGTTCTTCGAAGGGCTTTTTCCCGAATCCGGCACCGACGTCCGTGCCTATCAGGTCTACTCGGACCGGGGAATTCAACAGCAGAATGCACCCACCGGGACGCTGGTGGACCGCAAAGGATAACTCATGAAAATCAGCCAAGCTCTGACCCTGGTCCCAAATGTCGCACAAACGAACCAACGCAGTCAGATAAACCGGACGCTCAAGGAGACCAATGCTTCCTTCGGCGAAACCCTGGAACGAGTGATGGCGGACGTCAACTCACTACAGAATGAAGCCGGCAAAGCGGTGGAGAAAATGGTCGTCGGGGAAACCGTTGACCTTCATGAAGTGATGGTTGCCGTGGAAAAGGCCAAAACCAGCTTCGATCTGTTGATGGAAATCCGTAACAAGGCTCTCGACGCCTACCGTGAAATCATGAGGATGCAGGTGTAATCCATGGCTGATCGCACAGTACTGCAGCAGCAATTGACGGGCCTGGTACGCAGGCTCACAACAGGCCAGAAGGTCACGATTGGCCTCGTCACGCTGGGGACCATCGCGGGAATCATCGCCCTGGTCACCCTGGTGAACGCCCCGACCTACAGCACGCTCTTCAGCAATCTCAGCCCGGAAGATGCTTCGAAAATCATCGGAAAACTGCAGGAGAAGGACGTCTCCTATCAACTGGACGACGCCGGGAAATCCATCCTTGTGCCGAAGCAGAAGGTGTATGAAATGCGCCTGGCTCTGGCCGGCGAAGGCCTCCCGCAATCAAGCGTGATCGGATACGAGATCTTTGACCGCACAAACCTCGGCATATCGGACTTCGTGCAGAAGGTGAACTACCGGCGGGCCCTTGAAGGCGAACTTGCCCGTACCATTCTCACCATCGAGGAAGTGGAAGCAGCACGGGTGCACCTCGTGGTTCCCGAAAAGGTGCTCTTCAAGGAAGACGAGAAGCCATCCACGGCGTCAGTCGTCCTGAAGCTGAAAAGCACCAGAGCGCCGAAGGCGGAGATCATTCAGGGAATCGCCCATCTGGTGTCCAGCAGCGTGGAAGGGCTTGAAGCGGGAAATGTCACGATCGTCGACTCCAGAGGCCAGCTCCTCTCGGATGTGCACAAGCCAAACTCCGTAGCCGCACTCACGGCGACGCAGTACGAGATGCAGCAGCATGTGGAAGGCTACCTGGGGCAGAAGGCGCAGTCGCTGCTCGAAAGCGTTGTGGGCGAAGGGAATGCCCTGGTGCAGGTCAATGCCGAGCTCGATTTCCGCCAGGTGGAACGGACGCTGGAGCAGTACGACCCCGACAGGACGGCCGTGCGCAGCGAACAGATCAGCGAAGAAAAATCAATCACGGGCGATTCTCTTCCCCCGTCGACGCGGTCGAACACGGTCACGAACTATGAAGTCAATAAGACCGTAGAGCACATTGTTGAAAATCTCGGCAACATCAAACGGCTGACAGTGGCGGCTCTGGTGAATGGTGTGCCGGCAACGGTCCTGCGCGACGGTCAGACCGTGACGGAGATACAGCCGCGTCCGGACCAAGAGATGCTTCAGCTCACTGATCTGGTGCGCAGGGCGGTAGGATTCAACGCGCTCCGCAATGATGAGGTCTCGGTGACAAACCTGACCTTCGGCACACACGCCCCCGAACAGGAGTTCGTCTATCGCTCCTCACCGTTTGCAGAGTGGACCGGCTACAAAGAGCAGATCTTCCTGGGCATCGCCATGCTGGGCGCCCTCACGGTCCTCTGGTCACTGCTGCGCCGGTTCCGGTCACGGATCGAATTGCCGGTGCTTGAAACGGACATTCCCGGGCTGGGGGTGCAGCTTGACGGAAGACGGCCGGTCATCGAGCTCCCGAATCCCGAAGAAGAAATCAGTACCGATGCACTCCTGCGGAATGAACGGCGGAAGAAGATTTCGGAGTACATCCGCGAGAAGCCGGGCGACAGTGCACGGCTGCTCAAAGTCTGGTTGACAGAAGAATAATCCGGAGTAGAACAGGTGCCGATCCCCAATCTCAGTGCGGACAGATTGACCTCCAGACAGAAAGCAGCGCTGCTCATGCTGTCGCTGGATGCGGAGACTGCAACGCGGCTGATGCGCCAGCTGTCACAGGAGGAAATTGAACTCCTCACAATCGACATTTCCAATGTGCGCGGCGTTCCGTCGTCGCTGGTGGATGTCGTTGTGGAGGAATTCCACCGCATGATTACCGCCCAGGAGTACGTGATTCAGGGGGGGATTGACTACGCGCAGAAGCTGCTCGAGGAGACCCTGGGTTTCTCGCGTGCGACCGACGTGCTCGAAAAGGTGAAAGCCCTGACGCATGTCAAAGGGTTCGGCATGCTGAAAAAGGCTGACGCCTCGCAGCTGGCGGGCTTCCTGTCGAAGGAACACCCCCAGACCATCGCGCTCATCGTCTCCAATCTCTCCCCGGATCAGTGCGCGCAGGTGTTGACGGAATTGCCTGACGATCTGCGGAACGACGTCAGTCTCCGGGTGGCGACACTCGGGAAGGTTTCGCCCGCGCTGCTCGCCGAAATGGAAGACGTTGTGGAAGAAATCGCCCGCACGGAAATCAGTCAGAACATGAGCTCCCTGGGTGGCTCCAAATCCATGGCGTCGATCCTGAACAAGTGTACCAACGCCACCGCGAAAATGATCCTGGAGCACATTGAACTGCAGGACCCGCAGCTGTCGGGCGAGATAAAACGACTCATGTTCCTCTTTGAGGATCTGTTGTACGTGGACGACCGGGGGATCCAGCGTGTCCTCCGGGAGGTGGACAAACGCGAACTGGCGCTGGCGTTGAAGGTGGTGGAGGACAAACTCAAGGACAAAGTGCTGCGCAATATGTCCGAGCGCGCACGCGAGCTGCTCAAGGAAGAGCTGCAATATATGGGTCCGGTGCGCCTCAAAGAGGTGGAAGCGGCACAGACACGCATCGTGGAAATAGTGAAGCAGCTGGAAGACCAGGGCGAGGTCATCATCGCCGGTCGCGGCGGCGCGGAGGAAGTCTTTGTCTGAGGTCATTCACATGCGCCGCGATTCCCGGGCGCGCATAACACTGTTGCGTATGCACACACCGCAGCCGGTCCCCGTGGAGCCCGCCGGCGGTGCGGAGGAAACGTCATGGGCCGGTCCGGGTGCATCGGTTGTGTCCGGTGCATGCCCCGTGTGTCCACTGCCGGCGGACGATCCCGCTGAAGCGTACACCAGGGGTGTGGAAGAAGGGAAGCGGATCGCGGATGGAGAATTCCGCGAAGCGCTGGCGCATATGCACGCGGAAGAGGCCCGGCGAACCACCCTGATGATCGCCGGTCTCGCACGTCAGATGAAGGAGCTCCAGCAGAGCGTTGAACAGGATGCCTACCGGTTTGCCCTTGCCGTTGCGGAACGGATTATCCGGCGCGAGGTGACGCTGACAGATGACATCGTCATCACCCAGATCAAAGAAGCCATCCAGCGCATCGTCGGTGTCGAATCGATCAAACTCCGTGTGCATCCCTCCGACGAAGCTGTTGTGCGGTCCCACCGGGGGGTGTTCCTGGCGTCGCTCGACAATCTCCGGGATCTGGTGATTGAAACGGATGAGGGGGTGGAACGGGGCGGCTGCATTATCGAGAGCACATCGGGAAATGTCGACGCCCGGATCTCCACACAACTCCGGCAGATAGAATCGTCGCTCTTCGGGTTGCCGCGCAACGGCGCGGAGATGCTTCCATGAACGCGCCGGCAACGCTCCAGTCCGCACTGTGGACCGCAGAGGAACAGCCGCATTCCTCTCTTGCGGACTATGTGACCAGACTGCGGCACACCGACTTGCTGAAAGTGAACGGGAGTGTCAAGCAGGTGATCGGTCTCGTGATTGAATCGGCGGGCCCGAATTGCTCCCTGGGTGACCTCTGCATGATCAAATCACGGGACGGGCAGGATCTCTGTCAGTCGGAAGTTGTGGGGTTTCGTGACAATCGCGTGCTCTCAATGATTCTGGGGGATGCGGCGCGGGTCGGGCCGGGCAGCGAGATTGTCGCGACGGACCGCGCGCTGTCCACAAATGTAGGAGAAGAGTTGCTGGGGCGTGTGATCGACGGGCTCGGCAACCCCATTGACGGGAAAGGTCCGATTGTCACGAGGGAAATGCGGTCAATTTACAATGCACCGCCGAACCCGCTCGAACGACAGCGCATCACCCGGCCTGTGCGCACGGGCATCCGGTCCATCGATGCCCTGCTGACCTGCGGGAACGGGCAGCGCGTGGGTATCTTCGCCGGGAGCGGCGTGGGGAAAAGCGTGATGCTCGGCATGATCGCGCGCAACACAAGCGCGGAGGTCAACGTCATCGCACTTGTGGGAGAGCGGGGACGCGAGGTTGCCGAGTTCATGGATCATGAACTGGGACCCGAAGGACTCAAGCGGTCGGTCGTCGTGGTCGCCACCAGTGATAAGGCGGCACTCATCCGGCTCAAGGCGGCATTTCTTGCGACCACGATTGCGGAACACTTCCGCGACCGGGGCATGCATGTGATGTTGCTGATGGATTCGGTCACCCGCCTGGCAATGGCACAACGGGAAATCGGACTGGCAATCGGTGAGCCGCCGACCACCAAGGGGTATACGCCGTCGGTGTTTGCGATGCTGCCAAAGCTCCTCGAACGCGCGGGCAATGCCAGGCGCGGGAGCATCACCGGTATGTACACTGTGCTGGTGGAAGGCGATGATATGACGGATCCGGTGGCCGATGCCGTGCGTTCGATTCTGGACGGGCATATTGTGCTGTCCCGCCGCCTCGCCTCTTCGGGGCATTATCCGGCGGTCGACGTGCTGGAGAGCGTGAGCCGCGTGATGCCGGCGATCACCACGGACGAGCACCGTCAGTCGGCACACCGGCTGCTTGACATGATGGCAACCTACAGGGAAGCGGAGGACCTGATCAACATCGGGGCCTACGTGAAAGGCAGTAATCCCCGTATCGACGAGGCGTTGCGGAATTGGGAAAAGATACGGGCGTTCCTCCGTCAAAAGGCCGGCGAGAAAGCGGAATTTGATGAGAGCATTGCGCAACTGATCGGTATCATGGCAAACTGAGAACTGTATGCGAGTGTCCGAATCACATTTTCAGACCGTCATCCGCGTCAAAGACTTCCAGGTGAAGCGTGCCCAGCGTGAACTCGCTGTGATCACGGTGAACCGTGCGCAGGAAGAGGGTACGCTGACATCGCTCGAGGAACGGCAGAGTACGGCAATGTCGGACGCTGTGAGGAGACTGAAGACCAAGGCCGTGAACCTTCAAACCAGTCATGCCTTCATCCAGAGCCTGTCACGCCAGATTCGGCGGCAGGAGGAAAAGGTCCAGGCGATCATCTCCCAGGAAGAGGGGAAACGCGGGGAGCTGCTGGAGAAGTCACAGTCGAAGCATATGATCGAAATCATCGACCAGCGTCGCAAAGAGGAGCACGAGAAGGAACAGGAACGAAAGGCCCAACGGGTGATGGACATCCTCGCGCAACGCATCAAGTCGGAGGTGTAGGCATATGAAAAGACTGCTTCCCTACATCATGGTTCTCGGCGCCACGACGATTTCCACGGCGATCATGGCAGTGGTCTTTGTGGTGTTGCGCCCGGCGGCCTCCGATACGGTTGTGCCTGCCGGTGTTCCGGCGGTGAAGGCGTCCGCAGGTGTCATGTATGGTCCGACACTCCAGGAACTCATAGCGGCGGATTCCGTTGGTGCCGCGTTCACTCCCCCTGCGGAGGGAGACTCCACATCAGTGGTACAGCTGGCGCTCCAGGACGAGCGCAGGAAATCCGCTCTGCTCGCGGAACAGCTCCGTGCGGTCATGGACAGTAGCCAGAAGGCGAGTGCTGCAGCGGACAGCACGCAACGAGAACAACGCAAGTCCATGGCAAAGGTCCTGGAAAATATGGATCCGACGAGCGCTGCCCGGATCCTGAACGATTTCCCGGACGGTGATGTCAAAACCTGTCTACTCACTATGAAAAAGCGCCAGGCGGCAAAGATCCTGGCAGCGCTCCAACCGGATCGCGCCGCGCGCATTATGAGGTAACACCATGATTGGTTTGGCCACACTCCTTGCACCGGGCGGCGAAACGCCGGAGGTGAAGGGATTGGCAGGCCGGCCTCCCGGACCCGCGGAGACTTCGGCGGAGACGGATGGGTTCCTCGGTATTCTGCAACTCATGATGGTCGGGGGTTCATTGCAGATGGCATCGGCAATGCCGACGCCTCCTCTGCTCACCGTCCAGGATTCGGGAGGAGGGGGCAACACTACGGGTGGCGAGATCACAGACGGCAATGCCGCGAGTGGCAACCTCGCGCCGGTCCCGAACGCCCGGGATGGCTCGATCCTCCCATCTATTGCAGGCTCCATTGCACCGGAGCAGCCGGAGATTCCCGTCTTTCCCCCGTTGACGCCCACGGATTCCTCCCCCCCGGGGAAGGAGAAAGCCGTCCTGCCCGATCCACCGCCACCGGCGAACAGCACGAAGGTCAAGGAGGATCTCGTAGTACCCGTCGTGCAGAATAACACGGATGTCACGCGTCCGTCTGAGGCAAGCAAGAAGCCGCAGTCCGCTGCCGTCGTGACTCCCGTGCAGGCGCAGGCGGAGGTTGTTGATGCGGATGCGCCGGGTCCCGGGGTCGTAAAAGCAGTACCGGCAGGCACGATCATCCCGGCACGACCGGCGGCGGAACCGGAATCGCATCTAGGCGATACGGGAAAGAATCCATTCCACCACGCGCAGATGCAGTTCACTCCCGTAAAACCGTCCCTCATCCAGGGGGAGCCGGTGTCACCGCACGTGCCGGATTTCCTGACCACACTCTCGGCCGAAACAGCGCGCAATGTGATCGACCAGGTGGTGAAAGAAGCCGTCCTGCAGGTGCGCGGAGAAACCGCGGAAATGCGCATCAGGCTGGAGCCCGCATCGCTCGGTGAAGTGACGCTCAATGTGCGGATGGAAAAGGGCCAGCTGCAGGCGCAGATCGATGTGTCCAACGCTGCGGTGAAGACAGCACTGGACAGCAATCTCGGTCAATTGCGGTTGGATCTCAACAGCCATGGTATAGACGTTCAGCAGCTGGACATCTCTTTCGGCGGACATTCCACGGCACGTGATGCCGGCAGTGACCGGAGTGAGCACTACCGCCGTCAGGATGGCACGCCGGAAGACCTTGCCGTCGAGGCGGTCGACCGGTACGCAACGGGCCGGTTGATGGGCTACAACACCATGGAAGTGGTCATGTGAGGAGGCATCAATGAGCACAACGTACACAACGCTTCCTTTGGCATCAACAACTTCAACGGCTGCCACCACGGGAAAGAGCGTGATGGGGAAGGACGATTTCTTGAAGTTGTTGATCGTGCAGTTGCGTAATCAGGATCCGCTGGACCCGATGAAGGGGACGGAGTTTGCGACGCAGCTGGCACAGTTCAGCTCGGTGGAACAGCTGACCAACATTAACAGCAGCCTTTCGGAAAGCATTACCACCAATCAACTGATGGCCCAGTCTATCGGCAATGCACTTGCAGCGACGATGATCGGGAAGAACGTGAAGGCCTCAGGCAACGCATTCTCCGTATCGGCAAGCGGCGACATGCATCTTGGTTATTCGCTGTCAGCCGATGCCGCTTCGGTCAAGGTCAGCATTCGCGATGCGAACGGCCTCCTTGTCCGGACGCTGGCCGTTGACGGTGCGACGAAAGGGGACGGCACTGTCACATGGGATGGGCTGGATGAAGCGGGAAACCATGTGGCATCGGGGACCTATACATTCAGCGTGGAGGCTGTTGATGCGGCCGGTACGAAGGTCACCGCAACCACATACCTGTACGGTATGGTCAGCGGCGTTCGGTTCACATCCGACGGAACCGTGTTCGTTGTCGACGGCATGGAGGTCCCCCTATCACAAATCATCGAAATCTTGAATGGAAAGGGCAATGGCTGACACATACATCAATGGCGTGCGGGTGCCATTCGTTCCTGCCCGCGGTGTCGAAGGCTTCAAAGAGCGGCCTCCTGCCGGCAAGGTGCCGGAGAAGGCTTTCGAGAACGTCCTTCAGGAAGAACTCCGCGGTCTCAAATTCTCGAGGCATGCACAGGAGCGGTTGGATTCGCGTCAAATCCGGCTGAACGAAGCGGATATGGCGAGTCTTCAGCGCGCGGTGACGCAGGCGGAAGAGAAGGGAGCGAAGGATTCGCTCGTTCTGCTCAGGGACCTGGCATTCATCGTCAGCGTCACGAACAGAACCGTGGTAACAGCGGTGGACGGTGTGCACATCAAAGAGAACGTGTTCACCAACATTGACAGCGCAGTAATCGCACAAGCGTAGCAGAACCGGGGCCGGCCCTCTCGAAAGAGGAGGCCCCTCCCGTCGGACTGACCGACTGAAGTCTGACGAAACATTTACCAACAAACAGTGAGTGGAGGGTACTACAATGGCTTTTTTGCGTTCGTTGTTCTCGGGCGTGTCCGCGTTGCGGAACCATCAGATTATGATGGACGTCATCGGCAATAATATTGCCAACGTCAATACGGTGGGGTTCAAGAGCGGGCGGGCGACGTTCAGTGAGATGTACGCGCAGACGCTGCGCGGTGCAAGCCGGCCGACCGATACCCTGGGCGGCACCAACCCGATGCAGGTGGGCCTGGGCATGGCGGTGAACACCCTGGATACGCAGTTCACCCAGGGGAGCGTCGAGAACACGGGGAATCCCTACGATCTCGCACTGGTGGGGTCGTCGTTCTTTATTGTCAAGCAAAGCGGCCAGACGATGTACACCAGGGCCGGCGATTTCCTGCCGGATGCCAACGGCCGCCTGGTCAACGGATCCGGCGCGGTGTTGCAGGGGAAAATGGCAGATGCCCAGGGTGTCATCTCGCAGGGGACGGCACTGCAGGACATCATCATCGACAGCGCGATCAAGTCTCCGGCCAGGGCGACTTCGAAGATCTCATATTCGGGGAACCTGGATTCCTCGTCGGCGGTCTACAATGCCGGACCGCCGCCGACGGGTGGAATCTACAAGACCAATGTCTCCGCCTTCGACTCCCTGGGTAACCAGATGACGCTGACGCTTGAATTCACCAAGAGCGGTGAGAACACCTGGAATTGGGCCGCCAGCATCCCGGGCGCTTCGTCCACGGCGCCGGGAATCCCGGTCGGGCAGGGCACCGTAAGCTTTGACACGAACGGCCGCCTGGCGGGCACAACAGGAAGTCCGATCACGTTCGCGCCGCCCGCAGGAGCCGCTCCGATGAGCATCGCTCTCGACTTCGGAACGGTCGGTGAATTCTCCGGCTTGACACAGACGGGAACTTCATCCGCAGTGTCACTGAAGAGCCAGGACGGCTACACATCAGGAACCCTCAAGAACATCAGCATCGATCAGTACGGACAGATCTCCGGGTCATTCACAAACGATACCCTGCAGACCCTGGGACAGATCATGCTCGCTGATTTCGGCAATCCGGGCGGTTTGATGAAGGCTGGCAGCAACTTGTTCAGCATCACCGGGAATTCCGGAAATCCTTCCATCATCAGCGCGGGAGAGACGTCCGAAATCTACGCCGGGGCGCTGGAGCAGTCCAACGTTGACCTTGCCGACGAGTTTACAAAGATGATTACCGCCCAGCGCGGCTTCCAGGCCAGCGCGCGGGTGATCACAACGAGCGACGAATTTCTCCAGGAGCTCGTGAACCTGAAGCGGTAGTCCGGAGTCAACATACATACACTTGGATGGAGGCGTGTCGGGCGCTCCCCTCGGGGGGGTGCCCGGCGGCTCCAGGGCGGAGCTTCCATGATTGAATTGACCAAGCTGGCGAAGCAGCAGGACGAGAAGATCGTCGTGAACGCGGACCTGATCGAATTCGTCGAGCGCACTCCGGACACACTGATCTCGACAACGACGGGCAAGAAGCTGATGGTCAAAGAGACAGTCGACGAGGTGATCGAAAAGGTTATTGCATATCGTCGTCGTTGCGCGCCGGTTTCTCGAAATTTGGCCTGAATTCGCAGGAAGAGGTCCACAGTAGCCACCACCTGGTTCATATTAGCCAGCAGTTCTCCCCCCCATTCCCGCCAAATAGGGCACATTCGCCCCTGATTGCCTTGGTTTTCCAGGTCGTTTCGTGGCACAGGTTTTGACGAAGAGACCCCAGTGTGCCACAATCCCTGTCGACGCGATGGCCAAAACAATAGCAGCGCCGGAGCAAAGCGTTCCGGCCACCCCCGAGGCGGCGCCCGCCCAGAAGCTTCCCATCAGGAAGCTTATCCTGTTCGGTGTCCCGGTCTTCCTCGTTCAACTCCTTATCGTCTACTTCCTGATCACAAAATTCCTGGCTCCGGCACCGCAGGGCGTTGAAGGCGCCGTCGCGCAACGGAGCGAGGGACAGGCGGAGGCAGGGAAAGAGGGTGCGGGGTCACGGATGGAAAACGGAGATCGACCCGAAGGCAAAATCTACGTAGTGAAGGACCTTATCGTCAATCCCGCCGGCACCAACGGAACGCGATTTCTCCTGACCACGATCGGACTTGAGGTGACCACGCCTGAGGCGCTCAGAGAACTTGAAAACAAAGACGTCATGGTACGGGATGCACTCAACACCATTCTCACCTCCAAGGACCTTCTGACGATTGTGAATGTTGATGGGCGCGAGGCAATCCGCAGGGAGATCGAGGAGAAGGTGGGGAGCATTCTTCGCGGTGGTGTACTGACGAACGTGTATTTCAGCAAGTTCATTATCCAGTAACGGGTGACGCGTGCCTGAAATTCTTACACCACAAGAAATCGAGAGCCTCCTGTCGGACATGTCCGCCGGCAGGAAGGAGACCTTGGAAGCGTCCGGCGAGCAGAAGAAAGCAGAACGGGAAGCCATTGCGTTTGACTTCCGTCTGCCCCACCGTCTGTCCAAGAACCAGCTGCGCACGTTTCAGGCTGTACACGAAAACTTCGCCGAGACAATGGCATCGTACCTCGTGTCCCGCCTGCAGACCGCAGTGTCGATCAATGTGCTCTCCGTTGATCAGCTGTTCTATTCCGAGTTTGCGCTCTCGATTACGAGTCCCAGTTGCCTGTACGTCTTCCGTATCCTCGAGTCGGATGCCCTCGCGGTGCTCGAGCTGAGTCCGCAGCTTGTGCTCACCATGGTGGAACACCTGATGGGGGGTGTCGCGGTGGGGTCAAAGAGCGCACGGCTGATCACCAAGATCGAACAGAGCATCGTGAAGGGGATCGTGCAGCGGGCCCTCGCAGATATCCAGCGTGCGTGGAAGACGGTGGCGGAGCTCTCGTTCAAGCTGGAGCGTCTGGAGAGCGAAGGCGAGTTTGTGCAGATCGCGCCTGCCAGCGAAATCGTTCTGGTGGTGTCGTTTGAAGTGGTGATCGGGGCACAGAAATATCCGATGAACATCTGCTTCCCCACGTTTGCGCTGGAAGACGTACTCGCCAAGTTGAATGTGCAGCATTTCAGCGGCCTGTCCCCGGTAAAAGGCGACTCGGAGTGGTCGGCGCCGATCGTCAGGCAGCTGGGCACGACGAAAGTGCCGGTCACCGGACTGCTGGGGGAAACGTCCATGACGTTGCGTGAATTGCTGGAGCTGGAAGTGGGGGACATTGTACGTACCAACATTCCAATCAGCAATGAGATCCAGATGCAGATCGGTGCGAAAACGCGCGTGTGGGGACGTCCCGGCGTTTCGAAGGGGCATATGGCGCTAAAGGTCACACGCACTCAACGGGATCATTCAACAGGAGACTAGGGAGATGCAAGAACCCACGACGATGAACACAACTGCCGGCGGGACGCAGGAAAGCCCCGGCGCCCACGAACCGCTGGAAGTGCGCGGTGCACAGTTTCAGCCGATCGAGTCCAGTGCCGGACCCGCGATGGAGATGGAACGCAAGCTCGACCTACTGATCGATCTGAGCCTGCCGGTATCGATCGAGCTGGGCCGGACGAATCTGATGATCCGCGACATTCTGGACCTGCAGCGCGGCTCGGTGGTCGAATTCGAGAAACTGGCGAATGAACCCGTCGATGTCCTGATCAACGGGAAGAAGATGGCGGAAGGGGAAGTGGTGGTCATCGAAAAACACTTCGGGATCCGGATCACCAATCTCGTGAACGCCGCGGAACGCGTCAAAGGGCTGGGAAAGTAGCCGATGGAAGGAATTGTTCTCAGAATGGTGCTGTCTCTAGCGGCAGTCCTTGCGCTGATGGTGGGGCTGTTGTATATCGTGAAGCGCTTCGTACTGCCCGGGACGGGGTCTGCCCGCCTGCCGGTGCAGGTCGAGGTGCTCGGGAGGCGTTCGCTCCAGCCCAAGAAGGCGATTCTGGTCGTTCGTGTCGCCGGCCGCGTCCTGGTGCTGGGCACGAGCGAGCAGGGTATACACGCGTTGGCCGAACTGTCGGACGAAGAGCTTCAGGGCGCCGTGGCGGCACAGACAGGGGTGACACCGGCGCCCCCCCTTCCTTTTGCGACCTACTTGCAGGAGACTCTCCGCACGATGCGCCACAGACAGAAGTCGGAGGCCGGCGCATGAAGCGGACCTTCCTCCTTGTTCTTCTCCTGGGAGCGGTGGCGTTCAGCGCCGTTGCACAGGACAAGGTGTTGCCGATGCCGAAGCTTTCGGTCGAGGTCGGCAAATCCAGCAGCCCGGAAGACGTGTCGGTGACCCTGCAGATACTCTTCCTGATGACCATTCTCTCGCTTGCGCCGGCAATACTGATTCTGACGACGGCCTTTACGCGGATCGTTGTCGTGCTGCATTTCCTGCGGCAGGCGCTCGGTACCCAGCAAATTCCGCCCGCCCAGGTTGTCATCGGGCTCGCCCTGTTTCTCACGTTCTTTGTGATGGCGCCGACGTGGACCCGCGTGAATGACGAGGCGCTGCAGCCCTATCTGGCCAAGAAGATGCCGCTGCAGGAAGCCTTCGACAAAGGGGTTGTTCCCATGCGGGAGTTTATGATGCGGCAGACCCGCGAAGAGGATCTTTCTCTGTTCGTGAAACTCGCAAACGGGGAGAAACCGCAAAGCCGCAACGATGTGCCGCTGCATGCGCTCATCCCCGCCTACGCACTGAGCGAACTCCGTATCGGCTTTCAGATCGGCTTCATGCTGTTCATCCCGTTCCTGGTGATCGATATGGTGATCTCCAGCATCCTGCTCTCCATGGGCATGATGATGCTCCCCCCGGTGCTCATTTCACTGCCGTTCAAAATCCTCTTGTTCATTCTCGTGGACGGCTGGCATCTGGTGGTGCGATCACTGCTTGAAAGTTTCCACTGAGCGGAGCGGCCAATGACAGAACAACTCGTGGTGTATCTGTTTAGAGAAGCTTTCTATACGACGTTGCTCGTGTCGGCGCCGATGCTGCTGCTGTCGCTGATCGTCGGTTTGATTATTGCCATCTTCCAGGCCGCAACTTCGATTCAGGAAATCACCCTGACCTTTGTACCGAAAATCATCATCGTGGCGATCGTGGCGGTGCTCACGCTGCCGTGGATGATGGATGTCATGATCACGTTCACCCTGGATGTCTTCAATCACATACCGGGTCTCGGGCGCTGACAGCCATGGAACTCTACGCCGTCCAGTTTGTGCTGTTCATGCTTCTCTTCCTGCGCACCGCTTCCGCAATCGTGCTGGCGCCGGTGATGGGACATGTGGCGGTGCCGGTCCAGACGAAGGTCGGTCTCGGCGTGTTCATGGCAATCGTCCTGTACCCGATGATGCATGCACGCGGGCTCCAGGTGGATCTGGCATTGGGTCCCCTCGCTGTGCTGGCGATGCAGGAGGTCGTCACCGGACTGGCGATAGGCTTCGCCTCCGGTCTCATTTTTGCAGCGGCACAAGTGGCCGGTGAGCTGATCGGCTTCGACCTGGGGCTTTCCCTGGCAACGGCATTTGACCCGGAGACCGGGTCCAGCAATATCATCGGCAGCTTTCTCAATCTCACCATGCTCCTGGTGTTCTTGCTGCTGAACGGCCCGCAGTTCATCCTCCAGGCGCTGGTCTTGAGTTATGACGCCGTTCCGCTCGGCGGCCTGGCGATTACGGCGGGGTCGGTCGATCAGTTCGTGCGGGCGAGCGGGCTGGTGTTCGTGGTCGGCATGAAATGCGCGGCGCCCGTGGTGGTGGCCTCGTTTCTCCTGAACCTCGCCCTCGCGGTGCTGGCGCGGGTCGCACCTCAGGTCAACGTGTTCATTATCAGCTTTCCCATCAAGATCGGTGTGGGTGTCCTGGTCCTGATGGCGGCTGCACCCATTCTGGTGTATGCCTTCAAGCAGCTGTTGCTGCAATTCGAGGACAATCTCGTGCTCTTGATACAGGCGCTCTAAACTATGGTGGACGAATCCTATCAGGAAAAAACCGAACCCGCCAGCGAGAAGAAACGCGAAGAAGCCAGGCGGAAGGGCAAAATTCCCCGGAGCGTGGAGTTGAACTCCGCGGTGGTCCTGCTGTGCGGTCTCCTGATCATTTCCTTCGGCGGCACGGCACTGGTCGGAGGACTTGCGGAGGTGGTACGGAGTTCGCTGCTGCACGCCGGGACCGCGACGGTGTCGCAGTCGAATCTCCACGGGATGGTGACACAGGGGATGTTCACCGTGGGTGCACTGATTGCCCCGCTCATCATCGGCATCATGGGCGTGGGTCTCGCCGTGGCCTACGTGCAGGTGGGCTTCGTGTATTCGCCGGAAGCGATGCGGCCGAACTTCGAGAAGATCAACCCGCTCACCGGCATCAGGAAGATTCTCGTCTCGCGGCGATCGCTCATCGAGCTTGTCAAGAGTCTTGCCAAAGTGGGGCTGGTCGGGCTCGTGGCATGGTGGTCCATACAGGATGTGATCACCGGCAGTCCGGAACTCATCCAGAGCGATATCACGGGCCTTCTCGGATTCATCGGACAGTCGGCGTTCACCGTGGGGTTGCGTACCGGATTGGCGTTCCTGGTGATCGCCCTGTTGGATTTCTTCTACCAGCGGTTCGAGTACGAGCGTGAAATGCGGATGAGCAAGGAAGAGGTTAAGGAAGAGCTGAAGGCCACCGAAGGCGACCCGATGGTGAAAAGCCGGGTCCGCGGCATACAGCGGCGGATCGCTTACCGGCGCATGATGGCGGATGTGCCCACCGCCGATGTGGTCGTGACCAACCCGACACACCTCGCGGTTGCATTACGGTACACCGCGGGGACGATGCACGCACCACGCGTGGTGGCCAAGGGGGCGGATCTGCTTGCGGTGAAAATCAAAGAAATCGCGCTCGCACATGAGGTGCCCATCATTGAAGACCGACCGCTCGCCCATACACTGTACCGGTCTGTCGACATCGGCGAAGAAATACCCGAGAAGCTGTTCCAGGCGGTGGCCCAGTTGCTGGCCTATGTGTACCGCCTCAAGAATCAACAGCAGTCATCGTACGCAATGAACTGAGCATATGGAAGCCACCGTCACAGCGCGTTCCCGCAGCTTGTTCCAGATGCCGGCCCTTCGCATGATCGGCGCGAACACCGACGTGGTGCTCGCTGTCAGCGTGATCCTCATCCTCGCGCTGATGATCATTCCGGTGCCGCCGGCGTTGCTGGACGTGCTCCTGGCGACCAACATCGCTGTCGCAATTCTGATCCTGATGGTGTCGATGTACCTGACGAATCCGCTGGAACTTTCGGTCTTCCCCGGGCTCCTGCTGATCCTTACGATATTCCGGCTCGGTCTGAACGTCGCGTCGACCCGGCTGATTCTGGGGGACGGCTATGCGGGAGAAGTCATCTCGGCGTTCGGTTCGTTCGTCGTGAAAGGGAACTACGTCGTCGGGTTCATCATCTTCCTGATTCTGGTGTTGATCCAGTTTATCGTGATCGTCAAAGGCGCGGGACGTATTGCGGAAGTGGCGGCACGGTTCACCCTGGACGGCATGCCGGGGAAACAGATGGCCATTGACGCCGACCTGAATGCCGGGATGATCACCGAGAACGAGGCGCGCGAACGCCGCCGGGAAATCGCACGCGAGGCGGAATTCTACGGTGCCATGGACGGAGCCAGCAAGTTCGTCAAAGGCGACGCCATCGCAGGGCTGCTGATCAACATCGTGAATATCCTGGGCGGGTTTGTGATCGGCGTCGCCCAGAGAGGCCTGACAATGACGGATGCGCTCGAGACCTACACGCTGCTCACCGTGGGCGACGGATTGGTGACGCAGATCCCGGCGCTGATCGTGGCGGTGTCATCCGGCATGATTGTCACACGCAGTGCATCCGGCAATGCATTCGACATAGAAATCCGCGGGCAGGTGTTCGGACGCCCCAAAGCCCTTCTGATTGCATCCGGCGCCCTGATCATGTTCGCCATTGTGCCCGGCCTTCCCACCATGCCGTTCCTCCTGCTGGGAATGGTGGCCGGCGGCGCCGGCTATGTGACGATGAAGGATCAGCATGAACGGGCGGCTGTACCCGCGGCAGCTCCGGCAGTGGCACCAAGAGAGGAAAAAGTCGAAGACTACCTCCAGGTGGATCCCGTTGAACTGGAAATCGGGTACGGGCTCATCTCGCTGGTGGATGATGCCCGGGACGGTGATCTCTTTGCCCGCATCACGAACCTGCGGCGTCAACTCGCGATCGATCTCGGCATCGTCATTCCGCCGGTCAGGGTCAGAGATAACCTGCAGATCGGACCCAATCAATACGTTGTGAAAATCCGCGGGAATATGGCATCGACCGGCACGCTGGTGATGGACCGTTTTCTTGCGATGAACCCCGGGGCGGCAGACGGCACGGTGCCGGGAATCGAAGTACGGGAGCCGGCATTCGGGTTGCCGGCACTCTGGATCCAGGGGGCTGACCGGGAACGGGCGGAATTGATGGGGTACACGGTCGTCGAACCGTCGGCGGTACTCGCCACCCACCTGCAGGAAGTATTGCGCAAAGACGCGGATAAGATCCTCGGGCGGCAGGAAACAAAGAAGCTCATCGAGAATCTTAAGAAAGATTATCCTGCAGTGGTCGAGGAACTCAGCACGGACCTGCTGCCGACGGGGACGATTCAGAAGGTGCTGCAAAACCTGCTGCGCGAGGGTATTCCGATACGCGATCTGGTGACGATCCTTGAGTCCCTCGCCGACTACTCGCGTGTCACGAAGAATGTCGATGTACTGACCGAATACGTGCGCCACGCGCTTTCACAGACGATCGCCCGCCTGTACAGCGATGCACGCGGGGTGATTCACGTGATCGCCATGGATCCGCAGCTGGAGCAGGTGATCACGTCCGCCCTTCAGAATCAGCGCGAGAGCAGCCCCAGTCTCGGTCTGTCCCCCGACACCATCCAGGCGCTCCATCGCAGTCTCACCGCCAGCAGGGATGTATGCAAAGCGCGCGGGATCACCCCGATCGTTCTGTGTGCCGCAACGGTGCGGCCGTACTTCCATCGATTGATACACACATCGTTTCCGGATGTTGCAGTGCTGTCGTTCACGGAACTGCCGCCGGACACCGAGGTGGAATTCATAGGTAAACTCGAGGCAGCGTATGAGAATTAGAAAGTTTGTGGGGCACACGCTCAAGGAAGCCACCGAACAGATGAAGCAGGAGCTGGGACCCGATGCGATCGTCGTCAGCAGCCGGAAGATCACGCGCGGAGGTCCGCTCAATATCTTCGGCCGTGACGCATTTGAAATTACCGCGGCAATCGACGAGATCGTGCCGGGGCAGCAGAACACGTACCGGACCCGTTCCGCGGGACCGGCGTTCCAGCAGCAACTCGGCCGCAGTGTGCAGGAGATGGAAGAGCAGGACACGCTCGCCGGCCTCCGGCAGATTGCGTCGCGGTACGAACGCGGCGGAAGGGAGGAGCAGCGCCCCGGCCGCCGGGCGCAGGACCCCGGACAGTTCGTGGAACTGCGCAGCGACATGGAAGATGTCAAAGGCACATTGAAGGCCATTGTCGATCATCTCAAGTATTCCCGGATGCCCGCTCTGCCGGATACGCTGCAAAAAGCGTTCAGCAGGCTGGTGCAGCATGAAGTTGAAGAACAACTCGCCGTGGATGTCATCCAGACGGTGCTCGCCCGCTCGAACCAGGAACAGATGGCCAACAAGCAGTATCTCGAACGACAGATCGTTGCAGCACTGGCCGGGTTGATACCCGCCGCGGGTCCTGAACGGGCGCGCAGGAAGAAATCGCGTGTCGTGGCCCTGGTCGGCCCGACGGGAGTCGGCAAGACCACGACAATCGCCAAACTTGCGGCGATCCACAAATTGGTGAACGGACAGGAGGTCGGACTGATCTCGGCGGACACCTATCGCATCGGTGCCATCGAACAGTTGAGGACGTTTGCCGGGATTGCCGACATCCCGATGGAAGTGGTGTATAAGCCGACTGAAATGCCTGCGGCACTCCGGAAGTTCCGCACGAAGGATATTGTCTTTGTGGATACGGTCGGACGCAGTCAACGCTCGCGCAAGGAACTCACCGATCTGGCCAGGTTTGTGACCGCGGCGGATCCGGATGAAACGCACCTCGTGGTGAATGCATCAACCAATCTCAGGACCGCGGAGGATATCATCGATCAATTCAAGGTGGTGAAGCCGAACCGGCTGCTCTTCTCGAAACTCGATGAGGCCGTCACATACGGTCCGCTGCTCAGCCTGGTGCACCGCCATCACATTCCGCTGTCGTACGTGACCACCGGCCAGGCGGTGCCGGATGATATACGGACGGTCGATGCCGCCCAGTTTGCCGCTATGGTCTATGCGGGAGAGACGGCCCATGCATGATCAGGCGACACGGATGCGGCAGATTGCGGGTGCATACGCGCAGGCGGCACGTGCGCCCAGGCCCTATGTGATCACGGTGACCAGCGGCAAAGGCGGCGTGGGGAAGAGCACGCTTGCGCTCAATACCGCACTGGTCCTTGCGGACCTCGGACTGAAGGTGGTGCTGCTCGATGCCGATGCAAACCTTGCCGCACTGGATATCATGGCCGGAGTGACTCCGCGCTTCCGTCTCTCCCAGGTGTTGCACGCAGAGTGCGACGTCGAAGATGCACTGGTGTCTCTCGGTACCGGTGTGCGCTTGCTGGCGGGGAGCTCCGGGGATGTGAACTATCCTTTGCACAGGGCCGACGCGCAGCATGCGCTGGTGGAAGAGCTGCTCGGGATGGACGATCCTGCAGATGTGCTCATGATCGATACCGCAGCCGGCCTGACCCCCGAGATCGTGCGGTACACCGAGGAAGCGGACACCGTTCTGCTGGTGACGGGACCGGAGCCGACCGCTGTCATGGACGCGTATGCACTGGTCAAGGTCATCAGTCTGGGTGGCATGGTGCAGCCGGTGAGTGTGGTGGTGAACTGCGCGCGAACGCCGCGTGAGGGGGAAGAAACGTTCGGCAAACTCCAGGCCGCGGTGCGGCACTTTCTGCGGAGGGACATCGGTTATACCGGGTTCGTTCCGCGGGATGACCGGGCCGGTGAGGCCATACGCAACCAGGAGCCGCTGGTCCGGCGCTACCCGCGCTCCGCGGCGGCCCTCTCCATACACACGG
Source organism: Ignavibacteriota bacterium (assembly GCA_963801355.1). Taxonomy (GTDB): domain Bacteria; phylum Bacteroidota; class Ignavibacteria; order UBA10030; family UBA6906; genus Fen-1255. Next base: position 2,776,832 of record CAWDEM010000008.1, on the reverse strand, counting down.
TGGCGCGTGCGCTGCTGCACAATGAAATTCGCGGATCAATCACACTATCGGTCGCCTTATGACAAAGGTCATGTTCCAGGTGGGTTTGCTCGGATTCTTCGTGGCGGTGCTGTACTACGGCACCCAGGGAATCCCGTTGATGGACATGGTGGTGCGTTCCTTCATCGTCTTCATCGCGATCGTGCTGGGGCAGGCGGTGGTCTTCGTGGCTCTCGCGTCGATGAAACACGCACCCAAAGGCGTTGCCGGGAAACAGAGTACGGAGCATCGTCCGGCGACGCCGCCGGTGGAGCCGCAAACACCGCAAGCAGCAATGCCGTCATGAGTGCATCAGTGCGAGACTGAGCAATGGAGACAGCGACACAGGATCTGTGGGGACGGTTTCTTCAGACGCGCGAAGCGGAGCTGAAGCGTGCGCTCGTGCTCCAGTACATGGACCTTGTGCGGTACGTCGTGAGCAAATTCAACCTGCAGCAACAGGGCAGGGGCCATGGTCTGGAATACAACGACGTCGTGCATTTCGGCGTCCTGGGACTGCTGTCGGCAATTGACCGGTTCTCCCCGGTCCAGGGTGTGAAGTTCGAAACATACGCCATTCCACGCATCCGCGGGGCGATCCTGGATGAGATGCGCAAGCTGGACTGGGTGCCGCGGGCGGTGCGCGAGACGACCCGCAAGGTCGGCAAGGCCGCTCATGAGGTGATGCAGGAGAAAGGGCGTGAGCCCCTCGATGAGGAGATCGCCGGCAAGCTCTCCATGTCGGTCGAAGAATTCCGGACTATGGTGGGGGGCGGATCGACAGTGGTTCGTGAAGCGGACATCGTTGCGGAACACCGGAGCGCCGAACCGATGGACCAGGTCGCCTCCGGGGCGCCGAGCCCGCTGGAGCGTCTGGGGGAGGAAGAGACCCGTGCCGCCCTCCGTGAGGCGGTCGAGCGGCTCTCCGAGAGGGACCGGACGGTGATCGCACTCTATTATTATGAAGGTCTGAAGTTCACAGAGATTGCTAGAATTCTCAACCTGACAGAGGGACGTGTGTCGCAAATCCACTCCGCAGTACTGCAGCAGCTCCGGAGCCGTCTCCTTGCCGTGGAAGTGGGACCATGAGAAACGACGAGACAATTTGATATGATGTCACCGGATCACATACGCGACAGAGTGCAATCGATCATCCAGTTGCCCGCCCTGCCCACGGTCGCAATGGAAGTGGTGGAACTGGTGGATAACCCCAAGACCAGTGCCTCCAGGCTCGGGCGCCTCATTTCCACCGACCAGGCACTGACGGCAAAGGTGCTGAAGATTGCCAACTCGCCGTTCTATGGTTTCCCGCGGAAGATTTCCACCATCGACTTCGCGATCATCGTGCTCGGGTACGATGCACTCAAAGAGATCGTGATCAGCATTTCACTGGTCAGCTCACTCCAGAAAAAATCGGACTCGATTTTCGATGCAAAAGGCTTCTGGGATCACTCGATTACCAGTGGCGTCCTTGCCCGCCGCCTGGCGCGGGACCTCGGATACCGTGTCAGTGGAGAGGTGTTCGTGGGCGGCCTGTTGCATGATATGGGTATTTCCGTCCTGCACAGGTATTTCCGTAATGAGTACAAGCGTATCGCGGAAATTCTCGCCGACACGGACCTGAATGCTATCGAAGCCGAAGAAAGCGTCCTGGGGGTGACCCACGCGGAGGTGGGAGGATGGCTGGCCGAACGGTGGAATCTGCCGGATCACCTTGTGGAAGCGATCAGCTACCACCACACGCCGTCTCGCGCAGACAAGAACAAAGATCTGGTGGCTCTTATCCACTGTGCAGACGTCTTTGCGGTGCAGATGAGTGAACAGCCGGTGGGCTTTGACAAGGGAGTGCAGTTTGACGCAAAGGCGCTTGACCATTTGCATCTGACCGACCAGGAAGTGCTCGACCAGTACATGCAATCATACCGTGGACTGATTAAGGCCGATCTTGAGCAGGTCACCCAATTTGAGACTGTCCGGTAAGAAACGGGAACGTATGGAACACGTCGCAAAACGCAAGAGCCGCCACGAATTGCTGGAAGAAAGCCTGCCGCAATTTGAACAGTTCATCGAGAGCCGTGAGACGTATATCAAGGCCCTCGAAAAAACGATTGATGTTCTGCGCCAGGAAAATGTGCAGTACACACAGAACAATCTGGCCATCCGGAGTTCCATCGACGAACTGGTGGCTACACAGCGGCTGTCGAACATCATCAGCACGGCGACCGAACCCGAACTGATCGTCAGCGCGCTGATCGAGCTCGCGCGCCAGGTGGTGCCTGTGCTCGACTGCAACATCTTTCTGTTCCAGTCCACATCAAGCCTGCTGCTCCCGCTTTCCTCCAAAGGCTCGCCGCGATTGGGCGAGGAAGCGCAACGACAGCTTGAAGCGGGCATCGTGGACTGGGTGATCGCGGAAAAGAAAACCGTGATTATCCCGGATCTTGACCACATGATGTCCAAGTCGAGTGCACGGAATTTCGTGATCGTGCCGCTCATCCTGCGCAGCCAGGGGATCGGCGTGTTCGTGATCCACACGGAAAAAGCCCAGCAGGAGTTCTCGAATCAGGACATCCAGCTCCTATCGGTGCTGGCGAATCAGGCTGCGGTCGGCGTCGAGAACTGGCGGACGTACCAGCAGCTGTTGAAAGCCAACGAGGAGCTGAAAGCGTCGCAGGCACAGATGGTGCAGGCGGCAAAGCTGGCGGCGATCGGTGAGCTTGCGGCAGGCATTGCGCACGAAATTAAAAATCCGCTCCAGGTGCTCATGCTGCACCTCGAACTGGTGCAGGCGGGCCGCCCGCTGCCCAACTGGATTGATATGTTCAGCAAACAGCTGAAGCGCCTGTCGGATATCACCCTGCGTCTGATGAATTTCTCCCGCAACGCTTCCGAGGAAGTGGTGACCGAGCCCATCAACATCAACAAGGCGCTCGAAGACATCGTGATGATGGTGCAACACGAGTTCGAGGGGAACGGGATCGCTCTGGACCTGCAGCTCGCGGATGACCTCCCCGCGGTGGGAGGAAATGCGAACTATCTGCAGCAGGTATTCCTGAATCTTCTGATCAATGCGCGCGATGCGATGCCCGACGGCGGGAGGATCAGCATCACCTCATCGCTGACAGGATACCACGTATCCGTCCGCATCGGTGATACGGGATGCGGCATTCCCAAAGATCTTCAGGAGAAGATCTTCAATCCTTTCTTCACGACGAAGGGAGAGAAGGGCACCGGATTGGGTCTCGCCATCTGCAGCAAGATCATTGCCCAGCACAAAGGCGAGCTCCGTGTGGAAAGCGAAGTTGGCAAAGGGACGACGTTCACGATCTTTCTTCCAGTCTGGAGGGCACACTGATGAACCGGCGATGGACAATGCTAAGCGTGCTCGGCATCGTGCTGTGGGGCATCATCCCGGTCCCGGCGGCGGAGAGTGCGACACTGACGGACGTGCGCTACAGCGCGCAGGCCGGCTACAGCCGCGTGATTCTGCTGTTTGACGGCGAGGTGCGTTACTCCCCGCTTGGCTCCGATGGTGTCATCCGGCTGGGATTCTCCCGCACCGGCATCGGGATCCCCATGAAGGCCAGGCATCAAGTACTGCGCTCGGGTCATATCACGAGAATCGACGTCACGCCGCTTCCGGGCGACAGCATGGTGGTTGCATTGACCGTACAGGCGGGAGCGACCTATCGATGCATTCTGCCGGCATCCGGGAATACTCTGGTTGTGGATGTCGTGCCCCCCGGCGGTCAGTCGGCTATGCCACAGTGGACTGGTGCACCGCAGGAGGATCGTGTACCCGCGGCGCCGGCCCCGGCAAAATCCATTGTCACCACGGTGCGGGTGCCGGCACGCCAAACCCGTGATGCGGCGGCGACGGTCCCTGCTCCGAAGGCTCCCGCTATCGTCGAATTGCGCCCGCAGTCACAACCCGTAGTCGACATCCCCGGGATGGTGCGCGACCAGGTGCAGGCCGCGTCAGCCGGGATGCCGTCGCAGCGGAGGACACAACAGACGGTGCGCGCAACCCTGACGCCCATGTCAGCGCTCCTGATTTCGGTCGTCGTAGCACTCCTGCTGACCGGCGGTAGTGCGGCGCTGGCCCTCGCATTCCGGAGAAAGCCGGCAACCGCCGCCACGCCTGTCCAGGACGCCGGGAAGGGACGTGCGGCAGAATCTCCCGCATCCACGGAACCGGAAAACGCACGGAGCACTATGCCGGATCCTGAACCGGAAGAGTCCGAAGACACCGATGACGAGCATGAGACATCGCTGCAGCTTGCACGCACATTCCGCCGCGGCAGCGAAGAAATTTCCCTCGCCCGGCGGATGCAGGACCATGTCACGCCGAAGATATCGGCTGCGCGCATGGAAGAAACACTCACCCATGCGACGACGACGGATAAGCGCCTCCAGCAGGCGCGAAAGCTGGGAGTCGGCCGGGGTGAAATGGAGCTTGCAATGAAACTGCGCACGCTGCGGGCGGCGGAGAAGAACAAGGAGGGCTCCGGGTCATGATCAAGGGCATCTATACGTCCGAAGCGTCCATGCGTCCCAAAATGGCACGCATGGAGGTGATTGCCAATAACCTGGCAAATATCAATTCCACCGGATTCAAGAAGGATAGGGTGTTCTTCGAGATGCTGCAGGAGTCCGGCGCCGCGTCCGACGGCAGGAACGATCTTACAGGGATTGTCATGCGGCAGTCTGTGGATCTCACTCCCGGATCGCTTCAGCCGACAGGCAACACATTCGATCTGGCCCTGGAAGGAAACGGATTCTTCGCGGTGGAGACTCCGCACGGCCTGCGCCTGACCCGGAATGGTCATTTCCATCTCGCGCCCGACGGCAGTCTCGTGACAGCCGAAGGTTTCCGCGTGCAGGGAGAGAACGGCGATCTGGTGGTCCCGAACATCGAGAAACTCCAGCAGGGATCTATTACTGTCAACGAGGCGGGAGAGCTGTTGTCGGACCGCGAGCCTCTCGCCCGGCTGAAAATCGTGGACGTGGCCCAGCCGGACCAGCTCCGGAAGGACCATGAGTCGCTGTTCATTCCTGCCCCCGACCAGCCGACGGTCACGATCCCGCACGACCAGCGCCACGTGCGGCAGGGATTTCTGGAGGAATCGAACGTGGACGGAATCGAGGAGATGATTGCGATGATAGAGCTTAGCCGGAGTTTTGAAACCGACCAGAAGATCATTCAGTCGCAGGACGCGACGTTGGATCGCAGTATGGAGATCGGCAGAGTGTAATAACAAGAGGAGAAGGAGTAGCTATGAATCGCGCACTGCGGACAGCAGCAACGGGCATGCTCGCCCAACAACTGAACATTGACACCATCGCCCATAACCTGGCGAATGTCAATACCACGGGCTTCAAGAAGAGCCGCCCGGAATTCCAGGATCTAATGTATCAAACCCTGAAGGCCACGGGAGTCTCCCAGAATCCGAATCTCCAACAGGCGGCGGAGTTGCAGGTGGGAAACGGCGCCGTGCCGGTGGCGACGTCGAAGTCATTCACACAGGGGGACATTCAACCAACCCAAAACCAGCTGGATATCGCGCTCCAGGGTGAGGGCTTTTTCCAGATCCGGAGGCCGGACGGGACACTGGCGTATACGCGGGATGGCGCATTCAAGATGTCAGGAGACGGAACACTGGTGACCTCGCAGGGATACCTCGTCGAGCCGGCGGTCACGTTCTCTTCGGACACGACCGAAATCGTCATTGGCCGGGATGGTGCCATTGAAGCCAAGACCGTCGGTGATGCCGAGACGGTCCGCCTCGGTCAGTTCGAACTGGTGAAGTTCGTCAATCCCGCGGGGCTGCGCGCAATTGGCGGCGACCTCTATGTGGAAACGAGTGCCTCCGGGGCGCCCATCCCGGGATCGGCGACGACGGAAGGCTTCGGGGAGGTGATGCAGGGATACCTGGAATCCTCCAACGTGGATGTCGTGGAAGAGATGGTCGGCATGATCACGGCCCAGCGCGCTTATGAGATCAGCGCCAAGACGATCAAGACGGTCGAAGATATGCTCAGTGTCGCAACCAACGTCAAACGGTAACAGTATGGCCCGACACGCACATAGCAGATTCCCGGGATGGCTCCTCCTGGTCGTGCTCCTTGCCGCCGATGGCGCGCAGGGAGGCACAAAGGTCCAGCCGCCGGAAATTGAAGAAGCCGTGCGGGCATTCCTCACGGTGCGGTGTCCCAACGGTGGCGAGCGGGCTGAAATCACGTTTCGTGCGGTGCCGGAGAACATTGAAGTGCCCGGGACCTCCTATCGCCTCCATGTTGCCGGCGATGCCCGCACGGAATGGAAAGGTGCGATAGCGGTGCGGGTGGAAGTCGAGTCGGAAGGGCGGATTGTGCATCGGTGTCTGGTTTCTTTGCTGATCAGAACGTACGCCGAGGTGCTGGTTGCTGAGCGCGTCATCGGCCGCCACGCCGAACTGAAGCCGGAAGACGTCCGGACGGTGCACATGGAAACAACACTGATGCGGCGGCGGGTCCTGATCGAGCCGGGCCCGCCGGAAGGCCTCCGGTCACGCCAGATCATTCCTCGGGGGAGCATCCTGTATGAGGATCTCTTCGAGAGCGTACCGCTCGTGCAACAGGGGGATCGGGTCCTCGTGAAAGTGCAAACGCGCGGGATATCGATGTCGACGGAAGGCATTGCACGCGGGGATGGCGGGCGGGGTGAATACGTGGTTGTGGATTTGACGGGCCGTCATGAGCGTATTCGGGCACGGGTCGACGGCTCGGGAAGTGTCATTGTTCCGTTGGATGCGGGAAAGGAGAACTGATGAAACGTGCATGTGTGCTATGTGCCGGCGTCCTCATCCTCGTCACTGCGTCGGTGGCTCAGGACATGCGTGCGAATGTCGGCCGGTCGTTGTTCGCTGATCCGCGGGCGACGGCGGTCGGTGATGCAGTCATGGTCCTCGTCGTGGAGGTGTCAAGCGCGTCGAATGACGCGAGCACATCCGCGGATCGCGAAAGCAATATCTCGATGAACGCCGCGGCAAAAGCCGGATCCTCCGAAATGCCGGAGGTGTCCCTTGGCGTGGGAACCGGCAACTCCTTCAAAGGCTCCGGAGCGACATCCACCCGCGGGTCAATTCGTGCGAAGATCAGCGCGCGTGTGGATTCGGTGCTGGCGAACGGTGATCTGGTGATCACCGGTCTCCGCACGATTATCGTGAACGGGGAGGAGCAGAAGATCACGCTGTCGGGTATCGTGAGGCCGGCGGATATCCTGGCGAACAACAGCGTCTACTCGTACAATATCGCCGATGCGCGGATCGCCTTTGAGGGAAACGGGGTTGTGTCGAGCGCCCAGGGACCCGGGTGGATCACGAAATTGTTGCACTGGATATTCTGAATGAGGCTGGTATGAATCGCAACTCTCGATGTGTCGGAATAATGCTCGCGGTCTGGCTGGTGGGCGCGGGAATCGCCCTGGGCGCAATCCGTATCAAGGATATCGCCCATGTGCAGGGCATACGCGGTCAACAGATCATCGGATATGGACTCGTGGTCGGGCTCAACGGATCAGGCGATACCCAGAGATCGACCTTCACCCTCCAATCCGTGTCCAGCATGCTGAAGCGATTCGGCATCAACGTCCCCCAGGCCGATCTCAGGCTGCGCAACGTCGCCGCGGTCATGGTCACCGCCACCGTTCCGGGATTCACCAAGCAAGGAAGCGACGTCGATGTTATCGTCTCGTCGATGGGAGACGCGACAAGCCTGCAGGGGGGGACGCTCCTCATGACCCCGCTCTCCGGCATCGACGGTGTCGTCTATGTGATGGCCCAGGGGCCGCTCTCGGTGGGCGGCATGAGTGTGCGGGCCAACGGCAACGAGATCCGGCGCAATCATACGGCCGCCGGCCGGATTCCAGGCGGCGGGGTGGTGGAGCGAACACCGGATATGACGATCACGAAGGACTCGACAATCTCCGTGGTGCTCATGGAGCCGGATTTCACCACGGCGACACGGGTTGCGGATGCGGTGAACGGAAAGCTCGGTGAACGGGCGGCACGCGCGGAAGACGGAGCAAGCATCTCCATCCGGGTGCCTCAGTCCATCTGGTCGGAAGGGCGGCTGGTGGAATTCATCTCGTCGATCGAAGTGCTGGAGGTGACGCCCGACGTTATTGCCAAGGTCGTCATCAATGAGCGCACGGGAACAATCGTGGTCGGCGGCACCGTCAGCATCATGTCGGTTGCGATTTCCCACGGCGGCCTGAACATTGAAATTGAGTCCATTCCCATGGTTTCACAACCCGCGCCGTTTTCGCAGGGTCAGACGGTGACGACGCAGTTGACGGCGGTCTATGCCGGCCAGGACTCCTCCACCGTGCAGGCTTTTGACGGGACGGCCACCGTGCAGGATGTGGCCAAGACACTGAATGCGTTGAAAGTGACACCCCGGGACATTATTGCCATATTCCAGGCCTTGAAACGGGCCGGTGCTTTGAATGCGGAACTGGTGATTATCTAATGGACGGACTGCGGACACTTCCGGGAACCCCGGCGGCACAACAGCACAAGCCCGTCGACGATCGGACCCGCCAGCGATTGCAGCGGGTGACGAAGGAATTCGAATCGCTGCTGGTCGGATATATGCTTAAAAGCATGCGATCCGGTGTGAACACGAGCGAGATGTTCGGGGACAGCTACGGCGGCGATATCCTGGATGGCCTGTTTGACGGTCAGATGGCACAGCATGTTTCGCAAAACAGTTCTCTCGGTCTTGCCGAGATGCTGTACCGGCGGATGACGGGCGAAGAAATGCCTGCCGTCCGGACCGCGCAACCGCGCCCGGCCGCTCCGGAACACCTCACATCCCGGCCCCTTGAGACGACCCCGATTCGCCCGGCCGCCCCGGCAGACTCAGCGCCCCGGCCGCAGGAGGCACCGTTGATCCGTCCGGCCGCTCCGGATAGTGTGCAACCGGCAGCGGACACTCTCCGCCAGCGTCTGGATAAGGTCGCCCCGTTTATCCAGGAAGCGGCGGATACGCACCGGGTCGACGCTAATATGTTGAAAGCCGTGATTGCAGCCGAATCGCACGGCAACCCCCGGGCGCGCTCTCCAAAGAACGCCAAGGGGTTGATGCAATTGATCGATTCCACGGCGACTGCAATGGGAGTAAGCAATGTCTGGAATCCCCGCGAGAACGTGCTGGGTGGCGCGAAGTATCTGAGCCAGCTCATGGAGCAGTTCGGCGGTGACCGCGAAAAAGCGCTGGCATCATACAACGCCGGCCCCGGTGCGGTGCAGAAACACGGGGGGATACCCCCGTTCAAGGAAACCCGCGACTACGTGGAGAAGGTCCTGAACTACATACGGCTGTTCGAACAGCAGGAGTCTCGCGATGGCGACAATGATTGAAGAACTCGAACGGGTGATGGAGTCGGAAGTGGAGCTCGGCGAATCGTTGCTGCAGGTGATGACCCGTAAACAACAGTCCATTATCGGTCTGCACGGCGACAACCTCACTTCCCTGGTGCTGCAGGAAGAGGGAGTGCTCCGGCCGTTTCAACAACTGGAAGAGCGGCGCGTCCGCCTCACCCGTGAACTCAGCGGACAGTCTCCGGAATGCACGGAAGGGCCGACCGTGACGTTGAAGGAACTGCTGCAGCATCTCGCGCCGTCTGATGCCGTACGCATCGCGACGATGTCCGCGCGCCTGCGGACGGTCTCGGAACGCATCATTCACATGAACGAGCATACCCGTATACTGCTGCAACGCTCGGTGCGATTCGTGCAAGAGACCCTGCGTCTGGTCACCGAAGACCACACGCGGCAACTGGTCGACCATCGCATGTAACGAAGAGGAGGGTGTATGAGCGGCATATCACAGCTTCTGGAGACGGCACGGCGGGCACTGATGACCCAGCAGTACGGCATGAGCGTGACCGGACACAATATTGCCAACGCGGGCACAGCAGGGTATTCCCGGCAACGTGCCAATCTCTCGGCGACCGCGCCTCTTCAGACCGCGCACGGGTTCCTGGGAACCGGCGTGACTGTGCAGACGGTGTCGCGCATGCGGGACCGGTTCATCGACCAGCAAATCCGCTCCGCAAACACTGCACTCGGGCTGGCATCTTCGGATTACCAGATCCTGAGCCAGATTGAAGCAATGTTTAACGAACCGTCGGATGCATCGCTGAGCACGGGCCTCAGTCAGTTCTTCGCGGCCTGGCAGGATCTTTCGACGAACCCGGAAGATGCCGTCTCCCGGAATGCCGTGCTGGCACAGGGACAGGCGTTGACCGACACGTTTCACCGCCTCTCCGGTCAACTCACGACACAGCGGAGCGCCCTGCCCGGTGAACTCACCGCCAGGATCGAACGGATAAACGCCCTCGCTAAGGAGATCAGCGATCTCAACGTCACCATCGGCACCGGCATGACGAACGGGTCGGGCGCCGGAGACCTGCAGGACCTCCGTGACAGCAAGATTGCCGAACTCTCCGGACTTGCCAACATCACGGTGTCCGGGGGGAGTAACGGTGCAGTCATGGTATCGCTCGGCGGGACACTGATTGCAGGCAGCGGCACTGTTCTGGCCCTGAAAGTCACGTCCGGAACCCCCGCCACAATCTCAGGAACGAGCTTTGAGCAGTTGCGGGTCGTGACCGCATCCGGCGGCATCGACGTCGACCTGCACGGCGGAGAGGCCGGCAGCATCCTGAATGCATTCAATAGCACCCTCCCGGATACGATGGGACGTCTCGACCAGCTCGCCGGGGCGATCATTGCCGCGGTGAACGAGCAGCATACCGCCGGATACGGCCGGCAACAACCTCCGCACACCGGCGTACGGTTCTTCATGGGAACGGATGCTGCATCCATGGCAATTGATCTGACGGATCCCAGCGATGTGCCGGGGAGTAATCCGAGCATCGACAACATCGCGGCATCGTCCAACCCTGCCGCCACAGGGGACAACAGCATCGCGCTGCTGATCTCGGGTATTCTGGACAAGCGGCCGCTGGCGTCATCCGGCGGCGTGACCCTGCTCGGCGGACTGTCACTGTCAGAATTCTACAACCAGATCGTCACAGGCATCGGATCATCGGTCAATGCGACCGGCGCGACCATGACGTCGCAGGAACTCTTCCTATCGCAGCTTGCCGCGCAGCAGGAAGCCGTTGCGGGAGTCTCTCTCGATGAGGAAATGGCGAATATGATCAAGTTCCAGAATGCCTACGATGCGGCGGCCAAGATGGTGTCCACCGTCAACGAAATGTACACCACACTCCTCGAAATGGTATAGCCATGCGCATAACGAACAACACGATCGTCGCAGATATGCTGGCCAACCTGACCAGGAGCAGAGAACGGATCAGCCGGCTGAATGTGCAGCTGGCGACGCAGAAGCGGATCCAGAAGGTTTCGGACGACCCGGCCGCGGCCGGTGCCGTGCTGCGCCTGAACGCCGACCTCGCCCGGGTGGAATCGTACGCACGCAATGTGGTCAACGGGAAGAACACCCTGAAGATGACGTCGGACAGTCTGGGCAAAGTCTCCGATATCCTAAAGGACGTCAAAGGTCTGCTCGCCGGAGTAACAACCGCGGACAGTTCTCTGTGCATGGAGCTGGCGGATTCAATGGACCAGTACGTCAACATGGCGGTGGACGTCGCCAACACCCGGTTCGGAGGCAAATACCTATTCGGCGGGACCGCTACGATGTCACCCCCGTTTGTGCGCGCCGGCGTGCCGGCAACGGTGGACTACCAGGGGAATACGGGCTCCATCAGGTTCCAGGTGGGCGATGGTATCTCTTCTGCGGTGAATGTGAGCGGCGCCGCGGCATTCGCCTCCACGGGGAAGATTACGTTCTCAGGAATCCTGGATGCGACGGCTCCGGTGAATACGATCGTGTCGAACAAGGTAAGCGTCACGGATGGGAACGGCATCACGCATGAGGTGGAAATGGTCATGCGGAAGACCGGCGCACACAGCTGGTCGCTCACTGCGGTGATGCCCGGTGGTGCGACCGATGCAACGATTTCCGGAGGCGCGGCATCGTTGACATTTGATCCTGCCACGGGGACAGTGGAATCTTTCGTGCGGGGTGCACCGCTGATTTTCACGCCCACAGCGACGCCGCCGATGCAGGCCGCCCCGGCCATGACACTCATGATGGACTGCGCGGGGTTGAGTGAGGGCACCCCCCCCGGAGGGGCCTCGACGTTCAACGGAGCGCACACGGAGGTCTCGGTGTTTAACGCGCTGATGGCCGTGCGTGATGCCCTCCGCGCGGGCAACCCGCCCGGTGCCGATGATGTCGCCATGATCGGCGTCATGCAGAACGTCATCATGCGCGAGCAGGCACGTGCAGGAACGCTCTACGATTCCCTGGAAACCGCTGATGCGTGTCTGACTTCGCAGAAGGAGCTTCTGCTGGACCTCCTGGAGGCGCGACAGGGTGTGGATCTCACCGAGATCGGCTTGAAACTCAAGCAGGAACAGGTCACGCTGGAGGCAACGTTGAGTGCAGCGGCCAAGATCATTCCGAAATCACTACTGGACTTCCTGGGATAGCATGCGCAGAAACATTGATATTACGACCGTCGTCGGACTGAGCCTCGGCCTGCTCGGGGTCTTCGGGTCATTCCTCTGGGAGGGAGGGAACCTGGAAGGGATCCTGCTGGGACCGGCCATGTTGATTGTGTTTGTCGGCACGTTCGCCGCGGCGATGATCGGCACGTCGCTGAAAGCATTTATGAAAATCGGGGACATGCTCAGAATCGTTGTGAGCCCGCCCGTGTTTGCCGTGGAGGAAGCTATCCAGGCAATCGTCCGCTTTTCGACGATTGCGCGCCGCGACGGGCTCCTCGCCCTCGAGAAGGAACTGGATGGCGTATCAAACACCTTCATGCGGAAGATCCTCCGTTTTGCCATAGACGGAACGGAACCGGAGGTGCTGCGCACGCTGGCGGAGAATGAGGTGCGGTACGTCGCAGAACGTCACGCAAACGGGGCAATGCTCTTCCAGAAAATGGGCGGTTATTCCCCGACCATGGGCATCATCGGCACGGTGATGGGTTTGATCGCCACCCTCGCGGCGGCGGGAAGCGATCCCGATGTACTCATCCGCCACATCGGAAGCGCATTTGTCGCGACCCTCTGGGGGGTGTTCATGGCGAATCTGGTGTGGCTTCCCATCGCAGATAAGCTGCGGCATATTCACAACGAAGAGTACCTGTTCATGGACCTGATTGTGGAAGGCATCCTTTCGATTCAGGCCGGAGAAATACCCTCCGTGATCAAAGCGAAACTGTATAGCATGTTGCCCGAAGAGCAACAGGATCCGAGCACACGATGAGACACCCACACAAACATCCCGAGCCGGAAAACTCCGACCGGTGGCTGTTGACCTATGCCGATCTTATCACGCTGTTGCTCGGATTGTTTGTGATTCTCTATGCGATGTCGAAAATCGATGCCGGCAAGTACTCGGAAGTAGTCTCGGCGCTCAGCGGCGTGTTTGGCTCGCCCCGCGGCATCCTGACGGGGAATCCTGCGATTCTGGAAAATCCCGCCACCGCCCTGCAAGCGGAGAAGCAGCGCGTCACCCAGGAAATCAGCGCGGCCCTCCGGCTGGATCAGCGAGATCTGCCGATCGCCATCACGGAGAACGAGCGTGGCGTCACGGTGCACATCATGGAAGAGCTGCTGTTTCCTTCGGGCAGTGCAGAACTCAAACAGACGTCATTGCTCACACTGGACACGCTCGCGTCGGTGCTGCGCTCCCTGCCGAACGATCTACGGGTCGAGGGACACACGGATAATGTTCCGATCAACACGGAGCAGTTCCCTTCGAACTGGCACCTCTCGGTAGCTCGCGCCTTGAACGTCGCCTACTACCTGATCGAGCGGCACGGATTAACACAGGAGCGGGTGTCGGTGGTGGGGTATTCGGAATTCCAGCCCCTCGCGCCGAACAGCAGCGCGGAAAACCGCGCACGCAACCGGCGGGTGGATATCGTGATTGTCGCGACCGGCATGCGGAACGTCCCCCTGCAGTCCATTTCGCTGGCTCCGCTGCGTCCCGGGGCGGAAGGGGAAGGCACATGATGATCGCGACGAAACACTTCGGCACGGTTGACGTGCCGGAGGAGCGGATGGTGCTGTTCCCGGCCGGAGTGCTCAATGTCCCGGGATGCTGTCATTGTGTAGTGATCGGCGATCCCGGGAGCACGCCGTTTCAGTGGCTCATCTGCGTCGAGCGGCCCGAGTGTGCAATCACCATCCTTGACCCCGTGGTGGTCTTGGAGGATGCGGTGAGTCCGGCCGCACGACAGAAGGATGCAACCATCACGTTTGTCGTGGCGACGCCGGGGAGCGGTGATGTGGCCTGGTGGCTCGATTTGCGCCACCCGATACTGATCAACACAGCAGAGATGACGGGCGAGCAGGTGACGCTGGATGATCCCTCGTTGCCGGAACGCCATCCCGTGGCCCGTCAACAACTTCACGAGACCACGGAGTGACCATGCTTGTTCTCGCGCGCAAAGCGACCGAGGCGATCCAAATCGGTGATGACATCACCGTCAAAGTGATTGCAATTCGCGGAGGTCAGGTGAAAATCGGCATTGAGGCACCCACCGGCATCCGCATTATACGGATCGAAGCAAAACCACCGGCGCCGCACCCCAATGGCGGAGGGAATGGTTCCCCGCCGCCCGATGTTACTGCTTCTGCAGATAGGCGTGAATAGCTGCGGCCGCGTTCTTGCCGTCGCGCATGGCAAGGATCACCGTTGCACCCCCCCGTGAAAGGTCCCCGCCTGCAAAGATCCCCGGACGACTTGTTGCCTGCTGCTCATTGGTGACCACCGTTCCCCGCTTGCTCGTATCCAACCCCGGCGTCGTGGATTGTATGATCGGATTCGGTTTCTGACCGATAGCTTCGACAAGCGTTTGAATCTCCACGACAAATTCTGATCCTTTGACGGGCACGGGACGGCGGCGTCCGGATTCATCCGGTTCCCCGAGTTCCATCCGCTGGCACTCGATGCCGCACACCCAGCTGTTGGCGTCGCCCAGGATGCGGATCGGATTAGTGAGCAGAAGGAGTTCGATGCCCTCCTGCTCTGCATGGTGGATTTCCTCCTGTCGGGCCGGCATTTCAGCCCGTGACCGCCGGTAAATCAGGTACGCATGTTCGGCACCCAGGCGCTTTGCAGTGCGGACCGCATCCATCGCGGTGTTGCCGCCCCCAATGACCGCGACACTCCTGCCGATCCGGATCGGTGTGTCGAAGTCGGGGAATTGGTAGGCACCCATGAGGTTTACGCGCGTCAGGAACTCGTTGGCCGAGTAGACCCCGCTCAGATTCTCACCGGGGATGCCCATGAACGTCGGTGTGCCGGCTCCCGTCGCAAGAAAAATGGCTTTGAACCCCCATTCGTCAAACAGTTCATCGATGGTCGCTGTCCGCCCGATCACAAAATTCGTCTGGATCTCCACACCCAGGGCCTTGATCCGCTCGGTTTCTACGTCCAGGATTTCCTTGGGAAGGCGGAACTCGGGGATCCCGTAGCGCAGCACGCCGCCGACCGCGTGCAGGGCTTCAAATACCGTCACCTTGTATCCCCTGCGGGCGAGTTCAGAAGCACAGGTGAGACCGGCCGGCCCGGAACCGACGATGGCCACCTTCTCATCGCGCCTCTCGGTGATCACCGGCGGCGTGAAGAGGTCGTGCTGCATTTCGAAGTCCGCGACAAAGCGCTCGAGTTTTCCAATCGCTACCGGTGTGAGCTTCTTCCCGAGCACGCAGAGCGCCTCGCACTGGGTTTCCTGGGGGCAGACGCGTCCGCAAATGGCCGGCAGGTAGTTCGCCTCACGGATCATGTTCACAGCCCCGACATAGTCCTTCTGAAGGATGCGTGTGATGAAACCGGGGATGTTGATGCCGACGGGACACCCGTCGATGCAGAGCGGCTGCTTGCAGTCGAGGCATCGTTCTGCTTCGACAATGGAGCGCTCCTCGTCAAAGCCGAATGAGACTTCCAGAAAGTTGGTCTGGCGCTCGGCAGCCGCCTGTTCGATCGGCTCCTGCCGGGGGATTTTCATCCGCTCTGAGGGTTTCAGCGGGTTCACAGGACTCATCGGACATTCTCCTGTGTCAGACCTGCCAATTTGCAGCGATGGCGTTCGTCCGAGAGCTTCTCCATCTCCACGTACGTCCGATTGCGCATCATCAATTCACCAAAATCAACCTTGTGACCGTCGAATTCCGGACCGTCGACACAGGCAAATTTCATCTCTCCGCCGATGTTAACGCGGCACCCCCCGCACATGCCGGTGCCATCCACCATGATGGTGTTCAATGACACAAGGGTGTGCACGCCGTATCCGCGGGTGAGATCCGCAACGGCTTTCATCATGGGGAGCGGTCCGATGGCGAATACGGCACCGATGGCTGTTCCACTGTCGAGTATATCCTTCAGTTGATCGGTCACGAACCCGTGTCGCCCGTAGGAGCCGTCGTCGGTGGTGACATACGCAACGTTGGAGATTGCGCGCATTTCCTCTTCGAGGATAACGAGCTCGCGGGAACGCGCGCCGATGATGCTGCTGACGCTGTTGCCGGCGTCACGCAACGCCCTGGCGATCGGATAGAGCTCAGCCGTGCCGACACCGCCGCCGACGCAAACCACATGGCCGAAATGCTCGATGGGTGTGGGATTGCCAAGGGGTCCGACGACATCCTGCAGCGCGTCCCCCGCTTCTTTGCTGCAGAGAAGCTTTGTCGTTTTTCCGATTGCCTGGACGATCAGCGTGATCGTTCCCGCTACCGGATCGCCGTCGGCAATGGTGAGAGGTATGCGTTCTCCGTGATCATGAACGCGGATCATGACGAAATTGCCTGCTTTGCGTTTCTTTGCGATGAAAGGGGCCTCGATTTCAAACCGGGTGATGGTCGGTGCGAGGTCCTGCTTGCGTACGATACGGTACATGATATTGGTACCCGCGTAATTGGGGAATTCCTGTACCAAAATACACAAAAAAGGGGGGAATTGCTGCCCCGATTCGCTATTACAGGAACACCCGTTGCATGTCCGGGAGTTCCGTGCGGCCCGGACCGGACCAATTGACAATAGTCGATCGACCACCGACAATTGTCAATCAGGTAGGGCTCAGACCCCTGCAGCGAAGATGCTCCGCAGCGTGTCGATGGTCTCTCTGATCTGATCGCGTGTGACGATGAGCGGTGGGACAAAGCGGAGGACGGTGGAGTCGGTGCAATTGATAAGAATACCGCGCTCGCGCATGGCATTGACAACCGGAACACCGTCGTGCGCAAGTTCGAGGCCGAGCATCAAGCCCTTGCCTCTGGCTTCTTTGCAGATGGCGGGAAAATCGGAGCAGCATTGCATGAGGCGGCCGGTGAAGTAGGCCCCGTTGTCCGTTACCTGCTGCATGAGATTGGTGGCGACGAGTTCTTCGAGCACGGCCGCCCCGGCGGCGCAAGCAACCGGATTGCCGCCAAACGTTGTGCCGTGCATGCCGGGTTGCAGGACCTCAGCAACGGACTCTGTGCCAAGGATTGCCCCGAGGGGCAATCCGCCTCCGATGGGTTTGGCGAGGGTGACGATATCGGGGCGCAGGCCCGCATGTTCGCTTGCGAGGAATGTGCCGGTCCGCCCGCCGCCCGTCTGAATTTCATCGGCGATGACGAGGAAACCGAAAGCCGCCCGGAGCTTCTGCAGCAGATGGATGAATTCCGTGGATGCCGGACGGATTCCCCCTTCGCCCTGGATGCATTCAATCAGCACGGCCGCGGTGTCCGGTCCGAGAACCCCGTGCAGCGCCGTGGGGTCGTTAAACGGCGCCACCGTGCAGTTCTGGAGAAAGGGTCCGAACCCGTCGCGATATCCCGGACGGTCCATCACCGACAGGGCGCCCATGGACCGGCCGTGGAACGCGTTGCTGAATGAGACGAAGTCCCGTTTGTCGCGGGAGCTGCCCCACTTGCGCGCAATCTTCAGTGCGCCCTCGATTGCCTCCGTGCCGCTGTTGCAGAAAAAGACGCGGGGAAAACCGGAGAGCCGTGTGAGGAGCTCTGCAAGGCGGACCTGGGGTTCCTGCACGAAGTAATTGGAAAGGTGGATGTATTTTGCGGCCTGGTCGTTGATCGCCTGCAGGACGCGCGGGTGGCCGTACCCGAGCGCGTTGACCGCGATTCCCCCGAACATATCCAGGTAGCGTCTGCCGTCCGCGGCATACAGATAGGCGCCTTCGCCGCGGACGATTTCGAGCGGCAGCCGTTTGTAGGTGTGAAAGAAGAGCTCGGCGTCGCGTTCGTGCAGTGTCATGGGGATCTCTTTTCGGGTGTTTTTTATGCTTGCATAATAATACACCATTCTGTATATTTATGCAAGATAAAAAAGGTGGTATGCTATGCAATGCGGGATTGTCGGTGCATCGGGGTACACCGGTGGTGAGTTGTTGAGGTTGCTGGCGGGCGGCGAACAGGTACGCGTGGTCCGTGTGTCGGCAAATGCGTCCGCCGGCAAACCGGTCGGAAGTGTGCATACATCGCTGCGGGGAGTGTACAGCCTCGTGTTCGAGGAGTTTGCAGCGGAGCGGTTCGACGGGCTGGACTGTGTGTTCGTCGCTTTGCCGTCCGGTGAAGCGATGCGCATTGTGCCGGCACTTGCCGGCCGGGTCGGCAGGATCATTGACCTGGGGGGCGATTTCCGGCTTGCCGACGCGGCAGTGTACGAAACATACTACGGGAGGCCCCACACAGCACCGGATCTCCTCGGGAAGGCCGTGTACGGCCTGCCGGAACTGTACCGCGAACGGATCCGCACTGCATCCTTTGTCGCCAACCCCGGGTGTTACCCCACCAGCGCGCTCCTGGGACTCCTGCCGGCCCTGCAGGAAAATGTCATCAAGCCGGAAGGGATCGTGATTACCTCGATGTCCGGAGTCTCCGGTGCAGGCCGCAGCAGCAGCGTCGAGCTCAGCTTCACGGAGGTGAATGAATCCATCCGCGCATACAAGGTGGGAACACACCAGCATCTTCCGGAAATCCGCTCCGTACTGGAACGTGCCGCCGGCGTTCCCGTGTCCATCTCCTTCGTGCCGCACCTGGTCCCGCTTACCCGGGGAATATTCACGACAATCCACGCGGACCTTCAGCGGCCCGTGACGGCCGGCGATGTGCTGGCCCTGTACGAGCGGCGTTACGCGGCAGAACCATTTGTGCGCGTGCGGCACGACGTGCCGGACATCAGAGCAGTCGCCTACACGAATTTCTGTGACATGACGGTCCTGGTAGAACCGTCCACACAGAAACTCATCATCCTGTCGGTCATCGACAACCTGGTGAAAGGTGCAGCCGGACAGGCACTTCAGAATATGAACATCATGTTCGGGTATCCCGAGCGTCATCTATTGCAGTAAGGACTCGCATGGGCATCACTGACATCAGCGGTGGCATTACCTCGCCGCGCGGCTTCATGGCCGCCGGCGTGCATTGCGGCATCAAGAAAGCAAAGAAAGACTTTGCACTGGTGACGACCGACGCCCCGGCGGTGGCCGCGGGCGTGTTCACGACCAACGTGGTGCAGGCGGCACCCGTGGTCTTCGACAAAGAACTGTGCGCACGCGGTGGACGGTTCAGAGCACTTGCGGTGAACAGCGGGAATGCGAACGCCTGTACCGGCGAACGGGGCATGCAGGACGCACGTGCGATGGCCCGGCTGACGGCCGAGGCATTGGGCATCCAGCAGGACGAAGTCCTCGTTTCCTCCACCGGCGTGATCGGCCAGTATCTTCCCATGGAGGAGGTGGCTGAGGGAATCCGGCTTTCCGCCCGATCCCTCGGCGCCGGCTCCCCGTACGGCGACGCGGCCGCAGAGGCAATCCGTACCACCGACACCTTCGCCAAGGAAGCCGCGGTGCAGTTCGTCCGGAACGGCGTCACCGTGACCCTCGGCGGAATGGCGAAGGGCTCGGGAATGATCGCCCCCAACATGGCGACAATGCTGGCATTCATCAGCACGGATGCACATATCACGCTCCCCGCACTCCAGAAGGCGACGCAGCAGTCGGTAGCCCGCTCGTTCAACCGTATTTCCGTCGACGGCGACATGAGCACCAACGATATGGTTCTCGTGCTGGCCAATGGATTGGCAGGGAACGAAGAGATCACAGGGCCCGCAGGGGAACTGTACGACATCTTTGCGGCCGCGCTGGAGAAGTTGCTGGTCACGCTCTCCAAGATGATCGTGATGGACGGCGAAGGGGCCACGAAGTTTGTGGAGATCCGGATGCAGGGCGCAGCATCGGAAGAAGAAGCCGACCGGGCCGCGCGTGCGGTGGCGAACTCAAATCTCGTGAAAACCGCGCTCCACGGCGAAGATGCCAACTGGGGAAGAATCCTCGCCGCCATCGGCTACTCAGGCATCACATTCGACCCGGCCGGTGTGACGATCCACTTCGGCGACGTGCCCATCCTCGGCCGCGACTACGCCATCAACTTTTCCGAAGAAGACGCAAAGCGGGTGCTCTCACAGCGGGAGATTGTGATCACCATTGATCTGCACCGGGGGACCGCCGCCGCCACATTCTGGACGTGCGACCTGTCGAAAGACTACGTCGCCATCAATGCCAACTACAGGACCTGACGCATGGTGCTCAGCACAGCAACAAAAACCGAAGTACTCATTGAAGCGCTGCCCTACATCCAGCAGTACGAGCAGAAAACCTTCGTCATCAAGTACGGCGGCGCCGCAATGGTGGATGATGAACTCAAAGAAGCCTTTGCGCAGGATGTCACGCTCCTGAAGAAAATCGGCATCCGCATCGTCATCGTGCACGGCGGCGGGAAAGAGATCACCGACGTGGCCGGCAGGCTCGGCATACCCTCACGGTTCGTCGAAGGACAGCGGTACACGGATGACGCCATGATGGACGTGGTCCAGATGGTGCTCGGCGGCAAGACGAACAAGGATATCGTTGCGCGCATCAACCAGCACGACGGTGGCGCCGTGGGGATCTGCGGCATCGATGACGGTCTGCTGCGGGTGAGGAAGTCGGACCAGGGAGGATCTGATCTGGGCCTGGTGGGTGACATCGTCCAGGTGAACACCTCGTTCCTGGATCTTCTGTTCACGCATGAAATCATGCCGGTGATCGCGCCGATCGGGGTGGATGACCGCGGACAGGCGTACAATATCAACGGTGACATTGCCGCGGGGTGCATTGCGGAGGCATTGAAGGCCGAAAAACTTGTGTATCTGAGCGACGTGGAAGGGGTGATGGCACACGGAGCGCTGGTTCCGTCGGTGGACCGTGCGCACGCGGAGGCGCTGGTGAAAGAGGGGGTGATCAGCAGCGGGATGCTGCCCAAGATCCGTTCCGCCTTCGACGCGCTGGCGGCCGGGGTGCGCAAGGTGCATATTATCGACGGGCGCGTGAAACATTCGCTGTTGCTCGAGATCTTTACGGACGAAGGCGTCGGCACGGAAGTGGTGTAGCAGTGCACTGTGGAGCCATGGAATGACCAAGAACGCCAGGCAGTTTGCCATCAAAGAAATTATCGCTGCGCGTGCCATCGGCACCCAGGAAGAGTTGCGCCGCGAGCTGGGCAAGCGCGGTTTTCGCGTCACGCAGGCAACACTCTCGCGTGACATGCAGGAACTGGACGTCAGCCGGGTATCACAGGGAGGTGCTCCCCGGTATGTCATTCCACCCTCTGCGGGCATGCACGCGTTGCGGCCGCTTGTCAGTGCAGAGGTGGTCTCGATTGACGCCAACGAATCGCTGGTCGTGGTGCATACGCTCCCGGGCTGCGCAAACACCGTCGGCGAATTTATAGATGTCCGGCGTCATCCGGAGATCATCGGGACGGTGGCGGGGGACAATACCATTCTGGTGGTGCCGTCATCGGCAAAAAAGACAGCGCAGATAATGCAATTTCTCAAACATACATTGATAGAAGGTGCAGCATGAGCAAGGAACGGATTGTGGTTGCATATTCGGGCGGCCTGGATACGTCCGTGATGGTACGGTGGCTCATTGAGAAGATGGACGCCGAGGTTATTACCTTCACCGGCGACCTGGGGTACAGCCGGGAGTTGAGCGGCGTGAAAGAGAAGGCGCTCCGCACGGGCGCCGTGCGCGCGTACGTGAGCGATCTCAAGAAAGAGTTCGTCGAGCACTACGTCTTTCCGGCGCTCAAAGCGGGCGCGCTGTACGAGAAAACGTACCCGATGGCAACCTCTCTGGGACGCCCCTTGCTGGCGAAGGGGCTCGTCGAAGTGGCGCGCAAGGAAAAGGCCACCATGGTCGCCCATGGATGCACCGGAAAGGGCAACGATCAGGTCCGTTTTGAAGTCTCCGTCTCCGCGCTCGCTCCCGATTTGAAAAACCTCGCTCCGTTGCGCATCTGGGAATTCAAATCGCGTGAAGAAGAGATTGCGTACGCGCAAAAGCACGGCATCCCCGTGTCTGTCACAGTCCAGAAACCCTATTCCATCGACGACAACCTCTGGGGGACGGCCGTTGAGTGCGGTGTGCTTGAGGATCCCATGGTGGAACCCCCGGACGATGCCTACCAGCGGACGGTGTCGCCGGAACTGGCGCCGGATGAACCGGTGCATATGGAGATCGAATTTGCCGCCGGAATTCCCGTTGCAGTCAACGGCATCCCCATGGACGCCGTTGCACTTGTGCAAATGCTCGGCGATATTGGGGGAGCGCATGGCATCGGGAGAATCGATCTCATCGAGAACCGCCTGGTCGGCATCAAATCACGCGAGATCTACGAAGCTCCCGCGGCCACCATTCTGCACTTTGCACACACGGAGCTGGAGCGCCTGACGCTGGACAAGTCGGTGTTCCACATGAAAAACCAGCTTGCCGCGGAATATGCCAACCTGGTGTATAACGGCCTCTGGTTCACGCCGCTGCGCCAGGCGCTGGACGCGTTCGTGAACGAAACCCAGCGCCATGTGAATGGACTTGTGCGGCTGAAGCTCTACAAAGGAAACGTGATCATCACCGGACGGCAGTCGGTGCATTCCCTCTACAACGCGAAGCTGGCGACGTATACGGAAGAGGACACGTTCGATCATAAGGCCTCGGAAGGATTTATCGCAATCTACGGCCTCCCGGTCAAGACCTATCATCAGGTCGAACAGCAGGCCGCCGGGATGGTGACGCCGTCTGAGTTGATGACCACAACGGAAATCAATTCGTGAAGAAGATGCGCGGGCGCTTCCGGGTTCCCCTGGACCCGGAAGCACTCACATATTCAACATCTCTCCCCGTTGACCGGCTGCTCTACCGTGAGGATATCGCCGGCACCGTCGCGCACGTGAAAATGCTTGCGGAGCAGCGCATCATTCCTGCCCGTGACGCCCGCCGGATTGTTGCCGCACTGGGGGATATCGAGCAAGAGATTACGGCCGGCCGGTCTCTGCAGCATGCGCGCGGACGCGGCCGGAACCGGATGGCTGCGGACGATATTCACATGGCGATCGAACAGCGCCTGCGGGAGAAACTCGGGCCGCGTGCGGGCGTCGTGCATACCGCCCGCAGCCGCAACGACCAGATAGCGCTGGATGAGCGGCTGTATCTGCGCCGTACGGTTGCGGACGTCCTGCGCGCACTCCGGTCGCTGCAGCGGTCCCTCGTGACAGTTGCGCGCCGGCATGAGCATGTCGTCATGCCCGGCTATACCCACCTGCAGCGTGCACAACCTCTCCTCGTCGCACACCACCTGCTCGCCTATGTGGAGATGCTGCAGCGGGACGGCGAACGGTTTCAGGGCATGGTGCCGCGTATCGCCCGATCGCCGCTGGGGGCGGCGGCGCTTGCCGGCACGTCCTTCCCCATCAACCGGCGGCGCGTGGCGGATCTTCTCGGGCTTGACGGCATCATGGACAACAGCATTGATGCCGTGAGCGACCGTGATGCGGTCATTGAGTTTGTCGCGGCCTGTGCCATCACCATGATGCATCTGAGCCGTCTCGGTGAAGAGCTGGTGATCTGGTCGTCGCAGGAATGGGGGTTTGTCTCCATCGGCGATGCATTCACGACCGGGAGCAGCATCATGCCGCAGAAAAAGAACCCTGACCTGGCAGAACTCGTGAGGGGAAAAACCGGCAGGGTGTACGGCGATCTGATGGCGCTCTTGACGGTGATGAAGGGATTGCCCCTTGCCTACAACAGGGACATGCAGGAGGACAAAGAACCGTTGTTCGACGCGGCCGGTACGGTGCTCTCGTCGCTGCGCGTGATGTCAGGGATGATGCGCACCGTGAAGTTCCGGAGGGACCGGTTCGACAAGGAACTGGAGGGTGATCCGTCGCTTGCGACCGAGATTGCGGACTACCTTGTCCGCAAAGGAGTGCCGTTCCGCACCGCTCATGGCATCGCCGGAGAGATCGTCCGCGACTGTGCCGCATCGGGGCGCACGCTGTCCGGACTCACGCTCACGGATTTCAAGAAGTATGCAAAACAGTGTGATCGGGAAATTCTTTCGCTCCTCTCGCCCCGGGCGTCCCTCGCCGCGAAGCGTTCCGCGGGTTCCACGTCGCCGGAAGAAGTCCGTGCCGCCTTGACCCGCTGGGAGCGCCGTATGAAGTCTTCACGGGGCTTCCTGCGGCCGTAATGCCTCCTGCTCGGTGCCTCGTGCCCCGTGCCTCGTGCCCCGTGCCTCGTGCCCCGTGCCCCGTGCCTCGTGCCTCGTGCCCCGCCTCGCGTTTCATTCTTCCGGAAAATCCCGTATCTTCTCCACACGTTGTTCCCCATCACATCGCGCCAGTACCTCATGAACCCTCTTGTTATCGGCATTGCCGGCGGAACCGGGTCGGGCAAAACAACGGTCACGCAGGCGATCCTGGACCGACTGGACAAATCCCGTGTCGTCGTTCTTCAACACGATTCGTACTACAGGGACCTGAGTACGTACGGCGGCATTCCACCGGAGGCGATCAATTTCGATCATCCCGATTCCCTGGAGACACCCCTGATGATCCGGCACATCAGGGATTTGAAGGCGGGAAAGAGCATCGACGAACCGATCTACAATTTCACCACACACCGGCGTCTGGATTCCACACGCCGTGTCGATCCCCGGGAAATCATCATCATCGACGGAATCCTGATCTTTACCGACAAGGAATTGCGGGAGCTGATGGATGTCAGGATTTTTGTGGACACAGATGCGGACGAACGGCTGATTCGCCGGATCCGCAGGGACATCCTGGAGCGCGGACGCTCGATGGAGTCGGTGATGCAGCAGTACATGGGCACGGTGAAGCCGATGCACCTCGAATTCGTTGAGCCCAGCAAACACTGGGCCGATGTCATTATTCCCCGCGGCGCAATGAACACGGTGGCGATCGACATGGTCGTGAGCAAGATCGCGATGATGCTGCGGGACGGAAACTGAACGGCGTCACTATCAGGGAGCAGACATGACTCTCGACAAATACATCGTTTCCCCCGGCGCATCCGTGTCGATGAAGGACTTCGACCCGGACGACACCGGAAAATACAAGAGCAAAGAAGATGCAGCACAGGACCTGCAGGATGATGTCGACAAGCTGGCGAAGCTGCAGGATGTGCTCTATGCGGAGAACAGCCGGGCACTGCTTTTGATATTCCAGGCTATGGACGCCGCCGGCAAGGACAGCGTGATCAAGCACGTGATGTCCGGCGTCAATCCGCAGGGATGCCAGGTCTTCAGTTTCAAGTCCCCCTCGGCGGAAGAACTGGATCATGACTTCCTCTGGCGGTGCCTGAAGGTGTTGCCCGAGCGCGGGCGTATCGGCATATTTAACCGTTCCTACTATGAGGAAGTGCTGGTGGTGCGAGTCCATCCGGAATTCCTTCAGAAGCAAAGCATTCCCGCCGAGGACGTGAAAGGATCGCTCTGGAAGAAGAGGTACGAAGACATCAATGCGGTGGAAAAGTACCTTATGCGCAACGGAACCGTCATTCTGAAGTTCTTCCTGAATGTCTCGAAGAAAGAGCAGAAAGAACGGTTCCTGGCACGGATCGACACGCCGGAGAAGAACTGGAAGTTCTCGGCGGCGGACGTAAAAGAAAGGAATTGCTGGAAGGAATACATGGAGGCCTATGAAGAAATGCTGGGAAGCACCAGCACGCAGTGGGCCCCCTGGCATGTTATCCCCGCAGACCACAAATGGTTCACGCGCGCGCTCGTCGCGCGGATTATCATTGACAAGCTCAAGTCTCTCAACCTCTCGTACCCGGCATTGTCCAAGCAACAACAAGCGGAACTGCTCGAGGCGAAAGAATCTCTCCTCCGGGAGTAAGGGAGCGGGAGACGTACATCGCACACACCGCCCCATCCACCGCGCCCCCTTCGCGGGCGAAGATCCTGATTGCTTTCCTGGCGATCTACATTATCTGGGGATCGACCTACCTCTTCATCCGCTTCGGCGTCGAGACACTGCCGCCCTTCATGATGGCGGGGGGGCGGTTCGCCGCGGCGGGGTCGGTGCTCTACGGATGGCTCCGCTGGCGCGGCGTGCCCGGGCCAACCATGCGGCAGTGGCGTTCGGCCGCGGCCGTCGGTGCTTTGCTGTTGCTGGTCGGCAACGGGGGCGTCACCTGGGCGGAGCAGATGATTCCCTCGGGGGTGACCGCGCTGCTCATCAGCACATCGCCCATCTGGTTTGTCGTGCTGGACTGGATCTGGTTTGGTGCGCCGCGGCCTGCGGGGAAGGTGGTGCTGGGACTGGCTCTGGGGCTTGCCGGGGTGATCTGGTTGATCGGTCCTGACAGGATCCTGGGCGGCGGCGGATTCCCGCTCGTCGGGATACTGGTCTTGATGCTGGCCACGATGTCATGGGCGGCCGGATCGCTCTATTCACGGCGCGCCTCGCTTCCGGCTTCTCCATTTATGGCGACAGCACTGGAGATGATCACGGGGGGTGCGTTGCTTCTGGCCTTCAGCGTTCTCACCGGCGAGCCGTGGCGGATCGATCCGTCGGCGGTTTCCCTTAAGTCCGTGCTCTCCGTTGTCTACCTTGCCGTCTTCGGTTCACTGGTGGGATTCACAGCGTATGTCTGGCTGTTGCGCGTGGTGTCCCCGTCGCGGGTTTCGACCTACGCCTTCGTCAATCCCCTTATTGCGGTCTTTCTCGGGTGGACACTCGGCGGTGAGGAGTTCACCGCCCGCATGGGACTGGCGGCACTCGTGATTGTTGCCGGAGTGGTGCTGATCGTGCTGCGACCGACGCGCACGGCACCGGAGCCGGGCTAGTGCCCCTACCACTTTTTTTCTATGAACGTATGGGGCGCGGTGCGCGTCCCAACAATGACCCGTAGATGTGTCTCTAGCCAATGATAGTTGGGACGGCACTAGTGCCCCTCCAACGTATTGATTCACCATAACGAGGGGCACAGTACTCGTTCCAACTACTGGAATTGTGATGCTCTGTACATTCATTTTGTTGGAGCGGCGGAGAAGTCCCGCACCACATCAACCACGGTGTGCATTTCGTCGGGCGTATTGTAGAAGTGGGGTGAAAAGCGCACGCACCCTTCCCGCACCGCTGCGGAGATCTTGCGGTCCTGGAGCGCCTGACAAAGCAGCTTTGATTTTTCCGGTTCTAAGGTGCGGACGGTCACGATACCCGCGCGGCGTTCCGACGGCCGGGGAGTGACGGGTTCAATCCCCGGGATTTCAAGAAACTCCTCCAGCAGCATGCCTGTGAGAGCTGTGATATGTTGCTCTATCCGGTCCATGCCGAACTCCAGCAGTGTGCCGATTGAGGCATGCATGGCGTGAAGGCAGGAGATGTAGAGTGAGCCCCCTTCGTACCGCCGTGCGGTTGACGCGAGAGGCTGGTCCAGATCTTTGAAGTGCCAGGGGTTCTCCACAGAGAGCCATCCGAGATGTGCCTGTTGTATCTGCTCCTGGAGAGCGGCGGTAATATAGAGGAAGCCGGCCCCCTGTGTCGCCATTTGCCATTTTTGCGCCCCGGCAGCCAGGGCATCAATGTGCATGGCTTGCACATCGGTCTGCACGGCACCCACCGATTGTATCCCGTCAACGACAAAAATCACCCCCCGGTCACGGCAGAGGCGTCCTATTGCCGCAAGATCCGCTCTGTAGCCCGAGAGGAACTGCACCGCACTCAGTCCGAGAATGCGCGTGCGCGGCGTCATGGCGCGCGCAACGTCCTCCACAGTCACTACACCCCCCGCCGCCGGCATCAAATCCAGCTCGACGCCGAAGCGTTTGAGATTGATGTAGGGATAGAGGTTCGCCGGGAATTCCGCATCGTTCAGCAGCACACGGTCACCGGACCGCCATCGGAGTCCCGAGGCGATGATGTTGAGCGCATCGGTGGTGTTTCCCGTGAATGCGATACGATCGCTTCCCTCTGCATGAATCATCCTGCATACGGCATCGCGAAGCTCGTCCACCATCTTCACATCGGACCAATAGGTATCGATGTCTCCGGTCGTGCGCGCATCAATGTGCCGCCGGACCGCCGCAACGACGCGGGTGGAATAGGGACTCGTTGCCGCATGATTGAGATAGATGCGGCCTGTCGCGATGTACGGGAAAAGCGACCGCGCGCGTGATAGGGTTTCATGATCGAACATTGCCTGTCCCTTAGAATTCTACGAGCACCGTTTGTACACCGTTGCGCGCTGTCGGGACCAGGACCTTGCTTCCGTTCACAGGTACCGGCGCGCCCGGTTCCTCCAGGAAATTGGTGACATGAACACGTTTCGGCTGCACCGGCAGCTCCAGCTCCGCGGTCGACTGGCGACCCTCACTTTCGTACCACTGAATGACCCATGCGCCGGAATTCTCAGCCTGTTTAACAGTGGTCAACACCAGGTTTGACGGCGACAGGCGGACGAATGAATGACGGGCAGGAAGCGGACCTGCATGGACGTCAGTGGAGAAAGGAAGGAGCGGTGTATTGAATTCGTATCCCTTCCCGGCCATCCCCGCCTCGCGCCAGGTGTCTGCATGCGGCAGAAGGGCATAGGTGATCGTGTGCTTCCCGCGATCGGCTGTGGGATCGGGCCATTTTGGGGAACGCAGGAGGGAAAGACGCATCGTGTTTCCCTTGATGTCGTAGCCGTACTTGGAGGTGTTCAGAAGGGCAACACCGTAGCCGGCAGCCGATACATCTGCCCACCGGAGCGCCGGCACCTCCCGCTTTGCGGTCTCCCAGCTGTCGCGGAGCTGCGTCGAGCGGGCGATGGTGCCATACGGAATGTCATAGGTCGCAACAGAGTCCGCTACCGTCAGAGGAAATGCGACCTTCAGCATCGTCTTGTCCTCCCACCAATCCACATCGGTACGGAACTCTATGCGGTCAAGCCCGTTGTACAGGATCAAATCCTGCGTGAAGAAAGAGGAAGGAAAATCCTCCGTGGGGAATTCCTTCTTCGTCCCGGGTTTAAGATATGTGTGCTCGACGCGTACGATGGTGCATACCGGACCCTGCTCCGCGATCCGGGCACCGGCATATTTCATCGGATACGTTGTACCGGTAAGGCCGAGATTCCAGGCGTCCCACGCCGTCGGCAGATCTTCAAGGAGCTGGAGTTCATTGCCGGGGCCTGCAAGAAGTTCACGGCCGCTCTTTTTCTCGACAATGCTCTTGAGCCAGCCCGTTACCGCATCGATGCTCACACGATAGAGCGGACTCTCCACCGTTCCGGTGAAAGCGGCCGGCGGAACCGCAGCCGCTGACCCGCCGGGGCGGACTGTGAAAGCTGTGAAGCCCAGTGAAGGAACATGCGGGGCTATAAACAGCAGCTCGCGCGAGTACTTGGAGGTCCTGACGATCTGACTCGGCACCACTGATCCATCGGCGTTCAACACGGTATACGACCCGGTCTCTCCGTCGGGGAGCGGCACGCGGACGAGGTCCGTTCTCTCCCATGCAAGCGGATTGAACACAACGAGCGGTGTGCCGGCAGGCATGGCGGTTGTGTTGACCCGACCCGCCAGATGCCGCAGTGCGTCCTGGAGTTTCCGGTTGCCGTTCTCACGCACCTGCCGATGTGTCTCGGCGGCGTCAATGTACACTTCGCGGATCGAAGAACCCGGGAGGATATCGTGGAACTGCATGACCATGAAGTCCTCCCACGCCTCGCGGAGATCCTCTCGCGGGTACTGCGCTCCAGAAAGTGAGGCCATGCTCGCAAATTTCTCGGCATTGGTCAGGAGGGTCTCTCCTTCGCGGTTGAATCGTTTCATCGCCCCCTGTGTGGTGAAGGTCCCCTGGTGATATTCCAGGTAGAGCTCATCCCGCCAGACCGGGAGCGTGGCAAGGTCCTGCGCCGAAAGCCAGTTGAGATACGTCGCGGCTGTCCCGTATTCTATGCGCGGGTAGATGTCAAGGTGTTTCAGATCCTCGATGCGTTGGATCATTTCGAGGGATGGACCGCCGCCATGGTCCCCGACGCCGAACAGGATCAGCATTTTGTTGAACCCGGTATTTGCCTCGAACTGGCGGAGCCAATCCACGAGATCGTACGGGTTGTCGATCGTGTTGACGTAGTCAAAGGGAAAATAGCTGAGGATGCGCGACCCGTCGGGGGACTCCCACCAGAATACCCGGTGGGGAAAGACGTTTGTTTCGTTCCACCCGATCTTCTGCGTGATGAATGCGGTGATGCCCGCCTGCGTATAGAACATCGGCATATTGCCGTTGTAGCCGAATGAATCGGGGTTCCACCCGATCTTTACGTCGGTGTCGAATTGTGAACGGAAATAGCGTTTGCCATAGAGGAGGTGACGCGCCCACGATTCGCCGGCGATGAGGTTGCAGTCGGGTTCCACCCACATGCCGCCCACGATTTCCCATCTCCCGCTCTTGATGCGCCCGGTCATTTTTTCAAACAGATCGGGTTGCTGTTCTTCCATCCATTTGTAATATGCCGCGGAGCTCTGGGTGTAGGTAAAATCCGGGCGCTGGTTCATCATGTTGAGGACCGAAGAGAACGTTCTCTTGCACACCTCCCAGGTTTCGCACTCGCGCCAGAGCCACGCGGCATCGATGTGTGCGTTGGCATCGAAATACAGCGTGAAGGATTGCGCGAACGCCCGGAAAGGCGCAAGATCCGCGCGGAAGCGGGAAAGCCTATCAATAATCTGTGCGCGTGTCCCGGCGCGGAGTGTCCTGAGGTCAACCGCTGCGGCCAACCGTTGAAGTTCGGCGTTCAGGCGTTCCTTCTGCTTCGGGTCGGTCTTCGCCAGGTCCGTTCCCGGGTCGAACCGTTGCCGTGAGTTTGTCTGATACGTATCGTTTGACAGCAGTTTCTGACCCACACGCAGACTCAGGGCAATGCCTGCCGCCGTTGCGGCAAACGTGTCAGCCGGCGTGATCTGGAGACGCGCGCGCAGGAGCCGCAGAGGACCGCCTGTGTTGATGGCCCGGATGGCGACAGTGAACCGCTGCCCCGGGCGGGCGTTGTCCGTCAAATCAAATTCCCCGTCCCAATTCGCTTTCCCCATGGATTTGCCGTTGACCCAGAGATATGCATAGTCGTCCACGGTGAGGAGCAGGCGAACTCTGCCTCCGATCGGCATCCCAAGCAGGGCCCCGGGGAGTATGACTTCTTTTCTGATCCAGCATGAATCGACCCTGAGAGATTGGTTGAGCTCAAGAGACGTCCAGGCATGATCATCGAACCGCGAAGAAGTCGGGTCGCCGGCGAAGGAAGTCGAATAGCGCCATGACGTGAGCGTGCCCGAGGACTGAAAGAGGAGTTCATCAGCGAGTTTGTCAGCGGGAGTCTGCCCCGGTCCCGATGCCGCGATGAGGATCGTAGCGAGAATCGGCATGAAAGCTTTCATGAAGGATCTCCGAGAGATGGTGGGAGAGTATACGAAAAATCGTGTGAATTGCCAAAGGGAAGACATTACCTGCATGTCTGTCGTGCGTGCCTGTCATGGCTCCGGCTTCCTTGCTTTCACAGAACGCCTTGGCTATATTCGGTGAACCTTCCGATCTGCAATTTTCTCTCTCACGTGTTCCGGACGGTCAGGCGTGGTGAACGTATTCGGTGCGACGGCTTTTCGGATGTTGTTGCTTCGCGCACTCTGTGTGGCCATCGGCGGACTCGGTCTGTTTCTCGCCGCGGATGCGATGTTCCCCCTGCCGCCCATGCGCCCGTATTCGCTTGTGGTGGAAGACAGAAACGGCAAGCTGGTGCACGCATTTCTTGCCCCGGATGGGATCTGGCGTCTGCGCACCTCCCCGGATGAAATCCCCGATCGCTTGAAGCAGATGCTCCTCGCCAAGGAGGATCGCTGGTTCTATTACCATCCCGGCATCAATCCGTTTGCGATCGCCCGCGCGGCCGTGCAGAATGTGCAAACCGGGCGGCGCCTGTCGGGTGCGTCTACGATTACCATGCAGATCGCGCGCATGCGTGAGCCGAAAGAGCGCACCTACGCCGGCAAGCTGGCCGAGATGTTCCGGGCCCTGCAGTTGGAATGGCGGTATTCCAAGGATGAGCTGTTGGAAATGTATCTCTCCACTATCCCCCTTGGCGGGAATCTCGAAGGATTGCGTTCGGCATCACTGATCTACTATCAGACACCGCTCGAGCGGCTGAACATTGCCCGTCTCATCGATCTGATCCTGATTCCCAATGATCCCAACCGTTTGCGGCCCGATAGGTGCGGTGAAAAGCTTCTGGCCTCACGCGTCCGGCATGCGGCGGCCTGGCAGGCGATGGGCTACATCTCGGAGGATGATTCGTGTGTGATCCGTTCGACACCCGCCGGTGCGTCACGCGGATCACTGCCGCGGGAAGCGCCGCACTTTTCAGCGAGGATCCAAGCGCTTAGAAGGAATGAGCCGGACATACGGAGTTCACTCGACCTCGATGTGCAGCAGCGGGTGGCCGCGCTGCTCGCGCAGCATCTGAGGACGTGGAAACGCGTCGGGGTCAACAATGGGGCCGTTCTCGTTGTCGATAACGCGACCCGGGAGGTCCGTGCGTATGCCGGAACGGGAGATTTTGACGACGAGGCGTGCGGAGGGCAGGTGGATGCAGTGCGTGCCATCCGGTCTCCGGGATCCACGTTGAAACCATTTCTCTACGCTGTCGAAATGGAAAAGGGGATGCTCACGCCACGCACGATGATGCTCGATACACCCTATGACGCGGAGGGATTCTATGCCGAGAACTACGATGGCACGTACAATGGACTGGTGTACGCATCGGAAGCCCTGCAGCGATCCCTCAATGTGCCGATGGTGCGGCTCCTGAAGAAATCCGGTCTGTCGCCGTTTCTGGATTTTCTCGGAGGGATAGGGATCTCGTCACTGGCAGGTCAGCGGCCCCGCCTCGGGCTCAGCATGATTCTCGGAGGCTGCGGTGTCACACTCGAGGAAATGACAGCCGCCTATGCAATATTTCCTGCAGGAGGTGTCTACCGTCCGTTGCGTTACATCGCCGGCGACCCCGTGGATACGACGCTGGACCGGCGCTTGTTCGGCGCCGCGACCGCGTACATGGTGACCGATATTCTCTCCGGCCTGGAGCGCCCGGATCTCCCGAACAACTTTGAATCGGCCTTGATGCTGCCGAGGGTCGCTTTCAAAACAGGCACCAGCTATGGACGTCGTGACGCATGGAGCATCGGCTACTCGTCCGAGTACACCATCGGCGTCTGGATCGGCAACGTCAACAACCGGGGGAACCCGGAGCTGGTCGGGAGCAAGTCCGCCGCTCCGTTGCTCATCGATCTGTTTACTTCGCTGTCACGAATGCCTCGCAGGGAGATTCTCGCGCCGCCCGGAGACCTGCGGTTGCGGCGGGTATGTGCGTTGAGTGGTCTCTCCCCCTCTCCGCGCTGTGCACGCCTTGTTGACGATCTCTGTTCATCGACGACTTCGCAGACGCGGCAATGCGACGTATGCCGGGAAGTGCTGCTGTCGCCGGATCGGACGATGAGCTATTGTGCGTCGTGTCTTGGTGATCATCCGTACGTCGCGACAACCATGGTGCAGTATGCTCCCGAATTGCTGCATTTCTGGAGCCGGCAGGGAGTGCGCAACGCTGTCGTGCCGCCGCATAACCCCTCCTGTGCACAGATAGCCATGGGTGAGGGTCCCAGCATTATCACTCCGGGAGACCGGATGACGTACTATCTCGATCCGGGGGCCGGAGGATTGCCATTGCAGGCCGGGTCGAGCGTTGACGTCCGTGAACACCGTTGGTATCTGGACAATGCATTCCTCGGGAGCCGGAAACCGGGTGACAGGCTGTTTGTAGACATGAAGGAAGGGGATCATACCATCGCGTGCCTGGATGACAGGGGGCGGATGTCATCTGTACACGTGACGGTGAAAATGGTCGCACACGTTTTTTGAAAGGCGCAGTCATGAAGCGATTCCTGGTGGTGCTGCCAGCTCTGCTGGTTCTTGCCGTCCTGGCTCTGCAATGCGGCGGGCCCGGCGCCGACGTCCTGCGTGTCACGTCGCCGTTTCCTTCAGGCGTAATGGGCCGCGATGCCATGATACCGCTCACGTTCTCGCGTGCGGTGGTATCTGCAGATTCGATCAACCAATGGACGGAGACGCCCTTCATTGCTTTCACGCCCGCAATCCCCGGGAAATTCGTCTGGGAAGACACCACCAGGCTCGTGTTCAGTCCTGACGGTCAACTCCCGGGAGATGCGCACTTCACGGCGAAGCTGAACACTGCACTGCTTGCCCGGATGTCCGGCGCGGCGACGTATGAAGGGCCGGACGAGTTTACTTTTTTCACGGAGAGTTTCACACTGCGGCAGGCGGAGTTCTTCTATGACCGCATAGGCGAGAAACGCCAGGTGGGCATCAGGGCGAACCTGGAGTTCACCTATGCCGTTGCACCGCAGGATATTCCGGCGCATATCACGCTGACGATTGATGGCGCGCCCCACGGAATCGACCGGGTGATGACGGCGGAGAAGAGCAAAGTGATAGCCATCGAGGTCGGGACAGTCACACAGCTTGACAAGGAACGCGATATCGCGATCGTGGTCGGCGAGGGACTGGTGTCGCCGGAAACGCAAACGCATATCACCAAAGGCAAACCCTTCGTGTACCATATGCCCGCACTGGGAGAGGTGCAGATCTACGGACAAGAATCCGGAACTGACGGCTCCCGCGGATGGATCAAGGTGCGCACATCCCAGGAGATCGACTCTGCGATGGTTCGCCGTCATGTCGTGATCGAACCGGTGCGTCCATACACTGTCCGGAATGATGGCGACGGGTTCACCCTGCAGGGTGCATTTGAACCCGGTACGGCGATCCGATTGCGCATCACACAGGGGATGGAAAGCGTCCTGGGCGGCACAACACAGCATGAGTACGAGGCGGATATTGTCATGGGTAATGTCGCGCCGTCGTTCGGTTTTGCCTCAGGTCCGGGCACGTACATGCTGCTGGGGGGAAAACACACGCTGGAAATCACCACGATCAACATGCCGCGCCTCGCGGTCCGCGTCAGTCAGCTGTTTCAGAACAATTTGGTGTACTTCATTGAGAACGGCCGCTACTATGACTACTCGTACGGCGACTATGACGAAGAGTCCGAAGACGGACGCAGGATCACTCCGAAGTACCGCTACCATGTCGGCAACTATGGCCGGCAGCTCAGCTACGATACGCTCAGTATCGCCAGTCCCGCCAACCGCCAGGTCAGCACATGGTTCGACCTCACACGCTTCCTTTCGACCGGATACAAGGGCTACTATGTCATCGAAATTGCCGACCCGGCGCAGGGCTGGCGGTCGACTTCCAAGCTCGTTGCGGTTTCCGACATCGGCATGATTGTGAAGCAGAGCGCGCAAGAACTTGTGGTGTTCGCCACCAACCTTGTGACGACGGAGCCGATAGCGGGGGTGCGGATGACCCTGCATTCCACCAATAATCAGGTGATGGGAACGGCAACGACGGACGGAGACGGGGTGGCACGCTTCCCTGACTATGGGGCGCAGGCCAGGGACTTCACCCTGAAACTCATCACCGCGGAGACAGATGCAGACTACAACTTTATCAACCTGGACGACTACCGGGTGGAAACATCCCGTTTTGATGTCGCCGGGCGTCGCGACGGGGCGGGTCAATACGATGCTCTCCTGTATGGTGATCGCAACATCTACCGTCCCGGGGAAAAGATCATCATCTCCGGTATCGTCCGCGATCTTTTGCATCCTCTCCCGGCGGCGATGCCCGTGCGGTTGAAGGCATTCAATCCGCAGGGGACGCTCGTGCAGGAAATGCAGCATACCCTGAACGCGGAGGGTTCGTTCGAGACATCAATGGGAACACAGGTATCGGCCCTGACCGGCGAATACCGCTACGAACTGTACACCGGCACCAACCTGTTTCTGACGTCGTACAAGGTGAGCGTCGAGGAATTTGTGCCGGATCGATTGCGGGTAATGCTGACGTCGTCGGTCACGGAAGCGCGGCCGGGAGAGACCATACGCTATGAACTGCAGGCGTTGAATTTCTTCGGGCCGCCGGCGGCCGGACGGACGTGGGAATTCGAGGGATCTTTTGTGACGGTACCGTTCGTTTCGAAGGCGTTTCCCGAGTTCCGCTTTTCGGATGACGCTGCAGCTCCCTACAAAGGCGAGCCCGTGATCGTCAACGGAAAGACTGATGATAATGGAAAGGCGCAATGCGCGTTCACGCTCCCCGAAAATCTTACGGCGTCGGGGCTGCTGAAGGCACGAGGGCGTGTTGCGGTGTTCGACGAATCCGGCAGGCCGGTCTACCAGGGTGCGGTGACGACGGTCTATCCCAAGCCCTATTTCATCGGCATCAAGAATACGGGCGCGTTCTATCTCGCACCCAATGCCCCGCAAAAGATGCAGCTCGTCGCCGTGGATATCCACGACAAACCCATCCCGGGGTTTGCCGCGAAGGTGGATATCATACGGCACGAGTGGCACTCCGTGCTCCGGCAGCATCCGGACACCAAGACCCTCCGGTACGTTTCCGAACGTCGCGAAATCCTGGTCCGCAGCGACGTGGTCACGCTCGGCAAGGAACCCATCGACGTTGTGTACACCGCGCCCCGTTCGGGCGACTATGTGGTTCGCGTGACAAAGGCGGGAGACACCGGGTACAATCAGTTCCAGTTCTATGCCTACAGCTGGGGAACGTCGGATCTCACATCGTTCGAGGTGGATCCGGAAGCGCGGGTCGAAATCATCCTGGACAAGAAGATCTATGCTCCCGGCGAGAAGGCCCGGGTGCTCTTCCAGACACCGTTCAGCGGCAAGTTGCTGGTGACAGTCGAGCGCAACGGGCTGTTCACCTATCGCTACCTCGACGTCATGAATAACGCTGCATCGACGGACATCGCGGTGGAAGAGAAATTCCTCCCGAACGTCT
The DNA here is from genome assembly GCA_963801355.1 of Ignavibacteriota bacterium. Classification (GTDB taxonomy): domain Bacteria; phylum Bacteroidota; class Ignavibacteria; order UBA10030; family UBA6906; genus Fen-1255. Next base: position 2,739,398 of record CAWDEM010000008.1, on the reverse strand, counting down.
ATGTGACGGCGGTACTCTTCCGCAAAATAACCGACATGCATATCCCCTTGATGGCCGGACATGGTATCGCACCCCTGCTGGTCGAGAAGCCATCCAACCGGATCGATGTGACAATTCAGGCACCGGAAAAGATCCGGCCGAGGACCAGGCAGAAGGTCACCGTGGTGACCGGCAAAGAGGAAAACGTGTACCTGACTCTCGCAGCTGTCGACGAGGGGATATGCCAGGTGAAGAACTACGCGACGCCGGATCCCTACGGCTTCTTCTATGCGCGGAAGGCGCTTGAAACGGAAACGGCCGACTTCTTCAAACACCTGCTCCCCGAACCTGACAAGGGGAAACAGCGGAGCGCCACCGGCGGGGGCGAGGCCGAAATGGGGAAGAAGACGAACCCGCTGGGCATCCAACGGTTCAAGCCGCTGGCTCTCTGGTCCGGCATCAAACAATCAAAGGGGAGCGGCGGGACCGATATCATGTTGGACATTCCGGACTTCAGCGGCGAAGTACGATTGATGGCGTTTGCCTACAAAGGAAACCGCTTCGGCTCAGCACAACAGGCGATGAAAGTGGCCGATCCGGTCGTTGTGACACCAGGGCTTCCGCGGTTCATGAGCCCGGGCGACTCCGTGCTGATGACGCTTACGGCATTCAACACCACCGCCACTCCTGCATCCCTGATGTTCGATGTTGAGACGTCCGGTGGTGTGGTGGCGCAGGAGAAGAGAGCATCCCTGGAAGTCGGCGCCAACCAGGAACGGCATGCCATTGTCGCGCTGAAAGCAACCAGGTCGATCGGCAAGGCAACCGTCAAGATACGCACGAAGGCATTTGGCGAGTCGCTGGAATCGTCGACCGACCTGTCCATCCGTCCGATCGCACCGTTTGCCACCGATGTGATCACCGGGTACATCGAGGGCGGAAATTCGGTCAGCCATGCCATCGCTGATGCGTACCTGCCGCAAAACCGAAAGGCCTCGGTTGCGCTCAGCCCGTACCCCGTCGTGAATTTTGCCAAAGAGCTGAAGTCTCTGCTCGGGTACCCGCATGGCTGCCTCGAGCAAACGGTATCGAAGGCGTTCCCCCAGATCTATCTCCGGGATATCGCCTCGGTCATCGCACCCGCGGCGTTGACATCCGGCAGCCCCTCGTATTATGTGAACGAAGCAATCACCAAGGTGACGGAGATGCAGCTCCATGACGGTTCGTTTGCCTACTGGCCCGGCGGGAGCGACTCCAACCCCTGGACCACAGTCTATGCGACGCATTTCCTCTTCGAGGCGCAGCGGGCCGGGTATACGGTGATGGAGGGAACGTTGAAGCGTGCCCTGGATGCGATCGGCGGTATTGCGCGGGACAAAAAGACGGAAGATTACTATTCCTACGAAGCGAACCGTGTGACCGTGCGGCGGATTGCCGCGAAGAGCTCGGTCTATGCACTCTATGCGCTTGCGCTGGCCGGGCGGCCCGAACGTGCGGTGATGGACTTCTATCGAAGTGAACGGTCATTGTTGACCGGCGACACCCGGCACCTGCTGGCCGGTGCATTCGCCCTTGCCGGCGACCGCCGCACTGCGACGGACATACTTCCGCGGCAATTTGCCGTGGAGTCTCCCACACGGACTTCCGGCGGCGATTTCGATTCACCGGTCCGTGCAATGGCGCTGATGTTCATGACCCTTCTCGAAACGGATCCAGGTAACCCCGGCATCCCGCGGATGATGGAGTATCTTTCCAAGAACTACCGGCATGATACCTGGTACAGTACGCAGGACAATGCCTTCACACTCCTTGCCTTTGGAAAGGCTGCGCGCATGGCGTCAGCGACAAAGGTTACGGGCACGGTAACCGTGGGCGGGGAGAAATTCGCCTACGCCGGCGGTACACAGCGAATCGATCTCGCTCCGTATGGAAAAACCATCACTATCGCGCTGCAGGGGACAGGTCGCGTCTATTATAGTATCACTCTGGAAGGAATCCGGACGGATGGCAATATCAGGATGGAAGACCGCAATCTGCAGATCCGCCGGGAATTCCTGGATCGCAGCGGTTCAGCCGTGAACATTGCGAATGTCCGCCAGAACGACCTTCTCGTGGTCCGGCTGACGCTTACCTCCAGCGTGGACAAACTGGCGTACGTTGCGATCAGTGATCTCCTGCCGGCGGGTTTTGAAATAGAAAACCCGCGGATCACGGAAACAACTACGTACGCCTTCATTCAGAACCCGGCCACACCGGACTATATGGATATTCGTGACGACAGGATGCTTCTTTATACGGCGTTCCGCGGAGGAAAGCGGCAGCAGCAATTCTACTATGCCGTCCGGGCGGTGACGCCGGGAACGTTTGTTCTGCCGCCGGTGAATGCGGAAGCGATGTATGACGCCAACTACTCGTCCACCAGCGGTCTGGGAAGCCTGCGGGTCGTGCGCTAGGGTAACAATTACTGGTCGACTGCGTACACAGGTGTAGTGCATCGTCTACCTCACGCCACCGGCCAATTCTGTCTAATACTTCTCAATTCGAAAGGACACATATGGATCCCTCCACTCCCACACCGAATCCGCCCACGGAAAAACGCGACCATGGCTCCTTGATTGGAGGATTGGTGCTTGTCGTCCTGGGTCTCCTCTTCCTGGGGAACAACCTCCTTCCCGATTTTCGCTTTGGCGACTATTGGCCGGTGATCTTGATCGTCATCGGCGGGGCTTTGCTCTGGAAGTCAAAGAATGACGTGAAACTGTAGGAGGATGCCATGAAAACAGGCCGCGTCTTCTGGGGCGTGTTCTTTCTGACGCTGGGTACCGCGTTCCTTCTGGAGCGGTTCGGCGTCCTGAACCTTCAGTGGCATCATGCCTGGCAGTACTGGCCGGTGGTGTTGATTGCCTGGGGTGCTGCGATCCTGTTCGGAGGCAAAGTCATAAGACTCATTGCGGTCATCGTCGCCGCAGCCGTGCTGGCGCTCGTGCTTGTCGCCCTGCTCAGTTTTTCGTGGGAGGATGGCCCTTGGGAAGGGGGAGCGATCACGCAGGAACAGGTCTTTCACGAAAAGTATGTTCCCGGCAGCGGCAATGCCAGTTTTGCGCTGGAGTCCGGGGCAGGGGAGTTCAGGCTCATGGACACGACTGCGGATTTCGTGGAAGTGCATTCGGTCACGAGTTTCGGCAAGTACTCGCTTAGACGGGATGGGGACTCCGCGGGAACGGATTTCACATTGAGTCTTGACGGCGTGCGCAAGGGATGGCCTCCGGGCCGGATGCGCAATCATGTGGAAGTGCATTTGAACAAGGAACCCGTATGGGACCTCGTTCTGGATGTCGGTGCTGCGAAGGTGCGCTGTGATCTGAGTCCGTTCAAAGTGCGCAGCCTGAACATGGATTGCGGCGCTACCGATGCCGTCCTCACGCTGGGACGGGGGGTGCCGGAAAGCAGCGTCAAGATCGACGCCGGCGCTTCGTCGTTGAGAATCGCCGTACCGTCCGAAGCAGGGTGCGATGTGCGCGTGGATGCACCCCTCTCAAGCAAGAGCTTTCCGGGATTCAATCGCATTGCGAAAGGTCATTTCCAGAGCGAGAACTACTCCAGCGCGGCGGAGCACGTGTCCATCGAGGTGGATGCGGGCGTGTCCAGCATTACCGTTGAACGTTACTGATTCCTGATCTCTTCGAATTCCCCGGTTTTTCTGTTCTTACGCACATTGTCCCATGTGAAATAGCGGCCATTCATCGCGATGTAGACTCCCGGGGGGAGGACTTGCACGAAGGCCATCGCACTCCCCAGGTTGAAGAGTCCATCGGAGCTGCCGAACTTGTAGGGGATCATTGCACCCGTCAGGACGACGGTCTTGCCGGTGACCGCTCTGCCCAGCGCCTGCGCCGTCACTTCCATCGTGTCGGTGCCGTGTGTAATGATGATGCGCTGCTCACGCGAGCGCTGGCACTGATCGATGATCAAATGCCTATCCGCTTCACTCATCTCGAGACTGTCGACCATCATCAGAGTGCGGGGAGCGACATCCACCTTGCACCGGCCGAGCGCCAGCATTTCGGGGAGGTGTGAGTCCTTGAAATAGAGGCGGCCGTCCAGTTCATGGTATTCCTTGTCAAATGTGCCGCCGGTAATGAAGATTCGTATTGGCATGTAACCCTCGTTGTGTGCGATGGTGACGGCGATCACCATCATCCTATGCGATTCCCGCGAAAAATGCAACCTGCCCCGGCACCCATGTCCGGATGTGACAGCCGTAACAGCAACCGGCGCCTATCCTGAGTAACTTGTCTCCACACATTCTACTCCCGGTGACCGCTCCAGCAATTATGCGGCACGAAATGTCCGGCAACAGGCTTTTTAACACCACTAAGGTATGAGGAGGTAACGATATGCGTAAGCTGACCACTGTAATTCTTGCGCTTTCAATCCTGCCGGTTCTCGGCATTGCCGCCGAACCGGATCCCCGCTCATTTGTCGGCGGGTGCGTCCCTCCCGCCAATATCAAATGGGAGAACGAGGCGAACTGGAGTCCATCAGCTCTTCCCGGCATTCTTTCGTCGGTCTCCATCGCGTACGCCAGCCCGTATGTAGCGGTGACCGGTGCGGCGTGCGCGGCCCTGGATGTGACGGTCCGTGCAGGTGGCAAACTCGCCCTGCGGGTGGCCGACCACCTGAAAGTGCTCGCGGTTGTGACGGACGTCACAGTAGAGGCAGGAGGTTCGTTTGTGGGAGAAGAGGGCGGCGGCACCGGCGGCCCCATTGTGGTCATCGGAGGGAATATTATCAATAACGGTACGTGGGATCTTACGGGGATTGCCACCGGGCATCCCGCGGTGGTCCTGCTCGGCTGCGGCACGCAGCGCATCACCGGTTCGCGTGCGCTGGTGTTCCAAAATCTCTGCGGGACGCATGAATTCGTCGTCGACGGGGTCGATGTGTACGTTGTCGGGAACTACACCGGCCCGTGGCCGCAGGAGATCAATGGCGGTCGCTTCATTGTGGGGGAACACCCCCTGCCCATTACGCTGGCCTATTTCCATGCCGCACCTGATACGTATGCGAACGGCGTCAACGTGACATGGCGGACCGCGAGTGAAATCAACAACTACGGCTTCTACGTGGAACGCAGACCGAAGGAGAGCGCATCGTACGAGACGGTCGCGTTTGTCCCGACACAGGGGAACGGAATTGTCGCACATGAGTATTCCGTGCGTGATGCCTCGGTTCCCGCCGGTTCATGGTTCTACAGGCTGCGGCAGGTTGATCTGGATGGAACCGAGACGTCAACCGAAGGTGTAGCGGTGGAGATTTCGGGCGTGACCTCTGTCGCGGACCAGACAGCGCCCGCTGCATTTGCACTTTGTCAGAACTACCCGAATCCCTTCAATCCTGAGACACTGATCCGATTCTCCGTCGACGCCGCAGGGACTGCCCGTATCAAGGTGTATGATGCAGTCGGACGGGAAGTTGCCACCGCTGTTTAGTGGTGCCGTAGAATCCGGCCGGTACTACACAGTGTCGTTCAACGGGGCGAGGTTGGCCAGCGGCACGTATTTCTACCGGTTGGAAACCGGCTCGAAGGTTGAGATGAAGCGGATGGTACTGCTCCGGTAGCATCAGTCACGCAGCACGCCTGCTGCATTCGCATAGCACATCACACCGGCAGCGTGGCTCTGGGGGGGCCACGCTGTTTTTCTGTGTATGGGAGCTTTTTTTCTGTGCGTCGGCTGGTCTGTTGCCTCACCAGGGAATCGAGTCGAACGGCGATTCGGCTGGTTGCATCAGCGATCTGAACGGCGTATCTTGTTCAACATGGATGCCCCTATCGTTATACCAGACACCACCTTGAGTCTGCCTGATCTTGAGCGCTTTCGGGGAAATCCGTTTGACTCGATGATCAAGTTTGTTGTCGATGTCGAACGCGAAACAGTTGCGCTCGGTGGGGAAATGCATGCAGACGATGAGTTACGTCTCCTGGAAAACGGTTCGAAGCAGGAATTTCTGTGGGGCGGCAATCTCTATCCATGGGCTCACCCTCCGTTCATTGAATACACTTCGCTCATAAATATTCGCCCCGCAAGCGGTAACAGAAGCCTGATGGTGGAAAATCAAGAGCTGCGGGAACGGTTACGCGCTATCCTCCAGCGTTGGATTCAGCTGCCATGGTGACCCTCTGGCACAAAAGCATGACTCCCGCACGCTGGGCGGCTTACCCGATGGATCGTCAGATACTAATGATTGCGAGCGAGTTCAGCCGCGTGCACAATCTCATCGGGTTGGCGTCCACCGGGGCTATCCGTGAGTGCTACGAACGCGCAATGGAGCTGCTGGACCTGTGTACCTATGATGCCAAGTGGACCAGCCGCCGGCGCGAGCTGCTACGATTTCGTGAGGCGATGGGAGAACTGTACCTTGCGGAGCAACCTGCAAAGGCAACGAATTTGTTGTTCTACAAAACGTTGATGGAGTGGCACCCCGTTACTGCGCGCGTCCCGCTCGAACCCCCGGGGAATTGATCCCGGTCGCAGTCTCGATCCGGCCGTTTTTTAAACTCACATCGACCAGGATTGTTTACCTCAACATAACCCCGACCTGACCTATGGGCTTCTCCACACTCGATTACATCATCCTCATCGTCTACCTCATCGCGATTGCCCTGTTCGGTATGCTGCGGGGAGGGAAGCAACAATCAGCGAAAGACTATTTCCTCGGCCGGGATGTGATTCCCTGGTGGGTGGTCTGTTTGTCAATCGTCGCGGCGGAAACCAGTACGCTCACGTTCATCAGCATTCCCGGACTTGCGTACATTGCGAATCTGAATTTCTTGCAGGTGACGATGGGCTATCTGCTCGGTCGCATCGTTGTCAGTTTTGTGTTTCTTCCCTCGTACTACAAAGGGGAGCTTTCCACGGCATATGCATTTTTGGAGAGACGTTTTGGTGCCAAGACCAGGAGCCTGGCCTCCGTCGTGTTTCTGTTTACGCGGATCGCCGCTGACGGTGTGCGTCTGTTCGCCACGGCAATCCCGCTCAAGTTCGTGATGGGTGTGGATTATCCGACCGCGATCGCCGTGCTTGCGCTGGTGGCAGTGATTTACACCTATGCCGGCGGCGTGCGTGGCGTGATCTGGGTTGATGCAGTGCAGATGGTAGTCTATTTCGGCGGTGCGATCGTGGCTGCCCTGGTGCTCATAGGCATGGATCCCGGCGGTCTGGCAGGCGCGACCCGCCTGGCAAGCGAAGCAGGCAAGTTCCAGATTTTCAACCTGGGGTTTGGAGAGGGATTCTGGACGACACCGTACACGTTATTTGCGGGACTGTTGGGGGGAGGGTTTCTCTCTATGGCATCGCACGGCACCGATCAGCTTGTGGTGCAACGGGTCCTTGCCACGAAATCGCTCGCCGGCGGGCAGAAGGCGTTGATCGGGAGCGGGGTCATTGTGATTGTGCAGATGGCACTCTTCATGGTTGTGGGTCTGCTCCTCTACGGCCACTACAATGGTGCATCGGTCTCAGCGCTCGGTCTGGCACGTGCAGATGAAGTCTTCCCGCGTTTCATTGTTGAGGATCTGCCGCCGGGAGTTTCCGGCTTCATCATTGCGGGATTGCTTGCTGCGGCGCTGTCAACGCTTGCCGGGTCAATAAGTTCGATGGCATCTTCCACCGTGCTTGACCTCTACAAACCGCGTGCTGCGGCGGACCTGACGCCGGCGAAGGAATTGCGGGCTTCCCGCATTGTTACCGTGCTCTGGGCCGGAATGCTTGTGCTCTCCGCGATCTTCTTCATGAATACACCCCGGGCCGTCGTGGAACTTGCGCTCAGCATCGCGTCATTCACCTATGGTGGATTGCTCGGGACTTTCCTGCTGGGCCTCCTCTTCAAAAAGCCGAAGCAGGAAGACGCCCTTGCAGGGTTCATCGGCGGCATTCTCGTGATGGTCACGGTGATATCGCTGAACGTAGTTGCGTGGACCTGGTTTACGCTTATCGGGGTGATTGCTACGGTGACCATTGGCGGGGGGTTGGCGATGCTGGGGAGGCGGCCCCCCCCTTGACATTCGTTGGGCGAAGCAGTACTTTTTTGTTGTGCTTGCTGGTCTCGCATCGCCTTTCCCTGTAAACCTAACGATTCATCTCTCCTTGATACAGGATGGGGTCTAGTCGTGGGGAATTCCACGATGGGTACAACAAATCATCGATGTCCAAGACGCACTTGCGAGGAGCGCCCATGCGAAAAATTACCACATTGATATTCCTAGCGGCCATGGTTTCTGCATATGCATATGGCCAATCTGCCCGGATTGCGACAGCGTATAGCTACCCTCTCCTGCCGGGTTCTCCGCTCGATACCGTCCTCCACAACGCTGCATCCTGCCGGGCCTGCGGCTTCAGCAATGACGCAGACAGTGATGGAAAGGCCGAAATTGCCATCACCAATTATGCTGGCCGAGTGCACGTCTTCTCCGTTGTGGGAAACGACTCCATAGAACTCGTCTGGACCTCCCCCAAGCCCATCGTCGGAGGCGGATCGACTCCCCGTGCCGTCATTTTTGGTGATCTCGACAATGATGGAAGGCAGGAGGTCATCTACCAGGTGAGTGGCGACGGGATCTATGTCTTCGAATGGGACGGCGTGGTTGGCAGCCACAACTTTGGTACGATTCCGTCGCAAGTCATCTCTTCACCGCCCATCGCGGGGTTGGCCGGGAGCGTTGAGTATATGGAAGTCGCTGATGTTGACGGCGACGGAGAGAATGAACTTCTCGTGGCGTATAACTCTACGCCCAACGCCAATGACAGATACTATGTCATAAGCGCTTATGGTTCATGGGATACTGACAATCCCGGTTTTTCAAGTTTTCAGAACGAATGCGAGCTGATCAGGACCGATCTTGCTACATACTATCTCAATCAAGGGTCGCCCTACGCCGTGATCCCCGCAAACTTCGATGGTGTCGGGAACAAGGAGCTGCTTCTGCACGGCTGGTACCATAAGAACGTGGTTCCCGTGAGAGTAACGGGAACCAACACCTATGTTATGCCCGACACGACCGGTGGGAAGCAGTTCCTCATGCTGACAGATCCGGATGACTTTGTGTCGCTCATGGGCGCCATTGTGTGTGATATCGACGGTGATGGCAGGGATGAGGTTTACCTCCCGACGTGGTACGGAGCCGCTCCAAGTGAGAACGCAACAAAAGTCCACATGGTGTTCTACAATCCAGGATCCAGCACATCGCAGATTGACACCTCCAATGCACGGGCATTCGACCTCCGGAGCGTCATAGGTGATCCAGATCTGAATCAGACATACAGCGCAAATACACTGGGTGCGGCATATGGCGATCTTGACGGGAATGGGAAGAAAAATATTTACTTCAGCGGCATCAACTTCAGCAATACGCTTGGATTCAACATCGTGTCGATGGAATACCAGGGTGGCGACAAGCGTGACCAGGCAAACTGGAATCTCAGTCTCGTGTATCGCGGAGAATCGCGCGTCATCGAATCCATGACGATCAAAGATTCGTTGGGCACAAAGGACACCACCAAAGTACCCTGGGCGGCTCAAGTTGCTCATTTGTGGGGCAGGAATACGGATTTTGACAAGGATGGGAAGCAGGATCTCCTTATGCCCATGCAGGGCTGGTTCAACACCTACATGGACAGCACAACAATCACCAAACTGACCTGGAACCAGAGCAAGAGCGGATACGATACGGCAAAAACTGCCGTGGCAAATCCCCTTCGGTGGGTGTTCCGTGTGCTGGAAGGAACCGGAGCCTCGGGCGTCGAACTCAAGGATCTCACGGTTATCATCCCCGATGATTACGTCCTCGAACAAAACTATCCCAATCCCTTCAACCCGAGCACCACTATCAGGTTCAATCTTCCCGTGACCAAGCGGATTTCCCTCGTTGTCTACGATCTTCTTGGCAAGGAGGTGAAGACGCTCATCAACGGGGAAATTGAAAACGGATCACACAGTGTGATGTGGGATGGTACCAACAACGCCAACATGCCTGTGGTGAGCGGAACATATTTCTGTACGCTACACTACGGCAACTTTCAAAAGTCACAGAAGATGATTCTGGTGCGGTGAACCATTCCACAAGTTGTCACTCTCGCTCTCTGACACAACCCGGCCGTGAATACCGCAATACTCACGGCCTTTTTTTGCGTACGCTCCGTCCTCAGGAGGATTTCATGATTTCACGATCCATGCTCGTGGCCTTCCTGCTGCTCCTGGTGCCCACTCTGCTGCTCTCCGGCACGACCGGAAAGATTGCGGGCCGGATGCAGGATGCCGAATCGGGCGAGCCCCTGGTCGGCATCAGCATCGTTATCGAAGGCACCTCAATGGGTGCCAGCACCGATGTCGAAGGGAACTACGCTATTATTAACATCCCGCCGGGGACCTACACCGTTGTGGCCGGCGGTGTCGGGTTCCAGAAGAAGCGTTTCTCCAACGTGAAGGTGTCGGTGGATTTCACCACCCGTCTGGATGCAAAGTTATCAACTGACATTATTGCGCTGGAAACAGTCGAGGTGCAGGCGGAAGCGCCGATGATCCGGAGAGATCTGACTTCATCGCATACCAACATCGATGCAGCGGCGATTGAGGCGCTGCCGGTGGAAAGTGTGACGCAAATCCTTACGCTGCAAGCCGGCATTACGCAGGGCGCCGGGGGAGAAATCCACATCCGCGGCGGACGCTCCACGGAAATCGCCTACACGGTTAACGGCGTCTCGATCTCCAACCCCTTCGACAACACCAAGACTGTGCAGATCGCCACTAATGCCATCCAGGAACTCTCGGTGGTGAGCGGGACATTCAATGCCGAATACGGCAACGCGCTGAGCGGCATCGTGAATACCGTCACAAAGGAGGGGGGCTCCAAGTACGGCGGTAGCCTGTCATTCAATACCGGAGATTTTGTAAGCAATCACACGGAGATCTTCACAAACATCGACGAAATCAAACCCTTCAGTCACACGGTCACCGAGATGACCCTGCATGGGCCCATTCCCGGGGACCTCCTCACGTTCTTCCTCTCGGGCCGCATGGACCGGGAGCGGGGGTGGTTGTACGGCATACGCGAGCATAATGTCACCGACTATGTCTACAAGAATCCAATGAATCCGGCGGACATGACGGTGATCAGTACCGGCGACAATGAACTTGTGCCGATGAATCCCTACAGGGAATTCAGCGGGACCGGCAAGCTGTCGTTCGAGCCGACGACCGCGATGAAACTCCGGTATGATGCGCTCTATTCCAATTCCTCATCCAAGGGGTACTCCCACAGCTACAAATACAATCCGGATGCCCGCCTCAACTACGAAGAATGGGGTTTGGTGAACTCACTCGAGTTGCGTCACTCCGTCGACAGCAAAACCTACTACACGCTGCGCGGGATGTACAGCCTCAGCGACTACAAGCAATATCTGTATCCTCTGCTGGATGCCGGCGGATCGCCCGTGATCTACTCGGCCGGCGTCGGTCTGGATATCGGCACGCTGCATGCCGATCCCCGTTATCAGCCGGACTATAAGAACACGGCGGCGGCGACCTATACATTCCTGTCGGGCGGGACACAGAACGGGCACTACTACCAGCGGTCAGTAACCACCGGCGGCAAGTTTGACCTCACGAGCCAGGTCAACAGCAATCATGAGGTGAAGTTCGGCGCCGAGTACAAGATGCACACGCTGAATTTCGAGAGTTTCTCGGTGCTGCGCGACACGGTCCGGTACTTCGAACCGACCATCCCCGCGACCAGCACGCCCTATCACGATGCATACAAGCGCAAACCGAAGGAATTTTCGGCGTACCTCCAGGACAAGATGGAGTTTGAAAGCATCATTCTGAATGTCGGATTACGCTACGACTATTTTTCCTCTGACGCGGACTATTCGACCAACATTTTCTATCCCTCGCCGATAAGCCCGACACTGCCGACTACGGTGGATCCAGCGGCGCTGCTCGCGCGTGCGAAAGGCAAGCACCAGTGGAGCCCCCGCGTCGGGGTTTCCTTCCCGATCACAGACAAGGGAATCATCCATTTCTCGTACGGGCATTTCTTCCAGATGCCTCCGTTTTCGTATCTCTACTCGAATCCCAACTTCAAGTACAGCTTTTCCTCGGGAACGCCGACCTTTGGCAATGCCGACCTCAACCCGCAGAAAACGGTCACCTACGAACTCGGGTTGCAGCAGCAGCTGATGGAGAACCTCTCCTTCAACGTCACCGGGTTCTACAAAGATGTACGCGACCTGCTGGCACTGCAACAGATCCGTATCAGCGGGGAGGAGACGTACTACAAATACGTCAACAAAGACTACAGCAATGTCAAAGGCATCACCCTCTCGTTCACCAAACGCCGCACGACCAGCGACATCGTCGGTGCTACGCTGGACTACACCTTCCAGGTTGCGGAGGGAAACGAGACCGACGCCAATGCGTTCTTCCTAGATCTCTCTTCGGGGCGGCAGAGCGAAAAAGTGCCCGTGAATCTGGACTGGGATCAGGTCCACACGCTCAATGCCACCGTAACCGTGGGTGAAGCAAACGACTGGAACGTGACACTTGTCGGACGGATTGGTACCGGACTCCCGTATACACCCCAGATTACCACGAGAACGGTATATCTGAAAACCAATAGCGGCCGCAAGCCGTCGCAAACGCGCGTCGACCTGCTTGCCGACAAGACCTTCGCGGTGTCGGGGGTCCGCCTCACCGCTTTTGTGAAAGTCTACAACCTGTTTGACACGTTGAATGAACGGTACGTGTACGATGACACCGGCCGCGCGACGTATACACTGGTCGCCACACAGGGGACCGCACAGGCGACGGACAAGCTCGCGGCAGAAATCCCCGGGGTCCATCCTGCCAGCGAGTGGTTCGTCAACCCCAGCTACTATTCCGCACCTCGTGAAGTGCGTGTGGGTGCATCGGTGGAATTCTAACGCACTGGTCGCCACATAGGGACCCGCACAGAACGTGAGAGATCTTTATGATGAACAATGAGAAACGCATGATACCATTCGACGGTACACGATGGCTGAAACTACTCGCCGCTTTGGTCGCCTGCACGTTCCCCCTGTTCGGACAGGGAGCGAGTGAGCAGACTGACCGAACAAGCACATCACCCACCGCGGAACAGCGTATCAAGGGAGTTCCCGGCGGACCGGAGAAGACGAGCGGTGTGAATGCCCAGAAAGACCGCAAGTCGTACTTCATGAACGGCAACAAGATTGCGGTCACCCTGTTCAATTATGGCGGCATTGCTCCCGGATACGATGTCCTCCGCGGAGTGAACAACTTCGTCTGGCACAATCTCGACTACGTGTTCCAGTTCTGTCCGATTGTCGGCGCCTCCGTTCCAGATACCCGCAACCCAGGTAAGAGATTCCATATTATCTCCGACGCTCTGTGGGACTATCCCGGACTGCGTGAGGTGAACCCCACGGGGGACACGCTCTGGCAATGGCAGCCGCTTCCCGGCTACGCGGATCCTGACCAGGCGAGCATGGCCTCCAACCCTGCGCCGGACAAGAACGGCGACGGCAAACCTGACAGCTGGCCGCGGGCATGGTACAACCCCACCCTTGGCAAGTACGTGTGGCCGGGATACCTCTCCCAGGACGTGCTGAGTTCGGACCTTGAGGTGTTCTGGTCCATGGATGACCGGTTCAATATGGAATTCCCGTACTATCCCTTCCCCGGGGATTCTGCACGGAAGGGGATCGGAGTGCAGGTCGACGGACGCGCCTTCCAGTGGAGCAATGCGCTGGCCGAGAACACCATCTTCTTTGTGTATACGATCACGAATACCAGCACGACCCATCTCGACAGCACCTTCTTTGGCATCTATGGCGATCCGGATCTCGGAGGCGGAAATCCTCAGAATAATGATGACAACGGCTATTTCATCGCGCCGTATGATTCGACCGGAACCGCTGAGAGTGTTCCCGTCTACTCCCGCAGCATGGTCTATTTCTGGGATCCGGATATGATAGGTGCCCGCGGGCTGGCCCTGGGATATCTCGGCTGCAAATTCCTCGAGAGCCCGGGCAAGCCCAATGATGCCATCGACAACGACGGCGACGGCATGGTTGACGAACGACAGGATGACGGCATCGATAACGACAAAGACTGGCTGGCGGTCTCGGATGATATCGGTGTCGACGGCGTCCCCAACACCGGAGATCAGGGTGAGGGGAATGGTGTCCCCGATGCCGGTATCCGCATGGCCGACGGCTCGCTCGATCCGTTGCATCCCGGTGAGCCGAACTTCGAGCTGACAGACCTTGATGAATCGGATCAGATCGGCCTGACCAGTTTCAACAGCTGGCCCTGGAATTCTGACAAGATTTCGAACGATGAGTCGATGTGGAACCGTTCGATTCCCCGCAACTTCGGTGCAATACAGCAAGAATCGGATATCGTGTTCATTTTTGGATCGGGGTATATCACACTCGCCCCGGCGGAAACGAAGCGCATCTCCATGGCAATGCTCCTTGCGGAGGATCGGGATGGCCTGTTGACGACCGCCAAAACCGTCCAGACGATCTACAACAAAAATTACCAGTTCTTCCGGCCGCCCCTGACGCCGCACGTGAGCGCCGTCGCCGGCGATAAGAAAGTGACGCTGTACTGGGATACCATCGCAGAGGAAAGCGTTGATCCGTTGACAGGAAAAGACTTCGAGGGATACGTCATTTACCGCAGCACCGATCCTGCATTCAACGACATACAGACGGTGACCGACGGCAAAGGCTCCGCCTTCCTGACTGAGCCGTTGAAGGATGTCAACGGAAAAGAAGCAAAGTTTGACGTTGCCTTGCGCGATGAGCCATACACCGATCTCAATGGGAACGGCAAATATGACGTCGGCGAACCGTACGTCGATCTCAACCAGAACAAAATCAGGGAAACCCAGGTCGAAGACCCCTGGAAGGGATATTCTCAGGTGGCTTATCAGGATCGGGGTGTACATTACTATCTCGGAAACAACACAGGACTCGTGCATGTGTTTGTGGATTCCAACAAGGTGGTCAACGGCCAGACCTACTACTATGCTGTAGTCTCGTATGACCATGGCGATTCGGTCGGCATTCCGCCGACGGAGTCCACGAAGAAAATCACCGTGGATCCCATTACATCGCAATTGAGCTTCGACGTGAACACCTGCCAGACCATTCCAGGCCCACGGGCAAGCGGCTATGTTCCGCCGGTGATCGGCAGCCAGAACGTGACGCACAACTACGGCATCGGGACCGGCGAAGTGACGTTTCGGATTCTGAATGATCGGACGGTGATCCAAGGGGGAGAGTACACCATCACCTTCGCCGACACACTTCTCGTGAACGGCAAGAGACAGAACGCAAAGAACTATTCCGTCCTGAATACACGTCCGGTGAAGGAGACGATTGTTCCGTACGATACGAACTTCACCGCACTGCAGCACAACAATCTCTCCGATGACGGCTTCCTGAAAGTCACGGGGGCTGGCGGGACGGTATACACGCGCGGGACAGACTATGTGGTGAATCTGGATCGGGGATCCATACGCCGTACCGCCGGGAGTGCGATACCCGACAACGGATCACTCACCATCGAGTACCGGTACTACCCGATCTTCCGGAGTGTGGCACTGAAAGCGGAAGACTCAAATCCCGTGTTCGACGGCATTCAGCTGCGCGTCAACGAACATCCCGAGTTGAGGTTCGATTCGACGCGGTCCGAGTGGGTGGAGGGAAATTCGAACTACGATTTCACTGCCCGTCTCACGACTCTCGGCAACCGCAAACGGCTGTGGCCGGCGGACTACGAGATCCGGTTTTCCGCCGGGAATATCGATTCGGCCATGACCTTGAACCCCGGGTTGGTCAAAATTCCTGTACGCTACTCTGTGAAGGACGTGACGACCGGGACGCCGAACAGAATCCTGACATTCCTGGTGGAGAATTCCGCGACCCGGAATACGCAGTGGGACCCGGGCGAAGAGATCGTGCTGTTCAAGCCCGGAGCAGCCGGAGTGGGAACAGACACCACGACCTGGAGCGTCATCATTACGAAGCCACAGGATCCGTCGCGGACTTCGCATGTCCCCAGCGACGGTGACGTCCTGTTCATCAAGACGCGGCGGCCGTTCCTGTCAGTTGACGCATTCACGCTGACCACCGAAAGCGGGACGATGGATCTCCAGCTGGCGAGCTCGCGGCTGGACAAGATATACGTCGTTCCGAACCCCTATGTGGGTCTGAGTACCATCGAACCGACGAATCGCCTTCCCGGCGCGACGCGCGGTGAACGGAGGATCTATTTCGAAAATCTCCCGCCGCAGTGCACGATCAGGATTTTCACTATCAACGGTGATCTCGTGCAGACGATCGAGCACGACAGCGGCATGGACTATGCACGTGAGTACTGGAACCTGCTCAACCGTGACGGCTTCAGTGTGGCCTACGGCGTCTATGTGGCGCATATTGATGCACCCGATGTCGGAGAGAAGATCGTCAAGTTCGCGTTGATCAAGTGACCCCCGCCCACCGCATGGGGTTGCGTGCATGACACATCGGTCATTGAGATTGCAGACGGAGGTTTTATGAATATGCAGGACCACAGGCGCACACCGAGAATGTTGGCAGGAATCCTTCTGTTCTGCCTGGCAGCATCGGTCGGCTTGTCGCAGAATCTGACCAAAACTGGCACCACCGCGGCTCCCTTCCTGAAGATCGGCGTCGGCTCGCGCGCGATCGGCATGGGGGGTGCATTTACCGCAACCGCGGATGACATCACTGCGATCTACTGGAACCCCGGCGGGCTGGCCAACGTTTACGCCAGCGAGGCCACATTCAATCACGTCCGGTGGTTTGGCGACGTCAACTACGACTTCGCGGCCTTTTCCACGCACTTGCCGGACTTCGGCACGCTCGGCGCATTCGTCAGCGTTGAATCCATGGATGACATGATGGTGCGCACGGAGGATGTCCCGGAAGGAACGGGTGAGATGTTCACCGCCGGTGCCATGGCGATCGGTATCAGTTACGCCCGCAATCTGACCGACCGCTTTTCAATCGGTTTCAACGCCAAGTACGTGCGCGAGTACATCTGGAACATGTCGTCGGCAGGCATCGCCATCGACATCGGGACGGTCTACAAGATCCCCATCTTGAACGAGTTCCGCCTCGCAGCGAGCATCTGCAACTTCGGGTCCAAAATGAAGCTGGAGGGGCGCGACAACCTCTTGATTGCCATGCCGGGCGGACCTGAAGGAAATCTGATCAACACGGACATCCAGCTCGATGAGTTCGACCTGCCGCTCCTGTTCCGCGTGGGCGTAGCCGCCGATGTCATGAAAACAGACGAGAACCGCATCACCGCTGCAATCGATGCCGTGCATCCGAACGACAACACGGAGTACCTCAATGTGGGGGTCGAATACGGATGGACGGAGATGGTCTTCCTGCGCGGCGGATGGAAATCACTCTTCGAACGGGATACCGAACAGGGCTTCACTGCCGGGATTGGTGTGCAGTATCGCGTGGTCGGTGAGTTCAAAGTGAAGCTGGACTATGCCTACCAGGATTGGGGCAGATTGAACAACGTTCACTACCTGTCGCTCGGCGTGCGCTTCTAAATTCGCGAGTCGCGAAGCGACGAAGCGATCTCACGCACGACGAGGGAAGAAAGAGCCGCACCGGTTCTCCGGTGCGGCTCTTGTACCTCAGGTGCTCCCGCACGTCATGCTGCGCATGTCTATAAGCGTATCCCCAGCTCAAAGTACTGCACATTTTTCAGCCGCCCGTAGTCCGCGAAACCGTAGTCAAGTTTCACGGTGGCGACGTTGGGTATGCCGTAGTGCACGCCCAGGCCCCAGGTGAGTCCCTGCTCGGAATCCCGCAGGAACAGCGACTTGTAGCCCACGCGCCCGAACACGATTTCCTTCCAGCTGACTTCCAGGCCCGTGTTCATATACTCGGTGTTGTCGTTGGGATGTGCCGCGTCCACGGCGACGGTGGTCCGGATCTCGTCGGCGGGATAAAGATCCCATGCGAGGCCGATACGGAACGTCAGCGGCAGATCGAATGACTCTGTCCGGAGATCGGACGGAATGTTGTTGGGTCCTGTTCCGGCGTCGGCGTCCGGATCGTAATTGAATTGAAGGTCGCGGCCGTCAAGTTGCATCGTCGTCCCGAAATTCGCGATCGAAGCACCGATGCTGAGTCCGGGGATCTCGGTCAGATAGAGAGTACCCACATCGACGGCGAAGCCGCTTGCACTTTCACTCCAGAGGGCTTCACGGATATACTTCGCGGTGAACCCGATCGAGAACCGGTCGGTGAGGTTGCGCGCATAAGAGAGGCCGAAGGCGATGGAGCTTGCGTCCCAGCGGCGGCCGTCACCATCGGGAAAATCCACCGTGCGGACGATCTCTTCGGGGACGCGCAACGACGTCACCGATAGGGCAAACGTTCCCAGCTCGCCGATCGGCAATGCCCCTGCGGCAAAGTCGTAAGTTGATGTCAGCAAGCCATTTGACATGGTTGAACATCAGCTCGCTGTTGATGTTCATCCGCGAAAGGGCGGCGGGATTCCAGTAGATGGAGGAGATGTCGCCCGTGACGCCCACCTGCGCACCTCCCATCCCGACAGCGCGGGCACCCACGCCGATCTTCAGGAACTGCGCCGCGGTCGTTCCCACCTTCGCTGTGCTGCGGAACAGCTGGGCATGTGAGGGGAGTACCATGGCGATCGTCAGGACCGCCACGAGGATGCCCGTCATCAGGACCCGGCTGCGATGATGGATGTTCATAAAACCTCCGTGTGCATTTTCCATTTCATTTGATCAACGCAAACCGCCCGATTTTCTCGCCGATTCCGGGCACATCCACGTGATAGAGATACACCCCGTAGGCCAGCCGTTGTCCCTCATAGGACAGCAGGCGCCATGCGGCGTAGCTTGTGGCGTCGTTCTTCTCGATTGTATCCACCAGTTCTCCGACCATCGTGTAGATGCGAATGGTGCAGTGCGGTGGGAGATTGCGGAATTGCAGCGTCGGCTCCCCGCGGCGCAAGGCGGTCGGGCCGGGTTGTTCGAGTGTACTGTAGGCAACATACGGGTTCGGCACGACACAGATGCGGTCGAGTGAAGCGGCCGCCTGTGATGCCTCGAACTTCGAGGACGTCGTACTGAACGTGTATTGATCGCCTGCAGCGAACGGCTTGGTGGTTTTTGCCTCGTAGATGTCGCCATTGGAAGGCAACACCAGCGGCGACCCATCCGCCGGCACGGAAAACATGACGGCGAGCAGGGCAGGGATTGGACTCTGCGGGGCGTACTTGGGCGGTGTGACGACCACCAGCTCACGACCGGGGCGCCATATGCTGTCGGCCTGGGCCTTGTCGACCAGTACCCTGATCGTGGAGGTGTCGGTGATGTTGACGACACGGAAGGGGCAGACTACGACCTTGCGGCCGAAGTTGTTCAGCAGAGTGTCTCCCGGGTAAGCCCACTTTCCGTTTGCCAGTGTATCCGTCCGGTTCCAGCGGATCTGGAAGTCGAGCGGTGCCGGACGGAGCGGATTTGTGGTGAGCGCGAATCTGGGGCGGTCGGTCGCAGCGGCGAGATTCGAGTTGCTCTTGACGACCCAGCCACTGCGGATCGAATCGATGCCCAGCGGCTCGTCTTGCACATAGAGGCGGACGCCGTCGAACACCGGGTTGTTGTCTTCGGAATTCATGTTCGTGCTCGCAAACACGGCGTAGTACCGGAACGAGACAGTGAACTGCTTATTCTCCGGCAGAGTTCCCAGTCCCGCGCCGCGTATGCGGCCGGAGATCGCATCGATGCGGTACGCTGTCGGGGGGATGACGGTTCCGGCAAGGTCCTTCACTTCGACGGTCGATGCAATGAGGTTCTTCTTTGACAGGGGGACGTAAATCGTGTCGCGGGATGTGAAGGTCTCTGTTGTCACTGCCGTGGACTGCACATCGTACACGAGCTTCGAGCCGTCATTCCGGAAACTGACGTTGTATTTCGCACCGTCGATGACGGAGAAGTCTTCGAACACTTTGATCCGCATCGATCCGGTGGAAAGCCCCGTGACTCGCTGGGCGGTGGAATTGTTGCTGACCTGAGCGGGATTCTGGCCGTTCGGCAGCGGTCCGGGTGTGACTGCCAGCGTATTCTGGTCGAAGTGCAGCTCGCTGGTGATGGGATCCTTGGTGATGGCGATCTGACACTCGGTCGGCGGCAACGCCACGCTCAGACTGTCAAACCCATGGTCGTACGATGCGACGGCATAGTAGTACGTCACGCCGTTGGTCACTGTGGAATCGACATACTCGTGCACGAGTCCGCTGTTTGAGCCCAGGTAGTACTTCACGCCCCGCCCGAGGTACTCCACCGGGTGCAAACCGGACCAGATATTGACAAGGTCGTATTGAGCTTTGTTCCCTGTTTTTCCGATGAGGGGTGTGGGCAGGAAGGCGACACCGTTGGCATCGGTGATCGTGTACAGGTCGCTGAAGGTATAGTCCTGGCTGCGGTAGACCTTGTAGCCCTCGAAATCCTGCGTGTTGGTCAGGGGATCGGTCGTCTTCTCGGCAAAGTCATCCCAGTAGAGCGACACCCTGCCGTCCCCGGGAATGGCGCGCACGGTCGGCTTTGGGGGCGGCTGGGCGAACATATAGTTCGCTTCAAGCACCCGCTGGGCGGTTTCCGAATTCAGGAGCAAGTCGTCCAGATTCTCGCCCATCATCAGGGCGATCGAAAAACGTTGCGTTGCGTTCGGCTCAAGTGCAAACGGCCCGGACCCGTACAGGAACTCATTGTCACCCTCGGTGGAGAAGTAGGCCTGGTCAATCGCGATGGAGTCGGATGAAAGCTGCTGTGTGAACTGCACATCGTTCACGGGAAAATTGGGTGCTCCGGCGTACTGGGCATAAAAGCTCGTCAGACCGATCTGGTCCGATTCGTTGACATCCCGGATGCCGAAGTTCGGTTCGGCGACCAGGGTGTTGTTTGCGTCATATCCGATATCGGGTTTGGCATTCCCTTCGCCGAAATCGCCGGTGCCGGGAAGTCCGTCCAGGCCGACATCATCCTTGTCGAGCCGCCAGTTGCCGTTTTCATCCCCCGACCAGCGGGGTTTCGGGCGGCCGTACACTTTGATGTACTTGGCGGTGTCGGCGATGCCCGTGCTGAGCGGGATCGTCGCACCGTCAATGTAGAATCCCATTGCGTTGAACGGGCTCTCATCGACAATGCCGTCGTCATCGTCGTCTTTTCCGTTGGTCTCATTACTGGGGGATTCGAGGAATTTGAACCCGAAATAGCCGGGCACGAGCCCGCCCATGCCGGTCTTATCCTTGTCCCACGCGTAGACCATACTCCGCGCCCGTTGCGGAAACGGATCAGCCAGAGGGCCCTTGGGAGGGATGAAGTATGCCAAGTCATCCGAGTAGTCGTTATACCCGCCGACATGCGGGTCGCCGAACATGCCAAAGTACACTTTACCGATGGTTTGAGGGCTTCTGTTCGTCACCCGGTACACGAGAAAGATGATATCTTCCGCCAGCGGGTTGTTGAACTGAAAAAAGCGACACTCGAGATCAAGTCCGAGTCCGAGTTTCGTTGAGTCACCCGGGAACGGACGGTACTTGTCTTTCCATTTGGCATTGGTGAAGTCATCGCAGACGAAGTAGACTTCTTCATCCGGTGAGGTCGCGTCATTGCCGAGGAATGCCGGCCAGACGTACCGGCCGAGCGCCTGGTTGTACCATGACTCCGGCCAGCTGTGGGGTTTGCGTGTGAGGTCGCCGCCGACATCCGCGCGATGGCTCCATGCGGCGATATCGTTTTGGCCGGCGGCCGCATAGCCTGCCTTTGGCAGCCAGCCCCATTTCAGGGAGCCGTCCGATGCATACGCGCCCTGAGTGGGCGTGTACATGCCGTCGTCGAGCATCCAGATGGAATCTCCCTGGATGCTCTTCACGCGTGCAGCGACGAGAGGAACGAACTCGTAGCCGTAACCGAGGCGATTCCACACCAGGTCCGCTGTATTGCCCAGCGTATTCGGACGCGTGATGCTGCCATTGTTGTAGACCACAGTAGTGATCTTGTTGCCCTTGATGATCAGGCTGCGAACCGTCGATTCGCCCGATGTCTTGCCCAGGGAGTTTTTCGACTGCTGCTCCAGGAAGTCCACGAGTTTCTGCCATTCTTCCGGCGTCGCCTTCTTCGGGTCGATCCGGTTGAAGTCAATCTCCTGTGCACGGGGCATCGCGACGGGCAAAAGCAACGCTGCGATTGCCAGGAGGTGGAGAATCATTGTTTTCATACAGATTCCGATCAGTTGAATGAAATCATTAGAACACAATCGATGCGCCGACGCGGATGAGCCGCGGGGTACTGATATTGCCGGGATTGGCGTAGTAGTTGTCGACGCCGTCCACCGGGATCATCCCGGGATCTCCCCTGATAATGCGGTTGCGCAGACCGGCCAGGAGCTCCGGTTGCAGCGTCTGGGAGAGGTTATAGAGCGCACGCCCCGAGTTTGCGTACACATAGAGCTCATTCTCAACGTCGAACACGTTGTCGACCTGCACGAACACGGAAAGATCGAAGGGCTCGACCCGGAAAAACTTTTCGAGCTTCAGATCGACGTTCCATTGCATCGGCTGACGGTCGCTGTTCTGTGTGAACGTAATCGGGACAACGTTTGACGGGAAGGACGGCGTGTACGGTGTGCCCGTGCGCAGGTACCCGATCATGCTCACCGACCAGTCATTGGGTTGCGACAACGAGACGGTACTCGTGAGGGTATGGCTCCTGTCAAATCCGAGCGGCACGAGGTATGTTTCGCTCAGACGCCCCTGTTGCTCGTTGAAGAAGATCTCATCCGTCGGCAATGTGCGGTTTCCTTCGGTCACCTGGAACGTATAGTCCAGTGTGGCGGAAAGCATGTCGTCCACGGTGCGGCGCTTCAGTAATGACACGCTGATCCCCCGCGTATTGGCATAACTGAGGTTCGTGAGCACGTTGTACTGCTTGTCGCCGCGGGCTGTGATGATCGTCTGCGAGTAAATGTAATCCCGGACGTCTTTGTAGTACCCGGTGATTTCGATCTTCATGTCCTCGGTCAGCCCCTGCTGGAGACCGAGCTCATACTGAATGCTCTTTTGCGGTTTCACGTCGGGATTTCCGAACGACAGGGAGACGCCAGACGGCGCACGGAAGTTGGAGTTGCTGTAGAGGCTGGAGAGAGATCCGATCTGAAAGAAATGTCCGTACGAGAACCGGATCGTCCCCTGATCGGTGATGGGATAGGAAACACTGATCCGCGGGCTGACCATATGTTTCTTGGATGCATCGATCAGGTTCTTCTGAATGAAGATCGTTTCCTGCGGCTCTGAAAGTTCGGTGCTGATGGCCGAATTGTATTGGGCTGCCGGGTCAAAATACTCGTACCGCACACCCAGGTTCAGGATAATCGACTTGAAGAGCTCGATTTTGTCCTGGACATAGGCGGCCATCTGCAGCGGCTGGCGTTTGTAGTACGTGTAGCCGCCGACTTCATCAGGTATGTACGGCAGGAAGTGAAATTGTCCGGTCAGTGCGTTCGCGAAGCTCGGATCTGTGTTCGGGAAGTTCGGGTCCCTGAACTGCAGCGTATATGATTCGACCGTTAGGGTGTGTTTGCGTACTTCTACGCCGGCCTTCACTTCGTGCATGCCCAGAATCTGCGCGACGGCATCGATCTTCCCTGCAACGGTCTCGGTCTTTCTGCTGAAACGGGAGGGGTCTGTCCCGCCGGTCACATAACTTGTGTTCGGGAAATATTTCTCATAGAACGATGGCAAGTATCGTGGATCGTCCGGGCTGTCATAGGCCCAGCTGTGAGCTTTGTCGATGATGTAGGAGCCTTTCACCGTGTAGAACATTTTCTCGTTTACGGAGTGCGTGAACTCAAGCGAATGCATGTTGCCTTCGCCCTGGAAAATGTTATTCCCGTCCGGCTTGTACCGCACGACGAAGGGATCTGCATCCGGCGATTCGTCGAAGTTGTGTACGAATTCATACTTC
Organism: Ignavibacteriota bacterium; assembly: GCA_963801355.1. Taxonomy (GTDB): domain Bacteria; phylum Bacteroidota; class Ignavibacteria; order UBA10030; family UBA6906; genus Fen-1255. The sequence goes on along the minus strand of CAWDEM010000008.1, from coordinate 2,715,313 downwards.
AACTTCATTGCATTCGTCATGCGCCAGCTGATGTTCCCCTGGAGATTGTAGGATTTGCTCCAGTTGAGGGGGACCACGGCTCCGTCTCCGCTGTAGCCGCCGGCGAGGTCCGACGGGTCATGCGTGAGCGGTCCGAAGTAGTATGGGTCACTGGTGGTCCCGCGTCGCGGATCGCCGGTGAGGAACCCTTCGCGTGACAGGTAGGAATCGGTCGGCAGGTAGAGCCGCTGGCCGTACAGATGTCCGCCGTACCAGTTGTAGACACCCGAAGCAAAGAACGAAAGGTCTTCGCCTGAGAGCGGTCCGCTGATGGTCGCCTCGGTGCGGTTGACGTTCGTGGGCGAAAACTTGTTGATGTTGAAGAAGAGTCCTGTGTGCCCGCTATAATGGTCGCCCATGTACTGCTTCAGGCTTCCCGACCATTTCGCCCCGCCGTCTTTCGTGACGTAGTTCACGACGCCGCTCAATGCGCTTCCGTATTCGGCGCTGAAGGTTCCGCTGGAGACCGAGACTTCGCGCACGGCATTCGTCGCGACGCCCACCGATCGGTATTGCCGTACGGGTTGTTGATATTGATGCCGTTCAGCGTATAGGCGATTTCATTGCCGAGGCCTCCGCGGATATGAATCGAGCCGTCATCATCCACGGTCACGCCCGCCTGCAATCCGATCACCTCGCTGATGTCGGTGACTGGAAGCGCCTCAATGGCCTCGGAGGAGATGGAAGCGACGGGATTCGTGAGGTCCTGGCGGATGAGGGGACTGCGTTCGGCCTGGACGACCACCGCATCGAGTTCAATACTTCCCTCGATCATGTCAATGTCCAACGGAGTGGTGAAGTCGGTGGAGATCCGGAGATCATTCACTTCGAAACGGCGGTAGCCTATAAAAGAGGCCATGACGTTCTGGCGCCCGGGGGGGACATTGAGAATGACGTACCGTCCGTTGACGTCGGTGGCGGCACCAAGTGCAGTTCCCTGAACCACAACATTGACGCCGGGGAGCGGCTCCTTCGTGCGCGAGTCGCGGACTGTGCCGGAGATTTTTCCGGTGCTGCCGGCCCAAAGGGCTGAAAAACCCAGGGCACAGCAGAGTACGCCCGTCGCAAATCGTGTAACGATGCGCATAGGGTACCTTCTGGATGATGATAAATGAATCATAGAATCCGGGAATGCTCGGGAGGATATGACTTGAATCTTCCCTATAAATCTCAGGCTACGGCGGAGGGTGCACGTAAACCGAGTAGTCAATAATATAGAGAATAGAGGTCTGGTAGTCAAGGAAAGGCCGGAAAGGCGGCATAAAACAGCAATCAGGAACCGGGGACACGAACAGAGTCCCCGATTCCTGATGATGATCTACCGCCGCTCTTCGCGGTCGGCATCTGCAAAGATTACTTCAAGAGAAGCATTTTCTTCGTGTCGGTGAAGCTTCCCGCGCGAAGTGTGTAGAAATAGGTGCCGCTGCCGAAGTCCCTGGCATTGAAGCTCGTAGAGTATGCTCCCGGCTCAAGCTCCGTGTCAACCAGAGTGGCCACTTCCTGTCCGAGCGCGTTGTGAATCGTTATGGTCACGTGCGCTGATGCCGGGATGGCGAAATTGATGGCTGTTTCAGGGTTGAAGGGATTGGGATAGTTCTGGCCGAGAGCATAGCCTTCAGGAACGATCCCCTCGACCCGTTCAACGCCGGCTGAGACCGCCTTTGCCTCCAGAATGATCAACCGCTGGATATGTGGCATTAGTGGCATCGGGGCAGCGGTTCGGAATGAACACTTCTTTCTTCCCGTCGCCGTCGATGTCGTTGCCGATATTGATGCTACAGAAGCTGTAAGTCCGTGGTCGCTGTATCTGTGTCCTTGTACAGCGTGGTCATCTTGTAGTTCGCCGAGTCGGCAGGATTGCCTCCCTTGTACTGAAGCCAGAACACTTCACGCCGCGAACCGGGACCGGCAACGATATAGTCCATCTTGCCGTCTCCGTTGACGTCGCCGATATCCGCGCCTTCGTAGGAACTACTCGTCGATCGGCTCCAGATCAGGCGTCAGTGTCACCACCGACGCTGTCGTAGAGTGTCGAGACGTCGGTCGGTGCTGGGGATCATGTGAATGTTGCCGGGGTTAGTGGCGTCGGTGATTCCTGCACAGTAGTATTCGAGCTTGCCATCTTTGTTGGCGTCATACCAGCGCATGCTGTGGACGCTACACCGACGTCGTTGTCCGGACGCGCCTGGTTGATGTCCGTGCGCAGTACATAGGTGTCTTTTGCCTGTCGCTTCGTAGATGGCCAGGCTGAACAAGTCCCATGTGGAGACCCAGATTTCCTTCTTCCCGTCGCCGTCGAAATCTATGATCCCCACGTCATACACTGCTCCACCCTTCAGAACCGATGAAGAGTCGATGAATTCCCGTTCGAAGTATCCGAACGTGGCCGGATTGATATCGCCACCGATGAAATGATCCACCATCAGTGTGCGTCCGAGTCCCGTACCGCCAAAATCGTCGCTCCGGGAGGTGACCACCAATTCGTTTTCGCCGTCACCGTCGACATCCGCCACCTCGACACGGCTCGCGGCGTATTTCATGCCAGGCCGTATCCCGAGGTCGGATGTGATCGTCGGTTGGTGGGGTAATGCTGTCTGCGTCGAACTCGTAAAGGTACAGGACTGCCGGGTCGTCGACCGGTTCTCTCACCGGTGGCACCACGACAATGATTTCCAGATTTCCATCTTTGTCAAGGTCCGCGACAGTGAAGATCGGCATTCTGGTATCCCGTATCATTGTTGCCGGGTACCACTGTCGACCAGATGAGATTGTAGGTATTGTTCCCTGATGCTTCAAACAGAACAGGTATGGTCGTTCGTGATTGGAATGGCCTGCATAGAGTAAGGATCGGCCAGAACCAGAAATTCTTTCTTGCCGTTCTTGTTGATGTCGAAACCCGCTCTATGACCTTCTCGGCGCCGATGCTGTCGGGCCATCCGGGATAAGCGGATGGTTTGATCTGGGCAGCAACAGTGAATCCGGTGTCGACTGTCACCTGTGCTTCGAGGACGCCGGTGAAGCTCACGACCAGAAGAAAGACAGTGCAAAGAATTAGCAGCTGTTTCATTGGTGCTCCGGGCTGATTGGTGGATGGGTTGGTTTGTTTGAACCAACAATATACAGAACCTCTCTGGATGTGTCAACACACAAGGGCTCAAAAGGGTTCAGTGCCCTATTGAACAGCGCAAACCGTTTTCGAACAGGCGTTGTGGGAGTGCACGTGCAAGTGTTTCGTTCAAGGAATGCAAACTCGTAACTTGTTGAATCGACTGGTTTTGCACGTTTCTCCTTGACAGTTACGCACACGTTCACTATCATTTGACTATTAACTGATGGTCTGCGTCAGGACAACCCGGTTGTACACCTCCTGCAGACAATCTACCGCACGCATGTTCTCATTGATATTTTAGTACCAACATCCTACCATTTGAGGAGCGTCTATGAGGGTGTTTGTTACTCTGTTCACCGCCGCCCTGGTCCTTCTCACTGCTGTAGCATTTTCAGGAACGACCGGCAAAATCGCCGGTACGGTGAGGGACGCACGAACGGGCGAACCGCTGCCAAGCGTCAACGTTGTCATCGATGGAACGACGCTCGGGGCGGCAACTAATCCCGATGGTTACTTCGCCATCATCAACATCCCCCCGGGGCGTTACAAAGTCACAGCTGCCCTGGTCGGGTACAAACCCACCTCTGCGGTCAATGTGCGTGTCGATATCGACCAGACGACGGATCTCAATCTCGGTCTGGGTGAAGAGGCGATCGCGGGTGAGGAAGTGACGATAGTCGCGACACGTCCGGTCGTGCAACGCGACGTGGCGGCAAGCCGTGCGAACATCGAAATCGCCGATGTCGAGAAGCTCCCGGTGACATCTGTCGCCGGAGCTGTCGGGTTGCAGGCAGGAATTCAGGGGCTTGAAATTCGTGGCGGCACGATTTCCGAGACGGCGTTCATGGTCAACGGAATGACGCTGCGCGACGAACGGACCAACGCACCCTACTCCTCCGTGTCATTGCTCGCCGTTCAGGATATTCAGGTGCAAACCGGCGGTTTCAGCGCTGAATACGGGAACGTCCGATCCGGCGTGATCAATGTGATAACCAAAGAGGGTGGGAAGTCCGCCTACAGCGTCGGATTGATGGCGCGCGCCAGCAATGCCACCCCCAAGCACTTCGGGAATTCCATCTACGACAAGAATTCCTACTGGGTCCGGCCATATGTCGATGATGAAGTTGCCTGGGTCGGCACTTCTGCGACCAATCCCGCCACGGGCCTACCCTACTGGGATCCATGGACACAGAAGCAGTTTCCTTCCTTTGAAGGGTGGAACTCTATTGCCAAGAAGAATATCGGCACTGCAATGGAACTCACCCCGGAAGCCCTCCAACGATTGTTCCTCTGGCAACGCAGAAAGATAGCGGAAGTCACCGACGCAGACTACGACGTTGACCTCTCCTTCGGTGGCCCCGTTCCCTATCTCGTGGATGAATTTGGCGGCCTCCGGTTCTTCGCCACATTCCACAAGACGCAGCAGGTATACCTGGTCCCTCTGTCAGACAATGCGTGGCGGGACTACAACGGAATGTTGAAGATCACCTCGGACGTCACCGGCGGCATGAAGTTGACTGTCGAAGGCATGATGGGCCGGACGAGTGGAACGAACAACAACAACGGCGGGACTCCCGGGATCTTTCAGTCGCCGGAAGACATCGGTGCGGTGATGAACCGTGTGAGTTACATCGACACGCGCATTTTCGCCACCGACTACTGGTGCCCCACATACACCGACTATTACTCGCTGAATGCCAAACTGTCTCATGCGCTGAGTGCAAAGACGTACTATGACGCCAGTCTGAGCATGTTCCGCTCGGAATACAATACGTATCCCGGACGTGGGAGGGATAGGGAGAAGAAGTATCTCTTCGGCAACGGATACTATGTTGACGAAGCGCCGTTCGGATTTGATTCGCTGCCCGTGCCTGCGGCCGGACTTGCCGACATCCGCTTTGGCGTCGGGTTCAGCAACTCGAGGGATACAAGCCGGGTGACCCTCTACACGGCCAAGTTTGACATCACGAGCCAACTTGACAAGGCTAATCAGGTGAAAGCCGGCGTGGAATTGATGTACACTGATCAGGATATCCGCTACGGCCTCTATGATGCGATGCTCAAAGACAATGTCTTTGCCAACGGCTATCACCGTTTTCCGCTCAAAGGGGCACTGTACGTACGCGACAAACTCGAGTTCGAAGGGATGGTGGCCGATCTCGGCGTCCGCCTGGAGTATCTCAATCCGCAGGGGTCATGGTACTCGTACGGGGCGTACTCAGATGCCTTTTCCTCCAGCGGAAGTGCGGGCATTGATACTCTCCTGGTCCAACAGCCGGTCGAAAAGCAACTCAACATCAGCCCGCGCCTTGGCATCTCCTTCCCGATCTCCGAGGAAGCGAAGCTTTATTTCAACTACGGACATTTCTATCAGGCGCGGACACCGGACAATATGTACCTATTGCGGCGGTCGGGGTTCGACAACTCCATCCGGCGTGTCGCAGACCCCAATGCCCCACTCCCGCGGACAGTGTCGTACGAGCTGGGCTACGAGCATAGCCTGGCGGACGAGTTTCTGTTGCGTGTTGCGGCATATTACAAAGACATCACGGATGAGCCGCTCCTCGTCACCTACACTAACCGCAAGTCCACAGTGGAGTATTCGCAATACACCAGCAATGCCTACCGCGACATCCGGGGTTTCGAATTGAGTCTCTACAAGAACCGGGGAAACTGGTACCAGGGCTTCATCAATTACACGTATGATGTGCGTTCCAGCGGCTGGTATGGCATCGATTCGTACTTCCAGAATCAAATCGATCAACTGAAGTACGAATTGGCGAACCCGGCGACGACGCAGCAAAACAAGCCAATCCCACGCCCCTTCGCCCGTCTGAACCTGGATTTCTTTACTCCCCAGGAGTTCGGCCCGACGGTGCTCGGCCTACACCTACTTGCCGACTGGCGCGTAAATTTCGTGGGCTCCTGGTCGTCGGGCTACTATCTGACCTGGACGGGTGGCGCATCGATTCCCGGTGTGCTGAACAACGCCCAGTGGTCGGATTACTGGAATGTCAATATGCGTATTACGAAGAGCTTCCAGTTCGGACGGATGAATCTCCAGCTCTACGCCGATCTGACGAATCTGTTCAACTACCGCTACATGACGACATACGGGTTTGTCACGTCGACAGACTACAACGATTACATGCAGTCACTCCATCTTGCGGCGTTCTCGCCCGAAGTGGATACACAGGTCGGTTATGTGAATATCTCCGGGGATGATCACCCGGGGAACTACAGGAAAGACGGCGTGGCGTTCCAGCCGATTGTTGCGTACAGAACGCTGGCGGCAATGCAGTCCATTCCGAAACCGGAGAGCCGTCCGTTTTACTATGCGGTGGACGCACAGCAGTATTATCAGTATGTCAACGGCGCATGGCAGGTTGTCGACCAGGGCCGGGTGCAACAGGTTCTTGATGACAAAGCATATATCGACATGCCGAACATGGATACATTCACGTTCCTGAACCCCCGCAGGGTGTTTTTCGGTATCCGGATGTCGTTCGAACTTTAGTCGGGCGCATCGTGAGATGTGACGCCACTACCAGGATTATGTTATCGTGAGGAAACACATGAAGCACGCTCGTCGTGAAACGTACATCGCCGGTGTCATCGCCTTCCTCGGGTTTCTGCTTATTGCCGGCGGCACACACGCCCTGGCCCAGCAGGAGGTGAAATGGATGGCAGCCGGCTCACTCCAGAACTGGTACTCCAGTATGGGATGCGAAATTGAAGTCGGCCGGTCTTCCAGCGCAGACCAACAGGACGGTTTACAGTGGCCGGGCTGGTATCCGTATCAGGACGCTCAGGCCGCAAAGAGTCTCTGGATCGGCACAACAGACTATACCGATGCCAACAATGTCGCGTGGCCCTACAAGGTGGTGCATGTGGGTCCGCGCGTGCGGGGCACCGGCGAGTTCATCCCGATCAAGTTCGAAATGGTAAGCAAGTATCCCCCCCCGGAGATCAGCGTGGATGGAAGTCCCACGGAAGGGAAGCCGGTCGACAATAACCGTGTCGACCCCACAATGGTTCCGGACCGGATGATTGTGAATGTGGTGAATACATCCATCGGCATCACGATGACGCGCAAGATCATGCAGTTCAGCCAGCAGTACCATGACAACTACATGATCTACGACTATGTCTTCACCAATACCGGGAATACGGACGCCGACGCGGCAATTGAGATGCCGTCGCAGACGCTGACCGGGGTCTACTTCTACTGGCAGTACCGCCTCGCACCCTGTGCCGACACACGCTACGTCATTGGCAACGGGACAAGCTGGGGAATGAACACGATGAATGACGTCCGTGGCGACGGATTCATTCTTCCGACAACCGGCGCGACAGACACCGATGACGCTGTGGATATCCCGGGCGTCTATTCGGCACCGCACATGCGCGCGCAATTCGTCTGGCACGGAAAGTTTCCGTCGTTCACACAGTACGACAACATAGGCGGACCGATCTGGACCCCGTATTACAACAAGGCATACGACACCACGGGCCGTATCGGCGCGCCGCATTTTGTCGGGCACGTCACCATCCACGCGGACAAGTCGCCGACCGACACGACAGACGACTTCTCGCAGCCAAGCACAACCTCGTGGGAAGGTTCGGACGAGACCAACACCTCAGGGAACAGCGAGTTCAACGGTGACAAGTGCAAGAACGAATATACGAACTGGATACAGCGCGGTCACTATGGCCGGCATGCGTGGGCTGTGGAGCCCGCCGGCAATTTCGCCATGCCGACGGGAAATCCCTCGTTCAACGACGCTCATTCCGTGAACGGCTCTGCCGGCGGTTTTTCCAATGCTGACGGGTACGGCCCGTATACACTGGCACCCGGGCAGAGCGTTCATATAGTCATCGCTGAGGGGGCGGCCGGGTTGAGCCGCGAGCGCTGTATCGAGATCGGGCGTGCCTGGAAGGCGAACCAGCTCGGTCCTACGGCTCCCGGGGCGGCAAAGCAGAAGAATGACTCGGTTCTGACGGGAAAGGACTCGCTCTTCCAGACGTTCCGCCGTGCCATTGCCAACTACAAGACCGGCTACAAGATTCCCGCCGCACCGGTTCCGCCAAGTATGTTTTCGGTCATGAGCGGTGACCCAATTGCACTGACATGGGAAGTGACAAACGCGGGTGATCCCAACCTGAAAGGGTTCAAGATCTACCGCGCCACCGGCCGCTATGATGCCGACTTCGTGCCGATCGGAACGGTCGGGCCGGCGGAGCGGGCGTTCAACGATGCCACTGCCCTGCGCGGTGTCTCCTACTTCTACTATGTTGTCACAATCGGGGATCCGGCACTCAATACGGGTGTCGGATTGACCCCTCGGGATACCCTGCTTAGCAACCGGGTGTACACGCAGACATTTACGGGTGCGAACCTCAAGGCAAAACGTCCTCCGGGTCAGGGACTGGATTCAATCCGCATTGTGCCGAATCCGTTTGTGCTCTCTTCCAACGCTCTCGACCTGCGCTTCCCGGACGAACCGGACAAGATTGCGTTCTACAATATCCCGGGCCAGTGCCGTATCAGCATTTATTCCGAGCTGGGTGAGTTGATTTATGAGTTCGATCACCTGGACGGGAGCGGTGATGCGTACTGGAAGTCGGTGACGTCGTCGCGCCAGGTTGTGGTGAGCGGCATCTACATTGTTGTGTTCCAGAACCTCGAGACGGGCGAGCGGGCGATCCGCAAACTGTCGATCATACGCTAATATGAATTACCACAGGATTGGGACTATTATGCGAAGACTACTGACTTTCGTGCCGATCCTTCTCGTTGGCCTCTGTGTCCTGACTGCCACAGTGTTTGGCCAGCAGAAGCTTGCGCAGACAGGCATGAAATTCCTGAACGTCGCTGTGGATGCGAGGGCAGCTTCGTTGGGAGAAGCATTTACCGCCGTTGAAGCCAATGCGGCATCGATGTTCTTTAACCCCTCCGGCATGGCACGGACCACTGATCTGGCGAACGTCTCTCTCGGCCAGGTGACGTGGATTGCGGATATCAAGCACAATTTTGCCGCCGCTACGGTCAGCCCCTGGCAGGGGGAATATGGCGTACTCGGCTTCATGGTGCAAACCGTGGACTACGGGGATCTGCAGGGGACCATCCGGTCCAGCAACACCGCCGGGTACATCGATATGGGGACCTTCAACCCGAAATCGACAATGGTCGGTGTGGGATATGCCCGGGCCCTGAGCGACAAGTTCGCCGTCGGCGGGGCCATCAAGTGGGTGCACCAGAATCTTGGCGACGGCATCATCCAGGTGCTGCAGAGCGGAGATTATCTCACACGCAATGACGAGGCGGAGCTGTTTGCGTTTGATTTCGGTATGACCTACAAGACCGGCTTTAAGAGCCTGCAGTTCGGTGTCGTCGTGAGGAATTTCTCAAAGGAGGCACGCTACATCGATGAAGGCTTCCAGCTTCCCCTGACGTTCAGGGTCGGCGTGTCCATGAATGTGCTCGATTTTATCATCGACGATACTGAGATGCACCAGTTCCTGCTGGCCATCGATGCGGAACATCCGCGGGACTACCCCGAACGCATAAAGATGGGCGGAGAGTATACGTTCATGCAGATTCTCTCTCTGCGCGCGGGCTTCATCTCTCGCGCGGATGAACAAAAATTCTCGTACGGCGTCGGGCTCCAGAAAGCTCTCGGTCCCGTCGGTCTGGGAGTTGACTACGCCTACACGCCGTTCGGCATATTCGACAACGTCCACACAGTTGCGCTGAAATTCTCGTTCTGAGAAATCACATTCTTTCTGAATTCGCACGGGATTCATTATGATACCAAGAGCTACTCTTCTGCTGCTGGCCGTGGTCATGCTTGCGGGCGTTTGGACGGGCTGCAAGGAGGATCCGCCGGCAAGCCTCTATGATCCCAACTATGTGAGCGGGCCGCAACCCAAGGTCACGGGCATCGTCCCCGCTACCGGAGCACTTGCCGGCGTGACGACGCTGACCATCAACGGTCAGAATTTCTCACCGGTGCCCGGCAATAATCTGCTGTTCTTCGACAAGACCGCAGTTCCTGTGCTGACGTCGACAGCGACTCAGCTCACTGTGACGGCACCCCCATTGCCGAAGGATTCCATTGTTGTCAAGGTCGCAGTGGCCAAGTCCGACCTCTACAGCGATCCGGTGCTGTATAAGCTGGAACTTGCCGCAAACGAAAAGTACGCGACCTTTGGATCAGGTGAGGAAGGCGTCGGCGTCGAATGCGACAATGACGGTAACCTCTATGTGTCGATGATTTCTATAACTGGCGGCGTCGGGGTCAAGAAATTTACGCCTGCCGGTGTGAAGAGTGACTACTCGCCGGTCTTCGGTACGACGGTGCCAAGTTGGAGGAATATGAGATTCGGCCCCGGCGGGGCAATGTTCTGCGTTCCCACCGGGCGAACGATTATTTTCAGAATTCCCCCGGCCGGCGGTGCGTCGGCAATCTGGTTGTCAGGAGGTGGACTCGGCCAGTTGTCGGATCTGGATTTCGATGCGAACGGCAACATCTGGGCGGCTGGCACGAACGGCAACATCTACCGGGTCAGCCAGGCGAAGGTCGTGAAGACGTTTCCCTGCGTGGGAACGCTCCGTGCGATCCGCGTCTATAACGGCGCTGTGTATGTAGGCGGGAAACGAGATTCACTCGAAAAAGTCTGGAAATTCCCCGTGGTCGGTACTGACAGCCTGGATGCGGAGCAGGAGTACTTCAATCTTTCATCCGTGTATGGAGCGAGCGGGTCCGGCGTTTACGCCTTGACCTTTTCTTCGGACGGTGACCTCTATGTCGGCACCGACGGGACAGAAGGCATCAGGTTGGTTCACCCGGACAAGACCAGCGAAGCGTACTACCCAGGTGTCATCAAAGGTGCAACGGTGTCCCTCGCCTGGGGCAAGGGCGTCGACCTGTTTCAAAGCCGGTCCTCGGTTCCGGGACCCGCTTCAGCGGTGAAGTTAAATGCGCAAAAGAACGGAGCTCCGTACTACGGTCGGACGTTGCCCTAACCGGACTGCCCGGAGATGCTCCGATCGTTGAGAGTGCGGTTGGCGTCAGATGTAGTTGTCGCAGGTGCTTGTGTGTACCAATCCACCATGTTCATTCACAAAGGAGGTTGCGATGAAGAGAGCTTTTACCGTTGCGCTCATACTGACGGTCTGCTGCACCGTGGTCGGCATGGCCGCCACGCAGTGGACGTTTGTCAAAGTATTCCCGGACACGGCGATTGCCTTCGGCACCGGCGTACACGGGATTGCTGTCGACAAAGTCGGAAAGATCTGGGTTACTCCGTTCGGCCGGACGAACAGCGATTCGCTTGGAAGCACAGGAATTGTGGCCGTCTACGTATACAATCCTGATGGAACGGAAGCTGCAATTTCACGAATCAAGACAATCGCCACGACGGGAAGGATTGACACCTTCAACTCCGGAGGCAGCCATCGCGGTGCACGGACGGATGCCGACGGAAATGTCGTTGTCTCGGGGTATTTCAACACCGGCGGTGATGCCGCGAGCAAAGGTCACTACTATAAATTCAACTACCAAACGGGTGTCGGCATGGGGCACGTGGGACTCACGGGAAGCCTGACTGCCCCGGCGTTCACAAGCGCCAACGAGATGATTACGGGGAACGTCGCTCCCGGCTATCCGATCAGAATCTTTGGCCCCGATTTCTCAGACCTCGGCAACGCGGTCGCGACTGTCTCTGGCTATGCGAGGACCATTGAAGTCTCTAAAGACGGCAATGACATCTACCAGTGCGGATACTCGCTCAAGAAAATCTACGTGCACCACAGCGACAACGGTACACTTGGACCGTACGCGCTGAAAGACAGTATCGCGGATGGATGCCAGGTAGAATCTATCGGCTGGAACGCCAAAGACGGCTACCTCTATTTCAGTGCGGGCCCCGTCGACACGGTCAACTATGGAAAGACGCTGCCGCCGTGGACCCATAGTGTACATTATGCCATTGACGTAGCCACCAAGGCAATAAAAGACAGTATTTGCTGGAACTGGGGTGCGTATCCGTACAATCTCACTACGTCCGACCTGGGTCCGCGTCCACGCGGTATCGCCTTCTCGGTGACCGGAGATACGGCATACGTGGCAACCTACAACCATGCCAAAGCGGCGATCCAGATGTTCAAACGCACCGTGACCAGCGTTGATCCGATCGACGATGGCATCCCGAGCGGCTACACGCTGTCGCAGAACTACCCGAACCCATTCAACCCGTCGACCGAGATCCAGTTCTCCCTGACCACGGCCGGCTACACCACGTTGAAGGTGTATGACATGCTGGGCAAGGAAGTCGCGACACTGGTGAACGAGAACCTGAATCCGGGCACATACAAGACGACGTTCAACGCCTCACGCCTGGCCTCCGGCACATACGTGTACACGCTGACGTCGAATGGCGCCCGCTTGATCAACAAGATGTTGCTCATGAAGTAGTATGAAGTCTCACGCACGGGGCTGTTATGCCGTGTGTGATGTACCAGGCAGAGGCATCCGACCCGACAGTCGGATGCCTCTGTCGTAATTGAGCACGGATACACTTATATTCCGTAGTGTTCTTCAACGATCATACCGTACGTCAGGGGGAAAAGGGGATAGCGCCATGAAGATGTTGAACCGTTGCGTTGTGGTCCTGTTGCTCTGCTCGTGTGTGCAGCACGGTGTGTCACAAACGCCTCCCAAACGCGAATTCCGTGGCGTGTGGCTCACTACAGTCGGGAATGGCGATTGGCCCTCAGCGCCCGGCTTGCCGGTACTGTCACAAAAGAACGAGCTCACTGCTTTTCTGGACAAACTAAAAGCCGTCGGCATAAATGTTGTGTTTCTGCAGATCAGGCCTGAATCCGACGCGTTGTATCAATCGTCCATTGAGCCATGGTCATATTGGCTGACTGGAAAGCAGGGCACGCCGCCGAGTCCATTGTATGATCCGCTGGAGTTTGCAGTGACAGAGGCACACAAACGGGGGATGGAGCTGCATACATGGGTCAATCCGTATCGTGCGGTCCGCAGCGGAAGCACCTACACAAAAGCTGCAAACCATATCACCAATACCCACCCCGATTGGCTGATCACCATCGGCTCCAACACTATTGTTGATCCAGGGAAATCCGCTGCGCGTTCCTACGTGCTGAGTGTCATTTCGGATATGGTGCGCAGGTATGACATCGACGGCGTTGTCATGGACGACTATTTCTACCTGGAGGGCATCACAACAGAGGACGCCGCAACGTTTGCTGCCGAACCCCGGGGCTTCACAAATCTGGGTGACTGGCGCCGCAACAACGTGAACCTCCTCATTCGCGGAATCTATGACAGCGTCAATACGATCAAGCCATGGGTGAAGTTCGGCATGGGCCCGGCTGGCATCTGGAAGTATGGTGTCCCCCCAGGCACCCGCGGTTGGGATGTCTACAATGCAATCTATTGCGATGCGGTTGCCTGGCTTCAGGGCGCATATATCGACTACTTCGCTCCGCAGATTTATTGGAGGATCGGGTATCCGGCAGCGTCGTATTCGCTTCTTGAACCATGGTGGGCAACCCAGGTAAACGGACGAATCTACTGTCCTTCCCTCGCTGCATACAGGATCGGCCAGAGTGATTTCGGTGGCGCCGGTGAAGTGGCCAACCAGATCCGTTTCTATCGCAATGCCGGAAATGCCCAGGGAAATGTTCCGTTTACGGCAAACAATCTCACGAACAATCTTGGCGGTATCGGGGATACGCTGACGAAGGATATCTACCGCTATCCTGCCCTTGTGCCCACATTTCTGTGGAAAGACACCCTCCGCCCGAATCCACCTCGGGGAATCCAGTATGCCAACGTCGGTGCCGGAGGTACGGCCGCAATCACGTGGGAAGTTCCCATAACCGCGGCTGACGGTGATACTGCATGGCGCTACGCAATATACCGGTTTGACCACTCGCCAATGATGCCGGCCGAGCTGGCGGAATCGCAGAACCTGCTTGCGGTCGTGGGGCAAAGGGTCTATGCGCCGCCAATGCCGCCTGTGAGCGTGAGTTATTCCTATGTGATCACCGCACTGGATCGCAACTGGAACGAGGGCGAACCAAGCACCGTGCTGCAAATCAGCCCGCCACCCGCTCCTGTGTTGGCCTCACCGCTTTCCGGCACCACAGGTGTCCCGGAAAGCGTGCTGGTCGCATGGCACCGGGTGAATCAAGCGTCATCGTACCACATACAGGTCGCCGCCGATTCGACGTTTGCGACGGGGATCATCACGAACGATTCGACGCTGACGGATACCGTGAAGGTGGTCAAAGGGTATGCCGGACAGATACCCACGTATTGGCGGGTCCGCGCGCGCAACGCCTCCGGAGCTTCGGCCTTTTCGGCAACATTCTCGTTTGTCTCAGGCGTGCCGGCTCTCGCAACGCTTGTCTCTCCGCCAAACGTCAGTGTGGATCGGCCCGTGGTTCTACCGTTCCTCTGGAGTAAGACGCAGGCGGCATCCTCGTACCGGTTACAGCTTTCGCTGAATGCGACATTCACGCCCGCGGTGTTTGATTCTGCCGGAATTGTCGACACGAGCATTGTCGTGCCGCAGCTGGAATACTACAAGATCTATTTCTGGCGCGTCAAGGCGAAGAATGCGACCGGAGAAACTGACTGGACGGCTTACTTCCGTTTCAGGACGGTGCAGGTGAGTGCGGTTGAACATGACACCGAAGTGCCTGCTGCATACACCCTGTCGCAGAATTATCCCAATCCGTTCAATCCGGCAACTGTCATCAATTTCCAGGTGCCGGTGTCCGGTGATGTAAGAATTGTTCTCTATGATCTTCTGGGGCGGGAGGTCGCGGTACTGGTCGACGGGCGGATGGAAGCGGGTAGCTACACCGTGCGCTTTGATGCATCGCACCTGACCACCGGCGCATATTTTTACAGAATGACGGCAGGGGAGTTCGTGGCGACCAAGCGCATGCTGTTGATGAAGTAACATGTCGCCGCATTACGGACGACGTGTGCCTGGAGGATCGAGATGAAGCCGGGGATTAAGGTCGTACACCACAAGGACGGAGTTTCGATGCATCTCGTCATGAAGGCATTCCGGACAATCGGAGGCGTGGTGGTGGTCATGCTCTTTGGCCTCACCGCAGCCACAGCACAGACAGAGGGGACCACGATGATGAGCGA
The DNA here is from genome assembly GCA_963801355.1 of Ignavibacteriota bacterium. GTDB lineage: Bacteria > Bacteroidota > Ignavibacteria > UBA10030 > UBA6906 > Fen-1255. The sequence continues at coordinate 2,699,962 of CAWDEM010000008.1, read as the reverse complement.
TCTGCTTACGAAAGCGAAAGAAAAGCTTGCGCCGGACCGGCGGACAGCGGTGTTTGACGTCGTGGGCGAAATGCTGGGGGATGCCGTCGTCCTGAAGGGGGAAGTCCAGAATGCCGAGATGAAACAGACACTACTGGGCATGTTCAAAGAACGGGGGGTGAAGGTTATGGCGGACAGCCTCGTAGCGCTGCCTCAGGCGTCCCTTGGCGAAAAGACTCGCGGCGTGGTCAGCCTCAGTGTGGCCAATATCCGCACCAAACCCGATCACGCCGCAGAGATGGGCACGCAGGCACCCCTGGGCACGCCGGTCAGGATTCTGAAAAAGAGGCACGGTTGGATGTATATCCAGACTCCTGACGACTATCTCGGCTGGTCCGACGACGACATCGAAGTGATGACACCTGATGCATATGCATCATGGGTTGCGCGCCCGAAGATTATTGTCACCGCTGAAGTCTCGTCCGTCCGGAACTCCCGAAAATCTGCCAGTCTCCAGGTGACGGACGCCGTTGCCGGATCCATTCTGGTGTTGAAGAGAAGTGCAGGGACGTACTTTGAAGTGGAATATCCGGATGGCCGCACGGGGTTCATCAGGAAGAAAGATGCCGCCCTTCTCAAGTCTTATCTCGCCAGGGCGAAGGCGACACGAAAATCGATTGTAGAGACGGCTCGACGCTTCCATGGCATCCCGTATTTCTGGGGGGGAACGTCGGCCAAGGCGCTGGATTGTTCGGGATTCACGAAGACGGTCTACTTCCTGAACGGTGTCCAACTGCCCCGCGACGCAAGCCAGCAGGCGCTCGTGGGCGTACCTGTGGACACTGCCGGCGGCATCAATCTCAAGCCGGGGGATCTGCTCTTCTTCGGAGCCAGGGCGAAGGGTGACCACAAGGAACGCGTTACCCATGTGGCGATCTCCACGGGTGGGAAGCGATTCATTCATGCCGCCGGCCAGGTGCGGTACAACAGTCTCGACCCCGCAGATCCGGATTTTAGCGAAGGGCGTCAACGGTCGTTCCTCGGGGCCCGGCGCATCATCGGTGCCCCGGAAAGTTCAGGAATCCGTCTCCTCACGCATATTCCCTACTACACCGGTACACCATGAGCATCGATAGACGTTCCTTCCTGCAACACGCGGTACTGGCGGGCGTCGCAGCAGGTCTCGTGCCGCGCAGAATGTTCTCCACTCCAGTCCACTTTACGGTGAATGATATGAAACTGCGTTTCTACCCCTATACGCTCGAGCTCAAGCATACATTCACCATTGCCACAAGCTCGCGCACGACCACTCCCGACATGATGGTGGAGGTGGAAAAGGACGGCATTACCGGCTACGGTGAGGCCTCCATGCCGCCCTATCTCGGCGAGAGCCAGGAGTCGGCCGCCGCTTTCCTCGGCAAGGTGGACCTGGCGAAATTCCCCGATCCGTTTCAATTCGAAGAGATTCTCCCTGCGATAGATGCGATTGCTCCGGGCAATCCGGCGGCGAAAGCCGCGGTGGACATCGCGCTCCATGATTGGGCAGGCAAGAAACTGGGAGCCCCGTGGTACCGCATCTGGGGGCTTAATCCGGCGAAGACCCCCGTAACGTCGTTCACTATCGGCATCGACACGGCGGATGTCGTGCGGCAAAAAACAAAAGAAGCGAGCATCTACAAGATCCTCAAGGTGAAACTCGGCCGCGATACGGACAAGATGATGATTGAAACGATCAGGGAGATCACCGATACGCCGATCACCACCGACGCCAACCAGGGATGGAAGAACCGTGACGAAGCACTGAAGATGATCGAGTGGCTGGCGACGAAAGGGGTCGTCTTTGTGGAACAGCCCATGCCCAAGGAACAGGTGGACGATATCGCATGGCTGCGGGAACGCAGCCCACTCCCTCTGATCGGTGACGAGAGCGTGCAACGCCTCGCCGACGTGAAGAAAGCGCAGGGTGTCTTTGACGGCATCAATATCAAACTGATGAAGTGTACAGGAATGCGCGAGGCATACAAGATGATCGTGCTGGCACGGTCCCTCGGCATGAAAGTGATGCTCGGGTGCATGACCGAAACCTCATGCGCAATCTCCGCGGCAACGCAGCTGTCACCGCTTGTGGATTGGGCGGACCTCGACGGTGCGGTGCTTATCAAGAACGATCTGTTCGACGGTGCAACCATCGTCGATGGGAAACTCACGCTCCCCGACAGACCGGGGATCGGCGTGACCAAACGTTAACCCTCTACCATCGCGCGGGGGCGCGGGGAACCAAAGGAATACTTCAATGAGCTCACCAGCAGGTCAACAGCGGCTCCTGTCGCTCGACGCCTTCCGGGGCGCAACGATTGCCGGCATGATCATGGTCAACAATCCCGGCACATGGAGCGACATCTATCCGCAACTCCGGCACGCGGCGTGGGACGGATGGACGTTTACGGATTTCATTTTTCCGTTTTTCCTCTGGATTGTCGGCGTTGCGATGACGCTCTCGTTTGCCAAACGCGTGGAACAGGGGGCAAACAAACGCCAGCTGCTGCTCCATGTGTTCCGCCGTGCCGTGATCATCTTCGGGCTCGGCCTGTTCCTGGCGGGATTTCCGTTCGGGTTGCTGTTCGGGCACCAGTTTTCTTTCGCGAATATCCGCATCCCGGGAGTTCTGCAGCGTATCGCCATTTGCTACCTGATCGCCAGCGCGATATTCCTCTGGACGTCGTGGCGGGCGCAGATCGCGTGGATCGTCGGACTGCTGGCAGCATACTGGCTTATGGTAACAATGATCCCCGTCCCCGGCTTCGGTGCCGGCGTGCTGCGACCGGAAGGAAGTCTCTGCTGGTGGGTGGACTCCACCGTCCTCGCTGGTCACACATGGCGCGGAGCGCCGGTCATGGGCTTCGATCCGGAAGGCATTGTCAGCACCATCCCGGCGATCGCTACTACGCTCCTTGGTGTGATGATGGGACATTGGCTGCGGACAAAACGGAGCGTCGAAGAGAAAACGGTCTGGATGTTCGTCATCGGTGAGTTTCTCCTGCTCCTTGGTGCGATTCTCGATATGTGGCTTCCGATCAACAAAAACCTCTGGACCCCCAGCTATACCATCTTCATGGCCGGATGGGCGTCCGTGATTTTCGCTATGTTCTACTGGCTCATCGATGTGAAGGGCTACAAGAAATGGGCGCTGCCGTTCAATATTTATGGCATGAACGCCATTACCGTGTTCGTGCTGGCCGGCGTTCTGGGCCGCACAATGGGGTTGATCAAGGTCGCCCAGGATGACGGAACATTGATCTCGCTGCAACGACATATCTACACACATTTCTTTGTCCCGTTCGCAAGCCCGTTGAACGCATCGTTACTGTATGCCATCTGCTTCATTGTGGTGATGTTTGTTGTCGTCTGGTTCATGTGGAAAATGAAATGGTTCGTCAAAGTCTAGGGTGCAGGGATCACAACGAATATGAAAAACCTCTGCCTTCCTTTCCTCCTTGTGACACTCATGATCGCACCGATGACGGCACAACCGGAACACAACGCACTGCTTGCTGAATTCCAACGCCTGGAACGCGAGTACGGCGGACACCTGGGTGTGATGGCGAAGAACCTCCGCACAGGCGAAGTTGTGCAGTACAATGCTGAAGAACGCTTCCCGACAGCAAGCCTTATCAAGCTGCCGGTCATGGTAGCCTACTATCAGATGGTCCGCGATGGCACGCTGGATCCCAAAAGCACCGTGACACTTACCGCCGCCGATAAGAAGCCCGGATCGGGTGTTCTGGAGAGGCTCGGCGAAGGCGCAACGATTACCCTGCAGGATGCCGTCAATCTGATGATCACGCTTAGCGACAATACGGCCACCAATCTGGTGCTCGACCGGATGGGGAGCGCGCACGCGGAGCGCCTGGCGGTGGTGAACGACCTGATGGTCCGTCTCGGACTCAAGAATACGCGCCTCCTCAACAGACTGTATTCCTGGGACACAAAGCAGCGGACCCCGGAGGGTATTCGTTACGGGATCGGCCTCTCGACCCCGGAGGATATGGTCATGCTGCTGGGGCGGATGTACCGTAATGAGCTCATCGATGCAGCCTCATCGGAAGCCATGATCACCGTGCTCAAGGGGCAGTTCTACGATGACATGATCCCCCGTCTGCTTCCTGCCTCCGAATGCGCGTCATTCGCGGTCGCACACAAATCCGGGTTTGTCAACGAATCAAAGACCGACGCCGGATTGGTGCTGTCGGACAAGCTGGACATGGCGATCGGTATTTTCATCGATAAGCAGCCGGATCATAGTGAGGGGCTCAACAATACCGGCATACTTCTCGGTGCGCATGTGAGCCGCGCGATCTGGAACCATTTCACCGGTTCGACAGGGTACGCTCCGGGTCGTGTGAAGGCAGCCGACGTGGACTGGAACATGATGCCCGGAGGCAAGTGGGGAATCTGGCGTTCGCCGGCGGCTCCGTTCCCACATCCGGCCCGCGCAAACGGTTTTACCGGAGGGGACGGCACAGTCTATCCGTACTTTCCGCACTATGCGGACAGCAGCATCGTCGTCTTTGTTCCGGAAGGTCTGCAAGAAAGCGCTGACGGCGTGAATATGGTGGTGTACTTCCACGGCAATGAGAACGACAATATGGGAGTGCTGGAGCGATACCTGCTGCCGCAGGCCCTTGAGGACGAGCACATCAATGCGCTTCTGGTGCTCCCCCAGGGTCCCTACCGCGCGCGGGATTCCTTCTGCGGCAAAATGGAGGATGTGGACGGCTTGAAACATCTCGTGGATGACGTGCTGTCGACAATGCAGCGCGAGGGTGTCATCAAAGTCCCGAAGGTCAACAAGATGGTGCTTGCCGCCCACAGCGGCGGCTACCGTCCCGTGGCGTTTTGTGTCGACCGCGGCGGCATGAATGCGCAGATAACGCATCTGTTCCTTTTCGATGCGTTCTACGGGAATTTCGATTATTTCCAGAAATGGCTCACTTCAGGAAGCGGGATTATCGAAGCGGCATACACAGACCATCTCAAGAGTGAACATGCGGAGTTCGCGGCCGGACTTGATGCGGTCACGGCCGGACGGTTCCACGCTCGCCCTTCGACGGTGGAGCATGACGAAGTCGCGCGCCGGTATATGCGGGACTGGTTGCGAACACTGCCCGATGAGTGGAAAGCAGGGCAATCACACTAAGTAGCACATTGGCAGGGAAGACCGTGAGGACATACGACATCTCTTCATCCGTGGAAGCATGTGAACTTCAGAAGACCGGCCGGCAATTCCAGTACCCTCCGACCGAGAAGATGAAGATCATCGAGGTGGAAAACTTTCCTCTACTCGGCAAGCTCACGGCATTCCGGTTTGTGGAGTGGGTGCTTAAGAACCCCGGTGGCGTGATTTCTCTGCCGACGGGCAAGACGCCTGAGCATTTCATCAAATGGGTGGGCCGCATTATCGAACGATGGGATGCGCCGGAGATACGGCAGCAGCTTGCATCATACAATATCGAAGGAAGCCGCCGTCCGGACATGGAGAGCCTGCATTTTGTGCAGATCGATGAATTCTATCCCATGGATGCGACGCAGCTGAACAGCTTCAACTGGTACGTCAATGAGTTTTATATCCGGGGATTCGGCCTGCGGCCGGAGAATGCCCTCCTCATCGATGCCACCGATCTCGGTGTGCCTCCTGGCATGACGATGAACGACATATTTCCCAACAACATCGTGGACCTGTCGTTGCGGGTGCGCCAGACGCGCACGGATCTGGAGCGACGTCAGCGGGAAACCATCAACCGTGTGGATGAATTCTGCAGCGAATACGAGCGGAAGATCCGGGAGATGGGCGGCATCGGATTTTTCCTGGGGGGCATCGGCCCCGACGGGCACATCGCCTTCAATATCCGCGGCTCCAGTGTGTACTCCGTCACCCGTCTGACGGGTACGAATTACGAAACGCAGGCTGCCGCAGCCGGGGATCTCGGCGGCATTGAAGTCTCACGAAGCCGCCTCGTGATTACCATCGGCCTGGCGACGATCACGTACAACCCCACGGCGACGGCAATCATCATTGCTGCCGGGGATGCGAAAGCTCCCATCGTGGCTTCCGCCGTCGAGGAAGACAAGAGTCCGCAATATCCCGCATCCGTCCTGCATGACCTTGAGGGTGGACGCATGTACCTCACCAGGGGTGCTGCGAGCCACCTGATCGAGCGCCGTCTGGTGGACTTCAGCAAGAAGGATCAGCTGAGCGACGCTGATGTGGATGATGTCATCATTCCGATCTCGCTGGGGCGGAAGACACAGCTCACCAAGTTGACGGGCCAGGATGTGGAAGCCGATCGCTTTGGCAGCGCACTGTTGAAGAAGACAGGAAAGCCCGCTGCCGAGCTGATTGCCGGTGCGCGCCGGCGCATGGTGGCAAAGATTGACAAGGGGCTCGCCCCGGTGACCGGGACCGTGTTTCTGCACACCGAACCGCATCACGACGATATCATGCTGGGATACCTCGCGCACATCTATCACCTCGTGCGCGACCCGACCAACAAACACTACTTTGCAAACCTGACATCCGGCTTTACGGCTGTCTCGAATCCGTTCTGTCTTTCGATTGTCAAGAACCTTGAGACGTTCCTCGAGACACCGTCTTTTCAGCACCTCCTGAAAGAAGGATATTTCAATCCGAAGAGCAGCGCGAAGCGGATGGAAGACGTCTTTCTCTACCTCGACGGGATTGCAGGAAAAAGCACGGAGAAGGAGAACGAAGGTGAAGCACGCCGCATCCTGCGGAACCTCATCGAGGTGTACCATACCAGCGACATGAGGGTGTTGCGTCTGCGGGTGAAGGAACTGCACGAGTATTTTGTCACCCAGTATCCGGGCGCGAAAGACCCGCCGGATGTCCAGGTGTTCAAGGGAACCATCCGGGAGTGGGAGGTGGAATTACTCTGGGCGTACTTTGGCATCGAGGCATCCGCCATCTCTGCGCTCCGCCTCGGCTTTTACCAGGGCGATATCTTCTCCGAAGAGCCTGAGGTGGAGCGTGATGTGATTCCGATCTACCAGCTCATCAAACGCGTGAAACCAAATGTCATCTCCGTGGCTTTCGACCCGGAGGGCAGCGGCCCTGACACGCATTACAAGGCCCTCCAGGCGGTCGCAGAGGGACTGCGGATGTACGAGAAGGAAAGCGGCAACAGTGCGATCCGCGTGTGGGGGTACCGTAACGTTTGGTACCGGTTCCGTCCATCGGAGGCCGACCTCATGGTGCCGGTATCCCTGAATTCCCTTTCGTTGCTGCATACCGCCTTCATGAATTGCTTCGGTTCGCAAAGTGCGGCTTCGTTCCCGAGCTACGAATATGACGGTCCGTTTTCTGAACTGGCACAGCAAATTCAGGTGGGACAATACGACATGATGAAGACCTGCCTGGGCAACGACTTCTTCCAGCAGCATGCCCACCCACGCCTGCGCTCCGCGCGTGGACTCATCTTTCTCAAGGAGATGAACCTGCAGGAGTTTTACGAGAGGGTGCGCGAACTGAGAAAGATCACAGAAGCGAAGGATTAACATAATGCGTCTATGGTGTGTGAGCATTCTTCTGGCTGCCGGCAGTCTTTCCGGCGCCGGCCAGATCCATATTACGAGTACGCAAGCGCTGCCGCTGCCTGCAGAGCAATTCTGGACGGCTCCCGGCTGGGTGCCGGACGGACAGGCGTTCCTTGTGACTTCTTCGCACTATCGAGGGCTCTGGCGCTATGATCTCCGGAACAGCAGTCTGACGCAGATCACCGATGATGCAGGTGCTGGCTTCGGGTGGGCGGTGTCCGCCGATGGGGGACGGGTAGCGTACCGGAGAACGCTCGATGGCCTCCGACCGGGCGACCGGACGCAGGAGATTGTACACGTCGATCTGGCAACAGGATCGTCGGCCAGAATGACCGGCGGAATCTCGGTCGATATTCCCGTCTTCTCGGGGGATGCGCTGCTCGTCAATGACACGCGCCGTGGCTACGTCGTTCTCGGCGATGAAGAACCCGCTGCGGGGACTGTAGCCCTGCTCGGTGTCGAGAATACCAAGATTGCGCTGTTGAAGAACGGCCGGAAAGCCCTGCTCGATCCCTTTGGTGACGGCAGTTACATCTGGCCGTCACTTTCCGCCGATGGGAAACGCCTGCTCGCGTACGACATGGCCCGCGGGGCATTCGTGTGCGATTTGCAGGGGAATGTCCTTGCCCGCCTGGGACGTATTGATGCACCTGTCTGGACGCGGAGTGGCGCATGGGTCATTTCCATGCGGGAAAGGAACGACGGTCATGTCATTACGGGTTCCGATCTCTATGCAACAAGCTCCGATGGCGCCCGCAGTGTACGGCTCACAGATACTCCGGTGATAGAGCTTGCGCCGGCATGTTCTCCGGTGGACAATCGTATTCTCTGCTCAACGGCGGATGGCTCACTCCTGATGCTGACGTACGAAGAGGTGGGCCAATGAAGAGAGTGACACTTCTCCTCACCGTCATGCTATGCACAACTTCGTTTCTGTATGCACAGCGCACCGATCTGAGCGGACTCAAATTCTGCATTGATCCCGGTCATGGCGGCCACAACCCTGCAAATGATCGGTACCTCGTTCCCGACCCGGGGACGGAATTCTGGGAATCGGAAAGCAACTTGCAGAAGGCCTTGCGGCTCGACACACTTCTGAAAGCACGTGGGGCGTGGGTAATTCTGACAAGGTACACCAACGATTACCCGAACGATGCGGATGAACCAACCTTAGGGTCGCGCGTAGCATTGGCAAACTTCAACAATGTGAACTGGTTTCACTCCATTCACAGCAATGCCTTTAATGCATCGTCAAACTATACACTCCTGCTGGTCCGTGAAAGTACTGTCCAGAGTGGGCAGCCCGAGTCGCCGGAAGCATTGTCAATGGCGGGATTGATTTCTCCAAAGATCTACGGGGCGTTGCGCACCACAACCTACTACACTAGGCTGGACAATTCGTTCCTTGGGTATCGCCTCGGCGTTCTCAGCGGGCTTCTCATGCCCGGCCAACTCTCCGAAGGATCGTTCCACGATGTTCCGGTGGAAACACGCCGCCTGATGAACAACCTCTACCGGAAGAGAGAAGCGTATGCCATCCGCGACGGGTTTATGCAGTACTTCGGCGTACCGGCAGACACCTCAGGCATTGTTGCAGGCATACAGCAGGATCTGTCAACTGCGAAGCCGATCAATTTCTCCCGTGTACGCCTTCTCCCAATTGATCGGGTGGTGACCGGCGATGCGTTCAACAACGGGTACTATATGTTCGACAATCTCCCCGCCGGGGCGTACACTGTGCGATTCGAAACGCCCGAATATGGCGAGGATTCCGTGCAGGTGACGCTCGGTGTGGGAGCCACCGCTTTTGTCGACAGAACGCTGGTCACCCAGGCCAATCCCACGGTGCGGGCGAGCAGTCCCACCAACAACGACATGACGGTGGTTGTCTCTGCGCCGGTGGTGCTTTCGTTTTCCAAGCCGATGGATACCGCAACGGTGCGGACTGCGTTTTCAATCACACCGGCAGTTCCAGGAATATTTCAGTGGACAAATTCCAATTCGACGTTGACGTACACACACGCGGCGTATTTCGACCCGTGGGTGACATACGAGGTTCGTGTGGACACCGGTGCGCGGGCGGCGTCAGGACAGGCCTTCGACGGCAATGGCGATGGTGTGTCAGGGGATCCTTATGTGCTGAGGTTCACGACCAGGTACACCGACATCTTCCCTCCGGCAATCACCTCCGTCTTTCCGGGCAATCTGATCCAGTTGCCGGCACCGACGCCCGTGGTGAACATAACGTTCAATGAGCCGCTGAAACAGAGCACCGTGACGACGTCAAATTTCGTGATCCGGCTGAATGGCGGTTCCCTCCAGTCGCGCTTGTTGGAGTACCGGGAATCGAATGGCCAGGGGGGGGTAACAATGTTTCTGCCCAGCGGTGTGATTGCCGGGGGCAGCTACGGAATCCAGGTCAGCAGGGTGGAAGATCTGCTCGGCAATGGGATTCCCTTACCCGCCTCGATTGTGTGGAATTTCTCGATTGCGCCGGGGACCTACAGCAGCACCGTGATCGACTCCGTAAACCCCGCCACGACTGGACTACATATGCCCCCGGAGGCAGAGGACAGGGTTGGCGTGAATACACTCACCGTGACGCCGACGATTACGCAGGGCATCGGTATCATCCCGGGGAATCCGGGGTCGCTGTCAGTGTACTGCGTGTGGGATACGACGAGTGCCTCATGGGGCGTGCGCGTCCCGCTGGACACTTCCTCGGCGATGGGCACAGTCCAATTTCTCAAGACAGGTACCGTCCTGCGCGCCTATGTGTACGGCGATGGGAGTCGATCGCAGGTGCGGTTCTGTGTGGCTGACAGCGTGGACGCATTTCCAGCCCCTGCGCCGGCGCACAGAGAAGTCAGCCGGTGGTTTGCGATTGACTGGGTGGGATGGCGGGCGCTCCACTGGGATCTTGAGGCCGATACCCCCGGGGTCGGAAGCGGCAACGGTGTCCTCGAAGGGATCATGCGCTTCGACGGTGTACAGTTCCGGTATCTGCCCGGTGAAAGCAAGTCCACCCTGCAGGCGTATGTCGATCAGATAGAAGTGATCCAGCGCGGCACCGTCGGCGTTGACACGGAGCCGCTCACAACTCCCCGGGCTTATGCTCTGTACCCGGCGTTCCCCAATCCTTTCAATCCGTCTACACGCCTGACCTATGGACTTCCTTCGGATGGGATCGTGACGTTGGTGGTCTACGACATACTGGGCCGTGAAGTGGCGATGCTTGTCCACGAGTCACAGACCTCCGGAAGGCACACTGTCACCTGGGCGCCTGATGGTCCCCGCGGATCATCCTCGGGGGTGTACATTGTCCGGCTCACAGCAACGGACGCCGCGGGACGTAGTGCATTCAGCGCCTCACAGAAAATATTGCTGTTGAAATAGCGTGAGGTAATACCTACAAAAGATGGATCTCATGAAATCGCTTTTCGTGTGTGCGGGTCTCGTATTTTTCGCCGCCGCGTGGAGCGCGCCTCTCGGCGCTCAACCTCAGCCTGACGCACGCCCTCCTTTGCTCCTCGTGGTGCCTGAAGCAGACACCACGGTGACAGGGTCGGCGACGTACCGGCTTTCGGCGAGCACGCTGCCCGGGAACACACTCTCTCTCAACGGGAGCCCACTGAAAGTGTATCCGACGGGGGCAACCGCCACCCTGTTGAAGCTCGACGTGGGTGAAAATAGGTTCATTCTCTCAGCGCGAAGTCAGGCAGGTGTGGTGGCTGAGACATCCTTCCTGATCATACGTACGCCACCAATGATGGCGACTCCCGCAGACACTCTCCGTGTGGACGAGGAAATGCTCGAACCGGCGGGCGACCTCTGGCTGGATCAGGGAGACATGTTGCTGCTGCAGTGCAAGGCCACCCCCGGATGCATCGTCACCGCCCTGGACAGCATCCCACTGAACGAGGTGCCGGCAGCCGAGGCCAACGGACTTCGGGGTATCTACCGGACGGCGTACCGGGTGAAGGGGGCCGAACAGTGGAATGACACTCCGGTGACATTCACAGTCAAAGACAGCACCGGGCTGTTCTTCACGCGTACGGGACGTGGACGGATATCCTGCAAGAGTGAAGTCTTTCCGCTGGTGGGCGTTACTGTGGGAGACCGTCCTGCGCTGAACTTTGGTCTGGGTGGAGACCGGCTCGGTGGTGCAAAGCGGACCTTTCTTGTGCCGGGCGTGCGTCTGGCGATTACCGGCAAACAGCGTGGTCAGTACCGCATAGCCCTGACCGGCAATCAGGAGGCCTGGATCCCGCACTCCCAGGTGGATCTGCTGCCGGCGGGAACCCCACCGCCGCAATCCCTGACGGGTTCCTGGAATGTCTACGGCGACGCGAAGTACGATTATGTCACCGTCGCGCTGAGCGAACGACTGCCGTATAGTTCTTTGCAGGAGTTCTCACCGTCGCGGATTCAGGTGGAGGTGTACGGTGCGGTCTCGAACTCCAACTGGATTACGCAGCAACTGAGTACCAAGGAAATCAGCAACGTATGGTACAGTCAGGTGGAAAAGGGGGTATTCCGCATCACCATTGAGCTGCGCCATCGGCAGATCTGGGGATACGACATCGGCTACAGAGACAATGCACTCGTCGTGCGTGTGCGCCGTCAGCCCGAACGTCTGCGACTCAAGTCGCTCACGATCGCGCTGGATGCAGGACACGGAGGGACAAGTGACGGGGCGATAGGCGGCACAGGTGCAAAAGAGAAAGACATCAATCTTGCCACGGTGCTGCACCTGAAACGGCTGTTTGAAGATGAAGGTGCACGGATAATTCTCACGCGGCAAACTGATACCAGCGTCGGCATGACGGATCGTATCACTGCGGCTCTGGCGGGAGGAGCGGATTTGCTCATCAGCATACATGCCAACTCCATCGGGAATACCACTGATCCCGAGGCCACCAAAGGGGTCAGCACCTACTACCGCCATCAATGCTTCCGGCCGTTGACGCAGGCGATTTACAGCAGCGTCCTCAAGACCGGTCTCACACCTTTCGGCAATGTAGGGGGCTTCAATTTCATACTCAACTCTCCGACGGATATTCCCAATGTCCTTGTAGAATTGGCATTCATGTCCAACCCGGAAGATGAGATGCGGTTGCTGGATGATGAGTTTCGAAAGGAAATAGCCAAGAAGATTCTGGATGGGGTAGAGGATTGGCTCGATGAGTGCGAGGAGTAACGAAGAGAGATCAGGGAGCCGGGAATCTAGGATGAGAGCGCTTCGCCTACGATGACTATTCGCGAGTGGACAACGGAAGATCTTCCCGCGGTGCGGCATATCACCTGGGAAACCTGGGTGGCGACATACTCGTCGTTCATTCCGATGGACGACCTTCGCGGGTACTTCGAAAAGGTGTATAGTATCGAGGCACTGGCTGCACTGATGGATCCGTCAACGTTCCGGGGACTCCTTGCAATTGAGGATGGCGTGCCGGCAGGCTATGCTAAAGTGAAATACAACAGCGGCGAGAAGCGGTGTTATATCTCTTCGCTCTATATCCTGCCGGATTTCCAGGGGCGGGGCATCGGCGGGAAACTCCTTGCCGTGGGAGAGGAGTTTGCCAGAACATTCGGTGTTGACGAAGTCTGGCTTGGTGTGATGGTCCAGAATACCGGTGCGCTTGCCTGGTATAGGAAGATCGGTTTCCAGTTTGTGGAGGAAGCGCCGTTCACCATGGGGAAGACGACGGTGAACCACCTCATCGGATACCGGAAGCTCAGTTTTGCGCTTACTTCTCGTCCTCCGGCAGCGGGATGAAGAACAGCGTGATGATTCCCGGGATGCCGAGGACGGCTGTCAGGATGAAAAAGTGCTGGTAGCCCAGGAAGTTCTGCAGATACCCGCTCACCAGGCCGGGCAACATCATGCCGAGAGCCATGAGGCCGGTAGAGATCGCGAAGTGCGACGTCTTGTACTCGCCGCGGGCGACAAACATGAGGTAGACCATATACGCTGTGAAGCCGAAGCCGTAGCTGAATTGCTCCAGGGCAACCATTGGTGCCGCGACATAGACCGAAGGCTGCGTTTGCGAGAGTACGATGTACACGTACATCGGGAGGTTAATGATAATGGCCATCGGCCAGAGGCATCTGCGGAGGCCAAATTTCTTGAGGATGATGCCGCCCAGGATGCCTCCTGCGAGCAGGCTTCCCACGCCGATTGTTCCGTAGACAATGCCGACCTCCGATGTGGAGAGTCCCAGACCGCCTTTCGCAAGGCTGTCGAGAAAGAAGGGGGAAGCCATTTTGACAAGGAAGGCCTCGCCGAACCTGTAGAGGAGAATGAAGGCGATGATGATGCCGATCTTCTCCTGTTTGAAATATGTCGAAAAGACGTCCACCCACGCGCTCCGGTGCTCGGTGCTCTTGCTTCCTGCGCGATCGCTGGCGGGAAACGGGAGCATGAACCGGTGATAGACGGCCACAATACCGAAGAGTGCGGCGGCGAATCCGAAGCAGAGGGCCCAGCTGCCGGGTATGTTGCCGCTGCTCACCTCCAGGCGGCCGGCAAGCCACACGATGAGCCCCTGGCCGAAGATCATCGCGAAACGGTAGAACGTTGAGCGGATGCCGACGAACAGGGCCTGATCGTCTTTGTTCAACGCGAGCATGTAGAATCCGTCGGCGGCGATGTCATGCGTGGCGGACACAAACGCGGCGGCGAAGAAGGCGATGAGCGTGATGGCAAAAAACACGGGGAGCTGGATCGCCGCGGCGACAAGTCCGAGACAGATGGTCATAGCGAACTGAGTGCCGAGAATCCATGTTCTCTTGGTCGCGTGTGTGTCAACGATCGGCCCCCAGAGCATCTTCAGGACCCACGGCAGATACAGGAAGCTGGTCCAGAATGCCAGCGTGGCATTGTCAACGCCCATCCTCTTGTAAAAGATCACCGATACGGCGTTGATGAGGATGTAGGGAACTCCCTCGGCGAAGTAGAGCGTCGGGATGAATGTCCATGGATTGCGCGAAGGTGTTTTGTTGAGGGCCATGAGAAGTACTATGAGGGTGACGGAAGAGGGAACATCACTGGCAAAAGATAATAAAAAAGGGTGTGATTCGCCACCGCAAACATGAGATCACGAGGAGGAGACATGAAGACCAAGATTACCGCCTGCATTCCGTACAGTGGAAATGACGCCACACGGCGGACCGTGGAGCAGCTCAGGGAGTCGGGATTGGTTGAACAGATCATACTGCTTGCCGGTACCGACATTCCTTCCTTAGAGGGCTGTGTGACGCTTCAGGTCGATGCCGTAACCTCTGCTGCCACAATGCGGGCAATGACATCGGCCCTCAGGACACCCTATTGCCTCTTCCTGCTTCATGACACACAAATCGAATTCGGGCAGTTCGGTATTGAACGGTTTGTGCACATTGCAGAAGCGACCGGTGCGGACCTCGTGTTTTCCGACTACTATGATATGAAAGAGGGGAAACGCACCCCCCATCCGGTCATCGAGTACCAGGCGGGGAGTTTGCGCGACGACTTCAACTTCGGTTCCGTGGTGCTCATGGATGCGGCAAAGATGAAGAACGCCGTTGCCGATCTCGGCCGTGAACGATACCGATTCGCCGGATGGTATGCACTGCGGCTGGCAATGACGCAACAAGCGCCGTTCGTCCGCGTCGGCGAATTCCTGTACAGCAAGGTTGAAGGCGATGTGCGCAAATCGGGCGAGAAACTCTTCGACTATGTCGATCCCAGGAACCGAGAGGTGCAAATCGAGATGGAAAAGGCGGTGACCGTGCATCTGAAAGCCATCGGCGGATACCTTGCACCGAGATTCACGAAGGTACGCCCCGACGGGGGGAACTTCCCCGTGGAGGCGTCGGTCATCATCCCGGTACGCAATCGTGTGAAAACGGTGGGAGATGCGGTTGCCTCCGCTCTGCGGCAGCAGGCGCCTTTTCCGTTCAACGTGATCGTGGTGGATAACCACTCGACGGATGGCACCACCGATGTCCTGCGTGCTCTTGCCAGCGGCGATGAGCGTCTGGTGCACATCATCCCCGTCCGGGAGGACCTGGGCATCGGAGGATGCTGGAATGAAGCGGCGCATCATGCACTGTGCGGACGCTATGCCGTGCAGCTGGACAGTGACGACATGTACAAAGACGAAACGACGATACGGAGGGTGGTTGAAGCGTTCCGGGCGGAGCGCTGTGCAATGGTCGTGGGAACCTACCAGATGACCAACTTTGCGCTTGAGCCGATTCCTCCGGGAATCATTGACCACCGGGAATGGACACCCAGAAACGGGCGGAATAATGCGCTGCGCATAAACGGCCTCGGAGCCCCGCGCGCGTTTTATACACCCGTGTTGCGGCGGATCAAGATTCCGAACGTGAGTTACGGCGAAGATTATGCACTCGGATTGGCTATCTCCCGCGAGTATCAGATAGGGCGCATCTACGAGCCGATCTATCTCTGCCGCAGGTGGGAGGGAAATTCCGATGCGGATCTGGATATCGCAAAGCTGAACGGATTCAATTTCTACAAGGACAAGATCCGGACGCTGGAACTCATGGCCCGGATCAATCTGATAAAGAAGAGAGGCAAGAAGGCGAAGGTGCGCAAGACGACAACCAGGAAACGCGTCACGCCAAAAAAACGCCGGTGAAGTGATGACCACACCTTACCAGGACGCCGCGTCACGGGTTGTCGTCGCACCAGAGGATCTGGAGAGTTACGGTGCGGGAGAATCGCTCGCGTCCATCAGCGCGGCGCTCCTGAGCCAGCAACGCGAAACCTGGCCGCTTCTCCGCAGCGGTTACGCCGGCCTGGCATCCGTGCAGACGCGCACCTTCGGGTTTGACGGCTGTGTGATCAACGTACAGTTCAACCCCGGGAGGATCACCTCGTCAGCGGCCAAAGTCGACGAAAAATCAATTCGCGAGAGGCGGTGCTTTCTCTGTCTTGAGCACCTTCCAGCGGAGCAGCGCGGTGTAGCCTTCGGGGATTCCTATGTGATCCTTTGTAACCCCTTCCCGATCTTCCCCGAGCATTTCACGATTCCCCATCGCGAACATATTCCGCAACGTATCGACGGATCATTCGACGTGCTGCTGGATCTGGCGAAAGCGATGGCAGGCAGGTATACCCTTTTTTACAACGGTCCGCGTTGTGGCGCCTCGGCCCCCGATCATCTGCACTTCCAGGCGGGGCTGAAAGGATTTATGCCCGTTGACACCGAGTATCCGGAGATCATCCGGCGGCACGGGCGGGTACTGAAGGAGTCGGATGGTTGTCGTGTCATGGCGGTGGATGGATGTCTCAGACGCTTCATCGCTCTGGAATCCTCATCGTGGCCGATTCTCGAGCGGGAGTTTGCGGGTCTCCTCTCCCGGCTCTCGAACATCCTTCCAGAGAAGGAAGAGCCGATGCTCAACATCCTGGCTTCGTATGAGCAGGGATGGAGGGTGCTTGTGTTTCCACGTGCGAAGCACCGTCCATCGTTTTTCTTCGCTGAGGGGGATGAAAAGATCCTCATCAGCCCGGCCGCAGTTGACCTCGGGGGTGTGTGCATTACGCCGCTGGAACGGGATTTCCAGCGCCTGACGCGTGAACAGATCGCCGGCATGTTTCAGGAAATCGCGTTGGGGAAACGGGAGTTTGAGGAACTCGCGCGTTCTGCAGATCACTGGTACAGGTGATATTTCAGAGAGCGCGTTCTGAACGCCGCCGCTTCCTGCATGAAGGTTTCCCAGATATCCGCATACAGCATTTTCGCGCTGAACGCCTTCCGCACTTTGTCCGATCCCATGACCTTGTCGAACATCCTGATACGGGACGCATCCGCGAGTTGAAAGGGATTTTTGTCCGGATAGAGTTCCTGATGCACCTGGAGAAAGCGGAACTGCATGCCGAGCAGATCCACCTTCTGTTCATCCGTGAAGTGGATCTGCACGCCGTGGAGCGCTTTCCCTGTGGACTTGCCGTAGAATGGCTTGAATGTTATGGGACGGAATATTACGCCGGCCATATGCAGTCCGTTCATGCGTTCGGCCATCTGTTCCGGGTCAATCCATTCGGCCGCAAAGACTTCGAACGGCAACGTATACCCCACTCCCTCTGAGATTACACCAAGCTCCCCCAGCACGCCGGTGCTCACGTAGTGCAGTGCGGAACTCGCGTGAGGAACATGCGGGGATGCGGGCACCCACTGCAATCCCGTTTGCTCGAACGACATCGACCGTTTCCAGCCTTTCATGGGTACGACCTGTAGTGAACACCGCACGCCGCCTGCGAGCATGCCTTCGCTATTAAGCATCTGCGCCAGCTCGCCGCATGTCAGCCCGTAGACATAGGGAATGGCAAACTGACCCACGAATGATTCCCACCCCGGCTCCACCAGACTCCCTTCCACGCGCAGTCCTCCCAGAGGATCCGGGCGGTCAAGAACCAGGAAAGGGATTTTTTGTTCGGCGGCGGCTTCCATCGCATTGCCCATCGTGCTGATATAGGTGTAGGAGCGGCAGCCGATATCCTGGATGTCGTATACGAGGATGTCAATATCCTTCAGCATTGCGGGCGTAGGCTTGCGGGTTGCGCCGTAAAGTGAATACACGGGAATGCCTGTCCGCGCATCGGTGTACGTGTCGACCCTGTCCCCGGCGGCAAAATCACCACGGACACCATGCTCCGGGCCAAACAACGCGACGAGCTTCACACCGGGGGCATCGTGCAAAATGTCAATTGTTGAGCGGAGTGTTGCATCGACTCCGGTGGGATTGGTGATCAGGCCTACTCGCTTACCCTTGAGCAAATCAAAATTCCGGTCACGGAGTACTTCGATGCCGGTTTTGACAGTCGGCGAACCGCCGGGGGCCCCCGATGAAGCGGCACAGAGTATTATGATCAGCATGATGAGCGTGCGCATACAGTCTCCCGGAAATGAGGATGAATACTTCGCGTAAACTACGCACGCGCGTGTACATTGTCAACAGCTCGGTCCTTGTCAACGCGTTCCTTCTCAACTGGCGTCACCTTGATTGTCGCCATGCCATTCGGTACATTTTACGGTGAGTGCTTGCGCTTTGCCTTCTCATCCTCCCGGAGATGTTCTTCTCATGAGTGCACAGCCCCGTTATGTTCTCGGTGCCGATGGTGGCGGCACAAAGACCCTGGGAGTTCTTGCGGACGCCGGGGGAAAAGAGCTCGCGCGGTTCCAGACCGGGCCCGGTAATCCCAATGTTGTAGGGGTTGAAGGGGCGGCGGCCAACATACTGGACGTCGTGGCGGGTTGTTGTCATCAGGCGGAGGTCCGACCCTCGTCACTGGGGACAATCGTGTGCGGGTTGGCCGGGGTTGGCAGTGCGACAGTGCGCGACCGACTTGCAGAGGCATTGCGTGTGGGAGGAATCGGACGTGGTTGGGAGCACATGCGATTCGTTTTAGAAACTGACGTTCGTATCGCACTTGAGGGGGCGTTCGGAGGAGAAACCGGAGTTGTGGTCATCGCCGGCACGGGATCGAGTCTCATGGGCAAGTTGCCCGACGGTAGCATTGCCATGGTCGGCGGGTGGGGAAGGGTGCTGGGCGACGAGGGGAGTGGATATGCGATCAGTGTTGAAGCGGTCCGTGCGGTGGCGCGTGACATCGACCAGCGAAGCGATGCGCGGATGCTCCGTGCCATGCTTGCCGAACGTTGTGGTTGGGGAGGGCGCGATGCCATCATTGCCGCAGTATATCAGGAGAAATATGACGTCGCCTCTCTCGCGCCGATCGTGCTCGAGGCAGCAGGGAAAGGTGATCTGACGGCGAGGGATATTCTCACGGCCGCCGCCGCCCAGCTTGTGGATCAATTGGATTCGATGGTAAAGCGTATGGGGCCACTCCCATCGGTGGGTGTGGTCTTTGTCGGGGGGCTGATAGATCACGAAACCCTCTACTCACAAATCGTCGCTGATGCCGTCCACAAGCGGATTCCGCAGGCCAGGATTCACCCTGCGAAGTTTCCTCCGGCGGGCGGCGCGGTCATTATGGCATTGAATCTCCGGGCGAGGAAATAGATGCATGGAGTGAAAAAGTACGGATCGTCATATCTTGTCGCTCTTATTTCGGTTGTCATTCTTTCCTGCGCGTCGGGCGATATCGCGCCACGGCCTGAACGCGCCGTTCACGTTCCGGCGCCGCCAAAGCTATCGTGGGTGGACAGCGTCATGGCCGGGATGTCGTTGGAAGACCAGGTGGGACAGCTCGTGATGGTCGGCGTGTACGGCCACTACTTCAGCGCAGAAAGCGATGAATATGCCCGAATGGCGCACCTGGTGCAGGAGCGGCGCGTGGGTGGAATCGTCCTGTGGCCGGGGGACGTGATGGCGGCGGCGGTGCGGCTGAATTCGCTTCAGCGACTTGCTCCTATCCCCCTGCTGGTCAGCGGGGATTTTGAACGCGGTGTCGCCATGCGTGTGCGCCGCGCAACTCCATTCCCGGATGCCATGGCCATCGGTGCCACCCGGGATGCCCGCCTTGCCTATGACGTTGCCCGCGCCATCGCTCGCGAGGCCCGTGCGATCGGCGTGCATCAGAATTTTGCCCCCGTTGCCGATGTGAACACCAACCCGCAGAACCCCGTCATCAATACACGTTCGTTCGGCGATTCCCCGGCTCTCGTCCGGGAAATGGTGGCCGCCTTTGTCCGTGGGTCGCTGGACGGCGGTGCCCTGCCAACGGTGAAGCATTTTCCCGGCCATGGCGATACCGGCGTGGATTCACATCTGGAATTGCCCGTCATGCAACTGACCAGGGAACGATTGGACACTGTAGAGCTCGCGGCCTTCCGTGGCGCGATCGAAGCCAATGTCCCTTCGGTGATGATCGCACACATCGCCGTCCCGGTGCTGGATTCTGTGAAGTTGCTTCCGGCGTCACTTTCCCGGATCATCGTGTCGGATGTATTACAGAAAGAAATGCACTTCCGGGGCCTGGTGATCACGGATGCGCTGGACATGCGGGGAGTGACGCGCGGATATTCCGCCGGAGAGTCGGCTGTCTGGGCCGTGAAGGCCGGCGTTGATATCGTGCTGATGCCGCCCGATGAAGAGTCGGCCATTGCCGCACTGCTTTCTGCAGCGCGTTCCGGAGAGATCACGCGCGAACGGTTGCTGACATCGGTGCGCAAGATCCTTACAGTAAAACAGCAACTGGGACTTGACACGGTGCGGACGATCGACGTCGACAGGATCGACCGGGTGGTCGGTGTCCGTGCATATCAGATGCTGGCACGGACGGTTGCCCGCAATGCCGTGACATTGCTGCGCAACCGGGGGGCGATCCTCCCGTTGCAACCCTTCGGCCAGCATCGCGTCGTGTCGGTAGTCCTGAGCGACTCCGACGATTACCGGTCGGAAGTGAATCGCCCGAGCGCGCACTCCACGAGCCAGCAAGTGGGAAGCTACTTCCATCAGCTCCTGCAGCGCCGCAACGGGAGCATCGAAGTGTTGCGTCTCAATCCCCGGAGTAACAATGAGGCGATGGACGATGCCGCCGCCCGTCTGCGGCGGGCGGATATGCTGTTGTTGCCGGTCTTTGTGAAAGTCCGCTCTTCGTCCGGACGAATCGGCATGCCCCGCGAACTTCTGCCGTTCCTCAAACGCGCCGAGGCAGCGAATGTGCCCACCGCGGTCGTGCTGTTTGGCAGCCCATATCTTGCGGCGCAGTTTCCCAATGCGGATGTGTTGATGTGCACCTATGGTGACACGGAACCGCAGGTCGAAGCCGCGGTCGAGGCGCTCTTTGGCGAGATCCCGATTGGCGGAAAACTGCCGGTCAGTATACTGGAAAGCTACGCGGCCGGAACGGGTCTGGTGATTGCCATGGACCGTCTGCGCATGGACGATCCGGCGGCAGCCGGTTTTGAGCCCGGCAAATTACGTAAACTGGATGACATCGTTGAAGCGGCCATCGGGGATTCCGCCTTCCCGGGCGCGCAGCTGGTCGTGGTGAAGAACGGAGTCATAGCGTATGCCAAAGCGTTCGGCACTCAGACCTATGATATCGCTTCGCCCCCGATTGACGACAGGACGCTCTTTGACCTGGCCTCCGTCAGCAAAGTGATCGGGACGACCGCCGCGGCGATGAAACTGTACGACCAAGGGAAGTTGCGGTTGGATGATCGCGTGGCCCAATACCTGCCACAGTTCACCGGCGGTAAAAAATCGGTGATTACGATCAGGCACCTTCTCACGCACAGAGCCGGATTTCCTCCTTTCAAACGGTTCTTTCTGATGTGCAAAACCGCGGCGGAAGCGCTGGACTCTGTTCTTGCGACAGAATTGCTCTGGAACCCGGGTGACACCACCGTGTACAGTGATATCGGGATGATCACAATGGGCAAGGTTATCGAGAAGATCGCCGGGATGCCGCAGGATAAGTTTCTCGAGTCGGAGTTCTACGGGCCGCTGGGCATGAAACATACTCTGTATAACCCGCCCCGCGAAGACTGGGACAACGTGGCGCCCACCGAGATCGACACGCTCTGGAGGAAAACGCTTGTGCGGGGCATTGTGCACGACGAAAATGCCAACATCCTCGGGGGGGTAGCAGGCCATGCCGGTCTCTTCTCCACGGCCTCTAATCTTGCTATCTACACGCAGATGCTCCTGAACAAAGGGACTTACGCGGGGGTCCGCTATTTGTCGGCGAGCACGGTCGCGGCCTTCACTGCGGGACGGTCGGGGCGGGAAGACCGGTATCTCGGATGGGACATGAAGTCTCCGACGGGTTCTTCGGCCGGATCCCTTTTTTCTCCGTCTTCCTTTGGCCACACAGGGTTCACCGGTACGTCGGTGTGGGTTGATCCGGAACGCCGCATCAGCCTGATACTGTTGACGAACCGTGTGCATCCGACACGAGCGAACACGAAGATTTCCCGGGTGAGGCCGGCGATCGCTGATGCGGTCATCCGGGCACTCGCCGGTCAGTAAGAGTGCACTCATCCAGGGATGTTACCTTCATGGGTTTGACCCGGTCGGCAATCTTCGTGATTGTGTGTCTTCCGTATTCCCTCCTATTTGCTCACCATGCTGAGTCGGACGAAACGTCCCCGCACCTTGTGCGTGCCGTTCCCGGCCAGACGTTCGCTGCCGGTGACTGGCATTCACTCATGTTTGGCGACCTCTGGCGTGACGCCTGGACAACGGAAGTGTCTGTGGAGGAATATGACCTCCACAGAAAAGAAGACCCCCGCTGTACCTTCCTCTTCCTGCGTCAGAATCCTGCGGACATTTTCCCTCCGGAGATATTGAGCGTGTTTGCCCCGGATCTGCTGGGTGATCTGGTGGCCGGTACATACCCCTATGCTGATGTGATCGTGGACCGTCTCGGTGCCGCCCTGGATCTCCCTGTGCGCGACTCCCGGATCGTAGTGCTTCCGGACAGTTTGCTCGAGGGGGGCATTGACACCGGAGCGCCCGGCCGCTTGGCAATTCTTTCTCCTGCACTGCCTTACGACCGGGATACGACGTTGTGGGACACGCGCAGCGTCCTGAAACTTGCCGGCGGAAATCCTGATGAAAGGATTGACGCGTTCCAGGTGCTCAAGATCCGGTTGCTGGATCTCCTGCTGGGCTCATGGGGCGATGCCTCTGCACGCTGGAGATGGATGCCGGTCGATGGTCATGGCTTCAGGATCTGGAAACCGGTTGAAGTTCCACATCCCCTCGCATTCTGCAGGTACGACGGTGCACTGTCAATCAGTTCGAGGTTCATAGTCGCACCCTTGCCAAGTTTCTCTGATGAATATCCCGATATCAAGGAATTTACCTGGTATACCCGTCATCTTGACAGGAGTCTCCTCTCCTCTGTGTCAAAGCACGTGTATGATTCATTGGCGACCTTCATTGTCCGACGGATGACGGATTCTGTGATACAGAGTGCTCTTGAGACGATCCCTCTGGAGCGCCGGGGATCTGATGGTGCGCTGTTGGGCGGGTTGCTGCAGCGCCGGCGCGCGGGCCTCGGCAAGCTGGCGGAGGACTACTATGACCTGCTGGCACAAACGGTGGACATTCGCGGCACAACGGCGGCGGAGTGGATTGATGTGACCCGTCATGACACTGCCCGTGTTTCCGTTGCCGTCTATGCACGAACACCCGGCGGGGCCAGGGACAGCACACGCTGTTCGTTTTCACGCATGTTCCTGTCCTCGGAGACGGATGAAGTGCGGTTATATACCGGCGGCGGCAACGACTATGTGCACATGAGCGGCGAGTACAGGAATGGAGTGGGGCTCCGTGTGGTCACCGATGGGGTCGTCAATGATGACCCCGGCTCGGGTAGCCGGGGAATCTTCGGCACCGATGTCAAGTACGATGACGCTGATGCGGATGAGGAAGTATTAGTGAAGAAACCCACGGCTCTGGAAGACCGAGGATCTTCGTGGCAATACGGAATAATGCTGGACTACAATGCCGCCTATGGCCCGCTGATCGGTTTTGGCCCGGTCTATTATCGTTACGGATTCCGCGCGGTCCCGTATGCATGGATGATAAGTGCCATCGGCGGATATGCTCCATTTAGTAGGAATGGACGTATCCGGCTTCTGATGGATACGCGCACGTTGTTTCCCGGCACGATCTTTAGGCTAAGTGCTCTGGTGTCGGGGTATGAGATGTCGGGCTTCTACGGGGTGGGGAACGAGACGGAAGTGGAGGATAACCGGAGAGGTGAGTACTACACTCCGCACCTGCGTCAATATCGAATGACATCGTCGTTGCATCTCTCACTGTCATCGGCACTGCAACTGGGACTATCCGGATCGGCGAACTACGTGCGTGCGGATGATCGGACAGACCGTTATGTGAACATCATACGCCCGTATGGAGTTGACGGGCTCGCGTACTTGGGTATTGGAGCGGCAGTACAGCTTGACACGCGAGACGAGCCAACCTATCCTCAACACGGCGTCCTCTTCCGCGTCGGTGGGACGGTGTATCCGGCCACCCGTGGTCTCACAGGTCCGTTCAGCAGGAGTCAGTGTGATCTGCGTGCATACGTTGGAGGAAGCGCAACACCCGCGCTTACACTGGCTCTCCGGATGCTGGGTGAGAAGGTCAGGGGTGATGTTCCGTACTTTGAGCAGGCGAATCTCGGCGGATGGAATGGGCTGCGCGGATTGACAACGGGGCGGTACATCGGTGATGCGCTCCTCCTGGGAACAGTGGAGTTGCGTGCATCACTCTGGCACTTGAACTTCATCGTGCCTTCAACGCTGGGTGTTTCCTGTTTCGGTGAATCGGGGCGTGTATTTGTCACGGGTGAAACTTCGTACCGCTGGCACGCGTCCTATGGCGGAACGATGTGGGTGGCCCCCTGGTCCAGGGACAACACGATCAGTGTCATGCTAGCGGGGTCCAGGGAGGGGATGGAGGTGTATCTGGATTTTGGGGTGGGATTCTGATTCGGAATTGCGTTTTTTTTGGCGAGTTTGTATATTAGATGCTCCGGGTCGAGTTGGTTTTGGACGGGTAGCTCAGTTGGTAGAGCAAAGGACTGAAAATCCTTGTGTCGGCGGTTCGATTCCGTCCCCGTCCACTGAAATCGCCACTTTTACCCCCAAGTGTTAGAGGGTTCTAACAGCCTTCTAACACTTTTTGTATTTTTTACAAGGAGGGGAAAGTGGCTTCTTTCATTTCGCCCCCTCAAACCTGTTTCAGTCGATCCAAAAATCCCATTCGGACTCTGTTTATCAAAGTCAGAACTTCATCGAACTCTTCCTGCATAGTAAGTTCGTCCCTATTATGTCTGTAATCAATCTCACGGGACCGATGGGTCACATTCGCGGGAAAGAATCTCATCTATTCTCCTATGAGCAACATCTTCCGCCAGGTGGGCCATGTCCCGCCCGAGCAATTGTGCATCCGCCTAAGCACGATCGAAGAATTCCACCTCCATGAGGTCTGAAGCTTCATTGTAGAGTCTGTCGTCATTTCCTGCGTCGATATGGATTCGTCCCAATCTGCGACACGTATCGCGATAT
The DNA here is from genome assembly GCA_963801355.1 of Ignavibacteriota bacterium. GTDB lineage: Bacteria > Bacteroidota > Ignavibacteria > UBA10030 > UBA6906 > Fen-1255. The sequence continues at coordinate 2,674,367 of CAWDEM010000008.1, read as the reverse complement.
CGATATCCCGCGTTGCCCGGCGGACCGGAAGTCCATATGCGTACCGAAGCAGCATGTCCCGGGCTGCCGCCCCAATTACAGAAAAAGGTACGCCCTCTCTCTGTGCCGCACTGTGAATGGCCTGAAAGATGGCGACTGTCGATGGTGGAATTCTATCTGAGATATCGATCAAGTTTCTTGTCTCGTAGCTCTTTGGCTGTTTCGATGTTTCTATCGTTCCCCGTAGCCAACAGATCGGCGTATATTAAAGGGAGTGGTACTGTTCGTCCTCTCTGTTCCTCAAGCTGGAAATGCCAGAATTTCCTGAAGACCTCAATCTTACCGTGCGGATCTTTTTTCAGCTTGAAACGAAGTATTAGTTCGGTCAGGTTCTTCTCAAGATACACCGTTGCAATTTCCGGCTCGATATATCCCGTTTCAATCGCTGCAGCTGTTTCTCCTCCCCACAGAGCGTCGAGGTCCTTCAAATCTGCATTTCGCCACCAGTCTGTGTCCTGAGTAACATATCGCCCGACAAGCTGTTTGGGCCTCAATTGTTGAGGATAGGCCGCTACCCACTTATCGAAGAGCGTTTCTCTTTTGACAATCCGGCGGCCGGCTTTCCCCATTTCCAATAGGTGCCCTATCTGTCGCAGGGCCTGCATTGTCCAGTTGATGGTCCCCAAAGCCGTTTTGGTGACATCCGCAATCTCACGATAGGTTTTTTGTTCCAAGCCCGGATTGCAGATGAGAGCAAAGATCACCTGCATGCCGGCCGGTTTGAATGGACGCACAACTCCGGTCGTCGCTCTCGGCTCTGCATTCTTCTGTCCTTTCACAAACACGAGAAGGTCCTTTGTATCGAGGTAGACGTTCCCGTCAGTGTCCATGTATTGGATTTGCAGCTCGCGCATTTGTTCCGCTATTGCTTGCTGCACATGCCTTGTAACCAGAATCCACTTTTTGTTGGCAGGATATTTGTGCACAAGTAGGCCGGCCGTAGTTGTGGTTAACCAAGGCTTGACCTCTGCGTCAAACCTCCATTCCCTCCCGCCTCGAAGTATTCGGATCGCGGCATCTGCCCGCGTTTGCCCACCCCCATGCAGGTTTTCAAGGTGTTCCCAGCCGGGCTCGATCTTCGCTTCGATCCTGGTGGTTCGTCGAAAAGCGCCTACCGCGTTTTCGAGTATTTCTCGTTCGTCTGCTACGCGTGCCACTCTTGACCTCTTGTACAATAATTGTCTTTGTTCATTACTATTGAACATACTATTTTAGTGAACACTTGTCAATGGAAAATCCAGGAAAAGTGGTCACTGGTGCAATAATTAAATATATTCGTTCAATACTTTATAGTGTTCATTAGTAATGAACAATAGAATATATTGAACACCACTCAATCTCAAGCTCCACGATGGGAAATCGGCGGAGAACGGACGAGATTTCAAAGAATTGTACCCAAAACGCCAAAAATGGCGGTTCCAAAGGGAAATCGCGCATTGGAGCTCGATTTCGATAGGCGCCGGCAACAAATCTCTCTTTCAGGGGACTAGCTACTCTTTCATCCCTTTAGTTGATTCATCTTAGAGTTCCGTCCGTTATACTTCATCAGATTCAGCATCATGAGGGACCAAGAGAGGCAAACCTTCTCCGTCGGCCATCGAGCCGCTGCTCTGGCCCCTCCTATGTGGAGCCCACCCCGACGACCCCCCTAGCTGGCAATCTCGGTCGTGCCTGTCGAGTGTCTCTCCGATCGCTATTGGCACCAATGTTGCGTTCATAGTGCACTATGTAGAAGCAGCTCTGAGGTTTCTTGAAGGAGAGAAGAAGCTATGATATCACCGGACTACATACGAATCCTCAAGCTCGACAAAGTTGCCATGAAGTCAAAGACACTGCCGGAGTTTCTCCAGGCCGTGAAAGCGCGTCTGGAATTTGCCAAGAATCTCGGGGTGGAAGGGACCTTCCCCTATTTTGTGCAGCAAGCGTGGCTGGTTTTCGGCGATGGTAAGTGATCCAGGAGAGGGAGACTAACGCGCTCTCCGCTTCCCCAATGTCAATTGTCCACAGTCCATCGTCTATTGTCCCGTCCCGGTAATCTGAACTGCGCCGGGTCAACTGCAAGCATAGGCCTTATAGACAACCAAGGAGGTTGCCATGATGCTGGAAAATCGGATTAGGATTGCGCCCAATACAACAGTAGCATATGCCGACGAGGAGACACACAAGTTGGTAGTGGAGTTTGCCATCCCGGGAGCACCAACGGATACCATCGATCTGAAGATCCTGGCAGACAGCGTCCACCTCACGGCGCCAGCAAGGGACCTCGAGTACGTTTCAGCACTGGCTTTGGCTTGGCCGGTGAAACCTGAGAAAGCCGAAGCGATCTACGAGCACGGTCTTCTCCGAATCGAGGTGCCCTTTAAAGATCCGATGGAAGATGCTGTGAAGGTCGCCATCAAGGCAGGGGGTGCGGAACCCAAGACTAAGAAAATCGAAGCCTCATGACCCGTTGAGTTGTGAGAGTCTCTTCTCGTAATACCACGGATGAGCCCGATTCATCAGGCCCGACACTTCCGCTGCAGGTGCCAGCTGGGTTCGAGGCGTGCGTAGCGTGCCAGGGAAGGACTGTGACCTTCCACCAATGCTGATCACGTTGCCCCGGCCGCCCGTCTATTATCAAGAAAAAAGAGTCCTCCCGTTGCGGAGCGCAGTGGGTAAATAAGATGCACCGATGGTTGGAGCGTTTGTACTTTCATGCACTGCACGGTTACCGCTTGCGTGGTATGTCCCCATTCTCCCAGTTGGGGAAGAGGGCGAGCAACAATAAGGTCTCAGTTGGATTGTCGTTGACTTTCTTCTATCCGATTACCATATTGTGCCCAAGCTTGCAGATGTCGAATGCTGGATTCCCGCGACAGACCTGGAAGCGCACCTGCACTCCCTCCTCTCCCGCGGGTTTCACCTTCCGCATTCGGTTGTAAGATCTTGCAGTCTCACGTTTGCTCGCACGATGGCTTCCCCAGCCATCGAGCCGCCACTCTGGACCCTGTTCCAGTTCCTCCGTTGTAGAGCCCACCCCGACGACTCTCTGGCCTAATGCAGCCACCTATCCTTACCTATCGAGGAGAAACTGCGGTGGTTTCCCTCGTCAGTCAGACGACTCCCACTTCAAGATCCTCAAACACCTAATTCACATCATAAAGGAGACCTGCATGAGAATATTTTCGCTTGGAGTCCTCATTTGTGTCCTGCTTGTTGGATGCAAGCCGCCGGAGCAGTTCGATGCAGCCGCCGTAAAGGCAAAGATTGATGCAGCCTGCACGGTCCAAGAACAGGCGGCCGTGAAGGGAGATGCGACCGCCGCAGCCAGCAACTATGAGGAGAATGCTGTCATCCTGCCGTCGAACATGCCCATGGTCAAAGGCAGAGCAGCCATAGAAAAGACGATGAAAGGTTGGCTGCAGTCAGGAATGAAGATGAAAGAATTCACCAGTACCACGATCTCAGTCGAAGGCGCCGGTGAGTTCGCGATCCAGCTCGGGAGATATTTCCAGACTTACGAGATGAGTGGGAAGGTCGTCGCTGACACGGGCAAGTTTGTGACCGTTTGGAGAAAGCAGGCAGATGGATCCTGGAAAATGGCCTACGACATCTGGACCACGGATATTCCTGCTCCCGCGATGCCTCCAGAACCTGAAGCAAAGAAGAAGAAATAGTCGTGCTCCTTCAACCCATCAACGACCATCCGCTACGGGCTGCCTCAGAGGTCAGTTGTGAATCTGACAGTCTACAACACTCTTGGCCCACAGGTCGTCCTTCTCCAGAATGGCGAACGGGAAGCCGGTTATCATGAGGTGAACGACCAGGCGCTCAAACTTGCCACATGAGTCGCAAGATTCTTGATGCTGTTTCACAGCCTAATGCACGCTAGGCGGTTCTGCGCTCGCGGACTGATTGGGTCAGCGGGTTGGGGCTTGCACTGCAGCTCAAATCTATCAATGGAGGGTAAACAGATGGATACCAAACGGTTCGTGGTCGGAACGATCGTCGGCGCCGTTGTGCTGTTCATTTTTGGCTACGTCATATTCGACTGGGCCTTCGCGGCCTTCTATGCCGCAAACGCCGGCTCGGCCACAGGCGTAGATCGAGGCGAGGTATTGTATTGGGCGCTGGTGTTGGCGTATCTTTCGTATGCGGCCCTCATCATGTACGCGATTGGGAATCGGGCCAGCTCCCTGTCGATCTTCGAAGGTGCGAAGATCGCAGCGATCGTGGGTTTTCTTCTCTGGTTCACCCTGAACTTCGCGGTCTACAGTTACACGAACCTCTCGAGCTTGACGAAGACGATCGTTGATCCCCTTCTCGAACTCGTGCATGCCGGCATCGCTGGCGCCGTCATTGCCGCTGTGTTGAAGAAAGTGCCTGCGTCTGGCCCGAAGCCCGCGTGAACGGGAACCGTGTGGCGGCGAAAAGTCAAATCTACTTCTCACATTGTGTAGACAAAAGTGGGGTTCGGCATTCATTACCGGCCCCTCTTATTTCAACTCAACCGTGTTTGCGCAATGGACAGCGTCCTGGTCAGTTTCTGAATCTCACGCGATATCTGGGCCTCAGAGGGCCAATCGCTCCACATGTGTGCGCCGATCCGGAGGAAATCGAAGGCGGAAGTTGTCACGCAGGAGCTCTTCGGCAGTCAGGGACTTTCTCGGCCACTGATTATTCTCTCGGAGGGTGAACGTATGACTCGCATCGAACATAGCGTCATCATTTCCGCACCAGTGGATCAAGTATTCGGCTATGCCGCTGACTACGCCAAATGGACTGAATGGTTCGAGGGTGTGTCAGATTTCAAAGCGACCACGACGATCACTCGGGGTAACGGTGCACGGTACGCCTACAGGGCTCGTGTCATGGGTCTCTCTGCTCCTGTCGAAACTGAGATTCACGATTATGTCCACAACAGAGGTTGGACAGGTGTTGCCACCAGAGGGCTGGCCCATCGAACTCATTGGACCTTTGAACCAATGGGTGATAGCACCAAATTCACTTACGCTATGGAATACCAACTGCCAATTCCAGTGCTGGGCTATCTGGTTGATTCTTTGTTTGCGAGGCGTCAATGGGAGAGAATTCTTGACAGGTCGCTTAACAACCTGAGGCGGCATTTCCTAGCTTCGGCACCCATCTGCTCACTGAGCAAATGACGAAAGTGCCTGACCAGGCGATCATCCATCGAGCCACAATAACCAGGGAACAGTGTGATGTTCGGGCTCTTGAGGGAGTGAAAAGGGGATAAAAGTGACGTAGAAAGGTGGTGAAGAGGACCTTTCTTTGAGGTGAAACCACTGTAGGACAATTCCCACACGATATTTCAGCATTTGTTCTACAGACATTTGACAATCCCTGCGTATATTCCACTCAAGCTTTGTGGGTCAAATGCGGGATTCCCGCCTCAGACCTGGAAGCGCACCTGCACTTTGCCTCTATCTGCACTCCCTCTTCTTCCGCGGGCCTGTCTTCATACCGCGGGGCATTCCCACCTCGACCCGTGAAACCTCCCCACTGGCGGAAGGACCACACCATGAAGCAAATTTTTGTTGTCGCCGCACTCCTGTTGGCCTCGACACCGGTCACAGCGCAGCCGAGGACCCATGTGAACGAAGAACCAGTGTTCTTCACGTACACGAACCATGAGGTGAATGCCAAGGCCCTGGCCGATTCATCCCTGTACAGGCGACGGTCGGATTGGCAGCGGATCGTCGATCAATTCTGGGGACCGGGACTTCCTCGATCCCAGAAGCAACAGGTCTTCAACACGTTTGCCAACTACATCCATGACATCTTTCCCGGCTTCAGCGGCCTGAACATCAACTGGGATTCCCTTCGGGCATTCTATACTCAGCAAATAAACGACTCCACCAGCCGGGGTGGATTCTCGGCGATCCTATCGAAGCTCGCTCACGAGCTTCGCGACTACCATGTCGTGGGATGGGATACGATCATGCAATCAACGCCGCTGAATCCCGGGGCGCCCGTCTTCGTGCTGAACCTGACCTTCAGTGATATCCGGCATTTCGGTGCAGTCCTGACCCCGCTCCCGGACAGCACCCTCCTCGTCCTTCGGGCTGTTGCCAATCACCCGCTCGGCCTGCAACCTGGGGATATTATTCGCGGCTACGAAGGAGTGCCATGGAAACGGCTCGTCTTTGAACTTCTCGAGTCTCCGCTGCCTCGACTGGGGCACATGGCCGCAACGCAAAGCTCCCGCATCCATATGCTCCTGACTGCCGCCGGGATGAATTGGCACCTGTTCGACACCATCGATGTGATCCGCTATCATTCGGGTGACCTGGAGCATCTGCCCACCGCTCCATTGTCATCGCTCGACATACCGGCATATATGCCCAATAGCGAACAGCTCGCAGTGCCCTCGGTCCCTCAGCCCGATTACGAGCCAGTCGCCGGATCCGATCACGTTTCTTATGGCGTCGTCCAAGGAACAAACATCGGCTATATCTACATTTCTGGACACGGCCCTGGCGTCAAGGCCGAATTCCAGAATGCCGTATTTGCTCTAATGGGAACTGATGGCCTGATCATCGATATCCGCTTCGATGCGGGCGGGTTCGTCTCCCAGGGGCCGGAAGCCGGGCTCGCCGTGCTGATGAACTATTCCACACAGACACTGGTTGGCCTCGAACGCTTGTCTCCGGCTGATCTCTACGCTCTAAAGCCTGTGACTTCTACGCCGCTACCATTTTTCATCAACGCCGATCCGAATACTTTGTATGAGAGGCCTATCGCTGTTCTCATCAGCCCTTTCGCCATCAGCCAGGGAGATTTCACTGCATACAAGTTCCGCTACCTTTCCAGCGCCCGGTTCTTTGGAAAATCAATTAACGGAGCCGTCACAGGGATGATCGACGAAGAGCCCGTGGTGAGCGGGTTCTACTTCATGGTACCGTTCTTCGTCCTGGCTGACCATCGGGAGCCGAACGTGCTGCTTCTCCGGAAGGAATTCCCCGACTTCGAACCTGTCTGGTTTGACAGAGACGATGTTGCACTGGGAGATGACACCATTGTGAAGCGTGCCCTGGCCTGGATCACGAGCGTGGCCCACACCCATGGAGTGACAGCCTCTCGCGGTTACTACGGACCTGGCCTGGACTCCGTCCGATTGACCGCCAGCGTGGAGAACCCCCAGAGCCACGCGATCTCGGTGGTTGGGCGCTTCATGGCGGATACTATGCCTGTTGATTCCACCCTGTTTGTCGATGATGGACAGCACGGAGACGGCGCAGCAGACGATGGACTATGGGGTGCATCCTGGAGTGCCCCTGCCGGTGAACGGTTCTACACTGTTACGAGCAGGGTCGTCGACCCGGCTGACCTATCGACGTTTTCGATGCCATATGCTGCCCGGTTCACGACCGCTGGTCCCGTTACATGCGCTGGATATTCCACTATCTTCACAGACACCATCCCGAATCCCGGAGACCTGGTGAGGTTCGTTGTTGCCTTGAAAAACAATGGGGCCACACTTACCATCCCTGACGTTGCCGCAAGAGTGACGCCGCTGGACTCAGGAAACATCGCATCGGTCGCTCCGCTGGCCTTTGGCACGATCGCTCCCGGCGCGGTCGCCAACTCCACGGTTGTCCTTCAGATACTGTTTTCAGCTGGCCTGCTGGGTCCCTACGACGCCCGGTTTGCCCTTGATATTTCCAGTCAGGAGGTTCTGTACTGGCGTGACACAATGAGCGTCACTGTGACAGGGATAGAAGAAGAGAGAACGTTGCCTGTACACTTTTCGCTCGGGCAGAACTATCCGAACCCATTCAATCCAACAACGGTTATCAGATTCCAGTTGCCAGTGACCTGTCCGGTGATGCTCGGAGTCTACGATCTCCTTGGCCGCCACGTAGCTGAGCTTGTGAATGAGCGGAAAGAATCGGGGAGCTACAAGATCAGGTTCGATGCGACCGGTCTTCCGAGCGGAATGTACGTGTACCGACTGACAGCAGGAGCTTTCGTCCAGAGCCGGAAGATGATCGTAGTCAGGTGAGCTCTGATGGATGAGGTAAAGAAAAGGGTTCGGCATTCATCACCGGGCCCTTTCATGTTTCATATCAATCGAGTCCCGCAATTAAACACGCAGTCGCCGGTTTCTGAATCTGCTCGACCAAGGAGAAACCGCTCAGGTGGGTGGAGGTGATCAGGAGATGACGATCCTCAAAGAGATGAATGATCTCCACTAGTTGTAGGATGATGTCTGGAGCCATGGGACTGTTTAGAATGGGGCTTCTGAGAGAGTGAGAAGGACTTGGAAAGGGGGCAGAAAGAAGGTGAAAACGACCCTTGCATGAGGTGAAAAGTAGGAAAATCCTAAATCATTTCGTCGACCTTCATTTCGTCGACCTTCGCGCTTCTGTTTGACTCCCACCGCACCCTGGCGTATATTGCCGCCGTACCACTAGTTCTTCGTGCCGTTGGGATCATTCACGCCCGTGGAGATTCCCTTGATCGGCCAGACCGTTTCCCACTACAAGATTCTCGAGAAGCTCGGCGGTGGGGGCATGGGCGTTGTGTACAAAGCCCAGGACCTGAAGCTGGACCGAACAGTCGCCCTGAAGTTTCTCCCTCCCGAGCTCACACGCGACCCTGAAGCCAAGCAGCGCATCATCCACGAAGCGCAAACCGCTTCTTCCCTCGATCATCCTAACATCTGTGACGTCCACGACATCGGTGAGACCGAAGACGGCCAGATCTTCATCGTAATGGCTTACTATGAGGGTGAGACTCTCAAGAAGAAAATCGAACGGGGGCCGCTGAAGATCGAGGAAGCCGTCTACATCGCTGTCCAGGTTGCCCAGGGTCTTGCCAAGGCCCACGAGCACGGAATCATCCACCGGGACATCAAGCCGGCCAACATTCTGATTACTTCGGATGGTACGGCGAAAATCGTCGACTTTGGTCTGGCAAAACTCTCCGGCCGAACAGCGCTGACCAAGGCAGGCTCGACGCTCGGCACCGCGGCCTATATGTCTCCCGAACAGGCAGGGGGAGAACCGACAGATCACAGGACCGACATCTGGTCCCTGGGTGTGACACTGTATGAAATGCTGACCGGGCAGCTGCCATTCAAGGGAGACTACGAGAACGCCGTTCTCTACTCCATCCTCAACTCTCAGCAGGAGCCGATTACAGGACTGCGTAGTGGCATCCCGATAGAACTGGAGCGGCTTGTCGGAAAGGCACTGGCCAAGGATCCCGCCGAGCGCTACCAACATGTCGACGACCTCTCGGCGGATTTGAAATCGATGAAGCGGACGGTTGGAACCGGGGAGATGAAGCGGCGAGGAACAACCGCTCAACAATTCAGAACGCGGCCCGCAATACTATACGCACTCTCGAGCTTTGTCGCCGTTCTCGTCATCCTTGCAGCAGTCTATTTCCTCACGCCATCCAGAGAAGTGTTTGATTCAATTGCCGTCTTGCCCCTGGAGAATCGCTCCGGCGATCCTCAGCAGGAGTATTTCTGCGACGGCATGACCGACGCACTGATTACAGAACTACAGAAGATCAAATCACTGCGTATCATCTCCTGGACATCCGCAAAGAAGTATAAGAAGACTGAAAAGTCCTTGCCCGAGATAGCGAAAGATCTGAATGTGAAGGGGGTGGTTGAAGGATCAGTTTTGCGTGAAGGCGACTCCGTGCGCATAACCGTGCAATTGGTTCAAGCATCACCGGAGAAGCACCTGTGGGCGGACACGTATGATCGAGGTATGAGGAACATCCTGGCGCTTCACAGTGATGTCGCACGGGCAATCGCACAGGAGATCAAGGTTACGGTAACGCAGGAAGAGGAGAAGAGACTGGCCTCGACTCATCCGGTGGACCCCGAGGCGTATCAGGAATACCTGAAAGGTCGTTATCACTGGAGCAAGCGCACACCCGAGGACTTGAGAAAGGCCATTGAGTATTTCGATCTCGCCATCAAGAAGGATCCAGAGTATGCACTTGCATATGCAGGCATGGCGCTCACGCATGCGACCCTTCCCGAGTATGCTGGGCTCCCAGCCAACGAGTGCTTTCCAAGGGCTGAAGCAGCAGCGAGGAGGGCAATGGACCTCGACGAGAGTCTCGCAGAACCACATCTTGTGTTTGCCTATATCAAGTATCATTACAGCTGGGATTGGGCTGGTGCTGAGAACGAGTTCAAAAAAGCCATGGAGCTCAATCCGAATCACCCGACGGTCCATCATTGGTACCAGATCATGCTCCGATCGTTAGGACGTTTCGACGAGGCAATGGCTGAAATCAGAGTTGCCCAAAAACTCGATCCGCTGTCGCTGATTGTCAGCGTAAATATCGCTGAGAACTATTTCGACATGGGTCGATACGATGATGCCATTGATGAAATCAAAAAGACACTCGAGCTCGACCGGACCTTCCCAATCGCTCATTTGAATCTCGGCCTGTACTATGCTCAGAAAGGGGAAATTGCAGAGGGAACGGCAGAGCTTCTGAGGGTCAGGGAGCTCGTCAAGAACGCTCCCTATGGGCTGGGGGGGCTTGGATACCTCTATGCACGATCTGGCAGAGTGAGCGAAGCTCGCTCTGTGATCGATACTCTGCTGGTGTTCTCGAGGCAGGGGCTGACAACATCTCTGGACATTGCATTGGTGTACAACGGGCTGGGAGACAAAAACAAAGCGATGGAGTGGCTCGAAAAGGCTGTGGACGAGCATGCTCGTTTTATACCAGACCTGAAGGTCAGTCCGATGTGGGTTGGATTTCACGCTGAACCGCGGTTCAGAGCAATACTGAAGAGGATCGGATTGGAGGGGTAACAGGTCGACTTGTTCCATGTATGTGAAGGCCTGCTACGACGCCATTCCGGATTTCACATTGGAGGTGACCTCGGTCTTCGCGTCCGGAGATTGGGTGGCGTTCGAGTGGGTGATGACCGGCACGCAATCCGTAGTCACTGCCGACTTTCCCGGAACCGGTAAAGGCTTCAAAATGCGGGGCAGTTCAATTGTTCAGCTGAAGGGTGGGAAGATCTACCGAAACGCCGATTACTGGGATATGGCCACATTCTTGCGCCAAATCGGTTTGATGAAGTGAAGCGGGGGTTCACCGCAGTGTTGAAGAAAGTGCCTGCCTCCGGTCCCAAGCCCGCGTGACCGGGAACCGTGTGGCGGGGAAAAGTCAAACCCACCTCTCATATTGGGTAAACAAAAGGGGTTCGGTATTCATCACCGGCCCCTCTTATATCAACTCAACCGCGTTCGCGCAATGGACAGCGTCCTGGTTAGTTTCTGAGTCTCACGCGATATCTGGGCCTCAGAGCGCCAATCGCTTCATATGTGCGCGCCGATCCGAAGGAAATCGAAGGCGGAAGTTGTCACGCAGGAGCTCTTCGGCAGTCAGGGACTTTCTCGGCCACTGATTATTCTCTCGGAGGGTGAACGTATGACTCGCATCGAACATAGCGTCATCATTTCCGCACCAGTGGATCAAGTATTCGGCTATGCCGCTGACTTCGCTAAATGGACTGAATGGTTCGAGGGTGTATCAGATTTCAAAGCGACTACGGCGATCACTCGGGGTAACGGTGCGCGGTACGCCTACAAGGCTCGTGTCATGGGTCTCCCTGCCCCTGTCGAAACTGAGATTCACGATTATGTCCACAACAGAGGTTGGACAGGTGTTGCCACCAGAGGGCTGGCCCATCGAACTCATTGGACATTTGAACCAATGGGTGATAGCACGAAATTCACGTACGCTATGGAATACCGACTGCCAATTCCAGTGCTGGGCTATCTGGTTGATTCTTTGTTTGCGAGGCGTCAATGGGAGAGAATTCTTGAAAGGTCGCTTAACAACCTGAGGCGGCATTTCCTAGCTTCGGCGGACACATCTGCTCACTGAGCAAATGACAAAAGTGCCAGACCAAGCGATCATCTATCGAACCACAACTGCTGTGAGGTGTCTTCGTCCAGTCGCGCAAGCTCCTGGTCATCCGATGACTCTTCTCTGGAGATGTAGCGGCTGGTCACAGAGTCCTACGACTTCAGGCGAGCGTGTGTAGATGCAAGAAGGGTGAGGCTGAGAAGGGTATCAGCCCATTCTCACTGTGTTTCCTCTATTGGTTTGTTTGCACTGTTCTGCGTAGATTTGTGCAACGACGCACACAGTGCACATTAGGCCAAATGATGTCGAAGACAGTTCGCCGAGTCACGAAGGTAGTCCGCAACATTCCCAATCTGTGGCAAGGGTACAACCTCTACGTCAACAGGGATAAACTCCGACTCATCGACTTCACATTCGGGCACGTCTTCCCGGAAGCAAAATCGTTTGCAGACCTCGGCGGTGTCTGGAAGGTCAATGCGGCATATTCTCGTCACACGATGAAACGATCCGGGGTCGAACGGGGTGTTCTCGTCGATACGAACTACCCGGAAGGACTGAAGGCGCGTCTGCGGCGGTACCCTGGTTTGTCGGTTGTTGAGGGGGATTTCAGTCTTACAGAAACTGCGAGCGTGGTGGGTCGGATTGATGTCGTGTATTTCTTTGATGTCCTTCTCCACCAGGCAAATCCGAACTGGGATGAAGTGTTGGGGATGTATGCAGAGTTCTCACCCTGTTTTGTCATCTACAATCAGCAATTGATTCAAGGTGAAGATGCGGTGAGATTGACTGACCTCCCCCTCGACAGATGCATTGAACTGGTTTCGAATCTGCGATACGACACGTACAAGTACATCTATGAACACAAGACCGAACTGCACCCACAATATCACAAACCATGGGGCGACATCCATAACGTGTTTCAATGGGGCATAACAGACACGGCACTCCGCACGACGATGACAAGATTGGGGTACAAGGAGGTCTTCGTTAGAAACTATGGTAAATTTCTGGATTTGCCGGCATTTGAGAACCATGCATTCATATTTCGACGGTCGTAGATTTCAATTCCACTTGTCTTTGAACAATGTGTTTCCCTTCACCCACCACGAGATCCCGAACGCTATTAAAGCAACAGACTCGAGTATCAGGACCGGATTCACCGCTGCAAGAAACGTATCACGCAGGAAGAGCGTATAAATGGCTATGGAGACAATCGCAACGATCATCACAATGCCACAGAGACGATAGACTACATTCCTTCGTTTTTTTTCCTTGCCCATGACTCCCGGGTGCCGCCTGGTAAAGAGGAATAATGAGTTGAACGACAACGCAAGGAAGAAGAGCGCACTGAACGCCAGATGTATTATTCCGGAAATATCGTCATTGATGAAAAACATGCCGACTCTGACTGTCTTGCCGGAATACATGGCCGTAGGAAAGAGAACCATACCCACTGCAAAGATCCCGCACAGCTTTGCCACAAAGTCGTCGATTCTTTCATAGCCTTTGTACGACATGAGAAATAGCGCAACGCCGCTTGATATGCCGACAAGGAAGTCACGCATATGCGTGTAATAGTAGCCGCTTATTGACCCTTGTACACCGGATTCACCGTGTGCAAATCCTCCGAGGACAACGACAAACGGCAGCGATATTCCCAGGATGCCAATCAATCTCCGCATCGCCAAATACGAGATGATCAGACTTCTTTCCCGATTCGTTGACATGTTGAGCCCCTTGCATGGCAGTACACGCAGGAAACTAATGATTATCGGCCTGAGAGGCAATTCGACACGTTGCTTCTCTCTCCTCTGTGCTGTAGATTAGTGTGGCAATTCCGGCCGACATTTCCTGCGCGTTCAACAGATAAGGATCACCATGCGTTCATTCTTCCTGACCTTACTCGTTCTCCCGTTCTTCGCCGTCGTTACTTCGGCCGGTGAACTCTACGGGACGATCACCGATGGGACCAGGCCGATCGCGGCGGGCGCGAAGGTGACGATCGAAGCCTCTGGTAAGATCTATGCGGCCGAAACAGACAAATTCGGGTCCTACCGCATCTTCGTCAAAGAAAAGGGGAAGTGCGTGCTCACCGTGCACCTGAAGGACCGGACTGCATCGGCTGACCTCTTTTCGTACGACAGATCTACACGCTATGACTGGATTCTGGAGGTTCAGAACGACAAGTCGCAGCTACGGAGGAAATGAACATGGAGCAGGACAAAAAACGGGATGGCTGGGACAAACTGGCCGTCCTCCTCCAATCGGGGGGTGGATTAATGACCGCGGTCACCGTGACAATCCTGGGGTTCATCGGTTCCAACTACCTCAAGGACAGAGAGAGTACCGAAGCGGCATTGCGTGAGCGGATGCAGGCCAATGAAGCTAATATCAGAATCTACACCGAGCTTATGAGCCGCCGCGAAGAAGCTGAAAGCGCGCTCCGTAAAGACATGTTTGTCTCCATGATTCAGACGTTCTTGAAACCCGGTTCGGGTTCACTCGACGAGAAGGTGCTCAATCTGGAGCTTCTCTCTTACAATTTCCATGAATCCCTTAACCTCAAGCCCCTCTTCATCTACATCGACAAGCAGGTTCAGGCGGCGCAAGGACCGGCGAAAAAAGAACTCACCGACCGGCTCCACAGAGTTGCCACTGAGATTACCCGGAAGCAAATGCTGGTTCTCGAAGGGGCGGGTTCGAAGTTCGACCGGTTCGTCGACCTGGATTCGCTGACCAGAAATCCCGGGGGCATCTCGCTGGATGAGGGAACACTCACGCTCGAAGGCATCACGCGCAATTTCTCCATCGTTGTTCAGAAGGCGGATCCGGCAAGAAAGGAACTGAAGTTCCGGCTTGAAGTACGAACGCCAAGAGATTCCCTCGGGAACTTCGAGACCAACAGCGCAGAGTTCTGGGTGGGGTTCTTTGACTTCCCGATGATTGACAACACGCGCCTGGATCACGACCAGCGCTGCTCACTCGTGCTGAACGCCTTCGAGGACAACAGTGCCGACATCACTGTTGCGTTCTTCCCGGGTTCGTATGCCAGTCTCAAGGAAAAGCCCTATTACCAGGAAGTTGTTCAGAAGCTGATGAAAACAAATGCAGCACTCAATGCCGACCAGCAAGGCAAGTGACAATTCGAAAGATCACCACGATGAACGGAATTCCGGTCCTGCATGTCGAAGGCAACTGTATTGCCAGAGCGTGGGAGAATTCTCTGATCGAGCTCCACAAACAAGGTTGCCGCATCAAGACGCAATATGACAAGGCGGATGACCCTCCGAGTATCGACGCCACCATGCTGATCACGATTCACAATCCGCTTGCAGAGCCGATGATTCATATGGATTTTCCGGGTGGCCCCGAAGACCTGCAGGAGTACACGATGGAGGTGTGTGAAGGCATCAAGGATCATCTCGTTCGCAGGCCTGACGATCCGGAAGACACGCGGTGGGAGTATACCTACCATCAACGCCTTTTCAAGTATACTTCCCCCGGAATTCCGCCCTCGGACCAGATTGAGACGATCTGCCAGAAACTTGCCGCAACGCCCTATTCACGCCGGGCGCAGGCCATCACCTGGAAGGTATGGGAAGACAACGAGTGCTACGATCCTCCATGCCTGCAAAGCATCTGGTGCCGGATCACCGAGGAGGAGGGGAAGAAGATCCTGAGCATGAACGTACGATTCCGCTCCAACGATGCCTACAAAGCCGCGTTCATGAATATCTTTGCCCTCGTGCAGTTGCAGAAGAAGATCGCGGAAGGCATTGTGAGCAAAACCGGAGAACCGGTGGTCCCGGGAAGGTACTGTCACATTGCCGACAGTTATCACATCTACGGCTCGTACTTCCGTGAATTCGAGGGACGATTCCTGGGTGCTCTTAACAAACGCACGTTCGAGCAGCGGACGATGCGGTACGAAGATATTCGCGACATGATGGAATCCGCGCGTCCAGGTATCCTGGAAAAGGCGCAGGCCATGACGCGCTGAGGGATGTCCCCGATGATCGAACGCGACTATCTGATGCGGATGATCAATTTGCTTGTGGCAGCGATTGCCCGCGTTCTGGCCTTGAAAGTCAACAAGGAGTATCCGCAGGCCCTGCTGGAACTCCAGACCACGGGGAAGACACTTCTTGGTATGGACAGAACACTGGTCGACTCTTTCTCCGCCGACCAGTTGATGCAGCTCTTCGGGGGAGATCTCTCCGTGGCTGTCCCCAAGTCCTATGTCCTGGGAGAGCTCTTGAAGGAGGAAGCGGAGATCTACGCGTTGATGTCCGATGACGCTCGCGCCGGCACGCTCTTTCTGAAGTCTCTGGAACTGCTCATCGCGACGTATCTCCTCTATGACGACCCCGTCGAAGCCCGGCATCTCGAGCACATTGACGAACTCCTTGAGAAGCTCGGCCAGGCTTCGCTCCCGGCCGGGCTTCTCAAGAAGATCTTCAGGTACCAGGAAACTCTGCACCGCTACGCAAAGGCCGAAGATGCACTCTACGTTATTCTGGACTCAGAGCCGGCTTTTGCGCAGGAAGGCGTGCAGTTCTACCGGCGTCTCCTCAAGAAATCCGACGAAGAGCTTGCCGCCGGAGATCTTCCGAGAGACGAGGTTATTGAAGGACTTTCAGGACTGAAGTAGCGGCCGTCTGCTCTCCGTATTTTCCGCCCACCTGGTGGGCAAGAGAGTCCTGCGTCATCAAACGGCGAATCATGTCTTCTGATACCGTAAACAAACAAAGCGCTCTCCTTGTCGCCTCTCTTGCATCATTCCTGACCCCCTTCATGGGCTCGTCGCTGAATGTAGCCCTGCCGAGCCTCGGAAATGAATTTGCCATGAGTGCGGTTTTGCTAAGCTGGGTACCGACATCGTATCTCCTTTCGTCGTCGGTATTTCTTGTCCCGTTCGGCAGGCTGGCGGATATTCTCGGACGCCGCCGGATGTTTTTGATCGGGATTCTGCTGTACACTGTTTCGTCATTACTCTGCGCCGTCGCACCTGGTGCCGAATTTCTGCTCGGAGCCCGGGTTCTTCAGGGAATCAGCGCCGCACTGATGTTTGGCATGAGCATTGCCATTCTCACCTCGGTGTTCCCCGCGAACGAGCGGGGGAAGGCGCTGGGGATCAACTCCGCTGCAGTCTACATCGGACTCTCTCTCGGTCCTTTCATCGGGGGGATCCTGACGCAGCAGCTTGGATGGCGCAGCATCTTCTGGATGAATGTTCCCCTTGGCCTCGTGATGGTGTCTCTTGTCCTTGCGAAGCTGAGGGGCGAGTGGTCGGAAGCCCGCGGGGCCCGGTTCGACCTGGCCGGGTCCATGGTCTACAGCTTTGCTCTCATTGCTCTCATGTATGGATTCTCTCTCCTCCCGGGCATTGCGGGGGCCGGCACGATTACAGCAGGCATCCTCGGGCTCTTCCTGTTCGTTCGCATGGAACGGCGCACGGAGAGTCCGGTGCTGGATATCAACCTCTTCCTGCACAACAGGGTGTTTGCCTTCTCCAATCTGGCTGCCTTCATCAATTATAGTGCGACGTTTGCGGTGACGTTCCTGCTGAGTCTGTACCTCGCATATATCCGGGGGATGACTCCCCAGGAGACGGGTCTGGTGCTTGTCGTACAACCTATCATGATGGCACTCTTCTCGCCGTTTGCGGGAAGACTCTCGGACCGCATCGAACCCCGTATCGTCGCTTCCCTTGGAATGGGTGTGATTGTAGCCGGTCTTGCATTTCTTGCGTTTCTCACGGCGGCGACGCCTCTCTGGGCGATCGCCGCGGCTCTTGCTGTGCTCGGATTCGGCTTTGCACTTTTCTCTTCTCCCAACACAAATGCCGTGATGAGTTCGGTGGAAAAGCCGGTGTATGGCGTCGCTGCAGGAACTCTTGCGACGATGCGCATGACCGGGCAGACCCTGAGCATCGGTATTGCCATGCTCGTGTTCGCGCTTGTCGTGGGGAAGGTCCAGATCACGCCGGAATACTATCCGCAATTCCTTTTGAGTGTGAATATTGCCTTCGCGATTTTCTCGGTGTTGTGCGTTGGGGGAGTGTTCTCGTCGCTGACGCGTGGGAATATCCGGGGCGCAAATTCATCCTCGGTGGGCGGTGGGTCCGGTATCATCACATGACGCGGAAAGAAGCGGGACGGAGACCTCGGCCATGAACTTTGCAGAACTGGTGAGAAACCGTCAAAGCGTCCGGAGCTACTCCGACCGGGCGGTGGAGTGTGAAAAGCTGGACCTGCTGGTAGAGTCCGTGCGTCTTGCACCGTCGGCCAGCAACGCCCAACCGTGGAGGCTCATCATCGTCGACGATCCCCCGGTGCGTGAGGCGGTGGCGCAAGCAACGTACAGCAGCGCTATTTCGTTCAACCGGTTTGCACCGCAGGCCCCGGTGATTGCCGTGCTGACTGTGGAAAAAACCAGAACAATCACGCAGATCGGCGGATGGATGAAGGAGCGCGAATTCCCGCTTATCGATATCGGCATTGCCGCGGAACACTTCTGCCTGCAGGCTGCCGACCTCGGGCTGGGGACCTGCATGATCGGTTGGTTCAATGAAAAGGTGATCAAGCAGTTGCTGGATATCCCCCGGGGTACCAGGGTCGGTCTGCTGATCACACTTGGCTATCCGGCCGAAGGATATCCGCTCCGTCCCAAGGTGCGCAAGGAAGTTGTCGCAATGTGCGCACACAACAGGTACGGGCGCTCACACGAACGTTCCTCTCAGGACTGAGGGCTCTTCAATTTCCTGCGCCGGTTGTGATCAGCGCTGCAGCGTCCGTTCCTCGAATGTCGGTTGTGCCCCTGCCATCGTCAAAAATACATCCAGTGGTACCACTTCGAATTCAGGACCCAACCTGTCAAGGATTCCCTTCACTCTCTTGACATCGCTGTATTCCCGGATGTGCATCAGGAGAAAGTAGGGCCGCTTTGGATTGTGCGTGGCCAATTCCTCCAGGTCAGCGACGGCATCCGCTTCCGGACGCCTTGGCGAGAGATAATAGTCAAACGAGACAAACGGCCGTCCGTCGCGCACGGTGAACGTATAACCGGGCCCGTATCCGTTTACGAACCCGATTGCCCCGGGCATGCCGTCATAATAGAGGTCGATGATGTCCTTGGGCAGATCGGTGTTGCCCGATACCTCATCGCCGTCCGACCAGTCCATCGTCTCGAACACCCGCAGGTCGAGTTCTTTCATCTGGTCCCACGCCATTGCGATCAGCTGAGTGAGGTATTTTTTCGGCACGGCCTTCGGATACAGGTAACCGGGGCCTGAGAGACACCCGATGAGGTAATCATTCGGTGTTGCGGTAGAATAGAAGTACTCCGCCATCCCGGGCGCCATCCAGGTGTAGTTCATCAGGCATTCCCATGCGTAGGGGATTTCGCCGCGTCCGGGCTTCTCCCAGGCACCGAGTCCCATGCCGTCGGTCTGGATGCAGCTGATATACACTTTGTCCTTGGGCTGAATCTTTTCGCCGGGCTTGACATGATGGTTGTTCTTGAACACAAAGCCGGGTGAAACCGGAATCTGTGAGCTGAAGCTGAGGTTCGGGAGGGAGTTGAGTCCTTCCACGCGGTGCCCGAACTGTGAAGTCAGGCCCACATGCTCTTCTTCAAGATCCTTCTTGTACGAGTGCCACCCCATCACCATGGACATCGGCTTCATTTCTGAAAGTACCGTGCGCGAGAGGGCATACTCCAGGGTGTCCGTCCGGCGCGTGGAGAGGTCGTTGAAAAACACTTTCTTCCCGATGCCATAGTCAGCCACTGCCGGTTTCATGACATTGCCGTGTTCCCCGCCCAACCAGATGATGTATTCTTTGCTGCAGCGTTTCCAGTATTGTTGATATGCCCAGGTGTAGATCTGCGCATCGTTCATCCCTGTGAACTTTCCCCTGAAATCCTCCACCGGCTGGAGACCGGCTCCTCTGACCAGCGGGATCTCCGCTTCGCTGACAACCACGGCATCCTCAAGTCCTGCCACGGTGAACGCCACGATCAGTGAGGTGCGTACCGACGTATCCCAGACAACATATGCCCTGGCATAGTGCGCCAGCTGCTTGACGGCATCGGCAGGGGTCCGCAGCTCGGTGAATGTGTAGAAGCGTTTGGTCTTGTAGAAGCCCAGCACCGAATCCACATACGTAAAAGGCCAGTCGGCTGAGTAGAGCAGGTAGACAAGAGGGTCTTTTTTGTTTGCGAGTCCCTGCAAACTGATCATCATCGCATTGGACGGAAGCCCACCCTGAATGGTCCAGTCGTCACTCAATCGAGCGACAAATGCATGGCGGGCACCCTGGCGTTTCAGGATGTACTTCACCTCGGGCCCTGTTGTTCTTGTTGATCTCGAGACGCGGTACGCCAGGACATCCTTCGCCTCCGCGAATTCGTACCGGTGCACGGTGGTCACATCGCCTTCTCCCTGCGAACCCCGCAGCCGGGATTTCTCGCGGACCACGAGAGCTTTTCCGCCGTCCTCCCACGAGGCACTGTACTGACGGGCACTCCCTTCCGGATATCGCCGCCCCATGAAGATGTTGCTGCCGAACACCCAGTGTGCCGCTGGAATACTCGCAGGCGGGGCGCCGGGCGTGATGCTGACGGAGTCAACCACGGCAAGGCGTGACTGCCAGCGGTGGATAATGGTAAGCTGCTCACCTTTTGCGCGGATGGTGACCGTAAGTGTTCTGAAATGATCGATGTCGGAGCTCTGCGCGGGCAGGAGCTCCCATATTCCGGTCAAATCCACATGGGTTTGGGCGGAGGCGGGAAATATGCCGGATACGGATGTCAGCAGTATCAGAAAGGCCAGAAGTAAAGAGCGCATGGTCAGGTGTCCTTGCGAGGGGTTGAACATAGATGAACGCATGGGGAAGCTGCGCGCCACAGGTGGAACGCCGTTCCACAGGGTATGTCCCCAATCTAGAAGGATTCCTGACAGATGCTACAGTCCCGCCCGCGGGGGGAACGGATTCGGGAGCGGTGCTGTTGATATTATGGAATTCATCCACGCAAAATGAGGAAGTAAGCATGAGAGCCACCAATATCCTTCAGACCATCGGCCACACTCCCACCGTCAGGATCAACCGTCTCTACCCGAATGGATCGGAAGTGTGGATGAAGCTGGAGCGGGCGAATCCGGGCGGGAGTATCAAGGATCGCATTGCTCTTTCGATGATAGACGATGCAGAAAAGCGGGGGATTCTCAAGAAGGGAAGCGTGATCATTGAGCCGACTTCCGGGAACACAGGCATCGGATTGGCGATGGTGGCGGCAGTCAAGGGTTACCGGTTGATACTGGTGATGCCCGAATCGATGTCCATCGAGCGCAGGCGGTTGATATCCGCATACGGGGCTGAGTGTGACCTCACTCCCCGGGAGAAGGGGATGAAGGGTGCGATCGAGCGTGCGGGGCAGCTTGCGTCGTCGATTCCCAACTCGTGGATTCCCCAGCAATTTGAAAACCAGGCGAACACCGATGTGCACAGGCGCACGACGGCCCAGGAAATCCTTGATGACTTTCCGGAAGGCTTCGATGCACTAATCACCGGTGTGGGAACAGGCGGCCACATCACCGGTGTGGCCCAGGTCCTGAAAGCGAAATTCCCCAAGCTCCTGACATTTGCGGTGGAGCCGGCACTCTCGCCGGTTCTGAGCGGTGGTACTCCCGGTCCGCATCCCCTCCAGGGCATTGGTGCAGGGTTTGTGCCCGCCATCATGGATACCAGCCTCCTCAGCGGCGTGATTCAGGTGACCAAGGAAGAGGCGTTCGCATATGCCACGCGGGCTGCGAAAGAAGAGGGGATCTTTGTAGGCATCTCTACCGGCGCCTCGCTGGCGGCAGTGGCAAAAAAACTCCCGGAGTTGCCGGGAGGGAGCAGGGTGTTGACGTTCAACTATGATACCGGCGAGCGCTATCTCTCGATTGAGGGATTGTTCAGCTGAACGGCGGGTCCCGCCGCCGGTGAGCCGGGCACAGGGCATGGGGAATGGGGTGCACCGAACATCTCGGGCGCTTGCTTTTCGACACCGGGAGTCTGACATTAGTTGAGTAACGCAGCGAACAAACCTCATGCGCATTCTTCACACGGCCGACTGGCATCTCGGGCAATCGCTCCCCGGTATTTCCCTCATTGCGGATCAACGTTATGCCCTTGAGCAGATCATCAAGGTGGCGGAGGAAGAGCGGCCGGACGTTGTCATCATAGCGGGTGATGTGTTTGACCGTGCTGCACCTTCACCGGACGCAGTTGCTCTACTGGACTGGGCAATCAGCTGCCTCGTGCTTGATCTCGGCAGGCGCGTGATCCTGATCGCCGGGAATCACGACAGCGGCGAGCGGATCAGTTGTTTCAGCAACCTTCTGCAGCTCCGCGGTCTCCATCTCTTCGGCACGCCGCGCATTCCTGTACCCTCCCTGGCACTCAAAGACGTCTTCGGCCCCGTCCGCTTCTTCGTGTTGCCGTACCTGGAACCCCAACTCGCACGGTTTCTGTTGAACGATGAATCTGTCAGGACACAGCAGCAGGCCTACGAGGCGGTATTGCGGACTGTCACGATTGCACCGGGCGAGCGCGCGGTTTTCGTGGGTCACGCATTTCTTGAAGGCGGCGAGTCATCCGGAAGCGAACGCCAGCTTTCGGTCGGAGGTTCGGAAGCGGTGTCTGCAGATCTGTTCGCTCCTTTTGTCTATGTCGCAATGGGTCATCTCCACAGGCCGCAACTGCTGCTGAAAGGGAAAGTCCGGTATCCGGGGTCATTGCTCGCCCATGCGTTCGATGAATCAGGCCAACAGAAATCCATAGAGCTCGGCGAGATCGGCAGCGACGGCGCCAGCGATGTCCGGCGCATACCGATCATTCCACGCAGGGCAATGCGGCGTGTGAACGGGCGGATAGTGCGAGGAAGGTTCGAGATCGATCCGGAGGGAATGCTCCCCGGACCGGAGGATTTCCTTGAAGTCACGCTGAGGAACGACGAGCCTGTTGCCGACGCCATGTCCATTGTTCAGGCCCATTTTCCCAACGCACTGAGTCTGAAATGGGATCGGGCACGCATCTACGCTGCCGCCGCCGGGATGACCCTCGAACAAATGCGGCGAAAGACACCGCTCGACCATCTCCAGGATTTCTTCCGTACCGTAACGGGGAAGGAAATGACCGAAGTCCAGCTGGCTCTCGGCCGCGGGGCCCTCGAAACTGCAGAGAGGGAGACCGGATCATGAGGCCGATGCGGCTCCACATGCAGGGTTTTGGCGCTTTTGCCGAAAAGGCGGAGATAGATCTGACGGGCCTGGACGGAAGCACACTTCTCTTGATTCACGGACCTACCGGGGCCGGAAAAACGACGATTTTCGATGCAATTTGTTTTGCACTCTATGGCATTTCCTCGGGTGCACGGACGCCGGACCAGATGCGGTCGGACCATTGTGCGCAGGGAACATCCACCAGAGTGATGTACGAGTTCTCGCTCCCATCAGGGCGCTACCGGATTACGCGGGAATTCAAACCCAGGCGGAGGACGGATTCGGTCGAACCCAAAGCCGTGCTGGAGTTCTTCGACCGCGCCGGAGTACAGGTGCGTCCGCCTCTTGTGAAGAGGAGCGAGATCCGGAGTGCGGTGGAGCACCTGCTCGGTCTGGACGAGAAGCAATTTCGTCAGATCGTCATGCTGCCCCAGAATGAATTTCAAAAACTCCTTCTTGCCGACACCAAGTCGAAGCAGGCGATTCTGGAGAGACTCTTCCGGGCATCACTGTATTCGAGGATCTCCGATATCCTTTCCTCGATGACCCAGGAGAAGAACGCTTCATGCAAAGATCTCAAGAGCAGGATTGCGGGTTTCCTGGAGTCGCACGGTGTTGAAGATGCCACGGCTCTTTCTGCCAGGCAGAAGGAGGCCGAAGAGTCGCTGCACGCGGCGTCAGTCGGATTGCCCGATCTCCGCCTTGCCTGGGGGCAGGCGCAGACTGCATGCGATGAAGCCCGGAGGGTTGTGGAGCACCACAATGATCTGCGAAAGGCGCAGGAGGAAATGCAACGGCATCTTGGCCGGCAGGATCAGATCGAAGAGTTGCGCGGAACATATGTCGCCGCCCTTCGCGCCGAGCCATTCCGCCCGCGTCTGGAGGAGATCGAGGAGCGTGAGGAGGCGATGGTGATGCGCGGGAAAGCGATCGCGAAATTGCAGACCGACGTGGCTGAGACACGGGGGCGACAGGAGGTCGCACGTCATGAAGCCGACCGTGCCGCCGAACGTAATGGCGAGGTTCTGCGTCTGCAAATCGAAATGCACCGGCTTGATGCCGCACGGCCGCACCTCATCCGGCTCGAGGAGGACCGCAAAGCGCTCACACGGCTTGATGAGGACTCTCGACAACTCGTCGAGAAGTTGCGCGAATGCGCCGAACAGAAAAACGCTTCGACGCTGGAGCTCTCACAAATCGACAGTGACATACCGGCTCTCGAGGCTACGGCCCTGACATGCTCGGGCCTTGAGGCATCCGTGCGCCGTACCAGGGAATTACAGCAGCCGTTCAGGGAGTTGCAGGAACTCCGCCTCAATCAGGTCGCGCTGCAGACGGACGTCGCCGGAGCGGAAGACCTGCTCGACCGGGCCACGCGGGCATCCAGGGCAGCCGAGGATGCGCTCCGGTCCGTGGAAGCACGCTGGGTGGAAGGTCAGTCCTCGAGGCTTTCTGCGGCGCTCGTGCAGGGTCAGCCATGCCCTGTATGCGGGTCTGTCGATCATCCGCGCCCGGCTCACGCCGTGACATCCGTCGTCACGGATGTGGAACTGGCGTCGGCGCGGACCGCGAGAGAGCGCATGGACGGTGAGCGGGAGACCGCAATGACCCGGTTCCACGCCGCCAGGAACGCTCTTGCGCAGAACGCTGCGGCGCTGATGAGTCATGAGACCATTCTCGGCTCATTTGTCGATACGGACAAGGCAACGTTTGCCCACCAGCTCGGTCAACAGGAGTCTGAACTGCAACGTGCACAGAAGGCGGCTGGTTCTCTCACCCTACTGCACAGGACACGGGGAGAAGTCACGGATCGTCTCCAAAAACTCCAGCGCGATATCGATGCGTTTCAGGAACGCAAGAACGCATGCGCACAGGAGCGGACAACAGTGGCGGTCAGGATAGAGAATGCCCTGAAAATGATCGGTGACGATGTCACCGACCTCGCGACACTGAACAGGAAACAGTCCGATGTGTCGACACGGATCACAGCGCTCACGCGGCAGAATGAGGAAGCGCAGAACAGCTTCACGGCGCTTGCGGGAGAAGTCATACGCCTGCAGGCTGGTTTGGACGGGGAGTTAAAGGTGCTCGGTGAGGAACGCGCATTCATCATGAGAAGGCGCGCAGATCTCGCAGAGAGCTTTGCGAAAGTGGGTTTTTCATCCGTCGAGGAGATCCGCACGGCACTTCTCCCGGAGGGCGAACGGCACCGGCTCAACGGCCTCGTGCAGGAGTGGGACGAACAGCTCCTGGCGTTGCGGAACACCGTGGACGAACGCAAGCGGGTTGTCGGCGGCAGAGCCGAGCCCGATCTTGCGCCGCTCCTGCTGGCGGAAGAGCGCGGGCGGAAGGCCTTTGAGGATGCGCAGCAGCGTGCAACGGAGGCACAGACAATCGTCAGCAGGCTCGCGGGCGCGGGTCAGCAACTGCAAACCCTCGCGAACCAGCTCGAGGTGTTGCGGTCGGAGGCGGGGACGATGCAGGAACTCTCCGATGCCGTTGCAGGAAGAAACGATATGGGCATCACTCTCTCGAGCTATGTCCTCTCGGTGTTTCTTGATGAGATCGTTACTTTTGCCAATACACGGCTGCGCGTGATCTCGCATGATCGCTATGCACTGATCAGGCGGACAGAGAGTGACGACCGCAGGAGGCGGGTGGGACTGGACCTTGACGTTTTTGACAATTATACCGGTGAACAGCGGCAGGTGCAGACACTGTCCGGCGGCGAACAATTCTACGCCGCGCTCTCGCTGGCGCTGGGTGTCGCGGATGCCGCCCAACAGCATACCGGCGGCGTCCGGATGGATGCTTTGTTCATCGACGAGGGTTTTGGGTCACTCGACAATGAGACACTCGACGTGGCCATCGGTGCGCTCATGGATCTGCAGGCCGACGGACGGCTTGTGGCCATTATTTCACACGTGGAAGAGTTGAAAACGCGCGTCCCTGTGCGGCTTGAAGTTGTGAAAGGGAGGACCGGGAGCAGCGTCCGCTGGTCCAGCAACTGAGCCGGCGGCGTTGATCGTCCTGGGCTGCATTTCGTCGCTGACCCCTTGAACATCCGGCTTGTTTTCGCGTTACTGTACATGCAAGGGAGGAGTATGTCCCCATGCGTCCAATCACTCTCTTCTGTCTGGAGATCACAATGATTCGGGAGATTACTATGGTACGGATTAGACTGCTGAGCGTACTGCTTGCCCTGGTTTGTATCAGCGTTCCGCTTTCCGGGCAGCCGCAGGAATCGAAAATTCCGGACTTCTCGATGGTTGCCCGGTCCGAAGTCCCCGTGGCGTATACGTGGCGCATTGAGGACCTCTACCCGGACATCGATTCCTGGAAACGTGACCGCGACGGACTGCATGCCATGATTGCACGCATCGATGCCCGGGCGAAAGAGTTGGACCACCTCTCCACGGAAATTCCTATCACTGTATCAATTGACGGACTCCATCGGCCTTCTCATACAGCGTCTCTACGCGTATGCGGGAAACCAGGGGAACATGGATCTGAGCAACACAACGTTCCGGAGCATGCAGGGCGAATTGCAGGGCATCGTGGCCGACTACGGGGCGAAGCTGGCGTTCCGGAACGACGATATCCTCGCGATGAAGGAAAGCACCGTGCGTGAATACTTTGCCAAAGAACCGCGGCTGGCGCAGTACCGCTTCCGTGTCGAAGAAGTGCTCAGGGCGAGAGCGCATGTTCTGCCAAAAGACCAACAAAAGATTTTTTCGATGACGGGGTTGTTTTCCGGGACGAGTGCGCAGGTCGCCGACATACTGAACAACGTGGAAATGCCCGCCCAGGAAATCACGCTCTCCGACGGCACGCCGTTGACCCTGAATGTCGCGGGGTACATGCGATATCGCGGAACAAAGAACAATGCGGACCGGTCTCTTGTCATGCGCTCATTCTGGGCTGAACGGAAGAAGTTCGAAAATTCCCTTGCGGGTCTGCTGGACGGCGGGATCAAGAACGACCTCTTCGCAGCACGTGCGCAGAAATACCCCAGCTGTCTGTACGCGCGCCTGTTTGGCGATAACATTGATACTACCGTGTATCACCAGCTGATTGCCACCGTTCGTCAGAACCTTGCACCCCTGCACCGCTATCTGAAACTCCGTAAGGAGATGCTGGGTCTTGATACGTTGCGCTATGATGATATCTACGCATCGGCGGTCCGATCGGTTGACCGCCTCTATACGTTTGAAGAAGCACGTGCACTCATTACGGGGTCGTTAAAGCCCCTGGGTGCCGACTACGGCACGGTCCTGGGTGCGGCGTTCGACAAGCGGTGGATTGATATCTATCCCAACAAGAACAAACAGCTCGGCGCATACTCCGGGGGCGTCTACGGCGTGCACCCCTTCATCAAGATGAACTTTAATGGGCACTATGATGCCGTCTCGACTCTTGCGCATGAACTGGGTCATGCGATGCACTCGTATTTTGCCGACAAGAGCCAGGCGTATGGAAATGCCGACTATCCCACATTTCTCGCGGAAATTGCTTCGACGTTCAACGAACACCTGCTCATGGAGTATATGTTGAAGCATGAGTCCGACGATCTCGTGAAACTCAAGGTGCTGGATGCCTATCTGGACGGTGTGCGGGGAACGATATTCCGACAGACTCTCTTCGCAGAATTCGAACTGGCTATGCACAGGCGCGTCGAGGAGGGCCAGACGCTGACGCCGGACTGGCTGACGGAGCAGTATCTCGCGCTCACGCGTGCATACTACGGTCATGACAAAGGAGTCATGCGCGTTGACGAGTATATCGGCAACGAATGGAGCATCATTCCGCACTTCTATCTCAATTTCTATGTCTTTCAGTACAGCACCGGCATGATTGCGTCACTCGCATTGAGCGACAAGGCACTCAAAGGGACGCAGGCCGATGTGGATCGCTATCTGGGCATGCTGAAGGCCGGGGGAAGCGATTCGCCACTCAAGCTTCTGAAGAGTGCCGGGGTGGATATGACTTCGGCGGAGCCGGGCAAGGCGGCGCTGCGGCGGTTTGACACGCTGGTAGGAGAGATGGAGCAGCTGGTGGCGAGACTAAAGAAAGACGGGAAAATGTAGTAGCTCATGATGTAGTAGCCCATGATGATTCGTTTTGTTGACTATCGCGGTTCGATTTTGTAGACCCGCGGGCACACAATGGATACCTACCTCACAGAGCCGGAATTCCAGCGCAATCTGACAAACGTCTACGGCGATAAGCCGGATGATATCCGCAATGCGCAGGACCGGTTTCGGGAACTCTCCCGGCTCTTTCGGGAGACATTCGGCGGAACACCGGCGATCCTGGCCAGCACGCCCGGTCGGGTGGAACTGTGCGGGAATCACACGGACCACAACAATGGCCGGGTTCTCGCCGCCTCGGTTCATCTTGACTCCATTGCCGCCGCTGCGCCATCCGGCGACAACGTCGTTACCGTCCGGTCGATAGGTTTCGATGCCCCCTTCCGCGTTGACCTCGGGCGCCTGGAAGTAATTCCGGAGGAAGCCGGAACAACAACAGCGATGATCCGCGGCATCGCCGCACGTTTCAAGCAGCTGAACTTTGCCGTGAAAGGTTTCAACGCGGTCGTGAGCAGCGATGTCCTGCCCGGCTCGGGCCTCAGCTCATCGGCGTCGATCGAAGTCCTTCTTGGCACCATTCTCAATTCGTTGTTCAACCACGGCGGCATCAATCCGACGGAACTTGCACAGATCGGACAATACGCAGAGAATACGTATTTCCGTAAACCCTGCGGGCTCATGGACCAGCTTACCTGTGCACTCGGCGGCATTGTGATCATCGATTTTGCTGATCCACGTATGCCTGTCACCCGGACCATGCGCTCGGGGTTTGAAGAACACGCTCTCAGCTTGCTGGTCGTCCATACCGGCGGGAGCCACGCGGATCTGACAGCCGACTATGCTGCAGTGCCTTTTGAAATGAAAGAAGTCGCCCGGTATTTCGGACAGACGAGTCTCCGGAATGTGCCAAGCGCACAACTGTTCCAGGCAATTCCGCAGGTGCGTGCAGAACTGGGCGACAGGGCAATTCTTCGGGCACTCCATTTCTTTGCCGACACCGAGCGGGTCGTCGACCAGGTCAAGGCTCT
Source organism: Ignavibacteriota bacterium (assembly GCA_963801355.1). Classification (GTDB taxonomy): domain Bacteria; phylum Bacteroidota; class Ignavibacteria; order UBA10030; family UBA6906; genus Fen-1255. The sequence goes on along the minus strand of CAWDEM010000008.1, from coordinate 2,645,082 downwards.
CGAGCAGGATGACATGGACTCCTTCCTCCGGATTATGAACGAGTCCGGAAGTTCTTCGTGCCGGTGGCTGCAAAATTGTTCGACCCCCCACTCCACCCGCGAGCAGGGACTCCTGCTCGGTCTCGCACTTTCGGAACGATTCATTCATACCGCCGGCAAAGGCGCGTGTCGCGTGCACGGCGGCGGTTTTGCCGGAACGATTCTTGCGGTACTTCCGAGTGCTGTCGTGCCTGACTACATCGGCATGATGCAGCACGTCTTTGGCGAGAAGTCCGTCACCACCCTGAGAATCCGCAATATCGGCACGTGCACACTCTGGAATCAATAGCGGCATGTCCACCCCTGCATTGATGTGTACAACTTCGCGGTCAGTCATTGTTGTTGTCCTGGCCGCGCTCGCCTCCCTCAGCAACGCCCAGAATCTGCAGACGTTAAAGATAGCGACATCAGCCGGCCTGGGGATCGTGGGATACACGAATTCCAGCGGGAAACAGATTTCTGTGTCACCCCGGGTGCCGTTGTTCACGTTCACCGTGAATGAGAAGCTCTCGAGTTCTCTTCTCTGCACGGCTTCCAGGGAAGGCGACAGCATCCGCTGGTCGGATGCTTCGGGGTTCGGTGGATCTCTCAAAATCGAATCCGGGTTCACGCGCGGTTGGAAGGGTGTTCTCACATTTCGCAACCGGACCCGGGACACGTTGGAACTTGCGAATATTGTGCCGCTGGGGGAAGCCCCCGGCCATGTCTACATCCGTGCCGCAGGCCCAAAGACATATCAACACCGTTTGAGCAGATCGGCGCTCTTTCGTCCCGGAGCCGGACCGATTGGTGTCGTACTCCCCGACAACGCCTGGGAAATGGGGTTCGGCAATATCCAAGCGGGAGAAGGAAACGGGCTTGCTGCCATCGCACGCCGGCGCGACCCGGCCCATGCCGACCTGCGCCGTTTTCGGGCTCTGGTGCCTCCCGGCGGGTGGGTCCAGTATGAGATCTTTGCCGATGCCCACGCAGGAGACTGGAGCGATGGGATGCGGATGATGTTCCGGGATCGCTGGCTGTATGATCTCGAAGAGTTCGACAACTCCCTTTTCGCACGTCAGGATCTCTCCTGGATCCGCAAGAGCTACCTTCTCATTCTGCAATTCGCCTGGGATCATGAGTATCTTGATGCCGTGAGCGGGCAGAGCCGGTTTGATGCATTTCTTACAGCCCGCAATACCGTTCTCGGGGGATACGAGGCATACATGCTCTGGCCGACATGGCCCCGACTGGGGCTGGATCAGCGGAACCAGTGGGATATGTACCGCGATCTCCCCGGCGGTATCCGCGAGCTCCGCCGGCAGGCGGAGTACGCCCATGCCAGGGGGACGAAGTACTTCATTGCCTACAACCCGTGGGACGAAAGCACACGTCGGGAGGATCACCTGGCCGGCATGGAAGAGATGCTGCGTGCGCTGGATGCTGACGGTGTCGTGCTGGACACGTGGGGTCAATCCACCAGGGAATTCCAGGCTGCAGCCGACAGGGTCAAGCCGGGCATTGTGATGTACAGCGAAGGTATGGCAATCCCCAGGGATATGCCTGGGATCGTTGCCGGACGCGTGCACGATGCCATCTTCATGCCGCCCCCCCTGAATCTGAACAAACTTATCAAACCGGAGTTCGCGATTTTCCGTGTGATACAACTTGCCGAAGGGAGAATCCACCGGGAAATAGCCGTTGCGTTCTTCAATGGATACGGAACAGAATTGAATATCATGCGGCCGGGAAGGCCCGACTGGATTGACGAAGAACTTGCCTACCTGGGAAGGACTACTAAAATCCTGCGGGAGAACTCCACGGCGTTCCTGAGCCGGGACTGGGTGCCTCTGGTGCCCACGACCGTCGACAGTGTCTGGGTGAACAGATGGCCTGCACCGAATAAGACTCTGTATACGGTATACAGCCTGAAACCGGAAGGCGTTGAGGGCCTGCTGTTCGAAGTCCGCACACCGCTGGATTCGCACTACGTCGATATCTGGCATCACGAGGAGATTTCTGCAGTGCCTGTCCGCGGGAAGTTCTACATCCCGGCAAGTGCGGAAGGATTCAGCAGGTCATGGCTCGGGACGCGGAGGGAGGGGAATGTGGACTGCATTGCACAATTCCCGCGGTTGCTGGATGTTGACCTCGACGGGGATTCACTCTTCATGAATGCGCGAAGCGGGGATTCCCTGGTTGTCTGGGCAGGAATGCCGTCGTATTCCTGCAGGTCAGTCCGGTTTGCCGCCGGCAAGATTGCCCTCTCGTTGCTTGCCTCGTTGGGACGTCACGAGGAGAAGTTTGTGATTCAGCTGTTTGATTCGACAGGTCTGCTGGATGAAAGGGTGGTGAACGTTCCTCTTGCCATTCCCCGGCTGATCACACGTCGCGAGTCCACACCCCTCACTGCAACCACACCTGCAGGGATGGTACTCATCCCCGGCGGAACGTTCACGTATGCCCCGACGCGCAGCTTTCTGAGTCCCAATGAAGTGATCCCTTATCCGGGATCCAGAAAGTCGACTCTGCAGCTCTCCGCATTCTACATGGACAGGTATCCAGTGACCAACGGGCAGTTTCTGGAGTTCCTGCAGGGCTCGGGGTACCGGCCGGCGGACACGTCGAATTTCTTGAAGCACTGGGTGAACGGCAAACCTCCTGAGGGAAAGGAGAAGCATCCGGTGGTGTACGTAGATCGGACGGATGCCCGGGCTTACGCCCGTTGGGCAGGGAAGCGGCTCCCCGTTGAGGCGGAGTGGCAGTACGCAGCACAGGGCACCGATGGGCGCAAGTACCCCTGGGGAGACACTTTTGATTCCACCAGATGCAACAACGGATCAGGCGTGACGACTCCGGTTGATGCGTTCCCGCAAGGACAAAGTCCGTTCGGCGTCATGGACCTTGTCGGTAATGTCTGGCAGATGATGAATGACCAGTATGACAACGGAACATTCTACTTCGGGATGCTCCGCGGCGGTTCCTACTATAGACCGAATTCCAGCTGGTGGTATGTCCAGGGAGGGCCGCAGCCCGTCGATAACCCGCAGATCCTCTTACAGGTCTCGCCGGGGTTTGACAGATGTGCGACCGTAGGCTTCCGTTGTGTGAAGGATGCCCGTCCGTGATCGACTGGAATGCATGCCGGCCCGAGAGTGACTGCAAGGCAGTCTTCTAGAGCAATGACGCGGCTTCGGCCATGGCTGCGACGTTGGCGGGGGGCACGTTTGGCAGCAACGCCTCATGACTGGGACTGACGATAAGGTGTGGACCGAGTATGTCGGCTATACGCCGCACCTCATCCCGTATCGCCTGAGGTGACCCGTTCACCAGGAGGTCCTGCGTATCGATGCCGCCAAGGAAGGCGATCCTCCCTCCGAAATCCCTCGCAAGAACACTCGCTTCCATATTGTGCGCAAGAGCCTGGAGCGGGTGCAGACAGTCGACTCCAGCATCAATGAGCCTGTCCACAACCCGGTGCACCGAACCGCATGAATGCAGGAGGACCTGATAGTTATACGACCGTGCCTGCGCTGCAAACCGCCTGATCCACGGAAGAATGAACCGGTCAAAATCTCCAGGGCTGATCATCAATTCCCGTTGTGTTCCGAAATCGTTGCCGAAGAAAAACCCGTCGATCAGGTCTCCCGCCTCCCGGAACAGGAGCACGTTGGCCTCAAGGTAGAAATTGCACACCTGCTCCAGTGCTGCCTCAACCACGGCGGGTGTTGTGTGCATCTTGATCATGAATTCCTCCACGCCGAAGAGATCCATAACATCGTGGAAGAAAGGTGCCCAGTAGCCGCTCGCACGGTAGAAATCTCCGGTCCCTCTGAGGATGCCGATGCACTCTCCGATATGGAGATAGCGGAGCTCGGGCCAGGGATAACGTTCCACCTCCCGCACCGACTCATACGCAGCCAGCGGACCCGCTTCGCCGAGAGAGTGCTTGTACTTCCGGCAGTCGAACAATCCGTTTCCTTCAGGATCCCGGTACGTCGATTCCAGAAGTTGCGGGGAGATCCAGCGAAAGTCACTCCCCAGTTTCTGATGGAGATCTTCAAGGGTTGTGGTGCCAAAGTACGCATGGTAGATCGGGAGCGTATCCGGATGAGGGTTCCCGAGCCAGAATCCGCAGCGGTCTGCAGACCGGCGGGCGACGATGTTGCGTATGCGATCACGCGGGGTCATTGTCGGACCACCTCCAGTGCCCCTTTTGCCCGAATATCCTTTGATGAACTTCCCAGCATGATGCCGATGTTCCCGGGTTCAACAACGGGCTTCAACCGGCGGTTGAGAAATGAAAGCTCCTTCGACGTAAGGTGGAACACCACGGTGGTCTTTTCGCCCGGTTTGAGTGTGATGCGTCGGAAGCCTTTCAACTCCATCACGGGCCGGGTCACCGATGCGACCGAATCGCGTGTGTAGAGCTGTACCACTTCGTCTCCGGGGCGCGCCCCGCTATTCCTGACGTCAATGCTCACACGCACGTTGCCGTCCGGTCGAATCGCTTGCGGGATGATACGCAGATCGCTGTAGTCAAACGTGGTGTAGCTCAGGCCATAGCCGAAAGGATAGAGAGGATCACCGCTTATGTCGCAGTAGTCGTTCCCGCGCCCGGTCGGCAGGTGGTTATAATAGAGCGGCACCTGTCCCACGAATTGCGGGAACGTGATCGGAAGCTTCCCGCCCGGCGAGAATGCGCCGAAGAGAACATCGGCGATGGCATTGCCGCCTTCCTCTCCCGGATACCAGGCTTCCAGGACTGCCGCAGCGTTGTCGATCCAGTTGCTCATGGTGACCGCGCTGCCGTTGTACAGGACGACCACAGTCGGTGTGCCCGTTGCTGCAACCGCTTTGATGAGTTGCTCCTGGGTTCCGGGCAGCTCAAGGTGCGCGCGGTCACGACCTTCGCCTTCCGCAATCCCCACAGCGATCAGAGCCACGTCGGCGCCCCTCGCCGCTTTCACTGCCCCCTCCAGGAGAGGTTCGGCGTCAGCAACGGGTTGCCAGACGAGGGCGGCATAGCTCCACCCCGTGTTTTCGTAATACTCCATTCGCACGTCGTACTCCCGTCCCCCTTCGAGGGTTAACGTCACTGCATCGAGAGTCGCGCCGCGATCGAACCAGCTTTCGATCAGGAGCTTTCCGTCGAGCCAGAGCCGCACTCCGTCGTCCGTGCTTGCCCCAAGACGGTAAGTTCCTGTGACGGCAGGAGTGATCGTGCCGGTCCATCTGACGGAGAAGCGATCGTCGGGAATCACGGAATCCGGAGATCCCGTCGCCCATGTGAAATTGATCACAGGATCATTGCGCACCAGGACGGGTTTGCCTGAGAAGGACAGGTTGTCAAAGTACTCCCCCTTCAGTCCGTGGTCGCCCTGTCGTGCCCCCGGCGGCTTCAGGAAGACGGCCGGAACGGGTGGGAGTGAGGCGAACCCGACTTCACACCCCTTTTCATATGACACTGTTGTACTTGCCGGGACTGCGTTCCTGATTCCCTGGAGGAGGGTAACGACCTTCATCCCGAATCCGCTGTAGTCTCCCAACAACGCGGAGTCGGCACACGGTCCGATGACAGCGATGGACTTGAGGGGCAGCTGGAGGGGGAGCGTCTTGCGCTCATTCCGCAGGAGAACCAGGGCCTCACGGGCTGCCTGGCGGGCCAATGCCCTGCTCTCTGTCTTGTCATTCGCCGCCTCGGCCAGAGCCGGATCAACATACGGCTTTTCGAAGAGACCGAGACGGAATTTGGCGCGAAGGATGTTGCGCGCGGCGGCATCAACCGCCCGGACCAGGTCCGGGTTCGCCCGGGCCTCTTCCAGCAGTGGCGCGCCGTAGTAATAGATTTCCGGCAGCTCCATATCGAGTCCGGCGCGCAACGCCAGAGAAGCCGTTTCGCGCTCGGTCGCAGCGACGGAATGCATCCCCTTGATTCCCCCAACGGAGCCGTAGTCGGAGACCACAAAACCGGAGAAGCCCCACTCCGTGCGGAGCAGGTCCGTGAGCAGCCAGGGATCTGCAGAGCAGGGGACTCCGTTCATGGAGTTATACGATGCCATGACCGAACCGGCCCCGCCCTCGTGGAAACAGGCTTTGAACGGAGGGAAATAGACTTCACGCAGCTCACGCTCTGAGAGGCTGACAGGATAGCTGTCCCGCCCTCCGTCACCATAATTCGCGATGAAGTGCTTTGGCGTGGTGATTACTCCTTCGCGTTCTATGCTCCGGCAGAACGCGGCAGCAATCTGTGACTGCAGGTACGGATCTTCGCCATAGGTCTCTCCCACGCGACCCCATCGCACGTCGCGCGCAATGTTGATGGTTGGTGACAGCACCTGGCGAATACCACGACTTCGTGTCTCCTTTCCGATCACTCCGCCGATCGCGTCGATGAGCGCCGGATCCCATGCCGCTGCAAGACCGATCGCCTGGGGGAAGCTGGTCGCTCTGTTTGCAACGAGCCCGTGGAGTGCTTCGTCGTGGAAGAGGACTGGGATGTGCAAACGGGTGCTGTCAAGTGCCAGCTTCTGGATCTGGTTGCCCTGGAGTGCAGCATCCACAGGAAGCAATGTCCGCAGAACGGGTCCGACACCGCCGAGTCCGTTGATCGTAAGATTCTTTCCCCATTCAATCTTCCGGAACGTGCACTGGAGCTGGGCGACTTTTTCTTCGAGAGTCATGCGTGTGAGGAGATCGGTGACACGGTCCTCAAGAGGGGCACCGGGATTGAGATACCGGGGCCTGTCGGTGACGACTTGCGCCGCACAGTGGGTATGGAGGCTCAGCACGAGAGCACAGCCGCAGAGCAGGGTGCGGTACACAACCGATTGGATGTTCATAATTCCTCCGCCATGGTGAATTCACGGGGTTGCACGCAAAGGGTCCTCCGGCCACCGGTGCTTCGGGTAGCGGCCACGCATCTGTTTCCTGACGTCCGTGTATGCGTTTGCCCAGAAGCTCCTGAGGTCCGATGTCACAGCCAGCGGCCGGCCGGCTGGTGAAAGAAGGTGCATGACAACAGGAATGCTTCCTGCTCCGACAGTCGGGCTTTCTGTCTGCCCGAACATTTCCTGGAGTCGTGCACGCATGACGGGCTGACGCTCGTTGCCATACAGGAGCACTACTCTTCTTCCTGAGGGTGTGCTCAGCGAAGCAGGAGCGAGCCTTTCCAGGAGGACTCGTTGGGGATGAGAGAACAGCGAGCTCAGTATCCGGTGGAGGTCCAGTGTCGACAGATGCTCCTTGCGGGTCATGCCGGAGAGGAAGGGGCCGAGCCAGTGTGCGATCGAACTCTCGAGCGCGGCGGCACTCAAATCCGGCCACCCATCTTTCACGAGACCATTGATCCGCACCCATTCGCTCCGGGAGCGCAGCGACACAGAGGCAGGGTTCCACGGGAGGGCATCGAGGCCGAGATTCCGGATGCCATCGATCATCGCCCGGACAACGCCCTCCCCATCGGGCGAGGACGGTTGTTCTTCCAGAACGATGGCACCCAGCCGGAGTACCCGCCGTGCGACGACCGCCCCCGCACGGGAATCCCAGCGGATTTCATCCAGGGTTTCCATCTGGTGTTCTGCCATCCGTCGAATATCGCCGATGCCCAGCGGAGCTGCCAGCAAAATCTTTGCATCGACGCCGGCATTGTCGACTTCGCCGACAGCAAGGAATTCCGATCGCGACAGAAGGCTCCATCCGGGAAGTATTACACCCGTCCCGTTGGCAAGCAGATAGCGGTTGCTGCTCTCGCTGCGGCGCCGGGCGATGCGGTCGGGATACGCCAGTGCGAGGAGGAGTCCGTGTGATTGATCGATAGCCGGTGCATCCGGGATTCCCAGGAGCCGCCGGAGTCGCGCGGCTTCCGAACGGATATGCAACCGGGCCTCCCGTTCAACCGTGTGTTGATCCTGGAGCGCATGGATGATCGTCGTAAGATCGATGTCAACGCCGGAGGAGAGATAGGGGCCGTCAAGAAGCGCTGCAACATTGCAAGCATCGGATCCGAGATCGAAATCCAGCGCGCGAAGCACCATGTGCGAGAGTCGCGGGTGAAGAGGAAGATCAGCCATTGCACGACCGTGCGGAGTAGGGCGTCCGTCACTGTCGAGTGCGCCCAGGGACTGGAGGAGGTCCTGTGCCTGGGTAAGATGATGCGGGGGAGGCGCATCAATCATCCGCAATCCGGCGGCATCCGGTGAACCCCACCGCGCCAGGTCGAGGGCCAGCGGTGCAAGATCGGCCGAAAGGATCTCAGGCACAGGCTGCGGCTGCAACTTGCGATGATCGGCTTCCGTCCACAGACGGTAGCATACCCCTGCTGCCTGTCTCCCCGCGCGCCCGCGGCGTTGATCCGCGGTTGCCACGGATACCGGGACGGTCTCGAGGCCGCTCATGCCCCTTCGCGGGTCAAATCGCGGCACCCGTGCCAGCCCGGCATCAATCACCACGCGGACGCCGTCGATCGTGACGCTGGTTTCTGCGACGCTCGTCGCGAGGATAACCTTCCGCTCGCCCGGACGCGGCACCGCCAGGGCTGCGCGTTGCGCGGCTGGATCTGCGTCGCCGTGCAGGAGATGGACATGCACGTCTGGAGGGAGTTTTGTATCGAGCAGCATTTCGCGGGTGCGTCGAAGCTCCCGCCGGCCGGGAAGAAATACCAGTATGTCTCCTTCCGTTTCCGCCAGCGCTCTCACAACGGAACGGGAGACCGTCTTCTCCAGCGGGCCCTCCGGGGTGAAAGCGGAGTACACGGTCTCGACCGGATACTGCCTACCCGGAATATCGATACGCGGTGCATCAGGCAGAACGCGATGCACTCCGGCGCCGTCGAGTGTTGCGGACATGATCAGGATACGGAGATCCGGCCGGAGATGTGCCTGTACATCCAGCGCCAGGGCAAGGCCGATATCCGCATGGATACTTCGCTCATGGAATTCGTCAAAGATCAGAATCCCGATGCGGGGCAGATCTGGCATGTCTTGCAGCATCCGGGTCAGAATTCCCTCGGTCAACACTTCCACGCGCGTTGACCCGGAGACAACGGTTGTTCCCCGGATGCGGTATCCGATGGTTTTCCCGGGCTCTTCATCGAGCAGCGAAGCCATGTATCCGGCGGCCCGCTGTGCGGCAAGACGGCGTGGTTCGAGCATCAGAATCTGTCGCTGAGCCGCGAGGGCATGTTGCAGCAGAACCAGTGGGACTCGCGTGGTCTTCCCGGCTCCCGGTGCGGCGGTGAGTATGGTGACGGGAGCCTCCGTCAGCGTGCGGAGTATGTCCGGAACCGCGGCATCGATGGGGAGTGTCGGATACGGTGAACTCAACTTGTGCAACGCCTCCGGGAGGTTGCATCCACTCTACGCAACTTTTTTCCGCCAAGCAAGTGCCGTTGCGGTATGTGCGGGCCGGGGTGTGCGTGCAACTCTATTGATTCTGCAGTACGCAAATGGTATGTTTTACAGCATACACTACCGGGTACTGCTATGGGGCACAAGAGGCCGACGGGGATGTTGACAGACGCCCAACTTCGCGACGAACTGCAGCGCTGTGAGTCGTGTGAGGAAAAGCCATGCAAGGAAGCATGCCCAGCTGATTGCTCCCCGGCTGATTTCATCATGGCGAGCCGTGTCGGAGCACCCTCCGATTTTCGCCGTGCTGCTGCCATCATCATGGGCAGCAATCCCCTCGGTGGTACATGCGGTGCATTGTGCCCAGACTACCTCTGTATGCGGGCATGCGTTCGCCGTACGTTTGACCATGCGGTGAACATCCCGGCCGTCCAATCCACAATCATCGAAAAAGCCTTTGGCGCGGGGATGCCCGATTTTCCCGTGCGGTCCGGCAATGGGATAAAAATTGCTGTGGTTGGCGGAGGGCCTGCCGGTTTGGGTGGGGCCGCGGTTCTCGGGCAGCTCGGGTATACCGTTGATATTTTCGATCTGAGCACGCGGGCGGGAGGAATGTGCCATCTCATTCCAGGATGGCGACTCGATCGGAAGGTTCTCACACGCGACATCGATTTTGTTCTCGGCCTCGGTGATATTCATCTGATTCCGGAGACGGCGATATTCTCGCCGAATGTGCTCATCAGGAGCGGGGAATATGCGGCTGTCCTCGTGACGATCGGGCAGGATACACCGGTTGCGCCGGACATGCCGGGTGGACTGCACGCGGTCCCATGGCAGAAGTATCTCGAAGATCACACAAGAATCCCTCTGAAGAATAAGCGTGTGATGATCATCGGTGGTGGGGCGATTGCAGTTGATTGCGCCACGACTGCGGCACGCTGCGGTGCCGCACACGTGGAAATCATCTACCGGCGCAAAGCGGAGCATATGCCGCTCACCGCGTATGAACGGACACTCCTGCTTGAACATGGCGTAGACGTCACTCCGTGTACCCGGGTGACGGAAATTGTCAGTGCAAAGGGCCGGGTACGGGGAGTGATGACGGTCAGACAGTACCTTGGAAGGGGAAAGAAACCTGATCCGCGCAATTTTGTGCCGCACCGCACGGAGAAGCCGGCGTTCCGCGCATGTGATCTGGTCGTTGCTGCGATCGGCAGCAGGTCGAGCATCGTGCCGCGCAAGCGGAAAGGGGTATTCTTTGCGGGCGATATGGTGCACGGGGCGGCGACCGTGGTGGAGGCGGTGGCATCCGGCAAGAATGCGGCCGCCGAAATTGATGCGTACCTGAACGGCGGCACGCGGCCGGCACGGGAGCGCTTCGTGAAAAGCCGTGTGATGCTGGCAGGACAAACCCTGCTGCCCGTGCCGCTGACGTGCGACTTCTTCGGCCGTACTCTCCAGACTCCGTTCCTCCTTTCGGCCGCACCGCATACCGATGGGTACGCACAGATGAAGAAGGCCTATGATGCAGGGTGGTCCGGCGGCATCATGAAAACCGCGTTTGCCGGTGTGCCTGTACATATTCCGGGCGAGTACATGGTGGTGTACGGCGCTTCCACGTACGGCAACTGTGACAATGTATCGGCCCACGACCTCCGTCGCGTTGCCGGCGAAGTCGGCCGGCTCGTGCGCGAGTATCCCGACCGGCTCACGATGGCATCTACGGGTGGGCCGGTGACCGGTGATGACCCGGCCGATCGTGCGGTGTGGCAGGCAAATACGCGCTTGCTGGAAGACGCCGGTGCGATGGGTATCGAGTATAGTCTTTCCTGCCCGCAAGGCGGCGATGGCACCCGGGGTGATCTGGTGTCGCAGGATGCCGGGCTGACGGCGAAGATCGTCGATTGGGTGATGGAGGCAGGGGATCCCGCCGTTCCCAAGCTCTTCAAACTCACCGGCGCCGTCACGTCCATCCGATCGATCATGATCCAGGTGAGGGATGTATTGCAACGCTATCCGCACAAGAAGGCCGGGGTGACACTTGCCAACAGCTTCCCGACACTGGCCTTCCGGAGATCCCCCGCCAGGCGCTGGGACGAGGGCATTATCATGGGGATGTCCGGCGAAGGGGTGCTTCCCATCAGCAATCTCACGCTGGCCAGGGCCGCGGGCCTGGGGGTAACCATTTCGGGAAATGGTGGTCCGATGGACTACCGGGCGGCGGCCAACTTTCTCGCCCTTGGTGCTTCCACCGTACAGTTCTGCACTGTCGTGATGAAATACGGATTGAGGATTGTCGAAGAGTTGCATTCCGGGCTGAGCTACCTGCTCGCCGACCGCGGCATGGCATCCGTCGCCGCGCTGATCGGTTCGGCGTTGCCGGAGCCGATCACGGCTTTCGATGATCTTCCGGTTTCGACGACTGTCCCAGAGCTGGTTGAATCTCTCTGTACACAATGTGGCAATTGTGCACGCTGTCCGTATCTTGCGATAACGATGGATACGCGACGGTATCCGGTGATCGATCCGGCAGAGTGTGTCGGGTGTTCCCTCTGTGTACAAAAGTGTTTTACCGGCGCGTTGCACATGCGCCAGCGCACCGCCGCCGAACGCGCGATGATGCAGGAAATCTAACCATGCCATCATCACTTCTTCTGGTGAACGGCCTCCTGGCCGATCCCGCCAAGCCGCCGCGTGTTCTCACGGAGCACGCCCTGCTCATACAGGATGGGCGCATCGCCAGAATCGCGCCCCGCCTCTCGTTTCCGGCGAACGGTGTGCCCACGATGGATCTTGCCGGAAAACTCGTCCTGCCGGGATTCATCAACGCTCATACACATCTGTACAGCACATTTGCCTGCGGCCTGACGCCCGCGGGGCCTGCCGCGGATTTCCTGGGAATTCTCCAGAACCTCTGGTGGCGGCTGGACAAGTCTTTGACGCTTGAGGACTGTTATCACAGTGCGCTTCCTGCATTGCTTGCAGCGATCCGCAGCGGCACAACGACGCTGATTGACCATCATGCCAGCCCCTGTGCGATTCGTGGCTCGCTGGAGATCATCAGCCGTGCGGTTCTGTCGACGGGACTGCGTGCATGCCTCTGCTACGAAGTATCCGACCGCGACGGCATTGAAGCCGCGCGGCAAGGGATCGAGGAGAACCGCGACTTTCTGCGCCGCTGCCGGGAGACGCCGCACGATCGCGTTCGCGGGTTATTCGGCCTGCATGCTTCCTTCACGCTTTCCGGATCGACCCTCGAGGCTGCGGGTGCCACCGCGAAGGAGACGCAGAGCGGTGTGCACATGCACGTCGCGGAGTCAGAAGCCGACCAGCGCATCACGCGTGAGCGTCACGGTGTCCGGGTGGTGGAACGCCTTCACCGGTTCGGGCTGCTCGGCACCGGGAGCGTGGCCGCACACTGCGTGCATCTGTCCGATGCCGAACGCGACCTGCTTGCTTCCACCGGTACGATGGTGGTGCACAATCCACAGTCCAATCTCAACAATGCCGTCGGCATCGCCGATGTCGGAGCATGCCAGAAGCAGGGCATTACGGTCGGCCTCGGCACTGACGCGATGACGGCCGACATGCGCGAAGAACTCCGTGCCGGGATATGGTCGCAGCGGCACAAACAGGGCAACCCTTCCGTGGGATTTCCGGAACTGACTTCAGCTCTCTGGTCGGGGAATCCCGCTATTGTCAGCCGCCTCTGGGGTATGGATCTCGGCACACTCCGGGAAGGGGCTCTGGCAGACATCGCAATTGTTGAGTATGCTCCGCCAACGCCTTTGACGGATGAATCGTTGCCGGGTCACCTCGTCTTCGGCATGATGGGAGGACGAGTCGTGACGACCATTGTCGGTGGAGAAATACTGATGAAAGACGGTGCACTCATGATGGATATCGATGAAGAGGAAGTTATGGCCCACGCACGGGAATCCGCCCGTCGCGTCTGGGACCGGTTCACACAGTTAACCTGAGCGATCTCGACCAGTTCAACTTCATACGCCTGAATACACTTTCATACACTTTAGTAACCCTTAATACACCTTATTACACTTTCATACACGTTCATACGCTCCCATGACCTACCTGTCAATTCTTGACCATGCACGCGCCCACGAACACGAGACCGTCCGCATGCTGTGCGACCTCGTCCGTACACCTTCCTTCTCGTCAAAGGAGAAGGACGTCATCCAGGTCATCAGACAGATGATGGTGTCGATCGGCTTCGACAGTATTGACGTCGACGGCCTGGGCAGCATTATCGGCAGGATCGGCAACGGTCCGCGCGTGATCGCCTTCGATGCGCACGTCGACACCGTATATCCGGGCGATGTGCATCAATGGCATACCGATCCTTTCGCACCAAAGGTTGAGGGCGGTAAAGTGTGGGGACGGGGTACGGTTGATCAGAAGGGGGGGATGGCCAGCATGCTCACCGCCGCCCGGTTGATCAAAGAACTCGGTCTCGGCAAGGAGCTGACGGTGCTCTGTACCGGCACCGTGATGGAGGAGGACTGCGATGGTCTGTGCTGGCTTCACTTGATCCGGGAGGAGAACATCCGGCCCGAGCTCGTGGTGATTACCGAGCCGACAAACATGAATATTTACCGGGGACATCGCGGACGGATGGAGATGCATGTGTCCGTCGATGGTGTCAGCTGCCATGGATCGGCGCCCGAGCGGGGCGTCAATGCGATCTACAAGGCTTCGCGGATTGCCCTGGAAATCGAGCGGCTCAATGAGAGGCTCCGCACCGACCCGTTTCTGGGAAAGGGAACAGTGACCGTCACCGAGGTGGTATCCTCGTCGCCTTCGTTGTGTGCCGTCGCCGATGGTGCACGCCTTCATCTCGACAGGCGGTTGACTGCAGGGGAAACCAGAGAGAGCGCAGTGGCGGAAGTGCAGGCGGCCGCCGCCACCGCCGGCGTCGCGGATGCCGTTGTCTCGCTCCTGACATACCATGAGGCGGCGTACACGGGGAAAGTATACCCGATGGAGAAATACTATCCCACATGGACAATGCCCGGAAATTCACCGCACCTGGAGGCCGCCACGCAGGCGTACAGGAAGCTCTTCGGGCGGGAGGCCGTGGTGGATAAGTGGACGTTTAGCACGAACGGTGTGGCAATCGCCGGCATCTGCGGGATCCCCTGTCTGGGGTTGGGGCCGGGCAATGAAGTGTACGCGCATGCGCCGAACGAAGCAACACCTGTTGACGACCTGACCCGGGCCGCGGCATTCTACGCCGGCCTGGTGGGTACATTGTCAGGAGAACTGCGTTGATTCCCTTCCGCTACCGTTGCACATTGTGCGGCATGACGTTTGCGCGTGATGAGGTGCGTTACCTCTGTCCCGCATGCGGTCGTGCGTCCAGGAGAGGAATACCACTGCAGGGCGTGCTCGAAGTAGTTTTTGATGCCGTTGAGCTCTGTGAGGCGGCAAACAGTCGGGTGCCCGATGATGATCTGTTCCTGCCGGTTGAGCGCCAGTATTTCCCCCCTCTGGCGGTCGGCCAGACGCCGTTCCTTGCCGTACCGCGGCTTGCGGAAGCGTTGCGGTGTGCTCACCTGCATGTCAAGAACGATGCAGTAAATCCGAGCGGATCGTTGAAAGACCGGGCATCATTTCTCGTGGCGGCCGAGGCATGCCGTCTCGGTGAAAAGAAGATCGTCACTGCATCCACGGGAAATGCCGCCAGCGCGCTTGCAGCGGTCTGTGCATCTGCAGGACTCCGGGCCGTCATTTTCGTACCTGCGTCCGCACCCCGGCCGAAACTGGTACAAATGATCCTGTACGGGGCGACCGTAGTCCCGGTGGAAGGGTCCTACGATGACGCATTCGCACTCTCACTCGAGTATTCGGCAGAGGAAGGCGGCCTCAATCGCAATACGGCGTATCACCCGCTGACCATCGAGGGGAAGAAGACCGCGGGGCTCGAGATCTTCAGACAGAACCGCAACGCCGTGCCGGATCTGATCGTGGTGCCCGTCGGTGACGGGGTCATCATCGCCGGCATCCACAAGGCGTTTCTTGATCTCCGTGCGGCCGGCATCATCGAGCGGCTGCCGCGCCTGCTCGGGGTCCAGGCGGAACACTCCGATGCTATCCACAGGTTTGTGCAGACCGGGTCGTACAGCGATGCGCCATCACCATCCACCATTGCCGATTCCATAGCCGTTCGCACGCCGAGCAACGCGTACCTTGCACGCAAGGCCATTCTTGAATCCGGCGGCGGAACGGTGACCGTGACCGATGAAGAAATACTCACCGCCCAGCGCCTCCTGGCATCAACGACAGGAGTGTTTGCCGAACCGGCGGCTGCAGCACCTGTTGCGGGCCTGCGCAAGGAGCTTGCCGACAAGCATGTGGATCCGGATGCATCCATTGTGTTACTCGTCACGGGACACGGTCTGAAAGATGTGGACGCCGCAATGCGGGGCGTCGTCGTACCGGCTCCTGTGCCGCCTGATCTCGAGTCCGCTCGAAAATTTCTCCGGGATCTGCATTCATGAGCACACTGATTCGCAACGGCCTGGTCTGTTTCGAAGACCGCATCCAGCGTGCGGATCTCCTCCTGCGCGATGCTCGCATCGCCGACGTCGCCGACGCGCTCGCCGCCGATGCGGATCACATCGTTGAGGCGGAGGGTGCATACGTATTGCCCGGTTTGATTGACGTGCACACGCACATTGCGGATGTCATCGGAGGCCGCGCGCTGGCCGATGATTACCGTTCGGGGACACGCGTGGCGGTGGAAAACGGCATCACCACCATTGCGACGTTTGTAACTGAGTCGGCCGGAGTGCGGCTGGAGTCGGCGGTCGCCATAGCCCAACAGAAGGCACGTGGTGAGAGTTATGCGGATTATTGGTGGCACCTCACGCCCACACGGTTCGACCGTGAGGGGTGGAATGCCATCGATCGGCTGATCGAACAGGGGTTCCGTCTGTTCAAATTCTACACGACATACAAAGGCGCAGGCATTTTTTCCGACTATGATCAGCTCGAGCGGATTTTCGCGAGACTGGGGGGCCGGGGAGTGCAATTTCTCATTCACTGCGAAGACGATGCAGCGCTTGCGGCCATCCGGCTCCCGGTTGAGGAGTGGCGGCATCCGATCGCCCATGCGCGATCGCGGCCGCCACAGGCGGAATGTCTTGCGATCCAGGAAGTGCTGCAGCGCGCTGGACGCCAGCAGGCGGCGGTCCACATCGTGCATGTCTCGACTCCGGAAGGCGTTGCGTTGATCCAGGACGCGCGGGCGTCCGTGCGCGTGAGCTGCGAGACCGCTCCTCACTATGTGTTCCTTGACGAGACATGGCTGGAACGCCAGGATGGGCACAGGTGGATTTGCTCACCGCCGCTCAGGAGTCCGCAGATGCGGGCAGACATGGCAGCGTTGGCAATACAGGGGGCAATCGATCTCTTTGCGACGGATCATTGCGCATTTGTGCGGAGCGACAAGGACGGGCACCCGGCGTCGATGCGTGAAGTTCCCCAGGGCCTCGCCGGAATCGGAGCGTTGCCTCACTTGGTGTTCGCCCTTTTTGCGGAAAGCGGCCATGATCCGATGCTGGAAGTGGCACGCCGGGTCTCGGCGAATCCTGCGCGACTTCTGGGGGTGTATCCACGCAAGGGTGTCATTCAACCCGGTGCAGATGCGGACCTTGCCATCTGCAGAATCTCGGCGACCGCACAACCCGTGCGGTCATCACTGGCTGACGTGCATGAAACGTTCCCCGGTATGTCTTCCCGGTTGCGTTTCGAACATGTGTTTCTTCGCGGTCAGGAGGTTGCGGGGCAGGGAACGCTTCGCAATCCCGGCGAGCGGAGAGGGAGGACCTTATGGCCGACGTAGACCGGCGTGCATGGCGGAATGATGCCATTGCCAAGGTCACAGGACGGACGAAGTACACTGACGACCTGAAGTTCGTCAATATGCTGCATGCAGCGCCGGTGTATACAGACTTTGTCCATGCCCGGCTGATCGCAGTGCATACGGATGCAGCCGAGCGTGCCGCGGGCGTTGTCCGCGTTCTGACCGCGCGGGATGTCCCCGGGTCCAACAGGGTCGGCCAGATTGTCCACGACTTCCGGGTGTTCGCCGACGACAAGATCCGCTATCATGGAGATGTTGTGGCGCTCGTCGTTGCACGAACCCGTGACGAGGCGATCAAGGCGGCCGGCCTGGTGCGCGTTGAGGCCGAACCGTTGCCGGCTGTTCTCGATCCTGAGGACGCTCTGCGTGATGGTTCTCCGCTGGTCCACGAGGCACACGGGACAAACGTCGTGAATACCCACCGGGTCCGCCGGGGCGATGTCGACGAGGGGCTCCGCTGTTCCGATCTCGTGCTCGAGGAGCATTTTGAGACCCAGTGTGTCGAACACGCATATATGGAACCCGAAGTGGCGGTGTGCCGGCAGCGCGATGACGGTGTAATGGAGGTGTATGGAAGCATGCAACACCCCTTCAGCACGCGCCGTGTTGTGTCGGCACTGCTGGGGATGCCGCTTGCGCGCGTGGAGGTGATCGGCACCCCCATGGGTGGAGGGTTCGGAGGGAAGGATGATACTGCGGCCATCGTCTGCGCCCGTGCGGCGCTTGCGGCAAGTATCACCGGTGTTCCGGTCAAGCTGATGTACCGGCGTGATTGGTCAATCCGGGAGAGCTATAAGCGGCATCCCTACCGGATATCGTACACCATGGGCCTGACGCGTGACGGCATGATCAATGCGGTGCGCTGCCGGATCGTTGCAGATGCCGGTGCATACTGCTCGGTGACACCGTGGGTGACCTGGAGATCCACGGTCCAATGCTGTGGTCCCTACGTTGTTCCCAATGTACAGTGCGACACGACCGCTGTGTACACCAACAACGTCGTCACCGGCGCAATGCGGGGATTTGGATCTCCCCAGATAAATTTCGCGGTGGATTCCTTGATTGAAATCGCTGCCGACCGGCTGCACATGCCCGCGCTTGATGTCCGCCGGAAAAACATGGTGAAACAGGGAAGCGTGACCATCACGGGACAGGAGCTGGATGATCACACGGTGGCGATGAGGCAGGTGCTTGACACCGTCGTAAAGGAATTCGACTATGAAGCCAAGCTGGCACGCTGCACATACGGCAAGGCAGATGAGGAAGAGCAGTACGGCGTCGGACTTGCCATGAGCTACCGCGGTGTGAGCCTGGGTGCGGAAGGAGTGGATTTCTGTGCCGCGATGATCAATGTGCAGGCCGACGGGTCCGTTCTCGTGGAAACCGGGGTCCATGAAAACGGGCAGGGTGCGGAGAGCGCCATGGTGCTGCTGGCCGCGAAGGAGCTCGGCATCCGCAGGGAGCGCATTCACTACCGACGTTCCTCCACCTCGGTTATCCCGGACAGCGGGACGACTGTTGCCTCACGCGGGACGATCATGGGAGGTGGCGCTGTGACCCTTGCGGCCCGGGACCTCCACCGGAGAATGGCGGGCGTGGCAGCGTTGATGCTGCAATGCAGTCCCGAACACATCGAGTTCCGCGAGGAGCGCTTGACGGTCGAAGGAAACGGGCGGTCGGTGACCTTTGATGAAACCGTGACCGAAATGTTCCGCAGGCAGCAATTTCCGCACGCGTTCGGCGTCTTCCAGGCACCTGCTGTTTCATGGGATGAAGAGCACGGTCAGGGGAAAGCGTATTTCACATGGGTGTACGGATGCCAGGCGGTGGAGCTGACGGTCAATCGCACATCCGGGAAGGTGAGGTTGTTGAATGCCATTGCGGCCCATGATGTCGGTCGGGCGGTAAATCGCGAGATGATTGAAGGGCAGTTCTTCGGCGGCATGGCAATGGGCATCGGCTATGCCCTGCACGAAGAACTCATCCTGGATGGCGGAAAGATTGTCAATACCAATCTCAATACCTACCGCATTCCCCGCTCGCTGGACATGCCCGAAATGCGCGCCATCATCGTGGAGAACCCCGATCCCAATTCCCCTTCGGGGGCAAAGAGCATCGGCGAACCGACAAACGAGCTCATGGCGCCCGCGGTGGCAAATGCGATTTTTAACGCCACCGGCGTCCGTTATCACCGCCTGCCCATCCGTCCCGCTGGGTCATCCGCGCATGCACCGGCATCCACGAGTGTCGGAGGATAGCATGACCATCACCGTCAACGGCACCGAGTATCCCGTCAGCGAGCATCAGCGCACAAAGCGTCTTATTGAATTCCTCCGCGAGGATCTTGATTTGACGGGAGTCAAGAATGCCTGCGACATCGGTGCCTGCGGCGCATGCACGCTGCTGGTTGATGAGCAGCCCATGCGTATCTGCACCAAACAGGTACAGGATATCGCCGGACATCGGGTGCTGACCATTGAAGGGCTGAAGGGCATCGACGGCGGACTCCATCCGCTGCAGCAGGCATTTATCGACGCCGGGGCGATCCAGTGCGGCTTCTGCACGCCGGGAATGGTATTGACCGCCCACGCATTCCTCCTGCACAATCCGCGTCCTTCGCGGGGGGAGATCCGCCGGGCAATCTACTCCAACCTCTGCCGGTGTACCGGCTACCAGCAAATCGTGGATGCGATCGAAGCCGCTGCCGTTTTCTATGAGGCCGCTCCCCGGACCCTTCACCCTCAACCCTGAATGCAGACCCATGCCTCATCATCAGGAACAACTCATGCCTGACTACATCGCCGAACTTGCATCCGTTCACCCCGCCCTTTTTCACAAGGATTTCCTGCTCACGTGGGATCACACGGACGACGAGTTGCGGGCGGTCATCACCGTTGCCGACTGCTTGAAAGAACTCCACCGGCAGGGAAAATCCTGCCGGGTGTTCGATACCGGTCTCGCAATTTCCATATTCCGGGACAACTCCACGCGGACGCGGTTCAGCTTCGCTTCGGCGGCAAATGCTCTCGGGCTGGGTCTTGCAGAACTCGACGAAGTGAAGTCGCAGATCGCACATGGGGAAACTGTGCGTGAGACCGCAAATATGATTTCGTTTCTGGCTGAAGTCATCGGCATCCGGGATGACATGTATCTCGGAGAGGGAAACAGGTATATGCGCGAGGTCGGTGCTGCTGTGGAAGAAGGGTATGCGCAGGGCGTGCTGCATCAACGGCCGAGTATCATCAACCTGCAGTGCGATATTGACCATCCGACGCAGACGCTGGCGGATCTGATGCAGTTGAAGACCTGCTTTGGATCGCTGGAGTCGCTGCGCGGCAAAAAGATCGCGATGACCTGGGCGTACTCGCCGAGTTACGGCAAGCCGCTCTCGGTGCCGCAGGGGATCATCGGCCTCCTGACGCGGTTCGGCATGGATGTGTCGCTCGCGTATCCCGAAGGATACGAGTTGATTCCCGACGTCGTGGAGCGCGCCCGCAGGCAGGCAAAGGCGAGTGGGGGATCGTTGACGGTCAGCCACTCCATGGAAGAAGCCTTTGCCGGCGCGGATGTAGTGTATCCGAAATCCTGGGCCTCATTCCACGTGATGCAGGAGCGCACAGGCTTGCTGCAGAAAGGAGACCGCACGGGACTTGCAGCACTGGAGGGCCGGTGCCTTGCGGAAAACGCCCGCCATCGGTCATGGGAATGCGATGAAAAGAAAATGGCGTCGACAAGGGAGGGGAAGGCGCTGTACATGCATTGTCTGCCCGCCGACATCTCCGGGGTTGGCTGCACAGAGGGTGAGGTGGCCGCAAGAGTTTTCGAGCGCTACCGCATCGCCACCTACCGGCAGGCGAGTTTCAAACCATTCGTCATTGCGGCACTCATTTTTCTGACGCGCATGAGTGACCCGGTGCAAGCGATGGAGTCACTCGTCCGTCGCGGCACCGCGCGGACTCTGGAGAAGGGGATGTGAATCCTCCATACACGACGTAGAGAACCAGGATACCCATGTCAACCATCATCAAGACCATGCATCCGGATGTCATCAGGAAAACCGCGCGGCGGTGCCGCGACAGGCAGATTGTCATCCCGACATTCAGCCAGCTGCGCGATCCGGAGACCATTCCCCCCGCGATCACGCGGCGGCTTGCCGGAGTCGGGCTCTGGGATGTGAATCCGCTGAACCTGTTTCGCATTACGTGGAAAAACGATGTAAAGACGGGCGGATTCGGCGGAGTCAACTGGATCGAAATACCCGGGGAGATTACGGGCGTGCGCGCGCGTGTGATAGGTCTGACCGGCAAGTTCTTTCCGACCGGAGCACACAAAGTGGGGGCTGCATTCGGCTGTCTGGTGCCGCGGCTGGTCAGCGGGGAGTTCGATCCGGAGCGGGATCGCGCAGTGTGGCCTTCCACAGGCAACTATTGCCGCGGCGGGGCATTCGACTGTGCGTTGCTCGGCTGCACTGCAGTGGCGATCCTTCCGGAAGAAATGTCCCGCGAACGTTTCACCTGGCTGCAGCAAATCGGGGCGCAGGTGATTGCCACTCCCGGATGCGAATCAAACGTGAAAGAAATCTACGACAAGTGCTGGGAACTCCGTGAAGATCCTGTGAATGTGATTTTCAATCAGTTCGACGAATTCGGCAATCCGATCTTCCACTACAACGTCACCGGACCGGCGGTGGAAGAAGTCCACCGGACTGTCTGTCCGGGCGCGCGCCCCGCAGCATACATCTCTGCGACCGGATCCGCAGGCACAATTGCCACGGGCGACTATCTCAAGAAAGTCTATCCCGGTGTGAAAGTCGTCGCCACCGAAGCGCTGCAATGCCCGACCCTCCTGATGAACGGCTTTGGTGGGCACCGCATCGAAGGGATAGGTGACAAGCATGTGCCCTGGGTGCACAATGTCCGTTCCACGGATTGCGTGGCGGCGGTTGACGACGAAGACTGCATGCGCATTCTGCGCCTCTTCAACGAAGAACCCGGGAGAACCGTCTTGCGTGCGTCGGGTGCCCCTGAAACCACTCTCGATGCGTTGCCATTGCTTGGCATCTCCTCGATCTGCAATCTTCTGGCTGCTATCAAGACAGCGCGGTACTACGATCTCTCGGAGAAGGACGTTATCTTCACCGTCTTCACTGATTCCGCGGAGATGTATCACTCACGGCTCGAAGAACTGCGCGGGGAGCGCGGCGCATATTCGACGGTTCAGGGACACCGCGACCTGGAAGGTCCGTTGCTGCACCAACGGACAGACTTCTTCAAGGAACTCACGTATATCGATCGCAAAGCGATTCACAATCTGAAGTATTATACCTGGGTCGAGCAGCAAGGCAAGACAACGGAAGAACTCAATGCGCAATGGGATCCGGCCTACTGGACCGAGCGGTTTGAGGAAGAAGTCAAGGAGTTCGACCAATTGATCGCCAGGTTCAACACCGAAGTCGGTCTGCAGGCATGACGGCCGGCGTCATCGGCGCCCTCGTACTGGCGGCAGGGAAGGGGAGGAGAATCGGCACGGCGAAGTTGCGGCTTTCGACCGGCGGAGAGACTTTTCTGTACCGGTGTGTTCGTATGCTCCGTGCAGCAGGTGCCGATGTAGTGGCAGGTGTGGTATCGCCGGAAGAGCGAGCATGGGCGGTCGCCGAGGTTCCCGGGACGCCATTTGTGAGTAATCCGTCCGATGCCGGAGATATGCTCTCGTCCGTGAGGTTGGGCATGGACCTGGTTTCCTCGTGTAAAAGCGTGGTGATACTGCCGGTGGATCATCCGTGTGTGCAGGCGGAAACCGTCAGGAGACTCGTCGCAGCGGGTCGTTGCGAAGGCGATGCGGTCATCAAACCATCATTCCAGGGTCGCGCAGGGCACCCGGTGCTTATTCCGCGGGCCCTTTTTGCCCGCGTGCGCGCATCCGGAGATGGCGACACATTGCGCGCGATTATTGCGGCATCGGGAGTACCGGTGACACGTCTTGCGGTCGACGATCCGGGTGTGTTGCGGAACATCAACACGCCGGGGGATTTCTCCGCACTACCACAAACGGAGATGTGAAGAATGATGCGGGACTTCTATGACATGATGGCCGACGCGGCACGGGGACATCAACCCTCCTGGCTGACCACCGTCGTCACAACGACGGGCTCCACTCCCGCGCGGCTGGGGATGAAGATGATTGTCCTTGCCGAAGGCTCGATCCGCGGGACAATCGGCGGGGGAGAGCTGGAAAAGCTCGTGATTGACAAGGTGATGGCCGAACGTCCGGTGTCGGAGGTGAAGTGGGGGTTTGACCTGGGGAGCAGGACCGGGGCGGAATTCGCGACGGCCATGGTGTGTGGTGGCGTGGAGGAAATTCTGGTCGAGCCGCTGCACGGTGGAGTCCCGCTCATCATATTCGGCGGTGGCCATTGCGGTGTTGCACTCTCCTGGCTTGCATCGTGGGTTGAGTTCAATGTCACCGTGTACGACAACCGGCCGGAGTGGGCCTCATCCGAGAAACATCCCCGTGCGGGCCGGACGGTCTGCGGTCCGTACGAAGAGATCCTTTCCCATCTTACATTCCCCGCACAGGCATATGCCGTCATTATGACCCATGGTCACCAGCATGACGGTACCGTCATTCGGCAGTTGCTCGATCAGCCTTTCAAGTACATCGGCCTGCTTGGCAGCGCGAAGAAGATCCACGGTCTCTTTGAGGAATTGCGGCACGAGGGGGTCTCCGATGCCCGGTTGGCCGCGGTGCACGCCCCGGTGGGATTCCCAATCGGTTCGCATACACCCGAAGAGATTGCTGTGAGCATTGTGGCCCAGATGATTGCGGTGAGAAACGGAGAAGGGTGAATCGCACATGACCAATTCCATAATTTCCGTAGGTGACCGATGAAGAACACGGTGGATCTGAACGGAGTCTGGACGCTTCGGGCACTTGATGCAGACCGGAGGCTCCCGGCCGCGCACCGCCGGGTCCTGCGATGGATGCCCGCATCCGTCCCCGGCACCGTGCATACGGATCTTCTTGCGGCCGGACTCATCCCGGATCCCTCGACGGGCATGGCGGAATCCGATGTACAGTGGGTTGAGAATCAGCAATGGGTCTATCGGCGCACGTTCTCCGTCCCCGGCCAGCTGCTGAAAGAACGGAGCGTGGAGCTGGTTGCAGAGGGTCTGGACACGTATGCAGAGATCCGCTGCAACGGCAAGACTATCGGCAAAACAGAGAACATGTTCGTCGAACACCGGTTGCCCATCAAGCATGTACTGAAGCCGGGGAAGAACACGCTGGAGATCATCTTCGATTCGCCCGTGGACCGTTCCCGCGCGCTGGAGCAGCGCCACGGAGCGTTACATGTGGCCCTTGAGTCCCACAGAGTCTATGCACGCAAAGCACAATACTCGTTTGGCTGGGATTGGGGGCCGAAGCTGACCACATCCGGTATCTGGCGCGGCATCCGCCTCGAAGCATGGAGCGGTGCCCGCCTTGACAATCCCGTGGTCCGGACGGAGAGCATCGCCGCCCGGGATGCGATGCTGGAAATCACAACATCGCTCGTGCGTGCCGACCGCTCACCATATTCTCCTCCGGCTCTTCGTCGGCGGTCATGGCTGGCAGGTGGAACGGGAAGTCACTGTCCGTGGTTCCTCCACAACCCTGCACGTCCTCGTTCCATCCCCGCATCTCTGGTGGCCTAACGGACAGGGTGAGCAGCCGCTCTATAGTGCGGTGTTTACGCTCTTGAATCCCGCTGGAGAGGTTCTGGATGAACGGGAAGTGCAGTTTGGCATCCGGAACGTCAGGCTGGTTCAAAGGCGCGACCAGGAGGGAGAGTCGTTCATCGTGGAGATCAACGGAAGGAAGATCTTCTGCAAGGGTGCGGATTGGATCCCCTCCGACAATTTCCTCCCGCGTGTCCCTGAAGAAACTTACGAGCGCCTTCTGACGATGGCCCGGGACGCTCACATGAATATGCTCAGGGTGTGGGGGGGCGGTGTGTACGAAGATGAAAGGTTCTATGCAACATGTGATCGTCTGGGTTTGATGGTCTGGCAGGATTTCATGTTTGCCTGCGGCGAGTATCCCCACCAGGGCTGGTTTCTCCGGAGCGTCCGGGACGAGGCGACAAAGGCGGTGCGTCGCCTGCGAAATCATCCCTGCATCGTCCTCTGGTGCGGCAACAACGAGTGTGAGTGGCAGTTCTGCTCGGCGAATCCCACAAAGACAGCCGACGACATGCACGGCGCGTCGATATTCCGGACGTTGCTTGCGGATGTCGTGCACAGGGAGGATGGGACGCGTCCATACTGGCGCAGTTCCCCGTTCGGCAAGGGCTTTCCGAACGATCAACGGAGCGGGAATCATCACCAGTGGGAAGTCTGGGCCGGCTGGAAGGACTATCCGGAATACCGCCACGACCAGGCGCGCTTTGTCACCGAATTTGGCTTCCAGGCTCCGGCCACGCTCCGCACGTGGCATGAGGCGTTGCATCCCTCGGAATGCACCCCGTCGCATCCGGCGGTAGAGCACCACAACAAGCAGGTGGAAGGTCAGGAACGCTTGATGCGTTTTGTCACCGCCCACTATCCCGTGCCCGCAACGTTCGCGGAATGGATCCGGCGATGCCAGCTTGTTCAGGCGGATGCGTTGAAGTGTGCGGTCGAGCACTGGCGCAGACGCAAGTTCCATACCGCAGGGGCGCTTTTCTGGCAGCTCAACGACTGCTGGCCCGTCTCCAGCTGGTCCGTTATTGATAGCGGGTTGCGCCCCAAACCCGCATACTTTGCGGCACGTCGCTTCTTCGCCCCGGTGCTGCTGTCATATAGAAACAACGGCGGCGGGGTGGAGGCCTGGCTCACGAACGATACAGCGGAGCCTGTCGGCGGAACACTCATTGTGCAACTCCGGGATCTCCATGGATCCATCCATCCCCTCATCCAGGAACATGTGCAGGTTCCGGCAAATGCCTCCCGCCTGGTTTCCGTGCTTGCGATTTCCGGGTTGACACGATTGGAGGCACAGACGCACTACCTGTACGGGCGCCTGGAGATCGACGGGGCGTTCGTTGCAGAAAACCGGCTTTTCTTTGCTGAACCCAAACACATGAAGTTGCCGGACCCCGGGCTGCGGGTCCGCGTGGTCACCGAGCCTGACGGCACCTACAGTGCGGTTGTAACCGCCCGCCGGTTCGCGAAGGCTGTCGTGCTGGAGGTCCGCGGCGCAGATGTGGATTTTGAAGACAACTACTTTGATTGCGATGCGGGGGATGTGCGCAGGGTGCGCTTCCGCACGGCCCTGCCGTTGAATGCAATCAGAAGGCGTATCCGGGTGAGTGCGTAGCCGGGAAGCGTATCCAGGTGGGTGCGTCACCGCACCCCTCTGTTTCTACCGGATCAGCACGAGCGATCGGGTCTGCGAAAACCGGTCGCCGGGTTGCGCGACCGCCGCCGCCTCCAGACGATAGAAGTACACACCTGAAGCAAGTGCCGGTTGCCACACGGTGTTATGGTACCCGGCGGACTGAATCCCGTTCACAATCTCACCGACGCGTTGGCCCAGGGTATTGAAGAGCGTCAGCGTTACCCGGCTTTCTCGCGGCAGGGCGTAGGGTATTGTTGTCGACGGGTTGAAGGGGTTTGGAAAATTCTGAAGCAGCTCAAATTGCACTGGCACTGCACCCTCCGGGCCAACCGAGCTGGTTCCGGTGTTCACGATGATTGACCGGGACAGCTCCTGGCCGCCGTCGTTGGTAATTTGTCGGATTCTGTACTCCACGCTTGCGTTCGCCGGGGGAGTGTCCACGTATTCATATTCCACCGTCGTGTCCACGTTGCCTCCTCCCTGCATCGAGCCGATCTCAACAAACACTCCGCCTGCACCGCGTTCAATGGCGTACCGGTCGATGCTGATTTCCGAATTCACCGTCCAGTGCAACCGTGCCAACGGGTCCGACCACTCCACAGAGAACCCCGTGAATCCGGTGGGGACCGTCAGTGCGCTGGTGACAAGTTTGTCGATATAATAGACACGGGTCTGTCCCGACAGAACGCTGTTCGGTCCGCACAAGCGGAATCCGTTGAACTTGTTGCCTGCGTCGGTGATCACTCCAGATGTGAGGTAGGGAGAGAAGAGCCCCTCGTCCAGCTTCGTGCCGATCAGTTTCCATCCATGGTGGTGGACAGGGAAGCGCGGGCCCGCACAGATCTGGCCGTTTCCGCCGCGCACGACCGTCTGGAGTTCCGTGGAGGTCTCACCGCTGGCATAGACCCATGCGCCGATATAACTGCCGCGGAGCATGTTCCCGAGGTCGCCGGTGGTATTTCGTGTGATCCGCACATCCCAATCCGCCGTGCTGGCGGCATCATCGACGAAAGTCCACTTCCCCGAGTAGCTCCCCTGATACGCCTGTTCGGCGGAAGCAACGAGTGTCGACGCGTTACGATCAATGCCGACTTCCTGGGCTGCATTTGCCTGAAGGGGTGTGTACCAGCCGGAGATGCCGCTTTCGAAGTCAAACAGCACCTGAGGTGCCACGGTCCGCAGGGGATAGTGCGCACCGAGATCATCAAGCACCAGCGTGCCCGTGATCATACCCCCGGCGAGGGACGCCCGTCCGAAGCCGATGCGAATTTGCGTGATGCTCAGGGGATAGTCCATCGCCGGTGCACCGAAAGGAACAGCCTTTGATGTTGTGACACCCGGCGTACGCCATTCGTTGGACCATGTCACCGCACCCCCGGTCGTGAGGAGGAAGAGGTCGCCGTCTTTGTCTCTGACAACGAATCGTATCGTATCGCCGTTCCCGCTGCCGTTGGCCCGGATGAACAGGCTGTCGATGCGGCCGGAGAGGGGGATGTTGCATTTCAAATGAAGTTCCCCATGCACGTCGGGAATCGCATAGGCGATGCGGAGTGCCGGAGGGGCCGTCACTACAGGGTCGGACGTGAGTTCAACCTGCACGCCGGTTGCGGAGAGGTTGACAAGAGTCGTGTCCCAGTTGAACAGCGATCGCATGGGGTCCGCCACGATCGCAGTGTCGTTGCCGCTGAAGTTGAATGGCACGTCTGCGCGCATGGTATCCAGTGACACCCCAAGCGCACCCGATCCAAAATCGCGCGCGGTCACGAGACCCAGCGCATCCGCATTGATCGCCGCCGCTGGCGACGCGAACGTCACCTGGTGATTGTCAAGAGTCACCTTCCGGCCGGCACTGTCTTCTGCCCGCACGAGCAGGGTCACCCGTTCACCGGGCACCATGACGAGAGCGGACGGGTAGACCGTTATGAACTTGAGCAGATGAACGACCACGCGGACGGAATCGGCTACTCCCTGCCAACGCAATTTCACCCAGCCGCTGTCGTTGGTTTTCGATGCGGTAAAGAGGCCTGAAGACGTGATGGTCCCAATGACAGGATCCGCCTCCCAGACGGCATCGGCCGGGATGTCGATGGGGTTATAGAACTCATCGGTGCCGGTGGCTGTGAACTGCAGCGTACCTCCCTGGAAGACCTCTGAACGTCCGGGAAGCACGGAAAGGGCATGGAGTGTCCCGAGAGGCGCGGTGCATATCACGTGGAGTGAATTGGCGACGCTGCGCTCACCGGCGGGATCGGAAGGTGAGTTGACGATCTCACCGCGGACGGCCATCGTGGTGGACCCGCCGCCGTCGAAATTGAATGCCTCGGATGCACCGATGGAGACCATGAAGCTCGCCATCTCGGCAAAGGTCATGCCGATACTTGATGTCTGGCGGCCGTCGACCGTGCAGAGGTAGAGGAGTGATGTGTCCGCGTTGAACCCCACAAAGGTCCGGGGATGCCGCGCACCCGTAAAACTCGTGCCGATACCTTCGAGAGTTGACATGCTGTCCGTGACGTTCCGTCCGCCTGCCAGAAACCGGCCGGCCCCTCCGAGTGTCTGGACAATCGAGTGCAACGGCCGGTTGAATCCCAGGAAGATGTGGACCGTGTCACCGATCTGCAAATTCGCGGAGATGAATTCGGCGGGCGCACCGGAACCTGCCGAGAGGATTCCACCCGAAGGTGGGATTACCATGTTGCCTGTGCCGAGGGCGATGATGCGTGCCCGGAGCGTGTCACCGGCACGCGGCGGATCAAGGAACTCGACGGCACATTCAGTACCGGAGGCATCGGTGCGTGTGGTGGCGCCACGGAAGGTTGTGAAGAATGCAAGGGTTGATGCCGCACGATCGTTGTTCACCTGCGATATCGTGTACGATGTGCCACCCCGTGACCAGACGGTGCCCCGGAATGCCAGACGGTCGATATACGGCTGTCTGTCCGCACCGATGGCAAGATGTGAACGTGATGAACTTACGCCGAGTGCTATAACACCGTTCACAACCTGGTTACCGACCGGCCAGCCTGTCTCGAAGGAGAAGAAGTCGGCATTGACGGAGCCGATCACACGATGTCCGAGACGATCGATAGCAGACGCCTGTGCCGTCGTTCTCACGAGACCGTCGGGGCGGTACGATTCCAGTGTAATGAAGGGGTCGGCAAGCGTGACTTCGAGCACGTCCAGGGTATTGGGTCCCGCCAGGAGGAATTGTTTGTGGACTACGCCGGGTGCAACAGCGCGCCGGGAAACAAGTCCGGGCTGTGCAAGAGCCTGGATGGAGATCACGAGCGTGGCCGCAGCCACAAGCAGGAGCCGGCACGAATTCCGGGTATTCATATTGCGGTTCCAAAGAAGTGTGAAGGGAAAACCGCGGGGTGGCGAACGGGATACGGATACTGCAAGATACTCTGAAAATCGACGAATTCCAACGTGGATTAGGATCACCTGATGATCCTCTCCGGACATAGTGATGGTATATATTGTTCCCACCATGAGACAGGAAAGCAGTCAGTGAAACAGGAAAACAGTCAGTCGCATCCTCTTGTTCAGAAGAACCCTTGTGATGGTCACATGGTACAGCACAAACCGGGCGGTGCTCGGCGTGCCGGCGGAACGGCGGCGTCGATGACAGAAACCCTGGGGTAAAGAGCGGCGGCCGAGCGGCGCAACGCGACGGCCTGCAATGCGGGGCCACGGTGCACGAAGGTGGGGAGTGCATGCGTGGCCTTGCCTTTTTGCCTCCGGAACCGGGCGGTCCTGCGAACCGGGCGGTCCTGCGAATTCTTGTTGACTTTGAGTCTCCTGTGCTGTATATTCAGACTAAATACTCTGAATATAAAATGAGCCTCCTGTTTTCCAGACAATGCGAATATGCCCTTCAGGCTGTGCTGTACCTGGCACAGAAAAAGGGTGGCGTGCGGGTGTCGATCAAAGACATGACCAGAGAATTGGGGATTCCCTATCATTTTCTGGGAAAGATCATGCAGGAGCTCACACGAAAGGGACTGCTGGTTTCGGTGAAGGGGCCGCACGGCGGGTTTGCTCTTGCCATGCCGGCCTCAGAGATCACGCTCTTTCACATAGTGGACGCAATCGACGGGGCGGATTTCACGCGTACGTGTGTCATGGGTTTTCCGGAATGCTCGGGCAAACATCCCTGCGCAGTACACGCGCAGTGGGAGGTTCTGCGGAACGGCATCTATGCGATGCTCGTCACCGAAAGTATCGAAGAGATGGCCCGCGGCATGCATAAACCGGGATACCGTAGCGCTACCGGAGCGCGACGATAAGAGAAGGAGAGATTGTACTGTGCGCGTGAAGAAGATACCGGCCGAGATGCGTCGCCGGAGAATACAGTACGGGTCGGAACCCCGCCTGTTCAAGCGTGCCCTCTGGCGGCTCAAGGAAGATTCGCAGTATCAACGCTCCGCCGTGCAACTCGCGTTTGTTCTGCTGTGCATCTGGATGGGCGTGGAATTCCACTTTTTTGTGGAGTGGGGCGAATCAGGTGGCCAGACCCCCTTTGTAGCACGTCCCCCGGGAGTCGAGGGGTTTCTCCCCATCAGCGCGCTCATCAGCCTGAGTTACTGGCTCCAGACCGGCATTGTCAACAGCATTCATCCTTCCGGCTTGTTCATCTTGCTTGCAATTGTACTCGTCAGCTTCCTGCTGAAGAAGGCGTTTTGCAGCTGGCTCTGTCCGGTGGGGACCTTGAGTGAAGCCCTCTGGATGCTCGGCAAGAAGATCTTCGGCCGGAATCTGACTGTTCCGCGATGGCTGGACTATCCGTTGCGTTCCCTGAAGTACTTCCTGATGGCATTCTTCGTCTGGTCGATCGCCGGCATGGACGCCGAAGCGCTGAAGGGTTTCATCTACAGTCCGTACAACAAGATGGCTGACGTGAAGATGTACCTCTTCTTCACCGAGGTCTCCGGGGTCGCACTACTCACGATTCTTATACTCATGCTTCTCTCTGTAGTGGTCAAGAACTTCTGGTGTCGATATCTCTGCCCGTACGGCGCCCTGCTCGGGATCACAAGTTTTCTGAGCCCGTTGAAAATCACACGCAACAAAGCAACATGTGTTGACTGTGAGCTCTGCACCAGGGCGTGCCCATCCGGCATCAACGTACACAACACCACGCGCGTGATGAGCGATGAATGTATGAGCTGCATGGCGTGTGTGGAGGTCTGTCCGGTCAAGGATACACTTCATGTTCGCGCCGGCCCGCATGCGAGAGCGATCCCCACATGGGTGTACGGCACGTTGGTCGCGGGAGTGTTCGTGGCGGTTACCGGTCTGGCGATGCTCTCGGGCTTCTGGCACAACGGTATATCACGGGAAGAGTACCAACGGAGGTTTCACGAGCTGCATTCGCCGTTGTACCAACATTTTCGCGGAGAGGTACCCGCCTATGGACCGCATGACTGATCACCCGCAATCGGAAGATATCGATCGGTTCTATGACCGTCTTGCCGGCGGGTACGATTCCATGACGGGATTCGAGGGGCGATTCGTAAAAGAACGACCCTTCTTCAAGTTGCTGGTGGAGAATCACGGCATCCGCACAGCCGTGGACGCAGGCGCAGGAACAGGATTCCATTCGTTGTTGCTGGCCCAGCTCGGGGTGAAGGTCACGGCGGTGGACCTCAGCCCGCGCATGCTTGAGATTCTCGCGCGTCATGCAAAAGACATGGGGCTGGAAGTGACAACCGTGGCTTCTGACCTGGCAGAACTCCCCGCTCGTCTGGCTTCCCGGTTCGATGGCGTATTCACGCTCGGTAATACGCTCGCGCATTTCCTTTCTCCCGGGGCTCTGGTTTCGGTGCTGACAGGCTTCCGGCAGGTGCTACGTCAGGGAGGTATCATGTTCGCGCAGATCCTGAACTACCGCAAAATACTTGTCTCCAGGGACCAGATCATCGGTACGACCGAGGCGGACGGATATCGCTTCACACGCCGCTATGAGTACGGGCAAAAACTCATCCGTTTCACGATCACGCGGGAAGATATCACCGGCCGCATCCCGCCGGATGTGGTAAGTGCAGATCTGTATCCGCTGCTGGAGACCGAATTTGAGGAAGCGCTCCGGACCGCGGGCTTCGATGAAATCCGGATGTTCGGCGGGATTTCGATGGATCCCTACGATGCCACGCGATCGAAGGACCTGGTGGTGATGGCATCCCGGCCGTAATTTGACTTTCCGCATTGCCCTGCCGTATCTTGCACCAGCAAATCACAGTTACGCGCCGCCCAACTTTGCCTCTCACGGATCCCAATGTCTCCAACCACGCTGCCCGCCCTCTTCGAGGCCAGTGTCGAACGGTTTGCCAATAATTCTTTCTTGCTGGAGAAACGAGGGCATCGCTTCGAAGCGATGACCTACGCGCAGGCGAAGGAAAGCGTCCGGGCATTTGGAGCAGGCCTGGTCAGTCTGGGCATCCGGAAGGGGGATCGCATAGCGCTGATCGCCGAGGGGAGAAATGATTGGGTCATCGCGGAGCTGGGTATGTTCTACGCCGCCGCGATCAATGTACCGCTGTCGGTGAAGCTTCAGGAGGGGGCTGACCTGCAGTTTCGCCTCGCTCACGCGGAATGCCGGATGGCTATCGTTTCCGGGACCCAGGCGGCGAAGGTCAGGCAGCTGCGGCAGTCGCTTCCCGCGTTGGAGACAGTGATCATGCTGGATCCGATGGATCAATACGGACCGGGCGAGGTTTCAGCAGCCGACGTTACCCGTGCCGGACGGGAGTTCCTGAGCACGCACGAAGGTCAACTGGAGAAGCGCGTTGCCTCCGTACTCGGAAACGATCCCGCAACAATCTCCTACACGTCCGGAACAACCGCCGATCCCAAGGGCGTGGTGCTGACGCACCTGAATTACATCACCAACGTGGAACAGTCTTCGGGTCTGCTGCCGGTTCCCGAGTGGTACTGTTCGCTGTTGATACTTCCCTGGGACCACTGTTTTGCCCACACTGCGGGGATCTACACGCTGATGCGAAACGGCGCATCGATGGCGTCCGTGCAGGTCGGCAAGACACCGATAGAAACTCTGAAGAATATACCCCTCAATATCCGTGAGACACGCCCCACATTTCTCCTGAGCGTGCCGGCACTCGCGAGGAATTTCCGTAAAGGCATCGAGGGGGCAATTCTAAAGAAAGGAAAGCTCGCACAGATGTTGTTCAAGGCAGGCCTGAAGACGGGATATCTGTTCAACGCTGACGGCTGGCGACGGGGGAAGGGGTTCCGGATGTTCCTCAAGCCTCTCGTTGCACTGTTTGACGCAATCCTCTTTTCCAAAATCCGCCAGAACTTCGGGGGGCGGCTGGAATTCATTGTCGGGGGAGGAGCACTGCTCGACATCGAACTCCAGCGGTTCTTCTATGCCATCGGGATTCCCATGCTGCAAGGATACGGGTTGTCTGAAGCCGCACCGGTCATTTCGGCCAATGTAATGGCCGGACACAAATTGGGCTCTTCCGGAAAGGTTGTTGCTTCCCTGGAAATCAAGATCTGTGCGGAGGACGGCTCAGCGCTTCCCGCGGGCAGGCAGGGGGAGATTGTCGTCCGCGGCGGGAATGTCATGGCGGGGTACTGGAGGAACGAAAAGGCGACAGAAGAAGTTATTCGCAACGGGTGGTTGTACACGGGCGATCTGGGTTATCTTGACGGGGACGGGTTCCTGTACGTGCTGGGCAGGACCAAGAGTCTGTTGATTGCGAGCGACGGAGAAAAGTACAGCCCGGAAGGAATTGAAGAGGCCATCGCCAGCCAGTCACAATACATAGACCAGGTGATGCTCTACAACAATCAATCGCCGTACACCGTCGCTCTGATTGTCCCCAGCAAGGAGGTTGTACTATCGTGGATGAGGGCCCACCGGTATGATCCCTCAACAGTGGACGGACAGTGTGCCGCACTGAAGCAGCTTCAGCGTGAGATAGACGGATATCGCCACGGAGGGCGGTATGCCGGCCTTTTTCCCGAGCGGTGGCTTCCATCGGCCGTTGGGGTCCTTGCCGAAGGATTTACCGAGCAGAATCAATTCCTCAACAGCACGCTCAAAATAGTGAGAGGCAAAATCGTCAAAAGCTACGACCATTGCATTCAGAGACTATTCACCCCAGAAGGGAAAGACATCTGCTGCAGTGACAACCGCGAGGTGATTGCCGGTTGGGCGAATGAGAATCACCGTGTTTAACAGAGGGAACAGTCGCAGAATTAATTTTTCAATCGGACTTGCATCATGAGCCCAATTTCTCTATCCTTCGGTTGTACCGACTGTGATGGTATTGGCGGGCTGTGCTCAGGCGTACTCCCCCCGACGCTGAAGATGGTCCGGCCCCGACGTAAGTCCCCGGATCCTGCCAGCCCGTCATATTTTCAGGGGCTGATGCCATTGGCGTCAGCCCCCCTTTTTTTCTGCCTCCCAACAACTGACGACTGAGAGAAAAAATCAGGGAATGAAGTCTGGGGAAAAACTCAGGCTTTAAACTCAGGCTTTAAAGTCTGGGGAAAAACTCAGGCTTTAAACTCAGGCCTTAAAGTCTGGGGAAAAACCCAGACTTTAAACCCAGAGAAAAATCCCAGGCTTCAGACCCGGACTCCAAACCATGAGACACCAATGACTCCGGCCGGCGTGCGCTTCTTGGATCATCCTTCGGATATCGGCATCGAAGCCCGGGGATCAACATGTGCGGAAGCGTTCACTCGTGCGGCCGGCGCACTCGTCTCTCTCATTCTTGATCCCTCCACCGTGGAGACCAGCGAACGGAGAAGCATAACACTGCAGGCAGCAGATGCAGAACAGATGCTCGTCCGCTGGCTCTCGGAGATTCTCTATCTTTATGACGGCCAGGGATTTGTTTCGAAAGAATTCCGGATTTCGTTGTGCACTCCGGATCGCCTCGAGGCAACCGTCGCCGGGGAACCGCTCCGCGCGGGGAAGCACCATGTGCGGATGGATATCAAAGCCGTCACCTATCACCAGCTCGCCGTGTGGCAGGATGATGAGGGATGGGGCGCGCGGGTGTATCTGGATATTTGAGGCGTTGAATATCCCCGCGACAATACGTAGGTTGGTGTGACTTCCCGGAGTGCGCGCGTGTTTGAGCGTGTCGATGAGTATCGCTACAGGCTTCCTGCATCCTCCAAGAAGGGGATGCGGATCGACGGCATGGTGTATGCCGACGCGGAGTTGTTGCGACAGATCGCATCGGACCAGACACCAGAACAAATCGCCAATGTGGCGACGCTGCCGGGTCTTGTCGGCATGTCGCTGGCCATGCCCGATGCGCATCAGGGATACGGCTTCTGTATCGGTGGTGTCGCTGCCGCCGATCTGGAGAGCGGGATTGTCTCGGCCGGGGGCGTGGGTTTCGACATTAATTGTGGTGTACGGCTCCTGGCGGTGAACGCAGACCCCGAGGATATCCGCGCAAAGCTGGCGACGCTGTTGAACCAGCTCTTCCGCGACATTCCCTGTGGAACCGGCTCCAAGGGTCCTGTGGGCTTGAATGAGAAGGAGCTGGATGAGGTGCTGACAGACGGTGCGCGCTGGGCGGTACGGCGTTCATATGGTGAGGACAACGACCTGGCACGGATCGAGGAGTTCGGATGCCTCCCGGGCGCCGCCCCGGGAAGCGTCAGCAGCCGGGCAAAGGAGCGCGGTCAGCGGCAGCTGGGGACGCTGGGGTCCGGCAACCACTTTCTTGAAATTCAGGAAGTGAAAGAGATCTATGATGATGCGACTGCCCGTGTCTTCGGCGTGCGCAAAGGGCAGATCGTTGTGCTGATCCATACCGGTTCACGCGGGTTGGGGCATCAAGTGTGCACGGATTACCTTGACCTGATGGACGGCAGCATGAAGAAATATGGGATCAATGTCGTGGACCGTCAACTTGCGTGTGTGCCCATCGCATCGCACGAAGGGGAGAGTTATCTGCGGGCAATGGGAGCTGCCGCCAACTTCGCGTTTGCCAACCGGCAAATGATGACGCACGGAGTGCGCCAGGTATTCCGGAGGGTCATGGGGACAGATGACATCCAGGTTGTGTACGACGTGTGTCATAATATTGCCAAGAAGGAAGAGCACCGTGTCAACGGCCGCCGCACAACCGTGCTCGTCCATCGCAAAGGGGCTACGCGGGCTTTTCCGAAGGGACATCCGGTGCTTCCGGATGATTTGCGCGGTGTCGGCCAGCCGGTGCTGATCCCGGGGAGTATGGGCACGGAATCGTACATCCTGGTTGGCACCGAACGGGCGATGGCTGAGACGTTCGGCTCCTCGTGTCACGGTGCGGGCAGGGCTATGAGCCGGACGCAAGCCAAGCGGGACACCTCCCCCGAGGCACTGCTGGAGGAGATGAAACGCAGGGGCATTCTTGTTCGCGGGCAGAGCCGGAGCGGCCTGACCGAAGAAAAGCCGGATGCGTACAAGAACGTCAATAAGGTTGTGGATGTGGTACAAGGAGCGGGGATTGCGAGCAAGGTGGCGCGGCTGGTGCCGCTCGCGGTGATGAAAGGATAGAAATGAAAGAAGCTGATCCGCGGATGCATTCGGCCGAACACCTGCTCACCGGCGCACTGGCGAAGCTGTTCGGCATGGGACGTCCGTTTACAACACATCTGGAAAAGAAAAAGTCCAAAGCCGACTACCGTTTTACACGTCTTCTCACCGAGGAGGAGGCGCGCCGCGTGGAAGCACTGGTGAACGAACAGATCGGCCGCGATCTCCCCGTGCGGGAAGAGTTCCTTGCCCGGCGGGAAGCCGAACAGCAGTTCAATCTCTCCCGGCTGCCGGATGAGGTCGGGGAGATCGTGCGTATTATCCGCATTGGTGACTTCGATGCCTGTCCCTGTGCGGGTGCACATGTGGCAACGACAGAAGACATCGGCCGATTTCGACTGATATCCTGGTCATTCGAAGAAAACGCATTGCGCGTCCGTTTTCGCCTGGAACCCTGATTTCCCGAAATCCGAACATCGCGATGGCATCATATAGCGGCACCGCCCTGCAGAGAGATCCCAAAAACGAGAAGCGGCGTATTGCGCGCACTTCGGTGCTCGCCGCCATTTTCATTACGTTGCTGAAGCTCGTTGTCGGCCTTCAGACGAACAGCCTGGGCTTGCTGTCCGAGGCGGCGCATTCGGGACTGGATTTCCTTGCCGCCCTGATGACCTATTTTGCGGTGCGAGTGGCGGACCGTCCGCCCGACCGCGAACACACCTATGGCCATGGCAAGGTCGAGAATCTTTCCGCATTCGCTGAGACCCTTCTGCTGATCATTACGTGCGGATGGATAATTTATGAAGCTGTTCAACGCCTCTTCTACCGCACAAGCCATGTGGAGGCGAACATCTGGGGCTTTGTCGTCATTGTCGTGGCGATCGGTGTCGATATCAGCAGGTCCCGGGCCCTGAAGCGTGTTGCAAAGAAGTTCAACAGCCAGGCGCTCGAAGCCGATGCGCTCCACTTCTCGAGTGATGTGTGGAGCTCCCTCGTCGTCCTGCTCGGATTGGCGTTTGTAGCACTCGGCTACATGTGGGTGGATGCGGTTGCCGCAATTCTGGTCGCATTGCTGGTGCTCTTTGTGAGTTATCGCCTCGGGAAGCGGACCATTGATGCACTGATGGATCGCGTTCCCGAAGGACTGTATGAGCAGGTGCTCGAGACTCTCCGCCAGGTGGATGGCGTGGAGGAAGTCCGGAGCATCCGGCTGCGGCCGTCCGGAGCCAAGGTGTTCGTCGACACAACCATCGCCGTACGCCGGACCACGCCGTTTCAGGAAGCGCACGCG
Source organism: Ignavibacteriota bacterium (assembly GCA_963801355.1). GTDB lineage: Bacteria > Bacteroidota > Ignavibacteria > UBA10030 > UBA6906 > Fen-1255. The sequence goes on along the minus strand of CAWDEM010000008.1, from coordinate 2,606,671 downwards.
ATCATGGACAGGATCGAACAGGCGGTCCACATGCGGCACAAGGAAATTGATATCGTGGTCCATGCCGAGCCGGCCGAGAGTAATGATGAGACCATCGCCGATAAGGTCAGAATGATTGTCAGCAGGAACGGCCTCCATCCGCCGCACAACCTTGAAGTACACTTCATTAACGGACAGTACCATGTGGCCTTTGATATTGAATACGAAGAGGGAAAGAGTTTCGTTGACGCGCATGGCGTGACCGACCGGATCGAGCAGGAGATACGGCGGGAGCTTCCTTCCGTCGAGCATCTGACCATTCACATGGAGGAGGATCAGCCCGACGAGACAGCGGTGACCGGGATTACAGCGGAGGACGACCGTCTCCAACAGGCGGTCAAAAAGCTGGTCATCGCCGACAAAAACGTCGTGAAATGCACCAGTGTGCGCCTGCTGCGCATGGGTGAACGGCTCAACCTGGCCGTGGACTGTACGATCGCGCGGCATCTCACGCTCGAAGAGGTCCATCATATAGTCTCACGGCTCGAAACGAAGCTGTACGACAAATTTCCCCAGCTCCGTCGCGTTGTCATTCACGCTGAACCGACGGAATCAGAGCGACGATAAACGTGGTATTCATTACGCCGGAAGGACAAATCAGATGAGAGCACGAGTACTCTGTTGCAGCATGGCAGGCATGCTTCTGATCGCCGCTCCCGGGGCGCATGCCCTGCCGAGATTCGCGGCTCAGACCGGGTCGAAATGCCAATCCTGCCATGTGAATCCTGCGGGGGGCGGGATGCGCAATGCTTTTGGGGCACAGTACGGCCGCGAAGAACTCCCGGTTCCCAAATGGTCGGAAGATTTCGAACTTGCAGATGTCTCCAAATTGTTGCCAAGTTTTCTCGGGGTGGGTGCGGACTTCAGGACCCTGTATATCGTCCGCCAGTCACCCGATTCCACCGGAACGGCCTCCACGTTGAACGATGAATTCTGGCAGATGCAGGGTGACATCTACTTCAACTTCCGCATTGCAAAGAAGGTTCATCTCTATTTCAAAAAAGGGCTCTATAGCGGCTTCGAAGCGTACGGCCTTCTCCACGTACTACCCTGGAACGGGCATGTGAAGGTCGGCAAGTTCGTTCCCAACTATGGATTGCGGATTGACGATCATACTGCATTCATCCGCACCTACACGGGTTTCAGTCCGGCGGCGGGTCGGCCGGAGGTTACGGGACTCGAGGCTTCGGTTGCGCCGGGTCCGGTGTCGATCGGTGCGGGGGTCTACAACGCGGCCGACGGATTTGGCGCGACGGGCGGGAGCGACAAGGCGTTTCTCGGCCGTCTCGAGGGGATGTTTGAACTTGCGGAGAGGGCGTTTCTCGGACTCGGGGCGAATGTGTTCCGGCGGGAGCAGTCCGGCGGCTCAACCACCCTCTATGGAGGCTTTGGCGCGATCGGTCTCGGTCGCCTCAGTCTTGTCGGAGAAGCAGACCTGCTGCGGTATGCAAATCCGTTCAGGACGACGACCGGTCTGGTCCTGTATGCTGAAGCGAACTACACCGTGGTCGATGGACTGCAACTGAAAGTCGCATACGATTTCTATGATCCTGACAGGGATCTGAAATCCGGCGCCACATCCCGCTACAGTATCGGAGCGGAGTTCTTCCCCATCAGCGGAGTGGAGGTGCGCCCCATCTACAGGATCGTCACCGAAGATCCTACCGATGTGCGCAACAACGAATTCCATTTTCTGTTCCACATCTATCTGTAGGGCCGATCCAATTCGATCGCATCCTCTGCTGTCGTTTCCGGATTTTACGCTGGTTTCTGCCTCGGCGGGAGCGGGGAAGACGTACGCGCTTGCGCTTCGCTACATCACGTTGCTTCTCGCCGACGGTGTGCCTGCGCAGGATCTCTCCAGTATACTTGCTATCACGTTCACCAACAATGCCGCCGCCGAGATGCGGCAGCGTATCCTGCGTTTTCTGAAGTCGCTGTGCGTAGGGGGAGACGACGCCCTCATGGACGCGGTGATGGCGCAGACCGGTCTTGCGGCAGAGGAGGTGCGCCGGCGGGCCGGCGCGATCGTGTCGACCGTGCTGGAGCGGTATTCGGATTTCCAGGTCCGGACCATTGACAGCTTCCTCGCGCGGATGGTGAAAGCCTCCTCACTTGACCTCGGCATTCCTCCCGACTTCGAACTGCAGCTGGATCCGCGCCCCGTGCTCGAGTATGCCTTTGAACTCTTCGGAGCGACGTTGCGTCCCGGCGAACCCGCAACGGCGGCACTGCTACGGCTTGCGGACGACCTCGCGGTGCGCCATGGTGCGGATGCACGCGTGCTCTGGGATCCGTTCGGGACGGTGCGCGAGGGCGTCGGAGCACTGAGGGAGACGCTCGCCCCGGTCATCGCCCCGCTGGTACAGACCACGACGGCGGAAGATCTGAAGGCCCGCGTCCAGGAACTCGAGCGGATTGCCTCGGGCCTGCAGGAATTCATCACCCGGCATGACCTTCCTGTGACACGCTACTTCGCAGACGATCTGACCCTGGTTGCCGGAGGCGACTGGCGTGCGATGCTGCGGCGCACCCCCCGCCAGGACAACTACACGAAGAAGGGAAAGGCCGCCCAGGAAGCGGCTCTCGCGCGTCATAGAGGTGCATTGCACTCCATGGTAGAGGAATTCTACGGGGCGATGTCCCGTGTCGTAGAAACCGCGGCGCGCTTCGACGCGCGCCCGTTCGCCGATGCCTATGCCGCCATGGTCCATCACCTGGACACGGCCAGGGCAGTGAGCGGACAATTTGGATTCGAGGAAATCACCCGCCGCCTGGTGACCTATCTTCAGACCGGCGCGGTGCCGGACATCTACCTCATGCTCGGCGAATCACTCTCCCATTTCCTCATCGACGAATTCCAGGACACATCTCCGCTGCAATGGGCAGCGTTCCATCCGCTTCTTGAAAACGCACTCGCGGCGGACGGAAGCTTGTTCATTGTCGGCGATACCAAACAATCTATTTTCGGCTTCCGGGGTGCCGACTGGCGCATCATGCAGCGGCTTGCATCAGGCACGGAAGCCTTCCCCTCTGTGCCCGTCCGTCAGCTCCAGCTGGCGAATAACAGGCGGAGCGATGAAGCCATCGTGGAGTACGTTGCTTCGACATTTGAATCCATCGCCGGTCGCGGCGGGTCCGATGCCGAAGCTGCGGCTCAGAGCGGCCTGCAGCATTGCCGTCAAACGCCGCTCCCCGGCCGCCGGGGCAGGGGCCATGTCGAGACCCTGCGCCTCTCATACAACGAAGATGTCCCCGCAGAACGTGATGCAATTGTAAAAATCATCCATGATGCCGTCAAGCGCGGGTACGGCCACGGCGACATCGCCGTCATCACCCCGGGCAACGAGCATGTCGTCACCGTGGGCGCCTGGCTGAATCATGAGGGGATACCGTTCGTGTCCCACAGCACCCTGGATATTCGCGCACGCCGGGTGATAGGAGAATTCCTCGCGCTCCTGCGGTTCCTCGATACGCCGGTGGATTCGCTGTCGTTTGCCACATTCATGCTGGGTGATCTGTTTGCCGCCGCACTTCATGCCCGCCGGCCCCGCATCGAGGCGGCGGCACTTCAAGATCTCGCCGCCCGGCTGCGGGATGCAGGCGGCTCTCCATTGTACACGCTCTTCAGGGAGCAATTCCCCGAAGTGTGGGAAGCCTCCTTTGCCCCGCTCTTTTCCGGTATCGGTCATCTCCCGCTGTACGACCTGGTCTGCGAGGCCTGCAAAACCTTCGATGTGTTCACACTGTTTCCGCACGAAGAAGGAGCGTTTCTCAAGCTGCTGGAAGCGGTGAACGGGTTCGAGCAGGACGGCCACAACAGCATGAAAGAGTTTCTCGCGTTTGCCTCAGGGGCAACGGGGGAGGATGAGGCGGTATGGACTCTGGATCCGCCGTCACGCACAGCGGTCACGCTCATGACAATCCACAAGGCGAAGGGGATGGAGTTCCCCATCGTGATCGTGCTCTACCATGACACACATCAGCGCGCTCCCGTGAACGCCCGCGATGACAGCGGGGGGGGCGTCGAAATCGTTCGTGTGAACAGCAAGATGGCGTTGTGGTCTCCCTCAGTCAAAGCCGTCTATGACCGTGAGATGCGAAACGGGTTGACGGACCTCTTCAACCTGCTCTACGTGGCACTGACACGCGCTGAACAGGAACTCTATGTTCTGGCCGTCGGAGACCCATCGAAGACGGACCGTTTTCCCACCCGTGTTCTTATGCCGGCGGGAGGAACCGGGAGCACACGCCCCCCGGCACGACCGGAACGGCACGGACGGGAGAGCGACATACGAGGGGTGACGCCCCTTCATGCGACAGCGCGCATCAATGTCACCGTAGCCACACAGAAGCAAATCGGGTACTGGGCCACCCGGAGGGGAGAGCTGGTTCATGCCATCCTTTCACAACTGACAGTGGTCAGTGATCCCGAAGTCTCGCTGGAGGCGGCAGCACGCTCCATCCCTGCCGCGGAATGGGCCGAGATCAAGCCGGTCCTCGTGGATTTTCTCCGCACGCCCGAGGTTTTGCCCTTCTTTACCGAACGGCAGGAGCGGACAGTCGTCAATGAACTCGAAGTCGTGGCACGCGAAGGAAATCTTCTCCGGGTCGACAGGATTGTTGTCGACCCCACGGAGGTCGCCGTGCTTGATTTCAAGACGGGGGCTACGGAGGACCCCGAGGAGTATAGCAGCCAGATCCGGCACTATATGAGCGTTGCACAGGATATCTTTCCGGGCCGGAGCATATCCGGATTCATTGCCTATGTGGATCGCAGGGTCGTCAGGAGAGTGTCATGAACCGGGTCAGGGTGGTGCCCACGGGCGGCAACCTCATCGACGAAGTGCTCGCTCTGCTTCCGCCCGGGGCGTCTGATTTTTCCTCTTCTCTCGTGGTTTTTGAGGGGAGGCGTCCGGGCCACTTCCTGCGTCGTGCGCTGGCCCGGCGGCTCGGGAGGGCGTTCCTTCCCCCGCGGGTGTACACGCTTGAGACACTCCTGGATGCGCTCTACAGGGAAGAGTTGCTTGGTTCCGCCGACGAAATCGGCCCTCTGGATGCGGTGAGCATCCTTTTCGATCTGCATTGCGCCGCCTCACCGCGACTGGGCGGGGACCGCTATGCAACGCTCGAGTCTTTTCTCCCTCTTGGCCGGCGTCTCTTTGATGCATTGGAGGAGTTGAAAGACGAACGCGCCGATCCAGATCGCGTCAGGGCGGCAAGTGCGGGGTTGCAGTTCGACAACGGTCACATGCTTGCCATGCTGTATGAACGGTTCTACATGCGCATCCAGGACGAGGGAAAGGTCACGCGCGGGGTCAAGCATGAACTCTGTGCCGCGCATACATCCGCAATCTCGCTCCTGCGCTACACGACGGTGATACTCGCCGGCATTGCTGCACTGACGGCGACTGAGCGCGCTGTTGTCAGGCATCTGCTGAGTCTGTCGCAGGTTCACTGTCTTCTGGAGAACGGCCCGGTGGTGGCGGACATGCTGCGCAGCCTGGGCGTCGGTGGGGAGGCACCGGCGCTGCATCCCACCCGCCCCTCTATTCACCTCTACCGCGCCGGCGACACACACGGACAGATTGTAGGATTGGCCCGCGTGGTGGAGGAGATGCAAACCCGCGGGATCCCTCTTGACGAAGACACCGTGATTGTGTTGCCTTCGGCCAACGCCCTCTTCCCCCTTGTCCACTGGGTGCTTCCGTTCGCCGGCGAGCACAATATTTCTCTGGGGTACCCCGTGGACCGCACGCCAGTGTTTGGATTCCTGGCGGGCGTCTGGAAAGTGCTTTCGTCCATGAGGGAGGGGCAGGTGTACGCCCGGGAGTATCTCGGGTGTGTACTGCATCCCTATCTCAAGAACATCCGGTGGAACGGCTCGGGGGATGCGACGCGCGTCATGTTTCACACAATTGAAGAGTTCTTCGCGCGTGAGAGGGGGTGGACGTTCTTCCGGCTTGAGGATCTGGAGCGACATCGAGGTTTGCATGAGCGCATCCGCGCGGCTGTGCGAGGCGTCGACGTGGACGTCACGGTGGATGAAGTGGCGCGTCACTTACGGAGCATCCATACCGCGGCATTGCATCTCCCGATGGAAGCCACGACCCTGGCCGGGGCAGCGCGATGTTGCATCGATTTGCTGACCTACGTTGCGGAAGAGGGTACCGCCGCGTCACATACGATGTTCCGTCAGTTCGTACTTCAGATCATCGACACTCTGGACCAGGTGCGCAACTCCCGCCTCGGGACCTTTCAGGTGCACACTCCCCGGGCAAGCGCTACTATTCTCGGGCAGCTTGTGGAAGGCGGCGTCGTGCCTTTCCATGGAACCCCGCTGAAGGGACTGCAGGTACTGGGGTGGCTGGAGACGCGGAACCTCCAGTTCAAAAGAGTCTGTGTCCTGGATCTGACCGATGACGTCCTTCCCGGGGGAGCGGACGTGGATCCCCTCCTCCCGCCCCGTGTGCGTGCCGCGCTCGGGTTGCCCGGGCGCCGCGATCATGAACGGGTGATCGCGCACCAGTTTGCCGTGCTGCTCGGCGGAGCAGACGAGGTGCATCTCTTCTACCGTGAGGGAGGAGGCAAGGAGAGAAGCCGGTTCGTCGAAGGCATCATCTGGGATCGTGAACAAGAGCGACGCAGAATCGGAGATGCCGGCGATGTTCGCCCGGTCGACCTGCAGGTGGCATTGACGCACCGGGAGCCGCCACCGGTTACAAAGACCGGAGAAGTGCGATCCCTGGTGGGACGCCTCTCGTACAGCGCAACAATGCTTGATACCTATCTTGCATGCCCACTCAGATTCTACTATGCCCACGTGCTCGGTCTCTCGGAGCGAGAGGAAGTGGAGGAGGAAGTCGATCGTGCGGAGATCGGGACTTTTGTGCACGAAGTGCTGGCGGAGTATCACCGGACTCTCATCGGCCCCACGATGCGCGACAGTCTTGTCGACCCGGAGCGCATGGCTGCGGTTGTGGACGGCGTGTTTGCCGCGCGTTTCGGTGTGCATCCTCGCGGACAACGGCTTCTCATGAAGATGCAGGTGGAGCGGCAGCTGAGACGTTACCTGGTGGAGTGGCGCCGGCCGCTCGTGGATGGGTCGCCGGTTACGGTTATCGATGTTGAACATCGTATGCAGTGCGAGAACCGGGGACGACGGTTTGTCGGCAGGGCGGACCACGTCGAAATGCGCGGCGACAGAGTTTTCATACTGGACTATAAAACGGCGGCCGACAGAGACCGGTACCGCATCCGTTTCGATGCGCTTGACGTCAATGATCGCGAAGGGTGGAAGGCGTCAATCGGCTCACTGCAGTTGCCGTTTTATGCGATGTTGTACAGCCGGACGACCGGCACGGGCGTTGAGCACCTCGTGCCGGCGTATGTGATGCTTGGCAGGCAAATTGTGGACTCGACCATGGAAGCCCCCCTCTTCGGGGACAGCGACAATGTTGCGGAGCTGTCCGTCCGGCTCGAAACAGTCATCCACGGACTTCTTGATGAAATCGGTGCTGAGGGTACACCATTTGTTCCGACCACCGACCTCCGCCGGCATTGCCCCAACTGTGCGTTTGTGGACTTGTGCGGCACGCGCTGGGTACGGTGATCCCTATCCGAAGCTCTTGCATTTCTTCCAGGCCTGCTTGAGGGGGGTGTGCAGGCCGCGGCAGAGGTAGATGTTCAGGTTGTCCTCGTACGGCATGCAATACTTGGTACTCACGGTGCCGACGATCTCCACGCGAGAGAAATCCTTCTGTTTTCCCTGCAGATCTCCTCCCAGGATCAGTACCAGCTCACCGGTATATTCGCCGGGTCCCCACAGCCAGTAGGAGTTGTGCACGCCGATCGACCGGGGAAGGCCGTAGTGGCGTCCGAAGAAGTCCAGAGCGCCGCATCGTCCATAGTTGTCTGCGAAGATGGCGCACCGTGCCTGCTCTTCCGGAGCGAGACGGTGGAATGCCGCCGCGACCGCTGCTGCCTTCTCGGGCCAGCCGAACATGTCTGCGTAGAATTGCGGCAACGGTCCGAGTTGATGAGTCTCGGCGGTTGACGGCCCGATGCCCATCCGTTCGGCATAGGCGATATACGTCTCAACGGGAAGAATGGGAATGGCGAACGGAACGAACACGAGCCCGCTCACCGCCAGCAGTCCCGCATACACCGGTACCATCCAGCGCCTGGGAGGATGTACAAAGAACTTCTCCAGCCCGATCCCCCCCGCGGCGAAGAGCATCGGGTACGCTGCCGCGAGGTACTCCGCCTTACTGTGCCAGTTGAATATGAGTATTGCGAAGACGACCAGGTACGCAACCCCGAGTGCGCGATATTTATGGAGCGGTGCCCAGAACATCAGCCCGGCGATGCCGGTCAGCCACAGCGGCAGCGCGAACGGATTCTGCAAGAGGATCTGACCACCGAGAAATGCCAGCGGGGTCAGTCCGCTGTACTTTCCCGAAAGCGCATTCCGCATGAATTCAAGATGAGCAAAGTCATGCGTTGCGTTCCAGATGGCATAGGGCAAGAAGCACAGCAGAGCAATTCCTCCGGCGATATACGGCCAACGTGTGGTGAACCATTTTCGCGACGGAGTGAGCAGCAGTCCTACGACGATGCCGGCTCCCCACCAGAGGATCCCGATTTTATTGAGCGCACCCACCCCGAGTGCCGTCCCGAGAAGCAGCCAGCAACGGGGAGATTCAGTTCGCAGAAGACGGATTGTCGCACAGGCGACGAGCGACCAAGCGAGGAGATCCAGGGGATTCATGGAGTAGATCCCCGTCATGCCGTTCATGATCGGCGCAGCCGCCGTCCCCATCGCTGCGAGCAGCGCGGCAGTCCTGCTGCCTCCCATCTGATTGGCCATGAATCCCGCCAGGAGAATAAGCATCGCTCCGGCGAGTGCCGGGATCAGGCGGAGAGCGAACGGGGAATCGCCGAACACCCATCTGCTCACGGCGAGAACATAGATTGAGAGGGGAGGCTGGTCAACGTACCCCATATCGAGGTGCTCGGTGCATGCCAGATAGTAGAGTTCGTCCCTGAAGTATCCGTAGCCGGCGAAGGCATTCGTGTAGAAGTGAAGGCCCAGGAAGAGGATTGCGATCACGAACGGCGCGGCTGCGCCGTCGTCCCAGGACTTGCGGATCGCTGTAGCAAGTGTCATGAAATGCCCGGAGTTCCGTGAGACAAAGGGAGGTGGGGAGAGTGACGGAGAGGATCTCCCGGTCCACCATTCTGCATACGGAAGGAACGGCGGAGGGTTGCAGAGAGCCTCCCGGGCCGCTCGCGGCGGCCCGGGAGACGAGTGCTATTGCGGCAGTGCCGGCAGGCCTTTGAGATCCTCCAATGCCACCGAGATATCGCCGGGCTGCATCTCATGATTTTCGAGGCGCCCTGCGAAATAGGCATCGTAGGCACCCATGTCGAAGTGTCCGTGTCCGCTCAGGTTGAAGAGGATCACCTTCTTCCTTCCTTCCTTGCGGGCAAGGAGAGCTTCATCGATGGCTGCCTTGATGGCATGCGCGGATTCCGGCGCCGGAATGATTCCTTCGTTCTGTGTGAAGAGCACCGCAGCCTGGAAAATTTCATTCTGCATATATGCGCGCGCTTCAATCAAACTGCTTTTCAGCAGCCGGCTCAGTATCGGCGCCATGCCGTGGTACCGGAGCCCACCCGCATGGATTGACGGAGGGACAAAGGTATGGCCGAGCGTGTACATCGGCAGAAGCGGCGTCATCTTGGCGATATCGCCGAAATCGTAGCGGTACTCGCCGCGTGTCAGAGTCGGGCATGACGCGGGTTCCACTGCGATGGCGCGAAGGCTCTTTCCCTTGATCTTCTCCCGGATGAAGGGGAGGGCAATGCCGCCGAAATTTGAACCGCCCCCGACACACCCGATGACGATATCCGGGAAACGGTCCACCTTCTCGAGCTGCTTCATTGCCTCGAGACCTATCACTGTTTGATGGAGCAGCACATGGTTCAATACGCTGCCGAGTGAATAGTTGGTGTCCTCCCGGCCTGCCGCATCTTCCACCGCCTCGCTTATGGCGATGCCGAGACTGCCCGGGGAGTCCGGGTGCGCGGCAAGTACGGCGCGGCCTGCCGCGGTGTCGCTGCTCGGGCTCGACACGACCTCACCACCCCAGGCGTGAATGAGTGAACGGCGGTACGGTTTCTGGTGATAGCTCACTTTCACCATGTACACCTTGCACTCCAGGCCGAACAATTTGCATGCAAAGGCAAGAGAACTTCCCCATTGGCCGGCGCCGGTTTCCGTGGCGAGCCGCTTGATCCCGGCCTGTTTGTTGTAGTAGGCTTGCGGGATCGCCGTGTTGGGTTTGTGACTGCCCGAAGGGCTCACACCTTCGTACTTGTAGTAAATTTCGGCCGGCGTGTCCAGCAATTTCTCGAGCGCAAATGCCCGCATCAGGGGCGTGGGGCGGTAAAGTCTGTAGATGCGTTGAACTTCCTCGGGGATCTCGATGGAGCGGTCCTGACTGACCTCCTGTTTGATCAACTCCATCGGGAAAATGGCTGCGAGGTCCTGGGGACCGATGGGCTTGCCTGTGCCCGGATGGAGCGGCGGTGCCATCGGTTCGGGGAGATCCGGCACAATGTTGTAATACGCCGTCGGCATCTCCCGCTCTTCGAGAAGAATTTTCTGCTGCATGGAGTGGCTCCAGTTAGTTGGACGTAATGCTGACTTTGGGAGGGGGTCAGCCGCGACTGGAGTCCACGGTTTCTGTCCGGAAGGGCACAAAAAAAGGTGGGAACTCCGCGTGGCGTTCCCACCTTGTGACGATACTCTCTACGGTCAATAGGGCGGGGACACCGTCGGGCGGCGCCACCACCAAGCCTGCTGCATATGACGTGTCGATTGCATGACCGATTCTCTCTGCTTACTATACGAAATCAGAGAACATTTGTCAAGGGCGGCAGAAAGTATTTCGCCTCGTTCCCCGGCTTGCAGGTTCCTCGGCAGTGCTCTATATTATGTGACCATTTCACAGGCAAAGGACAACTCATGCGATCCCGCAGACGCATTCTTCTTGTGCTCGTCGTGGCGCTCTCTGTATCGATTCCTCCTGCGTCTTCGTGCGCTCCTCCGGGCGAACAGCAGATTCGCCAATGGATTGCCGGGGGGGATTTTGCCAGGGCACAGAGTGCAATCGCAGAGATGCTCCAGCGGGACACTGCGCTGACGCCGTCGCAGCGCCTGCAGTGGGAATTTGAGACCGAACGGATGAACCGCATCCGGCTGGACTTCCGCCAGACCGAACAGGAAGTCAAAAAGTATATCGGAGCCCGCTTACCATCCCTTACTCCGGAAGACTATGCCCGTTTCGAGGCATCACATGCGCTGGAGTCAATGACCATCGACGGACAGAGGTGGTACTTCAACAGTGCGGCAAGAAATCTCTTCCGGCTCGATCCACGCGCGCGGCAGGTATGGAAGGAGCAACACAAGAACGATCCCGCCGACACGGGGCTCGCGAGTGAATCCGGACTTGATGCCCACATAGTCCTTGTCATGAAAGCCGCCGTCAAATCCGGGAAACCATACGTCAAGCCTGTGCGCCTTCGCGTGAAGCAGAGCATCACCGTGGATGGCGGGGAAGTGCCCGAAGGAGAGACGATCCGTTGCTGGCTTCCTTTTCCGCGAGACATTGCCGGCCGCCAGGGGGACATACGCGTGCTTTCCACTGATCCTCCCCGCTCCATCGTTGCCGACAACAACGCGTTTCTGCAGCGGACCATCTACTTCGAAAAACCGTCTGCGGGCAGCGCCAGGACCACATTCAGCGTCGAATACGAATATACATCGCATGGTGTCTACGTTCCCGTTGATCCGGCGCGCGTGAAGGCGATGCGGGTCACCGCTGACCTTGCGCCCTTCATCCGTGAAGAGCCGCCGCACATCGTGTTCACTCCTGAGTTGAAGAAGCTGTCAAAGGAGATAGTGGGGGAGGAATCAAACCCGGTCCTGGTTGCGCGGAAGTTGTTTGCGTGGGTGGACACGAGCGTTACATGGGCGTTGACGCGCGAGTATTCCACGGTGCCCAATCTCAGCATGTACGCGTACGAGAATCGTCATGGGGATTGCGGGATGCAGACATTGCTGTTTGTCACGCTCTGCCGTTTGAACGGCGTTCCTGCCCGGTGGCAATCCGGTTGGGAATTCCGTCCACCCGGCCAGAGCATGCATGACTGGGGGATGGTCTACTTCGAACCGTATGGCTGGGTACCGATGGATGTGACGTACGGGATGCGGGAGACAACAAACGATGCGATGCGGTTTTTCTATGTGAACGGAATGGACAGTTACCGGTTGATATTCAACGATGCCTTCTCGCAGCCCTTCTATCCGGCAAAGGTCTTTCCTCGGTCGGAGACGGTGGACCTGCAGCGGGGTGAAGTGGAATGGAGGGGAGGAAACCTCTATTTCAACAAGTGGGACTGGAATCTGGCGTGGGAGGAAAAGCACAAGTAAGATTTGACGGTTGGGAACAGAAATCCCGCTGCTCACCCATATGGTGACGTCTCGGAGGGGGCCGGCTGGGGCGTAGGAGTTGCAGGAGCACCCGAGCGGCGCTGGTTTTCTGTGGTGACAAAAATCCCCGCGTGCCCCGGGAGCGGACATTTTGTTTCACAGATGCCGCAACCGATGCACAGGTCCCGTATGACATACGGATACTTGACGATCCGTGTGCCGCCGTCGCGGAGGGTCACCGGCTTCTTTTCAAATTTGATGGCTTTGTCCGCTGTCGGGCAGTGCTCTTCACACACGATGCAGTCTGAGTTCTGCGCGTAGGGTATGCAGAGATCTTTGTCGAAGTGCGCCAGACCGATCGGGGTATGTTGCTTTGTTTCGAGCGCCATGGGCACGATCGCATCGGTCGGACAGACCAGACCGCACAGATTGCAGTTGAATTCGCAGTACCCCTCCCGCATTACAGCAGCAGGCAGCCAGAGATCGAGCACGGTTGTCCGGATGCCGTCCGGCTGCAGGCACCCGCCATTGGACGCACAGATGCGCACGCACTCCTGGCAACGGATGCACTTGTCGGCAAACAAGTCTTCCGGCAGCGCGCCTGGTGGCCTGATCTGTCGTTCCTTCGCATCCCGGTTGGTCAATCCCACGCTCAACAGTCCGAGTGCGACCGCACTTCCCGCCGTGGTACGCACAAATTGCCGCCGCGTGAAATCCACGGATGTGTGATAGGGCTTCCACCGCCAGCGATAAGTGATGGCATTGACTTTTGGCGGACAGACGGCACCGCAATTGAAGCAGTCGATGCACTCGACCTTGCTGGTGTGCTTCACATCGCCGCGGGGGATTGCATTCATCTTGCACTCGGTCTGGCATTTATTGCAGACCGGGCATGCTTCGCCGACGATGCGTTCGAACATCCGGAACTGCGAGAGAAATCCGAGCCACGCACCGGCGGGGCAGATGTTCCTGCACCAGAACCGCCGTGACACCTTCTCCGCCCCGAGAATGGCGCCGACAAACAACGCGATCCAGAAAAGCTGCTGCGAATGGGCCTGCATCTCCGGCATGATGTGTGTCTTGAACAGATCGTAGAGGAAGGACACAGGTGTGTCGAGAATCCCGACCTTCGTTGCCGCAAGCATTGTTTGATCCGCAAAAAGCGTCCCGAGGGGATAGAATACCACCGTCAGCGCCCGATTGAAAATCGACAGAGGATCGAGATACCCCCAGACATGCACAGAGAAAAGCGCCAGAAGGAGACACGCAACCAGAAGAGCGAACTTCAGAAACCTCAGCTTTTCCCACCTCTCCGCGACCCGGTTCGAAGGAGATGTGATCAACCTGCTTGCCGCATCGATGGTGGTTCCCAATGGGCAGATCCAACCGCAGAAGAAGCGTCCGAGAAAGGGGGTCGCGATGAGAATGATCAGCGCCGGCCAGAGCACCAGGGAGACGGAGAAATCCTGGAGAAAATGGAACAGCGGGATGAGCGGGCTGAACCGCAGAAAGAGGTCCGCCTCCACATTTCCTGAATAGGGATACCGTGCGATCAGGAAGAGAACGACGAAGAACGCCAGGAATACGACCTGCACAACCCGCCGCAGCTTCTCCATGGTCACGACAGCCGCAGACGTTTGACGTTCAGGGCCTTCACGTCGAACTTGTTCAGCCCGTGCTTCAAGGCATCGGCGACCACGTCGACTTCATCCACTTTGAGTCCGAAGAGGTCAAGCGCGAGGTAATCGGCGGTCACCAGGCAGGGGCTCATGATCAGCGTGCGGGGGGTTTTCACGTGGGCGAGGTTGCCGCCGACAGGACCGTTGGCCGTGAGAATGCGGTACGCATCAATGATGGTCAATGTCGGAAGAATCGCTCTGTCGATATCCACAATTTTCCGTGTGAACCCGTTATGGATATCGCCTCTGTTGCCGCCCATCACACCCATGAGATTCTTCATGCCCAGAGTCACACGGCAAAGGCTGTGGTGCTTGGCGATCGGTACATTGATCACTTTGTCCGCTTCGAGGTAGTCTTTGTAGACCGGCCATTCCTTGATGGTTTCGCCGTTGATCGCCTTGGTGACGAACCGGTTTTCCCGGATATGTGTCACATCCGCGCCAGCAGATTTCGCTTTCTCCTCGATCTGAGAGTTTGTATAGCAGCGGAGAGGGTTGTTGCAGGTGCGGTCGAACACTTTTACCGTCTTTGCGCCTGCATTCATGCATTCCCGGACGATGGCAGCGACAAGATCAGGGTTGGTGGTGGCCGCGAACTGCGGTGCACGGTCCCAACCCACATTAGGTTTCACCACGACCACATCACCCCGTGAAATGAAGGTGCCTACACCTCCCATTTCCTTGAGTGCCGCGGTCAAGAGCTGGGCAGGTTCACCATTTTCCACCCACACAGCATGAGGAGATGGGGCTGCAAAAAGTGGATCAAACCCGTGGGTGAAAAGTGTCCCTACAACCGCGCCGGCGCCGGCACTCCGCAAGAAATCCCGTCGTTTCATAGCTCTCTCTCGTTGTCACTTCTCCGTTGACCGGACGTGTTCAGATGCATCCCCGCCATTTGAGTATAGGAAAAATCTTTCATAAAATACACCTGATAATCGCGGGTTCTCACATCTCACAGCGAAAGGTGTACCCATGACCCGTCGCGATGGAACGACTGAACTGAGCAGACGAGATTTTGTGAAGCTTGCCGCACTGGGAAGTGTCGCGGCGGCGTGGGTTCCGCTGACTTCACGGCCTGCAATGGCACAGGAAGCAGTTGCGAAGCCCGCGACGAACGGGAAGGACGCGCTCGGCTATCCCCGCACCTCCCGCTCGATGCCCGGGGCTTTTCCCGGCCGTGTCGTGGAACTCTCCGATGAGAGAGCCATCGCCGGCGCAACAATCGATGCCGATTTCCTGCAGAAGATGCTCGCGAAAGGCATGGTCACCCTGACAGGAGCCTCTTCGGCCACTGACGCCTGGCGCGTGTTCGTCAAGCCTGCCGAGGTCGTCGGCATCAAGATCAATCCCGTCGCCGGGAAGCTTCTCTCCACGAGTCAGGAACTCGTACACGTCATCATCCGTCAACTGGAAGCTGCAGGCATTCCTCGGAAGAATATCGTTCTCTGGGATCGCCGCGCGTTTGAGATGACCGAGGTGGGGTTCACCGCAGAAACATTCCCCGGCATTACGCTTGCCGGTACAGAGCAGAAAGACGGCAAGGGATCCTTCTACGATGCCGAGGGACGCCAGTACGGAGAGAAAATGATCGACAAGGAATGGTACTACTGGGCTGACGTTGAAGAGAAATACGACGCGGAGACTCTTCCGTATATGATCAACGAAGGGAAGTATTCCTATTTCAGCCGGATCTGCACAAAGGATGTTGATTGTATCATCAACGTTCCCATTCTGAAAAATGCCGGCTCATCCGTCACGCTCTGCCTCAAGAACCTGGCGTACGGGGCGATCACCAATACCGGACGGTTGCACAAGCAGCTCTGGGCGGAAACATGCGCTGAGGTGCCGGCCTTTCCGCCCCTGCGTGACAAGGTCGTGCTGAATATCGTCGATGGCATTCGTGGGTGCTATCAGGGCGGACCGGCGGCGGATCCGCAATACATCTGCAACTTCAATACTCTCCTCGTGGGAACCGATCCTGTTGCCGTTGACCGGGTCGGCTATGACATCATCCTCAAGAAAAGGCTCGCCGAGAAGATTCAAAAGGAAGAATCCGCCAAAGGCCGGCGTTTCCTGGATCTGGCTCAAGAAATGCATCTCGGGGTTGCCGATCTCTCCAGAATCACGCGGGAGCGGATTTCTCTATGATGAAGATGCCTCGATGTGTTCTCCTCGTGTATTGCGGAACATTCTGTGCAAGTGCCCAGACCGTCGATACTCCATCACTCCGGTCCGGAGACCTGCCCGGGTTGGAGATCACACGGACGGGCCATTTTGACGGGAAAGCCCTGTACGGCTACATCGACGGTGGCGCAGAACTCTACCGCGAGTACGGCTTTGTGGATGAGACGGTGCAGGAAATGCAGATCGAGGGACACGAGCTGGTTGCAGAGCTTTACCGCATGCGTGATTCACTGGCGGCGTTCGGCATTTTCAGTGCCTTCCGCGGCGATTGTGCGGGTGATGACGCCTCCCGGCAGTACTGGTGTTATACCCCGGGTCAGGTGCTCACTGCGACAGGACGCTACTTCCTCCGTGTGCAGAGGCTGACGGGCGGATCCCCCGGGGACGGCATCACAAAGGCGGTCGCACTGCGATTCCTCGATCTCCTCCCCCCCTCAGGAAGTGTTGTGCTTCCCTGGTTTTCCTCCGGCCCCGACGTCCATGTGTGGCAGCGGAAGGCCGCGCTGGTGTACGGCACGCTGGGACTGCAGAATGCATTCCCCGATTGGGCCGACGCGCTGGAGGGCGACGGGTATCAATCGATCACCATCGTGCCGTGGGACCTCGAGGGATCCCCCGCCACCATCGGGTGGATTCTCTGCGCCTCCGCGGAGTCAGCCTCGGCATTAGGACGCCGCATCGTTTCCCGGCGAAACCCGGGATGGCAATACATCCGGACATGTGAGAAGAATGCGTTCATGGTCATCGCCGCCGATCTTCCGTCAGAACGGCTTGAGCGATTTGCCGGAACGCTGCTGCGCCACTGATCGATAACCCCACAAAGTCAAACGGACATGAAATCCCCAGTCGCCTTTCTGTGTATGATGCTGTGTACGACCGGTGCAGGTGCAGCAGATCACGTGGTCGCACCCATCGACGCACACGGCTACGTGCGAGTCACGTCGCACGAGGAACTGCTCACGTTTGTCCGGATGGCCGACAGCCTGTCACCACGTGTCTCCGTCACCACGATTGGTATGACGACGCAGGGCAGGGAAATTCCGTTGGTCATGCTGTCGCGCGATGTCATGGCAAAGCAACGGCTCCGCGCGTTCGTCTTCTGTCAGCAGCACGGGAACGAACCTTCTGGCAAGGAAGCCGCCCTCATGCTGATTGCCCAGGCCGTCAGGGGGGATCTGGACAACTTGCTCGCCGCGATGGACATCCTGCTCATCCCATCGGTCAACCCGGACGGCAACGAAGCTGGCACACGCCGCAACGGTGCCGGTGCGGATCTCAACCGTGATCACCTCCTCCTGTTTCAGCCGGAAACCCGCGCAGTGCACGATGTCTACGACCGCTGGATGCCCGAAGCAACTCTGGATGTGCATGAGTTCGGTCCGTCCGGAGAGGACTGGCAGAAGGCAGGATACGTGCGGGCCCTGGACGAGCAGTTCGGATTGCCGACGAACATGAATGTTGCCCCCTCGCTTATTGCGCTGGGGCAAGAGAAGCTCTTCCCGTTTCTCGAACGCCGGTTACGGGATGCCGGTATTCGCTTTTTCAATTACAGCATCGGTGGCGGCCCGCGCGACACGGTCCGTCACAGCACAACGGACATCAACGACGGACGTCAGAGTCTGGCGATTCTCCATTCGTTTTCGCTCATCCTCGAAGGTCGGAACGGCCGGGACATAAACGACGACCTCCGTCGGAGAACCCGGGGTCAGCTGTCCGCGATTCGTACGTACCTTACATTTGTCGCCGAACATGTCGATGAGATTTCCGCTCTCGTCGCCACCGAACGCCGGCGCCTGCCGCATGCTGTGGGTCCCGTGGCCATGCAGATGAATCACTTCCCGGACGGATCGCTCCTTACGATGCCTGTTACCACACATCCCGGCGGGAGAGATTCCACGATCCTTCTGCCGTACACGCCGGTCGTACGCACGCTGTTTGAAGTCACGCGGCCGGTGGCCTATCGCATTGCACGTGACCAAACGATGATCCTGGATCTCCTTGCGCGGCACGGTGTCCGGACCCGGCCGCTGGATCGTGACACTGTCCTGGAGGTGGAAGCGTACGCCGATGTGCGGTTCAGCCCGGTGATGATGGAGGGTGAAACCGCATACGTTGCGCAGCCCGAGCCGCGGAGAATTCGCATCCAATGCACCGCGGGAGATGTCCTTGTTCCCGTGCGCCAGTTCAGGTCGACACTGATTGTCAGTGCGCTTGAACCGTCATCCCTCTGGGGGATCGCGCAATATCCGGCGTTTGCATGGCTGCGTGCCGTACATGGAGAATACCCGGTGTACAGGGTGATGCCCTTGATGCACTGAAGTCACCCTGCGCCTGCTTGCCTTCCATAGCAAATCCTCGTAACTTCACTGGCACACCGTGCATTATTGCATCTCCCATTCGCGTTCTGACATGAGGGTACCTGTATGCGCTGTCTCATCTTCCTCTGCAGTGCGTTGCTCATCTCGTCCCATCTCTTTGCCTGCACATCGGCCGTCATCTCCGGCAGGGCCACCCGTGACGGCCGGCCCATCCTGTGGAAGCAGCGGGACACCGGGACACTTGAAAACAAGCTTGTCTATCATACCGGCGGCACGTACGCTTTTCTCGGGGTGCACAATGCGGATGACTCCGCGAACGCTGAGATGTTCATGGGCAGCAATGCCGTGGGTTTCTCCATCATCAATACCGCTTCATATAATCTTGTGTATCCACAGTACAAAGGGAAGATGGATGAAGAGGGGATCCTGATGAAGAGAGCGCTCGCGGTCTGTAGTACGCTCGCCGATTTCGAAGCACTGCTTCAGGCGACGAAAGGGACGCGGGGTGTCGAAGCGAACTTCGGGGTGGTGGATGCAAAGGGTGGCGCTGCGTTCTATGAAACCGATCCGTATTCCTTTACAAAGTACGATGCGAACGATCCGACGGTCGCTCCTCACGGCTATCTGCTGCGCACCAACTTTTCGGCCTCCGGAACTCCCGAGAGGGGTCAGGGATACATCCGGTACCAGACGGAGACCGATCTCTTCCAGTGGGGGTTCCTGGGGGAAGGCCTGTCCGTGAATTTCATCCTGAACGAAGCCACCACGTGTCTCCGCCATTCTCTCACCGGAGTGGATCTGGCGCGGGGGCCGCTTCCGGAATCGGGCGTGACTCCTTCCATTGTGAGCTTCGCCGACTTCATCGTACGGTATTCTACGACCGCCTCCATGATCATCCAGGGGGTGGCACAGGGAGAACCTGCCTCGCTCACGACGCTCTGGACGGTACTCGGGTCGCCCCTGACAACGCCGGTGCTTCCCGTGTGGGTGAAGTATGCCGATCAGATCCCCCCGCAGCTTTTTGCCGGGCACCACCGTTCCGCCGCGTTGAATGACGCATCTCTCAGACTCAAAGACCGCTGTTTTCCCCTGAAGGTGCCCGAGGGAAAGTCGTATCTGGACTTCGGGAAAGTGATGAACCGTGAGGGGACAGGCACGCTGCAGAAATTGAGAGCTGTGGATGCCCTTCTGGTAAAGGAGGGAACCCGTCTCATTGAGAAGATGCGTTCGGCAAAGGCAACGGACTCCGATGTGCGTCAGTCGTACCAGGAAATGATGAAAGCTGTCGGGGGATACTTTGCATCGTTCGGTGTGGATCTCTAATTCCTGTTCACTGCCGCGAGCACTAATGGAGTGGAAATATTGTCTCCCGTTTCCCTGGACTGACTCTACGGCGCGTGTTGCGCTGGAAGACGTGTACCTCATTCCGCCCGGCGGCAGCGCACATCTCTCCCCTGACTGGTTCACTCTTGAAGGGCTGCACTCGTTCACCGGCGGCACACGTGAAGAGAAATTGGAGCGGCTCGGCCCTGCCGACTATGTCATCGATGACGCGATGGACATGCTTGTGCGCCGGGAAGATTTCGACAAGCAGGAACTGCTCGAGTGGACGCGGCTTTTTATCAAAATGCAGTCCGGTGATCCGAATCCTGTTCTCGTGGAGGCTTCGCCGGCAGAGTGTGCGGAGCGATTGTCGGGAACCTCCATTGAACAGAGAGGCCATTCCCGGACCGGTCCCATGAAGCTCCTGTTCGTCCATGCCCGCGGCGACCCGTCCCGTATCTTTCCCGAACAGATGCTGGATGGTGATTCCCGGGTTGTCGTCCGGACCGTATCCCTGGGCGATGAGCCGTTTTCCGTTGCGGAGGAAGAACTGATGGGTTGGGCGGACGTGATCGTCGTGATGGAGAAGCGGATGCGGCACATTCTCCGGCGCCGGCTCAAACCCGCCGGCAGGATGAAACGCGTCGTGTGCCTCCATCTTCCTGAACAGTACGATCTGCAGGATCTCACCTACCTCACGCTGTTCCGAGAACGAATCGAAGTATACCTCGCAAGGCTCTCTCTCGAGGGAGTTCCCTGACGCCGTCAATGAGCACCATGCCGTTCTTCGGTGAACTCTGCGGTCTGCTTACAGCCATATTCTGGTCGGGCAGTTCCATTGTCTTTTCGGCGGCAACGGCACGGGTGGGGTCGGTGCTCGTGAACATATCGCGCCTGATCTTCGCCCTCTGTTGCCTGGCTCCGGTGCTGCTCATTCTGGGATACGATGCGGCTCTGAGCCGCACGCAGCTGCTGTATCTTGGCACAAGCGGTGTGATCGGATTGGCGGTGGGTGATTCATTCTTGTTCCGTGCATACCGGCACATCGGCCCGCGCATCGCGATGCTGGTCATGTCCGCCGCTCCCGCCATTGCTGCTGTGCTTGCGTACGTGGTGCTGGACGAAAGGCTCCCGCTGCTGGGGGTGGCCGGTGTGGTTGTGACTCTCACCGGAATTGTCATCGTCGTGAACGAGCGGCGGCTCGGGCCCGCGCACGCGACAGAAGGCCTGGCATCGGGTGTGTTCTTTGCGTTTCTGGCGGCGATCACGCAGGGAGTCGGTCTGATCTTTGCCAAGCTGGCGTTCCTCGAAGGGGCGATTGACGGTTTTGTCGCGGCCGCTTTGCGCATCTCCGCAGCTCTCCTTGTGCTACTCCCCGTTATGATACTCCTCGGCCGTGTCACCCATCCCGTGCGGACCTTCGCGAACGACCGGAAAGCCCTCGGTCTGACCGTGCTGGGGTCCGTGCTCGGTCCCTTCCTTGGCATCTCTGCAAGCTTGATGGCGGTGGCCCATACCACCGTCGGCGTGGCCGCCACATTGATGGCCACCGTCCCTATTGTCATGCTTCCGCTGGTCCGCATCATACACAAAGAACGGTTGACCTGGGGGGCGATCGCCGGCGCCTTTGTCGCCGTCGGCGGCGTCGTGATGTTGTTCCTGCACTAGGAGACGGCAACCGGAGCGTGATGAGAGTCGCCGTGTGAGCCCGGTCACAATGACACGGTCCCCTTCCCGTATATTGATGTACTACGGTCCAAATTCCCCTTTCTTGACAGACTGGTGAAATCTTTGTATCTTTTCTTAAGAAATTCGCGGATTTTCTTGCTTCTTCTTCGATGGCACCTTGGTCGCCAGACGAAAGGGGGTAAAGTCCCCCGACGGGGAATCTATGGCACACACCTCAGGCCGATGGTGCTTTCGGTTTTGTTCCGACCGGATTGTCTGATGTTGTCCCCTTGCGACGTTTACCTGATGCCTGCTAATGCTTTCAATCACCGGGATAGAATGAGAGATTGACATGAGAAAGCTTTCGACCTTTGTCCTTGCAGGCGTGCTCCTCACTTCTGTGCTGGCAGCAGGTGCCTATGCGCAAGCGACAAGGCTGGTACTTCGAATTGCGGGGGACTCGACAGTTACATGGACAGCCGGCCAGTCGAAAAATCTCACTATTACGGCCAGAACTGCGGCCGGGGCAGTGTTCACCGGCTACAGCGGACTGAAGAGCTTGGTCTTTTCAGGAGCAAATCCTTCCACCAGCCCGGTCACCCCGCCGAGTGTCGTTGACAGTGCCGGAGTAGCGCGTAGTTTTTCCACAACAACAACGATAAAGTTCACGAATGGCGTCGCTACCGTTGCAGGGTCGAGCAATGGTGTGATGAGTCTGTACTCGGCTGAAAATGTGGACATCTCGGTCACCGACGGCTCCATAAGCTCGAGCGGAACCGACCGTTTGTCGGTCACGGTGAACCCAGCCGCCGTGGGGAAATTCGCCTGGAATCTGACATCGCCGCAAACGAACGGTACAGTCTTTTCGGGAACAAATACACTTACCGCGCAGGATGATTGGGGGAATACGGTTACTTCCTACAATGCCAATTCTCCCTCCTCGAACAATGTCACCGTCACCACTTCACTGATCGGTACGATCACCGGCCTTGGCGGCTTGAACACAAATGTGTTGAACCAGGCGGGCGATTTTGTTTCCGGCGTGGCGAATTTGACCACCCAAGGGATGACGTACACAGGAGTCGGGGGTGCGGGAACATTCACAGCCACCAACGGGTCCGGGAAAACCGGGACGTCGGGTTCCATCCAGATGAATGCCGCTCAGGCGACGCGGCTGGTACTGCGCACTGCAGCCGGGGATTCGTCGATCAACATCCAGGCAGGCACCGCACAAAACCTCCGGATCATGGCGAAGGATGCGAACGGGAACACAGACCTCACATACTCGGGGGCACGAAGCCTGACATTCTCGGGGGCCGACCCTTCACAGAGCCCCGTGACTGCGCCGACTGTCTCGAACAGCGGCGGATCCAACGTTGCGTTCGGCGCAGCGACATCGATCAACTTCGTAAACGGGGTGGCCACCGCCAGCGGCAGCAACAACGGCGTCATGTTTCTCTATCGCGCCCAGAGCAAGACGGTGACGGTCACGGACGGTTCCCGCAGCTCATCAGGGAATGACGCGCTTGCCGTGACGGTTTCTGCAGGCGCACTCGGCAAATTTGCATGGAGTCTGACTTCGCCTCAAATAAACGGGGTAACATTTGCCGGGACGGACATCCTCACCGCGCAGGACGATTGGGGAAATACGGATTCATCGTTTGATGCATCGGCAAAACCCGTCACCGTGACAAGCTCACTCGCCGGGACGATCACCGGTCTCGGTTCAGGGGGCAACAATATTCTCAACCGGTCGACGGATTTCTCTTCCGGTGCCGCCATACTTACCGGCAAGATGAGGTACACGGGAGCGTCGGGCTCCAGCACATTCACGGCGTCCGGAGGCGGAAAGAGCGGCACATCATCCACCATCCTGATCAACGCGGGGACGGCCACCCGCCTGGTTGTCCGGACGACCACCGGAGACTCGGTAATTACGTCAGCCGCCGGCATCGGCAGGGGTCTTATCATCACCGCCCGTGATGCATCCGGCAACACGGCGACGGGGTATTCCGGGTCAAAGACATTGACCTTTTTCGGTGCCGGTATTTCACCCGCTCCCGAGAGCAAGAGCCCCACTGTGAGTGATGCAGCGGGCAATCCGCTCAATTTCTCCGCGAGTACCCCGATCACGTTTTCCTCGGGCATTGCCACGGCCAGCGGTGGCAACAATGGGGTGCTGCGGCTCTACAAGGTGGAGAGCGCTTCTGTGGGGGCGAGTGACGGAAGCATCACCACGGCAACGGCGGATCAGTTGACCGTCACTGTGACACCGGGCGGACTCGGGCGGTTCGCTGTTGTCCTGACCTCGGGACAGACGAACGGGGTACCGTTCACCGGCGTCAACACGGTGGCTGCCATCGACAGTTTTGGAAACCCCGCGACGAATTTCAATGCCTCCGCAAACCAGGTCACCGTCACTTCATCACTTTCCGGCACGATCTCGGGACTCGGTTCCGCATTGAATAACATTCTCAACCAGGGCTCGGATTTCTCGAGCGGGGTGGCGAACCTGACCGGAAAAATCAAATACACCGGAACGGTGGGAGCAGGAACGTTCACGGCCACCGCTGCGACAGGGAAGACGGGGACAACAGCGGGAAATGTAACGATCAACGTGGGGACGACATCCCGCTTCGTCGTCTCCGGGAGCAGCAACCAGCAAGCAGGTTCCAGCCAGAATCTTACGATAACGGCCATGGACAGCTCCGGGAACGTCGCGACCGGTTACACGGGTGACAAGACGTTGCGGTTCAGTGGATCCGGTGCATCGTCAAATCCCATCACCTATCCGACGGTGTCAGACAAGGATGGGTTTGCCATTCAGTTCGGAGCACAGTTAGGCATTACTTTTGCCAGTGGGGTGGCACAGGTCTCAGGCGGCGCCAATGGTGTGCTCCGGCTCTACCGGGCCGGGAAAGACACTATTGCCGTGACCACGACGGACGGCACCATCAGTTCCGGGCCTGGCGATCGTTTGGTAGTCACGGTCACTGCGGATGCATTGCAGAAGTTCGTATTCACGCTGGCCTCCCCGCAACAGAGCGGCGTTGCCTTCACCGGCACAAACACCCTGATTGCCCAGGACAACTACGGCAACATCGTCACGAGCTTCAATGCGGCATCGGACAATGTCACCGTCAGCGCGCTGGCCCCGTTGTCAGGCACAGTGACCGGTCTCGGGTCCGGGTCGAACAACATTCTCAATCAGGGCTCGGATTTTTCGGGCGGGGTTGCGAACCTCACCGGAAAACTGGTCTTCACCGGAGCGACGGGGAGCGCGCCGTTTACCGCCGCATCATCCACAAGCAAGGCCGGCACATCAGGTACCGTACAGATCGTCGCCGGGGGCGCGACGCGCCTCGTTATTAACGGTGTTGCCTCCATGCCCGCCGGCGGCACGCAAAATCTCACCATCACAGCCAAGGATGCATCCGGCAATACGGTCTCGACGTACACCGGATCGAAGAGTCTGATTTTCTCCGGGGCGGATTCTTCGCTCAGCGGCTCTGCACCCACGGTGACCAATACATCCGGCACGGCTATTGCGTTTGGCGTAGCCACGCCGATACTGTTTACTAACGGCGTTGCGACGGTTTCAGGCGGTGGCAATGGCGCAATGAGATTGTATCGGGCACAAACGGCGATCATCTCCGTCACCGACGGGACAATCAGCGCGAGCGGCGCTGACCGGCTTACCGTGACGGTGAGTCCGGCCGGGCTCGGCGGATTCGCCTGGAGCCTCACCTCGCCTCAAACGAGCGGTGTGGCGTTTGCGGGCACCAACACGCTGGCTGCCCAGGATGACTGGGGAAATACGGTCCTTTCCTTCGATGCCTCCACCACACCGGTCACGGTGACGACATCGCTTGCGGGAGCGGTCAGCGGTCTCGGTTCGGGAGGTGACAATATTCTGAACCGGGCCGGGGATTTTGTGGCCGGTGTGGCCAATCTGACCACTCTGGGAATGAAATACAGCGGCGCAATCGGAGCGGGAACGTTCACGGCCACCGGAGGCGGAAAAACGGGCGTCTCTGCGAGTATTCAGATTGCAGCAGGGACTGCAACGCGGCTTGTTGTGCGCACTTCCGCTGGGGATTCCGTTCTCACGATGATCGCCGGAGCCGTGCAGAACCTGACCATTACTGCCAAGGATGCATCGGGCAATACGGTGGCGGCCTATGCCGGCGCGAAGACGCTGACGTTTGCCGGGGCCGATTCCTCTCTCAGTCCCGCCACGGCGCCGACAGTCAGCAATAACGGAGGAACAGCAACATCATTCGGCGCCGCGACGGTGCTGACATTCACCAACGGAGTCGCTACAGTCACCGGCAGCAGCAACGGTGTCATGAAATTGTACCGTGCACAGACCGCGTTGATTTCTGTGACCGATGGAACGCGGATTTCAAACGGTACGGACAGGTTGTCGGTAACGGTAAATCCAGCGCCACTCGGCAAATTCGCATGGCTGCTCTCGACGCCTCAGGTGAACGGTGTTGTGTTCTCCGGAACAAACACGCTGACCGCGCAGGATGATTGGGGAAATACGCTGACAGCTTTTGATGCCTCGGCAAGGAATGTCACAGTCACCACGACGTTGAGCGGCGCCGTCACCGGTCTCGGAACAGGAAACACCAACATTCTGAATAGGCCCGGCGATTTTGTCGCCGGCGTGGCGAACCTCACCTCCATCGGGATGAAGTACACCGGGGCCATCGGCACCGGCACGTTCACGGCGACCGCGGCAGGCAAGGCCGGGACGTCGCTCCAGGTGGCCATCACACCCGGCGGGGCCGGCAAATTCGTGATCACCGGTTCGGGTACGCAGATCGCCGGCGCACCACAAAATCTGACCATTACGGCTAAAGACGCGTCGGACAACCTGGTCCCCACGTATGCGGGGCTGAAGTCCCTCAAATTCTCGGGCGCGAATCCATCCACGAATCCCCTTACGCAACCGACCGTCACAGACAACTCGGGCGCGCTGATACCGTTCGGGTCGGTCACGTCGATACTTTTTACCAACGGTGTGGCCACCGCCAGCGCCGGTTCCAACGGCGTGATGACGCTCTACAAGGCGGAGACCGCGACTATCGCTGTGTCCGACGATACTGTCAGCGCCGCAGGTCCGGATCGCCTGACCGTTACCGTGGCTCCGGCCACACTGGGCAAGTTCTCCTGGGTGCTGGCGAACCCGCAAATCAATGGTGCGCCGTGGACAGGGATCAATACACTCACGGCACAGGACGGTTGGGGAAACGCTGTTCCAACATTTGATGCGGCAACGAACAATGTCACGCTGACGACGAGTCTTTCGCCGTCTCCTTCCGCAATCACGGGACTGGGAACTCTTGCCAACAATGTCCTGAACCAATCGTCGGATTTCGTGCTCGGTGTGGCCAACCTGACAGCGCTCCAGTTGAAGTACGGAGGCACGGCGGGTAGGGGGACGTTTACGGCCACGTCCACCGTCGGCTCAAAGACCGGAATGTCTGACTCAATCACCGTGGGCAACCCCATCCCGACCTTTACAGGCATTTCGCCTGCCGAGGGAAGCCGCTCCCAGGTTGTCGCGGTCACCGTCAACGGCACCAACTTCCTCCAGGGCGTCACAGTCCTCAGCCTGGGGCTAGACGTGAAGGTCGATTCCATCAGGGTTGAATCGCCCACACGCCTGACGGCGCTTGTCCGGCCCGGACCGACGGCGACACTCGGACCGCGGAATGCGACCGTTTCGAATCCGGCACCCGGCGGAGGTGCCGCAACGTTGACCGCGGCGTTCCGCGTGAAGAATATCCCCAGTATCATCAGTCTCACCCCGTCTGCCGGCGTCCGGGGCCAGACCATGAACGTGATTATTGCCGGGACGAACTTCGCCCCGGGAGTGAGCGAGGTCGGGTTGCAGCAGGGCGTCAACATAACCGTGAACTCGACGACGGTCACGAGCGATACCACTATCGTGGTGAATATCTCTATTAGTCTTACCGCGCTTGATGGTGTACGCCAATTTTACGTGACCAACTCGGGTGCCGAGGGAGGACCGTCGAACCTTTCGGGGTTCACGGTGGGGAGCAATCCTCTGCCCAATGTGGCGAGCATTTCACCAACAACGGTCACGCGCGGCCAGTCGGTGGAATTCACCTTAACAGGAACGAACTTTTTCAATGGTATCACTTCGGTGAATCTGGGCCCCGGCATTGTTGTCACGTCGGTGAATATCGACAGCACCACGCAACTCCGGATAGCGGCGACCATTACCGATACCGCCGCGGGTGGTTCCCGCGATGTCATCTTGATCAATGCGCCTCCGGGTGGCGGGCCTGATACGTTGAAGAACGGTCTAACGATTTCCAATCCGGCGCCCACCCTGACAGGGGTATCCGTCCAGAACGCCGCCCGGCTTCAGACGCTGTATATTTCCCTCACCGGAACCCGGTTTCTCAAGAATGTGACCACTGTCGACATGGGGACCGGGATCACCTACATCTCCACGGTTGCCGAGAGCCCCACGCAATTGCGCGTCGGTTTCTCCGTCGATTCAAGTGCCGCGCTGGGCTCGAGAAACATCAAGGTCACCAACCCGGCGCCCGGGGGTGGAAGCGACTCTCTCGTGGGAGCCCTGACCATCAATAACCCAGCGCCGTCGATCACCACACTATCTCCCGAGAGTACGAAGGTCGGCGGGGGGCCGCTTGTTCTGACCGTGAATGGCAGCAATTTTGTCCCCGGCGTGAGCGTCCGGTTCGGGGGCAGAGTGCTGACGTCGACACTGGTGAACCGGACGCGGATGACGGCCGCGCTGGCGGCGTCCGACATCGACACGGCCCGGTCGTTCGTCGTCGATGTCTTTGCACCCACGCCGGGAGGCGGCACGTCCAACGCCAAGAATTTTATCGTGCAGAATCCTGTGCCGACGCTCACCAGCTTCACGCCCTCATCCGGGAGCAGGCTGCAGACCCTTGATCTGACGTTTACCGGTACAAACTACGTCCCGGGCTTCACGCAGGTGGACTTCGGTGCGGCGGACATCACCACGAACAGCATTACCGTCACCGGCTCGACGCAGCTGAAGGCCAACATCACGATCAGTGCTTCCGCGACAATGGGTCCCCGGGACATCTTCCTCAAGAATCCCGCTCCCGGCGGCGGCAATTCGGAAAAGCGCGTCTTCACCGTTGCCAACAATCCGGTCCCCACCATCGCCTCAGTCTATCCGAGTGAATGGAGCCGGCTGCGGACAGTGGATCTCGCCATCACCGGGACGAACTTCATCACAGGCGTGACTTCAGCCAACTTCGGCACCGGCATCATTATCAACGGTCCCATCGTCGTTGATAGCTCGACGCAGTTGACGGCCAACGTCACGATCTCTGCAACGGCCCCCACGGGTCCGCGCGCCATCAGCGTCACCAACGCGGCGCCGGGAGGTGGGACCGCGACAAAACCGAATGCATTCACAG
This sequence comes from Ignavibacteriota bacterium, assembly GCA_963801355.1. Lineage (GTDB taxonomy): Bacteria > Bacteroidota > Ignavibacteria > UBA10030 > UBA6906 > Fen-1255. The sequence continues at coordinate 2,577,501 of CAWDEM010000008.1, read as the reverse complement.
TCTTCAATCCGGGGCCCAGACTTCTGTGGCTCTATCCATCCAATGCCCAGCAGCTCCAAACGCTGAACATCGTCTTCAACGGGCAAGGCTTCATTGACGGGGTCAGTGCAGTGAGTCTGGGAACCGGCATTACCATCAATGAGCAGAACGTGCTCAGCGATACGGTGATCACGGCCAACGTCACCATCACAATCGGGGCGGCGACCGGAGCGCGTGATGTGGTCGTCACGAACACCGAGCCCGGCGGAGGAGTTTCGGTACTCACGAACGGCTTTGTCGTCGGGAACAATCCTGCGCCGACACTCAGCAGCATCTCTCCGACCACGGCAAAACGGCTGGAAACGCTGAACATGGTGCTCAGGGGCAGCAACTTTGTGAGCGGTGTGACCACAGTGGATCTCGGCTCGGACATTACTGTCAACGATGTTGTGGTTGACAGTGCCGGCAAGTTGACCGCCAATATCACCGTGACGGGGAAAGCAGCGACCGGGGCACGAACCGTCTTTGTTACCAACGCGCCTCCGGGCGGGGGCAAGGACAGCATGCTTAACGCCTTCACCGTGACGAATCCGGCGCCGACGCTCACCGGCATTGCGCCGACGTTTGCCAATAGATCACAGACACTGAACGTGGTGTTGCGCGGCACAAATTTCATCCCGGCCACCGTGCCTTCCTTCGGATCCGGCGGCGATATTACGGTGAATTCCGTCACGGCCGACAGTGCGCGACAGCTCACGGTAAACATCACCGTCGGCGCGACGGCGACACTCGGCCCGCGGAATGTCAGCGTCACCAACCCGACACCGGGGGGCGGCACATCGGCGTCGATGACCTTCTCGGTGAACCTGGCGCCGCCCCCGACGCCGACATTGATCGCGCCGTCCAACGGCCAGACGAATCTTCCGACGACGCTCGTGCTGAAGTGGGATGCCGCGGGCGCCACGAACTATCATCTACAGCTGTCGACAAGTTCCCTGTTTCTCACTACGATTGTGGATGATTCAACGTTGACGGCAACTTCGCGTCAGGTCGGCCCGCTGTCGAACAATGTGACGTACTACTGGCGGGTGCGGGCACGCAATGCCGGCGGGACGTCATCATTCTCTTCGACCTGGAGCTTCACTCCTCTGTATCCGACCGTGTACCCCTTGTCCAATTCGTGGGAGTTCCCCTCCTACGCGACCGCGGCAGAATACAAGGTCACGGACTACAAGATTGCCGGACTTCCGGGAGCCGGCACATCGTTGGCCGGGGCATACTTCACGGGCACGGTCGGTACCGACTGGCTGATCTACACCGACAACGGGACAACTGCCAATTATTTCATCAAGTATGACGGCACATCGGCGTTCACCTTTGCCGCAGGGAAGGCTTACTGGCTGATCAAGAAGGATCCCTGGACGGTCAATACATCGGTGCCCACCGCGGTGCTCGACACGTCGGTCTCGGTGCGCATAGCGCTGCACAGCGGCTGGAATCTGATTACCAATCCTTTCCTGCATTCCGTGCCGTGGTCAAGCATCCAACTGGCAAATGATCCGGCTGCCCGTTCGCCCATCTGGTCGTACGGCGGTGTAAACGGATTTGAGCAAAGCACAACGCTGGAACCGTACATGGGCTACTATTTCTTCAACACGGACAACGTTGCGTACATCCGGGTCCCCTACGGCGCCACCTCGGGTGTGTGGATGAAGGCGGATTCCTCTGCACACGACGGTTGGACCGTAACGGTTGCCGCCCGGTCGGGCGAATATACCGACCGCGCACTGATGTTCGGAGTTCGTGAGGATGCCTCCGAAGGGCTGGACCGGTACGACTACCGGAAACCACGCGCGATGGGAACGCTTGCGGGAACGATGTTTGTGCGTCCCGACCTGGACTCGCTGTTCACCGTCTTCGCAACCGATTTCCGGCCTCCGGTACAATCCCTTGCGCGCTGGCCCTTCGCAGTCCAGACACCTGCGAAGGAAGCGGTGACCCTCCGGTTTGAAGGCATCGGTCAGATCCCCGAGGGCCTTGACGTGGCCATCATCGACCATGTCCATGCCAAATATGCCGATCTGCGCGCGAGCCAGGAGTACCTCTATACACCGGCGACTGCGACCGGACAGTTGACCGTCGCGGTGGGAACCCATGAGGCCATGGCAGCGGTTCTGGGTGATGTTGTGCCCAAAGTGTTTGCCCTGGACAACAACTTTCCGAACCCCTTCAATCCGTCGACCACGCTGCCGGTAGCCGTGCCACACACAGCGGAGATCGCAGTGAAGGTGTACAACATCCTGGGTGAGGAGGTTCGGACGCTCTTCACCGGTCAGGTGGAAGCCGGCCGGCACTGGCTCATATGGGACGGGCGCAATGATACCGGTGCTCCCGTCGCCACCGGCGTCTATCTCGCCCGCCTCACCGCGGAGTCGGGAGTGAGTTTGGTGAAAAAAATGTTGCTCATGAAATAGGGGAAGGGACAAACCATGTTTGCGGTCTTTCTTCGGATGAAAGTGCTGCACCTCTTCCTCGCACTGGTGATGCTTGCGGAGGGGATCCCGGCTGCGTGTGCCGCTATGCAGGACACCGCTTCGAGTATCGACAATGTCCGGTTCGAGGTTGCGGGGGACATTGTGCGCATCTACTATGATCTTAACGCCCCGATGGACCAGGTGCACGCGGTACGCGTGGTGCTCTATCGCGAAAGCGAGCCCCTGTTCAGCTATCAACCGCTCAGCCTTACCGGCGATGTCGGCACGATTGTGTTCCCCGGCAGCAGGAGGCGCATCATCTGGGAGTTCACCAAGGAATACCCGGAAGGGTTAAGCGGCACAGACTACTATTTCGTCGTCGAAGCTGAGGGAGTGAAGAAGGAAAGCGACAACTTCTGGTGGTGGGTTGGCGGCGGCGCCGCGGTCGTCGGGGGAGTGGTTGTCCTGCTCATCGCAAGCGCGAAGGGGGATACGCCAATCATTCCGCCGGTGTCAACGGACTTCCCTCCGCCGCCCGGTCGGCCCCTACCCTAATGAACCACCTGATGATGAGAAAGGATCGGTACATCATGAGAATGTTGATAGGTCTGTGCGGGCTGGCCTGTGTTATCGCAGGCATGGCCACGGCACAGAAGTTTACCGGGCGGAGCCCCGCGGGCAGTATAGGTGTCTCAATAACGGATTCAGTATCCACCCCGGCAAACCTCCGGATGCGGAGCGTCACATTTGATACGGAGTTTTCGGAGCCTTCGGGGAACAATGCACTGGATCCCAAGGAAACGGGACGGCTCCGCGTCGTGCTGACCAACTCCGGCAAGATAGCCCTGCGCAATGTCGTCGTGCGAGTCATCCCGCTCTCGACGCCGGCCGGTGTGACATTTAATGATTCGATCGCGGTTGGAGACATTCCGGTGAGCGCAACCCGCTACGCCATTTTCTACTTCAGCGCATCGGCGAACGTGCCTTCACAGATCCTGACATTTCAGATTGATGTTCACGATCCGCTCGGGGGGATTGCGGATTCTCGCCTTGTGACATTCCTGACGCGGGAGCGTCGGGGTGGGGGGTAAAGCTGCGGATGATTATTCGGCGCTCCCGGATTCGTTCTCGATCCACTGGGCCGTGAAGAGGTGCATGGTTTCGTCTCGCCCGTGCGCAAACTGCACAAAACGGACGAAAATCCCCACAACGGCCAGGTATCCCGCGACAGCGAAAACGATCGTCACAGCGCCTCCTGCTTGGGTGCAACAACGAAATCTACGCAATTCGCGAAACAGTTCAAAGGACCGCTTCCTGTAGGAACATGAAGCATGCCCGGCCCGGAGACCTGTTGGGTGTGTTGATACCAGGTTGAAATGCGCGGCGAAGACATTGGTGACATGGGTGGTCGCTCGACGAGAGTGTAAATTCTACAACATTGACATTCAAGCATTTTCTTTACATTATCATTAGTTGGTGTTGGGTCTAAAGTACGAGGATCTTAAGGTCGAACTATGAAAGCATACCAGGCACGTCGTGGCGAATCACAGAATTCCGGCGAGCGGGCGTTTCGGGAGTACCTCGCCATCATGTTGCGGGGAAAGTGGATCATCCTCATTAGTTTCCTCGCAGTCGTTGCTGCCGCCATCATCTACACGAAACTGACCGAGCCGGTCTACCAGGCAACATGCCAGGTCCTGCTCAGCCGGGGGGCAAAGGGGACGCTCTTTGTCGATCAGACGCCGGTGGAAGGAAACAAGACCATCGTCCAGAATGAGCTGGCCGTCCTGAATTCGCGATCCCTGGCGGATTCCGTGGCCGTGCGGCTGCTGCGTCGCAAGTATCTTGATGACGGCAAAACCACCCTTATGCCTCTCTTGGTTATTGAGAAGCAGGATGCACCCCGGGATACGACAGAACTCATCGATTTGGTGTCGGGGCGGGCCCAGGGCGCCATGGATTTCGAACCCGTCCGGGATTCCGATATCATCAAGGTCACGGCACAAAGCAAGAATGCACGGGAATCGGCCCTTCTTGCGAACACATACGCCGAGGCATATCGCGACCGGAACATTTTCATGAGCCGCGCCAAGACACGGTCGTTCCGCGAATTCCTCGAATCACAAGCTAATGACAAGCGGAAAGCGCTGGAAGAAACCGAAGGAACCGTAAAGGACTACATGGAGCAGCAGGGCATCGTCTCGCTGGACGATGAGGCCAAGTCGTTGATCGACCAGCTGGCGTCCCTTGAGGCGCAGCGCGATGCGGCGGATATCAACCTCAAAGAGATGGAGAATGCTCTGGAGAACTACCAGGAGCAGCTCCCTCAACAGGAGACAAATGTCGCACGCGTCGTCGGTGAGGCCAGCGACACGTATATCAAACAAATGCAGGAACAGCTGGCCCGGCTGGAAGTCCAGCGCGACATGACCGTGGTCCAGAATCCCAGCTCAGCAGGACGTGACATCCTGAACGAAAAAGTCAAAGAAGTCGACCAGCAGATCGCATCCCTGCGGATGAAGCTGCAGAAGCGCACCGATGATTTTCTGCGTACACTCACACCGTCACAAGGGGGCATGGATGATGCCGCCGGGTATTTGAAGTCGGTGAAGCAGAAGATCATCGAGACGCAGATCAACGTCCAGTCACTGCTGGCAAAAAAGCGGGCGCTGAACGACGCGATTTCGATCTATGAAAGGAAATTCGACCGGATACCTGCCAGGAGCCTTCAGCTGGCACGCTTGCAGCGGCAGCGCTTGAGCAACGAAAAACTCTATTTGATGGTGGAAGAGAAGTACAACGAAACGAACATTACCGAGCAATCCAATATCGGGTATATCGAAATCATGGAGCGCGCTTCCATTCCCGGCAGGCCCTCCAGCCCGAAGCCTCTTATCAACCTGATGATCGGCATCCTTCTGGGCCTTGCCGTGGGTATTCTTGCCGCGTTCGTGAAGGAATACTCGGACGTACGGGTCCAGACACCGGAAGACTTGAAGCGGCGCGGGCATACGCCTCTCTCACCGATCATGAATATCGATGATGAGATTGAACGGCTCGGCGGCCAGAAAATCGCGGCACGCGACAAGGGGGTGGACACCCATCTCGTGACCGTCTCCTTCCCATTCTCATCGATCGCGGAATCGTACCGGCAAGTGCGCACGAACCTGCAGTTCACCAAGGTGGGAACCCCCGCGCGCACGCTCATGCTCACAAGCCCGAACCAGGGAGAAGGGAAATCCACCACCGCGGCTAATCTTGCCGTGGCGTTCGCACAAACCGGCAAGAGTGTTCTCCTGGTCGATGCCGATCTGCGGCGGCCGATGCTCCATGCGCTGTTCAAGGTCGATCGGGGGGAAGGATTGACAGAGCTGTTGACCGGCAGGGCGATCCTTGACCGGGTCGTGCAGCATACCAATGTGGAGAACCTCGACCTTCTCCCGAGCGGAGATATCCCCCCCAATCCAGCGGAAGTCCTCGGCTCCGACGAGATGCGGGAGTTCGTGGCGGCGGCGATGAAGAAATATGAGATGGTTCTCTTTGACACATCACCGGTCCTGGCGGTCACCGATCCTGCCGTCATTTCCACCATGACGGATGGGACAGTGATGGTCGTCTCCTCGGGGACAACACGGGTGCAGGACCTGCAGCAGGCGGTGGAGTTGCTCGAAGGTGTCGGGGGGAAGGTCGTAGGAGTCGTGTTGAATAATTTCGATCCTCACCGCGCGTATGGAGTGCCCTTCCGGCGCGGCCGGGGCAAATACGGGTCGGGTTACTACTACGGGAAACCTGGAGGGGACAAAGAAAGCGGCGGCACCAAAGGGCAAGAGGGAAAACAGAAGGTATCCGCCTGAATTTCCGGGAACCCGCCGGTGACGCTCTGCAACCTTTCGCATGAGGAGTAGACTATTCATGAAGCAGATTGTGATTGTCGCGGCACTCATGGCCGTATGGCTCTGTCCGGGACGTGTGTCCGCCCAAATGGACAGCAATATCGGCACGTCCAAGTCCGGCTCCTCCTCTGCGGCCTATTACTACATCTCGAAGCCCGGAGAGATAACAATGTCCATCAATCTCTGGGGCCATGTACGCAATCCCGGCCGCTATGAGGTGCCGATTTCTACCGATATTGTGCAGCTCGTTTCCTATGCAGGCGGGCCGCTGTCGGAGGCGGATCTGGGAGCGGTAAAAATCGCCCGCGTCGTTCGCGGCGTGGACGCCATACGGACGGTGGAATTCGATGTAAACCTGGATCACCTGGACAAACTTGACGAAAAGGCGCGCCGCCTCGAGCCGGGTGACACGATTTTCATCGATGCGACGTCGGTGACGTTCCGGGAGGTTTTTGATATCGCCACAACGACGGCGCTGATCCTGGCAACGATCGCCAATGTGATTATCGCGTCCAGATACTACAAGTGAACCCCGAAAACGGAAGCCGTGGCAATACGTCCCCGCTCCCATGAAATTTCGCATCTGGCTCTTCTTTACCATTCTGATCTTTTGTTCCGTGTCCGGCATGTTCGCAACGATGATCATGCCGGGTCAGGATCGCAACATCCGGCTGGTGCTGGCGGGATGTGATGCGCTTATGCTGGGCACCGCATTTCTCACCCTCTGGCGGCAACGCCGGTTCTACGGTGTATGGGCCTTCCTGGCGTTTCTCTTCTTTTCCATGCTGACCTTTCTGTACACCTCGGAACGGTTCGGCATCCTGGAACACCTGAACGGTTTGCGTGAATCGCTCTTCTTCTTCGCTTCCCTGATTGTGGTCTACGATCTGTATCACTCCGAGTACCGGCCTCTTCTGGTCCGCAGGTTCACGCAGTTCGTGGTGGTGTTTGCCCTTGCCCAGATCCCCGTAACGATCATTCAGTTCATTCAGTTCGGTGCAGGTGACGGCGTGGGCGGCACATACGGAACCGCAGGAGGAAGCGGATACATCACACAACTTCTCTTTATCATCTGTTTCTTCCTTGCCGTGCGATTTGCGTCCCTTGAAGACAGATCGAGCTTCAGTTTGCGGAAACTCCCGTTTCTGCTTGTCATCCTTGTCCCCTGTGCCATCAACGAGACGAAGATCTCGTTCGTTCTGCTTGCCGTTTTCTTTCTGCTGGTCGCGGGCTCCACCAAGAGAATCCTGAGAACACTGCCGCTGCTGGTGCTGGGAGGTGCACTGGTGTATATGTTGAACACCTTCTACTCCGAGACAGTCGAAGACACCCGCAACATCCTGGACATCGATTTCATAGAACGCTACCTTGTGACTAACGCGACCATAACAGGGGGAGACATGCCCCGGTTCCAGCGCCTGGTCGTTATGTTCGATATGATGGGTAACGATGTCGGATCTTTCCTGCTCGGCATGGGATACGGAGTGGTGGGAGGCGGGAATGTCCTCGGTGTGTCACGCCTCGGCCGTGCCCTGTACTACCTCGTGACGGGATCGCGGATTCTTCTGTTCCGCGCCTGGATTCAGGGGGGACTCCTCGCAGTTCTCACGTTGAGCTTCGCGATGTTTGCCTGGATGCGTACGAGCGCGTCTCTGTACCCCACCCTGCGGAAGCTGTACTGGTTTCTGGCATTCAGCATCTTCATCGTCTGGTTCTACAACGAAGCCATGGTGGACAGGACGTTCGCACTCATCACCACGTTCATCATGATTTGGACCAGTGAGGGAGGGATGAGCGAAAATCCGGAGGATCTGCCCGAGACGGAGGCCGAGGAGGCTTCGCCTGATGCAGAAGTCTGAGATCCACCGCCGCCTTCCACGCATACTGGTGGCCGGGCGGGATCAGTTCGGCTATCTGACCGATTCCTTTCAGCATGTCCTTCACCTGCGCGATAGCTTTGCGATTACCTACCTTGGATGGAGCAGCGGCCTGCCCGACATCGACCTGGAGCGGGTGGCAATCAAACATTTCTTCGGGAGGAGAAACAGCTTCTCCCGCTACATCGCGTTCATCTTCCGGCTCCTGTCCGAAATCCGCAGCGGGGACTTTGACCTTGTGTTCCTTTCGTACTTTGCAGGGGCGGGAATCATTCCTCTCCTGTCCCCGCGGACACGATGTATCCTTGACATCCGGTCCGGCTATGTCAGACGGAGCAATGCCCTCCGGCGGGTCTTCAATACGTGGATCCTTCTGGATGCGTTGATGTTCCGGCACGTCACGATCATCTCGGACAGCCTGCGCCGGTTCCTGCACATCAGCCGGAAGAAATCGCACGTGCTCCCTCTCGGTGCAACCGTCCCGGAAGTCGGCACAAAAGATTTCGAGAGTATGCACCTGTTATATGTCGGGACGCTTGAGTCCCGCCACATTGATCGCACCGTCGAGGGATTCGCGAAGTTCTTCCGGGAGTGCGGCGGCGACATCCGGTGCGCGTATGACATTGTCGGCTTCGGTCGTCCACACGATGAGGACGAATTGCGTGCCGCAATAGCACGCTGCGGTTGTGCAGATGCCATCACGTACCACGGGCGTGTCCCCTATCCTGAACTCGGCCCGTTCCTTGAACGGAACAATATCGGCATCGCATTCATACCTCTTGTGGACTACTACGATTGCCAGCCGCCGACAAAGCTGTTCGAGTACCTGCTTGCGGGGATGGCGGTGCTGGCTACCTCGACTTCTGAAAATGCACGGATCATGACAGAGCAGTCGGGTGTGCTGATCGGCGATACCGCTGAGGACGTCTACCGGGGTCTCCTGGCACTTGCCCGGAATCGTCGCCGGTATGACTCACAGGCGATCCGTGCCACCGTCGAGGGCTACACGTGGGACCGGATTGTCGGACATAACCTGAAACCGTATCTGTTGTCAATGCTGAAGAAGTCTTCTGACGCGACGGGGCATGATGAGGATTCTGTTCGTATCGCCGTGTAACGGCATCGGAGCCCATGAAGAGAAATTCCTGGTCGCCCTGTCTCAACGGGGGTATGAGACCCGGATATTCGCGTATCACTACCGGCGCCTCAAAGATTCTTTCGCTGCGCTCCCCGGTGTGACTGTGGATTTCGTGCCTCTCCGGTTTGCGGGGAAGCTGCAGCGGGCGCTGTCTGTGCACATCCTGCCGCGCCTGCAACGGACCATCCGCGAATTCAAACCCGACGTGATCCATTCCGGCAACAGCTGGAATGATTCCTTCCTGGCAGGCCTCACGGGTTTTCATCCGCTCCTGGTGGCGCCCTATGCATCGGATATCCTGCTCGATCCCGATCGGTTCCGGATGCTGGACTGGTTCAACCGCGTGGCCTTTCGGGCTGCAGACTGGGTGACGGTCGATGCGGAACCCGTCAAGGAGAGGATCATCCGCCGCTACGGCTATCCATCGGCCCGGATCACCGTCATTCCGCGGGGCGTGGAAATTGAGACCATCGCGAGCCTCCGCTCCCCCTGGCGCGACATCCTGCGGAAGGAATTGGGGTGGGAATCGAACTTCGTTATTATGATGAACCGCCACCATGAGGGCGTGTACGGCATCGACATCTTCCTCAACGCCATGGTAACGGTGTTGAAAGAAAATCCCGACGTCCGGGTCTTATTCATCGGGGGAGGAAGCCTGACCCCGACATTTATGCGGTTCATTCACGACCATAATCTCACAGGTTCGTTCTTCACCCCGGGGAAGATTCCGCGCGACCTCCTGTACAAGTATCTCCACGCCGCGGACTTGTACGTATCGTCCTCCCACAGCGACGGAACTTCCGTGTCGTTGCTCGAAGCCATGGCGGCGCGTTTGGGTGTCGTGGTCACCGACGTCCCGTCCATCCTGGAGTGGGTGGTGCCGGGGCGGAATGGCATTATCGTGCCGCGCGGTGATGCCCGGGGTCTCGCTGCGGCGATCGTGGAGGCTTCGCGCACTCCCGAACGCATGAAGGAATACGGTGACAATAATGTTGCCGTCGTCCGGTCACGGGCTGACTGGGATCAGAATTTCCGCGCGTTCGAAACCGTCTACCGCCAATTGGTGCAAGGTCAGGCATGATTGAAGTCAGCGCCGCCAGAAAGGATCTCTGGGACTCCCTCCAGTTGTTGGACTCCTGGCTGGTGAAGAACGACTACCGGGCGTACGACCCGTTTGACGGGTTGCTGTCGTACCTGCGGCCCTTGACCTTCCGCCGGCGGTTCCCGCAGCAGGTCCTGCAACAGTTCGTGCGCAGGAATCCGTTCAACCTGCGTCCCCTGCTGGGTATCCGGCCGCAACAAAGCACAAAAGGGATGGGGTTCCTCATGGCCGGGTACGCCCAGCTGCATGCCCTCACGGGCGAGGCGAAATACCGCACAAAGGCCGATTTCTGCCTTCAATGGCTTACGGATCATGCGTCCAAGGGATATCACGGCGCATGCTGGGGGAATGCCTTTGACTATATCTCCCGCGGATCGGACATTCCCATGGGGGCGCCCACCATTGTCTGGTCCGGTTTGATCGGCCATCATCTGATCACATCCTACCGTCTCCTCAACGATAAGCGTTACCTGGCCCTGGCGGAGCGTGTCGCGGAATTCATAACGAACGACATACCGCGGGTCTCCACCCCGCGCGGGCTCTGCCTGAGCTACGTTGTGGATGCAGAACTTCCCGTTCACAATGCGAATCTTCTCGGCGCCCGTCTCCTCGCAGAAGTGTACCGGGAAACCGGCGATCGGAGCCTTCTTACTCTCGCCGCGCAGGCGGTCGAGTACAGTGTGGCGTGTCAGCTCCCGGAAGGGAGCTGGTACTACGGGGAAGACCCCATGTACCACTGGATTGACAACTGGCACACCGCCTACAATCTGGACGCGCTTCTGGGGTATCAAACCAGCACGGGGGACAACCGTTTCGACCCGGCGATCCGCAAGGGATTCGCCTTCTACGAGAAGCATTTCTTCAGACCGGACGGGGCGCCGAAGTACTACTGGAACCGGGACTACAAATACGATATTCAGAGTTCGGCACAGGGTATTGATACGCTCACGCTGTTCGGCACCGCATACAACCGTCCGGAGCTGTACGACGTTGCCGTGCGAGTGGCCCGGTGGACGATCCGGAATATGCAGGACAGGAAAGGGTATTTCTATCTCTGGAAGAACGCATGGTTCACCAACACCACCCCGACGATACACTGGGGCGCAGCCACAATGTTCCATGCTCTCGCTCATCTTTTACTGAAGGATGGCATCCGTGAACATTAGCATATTTGGACTCGGCTATGTCGGCGCGGTGTCGGCGGTCTGCCTTGCCAAGCATGGCCACCGGATCATCGGCGTCGATACGAATCCGTCCAAGGCGGAATTGATCAGCAGAGGGATCGCACCAATTGTCGAACCCGGCATTGATACCCTGCTCCAGGAAGCGGTGAGTGCACGCAGACTCAGTGCGACCACAAACCTGACGGATGCCGTCAAGCAGACCGATCTGAGTCTGGTGTGCGTCGGGACCCCCAGCAGTTCGAATGGCAGCCTCAACCTGGACCAGGTCTTGCGTGTGGCGGAACAGGTCGGCCAGGCCCTCCGGCTGAAGAACGGTTATCACGGCTTCGTGATCCGGAGTACCGTGCTTCCCGGGACGGTCGACAAAGCCGCCGCCATCATTGCCCGCGAATCGGGGAAACAGATGGGACGGGATTTCGGCGTCGCAGCCAACCCCGAATTCCTGCGGGAAGGAACCTCGGTCTTCGATTTCGAACATCCGCCCTACACTGTGGTGGGTGGATCGGACGAGACCATTGTCAACCTGCTGCGACAGATGTACAGCGGGATTCCGGCTCCGTTTCACGCGGTGAAGGTGCGCGAAGCGGAAATCCTGAAGTATGCATGCAACGCCTTCCATGCAGTGAAAGTCACGTTCGCGAATGAGATCGGTGCTATTTGCAAAAAACTGGACATCGACAGCCATGTGGTGATGAACGTCTTCACCGAAGACACCAAACTGAACATTTCGCCGTACTATCTGAAGCCGGGCTTCGCCTTCGGCGGGTCGTGTCTGCCCAAGGATGTCAGGGCGATCACCTATGAATCACGCCGGCTGGATATCGCCACACCGTTGCTTCAATCTCTCATGCCCAGCAACAACGCCCAGGTGCAGCGTGTGATCGACTGGGTCGTTCAGACAAAACGGAAGAGAATCGGGATCCTGGGATTGAGCTTCAAGCAGGATACGGATGATCTGCGCGAGAGCCCCATTGTCGCGGTTGTCGAGGCTCTCATCGGAAAAGGGTACGACCTCTCGATCTACGATGCCAACGTCAATATCTCCCGGCTGGTGGGCGCCAACAAATCCTATATCGAGCAGGAAATTCCTCATATTTCTTCACTCATGAAGGGTTCCCTGGAAGATGTGCTGGACCAGGCCGAGGTCATCCTCATTGCGAACAGGGGCGAAGGGTTCCCTGCAGCCCTGGAGAAGATCAAGCCCGGACAGATCGTGTATGACCTCGTACGCATATCAGAAGAGCGGACGGCTGGCAATGGACACTACGAAGGGATTTGCTGGTAAGCATTTCGTGCTGTTGATTGAGAACGAGGCGGTCCCCTTTGACCGCCGTATGTGGAATATTGCCCTCGCGCTCCGTGACGCGGGGGCACGGGTCAGCGTGATCTGTCCGATCTTCGGCAAAGACAGTGAACGCGCTCTTGTGCTCGATGGGATACACATTCGCCGGTATCGCAACCACTTCGCCGACGGTTCGGTCAAGGGCTATGTGCGAGAGTACGCCACCGCGTTCCTCAAGACCGTTCTGCTGATCCATACGTTGCTTTTTCACGGGCGTATCCATGTTGTGCATGCGGCGAATCCCCCGGACATCTTCTGGCCTCTCGCACTCTACCTGAAGCTGTTCCGCATCAAATTCATCTTTGATGAGCACGATCTGGCGCCGGAAGCCTATCTCAGCCGTTTCGAAAAACCGATCGACGAAAGAGACGTCCTGTACCGGCTACAGCGATTGTTTCAGGGGTTGTCGTATCGTGTGTCCGATGCGGTCCTCTCGACAAACCTGACCTATCAAAGCATCGCTCTCGAACGGCTTCCGCGGCTGACAGGAAAATCCTTCGTGGTCCGGAACGGGCCGGACACGCGCCTCTTCTCTCCCCGGCCGGCGGAACCGGCCCTGCGCCGGGGGAAAAGCCATGTTGCGGCGTTCATCGGCGTCATGGCGGTGCAGGATGGGGTCGAATACATCCTGCGGGCCGTCCATGAGCTGGTACACCGGAGGCAGTTCACGGATTTTCTCGTGTACCTCATCGGCAAGGGGGATGATTGGGACCGCCTCCAGTCCCTTGCAGAGACACTCCGGATACAGGACCATGTCGTGTTCACCGGCCGCATTCCCGATCCCGAAGCTCTTGCAATTCTTTCCACCGCCGATGTCTGTCTTTCGCCCGACCCCCATAATCCCCTCAATGATCTTTCGACCATGACAAAGGTGATGGAATATATGGCGCTGGGCAAACCCACGGTTTCCTTTCATCTGAAGGAGAACACGTTTTCGGCGGGTGATGCTGCACTGTATGTGCACAACAATGATCCCGCGGCGTTTGCCGAGGGGATGCTCCGGCTGTTCCAGTATCCTGATGAGGCGCGCCGTCTGGGCCAGATCGGTGTGCGCCGCGTGCAGGAGTCTTTCTCGTGGCAACAGCAGGTCAAGCGGCTGTACGAGGCGTATACCTTTGTCCTGAAACGATGAGACACGTCGAGTTCATTGATCCGCACACCGATCCGCGCTGGAGCGCGTTTGTCGATGCCCATCCGGAGGCGTTGATCTTCCATCATCCGCTCTGGATGGAAGTACTGGAACGCGCCTATGGTTACCGGCAGGTTTCACTTGCCTGTTCTGACGGCGACGAGGTCATCGGGATACTGCCATTGCTGGAAATCCGGAGCAGGCTCACGGGGTCCCGGGCGGTCTGTCTGCCGTTCTCTGACACGAGTACGCTTCTGGTGCGGGACGACGCAGCAGGCGACAGCCTTCTTGCCCGTGCAACGGAGCTGTGCGGACTACGGCACTGGAAGTACGTCGAGATTCGCGGCGGGTCGCCGCACGGAGCCGCTGCAGCGGAGTATATGCTGCATCGCGTGAAACTCCTGCCGGACCCGCAACTGCTGTTCAAGACCTTTGAGAAGAAGAGAACACAATACACCCTGAAGAAGTTTGAGAAGGCCGGCGTGACGGTGGCCCGGCGCACCGATGCCGGAGCTATGGCCTCGTTTGTACGTCTGAATTACGTCACACGTCGGAAGCACGGTATCCCCCCGCAGCCCGACCGGTTCTTCGAGCTCTTCCATGAGCTTCTTGTTGCGGGCGGGTTGGGATTTGTCAGCGTTGCCACGTTCGAGGAGGAGGCGATTGCAGCGAGCGTCTTTCTGCACTATCAAGGCGTCCTCTATCACAAGTTCAACGCATCCAATGAAGCCTTTCTCCACCTCAGCGCGAACCCGGGTATCCTGTGGGATGCACTACGCTGGGCATGTGAACATGGATACCACACGGCGGATCTCGGGCGCAGCGACCTGGATGGTGAAGGCCTTATCAAGTACAAACGGGGGTGGGGCGCAGAAGAGACGATGCTCCGGTACTACCGGGTGCCGGCTGATGCCGGTGGAGCGGGGAGAAAGCCCGCAGGGCACGGCGGTGTCCTGAAACCCATCATGCGGCATCTGCCCCTGCCGCTCCTGAAACTCATCGGAAAGGTCTTGTATGAACATGCCGGATGACGCGGCTGCATTGTCCGCCGGCGGGGCGCGTTCGACGCTGCGGGAACTCCTCAAGATCAGCGCGGGCCTTCCCGAACCGCCTCCGCGTACGCCGTCAATCGATTATTACCTGTATGAACGGTATGTGCAGGATACACACGGATGGAAGCGCCGGGCATACTACGCGCTGAAACCGGTGATCCCGCGGAGGTTGCAGATCGCGTTGCGACAACGATTCACCACAGTCCAAGCCACCGCGGCGTTCCCCGCATGGCCCGTCGAACCGGTGCTGGCGGACGCCGTCGAGGCATACCTGCGGGCGTTGCTCCAGCATGTCCCTGAGGTGCCGCGTCTTTCCTTCTGGCCGGACGGCCGCCGCTTCGCGTTCGCCATTACACATGACGTTGAGTTTGATGCAGGGTTGCGCCGTGCACCCGCGCTCGCGCGCCTCGAACAACGCCTGGGGTTCACCTCCTCCTGGAATCTTGTCCCCGAGCGGTATCCCATCGACCGGGCGATCGTTGACCGCCTGCGCGGCGACGGCTTCGAGATCGGCATCCACGGTCTCAAGCATGACGGCAGACTATTCCAGTCACACGCCGTTTTTGCGAAGCGCCTCGAGCGGATTCATTCTTATGCGCGCGCGTGGGGTGCTTCCGGATTCCGTTCGCCGTCCACGCTGCGCAATGCCGCCTGGATGACCGAACTCCAATTTGAGTACGACAGTTCCTTTCCGGATACCGATCCGTATGAGCCGCAACCCGGCGGATGCTGCAGCGTCTGGCCGTACTTCATCGGAACTCTGGTGGAACTCCCGATGACCCTGCCGCAGGATCATACACTCTTCGAGATTCTGAACCGGCGCGATATCGGGATATGGAAAGAGAAAGTGGAATGGATAGTGAAGCAGGGGGGGCTTGTGGTTGTCAATGTACACCCCGACTATATGGTGGATGACAGGCGTCTTGCGCTGTATGAGGAGTTCCTGCATTTTATGAAGACGCAGTCCGGCATGTGGCATGTGCCGCCGCGTGAAATCTCCCGCTGGTGGCGCGACCGGAGCGGCACGGTGCTCCGGTCCGATGGTGTGTCGCTGGCCGTTGACGGCCCCGCAGCGGGACACGCGTCGATTGTACGTCACACCATCCATGACGGTGTTGTCACGGCTGTTACTTCTTTCAACGATAACGATATAAAGGACCATCTATGATGCGCGTGCCATTTGTCGATCTCAAAGCACAGTATGCTTCCATCAAGGATGAGGTGCTTCCTGCAATTCACTCTGTCCTGGACAATACCGCATATGTTCTGGGCAAGCCTGTGTCCGAATTTGAAACCGCGTTCGGCGCGGCGCACGGAGTCCGGTACTGTTACGGTGTGAGCTCCGGTACAGACGGCAATCACATGGTGCTCTGGGCCCTCGGTATCGGTCCGGGGGATGAGGTGATCATACCCGTAAACACGTTCATCGCGACGGCATGGGGAGCAACTCTCTGTGGAGCGACCCCCGTCTTCGTGGAGTGCGAACCCGACAGCTACAATATTGATCCGCAAAAGGTCGAAGCGAAGATTACGTCGCGGACCAGGGCCATCGTCGCCGTGCACCTGTTCGGCCAGCCGGCTGACATGGGCCCCCTCAACGAAATCGCACGCAAGCACAATGTCATCCTGGTCGAAGATTGTGCACAGTCGCACTTCGCCGAGTACAAAGGCAGGCGAACCGGAGGGCTTTCGCGGGCTTCGTCATTCAGCTTCTATCCCGGCAAGAACCTGGGTGCGTATGGAGAGGGGGGTGCGGTGGCGACGAACGATGCCGAACTGGCACGCAAATTCAAAATGATTCGTGACCATGGGGCGGAGAAGAAGTACCAGCACGAAATGTACGGGCACAACTACCGCATGGAAGGGATCCAGGGGGCTGTGCTGGGTGTCAAGCTCCGCCACCTGGGGGCCTGGACCGAGAGCCGGCGCCGCAACGCAGCGCTGTACAGAAAGCATCTGGAGGGTATCCCCGGGGTTGTTCCCCCGGGGGAGATGGCCTACGCGAAGCATGTCTACCACCTCTATGTGATCCGGGTCACAAAACGGGACGAGTTGCAGCAGCACCTCGAAGCGAAAGGGATTGCCACAGGATTGCACTATCCGATTCCGCTCCATCTGCAGAAGGCCTTTGCCCATTTGGGGTACAAAGAAGGGGATTTCCCTGTCGCCGAAAAAGCGGCGCGCGAAATCCTGTCGTTGCCGATGTATCCGGAATTGAATGAGGAGCAAATCACCTACATATCTGATACGATTCGCGGGTTTTTCGTCTGACCGTTGCATGGCTGTGCGAGTGTGCGGGCAGAGCGCCGCCCCGGAAGGTACTCCGGCGGCGGCGCGCGTGTTTCGCAAGAGCCCTGTATATGAGGACTTCTGGCCGGCTGTTGTGTACCATGATTGCTCACCATTGTCACGGGAGGGGTTTGGGACTGTGGGAAGCAGGCCGGTTTTGCACTTGTGACGTAGCTCACTGTTCTCCGGTCTTGTCTTTTCTACATTGTATCACCTTGATGTCCTGATTGTGAGAAACTCAGTCGGTTGATTTTCGGCAGTCCAAATCGTACATTAACAAGCCTTTCTGGTATGAGTCTTTCAGAGGGGAGAAAAAAAGTCATGATTGCCCTGAAAAAACGCCCCGCACATAGCTACATTCTGCTGGTTCTAGACTGGCTGACAATTGTGGCTGCGCTGGGCATCGGTATTACCCTCAGGGGACGGGAATTCGCAGGCGAGTTCAAGTTCATCGGGGCCCCCCTCGAATGGGAGGCGATATTCCTCTGCCTATTCGGCGCCGTGGCAACCCTGGTGTTCCAGTACATGGGTCTGTACCGCGTCAACATTTTTGTCACTGTCGCCGATCAGACAGTGCGCATCCTCAAAGCTCTCTTTCTCACCATTCTGGGCCTCGCCCTCCTCTCGTTCTTCATCAGGACGGAATGGATCCTGGACAGCCGTCTGGCGATGGTGTACTTCTCCATCGTCTCCACGGTGCTGCTGATCGGGGGGCGGGTCATCGTGTTCCGGAATGTTTTTCTCTGGCTCTCCCACCGGAAGGTGTTCCATCGTAACGCCCTGATAGTGGGCGCGGGAGAAAACGGGAAGAATCTGGCCATCAACCTCTTTTTGAATGATCATCTGGGTTTGAATCTGGTGGGATTCCTCGACGATAGCCTGCCACTCGGGAAGGTGGTATTCAACCGCGCCAAGGTACTCGGCAGGGTAGCGGAGATGCGCGACATTGTCAAGGTGTTCGGGGTGCAGGAGATTATCGTGAGCCTCGAGAATGTCGATCACACCCGGCTGATCAACGTGTTGGATGTTGCCACATCGACTGATGCAGTGGTGAAGATCTCGTCGCCCCTCTACGATGTCGTTCCGGAAAGGCTCTTCATTGAGAAGTACGGAAACCTCCCCGTGGTCGGAATCTCCCATTTCAGCCCGAGTCCGACCCTGGAAGTCTACAAGCGTATGTTTGACTCGGTGGTGGCGGCCATCGGGCTGGCGTTCCTCGCGCCTGTGTTCGGGCTCATCGCACTGGCGGTCCGTCTGGATACACGGGGCCCGATCTTCTTCTCCCAGACCCGGATCGGCAAGAATGGCAAACCGTTCAAGTTCTACAAGTTCCGCTCCATGCAGGTCGGGAGTGATCAAGACAAGGAGCGGGAGAAGCTGTATATCCAATTCATACAGACGCAGAAGAAATTGAAGGCCGCGGGGAAATCGACATTGAAGATCGTCAACGAATCACGCGTCACGCGCGTCGGCCGGTTCCTGCGGAAGTCCAGCCTTGATGAACTGCCGCAATTGTTCAATGTCCTCAAGGGCGATATGAGCCTGGTCGGTCCGCGCCCCTGTCTGCCGTACGAATGGGACCACTACGAGGAATGGCACAAGCGTCGTCTGAGCGTGATGCCCGGGTGCACGGGGATGTGGCAGGTAACGGGACGCAGCGTGGTGGGGTTCCAGGACATGGTAGTGCTGGATTTGTACTACATCCAGAATGCGTCGATCCTTCTGGATTTCGGATTGCTGCTCAAAACCCTTCCGGTGATGCTGTTCGGCTCGGGAGCAAAATAAGGATCACTCCTCTATGAACATTGGTGTCGTAGGGTTTGGTTACTGGGGCCCCAATCTGGTTCGCAACTTCCTCTCCACCCCATCGGTCGATGGGGTGGTTTGTTATGATTGTTCGGAGAAACGGCTGCAGGTTGCCAAGCAGCGGTTCCCGTCGATTGAAACAGTGGGCCGATACGAAGACCTTCTCGATCGCGACGATGTGCAGGCGATTGCCATCGCGACACCGGTGTCGCAACACTTTCCACTCGGCATGAAGGCACTCCAGGCGGGAAAACATCTTCTGCTCGAAAAACCGATGGCGGAAAGTTCCGCACAGTGCAAGCAGCTTGTAGATCTGGCGGCCAGGAGGAAGTTGGTGTTGATGGTGGATCACACATTCATCTATACCGGTGCGGTGCGCAAAATCAAGGAGTTGATCTCCGAGGGGCGCCTCGGCGAGATCCTGTACTTCGATTCGGTCCGCGTCAACCTCGGTTTGTTCCAGCACGACACCAATGTGGTGTGGGACCTTGCTCCGCATGACCTCTCGATCATGGATTATCTCATCGGGCTGGATCCGATAGGTGTCTCTGCGATAGGGGCAAAGCATTTCAACGACACCGAGGATCTCGCATTTATTACTGTCCGGTACCAGCATGAGTTGCTGGCGCACTTCCATGTGAACTGGATGTCACCGGTGAAAGTGCGCAAGATCCTTATCGGCGGCAGCAAGCTCATGGTGGTCTACGATGACATGGAGCCCAGCGAGAAGGTGAAGATCTATGACAAGGGGGTGGACATCAAGGAACGGGAGTCCATCTATAAGGTCCTGGTCCAATACCGCACCGGCGACATGTGGGCGCCGAAGATCGAGCTCGGGGAGGCTTTGACCTTACTCTGCAGTGAATTTGTGGATGCAATCCTCTCAGGCAAACGCCCGACGACCGATGGTTGGTCTGGCATGAAAATTGTTCGAATTCTGGAGGCTGCGCAACAGTCCTTGCGTGCAGGGGGGACTATGGTCAATTTCGGCCAATAGACCTCGCCAGAGGACAGTTGGCACTCATCCAAGACGGAGCAGAGCGCATGTCTCTTCAGAAAATCGCCCCTTCTGTTAAACTCGGGAAGGATGTCAAGATTTTCGATTTCGTGAACCTGTATGGGTGCGAAATCGGCGATGGCACAAAAATTGGTACTTTTGTGGAAATACAGAAGAATGCGCGGGTGGGCAAGAACTGCAAGATTTCCACACATTCGTTCATTTGTGAGGGTGTTGTCATCGAGGATGACGTTTTTGTCGGTCATGGGGTTATGTTCATTAACGACAAGTATCCCAGGTCTACAAGGGAGGACGGGTCTCTACAGACCGAATCTGATTGGAAGGTTGTACCGACACTCATCAAGAGGGGTGCCTCTATAGGCACTAACACCACTATTCTATGCGGAGTTACGGTTGGAGAACATGCCGTTGTAGGTGCCGGGAGCGTGGTTACGAAAGATGTCCCGGCAAATACTATCGTTGCCGGGGTTCCGGCCCGCATTCTCAGAAAGATCGAGTGAGTATACTGACGAGAGGTGGATAATATTGCGCATGTGTACGAATTCTTAATAAAACAAGGAGTCAGCAATGAAGCATTCGCATAATTGGTTTACAATTATCGTTCTCCTTGCACTCGTTTCACTCGTCGTGGCGGGTGACGCTTTTGCAGGGAAGACGACATTCGTTTCCACGGATTTCAACACCTACAGCTTCAACAGAAACCTCTGGACTTTGGTCAATCCCAGAGGTGACGGCGGGGTTTCCATGACCAGTACCGGCACCCCCAATGCCTCGATATCCATCAAAACCCCGGGGGGCACCGAACACAATCTCTGGACAGATGGAGACAACACCGTTAGGATACTTCAGACGGCCACCAACACGGACTTCAACATGGAGGTGAAATTCCTCTCCGGTTTGGTCGGTGGGACATATGAAGCCTACACCGCACAGGGCGTGCTCGTTGAAGAAAATGCGACCAGCAAGCTTGAGTTCTGCTTCACGACGGGAACGACTGACAGCGTCCGTGCCTATGCGGCAGCGTTCATCGGCGGGCTGGGTTCCCCAACCGTGAAAGTGAACAAGAAGATGGCCGCCCTCGGGGAGGGGCCGCTCTGGATGCGTATCTCGCGTACGGGGAACAACTGGCGGTTTATGTATTCGCTGACCGGGACGACCTGGGATACGGCTGTGGTGTTCAGTCAGGCGATGACAGTGACCAAAGTCGGACCCTATGGGTTGAACGCGGGCATAAAGGCTGCCGACTTCTCGGCGGTCGTCGACTACTTCCACAATCTTGATTCGATCAAGGCGGCGGATGACAGCACACCCGCCCCGGCAGACACGATACCGGCCTATGTCCACGGCGTGCGGCTGTTGAAAATTGCCTCCAACGCCATGCAGGTTGCGTGGAATACTGACAAGCCGACCGACGGGAAATTGGAATACGGAACGACGATGTCGTACGGTTCGGGTCTCTTCTCTCTGGACGTGAAGTATGAGCATAATGTGACGGCCACAGACCTCAGCCCTGCAACACTCTACAACTACCGTGTGCTGGCGGGCGATCAGGGAGGGAGGGTCACCACGACAGGCAACTACACCGCGACGACTCCTGCGGCCATCACCGACGCCTCGAGCAAATCCGACGCCTTCGGTGATTCGACATTGAACACCGACCTGTGGACGGTGGTGGATCCCCGCGGGGATGCGACAATTGCCATGGTGAGTGATCAGCTGGCAATCAGCGTGCCTGGAGGCCCTTCCCATGATCTCTGGTCCGACGGAGATTACCTCCCGCGTGTCATGCAGGATCTTGGCAACTCCGACATTCGTGAGTTCATCGCCCGTTTCAACTCCGGCGTGTCGGGAACGACGGATACGTATCGGTTTGAAGGCATGGTGTTAGAAAAAGATGCAAGCCGTCTCTTGCGATTCGACTTCCTGAACGATGGCACCAATACACGTGCTTTTGCGGCGAGTTTCTACGGACTTGAAAATCCGGTTTCGCATTTCAACGTCGTCATCGGTCCCGCCAGCATTGCTCCTCTCCAGATGCGTGTGCGGCAATACGGCGCGTTATGGACGATGGACTATTCGTTCGACGGAACCGCCTGGACCCAGGCGGGCACCTTCTGGGATTTTATTGCTCCGGTCAAGGTGGGTGTCAGCACGGGCAACCAGGGGACCCCGTCACCGGACTTCACTTCGCTCACAGAGTCCTTCCAGGGAGCACTCCCTGCAAAGACAAAGTTGTCCACGCCGGCGAACAACAGCGAGTTTCTTCCGATTCCCGTGCAACTGACATGGACTGTGACGATTGGAGCGACCGGATATCACGTACAGGTGGCGAAAGACTCCCTCTTCACAGTCATGGTTGTGAATGACAGTGCGCTTACGGTTCCCGTGAAGAACGCGACGGGTCTGCAGACCGACACAAAGTACTACTGGCGTGTCAAGGGAAAGAACTCAAAGGGAGCCGGTTCCTACTCCGCGGTATGGAAATTCTCAACAGTCCCCGGCGTTCCGGGAGCACCGGCGCTCCTTGCCCCGGCAAACAACTCTTCAAACCAGTCTGTGAGCCAGACGCTCCGGTGGTCGAAAATCGCAAGCGCGATTTCCTATCATGTGCAACTGGGAACGGACTCCACATTCGCGGCCGCATTGATCGTCAACGACTCGACAATCACAGACACGGTCCGTGCTGTGTCGGGCCTTGTGACGGGCACCAAATACTTCTGGCGTGTCAGAACGAAAAACGTCTCCGGCGTGGGACCATTCTCGACAACCTGGAACTTCAGGACCGTGGTTCCGCCTCCGGGCGCGGTGACACTGGTGTTCCCCGAGGCGAATGCCCTGGTGACGAGAGACACCGTGCGTTTCGTCTGGCGGAAGGGTCTGCCGGAAGCGACGAAGTACACTCTCCTGTATGCACCGGATTCGCTCTTCACGTTTGGTGTCGAGGACTCGACCATAACCGACACCCTGAAGGTGGTCAGGTCTATTCCCAACAATGCGCGATACTTCTGGAAAGTGCGCGCTGGGAACGTGTCAGGGTGGGGACCGTACAGTGAAGTTCGCGCGTACAATGTGCAGTACACCGGTGTGGCGACAGAGCGTGAGCTGCCGAAGGAATTCATTCTTTCACAGAACTATCCCAATCCATTCAACCCTGCAACGCAGATTGAATTCGGTGTTCCGCATGCAGGCCGCGTGACGCTGGAAGTGTACAACCTGCTGGGCGAGAAGGTCGCGACCCTTGTGGACGGCGAACAACAGCCGGGATACCACCAGGTGGCATTTGACGGCGCACGGTTTGCCAGCGGTGTGTACCTTTACAGGTTGGTCACCGACAACACAGCGTTGATGAGAAAGATGGTTCTGGTGAAGTAGTAGTGGGGGAGAAGAGAGCATCGGGGGGAGGGCGCCCGGCCGGGAGCGTATGTTCCGGGGCGGCCTCCCCCGGTGTCAACACGAGAGGAAGTGGAGTGAACCCGGGGGACACACAAAGGAGGACGGTTCGATGAAACGATGGTTCAACAAGTCACTGTTGCCTGTTTCTGCCGTGATACTCGTGTTGGCGACCACAGGCATCTCCCACGCTCAGTGGTTGTTGCGAGGCCCTCAGGCGGGAGATATCTTTAAGGAGTTCACACGGGCCAACATGTTCTACTACGAGTGGCGGGTGACGGATCCCAATGCAACCAATCCGCAGGCCCAAACCTTTCTCCCGAATGCGGTCCTGTATTTCAACGTCACCGACCTTCAGCATGCAATCCGTGCGGAAGCGGTCATTGATGTCTGGGGCGGCCACGCCGGTACATCCGGGAAGGCGATACGGTTCAACAATAATAGCTGGATTCCCATCTCGGAATTGCGCACTACCCCGGGGCAGGGAGAATGCTATCTATCGCAATACAATGCCGTCATAGACGTCCCTCTGTCGCATCTGAGCGAAGGGTCGGTTTCGATGGAAGGAACAAACACGGGGCAGACGTGCTACGATTTCGGATGGGGGCAGTGGGGTTTCGACGGCATTGTCCTCCGTGTCTACTATGATTCGACAAAAGCGCATCCAACGGGGACGATTACCTCGGTAGCCTATGGCGGGGCCCTGGGAGAGAATCCCGTGATCACCGTGAGTGCGTCAAGTCCGGTTGGTGTCAGCCAAGTGGACTTCCTCGGCTACTATGATTCGTACGATACGGATGGCGACGGGTACTACAAAGACTGGCAATACAACTACCACCGTGCGAAGTCCGAAACGGTGATGAAGTTGCACAACCACATCGGGACTGCAACCAACGCGCCCTGGTCGGTCACCTGGAACACCGAATGGGTCCCCGACCAGGTGCTGGGCGGGGTCACACTGGGCGCCATCATCCGGGACAATAACGGCGTGATGTACATGACGCCGTACGCTGAAGACCTCTCTCTTGTTCGTGCGGGGAAGTCTGTGAAGTTGTACAAGCCGTACGGCATGCCCGAGGCTTGTGAGCTGCGGGTCGGTAAACAGAAATGGTCCTTCTTCGCGATTCCGACCGGCACAAATCTGAGCGATGCAACCGCGGCGACGTTCTGGATTTCGTCCTGGAACGGCCTGGACGTGCAGATTGCTCCGGGAGAGCAACACTGGGTGAAGGTCGGTGCGTACGCGCTCCCCCTATTCGGCGATGACCATTACTATGCCCTCTCTGTGGTGAACTTCCCGACGTCAGCCCTGGTTGTGGGGGAAAACGCTGTAGACTACTACTCGGAGTCGCAGGGCACGGGGATGATGTTCCACTGGCCCGGACCCGGGATCATGGTGCAGTATGCGGGAAGCGGCTACGGTTCCCCGCAGCCGGCAGCACCGGCGCTGGTTGCGCCCACGAACAACAATCCATCACAGCCGCCTACGACGACACTCCGGTGGCGGAGAGCCTGGACGGCAGCTTCATACCGTCTGCAGGTGAGTTCCGACTCCACGTTTGCTACGGTCGCGTTCGATGATTCCACCATCGCCGACACTACCAAGCAGGTGAGCGGTCTCCAGCCGTTTACCAAGTACTTCTGGCGGGTAAGGGCGAAGAACGCGGCGATGTCTGGAGACTTCTCGCCTGCCTGGAACTTCACGACTTTTGTCCTCCTGCCGACGCCCGTGTCTCCGGCTGACGGCAGTACCGGTCTGCCACTCAGCCCGACGTTACGGTGGCGCGCGGTCGAGGGTGCCACTGCATACTATGTCCAGCTCGGTATTGATCCGTCATTTGCCGGAGGCCTGATCGTTGACGATTCAACGCGAACGGACACAACGCGTGCGGTAACGGGCCTGTCATACAATACTCAGTACTACTGGCATGTCGCTGCGAAAACAGTAACAGGGTTCGGAACGTTTACGTCCGCCTGGACATTTACCACCCTCCTCCCGGTTCCAGGGCAGGTGACGTTGTCCAGCCCGGCTAACGACGACAATCTCACCAGCGACAGCGTGACGTTCACATGGCGCAAGCAGAACGGCGCGTCAAAATACTGGATTGAAGTGGGCTTCGACTCGCTCTTTACGTTCAAACAGCTCGACAGCACGGTCACCGATACAGTAAAGGGCTTCAAGCTGGCGGTGAACAACCACACGTATTTCTGGAAGGTGCGTGCGGGCAACAGCGGCGGCTGGGGAGCATCCAGCACGGTCCGCCGCATCAATGTCGCCTGGACCGGTGTGGACGATGTCGCGGAGCTGCCGAAAGAGGTCCGGCTTCATAACAACTTCCCCAACCCATTCAATCCCTCGACGCGGATTGCCTTCGATCTTCCGCGCGAATCCCATGTCACGCTGGAGGTGTACAACATCCTCGGCGAACGTGTGGCCGTGCTCGTGGATGAGGTGAGGGGTGCGGGCTATCACCAGGTGCGGTTTGACGCCAGCGACCTGGCCAGCGGCATCTATCTGTATCGCATGACGGCTAATAACGTGACCCTGATGAACAAAATGGTGCTCATGAAGTAGCTTGCCGTCGTCAATCGCGTTATCGCGTAGGCCCTTGCAGGCTTGCACCTTGCGAGGGCCTCTGTGTATCGCGGGACCCGAGCCCGACGGGAGCGTCGGGCGTGTGTTCGTTATCTTTACAAGGAGGTCCATGAACGCTATGGTGGCTTCAGGCCGGATCGTGTCAGCACGATCGTTCTTCGTCTTTGTCCTGCTGGTTCTCCTCGTTGCAGGGGTGCGCGCCGAGGCCGGGTGGTGGAATCCCAGCTGGCGGTTCCGCGTACCCGTGCAGTTTTCCACAGGCGATGTCGAGCGCAT
This sequence comes from Ignavibacteriota bacterium, assembly GCA_963801355.1. GTDB lineage: Bacteria > Bacteroidota > Ignavibacteria > UBA10030 > UBA6906 > Fen-1255. The sequence continues at coordinate 2,550,956 of CAWDEM010000008.1, read as the reverse complement.
CCGGCGACCAGCCGAGACGCACCTCAACTTTACCGCGTTGATGGGACAGCTCGGGGTCCAGGGGAAGCTTGATGCGGCAAAGATCCGTGTCGTCGAGGTGAACCAGACCGGTGATCCCATCGTCGATACCGTGGCGTTCCAGTTCGATCGCGATGCCGACTACAATGATTCCACCAATGCTGCGGGCACGCTTGTGGTTCTGCTGGATGGCTCCACACCGGCTTCGACTACCCGCACGTACCACGTCTACTTCGATTGTGTGGGTCAGGGAGGGTCTCCCGCGGTGGTCTCTCCGCGTGTCTCGGTCACCGACGGCGTGTGGGATGAAGGCCAGGAATGCTTCAGGATCTCGAATGCCTCCGGCACTATGTTCTATCAGAAAATCGGGGGGGCGTATTCGAGTTGGCTGGACAGGAATGGCAATGACTGGGTGGGATACAATCCGACGTTCAACAGTGAAGCCGCCGGGGATGCACGCGGGATCCCGAATTCGTGCTATCCTCGCGGGTTCTTCCATCCCGGGGCGAGCGGCGATGCTGCATCCATCAGCACTCTCAAGCACCAGGGCCCATTGAAAACCACCATCCATTCCATCCTGGTCTCCGGCTTCTTCGAATGTCAATGGGATATTTATCCTGAGTATGCACGATTGACCATGATCAAGACAGACAGTGCCTACTGGATTCTGTATGAAGGAACGCCGGGAGGCCTGATGGAGCCCGATGTGGATTTTGTCGTACGGAGTGATGGCAGGCAGACACCGGCATCGGTGCGGTGGGAAGAAGATATCCCCGGCGACGAGTGGGTGTACTTCAGCGACCCCAACGTGAACCGCTCGCTCTATCTCTATCACGAGGAGCGGGACAATATCATGGACCAATACTACGCGATGACTTCCGTTGCGCCGCCTCTGGATGGAAAGATGACGGTGTTCGGGTTTGGACGCCATTTGTCCAATATGTATCTGTACACGACCCCCCAGCATTTTGTCTACGGGATTGTGGAAGGCACTTTGTACACGCCAACAGCGGCGCTTATTCGTTCGGCGGGCGGCACGCTGGCAGCTGCTGTCGGTCAGCCCGAGCAACTCCAGACGGCTCCGGTGACGCTTCTGGCGCCTCCTGATGGTGCCACATACCAGTCGCGGACCCCCCGTCTCTCCTGGAGGGCATATCCGCTGGCGACCCACTACCGCATTCAGATTGCCCGTGACACCCTCTTTACTCCCGGCTCGATTGTCGCCGATGCGTCGCCGACCGACACGGTCTGGACCTCGGGGCTGCTGGCCTCCGGCACGAGATTCTACTGGCGCGTGGCCGCGGGCATGGCATCGTATACGCTCCCATTCTGCCAGCCATGGAGATTTGAAACGGTCGGTGGATTGCCGAATCAGGTGAAACTCGTCTCCCCGACAGACGGCGGATGGGCCCGGCGCGACAGTGTGGTCTGCCGCTGGAATCTGGTCCCCGGTGCCACACGCTATGCGGTGGAGTGGACAAACGATCCGTTCTTTGCATTCCCCGACATGGATTCCACGCTCACAGATACGGTGAAAGTCCTCTCACTCGACCTGGGGCAGTACTTCTGGCGAGCAAGAGCGGGAAATGTGGCGGGCTGGGGTCCTTACAGCGAACTCCGGAATTTCAATACCAGTCTTACGCACGTCGAGGATGCCGCCGGAACACCGGATGGTGTGCGTCTCATGCAGAACTATCCGAATCCGTTCAACCCGTCCACCATCATCCAGTATGTCCTGCCCTCCGCGGGGAGAGTGACCCTGGCGGTATTCAATGCCCTGGGGCAGACTGTTGCGACCCTGGTGAATGAGTCTCAGGGCGCCGGTGTGCACGCGCTGGCATTCTCTCCCGAGGCATCGTTGCCTTCGGGGGTGTACTTCTACAGGCTCACGGTGGACGGCCAGGTGTGGACACGGGCGATGCTTCTGTTGCGATAACAGGGAGGTTCCATGGAGCGATGTGTCACATGCATTCTGCCGTCGAGCCTGCCGGATGTGAGTCTTGACGAAAACAAGATCTGCAATCATTGCCATGCATTCAGTGATCGCCGCGCCCGGCGTGCCGAGAAGTCCGGGGAAGCCAGGCGAAAAGAGCTGGAACAGATCCTGCACAAATTCCGCGGGCGGGGCGTATACGACGTGCTCGTCCCTGTGAGCGGAGGGAAGGACAGTATGTTCGCCCTCTACCTCATGGCAAAAGAGTTCGGCCTTTCTGTTCTCGCCTACAATTTTGACAACGGGTTCCAGTCCGAACGTGCGCGGATGAATATTCAGCGGGCAGTCAAGACGCTGGGCGCAGAGTTGGTGACGTTCAAGCCCTCGGAGCGTCGCCTCCTGGAACTCTACAAGACGTTTCTGCTCCGGGCCGGGGAGTTCTGCTCCCCCTGTAATATGATGATCGGGGCTGCCGCCAACCGCATTGCACAGCAGAATGGCCTCCGGCTTATTGCGCTGGGAGGATCGTCCGATAGGGATTCCGGGCTCGATGGCATGAGCATGTCTCACTACACGGACAGACGCTATTACCTGAATGTAATCCGGGGGCGGATCGCTTCTGACGATGTCCGGAGTTATATGACGGCGCCGCCGGTAGGAAGGACGCTGAAGCGATATCTTGGCCTCTCTCCTGTGAACATCGAAGTCCTGGATTACGTCCACCCCGGAACGGACGGGATGAAAGAGATACTCAAGCGCGAGATCGGATGGGAACCGCCGTCGGAAGAGCTCGAGCATGGAGATTGCCGGCTCAATCCGTTGAAAGACTACCTGATGAACCGGAGGTGGGGATTCTCCGAGGTGACGCCTGCCTATGCGGCCCTGGTACGCATCGGCGAGATGTCCCGTGCAGAGGCTCTCCAGCGTGCTGAGGAGAGCGAGGTCCGGAATGCACCGGAGGTCCTCGAGGAGTTTCTGCAGAGAACCGGTGTGTCGCGGAGCGAGTTCGAATCATCGAGGGACCGTCACTTCTCAGAGATCCCGAATTACAGGGCGAGCAAAATGTATACTGCGGCCAAGGGAACCCTTGCGACGTTTCGCCGGGTTGCGGGGGTAGTGCGGTAGCGCGTGGCGCTGCCCACACAACGGTTGTACACGTAGAAAGAAGATAATGAAAAGGACTCATCTCATTCTGTTCTCGTGGATGCTCTCCGGCATACTCGGTCTCGCCCCGGATCGCGCGCTCGGTCAGGAACCCGGTGAAACGATTTCCTCTTCCACATCCACGAACGCGACGACGCTCACGTTCTGGTACGGGAAGCGCCAGACATTTGGCAGGATTGGTGTGCCGCAACGCTGGGTAAATATCCTCGGGAATGTTTCAGATCCCAACGGCATTGCTTCATTGAACTACACGCTGAATGGGGGGCCGGCAGTGACGCTGAGCATCGGCCAGGATACGAGGCGCCTGGCAGGGACCGGAGACTTCAATATTGATATCGCCTATACCGCGCTGCGGCCCCTGCCCGACTCGAATGTCGTCGCGGTGACAGCACGAAACGGCTACGGAGTGTACACGCGTGACAGCGTGATTGTGCGGTATCTCCCCGGCACCGTGTGGCCGCGCGCGCACACGATCAGTTGGACGAACGCCGGCAGTCTCACTGACACCGCGCAGGTGGTTGACGGATTGTGGCACGTGACCACGGGAGGTCTCAGAATTACCAATGTCAGCTATGACCGACTTGTTGCCATCGGTGATACAACATGGAGAGACTTTGAGATCACCGTCCCGGTGACCATTCATAGCTTTGATCCCGCCGGCTACGGGTCAACCAGCGGAGCTCCGGCTGTCGGACTTTTCCTGGGTTGGACGGGGCATACTGATGATCCGGTCGCGGGATGGCAACCCAAGACCGGGTACAATCCATACGGCTGCGGCGCATTTTATATGTTCAAGACGACAGGGGAACAGTTGAGCATCTGGAATAACGTCTATGATTTCAGCGGCAAGACTATTCCCTATAATGTTCCCTACTACTTCAAAATGCGGGTGGAAGGGTCGGGCTCAGGCATCGACTATTCCTTCAAGGTCTGGGACGTGAGCGTCTCGGAGCCTGCAAAGTATGACCTCACCTGGCAGGCTCCCTCATCCAGTCCTCAGCGGGGTTCGGTCCTCCTGCTGGCACACTGGGTGGACGCAACATTCGGCAAGGTGACCGTCACTCCGATTACGACCGATCATCAACCCCCGATGCTGAGCGGACTTTCGGTAGCGCAGGGAAGGACCTCTGCTGACATTCAATGGATGACCGATGAATTGGCGCGAGGCCGGATTGAGTATGGTCCGACCACCGCGTACGGGACTGAACGTGCGGATGCAGATCTCGTGACGCAGCACGTATTCACACTCACCGGTCTCCAACCGAATACGACATATCACTACCGTGTGTTCGGATTCGATGCGTGGGGAAATACCGCCGTGTCGGCCGACCAGGTGTTTACGACCGGAGGGTACGCCGCAATTGTCACTGACGAATTCGATGTGCAGCCGATTGATTCGGCACTCTGGACCGTCCAGAACCCGCTCGGAGATGCAACGGTGACCGTGGAAGGTGGCAACCTCCGGGTTGTTCTTCCGCAAAATGTGGAGCATGCCGTCACGGGAGGCGGCAACACCATGCCACGGGTGGTACAGCCGGCGACAGATGGAGATTTCCAGCTTGATGTGAAGTTCGCGAGTGCGATGAGCCAGCAGGTCCAGACAGCCGGGATTGATATCATTGCCGATGCCGCGAACTACGTTCAGTTTGAGGTGTACTCAAACGGCTCATCGATGCGTACGTATGCGGGAGTCGTGGTGGGTAATGCATCCTCGAGCCGTTCCGACGTCGCGCTTGCACCAAACGGTACTTCCCCGGTCTACATGCGGATCAAGCGCGAGCGCAATACCTGGACACAGATGTATTCGCTCGACGGGTCGACATGGAATCCGGCGGCAGAATTCACCCACACGCTCATCGTGCGCAGCGTCGGGCTTGTCGCCGGGAACTATGGCTCACCGGTTCCGGCAAATACGGCCCTCTTTGACTATATCCGTGCGACGCTCCCGCCGGTTCCCAGGCTGGTGTCACCGTTGAACGGGACTACCGGCCTGAACACCACGGTCACGCTGGCGTGGTCCGCTTCCTCGGGCGCGACTGGATATGATATCCAGGTGGCCACCGACCCGTCATTCGGCTCCGGCATAGTTGTGAACGACTCGTTGATCACCGGGACTTCCCGCCAGGTGAACGGTCTCACGGCATTCACGAAGTACTACTGGCGCCTGCGATCACGCAATGCCAATGGGAGAGGTCCGTACTGCCTGAGCCGTTGGTTCTCCACGTATCTTCCGGTCCCGAACCAGATCGCTCTGGTCGCGCCCGCGAACAACATGAGGACACAGGCGGATACAGTGGTGTGCGTCTGGAGAGCGAACAACCATCCGGGGACCCGGTACTGGTTTGAGATCACGGATGACTCCCTCTTTGCCTGGCCGGATTTGGACTCTTCTCTCACTGACACGGTAACGATCCGGCGGGGACTTGAACTCGAGAGAACCTACTTCTGGCGAGTCCGGGCGGGGAACCTGACGGGATGGGGTCCATACAGCGAGATACGGAGATTCCGGCGCAGTCTGACCGCTGTGGCGGACGAACGTGGACTCCCGTCGGAAGTGAGTCTGAGTCAGAACTATCCCAACCCGTTCAACCCGGAGACGGTTGTCGAATATGGAATTCCTGCGGAGTCGCACATCCTTCTTGAGGTCTTCACCACGCTGGGACAACGTGTGGCGGTGCTGCGTGACGAACGGCAGGCGGCGGGATTCCACCGGATTTCGTTCAGAGCGGACGGTCTTTCGTCCGGCATCTATTTCTACCGGCTCTCGGTGAACCGGGATGAGCGCGTGATGGTCAAACGCATGATGTTGATCAGATGACGCCGTTTGCACCCGACACGGCCACGCAGTCAGAGACAATCGAATTCAGCGCGGTCATCCCGACGTACAACCGGGCCCGCCTGGTGGGGCGAGCGATTCAGTCCGCGTTGGACCAATCGTTCCCTCCGGCCGAGATCATTGTCGTGGATGACGGTTCCACTGACGACACGGAGGCCGCGATACGCCGGTTCGGGCAGGCCGTGCGATATGTGCGACAGCCGAACAAAGGAGGGGCGGAGGCACGAAACCGTGGCGTCAGCGAGGCAACGAAACCATGGATCGCTTTTCTTGACTCCGACGATATCTGGACCCAACGCCATCTGGAAAAAATCGTCAGTGCCATGAACGCCACCGGCAGCTCCGCCGAGCTCTACTTTGACGATATGCTCGTCGCGGAGTCACCGGATGAAACCTGGTGGGACCGGGGTGGGTTTGCCATCGCGGCAGATCACGTGATGGTACCCGATGCCGCCGAATGGGTCATGAGGGAATACCAGCCCATGATGCTGCAGTCCACTGTCTGCCGCCGCAGTACGTTTCTTAAAGAAGGTGGACTGTGGGCTGATCTCCGCAATGCTCACGATACGCATTTCTTCCTGAAGATCGGCATTGGAAGACCGGCCTGCGCCGTCCGGTGGATCGGCAGCAAATTGACAGCCGATGCACCGGGGGAAGAGCGGTTGACTTCGACGGGGCAGGAGGAGCGGCGGTACCATAACAAAACAAAGGCGTTTCGCGACATCCTCAGGAAGTTTCCAGGGCTCACGCGGGATCAGCGCCGGTGTCTGCGGATGCGGATTGCTGACGCGTATTGGTCTCTCGGACGCCATGCGTGGAAACGCGGCCACGTTGTTCGGGCCGGCGTGTACGGGATACAGGCATTGTTCGCCGGTCCGGGTGCCACGTTGGCGCTGGCAGGGAAAGCGCTGCACTCGCCGGAGCACACAACGCAAGAGAAATCATGAGCTTGCCGGAACTCAGTGTTGTCATCATTGCGCGGAATGAAGAGCTGACCATCGGCCCCTGTCTTGAATCGGTCGTTCGTGCCACGGCGAACTACCGGACCGAGATTCTCTTTGTGGATTCGGCGTCATCAGACGGTACAGTCGATGTCGCCCGGCGCTACCCCGTGGCGATTGCCGGTTTCCGCGATACCGGCCTGCTCTCCCCCGCGGCGGGTCGGTGGCTGGGGACGGACCTGACCCACGGGGAATTGCTGTTCTTTGTTGACGGCGATATGATTATCGTGGACGGGTGGATTGCCAGTGCGATCAAGGTGCTGGAGGACCGTCACATCGGCGGGGTGAGCGGGCGATTGTTTCCGGTGGCGCCCGGGGAACCTCTGAATTTCGCCCGGGAAGACGGTCTTCCTCTGGGAATTGTTCCCGGGTTGGGGGGGGCTGCGCTCTATCGCAGGCAAGCGCTCGAAGAGTGCGGGACCTTCAATCCCTTCCTGCGCGGGGAGGAAGAGCGTGAGCTTGCATACCGGCTGTCACGCCGCGGGTACAGCGTTGTACGCGTGGACCACCCGATGGCCCATCACATTGAAAAGAAACGTAGTGTAGAGGAAAACGTCGGACGATCAGTGTATTTTGCCGGGGTCGGGCAGATCATGCGCCGGTACGCGTTGCAGCCGCCGTTCTGGGATCTGTTGAAGGAGCACAGCGAAGTCTTTGCTGTATGGATTGCGGGTCTCCTCCTTGTAGGACTGATCGTGCTCGGTTTCTCCGAAGGCGGCGGCTGGTTCCTCGGAGTGGGCGGAGCCGTTGTGCTGGGTCTGGCTCTGCTTGTGCTCCGGAAGGGGCCGAAACGGATCTGGCTGTTTCTCCATAATCGTGCCTTGATCTCTGTGCACTTCATCCTGGGCATTCTCCGCGGTTTGCCGCCACCCGGCCGGTATCCACGTGACTTCGTGTGGATCAGGAAAGAAGCCGTAACGGGCGCGAATCCGGCGAGCAAGGCATCATGAGAAGGAAAGACACCACGGCGACCGACTCTCTGAAACTGAAGACTTTTAGAGGCAGCATCTCCCTCGGAACCTCGACGCTCGGACTGCGGGTCTTTTCGATCTTTACCTCCATCATCCTTGCGCGGCTGCTCACGCCGTCGGCATTCGGCCAGGTGGCACTTGCCCAGGTCGTTCTCTCCATCGTCGGGCTGTTCTCCACACTCGGGCTTCCGACCGCGGTCATCCAGACACCTCTGGACAGAAACAGAGCTGCTTTTTCCGCGCTCGCGATCAACGTCGTTGCAGCGGCGATCGTGTGTGGCGTGATCATCGTGACCGCTCCCTGGATGGGCTTCCTGTTTGGCGATCCGCAGGTCGTCCCCGTCCTCCAGGTGCTCTCCCTCACCATATTGGTGGGTGGAACGACGCGAGTCCCTGAGGCACTCATCCAGAAAGACCTCCAGTTCGGACGCCTGAGCATTATGGGGATCATCACGGAAGTCGTGACTGTCGGGGTCTCGATTACATTGGCGTGGAACGGGTGGGGAGTGTGGAGCCTCGTGTACGGGGCGGTCGCCGGTGCGGTGGCCAATGCCGTGGTGGCATGGTTGTTCCTCTCAGACGTGGGCTGGGTGCGGCTGGCCAACTGGGACCGGGGTATCGTCAAACAGATCTCAAGTTTTGGTGCGCGGATTGTCGGGAGCGCCTCCGTGTACACGCTGTATTCCTATACGGACAACTACGTCGTTGGCAGGGTGCTCGGGACCGAATCGTTGGGATTCTACAGCCGGGCTGTTGATCTCACCAGTAGAACGGTGGATTCGATAAACCGGATCATCGGCGCTGTGCTGTTCCCATCGTATGCACGGGTTCAGGAGGACAAGGAAAGGTTGTCGCGTGCCTACCTGAAGAGCCTGCGAATGATCAGCCTCCTTACGATTCCTATCGCCGGAGGATTGTTTGCCGTTGCCGAGGAGCTTGTGGTTGTGCTCCTCGGGGCGCAATGGGCCCCCGCCGTTGCACCACTGAAGGTGCTCACATTCATGAGTCTGCTCAAGCCCCTGTCATCGACAACCTCGGCGTTGTTTAATTCAACAGGGTTTCCCGAGTACAATCTCCGGGCCGGCCTTGTCGTCACGGCGGCGTTGCTGATCGGGATATTCGCATTTCTGTCGGGCGGGGTCATCGGTGTCGCCTCCGCGGTGGTGTTCGCGCACGCGGTGGGGTTGGCGTACAATGTCTATCAGGTACAATCGATACTCCCGCGCACGGTGTTCAAGATGGGGGAGGCGGTTTTTCCCCCGTTCCTATCGTGCGTCATCATGGTCATCAGTGTGCTGGGTGTCCGCTCGTTACTCATTGCTCTCCAGTCGACCAGTCTGACACTGCCCTCGTTGATCATTCTGGTTGCGACAGGAGTGATTGTGTATGTCGGCGTGCTGGCGCTGATCCAGCGCCCGCTCCTGGTCGAGATCTGGCAACTCATACGGACAAAACGATCGCCGGTCATAACGGAGAGTGAAGCATGATCGCCGGGCCATTGTCGATGTGTCGTGCCTGCGGCAGTGATCACGTACGGGTCTTCTACGAGACCCCGCGTATCCCCGTGCAGAGTGTACTCCTCTTTCCGAACCGGGCGGAAGCGATCGCTATGCCGCGGGGGGATTTGGTGCTCGGGTGCTGTCCCGACTGCGGTTTCATCGGAAACCAGGCATTCGATCCCGCACTCCTTGAGTATTCCTCACGATATGAAGAAACGCAGGGTTTCTCTGCAACATTTGTCAGATTCCACACAGACCTTGCCAGGCGCTTGATTGACCGGTTCGGTCTGAGACAGAAAAAGATTCTGGAGATCGGGTGCGGGAAAGGGGAATTTCTGACTCTCCTGTGTGAATTGGGCGACAACCGGGGCATCGGATTTGATCCGGCCTACGACGAAACGAGAACAGTCAGCCCGGCCAAAGAACGCATGCAGTTTGTGAAGGAATTCTATTCTGAGCGGTTCGCCGATGTGCGGGCGGATTTTGTTTGCTGTAAGATGACGCTCGAGCACATTGCCACACCTCTGGAGTTCCTGCAGACGATCCGGCGCGCGCTGGGTGAGCAGCGTGACACCAGAGTCTTTTTCCAGGTGCCTGAGGTGATCCGCATACTCCGGGAAGGGGCATTCTGGGACATGTACTATGAGCACTGTTCATATTTCACTGCGGTGTCCCTGGCGGGGGTGTTCCGGCGGGCAGGGTTCACGGTGAATGACGTCTGGACCGAATACGATGACCAGTATCTCATGATCGATGCCAATGCCGACACGCCGGGGAACGCTGGAAGCACGGAGGATGTTGAAGGCGTCCTTGCTGTCAACGCAGCCGCAGAGAAATTCGGCAGGGAGGTCGCGGCCCGCAATACCGGGTGGGGTGCATTCGTCCGTGCCAGACACGAACAGGGGCAGCGCATGGTGATCTGGGGTGCGGGATCGAAGGGCGTCGGTTTCCTGACGTCCCTCAAACTCCAGGATGAAGTCCGTTACGCGGTCGATGTCAATCCACACAAACACGGAACATTTATGGCCGGTACAGGACAGGAGATCGTGCCTCCGGAATTTCTCCGCGCGTACCGGCCGGATGTTGTGTTCATCATGAATCCCATTTACCGGAACGAGATCGACGCTGCGCTGCGGGAACTGGGGGTAGTCGCGGAACTCGTTCCGCTTGGAGAATAGTCATGGTTCCTTCTCCCCTGTACGTCACGTGTCCGGTGTGCGGCCTGAGGAATGTGCGGCCGGTTCTCGAATTGCCGCAGATGCCGGTCCTCAACACCATCCTCTGGCCCTCGCGTGAAGAAGCTCTCCGGACCGTGCGGGGAGACATACTCCTGACGTTCTGTCCGGACTGCGGTCACGTGTACAACAGCGTGTTCGATCCGCATCTGATAGCCTATACCACCAATTACGAGAACTCTCTCCATCATTCCGGAGTGTTTCAGGGCTACGTCGAGGAGCTGGTGCGCACGCTGGACCGCCAGTATGCGTTGAAGGGCAAACAGGTCCTGGAGATCGGGTGCGGGCAGGGCGACTTCCTTGCTCTGCTCTGCGAACGTGCAGACTGCCGCGGCATCGGGTTTGATCCCAGCTATGTGGAAGCGCCCGCAACACGCAGCGGACAGGACCGGATCCGGGTCGTGCGGGATATGTACTCAGAGCGGTACTCCGCGTATCAGGCCGACCTGATTGTCTGCCGCCAGGTGCTGGAGCACATCCCTGAGCCGCAAAAAATGTTGCGTGAAGTGCGACAGTCCATCGGCGCGCGGACCGGGACCGCGGTGTTCTTCGAGGTACCCAATGTGCTTGACCACCTCGGCTCCCGGGATCTCTGGGCACTGGTCTATGAGCACTTCTCCTACTACAGTCCGGCCTCTCTGGCCGCAGGGTTCGCCTCCTCAGGTTTCCAGGTCCGCGGACTGCGGGAGTTATTCGGCCCGCTCTTCATCGGCATCGATGCAGTGCCTGCGTCGGGCCCGACGCATCTTCCCGTCAGAGAACAAACGGCCAGAGTGCAGGAAGTGACACGGCTCGTGGACGGATTTTCGGATGCGGCCGCAAGGACCTTGCGGGTCTGGGAAGAACGGTTCGATGCATATGCGTCAAAGAACGATCGCGTTGTCGTGTGGGGTGGTGGCGCGCGCTGCACGAACTTTCTGAATCTGGTGAAAGGGGCTTCCGCCGTCGAATATGTCGTCGACATTAATCCCCGGAAACACGGCACATGTGTCGCCGGCACCGGACAGCGCATCGTCGCCCCGCAATTTCTCGTGGAGTACCGTCCGACGGTGGTCGTGCTTCTGAATCCCATCTATGACCGTGAAGTGAGGGGAGTGCTGGCAGAGCTCGGTGTCCCGGCAACAATAGTCGGCATCGGAAACGAGAATCCTTGAGCGCACACCATTCCAGAGGATAGGTCATGTTCAACAAATCCGCCGCTATCTACGATGCGATTTTTACCGCCAAGGGGAAAAACTGGGAGAAAGAAAGCAAGGAATTCTTCGCCCTCGTGAAGCGGTACAAGCGTTCCGCTGGAAACACCCTCCTCGCGGTGGCCTGCGGCACAGGCGGGCACGAACAGTATCTCCGGCATGAGTTTTCCGTCACGGGCCTGGATATTGATCCGGAGATGCTGGCTATTGCGCGTCAGCGTCTGCCGGACGTAGAGTTCCATTGCGCCAGCATGATGGATTTTGTGCTCGAGAAGAAGTTCGACGTCGTGATGTGTTTGTTCAGTGCTATCGGCTATGCCAACACCAGGGAGAAGCTGCACCAGGCGATCCGCACTATGAGCAACCACCTCGTTTCCGGCGGCATCCTGGTCGTTGAGCCCTGGCTCTCACCCGGTGAGTTCCGCCCCGGTGCGGTGTTTTCGACGTTTGTCGATCAACCGGATCTCAAAGTGGCCCGCATGAACACCAACATGGTGCGCGACAATCAATCCATCATTGAATTCCATTATCTCGTGGGAACCCCGCAGGGAGTGGAGCACTTCACAGAACTCCACGAGCTGGGGTTGTACTCGCACGAGGAATACCTGGCAGCCTTCAAGAGTTGCGGATTGGATACCCGGTATGAAAAGGAAGGGCTGATCGGGCGGGGTGTGTATGTGGCGATCCACGCGTAACACCGGAAGGCCGAGGTGCGGGATGTGGCGGGATCCGGAATCCGCGGCGTAGAGTTCCCGGGAGGGTTGTCCTATGTCGAACGGTGTGCTTCTGCAGACAATCGTCTTCTGCGTGCAGAATCTGACGGCTGCATCGGCTGCGTACCTGCTCGCAGCGCGTGCGTTCCGCGGTTGTGAGAAATCCCATGTAGCGCTTGCGGCGGTGGCAGGTTATCCTCTTGTCGTGTACCTCGCCGTTCTTGTGCTCGGGTCCGCAGGGCTGCTCTCGATCGGGCCGATACTCATTTTCCTCCTGGTTCTGAATGCACTGCTCTTCTGGGGGCATGGTGTGCTCCCGGGTGGGTCTCGGAGGAGGCTGCAGGCCGATGTCCCCGCGGTGCGCGGGAAAGAAGCTCCCGCCGGCCCGGCGAATTCCATCGCAGCGGGCATTGCCCTTGCCCTCGTCGTTGTGTTTGTGCTGCCCCCGGCGATCCGCCTGCTCGTGAAAGGCCCCAGCTACAGCTCGGATGACCTGTCCTATCATGCCTCTTCCATAGCCCATTGGCTCGCCGAGGAAAAGATCTCTCTTTTCGGTTCAAGCCTCTCCACCTATTATCCATTCAATTCGGAAATCCTCTCGCTCTGGCACATGCTCCCGTTCCACGCGGATGGACTGGTGGGCCTTGTGGGGGTCTTCTGGATCGGCCTGCTGGCGTTCACGGTCTTTTCTCTCACAAGGAAAATGGACGTCCCCGTGCCGGTCTCGGCGGCATGTCTTGCCCTGATGATCGCTTCCCCGGTGGTCGCGGTATCCGCCGGCAGGTTCTCGGCGGTGGATTTTGCAGGGGCCACGGCAATGCTCTGCGCGCTCACGTTCTTTCTGGATTCCCGTGAGCCGGGTATCCCATCGCGCAGGCGGCGCGCTGATCTGTTGTACAGCGGACTTCTCGCAGGTTTTGCGGCTGGTGTGAAAGCGCCGTTTGCAGTCCCCGGTGTGGTCATGCTCCTCTGGCTTCTCGCTTCCAGAGGAGAGAAACGTATGAGCTCCGCGCTCCTGGCAGGAAGCGCGATGGTTGTCGCATGTGGCTACTGGTACATTCGGAATATTGTCTACACCGGAAATCCGGTGTATCCTGCCGAGGCGCTGGTGTTCTCCGGCCCATTCGGCGCCGCGGAGCAAACGCGGACGCGCCTCGTGACCTGGATCGCCAACCGTCCACTCGATGTCCAGCAATGGAAGTTTATCCTCCTCTCCGTGTTCGATTGGCCGCTTGGAATCGGCCTCCTCGCGTTCACCGGATACGCCGGTGCATTATGGGCGCTGGCAAGACGCAACAAGGGATTGACAGCTTTTCAGGTGCATTTCCTCTTGCTCCTCGGGCTCATCGGCATTGTGAGCGTTCTGATCTTCCCATTCATGCCATTTTCGGGGACAGACAACGATCCGCAGGCCGTGTTGCGGATTGAACCTCGTTTCCTGATCCTTCCATTTCTTCTCGGGATGATTCTCTGGTCGACGGTGTGGGGGCGGACCCGGCGGGGTCAACAGGTCTTCTTTGCGCTTTCGCTTGTGGCGGCAATTGGTGCATGGGATGGTGCGCATGAGAAACTTGCCGTGCTGTTGGGCGCAACAGCCGCGCTCCTGGTCATCCCGAAGCGGTTCTGGGAATCGGTCCTCAGGCTGGCAACAGGCGTGCGGGGGGGAACGGCGGCGGTAGTGCTGGTTTTTGCGGCGGTGCTATTGCTGGAACCGATTGTTCAGAAGAATGCCGATACAGAGATCTTTTCCTACCGGAGAAACGGGCATCCGATCGGTGAGGTCTGGCGAGCTATCAATGCTCTCCCCGCGAACTCCCGCATTGCGTGCATTGGCTCGGCAGCACAGCACTCCTATCCGGTCTTTGGACGGCAGCTGGACAAGGTGCCGGTCCAGGTGCTGGGTGACGGTACGGTCCCCCCGTTGCTGCATGACATTGTCCGCACACCCGACGACAGCTCGAGCTACTGGTCTCCCGAGCCGCCCGCCCGCACGGATCTCTTCGTGGCCAACCTCCGTCGATTGGGAGTCAACTACCTGTTTGTGGTGCGAGAGGATTCGGGCGCGTGGCCCGGACCGCACGAGGTGCTGTTGCAGACGCCGGGTGCCACCCAGGTCTTCAATAACGGTTATGCTACGCTCTGGAAACTCCCCGGCGGTAACTAAAGCGGATTAGATCAGCACCTTCCGTCCGTAGTAGGCTTCCGCATACGGAGAAGGGCCTGCCGCCTCGATGCCACGGAGGCGCATGAGTCCCATGAAGACGTCACGGCTGAACCACCGTTTGCTGCGCTGCGTGCGAAAGTGCTTCATGAGATGGTCGGTCTTTTGCCGGCAGAGTTTTTCGGTAAGGCTCACGAAGATGTTCGGTGTGCCAAGGTCGCCGTCGTACTTGGGCACCTCATACTCCCAGATGAGGTGATCCCTGTAGGTGTTCCATGTGAGTTCGCAGACGAGCCGGTGATCCTGATGGAGGTCGTTACGGTAGTGTGTCAGGATCAGGTCGGGGTTGACCCCGGCTTTCAGTTCTTCGAAGAGATCTTTTACCTCTCCCCCGAGGTACGGCAGGAATCCGTCCCGGAGGCCCTTCACATCGATCCTGGGGGATCGGGCGGCCGTGAGAAACGCCGTCGCGCTCTCCATCGCCTCTTCAGCCCGCTTACCCGATGCGCCGAACACGACCCAGTGGACAGCCATGTCGGGATACTCTTCCAGCAGCCGGAGTATTGTCCCGCCGCATCCGATTTCTATATCGTCGGAGTGAGCCCCGAGACAGAGCAGGTGGAACTTGCGCTGTTTTCCCAACAACAGTGGTTTCATTGCGTCGCCCTTCAGGTGGCCGGTGCGCCCGACTGTTTCCAGACTTCCCAGGGGGCGTTGCCGTTGGCAACCATGTCGTCAATTGTTCGCTTTTCCTTGAACGTATCCATACACATGAAGAAGCCGTCATAACGATATGTCACAAGCTGTTTCTTTGCGATGAGTCGACGGAAGGGTTCGTACACGAGTTCCTCTCCCTCCCGCATGTGGTCGAAGATTTCCTGTTTGAAGGTGAAGTACCCGGCATTCATTCTGACGCCCGTTTGGGCGATCGGCTGCAGTTCGTCGACGTGGACCCCATCCCTGGAGACGATCACATCAAAACTCTGGCTGGGTTTGACGGAGACGAAGCTGGCGACACTGTTGTGGGCGCGGAAGTGCGCAATGACATCGTTGAGCGGCAGGTTGGAAAGGCCATCCGAGTAGTTCGCCAGGAAGACCTCCTCATCTTTGACATATTTCTGAACGGCACGGAGCCGCTGTCCGATGCAGGCAGTGAGTCCCGTGTCGGCGAAGGTGATCGTCCAGTCCTCAATGTCGCTTCCGAACAGCCGGACATTGTCTCCTGAACCCGAGAGAACGAAATCGTTTGAGAGGGCTTCGTTGTAGTTCAGAAAATACTGCTTGATCACATCCCCCTGATGGCCGAGGCAGAGAATGAAGTCTTTGTGTCCGTAGTGAGCGTAATACTTCATGACGTTCCAGAGAATGGGCCGGTGTCCGACGTTCACCATGGGCTTCGGAATGGTTTCGGAATACTCGCGCAGGCGCATGCCCATGCCGCCGCAGAAAAGGACAACTTTCATGGCTGACTCCTTCGGTCCATCATGGGATAATGCGGGCTTCGGGAATGGGGATGATGAATTGCGCACCCCATTCACGGATGTAGCTGATCTGCTGCATGATTTCGTCCTTGAAATTCCACGGGAGAATCATGATGTAATCGGGCTTCGTTTCTCGGATGCGCTCCGGGGAATGAATCGGCACGTGTGTTCCGGGGAGGAATTTCCCCTGTTTATATGGGTTCCGATCAACCGTGTAGTCCAGGAAGTCGTGCCGGATACCGCAATAATTAAGTAGCGTATTGCCTTTTCCCGGGGCGCCGTAGCCTGCTATGGTTTTCCCCTGGCGCTTCAGGGTGATCAGGAGCTCGAGCAGCTTGCGTTTTGTTTCCCGCACCTGCTCATCGAAGGATTCGTAGGTCTCGAGGCGAAGGAGGCCGGCATTCAGCTCGCGCTGCTTCAGCTCTTGTGCACGTTCGGTGACCGGCAGTTGTGTGTTCTTCTCGTGGCGCCCGAAGATGCGGAGTGAGCCGCCATGTGTCGGAAGCTCCTCCACATCGAACAGCGTCAGGCCATGCGCGGCGAAGACCTTCTCGGCGGCGATAAATGAGAAATAGAAGAAATGCTCGTGGTAAATAGTGTCAAACTGGTTCTCCTGCATCAAACGCATGAGATGCGGGAACTCAATCGTCACAACACCCTCCGGCTTGAGCAGGATGCGCATGCCCTCGACGAAAGGATTTACCCCCGGCACCTGGGCGAGCACGTTGTTCCCCGCAATGACATCCGCATGCTTTCCTTCGGCTGCGAGGCGACGGGCCATCTTGTCGTCGAAGAATTCCACAAGCGTTGGTACGTTGCGTTCCTCGGCTGCCCGGGCGACATTTGCAGCGGGCTCGATGCCCAGCACCGGAATGCCGCGCTTGACGAAGTGCTGCAACAGGTATCCATCATTGCTGGCGAGTTCTACAACAAGGCTTCGCGATGTGAGACCGAACCGGCCTTCCATCATTTCGGTATACCGCCGTGCGTGCTCGACCCAGCTGTCCGAGTACGACGAGAAATACGCGTATTCGGAAAAGATGTCGGCCGGGTTAACATATTCCTGGAGCTGCACCAGGAAACACTTCTCGCACACGAACACATGAAGAGGGTAAAACGGCTCCATGGAGTTGAGGTGTGAGGCACTGACGTAACTTTCGCACAAGGGCGACATCCCGAGGTCGACGAAGGTGCGTCGCAAGGGGGTACCGCAGAACAGGCAATCGCCATAGATGGAAGCAGGAGCAGTAGGCATTCGAAGTATCCTCCGGGTTCAGTGTGAAGTCCAACGCAGCGATGTGTCCAGCTTTCCCGATGCGAGCAGCTGTCGGATATGATCAATGCGTTTGTAGCGGGGCCCCTCGAAATCGTCCAGACTCAGGCCGATCTTCTTGTAGGCTTCGTACAGTTGTTCCGCCCCTCTGCGGGCTGTCCACTGGGGTTTGAATGACGGGAGCACGCGCGCAATCTTGCTGAAGTCCGCCCGGTAGCAGCGCAGATCGGGGCCTGCGCCCTCAGCGAATTGGACCGTGGTGTTGGGCACGACGGCTTTCACGATCTCGGCGATCTCAGAAATCCTGTAGTTCTCGGTTGTCTGTCCGACGTTGAATGCCTGTTTGTGAACGATTTCCCTCGGAGCGCCGAGTACGGCAATAAATGCACGCGCTATGTCCTCGATATGGACGATGGGACGCCAGGGTGTTCCGTCACTCTTCAGGTACACCAGACCTGACGTGAAGGCCCAGGCGACGAGGTTGTTCAACACAACGTCGAACCGTTGACGGGGCGACAGCCCGTATGCCGTCGCGCACCGGAGGAACGTCGGACTGAAGCTGTCATCGGCGATGGTAGCCACATCCCGTTCGACACGCACCTTGGAGACTCCGTAGGGTGTCACAGGATTCAGGTCCGATGTCTCGTTCACAAAGTTGTCACCCGCGGCGCCATAATTGCTGCAGGAAGATGCAAACACAAACCGTTGTACACCGGCCTCTTTCGCCAGGCGGGCGATGCGCACCGAGGCAAGGTGGTTGATATCATACGTCAAATCCGGGTTGATGTCACCAAGCGGATCGTTGGAGAGCGCGGCCAGATGGATGACCGCGTCAAGGCCTTTGAAATCATCCACGACTGTCTCGCGGACATCCTTGCGCACAGTACGAATCGGGTCTTTCCATTCTCCGAAAGTGCAGTTTTCGTAAAAATCAGTGTCAATTCCAGTGACCTGGTGGCCTTCTGCCATGAGCAGTGGCACCATGACCGAGCCAATGTAGCCCCGGCTGCCAGTGACGAGTACCCGCATTGTGAGCTCCTCTTGATTGTCAGGTGTCTATCGTAACCAATGTAAGGGAATTTCCCCGGAGTGCAAGTGCTCCAGGTCACACCATGCCGTCTTCCCGGGTGACGGTGATCACTCCACCGCCAGCGATTCGTGGTAAATCGTCTTGAGTTGCCGCACACGGTCTGCGGGGCTGCAGTCGAGCCTGATGCGTTCGAGGGCACGCTCACCCTTGGCGCGTACCAGGGATGGGTCAGCGCATATCCGGCGGATGATCCGCAGGAGGCCGTCGCGAATGCAGGCGGAGAGCCGCTGACGATCTGCAGGGGTTTCGTACACCGTTCCGTTCAGCTCGTTTTTGGGGACGGAAATCAACCAGCCGATCTCATCATTGTTGAATTCCGGCAATGCAGCGCCGTCTGTACTGATCACCGGGCACCCCGCACCCTGTGCTTCCAGGACCGAAAACCCGTAGGTATCGTCATAGGTTGGAAGCAGTCCGACGTGCGAGCGAGTAAAGAGCTCAAGAACCCGCTGATTGTCCAGGTACTTGTGGTACGAGACGCTGTCACCCAGACGCGCGATGAGGGCTTGCGCCCGGTTGAGGTCAGCCACGGTGGTCTTTGAAGCATAATCGCCATAGGTCAGCGTCGACACGATATGCAAATGCACGGGCAGCTTTTCGCCGACAAGCTGCGTGAAGGCCTCGAGAATCTCCATTCCCCCCTTCCTGAAAAAATCGCTGCCGACCATGGTGAACGTGATACGGTCGGCGTCAAGGACCTTGTTGTCATATCGTGGAACAAGGACCTTCTGGCTCGGAGTCACAACGCACAGCTTCGGGCGGATGGCCTCACGGAGCTCCGGATGCTGATCGAGGAGATGCTCTTGAAACCTGAGTGCCCACTGGCTGATAGCCAGGATTTTTCTGCAGGCGGGACCGGCGAGATATTTCCATCCCCACGCGGAGTGCCAGTCCCATCGAGGAAGGTAGTGCTCATAGCTGACCACCCAGGGGATGGAGGACAGGCTGATGCAGTTCATGAGATGATTCAGATGGACGTCTGCAATCCCCAGGTCGTGGTGAAGGCAGTTGATGAGCTCCGTTGCTCTGGCGGGCCGATAGAGTCTGCGCTGGGCAAACGTGAGGGCATTGAACAGATCCCGTTTCCGTTCGAGACGGATCTCGTCCCCGAACGGCAGATCGATGAGCAGACGGCCCGCCACGTATCCGTCACTATAGTATCCCACACGCAATGTCCGGTCAGGATGATATTTCACGGAGGTCCTTCATTGTGCTGCAGGATGTCGATGTGGGCGCCGGGTGCATGGAGTTGTGCGGATCGCCGTGACCTGTTTCGATAGATGCATGCTAGTTGGTTTCGACCAGTACGCGTCCCGGTGTCGCAAACCTGGCGGTCAGTGTGTACACAGGGACGCCTGACGATTGGTTCTCGCTGCCGAAAACAACAACGAGGCGGGAAGTATCGGTTTCCGCAGGCTTGCCCCGGTTCCACCGGTGGGCTGTATACTGATACAGGTACTCGGGAGTAGTGGGTGGCCTGGATCTCCTGTCAGCGACGTCGACAGCATCGACGGGATTATAGGCTGTCTGGCCCAGTGTGACGGGCAAGGCTGAGTATTGGGAGTGTCGCCACCAGTCGAGAATTGTGACAAGCTGTTCAGTTCTCTCGCGTTCCGCCAGTACTGGTGTGGCGAGGCGTGTCAGGACGGGAACCCTGACACCGGATCGCAGAACCAGCGCCATGACGACAGTTGCCACGAATACCGCGGCACCTGTGCGCATGCCGATACGTGACAGGGCATGCTCATACCTGTGTGCGTCGATCGCCAGTGCAATGGCGCAGAGCATTCCTGCAAAGATTGCGTACGTCGGTGATCCCGTCGGAGCGATCGCAGGGAGGATTGACGCTGTGAGGAGCGTGGCGGCGAGGCTGATGTGGTTCAGGAGCAGGAGTTTCGCCGCCGACACGGCGATCCACACAAAGAACAGGGGCAGACCGAGCAGTTGGAGCGCAATCAATCCGGCCGCCGCACTTCCCGTGAGGAGTACCCTTGTAGTCCGGCGTGGCCCGGCGCTGAGAGCGGTGAGAAGAGTCAGCACGGCCACGACCGCGGAAATCGCCGGATGGACTTCCGTGGCGCGATACGAAGTCACCAGACCCGTCCAGCGCCTCGCGAGGGATCCCGGTTCGGTGTTGCCCGGAAGGATGACCAGAACAACAATGGCGGCTGCAGCCACGAACGCGGCAACGAACAGGGAGAGGGTTTCCGTCCGTGACAGTGAATGCCGCTGCTTCCACCATGCGCCGAGTATGGCGGCGATGGAGAGCAGGAGAGCATAGGGATGGAAGAATGCCGCGATCAGGGCCCCTGCCGTCGCAAGCCCGACATGGTGCTTTCCGTTTCCTTCCTCAAAGACTACGAACAGGAGCACAAGGAAAAGAAGCACCGGGCTGTAGAAGGCGCCATGCAGATGGAAGATGTAGATGTACCCCGGGAAGAAGAGACCGCCGGCGAACAGGCCGGCGACTCCAAAGACACGCCGCTCCTTCATCACGGCAAATGCGAGAAGCCAGGCGCCGATGGCGACAACGAAGTTGAACACCTGGGCCGGTGCAACCGAGCCGCCGGAGAGGCGAAAGGTCAGCCATATGACCGCCTGGCCGAGGGGACGGTAGTTTGCCACGGGGACCATCTTGTGGAGAACGCAATCCAGAAAGCTGCCGTTCTCCAGATGTGCGACCCAGATGTATGACTCGTTGTGGTGCTGGAATGGGAAGCCGAGGATGAACCAGAACGTGAAACCGGACACGAGCAGGAAAGCGTATGCGTACCCCTTGGAATCTCTGACTGCCTGGGCGGTGTGTGTCATCGTCCCTCGAGCACCTTCAATGTGACCGTGAGCATGTCACTCCTGTGATCCGGCAATGACGTCCTGAGTCCATCAGAGATTCACCGGTCCCCCTGTTTTCAGGGACTCCATAGCGGCGATTGTCGCCTCCGTCGTGAGCATCATCGATTCGATGGTCAGTGTCGGTTGTTCAAGTCCCCTGACCACGCGGATGAAATGGCCGATCTCCTCGTCATGTCCCTTCCCGTGATTGTATGAGCGCCGCCGCCGCTTACCCTGGGTATAGAAGAATGATTCTGCAAAGTCATTCATGACGACGCTCTTGCCGCCTCCTGAGACTTCACAATATTCCTTGGGGAGTGCCCCTTCGCCGTGAGCAAGATACAACAGGGTGCCGACCGACCCGTCGGAGAATTTGATCAGCACGCTCAGGTTGTCGCTGGTTTCGACGGCCTGGTGTACCGAGGGCACCCGTTCAGCAAAGATTCTCACCGGGCGGGCGTTTGTGAGATAGGACATGCAATCAATGAAATGGCACCCCTCGCCGATGAACCGTCCTCCCTGGGCAGGGTCCTGCATCCACTTCGTAAGCGGCATGAATCCCGCATTCACGCGGTAGAAAATCGCGAGCGGCTCCTGTGTGCCTTCGAAGAATTCCTTGATGTCGTTGAATGTTCTGGAGTATCTCCGATTGAAGCCCACCGTGAGATGCGGATGGGGAGAGCTACCGAGTTCCTCCCGGATTGCCCGTAGCTGTTCGCGGCTGATCGCGAGAGGTTTCTCCACAAAGACATGTTTCCCGGCGTGCAGAGCCTGCACGACATATGCGGCGTGCGAATCATGGCGGGATGCAATGAAGACCGCGGTGACGGCCGGGTCCTTCAGAATCTCATCGGCATCGGAAGCGCAGTAGGAAAAGCCGAATTTGCGCGCCGCCGCGTTGGCATTGACCGGTGTCGACGTCACGACGCCCTGCAGGGGCACATGCAACGCCTTGAGCGGCGGCAGGAGATATGATTGTGCGAAATTGCCTGCGCCGATGAACGCGACGGCTACGTCCGGCGATACCGTGCGCTCGCCGGGTGGTGGCGCGGTATCGACACGCCGGGACGCATCGACTGGGGCTGTGCCGTATTCGATCAGGATGCCGACGTACCGGGCCCTGGTCTTTCCCGTGATCATATCGTAGGCGGTGAGGGCGTCCCGGATCGGGATCTTGTGTGTTATCAGGGGGGCGACGGTGATTGCGCGCGACGCCACCAGGTCGAGGAATGCTTCCATGTTCCGGTTTTCCGTCCACCGGACATAGCCAATCGGATAGTCATGCCCCTGTTCTTCGTAGGCGGGATCGTAGCGGCCCGGACCGTAGGATGTTGCGATGCGCAGGTCCAGCTCTTTGTCGTAAAACGGTCCGCGAACGACATTCATGCCACTCGAGCCGACAACAACCACCGGAGATTTTTTCCGGGCGAACTGCAGTGCAAGCTCCAGCGGTTCGTTTGATCGGGTTGCCGCCGTGAGGATGGTGGCGTCGCTTCCGTGCCCATGAGTGAATGCCTCGATCTTCCGGATGGCATCATGATCGCTGGTCATGCAGACATCACATCCAAGATCGTTCGCCAGGGCGAAGTTTGCCTTGCTGATGTCGAGAGCCGCAACGCGACAGCCGGCAGCTTTGAGGAGTTGCACCGTGATCAGGCCGATCAGTCCCAGGCCGATGACCACGACGGTTTCTCCCAGGTGGATCCCGGCACGGCGGACGCCCTGGAGCGCGATCGCTCCCAGCGTGGCGAATGCGGCCTCGTCAAGGGAGACCCCATCGGGCACCCGGACTGCAAGGTTTCGTGGGATGGAGACTACTTCGGAGTGGTACGCGTACCCGGCACAGGCTACGCGATCACCGATCCGGAACGCATCCACATCTGATGCGAGGACAATTCCTGCGGAGCTGTAGCCGAGTTCTTTGTAGTTTGCGAGCCGGTTCTGGACTTTGCGATATGTCGCAACGGCGCCTTCGAGGCGGGCATTGTCAATCACCTGTTTCACAAGGTCGGGGCGGGACCGCGCCTTGCCTACGAGCGACGCCTGAGCAGTCTCGACCGATGTCCGTTCGGTGCCCGCACTGATCAGCGAAAATCGGTTCTGTACGAGGATACCCCCATTACGAAGGGGAGGGGCAGGCAAGCGTTCGACTGAAATCTTCCCTGTTTTCTGATACTGGATAACCTGGAGCACACCTGTATCTGCCATGAAATCACCCTCACAGAGTTCCTTCAATGTAAGAAACTCCCCGTCAATTCTCCACCCCGCAAAGATTTGCGTATCACCGCAACGACAGTTCTCATGCGATCTTCCGGCGCATCAGTCGTTCTCTTCCCCTCTGACCAGGTATCGACATAGGTGACGGGGTGTGAGCGCATGAGGCATTCCACGCCTGTGATGCCCGATGCAGGCACGCCGTTCCACAAGTTGTAGAATCTGTTGGTAAACATCTCACGCATGTTGTGCTTGCACACTTCTGTCCGCCCGGAACCCGAACTTTCCCTGTGTTTTCGCCCGAATCCCACTGCCAGCACTCTCGTCATCCGTGGCATGCGGTGTGACCTACAGCACATGAGAAGGCTCACATTCAAGGGACGGGTACATGAAGCAATGGCTGTTGGTCGTCGCAGTGGCAGTCCTCGGCCTCAGCGAGGTGTCATCCACGTGGGGGAGATCATTTGCGGTTGCCACGCACGGCAACGACGACAACGCCGGGACGCTTGCACAGCCGTGGCGGACGATCGACAAAGCCAACCGCATGCTCGTTGCAGGAGACACGGTGTATATCATGGCAGGGGTATACACCGCGCAGATCAATCCGCAAAACTCCGGTTCTGCGGGAAACCCGCTGGTGTACATGAACTATCAGGCGGACGTCTGCTCACTGTACATCAACAACACGGTGCTTTCCCTTACCAACAGATCCTACATTATCGTGCAGGGGTTGCGCCTGCAAATGGCCCACTACGCGTGCACCCCCGCGGTCACCGTGACGGGCGGATCGCATAATGCCATCCTGAATTGCCGCATCTATGGCGGGAGCACGCATAACAATCCGGCATGGGGAGATTGGCCGGCCGTCAAGTTCTCAGGGACCGACTACAACAGGTTCATCGGCAACTTCGTCGATCGGCAGGATCATGACATCACAAGCGACCAGCTGCGCGGGGATGGCATATGTGTGTTTGGTAATTCACGGTACAATATTATCGAAGGGAACACCATCGTCAATGTGAGTCATTTCGGGATTGCAGTTCCATACGGCGTCCCGGGTGATTCGTACAACATCGTGCGCAACAATCGCGCGTACGACTGTCATGTGGGGATTGGCAACACCGACCATACGTCACGCTGCCTCTATGAGGGGAACCTTGCATGGTCCCCCGGCGAAGTGGATACCTACAGGGGAGGGGTCAGCTGTGAATTCAGCCCCCATACGAGCATCATTCGCTATAACGCATTCTATGATGACTCCTCGAGCCTGGGCAGTTTGGAGAGAAACCCCGGTTCGAACAACAGCTTTGTCACCAACACCGCGATCTCCACTCCGGTGGACAACCGTGTCTACCACAACGTCTTTATGGGGAAGTCCGGGACTGCAGCCGACAGACACAGCCTGTTGATCCAGAACGACAATCCTGGTGTGTGGGATTTCGGGCGGAACGTATTTGTCAACAACATCATTGCATACCCGAATGCCCGGGACGGCAGCTATCCGATTTCGTGGGTGGACCAGGGGAAGACATTCAGCACGGTGAGCGACACGTTCCGGTGCAATCTCGTCTGGAATGGCACGCCGGGGAGTGTCGTTGCATTCTGGAGCACTGCAGGGCCGACCAATTCGTGGCTGACGCTTGCACAGCTCAAGAACCGGATGCCGAACGTATGGGCGCCATCAAACTTCGAGGATTCCCCGATGTGGAGGGACTCGCTAGGGATGCAGGAGCATCGTGATTTCACCCTCTCTGAGCTCTCCCCATGCATCGATCGGGCAGTTCCCCTTACTGCGACGGTGCGGCCCACAAGCGGATCGGATGCAATCTACGTCAGTGACGCGAGCTATTTCCACTATGCGTGGGGCGACAGCCCGTACGATCGGGGCGACAGCATCAGTGTCGACGGTGTGCGCGCTGAATTACGGCACATCGACTATGACAACAACATCCTCTATACCACCGACAACGTCACCGTGGGTGTGGACCGGGGAGTCTTCATCGCTGCCACGTACTCGACGGTCTCCGGCTATCGGCAGCGTATGGTCGGAAGTGCCCCGGACGTGGGTATCCACGAATATGACGGCTCTGTCAGTATCGACCAGACGCCGGATGCACCCATTCTCTCCGCACCAGGCTCCGGATCCGCCCCGTTACCTCTCACGGCACTCGTGCATTGGTCGAACCCCCGGTTTGCGGCGTGGTACCAGATCCAGATCTCGACGAGCGCGTCATTCGCTTCCAACGTTGTCGACGAGACCGGAGTGACAGTGACGGCCTATCCGATTTCCGCCCTGGGAAGCGGCACATCGTACTTTGTGCGGGTGAGAGCATTCAACTCCATGGGGGCGGGTCCGTGGTCCGCGGTGGCGACCTTCACCACATTGTCCGGCTCTGAGAATCCCGGGAAGGGCGCGCAGAATCTGGTCGATAACGGCGGCTTCGAATCCGGATTGACGGGGTGGGGATTCTACACCAACGGGGAGGGCACGTTTAGTGCCTGCACCACGGCGTACGAAGGGACGCTTGCGGGCAAAGTCAGTATTACCCAGGTCAACGACAACATCCAGGTGTATCGGGCAGGTCTCACCGTGGAGCCATCCAGCCGGTATCGTCTGACGTTTGCCGCGCGTTCAGCAACCGGGCATGATTTCAACGTGAGTCTGCTCAAGAACGTCGCCCCGTACACCAACTACGGGCTCCGGTCCGCAGAGGTCGACCTGGACCCCGCGTGGAGGTGGTTCAGTCTGAACTTTGACACCGAGAACATTGATGCAACCGTGTCCGACGGGCGTCTGCGGTTCTGGTTTCCACCCTACGCCTCGCCGGGTGACGAGTACGTGATTGACGACATTGTTCTGACCCGGCTGGGGCCGTCAGCGGCGGAGAGCGTCAACGTGATTCTGCCGGAACGTTACACGCTGAGCCAGAACTATCCCAATCCGTTCAATCCCGGGACGACCATTCAGTTCGTTTTGCCGGAAGAAGGGCACGTCACGCTCAAAGTATTCGATCTCCAGGGCGCGGAAGTCGCCGTCCTGTGTGATGAAACGCGGGCCGCCGGTGTCCATCACGCGGTCTTCACACCGGGCAACCTTGCCAGCGGCACATACATCTACGAGTTACAGACGACCACCCACAGGGACACACGCAAGATGCTCCTTCTGCGTTGAGGGGCTTGATTAAAAAACCTCAATAATCCGATAAATTGTTGCATTTTTTGCCCGATGACGGTACATTGAACCACTTTGTTCCAGAAGGGATCGATGGTTGATGCGCTCCGGTGCTGCTGCTGAGCCGGCAATCCTTCCTCCCATAGCACTTCTGATTCTGTTCCCTTTGTCTGTATTCGTTCTTTGCTGCTGCCATGGCTCCTCGACACTCCCCGGCGTGACTGCAGTCTGGGCTGTTGACGAAAGCGAAAAGGTGCGACAGGACGATCTGGACCATTGGGCCGAAGGCAATTCCGAGAACCATGTATGGGATGGCCGGACGATTCATATTGAAGGAGCCCGCAACGAGGTCATCGGTTTTCAGGTGATCATCGAGGCGGAAGGAGCCGGGGCCAGGAATGTGGACGTAAGGCTGGACAGTCTCCAGCACGACGGGTATGTGCTCAAGAACAGGGCTCCTGTCGAAGGGCCGTTTGATTTTGTGGGAAGGCGTATCGAACTGTTCCTTGAAAGCTATATGGAAGTGACAGAACGGAGCACGTGGTGGTTTGCCTCCGCACGTCCGTTGCCCGACAAGGAACACCTCGGATGGATCCCTGATGCGCTGGTTCCTGCGGAGACACGGGGAACGTTCGATCACGGCGCCGGCGGGAGACCGTTTCACATCGGGGCGCGAAAAAATCAGGCGGTCTGGGTTGACATCTTCATCCCGCCCGATGCCCCCGCGGGAGAATTTTCAGGAACGTTTCGTGTCCTGGAGTCTGACACAACGACGTTTTCACTTCCGGTCAGGCTCAGGGTGTACGATTTCGCCCTTCCCGATACGACACATCTGCATACGCATTTCTTCTGGGGCTGGCCGACAATTCCCGAACGTCATGGTCCTGAAAAGGATTCGCCGGCGTACTGGTCTCTCTTTGATGCGTACATGAAGACATTTCATCGCCATCGGCTGGACTTGACGGATGGCGTGTTAACGCTCGACACGTTCCGCGAGCGGCTCGCAGGCTACTACACCGGTGAGAGCTACGCCGCGCGCAACGGGTATGATGGCCCCGGGGTCGGTATTGGCAACCAGACATACAGCATCGGTACGTATGATCAACCGTCGAGCGGATTTCGTTCTGGATTTTTTCCCGATACGCCCGAGAGCTGGAGCGCTGCGGCGGACGCCTGGGAGGGATGGTTCCGGGAACGCGCTCCTGCGGTCGTCCGGTTCAAGTACCTTGATGATGAACCACCCTACTCCCGATGGCCTGAAGTCAGGAAGAAGGCGCTCTGGATCAGATCGGGGGAGGGTCCGGGCAAAGCGCTCAACACGCTGGTAACGACGCGTATCGGTGAGGAGCTCTACGGAGCGATTACGTTCTGGTTGGTCACGGGTCATTCCGGATGGAAAGACAGCGGGGGAACGACGGGATTCGATATCCATATCGTTCCCGGTCGCAGGGCTGCAGGGGAGAAGGTGGGATTCTACAATGGCCAGCGTCCCTCGTTCGCTGATCCGGGCCCGATTGACAACTTTGCGGCGGATGCACGGGTCAATCCCTGGATCGCATGGAAGTACGGTGCCGACATGTACTCATTCTGGGAGGTCGCCTACTATGCATCCGGCGACATCAACGTGTGGCAGGATCCCCGTGCGGCCGGCATCATCGTGTATACCGGAGAAGATCGCAAGCATCCGGGTGATAGCCGCGGGCTCAAGGGACCGGTTGCGAGCATCCGGATGAAGAATCTGCGACGGGGCGTGCAGGACTACGAATATCTCTGGCTGGCGTCGCGCGCAGGGATTCCTGTGAACGACGTGGTGGACGCCGTGGTCCCGTCGGCGTTCAATGACTACAACGGAACGACATTTACCAGCCAGCGCGATCAGCCCTTGTGGGCCACGCGCGGGTATGAGTTTGAGAAGTGCCGACGCACACTGGCGCGGCGCCTGGAGGCACACCTCCACGGAGCATCCGGTGGACGTGAATGAGATGGACTATCAGTGAGTGTTATCCAGGGGGAAGAAGTGTACGGTAATCTGTATCGAAGAACACCAGTGCAGTGGAATCGAGTCACTCATGTGAAGGAGAGATTCTGTGAAAAAGACTGATGCTCGTCGTGGAGTTGGTGTGGTGTTGCTTATCCTTCTCATCTGTGCCCCGTGGATCGCTCAGGCGCGGACGTTTGTCGTCTCACGTCAGGGGAATGACCAGAATCCAGGAACGCTTGAGCAGCCCTGGCGGACGATCTTTAAAGCAAATGTAAACCTGCAACCGGGCGATACAGTGCTCGTCCGTGCAGGCACCTACCAGGAGCAGATCAAACCCGTGAGGAGCGGTGTCTCCGGCAGCCCCATCGTCTACGCTGCCATGCCCGGAGAGACTGTTGTCATCGAAGGCGAGCCCGGCAATCTTGTTGTCGTTGTCGCCTCGAGCTATTCCATCATCGAGGGGTTCACCATCCGCTGTCAGGCGTACCTGGAGGTTCTCAAAACCCCGGAGTACTGGATCCACATTGTTGGCAACCATATCACGCTTCGGTATTGCCGCGTGCTCGCCGATGGCGATGCGGCTTTCAACTACGGGACCCTCCAGGCATTTTCACGCGGCATTGTGGTGTCGGGTCAGCACAACGTTGTCGAGCACTGCTATGTGCGCGGTCAGATGATGGGTGTTGTTATCGCAGGGGGTCTTCCACGGTTCGCGACCCTCAGGTATGATACGCTCGTCAACCATGGATCCAGCAATGTCGTCATCCTGCCCCACGAGGACCAGAGCAAGTTTGACCCCACCTTGCAGGGGACGCTGATCGAAGACTGCGTGATGGACACCTCCTGGGACGAGGACAATATCCAATTCGAACCGAACTACCTGGACCGATCACAGACATACAATAATGGCGTCATTATCCGCCGGAGCCGTCTCGGGCATGCAGCGGAGAATTGCATTGACTTCAAAGGGGCGGGGTACATCCTTGTTGACAATTGCCTGCTGCACAGCTCGGAGGGCAACGATAACGGCCAATTTGACGGACCGGATGACATAGGCGGGCCGGCCCTCAATCTCGGGAATGGCGAGATCTCCCGTTACGTTATTGTGCGTCGTTCCGTCGTGTGGGATAATCACACCGGCGCCTTCATGTTCGATGGGTACCGGTACTACAACAACGTGTTCTTGAACAACCGGCGCAGTTACCGGGGGTCGAATGGAGACTATGAGCGTTCCGACTTTGCAGGCGTGAAAATCTGGAACAAGCCGGGGTATCAGCGCGGGTTCCTGAACAATATCGTCGGCATGCAGCCGAACAGCGGAGCGCTCAAGCTTGACATGGATTATGGTGCGAATTTCCTTCTGGACTATAATCTCTATTACGATGCCACGGGTCCGGTGAAAATCCTTCATTCGATGACCGACCCCCCGACGGTCACCGAAGGTCTTCAAAATTGGCGTGGAGTGTTGAACAGCTTCGGCGGATACGCCTACATGGACGGGAAGGATGAGCATAGCATCGAGGCGGATCCCCAATTCGTCAATGTCCCGCGGTACCCGATAGACTTTGATGAGTCCTGGAACTTCGGCCTTGGATCGAGCTCCCCCGCGATCAATGCGGGACGGCCTGTCACCAGCGCAATCGGCGACGGCAACGGCAGTCGGACTCTGCGTGTCGCTGATGCCCGCTTCTTCTGCGATGGCTTTGGAGTCACCGGGGGGGATGTGATCAAGATTGGATCGGACGCGCCTGTGCAGATTGAGTCCATTGACACGGGGCTCAACACTATCACCCTCGCGGAAAGCCGTTTCTGGGTGTCGGGCGCGGGGGTGCATATTGCCTACGAAGGAGAAGCCCCGGATATCGGCGCGAAGGAGTTTGTACAGGGAGTAGGTCAGGCACCGCCTTCTCCCCAACCGGCGAGTCCGACAGACGGCGCGGGGAACTTATCAGTGTCCGTGCAACTGACGTGGCGCAAAGTGGCGGGCGCCAGCGCCTACTATCCTCAGGTGGCCACCAACCGCACGTTCTCCTCTGTGATACAGAATGCCGGGCCGTTGACCGATACATCATACGCGGTGGGCAATCTGTCGGGGAGCACCACGTACTACTGGCGGGTCCGGTCCGGCAATGCCGCCGGCCTGAGTCCCTGGTCGCCTGTCAGCTCGTTCACAACGGCGAGCACAGGCGTCATACCGGGTATGCCGGTTACGGAAGGGCCTGTGTCAGGTACGACCGGCGTCAGCACGAATCCATTGCTCACCTGGAAAAGCGTTTCCGGCGCCCAGAGTTATGGCGTGCAGGTCTCCTCAAGCTCTTCCTTTACAACGTTGAAGCTGGACCGGTCCGGGATCACCGGCACGAGTGTACAGGTGGATGGACTCACGAATGGCACGGTATACTACTGGCGTGTCAATGCGACGGGAAGCGGCGGCACCAGTCCCTGGTCGACCGTCAGTTCGTTCACGACGGCGAGCGCGGTGGTCATACCAAATGTGCCTGTCACGGAGGCTCCGGCGTCAGGCACAACCGGTGTCACCACGAATCCGCTGCTTACCTGGAAAAGCGTTTCCGGCGCCCAGAGTTATGGCGTGCAGGTCTCCTCAAGCTCTTCCTTTACAACGTTGAAGCTGGACCGCTCCGGGATCACCGGTACGAGTGTGCAGGTGGATGGACTCACGAATGGGTCGGATTACTATTGGCGTGTCAACGCGGCGGGAAGCGGCGGCACCAGTCCCTGGTCGACCGTCAGTTCGTTCACGACGGCAAGCACGGTGGTCATACCAAATGTGCCTGTCACGGAGGCTCCGGCGTCGGGCACAACCGGCGTCACCACGAATCCGCTGCTCACCTGGTACGGTGTTCCAGGCGCCCTGAGCTACGGGGTACAGGTCTCCACAAGCCTTTCCTTCGAGGAGCTGCAGCTTGACAGGTCAGGGATCACCGGTACGAGTGTGCTGGTGGATGGACTCAGGAACGGGACGGAATACTACTGGCGTGTCAATGCGATGGGGAGTGGTGGCACCAGCACATGGTCCCGGGTAGTGGCGCTGACCACATTCAGCCTCCCGACCGCAATGGCGGTGAATGGTGTTTCAAACGCCGACTTCAACAACGGCATCGCTGGGTGGTCGTTTGCCACCACCGGTGCGGGAGCGCTGGAGATTGCCTCCCCCGGCTACAAAAGCGACAACGCGGTCAAGGTCACCATTCCCGAGGCCGGCACAAGCTCGCAACTGTTTCAGAACGACCTCATCTTGAGCCCGGATTCGACGTACCGCTTGAGTTTCGCCGCGAAATCGGGCGGCGCGAATGATTGCGACGTATCGCTGCTTAAATCCGGCCCGCCGGATCTGCCCTATGGACTGGCGGGGAAACACTTCGATCTCGGGAGCGCCTGGAAAGTGTATTCGGTGGATTTCAGGCCGGACAACTTCTCTTCGCCGGTTAATGACGGGCGCCTGCGGTTCGAGTTCGGCACAACCGCTCCCGCCGCAGACGTGTACTACGTCGATGAAGTCCGCCTGATCGCCATCAATGCCGATACTCCTCCTCCACCGCCTCCCGGCGATGTTCCCCCGGACTATTATCTGGATGAGATCTACCCGAACCCCTTCAACCCGGCGACCACGATCCGGTACTCGCTGCCTGTGGATGTGCACGTCATCATTCGAATCTACAACGTGCTCGGGCAATTGGTGATGACACCTGTCGATGGGATCCAGACAGCCGGCACCCATGATGCCCGGCTGAACATGGAAGGAACTGCGTCGGGGATGTACCTCTGTACATTGCAGGCGGGAGACTACCGCCAGACCCGCAAGCTCATGTTCGTGAGGTGAGCCTTCCGTCGGTTCACGCGGTACGCAGGAGAAAAGCAAGAAAGGCCGGTGCTCGCATCTGAGCACCGGCCTTGAAGTTATTACGGCAAGCACCGCCTACGGCACACACCGACCGACGACGGCAAGCGCCGACTGCGAATTACAAATCGTATCCTAGGCTGAGACCGAACAAGTTTGCACTGCTCTTGTAGGTGCCCGGGAACTTGTTCAAGTCACCCGTCGTGGGCCCTGTCACGGTGCGGTCGCTGAACATGATCAACTGGTAGGCAACATCCACCGACCAGCTCTCGGTCAACCTGTAGCCGATTCCCACTGTACCTTCAACTCTGTTCGCATCCGGCAACAACGGTTCCACGGTCAGATTTGGCTGCCCCGAGTTATCATAAATGAATCCGAGGCGCAAGGTCAGATCGTCAACCCTGTATTCCCCGCCAAGCCGGAGCATGTACGCATCGCCCCAATTCTTTGCTGATTTAGAGGCCTTCTGAAGGGGTTTTCCCCCCAGTGCCGGCGGAGCGGCAGGACCATCGGGAAGCACGACCCCGAGTGTGTCGTACGATGACCATCCGATCCATTGATAGTCAGCCTCGAGAGTAAAATCCTTTGTAAGATCGTACGCAAGCCCGACAAAGAACTGTCCGGGCGCTTTGATGGTGGTCTTTCCCGTACCGCCAGGGAAGAACGACGCCAATGTTCCCATGTTCGTAAAATCCGCCGTGCCTTCGTAGTCAACCGTTGTTGAATGGCGATAGGAAGCACCGAGAGACATTTCCGGCAGAGGTTTGTAAATGGCGCCGACGTTGAAACTGACACCGGTTCCACTCGCATCATGAAGATTGATATGTCCGGGCGGTGCACCCGGTAGAGTGGCGAGATCGTATTCCATCTTCACTGAGGAAAACGTGATACTCATGCCTGCCCCTATCATGAACTCCTCGCTCACTTTGTACGCAATCGTCGGATTGAGGGCAAGATTCTGGAGGTCGGTCTTCCCTGCGACGAAGCGCCCGTCCCAGGCCGCAGGCCATTCTGTCCCGAGTCCGAACGGAGCGTAGAAACCCACGCCGAAAGAGAGCCCGTTGTCCATCCCGTAGCCGAGGTACACACTCGGGATGAGGAATGTCTGGCTCACCATATCCGTCAGTTTTCCGGCCGGGCTGGTGAATGACGTCTTGGGGAGGATCATCGTGCCGCCGACGTACGCACCGAATCCCTGCTGGTAAGCCAATCCGGCGGGATTGAAATACATTGCGGAAAGATCATTGGCACGAGCTGCGAAGGCCCCACCCTGACCCATCGCACGGGCACCGTGCTCGTTGAGCTGGAACCCGCTGGCAAACGAAACATCGACCGACGTCGCTGCCAACAACATTGACGCACACAACAAACGTGCAATGGACATAGCTCTTCCTTTCTTGATGGTACATGAACAGCTGGAGAACCTAGCGGCCTTTCGTAACCCTCAGGGGTAAAGCGAATTCACTGCGGACTGCCGGATAGGATGGTGACAACAAACCTACAGAATCAAAAAACGAGATGCACCAAAAACTTCTCATCAGCTCTCCTTATTGAGTGCTCACTGTTGAAATATTCAACACCCCATAAATCTGCGTTTCTAAACCATTTGGAGGAAATTGCGTATATTCATTGACAAAGAATGCCACCAATGACCCATTTACGGTTAGAAGATCCGGTATTTCGCATTCTGCTTGCGATCCTGTCGGCAGTTTTTCTTTCCTTTGCCTCCATCGCCTTTTTCAATTCTGCAAGTCAGCCGACCGACGAAAACATCTTCATGGATGTTCCTTCTTACGTACGTGTCGGCACTGCTTTTCCCGGAGTGCCTCTTGACGTCAAGCCTTTTAGGGGAGGAGTGGCTTATGGGGGACCGCCGGCACCCGGTGATTCCATAAAAGAGAACGATCTTTTACTTTCCATCGGGCGATCGCCGGTACGGACAATGGAGTCATTCCGGCGAACTCTGGTAAGTATCATCAGCGATTCGGTCACCATAGGCATCCTCCGGCCCAGCGGCCCTCACACCATACGATGGCTCGTCCGCCGCACGGACCTCGTTCCGGAGCGGTTTTCTGAGCAACCGCCGTCGGTGCTGGTGGTTGAGGTGGCGCGTGGCGGGGCCTCCGATCGAGCCGGCATAAAAGTGGGAGACTTCATTGAGCGCATCAACGGGGTGGGATTCAAAACATCGGCGGAAGCTGACCGGGTCATGCGCCAGGGTTCGAGCGGGAAAGCGACAACATATGAAGTCTCGCGGAACGGGGCTGTATTGACTCTTCATGTTGTTCTCGCAAAGTTCGGTTTTGCCCTCGGTACGCTGATGCTGTTCCTTGCAGGTGTGGTCTACATCCTGATCGGGACATTTCTCGGTGTGAAGAGGCCCGCATTTCTTTCTGCGAGGTTGCTTGCCCTCTATATGGTGTTTCTCGGCTACTTCATCGCCATCGTGGCAATACGGCGCGAGCCCTCGTTGTCGCCCTTCGGGGTCGTGCAAAGGATCCTCGGTGTCTACGGGGTGTTTCTTGGGGCGGTATTTGCTTTTCATTCCGGGCTGCTTTTCCCCTGGCAGCGCGAGATCGCTGTCTGGAGGAAACGGTGTGTGACGGTTATGTACGTTGTTGCCGCCCTGTCACCTGTCGTTCTATTGCTCAATAATACTTTGTGGCAACTCCTTCTTCTCGCTCTCATTGTCTTCCTGGGGCTGGTTGTCAATCCTCCCTTCACACGTGCGGGGACCCCTCAGCAACGCGCGCTCGGGCGGCCCATCAAGATTGTAGCCATACTCACTGTTGCCGGCTCGTTGGTCTGCACCGCACTGTTGAGTATCTTCGGGCGCGGCGATCTCATCAGTGTCGTCGGCATCCTTCTCATCTTCGTTCCACTGGCCTATCTCTATACTATCGGCCACTACAGACTCCTCGATCTCGATCTCAGGGTCCGTCGCAATGTGCAGTATTCACTCCTGAGCTGGCTCTGGGGCGGCTGCGTAGCGTTGCTTCTGGTCTGGTGCTTCCTTTCCCTGCCGGCAATCCCGTTCCCTCTGCCGCATATCGTTCTGAGCGGATTCTCGGTGGAAGTGCGTCAGGAGTTGCCCACTCCCGAAGAGCAAGTGATCGCCCAACGGGCGGCTTCGATGATCCTGGGTGTGGGCGTTTGGTTTGCCCTCTGGAAGGTGCGGAGCGTCGGCCAGCGGTTGCTGGACCGGAAGTACCATCGCGCGCAGTTCGACTACAAGCGGGCCGCACAGGAAATCGCGGGTGTCCTTGCCACGAGGCTGAGCATGTCGGATCTGGTGCGCGGACTGGTAGATGCACTCATGGATTTGCTGAAGTTGCGCTCTGCGGCCCTGTTGATCTTCCGCGACGGCAGCACGTGTTGCTGTGATGCCGCCTCCGGCGTCTCCGGCGAGGCTTGGCATACATTTTCCTGCGCGCTGGACGGCCGCTTTGCGGCAACCCTGTCGGCGATCAATGACTCGATGCGGGTGGATCACATGCC
This sequence comes from Ignavibacteriota bacterium, assembly GCA_963801355.1. GTDB lineage: Bacteria > Bacteroidota > Ignavibacteria > UBA10030 > UBA6906 > Fen-1255. Next base: position 2,514,832 of record CAWDEM010000008.1, on the reverse strand, counting down.
CGCCGACATCGCCTCTCACCTGGAACGAATGCAGTTCGAGTATGTCATCCCGATCCGGTCAAAGGAGACACTGTCCGGTGCCATTCTTGTGGGACAGAAATTGGCCGACACCCCCCAGAGTGCAGAGGACCTTGCATTTCTGGCGGGAGTGGCCCAGCAGCTCTCGGTGTCGATCGAGAACGCCTTTCTCTATGAGGGTCTTGCCGAGCAGGAGCGGATGCGTCATGAGCTCTCCATCGCCCGGCAGATCCAACTGGGCTCACTCCCGTCTGCCACCCCGCGGATTGCCGGGCTTGATATCGCGGGTCAATCGACACCGGCGCTTGAGGTCGGGGGGGATTTCTTCGACTATCTTGACGGTTCGGGTCATGACCTGATGGTTGTCGTCGGCGACGTCAGTGGGAAGGGAACATCCGCGGCTCTCTACATGTCGAAGGTGCAGGGCATTCTCCGTTCCTTGCATCAATTCGGGCTCGGGCCGGGAGAGCTCTTTCTCCGGGCAAACCGCCTTCTCTGCGCTGACATGCAGAAGAACTCGTTCATCACAGCTGCGGCCGCGCTCTTCATGCCGCAGCAGCGTCGGGTCACACTTGTCCGCGCAGGGCACCTTCCCGTTTTTGCCTATCGCGCGTCGACACACTGCATCGACCGCATCGTGCCGCGGGGTCTCGGACTCGGGTTGAGTGACGCCGCCATTTTTGCCAGTGAGCTGGAGGAGCGTTTGGAATGCTACGAACCCGGTGATGTCTTTCTGCTGGTCACCGACGGTGTGACGGAAACGCGTGATACCTCCGGCCGTGAATACGGCGAAGAACGCCTCACGGAGATCTTCGCGGCTTCTGCGTCGCTTGCGGCGCAGGAGATCCGTGACCGGGTTGCAGACAATCTTGCGGCGTTCAGCAGCGGTTGTGAACCTCACGACGACCAGACGATCGTGGTCATCAGGACTTCCTGACCCCCACCCGAATCAGTCCATAATGCGAAAGCACCTCATGCTGACTTTCTTCCTCGTGTTCTTCACGGTCTATTTCAGTGTCAATGCGTATGTCTTTTTCCGTGGGTGGCAGGCTCTGCCCGCATCGACATCTCTGCGCACATGGTACGCCGTGCTGTTCGCTGTTGTTTCCCTCTCGTTCATCATCGGCCGGGTGCTGGAGAACTACTGGATTTCCGCGGTCAGTGACCTGTTTGTCTGGATTGGCTCGTTCTGGCTTGCTGCGCTGGCCTATTTTGTCCTTGCCTGCCTGGCAGTTGACCTTGTGCGTCTCGTGTTGCTGATCCTCCCCATTCCGATGCCCGCTATGGGCGATCCGGTCCGGGTGCGCCAGATTGGCACGCTCGGGGTTGTCGCGCTCGTGATGGTGGTGCTTGCGGGAGGATACTGGAATGCCAGAACGCCTCGTATCCAGCGGTTGTCTGTGACTGTCGACAAGCAGGCGCAGGGCATCCATTCCCTCCGCGCGGTGATGATCTCCGACGTGCATCTGGGTACGATCGTTGGCAAGAAGCACCTCGCACGCCTTGTGGATCGCATCAATGAACTCCGTCCGGACCTCGTTCTCTTTGCGGGTGATGTCGTCGATGAGGATCTCGGGCCCGTGCTGCGGCAGAATCTCGGTGAAACACTCCTTTCGATCAGGGCACCCAGAGGCGTCTACGGCATCACGGGGAATCACGAATATATCGGCGGCGCGGAGAAGGCGTGCGCATACCTGGAAGCACACGGGATACGCATGCTGAGGGATACCTGTGTGGCAATCGATGGGGGCATCCTGCTTGCCGGGAGGCAGGACCGCAGCAGCAGGCAATTCGGGGGGGAGGCGCGGAAGTCACTTGATGCAGTGCTGGATGGTGTTGACGCGCGCGCCCCGCTTATACTGATGGATCATCAACCATTCGACCTGGACGAGGCGGCAGCCCATGGTGTTGACCTGCAACTTTCGGGGCACACGCATCATGGGCAACTCTGGCCATTCAATTACATCACGTCGGCCATATACGAAATCAGCTGGGGGTATCTCCTGAAAGGCTCGACGCATTACTACGTTTCCAGCGGCGCCGGTACCTGGGGCCCCCCGGTAAGAACCGGCAACAGTCCGGAAATCGTAGAAATCACCATGACATTCAGATAAGGGCGGCGTGCTTCGCGCGGTTTGCGTGCTGCAGAGAGAGCTTGACATTGCCCTGGACCGGACGTATATTCTGCTGAAAAGAATTTCTCATAACACCTCTCTTCTGGAAACCCTTTCCCATGCTCTCACCGCTGGTGGAGCTGTTCCTGGAGGCAGTCCGGGTTGACGCGCCGTCGCTCCATGAGGCGCCCATGGCTGCCTTCGTCCGGGAGAAGCTGTCAGGACTGCCGGTAAGGATTGTCGAGGATGATGCTGCATCAGTACTGGGAACGGGGTGCGGCAACCTGATCTGTGTGCCGCACACGTTTTCCCCGGATCTGCCTGCGACCGTGTTGTTTGCTCATCTTGACACCCCCTCGCCGACCGCGGGCGTCCGCCCGGTCGTTGCCTCCGATCGCATCACCGGTGACGGATCCACGATCCTCGGTGTGGATAACCGTGCGGGCGTGAGCATCCTCCTGCACGCGCTGCGTTCAACCGCAACAACGCAACCGCTGGGCAACGCCATGGTGGTTTTTACCGTTGCGGAGGAGCTGGGCATGTGGGGTGCCAGGCACGTCGACCTGTCGCCGTTCAACGCGAGGATGGCGTATATCTTTGACTGCTCGCGGCGGCCCGGGACGTTCATCCAATCGTGTGTCGGCTCGTCTGTGTACACGGCGACATTTCACGGCCGGGCATCACATGCGGGGGTGGCTCCGGAGAAAGGCATCAACGCGATCCAGATGGCCGCCCACGCGATCGCGCGGATGCGTATCGGGCGGCTGGCGCCCAAGATGACCGCCAGCGTCGGCATCATCAAAGGCGGCACCGCGACCAACGTCGTCCCCGACAGCTGCTGCATCGAAGGCGAAGTGCGCTCATTTCTGCCCGGGGAGATCGACGCGTACCTGGGCGATATGACTGCGCTCTTCGAAGCCACCGGCCGTGAGTTTCAGTCGACCGTGGAAATACAGAGCGCAGTGGATTTCCCTCCCTTCACACTCTCGTCTGATGCCCCGGTCTTCCGGCGCGCGTGCACTGTGCTGCGACGGCTCGGGCTGGTGCCGGATCCGATCGAGTATCTCGGCGGCAGCGATGCAAACATGCTCAACGCCAAAAATCTCCCGGCTGTCAATCTCGGGGTCGGAGCGCAGAATCCGCACGGCAAAGACGAATTTATCCTGCTCGGGGATTTTGCGAACGCCTATGCGATCGCTCACGACCTGATCCAGAGGGCACCCGATGAGAACGTCTGACAACCGCCCGGGGAATTTCATCCGTCACCAGGGTGCTGTCGTCTTCAGCATGCTTCTGCTCCTTGCCGGTCTCTCGGGTCCAGCGGCAGGCGGGGGGCCCAGGGGCGGGCATCTCTTTATTATCGGGGGCGGTCACCGCAGCCCCGACCTCATGAAAGAATACGTGCGCCTGGCCGGCGGGCCCGCGCACGCATCCATACTCATTCTGCCCATGGCCAGCGGCGATGGGGACACGACCGGGCGTGAAATGGCAGAAGAGTTCCACGGGTTGGGCGTGGGGAGCGCACGGTCGCTTTTCATCACGCGCGAACAGGCAATGTCCCCCGGCATTCTCGACGAGTTCAACGGCGTCACGGGGGTGTACTTCACCGGCGGGGACCAATCGCGCATCACAAAGGAACTCGTGGGAACGCCGGTGCAGGGCAAGCTGAAAGCGTTGTACCGCTCGGGGGCGGTGATCGGCGGCACCAGTGCGGGTGCGGCCGTCATGAGTGCCGTCATGCTGACCGGAGACGAGAAGTTGAACCGTGATTCCGTGAACGGGTTCGTGTTCATCAAACGGGACAACGTTGTGGTCACGGAGGGGCTGGGATTACTCACGACCGTGATCGTGGATCAGCATTTCATCCGGCGGAAACGGATGAACCGGTTGATCAGCGTCGTCCTGGAGCATGCACCACATGTGGGCATCGGCATAGATGAGGCAACGGCGGTGATCGTCGCACCCGACAGCACCTTCCGGGTGGCGGGGAAGGGAAGCGTCATGATACTCGATGCATCCCGGGCGGTGAACATCCACAATGACACGGAAGGTAACCTGGGTGCCGACGGCGTGCGCATGGACATCCTTCTCGACGGTGATCGCTATGACATGCGCCGGCTCGTGCCCCTCCGGCGAAGGGGCATTCCATGAAACTGTCGTTTCATTTTCACACGCTGGTGATGATTTTTTCCGTCGTCGCCCTCGTGGCGGCGGCGACGTGGGTTCTGCCCGGGGGGAGCTACACCCGCCAGGTGAAAGACGGCAGAACGCTCGTGGTGCCCGGATCTTTTACGGAAGTCCCGAGTAACCCGCAAGGCATCGGGGCGCTTCTCATTTCGCCGGTGAAGGGGTTCATCGAAGCGGCCCATATCATCGCGTTTGTATTCCTTATCGGCGGAACGTTCAAAGTGCTGGAGAAGACAGGTGCGGTCACCACCGCGGTCCAGTCGATGGCATTCACCTTTGCCCGTCGCCCGCGCCTCCAGAAGTTCTTTATTCCCGTCACGATGACCATCTTTTCCCTCGGCGGAGCGGTGTTCGGGATGTGTGAGGAAACGATGCCGTTTGTGCTTATTTTCATCCCGCTTGCGCTCTCTCTCGGCTATGACTCCATTGTGGGTACGGCGATCCCTTTCCTGGGGGCGGCGGCGGGATTCGCCGGCGCGGTGTTGAACCCGTTTACCATCGGCATTGCGCAGGGGATTGCGGAACTCCCCCTCTATTCAGGTATCGAATACCGTATGATCATCTGGGTCATCAGCACCACCTGCATGATCACCTTTGTCGCGCTGTATGCACGGAAGATCAAAGCATCTCCGGAGCAGAGTCCGGTGTACGACCTGGATTGTGAACGGAAGGGCAGCCTGCATCTGTCCGGGACGCCCCAGCCGGGCATGACGGTGCCGCAGCGTCTTGTGCTTGGTCTGTTCGGCGCGGCAATGCTTTTTCTCGTTGTGGGCGTGTTGAAATTCGGGTGGTACATCAATGAAATTGCCGGGCTCTTCCTCGGGCTGGGTATTGCCGGGGGGACTCTGGGCCGTCTTTCGGTCTCAGCCACGGCGGATGCCTTCAAGGAAGGGGCCCGGGATATGGTGGGGGTTGCACTCATCATCGGGTGCGCGCGCGCTATTCTTGTGGTGGCGACGGACGGGAAGATTTTGGATGTCATGCTGTACGGACTGGCGAATATGATATCCGGTTTGCACCCGATTCTTGCGGCGCAGGCGATGTTTGTGACGCAGGGGATCATCAATTTCTTCGTGCATTCCGGCTCCGGACAGGCCGCGCTGACGATGCCGGTGATGGCCCCGCTGGCGGATGTCGTGGGGATTTCCCGGCAGACGGCGGTGCTTGCGTTCCAGTTCGGCGAGGGGTGGATCAATCCAATCCTTCCGACGTCGGGGGTCACGATGGGCGTGCTCGGACTCGCCGGAATCCCGTGGGAACGCTGGTTCAAATGGATGCTTCCAGTGCAGGTATTTTTCTTTGTCCTTGCATTATTGCTTCTCATACCCCCCTTTCTGTTCCACTATCATTAACAGGAGGAACGATGAATCGAACCTTTGTTACACTTTCTCTCATGGCGGTCTTGTTGCTCCCGACCTGCATGTTGGCACAGAAGAACGTCTACGGTGGGACGGGCAACGTCAGGTTCAAGTTGAACAGGGCCGGCAGCTTGGCGCTCTACGACAAAGACTTCTATACGCAGTTGGGTCGTGCGTCGCTCGTCATCGGGCTTGATTCCGCGCACGTGTTCGACTATGAGGAAGATGCAATGTATCTCACCACCTCGGTCATTCTCTCGTCGGCAGGAAAGGCCGACACGGTCGCAACGGCGCTGTTCGATAATTCATGGCAGGATCCACCCCCTCCTCCGGATGCCCGAGTCATCGAAAACGTGTACGCAAGTAAGAACGACCCGTTCGTTCTTGTGGACTATACCATCACAAACTACTCGGCGGCGGCCAGCACGGTGCACATCGGCATGGGGTGCGTGCCCGAACCCTCCGAGACCTATGGGGGCGAGACAGTGGCGTATGATGCCACGAAGAAGATGGCGTATTTCTTCCGGCAGGGTGAAACACCGTATACCGGCGTAAAGATCATCGGTCGGGATCCGGTTTCCTTCCATGCGCTCGACTGGGACGTGTATTCCCCCACGGACGCGAACGCTGACGCGGCGACTGATTCGACCCGCTGGCGTATGACGGCTCTTCCCGGGTTCGATGCCCCCATCGTGGCAGGGGTCAACGGCTCGTTCTTCAACCTCAATTTTGGAACCGAGACGATTGCTGCAAAGGGCTCAGTTGCGTACACGGTAGCGTACCTGTACAGCACAAGCCTCGAAGGCCTCCGCGCGATGAGTGATTCGGCGGAGCAGCGCTATGCCAAGTTACTGGCCGCGTCGGCTGTGAAGAACGTCTACGGTGGGACGGGCAACGTCAGGTTCAAGTTGAACAGGGCCGGCAGCTTGGCGCTCTACGACAAAGACTTCTATACGCAGTTGGGTCGTGCGTCGCTCGTCATCGGGCTTGATTCCGCCCACGTGTTCGACTATGAGGAAGACGCGTACTATGTCATGACGTCGGCTGCCCTCTCCATCGGCGGGGCGGCCGATACAGTCGCGACGGCGCTGTTCGACAATTCGTGGCAGGATCCGCCCGCCCCTCCGGACGTCCGCGTTCTCGGAGGGGTCCACGCGTGGAAGAACGACCCGTTCGTTCTTGTGGACTATACCATCACAAACTACTCAGCGGCGGCCAGCACGGTGCACATCGGCATGGGGTGCGTGCCCGAACCCTCCGAGACCTATGGGGGCGAGACAGTGGCGTATGATGCCACGAAGAAGATGGCGTATTTCTTCCGGCAGGGTGAAACACCGTATACCGGCGTAAAGATCATCGGTCGGGATCCGGTTTCCTTCCATGCGCTCGACTGGGACGTGTATTCCCCCACGGACGCGAACGCTGACGCGGCGACTGATTCGACCCGCTGGCGTATGACGGCTCTTCCCGGGTTCGATGCCCCCATCGTGGCAGGGGTCAACGGCTCGTTCTTCAACCTCAATTTTGGAACCGAGACGATTGCTGCAAAGGGCTCAGTTGCGTACACGGTAGCGTACCTGTACAGCACAAGCCTCGAAGGCCTCCGCACGGTGAGCGATGCGGCAGTTCAGAGGTATAACCTCTCTACGTCGGTCGAGCAGGTGAGCCTCGGCGTACCGGAAGGATTCGCGCTCCGGCAAAATTATCCCAACCCGTTCAACCCGTCGACAGTGGTCAACTGTCAGTGGCCGGTTGCCGGCCACGTGAAACTGATTGTCTGCGATCTGCTTGGCCGTGAAGTTGCCATCCTGGCCGATGGAGACTATCCAGCGGGACAATTCTCGTTCAGATTTGACGGCAGCCGGCTGGCCAGTGGGGTGTACTTCTGCAGGCTTATGGCAGGATCATTTGTGTCGACAACAAAGATGGTACTGCAGAAATAATCGCAATGGCGCGAAAGGCTAAAAAGGAACGGGAAGCTCCGATCGATCTCCCGTTTATCGTTCAGTCTGCTTATCCCAACCTCCCGGAGAATCAGCGCAAGGTGGCTGACGTGCTGCTTCAGCGCATCCGGGAGGTGCCCTTCCTGTCGGTGATCAATCTGGAGGACCTGAGTGGGACGAGCAAGGCGACCGTCGTCCGGCTCGCCCAAAGCCTGGGTTTCTCCGGATACCTCGAGCTCCGGGAGCGGGTGCGCGAAGGCGCCCAATCAGAGATCTCAGGCGCCGAAACATATCCGCTGCTGTCGGGAGAGAGCGACGAAGAGACCCTCACGGCCGTAGCGCAGCAGGACGTGAAGAACATCAATCAGACCATCACCCAGATCGATCGTGCGGTTTTCGTCCGGGTGTCAGAGATGTTCCTCAAGGCTGCCCACGTCTACACGTTCGGTCTGGGCATCTCCTCGTTGCTGGCGAGAGTGCTCTCGTATTCGCTCAATCAGGTCGCGGTGCGCTCGACGCCCTTTGCCCACGAGCACGAGACGTTTTTTGAACAGATTCATCAGGTCAGCCCGTCGGACGTCGCCGTCGCCTTTTCGTTCCAGCCCTATTCCCGCGAGACGATTGACACGGCGCAGGCTCTCGCATCGAGAGGCATTCCAGTGGTAGCTGTGACCGATCGGGTGACATCACCCGTCTGTTTCGTCAGCAGAGCGGTTCTGCCGATTGCCAGTCAGAATCTGCTCTTCACCAACTCCATCTCCGCCATCTCCGTCCTGATCAACGCTCTGACCACAGAGGTCGCCCTGCGCAGCAAGCACCGGGCCACCGACAACCTCAGAAAGACGGAAGATCTTCTTCGCCAGGCGGGGCACTACTTCACTGAGTAGAGGTCCAACCATGAAGTCTCTCCTTCACCTGACCTGGGCGGCAGCGCTGTTCTGCACCACGCTCTTTGCCGGAACGACGGGGAAGATCGCCGGCACGGTGACCGAACGGGGCCGCGGAGAGCCGCTGGCCGGAGCGAATGTCACCGTTGTGGGCACACGCCTCGGTGGCTCAACGGGGCCCGACGGAACATACTTCATCCTCAACATTCCGCCGGGAGCCTATGATCTGCGCGTCACGTTGATCGGATACGCAACCACGTCCATCAAAAACGTGAGGGTCGAGTTGGACCGGACCACGACCATCGACATACAGTGCGCCCCATCGACGGTCGACATGGATGAGGTTGTCGTCCAGGCCGTCGCACCTCCCTTCCAGCGGGACGCGACGGCGTCTGTGGTAGTGGTCAGCAGCGAACAGATCTCCCAGCTGCCGGCGAAGGACTTCGCCGAGGTGCTCGCTCTTCAGGCAGGCGTGGCCGGTTCGGGTAACACCCTTTATATTCGCGGCGGGAGGAGCAACGAAGTGGCGTATCTGATCGACGGGATGTATGTCAAGGACCCGGTCCTCGGCTCCCGCGGGACCACGATCCACAACGACGCGATATCCGAACTCCTGTTGATGAGCGGGACGTTCAACGCTGAATACGGCGGTGCCATGAGCGGCGTCGTAAACATCGTCACAAAGGAGGGAGGTAAATCGTTCTCGAGCTTCCTTGAAGGTCGCACCAGCGATTTCCTTGTGAAGCCCTTTTCCACCTATCACGAGAACCGGTACACGGGATCGCTGAGCGGACCGATATTCGGCGATGATCTCGGGTTCTACCTGAGCGGCGAACGTGATGCCCGCGGAAGTTGGCTTCCCTTCGGCTCGGACAAGACCATATCGCTGATCAGCAAGCTCTCCGCGCGGCCCCTTTCGTCGGTGAAGACCACTCTCACATGGCGGTACACCGACGAGGACAACCGTCCGTACAACCACAGGTGGAAATACATTCCCGAGCAGTACCTGCGCGTGCGCGAGATGAGTCGCCAGGGAATTCTCGGCATCACGCATACCGTCTCTCCGTCATTCTTCTACGACCTCCGCGTCTCCTACTTCTCACAGTCGTACTACTCCGGCGTCGACAAGGACACCTCGCAATACATCCCTGTCGGCTCATACGAATATGTCAGCAGCGCCGGCAACGGTCATGAGTTCTATTCGCTGGAGGACCCGGTCGAGTTGACAAAGAATGCCACCACCACAATTGATATCAAGGGCGACGCGACCTGGCAGGCGGACACGTGGAACGAAATCCGTGCCGGATTTGAATTCAAGAAACACACACTCGATTTTCTTGACGTGTACGACCCCAAAAGGGTGAATCCGTACATCACTTCATTCCAACAGAAGCCGCTCGAAGGTTCGGCATATGTGCAGGATCAAATTTCGCTCTCCGCCCTGGTGGTAAACCTTGGTCTCCGCTACGACTACGCGAATCAGCGCTCGCCATTCCGATCGAATCCGCTTGATCCGACCTCAATAGTCCAGTCCCAGCCGAAACAACAATGGAGCCCGCGCCTCGGAGTTGCCCACCCGATCAGTGATCGGACATCGCTTCATTTTTCCTACGGCCGTTTTTTCCAGAACCCTGATTACCTGCGGCTGTTTGAAAACTCTCAGTATGACATCGCTGTCAAGGAACCGCTTTTTGGCCAACCGGATCTGAATCCTGAACGCACCACGGCCTATGAAGTCGGCGTCAGCCATCAATTCACCGACGCCCTTTCGGGATCCTTCACGGCGGCATACAAGGATGTCACCGGTCTGATCGGGACGCAGTACTACTACCCCTACGCCGGCGGAAGATACGTTGCCTATACAATCTACGTGAACGAAGCGTATGCCAACATCAAATCGTTCGAAGTCCGGCTGAACATGCGCCGCGTCGGCTATGTGGGAGGCATGATCACCTATACCTACTCGGTGGCCAAAGGGAGCGCTTCTTCGGAGCAGGAAGATTATCCCGGGACCACCAAGTCGACATTGCTGTATCCGCTCAACTGGGACCGGACACACATGTTCAACATGAACCTGATCGTCGGCATTCCCGAGGGTGAGGGCCCTTCACTGCTGGGACTTCGACCGCTGGAAAACACCACGTGGGATGTTCTGGTGAAGGCTGCCAGCGGAGAACCCTACACGCCGTCGGCACGGAGGAGCAACTACATTCCGAAGAATTCCGGACGCATGCCGCCGACCTTTTCGATCGATCTGGAGGCCAGCAAAGCGTGGAAAATTGCCCCCTTGTCCCTTGAAGTGTTTATTGAAGTCCTCAACCTGACGAACGCGAAAAACGTGGTGTACGTCTGGACCGATACTGGCGAGCCGGATGTGACCTATGACGGGGGGCATTCCCTGGAGTACATGCAGGATCCGAGCAACTACGGCCCGCCGCGCCGGATGCGCATCGGTGCGCGCCTGAGATTCTAACCATGCAACCTTTGCTGATTATTCAAGAGAAGACCATGATGCGAAGCGCTTTCGTTGTCTGCCTTCTTGCGGGAATATTGGTCTCGGTCGTACCCGCACCCGCACAAAAACGGGGGCCGAAGTCTTCGACTTCGGCCGTGCTCGCCAAGACCACCGGCATGCTGAGCCGCGGGGGAGGAAACCACAATCGCAGCAACATGGGATCGGCATTTGAGAATCGCGGGAAATTGTATCCTCACTTTGTAGCTCTCGGCCCAACCTTCGAATGGCCGATTAAGAGTCAGCACGAATACGTGTATCGGGCAAATCCGTACGTCGGCATCCCTGGAAATATGATCCAGGGACGCTTCACCACAAATGAGGAATGGGAGGCGGCCGCGGGGTACAACAATATCGACAGTGCTACGGTGGCCATGAGCGACAAACCCTACAGCTGGCCGGCCACCGGATGGCCTGTCAAGGCGGCGGACGGAAGCCCGGTGTTCGTATCGAGCCAGGACAGCTATTGCGTCTACAACGATTCGACCAACAGCAAAGGCATCCTCGGTATCCAGGTGAATCAAACGGGATACGCGTTCGGGGCCAAATCCATTCGCGATATGGTCATTTACTGCTTCGACATCGTGAACAAGTCGCAGAACACCTACGACAACGTCTATTTTGGCATGTATATCGACCCCGATATCGGCGGGTCGGAGAGCGCGGTCGATTACGCGAATGACCGGCTGGCGTTCGACAAGTCCTTGCAGCGGGTCGTGTACCTTGACGCCGGAACGTCCGTGCAGTGGGGCGGCCAGTCGGGAAGATTCGGCTTCCTCATGCTGCGGACTCCCGAGATCAACGGTGTTCAGCGTGGCATCACCGATCTTCACTACATGAGGTACGATGACGACATCGACATCGATTCGGTGCAATACGGAATCTATTCGAGTTCTCCTTCACTCCATGCGTCGCGGTACGGGCCAATGTACTTTCATCCCGGCGCAAACGCGCCCAATATCCATATTGACGATCCCGCCACGATCGGATCGGCCGGAATTGACCTGGTGTCGAGCATTGGCTCCGGGCCTTACACGCTGGCGCCGGGCGACACCCTCCATTTTGTCACGGCGTTTATCGCCGCCATCGATGCCGCGGGAATGGACGCCATCACGAGCAATGCGTGGGACCTTTATCGTGCCAATTTTGCCACGCCAAAGGCACCGACCACCCCTGCAGTGACCGTTGTTTCCGGGGATGGACGCGCGACCATCACATGGGACAACGCAGCGGAGTCTTCACGCGATCCCATCACGCACGAGATAAACTTCCAGGGCTACCGCCTGTACAAGAGCGTGGACTTCGGCCAGCACTGGGACCAGATTGATCGCAACGCGAACCCTTCGGCGGGATCCGATCCCGTTCCGCTCGCGACCTTTGACAAATCCACCGGCCTGCAAAATTCATACGTCGATTCCTCTCTTATCAACGGCTATACCTACTGGTATTCGGTGACTGCCTATGCGATGACAAGTGATGAAACGATCCTGGAAAGCAGCCTGGGCTATACAGCAGAAGAACAGAATGTCGGCGTGGCGACTCCGGAGTCACGCGCGGTAGGAAGAACTCCGGCCCGGGTCTCAACTATCACGCATTCCGGATCGGCAAAGGTCACGCTTGATGTTTCGCAGCTTGACATCCCCGGAGCCGGTGGAAAGGAATACAGTATCGGTTTTGCCCCCACCTTCACCGTCGCAAAGGGAAATCTGCAGTCGATCATCAGCCTGACAACAGTTGAAGGAGTGAAAACGGATCCCGGCACCTATGCGTTGGTGTTCAAATCCGCATCGACCTACTCTATCCTTAGCCTGACCACAGGGAAAGTGATCAGGGCCTCAGGCCCCTACACCTCCGGGATGCCGATCACGATGGGAGGAACGGGACTCCGAATCCTCCTGACCGATACGGCCTCCGTGGCAGATGCGAGACCCGAAACGGGTGATTCCATTCTGATCCATCCCGGAGTCGTGGCCTCCACGGGAGGGACGACGGTCCTGAGCCTTCGCCCCTTTGGGTACGGTACGCACTACGCGACGGACGACGGCATCGTGTTCGCCGTCATGCGGGATAACGACTCCTCGTCGAGTCTGATTACCTATACTGATGTATTCATGGTGTCAACAGTCCCCGTAGAGGTACGTACCGACATCAGCGCCAATGAACTGGACAACGTCAAAGTGGTTCCCAATCCGTATCTCGTCGGCTCCCTCTACGAGCGGGAATACGGCGTCCTGCGCAAGGAACCGATACGCCAGTTGAAGTTCAACCATCTCCCCGCCCATTGTACCATTACCATCTTCACCTTGGCGGGTGACAAGATCAAAGTCATCACCCACGACGGCACCACAGGCACCGAAAACTGGGACCTGCGCACCGATGGGAACAGGGTGATCGCAGCCGGTATGTACGTGTACCTGGTCAAGACCGACACCGCGGAAAAGCTCGGTCGATTCGCGGTGATCAAGTAGGAGGTAGACCATGAGACGACTTACACTTGGCTGTGCGATTGCAGTCCTGTCGGTCGGGATGCTTCATGCTCAAAACCCCAACCTGGGAACAGCTGGCGCGCAGTTCCTGAAGATACCCGTGGGCGCACGAGCGGCGGCCCTCGGCGGCGCCTTCACATCGTGCGGCGATGATGCGAGCGCGCTCTTCTGGAATCCGGCGGGCACCATCGGAGTGAAGGGCAGCGCCCTCATCGCCTCTCACGAGGAGTGGTGGGCGGGGAGCCGGTTGAACCATGCCGCGTACGTGCAATCGTTCGGCGAAATAGGGTCTTTCGGACTCTCGTTCACGTCGATGACCATGGACAAGATCGCGGTAACGACGGAAGACGACCCCGAAGGGACCTCCGGCCAGTCTTTCGACGCGCAGGACCTCATGCTCGGGATCAGCTATGCGCGCAAACTCACCGAGGACTTCAGCGTCGGGCTCACCGCGAAATATGTCCACCAGCGGATCTGGAACGAGACTGCCGGCGGTCTTGCCGTAGACATCGGAACCCTCTACCAAATTGGATTCAGGGATCTCCGGCTCGGTATGAGCGTCACGAATTTCGGCGGCGACCTCACGTTCGAGGGCAGAGATCTCGGAGTGGACTATGACGCAAATTCGTCCATTTCCACGGAGCGGCTGCTGCCGGCGCAGATTCAGGCTGAGGGATATCCCCTCCCGCTGCATTTCCAAGTCGGACTCTCCATGTCGCCCTATATCAGCGACGAACTGTCGGTGCTCCTTGCGACCGACGTCATCCACCCGAACGATAATGATGAACTCGTGTGCGCGGGAATTGAAGCTACAATCATGCAGTGTCTCTCTGTCCGTGGGGGCTACAGGTTTGGCGACGACACGGCAAGGTGGTCGGTGGGTGTGGGCGCTTCCGTCCCCGCAGGCAGTCTGCATGTTGGCTTCGATTATGCCTTTGTATCGTACGACCTCCTCCCCTCCGTCCACCGGTTCGGGGTGGCATTGGAATTCTAGTGAAAGAGAGACCTTGACATTACCCGGTATGGCATGTATTCTTCTGTGAAAGGAATTCATCACAACTTACACATCATCGACTCTACGCGGGAGGTACCATGCAAAATGCGCTGCGCTTTGCTACCGTATTTGTGCTAGTCTTGTGCGTCGCGGGAATAGGGCTCGCCCAGAAACAGGGGAAAGAAAAGACCTCGGCCGGTCCGGTCATTGTCAATCCGGCGCCCAATGAGATCAATGCCGGCGTCGAAATCTTCAAAGAAGGCTTCAACGACACGACAATCGCCTGGTTCCTGAACTCCGGGTGGACCATGATCAACAATGACCATGGCGTGTCCACCACCTTGGCCGATCCGAGCGATACGTGCTGGTATCAATCGTTTGTTGTGGGCGGAGATGTCGGACTCCCGATGTTTGAAGGGATCGCGTGTGCCGCGGCGTATTGGGGCACCTCAAACGGGTACTTGCTGGATGATTGGTTGGTGACGCCAAACACTGGCAGTTCCGCCCCGGCCGGAAGTGTCGATTCCCTGACCTTCTGGACTGTGTCTCGGCTTTCTTCCAGCGGCTCCTATGCCGATTCTCTCGATGTCAGAGTGTCCACCACGGACAAAGCCGTTGGAAGCTTCACGCGTCTTGTCTATATGAATGTTCCGAAGAGCGCATGGACCCGCGTGGCTTTGCTCCTTCCGCAGGGGACGACACGCTATGTTGCGTTCCGCTATCTGCTGTACGACGGAGGGGAAGACGGATCGAACTCCGACAAGATCTGCGTCGACGACGTACGGATCACGCGCTATTCTTCCACGGCGGTGGGCGATCAGGCGACCGGTATTCCGTCCGCGTATGCGTTGCATCAGAACTATCCCAATCCCTTCAACCCATCCACGCAAATTGCCTTTTCGCTGCCGAAGGCAGGATGGGTGACGTTACAGGTGTATGACGCCCTGGGGCGTGAGATCTCCACGCTTGTGGACGAAGAGCTGTCAGCGGGTCTTCACACGCGTTCATTCAATGCGACCGGGCTTGCCGGGGGTGTCTACTTTTGCCGTCTGACTGCCGGTGACTATTCCGCCGCGCGGCTTATGATTATGGCGAAGTAGTATGGGAAGGGCTGGAAGGCAAGATCTTTGACACGTGAAGCCGAGGGGAGAGCATTCGTCGGCGATCATCAGATCGGTGTCGCGGCGATCACCACTGTACCGTAAACGTCGTCGATGCAACTTCTGTGGCCGTGGATGTCAGCAATCCCGTGGCGCGGAATGTGCCGGCATCAGCCAGGCTGATGGAGGAAATGACGAAATGTCCGTAGTTATGGGGACTGGCATTCGGGTACGTCCCTATGAGCGTGTAGTTGCTCCCGCTCTTTTTCTCAATCTTCAACGCCACGCCCGCGCCGTCGAGCTCCGCAGCTGACTCGAGTCGCCAGTAGATAACCGCAACCCCCCCGAGGCTGATGAATGCAGAACTTTCGCCCGTCAGGGAGGTGTTCGAAGCATTTGCACCCGTGCCCAATGTGAGCCTGTCGGTGAATTGCAGCACCCCTGTCGCAGGTTCATCTTCGCTGCAGGATAGCAGAGCACACGACAGCAGCACTACGGCGACATGGAGCAGGGATCGCATTGACGGGAGGGTTCCGGATGAACGGGACGGGCGGAGTCGCGTGGTCAACATCCCCTGAGATGCGTTCGGGGGCCGGGAACTTCCTGCCCGGTTTCGATAACCTTGTTGTCCTGATCGACGAACACGACCGTGGGGCGGAAACCGGAGACCATGGATTCAGGCACTTCGGCGTAACTTGCGATGATGATAATGTCGCCGGGACCTGCAAGGTGGGCTGCCGCCCCGTTGACGCAAATGTCGTCTGAGCCTTCGATTCCGGCGATGGCATACGTTTCAAATCTCGTCCCCCGTGTGACATTCCACACGTTGACCGCCTCGTACTCCGCAATGCCTGCGTGATCCAGCAGCCCGGGGGGAACGGTAAGACTTCCTTCGTAGTGGAGGTTTGCCTCGGTGACCCGCGCACGGTGTATTTTCGCCCGCAGCATCCGGCGTGTCGGCTGTTGGTGCATCGGCTCGGACCTCCTAGTTCGCCTGTGCCCGGAGAGTGAAGCGGGGAACGACCACATAGAACAGCTCGCCACTGGGGCGGCGCATCAGGTAGGTGCCTTCCATCGTGCCTTCGAACGTGTCCAGCACACAATAGCTGTTGTACTCGTGTCCCTTGTCGGGGTGTATGACGGGTTGCTGGCCGACAACCCCTTCTCCCTCGACTTCCCGTAATTCATCGGATGCATTCCGGATAAACCAATGACGCCGGAGCAGTTGCACGGGCTCTGTGCCGTTGTTTTCGATGGTAATGAAGTAGGCAAAGACAAATTTCCTTGCGATGGCATCGGACTGACCGTCCAGGTACAGGGGGCGTACCGTGATGGTGATGTTTTCTGTTGTTGCTTCGTACGGTTGCATCGCAAAAAGATGTTGCATAGTGTGCTCGGCAATCAAATGCGGAGATCGAGGGTTGGGGGGGCCGGGGTCTCCACAACACTCCCGCCTTTGTCGTAGGTATGCGTGCGCATGAACCGGTGCCACCCGATAAGCTGCAACGGGCGCCGGCGGAAATCCTCGCGGCGACTACCCACAACAGCAATCGTGTATACACTCATGACGGTTCCGGGAACAGCCGGCTCAATACCGTCCACACCGGTATATACGGTCACTACGTCGGACATGGTCGCTTCAGTTGTGAACAGCTAAAACACGTGGAGAGTTCGGGGCTATCTGGATAAAAGATAGCATGTGCGGGAGGAAAATACAACGGGGCCGGCACAAAAATCCGGGATTTGTGATATGGGACACATGTTCCGTCAATCAACGCTGGAATGCCTGGTTCCTCCACATCTTTTGCATGTCGTACGGTGCAGGAGGTCCCCCGAGATACCGGTGGAACCAGTCCAGGTGTGCATTGTAGTACAGCGGCATGGAAGTGACCCCACCAGGCCAGTGGCCGTCGTTTTCAAACACGATCAGGCGGGACGGCACACGCATCTTCTGAAGATCGGTGAAGAACTCCAGACTCTGTGTATAAGGAACACGGTAGTCCCGTTCGCCGGTGATGACCAGGCACGGAGTCTTGAAATTTCGGACGAACGCATTGGGTGTCCATTGCTTGTACAGGTCTGACTCCCACGGTGTCCCCTGCAGATCGTATTCCGGGAACCAGAGTTCCTCCGTCGCTCCGTGCATTGCCGTGAGATTGTACACCCCCATCATTGCAGCCAGGGCCTTGAACCGTTGTGTGTGCCCTTCGAGCCACATCATCATGTAGCCGCCGTACGACCACCCCATCGCACCCATCCGTCCCGCATCAACGAAAGGGAGCCGGGCAAGCGAGTCCGTGACGGCCATGATATCTTCGTACACTTTGCCACCCCAGTCCCTCGATATCGCCGCGGTGAACTCCTGTCCATAGCCCGTGGAACCGTGGGGGTTCGGGAATGCCACGATGTACCCGGCTCCGGGATAGACCTGCCAATCCCCGCGGAAGCCGTCGGTCCACTGCATTTGGGGGCCGCCATGAACATTGAGAATCAGGGGGTATTTCTTCGCCGGATCAAAACCGTGGGGTTTCACCAAGAACGTATGAATCATGCGTCCGGTGGGGGAGGGAATCCAGAGCTCTTCAGCCGGGCGGATGTCCACCGCATCTTCGATCTCCTTATTGAACAGCGTCAACCTGCGGAGGGAATTCCCCTTTGCGTCCACTGCCCAGAGCTCACGAGGCTCACCGACAGATCGGCGGACAAAAGCGATGCCGGAGCCGGTTTCCGCAACACTAAACGCGTCGATGGTTTGTACATCAACGACCCGCGTGATCGCCCTGGTGGCGATGTCGATGGAGAACAGGGGCACATGACCCTTCACGTCAGCCGTGAAGTAGATCGTGCGTGCATCATGTCCCCACGCAAGACCGGTCGCCCAGTTGTCAAAAGCGCCGCTGAGGATGCTTGTCTGCCGGGTCTGGCGGTCGAACAGGGCAATGCGCAGGCAATCCGCTTCATAGTTCGGTGTCACTTGAGTCAGATAGGCGATGTACTTGCCGTCGGGAGAATAGACCGGGTTGCTGTCGGATCCCTTGTTTGCGGCGGTGAGATTCCGGGGAGGACCACCACTCAACGGAACAATCCAGAGATCTTTGTTTGTGTTCTCGGCTTCATGTGCGTCGCGCTTGGAGACGAAGCAGAGCTCTTTGCCGTCGGGGGAGAGTGCGAACCCGCCCCCGCCCAGAGAGAAAGCGGGTGAATCGAAATCGCCCGGGGTCAGATCGCGGTAGCTCTTTGTGGCGAGGTGACACTGCAGAACGTGAGTTCGTTTGCCGTCCCTCCAGGATGTCCAGTGGCGATAGAGGAGTGCGTCGGCCATATGCGCCTTGAGGGGCCCCTTCGCCATCGCATCACTGATCGACGCATTGCAGCTGTCCGACGCGCCGCATTCGGGAAACACGTCTGATGTGAACACGATGCCCTGTCCATCGGGAGTCCAGATCGGGTCACCCACTCCCGGGCTGAAGTCCGTGAGCTGGCGGGGTTCACCTCCGTCAGCTGGCATTGCCCATGCCTGGGAGCCGTTCTTGCGCGTGGAGAGGAAGAGCAGTGAGCCACCGTCGGCAGACCAGCGGGGATGATGGTCTGCGGCCGGGTCGTAGGTCATCCGGCGCAGATGTGTGCCGTCCGTATGAATCATATAGATGTCAGAGTTGCCCGTGCCTTTGATCAGGTCATCTTCCCGGACGACGAATGCAATCTCTCTGCCATCGGGCGAGAGTTGAGGGTCTTCGACTGCCCGTAGCCGGTACAGGTCGGGGATGGTGAATGCACGTTGTTGTGCGTCAGCCGGCGCAATCATGAGGCACACGAGAAGTGAGAGTGCAATGCGATGCATGGGAAGAGTCCTCGGCAGAATGGTCACGACGTCAACTTAGCGAAGACCGGCATCTTTTGCAATTCCTTGAAATTCATCCGATCTCTCTCGATATTGCACACATACTATGAACCACGAACCTGCATCTTCTTCCGCCGGCGCCCGTGTCAGCCTGGGGGCTTTCCGGCACAACCTCCAGGCGGTCCGGTCATATGTGGGGCCTCGCGTCCGCATCATGGCGGTCATCAAGGCCGATGGGTACGGACACGGCATGCCGCAGATGGCTCGCGCCGCAGAGGAGTTCGGCATCACCGATTTCGGAGTAGCGCGCGTTCATGAGGGGGCCGAGTTACGGTTGCACCAGCCGTCGGCTGCGATCCTGGTCTTCGAAGTTCCACGGAGTGACACTTTGCCGGCAGCGTTGAAGCACCGTCTCGAGCTCACCACGGTGTCGGAAGAGACTACAGACGGGATAGAAGACGCCGCCCGCCGTTCAGAGCTCAAAGTACGCGTCCATGTGAAGGTCGACACAGGCATGGGGCGACTTGGTCTGCCTCCAGCCGGCGCACTCCGGGTGTTGGAGCGTGTTGCCCGCTCGCGCTGGCTTGAACTTGCAGGCGTGTACAGTCATTTTGCCGCTTCCGAGGACCCGGAGCAGCAGTTCGCTCGTGAGCAGCTTTCCCGTTTTCATGACTTGCTTGACGCGGCGCAAAAGGAGGGAATTCCCATTCCGCTGCGCCATATGGCGAACAGCGGCGCAATCATCTCAATGCCTGAGGCCCATTTTGACCTCGTGCGTCCCGGAATCATGATCTATGGCTATCCTCCCGGCGCCGGTATGCCGGAACGGTACCCCGTGATGCCGGTGCTTTCGCTGGTCTCCCGAGTCGCATTTGTCAAGACTGTCCCTCCGCACACGAGTATCTCCTACGGCCGGCGCTATTTCACCCGGAGTACGACGCAAATTGCCACGGTGCCGATGGGTTACGCTGACGGTTATCCAAGAGCTTTGATGGGAAAAGCGTCAGCCCTGGTGAACGGCGTGCGGTTTCCGGTTGTAGGGACGATCTGCATGGATCAGCTGATGCTCGATCTCGGGACGGATTCGCATGTGCGGGTCGGCGACGAGGTGATCCTTATCGGCCAATCCGGTTCGGAACGCATCACTGCATGGGACATTGCGCAGACCATCGGGACCATTCCGTATGAAATAACCTGTGTCATCACCCGCAGGGTGTTCCGGGAATATGTGCAGTGATAGTCACCATGGGCACGGAGTTCCGACGGACTCCCGGAGCCCGTGCACATGGTCTGCTTGCGGCTTGTTGCGTGTAAGATGATGAAGTCGTACATTGTACTCACTTGACATCCAACAACATATTCCCCCATCCTACGAAGGATTAGAACATGAAAGTCGGAATTGGCCTCGCCGTTGTTGCACTTGCCGGTTGTGTTGTGTTCAGCACCGTTGCCCAGACCACCGGAACAACGAAACAGCAGAAGACCCAGGTGGTCGCCCCGCAGGCGACGGACAAGTACGTGTGCCCGATGCATTCGGACGTAACATCAGACAAACCGGGCAAATGCACGAAGTGCGGGATGGCATTGGAGAAAAAGGCTGCGGTGTCCGGTGCAATGCACGCGAAGAAGCATGCCGTGGGCGGAGCCTGTGAGGGGAAGACCATGGAAGAGTGCATGAAGAATTGTGAGGGGAAGACCAAGGAAGAGTGCATGAAGAACTGTGAGGGGAAGACCAAGGAAGAGTGCATGAAGAACTGTGAAGGGAAGGCCATGGAAGGCTGTGCGAAGAAATGTGCCGGTGCTGAAGAGGCCGGCTGTGCCGCGAAGCACTAACGTCCTTCTTCGACCAGTGGAGGTTCTCCTATGACAATCCTTGTCGTTGATGATGAGCCGGCATACAGGCTTGTGCTCAGGAGTGTCTTGAAGGATCTCAAGCACGACGTTGTCCTGGCGGAAAACGGCGAAGATGGGCTCAAGAAGCTGAAAGAGTCTCATATTGACTTCGTCATTTCTGATATCTACATGCCCCTCATGGATGGGATCCGTTTTCATCGGGCAGTGCGGGCGCTGCCGGAGTACGCGACACTGCCATTTCTCTTCGTATCGGCATTCGACGATCAACATACGCTGGATGCAGTGCAGGATCCCCGCTACGAAGGTTTCCTGCGCAAGGCCCGTCCGGTCGAAGAGATGAAAGAGTGGCTAACCTATCTTATCACGCCTCCCGAAAAGCGCGGCAAGCTTCCTCCCGGAGGAACACGCTCCCGCCTGAACCAGCAACTGCGAGGGGGAAGGTAGAACCCTTCCCACCCCGCGTTTTGTGTGACCGTCACGCCCATAAGGAACACGTTCCATGACCGACCACATCCGCACCCCTGCGACACTCATTACCGGTGCAAACGGCGAAATGGGTCACGGGCTGATTGAACGTCTGGCAAGTCAGGGAAATCAGAACATCATCGCCATCGACGTGCGGCCCGTCGATGACGGGATCAAGGCAAAGTGCGGTGCGACACTGGTGGGAGACATCCTTGATGTGCGGCTGATGGAGCGTCTGGCGAGTGAATACGAAATCCATACCATCTATCATCTGGCAGCATTGCTGTCCACCCGTGCTGAGTTCATGCCCGAAGCCGCCCACCGGGTGAACGTCGAAGGGACGATGTATCTGCTCAAGCTTGCGATTGAGCAATCCCGCTGGCAGGGCGCGCCGGTCCAGTTCATGTTCCCGAGCTCTATTGCCGTTTACGGGGTTCCTTCTCTTGAGATCAAGCGGAAAGCCGGGAAAGTCAAAGAGCATGAGTGGAATCAGCCGATCACGATGTACGGCTGCAACAAGTTGTACTGCGAGCACCTCGGCCGGTACTACACAAGGCATTACCGTCAGCTGGCTGCCGATGCGGAGAAAGCGGGTGTGGATTTCCGCGCGATCAGGTTTCCCGGCCTGATCTCGGCGGTCACCATCCCGAGCGGGGGGACCAGTGATTACGCGCCCGAGATGCTTCACGCCGCGGCGCAGGGGAAGAGCTACGCGTGCTTTGTCCGGCAGGATGTGCGCATTCCATTTATGGCCATGCCCGATGCCATTACGGCCCTGCTGGCACTGCACTCGGCCCCCTTGAAAGACCTCTCCCGCAGTGTGTACAACATCGGTAGCTTCAGTCCGTCAGCGGGAGAGATACGGGCAATCGTGCTCCGTGCATTTCCTGATGCCGAGATCCGCTTTTCGCCGGATGACAAGCGTCAGGCAATTGTCGACACGTGGCCGGAGGATGTTGATGATTCCGCCGCACGGAGGGATTGGGGATTCATGCCTGCCTATGACGAACATCGCGCGTTTGAGGAATATCTGATCCCTGTCATCCGGAAAAGGTACGTCTCTCTGTAACGAAAGAATGAGATGGAAGAGCAGCAATCGATTCTTGTCGTCGATGACGATCCGGATTTTCTCACCGGTGTCGTTGCACTCCTCAGGGCGGAAGGACACGCGGTCTTCACCGCCACAAACTGCACGAAAGCCTGGGATGTGATGGTAGCGCAAGGACCTGAGGTCCTGATTCTGGACTGGAACCTCCCCGGCTCGGATGGCATCAGCCTGCTGCGGCGGATGCGATCGTCGCCGGAGCACAAGAACCGGTACACTATCATGGTGACCGCGCGGAGCGGCCGGGCGGACATCGTTCGCGGTATTCGCGAAGGGGCTGACGACTACCTGACGAAGCCCTTTGACAATGCGGAGTTGGTCGCTCGCATCGGGGTGGGCTTCCGCACCCGCGCACTCGAACGTGAGCTCGCGGAACAGATCCGCAAAACGACTGTGCTGGAGATGGCCGGGGCGGTCGCCCATGAAATCGGCAATCCGCTTGCGGCGGCCAAGCTGCTCCAGGAGCACAGCCTTCTGCTGGCCAACCGGGAAAACCTGCCCGAACTCGTTCGTGACCTTGCGGCCATGGGATCGGAGCTTCTGCGCATCGAGAGCCTCATCCGCAAGGCACAGTCACTCACCCGGGT
The DNA here is from genome assembly GCA_963801355.1 of Ignavibacteriota bacterium. GTDB lineage: Bacteria > Bacteroidota > Ignavibacteria > UBA10030 > UBA6906 > Fen-1255. Next base: position 2,491,381 of record CAWDEM010000008.1, on the reverse strand, counting down.
GAACTCCAAATCCTACGCTGCGGATCTGCATATTATTGATATACACACCGAAGATTCCCCGGAAGGTCGCAAGAGCACCTGACAGCGATCCGGTTTTTTTCCTCCGCAGTCGAAAAAACGCACTCCCGCCTGTAGATATGGTAAACCGCGGAAACGGTCTCTCACTATCACTCACCAGCACGGGAGGTCTCTATGGCAACAGATGAAGCGTTGTTCTCCAGCATGGTCCGCTCCGGCCGGACGACCTATTTCATCGATGTGAAAGAGGCCAAAAACGGCAAGAAATACCTCACCATCACGGAGAATCGCCTGGATGACGGGGACAAGAAGACACGTGTGACTGTTCGCGTGTTTAAGGAGAGTATCGAACAATTCCGGCAAGCGGTCGACGAGGCGGCGGCAGCCGTGAACAATTAGGGGCCTGACCCTTGCCGGCGGTGCCATGCATCTTATCAACAAAGAACAGAGACGGTATTTCGAGGCAGGCACCATCAACGGAAAGGCGGACCTCAATGGAACATCTCACAAAGGAGACTTTTCGCACCAAAGTCTTTGATTTTGAGAACAACAAAGACTGGAAATTCGGAGGCGAGCTCCCCTGTATCATCGACTTCTATGCGGACTGGTGTGGTCCGTGCAAGATGGTGGCCCCGGTGCTTGAGGAGCTTTCGAAGGAGTACGCCGGGAAGATCAATGTCTACAAGGTCGATACTGAAGATCAGCAGGATCTTGCCTCCATGTTCGGCATCCGGAGCATACCCTCCATCCTCTTTGTTCCCAGGGAAGGGAAGCCACAAATGGCCATGGGGGCACTCCCCAAGCAGGCGTTCAAGGATGCCATCAAAGACGTGCTTGGTGTGAATTGATGTCACGGTGTTGACGATTCCCGTCCGGTTTAGTATCTTTCCTCCGGGATTTTCCCGTATTCAGTCTCAGTGACCTGGAGGAGGATTCTTGGGATCTATTCGTCTGTTGGCACTCGTGGGGGTTGCGGCGCTCGCCGTCCTGGTTGCGGGTTGTGGGGAGTCACGGACGGTGACGCGCGTGGACCCCGATCAGGCAATTGACCTGAGCGGCGATTGGAATGACACTGATTCACGCCAGGTGGCCGAGGAAATGATCAAGGATGTCCTGGACCGGCCATGGCTTGGCGAATTCAAATCGGACAAGAAGCGCACACCGGTCATCATCGTCGGCAGTGTGCGCAACCGGTCGTCCGAGCATATCGCCTCCACCGCATTCACGAAAAATCTGGAACGCGAGCTGATCAATTCCGGGCGCGTGGAATTCGTCGCGAACAAGGAGGAACGGAGTGAGGTCCGGGATGAGCGGACCGATCAGCAGGAGTTCTCGACCCCCGAATCACTCAAGAAGTTCCAGCAAGAAACGGGGGCGGACTTCATGTTGAGTGGTGACATCACGTCGATCATCGATCAGGACGGTGGGGCACGGGTGAAATTCTACCAGGTGAACCTCGAACTCGTCAATATTGAGACGAACAAGAAAGCCTGGATCGGCGAAAAGAAGATCAAGAAGCTGGTTGAACAGAGCGGGTCAAAATTCTAACGCCGCCCCGCAATGGCACGAGTGTATTTTTCCAAAGCGCCGTGGTCCGTAGCTCCGGCGCTTTTTCTTTTCCTGACCGGGTGTGGTTCGTCGACCGGATTGTACCTCTCGCTGGAGGAAGAGATCAGCGCCGGGAGGTATCCGGACGCCATACACACCGTTGCCACCCACCGCGACGCCTACGGCGACAAGAGCTCTGTCCTGTACAAACTCGATCTCGGTCTCCTGTATCACTATGCCGGGATGAGTGACTCCTCGTCGGCCTATCTGCTCGCCGCGGAACGGGAGATTGAGGATCTCTATACCAGGAGTGTTTCCCTCTCGGCAATGTCGATGCTGCTGAACGACACTGTTCTTCCGTACGACGGAGAGGATTTTGAGAGGGTACTGATCAACGTCTTCCTCGCGCTGAACTTTGCGGAGCAGGGACTCCCCGATGAGGCTCTTGTGGAAGTCCGCAAAGTTGATCTGAAGCTGCGCGAATTCGCCCGCCTCTACGAAGGGAAGAACAAGTACCAGGAAGATGCCTTTGCCCGGTATCTTGCCGGGGCGCTGTACGAATCAGGGGGCGAACTAAATGATGCGTTTATTTCGTACTCGAAGGCGTACGATGCGTATGCGACGTATACGCGTCTGTACGGTACGGAGGCGCCGCCGTTTTTGCTGAAGGATCTGGTGCGGACCGCGAAGCGGCTTTCGTTCACGGATGAGTACGAGAAATACCGCGCTCTGGGAGGAGTAGATACCGCGACCACTGAAGGGCTGTGGGGGAGTCTCATCGTTGTTGCCTATGCGGGGCGGGCACCTCTCAAGACGGAGATCCGGCCGGCTGTTTCCGTTGCCGATAGTGCAGGGATTGTGCACACATTCCAGATCGCACTGCCGAAGTTCACGCCGCGGATGCGAATCGCGCGCGCGTATGATGTCGATGTGCGCATCGCCGGCGATTCGGTGGATGTGGTGCACGCGCAAACGACAGTCGCTGAGGATATCACGGCAATCGCGGACTGTACCCTCGAAGATCGCCTGGCCCTGGTGTATCTCAAGAGCGGCGGGCGGGCGCTCATCAAACTCTTTGCAGCCGAGGCGGCGAAAGCTAAACTCAAAGAGCAAACCAACAGCGATCTCGTCAACTTCCTCGGCTCACTTGCCATTGACGCCGCCGTCGGTGCGACCGAACGGGCGGATGTCCGGTCGTGGCGCACATTACCCGCTCAAATCCAGCTTGCCAGAATGGAACTGGGGCCCGGGTCATATAGTGCTACCGTCACCTCAACCGACCAGGCTTTCCGGATCCCCTCCAGAACCGTGACCATACGGCCCGGAAAGGTCACTTTTCTCATTGTGGATGATATTCGCTGACTTTTTCTGTCCGATTTGATTGTGGTGGGAACCATAATCCAGGGTCTTGTGTTAATCTGTGTATTGAAACGAACAAATCGCATTAATCGGATGAGATGAGGACAATAGCCTTAATTGGTTCAGGTTTTGGGGGGTTGGCGGAGGCGATCCGGCTCCAGTCGAGGGGCTTCGAGGTCACAGTCTTCGAAAAGCGCCCCCGGGTTGGCGGTCGTGCGTACCAGTTTGTTCGGGACGGTTATACTTTTGACATGGGGCCTTCCCTGATCACCGCGCCATTCATCATCGACAGTGTCTTTAAAGCGGCAGGGAGATCGATGAAAGACTATCTCACCCTTGTGCCGCTGGACCCCTTTTACCGGCTCTACTTTCACGACAAGACATACCTGGATTATGTCGGGAGCCCCGACAGGATGAAAGAGCAGATGGCGCGCTTCAATCCAGAAGATGCGCGCAACTACGACCGGTTCTTTGCAGACGTGAAACCCATCTACGATGCCGTCATCACGGAGGGATTGGGAAGTACGCCATTTCTCACGTGGAAGGCGTTCCTTTCGTTCGCTCCACGTGCTCTTGCCCTCGGGAGTCTGCGTCCGGTGTATGATTTCGCAAGCAAATACTTCCGGGATGAACGCAACCGGTTTGCCTTTTCCTTTCATCCGCTCTTCATCGGCGGTTCGCCGTTCCGCGCACCCAGCATCTACGCCATGATCCCATATCTTGAGCGTGAGGCGGGTGTCTGGTTTGCCATGGGCGGTATGTACAGCCTTGTCCGGGCATTCGAACGGCTGTTCAAGGAATTGGGTGGCACGATCCACACCAATGCTGAGGTAGAAGAGATTGTCGTGCAGAACGGACGCGCGACGGGTGTCCGTGTGCACGGAGAAGTGCACGCGGCGGATGCAGTGGTGTCCAATGGTGATGTCCCGTGGGTGTATAAGCACCTGGTCCGGCCCGAGCACCGGCGCCGGCGCTGGTCAGATCGCGCGATCGACCGCCTGCACATCTCCATGAGCTGCTTCCTTCTGTACATCGGCGTGAAGAAGCAGTATCCGGAGTTGAAGCATCATACACTCATCCTCAGCGAAAGGTATCGTGAACTGGTAAGAGATATCTTCGATCGCAAGCGTCTTCCGGAGGACTTCTCGATGTACCTGCATGTGCCGACGCGGACCGACCCTTCCATGGCTCCCGCGGGATCCGACAGCATGTATCTGTTGATTCCGGTACCGCATCTGGGAGCCGGCATCGACTGGGCGAAGGCCTCCGGGCCGTTGCGCGACCGGGTTCTGAAGTTTCTCGATGAAGACTTCGGCCTCAGAGATTTTCGTGAGAACATCGAGGTGCTGGAAATGTTCACGCCGGAAGATTTCAAGAACGAACTGAATGCTCACCTCGGCAATGCGTTCAGCATCGAACCCCGTCTCACCCAGAGCGCACTGTTCCGCCCGCACAACCGGAGCGAAGTCGTGCAGAGGCTCTACTTTGTAGGGGCGGGTACGCATCCGGGCGGAGGCGTGCCGGGTGTGCTGCTCGGCGCAGAAGCCACGGAAAAATGTATCCTTCAGGATTTTGCAGCCTGATGTACCACTAATGGTGTAGCCCGTGCGAAAAACCATACTCTCCACAGTAGATGTTGCGCGCCTCTTCGACGTCACCGAAACAACGGTGAAGCGGTGGGCGGACGAAGGGACCCTGCACTGCCACAAGACTCCCGGCGGGCACAGGAAATTTCCCATGCGCGACGTCATCGAATTCGCCGAGCGGAACAAGTGCGAGACTGTCGGCGTCCTGTCCCTCCCCGGGGATGACAATCAGGGTACCACGATTCAGATGGCCGTCATTGCGAGGGACTTCCGGGCACTTACCAGGGTCTTTCTGGAAAAAGCGCTTTCTCCGGATCGCACAGACCTCTCCGTGTTCTTTTCGTATCTCTACGAACACCGGACTGCACTCTGGGAAATCTACGACAGCATCCTGCGGCCCGGGATGGCCGAGATCGGCGTGTTGTTGGAGCGCGCTGAGATCGGTATCAACCAGGAGCACCGGGCCTCGTACGAGGTGCTGGATGCTCTGGCCCGGCTGCAGGGGGGGATTTTCATCAAACCCGCCATCGGGAAGTCGGTGGTGCTGGCCTGCATAGGGGAGGAACTGCACGAAATCGGGCTCCGCACGGTATCCTACGTTTTCGAGGCCGAAGGGTGGTGTACCCACTATATAGGGGCGCGTACTCCGGCGGCCGCAGTCACGCGTGCAGTGGAAGAGTTGCGCCCGAGCATACTCGCGCTTTCGATGACGACCATGGATGAGTCGCAACGCTCCCTTGATGACCTTCGCCGGTTGAGCGTGACCGCACACGGCGTGGGTGCTACCATCCTCGTTGGAGGAGCCGGTGTGCCAGAGAGCGTGCGGGAATTCCCGTCGGTGCATGCGGTGCTCTCCTCTGCGCACGATCTTCTTGATTTTCTGGCACACCAGTCGACATCAGGTGAAGCGTCATGAGGGTTGAGGAAAATCCTGTGACGACCCAGGAGGATGCCCGCGCAATAACGCGCCGCTACGCAAGGACATTCTATTTTGCGTCTTTTGCCTTGCCCCCGGGAAAGCGGAAGGCGGCCTATGCACTGTACTCCTTCTGCAGGCTGGTGGACAACATCGCCGATGAAACCGCAGACCCCTCCTCCTCTTCCGTCCGTCTGCAGCTGATGCGGCGCCGGGTGGAGGAAGTCTTCGCCGGTGATCACGGGACAACACCTCTGCCGGTTCTGCAGGAAACTGTGCACACGTTCGGTATTCCGAAAGAATATCTCCTCGACCTGATCGATGGCGTGGCGATGGATATTGCAGGAATGCGCCCGCGGACGTTCGAAGATCTGAGGACCTATTGTTATCATGTGGCGTCCGTGGTCGGGCTTATGATGACCAAGATCCTGCAACCTGACAGCGATGATGCGCTGCCGTATGCCGAGGATCTGGGGACGGCCATGCAGCTCACGAATATCCTGCGCGACGTCGGTGAAGATCTCCGTATGCACCGGATCTACCTCCCGTCCTGCGAAATGGATGAGTGGGGGGTCACGGAGGACGATCTTCGCGGCCGCCGGGTGACTTCAGCGTTCCGTGACTTCATGCGGTTCCAGATCTCCCGGGCCCGCGATTTTTACGCGAAGGCAAACCGGGGAATCGCGTTGCTGCCCGATGATGGCTCGCGGTACTGCGTCAGGCTGATGAGCGATCTCTACAGCCGCATCCTTCGCGCCATCGAAGCAAATGACTACCAGGTGTTCGAGCGAAGGGCGCACGTTCCGCTTCCGTCAAAACTTCTTCTGGCCGCCTTGATCACCGTGCGCCGGGAGGGCGTGCCGTACTTCCTGCTGGATCGGGCACGACGGGAGGCGGTGCGGTCTGAGACCGGCCGGCGTCTTCAGTCTTTTTCTGCTTCAGTACTCACACTATGACACGATACACAATGACCATCACGATGAACACCCCTGTCCACAGCGTGCGATGGGACGAGCATCTCCGGCACCGCGTTGACCGGACCATTGGTGGAGCGATAGAACAGATCGAAGCCCCGGCGCTCCGTGAAATCATTGAGCAGTCGACTGCAGGCGGCAAACGGATCCGTCCGCTGCTGACAATCCTGGCGTGCGCCGCGGCTGGCGGCCGCGAAGAAAATGCCCTGCCTGCCGCGGCCGCGCTGGAGTTGCTTCATGCATCATCCCTGGTGCACGACGACATCATGGACAACGCCCTGCTGCGACGCGGCATGCCGGCGGTGCACGTGATGCACGGGATGCCGATGGCGATTCTCGTGGGTGACGCGCTCATCGCCCTTGCGTATCGGACGTTACAGATGACGAAGGCCGGATCCACAGCGGAGATACTCTCCACGTTTTCCACCTGCTTTCTTCAGCTGTGCGAGGGACAGTGTGCAGACATCCGGTTCGCGAACCCGGAAGGGGCCTCACATGACCCGTTGCATCACCGGTGGATGGTGGAACGGAAAACCGCCCGATTGGTTGAGGCCTGCACGCGCATCGGAGCCCTGGTTGCGACGGACGACCGGCGCGTCGTCGACGCGCTGGGGAATTTCGGATTCCACCTCGGGCTCGCATACCAGGCGATGGACGACCTTCTGGACGCCACAGGAGACGAATCCGGAACAGGTAAATCCGTCGGGATGGATGCGCAGAATGGCAGGCAGACCTATCTCACCCTGGCCCGTGAATCCTCCAACCAGTTCACAGCAACGTGGGGGGTGGTGGCGGATCACACCACCGAAGCGCTCACGGCCCTTGATGCGGTGCCTGCGTCAGTTGCCAGCGACCGTCTCCGGGATCTCGCACACCTTCTTCTTGCGCGCCAGGGATAGCGACGGTGCCGGCTGCCACGAAATACCGGCGGGCTCTTCTCTGGCTGCGCCGGGCGCTCCGCGTGGACGATAATGCCGCGCTCTGGCACGCTCTGCTGGAGGCCGACGAGGTTGTACCGGTCCTCGTACTGAGTGAGGATGCCTCATACGCTGTGGACACGCGACGCCGCCGGTTCGTGCGACGGGCAATCGCTGATCTTGATGCCGGACTTCGAGCGCGGGGCTCACGATTGCATGTCCGTATCGGGTCGCCGGAGATTGAACTTCCGGCGGCCGCGATCGGGTACAATGCGGACGTGGTGTACGCCGTGCGCCTTTATGATGAGCCGGCAAGGCGCCGCGATGCACGTATTGCCACGGCGTTGCGCCGGAGCGGCAAACAGCTGATCCTGGTGAAGGATCGCGTGCTCCGGGAAGCAGATGAAATACGCACAGACAGTGGCGGACCGTACCGCGTGTTCACGCCGTACAAGCGCCGATGGCTGGAAGCCGCCGCGGATCTCCCCAGGCCGTTTCCCGATAGTAGGATGCTGGCGACAGTCCCGATGGCCTCCGGATCAATACCGTTGCAGCGGATCCCGGGTTTCGATCGGCCGCTGACGGACAGGGACGACTTCTCCCCCTTGCTCCGCCTGGAACGCTTCCTCCGGGGGCCGGTTGACACGTATGACCGGCGGCGCGATCTTCCCGCTGTCGACGGGACATCCAGGCTTTCCCATCACCTGTCGCTCGGCAGCATTTCGCCCCGCCGCGTCTACTGGGCGGCACAAGAACTCTTCCACAAAAAACGGGGCGGAGCGCGTGCCGGCATCGAGACCTTTGTGTCGGAGTTGATATGGCGTGAATTCTACTACCAGATTCTCTCGGCCTTTCCGTTCGTGCTGGACACGGCGTTCCGGGAAGAGTTCCGGGACATTTCCTGGCAGCGGTCTACATCGGCATTTGCCCGCTGGAAGTCAGGAACCACCGGCTACCCTATCGTCGATGCGGCGATGCGGCAGCTGGACGGAGAAGGGTGGATGCATAATCGCGCGCGGATGATAGTGGCGTCATTTCTGACGAAGGATCTGCACCTGAACTGGCAGTGGGGGGAGCGGTACTTTGCAGAAACACTGATAGATCTGGATCTGGCGTCAAATAACGGCGGCTGGCAGTGGACGGCCGGCACGGGCACCGATGCGTCGCCGTGGTTTCGCATTTTTAATCCCGTACTCCAGGGAAAGAAGTTCGACCCCGAAGGGGCGTATGTACGACGGTATGTCCCGGAGCTGGCACGCGTGCCCGCTCAGTTTATCCATGAACCGTGGCGCATGTCGCAGCAGGATCAGGAAAGCTCCGGGTGCCTGCTCGGCAGGCAGTACCCAAAGAAGATCGTGGAGCATGCGGAGGAACGTCTGGTGACACATGCTCTGTATTCCGGCACGTCACAACGATAGGAAGACCTATGCTCCGATTTGCCCTGTTCTTCATCGCAGCGTTTATTACCATGGAGTTTGTCTCGTACCTCGCACACCGGTTCGTCTATCACAAGCTCCTCTGGGTTTTTCACGAGAGCCATCACACGCCGCGCAAGGGGGTATTTGAATGGAACGACGTGTTTCCGCTCTTCTTCGCTTCGATCAGTATTGTCGTCATCTGGTATGCGGTGGGCGACCCGTTGCGCAGCGACATCCTCGCCCTGGCTCTCGGCGTAACGCTGTACGGGATGGTCTACTTTTTCCTCCATGACATCTATGTCCACCGACGCGTCCCGGGAGTGGTGTTCAGGAACCCCTACATGCGCCGCCTGAAAAAGGCGCACATGGTTCATCACGCCTTCGGCGGCGAACCGTACGGGCTTCTGCTCTTCCGCGCAAAGGATGTCAGGGATCCGGGGAGTGATGTGAATGCCGGCCGCGGGTCGAACCCATGAGCGCCCTTCTCCTTGCAGTCCTGACGCTCGTACTCGGAAATTCATTCATTGTCGACGCGACTGCGGAAGCGGAATTTCCGGTCCGGCAATCCGAAGCGTCTATCAGAAGCACGCTGAATGACATACACCTGTTGCGGCGCACGATGCCGGGAGTCGTTGCGATTACCGCAGCGGGCGACGAGCAATGGGTGTACAGGACCGAGCGCCGGATGCCGTTTGCGGAGCCTGTGAGAACCGATTTCTTGCTGGCACGCAGCAGACACCATGCCCTGACCTATGCGACGCCGGAAGTCACCGCCCCGAACTGGATGTCGTTCCGGTTTGAGACGACTCCCGTTGAAGAGCGCCGCACATTGCTCAAGGTCCGTCTTCGCGTGCGGCTTGAGCGCGAGAACGGCGCTGATATCCACATGTTTGCGCCGGTACTGGGTGAGGGTTTCATCAGCGACCGCATGCGTGATGACCTCCAGGATATGCTGCGTACGTTTGCGGTCAGCGTCACCACAGAGCTCGAAGCTTCTCCGGATGTCCTATCGGTACAGGGCGGCCGGCAATGAACACCGAATATCTTCTCGTCCTGGCAGCCATCCTTGTCTTCCCCCTGATCCTGAGCGTAGTGTTGCCCCTCCGGATGTACAAACATCCGGGCGCTTTGCTGCGGGCCATTGCGATCGTCTGCGTGGTGTATTGGACGTGGGATGTCCTGGTGACGTCGCGCGGTCACTGGTCATTCAATCCGTCGTTTGTCCTGGGGTTCCGGCTCCTGGGCATGCCGCTGGAGGAGTGGTTGTTCTTCGTGGTGATAGCGTTTGTGTCGGTCTTCACGTATGAAGCCGTGCGTCTGGTCATCCGGAGAAGGAGCGGGTGATGAAAGAGTACACGCTCCTCGCGGTGGGATCGGCCGTCTTCGTGCTCCTGCTGGATCGGTTCCTCCGCACTGCGGTGACGCGCAGGCGCGAATACTGGGTCGCAATGGGCGTCATGTTCTTTTTCAAGATTCCCAGCAACGGGTATCTGACCTGGAGACCGATCGTCAGCTACAACCCGGAGTATTTCCTCGGTGTGCGACTCTGGACTATTCCTCTTGAGGATTTTCTCTACGGATTCGGATTGATTACCTTGACCATCGTGCTCTGGGAGTACTTTCTTCGAAAAGAAGGTTCACCGTGAAGATCCATAGACTGCAGCGACGTCAGAAGGAGGCGTCCGCATGAGAATTCTGGTTGCCGGAGGGACAGGATTTATTGGCTCTGCCCTCATACGGGAACTGTCGGCGAGCGGACATGAGGTCGTCGCTCTTGTCCGCGAGAGCACCACGGTGCCGGGCCTCTTCCCCGGGGGAGTGGACATTCGTCGCTGGGACGGCAGAACTCCAGGCGAATGGTGCCACGCTATGGAGGAAGTCCATGCGGTGATAAACCTCTCCGGCGCATCGCTTGCAGGCGGAAGGTGGACCCGTCGGAGGAAGGTCGTGATTACACAAAGCAGGATCGATTCGACACGCGCACTTGTTGCAGCAATGAGAGCCGCCGTGCACCGCCCGGAAGTTCTTGTCAATGCCTCCGCGGTAGGCTACTATGGTGCAACGGGTGAGGGCATTGTCACTGAAGAAGACGGCCCGGGCGACGACTTCCTCGGCACAACCTGCCGGCAGTGGGAGTTGGAGGCATCCGCTGCCACCGCCCTTGGCGTCAGGGTCGTACTCCCACGGTTCGGTGTTGTGCTCGCTCCCGGAGGAGGAGCGCTGGATCGGATGGTGGTCCCATTCAGAATGTTCGTCGGCGGTCCTCTCGGTTCCGGCAAACAGTGGTATCCGTGGGTGCATCGCGACGACGCAGTCGGAGCAGTGGTTTTCCTGCTGACTCATCCGGAGATGGCAGGTCCTGTCAACGCGGTTTCTCCGGACACAGTCACAATGAGGACATTTGCGAGGGAGCTCGGGAGGGTCCTCGCGCGGCCGTCCTGGCTCTCCGTGCCTTCCTTTGTATTGCGAGCGCTCCTCGGCGAAATGGCCGGCATGATACTGAACGGCCGTCGCATTCTTCCGGCGCGCCTCCTGGAGGCGGGGTATACCTTCAAATACCCTGCCCTGCGCGGCGCCCTGGAGGCAACACTTCGTTGAGCTTCACTCTTTCCTAATATTTCCCTATATTGACGGGGTCGTTCGGGCGTCCCTCCGCATGTCCCTCCGTGTCGGACCCCTTGATCTCTGTCTCGTGGATGAGGAATACTACAGTAATGCTACCGGATTCGCCATCTCAGAAGCTCGTCTTCAGTGAGTTTTCTCCCGCCACCACCGAACAATGGAAAGCCGCCACCGAAAAGCTCCTCAAAGGGGTCCCGTTTGAGAAGAAAATGCTGACGCACACGTACGAAGGCATTGATCTCCAACCTATCTATACTGCGGGTGGCAGCAATTCGGCGGGTGCTCTTGATTTCCCGGGGCTTCCCCCGTTTCGCCGGGGAACAGAGACTGCGGGGTGTGTGGTTCACCCCTGGCTGGTTGCCCAGGAGATCCCCTACTGCAAAGCAACTGATGCAAACGCGGCCCTGCGGAGCGACATTGAGAGGGGCCAGACTGCGGTATATCTCCCTCTGGACCGGGCGACCCGGCTCGGCATTGATGCCGACGCCGCCGTTCAATCATCGGTGGGCCTCGAGGGCCTCTCGATCACTTCACTTTCGGATCTGCAGACCGTTTTGTCCGGAGTCGACATCGCCGGAGTCCCGGTGCACCTTGAGGCAGATCTGGGGTTGCCCGCGGTCCTGGCCATGTTTGTGGCGCTGGCGGAGCAATCGGGGATGTCGACCGACAGACTCCGGGGAGCCATCGGAACCGATCCTTTGAGTCTTCTGCTTGTGAACGGAAGTTTGCCGTTCGGCCTGGCAACAGCGTATGACAGAATGCATCTCACCGCGTCCTGGGCGGCGGAGCATGCCCCCGAACTGCGATCGATCGCCGTCCGTTCCCGTGCGTACCATGACGCCGGTGCCGATGCTGTTCTGGAGCTGGCGTGTGCCCTCGCATCCGGTGTTGAGTACGTTCGTGAGATGATACGGCGGGGAATGGCTGTGGATGACGCCGCCCGGCAGGTCTGGTTCTCCCTCAGCTCCGGGACGCAGTTCTTCATGGAGGTGGCGAAGTTCAGGGCGGCGAGGGTGCTCTGGGCAACGGCCGTGCATGCGTTCGGCGGCAGCGAGGATGCACAGAAGATGGTATTGCACGTTCGTACATCGTCCCATGAGGTCACCGCCGTCGACCCGTACGTCAATATGCTGCGCACGACAACGGAAGCCCTTGCCGGCGGAGTGGGCGGTTGTGACAGCATGCATGTCGGCTTCTTTGACGAAGCCGTCCGGCCCCCCGACGAATTCTCGCGGCGGATTGCGCGGAACACTCAGATCGTGATCCAGTCGGAAGCTCATATTCCGAGGGTCATTGATCCTGCAGGCGGGTCGTGGTATGTCGAGGCGTTGACGGACGAGGTCGCGCAAAAGAGCTGGCGGGTGTTTCAGGAAATCGAATCCTCCGGAGGGATCGGCCCGGCGATTCTAAACGGAGAGATACAGAGGCGGGTGCAAAAGGTTGCCGCGCAACGCGCGGAGGGTGTTGCACGCCGGAAGGACACGATTGTCGGTGTCACGGCGTATGCCAACCCGGGCGAACACCCTCTCGGGGCACGGGAAGAAACTCTCGCGGAGATCCAGGCGCAGCGTGTGGACGAAGTGCGTGCGTTCCGGATGCGCCGTGATCGTGCCGGCAGTGCTGCAGCGCTTGCACGCATCCCGGCGAGGGCGGGCGAAGGTTCCGGTGGTCTCATGTCGGCGCTGATCGATGCGGCGTGCCGGGAGGCAACGGTGGGCGAACTCATGCACGCCATCCCGTCGCCATCCAGGACCTCGCCGGTCGATGTGATCCCTCTGGTGCCGACCCGGCGCGCGGCGGGCTTCGAAGCCTTACGGGACGCAATGGTTGCGTACGCACATCACACCGGGAGTCCGGTGCGCGTCTTTCTGGCGACCATGGGGCCCATCGCACAGCATAAACCACGTGCTGATTTCGCCGCGGGCTACTTCGCTGTCGCCGGATGCGAAGTGATCACCCCCGACGGCTTTGCCACGCCGGAGGAAGCGGCTCACGCGGCTTGCGTGTCCGGAGCCGGAATTGTTGCTCTCTGCTCGACGGACGATACATATCCGGCCCTGGTACCGGCATTCTGCGCCGCAGTCAGGCGGGAACGTACGGACCTGACGATAGTGCTGGCAGGCTATCCGCAGGAGCACGTGGAATCATTCCGCTCCGCGGGGGTCGATGAGTTTATTCATATGCGTTCGAATGTACTGGAAACGCTCCGCTCTCTCCTGGCAAAGAGGGGAGTACGCACATGAAGCCGATGCCCGATTTCTCTCAGGTCGCTCTTCTGTCTCCTTCCGCGAAGGGCACCGTCGGCTCTTGGGAGGCGGCCCTGGCACAACACACGGGCATGAAGTCCGGGGACCTGCTCTGGAAGACAAATGAACAGATATCCGTCAAGCCTCTGTATACGGCGGACGATCTGATGCACCTTGAACACCTTGGCTTCACCGCGGGCATTCCGCCCTTCCTCCGCGGTCCGTATGCAACGATGTACGTCATGCAGCCCTGGACGGTCCGCCAGTACGCCGGGTTCTCCACCGCAGAAGAGAGCAATGCCTTTTACCGTCGCAACCTGGCTGCCGGTCAGAAGGGGCTCTCGATTGCGTTCGACCTTGCCACGCATCGTGGATATGATTCAGATCATCCGCGGGTTGTCGGGGATGTCGGCAAAGCCGGTGTTGCCGTCGATTCGATCCTGGACATGAAGATCTTGTTTGAGGGGATACCGTTGGACAAGATGTCGGTCTCCATGACGATGAATGGTGCGGTGCTCCCGATCATGGCGTTCTACGTTGTCGCCGCCGAGGAACAAGGCATCTCGCCCGAACACCTTGCCGGAACGATTCAGAATGACATTCTCAAAGAGTACATGGTGCGCAACACGTACATCTATCCGCCTGCGGGTTCGATGCGCATCATCGCCGATATTTTCGCGTTCACGTCACAACGGATGCCGAAGTTCAACTGCATAAGCATTTCCGGCTACCATATGCAGGAAGCGGGTGCGACGGCGGATCTGGAAATGGCCTATACGCTGGCGGACGGTCTGGAGTATGTGCGCACGGGGTTGAAGGCGGGGATAGACATCGATGCATTCGCGCCACGTGTGTCGTTCTTCTGGGCGATCGGCATGAACTATTTCATGGAAATCGCCAAAATGCGCGCTGCGAGGTTGATCTGGGCGAAGCTCATCAAACAGTTCAACCCGCGTGATCCGAAGTCCATGGCGTTGCGGACGCATTCGCAGACGTCCGGCTGGAGCCTGACCGAGCAGGATCCGTTCAACAATGTCAACCGGACGTGCCTTGAGGCTATGGCCGCTGCTCTCGGCCACACCCAGTCGCTGCACACCAATTCGCTTGATGAGGCAATTGCGTTGCCGACGGATTTTTCGGCGCGCATCGCGCGCAACACGCAGCTGTTCCTGCAGGAAGAAACAGGGATTTGCCGTGTGATTGACCCATGGGGCGGCTCATACTATGTGGAGGCATTGACAGATCTGTTGATGAGGCGCGCGTGGGAGCACATACAGGAGATTGAAAGTCTGGGGGGGATGGCCAAAGCCATCGAGACGGGTTTGCCCAAGATGCGTATTGAAGAAGCCGCGGCGCGCCGGCAGGCGCATATCGATTCCGCCCGCGAAACCGTCGTAGGCGTCAATACGTACCGGCTTGCGAAAGAGGATCCGATAGAGATTCTCGAAGTCGACAACAGTGCCGTGCGTGACGCCCAGATAGCGCGACTGGCTGAGCTCCGGTCAGGCCGGGATGAGGCGCGGGTGCAGGCGGCGCTCCGGGCGCTGACCCACAGCGCGGAGTCCAGCGAAGGCAATCTCCTCGCTCTGGCCATCGATGCTGCGCGGGCGCGGGCGAGCCTCGGCGAGATCTCCCAGGCTATGGAGAAGGTCTGGGGCCGTCATACTGCGGTTGTGCGCACGATCACTGGTGTCTATTCCCGGGAGTACGCCGTGAAAGATGAAGTCAGCAACGTTCGGGCACTGGCGGACGAGTTTGCACGAATGGAGGGGCGTCGCCCGCGGATCCTGGTCGCGAAGATGGGACAGGACGGTCACGATCGCGGCGCCAAAGTCATTGCCACGGCATTCGCCGATCTGGGTTTCGATGTCGATGTCGGACCGCTCTTTCAGACACCCGAAGAGACAGCCCGTCAGGCGGTCGAAAACGATGTGCACATTGTGGGCATGAGTTCTCTTGCAGGCGGTCACAAAACACTGTTGCCGGCGCTGGTGGAGGAGCTGAAGAAGCTTGGACGGGAGGATATTCTCGTTGTCGTGGGGGGTGTGATCCCGGCCCAGGATTATGATTTTCTGCGCGCACACGGCGCAGCGTCAATTTTCGGCCCCGGCACGGTGATCCCTGTCGCTGCCGGCACAATGCTGAACGAACTGATGCGGAGAATCGGCTGACGTGGAATCGAAGGGGCGTCGCGCACTCAATGTCGATGAGTACGTCGCCGGCGTGCGATCCGGTGATCGCGTCATTCTCGGACGGACGATTACGCTCATAGAGAGCAATGCCCCCGCGCACGCGGCCGTTGCGCAACAAGTGCTCGCACAGCTCCTTCCTGTTACCGGCGGTTCCCTGCGCGTGGGGATCACCGGAGTTCCGGGCGCAGGCAAGAGCACATTTGTCGAAGCTCTCGGGCGTCTTCTCACCGCCTCCAACCACCGGGTTGCCGTGCTGGCGGTCGATCCCAGCAGCAGTGTCACGCGGGGGAGCGTTCTGGGAGACAAGACCCGCATGGAACGGCTTGCGCGGGACCCCGGGTGCTTCATTCGCCCATCTCCCTCGGGGGGAACCCTCGGCGGGGTGACGCGCAAAACCCGCGAGTCCATCCTTGTGTGCGAAGCCGCGGGTTATGACGTGATCCTTGTGGAGACGATCGGCGTCGGTCAGAGCGAGATCGCCGTGCGGTCGATGGTCGATTTCTTTCTTCTGCTGCTCATCACGGGTGCCGGCGATGAACTCCAGGGGATCAAGAAGGGTGTCATGGAGCTGGCCGATGCCGTGGTCATCAACAAAGCCGACGGAGAGAATCGCGTGCGCGCCGAGGCCCTGCGTGCGGACACCGCGCACGCCCTCCATTATTTTGTCCCTGCGACGGAAGGGTGGACGACTCCTGTCATGACCTGTTCGGCACTTGAGGGAGACGGAATCGCCGCCGTATGGAGGGCTGCCGAAGAGTTTCGCAGTGTTACGTCGCAAGGTGGCATGTTCCAGCGACGGCGGCATGCCCAGATGCTGGATTGGATGCACAGCATGCTTGATGATCGTCTCCGCGCCCGCTTTGCCGCAGACCCGGAGATCCAGCGGCTGCTCCCGGGCATCGAGCAAGCAGTGCAGGCAGGATCAATGACCGTTGCCGGCGCAGTGGACACCCTCTGTGCAGCTTTTGAACGACGACAGGAGCGGACATCCTCATGAACCCAACGCATATTGAGCACATCGGCATCGCGGTCAAGAGTATCCAGGAATCAGCGCCCGTCTTCGAGCGGCTTCTCGGGACATCATGGTATGCCCTGGAGGAGGTAGCGGACCAGAAAGTGAAGACGGCCTTTTTTAAAGTCGGTCAGACGAAAATCGAACTTCTCGAGCCGACAGATCCCGGGAGTCCGATCGCGAAATTCATCGAGAAGAGGGGAGAGGGGATCCATCACATTGCGTTTTCCGTTGCGGACCTTCCCGGGAGTTTGATGGAATTGCAGGACGGTGGTATGCAGCTCATTGACCCCCGGCCGCGCGGGGGGGCTGAAGGGCTCCAGATTGCCTTCCTGCACCCCAGGTCAACGAACGGCGTGCTGGTTGAACTCTGCGCCGCCCGGTGAGGCGGCGTCACATCCACAGGAACTCAACACATGGCTACGGTACAGGAAAAACTCCAGGAATTGAAGGAAAAGAACGCGTTGGTGATTCTGGGTGGGGGTGTGGAGAAGATTGACGCCCAGCACAAAGCGGGAAAGATGACCGCTCATGAACGCCTTCACCTGTTGTTCGATCATGGCTTCTATGACGAACTCTTCCGGCTGGTACAGCATCATTCCACATCATTCGGCATGGCGGGACGCGATTTGCCGGCCGACGGGGTGGTCACGGGATTGGGGGCCATCGGGGGGCGGCTCGTCTATGCCTCGTCGCAGGATTTCACCGTCATGGGTGGAAGCGTGGGATTGATGCACGCGTGGAAAATCTGCGATATCATGGAAATGGCACTGAAAGCGGGTGCACCCTACATCGCGATCAATGACAGTGGCGGCGCGCGCATACAGGAAGGTGTCGATTCACTCCAGGGATACGGCAGGATCTTCTATCACAACACCCTGCTTTCCGGTGTCGTCCCGCAGATCTCCATCATTGCCGGCCCGTGTGCGGGAGGTGCGGCGTACTCCCCGGCCCTGACGGATTTCATCGTCATGGTCAAGGGGATCGGGCAGCTGTTCATCGCGGGGCCGGAGGTGATCCGGGAGGCCACGGGGGAATCGATCAGTGCGGAAGAACTCGGCGGAGCGGAGGCCCAGTCGGCACAAAGCGGCAACGTCCATTTCATCGCCCGTGATGATGCTGACGCCATCGAGATCGTACAACGGCTTCTCAGCTATCTCCCGAATAACAACACCGAAGATCCCCCCTCACAGCATACGGGGGAGTTGACTATTATCGAAGATGAAGCTCTGAACACCGTGGTGCCGGACGATCCGCGCGATCCGTACAATATGTTTGACATCCTGCAGAGGATTTTCGATCCCGATACCCTGTTCGAAGTGCACAGCCACTATGCGATGAACATCATTGTCTGCTTTGCGCGGCTCAACGGCAGGGTGGTGGGCGTTGTGGCGAACCAGCCCGCAGCGAAATTTGGTGCGATTGATATTGACGCCTCCGACAAAGCATCCCGCTTCATCCGCTTCTGCAATGCGTTCAATGTCCCGCTCATTCAGTTCGTGGATGTCCCGGGATTTCTGCCGGGAGTCGAACAGGAGTTCGGCGGGATCATCCGGCATGGCGCGAAGATGCTCTTTTCATTCTCCGCCTCCACCGTGCCGAAGATCACGGTGGTTGTCCGCAAGGCCTATGGTGGAGCTTATCTGGCAATGTGCGCCAAGTCGCTGGGGGCGGACCGCGTTGCCGCATGGCCGACCGCGGAAATTGCCGTCATGGGTGCCGAGGGCGCTGTAAATGTGCTGTACCGCAGCGATATCAAGAATGCCCCTGATCCCAAAGAGGTCCGCGCGCGTCTCATCGCCCGATACAAGCAGGAATTCTCGACACCGTACCAGGCGGCGCAGCGCGGCATGGTGGATGCCGTCATCGAGCCGAAGGCGACCCGGGCCTATCTTTCCGTCGCCCTGGAATCGTTGCGAAACAAGCGCGACCAGCGTCCGCAGAAAAAACATGGATTGATACCGCTCTAAGAGCGGGGACCGGAACATGGATAACTTCACGCAAAGCCTTCTCCTTCTGGTTGTCGGCATGTCGGTGACCCTGGTCGTCCTCAGCGCACTCGCCGGCCTCATCTGGTTCTTAAAAAATGCCGATGAATGGCTGAATTCCCGGCGCATCAAGAACTACGCGACGAAGGTCGACACGCACAAGGTGGATGTCGATCTAAACGATGAAATCGTCGCCGTGCTTGCCGCATCAGCGACCGTCATGCTCAAGCGCCCGATCTCCATCCGCCGCGTGCGTTTCCTGGAACCTTCGGCGGAACCGGCATGGGCCGTCACCGGGCGGCTCAACATCATGGCTTCTCATGCAATCTCAAGAAGGAAATCGCCACTATGAAAAAGCTGCTTATTACCGTCAACGGCAAACGCTACGAAGTCGATGTGGAGGTCGTCCAGGACGATGATCTAGTGGAACCACAACATGCGTTCCACCCCCCCCCACGGGTTGTCGACAGCTATGTGACTCCGCCAACCGCTTCCCTGGCCATGCCTTCGACTGCCTCTCCAAAAGGAAAAGTATCGGGTGCGGATAAGAAATCGCTGACATCACCGATCAATGGGGTTGTTCTGGAAATCCCGGTCAAGGAAGGGGATACGGTCAAGCAGAATGACGTGCTGTTTGTCCTCGAGGCGATGAAGATGAAGACGAATATTTCATCCCCGCAAAACGGCAAGATCAAGGCCATCAAAGTGAAACCGGGTGACAAAATCGAGGCGGGTCAAGTACTCCTCTCGTTCGAATAGGCGGATCCCTCATGATCGAGAATCTGCAAAAATTTGTAGCGGGGATGGGGTTCTGGTCTCTCACCTGGGGAAACGTGGTGATGCTTACCGTTGCGTCACTGCTTATCTATCTGGCGATCCGCCGGGGGTTTGAGCCGCTCCTGCTCCTGCCGATCGGGCTCGGAGCATTTCTGGCGAACCTGCCGGGGAACGGACTGTTGACGCCGCCCAGCGGGTCGGAAATCGGCGGATTGTACTACTATCTCTCCAAAGGGATCGAGCTGGAGATTTTTCCGCCGCTGATCTTTCTTGGCATCGGGGCAATGACCGATTTCGGACCGCTCCTGTCGAATCCCAAAACGTTTTTGCTGGGCGCGGCCGCCCAGTTTGGCGTGTTCGTTGCGCTCATGTCCGCGGTCGCTCTCGGCTTCACGTTCAAAGAAGCGGCGGCGATCGGCATTATCGGCGGCGCCGACGGACCGACGGCCATCTACCTGACGCTCAAACTCGCGCCGCACCTCCTCGGACCCATCGCTGTGGCCGCCTACTCCTATATGGCCCTTGTCCCGCTCATTCAACCGCCCATCATGCGGTTGCTCACAACCGAAAAGGAACGCACCGTTGTCATGGAGATACCGAAGCCGGTGTCCCACAAGGTGAAGATCATCTTCCCCCTTGCAGTCACCGTCGTGGGTGTGTTCGTCGTCCCTCCTGCTGCGCCGCTGCTGGCTATGCTTATGGGGGGGAACCTCCTCCGTGAAAGCGGTGTGGTCGAGCGTCTCACCAATATGGCCCAGAACGAGCTCATCAATATCGTAACGTTCTTTCTCGGCACGTGTGTGGGGATGACCATGGGGGCGGACGTATTCCTGCGCTGGGAGACGATGAAGATCATCGTACTGGGCGTGATTGCTTTCGGGTTCTCCACTGTCGGCGGGGTGCTCCTCGGCAAAGTGATGTACCGCCTCACGGGTGGAAAAGTCAATCCGCTGATCGGGTCGGCCGGTGTCTCTGCCGTTCCGATGGCGGCCCGTGTCTCGCACAACATCGGGCAGGAGTACAACCCCCAGAACTACCTTCTGATGCATGCCATGGGACCCAATGTGGCGGGCGTCATCGGTACGGCTATCGCGGCGGGTGTGTTGCTGGCGATTCTCGGATGAGTATGGTGCCACTCTGACGGAGATTGCGTGAATTTACTGGAAGCCATTGTTCTCGGCATCGTGCAGGGCCTGACCGAATTCCTGCCGATCAGCAGTACTGCGCATCTGACGATCGCCGGAAAGGTTCTCGGCCTTGTGAGCGAGGAACATCCCGAAGCCTGGACTGCCTTCATTGCAGTCATGCAACTCGGGACGATGGCCGCCGTGCTTCTGTACTTCCGCCGCGATATCCTGCAGATGATCATTGCGGTCTTCCGTGATGCACGCCAGCGCCTGCGCGGGAGCTGGTCGCAACCGGCCGGACCCGAGGCACGGCTGGGCTGGCTGATCGCACTCGGCACACTGCCGGTGGCCCTGATCGGGTACTTCTTCCGCCACCAGATCGAAGGCGCGCTGACGAAGAGCCTCCTGGTCATCGTCGCAAGCCTGGTCGGGCTCGCCGCGCTCCTCTGGCTGGCTGAGAAGCTCGCACGGCATGTGCGGGGAATCCATCAGATGCATTGGGTGGATGCTCTCGTCATCGGTTTTGCACAGGCATGTGCACTGATCCCGGGAGCGTCCCGCTCCGGAACGACCATCACGGCGGGGTTGTTTCTCGGATTGCAGCGGGAATCCGCTGCACGTTTTTCCTTTCTGCTCAGCATTCCCGCCGTGCTTGCGAGCGGCATGTTCGAACTGCTGAAGGTCGCCGGCATGCTACGGGCCGGCGACGACGTTTTCGCACTCGGCCTCGCCAACCTTGCGCTCTCGACGGTTGTGGCGGCGATATCCGGTTATGCCGCTATTGCCTGGTTGCTCCGTTATCTGATGAAGAATACCACCCTGGTGTTTGTCGTCTACCGTCTCCTCCTGGGCCTCGCTCTTACCGCCCTCCTGATGCTCAATCTCATTCAGCCGTGAACCGCCTGCAGGTGTTGCCGCACATCGGTGACACCCGGCAGGCAGTGACATGGGGCACATCCTTGCCGATGCCAATTGTGTAGATTGCGTTGCGCACCTTTCCAACCAGCGCATCAACACAGCCGACTGAAGGATGCACCATTCATGACACCCCGTGAGACGTTTCACCAGGCGAAAATCGAGCATTTTGTCCGTAGAGCTTCCGAATTCGTCCGTATGGGACGGTACCCGGTCGCGCGTGAGGCCGTCGACACCATACTGACCATGGATCCTGCCAACGGCGACGGCCTGGCGCTGCGTTCCCAGATCGAGGCGCTGCTGACCGAGATCGGCCAGCGGCACACCGGATCCAGCCAGCGCAACGGACACACGAGGAGAAATGAGCTGGTGCTCTGTGTTGATCAGGATGAGCGGGTGCTCACCGGCCTTGGCACGACCATGCGCCGGCACGGATACCAGTGGATCGGAGCGGCCACGTATGACGAAGCCGTCGAGGCGCTGTCAAGACTCCTGCCCGATGTCGTGGTGTCAGAGGTGAATTTTGAGTCCGGGCCTCGCGGGTTTGACCTCTTTCTCTGGGTGCGCAGCAACCCCGCCTTCAAAGACATTCCATTTCTCTTCCATGCCACACGCATCGATCGGGACATCCTGATCGCCGGCAAGCGGTTCGGCGTCGATGATTTTATCGTGAAACCGGCAGATGGCGAGGTGGTCGCCGCGGCAGTTGCGCAGACCCTTCTGCGCAGAAAACAGGTGCTGGCCTAGTGCCCCCACAACTTTCATTTGCTATGAACAGGGGGGGCACAGGGCACGTCCCAACAACGATCCTCCGAGTTCTTTGCTAGCAGAAGATCGTTGGGACGGCACTAGTCCAACCTTGCGCGGTAGAGCACCCGTCTTTCTTGCACTTTCTCTCTCGCCGGGCCTCCCCGGCCCCCCTCTCAAGGCCATCATCAGCGCCTTGCATTTCCTTGATGTTCTTCTTATGTTAGCCCGGTGAGACTGTCCCACCACCGCATGCCAGAACTCTAACTCGGTCAATCCTACCACGGTGCGTGATGCCACGACCTCGTGCTGTCGTGCTTGTCAGCGGGGGGATGGATAGTTGTGTCACGGCGGCGATTGCCGCGCACGACTTCGACTGTGCATTCCTTCATTTGAATTACGGCCAGCGCACGGAAGCACGTGAACTCCGCGCGTTCCGGGAGATTGCCGCTCACTACGGCGTCACGAAGTCGTTGTCCGTTTCGATGGAACACCTAGCAGTGATCGGGGGGTCGAGTCTCACAGACCGCACGATGCAGGTGACGCCGGCGAATCTGCGTCCGGCGGGGATTCCGACATCCTATGTGCCTTTCCGGAATGCGAATCTCCTCGCTGCGGCGGTGAGCTGGGCGGAGGTGATCCGGGCGGAAGGAGTGTTTATCGGCGCGGTTGAGGAAGATGCCCCGGGATATCCCGACTGCAGGCGCAGTTTCTATGAAGCGTTCAATGCGGTCGTCCGCGAGGGGACCCGGCCTGAGACGCACATCCAGATCATCACGCCGCTTCTTCATCTGACGAAGACCGCAATCGTTCGCAAAGGGGTTGAACTCAGAGCACCTTTTCATCTGACGTGGTCGTGTTATCAACGCGAAGATGCCGCCTGCGGTGTGTGTGACAGTTGCGCGCTCCGCCTGCGCGGCTTCCAGCAGGCCGGCATTCCCGACCCCATCCCGTATGTCAACCAGCCCGACTACAGCACTTGAGTGGAGGTTGCATGGAACATTTTGCGTCAAGCATGTACGAACTGATTGTGGAGACGTCCAGCAATCTTCCCCCGGACGTGCGCCGGGCGATCATTGCCGCGCGGGATCGTGAAACGCCCGCGACCCAATCGATGCTCGCGTTGGAGACCATTGCCGTCAACATTGATCTTGCGTGCGACGGCCAGGTGCCGATCTGCCAGGACACCGGCATGCCGACATTCGAGATCATGGTCCCGCCCGGAGCGAACCAGATTCGCATGGAGGAGGAGATACGCAAAGCGATCGCCGAGGCCACGAAGCAGGGGAAACTCCGTCCGAACGCCGTCGATTCCCTGACGGGAAAGAACAGCGGAAACAACCTGGGTGAAGGCGCTCCTGTCGTTCACTTCCACCAGTGGGAACATGATGACATTGAAGTCCGCCTGCTGCTGAAAGGCGGCGGCTGTGAAAACAAGAACATCCAGTATTCCGTCCCCTGTGAATTGCCGCAACTGGGGAGGGCAGACCGGAACCTTGACGGCGTCAGGAAGTGCATTCTCCACGCGGTGTGGCAGGCACAGGGCCACGGGTGCAGCGCCGGTGCGATAGGGGTGGCGATCGGCGGTGACAGAACATCAGGGTATCAATGTGCGAAGGCGCAGCTGTTCCGGTCGTTGGATGATGTCAATCCGGTGCCTGAGCTGGCCGGGCTGGAACAGTATATTCTCGAGCACGCCAACGAACTCGGGATCGGGACGATGGGGTTCGGCGGGAATGCGACGTTGATAGGCTGCAAGATCGCCGCCCTGCACAGGTTGCCGGCCAGCTTTTTCGTATCCGTCGCGTACAACTGTTGGGCCTTCCGGCGCCTGGGGGTCGTCATCGACAGCCGGACCGGCGCGCTTCTGCGCTGGCTCTACAAAGATGATACCCCCGCGATCAGGATGGCGCGCGGGGCCGGCGTGCCGCTTTCAGGCCGCGAAATCCGGTTGACACTGCCCCTTGCCGAGGAACAGGTGAGAGCGCTGAAGGTCGGTGATGTCGTGCTTCTGAATGGCCCGATGCATACGGGACGTGACAGCTTACACCACCACCTGATGACACACGACTCGCCCGTGGAGTTGAGCGGTGGCGCGATATACCATTGCGGTCCGGTGGCCCTGAGGAAGGACGACACGTGGTACCTGAATGCAGCCGGGCCGACCACGAGCGGCCGGGAAGAACCGTACCAGGCGGATATCCTTCGCAAGTTCCGCATACGTGCCGTGATCGGGAAAGGGGGGATGGGGCGGAAGACGCTTGCCGCACTGCAGGAGGTCGGGGCGGTGTATCTGAACGCCATCGGCGGTGCGGCGCAATACTACACGCAGTGCATCACGGGCGTCCAGGGTGTGGATTTTCTGGATTTCGGCATTCCCGAGGCCATGTGGCATATTACGGTAAAGGATTTTCCCGCGATTGTGACAATGGATGCGCACGGGAACAGTTTGCACGCGGACGTCGAACAGCGTTCGTCTCAAGAACTCGCCAAATTTGTGGAGCCGGGAAAACCATGAAACGCAAAATCACCTACAACACCGTTCCGGAGATCCGCTCCATCCAGGATCTTGTGATTCGTTCCGCGCACGTCTACGCGCACAAAGAGGCGCTTCAGGATCTGAAGGAAACACCGATGCGGCGGTTGACCTACGCGGAGATCCTGTCACAGGTCCTCCGCTTCGGCGGCGCGCTTCGTGCGCTTGGACTGCCGGAGAGGTCCCACATCGCCATCATCGGTGAGAACCGCGTGCAATGGGGCCTCAGCTATCTTACGCTCATGTGTTTCAACTATGTTGTGGTGCCGATCGACGCCAGACTGGGGGTCAATGAGATCCTGAATATTCTGCACGAATCGGATTCCGTGGCGGTGATCTATTCTGAGGCGTTTCAACCCATGCTCAGTGAACGGCGCATGTCCCTGAAGAACCTGAAATTCTATATGAACATGGACCGCCCGGCCGAAGGCGAGGGAATTCTGTCCATGATGGAGTTGATCACGCAGAGCCCGGGGCACACCGTGGACAATCTTCCGCGCATCGTGCCGGAAGAAATGGCGGAGATCATCTTCACTTCAGGGTCTCTTGGCAGGGCCAAAGCCGTGATGTTGAGTCAGGCCAATCTGGCGGCCAACCTCGTGGGCATGGTGGGGATGCTCATGATCTACCCGGAGGACCGGTTCCTCTCGGTGCTTCCGATGCACCACACCTATGAATGTACCTGTGGTATGCTGTGCCCTCTCTACACTGGTGCCTCGGTGTTCTATGCAAGGTCGCTGAAGACGGTGACGGACGATCTCCAGTCATCACACGCGACGGTGTTGCTCGGGATACCGTTGCTGTACGACAAGATGTTCAAACGCATCTCCAAGGGCATTCAGGAGAAGCCCGTGACCGCCAAGGTGGTCCCCCCGTTGATTAAGGCCAGCAATTTCCTGGAATGGTTTGGCTGGAAGGGTTTCAGGCGGCAGGTGTTCAAGGAGATACACGATCGTTTCGGAGGGCAGATCCGTCTCTTCATAGCCGGCGGCGCTGCGCCGGACCCGACGGTGGCAAAAGGATTACGGGAATTCGGCTTCAATTTCCTGCAGGGGTACGGGTTGACAGAAACCGCTCCCATCCTTGCGTTGAACCAGCTGAATAACTTCAAGGACAATGCTGCCGGCCTCCCCTTACCCGGTGTGACTCTCAAGATTCATGCGCCGAACAACGAAGGGGTGGGTGAGGTGTGGGCGAAGGGGCCCAACGTCATGCTGGGCTACTACAAGAATGAACAGGCTACCCGTGATACGTTTGAAGGTGAATGGTTCAAGACCGGCGATCTCGGCTTCCGGGATGAAGACGGGTTTCTGCACATTAGCGGCCGGACGAAGAACGTCATCATCTCACGACGGGGCGAGAATGTGTACCCGGAGGAAATCGAGGACATCCTCCACCGGAGCCCCTACGTGCTGGAGTCGATGATCTACGGAGAGCCGGACGAGAAGCATGACGAGATCATCGCTGCGCAGATTGTTCCCGATGCGGAGGCGTTCATCGAGCTTGCCGAGACGCGGGGAATCCAGATCACGGACGAGCTGATGAAGGAAGTGATCGGGGCGGAAGTGGCGAAAGTGAATAAGGAACTTCCGGGGTACAAGCAGATTCGCACATTCCATCTCCGCGAGAACGAGTTCGAAAAAACGACGACCCAGAAGGTCAAACGATACCTCGTCAAGAAACCCTAGGATGTGGTGATCAGGGAATGTACAGATGTACAAATGTGCACGCAGCCCCGGGTCCCCTGCTTTCCCGGTGCCGTCCCGGGGACGTTTTGCGGACATTTTCGGTTGTTCCACTATGGCGTGATTTTTGCATTCTTTTTGACCAGGGGAGAGGCGGCAGGGAACGTGTCCTGAACTGAGGGTGGAGAAAAGCGCATGACGAGCAATGGTGTTGTGAGCGGAGCGGGTCAGACCGTGGCGGCCGTGCCGATGGAGAGAGTGACGGAGCACGCCCCCGCGAAAACGGTCAAGGCGCAGATGCCGGAAGAGCGCGCTACTTCTCCACGCATGAATGAGCCCGCACGACAACTTCCCCTGCAGGTGTACAATAGCCACGGGGAGGTTGTCCCCAGCCCCTCTTCACCTCAGGCGGACCTCACAGCGTGAGATCCGGAAGATCCTAACGTTGTGGATACCAGCGATGGCCCCAGGGCCATCGCTGGCGTTATTGACAATTCCACCATTATTTTCTATCTTCAAATACCGTTGTTTGACACCTGTCTTCGCACGTAGAATCTCACCCTCTTGTTTCCGGAGACCTCGTTTGATGCTCACCGAATTCGGTCGTGTGTTTATTTTCATCCTCATCGGTGTCGTGTTCGTTGCCATCGGGATGGCGATCGCATGGTTTCTCCGTCCGGATCGCCCGTATCCCAGCAAGCGCACGACCTACGAGTGCGGCGAAAGCCCGGTCGGCGATTCCCGCATGAGGTTCAACATCCGTTTCTACGTTATCGCCTTGATTTTCATTGTGTTCGACGTAGAGGTGGTCTTCCTCTTTCCCTGGGCGCTCGTCTACAACTCCCTCGGATGGTTTGCATTCTTCGAGATGATCGTGTTCCTCACTATTCTGCTCGCGGGGTACGCGTACGTCTGGCGGAAAGGCGATCTGGAATGGGACAAACCCGCACCACGAATTCCGCGGTACGAACGCGGAGTCGGCGTGCGTGAGGCACCGCTCACTGAAGAAGAAATAGCCGTCTGACAGGAACGCTATGGGACTGCTTGACCAGCGCTTTGAAAACAGCAATATCCTTATCACTTCCACCGACAGCCTGCTCAACTGGGCGCGTCTGTCTTCCATCTGGCCCATTCAGTTCGGTCTGGCCTGCTGCGCGATCGAAATGATGGCGACGGGCGCATCGCATTACGATCTGGACAGGTTCGGAACGTTTTTCCGTTCTTCCCCCCGGCAGGCTGACGCAATGATCGTTGCAGGGACCGTGACGATCAAAATGGCCTCTCGCATCAAGGTGCTGTACGATCAGATGCCGGAGCCGCGGTATGTGATCTCCATGGGGAGCTGTTCCAATTGCGGCGGCCCGTACTGGGAACATGGGTACCATGTCCTCAAAGGGGTTGACCGGGTGATTCCCGTGGATGTGTATATTCCGGGCTGTCCGCCCCGTCCTGAAGCCCTCCTCGAAGGCTTGCTCAAGCTCAAGGAGAAAATCCGGAGCGAGAGCCTGGCAAAAAAGAAATCGGCCTGATCCAACACCTGCTGACTATCGACAAAAAAGAAGACCCATGATTGCTCAAGAGATTCACGAGGCCCTGAAGGGCAGCTTCGGCGACGCCATCCTCGAGGCAAAAGTGGATGGTGTGCTGGATCCCTGGATACGCGTTGCACCCGACAGAATGCGGGATATCGCCCTGTTTCTCCGCGATGACGGTCGGATGCAATTTGATTCGCTCATGTTGCTGACGGGAATGGACTACACGAAGGGACGCCTCGGTGTGGTGTACCATATGTACTCGATGAAATGGAATCACAGGATTGTCCTGAAAACAGAAGTGACGGCGGACCATCCGCACGTCCAGTCCGTTGAGGCCATCTGGAAAGCCGCCAACTGGCAGGAACGCGAGGCATACGATATGATCGGCGTGGTCTTTGATGGCCATCCCGACCTGCGGCGCATTCTGATGCCCGATGACTGGGAAGGGTTTCCGCTCCGCAAGGACTACCAGGTACCTGAGTTCTACAACGGCATGAAAGTACCGTACTAATGGACGTCACCGTTACAGCACAAAAGGAAAGCGCAGCCGGAGAGGGCGAGGCGGGCCGGAGACGGGCGACCGTTCCCGGACTGGGACGCCCGCTCCGGGCCGAAGAGATGGTTATCAACATGGGACCGCAGCATCCGTCCACCCATGGTGTGTTGCGACTTGAACTGATCGTGGACGGCGAGATTGTTGTGGATGCCATTCCGCAAATCGGTTACCTGCACCGGTGCTTTGAAAAGCACGCCGAGCACATGAACAACTATCAGCAGGTTATTCCGTACGTCGATCGGCTCGACTATGTCGCGGCGATGAGCAACGAGTTCGGCTATGTTGTTGCCATGGAAAAGCTGCTGAAGATCCAGGTCCCGGAGCGGGTCGAATACATCCGCGTGATCATGGCGGAGTTTTCCCGGATCGTCAGCCACCTGATCGCCCTCGGGACATACGGGATCGACATGGGAGCCTACACGCCGTTTCTGTACTGCATGCGCGATCGGGAACATGTGCTGGATATCTTCGAAGAAACCTGCGGTGCCCGCCTGCTCTATAACTATATGTGGGTGGGGGGGCTTTCCCACGACGTGAAGCCGAATTTCCAGGACAAAACACGGGATTTCTGCAAGTACTTCCGTCCCAAAATCGCCGAACTCAACGAACTGTTGTCGTACAACAAGATTTTCAAAGAACGCACGGCCGGCGTCGGCGTTCTGCCTCCCGAGGTTGCCATCAACTACGGTGCCAGCGGACCCGTGCTCCGGGGCTCCGGCGTGAAATGGGACCTCCGGAAGAACGATCCGTATTCCATCTACAACCGGTTCGCTTTTGACATCCCGGTGGGGATGGGTATCAAGGGGAGGGTGGGCGATTCGTGGGACCGCTACATGGTCCGTGTCCATGAAATGGAACAGAGCGTCAATATTATCGAACAGGCGGTCGAACAGCTCCCGGCCGGAGACGTGCAGTCGGCTATTCCCAAGCGCATTCGCCCGGAGCCAGGAGAGGTCTTCGTGCGCACCGAGACACCCAAAGGGGAGCTTGGCTTCTATATCGTGTCGGATGGCACGTCATCACCGTACCGTGTCAAGGTACGGCCACCATGCTTCCTCAACCTCTCCGCGGTCCCGGCCATCTGTCGTGGCGCGATGATCGCCGACGTAGTGGCAATCCTTGGCAGTATTGACATTGTGCTTGGAGAAGTTGACCGGTAGCGGCGCAGCAGGCCCGAAATACCAGACCCTAGACCCCGGATCCTCATGAAAGACTTCCTTGTTGGCGTTCTGCAGAACGAGATCCTCGTGTATACCCTGATGGCACTTGTTCCGCTCGTCTGGGTAATCCCGTTCGCCCTCTTTGCCGTATGGTGGGAGCGGAAAATCTCCGCTCACATGCAGGACCGTCTGGGTCCGATGAAGGCGGGGTGGCACGGTTCGATACAGACAATTGCCGACATCCTCAAACTCATCATGAAAGAGGATATTATCCCGACCGCGGCGGACAGTAGACTGTTCAAACTTGCACCCTACATTGTTTTTGGCGGGGCCTATGCGGCGTATGCGGTTGTGCCGTTCAGTGCGGCCTACGCGGGAAGCGACATCAATGTCGGCCTGTTCTATTTCATTTCGATTTCCTCGATTGCCGTCGTGGGTTTGCTGATGGCAGGTTGGGCTTCGAACAACAAATGGTCCCTCTACGGCGCATTGCGTTCTGCTGCACAGATTGTGAGTTACGAGATTCCCGTGGCGCTGGCGATCCTGACGGTGGTGATGGTCGCGGGCACACTAAACCTGCAGGAGATCAATACCGCGCAAAGCGGCATGTTCTGGAACTGGTTCATGTTCCAGAAATTTCCTTTTCTGTTCTGCGCCCTCATCATCTATTTCACTGCGTCTCTGGCAGAAGTGAACCGCACGCCGTTTGACATCCCGGAAGCGGAGTCGGAACTTGTGGGCGGGTATCATACAGAATATGCCGGTATGCGGTTCGCACTGCTGTTTCTTTCCGAATATGCCAACATGTTCGCCGTGAGTGCCATCGCTACGACGTTGTTCCTGGGCGGGTGGAATAGTCCGTTCGGGGACTTCATGTCGGGGCCCTGGTGGGGTGCATTCTGGTTTTTGTTGAAAGGCATGACGTTCGTCTTTGTGCAGATGTGGTTGCGGTGGACGCTGCCGCGCGTGCGCGTCGACCAGTTGATGTACGTAGGATGGAAGGTCCTGATACCGTTTTCCTTTGTGCTTATCCTGGGCGTTGGCGTCTGGATGCTCGCCTTGCAGTAAGGCGGTGCCGGGGCCGGCGTACGATTGTATCGCATCAAACGGACTCTGAGGAATGAGCAGCTATTTTCGCAATGTCTATGACGGTCTGGTGACCGCGCTGATCGGGATGAAGGTGACGTGGAAGCATCTGTTCACGCCCGCCGTCACCATCCAATATCCCGACGTCAAACTCAAGCTGCCGGAACGTGCCCGCAACCGGCTGTATGTCAACATCGACGACTGCATCGGTTGCGATCAATGCGCGATGGCATGTCCAGTGGACTGCATCACCATTGAGACCATCAAGTCGACGCCCGATGTCGATCTCGGCCTGACGTCGGTAGGAACAAAGAAGCGACTGTACGTTCCACGATTCGATATCGATATCGCCAAGTGCTGCTATTGCGGCCTGTGCGTGCCTCCCTGTCCGACGGAATGCATTAAGATGACTGATGTGTACGAGTTCTCCGAGTTTGACCGGGAGAGACTGATCTACTCGTTTGCAGTCATGACACCGACCGAGGCCGACCAGGCCAAGATCAAGCTTGTGGCCTACGATAAGGAGCAAGCGGCCAAGAAAGCGGCAGCGGCCGCTGCAAAGGCCGCCGCTGCACCTGTCCCCATGCCTTCACCGGCACCTGCGCCTGCATCTGCGAACGTAGCTGCACCTGCGCCTGTAGCTGCACCGGCACCTGTGGCTGCGCCTGCACCGGCACCCGCAGCTGCGCCTGTGCCTGCTTCGGCGCCTGCACCCGTAGCTGCGCCTGTGCCTGCTCCGGCACCTGCACCGAAGGCTGTTCCTCCCCAGCCGCCACCGAAGAAAGAGTAGGTTATGGAAACATTCGACCTGATCTTCTATCTCTTCGCTATTATCACGATCGGATCCGCCGCCATCGTGGTATTTTCGAAGAACATTGTGTATGCCGCCTTCTCTCTTCTCTTCACGTTTTTCGGTGTGGCGGGATTCTATGTACTCCTGGCGGCGGATTTTGTCGCGGTCGCACAGATCCTCGTGTATGTCGGAGGCATTCTCACATTGCTGCTCTTTGGTGTGATGCTGACGAACAAGGTGATCAGCGTGGATATGAAAACGGGGACCATCCACATGATTCCGGCGGTGATACTTGCCGCAATCGTGTTCGGGTCTCTCGCAGGTGTGTTCTATGCGACGTGGAGCACCGTCACGGCTCCTCCCGCCACACTGACGTCGACCGCCGGACGCATCGGCGAAATGCTGATGACCTCGTACGCCCTGCCATTTGAAGTGGCTTCTGTGGTGCTGCTTGTTGCCATGGTCGGTGCTGCGTTCATTGCACGCCGGACAAAGAAACTGTCATAAGGGTTGCCTTCATGAACTCTTCGGTATTGTCGAATTTCCTTGATTGGCTGCCGCACGTCCAGCTTGCCCATTTTCTCATGGTCAGCGCCGTGCTCTTCACCCTGGGGCTCCTGGCTATGGTAACGCGCCGGAATGCCATTCTCGTGCTCATGGGGCTCGAACTCGTGCTGAATGCGGCGAATCTCAATCTCATCGCTTTTGCCCGTTACGGCGGCGTGAATCTGGACGGGCAGGTTGCCGCCATTTTCGTCATCATCCTCGCCGCTGCAGAAGCTGCGGTGGCCCTGGCTATTGTGCTGAACATCTATCACCGGTTCCAGACCGTTAACGTGGATGAAATCAGTTCGTTGAAGGAATAACGGCTCCCGAAGATCCGGCCACTGAGTACTGACCACTGACTGCCGATTGTTATGTCGCCTGACACCCTGATCACCCTTTCGCTCGTTGTTCTCGTGCTCCCGCTTGCCGGGTTTGTGCTGATGATGTTTTTCGGCAAGAGACTTCCACGGCAGGGAGACTGGTTTGAGACCGCCGTCATCACCGCCGCGCTCGCGGCCTCAATTACCGTGCTGGTGCAGAAGCTCACGGCGTTTCCCACCGAGACCCTGGACTTCAACTTCACGTGGGTGGACCTTCACGAAGCGCCGGGCATCGGACCGCTGAAGATCGTTCTCGGCTTCTCCGTCGACAACCTGGCCGCGATCACGATGACCGTGGTTGCCCTCATCAGCACCCTGGTGCACTTCTTTTCCATCGGGTATATGCACGATGACGTACGCTACTCGCGGTACTTCGGCTACCTGGGCCTCTTCTCCTTCTCCATGTTGATGATCGTCCTCGCCAATAACCTGTTCCTGCTGTATGTCGGATGGGAGCTGGTGGGCATCAGTTCGTATCTGCTGATCGGTCACTGGTATGAGAAGAAGAGCGCGTCGGATGCGGGGATCAAAGCGTTCATCACGAATCGCATCGGCGACGTCGGGTTCTTTATCGGGATGGCAATTCTGTTCACCACGTTCGGCACCTTCAATTTGCAGCAGATGTTCTCCGGTATTGGTGCGGGCACGCTCCCGTACGGAAGCCAGAACTGGCTGACCGCCGCGGGGATCCTCCTCTTCTGCGGCGCCGTCGGCAAGTCCGCCCAGTTTCCGTTGCACGTGTGGCTCCCGGATGCGATGGAAGGTCCCACGCCGGTGAGCGCGTTGATTCATGCTGCGACGATGGTTGCCGCGGGGGTCTATCTTATCGCGCGGACATTCCCGCTGATGACCGCGGATGCCCTGATGGTGATCGCTTACATCGGTGCAACGACCGCGTTCATTGCGGCGACCATCGCCATCGTCCAGAATGACATCAAGAAAGTGCTGGCCTATTCCACCATCAGCCAGCTCGGCTACATGGTGATGGGTCTCGGTGTGGGCGCATATACGGCGGGGTTCTTCCACCTGGTCACGCATGCGATGTTCAAAGCGGGTCTCTTTCTGGCAGCTGGGTCGGTGATTCACGCGATGCATGCAGCGCTCCATCACCAGAAGGATCATCTCACCGACGCCCAGGATATCCGGAATATGGGCGGTCTGCGGGACTACCTGCCGGTGACATTCTGGACGTTTGTCGTGTACACTCTGTCGATTTCCGGTGTTCCCCTGACCTCCGGATTCCTCAGCAAAGATGAGATTCTGGCGGGTACCCTGGCCTACGGCAGCCTCACCGGTCATGTCCTCATTCCGATTGTCGGTTTTCTGGTGGCCGGACTGACCGCGTTTTACATGTTCCGTGTCGTCATCCTGACATTTCTCGGTGAGCACACGGATGTGCAACGTCGTGCCCATCTGCACGAATCGCCCGGGGTGATGACGGTCCCGCTGATCATACTCGCCGTTCTCTCGACATTCGCGGTGTTCAGTCTGAATCCGCTGAATGCTTCCGGCGGCTGGATCGCGAAGGCCATTGAACGGCCCCTCTCCGTGGTCCCGGGAGCGCTCGCCGCACCGGGAAGGGAAGTGTTTGCGGAGGCACTGCATCACGCGCACGGAACGGCCATGGCACTGTCATTGCTCGTTGCGGGTGCGGGAATTCTCGTGGCGTTCGCGACATACTACTGGAAGAAGATCAGCCCCGACGCAGTCGCATCGCGCATGGCACCCGTGCATGCGTTCCTGATGAACAAGTGGGGTTTCGACGACCTGTATAATACCGTTGTTGTGGGCGGGACACACGCCCTGACACGCGGGTTACGGTGGGTGGACGATACGATCATTGACGGCACGGTGAACGGCGCCGGCTGGCTGACCACGCTGACCTCCTTCGTCAGCGGCAAGTTTGACTCAATCGTGATCGACGGCTTTGTCAATCTCCTGGCGTACCTCTCCGGCTTCATCGGCCTCGTGTTCCGCAAGGTGCAGACCGGCAAGGTGCAGACCTATGTGATGTACGCTGTCCTCAGTGTGCTCATTCTCTATTTCGTATTTCGTGTTGTTTGACACCGATATGCACGCGTAACTCCTGGAGGATACTTCGTTCATGGAATTCACTATTCTCGGTATCGGAATCCTGACCTGGATCACATTCCTGCCCATCGTGGGTATGGTGACCGTGTTGTTGCTGCCCAAGGGGAACAACGGCGCTATCCGCTGGACCTCGCTGGGCTTCACAACGCTGCAGGTGGTGCTGGCGGTCATCATCTTCGCACGTTTCGACCGCAGCTTCGCCGGCATGCAGTTCGTCCAGCAGGGCAGCTGGATCGACGTCAAGAGCGTTGCCTGGTTCGGGCGGGTGCACATCGAATACTTCCTGGGGATTGACGGGATCAGTGTGGTGATGGTGCTGCTGACCGCGCTCGTGTCGTGGATCGCGACCATTTCGTCGTGGACGATCGAAAAATCGGTCAAAGGATACTTCGCCCTGTTCCTGCTCCTGGATACCGGCATGATGGGTGTGTTCGTCGCCCTCGACTTCTTCCTCTTCTACGTGTTCTGGGAACTCATGCTCCTGCCGATGTATTTCCTGATCGGTGTGTGGGGCGGCCCGCGACGCGAGTATGCCGCGATCAAGTTCTTTCTGTATACGTTGCTCGGGAGCGTGCTGATGCTGCTGGCCATGCTGGCACTCTATTTCAGCACGAATGTGTTCATTGACCCGGCCGGTACCATCATCTCCACAGCTGACGCCATGAAGAACGGTGCCCAGGGCCTGGAGAGGATCCATACATTCAATCTGCTGGCGATGACCGATCAGCAGAACTTCATACCGGGGTCGCTGCTCGGCGGATGGGGGACGACCTGGCGCTATATCGCGTACGTTGCGCTGTTCATCGGATTCGCCATCAAAATTCCCGCGTTCCCTTTCCACACCTGGCTTCCGGACGCCCATGTGGAGGCACCGACGGCGATCAGCGTCATCCTGGCGGGCGTTCTTCTGAAAATGGGCGCCTATGGCTTGCTGAGAGTCAGTTTTCCGATCTTCCCTGATGCGATGCGCTACTTCTCGTGGGAGCTTGCATTGCTGGGGGTGATCAGCATGATCTATGGTGCCCTGGTGGCGATGGCACAGACGGATTTCAAGAAGCTCATTGCCTATTCGAGCGTCAGTCACATGGGCATTGTCACGCTCGGCCTGGCCTCGATGAACACCCAGGGGATGACGGGTGCGGTGTTCCAGATGTTCAATCACGGGACCATTACCGCGATGCTCTTTCTCATCGTGGGCGTGATCTATGATCGTGCCCACACGCGCGGGCTGAACGAGTTCGGCGGGCTTATGAACAAAATGCCCCGGTACGCTGCCGTGATGACCATTGCCTTCTTTGCGGCACTCGGTCTGCCGGGCCTCAGCGGTTTTATCAGCGAGGTCTTTTCCCTGCTGGGCGCCTTCCGGACATTCCCGACCCTGACGATTATCGGTGCCGTCACCATCGTCCTGACCGCGGGCTACATGCTCTGGGTGTTGCAACGGGTGTTCCTGGGGACGCTGCCCGAGAAATGGCAGGGTCTGACGGATATGAACGGGCGCGAGACCCTTATGCTCGCGACACTTGCCGTCATCGTCATTTTCCTCGGCATCTATCCGTCTCCGGTGCTGGACCTGATGAGTACCTCGTTGAATTCTCTGGCCGGTATTCTCCAGAGTGCCGGCGCACAGGGCATGATGGGAGTACACTAATCCATGGCCGCTCGACTTCTCCAAGATCTCGCGCTGATAACTCCTGAGGTGGCGCTGACCGTCACGCTGCTCGTGACGCTGATCGCCGATCTCATCTTCCGGCGCAATGCCGTAATGGTGGCCGGGCTTGCGGTGGTGGGGCTGATCGTCACCGGCGGTTTCGTCCTCGGGCAAACGGGTGCACATGCTGCCGTCTTCAGCGGCATGCTGTCGGTGGATCCCTTCGCCTGGTTCTTCAAACTCCTGGTGCTGCTGGCCGCCCTGCTGGTAACGGTGTTTTCTCTCGGCTCCGCAGAGTTGAATATCCCGGGCCGCAAGATGGGTGAGTATTATGTGCTGCTGGTTGCCCTGACACTCGGCATCATGCTGATGGTAGGTGCCAGCAACTTGTTGATGATGTATCTGACGATCGAGCTGTCGTCTATCAGCTCGTATCTCCTTTCGGGATATACGCGCGAGGCGCCGGATTCGAGCGAGGCTGCACTCAAGTACGTGATTTACGGCGCCGTCTCGTCAGGCCTGATGGTCTACGGCATCTCCCTGGTCTATGGTCTCACGGGATTCCTGGGATTCGCGGAGATCAACCATGCACTCCCGGCGGTCATTGCGAGCGGAGGGTCTCCCATCCTCGTCCTGGCAATGGCAGGAATGCTGATTATCGCCGGACTCGGGTACAAGATCTCGGCCGTCCCGTTCCACTTCTGGGCGCCCGACGTGTACGAGGGCGCACCGATCACCATCACAGCATTCCTGTCCGTGGCGTCGAAAGCCGGCGGGTTTGCCCTGCTGATCCGGTTCTTCAAGGTGACCTTCGTTGATACCGCCGCCGTGGCATTGCCCGTTGGGGCCTGGGCCATCCTGCCCGGGTTCGACTGGCGGCAGATCGTGGTCCTGCTTTCCGTGCTGACTATGACGGTCGGCAACCTGATTGCCATCTGGCAAAACAACCTGAAGCGGTTGCTGGCGTATTCCAGCATCGCCCATGCAGGCTATATGCTCATGGGTCTGGTGGTCTTGAGCACCGACGGTATCTCCGCGGTGATGCTGTATTTCGTCATCTACCTCTTCATGAACCTCGGCGCCTTCTACGTCGTGATGTTGATTGCGAACAAGCTGGGAAGTGAGGATATCGAGGACTACAAGGGGTTGGGCTCACGCTCGCCATTTCTCACTGTGGCGCTGGCAATCTTCCTGATCTCACTCACCGGTCTTCCCCCCACGGCCGGTTTCATCGGGAAGCTGTATCTGTTTGCGGCGCTGATACATCATGAGTGGGTCTGGCTTGCAATCGTCGGTGCCCTGAACAGCGTCGTGGCGTTGTACTATTACATGCGGGTATTGCGGAATACGTTCCTGCGTGCGGGTGATCGACCGGGTCCGGCCCTTTCAACGACACGGCTCGAAGGGGTGTTGGTGGTGCTCCTGCTTGTGCCGACGATCCTGCTCGGTTTGTATTTCACGCCACTAGTGGATCTCGCGCAGGCATCGGTGAAGATTTTCGGAACGCCGTAAGTAAGGAAGGCACGAGACGTTAGGCACGAGGCATTAGGGGGGGCACCCCTGTCGCCCAACGCCTATTGCCTCATGCCCGCCTCTAACGTCTCTCGCCCATTGCCAATTGCCTCGTGCCTATTGCCTCTTCCTCTCCAACCTCTCCAGAATCAACCGAATCCCATCCAGTACCAGAGACGGCTCCACCGCCTCGATGACGGCGGTGTGTGCTGCTATGATCCTGGCCAGCCCTCCGGTGGCGATCACCCGTGCCGTTCCACCCAGTTCGGCCCGGATCCGCTTCACAATGCCTTCCGTTGCATCGACTGCGCCGAAGAGCACGCCTGACTGCATACTGGATGCAGTATCATCTCCGATGGCCGAGGGGGGAAACCGCAGCTCAATGCGGGGCAGCTTGGCGGCGCGGCGGTGGAGTTCCTGTGCCGTGGACTCGAGCCCCAGCGTGATGACGCCGCCAAGATAGTCACCCTCGCCGGAAACAACATCATAGGTCGTTGCGGTACCGAAGTCGATGATGATCAGCGGGCCGCCGTATCTTTCAAAGCCGGCGACGGCGTTACACAGGCGATCGGCACCCACCGCCGAAGGATCCTTGTACAGGATGCGAATGCCAAAATCGAGAGCTCCTGAAATCGTGACCGGCTCGACGGCGAAATGCTTGCGCGCGAGATGTTCAAACACGAACGTGAGATCGGGGACGACGGAAGAAATGCCCACGGCGGTGACGGCCGCCGGATCAATACCGGCATCGGCACAGAAACTCTTGAGCGTCAACCAGTTCTCGTCTGCTGTTCGGTGGGTCAGGCTTGCCAGGCGCCAGTCGGCAACGAGCGTTGTGTGGCGGTAGACCCCGATGACCGTGTGGGTGTTGCCGATGTCAATTGCGAGGAGCATAGGATTCCATTTCGAGAATTGTGACATCGCCGGCGAAGAGCGTATGGTCGCCGGCCTCCGTGTGCAGAAGAAGTGCCCCCTCGGGCGTAACGCCGCGAACGATTCCGGTCACGGTTGTTCCCTGCATGTCGGCGGAGATCCGTGTGCCGATCATGGGGGCAAGTTCCAGCCAGGCGGGCAGGATGTTCTGAAAACCCGCGGAAGTCATTGCGTCGTACTCTTCTTCAAGGGATTCGAGCACCGACCTGAAGAGCGCGATCCGATCGACGGGCGCGTGCAGGTGCAGCGCCAGTGAAGTCGCCCGCGGGCCTACCTCGACCGGGAAGGTACGCTGATTCACATTGATGCCGATGCCCACCACGACGAAGTCGAGTCCACGCTTTCCGTAGACACTCTCCATCAGTATTCCCGCGACCTTCTTTCCACGGAGAAGCAGGTCGTTGGGCCACTTGCAGTATACCTTGAGCTCGGTGGCACGTTGGACTCCATGAGCGACAGCAACGGCGACGCCCAGGGGAAGGAGATTGATGCAGGAGGGGGCGATAGAGGGGCGGAGGATCAGCGAGAATGTCAGATTCTCCCCGGGCTGGGCCAACCACCTGCGGCCCAATCTCCCTTTGCCGGCAGTTTGTTCCTCTGCCACAACCAGCGTCCCTTCGGATGCGCCACCGGCCGCGAGCGAGCGGGCGAACGTGTTGGTCGAGTCAATCACTTCGAAAGCGTGGATTCTTTCGCCAAATCGCCCGCATTTCAGGCCCTGCTTGAGATCTGCGGCACTGATCATGGATCCTATATAAATAACATAAGCATGAGAATCAAGGCAGTAGACTCAGGCCAAATTGGCAGCGAATCGGTCATATTGGCGTATATTTGGCTTCTTGTGCCTTTTTGTCATATGTCTCATCGGTCGTCGGAATTTGTTGTTTACGTATAACTCTTTTTAAAATGACTGGTTACGGGCAGCGAACATCATCGGAAGAGGTGGCACGGCTGTTGCATTCCTATGTCTGTATATCGTTTTGACATTTCTCAAAAGGAGAGACTTCAATGGGTAAGATTATCGGAATTGACCTTGGAACGACAAATTCAGTGGTTGCTGTGATGGAGGGAAGCGATCCCCAGGTTATCGCCAACGCTGAAGGCGGAAGGACGACTCCGTCAGTCGTCGCATTCGCCAAGAACGGGGAAAGGCTTGTAGGACAGGCAGCGAAACGTCAGGCCGTGACGAACTCGCAGAACACTGTTTTTTCCATCAAGCGCTTCATGGGCAGGTTTTACAACGAAGTGAACGAAGAAATGCGTCTTGTCCCCTATAAGGTGGTGAAAGGGGAGAACAACACGGCGCGCGTGGAAGCCGGGGACCGGATATATTCGCCGCCGGAAATCAGCGCGATGATTCTCCAGAAGATGAAGCAGACCGCGGAAGACTACCTCGGCCAGAAGGTCACAGAGGCGGTGATTACCGTGCCTGCGTATTTCAACGACGCGCAGCGCCAGGCAACCAAAGAGGCAGGTGAGATCGCCGGCCTGACCGTCCGCCGCATTATCAATGAACCCACAGCCGCTGCACTAGCGTACGGCCTCGACAAGAAGAACCGCGAATCAAAAGTTGCGATCTACGACCTTGGCGGAGGCACGTTCGATATCTCCATCCTTGAACTGGGCGACGGGGTGTTCGAAGTGAAGTCAACGAATGGCGACACACACCTCGGCGGTGACAATTTCGATCAGCGCATCGTGGACTTTGTCGCCGATGAGTTCAAGAAGCAGGAGGGGATCGACCTGCGGAAGGATCCGATGGCGCTGCAACGTCTGCGGGAAGGCTCGGAAAAGGCCAAGATGGAACTGTCGACGCTCATGCAGACAGAGATCAATCTCCCGTTTATCACGGCGACGGCGGACGGACCGAAACACCTGAACATGACACTTACACGGACGAAGTTCGAGCAGCTGGTGGATGATCTTATCCAGCGTACACTCGGGCCGACCGAGCACGCGTTGAAGGACGCAGGTTTGCAGCCGGGCCAGATCGATGAAGTCATTCTGGTCGGCGGCATGACGCGCGTTCCCAAAGTGCAGGAAGTGGTGCGCCAGATCTTCGGACGCGAGCCGCACAAAGGGGTCAACCCCGACGAGGTCGTGGCCGTGGGTGCTGCAATCCAGGGTGGTGTGCTTGCCGGGGACGTCACCGATGTGCTTTTGCTCGATGTGACTCCATTGTCGCTGGGGATCGAAACCCTGGGCAATGTCATGACAAAACTGATCGATGCAAATACGACCATTCCGACAAAAAAGAGCGAAGTCTTTTCTACGGCGGCGGACAGCCAGACATCTGTGGAAATTCACATCCTCCAGGGCGAGCGTCCGATGGCTGTCGACAACCGGACACTCGGAAGATTTCACCTCGACGGGCTCCCGCCGGCACCGCGCGGCATTCCGCAGATTGAGGTGACGTTTGACATCGACGCAAACGGCATCCTGCACGTATCGGCGAAGGATAAGGCGACCGCCAAAGAGCAATCGATCCGCATCACATCCTCCAGCGGCTTGAGCAAGGAAGAGGTGGAGAAAATGAAGCGGGAGGCCCAGGAACATTCCTCCGACGACAGGAAGAAGAAGGAGGAGATTGAACTCCGGAACCAGGCGGACAACCTGACATTCCAGACCGAGAAACAGCTGAAGGAGTTCGGCGAGAAGATCACCAGCGACGTACGTTCAAAGATTGAAAGTGCAAACAGCGCCCTCAAGGAGGCCATTAAGAGCAACAATGCCTCCACGATCAAGCCTGCAATGGAAGCCCTGAACACGGCGTGGAATGAAGCATCCACGCAGATGTATCAGCAGGCAACCGCTGCAGGCGGGCAGCAACAGGCAGGCCAGCAGCAAGAGCAGGCGGGCGGCGCACCTCCGAAGGGGGATGACAAGAAGGTTGAGGACGCGGACTTCGAGGTCATGGACGACAAGAAGTAATCAGGAGAACCGTCCGTGAACCGCAGGCCGGCATGGCATGCGTCGTGGGACCGGCAAAAGGCGAGGTGATACCTCGCCTTTTGCACACTGATGGAAAGAGAGAAAGAATATGAACTTCAACAAATTCACCATTAAATCCCAGGAAGCGGTGCAAAATGCACAGGAGATCGCTTCCAGTTACGCGAACCAGGC
Organism: Ignavibacteriota bacterium; assembly: GCA_963801355.1. Lineage (GTDB taxonomy): Bacteria > Bacteroidota > Ignavibacteria > UBA10030 > UBA6906 > Fen-1255. The sequence continues at coordinate 2,449,432 of CAWDEM010000008.1, read as the reverse complement.
CATTGAACCCGAGCACCTTCTTGCCGCACTCGTCCAGGATGCGGGCGGCACGGTTCCGCCCATCGTGCAGAAGGCAGGTGCGAACCTGAGCTATATCAAGATCAAGCTCAACGAACTCATTGACCGTCTCCCCAAGGTGAGCGGCGGATCACTGGGCCAGCAGGGCATGTCCTCTACACTGGGCCGTGTGTTTGAACGCGCCCTTAAGGAAGCCCAGGATCTGAAAGACGAGTATGTCAGCACGGAGCATCTGCTCCTCGGCCTTGTGACGAATCCCGAATCACCGGCAGGCAGGTTACTGCAGGACCAGGGAGTGACAAAAGAGGCGGTTCTTCAAGTGCTCAAAGAGATCCGTGGCTCACAGCGGGTGACCGATCAGAATCCAGAAGACAAATATCAGGCACTACAGCGCTACGGGCGTGACCTGAACGAACTCGCCCGCAAGGGCAAGATGGATCCGGTCATCGGCCGCGACGAAGAGATCCGGCGCGTCCTCCAGGTCCTTTCCCGCCGGACAAAAAACAACCCGGTCCTCATCGGTGAACCCGGTGTCGGCAAAACCGCGATTGCGGAAGGGATCGCAAACCGGATTGTCAAGGGCGATGTGCCGGAATCCCTGAAGAACCGGCGGATCGTCGCTCTTGATATGGGATCGCTCATTGCAGGAACCAGCTTCCGTGGGCAGTTCGAAGAGCGGCTCAAAGCGTTGCTGAAGGAAGTTGAGGAATCGCAGGGCGAGATCATTCTGTTCATTGACGAACTGCACACGCTTGTCGGTGCCGGCGCGGCACAGGGTGCCGTGGACGCAGCCAACATGCTCAAACCGGCTCTCGCGAAGGGTGCGCTCCGGGCCATCGGCGCCACCACCATCGATGAATACCGCAAGTACATCGAGAAGGACGCGGCGCTGGAACGCCGGTTCCAGCCGGTCTTGATCGACGAGCCGAGCGTCGAAGACACGGTGTCCATACTCCGGGGACTGAAGGAGCGGTACGAAGTACACCACGGCGTGCGGATCACTGACGGGGCGCTGGTGGCAGCGGCCCAGCTCAGTCACAGATACATCGCGGACCGCTTTCTGCCTGACAAGGCGATCGACCTGGTAGACGAAGCTGCGGCGAAGCTGCGCATCGAGATCGATTCGATGCCTGAAGAGCTGGACGACGTCGAACGGCGGATCAAGCAGCTGGAGATCGAGCGGGAAGCCATCCGGCGTGAACATGATGATGCATCGCGCGAACGCCTCGAGGTCATCGAGCAGGAAATCGCGGAGCAGCAACAACTCCGGTCAGGCCTCCGCGCACACTGGCAGCTCGAAAAGGATCTGATCCTCTCCATCCGCAAAATGAAAGAAGAAATGGACGCGGCCAAGCAGGAGGCGGAACAGAAGGAGCGCGAAGGGGACCTGGGCCGTGTGGCGGAACTCCGGTATGGTGTGTTGACCGGCCTCGAGCGGAAGATCAAGGAGGCGTCGACGAAGCTTCAAGAGATCCAGAAGGACCAGAAGATGCTGAAAGAGGAGGTGGATGCCGAGGACATCGCGGAGATCGTCGCCCGGTGGACGGGCATACCTGTCACGCGGATGCTGGAGAGCGACCGTCAGAAGCTGCTGCACCTTGAGGAGCGCCTCCATCAGCGTGTGATAGGGCAGGATGAAGCGGTGACCGGGGTGAGCAACGCCATCAGGCGCTCGCGCGCCGGCCTCCAGGATGCCAAGCGGCCCATCGGCTCGTTCATTTTCCTCGGCAGTACCGGCGTCGGAAAAACCGAGCTGGCGCGAGCCCTGGCGGAGTTTCTTTTCAACGACGAGAACGCCATGGTGCGTATCGACATGAGCGAGTACATGGAAAAATTCTCCGTGTCCCGCCTTATCGGTGCGCCTCCCGGCTATGTCGGCTACGACGAAGGAGGCCAGCTCACCGAAGCGGTCAGACGCAAACCCTATGCCGTCGTGCTCCTTGATGAAATCGAAAAAGCACATCCGGAAGTCTTCAATGTGCTGCTCCAGGTGCTGGATGAGGGACGGTTGACCGACAGCAAAGGGAAGACGGTCGACTTCAAGAACACGATCATCATCATGACCAGCAATTTGGGCTCCCAGCTGATCAGCGAACGGGTTGCGGCAGATTTCGGATCGAACGAGCAATGGGACGATGTCTTTGCGGACCTGAAGAGCGAGCTGCTGCAGCTCCTCAAACAGACGATCAGGCCGGAATTCCTGAACAGGATCGACGAGATCATCATCTTCCGCCCGCTGCGCCGGGAGGATATCCGTTCGATCGTGCGTCTGCAGATGGATCGTGTCAATAATCTCATGGAAAAGAAGGGTCTGCATCTCGTGGTGACGGATGAGGCGCAGGACTGGCTCGCAAAGTTGGGGTACGATCCGATGTTCGGTGCGCGTCCCCTCAAGCGCATGATCCAGAAACATGTGATCAATCCACTGTCGGAACAGATCCTCAAAGGGGCCTTCGCAGAGGGAGATACTGTGGTGGTCGGCCTCGGCCAGGAGGGAGTGATATCGTTCCAACGGAAGTAACCGCGTTCCCGCCGCCGGCTGTAGCGAAGATTCGATTCCTTGAATCCGATGCGGGGTATTTGTATCTTCAAACGACTTTATGAAGACCCCGGACAGACAACATCTTGCGCTCGTGCTCCATGGCGGGGCGTGGGACATTCCCGATGAGCTCGTTGAGCCCCACAAACGGGGGCTCCGGGCGGCGATCAGAGCCGGGTGGGAGGTGCTGCGAAAGAACGGCTCCGCGGTTGATGCCGTCGAACAGGCAATCGTGGTCATGGAGGAGGATGAGACGTTCGATGCGGGGCGCGGTTCGTTCATTAATGCCGCCGGCGAAGTGGAGTTGGATGCGAGCATCATGAGTGGTGTTGGCTTCCAGGCCGGCGCGGTGGCGGCGGTGCAGAATATTCCCCACCCGATCACACTGGCCCGGGCGATCATGGAAAAGAGCGAGCATGTTCTGCTCGTTGGTCTGGGGGCGACCCGCTTTGCACGTGAACACAGGATCCCGACCTGCAGCCAGGATGACCTGATCACATCCCGTGAGCTTGACCGCTGGCGCACATTGCAGTCCGATGGAGAATTCACTACAAAGGATGCCTTCCGCAAGAAACGCCAGCCATCCGGGACGGTCGGTGCCGTCGCATTGGACATCAAAGGTGCCGTTGCTGCCGGCACGTCTACCGGCGGCATTCCCAACAAGTTTCCCGGCAGGGTGGGCGATTCGCCGCTCATCGGATGTGGTACCTATGCCGACAACAACATCGGCGCGGTGTCCACATCCGGCTGGGGCGAAGCGATGATCAAAGTGGTCATGGCCAAGACAGTCGTGGATCTGATGGAGCTGAAGCGCATGACTCCCACGGAAGCCGTACAGGATGCCCTCAGAATTCTCGAAAAAAAGACCCGGGGGTACGGGGGCATCATCGCACTGAATCCCCGTGGTGAAGTCGGTATAGCGTTCAACACGCCCCGCATGGCCCGTGCCTACCAGGTCTCCTCAATGCGATTGCCCGTCGTTGAAGCGTGAAACCATCCTCTCTTCTGGGTCATGCAGCCGAGGCGCTGAGCCGTATCCACGGAGGTCATCGGCCGGCTGACGGTGTGATGGCGGACTTTTTCCGTGAGCGCCGGTACCTTGGTGCCCGTGACCGCCGCGAGATCGCGCGTATGGTATACGGCTCTCTCCGGCACAGCCGCCTCCTGGATCAGCTTGTCCGGGCCGCGTGCCGCACGTTGACGGATCCCGTCAACCTCACCCTCCCGGAGTCGTGCTCTTTGCTGGTGGCCGCACATGAGATGCACGTGGAGCACGCCGGCGCTGCTGAGATATCCGCTGCGCTTGCGGAGTACATTTCTTCTTCGCTTGCCGGCAAATTGCCGCCCGAATTCCCTGCGATGCTGTTGACCTCCCGGATCCCCGCCGAGCTGCTTGACTCACCCCTTACCCGCATCGCCACGGTCCATTCTTTTCCCGATAGCATCATCCGTGAATGGATTGAGCGGATGGGGGCTGAAGAAGCGGAGGCGCTGGCAGCGTCGTTGAACACGCAGGCGCCGCTGGCCATCCGCGTGAACACGCTCAAGGGGACTGTCGATCAGTGCCGGCAACTCCTGACCGCAGCCGGCGTGGATACCGTCAAGGGCACCTGTTCGCCATTCGCGCTGGTGCTGTCGAAACGCCTCACACTGGAGAACCTCCGGCCATACCGCGAAGGGATGTTTGAAATGCAGGATGAAGGGAGCCAGCTCCTGTCGTTGCTGCTGCATCCTCAGCCCGGGATGACTGTGGTTGACGCATGTGCAGGGGGCGGAGGAAAGACCCTCCATCTCGCCGCGCTCATGGAGAACCGGGGCAGGCTGGTCGCAATTGATATTGATGACCGCAAGCTCCGTCACCTCGTGGAACGCGCTGAGCGTGCCGGGGCGAAAGTGCAGATGGTCCTGTCGGCACGACGCGACGGGGCCGCCATTGCCCGGCTGCGGGGGAAAGCGCACGGCGTGCTGGTCGATGCTCCCTGTTCGGCGATCGGCACGGTCAGACGCAATCCGTCGCTCAAAACCACCTACACAGAAGAACGTTCGGCACAACTCAACGCGCAGCAGGGGGAACTGCTGGATGCAGGGGCAGCTCTGGTAATGCCGGGAGGAAGGCTCGTGTACTCCACATGCACGCTGCTCCGGAAGGAGAACGAAGATGTCGTGTCGCGGTTTCTCGCCGGACACCCGGAATTTTCGCTTCAGTCTTCCGCGGAGATCCTGACGCGCTGGGGAATTACCGCTGATCGATCGTCACCCTATCTCCAGCTCTATCCACACCGTAACGGCACAGATGGCTTTTTTGCCGCGGTGATGGTGAGAGATGAAGGCCGTGTGTGAACGTGTCGTTGCAGTTCAGTGTGACTTTTCCTAGGTTACCAGAGACGTGAAATTTCAGCAACCTGCCATTCTCAATTGAGGTGATCCATGAAGTATCCGGTCGTTCTTCTCACCGTCACGCTCCTGACGTGCATCGGGTGTAGCACGAAAACTGCGCCGGAGCTGTTGCAGCAGGCACAGGAAGCCCAGCAGCGCGCCCAACATGTGATCGACAGCCTTGGCACGAAGGCCGACGTGCATGGGGAGTTTGCGCCGGTGATCTCCGAATACGAGAAGGTCTTCGGGGAACACCCCGGATCGCCCGAAGCGGAACAGGCATTGTTCAAGGTTGCAGAATTGCAGGCCGGTGTGATGGACAATCCGGAGAAAGCGGTTGATGCATTCCGCCGGTACGTGGCGGCATTCCCTTCCACGCCGAAGGCACAGACGGCAATGTTCATGATCGGGTATATCTACAACAACAACCTGAACATGCTGGACAGCGCGAAGGCCGCATACCAGCGCTTTCTGGAACGTTTTCCCGATGCCGAACTGGCGAGCTCGGCACAATACGAGTTGAATACGCTGGGAAAGAAGCCAGAAGAGCTTCTCCCCCCGGCTCCGGCGAAACCGCAGGTCGCGACGAAGCCTCATTAGCGCACCGGCGTTTCCGTGTACAGGAAATCGACGGTAAGAGCACGTCATGCAGGATGACTACAGGAAATACCTGTTGCCGCAGGTTGTTTCGACCCTGGCGAACATGGAGCTCCGCGCCCGTCTCGTGGTGGAAGGCTTCATTGCGGGACTGCACCGCAGCCCGTATCACGGGTTCAGCGTGGAGTTCGCAGAACATCGTCCCTACCTGCCCGGCGATGAAATCCGGCACGTGGACTGGAAGATCTACGGCCGGACCGACCGGTTCTACATAAAGCAGTACGAAGAAGAAACCAACCTCAAAGCGTACCTGATCCTGGATACCAGCAAGTCCATGACGTACGCGTCCGCCGGCCAGATGCCGAAACTTGAATATGCCTCGTATCTCGCCGCATCCCTTGCCTACATGATGGTGAAGCAGCAGGACGCGGTGGGCCTGGCCACATTTGACGAATCTATCACATCGTTCCTCCCGCCGCATGCGACCAGACCGTATCTCAAGCAATTGTTGCTGACATTGCAGCAGATCACCGGGGGAAAGGGGACGGCGGCCGGGCGATCGCTGCACCTCGTGGCGGAACACATACGGCGGAGGGGACTGGTGATCATCCTGAGTGATTTACTGGATGATCCCGATCAGGTGATCGCGGCCCTCAAGCATTTCCGTCATAAGAAGAACGAAGTGATCGTCATGCATGTGCTGGATCCTCTGGAACGGAGCTTCGCGTTCGACCACGATGCCACATTCCGCGATCTTGAGACGGCGGAGATGCTTGCCACCCAACCGTGGCATATCCGCACCGGCTACCGTGAAGCGTTCCGCGGCTTCATCGAGCGGTACAAGCGGGAATGCCGGGAGCATCACATCGACTACGTCCTCCTCGACACCCGCACTCCATTTGACGTCGCCCTCATCGAATACCTCAGCAAACGCGAGCGGGTGCATTAATCCAGCGGGTTGAAATTCGATCCCCATTGTGGTACATTCTTTCTTCTCCAATGGTCAAGAATTCGCAGCCCATGTCACACGAGCCCGGAACCGATGCTCTAGAGCAGATTGTCATCCGCGGCGCCCGGGAACACAATCTCAAGGGGATTGATGTCGATATCCCCCGCGACCGCCTGGTCGTGATCACCGGACTGTCGGGCTCCGGCAAATCCAGCCTCGCTTTTGATACCATTTACGCCGAAGGCCAGCGACGCTTCGTCGACAGCCTCTCCGCCTACGCCAGGCAGTTCCTGGATGTCATGGAACGGCCCGATGTGGACTACATCGAAGGGCTCAGTCCGGCGATTTCCATCGAACAAAAGACCGTCAGCCATAACCCGCGATCCACGGTCGGCACCGTAACGGAGATCTACGATTATCTCCGCCTCCTCTTTGCCCGTGCGGGCACCCAGTACTGCTGGAAATGCGGCGGACCGGTGCAGAAGCAAAGTACGGACCAGATTATCGACAGTATCATGAAGCTCCCCGGTGGCACACGGGTGCTGATTCTTGCACCGGTCGTGCGCGGGCGGAAAGGGCACTACCGCGAGCTGCTGGAGGAAATCAGCCGTGACGGCTTCATCCGGGTCCGCATTGACGGCGTGGTTCATGAATTGGCCAAGGGGCTGCAGGCGGACCGTTACAAGGTACACGACATCGAAATCGTGGTTGACCGGCTCGTGGTGCGAAGCGAAGCGCGGAGCAGGATTGCGGATTCCGTCGAAGTTGCACTCCGCTTCGGCAACGGGGTGATGATCATGAGCCCGGAACCGGAAAACCCGGATCTGCCTGCGGCGGCTGCAACCAGAAAGAAACGGCGGTCCGCTGCGGCCCCCGCAGGAGTCCCCACTGAAACGATGTTCAGCCGTCTTCTCGCGTGTCCGGTCTGCGATATCAGCTACGAAGAGCCCGCACCCAATGCCTTCTCGTTCAATTCGCCGTATGGCGCATGTCCCGCGTGCAACGGCCTGGGCGAAGTGAAGGAGCTGGATGTCAATTTGATCATTCCGGATGACTCCCGGTCGATCAATCAGGAAGGCCTTGCTCCTCTGGGAAAGCCCAGACAAACGTGGCTTTTCAATCAGATTCGCGCCGTGGGGAAGAAGTACGGATTCGATTTTGATCTCCCGATCAGGAAGATGTCGAAGAGAGCCCGCGAAGTGCTCCTCTATGGCAGCGCGGAGGAACGATTCGCCGTCGAGTACACCTACTCCAGCGGTCGCACGGTGACCTACACGCACCGCTTCGGCGGCATTCTCGAGACCCTTAAACACTACTATGCCGAGACCTCGTCCAACACCATCAGGGAGTGGGTCGAGGCTTACATGAATACCACTGCCTGCGGGGAGTGCAAGGGCGGGCGGCTGAAGCGCGAGAACCTTGCAGTCAAGCTGCGCGATGAGGCCACCGGGAAGCTTCATGCGATCAGCGACATCGTCCACCTGCCGATCAACGACGCGCTTACTCTGTTCCGGTCTCTCAAGTTGAATGAACGTCTGACGACCATTGCCCGGCCGGTGATCAAGGAAATTGGGGAACGGCTGCAATTTCTCGTCAATGTCGGACTGGAGTACCTGACGCTGGATCGCTCGGCGCGTACGCTGTCCGGTGGAGAAGGACAACGGATCAGGCTTGCGACCCAGATCGGCTCCCAACTTGTCGGGGTGCTATATATCCTGGATGAACCAAGCATTGGCCTGCACCAGCGTGACAATCGCAAGCTCATCGAATCGCTCAAGTACCTTCGTGACCTGGGGAATACGCTGATTGTCGTGGAGCATGACCGCGAGATGATCGAGAGCGCGGACTATGTTATTGACCTCGGGCCTGGTGCGGGTGAACACGGCGGAGCATTGGTGACGGCCGGCCCTCCCGGCGGCCTTGCGTTGAGAAACGATGCGCTCCGGGTACACGATCAGGGATTCGAACCCATATCGTACACCGCACACTACCTTCAGGGGCGGAAGCGGATCGCGCTCCCGGGGGAGCGCAGGACGGGGAATGGCAAGGCAATTATCCTCGAGGGCGCATCAGGCAACAATCTCCGTCAGGTAACTGCCCGCATCCCGTTAGGGGTATTTATTGCAGTCACAGGTGTCAGCGGGTCCGGCAAGTCTTCGCTCATCGATGAGACGCTGTACCGTCTCCTCGCGCGGAAGTACTACAGGGCGAAGGCAGTTCCGCTTCCCTATACGAAGGTGCGCGGCATTGAAGAGATTGACAAAGTGATCGACATCGATCAGTCCCCCATCGGGCGCACACCACGTTCGAACCCGGCCACCTACACGGGCCTCTTTGCCCCTGTCCGCGATCTCTTTGCGCAGTTGCCGGAAGCCAAAATCCGCGGCTACAAGCCGGGGAGGTTCAGTTTCAATGTGAAGGGTGGGCGGTGCGATCGCTGTGAAGGCGACGGCGTACGCAGGATTGAAATGAACTTCCTGCCCGACGTGTATGTTCAATGCGATGTATGCAAGGGGCGCCGTTACAACCGGGAAACCTTGCAGGTTGTCTTTAAGGGCAAGTCGATTGCGGATGTGCTGGAAATGACCGTGGCCGAGGCGCTTCCGTTCTTCCAGGATATCCCTTCCATACAGCGTAAGCTCCGGACTCTTTTCGATGTCGGCCTCGGGTACATCCGTATCGGGCAGCAGGCCACGACACTCAGCGGAGGCGAAGCCCAGCGCATCAAGCTGTCGACAGAGCTTTCCAAGGTAGGCACAGGACATACCTTGTACATTCTGGATGAACCCACCACGGGCCTGCATTTTGAGGATGTCCGGATGCTGCTGGGAGTTCTGAACCGCCTTGTGGACAAGGGCAATACGGTTATTGTCATCGAGCATAACCTCGACGTTATCAAGATGGCCGATTGGGTGATTGACATGGGTCCGGGGGGAGGGGCAGCAGGAGGACGGATTGTTGCGGAAGGATCACCGGAGGAAATCGCCGAAGCCCCGGAATCTGCAACAGCTGAATTTCTGCGCCGGGAGCTTGCCCGCCCTTGATCCCCGGGACCTTGTGTCTGGCAGAAGGATTCAGTATTCTATGACCACGAACTTCTTCCGGAGGGCCACATGCTGCGATATCCCGCAATTCTTCTCCTGGTGTTTGCCACCTCCTGCTGCGGATCCCGTGAATTGAGTTCTGCAGAGAAAGGCAAAACTCACACCCGGTCTTCTGGCACTGTTGACCGAACAGTCAGTGCCCGACGCATTGTATGACGTCACGGTGGGAGCTGACGGGACAAAGGAATATGGCGTGATCATCCGCTCGGACAGTCCCGATGAAATCCGGGCTCAAGGGGTCAAAGTGCAGAGCGCGTTCGGTGATGTCATTACAGCCCGCGTTTCAAAAGACCAGCTCCGTGCGCTCCTCGCTCTTCCCTCAGTCCGCTCCGTAGATGAGGGCAGCAAGAATCAACTTCACAAATGACATCTTCCCATACATTCTGAAAGGCTACACACATGAGCGCTTTGCGACGGTTGCTGGTGGGTGGGTTTCTCCTCACCTGCGGTGCGGCAATTCTCCTGGCGGGTGCACCGGGGGGACCGGCCGCCCAAAAGCTCCACCCTTTTTTCCAGCAAGCACTCACCGGCCAGCCGCACCTGGAGGGTGCCTCCCGGGTCGGCAGTCCCTATGATGCCATCATCTACACGGCAAACCCCGATGCCATACGTGCCGCCGGTATTCATGTGAACAGCGCTTTTCCGAAATTTGTGACAGCGCAGATCACGCCCCGCGACATCGAACAGCTTGCCGGTATGCCCGAAGTGCACTATCTGGATCCGGGCAGCGTGAATTATCCGGTAAACGATGTCAGCATTCCCGAGACCGGGGCATCCCTGCTCCATGGCGGTTTGGTCAACTCAACTCCCTACAAGGGGCAGGGTGCGATCGTGGTCGTCTTTGACACCGGCATAGACTGGAAGCACAAGGATTTCTGCATGCCCGGTGACAGCACGAAGACCCGCATTCTTTTCATCTGGGATCAAACGTTGACCCCCACTGGGGGAGAGACTTCACCCTCCGGTTTCGCGTACGGCGTGGAATACACGAAGGCCCAGATTGACAACGAAATTGACGGATCACCGGCGGGCATCGTGCGTGAAAAAGATACGAATGGCCATGGCACGCACGTGGCAGGAACGGCCGCTGGCAATGGCGGCACCTTTGGAGGCAAGTACGCCGGCATGGCCCCCATGGCAGATATTATCGTTGTGAAAGGGGGGGACAACTCCTTCTCCGAGACAAATATGATCGATGGACTGACCTATGCACAGGCGAAGGCCGTCGCTCTCGGCAAGCCTGTTGTGATCAACTACAGCATCGGCGGACAGTCAGGACCCCGTGACGGAACCCGCGCGTACGAGGTGGCGATGGACACATTTGTCGGTACGCCCGGCCGCGTTGTTGTGGTTTCTGCCGGCAACAAAGGGGACCAACCGATGCACATTGCGGGGACAATTGCAGCCGCCGGGATGGCGACGATTACGTTCACGGTGCCAACATATACACCGACTGCAAGCACAGACAACGACGCGTTTTCTTTTGAAGCATGGTTTTCGGGCAATCCGACTGTCTCGGCAATGGTTACGTCACCAACAGGCATCACATACACGCGCAATGCCGGAGAGTTCGGTGACGGTCCGGTCAACACCGATGGGACCATCACGCTCCAGAATATCACAAGCAGCTTGAATTCCGATCGGGAAGTCTACCTCTGGGTACATGACGCAACCACGAATGTGCCCAAGACCGGTACGTGGACGCTGGCCATCACAAATACAAGCGGCGGGCAGGTGACCTATGACGCCTGGCTGGTTACAAAGACCGTGGGAAACGCTTCCGTCACATTGACGGGCGGAGGATATGACAAGACCCTCGATATGCCCGGCACATCTGATGGGGCGATTACCGTAGGTGCTTATGCGACGAAGTGGGGCTGGCCGGTCTACACAGGGCAGACCTATTTTTATGCTGGCACTGACCGAACCGGGAACATCTCGGCATGGAGCTCTATCGGGCCCACCAGAGATGGCCGGCTCAAACCGGATATTGCCGCCCCCGGGCAGGGGATTTCGTCTGCCCTCTCGAGTTTCGTGGACACGACAGGCGCGGCCAGTGTTATCCACCCCGGGCAGAAACACCAGATCCTGTCGGGCACAAGCATGTCAGCCCCACATGTGACCGGTGCCTGTGCGTTGCTGCTGGGGGCAAAGCCATCGCTGACTGCGGCGCAAATCAAGACTCTGATCACATCAACCGCGAACGGTGATGCGTTTGCATCCGGCCTCCCGAACTACACGTGGGGTTATGGAAAGCTGGACATTGTTGAGGCGGTGGCGAAGAGTTACAACGGTGCCGCCACCGTCGTGCGAAAAACCTTCGCCTACGACGTTGCCGGTACAAGTCAAACCCGGACGCTCGCCGGTTCCACCAAGTATGCCGTGAGGTTCACACCGGATGTCAACGGTAGGCTGACAGGTGTCCAGATGAATGTGACGCGGAACAGCGACGGGATCGTTGGCACAGGCAACATGCAGTACGAGATCTATACTAACAGCGGCGGCATGCCGGGGACGAAGATCGGGAACAGCGTGCTGGTTCCTTTGGGTATGCTCTGCCGTGAAACGTACAACTACACGCAGCTTATGAGTGCCAATGTTCCGGTGACGTCGGGGACCGACTACTTCATAGTCGCGTCCATCCCGGGAACCGGAGATACGGTGAGGGTGCGCCAGGATGCGGGAACAGTTGCTTCAAACCGGAGCTTTCTGTATGACGGGTCGGCGTGGGTGGCAATTACGCCGAACAATCTCCGGATCCGCGCGATCGTGACGAGTGGCTCCGGAGTATCTTCTGTCGAATCGGCTGAAGGCGTGGCGTCGCGCTATGAATTGCTGCAGAACTATCCGAATCCGTTCAATCCGTCCACAACAATTAGATTCTCGATTCCTGAGAGAAGCAGAGTTTCCCTGACGGTCTATGATCTGCTGGGCCGGCAGGTAACCGAGCTCATGAATGAAGATGTCGTGGCGGGGAGATACCAGGTGGAGTGGAATGCGTTGGGCATGGCAACCGGCACGTACTTCTACCGGCTGCAAGTCCGCCCTCTGGACTCCGCCGTCGGGCGTGACTCCAAGAGCGGAGCGGGGAGTTTTACGGAAAGCAAGAAGTTGCTGTTGTTGAAGTAGTTGAGGCCGTAGACAACAAGCGACGGCACGAGGCACCAGGCGTTGGGCAATAGGAGGGAAGCGTCTCCTCCCTATTGCCTCGTGCCCATCACCTCGTGCCTATCGGCTCCTGCCGATCGCCTCGTGCCTATCGCCCGTCTTCACCCGGGCCGTCCCTTCGACACAAACCGGTTCCCCTTCACGAAGAACCGCCACTTCTGCTTTCTTCCTGCCGAGATTCCTACACGCGATGACGTGCCGATCTGGGCGATCCGGAGCGGTGAATCCCTTCGCTCGATCCAGATATCGCTTCCGCAGAGGTCAGTGCCGTTCTGCTCCCGTCCGATGCTGAATGCCTGGCAGAGCTTCGCCGGACCATTGCACAGTTGTTCGGGGTCCGCAGGATCCTTTCCGCGTCGTCGCGCAAGCAGAGGGATCCCCTCTACCGGCTCCAGGGCACGCAGGAGCACAGCGCGGCCGATGCCCGCTTTTTCCGTTACCACGTTGCTGCAGAAATGCATGCCGTATGTGAAGTAGACATAGAGGTGGCCGCCCCGGGAAAACATGACGTCGTTGCGTGCGGTGCGGCCGCGGTAGGCGTGACTCGCAGGGTCCAGCTCCCCAAGATATGCTTCAACTTCGACGATACGCCCTGCCAGCCGGCTCCCGGCGGTGTTGCGGACCAGATACATCCCGAGAAGCTTCCGGGCGACTTCGAGTGTCGGTTGGAGGTAGAACGAGCGGGAGAGCTTATGACCGGGCATGATGTGTGCCGATCGACTCCAATCACACCTGCCCCTTCCCGTTGAAAGAGAAGAGGCAAGGGTGGAGGAGAAGGTCAGAAAGGGGGGAAGGGAATGAGCTCCTCCCCGGCTTAGAGAAATGTGTATGTGAGGCCAATGCCCAGCACTTCTTTGACCTGTGTGCGGGGGCTGATCGCACGTTCGTTGAGAAGTTGCACATTGAGCAACACCGTAATGAAGCTGCTGACTTTTGCCGCCAGCGTGTTGTCGCTCCGGACGATCACCTCATCCAATTTCTTGAACGTGCTGAACATTTCCAGCTTTGATCCGAATGTGACATTCTCATCGATCTTCCAGGCCAGCTCTGTCACAGACTCAAGGCCGCCGTTTACGCGGGTCTTTTCAATTTCCAGGGTCTCGAGGTCGTCGGCATAGCCCGGAAAGTTGGATGTGAGAATCTCGCGGAGACCGACGCCGAACCGGGTTTTGAGTTCGGGAATCGGTTGGTACACCGCCCCCACGCTCTGCGTCAGATATGCAGGATCAAAGAACTGGGAGACCGCTGTTCCGTTGCCGGCGCCGTCGTATTTGAACCCTTTGGCGAACTGTGTCTTGAGCGTGGCGGCGGCATATGGATTCACCTTTTCGGCCAGCTTGTACGTGAGCATTGACTCAAGATCGATCCGGTCATCGGTCTTGCGTATCCCCTGATCGCCGAGCCGGGTTTGCCCGAACCCGAATTTATAGCTATTCGACCAGTTCGTCCGTTCCTGTTCCTGGACTGACTTCCCCTCCAGACCGAGGGCCCATGCGAGGGCATTCTCCCCTCCCTGGGTCCAGTCGGTGAACGCGACCTGTGACAGGGTCACTGTGCCGACGCTGGTGTGCTTCCAGCCGTATTCGGGCGCTTTTACAGTATCCTGCTGTGCAGTCAGCGTCCCCTGCATGCCTATCGTGAGAACACACATTGCACCAAGCAAGACGGTGAAAGAACGCATCTTCCTCTCCTTCATGAAACCGTGAGTGACACCACAGGGTTGCCCCGCAACACCCATATACTTATCTTCCCGCCTTAAGAAGATCCCGGATTTCACCAAGCAGCACTTCCTGTTTTGTGGGTGCCGGCGGTGCGGCAGGGGCTTCCTCCTTCTTCTTGCGGAGGGAATTCATGGCGCGCACGAGCAGGAAAATCGCCAGGGCGACGATGACAAAATCGATGATCGTGTTGATGAAGACCCCGTATTTCAACACCACCGCGGAAACTCCTTCTGCAGCGTCCCGAAGAGGGATGCTGAGGTTGCTGAAATCAGCTCCACCCAACAGCAATCCGATAGGAGGCATGATGACATCATTGACCAGCGAAGTGACGATCTTCCCGAATGCCGTGCCGATGATGATACCGACCGCCATATCGACGACGTTACCCTTCATGGCAAAGGCTTTGAATTCTTGGATCATGGACATAAGTGTACTCCTTCTGGGAGAAAAATCACACCGGTGTGCGCCCGGATGATGATGGGCGCACACCGGCGAAAAGGTGGTTACTTCGTCCGGAAGAACTCGATGCGCCGGTTCTTCGCTTTTCCTTCTTTCGTGGTGTTGGGTGAAATCGGGTTGTCCTGGCCGTAACCTTTGGCCGTGATGCGTTCTGGAGCGATGCCCTTGGCGACGAGCCACTCGCGCACCGCATCGGCCCGTCCCTGTGACAGCTTCAGATTGCTTGCTTTCTTACCGACGTTGTCGGTGTAGCCGCGGATCTCAACGGCGATATCGGGGTTCTGGGCAAGCGTGTTCAGCACGATTTCAAGAACGGCCTCCGATGAAGGAGTTATCGCTGCTTTTCCGGTCTCGAACTGCACGCCCTCCAGGATAATGGCTTTGCCCGCCTCTACCTTGAGCTCTTCCTTCTTGGGCACATCATCCGTGGGATCCAATGGATTCGAACCACGCACGATTTCTGCGCCATCGAGCACCGTGCCGCCGTCCGTATCGGGCTTCAGAGGATCGGTCTTGTACTTCATGACCTCTTCGCCGTCCTTCAGGCCATCACCGTCTGTGTCGGCTTTCAGAGGATCGGTCTTGTACTTCATGACCTCTTCACCGTCCTTCAGGCCATCACCGTCTGTGTCGGCCTTCAGAGGGTCGGTCCTGTATTTCGAGATCTCTTCACCATCGTTCAGGCCGTCGCCGTCCGTGTCGGCTTTGTTCGGGTCGGTCTTGTCGGTCAAGACTTCCTCGCCGTCCTTCAGTCCGTCTCCATCGCTATCGGCCTTCAACGGTGCGGTTTTGTACTTGAGGACTTCCTCGCCGTCCTTGAGTCCGTCGCCGTCGCTGTCCGCCACCTTTGAGTTCGTGCCGAGCTGCTTCTCCTCGGCATTCGTGAGTCCGTCGGCGTCGGGATCGGCATTCGGGCTCTCGCCGTAGAGGGTGATGCCGGCGAGCCCGCTGATGTAATTGTCATTCTTCGTTTCGAGGATCGCATTGAGATTCTTGCCAAACGTCATGTTGTATCCACCGCTCACCTCAAAAGCGAATCCTTCGGCGAGCTTAAATTGCAGCCCGATGCCCAAGGGAACCAATGCAGACCAGCCGTCGAGCTTTGTGGATGTTGGGTTCGCCGGCTTGTCCTTCACGGTATAGTATACGCCACCGGCTCCGGCATACAGGAACGGGTTCACCCCGGTGAACGCAAACGGGCTTGCGACAAAGCGGAAGTCCACGGGGACGATCTCGGTTCTGTATTCGTCGCCACCGACATTTCCCAGGCCCAATCCGATTTCTCCGGACAGCCCAGTAGTAAATGGGGCGCGGACGAACCACCGGGCAAGGACCTTGGGGGAGTTTTTGGTGATATCAGTGATACCCTGGGCGACACCTCCACTCAGCCCCGTGCTCATGCCCTGATCGCGCAATTGCGCCACGGCGGTGCATGACGCCACTATCCCCAACACAAGAAGGACTACGAACATAGTTCTTGTTTGCATTGATGACTCCTGATTGTGGATGGATGTTACGATGACTCTGTGTTGATTGCGTACTGTTGTGGTGCGATTGAACATGAGATGAAAATTCTTTGCTGTCCGGGTCAGCTGATCTCCTTGCGAAAACGGGCGATGAGTGCATCCAGGTCCATCTCGCTCAGACCTGTCCCGTATCGGCGGTTCGCCGCCGCTGCATGACCCGTGGTTCCCTGTGGCGGGCTGACAGCCGGCGAGGCAAGGCGGCGTTCGGCATTGTCAATCCACCCTGCCTGTTGCCCTGGCTCCGCCGGTTCCGCAGGATTTATTGGATGAGTCTCGAAGGCAAGGCGTTTGATATTCAATAGGTGCCGGGCGGTGACGTTGTCCGAGACGATCGAGCCGCCCAATGTGCCGGGGCCGAGGGTCAGCGAAGGATCCAGTCCGGTAGTGTATCCCGCGGCGCCCAGCGCCCCCTGGGTGTTCACCATGATGCGAAACGCCGGTTTCTCCAAGGCAAACTTCATGATGATCTCCCGGTCGGCCGAATGGATCACCATCGAATGGCCAATACCACCGAATTCCAGAAGTTCCATGCAGCGGTGACAGGCTTCGCGCCATCCGTCGACGGTATAGAACGCGAGCACCGGCGACAGTTTTTCGCGCGAGAGCGGATAGTCCCGTCCGACTCCGTCCAGTTCTGCGATCAGTACTCCGATATTCGCGGGGATGGTGATACCCGCGCGCTGGGCGATGAACGCCGCCGATTTGCCGACGATGGCGGGATTGATCGCGCCGCGGGCATCAAACATCAGGCCGGAGAGGCGTGCTTTGTCGTCGCCGGCCACAAAGTGTCCGCCCCGCCGCATGCATTCTTCGACCACTGCACGCTTCACGGGAGCGTCGCACACAAGAGCGGATTCTGTGGAGCAGAGTACGCCGTAGTCAAAGAGCTTTGCTGAAATGACATCGGCGACCGCTTTACGGATATTGGCGGTACGCTCAACGAAGGCCGGAACATTGCCTGCGCCGACTCCATAGGCCGGCTTGCCCGAACTGTACGCGGCACGCACCATCGCGTGGCTGCCGGTCGCAAGGATGACAGAAGTGAGCTTGTGCCGCATTAATTCATCAGTCCCCTCGGGTGTCGACGAGGAGAGGCACACCATGAGGTTGCGGGGGGCGCCTGCTTTTTCCGCCGCGTCACGCATGACGTTCATCGCTTCGATCGTGCAGCGGACAGCCCTGGGGTGCGGGCTTGCCACAATGCCATTCCGTGCCTTCACGGAAATGATGGCCTTGAACAACACCGTCGACGTCGGGTTGGTCGACGGGATGAGTGCCGCCACGATCCCCATGGGCTCGGCGATCCTGATGACCTTTCGGGCGGGGTCTTCGTCGATGATGCCGACGGTCTTCAAGGTGGCGATGGATTCCCATATCCTGCGCGTAGCAAATTCGTTCTTCTTCTGCTTGTCTTCGGCTTTGCCGAACCCCGTTTCTTCGGACGCGAGTCTCCCCAGCCGGGCGGCGGCGGCGAAGCCGGCCTCTGCCATCGCCTGCACGATCCGGTCGACCTGCTCCTGCGAGTAGCCGCGGAATTCCAGCTGGGCTTCTTTCACCTTCTGCAGGGTATCCCGGACTTCCTGTACCGATTGAAGATCGGCGTCGAGACTCATAGGGTCAGCCAAAGAGTGAATGCTGGGATGGAACAGGTGTGCGAATATCAAAGTGCTTGTACGCAAGGACGGTAGCTTCCCGCCCGCGCGGTGTTCGCTTGATGAACCCTTCCTGGATCAGGTAGGGTTCGTAGACTTCCTCGATCGTGCCGGCCTCTTCGCCGACGGCAACCGCGAGGGTGTTGATGCCCACGGGTCCGCCGTTGTACTTCTCCAGCAGGCAGAGCAGGATACGTTTGTCCATCTCATCCAGACCGTGTTCGTCCACCTCCAGCGCAAGCAGGGCATGATTTGCAACCTCACGGGCGATGACGCCCCGGTGATGCGCGAGCACGGGGTCCGCCTGCGCGAAGTCCCTGCACCTCCTCAGGAGCCGGTTTGCGATTCGCGGGGTGCCACGTGAACGGCGGGCGATTTCGTGGATGCCGTCGTCATCGATCCTGACGTTGAGTATGCGGGCGGACCGGCTGATAATTGATGCAAGCGTCTCGCTTGTATAGTAGTCCAGACGGTTCGTGACGCCGAATCTCGCCCTCAGGGGGGCGGTCAGCAGACCGGACCTGGTGGTGGCGCCGATCAACGTGTAGCGGGGGAGCGAGAGTTGTATGCTGCGCGCATTGGGGCCCGCGTCAATCATGATATCCAGACGGAAATCCTCCATTGCGGAGTAGAGATACTCCTCGACCACGGGATTCAAGCGGTGAATTTCGTCGATGAACAGCACATCGCCTTCTTGCAGGTTAGTGAGCAGGCCTGCAAGGTCGCCGGGCTTGTCGAGAACCGGCCCGGAGGTGGATTTAAGTGCGGCGCCCATTTCGTTGGCGATAATATGGGCGAGGGTCGTTTTGCCGAGTCCAGGCGGGCCGGTCAGCAACACATGATCGAGCGATTCCTTGCGTTGACGAGCCGCAGTAATGAAAACGCGCAGGTTGTCAACGATCTTCTTTTGACCGTTAAAATCCGCGAATGTGAGAGGGCGGAGTGCCTGATCCATCTCGGCTTCGTTCTCCATCCTCTCCGGGTTCGTATGGTCTGTTTTGCGTTTCACGGATGGGGTATACGGGTACAGCGCGAATCTAAAGGTAACAGATGCGCTTCAGAAAAGCAACGAAACGGGACGGGAGAAGGGTGCCCGGCGGACCTATCCTGCGGCGTGCCGCAGTGCAGTTTTAATGAGCCCTTCGACGGTGGGGGAGTTGTCGGAAAGCTCCTCCAGTGCCGCGCGCAGGGCCCGCTCGGCCACGGCCCGGTTGTACCCGAGAGACGTGAGCGCCAGTAATGCCTCGGAGCGCATAGACCCCTGCGCATCGGCCGGGAATGCCGCGCCCGGACCGCCCGAGTCCAGCCGCCCCATTTTGTCCTTCAGCTCGACGACGAGACGGTCCGCCAGTTTGCGTCCGACGCCGGGTATCGAGATCAGAGCTGCGGCGTTGCCCGAGGCGAGGTATGTTTTCAGATCGGGGACAGAGATCCCCGAGAGAATACCCTGGGCCATCTTCGGACCGATGCCGGTAACCGATATCAGCAGGCGGAACACCGCCCGTTCCTCGTCGGTCGCAAATCCGTACAACTGGAGCAGATCCTCCCGTACATGCAAGTGCGTGAACAGCTGGACGGTGGAATGCAGATCTCCGATCTTCTCGAATGTCGACACGGGAATGTGCACGCCGTAACCGACGCCGTTGACATCGACAACCACTTCCGTCGGGGATTTTGCTATGAGTTCACCGCGAAGCCTGGTGATCATGACACCACTTTCTCGGGGTGCGCCTCCACATACGACCGCCAGCTGCGATGACGGGAGGATGGGAGTGATGTTCTGTTCAGGTGACAGAGTGCCGTGGCGATCGCGTCGGAGGTGTCGGCGGCCATACCGCCGCCTTTGATTCCCAGCAGCGCTTTGACCATGAACTGCACTTGTTCTTTCGACGCATTGCCGTTGCCCACGACGGCCTTCTTCACTTCGCGGGGTGAATATTCCGCAGGCGTCAGACCGCGCTGCACGGCAGCCAGCAGGCAGACGCCGCGGGCATGCCCGAGTTTCAGTGCGGATTGCGCGTTCTTTCCGTAGAATGCGCTCTCGATGGCGAACTCGTCGGGATGGTGTACCGCCAGCACGTGCCGGAGCCGGGTGTAGATCGTATGGAGCCGCTCGGGAATGCTGCTGCCCGAAGAAGAGGTGATCGTGCCGGAGGCAAGGAGCCGGAGGGTGGTGCCTTTCCGGGCCACGACACCGAACCCTGTCACCAGAGTGCCCGGGTCAACTCCGAGCACCACCATGATTCTGGAAGCCGCTTGCTGTGTGTCAGGCACTGAGCGTCGCAAGTTCCTTGTCGTCGATATCGAAGTTCGCGTAAACGTTCTGGACGTCATCATGCTGATCAAGTGCTTCCATCAGCTTCATCATGTTCTCCGCATCCTTGCCCGTGATCTTCACGGTCGTCTGCGGAACCATCTGGAGGGCTGCGCTTTCGACGACAATACCTTTATCCTCGATTGCTTTCTTGACCGCAGCCAAATCGTGTGAAGAGGTGGTAATGGCGTACAGATCGACTTCGGTCTGCATGTCGTCGGCACCCGCGTCGATGATGATCCCCATCAGGTCATCTTCCGTCAAGGGCACTTTCTGTCCGGCTTTGGGGACGATGATCGATCCTTTGCGGTGGAACATCCAGGCCACGCTCCCGCTTTGTCCGAGGTTGCCGTTGCTCCTGCTGAAGGTATGGCGCATCTCGGACACGGTACGGTTGGCGTTGTCGGTGACGGTTTCCACGAGGACAGCGACGCCGCCGGGCCCGTATCCTTCATACGTAACCTCCTCGTACGCGACACCGGGGAGCTCGCCGGTGCCTTTCTGAACCGCGCGCTTGATATTGTCCGCCGGCATATTCGCGGCTTTTGCCGTCTGGATGGCGAGGCGAAGGCGCGGGTTTCCTTCGGCGTTACCGCCCCCCTGGCGGGCGGCGATGCTGATTTCCTTGATCAGGCGTGTGAACAAGCGGCCTCTGGCAGAATCGGTCGCAGCTTTTTTCCGCTTGATGGTAGCCCACTTCGAATGGCCTGACATGGTCTCGTTCTCCTTGATCTTACCGTAGGTCTTTGATCTTGAGCTGCGGAACGGGGTCTCCCGATCGGGATCCCGTCGGTGCATTCCATTCGTTTTCTTCGACAGTATAGACACAATCGAGGTCGCGGCGACCCACGGGGATGCGTGGAAGGTGCTCGCCAAGACCGAATCCGATCGCGTCGAAGACCACGCCGTTCTGCCGTACCCGGAAGCGCAGATGGTTGCGGCCGACGATGCGTGGACTCCCGGCCACCTCGAGATTGCGGGTCAGGAAGGTCGGCCTGGTGTTGTTGGGTCCGAACGGGGCGAACTCCCGGAGGAGCTTGACAAACCATGGAGTGATATCGGACAGTGTAAGTTCCAGGTCGATTCGGATCTCCGGTGTTTTCAACTCTTCTTTCATCAACAGTTTCACTGCGGCATTGAACGCGTCGCGGAATTCGTCGACACGGCTTAAATCCACGGTGACACCCGCGGCATACTTGTGTCCGCCGAATTGCAGAAGCTTGTCTTCGCAGCGTTTGAGGGCTTCGTAGATGTCAAAGCCCGACACGCTGCGCGCCGACCCTTTGGCGACCCCATCGACGGTCGCCATCATGATGGAGGGCTTGTAGTATCGCTCGACCATGCGTGAAGCGACGATCCCCACGACGCCCGGATGCCAGTGCTCCTGGTGCAACACAATGGCGGGGTCGGTGTCGAGATCCAGACATTCCTCGGCGAGTTGTTGTGCATCGGCAAAGGTGTCTTCGTCGATGCGCCGCCGGTTCCGGTTCTCCTCTTCAAGGATCTGGGCGAGGGACCGGGCTTCTTCGGCGTCTTCGGACGTCAGCAGGCGCACTGCGCGCGTCGCATCACCCAGGCGCCCGACGGCATTGATACGGGGCGCAAGGGCAAACACAATCTGGCCGGTGGTGATGTTCCCCGGTCGCAAGCCTGCACTTTCAATAAGGGCTTTGATCCCGGGCCGCGGCGCGGTGTTGATCGATTGCAGCCCGATCTTGACGAGGACACGGTTCTCCCCGGTCAGCGGGACGATATCCGCTGTACTGGCCAGCGTGACAAAGTCCAGGAACGGGGTGACCAGTGATTCGTCGCCCATGCTGCGGGCCAGACCCTGGATGAGCTTGAAGCCGACCCCGCAACCGCACAGGAACTTAAACGGATAGGTATCACCCGGCTTGATCGGATCCAGCACGGCGAGTGCCTTGGGCAGCGTCTGGCCTGCTTCATGATGATCACAGATGATAACATCCAGGCCCTTTTCGCTCGCGTACGCAATCTGATCGACCGCCGTAATGCCGCAATCGATTGCCAGGAAGAGAGTGACGCCCAGTTCAATCGCACGGTCGATTCCCTGATGCGATATGCCGTACCCTTCCTTCAGACGGTCCGGGATATAGTAGCCGACATTGCCGCCGCGGTCACGGAGAAACAGATAGAGCATTGCGGCACCGTTCGTGCCGTCCACATCATAGTCGCCGAACACGAACATCTGCTCATGTGTCGCCAAGGCTGCACGGATGCGTGCAACCGCGACTTCCATTCCATCCAGCAGGAACGGATCGTGCAGCTGTGTCAGCGACGGTCGGAAGTACTCCTTTGCCCTATCGTAGTCCGCGATGCCGCGGTAGACAAGGACTTTCGCAATGCTCTCCGGAACATTAATCTCCTTGGCCAGGGTGGTAACGACACCCGGGTCAGGTGGATCGGCCACGATCCACCTGTGCTCCTTCACTTGTTGGTGCACATGGAACTCCGTACGGTAAAATGCTGCGGGCGACCGGACGCGGTGCCCAACAGCAGAGCAGGTCTGTAAGCCGAATTCTGTCTTCCCCGCGTTTGACTGCGGAGGAGGCAACCATTTCTCTGGGCCGCGGATTGCTCCTTGGCTCTAGCGGCCTACCCGAGAGTGGATCCCGCCGTAGCGGGAAGCGAGACGAGCAGCCTCTCCTCTCATATTTGGCCTTGCTCCAGGTGGGGTTTGTCGTGCCCCCGGGATTACTCCCGGGGCGGTGAGCTCTTACCTCGCCTTTTCACCCTTTCCCTTCGCCTCCGACGACGCGAAGCGTCGCCGGAACTCGGGGTGGTGTATTTTCTGTGACACTTTCCGTTCCCGGCCGCTTGCGCGGTCGGGACCCCTGTTGTTCACGGGGCACCCTGCTCTATGGAGTTCGGACTTTCCTCACCCCGCATGTAGCGTGGCGCGGTTGCCCGACCTGCTGTGTGATTGGTTTATGTGAGTTATAGAAAAATCTTGCGTTCGTCGATCCCCCGGTTGGCCAACCAGTCGGCCTCGGCATTTTCTGCCCGGGGGACATAACGTACTTCGAGTGTGCACGGCAACACCGCACGGAGCCGTTGCACCTCGTCGAATTTCCGTTTCAGGCCGGGATTCTTCACCTTATACTTCCCGTTTACCTGGCGCACCAGAAGCTCGCTGTCGGACTGTACCACGAGCCGGGAGCAGGGGATTTTTTGCATCTCCTGCAGCAGAAGGATCAGGGCCGTGTATTCGGCGATATTGTTCGTCGCTGTCCCGAGGTACCGGGAGATCGAAAGCACTTCCCGTCCTGCCTCATCACGCACAATCACCCCCACGCCGCTTTCACCAGGATTGCCGCGGGATGCCCCGTCTGTAGCTGCATAGAGCGTCATGCCATGCGGACGCTGGACTGCACGATTTCGTCGGACACAATGATACGTCCGCACCGCTCACACGTGTATATCCGGTCGTTCTTCCGGAGCTCGAGAAGTTTCTGTGGCGGCACGCGGTTGTGGCATCCGCCGCACGCCTCGCGTTTGACGGGAACGACGGCTGTGCCGCGCTTCGCCTTCCGGATCCGCTCGTACGCCGCGAGATCAGGCTTGGTGATGCGTGCGACAAGCTTGTCGCGCTCGTGCGTGAAACGCAGCTCCTCGTCTTCGGTCGCCTTGGATACCTCGGCAAGGGCGGCCCGTTTTTCCGTCAGGATTTTTTCAAGCTCGGCAATTTTTACGTCGGCTTCCTCCATTTGCGTCCGTGCAATCGTGGCCGCCGCTTCCAATTGCTCCATATCCTTCTCGAGCTTCGTGATCGTCTCGGTCGCCGTATCCATCTCTCGCGTCAGGGCGTCATATTCCCTGTTTGTGCGCACGGCGAACTGCTGTTTCTTGTATTTTTCCAGCCGTTCCTTCAGTGAGATGATATGTGCGTCGGCGTCGTCACGCTGCGAGAACGACTGCTTCATGCTTGATTCATGATTTTTCCGCTCGTCGCCGAGTCCTGCAAGTTGTTCTTCGAGCGATTGCACCTCGCCCGGCAGGTCTCCCTTAAGCTCCTGCAGCTCGTCGAGATGTGAATCGACGAGTTGCAGGGCGTACAGCTGCTGCAACTTTGTTTTCAACGATGGCTCCTCTGACATTACTACGCATAAGCAACAGGATTGGTACGTACTGCACTGACGGCGACGGGAATGCGTTCCGCCCGTGCCCGGCATGCCTCCCGGATCTTCCCGGCAAGCGTCGCGAGTACCGGGTATTCGGTTTCGTGATGCCCGGCGTCAATCAGCGCGACGCGTCCTGCGGCATCCTGAAAACGGTGAAACGAAACATCGCTTGTGACGAACACGTCTGCATGCTGCGCGATCGCGTGTTCGATGAGACGGCTGCCGGCCCCGCCGCACACGGCGACGCGGACAACCCGCCGCCGCACGTCCCCCGTATACCGGAGTGCGCCCGTGCTCAACGTGCGCCGGACCCGGCGGAGAAACGCCCCGAGCGTCGAGGGGCGGGGTAAACTGCCGATTGCCCCCATCCCGAACCGGGGGTGTGCATTCTCAACCGGATAGATATCGTATGCCACTTCTTCATAGGGATGCGCGTCCCGCATGGCTGCAAGGACGCCGGGGAGGCGGTCGCGGTCGACGATCATTTCCAACCGCACTTCCGGGATGCGTTCGTACTTCCCCCGCCGGCCGGCGGCCGGCTGTGACGCCGCATTTCCCTGAAATGTTCCAATGCCTTCCGTACGGAACGAACACAACGAGTAGTTGCCGATGATACCCGCGCCGGCTTCCGCCATGGCCCGGGCGACCCGATCCACGTCGGCCGTGGGTGTGAACGTCACCAATTTCACCTGCAGTCCCAACGAATGATCGAGGGGCTCCGGGTCCCGCACACCCAGGACGCCGGCAAGGGCTGCACTTGTGCCTTCCGGTGCGGCATCAAGGTTGGTGTGTGCTGCGAGGGCCGCAATCTCTTTCCGTACAAGTATGGTCACTGTGCGGCCGGCGCGCGTGGTTGAGGTGACCGAGGACAGGGGATGATAGAGGAGGGGATGATGGCTGACAATCAGGTTCGCCTGGCGACGGAGGGCGTCGCGGACAACGTCCTCCGTGATGTCAAGGCAGATCAGTACTCCCCGAACCTTCATATGCGGATCACCGCACTGTATGCCGACATTGTCGTGCTCCCACGCCGCTGTCCGCGGTGCCCATTCCTCCAGCACACGCTGTATGTCCCGAACCTGCATGCTCATGGCCCCCTCACAGAAAATAAGAATCCCGCCGTGGGGCGGGATTGTGAGGTTGTGTGTTTTTCGCAAAAAGCTTTCGGTCGGTATAGGGTGTCCGTTTCACTGGCTTCAGTGATACATCAGTCTATAGCAAATCCGGCACTTGCCGGTCAATTTCACTTCAGGAATTATTAATATAGGAAAGAACCGGTTGAGAATCAAGACCGCCCCGGGCTTTCCAGGAATTCGGGGCGCTCAAAATTCATATCGCGGAGCCGGGAGATTTCCTTCTCCACCAGGTTGATATTTTCGTCGATGGCATGCACCAGCCGGGTTTCTTCCTCATCAAGCGACTGGCGGAGGAGAATATCGGTGCTGATCTTGATTGCAGCAAGGGGGTTATTGAACTCATGGCATACCGTGACAACGAGTTCCTTTATGGCGTCCGTCCGTTTACGGGCTATCAAATCGGCCTTCCGTTCCAGGGCAATTTGCCTCTTGAGGTGAACGCGCTCGATAATGTTCAGAATGGTTCTGGGAAGGACCGAATCCACCGCCTCATCCTTGATCAGATAGTCCTCCACGCCGTACTTCATGACTTCAATCGCCAGGCGGAAATCCCGGTTGGAGGTAAGAAAAACGATGGGTATTTCGTGGTTGCGCTCGCGGATGTGCTGAACCAATTGCAGTCCGTTCATATCCGGAAGAAAATAGTCAATCACAATGAGGTCGATGTCAGGTGATTCGGCCAGAAACGCCAGCGAGGAATTTGCGTCCTGTTTCCAGGTCACCTGGAAGCGGGATCCCTGGTATTTCGTGAGGAGATGGCGGGCAATGGCCATATAGGCCACATCGTCATCTACAAAGAGCAGGTTGATTGGTTCGGAGGGGTCCATTGTGGGGTAATAATAGCACAATGCGGGGAGAGTTGCAAATTGTTGATTTTGTTCACAACTTTGGGTATACTTTTCCGCATTGCCGGTCCTTGTACGGTGGCGTCGTGGGGCAGCATGGGCCGGAACTCACCAAAACGCCGGAGAGCGCTCTGATGGCCAAGAAACGATCGGTGCTAGTCGTTGACGACGAAGATTCTCTGCGCACCGTGCTCAGCAACGAGCTGATCAACGAGGGATACGATGTGCGCACGGCCCCGGATGGAGACGATGCCATTCAGGAAATGGGCAAGAACTCCTTTGATCTCGTGCTGCTGGACATCAAAATGCCCCGGATGAACGGTTTTGAAGTCCTCAAGCACATCAAGGAGCAGCACGAGAAGACCAAGGTCGTGATGCTCACGGGATTTGCGGATCTGAAAAACGCCATCGAGTCCAAAAAGCTGGGCGCGGATGATTTTGTCAGCAAGCCGTACGACTTGGTGGATCTGCTCACCACGATTGAGCGCGTGCTCAGTGAATAGGCGCCGGCACCGGCCGCGGTGCGGGCCGGACGCACGGTCCTGTCATGGCGAAGAAGTACAACCTGCTTGTTGTTGACGACGAAGAGCCGCTCCGTCAGTTGCTGGAAGCGGAACTCGGAGAGGCCGATGAGTTTGCGGTGGATGTTGCCGCTGACGGGGGCGAGGCCATCAACCGCATTCAGGCCAAAGTGTACGACGTTATACTCCTCGATATCCGCATGCCGCGCGTCACCGGCATCGATGTCCTCAAGTTTGTCCAGGAATACTCTCCCACAACGCAGGTCATCATTCTTACCAACTACGCCGACATCAAGACGGCGATTGAAACGATCAAACTCGGGGCATATGATTTTCTCGCCAAGCCGTACGACATCGAGGAGATCTTCAATACCGTTCACCGGGCAATAGAGCGGCGGCAGCTCTTTATCGACAACAAGTTGATGAAAAGCGAGCTCACCCGGAAAGCGGGGAGCAACGAACTCATCGGACAGAGCCCGGCATTTGTCCGCCTCGTCGATAACGCCACACGGTTTGCGGAGAGCGAGTCATTTATCCTTATTCAGGGTGCGAGCGGAACCGGCAAAGAACTGATCGCCAGCCTGATTCATCGACGCAGCCCGCGCAACAACCGCCCGTTTGTCGCAGTGAACTGTGCCTCCATTCCTGACGCGCTCCTCGAGAGCGAACTCTTTGGTCATGAGAAGGGGGCCTTCACCAATGCGTTTGCAGCAAAACAGGGTCTTGTGGAAGTCGCCAATGGCGGGACGCTCTTCCTGGATGAAGTGGGAGACATCAGTCCGGCAATTCAGCCGAAGCTGCTGCGGTTTCTGGAAACGGGAGAATTCCGTCGCGTGGGGGGAACGAACCTGCTGCAGGTGGACGTCCGTGTTGTCAGTGCAACGAACAAGAATTTGCTTGACGAGGTGAGCGCCGGGCGGTTCCGGGAGGACCTGCTGTACCGCCTCAATGTCATCACCCTGGTCGTGCCGACGCTGCTGGAACGGGCGGACGACATTCCGTTGCTTTCGGAATATTTTCTCCGGCAGAAGGCGAAATCGAAGAATGTGAAGACCCTTTCCGCTGATGCGGCCCGTTTGCTCCAGAGCTACCACTGGCCCGGCAACGTGCGGGAATTGGAACATGTGATTGAAGGGGCCATCCTGCTCTCGGCGGGCGAAGTGATCGGTGAAGGTGATCTGCAACTCTCCGTGCACCGTTCCGCCGCTCCGGTGCCCGTTGCAGAGTTGCCGCCAACCCCTGAAGGTGGAACAACCCTTGAAGATCTGGAACGGCTGCACATTGCACGTGTGTTGAAGGAACACAACTTCAATCGAGCCCGCACCGCGGAGGTGCTCGGTATCAGCAAGAAGACACTCTACCTGAAGATCAAGCGCTACGGTCTCCCGGTGCCGGACTAACCGGTCTGCCGTCGCACTCCTCGTATCATCACCTGCTCCGCACGTATCTTGCTTTTAAGCTCTCCATTTCGCTATCTTATTTATCTTCACCTGCACGGTGCCGCGCATGTCCAAATTCCTCGGGCTTGACTACTTCGGCGTTGATGAACTCTTCAGCGAAGAAGAAATCCTTGTGCGTTCCACCGTGCGTGCCTTCGTGGATGACCACGTCATTCCCATCATTGAAGAATACTACCGCAACGGTGAATTCCCCGCTGCGTTGATCCCGCGCATGGCGGACCTGGGCCTCTTCGGTGCGACGTTGCCTGCGGAGTATGGTTGTGCCGGGATGAACAACGTGGCGTACGGTCTGGCAATGCAGGAACTGGAGCGGGGAGACAGTGCGCTCAGAAGTTTTGTTTCCGTCCAGAGTGCCCTGGTGATGTACCCGATCTATGCCTACGGGTCCGACGAGCAGAAGAACTACTGGTTGCCGCGCCTGGCAACGGGTGAAGCAGTGGGATGCTTCGGGCTCACGGAACCTGACTTCGGGTCGAATCCTGCCGGACTCCTGACCATGGCTGAGCGCCACGGGGACGGCTATGTGCTCAATGGTGCCAAGATGTGGATCACCAACGGCACGATTGCCGATATTGCCGTGGTCTGGGCGAAACTTGACGGAACGATCAGGGGTTTTCTCGTGGAGAAGGGGACACCGGGATTCTCCGCTCCCGAGATGAAGGGGAAGCACTCCCTGCGGGCGTCCGTGACCTCGGAATTGGTGTTCCAGGATGTTGTCCTGCCCCCCTCGAGCATTCTCCCGCTTGCGGATGGCCTGCGCGCTCCCCTGTCGTGCTTGAATCAGGCGCGCTACGGCATCGCCTGGGGCGTCCTCGGCGCAGCAATGGCCTGTTACGACTCAGCCGGCACCTACGCGCGTACACGCGTTCAATTCGACAGACCGATTGCATCATTCCAGCTCACACAGGCAAAACTGGTGGAGATGGTTACCGAAATCACGAAAGCGCAGTTGCTCTGCGTGCAGCTCGGGCGCCTGAAGGATGGCGGAAGAGTCCGCTACCAGCAGATCTCTCTTGCCAAACGCAACAATGTGCATCAGGCTCTCGCGATTGCGCGGAGTGCGCGCAGCATCCTGGGGGCAAACGGGATTCTGGATGAGTATCCCGTGATGCGTCACGCGTCAAACCTCGAATCGGTGCTGACGTACGAAGGGACGCATGAGATGCACACGCTGATTGTAGGCGAAGACATAACCGGCTTTCCGGCGTACACATCATGACCACTCACTGAGACAACCACCGGCTATCGGGGCCACCTGACGTGAAACCAGCAAAGATCATGGGCGAAGCACTCACCTACGACGATGTCCTTCTTGTCCCCAATCATTCCACCGTGTTGCCGCGCGATGTCGACGTGCGCACACGACTGACCCGTCATATCACGATGCACATTCCCTTGCTGAGCGCGGCGATGGACACTGTGACGGAATCCGCGATGGCAATCGCCATGGCAAGGGAGGGAGGCATCGGCATACTGCACAAGAATATGACGATTGCCGCCCAGGCGGAAGAGGTCGACCTGGTGAAACGGTCGGAGAGCGGCATGATCCTCGACCCGGTCACCGTCAATGCGACACAGAAAGTGGGCGACGTCATCCAGCTGATGACCAAATACAGGATTTCCGGTATTCCTGTGGTCGATGACCAGCAACGTCTGATCGGCATCATCACCAACCGGGACCTGCGCTTCGAGCCGGATGAAGAGCAGCCGGTGGCCGAAATCATGACCCGGGAACACCTCATTACCGCTCCGGTGGGCACGAATCTGGAAGAAGCGAAGCAGCTGTTGATGAAATACAAGATCGAAAAGCTGCCGGTGGTGGACAAGCAGGGCGTGCTGCGGGGCCTCATTACCTATAAAGATATCATGAAAAAAATCCGCCATCCCAATGCATGCAAAGACCGGCATGGACGGCTGCGCGTTGGAGCTGCGGTGGGCGTCACCGGTGAAACCGGGGAGCGTGTGGCGGCGCTGGTGAAAGCGGGGGTGGACCTGGTCATTGTGGATACCGCCCATGGGCACTCGCAGGGTGTGGTCGATACGGCGCGAAAGCTGCGCAAGGAATTTCCGTCGCTCAATCTTGTCGCCGGGAACGTGGGGACGCGCGAAGGCACGCGGGCCCTGGTCCGGGCCGGCGTGGACGCCGTGAAAGTGGGGATCGGCCCGGGATCCATCTGTACGACCCGTGTTGTTGCCGGAGTCGGCGTACCGCAGGTGACCGCGATCATGGAGTGCGCCGCTGTCGCACACAAGGCCGGGATTCCGGTGATTGCCGACGGAGGCATCAAGCAGACAGGGGATATTGCAAAGGCCATTGCCGCCGGTGCGGATTCAGTGATGATCGGCGGCCTCTTCGCCGGCGTGGAGGAAAGCCCCGGGGAAAAGATGCTCTACGAAGGAAGGAGCTACAAGGTCTATCGCGGGATGGGATCCATCGAGGCGATGAGAGCGGGGAGCAAGGACAGATATTTTCAGGATGCGGAAGACGACATCCAGAAGCTCGTGCCTGAAGGGATCGAGGGGCGCGTGCCGTTCAAAGGTTCACTGGGCGAGACAATCTATCAGATGATCGGCGGGTTGCGCTCGGCGATGGGATATAGCGGCGCTCGCACCGTCCGGGAACTCCAGTCTAAAGGACGGTTTGTCCGTATGACCGAGGCGGGTCTCCGCGAGAGCCATCCTCACGATATCACGATTACCAAAGAGGCTCCGAATTACCACCTTCGCTGACGGCCGGTTCCGGTCACTCCGCGCTGACCGTCTCGTCCGATTGCGGGCGCGCATGCGTGAACACCACATCGCCGCACTGGTGGTTTCTCACCTTCCCAATGTCCGCTACCTGACCAGATTCACCGGCTCGCACGGGGTTGCGGTTGTCACGGCATCGGAGGCATGGTTTCTCACAGATTCCCGGTACCGTGCGCAGAGCGCACAGGAAGTCCGGGGGTTCCGGCGGATCATTGCATCCCATGATCTCTGGAAAACGATTGTCGCACGGAAACTCCTGAGAGGGTGCCGGCGTGTGGCTTTTGAGTCGGAAGACGTCACCTATGCCCAGTATAAGCCTTTCCGGGACAGCGTAGGTTCTGTGGAGCTGGTGCCTGTGCGCGGCTTCGTCGAAGAAATCGCAATCGTCAAGGATCCCGATGAACTCTCGAGCATCAGGCGCGCGGTGGCGATCACGGACAAAGTGTTCCTGGAGATCCTTTCGTTTCTCCGGCCTGGTGTGAGGGAGCTTGAGATCGCCGCGGAAATCACCTACCGCCATCGTTGTCATGGGGCAGGTGGAGATGCGTTCGAACCCATCATCGCCAGCGGAAACCGCGGCGCCCTGCCACATGGCCGGGCGTCAGAGAAAACCGTCAGATCGGGGGAATTCATCACCCTGGATTTCGGCTGCACCGTGGACGGATATTGCTCCGACCTGACGCGGACGGTGGGTATAGGCCGGATCGGACGCGCGCAGCGTGATGTCTACGCCAGCGTGCTCGCAGCCCAGCGTGAAGCGATCGATGTTGCGCGGGCGGGCATGATCGCATCGGATCTTGATGCCGCGGCGCGCGCACCCATTGCAGCGGATGGTTTCGGACGGTTCTTCACCCATTCGCTCGGACACGGCCTCGGGCTGAGGATCCATGAACGGCCCCGGGTGTCACACCTCAGCAACGAGCAGCTGCGGGTGGGAAGTGTGATAACTATTGAACCCGGGATCTATCTCCCGGAACGCTTCGGCGTGCGCATTGAAGATGATGTCGTACTGACGTCGTCGGGATGTACGGTGCTCACCGGAGCCCCCAAAGAGCTCCTCATCATGTGATTATGCCTCCACGAACAGAAACACCACGGCGGGTCCTGGTCATCGCATACTACTTCCCACCCATGGGCTTGAGCGGTGTCCAGCGGACATTGAAATTTGTCAAGTATTTCTCGGAATACGGGTGGCATCCGACGGTGTTGACCGTGGAGCCGCGCGGGTATCTCGCCGAGGATGATACCCTGCTGGAAGATCTGGAGGGGCGCGATACACGCATTGTGCGTACAGCCGCCGCGGGACCCGGGAAGCTTATCACCGGGAAGCAGGTCGTCGAGTTTCCTTCCGAATGGAGCCGGAAGCTGCTCAGCCACCTCAGCGATACGGTGTTTTTCCCGGACAACAAGATCGGGTGGAAACGCAAGGCGGTGACCCGGGCACTGGAGATCGCGCGCGAGACCCCCTTTGATATGATTTTTGCCACCGCGCCCCCTTTTACGGATTTTCTCATCGGCCGTGCCCTGAAGAAGGAACTGCACATCCCCCTCGTCTTCGACTATCGCGATCCCTGGGTGGAATATCCGTTCAAGTTCTACCCGACACCGCTGCACAAGCTCGTGAACATCCGTCTCGAGCGCCATGCCCTGAAAGCAAGCAGCCATATTGTGACCACGAACAGGAAGGTCAAGGAGCTCATTCTCAAAAGGCACCGGTTTCTGGGGTATCACGATGTGGATATCATTCCGCAGGGATTTGACCCTGCCGACTTTGAGAAGGCACGCAGCCTGCCGCTCAATATTCCAAAGCGAACGGCCATGCGTATCACGTACGCCGGGGTGTTCTGGGAAGACCGCAAGCCGGATTACTTTCTCGGTGCGCTGGCCGAACTGCTGAAGGAGCAGCCGCGGTTGCGTGGGCGCATCAATGCACACTTCGTCGGCAACTTCCGCGATGAAAACCGGAAGCTGGTGTCGCGTCTCGGGCTGCAAGCTACGGTGACGGAAACAGGCTATCTGCCGCATGTGCAGTGCATCCGTGAGCTTCTTGCCTCCGATGTCCTCTGGATGATTGTCGGTGATGATGTCGGTTCGCCGGGGAAGACCTACGAGTACATTGGAGCGGGAAAGCCTATCCTGGCATGTGCCCCGGACGGATTCATCAAGAGTGCAGTCCTCGAGGCGGGGGGTACGGTCACCGCACCGGACGATGTGCCGGCGATCAAAGCGGCGATCATGAGGTTCTTCAACCTCTGGGAACGACATGAATTGCGCGGGCCCGACCAGGAGGTGATTGACCGTTACAATCGCGTTCTCCTGACGAGGTCGGTTGTGAGAATTTTCGAATCTCTTCTTGTGGAATCATAACATGAATGTACTTGTTATAGGATCCGGCGGCAGAGAACACGCGCTGGCATGGGCTCTCGCGCGATGCGACGGCGTCACCAGACTCATCTGCGCCCCGGGAAATCCCGGGATGGCGCGTGTAGCCGAATTGGTGCCCATTGCCTCCACCGATCTTCAGGCTCTTGTGGCGTATGCCCGGCAAGAGCATATTGACCTGACCGTGGTCGGTCCGGAACAACCTCTTGCCGAGGGAATTGTCGATCTCTTCCGTGCACAGAGTATCCCCGTGTTCGGACCGACGCGCCGGGCCGCCGAACTCGAGTGGAGCAAGGTGTTCGCCAAAGAATTCATGTCCCGTCATCGCATCCCGACTGCCGCAAGCAGAACGTTTGAACAGGGAGAGGAGTCCGGGGCTTCGGAGTATTTGCAGCGGATCCCGTTGCCCGTGGTCGTCAAGGCCGACGGTCTGGCAGCAGGAAAAGGCGTGCTCATCTGTCATGACCGGGACGAGGCCACGCGGGAGGTGCTCGGGATGCTCCGCGGAGCCAGGTTCGGTCGGGCTGGTTCGCGCGTTGTCGTGGAAGAATTCCTCCGGGGTGAGGAGGCATCAGTGTTTGCGATCACCGACGGTGCGGACTACGTGATTCTTGCTCCGGCGCAGGATCACAAGCGTGCTCTCGACAACGATGAAGGCAAGAATACGGGCGGCATGGGGGCATACGCCCCGGCGCCCATCGTGACTGCTGCCCTGCTGCGGCAGGTGGAGGAGACCATTGTGCGTCCGACACTTGCAGGGATGGCTGCTGAGGGGAGACCGTATGCCGGATGTCTGTATGTGGGCCTGATGATCGCGCCCGACGGGCCCAGGGTCATCGAATACAATTCCAGATTCGGCGATCCTGAAACCCAGGTCGTTCTTCCGCTGTTCGGGGGTGATCTGGCCCAACTGCTTCTTGCGGCGGCTCGAGGAGGGGTCGGGGCGTACCGGAACCTGAGCTGGACGCCGCAGACACCGGGTACGGCGGTCTGCGTTGTTCTTGCCTCCGGAGGATATCCCGATGCGTATGAAGCGGGGAAGGCCATCACCGGACTCGAACGCCTGGACCGCCGTCAGGGCATCATCGCCTTCCACGCGGGGACCCGCATGGAAGGAACAACGCTGGTTTCTGCCGGAGGCCGGGTCCTCGGGATCACAGCCGTGCGGGCATCCGGGATTATTGCAGACACCATTCGCGATGCCTATGCGGCCGTCGCACAAGTCCATTTCGACGGGATGCACTACCGGCGCGACATTGGGTACCGGGCGCTCATCTATGCCATCGGTTCGTATATCGAAAGGAACACTACGCCATGAACATACTGGTCACCGGAGGAGCCGGCTTCATCGGTTCTCATATTGTTGACGCCTATCTCGCCGATGGTCACCGTGTGACAGTGGTTGATAACCTCTCCACGGGAAGACAGGGTAATGTCAATCCCTCCGCGGAGTTCTGCAACGTGGACCTCCGTGATGCGGAAGCCCTCGGCAAGGTGATGACCGCCGGGAAATTCGACGTCGTCAATCACCATGCCGCACAGATGGATATTCGTCGTTCGGTCGCGGACCCGGTCTACGACGCATCGGTCAACATCCTTGGCATGCTCACGCTGATGGAGCAGAGTCTCCGTTCGGGAATCCGCCGGGTGATCTTCGCTTCGAGCGGGGGCGCGGTGTACGGTGAGCAGGAGGTATTTCCTGCGCCGGAAACACATCCCACACGTCCGATTTCTCCATACGGCGTGGCGAAACTGACAACCGAGCAGTATCTGTTCTATTATGCCTCCGTCCACGGGTTTGAACCGATCGCGCTCCGGTATGCGAATGTCTATGGTCCGAGACAAAACCCCGAAGGGGAAGCGGGAGTGGTGGCAATCTTCACCACGAAGATGCTCCAGGCGGGGATGCCGGTGATCAACGGGGACGGTGCTCAGACGCGGGACTATGTGTTCGTCGGTGACGTGGTGAACGCCAATCTCCTTGCCCTGCGGACGAAGGGATGTCATATCTACAACGTGGGCACGGGCATAGAGACGGACGTCAACGCGATATTCCGTGCGCTCAAAGCTGCGACAGGGAGCGCATGTCTGGAAACGCATGGGCCCGGGAAGCAAGGAGAACAGACGAGAAGCGTTCTAGACTGCCGCCGGATTGCAGACGAGTTGGGGTGGCACCCGGCCGTCTCGCTGGCGGACGGTCTGCGCAAGACTGTGGAGTTTTTCCGCCGTCGATGAATCGCATCGGGATGGGGATTGTCGCTGCACTGGTCGTATGGGGCACGGTCAAGAGCAGCGGGCAGGGAGGGAGGGATTCGTGTGCGCCTCCGCCGTTGCCGGCACTGGACGAGATACACCCCCTCCAGGAGGCGATCCTTCCGATCCTGATCCCGGTGGTGTGCACTGCCGTACAGGAACTCAAGGAGTCGCTCCGCCGCGAAGAATTCCGCCTGCTCAGGGAACGCTGGGGCGATCAGTATGCCGTCGACGTGGCATTCCGGTGGGCCGAGCAGATGTGCTGGAACAACCGGGCCGTATCGTTGCTCGTCATCTTTCTGGCCACGGTCGACCACCGCACCGTGGGGTTGCGGGTGCCCCTGCTGGGTCCGGTGGTCTGGTTCCCCCTGACCGGAGAATTCCCCGGGGAATTTGCGGAACGCGTCGGCGCATTACCGGCTCACTTGTTTCCCGATTCCCCTCCCGGGGGAAACGGCGACCGGGACAAACTGCAGCATTTCTTCGGCTCGGCGTTTCTTGCCTATGTATTTGGTGGCTCCGCTCCGGCGGAGCGTTTCGGAGACTTCATTGAGTGGGGGGAAGACGCTATTGTCGTAGGCGGAGCTTATGACTCCCGAGACCTTGCGGCAAACGACCGGGGAAGGCGCTTTGCCGCACGGTTGCGTGAGGATCGGGAGGTGCTTCCGTCGAGTGAAATGCATGTCCCCCTCTCCGCCCCGGCGCGGCCGGAGAGGGAACCGTAATGATGTCGCATCGGAGGAGCCCGTAGCGGGCGAGGATCCATGAAAACAGTGCTCGTTGTCGACGACGAAAAGGCGATCCGCGACTCCATCAGGATGATCTTGGAATACGAGAGGTTTGCCGTCGTGTTCGCGGAAGACGGTCCATCGGCAATCACCCGGGTGCAGGCGGGAGGTGTCGATCTGGTGCTGCTGGATATCAAGATGCCCGGGATCGATGGCATGCGCGTCCTGCAGGTGATCCGTGAATCCTCCCCCGCACTCCCTGTCGTGATGATTTCGGGGCATGGTACCATCGAGACCGCTGTTGAGGCGACGCGCCTCGGTGCCTATGACTTTCTTCCCAAACCCATTGATCGCGAACGCTTGATCATCGTCGTGCGGAACGCCACCGAGTACAAACATCTGCGCGAGCAGGTGGACCGGAAGTCCCGCATTATCGGCGAGACCCAGGTGATGAAAGACCTGCTTGCGCTCATCAAACGGGTGGCCCCGACGGAAGCCCGGGTGTTGATCACGGGCGAAAACGGCACAGGAAAAGAGCTCGTCGCCCAGGCGATCCATCGATTCAGCAAACGATCCGCGCAGCCGCTCATTGAAGTGAACTGTGCGGCGATCCCCAACGAGCTCATCGAGTCGGAGCTGTTCGGGCACGAAAAGGGTTCCTTCACCGGCGCGACGAACCAGCGGGTGGGAAAGTTCGAGCTGGCCGACCACGGGACAGTGTTCCTCGATGAGATCGGTGACATGAGCTTGAACGCGCAGGCGAAAGTTCTGCGGGCACTCGAAGAAGGGAGGATCGAAAGGGTTGGTGGTTCACGGCAGATCACCGTGGACGTCCGCGTGATTGCCGCGACGAATAAGAACATCGCCGACGCAGCACGCAACGGCACGTTTCGCGAAGACCTGTACCATCGATTGAACGTGATACCGATCCGGGTGCCCAGTTTGCGTGAAAGGAGAGAAGATATTCCGCTCCTGGCGCGGGAGTTCGTTGATGAAGTCTGTGCCCAGAATGGCATCGCCGCGAAGACCATCGCGGAAGAAGTACTCCACCGTCTGCAGGCCATGGAATGGAGCGGCAACGTCCGGGAATTGCGCAATACGATCGAACGAATGGTGATCATGACCCCCGATGCTGTCATTGCGGAAACCGATCTCCCGGCCCCGCCGTCCACACCCAGGGGTGAGGTTGCCGGCCTCGATATGGAGGGGATGACATTTCAGGAGTTCAAAGACCGGGCCGAGGCGGTCTTCATCAGGAAACAGCTTGAGGCGTCGGGCTGGAATGTCAGCAGGACCGCTGAACTTCTCAAGATACAGCGGAGCCATCTCTACAGCAAGATGAAGAAATACGGATTGGAGCGCGGGTAAGGACGGTGTGCGGGGTTCACGTCACGGCATTCAGGCCCTGAGAATCGCTCTGGTCCTCTGACGGACGACTTCGTACATGCACAGAGCGCCGGCGACGGAAGCATTCAGCGATTCGATCTTTCCGAAGAGCGGGATCCGCACGAGGTGGTCACAGTGCTCCTTCACCAGGCGTCTGATGCCACGCCCTTCGCCACCCACCACCAGCACGATCGGCACAGTGTAGTCCGGCTCGTTGAATGTCTTCTCTCCCTCGCCCGCAAGACCGACAATCCAAAATCCGGCTTCCTTCAATCGTTCGACGGTCGACACGATATTGGTCACTTCTGTCACGGGTATGTGCTCGGTCGCCCCGGCGGAGGCCTTGACGACTGCTGTGGTGATGCCGGCAGCATGGTGCTTCGGGATGATCACGCAATGGACGCCCGCACACTCTGCCGTGCGGATGAGCGCTCCCAGGTTCTGCGGATCTTCGATCTGGTCGAGGATGAGCACAAACCCGATCTGCTGTTGCTCGGCGAGTGACGCAAGCACATACTCCAGGTTGGCGGCGGGACGTGCAGGCACGAATGCAATGACTCCCTGGGTTGTCGCATCGACAGCCAGCTGCCGGAACGACTGTTTGTCGATTTCCGTCAGGGGGACACCATGCTGGTCGGCCAGGCGCCGGATCTCATCGATCACGTCACCCCGGATCCCCTGCAACATGCTGATACGTTCGATCGGCTTTCCCGATCGGAGGGCCTCGATGATGGGCTTTCGCCCGGTCAGCATCTGTGCCATGGCGTGCCGCGGGGCCTACCCCGTTCCTGAGGTGAGTGGAGGTGTTCGGCGGCGAAGGATGAGCAGGCCGGCCAGCCCGATGAAGAAGAGTACGATGCTGAAGAGTTGCGCCTCGGAGAGCCCGTTCCAGAGGCGGGGATTCAAACGGAGGAACTCCACAAGAAACCGGAACGTGCTTGCGAGCATGAGGTACGCCATGAAGAGCATACCGTCAACGGTGAACCGTTCCCGTAGCCAGAGGAGAAGGACAAATCCCGCGCACCCCAGGAGGAGCTCGTAGATCGGCGTCGGATGAAGCGGTGTGATCTCGTCGAAACGGGAGTAGTAGTTGCCCATCCGGTCTTTGCCGGCGATGAGGACGCGAAGCGAATCATACTGCCAGGTGACCCGTTCTTCCGGATGACGCAGAAAATAGTCCTGCAGCATCACAGCGGGTTTTGCCGTTCCCTGGACATAGATGGTTCCCCACGGTAGGTGTGTCGGCCCGCCGTAATCGCCGTCCCCTGACAGATGACATCCGATGCGTCCAACGCCGTACGCGAGGATGAGGGCAATGCCGAGACCATCCCAGACCTTCAGGAAGGGTATTCGTTTCGAGCGGACATAGAGCGACACCACAAGCAACGCCAGGAGGAAGCCGCCATACCAGGTCAATCCTCCGGCGGAGAAGGTCATTCCCCAGGGGTCGCGCACGAAATGGCTCCAATCCTCGATGAGGTACAGGATTTTTGCCCCCCCGATGCCGAAGATGACCGCGAGGATGGTAATCGTGTTGGCCGCAGCGGGGTCGATCTTGTGACGCTTGAAATGCCGCGAGAGGATGTAGCTCCCGAGGAGGAATGCGATCCCGAGCATCAATCCGTAGCTGTAGACGCGCAGAGGGCCGATCTGGAAGAGGATGGGAATCATGAAATGTCACTCAAGTAGTGGGAGACGTCCAGTGTGAGGCATCGGTGACGATCTGGACAAACGATTTCCGCGGTGATGTGAGTAGTTCGACTTTCTTGGGAGAGATCCGGAGGGAGAAACTGTTTTGCCGACCGTCGATTCCTGTAATGACCAGGGTGTACATGCCGTGCAGACCTTCGTACTCCTTCCGGAAGCGGGCGGGGCCGGGTGCGGGCATCGTGAGGTGCGGGGTTTTGAAGCCCAGGACCGAGAGGGAAATGGAGCCGTCGTCGATTTCTTCCCCCACAGAGAGTTCGTACGAGAACGTGGCGAAGGTCTTTGTGGTTTCGAGGATCACGCGTGTCACGTTGCGGAGCGTGCGCTCGGCGACGTGCGGGGCGATGAGGAGGCGGTATTCGGGTTCGACCTGTTCTTTCGCTGATGAGCGCGCGGGCATGCGTGCCTCAGAGTTCAAAATAGGTCGCTTCTTCGCGCCGGAAAAGGTCAAGGATCTCCTGGGCAGTGCTCGAGGCGAGGAGCTTCGTGCGGAATTCCTCCTTGTTCATCAGGCGAGAAATTCTGCTCAACAATTTGATGTGCGGTCCGACAAGATTATCTTTCCCGACGAGCAGGAAGACGAGCCGGACGGGTTTCTCGTCCAGCGAATCGTAGTCAATGTCCCGTTCGGTCACCGCGAACCCCGCAACGATGTCTGTGACAGCGTCTGTCTTGCCGTGCGGGATGGCGAATCCGTTTCCGACGCCGGTGGACATGATTTCTTCCCGTTCAAAGATTGCTGCGCGGACCTTTGCCTTGTCGAGGACTTTTGGGGAAGCCGCGACGAGATCCACCATCGCGTCGATAATTTCCTGCTTGGAAGTCCCCTTCAGCCGGGCAATAACGAGGTCTTCGGTAAGGATGTCGCTGATTTTCATTGTGCTGGCACTTTCCTATGGTTCATCACGCCAGGCGATGACCTTTTGTTCGTAATGGTGGACCAGCCGGTCCGCCGCCTGCTGATCCTCCGCTTCCGCGCTGATGTGGAAGAGAGGACGTTCTTTGTCGGGGATAAGGAGTACGGACAGTCCTTCTGTGCGGTTCTCAAAATAGACTTTGATGCCGTCAACCAGGTCGCGCCGTTTTCCTTCGGTGTCGGCCATGATGTGGCGCATGACTTTTCCCTTGTGTTCCCATGAACAGTTGACCGCACGCCGGGCATTGTGGAGGCGCGGGATTTCCGCGTCGAAGGTGCCCAGACGCTTATCGGCTTTCGCCATCATCTCCAGCAGTTTGGCGAGGCTGTACATGGCGTCGGTGGCGAAGAAGAAATCCGAAAAGATGAATCCGCCCTTGGTGCCGCCGATGAACCGCACGCTCTTGTTGGAAGCCGCTTCCATCATGGCAAGGTGGCTGTTGCGTGTCTTCACGACCTTGACGCCGTAACGTGCCGCGATCATGTCGATCTCCCCTGAAGAGGTGATCGGCACGGCGATACCTTCGACGTTGGCGTGCGTCTGCAGAAACATGTCCGTCACCACGGTCAGCAGCCGGTCGCTGTCGAGCATCGCCCCGTTTTCGTTCACCAGGAACAGCCGCTCCCCGCCGCCGTCGATAAGACATCCGAGATCGTACTTCAGTGATGTCACGATGTGCGCCAGCTGTTTCATGGAATATTCGAACTCGTACTTGTCGCGTGTGAGCCTTTTCGGATCCAGGTGGGCGTTCAGGGCAACGACCTGACAGTCGAACGAGCTGAGGATGATCGGGAAAATCGTCGACGCAACGCCATTGGAATAATCGATCACCAGCTTGAACTTCTTCCGGTTGATCGCGTCGACCTCCAATGACGAGAGGAACTTCTCCTTGTACGCCTCGGTCGTACGTTCGGGGAAGGAAATGGAGCCCACTTTCTCCCGCGGGGCGCGCGCAAAGTCCTCACCGAAAAAGAGGCGTTCGACGTTCTTGGTTCTGCTGGTGGGCAAATCCTTGCCGTTGGCATCGAAGAAAATGATATCTGTGAGGTTCTTGTCGGACGGATTGCGGCGCACATGGATGCCGCCGGCTTCCTTGCCGCTGCTCAGTTCATGCCGGAGCAGGGGAATCGAGAGCGCCCGCAGGTCGAAGGTGTTCACGCCGGCGGAGACCAGTCCGCACAGGAGCGCGCGGTTCATCATTCGCGACACGTTGTCCGCATCACGGCAGGTGACCACAGTCTTGCCGGCACCAATGAACGCGCCGTACGCCGCGCCCAACTTCGCGCCGAACTCCGGGTTCATCTCAATGTTCGACAATCCCGTGACACGCGAATCGGTGAAGAGCTCCCGCAGCCACTTGTCTTCCCATACCAGGCTGCGGGTCAGGACCGCGCCTTCTTCAACCACTTTTTCCGGCCACAACTTGATGTTGGCACTGAGCCGTGCACCCCGGCCGACCCAGCAGCCGTCGCCGATGAAGACATTCTCGGCGATGACGGTCTTCTCGCCGATCGAGCACTTCGAACCCACAACGTCGGCCGACAGTTCGCTGCTGTGGCCGAGCACCACGTCACTCCATACCACCGAGTTGCTGATGATCGTCCCCGGGCCGATCACACAATTGTCGCCGATGACGCTGTTGGCGATCTTCACTCCTTCTCCGATCGTGCAGTTCCGTCCGATGACCACTCTGCCGCTCAGCTGCACAGACGCGGGAACCGGATGCGATCCTTCTCCGATCCAGGCGTTACCGACGAGTTCTCCCGGGATGTCAATCCGGACGCCGCCGTTCAACGCGTCGATGTGCGCATCCTGGTACTCGTTCAGGTTGCCGACGTCACGCCAGTAGCCGTCGGCGGTGCATCCGTAGAGACCGGCATCCTGCCGGAGGAGAAGCGGGAAGAGATCTTTGCTGAAATCAAAATCCTCACGGTACGGAATCATCTCCAGCACTTCGGGTTCGAGGATATAGATCCCGGTATTGATCGTGTCACTGAACACTTCGCCCCAGGAGGGTTTTTCCAGGAACCGCGTAATCTTGCCGTTCTCGTCGGTGATCACGACGCCGAACTGGAGCGGGTTGGCGGCATGTGTGAGGACAATGGTGGCTTTTGCTTTCTTCGCTTCGTGATACTGCAGCGCTGCTGTGAGGTCGAAATCCGTGAGCACATCGCCGCTGATGATGATAATCCGTTCGTGCATTCCTTTGGTGGCATTCCGGACGCTGCCGGCGGTGCCGTAATCCGCTTCGGCCCGCACATAATGCATCTTCACGCCGAACTGTGATCCGTCGCCGAAATAGCTGGTGATCACCTCGGGAGTGTAGAAGAGCGTGGCAATGATGTCCCCAAGCCCGTGGCGCTTCAGCAGGGAAACGATATGATGCATCATGGGTTTATTCATGAGAGGCACCATCGGCTTGGGAATGTTACAGGTCAGGGGACGAAGCCTCGTCCCGAAACCACCTGCCATTATGACGGCTTTCATGTGCGTGTCGGGCGAAGTTGTGGATGGAACGGCCAGTAGCACGTGACGCTAAAATATAGAAAACCGGAGAGTTGCATTCAATCCCGGGCTCTGTTCATCAGCGCTGCAGCATATCCCGCACCGAACCCGTTGTCGATATTCACCACGGTGACGCCTGCTGCGCATGAGTT
The DNA here is from genome assembly GCA_963801355.1 of Ignavibacteriota bacterium. Taxonomy (GTDB): domain Bacteria; phylum Bacteroidota; class Ignavibacteria; order UBA10030; family UBA6906; genus Fen-1255. The sequence continues at coordinate 2,406,127 of CAWDEM010000008.1, read as the reverse complement.
CAGCATGCCAAGTAGCGCTGAAAGGCCGTGGAAGCTGGCCCCGTATCCCACAGAAGTAGGCACCGCGATCACCGGCACTGAGACCATTCCCCCCACAACGCTCGCCAGCGCCCCCTCCATGCCGGCCACGACGATGATAATGCGCGCAGCTCGCAGTTTCTCGCTCTGCATCAGGATGCGATGAATACCCGCGACACCGACATCAAACAACCGGTCGGTTGTGTTGCCCAGCGCCTCGGCGGTCACGCGCGCTTCCTCCGCCACCGGGATGTCCGAAGTCCCCGCGGTGACGATCAATATGGTTCCCTCTCCGCGCTGTTTCACCAGATGTGCATTCGCGAGAATCGTCCGTGCCTGTGGGTTGTACCGTGCGGACCGGATGATGCGGTGCACCGCCGTGTAGTGACTGCGATCCGCCCTGGTTGCCAGGAGGATGCATTTGCGCCGGACAATCGCCCGCGCGATCTGCGCGACTTGATCGGGCGTTTTGCCCTGACAGAAGATGACCTCTGGAAAGCCCTGGCGGATTTCCCTGTGATGGTCCACAGTCGCAAAGCCCAGCGACTCGAACATGTGTTCAGGCAGGCTGCGGAGGAGTTCCGCTTCGGTCAGCGTCCCCTTCTTGTAGCGGGCGAGCAGGGTTTGTAGGGTTACAGTGCTCATGCCGCGAAAAATATACTCTATTCCATCAGGAATAGCAAGGAAAGTGCTCAGATTGACTCTCCTGCCCCCTTTTCGTACATTATGTTCAAGCACCCCTGATTCATGAGGTCGCGTGGGCCGAATTGCGCTGTCTGTCGTCCTGGGCTATGTCGTGGGTTCCATTCCGACTGCCTACCTTTTTGTACGCTGGAAATCACGAATTGACATCAGAAACGCCGGCAGCGGCAACGTCGGGGCTCTGAACAGCTTTCAGGTCACACGCTCATGGGCTCTCGGCGTATGTGTGCTGATTGCAGATCTTCTGAAAGGTGCGGGTGCAGCGCTGTTGGGTGGTGCGGTTGCCGAGGGAAATGCGGTGTACGCCGCACTTGCCGGTGTGAGTGCGGTTGCCGGGCATAACTTTCCGGTCTGGCTCGGATTTCGTGGTGGGAGGGGACTGGCCGCTGCGGCTGGTGCCGCCCTGGTTGTCTGCTGGCTGATCCTTCCCGCATGGCTGATCCTCTGGGCTGGAGCCTTTGCTCTCCTGAGGAGCATCAACCCTGCCAATGCGGTGGCGTCGGTACTCCTCATGATAGCGGGGGCGATTGTTCCCTCCGTGGCATTCGACCTCCCGGGATGCGGAGCCGGCAGCGGGACTATCCGCTGGTTCATCGTCGCACTCATGAGTGTGATTCTCCTGCGGCATATTGAACCGGTGAGGGACTTTCTCACGCAGAAATTGCATCCGGACGAAGACAAGACGAGGACGCGATGAAACGTAATATCCTGATCACCGTGCTGATCCTTCTGGTGCCTTTTCTCGGCGGGGGTCTGATCGGATACAGTATCGGCCACACCGGCTCCGGACCGGGGGTTGCCGCCGGACAGACTCCGGGCGGGGAAGGGGTCTTCACCGGGGCACAGGCGGTACGCGATGACTCAGCTCTCCGGGATTCGGTGGCTGAAACGGTCACCGGCGGACGCAGGAATGCCATTACCCGCGCTGTCTCTTTCGCCAGTCCCGCGGTCGTGGGCATCAATGTCACCGAGCTCCGTCAGTACCGCCAGTGGTCTCCCTGGGGCGACGATCCGTTCTTCCGCCAGTTCTTCGGCGACCAGACGTACACGCAACGGGTTCAGGGACTCGGTTCCGGCTTTCTTATTTCTTCCGATGGTTATGTTCTCACCAACGATCATGTTGCGGGCAACGCCAAAGAAATCACCGTCACACTCACGAACGGGCAGCAGCACAAGGCCACCCTGGTCGGCACGGATCTTATTTCCGATATTGCGCTCCTGAAGATTGACGTGAAAAATCTGCCCGCCATGAAGCTCGGGAACTCCGACGATGTGATCGTCGGCGAATGGGTGATCGCGATGGGCAATCCGTTCGGTCTTTTCGACATCAACGACAAGCCCACTGTCACCGTGGGAGTGGTGAGCAACACCGGGGTAAAACTGCAGGCTGAGGAAGGGCGGGTCTATCGTGGCATGATTCAGACGGATGCAGCAATCAATTCCGGCAACAGCGGCGGACCGCTCCTCAACGCGCTGGGAGAAGTCATCGGCGTCAATGCGGTGATCTATACTCCCAATCAGGGCAGCATTGGTCTGGGCTTCGCCATTCCCATTAATCGCGTGAAGAGCATTGTTGCGGAACTCCGGCAGAAAGGCAAGATCGAGCGTGATTTCTGGACCGGCTTGGAGATACAGGCGGTCGACCGGCGCATCGCGCGATATTTCGGCCTCGAGAAGGTCCAGGGGGTGATTGTCAGCGACGTGAAGAAGAACAGCCCGGCGGAGCGCGGCGGATTCCGCGTCGGCGACATTATCCTCTCGGTCAACGGCGAGCGGATCAACGACGAATCGTCGCTGATTGCCGTGGTTGACGAGGCGAAGACCGGTGACGCGCTCCGGGTACAGGTGTTGCGTGAGCACAAAATGATCGATCTCACACTTCCCCTGGAGAGACGGACCTTATGATCCGACGGTATACGCGCCCCGCGATGGGGAACATCTGGGACGAAGAAAACAAGTTCCGGATCTGGTTGGAAATTGAAATTCTTGCGTGTGAAGCGCAGGCGGAACTCGGGGTCATTCCCCGCGAGGCGGTGAAGGTCATCCGCGACAAGGCCCGATTCTACGTGCCGCGCATCGAGGATATTGAACGTGAGGTGAAACACGATGTCATCGCGTTCCTGACCAATGTCGGCGAGTACGTCGGCCCGGAATCGCGTTACATTCATCTCGGCATGACCTCATCGGATGTGCTGGATACGTGCCTGGCTGTGCAGATGAAGCAGTCCGGCGAGCTGCTCCTGGAGGATCTACGGGCCCTGGAAGAGGTTCTTGCGCGGCGGGCACGGGAATTCAAGCTGACCGTGATGGTGGGCCGGACTCACGGCGTTCATGCCGAGCCGGTCACGTTCGGGCTCAAGCTGGCGCTCTGGTACGACGAAACCCGGCGCAATATCGCCCGCCTGACGTCGGCGCTTGAGCGCATCGCGGTCGGCCAGGTTTCGGGCGCGGTCGGGACATTCGAGCACCTGAGCCCCAGGGTTGAGGAGTATGTCTGCGAGAAGCTGGGGCTGAAGCCCGCACCGATCTCGACGCAGGTGGTGCAACGCGACCGCCATGCGGAATTCATGACCACGCTGGCGGTGATCGGCGCATCCCTTGAAAAGTTTGCCACGGAAATCCGTCATTTGCAGAAGACGGAGGTGCTTGAAGCGGAAGAGTACTTCGCAAAGGGGCAGAAGGGTTCCTCCGCCATGCCGCACAAGCGCAACCCCATCACCTGCGAACGGATCGCCGGGCTGGCGCGTGTGTTGCGCGGCAACGCGCTCGCTGCAATGGAAAACGTTGCATTGTGGCACGAGCGTGACATCACCCATTCGTCCGTCGAAAGGATCGTCGTGCCGGACAGTTGCATCCTTCTCGACTACATGGTGCATGAGATGACCGAAGTGCTCGACCAGTTGCTCGTGTACCCGGAACATATGCGGCAGAATCTCGACCGCACCCGCGGACTGATTTTTTCGCAGTCGGTGCTCCTGGCCCTCACGACGAAAGGGATGAAGCGGGAGGATGCGTACCGGATCGTGCAGAAAGCGGCCATGGAGGTGTGGCAAGAGGGGAAGGATTTCAAAGAGCTGTTGCTCCAGTCCCGGGAAGTCATGGGAACACTGACACAGGCGGAAGTGGAAGAGTTGTTTGACCTTCAGCGCGCAATGCGCAACGTGGACTATCTCTTTGCGCGTGCGGGTCTGGACTGAGTATCGAACACCACGAGGATAGCATGGCGAAGAAATTCCAGAATTTCATCAACGGCAAGTGGGTGGATGCGAAATCGGGCAGAACTTTTGAGAACCGCAATCCCGCACATTGGGAGGAGGTTGTCGGAGCCTTTCCCAAATCCGGCAAGGAAGATGTCGACGAGGCCGTGAAGTCTGCCAGGGCGGCGTTTGAGAAGTGGCGGCTGGTTCCCGCTCCGAAGCGCGGCGACATCATGCGCAGGGTCGGCGATCTCATGGTTGCCCGGAAGGAAGAACTTGCGCGTCAGATGACCCGCGAAATGGGCAAGGTGCTCACCGAGACCCGCGGTGACGTACAGGAAGGGATCGACACGGCGTACTACGCATCGAGTGAAGGGCGCCGCCTCTTCGGGCATACCGTCCCGTCTGAATTGCCGAACAAGTTCAATATGGCGATGCGTGTCCCGATCGGCGTTGCGGGGGTGGTGACCCCGTGGAACTTTCCGATGGCCATTCCCACGTGGAAGATCTTCCCTGCACTGCTCTGCGGCAACACGGTGGTGTTCAAGCCGGCATCGGACACTCCCGCCACAGCGACATCGCTTGTGGAGATCCTTCTGGACGCGGGCGTCCCCGAAGGGGTGATCAATATCGTGCATGGCGGCGGTGGGGAAGTCGGTATGGGGATTGTCGGCCATCCGGATGTAGATCTTGTCAGCTTCACCGGCTCGACGGCGGTGGGGAAAAAGATCTCCGAAGTTGCGGCGTCGACATTGAAGCGTGTCTCGTTGGAACTCGGCGGAAAAAACGCCCAGCTGGTGATGCCCGATGCGGACCTGGCCCTTGCGCTCGACGGAGTGGTCTGGGGCGCCTTCGGGACGACGGGGCAGCGCTGCACGGCGACGAGCCGTCTGGTGCTCCACGAGAACATCTATGATACCTTCATGGAGATGCTCGTCACACGCGTGGCGAAGCTGAAACTGGGGAATGGCCTCCTGGAAGGCGTCGATGTGGGTCCCTGCGTGAACCAGGGACAGCAGGACACCGTCAAGAGCTACGTGCAGATAGGTCTGCAGGAAGGTGCGAGGCTTGCGTTCGGCGGCGGCGTCCCAGGGGATCCCGCCCTCGCCGGCGGATGGTTCCACGAGCCGACGATATTTGTGGACGTGCAGCCCCATCACCGGATCGCAAAGGAAGAGATTTTCGGGCCGGTGCTCTCGGTTCTCAAGGTGCGCTCGCTCGACGAGGGGATCCATGTGATGAATGACACGATCTACGGCCTCTCCTCATCAGTCTACACCACAAACATCAACGATGCCTACACGGCCATTCGTGATATCAAGGCCGGCATTACATACATCAATGCACCGACGATCGGAGCCGAGGCCCATATGCCGTTCGGCGGAGTCAAGCAAACGGGCAACGGTCACCGTGAAGGCGGGTGGACGGTCTACGATTTCTTCTCCGAGTGGAAGACCGTCTACATCGATTACAGCGGCGGATTGCAGCGCGCCCAGATTGACAACTACGATAAGTGATCAGTGTGACGCATCAGCCTCTCTACTTCGTCTCGCTTTTCGAGCACAACGAGTTCTATTGAGCCATCCTGCTCCGTGGAGGGAGGGGACCGCTGTTCCCTCCCCCGGATTTCACCAGAGTTCTCACCGAGTCAACTGACCAAGAAGGAGCAGAACCATGGCTATTGGCAAACGTCGTGCACAGCGGCCCCGCCGCCCGGCGGGCAAGAGGCCCGTGAAAACAGACTTGCGCCGCCCGGCGGGCAAGAGGCCCCTGAAAACAGACTTGCGCCGCCAGGCGGGCAAGAGGTCCCTGAAAACGAGCACACCTCGTCCGGGGAAACGGACGTCGCAGGCACCATTGATGACGGGACCGGCCATCACGCCGGATCGGGTTCTTCCAACACTGCGGAAACACATGCTCATCGACGGGTTTGATATTGTCATCGATCTCCGGAAGAGCCGCGGGAGCTACATTGTTGACGCGAAGAACGGAAAGAAGTATCTGGATTTCTTCACGTTCGTCGCTTCATCGCCGGTCGGATTGAACCACCCGAAGATGACATCACCGGACTTCCTGCAGAAGCTGGCCTATGTGGCTGTGAACAAACCCTCGAACTCCGACATCTACACCGCGGAACAGGCCGAGTTCCTTGAAGTTTTCGAACGCGTTGCGATGCCGGCCTACCTTCCTCATCTGCTGTTCATTGAAGGCGGTGCGCTGGGCGTGGAAAACGCGCTGAAGGCCGCATTCGATTGGAAAATCCGGAAGAATTTCGCCCGGGGCTATCAGACCGAACGGGGTAAGCAGATCATACATTTCAGGCAGGCATTCCACGGTCGCACGGGATACACGCTGTCGTTGACCAATACCGACCCCGTGAAGACCGATCTCTACCCGAAGTTCTCGTGGCCACGCATCTCGAATCCGGTCGTGCGGTTTCCGTTGACGCCGGAACACCTGGCTCTCGTGCAGCATGACGAGGAGATCAGCATCAATCAGATCAAAGAAGCCTTTCACAATAACAAGGACGATATCGCAGCGATCATCATCGAGGTGATTCAGGGGGAGGGCGGCGACAACCACTTCCGCCCGGAATTCTTTCGCGCCCTCCGGCAACTTGCCGACGAGAACGAAGCGATGCTGATCATGGACGAAGTACAGACCGGGATCGGCCTCACCGGGAAGATGTGGGCCCATCAGCATTTCGTCGAGCCGGACATGATTTCGTTCGGCAAGAAAATGCAGGTCTGCGGATTCCTCTGCAGCAAGCGGATTGAAGAGGTACAGGAACATGTCTTCGCCGTTCCCAGCCGCATCAACTCAACGTGGGGCGGAAACCTTGTGGATATGGTTCGCGCGCAGCGATACCTCGAGATCATCGAAGAAGATTCGCTGGTGGAGAACGCCAGGGTCATGGGCGCGTACCTCGTCTCGCGTCTGAACGGGCTTGAAGCGGAGTTCCCGTCGGTTGTCTCGAACTCCCGCGGTCTCGGCCTGTTCGCGGCCTTCGACGTGGCGACGCCCGAGTTGAGAACCAGGATACGCGAAAAAGCATATGAAAACGGCCTTATTGCTCTCCCGAGCGGGGAGCGTGCGATCCGCTTCCGTCCGCCGTTGACGGTCTCCAAAGCGGAGATCGACGAGGGCATCGGGATAATGCGCAAGGCCGTGCAGACCGTGGTGTAGACTGCCGGTGGTGAGACTCACCATGCACACAGTGAGTCTCACCTGTCGCACAATGTCCCATGCACTGAGTGTTGTTCACTTCACAGCCAAGGAGCTGCAATGCCCACAACGATTGAACATCTGAAAGAAGCCTTTGCCGGGGAAAGCCAGGCATTTCAAAAATACGCGGCCTATGCCAAGAAAGCGGAGCAAGACGGCCTTCCCAATATTGCCAAGCTCTTCCGTTTGACCGCCGAAGCTGAAAGGACACATGCCGCAGGGCACCTCAACAGTCTGGATGGCATCGGCTCTACCTTTGAGAATCTTCAGGCGGCGATCAACGGTGAGACCTACGAATTCACGACGATGTATCCGCCGATGCTCGCCGAGGCCGAGAAAGCAGGACACAAGGCGAAGCGGATGTTCGATTATGCCGTGCAGGCGGAAGCGGTACACGCACGTTTGTACACGCATGCGATTCAGGCGGCGAAGGGTGGGAAGGATCTCGCAGTGAGTGAATTCTATTTGTGTCCGACCTGCGGGTATATCGAATTCGGCAAGGCGCCCGAGAAATGCCCGATCTGCGGTGCGCTCGGGACGAAATTCATCAAGGGATGACTATACCGGCCGTCTCATCGCACGACGACCATTGTTCTTGACATCGTAAAACTGGTTTCCGTGCCCTGTACCTCCAGGCGATAGACGTACACGCCGCTTGCGAGGCCTGTGGCAACGAATGGCAACTCGTGGTTGCCGGGGACCTGAGAGCGATCTACTAGCACGGCAATCTCTCTGCCCAACAGATCGTAGACTGCCAGGCGGACCCAGCTGACGCCCGGTCCCTGGATGCTGTATCTGATCCTTGTCGCCGGGTTGAACGGATTGGGGTAGTTCTGCTCGAGCGCGTAGGCTGCGGGGAGACCGGGGGTTACATTTGTATCACCGCTCATCAGAAAGTCGAGAGCCGCTTTTGCATTGACGACCCCCCAGCCGACCAAATTGTTCGGATAGCTGGCATTGGATGCCGTGACCTTCATCGCGTTCACGATGGCCATGGGCGATGCTTTTGGTGCCGCCTTGACCAGAAGAGCTGCGACACCAGCCGCGAGCGGGCAGGCAAACGATGTCCCCTGGCCGAATGGGCTGTACCCCGCCGAGTCAGTTGCACTGGCAATAAACACGCCTGTTCCCAATGCCATGACGTCGGGCTTTATGTGAGGCGGATCCGAGGCGGATGGTCCCACTGAACTGAAGGAGGTTCGGCTACCGGAAAGCGTCGCCGCCCCCACTGCAACGACGCTGTCTGCGTCAGCCGGAGCGTTAAGGGTATTGTGTGCCGCATCATACCCCTCATTGCCGGCGCTATTCAGAACGACAATTCCTTTGCGCACGGCCATAGCTGCAGCGCGGGAAATCAGTGTGGTTCTCCCATCCATATCTTCCCACGTCCAGTTGACGTACGGGGGAGGATAGGGGTATGCGGAGGAGTTGCCGTACCCGAGAGAAGTACTTGTCACCTGCACGCCAATACTGTCAGCCCATTCCATTGCCGCAAGCCAGTTGTCCTCTTCCACGGGGGTTTCACTGCTATCGTTTTCAGTACGTGCAAGAACAAACGAGGCTCCAAAGGCCGGCCCAACCAACTGACCCGGTTTGTAGCCGCCAATCGTTGAGAGCGTGTTCACGCCATGGTCACCGAAATTCGAGGCGGGATTGTTGGGGACAACGCTGGTTTTGTGATCCACGAAATCACGCGTGGCAATGATGTTCATCGAAGCAAACACCTCATGCGTGAGAAGACGGAACCCGTTGTCAAAGACACCCACGATGACTCCCTCGGCGTGGTTCCCGAGATCGTGCACTGGCGGAACGTTGATCAGCAGGAGCTGGTTGACTGATGGGCCATAGTCGAGAAGATGCGCTTGATCACTCTTCAAGAGGGGATGGGTCGGTGGCGGTGTGTCATCAGCAGGTGGATCCATGCGTCGTGTACCGTACATATTCACGAGATCGACGTCCTTCACAAAGGGGAGCTGGGCGATGGCATGAATCTGTTGGCGCGTGGCCACCAGGCTCACCGCGTTGAACCACCGGGAGCGCTGGCGGATCCGGGCTCCCGCCGCACACACGGCTTCGACATAGCGTTCTTCAATCGGAAGGTCGGCATAATCCACGACAGCATCTTCCGGAAGAACATTGCGCCGGCGCATCAGCGAGCGCTCCGAGACAATGGCTGCAGGCTCATGGATCTTCTGAAGTCCGGACGATCCCTTGTCGGCAAACGTGACCCACACGGTGTAGGAGCCGCCGGTGCTGTCCGTGTTCATCAGACGTGCAAGGTGCCCGCCGATTTTGGGTGCCGGAGAAGCAGGCTGTGCCATCACACAAAACGCAATAACCAGAATGCCTCCAGTGTACTTCATGCTCTGCCCCGGCGATCGTGATACTTCAACACCACTCTACAAGAATACCTATAATGGCCGGGAGAGTCAAGATTTCTGCGACGGGCACCGATGTTGAATAGGGCGCTGAAATTTCGTACTATTTCGCATGGAAACTGCAAACCCGCTTGACCGGTCACTTCTGCTTGAAACCCGTTTTGTGGAGCGCCTCCTCGTCGATTTCCTCAAAGACGAAACCCGTCAGGCAGGCTTCACACGGGGGGTTCTCGGGCTTTCCGGAGGTGTCGATTCCGCTGTCTGCGCCGCGCTTGCCGCGAAGGCCCTGGGGCCGGAAAATGTCCTGGGTGTGGTCATGCCCTACCGCACCAGCAATCCCGATAGCGTCTCTGACGCCAGGCTCGTGGCCCGGCACACGGGGATACAGATTGAACAGGTGGACATTACGGCGATGGTGGAACCTTATCTGCAGATGATCGGCGATGCCGGCAGGGTGCGGGCCGGGAATGTGATGGCGCGTGAACGGATGATCATCCTGTATGACCTCTCACAGCGTGACCATGCTCTCGTATTCGGCACGAGCAACAAAACCGAGTTACTGCTCGGGTACGGCACATTGTTCGGAGATATGGCATGCGCCATCAATCCGCTCGGTGACCTGTATAAATCGCAGGTCTGGCAGCTGGCACGCGCGCTCGGATTGCCGGAGCAGGTCGTAACCAAACAACCCTCCGCGGATCTCTGGAGCGGACAGACCGATGAAGGTGAATTCGGGTTCACGTATGCCGAGGCGGACCGCCTTCTGTATCTGATGATCGATGAACGCCGCACGGACGACGAGTGCACTGCAGCCGGATTCTCTCCTGAGTTCATCCGGCAGATCCGGGGGATGGTGTCACGCAGTCAGTTCAAGCGGCGCCCCCCGCTGATCGCAAAAGTGTCGCATCGGACTGTCAACATCGATTTCCGGTATGCCAGGGATTGGGGGATATGAAGGAAGAGATCATCAAGGGAGCGCTGTACGTCGTCGCAACGCCGATCGGAAATCTCGAAGACATTTCACACAGGGCTGCGGCAATTCTGGAAGGGGTGGATTGTGTCGCCGCGGAGGACACCCGCACGAGCGGCGTGCTGCTGGCACACCTTGGCTTCAAGAAACCCATGGTGAGTTACCACAGCTACAATGAGCGCCGGCGCGTTGCGGAACTTCTGGATCGTCTCCGGAACGGAGAGACCATCGCCGTGGTGACGGATGCAGGAACGCCGGGGATCTCCGACCCGGCGTTCGCACTTGTGCGTGCCGCGGTGGATGCGGGTATCCGTGTGATTCCCGTTCCCGGCGCAAGTGCGGTGCTGGCTGCCCTGGTGGCAAGCGGGCTTCCCACCGACCGGTTCGTGTTTGAAGGTTTCCTGCCGCTGAAGAAGGGGCGCGCAACGCGGCTCCGGATGCTCAAAGAGGAAGCCCGGACAATTGTCGTGTACGAAGCCCCGCACCGCGTGGAGAGAACGTTGCAGGATCTTGCGACAGCGCTGGGCGACCGGCAGGCGGTGCTTGCACGCGAGTTGACGAAGAAGTTCGAAGAAATCCGGCGGGGGTCGCTCTCTGACCTGCTGGAAGGGGTGCGCAAGAAAGCACCCCGGGGCGAGATTGTGCTGGTGATTCAGGGCGCCAACGGAGGGAAATCATACCGGGAGTCATCCCATGGTGAAGACAGCGGCTCCACGAATGAGACTGCGTGAGTCGAAGCATCCGGTACTGTACGAAGTAAACATCAACGTGTTGATGCGGGAGTGTTCGGAGTCGGCGGGGAAAACCCTTACCCTGGGGGATCTCCCTGACGCGCTTATCGATGAGTGGGCATCGCTGGGTTTCGATGCCATCTGGCTGATGGGGGTCTGGACGCGAAGCGAGATCAGCCGTGACATAGCCCGGACGGACGCCGGCCTTCAGGAGGAATACCTTGCCGCGCTTCCCGATTTCCGCCTGGAAGACGTGACCGGAAGCCCCTATGCGGTCCGGTCATACCGTGTCGCACCCGAGTTCGGCGGGAACGCCGCTCTCCGTCGCTTGCGAACCCGTCTGGCGCGGAGAGGCATGGGGCTGGTGCTGGATTTCGTGGCGAACCATACCGCGCGGGATTGCGCATGGGTGCGTCTCCATCCGGAATGGTACATCAACGGGCACGCCGGGGATGAGCGGGAACGCACCTCCATCTTTTTCCGCACCGACACCGACTGGGGCGAACGGGTGATCGCCCACGGCCGGGATCCGATGTTTCCCGGCTGGACTGACACCGCGCAGTTGAATCACCGGTCGCAGGTGGCACGTACTGCAATCATCAAAGAGCTTGAACGGGTTTCCGCATTGTGCGACGGCGTGCGATGCGATATGGCGATGCTGTTGTTGAATGATGTCTTCCAGCGCTCGTGGCACGATTACCTTCAGGTCGCACCGGGCGACGAAGCAACCAGGGAATTCTGGGAGGAAGCCATCGGGCGTGTGCACGCGCTGCATCCTGAGTTCCTGTTTCTTGCAGAGTCGTACTGGAATCGCGAGTGGGACCTCCAGCAACTGGGATTTCAGTATACCTATGATAAGACTCTGTACGACCGGCTTCTGCATGAGGGGGCGTCGTCGGTGCATGACCACCTGAAAGCGGAACTTACGTACCAGAGCCGGTCCATCCGCTTTCTGGAGAACCACGATGAGCAGCGGGCGGCGCGCATGCTTCCCTCCGAGGCATGGCGCTTCGCCGCGGCCGTGGTCACGTTCACCGTTCCAGGCATGGTGCTTGTTCACGAGGGGCAGATGGACGGGCGCTTGGTACGCGTGCCGGCTCAGCTCCACCGTCGTCCGGAGGAGCCGTTGAATCCGCGGTGCTCCGCTTTTTACCGGGAACTGCTGAGCGCAATCAACAATCCGGTAATGCATCATGGGGAGTGGCGGTTGCTCGATTGCCGGGCGGCATGGCACGACAACTACACGTGGAACAACTTTCTGGTGTTCTGGTGGTCACGTCCCTCCGAAGGCGCCCGGATGGTGGTGGTGAACTACGCACCGCAGACGGGTCAGTGCTACGTCGAAGTTCCTCTGGACAGCGCAGACGGGGGGCTAATCGAGTTCCGGGATTTGATGGGGCCGGCAATTTATGTGCGCGACAGGGGGGGTCTGCAATCGCGGGGGATCTACTTCGATCTGCCAGGTTACGGAATCCACTTCTTCGAGGTCTCGGCAGTCCGGAAGCCGAACCCGGCATAGAATCGTCGAAATCCCGGAAAAGTCATGAGACATGTCCTCTGGATGGCCCCCTCTTGACAATGAATTTTTTTTTGTTATATTATTAGCACTCGTCGGGTATGAGTGCTAACACTATATGCATCAATCTCATAACACATTAAATATCAACAACTTATCTAATAGAGGCGTGACATGAAGATCAAACCGTTGGCTGATCGCGTCATTATAAAGCCTGCCGCGGCTGAAGAGCGAACGAAGGGGGGCATCATCCTCCCGGACACTGCGAAGGAAAAACCGGTCATTGGGGAGATTGTTGCGGTGGGGCCCGGAAAGATCAGTGATGAAGGCAAGAAAGTTCCGATGGAAGTGAAGGTCGGGGACAAAGTGCTGTACGGGAAGTACTCCGGAACCGAAGTCACCTATGAAGGCGACGAGTATCTTATCATGCGCGAGGCCGACATCTTCGCGATTGTTTAACGGACCCACAGAATTCGCACAACCTACTCAGGAGAACAGTGACAATGGGAGCAAAGCTGATTAGTTTTGACACCGAGGCACGGTCTGCGCTCAAACGCGGTGTGGACCAGCTTGCCGACGCGGTGAAAGTGACGCTCGGCCCGAAGGGCCGGAATGTGGTGATCGACAAGAAGTTCGGTGCACCGACAATCACGAAAGACGGTGTCACAGTCGCGAAAGAAATCGAACTCGAGAACCCGATTGAGAATATGGGGGCGCAGATGGTTCGCGAGGTTGCGTCAAAGACCTCTGACGTTGCAGGCGATGGAACGACCACGGCCACTGTGCTCGCGCAGGCGATAGTCCGGGAAGGACTCAAGAACGTCGCAGCCGGCGCGAACCCGATGGATCTCAAGCGCGGCATCGACATGGCGGTTGCCAAGGTCGTCGAGGGCCTCAAGGCGCTGAGCAAGCCGGTCGACAAGACCAGCAAGAAAGAAATCGCCCAGGTTGGCTCAATCTCCGCCAACAATGACGCGTTGATCGGCGACCTCATTGCGGATGCAATGATGAAGGTCGGGACCGACGGTGTCATCACCGTGGAAGAAGCAAAAGGGACAGATACGAGCATCGATGTGGTCGAGGGCATGCAGTTCGACAGGGGCTACCTCTCCCCCTACTTCGTGACCGATGCGGAGACGATGGAAGCGGTGCTTGAGAATCCGGTGCTGTTGATCCACGACAAGAAGATCTCGGCGATGAAGGACCTGCTGCCGATTCTGGAGAAGGTCGCGCAGACAGGCTCACCGTTGCTGATCATCTCGGAGGATATCGAGGGTGAAGCGCTTGCGACATTGGTCGTGAACAAGTTGCGCGGTACACTGCGCGTGACGGCCGTGAAGGCCCCCGGCTTTGGCGACCGCCGCAAGGCGATGCTCGAAGATGTCGCCATCCTCACGGGCGGCACGGTGATCTCCGAAGAACAGGGATACAAGCTCGAGAACGCGACGCTGAGCTATCTCGGCCGCGCAAAGAAAGTCACGGTCGACAAAGACAACACCACGATCGTCGAGGGTGCCGGCAAGAAGGAAGACATCAAGAAGCGCATCAATGAGATCAAGGCCCAGATCGACAAGACCACGTCGGACTATGACAAAGAGAAGCTCCAGGAGCGTCTTGCGAAGCTCTCCGGCGGGGTTGCCGTGCTCAAAATCGGCGCCGCAACGGAAGTGGAGATGAAGGAGAAGAAGGCGCGTGTGGAAGACGCATTGCATGCAACGCGTGCCGCGGTGGAGGAAGGCATTGTGCCCGGCGGCGGTGTGGCGTATCTGCGCGCGAGCTCGAAACTTTCGGAGCTCAAGCCTGCCAACGAGGATCAGGAGACGGGTATCGAGATCGTCCGCCGTTCCCTCGAAGAGCCGATCCGCATGATCGTCGAAAACGCTGGCCAGGAAGGCTCCGTGGTCGTGAACAAGGTGAAGGAAGGGAAGGATGACTTCGGGTTCAACGCAGCCACCGAGCAGTACGAAAACCTGGTGAAGTCGGGTGTTATCGATCCGACGAAAGTGGCCCGTACGGCACTGGAGAACGCCGCATCGGTTGCTGCACTGCTGCTTACCACCGAGGCGACAATCGTTGAGAAGCCGAAAGAGGAAAAGGCCCCGCCGATGCCCCCGGGCGGCGGCGGCATGGGTGACATGTACTAAACTGGCGTATACGCTGTACAGAAAAACCCCGGCGGATCTTCCGTCGGGGTTTTCTTTTGGCAGAGGGGACAGGGGTCACAGGTCACGCGCGTAGCGGCGCCATGTACTCCTACTCCGCGAATGGAAGTGTGCGCAGCACGAGAGAAATTCCCCGGAATGACGTGCCGTTCATCGTCGACGCGGGGCCGGAGTAGTCAGCCGATGCGTACTGGAAATCCAGGAGATCGGCAAGAATGCGGAACCACCCGGCCTCCCGCATCTCCGGACTAAGTGCCATGATCATTTTGAACACGCCGCCGAGGCAGAGCGTGTACCCCTTTGTATCGTAACGCAACCCCGGTCCTTCGACGGAACCGCCGCGAAGGTAAAGCACCTCACACACCTGAAGTTGCCATCCGCGCCTCAGCCATACGTTGGGCGAACTCTTCCCCAGCAGGACATTGTCGACAAAGCTGATGTCGCCGAGCCCGGTCTGGTATTCCCAGGTCCCGTCGGGCCTGCGCGTTACCAGAACATCCTCCGCTTCATGCGCGATCATGAATGTGAGAGGTTTCCATGCCGGAGAAAGCACCGTCGTCGATAGGCCCAGTTCTATGTATGTGCCTATGGCAGATTTTCTCGGAAGCGGATCGGCCTGGCTGACATCAGCGTATACCACCGGGTCCCCCGTGTTGCAGCGTGCGAAGCCGAAGCCGATATCGAACAGCGGTTTCAGTGAAGGGACCAGTTCAAGAGTTGTTCCACTCACCGCCTCGACGACGTCAGGCACGGGCACGACCGCCATGAGGCCGATATCCCTTGCGTGGGGCTTGGCGGACCCCGTGCCCGCCTCCAATTCCGTGCCGATCGGCGAGAGGTGGGAATCGACCGATTTGAACGTCACACCCAGGGCCGCGCGAATGACGTATTCGAATCCCAATCCGATCGTGAGATTCGCGCTGGTTTCATACGATGTGAACCTGCCCAGTACTCCTGGTCCCGATGAACTCGTGAGTACGAATGTGCCCAGATCAATGTTCACTTTCGAATACCCGATCCCCACGCCCAAACGAAACGGCAGATCGGCGAGATCATTCACCTTCAGCGCTGCGTTGATTCCCCATGCTTCATACTGCAGATCGGACAGATGGAATTGCGGCAGCCATTGGGTCTTTGGTGTGTACACTGAAACGTTGAAGGAACTGTGCAGGCTGAAGAGGCCGAGCTGGCCCGGGTTCAGTATGGATGACGTTGCATTATCCGAACCCACCGACACACCCATGCCTCCCATGCCGTTTCCGTCGATGGAGGGGGTGATAAGGAGAAACGGCACGGCGCTCTCGCCCTGTCCGAACGCCGGCCAGGCATTGAACAAGAGGGAAATACCCAAGCAAACCCTTAATGCGAAGCTCTTCACTTTCCGCCTCCCGGGTTCTTCAATCCCATTCGTTCCGGAAAAGCTACGGCGCCAGAAGGGAATAGTCAACAGGCTGGTAATGGGTTCAAGACTCGTGTGCGTGACTCGCTTGACATTGAACATAGCAGGCAACAAGCCGGTTGGCTCTTGTGTAACGTGAAACTTCGATTTTCTTCTTGACACTGTGCTACGATATGTTATATTGGAAACCAGAGAAACGCCTACAGTTTTCATCGCACCTCAGGCATTTTTTTTGGGTTTTTCGGAAACTTAAAATACAACGAGAGTATCTATGGTTTCCAAAGATACACGAGAACCGGCGAAAGAGAGAATCATCGAGCATGCCCGCGCACGGTTTTTTCTCGATGGATTTGCCCGTGTCTCTGTCGAAGAAATCACCTCAGAGCTCGGAATGAGCAAGAAGACCTTCTACAAATACTTCGATCGCAAAGAAGACCTTGTGAACGAAATCGTTGAGCGGATGCTCGGGGAAACCGAGTTGAAAGTGCAGGGCATTATGGCGATGGATGCACTCTTCCCCGCAAAGCTCGATAGCCTCATGAAGCTCGTCGGTATCGTTTTCAAGACCATCAGCAAGAACTTGCTACGCGATTTGCAGACGTACATCCCCGGGGCCTGGGGAAAGATTCAGGAGTTCCGGCGTCAGCGCATCCTGACCACCTGGGCTGCACTCATCGATGAAGGGAAGCGAACGGGATATGTACGTCCCGAGATCAGTCAACGGGTGTTCCTCCTGGCACTCTACGCGACCATAGAGAACATCCTGAATCCGACGGTTCTGGCCAACGAACCGTTTTCCGCCGATGAAGCCCTTCAGAGCATTGTGACGATATTCCTGCGCGGCATTCTCACGCCGGACGCAGCTCAGGCCCTCCAAAGACTTCAGGACAATCCATAAGAAGAGGATCTCCCATGCTTCGCATTCTTGCCACCGGTTTTCTCGCAGCGCTCGCAGGCGTTTTCGCGGGATGCAGCAACAACACTCCCGGCGTTATCGAAGCTTCCGGCACCATCGAGGGTACAGACATCACCATCGGCAGCGAGGTGGGGGGGGGTGTTCGGGCAGTGCGTGTCGCCGAAGGCACCCGTGTGACGGCCGGCGATACTCTCGTGCTGATCGACGATGAAGAGTACCGTCTGCAGCTCCGACAGGCCGAAGCCAACCTTGCGTCGTTCGAGTCGGCGTATCGCCTTGCTCTGGAAGGATCGCGCCGCGAAGACATTGTCCAGGCCGAGGCCGCCTTTCGCACGGCGGAGACCGACTACAAGCGGATGAAGGAATTGATCGATGCGGAATCCGTGACGCAAAAGCAGTACGACGATGCCTATGCCCGGTACGTGGCGGCAGGACAAACGTACGCGAAGTTGAAGGCCGGCTTGCGTCCGGAGGAGATCACCGGGGCGCGGGCGCGTCGCGATGCCGCCGCCGCACAGGCAGAACTCCTTGCCAAACGCGTGCGCAATTGCGCGATCCTCGCCCCGACGGCCGGCACCGTTACCCTCCGGGCCGTCGAGCCCGGTGAACTGGTGGGGGTCGGGACGCGAGTGGTCCGGCTCACGAACCTCGACCGGGTGAAGCTCACGATCTACGTCAACGAAGCGGATCTCGGCGATGTCACCCTGAGTCAGAAGGCCGAGATCTTTGTCGACTCCTTCGGTCCGGCCCGGGCATTCCCCGGAACGGTAGTCTATATATCCCCGGTGGCCGAGTTCACACCGAAAAACGTCCAGACCAAGGAAGAGCGCACGAAGCTGGTCTTCGCCGTGAAAATAGAGGCGGCGAACCCCGACGGCGCACTGAAGCCCGGCCTCCCGGCGGATGCCAGGATAACCACGGGCGAAGAGAAAAAGTAATGGCTCCGATCATCGAAGTGCGGAATCTCTGCCGTAGATTCGGCACGGTACACGCCGTGGATGGCATTGATCTGACGGTACAGGAAGGGGAGATGTTCAGCCTCGTGGGCCCCGACGGTGCCGGAAAGACCACCACGATCCGGATGCTGTGCGGCATTCTGCTGCCGTCAAACGGTTCCGCGACCGTCATGGGGTACGACCTGGTAAGGGAGTCCGACGCCATCAAACGTCATATCGGGTATCTCTCCCAGCGATTCTCCCTGTACGGCGACATGACGGTCGACGAGAACATCGAGTTCTTCGCCGAGATCAATCAGGTCTTCAACTACCGCGAGCGGCGTGAGGAGTTACTGGCGTTTACCCGCCTCACGCCTTTCCGGGATCGGCTGGCGGACCGCCTTTCGGGCGGCATGAAACAGAAGCTTGCTCTCGCATGCACGCTGGTACACACCCCGAAGATCATCTTCCTTGATGAGCCCACGACGGGTGTCGATCCTGTTTCGCGCCGCGACTTCTGGAAGATCCTGCAAAACCTGCTGCGGCAGGGTATTACGATTGTCATGAGCACTCCGTACCTGGACGAGGCGGAGCGTTGCTCCCGTGTGGCGTTCATGAATCTGGGAAAGCTCCTGCAGGTTGACACGCCCGAGATCATGAAGGAGGCTATGCGCGGCGAAGTAGTGGAAATCGTGTGCGACAGAGTGCGCGAGGGATTCAGGTTGCTCAAAGAGCGCTGGCCCGCCGCAGAGGTCCAGGCATTCGGTGACCGTCTCAATGTGATTGTCGACGACGCTCGGCGGGAGACACCGGCCCTGCAGGATGCCCTGCGGGGGGCGGGCATCTCGGTAGCGTCAGCGCGTGTCATCAGTCCGTCTCTTGAAAACGTCTTCATTTCCATGTTGACTCATCCCGAAGGTGCTGCATGAAACGTGTCGTCCTTCTCCTGCTGTTGACCGCTTTTTCCGGTGTGGCGCAAGGCCACGACGCCCTGACGCTGCAGGAAGCGGTTTCAATGGGGCTGGCGAACAGCCGCACACTCCGTGCTTCAGCCGCCCGCGTTGCCGGGACCGAGGCACGGGCGATGGAAGTCCACGCGGGGATGCTTCCGTCGCTCAAGTTCGAAGCGAGCTACAAACGGCTCTCGGATGTCGATCCGTTTCAGGTCAAGCTCCCGATGCTGCCCCAGCCCATCGAGATATCCCCGACCGTGCTCGATAATACCAACCTGCGCCTCGGGGTGCAGCAGCCGCTGTTCACCGGCTTCCGTTTACGAAGCAACGTGGAGGCGGCGGACCGTCTTGCAGAAGCGAGCAGAGCGGATCACGCCACCGACCGCGCGGATCTCGTGTTGAACATCACCGCGGCATACTGGACACTCTATCAGACCCGGGAGACGGAACGTTTCGTCGCCGATAATGTCCGGCGCCTCGAGGGGTATGTGCGGGACATCGGCAATCTTCTCAAGGCCGGAATGGCAACCCGCAACGACGCGCTCAAGATGGATGTGCAGGTGTCCACTGCGCGCCTTTCCCTCATCGATGCGAGAAACGATGTGCAACTTGCGACGATGAGCCTCAATACTTTGCTCGGGCGGCCCGTGGATGACCCGTTGCTACCCGCCTCCGTGCCTGATTCGGGGGCGGGTTGGTCGCCCGGCCTGATCGACTCGCTGACCACGACGGCCCTCGCGGAGCGTTCCGACCTCCGGGCGCTGGGTTCGCGCGTCGAAGCCTCCCGTGCGGGCGTCCGCGCGGCGCAGGCCGGGTGGTGGCCGCAGATTCTTCTGGGCGCGAACTATTATTACAGCCGCCCGAACCAACGCTATATGCCGACGCGGGATGAATTCAAAGGGACCTGGGATGTCGGCGTCATGCTCACCATGGATATCTGGAACTGGGGAATGACAGCACGACAGGCGGACCAGGCCGAGGCAACATTGCGGCAGAACGAATTGATGTATGAACACATGCGTGAGGGTGTTGCACTGGACGTTCACCGTTCGGCTCTGCAGGTCCGGCGCGCCCGCGAGCGGGTGGAGGTGGCTGACCTCGGATTGCGTCAGGCGGAAGAAAATCTCCGCGTGTCCACCGACCGGTTCCGGCGCGGCCTCGTCACCGTGACCGAACTGCGGGATGCCGAAGTGGCGCTGGTGCAGGCGATGATCACACAAAGCGGTGCGCGGGTGGAGTCGGAAATCAGCCGTGCCCGCCTTGTGCGCTCTCTGGGGAGCACCGCACCATGAGTGCGCCGGCCATTGAGGTCCGTGAACTGACGAAACGTTTTGGCAGGTTCACAGCCGTCGATCGGTTGAGTTTCACCGTGAAGAAGGGAGAGATCTTCGGGTTCCTCGGAGCGAACGGCGCCGGAAAATCTACGACCATCAGAATGCTGTGCGGACTCTTACAGGCAACCTCCGGTACTGCCGTCGTCGGCGGGTACAACATTGCCACCCAGACCGAAATGGTCAAGCAGAATATTGGCTACATGTCGCAACGTTTCTCCCTGTATGATGATCTGACCGTGGAGCAGAACATCCGTTTCTTCGGCGGTGTGTACGGCCTTTCAGAAGCCCAACTCAATGAACGGATGGGATGGGTCCTCGGGATGGCCGACCTGCAGGGAAGGGAGGGCAGCATGACCAGGACCCTCTCGGGGGGCTGGAAGCAGCGTCTGGCACTTGGATGTGCGATTCTCCATCAGCCAGCGATCATCTTTCTCGACGAGCCGACAGGCGGTGTCGACCCCATCTCACGAAGGAATTTCTGGGAACTCATCAACCATCTCTCGGGCGAAGGGGTGACCGTGCTTGTCACCACGCACTTCCTGGATGAAGCCGAATACTGCAACGACATCATGCTGATCAATGCCGGGCGATTGATCGCGGGAGGGAGTCCGACGGAGTTGAAGACCACCCACATCACGACACCGCTGCTGGAAGTGGCCCTGAAGTCAGGCAGCATCGTCGATGCGCTCGAAATCGTCCGCGTGCAACCCTGGGCTCTCGAGACATCGGTATTCGGGACAAAGCTTCACGTGATGGTGCCGGAGGAGGGAAGCGGTGTCCGCGCCCTCCGGAGTACGCTGTCAGAGGGAGGCATGGACATCGCGCGGATCGAACGCATTGTGCCGTCACTCGAGGATGTTTTCCTCGCCCTTCTGGAGAAGGACGCGAAGAACTCTCAGGCTGCCTGACGGAAAGGACGCGAGGAACGACTATGCTGCGTGCACTCAAGCCGATCATCATCAAGGAATTCCGGCAGATCAGCCGTGATCCCACATCCCTGGGGATGCTTCTTGTCCTGCCTGCCGTATTGATCGTCATGGTCGGTTATGCGTTGAATTTTGACGTGAAGCACATTCCCCTGGCGGTCTTTGACCAGAACGGGGGCGCCGAAAGCAGGGAGTTTCTTCAGAAATTCAAACATTCCGAGTATTTCACCTACGCCTATGAAGTCCACAGCTATCGGGAAATCGAGCACCTGTTTCTGGACGGCAAGGCAAAGGTGGCGCTGGTTGTTCCTTCGACTTTCGGACATGATCTTCTCGCCGGCCAGGAAACGCATGTGCAGATCCTCGTGGACGGTTCCGATGCGAACACCGCCGGGCAGGCGGTCGGCTATGCTTCGCGCATCACGGTGGAATTCTCATCATCGCTCATTCTGGATGCGTTCCGGCAGGCGGGCAGGACACTGTACCAGCCCATCGATTTCGAACCACGGATCTGGTACAATCCGGATCTGGTGTCCTCAAAGTTTCTCGTCCCCGGGCTCATCGGGTTCATCATCATGTTGACAGGTGTCATTTCGACATCCATGACCGTTGTCCGCGAAAAGGAACGGGGGACAATGGATCAGATCATGGTTTCACCCCTGCGTCCCGTACAGGTGATTCTGGGGAAGACACTGCCGTACATGGCGATTGCTCTGGTTTCCGCGACGCTCATCCTGATCCTCGGATATTTCCTCTTTGCTATTGAGATCAAAGGGAGTCTGCTTGTCCTCTATGCGGGCATCCTCCTGGTTGTCCTGGGTGCTCTCGGGCAGGGGCTGCTTATCTCCACCGTCACCGATTCCCAGCAGGTTGCGTTTCTCGTCTCCGTGTTTTCTTCGCTCCTGCCGTCATTCCTGCTGTCCGGCTTCATATTTCCGGTATCCAGCATGCCGGTCGTTCTGCAGGTGCTTTCGAATATTGCCGCGGTCAAGTTCTTCCTGGTGGTGGTCCGCGCGGTGATGCTGAAAGGCGTGGGTGCCGAGGCCGTCTTGCCGCAATTCCTCTATCTCCTGCTGTTTGCCGCGATCACGCTCGGTATCAGCGTGAAGAGATTCCAGAAACGGGCCGCATGATGAGGAGAGAGAAATCGTGAATCGCAAAGCCTCCCTACGGCGTTCACTCCATATCATCGGCGTCATTGTCCGGAAGGAACTGCTACAAGTCCGGCATGACCGCAAGATGCTGGGAGTGTCGATCGCCGCTCCCGTGCTGCAGGTGCTCTTGCTGGGCTATGCGGCCACGACGGATATCACGAACAGTGATCTGGTGGTCTGCGATCAGGACCGAACGCAGGAGAGCCGGGAATTCATCCGGGAGTTCACTTCTTCAGGGTACTTCATTCTGCGGTACTCCGTCGACGTACCTGCCGAGGCCGACACGTATATCGAGACCGGGCGGGCCCGGATTGCGCTGATGATCCCCCGGCGCTTCGGTGCCGACATCCTCGCGCATCGTACCTCGCCCGTGCAGGTGGTGCTCGATGGGACGGACGCCAACACCTCGAACATTCTGCTGAACTATGCCACGAATATCGTCGCATCGTCATCCCAGAAGATTCTGGCCGAATACCGGGCGCAGATGCAGGGTGGTCTCTCTCGTGTGCTTCCCGAACCCCGCATCTGGTTCAATCCCGACCTGAAGAGTTCCAATTTTATGGTGCCCGGTGTTGTGGCGCTCGTGCTCATGCTCATCACCATGACGCTGACCTCCCTCAGCATCGTCAAGGAAAAGGAGATCGGCACGATGGAACAATTGCTGGTCACTCCGGTACAACCCTATCAGCTCATCATTGGGAAGCTGATCCCCTTCACGCTCATCGGCTTTGTGGATGTCATCGTCGTGCTGGGCCTCGCGCGGTTCTGGTTCGGCGTGCCCATGCGAGGGAGTCTCGTCGTCCTGTTCGGGCTGAGCGGGTTGTTTATTCTGACGACGCTGGGCCTCGGGCTCTTCGTGTCGACGATATCCAAGAGCCAGCAGCAGGCTATGCTGATCGCGCAATTCTTTTTCTTCATGCCTTTCATGTTTCTTTCGGGATTTGCGTTCCCGATCGCCAACATGCCCCCGGTGATCCAGCCATTCACCTATCTGATCCCGCTCCGGTATTTTCTGGAGATTGTGCGCGGGATACTCCTGAAGGGGGCGGGACTTGCGGAACTCTGGCCGCAGACTCTTGCGCTCTTTGGTCTGGGAATTGTTATCTTCTCCCTCAGCGTTGTGCGGTTCAGGAAAACAATGGAGTAGAAGCCTCATGACCTCTCATCCTCTTGAAGAGCTCGCGTACCCGCCGTTTGCGGGTTTTCCGCCGGAAGGTCTGGCCTTCCTGCGACGGCTGAAGCGCAATAACAACCGTCCCTGGTTTCAGAAGCACAAAACGGACTATGAAGAGCTTGTCCGTTTTCCCATGGAGTGCCTCATCGCGTCGCTCCGGCTGCGAATGACGGAGGTTGCACCGGACTTTGACTTCCATCCGCGCAGATCGATATTCCGGGTCTACAGGGATACACGTTTTTCACACGACAAGACCCCGTACAAGACCAACATCGCCGCCAGTTTTGCGTCGCGTGCCCTGAACGAGAGAAAAGGCACCGCCGGCCTGTATGTGGGCGTGGAACTCGGAGAGATCTTCGTGGGAGGAGGGATCTACATGCCGGATAGTGAACAGCTCAAATCGATTCGCGCATGGATTGCCGCAAAACCGGAAGAACTCCGGGAGGTGATCAATGACCCCGCGTTCAAGAAGGTGTTCGGAGAGATACTCGGAGACCGTCTTCAGAGGGCGCCGCTGGGATATCGGGACGATCACCCGATGATCCGGTACCTGCAGCTCAAGCAATTCTACGTGGGCGTTGAATACGACGAGAAGGAATGCCTGAAGCCGCGGTTTCTTGAGAACGTTGTGCGTGTGTTCACCGCGGCGATGCCGTTCATTCGTTGGCTGCAGCGAGCTACGCTGACCGCAGCGCGCTGAGAATATCCAACCGCGCCGCCCGCACGGCCGGGAGAAATCCGCCGACGATTCCCATTGCGACGGCGAACAAGAGCGTGCTCATGATGATTTCCGGCGAGAGTTGGAAGCCAAATGCGAGCTCTGAGAAGCTGCCGAAATTCGTAGTGGAGATCTTGACCATTGACAGCAGCGATGCAAGCGCGACCCCCAGGAACCCGCCGATAAGCGACAGCAGAATCGCTTCCACGAGGAATGCTCCCAGGATGCTCCGGCGCCGGAACCCGAGTGCCCGCATCGTGCCGATTTCCACCGTTCGGTTTGCGACCGCGGCATACATCGTGATCATGGCGCCAACCATTGATCCGATACTGAAGATGATCGTCACGATGATGCCCAGAATCTTGATGAAGTTCGACATCATCTGGGACTGTTCGCGATAGAATGTGGTTTCACGCTTCAGTTCGGCGGCCTGGGTCCGGGGGTCCTTCTCGATGCGGAGTTTCAGCGCTTCGAATGCATCCCGGTTTTGGAGCCGGAGGAGGAGCGAGGAAAACACGGGGCGCCCGAACGACGCCATCATCTGGTCCACATCACCCCAGATCTCCGAATCAAACGCCGTACCCTTGCCGTCGATCACACCCACGATGTGCCACCGAGCGTCTCCGAAGCGGATTGTGTCGCCTATCGTGGCGTTGAGGAATCTTTTTGCGATACTGGCACCCACGACAATCTCTGTGGAGCCAAATGTAAACCACCGACCCTCCGCAAGAGTGACCTGCGGGCGAAGTTGGAGCCCGGGAGGAGACACACCGCGGACGGTAATGTTGCCCATATCCTTGGATTCTTTCTTCAGGAGGTTGATGATAACACAGGTCTCTGAAGAAACGAAAGGATTGCCGTCCGACAGCAGGGCAATTTCCGGATGGGTCCTGATGACATTGGCTCCGTCTCTCTCGATCTGGCTCACCAGTTCCGATCCGGCGCTCCTGCGCAGGACGATCGCGTTATCCTCCGATCCCGTCTCCACGAGGGTTTCTTCAAGACCTCGTGCAAGCATCAGGACCGCAGCGAAGACGAACGCGACGAGGGTAATACCTCCCACCGTGAGGACTGTCGTGAGGCGTCGTGCCCAGAGGCTGCGCCAGGTATAGGCGAACGGTATCTTCATGCTTTATCCTATCGCGCGAAGACCTTCCGCAATGCTTGTGCGCAATGCGCGGAGTGTTGGGAACAACGCAGCAACGACACCGGCCAGCACCGCGACCGCTATTGCCAGCAGAATGGTCACCACTTCCACGTTAAACACGGGAAAGAATGTGGGGAACATGCCGGCAAAGGCCCCGGCAACCGGGAACGTCAGGAGAAGCCCGATCGCTCCTCCGAGTCCGGCAATGAGAAGCGACTCACCGCTGATGAGTCCGGCAATGTGCATGGACGAAAACCCGATCGTCTTCAGCACGGCATATTCAGTGGTCCGCTCGCGTGCGGCCATCACGATGGTGTTGGCCAACACCAGAAGGATGATCCCAATGATGATGAACGAGATGATTTCCAGGGAACTGATAATCGAACTGGACATCGATACAAAACTCTGTTGGAACTCCTTCTCTGTTTCCGACTTTGTTCCTGCACGTGAGTTCTCGAACATCCTGTCTATGGTCTGTGCGACAGCCGGCATATCGGCGGGCCTGTCCACCAGGAACACATACCAGCCTACGAGCCCTTCCCGTCCGGCATAGAGTTGTTTGATGCGCTCATCAAGGTAAGTCCAGTGGAAGAACATCTGAGTTTCGTCGGTGGACGGATCGCGACCCTTGTAGATTCCTCGTACGACGAACTCCCAGTGGCCGGGGTAGATGTCTCCTTCGATGGGGATGATGTCGCCTATGGCTAGACCGTGCTGCTTCGCGATCTTGGCACCGATGATGCACGCGTTCCGTTCCTTCTTGAATGTGGCCAGTTGCCCGGGTGGGACGAGCAGCTCGGGGTACACATTGAAATACGTATCCGCATCAATCGCCAGGCGGGGAAAGAAATTGTTGAAGTCCGCCGGATCCTTGTAGCCACCCTGGAACCAGTTTGCCCAGGTGATCATACTCACTCCCGGTATCCGAGCGATCTGGTCACGGTATGTGATGGGCAGGGGGAAGATAAAGGAAACGGAGTGACGCGTGATCATCCGATTCGCGGCGGACGCCTCGACGCCGTATGACCAGGCCGTGACCACCGTCCGCAGAAAACCGAATGAGAGGACTGCGATGGCGATGCCGAAGACGGTCAGTGCCGTTCTCAGCTTGTGGCGAAAGGCGTTTTTCAGAACGAGTCGAAGGACGAACATGCCGTGCTCCTCAGCTCAACTCGCCCTTGTCAAGGTGCATCACCTTGTGGGCCTTTTCCGCCGCTCTCGGATCATGTGTGACCATCACGACGGTCTTGTTGAATTCACGGTTCAGCCGTTCCAGTAGTGTCATCACTTCGGCGGCCGACGTGCGGTCAAGGTCGCCGGTCGGCTCATCCGCCACCAGCACGGCCGGGTCCGTGACAATCGCCCTGGCAATTGCTACCCGCTGCTCCTGGCCGCCGGAGAGTTGTTTCGGATAGTGATGGATCCGGTCCCCCAGCCCTACCAGCTGCAGCGCGGCCGCAACGTGCTCTCTCCGTTCTTTTCTGGAAAGGTGCGTCAGCAGCAGGGGGAGTTCAACATTTTCGAACGCGGTGAGCACCGGAAGAAGATTGTAGAACTGAAAGATGAAACCGACATTTCTCGACCGCCAGCTGGCAAGCTGCGATTCACCGAGTGAGCCAACATCGGTTCCGTTCACCGCGATGGTCCCGGCGTCGGGCCGGTCAATTCCGGCAATCAGGTTCAGCAGGGTGGTTTTCCCCGATCCCGATGGTCCCATCAGCGCGAGGAATTCAGCGTCGGGAATGGTCAATGTAATCGCGGAAAGCACAGGGATCTTGAGTGAATCACGCCGGTAGGATTTTGACACATTTCGGACTTCGATCATACGGTCTCCGGGAACACGGGGCTAGTGATTGGCACGTTGGATGATCCTGGCGCCCGTCACCAGCGACGGATCGGGGTTGGTGACGACTTGATCGCCCTGGGCGACACCTTCGAGAACGGCAATCCTCTCGCCAAGAACCGGGCCGGCGGTCACAGGGGTCTCCTGGACTTTGCCGTCGCGCACGAGCAGGACGATGGTTCGTCCGTCACGCGTGGTCAGTGCAGAGAGCGGGAGAGTCAGCACCGGGAGTGACGATGCCGCCGTCGATCGTGCCTCCTCCGCGAGAAACTGCACTTTGGCGCTCATCTCGGGGAGGACGCGTTCGTCGCGCTGCTTGAAGCTCACTTTGGTGAGCACCGTCGCCTTTGCACGATCAGCCGTTGGGACAATCTTGTGTACGATGCCGGGATAGCGCCTGTCGGGATACGCATCAAGCACAATGTCGCAAGGCTGGCCGGGTGTGACCCGGGTGATATTGGATTCCGAAACATCGGCCTCGACCAACAGGGAACTCATGTCGGCCATGGTCACGACGGCGCCGCGCGAGCTCGCCGAAGAAGCAAAGGGCGCAACGACCTCGCCGACATCAGCATCCTTTGTCAGGACGGTTCCGTCGAATGGAGCGCGGATACGTGTGTTTTCGACAGCGACCTCACCGGACTTGACTGCGGCCTCGGCATAGCGAATTGTGGCAACGACTCGTGAAAACCTGGCTTCGGCTCCATCGAGTTCCGCCCGCGAAGAAAGGTTGCCGCTGAAGAGTTGTTTCGTCCGTTCCAGAGTGCGGAATGCGTCTTGGGAATCGGCTTGTGCGACGCCGAGATTCGCTTTCGCCTGGGCGAGGGCGGCGAGAACATCGTCGTTTTCGAGACGCGCGATGATTTCCCCCTTTTTTACCTTGTCGCCCTCCTCAACATACAGGAATTCCAGCCGGCCGGTGCCCTTCGAAGCTACGGCCGCCTTTACCTGAGCGACAACGTAACCGCTCGCCGTGAGCACTGTGTTGGCCTGAGAGGGAGACGTGAGCATGGCGATCGCGATGTCCACTTCCTTCGGGCTGCCTACTGTGCCCCGCAGGACAAAAAATAGAGCGACAGCAACGAGGAAGACGGAGACCCCCCCAATACCCCATTTCGGGAGACGTCTGCCCGTTCCCGTGCCAACCGGGTCGCGCTGAATTTTGAGAGGCGCAAGATCTGCGGATTCCGTAGTCATGGTTCATCGGAAATGAACGCTAGTTTCATAAGAAACGCTAGTTCCCTATTCAACGCTGGTTCCGGGGGGAAAGTTTCGATACAGCGGCCTAGGTGGTGCCTATTATTCCTCGGCGTCGGGTCTCTCGGGCTCCAGGGATTTTTTGTACGCCCAGGCGGTATAAGGGAGGGAGACGATTGTCCGCACCTGCAGCGGCCGTACCGGCTTCTTTGAGGTCCCAAACCGGAGTCCTCCGGCCTTGGGTTCTTCCTTTGGCGGCACGGGCTTGTAGTCGGGGGAGTTGAACATCGGTTCCCCCTGATCGCGCGATACGATAAGTGTCTCGCCATCAGGATGATCTTTCGAAGGCGGGTAGGAATAGATTGAATAGATACCTGTCCAGACGGCGAATACTCCCCAGAGTATTGCACCCAGCACAATGATGAGTGCCAGGGTAAAGAGGCGCTTTAAGAACTTGAACATGGGATGACCCCTTTCACGTGTGAGACCTGTGACTGCATCGTGTGCACGTCCAATGGGTGACGCATCTGAGGTGTTATTCCGGTTTTGCGCGCATGGTGTCTACGACCATATAGGCGAACAGAAGCAGGAAAGCTCCCAGTCCGACCAGTTCACCGCCGGGGGTTTCCGCCCAGCCCGGGATTGCCAGCTCGATGTCGCCGAACTTCAGAAACGCGGCGACCACGCCGAAGAGTGAGCCGCCCGCAATGAACCCGGAAGCGATGAGTGTTCCCCTCGAGAAGCGGGCATTGTTGACCTTTTCGTCCTTGGACCGTGATGTGACCCACCAGGCAACGAGGCCCCCGACGATGAGCGGCAGGTTCAATTCCTGCGGAATGTACATGCCGAGCGCGAAGGCCAGCGGCGGTATCTTGACCAGCAGGAGAATCAGTGCGATCACCGCGCCGACGAGGTAGAGGGTCCATGGTGCAGGTGTGTTTGACATGAGCGGTTGAATGACCGCTGCCATGGCATTGGCCTGCGGTGCGGCGAGAGCGGTATCACCCTTGAATCCGTACGTTTGGTTGAGTATGAGGATGACTCCGCCCACCGTGGCCGCGGAGAGCAAGACGCCGAGGAATTTCCATGTTTCCTGTTTCTTTGGCGTTGTGCCGACCCAGTAGCCGATTTTCAAATCCGTGATGAACCCGCCCGCCACCGAGAGCGCCGTACACACAACACCGCCGATGATCAATGCGCTGACCATGCCCGAAGATCCCGTCAATCCGATCTGCACGAGGATGAACGATGAGAGGATCAACGTCATCAGCGTCATGCCGGATACCGGATTGGTGCCCACGATGGCCGTAGCATTTGCCGCCACGGTGGTGAAGAGAAACGCAATGATCAGGACGATGGCCAGTCCGACGAGGGCATGCGTGACGTTGAACACTACGCCGCCGTAGAAGAAGACAAAGATCATCAACGCCGTCAGGAGAATCAGGACAGCAACGAACAGCATTGTGATGTCCGTCTGCGTGCGTACGCCTGCGGTCCCGGCGTTCCCCTTGTGATGAACGATTTCCCGGTACGCGAGAGAAAACGCCCCTGCGATGATTTTCGACGAGCGGATGATGCCGATGATCCCTGCCATCGCGATGCCGCCGATGCCGATTTGGCGGACGTAGTTGCGGAAGATTTCCTCTGCGGTCATCTCAGCGATTGTCTTTGTGATATTGGCGCCGAGGGGAAGCGTCAACCCCTGGCCGATATTATAGAGCAGGGGCACGAGGACATACGACGAGAGCATTGATCCTGCGACGATGATCGCCGAGTAGCGCAAACCGATGATATACCCCAGCCCGAAGATCATTGCGGAAACGTTATAGCGGACGACGATCTTCACCTTGTCGGCCAGCAACTCCCCGACGTGCACCATGCGCGAGGTGATCACTTCCGTCCACAGGCCGAACGCGCTGAACATGAAGTCGAAGACTCCGCCGATCAACCCGCTGACGACCAGCACGAGGGCCTGGGATCCCCCCTTTTCGCCGGCGACGAGGATCTCCGTCGTTGCCGTCGCTTCGGGGAACGGCAGTTTTCCGTGCATGTCTTTGACGAAGTACTTACGGAAGGGAATCAGGAAAAGGATCCCCAGAAACCCTCCCAGTGCGGAAGCAAGGAACGTCTGGTAGAAGCTTGCGGGGAGATCCAGGATGTACAACGCGGGGATGGTAAAGATCGCTCCCGCGACGATAACCCCCGAAGATGCACCGATCGATTGGATGATGACGTTCTGCCCGATCGCATTCCGGCGCCGTATGAGTGTGGAGATGCCCACTGCAAGAATAGCGATGGGTATCGCCGCTTCGAATACCTGTCCGATTTTCAGACCGGAGTATGCAGCAGCCGCGGAGAAGACCACAGCCATGATGAGGCCGGTGATGACGGAATACGGGGTCACCTCGGGCGGTTCGGCCGACGGACCGAGGATGGGCGTGTAATGCTCACCCGGGTTCAATTCCCTGTAGGCGTTTTCCGGAAGCCCTGTGACTTGAGAGACCTGATGCTCCATGGATTCTCCTGAGTGTTTCTCTGCGGTCATTCTGTGATACCGAACGGCACAACGTTCAGCTACGCGCCCGTCTTGTGCACCCACACCTGGGCGAGGTGCACCACTGTCTGGATGGATTTTTCCATACCTTCCACCGCAAGCCACTCCGTGGGGCCATGAAAGTTGTGTCCCCCCGTGAAAATGTTCGGCGTCGGCAAGCCGGCCTCGGTAAGCCGGGAGCCGTCTGTTCCTCCCCGGATGGGAACCCATCGGGGTTCAAGTCCGGCACGCCGCGTTGCTTCCCAGAGACACTCCAGCACGCGGGGGTCCTTCTCCAGTCCGTCGCGCATATTGCGATACGACTCCTTGATGATCAGTTCAATACGGGCTTTGGGGTGCAGGGGCTCTACCTCGGCGATGATGCGGCGCAGGAGTTCCTCCTGCAGCTGCAGTCCGGCAGTATTGAAATCGCGCAACAACAGTCTGAGCACCGTTTTTGCCTCCTCGCCTTCCATCTGGTGCGGATGGATGTACGGCTCATAGCCTTCGGTGGTCTCCGGTGCCATGTGCCGCGGAAGGCGGACAATGATATCTGCCATGGCCCGGAGAGAGTTCACCATGATCCCCTTGGCGGACCCGGGGTGGATATTGCGGCCGTAAACGGTGATAACGGCGGAATTCGCGCTGAAGGTCTCCTTGTTGAGCTCGCCGACGGAATCGCCGTCGAGGGTGTACGCTGCCGAGGCACCGAATTTCTTCAGGTCAAAGAATTTCGTCCCGTTGCCGACTTCCTCGTCCGGTGTGAACCCGATTCTGACGGGGCCGTGGGGCAGGGCGGGGTCTGCCAGCAATCGCTCCACTGCGGTCATGATGATTGCTACACCCGCCTTGTCATCCGCTCCGAGCAGCGTCGTGCCGTCGGCGGTGACAATGCGCTTCCCGATATTCTCGGCGAGATCCGGGTTTTCATCGGCACGGATGACCACCTGGGTGTTGCCGGGAAGAACAATGTCCCCTCCGGTGTACGTGATCACCCGGGGAGACACTCCTGCACCGCTCGCTGACGGCGAGGTGTCGACATGGGCGATGAGGCCGATCGTCGGGACTTTGCCCGCCGCGGGGTGCCCCGCCGGCAGGTTTTCCTTCAACGTTGCCATCACATAACCGTGCTCGTCGATCGCAGCATCCTGGATCCCCATATCGTGCAACTCCCGGACAAGCAGGTTCAGCAGATCCAGTTGTTTTGCTGTACTGGGATAAGTGGGTGCATCGTCTTGCGACTGCGTGTCGATCTTTGCATACCGGATGAACCGGTCAAGCGCCGATTCCTTCATGGGGATTCCTTTGCGAACGTGTTGAGCCTCTGGGTGATCGGTGGACAAATGATAAACAGAATCCGGGACAAAATCCGGTGCTCCTTCTACTCAACGATAATTTCGTCGGTGAGCAGGAGAGTCGGGGATCCTGCGCCCTTATGCCACGGCGGCAACGGCCCCGGATTCCGTACCATCATCCGGAGATAACGGGTCCTGGCCTTCTTCAAAGAAATTGTATAATCCTTCACGTACGGTCTGGGTTCCTTCTGCAGCGTGGCGCCTGAAGCACTTCCCGCGTGTGTGAATGTCTTTCCGTCCCCGGACACTTCGACGTCCACGCGGGGAGGAAGAAATACCGAGCCGCCGGACTGGTGCAGGAATCCGATTGTGACCCGCGCAACGGTGACTGTTGCCCCAAGATCAAGGACGATGCGCATATCCTTGCCGCTTGCCCCTCTCCATTCGAACGCGTCGTCACGGGTCGGACCGCCGCGCCGGTTGTTGAAGAGCGCCTCCGTGCCGCGCCGGGCGTACACACTGTCGAGCGGGGTTTCACACGTGAGGGCGACGATGGGGTGCCGGGGCACCCACACGCGCAAAGCCGTCACCGGAGCCAGCAGACGCGTGCCTTCGAAGGCTCCGGCGGCCACTGTTGCGCTGGCGGACAACGTGATGGGAGCTGCGTACTTCAAGGACCTGGCGGTGGGGCGCTTGCCGTCGAGAGTGTAACGGATCTCCCCCGAACCGGATTCTGTCTGAAGGCTGACGATGGCCTGATGCGCCCCGATGTCTATGGAGTCGCGGATGGCTACTGCGAACATACTGCGGGCGACATTGATGGAAAGCGCATCGTAGCGTTGCGTCTGCCGTTTCAATCGCTCCAGGAAATCCGGCCAGGAACGGCGCTCCCGTGCGCTCCATGCAACTTCTGCGATCGCGGCGATGCGCGGAAACGCCATGTACTCCAGAGTGGCCATGTCGGGTATGTACTCCGACCAGAGATTCGCCTGCGTGCCGAGAATATGGCGCGCCTCCGCGGGCGTCAGACTGTCCGGTGTCGGCTCATACGCATAGACTTTCGAAATGGGGATCAGGGCGCCGATGGCCAGCGGCTCCCAGCGTTGATCGGCCTGATAGTAGTCAAAATAGCAGTGGGATGTGGGCGTCATGACGACATCATGTCCGGAGCGGGCTGCAGCGATGCCGCCCTTCATTCCGCGCCACGACATCACACTTGCTTCCGGCGCAAGGCCCCCTTCGATGATCTCGTCCCATCCGATCAGCCGACGGTTCAGACGTGTGAGGATCTTCTCCACGCGTTTGATGAAGTAGGATTGCAGCTCATCTTCATCGGCGAGCTTTTCATCGCGTATGCGTGCCTGGCACTTCGGGCACCGCTTCCATTCAGTTTTGAGTGCTTCATCCCCTCCGATGTGCACGTACTGACCGGGGAAGAGGTCCACGACTTCCTTTAGGACATTCTCGACAAAAACGAACGTACTGTCATTCCCGGCGCACAGAATATCCGTGAGTGGCCAGATCCCCCCGGGAGGCAGCGTGAAAGGTCCGCCCGTGCATGAGTACTGGGGAAAGGCGGCGATGATCGCGGTGGTATGTGCCGGCATCTCAATTTCAGGGACAACCGTGATGAACCGCTCGGCAGCGTATTTCACGACCTCACGGATCTCTTCTTGCGTATAGAACCCGCCGTAGGTCGCCCGTTCGCCGGGCTGCTGCGGGGGACGTGCATTCCAGTGAAGCTCTTCGTGATCCACACGCCACGCGCCGATGTCCGTCAGTTCCGGATACTGCTTGATCTGGATCCGCCACCCCTGGTCGTCGGTGAGGTGCCAGTGGAACGTGTTCATCTTGTGCATTGCGAGGTAGTCGATGAACCGTTTCACGGACTCCTTGGGAAAGAAATGCCGCGAGACATCCATGTGCATGCCACGCCAGGTATAGCGTGGCGTATCCACGATCAGCGCGCAGGGGGCCGTCCATGTTACCTTCCGCACCGGCCGCCCGGAGAATATCGCCGGAGGGAAGAGCTGCAGAAGGGTTTGCGCACCGTAGAAGGCACCGTGGGCTGTCCGGGCGTGTATGCCAATGATATCCTTCTGCACTGAGAGCCGGTACCCCTCCGTCCCGAGCGTATCGGCGCCGATCAGCGAAACAACGATGGCATTGGTTGAAGGCATCTGTCGCGCGTCCCGGATGGGCAAGGGGAATCCCGTGGAATGACGGAGAGCGCCGGCCAGTGCCGTGACACAGGGGAGAAGTCCGGGGTCATCCGTGGAGTACGCGAGCACCGTTCTGCTGTTGAGCGTGAACGAGCCGGGGAGGATATTCACCTGCAGGGGTTGAGGCACAATTGCAGGGGCAAGGACCTGGGGAGATTTTCCGCCGGTGTGGACCGCTGCTGCTGCGGATGTCGCCGCGACAAGGGCAAAACAGTGCACGAGGAGTCGGGAAATGCTCATGAAGCGAACCCTCTTATTGTGGAACGAAGGAAGAAAATTCACGCGCTTTTCACGAGGTCTGCGACGTACTTCGCGATCGCGGGTGAGGCTGTGAGAGCCGGGGATTCCATCCCTATGAGGTTGATGAGACCGGGGAGGCCGCGGTCAGTTTCGTGCGCAATGATGAAATCACGGGCAGGATCTCCCGGGGCCTGGGTTTTGGGACGGATCCCGCTCATATCCGGGGTGAGATCCTCGTCTTTCACAGAGGGAAGGATGCGGCGGACAGACTCCGCAAAGGCATGCCGTTTAGACGGATCCACGTCGTAGTTGAGTTCACGGTCGGGAAGGTACTCCGCATCGGGACCGAATTTGAGTCGTCCGCCAAGGTCGATCACCACATGGACACCCAGTGAGTGTTTCGTCGGGACCGGGTAGACAAGCCGGGATGCCAGTCCATTCATCGATCCGGGAAGTGCGAAGTAGGATCCTTTGCAGTAATGGAGCCTGTAGCCTGCGTTCTCGACGTCGATTCCGGCGAGTGCCGCGATGGTATCGCATTCGAGTCCGGCCGCGTTGATCACCCATTCGGACGAAAACGATGAACGCTGCCCATCTTCTTCGATGGTGACGGAGTACCCATCGGACTGGCGTTCGAGTCCCACCACCCTGCAGCGCAGCTGCACTTCAGCGCCATGGTGCCGGGCGGTATGATGGTAGAAGTCCATGAGACCATGAGCGCTGATGATGCCCGTGGACGGCGAAAGGAGGCCGCCGACGGTGGTAACATGCGGTTCCAGGGCATGCACCCGGGCAGCCGAGAGGAATTCCAGCGGGGCGCCATTTCCGGTTCCGACCTTGTGCAGCCGTTCGAGTTCGGGTTCTTCTTCCGGCTTTGTGGCGGTAATGATCTTGGTGATCCGGCGATGGGGAATGTCATGAGCCTCACAGAGGCGGTAGAGCATCTCGCGGCCTTCGACGCACAGCCTCGCTTTGAGAGAGCCCGGAGCGTAATAGATGCCCGCGTGGATGACCTCGCTGTTCCGGGATGAGGTTTCTTGACCGTATTTCGGGTTGCGTTCGAGAACGAAAAGAGGGGAACAACGGGGTGCAAGTTCGGCGGCGATGGCCAGTCCGACGACGCCTCCGCCAATGACGGTCACTGCAACATCAGCCATAGGAATCAAGTCCTGTTCTTTGGGGATTGCGGGCCCATCGGTACAACGTCAGTGTGGCATCACCGTTGGATTCTCGAACACCACCCACGTGCCATCCCGGTCGATCTTTCCAAGAGCGAAGAAATCTTCCGTCTTGCGTCCGTGGGAATTTACATAGACCCGCAGATCCGTTGATGCCAGGAGGAGCGGGATGTCATGCCGCGAGTCGCTGGCGACGAGCACCGGTGGCCGGTGATCGAAGCGGCGAAGGGCCTCCACTTTGCCCCCGTGGATGGGGATCGGCCGTTGTGGCTCCGTAGAGAGGATACCATCCTCCAGCCGCAAATCGATTCCGATAACCCGGTCAGCGGGGACGTCGAGGTACGCGAGGACCGGTTCGACGCTCCATTTGCTGCTGCCCGAGACGGAGAAAATATCAAAGCCGTGTTCTTGCAGGGTGTGCAGAAGGTCCGCGCTTTCGCGGAGGAAACGGGCCCCCCGGGGCAGTGATCGTCCGCCGAGCGAGGTCTGGCTCAACGGCATAGCCAACTCTTCCGCGAATGTCGCTTCCGCAAATGCATGGACCTCTTCCAGAGTGAATCCGGCGAACAGTTGTACGATCTCGGTGCACGCCTTGGCAATCGTACCTGCGGCCAGCTGGTCGAAGTACCGGGTGACCAGCAGACGGGAGAAGAGGTCGAACGCCGCATGGGTGCGGCGGGCACCTGCCGGTGTGGCGGCCAATATGTTAAATGTTCTGTCGAGTTCGGCGCGTTGGGGGTGGTCGGGCCACACTTCCGCCGGTGATACGCGGAAGGCAAAGTGCTCGATTTGTCGATAGAACATCGATTCGCCGATATCCCCCTTGATAAGGGTGCCGTCACAATCGAAAACTGCAAGGGGGCGCGCTGACCCATTGCGGGAGGCATGGCGATCGAGAAAAGCGTCCAAGACGTGCTGCGGGAGTGATGTACTGTCCATCAGATAAAGATACGAACCCCGGCCGCGAAGAGCAAGGCATTGCAAGTCATTGGCCATTATGGTATATTCTGAACAATCTCGTTCGTCCCCGGCAATTCCGTCCCGATTCCGCGGGGCGGATTTTTTCTTTCAGTCAGCGGGCTATGGAACAGTTTCGTAATTTCTGCATTATTGCCCACATCGATCACGGCAAATCGACCATTGCGGACCGGCTGCTGGAGCGAACAGGCACCATTACCGCACGGGAGATGAAATTCAATCAAGTGCTCGATGACATGGAGCTGGAGCAGGAGCGCGGCATCACCATTAAGCTCCATGCGGTGCAGATGCATTACCGGGCCCAGGATGGGACAACCTACACGCTGAATCTGATCGACACTCCGGGGCACGTGGATTTCTCCTATGAGGTCTCGCGGTCACTCGTCGCCTGTGAAGGCGCCATCCTGGTTGTGGATGCTTCCCAGGGAGTGGAAGCCCAGACGATCAGTAACCTCTACCTGGCTATTGATGCCGGTCTTGAGATCATCCCCGTGATCAACAAGATCGACCTGCCCAGTGCGATGATCGAGACCGTCAGGCATCAGATCAAAGACCTGATCGGATGCCGGGATGAAGACATTCTCCTGGCGAGTGCCAAGGCTGATATCGGCATGGACGAAATCCTGGAGGCGGTGGTCAAACGGATTCCCGCGCCCAAAGGGGATCCCGCGGCACCGCTGCGGGCACTCATCTTCGATTCCGTTTTCGACACGTACCGGGGATCGATCGTCTATCTGCGGGTCGTTGATGGCACGCTCAAGGAAGGGGAGAAGGTCGTCTTCTTTCATAAGGAGAGGGTGTTTGAGGCGGAGGAAGTGGGGGTTCTGGAGATGAAGCGGAACCGCACCGGCATGCTCTCGGCGGGAAACGTTGGTTACCTGATCGCCGGCATCAAGGATGTGCACGACACCAAGGTGGGCGACACCATCACCCATTCCGCGCGTCCTGCCGCTGAGCCGGTTCCCGGCTACAAAGAGGTCAAGTCAATGGTGTTCAGCGGTATGTACCCGACAAATGCGGAAGATTTCGAGGATCTGCGCGCGGCTATCGAGAAACTTCAGTTGAACGATTCCTCGCTCGTGTACGAACCGGAGACGTCGACGGCGCTCGGCTTCGGTTTCCGGTGCGGATTCCTGGGCCTGCTGCACATGGAAATCGTGCAGGAACGTCTCGAGCGGGAATATGACCAGAACATCATCAACACCGTTCCCAACGTTGAGTACCGGGTGACGACGACAAAGGGCGATGTCGTCCTGGTGGACAACCCTTCGTATATGCCGGAGCTGGGGGAAATTGAGAAGGTTGAGGAGCCGTTCATCCGGGCCCAGATCATTCTCCCCACGGAGTATGTCGGCAACATCATGAAGCTGTGCATGGATCGCCGCGGGGTGTACAAGAATACGACCTATCTCGATCCCACACGCGTGGATCTTCAATATGAAATGCCGCTCTCAGAAATCATCTTCGACTTCTACGACAAGTTGAAATCCACCAGCCGGGGGTATGCGTCATTTGACTATGAATACCTGGACTTCCGGGAATCCGACCTGGTAAAACTGGACGTACTTTTGAACGGCGAGTCGATCGACGCGTTTTCGACGATTGTGCACCGTGACAAAGCCCACGAGTGGGGGAAAAAATTGTGTGTGAAGCTCCGGAAACTGATCCCACGGCAGATGTTCGAGGTGGCTATCCAGGCTGCCATCGGGTCTAAAGTGATAGCCCGGGAAACCATTTCGCCCATGCGCAAAAACGTCCTTGCGAAGTGCTACGGGGGCGACATTACCCGGAAACGTAAACTTTTGGAGAAACAGAAAGAGGGGAAGAGACGTATGAAACAAGTAGGCCGCGTGGAGATACCACAGGAGGCCTTTCTTGCTGTCTTATCGATGGAGGATGAATAGAACCCCATGACAACCACCGCCCCCCACGAAAAGCATCCGGTGAAGGATTTTTTCAAGGATGTGGTGTTCGTTCTTGTCGCTTTCTTCTTTCTCAATAGCTTCGTGCTTGCCTCGTTTGAAGTCCCGACCGGTTCGATGGAAAACGAGATCATGGCCGGGGATTTTCTGTTTGTGAACAAATTCCTCTACGGCGGTACCACGCCGCGCACGATTCCCTTTACCAACGTACGCCTCCCCTGGTTCCGCGTTCCCGCGATCCGGAGCGTCGAACGCGGTGATGTCATCGTGTTTGAATTCCCCGGACAGAGGGATGAGATCCGTTCACCGGAGTTCATGTTCTATCTGAAGCGTGCCGTCGCTCTCGCCGGTGACACGGTGCAGGTCATCAACCGTGTTCTCTACATCAACGGCAAAGCCGCCCCGATTCCGCGGCACATGAAGTTCAATGCGTTTCATGTGAAGCCGGCAGGTCTTGCCGATGACCGTATCTTCCCGCCCGGCGCGCCATTCAACGAAGACAACTGGGGCCCGATGGCGGTTCCGCGGAAAGGCGATGTGATCCCCCTGAACGCATCGAGCTTCGCACAATGGAGGGTGTTCATCGGACGGGAGGGGCATCATGCCAGCCTGGAAGCGCCGGGCAAGGTGTTTGTCGACGGCCTCCCCGTCGACCACTACACCGTCGAACAGTCCTACCTGTTCGGCATGGGCGACAATCGGGATAACAGTCTGGATGGACGGTTCTGGGGATTCATACCCGAAGAGAACATCGTGGGGACTCCCATGATTGTCTACTGGTCGTGGGATCCTGATGTATCCATCGCGAACATTTTCACAAAGCTCGCCACCATACGGTTGTCACGCATCGGCACGATTATCAACTGACGGCGGCGGCGAAAGGGAATCGGCTTCGTGAATCCCGGACGGCTGCCGGACGTGCCGGCTCATTGTGGCATCTATGTGCACGTGCCATTCTGCGAGCGGAAGTGTCCCTATTGTGACTTCTCCTCGGTCGAAGGGACCGGGCACAAAGATCGCTTCCTCTGGGCGCTGCAGAGAGACATCGCCGGGGCTTCCCGTCGGGTTCCTGCTGCTATCGTTGACACCGTGTATATCGGCGGTGGCACTCCGTCGTTGCTGACCCAGGAGGAGATCGGGGGGATTCTCTCCGGGATCGGCGGGCACTTCGAGATTGCCGCGGATGCCGAACTGACCATTGAAGTGAACCCGGGCACCACAACGCGTGAATCACTGCGATTGCTGCGGCAGCTGGGGATCAACCGGCTGAGCATCGGGGTACAGTCGTTTGACGATCACATTCTCTCCTTTCTGGGCAGGATACACTCCGCTGCGGAAGCCCGTGCGTGTGTGAGTGATGCGCGCGCAGCGGGGTTCGAAAACCTCGGTGTGGATCTCATCTTCGCAGTACCCGGTCAGCTGCGTGGCCAATGGGTGGAAACGGTGAAGGAAACTCTTGTCTTCAACCCCGAGCATGTGTCTGCGTACAGCTTGATTGTCGAGGAGCAGACGCCGTTGTGGGAGCGGGTGCAGGCGGGGGAGGTCGTGCCGGTGGACGAAGATGAAGAAGCCGCCCAGTACACGGTGACGATGGAGCTCTTTGAAGAAGCCGGGTACGATCACTATGAAGTATCGAACTACGCCCGGAACGGGTGCCGCAGCCGGCACAATGCGGGCTACTGGCATCATTGCAACTATCTCGGGTTCGGGCCGTCTGCACATTCGTTCTGGGCGGACCCTTGCTCGGGAAGCGCACGCCGCTGGGCCAATGTCAGGCAGGTGGGGGAGTACTGTGACCTTCTCGGGCGGGAAGAGTCTCCGGTGGTGATGGCTGAGGAGTTGGGCACGCGGGAACTGGTAAACGAACGGATTTTCCTGGGTTTACGCAGCGACGGTCTTTCGTTGCCGGATCTGGCAGCGGATCTGGGGTACGAGTTTTCGGCCGGCCAACGGGCCTTTATTGATCAGCTTCTCGCGTGTGGGCATGCGGTCCTGAGAGACGGCACCGTCCGCCTGACGCGGCAGGGGTATCTCCTCTGCGATGAAATCTGCTCGCAGCTCATGATTTCTTGATACTGCCGCAGATTTTGGGTATCTTACTTATTCACATGATTTGCATATCCCGCGAAATGCACAGCAAAGGCACGATCGTCCATGGCTGACTTCAAGCTCAACCGCATCATTGCCGCACTCGTGTTTGTGATCTCTTTTGGTGTCTATCTTGCCACCCTTGCGCCCACAGTGGTTTTCTGGGACGTCGGTGAGTTCATAGCGGCCGCGAAAATGCTTCAGGTGCCTCATCCTCCGGGTTCCCCCTTATTCCTCCTGACGACCCGTGTGGCGATGATGCTGCCGGTCTCAGCCGACCAGGCCGTGCGCGCGCATGCGTTCTCCGCCCTGCTGAGCGCGATTGCCATCGTCTTCACATATCTGATTGTCGTGCGCATCATCACCAACTGGCGCGGCATCCCGGAGTCTTTTGTCGATCGTCTGACCGTACATGGCGCGGCGGCGATTGGCGCGCTGGCACTTGCGTTTATCCCGACGTACTGGGACAACTCCATTGAAGCCGAAGTGTACGGTGCCAGTATGTTCTTTTTCACGTCGATCCTCTGGCTGGCCATGCGATGGATCGACCGCGCCGACGAAGATGGTAACGAGAAATATGTCCTCTTGATCGCATATCTGATCGGCCTCTCCCTCGGGGTCCACCTCCTGGCGCTGCTGGCGATTTTCCCCGTCCTGATGATCATTTATTTCCGCAAGTACGAGATCAATTCATCCACATTTATCCGCTTCGGGATTGTCTCTGTCGTTGTCTTTTTCGTCGTCTACCCGGGCATCGTGAAGTGGCTCCCCGGTATGATGGATGGCGAATTCGCGGGCAAGAAGAGCACCCTGGTCGCCTGGCTCCCCTGGTTGACGTTGGCGGCGGTGTGCTACGGTGCATACACCTCCTACCAGAAG
The DNA here is from genome assembly GCA_963801355.1 of Ignavibacteriota bacterium. Taxonomy (GTDB): domain Bacteria; phylum Bacteroidota; class Ignavibacteria; order UBA10030; family UBA6906; genus Fen-1255. The sequence goes on along the minus strand of CAWDEM010000008.1, from coordinate 2,364,197 downwards.
AAGCAGAAGATGCTGCACATCGCCCTGCTGTCAATTCTTCTGATTGTTCTCGGCTATACCACGTACGTGTCGGTGCTCATCCGGTCCAATGCCAATCCCCCGATGAACGAGAACGACCCGCGGAATCTCGCGCAGTTGACCTCCTATCTGGGCCGTGAACAGTACGGCAACTCACCATTGTTTATGCCGCGGCGGTGGTCGCAGGAACCCCATCAGATGGGGATTTACAAGAACTACAGCAGCGATATCGACTATATGTTGCGCTATCAGCTGGGTCACATGTTTTTCCGCTATGTGGGGTGGAACTTCATCGGTTCCGCCGGATCGGAACAGGACTCCGGGGTGAGCGCGAAGCAGACGCTGGGGATTCCCTTCATCGTGGGATTGATCGGCCTGTTCTACCATTTCCGCAAAGACAAGAAGATGGCCCTCGTGCTGGTGGTGACCTTCGTTGCTCTCGGTCCCATCCTCGCACTGTATCAGAACCAGCAGGAACCGCAGCCGCGCGAGCGTGACTACTTCTATGTCGGCGCATACTTTGTCTTTGCCGTCTGGATCTCCATCGGCACCGTGGCGCTGATGGATCTTGTGAAGCGGCTCAGAAAACAGGCCGGACTCGAAACAGGGTTGACGGTGGGGCTCCTCGGCGTGTTTGCCCTTGCCGTGCCCGGCAGGTTGCTGCAGGTGAGCTATCACGAACACGATCGTTCCGGCAACTACGTGGCATGGGACTACTCCTACAACATGCTGCAGAGTTGCGACAGAGACGCGATTCTCTTCACCAACGGCGACAATGACACTTTTCCGCTCTGGTACTTGCAGGATGTGGAGGGTGTGCGGCGTGACGTCCGTGTCGTGAACTTGAGTCTGGTGAATACCAACTGGTACATCAAGCAGATGAAGGCGGTGCCGTATTTCAAAGATGCCAAGCCCGTCCCCATCAGTTATACGGACAAAGCCATCGATAATCTGCAGCCGGTGATCTGGGAGACACGTACGCTGGACGTTCCCGTTCCGCCCGAAGCGATGACGAAATACGGCCCTCCCGACACGAGTGTGATGCGCACCGGCAAAATCAGCTTTGTGATGCGACATACGCTCGAAGTGGGCGGGGCACGTGCGATTCGGATTCAGGACATCATGGTGCGTGACATTCTCTATACAAACCAATGGAAACGCCCGATCTGCTTTGCGGTCACCTGCTCCCCCGACAGCAAGATCGGTCTTGACGAATACCTCTGGTTCCAGGGACTTGTGTGGCGTCTCGAGCCGCGCAAGATCAACCGCGAAGACCTGGGGGTGAATCGTGAAGTGCTCGAGGCGAATCTCATGAACGAGCCGGACAAGCCGTCCACCGGACCACAGTCCGGCTACAGGTTCCGTGGCATCAATGATCCCCGTGTCCTTTACGATGAAAACACTACCCGCTTGATGCTGAATTACCGTTCGGCATTCATACGGCTGGCCATGTACTACATGAACGTCGAACCCAAACCGGCAAAGGGCATAGAGATCCTCGACCGGATGGAACAGCTCATCCCGCGCTCGAAAATTCCCATGGCATGGGAGCTGATGTCGGATATTGCCAACGTCTATCATCGTTTCGGGCGCACGGACAAATTCAACGAGTACGCGAACGAGCTCGAGACCACTGCCCGGCAGCTGATCGACAACGGCCAGGCCAACATGCAGAGCTACTACAATCCGTACCGTGTATTGCTCGATATCTATGACATCCGGCAGGAATACAAGAAGTCACTTGATCTGCTCACGATGCTGCAACGGGACTACCCAGACGATGCAGGCTTGAAAGCACGCATCGAGCAGCTCAGGCAGCAGGTCGCAGTGCAGCCAGGGCGGCCTGCCGACAGCGCGTCACCGTCGCCGGCCTCCAGGACACCCTAGCGGTTGTCGTTGAGCCACGCGGCAGAAGGATTTCCGTGCGCATTCTTGTCATCAATTGGCAGGATCTGAAAAACCCGTTGGCCGGCGGGGCGGAGGTCCACCTCCATGAGGTGTTCTCCCGGATCGCGTCAAGGGGCCACGAGGTGACGCTCTACTGCTCCCGGTTTCCAGGCGCCGCGTCCTTCGAAAACGTGGGAGGTATCAATATCTGCCGCGAGGGCGGACGGCAGCTGTTCAATTTCCGCGTTCCCTTCGGATACTTCTCCCGATTCAGCAAGCAAAAGTTCGATATCGTCGTCGACGATATGAACAAGATTCCTTTCTTCACCCCCCTCTTCGTCCGGGAACCGCTGTACGCAGTGACACACCACCTGTTCGGCACAAGCGTCTTCCACGAAATTAATCCCGTCCTCGGCGCATATGTCTTCCTCACTGAACAGGCTGCCATCCGGTACTACCGCAGGAAAGGAATCCCGTTTATCGTGGGGTCACCGAGCACGTACCGCGAGCTCATGGAGCGGCATTTCCGGCCGGAACGGGTTGCGCTGGTCAACTATGCGGTCGATCACACCGTCCACCGTCAGACCGGCATCACAAAGAGTCCGGTACCGCTGATCGGGTACTTCGGAAGGTTGAAGAAGTACAAAAGCATTGATCATCTTCTCCATGCGCTGCCTGCTGTCATGAAAGAATTTCCATCGATCAGAGTGGTAATTGCCGGCGACGGCGATGACCGCCCGCGCCTGGAGCAGGTCGCCCGGGTGGTTGGTGTCACACAGGTGGTGGAATTCACGGGGTTCATTTCCGAACAGCGGAAGGTGGAGCTGCTGCAGGAAATGTGGTTCAAAGTTGCGACATCGGCAAAAGAAGGATGGGGTCTCACGGTCACTGAAGCCAACGCATGCGGTACGCCCGTCATTGCCAGTGACGTGCCCGGATTAAGGGATGCCGTGGTGGACAACGAGACCGGACTCCTCTATCCGTACGGCGATATTCGGCGGCTTTCGAACACCATCATTGCCCTCCTCAAAGATGGGCCACTACGCGCGCGGCTCGCCCACAACGCGATCAGATGGGCCCAGGAGTTCACGTGGGATGCCGCCGCGGACCGGACGCTCGCACTCCTCGAAAGGCGGATTGCAGGAGATTGACAGCCGTTCAGGGCTGTCCCTGCTGCAGCTTCCGCACCAGCTGTATCTGTCCCGCATGGTAGACATCATGGGCGGCCACGCCGCAGATCAAGTGGTCGATGCGCACCGCGCTGCCGGGCGAGCGCTGTTTCAACCGCGTTGCAGGGAGTTTCACGATCACTTCGCGCAGAAGGTGATGCTCCTGATCGAGCAAACGGAGGTCGCTCTTCCAGCGGTCGGCGGTCAGGTTATCGAGCCGCGGGAACCAGTTGCTGCCATCCAGCGGAAACGATCCCCGTTTCAAACCGAGTATCCTCCGCCGTACAGCGTACTTCCAGTAGGCGCAATGGACGGTGATCTCCCAGATATTGTGCCGTGTTTCCGCCGGCCGCCATGACGCCTGGTCGGCCGACAAACCGCGCAACGAGCCCCGGAGATTAGGCCCGTGCCAGGCTCTGTGATTGTACGCATCATCCAGCATATGCAGCAAGAGCGTGAGCTGGGTATCCATGAGTGTCCCTCCCTGCTAGTTCAAGAACTCCCATGAAATTCCAAACCGCAATGCCCGGTCCAGCGCAGGCGTGAACGGACTCGTGAAATATTCCGTGTTTGTGACATTTTCCCAGAGGACATGCACGTAAGCAGAACTGATGTGAGCGACCGCGACAAGATCGAGTGTCGACCCCATGCCCAGAGGCGTAAGAGTGTTGGGCACCGTAAAGAGTGACGGGGGGGAGACCAGGAACCCGTTATGCCGCGTCGCGATGCGGCTGTGTACGCCCGCCTTCATATCGAGCTGCTCGCTGAGGAATGTCCCGGCCAGATAGATACCGCCATCCCCCCAGAACCGCGGATAGTCCATGGTGGAAACACCTGCACCCTGCCGGAACATATAGGTTCCGTTTCCTTCAATCGTGATGTAGCGGAAGAAGCGGAGTTGCACAGACAATTCGGCCGTGAGTGTCGAGACCCGGTCGTGGCCATTCAGCAACAGCACGCCGGGAAAAGGAGCGCTGCCGCCGTCATAGGGCATGGTGAGGATCGGGTTTGTGATCGTGCGGTGCGCAACCATGAGGCGGAGTGTGCCACGGTCCGGGCTCGTCCATTCCACGCCACCCTCCAGAAGCCGGTGCTTTTCAGTCGTGATCCCATTCTCCCTAACGAGCGTGCTATCTGACCAGAAGAGTTCCGGAGACGTCGGCGCACGTTGGGCAAGGGAACCCCCGCCCCGGAAGGTGAGGCCGCCCCCCAGATCCACCGACACATCCGCCCCATATCCCGCGACATGCTCTCCACGGAAGATCTCGGATCGGGCATATGCTGCGACGCGCAGATCGGATGTGATGTCGACTTCATCCATCGCCCATGCCGACCAGAGGGGATTCTTCAACCGGCCGAGGGCAGGGCTCCCTTCCACCTGACGGACTTCAGCGGTGAATCCTCCCGAGAGGCGGTGGATGCCCAGTGATGCTGATTGCTGTGCCCGCACGCCGAACCAAGAGCTGCGATGGTCCTGGAGGAGAGAGGGTGCACCGGTGATTTCTCCGCCGCGAAACTCGCGGAGGTTGCTTGAATAATACATGGCGAGGGTCGTGAGATCCGTGCTGTCCGGGAGGAATATTCCGACGAGTCGCAGGTCCAGGTCGTGCCTCGTGAGTTTTTCGTATGTCGCGGCGCTGAAGACGGTGGCGAATTCCCGCTCAAAGGAGTAGGTGAATCCCGTTTTCAGATAGTTGATGCCGCCGTTGAGCCCCGTCTGCGTCTGTGCATAATGATCGCTGAGGACCACGCTCACCCGCGGCAAAAGATGATACCGCAGCGCACCGCGGAAATTCCACTGTTCGTGCGGGCTGTTGAGGTAGCGTCCGTCAGTACCGATGTACTGATAGCCGAAGGAGAGATTGCTGCGGCGAGTCAGGTTCTGATTGAAGGAGCCGTCGGAGTACGCATGATTGTACGCCGCTTCTTCGTAGCGAATCTTCGTGGACGGGATACGGTGTGAAGCGGTATGTGTCACGATGTTGACCGTTCCGCCGGCACCGCCCATGGCGTAGAGGAAACTCCGCGGGCCGGTCACGACCTCGATCCTTTCGGCCATATCCTGCGGAAAAAGCGAAAGGTTGTAGGTCCCGGATGCGGGATCCGCAACAGGGCGGCCATCTACGAGCACCGCATACGATCGCCATCCCGCCCCACGGATGGTCAGAGGGAAGTATTGGCCCACGCTCGAGGGATCACTTCCGAACACACCCGGCCGGGAGGAAAGGATCTGATTCATTGTCCTTGCGGATATCCACTCCATTGCACCAGCTCCGACGACGTCGAGGGAGTCCATGCAGCGGTCCAGCGATCCGGGGAGTGAGGGGAGGAAATAGTGTGTCAGGCTGTCCGGCACAGGGCGGGCCGTTGTGTCCGCCTGAAGATATTGACCGGAGTCCGCCGGAATCGGCCGTGCGGTGTCGCTTTTCGCTTCATACCTCTCCGTGTGTGGGAACGGGCGAGGGCGCTCCTGGGCGCGGAGCGGAGAGCCCGCGACCACGGCGAGAAGAACCAGAACGCTCCATCGTTGGCATGCACCTGTCATGCAGCAATGCCTCAGGCCGTGAAGTGCGGTGCTGTGACGAATGCCCTGTAACCGCGGCCGCCCAATTCCCGTGATAAATCCGCGGCCGCAGGGGCATCGGCAAAGAGTCCGAATACCGTCGAACCGCTTCCTGACATCAACGCGAAGGCTGCGCCCCGTTCCAGCATGAGTTCTTTCAGGCGTCGCACTGCCGGGTATGTCTCGAACACTATCGTTTCAAAATCATTACGGAGCTCCTGCCGGAGGATCCCGGGATTGCGCATGCCCTCCGTAACCACCAGGCGGAGATCTTCGGGTTTCCCTGTTGACCCCGGAGTGATCCGGCCGTATGCCCAGGCGGTGGGGATGTGGATAGCCGGGTAGCACAGCAGGATGGAAAATGGTATATCCAGGGGGAAATATTCCAGCCGTTCACCCCGGCCGCGGCCGAGCGCGGCTCCCGGGGAGAGAAAATAGGGCACGTCGGATCCCAGTGCCAGGGCGAGTCGCGCCCGGTCGGCGGACCCGATCTCTCTATGCCATAATCGCGGCAGTGCATTGAGCACGAGGGCGGCATCTGCGCTGCCCCCGCCAAGCCCTGCCCCGACCGGGACATTTTTCTCGATGTGGATATGAACACCGTCTTTCGTGCCGAGGTGGTCCCGCAGCATTCGCGCAGCCTTGTAGCAAATATTCTGTTCGTCCTCCGGGACCTCCTGCGATGAAGCGGTTACCCGGATGTCGGGGGCTTCGGAAAACGTGAGGCGGTCGGCCGTCCCGATGCGGCAGAACACCGTCTCGATCTCGTGATAGCCGTCAGGCCTGCGCGCGACGACATACAGACCGAGATTGATTTTTGCGTGGGCGAGCATCATGGAAGAATGGAAGCAGAATACTGAAAAATGACGACAAAAACACCGTCTTTGACTGTTGCATCGAATTTTTGTACCATGGATGGATATTTCATCAACAGGGTCTCCCGCAAGCTCATGGATCTGGCACCGGGCGTACGCATTGGCTCAGGATCTCCTCTGGTATTGATCGCAGGTCCCTGCGTTGTTGAGGGGCGCGACATCACACTCCGGATTGCCGAGACTGTCCGCTCTCTGGCGGCGCGGCACTCCATACCCGTTGTGTTCAAGGCATCGTACAGGAAGGCCAACCGGACGAGCGGGGGATCATTCACCGGCGTGGGTATGGATGAAGCGTTGAAGATCCTGGCTGAAGTGAGGCGGGAACTCGCGCTGCCGGTGCTCACCGACATTCATGCGGAAGCGGAGGTTGTGCCCGCTGCCGAAGTTGCCGATGTGCTGCAAATCCCCGCATTCCTCTGCCGGCAAACGGATCTCCTTCAGGCGGCGGGACGGACGGGGAAGGCGGTGAACATCAAGAAGGGGCAATTCCTTGCGCCGGAGGAGATGGGGTTCGCGGCCGACAAGGTGCGTGCCACGGGCAACACGCGTGTTGTGCTGACGGAGCGCGGCACAACGTTCGGCTATCACAATCTCGTCGTGGACATGCGATCGCTGCCGATCATGCGGTCGCTGGGGTGTCCGGTCGTCCTTGACGCCACGCACTCCGTGCAACTCCCCGGTGCCGATGCGGCCGCGCAGCGGTCGGGCGGTCAGCCGGAGTTCATTTTTCCCATTGCCCGGGCGGGGGTTGCCGCCGGATGTGACGGTCTCTTCGTCGAAGTGCATCCCGATCCGCCTCATGCGCTCAGCGATGCGGCAAGCCAGCTCCGGCTTGATCTGCTGGATGCGCTCCTCCGGCAGGTCACCGCAATCAATCGTCTGGCATCCCAATGGTAGCAAAGAATCCGCGCGTCCTCCGCGCGAAGCTGCGTCGTATCCGGATGGTGCTCCTTGATGTCGATGGTGTCCTGACGGACGGCGGCCTGTATTATTCCGCCAACGGTGTCGAGCTCAAGCGCTTTCACGCCCATGACGGGTACGGCGTGGTGCGGGCCCATCGCCACGGATTGAAGGTGGGTCTGATCAGCGGGCGGGCCACGCCGATCATCGATGCGCGGGCAAAGGTATTGGACATTGATGATGTCATCCAGGGAACGGAAGACAAAGTCTCCGCAATGCGCTTGCTGCAGGCAAAATACCGGTTTGCCGATGACGAGTTCGCTTTTGTCGGCGACGAACTGTTTGATATGCCGCTGCTGAAGACCGTCGGATTTTCGGCGGCACCCTTGAATGCCCGTACGGAGGTGCGAAAAGTTGTGGATTACATCACGACGGTAAAGGGGGGGGACGGCGCCGTGCGCGAAGTGATTGACCTGATTCTGGCCGCCCAGCGGGACCGCGGAGCGGCACACGAAGAATGAGCATGACCGAAGACGAGAAAGCAATCCACGCGGGACGGGAGGTGGTACGCATCGAGCACCGCGCAGTGGAGGCGCTTGCGGGGCGGATTGACGCCAATTTCGCGCGTGCGGTGAACTTGCTGTTCACCTGCAAGGGGCGCATCATCATCACGGGTGTCGGGAAGTCGGGCATCATCGCCCGCAAGATTGTTGCGACAATGAACTCCACCGGGTCGCCGGCGGTCTTTCTGCATCCGACCGATGCGGTGCACGGCGATCTGGGCATTGTCCGCGCGGATGATGTGGTGATCTGCATCTCCAAGAGCGGCAACACGGATGAGATCAACACACTGATTCCCATGTTCAAACGGCTGGGGGTGCCCATCATTGCGATCGCGGGGCGGGCTGCGTCCACGCTTGCACGGGAGGCGACGGTAGCGCTGGATGCATCCGTCAATGAAGAAGCCTGTCCGCTCGACCTCGCGCCGACCTCCTCCACCACCGTAGCCCTCGTGCTCGGTGACGCACTTGCCATTGCCCTTCTGGACCGCAGGCAGTTCCGGGCGGAGGATTTTGCGCTGTATCACCCGGCGGGCACCCTCGGGAAACGCCTTCTCCTCAAAGTCAACGAGTTGATGGTGACCGGCGACGCCATTCCGAGCGTGCGGAGCGATGTCCCCCTGAGAGACGCCATCGTTGAGATGACCACAAAGCGGTTGGGTTGCACCTGTATCGTGCGTCACGACGGGGTACTCGAGGGAATCCTCACCGATGGGGATCTGCGGAGGCTTCTGCAGCGTACGAGCGATTTCACGGGCATTACCGCCGGCATGGCAATGACACGCAATCCCAAGACCGCACGTTCCGGATCCCTGGCGGTTCTGGTCCTCCAGGAAATGGAGAAGTTCAAGATCACACAGATCGTCGTCGTGGATGAACACCATCTTCCGGTCGGCGTCGTCCATCTGCACGAGCTGGTCAATGCCGGTCTGGGGGAGGACGAAGGGGCGTGAGAATTCAGGCCTGCATTGTCTCCTTCCTCCTGCTCTCACTGGCGGGGTGCGAGGAAAAAGTCAAACCCTCGGTGACGCCGCTGACAGAACAAACCCTTCCGTCTCAGGAAAGCTGGAATAGCACCGTCGTGTTCAGCGACTCCGCGCAGGTGAAGGCGATCCTCTGGTCGGGGCATATCGCCATGTACTCAGCCGAACACGTCACCATGCTGGACGACAGTGTCAGGGTGGATTTCTACGACGAGCGGGGAAATCATACATCGCAGCTGACGGCACACCGGGGAAAGGTGGACGACCTCACGCACGATCTGGAAGCCTACGAGCATGTCACCGTTCGTTCCGACAGCGGCACGACGCTGAAAACAGAACGGCTCTTCTGGAACAATGCCACGCGCAAGACCCACACCGATGCTTTTGTCGATATCGTTTCTCCGAAAGAGCACATTATGGGGCACGGCATGGAGAGCGATCAATCGCTCAAGAACTACCGCATCTACAGAGTGACCGGACAGGCGTTGACGAATGAATAGTCGCTGGCTTTGTGCCGTGGCTGTGCTCCTCTGGATGGGCACGCCGCATGCCGGTGCGCAACCATCCAGGCTCATCGTCCTGGAGAATGCCGACAGCGCGCTGGGCCTCGTGATCGACGGTGAGGATGCCCGGGAGTTGTCAGGCCATGTGCGGATCATTCAGGAGAAGGTCATCATTCAGTGCGATCGCGCGGTCCAGTTCCTCGCATCGGGCAAGGTCGTGCTGACCGGCAACGTGCGCGTCCGGGACGACAGCATGACCATCAGCGCGCCCCGCGGCGTGTATTACCGCGATACGCGGCATGCGGAGGCATTTGAGAGGGTGGTCCTCGACGATGGGGTTTTTCATCTGGAAGCCGACTTCGGAACCTACGATGTCGATCCGCGTGTCGCCTACTTCCGCTCCCACGTGGTGGCGCGCGACTCATCGGCGCTCCTGTTTGCGGACACGCTGACCTACGAGCGGAACCCCAAGCGCATGCATGCAACAGGCAGGGTGCGGGTGATCAACGAGCGGGATGCCGTGACGGTGACGGGGGGTGACCTTGTCCATGATGGGATCGCACGTTCCAGTCGCGTCACGGTGGCGCCCGTGCTGGTGAAATTCGACACGACGGCGGGAGGCGCGATCGATACTCTTATCGTCCGTAGCCTCGTCATGGAATCGTTTCAGGATACGGTGCGCCGCCTGCGCGCGACCGACAGCGTGGTCTTTGTACGGAAGGATCTTGCGGGACGCGCGGGATCCATCCTTCTGCTCACGGAAGGCGACAGCCTGGAACTCCGCCGCGCGCCGGTTCTCTGGTACCGGGAAACCCAGCTGTCCGGCGATTCCATAAACGTCTATCTCAAACAACGGGCCCTCGATCGGATCCTGGTGATGGGGTCCGCATTCGCGGTCTCCCGCAGCGATTCCCTGCGCCCCGATCGGTATGACCAGCTGGCCGGGGAAACGCTGGATATGCAGTTTCATGAGAGAGCCCTCAGGCAAATTAATGTCGAAACCCGTGCCCTGAGCATTTACTGCCTGTACGAAGATTCGCTTGCCAACGGGCTGAACACCGCCAGCGGAGATCGCATCGTCATGCTGTTTGCAGACGGGCGGGCGAGCACCATCCGTGTCGTCGGCGGGGTGGAAGGGCGGTACGTTCCTGAACCGATGGTGGACAAGCGTGAACGTGAGTACCGGCTCCCGGGTTTTTTCTGGCGCGACGACCGGCCGGCACTTGCAGTGCCATCGCAGAAAGCCCCGCTCCCATGAACTCTCTCCAGACTCCGGCTGCCGGGCGATTGCTCAGGGCAGACGACCTCATCAAGAAGTACAAGAACCGGACGGTGGTGCGGGATGTCAGCGTCTCAGTCCGGCAGGGCGAGGTGGTCGGTCTCCTCGGCCCCAACGGTGCAGGGAAGACGACCACATTCTATATGATCGTCGGAATGATCCGGCCGAATGGCGGGAAAGTCATGCTGGACGGTATGGACATCACGCGTATGGCCATGTACAAGCGTGCGCGCATGGGCATCGGGTATCTCCCCCAGGAGGCCTCGGTGTTCCGGAAGATGACCGTCGAGGAAAACATCCTGTCGATTCTGCAGGTCATGGATCTCTCGTCCGCGGAACGCAAGCAGCAGTGCGAACAGCTGATGTCGGACTTCAACATCACTCATCTTGCCCGGAGCAGAGGGTATATGCTGTCAGGCGGCGAACGTCGCAGGACGGAGATCGCCCGGGCCCTGGCCGGGAGGCCCGGGTTTATCCTGCTGGACGAGCCATTCGCGGGAATTGACCCGATTGCTGTCGAGGATATCATGAAGATCGTGGCCAACCTGAAGGAGCGCAACATCGGCGTGCTGGTGACCGACCACAACGTACATGAAACGCTTTCGATCACCGACCGTGCGTATCTGCTCTTCGAGGGGAGGATTCTTAAGGAGGGAACGTCCGAGTTTCTGGCAAACGATCCGGAAGCGAGGAAACTCTATCTCGGAGAGAATTTCAAACTCGACAGGTACGAGTGAAGGGGTTTACAGGTTTTCGTTTTTCCCGGGTGTTCTGGCGGATTTCTTCTTTGCCTCCGATTCTTTCTTTGCATCTGATTCCTTCTTTGCGTCCGATTCCTTCTTCACATCCGATTCCTTCTTTGCGTCCGGTTCTTTCTTCGCTTCCGGTTCTTTCTTCTCTCCCGGTTCCTTTTTCTCCCCCGGTTCTTTCTTCCCCCCGGGTGCTTTCTTCTCTCCGGGTCCCGGGCTCTTCTTGTAGTCCGTCAGATAGAATCCGCTCCCTTTGAAAATGAGCCCCCCGCCGGTGCCCATCATACGTGCGAGATTCGGCGTCCCGCAGTGCGGGCACACGCTGAGGGGTTCCGCGGTGATGGATTGGAATTCTTCGAGTTCGTGGCCACAATACTTGCAGAGATACTGATACGTTGGCATACCACCGCTTCCTCTCTCCGGGTGAGGTGATGACACATGGCGCCGCCCCGGGACGATCCGGACAGGGTCGTTACCCGGGTTGTGCGAATCTCCGTTTGAGCCGTCTGCGGACGTTGGCAGGCACGAAGTCGGTCACATCGCCGCCCAGCCGCGCGAGCTCCCGCACAATACTGGAATTCAGGTACGTGTACTGCTCCCGCGGGACGAGAAAGATCGTCTCGAGAGTCGCGGAGAGCTTTCTGTTCGTCAGGGCCATTTGAAATTCGTAGTCAAAATCCGACACCGCACGAAGGCCGCGAATCAGGACTGACGCATGCCGCCTCCTCGCGTAGTCCACCAGCAGCCCGTCAAATCCTTCCACCTCGATTCCCGGCTTTTTCCGGAAAACCTCACGCACCATGGCAATGCGCTCGTCCCCTGAAAAGAGGGGTTGTTTGGATGCATTGAGCGCGACGAGAATGATCACGTGCGGGAAGAGCTGGGCCGCCCGTTCGACAACATCCATATGCCCGTAGGTGATAGGGTCAAACGTCCCGGGGTAAATCGCGATCGGTCGTTTCATGAAATCCCTTTTCTGTGAAGAACGTCACCACCGTCCGTCCGAATTTCTTGACCGGACCAACGGCATACAGCGGTGTATCCTGGAAGCGCAGGTCCGTCGTATGTTCGATGAGCAGATACCCGCCGGGTGCGACGACCCCGCGCGAGAACGCGATGTCCGGCAACCTCTCCGTTGCCTCGAACCCATACGGCGGGTCGGCGAAGACTAATCCAAAACTGTCGCCCGATTGACCAAGATACGTGACGGCGTCGACACCGAGCACTTCGGAGCTGTCGGTGCAGCCCAGCTGGTCGAGATTGCGTTCGAGGAATTCCACCGCCTGACGGTTTCCTTCCACGAATACCGCCCGGGCCGCCCCCCTGCTCAACGCTTCAATACCGAGGCTCCCGCTCCCTGCGAAAAGGTCCAGCACCTCAAGGTCGTCGAAGTCCAGACGATTGACCAGCATGTTGAACAGCGTCTGCCGCACGCGATCGGTTGCCGGGCGGACTGAAAGATCGTTGACCGTGCGCAGGATGCGCCCGCGGAATTTCCCTCCTGTAACACGCATGGCGTTCTACTCCTCCCGGAGAGCAGCGCCGACGGCTGGTACGAATCTGTGCGGCATAGCCAGAAAATGTTTCGCCAGGGGATTGCCGGGCCGTAGCTCCATGCCGGCGAACGGATTCAGCACTTCCACCGGCGTGGGTCCGGTGGCCCGGAGGGCATCGACCATCTCCGTAGTCGCGCGGGTGCCGTAGAAGAACAATTTCCGGGGTTGTCCACAAAGAGCCGTGCTTTCGGCAAGCACATCCGCATACACTTCGGGAGTCCATTCACCACGGGAACGGTAATCGAGAAGAGCTCCGTCGAGGAGCAGACTGACATCCATCCTTTCGCGCTTGAGTCCTACGAGGGCGACGAGACCTTCGCGTCCATCAGGATGCCGGGAGACCAGATACTGTTCTGCGCTGAAATGGTCGCCGTCGAGTATGGACAGGGTAAGTCCCTTTGCCGCCAGGGCCTCCCGGAGAGCGCGCGCGAAAGCCCGCCGTACGGACACACTGAGCATTCTCGGCGCATCGCCTGTGACCGTTTGTTGGAGCAGGTGAACATCCGTGATGAAGTCACCTTCCACGGCGTCCGGAAAGAACTGCGCAAGATCCCAGAGCGCGTGTTTGTGCATCAACGCATCGGCCTGCTCGGCGGGGACGGGGAGGACGTGCGTGAAAAGGAAACCGGTATCGAGGGTTACGGCGATGCGATCCGTTGCGAGATCATTCGTGGCGATGAATGCGGCGAGCCGTTCGGCAATAGCCGCCGGCTGTTCCCGCAGGCCGCCCGCCCACTCGGCGATCGCATTGATCGTGGGAAGTGCGCGCGTCAGGGAAAGGTCCACCGCCTGGGCCTCGCCGTCGGCGAGACTGAGACCGATGGTGGAAACGGATGTCGATGGCGAATGTGGCATTGGTCAATATGTTAAAATCGAGGTGGCAAGTCAAGGTTCGCCGGACCGCGGGCTGGATCTGACGAGCAGGAACGGCCGGATGCGATCAAGGGTTCGTGGCCCGATTCCTCTGACTCTGCCGACGTCGCCGGCGGCAGTGAATCCGCCATGTGATTCACGGTACGCAACAATCCGCGCGGCGAGTGCCGGTCCGATACCCGGAAGCTTCTGCAGTTCTTCAACAGTGGCACTATTCAGTTCGATGCTTTCGCGTGCGAGCGGCGTGCGGGACTTTGGCGTCGGGACCGGCCGCAGAGATGTCGCCGGATTCCCGGGCGTTCGTGCAAGCGCCAGGAACTCGCTGTCCAGCGGAGCATACGAGAATGCCCGGCGGGCGGGCGTTTGGGTCGGGGCGGGTCCCCAGAGCTTTATAGCCGACCCCGCAAGAAATAAGGCCGCAAGCGCGAGCACAGCAGTGAGTTCGGTGCGGGTGAAGCCGAATCTCTCCTGGAAAAGCAACAGGAGGTGCATGATTCCTCAGGACAGCGTCTTCTTCACACGTGCAAAGGGGGGGTGATTCTTGTCCGCACCACCGGCTGCGCCCTCCGGCCCGATGTGCTCGTAGTTCAGAAGCTGTTTGATGGCAGCGCGCTCTTGAGCATTCAGGACCTTCGGCACCCAGACGTTCACCCGCACGAGCTGGTCTCCGCGGCCGAAGCTGTTGAGGTGCGGGATTCCTTTCTCCCGCATCCTGAGGACAGTCCCGGATGTTGTGCCGGAATCGATTTTCAGCCGTGAGCGCCCGTTGAGTGTCGGCACCTCAATTTCCGCTCCCAGGACGGCTTCGGGGAAACTGATGTAGACATCGAGGGTCACATCGTTGTCGCGACGGGTGAAAAACTCGTGTTGTTCCTCTTCGATCACCACAATGATATCGCCCGAAGAGCCGCCGCGGCGGCCGACATTACCTTCGCCGCGCAGGGGAATATAGTTGCCTTCCGTCACACCCGCCGGTATGTTCACCTTAATGGTCGACTCCCCCTGCACCCGGCCATCACCCTTGCAGGTTGTACAGGGATCCTTGACGACCCGGCCCTCGCCTTCGCAGTTCTGGCAGGCGGTGATGTTCACGAACTGCCCGAACACCGAGCGGGAGACTTGCCGGATTTCGCCTGCCCCATTGCAGACGGGGCAGGTGGTCATGGACTGACCGGACCGTGCCCCTGTGCCGTTGCACGATTCACAGGCTTTCCACCGTTTCACCTTCAGCGTCTTCTCCACTCCCGTTGCAATCTCTTCCAGCGTGAGCTTAAGCCGGAGCTTCAGGTCCGATCCCGGTGCCGGCCCGCCCTTGCGGCGGTGGCGGGTCTGGCCGCCGAACATTTCGTCGAAAATCGAGCCCCCCATCCCTCCGCCGAAAATATCCCCGAATGTGCTGAAAATGTCATTCACATCCGTGAACGGCCGGAAATCCGTACCGCGGACGCCTTCATGTCCATACTGATCGTACTTCTGCCGCTTGGCCGTGTCCCCGAGAACTTCATAGGCCTCGGCGGCTTCTTTGAACTTCTCTTCAGCCTGCTTGCTCCCCGGATTGCGGTCGGGATGGTGCTGCAGCGCCATCTTGCGGTAGGCCTTCTTGATCTCATCCTGTGACGCGTCACGTGAAACACCAAGGATCTCGTAGTAATCACGCTTGGCCATCTGATGCCTCCGTGGCCTCTGGAGCAGCGGACACAACAACTTTGGCATGCCGCAGGACGCGATCGTAGATCATGTATCCCCGCTCCACTTCTTCGATGACCGTATGCGGATCCACGTCCTCCCGCGGGATCTGCAGAAGCGCATCGTGGAGACCGACATCGAAAGGTTTCCCTTCTGAAGCGAAGGGGATGACCCCGTACCGTTCCAGTACCTTCAGGAATTTTCCCTGAACCATTTCCACGCCGGCATAAAACGCTTCGCAGTCTTTCAATTCTTTGCCGGCCTTCAACGATCGTGCGATATCGTCCAACACCGGCAACAGGGCAAACAGAAGGCTTTCGTTGGCGCTTCGCGTGATGGCGGCATTCTCCGACTCGACCCGTCGCTTGTAGTTCTCAAACTCCGCAGCTTTGCGCAGCAACTGGTCCTTGAACGTATCAGCCAGACGCTGTGCCTCTTCGAGCTGGAGGTGGATTGCGGCAAGCGGGTCCGCCTCCGCGGGTGAAGATTCCCCGGGGGTTGGTTCTTCGGCGTTTGTTGGTTCCATCAATTCCTCTTCTTCACCCATCACGGGACCTTCTCATTCGAGAGCATCGCGGAAATCGTCCGCGCGACGTAGTCCACAAGCGGGATCATCTTGTTGTATTGCATTCTGGTCGGACCGATAACGCCAACGGAACCCGTGATATCACCAACGGCGTACGTTGACGTCACCAGGCTGTAGCTTTTCAATTTTTCATCAAGGTTTTCCGTCCCCACGGTCACCTGTGTCCCGGCAGCCGCTTCCTCATGTTTCTGCAGGACATGGATGATAAATTCTTCGTTGTTGATCAGTTCCACAACGCTGCGGAATTCTTTCGGGTTCATGAATTCCGGTTGTTCGATGAGTTGCTCGGTTCCGCCAATGTGGAGTTTTTCCGTGCGCGGGGGAAGGAAGAGCTTGTCGACGGAATCAATGAACAGGCGGATGAGACCGGTGGGCTCATCCTGAGCGTCCCTCATGCGTTCCACGAACGTGTCACGAATCTCCTGCAATGTCAGGCCGCCCAGTTTCTCGTTCATCCGCCGGGCAAGTTCTTCCAGACGCCCGCGGTTGAGTTCGACGCCCACCTCCATCATGATCGTGCGCACGAGGCCGGACTTGATGGAGATGACCACCAGGATCCTGCTGGACGTGATGGGGACGAGCTCCAGTTTTTCCAGCACACCCGAGCTGAGATGGGGTGATGTCACTACACAGAGTTGACGGGAGATCTTACCGATCAGCCGCGAGGATTCCCGCAGCATTTCCTCCATATCTTGTACCGCATCCAATCCCTCGCGGATCGCTTGCTGTTCGTCGGGCGAAACCTGCTCTATATGCATCAGGCTGTCCAGATAGAACCGGTACCCGCGGTCCGTTGGCACCCTTCCGGCGGACGTGTGGGGATGCCCGATGAATCCCAGATCTTCCAGATCGGACATGATGTTGCGAATGCTCGCGGAACTGAGGCCGAGAACATCTTCGTGCCGTTTCGAAATAAACCGCGAACCGACCGGGGTGGCGGTCTCTATGAAGTCATGCACCACGTAGTGCAGGACGGTTCGTGCCCTATCACTCAGGTTCATTGCCATCTATACGTTGAGATGCCCCATTTTTCGTCCGTATTCATAGAAAAAGATACGATATCTGCGCATTCTTGTCAACAAACTCCAAAAACACTTGGCTTTTAGCAGTCTCGTGAGACTGCTGCCAACTCTGGTCGTTATGCACTCCCTGGGTGCAGGTTTCCTGGGGGAGGCGGCAGAAATTCGAAAGCCGATCGATGCTGCCGGTCGGCTTTCGAACGTCGATCTGCCCTGGTCTCCTACATGTTGCCGGCTATTGCCTTTGCGAATTCCGAGCACTTCACCTCTCTTGCTCCCTCCATCAACCGGGCGAAATCATACGTGACGATTTTTGACTGAATCGTTTTCTCGAGAGCGTTCAAGATCAAGTCGGCCGCCTCGCTCCAGCCGAGGTAGCGGAACATCATCTCACCGCTGAGAATCATCGAGCCCGGGTTCACTTTGTCGAGCCCCGCATACTTGGGGGCTGTGCCATGTGTTGCCTCGAACACCGCATGCCCGCTGGAGTAATTGATGTTGCCGCCGGGGGCGATGCCAATGCCGCCCACCTGAGCGGCAAGAGCGTCCGAGATATAGTCGCCGTTCAGATTCAGGGTGGCGATGACATCGTATTCCCCGGGTCGCGTAAGAATCTGCTGTAGAAATGCGTCAGCGATAACGTCCTTGATGAGGAGCTTGCCGGCGGGGGGGATACCCCCGCATTCACCCCAGCCCACGGTCTGTTCCGCGAACTCCGTTTTTCCGAGCTGGTATCCCCAATCCCTGAAGGATCCCTCTGTGAACTTCATGATATTGCCTTTGTGCACAAGGGTCAGCGATTTCCTCTTCTGGGCAATGGCATATTGGATTGCCGCGCGCACAAGGCGTTCGGTCCCTTCCTTCGATACGGGTTTCACCCCAATACTTGACGTTTCCGGGAACCTGATTTTCTTGACCCCCATTTCCTTTTGAAGCCACTCCACCACTTTCTTTGCTTCCGGCGTTCCCGCTTGCCACTCGATGCCGGAATAGATGTCTTCCGTATTCTCGCGGAAAATAACCATATCTACGAGTTCCGGCCGCTTGACGGGAGATGGCACACCCTTAAAATAGCGGACCGGGCGGAGGCAGACGTAGAGATCGAGCTTCTGCCGCAGGGCCACATTGATGGATCGAATGCCTCCACCCACCGGCGTTGTCAGGGGTCCTTTGATTCCCACGAGGTACTCCCTGATGGCTCCGAGTGTGTCTTCGGGGAGCCAAGTGTTTTCACCGTACAGCGCATTGGATTTCTCACCTGCATAGACTTCGAACCATTCAATCTTCCGTCTGCCGGCGTAGGCCTTAGCTACTGCGGCGTCCAGGACCAGCTGTGATGCTTTCCAGATGTCCGGTCCGGTACCGTCCCCTTCGATGAAGGGAATAACCGGGTGGTCCGGGACTTGCAGCCGACCGTCCTTGATGACGATGCGTTCGCCATGGGAAGGTGGGACAAGCTTTGTATACGTGGGCATGAGGGGGCTCCTTTGGGTTTGCAGAGCCAAAACCTAAGCAAAACAGGGGCAAAAGTCAACGAAACAAAGGCATGATTTCATGGGCAGCGAGGTATGATGGGCACGGGGCGGATTCCGCGGGGCGGATTCCACAGGGCGGATTCCTGACGCCCGTTTGTTGCTTCTGCGGCACGTTTTCAATATATTTATACGATCCTCTTTTCTCGTGTTCCCCCATTCAAGGAGTTCTCATGAAACGCTATTTGCCGTTGGGCCTTTTGCTGCTGGCCTTTGTATATATGTCCACAACCGGATTCCAGTGCGGCTCGGCCGAGACCACAAGCGCGAAGCTGTACATGAATCAGAAACAGTGGGACAAGGCCGAGGCAAGCCTCGTGAAAGAACTGGCCAAGAACGACAAAAATGAAGAGGCCTGGTTCCTTTTAGGGCAAGTCCGCCTTGAGGTCAAGAAATATGCCGAGATGAACGAGGCGTACGCACGCGCTCTCGAGCTTGGCGATGTGCACAAGCCAGACATCGCACGCAACCGTCTGGCGATCTGGGCCATGATGTACAACGAAGGTGTCGGCCTGTACAACAAAGGCCGCGACACAGCCGAGTACTACCAGAAAGCCGTGGATCGCTTCAGCACGGCGATTGCCATGGTGCCGGACAGTTCGGGGACATACTACGTTCGTGCATTGGCTTACTATGCACAACAAAATCTGAAGGCCGCCATCACGGATCTCGAGCGGGCAGTCAAGTTGAGCCCGGATTTTGAGGAGGCAGCCCGTCTCGCGGGCCAGGTGCACTACAACATGTCAACGGACCGCGCCACTGCGAAGGATGAAGCTGGAGCGCAATCGGAACTGGCGCTGGCGACTCAGATGTTTGAGAAGGCGTACAAGGCCAATCCCAACAATGCGGACAATATCATCAACCTGATTGATGTTTACGGGCGCGCGAAGAACACCGAAAAAGCTCTTGACCTGACGAAGAATGCGGTCCAGAAGGAGCCGAACAACAAAATCTTCCGCTATGCCTATGGCACATTCCTACTGAACCAGGAGAATTTTCCGGAAGCTATTGAGCAGTTCAAGAAGGCAGTGGAAATCGATCCGGCCTACGGCGATGCTGTTTACAACCTCGGCGTATCGTATCTCAACTGGGGTGTCGTTATGAAGACGGAATCAGACAAGAAAGCCGAGGCGGAACGCTTGAAGAACAAGGGCAAGGATGTGAAGTTGGATATGTCCTACAAGGAGAAGTTCAAGGAAGCAGTGCCGTACCTTGAGAAGGCACAGGAAAACCGTGCTGATGATCTCGGTCTCTTGCAGCAACTTGGCAAGGTCTATGCAAATCTGAACATGGTGGAGAAGTCGAAGGCCGCTTTTGAGAAGTACGATCGCCTTACCAAAGGCAAGTAACGAAACGATGACGACAGGCCCTGCCCGCCAAAGGGTGGGGCTTTTTTTTTGAAGGAGAGACCGATGAGTGACGCCCCCGTGCCCCAGCAGCAGCAAATCAATATCGAGCTTGGCGAAAAAGAAGCAGAAGGCATTTATTCCAATCTCGCAATCATTACCCACTCGCCTGCAGAGTTCGTCATAGATTTTACGCGCGTCCTGCCCGGCGTTCCAAAGGCGCGCGTTCATGCTCGCGTCATCATGACCGCACAGCATGCCAAACTCCTGCTCCGCGCGCTTGACGACAATCTTTCCAAATACGAGCTGAAGTTCGGTGAAATCAAGATCCACGGGGAAGGACCAACGGGATTTGGATTTCAGCCGACGATCAATGACGAGAAAGTCCACTGACCGCTGTTCGCTCCCTTTTCCGGCGACGCACAGACATCTTTCCTCTTGTGGTGAAGATATTGTAGAATCAACACTCCGGGAGCATCCGGGGTGGTCATTTTGCCTTCCGATACCAGCACCACCACTCTTCTAACCTAATACATTTCAATACATTACGGTTATTTCTGACCCCCGCCACGCGGACGCTCCTGCTGGCACCGGCTTTGTACAACGAGGCCCCAGTGTGCCAACAACGGAGACGTCTGAGAGGAGAGGATCATGGTGAACCGGGACAAATCCATCGCCGCCGCGGTGCGTGTGCTGGCCTTTGCGCTCGCGGCAGGTGCGTTTCAATGCTTTGACAAGCCGGTGGATCCCGTGATGCCTCGGTGGGATGTCGATCTCACGGCCCCGATTGCCAACCGATCATACGCCCTTGCGGAGATAGCAGAAAAGGATCCGGATCTCCTCCAGGTCGTGCCCGGCACCACGCAGTTGATGCTCAAGACCTCGGCGCAGGCCCCACTGACCTTCGTCGGTGATCGCATAGCACTCGATCCCATCAATTCATCATTCGCCTCGGAGTTGGGCCCGTTCTCCATTAAGAGTCAACCGTTTGAGCTGTCGGTCAACATCCCGGGGTTTACCCCGGGTCAGACAACGATTGTCCCCCCGGTCCCGCCGATGAACATGCCGGCGGTAAGCGGGGATGTTCCCTTCATTGACTACGCGATGCTCCAGAGCGGGCGGGTGACCATGCGGATACAGAATCGCATGCCGGTCGCAATCGTGATTGAAGAGCCGATCACGATCGTGGATGAGGAGGGCGGAACAATCGGAGTTCTGGATTTTGGCGCGGCGCCCATCAGCGCGGGCGGGGAACGCTCCGCCGGAACCGACCTCGGAGGCATCCTCGTGAGGCACAGACTCCGTGTACAGGGCATGCGCATCTCGAGCCCGGGGAGCGGCACGTCGCCGGTCACGATACCCGATCCTATGCTCATCGTGACCCTGTCGGCCGAGAACCTGATCGCTCTGTCAGCGAATGTCTCGAACATCGATGCCCAGCGCATTGACACCACCTGTACGATTCCCTTCGATTCAAAAACACTTGCCAAAGACGTATGGATCAACCGCGGCATATTGAACTTCCACATTGTCAGCACTGTGAATCTTCCGTCCACGGTTCGTCTCCGGGTGGCGGAACTCCTGACACAGTCCGGCCAGCCCTACGAGAGGACGATTCCGCTTGCCCCGCATGATTCGCAGGATATCGCCGTTGATCTTGCGCACTTCCATCTCCATGATCCCGGAAATGGATTTGTGCGATCGCTGACCGCAGATGTGTCCGCCACTACTGTGGGGTCAGCAGGGAATTTTGTGTCCATACACTCCACTGACTACGTCTCGGCGAAGGTCGCATCGTCGATCGTTGTTGCCGATAGTGCTGTGGCCGTCCTCAGTCCGACCGCGATTGCCGTCGATCAGATGATCGGTCTTAATCTCGGGGATCTCACGACCAAGTTTGGAGGGGCCCTGACCATTCCGGGGGCGGCGATGCGCTTCACCCCGCGCACGTCCATCGTGCTTCCCATGGAATTGAATCTGAGGATAGAATCCAAAGACCGGAATGGGAGTGTCACCACCCTGCCGGTCCCGGTAACCAAGGGGAACCTGGGACTCAGTGTCATCGACTTCTCCCCCGGTGATGTCGGGAATTTCCTTTCACGGGCGTCCGGCGACCTGCCTGATTCCCTGCGGATCGTCGGCATGGTCGTGCTGAATCCGGACCATGACACGACGATGACCGCACGTATAGGACGACATGGCTATTTCGGGGGCGATGTCGATTTGTCGCTCCCGATGACCCTGCGCATTGTCGACGGGTGGTTTGCAGACACGCTGGTCATGGGCGACACGACCGGCGACGGCAACGCCGACTATCTGATCGACCCGGAGACCCTGAATGAGGTCAACTCCGGAAAGGTACATCTGGAGATCGACAATGGTCTCCCGATGGGTGTGAAGATGAAGTTGGTATTGCTCGACAACGGACGCCATCCGCTGCTGACGATTCCGCAGAGCGTCGGGGATTCCATGGAAATCGGCGCGGCGATGGTGACGAACGGGGACGTGCAGACGCCCGCGCATTCGACCCGCATCATAACGCTTGACAAAACGGAGGTGTCCCGGTTCAACAGTGCAGTATACGTGCACATGAGCATGGGTGTCGCCACTCCAGGGGTCGATGCAGTGAACTTCCGCACGACGGACAAGGTGCGTGTGCGTGTGTGGTCGGAATTTTCCTACAGGGTGAATCCATGAACAGGTGGATAGGTGCGGTGACGCTCGTGTCCGTAGCAGTGGCCCTGCGGGTTGAAAGTGCCGTTGCGGCGGGGGAATGGACGAATATTCAGGGGATGGGAATGGCGAGGACATTCGTCGGGTCGTCCCGGGGCCTGGATGCCGTCGGACTCAACCCCGCCAACCTGGCCGTGCCGGGCCGCGGCACGGTGACCGTCGGCCTCATGCCATTCGGGGCACAATTCGGCATCGACTTCATGACGTACGATCTCTATGAGGAGTATTTCACCGGAGAAAAGGAGTCGGGCGGCCGCATAGGGCGCTTGCTCACCGACGCGGACAAACGCACGTTGCTGGCATCGTTTCCGGACGGCCTCGGCCGGGGATCCGCGCACCTGGAGGCTCGTCCCATCGGCGTGCTCGTGCAACTTCACGAGTACGGCAACCTCGCATTCACGATCACCGAGTACGGGTCGATGAATTTCATGATCCCGCAGGACTTCGCGGAATTCCTGCTCTATGGCAATCCGCCGGGATCTTCGTACGATTTTAGTCAGACATCGGCACAGGTGATGTGGTTGCGCGAATACGCTCTCACGTACGCGCGGGAGTTGCCGACCCCCGTGTTTGTGCGTTCCCTTTCCGCGGGAGTTGCCGTGAAGGTGATCCACGGTTTCGGGTGTTTTGAGATTGAACGGGCGAATACCCGATTCACCACGGGATTGGACGGCATACTGCATGGCACCATGGATTTCGGCGGCCGGATGGCGGGGATCGATCCCATCCGCGGCGGGACGGGCGCCGCTTATCAGCCCTTTCCGGCACCGGCCGGCACGGGATGGGGACTTGATCTGGGTATTGCCTCCGATATCACCCGCTACCTGCGGGCCGGTGTGAGTATCACCGATATCGGCTCTGTTGAATGGACGCGAAATCTCGAGCAGGTCGTGTCTTCGGGGATCGTCACTGTCGACAACCCCCTGGAAGAGACCCAACGCGACTCGCTGGAGGACGCCGTCACGGGCGAACGCATTCCCGGTACGCCATTCAGCACACCGCTGACCACAATGTTTCGTGTCGGTGCCGCCGTGGAACTTCACAAAGTTCCCGGGCTCCGGGAGTTTCTCTGGGGTGAGTGGATGTTCGCCTGTGACTTCAACATCGGTCTGGTGGATGGGGCGGCCGGACCGCAGTCCGGACGGCTCTCCATGGGTCTGGAATTCAAGCCATGGGAGTTTCTGCCTCTCCGGTCGGGGGTATCATTCGGCGGGCCGGATCGCTACAGCTTCGCCCTGGGCATAGGCTTTCACTTCGGCGTGTTCGATCTGGATCTTGCTTCCGAACATCTCAACTTTCTGTTCTCGGAAGCCGCCCTCGATCATGGAGCGGTTGCAATGGGCATGCGCATCGGAATCTAGAGGGCCGGATGGACAATAGTCAATTGACTATGGACAATTGTCCATCGGCTGTCAGAGGATGTACTTTGAGAGATCCCTGTTGCGGACGATGCTGGCGAGGCGCGTTTGAACGCGTTCGCGGTCGATGACCACGGTCGCAACGGGAAGTTCATCGGGAGCCAGGTACAGTGTCTCCTCCAGCAGTGTTGTGAGGATGGTGTGGAGACGCCGGGCTCCGATGTTCTCCACCTGTTCGTTCACTTCGCTGGCGATGCGGGCAATCTCGCGTATGCCATCCTCACGGAAGTCCAGATGCACCCCTTCCGTCTCCAGCAGGGCGGCATACTGCTTGATGAGGGCGTTCTGCGGCACCGTGAGAATCTTCACGAAATCCTCTTCGCTGAGGCTGTGAAGTTCCACCCTGATGGGAAACCGTCCCTGCATTTCCGGAATCAGATCCGAGGGCTTGGCGACATGAAATGCGCCTGAAGCGATGAAGAGGATGTGATCGGTCTTCACGGTCCCGTATTTGGTGGTAACATTGGATCCCTCCACGATGGGGAGGAGGTCACGTTGCACCCCTTCGCGCGAGACGTCGGGTCCGCCGGCGTGACTCTGTTTTCCCGCAATCTTGTCTATCTCATCAATGAAGACGATGCCCGAGTTCTCGACCCGATGCAGCGCATCCTTGACTGCGGCATCGTGATCGATGAGTTTCTGGGCTTCCTCGTTCACGAGGATGACGCGGGCTTCTGCGACGGTGACCTTGCGACGCTTCATCTTCTTGGGCAGCATGCCGCCGAACATATCCTGGAGATTGATGCCCATATCATCCAGCGACATCGGGCCGATCACCTGCATCAGCGGGGTGCTGCTGGCGGGAACATCAAGTTCGATCAACCGTTGCTCCAGCTGGCCGCCGCGCAGCCGTTCCCGGAGGCGCTCGCGGGTGGACGACGCCTCGTCGGGTTCCTCCCCGGGCTTTTCGTCCGTGGTCTCGGCTGAGCGGCGCCGTGGTGCGGGAAGGAGAAGGTCCAACATCCGCTCTTCGGCCAGGACTTTCGCCTTGTCTTCCACGTCGACACGCCGTTCCGCTTTCACCATGCTGACAGCATACTCGGTGAGATCACGTATGATGGATTCCACATCGCGGCCCACGTAGCCGACCTCTGTAAATTTGGATGCTTCGACCTTGATAAAGGGGGCATTGGCAAGACGGGCGAGGCGGCGGGCGATTTCCGTCTTCCCCACGCCGGTCGGGCCGATCATGATAATGTTATTGGGCATAATTTCCTCCCGGAGGCCGGGAGGAACCTGCAGGCGGCGCCAGCGGTTGCGGAGGGCGATGGCGACCGATTTCTTCGCCGCGTCCTGTCCGATGACGTACAGGTCGAGTTCGCGCACGATTTCTCTCGGCGTGAGTTCCCGTACGGTGGAAGCTGGCGTTGGTGCGACCATAGGAGCGTCCGTGCCGCGTTCGCGGCTCAAAGTTCTTCGATGATGATGTTGGTGTTGGTGTAGATGCAAATGTCGGCTGCGGCGAGCAATGCCTGGCGGACAATCTCGGGGGTGGGAAGGGAGGAGTGTCGGACCAGCATGCGGGCTGCGGCGAGAGCATACATGCCTCCCGAGCCGATGGCGACGATGCCGTCGTCCGGTTCGATAATCTCGCCGGTGCCCGAAATCACCAGTGCGTTGGACCCGTCGAGCACGGCGAGCAGTGCTTCAAGCTGGCGGAGATACTTGTCCGTGCGCCATTCGCGGGCCAGCTCTACCGCGGACCTCTGGAGATTGCCGTGGTGCTTCTCCAGGTAGTCATCGAATTTCGTGAACAGGGTGAATGCATCGGCCGCCGCTCCGGCGAACCCCGCGAGAATGGTGTCGTTGTACAGCCGGCGGATCTTCCGGGCCTTATGCTTCATGACCGTCTGGCCGATCGTCACCTGCCCGTCGGCGCCTATGGCAGTAACGCCGTTGTGGGTGAGCCCCAGAACTGTCGTGGAGCGGATAATGTCGGTCATGGCGCCCTTCAGGTAAGTTTTCTACGGAGGCGAGCGACTGGTATGAGCATGGCTTCCCGGTATTTAGCCACGGTGCGGCGGGCGATATTCAGGCCGTCCGCATTCAGCATCTGCGCCAGTTTGTGATCGCTCAGCGGGTGCAGCGGATCTTCGGCGTCGATCATGGTTTTCAGTTTGCGCTTCACTTCTTTGTTGGAGACTTCCTCACCGCCGGTGGTGCTGATGGCGTCGCTGAAGAAGTGCCTGAGGGAAAACACGCCGTAATCCGTTTGGACGTATTTGCTGTTCACCACACGGCTGATGGTCGAGATATCCATGCTGATGACTTCGGCGATATCCTTGTAGATCATCGGACGGAGTCCCTCCCCCGTCTCGAAGAAGTCGTGCTGTTTCTCGACAATCGTGCGCATGACGCGGGACATTGTCTCGCGGCGCTGGTGAATCGAACTGATAAACCACTTTGCCGCCTCAAAGCGCTGGCGGATGAAATCCTTGGCCTCGGTTGAGACGCCGTTCTTTTTCCGCTTGGACATCAGATCCCGGTAGGCCTTGTTGATCCGGAGGGGGGGGATGTTCCGGTCATTCAGGGTGATCACGAAATCCGATTCCGTCTTGGTGACAATGAAATCCGGCACCACATAGTTTTCGTGCGCGGTGAATGCCCCCTCTCCCGGCTTGGGATTGAGATGCTGGACTATCTCGATGACCTTCTTGAGGTCGTCCAGGTTGATGCCGAGCTTCTTCGAGAGCTCCTCGAAGTGGCGCATGGTGAAATCGTCGTAGAACTCCGTCAACAGCCGGTGCGCGAGCGCCCTTGATGCCGCATCGACGGGGGCAACTTCGAGCTGGATGATGAGACACTCCTGAAGCGTCCGGGAAGCAATGCCCACGGGATCCAGGCGCTGAATCTTCTTGAGGACGGCCTCCGCCTTCTCGACCGCAATAGTGGTTCCGTGAGTCAGGTTGAGATCCTGTACTATCGCGGGTATGTCCCGGCGCAAATAGCCGTCCTCGTCCACATTGCCGATGATTTCCTGCCCGATCATGATCTCTTCATCATCGAGATCGAGCATGCTGAACTGCTCCATGAGGCGGTGATACAGCGGCAGGGTGTCGGCGACAGGGAATTCGTCCTTCTCCTCGGCATCGAACGGCTCGCGGGCCTTGTAGCCGGAGTTGTCGTCGTTCATGTAGTCTTCGATGGAGTACTTCTCGTCCTCGTCCGGCGTGTGATCCTCTTCGGCTTTGGCGGCCTCCGCCTCCGAAACCTCTTCCTTCTCAGGTTCTTCCTGTTCTGTTGCAGCTTCCTGTTCTTCGTCGTACCCCTCTTCGAGGAGGGGGTTCATTTCAAGTTCGGCCTTGATCTTTTGTTCAAGCGCGAGCGTGGGAAGCTGAAGCATCTTCAGGTATTGTACCTGTTGAGGCGACAGCTTCATCATCATCCTATGTTGAAGGGAGATGTTCAGCATAAGGATGCTTCAGGTCCGGCCGGTGCACCGGTCGCGCAACTGCACATACCAGGATTCTCCAAACGCACGGGTGAGTGATTCCTTCAGGAAATCCATGAGTGAAATATTCATTGCCGCGCCGTGTTCACGTGCCGGCCGGCATTCCAGCATCTGTTCATACCGGAGATACCGTTGCCCGAACCGCCCGACCCGGACAGGGAACAGATGGCAGGAAAGGGGCTTACGCCAGGTGGTCCTGCCCTCCACATACGCGCGTTCGAAGGCACATTTGGCAATGCCGTCATCAAAGTACACAAACACGCATTCCCGGTGATCGATGCACGGTGTGGCGAAGCCTCCCGCCCAACCTTCCACGAGACCTTCACGGGCGATGACTTCCAGGCTTCGTCTGTCCAGGTACTCCTTTGCAGACGGAAACGCGGCGGCCACGAGAGGCACTTCCTCGTCGGTCAACGGCGCCCCTCGCCCGCCCTCCAGGCAACAGCATGCCCCTTTGCAGGCCTTCAGATCGCAGCAGAACGCCGAGGAGGTGATGGCTTCGTCGACAAATGTATTGCCCACAACAATCATACCACAATAAGTATAGCGATTTTTGGCGAGAAAGAAAACAACTCAGGCCCTCAGAAAGAACTTCCCGGGAAGCTGCCGCGCGCCCCCCTTAAATTCGAGAGCAAGCAGGTGGACCAGCGCTTCCGCGGTGGTGAATCCCGAGCGCCCGGCAACGAGATCGATGTGTTGTGGATGATCGGTCAGGATGTCGAGGACCTTCTGCTCGAACAGGGTAAGGGGAGGCAGCGGCGAGGGAGGGGGATCGGGAAGACCGGTGACGAAGCCCGTGAGCCTCGGCGCGAGTTCCCGGAGCACGTCATCGGCGGTTTCAATGAGCGTGGCATTCCCTTCGCGGATCAACAGGTTGGTGCCGGACCGTCCTCCGGGAGTGACGGGAGAGGGAACAGCGAACACCTCACGGTTCTGATCAAGGGCAAGTCTCGCGGTGATCATTGCACCGCCTTCGACGCCGGTCTCGACGACGACGGTGCCCAGACTCATACCACTAATGATGCGGTTGCGCTGGGGGAAATTCATGGCATCTGGCTTGGTGCCCATGGCAAACTCGGAGACCAGTGCGCCTTTGGCGCAGATACGGTGGGCGAGTCCGGTATTTTCCGTGGGGTAGATGATATCGATGCCGGAACCGATGATGGCGATCGTCCGGCCGCCTGCTTTGAGAGCAGAGCCGTGTGCGACGGTATCGACGCCGCGGGCCAGTCCGCTCACGATGGTGATTCCCCTTGAGGCGAGGTCCATGGCGAAACGTTCCGCCACACGCATGCCGTACGCGCTCGGGTTGCGTGTGCCGACAACGGCTACGGCGGCAGCACGGGGGTCCAGAGCGCCGACGAGGAAGAGAAAGGGAGGGGGGTCATAGATGCTTTTCAGGAGTCCCGGGTACTCAGCGTCCCAGAGTGTCACCATCCTGCCGCCGGCCTTTTCAAGACGCCGGAGCTGGTCGGCGGCATACGCGGCCGATTCCCGGGGAACTCCGTGACGCAACGATGATACTATGGAAAGGGCCGTGCGGCGATCCACACCTTCTGCCCTGATCAGGTCTCGCGGGGAAGCCCGAAAAATGGCAGCGGTGTCTTTGAAATGGGCCACCAGCGAACGGAGGCGGGCGGGACCGACGCCGGGAATGCGGGAGAGGACAAGGATGTCATGGTGCGATGCGATACGCGTCAGGATGTACGGGATGGACCCATAAGTCCCGAGATCTCGTCGCGAAATGCGCTCACGACGTTCCGGGCGTGTTCCGGGGTTGACGCCTCGGCGATAATCCGGATGATCGGTTCGGTGTTGGATTTCCGCAAATGGACCCAGTATTCGGGATAATCGATGCGGATCCCGTCATCCGTGTTGATCTTGCCTTTTGAGGCATGCCGCGATTTCATCGTGGCGAGCACTTCGTCGGGGGCGACTCCGCGGAGCTCAAGCTTGCCTTTGGCGATTGCGTACTGCGGGAGTGATGCCTTCAACTGGCTGAGCGTCCCTCCAGACTCCGCGAGGTGCTGAAGGACAAGGCCGATGCCGACGATGGCGTCGCGGCCGAGGTGGACGGCCGGGAGAATTACTCCGCCGCTCCCTTCGCCACCGATGACCGCGCCGATGTCACGAATCCTTGCGGCGACGTTGATTTCTCCTACCGGCGTCCGCACGACCTCCGCTCCGTAGCGGCGGGCGATGTCTTCGACCGCGCGGGTGGTGGAAAGGTTGATGACGACACGCGGGGCCGCCGGCGGAGCACCGAAGCGTTGCTGTTGTTTCAGGACAAAATCCACTGCAGTGGCGATTGTATACTCCTCGCCGTATGGCTCCCCGCGTTCATTGATGAGGACGAGCCGGTCAACATCGGGATCCACGGCGATGCCCAGGTCGGCATGTGACGCGGCGACCCTCGCTGCCAGACCGGTGAGGTTCTCCGGGATGGGTTCGGGCGTGTGTTTGAAGACCCCTCCCACTTCACAGTTCATCTCCTCGACGTCACATCCGAGCTCACGCAAGAGCGCAGGCACGATCATTCCTCCCGCGGCATTGACGCAGTCGAGCACAACGTGAAAATGCCGTCGCCGGATGATGTCGGTCCGGAGCAGGGGCAGATCCAGTACGAGGGCGATATGGCGTTGGAGCCATGAGGTATTGACCTCTTCGCTGCCGATTGCATCCCATGGCTGATAGTGCGGAGTTTCCGACGCCAGCTTCCAGAACTCCGCGTTTTCGGCGGGATCCAGAAACAGTCCGGACGCAGCCATGAATTTCAATCCATTCCATTGCATGGGGTTGTGACTTGCGGTCACGGCAATGCCTCCCCCTGCGTGTTCGTGTTCCACCGCCAGCTGCACCGTCGGAGTCGGGCAAATGCCGATATTGACGACATGTGCGCCTGCCAGGCGAAGTGCCGCGCAGAGGATATCGGTCACGGGTTTCCCGGTGATGCGCCCGTCCCCTCCGACCACGATAACCGGCGGGGTGATTGTCTTGCGACGGCAATAAGCGACATACGCTGAGGCATAGCGCGTGATAACTTCGGGGGTGAGCGTTTCGCCGATGACCCCGCGGATTCCTGATATACTTACCATCAGAGACATAATTTTTCGCTCCCTGGTGAAAAAAACTCGTGAGAATCTACTGAAGCCCGCGCACAGAAGCAATATGACGATTTCGGGGTTGGTTGCAAGTCTTGACGGTTTTGATTACGTTTCCATGATTATGAGGAACACTTCGCCATGCTGAGTGCAGAAGAGCGTCTTGCCGCGCTGGACATTGCCAGGGTTTCGGTTGCCCGGGCGTTGCACCAGCGGTATCCGGAGGCCGTACCGGCTGCAAGGAGCGCCACAGCGTTCGAGGGGGCGCTCAACGGCGTGCTTGCCGAACCGGCAGGCGCATTCGTCACACTGCGCATCGACCATAATCTACGGGGCTGCATCGGTTACATCGAGTCCTCGGACCCCCTCTCCAGTGTCATCGATGAAGTCGCCGAGAAAGCAGCGTTTGAGGATCCCCGCTTTCCGCCGCTCACACCGGATGAGTTCCGGCGGGTGCATATCGAGATTTCGGTGCTCTCGCCGATGAAACGCATCAAGTCCATCGAAGAAATTGTCGTCGGCACGCACGGTCTGCTGTTGGAACACGGGTGGCACAGGGGCTTGCTTTTACCCCAGGTTGCAACAGAATATGGTTGGGGGAGAGAAGAATTTCTGGACAATGTGGCACGGAAAGCCGGAGTTCCCTCTGGAGCGTGGCGGGACGAGATGACCAAGCTGTACGTTTTTTCCGCCGTTGTCTTCGAAGAGAGTGAGAAATCCCATGACGCGTCTTCCTGATTCCGTACGCAAGGCGGCCGTTTCGGGGATGTTCTATCCGGGCTCCCCGGCGGAGCTCTCGGGGGACATCGAGGCCATGCTGGGACAGGCGCCGTCCACGGCTTCGCGGGAGAAACCCATCGCCCTCATTGTTCCCCATGCAGGGTACGTGTATTCCGGTCAAACGGCAGCTGCCGCCTATTCCCTCGTGAAGGGATGTTCGTTCTCATCGGTCGTTGTCGTCTCACCAAGCCATAGAGAGTACTTCTCGGGGGTTTCTATCTACCCCGGGGACGCGTATGAAACTCCTCTCGGACAGGTCTCGATCGCTACTGCGCTGAGAGAGCGGCTTCTGACGTTGTCCGGCGTAGTGAAGGCTTCCGTTGCCGGGCATGGTGCGGAACATGCGGTGGAAGTCCATGTACCCTTTCTGCAGAAGGCCCTGGGCAATTTCCTTTTGCTGCCCCTCGTCATGGGGGATCAGTCCAGGGAGACCTGCTACACTCTGGGCGAAGAACTCGGCGACCTCTTGC
The DNA here is from genome assembly GCA_963801355.1 of Ignavibacteriota bacterium. Lineage (GTDB taxonomy): Bacteria > Bacteroidota > Ignavibacteria > UBA10030 > UBA6906 > Fen-1255. The sequence continues at coordinate 2,332,160 of CAWDEM010000008.1, read as the reverse complement.
GGAATGAGCGGAGTCTTCTTGTGGCGAGCACGGACCTTTCGCATTTCTATGCCGCGCCGGAAGCCGACCGCCGGGATGGCATTGTTCTCGCCGATCTGGAAAAATTCGAACCGGACCGGCTCATGACTGACATAGAGGAAGGCCGTGCGGAGGCATGTGGCGGAGGACCCGTAGTTGCGGTGATGATCGCCGCGCGTGCACTTGGTGCGCATCGACTGCGGATACTGGCGCACACGAATTCCGGCCAGGTCACCGGCGACCACCACAGCGTTGTCGGCTACTGTTCGGCGGTGATGTCCGCATGACCGGTGCAATGAAACGTCCGCAGCCCCTCCATATTGCGATCATCGGTGCGGGTGCCGTAGGGTCGGTGTTGGGCCGGATCCTGGTCGAGAACGGTCACCGCATTACCGCGGTGGTCTCGCGCAGCATGTCTTCGGCCCGCCGGTGCGGCCGTCTGCTGTCGTGTCGCACGGTATCCACCTCTCCTGACGTCATTCCGCAGGGGACGCAGGTGATCATGATTACCACCCCGCATGGAGCGGTCAGGGATGTCGCGCGTGTGTTGGCGCGCCGGAACGGGTTTTCCTGGCGGGGTGTTGCAGTATGCCATGCGAGCGGCATGCTCACTGCAGAAGCCCTCGCGCCTCTGCGCGATGTGGGCGCCACCGTATTTTCGTTCCATCCAATACAGACCTTCCCCCGGGAGTTTCCACCCCGCAAGATCGTGCCGTCGGCGCGGGGGATTGTGTACGGGGTGGACGGCCTGCCCGCCGGCATCCGGAAGGCCCGCTTGCTGGCGCGCGCGCTGGATGGAACCACGCTCCTGGTACCGCCGGAGATGCGGGAGTTCTACCACGCCGCGTGCGTCGTGGCATCGAATCACCTGACCACGCTCCTGGGAATCCTGGCCGCCTTTCACCGCGAAATCGCCCCCGGACGGAGGGACTTTCTGGAAACATTTTCGCCTATTCTCCGCGCGACCCTCCACAATGTCCGGGCAACATCTCCCGCGAAGGCTCTCACCGGTCCGGTGGCACGCGGAGGAACGGAGACAATCGCCAGGCACTTTGAGGCCTTGAAGCGGTTCGCCCCCGCACTGATTCCGTATTATGCGCGCATGACCCTTGAGACCGTGCGCCTGGCGAAGGAGAAAGGCACGATCACGAACGCTCAGGTGAAGGACCTGATGGAGCTGTCGCTGTCGTATCTGAAACAACCATTCGGAACAGAGGAATCCCATTGAAAGCTCTCATCGCGAGCGGCGGACGCGGGACGCGACTGCGTCCGATCACGCACACACGAAACAAACATCTGATTCCCATCGCGAACAAGCCCATCCTCCACTATGCCATCGAGGCGGCCGCAGATGCAGGAATCAAGGAAGTCGCTATTGTGATCAATGCCGACAGCGACGAGGTACCCAACGCTATCGGCGACGGATCGCGATGGGGTATTCACATCACCTATATCCCGCAGGTGTCTCCCGGGGGCCTTGCACAGGTTGTGGCTCTTGCGGAGGACTTTGTGGCACAAGACAAATTTATCTTCTACCTCGGCGACAACATGGTGGTGGGCGGCGTTCGCCGTTTTATCGATGAATTTCTCAAGAGCGGGTGCAACTGCTACCTGACGCTCTCCAGGGTCAAGGATCCGGAACGGTTCGGCGTGCCGGAAATATCCAACGGGAGGATTGTCTCGGTGGAAGAGAAGCCGAAGCACCCCAAAAGCTCCTTTGCCGTGGCGGGCATCTATCTGTACGACCACCACATCTTCGAGGCTGTCAAGGCGATCACGCCAAGTGCACGGGGTGAACTGGAAATCTCAGATGCGCACCAGTATCTCATCGACAAAGGGTACAAGGTCGGGTTTGCGGAGATCACCGGGTGGTGGAAGGACACCGGCAAACCCACCGATCTGCTGGAGGCGAACCGTCTGGTGCTGGACAACATCACGCCGAGCATCGAGGGCGAGGTTGACGAGCGCTCGGTAATCGCCGGGAAGGTGATTGTGCGGCGCGGTGCCAGGATTGTAAACAGCGTCGTGAGGGGGCCTGCCATCATCGGTGAGCATTGCCTGATCGAAGATTCCTATGTCGGCCCCTTTTCCTCCATCGGCATGAACACCATCGTGCGGCGGAGCGAAGTGGAATACAGCATCATTCTCCGGGACTGCAAGATTCTCAATATTGGCATCCGGCTCGAAGGCAGCATCCTCGGGAATGACGTGGAGATCGTTGAGGCAACCGGCAAACCTCTGGTGCACCGTTTCTTGATTGGTGACCAGAGCCGCGTTGAAGTCGTGTGAGATCGGGCGGCGCATGTATGAGGCACTGACGACATTGCGTGTGGAACCGGACGGACCCGTGGTCTGTGTCACGGTGAATCGTCCTGCACGGATGAACGCGCTCAATGCCGTTGCCAAGCAGGAATTGCTCGGGCTTATGGAGCTGCTGCGCGATGATGCCTCTGTGCGGGCGATAGTGATCACCGGTGCCGGCGGGAAGGCGTTTGTTGCGGGAACCGATGTGGAAGAACTGGCCGGGCTGGATCGCGAACGCGGCCTGACGTTCTCGCAACAGGGACACGCATTGATGAACCTTATCGAGCAGATCGGCAAACCCGTGATCGCCGCGGTCAACGGCTACGCCCTCGGCGGCGGGTGCGAACTGGCGCTGGCGTGCCACCTGCGCCTGGCCTCGGAGAGCGCGAGGTTCGGGATGCCGGAGGTGAATCTGGGTACGATCCCCGGCTACGGCGGCACGGAGCGCCTTCCGAAGCTCGTAGGAAGGGGAAAGGCGCTTGAGCTCATGTTGACCGGCAGGCAGATTGATGCTGCGGAGGCGTTGCGCATCGGTCTGGTGCAAGGCGTGTTGCCGGCGCCAAACCTTCTTCCGTCCGCTATGGAACTTGCGCGCGGGCTGGCTGCCAAGGCGCCGCTGGCCGTGCAGGCACTACTGCGGGCTTTCTTTGGCGGAAATACAGAGGCACCGTCAGCGGAAATGGCGCACGAGTCGGCGCAGTTCGCAGAGTGCTGTGCGACCGGGGATTTTCGTGAGGGAGTGCAGGCATTCTTGAAGAAGAGACCACCGGTATTTCGGGGATCGTAACACGTGAACGTGTATCGCAGATTCAGGGTCTGGATCGTCGCACTGCTGGCCGTCTGTGCGATCGGCCTTGTTGTCGTCGGGCAGCTGACGGGTCATGCCGGTTCCTCCGTCAAGCGCACGCCTGAGCCTGCTGTTCAAGGCGGAGGGCGAACGGTTGCACAACAGGTGGAAGCGGTGGCCGCCGCCTTCAGGATTCCACGCAGTGCCCTGCGTTTTATCCCGGCACGGCCGGGAAACGCCAGCCCCCCCGCAGTGCGGTTGCTGGTGGCACCGGAGTTCTCCAGTGTTGAGTTCAACAGCGCTCTCGGGGGCGCCCTTGCTGATCTCGGCGCCGTAGTCGTCGGCACAGAGCATCTCCGTGAAAAGAACGTCTCTTTGCTGATCATGAAAGACGGGGCAGCCGTCATGCAGGTCATTCTCGATATGCGTACGTCCATACAGCAGTCACGAAAGGGATCGAGCCATTAGTACCGACATCATGGAAAAAATTGTGTCGCTGGCCAAGCGACGCGGGTTTGTCTTTCAATCAAGTGAGATCTACGGCGGCTTGAACGGGTGCTGGGACTATGGTCCTCTCGGGGTGGAACTCCTGCGCAACGTGAAGGAGCAGTGGTGGCAGGCGATGACCTACCGGGAGGATATCGAGGGCATCGACGCGGCGATCCTGATGCACCCCACCGTCTGGAACGCCTCGGGTCATGTGGAAAATTTCACGGATCCCATGGTGGACTGCAAGGAATGCAAGGCGCGATTCCGGGCGGATCAGATTGAAGACGCGATGTGCGGGAATCCCGGCTACAAAGGCCGGAAAGCACACAAATGCCAGGCGGAAGGAAAATTCACCGAAGCACGGCAATTCAACCTGATGTTTAAGACGTTCGTCGGCCCCGTGGAAGACGCCAGCGCCGTTGTCTACCTCCGGCCCGAGACCGCGCAGGGCATCTTCGTCAACTTCCTGAATGTTCAGAGTTCATCCCGGCAGAAAATTCCCTTCGGCATTGCGCAGATCGGCAAGGCCTTCAGGAATGAGATTAACACAAAGAACTTCCTCTTCCGCACCCGGGAATTCGAGCAGATGGAAATGCAGTTCTTCGTCAAGCCCGGCACTGATATCGAATGGTTCGGGTACTGGAAAGAGGAACGGCTCAACTGGTTCCGCAGGCTTGGCATGCGGGCTGAACGGCTGCAGTTCCATCAGCACGAGCCGGACAAACTTGCGCACTACGCCCGGGATGCGTACGATATCGAATACAACTTCCCGTTTGGATGGGGAGAAATTGAAGGCATCCACAACCGGGCGGCGTGGGACCTTTCCCGGCATGAGGAATTCTCCGGCAAGTCGATGAAATACTTCGACGAACAGACAAAGGAGAAGTTCACGCCTCTGGTGATAGAGACTTCGGCGGGGGCCAGCCGGTCATTTATGGCATTCCTCGTCGATGCGTATGCGGAGGAGGAGGCTCCGACCGCCGACGGAAAGATGGAACTCCGCACGGTGATGAAATTCCATCCCAAGCTTGCTCCTACGAAAGTCGCTGTGTTTCCGCTTGTCAACCGTGACGGCATGCCGGAAATCGCGCGAACCATCGAAGCCGATCTCCGTCCGCATATGCGTGTCTTCTTTGACGACAGCGGTGCCGTCGGCCGGCGATACCGCCGACAGGATGAAGTCGGCACGCCGTTCTGCATTACGGTCGACTCCGTGACGTTGGAGGACCAGAGTGTGACGGTCCGTGAACGGGACTCCATGCGGCAGGAACGGATCGCGGCAGGTCGCCTTCTGGCATACCTCAAGGAGCGTCTATGAAGCTGGTGCGCTCTCCACTGACGGCGGCTATCCGCTCCCGGACGGCTCGCGGTGCGCCCCGGGAGCTCGCGTAGGTCATCATGGCATTGTTCACCAACGTCTTCCGCGATCCGCATAACGAAGTCCGCGCCGGGTGGAGAATATTCCTGTTCCTTCTCCTGCTGACCATTGCCGGCATCGGCGTCTATAACGCGCTTCCGGCGTCATTTGCCGGGACACCCGTTGCATCGAGCCTCCTGCCGCTGGGCATCGTTTTCCTCGTCACGTGGGTCGTGACGCGTTTTGTCAATCACAAGCCGCTGGCGGCTGTCGGATTGTGGATGCATCCCCGCGCGCCGCGGGAGTGCGGCATCGGCCTGCTCCTCGGCTTCCTCATGATGACGGGGATTTTTCTGGTGGAAATCGGTCTGGGTGTCCTCCACCTGTCGTGGTGCGGATTGACGGCTGCGGAAATCTCGGGTGCGGTGGGGATTTCGCTGCTGTACTTCACATTCTCGGCGATGTTCGAGGAGTTGTTGTTCCGCGGATACCTTTTCCAGACCCTGATGCAGTGGATCACATTTCTGCCGGCACTGATGCTCATGTCAGCGCTGTTCGGTCTTGCGCATTTCCGCAATCCTCACGCAACAATACTGAGCACGGCGAACGTTCTCCTCGCGGGAGTATGGCTCTCGTTTGCGTATCTCAAGACGCGGAGTCTCTGGCTTCCCTTCGGTCTTCACCTTTCCTGGAACTTTGCACAGACCACGGTCTATGCCTTTCCCACGAGCGGCTTCGCATTCGCCGAGCGGCGCCTCTTTCTCAGCGAACAATCGGGCCCCGTGTGGCTCACGGGGGGGGAGTTCGGCCCCGAGGGAGGAGTCCTGGCCACGATAGCGCTGGTTGCTGCAACGTGGTACATTCTGAAGACCCCGCTGTTGCGGCCTCCGGAGGGGATCATCACCCTGGATTCCGTTGAAGACATCCTTCCGGCTCCTCCTTCAGGAGGAGCGACCGGATGAGACTGCTGATGTTCGTCATTGCGGTGCTCTGCAGTGCCGTCGGTTCGCGCGCAGGGGTGCTGGACGATTCCGTGTATCAGGCGACCGTGCAGCGCGGCATCCAGGCCGTGTACAATCTGGAATTCGAGTCGGCCGAGAAGGAATTCTCGACGCTGATTACCCTCCAACCGAAACATCCCTCCGGATATTTCTTCCGCGCGATGATTACCTGGTGGCGCATCATGATCGATCTGGATAACCGTCAATACGATGAGCGGTTCTTTCGCGATCTGGAGGAGGTGGTGAGCATGTGCGACTCCATGCTCGAGCGCAATCCGGACGACGTTGATGCATTCTTCTTCAAGGGGGGGGCGATCGGCTTCGAGGGGCGGCTGCGGTTTCACCGGGATGATTGGCTGGCCGCGGCCAATGCCGGCCGGAAAGCCCTTCCGCTTGTGCAACAGGCCAGCGAACTGGACCCGCACAACTACGATATTCTCCTCGGTACCGGCATTTACAACTACTACGCCGAGGTGATCCCCAACGAGTATCCTTTCGTTAAGCCGTTGTTGTTGTTCATTCCATCCGGGGACAAGAAGAAGGGGATCGAGCAACTCCGCCTCGCCGCGTCACGCGCACGGTATGCGTCCGTTGAAACGTCGTATTTTCTCTTGCAGATTTACTACAGCTATGAACGCGACTATCCGAAGGCGCTTGAGATCGCGCGGTCTCTCCATGAGCGGTTTCCCGGTAACATGGTGTTTCACAAGTACGTCGGGCGCTGCTATGTGCTGTTGGGGAACTGGACGGCGGCCGAAGGTACCTTCCGCGAAATTGCCGGCCGCGCACAGGCGGGGGCGCGGGGCTATACACGGACGGTCGAGCGTGAGGCGGTCTACTACCTCGGCCTCTGTGCCATGAATGCCCGGCGATACGACTCCGCCCTGGAGGAGTGGTACCGCTGCGATGCACTCTGCCGTGAGCTCGACGCCAGGGAACCGTCGGGGTTCATGGTGATGGCCAATCTCAAGATGGGCATGATTTACGACCTGCAGGGGAAACGTGCACTCGCCATTGCACAGTACAGGAAAGTCCGCACCATGAAAGAGTTCAAGGATTCGTTGTCCCAGGCGGAGCAGTACCTGGAGACTCCGTACGCGGAGGTCACGACGCCATGACACTACCCATTCTCGGGTATGCGCTCCTTGCAGCTCTTGCCGAGGTCACCGGGAGTGTGCTGGTCATCTGGCGGAAGCGGTGGCCCGCACGGGTGCAGGAGTACCTGCTGGCACTCAGCGCGGGTTTCCTGCTGTCACTGGTGTTTGTGGAACTCGTGCCGGAAGCGCTGAAGGGCGGTGGCTCCGAGGCCCCGCTCCTGATGCTCGCGGGGTATGCGGTGCTCCATTTCTTCGAGCACACAGTCGTGGGCCATTTGCACTTCGGGGAAGAGACGCACCACGAGGTGATGGTGTCACGCGCGGCGAGTTTTTCGACCTTTCTGGGGCTTTTTATCCACGCGTTCTTTGACGGGTTTACCATTGCGGTGGGGATGCAGTTCGACTTCACGCTCGGCCTCATGGTCTTCATCGCCGTGTTGCTGCACAAGATGCCCGAAGGATTGACCGTTGCGTCGGTCATGGTGTCCGCAAAATCCAGGCGGACAACGGCTCTGGCCGCAAGCATCGCCATCGGCGGCGCGACGTTGATCGGTGCCATTGCGGGCCTCGCACTGGGGGGAGTAAGCGTCCGGCTGGTGAGCGGTGCATTTGCGTTTTCTGCGGGGATTGCGACCTACGTCGGGGCAAGTGATCTGATCCCGGAAATCAATCACTCACGCAACAGGCTCATACCGATGCTGGTGTTCGCCGGGATGGTGCTATTCTACTTCGGCAAAGTTCTGCTGGAGGGCTGAACCCCTGTCGCGGCACGTCAGCCTGCAGCACAGAGAGCCTGTGGGGGTACCGTCAGAATGTTGTGCTGACCGAGATGCGGTGAAGGTTGCCTGCTTTGCCCAGCGATGACAGACCGTAGTCGATGGTGTAGTCGCTGACCAGGACGCCCAGCCCCGCGGAAAAGCCCGCCAGGTCGGCGGACGAACCAATTTTGAAATCCTTCCTTTTCGCGTTGTCGAATCCCACCCGCAGGAGCAGCACACGACTCAGCGTGAATTCCCCGCCTACGGTGAAATGACGGAACCGTTCGCCGAGGGAAGGGACATTGTCAGCGAGTCTGTGGAATCCGACGTTCAGCAGGAGAGGCAGGCCCTTGGGAACGACCGATGCACCCACGGTCACATCGAGGGGCAGTTGTTCGCGGACGCCATTATATGTCGCAAGTTGAGCCCCCAGATTGCGGATGCTTGCGCCGAGCGCCACGCGCGCGTCCGGGATCCGGTACAGAATGCCCACGTCTGCGGCCACGGCGGTGGACGTGTAGCCTGCGATGCCGGAGTAGATGAATTTGACGGTACCGCCGACGTACAGCTGTTCCTCCAGCGTGGTTGCATAGCCGATGCTCAACGCAAGGTCATTCGCACCGAACGTTCCGAGGGTGTTGCCGACGGCGTCGGTTTCAGTGAACGAGCCGTAGTTCGTGTACAGCAGCCCCACGCCAAACCTGCCGATGTCTTCGACTTCGGTGGAATAGGAAGCGGCACCCGCGTTGATATCCAGGAGATGTTTGAACAAGCCGATTGAACCGCGCATGCCTTCAATGGTGGCGAGACTCGCCGGATTGTAGAAGACCATGTTCGGATCGTCGGTGATGGTGACAACGCTGCCGGCGAGGGCGGCCGTCCTGGCGCTCGCATCGTTTCGCAGGAAACTGAATGCCGTCGTGGCTCCGGCTGCCTGGAGGGTTTCCGTCGCAAGTGCGGCAATTCCGGCCACAAGAATGCAGAGAGAAAATCGCTTCATCGCTCCTCACCCCGGGTGATCCATCGCTACACAATTCGCCTGCAATGTAGGCATTCCCCGGGCGAATTTCAAATATTGCTTCTTGTCCCTGAAAGCGGTACCTTTAATAACTTTGGAAGCAACAACAATCGGGCAATTATCAGGGTTGGGACTCAGATGAAAGAAGGCATCCATCCGGACTACAAGAAAGCTGTGGTGACATGCGTTTGCGGGAATACCTTCGAGACGCGATCCACGGCCGGTGATCTCAAACTCGAAATCTGTTCTGCGTGTCATCCGTTCTTCACAGGGCGGCAGAAACTGGTCGACTCGGCCGGCCGCGTTGAGCGCTACCTGAAGAAGTACGGCAAAAAAACTGCGGACCAGACTACCGCATAGGGTTCTCTGTCCCAGCAGTGTCCCTGCCCGTATCCCTGCGGCGGAGGTCACCCGGTGTCCTCCGCCCTTCCTTTTCCTGAATACCACACATGAATGACGTCCCGGCAGCCGAGTGGAAGAGCCTCTACAGCGGGCCCCGCGGAACGGCAGTCAAAGTCCTCAACCGCGTCGAACGCACCGACTCGTACCTCGACAAGGTGCTTGACGGCGAACTCCGTTCCGGCGAGCTCTCCGATCTGGATAAAGGGCTTCTCAACGAGCTTGTCCACGGCGTCCTCCGCTGGCAGAACAGACTGGACTGGGTGCTGAACGGATTCTCCCACGGGAATTTTGCCAAGTCCGAGATCAACGTCAAGAACACCCTCCGCGTTGCCCTCTATCAGATCCTCTTCCTGGAACGAATTCCCCACGCCGCGGCGGTGAATGAGGGGGTGGAATTCATCAAGCGCATTCGCGGCGACAAGCCTGCAGGTTTGGTGAACGCGGTTCTCCGGAACATCATCCGGAACATCGAAGGCATCCGGTATCCCGATCCCGCAGAGGATGAAGTACAGTATCTTGCGGTGTTCTATTCCCATCCCCACTGGATGGTGAAGCGCTGGTTGCGCCGTTACGGCCGTGAAGAAACCGAACGGCTGATGATGGCAAACAACGAACGTCCGAGCATGGCGTTGCGCATCAACCGCCTCAAGATTGATCTGGACGCATTCAAGAATCACCTCACCGGGCAACAGATTCCCTTTTCATCCTCGGCGTACCTCCCGCATTTTGTGCGGGTGAAGACCCTGTCGCGCATCGGCCAGATGGACCTCTTCCGCAACGGGATGTTCACGATTCAGGATGAAAGTGCGGGATTGCCCTGCCAGCTGCTGGATGTGCGGCCGGGAGAGCGGGTCATTGACATGTGCGCGGCTCCGGGGGGAAAGACAACGTACCTCGCGGAGATGATGAACAACGAGGGGGTGATCTTCGCACTGGACAAATACGACGCGAAGCTCGCGATGATCAAGGGCTCGGCCGAGCGCCTCGGGCTGCGCAACATTCAGCTCCGCGCGGCAGATGCGATCACGTTTGAGGAATCCCCGGCCGACCGTATCCTTCTTGATGCACCCTGCTCGGGTCTCGGGACCCTCGCCAAGAAGCCCGACATGAAATGGAAACGCGATCAACTGGATATCATGAAGCTGGTTGCAACACAGCGGGCAATGCTGGAGAACGCGGGGCGATTGTTGAAACCCGGCGGCGTCCTCGTGTACAGCACCTGCACGATCGAACCCGAGGAGAATGAAGAGATGATTGCAGGGTTTCTGGAGGATCATCCGGAATTTCACATTGATCCGGCGGGGCAATTTGTGCATCCCGACCTTGTCACCCCCGGGGGGTGGATCGCCACCTTCCCGCACCGCCATGGTATGGATGGTTCGTTTGCGGTGCGGTTGGTGAAGTCCGCCCTGCCGGCGGCATGAACTTCTGTCCGGCCAATCGACCACTGACGTAAGGAGACTGTGATGTCACGCGTACTAGAACTTGTAAGTGCAGAACTGAAGCAGCTCGAGGAATCCAACACGTACAAGCATGAAGTCGCGCTCCAGGGCGCGCAGGATGGCATTGTGCGGGTAAACGGCAAGAAGGTGGTGATGCTCGCCTCCAACAACTATGCCGGGCTGTCGAATCACCCTGTTGTCCGGAGGGCGGCGATTGCAGGCATCAAGGAATACGGGTACGGCGTTGCATCGGTACGGTTCATCTGCGGCACCCAGGACATTCACCTTGCACTGGAAAAAAAGATTTCGCGGTTCCTCGGCACCGAGGATACGATTCTGTTTTCCTCCTGCTGGGCCGCCAACGAGGCGTTCTTTGCGTCTTTGACCAACGAAAAGATGGGATGCGAGACATACAAGGATGTCATCTACTCCGATCGTTTGAATCACGCGAGCATTATTGACGGGCAACGGTTGTGCAAGGCCGAGACGACGGACAAGAAGATTTACAAGCATGCGGACGTCGATGACCTCGTCCGGCAACTCGAGGAGGACGCACACACCGATTACCGGCTCCGTATGATTGCCACCGACGGCGTGTTCAGCATGGAGGGCGATCTGGCCCCGCTCGACCGCCTTGTCGCAGTGGCGCAGCACTACGGGGCGATTCTTTTCGTCGACGATTCCCACGCAGTCGGCGTGTGCGGAAAGTCGGGACGCGGTACACCGGAAGCCAAGGGTGTCCACGGCAAGATCGACGTGCTGACAGGAACCCTGGGAAAAGCGATCGGCGGCGCCGCCGGGGGATACATTAGCGGCAAGCGGGAAGTGATCTCCTTCATGCGGCAGAAGGCCAGGACCTACATCTTCTCGAACTCTCTCCCTCCCTCGATCGTGTTTGGGGCGACCGCAGCGTTCGATCTTCTCATGAAGGACAAGTCAATTGTCAAGCGGCTCCACCGGAACACCGCCTATTTTCGGAAGAGGATCGTGGAGCTGGGATTCACCATTCTCGAAGGCGACCATCCGATTGTGCCCATCATGCTCGGCGAAGCATCCGTCGCCCAGGAAATGAGCAACGCGTTACTGAAGGAAGGGGTGTACATTCGCGGTCTCTGGTATCCCGTGGTTCCCAAAGGTGAAGCCCGCCTGCGCGCGCAGGTGTCGGCGGCCCTGCGCCTGAAGGATATCGACCGTGCTCTCGAGGCCTTCCGAACAGTGGGCAAGAAGATGAACCTTCTCAAATGACGGGATGTTATACAGAGCACAATACATGGAAGGTCCCATCAGCATGACTGCACTCACCCGGGCAAGTGTCCTCGATGCGCTGCGAGTGGTTCGTGATCCTGATTTGCACCGCGATATCGTTTCGCTGAGTTTCGTCAAGGACGTGACCATCGAGGGCAATGACGTTGCGGTAGACATTGAGCTGACAACTCCCGCGTGTCCCGTGCGCGATGAGCTCAAGGGCGCCGCGGAACGTGCCATCCGTGATGCGATCCCGGGGGTGGGCGCAGTGACGGTGCGGATGTCTTCGCGCGTGACACATGCACGCAAGGAGCGGCAACCGGGGGACGTTCTCCCGGGGGTGAAAAACACCATCGCGGTCGCTTCCGGCAAGGGGGGGGTGGGGAAGTCCACGGTCGCCGTCAACCTCGCCGTTGCTCTTGCGCGCGAAGGTGCCAGCGTGGGCCTCGTTGATGCTGATGTTTACGGGCCGAGCATCCCGCTGATGATGGGTATCAAGGGCCGCCCGGGCGTCCGCAACCAGCGCCTTCAGCCGATGGAAAACTGGGGCGTAAAAGTCATGTCCATCGGCTTTCTTGTGGATCCGATGCAGGCGGTGATCTGGCGAGGTCCGATGGCCAGTGGCGCCATCAAGCAGTTCATGACGGATGTCGACTGGGGAGAGCTGGATTACCTGGTGTTCGACCTGCCCCCCGGCACAGGCGACATTCAGTTGACGCTTGTGCAGACCATTCCGTTGACCGGGGCGGTGATCGTGACGACGCCGCAGGATATTTCCCTTGCCGATGCCCGGAAGGGGTACGTGATGTTCGAGAAAGTGAATGTACCGGTCCTCGGTCTGATCGAGAATATGAGCTACTACGTCTGTACGCATTGCGGCCACAGGGAGGAAATCTTTGACAACGGCGGCGGCCGCCGCGCTGCGGAAGAACTCGGCGTACCATTTCTGGGTGAGATTCCTATCTTCACCAGCATTCGCATAAGCGGTGATGCGGGCAAGCCGGTCGTCCTTGACGGGCAGCCGGGGGGGCCGGGAGACAGTATCAGGCGGATAGCCCGGAACATGGCGGCGCAGGTGAGCATCCGTAATGCCGCCCGCACAGCCGACACACGCGTGGATATTCAGCTGACATGACCATGACGATTGAAGAACGTATTCACACCGCGCTGACCGAGATTCGTCCGTTCCTGCAGAAAGACGGCGGGGATGTACACTTTGTGAGGATGCGCGATGACGGCGTGCTCGAGATCAGCTGGGTCGGAACCTGCAGGATCTGTCCGATGAGCCAGATGACCCTGCGTGCCGGGGTGGAGCGGATGGTAATGAACGAGGTACCGGAGGTCCTTCGGGTGGAGACGGTGACCCTCTAGATTCAGCCTGCCCGCATTTCTACTTCGTAGATTTTTCCTTCGCGGACCTGTAAAATCCTTTCCTTGACCCTTCTGACCAATTCGTAGTTGTGCGTCGCCATGATCACCGCGGTACCCCGCGTGTTGATATCCTTCAGGAGTTGAAGGATCTCGCGCGAGGTTGTGGGGTCCAGGTTGCCGGTGGGTTCGTCGGCGAGGAGAAAGTGCGGGTTGTTGACGAGCGCACGTGCAATGACCACGCGTTGCAGTTCACCTCCGGAGAGCTCCGAAGGCATCCTGTTCCTGTGATGGCTCAGGCCGACTTCCGCGAGGGCGCGCAGCACGCGTTTCTTGATTTCGGTGCCGCTCACACTTGTGACGTGGAGGGCGAAGGCCACATTGTCGAATACGTTCCGGTCGTCAAGCAGCCGGAAATCCTGGAACACAACGCCGAGAGTACGGCGCAGAAGAGGAGTTTCCCTGCGCTGTATCTGTGAGGACAGGTACTTGCCGACCATGACCGTGCCCCTGGTGGGCATGATCTCCATATAGATCAGCTTGAGGATGGTGCTCTTGCCGGACCCCGTCTGCCCCACAAGAAACACGAACTCCCCGGGTTGGATTTCAAACGAGATCGAATCCAGGACGGTGGAGGGACCAAAGGAGAAACTGACATCACTGAAGCGGATCATGGGTGCCTCAGATGCGGCGTCTGTTGTGCGCGATACGGACTGCGAGAAGAATGGCCTCCACCATGCTGCCGGGATCGGCGGTGCCGCGGCCGGCTCGATCGAATGCGGTGCCGTGGTCGGGAGAGGTCCGGATAATCCTCAATCCGACGGAGACATTAACCCCCCGTCCGCCGGAGGACATCTTGAGCGGTATCAATCCCTGGTCATGATACATGGCGACGACGCCGTCGTAGACTCCCGGTTGATACCGTGCGAAGAATCCGTCGGCGGGAAACGGGCCTTCGAGCCGGAACCCTTTCTTCCGCAGCCGTGCGAGAGCGGGGAGGATGACGCGTTGTTCCTCCGTGCCGATGTCGCCTCCTTCGCCGGCGTGGGGGTTCAGAGCGAGGACCGCAAGGGCAGGTCGGGGGATACCCCAGTCCCGTCTGAGCGCCGCATGAATCACCGTAATCCGATCAGTAATCAGCGCCGGTGTGAGTATGCGCGGAACATCCGACAGGGGAATGTGCATTGTCACCAGTCCCACCCGGAGGGTGGGGGAGACCAGCATCATTGCAACATGGCGCGATCGGGAAAGCTGCTGCACCATCTCTGTATGGCCCGGGAAAGGAACTCCTGCAAGATGCAGCGCCTGTTTTGACACGGGCGCGGTCACCATCGCGTCCACATCTCCCCGCAGCGCCATGCGGACGGCGGTGGCAATTGCGGAGGCCGCTGCCGCACCGGCAACCCGTGAGAGCGTACCGGGAACGATCTGCAGGGCCGGGACTTCCGAGCTCTCGACAAACAGCGTGCCGCGTGAGGTATTGCGGTCATTGAACGGCGTCAGCGCGAGCCGCATCCCGCTGATGCCCGCATAGTACTGGAAAGCATTTGCCGGTCCGACAAGCACGGGCACACAGGAATCACGGACCGCTCTTGTGCGGATGCTCCGGAGGACCACCTCCGGACCGATGCCGTTGAAATCTCCTGCCGTTATGGCGATCCGTGGCTTCATAGGGGGGCGGTTGCCGCCAGGGTGTAAGTGCCCGTCCTGTCCAGATCCACAAACACGAACTTCTTGCGAAGACGATCATAGAACCATGTCTCGAGATGCCCCCCGCCGGGATTCAGCGAACGCTCGGTCCGGGTCGCAGGACCGTACAGGACAAAGACTCTTCCCATGTCGCTCCGGGATCCGTCGGGAATCCGCAGCGTTCCGAAATTCCTTGTCGCATAGTCCACGCGGCGGTAGTACTCAGTCATGACTTCATTCCGGGCCGTTCCGGGAGACCGGTCGCGCGACCGCCAGAACGTCTCGAGTGCATCCCTCCGTTCTTCGAATGAGCCGCGCCTGAGGGAATCCAGCTGACGTTCCGTCGTGATGAACCGCAGCGCATCGAGCGCACCGTCGACATTCTTCAGCGAGAAGGGCATCTCCGGCCATACGGCCCGGCACCGGTGGCTCACCGTTGCCTGTCTTCCCCGGGCCGTCGTGAGGTCGAGACGAAGCGTGTAGTCCCGCAAGGGGAGAAGAGCAGTGCTCATCGGGATCACCGCGAACGCGGCGGAGGTCGTGCTGTCGGCACGCCAAAGACCCCGGACCTCTCCGGTGGATGCGGACAGAAGGAGTTGTCTGTGCCGGATGATGCGGATCCCCGGCAGGCTGTCCGCTGTCAGGTTCGAGTTCGATGCGCCCCCGTGTTCCGCCGGGGTGAATGACCATCGGCCCTGAGCGGTCGTACTTGTGTCTCCGGGGAGGTGCAGGCCGACGAGCAGGGCGCTGTTCTCGCCGAAGAGAAAATCACCGCCGAAATTCTGCATGAACAGTGTGTCCGGGGAAACTCCGCGTGCCGGGTCGACAAATGCCACGCCGGTGATCACGAGGCTGTCCGGGTTACTCTGCGGTGCGCGTGCCACAATGTCCTTCTTGACCTGCCGCCGCCGTGATTCCGTGTCTGCGGCCTCGAAGAATATCCGATATGTTCCGGGAGGGACGGTGAAGGATGCGGTTCCCTGAACCCAGTGAGGCTGCTCCGGCGAAGAGACGGGGGTGTTTTCCGGCATGTCGATGCGGTCGATCTGTCTTTCGTGTGACGGGCCGGCCGAGTCGGCGAGCTCGATGAGGATCTCTCCCGATCGCCGGTACAGTCCCTCGACCGCTGGATCGGTATTCCGTACGGGGACAAAGAACTCCCGGTCGATGCGATAGTTGAGTTGAACGACCCACGTTTCCGCATCCCGCCCGGGGAGCACCACGGATTCGATATGCATCGGGATCTGGATTTCCGGCAGCAGCGGAGGCTGGGCCGGACTCACGGCCGGTCCGAAGACCAGCAGGAGCAAAAGAGCAGATGATGTGAGCTTCATAGGCCGCTTAATGATCAGTCCAGTGCCGGAGGAAATCCACGAGCAATCGGATGCCGACGCCGGATCCTCCTTTCGGGATGTACGCGCCGGCTTCCTCCGTGATTGCCGTGCCGGCGATATCGAGGTGAACCCAGGGGTGAGCTCCGGTGAATTTCTTCAAGAAGAGGGCGGCCGTAATTGCCCCGGCCCAGCGCCCTCCGGTATTCTTCACATCGGCGACGTCGCTCTTGATCAGCCGTTCATAGTCTTCGAACAGCGGGAGTTCCCACACGCGTTCGTGCGTGCGTCGCCCGGCCTCTTCCAGCTGCCGCATGGCGGACGGCGCAGTCCCCAGCATTCCCGTGGTGTAATTCCCGAGAGCGACCACGATCGCCCCCGTGAGCGTAGCGAGGTCAATGATGAGTCCCGGGGAGTATCGTGCCGCATAGACCAGAGCATCGGCAAGTATCAGGCGCCCTTCGGCGTCAGTATTGTCGATCTCGGATGTCATACCATTCAGATGCGTGAGGATGTCTCCGGGTTTAAGTGCCCGTCCGCCCGGCAGGTTCTCTGCCGCCGGAATCAGCCCGACAAGGTGTACGGGCAGCGCAAGCGAGGCAGCCGCCTGCAGGGCACCGATGACCGCTGCAGCCCCGGACATATCCATTTTCATCTCGGCCATATTCGCCGATGGTTTGATCGAAATGCCGCCTGAATCGAATGTCACGCCCTTGCCCACAAGAACAACGGTCGGGACACGGCGGCTGGACCGGCGGGGCTTGTAGTCCATGATGATAAATCGGGGCGGGCGCGCACTCCCCTGTGAGACGCCTATGAGTCCCCCCATGCCGAGGCGGGAGATCCTGCGCTCATCGAGCACAGAGACGGTCACTCCGCTGCTGCGTCCCGCGGCGCGTGCTGCCCGCGCCAGGGCTTCGGGGGTGATCTCGTTTCCCGGGGCATTCGCGAGGTCACGCGCGAGGTACACCGATCTGCAGAGGATCCGGGCACGTTCCGCGCCACTGTCCAGTTGACGCAGGCGGTTCCTTGACGAGGCAATGAGCGTGAACCCTGCAGGCGTGAATTGCTCCTGACGGTTTAGCGTGCGGTACTTGTCATAACGGTAGGCGGCAAGCAGAGCTCCTTCGACGATGCTCTGGGCGACGTCCTCCGGGAGGATGGGTGCATGCGTCGTCGCCAGGGCCAACACCGCGGAGGCCGGTTCAAGGCATGCGATCGCTTTTGCGCGCACCGAGCGCGCTGAGGTCACCGTCGCTGCGCCCAGCATGCGCAGCTGTTCCCGATCAAGGTCCGTTCCCCGTCCAAGCCCGACGAGCAAGAACATTTGCCGGGGCCGCACCACGGAATGCACGAGGAGTGTCTGACCTTTCTTTCCGGAGAACGCCTTTGTGGTGAGCTCCGGCGGCCGTGTACCGGCGAGCACGGCCAGAAGTTCAGCCGCAGTCTGAAAGAGTTCCTTATCTTCGAATGCGGGAATGGCGAGGAGATCCGACGTCACGTTGTCGGGGAGAATTGCGCGGACGGCGACATGCATCATGTTTGGCTAACTCCTTTGGGTTACATATTTCCCTGCGGCTGCCACGACAGCGGTGCGGACGTCCGCAAGCGATCCATCAGCGAACCTCGCTCCGGCTGCATTCATGTGCCCGTTGCCGCCGAACTCCTGTGCCAGTGTGTTGATGGCGACATCGCCGTGCGAACGGAAGCTGATCTTGAACCCCCGTTCCAGTTCAAGGAAAAGGATCCCTGCGACAACACCATCCATGCTCATGAGATATGAAGTGAAATTGTCGGTGTCCTCCTCGAGAGTACCGGTTCGTCGGAGCATTTCCTGTGTGATGCTGACGTGGACCAGCCGTCCGCCGTACGCGATTTCGACACGGCTGAGCGTTTCTCCGAGAAGCCGTAGCCGTCCCGGTGACCACCGGTTGTACACCTGGTTGTAGAGATCCACGGGATCGGCGCCGCATTCGATGAGCCGGGCGACCATGCGATGGGTTTCCGCGTTGACACGGGGATAGCGAAACGATCCCGTGTCGGTGAGGATGGCGACGTACAATGCCTGTGCGATGTGCGGGGGAATGGTGTAGGAAGATGTCGCACGGAACAGATGGTAGAGAATCTCCCCGGTTGACGTCGCATCGGGGTTGATGAGCGAGAGATCGGCGAACGGTTCCGGGTCCAGGTGGTGATCGATGCAGATTTTCGCCGCCGGGCTGTTCCGGACGAAGGATTCCATCGACTGTACACGGCTCACGTGGTTTGTGTCGAGGAGAATGATGGCATCGGCATCACGAAGTGTTTCCGCGTCGGCTGCGGGATCGAACACCCGGATGATGCCGTCGGGATCGAGAAAACGGTAGACGAAGGGCGTTGCATCGTGATTGATGATGTGCACCGTCTTGCCCTGGGACCGTAACCAGAGGCCGAGCGCCATTTCACACCCAATGGCATCGCCGTCCGGATTCACATGGGTGGTCAGGACGAACCGGAGATGGTGCTGAAAGAACTGGAGGAGTGTCTTCATCTGGATTCGTCGTACCATCGGTCAGTGTACCGGGGCGGTCAGGCGATCTCCCAGGTTTCGTCACCGTCAAGAAGCTTCTGCAGATTACCCTCTCCCTTTTTGGCCTTTGCCCTGGCGATCTGTTGCTGCACTGCATCTTCGTACGTCGTGCGCTCCTGTGCAAGAAAGACGCCCATGGGGCGCGGCAATCCGGGATCATGAATCATGTTTGCGAGAATGAACGCCAGAGTCGAATCGTGTTCGTTATGGACGAGGAGATCGGCAACAGAGTGTTTTCCATCGCTCATATCGACGACTTCCGGCGTGAAACCGTTGAGGTGCACGCCTTTTTCCCGGTTCTTGCCGAACACGAGCGGTTTTCCGTGTTCGAGGTAGACCACATTGTTGTCGCGGGACTCTTTCTCGGTGTACTGAAAGAATGCGCCGTCGTTGAACACCACGCAGTTCTGGTAAATTTCCACGAACGCCGACCCGTGGTGTCTCTCCACACGGCGTATGATTTCCTGCAAATGCTTGGGATCACGATCCATGGTCCGGGCGACAAAGGATGCACCTGCGCCCAGCGCGAGGGAAACGGGGATGAACGGCTGGTCAATGACGCCTGCCGGAGTGGACTTGGTGATCTGCCCGAGCTGGGAGGTGGGGGAGAACTGCCCTTTTGTCAATCCGTAGATTTCGTTGTTGAAAAGGAGGACTTTGAGATCGATGTTCCGGCGGAGCATGTGAATCATGTGGTTGCCGCCGATACTCAGCCCATCGCCGTCTCCGGTTGCCACCCAGACATCGAGTTTTGGATTGGCCAACTTGACGCCGGTAGCGATTGCGGGTGCTCGTCCGTGAATTCCGTGCAGCCCGTACACGTCCATATAATAGGGGAAACGGCTGGAACATCCGATGCCCGAGATCGCAACGTAGTTTTCTTTCCGGTGGGCAAATTCTGGAAACACCCTCTGAATCTGCGCGAGGATGGAATAGTCGCCGCAACCGGGGCACCACCGGACATCCTGGTCCGATTGGAAATCTTTAATCGTGAGTTTTGCGGGGGCGGTCTCAGCCATTGGATCCTCCAAGGATGTCATTGATCGCGTTTTCGATCTCTTCGGCACGGAGCGGGAGCCCCTTGATGGCGTTGAATCCGACCGCGGGAATGAGATACTTCGCCCGCAACAGGCGGATCAATTGTCCGTTGTTGATTTCCGGCACAAGGAACCGTGTGAAGTTGCGAAGAATATCGCCGAGGTTACCGGGGAACGGGTTGAGATAGGCAATATGCGCATGCGACACCGAGAGACCCCGTTCCCGCGCGGCCGCGACAGCTGTTTTGATTGAGCCATAGGTGCTTCCCCATCCGATGACGAGGAGATCGCCGTGTGCGTCCCCTTCGACCGTTTGCGGGGGGATGTCTTTGGCGATGCGCTCGATCTTTTCCGCGCGTATCTTCACCATGGCATCATGATTGTCGGGGTCATAGCTGATGTTGCCGGTCAGCTCGTCCTTCTCGAGTCCGCCGATACGGTGCTCGAGCCCCGGCGTGCCGGGAATCGCCCATGGACGTGCCAGGGTTTCCGGGTTGCGGGAGTAGGGATGGAACCCGTTCGGGTCGGTGGCAAAGTGCACGGGAATCGCCGGAAGATCTTCAACCCTGGGGACGCGCCAGGGTTCTGCGCCGTTGCCGAGGTACCCATCCGTGAGGCACATGACGGGCGTCATGAATTTCACCGCTATCCGGGCAGCTTCATAGGCCGCGCGGAAACAATCGGCCGGTGTTGATGCCGCGATCACGCATAGGGGTGCTTCACCGTTGCGGCCGAGGACGGCCTGCAGGAGATCTGATTGTTCCGTCTTTGTGGGGAGGCCGGTGCTTGGACCGCCGCGCTGGACGTTGATGAGGATGAGCGGAAGTTCGAGCATCACGGCAAGTCCCAGGCCTTCGGTTTTGAGTGCGACACCCGGGCCGCTGGTCGTTGTCGCTGCGAGGGCCCCCGCGTACGATGCGCCGATCGCAGAGCAGACGGCCGCAATTTCATCTTCTGCCTGGAACGTCTTCACGTCGAATTCCTTCAGGCGCGAGAGCTCGTGGAGGATGTCGCTTGCCGGCGTAATGGGATAGCTGCCGAGAAACAGGTTGAGGCCGGCTTTCTTGGCCGCAGCCACGAGGCCGAGGGCCGTAGCGACGTTGCCCATGATATTGCGGTACCTTCCCGGGGGGAGTTGTGCCGGGCGGACGTCATAGCGTGTGGTGAAAAACTCCGTGGTGTCTCCGAAGTTGTAGCCGGCCTTCAGCACCCGCAAGTTCGCTTCGGCCACCTCGGGATCCTTGGCGCTGAATTTCTCCCGGATGAATTTCACCGACTGGTCGATGGGGCGGTTGTACATCCAGTACATCAGCCCGAGGGCGAAGAAGTTCTTGGTTTTGTCCACGGCCTTGGTGGACAAATTCATATCCTCCAGCGCCGATGCGGTGAGTTTGCTGATGGCGACGCGGTGCACCTCGAACTTGGCCAATGTGCCGTCTTCAAGGGGGTTCGTCGCAAGGTTGGCGAGCCTCAGGTTCTTCTCCGTGAAGGCGTCCTCATTGACAATGATCGTGCCGCCGGTGCGAAGCATCTTGGTGTTCGTGACCAGTGCGGCGGGGTTCATGGCGACGAGCACGTCGCAGGTGTCCCCGGGAGTCAGAATGTCCGTGCTCCCGAACTTGATTTGGAACCCGCTGACACCGTAAGTGGTGCCTGCGGGAGCGCGGATTTCTGCAGGATAGTCGGGAAGGGTGCTGAGGTCAGCACCGAGAGCGGCCACGGTATTGGTGAACTGCGTTCCCGTGAGCTGCATTCCGTCGCCGGAATCTCCGGCAAAACGAATCGTCACTTCTTCGAGTGTTTCGAGAGGTTTGGCCATGCCGGTATGTGTTAGTCAATGTAGTGAGGGAGCCCGTGATCCACGCCCTGTGGCCGCCGGGGAGGAAATAGAGGGTGCGCTTATTCGCGCACCACCCAGACCTTCACTTTCCCTATAACATCCTGGTGTAGCTTAACGTTCACCGGATAAATCCCGAGCGCTTTGATGGGCTCGTCGAGTTCGATGATGCGTTTGTCGATCTCAAAGCCCTGTTCTTTCAGGGCATCGGCGATCATCTGTGCTGTCACCGCGCCGAAGAGCTTCTCGTCTTCGCCGACCCGTGCTTTGATCGTGAGGGAGATCTTGTCGAGTTCAGCAGCGAGGTGCTCGCTGGACTTCTGCTGCTTGTCGGCGCGGCGGGAGGCTTGTTTCTTCTCCTCTTCGAGCGCCCTGGTGCTGCCGGCCGAGGCCGGGTACGCAATACCGCGCGGAATCAGGTAGTTGCGTGCGTAGCCGTCTTTCACATCGACGAGCGCGCCGACCTGTCCGAGTTTGTCGTGATCTTTACGAAGAATGATTTTCATGGCAATGCCTCATACGGGTTCAGGATCAGCGAATGGCGTCGGAAACAAATGGCAACAGCGCAAGATGGCGTGCGCGTTTGACCGCACGGACAAGCTGCCGCTGGTGTTTGGCGCAGGTGCCGGTGATGCGTTTGGGAATGATTTTCCCCTGTTCGGCGATGAAGCGCTGGAGTTTCTTCTCGTCTTTGTAGTCGATATACAGTTCTTTTGCATCGCAAAATCTGCAGGTCCGCTTCTTGCGCGGCGTCTGGTTGTCCCGGTCGCGGCGGGGGCGTCGAGTCGTATACACTGGTATTCTCCTTACTGGTTCGTCAATGCGTTAGGAATTCTTTCCGTCGCCCGGTTCCGTGAATAGCGGCTCGCGCGCGGGCGCTGACGGCTTTTCTTCGGTCGAAGGTACGGTGGCTGCTTGCGCTGCGGCGCGGGCGGCGATGGCCTTCTTGTCGAGCACCACCGTCAAATGCCGGAGGATCATCTCGTCAAGCTGGAACGAGCGCTCGAGCGGCGTGAGTAACGTTCCAGGGGCTTCAAACTCGACGTTCACGTAGAAGCCGTTGGTGCGCTTGTTGATGGAGTAGGCAAGGCGCTTCCGCCCCCATTTATTGACGGATGTAATCGTCCCGCCGTTCTTGGTGATCGTCTCCTGCACCCTGCCGATGACGCCATCAACCTGGACGTCATCCAGTGATGCGTTGACGATGAACGTGGTTTCGTACTGCCGCGATGCATTGGACATGAATATACCTCCCTGTGGACTATGGATAATTCCCGTGACCCTTCCGTAATCGCCGGGAGGCGAACAGAAGAGTAGAGGGGTAGTATGAAAAAGAACACTGCTGGTGGTCCGCCCTGCTACGGAGCCGACGGGATTCCGTTGAAGAGTCCCATCGCGTGCTCCAGGCCGGAGCGGTGAATTTCCTCTACAGCGTCCGCCGCGCGCCCGATCATGGACGTCACAGCGGCCATCTCATCCGGATCGAAAGGCGAGAGCACAAAATCCGCCGCAAGTTCTTTCGGCGGCATACTTTCTTTCCGGATACCGCACCGCACCCGGGCAAACTGGTCCGACTGGAGATTGTATATGATCGATGCCAGACCGTTGTGGCCGCCATCGCTGCCACCCGGGCGTATACGCAACGTGCCCAGCGGCAGAGCAAAATCGTCGACGACCACGACCACATCCGACAGCGGGAGCGCAAACTGCTGAACGGCCTCAAGTACCGCCGTGCCGCTCCCGTTCATATATGTGACGGGTTCCACGAGGAAAATGGCACCGTCTTCTTCTCCGGCGGCAGCGTACCAGAAGTCACCTTTGCCCGGTCTCAGCCGGACACCGAGGCGCCGGCACAACTCATCCACAACCATGAAGCCCGCGTTGTGCCTGGTAGGCGCGTACTCCGCTCCGGGATTCCCCAATCCGACGACAAGCGTTGATGCCACGGTCTGAGGCTATTTCTCGCTCTTCTTGTCGGGCTTCTCGCTCTTCTTCTCGGCCTTCTCGCCCTTCTTGTCGGCGGGTGCAGCAGCCTCGGCACCCTCTTCGGGCTTCTTGCCCTTCCCGACCACTTCGGGTTCCGCCGCCGCTTCTTCTGTCACCGGGGCAGCAACTTCCTCTTCCTTCACGACGTGCGGCGGCATGACGCCGACGATTGCATTGTCTTCTGCCTCATTGAGCGTCACGTTCGGCACTTTGAGGTCGCGCACGTGAACGAAGGAGTTGATCCCCAGATCTGCCACATTGATCTCGATCTTCTCCGGAATGTCCTTGGGCAGACAGTTGACCCGCACCTTGTGGAGGAAGTGCTGGAGCATGCCGCCGTCGCGCACGCCTCGAGGGATGCCGCCCACGAGTGACACCGGGACCTCAATCGTCAACTTTTCGTTCTCCTTCAACCCCAGCAGGTCGAAATGGACCGGCCGATCGCTCACCGGATCGAACTGCACATCTTTGAGGATGCACTTGTGCGAAGTGCCATCCGGGAAGCGCAGGTCAAGGATGTGGGCTTCCGACGTGAACACGACCTGGTTCAGCGTCAGCACCGCCATCTGCACATTGATATTCTGTTCGCCGCGGGAATAGTACACACCCGGCACCATGCCATTCGTGCGGGTGAGCTTGGCGTGTTTTCCGGTATTGCTCCGGATTTCGGCGTTTATCACGACTTCGGACATGGACTCTGTTCTCCTTACCCCTTAATGCGATTAACCTTTGTCAATATCGAATAACGAACTGATGGACCGGTGGCCGTACGAACGCTTGATGGCTTCCGCGAAGACATGCGACACCGAGGCCACGGTGATCTTCGGCGACGTCACCTTCAGCGGCAGCGTGTCGGTCACCACCACCTGCGTGAGGCGACTGGCGTCAATACGTTCGATCGCCTTGCCTGAAAGGACGGCGTGGGTGCATGCCGCACACACTTTCACGGCCCCCGCATCCAGCAACGCTTCGACGGCATTGCACAGCGTCCCTGCGGTGTCGATGAGATCATCCACGATGAGGATGGTCTTTCCTTCCACATCGCCGATGATGTTCATGACTTCGGCGACATTCTGGCGTGGACGCCTCTTGTCGATCACGACAAGCTCCGCCTCGAGCCGCTTCGCATAAGCCCGTGCCATCTTGATCCCGCCCACGTCCGGAGACGCAACCACGAGATTTTTCAGCCCGCGTTTCTTGAAATAGCGTCCGAGAACCACCGATGAGTAAAGATGATCCACCGGAATATCAAAGAATCCCTGAACCTGCGGGGCGTGCAGATCCATCGTAATGACGCGGTCGGCTCCTGCCTTTGCCAGAAGGTTCGCGACCAGCTTTGCGGTGATCGAAACACGCGGCTGATCTTTGCGGTCCTGACGGGCATAGCCGAAGTACGGGATGACCGCCGTGATCTTCCGTGCGGAGGCCCGGCGGGCTGCATCCATCATGATCAGCAGCTCCATGAGGTTTTCCGCAGGAGGATTCGTCGACTGCACGATGTAGACGTCGCATCCCCTGATGTTCTCGCCAAACTTGACCCACAACTCCCCGTCACTGAAGGTCTTGATCTCAATGTTGCCGAGTGGCTTGCCAACCGCTTTTGCAATTTGTCGTGCCAGCGCCGGGTTGGAGCGGCCTGAGAACACCATCAGACTAGGCATCGGGAAGGATCCTGGCTAATTAGCCTCTAAAGATAGCTAAACGGGTCCATTTATGCAAGCTCCTTGTTCGGCATGATTTGCTTTGTTGACTTTTTTTCCGTTTTTGGCTATGTTGAACGCTACGCACTACCTTCAAAGGAAACTCCTATGCCACCGACCGCAAACGCACAGACCCGTATTCTTACAGGCGCCGGAACTTCGGTGTTTTCACAGGCACTCTGGACTATGGTGTTTGCCGCTGCGACGGCTCTGGCCGCCAGGTTGGAGATTCCCTACTATCCTGTGCCGTTTACGCTGCAGACAATGATGGTTCTGCTCGCGGGGGCCTTTCTGGGTTCTCGAAACGGCGCGCTGAGCCAGGTACTCTATCTCGCTGCTGGGGTTGCCGGTCTGCCCGTCTTTGCCGGTGGGGCCATCGGGTTCATGCGGCTTGCCGGACCCACCGGGGGCTATCTTCTGGCGTTCCCCGTCGCGGCCGCTCTCGTCGGATACCTGCTGCGCGAACGCGGCTCTCTCCTGGTGGTCACCCTCTCCATGGCCGCCGGGCTGCTCGTGATCTTTGCTGCCGGCACACTCCATCTGTACGCATTCATGATGCGCGACATGAGTAACGCGATCGTTTCGGGGTTTCTTCTTTTTTCCTGGTGGGATCTCGTGAAGCTGGGAGCGGCGAGCATGATCTACTTCGAGCTTTCGAAACGCTGGCCGAGGCTCGGCTGATTACACGCTGAGGTAGTCCGCCCACTTCTTGTACAATTCCGCGGTCGCTTTGACGTCGCCGAGGCAGTACCCGGCGATCTCGCGGTACTTCCGTTCGCTGAACAGCCTTCCGACATCTGCGCCTGTGACGCCGTCCGCCTTCGGACTTCTGATGCCAAACGCCCTGCAATAGAAATCGAGATTGAATTTGCGCATGGCTCCGTAAAACGTCAGCTGATCGAGAAGGTCACAGTGATCGTTCACCGCGTACCGGTTGCCCATCAGATTCCGGCTCGGCTTCACCGAGAGAACCGCCGAGCGTGCCATGATGAACGGGCAATCGAAGCCGCGGCCGTTAAAGGTGACGAACTGCTTGTAGTGGATGATGGATTTCCAGAAGTGCATGAGAATTTCCGGTTCCGTGCAGGGAATGAGCTGGACCAGCCCCTCGTCCAGGAGCTCCGGCTCCAGTCCCTCTCCCTGGTAAAATACCTTGCCCTGCTTCGTGTCGGGGTTCAGCATCCCGATGGCGAGTACCTGTGCGGTGAACGGCGTCAGGCTGAGTCGCTGTACGGCTTCCAGACGCTCCTCCTCGTTCTTGGCGAATTTCAGCAGATATTCCTGCTGGGTCTCGTCAAAGGATTCGAAGGGAAAGCCCATAGTCTCGATATCGAAGACGACTCTATTCATCATCAGGGTTTTCTCCGTGCGCGAGGTGAAGAGAGGATAGGACCGCGCTGATCGTCGTCCACGAGTAACCGCGGCGGGCGAGATGCGCTGAGATCTTGTTCCGTGTCTTACGTGGATCTTCGGGGCCCGGAGTGTGCAGCAGGCGCCGCCGGTACGCGATCGCGGTCTGTCGTGCCACTTCCACAACATCCACCCCGCTCAGA
Source organism: Ignavibacteriota bacterium (assembly GCA_963801355.1). GTDB lineage: Bacteria > Bacteroidota > Ignavibacteria > UBA10030 > UBA6906 > Fen-1255. Next base: position 2,305,172 of record CAWDEM010000008.1, on the reverse strand, counting down.
GTCTCCCGGAGAGCTTCATCGGCAACTGTCCTCGAAACTCCGAGCAGGAGGAGTTTTCTGCGGAGCTGCATCTCGCCGAGGGGTCGTAGGGTGAGGGCATTACGGATGAATGCACGTGCGAAACCTGCGTCGTTGAGCAGTCCGGATGCACGGAGGTTTCCGACCGTCGCCGAGATGGTCTGCACGTCAAATTCCTTTTCGCGCAGACGGTCGACAATTTCTTTCTCGGACCTCGGACGGACGGCGAGCAGGCGCAGTGCTGCATTCCTGGCGGAAAGAAGAGTCTCTCTGGAGGTCAGATCGTCGACCGCTGCCCGGGAGATTTCGTCGCCGACGCGCAATCCTGCGCGAAGGAGATTCTCCTTGCTGAGGCCGATCAAAAACTCCCCGTCCGCGTATATGCTTACGCGGTCGGGAGTTTTCTTCTGGTTTTCGATTTTTGTGATGCGCACCGCGGTATGGGGCAGCGATCACTTTTTCTTTGGTATCTCGGGCTTCGGCGGGACCTTGGTCTCCGGCGCCTCGGCCTTCGGTGACTTCGTCTCGGCGCCCCCGGCGGCGCCGTGTGCGGCGGCGGGCACCGGGAGGCCGAGTTTTGTGCGAGCTTCGCGTTCCACGGCCAGGAGGATCTTGTCGTTGTCCTGCAGGAATTTCTTGACCATGTCACGCCCTTGCCCGATGCGTTCGTCCTTGTAGGAGAACCAGGAACCGGACTTTGCGATGATGTTCTGCTCGACGGCCACATCGATCAGATCACCGAGTTTTGAAATACCTTCGTTGTACAGGATGTCGAACAGTGCCTCGCGGAAGGGCGGGGCGACTTTGTTCTTGACAACTTTCACCCGGGTCCTGTTCCCGATAATGCTCGTGCCGTCTTTGATAGCCTCGATCCTGCGGACATCGAGACGCACGGAGGCGTAGAATTTCAGGGCGTTACCCCCGGTGGTGGTCTCGGGGTTGCCGAACATCACACCGATCTTCATCCGCAGCTGGTTTGTGAACACCACCGATGTCTTGGACTTGCTGATTGCCGAGGTGAGTTTGCGCAGTGCCTGGGACATGAGGCGTGCCTGGACGCCCATGCTCGGGTCCCCCATTTCTCCTTCGATTTCCGCGCGCGGCGTCAACGCTGCGACGGAGTCGATGACGATGACGTCGAGTGCGCCGCTGCGCACGAGTGTTTCCACGATCTCAAGCGCCTGCTCGCCGAACTCCGGCTGGGAGAGGAGGAGATTATTGGTATCGACGCCCAGCTTCTTGGCATAATTGAGATCCAGGGCATGCTCGGCGTCCACGAACGCAGCGATGCCTCCGCGGCGTTGGGCCTCGGCAATCATGTGGAGGCACAGGGTGGTTTTGCCCGAGGATTCGGGTCCGAATACTTCGATAACGCGTCCGCGCGGGATGCCGCCGATGCCGAGGGCGGCATCAAGAGAGATCGATCCCGTCGAAATGACCTCCACCACTGCAATTGGACCCTCCCCCAGGCGCATCACGGAGCCTTTGCCGTGCTGCTTTTCGATCTGTTCGATTGCGATTTTCAGTGCTTGCGCTTTTGCGTCTTTCTCGTCAGTCATGACTGTCTCCGGTGTTTCCCATTAGTAGCGTGAAATTGCCATTTTTTCGGTTGCTGCACCAAAATAACCATACGTGTGGCGTTTCCGGGATCATGGGGTGATCCAATTTCGGGGTCAGACGCCTGGCCCTGCCCCAGCCGCTAAACCCTGGACCTCGGACCTTGAGTTCCCTCCCCCAGATTCATCTCCGCCACCAATGAATACCGTGAGCCGCCCGGCTCAAGGGTGCTCTTGACCAGTTCAATGTCTTGAATCGCAACTGGAGGGTTGTCCAAGATAACGGTTTCCATTGATGCAAGCAATTCACGTATTCGGCGTGTGCCTCTGACGCGTCCCAGGGTGACATGGGGATGAAAGGCACGGCGTTCGCGTTCGAAGCCGAGAGTGGACATTGCCTCGTCGGCAGATCTGAAGAGCTCTTTCAGAGTGCCTTCGGGATCTTCCATGCCGGCCCAGATAATGCGCGGGTCCCGGGGCCCAGGGAAACAACCGACGCCTCTATAACTTACACGAAACGGGGGGATTACAGAGGCAATGTGCGACAACCGGTCCGTGATGGATGGAACCAGTTCTTCGCGTGTGTCTCCGAGAAACTTGACTGTGCAATGGAGTTTTTCTGTGGGTTCCCACTTTACGTCAGCTCCGGATTCTCGAAGGATGTCCCGGGCTTTCGCGAGGGAGGGGAGAGCAGACGGGGGCGTTGCGATTGCGATGAAAAGACGAAGCATGGCGGTGGCTCCCTTGTTCACGCCAGCGTGATTTCTACGAGATGGGGGAAGTACTCCTCGAACTCGACATAGGTAATGTAGAGGATCCTCCCGTTCTCACGGCTCAGCGACGGATGCTCTTTCCCCGCATAAATCAGCGGGGGGTAGGGAAGCGGGCGTTGACGTTCGGGGCGAACGCTCCAGAGCACAGCAGGAGCACTCCATGGTCCCCAGGGGAATGGTGCGGTCCTGGCAACAATGTCCCCTGACAGACAAAGCGAATGTACGGCAAGGTACGCACCGAGGTGGGCATTCCAGGAGACCGACAGTTCATTGGGCATGTCGTGAAAAACCGGAATGGCGTCAGCCACCCGGGGACTCCACAATGGTACGGGGGATGACAGGTACTCGTACGTCCAAGGCTGGTCGATCTGTTCTGGGTGCACCCGGGCAAGGAATGCGGATTGGATGCCGGTATGTCCTTGCTTCGCTCCGTAGAGGCACAGCCACCGGACCTCGTCCGTTCGGAGAACCGCCGCGGCAAAATGAGGATCATGTTCACCCCAGAGGATGCAGCTGTTGCCATGATAGATGCGTTGGAACAGCCACACCCCAGTTTCGCCCACAGCCATTCCTGAACCGACGACGCGGAAATTCACCGGGAGCGGACCTTCGGGAAGCATCTCCACTTTGATGAAGAAGAGGACCATTTTGTTTGCGAGGCAGATGCCGTGGAGGCACCAGATGCGGTGTTTGTCCGGATCTTCGCCTTTCTCAAGTGGTATGAGCGGACGGAGGTTTCCATTGAGATCACACACATATTGATAATGGGCCAAACCGTTCTGTCCATCCTCATCGGAGAGAAGAAGTCCGGTGTTGTTCAGCATCCGTTCGATCCCACGCTTGCCTGACATATCCTCCGGGCCTACGGCCTTCCCACCGGGGTACCAGAGGCTTTCGTTCGGCGTCCGTTGGCCCACGAGAGTATCGCCGAAGTACCAGAAAGTCTGCCGGCCGCAAGGTATCGAAAAGGCACCGTCCTGGCCGATCATACGGTGGGGATTGTCGGTGTACTGGGGGCCGAGATCGCGTGTGCCGACCACAATCACGTGTGGACCTGCGTTGTGAGTCATGTTTGCCTTCGACAATTCTGATGCACAAGCAGCCAGAACCCGGACAGTACAAAAGGGATGCTGAGGAGTTGTCCGATGCTGAACGGCCATCCAGCCTCGATGGGCGTGACGGATTCTTTGAGGTACTCGAGGACGAACCGCGAAGCGAAAATGGCAACAAGGTACCAGCCGAAAAGGGAGCCATGCAGAAGCTGTGATTGATGTTTCCGCCAGAGAAGAAAAAGAACCAGGGCGAGCACAAGACCCACAGCTCCTTCATATAATTGGACCGGATGACGGGCGATACCTGCGACGAATAGGGTCATGCCCGTGGCGTTGTTTTGCCCCGGCAGCGACGGGGCGGAGAGTCCTTCTGGCTGGATGTGCAACCGTGCTGACGGATGTGCGAGCAGAGCTGCACGCACGCGCTGAAGCACTCCGAGGCGCCATTCGCCTGAAGGATTAGATGGGCGGGTGGAAACGGTGATGCTCAAAGGAACAATCCCCGGTGGCGACTCCACGAGAGTGTCGATCCGCCGGATTTCGACACCTGCGATGGAGGGATCTGAGCTGAGCACTGCTTCATGAATGGGAGCAACGAACACAACACCGAAGGAGCAGCGGGTCGGTGTTCCGATAACCTCCGAGTTGATGAAATTCCCTATACGCACGAGTCCTCCGACAAGCGCGGCAGCTACAGCGACGCGGTCGACCAACCAGAGGAATGGCTGGTCTTTCTTGCGCCGGGAGAAGACATAGAGGGCGGTCAGAAGGCCGGCTGCTGCCCCATGACTGGCGAGACCTCCTTCCCAGACCTTGAAGACCGAAAGGGGATTGTGAACATAGTACAGCGGATCATAGAAGAGGCAGTGGCCGATACGCGCTCCCACAACGGTTCCAACAATAAGATAGACCAATAGAGCGTCGAGATCGCGGCCCGGCTTCCCTTCCTTCCTGTACATGAGAATCACAAGCCGCTGGGCGAAGAGGAACCCCAGTGCCCAGAGAAGTCCGTACCAACTCACTCCAAAGTCGGTGATGGCGAAAGCGACAGGGTCAGGATCCCAAAGCCAATACATGGTGCTTGGTCAGGTTGCCGGAGAGTTCAGTGGAAGAGTGTTGCCGACACCCGGGCGCACGTACACGAGAACAAGCTTGCAGGGCCGTTCTCCTTTGTTCACCAAACGGACGTGCCCTGCAGCGGCGGGGATGAGCATGGATTCGAGGTAGGAGAGTGTGTACGTGTTGCCATTTGCGGCGATGACACTGATCTGCTCTCCCTCCACAAGGTTCACTGCATATCCCCTGTCGTCCGTGGAGTACGAGCACTCATGTTCGAACTCCAGACGATGAATATTGTAGAAGAACTCCGGCCTGTCCATCAGCAGGTACTCCTTCCAACCGGGTCCTTCTCTGAGCAGTCGGGGGCGAGCGATGAGGTTCTCTCGCACCCATACCGGCCGCCGCTCGAACCGGATGTTGTCAAATGCCCGATCGATATTGATCGGGCGAAGCTCGCCGTTCAGGTCCTTCCGCAGATAGTCGTAGATCTTGAAGGTAAAGATGTACGTCGTCGCGCTTATCTCCAGGACGAGATTTCCCCTTCCGCTGCAGTGCACGGTCCCATTGGGAATGAGAAAGAGGTCGTGCGGTTTGCTGGGTTCGCTATGGACGAACCTGTCGATCTGTACCTCCTGACCATCACGGGCGGAGGTTTGCAGCGCATGCTTGAACGCTGCGGGATCGCACTCGTCGGTGAGCCCGATGAAGACGCGGGCATCGGAACGTGCATTGACGATGTAGTACGTTTCGTCCTGAGTGAACGATTCACCGAACTGCGTCTGAACATACCGGAGACGGGGGTGGCACTGCGTTGAGAGGTGGCCACCATCAATGGTATCGAGATAGTCGAGACGAATAGGCCATTCATGCAGGAATTGTCTGCCTCCTTCCTCGCCGAGTACCCTCCGATATTCGGCGTACATCAGGAGATCGAATGAAAACTCCAGCCGGCTCCCATTCTTTTCCAGGGTGATTCCGTTCTCCGGTACGATGAGCTCAAATGACCAGGCATAATTTGGCTGTGTGGCATCGAGGCCCATGTGCCCTTTCATGAACTGGCCGCCCCATGGTCCGGGGAAGAACCAGGGTCGGACACGGAAGGGAGACTCGGCGAGCTCATGAAGCGTTGCGCGAAAGTCCCCGCCGGTCATTGCTGTTGGAGTGGAAGAATCCTGCACGTCAACGAAAACACCAATATCCGGAAGCAACCGCCGCTTCATCCTGTTGAGCATCGGCCAGTCGCAGAAGTAGGAGCGTTTATAGAATTCTCCGAACGTCCGGGACCGATCATCACCGAGATTCGTGACCAGACCGCTACGCGCCCGCCCTTGAACCACGTCTTTCGGGATATCCAGATACCAGAGCTCATCCCAGAGTTCCACGAGGCCGGCACAGCACCCGCTGACGATTGTCAGGGAATGCGAAGCCTCAGAACGTGCCAGCGCCACCGTGGTGCGGAGATTGGCGATTTTCTCCGCATCGAAGAGATGGTCCGGTCCGAAGGGATAGGCGCGTCCGAACAGCGGGTCATCACCGCCGAGGAATGGTGCGAGGTGCTCCCCGATCGTTTCCGGCGCCTTCAGGCTCTCTTCCATGGCGTGCCAGGCGGCAGAGATGCCGAGTGCGCCAAGTCCGATAGACAATGATGTCCGGAACTGTTTCCAGTCGACGCCGTTGAAACCATCGATGACGAGAACACGAGTCCCCCGGCGCATGGTGTGTTGTATCCGGAGTGCAAGTGAGGCAAAGCCGCGTTCAATTTCCCCTCGGCGTGGGGAGAAGACCGGAAAGCGGTTGTAAGGTCCGCGGGGAAAATCTTTCAGCTCATCGGGGAGCGGTGCAAGGAATGGATCGGGTGTCTGCATGGTGCTTGTACCGGCTCCTTTACGATGGGTTGAGATGTTGATGAAACGCCACACCCACAGCGGCCGCCGCGTCGCCCAGGGCGGATGCGAAGACTTTCACCATGCCCCGTGGAAAGGTCCAGGCGCGCCTGTGCACGAGTATCGTGAGCGCCGGGAGAAGCAGATCGGCGCTTTTCAGAACGCCGCCGCCGAGGACCACCACATCGGGGGAATAGGCATGCACGACATTCACAATGCCTGCGGCAAAGTCCTCCACGATAGCGTCAAATGTGGAACGGTACTCGGGCCGTTGCGCCCGGATGCCACTGAAGAAAGAGGCGAGTGCGTCGGATGATTCCGTCCCGCACTCCGGATGTGCTGCGACGATACGGCGACGGAGCGCAGTGGCGGAACAATAGAGTTCCAGGCAGCCCCGATGCCCGCACGGGCATTCGGGACCGTTGCGATCGATGCTGATGTGTCCTCCCAGAAGCCCCCCGAGTGCGTCTGTTCCGGTGTACGGATGACCACGTGCTACAACGGCGCATCCGAGTCCGGTCCCGAATGTCATGCACACCATGGTGCGTGCACCTTTGCCTGCACCGAATCGCCATTCCCCCCATGCATAGGCCCGGGCGTCGTTGTCCACGGCGAAGGGAATCTGCAGGCGCGATGAGAACTCCTCACGCAGCGGCAGGCCGGCGAGGAGCGATCCTGCGCCGATGTCATCCCGTACCACGCCGTGCTCGACATCCACCATTCCCTTGATCGCCAGGCCCCCGGCACGGACATCTCGATCACCGATGACCTCTTCTGCAAAGGCGATCACGTCCTGGAGGAGTGTTGGCGATGCCGTGAACCCCTTCAGTGGTCGCATGCGGAGCAGCAGCGTTTGCCCGTTCTCATCAAACACTCCTGCCTTGATGTTTGTCCCGCCGAAATCCATGCCAAAGCGCATCGCTATGTACCCCTTTCACGCGTTGAGCCGAAGAAATGTTCCAACGCGTCATGTAGATGGCCCCGCCAATTTCCCCATGTATGCCCCTCGTGGTATTCCCGGTACACCATGTCGATATGCTTGTGTTGCATGAGCCGGGCCATACGACGATTTGCAGCAAGGAAGTCGCCTTCCTCATCGGGAACAATCCCGCGGCCCACGCACTGTTCGTATGTTCCGCAATCCAGATAGAAACGGCCGCGGACAGGCTCTGTGCCGGCCACTTCCTGGAGGAGCAGATCCTTTTTGAATGACATATAACCGGACTGCGAGTATGCTATCCCGAAAATGTCCGGTCGACGCAACCCGATTGTTATTGATATCAGCCCTCCGTATGAATCGCCGACCACGAGGCGCGCGGAGCGATCGCACACGGTGCGGAAATGCGCATCCACCCATACACGGAGTTCCTCCGTGAAAAATTCGACATACTCCGCACTCATCCCGTATTCGTTCGTCCTGTTCGGCGTTTGAGGGAGATGGAGATTCGGCGGTGTCACAAAGACTCCGATCAGAGGTTCGATGCGGCCCGACTGGATGAGCGTGTGGAGGACGAGTGGCGCAATGCCGTACTCGATGTAGTCCCGGCCATCCTGAAAATAGACGCAGGGAAATCGACGCTCCATTTGCGTGTACTCTGGAGGCGTGTATACGTGGATGGTATGAGAATACGGCAACACTCCAGCCGGAAGAGTGTATTCGTGCAACAATTCGAAACCACCTTTCCGGCCGTCTTTGTACGGCTCAAACATCCGATGCCTGCGGTATCGAGGCATGGCGAGCTCGGAATTCAATACAAATCCGTGTACAGCATACGGGTTCAGGGGATCGGTGATCGGTGCCTCTGCACCAGACACTTGCAGGACGTACTCCAGCCGTGCATCGGGTTCATACGTCCCGCGGAACCAGAACAGATCTGTCCCGGATATCCGCGTGAATGGAAGCGACTCAACCCAGTGTGTCATATCGCCCGCGATATGCACCGCATCGGCGCGACCGCGGTACAGAAGGATTACGCTGCTGTCCCCCTCGAACACCGGATATTCGAGATCCTTCAGGTACCCGTCAACGAGCCGGCGTTTGGCCTCTGGCGCGGCGATTTCTGCTACCGCATTGCGGAAGCCTACGAAAGAATGTCGATCAGACATGGTGCATCCGGGGGACGAGTTCCAGCAAGAGTGTGACGATAGCAAACGGGGCACACTGTATGGTCACCTCATTGTCGGTGAAAGGAACAGGAAGACCCGGTTCTTCGGTCATCATTGCCGTCCGGCAAGCAAGGATGCGCAACCCCGGAAACACCAGGTGCGCCTCCGTTCGAACCCCTGTCGCTTCGCGCAGACGGATGATCCATCCGTTGCCTGCTTCCGCTGGTTTCATCGTCAGCACTTCAACAGTATCAGGCGTGACGGCAAGAAACCGGTGAACGTCGCCGGGTCCGCTGCCCGGTTCTCCGGGGCGAGGAACGAACTGCAGCAATGGTGTTGTGTCCTGGACGGCACGGCGATGCGCCTGAGCTCGGAATGTCATGTCCGGCTGCCCGGCAGGATCATCGGCGATGAATGAGACGCCGAACCGGAAGACAAAATCATGTGTATGTGTGTACGGTGATTCATCCGGCCCGCCCCAATCCTTCAATGTCACTGCGCGGACGAACAATGCCGATGGGTGGCTGTCGAGACGTGCTTTGAACCTGAGGAGGCCCACGCTGCCGATATCGATCAACGGGGTATCGGGAAGAGTGAGAAGCACTCCGCCGCGTGGGTTCCGGAGAGCGCACCAGCGTTGGACAGCCACGAAGTCGTGGCACGAGCCGGGGAATTGCTCCTCGGCGGGCCGAAGAATTTTCCCGGGCGCTTCATATTCGACATATGGTTCGAGCAATACGAAGGGGAAATGGAAGTACATCACGCCGCTGGCAGGCAGAAAATCCGTGAGCGCCGATCGCAGCGCAGGCTGGGTGACGCATGTGCGCAGCAACGTGTTGACGATGGAAACCCCGGCATGGTGCTCGCTGAGGCGATACTGCTGAATCATCCAGGGGATACCCTCTATCCGGTGTTCCACGGAACACATAGCACTGCCCTGGAAGTCGTCACCCCACGTCAATGCCGGGACTGAGGCTGCAGGCCAGGGAACAAAGCTGCCCGGATGCGATGTGCCGTCATACAAATCCGGAATGTATTTGCCCAGCACTATCTCGCATGCCGGGCGCACGACGTACACACAAGGAGTATTCGGTGCCTCTCCAGGCGGGACGAGCTCGCCGGGGGCGTCCTTGACCAGGTACGAGATCCATCGGCCGCTTTTCCGGTCGATAGTCACGGTGCATGCCGGGCTTTCCAGGTACACGGCGTTTGCATCTGCCCGGGCGCGGACTGGATTCGCCGTGCGACCCGCCGTCGTGACGAGTTGTTCTGCTGGAAACAGACGATAGCCGTACGGCGGCACATCATGTGCAAGAACCCCCCGGCGTGCTCTTCCGGCTTGGGTGATATCCACGTAACGGGACACCGCCACTCCTGAGGGATTGTATATTCCGACGCGGTTTTCCGCTCCGGGTTGTGCGGCATGGGCCGCCAGGAGATCCATCGTTTCGTGTTGAAGCGTTTCCAGTTCGCCGATCGCTGTATGGAGGAAGCCATATCCCTCGCGCAGTGCGCGGTCCTGTTCTTCGCGGTTTCCGGGTCGCCAGAGATTACCTCCGCCGCTGTGCTCATCGAAGGCCAGGAGGCCATCGTATACGCGGGCTACGCGTGGATCGGGTCGAGGGATTCCGTTTGCGTGGAGCACAAGGTGTGTTGAGAGCGTCTCGATGGCGGGGGCCCGCTCATGATATTCGCGCGCAAGGGCCTCATCGGCCGGGAAGCCAGTGACGATTCCCCCCCACCAATCGGACCAATCGCCCGAGCGCCGGGGAAGGGTAGGTTCATGCTCCTGTCTCATGGCCGCAAGGAACTCTCTCGCGGTGGAGAGGAGAACCTTCGGATACTCCCAATGCGCGGCCCACTCGCGCACGATTTCCGCAGGAACAGATGTGATGGGCGCGTTGTCGAAGGCATACTGGATCTGGAAGCGGTCGTACGGGTACCCCTGTTCTTCAAGGGCGAGGAGTTTGTCCCCGAGCATCTGTTCCGCTTTGCGCAGGTCTTCCAGGAAACCGTAATACTCTCCTTCGACATACGCGTAGAACGGATGATCGGTGAACCAGCACAGGACATCCGTGTTATCGCTTCCTCTCCACATAAATGGGCGAGGGAGGTTTGTGCGCGGCAGGAAGGGAGCCATGAAGTTGTTGTCGGCGACGATAAGGCCCGACACCCCTGATTTCGCCATAATTTGCACAAGTCCGGCGGTGCATCCCGGCACGTCGCAAAGCATCGCTGTATCACAGGGAATGCCATACCGGTGCCTGAGGAAACCTGCATACGCCAGTGACCGGACGGACTCCTCGTGTCCGAGGAGTCCGGTAAGTTCTCCGCTGTACAGGGCGCCGACACCGATCTCTCCCGCCCGCACCAGTTGCATCAGGGCGGCAACCTGTCCGGGTGTACGATCGCGTATGTAATTCTGCACCTGCCAGGTCACTTCGCATGTCCACCTGAAGCGCAGACCCTCAGGGAGATGTGCGGTTTCCCGACAAAGCTCTATTGCACGATCGGTGTTGTTATTGTGCAGTTGTGCGACATCTGACACAGGAGCAGTAAATCCAAGATCCGTGTGCGAATGCAGAACAAGGTGCACTGTCCATCGGCGGACCGGACTCATATGCAGGAGAAGCGACTCGTGTGTATCCCCCCACGTTGCGAGGAAAGTTGTTTCACCGGGAGTCTCCGGTTCAGGGAGAAACACGATCTGCGTCTCTTCTCCCTGTAAGGGAAATTCTTCCTGCAGGGTGCCACGGATGGCGCGAAGCGTCCAGCGATAGTCAGTCACACCTTGTGGGGCAGTGCAGCGGACACGAATAGCCTGAACGAGGCGGCCTTCGCGGCGTCGGAGAAATGGAAGTGCACAAATCTGCAGGCTGCCTGACTTCGGGATCACGTCGTTGAACGCACTCCGGCGCGGGATACGTTGTACAGTCTTCCCTGGTACGGGAGGTTGTGGAGCTCCGCCTTGGGGTCAAACGAACTGAACGCCGGGGTAGCCTCAAGGTGTCCGTGCATCGGGGCACGAACACCAAAAAGCCCTTCAACGATTGCACTCACCCAGCTGCCGCCGCTTGACACCGTCCAGTCGGTAATATAGGGACACTCGATCGGGGCCTTTCGTGCACCTCCCCCATCGGCGGGGACGGTGGGATCGACGAATTGCGCCTGGCCAAAGGGTCCCTGGTTTGCCGAGCGGGCCAGTCCTTTCATCCATTGAAAAGCCAGGTCTGCTTTCCCCGCACGATAGAGTGCCAGCAGTGACTGTGGAGGCCATGCAGGATATGCTCCATTCCATTGATGATCGGGGCGGGCGCTGAACAGCGCATCATCGTCGTCGCAGGAAAGTGCACGCATCCAGGTCGATTCCTGGAGTTCCCGCCGGAAGAATTCGACCATCTCCTCGCGCTGGCTCACGCTCAGATCGTCGCCGATGGTATTCATCACGGTGAAAAAATCGTAGCAGTGACGGACATCGACAAGAGAACCATCGGGGAACCGGGCATACCAGGATCCTCTCTTGGCATTGTAGAGGCGAAGGATGTTGCCGAGCAGTTCGCCGGCCTCCTGCCGCAGAAGTCGCGCTCGGGAACTGTCGCCCATGAGCTCCTGTAACTCGGCGGTGGTCCGGAGGCTGAATACGTTGGCGGCGTTCATGCTTGCCACCTGATGCACATACGTGCTCACGCATTCCAGGAGATTTAACAAGCCACCGTAATCGGCGAGCCCGCCTGGCTGGCGGAACTGCTTCCAGTTCGTTGCGTACTCAGTCAGATACTCCAACACCGGTCGCCCGGACACCTGTTCCGTCAACCACGAGCGATTGCCTGTCCACCGGATATACTCCCGCGCAAGACTCACCATGGCAGAATCGTTGACCGAGTACCAGGGCCCGACGGATCCGCCCGTCAGGTACTCCGTCCCAAAATGCGTATGAATATCGCTTTTGATCCAGAGCTGGATATACTTACGCATCACTTCGGGGTCGAGGAGGGCGTGGACAAGAGCACTCAGACTATAGTCCCATATGAAAGTCGTCGTTTGCCACCATTTAGGCATGAGGGTATCATACGCCCGGCCGATGACCGAGAATGGCGTGTCGCGTTTGAAGGAAATGACGCCAAGGATGCCTGCATGGTAGATGCGGGCGATGTCTCTGTCGGTTGTCTCGAGCATGGGAAGTGATCCGGAATACCGGTTGTTGCCGGGTGTGAAGACGGCGGCGAGCTCCTGATTCCAGTTTTCCCGTGCCCCGGCAATCATCTGTTCCGGATGAGCCGCAACGCGCTGATACAGAGCGGCTGCTTCTTCGGCGGTACCACCGATGGCATTGACATACGTCACAACGGACTTCGCGCCGGGGGCAAGCGCCAGACGCAGCGTCATTGACCTGGCCGTGGTTTCTGTGGGGGCGGGGAGGATCCCCTGGCATGATACCGCCCGGCTTGCGGCTGCGGAAAACAGCAGGACTCCTCGTGCGGGATCGAGCGCCACACGGTTATCGTCTTCCGATGGGGGGATGGCGTTGGTCCATGCCGTATCCACGCGTGTGACTCCTCCTCGAAGACCATACTTCAGGGTCAGCGAGCGTGCGACCCCTGAAAGGTTCTCGATTTCGAGACGGACGAGCACCGCCATTTCTCCTACCGCGAGAATGGTGACCGAATGAAACCGGAATCCTCCTGACTCGGCGGTCCGTTCGATGCGATCAGGATACCAAACGAACGTGATTGGAGCCGCCGTCGCTTTAAAAAACCTCCCATCGATGTAGAGAGCTCCCGTGAGGGTGTCCGATGTCGCATACGGAGGGAAATTCAGACTCCTGATCCCCGTAATATCCAAATCGGTTTGAACGCAGCCGAGGAAGTTCGTCAGACCTGGGAGGTTGAACATGTCTCCGAACCTGTGGGTGAGCGGGTCGCTTGCGCAGTCGAGGACTGTGGGTACCATGCGTCGCCTTTGGAGAAGAGTGGTTGTTCGTACCGCGAGGGCTGGCCGCATCTGCGCACGCGACACAGCCCTCGCGGGAGTTCAACGGTACAGGTTACTTTGAATAGACCATCTTCAACGTCTTGATGAAGTCTCCCGTTCGCAGACGGTAGAGGTACACGCCGCTGGACAGGAATTCAGGAGAAAACGAGACTTCATACGACCCGGCTTCCCGCACTCCATCGACGAGCGTTTCAATCTCACGACCGGTAACATCGAAGATCGACAAGCGTACGGTCGAACGTTCTTTGAGGTCGAACCGGATGGAGGTTGACGGATTGAATGGATTGGGGAAATTCTGGGAGAGTCCATATGAGTCCGGGACCCGGTTCAGAGATTTCTCCTCGACAGACGTTCCTCCGGTCACGGTAATCTTGAAGTTCATCGCCGTATCGGCCCAGAAGTCCGGCGGACCGAGGTGCGTGATGAGATCTGTCGTGTTCTTTGTAGTGAAGTACCCGAGATTGTACACACCGTTCTTTGCTCCCACCTTCAACACCACCGCGGCGTCCACAAAGATGGTATCGGGATACGTATAGCCCGTGCTGGAGAGAAGCCCGATCCACTTGTACCCGGCTGGAGGCGGGACCACCTGTGTCGCGGAATCCGCCCAGTTTGTGGCCAGGGCGATCGTACCATTGCCGAGTGCCGAGCCATTGTCCAGTTGAGCCGTGTAGGTACCGGACACGAAACTCCAGTCGGTCGGTGCCAGCACGCAGAGAACGCCCTTATGGGGATTGCTCTCCGGCACAATATCATCCTTGATGGTGACGGTAACCGTGATGTTGCTATTGGCTGTCGCGGCCGTCGGCTGCTGCACCTGCGTGATCAGACAGCGCGTGAGCAGCAGGGGCAGCAGGAGTATCGACAGCGTTGTACCAAGCCTTTTCCAGTTCATGGACAGCCTCCTTGTGTTGAGTGGATGGAATGGGGAAAAACCGAACCATGGTCGTCACATACCAGTTCGCAATGGCTTACTCAAGCCCTCCTCTCTCGGGATTGTCGTGTGTTCTTGAATGTTAACGCTTTTTTCGCAGAATGACAGTCTGTGTTTCGGACGGTTGCAGCCTGACACGCAAGCCTGGTCCGGAGCTGCCGGACCGCTTCCTGTTTGTTTCCAGCAACGAGGCCCTGGATATGTCAGCAGGCAACAGGAACGGTGAAGTAACGGTTGCATCCGTTGCGCTGTCAGGGCTGACATTTGTTATGCGGAGGACAATGTCGTCGGATGAAGTTCCGCATTTCAGGCCGGTGAGCAAGGCATTTCTGCCTGCAACCGCAAGATAGCTCATTTGCGCTGGTGCTTTTCGCAATAACGTGGTCCGTGCAAAAAAGTTAGTCTGTACCTCCCAACCGAAGCGCGCTGTTCCATCTGCATCGTAGGATCCCGGCATGCTCCTGAACGCGAACCGGAGGCGCAGGCGGCCTGCGTTCGCCTCGTTTCTGTTCCACTCGAGTGGGAAATTGTTGACCAGGTTGACCATGAGGACAGAACCCCCGGTGAGCGAGTCTCTCTTCCAAAAGAGAATCCGGCTGTCAACTGCGGCAAGTGCGATGCACGTGCGGCCATCTGTCACCGCGGCAGACCGCCTGATGGAGTAGATATCGTTCAGTGCTCCCGGGAGACGTTGGTCTGGGACTCGTGCAACTCCCCCCAGAAGGTCCATGAACGCGACAGATGAGCCTGCGAACGCGAACGGAAACGCCGCAGCGTACACTTCGACCTCCTTTGGGGGCCGGAGTTGCTCCAGGTTCACGGTGTGGAGGAGGTCAACCCGATCGACACCGGTCCATAATATATACTCCGTTTTTTCGATAACTCTACCGGGACGCAGAATCGAGAGGACGAGTCGGACCGGGCGTTCGTCGGTAACGGTACACTGACCGTTTTCTCCGCTCGCCGGTCTATATCCGCGTCCCGCAACACCCGTCTGGACCATGGGTTCGTTGAACGGCATGCCACGGGAGGAGAGCAGCTCGATGCCGCTGCGCTTGTCAACAATCGATGTGACCAGTCCTCCGTGTGGATCAAAGGTGATACGATAAGCCCTGTTTTCGATGTATGAACCAGTGAGTCTCAGATCCTGGCTATCCGGGGCGGGGGTTCCCTGCTTTCCAGATGAGGTAAAGAATTTGCGGAATCCCATCGGAGGAAGATCTGGTGCCACGAAGGAAAGCCGATGGCCCATCCGGAAGCTGGGGACCATTCGACCCGTCAGAGGGTCGGTCAGCTCGAGCTGATGATCTGAGGAGTCTTTAAGCTCGATTTCAACTGGCACGGTGCATTGCCACGACAGTGGGTTCACCGCGATGATCCCTTCGGCGTCGAACGCTTCTTCAGCCCGGATGATCCGAGTGAGCGCACGGTAGTACAGCTCCGCCGTAATGCTGCCGGCATTTCGGAGGTACTGCTCGCGCATCTGCATCGTCAGGGCATTCTCACCAGGGGTGCCAAACCCGGCCTCCAAGCCGCTGCCATGGCCGCTGTACTCCAACAGTGCTGCATAGGCGTTGTCTGCGGCCTTTGTGGCCGGCACCACCTCTGGTCGGATGACCGTGGTGAGGGCATCGAGGGCCTCGGCCGCAATGAGGCTTTGCTGTGTTGCCCGCTCCCTTGCCACGCGTTCAGGTTCTCCCTGGTAGAGCATGTCCCATGACGATGTCCAATCTCCCCTCAACACCGGAAGAGCATGTGCATAGTCACGGATGAAAGCCTTCGCTGCGTCCGCCAGTGTCGTGACGACAAATCGCGGATAGGCATACTCGGCGTTCCACTTCCTTGCCGCTTCGAACTGGTGGGCGGCGGGCGGACCGTTGTCAAACCAGGCGGAGTTGAGCAGGACCATCCGACGGTCTTCCCTCGAGGCCCGGAGGCGGAGGAGGCGCTCCCACATGCGGTGGGCAATTACGGGCGGGTCGTGCTCCAGTCCATAGTCGGTCCCTTCCGTGTAGGTCTCATTCCTGTACACTGCGAGACGCGTGCCATCGCCGCCTTCCCAAAGGAAGGCCTTCGGAAGTGCGCGCTGCAGTGCATATCCGCCGTAGACCTCGTTCAGTCCACACAGGATGAGCCGGACACCGGCGTCCGAGAGAATACGAGGCATCATCCATGCAAGACCCGGCACGTCATTGTACACGGCACCGGGCGTCGAGATCCCCAGGAGCTGCTGAACATCGCGGCCGGGATACATTGCCCGGATCATCTCCTCCTCACTCACCCAGCCGGTGTATGGATTGGTGGAGACAGGGGATAGGGCTATACGTCCCTCGCGCATGTAGCGGTACAATTCCTGTATGGCTGCTTTCGAACGCGATTGTTGATATTGCTCGAGCTGCCAGACCGTTTCAATCGTCCAGCGAAAATCGGGATGTTTCCTGCAGAGGGCCAGCACTTCATCAAGTGCGGCACAGTGCAACTCCTTCACCACCGGCTGGGGATGTGTGTAGCCGATGTCGGTGTGGGTCAGGAACACCAGCTGGAGTTCGTACCGCTGTTCCGCGCGAAGGGTGTCAGAATGAGTGATGCCCTTGGTGCCGATTTCCAGACGGAAGCTTGCAGGCGTGTTGGCTGTTTGGGCCGCGTGCCACAATGGAACACGGTTCCACCCCCACTGCAGGGAGGGAAGCGCATGCCGGACGGTCTGCCCGTTCGCCACCATGACAAGGCTTCCGGCGGTGGAATCCTCGCCGGGAGAAAAGATCTCAAGGTCATGCCGTTGTTGGAGGGCATTGCCACTCTTGCGGAAGAAGAAGGTGGAGTGGAGCTGCATCAGCGGGCCTGAAGGCACATCGTCGAATGTGATGGTGATATCCTGAGGAACCTGTCCGTCGCGCGTCAGCAGTCGGCAATAGCTTCCCCACCCGAAGCTGATCCCGCCGAAGAACGGTGACCGGTGATTCTTGTGGGTATTGCCGATCTTCATGAGCAGATGATTGACACCGGCAGCGATGGGGAGGTCCACCGTATCGTCATCGGGAACGGCATCCCGTTGACCGGAAAACTGATGGACCGTCGTACCATTGATGAAGACCACGAGCTGTGAGTTCGTGCCGACCAACAGATGCAATTTCCGCGCCGACGCGGATTCCATTTTGACATACGCATATGCCGCTTTCGTCCACCAGACCTGCTCGGGCGTCCGGCCGGGTATCGACCACCCCACCGAACTATTCAGATCGAGATAGCCGCGTGCGTCCACTGACTGGACTGCCCAGGTTGTGGAGCCGCCCTGCACCAGAGGTGCGGAGAGGAAACCTCCTGTCCGGGGCCTGACGGAATCTTCGCCGATCGCATCGACAGACCGCCATTGGCCGAACCCTTCGATTCCCTGTTCAAATGGTCCTGCCACCAGCCAGGCAGGAACAGAGCCATCATTCCGCAACGACAGCCGCATTGTCTGCTGGGCGGTCGCATATCCGGTGCTGACGACCCCGACGGCCATGACGGCCACGAGAACCCTTGCGTACCGATTCATCCTTTGAGTCCGCTCATAGTGAAGCCCTGGATGATATATTTCTGGAAGAAGAAAAAGACTGCCACCATCGGAAGCATCATCAATATGGAAGCTGCCATCAGCAGTGCCCACTCACTTGTTTGCTGTCCGACGAACATTGATAAACCCAGTGCCAACGTGCTCTTGTCCTTTTCGGACAGATAGATGAGCGGTCCGAGGAAATCGTTCCATGAGAACATGAAGGTCATGATGGCGACCGTTGCCAGTGCGGGCGAGGCCAGGGGCAGCATGATGTTCCAGTAGATGCGGAATTCCGAGCATCCGTCGATGCGGGCAGCGTCGGCAATTTCTCCTGGAATGCCCAGGAAGAACTGGCGCAGCAAGAAGATGTTGAATGCGCCCCCGCCCAGGAACGCCGGCACGACCAGTGGCTTGAATGTGTCCAGCCAACCGAGTTGCTTGAAGAGCACGAACACCGGGATCATTGTCACCTGCATCGGAAGCATCATTGTCGCAAGAAGGACGCCAAACAGGAGATTCCGGCCCGGCCACCGGAGGATGGCGAAGGCATACGCGACCAGAGAGCTCGAACCCACGATGCCGACCATCTGCAACACCGTTACAATCACAGAGTTCTTCAGATACAGGAGCACCGGCATGCGCCGGAAAATTTCCGTGTAGTTCTCCCAGTGGAGCCGCAACGGAATCCACTGCGGGGGAATGGTAAAGATTTGCTCATTGCCCTTGAGCGAAGTCGAAAGCACCCACAGAAAGGGAATCAGGAACAAGGCGCCGAACGCCGTCAGTACGGTGTACAGCCCCAGCTGTTTCCATCCTTTGTGTCGATGCGTCATCGCTCAAGACCCCCGGCCGGCTTCGTAGTACACCCACCGTTTTCCGACTTTGAACTGCACCACAGTGACGACCACTGAGAACAGGAGCAGGAGCCATGCAAGTGCGGAGGCGTATCCCATGTCGAAATCATCAAACGCCTTGTAGTACAGATACAGATTATAGAACAGCGTGGAGTTGAGCGGTCCGCCTTTGGTCATGACATAGGATTCTGTGAACACCTGAAACGAAAAGATGACTTCCAGTACAATCCACAAAAACAGCACCGGTGAAATCATGGGCAAGGTGACGTGCCGGAACTTCTGCCATGCACCTCCCCCATCCAGGTCGACAACCTCATACAGATGCTGCGGCACAGTCTGGAGGGCGGCGAGGAACACGATCATCCGGCCGCCGCCGATCGACCAGAGGCTCATAAGGACAAGGGATGGCTTGGACCACTCGGGGCTCTGCAACCAGAGCGGCCCGTTGATGCCGACCAACTGGAGAGCCGAGTTGATGAGCCCGTACTGGGGATTCAGGAGCCAGAGCCAGAGAACAGAAACAACCACGCCGGAGACGATGGATGGGAGGAAGAAGACCGTCCGGTAGAGCCGCGCACCGCGCGTGGCACGATTGATCAGCACGGCGAGGAACAGCGAACCGGCGACGCAAAGCGGTGTGCGCACGAGGGCATAAGAGAGGGTGTTCTCTACCGCCGTCCAAAAATACGGATCGCGTGCAAGGAGTGTGTGATAGTTGCCAAGTCCGATGAACTGAGGGATGCGCAGCACATCATACCGGCAGAGGCTGAAGTACAGCGACATAATCATCGGATAGAGGCCGAACACCAGGAATCCGACAAGCCACGGCGATGCAAAGAGGATACCCAGGAAGGCTTCCTGCCTGCGGCGCGGCGTGCGCATCCAGGTTGTGTCGATCCCTTTCATTTACTCTCCTCCCGCATGAGTATGCACATACAGGTCGTAATCCCGTGCATCGTCGAGGATGGCCTGGATCTGCCGTTCCGCCTGGCGCAGGGCCTCGTCGGGGGATTGCAGATTGTGGATAACCCGTTCCTGTGCGCCAGAGATCTCGCGCCAGAACATATCGTGGGCAAGGGGGACGATTGATGGCGAATGCGAGAACTCCATCATACGCACGAACACCTCCCGGGCCGGCGTGTTCATGAACCGGGGATCCTCCGCGGCGAGACGGTTTGCAGGGAACAGACTTTCCTCAGTCTTTTCAATTTCCAGCAGCTGGGATTCTTTGGTGACGGCGTGTTTGATGAACTGCCAGGCTTCCTCGGGGTGTTTTGCCCCCCGAGGAATTCCCAGCCACCAGCTGCCGGAAACGGACGCCGTGGGATCTCCGGGAAACGTCGGGATCATGGCCACACCGTAGTCCAGCCCCGGTTTGTAAGCGCGAATCTGATCGGGAAAACTGCTGTCAAGGATCATCATCGCGACCTTTCCCGCGATGAAGCCGTGTTGATCTGCAAACCCGAGTCCGCCGAGGAACGCTGCGATATCCCGCTGGTCATACTCAGCGTAAAACCGCTGCACCCACTGCAGTGCATGTACCACCGAAGAATCGGCGACCTGAATCCGCGTACCGTCGGGGCTCACGAAAGAGGCTCCTTGCTGCCAGGCCATTAACATGAAGGTCTGGACGTTGCCGTAGTTGGGGATGAACCCCATCCTGAGCAGATGCCCGCGGGCGTCCCTCCTGACGAACCGCTTGTTCAATGCGAAAACGTCCTCCCATGTGTGCGGGGGTTTGTCGGGATCGAGGCCCGCCTCACGGAAGAGCGTTCTGTTATAAAAGAGGGCATACGATCCGGAGTAGACCGGGATGCCGTAGATCCGACCGCGATAGCGCATCTCCTCCCAGAGAGACTTAAAAAACATAGTGGTGTCGAAATGATCCCGGCGAATATACTCATCCAGCGGCACCAGCGCCAGCCGCGACGCCCACTTGGCAACCGGAGTCATCTGGTTGACAACGTCGGGTGGATTGCCGCTCACGATCGAGGTCAGTATCTTCTTCTCATGTTCCTGCCAGGGAATAGGGGTTGTATCAACGACAATGCGATCCTGGGTATCGCCGAAGGACCGTGCGAAGTACGGAATGATTTCCTTCATCCCGATGATAGTCCAATACCGGATGTGCAGTCGCCCGTCGTCCCGTTGCCGTTCTCCTCCCGCATCCCAGACGAGGAGCAGTATGAACGCCGCGGCAGAGAGACCGACGGCGATCCGTGTCATAGTTGTTCTCACCGGACGAGCATCATTTTGATGGTGGAGATGTGCGTTCCCGACTGGAGCCGGCACACGTAGGTGCCGCTGGCAAGTCGCGATGCATCGAATGCAACAGCATGTTGTCCTGGTGGTACCTGTTCATTCACGAGCACCGCCACCTCCCGCCCCAGCAGATCGTACACCTTCACAATGGTGAATTGTGGATCCACAATTGAGAATCGTATGGTCGTACTCGGGTTAAAAGGATTTGGATAATTCTGTTCGAGATCGAATGTGCCTGGGACATCCTCGAATTGTCCTGCGGACGTCGGCTCTGCAAGTTGCACGCGCAGGGTTTTTACTTCATACGGGTTCCATACTGCAAACACAGAGTCGTGCCGGAATACCAGTGTGGCACCGTCGACTTCCAACAGAGACGTCTCACGCGCGGACAGTACCGCAGCGGAGAACTTCAAGACTGCGGGGACCGCGTGATCAAGCGGATTGAAGAGACGCACGATGCAGCCGGTTCCGCTCACGGGTGGTTTTACCGTCGAGAGCAGGAGACACGCCGGCGTGACGCTCAGGAAAGAGTGACGTCCGCCGCCCAGCGTCCCCTTTTGGCCGGCAGGCAAGATCCGGACCGGTGCCGGCGCACTGAACGAATATGCATGGCGCATAGAGGAGTCCGCGAAATAACCTGACGCGGTCGTCAACGAAAAGTCCATGGGCACCTGTCCCACACCGGCGCGGTACGCTGATGCTGCATCGTTGTAGGAGACCATGATGCGCACGTTGCCCTCAAATGTCCCGCTTGGATGAGCTGTCACTGAGGCGTTCTTTACGGCGAGCACGGCGGCAAAATCGTTCGTGCCCGACACGACATCCAGCCACTGGCCGAAGGCGTAGTGTTTCACGCTGAATCCGCTCAGCTCATCAGCGAACAGCCTGACGTCGCCGAACGGTATTTCGTATCTCATCTGCGGCGATGGCACGGCAAAGGAGAAATGGAAATCCACCGTCTCAGTTGAGGTCGGAATGAGTTTGTTGTACACACTGCGCATTTCCAGACGCTTAATGGCTTCATACAGGGCAACAGTCGTGGCGAACATGCTCGTTCCCTGTGCTGATCCTTGAAGCGTGATGGACTGCAAGACGGATCCGCTATCCGAAGCGCGGATCGTCATCCCTGAGGGGGAAAAAGTGTTGTTGTAGCGGTACTGATTGAACTGACCTGCACCGGAGACAATCTCTCTGCCGGTGCCCTTGTCGATCAGGGAGAGCACTCCGCCCGTCGCTGGATCCACATCCACCCGGTATGATGCGTTTTCTACCGTGTATCCCGCAAGCGGACGCGGCGGGAGGAAAGGTTCTGTCTTCGGCACAATACGATAGACCGCATAGCCGACCGAGGGGACGTGCGCTGCGATAAAGCAGAGTGAACCGTCATGCAATAGCTGCGCGGGCACCATCGCTCCCGTCGATTCTTCTTGGATGTCACATACCCCAAGGGAGGTCACCTGTGATGCGGTGAGCGTCACAGGTATCGAACGTTCCCATGCAAGAGGATTGAATACCGCTATCGCTGGTGTTGTCCCCGTGGGAATGCTTCGCCCAATCGCATCGATGGCCCGGTCCAGAACGGCCGTGCCGGTATCGACCGCGGCGTTGATCCAGCCCATCTTAAGAACCCAGAAGGGCTCGTTGCCCCCTGCATAGTTCGCCCCGAGGTTATGATCTTCAAACGTCAGATTGTTGATGTAGGCGTTGCGCAGTGTTGTCGGCGTGATCATGAACGCGGGATCCTTCTGTGCAGCGAAGGTAGCGAAGGTTTCGGCAGCGGGAAGGAGCATATGGGCGTTCCGGGAGAGCACGTTGCCGCCTGTTGCGGACGGGGCAAAAAGCCATGACCACCAGTTTGGCGCATCGCCGCTGTACACCGGGATCTGTGCGGCATGGCGGGCCACCATAGTATCAAAAAATGCTGTCGCGGTACTTATCTGGATTCGTGCGTTGGGGAATGTACCGTTCCAATCCTTGGCATTGTTGACAATCGTGAAATTAGGGGCGCCGTTGTCACCGGTGGCGCAGTTGATCATCACTTCGTTGTATGGATAGCCGCTGCCCGCCAATGCCTGGAGAAACTTGGTGAGATTCGTTTGCATAATCGCCGGCCCGGGTGCATAGACTGCACAGGTCACGCTCCCCTCAAGGTACGCCCACGTCTTGTCGATGGAACGCCACACCAAGAGCTTCTCACCGTTCTGCGCCTGCACATGGAAGAGATTGGGCAGCGTCGTCGTTGTGTAGAAGTCGGACAGGAATGAGTTCATTGCCACCGACAGATATTGTATTCCCGCCTTCGGCATGAGCTGTGCGAGCGACCAGGTCAAACCGGGAGTGTCGTTGATGAATGCCGTGCGGACGGGAATGTTGTACGTATTGCGCATCTCCTGGGAAAATATGAGCGAACGCACGAGTTCCTCGTTGCCGCACAAATCGGTTTGCAGGCCGAAGTACATCCCGCCGATCTCAACCTCACCGCGTCGCACGCACGCCATCAGACGTTCGACCTGCGCGGCAGTGCGATGTTGCTGATACGCCTCCACCACCCATGGAATCTCGATAGTCCAGCGAAACTGCTCACCGGGAAGATTGCCGTTCGTTCGTTCCGTCCAGACCACGACAGTGTCAAGGTAGCGCAGATGGTCTTGCAGGACCTGCCCGACGGGGGCCGTATAGCCGACATCAATGTGTGAAGACGGCACGAGATAGATTTGCCATGGACGATCGAACTGCGCGTGAGCGGAACTGCCGACCCCGCTCAGGAGAAGGCACAACAGCCACATAGTCCTGCTCGTCATCTTCATTCCCACTCTGTCTCAAAAAGCGATGGCAACCGTGAACTGGTGAATGGCCCCGAATGTTGCATCGAAGTGCGAATATGCATAGTCGACACCGAGGGCGATGCCGGCAACCTCGGGTGGCCGGACGCCCGCACCGAAGCTCCATTTGCCTCGCTCCACATCAAACCGGTATCCTGTGCGCAGGCTGAGGGTACTGAACATCTCGTATTCCACGCCCCAGTTGACCCACTCGTTGTTGTCAGTGGGGTGCACGAGATCGACTGCAGTGGTCAGACGATGGTCATCCCCCCATGTCACATCCTCACCGGCACCCACGCGGAAGAGCAGGGGGGAGCGGAATTTCTGGTCGATGATCTTCATGTCCGGCCCGAAGTGCTGCACCGCAAAACCGAGGCGGAGATTATGGAAGCCGGTGTAGTAGATGGACCCGACGTCAAAGAGGATGTTGTTCACGGCGTCATGGTCGAGGGATTCCCGCACGTATTTGAGCTGGAGCCCGATTGTCAGCTTGTCAGAGAACCGGCGGGCTGCCCCCAGTCCGATCACCAGATCGCCGGCTGACACCATACGGCCGGTGCCCATCGGCTGACGGACGGTGGTTTCCTCGAACTCCTCGATGCCGAACCGGACAGCGCTCAGGGCAAACACGAAACCCGCGAAGGGAGTTGCGAGGACCGCTGCGTCGGTGCGGCTGCCGGCAAGCCAGGAAACATGTGAGACCACTGCTTCTGATTGATCCACGAATGCCAGCCCCCCGGGATTGATGAATACCGCTGTGGCATCGTTGGCGAGAGAGACCATGGCGCCCGCCAGCGCGGCGTCGCGCGCCCCCGGCAGTATCTTGAGCGCCTGAAGACCGGCGGTTCCCGCTTTCGAAAACTCGAACCCGTAGTCGAACTGTGCAAGCGCAGCGGGACCGACGAGGGTGAGAAAGAGCAGAGCGAATATTCGAGTCATGGCGCATGCCTCACTTGATGATCACCAGAGTGCCGTGGGAGCTTCCGACGGGAGACTCCACCGTCCAGAAGAAAATCCCCGGAGCTACGCGCTGGCGTGCATCGGATAACTGATCCCACACCACCTGTCCGGAGGTAAGGCTTTCCTGTTTGATGGTTTTCACCAGCTCGCCGCTCGAGGTGAAGATGCGGATTGTCGCGAGACCGGGGAGGTTGGTCCATACAATGGAGCTCTCCTCTCCGCGGGTGGGGAAGCCGGAGACACCGCGGAACGGATTCGGAAAGACACGGACATCGGAAGCGGACGCGGCGGGGGGACTTGTGGCGGCGATCCCCAGTTCATTCCTGTTCGTCAGGCCACTTTCGTTGTCCAGACTGTCAAACGACGTGACGGCATAGAAATATGTCACGCCCAGATCGATGGATTGGTCGAGCACGCGCCACCTGCCCAGGGCAGCGTCATAGAACCGTGTGCGGTCGGTCGGGTTGCGGGCATTAATCGTCCGCATGAGCGTGAACGGGCCCACGAAGCTCCGGGAACTACGATACACCTTGTAGCCGCGGAAATTGCGTGCACCGCTCACGGCATTGGCGTAGACATCCTCAAGCGGCGGCCAGGTCAGGGAGATTGACCGGGATGTCGGCAAAGCGATATACTCGGCGTCCGGCGAGGGAGGAGGGAATGCGGGGAGACGATTGTTGCCAGCCTGCACATCACGAGCCCGGGAAATGCTTGCCTTCAATAAGTCGAGTCCTGCCGGGAGCGAAGGCTGCATCGCAAGCCCGAGAACAGCATCACTCAAAGGCAGGCCATTCACCGCCTGGGCGAGGACGATTTTGACTATGCCGTTGGGAGCGACGGTATAGGGTCCGCAGGACATCAGCATGAACGGGCAAAGGCGCAGATCTGAGGCAGCCTGAAGAGACCGGTCCGCTCCTGTGAGCACATCGTACAACTTCGCCGGCGTTACACTGCTGAGCGTCAGGTTCCGTTCGTTGCCCAACAACTGGGCGGAGAGGATGTTGGCCGGTTGCGCGCGTCCGCCCGTCGCAGCGTCAGCGAAGATCAATGCCACTCCGGCGAAGCCGGTGGTGCGGAGTTCGTCGGCTTTCGACCAATAGTTGCCGACATCCGACGGGATGCTGAAATTCGGCGTGTCATCATATACATACATCAGGGCGAGAGTGGAATCAAACCCAGGGAGATCATCGGCACGGTTCAAATCGTCTCCCCAACCGTTGTGTACTACAAAATCCTGGTAACTGGGGCGGAGGAGATAGGGGAATCCGAGGAAAAGGTCGGAGACAGCGGAGGAGTTCAGATTCGTCACCAGATACTCGATGAGTATAAAGTTGTTGTACGGGGGAGAGCTCCAGCTGCGGCTTGTGCGTTTGACGCGCATGCCTTCTGTTGTCGTCCATTCGGCGGTTATGGTTTCCTCCGCTTCCTCCGGGTTGAACCCGGGAGAACCAAAGAAATTGGTTTTTTTGGTGATTGCCGAGAATGTGCCGTTGTCAACGAATGTGAATGGGCCGTTTTCAGTGAAGAACAGCTGACCTCCGGCCTTCTTGCCACCCATCCACATGCCGGCCTGGTAATTATAGGAACGTTGTTCGTCTTTGCTGACCAGAATGTGCGGTCCGCCTGGCCAATCCATGCTGGGATAGTATTCAAACCGGTTGGTCGGATTCGGTGCACCGATCAGGCCGTTGTCTTTCATGGTTTCCCAGAGCTCGCCACGATCGTGAACACGGAACTCGGGGGTGCGGGTTTGCGCGTGCATGCCTTCCCTGGCCAGGAGGGCTACCGCGCAGATCAGAACAATGTACAATCGAGAGGTCATGCCGGTCTCCGTTAGAACACGTATCGCGCGCTCAAATAGAAGCGGCGTGTTTCGTACCACGTCTGCCAGGAGATGTCGTACCCTGCACCGTCAACTGTCGTGACCTCGCCGGTGTCGACAAATTTCTTTATCGCGTTGGGATCATAGAAAATGTCACCGAGGGAGCGCACGTTCTTTGTGTTCAACAGGTTGGTGATACGGAGCGAAACACTCACCTCGTGGTTTCCCCCCAACCGGAGTGATTTATCGAGGCGGAGGTCAACGGTATGTGAAACAGGATACCTCTGGTTGTCATATGTGTCGGGCGGGTCGTTCGGCCCGAGGTACGTGAACGTCTGCCCGCTGGTGAAACGATACAGAATGCTGGCGCTGGCATCGCGGAGAATATCTGACAGGAAAGACTCCCCCGCATCTTGAGGATACCGTAGCAACACGTTTGCCCGAACAATGTGCGGGCGGCTGAAATGAGATTCCACGGGGATCCTTCTGTTAACGTCTGTATCATACACAAACGTTGTCAATCCGAGAGAGTCATAATTGATTCTCGCCGGCGATGCCCGGCCCTGCAGGGATCGTGAAAAGCTGTAGTTCAGGTCAAACATCACCACATTGCTGAAGAGGGACCGGAGGGTCACTTCGAATCCTTGCGCGTCACCGTAGTCCCCTGACAGCAAGCTGGAATAGAATGTGTTCGTGGTGGTGGTCCGGCTGAAGGGATCGTATCCGTAAATGCGACGGTCAAAGATTCCCTGCCGCGAGTACGTCTGGTCTGTCACGTCTTTGTAGAATCCCACGACATCCAGCACAACGATATCGTTGAAGTTGTGTTTGATACCCGCTTCGAAAGACACCGTCTTCATCGGACGCAGGGGTTGATTGGTCAGGAGCACTACGCGTTCCGGGTCGCCATCGGCAGAAGGGATGTGGCGCGGGTTGGGATTGCCCAATTCCGCCTGAATGCTTTTCACGATGTAAATGGGACGGAAATAATTGAACTCATACAACCAGTCCAGAGGCGGCATCTGGTAGAAGTGGCCGTAGTTGAAGCGCAGGACGGTATTCTCCGTGATGGGGAAGGATACCCCGAGGCGCGGGCTGACCATGTGATAGGTGGGGGAGGGGGTCCGGGATTTCTTGAGCACATTGTCAAACGCGTACTTCACATGTCCGAGAGAATCGATCTGATCCCGGTCGGGGTCCTGTGCGACCGAATACTCGGGATCGATGCTGAGATTGTAGAGGTTGTTGCCCCAGAACCAGTCACGATTCGGATTGAAGTAGTCGTATCGTACTCCCAGGCTGAGGATCATGCTCTCGAATTCCATCTTGTCCTGAAGATACGCCGAAAGCTGCAGGGGATGATAGGTCTCGTGGAGACCGCGGTTCAGCCAGAGCGCACGCTCTGTGGTAAAGGAAGGCCACCGGCTGACTTCCTTTTCCGCCAGCGTGTTATAATGAAACTCCACTCCCCCTTTGAGAAGATTTGCCTGGTCTGCCTGCCAGCTGACGCTGCCGGTGAAGGAGAGATCACCGTTCTGCAGGTGGTTGTTGAGAATGTAGGAGTACGCATCGAAAGGCTCGCTCTGATAGCCGTCGTACCGCTGGAACCCGAACAAGTCGGGGTTCTTGCTCTCTCCGAGTGCGATATAGTCGCTGGGAGTCTCCCGGCTGTCAAACAGGAAGCCGCTGAGTTTGGCCTCATAGAAGAGTGAGGGCGACAGCGTGTGTGTGAGTTGGGCGGAGCCGCTGTAGGTATAGGTGTCAAGCAGGGATCCCCAGCCCCGGTAATATTTTGCCTGCATGACGAAGTCGCCGTTCTCCTGGAGTGTCGCGTGTGCTTCGTGGGCCAAGAGGCCGGTGACACGGAGTTTCATTTCCGGCTGGAGCTGGAACGAAAAATTTCCCATGACGTTTTCATTGTTCCGCGTATCCCGTGGGTGGGGAAAAACATACGCTTCTCGCTTGAGGGCTGCTGAGAGAAAAAATGCTCCCTTGCCACCGGTGGTTTGATAGATCGGTCCGCCAAAGCTGAGATATACCGTATGATCGGAAATGTTCGTGTAGTCATATATCTGGCGCTGCCGGTATGGAGTCCACCATGCAGGGTCCAGTGAGCCGTCGGGCACGCGGTGGTCCAGGAACTCTTTCTGAGAGGTCTGGTCGTACAGATACGGGCCGAAATGGTGTTGTCCGGCGAAGCCGTGGATGTATTCCACCGATCCGGAATATCCGCCTCCCCCTTCTTTGGTGACGACATTCACGATACCTGACTGGGCGTCACCATATTCCGCGCTGAAGCCGCCCGTGAGCACTTGGATTTCCTGGACGGCATTCAAGTTGACCCCGGTGTACGAACCGCCGCGATCGGCGCGGCCCTCGATGAGGGCGCCGGTCCGCACCCCGTCGTAGAACCACTTCACCTCCTGCTGGGTACCGCCGCGGACAGCATAGCGGGTTTCGCCTCTGCCGGATCCGCCCAGGCCTCCCATGACGGGGATCGGGTCGAAGAACACGCCGCTCTGGACGAGGATACCCTCCCGGGCATCCGAGACCGGCAGGGCGGATATCGTGGCGGCGTCGACATACAGCGTGCTGGAGGTGGCGTCTTTCTGGATCACCGGGCGTTCCGCGGTGATGACCACCTCTTCTCCGATTTCCACGCTCTGTTCATCGAGGGCGACGTTGATGTGTGTGGAGAGGTCGATACTCACCTTGACGTTCTTCACCGTGGCTTCGTGATATCCGAGCAGCGATACGCGCAATATATACACTCCGGGGGTAACGCGGAGAACGAAGTATTCGCCCTGGGTATTTGTGGAAGCGCCGGCCGTGGTCCCAGAGAGTGTGACATTTGCTCCGATGAGCGGTTCGCGGGTTGCGCGGTCGGTGATGATACCGGTCACTTTGCCGAACTGGCTGAACGCCGCACCGGAGAACGTGACTGCCGTGAGGCCGCACAACAGTGCGCGTCGCAGAATGTCCGTCGCCATGTTAGCGTCTTTCTGTGGAATTGGTGTGAGTGCTGTCCAAGTCAAGGACGGCCTGCCGGAATCCGTCGAGATGTTTGCGCATGCGTGTGAGGGCCAATGCTTTATGGCGGTGCCGTACGGCATCGACGAGCCGCACATGCTGTTCATAGTCGCTCCGCGGAAAGCCGCGGATGTCGAGCAGCAGGCGCTGCTGCTCTTTGAACATGTTCAGAATTACCTCCAGGAGGTGTGTCAGCACGGAATTGCCGGAGGCCGCTGCGATGCAGAGATGAATCTGCATGTTAATGCGGTTGAGCTCCTGATGGTCCTCGAGGTTACGGAGCGCCTCTTCGAGGAGACGCTCCAACTGCGCTGATTGTGCGGGAGTTATTCTTTCGGCGGCGAGCCCGATAGTGCCCATCTCCACGGCCCCACGGGCTTCGATGAGATCCAGAAGGACCTTTCGGGTTGGCTCGCTTGCTGCGGAAATGGGGTTAACCAGAAAAATGCCGGTGACGGGTTGACGAACGTACACCCCGGATCCGTGGTGGATGGAGATGACGCCGAGTGCTTCGAGTTTCTTGAGTCCTTCGCGGAGGGTGGGGTATCCGACACGGAAGCGGACAGCGAGTGCGCTCATCGGAGGGAGGCGGGCACCCGGCTGCAGGTGCCTCTCCGCGATGAGCCGCTGGAGCCGTTCTGCCAACTGATCGGGTAGCCCTGTGCGTTGCAGTCGGGTGTTCACGCGACAAGCACGGTAAGTGGTAAAGTCATTTGATGACTTTAGTCACCTCAAGGTACACCGTCGACTGCTCTTTGTCAAGCGAAATTATTGTGCTGTGCGCACCGCCTCGAACATCGCTACGATATTGGCGGGCGGGACATCCGCCAGGATGTTGTGCACCTGCTGGAACACAAAGCCGCCCTCATGATGCAGTGCGCGGATCTGATCGTGTACATGTGCACGGACCATTGCCGGCGTTCCGCGCGAAAGAACCTCCCGCGTGTCACAACCGCCTCCCCAGAAGGTGATGCGGTCTCCGAAGTCCCGCTTTAACCCCGCCGCTTCCATTCCCCGGCAGGAAATCTGCACCGGATTGATGGCGTCAAGGCCGGCATCGATGAGATCCGGCAGCAACTCCCGCACTCCACCGCAGCTGTGCAGCATGACCTTAACAGGGGCCAGTTCCTTCGCGCGTTTCCACATCCGCGCATGCCGGGGTTTGAAGAATTCCCTGTACATGGCCGGCGAGAGCTGCGGCCCTGTCTGCATCCCGAGATCATCGCCGAAGACGATGATGTCGACGAACGGACCGATCTTTCCGAGAAAACTCTCAAGATTGCGGAGGTGGTATTCCACCACGTGTTCCAGGAAATCATGGGCCCGCTCGGGTTCGCCGGCAAGGAGCATGAAGAAATTGTCATTCCGGTACATGAACTGACCGACCTCCAGGAGATTGCCTCCGAACAGTGCAAGGATAGCCCTGTCCGTACCTGCACGCAGTCCCTTCGCCCCTTCGATGAACGCGCGTGTGCCGTCCGGGCCGTCGGCGATCGGTCCGGGAGGGGACGCTATGCCTGTCCACATTGACTCCGCAAACACCTCGGGGAAGGCGTCGAAGTTCTCGACCCCATCAAGGAACGGGTAATATGTCTGTTCAAAATAGAGCGCGCCGTCAGGCATTTGTGCAAGGATCCGGCCGCTCGCCGACCGCAACACCCACCGTGCACCATCCCGTTCGGGAGTGACCCAGATAGGAACCTGGCAGGGAGTCCCGTCAGGGAGAACCCAGTCATGCCACCACCGGTCCTCTGTCGCAAAGGCGCGTCCGAGTTCGATGGTATCCGCGCCGGCAAGGGCCAGGATATCCTCGTCGACAACCGCCATTTGCTGGATGATGTCGTACACGCGGATCGGCCGCTCGGGAAGACCGAGGTACTTGCGCAAACGGGCATAGGCGATTGCGTGGATGCCGGACGACCGGTGACCGGAGAAATCGACCGGCACGCGGTCAGGCTGACGATGGTGGAGAGCCGCAAGGATGCGTTCACGCGATGTCACGACTGTTTTCCTTCCCCGTTGTGATGCTTTTCCGTACCAGATCGAGTGCAGCCTGCGAAGCCCGTTCTTTGATCAGGGCGCGCGTTCCTCCGAACCGGTGTTCGACCGCAAAAGCCGCAGCGGCATTTGCATAGCCGATCCAGACCAATCCCACCGGCTTTTCCTCAGTGCCGCCTGTTGGTCCGGCGATGCCCGTGGTGGAGAGGCCGATGTCTGTTCCAGCGATGCGACGAATGCCGGCGGCCATTGCTACAGCGACTTCCTTGCTCACGGCACCATGATGCGTGAGCAGTCGCTCCGGCACGCCCAGAAGTTCCATCTTCGAACGGTTGCTATAGCACACCACGCCACGTTCGACGTACGCTGAACTGCCGCTGACATTTGTCAGCCTGTTCAAGATCATTCCGCCGGTACACGATTCGGCCACGGCAATGGACAGTCTTCGTTCAGTGAGAATCCTCCCCAGGACTTCCTCCAGCTCTTCGTGGTCAACGCCGTAGATGAACTCCCCCGCGCGTGCGCGGATGCGGTCCTCGATTTCCCGCACCCTCTGCTCGGCCGCTCCGGGGGCAGTGTCATGCACAGTGATCCGGAGCCGCACACCGGTGGGTGCCGGCAGGAAGGCCAGCTTCGCTCCTTCCAGTAAGGCATCGATATCTCCCAGGCGCTCGGCCAGCATGCTCTCGGCGATGCCGGTGGTTCTCACCGTGCGGTGCCGTATCGACATTCCCCCCACCAGCGGAAGGAGCATCGGGATCACCGACCGGACCATCATCTCCTTCATTTCATACGGCACGCCCGGGAGGACGATGAACCTCTTCGTTCCGTCTGTGAATACGAAACCCGCAGCGGTGCCAAGTGGATTGTCGACCAATGCCGCCTTCCGGGGCACCATCGTCTGCTCTTCAGACGACAGGGTCCACCGCATGTTCCGGCGTTTCCAGAGTTCCTGGATGTGGCGACGCACGGTCTCGCTGCTGATGAGGTCCGTATCGAAAAATCGGCACACCGCCTTCTTCGTAATATCGTCATGTGTCGGTCCGAGCCCCCCTGTGACGATGACGACATCGTACGCGTCCCACGCAGAGCGGAATGCCGCCAGCACTTCGTCTATCTCATCGCCCACAGTCTGCATGCGTGCCACGCGAATGTTGATCAGGTTCAGCTGTTCCGCGATATAGGCCTGATTGGTGTTGATCACCTGGCCGATGAGCAGTTCGTCGCCAATCGTGAGAATTTCTGCAGTCATTTATAGTCCGAGTGTTCGCCAGAGGTACCAGACTATCTGTGTTGCGATGTTTGCATAGATGCCCGCGATGACGTCGTCGAGCATAATGCCCCAGCCGTGGGGAATACTCTCCAGGCGCCGGGCCGGTTGCGGCTTGAGAATGTCGAACATGCGGAATGCAAGAAATCCAATCACTATCACCGGTATGGTTTTCGGCAGAAAGAGATACGTGATCCAGATGCCGACGATCTCATCGATCACCACAATTGATGGATCGGCCGTCAGATGTTCTCCCTCCTGGAACATCTGCTTGGCTTTCTCAGCGCTCCGGGTGAGTCGGTGGCCGACCACCGCTGCGACGCGCGCGGAAGCCCAGGCCCCGACAAAGAACCCGAGCACGGCCATTATGCCCAGCACGAGGGGATGCTCGGCACCGGGGAGAAGATAGAAGAGCACGCCGACAAGCGTTCCAAACGTGCCGGACGCCCAGGGGATATACCCGGCGAACAACCCTGTCGCAATAAGGTTCGGCAAAAAGGGAATGTGCCGGGGGGTGCCCTCAGGCAGGTTTCCGCCAGTGGAGGTATTCGAGGAGTTCACGGATCAACTTTCTGTTGTCGAACAGGTAGGCTATCCCGGTCCCCACCGTGGAAAGTGTGACCAGAAGCATCATGCCGAAGAGAACCTGGGGGTGCATCAGAGCGTCAATGGTGAAGCCCCATTCCTGATACACCACCGGGATGCTTTTGAGGACATAGAGGATCAGGATATAGTAGATGACGACAAACTCCCCAAACGTCTTTGCCTGGGCCCCCCAGGAGGTGACAATGGGACGGTCTTGAAGTTCGGCATAACTCCGGAGGCCGGTCATCAGGAAGTCCCGGAAGATCACGACCCAGACCATCCACGCGTCGACAAGCCCCAGGCTGACATACGAGAGCAAGGCGGCGGAGGAGAGGATTTTGTCGGCCAGGGGATCGAGGAATTTTCCCCAGCGCGTGGAAAATCCCAACCTCCTTGCAATCCAACCGTCGTACCAATCGGTGATGGCCGCGATGACAAAGACGAGGAGAGAAAGCTGGCGCAGTACCACCGAATCCGAGAGCAGGAATGCGACAAACACGGGAGTCAGCGCAATCCGCAACAGCGTCAGCTGGTTCGGGAGATTGAGTTCGAATTGTAGTTTGGGCATGACCGGCTGCCGGAAGAGGGGACAAACGAAAAAAGCCATCAGGGTCTGTTTGATGGCTTTCGTGCTGTCAGGAGCGCGAATCGTCAGGCGGCTTTCGTCACCTTGTTGGATTTCAGGCAGTTCGTGCAGACCGTCATCCGGCGCGTACGGCCATTGACATTTGCGCGGACCTCCTGCAGGTTCGGCATCCAGCGCCTGCGCGTAAGATTATGCGCATGCGAAATGTTGTTGCCGCTCATTGGTTTCTTGCCGCAAATATCACACACACGTGCCATCTTCTCACCTCAATTTGTCAATCATTTTAATATAACCAACGGAGGCCAGAGAAGCAAGGTTTTTCATCGGTTTTCTTGAATGTCGCGGCCTCTTTCCGTACAATAATCTCATGACCGTCCTCGGGATTGAGACATCATGTGATGAAACATCGGCGGCTGTCGTGCGGGATGGCCGGGTCGATGCGAACGTCATTTCTTCACAGTATGTTCACAGGAAATTCGGGGGTGTGGTCCCGGAGTTGGCCTCGCGTGCTCATCAGCGCCTCATTATGCAGGTGGTTCAGGAAGCTCTGGATACGGCGGGTTGCAGGAAGGAAGACCTGAGCGCGGTCGCTGCGACATTCGGCCCCGGCCTGGTCGGCGCCCTCCTGGTCGGTCTGAATTTCGGGAAGGCCCTTGCCTATGGTCTCGGTGTCCCGTTTGTGGGAGTCAACCATATGGAAGGGCACCTCTACTCGGTGTTGCTGCAGGATCCTGCCCCGGCCTTCCCGTTTCTTTCGCTGATCGTGTCCGGGGGACATACGATGCTGGTGTATGTCGAAGAACCATTCAGGCATCAGGTTCTCGGGCAAACGCGCGACGATGCCGCGGGCGAAGCGTTCGACAAGGTGGCAAAGATGCTCGGTCTGGGGTATCCCGGCGGGCCGCGCATTGACGCTCTCGCAGCCGCGGGAAATCCCCGCGCAATCAGGTTTCCCCGGGCATTTCTCGGGCCGGACACGCTGGACTTCAGTTTCAGCGGCGTCAAAACCGCCGTGCTCTATCATCTGCGGGATCACGGTGCTCCCGCCACCGATGCAGCACTTGCCAACCTCTGTGCCAGCTTTCAACATTCCGTTGTCGATGTGCTTGTCCAGAAGACCTTGCGGGCGGCGGGGATGACAGGCGCTCACGCAGTGGCGATTGCTGGGGGAGTGTCCGCCAACGCCGGCCTCCGTTCATCCCTGGGTGCCGCCTGCGCCGAACGAGGGCTGCAGATGTTCACTCCCCGTCTGGAGTACTGCATGGATAATGGCGCCATGATCGCGTATGTCGGTTGGATGAAACGGATGCGCGGCATCTATTCGCCCCTTGATCTGACGGCTGTCGCCGGGCTGGAGCTCGCGTGAACACGATCCCGCCACCGCCATCCCGACTGAACACGATCTCGCCGCCTCCCTCTCGCGCCGGGCGGTATGTTCTTCTTGCTTGTGCTGTCCTGGTCCTTTCGGCCGGTGCAATCCTGTTGTACGCGCTGTACTGGCCCAACACTTTTTCTGACCAGGCGGAGCGCATGGTGTTTGTTTCGCGCGGCGCCACGTTTCACACGATTATGGATTCCCTCGAACGGAAGGGGATCATTCGCAGCCGTCTCCTGTTCCGGGTGACCGCCCGCCTCGCCGGCGGCACAGAACGGTTGCAGGCGGGGAAGTATCGCTTTCACTCCGGGATGTCCAATCTCGACATCTTCCTCTCGCTGCGCGACGGGCGCAACACCGAGCTCATCGGTGTCACTATCCCCGAAGGGTTGCGAGCCCGTTTGCAGGCACGGCTGTTTGCGCGAGCCGTCGGGATCGACAGCGCCAGGTACATGAGCATAGTCAACGACCCCGACGTCGTCAGAGGCTACGGCCTGGAGGGCGGTTCGCTGGAAGGCTATCTCTTGCCGGAGACCTATCGGCTGATGTGGGAACAGGACGAGAGGGAGATTGTGGAGCGGCAGGTGAATGAGTTCAAACGGTTCTTCAATGATACATTGGAATCCCGGGCGAAGGAGTTCGGGTGGACCGTTCGCCAGGCCGTGACCTTCGCATCCATTGTGGAAGGGGAAGCGGTACTCGCCGATGAGCGGCCGCTTATTGCAGGTGTCTACCACAATCGCCTCCGTCTCGGCATGAAGCTTGAAGCTGATCCAACGCTGCAGTATATTTTCCCGGATGGACCCCGGCGCGTTCTCTACGCCGATCTCCGGATCGCAGATCCGTACAACACGTACCTGTATCCGGGTTTGCCGCCCGGGCCGGTGAACAATCCGGGGAAGGCCGCCATGCTCGCAGCACTCTATCCCCGGCAGCACGGATACCTGTTCTTCGTCGCCAACACTCTGGGCGGACACTGGTTTTCCAGGACCTACGCCGAGCACGTGCAGAACGTGCGTAAGTACAGAAAGGCAAGAGCGCGGAATTGAACTCAGTCATCGCACGCCGGGTTCCGTCGGCATCGTTCGTCTCGCTGTGCCTTGCGTTTGGCGCAGCTGCGCTGTTGAACGGTTGTGCCGGACAGGTGTTGCCTTCCGGAGGGCCGCCCGACACCACCCCCCCGTACATTATCAGGACCTACCCGGACAGCAATGCCACCCGGATCACGCCCTCGCAGATCGACCTTGAGTTCAGCGAGTACGTTGAGCGCCGTACGGTGGAGGAAGCGGTGTTTATCTCCCCGTACGTCGGACAACCGGAATTCGATTGGAGCGGAACCGAAGTGACCATCCGCTTTCCCGAACGGCTCCGGGAAAATACCACCTACGTGCTCACCGTGGGAACTGACGTGACGGACCTGCCGGCGCATGGAGGAAACGCGATGGCCCATGCGTACACGCTGGCGTTCAGCACCGGCGACTCCATTGATACCGGCAGAATCAGCGGCCGGGTTTTTGATGAGCACCCCGAGGGTGTAATGATTTTCGCCTATAGCCTGCATGCAATCCTCCCCGACACGCTCAACCCCGGACATACGCGTCCACAATACATCGTGCAGACGGGAAAAGACGGGAGCTTCGGATTGAACAATGTCGCGTTCGGCACCTACCGGGTTATGGCTGTGCGTGACGAGTACCGCAATCTGTTATACGACCGTGAGATCGATCAGTTCGGAGTGGCCACGGAAGATCCGGTTCTGGACGGCAACAAGCCGGAAGTGCGTAACCTCTGGTTCCGCATGTCGAAGGAAGATACGACGCGCCCATTCCTGGCAAGCGTCACGGCCGTGGACCGCCGCCATCTGCTGGTCCGATTCAGTGAACCCGTCGATACCGTAACATTTCCTCAGGCGTTGTTTTCGCTCTTTGACACTGCGTCGGCCGCTGCCGTCCCCATCGGTGCGCAGTACCAGAATATGGGGAACCTGGCTCTTGCGGGAATCGAGACCGTCGGCCCGTTGGACAGCACGGCGGCATACAGACTGGTCGTGCGGGGAGTAGTGGATGGTGCCGGCAACCGGCTGGATACCAATAACGCATCGTCGACATTCAGCGGCCCGTCGGTGCCTGACACGCTCAAGCCCTATCCGGGTATCCGGGGAGTCGCCGACAGTGCACGGGCAATCCAGTT
Organism: Ignavibacteriota bacterium; assembly: GCA_963801355.1. Lineage (GTDB taxonomy): Bacteria > Bacteroidota > Ignavibacteria > UBA10030 > UBA6906 > Fen-1255. Next base: position 2,267,507 of record CAWDEM010000008.1, on the reverse strand, counting down.
GCGCCCGCAATTTGCGGTGGACTTCCGGCTGCCGGTCGATCTGTCCGGCATCATCCACGGCTTTTCGTTGCTTGACACGTTGTCTCTCACGGTGCCGGTTGAAGTCCGTCCGCGGACGTCCGCAGAACTTCTCGTCATTCCTTCTGCACCGCTCCGGCCGCTCGCGTGGTACACACTCCGGCTTCCGCTCGATTCGGTGCGTGACAGCAGGGGTACGCACTGGCGCGATTCACTATTCGTATTGCACTTTCAGACCCTGGATACCCGGGCGCTCGGCTCGATCGAAGGGACTCTGGAAGGTGCGAGCGGGGAACATCCGCTGGTGCTCATAGTGAAGACGACGGATGTCAAGCCCCAGCGAAGCTTCGTGCATCGCATCGACAGGCCCGGGAAATTCCAGGTCGGCGACCTCCCTGAAGGCCGCTACGGCATCGAGGCATTCGAGGATCTTGAAGGGGATGGAGTCTACCGGGCAGGTGTGCCGTATCCGTTTGAACCAGGCGCGCGGTTCACTGTGTATCCCGATACAGTTAAGGTGCGTGCGCGGTGGAGTGTCGGGGGTGTTCAGGTGAAATTCCCTTGAGCAGGGAATCGGCAAGTGTGGAGGTGGATCCACCAGGTCGATTGGACTACTTCACCTCCGGCTGCTCCGATGGCTGAGGTGGTTGCACAGGGCGCCGCCCGATGTTCTTGAAGACTCTTTCCGGTACCACCCAGGCCTCGGGAAAACCCTGCTCGATCATCATACGCGCAAAGCGGTCCGCTTCGAACCTCGTGGTGAAATTCCCCGCGCGGATTTTGTAGCTCGGTGAGGCATAGTCCAGATAGAACCATTCGCCCGGAAACAGCCCTTCAAGCTCCACCTTCTTCACCTGTGCCTCGTCAATATTCCTTGTCGCAAAGGCCTGTACCCTGTAGCCCTGTGTCATTTCGCCTGACGCCGGCAGTTCGGGGGTATTGGTGGGCTCGGTCCGTGCAGTATCGGTGGGGAAGGGAAGTGCCGTCGGCGCCGCTGCCTGCACGGGGTCGTGGTCTGACGGCCGGAATGTTGCTTCGGCGGCGCGCACTTCTTCGGCGGCATCCCGGTCGCGGTCGTCGGTTGCGTGCCGGGAAGTCGAGCACCCGGCCAGAAGCGCGGCGACCAGCAGGGTCAACGGAAGCCACGGGCGACTCTGTTGCGGTTGTCTTCTGGACATTACGCGGCCTTTGGGGATTCGCCGGCGTCGCCACCGACGATACGGACACTTGCGCTCGCCCCGATGCGGTCTGCGCCGCTGGCGACCATTGCCAGTGCGTCTTCCCGGCTGCGGACTCCGCCGGCAGCCTTGACGCCCATCGCAGTGCCGACCACCCGTCGCATCAATGCGATATCTCCGGCGGTGGCGCCGCCTTTCGCAAAACCCGTGGAAGTCTTTACGAAATCCGCGCCTGCCTTTTTCACCAGGAGGCAGGCCTTGATTTTTTCTTCGTCGGTAAGCAGCGCGGCTTCGATGATCACTTTTGTCAGCACTCTGTGACGGCGGGCGGCATTGACGACTGCGGCGATGTCGCGCTCGACGTAGACCGTGTCGCCGGACTTGAGCATCCCGATATTGATCACCATATCCACTTCCTGTGCACCGTCGCGAATCGCCTGTTCGGTTTCAAACGCTTTCGCCGCCGTCGATGTTGCTCCGAGGGGGAAGCCGATGACCGTACAGACACGCACCGGGGTGCCGCGCAGCAGGCGGGCACAAAGAGGCACGTAACCTGCATTGATGCACACGCTGGCGAATGAGTATTTTCGTGCCTCCTCACAGAGCTTCTCGATCTCGGCGGGGGTCGCTTCGGGCTTCAGAAGCGTGTGGTCTATCATGCGTGCAAGATCCGCAGAAACTCCTCCGGCGGCTTCAATGCCCCCTCCGGCGCTGATGCGGGAAGCGCCGTTGTTCAGAATGTTCCTGACCCCTTCGGCGTTATGCACGACGCATAACCCGTCTGTGCACACGCCGTCCTTGCAGCCGTCCGTGCAGGACCTACCGTTTACTGGCCCGAATTTTTCCGCCACGACCTCACGGATGACGCGTTCAATAACTTCGCGGTTCATAGTGCCTAATATAGCCGAAAGAAACGAAGATGCAACGTCAGTCCGGAAACACCTTCCCCGGATTCAGAATGCCCCCGGGGTCGAAGAGGTGCTTGATCCCCTTCATGAGCCGCAGCTCCGTTGCGGAGACGGCGAGGGGTAAGTAAGCTTTTTGCGAGTAGCCGATACCGTGTTCGGCCGAGAGTGTGCCGCCCAGGGAGACAACGAAAGCAAACAGCTCCCGTATCGCCGGGTCGATCACCCGCTCCCAGGTGTGTTGATCCATCTGGTCTTTCAAGATATTGATGTGCACATTGCCGTCACCGGCATGGCCGTAGCATATCGTCGTCAGACCGTGCGCACCGCAGATTTTCTTCGCCCCCGAAACCAACTCCGGAAGCCTGGCACGCGGCACGACGGTGTCTTCCTCGCGGTAGGCCGAGATCGACTTCACGGCTTCCCCGATACCCCGCCGCAGGGCCCACACCTCCTCGACTTTGGCACGGTCTTCGGCAAGCAGGACATCGACTGCATGGTGGGCTTCCACTGCCTCCGCGATGGCCTGGACTTCCTCTGACAGTGGCTCTTCATGGTAGCCGTCGACTTCAATGAGGAGTTGTGCGGCTGCCTCACCATTGGGGAAGTGTTTGCCCTGGCGCTCTTCGGCCGCCTTCACCGCGGCCCGTTCCAGGAATTCCAGCGCGGATGGTGTAATGCCGCGCTGGAAGATCGTTACAACCGCCGATGCGGCGTCGTCCAGCGAGCCAAACGCCACAAGCAAAACTTTGCGGTGCCTGGGAAGGGGGATGAGGCGGAGGATGACCTTCGTGATGACGGCAAGGGTCCCTTCACTTCCGATGATCAGCTGTGTAAGATTGTATCCTGTGACATTCTTCAATACGCGGGCGCCGGTCGTGAAGATCACACCGTCAGGCAACACCGCTTCGATGCCGAGAACGTAGTCTTTTGTGACGCCGTATTTCACGGCATGGGGACCGCCGGCGCATTCCGCCAGGTTCCCGCCGATGTGACAGCTCCCCCGGGAAGCAGGGTCCGGGGGATAGTACAAACCCAGCTCCTCAACCGCCTCCTGCAACTTCTGGGTTATCACCCCCGGTTCGACCACCACCTGCAGATTGCGTTCGTCGATCTCCAGGATGCGGTTGAACCGTTCCATGGAGAGGAGGATACCCCCCTGCACCGGGAGTGCCCCGCCGGAGAGCCCTGTGCCGCCAGCGCGCGGAGTCACGGGAATGCGGTGACGGGTTGCCAGCGCCATGATCGCGGAAACCTGTTGCGTCGTGCCCGGCTTGACGACGACCTCCGGCTCGAACAGCAGATCTTCGGTCTCATCCTGGCCGTAGGTCACAAGGTCGTTGTGGTCGGATGTCACGGCGTCGGCTCCGGCAATGGACCGGAGTTGATCGCGAATGTCATTGGTGATGCGGGTGTGCGCCATGCCGGGTCCGGTTCACGATTTCAGCATTTCCAGGTTCTTCTCGAGCTTCTCCATCGTGCGGGCGAAGGCCTCCAGCTTCTCTCTCTCCCTGTCAATGACTTCCTTCGGGGCTTTTTCGATGAAGCTCTCGTTGTTCAATTTCCGGCGGACCCCTTCCAGCATGGAACCGACCCGGTCGACCTCCTTCTGCACGCGGGCGCGTTCCACGTCAAGGTCGATCACCCCTTCCAGCGGCACGAACAGTTCTTCGCCGTCCACGACGGCGCTGGCTGCGACGCCCGGCCGGCCACCGGCCTTCAAAAACGTCAATGAAGTCACCCGGGCCAGCCGCTGCAGATAGCCTTCGTAGCGCCGTACGCTTTCAGACGAGTGGCCGTGGCTGACACGCATCTGGAGCGCGATTTCCTTCGACGGAGGGATGCTCATTTCGCTCCGGAGTGTCCGCAGGGATTCAATGACTCTCTGCACGAACGCCATTTCCTGTTCGACATCCGGGGCGATGAAGGATGGATCGGCCGCGAGGAGCTGGGCATGCATAATGGATTCCACTGGCCCCCGCCGGCGGATGTTTTGCCAGAGTTCTTCGGTGACGAACGGCATGAGGGGGTGCAGCAAGCGCAATGCTGCATCGTAGATATCGAGTGCACGTGTGATGACAGCCTGTTTGACGTTGTCTGGCTCGTTGCCGTACAGGCGCGACTTCACCATCTCGATATACCAGTCACAGTAGTCATGCCAGAAGAAATCGTACACGCTCTTGGAGATTTTGTTGATCTCGTACTCCTTCAGCCCCCCGAACACCCCCGCGGTCGTGGAGTGCAGCCGTGAAAGGATCCAGCGGTCGGCAAGGTCAAGGTGTTCGAGATTGCATTCTCTCGATGCCGGCGTGCGGGCAGCTTCCCCGATCTGGTCACGGTTCATAAGCAGGAACCGGCCGGCGTTCCAGATTTTGTTTGCAAAGTTGCGGCCCAGCTCGTTCTTCTCGCGCGAGTAGAGAATATCCTGCCCGAGGGGCGCGAGATAGAGAATGGTGAACCGCACCGCGTCCGCGCCGAATTCCGCGATCAAATCCAGCGGCTCGGGAGAATTCCCGAGCGATTTCGACATCTTGCGCCCCTTGTCGTCCCGCACCAGGCTGGTGAAGTAGACGTCGTGGAACGGAATGTTCTTTGCCGGATCACTACTCCCCGTGAAGCTTGGTCCGAACTTGAGGCTCGCCATGATCATCCGGGCAACCCAGAAGAAGATGATATCCGGGGCGGTGACCAGTGTGCTCGTCGGAAAATAATACCCCAGGTCTTCCGCCTTGCCGAGTTCTTTCTCAAGAGGCCAGTCGTGCACCGAGAACGGCCAGAGCCAGGAGGAAAACCACGTGTCGAGAACATCGTCATCCTGGCGGAGATGTGCGCTGCCGCATGTCGGACAACGATCGGGAGCGGTGCGACGGACGATCGGTTCCGGGCACCCGGGCCGTGTGCCTTCTCCCTGGCAGAACCAGACGGGAATGCGGTGTCCCCACCAGAGCTGTCGAGAGATGCACCAATCCCGGATGTTCTCCATCCAGTGGTCGTAGACTTTTACCCACCGGTCGGGATAGAAACGAATTGTCCCGTCTGTTACAACCTTCAATGCCGGTTCTGCGAGCGGTTTCATCCGTACAAACCACTGGTCCGAAAGATACGGTTCGATAACGGTATCGCACCGGTAGCACCGACCGACATTGTGCAGATGTTCTTCCGTTCTGGCCAGCAAGCCTTCTTTTTCAAGATCCTCAAGCACCTGCCGGCGGGCGTCATAGCGGTCTTTGCCGCGGTATTTACGCGGTGCGTTCTCGTTGATTCTGGCAGAAATATCGAAGATGTTGATCTGAGGAAGGTTGTGGCGTTGACCAATCATGAAGTCGTTTGGGTCGTGCGCAGGCGTCACCTTCACCATTCCTGTGCCGAATGCGGGATCGACGAACATGTCAGCAATGATCGGTATCTCGCGGTCAGTCAGGGGGAGAAGCACCTTCTTTCCCACGAGGTGGGCGTACCGTTCGTCCTTGGGGTTGACGGCTACTGCAGTGTCACCCAGCATCGTCTCCGGGCGGGTCGTCGCAACCGTGAGGTGTTTGCCTGTGGGTGCCGATGTGTCATCGCTGAGGATAGGGTACTTTATATAGTAGAGTTTTCCCTTCTGCTCAAAGAAGTTTACTTCATCGTCACTGATGGCGGTATGGTCCTTGGGGCACCAGTTGACGATGTATTCCCCCCGGTAGATTAATCCCTCCTCGTAGAGACGCACAAAGACCTCGCGCACCGCCGCGGAAAGGCTCTCATCCATGGTAAATCGTTCACGTTCCCAGTCACAGGAGGCCCCGAGCTTGCGCAATTGCTTGATGATCACACCGCCATACTGTTTCCGCCACTCCCACACCCGTTCGACAAATCGCTCACGTCCGAGGTCATGCCGGGTCTTCCCTTCTTTCGTGAGGGAACGTTCCACGACGTTCTGAGTGGCTATGCCCGCATGGTCCGTTCCCGGTATCCAGCACGATTCGTCTCCCATCATGCGATGGTACCGTATAAAAGCGTCCTGCAGTGTGTTGTTCAGGATGTGCCCCATGTGGAGCACACCGGTGACGTTGGGGGGGGGTATGACGATCGTATAAGGTTTCTTCGCGGGGTTCACGCGGGACCGGAAGAGGTGATTCTTCTCCCAGTAGTCATACCATTTCTCCTCCACTTCGCTGGGGGAGTAGACCTTCGGCAGTGACGAATCCTGTGGCAGTTCTGACAATCAGTTGCTCCAACGGTTTGTTTCGGGATAAAAATCAATCTACCGCTTTGCCCCATGATTATCAACGCACGCCGGCGAACGCGCCGACAGTGGCGGTAAGAGAGCCTATTCCCTCGATTTCGGCGGAAATGACGTCGCCCGGGTTCACGGGGCCCACACCCTCGGGGGTTCCCGTAAAAATCAGATCCCCCGGTTCCAGCGTGAAAATTGAAGAAACATAGGCCACAACTTCGTCGAGCCGGAAGATCATATTGCGGGTGCACGAGTGCTGTCTGACGGTGCCGTTGACAGAGAGCGAGATGTCCAGATTGTGGGGGTCACCGACGGAGTCGCTCGTGACAAACGCGGAGAGCGGAGCCGAGGTGTCAAATCCTTTGGAGACACTCCAGGGAAGCCCTTTCTTCTTGGCGTCCGCCTGAACGTCGCGAAGCGTCATGTCGAGGCCGACCGCATATCCTCCGATATGGTTCATTGCATCGCTCCTCGGAATCTTGCTGCCCGCCCTTGTAATGAGGGCCACCAGCTCCACTTCGTGGTGGAGTTCGCGGGAGAAGGGGGGGATGACGATAGTCCCGCCGGAAGGGAGTATGGCGGTTGACGGTTTCAAAAAGAGGACGGGTTCTTTGGGGGGATCGGCGTTCATCTCTTTAGCGTGCTCGACATAGTTGCGGCCGAGACAGATGAGCTTGCCTGCCGGCAGCGTCATAGAGCTATCCTTGAAGTGCAAAGTGGTCATGTGTCCGCCCGGATGGTTGCTGTGTGGAGTGTTGAAGAATATACCGGTGGGGAACGTGAATCGCAAACCACCTCAGGGTCGGACTGTGACCCTCGCACTGCGACCTCCTTGCAATTTCCGCCAATTCTGCATACAATCTGCCTGGATGTCTTTCGCCTATCCCCTTCGGAGTTCTCATGGCAACGACCTATGCACAGGCAGGCGTCGATATCGCCGCAGGCAACGAATTTGTCCGGCGTATCAAGCGCTCTGTCCGGTCGACATTCACTCCCGCCGTGCTTCGCGATATCGGAACGTTTGGTGCATTCTATGATGCGCGTTTTCCCCGTGTAAAATCACCGGTGCTTGTCTCGAGTGTTGATGGCGTCGGCACAAAACTCCTGGTTGCCCGCCTTGCAGGACGGCATGACACGGTCGGCCAGGACCTGGTCAACCACTGCGTCAATGACATCCTGGCGTGTGGTGCCTCCCCGCTGTTCTTCCTGGACTATTTTGCCACGGGCAAGCTGGACCTTGCGATAGCCACCGAGGTCATCGCCGGGTTCGCAAAAGCATGCAAGGAAAACGGCTGTGCGCTGGTGGGTGGGGAGACTGCCGAAATGCCGGGAATGTACAATGGGGAGGACTATGACCTTGCGGGTACAATCGTCGGTGTCGTCGAGAAAAGGAAAATCGTTGACGGCCGCCGGATCAGGCGGGGGGACGTTTTGATCGGACTACCCTCGACCGGCCTGCACACGAACGGTTTTTCTCTCGCGCGGGCTGTGCTGCTCGGTACGTACGATATCCATGCGCGGGTGCCCGATCTCGGGACTACTCTCGCCGATGCCTTGCTCGCCGTGCACCGCTCTTACCTCCACGTTGTCAGACCACTTCTGGAACGCTATGCTGTTCACGGGTTGTCGCACATCACGGGTGGGGGCATTGTGGGGAATACTATGCGGGTGGTTCCCGCGGGGATGTCGCTCCGCATTGATTGGGATGCCTGGGAACGCCCGGTGATCTTCAAGCTGATGCAACGCGTGGGCGATGTTCCGGAGGAAGACATGCGGAGGACGTTCAACCTTGGGGTCGGGATGATTATGGTTGTGCCTTCGAGGCAGGCGGATGCCATGCTTCTCGCGTTGCGTCGCAGACGTGAACATCCGATCGTCATGGGAGAGGTCCGGTAGGTGCAGGGCTACCGGGGCGTCCGGGGGTTGGAAAGCTCCCGGGATTCAAGTTCCTTCGCTGCGTCGTCAAAGAAGAGCTTCCAGCGGTTGACATCGGCGTTGTACCATCTTGTTGTGCTGTCGAATTCGGCTCGTGTCGTGCCGTGAGTCGCCAGAACCCGCTCGGCATTCTGCATAGCTGTCCGCGGGTCAGTGCCTGCATTCTTTCCACGCAACGATTCCTGGATCAGATCGCAGTACACCGCCAGGTAGGATTCCCGGTCAAGCGTCCCGTCCGGTTCTCGCCCGACCCGGCAGGCGGACATGAGAAGGCAAATGAAACAGGTGGCGAGGATGCGCATGCTTCAAGAATACACGATTTTGTGAAGGGAATCAACAGTTTTCGGTGGTTTCCTTGACATTTGAGGGCAGAATTGGTATCGTTTAGTTCACTTTTGACACTTTCCTTCACTATTTCCAGTATTTATGCCCTCGACTTCTGACTTCCGACCCGGTTTGGTGATCAAGTACAACAACGAACTTTGGACCATTGTCGAATTCCAGCATGTGAATCCTGGCAATTGGCGCGCGTTCGTGCGCACGAAATTGAAGAACCTGAAGAGCGGGAAGGTCCTCGAAAACAGGTTCCGCGCCGGTGAGGCCGTCGAGATCATACGTATAGAACGGAAAGAATACCAGTTCCTGTACCATGACGGCAGCGGGTATGTGTTCATGGACAAGGAAACCTATGATCAGATGACCGTGTCCCGGGAGCAGATTGGTGACGGGGCGGGATTTCTCAAGGATGGCGAGTCGGTGGACATATTGTTCAACGGCACGGACATCACGGGCATAGAAATCCCGATCACGGTGGAGTTGAAGGTTACGGAGACCGTCCCCGGTGTACGTGGCGACAGCGCCAATGCGGGAACGAAGCCTGCAAAGGTGGAGACCGGCGCCACCGTGAACGTGCCTTTGTTTGTGAACGAGGGGGATACCATCAAGATTGACACTCGAACCGGAGGCTACATCGAGCGGGTCAAGAACTAACCCTCACGAAGCCTGGAGATCTCATGGATCTGAGCCTCATCAAAAAGCTTGTCAAGCTCCTTTCCGACAGTGACGTGGATGAAATTGAGATAGAGGAGGAAGGGAAGAAGGTCCGCGTTGCAAAACATCCGCAGCGCATGGCAGTTCCACCTGCGCCACCGGTCTGGACGCCGGATGCTTACCGTCATGCCGCACCGCCCTCTGCAGTCACTGCTCCGGCACCTGTTCCGGCTGCGGGACAGGCTGCTGCTCTCCCTCCTCCGACCCCGGCAGACACGAGGATGGAAATCCGTTCGCCTATTGTCGGCACATTCTATCGGGCGCCTGCGCCTGATGCCGCGCCGTTTGTTCAGGTCGGGACTGAGGTTCAACCCGGAACCGTGCTGTGTATTGTCGAAGCGATGAAGCTGATGAATGAGATCGAGTCAGATGTCGCCGGCAGAGTCGCCAAGGTAATGGTGGAAAACGCGCAACCGGTGGAATACGATCAGGTGCTCTTCCTGATTGAAAAACCGTAACCCGGCAGAAATCCGGAGCCCCCCTCGTGTTCACGAAAGTACTGATTGCCAACCGCGGCGAAATTGCGTTGCGCATCATCCGTGTGTGCAAGCAGTTCGGGGTGAAGACCGTTGCCGTCTATTCACAGGCTGATCGTGATTCCCTCCATGTGCGGTTTGCCGACGAAGCCGTCTGCATCGGCCCGGCCGCGGCAAAAGAGAGCTATCTGAAAATTCCGCGCATTATTGCTGCTGCCGAAATCACGAACGCTGATGCGATCCACCCGGGGTATGGTTTTCTTGCGGAGAATGCGGGCTTTGCCGAAATCTGTTCCTCCTCGGGTATCAAATTCATAGGCCCGAGTCCCCAGATGATCGCGGCCATGGGTGACAAGGCACTGGCAAAGGAGGCCATGAAGAAAGCGGGGGTCCCTGTTGTGCCCGGTAGCGACGGCATTGTGGCCACGCCGGGGGAAGCGGCGGAGATTGCCAGGGTCATCGGGTATCCGGTAATCATCAAGGCCGTGGCTGGAGGCGGAGGCAGGGGCATGCGCGTCGTGCGCGAGGAAGCGGAGATGGATGCCGCATTGAAGACCGCGGCGCACGAAGCGGAGCAGGCGTTTGCCAATCCCGGCCTCTACATTGAGAAATTCGTTGATCAACCCCACCACGTCGAAATCCAGGTCTTCGGCGACCAGCACGGGAACGTCATTCATTTCGGCGAGCGCGACTGTTCCGTTCAACGGCGGCACCAGAAACTCATCGAAGAGGCTCCGTCACCCCTGGTTGATGAAGTCCTGAGGCGAAAGATGGGCGATGCGGCAATCAAAGGGTGCAGGGCGGTCGGATATGAGAATGCCGGGACAATCGAATTTCTTGTCGACAAAGACAAGAACTTTTATTTCATGGAGATGAACACCAGGATCCAGGTGGAGCATCCCGTCACCGAGCAGGTGACCGGCTATGATCTTGTGAAGCTCCAGTTGCAGGTGGCTGCGGGCGAGCGTCTGCCGCGCAAGAAGATCCCGCACCGCGGGCACGCCATCGAATGCCGTATCAACGCAGAGGATCCCTCCAACGACTTCCGGCCCAGTCCGGGGAAGATCACCGACTTCCACATGCCGGGCGGATTCGGCGTACGGGTGGATACGCACTGTTATACGGGCTATCACGTGCCGCCGTATTATGATTCCCTTATTGCGAAACTCGTGGTATTCGCGCGGACGCGGGACGGGGCCATCGCCAAAATGGCCAGCGCCCTGGATGAGTTTACCATTGAAGGGATCAAAACAACCATCCCCTTCCATCGTCAGGTGATGATGGACGAACGATTCCGCAGGGGAACATTTGATACAGGCTTCCTCGAGAGCTTTGAGTTCATCCCCGAAGGCTGAATTCCGGGGTGACAAGAAACACTATGAAAGGATGAGACCATGACGCTTCCTGAGAATCTGAAGTACACTAAAGATCATGAATGGATTCTTGTCGAGGGGACGACGGGAACGGTGGGCATTACCGATCACGCGCAGGGCGAGCTCGGCGATGTGGTCTTCGTCGAACTCCCCGCGACGGGCAAAACAGTGAAGAAGGGGGAGTCGTTCGGTACGATCGAGGCGGTGAAAGCCGTTTCTGATCTGTACGCGCCGGTCAGCGGTCAGATCCTGGAAGCCAACGGCGAGCTTGCTGCGACCCCCGAATTGGTCAACAAGGACCCGTACGGCAAAGGGTGGATGGTGAAAGTCAGGATAGCAAATACCGGTGAACTGAAGGATCTCATGGATGCCGCCGCATACAAGGCCAGCATCGGCAAGTAATCATTACTATGCGCTCTTAAAATACGAAGGGCGGCCGACCGGCCGCCCTTTCTCTTGCCTACCCTGAGTTCCGGGGTACCGCTCCGCGGCAGTCCTCCGGATGCTCTGCTCACGTCGTGTGTGCCCGCCCGTAGTCCTCTACCGGCGGGCATGTGCACACCAGATTCCTGTCGCCGTAGGGATTGTTGATACGTCCGACCGCCGGCCAGAATTTCTGTCTGCGTAACCAGGGGGCAGGGTAGGCAGCCTGTTCCCTGCTGTACGGCATGGACCAGTTGTCGCTGATGACGGCCTGTGCCGTGTGAGGTGCATTCTTCAGCACATTCTGCTGCCTGTCGGCTTTGCCCTCTTCGATCGCCTGGATCTCCCGGCGAATCGAGACCAGCGCATCGCAAAAACGATCCAGCTCTTCCAGCGTTTCACTTTCCGTCGGTTCGATCATGAGCGTGCCCGCGACCGGGAACGAGACGGTCGGTGCGTGGAATCCATAATCCATGAGCCGCTTTGCTACGTCTTCGGCCTCAATACCAGCCGACTCCTTGAATTGACGCAGATCGATGATGAACTCATGGGCGACACGACCGTTGGCACCGGTGAACAACACCGGGTAGTGTTGCGAGAGTCGCTTCGCCATGTAGTTTGCATTCAAGATCGCGAGGACGGTGGCGCGTGTCAGTCCCTCGCTACCCATCATGGCGATGTATGCCCAGGATATCAGGACGACATCGGCACTTCCGTAGGGTGCCGCGGAAACGGGGCCGATGGCTTTGTCGCCACCCGTGGAGACGACCGGGTGGCCGGGCAGAAACGGTGCAAGATGCCGGGCCACGGCAATGGGTCCCATGCCCGGACCGCCTCCGCCGTGGGGGATGCTGAATGTCTTGTGCAGGTTGAGGTGACATACGTCCGCCCCGAGTTCGGCGGGTCGACAGAGTCCGACCTGGGCATTCATATTCGCACCATCCATGTACACCTGACCCCCATGAGCGTGGACGGTATTGCAGATATCTTGTATCGCCGCTTCAAAGACTCCATGGGTCGAGGGGTACGTGACCATGAGTGCCGCGAGACCCGACGCGTGTTCCTGCGCTCTGGCGGTCAGATCAGCGACATCAATGTTTCCTTCCGCGTCGCACTTCACAATGACCACTTCCATGCCGGCCATCACGGCGCTCGCCGGGTTCGTGCCGTGAGCGGAAGCCGGGATGAGGCAGATATTCCGGTGTGCCTCCCCGCGCGCCTCGTGGAAAGCGCGGATGACGAGCAGACCCGTATACTCCCCCTGTGCGCCGGCGTTGGGCTGGAGTGAGACATCAGCGAACCCCGTGATATCGGCCAGCCAGTTCGAGAGTTGACGGAACACTTCGCGAAAACCCGCTGCCTGTTCTGACGGGGCGAAGGGATGCAGGGATGCGAACTCCGGCCAGGTGATGGGGAGCATCTCGGTCGTTGCATTCAGCTTCATCGTGCACGAACCCAGCGGAATCATGCTCACGTTGAGGCTGAGGTCCCTGGCCTCGAGGCCGTGAACGTATCGCAGCATTTCCGTCTCGGCATGATGGCGGTGGAAGACCGGGTGTGTCAGATACGCCGAGGATCTCGGGTTGGTGCCGTGATAGCCCGGTTGCAGCGACGCCGCAGCGCGCACGATATCGGGTTCGCCGTGGCGGCCGCTGGAGAAAATGGTGAGAATATCTCCCAGTTCTTTCTGTGTCGTCAGCTCATCCAGGGCGATGCCGGCGCTGCCGTCATCAAAGTACCGGAAATTGTAGCCGAACGATTCGGCGTATCTGCGGATGGCTGCCAGGTGCGTTGTCGCCGGGGTAATGCGGAGCGTATCAAAGAAGTCGGCGTGCCATACCCGATGACCCTCTTCACCCAGTGCATGTGCGAGGGTCCGTGCCTGCTCATGAATTCTGGTGGCGATGCGCCTCAGCCCGTCCGGTCCGTGATAGACCGCGTACATGCCCGCCATGACCGCGAGGAGAACCTGGGCGGTGCAGATATTCGATGTGGCTTTTTCCCTGCGGATATGTTGCTCGCGTGTCTGGAGGGCCATCCGGAGAGCAGGTTGCCCTTGAGCATCGACCGACACACCGATGATGCGTCCCGGCATGTGGCGCTTGAACGTGTCGCGTGTTGCGAGAAATGCCGCATGCGGGCCGCCGTATCCCATGGGCACGCCAAAGCGTTGTGTGGAGCCAACCGCCGCATCCGCCCCGAACTCGCCGGGAGGCGTGAGCAACGTCAGTGCAAGCAGATCAGTGGCGACGACAACGTGTGCTCCGGCGGTGTGCGCCCTGTCGACCACCGCGCGGTAGTCCACAACGGCGCCGTCGGTCGCCGGGTATTGCAGCAACAGGCCGAAGACTCCGGCATCGAACGCATACTCGTCATGGTCGCTGACTTCAACGCGTATGCCGAGATGTTTCGCGCGGGTTTGCACGACCGCAATCGTTTGCGGATGGCAATCGCGCGAAACAACAAAGACGCCGTGTGCGGGGCGCCCGTTGATGGCATGGAACATCGTCATCGCTTCCGCTGCGGCCGTTGCCTCATCGAGCAAAGACGCGTTGGCAATCTCCATTCCCGTGAGATCGACCACCATTGTCTGATAGTTGAGGAGCGCCTCCAGCCGGCCCTGGGCTATCTCCGCCTGGTACGGTGTGTACGCCGTGTACCAGCCGGGGTTCTCGAGGACGTTCCGGAGGATCACCCCCGGGGTGATCGTGCCGTAGTAGCCCATTCCGACAAGAGACCGGCAGGAGGCGTTCATTGCCGCCACGCGCCGTGCTTCGAGAAGAAACGCGGCTTCCGTCAGCGGAGCACCGATGTTGAGTTGTGTCTTGCTGCGGAGCGCGGGGGGGACCACAGAATTGATAAATTCTTCGAGAGTCTTCGACCCGACAACTTCGAGCATCCGGGCGACCGCTGCCGGATCCGGGCCGATATGACGGTTCACAAACTGCTCATTTGCCTCAAACGCTATTGACATGGTGTTCTTCGCTCTTCATGGTTGGGGTCAGAAAGATACGCAGATGGCCACTTTTTTCCAAGCGAGGCGTGATAGGGTTCCTTCCGGAGAATGATTTCTGTATATTTCAATGGAGCCCATTCCCAGAGTTGGGAAAGCACAGGATGGGCATATGTGAAATCCGCGAATCTGAAATTTAAACCCCCATGGACATTGGGCACACTATTTGAGCTTTAAGGAATACTTTTCACATCCAGGAGAACATCCGTGAAAAAGAACGTCAGGAAAATGCTCAAGAAGAAACTCCAGGGAAGGGACTTTCTGTCCATTGACGATCTCTCGATCCCTGAGATCAAGGCGCTGTTCCGGCTCACAGCCGATATGAAAGCGCATCCCAGACGTTACCGCAAGGCGCTGGACGGAAAGATGATGGCGCTGATTTTCGAGAAACCCTCGTTGCGGACACGGACGACATTCACCGTCGGCATCAAGCAGCTGGGGGGTGATTCCCTCCTGCTCACACCGGCCGACATCAATCTGGGGAAACGGGAGTCCGTCTTTGATGTGGCCAAAAATCTGGAACGCATGGTTGACGGCATCATGATCCGGACGTTCGGACATGACATCTGCGTGTCGCTTGCGGCTCACGCCGGCATTCCGGTGATCAACGGACTCACCGATCTGGAGCATCCCTGCCAGGCCATGGCCGATTTCTTCACGGTGACGGAGTATCACAAGAACCTCAAGAACCTGAAGCTGAGCTACATCGGTGACGGGAACAACGTTGCACATTCCCTTATGCTCCTGGGGGCCAAACTGGGCACCACGCTGTTCATCGGCACGCCGGAGTCCCACAGGCCGGATCCGAAAGTCCTGGAACGCACCCTGGTGATTGCGGCGGAGACGGGGGCCACCGTTACGTGGACCGCCGACCCGATTGAAGCGGCGCGGGATGCCGACATGATCTATACCGATACGTGGACGAGTATGGGGCAGGAAGCCGAGGTGGAAGAACGGCGCAGCATCTTTGCAGCCTATCAGGTCAACCGGGATCTCTTTTCACACGCGAAACCGGATGCGTTGTTCATGCACTGCCTTCCGGCACATCGCGGTGAGGAAGTCACCGACGAGGTGATCGATTCGCCGAATTCCGTGGTGTTCCAGGAGGCGGAGAACAGATTGCACGTGCAGAAGGCAATCATGTTCGAGTTGCTGCGGAACTAGAATGTCCAAGCTCATCCTTGTGGCGGTCGGCGGCAATGCATTGATCCGTCCCGGCCAGAAAGGGACCGCGCAGGAGCAGTTCGAGAACGCGGTGTGCACTGCGGTCGCGATCGTGCACCTGATCAAGGCCGGGCACCGCGTTGTGCTGACGCACGGCAACGGCCCGCAGGTGGGCGCCATGCTCACGCGTACCGAATATGCCGCAGCCCATGCCTACCGGCTTCCTCTGGATTGCTGTGTCGCGGCGACACAGGGAGAAATCGGCTATGTGCTGCAGTATGCTATGTGGCAGGCCATGCAGCAGGAGGGACTCCGTGTGCCCGTCGTGTCGCTGGTGACCCAGGTGCTGGTCGACAGCAAGGACCGCGCATTCACGAGCCCCACAAAACCCATCGGGCCATTCTATACAAAAGAGGTGGCGGAACGGTACCGCGACCTGTTCGACTGGGCGATCGTCGAAGATTCATCACGGGGCTATCGCCGGGTCGTGTCTTCCCCGGAGCCGAAGGAGATTATTGAGCTGGACGCCATCCGGGCGTGTGTGGACCGCGGATTCGTTGTTATCGCCGGCGGCGGTGGCGGCATCCCGGTGTTTAACGATCATGATCTTTCAAAAGGAGTTGAGGCGGTGATCGACAAAGATCATACGTCGGCCATCCTGGCGTGGCAACTGGGAGCCGATGTTCTGGCGATCGCGACGGAAGTGGAAAGGGTCTGTCTGGATTTCAAGAAACCTTCCCAGCGTGCGGTCGACCGTCTCACGCTCGCGGAATGCGCGACGCATATGAACGCGGGACAGTTCCCTCCGGGAAGCATGGGTCCGAAAATCCATGCGGCGATGGTCTTTGTCGAACGGGGGGGCAGCGAGGCAATCATCACCAATCACGAACATCTTATTGACGCGATCCATGGTCACGGTGGTACGCACATTGTGCGGGGGGACGTGCTGACCTGATTCCCGGGCCGTTATAACCGAACATCGTAACTCGAAGCACTATTCCAAGCGGAGTCTCCACATGCCAAGAACACGTATTCTCATCATGGGCGCAGCGGGGCGGGATTTTCACAACTTCAATACGCTGTATCGCAAGAACCGGAGTGTTGACGTCGTCGCCTTCACTGCAACCCAGATTCCAAATATCGCCGGCCGGAAGTACCCGGCCAAGCTGGCCGGCCCTCTCTATCCCAGGGGAATCCCCATCCACCCGGAGTCCGACCTCCCGGCGCTGATCAAAAAGTGGAAAGTCGAGCAGGTGGTGTTCTCGTATTCGGATGTCTCCTTCCAGTATGTCATGGGGAAGGCGACGCTGGTGAATGCCTGTGGCGCCGACTTCACGCTCCTGGGTGCGGACCGGACGATGATTCCGTCCCGCGTGCCGGTGATCGCCGTGGTGGCCGTCCGCACAGGTTCGGGCAAGAGTCAAACATCACGCCGTGTCTGCAGCCACCTGCGGAGCAAGGGCAAGTGCGTTGTTGCCGTGCGTCATCCCATGCCCTACGGGGATCTCGTGAAACAAAAAGTCCAACGGTATGCCTCCATCGAGGACCTGCGTACCCACCAGTGCACGGTGGAGGAGATGGAAGAATACGAGCCGCACATTGTCGAAGGGACAATCATTTACGCGGGTGTGGATTATGAAGCGATTCTGCGGCAGGCAGAAAAAGAGGCGGATGTCATCGTGTGGGACGGCGGCAACAACGATACCTCGTTCTACAAACCGGACCTGACGATTACGGTAGTGGACCCCCACCGTCCGGGGCACGAAATCAGCTACTATCCCGGCGCGACCAACGTACGGCTGGCCGATGTCATCGTGGTGAACAAGGTGGATTCAGCCACCAAAGAAGGAATTGAGACGGTCGTCGCGCATGCATCTGCGATGAATCCGTCGGCCACAATTGTCCGTGCCGCCTCGCCGATCACCGTAGATGACCCTTCGGTCATTACGGGAAAACGCGTGCTTGTCATTGAAGACGGTCCGACGCTGACCCACGGAGACATGAAATACGGCGCGGGAGTGCTTGCCGCGCGACAGTTCGGGGCATCCGAGATCATTGATCCCCGGCCGTACGCCGTTCGTTCCATTGCCGACACTTTCAAGAAGTACCCGTCGACGGGAGCGCTGTTGCCCGCCATGGGGTACGGCAAGGAGCAGATGAACGATCTTGAGGCCACCATCGAGCAAGTTCCGTGTGATGCAGTAATCATCGGGACCCCGATTGATCTGCGCCGGGTCATTGCGATCCGGAAGCCCTCCGTCCGGGTGACGTATGCACTTCAGGAAACCACGAAGCCGGATCTGGCCCAGATTCTTGACGGCTTCATGGCCAGGCATCTTGCACGCCGCCGGCGGAAGAAGTAGAAGGAAAGAGGAGAAGTAGAAGGAAAGGGGTCAGACTCCTACTGTCGGGGGTCTGACCCCATATTCCGCACGTTGTTCTCCACTGCCAAAATCGTTATATTTTTGCATGACCCACCCAGAGCTTGTACTCATCCTTGATTACGGCTCCCAGTATTCGCAATTGATCGCCCGTCGCGTCAGGGAGCTCGGCGTCTACTCCGAACTGCACCCTTTCAATACACCACCGGAAAGGATCAAGCAGCTTCGGCCCAAAGGCATCATTCTTTCCGGAAGCCCGCATAGCACCTATGAAAAGGGTGCCCCGATATCTTCGCCCGGGCTTTTCGAGATGGGGATACCGATTCTCGGTATCTGTTACGGCCTGCAGCTCATGGGCCGTCAGCTGGGTGGTGCGGTGGACAAGGCCGCGCGGCGTGAATACGGCCAGGCGAGGTTCGTAATCGACGATTCTTCCGATCTCTTCTCGGGGTTCTCTCAGGAGGACCGCCGGGGCATGCCGGTATGGATGAGTCACGGGGACCATCTGATATCCATGCCCGCGGGGTTCGAAGCTATCGGGCACACCGTCAACGCGCCGATCTGCGCAATCAGGAATGCTGCAAAGAAGATTTATGGCGTCCAGTTTCACCCCGAAGTTGTCCATACGCCGGGGGGCAGGGATGTGCTGAAGAACTTCCTCTATCGCATTTGCGGTTGTCGCGGCGGTTGGAGCTCCGCTTCGTTCATCAACTCTGCGATTGAGGATATCCGTGCGACGGTCGGGAAAGGGAAAGTCATCTGTGCCTTGAGCGGTGGAGTGGATTCTTCCGTTGCAGCGGTGCTGTTGCACAAAGCGGTTGGTGACCAGCTCTTCTGCATCCACATCAACAACGGGTTGATGCGGCAGGGGGAATCGGAAGCGGTGGTTGCGACATTTCGCGACACGTTCCGGATGCGTCTTGACTACGTTGATGCCACGAAGCGCTTTCTTACGGGCCTCCGCGGTGTGACGAGTCCCGAACGGAAGCGCAAGATCATCGGCAAACTCTTCATCGACGTCTTCGAGCAGAAGGCGCGGAGCATCGGCAACGTGCAGTTTCTCGCGCAGGGAACCCTGTATCCCGATGTGATTGAATCCACGTCCTTCCGCGGACCATCCGTCACGATCAAGTCGCATCACAATGTCGGCGGGCTTCCCAGGCGGATGCGGATGAAGCTGGTCGAGCCCTTCCGCGAACTGTTCAAAGACGAAGTGCGGGAGGTCGGCACGGCATTGGGTTTGCCGGAGGAATTGATCTGGCGGCATCCCTTCCCCGGGCCGGGACTTGCGGTACGCATTCTGGGGAGCGTCACGCGTGAACGGCTCGAGCTCCTGCGCGCAGCGGAGGCCATTTTCATCGAGGAAGTCAAGAAGGCGGGCCTGTACCGGACTATCTGGCAGGGATTCGTGGTTCTCCTCCCGGTGAAATCCGTGGGCGTCATGGGTGACGGTCGCACGTACGAGAACGCCGTCGCCATCCGTGCGGTGAGCAGCGTGGATGGCATGACGGCGGATTGGTCGCGCCTCCCGCACGATGTTCTTGCGGCGATTTCTTCGCGCATCACGAATGAGGTGCGGGGCATCAACCGGGTTGTCTACGACATCAGCTCCAAACCACCAGCGACGATCGAGTGGGAGTAGTCGTGCGTAAGTACTTCTCGTTTGTCAAGATTGAACACACCCTTTTTTCTCTTCCGTTGATATTCTCCGGCATGCTTCTCGCGTCGTCCGGAGAGATCCCCGGCATCGGGATCGTCGTGCTGGTGCTCGCCGCGGCAACCGGCGCACGTACGGTGGCGTTTGCTTTGAACCGGATCATTGACCGGCACATCGATGCGCGCAACCCGCGGACAGCTGCACGCGACCTCCCGAGCGGCCGGATGATGCTGCAGGAAGCCGTCGGCGTGCTGGCGGCAGGAGCCACCCTCTATTTCGGTGCCGCCTACCTCATCGATCCGTTCTGCCTGATGATGTCCCCGATTCCGCTCGCTGTCTTCGTCGTCTATCCCACAATGAAGCGCTACACACCGCTCGCCCACTTCGGCGTCGGGATGGGTCTGGCGATGGGGCCCCTGGGCGGCTGGTTCGCGTTGTCGCCGTCGTTCGACCGACTGCTTGCTCCCGCGCTCCTCTCGTTATTCACGCTCCTCTGGGTGGCGGGTTTCGACATCATCTATTCCACCCTCGACGAAGAGTTCGACCGCAAGGAGTCGCTCTATTCCTTCCCCTCGCGCTTCGGCCGGAAGCGGGCACTCCGGTATTCCGCGTACCTGCACCTCGCGGCATTTGTTGTTCTCGTGATGCTCTTCTTCCAGTCGGTGCTTTCCCTGCTGGCGCTTCCGCTCCTGCTCCTGACGGGCTTCCTGCTGTACATCGAACAGAAGAAAGCGGACGATGTGGAGCTGGCGTTCTTCAAGATCAATGCGGTGGCGGGTCTTTCCGTGCTGGCAATGGTTGGTGTGGGGGTCTGGCTATGAAATGCATCGTCGGGATCACAGGCTCCTCCGGTGCGGTGTACGCACTGGATTTTCTCAGGAAGTGCACCGGTGACAAATTCCTCATCGTGTCGAAATGGGGGAAAGTCCTGTTGCGCGATGAACTGCAGATGGGGGAGAAAGATCTGGCGCCCTACATCCGCCGTTCCTTCGCCGATGATGACCTGACCGCCCCTCCCGCTTCCGGGTCGAATCCGTTTGATGCATTCGTGATCATTCCCGCGTCCACATCGACGATCGGAAAAATCGCTTCCGGCTTGGGCGATACACTGATCACACGCACCGCGCAGGTGTGTCTGAAAGAAAGGATCACACTCGTCGTCTGCGTCCGCGAGACGCCGATGTCGACGCTTGCACTGGAGCAGTGTGCGCGGCTTTCCGGCTATGGTGCGGTCATCATGCCGATTTCTCCCCCGATGTATCACCTCCCGAAATCCGTGGACGACTATGTCGGCGCGTTCACGAACAAAGTGCTCGATCAGATTGGTGTGCACACATCCCCCGGCTGGCGTGCGAAGGAGTTTGAGTGAAACCCGCGGCATTCGAAACCATAGGGGATTTTGCCGGGTACCTGGAGAGTGTAGGCGAACTGCAACGCGTGGCGTTCGAAGTCGATCCGGTCCTTGAGATGACGGCGATCGCGCAGCGTGCGATCAAAGAACGCAGGCCCGCGTTGCTGTTCGAGCGGGTGAAAGGTTCGCCCTATCCCGTCCTTATTAACACGCTCGCAAGCGAACATCGGTGCGAACTTGCTTTGCAGAAGCATCCCGAACAGCTCGGACTGGAGTTGATCCGTTTCATTGAGGAGATGCTTCCCCCGAAACCCGGGACGCTTGTGGCGCACCGGCGCTTTGCGCGGCGGTTCCTCGCCGCGCCGGTCCGGCGCATCCGGGCCGGGCTTGCCCAGCAGGTGGTTGAATCACCCGATCTTGACCTGCTACCCGTGCTGACCTGCTGGCCCGAAGACGGCGGGCGGTTCGTGACATTGCCGCAGGTTGTCACCTATGATCCGCGGACGGGCAAACGCAACGTTGGTATGTACCGCATGCACGTCTTTGATAAGGCAACCACCGGCATGCACTGGCAGATTCAGAAGGGCGGCGGGTTCCATTTTGTACAGGCGGAAAAGATGGGAAAACCGCTGGAGCTGGCTGTGGCCCTGGGTACCGATCCTGCGTTTTTGCTGGCCACTGTGGCGCCCCTGCCGGAGAATATCGACGAGGCGATGTTTGCCGGATTCCTGCGCGGGCGACGGACGGAATTCACACGGGGGCGCTCGATCAGCATCGATGTTCCCGCACATGCCGAATTCATACTCGAGGGCGTGGTCCGCCCGGGAGAACGGCGCATGGAGGGCCCGTTTGGTGACCACTTCGGGCATTACTCCCATGCTGCCGAATTCCCGGTCTTTCATGTATCAGCGGTCACCCGGAAACGGAATCCCGTCTATCCGGCGACGGTGGTGGGCATTCCGCCGATGGAGGACAAGTTTCTCGGGGACGCCACCCAGTTGATACTCGGTCCGCTTGCCCGGGTGCTGCATGCGGAGCTCTCCTCCCTCTGGGCGTATTACGAGGCGGGATTCCACAATCTTCTCGTCGTGTCCGTGGATCAACGGTACGGCAAGGAAGCCATGAAGACCGCACTCGGGCTTCTGGGAATGGCACAGCTTTCCCTGACAAAGTGCATGGTGCTGGTAAGTGCAGGGGTGAACGTCCGCGATTTCAGCGAAGTGCTGAAGGAAGTGCGCGATCATTTCGATCCGCATTTCGATTTTCTGATGATACCCCGTGTGCCGCTCGATACCCTTGACTTCACCAGCGCAACGATGAATCTCGGGAGCAAGATGATTCTCGATGCCACACGGAAGCTGTCGCCGCGCCCGCCGATGGCCCGGTGGAAACCACTCTCCGGCCCTCCGGCAGTTGATGCGGCACGGGCCGCACACCCGGCGATCGCCGATGTCAACCTCGTTGATGAGGCGCTGTTGCTGGTGAAGGTGCGCGGGCAGGGGAGGGATGTTGTCCGTGTGCTCGTTGCCCATCCGGCGCTCGCCCACATCGCCATCGTGGCCGCAGTCAGCGAGGACGTGGACATCTACGACCGGGAAAACTCTCTCTGGGGGTTGTTTACCCGTTTTGACGCTGAACGTGACGTACTCTTCACACACCAGGAATTGTTGGGCATCTCGCCCGTCTATAGGGGAGTACTGGGGATCGACGCGACCTGGAAACCGGGATACCCCAAACGGCTGGAGATGACCGAAGAAGTTTTGCACCGGGTTGACTCGCTGTGGGGGAAGATCTGGCACTAACGTTCCGTTTCCGATGTTCCATCAGGCAGACCGAGCTATGACGATTGCATTCCGAGATAGTACACTGCTCCCCATCTGGGAGAAGATACAGCGTGGGACACGGCTGTCGCCGGAGGATGGATTGGTGCTGTACCGCACGCCCGACATCATCTCGCTCGGCAAGATGGCGCATGCGGTGCAGAAGTCCAGAAGCGGCGATGCGGTCTACTTCGTGCTCAACCAGAAAATTGAACACACGAACGTCTGTGTCCTGTCGTGTAAATTCTGCGATTTTGCGGCGAAGAAGGGCGATGCCCGCGCATATGAAATGACGTCCGCGGAGATTCTCGCACGCCTGTCGCCGGATATCAAGGAAGTCCACATTACGGGAGGGATGCCCGCGGATTGGCCCTGGGAGCGGTATCTGGACATCGTTGAGACCATTCACCGTCACCTTCCCGATGCCGACGTCAAGGCGTTTACGGCGGTGGAGATCGACTTCTTCAGCAGAAAGTTCAGGATGCCGATCGAGGACATCCTTCGGCAGTTGAACGCTGCGGGGATGCGGACGATGCCCGGGGGCGGAGCCGAGGTGTTTTCCGAGCGTGTGCGCAGGGAACTGTTCCCACAAAAGATCGGGGCGGATGCGTGGCTGGCCATTCACAAGACGGCGCACCGGCTGGGGATTCCCACGAACAGCACCATGTTGTACGGCCATATCGAGACGATCGAAGAGCGGCTGGTGCACATGATGAGACTCCGTGAGGCCCAGGATGATACCGGCGGTTTTCTTACGTTCATTCCACTGGCGTTCCAGCCGGGCGAAACGGGCATCAAACCGCGGCACAGGTTCACGTCGGCTGTCGACGACCTCCGCACCATTGCCGTATCGCGCCTGATGCTCGACAATATCCCCCATATCAAGGCGTACTGGGTCATGCTCACGGAGGAAGTGGCCTCCGTTGCGCTGAATTTCGGTGCGGACGATATGGATGGCACCGTCGGTGGGGAGAAAATCGCGCACGATGCCGGCGCCGTGAGCCCCATGGCGTTGAAAAAGGACCAGATCATCCGCATCATCCGCGAAGCCGGCAAAGTTCCTGTCGAGAGGGATGTCTATTATAATCCGTTGACGCTCTATGCCGAGCATGTTGTGGGCAAGATCCCCTATCTCAATTCGATCCCGTTCTACGCCCACCTCACCATTCCGGACACAAAGTTCCTCCATGTGGTTCCGCGCCGGATGGGAATGCTGAGCGCAAAGGGCATGATGGATGCCGGGCTCTTCTCTCTTATGGATTATCTTTCCCAGGAAGATCGCCTTGAACCGATCGGTTTCTGCGTCGCATCGCGTGATCAGGTAAAAAGCGTCATGCTCTTTTCCAACGAGGGGTGGCGTGATCTCGAAGGGAAGCGGATCGGGATCGTTAACGACACCGCAACCTCCGTGCAGTTGCTGCGCACTCTCCTGGAGAAGCGGTACGGTGTGCACGCGACGTTCGAGAGGATGCACGGCGGGGTCAATGATCTCCGCGGCTACGACGCCGTTCTGCTCATCGGTGATGAGGCCATCGTGCGAAACAAGTACGGCCTGCGGGGATACGAACTGGTTTTTGATCTCGCAGCCGAATGGTACAACTGGCAGAAGCTCCCGTTTGTGTTCGCCGTATGGGCAATGCAGCGCGGACTCTCAGCCGATCGCAAGACGACGCTGAAAGCCGCGGTCGAAGCGGCGCTGGATGCAGGTGAAAGGGATTTCGTCGCGATTGCCGGGGCGTATGGGCGGCGGATCGGACTCACGGATGCCGAAACGCACGAATATCTCGCGGGACTCAACTACCGGCTGGGAGAGCGTGAGTGGCAGGCGATCCGCCTCTTCCGGGAATTCCAGCACGTCGAGCTCGTCAGGCTGCGCAACACGGATGCACTGAGCCCGAACGCCCGGACTCTGAACCCCGAATCCTAGACCCCGGACTGTCGTCTCCATGCTTCCATCCATTCATACGAAAGTACGCGAGGGCCGCCGCATCAGCCGGAAGGAAGGACTCTGGCTGTTGTGTGATGCGGAGTTGCTGGACCTGGCCGAGCTGGCGAATGAAGCCCGCTTCCTCCGGAATCCGGAACCCCGCGTGACATTCGTGATCGATACGAACCCGAACTACTCGAATATCTGCACTATTGATTGCATCTTCTGTGCCTTCTACAGGCATCCCGGGGACGAAGGGGAGTACACACACAGTGTCGATCAGATGATCGCCAATTTCAAAGACGCCGCCTCGCGGGGCGTGACAACGGTGCTGTTGCAGGGCGGCGTGAATCCGCAACTTCCCTTTGAGTACTATCTGGAATTGGTGAAGCGGACGGTGAAGGAAGTGCCCGGTGTGCAACCGCATTTCTTTTCGACTTCCGAGATTCTCATGATGGCTGAAGTGTCGGGGCTTCCTGTGCACGGTGTGCTTCAGCGCCTGTGGGAAGCAGGCATGCGTACGATTCCCGGCGGTGGTGCGGAGATTCTGTCGGACCGGGTGAAAAAGAAGATCAGCAGCAAGAAGGGAACCAGCGCCGACTGGTTGCACGTGATGCGCCTGGCGCACACGATCGGATTCAAGACCACGGCGACCATGATGTACGGACATCTTGAAACAGACGAAGATATCATCGAGCATCTCGAGGTGATCAGGGATCTTCAGGATGAATCCGGTGGCTTCACGGCGTTCATCCCCTGGAGCTTCAAGCCGGGGAATACGCCGCTGGAAAAGATCATCCCGAGGTACGCCACGTCGACGCGGTACCTCCGGATGATCGCGCTTTCACGCATCTACCTTGACAACTTCCCCCACATCCAGGCGTCATG
Source organism: Ignavibacteriota bacterium (assembly GCA_963801355.1). GTDB lineage: Bacteria > Bacteroidota > Ignavibacteria > UBA10030 > UBA6906 > Fen-1255. The sequence goes on along the minus strand of CAWDEM010000008.1, from coordinate 2,241,732 downwards.
GTTTTCGGAAGGAAAGAAGGTGGGACAGATTGCACTGCATTTCGGGGCTGATGATTTTGGAGGGACGCTCCAGGAAGAGAATGTGCACGCCGCGGCCAACTTTGTGAATACCACGAACACGGAGGAATGCATCCGTCTCATCCATGAATCGGGGTTTGACGCCGCGCAGCGGACGACGCTCTACGAAATACTCGCAGTGCACAAAGCCCCCGTGGAGGCATAAGGGGATCTGACCCCTGTGTATCACACCAGTTTGATCTCCGGCACCGGCGGTATCAATCCCTTTGCATGTGCCCGGGCAAACAACTCCTCCAGTCCCCTTCGACCGTTTTCTCCCATGTCAATCGTGAGCTGGCTGACGTACATCTTCACAAATTTGGCGCCCAGTTCCCGGTTGATGCCGCGTCCCCACCGCATGGCGTAAGGAATGGATTCGTCCTGGTGACTGTAGCCGTAGGCAATGCTCTCCTTCAGTCCGAGCGACAGGCGCCGGGCGAGGTCAATGCCCAGATCCTTGCGCACCACATCCAGCCCCAGCGGCAACGGCAGGCCGCCCGTCTCTTTCTCCCAGAACTCACCAAAATCCAGAATCTTGTTGTAGCCGAGTGAGGCGTAGGTAATCTGGCCTTCGTGAATCAGGAGGCCCGCGTCAACGGTTCCGTTGTCCACAGCGTCCATAATCGCGTCGAAGGGCATATCCACGTTTTTAATGCCGGTCGTGAATGTCTTGAACAACAATGTCGCCGTGGTCAGCGGTCCCGGTGTGCCGACGGTCTTTCCGCGGAGGTCTTCCAGCGACGTGTGTTTCCGGGAGATGATCACCGGGCCATATCCCTCACCCATGCTGGCGCCGGTGCGCATGATCCAGTACGTGCTGGCGACATAGGCGAACGTGTGCGCGGAAATGGCGGTGACCGGCAGTTCCCCGCGGAGGGCGCGCACATTCAACGACTGGATGTCTTCGAGCATGTGTTCGACGACGATTCCTTCGAGTTTCACTTTGCCGCTTGCGAGGCCGTAGAACATAAATGCATCATCGGGATCCGGACTGTGGCCGACGCGAATGATTCTCTCCGAGGTGGTCATTTGTCTCCCGTGTAGATTGTCGCAATGCCGAAGGTGAGTCGCTCTTGCTGTATGTTCCGGAATCCCACTGTGCGCAGGATGTCCACAAAAGCCTCTCCCTCCGGGAACCGCATCACCGTATCGGGAAGATACGTGTAGGCATCCTTGCTCCTGGAAATAACCCTTCCCACAAGAGGGAGGATTCTCTGGAAATAGAATAAGTAGATCTGCCTGAAAGGAAATCGCCGGGGCCGGGAAAACTCCAGAACGACGATCCGTCCGCCCGGCCGGAGAACCCTGCGCATTTCTCCCAAACCCTTCTCAAGATGTTCGAAGTTTCTGGCACCGAACGCGACGATCGAGGCGTCCATACTGCCGTCAGGCAGATCCAGCTGTTCGGCTTCTCCGGTGTACAGTGTGACAAGAGATTGGAGGCCCTTGCGTGCGATTTTCTCCCGGCCGATTGTCAGCATCTGTTCTGCGATATCGATGCCGATCACTTCGCGGGGATGGAGGCGAAGGGTGGCGATGGCAAAATCCGCGGTGCCCGTGGCCACATCGACGATCCGCTGCGGTGCGATTTCCCGCAGAGACTCAACGGCCCTGCGCCGCCAGTATACGTCAATTCCTCCGCTGAGCAGATGATTCAGGAGATCGTACCGGTACGCAATCGAATCAAAGAGCGATCGGACGTAGTGTTTTTCCAGGGTTGCTGGCTTGGCTGTGAATGTGGCATCCAGGCGCGTAACGGCGCGCATCATGTCAATCTACGAAAGTCGCCGCTGACTTCCAACGAACGCCGCCTGCACCCCGGATTCCCGTGTGACCGCGTCCGTCTCCGGCTCTCCATCGTTCTTTCTCTTGACTTTCTCTGAGGGTTCCCGTACTCTTTTTAGTATGAAAAACCAGATCACAGTGCGATTACGGCGGGGATCAGAGCGCTCGTACGACATTCTGATTGCGCCGGGCGGTCTCAGGACCCTGCCGTTGCTCATCCGGAAAAAGTGGTCGGGCAGGCCTGTGTGTGTGGTTACCGACACAAACGTCTCGCGGTTGTACGCAACAGCCTTCCGGCATGCACTTGACGATGCGGGGATCGACAATGTGCTTTTTGAGGTGCCCCCCGGGGAGGAATCAAAGTCCATTGATATCTACTACGCTCTGGTCGGAGCGATGCTCGAGTCCGGGATCAAGCGTAACAGTCTCGTCGTAGCCCTGGGCGGAGGCGTTGTGGGCGATCTTGCGGGATTTGCGGCAGCGTCTGTTCTGCGCGGAGTGGAGTTCATCCAGGTGCCCACAACACTTCTCGCGCAGGTGGACAGCAGCGTTGGAGGCAAAGTAGGTATCAATCATCATGCCGGGAAAAATCTGATTGGCGCGTTCCATCAACCGTCATTCGTATTGATCGACCCTCTGGTCCTCCGGACGCTCCCGCAGGAAGAATTCCGGAACGGTCTCGCCGAAGTCGTCAAGATCGCAGCAGCGCTGGATGCCGACTTCTTCCGTCTGCTGGAACGATACATCCCGCGCATGACCCGGACCGCCGGCCGTCTGCTCGCGCGGATGATCCACCGTGCTGTGGCATTGAAGGCCGCAGTCGTCGAACAAGATGAGCGCGAGTCAGGCCTGCGCACGTCGCTCAACCTGGGCCACACCATCGGACATGCGCTGGAGGCGGCGACAGACTTCGAAATGCGACATGGCGAGGCGGTGGCGGTGGGACTCGTGGCGGAATCCCGGCTTGCGGTCACCGCCGGTCTTCTGGATGTTGACGACTGCCTGCGCCTGGCACGATTGCTCGGGAAATGCCACCTTCCGACACAAGTGCCGCCGGGAATTGCAATTGGAAAGTTCCTCCATGCCCTTTCTGTCGACAAGAAGAACACCGGCGCCGGGCCCTCGTTCGTGCTTCTCCGGAGAATCGGCGTGTCACTTATCGGTGTCCGCCTCCCCGCCCCAATGATCCAGGCGCTCGTGAGATGATCATCGTCTCTATCACCGGTCCATCGATGCCGGAGGCGTTCAACCAGATCGCCTCTTCGGCGCGCTACGCGGATCTTTTTGAGCTCCGCCTTGATCTTCTTGCCGGTGCCGACGTGCGCGGGGCACTCAGAGCAACCAGGAAGCCGGTGATTGCAACCTGCCGGCCGGTGCGAGAAGGGGGCAGTTTCGAAGGACCGGAAAGCGAACGCTTTGAATTGCTCCAGCAGGCGATCGATGCGGGGGCGAGGTACGTGGATCTTGAGCTGGATGCCTGGACCCCGGGCCGGCGACAGCTCCGTTCGCGTGCCGGGCGGCTGCAGTGGATTGTCTCCCACCACGTGCTCACCGGCTATCCCCGGCGCGTCGATGTGCTGTATGGATCGATGAAGAACTCCGGCGCAGAGATTCTGAAATTTGCTTACGCAGCGGAAGACGCCTGGCAGATCCGCGCTGCCATGGAATTCCTCACTCTTGCACGGAGAGACAGGCAGCGGGCGCTTGCCATTGCCATGGGTGAAGCGGGAGAGGCGAGCCGCGTTCTGTACAAGGTCTTCGGCGGGTGGGCGACGTTTGCCAGCCCGGAAGTTGGCCGGCAATCAGCCCCCGGACAGCTCCCGGCTTCCACCCTGAGGAGTGTCTTTCGCGCTCACGAACGAACCCCCCGGACAAGAGTCTTCGGCCTTGTCGGCAACCCGGTGGGACAGAGTAAGGGGCCATACATTCACAACACCCTCTACCGCCGGCTCGGCAGAGATGCCATCTACTGCCGGTTCAGGGTGGACAACCTTCCGCGGTTCATGGAATCGTTTGATGGGGTGCTGCAAGGTTGCAGTGTGACTGTTCCCCACAAGCAGGCGATGTTGAAGCTTCTGTCTCGGGTCGATGCAAACGCGCGCCGGCTGGGTGCCGTGAATACCGTGGTACGCCGTGGCCCGGGCTACTACGGGGCGAACACCGACGCGTGCGGTGCCCTGGATGCCATCGAGCGCAAGCTCCGTGTCGCCGGGAGGCGTTGTCTCGTCATCGGAGCGGGTGGCGCCGCACGGGCAATTGCAGGAGAGGCCATCCGCCGCGGTGCCATGGTGTGCATCGCCAACCGCACGGATGCACGTGCCAGACGTGTGGCCCGCGCTCTCGGCGCGGAGTGGACAACGATCGAGGAGATACCGTTATTCAATCCCGAAATTCTTGTGAACGCAACTTCGGCGGGCATGTGGCCGGACATCGATGCATCGCCCGTGACGTCGATTCCTGACACCGTCCGCCTTGCATTCGACGCGATCTACAATCCGGCGATGACGAAATTCCTGGCGAAAGCGGAACAGCAAGGGATCATGACGGTGACCGGAGTGGAGATGTTCGCCCGTCAGGCGGTTGAGCAGATCAGGCTCTTCACGGGGCGAAGACCCTTGACGGCGGATGTCAAACGGCTTTTCATTGCTGCAACACGGGATCCGATTCCGGAGTCCCGGCCCTACACCTCAGACATCGGACCCTGAACACCAAATCCCACTAATCCATGCCTCCTTCGCGCGTCCTTCATCCCACAGGGCCTCTTCACGGCACAATGTCTGTGCCGGGGTCGAAGAGTCTTACAAACCGGGCCCTGGTGTGCTCGGCCCTGGCAAAAGGAGAGTCGCTTATCCGCAACGCGTCCGACAGTACCGACACGGCGAAGATGATCAACGGTCTGAACCTGTTGGGAGTTCTGGTAAGGCTGAATGCCGGTCAGCTCGCGGTTGAAGGCACGGGCGGGAGGCTCCATGCACCGCGGTATCCCATCCCGGTGGGAAATGCGGGAACGACTCTGCGGTTCCTCCTTTCCGTCGCTGCACGTGCCGAGGGGAGAACGGTGTTTGAAGCCTCGGCGCGGATGGGACAACGGCCGATTGCGGACCTGCTCAAGGCCTTCGATGAACTCGGGATTCCGTTCGAGCATCCGGATGGGCTGGGACGTTACGTGATTCACGGCGGGGCCTTCCGGGGTGGTGCCGTGTCGATCAGCGGAGAGAAGAGTTCGCAGTTCATCTCTTCATTGCTGCTGGCAACTCCGGGTACCGCAGAGGGCATCAGCGTGCATCTCACTGGTCCGCTTGCTTCAGCACCCTATCTCGCGATGACGATGGATGTCATGAAGAAATTCGGCGTAGGTGTGCTTGAAGAGCCGGGTCCGGTCTACCGGGTTCCTCCCGGCCTGTCATATCGCCCCGCACAGTATATTGTGGAACCGGATGCATCGAGTGCGACGTATGCTTTTGGCGCCGCTGCGGTGACGGGGGGTCGCGTGTCTGTGCGGGGAATGCAACGGGAGTCGCTGCAGAGTGAAGCATGTCTCCTGGATGTGCTCGGCGCGATGGGATGTGTGGTTGAGTGGATGACTGATGGTGTGGCTGTATCGTGTCCGGGTGATCTTCATGGCGTTACGGTCGACATGAACCGGGCACCCGATGCCGTGCCGACGCTGGTCGCCGTGGCCCTGTTTGCGCTCGAGCCGACGAGGATCACGAATGTGGCGCACCTCCGGTACAAGGAGTCAGACCGGCTGGGCACACTGGCCGCTGAGTTGCGCCGGCTCGGCGCCGACATCGCCGTGCTTGACGACGGGTTGATTGTGACGCCCGTTCCGTTACACGGAGCCGCCGTGGACGCGCACGATGACCACCGTCTCGCAATGAGTTTCGCACTCATCGGTGTACGGGTACCGGGGGTCAGCGTGCTCGGGCCTGACTGCGTGGACAAATCGTTCCCGCGGTTCTGGGAGGAGTTGGATCGACTGGCAGGAGGGAGATAGCGTATGGCAGGGAATCGGTTCGGCAAACACTTTCGCATCACCACGTTTGGTGAAAGTCACGGACCCGCCCTCGGTGTTGTCATCGATGGCGTGAGGCCGGGAATGAAGTTCGACGCTGCGGTGATACAGCGCGAGCTCGATCGACGGCGCCCGGGGCAGAGCAGGATGACCTCTACCAGGAAAGAGGCGGACCGTGTGGAAATCCTGAGCGGCGTTTTTGAAGGGAAGACCACGGGCACTCCACTCTGCATGATTATCCGGAACACGGATCAGCGCCCCGCAGCATATGCGCATCTGAACAAGATCTTCCGCCCGGGACATGCAGGGTACACCTATCTGGCAAAGTTCGGTGTCGTGGATTACCGTGGTGGAGGGCGTTCATCGGGTCGTGAGACCGCCGGCCGTGTCGCGGCGGGAGCGCTGGCGAAGCAAGAGCTTACCCGGCTGGGCACTGCCATCTATGGTTACACGACGGAGGTTGCCGGCATCCGTGCGAAATCATTCCGGATCGACGCCATCGAACAGAATCCCCTCCGTTGTGCCGATCCCAAAGCCGCGGTCAGGATGGAGCGTGCCGTGTTGCGCGCAAAGAAGGAAGGAGACTCGGTCGGCGGGGTTGTCGAAGTTACCGTGCGCAATCCGCCTGTCGGTCTGGGGGATCCGGTATTTGACAAACTCGAGGCAGACCTCGCAAAAGCGTTGATGTCGATAGGAGCCGTGCGTGGCTTTGAAGTCGGCAACGGCTTTGCCGCGGCCAGACTGCGAGGGAGCCAGAACAATGACCCGATCTACTTTGATCGGGAGACCGTCCGGTTCCGCACGCGGACGAACAACGCCGGGGGGATAGCGGGAGGAATATCCAACGGAGAAGATATTGTGGTCCGGATTGCCGTGAAGCCCACGTCGTCGATTCATAAAGAGCAGGAGAGCGCAACGGTCGACGGGCGCACTGCCCGGCTGGTCGTCGGGGGACGGCATGACCCGTGCATCTGCCCGCGTCTCGTGCCGGTGGCGGAAGCGATGGTTGCACTGACGCTGTACGACCATGTGCTGCGGCAGCGGATGATCAAGCGGGCAGGGGCCGGGACCCGGCGGACGGAAGCACTTACGCTCCTTGACGACGGGATCGCTATACTTCGCGCCCAGCAGAAAGAATTGCTGGGCGGCGTCGGAAAATCCGCACACAGAAAGTAGTATATTACACCGTACGGGAATCCAGCGTGATCGAAATACGAAATCTTACCAAGAAATTCGGTGCCAGCACCGCGGTCGATGACATCTCGCTCACCGTCGAAAGCGGGCAGTTCTTCGGTTTCCTCGGACCGAACGGGGCGGGGAAGACTACAACCATCAAAACGCTCACGGGATTGTACAGACCGACGTCGGGGAGTTGTGCCGTGAGCGGGTTCGACGTGCACGCCCATCCGGTTTCCGCGAAGCGAAACTTCGGCTATCTTCCTGATCAGCCCTTTCTCTATGATAAGCTGACGGGAAGGGAGTATTTGCACTTCATCGGGGGATTGTTCCGCGTGCGCGCAGAGGAACTCCACTCACGAATTGAACAGTACTCCCGCTGCTTCGAGATGGAGGGGTTTATCGACAAGACGGCCGAGGAGTATTCTCAAGGCATGCGGCAGCGTGTGGCGCTGGCTGGGGCCCTGGTGCATGAACCCGCGGTGCTGATCCTGGATGAACCGTTGCTCGGACTGGATCCCCGCAGCTCGTGGATTGTCAGGGAGTTCCTGAAGGAACGAGCTGCGTCCGGGACGACTATCTTCATGTCCACGCACCTGCTCCGCGTCGTCGAGGAATTATGCACGCGGATTGCCATCATCAAGCAGGGTAAAATCGTCTACGAAGACAAGTTCGTCGCCGGCGGTGCGCAGCACGGTACACTCGAAAAGACATTTCTTGATATCACGCGCTGAGCCCCTCATGAATGATCTGCGGACAGTGCTGGGAGCCAAGGCGGTCGTGATCATCAAGAGTCTTTCCGACTTCCGGCCGCACGGCCTGATCAGAAACCTTTCTTCCCTTGTTATTTTCGGCGGCATGGCGATCGGGATGTTCCTGATGATGAGGAACTTCACATGGTTTCTGGTCAGTCAACTGGGAGTGGGACCGGAGCCCCTGCACAGGCTCGTGACCGTCATCCTGTTCGCGTTGTTCGTCTCGGCGAACTTCATGAGCGTGATTCTGAGCTACGCAACCCTCTTCACAGCCCGTGAGGTGGAATTCCTTCAGGCGCTGCCCGTTGCGCACAGGAACCTCTTCGCGCTTCGCATGGGAGAAAACGTGATCACCAGCACCGGCGTGCTTCTCCTGATCGGGGTGTCCGGGGTGCTCGGATATGGAGCGGTGTTCCACCTTGCCTGGCACCAATACGTGTTGATGATGTTTACGGTGATGATGCCTCTGGTGTGCATCGCCGGCATCCTCGGCGTGTTCATGTTGATGGTGGTGATTTACATTGCCTCGAAAATCGGTGTGCGCCGCATGCTGGCTGTGGCTCTGCCTCTGTACGCTGCAGTGTTGTTTCTGTCGTACCGGCTCACCGATCCGGTGCGTATCATCCGTTTCGCGGTCGCGAGCAGCCAGGGGGAAGCACCGGCTGCCGGGGAGCTGGCCGGGCCTTCTGCACTCTGGCTCCCGCACGAAATGGCGTCGTCTGCCCTTCGCAGTATCATCGCCGGCGATCAGGGTGGAGCATTGCTGTCGATTACCGGACTCCTGGGCATGCTCGTCCTCCTTGCAGTGATCGTGCTCTATGCAGGCTCCCGTCTGTACTACACCACCTGGCTGCTGGTGGGGGAACTGCACGGCCATAGGGAGCATGCGCACCGCGGGCGGACGACTAAGTGGCTGGATCTCAGCCGGCGGTGGACGCGCCGGCCGAACGCAGAGGCGGTCATCAAGCGGGACCTGCTTCAGTTCTTCCGCGATCCTGTGCAGCGCATCCATGGCGTCATGATGGGAGTTCTCGTGGTCCTGACCGCTGTGATCGGGGCGATGTCAATCCTCCCGCCGATGCACACGCTCCCCTGGGCGGTCGCTCTGGTGACGATTCTAGTATTTGACGGATTTCTGGTCGCGTCCATCGCGCTGCGGTTTGTGTTTCCGGCTGTCAGTCAGGAAGGGAACGCCTTCTGGTGCGTGCGCACGTCGCCGATCTCCCTCTCCCGTCTCTACTGGATGAAGTTTGTTGTCTGGGTGCCCCTTCTGCTGCTGCCCGCGGAAATACTGGTGTGGTTCACGTTGCCCATGGCGCGTGCGCCGGACCAGGTCATGTGGGCTTGCGCGGGCGCTACGGTGTTCGCCGTGATCGGGTTGGTGAGCATCAACCTTGGCGCCGGCGCGTATTATGCGACGCAGCGTGAAGAAAATCCGGTCAAGGTGGCAGCATCGCAGGGTGCATCGGTCACGTTTCTCGTGAGTTTATCGTACATTATGTTGATAGCTGCACTCCTGGTGATTCCTGTAGCCCGGGTCCTCTCCGGAGCGACGGCGGCCGTTGCGGGCGGCCTGTTGCGTACCGCCGTGATGGTCATAGCCGCCATTGCTGTGACTGTTGCCGTGCTTGCCAACACCATGGGCATACTTGCACTCCGTAAGGATTTCTGACAGAATGATGAATCATGCGCGTCGATCGTACTTCATTTCCCCGGGCCAGAAACCGGGCGCGGCTCACCGGCCCGGAGGAGTGCCGGCACGTGCAGCAACGCTGGTGTTGATCTGTGTCCTCGCCGCGTGGACTCTGGCTCCGGCCCAACAGCCCGATTCCGGCGCCGGGCCGGAAGAGCTATTTCAGCATGCAGTGGCATTGTACGATCAGGGCCAGTACCGTGCAGCGGCGGAGCAGTTTGCCCGGCTTCCCGTCGCGTATCCCGCGAGCCCGCGGGTGACCGCGGCGCAAATCATGCAGGCGAAAGCACTCTTCTGGCTCGGCGAGAACATGGAGAGTGTGAAAGCCGCCCGGGCGTTGCTCACGACATCACCGTCATCCGCTTACGCAGCCGATGCGCACTATGTACTGGGATCGGTGTACTTCAGAATCGGTCGCCGGGAGGAGTCCCTCCGGGAGTTTTCCCGCGCGTGGGAACTCCTGCCGCGCCCGGAACCTCCTCGGTTGCGGGAATCCCTCGGCTCCATGGTGGACACGATCGCCGCACGATACCTCACTGTCAGTGAACTCGAGCGCGAGCTCGCAGCGGGAGGGCCGCGGGACTTCCGGATCCGTCTGCTCGTGAATGTGGCGGAAAAACATGTGAGGGCGGAGGATACACGGGCTGCGCGGATCACGCTCGACACCATGCTCTCAACATTCCCCGAACTGCAGAGTCAGCCGCGTGTGATGCGGTTGCTCGAGCAGATTACCGAACGGAGCGACGTGAAGCTGGGGGTTCTCCTCCCGTTGATGCGCAATGCTTCGCCGTCAGCGGCGAAAGAGATCGCAGGGGACGTCAACGACGGCATCATCTATGCCGTTCAACTCTTTGCGAATGATCCGAAGAACCGGATCAAGGTCACGCTCGTCACGGATGATACCGAACGGGATCCCGACCGTGCGTCCAACGCTGTCCGCGCCATGGCATCGGACATACGGATCGTCGGGATCATCGGACCGATGTTCTCGAGCACCACAGTGCCTGCGGCGCGGGCAGCCCAGGAGGAATCTATTCCGCTCATTACCCCGACCGCCAATGCAAACGGTATTGCCGCCACGGGACCGTTCGTGTTCCAGGCGAACCCCGACTATGACATGCGCGGGCGTGCGATGGCCCGTTACGCCGTCACAAAGAAGGGCTACAAGCGCCTCGCGGTGCTTGCGCCCTCGGATGCGTACGGCAAGTTCCTGGCGGAAGGGTTTGTTGAGGAAGCGCATCATCTCGGTGCGACGATAGTGGCGGCGGAGTGGTACGAGCGGGGCAAGACGGACTTGAGTGTCCAGCTGAAAAGCATCCGTCGCGCGGGCTTGCGTGTGGGCAGTGAGGGGTTCATCGCCTTCGGCGGGAAGAAGAAACTCGGGGAACTTATGAAACTTGTCGCTCTGGGCGTCCCCGTCAAGACTCTGGACTCACTGCTGCACAAGGGGGCATTGGTGAACGCCGCCAAGCTCGTCGGCCCCGATGCCGCCGCACGCCTGGATTCCCTCGGCATTTCCGTTGTGTACAACGAAGTCCTTGCGGACAGCCTCGACTACCCCATCAAGACCATCGAAGCGCTGTATGCACCGATCGGCTCCCCGGAGGAAATCGGCGTGGTGGCCGCACAGACCGTCTACTTCAACATCCAGGCGCAAATCCTGGGATCAGGCGAATGGTACAGTCTTCCCGATCTGGATGAGCATCGCCGGTACAGCACGGGTGCCGTTTTTGAATCTGAATCGTATACGGATACAACTGCAGCGGTGTACCGGGACTGGGCCGCCGGTTACAGAGCACATTTTCACCGCCGGCCGACGAAAAATTCATTGTTCGGGTATGATGCGGCGGCAATGGTGCTCGGCGCAATGCGGGACGGGGCGACGACGCGCCAGGCGCTGGCGCGCGCCTTGTCCGGGATCCACAACTATGTCGGCCTGCATTCGGTCATCGGACTCACCTCCGGGCGCGTCAACAACGCGTTGTCTATTCTCCAGTTTGACGGACACAATATTATCCGCATTGATGAAGTCAGGGTTGAATGAATCCCGACGGCCCAGTCATGGGCCGCCAGGCATACCTCCCCGCAAAGCATCCGATATTCCTGAACGTCGTGGTTCCGTTAAAGAATGGCCTTCCGGAGACCGACCCCGTGAGAAACTCCTCGGCAAGGGACCTTCGGCACTGACCGAAACCGAGTTGCTGGCGCTGCTTCTTCGGACCGGGACGGGCAGCTCCTCGGCGGTGGACCTTGCGCGTGATCTGCTTTCCGGCGGGCGGTCATTGCGGATGCTGGGTTCCCGCACGCCGGCAGAGCTCATGAGGGTCCATGGCATCGGGCCGGCCAAAGCCGTTGAACTGGTCGCGGCGTTTGAGATCGGACGGAGGATGCAGGCCGAGCACGAGGAACCGTGGCCGGTCATTCATTCCCCCGAGGATGTCGCCCGGCATATGGTGCCGTTATTGAGAGAACGCGCAACGGAAGCATTTTTCGTGCTCTTGCTCGATGCGAAGAACGCTCTGAGGGCCAAAGTGGAGATCAGCAGCGGCACCCTCAACGCGAGCCTCGTGCATCCCCGCGAAGTGTACAAAGTGGCGATAGATCAACGCGCCGCATCGATTATCGTCGTGCACAACCACCCCTCGGGCAATCCCGATCCCAGCAGAGAAGACACTGAAGTCACCCGTCAACTCGCCGAGGCCGGGCGCATTGTCGGCATTCCACTGCACGACCACCTTATCGTAGCCGGTGACCGCTTCACGAGTCTGGCCGAGAAAGGGCTGTTGTAGGCCCTTCCCCGGAATCCACTGGTAATTCAGAAAACACGGGGAAAAATTAAGAATTGACAAGCAACTAAATATTTGTTATACTGGCAACTACTACCCGATAGCGCAATCACAGTGTCAATCTACCTGTTTCCCTATATCTCAGGAGGGTTCACATGATGAAATGCACAAAAACAGTCATGACCATTGGGATGACGCTCCTGTTCAGCGGATCGCTCTTCCTCACTGGTTGTTCTTCAAGTCCCGACGAGGAGCAGCTGAAGGCTCTTCAGACCTTGAAGGACGAGACGGCGCAGCTCGAGAAGGAGATCAAGGAGTTGGAGGTGAAGAAGAACGACCTGGACAAAGTCATCGCCGAAAAGAATGCCCAGATGAAAAAGTGCGCGGATGACCAGGCAATTGTCAAGCAACGGCTAGCAAAGTGACACAACCAGCGAGGAGTCTCTGAACATGAAATTGCACAGCGCTCTGATGATGATCGTCGCTGTCGTGCTCACCTTGTCAGTCGGGCTTGCGACGGCCCAGGAGCTGACAAAAGAGCAGTGGCAGCAAGATATGAATAAGTACACCCAGATGCGGACTGACCTGCAGGCAAAGCTCAAGACACTTGGAACCACCGTCGGCACTCTCACATCGCAATCCAATAAGTTGGACGGCGATTGCCAGAAGTGCCTTGACGAGCTCTATGCCCTTGTCGGTTCCGATCGCGAGAAGGCAAGTGCCTATCGCAGTGAAATCGATGATGCGGAAGCCAAGGCCGCAGACCTCATGCGTCTCTCGGATGCGGATCTGATGGCCCGGAGCAGCGAGCTGACGGAACTGGCTGCCAAATCGAAGGAACTCTGGGGAAACAAGCTGTCGCTTATCCCGGAATTCTGGGATCGCCTGACCGCACTCGACACGAGGGTAAAGAGCCTTCAGGAAACGCTTGCGAAGCAGGTGAAAGTGTACACGGTCGGGACGTGGTCCCGTGACCGCGACTGCCTCTGGAACATCTCCAAGAAGCCCGACATCTATGACAATGCCTGGCTGTGGCCGCGCATCTGGCAGGGGAACCGCGATCAGATCAAGGATCCGGACGTCATTCATACCGGTCAGATACTGAAGATTCCCGAGGGGAAGGAAATGACCGGAGACGAAAAGGCAGCCGCAAAGAAGTATTATGCAAAAGTTGCGGCAAGAGCGGCCGCGGTGCTCACTCCCCCGGCAGAGCCTTCGACGAAGTAGTGAACAGCGTTATCAGTTTCGTGAGCCCCCTTTCCTGCGCCCGCCGCAGGGGAGGGGGTTTACGTTTTTCTTTGAGGACCAACAAGCGGCATGACCGATAAGAAGCTGAAGATCGAGGGGGTAGATGCGCTGGGCCTGCTCGGACTGAATGACGCGAACCTCGAAGTGCTGGAGCGCCGGTTCGATGCCACCGTGGTCGTCCGCGGTGATACCATCACCCTGCGCGGCGATCCGGCCGAGGTCGATACACTGGATCGCATCTTCAGGGAACTCATGTTCCTCCTGCGCAAGAACGGATCCCTGACCACAAACGATGTTGACACGGTGATCGATCTTATCACCGCGAACGGTGAACCGGCTGTACCGAAAGGCGTCACCTCGGGTCTTTCGCATGACGAAGTGGATAACGTCATCCTCTTCACGAAGAACCAGATCATCCGTGCAAAGACTCCGGGCCAGCGTGAGTACGTGCGGCAGATCCGGGCCAACGATATTGTTTTCGCCATCGGTCCGGCGGGGACCGGCAAGACCTATCTGGCGGTTGCCTTCGCAGTCGCGAGCCTGAAAAACAACGAGATCACCAAGATCGTGCTTACACGTCCGGCAGTCGAAGCAGGGGAAAGCCTCGGTTTTCTGCCCGGCGACCTGAAGGAAAAGATCGACCCCTACCTCCGGCCGCTGTATGATGCTCTTGACGACATGATTCCAGCGGAAAAATTGCGGGGATACATTGAGAAGAGCGTGATCGAGATCGCCCCGCTCGCGTACATGCGGGGGAGAACGCTGAACAATGCGTTTGTGATCCTCGACGAAGCGCAAAATGCGTCGGCAATGCAGATGAAGATGTTTCTCACGCGGCTGGGCCCGAACTCCCGCGCGATTGTGACCGGTGACGTCACGCAAATCGATCTGCCTGCGAGGCAGAGTTCAGGGCTCGTACAGATTCAGGAGGTCCTGCAGGGTGTGGAGGGTATTTCCTTCGTGTACTTCGACAGGAACGATGTTGTCCGGCACCGACTGGTGAAGGATATCATCGATGCCTACGAAAAGTTCCAGAACGGCGGGCCGCCCCACAGTGAAGGGGATAACGAATAGCATGTCCCGAACAGGGATTCAACGCACCGCCGTTCCTCTTTTCTTCCTCTTTCGCTTCGCTTTCTCCCAGTAGTAATCCATCTCTTTCAGAGAGCTGTCGTGGACGGTGGTGCCCTGCTTCGCCAGCGCCCGTTCGATGTACTGGAAGCGGCGTATGAACTTGTCAATCGTGTGCCGGAGTGCGTTCTCCGGATTGATCTTGAAGAATCGCGCATAGTTCACCAGCGCGAACAGAAGATCCCCGAATTCTTCCTCTTTCTCCGCCTGCTTGCGTGACCGGAGCGCATGGCGCACTTCCTCCAATTCCTCCCGGACCTTCGTCCAGACCTGGTCCTCGTTCTCCCAATCGAAACCGACTTTTGCAGCGCGCTGCTGGACGCGCAATGCCCGCTGCAGTCCCGGCATGCTCCGGGGCACGCCCTCGAGCAGAGATGTTCGTCCCTCCGCAAGCTTGATGCGCTCCCAGTTGCGCCGCACTTCCTCTTCATCGCGCACCGTTGTCGTGCCGAAGACGTGCGGGTGCCGCCGTATCAATTTGGCGGATTCGCGGCGGAAAACGTCGCGCAGCGTGAATTCCCCTGACTGCTCGGCGATCGTCGTCTGCAGGATTGCGTGCAGAAGAAGGTCTCCCAGTTCGTCGCGAAGGTGCTGCACATCCCCCCGGTCGAGGGCTTCCACCACTTCATACGTTTCCTCAATCAAACTGTGTCGCAACGACCGGTGTGTCTGCTTGCGGTCCCACGGGCAATCCCGGCGAAGGCGTCGGATGACGTGGATGAACTTTGCGAAGTCCCCGGAAGGTATAGGAGGGTATTTTTTAGCCATAATGACTGAAACTACCCATTTCATTGCTGACTTGCAATCGTATCAGAATCTCGCTATTGTGTTCCGATTCACATGACCGCTCCCGTGACATCCAGTACCGCGATTGAACAGAGAAACCTGACCCTCAACGTCGTAGAGGGAGGGTTCTATATCTCCACCGGAGCGTTCCTTTCGTTTCAAACCGTCCTCCCCGCCCTTGTCACGCGGCTCGGGGGCTCGAATGCCGAGGTAGGGCTCGTTGCGGCGATTGCATATATCGGCGTAGTGCTTCCTCAGTTGTTTGCCGCGCGCATCGTTGAGACCCAGCCCTGGAAGAAACCCTGGGCGGTGAGGTTCGGTTCGGCCCAGAGGTTCGTCGTGCTGGTCATGGGCCTGTTCATACTCCTTTTCGGTTCGGTGAATTCTCCTCTCGTCCTGTGGGTATTTCTCCTTCTGTACCTTGTCAATCAGATGATCGGCGGCATCACGTCGGTCGGTTGGTTTGAATTCTTTGTGAAGCTGACGTCCCGGAAGAGGCGCGGGCGCCTGATAGGATACAGGAATTCACTCGGCGGCTTGGGCGCATTCATCTGCGGATTCGTCCTGACATGGCTTCTTGCGACGTTTGCATTTCCCATCGGCTATGCGCTTGCGTTTGTCTTTGCGTTCGTGCTGCAGATCGGCTCTGTGGTAGTCCAACACTACATGATCGAGAGCGAACCGAGTCCTGTCGTTCCACGCCGGCCATTCTTCCCGTTCCTCAAGGATCTTCGCGCAGTCCTGAATGCCGACCGTGACTTCAGCCGGTTTCTTGTGGCGTCCGGCTTCCTGATCATGGCGATGATGCCGCAGGGGTTCTTTATTGTCTATGTGCTCAAGGACTTTGCCGCCGATGAGTCGGTTGTCGGGTTGTTCACGCTTGCGATGGTCTGCGTACAGGTGGTCAGTGCACTCGTGATCGGCTTTGTGATTGATCACTATGGCAACAAGACCGGCTTGCTGTGCGCCGCGGCGTCAATGCTTGTTGCTTCACTCGCGGCGGTTGTCGCCCCGGCCCCGGGATGGTTCGTCGTCGTGTTCGCCTTTCTCGGCGTGAATTTCGCTGCCGAAGGCATGGTCCGATCCAATATGGCAATCGAGTACAGCCCGCCGGCACAGCGAGCTTCGTATATCGGGCTCATGAACACTGTGCTGGCGCCGTGCTACTTTGCGGGGCTGGCGGGGGGATTTATTGCCGACCTGATCGGCTACCGCGGTATGTTCATCGTTGGCGCTCTGTTCTCCGTGATCGGCATCTATCTTCTCATCACACGTGTCCGCGATCCGCTTGTCGTTCATAGGGGCGCATCATGACGGGGGGCCAACAGCGCCCGCCTTCGCCGCCGCGCACATGGACGGTGCTCTCGCTGATCGAGTGGTCACGTGACTACCTCGCAGACCATGGCTTCGATGAGGCCCGGTTGCATGTGGAACTGATGCTGGCGCACGTGTTGCACGTCACCAGACTGCAACTCTACCTCCAGTTCGACCGACCGCTTGTCTCCGAAGAACTGGCCGCGTACCGCGGATTGTTCCAACGGCGTCTGGCCCATGAGCCGCTGCAGTACATTCTGGGCGAAACCGCGTTCATGGGCATTACCCTCGGCGTCGGACCCGGAGTGCTCATCCCGCGTCCGGAGACAGAACTGCTGGTTGAATGTGCGCTGGCCAGAATTCGCGGAATCCCGGAACCCGGAGTGCGCGTGCTGGATGTCGGGACGGGGTCCGGCAACATCGCCCTCGCTCTGGTGCACCATGCTGCCAATGTCCGTGTCACCGGTCTGGACGTGAGCGAGGCGGCCGTGGAGCGGAGCAGGAGTAACGCAGCCCGTCTCAAGATGGACCGTGTCGATTTCATCCGCGCCGATGTGTTTGATCCGGCCTCCGTGCGTGAACGATTCACCATGGTGGTGGCAAACCCTCCCTATGTCGCGAGGGACGAGTTTGAAACCTTAATGCCGGAAGTGCGCCTGTTTGAACCGCGGGAGGCGCTGATTGATGAACATAACGGCTCCGGATTTCTCCGCAAACTCGCCCCCCGGGTGAAGGAGTTGCTGCAGCCGGCAGGCATATTCCTGTGCGAAATCGGCCATGGGCAGGAACAGGTTGCGCGGGAGGTTGTTGCACGCGCGGGGTTTTCTGTTGTCACCGTCCACGCTGATTATGCGGGCATTCCCCGCGTCGTAGAAGCAAATCTGCCATTATAGGAAAGATCCGGCGAGTATGCGAGTCGTCGTACAGCGGGTATCCAGGGGATCCATTGCCGTTCACGGGGCCGGGCATGCAAGTATCGACAAAGGCCTGGTCGTGCTCCTGGGGATCCGGCAGGGGGACACGATGAAAGATGCGGAATTCCTCGCTGACAAATGCGCGGGCCTGCGGATATTTGAGGATGATCAGGGGAAGATGAATATCGGGCTTCAGGATGCGGGCGGCAGTGTCCTTGCTGTCTCCCAATTCACGCTCTACGCCGATGCGCGGAAGGGAAACCGTCCGAGTTTTGTCCTGGCGGCACGCCCTGAGGATGCGGAGCCGTTGTACGACCACTTCGTACGGCGGCTGCGCGAGCGCCTGGGTCCGGACAAGGTCCGCACCGGAATTTTCGGCGCCATGATGGAGGTCACCATCGTAAATGATGGCCCCGTCACGATAGTAATAGAGAGTCCGGAGGTTCCGAAGGGTCAATGAGGTGAAAGACCCCATGCACATTCTTTTCTTGTTTCTTGACGGTGTGGGGATCGGCAGGAAAGATGCCGCGGTGAACCCGTTCTTTGCGGCCCGTCTTCCTGCCCTCACTGCACTCCTGGGTGGAACGCTTCCGTCACTGCACCATCGGTCGGTAGAGTCCGCAGAGGCAACGGTACTCCCACTGGATGCAACGCTGCACGTTGGAGGATTGCCCCAGAGCGGTACGGGACAGACGGCATTGTTCACCGGCGTCAATGCTCCACTTCTTGTCGGCAAGCACTTCGGACCCTATCCCTATTCGACTCTCAGACCGCTTATTGAGGCCCACAACATCTTTCGCAGGGTTCAGCAGGCCGGCCTGCGTCCCTGCTTTGCGAACGCCTACCCGCAAAAGTTCTTCGATTACTTTGAAACCCACCTTTCGCGGCTGACCGTGACGACGCTTTCGTGCAGGTATGCCGGCATCCCGCTGCGCCGCGAAAAGGAGCTCCTGGACGGACGCGGCGTCTCCGCCGATATCACCCGCGAAGGGTGGTCCAGGCTCGGGCATACATCGGTTCAGGTGATTGAGTCATCCGAAGCGGGCCGGCACCTTGCCGGGATGGTGACGGCACATGAGTTCGTGCTCTTTGAGTACTGGAAAACCGATCATGCCGGCCATGAGCAGAAGATGGCGGACGCGGTTGGGGTTCTGGAGCGATTTGACGGCCTGCTGGAAGGTCTCCTGGCGACAATCGATCGATCACGAACGCTCATCATCGTGACGAGTGACCACGGCAATCTTGAAGATCTGAGTGTGAAGACCCACACCCGCAATCCTGTTCCCCTCATGCTTACAGGCAGAAACCACCGTGCGTTTGCCGCTCGTGTGGGCCACTACGGGGGACGTGCGCCCGATCTGACTCACGTACTGCCCGCGCTCATGGAGATGTTCAAGCATGACGCCGGGATGGGGGGGCTTTCATAAGTACCCTGCGCTGATTCTGTCCACCCTGATTGCTGCCGGCATCTGGGCCGGCAGGCAATTGCCCGCCTCCTCTGTTACACCCCTCTTTGCTCTTGCGGCGGCATCTCTGGTACTGTCGGCAGCAGTCCTCCTGCTCGGTCAAGGACGCACGGCCGCGCCGGCTCGATCCTTCTGTTGTGTCGTGCTGTGTTTCAGTATCGGTGCGTTGAAGTATCGAAGTGACGACGCCGGGAGCATTCTCACATCCGGTCCGAGTCAGCGGCGCACCGCGGCGATCGTCGTGCAGGTCATCGACGCTCCGCAAGTTATGGGGAATCGTGTCCGGTTACAGGTCCGGGTGCGCTCTGTCATCAATGGGCCTCTGGAATACCCCTGCGAAGAGAGAGGCATCGTGACATGTAGCGCATCCGGCAGCGGCCCGGACCTCTCGAGCATCCGGTATGGATGGATACTGGGTTTGTGGGGTGCGATCGAGAGTCCGCCGGAATCGGGTAATCCCGGAGAGTTCAGTCCCCGCCAGTACTACAACGCCAATGGCATTTCCTTCGTGATGCGAGTGCGGGGTCGCCAATGCGTGCGCGTCCTGGATACCTGCAGCGGCGGGACGTTTATGCGCGATGTGGTGCTCCCGCTGCGGGCACATATCCTCTCGGAGATCGACCGGGATATCGGCGGAGAGGAAGGGGAGTTTCTGAAAGGATTGATGATTGGTGAACGATCAGGTCTGTCACCGGGAGTCCGGCGGGCGTTCCTGGATTCGGGAGTGGCACACATTCTGGCAGTATCGGGTTCGAATGTCGCTGTGATGGCCGGAGCGGTACTGGCGGTCATTTCATTCTTCCGGGTCTCGAAAGTTGTCAGCCGCATGCTCACGGCATGCGCGCTCGTTGTGTACATGCTCATCACGGGCTCGCAGCCGCCTGTCGTGCGTGCCACGATCATGGCGCTCTCCTTGTTCCTCGGCAGTTCCCTGGGCCGCCGTGTCCATCCATTGCAGAGTGTTGGTCTTGCCGCCATGATCATGTTCACGGCGGATGCCCGGCAGCTGTTCGATGTTGGTTTCCAGCTTTCGTTCGGCGCGGTGATCGCAATATTGCTGCTGACGCCCCGGTTGCTGCAGATCGTCATTCACCGTGAGCACCGGACGATGATGTGGCGGCTCGTGCGAACTGTGTACAGTCTGTTTGCCGTCTCCATAGCGGCATCGGTCGGGACACTGCCCCTGACGGCGATGGCGTTCGGGCGCCTTTCCATCATCGGATTCATCGCGAACCTGGTCATAGTGCCGGCGACCGGCCTGTCGGTGGTTCTTGGTATCGTATCGGCGGCGGTGGCTCCGGTACAAGCGTGGGTTGCGGCGTCGTATGCGGCGCTGAACCGGATGGTGTTGATGTTCACCATCGAAGGGGCTGAACGCGCAGCGTCGCTCCCCTGGGCAACCGTGGAGACGATCTGGTTCCGGCCGATTGACGCGCTCCCATACTACACAGCGCTGGCCTGTTTCGTCGTTCTGGGAAACCCTCCCGCCGTCCGGTGGATGCTCATTGCGTTTCTTGCAGCAATGAACGCGAGTTTTTTCTGGCCCTCCGCGGAGATCGCGGAATTCATGTCCGGGGAATGCCGGATCGTCATGATCGATGTGGGTCAGGGCGATGCGATACTCCTTCAATCGCCGGGGGGGCAGAACGTGCTGGTCGACACCGGTCCCCCTTCGCGCGACGGAAGCCCCTGGGGCACATCCGTCGTACCGCTTCTCAAGCGGCTCGACGTGCAGAACCTGGACGAGGTCATCATCACACACTTCCATGACGATCATGCCGGCGGCCTTGTGCAGGTGCTCCGATCGTTCAATGTCCGGCGATTGGTCGTTCCTCTTGATATCGGGCGCCCTGCCGGCGCCCTGTGTGCCCGCCTGGGGGTACAGGTCTCTGTTGCCTCTCGCGGCGAAATCCTCGGGGATGCGCTCAGCAGGTACTACGTGCTCGCACCGGAAAGAAGGGAATCCAGCGCACCCGGCGATCCGAACAAGCAATCACTTGTGGTGAAGATGCAGTTCGGGAGCGTGTCCATGCTTCTGATGGGTGATGCGGAACGGGATGAAGAAGAGCGCCTTGTGGCGTGGTACGGTGCATTTCTTGCATCCGACATATTGAAGATCGGGCATCACGGCAGCAAAGCCGGGACAGGCGAAGAATTCCTTGCGGCGGTCCGTCCCGATGTCGCGCTCATATCGGTGGGGAGGGCAAACCGCTTCGGCCATCCCGCCGGGTTTACTCTGCAGCGTCTGGAGGGGGCGGGGGTCGAGGTGTTCCGTACTGATGAGATGGGGGCGGTATTTCTGGCGACGGACGGGAGCGTGATACGCCCGATGCACTGGAGGTGATGTTGCCTTGCTTCTCGCCCACCTGTTGGTTATCATTTCTCCGGAACAGCCGGGGACGCGTCCACGTGCCACTCACAAAAGCGAAAATTCGAGAATTGCAGAACCTGGGCCGGAAGAAAGACCGGGATGCCACGCGGCGATTTATGGTGGATGGTGTCCGCGGCGTCCGCGAGGCGTTACGGTCCCGGTTTCCAATGCTGGAACTCTTTCATACCGGGGCATTGCTGGCGGATGCCACGGGAAATGCTCTTGTTGCCGAAGCCAGAAAGCGGGCACGGACGGTCCATCTGATCACCCCGCGCGAGATGGAGCAGATATCCGAAACCGTCACCGCGCAGGGAGTCGTTGCGGTGATGCAGCAGACGCAGTGGACGCTAGCGGAGGTGCTGCGGAAGGGGAACAGCACGTCGGTGATCGTCGCGCTCGACCGGGTGGCGGATCCTGGTAATCTGGGTGCAATCATCCGCACATGCGACTGGTTCGGCGTCGATGCGCTGATTCTTGGCCGTGACTGTGTCGAGCTGTACAACCCCAAGGTCGTGAGAAGCACCGTCGGCAGCGTTTTCCATCTTCCCATTCTCACGGATCATGAGCTCCCCCGTGTGGTGACGCAGGTCAAGGAATCCGGGTACACGGTGTACGCGACGTCCGCCGACGGTGTCACGTACACCGATGAGGTCCGGTATGCGGAGAAGATATTCCTGATACTCGGTAATGAAGCATGGGGGGTTACTCCGGAGGTCATGCAGACGGCGGATGTGCGTGTGGCGATCCGTCGCCACGGTGCCGCGGAATCACTGAACGTCAGCGTCGCCTGCGGGGTTATGCTGGCGGTCATCATGAACAACAGGTAGGCGACATATGATACCCGTCGTCAGCAACATCGTGGAAGTGTGTGTGTTCCGTTTTCTCAACGACACGATAGAGTACCTTGTGTTGAAGCGATCACCTGATGAGCGGATCCACCCGGGGATGTGGCAGCTCATTACCGGAACGGTGACAGAAGGGGAAAGGGGGGTGCGGACTGCCATTCGCGAGATGCAGGAGGAGACAGGTCTCGTGCCGCTGCATTTCTGGTCGGTTCCGGTGCTGACCTCGTTTTATGACCGCAACGGCGGAGCGTTGCATCACTGTCCGGTGTTCGCCGCACAGGCGGATGCCGCGGCTGAGGTGAGGATATCTGACGAACACTGCGACTTCGCGTGGCTTCCGCTCGCGCAGGCGAGGCGCCGTCTCGTGTGGCCGAGTCATCGCGCAGTAGTGGACATGGTCGACACGGTCATTGTCCGCGGCGAAGAAGCTTCGGCCCGGTTGTACATCCCGATTTCTTGAAATGGCCGCAGAGTTTCCGTATATTTATCTGCTTTTGCCGGTGTTCTCCCGGAATGGACGGGGAGCGTCCGGTACGCACCTAATCTGAGGAGACCTCCGTGAGCGTTCTTGTCGTCGGTTCACTTGCCCTGGATTCGATCGAAACGCCGTTCGGCGCGGTGAAGGATGCGGTTGGCGGCTCCGCGACCTACATCTCAGCGGCAGCGAGCTATTTCGTCAGTCCGATCCGTCTCGTCGGTGTTGTCGGGGGCGATTTCCCCGGTGAGGGACTGTCGTTTCTGGAAGAGCGCAAGGTCGACCTCGAGGGGCTGGAGGTCATCAAAGAGGGTAAAACGTTTCGCTGGGCCGGCCGGTATCACTATGACCTCAACGAGCGCGACACGTTGTACACGAACCTGAATGTCTTCGAGACATTCGATCCGAAGATTCCGGAGAAGTTCCGGAAGACGCGGAACGTATGTCTCGGCAATATCGATCCGGTCCTTCAGCGAAAAGTGCTGCTCCAGATGGAGAATCCCCGTCTGGTCGTCTGCGACACCATGAATTACTGGATCAACGGAAAGCGTGCTGAGCTGACGGAAACGTTGACGATGATCAACGTATTGATCCTCAACGATTCTGAAGCGCGGTTGTTGTCAGGAGAACCCAATCTGATAAAAGCGGCGAAGGTCATCCGGGGAATGGGACCATCGGTCGTCATCATCAAGAAGGGGGAACATGGCGCACTGTTGCTGACAGAGCAGATGGTCTTTTCCGCACCTGCATATCCGATGGAGAATATCTTCGATCCCACCGGAGCAGGTGATTCTTTCGCAGGGGGCTTTGTGGGGTGGTTGGCCCGGACCGAAGACATGTCAGAGGAAAACCTGAAGCGCGCGGTTATTTACGGGAGCGCACTTGCATCGTTCTGCGTGGAGAAGTTCGGGGTCGCGGGGCTTTCCGATCTTACCTACCTCAGCATCCAGGACCGTTTTCGTGAATTCAGGGAACTCTCCCGTTTCGAAGAGGATTGAGGCGGCATGAAGGCGGTTGATTGGATCGACGGGAAGGTGCGGTTTATCGACCAGACGCTGCTCCCCTTTGAAGAGCGCTATACTGAGACGGACGACATCCAGGTCGTCGCTGAGGCGATCAGGGCTTTGCGCATCCGCGGGGCGCCCGCCATTGGTGTGGCCGCCGCCTTTGGTATCGTGCTCGGGCTCCGCGGGCCGTCCCGTCCAGGAGAGACCTCCCTGGCATCCAGGTTTGACCGTTCCGTCACCCTCCTGGCGTCGACGCGTCCCACCGCAGTGAATCTGTTCAATGTCTTAAACCGCATGCGGGCGACGTGGATGGCTGCTTCCGGTGGTGACGACCGCGATGTGCCCGGGAGGATGGAGCGTGAGGCGCGGATGATCCAGGCCGAAGACATCGAAGCCTGCCGCCTCATCGGGGAATACGGGTCGGCGCTGCTCGACAGGGGAACCTCCGTTCTCACGCACTGCAATGCCGGTGTCCTGGCAACCGCGGGCGAAGGAACAGCGCTCAGTATTGTCACCGCTGCTCATCGCCAGGGAAAGATCCGGCGGGTGTACGCCGATGAAACTCGCCCGCTGCTTCAGGGGTCACGCCTGACGAGTTGGGAATTACTGCGGGCAGGCATTGAGGTCGTGGTAATCACCGATAGTACGGCAGCGAGCGTCCTGCGGGAAGGGCGGGTACAGGCCGTGATTGTGGGAGCGGACCGTATTGCAGCAAATGGCGATACGGCCAACAAAGTGGGAACATACCCGCTTGCCGTCATGGCCCGGCGCCACGAGGTGCCGTTCTATGTCGCCGCACCGATCTCCACGTTCGATCCGGGCACGCCGACGGGGAAGGAAATTCCCATCGAGGAAAGAGATCCGGCGGAGGTGACGCACTTTGGAGGGATAAGGGTGGTGCCGCAGGGTGTGCAGGTGTACTCCCCGGCATTCGATGTGACGCCTCATGAACTCATTACCGCGATTGTTACGGACAGGGGTGTGCTCCGTCCTCCTTTTCAGGACCGGATAGCCCGGATTCACGGACCCGTATGATTCTGACCACGGAAGCGATCGTCCTGCGGACGATGAAATACAGCGAGTCGAGCCTGATCGCCGCGCTCTTCACTCGCGACCATGGTAAGATCTCTATCATCGCAAAAGGCGCCCGGCGCAAGAGCCGCCCGTTCGGCTCTTCGATCGAGGCCATGAACCACGTGCGGGCGGTCATCTACTACAAAGCCCAGCGCGAACTTCAATTGCTCACGCAATGTGATCTGGTTCAACGCTATCCCGCCCTCGTGGAAGATCTTTCCCGCATGGAGATCGGGATGGGCGCCGTCGAATTACTGCACCTCGCGACCGAACATGACGAGGTTCATCCGGAACTCTTCCATCTTACCGTGGACCTTTTTCGTGCGGTGCAAAATGCAACTTGCAGGCACAAAAATGCGTTATATGCGTATGAGATCCAGTTGCTGGGGCTCCTGGGCTTTAAACCTTCTCTCCGGCAATGTGTCTCATGTAGAGACGAATTAGAGTCGGTTCAGAGTGCTCCGGCCCGATCGAGAATTCGCATGACGGGCAGGGGAATACTGTGTGAGCGGTGTGGTGAAGCGAGCGATGCCGGCATGGCGATTTCGGCCGCTGCCTGCAGCGCGCTGGAGCGGTTCCAGTCATGCGACGGACTTGATGCTTCGCTGCAGGTGGCAGTGACGCCGGTTGTGGCGGCCGAGGTTGAAGAAACCCTCCACCACCTGGTCCGGGTTCACCTCATCGGTATGCGATCACGCAGGTCGGAGCAGGTGTTTTCACGTATTCAGTAACAGCATCGATTACATGGAGGAATACATCCAATGCAGCGCAAATATCTTCTTGCATCATTCATCCTGGTGGCTTTCGTTCTCCTTGGCGCCTTCCTTATCTCGTCGTTCGGTAACGGTGCAACCGGCGTTCTGGCCGGCGGCGGTGATGTGAAACTCGGCGGCCCGTCCCAGATCGGTAGCCAGGTCACAGGCGCAAAGGCGTTGAGCCAGGATTTTGCCAACGTGGCAAAAGCCGTCACTCCGTCCGTTGTCGCAATCAATGTTGTGACAACCGGCAAGGAAGGCCAACGGAGAATGCCTCAGGATTTTTTCCATTTCTTCGGACCAGAATTCAAAGCACCTGAACCCCAGCCTTCTGAAGGTTCGGGCTCCGGCGTGATCATGACCGCGGATGGGTACATTTGCACCAACAACCACGTCGTTGAAGATGCCAAGGATGGTGGCATCGAAGTGGTGTTGCACGACAAGGTAAACTTCAAAGCCAAGCTCATCGGGACCGACCCGTTGACGGACCTTGCGGTGATCAAGATTGACGGGAAAGGTTTGCCTGCGGCCGCGCTCGGAAACTCCGAGACCGTGCAAGTTGGTGAGTGGGTCCTGGCTATCGGCAACCCGTTAGGTTTGACGTCAAGTGTCACTGCAGGTATCGTCTCGGCAGTCGGAAGGGGGATCGGTATCATTCAGGACAGCTACGGCATCGAGAGTTTCATTCAGACCGATGCGGCGATCAATCCGGGGAACAGCGGCGGCGCCCTCGTGAACATGAACGGCGAGGTTATTGGTATTAATGCCGCCATAGCCACCACCAACGCCCGATACCAGGGGTACGGCTTTGCGGTCCCGGTCAACCTGCTCAAGACCGTCGCGAGCGACATTATCAAGTACGGTGAGGTGAAGCGCGGCTACATCGGCGTCCAAATCGGTGCGGTAGACCAGACGATGGCTAACGCCCTGGGGTTGGGTGATGCCAAAGGCGTCATCGTCCAGGCGCTGGTTGAAGATGGGGCCGCTTCTGCAGCAGGCATCAAGGAGGGAGATGTGATCCTCTCGGTTGATGGCAAGGAAGTGAACAAGCAAAACGAATTGCAGGCGATCATTGCCACACACCATCAGGGGGACCAGGTAACCTTGAAAATCTTCCGCGACGGGAAGACCCTGGAGAAGAAGGTGACGTTGCGTCCAAGGGCGGATGACCAGTTGGCGGCTGCAGGGAAGGACGATGCACAGGACGAGTCGGAAGCCAAAGAAGAACCCTCGAAATCCGTATCATTTGGGGAACTTGGCTTCACGGTTCGCACGCTCACACCGCAGGAGAAGAAATCGCTGGATGTCGAGACCGGCGTTGTGGTGACGGAGGTGAAGCCCTTCAGTGAGGCGAACAAACGCGGGATAGGCAAGGGAGATGTGGTTCTTGAAGCCGACAAGAAGAGTGTGGCTACTCCGGGAGATTTGAAGAAGGCCATTGAATCCCGCAAGGCTGGTGATTCGGTGCTGATGCGTGTCCGCCCTCAGGCGGGTGGCAAACCTGTGTTCGTGGCCGTGCAGATACCGCGCTAGGGCGGACTGCTGCATTCTGCGAATACACCCCTTTTTAGGCAATCCTGGGAGGCTCCGGTGCTCTACCGGAGCCTCCTCTGTTTTGTTGTGGCTCTCCGGGTATTGTCCGGGACCGCCCGCAACTTGACAAAGAGGGAGCCTCAACGTATATTTTTTAAATGGAAATGAACAGATCCGGACAGGAGGGAAGACTTTCAGCGCTCTACTGAATGCCAGAGGGGTTTGCGGACGCCTCAACGCCAAGGTTCTCATACTCAACCAGAATTATGAGCCCATGAGTGTGGTCAACGTAAGGAAGGCCATCGCTCTCCTCTTCCTTGGCAAAGCGGAAATGATCGAGGCGCATAACGGGCAGATGATTAGATCGGTAAGCCTCGCGGTACCCTATCCGAGCATCGTCCGATTGTCTGTGTATGTGAAGGTTCCGTACAAACGCATCATCCTTTCTCGCAAGAATATTCTCCGGCGGGATGCGCATCGCTGTCAATTCTGCGGCCGGTCTGATTTGCCGCTGACGGTGGACCATGTCGTGCCGATTTCCCGGGGTGGCGAGGATACGTGGGAAAATCTGGTGTGTGCCTGCGTCGTGTGCAACAACAAGAAAGGCGACCGTACTCCTGAAGAGGCGCACATGCCGCTCCGTCGGAAGCCCATGCGTCCGAATCATGTCACGTTTATCCGGCATGTCGTCGGTTCGTTGGACGAGCGCTGGAAGCCCTACCTCTTTTTGAACTGACGCATTTCACGTCCCGTGGTCCGGAAACGGCACGGGTCTTATGACCATCCACCATTATCCGAATGACAGTGCGCAAAACTATCCTGAGTGGCATGCGGCCAACAGGCAAGCTCCACCTCGGCAACTTTGTCGGCGCCCTTGAAAACTGGGTTGCGTTGCAAAAAGACTACGCCAACTATCACCTGATTGCAGACTACCACGTACTGACCACAGACCTGGACACGTCGCACATCACAGGCGATTCCATCGACATGGTGATTGACTGGCTGGCCGCCGGCATCGATCCGGCGAAGAGTCCGATGTTCCGCCAGTCACGGGTGAAGCAGCACACGGAACTGCACCTTCTCCTTTCCATGCTCATCACCACCACACGACTCGAACGCAATCCGGCGGTCAAGGAGCAAGTCCGTGACCTGAATATTGAACACATGAGTTACGGTCACCTGGGGTATCCGGTATTGCAGGCGGCGGACATCCTTCTGTACAAGGCGGATCTTGTGCCCGTGGGCGAAGATCAGGTGCCCCACGTGGAGATCTCACGGGAAATCGCCCGGAGGTTCAACAATCAATACGGCTCCGTGTTCCCCGAACCCGAGCCGAAGCTGACGCCATTTGCCCGTCTCCCGGGGCTGGATGGGTTCGACAAGAAAATGAGCAAGTCGGCGGGGAACACGATCTTTCTCTCCGATGCGCCGGACGTCATCCAGAAGAAACTCCGTACCGCGGTGACCGATCCGCTGAAAATCAGAAAGAACGATCCGGGGCGTCCGGAAATCTGCCTGGTATACACCTACCATCAGAAATTCAACCCCGGGGAAGCGGACGAGATCGCCGCCGGTTGCCGGTCTGGTTCCCTCGGATGTGTCGAATGCAAGAAACGCATTGCCGATCGGCTCGCTGTGAGTCTGACGCCGTTCCGTGAGACGCGCGCCCACTACGACGCACACCCGCAGGAAGTGATGGATGTGCTGAGTGATGGCGAACGCCGGGCACGGGTCCGCGCCGAAGAAACCATGGCGGAAGTGCGGTCGGTCATGCAGATGGGGTAACATCGTGTATCGCGTGAAGCTCACAGACTTCGAAGGACCGCTTGATCTCCTGTTGTTTTTCATCAAACGGGACGAGCTGGATATCTATAATATCCCGATCTCCAGGATTACGAAGGAATTCTTCGAGTACCTGCACCTGATGGCGACCCTCGATCTGGAGGTTGCCGGGGAATTCATCGTCATGGCGGCAACCCTGATGCAGATCAAGGTCCGCATGCTCCTGCCGCGGGACGAACACGCGGTCGAGGAAGATGACCCCCGGGCGGAACTGGTGCGCCGCCTCGTCGAGTACAAGCGCTTCAAAGAAATGGCCGGTGAGCTCGGCGGGATGGAAGAAGAGCAACGCCGCATCTATTACCGCAAATTCTTCCAGGCGGACACACGGGTGATGACCGAGGACGAAGGGGACGAGTTCCTGCAGGACATCTCGCTGTTCAATCTCATCGCTGCGTACAAGGCTGCGCTTGATCAAATGCCGAAAAGAAACGTGCATGAAGTCCAGCTGATGAACGTCTCGGTAGATGAACAGATGAGCTTCGTGCTCGACTTCCTGCGCGTGCACGGGCCATCGAGCCTGCTGCAACTCGTTGCGCACATGGTGGACAAAATCAGGATTATCGTGACGGTGATGGCCATTCTCGAACTGACAAAGAACAAAGTGCTCGCGATTGCCCCGATGGAGGGGAAAGACGATGTTGCCATTCGCCCGTTGAACCCGCTTGTTCCTCTCACCCTCGCATCACCATGAGTGCCGATATCAGCATCCCGATGCCCCGGGCAATCCTCGAAGTGATCGAGGCGCTGCTCTTTGCTACAGACGAACCGCTCAGCGTGCGGCAACTTATCGATTTGCTCGGTTACCTGGATGATCCCGAGCGGCCGGAGCGCATCGACCAGGATCTTATTCTGCGGGCGGTGGAATTCCTGAACAGGGAATTTGAGGCCGGACAGCGCGCCTTCCGCATCGTCAAGGTCGCCGGCGGATACCAGTTTGCGACGCTGCCCAAGCATGGCGTCTGGCTCGGCCGCATGATGAAGGAGCGGTCAAAACGCAAGCTGTCTGTCTCCGCCCTGGAAACCCTCGCCGTCATCGCGTACAAGCAACCGGTCACAAAGCCGGAACTTGAAGCTATCCGGGGAGTCAATGCGGACTATGTGCTGCATTCGTTGCTCGAGCGCAGCCTTGTTGCCATTATCGGCCGGGCGGCCACACCAGGCAGGCCGTTGCTCTATGGAACCACGAAAGAGTTTCTCAAACACTTTGGCTTGAACGACCTGGCCGAGCTTCCGAAGCCACGGGAGATTGACGAGCTCCTCGCAGAAGCGCAATTCGAAGTGGAGAAGCGGATGTTGCAGGAGCTTGAGGAGAAGCAGGAGAAAGAGGATGCTCCGGGTCAGGGACTACGACTGCTTGGGGATGACGAATGAACTCATTTCATAAAGGCCGTCCGCCGCGCCGGCCACGTCCACAGGCGGGCGAAAGACCCGGCAGGGCACAGGGGCCACGTCCACACGCGGGCAAGAGACCCGGCAGGGCACAGGGGCCACGTCCACACGCGGGCAAGAGACCCGGCAGGGCACAGGGGCCACGTCCACAGGCGGGCGAAAGACCCGGCAGGGCACAGGGGCCACGTCCACAGGCGGGCGAAAGACCCGGCAGGGCACAGGGGCCACGCCCACAGTCGGGCGAAAGTTCCCGCAGGGCACCGGCGCCGCGTGTCACCGGGCGGGTGCGCATCAACCGGTATTTAAGCATGTGCGGCGTTTCATCGCGCCGCAAGGCGGAAAACCTTGTTCTCGAAGGCCGCGTGAATGTGAACGGTGTGACTATCTCCTCGCTTGCCACAACGCTCGTTCCCGGAACGGATCGTGTATTCGTGGATGGCAAAGAAGTCGCACATGTCGATGCGCCGATCTATCTTGTGCTCAACAAACCCAAAGACACCATCACGACGATGAGTGACGAGCGCGGACGGGAGACGGTCATGGACCATATCCATGCACGGAAACGGGTCTTCCCGATCGGTCGTCTGGACCGCAATACCACCGGGGTTCTGTTGTTCACGAACGACGGCGAGTTCGCCAACAGGCTGATGCATCCGCGCCACGGTGTTCCCAAGGCTTACCGTGTCACCTGCGACGAGGCGGTCACCGGAGAGCATCTCAGGGCCTTGAGTGACGGCATCGACCTCACCGAAGGGCGCACTGCACCTGCAGAAGTGTTCAGCATTCCCGGCGGCCGCGGCCGCGAAGTCGGCATCACCATCCGTGAAGGTTGGAATCGCCAGGTGCGGCGCATGTTTGAAGAATTGGGCTATGATGTGCGAAAACTCGACCGCGTTGCTTACGGTCCCGTCACCACCGAAGGATTACCGCGCGGGGCGACCCGTCCGCTGACACCCGGGGAGGTCCGCAGACTCAAATCCCTCGCCGGCATGGAGGAATAACCATGGCCCATCGTCGCCTTGTGCATGCAGGTATTGCACTGCTGAGCCTTCTCTTGCCCGCAGGCTGTTCCCGGGAAATCTATCGCGATGTGTATCCCACGCTCTCTGATGGGCAGTATGATTCCGAGTTCCCCTACCGCGGCTGCTCGCAACAGCTGGAGCAGATCAGCGAGAGCGTTAACATGTTGAGCTGCATCGCGTACTACAGGACCTATTTCTTCCTGCCGGAGGAACGGATTACCGGATCGAGCATCACCGAGGGACTGCTCAAAAGCAAAGAGAGCTCATCGGTATATGTCAACCGTACCGCGTCAGGGACAATCACCACGCTGTCGTATCACGCCCGCGGGATCCTTGCTCTGACGTGCGCCCACATTGTGGATTTTGAGGATACGGTCATCAATTACCATATCGGCACGAACCGCCGCCCCACTGCGTACATCAAGAGCATTGCTGTCAAGGAGAAACAGTCCAACTACACCGCTGTCTTCCCCGAGGGAGGGGATCTGGAATTGCTGGCGATGGACAGGCAGGCGGATATCGCCGTGCTCGGCCAGAGGCTGACCGTGGACCCTCCGATACCGCCCCCCGTCTTCAAATATCCGTTCGGCAAAGCCAAAGAACTTGAGTGGGGATCGTTCGTGTATCTCTTCGGCTACCCTTCCGGCTATAAAATGGTCACGAAGGGCATTGTCAGCAATCCGAACAAGGACCGGCGCGGCATGTTCATGGTTGACGCGATGTTCAGCCGCGGGTTCAGCGGAGGTATCGTCCTGGCCATCCGTGATGGCATTCCGAACTTCGAATTCGTGGGCATGATCAAGCTGGTCTCCGCGCATTCATCGTTCGTCCTGACCCCGGAGAAAGACGGCGGCGAACTTGTCTTTGATCCCGCGGTGCCGTACACGGGCGAGGTATTTGTCGAACGGAGAACCGAGGTGGAATCCGGCATTACGCAGGCTGTGCCGGTTGAATCGATCCGGGAATTCCTGCGTTCCCATGAAGCCCGGCTGTTGTCAAAGGGATATGTTGTACCATCTGCACTCAAGGGTGAATAATTGGCTTCTGGAGATCCTGCTGGTGCGGTGCTGCTCGCAGACCACGCACTCGCGCGTCGTGTTGAAGCCGTCGATACCGCCATCGGTAAGGAGTCGGCGGAGATTCATGCACATCTAAATCCCGGCTCCGGGGCTGTGGCTGAACCGCTCGCAGGCGGTATTGCGGTATTCGTGGGTGTCGGTTCTCCGCTGACCCAGGCGATCGGTATTGGGATGGAAGGCCCCGTGCACGGATCGGACATCGAAGCGCTTGAGCACTTTTTCGTCAGCCGGGCG
Organism: Ignavibacteriota bacterium; assembly: GCA_963801355.1. Classification (GTDB taxonomy): domain Bacteria; phylum Bacteroidota; class Ignavibacteria; order UBA10030; family UBA6906; genus Fen-1255. The sequence continues at coordinate 2,208,980 of CAWDEM010000008.1, read as the reverse complement.
TCTGCCGTGCATGTGGAACTCTGTCCGCTCGCCGACAGTACTGTGGTGCGTGAAATGGCCGGGCGCGGTTACCGGTTGGTGGACTTCAGCAACATGATGGTGCGCAGGATCCGGGTTCTGGAGCCGGCAATACCTCCTGACTCCGGCATCAGCGTGCAGTTCAGCACCCCTGAAGATGCAGACGTATGGGCAAAGACCGTTGCCTCGGGATTCGGTGATCAGCAGGTGCAAACACCCGAGAATCTGGCCGTGTTGCGGAGCATTTTGCTGCAGCCCGCGACAACGTGTGTGCTCGCCTGGGTGGACGGCCGTCCTGCCGGAGGCGGCGCGCTGTCGGCTCACGATGGAGTGGCCGCGATCTATGGAGCGAGCACCATCCCGTCATTCCGCCGGCTGGGTGTGCAGTCAGCCGTGATCCGTACCCTGATGAATCACGCAATGGAAGCAGAATGCGATCTTGCCTACACCCTGACGCGGCCGGGAAGCGTTTCGCAGCGCAATCTCGAGCGCCAGGGATTCCGCGTGGCATACACGCGATGCGCACTTTTGCGGGAGATCGTATGACCAACACGGGGAGCATGACGCGACGCGGTGTGTTGCAGTCACTCGGCGCGGCAACGCTGGCGACCATCCTGCCGCCATTCCTCCGGGCGGAAAGCGGCATGCCGCTCCTGAAGCCACGCCGGCTTTCGCGGGGGGCTACGGTCGGATTGATTAACCCGGCAGGGCCGACCTACGTCCGGTCGGACCTCACGATGGTCACGGAGGTACTCAAGGCACTCGATCTGCGGTGGAAGTTCGGCGAGCATGTGTTTGACCGGCATGGGTTTCTGGCGGGGACCGATGCCCACCGGGCGGAGGACGTCAACGCCATGTTCGGGGATCCCGATGTGGACGCCATCCTGGCGGTTCGCGGGGGGTGGGGATGCAATCGTATTCTTCCGCTTATCGATTACAGGGCTGTTCGCGATCACCCGAAGATCATTGTAGGCTACAGTGACATCACGTCGCTTCTCATCGCGATGTTCGCGCGGTCTGGACTCGTCACGTTTCACGGGCCCGTGGGCACTTCGACATGGAACGAGTTTTCTACATCCTATTTTCGCCGTGTACTCTTTGATGCAGAGGCGGTCACCTTCGAGAATCCTTCGCATCGAGGTGACAACCTCATACAGACAAAGGATCGTGTCGAAACTGTTACGCCGGGAACCGCGCGCGGGATTCTTGTCGGGGGGAATCTCTCCGTCCTGAGCGCCATGATCGGATCCCCGTACCTTCCGCCGTGGAAAGGCGTCATCCTCTTTCTTGAGGATGACGGCGAAGCGGTCTACCGGGTGGATCGTATGCTGACGCAACTCCGCATCGCGGGGATTGCGGAGCAGCTTGCGGGAGTCGTTATCGGCAAGTGCACCAATTGCGAACCCGGCGAGGGTTTCGGATCGTTGACGCTCGAGGAAGTGCTCCACGAGCAGATTGCATCGCTCGGCGTCCCGGCATATGCGGGAGCGATGATCGGGCACATCGAAAACAAATTCACCCTTCCCCTGGGAACCGAAGTGGAGATGGATGCGGGTGCAGGGAAGATTGTCATGAAAGAGCCCGCTGTTCTCTGACAACGGAGTCCCATGAATCTCTTTGACCTGAGGAGTCTTGCCGGCCGCACGGAGGAAGTCGTCGACAACCTTGCCGTCATCGCCGGCGTACGCATCGAGCGCATCATCTCCACGGGTCAGTCGACGCCCCCGGGATCGTGGTACGACCAGGATCACGATGAATGGGTCGCGGTGGTGCAGGGAGAGGGTGTGGTGGCATTTGAGGAAGGTCCGGACGTCCGGCTCGGGACGGGCGACACTCTCATGCTGCCTGCACACCGGAAGCATCGCGTCGCCGCGACTTCCGCACAGCCGCCCTGCATCTGGATTGCCGTGCATGGACCCGCAACGTGACGCGATACCGCAACGCGAGGCGACACCGCAACGCACTGAACCGACCAAATACTCTTTGAGGTTGTCATGAGATCATCCGTTTCCCGTCTCTTTTCCGAACAGGACCTCTTGCGCATCAGGCAGGCGGTGCAGGACGCAGAACTGAAAACATCGGGGGAGATCGTCCCCTACATTGTTGAGCAGAGCGACGGTTACGAGCGTGCCGTATGGCGCGGTGCATCGGCTGCCGGCGCTGTGGCTGTCCTGGCATTCTTCGCTGTGCACTTTTTCACACCGCTCTGGCTCCCGTTTCGGTTGCCGGTGGTCCTGACTGCGATGATGGCGGCGTTTTGCGCCGGCATGGCATTGACCCAGTTCATCCATCCCGTGAAACGTCTGTTCGCCGGACCGGCGTTGATGCAGAAGCGTGTGCGCCAGCGGGCCGCGGAAGCATTCATCGCGGAAGAGGTGTTCGACACGCGCGAACGCACGGGTATCCTCCTTTTCGTGAGTCTCCTCGAGCACCACGTCCTCGTCGTCGGCGACTCGGGCATCAATGCACGCGTGAAGCAGGCGGAATGGGATGACGTTATGCAAACCGTTATCAAGGGCATCCGCCGGGGATCCATTGCGGAAGGACTCATTGAGGCCATCGGAAAATGCGGCGTGCTCCTGGAACGACGTGGTGTCAAGAGGAAAGTCGACGACTCGGACGAGCTTCGCGATGACCTTCGCATGAGCGATCGATGAGACACGCCATGCGCGCACTCAGGACAGTCTTGCCGGCAATCGCCCTGCTTCTTGCAGGAGTTGCACCCGGCCGCACTACGGAAATTCCTTTTCTTGGCGGCAGGGTGAATGACACCGCGGGTCTCCTCAGCAACAAGACCACGGCGGCTCTTGAAGATATGCTGAAAGTTCAGGAAGATTCGACTTCCAACCAGGTGGTGGTGCTCACGGTGACTTCACTCGAAGGGGAGGAAATTGAGAACTTTTCGATGCGGGTCGTGGAGACGTGGAAACTCGGCCAGAAGGGAAAAGACAACGGAGTCCTCCTGCTCGTGTCGAAAGATGACCGCCAGGTGCGCATCGAGGTCGGGCGCGGCCTCGAGGGTGACCTGACCGATCTCACCTGCGGCCGCATCATCCGGCATGAGATTGTCCCGCGCTTCAAGGAGGGAGACTATGACGGAGGCGTCCGGGCGGGTGTCGAGTCGATCCTGGCGGCGATTCAGGGAGCCTATACGGCTGATGCAGAGGAAGATGACTCCGGCATGGGCTTTGTCTTTCCGGGCCTAGCTCTCATCCCGTTCATGTTCTTCCTGGCAATCATCAGTCCCTTCACTTTTATTGCACTCTTCTCGCGCGGGTTCACCTCCTGGTTTCTGTATTTCTTCCTTATTCCCTTTTGGTCCATGTTCCCGATAAGCATCCTGGGAATGCTCCCCGGACTGGTCTTGTTCGCCGCATATGTGATCGGTTTCCCGATTCTGAAGTTTGTCTTCGCAAAGACCCCCAAAGGGAAGGCCTGGGCTCAGAAATGGGGAAAGGCCGTGGCATCAGCGCAGGGTGGCAGCGGAGGCGGGAGATCGGGCGGCGGGTCGTCGTCCGGCGGTGGCGGCAGCAGTTTTTCAGGAGGAGGCGGCAGCTTCTCCGGAGGCGGTTCCTCCGGCAGCTGGTGACTTCTCCATTCGCGCAACATCTTTTTCAATAACTCTATCCGGTACGCACATGATTCTCGATACGCTTGCCAACGCAAAACGGTACTATGCACTTCATCCGCAGTTCGTGCGGGCATTGGAGTTCCTGTCGTCGCAGGACCTTATGACAGTTCCTTCGGGAAAGATCGATATCGACGGGGCGAACCTGTACGCCATCGTCAGCGCCCAGCCCGGCAGATGGCCGAGTGAAGCGCGGCTTGAAACACACCGCAATTACATCGATATCCACTATCTGCTTGCCGGAAAAGAGACCATGGGATGGCGCGCCGCCGATGAGTGCCGCGAGGTCGAGCGGGAGTACAATCCGGAAAGGGATATCGCCTTTTTCACCGATGAGCCGGCACTCTGGTTGACAATGCACCCGGGTACATTCGCGGTGTTTTTTCCGTGGGATGCTCACGCGCCGCTTGTGGGCAACGGGAATATTCGCAAGGTCGTGCTCAAGATCGCCCTCTGACAGGAGCTGCGATGACTACCACACCGCTCCCCCGTGCATGGAGTGTTCTCTCGTTCGTTGTCACGACGCTGCTTGTCCTGGGTGTCCCCGCGCGACTCGTGCTGGGGTCCTCATTCCTTGCCGGTATGCCTTCCTTTGATATCATCCTTGTGCCACTGTTGATCACTGATCTGGTGGTCCGGTGGAAATACGCAGGATCGTTCGAGATGTACCGCTGGCGTTGGTTCCTGGTGGATCTGCTGGCTGCCCTCCCGTTGGGATTGCTGTTCCCGGGCTCTCCTCTTGACCTCATCCGGTTGGTGAAACTGGGGCGCATCGTGGAGACCATGAAGCAGTGGTGGCAACAGTATAGTGTACGGTGGAACACCCTCCGCCTGTTGTATTCCGCCTACTTCATCGGACTTCTTGTGCACGCACTTGCGTGCACGTGGGTGGCGCTTCGATCGTTGCATCAACAGGAAGGTGTGCCGAACACCTATTTGCGCGGACTCTATTATTGTGTGACCACGCTGACGTCGGTCGGCTACGGCGACATAACCCCGCGGACGGACTACGAGATGATATTCGCCGTTACCGTCATGGCTCTCGGGGTCGGGATGTTCGGCTACATTATCGGCAATGTGGCGCATATCATCGCCAACCTCCATCCTTCACGCACGCGCTACGTGGAAGCAATGGAGAAAATCAATGCGTTCATGGAGTACCGCGGACTTCCCGCCGGGTTGCAGCATCGGATACGGGAGTATCATGGCTACCGGTGGGAAAAGCGGCTTGGCTTTGACGAGTCGGCAATTGTCGACGAACTCCCCCCGTCGTTGCACGCGGAGGTCTCGCTGTTTCTGAAGAAGGATGTCATCGAAAAGGTGCCGTTGTTCAAGGGTGCGGGAACCGATCTGGTCCGCGACATTGCTTTGGCGATGCGTCCTCTGGTCTATCTTCCCGGTGATTTCATCTTCCGGGCGGGAGACCAGGGGAAGGAGATGTTCTTCATCGGTCGGGGGACTGTCGAGGTTCTCGGCAGGGATGAGACTTCGGTACAGGCGACCCTGGGTGACGGGGACTTCTTCGGGGAGGTCGCCCTGGTAAAAGGACAACCCCGGAATGCCACCGTCCGCGCGGTCGGATATTGCGACCTCTATGCTCTGCACAAAGATACGTTCGACCAGATCATCGCACATCACCCGGGGTTCAAAGAGCACATCGACCGGATGGTGAAAGAGCGTTTTACGGGTTCGTGAGAGCCCGGTTCCCTCAAGGAGTGTTTTGCCGTGAGCAGAGTTCGACTTGATCTGCCGGAGCGGTTTCTGTTTGCGACGGAAGTCGCGTTGCGGGTTTCCGACATCAACTATGGCGGGCATCTCGGCAACGATGCCGTGCTTTCGCTTGCGCAGGAGGCGCGGATGCGTTTTCTACAGTCGCACGGCTGGTCGGAACAGAATGTGGACGGCGTGGGCATCATCATGACGGATGCCGTGGTCGTGTACCGGTCGCAGGCATTCTACGGCGATGTCCTGACGATCGATGTCGCGGTGGCAGACCTGCAGCAGCTCAGGTGTGATTTCCTCTTCCGTATGGTCAACAAGGCGTCGGGGAAAGAGGTGGCCCGGGTGAAAACCGGGATTGCGTTCTTTGACTATGCCAACCGCACACCGTCGCCGGTTCCCCCGGCATTCCGCCGTCTATGCAGCGCATAGCTGCCTTCCTCCGGACGCAGTGACGTTGATGAAGCACGCCTCGATCATAATGCATCTCTACTCGAATTTCACCCGGTACCATGAACTGTGGCGCCGGAAGGTGCATGAGACCGATGAGCTCGGAGCATTGGTGTTCCTCCCCGGCCGGGAACTCCAGTGGGAGTGGTGGTCCATGGCGGAGATCAGGGACTACATTCAGCAGGGGGGAATGGACGACAGAGAGTTGCTGGCAGGGTTGACAGAGTCAGAAATAGGTGAAGAGTTCTTCGTCCTCGTGATAGAGCATGCTACCGGGCCACAGGGCCAGGAAGCACACTTTCACAGGATGAACAAAGCGAAGATGAACTGATCACCCATCAATAGAGGCATAACAGGTGCGTAATGCGATTCTTCTGAGTTTCCTGGCATTGTGCGGGTGCGCAACGTCTCACGTCAATGACGCACTTCTCCGCACGCTTGTCTCGCGAATAGATACCATCACTCCAGTGATTGCGGACAGGGTGGTGCAGACGGTACAGGAGTGCGGTGATTCCGTGAGATATCCGCGCAGCATAGTGCCCGGTGGAAAATGGAACACGGTACCCATCCGCGATTGGACCAGCGGATTTTTTCCCGGTATTCTCTGGTATATGCAGGAGATGACCGGAGGAAGTCAGTTTGCGCAATGGGCAAAACGCTGGACGGAAGGGCTGACGCCGCTTCAATCGTATTCGGGTTCGCATGACATTGGCTTCATGGTGTTTTGCAGTTTCGGAAATGGGTACCGGCTGACCAGGGATGAACAGTACAGGACGACTATCCTGCGGGCAGCCGCTACTCTCGCGACGCGGTTCAATCCCACGGTCGGATGTGTCAAATCGTGGGACAACCGCAAATGGGAGTATCCGGTCATCGTCGACAATATGATGAACCTGGAGCTTCTGTTCTGGGCTTCGCAGAATGGCGGCCCCCGGCACCTGTACGACATTGCCGTCACACACGCGGAAAAGACCATGCGGAATCACTTCAGGCCGGATGGAAGCACATATCATGTCCTGGATTATGACACCACGAATGGATCGGTTATCTGGAAGGGCACGCACCAGGGCTACGCGGATGGTTCATGCTGGTCGCGCGGCCAGGCGTGGGCGATATACGGATTCACAATGAGCTATCGCTTCACCAGGGACCCGCGGTTCCTCCAAACCGCACAACGAGCCGCGGACTATTACGTCGATCATCTGCCGGCTGATCACGTGCCGTACTGGGACTTCAACGCGCCCAACATCCCTGATGAGCCACGCGATGCCTCTGCGGGTGCCATCGCCACTTCGGCCTTGCTTGAGCTGAGCACGCTCGTCAACGACACGGCGACGAAGAACAGATATTTCCAGACGGCTGAGGCCTCGCTGGAGGCGCTCTCTGCGGAACCGTACTTCTCGGCTGGCCCGCATACAGGCGGTATCCTGAAGCACGCGGTCGGGAGCAAACCGGCCCGCAGTGAGGTTGATGTGTCGCTGATCTACGGAGACTATTACTTCATAGAGGCAATGCTACGATACAAACAGTATGTATCGGGTCACATGATGGGAAGTATGTGATGAGGAGAAGCGTACCGGCTGTGCGCAGTTGTGATATTGCGGCTTTTCGGAGATCATAGTGTTGCGATTAGAAATGACACACATGCGCTCTCTGCTCATGATGACTGCGCTTCTCGGAGGCTGGCAGCCATTCTACGCACAGACAAGCAGCCTTGTCTGGATGGGTTCCGGAGGGAAACTGGCGTATGCGCCTTATGCCAATACCGGCCAAACGAATGCCGTGAATACGATTCCCGACTTCTCCTTTGCAGGATACAGGGGCGGCGGCATCCCCCTGCCGAGTGTCCCGGTCGCGGAAACAGTTGAGGCGGCGAGCGGAGATGCCAGGACGGTCATCCAATCTGCAATCGACCGTGTCTCCTCCCGTTCGATGGACAAGGATGGATTTCGCGGCGCGGTGCTTCTCAAAAGAGGCCGCTATGAAGTGAACGGTTCGCTCTTCATCAACACAAGCGGTGTTGTTCTCAGAGGGGAAGGACAAAATACCCCGGAGGGGGGCGGGACGGAACTTGTTGCGACTTCTCCCACACAGCACGATTTTATTCAACTCTCCGGTAACGAATCATTCTCCGAGCCCACAACGGAAGATCTTCTTGATACACAACTCTTTCCCCCGGCCCGGACGTGGCAGGAGTTCAATGTTCTCAGAGGTGTGGCACAAGAAATAACCGGAGACAAGATCATTTCTTTCCATCTCACCGCCGATGTGAGCCAGTACGTCAATTTCGCCAGCCGGGAAGAATCGGCCGCGAATCGTCCGATCGTGCGCATCACCGTACAGTCGGCAACCACCGGCCTCGACAGCGTTGTTTCCCTCTCTCCGGTTGCCGATACGTACGTTCAAGGCGGGACCAGTGCGAATCTCAATTTTGGAGCGGACGTCTCCGTGGCCCTGAAGAATGCCGGGGTGAATGACGATGTGACCCGTGAAGGCTATCTCAGATTTGACCTGACGGCGGTGCATGACAGCGTGAAAGGCGCCGTGCTGAGGATGTATGCCAAGAAGGATCTTGCCGGGGATTCCGCGGCCATCAAGACGGTGAATATCTCCGTATCGGTTATCAAGGCCGATTCGTGGGATGAAATGACACTCACCTATGCGACGCGCCCGCTGCCAGCCGTACCTCTGGGGGCAAGGAGAATAACGACGCCGTATGTGCCGACAGGTGCAACCACTGTCGACGTCGACAATGCGGCCGGATTTGCCGTCGGCGATACGATAAGAATCACCAGGACACCAAACGAGGCGTGGATTGCCGCCCTGGATATGGCGCAGTACGGATGGGTCGCTTCCGAGTACAGGGTCTCCTATGAAAGAGTCATCACCGGCATCAACGGGAATCAGCTCTCGTTCAATGTCCCGCTTGTGCAGGCAATTGAGAGCCTTTTCGGCGGAGGGGAAGTCACCAGAGTGACCATCAAAGGCAGGCTGAGCAATTGTGGTGTGGAACGTCTGCTGATCTCTTCCGTGTACGCGGGTGAAGAGGATGAAAGTCATGGATGGACCGCCGTGATTCTTTCCCAGACAACGGATTGCTGGGTGCGCAATGTGACCGCGCGCTATTTCGGGTATTCCTGTGTGATGTTGAGTTGGGCGTATTTCAGTACAATCGAAGAATGTGCGATGCTGGATCCCAAATCGATCACCACCGGATCCAGGAAGTATTCGTTCAATATCGACAAAGGCTCTTTCAACCTCTTCCAGCGGTGTTATACGCGCGGCGGCAGACACGATTTCGTCACCGGGTCGCGTGTCGCAGGGCCAAATGTGTTTGTGGATGGATTCTCTACGCAGACATATGCAGATATCGGGCCGCATCACCGGTACGCGACCGGTCTCCTGTTTGACAACATCCGGGGCGGGGAAACGCGCGTGCAGAACAGGAAAGCCATGGGTACCGGTCATGGCTGGGCAGGTGCTCAGACCATGTTCTGGAACTGCCAGTCCGATGTAAGTGAGTTCAAGGTGGAAAGTCCTCTCGGAGCCATGAACTGGGGTATCGGGTGTTCCGGTCTCGTGCAGAACGGCGCGGGATTCTGGGAAAGCTGGGGAGTGCGGGTATTCCCGAGAAGTTTGTACTACCAGCAGCTGCAAGACCGCCTGGGTGCTTCAGCCGTGGAGAAGGTGACGCTGCCAGAACAGCGGACCGGGAGTATCTGGCCGTTCCTCATGACGTGGGCTGGCATGGGTGATCTCACGACCGTCACAGGCATTTCACACCAGAAGGGACATCTTCCTGCCCGGTTTACCCTCACGCATAACTATCCGAATCCGTTCAACCCGACGACTTTCCTTCAGTTCACCGTTCCGGTCAATGGACGTGCCACCCTGACGATACTGAGCGCGCTCGGACAGGAAATCGCGACACTGTATGACGAAGAAGCGGAAGCCGGCCGACAATACCTGGCGCGATTCGATGCATCGGGCCTGGCAAGCGGAGTGTATTACGCGCGGCTTGCATGTGATAGCAAGATGCTGATGAAACAGATGGTGTTGATTAAATAGTCTCCGTTGACGAACTCGCCTCCTTGATCCGTTTGGGAAAACCGTGCTCACGGGTGATGCGTTCCAGGATCGTTACGACATCGATACCGTGCATCTTTAGACGATCTTCCGGAAAACAGACCAGGCTGAATGAATGCGGTGGTGCACGTCACAACCATTTCTTTCTTTTGAAAAAGATGAGCATGACTGCCGCCACGATGATGATGACTCCCCAGAAGATGAAGTAACTGTGGCGGTAATGCAGCTCCGGCAGGTAGTCAAAGTTCGTCCCGTAGACACCGGCGATAAATGTCAACGGAATGAAGATCGCTGCAAAGATTGTCAGCACCTTCATCACATCGTTCATGCGGTTGCTGAGAGAGGAATGGTAGATATTCAGCTGGTCGGTGACCATCTCGCGGTAGATCTCGACAACCTCCGTGGCATGTGTTATCAGTTCCTGAAGATCTTTCAGAAACGGCACCATGTAATCGTGGAGGAGGTCGGTATCCACCTTTCCCAAATGGATGATTGCATCGCGTGCTGGGCGGATGGACTTGCGTAGATAGTTGATCTCGCGTTTGGCGTTGGCGACCTCTGTGAGCACTTCCTTGTCGGGCTCGTCCAGCACCTTCTCGTCAAGCTCTTCCACGTGCCCCCCGATTCTTTCGATAACGTCGACGTAGCCGTCCACCACCGTATCCAGAAGCGCATACATGAGGTAGTCAACTTCCAGCTGGCGGATCCGTCCCTTCATCTTGCGGATACGATCCCGGACCGGCGCGAACACATTCCCACTTTGCTCCTGAAAGGTGATAAGGAAGCTTCTTCCAATCAGCATGCTCAGTTGATCCTGGAGGACCGCCTCCTGTTCCTGATCATACTTGAACATTTTGATCACCAGAAAGAGGAAGTCGTCGAATTCTTCCAGTTTGGGTCGCTGGCCGGTATTCAGGACGTCTTCGATCACCATGGCGTGGATGTTGAAGTGTGCACCGAGGCGGCTGACCAGGTCGACATCGTGCAATCCGTAAACGTTCACCCATCGGCATGTGGGCGCAGACGGGAGCTCTTCAAGTTGATTGACGTCCGTCAGGTCGAATTCGTTCAGGTGGTCAGCGTCGTAATCGATCACATGTATTGAGCTTCGTTCGACCTTTCGTGTGCCGACGAAGATGAGGGATCCGGGGACCTGGCCCTGGAGCTGATCGCGTTTTCGGAAGAAGCGAGCCATATCGGAGTCTTTTCCCCACAAAATACGACCTCGAGGGACTAATCGCAACAAGCAAGCAAGTGGGCTGGCGAGCGGAGTATACCTGTACCGGATGCAGGCGGGATCGTACATGGAGACGAAGAAGCTTCTGCTCGTGCACGCGGTAAGCGGCGATTGATGTACGTGTTTGATGGGCGAAGGCGAGTGAGGAGAGAGGCAAGCGGAAGCTGGAGATAGGAAACAGGAACAGCGGCAAGAGCCGAATCCCATTAACTTGGCTTGCGACGGTTGCCGGTATTTCGTACATTCTCTTCAGACCAACTGGTGCCGTAGCCGTTATTGCCACTCTCGTCACCGGTTGGCAAACCGACGGCACGGAGAGCTGGCAGAACGGCTATTGCACCGGTCTTGAAAACCGGCGTCCGCAAGGACTTGGGGGTTCGAATCCCTCGCTCTCCGCCAGTTGGAAAAAGAAAGGTTTGGCTCGCCCTCTGCGAGAGCTCGCCAGCCGATCTTAGGCGCGAAAGACTTTTGGCTTGGCTACTCTCAAAAATCATTTCTTTATCAATCCTTCAACAACGTTCAGGATAAAGAATGTTGTCCAAAATTTGACCCCGCGCCCTGGGATGGGATAGCTTTAGAGTGAGACAACAAACAATTCATTAAAGATAAAGTCTTTACAATCTTTTACATGCCCGTGAATTTTGGCTCTGTGATAAAGAAGATTATGAAAAGAATGGATGCGGTCGGAGCTAAATTGCATGCATGGGTGAGTCTTTCCGATCATACCTCAAAATGGAATATGGATTTGTATGTGGCGGTTGATCGAGAAGTCCCCGGGGCGGAGAATGTCGGTTTGTCGGGAATGTTTTTCAGCAAGGTTTACGAAGGCGATTTTAAGGAAACTGGAAAGTGGTGCAAGGATTTTGAAAGTATTGTTAAGGATAAGGGGATGAATGTTAAAAAATGGTATATGTGGTACACCACTTGCCCGAAATGCGCCAAGAAATATGGCAAGAATAGGATCCGTTGCCCCGCTTGACCATTTGACACTGTTAGTGCTGCAGGGTATCTTAATGGCGGGAGACGCCTCTCTCTTCCCCGACTGTAAACCAGCCGTTCCTGCAGTATAGCATCCCATCGTTCGTTCTGTGTCCGACAGGGGGAATATCCAGACCCACTGTCACACAAGAAGCCGCCACAGCAAGCGAACAACGGAAGGACAAACCGGAGTCTCTCGGGCACTTCTTACAGGAGGGTCAGTCCAATGGCTACTCCTTGCCGAGTCGTTCTCGTGTGTTTGATCGTTTTGCTGGGAAGGTATGTCAGCTATGCGCAGTGGGTCCAGACCAACGGACCGTATGGCGGCAGCACCATGGCGCTTGCCACCAGCGGTTCGCATATCTTTGCCGGGATACGCGGTGCCGGCATCTACCATTCGACCGACAACGGGATGCACTGGAGTCAAGTCAACTCAGGGCTGACCAACCTGTACCTGTGGGCGCTTTTGTTTGATGGAACGAATCTCTTTGCAGGCACCGAGGAGGGGGGTGCTTTTCTTACGACAGACCTTGGGGTGCACTGGACAGCTATCAATGCGGGGTTCCCGAAGGACCCATATGTCTTTGCGTTTGCCCGTATCGGAACGAATCTGTATGCGGGCACTCGGGACGGTGTCTTTCTTTCAACGAACAACGGTACCGACTGGACTCCCGTCAATTCCGGATTGACGAACACATTTGTGCGTGCCCTGGTTGCACGTGGGAGCAGCCTCTTCGCCGGGACCGAAGGCGGCGTTTTTCGTTCCACCAATCGTGGCGCCAGCTGGGCCTCATTCAACACCGGTCTGCCCTTGGCCAGTGTCTGGGCGCTCGCCACTAGGGGAGACGACCTGTTTGCGGGTTCCCGGTACGGCCATGGTGTGTATCGCTCAACAGACAGCGTCGCTACGTGGACGCCAGTCACTTCAGGTCTGCGCAATCACTATGTCGTCACGTTCGCCTCTGATAGCACATCCCTGCTGGCAGGAACATTCGGAGGGGGAGTCTTTCGGACCACCGACAACGGGGCGAACTGGACGCCGTGCGGACCGGCGGGCCATTTTGCATGGGCCGTTACATGCAATGCTGCGTACATTTTTGCAGGGACGGCCGGTGGAATCTTCCGTTCTTCAGACAAAGGCGCCACTTGGACTGAGGTCGATTCAGGGATCACACATTCATATATCTCGGCTCTGACAGCTCTGGGCAATGATCTGTTTGCCAGCGCGGACGGCAACGGTATTGCACGGTCGACTGACAATGGCAACACGTGGACACCTGTCAACGAGGGCATGTTATGGACTGTCGTGGAGTGCCTGGCTGGCAGCGGTGACGATCTCTTCGCCGGTGCATGGGAGGGAGGCGTCTACCTCTCTATAAATCATGGGGCGAGTTGGAGAAGTGTCAACGCCGGCCTCACGAACTACCTGGTAACGTCGCTCCTTACCGATGGAACAGACGTCTTTGTAGGCACCTTTGGTGGAGTCTTTCGTACAACAGATCGTGGTGCGACTTGGGTTTTGGCCAGCTCGGGTCTGCCCGATGCTTCTATCAATGCTCTCGCTGCCAATGATACATATCTCTTCGCCGGTACAGGCGGCAGGGGAGTCTACCGATCGACTGATCACGGCGCGAACTGGACTCCCGCCAATGCGGGAATATCAGATGTGGGTGTTGAGGCCCTCGGCGTCTACGGCACGAACCTACTTGTGGGAACACCGACCGCCCTCTTTCGTTCGACCGACAATGGCACAACGTGGTCAACGGCAAATACCGGGATAGAAGGCAGATGGGTCCTGGCCTTTGCCGCCAGCGGGAGCACTATCTTCGCTGGCACCGCTGATAAGTTTGCCGTTTCAACCAACAATGGAACAACCTGGGTCGCAGCTGAGGAAGGTCTGACGTGCACCAGCCCCAACAAATGGATTCGCTCTCTGGCCGTGCGTGGGGAGTACTTGTTCGCAGGGACAGGCAAGGACGGCGTCTGGCGACGGCCCTTGTCGGAATTAACGACCTTTGTTGGCAGCCTCGCAATCACTGTGACTAACGCTGAGAATTGGGGGAGCCCCGGCGCGCTTGCCAGGGTAGTGTTGCACAACAACAGCAACGCTCAGGTGGCTGAAGGTCCGACGAATGCGAGTGGTGTTGTCACATTTGCAGACATACCGGTAGGGAGTGATTACTTCTACAGGGTCTATGTGACCGATCCTTCGAGACCCTGGGGTGAACAATTCTGGGGGGAGAAATCAGGGATAGGTGTGATTGGCGGCCGGGTAACGACTGAATCGTTCATCCACAATTCGCCGTACATGCCTGCTGTCCATGTGTTCCTCAATAGCACGAACGAGGAGCTCTCGCCCGGGGGAAAGAGCCCCGTTGCTCCGGGGACAGCGCTGCGGGTTGAGCTTCAGATGAAGAACCCCGACTATCCGGGAGCTTTGGCTGTGTCAGCACATGGAGGTCTGTATTTTGACAGAGACCAGGCCTCTCCGTATGACGCGCACCTGACTACAAGTGTACAGGGTTTCGCTGCTGGCACAACCGATACTGTCATCTTCAACTGCACTGCTCCAGCCGCGCACGGGAACTATTACTACTCGGTCGCTGCCTATGCGTCTTCCGCTCGATACTCCACGATGCTTACGGACGCGAGCGGATGGTACGACCCGGCTTTCAGAGTGGAGACAGGTTCCGACGTTCGGGATGGCGCGGTGAATGAACTGTGCGCGGAATACGCTCTCCGGCAAAACTATCCCAATCCCTTCAACCCTTTGACTACGATCCGCTATGGACTACCGCAACGATCACACGTGACTCTGGCGGTCTTCAACACGCTTAGCCAGCAGGTGGCGCAGCTCGTGCAAGGGGAAGTAGATGCAGGATACCATGAAGTGCAGTTCGATGGGAGCAACCTGGCGAGCGGCGTGTATCTGTGCCGGATGCAAATCCGCCCTCTGGACTCCGCCGTCGGGCGAGACTCCAAGAGCGGAGCAGGAACATACATGGAGACGAAGAAACTCTTACTTGTGAAGTAATCCTTCCCGTTTGACCTTCAACCGTTAACCTATCGGAAGACAATATCATTTCCGTCCTGATGGGCAGTCTCCCCCCACGAATCGCCAGCCTTTGTTCGACCAGACAGGGCTATACTCACATGACACCTCTTTGACAATACTGTGACAGGAATCCGTCCGCCAGATGCTATATTTCCTATGAAAACAAGGGAGTCTGGAATCTGGGGACAGCATAGAAGGTGGCGCTATGAAACTCATTTGTGTTTGTCTGTCTTTTGCCATCCTGCTTACAGGATGCTACTCTCCTACGACCATAACAAAGGATGATACCCCCAATTTAGACAACGTAGCACTCACGTTCTATCTAACCGATGGCACATATATCCGATCAAAGGCTGGTAACCACCATCGAATAGAAAATGGATACGAAGTCACAGGCGAGCATATGAGCGGACAGTACTACTGCAAAGAGATTTCTGTCGTGTTGCGTGATGACCAAATTGCAAAAGTCGTCAGTAAGAAGATTGATGTGGCAAAGACTGTCGGGCTGGTGGGATTTGGGCTTCTTGTTGTAGGTGTATCAGTAGGATTGATTGTAGCTGCTTACCGGACACCTATCTTCAAGTGATACCACACATCAGGGAAGGTCTGAAATGAAACTTATTTGTGTTTGTCTGTCTTTTGCCATCCTTGTAACTGGTTGCTACACCAATACACCGCTAACGAAAGATAGTCCACCAGTTGCAGCTGAAGTCACCTTTCGACTCAACGATGGAAGAGTCATTGTTTCTCGTACCTATGAGAGAATCGCGAATGGGTATCATGTCATCGGAACAATCCGCAATAGGGAGTTCAGGACTGAGTGGGACTTCGATGGGATAGTTCAAGACGAACAAATCAAAGAGGTCGTCATTATTGAACTTGATATAACCAAGACTGTCATAACAGCCGTGTTGGGCGTTGGCATTATTGTTGCATTCATTGCTTTATCCAAGCCGGTTGAAATCCGGTTGCCGTGAGAGTATGATGCTGACTGAGAGTGGTACTAAACCACTCGAGAAAGTGAATAAATGGCCTTCCGGTTGAGTGGTTCCTCAAGGACATCGAGAGCCTTGATCAGGAGCAATGACCAGCATATGCAGGACCTGAAGAGCGTGGGGCACTCAAACTGAAGCGGTGGCCCCCCCGGCCTTGTAGAGCGAAAAACCGTTACGCTTGGTTGAGTTTTGCTCTGTTATCGCTACGGGAACAAATACGATTTGATAGTGGTTCTAGATAGCACTCTGTAGCCGTCATTTCTCTGTTCCTGTTCTTTTGTATCATGATTGCCGAGTAACCTGTCCCACCCAGTTGGGAAGGTCATCATCACTTACGGGAGGTCCCGTGCACTACGGGATATCATGCTCGGCGAATCGTCCATCGTCAAGGAGTAGCCAAGCCCGAACTCTTACTGCACTGGCCATGGCACCCCCCTCAGCACACCGCCCACGAAACGTTCTGCATCCCTGCTCTTCCCATCAGTTCACAACCACCGCTTCCGCGGGGATCGCTATGAAATGGAAATGACGCAATTCAGACCACCGTGTCGCGACAACCGGTGCTGGTCCCTGACAACTTGAATAGAAAACCAGTGATCCGCTTTGATGGAGTGTATGAGAAATTGGGGTTTGCCGGCTCAACTCGAACGACACGGCCGGCGGTACCGGCTGCTCTTGATAGTCCGGCAGAAAAATAATGGAGCCAAAAAATGAAGAAGACGTTTACGCTCTCGGTGTGCTTCATCCTGCTCTCCGGCACTATGTTCGGACAGGCTAGTTACGAGGGATTTATCTCCCGGTCTCACACATATATGGGGACAACGCTTCCGTATCGCCTCTTTATCCCCACCGGCTATTCGAGCGCCAAAAAGTACCCCATCGTCTTATGCCTGCACGGATCCGGCGAGAGCGGGACGGACAATCTCCGCCAAATAGTAACCTACCCGATGGCCACATCGTGGGCCGATCCCACGAACCAGGCGAAGAACCCCTGTTTTGTTGTCTCGCCCCAGCATTCGGACACCGGGACATGGAGCCTAGGTGCCTCACTCCCTATCCGCCCGGAACTGGCAGTGGCGAACAATATCCTCGATTCCCTTGCTCGGGAGTTTGCAGTCGACACGAACCGATTCTATGTCACCGGCCTCTCCGACGGAGGATTCGGGACGTGGGACCTCATCATTCGGTTCCCGGGACGATTCGCTGCCGCGGTCCCTATGAGCGGCGGTGGAGACCCAGCATATGCCATCAATTGCGTCGGCGTGCCGATCTGGGATTTTCACGGTGCGATCGATGCGATCGTCCCTGTCCAGTATTCGCGGGATATGATCAATGCTCTTCACATCATCGGGCGGCCGGTCGTGTACACACATTGCCACAATCTCGACTGCACCGTTCTTCCCGACAGCACGATTGCCATGTACGTGCAAAGCCATGCCGATCTCTTCTATTCTATACAGAGTTTCAGAACGGCGACCATACCGGATTGACGTGGAGCCAAGCCTACAACTATCCCTACCTCTTCCCGTGGGTGTTCGATAAATATAAGAAGCAGCCGGGAGCGATCACGCTTTCCAACCTGAAGTCCCACCGGACTCTGAAAGGAATCGAATCCATTACCTGGACCAGCACGACCGTCGGCGACAGCGTGGAGATCTGGTTCAGTCCGGATCTGGGGGATACCTGGGGCCTGATCAGTCGTTCCGAACCGAATACGGGAAGCTACAATTGGAATACTGCGCGCGTGGGGGATTGTTCATTCGGTCAGATTGCAGTTTACCTCAAGAACGCGGATCGTCATATCTATGGTGTCACTCGGTCAGGGAGCTTCTCCATCAGCAATTCCACTACCGGAATGCCCTTTGTCAAGGTGCTCGATGACGACTTCACCACTGGCATCCCCTTTATGTCGGATTCCCTCGAGATCTCTCTTTTTCTTGGAGATTCGAAATGGTCGACGCTCTCTGTTGCGGCCATGTACAGCGCCGATGGTGGTGAGACATTTGTACAGGCAGACGCCTATGTCGCCCATCCCGACACAATCGTTCAGGTGCGGAAGATAGGGATGACAGCACTGGCGAATTCCGACCAGGCTATTCTGAAGATGGTGGTAAGCAACGGCAGCAACACCGCATCCTCAAAGACCTGTGCGTTTGCTAAACGTACAACAAGGAAGAATGGTCCGACCGTCGATCATATCGCGGGGAGCGGTGGCACGACAGTTTCGGTCAGCATCATCGATCCCGCTGCGCTCACTGGGCACCGGTACCGCGTCACATTCAACGACACGACGTCCTTTGCGAAATCGTATGACGTGCTGGACAGCGATGTCGGAGTGAAGGTCGTCAGGGAGGCAACAGAAATGGACGGCACAACGGAGGGACCGCTCTTTGACGGACTGCGGTTGCGGGTGAAGGATTTGCCACGGGCTATCATCAATCAGGACAGCACACGCTGGCTCGACAGCTATACAACGCTTCACACGAATGTCGCCGTTGTGGAGAGGTTTGTCGATCCCGTGACGGTCATCGGTCACCCCGATCCATATGACTATCGTATTACTCTAACAGGATCTGTAGTCGACACCTCAAAAGCTGCCTTCGGGATTAATGCATCTCCTATGAAGTTCATCGTTTGGAACCTGACTAAGAACCGGAAGGCCGACGTCCTGTTTGACGATCCAGATGGGAACCAGACGATTTCTTCGTTCGACGAGGTGGATATGTTGGAAACGGATTCCACCGGATCACCAAGACTCTCCTGGGGGGTGTTCTTTGTTGCCTCCCCTGGCGATACGCTGCCCGTGCCAGGTTCGGTGTTTCAGGTGAAGACTCTGAAGCCGACAACAGCCGCGGATACCTTCGAGTTCACTGCCACGGCCACTTCGGTGGCGCATGCCGCGACTTCAATGCAATTTGGTCTCAGCCAGAACTACCCTAACCCCTTCAACCCGAGCACGACCATCAAGTTCGAGTTGCCCAGAGCATCTCAAGTGAACCTCAGTGTGTATGATATTCTTGGTCGAGAAGTTGCCGTGCTTGCGAATGAAAGGAGGGACGCTGGGGTTCACGAAGTCAAGTTCGACGGGACCGGGCTTTCGAGCGGTGTGTACTTCTACAGGTTGACAGCCGACGATTTCCTCCAGACGCGCAAATTGCTTTTGTTAAAATAGCGGGCGCACCATAGGTTTGAACAAAGGGCTCGGCATTCATCACCGGGCCTTGCTCGTTTCAGCTCGATCAGGATGCGCCGGCTCAGGTCGGGAAAGACCAGGAGATGAAGGCTCTTTCTGAGATAAATGAGCTGCAGGAATTTGAGAATGACGTTTGGAGTCCAGGGAGGGTGTGATGAAGGGGCTTCTAAGGGGAGTGAGAAGGGGCGGAACTCGTGCGGCCTCGGCGGACCCAAGTACGCCCGTTCGTCGCGAAAGTAGTTGCCATGTTGCGCATGCATCCCGCACGTGACAAGCCCTATCTGGTCCACATGCCGCTACGGGGACATCGACTCTTGGATGTATAATGAGTCGGGCGTGACAATGATAGAGAAGGAAGTATCTACCTGTGTGATCTGCGTCGTGGTGTCGCTGCCCACGTACGAATACCACGTGCGTATTGTGTCAATTCTGGTGACGAGAATCTCAACGGAATTTGGTGTCTCGGGTCCAATCGATCGCCAGACTTGGTGGCCGCGTTGTTCCGACTGCAGACCTGCAATACTATGTTCGGACCAACTGTAGGTGTAGTGCCACGTGGTTCCAGCTTCAAGGGGGAACACAAATTCGACCGACGCAGTTGGCTCATTGCTTTGTGCGCAACCGGTCAATGCAAGACAGAGCAAGACACGGAGGAGAGAAATTGCACGTGAAATCAGATGTCTTTCTGAGCTCCCGACGGCAGGATTCGGCGATAGGCTCGGTGTGGCTTTCCCCTGATGGTCAGTCAACTTGACCTCGACTCTACAGGAAAATATAGATATCAGCAAAGAGAGATTCAACCGATTGGCATTGCAGTACTTCTGTCGCGCGTCAATCCATATATGCGTCTGATGTTCTAAAACCCACTCCTACCACCCCATGAGCGCGAAAGCGAAGAGAATACTGGCAAAGTTGAACGATTCGAGGCACAGGAACAGACTGCTGGAGTCCCTGAACAAGGATACTGCTCCCGAAGGGTTGCCGGTGTCGGGAGGGAATCAGGAGATGACGATCCTGAAGGACATGAACGAGCTCCAGGAGTTCCAGGACGATGTGTGAAGCAAGGGGGCAGTGTAATGTCGGGGTTTAGAGGGAGTGAAAAGGGTCTTTGAACCAGGTAAAGAGGGGCTGCCAATGGGTCTTCCATTAGGTGAAGAGGATGGAAATCACAGGTCATTTCGTTGACCAACTTGTTTGACTACCATCCCACCCTAGTGTATATTGCCGCCGTACCGTTGGCTCTTCGTGCCGTAGGAATCAAACACGCCCCCGGGGGGTCCCGTGGTCGGCAAAACAGTTTCCCACTGCAAGATCCTCGAAAAGCTCGGCGAAGGCGGCATGGGAGTCGTCTATAAAGCCGAGGACACGAAGCTTGATCGTCTTGTGGCCCTCAAGTTTTCTCGTTCCTCCAAGATTCACACGAATTCCACACGAACGCTGCGATCTTACCTCCTTGCATACTGAGGTACCACATGAATCACTATCTGCGCACCGTTGTCATGCTGTCCGTGTCGTTATCCGTCGAAATCTATGTCGCTGCGTCTCAGGAGAGCGACACTCCGATCACATATCCCAGAACGGCGAAGGTTGGAATTGTCGACAACTTCTTCGGTACTGCGGTACCAGATCCATATCGATGGCTAGAGGATGACACATCCCGAGCGGTTGCGGAGTGGGTTGCAGCAGAGAACGCCGTTACCAGCCGCTATCTCGATGACATTCCTTACCGACAGCAACTGCTGCACCGGATTCAGGTCCTTTACAATTATCCCAAATTCACGGTTCCAAGGCGCCGTGAAGGATACATTGTCTACTCGAAGAATAGCGGGCTGCAGAATCAGTCGGTGGTCTATATCCAAAAGGGCGATAAGGGACAGGCCGAGGTTCTTCTCGACCCTAATGCCTTCTCAAAAGACGGAACGTCGCGCCTTGGCGTCTTGAGCTTCTCAAAAGACATGAAATACGTTGCGTACGGGATTTCACGTGGAGGCTCAGATTGGAATGACATTCTCATCATGGAAGTGGCCACACGCCGTCAGCTTCCGGAAGTCATCAGGTGGACCAAGTTTTCCGACATTTCGTGGGAAGGGGACGGTTTCTACTATAGCTGCTACGATGCACCGAAAGACACAGCCAAAGCGCTCTCTGCATCCAACGAGAATCATAAAGTGTACTTTCACCGACTGAACACTCCACAAGTTGACGATCAACTTATCTTTGAGAACTCACGTTTTCCGAAACGCCTCAACTCTGTTGGCACGACTGATGACGAGAAGTACGACATTCTGACCATCTCTGACCACGGATCGGGAAAGAGGGGGAATGCCTTTTTCATTCGGAAAGCCGCCCAGCTGGATGAACCCTTCCATCCCATTGTTACAACGTTCGAAGACACGTACGATGTGATCGACCATGTGGAAGGCAAATTCTACGTGTATACCGACCACGGGGCGTTGAATGGCAAGGTCGTCTTGATCGATGCTGAGCATCCTGATGAACAACACTGGAAGACCATCCTCCCCGAGCAAGATTCGCCGCTTCGCGATGTTAACATCGTGGGCAACCGTATCGTTGCGGTCTATCTGAAGGATGTCGTCACACGGCTCTACCTGTACGACCTTCAGGGACGATTTGAACGGGAAATTACTCCGCCCGCCCCAGGGACGATCTCAGTCATCGTCGGAAGTCGGAAAGACACGATCGGGTACTACAGCTTTACCTCATTCACATACCCGACCGCCATCTATGAGTACAACTTCAGGACAAACGTATCGAACATCTTCCGAACCGTCAAAGTGCCTTTCACCCCAGAGCAATATCTCACGAAGCAGGTATTCTTCTCGAGTAAGGACGGCACGCGCATTCCGATGTTCATAGTCCATCGAAAGGACCTCGCTCTTGATGGATCACTTCCTACACTTCTCTACGGATACGGAGGCTTCAATAGTACACAGATTCCGACGTTTGATCCCCTGAAGATCTCGTTGCTTGAGCAGGGATTCGTGTACGTGTCGGTAAATCTCCGGGGCGGTGGCGAGTATGGGGAACAGTGGCATCAGGCGGGGACGAGAGCAAAGAAACAGAACGTCTTTGATGACTTCATAGCGGCTGCCGAGTGGCTCATCGCGAATAAATACACATCTCCGAAACACCTCGCCATGCAAGGTGCATCGAACGGTGGTCTTCTCGTGGGAGCAGTCATGACGCAACGCCCCGACCTCTTTGCCGTCGCCCTTCCTGCAGTCGGGGTCATGGATATGCTCCGCTATCACCGCTTCACCATCGGCTGGAATTGGGCTCCCGACTACGGGACGAGCGAGGACTCAACAATGTTTGAGTACCTGTACCGGTACTCACCTCTGCATAATCTTCGGGCAGGTGTTTCATATCCCGCGACCATCATCACGACCGCAGATCACGATGATCGTGTCGTGCCAGCACATTCGTTCAAATTCGCCGCAACCCTGCAGGAGATGCACCGCGGACCCGCTCCCGTTCTGATCAGGATCGAAACTAAGTCAGGCCATGGTGCGAGCAGCACGACCAAACGCCTCGAAGTCACAGCAGACACCTATGCATTCTTGTTCCGATATCTCGGAATCGTGCCGCAATTCTGAATGGGCGGATTCATCTGGAGTAATGACGCTGTGCGGTGTTCGGGCTCCTAAAGGGCTTGGAAGTGAGGTAATAAGGGGCTTCAGAGAACCTTTTCCGCAGGTGTTGTGTAGGAATAGTCCTACACGAAAACTTCCTAAAATCCTACAAGGGTATCAGACTTTCCGGAATTGACAATCCTGGTGGGGGGTATGTATATTCAGGTCCACATAGGTCTCCATGCGGTGGACGGGGCGGTGCCGTATGAGACCTGAGGGCGCGAGTCCGATTCTTGCTACTGCTCTTACACTCCCATCTCTCGTGCGTATTACCGAAGCTTCCCAGCCATCGCGCCAATCCGTGTCCAAGGTATGACGTAGAAGTCATCGAGCCACTGGTCTGGACTCTACTCCAGTTTTTCCGTCACAGAGCCCACTCGGGCGACCTGTGGACTATGAGCAGCCACTCTCAAGACAGTTCTGGTCGGCTTCGTTGTCTACGAGAGATGTTCCAGAAGATGCTCCGGGAGGGAATGGCAACGTCTTACGAGCATCGCTGAGCATGCTGCACACTTTTAAGCATCGAAAGGGGCCAACGATGAATAGGAAGCTCTTGCTCGTATGCCTTGCCTCAATGTTGAGTGCATGGCCCTGCGGAAGTCAGTGGAGGTTCGTCCGTCACTTTCCTTCTGCAAGCTTCGTGGGTGGAGATGGCTGTCACGGGCTCGCGGTCGACCCGGAGGGTAAGATCTGGATCCAGCTCTTCGGTGCGACCGACACGTTGTATGATGGAGCGACAAAGGTTCCGACAAGACAGATCTTTGTTTTCTATCCAGATGGCACTCCTGCGTCGTTCTCAGGGTTTAACACAATTAGTGTTGACGGGCGTGTGGACACGCTCAGCAGCTCGAACAGAGGCTTGCGCACGGATGCCGAAGGGAATATTCTTATTGCGTCCGGTGGTACCCTGTATCGGGTATCTTACTTGACGGGAGCGGGTCTTGGAAAGGTCGTTCCCGATTCCGGGAACACACTGACCGCCCCGGCCGTATCCGCCGTTGGAGACATCTATGTTGCCAGTGTCGTGCCTGGCCGGTCTGTCAAGATCTATGATCGCAACCTCATCTTTAAACGCGTTGCCATCAATGCATCGCTTGGGTATTCGCGATCCTTCGAAGTCTCACGCGATGGAAAAACGATTTACTGGGCCGGCTACACAAACCATGCCATGTACAAGTACACAACCTCCGATCTGTCAACCGGCCCGTTCGTTTGTGAAGACACGGTCCTCAAGGGATTTGATGCAGAGTCTTTCGCCTGGAACCTGAAAACCAACTTTCTCTGGGTGAGTGCAGGATCATACGCAGACCCGCCGAACCGTCATCCCGATACATCGACGTCCCTCACTCCGGGTACATGGTATGCGTATAACCCGGCAACAGACAGAGTCATGGACAGCTTGTCGTGGGTCTTTGGTCTGGCAGGCGACGTCAACGAGCGACCGCGCGCGTTGGCCTTCAGCCCAGGTGGTGACACCGCATACGCAGCCGTGTATGGCAACAGCAACTATCCCCCCGTTGCCATGTATACCTCCCCTTCGACGCCCGTCCTGACACTTCAGTTTCCTAACGGGGAGGAGAACTGGAAGATCGGGTTAGCGAAGAAGATTAGATGGTCAAGCCAGAACGTAGCCATGGTCAAGATTGAACTCACGACCGATGACGGGTTGGGTTGGATGACGGTGGCTGCATCGACTCCGGCTTCGGCTGGATCGTATTCCTGGACGGTTCCGGACGCACCATCTTCGACATGCAAGGTGAGGGTGAGTGCAACGGACATGCCGTCGGTTGCTGACACGAGTGACCAGGTCTTCACGATCAGTTCTACCGGATTTGTCGCGGAGATCGAGCCAAATGGGACTCCCTCCCAGGCCAACTACGTTGAGTATGGGGATTCCCTTGAGGCCACCCTCCTATATGACACTGATGTTGACTACTACAAATTCATGGGGAACGCCGGCGACACGGTCTACATCCTCGCCACCGAGCGGCTTTACTCACAAGTGGAGGTAAGACTGGGTCTCTGGACATCATCGGGGCAACTCCTCTCGCTTCACGCCATCTCGGGAGGGACCCCACGTCACTCACTTCTGTGTTACACTCTTCCATCGGATGGTCTCTACTACATTCGAGGTTCTTCATCGTCCTCAACCGGTCCATTTCCCAACAGCGGGACGCCGGATACCCCGCTTCCGGAATCAGGAAACACAAGGAGGGGAGTGACAGAGCCGCCAGGGCCGAATCTCAATGCCAGTGCATTGCCGTACGGAGAATACACGCTCGTGTTGCATCGGCTGCCCCTGGCACCGGAACTGGCGTATGGTGGTGCGTATGCCGAGAACCTCTTCTGGAATTCGCTTCAATTCAGCACAGGTGTCGTGCCTAATGGCGGATCCGTCACTGTGACTTTTGAATACGGCCCAACGACAAGTTATGGGCTGTCGGTCCCCGCTGCCGATAACCCCGTCACAGGAACGATCTTTGATGTGAGGACGATGAGCGGGCTCGTGACGGGATTTGAAGCTGGGCAGACGTATCATATGCGCGCGGTGGCACGCAGCAGTGAAGGCATGGCATACAGCAAGGACCATGAATTCACGATGCCCGCCGCTCCTACTACCTGGTTCCCGCAACCCCGCGCTACACTCGAACACATCTGGAAAGCTTCGTTTGTGAACACTGAGTGCGGATGGTTGATCTCGGGAAACGGGATCACACTCCACACAACTGATGGTGGAAACACCTGGACAATACACCAATTACCGGTCTCCGAAGGGCTCACGGGAATATGCTTTGTTGATCAGTTCAGGGGGTGGGTGACGGTGGGGTCTGCGGCAATGGGGGGGATAATATTCACCACGGCAGACGGTGGCCATTCATGGTCCCACCAATACAGCTCGACAATCAATAACGGGGGTGTCACATTTATCAACCCATCGATGGGATGGGTGTGGAGGAACAACGGCACGTTTCTCCGCACGACAAACGGGGGATCGAGCTGGCTGCAACTGTCGCCTGGAACAAGAAATACGATCATTCGAGCATTTTTCATTGATGCGAACAACGGTTGGGCTGCCACAGGGTCATCAACGATATATCACACTACCAACGGGGGCACGTCATGGGCGGAAACGCCATCGTACTTGAATCAAGGCGTTGTCGATATCGCCTTCTATGGAACAAAGTACGGATGGGCTTTGCCCAGCTTTGGCGTAGTTGCTCGAACCACCGATGGCGGCGCATCATGGACGCCTCATCCCACGGGGGAAGACAAATGGCCGATGCAAACTCTGGCATTTGCAGACTCTATGAATGGCTGGATCGGCGGTTACCACGGGCGTCTCTACATCACCACGGACGGCGGCGTGACATGGAATCGGGAGGAGACTGGCACATTCAACGACTTGACCACGGTGGCTCTCAAGAACCTCCCATCCCCTGTCCTTGTCGGGCTCGGTGGCACGATTCTCAGGAAGCCCTACGTCCATCTTCAATCCCCCAACGGCAAGGAGGTATGGAAAGTCGGCTCAACGAAGACTATTCGCTGGGGTGCATGGGCGATCGGCGATGTGGAACTCTGGCTGACAGTCGATAGTGGTGCGACATGGTCATCTTTGGGAGTTGTTCCGGCCGGTGGCTCATCGAAGGCGTTGATTGTGCCGAACTCGCCGTCACTGACCTGCAAAGTGCGTATCGCATCTGTCGACAGTGCGTCGTTCGTCGACCTCAGCGATACCACGTTTGCCATCGCCGTAGTAGGGCCCTCTACGGAGGCTGAGCCCAACAACTCGGCTTCTGTGGCGAACAGTATTGTTTATGGCGACACGGTGTACGGCACGATCAGTCCCCCAAATGACGTAGACTACTTCTTCTTTGCAGCGTCGGCCGGCGACACCGTTGAGATACTGGCAGGCGAGAGGACTAATGGCCAGTTCTACGCAACGGTTGTTCTCTTCGACAGCGCAGGAAGGATCCTTGCACATGGATACACTGATGCCGGTCCTCCTTACTCGCAACATCTCGTTCACATGATTCCAGCATCCGGACTCTACTTTTTGCGTTATTCTTCCTCCGGCTCCTCTGGCAACTTTCCAAACGCCACGGTCGGCCGAGGCAACAAAGACGCAGTGTCGAATTCTGAACCTCCGATTCGTGCCGCAGCTCGACTGGAGGATGGGGGCATTGATTCAGGGAGAAGGTCGAGCCAGATGCTTGCAGCGACCGGAGATTATTCCATCACGCTGAGGAGGTTCGTACCTCCTCCCCCCGTAGTATCGTCTGTGTGGGTGAATTCCTATCTCTACAATGCAATTCAGTTCTTCGGGTATGTAGAACCACGAGGAGCGAAGACCTTCGTCAGTTTCGAATACGGCACAGACTCAAGTTTCGGCAAATCCGTCCCGGCCATCCCCAATTCAGTAGCCGCACTCACTGGGACGTTCTCGGTGAAGAGTGTCGTGCTAGCCGATTTGATCTCCGACACGACCTATCATGTGCGCGTGAAGGCGGTGAGTCAGGGCGGGACCACCTACGGTTCGGCTTTTCAATTCAGAACGCCTATGCCACCCGACGGATGGGAGATTCAAAACAGCAATATCACCACGACTCTTGTGAGCACCTCTCTTCCCAACCCTCGACAGGGCATCATCGCGGGGTCACCAGGTATCATTCTCACGACAACGAATGGAGGCGCGGTCTGGGCACAAGGAACTCTCAGCACCTACCAGGGGTTCAATGCGGCCTCTTTCTTGGACCCGAGCAAGGCCTGCGTTGTGGGGGATGAGGGGATTGTTTTGCGAACAGCCGACGCCGGCGCGACATGGGACCAAACGACTGACCCTATGTCCACCAATTTCTACGGCGTCCATTTTGCACCATCAACCGTGGGTATCATCGTAGGCAGCTCGGGAAGGATCCTCCGGACAACGAATGCTGCTCTAAGCTGGACTCCCGTGTCCAGTGGAGTGGCAGCGACACTTTTTGATGTGACCTTTGCAGAAAATGGATGTGGATGGGTCGTTGGCGGTGGAGAGACGATACTCTATACGACCGATTCGGGCCTCAGCTGGTCCCCTCAGGGGACCTCTGATGATTACTCCGCTTTGAGGAGTGTCTCATTTGGCAATTACACCACTGGAGTCGCAGTGGGTGACGGTGGAGTGATTTTGCGGACAACTGACGCAGGCACGACATGGACCAGGATTGCCACGGGCTTCAGCAACAGCTTGTCGGGAGTCTGGTGCCTCGACTCACTGCGGGCCTGTGCGGTGGGAACTGACGGCTTGATTCTGAGGACATCCGATGCAGGACTCACATGGCGTCGGCAGGGAAGTGGGACGACATGGTCGCTGCGTGACGTCAGTTTTGTGGGCCGGGAGATTGGCACGATCGTCGGCGACAACGGTTTCATCCTGCGAACGACCGTCCCGAAACCGACCTGGTCGGCCATGCTGACGCTGGAAGACCCATCCGGTTCAAACGGATGGCTCATTTTCGGACAGGCGCCAAGTGCCACAGATGGTTTTGACTCGACCTTCAATGAGTATCCCCTTCCGCCACGTCTCTCAACAGTCAGTCTTGACCGTCGATTCATAATGCCGTCTCAATCCGGAATGACATCGCTCACGGACATACGGAGCGACACACTTAGCTCGATTCTGTGGACTTTCTCGTTCCACCCCGCTTCCTGCGGGTATCCGATAACATTGGAATGGGATTCGATCGGACTCCCACCAGGAACAATGATGTTGAAGGATCGGACTGCAGGAAGGACTGTGAATGTGAACATGAAATCCCGGCAAAGCTATACGCTCGCCGATTCCACTATTGACACTCTCGATATTCAATATTTCTCAGCGACAACCGCCGCGGACAACGAGGTAGTGCTCCCCCTTTCATTTTGTCTTGAACAGAACTACCCCAACCCCTTCAACCCAAGCACGACCATCAAGTACGAATTGCCGAAGTCCTCGGAGGTGAGATTGAGCGTCTTCGATATGCTCGGTCGTGAGGTACTCGGGCTGGTGAATGAAAGAAGGGAAGCGGGGTATCACGAGATCAAGTTCGACGCATCTGGACTCGCAAGCGGCGTGTACTTCTACAGGCTGCAAGCGGGATCGTTCGTGGAGACGCGCAAGTTGTTGCTCGTGAGATGAGTTCTGGTGGATGAGGTAAACAAAAGGGTTCGGCATTCATCACCGGGCCCTTTTGGGGATACTCACCAAATATTTGCCTTGATTATGCCAATTCATCGTGCTAACTTCTCCTCATAGAACGTCCTTGGGGAGAGACGTGCCGGGGAAAGAGCTGAAGCCTCTTCTGTCCGGAAGGATGGGAGAGGCTTTTCAATTACCAGCTTGGCGACCATCAACATCGGAAACAAACTCCCTGCGTCAGGGTGTCTATGCCTGGGAGAAGCGGAAAAGACTCAACATTGGCATCAACACTGGGGTCCGGTCAAAATGAAGGTCCTGAAAGAAATGAACGAAGTGGAGGAGTTTCAGAACAACAACAGGAGTCGGGGTAGTGTGTGATGTGGGCTGCCTATACTGCCGTCGCCGTTTGTTCCCGAAGCGTAGGGGGCTCTGGGCCAGCCGAACGTTTGTATAGTAGGAGCACAAACTGCTGCGGGTGAACAGCAGACGAATGCGTTTGGATCTTCAGGGTGCAATCATAGTGACAATGACACGCGTCCGAGTTGAGGGCTTTACCATCTCGCTTGACGGATACGGAGCTGGTCCGAATCAGGACATCAGGAATCCGCTCGGCGTGGGCGGTACAGATTTGCACCAGTGGTTAGTCCCGACACGCACGATCCAACGGACCCTATTTGGCGCCGACGGTGGCACAACGGGGATCGATGACGACTTCGCTGCGCGGGGCTTCAAGAATATTGGCGCCTGGATTCTCGGAAGAAACATGTTCGGACCGATTCGCGGTTCCTGGCCCGACATGAACTGGAAAGGCTGGTGGGGGGACAACCCACCTTATCACGTTCCAACTTTCATCTTGACTCATCACGCGCGCCCGCCCATCCAGATGGAAGGCGGGACGACATTCTACTTCGTCACCGGTGGTATTCACGAGGCGCTTGACCGGGCGCGCGACGCAGCCAACGGAATGGATGTGCGCATTGGCGGCGGACCTAACACTATCCAGCAATATCTTCGTACGGGTCTCATAGATAAGCTGCACGTCGCTATCTCGCCGGTCCTGCTGGGCGGGGGAGAGCGACTGTTCGAGGGGATTGACGTGCGCGCTCTAGGATACGAATGCGTTCAGTTCGTTGCGTCGGAGAAAGCCACCCATGTTGTACTCCGGCGCCAAGGGCACAATGACGCCTAACAAGCGGCTGCACCCGACGGAATTGCCGGCGGTGGTGGTTGGCAGGTGTGAAGCAGAGTTAAAGATGGTCGTCATTTGAAATAGTTTTGGTTTGGTTCGTTTCCGGCAGTGAAACCCAAGCGGTCTCGTTGCCGCGGGTGAGCCGCAGTTAGGCAGTGACCGAATCTATTCACACCCGTAAGGAAAGTTTCCACAGTGGACATCCCACGGATATTCAATATCACTGAGAGTGCTCACCGCATCCACAACCCGATCACACCCGAAAAGCTCGCCACACTCGGCGCGGCGCTGCGTCTGGAATCGGGGGCCCGAGTGCTCGACCTCGGCAGCGGTTCGGGGGAGATGCTGTGCACCTGGGCACGCGATCACGGCGTCATCGGCATCGGCATCGACATGAGCCAGTTGTTCACCGAGCAAGCGAAACTCCGTGCTGAAGAACTCGGCGTCGCCGATCAAGTCAAGTTCATCCATGGCGATGCTGCCGGCTATGTCTCTGACGAGAAGGTCAGTGTGGCAGCCTGTGTCGGTGCCACTTGGATCGCCGGGGGAGTCGTCGGCACTATCGAGCTCCTGGCGCGAAGCCTGCGCACCGGAGGGATCATCCTCATCGGCGAGCCCTACTGGCGGCAGTTACCGCCGACGGAAGATGTTGCCAAGGGGTGTCTTGCCAACTCGATCTCCGACTTTCTCATGCTTCCAGAACTTCTCGCGTCTTTCGACCATCTTGGCTACGATGTCGTTGAAATGGTTCTGGCTGACCAGGACGGCTTTGACAGATACGAGGCGGCCAAATGGCTCACCATGCGCCGATGGCTTGAAGCCAATCCCGAGGACGAGCTCGCGAAAGATGTTCGAGCCAAACTGACCTCGGAACCAGAGCGCTACGCTGCTTACACGCGTAAATACCTGGGCTGGGGTGTGTTCGCGCTGATGCCGCGGTGATGAGGGGATTACCGGGCGACTCAGAAAGTGGGGGAAATCCAATCATGCCTAACAAATCATTGAAGCCGACGCCGCTTTGCGGCGCGGCTTAATGCGGGCGTTAGGTTGCCGCCATTTTCATGAACCATCTACTGATCACTTTCGAAATACTCTTCACCGTCGTTGCTCCCCTTCTTGTGCTCTACCTAAGGGGAACTTGGAAACAACAAACGATGGTGGCGTGCATGTCTACCATTCCAATACTGTGGTATTTCGTCTACGCGCCTATACATGAATTGAGCCATCTGCTTGGCGCATATCTTGTTGGTGCTGAGATTGTCGAAGTCAAACTCATTCCTAGGTTTTGGGCTGGAGAGACTGGTGGGGCGTGGATCAAATCAGAGGGCTTCATCAACGAATGGAGCCAGTTGATCATGACTATTTCGCCTTACTTTTTCGATCTTTTGAGCATTGCAGTTGGCGTTTACGTTCTTCAACGGAAACTCTCTCATAACGCTTTTCTCATTGGATTTCTCTTCATGTTGCTGTGTTTGAGACCTACTTTTGACTTAGTATGTGAAACCATTGGATTTGCTACAGGCTTTAGAGGCGATCTATTTCACATTGCGCTCACTGTAGGCGATTTCGCTACATGGACCTTCCTAGCACTCTCAATTGCATTTTCCATATATGCCATTATCGTAGTCATTGGGAGGTTCAAGGGATTTCCGCAGGAGGCAGCAAAGGCGGCAACCTAACCAGCGGCTGCACCTGACGTTGCGCAAGTTTGTGGGGAAGGAAATGTGAAGAGACCTCTTTGTCCGGAAGGATGAAGAGTTTTTTTTTGTGAATCTTCTTGCACCACAACGTGGAGGCAGAGTATGAAACCCGCTCTTGCTACTCTTCTCGCCGCGGCTTTCCTGGTAATTGTCATTCTCTCGAAAGCAACTGCACAAATGCCAAGGATCCTGAGCTACCAAGGGACGCTTGTCAGCGGCTCCACCGTAGTGCCTGATGGGAACTACAACGTGACGTTCCGCCTGTACACCCGCGAGCATTGCCGACAATGCTGTTACCAGCGCAAAGATCCTCGACGAACCAGGTGTGTCAAGTTCGAGGGGAGCGGCCTGTCGAGCGGCGTCTACTTCTACCGGCTGCAAGTCCGCCCTCTGGACTCCGCCGTCGGGCGAGACTCCAAGAGCGGAGCATGGACACACGTGGAAACGAAGAAGCTTCTACTAGTTCGCTAGCCAAAGAAACGTGCGAAGAAGCCTTGACAGCCGTTCCGGCCGATGGTATATTGGATTGTCAACAGTCACACAACGACATCTTGGTACCCAAAAAGCGTTCACTCGTCGGGGAAGAATAAGGAACAGCAGGGAAGCGTCGGGAGAGCCGGTGTTGGTAAGCGCTCAATAATCCTCGCGATTTCTGATTTCCGGCCAATTCAGCAAACTCACTGCACGTCCGAAACGTATCCCTCGCTCTCCGCTCCGGATCCCGCCAGAGAAGGCGGGATTCACATTTCGACAGACACCATTGAAGTCCTTCAGCCTCTCAACCAAACTGAAACAACGAATCTCTGCAGAGAGATTCTGATACTCCGTCGATGCAATTTGCGGTGGTCGTCTTCTCAAGCGGATTCTGAAAACAATCGGGACGATCGGATCACCATTTAGGGAGAACGCGGAATGACCAAGAATGCCATCCTCGGGTTGGGCCTCCTTGCGCTCATCATCCTGGCAGTCCTCTGTGTATGGACTCACGCCGGGAGCATCCTGAACGCGCGAATTGACGCGCCCCCTTTCGTAGATCTTTCTGCTGGTGCGGGAAGAATCATCGTGAATGGCGTGATGCCCGACGATGCGACAAGAAAGCAATTTGTCACCAATGCCCGGATCGTGTTCGGTGCTGGGCTTGTGACCGACCAGCTACGCGTCGCCGATAGAGTTGGGGAGCCGGGTTGGATGGACGAGGCACTCGCTGTCATGCCTCTGCTCGCTCGCAGCGTCGACAATCCGGGTATGCGGATATCCGGGGACACACTGACACTGAGAGGAGAAGTAGCATCTACAGAGGCAAAGGCAGATATCCTTCAGAAGGCGGTTGCAGCGGTGGACAACGCTCTTACGGTGAAGGATCAGCTCGTGGTGGTCGCGCGCGAAGCTCAACTTGCCCTCGTTCAGGGAAAGCTCGACGACAAACTGAGGGGGAGAACGATTGAGTTCGAGATCAACTCGGCTCGCATCACTCAGGATGGCGCTGCCATTCTCGACAGTCTCATTCCGATCATCCAGAGTATCGAAGATGCTACAATTGAGATTGCCGGTCACACAGACTCCAGAGGGAAGGAATCGGAGAACCGTGCGCTCAGCCAGGCGCGCGCTGCATCCGTCAGGGAATACTGTGTGGCAAAAGGCGTCCGGCCGGAGCGACTCAAACCCGTTGGCTATGGTTCGACAAAGCCCGTTGCCAGCAACGCCACGCAGCCGGGGAGGCTGGCAAATCGTCGCATTGAATTCCATCTCTTACAAGGAGAGTAGGCCATGGTGACGATCATAGCAGAAATTGTCGTGTGTTTGGTTCTTGCTGCCCTCATCGGATTCATCGTCGGCTGGCTGCTTTCACAATTGCTCGGCCGCGGGAAACGCGAGGCCCTCAACGCGCAATGGGAAGCGAAACTTCGAGAGCAGGAGCAAGACCTGACAGCCGGGCGGTTGGCAGCCAAAGAGGAGTCCTCGTCATACAAAACACGCCTCGGTGCTCTTCAAACATCGCTGGATGCGAAGGCAAAGGACCATGCCGCTGTATCCGCCGAACTTGCTACCGTGCGAATACGGCTGGCGGGGAAAGAAACGGAGTGCACAACGTCTCTTGCCAGGCTGGCCGAGCTTGAACCACTGCCTCTGCAACTCAGAGAGCGGGATGCAGCAATTGCAGCGAAGGACGGTGAGATCAGGCAACTGGAGGATCGGCTGGCCGAGCTGGATACGCTCAATGAACAGATCAAGTCCCGCGATGCGCACATCAGGGACATTGAAGGCAACTACGCTGCGGCGTTGCGCAGCAAGGACAACGACGCGTTGCGCCTACACCAGCGCATCCATGATCTTGAGCCTCTTACCGACCGACTTCAGAGCCGGGAGGCACAGGTGAAGGAAGCCCAGGCTCGTCTGGCTTCTGTCACCTCCGAGAAAGATGCGGAGATTGCGCGACTGAAAAGCCGGTTGACCGAACTTGAGGGGGTGAGCGCACGACTGAGTGAACGCGATATTCAGCTGCGCGATTGGGAAGGGCGGTATCAAGCTCTGGCGAGCGAAAAAGACGAGGCCCTTTCAAAGCTCCAGTGGCGCATCGGTGAACTGGAACCACTCATCTCTCGCGTGGATGAAAGCGACAATGCCTTACGTGATTGGGAAAACCGGTATTACGAACTCGCGCGGCTCAACGATGAAGAGCTTGGACGATTGCGACAACGCATTTCTTTGCTGGATCCCTTAGAGAAGGAAGTCACGCGACAGCGGGGGCGCATCGGGGAACTTGAGGCGCTCGCCGGTGAGCTGGAGAGCGGAAAGGCGCACATTCGGGAACTGGAAAGTCGACTGGCGACCCTGACAAGCGAAAAGGACGATCAGATCGGCCGTCTCGACGTGCGCATCCGTGAATTGGAACCACTGCTCGCCGAATGGAATTCTCGTTATGTCTCCATGGCGCGGGAGAAAGATGATGAAATCTCCCGGTTGCTTGCCCGGATCAAGGAATTGGAGGCGGCGCCAAAGAGACCTGCATGGCCTCCCAAAGACAAAGACGACTTGAAAAAGATCTACGGTGTCGGTGCGGTGCTGGAGAGGCTGCTGAACAACCTGGGGGTCTATTACTTCAGAGACGTAGCACGCTGGACGGACGAAGACATCGATCGCGTAGACGCTGAGCTGGAACAGTTTCACGGCCGGATCCGGCGTGAAGGGTGGGTGGCGAGTGCGAAGGAGGAGCACTTCAAGAAGTACCACGAACACGTGTGAAAGTCAAGACCGGTCCTCATCTACATTTGCCGGCAACAGCAGCCATAGACATTCCCGACACGGCCACTCACCAGGA
This sequence comes from Ignavibacteriota bacterium, assembly GCA_963801355.1. GTDB lineage: Bacteria > Bacteroidota > Ignavibacteria > UBA10030 > UBA6906 > Fen-1255. The sequence goes on along the minus strand of CAWDEM010000008.1, from coordinate 2,173,606 downwards.
AGGCATACGGTATGATCCATGGAGCCGCGTTTTCCGCCCCGAGATGGTTACCTGCTCTCCATCCCGCTCCAATCGCCCTGCTTCTACTCACGGTCATGGCATTCCAAACGCATGGGCAGCAGCAGCCCGCACCCGTGCCGCCCATGGACCGGAAAACCCAGGCCTCAATAATTGACTCCGTGAGCGCTGCGCTCCGGGAAGAATATGTCTTCCCGGCAGTCGCGGAGAAGATGGATGCCTTGCTGCGCAAGAACCTCAAGGCGGGTGTCTATCGGGAGATCACCGATCCTGCCGACTTTGCAGAGAGGATGACCGAAGACCTTCGCTCCGTCAGCCACGACAGGCACCTGGGAGTCCGATATATACCACCGGGAAGCCAGAGGGAGGAGGTAGCACTCGCGCCGGAAGTGCAGCAACAGCGAAGGCTCGAACGGCTCCGCGCGCAGAATTTTGGCTTCCAGAAGGTTGAAATCCTTGCCGGTAACATCGGGTACCTTGACTTTCGCTTCTTTGCCGAGGCGAAGTACGGCGGTGCCACCGCGATTGCTGCAATGAATTTCCTCGCCCACTCTGATGCGCTGATTTTTGACCTTCGCCAGAATGGTGGCGGAAATCCCTCCATGATCCAGCTGATCTCCAGCTACCTATTTGAAGATCCCGTGCACCTTAACAGTTTCTACATCCGCAAAGGGGATTCAACGCAGCAATTCTGGACGCAGGATTTTGTGGAGGGGCAGAAGATGACGGCGATCCCTGTGTACGTGCTCACCAGTACGTCTACATTTTCGGGGGCGGAGGAGTTCGCCTATAATCTGAAGAACCTGAAGCGGGGAACAATCATTGGAGAAACCACGGGTGGAGGAGCGCACCCGGTGAATCTGTGCGTGTTTCAGAGCCTGAATGTCGGACTCTCCGTTCCCTACGGTCGCGCGGTGAACCCGGTGACGGGAACGAACTGGGAAGGGGTGGGAGTGGAACCCGATTTGAAGATTCCTACAGAGAGGGCACTGCTCGTTGCCCGCACCGAAGCGTTGAAGGAGTTGATCCGGAAGACGAAGGACGAGTCGAAAAAAGGGAAGCTCGTCTGGCTGCTTGACGGACTCGCCGCGGAGATGAATCCTGTTGCGCAGTCTGATTCCGTGGCGCGCGCGTGCGCCGGCACGTACGGTCCTCGCTCAGTGCGCTTCGAAAACGGTTCGCTGCAGTACCGGCGGGAGGGTCGGCCGGAGTACCGACTGATTCCGATGGGAGGGGACAGGTACATGGTCCAGACGCTTGACTACTTTCGCATTCAGTTCCGGCGAGACAGCACGGGAAAGGTCATAGAATTGATCGGGCAGTTTGACAACGGTGAAACGGACATGAACGTGCGTACGCGGTAGGCAGCGGAAGGTTGACGTTCTTTGTTGTTTCTTGCCTGCAGACGGTAAAGCCGATCGTTATCACTAACTTCAGGAGCGGCATGAAAGCAGCCTTCCTCGTGGGAAGAGGACGATTCGAAACACGAACAGTGTCGGATCCCGAGATTGTGAATGACACCGACGTGCTTGTGAAGATTCAAACCGTGGGTGTCTGCGGATCGGACATCCATTATTTCACTCACGGCCGGATCGGTTCTCAAGTTGTTCAGTTCCCATTCATCCTCGGTCATGAGGCGGCGGGCATCGTGGAACGCGTCGCAACTCACGTGGCGAGAGTGAAACCCGGGCAACGGATCGCCATTGATCCTGCTGTTTCCTGTGGAGAGTGCGACCAATGCACAGCCGGCAGGGAACACACCTGCCGGTCAATCCGCTTCATGGGATCCCCGCTCCAACTTGAGGGGTGTCTGCGTGAATATGCCGTGATCCCTGAACAATGCTGCTATCCGATGCCTGAGCAAATGACATTCGAACAGGCAACACTGTCTGAACCATTGGCGATTGCTCTGTATGCTGTCGAACGGTCTCCCCTTACAGCGAAGGCAAATGTTGCCGTCATTGGCGTCGGTCCCATTGGCATGTGCGTGTTCCACATGCTGCGCACGACGTCCGTGGGGTCGGTGTACATAACGGACAAGCGTGATGAACGTCTGGCGATGGCAGGTCCACTCCACCCGGCATGGTACGGAAACCCGGAGCGCATTGACGTTGTGCGGGAAATTGAACGCCGTGAGCCCCTGCACCTGGACATCGTCTATGAATGCAGCGGTGACCCGGCGGCAATCGGTCAGTCCATCGCAGTGTTGAAGCCGGGCGGGAGTCTGGTACTCATCGGGATTCCGGAGACGGATGACATTTCATTCCCTATTCATGAATTGCGGCGGAAGGAAATCACCGTCATCAACATTCGCAGACAGGTTCATTGCACACAGAAAGCAATTGACTTGCTCGCTCTTCGCAGGATTGAGATGGATGCAATGGTGACCCACCGTTTTCCGCTGGAAAAGACAGCACAAGCCTTCGAACTCGTGGCGAATTACAGGGAGGGTGTCATGAAGGCCATGATCACTGTCTCCTCTTTCTAAATATCCGCCTTATCTTGCACAGACAAAACGTTATGAGTATCTTGATGCCGCACAGGCACAGGATGTTTGCATGATGACAGCAAAACCGAAAGTGCTCATTGTCCATCCGGATGCGCGGGATCCGGGCGGCGTGGCCAGTTTCTTCAAGATCCTGGAGCCGTTTGAGTCGGTGGATGTCACACATTTCATCAACGGGCGGCGTCCGGACGAAAAGGGGTTCCATCTTGCCTTCGTCCGCCTGCTCGGTGACTACCTGCGGTTTACACGGGCTCTCATTCAAGGAAAGTTCGATGTGATTCATGTGAACCCATCACTGAACTTCCGGGGAGTGTGGAGGGATGCGGTGTTCATGTTCATCGGGGGGCATCTGTTGGGGAATCACACCGTGGTGTTCTTTCACGGCTGGGAGCTGCCCTTCGCCGAAAGCCTTACAGGGTGGAGGCTTCGACTCTTCTGTTATATTTTCAGGAAGGCGGACGCGACGGTTGTCCTGGCACAAGACTTCAAGAAAACGCTGGTGGCGTGGGGGTTTCAGGAAGACAGAGTGGTCGTTGAGACGACTGCTTTTGAAGAAACACTCATGGAGGGTTTTGCCATCGAGAAGGCGATCGCCCGTCGACTCAATAGCACCTTCGACATTCTCTTCTTTGCAAGGCTCATCAAGGAGAAGGGTATTTACGAAACGCTGGAGACGTTTGAGTTATTGACCCGGAAGTATCCGCGCATGCGGCTGCTTGTTGCAGGGGACGGCGAAGAGTATGCGAGGGTCCGGGCCCGGGTGGAGAAATCGGGTCTGCATGCTGCCGTGATGCTGGGCTACATACAGGCCGGACAGAAACAAAACCTCCTGGCCGGGAGCTCCGTGCTATTCCTCCCGTCATATTCAGAGGGCTTTCCGATTTCCCTCGTGGAAGCCATGGCTGTCGGGTTGCCCGTGGTGACGCGATCGGTCGGGGGGATCAGGGATTTCTTCGTCCAGCGAAAGCACGGGTTCGCGACGGAAAGCAAAGATCCCGAGGAGTTCGCCGCATTCATCGGCGAGTTGTACGAACGCCGTGACCTGTATGAGGATATCTCCCGCTATAACTACACCTATGCACAAGCTCATTTTTCCGGATCAATTGTCAGGGCACGGATCGAGACTATCTACAGGAACATCCTCCTATGAACACAGCACAGTTTCTGGATCTGTGGCTGGACGCGATGACTTATGAACAGATGCTCAAGAAGATTGACGGCTGGCTTGCCGGCAAACCCGAGCGGTCTTTTCACATTGCGACCATCAATGCGAACTGCACCACGCTGGCGATAAAGAACGAGCGTCTCCGGAATATCTACAATGGTGCGGATATCGCGGGCGTGGACGGCATTCCGTTCGTCTACTGGATCCGGTACATCCTGCGCATGCCATGTGATCATCTCTGTGCCGCAGAGATCATACTCCAATTGGCCGAACACGCAAAGGAAACCAACTACAGATTCTACTTATATGGTGGGAGTCCGGAAGTGCTGTCCAAGATGAAGGAAAACCTCGAGGCGAGATTTCCGCATATGCAGATTGTCGGCACGATGTCACCGCCGTTCAGAGCCCTGACCCCGGAAGAAGACGAGAACATTGTGCAGGAAATAAACGCGTTGCATCCGGACATTATTTTCATCGGACTGGGAACGCCCAAGCAGGATTACTGGATAGAGGATCACATCTATCGCATCAAAGGGACCGTCATGCTGGCGGCCGGTGCAACCTTTGACTTCTTTGGCGGAAGGATAAAGATGGCTCCGGTCTACATTCGCAAATCCGGTTTTGAGTGGCTGTTCCGGTTGCTCAGCAAGGACTTCTTCCGTCTCTTCAAACGCTATACCGTCCAGAATCTGATTTTTCTGTTCAATTTCTTTCTTCAATTGCTGGGCCTGCGAAAAACGAGCTCGGCGCGCTGGGTTCGAACCTGAGATCTCCGGCAAGGACACGACGAGTGGAGCGGGTTCATGCTGGACCCGCCCTGCCGCTACCTGGACACCGGTTGCGTCGCTTCCAGGATGAAGTCGACGATGGGCTGAGGATCCACAAGACTATGAGGATGATGCCCGACGCCGGGTTTCCGGATGACTTTGATCCGGCCTCCCGCAGCCAGGATCCGCTGCTCAAAAATATCGGTGTTTTCTTCCATGGGGACAGTCAGATCAGCATCCCCGCACACGTGGAGTATCGGGAAGCCAGCACGCGCCAGGGTGTCTGCGAGGTCGATCGGACTTCCCCTGAACGTAAGGGCTTCTTCCTCCGTGCGCAGTCCGAAGTTACGCTTCAGCCGCTCCCATTCCTCGGGGTTGCCGCCGCTCTTTCCTTTTCCCCCGGGCCAGCTGCGGACGTCGAGGACGGGCGCGTCAGCATACACGCACGCCACGCGTTCCGGATACATTGCTGCCCACCTGTAGATATAGATACCGCCGCGGCTAAGACCCTCCAGGACTGCCTTTTTACATAGTCCGGCGTCGACAAGCATTCTGTAGAATCTGTCCCAGACCCCGATCGCTTCCGGATTGCCATAAAGTTCGGAGACATCACAGAAGACGACGTGAAAGCCCTTCGCGAGCAGAGCGACTTCCGTCTGCGGCTCATGTTCCCAAAAGCGCGCGCGCCAGATCCAGGGTCGCCCCTCATGCATGACGTAAGGCCGGACGATCCTTGCTGTACGTCCCTCAAAAAGGAATTCGCAACAATCGTAGCCATGGAAATCGCTGTGCGTGCCGACGATGCCTGCACGCTCAAGTATATCGGATACCATGAATGTCTTGCCGGGAGCGAGGCGTGTGTCCTGCACTATTGCCGCGTTACCGAAAACCATCAACAGGAGAAAAGGAAGAAGGTGTCGGATCATGTTCATCGGGCCTGTCCGGTGAAGTGTGCACTGAAATCGATGCAGATCGCATAGGAATTCATTTGAATATAGGGAAAACCCGGACAGGGTGAAACTCCGGACAGGGTGAAACTGTGGTGGGTTGACATCAGTATCGTCGCGGCGTATATTCGACAGACACCCCAAGAGAGAGAATGCGCAATTACCGCACAGGTTGTATCTTTACAAGGAGCATGCACGTTCTGCGCCGACGGATTGTGGCACACACGATTGCATCCCAAGGTTTCCTCCTGCTGTCCCTCCTGCCCGCGCTTGCCCTCGCACAACAAGAAGTCTGGCACTCCGGTATCCATCAGATAGAAGCAGAGATGCATCGCAATGATACCATCACCACGGCTGGTGATCCGGCTGCCCCGGTTCCTTTGATCGGCAGGTCCGGCGGAAATAGCGCAACTGGCAGGTATGTATACGGATGGCATCCCTACTGGGCTGCAGCCAACGCATATCTCTCTTTCGACTACTCGGCTCTGACTCATATTGCGTATTTCAGCTATGAGACCGACCCGGCCACGGGCGGATACACAACAATACGGGCGTGGAATACAACGCCGATCATCAGCTATGCACATGAACGGGGCGTCAAGGTCACGCTGACGGTCACGAATTTCGGCTACGACCAGAACGACATGATACTGGGGGACACGCTGAAGCAGGAGCAGATGCTGACGACACTGATTTCCCTGCTTGCCTCACGGAGCGGGGATGGGGTGAATTTTGACCTCGAAATGGTGCGCAACACCCAGCGGGCGAACCTTGTTGCGTTCATGCGCCGGGCCGTAACACGGATCAAAGCTGCAATCCCCGGCGCCGAAATTTCTATGGCTACGCCGTCAGTTGACTGGTCCGGTACATGGGACTTCGTCCAGCTCGGACAGATATGCGACTATCTGATTGTGATGGGGTATGATTACTACTGGAGCGGATCCACCACCGCCGGCCCTGTCGCGCCGCTTGCAGGGGAGAACTACAACATCACACGGACCATTGACACCTATCTTGCCGCCGGAGTACCTCCGCAGAAATTGCTGCTCGGTGTGCCATGGTACGGACTTGATTGGCCTGTCGTAAGTGGCGACCGCAAGTCCGCTGCCACGGGGACGGCTTCCTCACGGGTCTATTCTGTGGCTGAACCGATGGCGGGCTCCTACGGGAAGATCTTCGATGCAACCACACAGGTTCCCTGGTTTACCTACATGTCAGGGACGACATGGCGCCAGGTCTGGTACGATGACAGCCTCAGTCTTGCGCTGAAGTACAACCTCGCCAATGCCCGGGCGCTGGCTGGAGTCGGCATATGGGCGCTTAGCCACGAAGGCGGGCGTTCGGAAATATGGAACGGTATAAAGGCGGCGTTCAGAGCAACCGGAGTTGAAGCGGCAGCCGGCGGGAGGCCGCAGAGTGTGCAGCTTTTCCAAAATTATCCGAACCCGTTCAATCCAAGCACGACGATAGGGTTCAGTGTCCCTGGGCCGGGGTCCAGCCGGGTCAGGCTGGCCGTGTATGATCTGCTCGGGCGTGAGGTTGCAGTGCTGGTGGATGGGGAGAGAATGCCGGGCAACCACACGGCCACATTTGATGCCAGGGGGCTCGCGAGCGGCGTGTATTTCTACCGGATGTCGGCGAGCAGTTCATCGGGTGGTGTCGAGGCCGGCCCGGCGGGCTTTATCGAAGAGACCCGCAAGCTCGTGTTGTTGTGAGCTGCTGCCCTGGAATTGCCCCCGTCGATCTCACCTTCCCGACTTTTCAAGCCGCACTTCCACTGGTGTCCAACCCGTATCACCGGCGGCGATGTTGTTCAGGACCACGGGACCATAGCCGGGCCTGGATACAATCAAGGTGTACGATCCGGGTTTCAGGAGACGATAGAGCATTCCGGTCTCCGGATGGCTGGTACGTCGGTCGACGTCCTCGGTTTCTATGGCAGGGAACCAGACTGCGGCTTCGAGCGGGATACCGGTTTTGGCATCTATCACATGCACCGCAAGTCCGGGACCTTCAGCCCGGTGAAGCATGTAGCGGATTCCCTTGAGATTTGCGCGTACGATTCCCGCAACTTCATGGGGAGGAAAAATGCTGGCTCCTTTCCCCGTCTCCACAACAAAATCACATGTGCCGAGTCTTCCGTACAGCCAGGGGTAGGATTGTCCGACAAGCCCGGCGCCATACTCTGCCTTGTACGACGTATCACCACGCATTGTCGGAATGCTGCCGGCGAGACCGTGTGCGATCTCCGTGAGGAGAAGATCGTCCGGAGCTTTGCGCCCGCTCCAGATCCAGGGATAGTAAATGACTTCCCCCTGGCTGTGGTAGGTCAGGGAGAGAACGAAGCGTTTCTGCTGTGCGAGGCCGGCGAAGGCGCGTGATTCCGACTCGGAAAACGGGAATGCACCACGATATCGACCGCTTGACGGTTCCCCGCTGCCTCCATGAGCCCAGTTGAAGTCATAGTTCCTGTTGAGGTCGACGCCATCCGGAAAGTTCAGCGCCCCGTTGCTGTCGGTATCGCGCGTATTTTTCCGCCATCGCGGATCCTTTCCGGACGTCACGATGTCGTGACCCTCCACGTTCAACACCGGGATGATATATATCTGGAACATGTCCACCCAGCGCGAGACATCCTGATCCGTCCCGTACCGTTCCAGGAGTTCGTGCACCGTTGCGACACAGATCTCCGCTCCGAGGACTTCGTCACTATGGTGGCAACCGTTGATCAGAATGGCAGGGCGGGCGTTGTTCTTCTTGACGTCACGCGTGATCCTGACTGCATAAATTGGTTGTTCCGTCCGGGTCGTGACCCCGACCGGAAAAACCTGGACGAGGGCGGGGAACGCTTTCTGCAGTGATTCCATCTCCCGGACGATCTCCGCGTAGGTGTGGTACGGTTTTTCCAGGCGGAGGGTGGGGCCGTACACCGCGCGCCGGACAAGCGCAAGCTCGCTCGAATCCTCCGCCACGGTCACGCACGCGAAACCGCGTTCACGGAGGAGGTTCAGTTCGGCGGGAGTCACGAGCGCGAATGCCGTATCACGCACCACGGAAACTATGCTGCGATACTCGTACTCATCAAGATCCAGAATGCCCGATTTCACGAGCGCATCGGATGTCACGTTGTCGATGCGGATCAGGAGCGTCCGGCGGGGAAGTGTCTCCGCAAAGAGAAACGACGCGAGGAGAACCGGGACAAGGAGTGCAACGAAGCATCTGGGACGCATAGGCACCTTGCGTAAGGAGGAGCTGTCTCACTGCAAAGATATCCACTAAAGATGAGAGGTACAATCGGGGACTTGATATTCGGCCTCCAAATCCAGACATTTTCGCATGGGCCAACTCGAAACCTGCTGCAAATAACCGGTAATTGGGGAATACAGTGCATCCTTTCACAACAACCCTGGCGGGTCTCATGATGCTTGTGCCGATCTCAGAGTCCCTTGGCAGGGACTCCGTTCGTATGCGCATCGGACGTTTGGCGGAGAGAGATTCAATAACAGTGCTCGTGACCGATTCCGGACTCGGCGGACTTTCGGTCTGCGCAGACGTGGAATCACGTGCACGGCAGACGGGAATTTACCGGAAGCTGCGGATTGTGTTCGCCAACGCCCTACCCGAAGCGAACAGGGGATACAACCGGATGAATAGCACGGCGGAGAAAGTGCAGGTGTTTGATGCTGCGCTGCAGGGAATGGCTCACTGGTATAGGCCCGATGTGATTCTGGTGGCCTGTAACACGCTTTCTGTCCTGATACCGGAGACACGCTTCGCTGCCGCGGGCTCAATACCCGTACTCGGCATAGTGGAAACCGGTGTGGAGATGCTGTTTGAACGGTTGACGGCGGATGCAGATGCAACAGCCATCATTTTCGGTACCGAGACAACGATCGGAGCGGGAACACACCGCAGGCTACTCATCGAGAAGGGCATCGATTCATCACGCCTGGTGAACCAGGCATGCCCGAATCTTGCCGGCGAGATTGAAGCGGATGCGCGGGGCGACATCGTGCAATCGTCGATAGATATGTTTGTCGCCGATGCCCTGGAGAAACTGCCCCGGAAGCCCGGCACGGTGCTGGCGGGGCTTTGCTGCACACATTACGGATATACCGCCCCGGAGTTCCTCCGTGCGTTAGAAGAACAGGGGGTTCGTCAAGCCGCCGTGGTCGATCCCAACACGCGGATGAGCGATATCCTTTTCCCGGAGAAGAGGCCGCGCCGTGCTGAGAAGCCGGAGATCCTTGTTGAAGTGGTTTCCCGGGCAGTCATTACCCCCGGGGAAATATCATCCATCGGTGCCCTTATCACACAGGTCTCACCCGCCACTGCAACGGCGTTGGAGGCATATACCCTGAAACGAGATCTGTTCTCCTGTAGTCCGGCGGACAGATAATCGGGTTCAAAAGAACTTCGTGTCGGGTTGAATGAACCCGCGGACACTCTGATGCCCCTGGAACTCATTGTCCTGCTGATCATGCTGGCGGTGTTTGCTGTTGGAGTGTTCTGGTGGAAACTCCCGGCAGGGCTGGCGCTCGCGCTCGCATCGGTCGCTGGCGCGCTCGCGGGAGGATACGGCTTCCCGGTGCGTCATCTTGTCGAAGGGACATTCGGGTATCTCGATGCCGTGTTGATCATCGCATCGGCGATGATCTTCATGAAAGCCATTGAAGCCAGCGGGGCCTTAGGGGCCATCAGCGTCGCGATGATCCGTTCTCTCTACCGGTGGCCGACGCTCTTGATCATCCTGGTAATGTTGTTCGTGATGTTTCCCGGAATGCTCACCGGCCTCTCGTCGGCGTGCATTCTCACGACCGGCGCGCTTGTGACACCCGCGCTGCTGGCGATGGGAGTGCCTCCGGTGGCGGTTGGCTCATTCGTGGCGATGGCTGCCGTCTATGGCATGATTGCACCGCCGATCAATATTCCTGTGATGATCATCGGCGGGGGTGTGGATATGCCGTACATCGGCTTCGAGCTTCCGCTCCTCATCGCCACTCTGCCGTTGGCGATCATTACCGCCGTCTATTTCCGTGTCCGCTACATCCGCACCATCGCCCCCGATGCCGTCCTGGCCAAGCTCCCACCGTCCGTCTACAGTCGTCACGGGGCTAAGCTCTTTCTCCCGTTGCTTGTGGTGATCGGCTTCATGGTAGCAGTACGTGTGGTGCCGGCCCGGGTGCCGGACATCGGTGTACCTCTCGTGTTCATGCTGGGTGCTGCGGCGGCGTGGGGGACAGGGGAGCGGGTTAACTTCTTGCGTGTATCGCGTGTTGCGATCCGTGATGCGCTTCCCATCATGGTCATCCTCGTGGGAGTCGGGATGTTTGTCCAGATCATGACTCTCACCGGTGTGCGGGGATTCATTGCGGTGAGTGCGCTCCAGCTTCCGCCCGCCCTGCTCTATCTCGGCATTGCGGGAATCATGCCGGCCTTCGGTTCCGCGTATGCGGCATCGTCAGTGTTGGGCGTCCCGCTGGTCTATGTGTTCCTGGGCCGCAATGAGATTGTCGTGTCGTCGGCGTTGTCACTGATCGCAGGGCTGGGGGACCTCATGCCCCCTCCGTCGTTGCTCTGTGTCTTCGCGGCTCAACTGGTGGGCGAAAAGAATCACTTCCGCATCCTGCGGGAGAGCCTCCCCCTGATAGTGCTTTCCCTTGTCGTGGGAATCCTCATGATCATCTACGCGGCTCAACTCGGGTCCATGATCCGGTACTAGGAAGAAGGAACGTGTATGCTGCACTGGATGTACATCGCTCTTGCAGTGTATTGTGCAGGATTGCTCATTGCCGAGCTGTTTACTGAGAAGCGGTGGCGCGAGCAAATCGCACTCGCATTGGTGCTTATCCCTCTGTTCTTGCGCATCTTGCAGGTCAAATGATGCCGCGGACAATGGTTGTACATCATGCACGAGCGTTGGGCCTGTTGATGATCGTGGCCGTTCTCTGTGTTGTGGCGGGCAGGGAATTCGTCTCCATGTGGTCGCCCGACGTCCTGTATCCATCGGACGCTCTTACGAAGGTGGACTCCCTGAGTACCTACTGCCCGTCGCTCCGCGGCACGCGGGCAGACACGCGTGTGTTCGTGTTTGAAGGCCGGGACCCCGGTCCGACGCTGCTCGTGCTGGGTGGAACCCACCCGAACGAGCCGGCGGGATTTATCGCGGCAACACTGTTGCTCGAGCGGCTTTCCATCCGGACCGGACGTTGTCTGATCATCCCGCAGGCGTGTGCCAGCGGGTTCACCGGCACGGATCCCCTGGAGGGGTCTCCCCAAACGTTTTCTCTCGTTACGGGAAGCGGCACACGGAAATTCCGGTTCGGTGGACGGGCCGCAAATGGCATCGATCAATGGCCCGATCCGATGGTGTATCTGCACTATCCTTCGGCACAGCAGCTCTCAGGCAATGAGACTCGCAATCTGAACAGAGCCTATCCTGGACGACCGGACGGCTCGCTGACGGAACAGACCGCCTTCGCCATCGTCACATTGATCAAACGGGAACATGTGGATGTCGCCGTGGACCTGCACGAAGCGGCGCCGGAGATTCCCATTATCAACGCAATCGTCACGCACGAGAAGGGACGGGAGCTGGCCGCAGATGCCGTACTGAATCTTGAGTTTGAAGACCTCCGGTACTCCCTGGAACTGTCACCGACGAATTTCCATGGTTTGAGTCACCGCGAGTGGGGTGATTGTACGGCGGTGATTCCGTTTCTCATGGAGACCAGCAATCCCATCCAGGGGCGGCTGCGCGGCCGAACTTCAGAGGAGCTCCTCGTCTCCGGTGTCGATCCCTGGTACCGGATTGCCGAACAGCTGGGAACGATGCGTATCACCTACGACCCGGGCGGAGAGTCGCTGTCGCGACGCGTTGCCCGTCACGTGCAAGGGCTCCGGGCGCTCACCGATGCGTACAATGTGCAGCATCCGGATTCCCCGTTCACATTGGAGAGGCTGCCGACCTACACGGCACTCCTGCAAGAGGGCGTTGAACGGTACCTCCGGTAAGCAAAGCGGAAATAGTAGTATATTGTGTACATCCGGTTCATCTATGGAGAGCACCATGCGACGTCAATATCTGCTGTTGGCTGTCATTGTTCTTTTCTTCGCGGCGACTGCCCCGGTGATGCCCCAGGGTACATCTGCCTTCCAGTCGCCGATCCTGATTACCTCTGCCGGCCAGAGTGCCGATGTGACTCTTGCAGGAAGTCTCTGCAAGAAAGCCGGACTGGAAGCCAAGGTGATTCCGGCGGCCTCTGTAGCCGACTTGAAGGGCTTCAAGACGCTCATGATCGTCGCCGGCTTCAGCTCGAAGGGACTGGGTGCGGCGGGCACGAGCCGGGATCAGGAAATGGAGAGGGTGAAAGCCATTGTGGCTGCATCACAGGCGGCAAAGCTGCCCATCATCACATTGCACATCGGGGGCAAGGCGCGCAGGGGGACCCAGTCGGATGACTTCAATAAATTCGCCGCGGAGGCCGCCCGACAACTCATCGTCGTGAAACAGGGAAACGAGGATGGGTTCTTTACAAAGATCGCCGCAAACCGCAAGGTGAAGATTGAGGTAGTCGACAAGATAGCAGGGGTCATCGAACCTCTTGCTGCTGCATTCAAATAGTCAATGGTGACCGTAGCGGTCCTCCTTGGTCTCGTTTGCACGGCTTTAGCAGTAGAGGCGCTCGCAGTCCGCGCACGCGTCTCCGCACTCCGGGTGCGTGTGCATGTAGGGGGGACACGGGGGAAATCAAGCGTTGTCCGGTATATCACGGCGGTCCTTCGGGAGAGCGGCTACCGTGTCCTCGGCAAAGTGACAGGCGAAGTGCCGACCCTCCTGCTGCCCGACGGCACAACAACCCGCGTTCACCGGCGTGGGCCCGCCCGCGTGCAGGAGCAGGTGAATTTCCTCCACCTGACAGGGCGCACCTCCTGCGATACCGTCGTCGTGGAGTGCATGTCCCTCAATCCACAGCTGCAGGCACTCGAGTCACGCCTTTTCCGGCCGACAATCTCCGTTCTGACCAATATACTCGATGATCACAGGGAGGAATTCGGTACTTCGACTCGTGATCAGGCCGATGCCGTCTGTGCTTTCCTTCCCCGCCGTGCCGTCCTTGTCTCGAACGAACGATGCTGGGCAGATGTGGTTGCCTCACACGCCCGCCGCAAGCAGACCCGGGTACTGCAAGCGGATAAACTCCCGGGCCGGTTTGTTGCCGCGCTTCCTCCGGGTATTCACGCCGACAACGTTGCGCTCGCCCTCACCGTATGCGGCGAACTGGGGATTGACCCGGACAGGGCGATGGAGGCAATTCTTCAAGAGATCCAGAGTACGGAGAAACCGGTGTACGCGTTCGACCTTGCGGGTGCCCGGGTGCACTTCCTCAACGGTTTTGCGGTGAACGATGTGCCGTCCACCCGGCAATTCGTCGCGTACTGGAGGAATCACCTCGTTCATCGTGGACCCATCGCGGTGATTCTGAACACGCGGTCTGACCGGCCGCTTCGATCACTTCAGTTTGCCGGGTGGTGCGGATCGCTCCCGGATCTTGAACGGGTCGCCGTTACGGGGACCCACCGCGAGCTGACCCGACGGGCATTGCGGGAGCAGGGGGTCGATAACCAGAGAATCCATGTGTGGTCGCCGGACGATGTGCGTCATCCGGTGCGGGCGTTGGAGCGTATGCAGTTGTCCGCCGGATGTCTTGTCGTGGGAGTTGGCAACATCGGTGGAGATGGATTTGCCATACTTAAAGGGATCCAGCAATGGTCGTAGAAGCTTTGTTCATCGGACTGGTGGTGGGCTTTCTCTTTTATGAACTCGCAGGGTATTCGCCCGGCGGTGTGGTGGCGCCGGGATACCTCGCATTGTTCATCGCAGAGCCCGATCGCATTGTCGTGACTGTCATACTCTCCTGCGTGGTGTGGGGCCTCCTGCATGCACTGTCCGGGTATCTGATTCTCTATGGACGTCGCCGGCTTCTTCTCGCCCTGCTTCTGGGGTTTTGCGGCACGCTGGCCGTCGAGCGGTGGATCCAGCCTCTTGGGGGAATTGCGATGGATCTGCAGTCCATCGGGTACATCATCCCGGGGCTCATTGCTCACGAGATGGTGAGGCAGAAGGTGTTGCCGACACTCGCGAGTCTGGGCATCGTCACAGTGCTCGTCGCGATGATCCTGATGCTCCGTTGAGGCAGCTGATCATGGCGACTACGGGCCATATGCGACTCTACGCAATCCTCGGGGTTGCGGTGCTGGCGCTGGTGTTTGCACGGAACGTACTAGTGAAGCGGAGCGATCGCGCTGATGCCCCTGCGATGTGTCGGGCGGAGGCTCTGGCATCGCAATGGTTCGACATCATCGAAGCACGGAAGCGGCAGGCGGGAATCGTCCGCGAGGTCCCTCAGTCTTTCAAATATTCCGGGATGCTCGGACAGGAGTGGTCGGAGTTCACGACGACGCTCGGGTCGCTCGAGGCAAAGCGCACGGCAGCAAATCCCCGCTTCGCGGCGTTGATGATTCGATTGCTGCACGATGCCGGCGTGGACTCATCTTCCACGGTAGGAGTTGTTCTTTCGGGTTCGTTCCCGACACTGGCTGTCGCCTCGCTCGCTGCCGTGCAAACGATCGGTGCCCGGGCAGTCATCCTGAGTTCTCTGGGTTCTTCTTCCTTCGGGGCGAATCAATCCGGCGCGACGTGGCTGGACATGGAGGACTGGCTCAGAGAGGACGGCGGACTCCATTACCGGTCTGCTCTCGTGACCATGGGGGCTGAGGGGGATAGCGGGGGCGGGCTGTCCGAGGAAGGCCTCCAAATACTAAGCCGGACCGCGGAACGACACGGTGTCGCGTTGAGTGTCTTTCCCACGTTCGCAAACGCGGTTCAATCCAAGGAGGAGATGTTGTTATCGGCGCACCCGGACGTTCTGGTGAACATCGGCGGTAATCAAACCAGTCTGGGCATATGTGAACACGCGAGCACAATTCCGACCGGCCTCATCCCGCATCCTCTGCACTGCAGCAATCCGGGCCGGGGGCTTATCGAGCGGTTCTCCTCACGCAATATCCCCGTTGTGCACCTGCTCAATATCAGGGATATCGCATCCCGATATGATCTGCCGCTCCTGCCCGACATTGACGGCTCATTGGCAAATGACAACGTGCTCTATGATGCGACTGTTGACCGTGGTCCTGTCGTGTTGTTGATATGCGGGCTTCTCGGGCTCATCGCCCTACACCGTCTGCTCCGGAGCGGTTCCTTTACAATCGGGGACGCTTTTCGTAGATTCATGACGTAGTCGCCACCTCATCGCTGTTTCATGTCCGGACAAAACGCATTTTGTTGCTGCAGTAGGCTTCGGATTACCCCCCTTTCAGTACGTATTCAATAGTCGGCAAGTCCCTTTCACCGCGTTCAATCGGTGATTGTGGCTTGCCGATTCTATTTTCGACACTTTCTGAACTTTTTCCTTGCTTTTTTGACTGGCACAGGTTAACATTGAAACGGTTCAACTTGATTTGAACAATTCAATTCATTCCTAAGTAGCAACGAGTTCAACCTCCCCGCACCCCGGGTTGACGGTTCGTGAGAGGCAATGCATCTCACCCACGGACGCCACAATGGTCGAAGGAATTGCCTCAGTCATACCTCGTTTGCGTTCAGCACATTGCGGCTGGAAAGACCGACGGTACAGCCCGGCGAAGCCACCCACGTCCTTGTTCACGCAAAGAACACCGGCACCGGAGCCAGTGAGGAAGTTGTGCACGTGTGCATCCACGACAGCAGTTCTCCACGTTCTTGACTGACAGGCACTACGAATGAAGGAAACGGTGGCACCGAACAGTGGCAAGCTTTCCGTACGGGAAAAAATCGGTTACGGTTTCGGCGATGCGGCAGCCAACTTCGTCTTTCAGACGATGCTGATTTTCCAGCTCGGATTCTACACTGATGTTTTCGGTATCACGGCGGCGGCGGCCGGTACGCTGCTGCTGGTAGGACGCTTCTGGGACGCTGTGTTCGATCCCTTCATGGGAGTGGTGGCGGACCGGACGAACACGAGGTGGGGGAAATTCCGGCCCTGGGTGCTCTGGTCGGCAATCCCATTCGCGGTAATATTTGTGTGTGCCTTCACCACACCGGACTTCAGCGCCTCAGGAAAAGTGGTATATGCCTATATCACCTACATTCTCCTGATGACGATTTATTCAGTCAACAATTTGCCGTATTCCGCCCTGAACGGCGTCATAACCGGTGATGTGAACGAACGCACAAGCCTCTCCTCCTACCGTTTCTTCTTTGCCATGTCGGCTTCGTTTCTGGTGCAGGGTCTCACCCTTCCAATGGTGGCAAAACTCGGGGAGGGCAACGCGTCCAAGGGGTGGCAGCTCACGATCGGTGTGTTTGCCCTGATCAGCATTGTTTGCTTTGTTATCACGTTTCTCAGCACACGCGAGCGCATTCGTCCCGACCCCAAACAGAAATCCTCACCCAAACAGGACTTTGCCGATCTTCTGAAGAACAAGCCCTGGATTTCCATGTTCGTGCTGACGCTCTTCCTGTTCATTACTCTCGCATTGTGGGGGAGCGGCATGTTTTACTACTTCACGTACTACGTTGACAAAGAGTCGCTCTTCACATTCCTGCAGTCGCTGGGACTCGTGGCATCGTCGCCCGGCGAGGGAGGGACGTGGCATTCGTGGCTCAATGCGTTCGGCCTCATCGCCCTGGATGACCGGTCCAACGTGAGCTCCGTCGGATTCAGCCTCTTTAATATGGCCGGTCAGCTTGTGTCAATCATCGGTGTGCTCTGCTCCAAGATGCTTGCGGTGCGATTTGGCAAGAAAATCGTCTTTCTGGTGGGTTTGTTCTTCACGACGGTGTTCACCGTGCTGTTCATCATGCCGCCTGCGGGCGACATCGGGCTGATCTTCAGCCTGAACATTCTGAAGTCGCTGGCCTACGGCCCGACAATCCCGCTCCTGTGGGCAATGATGGCCGATGTGGCCGACTTCGCCGAGTGGAGAACACATCGCCGGGCGACAGGCGTCGTGTTTGCCGGTATTGTGTTTGCGCTCAAAGCGGGGTTGGGACTGGGCGGCGCCATATGCGGATGGCTGCTGGCCGGATACGGGTATGTCGCCAACGCCGTTCAGACAGAGCACGCTCTTTTGGGCATCCGCATGGCGGGAAGCGTATACCCGGCGATTACATTCTTCATCGGCGTCGTTGCCCTTGCGTTCTATAGCATCAGCAAGAGACTCAACTTGCAGATTCAGGATGAGCTGGCTGCACGAAGGAAGACATTTGTCCCCTGATGGTGCGGGGGATACCAGAGGCTATCCATGAAGAGAATGACGATCGAGGATGTTGCGCGGCGTGCCAGAGTCTCCAAAGGCACGGTGTCCGCAGTGATCAATGCAAAGAACTCCGTGAAACCCGGAACGCGGGATCATATTCTGGAGATCATGAAGGAACTGAACTTCCGGCCCAAAGGCGTGGCGCGAAACCTGAAAAACGGAGTGGGGGACAAAACCATCGGGTTCATCATCAAAGACATGGGCTATCCCTTCTACACGTCTATTGCGGCGGGCGTGAAAGAACACGCCAACAGCAAGGGGTATTCCGTTATCGTTGCCAGCTCGGACGACGACCACCAGTGCGAAAAGATGCTGTCACATCTCTTTTCGGCCAAGGATATCAAAGGGACGATCATTGCGCCAATCATCCGGGGTACGGCGGAAATCGAACATCTGTTCAGACTCAAGATGGTCAACTACCCCTTTGTACTCCTGGAAGATGTGAGAGGCATACAGGCCAATGTCGTAGCGGTGGACAACATCAAGGCGATCAAACGAGCGGTGGAATATCTGATCCGTTCCGGACACACGAAGATTGTGCACTTTGCCGGGCCGCCACAGTCATCGCACACGCAGGAACGCATCGAAGGATTCCGGCATGCATTCAGCGAGAGTCCGCTCGTCTTCAACAAAGACACGATCGTGTCCGTCGGTTCGCACTACGATGAGTGCTATGCCAAGACGCTGGAGTATTTCAAGAACAGGGAACGGAAGGACTACCCCACGGCGCTTGTCAGTTTCAATGACCACCAGGCGCTTGCGGTCATGATGGCCCTGAAAGACCTGGGGATTCGTGTTCCGGAAGACATCTCCATTATCGGGAACGACGACATTTACTATGCCAAGGTCTATCCCGTGCCGCTGACAACGATCCGCGCACCGCAAGAGGAGATCGGACGGCGTGCAGCGGAGATCCTTATCCGCAACATCGAGTCCTCAACCCTATTGCCTGTCGAGCGCGTGGTGTTGGACACGGAGTTTATTGTCAGAGAGTCGTCTCGGGTATTGAACGGGTGAGCGTCCCCCCCGCAGCGTGTACGGCGGATGCAGTGAGGCTGGACGAGTTCAACCTCCGAGTCTTGCAGAGCGGTCGGCAGGAACTACTTGAAAATATCTTGAATACCTCTATTCAGTAAGAGATCGGATCAAACCCCGTTATGACCCTTACAGCACAAAATGCACAACACGCCGAGCTCCCTGCTTTGAAGGACGGGTTTGACGGCCATGTTCATGTTGGTGTTGCCCTCAGTCTGGATCAGATTTCAGGCAATGAGCCAAACGCCATCGCCGTGGTGGAAAAGCACTTCAACAGCATCTCGCCGGAGAACATTCTGAAATGGGAAGAGGTGCATCCGGAACCGGGGAAGTACAATTTCGGACCGGTGGACCGTTATGTGGCCTTTGGCGAGAAACACAACATGCACATCGTGGGACACACTCTCGTCTGGCACTCTCAAACACCGGACTGGGTGTTCCAGGACGAGTCAGGCAAACCGCTGGACCGTGATGCATTGCTTGGCCGAATGAAAGATCACATCTCCACGGTCGTGGGTCGTTACAGGGGCCGAATCCACGGCTGGGACGTCGTGAACGAGGCGATTGACGCCGACGGTCAGCTCAGAAGAAGCAAATGGCTGGAAATCATCGGCGAAGACTACGTGCTGAAGGCCTTTGAATATGCACGCCAGGCCGATCCGGGTGCTCAGCTCTACTACAATGAGTACGATTACGAGATCAGACCCAAATGCGCTGGTGTCATCCGGCTCATCAAGAATCTGCAGTCACAAGGGGTCCGCCTGGATGGCATTGGCATACAGGGACACTGGTTCTTGGACACTCCGGGCATCGAGGAGATTGAGTCGTACATAGTGGCTCTTGCCACATTGGGCGTCATGCTGATGATTACGGAAATGGACGTGAGTGCACTTCCTTTCTATCCTGTCGATTCTCCGCTCGTGGATCTCTCCTCCTTTGATCCTGAAACGCAGAAGAAGCTGAGTCCCTACCCCGATGGCTTGCCGGACTCTGTGGAGAAACACCTGACACATCGATATGCTGAATTGTTCTCGCTGTTTCACAAGCACCGTGAGAAGTTCAGCCGGATAACATTGTGGGCGGTCCACGACGGCCAATCGTGGCGCAGCTACTTTCCGATGAAGGGGAGAACCGACTATCCTATGTTGTTTGACCGTCACTGCAAACCAAAACCGGCTTTTGACGCTGTCAGTGCAATAGTGCGGAACACGAAGTGGGATTATTGACAGGTGAATCAGATCGCCTGTCGGGAGCATATCATACGGATCGCACAGGAGTGAACGAGAAGGATATTGAGGTCGTGGCTGCAGGGCATACCTGCCTTGACCTGATACCAGCTTTTACCATTGCCGGTACTGTGGACAAGCTCACGGACGTCCTTGTCCCCGGCAAAATGATCAATATGGGTGAGTGTGTTGTCGTGGGAGGAGGCCCCGTAACGAATGCCGGCGTCTCTATCCGCCGGCTCGGTGTAAAAACCGAATTGATCGGTAAGGTCGGCAGTGACGATTTTGGCAAAGAGATACTGAGCTGGTATGAGGAGCACGAAGGACATTTTCAAGGCATCAAAGCGGTGGATGGAGAATCGACATCATATACCATTGCCATTTGCATACCCGGGATAGACCGGTTCTATCTCCATCATTGTGGTGCAAACGACACGTTCGGTTATGATGATATGAATTTCGACCTTGTGCGGCGTTCAAAACTCATGCTTTTTGGTTATCCGCCCTGGATGAGAAAGCTTTATGAGAACAGAGGCCGTGAGTTAACACGAATCCTCCAGAAAACCAAAGAATTAGGAACTACAACTGCACTTGACCTTTCGCTTCCCGATGTCGACAGTGACGCCGGCCGGGTTGACTGGTTGGCAATTCTCAAAGACTGGGTCCCACTGTCGGACATTATGGCACCAAGCGCAGAAGAGATATTCTATTTCCTCTGCAAGGAAGAATTCCTTGAGAAGAAGGCGAAACTCGGGCCCAAAGAAAGCGTGCTTGATCACTTGACCGTGAAAGAGATCTCTGGCTTGGGAAGTGATTTGATAGAAATGGGCGCGGGAATAGCGATGGTCAAGTGCGGTCACAGGGGCTTGTATGTGAGGACCGCCGACAAGGACCGGCTTACGAGGATGGGCGCAGCAGGATGTTCCGATCTTGAAAACTGGGCACATCGGGAGCTGTGGTTCCCTGTGTATCAGGAGGAGAGATTCGTGGGGGCCCTCGGTTCAGGCGACTCGGCGATTGCAGGATTCCTTTCTGCATTTGTCTGGAACCATTCTCTCGAATCCTGTTTGAGATATGCAAACGCTGCGGGAAGCATGAACGTCACTGTTCCCGACGGACTCACATGGAACAAGGGGTTTGATGATCTGACAAGAAGAATCAAAGCAGG
This sequence comes from Ignavibacteriota bacterium, assembly GCA_963801355.1. Lineage (GTDB taxonomy): Bacteria > Bacteroidota > Ignavibacteria > UBA10030 > UBA6906 > Fen-1255. The sequence continues at coordinate 2,152,414 of CAWDEM010000008.1, read as the reverse complement.
ATGGAAAACAAAAGAATTGCACATCGACGAGCAGGGCTGGAAGAACGAGCGTGGATTCTGGGTAGGGCCTGAGAACCGTGGTCAATGGGAATCCTAGACAATGCGGAGATGAAGATGTCAACAAAAGAAAGAGACGCGTTCATCAGCAAGAAAATTGCCAAAATGAGCTTGGCAGAAAAAGTCGGTCAGCTCTTGACATTTACCCGCCGCGGCGCAATGATCACACCAAGCGTAATCGAACAGATCACACGACTGCATTGCGGCGGTCTTTGCCTCGAACCGTATGCGCTTGAAACCTGCAGGAACCTCTACTGGGGGAATTCCCAGATTGACCCGGATTTTGAGAAGCCGGCGGATTATTTCACCATCGCAAATACGTATTTTGCCGGGAAAACCTTTGGCATCAGCATAACACCGGAAGAGTACACCAAGGATCTGAACACACTACAGAAAATCGCACTTGGCAGGCCGTCCGGGATTCCTCTCCACATGACCATTGACTTTGAGGGCGATTTCAAGAACGACTATATGGCCGGCGGCATACGACAGTTTCCACCTCCCATGGGTTTGGCCGCCATCGGCGATCCCAAGGTGACGTACCGGGTGGGTCTCACGATTGCCAGACAACTCAGCGCTATCGGCGTGACGCAGATGTATTCGCCGGTCTGCGACGTGAACATCAACCCCAAGAATCCCGAAATCGGCGTCAGGTCTTTCAGCGATGACCCTGAGATTTGTGCAAGACATGCTGTTGCATTGCTCAAAGGGTTTCAGGACGGTGGCATCGCGGCAACCGCAAAACACTTCCCCGGAAGAGGCGATTCGGCAACCGACGCCCATGATGTTCTGGATGTTATACGAGCCGACAAGAAGAGAATGGAGGAAGTCGAATTATATCCGTTCAAAGCAGCGATAGCGGCGGGCGTAAAAGCCATCATGACGGGGCATTCCGTTTACCCCGCGTACGATGATGCGTTTCCGACAACGTTGTCGGAGAAAATCCTGACTGGTCTCCTGAGAAACGAGCTGGGATTCCAGGGCGTGATTGTTTCCGATGCCATCGGTATGGCAGCCATTCTCAAGAAATGGCCCCTTCCGAGGGCTTGCGCGCTGGCGATCAGGGCGGGGTGCGATACGATACTGTTGAAAGCCGATGATGAATCAAGATCACAATGCTTCTTTGGAATCAAACAGGCCGTCGAAAAGGGCGAACTTTCTGAGGACAGGGTCAATGATGCTGTCAGACGTCTTCTCGTGATGAAGTATGACCAGGGTTTGTTCACGAAGGCCGGGAAGATGGATCCGAAAAAAGCTCAAGCGTTTGCTCGCAGCACACAGGTCATAGATTTCTCCTGGGACGTTGCGAAAAAGGCCCTGTTGATAATGCGGGACGATGCGAAGACGCTGCCGCTACGTGCAAAGCAGAGGATCCTGGTCATCGAGCAGCGTATTCCTTATGAGTTTGTCGGCAAAGATCCTTATATGCACACACACATGTTCTGCGAGGCTATGGTACAGCATTCAACGAATGTGATTTTGACTGATACCGACTTCTCCGCAAGTGAGGATGAGATCGCGGATTGTCTTGAGCTTGCCAAACAGGCGGACCTTGTCGTTATGACGAACTACTACGCCCGGATCGTCAAAGCGGGGAACAATCAACTGCTCGCCAAGAAGCTCAAAGAAGCAGGACACAGGATCGTTGTGGTGACAAACTATCCGTATATCGAAGGCACGACGAGTGTGGCCGATGCCGTGATCTGTAATTTCAGCGGCACACCCGATTCTATACGAGTTGCAACCGATTTACTTTTTGGGAAAATCAAGACCTCCCCCAAAACACAGTTGCCCATAACACTCGGTGTACAGAAAGAATCTCCCCTGAAAAAGCCGCCGCCGAAGCAAAATCCGTGGGGCTTATCATATTGTTAGTCGTGCAGGGACCTTCTTTGCCGTGACAGTGAATGGAGGAAATACGTTATGCCCGGGTCGCATGGTTTGAAGATAAGTGACATCTTCACGATCTCAGGATCGCAAATATCCGAGATCTATGTCAAGAACAAGATGTTGGTGCATTTTCAGGGAATGTCGAAGACCCTTCAGTTCCCGCACACCATCGCTCTTCAAGGTGCTCCTACGTGCTCGATAGGCATATCTCCCTATGGTCTCTACAATAGATTGAATGATGCCGGCAGGCTGGTCTTGCTAAATCAAAATGCCGTTCAATTGGGCTCTGCACCATTTATCTGCGTTGGCGGCAGATGTGTTATGCTCACCACAAAAGATCCCGAGGCGGCAGAAAGTCCTGATGACGTACCTGCCTTGAAGAATTATTATCATCCAGCACTCTCTGAAAAGCAGACCTCAATTTCTCTTGCGACGCCTTTAGCGGAGCTGGCATATACCCTGGGAAAGCTCAAAGTGATAAGAAGAGTGGTTTCTCCCTTCTTATGCGGAAATGTGCAGGCGCTCATACCCATCGGGGTGGAGGAATATGAGGTAAAGAACAGTTCACACAAAGATCAACAAATTACACTGGTGATCCCCAGGCCGTCTCTGGTAAATCTTCAGGAAAAGGAACTAAAGCCGACAGATCAGGACACTGTGTACGTATGCTCGGCACCTGTGAAGGGCCATGTGCACGAAGCGTTCAGTCATGCGGCCACCAAGGGAGTGGTCATGGGAAGCAGCGAGTGCGCAGACAAGATGGTTATTGCTGTGCCGGAAATGCAGGGGGTGAAAGTAGATGTGCAACCGTACTTCTGCCTGAACAGGCTGAAACAGGATTTGTTGTTGAACGATGATGGAAGTTTCTACGAGAAGAGGAAACCGTTAGCCAGTCAAGATTATGGAGCAGCGGTAAGTCTTACCTTTACACTGAAACCCAAAGCCACACTAACAATACCGGTCGCCATCGGCTTGGACTTTCCGCAGCAGCGGTACATTGACGGGAAGACGTTTGAACGCAAGTACGTCAGAAGCTTTGCGCACGGCGAAACCAGGGCGATGGACATGGCAAAAGTCGCCCTTGACAATTATCCTGCATGGCTGAGCCGGACATCAACAATCCAGGGCAGGATCCTTGAATCCATACTGAAAAGTCCCTCCTACAAAAACGATACGGCAGGTGCACGAAGACTCGCAAGGTTAGTTTTCAACGAGTTCAGTTTTCCATTGTCCAATGCCGCAGTATGGATTGAAGACGGCAATGGCAATGATGTTGCCAGGTTCCTGGAATGTTTTGACTATGCCTATATCAATCCATCGGATGTCGATTGGTATTCGATGGTGTTGCTTATCCTCTTTCCCCATGTAGAACAGGAACTCTGCCAGCGGTTTGTTGATTCGATTCTGGCGGAAGATCTCACACAGCGTTATTATCATCACCACGCATCTTTTGTTGAGGCCAGAAAGCATTTCGAAGAGCATCCGGGGGAATACGAAGGCATGTCGCTGACCCAGATACGAGATGCTTTCAAGATCAAGGGGAGTGTCGCGCATGACCTGGGCGCGTTGCCGAAAGGGCATGCCTTGCGTAACGTCAGTGACTACGCCTGGTACAACAATAACTATTGGGTGGATCTCTTCCCCAAGCTGGCACTACGCGTACTGCGCAACGTCAAATTCCTTGGTGACATTGATTTTCTGAAGAAGAACTGGGACACATTGAAATTTGGATTTGAACATGTGCAAGAGCTTGATATCGATGGAGACGGCGTGCCGGAGGGAAATCCCCACGAAGTGAAGAATACCTTTGACAATATCACCCTGTTCGGCGTCGATGCCTATGATGCGACCATCTTCATCGCCGGTTGTCAAGCCATGATCAGAATGGCCGAATTGATGAATGATGAACCTGCCAGAAAGCAGTGTGAAGAGAGCTTCAGGAAGGCCTCCGTGATATTCGAGAAATTATGGCGAGACCACAAGAACAAGAGCGGCCGGAGGCTGCAGTACTATGTCACCTGCCACGATCCTGTCACGGGGAAGACGAACACGGATGTCTGGACCAATCAACTGGATGCCTTGTGGTCATTGATCGCAATGGGAGAAGAGCCTTTTATCTCCGAGGAGAGGGCTAAGAGAATCCTCAAGACAATCTACAGGAATAACCGGACCCCCATGGGGTGGTCTATGGCCCGAACAGAGGATGGTGGACCGGTGGAATCGGATCAGGGAAAGGACGTCTACACGACGTCGAACTATGTTTTTGCGCAACTACTTGATTACTACGGGCTGGTCAAGGAGAGCAAAGAAGTGTATGCAGTCATGGATAAGGTTGTCTTCAAGCACGCCAATTCCTTGATAACCCCGGATAACCTCAGGGCTGAGTTCGAAAAAGAAGAAGGAGAATTGACCAAAGAGCCCCACTATATCGTTGCTGCGTATCCAAGACCGGGCGCGATTTTGACGCATATCGTGATACAACACGTTAAGGAACTTCAAGGACAAACAGGATCCAAGAAAATAGACCCACAGCGATTGCACTCGTTTGTCACTGACCTCATGAAGTAAAAAGACAGGACTGCGCGTGATCGGAGACGTTGCCGGGAACGAGTGGTCTCCATTGATACGAACTACAGGGAGGTATGAATATGCAGAGCACGTATTTTCGAGGCGTTGAGAAGCCGATCCCCTTTGAAGGCAAGGATTCCAGAAATCCGCTTGCGTTCAAGTACTACGACAGGACCCGTCGGGTGGGGAACAAGACCATGGCGGAGCACCTGCGGTTCTCTGTTGCCTACTGGCATACGATGATGGGGGACGGCACCGACATGTTCGGAGGTCCGAGTTTTGCCCGGGAATGGCGTGCTGCGGCTGGTCCGCTCGACCGCGCGAAAGCGACGCTGGAGGCAGCGTTCGAGTTTCTGCAGAAGCTGGGTGTCGACTATTATTGCTTCCACGACAGGGATATCGCCCCGGCAGGGGCGACCTTTGCCGAGACGTGCCGCAATCTCGAAGCAATTGTGCAGATGGCGAAGCAGCTTCAGAAGGAGACCGGTATCAAGGTGCTCTGGGGGACGGCGAACCTTTTCAGCAATGCCCTGTACTCGCAGGGTGCTGCAACCAGTCCGAATGCGCATGTCATGGCGCTCGCGGCGGCGCAGGTGAAGAATGCCCTTGATGCCACGCGGGAACTCGGGGGTGAAAACTACGTGTTCTGGGGGGGACGGGAAGGGTATGAAACGCTGCTCAATACGGACATGAAGAGAGAGCAGGAGCAGATGGCCCGTTTTCTCCACATGGCGGTCGATTACAAACGGCAGATCGGTTTTGGCGGCCAGTTCCTCATCGAGCCCAAGCCTCAGGAGCCCACAAAACACCAGTACGATTCCGATGCGGCGGCCACGTTGAATTTTCTCCGGCAATATGATTTGCTTGATGACTTCAAGCTCAACATCGAGGCCAACCACGCAACACTCGCCGGGCATTCCTTCGAACACGAGCTTGCGGTTGCGTCGGCGGCCGGGAAGCTGGGGAGTGTCGATGCCAACCGCGGCGACCTGTTACTCGGCTGGGACACGGATCAATTCCCCACGGATCTCTACAGCACCACTATGGCGATGATCATCATACTGAATCAGAACGGGCTGGGCTCAGGCGGACTGAATTTCGATGCCAAGGTGCGCCGCAGCTCCACCGACCCGGTGGACCTGTTCCATGCGCACATCGGCGGCATGGATGCATTCGCCAGGGGACTGCTCATTGCACAGCGGATCATTGACGACAAGGTGCTCAGCACTTTCATCGCCGAAAGGTACAGCAGCTTTCAGTCCGGCATTGGTGCTCGCATCATGGCTGGAACAGCGGGGCTCGGCGACGTAGAGCAATGGGTCCTCTCGCAGCCGCAGCCGGTACTCCAGAGCGGCCGTCAGGAAATGCTGGAAAACATCATCAATGCGTACATACAATGACAGTGTCGACCCGGGCGATTGCGGTCACGGCGCTGCCTGCGTGTCTGCACGCGCCGGGTTTCCCGAAGAGAACAATTGCTCCGCGAGCAGGCATTGCACAATGTAGGACATCGGACGGAGAAACGTATATGAAACACTTATCTGGTCTGACCATCCGCACCGGTCGTCTCCATGCCTGGAGGGGGTTGTTCGTTGCTGGATTGCTCTCCATCTTCACGACTCAAGTTCTCGCCGCGTCGGGAACAGTCAAAGGCACGGTATACGACAAGGCCACCAAGGATGGCTTGCCCGGCGCAAACGTCGTCGTCAAAGGCACCAGTGTCGGGGCAGCAACCAACCTCGACGGCGCGTACATGATCCGCAATGTGCCGGCCGGCCGGCAGACTCTGGTGGTTGCTTACGTCGGGTACACTTCGACTACGCTCGTGGTGAACGTCCCAGAGGATGGGACACTCACGCAGGACTTCTTCCTCACGGGAACGACCATAGAAGGTGAGGAGTTTCTCGTGACCGCGCAGGCGCAGGGGCAACTGCAGGCGATCAACCAGCAACTCTCGTCGGATAAGATCGTGAGCGTGGTCTCAGAGGCGAAGATCCAGGAGCTGCCGGATTTCAACGCGGCGCAGGCGATCAGCCGATTGCCGGGGGTATCGACGCTGCAGAGTTCCGGAGAAGCCAATAAGGTGGTGATCCGGGGACTGGCTCCCCAGTACAATGTTGTGGCTGTGGGCGGTATTACGCTTGCGTCGACGGGAAGCACGCAGATAGGGGCAGCTTCCCAGGGAGGTACATCTGGTTCCATCAATACAGACAGAAGTGTCGACCTCACGATGATCACGCCGTACATGATCAAAACTGTAGAGGTCTACAAGTCCCTGACTCCCGACATGGATGCCAACGCGATCGGCGGGTATGTCAATATGGAGCTCAGGGAGGCCCCGGACGAACTTAAGGGGGACATTCTGGCCCAAACAGGCTATACGGCGAAAAGCGGCAAGTATGGCAACTACAGATTTGTTGCATCCGCCAGCGACCGTTTTCTTGATGGCGACCTAGGGGTCTACGTGCTGGGCAACGCTGAGAACTATGACCGGGACGCAGACAACATGAATGCCAGTTATTCGCCCCAGAGCAGTGTCGTCCAACCGGACGGTTTCAGACCCGTCATTGTGACCAATGTGACGCTCAACCGCCATCGGGAAACCAGAGAACGCTTCGGTGGGAACCTGATACTTGACTACCGGCTTCCTTCCGGATCGATCAAGATGACCAATGTTCTCAGCCGGCTGAATTCCGAAGCGAAAGACTGGCGGACAATTCTGGACTATCAGTTTCACAATGTCAATTTCCGATACCGGGAGGGAGTGACCAAGACCGACATGGCGGTTAATTCTCTTGAGTTTGAGAACGATTTTGGATTCTTTTCGGCGAACCTCAAGGCTGCCAATACGTATTCCCGGAATTTTTCCCCGGGATCTCCTCAATCAGACATGAGCTACACAGGGGCAATTCCGGGCGCCACGCCGGTGAATACCATTCCAGAGGATCTGTCGGCTGCTGTGCGATACCAGACGCCGACGAAAGTCTACCTCAACAACGTGAGCCTGTTCAGTGCCGACTACAAGGAAAACGATCAGATCTACAAGGCTGATTTCAAGATCCCATTCGCGTACGAAGACATCGCATCGGGATCCGTCAAGCTCGGCGGCGAGTTTCGCTACAACCATCGCACCAATGATCAGGGGACTCCATACGGAGGCCTCTCGGCGGGTTCTGCGATCGCTACTCAGATGATCAATGCGATCCGGCAGCGATACGGTCTGGTCCTGGATTCTGCGGCCGGACGTTTCCCGGGCACAAACTTCACATCAGGGGATGCATCGCTTCTTGACCCCTTCCTCGATAACCGTTTCGGGGGAGTGCTCTGGGCGAGTGATCCGGGCATCCTGAACGGGATCGTCGACGTGCTGCGGGGTGATCCGTCGTTAAGCGCGATCAACAGTACCGGCACGAACGCCGGCGGTTGGTTTGACGGACCCTACCAGCGCCTGCCGAACAAGTACAAGTATATCGAGAAATACTATGCCGGCTTTTTGATGTCGACGCTGAATTTTGGCGAGGATCTGTCGGTCGTGGGAGGTGTCCGATGGGAAGAAGTCCGGTCATATTTTGACGCCTTCAATCTGGCCGATGGCCGCGATGCGACCCGTCAGGCCGTGGATACAGTCTTCGCCCATCCGGGAAATCGCTACTTGCTCCCCATGGTACAGGCAAAATACAACGTGTTCCCCTGGGCCGACATACGCTACTCCTACACAAAGACCCTGGCCCGACCCGACTACCACCAGCTTTCACCGCACTTCAATATGGACTATACGCAGTTCAATGTCTGGGCCGGCAACCCGAGGCTGGTCCCGGCAGAGGCAATCAATCACGACGTAGCCCTGACGTTTCACAGTAATGAGCTTGGGCTTTTCTCTGTCGGGTTCTTCTATAAGGAGGTAAGAAATTTCACCTACGCTACACAATACACGTTGCACCCCACGCAACCGGACGGGCTTGACTCAATCATGTCGTACAGCGTGCGTACGGGCAGCGGCACGGTCCATCCCAAGGACGGGGCGCAGCTCTACACGTACACCAATAGTCCATCCCCCGCGTTTGTAAGAGGCTTTGAAGTAGACCTGCAGACGAGATTCTGGTACCTACCGGAACCCCTGAATGGAATAGTGCTGGGGGTCAACTATACACACATCTCGTCAAGCGCAACATATCCCTGGAGGAATGATACCACCATCATCATTCCGCCCCGCACCGCCAAAGTCGTACTGCTCAACCGAGACCGTCCCGGACGACTGATCAACCAGCCTGATGATGTGTTGAACGCCTACGTGGGGTATGACTACGAGGGATTCTCGGGTCGTTTGTCCTTCCTGTTCCAGGGGAACTCTGTCAGCAACATCGGCGCATTTGCCGAGCAAGACGGCTTCACCAAGGATTACTTCCGGATCGATGCCTCGGTGCGGCAAAAGCTCCCCGTGACCGGCCTGCAGATATTCCTCGACATCACCAATGTGAACAACAGAAAGAACGAATCGGCCCAGGCCTCGATCAACGGGTTCACTATTCAGCAGCATTACGGATTGACGGCCAACCTGGGGCTGAGGTACAGTATGTAGAAGACTTTCGAAGTCGTGCATTCAGTAATCATCATAGCAGGAGGTATGCCATGAAGAATTGTGCCTGGGCGCTTGTTTTGTGGATGGTCTTTGCCCCCGTTGTACTTTTCGCTCAATCAGATACAGTGGATGTTCCGGACTTCTTCACGAACGGTGAAGGGACCCTGAACGATGCCGTGACGGCGAAAATCAATGCCGGCACGCTTTCCAATACGGTGTTCCGGCTGAAACCGTACGGCCTGTACGTTCTCACAGCGACAATCACTGTCCCTGCAGGCACGAAGCTGACGATCATCGCGCCGGAGCCGGGAGGCACGCAGGATACTGCCCCGCCGATGATCTGCTGGACTGCGAGCAGCGGCGTCACCACGACGTACAACTTCGATTGCTATGGCGACGTCTACATGAAAAACATCTGGCTCCTGTATGCCACGACCAATACTGACGGTCTTGGCACGCAGGTGGGCTCGGCGTTTGTGATAGACGAGGACACAACTGACCACGTGAATGTCGGGAAATTTGACAATGTGATCTTCGATTACGCACCGATAGGGCCAGGCGGCGGGTCTGTGACGGTGCAGGCGACACATGCCCGACTCACGTTTGAAAACTGTTACTGGCGGAACTGCACGGACACGCACTTCCGGTATTATGGGAGAGCTGTGTCCTTCATCTATAACACGTCCGGTTGGCACATTGACAGCCTCTCATTCATCAACACCACCTTTGCGAATATGGGGTACGTGTACATGCAGGAGGGCGCCGAATATGCAGATTATGTTAAATTCAACCATTGCACGTTCCTGAATACTGTACAATTCACTCTGGAATCAGGGTGGTGGTGGTGGCTGTCAGTGACGAACTGTGTTTTTGTGAACGCGTGGATGTTCGGTCATCTCCCCGGTGGCAGTAACACCGCCGAAGCCGACAGCAGTACCCCTAATGGTGGTACAGTGAACATCGACAGCATCGGGACACCGAATTTCAATTTCACGGTGCCCTTTAATGAATCCCAAAGACACATCCTCTTTGCCAATAATAGCTATTACATGGACCAATGGCTGAGAGATTACATGGCGCCAAGGAGTCCCAGCAATCCCACGGGAGGCAACTCCTACAGCGACACAGCCAGCTACGCAAACATACCGCAGCCGCAGCCTATCATGAGCGCAAAAACGTTGAGGTTTTTCAATGACAAGGCCGTCTGGCCCTACATCTCGCTGAAAAACGTCTATGATTCAACGAATCCAGGATTCCTGATTCCCCCTACAAACATCGTGGGGATCAAGAGCTTCCTGTTGCGCAAGTGGACTGACAACTCCGACACGACGTGGGCATTTGACCCCAATTCAGACGTCAATCAAAGATGGCCGATGAATGAACAGTTGAGGTACTCAAACGCGACGCTGAAGACCGCCGGAATGGGAGGATTCCCGCTCGGAGATCTGTCCCGATGGTGGAAGAGTTTCCCCAGCATCTACACGGACTGGAAGGCCCAAGCTGCGTTGGAGGATCAGACCATCAACGATTGGCTGACGAATGGCACCACAGGAGTGGATGGGGAGGCCGCGGGGACACCTCTGGGGTTTGAGCTCAGCCAGAACTATCCAAATCCATTCAATCCGACGACGCAAATCAGCTACGTGGTTCCCCAGCAAAGCAACGTGACGTTGAGAGTCTTCAACGTGCTGGGGATGGAAGTGGCAACGCTGTTCTCAGGCGTCCAGGATGCCGGGCAACACACTGCGACGTTTGACGCCACCAGATTCTCGAGCGGCATCTACTTCTACAGGCTGCAAGCAGGAAGTGTCTCGATAACCAAGAAGATGGTGTTCATGAAATAACCTCTTCCTCAAGTGTTGACCTGTCCGGCCTCGAGTCGGACAGGTTGACCTTGATGATGCACTACGATTGTGCAGAGTATGAAGGGAGGTGACTTGGACGGAAGTCCAACTGCTAGCGAAGCAAGATGCAGCTCCTCTAACCAACAACACTCCATCAACAAACAGCAGCAGAGGTCCTTATGAACAAGCTCTTACGATTCAGCGCAGCGGGGGCGCTTCTCCTCTTGCTGGGGCTTGGTGCGGCGGTCGCGCAGGAAGTCGTGTTCTCCTCCGGACCGGCCGTCTCTCCAAGATCAGGAGCTTCAAACGGCGGTTTCGCCTGGGCGGATGTGAACGGGGACGGTACGTTGGATGTCTTCATTCCGTCCAATAATATTGTGCTGAACAACATCACGTCATTCGCATCGGCGGCGTCCACAAAGACAGCGAACATCATAGGAAATGTGAACTCTGTCGGTGGACTCCTGGCCGATATCAATGGCGACGGCGTTGTTGATCTGTGGTCAACAAATGGCGCCAATCCCCAGACGGGTTTGTTTTTTGACAGCGCCGGGGTGTATATTCTCGCAACCGGGACCGGCGACCTTGCGAAGGCTGTCCCCACGGGGAGCGTTTTCGCCGGCATGGCTGTGGCGGATATCGACCACAGCAATTACCTGAGTGCGGCATGGCAGGGGTTCAAGCAGGCGACCTGGGCCGATGGCTTCATCTTTAAGCGGGGCGAAGGTATCGAGCTGCTGAAGGGTGGTCCCTCCGGCTTCACCCGGGCGGGCATCGGAGCAGCCCCGGGAAATCTCGCCATCGACACCAGCCGGGCATTTGAGACCTGGGATGTCCACTTCCTCGATGCGAATAATGACGGTTGGCAGGATCTGTGGATGCCAAGTTTCCGGCATGGGTTCAGAGCGTTCAACGGCGGATCTGACACCGTCGGCGCCAAAAAAGGAAGCATCCTGTTCCTGAACGATGGCACGGGCAAGTTCTATGTGCCCACCGCGGCAACGCTCGGCCGCACGCTCTATGCGCTCGATTCCCTGTCCGCGGGAGCGTTCTTTGCCAGGGCGGTCGGCGACACCGGCATCATCGTGGATGATACCGTGCATCACTTCAATGCGATTGGCAGCCAATTCGGTGACCTCAACAACGACGGCAACATGGATCTGATCATGACCGGGACGGAGGCCAACAACTATGATGGCCTCAGGAGGGCAACAAACATTGTTGTCGTGTACGGAAAGGGAGACGGCACATTTACGTTTAAGTGGAACGGGACAAACATCGTTGACGCCGGATTGCCTACGTCGGGCAATATTCGGGCATGGGACATCGGCGATTACAATAATGACGGAATCCCGGATGTATACGCAAGCACGACCTTCGGCACCACGCGTTTGTTCAGGGGCAACGGCAACGGCACGTACACTGAGGTGACAAACCAGGACAACGTGGCGACTGCGGGGGGCGGGCGAGCGGGAGGCTTTGTTGACTACAATAACGACGGCTTCCTGGATATCTACAACTATACCGGACTTAATTCGGTGTTGCAGAAAAACAGTGGCAACTCGAACCACTGGATTGGCTTCACGCCTGTCGGCACGGGACATAATTTGAATGCCATCGGCGCCCTCTTCACACTGTACACGCAGGGCGGTACCTTCAAACAGGTCCGCTACATCAAGGCAGAAGGCAATGCTGCAGGTCACGGCGAACCGAGGGCTGTCTTCGGCATCGGCATCAACACTTCCATCGACAGGGTCGACGTGAAGTGGCCTGATGGCACAACAGCTACCTACCCAGGACTCGCCGTCGACAGATACTGGACCATCAAACAAGGTTCGGCGATACCAGGAGCACTGACACTCCTCAGCCCGGATGACGGTGCGACCGGCAAGACGATACCTGTGACACTCGAGTGGAGTGCAGCGACGAACGCTACAGGATACAGGGTCCAGGTGTCACTTGACCAGACGTTCGCCAACGCCAAACTGTTGGCGATTGACGCCACGGCGGCGACGACAACCACAAGTGTCACTGTCGGTAAGGCGACGAAATACTACTGGCGCGTCGCTGCAACCAACGGCGGATTCACGAGCCCATGGACCTCGGTTCGCAGTTTCACCACGGTAGGTGTTGCAGCGGCGGAAGTTCCCATTGTGGTTTCGCCTGCGAACAAAGTCCTGCGGAACACAATCCACAATTACAATGCAGCGCCAGTTCTAAAGCTTGTCCTACCGACCGGAAAGACTCTGGCGAATTATGGCCGCTTCACTTTCAAAGGCTACTTCGCGCAGGGAGACGTAGGTTACAAGGACATTGTGGTTGAAGCCTACCAAACAATGCCAACAGCCCAGTTTGCCAATGTCGCAGCTAATAAAATTGGTTCGTGGAGTCGTGCCCAAATGGGTTCCACAGGATGGGAAGATATCTCAGTCTCTATACCCAACAGTTCCAGCCTGCATGACGCTATCTATGTTGCCTTTGGAATAAACTGTGCAGGTACGGGAGACGTAGGCGGTACTGGAGTCACGACTATCTGGTATGCTGATAATGTAACACTTGTAGATACAACCGTAACGCCGAATGTTGGCCTATCGGTGAATTTTGAAAGCAATAGCATCGGAGATCCTATAGCTGCCATTGGCTGGAGTCCTTCTGACATTCAGTCTGTAGTTGCTAGGGATCCGATTGGTACCGGGGTCACGATTCAGCCGGCGAATCTTACCCTCGCTGTTAATAGAACGACAGATGCTTCTCGTTATCATTGGCAAGTCTCGGCGCAGCCGACGTTCACCACGTTCTTCGTTAATGATTCAACGGCTGACACGACCTTCACAGCGCAGTTCGTCGGTGGCCAGACGTTCTATTTGCGCGTACGCGGGATGAATGATCTTGGGGCGTCTGCATTTTCTGCCGTCAGTGTGTTCACCATCATGACTCCGCCAGGCAGAACAACGCTCGTCTCGCCGGCGAACAACGCGCAAAATGTCATCTCGGATAGCGTATTCTTTGTCTGGAGGCCGGTGAGTGGCGCTGCAAGCTACAACCTGCAGGTTGCAACCGTCAACGCGACCAATACCTATGCGACGACGGATACGATGTACAGGCTCAACAGCCTCGCAAAGCTCACCAACTACACCTGGAAGGTGGAGGCCATCAACGCCGGTGGGACGAGCAACTACACCGGCACCTTTGCGTTCACGACCATCGTTGCTGCTCCCGCCGTTCCCGGGGCTGTGTTGCCCGCAAGTGCTGCGGCAGGTGTCAATCGTCTGACGCGATTTGTTTGGAATGCTGTTCTTAATGCGACCAAATATCGCCTCCAGGTTGCCACGGACGCCGCATTTGCAACGATTGTCGCCGATACGACGGTTCCATTAGACACGACGTGGACGCTGAGATCTCCTCTCATTGCGAACTCGGATTATTACTGGAAGGTGAGGGCTGAGAACCTCGGTGGCGTAAGCGACTATTCGACCGCAAGACTCTTCACCACCGGAACGGTTCTCGCCGTTGAAGATCTTGCGGAAATTCCGAAGGTGTTCGGCCTCATGCAAAACTATCCGAACCCCTTCAACCCGTCGACGAACATCCGTTACGATGTTCCGACGAGCGCCAATGTGAAGCTCACCATCTTCGACATCCTCGGCCGTGAGGTGACCACACTGGTGAACAACGTCCAGGTGGCGGGCAAGTATGTCGTTCAGTGGGACGCGACCCGCCTGGCGACGGGAGTCTATATTTACCGGATGGAAGCTCAGCCTGTGGACGGCTCGAGTGCATTTACTTCCGTCAAGAAACTCATGCTTATGAAGTAGGTGGTGGTGGTGCAGAATGCAGCCCGTCTCTCCCGTGTGGCGGGCTGCATTTTTTTTAACTCTCCCTCCTCCTTTGAACAAGGAAGGAATCCTGACGAAAGAGTGGAATGCGATGAAAATATGTTCTACAAGAGCATCCTCTGCGCTGATCTTCCGAGTGTGTCGGGTCAGCATGATCTCTGCGTGGATGTGTATGGCCTGTGTCGCATCAGTCCATCCGCAAAGCACTTCTGCACTTCCCCACTTGAAGAAACAGGGGACGGCAACCCAACTGATTGTCCGCAACACGCCGTTCCTCATGCTGGGGGGCGAGCTGGGGAATTCAAGCGCATCGGACATCAGGTACATGGCGCCCATCTGGCCGAAGCTGAAAGCGATGCACGTGAATACGATTCTAATGCCGGTCTACTGGGAGCTTATTGAACCGAAAGAAGGGCAATTCGATTTCGCGCTTGTCGACGGCCTCATAGCTGCGGCGCGAACGAATGACGTGAAGATCGTCGTCCTCTGGTTTGGCTCGTGGAAGAACAGCATGTCATGCTACGCACCAGAGTGGGTCAAAACGGACCAGAAACGGTTTCCGCGTTCACGTACCAACAATGGCCGAGCCGTTGAGATTCTCACCCCCTTCAGCGATGCAAACAGAAATGCCGACGCAAAGGCATTTGCCGCCCTTATGAAACACCTCCGGGCAATCGATGGAGAGCAGAACACCGTCGTGATGATTCAGGTGGAGAATGAAATCGGGATGATTCCCGATGCCAGGGACTACTGTACGGAAGCGGAGGAAGCATTTGGGCGACAGGTCCCGGAAGAGCTCCTGGCATACCTTCAGAAGAACAAGAACACCCTGACTGAAGAATTGCAGCAGGCATGGAATGGCACGGGGATGAAGCCGTCGGGACCATGGGAACAGGTGTTCGGCAAGGGGCTGCAAACCGACGAGATTTTCATGGCATGGCACTTTGCCAGATACACGAACTATGTCACGCAGGCCGGAAAGAAAGAGTACCCGTTGCCCATGTTTGTGAACGCGGCTTTGATTCGCCCTAACTATAAACCCGGGCAATATCCGAGTGCCGGCCCGCTTCCTCACCTGATGGATGTGTGGCGGGCGGGGGCCCCCCACATCGATTTTCTCGCTCCCGACATCTATTTTCCGAATTTCGCAGAGTGGCTGGGGAAGTACGACCGCGGCGGGAACGCGGTATTTGTACCCGAAGTGGACCGTCGGCAGAGCATCACCAATGCGTTCTACGCCCTAGGCAGGCATAACGCTATGGGGTACAGTCCGTTTTCCATCGAATCGGTTGATGATCCCGGGAACAGCCAGTTCAACAAGGGATACGAAATCCTTCATCAGCTCACGCCGCTGATTCTCGAACATCAGGGTACGGGGACCATGACCGGATTCCTGCTGGACAGTGCGGCACAAACCGCAGAAATCACGTTGGGCGACTATATCTTCACCGTGAAGCACGAGTATACATGGCCGTACGCAACTCGCGCCGAAGGCGCCACACCTCGGTTCGGAGGAATGATCATCATGACTGCAAAGGATGAGTTCGCCATTGCGGGGAGCGGCGTCGTGGTCACGTTCCAATCATCATCCGGCAAGGAGGTGATCGCGGGGATTGCCAGTATGGAAGAGGGTGCCTTTGTGAACGGGAAGTGGGTTGCCGGCCGCCGGATGAATGGAGATGAGGATCACCAGGGGAGACATCTGCACCTGCCCGGCGGAGCGTATGGCATTCAGAAGGTGAAGTTGTACACGTACAGATAGTTCTTGCTTTGTATGGGCCAAAGCATGCAAGTAGATTTTGCTATCACAAATGGTCAGTGACTGAAGAAGTATGCGCCGAGTATCAACGCTGATGAGTTGTTTCGCATTGTTGACCAACCTGGGATTCGGGCAGTCGATGTCGTTCACGAGCTACATGAATCCCGTTATTCCCGGCGATCACCCTGACTGCACATTGACAAGAGTCGGCAATGACTACTACACAACCGGTTCGTCGTTCAATCCGACGCCGGTTATCTATCACTCAACGGACCTGGTTCATTGGGAAGCAATTGCCCAGCCCGTGAGTGCCGCGTGGGTGAACTACGGTGATTCACCTTCGGGCGGATGTTGGGGAGGGCAGCTGGTGTACCACAACAACAAGTACTGGGATTTCTTCTCACGCGCCAATGCCATGTACTTTGTCACCGCCGATGATCCCAGAGGATCGTGGAGCCTTCCAACAGCCATGAATTGCCCTGCGGCTGTGCCCGGTTTGGGCTATGACAACTCAATATTCATTGACGACGATGGAAGCTGGTATCTCCTTGTCAAGAACGGACAGGTAAATAACTGGATCGTGCAACTGGGGACCGATGGTCAGCCCAATGGCGCGATCTACAATTTATGTTGGATCAACCCGGCACCCTCATATCCATACAGCTGGGCAGAAGGTCCTGTCATGTGGAAATACAAGGGTTGGTACTACTACAGCTTTGCCCGCAATGTCGCCGGTGGACAAAAGGTGTTCAAAAGTAGTGTACTCACCGATGATCAATCTTCATGGGTCAATCTGGGCGATTTCTTCAACGAAAATGATCCCCTGAAACCGCAGGCATTGTTCCAGAACCCGAATCACAGCTCGGCTGCGGTGATGCTTGGCGATAGTACGAGCTGGGTACTCCATCCCTTATGGCGCTCTTCAAACAGTAATGAATGGTATGGTCAGGGCAGGCAGGGATTGCTCAACCAGGTGCACTACGATGCCATTGGCAAACCCACTGCCGACTATCCTATCAATCTTCCCAAAGTCGCTCCAAAGCTGCCGAGCAGCGGCATTCCATGGATGGTGCCACACTCCGATTTCTTCGATTCCAGCACGCTGAATCCGGAATGGTCCTTCCTGGGCTATACGCCTTCGACTTCGTATTCTCTGACCCAGCGCAGGGGGTGGCTCACGTTGTCGCCCAAAGGCAAACTGAATACGATTATCAAGAATGATGGTGAACACAATTATTCGATAATCACACGATTGGATTTTCAGGCGACAAGAGCCACTGATCAGGCAGGGATCTGGATTTTCAACGGACTGCAGACTCTTGATGTCAGGTTATACAGTTCGATCGACAGTACAGGAAAGAAGATTGCCGGATTCAGCTACAAGACCACCCGGTACGAAGTCAGCAGTCCGTCAGCGAACGGTGAGACCATCGTCTGGCTGAAGCTGGTTCGTGTACACCATGTGCTTACGGGGTATTGTAGCGCCGATGGACACCACTGGATTCCAGTAGGCAGCAGCATCAATGTATCCGATATGGAAAATCTGCAACCGAACTATAACGCATGGACGGGGAACCGGCAGGGGTTGTTTGTGCAGGGGAATTCAGCCGACTTTGATTTCTATGTGTACCGTGATGCATACACACCGATCCTCGCAGAATGTCCTGCCAACCAGTATGGGACAACCGTATCAGTCCAAAGGAATGGAATGAGTTGCCTGCAGAACATGCAGGATAACGGCTGGGCACTCTATGCCGGCGTGGAATTTGGGAACGCCCAATACCTGAGAAGTCCGGATTCTCTGGAACTCATTGCCTCGTGTGCCTCTTCAGGATGTGTGGTTGAAGTGTGGCGGGATTCACTTGATTCGGGCACAAAGATTGCCGAATGCACGGTCGGCAATACGGGGAGCTGGACTACATATCAAGCATTCAGAACGAATGTTGTTCCGCCCGTCTCAGGCGTACATGATGTGTATGTGCGATTCCGGGGAACAGGCACAAGCAGTCTCATCTTGCTCCAGTGGCTGACGTTCCTGGATGAATCCGGACAAGCAACACCCGTGGATGAACCGCAGTACGGAGGTCTTCCCGGAACCTTTGAACTACAGCAGAACTACCCGAATCCCTTCAATCCGAGTACGACCATAGGCTACAGCCTGCCGGCTACAGGCAATGGGCACGAGTCAATGGGCACGAGGTGGGTGCGACTCGTAGTGTACGATATGCTCGGGCGGGAGGTGATGGTGCTTGTGGACGAGAAGAAAGAGCCGGGGGAATACCACGTGAAGTTTGATGCGGCAGGTTTGGCAAGCGGCGTATACTTGTACAGACTGACCGCAGGAGGCTTTGTGCAGACCAAAACGATGGCGTTGGTGAAATAGATGAAAGTCCCTGATGAAAAGAAACCTGCTGAACCACACCGCAGTTCTGGAGCCGTCAAGCATCACAACGTTCGTGACGAATTAGCGGGCAGAGTAACAGGAACATCGCGAGGGATAATGGAATCGCATCGTCTCTTTTCACATCGTGCTTCAGGGATTCTGCTGCGCTGTGTCGTCCTTATCGTCTTGCTGGCTGCCATGGAACTTCCCGTGCAGGGACAGGAGGGCGGACCATGGCACGGAAAGAAATGTGCAGTCGTCCTGACCTATGATGATGGGCTGAACGTCCATCTCGACAAGGTTGTCCCGGCGCTGGATACTCTCGGTCTGAAAGGAACTTTCTACATCTCCGGTTTCTTTCCCGGTTTTAGAGCGCGGATCAAAGACTGGTCTGCCGTGGCACAGAGAGGACATGAACTCGGTAATCACACGTTGTATCATCCCTGCGAGGGAAGTGCTCCCGGAAGGGCATGGGTGCCGCCGGACTACAATCTGAGCCACTACACTCTCCGGCGCATTGTTGATGAAATCGCGATGGCAAATACGCTGCTCGAGGCAATTGACGGCAAGACGCAAAGAACGTTTGCCTATCCCTGCGGTGATACACAAGCCGGCGACTCATCGTATGTCGGCGAAGTCACCCGGCTCTTTCCCGGCGCGCGTGGAGTGACAGGGAAGATGCAGACAGTTGACAACACTGACGTTTACGATGTGGGTGCGTACATGATCAACGGGCAGTCCGGAGAAGCGCTAATTCGCCTTGTGCACGAAGCAGAGGCGAAGAACGCGCTGGTGGTGTTTCTCTTTCACGGGGTGGGTGGAGAGCATTCTCTGAATGTGTCATTGGCCGACCACCGGGAACTGATCTCTTTCTTGAAACAGCATGAGAAAGACATCTGGGTGGCGACGATGGTGGATGTGTGTGAGTATCTGCAAGCAATAAGGAGCCGGTAGTCAGGTATCCGTGGATGCTGTTGGGTGAGGATGTGGCCACTGACGACTGACAACGCAGCGCACTGTAGGTACATGAATATCACTTTTCCGAACCACATACGACAGCAGGAGCCTCAATGAAAAGAATTGCGCTGATGTGTGAAAGGAAAACAGAGAACAGGCACGCGGCCGGTCGTTCGATGGCCCTGCCGCTGAGGATCGTGGCAATTGTGTGCATGACCCTCCTGACTGTTGCTTCCGTGCGTGCCGGCGTACAGGACACGATACAAACAAATGTCCCTGCCCTGAAAAATGTCTTTGCCAGGGACTTCTATGTGGGCTGCCTGTTGTCCTATACACACATCGGGTTTTCCTCTGACCCGTACGTGATCGGCCAGTCGAGTGTGGTTGATACGAACGGTGGCTATTTGATACGGTACCACATGAATTCCATGGGTCCGGGCAACAACATGAAGCCCCAATTTACCGTGGATCTCACCGGCAGTGCTACGGCCTACAATGCGGCAACAACGCAAGCGGGGAAAGACTCAATCAACATCCACCCCATCATCAAGTTCAACGGAAACCTGATTGCGCAGCTCAACTGGGCGCAGAGGCAAGGATTCAAGATGCGCGGCCATACGCTGGTGTGGTACAGTCAAACCCCGGGCACCGGTTTCTTTCGAGAGGGTTACGCATCCTCTGGTACACGTCTGACGAAAGAAAAGATGACAAGCCGTCTGGAGAACTACATCAAAGAAGTGATCAGACTGATTCATGAAGGATGGCCGGGAGTGCTGCTCGCTTGTGATGTTGTGAATGAAGCAGTGAACGACGTCACCGGGACCGATCGCTCAGCCAATAATGAATGGTACACAACCTTTGGCGACAACACGTATATCATGAAGGCGTTCGAGTTTGCCCGCAACTACACCATGCACTATGGCGAAACGCAGATCAAGCTGTACTACAATGACTACAGTACTCACGATGCAAACAAAGCCGACGGGATTGTCAGGATCTGTGGCCCCATCTTTCGCGCGGGATATCTGGATGGCATCGGCATGCAGGAGCATGATGCCATAGCATCACCGACTGCTGCGCAATGGAAAGCCTCGTACGCTAAATTCGATACCGTCTGCAGCGAGATGGCTGTAACGGAATTTGACGTGAAACCCAACAGCTACACGTCCGAAGGATTGGCAGCGCAGGCGAATCAGGTCGGGGCGCTGTTAAAATGTTTTGTAGAAAGAAGCTCTCGTTCAGGCCGCGGGAAAATCGTGAATTTCACCAAAGATGGTCTGAACGACAGGTATACATTCGTACCAAATTCCTCGTTCTGGGATTCGCTGGATCGGTGCAAGCCGGCGTTCTATGCTGCCGTAGGGGTCGGGATCGCCTATAATGCTCTGGACTCAATGATCGCCTATGCAGACACCATACAGGAAGGCACATTCACGGCAGGGTCATGGGCGAGGCTGGTCGCGGCGATCGCCTCCGCTAAGGGAGCGATGACACGGGACTACTCGGCCTCGGTCTCTGCTGCCGATGCGCTGGGACAGGCTCGCGACACGCTCAAGACTGCGCTTGATGGTCTTGTCCCGGGTACGAGTGCGGTCGCCGCAAATGAGCACACCCCAACATCGTTTGCGCTGCATCAGAACTATCCGAATCCGTTCAATCCGAGCACGACCATAGGCTACAGCCTGCCGGCTACAGGCAATGGGCACGAGTCAATGGGCACGAGGTGGGTGCGACTCGTAGTGTACGATATGCTCGGGCGGGAGGTTGCCGCGCTGGTGGATGAAGCGAAGGAACCGGGAGCCTACACAGTGAAGTTCGATGGCGCAGGACTTGCTTCCGGAGTGTATCTGTACCGGATGACAGCCGGAGAGTATGTCGAAACGCGAACAATGATGCTTTTGAAATAATGGGAGTCGGTTTCCATGAATGAGACACGTATGAATACTGGTGTGACAGACAGAAACACGCTGGACATAGCAGGATGGCATGCGCGGTGGTGTATAGCCTGTGTGGTTCTCAGCACGTGTGTGAACATTGTGCCGGCATCCTGCCAACCCTCCGGCGGCCCCTACGGCCCCATCCGGCAGACCTACGAGTTGCCCACTAAGGCCGGAACGATCTACTACGTTGCAGTCGACGGGAGAACCGAACACTCAGGCGAGACGCTCGCAAAGCCCACGACGCTGGAAACCGCCATCGCACGGGCGCGTACCGGCGATGCCATTGTGATGCGCGGCGGAACCTACCGCACCGGAAACTTGCGGCTTAACCAGGGCATTACCATCCAGCCCTACGCGGATGAGCAACCGGTGCTGAAAGGCACGCTCATCGCTGCGACCTGGGAGAACCTGGGCAACGGTCTGTGGACGACGAAGTGGTCCCGCCTCTACCCGCAGAAACCGGCGGACTGGTGGCGACGCAACCGGGAAGGGAAAAAGACACCAATGTGGCGATTCAACAATGACATGGTCTTCGTCGATGGAAAATTCCTCGAGGCCGTGGGCTGGGAAGGGGATGTGGATGAGAATTCGTACTACATCGACTATGATGCCGGAGTCGTGTACATCGGTGTAGACCCGACGGATCGCCTGGTGGAGATCACCGCGTACGATCTCGCGCTGTTGAGAACGACCGGAGAATGCCACGGGAAGAAATCAGACCACAAAGGATATGTGATTCGCGGCATTACGTTCACCCAGTATGCATACCGTGCACTCGAAGTCGAAGGTACGGAGCCGGAGGGTTTGTCTGACGAGTCCAAACACGGCAAAGAAGTCGTCGGCACGACGCTGGAGAATTGTACGATCTCCTACTGCTCACGGGTTGCCGGGTATTTCCGTGGAGATCACCTGACCATCCGGCACTGCCGTGTGAGCGACACGAGCACTGAAGGCGTGTATGTGATCGCCTCGAACGACGTTCTGCTGGAGCGCAATGTCTTCACGCGCAACAATATCGAGAATATCACCGGCTACTATCCCGCGGCTGTAAAGATCTTCAACCAGAGCTACAGAGTGACGTGCCGTGATAATCTGGTGACCGAGCTGTCGAATTCCAACGGCATTTGGTACGACGTCGGCAATGTGGATGGAGTCTTCGTCAACAACTGGATTGAAGATGTCGGACGGGTGAACACGACCATACCCATCAATCAGCTCTGGCCGAGCGACAACGGCTTCTTCTTTGAGATATCGAAAGGCGCCATTTGTGCCGGGAATGTGTTCGTGAATTGTGACCATGGCCTCTTGGTTCTGAACGCCTCCGATGTTCAGATCTACCAGAATACCTTCGTGAACAGCATGGCCTGTATCGGGCGCAATGCCCGGAGTGCCGCGGGCGACCACTTCGGCTGGCATCCCAGCACCGGACCGGACGTAGACAAGCGGGAGGACCACGTGTTCGTCAACAACCTCCTGGTGGGGGACAGGGATTTCGGCCGACCCCTTGTTTTTGTCTGGCAGCCTGCAACGCTCTGTGCGCAGCTCCCGAATGCGCAACTGAAAACGCTTGATCACAATGTGTACGTACGTGGTGCAGCGGAGGCGCGGTATCCTCTGATTCTGTGGAGCCCTGCCTCAAACAAAGAGTGCCAGATGGGGTTCAATTCATTGGAGGAATTGCGAAAGGCGTACCCTGAGTGTGAAGCAAACAGCCGTTACTACCCGGGCTATACAGAACCCCTGTTCAAGAGTATCGAAACGGGCAACTACCGGGTCGTGACGACATTCCCTGGATTACCATCAGGAAGGCGGCTTCCGGCAGAAATCAGTACATTACTGGGGCAGTCACGGAACAACGGTGTCTACATCGGGGCATATCCGCCAGCACCATGAATTACCAGAGAGTTTTGACAGTCCCTGCGAGTGCCTTGAAGAAGGATGATCTTGCGATGCGAGATCTGACGAGGTCGGTCCGGCATTTCGCGGCCCTTGCGGTGTGCTTTTGCGTGATCGCTCTTTGCCCGACGCACGCTGCAGCGCAACTAGCCAAAGACAAAGGCAGATTCGTGGGCAATGCGTTGACCAGCGGCATACCCATTTATTCGAATTTTAGCACGTATTGGGACCAGGTATCGCCGGGAAACGCCGGAAAGTGGGAGAGCGTCGAAGGATTGATGAATTCCTACGACTGGACATGGCTTGACGCCTTCTACAACTACTCCCGGACTCAGTCCTTTCCTTTCAGGCATCATTGCCTCGTCTGGGGGGCCCAGCAACCCCCATGGATTGCCGGCCTCGACTCAGCTCAACAGAGAGCAAAGGTGGAGCAGTGGATTAACGCCGTCGGGACGAGATATGGCTCGATGTCGATGGTGGATGTTGTCAACGAGCCTTTCCATCAACCACCTCCGTACATGCACGCGCTTGGGGACAGCGGGAAGACAAGTTGGGATTGGATCATCACGGCGTTCAGCATGGGCCAGGCAATACTGCTCACCAGCGGCGAAACTCACGCTCAACGAGTACAATGTTCTCCATGACAATGCTGTCACAACGAGGTACCTCGCGCTCATTGACACTCTGCGGGTGCGGAGACTGGTCGATGCGATCGGCATCCAGGGGCACTATTTTGAATTCAAGAGTTACGCCGGCGCGCCAAGTTCCTATAGCTATCTGGTTGCGACGCTGAAATACAACCTCGACAGGCTCGTTGCGACGGGTTTGCCCGTGTATATCACAGAGTTCGACATCAATGAAGAATCCGACAGTATCCAGCTCGCCAACTACAAGATCTACTTTCCACTGTTCTGGGAGAATCCGGGAGTCAAGGGCATTACTCTCTGGGGGTACATGCAGGGTGACATGTGGAAAGTGAATGGGTACCTCATCCGGTCCAACGGTACCGAGCGCCCTGCGATGCAGTGGTTGCGCAAATACATCGCCTCTCCGCTCCCGCCGGCACTCATATCACCTGTTAGCACGGCTGGCGAGCCGCGCAATCCCCGTTTGGTCTGGCACCCCTCAGCCTCCGCGTTGTCGTACCGCGTGCAGGTCGCAACCACGGGCGGGTTCACAACAACGGTTGTGGATACCACGGTGACCGACACGCTCCATCAGCTCTCCCCCCTCAACGCGAACGCCAGGTACTACTGGCGGGTGACCGCTGCGAACGACAGCGGATCGAGCTCGTACGCCGTGGCGGTGTTCACGACCGGAGATCTGATTCAGGGCGTAGAGGAAACCAGCGAGGCGCCCCTGACGTTCGCGCTCGAGCAGAACTATCCGAATCCGTTCAATCCGGGTACGAGCATAGGGTATACCGTTGCAGGCACTGGGCACGAGGCGCTGGGCAATAGGCGGGTGCGGCTTGCCGTATACGATATGTTGGGGCGCCAAGTCGCCGTGCTGGTGGATGAGAAGAAAGCCCCCGCCCGCTACCTTGTGAAGTTCGACGGCACACATCTCTCTTCGGGAATGTACCTTTGCCGGATGACTGCAGAGGAGTTTGTCGAATCCCGGAAGATGCACTTGGTCAAATGAGTGCGGACCTCGGATGGGAATGAATCCAACGAAACCCCTGAGGGCTATTCTCGTTATTGCATGCCTTGTCGTGCACGCAGCTTTTGGGGATGACGGCTATCGTCTCTGGTTGAAGTACGACCCAGTCACTGACGGAGCCCGCCTGCAACACTACCGTCACGTGATCCGTGCACTCGTGATTCCGGGGAACTCCCCTACTGTACAGGTGATCCGCGACGAATTGCAGGGAGGGATACGCGGCCTGCTCGGCAAGGAAATCCCCGTGCGGGCGGCCGGACGTGCTGTGGGCGCCCTTGTCGCTGCAACACCGCAGCACTTCCGTGCTTTGAAGATGACCGGGTATGCCGCGCTGCTCGACTCCCTAGGATCAGAGGGATATGCGATCAAAGCAACAAAGAAGAACGGCGTCAGGACACTGATCATTATCGCCAATGACGAACGCGGACTCCTGTACGGTTCTTTCCATTTTCTCCGCCTGCTCCAGACTCACCGGGTGATCGACCGCATCGACGTCGTCTCAAGGCCACGAGTACAACTCCGTCTTCTGGATCACTGGGACAATCTTGACGGCACTGTGGAACGGGGATATGCCGGCACATCGCTCTGGCGATGGGACACGCTGCCTTCCGCAACCGATGCCCGCTACCGCGACTATGCCCGGGCATGTGCATCGATTGGCATCAACGGGACCGTGCTCAACAATGTCAATGCGAATCCGCGTATTCTGACATCCGCATATCTTGCCAAAGCAGCCGCAATAGCGGCCGTGTTCCGTCCCTACGGCATTCGTATATTCCTCTCCGTCAATTTTTCCTCTCCCATTTCCGCCCGGTTCGAGCAGGAAGGGAATAGAAAAGGAGGGATCGGGGATCTCACAACGGCGGACCCGCTGAATCCGGACGTGCGGGCATGGTGGAAACGCAAAGTCGAAGAGGTGTACCGCTGCATTCCTGATTTCGGGGGATTTCTGGTGAAAGCGAGCTCCGAAGGAATGCCGGGGCCTCAGGAATACGGCAGAACGCATGCCGATGGTGCCAATATGCTCGCCGAGGCACTGGCACCGCACGGCGGCATAGTGATGTGGCGGTCATTTGTGTATGATGCACTGAGTGATGCCGACCGTGTGAAGCGCTCATACAAGGAATTCGTGCCTCTTGATGGAGGGTTCCGTTCAAATGTATTCATACAGGCGAAGAACGGGCCGCTCGACTTCCAGCCCCGGGAGCCCGTGCAACCTCTCTTCGGAGCAATGCCAAAGACGCCGCTGATGCTTGAGCTCCAGATCACGCAGGAATATCTGGGGCATTCCACGCATTTGGTATACCTCGCGCCCATGTGGAAAGAGTATCTGCAATTCGACCTTTTCACCCGTGGCCCGGGTTCTACACTCGGCGCCATCATTGACGGAAGCCTGCAGAAGCGCGCGATGACCGGGATCGCGGGGGTGGCGAACACCGGCGACGAAAAGAACTGGTGCGGGCATCTCTTCGCCCAGGCAAACTGGTATGCCTTCGGCCGCCTCGCGTGGGATCACACGCAGTCCGCGGGAGACATCGCCAACGAGTGGATCCAGATGACACTCGGCAATGACGCCGGAGTAGTGTCGACTGTTCACGCAATGATGATGGGTTCATGGGAGGCATGTGTCAACTACATGACCCCATTGGGATTGCATCACATTATGCAGGTGGATGTTCACTACGGCCCCGGACCCCAACTCGACACGGGGAGGGTGGATTGGCGTTCGACGTACTACCATCGGGCAGATGCCGTCGGTCTTGGCTATGACCGTAGCTCCACCGGGAGCAATGCAGTGAGTCAGTACGCTTCTCCCCTACGTGAACAGCTAGATGGAGTTGCATCATGCCCGGAGAAGTACCTCCTCTGGTTCCACCATGTCAGTTGGGATCACCACATGCAATCGGGAAGGACGCTCTGGGAAGAGCTGTGTACGAAATACTACACGGGAACGGAATACGTAGATTCGATGTATGGCACCTGGCTGTCGCTTGAGCACTCAGTCGACTCTGCAGTATTCGCGCACGTCAAGGCACGGCTCGAGAAGCAGAAGATTGACGCAGCGAGTTGGAGGGATACGTGCCTTCAGTATTTTCAACGATTCAGCCTGATGCCCATCCGCCGCTCAAACGAGGAGAGGTGAATATGCCCACGAAAGCGCAGACAAGAAACTTTTGGCAGGGCTTCCTTGCGGCCTCTGTATTACTCGCGGCCCTCGGAGCATTCACGTGCAGTGACAGCCATGACCGGACCACACTGAAAGGCGCGTACGACAAGGATTTTCTGATCGGTGCTGCGTTGAACGATGACATGGTTACCGGCAGGGATTCGCAGGCTGTTGCAATAGTCCTGCAACAGTGCAACAGTGTGACAGCCGAGAACGTGATGAAGTGGGTGCACATCCATCCGCAGCCTGACATGTATGATTTTGAAGCGGCCGACCGTTTTGTGACGTTCGGCGAAAAGCATAACATGTTCATCGCGGGGCATGCGCTCGTCTGGCATGACCAGATTCCTGCCTGGACGTTTGTCGATGCACAGGGGAAGCTGCTGGGTCGTGATGCGATGCTCCTGCGCATGCGGCAGCACATTGAGACCGTGGTGGGCCGCTATAAGGGCAGGGTAAAGGGGTGGGATGTGGTCAATGAGGCTCTCACCGACGAAGGGGGACTCCGGCAGAGCCTCTGGGTGCAGACGGTGGGGGAAGACTTCGTGGCAAAGGCTTTTGAGTACACGAACCAGGTCGATCCCGGCGCCGAATTGTACTACAACGACTTCTCGCTCGACAAGCCGGCAAAGCGGGATGCAGCGGTGCGCCTGGTCAAGGATCTCAAGGCGCGGGGTCTCCGGATCGATGCCGTGGGCATTCAGGGACATTGGGGGATGGATTACCCGACAGATGACGATCTCGAAAATTTCATCTCGGCTGTCGCAGGCCTCGGCGTCAAGGTGCTGGTCACCGAGATGGACATGAATATACTGCCCGCGGCGTGGGATTACGAGGGTGCAGATATCAACATGAGAGTCGAACTGCGCAAGGAACTGAACCCGTATCCCGACGCGCTTCCCGATTCAATGCAGAAAGTACTGACTGACCGGTACGCCGGTCTGTTCGCCATCCTTGTGAAGCATGCGGCGACAGTTGATCGGGTGACGTTCTGGGGTGTCACCGACAAAACGTCCTGGCTCAATGATTGGCCGGTCAGAGGGCGGACAAGCTATCCGTTGCTCTTCGATCGGAACTACCAGCCGAAACCGGCGTTCTTCGCCGTTCTCAACACCGCCGGGAGTCCCAGATGAGCCGCCTGCTGACCCGTTCTCAGGAATATCGTGCCGTGTGCTGGAGAATCCTGGCCGCCCTGCTTGTCATTGCCCTTCCAGGGGAACTTTCTGCAGCCGAAGGGTACGTTTCGGGAAAAATGCAGGCAGACGCGTTCACCCTGTCGGCAAAGGGCAAATCCGCCGCCCTGTACGTGAGTTCTCAGGACTATGCGGGGGTCGCCCGTGTTGCACGCCTTCTGCAGCAGGATCTTCTCCGTGTGACCGGCAATGAACCTCCTCTGTCTGTCGACGGGATCGGGCCGGAGAAGGAGATGGTGCTGATCGGTACACTCGGCCGGAGCCCGTGGGTTGACAGACTGGTGCGGGAGAAAAGGCTGGATGTCGGAGACATCGCGGGGAAGTGGGAAACATTTCTGATTCAGACAATCCAGAACCCGCTTCCCGGTATCGACCGGGCGCTGGTCATCGCGGGGAGCGACAAGCGGGGAACCATCTACGGCATGTTCGATCTGGCATCGAAGGCCGGCGTGTCGCCGTGGTACTGGTGGGCGGATGTTCCGGTGAAGAAAGAGCCGGAGCTCTTCGTACTTCCGGGCCGGTACTCCAACGGCCAGCCGGCGGTGAAATACCGCGGCATCTTCATCAACGACGAAGCTCCGGCCCTGTCGGGTTGGACTCGCGAGAAATTCGGCGGATTCAACTCGGCATTCTACGAGCACGTGTTCGAGCTCATCCTCCGGCTGAAGGGAAATTTTCTCTGGCCGGCAATGTGGGGGAATGCATTCTACGATGATGACCCGCGCAATCCGCAGCTGGCGGACGAGTTCGGCATTGTGATCGGGACCTCACACCATGAGCCGATGATGCGCGCTCACGACGAATGGCGACGCTATGGGTCGGGACCATGGAACTACGAAAAAAACGACAGCATGCTGAGGAGCTTCTGGCGCCAGGGCATCGCGCGCATGGGTTCGTACGAAAGCCTGGTCACCGTGGGCATGCGTGGTGACGGCGATGAGCCGATGTCCGAGGGGGCCAACATCGCACTCCTCGAAAACATCGTGCGAGACCAGCGTCGGATTCTGGGAGAGGTGACGGGCAAGGATCCGGCGGCCATCCCGCAGGTGTGGGCGCTCTACAAAGAAGTGCAGGAATACTACGACAAAGGCATGCGGGTGCCGGATGATGTCACGCTTCTTCTCTGCGATGACAACTGGGGAAACATCCGCAGACTTCCTTCTCTTCTCGCTCCGCCGCGCGCAGGGGGCTATGGCATCTACTACCACTTCGACTATGTAGGCGGGCCGAGGAACTATAAGTGGGTGAACACAAATCAGATTGCGCGGGTATGGGAGCAAATGCACATGGCCTATGCGTATGGAGCCCGCCGGATCTGGATCGTGAATGTCGGCGACATCAAGCCCATGGAGTTCCCCACACAGTTCTTCCTGGACTATGCCTGGAATCCCGACGCGTGGTCCGCGGAACGCCTGCCGGCGTACACACGGCAATGGGCAGCACAACAGTTCGGCGAAAAGCACGCAAAAGATATCGCGGAGATTCTAACGGCGTACACCACCTACAACTCCCGCCGGAAGCCGGAACTCCTCGCCCCTGATACGTACAGTCTTTTCAACTACCGTGAAGCAGCGACCGTTGTCGAGGACTACACACGGCTCGCAGAACGCGCACAGGGCATATACGATTCGCTCCCTCCTGCGCAGAAGGATGCATTCTATCAGCTCGTGCTCCATCCGGTGACTGCCTGTGCCAACCTCAACGATCTGTATGTCACCGTCGGTATGAATCACCTGTATGCCGGACAGGGGCGGGCCGGTACCAACGCCCTCGCCGACCGGGCGGCGTTTCTCTTCAGCAAGGATTCTGCCATCAGCCACTATTACAATAGCACGCTCGCCGGCGGCAAGTGGAACCACATGATGGATCAGACGCACATTAGCTACACCTCATGGCAACAGCCGGAGAAGGACGTCCCGCCTCCCGTGCAGAGAATCGCATTGAAACCCGCTCCGGAGATGGGAGTGGCAATCGAGGGATCCGCACGCTGGTGGCCGCGGGACACGACCGAGGCGGTATTGCCGGAATGTGATCCTTACAGCAACCAATCGACCTACATCGAAGTTTTCAACCGCGGGACTCTTCCTGTGCACTATGTCCTTCATTCGCCGGAAAAATACCTCCAGCTCAGCTCATGCGAGGGGAGCGTCCGGACGGAAGAACGGATTACCGTGAACGTCGACTGGCGCAAAGCTCCGGCAGGGAAACAGCGCGTGCCCATTACGATCACAGGTCCGGACAGTGCCCATGTTGTCGTTCACGCAGTTGTCAACAATCCTGTCCTCCAGGAGCGTCAAGTCGTCCATGCCTTTATGGAGAGCAACGGGTACCTCTCCATGGAGGCGGAGCACTACACAACGGCGGTGAACACACCGCACGCTGCATGGCAGCGGATACCCGATCTGGGTCGCACGCTTTCGGCCATGACTGTTACGCCAGTCACATCAG
This sequence comes from Ignavibacteriota bacterium, assembly GCA_963801355.1. GTDB lineage: Bacteria > Bacteroidota > Ignavibacteria > UBA10030 > UBA6906 > Fen-1255. Next base: position 2,121,235 of record CAWDEM010000008.1, on the reverse strand, counting down.
CAAGTGTGACGCCTGGCGGCGATTCCCCCCGTTTGGAGTACCGTGTGCATCTGTTCACAGCCGGACGCCTCACCGTCCATGCGGACCTCTCCCCGACACTGGATTTCCGCACCGAACCCGGGAGGGAGCACAAGGGATTGTGCTATGCGGTCTCGTTCGATGAGCAACAACCGCAGATCATCAACATGCATGCGAAGGATACCGTGCCTGATTGGAAATATCCTCACGAATGGAATCAAGCGGTGGCCAACAACATCCACATCGTGACATCACAGCACACCGTCGAAAAACCAGGTGAACATATCCTGAAATTCTGGATGGTCGATCCAGGTGTCGTGCTCCAGAAGTTGGTGATCGATGCCGGTGGCATGAAGCCGAGCTATCTGGGACCACCGGAAAGTTGTCGGCCCGGAGCAGCACGGGATACATCATTGGAGGTGGCGAACATGTTTTTCAACCCTATCCTGGCCGGATTCTATCCGGACCCGAGCATATGCCGCGTCGGGGCCGACTACTACCTGGTCACCTCGACCTTCGCCTATTTTCCCGGCATCCCGGTCTTTCAAAGCCGGGATCTCGTGAACTGGAACCTCATCGGCCACGTCATGGATCGGGTGGAACAGTTGAACCTGGACGGGCAGGGTGTTTCGCGCGGGCTCTTCGCGCCGGCCATCCGTTACCGCGGGGGAAAATTCTATGTGACGTGCACACTTGTCGACATCGGGGGGAACTTCATTGCTACGGCGACCTCTCCGCGGGGACCCTGGTCGAATCCGGTCTGGATTCCCGAAATCAACGGGATTGATCCGTCGATGTTCTTCGATGACGATGGCAGGGCGTACATCATCTACAATAGTATTCCCCCAAACGATAAACCGCTCTATGACGGACACAGGACGATCCGTATGTATGAGTTTGATACCGGAAAGCTCAAGGTCACCGGCGAAGAACATCTTCTCGTGAACGGGGGGACGGATATTGCCAGGAAACCCGTCTGGATTGAAGGCCCGCACATTTTCAAGAAGGACGGCGCTTACTATCTCATTGCCGCAGAGGGGGGAACCGGTGACCAGCATTCGGAAGTAGTCTTCAGGAGCGCGGCGGTGGAGGGTCCGTATGTCCCGTTCGCCGGCAATCCGATACTGACGCAAAGGCATCTTGATCCCGCGAGAGAAGCGCCGATCACGTCGACCGGACATGCCGATTTTGTGGAGACGGAAAGCGGGGACTGGTGGGCGGTGTTCCTTGGATGCAGGCCGTATCCTCCGGTCGAGGGGGGATACTACAATACCGGCAGAGAAACATTCCTTGCGCCCGTGCTATGGAAGAACGGGTGGCCGATCGTGACCACCGGCGAGGAGAAAGTGCAATACTCGTACCCTTATCCTGTGAGGCCTTCATCAGCTCCGGGAGTTCCCTACGGCGGCAATTTCACCAGAAGAGACGACTTCAACGGCGGGACGCTGGACCGCGATTGGACTTTCCTGAGGACTCCGCACGAGGAGTGGTATGATTTGAGGTCCCGGAAGGGGTTTGTCGGACTGCAGTTGCGCCCCGAGTCATGTTCCGGCAAAGGAAATCCGAGCTTTCTGGGGAGACGGCAGCAGCACCTACGCGGTTCCGCGAGCACTTCTCTGCTGTTTTCCCCTAGTGCGGAGAATGAGAAGGCCGGGATTGTTGTCTTCCAGAACGAATCGCATTTCTACTTCCTCTGCAAATCCAGGGTAGGAACGAGGCCCCAGTTGCAGCTCTACACCTCCCTTGATCCCGGCGGATCGACGACGCATATGCGTGTAATCGCATCGCGGGAGATCACCATCAAAGAGTACACGATGCCGGTTCGTCTGAAGATTGAAGCGCGCGGCGACACATACGCTTTTCTGTACGGATTCGGAGATCGTGGGTGGAGCGTGCTGAAGGAGCACGTTGACGCGAAATTTCTGAGCACAAAAGTGGCGGGTGGTTTCGTCGGATGCATGTACGGACTCTACGCCACTTCACTCGGGAAGAAGGCCACGACTTCCGCGTACTACGACTGGTTTGAGTATCGCGGGAATGACGATACCTACATGATCCATCAACAATAAGCAAGGAACTGATTCCATGTACTCTCTCGGCTATGACATCGGCAGCTCCTCGGTCAAGTGTGCAATTCTGGATTGTGAAACCGGTACGGTGATTGCCCACGGCTCCTTACCTTCGGAGGAAATGCACATCGACGCACCCAGGGCCGGGTGGGCCGAGCAGGATCCGGAACTATGGTGGACGTACGTTGTTGCCTTGACCCGGAACCTTGTGAGGGAGAAAGGAATCGACACGGGTGCGATACGGTCGATCGGCATCTCGTATCAGATGCACGGACTTGTGCTCGTCGATGAGAAGCACCATGTGCTGCGGCCGTCGATCATCTGGTGTGATAGCCGCGCGGTGGAAATCGGCCGGAAGGCCTTCGATACCCTCGGCCGCGAATTCTGCCTGCAGCATCTTCTCAATTCCCCGGGAAATTTCACGGCCTCCAAGCTGCGCTGGGTGCTGGAGAATGAGCCGGAAGTGTATGGGAGAATTCACAAGGCCATGCTGCCCGGCGAATTCATTGCAATGAAACTCACCGGCGACATCACGACGACGCTCTCAGGACTGTCCGAATGGATCTACTGGGACTTCGCGAAGAACGAGATCTCCGGTGCACTGCTTGAGTATTTTGGCAGTGACAGGCGGCTGTTGCCGGATATCCGCCCCACCTTCGGCGACCAGGGACAGCTCACGAAGGTGGCTGCAGAACAGCTTGGATTGCGGGAGGGGACTGTTGTGACGTATCGTGCGGGGGATCAACCGAATAATGCCTTCTCCTTGAACGTCCTGAACCCGGGGGAGGCTGCCGCTACCGCCGGAACGTCAGGGGTGGTCTACGGGGTGATTGGCCGCGTGGCCTATGACGGGAAATCACGCGTCAACCCGTTTGCGCACGTCAACCATACGGCCGGCCAGCCGCGCCTTGGAGTTCTGCTCTGTATCAACGGAACAGGCATTCTGAATTCCTGGCTCCGCAGGAATGTCGCGGAAGGCTTGAGCTATGCTGAGATCAATGACGCAGCGGCAGGCGTGAATATTGGCTGCGACGGAGTCACGGTCTTGCCGTTCGGCAACGGCGCCGAACGTATACTGGAGGACCGGGAAATCGGCTGTCAGATCTATGGCATCGATTTCAATCGACATTCGCGTGTTCACCTTTACCGGGCGGCTCAAGAGGGAATCGCCTTTTCGTTCAGGTACGGTATTGACATTATGAAAGAAATGGGATTGGCCCTCCGGGTCATCAGGGCCGGACACTCCAACATGTTCCTGAGTCCCATCTTCCGGCAGACGCTGGCCAATATCGCCGATGCGACCATTGAACTCTTTGACACCGACGGGGCGCAGGGAGCGGCACGCGGTGCTGCCGTCGGAGCCGGCATATTCCCTTCGCCCCGTGAGGCATTTGCGTCGCTCCGGAAGATCGAGGAAGTCGTGCCGGCGCGAGGGGACCGCGAAGCCACCGCCGATGCGTACGGCAGGTGGCTGGCGTGCCTCCAGTGAAGTGCGGTGAAGCCTGGCTTTTTTCCCAGGGTTTTTTCTCTGACTTTTTTCTCTGGCATTTTTCTCAGGGAATTACATGAAGTCCTTTCCGTTCTGCATCACAGTGTTTTTGCTGTTTTTGGGCTTTCTCACGTCGGATGCCAAAGAGCCGCTCATCAGAGTGCAAATTATCTCCACACTCGATCGTGTGGCAATTGAGCCGGCCGGCCCATGGCGCGTCCGGGCGGAGAAACGACTGCTGCTTGCCGGTGGCAAACAGGCTATCATCGAGCGGCACGGGACACGCGTAGGTCTAGTGTACGGCGATGTGCATATTGAGGATTCGCTTCTGGTCATGACCGCAGTGCGTGATACCGGACTGTTCCTTGTCCGAAATGTCCCGTACGGCGTCGGATGGTGGTGGGAGGGAAAGGAAGACAGGCGGTACGAAGGGACAATCAGCGTGCGGGCTGCACCGGGAGGGATGTTGAGCGTGGTTGTCTCTCTTCCTGTTGAACGATACCTGCGGGGTGTAGTGCCATTTGAGATCGGGACCGCGCCGGTTGAGGCTCTACGCGCACAGGCAATCGCAGCCCGGTCCGAAGTCATGGCAGCCAGGCGGAACCGGATGTACGCCGGCAATGGGTACGACATCTGCGGTGACGTGGACTGTCAGGTGTTCGGAGGAACGTCGCGAATAACGAAAGAGATTGACCGCGCGATCCGGACGACTCGCGGTCTCATCCTTCAATCGGGAGGCGTGCCGATCAACGCGTACTTCGCTTCAAACTGCGGAGGATACTCCGAGAGCATAGAAAACGTCTGGCCATGGCGAAGTGGTCCGCGTGCGTACTGGGGTGCGCGCCCCGACGCCGACTCCCTGAGGGTTGATTCTCTTGAGAATGAAACACACCTGCGGCGTTGGCTGGAAGCTGATCCCCCGACGTACTGCAATCCGCAGTCCCGCCCCGGCCTCCCCGACTGGAGCCGGAGATACTGGAGGTGGAAGGTGAACACCCCGGCCGACTCACTCGGACTCGCAGGCGGAAGATTGCGTGTGGGCCGCATTGTCCGGATCGATTCCGTGCGCCGGGGTCATTCCGGCCGCATCCTCAGCGCTCTGTTTGTGGGGGAAGAGGGGCAATTCCGAGTTTCAACAGAACTGGAATTCCGGCAAGTCTGGACACCTCCGCTCCGCAGCTCCTGTGTCGTGCTGGATCCGGTGGGTCCTCTCACGCGACCCGACCGGTTCGTCGTCACCGGCGCGGGGTGGGGGCATGGTGTGGGGATGTGTCAATCGGGAGCCGTGGGGATGGCGTTGGCCGGTCGTACGGCCGAACAAATCTTGCACCACTACTTCCCGTCTGCTGACATTGCGCCGGCGTACCGGTAGTATGCTCGTGCAGTTTTCAGATTCATTCCGGTCGCCCCCTTGGCTGTGCCCATCACTCGCGCCCCGTTGCAGGCCTGTTGCCCCTCGCGTTGATTCTCACCCGCTGAATCTCTAAGTTATCAGTACGCATCGGGTTCCATACAGACGGGATGATATGACGCGATTTCTTTGTGTGTTGCTTCTATCTGGGGCGACAGCATTAGCTCAGGACCTATCACAGCCAGAAATTCTCTCGGCATTTGAGTCGGCGGGACGGGAATTCGGAGTACCGGCCGATGTGCTCAAAGGCATTGCATTTGCGGAGACACGCTGGGAACACCTGGAATGGGCCGATGGCGATACGGCAAGTTGTGTCGGATTGCCGCGGTCTTACGGCATCATGGCACTCAGGGATGACAGGTTCTTCGGGCGGAGCTTGCCCCTGAGCGCTGCATTGATAGGCGAGACTCCGACCACCGTGCGCAGGGATGTGGTACAGAATATCCGCGCTGCCGCCGCATATCTCAAGACCCTCTACACACAGTATCCGCTTCCGGCCGGCACTGCTCCGGGATCCCTCGAAAGCTGGCAAACCGCCATCGCCCGTTATTGCGGTATCCCCCAACCCGAACTCGCAGCCCAACATGCGTATGAAATACTCTCCCGGCTGGCCAAGGGATACAATGAATACGGGATCCGGATTGAGCCCCGTACGCTGGATATGCAGATTGTAAGCGCCAATGCCAAGGCCGTCTATGCAGAAGCCGAAAGCAACAACGGATTGCAGAAGCGCACCGCCCAGCCTGACTATCCCCCTGCTCACTGGGTTCCTGCATATCCCGGTCACTGGTACACAATGGGCTACAAACGGGATTTTGTCGTCATTCACGACATGGAGGGGTACTACCTCGGGGTCATTTCCTATTTCCAGCAGGCTGGAACAGACGCGAGTGTCCACTATGACGTGAACGGTATGCAGGACTCTCCCTCCGATGCTCCGGCGGGAGATATCACGCAACAGGTGGAAGAACAGTACTGGGCCTGGCACGCCGTCTGCCTCAACCGCTATTCGTTCGGCATTGAACACGAAGGATTTGTGTCGAACCCTGCCTGGTGGACCCCCGAGATGTACCTGGCATCCGGACGGCTGGTGAAATACCTTTGCGATAAGTACGGCATTTCCAAAGACCGCAACCATGTCATCGGTCATAACGAGTATCTCAACAGTACATGGGTGGACTGGGTGCTCAGCAACGGATATCCTTCGAACTTCGCCACATGCAACACCCACACGGATCCCGGCATCAACTGGGACTGGGATTTCCTGATGCAGATTGTGACCGATGATATGACACCCCCGCGCGTGACGTCGCAACCCCCTGCCGGCCGTGTGCAGGTTTTTGAGGCAATTCCTGTCTCCTTCAATCAGCGGCTCGAGCGGATGAGCGCGGAACAGAGTTTTCATGTCACTCCGGCCATTGCAGGGACCGTGAGCTGGAAGGACACCTATCGCACATTGCAGTTCACGCCGTCATCGCCTCTTGCGTTTGATACGGAATACACGGTTACACTTGACACCGGCGCACACAACTATTTCGGTGCCGGCCTGGATGTCAACGGGGATGGTATCGGTGGTGAGCCGTACGTGTTTACGTTTAGAACCACGGCACATGACACAGTGCCGCCGGTTCTGGGAGCCACGTACCCTGCCGCAGGCCAGGAGGGGGTCAGCTCGACCGTTCTTTTTGAAGTCGAAGTGAGTGAGCCGATGGATCCGACAACACTCGGGGGGACGTTCCGTCTGATCGACGGGGGCGGTAATGTTATACCGTTGACGGCGCCAACGGTGCAGAGTGTGGGCACGGGAATACGGATCACGTTCCGCCCGGCTGCGGCATTGCAGGCTCTGTCCGCGTATTTGCTGTCCGTTCTCCCATCAATGAAGGACTACGGAGGCAACGGCATCTCAAGCGCACCGACAATCGCCTTTGCGACGGGACCCGATCAGAACTTCAGCGGGACGGTCATCAATTCACTGGATGCCATGGGGAGCTGGTGGCAACCGGGCACCAGCGGGAGCACGGTGGGGACGCTCACCACCTCATTTGCGATTGAGACGGCCATTAAGAAGTCGGGTACCGGGAGCGGAAAGGTAAGCTATGAATTTGCCGGACCCAGTGGCGGAACGGTACGCGAATTCAACGGCTCCAGGCCGGTCGTTGACCCGGGCCCGAAAGTTGCCGCCTGGGTATTCGGTGACAACAGCCGCAACGCGCTCGAATACTGGTTCTATCCGTTGACGTTTGTGCATTGCGATACGCTTGACTGGACCGGATGGAAACTCGTTGAAGCATCAATTGCGTCTGTTCCCACGACTGCCACGCGGCAGTTTGCAGGGTTCGTCATCAAGCAACTGCCCGGCGGGCGCACAAGCGGCACGGTCTATTTTGACGATTTGAGTGTGGGGGAGGGGGTGACGGCGATGAACGGCGAGCCGGCAGGTGCGCCCGCAGGATACTCGCTCAAACAGAATTTCCCGAATCCGTTCAACCCTGGCACGAGCATACAATTTTCAATTGTGGATCCACAATTCATAACGCTCAAGGTATACGACATGCTCGGGCGGGAGGTGGCGGTACTGGTCAACGAGAAGAGGCCTGCAGGTGACTATATGGTTTCTTTTGACGCCTCGGGTCTCGCGAGCGGAGTGTACATATACCGGCTCGTCGCCGGCGGATTTGTGAGTTCGCGCTCCATGGTACTCTTGCGGTGATCGAGGGCAGAAAAAACGAAAGCCCCGCCAGTGGCGGGGCTTTCGCGGTTCTAAGCCGTGCGAATCGTTAGAAAGGCGTTAGCCTTTCGTCACCTTCGTTGCCTGCAAACCTTTTGGTCCACGGGTAACTTCGAAAGTCACCTTATCGCCTTCGTTAAGGGTTTTGTACCCTTCTCCGACGATTTCCTTGAAATGGACGAAAACATCTTCGCCCGTTTCGCGCTGAATGAATCCGAAGCCTTTGGCCCCGTTGAACCACTTCACTGTCCCTTTTTCCATGGAACAGATCCTTACGATGTAAGAAAGTCCGCAACCGGCGGACACGGGAGTACAACCAGAAGTCTGCTTGAAAAAACGAAAAATCGCAACTCGGTCATGCAGCACCTGGGTCGCGATCTCTCAAAGAGTTCAACAAGGCCAACAACGGTGTACGATCGATGACGAATCATACATTGTTTCCGGCCAAAAAGCAAGAACTTTTTTTGGTTGATGATCTTAACCCGTTTTCTTTGCGTTTTTGATGATTTTTGAGCTTGACAAGCGAAGCGTCATGTCGTACATTGGGCCAGCGGCGACGCATGAACCGAGTGATGGGTATTCCATATCTCGTGAGTCGAAAGCCGGCAACCCGTGTTTCACCTCACGGCATGATGGGAATCATGCATGCACCGTGCAGGTGCCCATCCTCCGTTCCATCTGCTCTTCCCAACCGAACCGCCAGGTTTCATCCGGAATTTGATCACAAACCCTCGAGAGGGTTCGCTATGAAACGCCGTATACCAGTGAAGAATATCTATCGTGTCGGCGCGATGGTTTGCGCGGGTCTGTTACTCCCCGTGATGCTCTGGGCCGGGAACGGGAAGATCACCGGCAGAGTGATCGACCGTGAAAGCCGGGAGCCGCTGCCGGGTGCAAACGTTATCGTTGCACTTTCCATGCTGACCGACGGCACCGATGTTCCACTCGACAGACCGCTTGGAGGAATCACGGATGCTGACGGGTACTACTTCATTCTCAATGTCCCGCCCGGTGTGTATGTCGTTGAAGCCCGAATGATTGGCTACACGCCGCTCGCACAGCGGGCGGTGAAAGCCGATCTGGACCGCACAACGAACCTCAACTTCCAGATCTCCTCGACATCCATTGCGCTGGATCAGGTCGTGGTGACCGCCACCAGGGAAGCGATCAAGCAGGATGTCTCAGCGACACAGGAGGTCATCGGAACCGCCCGCCTTGCCGAGATGCCGGTTCTGCATGTGGACGAATTCGTCGGCCGGCTGAAGGGAGTGGAACTCGTGAGCGGAGTACAGGGGAGCGGGCTCAGCGTGCGCGGCGGAGGTATACGCGAGACGGAAGTCCGCATGGATGGCATTTCGTTGCAGGACCCGCGGACCGAAAACTCGTATCTGGCATTGAACTCCACCGCTATTGAAGAGATCCAGGTGTTGACCGGCGGTTTCCAGGCGAAGTACGGCGGCATCCGATCGGGTCTGCTGAACGTCGTCACCAAGGACGGGCACCGTGAACGTTACACCCTGTCACTGAAGGCCGACGTGGCACCTGCAGGGCAAGCACGGTTCTTCAAGGGCAGTCCCGGAGACGATCCATGGAGCGATGCATCATGGATTTACCGGATCTACTCCGGGGAGTATGCCATGCAAGGCGTGAGCGCATCCGACACGACGATCCCGGTGGAGTTTCGTAATTTCCGCGGCTGGGCGGATGCATCGACGGTCCCCCGCGAACTCGATTCAACACAGAAACTGCAGCTCTGGCGGTTGCAGCACCCCCAATACAGGGTCGCGGCCTCGCCGGACTACTTCATCGAAGGCACGCTGACGGGTCCGTTCCCCGGTGACTTTCTGTTTGGCGAGTTTGCGGAGCGCACCACCTTCATGCTCGGATTCAAATATGAGAACTCGCAACTGGCTTTTCCCATCGGACCGCGCGATAACTATGTTGACTGGAACGGTCAGCTGAAACTGACAAGTACGTTGAGCGACAACATGCGCCTCTCGATCAATGGTCTGTACGCGAAGGTGCAGACCTCGAGTTCGAGCGGAGTGTCAAGCTACGGTGGCGCCCTGATAGACCAGGCGACGAGTTTTGGATTCCTCGGCAGCAACGAGACTGCGGTGCGGCAGCAGGCTGCGCTGGTGGGCGGAGGGAATTTTCCCCAATTGTTCAACCTCAGCCGGCTTCAGTACTATGATCAACGATACATCGTCGGTGGAGCCAGGTTCACACATACCGTCTCGCCGAGTGCTTTCTACACCGTTGATCTCCAGGTCGGCTATACCGATCAGGGTCTTGCGCCATTCTCGCTTGACACGAACCGTGCAGACGCCTGGGTCACATTCTACAGCAGCCGTCTGAAGCGGGATATACGCTACAACGTGCCGAACCTCGGAAGTCCGAGCGGTTCCACCAACTACGGCTACGACGCTCTGAATACGTTCACCATGTTCGGCGGTCCGCAACGCGTCGACTCCTCCCATTCGTGGGTGTATCAGCTCAAAGGCGACCTCACCGCCCAGATGGGGCGGCATCATCAGTTCGAGGCGGGCTTCTCCGCCCGTTTACAACACCTTTTCGTGTACACCGGAACATGGTTCCAGTCGCAGGTTGCCTACACCCCTGATACATGGGAATACTATAATGTCACGCCTCTGGAAATCGGGGCGTACATTCAGGACAAACTTGAATTTGAAGGGATGATCCTGAATGCCGGCCTCCGCCTGGATTATCTCAATCCCATGAAGGAGGGTTTTGTCGCGGGATTCCCGGCAGACGAGGATTATGCGCGTTTCTACAACGAGATCTACCAGAATCTGCCGGGGGCCGGGATGAGTTACGAACGGTGGCTCGCGTTCCGCGGCCTCCTGGAGGATCCGCCGGGGTGGCCGCGCTCGGCGAATCCGGTCCAGGCGCACATTTCTCCCCGCCTCGGAGTATCATTCCCGATCACCGAGAGCAGCAAAATGTACTTCAATTACGGGCACTTCTACCAGCGTCCCGCGATTGCCTTCATGTACAATATGAAGGTAGACCCGGGCTCGGTGGTTGTGCCTACCCCCGGGCTTGAAATGGGACGGACGATCTCCTACGAGTTCGGCTACGAGCAGATGTTCCTTTCCGACTACCTCGTGAACGTGACGGCGTATTACAAGGATATCTCGAACGAGCCGTTGAGCCGGAGCTACATCAACTACTATGGCGACAACATTGTCGCCGAATACGAACCCGATGGCTATGGTGATGTGCGTGGCGTCGAACTGCGCCTCGAGCGGCCGGTGGGGCAGTTCTTCACCTTCAGCGCGATGTACGACTACATGGTGTCCAGCTCGGGCCAGGCGGGACTTGCGCAGGTCTATGAAGACCGGCTTCTCGCCCGCGACAGGGAATTGCGATCGCCGAATCTCTACACGTCGGAACCGCGCCCGCGGGCGAACATCAACCTCAATCTCCATACGCCCGCGGATTTCAGCCCGGAATTCCTGGGCATCAACTGGCCCGGGCTCGGAGGGCTCTTCGCGAATTTCCTGTTTGATTGGCGCAGCGGCGGCCGCGTGCTGCTGAATCCGGAAGAACCTGACGTCAAGCTGCGGAATTACGTCGATGCGGTGAACTACTGGAATATAGACTTCCGCGGCTCAAAGGTGTTTGCCACGCCCTATGGCTCGCTGGAACTGGTCATCACCGTCAAGAATCTCACCAACAATAAATTCCTGACCGTCAGCAACATGCTCCAGACACAATACAGCGAGTACAAGAATTCTTTGCGAACCCCGGACAAGGGAGGAGACGACCTCTGGGGCCAATATGCATCCGACGACAATCATATCAAGACCGGGTGGCTGACGGCACCGATCTTCTTGAATCCGCGACGGATCATATTTGGAGTCCGATTGAATCTTTAACGTGGTCATTTGACAGGATCGAACCATGAAAGCAACTCTTCCCGGTCTCCTCGTCGGCGCGATGCTGCTCGGGGCCCCGACGATGGATGCACAGGATCGCAACTACAATCCCTCGCCTATGTCCTTCGACGTGGGGAACATCCGCCTGAGCATGAACAAGCTGATGGGTGACGGCGGATTGCAGTCCCAGTTCAGCTGGAACCTCACGGGAGCCGACCGTCAATCCACGGAGATATTCTACTGGCCGGCGGATTGGTGGCAATCGAACATGCTGTATCAGATCTTCAACCCCGTATCGCTGGATGATCCCGGCATACTGGATGAGAACGGCGTGAAGCACGACATGTACACACGCGGGGATGCGCTGACCAACTTCGGCGCCACCGACTGGGCCCTTGAAACCCGCCGTTACCGCCCGCCGCACGTCATCGTGGACGGCATCCAGCTCGATGCTCCCTACCGCTGGAAGGTGGATCCGGCGTTGACATCCGACATCAAGATCGAATTCGAGGATGTCTGCGCGCAGTTCGGCATCCGGAGTCACGTGGAAATCTTCGGCTTCAGCAACCCGCTGCACGCGGACTACCTGATCTGGAAGGCCACGCACAAGTTCACCGGGGAGATCAAGCTTCCGCGGTCGTCCTCGACTTCGAAAGATACTCTGCCCGATCAGACGATACGCTTCTGGTGGCCTCTCGCATTCAGCTTCGGTCCATCGAAAGCGGGAGAGCGGAACGTCATCGGTGGTTTCGCGTATGAAGGCGAGGATGATCTTGACAGCTGGTTCAAACGGAAGTCGGCGCTCGTCCCCTCCCGGCCGCGCGACTCGCTCGCCGTCGCATATTACTGGGATGCCTGGAATCCTGCTTCTGCGCCGTACCCGAACGGCTCCCATGACGACACCGGTGATCCCGACCGGATCACCGGGTTTCTGTCTTCCACACAAATTCCCGGCTATACACTTCTCCACGCGGACAAGGCCTCCACTGACAGGACGGACGATCCGGCGCAGCCATACGCGCTCCCGCATGCTTCGATTGTGAGCGATGTCTGGGGACGACGGGATGTCGGATTGCGGCAGACGTACAGGGGTGATGATGCGCGAGGCAGATTCCCCCTGGATCCGATCAGCGCGTTTCTTACCTCCACGCCACAGAAAGGGCCGATGCGTTTCATCACCACGGGGCCGTACGAGCTGACCAAGAACAGGCAGCAAGGGCGGATTGATTCGCTCACATTCGTGTATGCGGTGGGGGTTGGCGGCCTGGACTGGAAGAAGTCGGATTCGCTCGGGCGGCTCTGGATTGCCGGTCAGCTTACCGATTCCGCGAAAAAGGCGTGGATTCTCACCGGATGCGACTCACTCTGGAATGTCCTGGACAGGGCCAACTGGGCGTGGGACCGCCTCAGCAAGGGTTCTGCGGTTCCAGCGTCACCGCCGCCGCCGGATATCGAGGTCACGTCGGGCCCGGACATCATCACCGTCAAATGGGCGTATCCCTCACCTGAGTATTTCCTCGATGCGGTGACCGGCGTCAACGACTGGCAGGCCTGGCGTGTCTACCGCAAACGCGGTGCATATTACATCAATGATCCCCTTGACCAGAAGAGTGGTGCGCGCTGGGAACTCGTCTTCGAAACCACAGACCGCACCCTGACGACATATGTGGATCAGTCCGTCCAGCGCGGTGTGGATTACTACTATGCAGTAACCGCGGTCGACAATGGCACACAGAACACCAGCGGAATCGACACGGGTGTGCGTCTCGAAAGCTCGCGGTTTGCCACCCGTTCCAGGCTTCCTGCGGTGGCATTCAAGCCCGGCATGAATACATCCGAAGGAGTCCGCGTCGTGCCGAATCCTGCGACCATCGCTGCGGGCAGAGCGTTGGTCGGCGGGACACCTGACAAGATTTCTTTTTTCAATCTCCCCATCAAATGCACGCTGCGCATTTTTACGGAGACCGGCGACCTCGTCAAGATGATCGAGCACTACGGGACCGCTGATCACGAGTGGAATCAGCGCACCGAAGACAACCAGTATGTCAGCAGCGGTATCTATGTCCTTGCCGTGACGGATTGCCGGGATCCCAATGATCGCCCGCTCGACAATCAGTTTGTGAAGTTCGTGATTGTACGATAACTCCTCGACCGGAACCGGAGGTTCTGATGTCTACCAGAACAAGATTGATCATGTTGACCCTGTTCGTCTGTGGGGCGTCCCATGGCCTGCTGCAGGCGCAGTTTGTGAAAAGGGCACAGGTGGGTTTCCGTTTCCTGGAGAATCCCGTCTCGGCCGAAGTAGTGGGAAGAGGATCTGTGGGTGTCGTGAACACATTCTCCGCCAACAGCATCTTCTGGAATCCCGCGCTGCTCAGCTGGATGCCCCGCGACATTGAAGTCTCGATGAACCACACGGAAGGCATTGCCGACATCAACTACAACGCCGTGGCGGGTGGAATCCGGCTCCTGGATTTCGGCGTGCTGGGATTCAGTGTGCTGTCCATGGATTACGGGACTTTCTATGGCACCGTACGTTCGGCGAACAGTCAGGGCTACGAAGAGACGGGGACGTTCACGCCCACGGCGATGGCAATAGGTCTAGCGTTCTCGCAAAAAGTCTCCGACCACTTTTCCTACGGCATCCATGCGAAATACGCCCGTCAGAATCTCGGGGACGCCTGGGTTTCAACGGCCGGTTCGTCACTTTCCGATTCGGCGCTTGCGCTCGATCAGCGCAACTACGCCAAGGATGTACTCGGGCTGGACGTCGGCGCATACTACGAGTTCCTGAGCAACGGCATCACCTTCGGCGCTGTCCTGCAAAATATTTCCAGGGAACTGACATACGAGAACGAGGCATTTCCGCTTCCCTTTGTTGTGAGTTTCGGCGTCACCGTCAGACCGCTGGGTTTCTTCATGGATGAAGACTCGACCCATGCGTTTGTTGTCTGCTTCGAGTCACGGCATCCGCGTGATTTCGGTGAAAAGGCGAAATTCGGGGCCGAGTACTGTTTTCTCGGCAAGTTCACCGCCCGTGTCGGGTATGCAACGAATTATGACGAGCGTGGGTGGAGCGCCGGCGTGGGCGTGTCCCAGGAGATTTCCGGATTCCCCGTGCGCATCGACTATGCGTACGAACCCTTCGGAATTCTCGGATCACGCCACTTCATCTCCGTGGCCATCAGTCACTAGCAACCCGGCCGGAACAGTATGACCATCTCACAGTACACAGACGACGCACGGGGGGGAATCCTCGCGTTGTGGGCACGGGCTCTTCCCCTTGACGTGCCATCGGAAGCCATCTTCGAATCCCGCGTCCTTCTCGACGAGAACTTCGATCCCGGCTGCTTTCTTCTTGCACATGAGGGAGATCGCCTGGCGGGATTTGTGATCGGATATATAGCGCAGCGCATGCCGCTCGGCGATGCGGATCCGCAAGGGACAGCATCGTGGATCACGGTCGTTGCCGTTGATCCGGACGCTGATCTAGCGGGTGTCGGCGACGCGCTCCTGGGAGAACTGGAGCGGCGCTTTGCCGGCCGGGGAAAAATCGCATGTTCCATCGCGAACTACCCTCCGGCCTACTTCACGCCGGGGATCGACAAGCACGCCTCTGCGCCTCTGCTGCGATATCTGGAGCAGCGGGGATACGTACCGTTTCACGAAGCTCTCAGCATGGATGCGCCGATCGTCAAGTTTCATCCTTCGCAGGCTATACGGGAGAAAGAGCTCGCCCTGCGCGCTGGAGGCATCGAAATCAGAACCTACCGCCGGACGGATCTTACTATGTTTCTCGGATTTCTCGAGCGCTCGATGCCTACCGACTGGGTGAGGGTCGAACGGCGCAATCTCCGCAAAATGACCGAAGGAAGCTTCCACCCGGAACAGATCACCGTCGTCACACATGCAGGCGGGATTATTGGCTACTGTCAGTTTGAGGGATCGCACTTCGGTCCGTTCGGCGTCGCGGAAGCGTTTCAAGGTCAGGGGATCGGCACCGTGTTGCTCGCCCGCACGCTTGAACGGATGAGATGTGCCGGCCACCACGATGCATGGGTGATGTGGACTGATGATCTTGCCGCGAAGGTCTACGGCAAGTTCGGCTTCCGCGAGACACGCCGGTTCGTGTTGCTCAAGAAACAGCTCGGATGATCGACACGATCGAATACCGGCATCTCCACGGGTGTGATGAACGCCAGATCGTTGCACTGTGGAATAAATGCCTGCCGCGTGACGAAATCTCCATTGCAACGTTCCGTCGCAAGATCATTCTTGACCCCAACCTTGATCCCTCCGGCTGCCAGGTCGCCCTCAGCGACGATACCGTCGTCGGTTTTCTCCTTGCCCTCTACAGACGTTATCCGTACTATGATCTGGGTCTCGAAACCGGCAGGGGATGGATCACTGTTTTTTTTGTGGATCCGGAATATCAGCGGCGGGGTATCGGGACCGCGATGCTGCAACGGGGAGAGGCCTTCCTTGCTTCTCACCGGGTGCATGATGTCACGGTGTGTGACTATACGCCGAACTACATTGTTCCCGGCGTCGACGTGGACGGCTCTGCGTCCGGGCATGCGTTTCTGAAAGCACACGGGTACTCCGGCAGGCGCAGAGTCTACGGCATGGGGTGCTCGCTGCTCGACGTCACCACGCCGCCCGACCTGTCCGGGATCCGGAGGCGGCTGGCGGCATCCGGCTTTTCCGTATCACTGTTCTCGCCGCAGTATGCGCTGCTGTTGCTGGAATTCCTCCGGCAATACTATCCCGGCGATCTCTTTCGGGTTGCACTCGACAGGCTGACCGAAGACCCCGAGTGTGATGAAATCCTTGTGGCGATAAAAGACGGCGACGTGGTCGGGTTCAGCCACTTCCGGGATGAACACTTCGGCCCGTTCGGGATCCACCCCGGCTTCAGCGGGCGCGGCCTTGGCCCGTTACTGTACTATGCAACGGTCGAGCAAATGCGGAAAAAAGGAAAGCACAACCTCTGGCTGGCGTGGACGACGGGTCATGTCAAAGACTTCTACCACCGCATGGGCCTCAGGGTCCTCCGCCGCCACATCATCATGCGAAAGACACTATGAGTACACTCGCACGCCTCCTTCTGGTGGCTCTCGCGCTCTCGCAGGCAGCAACCGCACAGAAAGTAATGCTGACCATCGAGGCAGGCAGCATTCTCGGTCCCATCAATCCGCTCCTCTATGGTCTCAATACAGCGCGATGGGATGAATCCCTCTTTCCTTCCTCCGTTGACCGGATGCTGCTAACCTGTGACCGGGATGCGATCGCGAAGGTAAAAGCGTCCGGGGTCACCAACCTGAAGTATCCCGGCGGCAACGATGCGGATTCCTACGTCTGGAACTCCCCCGATAACAACACCGCGGAAATGGAAACGGATGAGTATCTCGCCTTCTGCCGCGAGGTCGGAGCCGAGCCCTTCATTACCATCAACTTCAACCAGTCGCCAGAGCTGGCTGCCGCGTGGGTGAGGCACTGCAACACGGGCTGTGGGCCGCGCGTCCGCTACTGGGAGGTCGGCGACGAACAGTGGGGATGGTGGGCGAAAGGCCACTCTACCCCGGAAGCCTATGCCGCAAAGTATGTGACGTTCGTAAAGGCTATGAAAGAAGCTGACCCAACCATCAAGGTGGCCACCAATGTGTTCCTGGGGGTTCATCCGGAACGGTGGACAGAGCGGGTGCTGGCCGCCGCGGGTGAGTATATCGATATGTTGACCGTGACGTTCTACCCGCAGCAATGGGGCAAGGAGAACGACGACACGCTTCTGGCCAGCACTGCGACATACCGTGACCAATTCCTGCGCCTGCGTGCCGACGTGGAACGCGCGGTGGGGAAGAAGAAAGCGGCACAAATTCTTTTTGTCAATGTCGGGTATAATTCCGTGAATCACTCCCCCGGGCCTCAGACCTTGCAGATGGTGAACGCTGTCTGGGTCGCCGACATGCTGGGGACCATGGCAGCGGCGAAGACCGATATTGCCTGCTACTGGGCTCTCCATAATGCGTTCCCCCCGCGGAAGGGGGACTATGGCTACCTGTCCTCCGAAGGCAGGAATACACCTAGCTACACATATCATGTGTTTCCTCTTTTCCGGCGCCTGTTTGGCGACACGCTGGTTGCGTCGACCTCGACCGATCCGCACGTCAAGGTATACGCGGCGCGGAGCGGACGTCGGCTCGCAGCCATGCTGATTAATACAAGTGCCACGGTTGCAAAGAAGGTCTCGGTGCAGATCGCGCAGTTTCAGCCCGCGGCGACGGTCCAAGCGGTGCTGCTCGACTCGACGCACCCGAACCAGGCCCTGCCGGATCTGCGCGCAGACGGCACGACCGTGCGGCTTGAAGTTCCGCCGTATGCCGTGCTCGCCCTTCAGATGGTGGCGCGCGACTCGGTAATTCCTCCGGCAAACATCGCACGCGAAGCACGTGTCACCGCCTCAACGTACTCTGTCATCGGTCCGGCCTTTGGCCCCTCATCCGCGAACGATGGAGACCTTTCGACGCGATGGAATTCCGCGGCATGGACTAAATCGGACGGCCAAGAAGAGCAATGGCTGATGCTTTCCTGGAAGGAGCCGAGGACGATTGCTGCGATACGCATCCGGTGGGGTGAAACCTGCGCGCGCACATACAGGCTGGAGGTTTCGGACGACGGGATCGCCTGGAAAACGATACGGGAGGTCCCCCGCGGAGCAGGGGGAGTCGATGAACACGCGGTGACAACGGCCCCCGTCCGTTACCTCAGGATGTACGGGCTCGAGGGAACCGGGGGGCGTTCAACCATTTCGGCCTATTCGATCCGGGAAATCGAGGTGTACGACCGGACGCTGACGGTGCCTGACTGAAAGGAGCATCACCCGGATGAATTTTCAAACTCTCGACTGGTGCATCCTGTTTGCCTATCTGGCCGGCTCGATGTTCGTCGGTCTGCGGGCGCGGAAATATGTGGAAAACATGGAGGGCTATTTCGTCGCGGGCCGTCGTGTGAAAGTGGCCCTCGGGTCTGCGACGCTGATCGCCACAGAGATCGGGATCGTCACGTTTATGTATTTCGGCGAGCTGGGGTATGTCACCGGTTTTTCCTGCTTCATCCTCGGGATCATCGGCTTCTTCGGGTACCTGGTAATCGGCAAAACCGGTTTTATTGTGTCGGGCCTCAGGGCGTTGAGAATTGTGACCATCCCGGAATTCTATCAACTGCGGTACAGTAAAGGTGTGCGCCTCCTCGGCGGCATACTCCTCTTCCTGGGGGGGGTGCTCAATATGGGCATCTTCCTGAAGATGGACGGACTCTTTCTGACCCAGACAATGGGGCTGGGACAGGGGATGCTGTTTACGGTGATGACCGTGATGCTGATCGTGGTCGTCTCGTATACGATTCTGGGTGGGATGTTCTCGGTTGTCGTGACGGATTTCATTCAGTTTGTTGTGTTGTCGTTAGGGATGTTGATTGCGACGCTCTTCGTTCTCGCCAACGTGAACCTGTCGGACATGGCGTCCGCAGTGGTACATCAGATGGGCGAGCAAGGCGTCAATCCGGCTGCCAACCCCCGGTTCGGCTGGGCTTTCATTTTCTGGATGTTGATCGGGAGTGTGGCAATGTCGGCTCTGAACCAACCGGCCGCATCAAAGGCGTTTTCTTCCGAAAGTCCTGAAGTGGGGAGAAAGGTATTCCTCTATACGGGCATCACGCTGGCGGGGAGGTATATGGTGCCGATGTTCTGGGGGATCGCCGCGCTGGCAATGTTCGGTCCTTCCGTGAATTCCATGACGGCGATGCCGAAGTTGCTCGGCACGGTTGTCCCCAGTGGCCTGCTGGGGCTGATGATAGCCGGTATGCTGGCTGCCTCGATGTCCACCTACAGCGCCTATATGCTCGCCTGGAGTTCGGTGGCGACGCGTGACATCATTGTGCCGATCCGGAAGAGGGAGCTCTCGGAACGCGCGACAATGCTCCTGACCAGGACTGTCACGGGGATCATCGGAGTGTTCATCCTGGTGTTCGGGCTCTGGTACGAGATCCCGGCGACGGCGTTTCAATACACGGCGATCACAGGGGCGATGTACGGTGCGGGAGCGTTCGGCTGTGTCGTGGCAGGGTTGTACTGGAAGAAAGCGAACCTCGTAGGGGCATATGCCGCCCTGGGATGTGGTGCGCTGGCGCCGATAGGGTTCCTGGTTCTTGATCTCATCAAGTCCTCACTGCCCCGGGAGATGCTGTTTCTCGTGGATGTCAACATTTCCGGCTTCTTCAGTTTCTTACTGGCGCTTGCAGGGATGGTCATCGGATCACTGCTTACGCAGAAATCACATCCTCCGGTGCGATTATGATCACATGGGCGTATGTCTGGCTTCTGATCTTCGCGGCTGCCGCGTTGCTCTTCTTTGGAGCGGCTCTGGTCATTACCATTCTGGGGACGAAAGACTTGAAAGATCTGCTGACGATTCCCGGGCGAGGCAGGCGGACATCCTGACGTGAACAATGTCAGCCTTCTCTCCTGATATCGCAGGCATGGTGTACAACATCATGAGATTCTCGGTTCACGACGGACCGGGGATCAGGACGACCGTCTTCCTCAAGGGCTGTCCTCTTGCGTGTCCATGGTGCCACAATCCGGAGTCCATACGCCGCGATCCGGAAATCATCCTCCGGGAAGAGCGATGCATACAGTGCGGCAAATGTGTGGATACCTGCACACACGGCGCTATCATCCGGGATGACGGCCGGGTGATCACAGACCGCACGCTGTGCGCGCGGTGCGGGGAGTGCGTGCCTGACTGCTACGCCGGCGCGCGCGAGGTCGTGGGAAGGGAGATGACCACGGGGAGTGTTCTGGAGGAAGTCGTCCGTGACCGGGTCTTTTTTGATGAGTCAGGAGGCGGCGTCACATTTTCCGGAGGCGAACCCCTCCTCCAGCATGAGTTCCTCGCGTCGCTGCTGCATGCCAGCCGGCGACTGGAGCTACACACCGTTGTGGACACGACGGGCTGTACATCGCCGGCGATTCTGGAACGCATTGCGCCTCTGGTGGATCTCTTTCTGTATGACCTGAAGATGATGGATGACGCGAAGCACAGGGAATACACCGGGGTATCCAATGTTCTCCTGCTCGAGAATATGCGGCGGCTCGTGCAGTGGGGGAAGCACATCATCGTGCGCATTCCCCTGATTCCGGGAGTTAACGATGACCCGCACAACATCAGGGCGAGCGGGGAATGGCTTGCATCGCTCCCGGCAATTCGCGAGATTCACCTGTTGCCGTATCATTCCGCCGGCAGCGAAAAGTATATCCGGCTGGGGAAATCGTATACCCTCGGTGCATTGCGGTCTCCGGCCAGTGACGCCGCTGACCGGATGGCGGCGGAATTGAGAAAGTACGTACCCTCGGTGATTCTGGGAGGATAGGGAATGACAGAACGTGTCAGAAAATTGCGTGAACAGAGCATGCATGCCGTTCCGCATCTCACACCGGAGCGCGCGCTTCTCGTCAAGGAGGCCTACGAACAGATAGGCTTCGTGTCCGTCGCGGTGCGCCGTGCCCTGACGTTCAAGCACATTATGGAGCATCGCACGATCTGCATCAACGACGGCGAACTCATTGTCGGCGAACGCGGACCTGCTCCCAAAGCCACGTACACCTATCCTGA
Organism: Ignavibacteriota bacterium; assembly: GCA_963801355.1. Lineage (GTDB taxonomy): Bacteria > Bacteroidota > Ignavibacteria > UBA10030 > UBA6906 > Fen-1255. Next base: position 2,099,944 of record CAWDEM010000008.1, on the reverse strand, counting down.
GCTCTGCTGCCATTCTCTCGAAGATCTGCATATCCTCGATACACGCGAGAAGGTCTCGTTCAGAGTCAGTCCGGAGATGCGCGCCGCATACCGCGACACGCTGATTCCATTCTGGAAAGGGAAGACAATTCGTGAGAAGATCTTTGAGGAGATGACGCAGGAGTGGAAGGATGCCTATGCGGCCGGAGTATTCACGGAGTTCATGGAACAGCGGGCACCGGGGCACACGGTGCTGGACGACAAGATCTACCGGAAGGGGATGCTGGAGTTCCAACGGGAGATCGGGGAGCGGATGGCGGCACTGGATTTCTTTTCCGATCCCGAGGCCTACGCGAAGCGGGAAGAGCTGCGTGCCATGGATATCTGCGCCGGCACAATCATTGCCTTCGCCAACCGTCATGCGGATCTTACCGCGTCGCTGGCCCGTGAGGAGCGTGATCCGGTCCGCAGGTCGGAACTCCTCACCATCGAACGTGTGTGCCGCAGGGTTCCCGCACATGCACCGGCCGACTTCCAGGAGGCGCTCCAGGCATACTGGTTTGTTCACCTCGGGGTGATCACAGAGCTCAACCCGTGGGACGCGTACAACCCCGGGCGTCTGGATCAACACCTCCTTCCCTTTTACGAGCGGGGGATCGCGGATGGGACGCTGTCACGGGAGAGTGCCCAAGAACTCCTGCAATGCTTCTGGGTGAAGTTTAACAACCAGCCTGCACCTCCGAAGGTCGGTGTGACCGCCGCGGAAAGCTCGACATATACCGATTTCGCCAACATTAACTGCGGCGGCCTGAAGCAGGACGGCAGCGATGCAGTGAATGACGTGAGCTTTCTCATGCTGGACGTGGTCGATGAAATGCAGCTCGTGCAGCCAAGTTCGAATATCCAGCTGAGCAGGAAGAACCCCGATGCGTTCCTGAAGCATGCCGGCAGGGTGATCCGGAAGGGCAGGGGGCAGCCGTCGATCTTCAATGCCGAAACCGTCATCGAAGAAATGTTGCGGCAGGGGAAATCCGTCGAAGACGCCCGCGATGGCGGCACCAGCGGGTGCGTTGAAACCGGTGCATTCGGGAAAGAGAGTTATATTCTCACCGGCTATTTCAATATGCCGAAGGTCCTCGAAATCACATTGCATAATGGCATGGACCCTGGAACCGGCACGATGCTGGGCATTCCCACCGGGGCGGCAGACGAATGGCGGACGTTTGATGACGTGATGCGGGCGTACAGAAAGCAGCTGCATCATTTCGTGGATATCAAGGTGCGGGGCAACAACGTTATCGAGCGCATTTATGCCGAGTACATGCCTGTACCGTTCCTCTCGCTGCTCACCGACGATTGCATCGCACGGGGCAAGGACTACAACGCCGGCGGAGCACGGTACAACACCAACTACATTCAGGGTGTCGGCATCGGTACGATGACCGATAGCCTCTCCGCAATCAAGTCACTGGTCTTCGAAGAGCATATGCTCACGATGGCTGACCTTGTCAAGGTGCTGGACGCGGATTATGACGGATTCGAGCAGACCCGGCTGCTGGTCATGAATCGCGCGCCCAAGTACGGGAATGACGATGACCGGGCGGACAGCGTGATGCGGGAGGTGTTTGAGGCGTTTTATGCTGAAGTCAACGGGAGACCGAATACCAAAGGGGGCATGTACCGGATCAATCTTCTGCCGACAACCTGCCATGTCTACTTCGGCTCGGTCACCGGGGCCACGCCCGACGGGAGGAAGGCCGGTACGCCGCTGTCGGAAGGGATTTCTCCGGTGCAGGGCGCCGACCGCCGCGGGCCGACGGCGGTACTGAAATCAGCAGCAAAGATGGATCATGTGCGGACAGGCGGGACCCTATTGAACCAGAAGTTCACCCCCCAGCTTCTTGAAGGGGAGAAGGGGATCGATACACTCGCCCGCCTGGTGCGGTCCTACTTCACCCTCGGGGGGCATCACATCCAGTTCAATGTGGTGAGTGCGGAAAAACTCCGGGATGCTCAGAAACACCCCGAGCAACATCGTGATCTCATTGTCCGGGTCGCAGGGTACAGCGACTATTTTGCGGACCTGAGCACAACACTGCAGAATGAAATCATTGCACGGACCGAACACCAGGGATTTTGATGAAAGCCTTACTGCTCGAGAACATCCATCCCAACGCTGTTTCCGCGTTCGCCGGCGCAGGGTATGATGTGCGCTCGGGAAAATCCCGCGTGAGTGAAGATGATCTCATCGCGGCCCTCGACGGTGTGGAGGTGCTGGGAATCCGATCCCGCACACAGCTCACGTCCCGGATTTTCGATCATGCACGTGATCTTTCGGTCGTAGGTGCTTATTGCATAGGTACAAATCAGGTGGATCTGCTTGCGGCATCGCATCACGGTGTCGCTGTGTTCAATGCACCGTACAGCAATACGCGAAGTGTTGCCGAGCTTGTCATCGCGGAGATCATTCTGCTCATCCGCCGGCTCTACGACAAAATTGCCAAGGCGCATCGGGGTGTGTGGGACAAGACGACGGAACGGGCCCGGGAAGTGCGGGGGAAGAAACTGGGCATCATCGGATTCGGCAACATCGGATCCCAGGTCTCCATCCTCGCAGAGGCCATGGGGATGGATGTGTACTTTTTTGACATCGTAGACAAACTTGCCATCGGGAATGCGACCCGACTCGCCACCCTGAGGGAGTTGCTTGAGATTGCCGACATCATCACGATCCACGTCGACGGCAATCCATCCAATACGAATCTTCTCGACGCAGAGGAGTTCGCGATGATGAAGGTTGGCGTGCTCCTCTTGAATCTAAGCCGGGGACACATTGTCAACGTCGAAGCCCTGGCAGACAGCCTCCGGAATGGCAGGGTGGCCGGGGCCGCCGTGGATGTATTTCCCGAGGAGCCGCAGGATGGACGCGAGCCGTTTGTTTCGCCGCTGCAAGGGTTGCCCAATGTGCTCTTGACGCCGCACATCGGCGGCAGCACTGAGGAGGCGCAAGAGAATATTGCATCGTTCGTCACGCAGAAGATCCTCGAGTACAACACAACCGGCAGCACGTTCACCAGTGTGAATTTTCCCCGCATCAATTTGCCCCTCCACGACAAATCCCCCGTGCGCCGGCTTCTCCACGTGCATGAGAATGTCCCCGGCGTGCTTTCACATATCAATGGAATCTTCGCACAGAACAATGTCAACGTGATTTCACAGTATCTCCGTACCAATGAATTCATCGGCTATGCCATTGCCGATGTGGATGCGGAGTACAAGGATTCTCTTTTCGGCGATCTGCAGAAGGTACCACACACACTCAGGGTCAGGATCTTGTAGGAAGACCGGCTCCGGAGACCGGTCCCTGCTCGGTTCAACATGCCCGGTTCCTGCCCATGAATCTTCTTGACAATCCATAATTCTTCCGATACATTCACCTGCAGTATGTCCGCACCAACGCGCCCCCAATCCCTTCGCATCTCAGCACCCGGCAGGATCTGTCTGTTCGGTGAACATCAGGACTATCTGCATCTGCCCGTCGTCCCCTGTGCCATCTCTCTCCGCGTCACCATCGAAGGCGTGCGCACCGCACGGCCCTGGGCGGAATTGGACCTTCCTGACATCCGGAGTCGCGAGTCTTTTCCCCTTGACTGTCCACTGCACTACGAGAAGGAACGCGACTATCTGAGAAGCGCAGTCAATGTCGTTCACCGGCATGGCTACACGCACAGCACCGGGATCCGCGCCGCCGTGCGCGGCAAGATTCCGATCAACACCGGCACATCCAGTTCGTCGGCGCTCATCGTGGCGTGGGTCGACTTCCTGGTGCGCATGAGCGACCAGGCGGTACTCCTGCCACCCAGGGAGATTGCCCGCCTTGCCCATGAAGCGGAAGTGGTCGAGTTCAAGGAACCCGGCGGCATGATGGACCATTTTTCAACCTCGTTCGGGGGCATCCTGGCTATTGATTTTGCCCCCTCGATCGTCGTCACCCCCCTTGATGTTCCGCTCCGGACCTTCGTCCTGGGTGACTCCGGTGAGCCGAAAGACACTACGGCAATTCTCGCGCGTGTCAAGAATCAGATCCTGGAAATCACCGCCGGCTTGGCCGGAAGGTATCCGGAATTCTCTCTGCACACGGTCGATGAACCGTCGCTGATTCAGTATAGCAGGGATCTTACACCGGAGCGGGCGGCTCTGTTGCTCGGGACATTGCGCAACAGGGATATCACCGCTCTTGCACGGCAACTGCTGCAAGCGCACCCTCTTAACCATCACCGGTTGGGGCTCCTTCTCTCGGAACATCAGGCAGTGCTACGGGATGTCCTGCGCATCTCGACCCCGAAGATCGATCGCATGCTCGATGCGGCCCTTTCCGCAGGCGCCTGTGGAGGCAAGATCAACGGGTCGGGAGGGGGAGGATGTATGTTCGCATACGCGCCGGAGCACCCTGAAGAAGTCGCCGCGGCCGTTGAGCGGGCCGGAGGACAGGCCTACATTGTGAGGACGGACGAAGGTGTGCGTGATGATTCCGGCCGCGCCGGAGGATCCCGCCGGTGAACAGTCCCAATATCGTCATTCTTGCGGGTGGTGTTTCCTCACGGATGAAGAAGTCCATGAGCGCGCTCGGTGCGGGGCATGAGGCTTCACACGCGGCGAAATCACTCATCGGCCTGGGAGAAGGGAAACGTCCGTTTCTGGACTATCTGCTCTGGAATGCCGAACTGGCAGGGTATCGGGATGTTGTGCTGGTGGTGGGCGAGCAGAACAGGGCATTCCGTGAGCGCTATGGCACCACCGACCGGGGCAATCGTTTCCACTCGCTCGAGATCTCCTACGCGATTCAGAAGATTCCCGCTGGACGAACAAAACCGCTCGGTACCGCTGATGCGTTGCTGCAGGCCTTGCGGTCAAGACCGGACTGGAGTGGACGGGGATGCACGGTCTGTAACAGCGACAATCTGTACTCCGTCGCGGCCTTGCGCAAAATGCTCGACACGGGAGATCGATGTGCACTGATAGCGTACGATCGTGATGCACTTGGTTTCTCATCCACACGTGCCCGGCAGTTCGGCGTACTGTTGAAGGATGGGTCGGGGAGGCTTGTGGAGATCATCGAAAAGCCATCGGAGGAACAGATCACGCGTGTGACCGGCCCGGATGGAAGAGTCTGGGTGAGCATGAATCTCTGGCGGTTTGCCTGCGACGTGATCCTGCCGTTTTTGGAGCAGGCTCCCATGGACCCCGTGCGCAGTGAAAAGGAATTGCCGGTAGCGGTCAGCAGGATGATCAGGGAGGTTCCCGGGTCGGTGGTGGCGATTCCCATCGCCGAACCGGTGCCTGACCTGACCACCGCCGGCGATATCGATGTTGTAGAGGAGTCCCTGAGGAAACAGTTTCGCGGAAAGCTCTGGCAGTAACCATGAAGGGGTGATACATGCACCTGCAACTCATTGACTGGGTCATTGTTGTTGTCGCTCTGGTCGTCTGTTTCTTCCCGGCACTCTTCTTCGGAAAACGTGCGGGCAAGAATACCACCGAGTTCTTCGCGTCCGGCCGTTCGGTGCCGTGGTGGCTGGCCGGGTTGTCGATGGTGGCAACGACCTTCAGCAGCGATACCCCAAACCTCGTGACGGATATCGTGCGGCGCAACGGTGTCGCAGGTAACTGGGTCTGGTGGGCATTTGTGCTGACCGGCGTTGCGACCGTGTTTTTCTATGCCCGTCTCTGGCGGAGGTCGGGTGTCATGACCGACCTTGAGTTCTATGAAATCCGGTATTCCGGCAAAGCAGCCGGATTTGTGCGCGGCTTCCGGTCGGTCTACCTCGGCCTGTTCTTCAACTGTATGATCATGGCCACGGTCAATCTTGCCGCATGCAAAATCGCGGGGATTCTGTTCGGACTTGAGCGCTGGCAGACTCTCCTGGCAGTCGGGTTTCTCAACGTAGCGTTTGCCACCCACTCGGGACTCTGGGGAGTGCTGGTGATTGATATGGTGCAGTTTTTCATCAAGATGACCGCGGTCATCGCCGCGGCCTATTTTGCGGTGCAGCTGCCCGAGGTCGGCGGGTTGAGCGGGATGGTCGAGAAACTCTCCGTGCTGAAAGGGCCGAACGGCCTGAACTATTTGAATATCCTCCCCGACTTCACCAACAACTGGGATATTGCGGTGGCGGTGTTTATCATGCCGATCGCCGTACAATGGTGGGCTGTCTGGTATCCCGGCGCAGAACCCGGCGGGGGAAGCTACATCGCGCAACGCATGCTTGCGTCAAAGTCGGAAAAGGATGCCCTCGGCGCGGTGCTCTTCTTCAATATCGCCCACTATGTGCTGCGCCCCTGGCCCTGGATTCTGGTGGGCCTCTGCTCCATCATCGTGTATCCACAACTCTCCGACATTCAGCACGCGTTCCCGAACCTGGACCCCACGTTGCTCGGACACGACATTGCCTATCCGGCAATGCTCAAGTTCCTGCCGGTGGGATTCATCGGTCTGATGGTGGGCGGGCTCATCGCTGCAAACTCATCGACAATTCTGACACATCTGAACTGGGGCGCTTCGTATCTCGTCCACGATTTCTACCGCCGCTTCATTAAACGTGATGCGGATGAAAAGCACTATGTTCGCGCCGGACGATGGGCCACTATCTTGCTCTTCGTCCTTTCCTCGTCGATGGTGTTCTTCCTCGAAAGCGCAAAGGATGCATTTGATATCATCCTGCAGGTCGGTGCCGGCACAGGGCTGCTCTACCTCGTGCGGTGGTTCTGGTGGCGGGTGAACGCATGGAGTGAGGTGGTGGCAATGGTCAGTTCATTTTTCGTCTCCATCGTGTTGCTAATCGCCAACAGAAATGGCGCGGGGGTCAGCACCCACGTCGGCCTCGTCATTACTGTCATATTCACGTCCGCGTGCTGGATCCTGACCGCTCTCTTCGGGCCCGAGACAAACCGGGAGACGCTGCGGGCATTCTACACGAAGGTCCGCCCCTTCGGTCCGGGGTGGGAAGCCATCCGGAAAGAATTGGGGTTCCCAAAGGCGGAGAAAGGATCGAGGGGGGAGAACATCCCGATGGCGCTGCTGGGATGGGTGGCCGGATGCACGGTCATCTGGTCGTCCCTCTTCACAGTGGGAAATTTCCTGTATGGACGCACGGAGTATGCTCTTGCATTGCTCGCAGTGTTCCTGATCAGCGGCGGCGTACTCCTCTATGTGATTAACAGGCTCTGGGCGACCCCCGCGAGGGAAAATCCAACCGGAACTTAAAGTATTGCTTGCATATTCTGAGGCTAAGGTGTATATTTTTGGCGATTCTAAACTACAGCCCTGAGGGGAGGAGGTGCGTTCTGTGCGCCTGCCCCATCGAGGGATAGGGTAGGCCTCCACTATGTAAAGGACTTCAGATTTGCCTGTTGCTACTACCGTACCCTGGCAGCGTTCATTCCTTTTCATCCTTGGCATTATTATCTTCACTTGCCTCTCCCCGCACTCGGCACTTTCCCAGCTCTCCCTCCGCCAGAAACTCGGACAGATGGTGATGGTGACCGCCACCGGCGATTCGCTGGAGGTGTCGTCACCGTCCATGGACACGTTGCGCAATGATCTGTCCCGGGGGCTGGTGGGAGGCGTGTTGATGTTCACCTGGAGCAATAACCTGAGGAATCCGTCGCAGATTGCCTACTTCACCTCCGAACTCCAGCAGCGTTCGCCCATTCCTTTGCTCCTGGCCGTTGATGAAGAAGGCGGAAAGGTTGCCCGGTTGAGCGCTTCAAACGGTTTTGCCGCTACGCCATCCGCCTATCAGATGGGCACGGTGGCGAACACCGAGGCAAACACCAGAAACGTCGCACGTACAATGGCGGGGTGGTTTGTGCAGACAGGGATCAACGTCAACCTTGCCCCCGTTGTGGATGTCAATGTGAATCCGGCAAGCCCGGCTATCGGTGCCCTGGGGCGGAGTTTCTCCGCGAACCCCGAAAGTGTCGCGCTCCACGCCGGCTGGTTCGCCGATGAATTCCGCAAACGGAATATCTGCACGACGCTCAAGCACTTCCCCGGTCATGGAAGCGCAAGCTCCGATTCGCACCTCGGTTTTACCGATGTCACATCAACATGGACGACCGCGGAGCTGATCCCTTACACGCGCCTGCTCGAGAATAACGCCGTTGATGCGGTGATGACGGCACATGTGTACAACGCGCATCTGGACTCGCTGTACCCGGCCACGTTGTCGCCTGCGACGATTACCGGGGTCCTCCGGAACCAGCTCGGCTTCCGCGGGGTGGTGTTCAGTGACGAGATGGGTATGAAGGCAATCTCCGGCCAGTACGGGCTGGATGAGGCGATGGAGCTGGCTGTCAAGGCAGGTGTGGACATACTCGTGTATAACACGAATCTTGACAGCTCGGGGCGCTCGCTGGCAGGACGGGTGGTGAACGTGCTGGAACAGAGCGTCAAATCCGGAAGGATCACCGAAGACCGCATCAATGCGTCTTACGAACGCATCACCGCGCTGAAGAACCGCCTTGTCACAGGTGTGGCGGCGAGGATGACACCGGACCAGAACGGCAAAGCCTTCCTGGTGAACTACCCCAATCCATTCAATCCCACGACAACCATCGGATTCGGCGTACCAGGGCCTGATTGGACGAAGGTCAGCCTGGTTGTGTACGATATGCTTGGCCGTGTCGTTGCGGTGCTCGCTAATACACCGATGATGCCGGGGAAATACACCATAGGATTCGATGCCACCGGATTGGCGAGCGGAATGTACCTCTGCCGTCTTTCAGTGGGGAGAGCTTCGGTTGTGCATAGAATAATGCTTGTCCGTTAACGTCGCGAGGTCTGCGTATGATGTGCCTGCGATTGGTGATCCTTGCCTCATTCCTCTTGCCGGCCGCCACGCCCGCTCAGGAAATACCGGTGTTGATCCGTTGTGATGACATCGGCATGTGCCATACCGTCAACACCGCCGCGCAACAAGTCATAGAGTCGGGGATCCCGTTTTCGGCTTCGGTGATGTTTGCCTGTCCGTGGTACCAGGGGGCCGTCGAACTGCTGCGGCGGCATCCGGAAGTGTCGGTGGGCGTCCACCTGACGTTGAACGCGGAGTGGAAGGAGTACCGGTGGGGACCGGTGGCGGGGGCAGAAGCAGTACCGTCGCTCGTCGACAGTTGCGGGTATTTTTTCCCGTCACGAGCCCTCCTCTTCAGCCATAACCCCGTTGTCGCAGAAGTGGAAAAGGAGCTACGGGCTCAAATCGGACGGGCGGTGCAATCGGGTTTACGGATTGACTATCTTGATTATCATATGGGTGCGGCGGTGAGCACCATTGCATTGCGCGAAGTAGTGGAACGTCTGGCGCGCGAATATGGCCTTGCGATCTCCCGGTACTATGGCGAAGAGGATGTCGGGGGATACTACAATGCACCACCGGAGAAGAAAGCCGAAAATCTCCTGACCCTTGCTTCGGGACTGAAATCCGGCGCGCCGAATCTCTTTGTGTTCCATATCGGGCTTGAGACGCCGGAAATGAACGCCCTCACAGATCAGAATGCCGTCGGGCTTTCCGGAATGAGCCGGCACCGGCACGCCGAGCTGAATGCATTGCTGACTAGGGAGTTCAGGCAAATCCTGGAGGGGCAGGGCGCGAGGCTCATCACGTACCGTGATCTGATCCAGCAGAGGGGTTTGGACTCAATGCGACGTCCAGAGGGGAACTAGTGCCCCTGCAACTTGTTGAGCACTAAGTTCAGTTCAAACCTGGGACGTGCCCATCAGGCAGCCTTCTTGTCTTTTCGTTCTGCCTCCCGATATTCCGCAATGACATTCCTGTAGTCCGCAAACAAACGCTCAAAAATCCCTTCCCATGTCTGAGTGCGCGCGTATGCCCGGGCGGCTCTGCCCATCGCACGAAGTCGTGCGGGATTCTCCAGCAGCAAGACGATATGCCGGGCGATGTCCGATGCATCGCGCGGGTTGGTAATAAATCCATTGATGCCGTGCTGTATGCTCCCGCCCGCCCCGCCTTCCGCCGCGCAAACGGGAGGAAGCCCCGAAGCCATTGCCTCAATGACAACATTGCCGAAGGTCTCTGTGGTGGATGGAAACACCAGAATGTCACTTGAGGCATAGGCGACGGACAGTGCACGACCGGAGAGACTCCCGAGAAACTTCGCTTCCGGCATAGCCGCCGAAAGTTCCCGGCGGACCGGTCCATCGCCTGCCAGAACCAGAGTCCAATCGGATCTGTCTTCGTTGAGACGATTGTACACGCCAACGAGAGTCCGCAAATCCTTCTCCCAGACAAGGCGTCCGGCATAGAGCAGCACCTTTTTCCCGCCCGGGGCAACGGCATCTTTCCACAGGCGTGACCGGTGACGGGGGCTGAACGACTCAGCGTCGACACCGTGGGGCATGAATGCGAGATGTTGCAGTCCCCTGGTGGCAAGTTCATGCAGGATCGGAACGGACGGCACGTAGACCCGCTGACAGGGATGATAGAGCGACCGCAGATAGTTCCAACCGAACAGCTCCAGCGCCTTCACCTTGTAGTACTTTGCAAAGCTGGCGAAGTGTGTGTGGTACGTGGCAACGACAGGGACGTGGTTGCGGCTTCCCCAGTGAACGGCGGCGCAGCCGAGAGGGCATGGACTGTGGATATGGAGGAGGTCGGGGCGGAACCGCTGCAGGGATGCTTCAAATGCGCCGTAACCGGGGAGTGCAATCCGATAATCCGGATACCACGGGAAGGCCACCGAAGGAACGGGCTGCATGACCGCTTCCGCGGCACGTGCTTCGGGAACGACGGGTGAGAAAAACATGCTTCTGATACCATGGTCATGGAGTGCGTCAATGGTTCGGTACAGCACGCGCGTCACTCCATCCTGTCCACGACGCATCGTCCCGGAAAAATATGCGACACGAAGGGGTTGTTCGTCCGTCAGGTTTTTGCCGCTGAGATGGTAGAGCATTGTGCCTCCAGGAATTCCGATTCCATTACCGGAACGCCCCTCTCGGGGAGGGTGTCTACCAGTATTAACGTGACGGTGGGTTGAAAGTTGTGGCGCCTACTGCGGGAGCAGCAAGGCTCCCGTTTCCGCGTCCAGAATGAGGGTTGATGCTCCTTCGGGCAGGTTGAACGATACCTTCGAACCATTCCGCAGTACAACGGTGTGTGCGCCTGCAACAGTTGTGTGGATTCCCAGGATGCCTCCGCCGGCGTACACGATTTCCCCCTGTGCGGCGTAGCAGTGTGCGCCGCTGGAGCGGAGGATGGAGCGCAGCGGTTCGACGGTTCTGCCCGGCAAGGCGATATACCATGACGAGTGGTCTCCGAATTCCTTGCGCGCGAGGGCTACGTTGGGCGTGTCGCGAAATCGGCCGTAGGGTATCGCGTCCGGATCTTGCACACAGAAAAGCGGTGAGAGCTGTTTGTCCCCCAATACGTACGTGCAGGCGGTATCACCCGGCAGAGTGCAGGTGATTGCCGGCGGCCCGGAGATCGCCACGGGGATGACCCGGATTCCCGTCAGCTCGCTGATGCGTGCCGGATCGAGGGAAGATCCGTCCGAGATTCCCGGGGCGTAGAACCACACAAGCGTCCGCCGATCACGGGCCACATGCGTCTTGATGAAGTCGCGCTGTTCCTGAGAGAGCACGAACACATTGCCGAACACCACAGTGCGGTACCGGGAAATGTCGACCGCGGGAAGGTCATTGATATGCAGGACGTCACATGCCACACTGCTTCGCCTGGCCGCGAGGTACACATAATCGACAAGTGCACCGCTGACCGGGTCGGTTCCGCGCAGGCTCGCCGTGTGATAGTAGCTCCGTGTGTCGAACACCAGGAGAACATCGGCCGGGCTCGTGTAGTCGGCGGACGATCGTTTTTCGAACTCCTCGCGCATCAGACGGATGTTCTCCTGGATGACCGGATGGTCCCAGTTGCCCCAAGGCCCGCGATTGTTGTAGCGGAACCCGTCGAGGTCCACGCCCGCAGCGCCAAAATCGTAGTACCAGAGACCCATGCCGCTGGTGTACGGCGACACCGTATTGCGCCGGACATTCGCGACCGCGTTACGGAGGAGGAGATCGTGCCGAGGATCGCGTGCGGTCGGGATGGTGGGCTCGGTGTCGTTCTCGTCGAGCCAGAGTTTCCCGTGGAGTCTCACTGTCGTCACCAGCGACCGGGATCGGAACGGGTCACCAAGTTTCAACGCCTCCGGCTCGTACGCTTGTGGGCCGGACAGATAGTCTATAGAGGGTGAACGGAGGAGTCTCTGCAACTCCAGATGACCGCCCGCAGCCTGGCGTCCGAACATTGAGAAGAAATACCCGTAGAATGTTCCGGTGAGTATCGGTCGCGGCCACGATTCCTTCACGATGCGTGCGAAGTACAGGATGTTGTCAACAATGAGCTGATGCACGCAGGTATAGTAGTCGATCGTCTTTTGCTCTCGCACCGGATCGCGGAATATGCCCGCTGTGGTTTCTCGTTCGCGCATCGTCGGGACGGACACCGAGGAGAACGTCGCTGTGGGGGAATGCCACGCCGTACGGAGTGCCGTTTCCGTGCCGTACGAATCCCTGAGCCACGCCCGGAATGCTGCAGCCATCGGCACACTTGTATCGGGTTCATTTCTGAAGAATCCCCAGTTGTGCCATTCACCGTAGATGCCGTTGGCAACCTGGATGCCGGCCAGGGCATTTCCCTCCGGTGTGGCGGCGAGCATGCGGAGGAATTGCCGGAGCGTGCTGCCGGCCTCCGTGCGCCATGGCAGTGAAGCCATGCTGACCCGCCGGACGGGGAAATTATCCTCTTCTATGATGCGTGGAAACCCGATGTCGCTTTCCTCATCGTAGCCTGTGTCGGCGTAACGCACCCATTCCTCCGGACGTGCGCGCATCCACCACCGCGGTGCGGTCACCTGCAAGCGCATCAGGACTGCTGCATCCGGACAGGCCTCCAGAACTCCCCGGATCTGTCTGCGTGCGGGGGAGATATCCAGGGAGCCGTCCTCCATCCACATCTGTTCAAAGAAAACATGAACCTGATAAAGGCGGGTGCCGTGCCGGGCAAACTCTCGGATGTTGTGCTGCGGAAGTTCTTCCCAGCTCCAGCGTCCGCCCGGCACGTCCGTCAGGGCATAGATCATCGGTACGACCGGTTCCTGGTTGAGGAATATCGTCGGGCGTCCATGGTGCATGCGCAGAACCGTTGAAAGTGGCGGGGGCGTCTGGCTGAGCGCTGCTGCTGCGGCAATTGCGATCAGGGTGATGGGGAGAGCGTGGCGTATGCGCATGGGTTCCTCAGGCTGGCATTGCAGAATACAAAAAAGGGGGCAAAGGAGCTAAGGCAAAAGGCTCATCGCTACATGCCGCGACAAATCAAAAAAAACAACTAACCGGAACGATGCCGGCGGGGGGGATCCGGGGTGGACAAAATCTTCGCTGAAATATAATTTCTCTTGCTTCTCTTTTTTGGATTTCTTATGGTTTGGTGTCAACGATCAGTGCACCGTTGTTGGCCTTTTGGGGTTCCCTGACCGGGAACTATGTTTGCTGAAGCTGGACACAGCCGCAGCAGAACAAAATGGATCGCAGCTATGGTGATGGTGACCGTGGTTGCGATTTTCGTTAAAAGGCACCTTGCGGGAGTGATCGCCGTGTCCGCCGGTTGCGGATGGCAGCAAACATCAGGAGCTTCCCATTATGGAAAAGGGAACTGTAAAGTGGTTCAACGGAGCAAAAGGCTACGGGTTTATTTCGCGGGAGACGGGCGAAGACGTATTCGTGCATTTCCGTGCGATCGTCGGCGAGGGATATAAAACTCTGAACGAAGGGGACAAGGTCGAGTTCGAAGTGACCCAGGGTCCCAAGGGGCTGCAGGCGCAGAACGTTACCAAGGTGTAGCAGGATTGTGGGAAAAAGAACAGCGCCCCACCGTGGATAGCACAGTGGGGCGTTGTCTCTCTGGAAGGGGTACGAGCCGTTAGCTCAGCCCTCCTTTTTACGTGAGTATCCGATCGCCAGGCCGAACACAAAGACGACCAGGGCGACGGCCCCCAGGGCAAACACCGTGTCGCCGAACACGCGCGACCATTTGATGGCCTGCACCGTGGGCGACGACAGGAAGTCCGCACTGCGGGCATACCAGTAGCCGTATTTCACCGACGCCCACGTCTGCATCATCCCCACGGGCAGAAGACTGCCGGCGACCATCAGCATCAATCCGACGTTCATCCCCCAGAAGGCCCAACCCAGCAATCGTTCCTTCCACGCGATCTGGACCCAGACGAACCGCAGACAAAACAGCATCAGCCCGATCCCCAGCATGCCGTACACGCCGAAAAGGGCTGCATGACCGTGCACCGGTGTGGTGTTCAATCCCTGCATGTAGTAGAGCGCGATGGGGGGATTGATCATGAAGCCGAATAACCCTGCGCCAATCGCATTCCAGAACGCAACAGCCACGAAGAAGAAGATCGGCCACCGGTAATTCACGATCCAGGGGGTCGACCGCGAGAGTTGCAGATTCTGCCAAGCCTCATATCCCGCGAGCACCAGAGGCACGACCTCGAGCGCACTGAAGACCGCCCCGAGAGCGATCACCGATGTCGGCGTCCCGCTAAAATACAGGTGATGCAGCGTACCGATGATGCCGCCGGCGAGGTAGACGGTCGATGACAGAATCACCGCCGTATTTGCAGACCAGACTTTAATGAGCTGCAGCCGTGCGAACATGAAGATGATGATTGTCGTCGCAAAGACTTCGAAGAACCCCTCCACCCAGAGGTGCACGACCCACCAACGCCAGTACTCCGCGATGGCCAGATTTGTGTGCTGGCCCCACATCAATCCTGCCATGTAGAATCCGCCGATTGCCACCGTCGAAACGAGGAAGAGGATGAGAAGAGGCTTGTGCTCATCCCCCCGCCGGATGGCGATAAGAATGTTGCGGCCGACGAGATAGACCCAGAGCACGAGACCCACGACCAGGCCGATCTGCCATACCCGTCCGAGATCGATGTACTCGTAACCCTGGTGGCCAAAGTAGAACCATGCGTCACCGGTGAGTTTGTTGTGGACGCTGAGCCATTCGCCTGTCATGGAGCCGATGACAACCAGGAGCAGGGCGCCGAAGAGCACGTTCACGCCGAGGCGTTGTCCTTTCATCTCTACACGGCTCACCGCCGGGGCGATAAACAGTCCGGCTGCCAGCCAGGCTGTGGCGATCCAGAAAATGCCGAGCTGCACGTGCCAGGTGCGGCTGAGGACGTACGGCAGCCACGCCGCGAGGGGAATGCCATAGAAGCCGTCGCCTTCCACACCGTAGTGTGCGGTGACCACGCCCACGAGTATCTGCACGAGAATGAGCGCGGAGACTACGAAGAAGTACTTGAGGGTGGCACGTTGTGACCGGGTGAACGTGCTGCCGAACAGGGGGTCGGTTGCCGGCAGTGTCGCCGGAACGGCGTCTTCCTTGTGTGATGCGTAGTACCAGACCATGCCGGCGATGCCGGCGAGGAGAAGAATGATGCTGACCCCGGTCCACACGACGGCATCTGCGGTCGGGTGATTTTCGACGAGGTCTTCATGGGGCCAGTTGCTTGTGTAGGTGATCTCTTCTCCCGGGCGGTTTGTGCTTGCCGCCCACGATGTCCAGAAGAAGAACGCGCTCAACTGCTGCAGCTTGATGCTGTCCGTGACCGCACCCCGGGGGATGGCGTATGCCGCGTTGCCGTTCTTGAATAACTGGGAGTAGTATTGCGCGTTGATCCTGTACGCCATCACGCGCTCCGGGTCGATGGTGATCTTCCCGGTAGCGGGGTCATAAGAATTCCTGCGCATGACTTCACTGAGATGCGCCTTGAGAGCAGCCTTCTGTTCGATCGAGAGGCCGTCATACGGCCTGCCGGCGACGTTGCTTGCCCAGGCATCAAGTACGATCATGCACTCGCGGTGAAGCCAGTCGGCGGTCCAGTCGGGCGCAACGTACGCTCCATGTCCCCAGATGGATCCGAGTTCCATCCCTCCCATCGCCTGCCAGACATTCTGCCCGCGCTGGATATCCTCTCCGGTGATCACGACTGTTCCGTTCGTGGCGACCACTGCGGTGGGGATCGGCGGTTTCTCCTGATAAATGCGCCATCCCGCCCAGCCGAGCACCAGGAAGCCAATCACAATGACCGCGACAAACGCGATCCAGTATTTTCTCATAGTGTTCTCCTTGGTTGGGTATTTCAGATAAAGCAGTCTGAATATACGGATTCCTTCATTTCTTGTCAAGCGTTTTGCGTATTCCCTGTATTACTTATATATTGACCACTCACATTCTGTCGCTTTATCCTGGACCGGTATCGATGACCTCCCGTGAAAGAGTCCGCGCTGCATTGACTTTCTCCACACCTGACAGGCCGCCCAGGGACCTCTGGGCGCTTCCGTACATCTCCCTGTTCCGGAAGCAGGAACTCGATGATATGCTCGCCCGCTTCCCCGGGGATTTCGGACGCCCCGAACTGAGTCCGGGGTCCGACGATGCGGACATCCAGAAGCTGGCGCATGCCGGTACCTACCGGGATGAATGGGGGAGCGTCTGGCATGTCGGCGAACCCGGAGTGATCGGGGAGGTCAAGGAGCCGGTCTTGAGGGACTGGTCGGCGCTCCGCACCTTCAGGCCGCCATGGGAACACATTCGCTCCCGCAACTGGGATAACGTCAACAGGGATTGCGACTCCAGCCCGCTCTTCATGGTCTCAGCGACGTGCGCCCGGCCGTTTGAGCGGCTGCAGTTCCTCCGGGGCCCCGAAAATCTGTATATGGATCTTGCCTACGGCACGGAGGAAGCCCGTACGCTCATCGCAATGGTGCATGACTACTACCGGGAGGATGTGCTTGCCTGGTCGCGGACGAATGTGGATGCGGTTTCACTGATGGATGACTGGGGATCCAACACTTCACTCCTCATCAATCCTGTCACGTGGCGCGAATTGTTCAAACCCATGTACCGGGAGTATTGCGAAATCATCAAGCGGGCAGGCAAATTCGTGTTCTTCCACTCGGACGGCAATATCGAGGCCATCTATCCCGACCTCATTGAAATCGGTGTGGATGCTCTGAATTCGCAGCTCTTTTGCATGGATATCGAAAGGCTGGGGGAGCTGCACCGGGGAAAGATTACATTCTGGGGAGAGATCGATCGACAGAGGATCCTCCCTTTCGGAACACCCGCGGAAGTCCATGCCGCCGTACGCCGTGTGCGCAAGGCTCTGGACAACGGCAGGGGAGGAGTGATCGCGCAGTGTGAGTGGGGGAAAGACAACAGTGCCGCAAATATCTCCGCCGTTTTCGAGGCGTGGGAGCATACTGAAGCATGAGGGGGTAAGCGGCGGTGACTCTCATTGAAGTTCTCATCCTTGCGCTGGCATTGTCGATTGACGCCTTTGCGGTCGCGCTTGCCGCGGCCTCTACCGGGCGAATTGCCGGCGGACGAGCGACATTTCGCATTTCGTTCCATTTCGGCCTCTTCCAGTTTCTTATGCCGGTCATCGGATGGCTTGCGGGTGTAGGGGTCGCACCGCTGATCGCCAGCTTCGACCACTGGATTGCTTTCGGTCTCCTCGTGTTTATTGGCGTTCGCATGATATCATCGGCATTCAGGTTTGAACAGTCGAATGACCGGAGAGACCCGTCACGGGGGGTGAGGCTGATAGCGCTTTCTGTGGCGACGAGCATTGACGCCCTTGCCGTCGGCCTTACCCTTGCCTTCCTCGGCGTCGACATCTGGTGGCCGAGCGCTGCCATCGGGTTCATCACGGGTTCTGTCTGCGTTTTCGCAGTTGTCCTGGGAAACCGCCTTCATGTCCGGTTCGGGAGGACGGCGGAAGCCATCGGCGGCGCTGTCCTGATCGCAATCGCCATCCGGATCCTTGTTTCCCACCTGTCTGCGTGATGCCCCGGTCAGAATCCCGCGGCAATCAATCAGCCAATTCTCACGAATATTCGCCGAATATTTTCGGGAAGCTCGCTAAAGTTTACCGTCGCTCAGCCGACAATAGGAGTGACAGGTGGTACACTCCCCATTGCCCCCGCACCTCGACGACAAGGATGTCGTGATTCGAGCATGTGCGTGGGCATTTGGGCATTCTGCTGCATCGACCTATCCTGCATCGACATATCCTCCTTTCTTGTTGCGTAATCATTCCCGATGTACTATATTGGCTTGATCGTGAGCTAGCCAGCCTGACCAACCTACTATCTTATCAAGCCTCTGTACTATAACATCATACCAGGAGGTGCCATGAATCTTTTTGAACGCGCAAAGAACATCATTATGACGCCGAAAACCGAATGGCCGGTAATTGCAGCGGAAGAGCCGAACGCCATGGCGATTATGACCGGCTACGTCATCCCGCTGGCCCTCATTCCGGCTGTGGCCAGTCTCATCGGCTACGGTCTGGTCGGACAGGGCTTCATGCACTCGTTCACCTGGGGAATCGCGTTCGGTGTCATCTCCTTTGTTTCCACCGTGGTTGGAGTGTATGTGACCGCATTCGTGGTGGACCTCCTCGCGCCGAACTTCGGATCACAGAAGAATTTCGGCAGGGCGATGCAACTGGTGGCCTATTCCTACACACCCGCCTGGGTCGCCGGCATTCTGAATATCGTCCCGGCGCTGGGTATCATCGCAAGCCTCGCTGCGCTGTACGGCCTCTACCTGATGTATCTCGGCCTTCCCCACACGATGAAGACCCCGCAGGACAAGATCGTGATCTATCTGGTGGTGACTGCGGTCATACTCATCGTCGTCTACATGATCCTTGGCGCCATACTTTCGGTGATTATGTTCGGCATGCTCGGGCTGACCGCGTTCGGCGGACTGGGCGGCATGTAAGTATTTCCGATGGGCTTGAGAAGATACCAACGGCCGCCTACGGGCGGCCGTTGGTTCTTATACAGGTTTTGGTTACATTCGAGCCATGAAAATCTACACACGCACCGGAGACAGAGGCGATACCTCGCTGTTCGGCGGTCAGCGAGTGCCCAAGGATGCCTTCAGGATTGAAGCCTATGGTACCGTGGACGAGTTGAACTCCGTGCTGGGGATTGTCCGTGCCGATAACGCGCAGGGAGATATTGACCGGCTTCTGGCCGGCATTCAACAGCAGCTGTTTGTTCTGGGTGCGGATCTGGCCACGCCCCGGTCGGTCGATGCGAAGAATCTCCGGCGCATCACATCTTCCGATGGAGAAGCACTTGAGCGCGAGATCGATGCCCTGGAGTCGGTTCTACAGCCCCTCCAGAATTTCATCCTTCCCGGGGGCTCTCCCGTCGCCGCCCGTCTGCATTTCGCGCGCACCGTGTGCCGTAGGGCGGAACGCCATGTTGTCCGCCTCGCACGCAGCGATGACATCGGCAACGATGCCATCATCTACCTGAACCGCCTCTCCGATTTCCTCTTCGTGCTTGCCCGGTTTGCCAATCATACCTCCGGCATACCCGAGGTTCCTTGGAAAAGCTGATAGCCTCCCGCAGCCTCAACCAGCGGATTCCGCGGCGGCTGCTCCTGGCCGGGATCCTCACGCTTCTCGGTGCGGCAATTCTGCCGTGCCGGGGTCAGGCCTTGCCCAACAACGATTTCTCCAGCCCCGGTGCCTACGCCTTGTTGCAGACACTTGTCCGCGACATCGGCCCGCGGCCCATGGGCTCGCCCGCCGAACAACGGGCGCTCGCGTTCGCTGCATCGAAGTTCAGAGAGTACGGTTGCGACACGACTTTCATCCTTCCTATAAACGTCGCTGAAGGGATCAACACCAGGAGCGGCATAGCCGTCGGCATCGCCCGCGGGAGAACCGGGCGCATGATCGTGATCGGCGGGCACATCGACACGTCCGGCCCTGACGTACCCGGCGCCAATGACGACGGCTCAGGCGCGGCCTGCGTCATGGAGTTGGCCCGCGTGCTCGCACCCCGCGACCGTCTTGCCACACTCGTCTTCTGCTGCTTCGGCGGGGAAGAGGAGGGACTCCGGGGATCGACCCACTTCGTGAAGGAGTTCCCGCATATCGACAGCGTCGCACTCATGATCCAGATCGATATGGCTGACGGGGCGAGCTACCTTGAGATGGATCCCGACGCAACGTTCCAGGTCAGTGCTCCACGCTGGCTTCCCGAAGCCGCATTTGATGTGTACTATAACGAGCTCGGGTTCAAGAATCTCCGGTACCTCACGCATAGCGCGACACTTAATTATTCTACACCGGGGGGGGGCGGTTCGGATCACATTCCCTTTATTGAAAAAGGGATTCCCGCCATCGATTTCACCTCCGACGTGTCGTACCCGATCCATTCTCCTCTCGACAACCTCGCGGTATTCGATTCCAACGGCCTGGCGCGCTCGGGGTTGCTTGTGCAGCGGCTCGTCGAGCGGTTCGATGGCGGCACGCCCTCACGCGGCACGGATGCGTACTATCTACTCCAGATAGGCAACAGCCTGCTGTTCGTGGATCACTGGATGCTCTGGGTGGTACACGCGTTGACGATCGTCATCGCTGTCGTCGCCTTTGCCAAGTTGCGGCGCAACAGGATCCGTGACAAATCCACTCAGCCCCGCTGGTCCGCCGCAAAGCTTGTTCTTGCCGCGCTCATTGTACAGGCATGCATCTGGTTCCCTGAGACCCTCCTCGGGGCTGTCCGGGGATATCGTTTCCCCTGGGTCAACAACTTCGGCGGCTACGTCGCCCTGGCGCTGTTGTGTGGTGCCCTGGGTTTCTGGCTTGCAGTGCAGATGCTCCGTCGCCTGCGCATCAGTACAGATCCCTATCCGTATTTCTTCCGTGTGTTTGTCCTTCTGATTGCCGCGCTCGTCGTGCTGATGTTCGCCAATCCTGAAATAGCCCTCTATGCCGGGTCGGTACTTCTCTTCTTTTCGCTCGCGGTTCTCGTGCGTCACCCTGTGGTCAAAGGTGCGATGGCGCTTGCGGCGTGCTACCTCCCGCTCCATATGGTGTTTCTGGAATACCTCGGGTTGTTCCAGCGGGCTATGGCGGAGTCGGTCTTTGACGGTTGGTGGAAAGTGGGTTTGGTGGACGTGGGATATGCCTTGGTGTTCATGGTCCTGTCGCTTCCCTTTGTTTTCGGCTTCGCGGCCGTCTCTATGAGTGCAGGCCACGACTTCTCCTTCTTGAAGCAATTCAGGAAGAAGGCGGTGCTTGTTGTTCTCCTGTCCGCGATCGTGATTCTTGCCGTCGTCCTTCTGAATCGTCCTGTGTATGATGCCCGGTGGGAACGGTCAGTGAGGGCGGAACAACGCTACGAGATCGGCAGTGATTCGAGTGTGCTGCACATCAGGGGCGCTGAATTTCTGGACGGCCTTCACGTAGGCATTGCGGGCCGCGATTCGGTCCTCGAAGGAGAGCTCAACGTGTTCAGTCCGCGCCTGGAGAAGCCGTCACGAGTCGAATGGCTGGCCGTCTCGTCCCATCAGGAGATTCGGCCGGACACTTCCCTGCATGACTCCTCGCAGTCTGTTTTACGCACGGTGGAACTTGTCGGCACCCGCCGACCGTTATTGGTTGAGGTCAAGTACAGGTCAGACCAGCCCTTCGATCTGCACTCCCGGTGGTCGACCGGCGCGCGCCGGACCGGGAGGCTGAAATCGGAAAAAGCCAGGACCCTGACATGGTACGCGTTTCCGGACAGCATCCTCGAGGTTCCCGTGACGCTCACGATGAAACCCGGGCAGAAGGTTATCGAAGGCATTGTGGTCACCTATCCGGACCTGGCGGCTCCGGTGACATTGCGGCGCGAGTTGACAACCGTGACAACGCGGACAATTGTGTCGCGGACGGACACCGTTGAGGTGAGGCAGAATCCTGATCTCGACCCATGACATGAGGAAGTTCCGACAGTGCATTACCTGGCATCACACCCTATTCTCCGGACTCTGAATCTTCTACCACAATACAAGGACAAGACCGTGAAACGCTTGCGGCTCCTGTTGTTTCTCACCGTCGTGCCGCTGCTCGCAACGGCGCAGGTCAACATCAAGTTTGAGGAGTACACACTCCCGAATGGTCTGCATGTGATTCTGCACGAAGATCATTCCGCCCCGATTGTGTCGCAGGTGGTTGCGTACCACGTCGGGTCAAAGAACGAACAACCGGACCGCACCGGGTTCGCTCATTTCTTCGAACACCTCATGTTTGAAGGGTCTCCGAATATTCCCCGAGGAGAATTCCAGAAAATTGTCCAGAATGCCGGAGGCAACCTGAATGCCGGCACAAGTTTCGACAAGACCGAATACTACATTTCACTTCCGTCGAACCAGCTCGAGCTCGCGATGTGGCTGGAATCGGAGCGAATGCTTCAGCTGAAGATCGATTCGGTGGGCGTCGAGACCCAGCGTGGAGTTGTCAAGGAAGAGCGGAAGCAGATTCTGGAGAACAGACCGTACGGTTCCATACTTGAGAAAACGATGTCTCACGCATTCAAGGTGCATCCGTACCGCTGGACACCGGTCGGATCGGCGCAGTATATTGATCGCGCATCGATCGACGAATTCCAGAAGTTCTACAAGAGTTTCTATGTGCCGAACAATGCCTGTCTTGCGATCGCAGGGGATATCGATGTTGTGAAGACGAGAGCGCTCATCCTGAAGTACTACGGTGAGATTCCCCGGGGTGCCGGTGAGATCTTCCGGCCCACCGAGGTCGAACCTCCTCAGTCGGCGGAAGTGCGCGACAGCGTCCCCGACAATATCCAGCTTCCGGCGGTCATCATGGCGTACCACATGCCGGCACAGGGGACTAAGGATTACTACGCCCTGAGCATGCTGACGACACTCTTGTCCGACGGCGAAAGCTCCCGTTTGACGAAACGTCTGGTAGACAAGGAGAAACTTGCGGTCGCGGTGGAGAGCATCCCGCTTCCTCTGGAAGATCCCAGTCTCTTCATTGCACTCGCCATCGCGGGTTTCGGCAAGACGCCCGCACAGGTGGAGAAAGTCATGCAGGAGGAAATCGAACGCCTGCAGAAGGATCTCATCACCGATGTCGAATTCACCAAGATCAGAAATCAACGCGAGACCGGTTTCATTCGGAAGAATTCGACCGTCCAGGGGAAAGCGATGCAGCTTGCGGACTATCACCTCTTTCTTGGCGACGCGAACCTCATCAACACCGAAATTGCGAAGTACAAGGAAGTCACCCGCGAGGACCTGCGGCGTGTCGCGCGGCAGTATCTGAAAAACGAAAACCGCACGGTGTTGTACTACGTCCCTAAAACAGAAAACCAGTAACAGAAAGGAGCCACGACCATGAAACGGACATTGATGGTACTCGTCGGCTGCGCGCTGTTGCTGGCGCAGCATACAGAGGCACAGCTGGACCGGAGCAAGATGCCGCCTCCGGGACCGCCCCCCGCGGTGTCGTTCCCCGATTACGACCTGGTGACCACGGCTAACGGGATGCGTGTGATCGTCGTCCGCAACACCGAACTGCCCACGGTGGCTATCAGACTGCTGATTGACAGGAAACCGATCTTCGAGGGCGAGGTTGCCGGCGTTGTGGACGTGATGGGTGAAGTCATGAAATGCGGGACCGCCGGGCGCACAAAGGATCAGATCGATGAGCAGATCGATCAGATCGGCGGATCACTCGGCGTGGGCGGCACGGCGCTCTTTGCCTCCGGCCTCTCCCGTCACACGGAAAAATTGCTGGAACTGCTTGCGGATATCACGCTCCATCCCACATTTCCGCAGAGTGAGCTGGAGCGGGTCGTGATGCAGACACAATCGGGTCTCAAGGCACGCAAGTCAGAACCTGATGCCGTCGTGGATGTCGTTCGGAAGAGAGTATTGTATGGCGATGCTCATCCGTACGGTGAGATCCAGACCGAGGAGACCGTTGGCAAGATCACGCGGGGAAAGTGCCTCGACTTGTATAATGCCTACTTCAAGCCAAACCGGGTTATTCTCGCTGTCGTGGGTGATGTCGAGAAAAACACCGCACTCAAGCTCGTCAAGAAGTACTTCGGGAGCTGGAAGAAGGGGACGTTGCCGGTGACGACGTATCCGGAAGTGCGGCCGCTTCCGTCACTCCAGGTTGCTCTGGTCGATCGTCCGGGTTCCGTGCAATCCGTCATCCGCGTTGCCCAGGGAGTGAAACTCCTCCGGACATCGCCGGATGTCATGCCGGTCACGGTGATGAACCGCGTTCTGGGAGGCGGTACCGCCCGCCTCTTCATGAATCTGCGGGAGAGACATTCGTACACGTATGGCGCGTACAGTGCCCTGGGCCCGGACGAACTCATCGGAGCATTCACCGCGTCCACTTCGGTGCGGAACAGCGTCACGGACAGCGCACTCAACGAAATCTTCTATGAACTCAAGCGCATCCGTGATGAAGATGTAGACGCTGCCGAGCTCGAACGTGCAAAAAATGCACTCAGCGGGGCCTTTGTCGCAAGTCTCGAGTCACCGAACACGGTCGCGTCCTACGCCATTGATGTGGAACGCTTCGGGCTTCCGCGGGACCACTTCAAGACCTATCTCAAACGCCTTGCTGCAGTCACCACCCAGGATGTCCGGCGTGTCGCCCGGCAGTACCTGGATCCCGATCATATGCTTGTCGCGGTGGTCGGGGCTGCGAAGGATGTCCGTGACAAGGTGGGAAAGTTCGGCGCGGTCACGATGTATGACGAAGAAGGGAAGAAGGTGGTGGAGAGACCGGCCGGGTCGATCACGTTGACACCTGATGAGATCTTCGCAAAGTATGTCAGCCGCGTGGGCGGCAAAGAGGCCTATGCGGCGATCAAGGACAAGACACTGGAGATGAGCGGCAAGATCCAGGGCATGGAGATGAAGGTGAAAACGGTCCAGAAGGCCCCGGACAAGCTCTATGAGGAAATGAACATGATGGGGATGGTCCAGCGCGCCGGCTTTGACGGGAAGTCGGGGTGGACCGGGACACCGCAGGGGATCAAGGACCTGACGCCCGAGCAGACGGAAGCCAAGAAGCCCGACGCAGTAATGGACTTCTACTCGGCATACAAGTCTCTCGGGTTCGCCGCCGAAGTCACCGGAGTGAAGGAGATCAAAGGCAGGGAGGCCTATGAAGTGACATTCACGGGTGCCTCCGGTCCGACATTGCGGCACTATTTCGATGCGAAGGACTTTCTGAAGCTTCGCGAAGTGTCAGTCAGCACAACGCCGCGCGGTCCGATGGAACAGTCCACGGACCTCCTCGATTACAAAACCTTCGGCGGAGTCCAGATGCCCACAAAGATGGAGCAGAGCGTGATGGGGCAGGTCATCACGTTTACGCTGGACAAGTGCGAGGTGAACGCGGGGGTGGGCGACACACTGTTCGCCAAGCCGGCGAAATGATGGGCGCACGTCCCGTATGGAGGTTGCTTCTTCGAACGAACAGAGGGAAGGCATGAAGGGAGTCATGCCTTTCTTTCAATTGACAATTGTGGATTGTGGGTCCACAATTGTCAATTGGTTCCTACACCCCTTGCCTCTGTCCTTTGAGCCTTCTGTACACGTACGTCAACCCGTACATCACCTTTCTCGGCAGAAACCGCGGGACCGCTGCAGCGAATTTGTACCGGAGCCCGGGGATGCACACCACCTGACCCCGCTTCAGAGCCTTCAATGATGCGTCCACGACCTCTTCCGCGTTCATGAAGTGTTTGAAGAACTCTTCCGAAATCTCCACTCCCATCCGCTCGTGAAACTCCGAACGCGTAAAGCCCGGACACAGGGCCTGGACCCGTACGCCCCTGCTGCGCGTCTGAAGATCCAGCGACTCTGAGAAGTTTGTCAACGCGGCCTTGGTGCCGGTGTACACGCTTCCCGGCGAGTTCAGGAAACCCGCCACGGACGAGACATTAATGATCGCGCCTTTGCGGCGTTCCAGCATGCGGGGGAGCGCGGCGTGTATCAGCCTGACAGGCGCAGTAATGTGCGTCTGGATCATTGCGTCCAGCACGCCGACTTCCTCATCTTCGAATGTATGCTTCGTTCCAAACCCGGCATTGTTCACGAGCAGCATGAGATCTGGGATGGCACGCAGCCGGTCTTCCAGCTGCCGCAATTCCGCGGGATGGGAAAGCTCGGCGATGACATACTCGATGTTTCCCCCGTAGCGTGTCCGCAGGTCTTCGCACAGGGCCTTGAGTTGCGGCTCGCGACGGCCATGAAGAATGAGATCATAGCCGTCGCGCGCCAGCCGCTGGGCGAAGGCCTTCCCGATGCCGGATGAGGCACCTGTAATGAATGCGGTCCCGCGTGAGGATGTCATAGTGGCTCAACGGAGAAGTAGTAGTCGACGTGCAATGGTGGTTTCGGTTGTCTCCAGGCGCACATAATAGGATCCGCTCGCCATGTGGCGCCCTGTCTCGTCGGTGCCCTTCCAATACAAAGGATGGGTTCCCGGTTCTTGTGTCCCCTCGGAAAGGGTGGCGATCCGTCGGCCGAGGAGATCATAGATGCGCACGGCGGCATGCGTCCTGCCGGGAAGACGGACAGTAATGGTAGTCCCCGCGTTGAAAGGATTGGGATAGTTCTGGTCAAGCTGGGCAGTCAGCGGAAGGAGAGGTTCGGGGTCGAGAACTTCTCGCAGTATCCAGTTGTCCGGATCGAGATCAGCCCGGGTGGGCTTGAAGGGAAGGCGAAATTCAAACGTCTCCTCGGCGTTCGAGTTGAATACGGTAACTGTCGTGTCACTGCCGGTGCCGCTGAACCGGATGTCAACCGGCATTTGAAAATATGCGGGGGATGAAGCCAACGGTGTCTGACGTATCGTGGCCGTCACGAGACTGCTATCGCTGGAGCCGGTTGCGGACCACCGCAGCGTATACCGCGGAAAAGATTCACCGTAGACCCATTGTCCGAAGAACCATCCGAGGGATCTTCCGGCAACCGATTCGCATACACTCTGGAAATCTGCAGTGGAGGCTGTGCCATACCGGAAGCGTGTGTCGGCGACATAGGCCTTGAGGATGCGGAAGAACCCGGAATCGCCGACGACATGCCGGAGCATATGCAACACGGAGGCGCCTTTGGCATACACGCCTGTCACGGCAAACAGGGCGGACACGGAGGAAGTATCTGTTTTGAACAGCGATCCCTTTGCGTTCTTTGCGCTCGCCATGCGATCGCCGATGAGCCGCCGGTACTCGGAAGACCCGTAGCGGGCTTCGCGATAGAGCGACTCAGAGTAGGTGGCGAACCCCTCATTGAGCCAGAGGTCCTGCCAGGTCGCACAGGTGATGAGGTCGCCGAACCACTGATGTGCAAGCTCGTGCGCGACGACATCCTCATCGAATGTTGTCGTGGAGGTCATGGTCTGATGCTCCATTGCGCCCCCGCGGCCGAACTCACTATGCCCGTATTTTTCCTTCAAAAACGGATAGGGTCCGAAGAGTGTGGAAAACACGCGCAACATATCGACAGTTTTGGGGAGCTGTTCACGGGCGAGGGAAAGGTGCTCGGGGAGCACGTAATTGAGGATCTCCATGGAGTCCGAAGGAGCGTAGAAAAACCAATTCGAGAACGCCGCATAGTTGCAGACGGCAATCGACACAAGATAGGTTGCGATCGGATAGCGTTCTGCCCAGAAATGTGTGGCAGTGCCGTCACCGTTCTCGCGCACCTCCATCAGTTTGCCGTTCGAACCGACCCGCAGCCCTGACGGACAGGTGACCAGAATATCCACAGAGTCCGCCTTGTCAAGGGGATGGTCCCTGCAGGGCCACCAATCCCGGGCTCCATAGGGTTCGCTCAGCGACCAGATCCAGGGGCCGCCGGGGAGTGATCCGAAGACAAAGCTTCCGAACCCGGTGGGATCGGGCGTGCCGTGGTAAGCGATTTCCACAGTGATGACTTCCCCTCTGGAAAAGAACCGCGGGAGTTGGATCAGGAAGCTTTGTGGATGCCGGGTGATGGACAGGAGTTGACCATTCGACCGCACTGCGTCGACGGTCATGCTCTCCGAGAGATCGAGAAGCAGGGCCGAGGCGCTGTCGGCCACCACGCGTACACGAACCGTGACGTCGCCCCGGAGGATTGCCGGGGGGATGTCCAGGCGGAGATCGAGGCGGTAGTAGAGAGCATCCACCGACAAATCTGCGGCGGAGGCCTGGTGCGTTGGCGTGCGACCGCGCAGTTTGGCCGCACATCCGTCTGTCTGCACGGCCGAAAGGGTTTCGGGGGGACTCTGGGCAAGTCCCCACTGCAGGCCGGCAATGAATATGATAAATGACCATCGCATGGAATGGTTTAAGATACGCACGTCGGGGCGATGGTGCAAACCCGAGAATGTTGATGATTTCATTGACTTTAGGTGCCGCAGTTGGTAGCTTTAAACACTTCCATAACCAGTCAAAAGGACAGCACCCATGCTCAGTAAAACCCTACAGGATGCGTTCAACGAGCAGATTCGCAACGAGATCGAGTCTGCGTATCTTTATCTTTCCATGTCCGCCCATTGTGAGGCGGTGAATCTTCCGGGCGCGGCGCATTGGCTCCAGGCGCAATGGCAGGAAGAACTCTCGCACGCAATGAAGCTGTTCAAGTACGTCTACGAACGGGGCGGCCGCGTCACCCTGCAGGCGATTGAAAAGCCCGTCACAAAGTTTTCGAATCTCCTGGGAATCTTCCAGCAGGTCTACGCACATGAACAAAAAGTAACGGCGCTGATCAACGACCTGTATAAAGCTTCCACAAAAGAGCAAGATGTTGCATCGCAGATCGAGCTCCAGTGGTTCATCAAAGAGCAAGTCGAGGAGGAGAAGAACGCCTCGGAAATCGTCGAGCTGCTGAAAATGTCCGGCGAGTCCGGCCCGGCATTGCTCATGGTCGACCGGCACCTTCGTGCGAGGGGAAAAGAGTAGCAGCGTATCGGACACCCTGATCCTGTACGGGGCGGCGATCTTTCTTGCCGCCCCGTTTGCATATCATCATCGTGTGATTCATGAGGACCTCCTTGGCTTCTGCGCACTCATGGCATTTCCCGCGCGCGTTCTGGACCGCCAACATCGTCGAGTTGCTGGAGCGGGCGGCATACTACGGGATGTTCGTTGCGTTGACGCTCTATCTCACCAATGTCGTGGGTTTCAGCGACATCAATGCGGCCTGGATCGGCGGACTTTTTGCGGGAGGCCTCTATCTGCTCCCCCCTTTCAGCGGTGCCCTCGCGGATACCATGGGTTTCCGCCGTGCAATGCTGGTGGCGTTTTCCCTGCTGACGATAGGTTACTCCACGCTTGGATTGTTCCCCTACAAGGAGACGGTCATACCCGCCCTCGTTGTCACAATGATCGGCGGGTCGTTCATCAAATCAATCATCACGGGAACGGTCGCCAAAACAACCGATGAGCACTCCCGTGCCCGTGCGTATTCCATTTTCTACGGGATGGTGAATATCGGGGCATTTTCCGGCAAAGCCATTGCCTATCCCCTCCGGATCTACATGGGCCTGGAAACGATCAACCTGTATGCGGCAGGATTAACGTTTGTGGCGCTCATCGCCGTTGCGATCTTCTACAAACAGGTCGACGCTACCGACCGTACGAAGACGCTCCGCGAGGTGTGGATCGGGTTCCGTGACGTGGTCACCAATGGTCGCCTGCTTGTGCTTATCCTGATTGTCACGGGGTTCTGGGTGATCCAGCAGCAGATGTACGCCACGATGCCG
Organism: Ignavibacteriota bacterium; assembly: GCA_963801355.1. Taxonomy (GTDB): domain Bacteria; phylum Bacteroidota; class Ignavibacteria; order UBA10030; family UBA6906; genus Fen-1255. The sequence goes on along the minus strand of CAWDEM010000008.1, from coordinate 2,070,262 downwards.
AAGTACGTGCTCCGCACTGTCGGGCCGACAGCTGCCCCGGAATGGATTGCCAACGTCAATCCATTCGTCGTTGTCACAACAGTTATGCTGGTGACACATCTGATGAAGAAGACCAGCGCCCTGACGTCGATGATTGTCGGTATGGCGCTCATGCCGCTCTCAGCCCTCTGCATGTCGATGGGGGGAGTGATTGAGGGGTGGAGCGGGGAAGAGATGGTGATTGCGGGCTTCATCAAGGCGCATCCCATCACGGTGATGCTCGTCATCGGTATCACGGTGCAGGGGCTTGCGGAGTGTTTCATATCGCCACGGTACCTGGAGTTCTTTTCGAAGCAGGCGCCGCGCGGACAGGAGGGGTTGTACCTGGGTTTTGCGCATCTTCATACGTTCTTCGCCGCCATCATCGGCTTTGCCGTCTCCGGCTACCTTCTCAACGCATACTGTCCTGATCCCCGGACATTGACGCCGGAACAGATGGTCCATGCCTACGATCATGCGCATTACATCTGGTACTACTTCGCCGGCATAGGAGCCGTGGCAACCGTTGCGTTGATCATGTATGGATGGCGGAGGTCGCAATGACTTCTTCGCGCAGACTGCGCTTTGGCATCATAGGCTTCGGCGAATTTGCGGAGCGTGCCGTGCTTCCCGCGATGCGCGCTGCGGACAATGTCGAGGTGGTTGCCCTGCAGAAACGATCCCCCGCCGAGGCTGCGGCAAAAGCACGGACGCACGGCGTCCGGCTGTCGTTTTCCTCGGCGGAAGAGCTTGTGGCCCACCCTGATGTGGACGCCGTATTCATCGTCTCTGCAAATGCTGCTCACTGCCCGGAAACCCTCACCGCCGCGAAGGCAGGCAAACACGTCCTGGTGGAAAAACCGATGGCGCTCAACGTGCGAGAGGCGGGACAGATGATCGAGGCATGCCGGATCGCTGGTGTGCGTCTCATGGTGGGCCATCTGGTACGCTTCTCTCCCCTGATCCGGCACATCCGCAACCTCATTCGTTCGGGCGTCCTCGGTTCTATCGCGTATGCCCGTGCTGATTTTGTGTATGACGGGCGCAAGAGCCGTCGCGGATGGCTGCATAAGCGGGCGATTGCGGGTGGGGGACCGGTGTTCGATATCGGGGTCCATTGTCTAGATACTCTCCGGTTCCTTCTTGAAGACGACGTCGTGTCCGTCCGCAGTGTCCTCTCGCCCTCCCCGACACCGGAGGAGACCGAAGAGAGCGCATTGATCGGGCTCAAATTCTCACGCGGCACGATCGGGACGGTGTTCTGTTCCTATTCCTCCTCCATGCGCGATAAACAGCTGGAAATCATCGGAACACAAGGGTTGATCAGGGTGGGGGATTTCAGCTCCGGCGGTCATGACACTGTCATGACGATGACGCTCGGGACCGATGCGCATCCGGAGACCATCGCCAAGACGTTTTCAATCCCTAATCTCGTGACCGAAGAAGTGCGGCATTTTACCAGGGCGGTACTGGAAGGCAGCGAACTCGAGAGTCCGGGTGAAAACGGACTGGCGAATCAACTGGTCCTGGATGCTGCAATGACAGGGGGGATGCAAGGAGGGAGTGCATGATGCGTATGCCGAAATGGATGCCCATCGCGGGCTGGTGCGTCGTGATTGGAGCACTCTCCTGCAGTGGTTGCGGAGAGGTCAGGATGACGAACGATCGTGCAGTGCATGATGAGGCTGAACGCCTGGCGCACGAGCTCGTCATTGTGGATACGCATCTTGATGTTCCGTACCGCCTGCTCGGGCGGTCGGTGGATGTGGCGGAACGGACGGACACCACTTGTTTCGATTATCCCCGCGCCATGGAAGGCGGATTGGACTGTGCCTTCTTTGCAGTGTACGTCCCGCATTCCTACGAAACCAACGGAGGCGCGAAGGAATTCGCGGAGAAATCCATCGCGGGTATCGAGCAGCTCGTAGCCCGGCGACCGGATCGCTTTGCCCTGGTGCGCACTGCCGGTGAAATCGCCCCGGCCCGGAAACGCGGACAGGTGGCGATCGCCCTGGGTATCGAGAACGGTGCGCCGCTTGAGGGGGACCTGAGCAATGTGCAGCTGTTCCATGATCGGGGCGTCCGGTATATCACGCTGACCCATGTCCACGCAAATCACATCGGCGACGCTTCGTGGGACACAACGCGCCCCTGGAACGGACTCAGCCCGTTCGGCAAACGTCTCGTCGCCGAAATGAACCGCGTCGGGATGATGATCGATATTTCCCATCTTTCGGACAGCGCGGCATTTGATGTGCTCCGGCTCTCCCGCGCGCCGGTACTTGCCACCCATTCAGCGTGCCGCTATTTCACACCGGGCTTCGAACGGAATATGAGCGACGACCTCCTCCGTGCTCTCGCTGCCAACGGTGGGGTCATCGACATCAATTTCGGTTCAATGTTCCTCGTCGACAGCTTGCGAACAGTTAATGACAGCACATCCAAGGGAACGCCGCGGCGCTATGCGGATGTGAAAAATGTGGCGGAGCACATCGACTATGTGGCCCGTCTTGTCGGCATCGATCACGTGGGCATCGGTTCGGATTTTGACGGCCTGGGAGACGACCTGCCGACCGGCCTGAAGGACGTCTCCGGCTATCCAAACCTCATCGCGGAGCTCCTGAAGATGGGGTACACCCGGGAACAGATCGAAAAGGTGTGTTCGGGAAATGTCTTCAGGGTGTGGCGGGCGGTGGAGAAGTGCGCGCGGGGAGAGTGACGTTGGAACCGCTCGAGCTGCACTATCGCACCTATGGTGCCGGTTCCCCTCTGGTGATCCTTCATGGACTCTTCGGCTCCCTCAACAATTGGCATTCCCATGCGGCATTCCTCGGGAAGCACTTCCAGGTGTTCACGGTTGACCAGCGGAACCATGGCGCGTCACCGCACGCCGCATCAATGAACTATACGGTCATGGCCGATGATCTCCGGGAATTCATCGGCAGGCATCATCTCGCGCCCGTCCATCTCCTCGGTCACTCGATGGGCGGGAAAACAGCGATGCAATTCGCGTTGAGCTATCCTCATGAAGTGCGGAAGCTCATCGTGGTGGACATCCGCCCGCAGGGTGATCCTCCCCGCCATGACGCTATTCTTGATGCTCTGTGGAGCGTTGACCTCACCACTGTCCGGTCGCGCGAAGATGTGGATACCACCATCGCGCCGGCGATCGTAGATCCAACGGTACGCCAATTCCTGGCGACCAATCTGAAACGGCAGGAAGATGGGAGCTACACGTGGAAAATGGATCTCGATTCCATTACCCGCAACTATGGTGCGTTGATCGGTCCCCTGACATCCGGTGGCCGGTTCCCAGGTCCGGCACTCTTTGTTTCGGGGGGGCGATCGGACTTTCTCACTGAGGCTGACCATCCAGCAATTCTGGAGCTTTTCCCCAACGCGGAGTTTTTCGGGATTCCTACGGCCGGACACTGGGTTCATGCGGATGCTCCGGATGAGTTCCGACGTGTGGTACTGGAATTCCTGGCATAGATTGCCGGCGGCGTCTGTACGCTCTTCATTCGACCGCCCCGTGAGATGCGGAAACCTCATGGGGCGGTTGCCGTTCGAAGCCTTACTTCGACAACACCATCCGTTTCACATCGGAATGTGCAGCGCCTCCATTCACGCTCATTGTCGTCAGACGATAGAAATAGACACCCCCCGCGAGACCTGACGCATTGAAGCTCACCGCGTGTGTGCCCGGCGATATTGTTCCATTGACCAGTACTGCCACCTCCCGGCCCAGGATGTCGTACACGCCGACCCGTACCCGCCACGTGCCTGTCGCCTCGTGCCTATTGCCCGTAGCCTCGTGCCCATTGCCTGCAGCCGGCAGGCTGTAACCTATCGTCGTGCTCGGATTGAAAGGATTAGGGTAATTCTGGCCGAGCATGAAGCCTCCGGACGCGGCTTCAGGAGTGCCTGTCAGAACCTCTACTCTCACGGGATCGCTTATGTGGACTGTGCCGTCGAGGTCCAGCTGGCGCAGTCGGTAGAACCGAACTCCCGGCTCCGCCTGGTGATCGGTGAAGGCGTAGTCGAATGGGGTGTTGGTCGTGCCGTGCCCGGGAATGAAGCTCCCGGGAATGACCGCGAAAAATATCCCGTCGGTTGATTTTTCCACTTCGAAACCGTAATTCGCCACCTCCGAAAGCGTGCGCCATGAAAGCGTGACCGTGTTGGCGTCAACGGCACAGGCGAATAACGACGCAAGACTGACAGGCAAGCGCGTCTCGGCAATTCCGTTTGTGTACACGATATCATCGAGAAAAATATTTGCGACATTTCCCGTGCTTGATTCACCGTAGAACATCCAGGAGTCGATTGTCGAGGCGTCAGCGAGCAACCCCTTTGGAAGATCGTCCCCGACGAGCACGCCGTCGATCCAGAGATCGAACGACTGCGGGGCAACAGCCTGTCCACCTTCGAGACTATAAGGTAGCGCCGCCATCCCGTTGTTGCCGTAGACCTCGACCACGAAGTTCTGACCCTGGACGATAGAAGCTCCAGTTAGTCCGGCAGTGGACCATGCCCCCGCGTTGCGATACTGCATGGTGATTGCTCCCTCGGTGCCGAATTGCCATCGTAGACCGGTGAACACCTGACTGCCGGAGAAGCTGCTGTTATCGCTGTAGTTCGGACCATCGCCGATGAACAAGGACCAGGTCCCCGATGAGGCTGATGCGGAACCGTCGGATGCCCCCAGGCGTAGCCGGAATCGCAGAGTAAACGCCTGGCCGGCGGCGTAGTTGTAGATCGAGAACTTGTTGACGGATGTGCTGGTCGGCGCCACTCCACGAAAATACGAGTTGGATCCGAACGCTATGAGCTGATCTTCCAGATTGAAGCTGCCGCCTGTTGTGCCGATTCTCACCCGTGGTTTTCCGCCATCCGGTTCGGCGGGGGGCAGAAATACGGTTGAATCGCTGCCGGAAGGAGTCGCAAAAATGCCCGTCGACGATCCGAAATTATAGTGCCATGGTTGTGCCCGCACGTTGCCGGGTGTGAGTGCGACAGCGGCGAGTATGATTGCCGTGTAGAGTTGCTTTTTCATGTCTCCGCTCCCTTTGATGAATAGTGAATGGTATGTCAGGGCGCGGGGGTCCGAAATGCGGGAACGCGGCAAATCAGGAGGAACGAGGTGCGCGATGAACGGGCGGGTGAGGCAGTGTGCGCACCACTGCGGATGGAGCAATAGTAGTCAATATGGATGAGTTTGTCAAGCTGAAGATGTCAGCGCGTAGCTTTTCACCGCGTAGCCCTCTCAACGATGTAGAGGATCGATTGATAGTGCTTACCGCTGTGGAGCGACAAACCGATCTCACACGTGCGGCTGGTCGAATATCCCGCTGTGCACTCTGCCGGGAGAGACCCTCGAAGGGAAGCGAGTGCTGAGGCATTCAATTCCGGGTAAGTGAATCCCCGGTCTCCCGCCCAGCCGCAGCACCCTACGCCGTGCGGTACCACAACCTTCTCCGCACACATCCCGGCCAGCGTCTTGAAATCGCCCGCGAGCCCCATTTTCTCCGCGCTGCATGTTGTGTGGATGGCCACTGTTTCGGGCACTCGCTTGAGTGTAAGGCGCGGCACAATGTGCTCAAGCACAAATTTCACGGGTTCGTAGAGGAAAAGGCCCGGAGCAAAGGTCTCCTTCATCCGGAAGAGGCACGGACTCATGTCGACGAGCACGGGGAACCTGCCGTTCTCCGAGGCTTTCAGCAATGCCTCTTCCAGTTCCAGTGCTTTCCGATCGCCCTGTTCTTTGTATCCTTTACTTGCGAATGCCATCCCGCAGCAGAGGTTCGACAAATTCTCTGGATAGACTACTGTAAAGCCCGCGCGTTCGAGAAGGAGGTGGATCACTGTGACAAGAGAGCGCTGATCGGCATCGCCGTCTGCGACACCCATGGCGCGGTTGATGCAGGTCGGAAAGTAGACTACCGTTGGCCGGGTTTCCTGGCTGCGTCCGCTGTGCGGCACGGCATCGGCGCCACGGGGCATGAATTCGTTCCAGAGGGGGATCGCACCGCCGGAAAGTGCACGCAAACCCTTTGAGAGCCCGCGCATAAGTGAAGTCCCCAGCACCTTATGCGCAACGTGCACCGCCTCAAGACCGCCCCGCATCCATGCTGTGACGCCATCCATGTTCTCCGAAAGCAACGCCGCAACGCTGTTCGCCGTCGGACTCGTCCCCAGGTGGCGCAGTTCCTTCACCAGTTTTCCGGTGTCAATACTCACGGGACAGCTGAGTGCGCAGAGGCCGTCCGTGGCGCATGTCTCGTCACCTTCATAGCGGAACTTCTTGCGGAAGAAGGCAAGCCGGGCGGGATCGTCTTCGGTCTCGCGCAGGCGCGCCATCTCGCGGACTGCGACAATCCGCTGCCTTGGCGTGAGGGTGAGGTCATGCGACGGGCATTGCACCTCACAGAAACCGCATTCGATGCATTTGTCGATGAGCGGATGGGCCACCGGCATCGGTTTGAGGTTCCTGATGTGCGCCTGCCGGTCGCCGTTCAGAATAATGCCCGGATTCAGCAGCTGCAAGGGGTCAAAGATCTTCTTGATTTCCTGCATCAGGAGAAAGGCTTCGTGACCCCATTCAAACTCCACAAACGGTGCCATGTTGCGCCCTGTGCCATGCTCCGCCTTGAGCGAGCCGTCGTATTTGTTGACCACGAGCGAAGTCACGTCGTCCATGAAGGCGCGATACCGGTTCACCTCGGCCTCCGTGGAGAATTCCTGCGTGAACACAAAGTGCAGGTTGCCTTCGAGGGCATGTCCGAAAATGATCGTTTCATCGTACCGGTGCTTCCGGAAGATCCTCTGCAGGTCAAGCGCTGCCTCCGCGAGCCGGGGCACGGGGAAGGCCACATCTTCAATGATCACCGTCGTGCCCGACTCCCGCATGGCTCCCACCGAAGGAAACAGTCCTTTGCGGATGTTCCAGAGGACGGAATATTCCTCCACCGCGTCGGTGAACGAGAGAGGTCTGACGGTTGTTCTGCCTCCGAGCGCGGCGGTAATGGCGGAGATGTTGCCGGCCAGCTGTGCAGCGGAGGGAGCCCGCGTTTCGACAAGCAGGGCGGCGACATCGGCGCCAAGCTCCTTGAGGTACCGGGGCATGCCTGCTTTGTCCTCGACGGAGCGAAGAGATGCACGGTCCATCAGCTCCACGGCCTCTACCGGCGCGCTCTTCAGCACCGCAACTGCAGAACAGGCGGCGACGATATCCGGAAAGAGCATCAGTGCGCTGGCTTTGTGCGGGTATTCGGGGACGGTGGCATACGTGATCTCGGCAATGAAGCCCAGCGTTCCCTCTGATCCGATCATGAGGTGTTGAATGATGTCGATCGGATCTTCAAAATCCACGAGCGCGTTCAGGCTGTATCCCGTGGTGTTCTTCATCTTGAACTTGGTGCGTATGCGGTCGCCGAGGCGTGGGTTGGCACGCACTGCCGTAGCAAGGCCGGAGACCGCTGCGAGCAACGCTGAATGCGATTCTTCAAATTGGCGGCGGCTCTCCGGATCCCCGGTGTCGAGCAGTGACCCGTCCGCGAAAATGATCCGCATGGCAGCAAGCGTCCGGTAACTGTTCTGCGCCGTTCCACAGCACATGCCGCTGGCATTGTTCGCCGCAATTCCGCCGATCATGGCGGCATTGATGGAGGCGGGGTCGGGTCCGATCTTCCGGCCGTGAGGTGCGAGAAACATGTTTGCGTGGGCACCGACAACACCCGGCTGCAACCGGATGTGCGAAGCGTCCGGGCTGATGGACCAGCGCGTCCATCCCTTGCCCAGGAGGACGAGGATCGAATCGGACACCGCTTGTCCGGAAAGGCTGGTCCCGGCGCACCGGAACGTCACGGGCAGCAAGAGTGTGCGCGCGTGTCCGAGAACGGCGATGACCTCCTCCTCGGTCTGCACTTTGAGGACGACCCGGGGAATCAGCCTGTAGAAACTCGCATCCGTGCCGTAGACAAGTGTGCGGAGAGGGTCGGTGATTATCCGGCTGTGAGGGATGGTTCCAGCAATGCGGCGTAGGAATTTCCGGTATGAAGCGGGGAGCATGACGGGTTTCCTTGGGAGGATATCGGAAAATATACGGAAAAATTCCAAAGGAAAGGACTCTTTCGTCCGGGGGCGGAAGGGGAGGCTGACCGAAGGGGAGGCTGACATGTTCCCGGTTGTATCTCAGACTGTTGCCACGTACATTACCATCTCCATAACCCGGTTCCCGTTCCGATGGCCACACCCCGTGCCCCGGGCGCAACACGGCGCCTGATGCTTTTGATTGTGCTGCTGGTACTCCTTCCCGTGCTCTTCCTTTCGGCGTACCAGATCGGCACATACTCATCGAGTGAACAGGTCATGCGTGATCTGTATCGCCGGGAACTTGACGTCGTGTTGTACTCCTTGAACCAATATGCGTGGGATGTCAGTGCCCATTGGGCGGCCATGCTCCAGACGCAGATGCTGGAACCGGGATCCTCCATGGACGAACGCGTACAGGCGTTCCTGCGCAGAACGCCGGTCGTCGAATCGGTGATGACTGCAGACAGTGCGGGAAAGAATCTCAGGTTGACGGTACGCACCGGGGCCGCGGTGACCCGGGGGCAGGAGGACGCGGTGGCGGCGCAGTTCCGGTCCCGGAGCGAGCCGCTGCAACAGCTGGTCCGTTACCGGTCGCTCGAATACCGCAAACTCGAGCCCATCATCCTGCGAGGCGCGACGGGCTCCGCGCAGCGAATCGCGCTGGTGTTCGCGAATGATTCCGGCACGGCATTGCCGCAGTTTTCCGGGCTGCTGTTCCGTGAGGACGAATTTATCACCACTGTTCTGGCGGGACGTCTTCAAGATGCCGCAGGGGAGGAGTTCGCCCTCGCGGTGTTCCGGAAGGGGGAACAGACGGCTGTCGCGTCCAGCGGGCCGATAACTCAGAACGAAATCGTGCAACGGCGCGCCCTCTGGTTGTTCCCGGATCATGAAGTCGTCATAGGATCGCGCGGCGCCACGCTCGACGAAGTCGTCCATGGCCGCCTCGTCCGCAACATCGTGCTCGTGGGCATCCTCAATCTCCTGCTCTTTGCGGGCGTGGGACTGGTGTACCGCAACGTCCGCGGACAGATGGAGCTTGCGCGGGCGAAATCGACATTTGTTTCGAATGTCTCCCATGAATTGCGCACTCCTCTAGCGCTGATCCGGATGTTTGCGGAAACACTCGAGATGGGGCGTCTCAAGGATGAGCACAAGAAACAGGAATACTATGCCACCATTCTCCGTGAGACCGAACGGCTGACCCACCTGGTCAACAACCTGCTCAACTTCTCGCGCATGGAAGCCGGACGCAAACCGTACCAGCCTGTGCCCTGTTCCCTGCGCGACGTTGTGCGCGACGTCGTGAACACGTACGCTCCTCATCTGCAGCATGCCGGGTATTCCCCCCTCGTGGAATTGCCCGAGGATGAGCTTCGTGCCCGCCTTGACCGGGAGGCAGTGGCCGAAGCGGTCATCAATCTTCTGGACAATGCCGTGAAATACAGCGGGTCGGAGAAATTCATCCGCGTGAAGGCCGCACGATCGGCTCAAGCCGTGTTTGTCGAAGTGGAAGACCACGGCATCGGCATCGCCCCTCAATACCACACGAAGGTGTTTGAAGCGTTCTTCCGCGTACCGAGCGGATACGTACACGATACGAAAGGGAGCGGCCTCGGATTATCGCTGGTCAAACACATTATGGATGCGCACGGCGGCCGTATCGAGCTCGAGAGCATCCCTGACAGTGGGACCACCATGCGGCTCTTGTTCCCGCCCCTGACAGTCTAACGACAGCGAGCGACAGGCGGAAGACCATGGCACGAATTCTGATTATCGAGGACGAACCCGCAATGCAGATCGGCCTGCGGGACAACCTGGAAATCGACGGGTATGAAGTTACCGTTGCGGGCGATGGAAACGAAGGCTTGCGGGCCCTCCTGGATCAATCGTGGGATCTGACCATTCTCGACGTGATGCTTCCCAAGAAGTCCGGCTATGACGTGCTCCGTGAGGCGCGCGCAAAAGGCGTCCGCACACCGATCATCATGCTTACTGCGAAAGGTGAAGAAGTGGATAAGGTGCTGGGCCTCGAGCTCGGTGCCGACGATTACATCACGAAACCTTTCAGCTTGCGCGAGCTTCTTGCGCGCGTGAAAGCCGTCCTGCGGCGCTCGGAAGGGACCTCATCCCTCGAGAAGCGAGTGACGATCGGTGGGACGGATGTGGATTTCTCAGCCTACACCGCAGAGCGTGACGGCGTCGCGGTGCCGATGACACCCAAGGAAATCGACATCCTGAAATTTCTCTACGAGCATCGCAATCATACCGTCACACGCGACCAGTTGCTCAGCGGCGTTTGGGGCTATGACGAATCCATCAGCACACGCACGGTGGACAATTTTATCCTCAGGTTGCGGCAGAAGGTGGAATCGGACCCTGCTCATCCACGCGCCATTTTGACGATTCACGGCGCAGGATACAAGTTGGTGGTTTAAGCCCGCCTATCGCGGTGACAATTTGTGACAATTGGTTACTCTCTGTGGACATCTTTGATCTCCTGTGGGCGTATCCTTGTACAGATCAAGGAACAATCCCCCACAACAAGGCGAGAAGGAGCAAATCATGAAACAGAGAGTAGCGGTGACGACGATGGCAATGGTGCTCATGGCGGTGATGACCGCTTCAGCCCAGCCGGGGTACTTTTCCAGCCTCGAAAAACACCAGCAGACGGATCTGCAGAAGGTCGCCTGCCGTTACACGGAATGCCTGAAGTCCGGGAATGCAGGCGTAATTGAATCAGCCCTCGGCCACCTGATCAGAATGAAGTTGTTTGTGCCGGAATTCCAGTGCCCCGATTTGCAGCAAGAACTCAGCACGCTGGCCGCTGAGGGGACGACTCCTTCGGTGCGGTACAAAGCCTATATCGCGAGCCTCGTGTTTGATTCCCCGGAGCTTTTCAAGGCAGAAGGTGCCCGGCAGTATGCCAATAGCACAGATCTGTTCAGCACAGTAGCGGCCCGCCTGCAGATGGCGCTGGTCTCCAACACCGATCACTAATGCGTGAGCCCTGAGCAAGGACCAATGGCCATGACGAATTCGCCGCTTCGGAAAGCATTCACACTCCGCCACCTGCTGCCCGCCTTCATCCTGATCCTGGGGACGGGCAGCGGGGCTCATGCGCAACAATACCAGCGCCTCATCGATTTGCGCGGTGAATGGCGGTTTGAGATCGGTGATGACAAGTCGTGGGCCGATCCGAAGTTCAAGGATGACGGTTGGGTGACAGTGAAGGTCCCGGCACAGTGGGAAGAACAGGGATTTCCGGGATACGACGGCTATGCCTGGTACAGGAAAACGGTGAACCTTCCCAAGGATTGGCTGGGGAAACAGCTCTACCTGGATCTCGGGGTCATCGATGATGTCGATGAAGTCTACGTCAACGGCCAGTTCATTGGTTTCAGGGGGCAGTTTCCTCCGAATTATGAGACAGCGTACAATCACAACCGATTTTACTGGCTTCCCACAGATTGCTTGCGCCCGGACAAACCAAATGTAATCGCTGTGCGGGTCTACGATTCGGAACTCGGAGGGGGTATAGTTGGCGGTCAACCGGCAATCAGAGAACTTGCCCGCCCGATCCAAATTGAGCAGCCATTGCCGGGGACATGGAAGTTCAAGATCGGGGACAACATGACGTGGAGAACGGTCCAGTATGACGATGGGGACTGGGAAAAAATCAGGGTTCCGGCCTATTGGGAGACCCAGGGACACCCGGAATACAATGGTTACGCTTGGTACCGGGTGCGATTTACGCTGAATCCCGAGCTCAGGGGGGAGCACCTCATTCTGTTCCTTGGGAAGATTGATGATATTGATGAGGTCTTCCTCAACGGGGAGCGAATTGGCAGGACGGGAAAGGAATACTCTTATGGGGGGGATGAGTACCAGCGCTGGAGAGCGTACACGATTCCGAGCGAAAAGCTTCTGCCCGACAAGGAAAACCTTATATCGGTTCGCGTCTACGACGGGTTCGCGCACGGCGGTATTTACGTAGGGCCCGTGGGCATAGCCTTGCGGGAAAAATACCTTGAGTGGGATCGTTATCAAGACCGCAACTCTGGGCGGAATAAAGGATTAGAGAAGTTCCTGGAGTGGTTGTTCAAATAGGGGTCAGACCCCTCGCGCAGCGCCTTTTAAGCCTCTCTTTACTTATCCTCATCGTGCAACCTTTCCAATTTTCCCATCGTATGCTGACTATTAGTCATTCCATTTATTAATGTTTAATTAATATTTTAGTGTATTGACAATTACGCCTGGTTCTCTTATACTTGTATTCATTAATTGACTAGTAGTCATTGCGCCTAGAGGAAAACAATGGGAATCCCGGAACGCAAAGAACGCGAAAGAGAAGCCAGAAGAGAAGAAATCATAAGTGCTGCCGAAAAAGTCTTCATCGAAAAGGGATTGAGCGCCTCCACGATGGATGAAGTGGCTGAAAGCGCAGAGTTGAGCAAGGGGACTCTTTATCTCTACTACCATAGCAAGGAGGACCTTTATCTGGCCGTTACGCTCCGCGGCATGGAGGTCATGTATCGAATCCTGCAGGAAGCAGTTTCGACAGGCGAGAACCCGATCAAGCTTATCGAGAACCTGGCAGAGGGTTACTACAGGTTCTTCCGTGATCACCGGCACTACTTCCACATGCTCTATTTCTTTGAAAGCCCGGATTTTCACAAACAGATCTCCACAGGGATGCAGGAGCAATGCCTCATCGTCGAACGCAGGCTATGGGATCTGGTCATTTCCGTCATCCGGAAAGGTATCGATGCAGGGCTGCTCCACGATGATCTTGATCCCCTTGAGACAGGCATCATGCTCTGGTCCAACACCAACGGTTTTCTTCGACTCATTGACAGAAACGAAAACTACTGGAAAGATGCTCTCGGTATCGATTTGGAGAAGACACTGCGCAAATCCAACGCTTTACTTGTCGAGGCAATGATGACCGGGAAAGGGCTTGAGATGTACCCTCAAGTGCAACCGTACCGCGGTCAGCCCGGCATCGTCACAAACGATTCACAGCAACCATAATCACGGCACGGGCTATGAACATCATGTTGTTGTGCGCGCTACTTCCGTTGGCCGCCCCGCTGCTCTTCGCACAGGATCATCTGACCCTGGATCGCGCTGTGGCGACGGCACTTGAACAGAATCAGGCGCTTCGTGCTGCGGCGTTTGACCGTGATGCGGGCGACTGGGGAAAGCTCAATGCCATCACGAACTTCCTTCCCAAGGTGGAATTGTCCGGCGGGGTGACAAGGATTGATCCCGCCTCGGAGCGGAGGGCGAATGCAGCTGTTGATTTCATCAAAGCCGCCGCCGGCTCGTTCGGGGTCCCACGGGAGATGTTGTCGGAAATCAAACCCTTCGCCTATCGTAACACCTATGCCACCGACATTACTGTGGTGCAGCCGATTTATAATGGAGGCGCGGAGATCGTCGGCCTGAGTGCGGCGAACGCCGCCCAGGACAAGAGCGTGTACGCGTATCAGGATACCGAGCAGGATGTGGTGGCAGCCGTCAAGGTCTCATACTTCACCGCGCTCAAAGCGGAAGAACTTGTTGCACTCGCACAGGAAGCCGTGGCCCGGACGAAACGGCATCTGGATATGACCACGCGTCGCGCCGGCATGGGCATGCGAACGCGCACGGATGTCCTGCGGTGGGAGGTGCAGCTCGCATCAGACGAAGGAAATCTGGTCAACGCGGAGAACGGTCTGGAGCTTGCCCGCTTGCAGCTGAACAATGCCATGGGGGTGGACATGAATTCCCGGTTCGTTCTCGAAAGACCTCTTGAGGCTGACAGTGGCTCCGCAGCGGTCATGGTTCCTGCAGCCGGTACTGAGGACGCGGCGGCGACCGCCCGGGGGACGGACCCGGTATCCTCACGAGAGTTTCTTGAAGCGCACCCTTCAATGATGACCATGCAGGCCAACCTCCGCCTCGCCGATGCAGGTGTCGACCAGGCGTGGATCAATTTCAAGCCGAGTGTCAACATGGCGTTCCAATACGGCTGGGAGAAGAACGACACTCCTGAACTGGACGGCATCGCCCCATGGGCAATTGCCCTGCAGGTACGGTGGCCGATCTTCAACAGCTTTGGCGATTACACCAAGCTGCAGAAAGCAAAGGCCGAGTATCACCGGACGGAGACGCAGGTGGAATCATTCCGCCGCGGACTGCTCATGCAGGCGACCGGTGCTGAGCTCAACCTGCGTTCTGCCGTGAAGCGAACGGAGATCACCCGGAAGGGCCAGATGGAAGCACTGGACGTTCTGAACGCAGTCACCCGTCGTTACGAAACCGGAGGGGCGTCGAATGTGGACCTCATCGACGTGCAAACAGCGTATACATCGGCACGGGCGTCATTCATAACGGCATTGTACGACCGCCGGATCGCAGAGGTGCAGCTTGCCCGTGCGTTGGGGAGGGTATCGCCGTGACAACACGTCCGGACTCTGGAACGACGACACAGACTACAGGAAAGACAATGATTTCACGCAGACGCGTAATCTTGCTTGCCGTCGCCGCGGTGGTTCTCGCTGCCGGTGCCCTGCTCATCGTAACCTCCCGGACTTCACAGGCGGATCCTCCGCAGGTGTCGCAGCCGACAGCAGTGGAAGTGACTCCTGTAGGCATTGCCGACGTCACCGACATCGTTTCCGGAGTGGGGAACGTCGCCGCGATGCGGGATGTGAAGGTCGCATCTGAGACAGCCGGAAGAGTCCTCAAAGTGCACGTGAAAGTCGGCGACGCCGTGAAGCAAGGCCAAACGCTTGTCGAGGTCGACGCGGAGCTGAAGGAAGCGGCTGCAGACCAGGCGCGGGCGCAGATGCTCGCCGCAAGAACGAACCTGGAGAAGTCGAAGAAAGACTTTGAGCGAACGCAAATGCTCTTCAATTCGGGCGATGTTGCAGATATCGAATTGGAGGGGTACCGGCTGGCCTATCAGTCGGCCGAGGCTCAGTTCAAGGGAGCTGTCGCCGCATTGCGTGCCGCCGACCGGCAGGTGAGCGATTCGCGCATCAAGGCACCCGTCCCGGGCCTTGTCGCCTCACGCCGCGTGGAGGTCGGAGAAATGGTCGGCCCCGGAATGGAGATTGCAAATCTCGTCGATATATCATCCCTGAAGGTGAAACTGAGCGTGGCTGAAGAGGACGTCGTGAAGCTCCATGCCGGACAGACCGCCGTGCTGCACATCGACTCCCGTCCGGGAGAGCAGTTCACCGGCAAGGTCTTCACCGTCGGAGCGAAATCCGAAAGCCCGAATGGTCACACATACCCTGTCGAGGTGGTGGTGCCGAATACGGGGAGAGACCCGGTGAAGGTCGGGATGTTCGCGCGTGTCGAGATTCAAGCCAGAAGCGCAAAAGGCGTCCTGACCATCGCCAAGGAATCCCTTGTAGAGGATGGTGCGATACCCATGGTTTTTGTGGCGAAAGACGGCGTTGCAAGGCTGCGTTCTGTCACCCTCGGCATCCGGGGCAACAATCTGATCCAGGTGGTGCATGGTCTGAGCCAGGGCGAACTGGTAATCTCGTTCGGACAAAAAGCACTGAAAGACGGGGCGCCGGTACAGTTCAGGCAACACTAAGACATACCAGGATTTCCGAAAATGAAGATAACTGAAGTTGCCATACGCCGCCCGGCGTTCATGACGATGATCTTCGTCACGCTCGGCGTTCTCGGGATCTTCGGCTACTCCAGAATGAGTACAGACCTGCTGCCGAAAATGGACTGGCCGTACGTCTCGATTGTCACGGTGTACCCCGGCGCCGGACCCAAGGAAGTGGAATCGCTCGTCTCCAAACCTCTCGAGGAAGCAATCAGCGGCGTCAGCAAACTGGACAACCTCCGCTCCTACTCGTATGAAGGAGTCTCCGTGGTGCTGGCGCAGTTCTCGATGAGCGCGCAGGTGGACCAGGTGACCAATGACGTGCAACGGGTTGTGGAGCAGACCCGTTCCAAGCTCCCCGAGGATGCAAAAGCGCCCAGGGTCTCCAAGGCCGACATGAATGCTTTCCCCATTTTGCGCGTCTCGGCCACAGGCCAGATGCCGCCGCGTGAGCTGTTCCAGTATCTGAAGGATCGCATCAAGCCGCGGATCGAGCAGGTGGAGGGAGTGTCGTCGGTGACGCTCATGGGGGGCCAGGAGAGGGAGGTCCGCGTGGAAGTGGACAATCAAAAGCTGAACTCCTACGGCATCTCCATACTCCAGGTATCCCAGGCAATGGGCCGGGAAAACCTGGATTTCCCGACGGGGAAAATCGATGAAGAGTTGAATCAGTACATTGTTCGGCTCGCGGGCAAATTCAAGAGCCTGGAGGAAATTCGCAATACCGTGATAGCGGCCCTCCCGCAGGGTGTTGTGTACGTGAAAGACGTCGCGAATGTGGTCGATGGCGTGCGCGAGGACTACACGTTGAGCCGGCTCAACGGCGAAAGCTCCATCGCCATCATCATCCAGAAACAGTCGGATGCAAATTCGGTGAGAACCAGCAGCATGCTCCAGGAGACGATGCGGAAGCTGGAGCAGGAAACGGGAAACAGAGTGCAGTTTGTGATCGCCCAGGACATCACGAACTTCACCCGCAATTCGCTCGCCGAGGTGCAACGCGATCTTCTGCTGTCCATCCTCATGGTTGCACTCGTGCTGTTCTTCTTCCTCCATAGTGCGCGGAATTCACTGATCGTGCTGCTCGCCATCCCCACGTCGCTCATTTCGACGTACTTTTTCATGTGGTTGCTTGGCTTCACGCTGAACCTTGTCTCCTTAATGGCGCTGGCGCTGGTCATCGGTATCCTGGTCGACGACTCCATTGTTGTTCTTGAGAACATCCACCGGCATCTCGAAAAAGGTGAGGACCCCGTCCACGCTGCGATTGTCGGGCGGGGTGAGATCGGCTTTGCTGCAATTGCCATAACGCTGGTGGACGTCGTGGTGTTTCTTCCGATATCCCTGGTCGGAGGGGTGGTAGGACGTATCTTCGGTGAATTTGGATTGACGATCGTGGCGTCCACACTGCTCTCCCTCCTTGTGTCGTTCACGCTCACGCCGATGCTCGCTTCGCGCTGGGCGCGGCTGATTGAGCATTCGCGAACTTCCTTCATCGGCAGGTTCATCAGCTGGTCTGAGGGTTTGCAGGATGCGCTTGGGGAGCAGTATCGCTCGGTGCTCGCCTGGGCGCTGGGACACCGCAGGTCAATTCTTGCCATCAGCGGCGGTCTCTTGATGGCAAGCATGGCACTCGTGTACCCCGCGGGGATCATCGGGACCGAATTCATGACCGATTCGGATCGCGGCGAATTTGCCATCAATATCGATATGCCTCTCGGCACAACGATTCAGAAGACCGATCAGGCCGTGCGCGAGGTAGAAAAGCTGGTCGCCTCGCTGCCGGAAGTCGAGCGATACCTCTGCACCACCGGATACCAGCAGAGCCAGTGGAAGAACGCCAATCAATCGAATCTCGGGCAGGTGCAGGTCAAGCTGCTGGACAAGCGGAAACGCGCGCGATCCACACGCGCCATCATGATGGAGATCAAGCACAAGAGCAGTGACATCCCCGGGCTCACCACGAGCTTCAGCACGATCGGCATGTGGGGTATGGCCAACGCAGCTCCATTCCAGGTGGAGATCATGGGGCCCGATCTCCAGCAGGTTGTCGCGTTCTCGGAACAGGTAAAGGGGATCGTCATCGGGGCCAGGGGGACGGCGGATGTCACAAGTTCCTGGGAGGAAGGCAAACCCGAAGTGAAGATTGAGGTCGACCGGGACAAGGTGGCACGGATGGGACTCACGCTCGCGGAAGTGGGTCTGGCAGTGCGTGCGGCCATTGAGGGAGATCTGCCGACCAAGTACCAGGAAGGAGACACGGAATTCGACTTGCGCGTCGTGTTTGACAAGGCGAGCCGCACGCGGGCCGAGGATGTCGGCCATATCACTCTGATTAACCGTTACGGTCAGTCTGTGCAACTCAGTCAGCTTGCGAATATCTTCTATGGGAAAGGCCCATCGGTCGTTTCCCGCAAGGACCGTGAGCGGTTGGTGACTATCGCGGCGAACATGTCGGGAGAAGTGCCGCTGGGGCAAGTGAACGCCGAAGTAGAGCAAGCGATCAACGCGGCCGGGATCCCTGTAGGCGTGCGGGTCTTCTACGGCGGTGATACCGAGAATATGCGGGACATGTTCAGCGATATGACCCTTGCCCTGAGCATGGCCATCCTGTTCGTGTACATCATCATGGTCAGCCTCTTCGAGTCATACGTTCATCCGTTCACCATCATGTTCGCGCTCCCCGTGGCACTGGTGGGGGCCCTGGGGGGCCTCGCGCTGACGGGGTCGACCCTGAACATGTTCAGCATGATCGGCATCATCATGTTGATGGGTCTGGTAACCAAGAATGCGATATTACTTGTGGATTTCACCAACACGTTGCGTTCTCGCGGGCTGGCCATGCGTGAGGCGTTGCTGGAAGCCGGAAAAACACGATTGCGGCCGATCGTCATGACCACGGCAACAATGATCTTCGGGATGATGCCGTTGGCTCTCGCGCTTGGATCCGGGTCGGAGATGCGGCAGGGAATGGCGGTGGTGGTCATTGGCGGCCTCATAAGCTCGACACTGCTGACGCTCGTGCTCGTGCCCGTGGTGTACACGTACGTAGACGGGCTGCGGACCCGCGTGCCCGCGCTGTTCAAACGCGTTGCCTGGGCTGCACGAGCCCCATGGAAGCCGCGGCCTGCGGAAGCCGTTCCAGAGATGCAGGCCGATTAAGGCGTTGACTTTCGATGAGGGAGTTTATAGCTTTTTTCATGACTCTTGCACCTGTCTCCGGTCTCTGGCGTGCCGCCTGGCTCTCCAGGGGTTTTCGCCTGCGTGTGTTCATAGCCATGCCCGCGCTTGTGGTCACCCTTGTCGTTCTCACGCGCTTCCTTCTCGCCGTGGAAACGCGTCCGGGAAGTGTGCTCGACGACCCGCTCCTGCGGCTATTCAGCCCGAAGGATGTCAACTGGGTGACATTCGGATTCATCTATGGGGGAATAGCCACGGGCATCCTGTTGCTGTCCCGCTATCCCGAGCGGTGCGTGCTCGTATTTCAATCGTACGTTGTCATGGTCGTATTTCGCATCATAGCGATGGCGTTGACGCCGCTGGATCCGCCCGCGGCTATGATTGCATTACGGGACCCCTTTGTTGAGCTCTTCGGTACCGGTACAACACTGACAAAGGACCTCTTTTTCTCCGGTCATACCTCAACGTTATTTCTCCTTTTCCTCGTTATGCCCTCGAAGACATCACGAGCGGTATTCCTCCTTTTTGTCGCCGGCGTGGCGATCTGCGTATTGTGGCAGCACACCCATTACAGCATCGACGTCTTTGCAGCGCCGTTCTTTGCCTACTGCGCTTTCGTTGTCGCGCGCAACGTCAATGCCCGATATTTTCCCATCGTTCCGGCGTGATCCTCCCCGAAATGAAAATGGGCCAGAAAGGAATGAGGATGCACTCATGAAAACCATTCTGCGCGTCATGTGGAGCACCTGGAGTGCTGCGGTCATGATGCTGCTTGCCTCCACGGTAAGCGCGGGGGAAGTGACGGATCCCCGTGCTGATGATGCTGCCGTTGTGAGGAGCGGGAATGTCCGGTTCACAGTCCTGACATCCCGGCTTCTGCGCATGGAATGGGCGGCTGACAGTGCGTTCGAAGACCGTGCGTCGCTCGTGTTTCTCAATCGCCGGCTTCCGGTACCCCGGTTTGACACGCGCCGCGAAAGCGGCTGGTTGGAGATCGCGACGGAGCACCTCACACTGAGGTACCGGGAAAACAGCGGCCGGTTCGGCGAGGAAAATCTCAGCATCCGGGTCCGGCTCGTGGGTGATGCCGGGAGCCCGAACAAAGCAGCAGCTATGACATGGCGTCCCGGGATGAAAGACACTGCCAACCTGTTCGGGACGACTCGGACTCTCGACGGAGTGAAGGGGTCGACGGCTCTTGAACCCGGACTCCTCTCACGCGACGGGTGGGTGGTCGTGGATGAAACCCAGACTCAGCTATTCGACAACAGCGAGTGGCCGTGGGTGGTACGCAGGCCGGAAGGAGACCGGCAGGACTGGTATTTCCTCGGGTACGGCCACGCCTATAAGGATGCGCTCGGCGATTTCATGCGGGTGGCCGGCAAGATTCCCATGCCGCCGCGATTCGCCTTTGGTGCATGGTGGTCGCGGTACTGGGCGTACACAGATAGTGAGCTCCGGCAGCTTGTGGGAGAATTCCGCATGCATAACGTCCCACTCGATGTTCTCGTCGTTGACATGGACTGGCACCTCACGTTTAACCAGAGATGGGACAAAGATGTCCGTGACCAGGCCGGCCAGAGGCTTGGATGGACAGGGTATACGTGGGATCGCGCATTTTTTCCCGATCCTGACGGATTCCTCCGCTGGTGTGATGATCACGGCTTGAAGTCGACACTGAACATACATCCTGCTTCGGGCATACAGCCGCATGAGGAGCAGTATCCCCCCATGGCCCGTGCCATGGGGATTGATCCCGCGAGCAAGAAATATGTACCGTTTGACATCGTTGATAAGCGCTTCGCCCTCAACTACTTCGAGCATGTCATCCACCCGCTTGAGAAACGCGGCATTGATTTCTGGTGGCTGGATTGGCAACAGTGGGGAACAACCAAGATTCCGGGCGTCACTCCGACATGGTGGTTGAACTACGTCTTCTTCTCGGACATGGAGCGGCAGAACCGGGCGCGCCCATTATTGTTCCATCGCTGGGGAGGATTGGGAAACCACCGGTATCAAGTGGGGTTTTCGGGAGATGCCTTCTCCGTCTGGGAATCGCTTGCGTTCCAGCCCTATTTTACGGCAACGGCCGCAAATGTGGGTTTTGGCTTCTGGAGCCATGACATCGGCGGTCACATGCCCGGCGTGGTCGCCCCCGAACTGTACACCCGTTGGTTGCAGTTCGGCGCATTCAGTCCGATACTTCGCACGCATACGACGAAGAACCCCGGTGCCGAACGGCGGATATGGGCATATCCGCACGAGTACTTCTTGGCAATGCGTGAGGCGTACAGATTGCGGTACGCCATGATACCGTATATCTACACAGCTGCCCGCCGTGCCTATGATGAAGGAATTTCCGTCGTGCGTCCGCTCTATTATGAGCATCCCGAAGCACCCGAAGCGTATGAGTCGACTGATCAGTACTATTTTGGGAATGATATGATTGTGGCCCCGGTGGTGGCTCCGGTGGATACGACCAGTCAGGATGCTGTACGGCAGGTCTGGCTGCCGCCGGGCATGTGGGTGGAGTGGAGCAGCGGGGCCCGGATCAGCGGTCCGGTGAAGCTCGAACGCCGGTATACCGTGGATGAAGTACCTGTGTTTGTCCGGGCGGGAGCCATCGTACCCATGCAGCCCGATATGCTGCGCACCGGTGAGCGGTCCGTGGACCCTCTGATTCTGAATATCTTCCCCGGCGGCAACGGGTCAGTGCGCGTGTACGAAGATGAAGGCAACTCGCTCGGATACCAGCGGGGGGAATATGCATGGACGCCGGTACGCTCACGCTTGGAAGCGGGTGGAACGATGCACGTGACTATTGGTCCGCGGGAAGGCTCGTTCCCGGACATGTTGCCTATCCGGGCTTTCGAGTTGCGGTGTCTCATGACGTGGCCACCATCTGCCGTTGAATGCGATGGGCAGACTGTGCGGTCGGCAAACCCGGGCGACTCGACAGGCTGGTGGTATGACGGAGAGAAAATGGCGGTGGTTGTGTGCGTGCCCAGCGGTGCTGCGACCCGGCAGCGGGAGATCGTGTTGAAGGGCATACCAACTGCCCGGGTAGCGGCGGTTCCCGGCGCTATTCACAGGATGTACCGGGCAATGACACTGCTCAACAACGCATGGCCGAAGGAATGGTCGCCGGAGGATCTGGTTCTTGCGGTGCAGACGGGCAACCGGATGTCATTGAAACCTGCATCGGCAACAGAAGAAGCTGCGCTGATCCGGCCTCGGGCCGAGTCGACGCTCAAGACTCTCGAGACCATGCAGGTCTCGGGCGACACACGCCGGAAAGTAGAGACGCTGATTCATGAGGCGCTGAAGTTGCTGGAATAGGAACAGTGAAGCATGGCAACAGTGAATAGAGAGAGAGACCCCAATGGAATGGATTTTCCAACCTGAATCCTGGATCGCGCTTGTCACCCTGACGGTGCTGGAAATCGTCCTGGGGATCGACAACATCATATTCATATCGATACTTACCGGCAAGTTGCCGCCGCACCAGCAGCAGCGAGGACGGACCGTCGGGCTCGCCGGGGCAATGGTGACGCGCGTGCTGCTCCTTCTCTCACTTTCGGCCATCATGAAGTTGACCCGACCATTGTTCGATGTGCTGGGCTTCTTCGTCTCGGGGCGTGATTTGATTTTGATATGTGGCGGACTTTTCCTGATCGCCAAAAGCACCTTTGAGATCCATGACAAATTGGAGGGACCGGAGGATCACAGAAAAGTGGCGCGGAAGGTCATGTCTTTCTGGGGGACGATCTTCCAGATCATGATTCTGGATATTGTTTTCTCCTTGGATTCCGTCATAACGGCGGTTGGCATGGCCAATCAGGTGGGGATCATGATTGCTGCAATTGTCATAGCGGTGATCGTCATGATGGTGTCCTCGGGCGCTCTCGGCAGATTTGTGCACCGGCACCCCACCATTACCATGCTTGCCTTGAGTTTCCTTCTCCTGATCGGTGTGACGCTGGTTGCAGAGGGGCTTCATCAGCACATCTCCAAGGGGTATATATATTTTGCGATGGCGTTCTCGGTGTTTGTGGAGATGTTGAATATCCGGATGAGGAAGGTGCATCCGAAACCCGTTCTGCTCTACGACATGGACCATCAGACGAGTTGATTCCCTGATCAAAAGTGCGTATACTTAGCGATTGTGTGGCAGAAATGAGGGAGCCCACGATGTGCTGGCGTAGCTCAGCTGGTAGAGCAGCTGATTCGTAATCAGCAGGTCGACGGTTCAAATCCGCCCGCCAGCTCCAAGATTCCCCGAATCCAGAACAGATTCGGGGATTTCCTTATTTCTCGAGATTCAACCGATTGCACAGCATCCATGCAATCATGGATGCCAGGGCACACGGCACAAAGACGACGGCGGCGAGAGTTGTATTTTGCACGAGGTGGAATTTGCCGGTCGATCTCTGCCCGGCGCATTCCGAATTTGTATCACCCATCTCCTGATCCCCTTCTCCGACCTGTTCAGGCACACCTTGGTCGAGCAGCCTAACACCAGCCAATGGGCAATACAGTGCAGGCGCGTGAAAAGGAAACGTAACTATGTTGCCGAGTGGCCGGATTGCGTTTCATTGTCGACTCTGGTAGCTTAGTAGTAATCCCCTCAACATGTCCCCCCTGAGGATAGTTTTCCATGGAAGAGAAGTCTATGAAGCCGAAAAGGAAAGTATCATTCCTTTTCTGATCCCGGGCAGCTCCTTAGAGGACCAACGTGAACGAATAGCGGAAGAACTTTGAGAGATGAATTATGTGGTCAAACAGAGTGCGGGTATGAGTCTGCTCGGCCGATGAGGGCAATCTCAACAATTTTTGACAAATTCCGACGATTTCCTGACAATACGCTTCACTGGATTCGTTATCCTTCCCACGATTGAATTGAAGTCTTGCCCATGATCGGTAGAGTGCTAAAGCCCAGGCTGCGAAAGCGCGTCGTGACGATATTTGTCATCGCCGTTCTGATTCCCTGCGTGTTTCTCGGTTACCTGGGCCTCAAGTCCATCAAGCAAGAAAAGCAGTGGCAACAACAGCTTGTGCTGGAAAACCTCAAGAGATCTCTTTCGCTGGCGGTTGACTACATTGAATCTGATTTGAATGATCAGATCCGCGCCTCGTTCCGGCAACTTTCGCCTCCTCGTCAACTGACTACGAGCCACATCGATTCTCTCCGAAACTTCAGTACGCAATCTTCTGTCGTGCAAGGTGTCTTCTTCCTCGATAACAACCTTCGAGTGGTTTTTCCCAAGACCTTTCGGGACGTGGGCGTCGACGACATGAGAGATCGGAGCATGTTGCGTCTCCAAGAAAGTGAGTATCTCGGTGCCGGAGATCTTCTTGAGGTTCAGGGGAAACTTGATGAAGCTCTAACAGAATATCAAAGAGGCTTTTCTTCCAGGCTCTCCAAACCCCTCCAATCCGCGTTTCTCTCACGCATTGCCCGGTGCCAGTTCAAAAAGACCGACTTTGGGAATGCCCGGAGGACCTATCAGAGAATAATCAACGAGGATCACAATCAGTTCTACGGCGAGGGAATGCCGTACGTTCTCGTTGCCCGCCTACAGCTTCTTGAGATGGCGAAAGAGAATGGTTCCTCCCTGGTAACGGGCAATGAGATGCTCGACTTCTACAAGATGCTCATTGTGCAATTCGACAAATGCGAACGCGCACAATATGAGTTCTTTCTCAATCAGGTGAAATCGCGATTGGAGCGTCAACAACACTCTTTATCCCCATCTCAGCGGGCCGCACTGGATTCGATCGCAACGCTCGAAAAAGAAATTGGGGATGAGCAACGCTTCCGTGAAATGCTTTTGACGGCAATAGTTCCGAAAATCAGGCAGGACCTTGACTCCCGCGGCAAGGGGAATCTCCGATTCAGTAATCGCCGGGAGAAGAGCGAGATTCGATATTTCTCCGCGACAGTTGACAGTGCTCTTTGGACCACTGCAGTGGGTGCCAACGATGATGAGCAATCCTTCATCAGGTTTGTTGGTTTCAGGATGCGACAGGATGCGCTCACGGAGGCTGCTCTGTCGGCACTGAAACAATCACAGCCAAGCGAAGATGTTCGCATCGCTTTGATTGATACGGCGAACAACATTCTCGCTCCATCGGAATTGGCAACAGCATCAGTCGTCTTAACGCAACCGTTTGCCCGATTTGAACAGCTCGCTTCAGGAACCAAGCTGGCATTGGTTACGAAGGGGGAGGATCCTCTTGAGGCGATCTCCTCGAAAAGTCTGCTTGTCTACTACGTCCTTCTCGCTTCGGTTATCGTGTTGATCGCGTTTGGGATAGTCTTCATCCTGCGGGATATCTCACGTGAGGAGCGGATTGCGGTGATGAAATCCGAGTTCATTGCCAACGTTTCCCATGAGATTAAGACTCCTATCGCCACAATCAGAACACTCTCGGAGAACTTGAACGAAGGTTGGGTCACGGGCCAGGAACAACAACGGGAGTACTTTCATTTGATCGAACGCGAAGCCCAGCGCCTCACCCATCTGGTTGAGAACATTCTCGATTTCTCGCGAGTCGACAGAGGGAAGAAAACATACCGGACGGAAGTCACCTCGATTCGCGATGCAACTGAGAAGGCGATTGAGCGTTTCCGTTTGCTCGTCGATGGGCAAGGAGTCGCCATCAAAGAGAACATCGAGAGCAATTTGCCACCATGTACTCTGGATGTGGAGGCGTATGAACAGGCATTGCTGAATCTTCTGGATAACGCCGTCAAGTATTCCCGCAATGAAAAGGTCGTTGAGGTATCTGCCAGACTCCAAAACAATGCTATCCTCGTTGCAGTGACCGATCACGGTATCGGAATAAGCAAGAAGGATAGCGAGAGGATCTTTGACAAATTCTATCGCGCTCCGCTGCAAGACGGAAGAAACATCCCGGGGAGCGGCATAGGTCTGACACTGGTCAAGGAAACCATCGAGGCGCACGCAGGTACAATCGAGGTGGTAAGCGAAGTCGGCAAGGGAAGCACGTTTACGCTTTCGTTTCCGCTCCCGAATGATAAGAGGAAAGAGAGCACTCAATAACAAAGGGACCATCCCCGAGCAGGAGCGTTATGCCTACAATTCTACTTGTCGAAGACGAAGAAGCAATGCTCAAGGGGTTGCGCGATGCATTCGAGCACAATGGCTTTACTGTTCTGGCGGCGAAGGACGGTGAAACCGGCCTGCGACTCGCCGAAGAGCATAAGCCGGATATTATCATCCTGGACGTGATGCTGCCGCGGACTGATGGATTCGACGTTTGCCGCACCCTGAGGAAACGCGAGGTCGCGGTTCCCATACTCATGTTGACCGCCCGTTCTGAGGAGGTTGACAAGGTGGTGGGACTGGAGATCGGTGCAGACGACTACGTTACCAAACCATTCAGCACACGCGAACTGCTAGCGCGCGTAAAAGCACACCTGCGGCGGACAACGGGGAAGGTGACGTCACTCGAGCAATACGAGTTTGGCAATGTCAAATTGGATTTTGCCGCATTCAAAGCTTTCAAAAACAAGAAACAGATTGACCTAACCTCCACAGAATTCTCTCTCCTTCAGGTCCTGATTAAACATCGGAATGAGGTCATTCCTCGCGAAAAGATACTCAACGAAGTATGGGGATATGAAGCATATCCGAGCTCCCGCACGGTGGACAACCATATTCTCAACTTGCGCCAGAAGCTCGAAGACAATCCGCAGAAGCCTGAGTATATCCTAACAGTCCACGGTCTGGGGTACAAGCTTGTGGGAAGGTGAGAGAGAAGAAGGGCAGACGTCGGACGGGAGTTGATATCAAGTAGGGGTTTCGCATTTTGAACTCACAATGTGGTCTGTGGGCAGTTACTCTTCTTCGTACGAACACGGTATGCTTCCAGACATTTCCTGACAAGAGACTGACAATCATTTACATCGATCCGACAATGGCAGGTAAGCCAGAAAGTATATAGTAGTGAAGTTCATTCACTACAAGCGAACCGTTTGAGGAAATACGCCATGAAGAGAATCGCGTGTATCTTTCTGCTTGCACTGGCGTTGTGCGCTCCGACAGTAATCGCCACTGCACAGCAAAACAAGGCTGAGCTGATGTACCAACAGGCGTTGTATGAAATGGAAGGGAAGGGGAACTACCTAAAGGCCATCGAGTTGCTCAAACAGGTTATGACACAGTACCCCAAAGAGAAAACGACTGCGGCAAAGGCGCTCCTGAATATTGGCCGTTCCTATGAAAAGCTGGGCAATGCAGAGGCCCGCGCAGCCTACGAGCGCGTGGTGCGCGACTTTGCCGACCAGGCCGAGATTGTGGCGCAGGCGCGGGTGAGGCTGGCAGCACTTGGCGCCGGAACCGCTGCCAGGAGCGCCGAGATAACCATCCGGAGGGTGTGGGCAGGTCCTGGCGCCAACGGGGAGGGAAGCCCATCGCCGGACGGTCGCTACCTTTCCTACACGGACTGGGAAACGCCAGACCTGGCCGTTCACGATCTGGTTACCGGTGAGAACCGTCGAGTCACAAAGAAGAAACCAGGGGTCCCATACGCATACCCGGATAACTCCATCTTCTCTCCCAACGGCAAGCAGATCGCCTACCGTTGGTTTATCGAGGGCGACGCCTGTGAGCTCCGCACCATCGCGCTGGACGGATCCGGGGAGCGTGTTCTCTACCGGGACAAGGAGAAATACCCGTCTCGATTGGACTGGTCCCCGGACGGGAGGCACATCCTCACCAAGCTTGGCGAGCGGCCTGTGATGATTGTTGTAACGGATGGATCCATTCAGGACCTTGTCATTGAAAATCCCGGGATGATGTGCTTCTCTCCAGACGGCGGTTACATCGCGTACGACTCTCCACAGACCAAGGATGTGCGCCAAAGCGATGTGTATGTGTATGAGCGGAAAACCCAACGCACTTCCCTGCTGGTTGGGCATCCGGCGAACGATCGTCTGCTGGGATGGTCACCCGACGGCAGACATGTGTTGTTTGCCAGTGACCGGCGTGGAACCAGGGATGCATGGCTCATCGCGGTCTCCGGCGGGCAGCCTCTTGGTGAGCCGATGCTGGTCCGGAGTGATATTGGCGGTCTTGGTGAGGGAAAGGGATTCACACGAGCGGGAGCATACTTTTTTTCAAACTGGGGGGAGTCCCGTGACGTCTTCTCAACAAGGCTCGACATCAAGACGGGGAAATCGCTTTCTTCGCCAGCTGAAGTCGCTGGCAGCTACCTCGGCTCCAACTGGGGACCTGATTTCTCTCGTGATGGGAAGTCACTAGCCTATGTTACTGGTCAGGGTGAAATTGTTATTCAATCGCTCGAAACCCCTGATAAAAAAAATATAAAGCCCAGCACGGAGATCATGAGAACAGAACGGATGGAAGGTTTGCGCTGGGCACCCGATGGCCGTTCATTCGTTGCCACCGGAGTCGACCGACAAGGGAGAGAAGGCTTGCTCCGCATCAATTCGCCTACGGGCGAAGCAACACTCTGGTTCAAACCGGCGCATCCCTGGAGTCAAGCCTTCGATGTGTCGCGCGACGGGAGGAAAGTCTTCTACCAAGGGACTACCACCGGTGGATCACTGTACGTATGGGATTCCGAATCCGGTGAGGAAAGTCAACTACAGGTCGGGGTCAAAGCGTGGTCATTGGCTGTTTCGCCAGACGGTAAGCAGTTGGCGTACTTCCGTTCGAACGCCGCTGAATCTAAAGGGCTCTTTGTCATGCCCTCAACCGGAGGAACGCCCAGGTTGCTGGTGAGGGTAGCGGACTCCCGCGGTATTGTCGCTTGGTCGCCAGATTGCCGCCAGTTGCTGTATGCCGTCCCGTCCAAGAGCACAGCCAATGGTACACCGGCAACGCTCCGATACGAGCTGTGGCGCGTGCCTTCACAAGGCGGCGAGCCTCAGCAGTTAGATTTAACGGTAGTCGGTATGCTAACGTCCCTCCGGGTCCACCCGGACGGCCAGCGGATAGTATACAAAACACTTCGGTCCAATTCCGAAGTCTGGGTGATGGAGAACTTTTTGCCGGGGTTGGAGAAGGAGAAAAGCCTGACTGTCCGAAAGATCGGGACAGGACCAACTGTCGATATGCTGGGTGTACTATCGCCGGATGGCAAGTACATCAGGCGCCTGGAACAGAGAACGGGTGACGTCGTCCAGTTCGACGTTGAAAGCGGACAGACGAGCCGCATCAGCAACAAGGGGCCCCAAAGCAAGAGGTTGTACTACGTCGAGGGCTACGCGTTCTCGCGCGACGGAAAACAAATCGCATTCGACATCGAAAACTTCGACTCGACTACGAAGAGTTGGGGCAATCATCTGCGGATTAGAAACCAGGACGGCTCGAACCTCCGTACCCTCTACAGCGAGACCGCTGCCCAGCCGTTCGACTGGTCGCCTGACGCAGGTTCCATCCTTGCACTTCGCAACATATCTGGCGAGGCGAACAATCAACTGGTGCTGATCTCTACAGCCGACGGCTCAGTGCGCGTCCTCAGGAATGTTGCAGCGTCCTGGTACATGTTGACAAAGGCGTGTTTCTCGCCCGATGGGCGATTTGTCGCGTTCAGTCTGGTGAATGAGGGCAGCCCTCCTCACAGTGACGTCTACCTGATGACCACCGATGGCCTGAACGAGGTGGTAGTTGCCGGGCATCCTGCTGAAGACAAACTGCTTGAGTGGACACCCGACGGGAGAAGCCTTCTCTTTCTCAGCGACCGATCAGGGACGTGGGACGTCTGGACCGTCCACATCACCGGGGGGAAGCAGCAAGGAGAACCGGAGCTGCTGAAGAAGGATTTCGGCAGGTATTCAGATGCTCTTGGCTTCGCTCCTGACGGTTCCCTGTACTACAGAACAACCACTCCTTTAGGTCGCCTCTACTACGGTGAGATCGACCTTGAAACCGGTAAGGTGCTCGTGCCACCCGCACCCGTTACGACAAGATATAACGGTCCCCCCTCTAGGACAACATGGTCACCCGACGGCAAAAGGCTGCTTTACGTTTCGCTTGGACGTGCAATCGGTAACGGAAACAACAATCTCACAATCCGGTCCGCCGAGACTGGGGAAGAGCGCTTCCTGTCCACCCGTCTTCGTTATGTCTGGGATATCTGCTGGGCACCAGACAGCCGTGCTATCCTCGCTTGTGGGACGACGGTGGAGGGAATTGCCCTCTTTCGTGTTGACGCTGAAACAGGCGAGACCACCAAGTTGGCAGATGGACGCTGGGCTCCCAGGATCTCCCAGGATGGCAAGATCATGGTGTTCATGGATAAGGGAGGGATCAGAAGGCGCAACCTCGACACCGGTGAGGAGTCGGCCGGTCCCATGGTTGGGACGGAAGTACTCAAATCCTTCGACGATGTCTCGCCGGACGGCCAGGAAGTGGTGTTCCAGGAAGACGGCGCTGTCAAGACCGTACCCCTCAACGGAGGGGAGCCGCGGGAGCTGTTTCGCAGTTCGCTGTACTACGTGAAGAGGTGGACGAGGGACGGTCGTCACATCATTGCCCAGGCACTCGACAGGTCGACGGGACACTACGCCGCGATCAGTGAAATCTGGCGGATTCCTGTGCAAGGCGGGACTCCGCTGAAACTGGATCTCAACATCCCGAAAATGGAAGACTTCGCACTGCACCCCGACAACCGCCGCTTTGCGTTCAGCGTCAATGAGGGATCCAAGAGCGAGCTCTGGGTGTTGGAAAACTTCTTGCCGAAAGGGAAAAAGCAAGGAGGAGCAGGAACTAAGAAGTAGAAAGTGTGTTGTGCAAGCATCGACCGTGTTGGATGGGCAGCAAGACGTTATCTGTCTCTTCCAACATCATAATCCGTCGCTAGTGAATGTTGTTTGGAGGCCCAAGAGAAAAGGCCTGTGAGCCGCCGAGTGTTTCTGCACCACCATTCTACTCGACGACCCACCGACCTCTCCACGCCGCGACGTGTTATTACTACTTCCACATGACATCGAACATTCCTTCACTGAATGTGTGCGTTTGCCCATCGACTCCAATACCATTGAATGCAAATACCCCTGCAACGACCTTTCTGGACATGTCAAACGCTGTGATGGTAACTGTTCCTGAGTGTGCGCTGTGTGTGTGGCAGACGCATGACAGGCCATCGAAGTGCTGAGCCTCTCCCTCCTGCGCGGGTATTGTGCCGAGTTCGTACGTACCCAGACCGAGGACTGCCTTCGAGGCACTCAGGTCAATGATGAGATCGATGGTTTCCGACTCCGCAGTGTCTCCGACGGCAGGTCGGACCCCACTGATGTGCAAGATGTTTCCACTGTACGTCGATGTTCCGAGTGGAATGCCAGTGGCGTCTTCGGACGTCCAAGGTGTTCCATCAATATTCGCCCTGAGAACTCCCGAGCCGATCGCGGTTGGGGGCTGATCGGGGATGAAAGCCTCGGTGGGCAGTTTGTCCTGTGTACAGCCGTTCATCATGCAACCAGCGATGAACAGGATCGCAATTACTCTGTGGTAGCTCTTCATGTTCCCTCCCGGGAAATTGTTTAACATTGGTGTGTGCCAATGTAATGTATCG
The DNA here is from genome assembly GCA_963801355.1 of Ignavibacteriota bacterium. Taxonomy (GTDB): domain Bacteria; phylum Bacteroidota; class Ignavibacteria; order UBA10030; family UBA6906; genus Fen-1255. The sequence continues at coordinate 2,038,785 of CAWDEM010000008.1, read as the reverse complement.
AAGAGGGCACAACAATCCCGAGAACTCGGTATTTTGAAAGGGACGGCAGGGAAGGTGATTAAGAAGGGATCAGCAACGCACGATGACTGTTGGGTACAGGGGGCTAAAGGAGTCGTTCTCTGAAGGCTTTTGACACTGCCCCGCTACGCGAATGTACATGCAGTTTCGTATAAATATTCTTCACATGTGTATCGACGGTACGAAAGCTCAGGAACAACCTTTCGGCTATCCCTTTTGCCGTGAGCCCGTCCACCATCAGGTGGAGGATTTCTTTCTCGCGGCCGGTCAAACCGTACTCTCCCATCGGTGCGGAGAGACGGGAAAACATATCGAGGACCTTCCGGGCGATTCGTGCATCCATCGGTGCCCCGCCCCCGAGAACTTGATGCACCGCTCCGATAATCTCGTGCGGTTGCGCACTTTTCAGCAGATACCCCGAGGCGCCCGAACAAATAGCTTCAAATATTTGCTTCTCGTCGTCAAAGATGGTGAGCATGATCAAACCGGTTGACGGTGAAATTGCCTTGATCCGTCTGAGTCCTTCTATCCCGCTAATGCCCGGCAAGCCTATATCCATCAGGATGATTTCCGGGGCGAAGTCATCCTCGAGTGCCTTCAGGGCCTCTTCACAGGACTGGAATGCGTGGGTACAGCGCATGCCTTCGGTGCTGTCAAGCAGCGCGGCAATTGTGTCCCTGTACGTGGCATTATCCTCAATCACCCAGAGGGTAATTGGCTGGTCATCAGTTGAGGGATTCACGTTCAAGGTATTCTCACCGCAATCTTTACCCGGGTTCCCCTTTCGGGGGCAGAGACAATCTCGAGTGTTGCCCCCATGGAGGAAGCGCGGCTTTTGAGGTTGCTTAGCCCGTTTCCGGAGCTGGGGATGGCAGTATCAAATCCGATGCCATTATCTTCAATCGTGATGGTCAAACAGTCCGGATCCTCGTTGATCAATATACGAACCTGGGTTGCGCGGGCATGTTTCTGAATGTTGTGCAGGACCTCTTTGTACATCAGCAGGATATTCCTTCTGAATTCCATATCAAGCCTGTCGGTCGAAGTCCCGGCTTGGCCCTGGAATGTATAGGATATCCCTCCCAGCATTGTGGAGGCAATGGTCCTCATCCGATCCACCATGTCGTTCAAACGATCCAGGCCCGGATTGATCGTCCAAACGATGTCCCGCAAGTCGTTTGCCATCTGGCGCGCCGACCTGCTGATTTCCACGAGCCGATCATTGCCTTTGTCCCCCGTGCTAACACCGGACCGCACCAGGTCACTCTGAAGTGCAATCGCACTCAGATTACTTCCGATCTCATCGTGGAGGTCAGTCGAGATGCGCACTCGCAGCCGCTCGATCTCCAGCAGTCTTGCCACACGATAGTTGTAGGCAAGTGCAACCAGGGCGATGACTACAATCGCTACTAGAGAACGGAACCACCAGGTCTGCCAGTACGGCGGCCGTATGATAACGGAGATCGACGTTCCGGCTTCATTCCATTTGCGATCATTGTTCGACCCTTTCACGGTGAAGACATATGCACCGGGATCAAGATGAGTGTACGAGGCGTAACGTCGTGTGCCGCATTGCACCCAGTCGTTGTCGAAGCCCTCCAGCTTATAGGCGTATTGATTCTTCGCCGGGTTCGTGTAGTTGAGCGACGCAAATTCAAACGCAAAGGAATCTTGGTCATACGAAAGGTCGACCAATTTCTTCTCAGTAATAGCCGTGTCAAGCGTGGCAAGGGTGTCGGATACAAGGAACCTGGTGATCACGATCGGCGGCACATATGGACTATCGACGATGCTGTCAGGATGAAAGCGGACAAAGCCGTTGATCCCGCCAAAATACATTTCTCCATTCCTGGTCCGGTAGCCCGGCTGCGTCAAGCCCGGATGGATGGAAACCCCGTCATCCTCGTTGTAGTTCCAGAATACGGCCGTGCGTGGATCGAACCTCGAGATGCCGCCACTCGTGCTCATCCAGAGACAGCCGTGGTCATCCTGGAGGATTGCTCCAAGATGATCACTCTCAAGGCCATCCCGGACAGTGTATTGGACGAATGTTCCCCTCGAGCGGTCGAATTTGTTCAACCCAGCTGATGTCCCAACCCACAGAGTCCCCTTGCCGTCCTCATGAATGGACCTGACGCTGTGGGCGCTCAGACTCAACGGGTCATTCGGTTTGTGTTGATAATGTGAAAACTTCCCCGTCTGCCTGTCGAATCTGTTCAGACCTCCCGAACCCGCACAGATCCAGATGTAGCCTTGTGTGTCTTCGTATATGGCCCAGACCCAGCCTCCCCAGAATGCGTTTGAATCCTGTTGGTTGGCCTTGTAATGGGCGATAGTTCCTGAGTGCCGATCAAGCCGGTCTAGTAGTCCGTAATCTTCGGCATATCCAATCCACAGCCCGACTGTCCCGTCTTCACACAACGAGAGAACAGTGTTGCTTCCGAGGCTACGAGGGTTTCGCGGGTCATGGATGTAGTGTGTGAAGTGTTTTCGCGAGGGATCGAGCCGCGTAAGTCCCTGCCCGCCGGCCGCTACCCAGAGTGATCCTTCTCTGTCTTCAAGCACGGCCCCGGCCCAACTTGAAAGACTGCCCGGGTCCTTGGGGTCGTTCCTATAATGGGTAAACGTCTCCGTCGACCTATCGAACTCATTCAGTCCACCCATGGTGGTAATCCAAAGCATGCCCGAGTGGTCCTCGACAAATCCTTTCACTACATTGTGTGTGAGACCCTTCTGAGCTGAGGTGCTGACTGTGTAATGGTGGAATGCATTTTTGGCAGGATCTATTTTGTTGAGTCCTCCTCCCCCTGTGCCAATCCAGAGAGTCCCGGATCTGTCCTCATAAATACAATTGACAATATTGCTGCTCAGGCTATGCGCGTCGCGCGGGTCGTTGAGATACGTCGAGAATGATCCCGTACGGCGATCGTACTTCTGCAAACCTCTGCCACCCGTGATCACCCAAAGCGATCCCGCCCTGTCTTCACAAATCGCTTGCCACCCACCCACCCAGCCAGCCTGATAGCCCACGTGTGGAAAGTGACGATATTTCCGTGTCGACGGATCAAACATGGCAATCCCGGCTCCCGCGATGCCGATCCATACGAGACCTTCTCTATCTTCATAGAGGCGCTGAACGTCATTTGCCCCCGGCTTCCGTGTTATTTGGCTGCCGAAGGGATAATGGGAGCAAATTTTCGTGGTGCAATTGAATACGTACAGTCCATCTCGAGTGCCGATCCAGACTTTTCCCGCCCGATCTCCGAGCATTGCCGTGATCGCACCCGAAGGGCCACCCTCGAGGCGAGCCGAAGTGCCTTCTCGCTGATCGAACGTAAACACACCTTGAGCTGTACCGACAAAAAGCGTACGATCGTCATCAACAGGATTCCCGCAAATCGAAGTCAGCGTATCGTTGGCGAGACTATAGTGCACGAATGAAGCAGTCGGTTTATCATACCTGAAGAGTCCTCTACCCAGAGCGGCAAACCAGAGTGTGCCGTGCGTATCCTCGTACATTGATGAGAGAGGAATGTAGGGAAGACAGTGCGTGAACCGTTCAGTCGTTCTGTCAAACCTGTCTATACCCGGACCTCCAACAATCCATAGCGAGCCGGACCTGTCCTCAAAGTGTGGGGTAACGTTGTTACTTAAGATTGATAGTGAATCCAGGGGGGTGTGACGGTAAACAGTGAAATGATAGCCGTCATACCTATTCAATCCATTTTCCGTTCCGAACCACATGAAACCTTTGCTGTCCTGATGAATGCCGTACACGTTGTTGTCGGAGAGCCCGTGTTCGACGCCAAGGTGTTCAAATCTGATAGTAGGCCCCTCGGCACAGAAACCGGCCGGCGCCACTGCAAGTGTCGAAACAAATATGGCCAGCAGGATTTCAGATCTTGAAGAAGACATACACCGCTGAATATACTGTTTTCCGCCACAGACGCCATACCGAATTTAGGGTATTCTTCGGAGTGGGAAGGATTGGATAGGGCATGTGAAAATCGCGTAACATGCCTAACAAGCTGGCAAAATTTGAAGATGTGCCCTCCGGCTCAGCCGGGTTCTCACAAACCGGACAAATCCGCAGGCGGGTCCCCCGAAGGGGAGCCTTTTCTTTTTGTTTTTTTGATCATCTCGAATCGTGGGATGAAATGCCGAAGGCCAAAGATACATCAGGGATCCCCTGGGAGATAGAGCAAAAACCATTACGCTTAATTGGCTTTTGGCATATGATTGTCAAGGGGAACCAATAATACTCGAGGGTAGTTCTAGATACTATGGGGTAGTCCACTTGGGGTCATTGGAGGAGAAGCAGATTCCGGGATCTTTCTTCAGGTGTTAGAGAGAAGGTTTCTGGTACCTAATCCATATCACAATTGCAGAACCCAACAATAAAGGAGACTCACTATGCCACTGTTCATGGACATCCACAAGCACGTACCGGGTCTCACCGCAGAAGCAGTTACCGGAGCCCACGCAAAAGACCTCGAGATTCAGAAGAAGTATGGGGTGCAGTATCTGAAATACTGGTTCGATGAAGGCTCAGGAAAGGTATTCTGTCTTGTCAGCGCTCCAAACAAGGAAGCTGCGATGAAAGTGCATCGCGATGGTCATGGTCTGGTTGCCGACGAAATCATCGAGGTCAAGGAAGGAATGTAACATAAAAGGATACATAGGAGGCCAGACTCACGACGCATGATGGAGGAGGGCTTACCGAGAAGGACTTCTCCCTTGCCCGGCAATGCGATGAGGTCTTCTCTAAGTATTTTGCGTCGTAGTCAACGCAGCCTCCAATCCACGATTGTATGGAAGTTGGTACCTGTGTCTTTCAATCGGCCCGGGCAGAGCGATGTCCGGGCGCTTCTTTTTTGCGCCGCTCGATCAGGATCTTTCCACGCTGGCAACCCCTGTGCTACATCTTGCGTTTGCTCCTCCTTGAGGGTATCTTTCCAGCACACCCATCAACTCCTCAATGTCGAACCCGCAATCATGAAATCACTTCGTCTTGTCCTTTGTGTTCTGACGTTCTTCATATCATGCGGCCCGGATACCAGGGAGGCAAACCGCTATGACGGAGAATTCTGCACGGGCGAAGGGGATACCAGCTATCTCCGTCTGATCGATGAATCGTTTGCGTTCTTCAATCCTACTCCTGCAGTTCCGAATCTCACAATGGTGTACAAACCCGAATGGGACACCTTTGTCGAAGGTGCAGGCTGGGATGCCTGGTGGATTCAGAATAGCTACGGATTTTCCTACTCGGCGACTCCGTTTCTCCAGGAGCCATGGTTCTCCACTCTGCAGCGATCATGGGACCTGCATTGGGACAACCAGGGAGATGGGAAGCGAATGAGCATGTGGGGAGGAAGCCCCACAGGATCCTGGTTTTCCCACCTGGTGGCTCCTGACGGAAGTCTTGGCGATATGGCCCGCCCACATGAAATCGGGTTCAAGCAGGGCGATGGCGACCAGAATATACACGATTGGTACTACGAGGCTACTGCAGCCGGGTTGGTGATGCAGGCTGAAATCCTGTTGGCGAGACGCGACATGGAGGCAATCCATTACTATCTGCCAAAGATGGAGCGGGCGTGCAATTTCATAGAGAAGACAAGAGATCCGAAAAACCACCTGTTTCTTGTCGGTCCTGCCAGCAACCTCCTTGCTCCCAGCTACGGCGGGATAAAACAACCCGACGGTTCCACCGTGAAGGGATATCTTTCAGGGCTTTCCATCACCTATCTTGCAGCGCTTGACAGGATGGTTGAGCTGTACAGGATGACAGGTGACAAAGAGAAACTTGAAGTGTACGAACAAAGACAAAAGAACACACGCGAGTCACTGCCACAACTGCTGACATCCGAAGGGTATTTTGCCAAAAGCGTCGAGCCGGGGGGGCTCAAGCATGGCGTGCTGGGTCAGGAGCATTTCGGTTACCTGGAAGGCGTGGCAAATGCTGACGCAGTAGCACTCAGGGTCGTGGACGCGAAAACTGCTCGAACCATATATGATCGAATCGCAGGATTCCCTGCCATCCGTCCTTTCGACTTTCTCCTGACCAATGCACCGGGTCTGGATGATTCATACTGGACGGGGGGGAGTATACCCGGTCAGGGGACGGAGGAATTCCGTCAATACGGCCATTGGGTGGATGGTGGAGCCTGGGGCACTGTTGAGGGTCGGGCTATCCTGATGTATTACCGTCTGGGGAAATTCGAAGACGTCCGGCGTTCTGCAACACGCGCCATGAAATGGGCAAAGGACTTCCGCATGGATGCACCATGGTCCCAGCGCGGAGAGAACACCAACAACCTCTGGTCAGATACCGGCGAGCATCACGTCGGTGGCATCAGTCTGATGATTGACAACTTCGCGATACCCGCTGCAACGATTCGCGGACTCTTTGACTACGAATACCGGGCCGACAGGCTTATCCTACGGCCCCGCATTCCGGGATCCATCACGTTCTATGCGCAGAAACAACCTGTCCGTTTTGGTGATAAGAGAATCTACCTGTCATGCCGCAATGGCGGACCCGCTGTGAAGTCAGTCACGGTCAATGGGACGGCGATGGATATGAGCACAACCGAAGAGGTAGTCTTGATGTACAGCGAATTGCCGGTGAATACGAACATTGAGATCACCACTGAGGGAGGATGGCCGGCGGAGTCGGTAACCGCTGAGTATCCGACAATGCCGGCGCTGATATCAGGAGGAGGGACACTAAGTCAGGGGCCGCGCGAACTGCCCGATTCATTGAGGAAACGATACGACGTTCTCATTTCGATGAACAAGCTTCTAGCAAATGAGCTGGATGCAGAATACGAACGGGCATTCATAGCTGCAGCGCTAAAGTCTTTCGAGGATTGCAGGACGCGCGCGATCATGGATCCGGGGCCGGGATACTATCGCCCCATAACTGAGGAGCGCAAACGAAACATCCAGAAGTTCTACAAGCAGGCTGCCCTCGGCATGTACACTGGTTTTGCGAACAGAATGGCTCGCTATGCAGCGACGGGAGATGCGCGGCACAAACACCTGTCAGCATTGTTTGATGAAGCGCACTCCGCAACACATCCCTCCGCGGAGAGCCGGGGAGATCCCATGGTCAGGGGCGAGAGCCAGAAGGACTACGTAGTCTCGGTCACATTCGGGAAATCATTCTCGTATTCGCCGGTCAGCAACGAAGCCTTTCACTGGGACGGAAGCCTTCGCGTTGAACGTGGCGAATTGATCTGGATCGACAAGCTGCTCTATGCGCGAACGGACTGGGCGAGGGGATGGAGCGGATGCGCCCGGGAATATGTCCACCGGTTGACGACACCTGAATGGAAAAGCGAAATTGTTCCCGGCTCGGGAAACGGGACTGAAGGTATACGCTTCAGCGTGAGAGGCGATTCCTCGACGCATGTGACGATTGCCACGACGTCCAGGACTGTTTCGTTTCAACTGGGCGGGCTGCTCGAGAAGGAAATTCTTGAATTCCATTGCGGGGGTTACTATTCAGGCCAGCCTATTGTGGTTTTCCTCGGGCAGGATCCGAGAATCCGCGTGTCGCGGAAATCGCATCTCGCAGGATTGCGCCGGAAGAATCAGGCAGGAGCCATTGTCATGCCCGATGACTTCTCGGGAGGCAAGGCGCATTTTCTGAGCACCTATTGTGCGGTAGTCCCGGCATCAGGGCAATCCACGACCCGATTCGATATCCTGAACTTCAGCCGACTGGCGGGTGACAGTTGCATCGTCCATCTTCAACTCATGGCGGCCAAGGATTCCACGGGTGGGCTTGAGGTGATGGACGATTGGATAGACCTTCATGTGTCGATCAATGATTGCCGTTCTGATTTGCGGCACTTCTTTGCGAAATTCCGGATGGTGCAGAAGATGCAAGACCTGTATGTGTCGGTTCCTAGAAAATCCCTACGTGAGATGAAGAACAGGATCCAGCTGCTGAATCGTAGCGCCCGCTATGTGGTCCTTGTGCACCGCGTCTTTGTGAATGATCCTCCACCCTCGCTCAAGGATAATCTGCGACAGCTTCCACCCCTTCCTCCGCAACCTACCTTCTGGATTGGCTATGATGAGAACACGCTCACGCCGCAGAATGGCGAAGTGGACAGTGTTCTGACGATGATGGGGGAGGAGGAGGCCGGGAACTACATTCTCTTCCGTATAGAGGAAGCGCACACTGTGGACACGTTGAAGGACTATCATCGCTGGTGCGACATGATGGTGCGCTACGGCATCAAGGCCGGCCTCGTCGAGTCTACTGATCCCACGCGTTCTGCTGATGCGATCCTGCGCGCGCGCCTGGGCAAGAGTTATCTGGGTATCCATGGACATGAACGCAGCAATTTGATCTACGGCTGGGGAGACCCCGAGCCGATTGCGCGCCGGGCTGACAGAACGCTTCCCGAGTGCGAAGAGGCATATCTGAGGCGGGTCGGCGGGATTCAGATCCTCGGTCAGGCCTTGCCGATTACGCACCTGGACTATAAAGCCGGCGTCCAGCTGGTGTTTAGTGAACCCCCGACCGGTCATTCGACACTCATGTTCGCGAGTCAACGCGGGGCGGTGTATGCATTCGATAAGAGCCTGTGGGGTGTGCACAATGCCAACCACATCCCACGCGTGCCGGCAGACAATGCCACTGAGCGGCGCAACTTCATCCTGCTCTGGCAGGCGTGGCTGTATGGTGCCAGATTGATCTATGACGAAGAGTTTGCCCTGTACGCCGTCCACGATGCCCCGCGCGCGTTTTCTGATCCGTTTACCTTCAATCGACGCAAACAAATGCAGGAGTTGTACCATTACGCATCGAGCATCGATCTGGGCAAGGAGGATGTGCGAATCGGATTTCTGCAAGGCAACTATGACTGTCTCGTCGGCGGACTACAGTCGGACCCTGATGTTCCAAGAACCAAGTTCTGGGGGATGATCGGGCCGGAGAAGCCGAGTTGGGAGTTTGATACACCGGAACGCGGCTGGGAGTTGTTGGGAGCGTTCATGCCTGGAGTGTGGCTCTATCCCGTGCTGCAAGATCCCACATCGATCCGCCAGTTCTTCGGGGGCTCGCCGCATGGCCAGGTTGACCTGATTCCCATCGATGCAACCCCGGAAAAACTCTCGAAGTATCGGCTTCTGGTGCTCCCGGGGTGGAACACGATGACGGATGAGATTTATGCGAAGCTGCTCGCATACGTTCGGAATGGCGGGCACCTTGTATTAAGTGCAGCGCAATGTACGAAGCATGTGACGCGCGACTTCCTGAAGGAGAAGAAGGATTTCCAATGGTACGCGGGCGGGGATCTGACTGCGCTCGGCGGAGTCAGGATACAAGATGTCGGCGGGGAAATGCGTCAAATCATCTGGGCTGATGGCTCCTCATGTGCCGCGGAACATGTTCCCGGTCTCAGGTTGAGCACAACGACCGCCCATGTGCTGGCCGCTGATGAAGACGGACATCCCGTCCTCGTTGAGAATAGGATCGGTGCGGGGAAGGTGTGGATGCTCACAGTCGGAGAGTACTGGGGAGCAGCATCGCTGGACGCGTTCCGCCCACTCATGCTGCAGAAGCTCACATCGACTCTCCGCACAGAAATGCGCATCACCGGTGAGTCAACCGATGTCGATTGGCATGTCTACAATTGTCCGGGGGGATGGAAGAGGATCGTTCTTTTGAACACGGATTGGACATCGGCGGGCAATACGAAGCGGGTCCTCCTCGAGGTCGAAGATTTGAAGGTACCGCTCGAGGTCACCGAAGGGAGCCTGAGGCAGGTACTTGTCAGAGATGGCGTTGCGCTGGTGTTCACAACCCCGGGCACGAGTATCACGCCTCAGGAATCTGGACCCGGCCATCTCACCATGAAGATCGCTGGTGTGGGGAGAACAGTGTTGCCACTTGTAAGCAACCGAGATATTACCCGGCTCACTCTCAATGGTCGTGTGGGAGGGCTGCCCTCTGACGGAAACATCGTGGCTGAATTGGGAGAAGGGTGGAATGAAGTGCTTCTTGAAGTGGTGTTTCGGTAGTCACCACGAATACCCGTTGGATTTCAGCAGCTTTTGAGCGTCTTCTGATCCCATCCTGGCAGCACGCGCGAAGCTCTCCATTGCCGCATCGTTTTTCCCCAGGTCCAGAAACACAATACCCATGTTGTAGTATGCGTTTGCATAGCCGGGTGAGTATTTGACAGCGCTCTGGAAGCACTCCAACGCCTTCACGCGATCACCCTGGTTGTAGACGGCTATTCCCATATTGTAGTACGGATCGGGATCCGATGGATCAAGTTGAATCGCTTGCTTGAACAGGTTGATCCCGTCATCCAGCTTTCCGGTGCGCACGAAGATGTTTCCCAAATTCACATATGCATCAGTGTATGTACTGTCTGCCGCAATTGCCCTTGCATAGCAGGACACTGCCGAGTCAACCAGTTGTTTGGCCTCAAAAGAGATGCCCATATTGTACAAGGCATTTGCGAACTGTGGTTCCAACGCAACCGCTTTCGCGTACATCGTCAATGCACCGTCGTGATCGCCCTTGTTTTCCAGTACGACTCCGAGATTCGCATATGGCATGGGCACCTCGGGAGTGATCCCAATTGCCGAACGCCAGAGCCTTTCAGCATCTTGCCATAACGAAAGCTGCTGTGCACTCAGGCGACCGCAGATGAAAACGAGTACCGCACCAAGCACGGTGATCAGAAGTCGAGGCGTGGCTCCTCTGCGTTGATACATTTCCCACAGGCTACGAATACCCCCGCCTGCTAATAGCATCAGGCTGATGGTGGAGAAGTAGCTGTATCGATCGGCCCAGGGTTGGATCCCGGCGGACAATCCCGTGACGGTCGGCACGGTTGCGATGACATAGCACAACCACCCCAGCAGCCAGTATCCCCGTCCCCTTTTCGTCTTGATGATGGCAAACACCGTGATGGCAACGCACAGAATCGCGGCGACGACCATCAGCATGGTTCCGGGTGCATCATAATAAGGAGTAAGGTGAGCCGGCCACAACAACTTCATTGGGTAGAACATGATAGAGTAGAGCGGCAGCAATGCCTTTTGAGCAGAGGAGAGTTTCGCCGCAACGCTGCTCAGTTGGCTTTCCTTCCCGGCAATGAACGCGAGGATGCCGAACGCGACACTCAGCAAGAGGAATGGGGTCTTCTCGGCCAGGAGAGCCGGCCATTTGCTCCTGAGGTCTTGCTTATGTAATAGGAACAGATCCAGGAGGATCAATACCGCCGGTAGTACAACAGCAACAGACTTCGAAAGTAATGCCAGGACAAAGAAGAAAAGCGAGCCGAGATACCATTGTAGAGCGCGTTTTGTGCCTCTGTAATGATCGTACGTGAGATATGCCATGCAGCAGGGGAGCGCGAACAACACCACCAGCAGGTCTTTCCTGTCCGAAACCCATGCAACGGACTCGACGCGCATCGGGTGGAGAGAAAACAACAACGCTGCGAAAAACATCCCAACCATGCTTGCCGTATCCGCCAGGGGGACCCGTGCAGTCGATATTTCCGGCGTTGTTGCTCCCGGTGTCCGGCGCACCATATGCAGAAGCATCAGGCCAAACAGAAAAAGGAGAACGGTATTTGCGCTGTGGAGCAACAGGCTTGTGAGGTGATGTCCCCATGGATTGTTTCCCCAGAGCCGGTAATCCACTGCATGGGAAAGGAGCGCGAGAGGAGTATAGGAATGATAGTAAGGTCCGGCAAACATCCAGGCCACATTTGCGGCATTCAGTGCCTGGATGTTGGGATTGTCGTAGACATACACGTCATCATCATATGCAAGGAACCCGCTATCCAGGGCGGGGTTGAACACAAGGAACTGCAGGACGACAAGCAGAAGCGATGCAAAAATGAGTTGCCACGTACGCGAAGGTTGCTTCATACTCTGGCCGTGTGGTCCTTTGGAAAAGTTCAAGGCGAATGCAGTGGCAATATAGCCATATGAGTCGAGGATTTCAAAGAAGCGGGTGAGGATATAAGGCACGGGACACGAAAGCCAGGACAAAAAAAAGATCCCGCCCGGAGGGGCGGGATCTTCCTGAACGCTGCCAGAAGAAGGCGGGATCGTGAATCAGCATCGATGCTGCTTACCGCACAAGCATCATTTTCTTCACATCCTTGAATGGACTCCCGCTGCCATCCAGCGGTTCCACCATCAGGCGGCAGAAATACGTTCCGCTCGGCACCGTTGCGATCCACCGTGCGTGATAGTAGCCCGCCTCGCGCTCGGCGTTTACCAGAGTGGCAACGTGCTGTCCGTACACGTCGAACACATCCATCAGCACGCGGCTCCGGGATGAGAGCTTGTAGGGGATCGTCGTTGACGGGTTGAACGGGTTCGGATAGTTCTGGAGCAGCTGGATGTCTGTCGGGACTTCCGCCGGCTGATCGCGCACGTCCGATGCGACATCGATCTCAATAACCCACAAGGGAGAGTCGCCCGGCCAGACGTCGAAGTCCGGGGAATAGTTGACAAAAACGAATTCATCTTTTCCGTCTTTGTCCATATCCTTTGCGGGGTATCCATAGAACAGTCGGGGGCCGATCGTGGTCAGTCCGCTTTCCTTGAACATATCGAATACTATCGAGAAATCCCAGCTCGCAGAATCCGCAGGATTGCCCGTGCCCTTGTATTCAAGCGAGTAGATCTGCCCGTAGCGATCCCCGGCAATCATGAGATTGGTCTTTCCGTCTTTGTCGGGGTCGGCTACGTACATCGTTCGCGGGCCGGTATTTGGTGTCACCGGAAGCGTGCAGAGTTCTTTGATGTCCGCAGAGGTCATCTTGCTGACGTCTGTGACGCCCGTGACAATGAATACCTGGTTCTTGGGGTCCGTTCCGACGAGATACATTTCATTCACACCGTCGTTGTTCACGTCGGCCACACGCACGGCGTCAACCCCTCCGTAGTCCAGACTCTGCGAAGCATAGAGCTGGTCGACGGCGAATGCCTGTGTGAATTGTCCGCTTCCCGTGCACTCAAAAATCCTCAGTGTGAACAAATCCCAGAGGAACATGTAGATCTCTCTTTTCCCGTCGTTGTCCAGGTCACCGGTGGTGGTGCAGTAGCCGTCGCCCGGGTTACTCTCGGAGTGCTTCCATTCGTTGCTCCAGACCACAAAGCCGCCGTAATCCCCCTCGACGGTAGAAACGATGGCTTCACGATTTGAAGCACCTGCCAAGCGAACGCCGGTGATCAACTCGTTCTTTCCGTCGTTGTCGATATCCTCTATGGTGAGACTGTACGGGCGAAGGTCATAATTCGCCGCAGCATCGAAATTCCAGGCGCTGGAGGGTTCATAGAGGCCCGTTGAGCTATTCAGGAAGCCGTACGAGTTCTGCCCCACAACATTGTTCCACTCGAACACCCATACACGAGGAGGATTGGGGTCCGTTCCGACGACCGAGGGAAGTGCCGTAACGATGTCCACAATGCCGTTGTTGTTGAGATCACCCACGGCAATACCCGCAAACGAGTTGGCGTCGACCGGAAACCGCCAATACCAGACCAGCTTGTAGGAGTTGTTGGCATCTGCCTCATACATCAGAATCGCATTTGTGTCGAGATCCGTCCACGTGCACAGGATCTCTCCCCATCCGTCTTTGTCTGTATCGAACCCGGCTTTGACCGTGCCCATCTCTGTGATGTCTTGAAGGGTGAGGTAGGGAACCGAGGTTTGTTTCCAGACCGTTGTCCACTGCTGCGCACCACTGAAGCTTACGACCAAGACCAACAGGGCTGAAACTAGTGCGAGACGCCTCATTTTTGGCCTCCAATAGTTAGGGAGTAGAACGGGAAACTTGTACTACGGTTATAAAATAATCGTGCGTTCCGATGAGAATGTCAAGCCACGTATTAAATCGCCCGCCCTTGACTTTCGCCCCTGGCATTGGTAGATTCTGCGGGGCCAACTGCAGCAAACCAGATTATTCCCCGGGAGGTCAATTATGCGCTTGCTTGCAACAGTGCTCGTTGCTTCCTTTCTCGCCGGATGCAGCCAGAAGACGGTCCAGCCGCCCGTGAGCTATCGGGACCAGATCCAGCCGATTCTCAATACACAGTGCGTACAATGCCACAACGCGGAACTCACCCGTGGCAAGGTCATGCTGCAATCGTACGAGGATGTGATGAACGCCCGGACGTATCCTGGCAAGAAGCCAATCATCGTTGCCCAGGAGCCGGCGAAAAGCTGGCTCTACATTGTGTGCGCGACCGATCAACCCCACTACCGGATGCCTCCGGACACTTCCACAGTCGTAGCTCTTCCGCAGGATCAACTGAAACTGCTGGCGAAGTGGATTGAAGAGGGCGCTAAGGAGAATTGACAGACCACCATAAAGGAGTTGTCGCTATGAAGAAACTCGGGATAGTGTTGCTCGCATTGGCCTTCGTCGGGGCCCAGATGACTTTGTTCGCCCAGGAGAAAAAGGTCGAGAAGAAGATGGAGCAGATGGAGAAGAAGGGAGAGCAGATGGAAAAGGCGGGGGAGAAGGCGGGACACAAGGGTGAGATGCTCCAGAAGAAAGGCGAAAAGATTCAGAAGCATGCGGAGAAAGTAAAGAAACATCATCCGAAGAAGGGTGAGATGATGGAGAAGAAGGGAGAGAAGATGGAGATGAAGGGCCATAAAATGGAAAAGAAGGGTGAAATGATCGAAAAGAAGGGTGAGAAGTTGGAGAAAAAGGGAGAAATGATGCAGCAGAAGTTGGAGAAGAAAGGCGAGAAGTTGGAAGAGCAAAAGCAGAAGTTGGAAGAACAGAAGCAGAAGTAAGACATCAAGCCGCGGTCTTCCGTGGCAAAGTAGTGTAACAGAGGCCGATTCTCTTTGTGCGGCGAGAATCGGCCTCTGCATTATTCCTTCATCCCGGTCGCGCGGAAGCCAGCCCCACCTGAATCCCCCCACCTGAACCCCTGCTGTCCGCTCATGGATTTCTCAATCTTTTTTGGTACATTTTTGGTGATTGGGCAGGCACAAATGCACGGCAACCCCTTATGAAACTTTATCCGCGGAAGCTCTCTCTACAGCTCATAATTCCCCTGACAGTGATTGTCATGCTCGTCGGCGTGGCGTCAGGGATTTACCATATGAAAACCCAGGAGCGTCAACTTCTGGATGCAATGATCACAGGTGCCGACCAGCTTTCGGGCAGCATTGTGAGTGCGACCTGGCACGCCATGCTTGCCGACACACGGGAGCGGGCGTACGATATCATGCAGACAATCGCCACCAAGCAGGGGATCAACCGCATCCGCATCTTCAACAAAGAGGGGCGGGTGATGTTCTCCACTGCTCCCGGCGATTCCGCCAGAGTGGACAAGCAATCGGAGGCGTGCGCCATTTGCCACGCATCAGGGAGTCCTCTCGTGCGGGTGGATATGCCCGCGCGTACGCGCGTCTTCCGTTCCCCGGACGGCACGCGCGCCCTCGAGATCGTGACCCCGGTGTACAACGAACCCGCTTGCAGCAATGCAGACTGTCACGCCCATCCGGCGGCATTGAATGTCCTGGGTGTTGTCGACGTCGCCCTTGACCTTCGCACCGTCGATGCGGAGATCAGCACGGTCCAGGACCGGGTGCTTATTGTTTCCGCCATACTGGTTCTCCTGATATCGGTCTTTACGATCTTCTTTACACGAAGGTATGTTACAGCGCCAATTCAGAAGCTCATAGGAGGAATCCGGGCGGTAAGCAAGATGAACCTCGACAAGCCGGTCGATATCGATTCCTCGGAGGAACTCGGAGAACTCGCACAGACTTTTGACACCATGCGCGTGAGACTGAACGAGGCGATCAACAAGTTGAACGAATTTACCCAGGGACTCGAAACGAAAGTGGATCAACGCACCGAAGAGCTGAAGGTTGCTCATCAGAAGCTGTTGCGCAGTGACCGGCTTGCTTCCCTGGGGCAGCTCTCCGCGAGTGTTGCACACGAAATCAACAACCCGCTCTCGGGGGTGCTGAACCTTTCCATGCTGATGCAGCGCATGGTGAAAGAGGATGGTATACCGCCGCAGAGGATCGAGGAGTTCAAAAAGTACCTGACGCAGGTAGTCAACGAGACCAGCAGGGTAGGCAGGATCGTGCAGGACCTGCTTGCGTTTTCCCGGCGATCGAAACCGCATCAGCGTGCGAATACGGACTTCAACGCCGTCGTCCGGACCACCGTCAATCTGATAGGGCACAAGTTGAAATTGATGGGCGTCGCGATGGATCTTCAGCTGGACGAGCAACTTCCGCTCGTTACGTGTGATGCCTCCCAGATGCAGCAGGTGCTGATCAACCTGGTGATGAACGGTGCCGAAGCGACCCAGAACAAAGCCGACGCACGCGTGACGGTCCGGACTTCTCACGAGCCGGTCGATAATTCACTGGTCCTCGAGGTCAGCGATACCGGCGACGGGATTGCCCCGGAGAATATCGCGAAACTGTACACTCCTTTCTTCACGACGAAAGGGGAAGGCAAAGGGGTGGGGCTCGGGCTTGCTGTGGTCTACGGCATTGTTCAGGCACACGGGGGTGACATCGAGATGCGCAGCATCGTGGGCGAAGGCACCGTGTTCAAGGTAACGCTGCCCGTCGAACCCGTCCAGGCTGCACCGGCTGCAGTACCTTTCGCGCCGGAACGGGTCTTGTGAAATCGATGTATATCGTTGCACTGGGCGGGATTGAGGAAGACATCCTGACCGCAATAGAACATGGACTCCAGCGCGTGTACGGTCATGAGGTGAAGCGCCTGTCCCCGTTGCCGGGACCTGACTACGCCTTTGACCCGCAGCGCAGACAGTTCAGTTCCGCGCACATCCTGCGTCAACTTGTGGCCCGTGTGCCGCCTGACGCGGTGAGCCTCCTGGCGATTTCCAGCAGGGACCTGTTCATTCCTATGCTCAGCTTCGTGCTCGGGCAAGCCCAACTGGGTGCTCCGGCCGCGGTCGTCTCAGTGGCTCGTCTGCAACAGGAATTCTATGGTCTGCCTCCCAATCCCTCCCTCACCGCCGCACGGGCCGTGAAGGAGGCAGTGCACGAAGTCGGGCATACGGTCGGCCTGACACATTGCGCAGACACCGGCTGTCCGATGTCACTCTCGAACAATGTCCGACAGGTGGACGCCAAAGGCACGGAATTGTGCAGTAATTGCATCACGCTTGTTGAGGAAAAGACGAGGACTGTATGAATCACTGGCATATCATGGTGGTGGACGACGAAGAAGTGATGCGCGAGTCGCTTGCGGCATGGCTCCGGGAAGACGGTTACAACGTCGATACCGCAGTGTCGGGCAGGGAGGCCATCGACAAAGCCGCGCACCTCGACTATGCGATCTATTTCATTGATTTGAAGATGCCCGGTGGCATCGATGGCATCGAGACAATGATGGAAATCCGGAAGATCCATCCGGAGGCATCCATCATCATTGTGACTGCCTACGCAACGGTGGACACCGCGATCACAGCGATGAAGGAAGGGGCACAGGAATACATCGTCAAACCCTGCAACCCCGAGGAAATATCCCTTCTCGTCAACAGGATTATCAGGGTCAAGAACCTGCAGAGGGAGAATTCCATTCTCCGGAAGAAACTCACGAAACAGTACAGCTTTCATGACATCCTCAGCAAAAGCCCGAAAATGGGAAAGATTTTTGATCTGGTGAGGGATGTCGCCGGATTGCGCAGCACGGTACTCATCCAGGGGGAGAGCGGCACGGGCAAGGAGTTGATCGCCCGGGCCGTCCATTTCTCGGGTGACCGGGCGGCGAAACCGTTCATCACCGTCTCATGCGCCGCTCTTCCCGAAACGCTCCTTGAATCCGAACTCTTCGGCCATGAAAAGGGCTCGTTCACCGGCGCAGCCTCACAGCGCAAAGGGAAATTTGAGATGGCGGATGGCGGGACGCTTTTTCTGGACGAGATCGGTGACATTTCGTCGAAACTGCAGATGGACCTCCTGCGCGTATTGCAGGAGCGGAAATTCTACCGGGTCGGCGGGACTGAAGAGATTGAAGTGGATGTCCGCGTGATTGCCGCGACAAACGTGGACCTTGATCGCGCGGTACGCGAAGGAAAATTCCGCGATGATCTCTTCTATCGGTTGAACGTGATCAGCATCCAGATACCCCCGCTGCGGGAACGCAGGGAAGACATCCCGCTCCTTGCCCGGAACTTCGTCGAGCGGATCTCACACGAACTCGGGAAGAACATAAGCGGAATCTCCGAGGGAGCGTTACGCATCCTGATGGATCACGAATGGCCGGGCAACGTCCGTGAACTGGAAAACACCATTGAGCGGGCGATTGTCACCTGCAAGACCACGATGCTTGCCGATGAGGATGTGGAGTTTCTTGTTGCGGGGCGGGATCAGGGCAAAGCGGCGTGGAACGTGCCGGCGAATATCACGCTGGAGGAAGCGGAGCGTGATATCATCACCGCCACGGTGGAGCGCACGCACGGGAACATCAAGGAGGCGGCGTCCATTCTTGGCATTGACCGCTCAACCCTGTATGACCGGTTGAAAAAGTACAACATGCAGAGGGAATAACCCTCTTTACGCCTGCAGGAACATCTCTCCCCAGACACCGTCCCAGTCGACATGCGGGGCGTGTTTCGACATATCAGAAACGAGCTCGCCACCGTCGGCAAGAGTCATACCCACGCCTGCCGGTGAAACGGCACCCTGCAGCCGCTCCAACTCCCTCAGGATCCAGGGCTTGATTTCCTCTCCGCGCAGGAGGTGACGGGTTTCCACTTCAGGTTCCCCACCGCGCACTTTGAGGTACCAGCCATCCTTTGTGGACCCGGTCTCCACCACCATGCCGTCGATGGGCGAGAGGATGCGAAGTGCCGCGCGTCCCTTTTTGATAAGCCATCCGCTGCCGTTCGCACTCAACGCAGTTCCAACGCCGGGGAGTTCAACGGACTCCGGAGCACCAATCATCCGGTTGCCGAAATCGTCCAACCCGATGGTATAGATCCCGTCGCCATCATACGTCACCCACGTGTGCCCCCGGTGGTAGTACCGGTCAAGGGGCATGGAGAAGCCAAAGACAGACTCCTGTGTGCCGGCTGGAGCCAGCCCGGGTGTGTGTTTGGCCAGAAATGCTTTATGCGCCTCACAGGTACGGCAATCGAATTCGTTATTGCACGTCCTGTGCTCGACTTCGCCCGCGATCTGATGCCGGCATGTGCGCGCTACAACAGGCAGGTCTTTGAATTCCGCCTCCCACTGAACGGCCTCATGACGCCGGCGCTGGAGTGTTTTGTATGCGCGCAGCCCCGCTAGCGACACGGCGGAGAGGATCACAACCACCACGGAAAAGAAAAGGCCCAGAAATACCATATGGTACGGGGTCCACTGAAACTCATAGATGAACGGGAACACAATGCACCTCCACTGTCATTAGCGGATGTCTCTTTCCTGAGGAAAGAGAGTCGTATACCGAAACGAAAGAGAATATACCAGAACACCATAGGCGACAACAGCGAGAAATGTCGCAACTTCCTGCCAGCTCGGGACATAGGACATCATCAGGTCAAAGGGCAATGTCGGCAGCGCAAGAGTCTGGATGGTCATCACGAAACGGTTCATCACGATACCACAGCAGACAAGAAACGCCGCGCCCACCAGCACGGCAGGCTTTTCCCGCATCCGCCTGCTCAGCAACAACAGGGCGGGGATGAGACCCAGAAAAACGATCTCTGCAAAGAGGATCCACGTGCCGAATCCCTGCGAAGTATAGAACGCGTACGCAAGCCCACCCTCTGCCGGCACGGTATGATTGATCCAATACAGTGTGTCGATAGCCTTCAGCAGCACATAGACGATAAGCATCCACCCAGACACCTTGCCGAGGAATTTCATGACTTCGGGTTTTACCAGCTTTTTCCCCGAAAGTTTCTGTACAAGCCACGTGGTCACCAGAACGAAACTCGGGCCGGCAGCCGCCGCGGAAATGATGAAGAGGTAGAAGGTGGACGGCCATATCCCCAGGACCTCGCGGAACGAAAACGGACGGCCGACGAGGACCCCGTACAGCCCGCCCAGGGAGCCCTGGTGGAAGAAGGACAGGAACGTCCCGACACCCGCAAAGACCGGCATGACTTTGTGCAGTTCGAACTCGAACACGAGGAACCGCGGGATTTGTCTGAGCTTCCGGTTCTTCAACACCACAGGGAGATATTCGATGATGAGGACCGTCAGGTAGCAGGTGAGGCAGAACGTGACTTCCGCAAGCATCGAGTGTGTGTTGGGATGCCAGAAGGTGAACCATGCGCGGAGGGGTTGTCCGACATCCACCATCAACACGAGGACGGCGCCGCTGTAGCAGATGAGTCCGAGAACCACGGCGCTGTTGATGACTGCCTTGAGCTCGTCCCTCCTCAGGATATACAGGAGAAAACCGGTGAAGAAGGCGCCCGCACCAAGAGCGATGATGGTGAGATCAAGATAGATCCAGAGCCCGAAGGCAAACCTGTTATCCATGTTGGTGTGATACAGGCCGTCGGCAAGGCAAAGATACATTGCGTAGACACCGATGCCCAGCAGGAGAATCCACGGGAGAATCCATGTCAGAAACCGTGTGAACGACGTCCGCTGCAATCCTCTGGGTATGAACTGCTGATCCATTATCCTGTTCCTCTGTATCCCGTCGTGAACGGCGGGGTTGTCATTCCCATCCTTATGGATGGGGTTCAGTGTTTACGCCGTCGGTACCCGTGCGGCCATGTTCCGGACCCATTCCCTCGCTGAGTGATAGAACACCTTCGGCGCGGTGCCGAGTCTGGGAAGAAATTGAAATGCATCACTGCTCCGGCTCAGCTGCGCAACGGGGCTCGACTCATCCGCAAGGTCCCCGAACACGATTGCCTGTGAGGGACAGCTTTCAACGCAGGCGGGGATGTAGTCGCCGGGTTCGATTCCTTTTTTTCCTTCTGCTGCTGCTTTGGTCCTTGCCGTATGAAGGCGCCCATGGCAAAAATTGCACTTTTCGACAACACCGCGCATGCGGGGTGCAACGTCCGGATTGAGCAGTGTTTCTGTGCCTTCCGGCCACCGGGGATCCCACCAGTTGAAATATCGCGCATGGTACGGGCATGCCGTCATGCAGTAGCGGCATCCAAGACACCGCTGGGGGATCTGCGCAACGATGCCCGTCGCGTGGTCCAGTTCCACGGCGTTTTGCGGGCAGACGGAGACGCACGGTGTATGATTATCACATTGCTGGCAGCCCATCGGGATGAATACCGTGTCAAGCGACGGGAATCCTTCGCCATTGGTTACCGTGTAGACGCGCAACCAGGTGTCGCCCGTGCGATCCGTCGCCTTCTGTTCCGCCGGAGCAACGTTATTCTCCACCGCACATGCGACCATGCACGCGCCGCACCCTGTGCAGCGGTCAAGGTCGATGACCATGCCATACCGGGATTTGGATTCTGCGCTCTGTTCCATTCTCTTACGCTCTCGCAATCGTTGCTTCAGTGATTCTCCATGAACCGTCCGCACCCACAACGCACAGACCGAGCAGTCCCTCCGCCTCGGGTTGATCCGTGTGCGCGGTGTTGTTGGGAGATGGACCGACGATGGCGTGGATGACACCGGGAATGATCGCCGGATCGGCAACGACATCGGCTGTCACGGTTCCGGACTGTGTGCTGATTTTCACGCGGGCCCCGTCCGCAAGCGCGTTCGCGGCAATGGTCGAGGGGTTGAGGTGTACTCTTCCGCCAAGACTCCGGAGATGCGATTCCTGGAAGATCTTGCTGAGCACCGGCGCCACAGAGGCCGTCATCGTCGCGTTCCTCCAGCCAAAAGGCATCAGCTTCAATGTGCCCTTGGCCGGTTTCACCGATGCAGACGGTGCCTGGAAGTGCTCAGGCGTCATCGAACCGAGGATCGAACTTCGGAATGACTGACGGGTGCTGATCTTCGCTGTCAATCCAGCATTCTCCCTCCGACAATCCCTTCCACAAATCTTCTTCTCCCGACATTCCCTGTACAGGGGTCACTGCAGAATCCGCCGCCGTAGTCAATGATCCTCGTTTGGAAACCCAGATATCGTGGGCACGCTGCTTGAGGCAGGCTTCCGAGGATGTCGCTCCGGGCAGAGGAAGACCGGCGGCCTCAGCGAGCTTCGCCAGGAATGCCACGGGATCAACAGTCTTCTCGGACTGCTTGAACAGCGGGAGGGAGAGAGCAAAGGAAGATCGGGTTGCACCGGTTGGGGTGGAAAGTTCTTCCGTCGATTCATATGCAGCAGCTGACGGCAACAAATAGTCGGCACTGCCTGATCGCGGAGCGAGATACGGAGACATGAGCACTACTGTTCCGCCGTCGGATGTAAGTTTCCGTTTGAGCAATGACGCGGGGAACACATTTCCCGATTCGGCGCCGTCGATCAAGAGCAGCCGGATGGAATGGTCCGGGACATCCGCCAGGGCGACCGCCGGCACGGTTGATGCGTGTGCCGAAGGGGTGCGGGCATAAAGAGTGATGCCACCTTTCCGGCCAACGCTCCCGATGAGTATGTTGAGTCCCGCAATCGCAACCTCGGTGGCCCGGTCGAACGGACCGCCCGCAGGATTGCACCCTGCCATGACCACTGATGGACCGGAAGCGAGCGCGTGCGCTGTCGCTGTGATTGCCTGAGCGGAGATGCCGGTTGCAGCCGCAGCGGCCTCGGGCGGGAATCCGGCAACAAGCTTCTTGTATGTCTGGAAATCAGTGATCCCCTTCTCGACGTCCCGGGAATGCAGACCGTCACGGATAAGCACGTTGCCGATTGAGAGAGCAAGGGTTCCCTCTGTACCCGGGATCACGGGGAGCCAGGTGTTTGCCTGGTGCGCGGTGCGGGATTTGACGCCTTCCGCCTGGATGAGTTGCAGACCGTTCTGATTTCTGTTCTGCATGAGACCGGTCAAGCGGCCCGGAGAGCTCCACCCGTCGAGCAGGTCGGATCCAAAACTCAGGATGACCCGAGTATTCTCGAGGTCATAGCCGGGCAATGCCTCGTTGAAATTGCACAGTCTTTGAAGAGCGGCCAGCGTGGGTTCTTCAGATCCCGGGGCCACGATGTAGGTTCCCTGCGGGCACGTCCCGATGAACTCCCGGTAGAGCCCGGAGACCGCCCTTCCAGGCCGTTGATCAAGAATCGCGATGGCACCTGGCATCGACGCCGCCGATAGATCCCGAATGGTCCGGGAGACCTTCGATACGACTTCATCGAGGCCGATCGGAACCAGCGTTGCGTCCGGGCTCTTTCCGGTGAACGCGAAGGCATCACGTAGCCGCAGCGGATGGAATGCCAGATGATGTCCGGCAATTCCCATGGGACAGAGCGCTCCGCTCTTGAGCGGATCTGCGGGAACGCCGGCAAGCGTGACGGGCTGCCCATTGATACGTCGGGCCCTGACGGCGCAGCCCCCCGGACAGATGGCGCATCGGGTTGCGGTATATGTCTCCGGGCCACGGGGAAGACCGGGGATCAGTGACCAGTTCTGCGTCCAAATCGAGCTATCGTCCAGGAGCTTCCATGGGATGGGCGTGAACAGGGCGCCGAGGATCGATCCACCCGCGAACGTCAGCAATTCTCTTCGTGTAATCTTCATGGATCTCTTCATGTTCACTTGTGACAATCAATGCAGCTGTCGTCTCTCCGGCGCTCGGCATGACACCGCACGCACCGGTCCATCTTCATGCCTTCCCAGGGCTGGGAGGGAATCCCCGAGATGTTCCTTCCCCAGATGTCCCTGCTATACCCGCTGATACGGTTGACTTGATACGCGGGGAGCGAAGAGCTGGAACCATGCGGTCCGTGGCACACGTCGCAGGTGATCTCTGCGCTTTTCACATGGACCGTGTGCGGAAAATACGCGTTGTCCGGTTGGCGCGAATAGACCTTCCACGGGATTTCCCTCTGGGGTGTCACGTACTGTTCGACGAGAATCCTCTCGGACTCTGTCGAACCGATGGGTGCGGAATGGCATTCAGCGCACTTTGCGATAACCGGAATGCCCTTGAAGCTGCCGTTCTCTGCGAACTCATGACACATGTCGCAGGTCATGCTGTTCTGTTCGCCCGTGTGGATGGCATGGTTGAATTGCATTGGTTGCGCCTCGGTCCGGTAGAGGGCAGCGGGGAACGCGAACCATCCAATGGCAAGGGATGCCAGAATTCCGCACAAAAATAGTATTGGACCCTTCACACTCACTTTAAATCCCTCCATTCTGCAAACGGAGAAAAGAACTCGTTGAAGACGCGGAGGATGGCATCACGGTTCAAGTGTCGAATGAATCCCCGTTCCACGGTGCCGCCGTCGGCCATAGCAACTTCTCCCTGGAGGTCCGGAGCGTTAGACAATGCATGAGCCATATGTGACACCCGGTGAATCTCCGATTCGATCCATCCGGCGGCGGCTCTCCCCGAAAGCAGCTCGCGTCTCATCGTCTCTGCAGCCGTCGCGGGGTCATCACCGACGAGAGTTCCTTCAAACAGCCATCCCAGTGCATACGGATCCGACAACAATGTCAAGGGATGCGTGCGGATGTACAGGTTGGGAGTCTTCAGGCGCACCGGATGGGGGAACACCATCTGCAGATCGACGCCGTGAATGGTCAGCACCACGGTCGGACGATGGATGCCTTCGGTGGTCAGAAAGGTGATGCGGTCTATGGAGTCAAGCATCGAAGCAAGAAAGGCGTCGATGCCGATATGGACGAGTCCATCACTGTCGATATCGATCCACATGTGGTTGGGGGAAAACCCGAGCCACCCCGGCACGCGGATGCCTTCCACAAGGAAGTCCGGTGAAGAATCATCTGCCCCGGTTCCGGCTGAAGCGGTTGTTGAGAAACTTGCGCGCTCGGGGTGTGCAAGCGTGAGAAAGAGTTCACAGTACTTGTGACTATCGGTCCCGCAATGCGAGAGCTCCGCCTCGCTGTACGGGATGTACTTCGTGACGGATGCTGCGGCGCAGTACTGCACCAGCGATTCCTGGAGGAACGGACAGTGTGAATCGTGAGCATGTGCATCGGTGAGCGGCAGCGCAGCCGGACAATTCACAAAGTCGGGTGATGTACAGCGGTCCGCATCCGCCTGACCGGGCACACAGACGATCATTTTGCGGAAGGCGGAACCACGACAGGACTTCACCTGTGCTTCGCGGAGAAAGGGGCATCGCATTGCTGTGTCCTCGTTGTCTCTCCCGGAGGTCAGGCCGGTTTCGCTGTTTTCTTTGACTTCTCATCTGTGACTTTCTCGCCGCCGTCGGCCATCGTAAGCCCGAGGTCCGGGAGAAAGAGCGTATGGGCGTCGCCCGTCGCATGTGCCGGGGATGTCTTCCTGGCGCGTTTCTCGCGAAGCACACCGTACCCTATGAACAGAGCGGCAACGAATGCCACGGCAACCAGAACCCAGTTCGTGAAGTAGGTCCATGAGCGGGGGTCGTCGAGATCGAACATGGTTTCCTCTAGTTTTATGTTGAACATTCGTGGTGAAGCAATAATGGACACAATTGCAAGTCCTGTGCCGAACTATGCGATATCGCCATATCTGATTTATCGACAATGACTTAGAGTGACTAAGTATCCTGGGAATGGAAGACTAACCAACAAATTGTGTGGTAATTGCCTACACCGTGTGTCGGTATTCCCTACAGACATGGAAATCACAGCCTCATTTGAATTGTCACATCACGGCCAGGCATCGGGCTCACGATGAACGGTGCAAGCTCCGAGGCGGCACATTTGCAAACCCCTTCAAATCGGCCTATATTGGAAAGCATATCCCCAAAACGCCAATAGCCCCTTGGAAAAACGAGAAATGATCATGGAGACAACGCTTACCCGCCGATCTTTTCTGACCATACTGGCTGGGACCGGTGCAGCATCTTTGCTCCCGGGGTGCGCCACTGCACCCATTACGGCCCGCCCGGCACTGGACCTCCTGATACTCAATGGTATGTTGATCGATGGAGCCGGGACTGCAGAGCGCCGGCTTGACGTAGGCATTCGCGACGGCATCATCGCTGCAATCGGCAATCTGTCCGGTGCCACCGCAGCGCGGGTGATTGATGCCGGCGGGCTGAAGGTGGTGCCGGGTTTCATTGACATTAATTCGCACACAGATCTGGACCTTCTGAAGAATCCGTATGCTCCCAGCAAAGTCCGGCAGGGCGTCACCACTGAAGTCTCCGGCCAGGACGGAGAATCCGCCGCCCCGATCGGGGGCACGGGTATGTCCGAATCACTCCTCAATTTCAAAGAGTCGTTCGGTTACGAGTGTCCGTACCGCACGATGGATGGATTTCTGAAGCTCCTTGCCTCGAATGGGAGCGCCCAGAACATCCTCTCGATGGTCGGACTGGGGACAGTGAGGGCGGTGGCGGTGGGGTTTGACGACCGCCCTGCCACCGGTGACGAGATGGCTGCGATGAAGGACGCAGCTCGTCTCGCCGTGGAGACGGGATGCTGGGGTGCGAGCACCGGGCTCGAGTACACACCGGGGAGCTTTGCGACCGAACAGGAACTCATCGAGATCATGAGTGCACTTCCGGTGAACCGCCGTCTGTACGCATCACATATGCGGAATGAGGCCGACCGGGTGCTGGAGGCGCTTCGGGAAGCGATCGCAATTGCGCGGGGATCGAACTCACGGCTGCAGGTGTCTCATCTTAAGGCACAGAACAAAGCCAACTGGCCAAAGCAGGAAGTGGCATTGCGCATGCTTGACGACGCGCTTGCGTCCGGTCTGGATGTTCACGTCGATCGCTATCCTTACGTCGCGTTCAATACCGGGTTGACAAATCTCTTTCCGCTATGGTCACGGGACGGGGGGACGGCGAAATACCTTGAACGGTTGAAGGACCCGGCACTGGGCGAACGGCTGCGCGCCGAAGTGCAGGGTAAAGTCGATGGTCTCGGTTCGTGGGATTCGGTGCTCATCTCGAGTGTGAAGACGGAAGAGAGCAAGAAGTATCAGGGGAAGACGATCCGGCAGATCGCGATCGAGGAATCCTGCGACCCTTACGAGTTCACCGTGGCTTTGCAGCTTCGCGAAGATGCCGGAGTGGGCATGGTGGGCTTCGGCATGGACGAAGTGTGTACGGAAATGGTGCTCGCGTGGAAAAATGCCATGGTGGCGTCGGATGCAGGGCCGCATTCCCCGGACGATGGTTCCTGGCCTCACCCGCGCTCATACGGCACATTCCCGCGGGCCATCGCGCACTATCAGCGGCTCCGGAAGATCACAACACTTCCCGACATGATTAGAAAAATGACGTCTCTTCCGGCAGAGAAATTGGGTTTGAAAGACCGCGGCACCATCGCCCAGGGCAAAGCGGCGGACGTCGTCCTATTTGACTATGCCACAATCAACGATCGTTCGGAGTTTACGAATCCGCATCAATTTCCCGATGGCATACCGTATGTGATCGTCAATGGAGTGATCGTTGTAGAGAACGGCACCCAGACTTCTGCCAGGCCGGGCGGAATCCTGCGGCCGCCAATTGTATAGGATGAGGAGATATCGGCGTCGTCTTTCTTGATTCTTTAAGTGTGTTTTCGTAAGTTGTTCATCAATAACGATATCCCGACCTTTCGTTTTCCACTCTGAGGATCTTGTATGAACGAGGGTGTTGTCATTCAGGTCATCGGACCGGTTGTTGATCTCGACTTTTCCGCAGGCACCCCCCCCGCGATTTTCAATGCAGTAACGATTCCGCTGCCCGCTGCAGGCAATGAGGCAAACAATCTCATTGTTGAAGTACAGCAGCATTTGGGCGACAACCGTGTGCGCGCCGTGGCTATGGACTCGACAGACGGACTGGCCCGCGGGATGAAGGCCATCGATACCGGCGGGCCGATTATGGTCCCTGTCGGGCCCGGTACGCTCGGACGGCTGATCAACATCATCGGTGACGGTATTGACGGTCTCGGCCCGATCAAGCACGAGAAGAGGTATCCCATTCACCGTCCTTCCCCGGCCTTCGAAGACCTCGTAACACGCAGGGAGATGTTTGAAACCGGCATCAAAGTCATTGATCTCCTGGAACCCTACAGCAAGGGAGGCAAGACCGGCTTGTTCGGCGGCGCGGGTGTAGGGAAAACCGTGATCATCCTCGAGCTGATCAACAACATTGCCAAGCACCACGGGGGGATTTCAGTGTTCGGCGGTGTCGGGGAGCGTACACGCGAGGGAAACGACCTCTGGCTGGAGATGAAGGAATCGGGTGTGCTGGAGAAGACTGCACTGGTGTTCGGTCAGATGAATGAACCTCCCGGCGCGCGCCAGCGCGTTGGTCTTACAGCACTCGCTATGGCCGAGTACTTCCGCGACGAAGAGGGCAAAGACGTGCTCCTCTTCATTGACAACATTTTCCGCTTTGTGCAGGCCGGTTCGGAGGTGTCGGCATTGTTGGGGCGCATGCCGTCCGCCGTGGGATACCAGCCGACCCTTGGCACGGAGATGGGGGAACTACAGGAGCGCATTACTTCGACGAAACGCGGCTCCATTACCTCGGTGCAGGCCATCTACGTGCCCGCCGATGATTTAACCGATCCTGCGCCGGCGACCACATTCTCGCATCTTGACGCGACGACGGTGTTGAGTCGTGAAATTGCCGCGCGCGGCCTCTATCCGGCGGTGGATCCCCTTGATTCCACCTCCCGCATTCTCGACCCCCTGATTGTGGGCGACGAGCATTATCAGACGGCCAAGCGTGTGAAGGAAATACTCCAGACGTACAAGGATTTGCAGGACATCATAAACATTCTCGGTATGGATGAGCTGTCCGACGATGACAAGCTCACGGTCGCCCGGGCGAGGAAGATCGAGCGGTTCCTCTCTCAACCGTTCGCCGTCGCTGAGGCGTTTCTGAATGTTCCCGGCAAGTACGTGAAGCTGGAAGACACCATTCGCGGATTCAAAGGCATCTGCGACGGGCTGTACGACGACCTTCCCGAGCAGGCCTTTATGATGGTTGGCGGGATTGAAGAGGCCATAGAACGGGCCAAGAAACTGATCGCTGCGTAAGGCGGAGTCCGTTCATGTTTGACAAGCCCTTTACCCTGGAAGTCATAACCCCGGAACGTGCGGTATTGAGCACGCAGGCGGTAAGTGTGAGCGCCCCCGGCGTCGAGGGAGGATTCCAGGTGTTGTTCCATCATGCGCCGCTCCTCTCGGCGTTGGAGCCCGGCCGTGTTACCGTACGGTCTTCTGATGGGAAGGAGTATCTGTTTGCGACGAGCGGGGGTTTCCTCGAGGTGCATGACAACAAGGTGCTGCTGCTTCTCGAGACCGCCGAGCGTCCGGGTGACATCGACGTGGCGCGGGCGGAGGCTTCTCGCGACCGTGCGCAGCAGCGGCTTGCGCACCGCACTCCGGAACTCGATGTTGTCAGAGCGGAAGCCTCGTTGCGCCGCGCGCTGAACAGACTTCGTGCCGCGAGGATGGCATAGTATACAATGCCGCCCTGCAGACGTGCAGGGCGGTTTGTTTTTTACCGACTACGATACACACTAACTGGAAGTCCACGATGACACAAGTGTTCGGCGTTGTTATGGCTGGCGGAGTAGGAACGCGATTCTGGCCCCGCAGCCGCGAACGGAGTCCCAAGCAAGCCCTCGAGATTCTCGGCAAGGGAACAATGATTCAGAACACCGCCGGGCGGCTTGCGCAAAAGGTGCCTGCGCAGGATATCTTTGTGATCACCAACCGCCTCCAGCATGCGTTGATGACAAAGCAGCTCCCCTTCGTCAGGGAGGAGCACATCCTCGATGAACCGATCGGCCGGAACACCGCTCCGTGTATCGGCCTTGCCGCGCTCCACATCCGGCGAAGAGCGCCGGAAGGCGTGATGATTGTACTCCCCGCCGACCATGTCATAGGCAACGACAAAGAATTCTTGCGTCTTCTTGATGTGGCGGTTGGTGCGGCGGCGGACTCACGCAGCCTGCTGACCATCGGCATCCATCCCACCCATCCCGAGACAGGCTACGGATACATTCAGGTCTTCACCGAACCGGGTCCGCACAATCCGCATCACGGGCGCGGCGTCTTGAAAGTGAAGAGCTTCGCCGAGAAGCCGAACCAGCAGACCGCCGAGCAGTTCATTGCAAGCGGCGACTTCCTCTGGAACAGCGGCATGTTCGTCTGGCGCGTTGACGTGATTCTCGAGGAAATTCGCCGTTGCCTGCCGGACCTGCATACGGAGCTCATGAAGATCGATCAGACCATTGGAACCCCGTACTACCAGCCGACCATCGAAATGGCCTACGGACTTATGCGCGGGATCTCCATCGATTATGGAGTCATGGAGAAGGCCGAGCAGGTGTACTGCATCCCGGGCGACTTTGGCTGGAGCGACATCGGATCGTGGGACGAAGTCTACCGCCAGTCGGGCAAGGACTCCAGCGGGAATACGGTCACCGGCAAAGTGATCCAAAAGGACACGAAGAACTCCTACATCTATTCGCCCGACAAGGTTGTGGCGACAATCGGCGTCGAGGACCTGATCATCGTCAACACCGATGACGCATTGCTGGTGTGCAAACGCGGGCGGTCGCAGGATGTGAAGGATGTCGCCGATTACCTCAAACGCAAACAAATGAACGAGTATCTGTGAGCCATGAGGGCTCTACTGACATTTGCAGGAGTACCGCTGTGTGCACTGGCTGTGATGGGATGCGGTACCTCCTCACCGCGTTTCAGGTCGGACCCGGGCACGGCAGCCATCGGGCGGGACCTGCGCGTGCATCAGCTCTCGGGCGTTGCGTCGTACTATGCCGACGAGTTTGACGGACGACCGACCGCGAGCAGCGAAGTGTATGACATGCATGCGCTCACCGCGGCTCACCGGACATTGCCGTTCAACACAACGGTGAGGGTCACCAATGTCGAAAACGGGCGCTCGGTCATCGTGCGGATCAATGATCGCGGGCCCTTCAAGGATGACCGGGTGATTGATCTCTCGCTCGAGGCGGCCGGCCGCATCGGGCTGATAGCCAAAGGGACGGCCCCCGTGACTCTGCAGATCGTAGATCCGGAAGCCGTGGCAGGCGAATGACTATGAAACGAACCGTCGTCAGCGAGCAGACAGTGCGCGCGGAGATTGCACGGGGAGGCCGGAGTATCACCGTTCCTCCCGATGCGCTCGTCACTGCTCTCGCGGCCGAACTGGCCGCATCCTCGGGTATCAGCATCGTCCGGCAGGATGCTGCCGTTCTCTCTGCGGAAGCTCCGGGGGTTGCGACGGCACCGGGTGGGGCAGGGCTGCGCGTGGCAATAGGGTCGGATCACGGCGGATTTATCCTCAAGAAAGCCGTGGCCGAATATCTTCCCTCTCTGGGCGTGCGCGTGATTGACGTCGGGACGCAGTCGGAGGAGCCGTGCGACTATCCCGATTTTGCCTACATGGTGGCGAAGACAGTGGCCGATGCACAAGCCGAATTGGGCATCATGATCGACGGTGCCGGAATTGGCTCCTGCATGGTCGTTAACAAGATTCCCGGTATACGGGGAGCGTGCTGTGCCCATGAGTTCACCGCCCGCAGCGCACGTGAACACAACAGCGCCAATGTCCTGACACTCGGGAGCCGCGTTATCGGGGTGGAGCTTGCGAAGAGCATCGTGCGAACGTTTGTGGAGACCCCTTTTGCAGGCGGGCGTCACGAAGGCCGTGTCCAGAAGATCACGGATGTTGAACAGCGATTTTTGCGCTCTTTTCGCTGATTTTCATCGAGCGGAACGTTCAGGCAGCAATTGGCGTTGTAAAAGAGAACTGAACCCTTTTTCATCGTTCTTTCTTATGCAGTCAGACAACACCCGGGTCTCAAGTTTCCGGTGCACAGAGTGTGTAGCGGTTGAAGTACAAAAGGGAAGAGTCCCACATCGGGAGGAAACCGGATGCTCTCCAGAATGCTTATGATGCCGGTATGTACACTTCTCGTCCTGTCCGGATGCACGCATTTTGTTGACGGTGCGCTGAGAAAAGATGTCACGGATGACGGGAGCATGGCACAGTCCGGCACTGTACGGGCTGATGTCGATCAGGCCGACTCCATCTTTGCCGGCGCAGTGCAGGGAAATGGCGGGACGGACATCGACGATGACTCGATTGATCGGAGCACCGAGGCGTTTGTGGAGATGTACGGTCCAACCATCAAGCGGTACGCCGAACGGTATGGTCTGGATTGGCGTCTTGTGCTTGCGACCATGAAGCAGGAATCGGGGTTTTCGCCGACCGCGGTAAGCCATCGGGGGGCGGCGGGGCTGATGCAGATCATGCCGGTCACAAGCGAAGAACTCTCCAGGATATTCAAGGTGGAGGACATTTCGCACCCGAATGACAACATCCGGGGAGGGGTATACTATCTGCGCAAGCTGTACAATCTGTTTCCCGGGGCCGGCGAAGGCGATCGCATCCGGCTAGCGCTGGCGGCGTATAACGCGGGTATCGGGCGCATTTATGATGCACAGGAGCTGGCGGCACACCTTGATCAGGACCCGATGGCCTGGGAATCCGTCAAGAATGCGTTGCCCCTGTTATCGCGAGACAATCAGGAGTTGCACCGGACGGTGTGGTCCCAGGATCGCCCGAGGTGCGGGTGGTTCCGGAATCCGGGAGAGACGCTGAAGTACGTGGAGAATGTGATGAACAATTATGACGAGTACCGGCTCATGTTCAACTGATGGTGGGATCAGTACGGGCCGGACGAGCAGACGCCCCGTCGTGCACTGCACGGCGGGGCGTTCGTGTCTTCTACGGAGTGGGGGAATCCGGAAGAAGAATCGCGCAGGCAACGACGGTCGTCCAGATCCCGTCTTTGTGCCCCTCGGCAGACTGCGTCACGTTGAAGGTCTTCACGATCTTGCCGCTCATCTTGAATACTTTCTCCCGCTCATCCCACGCCATGCTTGGATCGAACTCGACGCCCAATGTTGTCGCAAGCATCGTCGCAGCAAGATCCTCGGCGTATTCGCCGGCTTTCTCATCGGTCTCGCCGAAGGGGTGATGTTCCGACAGATAGCCGTACTGGGTGTTGTCCGCCGGTGTCGCGACGCCGATTGACGCCGCAACAAGTCGGTTCGGCTCATTGGTGGCGTTACGGGCCATGATCGCAAACGTGATCTGGCCGGGCTGGAGTAGCTTCAGACCCTCCTCCGTGGGGATGCGTTTGCATCCCGGTGGAAAGATGCTCGACACTGTGACAATATTGCACTTCTCAATCTTTGCGTCGCGAAGGGCCAGCTCGAACGACTGCAAATAGTCCTTGTGGCGGCCCACCCCCTTGGTGAAGAATATCCTTGTCGGGACGTACAATGTCGTGTCTTCCTTTCCGTTCGGTATACTTGTGTGATGTCAGCCTTGTGAGCCGGTGATGCGTGCGAACTGCCTTTTGCCCGCTTTGAGAACCACCGGGACGTTCAGGATAATAGTCGCCGCCGGATCGTCGATGCGCACGCCGTCAATACTGACACCGCCTTGCTCGACCAGCCGGCGGGCTTCGCTGTTGGATTTCACCATGCCGGCTTCCACGAGCATGCGGATGATGCTGGCTGTGCCGCCTTCCGTCGTCACCCTGACCTCGGGTATCTCGTCGGGGATATCCTTCTTCTTGAAGATCCGGTCGAACTCTTCTTCCGCTGCCTGAGCCGCCGCGGCGTCATGGTAGAGCGTGACCAGCTCGCGGGCCAGGCGACGCTTGAGGTCGCGGGGATTGACCGAACCCCTCTCGAGTTGCCGTTTGACTTCAGCGAGTTCCGGCGGGGGGATCTCGGTCGCCAGCTGCATGTAGTCGTAGATCAAGGTATCCGGGATGGAGAGCGTCTTTCCATAAATTTGTTGGGGAGGTTCGCTGATGCCGATAAAGTTGTCGAGCGATTTGCTCATTTTCTCGACACCATCGGTCCCGGGGAGAATCGGCATGGTCAGTGTCACCTGCGGATCCTGACCGTATTCCCGCTGGATGTCCCGTCCAACCAGAAGATTGAATTTCTGATCGGTGCCCCCCAGCTCGATGTCCGCACGAACAGCGACGGAGTCCATCGCTTGTGCGAGAGGATACAGAAGCTCGTGCACGCTGATGGCCTCGCCGGCGCGGTAACGCTTCTCGAAATCATCGCGTTCCAGCATCCTGGCCACCGTGTATTTGCTTGCCAGCGTTATCACGTCCGCGAAGCTCAGCGTTCCCAGCCATTCGGAGTTATAAAGCATCTGGACTTTGTGGGTGGACAGGATACGTGTTGCCTGCTCGAAGTAGCTCTGACCGTTTCTGCGGGTCTCCTCAAGCGTCAACGCAGGCCGGGTCTTGCTTCGTCCTGAAGGATCGCCGATCATGCCCGTGAAATCCCCCACGATGAGCACTGCCTGATGCCCCAGATCCTGGAACTGTCTGAGTTTGCGCAGGACGACCGAGTGACCGATATGCAGATCGGGCCGGCTCGGGTCGCACCCGAGTTTCACGCGGAGGGGTGTAAACGTCTGGAGGGATTGTTCGATCTTGCGGGCAAGGTCTTCTTCGCGGATGATCTCGGCTGTTCCGCGACGGATCACATCCATCTGTTCATTCAGCGGTGGAAACTGTTCGTTCATCTACCGTGCGTAGGTTCTCTTGAGGTCTCGTTCGATTTCCCGGCGTGCGATGTCCTGGCGGCGGTCATACGCCCGTTTCCCCTTGCAGATGCCGAGCTGTACCTTTGCGACACCCTTCTTGAAATACACCCTGAGCGGAATCAGCGTTACACCCGGTTCCCCGCTGCGGGCGAGAAGCCGCCGGATTTCTTTCTTGTGGAGGAGGAGTTTTCGTGTGCGCAACGGGTCGACATTGGCATAACTGCCCTGTTCGTACGGGCTGACATGCATTCCCTCCAGCCAGACCTCGCCCCGGGCTATGCGTGCAAACGCCTCGGCAATGTTCGCGTTTCCCTGGCGCAGCGACTTGACTTCTGTCCCCGTCAGGACCAGGCCGGCTTCGATTGAATCAAGAATTGCATATTCATGCCGGGCTTTCCGGTTCGATGCGACGACTTTCTCGCCGGCTTCCTCCTGGGGTGCCATTGTCTCCGGGGAAAATTCGGGCATAGTATACCGAAAAAGAGGTGTAAATGCAATGTGCTGGCGGAGGACCAAATGAATGCGTATATTCGCCCATGCGCATTCTGATTGTCCTGATCGATGTCGTCGCTTTCATCCTCTGTTGTGCGGGCATTGTGCAGATCAATGCGAAGCCCGGACTGCCCATTGTCATCAGCGCCTGGAATGATACCGTCTTTTGCACCAGGGTCACCGGGGAGTCTTTCACAAAACAGATGCGCGATGGTGAGGCCCTCCTCGCCGTGAACGGGCACCCCCTGAAGTATGTGGATGATCTGGAGTTTGTGTTGGACGGTTGCCGGATAGGCGATACCGTGACCCTGAGCATCGCCGGCGCAACCGGGCCGCGCATCGAACAGGCTGTTCTGCAGCATTACTACGGCCCTTTTTACCTCCTGTCAGTGATCCTCGTCAGCACCCTTTTCTTCGGCGTCGGACTAATCGTTGTCTGGAAGAAACCCGGGGATCCCGCCGCACTCGTCTATCACTTCGGATCTGTTGCCACGGCGGTGCAGCTTTCCACGACGTGGGGTTCCTACGTAACCGCTCCCGCCTTCCTCGGAGTGCTTGTCCGCGTTGTGTTCTCTGCAATGTATGCTTTCATCCCGGTTGCATTTTTCCATCTGACGCGCCTCTTTCCTCGCCCCAGCACAACACCGGGAAGAAGACTGATCATCCCCTTGTACGGCGCCGCGATCATTCTCGCCACCGGCAGCGGCATGTCCTTCATGCAGGCCTGGTCTGGCAACTCTATCGACGCATTCCACACGCACCTCCAGTGGTTTAGTGCCACACGGGTGTTTCTTATTGTGCTGGTTGCCGGGGGACTCTGGGCAATACGTCAGTCGTACCTCAGAGCCGGCGAGGAACCGGAACGGAGAAAACTCCGCTGGGTGGTCTGGGGGATGTTCGTCGGTTTCCTGCCCTTTGTCCTGCTTTGGATCATTCCTTCCATGGTGTTGAGTTACGGGCTCGTTCCTGAGTCGGTCATGCTGCTGGCCTCCGGTATCATCCCGGTGGCCTTCGGCATCTCCATCATCAAATACCATATCATGGACATTGATCTGCTGCTCAATCGCAGTCTGGTCTATGGCACGGTCATGGCGATGGTGGTGCTGGTCTACATGGGCATCGTGGGAGGATTAGCTGCAGTGGTGTCCCATGCCACGTATGGATGGTCGCTGGGTATTTCTGCGGGGGCGGCGATCGTGCTCGCTCTGCTGTTCGAGCCGACGCGCCGGGTTGTGCAACAGGCTGTGGATCGACGATTCTTCCGCGTGCGGTACGATTTCCGGCAGGCGGCCCGCAGATTTCAGGGGGACGTGAAGACATGCGCGACGGTCGACGATCTGGGGAATCTGATCGTGGAGCGCATCGATACGCTGCTGCCGGTGGAACGGATCGGATTCCTGCTCGTGGATCACGACGGTGCATTGCGCCTCATCGGCGCGCGGGGGATTGAGACAGGACCACCGGATCGCCTCGCGGTGCTGAAACGGCATGCCGAGGAAGCCGGGGGGATACTTCTCGGACTCCCCGGTGCGATCGAGCCGGGAGTCTCCCATCGTGAAGCTGATGCATCACTCCTTGAAGAATGTCAGCTGGCTCTTGTCTGCCCCGTGATTCGTGCCAACCGGCAATTGCGCGGGATGCTGCTCCTGGGTCGGAAGAAGGCCGGTACGGTGTTTACCAGCGAGGATGTGGATTTGCTCGGCAACCTTGCGATGCAGGGGGGTGCGGAAATGGAGCGCATCCTGCTCCAGCGCGCGGTGATGGAGAAGAGTGATGAAGCCGGCCGTCTGCAGCGGCTGAACGTCATGAAGTCCGATTTCGTTTCGTATGTCTCTCATGAGCTGCGCACGCCGCTGACCTCCATCAGGATGTTTGCCGAACTCCTTGCGGAACGGCTCCCCCGCGGCGACCGGCGTGCCCGGGAATATGTGCGCATCATTGAAGGCGAATCAGATCGATTGCACCGCATGGTGAATACCATTCTGGACTCGTCCAAAATCGACCAGGGAGAACAACAGTACACCATGCAGAACGTGCGGCTGGATGCTCTTGTCCGTGAGACCCTCCAGACGATGAAGTATCAACTGGCAAAGGAACAGTACAGCGTTGTTCTTGACGTCGCGCGGGACGGGCGGAGCAAGTCGCCTGATGCCTACCGGATCAATGCCGATCCGGACGCGGTCAGGGAGGCGCTGCTGAACCTGCTGACGAATGCCATGAAGTATTCGGGCGACAAGAAAAAGATCTGTATCACCGTCGGCAGGACGGGCAAGACGGTGTTGTGCAGCGTGAAGGATTTCGGACGCGGAATACCTGCCGGGGTGATGCCGCACCTCTTTCAGAAGTTCTACCGCGACCCGTCACTGCCCAGGCGCATTCAAGGAGTCGGATTGGGGCTCTCCGTCGTGAGGCACATCATGGATGCACACGGGGGAAAGATTGAAGTCCGTAGTGTGCCGGAAAAGGGGAGCACATTCACCCTGGTGTTTCCCCTCCCGCCAACGGTCAAGAAGGCCCGCAAACGAAGTCCCACCAACAAGAGGGATTCCCGCTGACATGAAGACCATACTCATCGTTGAAGATGATGCTTCCATTCAGCTGGGGCTGCAGGACGTTCTGGAGAAGGAACACTACACGGTTCTGACGGCTCCCAACGGCGCACGCGGTCTTGCCCTGGGACGCAATGAACACGTCGACCTGATCATCCTGGATCTGGGTCTTCCGGACATCAACGGGGAGGATGTGTGCAAAGAGCTGCGCGGGAGCGGCGTATCCACCCCGATTATGATGCTCACGTCCAAGGGGATGGAGATGGACAAGGTGCTCGGGCTGGAAATGGGTGCCGATGACTATATGACGAAGCCGTTTTCCGTCCGCGAACTGCTCGCCCGGGTCAGGGCCCTTCTGAGGCGTAAGGGGGGATTGACGAAGGACATTGAAACGTGCTCATTCGGAGAGGTGGAAGTCGACTTCGTCCGACAGGAGGCGACGCGGAAAGGAAGGAAGGTAAAGCTCTCCGTGCGCGAATACTCAGTGCTGAAGTTTCTCGTGCAGCACGAGGGAGAAGTGGTCACGCGTGGCATGCTGCTGAACCAGGTGTGGGGGTACGAAACCTTTCCCACGACACGGACGGTCGACAATTATATCCTGGCTCTCCGGAAGAAACTCGAGGACGATGCGACGAAACCCAGGCACATTATCACGGTGCATACAGCAGGGTACAAATTTCAAAAATAGGGGTCAAACCCCTATGTCTTCCCCATGCACAAGGGGTCAGACCCGGACCACTTGTCAATAGTCAATAGACTAGTGACAATCATCAATCGGTTGGGGTCGGACCTACGCCGCCAACTTTTCTTCCTGCTTCCTTGCTGGTTCCGCCTCTTTCCTTGCACCTGTGATTCTTACCAATGCATGGTGCCGCTGGAATATCGACAGCTTCGTGTAAATGAATGTGAGAATGAGAAGTTGGAGGACAAATGCGCGCCATGATCCCCGTTTCTCCTGCTTTCCCATGAACCTTGCCCAGCGGCTCAGAATGTTCTTCCAGCCGTAGAAGCCCATCGTGACCCGGGCATACGCTTCATGGATCTGAGTTTCGCTCAGATGCTTATGCCGGAATACGATGTGGTCACCCTCGTAATGCGACAGGTCCCGGTCAACAAGACGTCCTTCGCCGACGACCGTCCTGTACAGCGGTGTGCCGTACAGCGGGATGGCGATGGACGGCAGGATCACGGTTGTCCCGACCTCTTCAAGAAGTGCGGGGAGCCGGTCGTAGTATTCCGTCGTGTCTTCGTCGAGTGCAAACATGTACCCGGTAAATGTCAGTATTCCCCGCCGATGGAGCCGCTCAAACATCGACCGGTACTCCATGACGTTGTTCTGTCGCTTTTGTACGGCGGCGAGACTCTTCGGTTCAAGAGATTCCATGCCGATGAATGCCATGCGGCAGCGTGCCTCTGCCAGGGCCTCGATGAAATCATCATCCCGCAGGCACTCGATGCTGAACTGCACGCCCAGTCCCCAGAGCCGGAGCCCTGCAATTGCACGCAACAGCTGCTTGGCGTAGGTAAGATCCC
Organism: Ignavibacteriota bacterium; assembly: GCA_963801355.1. GTDB lineage: Bacteria > Bacteroidota > Ignavibacteria > UBA10030 > UBA6906 > Fen-1255. The sequence continues at coordinate 1,999,565 of CAWDEM010000008.1, read as the reverse complement.
CGCCGAGATTGTTATCCAATAGCATCGCCATTTTCCGCTTGTACCACGGCAGGCCTTGTGTCGCTGAAAGGTCACGGACGACGTCCGCAATCGGGCGTTGGCGGAAGGGCATCCGCTTGATGTTCAGCTGGCAGTATGTGCAGGGATGCGGGCAGCCTCGCGTGGCTTCCGTGACGATGGGCGTCGCATACACTTTCTCGACAAGGTCGTAGCGGGGCGGGGGTATATTCTCGAGTGACGGTGATGCCGACGCCTCGTACCGTTCCTTGAGCGTGCCGTTGACCATATCGCTGACCATCTGCGGCCACACTTCCTGTGCTTCTCCCACGAGGATTGCATGAAAGTGCGGTTGTACTTCATCAGGAAACGTGGACGCGTATTTCCCTCCGCCGACCACAACCTTTCCCATTGCCCGGAACCGGGCAGCCACGTCGTATGCGTGTGGCGAAAGGTAGTCCATGAAACTGAGCGCGATGAAATCAGCATCGGTGCTGTAATCGATCGGGCGGACCATCTCGTGCAGGACTTCGATGTCCACAATATCCGGCGTGAGAGCAGCCAGGAGAATCCCGGGCAATGGCGGCGCAGGACTCTGTGCGTAGTACGGGTTGTCTTCTCCAAGATTTTGAAAGAGGACAATGATCAGGAGTTTCTTCCGATCATGCGGCATTGCGCTGATGTGCTTCATCTGCAACCTCCCTCATGTCATGGCGCTGGAGTGACCAGACTTCTTCGACAACCGCGAGCAGGCGGTCAATATCCTCGTGCGTGTGCGTTGCCATCATGCTGATGCGGAATCGCTGCTGGGATACGGGGACAGCAGGGTACTCGATAGAGTTGACGAAGATACCCCTCTCATGGAATACCCTGGAAGCCTGACGAATGTCCATCCCCTGCGGCACGCGAAGAGGGAGAATTGCCGATTGCGCGGGAGTGGCAAATCCCATCCTCCTGAGGTGCTGTGCGGCATATGTTACGTTCTCGTGGAGACGCAGGAGTCTTTCAGGTTCACGTTCCAGGACATCCAATCCGGCGATGACCGTTGCGACCGTTGCGGGCGGCAACGAGGCAGAGAACATATACGACCGCGCAAAGTACCTGAGGTAATCGATGATTGCTTTGCTTGCAGCCACGAATCCTCCCGTGGCCGAGAATGCTTTGCTGAATGTTCCCATCGTCATCGGAATACGGCCTTCCACCCCGGCCTGTTCGGCGCTGCCTCTTCCGTGTCCTCCCAACACCCCTGTGCCGTGAGCGTCATCAAGCATCAGATGTGCCCCATAGGCATCACAGAGCTCGAGGATTCTGTTCAGCGGCGCCAGATCCCCATCCATCGAATAGACACCTTCCACGCCGACGTAGATGTCGTTATGCGGACGGGTGCGGGCACGATCCAGCAACATGGTCAGATGCGAGAGATCGTTGTGCGAGAAGAGAAACGATTGTGCACCGGACAGTGCAATGCCATCGCAGAAGGACGCATGGCTGTAGGCGTCGTACAATATGATATCCGACTTTCCCGTCAACCCGGACACCAGGCCGACATTTGCGCCATAACCGCTCGAGTAAATCATCGCATCCTCTGTTCCCTTCAGTGCGGCGAGGCGCTCTTCGAGCTCCCGGTGCAGCGCGGTATATCCGTTGAGGAGTGGCGGCCCGCCCAAACCCGCGCCATACCTCTGCACCGCCGCTGCCGTCTGCCGGATGACATGTGGGTGTGTGGCAAGGCCCAAATAGTTGTTTGAGCCGAACATGAGCATCTTCCGTTCGGTACCTGACGAGGGATCCAGAATCGTGACTTCGCGGTCTGAGGGCGAGGTGAGGCACCGCATACAGAGGTTTTCTTCACGCTGCCTCACATCCTGCAGGAAACTCTGGAAAAAGGCGGTTCGCTCGGAAAGGGGAAGCGATCGTCCTTTCAGCAGGACGTCGCGTAGGTCGAAATTCTCTCCACCCTGATAGACACCATCGGTCTTCATGTTCGATCTCCCGTTGTGTAACTACTGCAAGTTACGCCATGGGGGGCGGGGAGATGTCACCGTTTTGTCATCCTTCAGTCGAATTCCTGCATCCTTCCGCCAGAACTGCCAAAAAACGAGGAAATGCGCGGACTTCAGCACTACTACGAAGATGGTGGTTTCTGATTGCAGCAAGGGCTTCCGGGTCAAAATGACCCCAGTCTCCCAGACCGATACCGGCGTTTTCGCTCACAACACCAAGCCGGATGGGAGTCCATCCCGCCCTGGCGGCGGCCAGATGCAATGTCGCGACAAGGGGTTCCGGGACTGTGAACACCAGCTCGAACTCTCCGTGAGGACCGGCAAAGAGCATCCAGGGATCCAGGCCGGAACTCATTGCGAAACGTGACGCCTCATCCGCTATTTGGTTCTCCCACCCGATCTCCAATTGAAATCCGCAGTTGTTGAGCCGCCCGAGCTGATCGAGCGATGCAAACAGGCCGTCACTGGAATCCATGCAGGTGGAAGCAACGGAGCGGAGAGAGAGGCCTTCCCGCAGGCGGGCGACCGGGCGATAAAGTGTGGGATTTGGATGTGTGTCTCCGGAGAGCTGGCGAGCGGCGTAGGCATTCCCGGTGCCGAGGCGGCCGGTACAGTACAGGATCTCGCCCGGTGCACATCGGACGCGCATAAGAGGTGAACCATTCGTTATCAGCCCCATTGCCGTTCCCGTCGTACGGAAGCTGTCGCTGAAGTTGGTGTCTCCTCCCAGGACGAAGGTGCCACACCGTACGCACGCATCGCGGATCCCAGTCTGGAGGGCTATGAGATCCTCCTCGGCAGCATCGTGCGGGAGTGTCTCAGCCACGAGGAGTCCGATCGATTCCGCGCCGACGGCCGCGAGATCGCTCAGATTTGACATCACGGTCATCCAGCCGATGAGGTAGGGGTCGGCATAGAGACCGGCCTCGATTTCTTCAACTATTGCGTCTGTGGTGACGGCGAGGATGTGATGTGCATCCCCGGGCAATCGTATTAACTCGGCATCGCTTTCCTGGAGACCGTTCAGCTGAGCCGGCTGATGAGGCAGGAATGATGCCAGACGGGCGATGAAGCTATTTTCATGTATCTGTTGCATCATGAGCACACCTGTAGGATTCGGGGCAATACGGAAAATTCGGCGCGACTGGCCTGATGGATTTCACCGTCAAGCTCCAGGGGAAAGCATGACGGAGCTGCAATGGTCAAATGAGAAGCCTGCCATGTGTGCGTTTTCGCAAGGCGGCCGAAGTCGCCACATGATAGGGCCCGGAGGAGACGAATGCGTTCACACAGGTTCATCTCTTCTGCTACGAACACGCCCATGCTGCCGTTGTCATAGAGAGCCGGCATATCGTAGCGCAGTGAGCCCGAGAAATGAGGATTCTTGACGATGCCGAGATTTGTCAGGCGGTATTGCTGCGCCGGATGCCCCGGTGATTCGATGGTGAGCGGACGGTTCCGGTGGAATGCAAGTGCACGAAGCGCAGCATACAGGATCGCCAGCGGCGTAGCATGCATCTTCAACCATGCCAGAAGGAAATCCGGTTTGTTGAAAAGGGCATTCCCTTCGGCTGCAATACCTGCACTTGCATTGATCAGGAAATAGTGCACAGACGATTGGCCGTTGAATGAGGTTCCCACGCGGACGACATCGCGCCATGTTGGACGCGCGAAGTTCAACCTTGCAGGGACACCTTCGATGGTATGGTCGGTGTCAAAAGGCTTGTGAAAGTCGTTGCTGGAACCCAGTCCTACGGCCCCGAACACAACCCGCTTGCGCAGTCCGTCTGGAAGGCGCATGAGGGCGTTGACCACAGCATTGACTGTCCCGTCCCCTCCGGCGGCAACATAGTGCAATTCTCCCTGCTTGGCAGCTCTTTCCACGAGCTCGTCCACGTCCGTGTGCGAATTCAGAAAACAAAATTCAATTCTCTCCCGGTGGGGTGGGAGGACTGCAGAGATCCTGCGCCATTTTTCCGGCGCCTTTCCTCCCGCTGCCCGTGGATTGAGCAGAATCATCATATCTGTGATACCTCCGGGCGGCGGGAGAGAACGAAAACAAAGAGAGTGTAGTGGATGACAAGCAGTACAGTCCATCCCGGATGCAGCAGCGAGGCCAGCGCAGAAAGGACAAGTATGTATGCGTGGACCACGCGGAGGATTGGCGCGTATGCCTCCTGATCCGTGCGATTCCGGTGGAGCCGGATCTGTGCAGTCACGAGATACGTGACACCGGGGACGGCGAAGATCAGCGCCCAAAAATGAGAAGATTCGGGCTGTGTCGAGCCCAGCACAATGATGGCGACCCAGACCGACGAGGCCAGGAAGAGCACGGCGAGAAGGTCGCTGGCGATCGCGGCTGGCCGGCGCCCGAAGGTCACGGGAAATGTCAAGTACCCGGTGGCAGCATCAGCCCGGATGTCCTTGAAATATCCTGAAAGGACGAAGTTGGCGTAGCCGAAGAAGACGGTGGCAAGCATAGGGAGAAAGGCGGCCGGAAACAGGGCCGGTGTTTCGCCGTTTGCGCCGAGAAATCCCATGACACAAAGACCGGCCACGATCCAGGCATTGTACCAGGGTCCACCCCACCAGCGCCGTTTGAATGTGGTATACGTTGCGAGTCCAGCGGCGCCTGTGAGACCGATGGCGAGGTTCCAGGGATTTCTGAGGGCCAGAATGGTGACGCATGCTGTGAGGCCGAGGAGGCTCATGACGAGAATGGCCGTGCGCGAGACTTTACCGGCTGCGAGCGGCCGGTAAGGGGCAGAGATCGAATCGGTGTCGGTCTGGAAGCAATCGGTGAGTGCCTGGCCAAAGCCGTAGGCAAAGAATGACGCGATGAATACAGAGAAGAGCGGCAAAGCCGATGTAGTGGAGCTGAGCGCCATTCCGGCGATACCCGTAATCCCTGAAACGAATAGCAGATACGGGCGCATGGTGATCCACATAGCGCGGAGGGTGGTGATTTGAGATTCCATTGCTGAGCTCCTCTAATTTCCTGATGATAAATTAGGCGTTCCGGGGGGGAGGGTTGTCAAAGATTCGTCAAGTATTGGACATAAAATGAAGCCTGGGACATAGAAAAAAGCCTGACAAAATAGCCTGAGTTTTTTCCCTGACAAGAAAGCCTTACAAAAAAGCCTGAGGTTTTCCCCAGGCTTGATTCTGGGACTTTTTAGCCTGACCTTCCTGCCAGGGGGACATCCGAAGGCCACTTGTACTCCCCAAACAGAATATGTAAGTCCTTTGACATTTCCGTGACATGGAAGCCGGAGCCGCGGGCTACATTTGCATGTGATTCCTGATGCAAGAGGAAGCGGCCAGATTGGTGGGTGATGCTTTTTGAAATAGAGGTGCGCGATGCGAACACTCCTTCTTTTTCTCCTCCTCTGTGCGGCGATGTTTCCTGCAAATGCACAATACAGCAAGGGAGACTCTCTCAAAAGAGGTCCCGGAACGGTGGCAGGAGCATCTCGCGAGCAGTCGGAATTCTTGCCCCACGCATTCCGGCATGATCGCGTCGAGAAGCGCTTCTACCCGCACCTGTTCGGAACAATCGGGATCACAAGCTACAGCCCAAACTTTGATGGGCTTCAGCAAGTGTTGAGAGACAGGGAGGAGAGCTATCTCAAGCGAGAGATTGAGGTCGGCAAGGGCATTCTGACACTCACTCCATCGCCGCTCATGTGGGTCTCATTCGGCATAGATTTCTCCTCGAAGTTCCGGGTGAATCTTGAAGGTGGATGGAATTTCGAGGAGAAGAGCAGGATCTATGCGGGCACCTTGGGCATATACTACATGCCGTCGTTTGCCGGCAACAACTTCTTCCAGTGCTTCGTCGGTCCCGGGATTGTCTTCTTCCGTACGACCGTCGCTGCGAAATATGACGCCGCCCTGGGGAATGGCAGGATTCTCAGCGGGGTCAACATGGAGGCTCAGCAGTTTGGGGGATTTCTTCGTGGAGGGGTGGAGTTGGAACTCATAGAGGATTTTTCGGTGATTCTGGACGGGTCCTACTATCTTGTGCAGCCTTCCACGTCCAATTCCCACCGCGGCAGCGCCAATTTCTCCAGTTTCTCGGCTGGCGCAAGAATCCTGTTTCACTTTTCAGGAGGGCCAACGCCATGATGATCCAGAATCTCGTTGTCGCTGCCAGCGTTGCTGCACTCCTGGCGATGTCCGGCTGTTCCTATCTCTACACGTACCGGGAGGTAACAAATCGTTCTGACCTCAGCCCGCGTGTAGAACAGCAGCCGCTCGTGGTGATCACACGCGATGGTTCTGAATACAGGTTGGATCGCTACACTCTCAGGGATAGCACATTGGAATTCGCAGGCCTGCTACAGAAGGGTGAGGATGTTGTATATGACGGACAAATCCCGCTCGATTCCATCGACTACCTTTATCTGAAAGAGGGCAATTTCTTCAAATCCGTGGTATTTGCTGGCCTCGTCGGCTCAACCGTCGGTCTCGTAGCAACGGCCTTCCAGACGACAAACGGCCTTGAGGCAACTGATCATATTACATACCCACAAACTCGGTCATGTCCATTCGTCTACGCATTCGATGGATCCCGATTCGTCCTTTCGTCTGAGACCTTTGCCGGCTCTATATATAAAGGCGCTGAACGGAGGGTGATCGACCGCCTGGAGCACATCGAGCCGTCCAACGGCGAATATCTGATCAAACTGATGAATGAGCGGCTGGAGACAGACTATGTGAATGAACTCACACTCTCCGCTGTCGATGTTCAGGATGATGTTCAGGTCCTGGCTTCAGCCGATGGAGTGTTCCACACCGTTACGTCGTTGCTGCCTCCCGTGAAGTGTGTCGATGGAAACGCCGGGTCGGTGCTTGAAGTTGTGAGGGAACCTGACGGGCTCCTGTGGGAAAGTCAAAAGCACGTTGGGTCGGAGGGCGATTCCGAGGAATTCACCGACCGGCTCGAGGCGGAGTTCCAGTTGAAGAGCAACTCCGGATCGGTGAAGTTGCTGATGCGAGGACAAAATACGCTCCTGCCCTCTTTCACATTCAACCGACTTTCAGAGCTTTGCGGCAGCGGATACGCCCAATGGATTCGAAGGCTGGAGCACGACCCCGCCAAGGGGAACCAGATGCGCGGGTTTCTCCTGCGCGAGGGCTTGCTCCATGTCAGTGTCTGGGATGGCACGGAGTGGCAGAAGGCCGGTGTGTTCATGGACTCCGGTGAAGAGTTGCTGAAGGAACAGATCCTCGTCGTGCCGGTACCTTCTCCCGGGGCACGCGTACTCCGCGTCCGACTTGAATGCACGGCAGATCTCTGGCGCATAGACCAGATCGGGGTGGATGAGTCGATAGACATGCCAGTGAAGTGTGTGACGGTACGTGCAGCGACAGCGACCGGTTCAAGGGGAGCGGATTGCACCCCGCTCGTTGCGAACCGGGACGACAGCTATCTCACATCTCTGATGGGAGACACGGTCCTCCTCTCCTATCCGGTCCCGTCGCTCGCAAATGGGATGCACAGGACCGTTTTCGTGCAGGCGGCGGGATACTATCATCACTGGTCGTCACTCGACGGCCCGGACAATTCAGCAGAAGTGGATAACGTACTGGCCATACCGGGATACGGTGCCCGCACGTATCTCCCTCTCTGGTTCTCGCAGAAGCATTAAAAGTGAGTGGGTGCAGTAGAGAGATGTGATGTCAAGCTCAGAAGGTGCAGAAGAGTGTTGCGGTCAGAACACTCCATCGGTTGTCACAGGTCTTACGCCGTAGCACTAATGCGCAAGACCCCCCGGGATTCTGTACCCGAGAATTCTGTCGGGGAGCATGATGTGAAATGAATCCGGCGTCGCCTGCTGTCCGAAGGTCGACCGCAGCTGCTGCGGAGTCAACAGCGTATCCAGGTACAGTGTCACGTACAGAGTGTCTCCCGCCCGCACGACATGTGCAGGAGTGGTCTTTATTGCTTTGCCGCCCCCTCGAGTCTCGTGCAACTCTCCTCGCGGACGCTGGTTAATGACAAAAACAGGAGTCGGCGCCATTTCGTTTTTGAGGGCTTTGCTGCGTGCTTCGAGCCTGTTCGCCGACACCCCCTGGTTCGAAGCGCCGGCCGGCTGGGTCTGCATGCCGCCGGTGTAGGGAGTGCTCCACTGCATGCCTTCCACCCAGACGTCCATGTCCGGTGACTTCACGGCTTCGTCAGCCGTGACTGACTTCATCAACACAGGCTGCTCCGGACCAGGCAGTTCCTGTGCCGGTTTCTTCAGTTCCTCGGCAGCCGCCGCTTCCGTGCGGGTCGCTGGCATCTGAGCCCCGGTCCGGGGTGCACCTTTCTTGTCCTGTCGGCTGATTTCATGGTCGGCAGGGGAGTCCTTTTCACGCAGCTGGTCCCGGAAGGATTCCTCGGATGCGATAGAGGGGGCCGGAGCCGTTGGGGCGTTCTTTGTCGATTCGCCCGAAAGGACCGAATCGGAATAGGACACTTCCGGTTCCCGGTTGGTGGAGCGCCATCGGAAGAGCACGCCGACACCGATGATAACAATCAGAAGTGCGGCTGCCGAGAGGATGTGAGGCCAGGGTGTGCGTTGTTGTGATGCGGCCGCAATCCGGCCCGCCAACTTCTGTTTCATAGCCGCGCGGCCCCATGCCTTTGTTCCGGCGGCGATGAGTCGTTCCTGTTCCATTGCCTCCCTACAGAGGGCGCAGTCGCGCACGTGGGATTCGACTCTCGAACGCTCGTCGGGTGTCAGACGCCCCAGGGCGGCATCTTCGATAGTCTCCGGCAGGAGATGATTGTTCTCAGCCCCGTTCATGGCCGTGGGTGGTTCCTTCCATCAAACGTTTGAGTTGCTCTTTGCATTGATACTTCTTTGATTTCGCTGTGGCCGCATTGGCCAGGCCCAGTTGCCGGGCGATTTCCTCCATCGACGCCTCCTCCCAATAGAAGAGCACGAGAAGGGAGCGGCACGGTTCACCCAGCCGGTCCAGGGCGTCCCGCACGGCGGTGGTGGTCTCGTGTGCGACGAGATCTTCCAGGGGTGAAGGATCATCGCTGGAGGTGCCATCGCTGTCTGGATCCAGCGGCCTTTCGCGCCATGCGACGGCAAGGCGGCGGAGCCAGAGGTTCCGTGCTGTGGCATACAGGAATGTCCCCAGGGCTGCAGTGTGCTGATAGTTGCCGGCTCGTACGCGCTCCCAGAGAATGACCAGGGCTTCCTGAAAGACATCATTCGCATCATCCTGGGTGCCGTTATTGCGCATCACATGTGCCGTAATTGGCCGCCGGTGGGCTTCATACAGCGTCACAAGCGCCGATTCATCTCCCTGCCGGATGCCATCCAGAATCCGGGCATCGCTATCGAAAAAAAGCAGCGGAGATTTCATTTACCTTTCACTTATTAATGACATGAACAGGCAGAAGGTGAATGGCATAAAGTACGACAAACAGACTCATCTTTCAACATTACGGAGAGGAACAATGAGACACTTCCCGGCAGCAGTACTGCTCGCGGCTTTCATGCTCGCAAATCTCACTGCCACCGTGGCGCAGACGATGAAAACCAACATCGCCGGCGAACGCGCAACGGTAGATCTGACAATCTACAATCAGAACCTCTCGTTGATCCGGGAGGAACGGTCATTGAATCTGCCCCGCGGGATGAGCCGGGCGATTCTGCCGGACATCCCGGCCACGATCGACGGCACATCCCTGCATTTCCTCAGTCTCACGGAACCGTCTGCCGTTAAGGTGCTCGAACAGAGCTACCAGTACGACCTTGTTCACCCGTCCAAACTTCTGGAGCGATACATTGGGAAGACCGTCGAATTCATCCGCGTGGATCCCGAAACCAAAAAGGAATACACGGTGAGCGGGAAACTGCTGGCAACCGGGTACACGGGCCAGACCATGATCGGCGGAATGGTAGCGGATATCAACGGGAAAATCGAAATAAGTCCGGCAGGACGATTGGTCCTCCCAAGCCTTCCGGACGGCCTGATACTCAAGCCCCAGCTCGAATGGCTCGTTTCTAATACCAAGGAGGGGACCCACAAGGCCGAAATCAGCTACCTGGCGGGCGGCCTCAATTGGTCGGCGAACTACGTGGCATTACTGTCCAGCGATGATGCCAGACTCGATCTGACCGGGTGGGTGACGATAACGAATTCGTCCGGGACAGACTTCTCCAATGCGGGGCTGAAACTCGTCGCGGGAGACGTCAATGTCGTGCAGGAAGAGTTCGGGGGTGCAATGCGGATGTCGAAGGCCATGGCTGTCGACGAAGCCGCGGCTCCGCAGTTCAAACAGAGCGAGCTCTTTGAGTACAAGCTCTACACGTTGCAGCGACGGACGAGCGTCGACAACAATGAAACGAAGCAAATTGAGCTTACGTCAGGCCACAACGTCGCCGCGAAGAAAATGTTCATCTACGACGGTCTCGCGAACCAGTGGCGCTACTGGTACAACAACTACTCGTATCGTTCTCAGGGGAGTTTCGGCCAGCAATCCAACCCCAAGGTGGGTGTGTACGTTGCATTCAAAAACGATGACAAGTCCGGCCTCGGTATACCGCTGCCGAAAGGAAAAGTGCGAGTATACAAGCGTGATGAGGACAGCAAGGAGCAGTTCATCGGGGAAGACCAGATTGACCACACGCCCAAAGATGAAGAGCTCCGGCTCTATCTGGGCAACGCCTTCGATATCGTCGGTGAGCGCGCGCAGAAGGATTTCAAGTCCTACTCCAACGGGCATGTTGTGGAAGAAAGCATCGAAGTCAAGGTGCGAAACCACAAGTCAACGCAGGTGGAAGTGATGGTGTACGAACACCCCTGGCGCTGGAGCCAGTGGGAAATCGTGAACGCGAGTACCACCTGGGAAAAGGTGGATCAGTCGACGCTGCGTTTTCCGGTGAAAATCAAGAAGGACGAAGAAACTGTGGTGAAGTATACTGTCCGGTATTCCTGGTAGTGAGGCTGCCGCCCGTCCTGTTGTGAGACTCGTCTGACGTTCAGACGAGTCTCACTCGTTTTAGGCCCGATGCCCGGTCATTTGATCTTGAATGGGATCGTGATCCACTTTGTTGTCGGCCCGTCCGGGGTGGTCCCGGGGCGGTATGTGGAATTCATCACCGCTTTTGTGATCGAATCGTTGTACGCCATGTTGGTGGTCTTTGCCACCATTGCCTGCAGTGGCTTGCCTGTAGGGTCAATCTGGACCATGATAACGACTTCTCCACCCGCCTTCAATGCCATGAGCTCCGGAGGGAATACCGGTTGCTCGAGGTGCAGGATTTGCGGGTCGCTGTCAGTAAAGGCAGGGGCTGCCGGACGTGCGGCGATAAGAGGTTTCTCCTGGGCGGGAATAGCCGGAGTCACGTTCTTTTGTGGAGTCGGAGTCACCGCGACAGGAGGCTTTTTCTCCACGGGACCTGCCGGAGCTGCCTTCTTCTCCTGGACCGGGGTCACTGCGCCGGGGAGCTTTTCCTGTGCGGGACTTGCCACAATCTCTTTCTTCTGCTGGGCTGGAGTCGTCACAGCAGGTTTCACGGTGGCCGCCGGCATGTCTTGGGCTGGCTGGATCCGCGCCGCTGTGCTTCCGGTACCGGCGGGAACAGCTGCCACCGCTTTGTCCGCGGGCTCTGCTGAATCATCAGGGCTGCTGAACAGGGCGATAGCCGTGATACTGAGGAGGAGGATCAGAAAAACCGCCGCGACAATGAATCCAACCCGTGATTTCCCCGGCGACTGAATGTCGCGCAGCTCTCCGGTTGCAGCCTCAACTTCCGGCGGGGGTGGCGCCACCGAATCATACTCACGCACCTGTGGGGTCGGAGTGGGGGAGGCCTCGACCGTGGTGTTCGGGAACGCCTGTTCCGGGGAAGGAGCCTGAATTGATTCCTGCGTTCTGATTCCAATGCGCTGCTGCAATTCCACGAGTTGACGTATCGTCCGCTCGTATTCCGCGACGGTCGGATCGTCGGGGGCGATGATCTTCACGCGCCGGATTTCCACGAGAGCGCTTCCGTAGGCACCCTTCTTGAGGTATTCGTCGGCATGCTGGAAGTACTGTTCCTTCAGCTGGTTTCGTGCCGCATCGCGGTCCGGGCGTTCGGTTTTTGCTGATGCCGGTGCGTCCTGTTCTACGGGGGGGCGTGCCGGTGATTGCTGACGAAGTGAGTCGACAGCTCCCTTCACCAGCCCCGGCATCGAATTCATGAGTTCCATTCTCTGCGGTTCAGACGGTTCAGAATCGCGGGGAAGCACGAGGAGGCGTTCAAGTTGCTTTTCCAGGGCCACCAGGAATGTATTCCGGGGATGCAGCGGCTTTAACTTCCGAAGGCGAATAAGAGCATCAGCAAACTGACCGGACTCCGCCATCGTTTTGATTTCGTAGATCTGTTCGGCCGTAACCGGCCCGCCGGGTGATGTATCGATGAGTGTCATTCTTCGTTCACCGCACGATCATGATGATACACCAGTTTCAGAGGAGAGCCGGAGGCCTGGTGGTAACGGAGTTCCGCCTGACGGATCCGCACCTCTGCTCGTTTGATTTCGATGTTGGCCGGATCAATAACAAACGCTCTGGCAAGTCCGTCCAGCGACTTCACAAAGTCACCGTTCTTCGCAAACTCCTCCGCAGCCAGAATGTACAGGTGGATCAGTCGAGATACTCCGGCGTTCTTTTGCGTGGTCTCGACGACGGGTTTTGCGACCCGCTTTTCTTGCCAGATTTCCTGCTCGATCTGTTTGAGATCTTCGTTCTGGGGCTCAATGATGTATCCCAGAGCCACCTCTGTGAGTGCATCATCGAGCGACCTGCTGCCCAATAACTTCCTGGCGCACGTGATATGCCGGCCAAGATCTTCGTGACGTACACGGTCCGTCTCAACCAGCTGGCGGTAGTGTTCGGCGGCGATGGCCTCGGTCTGACGGCGCTTCTCCTGCAACTCACGTGCTGCCGTGATGTGCCGTTCTGCCGCGCGCAGGTCCTGGTTCGCTGGGTCAAGCAGGAAGCCCTTTGTTATCAAATGCAGGGCTTCGTCGAAATCCTCCTTGGCGGCGAGCTCCATTGCTTCGGAGATATACGCCTCGAGTGTAGAACGGACAACCTCAAAGTCCACGAAGGGCTCTGTTGAATTGGACGAGGCGCTGTCACACGCTCCACGCACCTGTTCCTCCAACACGCCGATATCCTCGTTCTCCGGATCAAGCTGTCGTGCTTTTCCGATGTAGTCCAGCGCCTCGTGGAATTCGTTGCGCGCGATGGACGCATTGGCATGGTCCAGCAATTCAACGATTTCCGCGAGCCGCGAACTCGGGGCGGCTGTTGTCGGAGCAGGGGCCGTGTCCTCCTCTGTTCCTGCATCGGGGACCCTCTCTTCGGTAAGGGCAGACTTTTGCAGGAGAGCCCGGACCCGATCCTCGTAGGCTTCGGCGTACCGGTTGGTTGCATCCAGCTGGCGTGCTTTCAGTATTGCGTCCAGTGCGCCTTTGAGATCCCCGTTGCGCACGAGCTTGTCCGCAACCTTCAGCAACGCCATGCTATTTGTGTTTGTTCCCACCATTGTTTGCTCCACGCCACAGCGTCGCAAAGGGCATGCCACAAGGAGGCTGCAAGCCGGAGATGATGAATTTGTGGTTTGATCCGAAGTGTCGTGCTGTTAGAGACTTAGCGGCAGTTATGAGGGTTCTGAAGGGTGAGTGGTGAATGGGGTGACGGGCGGCCGGGCAATCAGCCGCCCGGCATCGGTGAAATCTACAAATTGGTATGCGGACACTGCATCCTCGGCGGCCTCCGGCACATCATGACGGATCTCAGGCGTGCAGGTGTCGAATGCTATCGGTTCAAGAAGTACAGGGCGGCCAGAGCAGCGAGGATGAGTATGACAATAACGGTGATCCAGATTGCCTTGTTGCTCTTGGTCACGGTGAGCGGAACCTCTTTTGCCGGAGCTTCTTCCGCCGGAACAGGCTCGGGCGCCGCCGATGGGGGCTCAGGCTTCTGCTGCAACGTCTCCGGACGGGTCACCGGAGGTTGCCGCCGCTTCAGCTCCAGCATCTGTAATATCTTCGATTCGAATTCCCGCGCAACCTGATCCTTGTCGTCGATGCTGAATATCTTCCTTAGCTCAAGAATGGCGTGGTCATACTCCGCCTTCGTGACGAAATCATGCGCCCGCTGAAAATACTGGTTCTTCAACCAGCGTCCGGCGGCGATACGTACCTCACGTTCCTCCGGGGTCTCCACGCGTGTTCCGTCCAGCTCACCGGGGACCGACAGGGCTGTCCCCGCTGCTGCTGCCTGTCGCATGAGACGCGGCAGCGATTCCAGAATGTCAGCTTTCTGCGCGTCCGTCAACAAGCCCGTCACCGCCAGTTCCTCCATCTGCTCGAGCTGGCGTTCCAGCGCGAGTGTGTAGACATTCGTCAGGTCAAGGGCCTTTGCCTTCCTCACAGCTGTGAGAGCGAGTTTGTATTCCCCCGCGGTCCCTTTGTCGCCTGCTTCGTGCAGGAGGCGGTTGACCAGCGCCTGCGCATGCTTTTTGTCGGCTTCATTCATACCGTAGCTCGAATCGTTGACCTGTCCAACTGTCTTGTGATCGGGCACTAACCGTTCGTGTTGTCGCGTCGTAGGTCCAGGTATTGGACCGGACTGTCCCCGTCAGGCTATCGCTCTTTGAGAGAGGAGTGCCGTTCGCCATTACCGCGAGCGGCTCCCTGGCTATGTCCACAAACTTGATGAGCAATCCTCTTGGGGCCGGCCGGAAGCTTCCTTCCGCAGGGCTGATTTCCACCGCAAGCGAGTTCCCCGCACGCTGCTGGGTATGGGTCCGCCGGAGCACCACACCCTTCAGATAGTCGAACGTCGTGCCGTCATCTTCATAATACTGTGTCGCAAGCGACCCGTCTGATGTGAGTGGATAGACCGTCAGTGTCAGCGGGTCAATGGCATACTGATGAGTGTACTGCATCTCCTGCTGGGAAGGGACAATGGCTCCTGCGCGGACGAAGACGGGGATTCTGTCCAGCGGCGCTTCCGCGCGCATACTTGCCCCGCCGGATATTCCCGCCCCGGAATAGAAATCATACCACGTCCCGGACGGGAGTGACACGTCGCGTTGCCGTGCGTCCGGCCAGAGGACAGGCGCGATGAGCAGATCGTTGCCGAGGAGAAACTCCTGTGCGGATTCGGCAAAACGGGGATCCCCGGGGTACTCCAACATCAGTGCACGCATTGCCGGTATCCCCGTTACGGAAGCCTCGGCCATGACATTGTAGATGTAGGGGAGTAACCGGTAGCGCAATGCGATTGTCGACCGGTTGATGTCCGTGTACTGCGGCCCGTATTCCCAGGGCTCCTTGTTCTTCTCGTTGATCACCGAGTGTGCACGCATGAGTGGTGTGAAGGCTCCCAGCTGCAGCCAGCGGGCAAACAGTTCGCCGGAAGGATACCCGATAAACCCCCCGATATCGGCACCCACGAATGGTTGTCCGGACAACGACAGGGTCAGGCACATGGAGAGGGCCATCCGGAGGTGTTCCCATGAGGCCACATTGTCGCCGGTCCATGATGAGGAGTATCTCCAGCCGCCGGCATAGGATGCCCGGGTGAGCACGAAGGGACGCTCTGAGGGATTGTGGCGCAGCAAGCCTTCATACGTCGCGCGCGTCATCTGCATGCCGTAAATGTTGTGATTCTTGGCATGGCGCGTCCACAGTCCGCGGTCGTTGTGGAGCACCGTCAGATCCACCGTTTTTGTGGGAGTATTGAAGACCGACGGTTCGTTCATGTCGTTCCAGTATCCGCGCACTCCGACGTCAACCAGATCGGACATCCGGTCACCCCACCAGCGGCGGGCGGCATCGGAGGTAAAATCGGGAAACGCGCAGCGGCCCGGCCAGACGTCTCCCATGAAGATACGTCCATCGGGATATTTCAGGAAAGCATCGGCTGCGAGGCCGGATCGGTACGCGGCATACATCGAATCTGTTTTGATACCCGGATCCATGATGACTGCGACGCGGAATCCCTGCGCGGAGAGATCGCTCACCAGGCGGCGCGGGTCGGGAAAGGCTGAAGGATTCCAGGTGAATATTCTGAACCCGTCCATGTAATCGATATCGAGGTATAGGACGTCGCAGGGAATGTTGTTCTCGCGGAAGCCGCGTGCGATCTCGCGCACCCGGCTTTCCGGTGAATAGCTCCACCTGCACTGCTGATATCCGAGTGACCAGAGGGGGGGCAGCGGCATGCGTCCGACGAGTTCGGTGAACCGTGTAAGGATCGACTTGGGGGTCGGTCCGGCAAAGAAATAGTAGTCGAGGTCTCCTCCTTCTGCGCCGAACGAGTACTGATCGCGGGATTCCTTCCCCATATCGAAGTTCGACCAGTAGGTGTTGTCAAAGAAAATCCCGTACGCCCGGCCCGCACGGATACCCATGAAGAAGGGGATCGTCTGGTACAGTGGATCGGTAGCTTCAGTGTAGGCCGGTATATCGGCGTTCCACATTGTCAGGCTTTTCCCCCCTTGCACGAATGATCCGGCCTTCTCGCCTAACCCGAAGTACCGGGCATCGGGCGGGTTCGATTTCCAGACGCGCACCTCCGCCCCGGCGGTGCCCGGGGCATCGCGGAGCGAATCGGGCCGCATGCGGCTCATCCAGGCCATACCTTTCAGCGGGTGGTCGGCATTCAGCAGCGTGCCGGATCGATCGTAGAAAGCGATGCGGACAGGCTTCTTCCCGACGCGGATCTGCAGGGCCGCCGTGGTAATCGTCAGCGCATCGGGGGCATCGGCAATTTCTGCGCGCACCGGAGGCCAATCGGTCTTGACCACGGCCCACGAAGGTGACGGTGCGGGAGACTTCTGTCCGCGCGCTGCCGGCGGGGTAAGGTGAATCCGCACAAGGTCGTCGGCAAGGACGTTGATGGCGAGCGTGG
Source organism: Ignavibacteriota bacterium (assembly GCA_963801355.1). GTDB lineage: Bacteria > Bacteroidota > Ignavibacteria > UBA10030 > UBA6906 > Fen-1255. The sequence continues at coordinate 1,982,642 of CAWDEM010000008.1, read as the reverse complement.
CACCGGACGCTGTGAGCGTCGCCGCACTTCGTCCCTGAGCAGCGGACAGGTCCGCATTGCCGATCGTCTGCCATTGCCCTGCCACAGTTGCTGGAAGAAAGAACACGAGGAAGCAGAAGCGGAGGTGCGACATTGGTCTAGAGCGCGCGTTCGGTTGAGTGATCGAAAAGGTGGATACGGGAAGTATCGACGAGCAATTCAGACTGCTTGCCGACGACCGGCGGGTGGTCGGTCGCAATGCGTGCCACGAGCTGTGCAGATGCGCCCGTGGTGAAGTACACGAAGATCTCGTTGCCGACGGGCTCCACCACGTCGATCATCGCCGGGATGGGCGCAACTGTTGTGACATCGGCGGGTTTGTACATATGGATGTGCTCGGGGCGGATGCCCAGGGTCACCGGTCCTGCGGAAACACCCTTCATCCGTTCTGCGAGAGAAGAAGGCAGCGGAAGGGTCAGGTTCGCATCGTCCTGCCGGAATGAGACCGTGCCGTTCATTTGCAGCCGGCCGGCAATGAAGTTCATGGTCGGGCTTCCGATGAAGCCGGCAACAAACTTGTTGGTCGGGTGGTGATAAATCGTCAGGGGAGTATCGACCTGTTGCACGACGCCATCGCGCATAACGACAATCCGGTCGCCCATGGACATTGCTTCGATCTGATCATGAGTGACGTAGATCATGGTTGTCTGAAGGCGGTGGTGCAGCCGCGAGATTTCCGTGCGCATCTGGACCCGGAGGTTGGCGTCGAGGTTGCTCAGGGGTTCGTCGAAAAGAAAGACCTTGGGTTGCCGGACGATGGCTCTGCCGAGCGCCACGCGTTGACGCTGGCCGCCGGAGAGGGCCTTGGGTTTTCGCTCGAGGTAGCTTTCGATCCCGAGGATCTTTGCGGCTTCCTTGACGCGCTGGTCGATTTCCGGTTTGCTGTACTTCCTGAGCTTCAAACCGAACGCGAGATTGTCATACACCGTCATGTGTGGATAGAGGGCATAGTTCTGAAAGACCATCGCAATGTCGCGGTCTTTCGGGGGGACATCGTTCACGATGCGGTCGCCGATGGTCACAGTGCCCGCAGTGATTTCCTCCAGTCCTGCGATCATCCTGAGCACAGTAGATTTGCCGCATCCGGAGGGCCCGACGAGAACGACGAACTCTTTATCATTAATAGTGACGTTGACGTCGCGGACGGCTGTAACTTTGCCGTCGTAGATTTTCGAGACATTTTCGAGCTTTACTTCAGCCATGGGGGGAGCCTGTCGTAGGGGGAGGCGATCCGTGAATTCAGCTCACGATAGTGTAAAGAATATAGCCACGGATGGAGGAAAACGCAACAGGGCGGGCATCTGAACAAGGGCCTCGTATTTTGAACTGCCGGAAAAAAATATCTTGACTAATCAGCTCGAAAACTCTATCTTTATGGAAGCGCTTCCAAAAAGGTTCACCTCCTTCTCACTTGTATACTGAACTGCTCCCCATCGATGGGAGTTACTATCTACGATCTGGCGCGCGAAGCAGGCGTCGGTATTGGGACGGTTTCACGCTGTTTGAATGATCAGCCCCACGTCTCAGCTCCGACCCGTGCAAAAGTTCTCGCAGCAGCCATACGACTCAGTTATCAACCGCATGCGCAGGCCCAGCGCCTCGCGTCGCGCCGCACCAACACGATCTCAGTCATCATTCCCTCCTTCACGAACTATTTTTTCGTTCAGGTGTTGCAGGGCGTGCAGGATTATGCTGCCGACTGCGGTGTCGATTTGATCCTTTACAGCGTGAATCATCCCGCACAGGTGGATGAATACCTCCGTCGTTCGTCGCACCGCGGTCACGTCGACGGTGTCCTCTTTTTTTCCATGAAGCTTCCGGAGGCACACGCGGCCAAGTTCGAGCAAACGCGTCTGCCGCTGGTCCTGGTGGATGCGTTTCACCCGAAGTTTGACTCGATCCGCGTGCAGAACCGCGACGGGGCGCTTGCAGCGACACGACATCTTGTGGCCCTGGGTCATCGTTCCATCGCCATGATCAACGCGAATCTGTCTACTCAGCCCGCGCTGGAGCGATTGGAAGGATATCGCATGGGGTTGGAAGAGGCGGGCATTCCGTTTCGATCGGACCTTCTTGTCATCGGCGATTTCGGCAAGAACGACGGGTTCAGCCGTGAGGCAGGGCGCGAATCGATGCGGCGCCTGCTGGAGCGGAACACCGGACCGGACCGCGCCACCGCTGTGGTCATCGCAAGTGATGTGCAGGCCATCGGAGCGCTTGAAGCGGCGCGGACGGCGGGCGTACGCATCCCTGAGGATCTTGCCATCGTGGGATTCGACGACATCGAGCTCGCGCAATATGCCGAGCTGACCACAATGCGTCAGCCCATGTACGAGATGGGGCAGCTGGCGATGGAGAAGCTGATGCGCCGCATGAAGGAGCCGGACGATCTCCCGACACTGACAATGTTTCTTCCGGATCTGATTGTGCGCCGCTCGTGCGGCGCGAAGATGCAGGTGCTCACCGGCTCCACTCCACGCACGGTATTGACATGATAACCACCAAACACACAGCGTGCCGATCTTCTTTGCGTCGAGTCCGGACGCTCTTCGTGCTCATGGCTGTCGCTTGCGTTGCTCTTTTGTGTTCACTCCTGTATGCCTGTGCGCCGTCCAATACCGACCATCGCATCCCCGAACGTCTGCTTCGGGTACCAGAGTGGGCGCGCGATGCAGTCTGGTACCAGATTTTCCCCGAACGATTTCGGAACGGGGATCCGGTCAACGATCCGACGGTGGAAGATGTCGTGCTGTCCTATCCCTTCGAACGCCCGAAGGGGTGGCGCATCTCAAAATGGACGGGAGACTGGTACGAGCTGCAGCCGTGGGAGAAAACTTCGGGCAAGAAGTTCTACGAGATTGTGCACCAGCGCCGGTATGGCGGTGATCTTCAGGGCGTTCTTGACAAGCTCGACTATCTGCAGGACCTCGGCGTGACTGCCATCTATTTCAATCCGCTGTTCGAAGCACCGTCGTTGCACAAGTACGAAGCATCGATGTACCATCACATCGACAACAACTTCGGCCCGGATCCCGCCGGGGATACTCGCCTATGGGCAACCGAGCGACCGGAGGATCCCGCCACCTGGACGTGGACCTCTGCCGACAAGCTGTTTCTGAAGGTTGTTGACGAGGCTCATCGCCGGGGCATGCATGTCATCATCGACGGTGTCTTCAACCACGTCGGAACAACGTTCTGGGCGTTTCGTGACCTGCGTGCGAAGGGAAAAGCGTCGGCGTTCAGCGATTGGTTCACGGTTACGACATGGGACGATCCCTCCACGTCGGCTGATGAATTCGACTACACCGGCTGGGCAGGGCTGAAGGACCTGCCCGAGTGGCGCGAAGACGAAAACGGCATCGTTACCGGACCGCGGGAGCACATCCACAGCGTTGTGAAGCGCTGGATGGACCCGAACGGTGACGGTGATCCCTCGGACGGCATTGACGGATGGCGGCTCGACGTTGCAGAAATGGTTGGGATTCCGTTCTGGCGTCAATTCCGGCAGTGGACACGGGAGATCAATCCCGATTCCTACCTTACGGGTGAGGTTTGGTGGGAGGATTGGCCCAAGAACAAGATGTTCAACGCCGAACCCTGGCTGCGCGGAGATGTGTTCGACGCGGTGATGAACTACCGCTGGGCTGCAGAAGCTCTTCATTTCTTCCGTGATCGCACACTCAAGATCACCGCGACGGAGCTCATTGCGCGGCTCGATGCCCTTCGCGCCGACTATCGTGCGGACGTGAACGCGGTTCTGATGAATCTCTACGCCAGCCATGACACCGATCGGCTGGGTTCGATGTTGGTCAATATTGACATGCTCTTTGATCACCGGGTGGGCGCGCGCGACAATCCGGAGTACGACGTGCGCAAACCCTCGGACGAAGAGATCCGGCGGCAGAAGCTGCTCGTCTTCTTTCAAATGACCTATGTAGGCGCACCCGCGGTCTACTACGGCGAAGAGGCCGGCATGTGGGGCGGTGATGACCCGGACGAGCGGAAGCCGATGGTCTGGCGCGAGTTGACGTATGATCCCGAAGTCAGCCACCCGCTCGGCAAATCCCGCCCGCGCGATAGCGTGGTGTTCAATGCCGGACTGCATGATGAATACCGGACGCTGATGCGCTTGCGGACGGCTGAGCCGGCACTGCGTCGAGGTGAATACCGCGTGGTCTCGGTGAACGACGGCCAGGATGCATTTGCCTTCGAGCGTTCCCTCGGTACAGATCGCCTGCTGGTGCTCATCAACAACGGGGCGCAGGCCACGCTGACGATCCCGCTCCCCGGTGTGACCGAAGGATCCCGCTGGCGTGATCTCCGCTCTGGTGATGAGTTCATCGCCGGGAAGACCACACTGGCGGTGCCGGTCGACCGTGTAGCTGGCCGCATTTTGAAGTCGGGCAAATGATGCGTCGGAATTCAGTCTCGGTGTCTATTATCGTGGCTGTCGCGTTTGTGCTTCTCGGTGGATGTGGGACCGACAGGGGGGATGAGGTTGCCGTGGTCGACGGTGTGCGGATATCCGCCGATCAATTTCGAACGCGATACCAGAAGTACCTTTCGAGCACCTCGGTGAAGGACAATATCCAGGTGCGCAAGCAGGTGCTCCAGAACATGATCAACGAACGGCTGATTTTCGAGGATCTGCGGGCCCACGGAGCTGAGCAGGATTCTGCATATCGGAAAGAGATGGATTTGATTCGCCGGCAAGCGATGGCTGATGGGTACGCACGCCGCGTGACCACCGATACCTTGACTGTGACACCGCAGCAGCTTGAACTCGAGTTTCGGAGGTACAACACGCGGGTTTCCGCACGTTACCTGTATGCACGAACAGAGGAGGGGGCACAAAGGCTCAAGGAACGGTTGGTAAAGGGTGAGACCTTCGAACGTCTCGCTCGTGAGACGTTTGAAGACCCTGGCCTGGCAAATAATGGCGGATCCCTCGGGACCTTTGGTTGGGGGGAAATGGAGGAGGCACTGGAGGAGGCCGCCTATACGCTGCCGGTCGGGGCGCTGTCGGAGCCGTTGAAGATGAGCATGGGTTATGCGATCGTCCGCGTTGATTCGAGAGCAGTGGTCAATCCCCTTGCATCCGAGGGTGACTTTGCTAAAGTGAGGGGGAAGCTGGCAGAGGCGATTGTGAAACGCACGGCACCGCGTCTCCTGCGCGAACACGTCATGACGATCACGCGTGCGATGGACCCGCAGTTCGACGAGACAACGGTCGAAGCGGTGGTTGCGGAGTGGACCTCGCTGACCATCGATGATAAGGCGATGCAACGCCCGGAGTCCGCTCTCCCGCCTTCGCGTGACCTTCGCGGGAGCAAACTTGCCCGATTCCACGGGTCCTGGTGGACCGTTGAAACGCTGAAGCAGAAGCTTGCAGACACCAAGGAACGTCAGCGTCGCCGTGTGAAAAGTGCCGATGATCTTAAGGAGGTCATCCTCGGCCTCGCTGCCCGCGACGAGATTCTGAAGCGCGCTGAGGATCTGGATCTGGACGAAGATCCGCAGGTCGTCGATCAGATGGATAACCTCGGCGGCGAATTTCGTCTCCGGTACTGGGCGGATCTCGTCCAGGATACGGTGGGGCGGGATGGGTGGCCCGACACTCTGCTCCGTCGGATCTATGAAGAAAACAAGATGAACTACGCCGACCCGCCACTGGTCAACGTTGCTGAGGTCCTGGTCCGCACGGAGGCGGAGGCGAAGTTGATCGCACGGCAGGCGCGCCGAGGAGTCGATTTCGCGGGTCTTGCCCGTGCGCACTCCATCCGGCTCTGGGCGGCAAAGCGTGGAGGGGAGCTAGGATTCAGCTCCAAGGCAGGCTACGGTGTGATGGGTGAGAAGTTTTTTGCAGCGCGTGTCGGAGATATTGTGGGTCCCGAAAGAGTGGACCCGTATTGGGGAGTGTTTAGAGTCGTGGAGAAAAAAGAAGCGCGGGTCAGGTCCTTCGAGGAATCACAAGACCAGACGCTCACGCAAGTGAAGGAGATGAAGAATCGGGAAGCGTTCAAGGAAGCGCTGGACGCATTGCGCGGAAGAGCAAGCGTCACTATGAATGTCGAGAATCTGGCGAATGTTTCAGTCCATTTGGTGAAAAAATGAGAAGGGGCATCGTATGAAGCCATTGCGCATGAGAGGAATCCTCGCGATGGTCCTGGCCTTTGCCGCTGCGGGATGGGCGGGGACGACCGGTAAGATTGCGGGTGAAATCAAAGACGCGCAAACCGGCGAGCTGCTCGCTGGCGTGAACATCCAGCTCGAAGGAACGTTGATGGGAGCTGCCTCCAACCTTGACGGGTACTATGTCATCTTGAATGTTCCCCCGGGCAAGTATACTCTCGTTGCTTCGGCCGTCGGGTACACGAAGAAACGTGTGGTCGGTGTGGCAGTGAGCATCGACCTCACAAGCACCGTGGACGTTCAAATTGCGTCGGCGATGGTGGAGGCGGAGGAGGTAGTGGTCACGGCGGAACGGAGGGCGGTGAAAAAGGACCTGACCTCTTCGGAGGCGCGTGTGGATGCCGCGCAGATCGAGTCGCTGCCGGTGCAGGAGGTCAGCGAAGTGCTGTCGCTGCAGGCCGGGATCACCGTTGACCGTGGAGGCGGCATTCACATCCGCGGGGGCCGCTCGAGTGAAGTGGCGTACTGGGTTGACGGCGTCTCGGTCTCCGATGCCTATGACGGCGGACAGGCGGTGCAGGTGGACAACAATGCCGTGCAGGAGTTGCAGGTGATCAGCGGCACGTTCAATGCCGAATACGGTCAGGCGATGTCGGGGATCGTGAATATCGTTACCAAGGATGGTGAAAGCAACTATCACGGCACTCTGCAGGCCTATGCCGGGTCCTACGTAACCGGCAATGGATGGCTTTTCGGCGGGCGCGATATCATGTCGACCGCGAGTCAGCCTTCGGAAGGGACGGACGTCAGCGAGCTCTACTACAATATGGACAAGATCCGTCCGTTCAATAACAAGAATTTTGAGGGAAGCATAAGCGGTCCTGTGCCGGAATTGAACGGCCTCACGTTCTATGCATCCGGCCGCTACTACCACTCCGACGGCTACCTCTGGGGGAACAGGGTGTTCCTGCCTCAGCCCAACGCCTTCGGGAATCCGGAGCTCGCGCATCCGCCGACGCTTCTGCTCGACCAGCAGGGAAATGTGACAGGCGCGTCGGTGGCCGATGATCCTGTTCCTATGAACGATCGCACCAGGTATTCCGGCCAGTTCAAGCTCACCTATCAGATTTCCGGCTCCATCAAACTGAGCCTGAGCGGACTTGGCAGTAAGATCGACTATCGAGATTACTCGCACGACTGGTTCTTGACGCCTGACGGAGACGTGAAAAAGTTCGATCGGGGCTACAATACGGCCGCCCTCTGGACACACACGTTGGGAGCGACATCGTTCTACACTCTCGGAGTGTCATTCTTCCTGAAGGACTTCAAAGAGTATCTCTACGACGATCCGTACGATTCACGGTACGTGACTGATCCGAACGCCTTGAACCGCAACTTGTACGAATACATCAGCAAGGGAACAAACAATCATCGCTTCAAGCGTCGCACGGAAACCGCTGTTGCGAAATTCGATTACACGGATCAGCTCAGCCAGTTGCATCAACTAAAGCTGGGGTTGGAGATGAAAGTCCATCGTCTCTACCTCGAGGACTTCAACCTTACCGAGGATGCGCTGACCGGGGCAGGGCCGATCATTCCTGCCACGGACAGCCCGTTGTATGAGGAATACACTCAGACCCCACGGGAGTTCTCCGTGTACGTCCAGGACAAACTGGAATATGAGAGGATGATCGTGAACATTGGTCTCCGGTTCGACTACTTCAATTCACGCGGCAAGTCGCCGGCAGATCTTCAGGACCCGAACGTCTACCTTCCTCAGAAGGAGGAGAACAAGGTGTTGTCGCTCGAGGAGCGGATGGCAAAATGGTACAAGAATGCGACAGCCAAGTACAGCGTGAGCCCGAGGTTCGGCATCTCGTATCCCATCACGGATAAGGGCGTCCTGCATTTCTCGTACGGCCATTTCCTGCAGATTCCCTCCTTCATTCATCTGTATCAGAAGCCCGGCTACAAGGTGACGCAGGCGAGCGGGGTGCAGGGGACGTGGGGGAATCCTGATCTCGAGCCACAGCGGACGATCATGTACGAGATCGGCCTCCAGCAGCAGGTGAGCGACGTGCTGACGTTCGACGTCACAGGATTCTATCGCGACACTCGTGACTGGGTGACGACCAGTACGCCCATCCCGGTGCGTGACCTTGATACGTTTACGTCGTCATACCTCACGTACATCAACCGCGACTATGCAAATTCCCGGGGTGTGACGTTGACGATTACGAAGCGTCAAAGCGATCTATGGTCTCTCAACCTGGCATACACATTCCAGGCTGCCGAAGGGAACAACTCGAATCCGGATGATGAGGCGGCGGCGTACCGGAACAATACCGAACCTGCCCGTGCGCTCACACCGCTCGATTGGGATCAGACTCACACGGTGAATCTCACGCTGGGCGTTGGCGAGGAGGATTGGGGTCTCTTCGTCCTGGGCCGTTATGGTTCGGGTCTCCCGTACACTCCTGTGATCAACCAGGCAGAGGGACGTGGTGAGGATGCCGCCAGGGCCGTGCAGAAGAACAGCAGGAGAAGACCGGAGAACTATACTGTGGATCTCCGGGCGTTCAAGAACTTCACCTTGGGACCCATGACTGCAAGTGTGTTCCTGAAAGTGTTTAATCTGTTCGACCGACGGAACGAAGCGGAAATCTATGGCCAGACCGGGCGTGCCACTGCAACGGTGCAGGCGCTGGGAGCGCAGAACATCGACGCGGCGGGTCGCATCAATTCGGTCGGAGACTACATTGTTCGGCCGGACTATTTCACCGAGCCACGTGAAGTGCAGGTCGGCGTCGAGCTGAGTTTCTAAGATCTCAACCAGAGGAGAACCCGGAATGTTTCGCAAGAATTTCATAATCGTCTTCACGGTGCTGCTCCTGGCTTCCGGCCTGGCGGGTGTTTCCGCTCAAACAAGCGGGCATACGCCGAGCAAAGAGCGGGTCGACCCGACACTGCGCCGGCGGACAGAGATGGATGGGAACAACGTCCGCACAAGCGTCTTCAACTTTGTGTTCTCCGGTCGCACGGGCGCCGGGCAGGGCGTTCCGTACGAGTGGCCGAAAAACACGAACCGCGTTTACATCGCCCTCATTGCGCTGTTTGTAGGAGGGGAAGTGACCGACAATACGGGGAAGACTATTCGCATTGTCGATCTGCCGGCCTACCGGACGAACCCTGGCAGCGGAGCGGATTGGAATATGGGCCCCGTCCCGGGCTATTTCAACCCCGACCAAGGAAAGCTCGCCAAGAGCGACGAGCCTGACACCTGGCCGAAAAACTGGCCCGACAAAGTGGGCGATCGGACAGACCCGGGCTGGGCAGGATCGTGGAATGGCTATTTTGGCAAGAACCAGTTTAGTGCGGATCAGGAAATTTACTACCGTGTGGGAGATGACAACTACGACCGCTGGGACTACACTCCTGACACCACCGACACCAAGCGGCGCGGCCTCGGGATGATTGTGGATGGCCGTGCGCTGCAGTGGTCGCAAGCGTCTGTGGCCGATGCGGTATTTTTCATTCACGAAGTCAAGAATGACGGCACGAAAGACATCGCGCGGACCGGTGTCACGCTCTGGCTGGCCGACTTTGTCGGAGGGGACGGCGATTCGCAGGATGACAGCCCGTCATTTGATCTGATTCTGGATATCGCGTTCTCGCTTGATGCCGATGGGAAGAGTTCGAATCCTGCTTTCTCCGGTGTCCCCGTTGGCTGTGCAGCGACGCTCTATCTGGAAACACCAGGGAACGCAACCGACAGGATCGACAACGACGGTGACAGTCCCGAGTTCCAGATGGGCCCCAAAGTGACGGGGGCGATGTTTGAGTCGCGCATTCCCGGAACAAGTGCAGAGATCAGTGGCGATCAAATCGACAACAATCTCAACGGACTCATAGACGAGGACTCGACGTATATCGCCTTTGGGGAACAGCGTGGCGTCGGCTTTGCCGACGGCATCGACAACGACGGCAACGGCGAATCGGGGAGTCCGGTCATCACACAAACCATGATCAGCCAGGCGTCACTTGATCTTTGGAAACGTTGGCCCCAGGAACCGGAAAAGGACGCCTTTCAGCAGGGGAGCATCCATCTCATCGATGTGGCCGGGCCTGACGATCTCGGGAAGAAATATAAAGACAACATCGATAACAACGGCGACTGTCTGGATAACCTCCCGGTGGTCACGCAGGATATGGTGACTCAGGCCGCGAGCGATCCTTTTCACCGCTACCGGGTCCCCGGGTCCAACGTGATCCTTTATGACGTCGGCGCGGAAGACGTGGGGAAGAAGTACATCAACAAAGACGGGTTGATTGTTGCCGGGATAGACGAGGGGATCGACGACATGATCGATGAGGGGCGAAACGACGGCGTCGACAATGACGGCGACTGGAACCGCCTCACGGATGATGTAGGACTCGATGGTGCCGCCAGCACCGGTGATGAGGGTGAAGGAGATGGCAGGCCGACTTCAGGCGTCGGCACACCATTCCCCGGGGAGCCAAACATCGACAAAACGGACGTATCTGAGGCCGATCAAATCGGTCTGACGAACGTGCAGTACCTTGCTGCGGGTGCCATCAATTTCAGCACGACCGCCGACATCCGGTTCTGGGGTGACTTCATGCTCCCCGGCAAATTTGTCAACCCTGCCCTTATCCCGACGGGAGAGAGCGATCTGTTCGTATCGTCAGGCATATTCCCGATGAAGGCCGGCCAGATTGAGCGGATCTCGTTTGCTGTGGTATTCGGTGCCGCGACCACCTACGGGAATGCGCGCGTCAGTGGGGCATTCGACGACGCGCTGAGGAAGAGGGAATTCGCGCAGCTCGCCTACAACGAAGATTACCAGTTTGCACAGGCCCCGATTGAACCCGTCGTGAAAGCGGTGGTGGGAGATAAAAGGGTCACGCTCTACTGGGATAGAAGGGCCGAGGAATCGACGGACAGGTTCCTTCAGGGCATTCCGGGGGCTCCCGCGCACGACTTCGAAGGATACAGGATTTACCGGGCAACTGACGCCTCGTTCCTCGATGCGAAGTTGATCACCGACGGATTCGGCTCAGCGGCTCCGTTCCTCAAACCGATCATGCAATTCGATTTGGTGGACGGTATAAAGGGGTTCCACCCGACACCGTACAACGGCGTCCAGTTCTACCTGGGAACGGACTATGGCCTTGCACATGAATGGACAGACAGTTCCGTTCAGAACGGGCAGAAGTATTACTACGTAGTCCGCGCGTTCGACCAGGGGTACGCACCGCTGAACATCACTCCTTCGGAAAGCAATCTCAAGATCAACATCGACAACGTCACCGGGCAACTCGTCGGCAAGGGGACATCGGTGGCGATCGCGGTACCGGAAGCGTCGGTGGCCGGGTATGTTGGAGCAAAGGTGAGTCCCATCAAACTCGTGTCGGGTTCAACAACAGGCAGCCTCGGGTATGTGATTGTGGATCCCGACAGTGTGCGAGACAACCACAAGTACCGAATCACCTTTGAGGACACTGTGCACGCAGGGGGGGCTTCAGCTCCTGATACCTTCCTGACGAAGACATTGACGCTGGCAGACATCACCAACTCATCGATGATTGACACGCTTATCCGGCGGACCACAAAGCTTGCCGACACCGTGGAGCATCCACTGACGCACGGGTTCCGGCTCGTCGTGAACAACGAGAAGGCCTTTGGCGTCAACGGTGCGCTCTCGGGGTGGAGTCGCCTGGGCGTGTACACATTTGATTTCCGTCAGTGGAAGAGCGGGTTTGTGGTGGGGCAACAGAAACCCGCGGACTACAAGATCGTGTTCGGCCCGGTGGGTACCGATACTTCCACGTCCTTTACTGTCCGAACATTTGCCTCTCCGCTCCCGGCCGTCCCGGTAAACTTCAAGGTGTTCAATACGTCGGAGAACAAGCAGATCGACTTTGCCTTCTGGGAGCTTGATCTGACGGGAGGACCCGGATTGTTCAGCACGGGAATGGTCGGTTTTGACAATGTCAGCGACTTCATAGTGTTTCTCGAGCGGGACTCGAAAGATTCGCTGGCCATCAGCTGGGGGCTCAGTATGGGGTATGATTCAATTCTGAGTGCTCCCAAAGCGGGAGACACGTTGCGTGTCGTTCTCTCGAAGCTCTTCCGCAAAGATGACGTATTCGAGTTCTCCACGACGGGCCAGAAGGTGGATGCGGAGCTCGCGAAAGGGAGTCTTGACCTGATCAAGGTTGTCCCGAATCCATACGTAGCCGCCGCAACATGGGAAGAGCGGAATCCCTACACGTCGGGCCGCGGACCGCGGGCGATCCACTTCACGCATCTGCCGCAGGTCTGCACGATCCGCATTTTCACGGTGAATGGTGAACTCGTGACGACCATCCAGCACGCATCGTCAATGAACAACGGAACTGCCGAGTGGAATCTCCTGACGCGGGATAACCTCTCTACCGCATACGGGATCTACATCTACCATGTGGATGCCCCGGGTGTGGGAGAGAAGGTCGGCAAGTTCGCGATTATCAAGTAAGGAGGACGACGTGGACAGGAATCTCAGAAGTCTCGCTCTCGCGCTGGTGATAGGCTTGCTCGTGGTGCCTGCATCAGCGCAGAAGGTGACCAAAGTCGGCACAACGACGGCCAAATTCCTCAGCATCCCGGTGGGTGCACGCGCTCTTGGAATGGGGGGCGCCTTTGTCGGCATTGCAGACGATGCCACGGCGATGTTCTGGAATCCCGCCGGGCTGGCTCGTGCAACGCAGGCGGAGGTGCTCGTCAACCATGCGGCGTGGCTGGCTGACATCAACTTCAATTGGGGCGGTGTGATGCTCCCGGTCGGAGAATTCGGCACCCTCGGCTTAAGTGTCACCTCGCTCTCGATGGCGGAGATGGAACGTACCACTGAGGACCAACCTGAGGGAACGGGTCAGACGTTCTCGGCGGGCAGCTTCGCTCTCGGTCTCTCTTATGCGAAAAACCTGACGGATTGGTTTGCCATCGGCGGCACGGTCCGATACGTCAACGAACACATCTGGAACTCGAATGCCACGGCGTTCGCAGTGGATGTCGGTACGTTGTTCAAGACGCCCTTTGAAGGGGTCACCTTCGGCGCCGGTATATCGAATTTCGGAACGAAGCTCAGGATGAGCGGAGACGATCTGCTTGTGCAGAAGGACATCTCTCCCAACAACGGCAACAATGCAAACGTGAATGCGAACCTGAGCACGGAGAGCTTCGATCTTCCCCTCGCGCTTCGCATCGGTGTGGCGTATCAGCCCATCGCAGACGAAGATCAGTCGCTGATTCTGGCGGTAGATGCCTCACACCCCAACGACAATGCGGAAAACATCAATGTCGGGTTCGAGTACTCGGTGTTGCAGCGCATTCTCTCGATCCGTGCAGGATATAGAGCTCTCGGTGCCCGCGACAGCGAAGAACAGTTCACCGTTGGGGGCGGCGTACGGTATGGTTTGACCGACAACCTGGTGTTCCGACTCGACTACGCGTACGAGAAGTTCGGGTTGCTGAGTGATGTGCACAAGTTTTCGGTTGCTTTGATGTACTGATCCGCGAGGGTCATGCCGCAATGGACTATACCTACACCAACACAAGGAGGATACTTTGCAGATGTGTCGGCGATCCGGGCATATCTTGATTGTGTGGCCTAAATTGCCTATGTTGTAGCACTTCTGCGAATAGTCACATCTATTTCGTTGTATCGTAATGGTGCAGTAGCACCCTGTCTCATCAGTTCACTTTCCAACAACCAACACTATGTGAGGAGCAAATCATGCGCAAGATTCTACTGGCACTCCTGTCAGTGACTCTTATTGCTGGCATCGCGTTTGCAGCCGGTGACAAGGTGGAGAGGAAAAACACCTTGGACGGTATTGACACGAGGGGTATTACGCCCTCAAGGGTCGAGGGTATCAGCGCAAACCCAGCATACTGGGATACGCTGTCATTGAAGGCCGCAGGGTTAGTCCTGAACCAAGTGAAGGCATTCAATGACGGCACGATCTGGATTACCGGTTACATCAACTCGACCAAAGAGGATATTCTCTTTAAGTCTACGGATACGGGCGCGAGCTGGAGCTACGATACGTTGGGATTCACAAACAAGAAAGGATTCACGCTTGGAGCTCGTGACGCGAACGTTGCCGTTCTCGGCACGTTCGATGGCTACATGTACCGCACGACGAACGGTGGAACGAGCTGGGACAGCGTGTACCACTTTGGCGATGGGACGCTATATATCAATGGAGTAGTGTTTACAGGTGGGGATAGCATCATCGCTATTGGTGATGCTGATGCTCTGGGCCTCCTCGTCCTCAAGAGTCTGGATGCCGGGGCAACCTGGACCCGCTTCTCGAACCTTCCCGCCGAAGATGCGACCGCCAACAAGTATGCCTCGTATGCAACGTACCGGCAGCCGATGGACATCATCGGCAGGAATATTTGGATTACGACGTACGAAGGCTCCGGGACTGCGCCGCGCATCGTACGTTCAACGAATTTCGGCGATACATGGACCTCAACCCCTGTCACACTGACCGGCGGGCTTACGAATGCATACTACATCAAGTCGATCAATATGCTGGATGAGAACGTCGGCTGGATAGTCCCTCGCCGGACATCTTCTACACTATTCTGCTACGCCCACAAGACCACAGATGGCGGTGCCACCTGGAGCGACACGATTCTCGTGGAATCTGGCATCACTCTGAAGTCCGTCATGCCGGTAAAAGGCACGAACAATCTGCTGGCCATGGGGTACCAAGGCAACTATCCGAAGGCTGACTGGTCGGTTGATGGTGGCGCGACATGGGCCCTGATCGCCCCTGACACGACATCCATCGGCGCCGATCTGACCAATGCGCAATTCATGAATCCCCACAGCGCGTACGTCGTGGGGTACTACAGAGCGCTGAAATTCAAGGTCAGCAGCGTGACGTTGCAAGCGAAGATGAACATCAAGATGCGCGAGGGCGGCTTCTTGCCCGGCAGCGGTGATGTTCTTCAAGTGAAAGGGAGCTTCAACGGCTGGGGCGGCTCGGACTTCTTGACCGATCTGGACGGCGACAGCGTCTACACCAAGGCCATCTATATGCCAGCGGGTGCGCATCGAGTACAAATTCTTCAAGACCCTCCGCGCGGGACTCGATTGGGAGTCCGTTTCGAACCGCACGTATACCGTTGTGGCGGGTGCGCAGACGATTCCTGCAGTATACTTTGACAATGACTCGATCTACACGCCTCCTGTGCCTGCAGGTGTGACGTTCCAGGTGAACATGAAGATCAAGATGCTTGAGCAGACCTTCCTGCCCGGGAGCGGTGACATCGTTCGTGTCGCGGGCAGCTTCAACAACTGGGGAAGCTCGACCGACACATTGAAAGATGCCAACAATGACAGCATCTATACGAAGACGATCACCCTGAACGAAGGTCAGGCGATCGAGTACAAGTACCTCAAAACCACTCGGAGCGGCGACTGGGAGGGTGTGGACAACCGCAAGTACAATGTGCCGGTTGGCGGCGGCTCGACCCCGCTCGTGTACTTCGATAACGACTCGCTCTTCAATGCCCCCGTGACGGTGAACTTCCTCTGGCAGATTAATATGAGTGCATACCAGACGCTGGGGTGGTTCCGTCCGGATCTGAAGGATTCCATCGAGGTGCGTGGCGGGTTCAACGGCTGGGTCGGGACGAAGCTGTTGCCTGTAATCGGACAGCCGGGCAACTATGAAGCGGCATTGGTGTACAACGGCGCAATCGGTGACCAACTGTCGTACAAGTATTTCATGGCGCTTGATTCGGTCGGTGCCACGGCTCGTTTCCCCGGGTATGTCAACTCGGGAACCGGTGCGACACGTGACGGCTTCTGCTACGATCACCCTGCGGAGCGTGGAGATGGCAACATTCAGTTCTTTGTTACTGGCGGCGGCAACACCGTGGTTCCGCGCCGCTGGTTCTCCGACATCGATTCGCGGGGCTTGTTCCTGAACACGACGGACAGCTGCGTCGTGACGCTGAAAGTTAACATGGGTCCCGCGAAACGGTATATTGATGCCTTTGTTCCTGCTGCGGACACCGTGCGATTGATCTGGCAGAATATTCTCTGGCGGAGTGCCCAGCGCGCTGCACGCGGCGGTGCGAGTGGTCAGTTCCCGGATATTACGATGACTCTCGCCCCGGGTGGCGGTGACTCGATCTACCAGGCGATCTTCACCGTGAAGGGGAAGACACACTACAACATGCAGTACACATACCGCTACATTCACGCCGGTGGCAACGCCGTGGATCAGGGCGGCGGTCTCGGCACCCAGAACCCGTATATCACACGGTTCATCCAGCCAACGGGTCCGAATGCATGGCCGGCTTCGTACGCTGCTCCGGTGGATCAGTGGAAGCGGGATGCTCCGTTGACGGGCGAGCTGGCACCATTCTCGACGGATGTGGCGCCTGAACCCGGAATGGGTCTCCCGAACGAGTTCGCGTTACTGCAAAACTACCCGAACCCCTTCAACCCTGCCACGCGCATCCGCTACTCCATTCCGGCGGAAGCGAGCGTGACATTGAGAGTGTTCAACCTCATCGGACAGGAAGTGGCTACACTGGTCAACAATGAAGTGCAGGGGCGGGGCAACTATGTTGCGCTGTTCGATGCACAGAAGCTGTCGACCGGCGTGTACTTCTACCGGCTTGAGGCGGGCAAGTTTGTTGAAGTGAAGAAGATGCTGCTGTTGAAGTAAACTGCGGTGATGGTAGATTCAACAGAGAGGGGCACGGCGATGACGCCGTGCCCCTCTGCTGTTAGGTCAGCGCCAATCGGCGGTGGAGATGCGGGTGGTCCGGTCGATTGGTCCTTAGTGCTGCTCTTCTGCCGCGCCCTTTCGCGTTTGCAACCGCTTATCATGTATATCGATCTGCTTTAGGAGGTCGCGCGCGCTTGTGTTGCGGGGGTCAAGCTGCAGGGCCACATCGAGGTTCTCGCGCGCGGTGTCGAATTTCCCGGTTTTGGCGAGTGCGACCGCAAGGAGGTATCTGGCCGTCGCCGTTGCCTGCGCATCCAACCGGGCGCCTGCCTGCCGCTCCAGGTCAAGTGTTGTGACGAGCTGTTCCACGGCCTCCTGCGACCGCTCAGCTTCAAGAAGCATGACTGCAAGCTTCATCCGGGCGAAGGGATTGTTCTCGGTCTGAAATGACAAGCGATAGTACCGTTCAGCGTCCGCGGCATTTCCTTCCATCCTGAAGTAATCTGCCACACGGAGCAAGGGTTCATAGGAGTACGGTGCAGCCTTTGCCACCGCGAGGCATTCGCGGCGGGCAAGGTCAAACCTGCGTTGGAGCTCGTAGTGCGATGCCATGTCGTACCTCGCGAGCTGCCATGCCCGCGCGTTGCGGACATAGGCGTACGCAATTGTGGCCTCGGGTGTCGCCGGCCTGTAGCCGGCCACAGCGCCGCGTGATGGGAATGGCCAGTGCTTCATGAGGAGTTCTATCCTGATCGCCCCGCAAAGACTGTCGAAATCTGATACGGTTGAACGCGCGAAGTACTCGTCGTCGGTCAATGCGCGGTCGTTCCTCCAGCGATCGGGAGGGGCAAGCAGCCCGGCGTCACGGATCGCCTCGGTCATCACCTTCCCCATCAGGAAGTAGCCACGGATGTTCGGGTGGAGGTGATCCGTCATCAGCTCGGAGCCAACAATCCGGTGAGGCGAGGCCGCGGCGAATGCGGAGTCTGCATGGATCACAGGGACACCCTGCTTGGCGCAGACTGAGAACAGTACATCCTGGAATTCTTCTGTTGCGCGGAACCGGAGTGCATCAAGATCCTTTCGCCTGCCGGAATGCACGCTCAGCGGTATCGTACTTCCCGAGCGCGTAGGCCGCTGTGGCCCGGGCGAACCAGCCGCCGGCATGGCTCGAGTCGAGAAGGACCGCGCGGCTGCTCTGTGCAAACGCGCCCATGGCATCTCCGTTCGCCAGGAGGCTGTCTGCCAATTTCATGAGTGCAGTGTGTTGAGCCCGTGCCTCTATGGGCGTGCCGTCGGCGAACACCGGCTGGAACGGCGCGTGGGTGCGGAGGTTGCTGACGAGAGCAGTAAACATGATCGGGACGTTGCGCGACCTGGAAGCGTCAATGATGCGCTCCAGATTCTCGCGGTAAATCTCGCGGGCATCGTTGTAGGCCCTGGAGCCATAGGGGATTGACCCCTCTCCGACTACGTTTTCCATGAGCGTTGCATCCTCACCCGTGGGTGGAGATGAACGTGCAGTGAGGGAAGCGTAGAAGTTGCGGGCGAGCAGAAACGTCCTGAAGCGGACCAGGCGGAGCGTGAGGCGGGTCATCCATGATCCACCGCCGACCGAGAGCGAAGACCCGACGCCATAAACACCGTAGAATTCATTGTGACCCAAATACACGATGAAAAGATCAGGTTCGTAGTCGAGCAACTCGAGCGCAAAATCGAGGACCACATGGCTCCCCACGGCGGAGAGCCCCACGTTGATGACCTCTATTGTGTCTTCGGGGAAGAGGTTCTGCAGGCGGTCGGACAGAAACGATGGCGCGGTAGCATGGAAGTCGTACGGAAAGCCCGCCATCGTGGATTCCCCCAGGCAGAAGATACGCCGTGTCCGCGGACCCTTCCGAAGTTGGAATATCTGGTCTCTGGGTTCAGGGATACTGGATCCGGAAGGAGGAAAGTACCTCTGGGCGACACTCCGATTGATGCAGTTGAATTCCCTGCCATGGGTGTTCTTTCTGACCACCAGATCGAGATTTCCACCGTAGTCAGCGATGCGGAGCCCCGCTTCGCACAGCACGAGGACAATGATGGGGAGAGCAAGAGTAACGATCCAGAAAACCCTGCGGAGGGCGGGAGATGGGTGTGTGGCAGTCTGCTCTCCTCGCGGCCTTCCGTCAACCCGCTTGTGTGGACGCGGAGTCAACGCGAACCCTCCAGACGTTTCATTAAGAGTGTGGCCGGTTCGAAACTCGGGCCCTGTTCCAGCATACGTTGGAGGCTCTGGCGTGCGGCACTCGTATCTCCGGAATGCAGGTACGCCTTTGCGATCAGATACTCCGTTTGCTGGCGTGCTTTCGTATGTTGAGCATACTGGAGAGCCTCGCGGAGGTACACGATCGCGGTGTCCGACCGGCCTCCGTCGAGAGCCAGTGCGCCGAGGGAATTGAGTGCATAGTGCGTGCGCTCAATTGTCAGCGATCTCCTTAGGATCTCAGCGGCGGGAGCAGCCTTGCCTGTTCGAATGTAGAGATCGCCGAGAAGGAGGTAAGCCGACACATTCACAGGAAGGACACGGATCAATGTACGGTACTCATGTTCGAGGTTGGGTATGTCACTGGTGCGCCTGTAGAATTCGGCGGCTGCGACATGTGCCTCCTCCCACGAAGTGCGGGCCCCGGTCAGACGGTCCACGATGTGGGCAATTTCATCCTTTGCGGGAGGAACAGGGAGAGGTGCGGTGGAATTCCTGAATGGCCACCCCGATGTCAGCATCGCGATTCTCCGGGCGGCGGCGCGGTTGTCGAGCTCCGTGAGACGCATATCGTTCCAGAGTGAGGCCTCTGACAGACTATCGCGGCGTGCCCATGCATCTGGCAATGCGAGAATTCCTCCATCGCGCATTGCGCTACAATAAGTGCGCGCCAGAAGGAAGTATCCCCGCAAATTGGGATGCACATGTTCGAGGATCAGATTTGACCCGACAATTCCCTGCGGAGACGCCTTCAGGAAACTTCGCTCGATCTCCGCAACAAACACTCCCGGTGTGCGCGCTGCATTGCGGATCACTTCGTTGAAGTCGCTGCTGGCCCTGAAACGGAGACAATCAAGGTCGCGCGCGCGGATGTAATGAACGAAAGCCTCGTCGACTCTCCCCAGTGTATCCAAGGAGCGGGCGATTTCATAGCAGATGCGGGCGTATGTCGAATCGATGAGCAGCGCTTCCTGAAAGGCGGAGAGGGCTGCCTCGTGTCTGCCGCTTCGACGCTCCGCGAGTCCGCGATCGATTGCAATGTCGAATGTCTGCAGCTGATTCGCAGACAAGTCCGGACGATGCCGTGAGACGAACGGCGGAAGGTCGCGGAGGTTAGACACCTGTGTGCCAAAAAGGATCGGGATATGATGACGCTGGGCCACCGACACAAGATCCTCCGTATTAGCACGGAAGATTTCGAGCGCCCGCGCATAGGTTGCGCTTCCGCGTTCGATTTCCTGGCCGCGCGCCAGCCGTTCCATCATTGTCCCGGCACCTTCTGCGGGTTGCGACGACGGTATCCCCCGGATGCGTGTGTAGGCATCGCGAAGTGCGAGGAACAGTTTGCTGTGAATGGCACGGAGGTAGATGCGGGTGAGCCAGAGCGATTGACCGACGGATTCTCTGGAGGCAACGCCGAGAGCCCCGTAGAACTCGTTGTGTCCATCATACACAATGATGAGGTCCGGGTCATATGCAGGCAGCTCGGTTGCGAGGTCCAGCGCGGTGAAGCTGTTGGTGGCGGTCATTCCCAGATTGATGACCTCGATGTTTTTGTCGGGGAACATTCTGCGGAGCCGCTCGCGCAGATGCAGCGGGAACGATCCGGCATAGCCATACGGGAAGCCTACTGTTGTGGAGCCGCCCAGGCAGAATATGCGAAACGAACCCTTCTGCTTCCGCACCGGAAAGTAGTCAGCAGACGTGGTCGGAGTGAACTCGACTTGAGTGAAGTACCGTGCTTTCACGTCGGGGTTCATGATGTAGTACGCGCGGCCGCCAATGACTTCAGTCGTGAACAGTGAAATATCGGGACCGTAGTTGACTAATCGGAGGATCAGCTCGACACTACCAAGGAGTAGAAAGGGGAATGCCAGGGTCAGAACCCACAAGACGACTCTCTTCCTTCTTGAGAGAGGAAGAGCAGCGCTTGGCCTTCTTTCCGTTGCTGAAGGGCCATTCTTCCGAATATTCCGGGTCTTCGGCCGGGGAGCTTTGGTCACGTTTCGACTCGCATGAGCATGATGGAATATAGGTGGAATTGTGGAAAAAACCATGCAGGCTTCTATGAGAGAAGTTTGCTACATTACATTGAATAACCTATGGACGCACAGCGATAGCAGAAGAGCAGCGGAACGAGGAGACACGCGATGATTCTTATGCAACGGATGTTGATAGCTGGGCTCTTGGGACTCCAGGTACATGCTTTCGCACAATCGTCTTCCGACAGCGTCCGTATGTCTTTCCGTGCGCACCAGCCCTCCTCGCCGAGTGTGTTTGTGCCCGGCCAATTCAACGGATGGGGCCCGAATTTGGGAGGTGTTATCGCAACAGGAGCTCCGTCGGAGATGAGTTATGACCCAGCTCTCGGGGCATGGGTGAAGACCTACACCTTCAAGATCCATGAGCCCGGCAGTGCGACGCGCACTCTCGGCGATTCGGTCTATCAGTACAAATTCAATCGTGGAGGGACGTTCAACGGTTGGTACTCCGACCCGCTGAACTCTGAAACGAATCCGAACGATAACAGCAATTCGGTCCTCAGGCTGACACGCCTCTTCTGGTTTGAAGTGCTCGCTGCGGAATCGACTGCGCAGATCACCCGGCTGACTGCCGGACTGGTTCATGCCAACAGCGACACCATCACCTCGATCACGCTCAGCACGGGAGAAACGCAACTCACCCCTCTGGCGGTCAGCGATGTTCTTTCAGCGTTCAATGAGAGCACAAGGATCTTCGATCTGGTGCTGCCGGCTCCCATTCCCCGTGCATCGTACATCCGGCTCGTGGCTCGAACGAACAAGGGCGACTCGCTGGTCTATGCCCGGGGAGGAATCGTTGTTCCCCAGGTTCCATTGCCGGCATATGCGAAGCATGGTGTCACTCTCCCGTCAACCGCATCAAACGATTCGGTAACCTTCCGGCTTCGCGTTCCTCTCAAGGACGCGGTATGGGTGAGGATTGCACCTGCGGGTCAACCCCCTGCGCTCGCTTCACCACGGTTGATGCGCCGATCGCCGGGGTCCGATGACTGGTGGTTGAATGTCAAGCTTGCAGGCGACTCGACCTATGAGTATTTGTACGAGCTTGAGAACGGCAAGTTGATCACCGATCCCTGGGGACGCCGGGTCGGCGACTATGGTACACAATTCTCAACCGGTCCCTCCGGTCTGGCTGCGGATGACTATAGTTGGGCTTCCACTGCGTACACGCGTCCTGCGCTCAATCGGATCGTCATTTACGAACTGCATATCGGCGAGTTTGCGGGTGGGGCCTTCGGTCTCGCATCCGGCAAAGCGGGATTCATGCACATGTCGAAGCTCATGGGCCATTTCGATTCTCTCGGCGTGAATGCGCTGGAACTCATGCCGGTGAACGACGCCGGCTCCGTCGGCAGGTCTGGCAACTCGTGGGGATACGACCTCAATTCCTATACTGCGCTCGAGCCGTCATACGGCACCCCCGCCGAATTCAAATCACTTGTGGATTCCGCCCATGCACACGGGATCGCGATCATTCTTGACGTAGTATTCAATCACCAGAATGATACGGGGCCACTGTGGCAGATGCTTCCTGATGAAGTGGCGAATCCATACTTCAAATCGATTTCCGACGTACGTCCGAATGAGGATCAGCTGCAATTTTTCCGCGACATGGACCACTGGACTTCTGAGACGCAGGAGTTGGTGTACACATCGCTCAAGATGTGGATCGATGAATACCATATTGACGGTTTCCGGTACGACTACACACAGGGGATCGGATGGGATGTCGGCCAGCCGACAAAAGGTATTCTTGGGTGGGTGAATCGCATCGACCAGGAATATGGCGGCAGAATCTATCAGATCCTCGAGCATCTACCGGAAAGCCCGGCTCTCATCTATTACAGTGGGGCGACATCGGGATGGCACGACAGCTTCCGCGATCGCGTTTTCGATGAGGCGAGATACCGCAACGTGCTGCTGACGGATCTGCAGTCCCTTGTTCTTGGCTTGGGTGCATTCCCCGGGAACGACACGCCATCAGAGCCCTCGTCGTACGGAAACCGGACGGAACCCGTGAATGCGACCGTCACGCACGACGAGCAATCGCTTATCTATGAAATGACACAATTCCAGGGTGTGTCAGCGGCCGAGGCGGTTCAGCGCGACAAGCTGTACGGTGCATTGATGTTCACATCGCTTGGCATACCAATGCTCTGGGAAGGCATGGAGTTCGCGGAGCCACGCGGTTGGCCGTCGGACGGTCTGAAACTCACTTACCGACCGGTGCAATTCTCACGGCAACAAACCCCTGAGGGGCAGGCGCATTTCTCGTGGTACCGGTCGCTCGCGCGTCAGCGCGTGATGAATCCCTCGTTGTTTCGGGGCGTTTTTCGTCCGTTGTATCAGTATTCCTCACAAAAAGTACTTGTCTGGGGGTTTGAAGACACACTGTCCTCGGCAAAAGTCATGGTTGTGGCTAATTTCCGCGGGATTTCCCATACGATCACTGCGGTGCCGTGGCTCGGTACAGGAACATGGTACAATGTGTCCGACGGATCAGCGATGGCTGTGTCTTCAATGACGATTGATACGATGGTCGTTCCTGCGTACACGGCACTCGTGTACTCTACAATACGCGACACGCTTTTGACGAAAGTCGGCAGCCGGGACGAGACCATCGTGCCGGGCAGCTTCGCGCTCCAACAGAATTTTCCGAACCCGTTCAATCCGAGTACGATGATACGTTATAGCCTACCGGCAGTGGGCGGCAGTTTGGTTAGGCTCGTCGTGTACGACATGTTGGGTAGAGAAGTGGGGACGCTGGTGAACGAGAAGCAGTCGGCGGGTGACTACACGGTCTCGTTTAATGCGTCAGGACTTGCCAGCGGTGTGTACATTTACCGGCTCACGACGGATGGGTTCGTGAGTTCTCGGAGTATGCTGTTCTTGAAATGAGAAGGTGAGATGCTCACCGTGCGGGCGCGTGCATGTTACTGAGCAATTCCATTGCAGGCGGGCAATCGGGTTCAATCGCGAGGAGTTTCTGGAGGATATCGCGCGCTTCGCTGGTCTTCCTCTGGTCCAGGAGGAGTTGTGCGAGGTGGATATAGGGTGCGATATCGATGTACGGAAGCTGGTTAATGACCGTCCGGTACTCTCTTTCGAGGGCACGGAGATTCTTGCGCGAAGAGTAGTACGCTGTGGCGCTGTCATGCGCCTGTTTCCAGTGGATCTCTCCGCGGGCAAACTGGTCTGCGATCTGGCCGAGTGTATCGCGGGGCGTAATCTCCCTAAGTGGCATTTCTTCCGATTGGAACGGCCAGGCAGTGACAAGTGCCTCGATTCGCCGCGCAGCGATGCGGTCATCGACGGATGTCACGTGCCGGTTGCTCCAGAGAGCATTGTCGCTGAGTGTGTCGGCCTTGCTCCACTGATGTTCAGTCGCTAGAAGTCCGTTGGTGCGCATCGCCTGGGCGAAGGAACGGGCCATAAGGAACTGCCCGAATGCGGTAGGATGGAGATGATCGAGAATCAGGTCATTGCCGATGATGTGTGCGGGGGATGCGCCGGCAAATGACGCTTCCATGTCGGCACAGAAGAATGTCTTCCCGTCGTCCATGGTGCGGATGGCTATGTTGAAGTCTGTGCATGCGCGGAAGCGGAGTTCATCAAGATCGCGAGCTATGACGTATTCTGGAAGTGCTTCCGCGGTCCGTCCGAGCGTATCGAGGGCTTGGGCAAGGCGGTAATGTGCCTCCGCGTGGCCAGGCACCAGTTCAGCTGCGGCGCGGAAGTTCGCTACGGCGGCAACGAAGTTCCCGTTCAAGCGCTGCTCAATCCCGGTATTGAAGCGAGTATTGAAGGCCAGGCGTGTCTGCGGAGGCGTCTCGGGGGGAGTGCCTGAGACAAAGGGAACAAGACCCCGGAGATTGGATACCTGCGTTCCAAGAATGACTGGTACCCCGCGGTCAGTGCACAGTTCTTTGAGCTCTTGGAGATTCGCCGAGAATATCTCCAGTCCGTCGCGATAGGTCTGACTGTCATACGGCACGGTCTTCCCACGTGCGAGGCGCTCCATCAGGGTCCCGCGCGATGCGGGGTTGTCACTGTTGCCGAAGACGCTGCTGAACGCCGCAGAGATATCGAGTGCGAGCTGATATGTGCGGGCATGGGCAAGCGCAAGGGCGAGGTGCGACAACCATCGTGAACCACCCATCGCTTCACGCGAGGCAGTGCCGAGTGCGCCATAGAACTCGTTATGCCCGTCATACACGATGATGAGGTCGGGTTCATACTCAAGCGCATCCCTTGCCATATCGACAACTGTGTAGCTGTTGGTTGCGGTCATGCCCAAATTGATTACTTCGATGGGGCGGTCTGGGAAGCTGCTCCGCAACCGGTCACGGAGGAACGACGAGAAGGCACCGTTGAACCAATAGGGGAAGCCTGCCGTGGTGGAGCCGCCGAAGCAGAAGATGCGATATGTGCCTTCTGGTTTTGGCACGAGAAAATAGTCGGGTGAAGTGGAGGGAGCGAATGAAACCCGGGAAAAGTACCGACGGCGCACTTCAGGATTCATGATGTGATATGTGCGGCCGTGCAGTTCCTGGGTGATGAAGAGTGAAAGGTCAGGTCCATAATGAAGAACACGCAGACTGGCTTCCAGGAGAAGCAGGACGACACAAGGAAACGCAAACGTGATGGCCAGGTAGGCATGGCGCCTGGATGCACTGAGTTGTTCCTGCACACGGCGGTGAGGGGGCGGTCGGCGTTGTTTCATCGATCTGCGGACGTCTTTGTATGAGGTTGCAGGGCGAAAGTCTTTTGATGGAAAAGAATATAGCAGGTTCCAGCGTCAAAGCAAGCGTTGCTTTTCAGAACCACAATCTCTATTGTGAACGGTGAATGCCTCTCCTGGTGCACAGCAGATTGCACGCGTCAATAAACGTCGTCACGTATCGGTCCGAATGCCCGTTCGCTTCCTCGGTGGAGCATTGCTCATGATAGCCGCGGCGTTGCCACTCCGGGCCGGCAGCTTTGTCCCCGATTGGGTCAAGGACGCGGTCTTCTACCAGATTTTTCCCGAACGATTCGCCAATGGTGACACGGCAAACGACCCCCGTGGTGTCGTACCATGGGGCGAAAAGCCCACGGGACGCAATTTCTCCGGCGGAGATCTGCAAGGGATCATCGACCGCCTGGACTACATTCAGGATCTCGGAGTCAATGCGCTCTATCTGAACCCTATCTTTGAAGCGACGACGAATCACAAATACAATACGACCGATTACATGCGGATAGACCCGCATTTCGGAGATGATGCGACATTCAAGCGATTGCTTGATTCATGCCATGTCCGTGGGATCCGTGTGGTGATTGACGGCGTGTTCAACCACACCGGTATCGCCTTCTTCGCCTTCGCTGATGTCCGGGCGAAAGGAAAGCGATCACTCTACAAGGACTGGTACACCATACGCAGCTTTCCCGTCGGTCCTCCGTCCCGGCCCAACTACGAATGCTGGTGGGGGCATGGCTCGCTGCCCAAACTGCGGACGGAGAACCCGGCCGTGCGCGCGTATCTCTTCAATGTCGCGCGCAAGTGGACAACGATGGGGGTTGATGGGTGGCGTCTGGATGTCCCGAATGAGATTCCGCACGATTTCTGGATCGAGTGGCGGAAGCTTGTGAAATCCATCAACCCGGACTGCTATATCGTTGGCGAGATATGGGATAACGCCAATGCGTGGCTGCAGGGGGATCAGTTCGACGCGGTGATGAACTACCGTCTTCGCGACCTTTGCCTGCAATTCCTTGCGCTAGGAACAACCAGCCCGACAGCGTTTGACACGGCCCTTGCTCACCAACGGCAGGACTATCCCGAGCAGGTGAACTTTGCGCTGCTCAACCTTCTGGGGAGTCATGACACTGAACGCTTGCGTACTGTGTGCGCCGGCAATGAGCAGCGTGAAAAGCTGGGTGTGCTGTTTCAAATGACCTATCCCGGTGCGCCAATGGTGTACTACGGTGACGAAATCGGCATGGAAGGCGGGAAGGATCCGGCGTGCCGCGGAACGATGGTCTGGGATAAGAAGAAGCAGCGAGCCGAACTCCTCGAGTGGTACAAAGCGATGATTGCATTGCGCCGCGCGCACGCTTTGTGGCGTCAAGGGTCGTACGAGACTCTGCGTGCCGATGACGAGCAGAAGGTCTTTATCTTCGCTCGCAAAGACGGCGCATCACGCGGAGTCGTTGTGCTGAACGCGGGGCCCTTGCCTGCACGCGTAGCCCTTCCACTCAGCGCTGTTGGAGGAAGCGGGATGTGGCGCGTTGTTCACCCGATGGGGAGTGACCTTGGGCCCGACCAGAATGGGGATCCCACCGTGATCCTGCCTGGCCTGTCGGGGATGGTGATTGAGAGAGGAAAATAGGTTCAGGTTAGGATTGAGGGCGGGGTTAAGGAAGAGCGATGAGAGCTTGGGACTAGGACACATATGAAAACATCCATAGCTATTGTACTCGCAGGTGTCATGGTGCTCGGGGCCACGACTGGCGGCATTGCCCAGCCTACCATCGTACAGGACGGTGTCCGGTTTGCCTATACTGGACAGGTGAAATCCAGCGTCTCCGTCGTGGCGGACTTCAACGGCTGGTCCAAGGAAGTCGACCGGCTCAAAGCGGGGCCCCATGGGGTCTGGTCAACCGTCCGACCGCTCCGGCCGGGGCTCTACCAGTACAAATTCCTGGTGGATGGAACGGAGTATGTCAATGACCCGGACAATCCCGCACTGATCGACAACTACAATCGGTCTTCGCAGAATTCGGTGTTCGTGCTGACTGCCGGAAACCAAATCCTTCTTTCGGCGGAACCGCCGCCGGCCACGCTGAACCCGAACGATGTCTATGCCCCCGCCGGGGATCGCAAGAAGGTATATGTCCACATCCTCTGGCACCAGCATCAACCTCTCTACGCCGATCCGGAAACCGACCAGCTTGCCGGTCCCTGGGTACGCACGCATGGCACGAAAGACTACTATGACATGGCGGCCATGCTCGAGAAGTATCCCGATGTTCATTGTACGATCAATCTCACCTCTTCGCTGCTCCACCAGCTCCGCGGCTACTATCTTGACCGGCTGGGGCCGTATATAGACGCCCGGAAACGGACGATTGACACCCGTGGTTTCTGGGAACACTGGAAAGGAAAAACAGATCCGTGGATCGATCTGGCGCTCACTCCCGCTGCATCCTACACCGGCAATGACAAGGATTTCATCTACAGAAACGCCTGGAACGCCTTCGGCATCAATGACGTGATGCTCGAGCGCTTTCCACAGTATCAGGCCCTGAAACAGAAACAAGCATCGTCTGCCGATCCGCAGGGCGATATGTTCACCGTGCCGGAGTTGCAGGAAATTGTTTTCTGGTTCTACCTGGCATATTTCGATCCGGACTTCCTGCGCGGGCCGGTGACGCTGCCGGGAGGCGTAGTGTGCGACCTGAGCGATCTGGTGCAGGAGGAAGGGAACGGTGTGTTCCGGCTGCAACGTGCCGTGACACACGCTGACTGCGTGCGCATGGTCGTGGAAGCATACAACGTCATGGCGGCAGTCATCCCCGTGCACCGCTCCTTACAGTATTCACCGGAGAAACGGACCGGCCAGATCGATATCATCACAACGCCATACTACCATCCGATTCTGCCGTTGATCTACGATTCGGACCTTGCACGCACCTGTCAACCGCATGATTCCCTCCCCCCGCGTTTCGCATACCCCGAGGATGCCCGGGCGCAAGTCGTGAAAGCGGTCAGCATGTACAAGGAGATCTTCGGCGCTGCGCCGACGGGGATGTGGCCCGGAGAAGGGTCGGTGGCCCAGCCGGTCCTGGAGGTGTTCCGCGACAACGGGATTCTCTGGACCGCGAGCGATGTGCGCGTGCTGCAGCGCTCACGTCCGGCGGATCAGCCGAACACCACGCCATTCCGGTTCCCGGCGGGCCGAAAGCCGATATCGCTGGTGTTCCGCGATACCGAGCTCTCCGACAGGATCGGTTTCAAATATCAGTCGATGGACGGCGAGGCCGCAGCGGAGGACTTCGTACAGAGTCTTCTCGGGTTCGCGCCGGGCAAGGATCAACCGGATGCGCTCATCACGGTAATTCTCGACGGCGAAAATGCGTGGGAGTGGTACCGGCAGGATGTCGACGGCAAGAAGTTCCTCCATGCATTGTACCGCAAGCTCGGAGCACTGTATAAGCAGGGACGCATCACTTCCACAACAATGTCCGAATATATCGCAGGGAATCCCGGTCGCGGCATCCCCCCCCACCCCGTGGCCTCGCAACCGGCCATGGAGTGGCTCTGGCCCGGCTCATGGATCAACGGCAACTTTGACACCTGGGTTGGAGAAAAGGAAGAAAACGCAGCATGGGAGTACCTCCTGCGGGTCCGGCAGGACCTGCAGCGATCGGGGGTACAACGGCCGGACCCGCGGGGCGACGCACCGCGCGAAGGAACACGCGCATGGTACGCCTACATGGCGTGGGAAGAGATGTATGCCGCCGAGGGATCGGATTGGTTCTGGTGGTATGGCGCCGATCAGACTGCTCCCGCAGGTGACACACCGTTTGATCTCGCGTATCTCGCCCATCTGAACAATGTGTACCGTTTTGCACGGCTGGCCGGCGGCAGGATGCCGGTGAGAGCCTTTACGCCCATCATCCGCGATGGGGCATCGAACGCGCCGGAACCCGGCTCCGCCGGTACGGGAGTGATGGGGAAGAGCAGGGAAAGTAAAAAATAGTCCGGACACTATTCACACTCAATCAGAACAACTCCGACACGCATCTATGGGAACATACACACCTCCAAAGGCACTGGATCAGATCGTGCGTGCACTCAAGCACAAAGTGCGCGAGAGTCGCCTCCGCAAATACCATTACACAGTTCCATCTCTCTGGGGGTCACTCCGCGGCACGCCCCGGAGGATCAAGGTGCACCCGTACGCCTACTATCTCGGCATAGTCAAAAAGCTCAAAGCGGCCAAAGCGCCGAAACGTCCCGCACCCAGCGGTGGCGAATGGACGCGCAACGCAGTGATCTACAATCTCTTCGTGCGGACCACGACCGCCTTCGATCATGACGGCAACAGTGCGCTCGATCTTCCGACAAACCCGGAAGGGTTTCGCGAAACGGGGACATTTGTCAAAGCGATGGCGATGCTTCCGTACATCAAGCGGCTCGGCGCGAACACGGTGCATCTCCTGCCCATCACCTCCATCGGACACGACGGCAACAAGGGGACGCTCGGTTCCCCTTATGCCATCCGCAATCCGTACGAACTCGACGAGAACCTGGGAGAGCCGACACTGGGTCTGGACATCAAGACCGAGTTCAAGGCCTTCGTGGAGGCGGCCCATCGTCTGGGCTTGCGCGTGGTTGTGGAGTTTGTCTTCAGGACGGCGGCCAAGGACGGCGATTGGGTGAAAGAGCATCCCGAATGGTTCTACTGGATCAAGGAGTCCGTTCCCCCGCGGGCTCCCAATGAAACGGATGAACACAAATACGGCTCCCCCATTTTCTCGCCGGAGGAGCTGGCGCAGATTCATCGCGACGTGGATGCAAAGAAGCTCGACGCACTTGTCCCGCCGCATCGTGTCTATCGTGAATTCTTCACGGAACCGCCGGATGCCCAGACGGTGAAGAAGGAAGATGGACGCTACATCGGCACACTGGCCGACGGAACACGCGTGCGGATTCCCGGAGCATTCGCCGATTGGCCGCCGGACGACAATCAGCCGCCCTGGAACGACGTGACATATCTCCGGATGTACACGCACCCGGAATTCAACTATATCGGCTACAACACCATCCGCATGTACGATGCGCGCCTCGCCCGGCCGGAACATGTCAACAGGCCGTTATGGGATAGGATCGTGGGCATCGTGCCGTACTACCAACGGGAATTCGGTATCGACGGTGTCATGATCGACATGGGGCACGCTCTGCCCATGGAGTTGAAAGCGGAGATGGTCAAGAAGGCGCGAGGGCTGAATGCCGATTTTGCCTTCTGGGACGAGAATTTCTCCGTCACCCGGAAAAGCCGCGACGAAGGGTACAACGCCGTATTCGGCTACACGATCTTCGATCAGCATCATGCCGACCGCATGCGGGCCTTCTGCGTCCACAGAACCAAAGAGGAGTTTCCGATTCCGTTTTTCGCGACGCCCGAGAACCACAACACGCCGCGCGCAGCGTCGCGTCCCGGCGGCGTCCCGTACTCACGGTGGGCGGCGGTGATCAATGCCTTCCTGCCGGGAATACCATTTCTCCATTCCGGCTACGAACTTGCGGAGCGCTTCCCGATCAACACCGGTCTGGACTTTACCAGTGCTCAGATACGGGCTCTCCCATCCGAAAAACTCCCATTGTTCAGCGAAGGGGGGTACAACTGGATCAGCCAGGAGCAATTCGCGCCGCTTATCGCCAAAGTGCAATCAGTGCGGAAGAAGTACCGCTCGCTTGTGGTGCAATCCACGCCTGCAACCATGCAGATGCTTCACGAGGGCAATACGCACGTGTTGTCATTCGCCCGCGTCGTCCCTGGAGGAAAACTGCGCGTGGCCGTCATCGGCAATATGGATTTCCACGCAACGCAGATGTCCAAGACTACACTCAACACTACAAAGACTCAGGTTGTCGACCTGCTGTCCGGCAAGCGTGTACACCTGATGCATGGCGTGCTCAACGTAGCCCTCGGGCCAGGTGAGTGTCTCGTGTTCGAATACTGACCAGTCGGAAGGGTACCATGCGAGCATTTCAGGAACGCTTGACCAACGGGTTCTATGCCCTCATCAGCCTGCCCTCCACGGCAATGGGGTTTGCGCTGTCGATTCAGATTTCGGCGCTCAGCTGGCTTCTGACGACGAAATATCACCTGGATATTCACCAGGTCGGCTTCGTCTGGGCCGCAGGTCCTCTGGCAGGGATTGTCGGACAGGTCGTGATAGGCCTGATCAGCGATCGTGTCTGGTTCTGGGGAGGCCGCCGCCGTCCGTTTATTCTGATCGGCGGAACGCTTGCGGCGCTCATGCTGCTTGCACTCCCCAATATCGACCTCATCAACGACGCCCTGGGCGTGGGCAGTCTGCTCGCGGTAGCGATCGCAGTGGCGCTCACGCTCGATCTGGCAATCAACATCAGCTTCAATCCGACCCGTTCCATCATCGCCGACGTGACGCCGGAAGGAGAGGCCCGCACAAAGGGGTATACCTGGATGCAGACCATCTCCGGCTTCTTCGGCGTCATGGCCTACGTCATCGGTGCCGCGGCGGGGAACTACGTGCTTATCTCCGTTGGCGTCGTGGTGGTCTTTCTCTGCTCCGTTGTCCCCGTCATGTTCATCACCGAACGGCGCGAGCTGGAGGATGCACCTGCGGCGGACGGGAAGGCGGCAGCCGTGGTCTCGCGGTGGGGAGAACTGATGAGGATCTACGTCGCCCACGGGTTCTCCTGGATCGGCGTACAGACAATGTTCGTCTACATCATCGCTTTTATCCAGCAGAAAATGCTTGCCACCTCAGACCCCGGTGCGATCGCGGAGGATTCGGGCCGCATCATCGCGATCTCCTTCGCCATCCTGAACACCGTGGGATTCCTGCTGCCCGCTCCCGTGCTCGAGCCGCTGGCAATGCGCTTCGGCCGCGTGCGCGTGCACCTGACCGCCCTGGCCATCATGGCTGCCGCATATTTCGCCATCGCATTTGCCGGAGCAAGTCCCGTCATGCTCTACCTGCTCATGGCGGTGGCCGGCATCGGCTGGGCTTCCATCGTTTCGCTTCCGTTCGCCATCATGACGGAAAAGGTGGAGAAGTCGCGCATGGGATTCTTCATGGGGATCTTCAATCTCTCGGTCGTGCTGCCGCAACTCTTTGTGAGCCTCGTGCTGGGGACGGTGATCTACCGTTCAGAGGACAAATCCATCATCTTCCTGATCAGCGGGGTCTCGCTCGCGGTTTCTGCGGTTGTCTGGTTGCTCGTTCATGAGCCCAGGCGAAACACGGCAACAGATCCGGCGGAAGGCAACACCCGGTGAACGCACGAACAGCACTTCGGACGGCCGTCGGCCTGATGAGCACCATCATTGCTCTTGCGGCCGTCATCACGACGGATGGCTGCACATGCAGAGGCGACGACCGTATCCGTCTGACGATCTGGCATCAGGACCGCATCGATATCCGGATCATTCTCCAGAGACAGCTGGATCGGTTCATGCAGACGCATCCCGGCGTGCGTGTCGAGCAGCTGTTCAAGGAGACGGAGGAATTGCGGTCGGGTTTCATCATTGCCGCCCTCGCCGGACAGGGGCCCGAAATCGTGTACGGCCCGTCAGACCAGGTCGGACCATTTGAGCTCATGCAGATTATCCTCCCCCTGGAGGAGTCTTTCCCCGGGGAGTGGCTCGCACAATTCGATCCGAAGGGATTGACCTGGTACAAGGGACATCTCTATCAGGTGGCGGACAAACTCGGGAATCATCTCACGCTCGTCTACAACAAGAAGCTCGTGCCGGTTCCCCCCTCATCGGATGAAGACCTGATCCGCATCGGCAAAGGGCTCACGGCGGACCTCAACGGCGACGGAAAGACCGACCGGTATGGACTGACGTGGAACTACACGGAGCCGTTTTTCTTCATCCCCTTCATGACGGGCTTCGGCGGCTGGATCATGGATGAGGCGGGGAATCCCACCCTCAACAACCGCGGCACCATCGACGGGCTCAAGTTTATCAAACGGTTGCGGGATGTGGAAAAGATTATTCCCAACGAGGCGGACTACAATGTCGCCGACATCCTCTTCAAAGACGGCAATGCCGGGATGATCATCAACGGCGATTGGTCGTGGGCCGGCTACCAGAATGCGGGTCTGGATATCGGGGTCGCGCCGTTGCCGCGAATCTCTTCGACGGGGCTCTGGTGTGCGCCGATGGTGTCACCCAAAGGGTTTTCCCTCAATGCCAACATCTCCGACGAAAAGAAGGCCCTGGCGCTGGAGCTGATCCGTTTCCTCATGTCGGAAGAATGCCAGATGGAGGCGACGCGGGAGCTTTTCACGATGCCGACGCACCTGGGCGCTCAACAAAGCGACTTCGTGCAACACAACGAGATCCTGCGAAACTCACGGATACAGATCACCCGCGGACGTCCGCTTCCCGTCGTGCCGGAACTCCGTGCCATCTGGGATGCCATGCGCCCGAGTTATCAGGCAGTCCTGGCAAGTACCATGACCCCCGAGAAGGCTGCTGAGGAGATGCAGCGCCTCGCCCTCCGGCGCATCAAAGAAATGAACGAATAACCCCGACCACCATGCAAAGCCAGACCTTCCGTCACAGGATATTCCTCTTCATCCTCGTTGCACCGGCCTTCGTCGTGCTGTTCGGCGTCGTGATTTATCCCTTCTTCTACAATATCGTGCTCTCCCTCTCGAATATGAACTTGCGTCACATCCGGGATTGGAGAATCATCGGCTTCGGACAGTACATCAAGGTCTTCACGGAGCCGTCGCAGCCCGATTTCTATGTGGTGTTCTTGAAGACTGTCATCTGGACCGTGGTGAATCTTTTCTTTCACGTTGTGCTGGGCGTGTTCCTGGCGCTCGTCCTGAACCAGAAGGAGGTCAGGGGCAAAGCAATCTTCCGCGCGATCCTCGTGCTTCCCTGGGCCGTGCCGCAGCTCATCGTTGCGCTGACCTGGCGCGGCATGTTCAACTATGAGTACGGGTCGATCAACCTGATGTTGACGCAGTGGTTCAATCTTCCCGGGGTACAATGGCTCCGCCAGCCGCTGGAAGCCTTCATCGCGGTGATCATCACCAATGTCTGGCTGGGCTTCCCCTTCATGATGGTGATTGCGCTCGGCGCGTTGCAGAGCATCCCGCACGATCTCTATGAAGCAGCGGATATTGACGGAGCATCGTGGTATCACAAACTGCGGCACATCACCATCCCGCTGATACAGCCCGTCATGGTCCCGGCAATCACGCTCGGGAACGATCTGGACATTCAACAACCTGAATATCGTCTGGCTGGTCAGCAATGCCGGTGAGCCGTCGGACCAGACGCATCTCATGGTCTCCTTTGTGTACAAAGCGGCGTTCAATTTCTACCGGTACGGCTACGGAGCCGCACTTTCCATGGTGATCTTCTTCATCCTTCTGATTTTCAGCATCACGTTCATGCGAAAATCCAAGGCAACCCGGAATGTCTATTCCTGATCGAGGCACATGATGGTGCGCGGCAAAACATCGACGGCTTTCCGTGTCACGGCCAGCTACGCGGTGCTGATGGTATTTTCTCTCGTTGCGCTCTACCCCGTCTGGCAAATCTTCAACATCTCACTCCGCCCGTCGAACCGTCTTCTCAGCACGTCGCTCGAGTTGATCCCGGCGAACGCATCGTTCGGGAACTATGCCGCGCTCTTCACCGAACGGCCGTTTCTCCTCTGGATGTTGAACAGCACGCTCGTGTCTCTGACGGTGACGCTCACCGGCGTGCTCCTGGCCTCGATGTGCGGCTATGCGTTTTCCCGCTTTTCGTTCATCGGCAAGAAGATCGGTCTGCTGAGCCTGCTGGTCACGCAGATGTTCCCGGCCACCATGCTGCTGTTGCCGATGTACATCATGCTCGTACAGCTGCATCTGATCAACAGTTATCTCGGCATCGTCATCATGTATTCGGCGACGGCGCTGCCCTTCTGCATCTGGCAGATGAAAGGATACTACGATACCATCCCCACGAGTCTGGAAGAAGCAGGAAAAATCGACGGGTGCAACGAGTTTCAGACGTTTTACCGTATCATTCTCCCGCTCGCGGCCCCCGCACTGGTCATCACCGCACTCTTCTCGTTCATGTCTGCGTGGACGGAATACGTGGTGGCGGCGCAGATTCTGCAGGACACGGAATTATGGACGCTCCCGCTCGGCCTCAAATCATTTGAATCGAATATGGGTTCCGAGTGGGGCCTGTACGGGGCGGCCTCGGTCATCGTCACAATTCCCGTGGTCGCACTCTTCCTCTCACTCAGCCGCTGGCTGGTCTCAGGTCTCACACTCGGAAGCGTCAAGGAATAAAAAGTTCGAGAACATCATGATCAAACCCCGCCTCTCACCGCTGCAAATCTGGAACATGAGTTTCGGCTTCTTCGGCATTCAGTTCGGCTGGGGGCTGCAGATGGCAAACATGAGCGCCATCTATGAGTACCTGGGGGCAAACCAGGACCAGATTGCGTGGCTCTGGATTGCCGCGCCGCTTACCGGGCTCATTGTTCAACCCATAGTCGGATACTCGAGCGATCGTACCTGGGGGCGATTGGGGAGGCGGCGTCCGTATTTCCTCGCAGGTGCACTGCTCTCCACGCTTGCCCTGATCGCCATGCCCAACTCTTCGACTGTCTGGATGGCGGCCGGGCTCCTCTGGGTCCTGGACGCAAGCATCAATATTACCATGGAGCCGTTTCGTGCGTTTGTCGGGGATATGCTGCCGCAGGACCAACGAAAGTCCGGCTTTGCCATGCAGAGCCTCCTCATAGGCCTCGGCGCCGTGCTCTCCTCGGCGCTTCCGTATCTCCTCACAAACTGGTTCGGGGTGACTGGGACTGCAGGACAGGCTGCGATCCCGAGGACCGTGCAACTGGCGTTCTATGTCGGCTCCGCGGTGTTGCTCGCTGCGGTGCTGTACACAATATTCACGACGAAGGAATATCCGCCGGACAATCTGGAGGAATTCCGGAAGAGGAATGCGGCGTCGGCCGGTATCGGGAAAGCGTTCGCAGAGATCTTCCAGGGCATCACCTCAATGCCGGCTGCCATGAAGCAACTGGCGATAGTGCAGTTTTTCACCTGGTTCGCGATGTTCTGCATGTGGATCTATTTTGTTCCCGCTGTCGCCACCACCGTCTTCGGGGGAGTTCCGGGTTCGCCGGAGTATCAGCGCGGGAACGAGTGGGGTGGCCTCTGCTTCTCAGTGTATAACGGTACGGCGTTTGTCTTTTCGTTTGTGCTGCTGGCGCTGGTGAAGAAGTTCTCCCCCCGATCGATTCACCGCGTGGCGTTGATTACCGGCGGCGCGGGACTCGTGCTTGCGGTCGTATTGCGCGATCAGTATCTGCTCCTGTTCTCGATGCTTCTCGTCGGCATTGCATGGGCGAGCATACTGTCTATGCCCTATGCAATGCTCTCAAACGCAATTCCTGCGGAAAAGATGGGCTTCTATATGGGCGTGTTCAATTTCTTCATCGTCCTGCCGCAGATTCTGGCGTCTCTCGGACTCGGCGTCATGATGACAAACTTGTTGGGGGGAAATCCCATGAATGCAGTGCTGTTAGGGGGATGCTCGATGATTCTGGCTGGGCTCTGCGTGGGTTTCGTGTCGAAGCGGGTGGATGACTTCGGAGTTGCAGCATAAGCGTGGCTATCTTACCAAAGAGGTCAGGCCCAGGTCTGATCCCTACCTCTGGTTGCCGCAGATCAGCAGGTCGTAGATATTCGAATCTGATTGCCGCAGGCGCCCACCGCCGTTCCATTCACCCCGTTGGGGATTAACAGTCCGGAATTCGCCAATGCCTGCGCCGCCGTGGTCGTCCTGCGCTCCGGCAAGGACCGTGAACTTCCAACGGGTATTCGGAACACCAAGGAAGCGCGTCGGGACTGCGAATTGAAACTTCCCGGTTGCTGTGTTCCCGAAGGGTGAACTCAGGGCATCTTCTGTAGGAGTGTACGCCGCAAGGACTGTTCCAGACTGATCCTCCAGCCTGAACCCGCCGCCGACAAGGATGAGCCGCTCGTACGCACGATCCGGCTCCAGCCGGAATTGTGCATTCGCCTGAATTTCCCTTTGCCCTCCACTCGCGACTCCATTGGTGTCGATAGCGATTGCAGCAAACGTGAGCTGAGACCCGTATTCGGGATGCCATCCCGGATCCGACAGGGATCTGAAGCCCAGCGTGAAATAGGCCAGGCTATCGTCGGACGACAAAGTAAAATTCACGATGTCGAAAGAGCCCGGCACGAAATTGGGGCTGCCGGGGTAGCTGTAGCTCACGCCGCGTCCGTTGACTCGCACGCCGGTGTCATCATTGAGAGCATCGTCGGAACGGGCAATGAGCTTTGCCCGTGCATTGGTCCGCATGACTGTCGCGTGGGACAGAAGGGGATAGTTTGGTCCGCGCAACACGGCCAATCCTTCAGCGGACCGTGGTACGGCGAACGAAAAGGGCGCCAGTTCGTCTTTTGCGGGACAATTCCGGCGGATGATGCCGGTATGGGCGAACGAGGGATCACCCGAGGAGATGGAGAATAGGGTATCACGCAGATGCACTGCAACCTCGCCCATTGCAGAGAGCGCGAAGCTCGTCGAAAACTCTTCACCGCGGTCGTTGGGGAGGACGACTTCCA
Source organism: Ignavibacteriota bacterium (assembly GCA_963801355.1). Classification (GTDB taxonomy): domain Bacteria; phylum Bacteroidota; class Ignavibacteria; order UBA10030; family UBA6906; genus Fen-1255. The sequence goes on along the minus strand of CAWDEM010000008.1, from coordinate 1,944,028 downwards.
CCGCATACGGCCGGTCGAGGTGCGGGAAATTCATCGTCACACTGAGCGTATCGCCGATCTTTCCCGCCGTAAGACCCAATCTGCGGCCGTCGATGCGGAATGAAGCCCGTACTGTCCCCAGCGCCCGGGGAATGTGCGGATGCAGAATGACACGGCGGGTGAATCGCTCAATCCGGATTCCAAGGTAGTCATCGTACACGTTGCGGACAAACTCCGCCAGATTCCATGCCTGGGAGACCGTGCCCGACAGACGGGGCTCCGATTCGCCCGGACGGGGCAATGCGTCGAGAAGTTCCGACTGTGTCCCGACTGCTCCCCTGTCGAGAATCTGGTGCACGGCATCCCCGGTGAGCACGAATGCGGAATCGGCCAGTTGGTAGCGGCACAGTTCGGAAATCAATTGTCCCTGGAGCCAGGTCCAGACAGTTCCGTTGTGATACGCGGCATCTTTGGGGTAGTAAGGGGGGTACTCATGAAACGGGTGGAAACCGCCGTCGGTCTGTGCCAGTGATGCGACGCCGTAGTGAAATGTGAGTTGAGATGCCACCGAGCGGACCATCGAGGCGCGTGTCGGGGTGTCCAGCAGAGGGGCGGTGAAAAGCTGATTAGGACGCGTCCGGGCGTCGGCCGTACCGTCCGGGAGCAGATGGTCGACGACCGGCCCCCCGGGCGTGTCGAAGTACTTCGTGAAATTCAGTTTCAACTTCTTCAGGGCGGCGTTCCACCGGTGTGCCGAGACAAAGTCGCCGAGCCGTGAGGCGCACCAAACGCCGGCATCGAGTTGCCTGGCCCAGAGGGCCTGGATATCGTTTGCGCGATTGCCACGGGGACTCCAGGGGCCGGAAGGTCCCACGGCATCCATCCAGGTTTCGGCATCCCCGTGTATGAGGAAACCCAGTGAATCGGTATGGTACTTCAGGGTGCCTTCGATCGAGCGCAGAATCACGGGGTACATGCGGAGCAGGAATTTTTCGTCTCCCGAACGCACTACATACTCGCGTGCCATGTCGACAAATCGCGGCGTGCCGTCGGCGGTATTGTACGCGGTATCGGTAACAGAGACGATGTTCGGTATGCGGCCGTAATCGGGGGAGAGGGAATCGTACTGCTGAAACGCCCCGAATGACTCCAGGAGTTGCCGGGCCAGGGGGAATCGTTCCGTCACGAGCGCGGCCCCCGGCAGGGAAATGAACGTATCACGTCCCCAGTAATTGTTGAACCAGGGAAGACCGGCGAATATCCCTCTCCCCGTCTGGTTCATCACCAGCGCATCCAGGGACAGCACGGCCCACTGGAGGGCCATATCGAAGCGCGGATTGGATGTCCTGACCTCTGTCTCGGCCAGAAGCTGCTCCATCCGGGCCCTGCGCTGTGCTGCGTACGACGTGAGCCGGTCGGGATACGTGCGAACCAGAGCTTCAGCCTGTTCGGCGGTGTTGGCAACAGCCACGGAGAAGATATGGGTCCGGGCCAGCAAACCTGACAGCCGCACGGGCGAGAACTGGCGTCCGGAGGCCACGGCAACAGTGTCGGGGAGAGCCCGCCGGGAACCGATCGCCAGCCAGACCGGGTAGTCGGCAGAGGCTGTGCGTTCCGGATGAGTCGACCTGGCGAGGAGCGCGACACCGCTCTTGAGCCGGATGATGTAGTCCGGGGGCCGTCGGCCGTCGGTGAAGTATGGCACAAAACCCGCCGCGATGGGTCGGGGTGAACGCAAGTGAATTCCCACTATCGCGAGGCTGTCCACCGGCCAGAGCTCCTCAACGAGGCCTCCGGGGTACGTACGTTCGAGATGATCCGGGTACACCACCACGTTCAACGCCGCCGATCGGTCGAGAGTCGTCCCGTTCACTACGATGTCATAGTCATCCAGAAACTCGTGGCCCCGGACAGTGAATCCCTGCCAGCTGACCCGGTTACGGCTGTGAGTCTCCCCGTAATATGTCGCCTCTTGCTTATTGGTGTAGATGAATGGGCGGGATGTGTGACGCACCTCCACGCCAAGCCGGTCAAGGGTGGGTCCAGCCGAAATGGACATACCCATGCCGTAGAGCGCTGCGAGCAGGATGCTGCGCCTCGAGATCATAGGTAATGGAAGATAATGGGTAGAAGGATATAGGCGGCGCTGAGACCGGAAACGATGAGGCTGACAAATGTTGCCACAGCCCAGAGGAACATCTTGATGTCACCGTCTTTCTGGTTCGCCACCGCCAGCGCTTTTCGGAAACAGATGATCGCCGCAACGAATGTGATCAACGCGAGGGAACCGAATGCCACGAGAAGGAGAATATCTTGTCTTGCCATAGACAAATATACGAATCTGCTGCACGTTGTCCAACCGTTCCCTTCAACCTGTCGAATTGCCGTTTCTGCTCTGGAAAGCAGGGTTGCGGATGAGGCGGGGTGTGCATATATTGATAATCAGAGGAGACCTGGATGATGGCGGAGCAGACTGGCAAGGGGGTGCTCATCGTTGAAGATGAACAGGAGCTGAGGAAACTATTTGCAATTCTGCTCGAGATTGAGGGATTCAGCGTCCTCCAGGCGAATGACGGCAAGCAGGGGCTCGAGCTTCTGGAGAAGCATGCGGCTGACGTCAGGCTCCTGATTACGGATCTCAACCTTCCACGGGTGGCCGGTGTGGACCTGATTGCCCGTGCCCGCGTATTGAACCCTTCGATCAAGATAGTCGGGACCAGCGGGATGGGGGGTAAGGCCGTGCACGACATGGTGATAAAGGCCGGCGCCGATGACTTTCTTGCGAAACCGTTCAAGCCATCGGAAGCGATTGCCAAGCTGAAAGCCATGCTGCAATGAGCTTGCGAACGGCCACGGACTACTTGTGGTTTACCACGCGTACCAGGCGGGAATATCTCAACATCACCTCGCAGGTGGAGGAAATTGTCCGAAAAAGCGGCGTGCAGGAGGGTATGGTGTTGGTGTCCGCGATGCACATCACCGCGGGCGTGTACGTGAATGACGCAGAAGACGGATTGATTCAGGATATTGACGAATGGCTGGAAAGGCTTGCGCCTTTCAACAAAGGATACCGGCATCACCGGACGGGGGAAACGAACGGTGATGCTCATCTCAAGAGCTTGCTGGTTCATCATGAAGTGATCCTGCCGGTGACCAAAGGAGTCCTTGACCTCGGCCCCTGGCAGCAGGTGTACTATGCCGAATTTGATGGATGCCGGCGCAAACGTGTTGTAGTCAAAGTGATGGGTGAGTAGAAACCCGCTGTCCCTATTTCTGTGAAGGAGCAACTATGAGACTGTCGAGGTATGTCATCTTCGCTATTGTTGTGCTGTGTGTCGTGCCTGCACTTGTCGCGCAGACGCGTCCTGCCAATGAACGCATACGGATCACCGCGGACATCAATCGTTATCGGGGCTCGGATGATGCCTCCACGCACATCGAAATCACGTACGCCTTCCCCGAGAGGTCAATCACCTACATGGTCGACACCTCGGGCTTCAGCGGTGCCCTTGACCTTACTCTTCTTGTGTCACTCAAAGATTCTGTCGTCCATGCCGATCGATGGCTGGTGCCCCACAGCATTGCCGACACGTCGGTGTTGTCGAGGGAGGTGAACCTCGTCGGGCTGTATGCATTTCAGCTTTCCGACGGTGACTACAGATTTCGTCTGGTCGGGAGAGACCGGCATGACCCCGCCCGCCGCGACAGCATGCTGTTAAACGTGCCGGTGCGCGCAGTTAGCACCACCAAGCCCGTCCTGAGCGACGTGGAGCTTGCGTCCTCCATCCGGCAGGGCACAAAGGGGAGTATCTTCTACAAGAACACGCTGGATATAGTGCCGAACGTCGGCGGGCTCTATACCGAAGATCAGAAGGTCTACTACTACGCCGAAGCATACAACCTTCTCCGCGGCCAGGATACGAGCGATTATATTGTCCGGAGCAATGTGTATGATGCGGTGGGGAAGGAGATCATGTCGCGCGAACGCCCGCGGAAGCGCGTGTCGGAATCCAGTGTCCTCGTCGATCAGTTCGGCGTGAACAGCATGCGCACGGGGACGTACACGTTGATTCTCTCTTTGTTGGACAGCAGCGGCCGGCCTCCCGTCGCCAGCAGTGGCCGCAAGTTCTTTGTGTACAACGCAACGCTGGGCGTTGACTCTTCCTTACTGGCGACTTCCACATCATTGCCCATGACCCAGTACATGTCGATGGACGAGTCGGAACTCGACCGCGAAAATGAATGGTGCCGCTACGCGGCGATGGACGAAGAGAAGGACCAATATGAAGGACTGGGCAGTGCGAAGGACGCCAAAACTGAAGCGGATGCAAAAGCGATTGTGGATGCCAAGAGAAAGTTCTTGAGCGATTTCTGGCGGCACCGCAATCCCGGCCTGCGTGAAGAGTATCTGGCCAGGGTCGCCTATGCCAATGCGAATTTCCGGATCCTGTCGCGTGACGGGTTCCGGACCGACCGCGGCCGTGTGCATATCATCTACGGTGCGCCGGACGATATGGAGCGTCATCCCAACGAAACCGAGACGCGTCCGTACGAGATCTGGAGTTACAACAACATCCAGGGCGGCGTGATCTTCGTGTTTGTCCTGAGAAATTCAGCGGGTGATTACGAGCTCGTCCATTCAACTCATCGCAACGAACTGCACGACGAGAACTGGGATCGCGTTGGCATCACGCGCTAGGGTGAAGCCGCCACGCGCCCGCGCATGACATCCAGAATTGAATATGCACTGTTCCGGCTTCTCGCGTGGCTTGTGCGCTCCCTCTCGCCCCGCGGTGCACAGCGTGTCGGTGCAGTGCTGGGTACGCTTATCCTCCGGCTGACCGGCTATCGCAGGAATGTCACGCGCGACAACCTCGCCCGGGCGCTTCCCGAACTCACGCCTCACGAGAGGGAGACGATCCTGCGCGGCGCGTATAGAAACTATGGTATCGCCCTGGTGGAAATGCTCTGGACCTACGGTCAGGGTCCCGGGGTGCTTGTCCCACTCGTTCATATAGAGAATCCCGGGCTCCTGGCTGACGCACTGAAGCGCGGGAAGGGTGTGATCCTTCTCAGTGCACATTTCGGATCGTGGGAACTCCTCTTGAGCAGCGTGCGGCTTCAGCTTCCGGTCAGAGTGACGGCGATTGCCCAGCGTCAGCGCAATGCATATGTCGATGCCCGCGTTGACGAGCGGCGCAGGCGGTTTGACACGGTGACCGTGCCGATGGGCCCGGCTGTGCGTGAAGTGCTCGCGGCCCTCCGTCGCAATGAGGCTGTGCTCATTCTCGGCGACCAGAGCGGCCCAAGGGAATCCATCTTTGTCCCGTTCTTCGGACGCCCGTCAGCCACCCACCGCGGCGCGGCCGCCTTCGCCCTGCGCTCGGGTGCAGCCATTCTCGCATTGTTCCTCGTGCGCCAGACGGATGGTACATACCGGGGCGCATTTGAAGAAGTCGATACCGGCGGACTCCAGGGCTCCCGTGAAGAACAGGTCGCAGAACTCACGAAGAGGCACACGGCAGTACTCGAACGGGCAATCCGGCGCAATCCGGACCACTGGCTCTGGATGCACAAGCGGTGGAAACACACGCCCTACTACGAATCGTTGCAGCGTGATACCCGGTCGCAGCACATGCCCCCGAAGGCCGAGCCATGACGCCGGCTGCGGAGCGGGTGCTCGTGTTTCATACGGCATTCATCGGGGATGTTGTCCTGATGTTCCCCCTGCTCCAGACCCTCCGGCAACAGAGACCCGGCGGCACAATCAGCGTTGTCACAGTTCCTGCGGTGGCCGAACTTGTGAGAAAACACCCCGCGGTTGATGATGTTATCCCCTATGACAAACGGGGAGTCCATCGCGGATGGCGGGGAATGCACGGGCTTGTCAGGCTTCTGCAGAAGCGGCAGTTCACCCTTGCACTTGTGCCGCACCGGTCCATTCGCAGTGCGCTGATCGTCCGGATGGCACGCATCCCCCGGCGGATCGGGTTCTCCTCGAGCGCCGGAGCGCGGCTCTTTACCGAACGAGTTCCGTACCGGTCATCTGATCATGAAATCGACCGGGACCTCAGCCTCCTTCAGCCGGTGCTGGGAAGCATTCCCTCCCGCGTGCTGCCGGTTATCGCCATCCATGAAGAGGATGCGCAGGCTGCAGCCGTGCTTCTCGAAACTGCGGACCGTACGATTCCGGGGTTCAGCCGGAAGCCACTCATCGCCCTTGCTCCCGGTTCGGTCTGGCTCACCAAACGCTGGCCGATGGAGGCGTATGCAGAGCTCGGCTGTACACTCATGCGGGAGGGTTTCAGTGTTGTGCTCATCGGCGGTGACCGGGATGTGAAACTCTGTGATAGCATTGCAGACGCCAGCGGGAGGTCTGCCGGGCTTTTCAATGCTGCGGGAATGACTTCACTTGCCGTATCAGCCGCGCTGTTGCACCGCTGTCGCCTGCTGGTGTCCAATGACAGCGCTCCCGGCCATATCGCCATGGGTGTCGACACGCCCGTTCTTGCACTGTTCGGGCCAACCGTCCCTGCAATCGGGTTTGCACCCGTCGGTCCGAAGGATCGTGTACTCGAGGTGGTGGATCTTCCATGCCGCCCGTGCAATATACATGGCGGCAACGAATGCCCGATCGGTTCATTCGCCTGCATGCGCGGAATTACGGTCCCGCATGTGATGGCCGCAATCCATGATATCATGTCCGGTCAATAAGCGGAGTTCATCATGTCTCTCGTCATGAAGGTGGATGCTGCACACCCGGAAGACAAGGCGATGGTGCTGGCAGCAGAGGTCATCCAGGCCGGAGGCGTCATCGTGTATCCGACCGAGACGCTGTACGGGATCGGGGCGAACGGCTGGGATGGATCGGCCATCGCCAAGGTGCGCGCGATCAAACAACGCGAAGGGCACAAGCCGATCCTTGTGATAGTCAGAGATGAACAGCAACTCGCGGCGCTGACGACGGAAATCAGCGAGGAGGCCCGTCTGCTCATGGCAAGGTTCTGGCCGGGTCCCCTGACCATGGTATTCAAGGCGACAAAAGAGGTGCCCGATCTCCTCTCGCACGGCTCCGGAACCATCGGCATACGCATATCCTCAAGCCCGCTGTGTCGCAGGCTGCTGGCTCTCTGTGGTTGCCCGTTGACTTCCACGAGCGCGAATCTCTCCGGGGGGCCCTCTCTTCATGCCGTGAAGGAAATCCACAATGCAATCCCGCGCGGTGTGGATCTGTTTCTCGATGCGGGTGAACTCCCTCCGACGCCGCCATCCACTGTGATCGACGTCACCGTTTCTCCCCCCCGCATACTCCGCCTTGGTGTTGTGCCGCTGCAGGCGTTGCGGGAGGCGATTCCGGAAATCCAGGGAGGGGAAGCACGAGAGTGAAGTATCTGGTCACCATCGTACTTGCCCTGATCGCCATCGGGACTTCAGCCCGCGACCGTACGGAGATCGCCCGGACGTTGCGGGATCTTTCCCAGCCCTGCGTTCTGATGGATATTTCCGCCCATCCCGACGACGAAGACGGCGCGACGCTCGCGTACTACCGGATGAAGTATGGGGTCCACACGTACTCCGTGCTGTTTACGCGTGGCGAGGGCGGACAAAACGAGAAGGGATCCGAGCTGTACGAAGACCTCGGGGTGATCCGTACGGCGGAGACCCGCGCCGCGGGGGCAATCCTCGGAGCCGAAGTGGAGTTTCTGAACTTCCCCGATTTCGGCTATTCAAAGACCGCGACGGAGGCGTTCCGTATCTGGGGAGGGCAGCAGGAGGTGCTGCGCCGCCTGGTCTACGTCATCCGCCGCGTGAAGCCCGACGTCTTGTTCAGCAATCACAACACCTGGGGCGGCCACGGACATCATCAGGCGGTCGCTGTAACCCTCATCGCCGCGTTTGACGCCGCTGCCGACTCGAGCATGTTCCCGGAGCAACTGCATGAACCCGGCATTGACCTCTGGCAACCCCGGAAGTTGTTCCTCAGAGTATTCGGGGGATCCCCCGGGACTCTCGATGTTGTGCACAACCTGGAAGAGGTGAACGATATTCGTGGTGTTGCGTATATCGACGTCGCAACTCAGGCATTGCGCATGCACCGGACGCAGGGGCTGGATCGGGCCGATCTCCGTGCGTTCAATCGCGGCCGGAGCTCCTATCGGCTGGCCCGGGCAAGCAGCCTGTTCCCTCAGGACAGCACCGATTTCTTCACCGGCATCAGGAATTGGTCCCACGAACCCATGCAATCGTTGAAGCCGCTTGCGGATTCCCTGCAGACAATGCACCCGGGTGAACCGTGGGAAATGTTGACCCGGACGGCGTCATCGTGTTTGCGTCAGATCGACGTGATCGGACGGACCCCGGCGGGGCGGACGACGCTGAGCAGCAGAATTCTCGCGCGCTGGCGCGAACGGGTTGAGCATCTCGCGGCGGTCGCAACCGGGCTCGAATGCCGCGTCCGCTATGATGATTCGATACTGGTCGCGGGACAGCGGATGCAGGTGACTGTCTCGCCGCATGCGGCGGAAGGGCCGTTCTCTGTCGACAGTATGGGATGGTCTTTGCCGGACGGCTGGTCCGTACAGCAAGAGGAGTCCGTGACGGGGGCGAAGATAAGAACATTCACGCTCCGTGTGGGTGATCGACCGCGGATTTCGTTCCCCAAGGCCGAACATCTCTATCGTGCAATCGAGGACGGCGACACGCCGGAAGTCCTCATGGCATATACACTCGATGGTCAGCCGTTGACCCTTCGCGTCCCGCTGGTTATTGACATCGCATCGCCGCACCTGCTGCGGACGGGCTCCGAAGTACTCTGGGCACAGACCGGCGACGCCGCAAAAGGGATTTCTCTTCCGTGCACCGTGACGAACATGTTTCCTCATAAGAGTGCCGGCACTGTCAGCGTTAGTGCCCCGGCCGGCTGGAAGGCGAGAGGGTTCACGTTTGCGCTGGAAAAGGAGGGTGCAACAGAGGATGGAATGGTGCTGCTCGTGGCTCCGGCAGACCCCGCTGAAGGCGAGTATACAATTCATTTGAGCACCGACTATGCCGCGCGGACAATCATCCTCCGCGTTGCCGATGTCGTGGTACCAGCGGCTGTCCGCGTTGGCCTCGTGTCAAGTTATGACAGTACATTGTCGGGCTCATTAAGGGACCTTCGGGTGCGCTGTGACACACTCAACGATGCCACCCTGGCGGACGGAGATCTGAGTCTGTATCAGACGATCATCGTTGACATGCGTGCATATCTTGTCCGCGCTGCGCTCCGAGAACACAACCGCCGCCTGATCGACTGGGTCCGGAGGGGTGGGAACCTTGTCGTCATGTACCAGCGTGACGCTGAATGGAAAGGAGAGTACGCGCCATACCCGTTCTCCGTCAGCCGGCAACGGGTAACAATGGAGGATGCTCCCGTCATCGCTCTTCTCCCGGGACATCCGTTACTCCGTTGGCCCAATGCGATCACTGCGCGCGATTGGGACGGCTGGAAGCAGGAGCGGTCGGTGTATCTCCCGGTGGATGTCCCTCCCGTGTACGAACGGTTGATCAGCACCCATGATCCTGATGAACCGGATGCGGACACCGGCTACCTCTGTGCCTCGTACGGCGCGGGGAGCTACATCTACACCACCTACGTCTGGTACCGCCAGCTCAAGGACCGCCACCCGGGCGCCCTCCGCTGCCTGGCGAACATGGTCTCCTACCCTCTCAGGGCACGCTGAGCGATGCGTCAACTTCCGGCGATCGGCACACTGGTGTTCCTTCTCGGTTGCGGCGGAACCGCCCGCGAACCGATTGTCGTCTATTCCCCCCATGGCAAAGAGCTGCTCCGCGAATTCGAAGAACGCTACGAAGCAGTCCACCCGGAGTATGACGTCCAGTGGCTGGACATGGGATCGCAGGATGCGCTGGATCGCGTTCGCACCGAGAGAGGGAATCCGCAGGCTGATCTCTGGTGGGGTGGACCGATGGTTCTCTTTGACCGGGCGGAGAAGGAAGACTTGTTGGATCCGTATGTGCCTTCCTGGGGCGGTGCGGTCACGGCAGAGGCAAAAAGTGCGAAGTCGTTCTGGTACGGCACGGCATTGCTGCCGGAAGTGATCATGTACAACTCCCGTGTCGTGGACAGCGCGGATGCGCCCCGAGATTGGGATGATTTGCTCGCGCCACGCTGGCAGGATCGGATCATCATCAGGCTCCCCCTGGCCTCGGGGACAATGCGGACGATGTTTGCTGCGATCATCGAGCGGGAGTTGCGGCGCAGCGGCAGTACTGATGCGGGACTCCGGTGGTTGCGTGCGCTGGATGCAAACACGCGGTCGTATGCGGCCGACCCGACACAACTCTACCTGAAAATCGCACGCGAAGAGGGAGTGGTGACCATCTGGGATCTTCCCGACGTGGTTATTCAGGCCCGCGAGCATGGGTACCCCTTCGCATACAGCATTCCTGCCAGCGGCACTCCGGTGATCACCGATGGCATCGCCCTGGTCAAGGGAGCCCGGCACCGCGCCGCGGCGGTGTCGTTCTATGAGTACGTGACATCCATCGAAAACACGGTCATCCAGGCCCAGCGATTCTTCCGCATTCCGGCGCGCGGTGACATTCCTGCCTCCCTGCTGCCCGCCTGGATAGCCGGACTGCACGTGAAATCCATGGACGTCGACTGGCGGTCGATTGCCGCAAGAGAACAGGAATGGATGAAGCTCTGGGATGAAGAGGTAAAAGGACGGGGGCGGCAGGCACGATGACAGGGCTGACCTTTCACGGAATATCACGACAGTTCGGCGGGCGGAAAGCCGTGGATGCCGTTGATCTGGACATTCGTGCCGGGGAATTCTTTTCACTGCTCGGACCGAGTGGCAGCGGCAAATCGACCTTGCTGCGCATCGCGGCAGGCCTCGAACGCCCCGACAGCGGCACGGTAATGCTGGGGGAACGCGACATCACAGGCCTTCCGCCGCAGAACCGCGGAGTCGGCCTGGTGTTCCAGAACTATGCGCTCTTTCCCCATATGACCGTTGAGGAAAATGTCTCTTTCGGTCTCCGGCTTCGCGGGGTTTCCCCCGGTGAGGTGGCGAGAAGAACGGATGAAGCACTCACCCGCGTTTCTCTTGTCGACAGGAAGCATGCGAACGTCGCGAGCTTGAGCGGCGGCGAGCAACAACGTGTCGCGGTTGCCCGCGCCCTGGTTATCGAACCCGCCGTGCTCCTGTTTGACGAGCCGCTAAGCAACCTTGACGTCACACTTCGCCAGCGCACGCGGATGGAGATCCGCACGCTCCAGAAGCGCACAGGGATTACCACCCTCTACGTGACGCACGATCAGGCCGAGGCGTTGAGTATTTCGGATCGCGTGGCCGTGATACGCGAAGGGCACATCGAACAGGTGGGAATTCCGGCGGACCTGTACTATGCGCCGGCAAGCCCATTCGTGGCACGCTTTCTGGGCTGGGAGAATGTGCTCGAAGGGATCGTGGACGGGACAACTCATGTAATGAGATTGAACGATCTTCCCGTTGTACTGCCCCATGTTTCCACGGACATACCGGAGGGGCCGGCGGAAGTCCTCCTGTTGCCCGAGATGATTGATGTGCTGTCCGATGTGCAAGGTGCATCCCTCCCGGGTGTGCTGGAATCCGTCGAGTTTCGCGGCGCAAGTGTCATGCTCACGATCCGTGCAGGTGCGCTGCTCCTGCAAGCGGCTGTGACGGGCACCAGGGCGCGGCTTCCCTGGTCCGAAGGCCAACAGGTTGGGATGGATATTGAGTGGCAGTCGGCAAGGCTATTCTCAAAACCCGGACGATGAGTACCCTGCGGAAGATACCTGCCTTTGCCCTCGTTCTGTTCCTGGTGGCATGTGTCGGCTTTCCCATTGCCATGCTGGTCTTCCGGAGTCTCGACGTCGACGGATCGATCTCTGTCCAGCGCTACATCCAGCTGCTCGACCCTTCCAATCGGGCCAACCTCGAAAGTGTGGTCAACTCGGTAGGCATTTCACTGCTATCGGTTATCACCAGTGCTGTTGTTGGCACGATGCTGGCGCTTGCATTGACACAGCTGGACTTTGCGGGGAGGGGGATCCTTGCCCGTCTCGCGGTGTTACCCGTAGGGCTGCCCCCTCTGGTAGGAGCAATTGCTATTCTGCTTGCCTTTGGAGAATCCGGCGTCGTACCTCGATTGGTGAATGAGATAAGCGGAGGTGCGTTTCGCACTCCAGGGCTGTCGGGAGTCGGAGGCGTTCTGGCCGTGCACACATATTCGTTCTCCGTCTACTTCTATCTTATGATTGCGGCTGCGCTGCGGAAATTCGATGGTGCACAGTTGGAGGCCGCGTCCACTTTGGGCGCCGGACCCTGGAAAGTGTTCCTGCAAGTCCTCCTTCCGGGATTGCGCCCGGCGTTTCTGGGAGCCTCCGTGTTGACCTTCATGGCGAGCATGGCATCGTTCACCGCGCCGTTGTTGTTTGCAGGGGAACGCCGGTTCCTGACGCTGCAGATCTACCTCACGAAGCTCAACGGTGATCTGGATCTTGCGGCCGCCCAGTCGGTGCTGCTGGCCGCGGTTTGCCTGGTATTTTTCATCCTCGCGCGGACGGCGGCAGGCGAACATGGAGCGCGGACAGCCACGAAGGGTGTTGCGCGCCAGGTGCGACTCACTTTGCCTCCAACGCTCCGGAGGGTTGCCGTCATCGCCGCGTACCTGCTTATCGGCCTGTCCGTGCTCCCGTTCCTCGTAATTCTGCTTCTCTCGTTTGCAAAGGAGGGGTCGTGGACATGGCAAATCCTGCCGCAGGAGTACACGCTTCAAAACTATGCAGACTTTGTGAATGATCCGCGCATGTATGAGCCTGTGGTCACCAGTGCGTGGATGGCTCTTGCTACGATGGTAGTCTCGGGAGGCGTCGGACTGGGCATCGCATGGGGTGTGCATCGATATCGCCGTATGAAGGCTGCCGGCTTCATGGGGATGCTGCTTTCCACGCCGTACGCGCTGCCCGGAACGGTGGTGGCGATCGCGCTGATTCAGGCCTTCGGGGGTCTGACCCCTTTGACAGGGAATCTTGTGCTCGTGGGGACCGTCTGGATACTGCCGCTCGCATACGTCCTTCGCACATATCCACTTGTCTTGCAGCCTGCGTCGGCTGCGCTGGACAACCTGGATCCCGCACTTCCCGAAGCGGCCAGATCCCTCGGGGCTTCACAGTTGAGGACGTTCTGGGGAGTTGTCTTCCCCGTCATCCGACCTGCGGTTCTCTCGGGCGTGCTTCTTGCGGGGATCATGGCTGCAGGGGAATTCGTGGCCTCTGTTCTTCTGTATTCATTCTCCTCACGTCCGATTTCAGTGGAGATCTTCTCACAGTTGCGGATGTTCAATATCGGCAGTGCAGCGGCCTACAGCGTCGTGCTCCTCGTCTTCGTGTTGGGGTTAATCTGGGCGCATTCAGGCTGGGAGCCCGAGCGGTGATCGCTTGCACAGTGATCGCTTGCATCCATTCAGGCTGTTTCTTATCTTATATTTCAGCGAAATTTAGGCTTATTTCGGCGTAATCCACCCCGCGCCTGTAGCTCAATTGGATAGAGTGTTGGCCTCCGGAGCCAAAGGTTTCGGGTTCGACTCCCGACAGGCGCACGAGTATAAAGCGTAACCATCCGCAGCCATCAGAGTAGCGTAGGAAGTCCAAGACCATGCTCAAACCCAAGAAAAAGATATCGAAAAAAGAACTGAAACAGGATACCCTGATCACCACCTATATGAAGGTGACCAGGTTCTACGATCAGTACAAGAAACAGATCAGTATCGGTGTTACCGCGGTGATCGTCGTGGTTGCCGCAACAATGATTTTCCTGAGTAATCGTGCTAAGAACAACGATTTAGCGACTGCAAAGCTTGCCGCAATCAACCAGTTCTCGGACAACGGGCAGTATCAGATGGCGATCGACGGCGTGCCGGACCGCAATCTCGTCGGGCTCAAGCAGATTGTGGAAGATTACGGCAGCACACCCGCTGGTGATCATGGCGCGGTTCTATCTCGCAGATGCCTACTACCAGACCGGGAAGTACCAGGAAGCGCTCGAAGCGTTCAAAGACTGCAGTCCGTCCAATGCGCTTCTGAAAGCATCGCGTTACGCAGGTATTGCAGCGTGTTATGAAGCGATGGGGAAGTACGAAGACGCGGCCGGGAATTTCGAGAGCGCGGCGGACAAGGACGCGACGGACGATACGATTTCGGAGCACCTGAACAGTGCCGCACGCAACTACGCACTGGCCGGCAACAAGAGCAAGGCAGTCGATCTCCTGAAACGCATCAAGAAGAACTACCCGACGACGGCTGCCGGCCGAGAAGCTGACCGATACATTACACAGTTCTCCGTGTAGCGCCACACAGCGGCGCATTTCCGGGACCGAAGGCGAAAGTACATGGGACTGTTACCGGATAAAGCGCTTACCCGCGACGTCCTTCGGATCACCACGCCCGCTGTTGCGGGCCTCTCGTCGCAAATGATCGTCTCAGTCGTGGAGACGGCCATGGTGGGACGCCTGGAAAACACCAAAGTCGTTCTCGCCGCCATGAGCCTCGGGCTTCTTGCGACCTGGGCCATCACGAGTGCGTTCTCCAGTCTTGCTACCGGCACCCACGTTCTCACTGCACGCCGTTCCGGACAGAAGGATCTCACCGGAGCGGGCGATGTACTGAATAATTCCCTCCTCCTTTCCCTGTGCATCGGCATCCTGTTCGGGCTTCCCGGCGTCCTCTTCGCAGGTGATATACTCAATTTCTTCTCCGCCAGTCGCGAAGTCGCCGTAGCCGGCACGGGGTACATGCAGTGGCGGTTTCTCGGACTCGTCTTCTTCCTCTTCGTTGTCTCCTACCGGGGGTTCTTCAACGGCATCGGACATACGAAGATCTTTATGTATTCGGCGATCATCATCAACGTTTCCAATATTATTCTCAACTACATTTTCATCTTCGGCGCTTTCGGGGTTCAGGCGATGGGGTTGACCGGCGCGGGACTCTCCTCTGCAGTCAGCAATTGCTTTGGTTGCCTGTATTTCGTTGCTGCAACTTTCACGCCGTTTTATCGAAAAACCTATAAATATTACTCCGGCTTGCGAATTCGCGAGGGTGTCATCCGGCAAATCGTGAAAATCTCCCTGCCGGTGTCGTTTCAGAATATTCTCATTCTCCTCGGTTTCCTGGTTTTTGCTTCCATCAACGGCGTCATCGGGACAACCGAACAAGCGGCGTCGCAGGTGGTGATTACTGCTCTTTTCCTATCGTTTCTTCCCTGCTTCGGGTTCGGGACGGGCGCACAGACACTGGTGGGGCAGAGCATGGGAAATGGACAGCCCAAGTTGGCGTACCGGTATGGAATGGAAACCGCGCGGTTGGCCACATACTTCACCGTGTGCCTGGGTGCGTTGTTCATTCTCCTGCCGGAAACCGTCATCAGTGTCATTACGAATAACGCCGAGGTGGCCGCCACTGCCAGACCGATCCTCCAGATCGCGGGCGCCGCACAGATTTTCTATGCCTCCGGCATCGTTCTCGCCCACGCTCTGCAGGCTGCCGGAGCAACGGTGTACGTGATGCTGGTGGAAGTGCTCACACATTGGGTGATATTCCTGCCAGTCTGCTATGTGCTGGGAGTCATCCTGGGGTGGGGAATTGTCGGTGCCTGGCTGGCGCTGCCCGTTTATATCATCTCCTACTCCGTTGCGGTCTACCTGAAATACCGATCAAAGGCATGGCTTCATATGAAAGTGTGACGCATGAAGCTACGACCATTCCTGCTCGTCTTTGCCGCGCTCTTTCTGTTTACGTTGAAGTTCGCCTTCGACGTGATCATGATGAGTGTGTCGTTGGATCTGGCGGGCGTGCCCTTCATCCGCGAGCTGGTGACGGCCGGTGCGTTCTTGCTCCTTTTCCGGGCGCTCGACCTCAGTCTTCCGGCACAGACGCCGCATCCCGTCCGGCGGCTCGGCGTGCTGCTCATCGGGGCAATTCTGGTGCTCACGCTGGTGTTGCTGATTTCCTCACTGTCAGCCAGGGGATTCGAAGCCAAAGATCTCACGCTGACGCCGCAGGATTTTGCCACCCTGTTTCTCTCGTCGGTAGTCAGTATTCTCGTCGGTTTCTTTGCCGTCCTGAACCTGAGGCTGATCCGCGACCTCGTCCTCCAGTACCGGAGGAAGTGGACGCTTCGTAATTTCCGTGTCCTGGTGTTCCTCATCCTGATTACTGCGCTGTCGACGCTCGCAATGCGGCCGCTGGATTCGAGCGTCGTGACCTCCATTCTCTATGGTCTCGCCATCGCTGCCGGAGTCGTGAATGCCTTCCGCCTTCCCTGGATCGTCTACCTGACCAGACGGGAGAAAGTGCTCTCCCTTGTGTATGCGTTCTTTCTGTTCGCGTTTCTGACGACGTTGAATGTAATCCTGAGTCAGAACACCCTGCTGTCCCAGGGGGTCAGTTATTACTCACCGGCCCTGCAGAAATTTGTCGCCCTCTCGCTCCTCTTCAGCAACATCTATTTCGGGATGGCGTTTGTGAGTACGCTCTTCCATTTGCCGACGGCGGATGCATTCGACCGGAAGCGTTCGGAAGTGTCGTCAATCCACACACTCAGTAAGCTTGTGACCCAGGTATTTGATTTCAATGAGCTCGTGGAGACGGTGACTGCGATGACGTTGCAGGTGTGCGAAGCACAGAGCTGCTGGCTGGAAATCATCTCCCTGGACGACGGAGGGGAGACCGGCGTGGTCCGTACCGGGTCATTGCTGGTGAATATTGTCTCCCTGCAAAATATTTCCGCCCGGGAGGTTGAAGACCTCCACGCGGCAGGATTGGGTGTGCTCCGTGCACGCGTGCTGGCCGACCGGAAACCGCTGGTGATTGACGCGCTTGCCGGTGATCCCCGCCTGGGACAACAACGTGTTGCGTCCGGCACGATCGCTTCTCTGGTCGTCGTGCCCCTCGTGTCCCATGTCGGACCACTCGGATTTCTGTATGTGACGAAGTCCACCGAATTCGGTTTCGTGAAGGATGATATCGATGTGATCTCGACGTTCGCCGACCAGGCGACCGTGGCGATCGAAAACTCACGCCTGATCAAGAAATCGATTGAACGCGAGCGGCTGGTCCGGGAGATGACACTCGCGCAGGAGATGCAGAGAAAGCTGCTGCCACAGGTGCTACCGGCCCATCCCTCCATCGATCTCGATGCGGTGTCGACCCCCGCGTTCGAAGTGGGAGGGGACTATTATGATTTCATCGATCTGCCCGGCAACCGGCTCGGCATCATCGTCGGGGACGTCTCCGGCAAGGGAGTGCCTGCAGCGTTCTACATGTCTGAAGTGAAGGGGATCTTTCTGTCGCTGGGCGCCCAGTACGACTCGCCGCGTGACTTTATGATAGAGGCCAATAAGGTCCTCGCGGGGTCTATTGACAAACACTCATTCGTTAGCTTAATTTACGCAATCCTGGATCTCGGGACCGGACTCTTGACGCTTGCGCGTGCCGGACATTGTCCGATGCTGTATGCGAGTGTGTCGAGTGCCGACTATGTCAGACCTGACGGCATGGGTCTGGGGTTGGGTGAAGGGGCACTGTTCGCCGGAGCAATCGAGGAACAGTCCCTTCAGCTGTATCCGGGAGACGTGTGTTTGTTCTATACCGACGGTGTCACGGAAGCGCACCAGAACGGAGAAGAGTTCGGCTACGAGCGGCTGCTCAGTATCACACGCCAGTTACGCAGCCGGACCGCCGCCGACATCAAACAGGAAGTGCTGCAATCCGTGGATACATTCATCGATCATGGCGCTCCACACGACGATCTGACCCTCGTGGTGCTGCGCTGGATCGGCCCCGCGTAACGTCTGTCACGTTGGCTCTGCATCTGGGAGGACGCTTTCATGAGTGAGTTCAAAATCGCGCAACGGGAACACGACACCGTCCATATCCTTGAATTGAAGGGATATCTGGACGCGCATACTGCTCCCACCCTGGAGGAGGCATTCCAGACGCTTCTCAGGAACCAGCGCTATAACATTGTCGTCAACTGCAAAGACCTCTCCTACATCAGCAGCGCCGGCTTGGGCGTCTTCATGGCCTACATCGAGGATGTCCGGAAGAACAAAGGCGATATCAAGCTCTCCAATATGTCGGCGAAGGTGTTCAACGTTTTCGATCTCCTCGGTTTTCCCCTCCTGTATGAGATCACCAAAGACGAGCAGGACGCGGTGCAGAAATTTCTCGCGGCAAAATGAGCGTGGGAAAGCGCACCATCCATATTGAAAGTCGCACCGAACGCCTCGTCGCTGTCCGCGAATTCGTTTCGGCGGCAGCGCGGGAATGCGGGTTCCCGGATGATGAGGTGAGCAAAATCGCCCTCGCAGTGGATGAAGCCTGCACGAACATCATCAAGCATGCCTATAAATTTGATCCCTCCAAAGAAATCACGGTGACGGTGAAGAACAAGACCGGCGGATTGGAAATCGTTATCACCGACTCCGGCATCGGTTTCGATCCCTCCCGGATCCAGTCGCCCGATATGAAAGAATACCTCACACACTACCGCCATGGCGGATTGGGGGTCTATCTGATGAAGTCCCTGATGGATAAGGTCGAATACAAGATCGTCCCGGGCAGACACAACGAAGTACACCTGACCAAGCTCCTCGCCCGCTGACATGGCCCCGCCAACCCCGACGTACGAAAGCCATTTCGAACACTCCGCACTCTTCGAATTCAGCACGGTCATCAATTCATCCCTCGATCTCCGGTTCATTCTCAGCCATATCTTGCTGACCCTCATGGGGAAATTGATGTCGAGCCGTGGTGCGGCTATCCTGCGCCATGACGATGGCACGTACCGGTGCGAGATGGTGAAAGGCGTGCCTTCGGAGGGGCGGGAGTGTGCGCTCTCCATCCGCACATTACCCCGTGGCATGCAGTATGTCGATCGCATCAATCCGCAGCGTCACCCCTGGGTGAAATATCTCCGCGAGCAAGGGTTGGAAATAGTCCTGCCCCTCCGGAGCGGGAGCGGACCCATCGGGATGCTTGCGTTCGGGCGACGCGGAACGCCGCGACGCCTCACGATGCGTGAAACGACGTATCTCCGTTCGCTGGCGAACATCTCCGCCACGGCCATCGCCAAATGCCATATCATCGCCGAGCTGAAACAGGTGAACCGGCGCCTGGACCGGAAAATCCAGGAACTGAACACACTGTTTGAGCTGGGGAAGGAATTCGGTGCCGTTCTGGATCCCCAGAAGCTTGTGCGGCTCCTGGTGTTTTCCCTTATGGGACAGGTGGGCGTGCACCGGTACCTGGTGTGCCTGAAGGAGGGGGGTGACATGCGGATCGCGGCGTCGCGGGTCGACGGTGCACTACCCCAGCCCGAATTGCTGGCCCTGCTGACGAGAGTGAAAACGCCGACCGCGATTGCGGAGATGATTGTGACCGGTGCGGTCGACCCGCGTCCGACTCTGGAGTCCCTCGGTCTCCGTGCGATCGTTCCCATGGCGCTGCAGGGGCAGGTGCAGGGGGTGATCCTGCTGGGCGAAAAGCTGAATCACGAACGGTTCGCTCCCGCGGACTTCGAGTTCCTCTCTGCACTCGGAAACCTTGCAATCATCACGCTGGAAAACGCCCGCCTGTTCAAAGAGGCGATTGAAAAGCAGCGTATGGAAGACGAGTTGGTGATCGCGCGGGAAATCCAGAAGGGGCTCCTGCCGAGTGTTCTCCCGACCGTGCAGGGGGTCGATATTGCAGCGGCGAATTTTTCGTCAAAGCAGGTGGGAGGCGACTACTACGACGTCGTGCCGCTTGATGACCACCGTTTCGTTGTTGCCATCGGTGACGTGTCGGGCAAAGGGACCCCCGCAGCGCTGCTGATGGCGAACACGCAAGCGACGATTCGCGCCCTGGTGCCGCTGAAACTGCCGCTCGGGGAACTCACCGGGCGCGTGAACGACCTGATGTGCCAGAACACCGGAGGCGACAAGTTTGTGACATTTTTCTGGGGAGTGCTGGACCACCGCGAGTGCACTTTGCGCTATGTGAATGCGGGGCACAACTATCCCTATGTGCTCCGCGGGGGTGGCTCTCTGGAGCGGCTGGACAAAGGGGGAATGATTCTCGGCGTCATGGAGACAACGACACCGTATGAAGAAGGGGAGGTGGCGCTGCGCGCCGGAGACCGGTTGGTGCTCTTCACGGACGGAGTGAGCGAAGCGATGAACGGCTCGGGCCGGGAATACGGAGAAGAACGCCTGGAGGCGATGATCACCGGAGCCGGATCCGCAGATGCGCAGGGTCTGCTTGACGCTATACACCGCGACATTCTGGTGCACGCCGCCGGTGCGCCGCAATCCGATGACATAACGATGATGGTCATCCGCATCGTTGCCTGCCCGCAGTCTTCGCAGTCCCTTGCTTCTTCCCCCGGAGTTCGTTAGCTTCTGTTATTGCGTTTTCTCTCATCCTGCATTCATGAACGATCCGACATTCAAGCAGGTCCGCCTCTCCACGCGTGCCCTGACACGGCATTTCGACGGTTTCGTTGCCAGCCTCAAGCGCGACACGCCGGAAACCCGCGGTACCTACACGCGGGCGCTCCGCGAATTCCTCCGGTGGTTCCCCCGCGATCCGCACTTCCGTTTCCGCGTGAAAGATGTGCGCCGGTATAAACACTACCTGGCCGTCCGCAGAAAATTGTCGGAAGTGTCGGTCTCTACATACCTGACCGCGCTGCGCCGTTTCTGTGCCTACCTGGTGGACCGGAAGGTCCTGGAGGATAATCCCGCACGGTACGTCGGGGGCAACCGCCGGCCGGCGTCCCATTCGAGAGACTTTCTGAGCGAGGAGGAGGTGCGGATCCTGCTCGCGGGCGCGCACACACCGGACGAGCGCGGCATCAGAGATCATGCCATGCTGCTGCTCATGCTCCAATGCGGCCTGTCGGAAATCGAGCTCGTGCGTGCCGACATCCGCGATCTGACGAATGACGACCGCGGACATTGGATGCTGGTGCAGGGGAAAGGGCGGAAGCAGAAGGACGAGCGCGTGCTGCTGCAGCCGGAGGCGCGGGCCGCCCTCGACCAGTATCTCTCGGTTCGCGGGCACCCGGAGGCGGCAGAGCCGCTCTTTGCAAGTGCGGGCAACCGCACCCGGGGCCAGCGCATGACCACGCGCGGTGTGCGCGACCGTATCAATGCTTCACTCGTCACCGCCGGACTCAAACAGCACCCGGACCGCCGCATCACCCCGTTCTCCCTCCGGCACACCGCGGCCGTGCTGATGGCACGCCACGGTGCCACCGCCGATGAGCTCCGTGAGCGCCTCCGGCTCGGCAGCCTCATGACTGCACGCCTGTATCTCGAGGAATCGCAAGTCACCCAACATCCACCGACAGCAAGCACCAAGGAAGACAGCAGTGGCGTACCCCTTCGCGACGATTGAACCCAAGTGGCAGGCGTACTGGGACCAGCAGCAGACATTCCGGACGGATCCACTTTCTTCGAAACCCAAACTCTACATCCTCGACATGTATCCCTACCCCTCGGGGGCAGGCCTGCACGTCGGCCATCCGGAGGGATACACCGCCACGGATATCGTTGCACGTTTCCAGAGGATGCGTGGTTTCCACGTGCTGCATCCCATGGGGTGGGACGCGTTCGGCCTTCCGGCGGAACGGTACGCTATGCAGACCAACATTCATCCGCGCACGACGACGGAGCAGAACATCGCGACGTTCAGGCGGCAGATCAAGATGCTGGGGCTGAGCTACGACTGGGCACGGGAAGTGGATACCACAGATCCCGCCTACTACAAATGGACACAATGGATTTTCCTGCAGATCTACAACTCCTGGTATGATCAGGAGGCTGATAAAGCCCGTCCCATCCAGACCCTCATCGACCGCTTCGCCTCCCGGGGGTCCGCAGGCCTCGCCGAAGACGTCCCGTTTTCGTCCGAAGAGTGGCAACGCATGACGCGAAAACAGCAACAGGACGTCCTTGCACGCTACAGGCTCGCCTACATCGCGGAAATTCCTGTCAACTGGTGCGAGGGGCTCGGCACAGTCCTGGCCAATGAAGAAGTGGACGAGTGGGTCGACAAGGGCTACAGCGTTGAACGCCGCCCCATGAGACAATGGATGATGCGGATTACCGCCTATGCGGAACGGCTGCTGAACGATGTCCGGGACCTTGACTGGCCTGCATCCACGCTCGAACAGCAGCGGAACTGGATCGGGCGGTCGGAGGGCGCGATGATGGATTTTCCGATCGCAGGACAGACGGGATACTTCCGTGTGTTCACCACGCGACCGGATACGGTCTTCGGGGCGACGTACATGGTGCTTTCGCCGGAGCATCCTCTTGTGGATGCATTGACAACGCCGGAGCTGCGCGCACAGGTGGAAGCGTACCGTGAACAGGCCCGCCGCAAAAGCGAGCGCGAGCGGGATGTCGAACAAAACAAAACCGGCGTTTTTACGGGGGGCATGGCGGTGAATCCGGCCACCGGAGCTCAGATCCCTGTGTGGATTGCCGACTATGTGCTGATGGGATACGGCACCGGTGCGATCATGGCGGTGCCCGGGCACGACGAAAGGGACTATGCGTTTGCCCGCAGATATGCATTGCCGATTGTGGAAGTCGTCAGCGGAGGAAATGTGCTGCAGGAGCCCTATACCGGCGACGGGGTGGCGGTGCATTCCGCCAATAGTGAGGTGTCGCTGAACGGCCTGACAACGCCCGAGGCAAAATCACGCATCATCGCCTGGTTGGAGAAGCGGGGCCTGGGAACTCCGGTGGTACAATTCAAACTGCGGGACTGGCTCTTTTCGCGGCAGCGATACTGGGGCGAGCCGATCCCCATCGTTCACTTCGAAGATGGCACGATGCAACCCCTGGCGGATGATGAACTGCCGCTTCTCCTTCCGGACCTCACGAAGTTCCAGCCGAGCGGTACGACGGAATCTCCTCTGGCACTGGCGACCGAGTGGATCGCTGTCGTTGATCCTGTGACGGGACTGAAAGGACGTCGCGAAACAAATACGATGCCCCAATGGGCGGGCTCGTGCTGGTACTATCTCCGGTACATTGACCCGTCCAACGCCCGGGCGTTCTGTGATCCGGCGCTGGAACGCTACTGGATGCCCGTCGATTTCTATCTCGGCGGGTCGGAGCATGCCGTCCTGCACCTGATGTACGCCCGCTTCTGGCACAAGGTGCTGTTCGATCTCGGGCATGTGAGCACCAGGGAGCCCTTCGTGAAACTTCGCCATCAGGGGATCATCCTGGGCGAGGATTCCCGGAAGATGTCGAAGTCCAGGGGCAACGTCGTGAACCCTGACGACGTCGTGAAGGAATACGGGGCCGATGCGATGCGGCTGTTCGAGATGTTCATGGGACCCCTTGAAGAGATGAAGCCCTGGAACACGAGGGGAGTTGACGGGGTCTTCCGTTTTCTGAACCGTGTCTGGCGGCTGTACGTCGACGAACAGGGCAACACGGACCCCCGGTTGAACTCGGACACGCCCACACCTGAACTTGAGCGGGTGTACCACGCAACGGTGAAGAAGGTGGGGGATGACATTGAGGCTCTCCGCTTCAACACGGTAATCTCCCAGTGCATGATCTTTGTGAACGAAGTGATGAAGGCGGACCTCCGTCCGCGGGCGGTGCTGGAGCCCTTCCTTCTTCTCCTTGCGCCGTTTGCACCGCACGTGGCGGAAGAGCTCTGGCAGAAACTGGGGCATGCAGAGAGCCTGACGTACGCACCCTGGCCTTCCTATGACCCGGCGCGGATTCACAGCGATACCGTCGAGGTGGTCCTCCAGGTCAACGGCAAGCTCCGCGGCAAGATTGCTGTTCCGGCAACGGCCCAGGAGGAGGAACTGAAGAAACTCGCCGCCGCGGACGCGGGTGTCCGGAAATATACCGAGGGTAAACAGGTCGTCAAGATCATCGTGGTGAGAAACAAACTCGTGAATATCGTGGTGCGGTAGCCAATGGAACGTCTCACTGTCGTTCTCGTGACGTTGAACGAGGAGCGCAACATCGACCGGTGTCTGGGGAGTGTCAGCTGGGCTGATGAGATTGTTGTCGTCGATTCCTTCAGCACCGACGGGACCGTAGCGCTGGCACAGAAGTATACGGCAAAGGTCTACCAGCACGAGTACCCCGGCACGAGCAAGCAGGTGGAGCGGGGGATCGGGTATGCGACGGGAGACTGGATATTCGTCATTGATGCAGATGAGGAGATGTCCCCCGAGCTCAAAGACGAGGTGCAGAAGGTGCTGCGCGAAGGAACGGAGTGCGCTGGTTTCAGTTTTGTCCGGAAGCCCCGTGCTTTCGGCCGCTGGATCGAACACGGCGGGTGGTTTCCCGACAACCAGTTCAGATTTTTTCGGCGCGACAGGTACTATCCCGAGCATCAGGAAATCCACGGGGGATTCAATACGAAAGGAAAGCGGGGAGAGCTCAAGGGGCATCTCTATCATCACACCTACGAGACCATCTATGCGTACGTGGAGAAGATGAATGAGTATACTTCGTTGCATGTATCGAACAAGCTGAAGGATCACCCCGACATCGACGTGCGGTGGCATCATCTCATGCTGAACCCTCTGTCACATTTCCTCCGCATGTTTATTTCGAGAAAAGGCTACAAGGACGGTTTCCACGGTTTTGTTCTTGCCCTGCTGGACGCCACGTATGCGATGTTGATGTATGCCAAACTCTGGGAATACCGGATGCGCCAGGCAGAGGGAAAAGGCCAGCTCCCGCCGATCACCAACGCGGAGCTGAACATCCTCAAGAGGAAGGCATGACGATCTACAGACGTGTGCTGACGTATTTGCGCCCCTATTGGTTGAAGCTCGTTGCATCCATGGCATGCTCGGTTCTGTTTTCCCTGTTTAGTGGCATGTCGATCTATCTGACCATTCCGCTGCTGGAGACATTGTTCTTCCGGCCCGAGGCCGCACCCGCCGCCGCCGTGAGCCAATCCAGCGTCTCCTTCCTCCCCGATTGGCTGGTGAATCTCAAGGACGGGTTGGCTGCGGGGTTCCAGCAACTCGTATTCCGCCCCAATCCCGTCGATTCACTGTTCAATATCTGCATTGTGGTCGTCATTGCCTTCTTCTTCCGGAACATCTTCGGGTATCTGCAGTCCAATCTGATGGTGGCCGTGGAGCAAGGACTGATCCGCGACGTGCGGAACGCCCTGTACCGTCACATCCATGCCCTCCCCCTCGCCTATTTCAGCAACGAGCGCACCGGCAATCTCATCTCGCGCATCATGAACGATGTGCCGGTGATCAATACCGGGATCTCGGCGACCTTTCAGACGATGATCCGCGAGCCATTGCTCATCGCCGTCTATCTGACGATCACCGTCATCATCAGCTGGAAGATGACGCTGATTGCGTTCGTGGTGTTTCCTGTTGCCACGGTGATCATTGCCTGGATCGGGCGCCGGGTGCACAAGGAATCCAGCCTTGTGCAGGAGCGCATTGCCGACCTGACCTCCGTACTGCACGAAACGATATCGGGGGTGAAGGTGGTGAAGGCGTTCGGGATGGAGAATTTCGAAAACAAGAAATTCGCCGGCGTCGGCCAGGGGTATCTCGACACGATCCTGAGGGTGACGCGGATACGCAACCTGGCCTCGCCCACCACGGAATTTCTGAGTGCCGCCGCCGGCGCGGTGATTATCTGGTACGGCGGCATGCAGGTCCTGCAGCATGAGGCCCTCAAGGCGAGCGAGTTTCTGGGGTTCCTCTTTGCGGTCTTCCAGCTGATGCCACCCATTAAAGAACTGAGCGGGGTGAACAACCGGATCCAGGAGGCCACCGCCGCCGGGAAGAGGGTCTTTGAAATCCTCGATACAGAACCAGGCATCAGGGATGCTGCATCGCCCAAGCACCTGAACGTCTTCCAGTCCGCGATAGAATTCCGCAACGTTTCTTTCCACTATGTCGAGGGAGATCCGGTACTGCGGGATGTCTCGCTCCGTATCAACAAGGGCGATGTGGTCGCAGTGGTTGGCCCCAGCGGCGCCGGGAAGAGCACCCTCGTAGATCTGGTGCCCCGGTTCTATGACCCGACGGGAGGTGTCATCACGATAGACGGCCTGGACCTCCGTGATGTCGAGTTGAAGTCGCTGCGTGAGAATATAGGGATCGTGACCCAGGAAACTATTCTCTTCAACGACACCGTGAGGAACAACATCGCGTATGGGCTCGAAGACTGCTCAATCGATCGGATCGAGGAGGCGGCGAGAGCCGCGAATGCCCACGGATTTATCAGCGCGATGCCAAACGGTTACGAGTCGCTGATCGGCGAACGGGGCGTAAAGATTTCCGGGGGCGAACGACAACGGCTCGCTCTTGCGAGGGCGATTCTGAAGAATCCCCCGATACTGATCCTTGACGAGGCGACCTCGTCGCTTGATACCGAATCCGAAATCCTCGTGCAGGAGGCCATCGAACGGTTGATGACCGGGCGGACATCCATCGTCATCGCACATCGCCTGTCGACGGTGCAGCACGCCGACCGGATTATCGTGATTGAGGACGGAAAGATCGTTGAAACAGGAAAACATCAGGATCTCCTGAAAAAGCGGGGTGGGCTCTATAAGAAGTTATTTGACCTCCAGTTCCGGGTCTGACATGATCACCGTACGCCGTGTGATGGATGGGGCGATGGTGCTGTTTCTCGCTTCATGCTACTTCTCCATCGCCGTGAATTCCCTGTCATTGGGCCTGATGGCACTCTGCTGGATCCTGCTGATGATTCTGGAGCGCCGATGGTCTGTCGTGTCGACACCGTATGACTGGTTCTTTCTCGCCTGGATTGTGGCGGAATTTCTCTCCACGGCATTCTCCGAGAACGCCGCACAGTCGCTGTTCTTCTCCAAACGATTACTGCTGATCGCCGTGGTCTATTTCTTCGCGACACACATCACATCCGAAGGTAAGGCGAAGCTGGTTGTGCTGACGCTGCTCGGCGCAGCCACCGCGGTCTCAATTCTGGGCGTCGGGAAGCTGGTCCGGGCCCTGGTCGTGGAAGGCGCGGGAGAGGTTACGCGACTGGGCATCTTCCAGTTCTACATGACAACATCTGAACTGTTGATGATCGCCCTGCTGCTCACCCTGCCGTTTGTCGTGCACCCGCGGACACCATTGCGGTGGCGTATCGCCGGGATGCTCGCGGTCATACCGATGGGTATCGCCCTCTATGCGACTGTGACGCGCGGGGCCTATCTCGCGGCTGGTGCGGGGATGCTGTTCATTGCGCTCGTCCGCAACATCAAACTGATCATACCCCTGGTCCTGCTGGTCGCCCTGGTGGTCCTGTTCGCCCCGCCGTACGTACAACAACGGCTTGCGAGCATCACCGATGTCCACCACCCGGAAAACGCCACGCGTGTCATGCTCTGGTCCACGGGAATCACGATTTTTGCGAACTATCCGGTCGTGGGTGTGGGAGACATCGACCTCCGGGAGCTCTACGATCGCTATGCGACAACGGTGAATCCGGAGCATCACGGTCATCTCCACAATGTGCCGCTGCAAATACTCGTCACACTCGGGATCGTGGGTTTTTGCGCGGTGTATGCGCTTTTCGTGAAGATCGCCGTGACGGAATGGCGGGTGTTCGCCCTCCTGCGCGATGAATGGTTCCGCGGGTCCGTCGCGCTCGGTGCTCTTGCGGTGTTCGTGGGGTTTCATGTTATGGGCCTCACGGAATGGAGCTTCGGCGATCAAGAGGTGGTCATCCTGCTCTGGGTTACGGTCGGAATGTCGCTGGCCGTCGGCAGAATGGCTGCACCTCCCCCATCAACCACCTGAGACGGCATGACTGCAATGGCCACACTGACCGTCATCATACTGACCCTCAACGAAGAGCACAACATCCGCGCCTGTCTTGAGAGTGCCCAGTGGGCTGACGAGTTGATCGTTGTGGATTCCGGCAGCGCCGATCGGACCGTGGAGATTGCCCGGTCGTTCACGCCGAATGTGATTGACGTTGCGTGGGAAGGATACGGGGCGGCGAGGAACCAGGCACTGACGGCAGCATCCGGTGATTGGATCCTCTGGCTTGACGCTGACGAGCGAGTCACCCCCGCGCTGGCCGAAGAAATCCGGAACCTCCTCCGGGAAGATGGACGATCGATCAACGGCTATGCGGTCGCACGGCGTGCATATTTCCTCGGCCGCTGGATACGTCACAGCGGATGGTATCCCGGGCGGGTTGTACGTCTCTTCAGGCGCGGCACCGGGCACTTCAGCGAGACACGCGTCCACGAACAGCTGCACCTGGATGGCGCCTCCGCGTCCACCCAGCACGATCTTGTGCACCTCACCGATCCGGACCTGCACCACTATTTTGCCAAATTCAACCGGTACACATCACTTGCCGCCGACGACATGGCCGCCGCAGGGCGCACGTTCAGGCTGCGGGACATCCTGCTGAGACCCCCTTTCACATTCGTGAAGATGTATCTGCTGCGGAGGGGATTTCTGGATGGCTTTGAAGGCTTTATCCTGGCGGTCCTCTCCTCGGTGTATGTGTTCACCAAGTACGTGAAATTGTGGGAACGCAGCGGTAAGAACAGAGAACAGCAGGACGTGTCCTGAAGAAGGAATTCACTGACTGAGGAGGTTCCCATGGACAGTGCGAAGAAGCACCAGCTGCTGTTTACCCAGCTCATCGTCATGTTTCACGCAGCAACCATGCAGCAGCTCGGCAAAGTGAAGCATCCGGTCACCGACAAAATTGAAAAGAATCTCGAGGCCGCCGAAAACACCATTGATATACTCGACATGTTGCAGGCGAAGACCAAAGGAAATCTCGCCGCCGACGAAGAAATGCTCCTTACACAGATACTGCAGGAACTCAAGCTTGTGTTCGTCCAGGAGAAGCAATTATGAAATTTGCCATCATCGGCAATCTGGCAAAACCGGAATTGAGCAACGCGGTGGCCTCCCTGATTTCCGCTCTGATCGGGGCCAGGGCCGGCTTCATTGTTGATTCCCATATCGCGGACCTCCTGAAGGACGCAGGGCACCCAGTCCCGCCCGGGTGCGCCGGGAGTGTTGAACGGTGTGTCAATGAAGGGGAGATGGTGATCGCATTCGGGGGCGACGGGACTATTCTCTCCGCAGCCCGCCTGGTCGGTGACCGTGCTACCCCCATTCTGGGCGTCAACCTGGGGAAGCTGGGGTTCCTGGCTGAGCTTTCCCCGGAAGAAATCCCCCATGCCCTTGCCGACCTGATTGCCCACAACTATATCATTGAGGAACGGCTTGTGCTGGAAGCCACGGTGCCCTCGCAACCGGGCACGGTCATACGTGGGGTCAACGACATCGTTGTCGACAAATCCCGTTCTTCGCGAATGATTGATCTGGAGACGCACATCGATGGGGCATTTGCGGTTACGTACCGGGGCGACGGACTGATTATATCGACGCCGACGGGGTCTACCGGCTATGCGCTTTCCAACAACGGGCCCATTGTCATTCCCACCTGCGACGTCATCGGCATCACCCCCATCTCTCCGCACTCGCTGAACGGACGGCCACTGATCATACCGGCTACAAGTTCGATACGCCTTGCTGTGAACTCAAGGGGTGGAGAAGTCCTCCTCTCCGCTGACGGACAGGAAGAATCGTTGCTGAAACCTCCGATTGAAATCATCGTCCGCAAGGCCTCGTACCCCCTGCGTCTGGTGAAGAGGAAAGACAGGACATACTTTGATGTGCTGCGGGCGAAACTGTTCTGGGGGGCTGACGCGCGGTCGGTGTAGCTGAGGTGTCACAAGGCGGGATCGGCTGTCTCTGTCGTCAGTTGTTCTGTGCTCCCTCTCCGATCCATGCGCGAATACCGTTGATCTGGTTCTGGTTCAGCGGATTCCGGTTCAACGGCATACGGGTGCCCACACTTCCCTGGATCCGCAACACCAGCATGCTCACGTCGGGCTTGTTGCGCACAACCACCAGTGCACCTCCGTACATCAGATTGTCGTAGGAAGTCAACGAAAGCATGCTCTGATGCGTTCCGTCATCGTGGCAGCCGGCAAGCGTGCATGTCTGATTGAAGAGCGGCTGGACCTGCTGTCCATAGCTGACGTTCGAGATGGGGAACACGATGTTTGACGGACTCTCCCCGTCCACGGGGTTCTCGTCTTTGCAGCCCGTTACGGTCAGAACGAGTACGAGTAGGCCGGCCAAAATGAACCATTTTGACGCGCGCATCGGACCTTTGAAAGCGAAGGAGTGTTGCATATTCAACGGCATTATCGTACCTTTTTCAAGGATATTTCTCAATTCTCCATTCTCAATGGAGAATTGTCCCGGGGCTGTAGCTCAGCTGGGAGAGCGCGTGAATGGCATTCACGAGGTCACCGGTTCGATCCCGGTCAGCTCCACAACCTATTGTTGATTGACGATAGTCTTTTGACGATTGTCAAATGCGCGGGACCTTGAGTGGTCCCTTTTGCTTTATCCCCGCAGCGCCCTGACCGTCTCGATCAGCCAATAGGCGCCGGCCGCCACCAGCGCTGACATGGGGATAGTCAGGATCCATGCCCACACCATTGTTCCGGCGATACCCCAGCGGACAGCGGAGAAACGTTTCGTTGCACCCACCCCCATGATGGCGCCGGCGATGGTGTGCGTCGTGCTCACAGCAATTCCCCCGAAGGCCGTCAGAAGCAGCGTAATCCCACCGGCCGTCTCTGCGCAGAAACCATCCGTCGGTTGAAGCTTCGTGATTTTCGAGCCCATGGTCTTTACGATGCGCCATCCTCCGAACAACGTGCCGAATGCGATCGCTGTGTGCGAGGAAAATACAACCCATACAGGGACTTCAAATGTCTGGATAATCCTGCTGGTGACCAGAACGCCGGTGATAATGCCCATGGTCTTCTGTGCATCATTGGTTCCGTGGCCGAGACTGTAGAGTGCGGCGGAGAGAAGCTGCAACTTTCTAAATGTGCCCTCCACCCTTGAGTAGGCCCGCGCATGCACAATCCAGAGCACAATCACCTGCAGCAGGTACCCGAGCATCATCCCGATGATCGGTGCAAGGGCAATGAACAAAAAAGTGTTTACCCATCCCTCAGCGATGAGGACGCCAAATCCCACTTTGGCGATTGCGGCTCCTCCGTATCCTCCCATGAGCGCGTGCGATGAGCTCGAAGGTATCCCGAAGTACCACGTGATGAGATTCCACGCAATCGCGCCGATGAGTCCGGCGAGTATCACATATTCATTGACGCTGGCGAGATCCACCAGCCCCTTGCCGACCGTTTTGGCGATGTGAACATCAAAAGCGAAGGCAGCAACCAGATTGAAGAATGCAGCCCATACCACAGCCTGCCGTGGGGTGAGAACCCGGGTGGAGACGATCGTTGCTATGGAATTCGCGGCGTCATGAAAACCGTTGAGGAAATCGAATACCAGGGCAAAGAAGATTATGACGACAACCAGTGTGATCATGTGAGGTGGAGGTTCGTCCTAAGCATTCTTGACGATGATCGATTCGATGACGTTGGCGGCGTCTTCGCACTGGTCTGTCGCGGTTTCCAGACTCACCAGAACTTCTTTAGTCTTGATCAGTTTGATCGGATCGACACAGGTGTCGAACAGGTCGGCAATGGCGCGTTCGAAGAGATCATCCGCTTCATTCTCGATGCTGTTGATGCGAACGAGCGAGTCGAGGATGAACTTTCCATCTTTGAAATGACTCAGATTGAGAATCGCCTTATGTAATTCCACAACCTGGTCATAGATCAGGACGGCAAGGCGCTCCATTTCCGGTGAGATTGTCTCCACCCGGTAGAGGATCAGCCGTGTTGCGGCTCCACGGAGATAATCCAGAATGTCGTCCAGCTTGGATGCGAGGGCATGGATATCTTCCCGGTCAAACGGTGTGATGAAGGTCGCCCCCACTTCAGAGAAAATCTTGTGGGTGATCTCGTCACCCCGGTGCTCCAATTCTTCAATGTG
This sequence comes from Ignavibacteriota bacterium, assembly GCA_963801355.1. Taxonomy (GTDB): domain Bacteria; phylum Bacteroidota; class Ignavibacteria; order UBA10030; family UBA6906; genus Fen-1255. Next base: position 1,912,016 of record CAWDEM010000008.1, on the reverse strand, counting down.
TGCAACTTTCTGTGCACGCTCTGCTTGAGAGATCGCGTCGGACATCAGCCCTTTGAAAACCCCTGCCGCGAGGAGAAGGTTTTCAACATCCTCCTCGAAATACTTGAAGAATTTCGCCTCTTTGGGGATCAGGGCATGAAGGATAGATTCGAGCTTCATGAAAATCCTGTGTGTGAATTAGCGATAGAAGACTATGACAGCCAAAACGTTACCCGGAGAAAGAGAGAGGGAATATGAGTAGGAATGACCGTGTCAAATATACAGCAATACAAGAACTGATGCAATGGAGCGAGTACCGGGAGGTCGCGTTTGACACTGTGTATGAGTATCTTTGTCGGGTGAGCTGACATTTTCCCCTTCCACGATTGTCACATGTTGCGGACCTTGAGCGATCCATTGTGTGTTTGATGGGGACGCACAGCATTGGGAAAAACATGATGCCGGTACGCAAGCCAAATCGACTCCTGCACGAAAAGAGTCCGTACCTCCTGCAACACGCGCACAATCCCGTCGACTGGTACACATGGGGAGACGAGGCCTTCACGAAGTCGCGCCGTGAAGACAAGCCTATTTTTCTCTCTATCGGGTACTCCACGTGCCATTGGTGTCACGTCATGGCGCACGAATCGTTTGAAAACGAAGAGACAGTGGAGTTGCTCAACGATGGGTTTGTGGCAATCAAGGTGGATCGTGAGGAGCGGCCTGATGTCGATCGTGTGTATATGGGCGCCCTGCAGGCCATGGGGATACAGGGCGGGTGGCCGCTCTCGATGTTCTTGACCCCGGACCTGAAGCCGTTCTATGGGGGGACCTACTTTCCGCCGGTGAACCGATTTGAGCGTGCCGGTTTCCCGGAAATTCTGCGCAGGGTTCGGGCGATCTGGCTGCACAAGCGGAATGATGTTCTTGAGTCTGCCGACAAGATCATTGCGTACCTGGAGGAGGTTGCAGGATCGGGAGGAGCAAAGCCTTTACAGATTGGTGCGGCGGTGGATTTGTGCTACGAGCAGATTCAGCGGACCTTTGACGGGGAGTCAGGCGGTTTCGGCGGAGCCCCCAAATTCCCCCGGCCGGTGACGCTGACGTTTCTTTCCCGCTATCACAAGCACACCCCGGGTTCCCGGGGCGCCGAAATGGCGCAACGGACCCTCCGTGCCATGGCGATGGGCGGCATTCACGATCACGTGGGGGGAGGTTTTCACCGCTATGCAGTGGATGCTGAATGGCGTGTTCCACATTTTGAAAAGATGCTGTACGATCAGGCACAGCTCGTCCACGCGTATCTGGACGCGGCGCAGATTTCCCGGGACCCCTTCTATGCCGGCGTGGCGCGGGACACTATTGACTACGTCCTTCGGGATTTGCGGCTCCCGGCAGGCGGGTTTGCTTCAGCGGAAGACGCTGACAGTCCCCGGCCCGAGAATCCCGAAGAACAGGGGGAAGGAGCATTTTATGTCTGGTCCCGTAAAGAAGTGATGCGGGCGCTCGACCCCGACGGGGCACTGTTTTCGTTTGCGTATGGACTGGAGGACGATGGGAACGTTGCACACGATCCCCAGAACGAATTCACCGGACGCAACATACTCTTCGTTGCACACCCCATCGAAGATGTGGCGCGCTTCGCAGGCGTACCGGTCGAGGATGTGCGCGCGCGGCTTGCTTCGGCGCGTCAACGGCTGCTGGAAATCAGACGCACCAGGCCCCGGCCATTGAGGGATGACAAAGTGATTGCTGCGTGGAATGGACTGATGATCGGTGCGCTTGCACGCGGTTCCAGGGTGCTTTCCGCTCCCGGCTACAGGACAGCAGCAGAGCAGGCCGCGACATTCATCTTCGGTTCGATGTTCGATGATGCAACAAAGCTCCTCCATCGGCGCTACCGGGAAGGAGAGGCACGCCATGAAGCCCACCTTGAAGACTACGCGTTTCTCACCGAAGGTCTTATCGATCTCTTTGAGGCTACGGGGATTGCTGCGTGGCTGGAGCGCGCGATCGGGCTGATAAAAACCGCGGTATCGCTCTTCTGGGATTCGCAACGCAGCGGTTTCTGTGACACCTCCGGACAGGATCCATCGATCCTCGTGCGCACGCGGGAACAATACGACGGGGCCGAGCCTGCCGGCAATTCGACTGCGGCCATGAACCTGCTGCGACTCAACGCTTTGACCGGTGAGCAGGAATTCCGCGACAGGGCAGAGGCAACTGTCAACGCGTTCAGCCCCTGGCTTGAGAAGCAGCCTTCGATAATGCCCCATCTGGCGGCTGCCGCATTACAGTTGCTGAAGCCGCCATCACAGGTTGTCATCGCCGGGGAAAGTGGAGACGGTTTGACCGAAGCGTTGTGGAAGGAGTGTGACACGCGGTACCTTCCGGGCACATCGCTGATCCCGGTGGATCCGCGGGAACAGGATCGGCTGGCGAAGGTTATTCCCTATGCCGGCCAGGTCAGCCGGGTAACCGGACAGGCGACGGCCTACGTATGTTCCAACTTCGTATGCCGGCTTCCCGTTACCGATCCGCGGCAGCTTGGGGAACTTCTGGACGAGATTTGAGGGAGACTACGAGTCCACCCGCTCCGAGTGCAATCATAAGGGCGGCCTGAACCACCATTCTGTAAGCAGGCTGGGGTCCCCCCCAGAGCCCCCTGTAGAAAAACCACGCTCCCACGACCAGGAGGAGGACATAGATACCGGTCATGATCGTCCGGGCATGCAGGTTTGCCGCGGGAGTGTTTTCAGCGAAGAACCTGTTGTACAGCATCAGTCCGATCATGGCGACGAGCCCGAGAGCAGCAAATACAAGCCAGAAGTCGCGTGCCGTACCCGATGTGTCGCCGGTCCCCACCAGTGGCTTGAGCCACGACTCGTACATTGCCCCGCCCAGGTTTGAGCCTATCAAGCTGCCGATCACCCCGTAGAGAAACGCATATCCCATGTAGACGGCTTTGCTTTCGTGCGGAGCCACGATCCCGACGTAGCTGTAATACTTCGGGTGGGCCGTCATTTCACCAATCGAGAACACGGCAATGCCAAGTATAAACACCCACACCGTTGTGGCAAATGAAAGGCAGACGAATCCGAGTACGCCGATGCCGATACCGCCGACCATTGCATACAGGGGTCGGACATTCTTCACAATGCGACTGACGAAGACCTGGAGGAGAATAATTGTGCCGGCATTGATGACCGTGACGTGCTCGGCATCAAAGCGGAGTGGAATGCCGATTGAGCCGAAAGCCTGGTTCACCGGCGTCGGGTCGATGAAGTCGCGCAAAAACCAGAGGACGGACCCGAAATTCTGGAAATAGAGAATCCAGAAGCCTGAGTAGACCACGATCATCAGCATAAATCGCGCATCTCCGAGAACACGCGCGGCACCTGCAAGCACGTCACGGAGTGATTTCGTGTTCTCGGGCCGGGGAGGTTCGCGGTAGAGGAACAGGGCCGGCAACAGCATCAACGCGCAATAGATCGACGACGCCGTAAAGACGAGGCTCCATGAAAATCCCCGCAGAAAGCTGACCACGAGCGGTGCAAGAAACGCGCCGAGATTGATCATCCAGTAATAGATACCAAACCCGAACCCGGAAGTTTGCTCCGTGGTCGTCCGTGCGATGGTTCCGGAGATGATCGGTTTGAACAAACCGGATCCTGTCGCCATCAGCAGAAGGGCAAGAAAGACCAGTCCGTACGTTGACATCTGGCCGCTGACGAAGTAGCCCGCGGTCAGCAAGGAGAATGCAACGAGCAGCATCTTCCGGTAGCCGTAACGATCGGCGAGCGCTCCGCCGAGAATCGGTATGATGTACGTGCAGGCATAGATCAAGCCCTGGAGAAAACCAACGGACTCCTCAGTGAAACCAAGACCACGCTCGGCGACATTTGCCGTGAGATAGATGGCGAGGACTGAGTTCATGCCGTAGTACGCCGCTCGCTCGAACAGCTCCATAACGTTCGCGATCCAGAACGAGCGAGGGTAGGAACGCAGAAGGCCGACTGTCTGAGTCCGGGCCATCAGAGTCCTCCGGGATTTTGACGTCGTGAATGGATTAGTGAACAGGCCGGTGCAGGGTCCATCCGGGTTTGCGGCTCCTGATGAGGGCTACGGATGCGTCCTGCGTCTGAAGATCTTTGACGAGTTGGTCGGCGAATGTGCGAGCCTGGTCGCCGTTCAGGAACCAATCGGAACTCAGTTTGCGGCGCAAGAAGGCGAACTTGTGGTACGACCGCACGATCCAGGGGGCGCCGAGTCCTTCGATTTGCTCTATTTCGACTGAATATCCGTTGGAAGTATTGAGCGTCATTCTCATTGAGGAAGGGGCTGCCAGGTGAAGAGATTCTCGTATTGTTGTATATTATAGCGAGAAGCGAACCGAAGAGCAAGGCAGGGTCAATGGCAGATGAGGTTCCGGTAAACTCGACGTTGTCAATTCCCCTATCGGAGTTGGCGTTCAAGTTCTCACGCAGCGGGGGGCCCGGGGGACAGAATGTCAACAAGGTTTCGACGCGCGTCGAGGTGGCGTTCGACGTCGCGGGATCACCGTCACTCCTGGAGTCGCAGCGGCAGAAGCTGTTGCGGCGGCTCGGACGCCGGTTGGACAGTCAAGGTGTTCTGCGCGTTCAGGCAGATGAATCCCGGAGCCAGTGGCAGAACCGGCAGGCGGCAATCCAGCGGATGGCGGAGACCATAGCAGACGCTTTGAAGGTCCGGAAAAAGCGAATTCCCACACGGCGCACCGTAGCCTCCAACGCGCGGCGGTTGGAGGAGAAGAAAAGAAGGGGGCATCTAAAGAGCGGGAGGCGGGGAGACGAATGACGGGGTCAGACTCCTATGGTTAATATTGGCCACATTGGCCGATTGTGAATCCGGACTTGATTCGCATCTTCCTGCCTCTGGCGTAGCACCGTGAGCACGCAACTGTCTTAATCTCAGGGAACATTTCTTGCAGACTTCGTGTTATCATATATATTCGAAATGTACGATTTAAACGATATATACATATGCCTAGAAGTTGCCCAATGAATACAGCTCCTCTGAGAAAGATCATTCCTCTGCTGCTGCTCCTTACCATCGTGGCGTCTGCTTCCTTTGCACAAACGGGCTCCATCAAAGGGAGGATACTGGAGCAGTTGACAAAAGAGCCTCTCCCGGCAGCGATCGTTCAGATTGTCGGAACCCAGATCGGCACATCCTCGAATGAGAACGGCGAATTCAGCATTTCAAATATCCCTGTCGGCACGTACCAGGTTCGGGCTTCTCTCGTCGGATATGAGCCGCACCTGGAGAGCGATGTGGTTGTCTCGACGGCCAGACCGATCGAATTATCGCTGCTCCTGAGCGAGGCAAGCATCGATATCGAGGGAGTCGAGGTCAGTGCCGGCTATTTTCAGCGCACCCCCGATGCACCTGTCAGCGTCCAGCAACTCACCTACGAAGAAATCCGCAGATCTCCCGGTGGATTTGAAGACGTCGTTCGGGCCATTGCCGTTCTTCCGGGAGTTGCACAAGCCCAGCCCGGGAGAAACGATCTCGTCGTGCGCGGCGGTGCCCCGAGTGAGAACCTGTTTATAGTGGACAACGTCGAGATTCCAAACATCAACCACTTTGGAACACAGGGTGCCGGCGGGGGACCGCTCAGCTACATCAATCTGGATTTTGTCCGGGAAACGGCGTTCTCCACCGGAGGGTTTGGTGTGCGTTACGGCGACCGTCTCTCGAGCGTGCTGAACATCGACCTGCGGGAGGGACGCAGCGACCGCTTCGGAGGCAAGGCCACCGTGTCGGCCTCGCAGTTCGGACTCAACGTCGAAGGTCCCTTCTCCCAGGACGGGAGCGTGATGTTCTCCGCGCGCCGTAGCTATCTCGATTTCATCTTCAAGGCAGCCGGGTTCAGTTTTGTCCCGGAGTACTGGGACTTCTTCGGACGCGCGCACTACACGCTTGACAAATCCAACGAGTTGACATTCCTGGCGGTCGGCGCAATCGATGACGTGAACTTCTTTGACAGGGATGCCGATGACCGGTTCGACAACTCGCGCGTTCTCGGGACGGCGCAGCGCCAGTATGCGTCGGGCTTCTCGTTAAGACATCTTTTCGATCGCGGATTTGCTACGTTCACCCTCGGTCGTTCTTTTGTGCAGTACAACGGCCTTCAACGTGATTCGCTCCTCGTGCCGATATTCAGCAATCGCTCAGAGGAGGGGGAGACGTCACTGCGCGCTGACGTCACCATGAAAACCGGTGTGAACACAGAGCTCTCCTTTGGTGCACAGGCAAAGGTCATACGCTACAATGGCAACCTTGCGCTACCGGGATTTGTGACGCCATTCGGTGACACATTGAGCGTGCAGGTTCAGGATTTCCGGACGCTGGGTTCCAAAGGATCGGCGTATCTGCAATTGACTCAACATCTGTTCCAGAATGTGACATTGGTTCTGGGGGGACGGGGCGACTACTTCGACCGTATCGACAAGAAGTTCGCATTTGCCCCCCGGGGAGCAGTGACGTACAGTCTCTCACCTCTCACGAACATTACCGCCAGCGCGGGCATGTACTATCAGAGTCCATCATATGTATGGCTGGTTGCGAACCCGGAAAATCTCGGCCTCAAACATGTTCGAGCGGATCAGTATATTCTGGGCTTCGAGCATTTGTTCAGAGAGGACCTCCGGTTCCGCATCGAAGGGTATACGAAGGTCTACAGCAACTACGCCGCAAGCCTTGACCGGCAATATCTTGTCCTCGCAAATAGCGGTGGTGGTTACGGCGGTTCCGAAGAGGGCTTCGCATCCTTCGGTCTTGATCACCTGGTGAGCGATGGAAAAGGCAGGGCTCTCGGCGTGGAGTTGCTCCTCCAGAAGAAACTCTCAGAGATTCCGCTGTACGGTCTTGCCAGTCTGACACTCAGCCGCACCCGTTTCACGTCCCTTGACGGAGTGGAACGGCTCGGTTCGTACGACCAGGATGTGATCTTCAACGTCAGTGCAGGCTACCAATTCAATGAAAAGTGGGAAGCCAGCATGAAGTTCCGTTATGCGTCGGGCCATCCGTACACGCCGTTCAATGCGAATGGGACACAGAACACCGCACTCTACAACAGCGAACGCACAGCGGCTGTCCACAGCCTTGACATCCGGGTGGATAGGCGATGGAATTTCGCGGCATGGACGTTGATCACCTATGTTGACATCCAGAACGTCTACAACAACAAGCATTCGGGATCGGTCAGGTGGAATGCCCGGGAGCAACGGGTGGAGATGGACGAGAGCTCGATTGGTATCCTCCCGTCAATAGGCATCAGCGCTGAACTCTAGGAAAAAGCCCTGGCTTTAAAGTCTGAGGAAAAACTCAGACTTTAAAGCCAGACTTTGAAGTCAGGCTTCCTCATATATTGACTCTTTTAAGTGCATTTTGTATACTAAAAAGTCATGAAAAACACAGTAAATACGGTTCTGAATCATCACCATCGCCGCCATTGCGCGGGGCGCCTGACTCTTGGTGGTTGAGAGAACCGGTCTACGGTGAGAGATTTCCGAAAGCCCTTCTTGGAACCCCAAGAGGGGTTTTCTGCTTTTTGCGGTGCATAACGTAGTTCTGGCGCAGACAACACATGCCTATTCTCTTTGTTCCTTGACGGAGTTTAGTCGCCATATGGCTCGATCACTACTTGCTCTTCCTTCCGGATTTCGTGATCTGCTTTTCGAAGAAGCCGATCGACGGCGGGCAGCAGAATCGCTCCTCGCAGCGGAGTTCTCGAAGGCCGGCTACGGTGAAATCCGACCTTCAACGATTGAGTTTCTTGATACATACACGCGCGGCAATCAGAGCATCGGGGAACGGGCATTCAAGTTTCTCGATCGCGAAGACCACCTCCTTGCGCTCCGGGCAGATTTCACGCCCGCGGTCGCCCGCATCGTCTCATCCCGGCTTCGGACCTCGACTGGTTCGCTCCGGTTCTGGTACAGCGGCGATGTGTTCCGCCGGCCCGACTCCAAGCGGGGAGATTACAGTGAAGTATGGCAGGTCGGCGCCGAATTGATCGGAGCGAACGGACTATCCAGCGATGCCGAGGTGATCGATCTCGCGATGCGGTGTCTGGAAAGGCTGGGGTGCTCCGACGTGCGCATCCATCTTAATCACGCAAACGTGTTCCGGGGTGTGATTGCGACGCTTCAGCTTGATGACTCCGCCCGGGAAAGGGTGAGGACATTCATCGATCACAAGGACGCCCGCGGCCTGGCGGATCAGTTGCGGAACATCGGAGCTGCACCCGAAACGGAGCATCAACTGCAACTTCTGGCGAGGTGCATCGGCGATGCGTCCGTCCTCGATGTCGCTGAAGGTGCGTTGACACAATCCGATGCACAGGCGGCGATCGCACATTTGCGCTCCCTGGGCAGGTCCCTCGCCCGGTGGGCCGACAGGATAGTGTACGACCTCACGGAGATCGATGAGATGGAGTACTATACCGGAATCATGTTCACCTTCTTCAGCGCCAGGGCACACAGGGAACTGGGGAACGGCGGCCGCTATGACTCGCTCGTACGCGAATTCGGCGTCGACCTTCCCGCCGTGGGATTCTCCCTTGCCATGGATGCCGTACCGGGAGCGCTCTAATGGATACACTGCTCTTCGCCCTGCCAAAGGGACGCTTGCAGGATGCGCTGATGGACCTCATCGGCCGCGCCGGGATCCGTATCGATCTTTCCAGGGTCTCAAGACGCCTTACTTTCCCGGATTGTGACAATCGATTCGCATTCGTGTCATTGAAACCTGCGGATGTGCCGACCTATGTAGAATCGGGTGCGGCCGATGTGGGGGTTGTCGGCAGCGATGTGCTCAGAGAGTGCGAGCCGGATGTCTATGAACCGCTGGATTTGCGGATCGGCCTCTGCCGGTTGGTTGTCGCCGTCCCTCTCGACCGTCCGCTCACGGATGGGGGGCAATGGAAGATCGCCACAAAGTATCCGCGAACGGCCGCCCGGTTCTTTGCAGAGCATAATGACCACGTCCACATCGTCAAATTGGAAGGATCCGTGGAGATCGCCCCGCAGCTCGGCCTCGCCGATGCGATTGTGGACCTTGTTGAAACCGGCCGCACGTTGAAAGAAAACGGCTTGATTGTGACGCAAGAGGTGGCCCAGGTGAGTGCGAAACTCATTGTGAACCGGACGGTCATGAAGACAAAGCGTGAGGCTGTGCAGCGTTTGCTGACAGATCTGGACGGAGTGATCTATGCGAATCATTGAGTATTCCGCAAACCCCCAGGAGGTGCAAGCGCGCATCTCCCGGGGACGCGAAACCGATTCCACCATTCTTGATCGTGTCCGTACTATCCTGGACGCCGTCCGCGCGCGCGGAGATTCTGCGGTCCTGGAGTACACGCGCGCACTGCACTGTCCGGTCATCGACTCGATAGGCCTGAGGGTTTCCGGAGCCGAAATTGCTTCCGCATACGAGCAGGTGGATCTCCGATACCGGAGAGCCCTCCGGGAGGCCATTGCCAATATCACCCGCTTCCACAGGCGCCAGCTTCCGCGTTCGTGGACATTAAGGCGGAATGGTATGCGGCTGCAGCAGAGGTTTTCTCCGCTCGCCCGCGTGGGTATCTACGTGCCCGGTGGCAAGGCTGCCTATCCCTCGACCGTCCTCATGAATGCCCTGCCCGCCCGGATAGCAGGGGTCGGCGAAATTGTCATGGCCACTCCCTGCGACGCCGGGGGAAGGATTCTCCCCGAGGTGCTTGTTGCCGCCCACGAATGCGGAGTCGGGGAGGTCTACCGGATCGGCGGGGCTCAGGCGATCGGGGCGTTTGCCTATGGCACACAGACCATTGCGTCCGTGGACAAGATCACCGGTCCTGGAAACGCTTATGTCGCCGCTGCCAAGCAATTGGTATTCGGAACTGTCGGGATTGACATGATCGCAGGCCCCACGGAAGTCGTCGTCATTGCCGACGAGGCCGCGAACCCTGCATTCATCGCTGCGGACCTTATCGCACAGGCGGAGCATGACGAACTTGCCTCCCCGGTATGCATTACCACCTCGGCATCGTTAGCCGGACGCGTGTCAGCCGAAGTCGACCGGCAGCTTCTGGACGCGCCGCGCAAGGCGATTGCAGGACCGGCCTTCGAGCGTAACGGCTGCATCATTGTCGTCAAGAGTATGGATGCGGCCATCGAAATGGCGAATGCATTTTCTCCCGAGCACCTGGAGGTGCTTGTGCGAAACCCCTCGCACATAGTCCGGCGGATCACACACGCAGGTGCAATATTCGTGGGTGAGTGGTCGACGGAAGCCCTGGGGGATTACCTTGCGGGACCCAACCACACGCTGCCCACGTCGGGGACAGCCCGGTTCAGTTCCGCACTCAGCGTCTACGATTTTGTTAAGTTCACCAACATCATTCAGTGTACGAAACGGCGGTTTCTGGAATTGGCGCCGCACATCGAGGTGCTGGCCGGCATCGAGGGGCTTGCGGGGCATGCAGCGTCGGTCCGCATCCGGAGAGGACAGTGATGGGAGAGCTCATCAGGCCCGAAATTCTCTCGCTCGACGAGTACACGCTGAAGCAGTTTCCGCACAGGATCAAGCTGAATCAGAATGAGAACCCTTTCGAGCTCCCGCCAGAGATCAAGGAGGAGATCCTTGAACGAGTCGGCGCAATGCAATGGTCGCGCTATCCGGCTTTTGTCCCTCAACGGCAGATCGAGGCAATCGCGTCCTACGCCGGCTGGGTTCCGGATGGGACGCTCCTGGGAAACGGATCCAACGATCTCTTGCAGCTCATTTTCATGTCGGTGCTCGAACGGAATCAGACACTGGTTATCAGTCAACCGACATTCACGCTTTACAAGATTCTCGCGCGTGGCCTGGGGGCGGATGTCGTGGAAGTTATGATGACGCCCGATTTTTCCTTTAGCGTGGACGGCATCATTGCCGCGGCCCGGCGAACAGAGGCGCGTCTGGTTGTGATTTGCTCGCCGAACAACCCCACAGGGACACTGATGTCCGAATCGGACGTCGTGCGTATCATCGAAGAGACCGAGAGCCTGGTGATACTCGATGAAGCCTACATTCACTTCGCCTCCGGCTCGCTCCGGCATCTGTTGATGCGCTACGACCGGTTGATCATTCTCCAGACATTCTCAAAAGCCATGGGTGCGGCGGGGCTCCGGTTCGGCTATGCACTCGCCCCGGTGGATATTGCGCGCCAGCTCAACAAGATCAAATTACCCTACAGCGTGAACATCTTCACGCTTGTCGCCGCTGAAGTGCTTCTGGAACGGTGGGACCAGGTCAAGGGATGGATTGCAGCACTCGTCGATGAACGCGAGCGTGTGAGGGCCGGGCTGATGAGACTGCGGAATTGCAGGGTCTACCCGTCGTCTGCCAACTTCCTCCTGTTTGAATCCCTCAACCGGAAACCGGCCGACGTGTTCGCGTCGCTCCTCAAGAAGGAAATTCTCATTCGCGATGTGTCGTCGTATCCGATGCTTGGGCGGGGCTTGCGCGTCACCACCGGAACCCCGGAGGAAAATACGGCGTTCTTACAAGCGATCCGGGAGGCATTATGAGCCGCTCCGCCAGTGTGCAGCGCACCACAGCCGAAACCCGCATCAGCCTCACGATGGAACTGGACGGGTCGGGCGCAACAGCAATTGCCACAGGGTTGGGTTTCTTCGATCATATGCTCGCGCATATAGGTAAGCACGGCCGCGTGGACCTGACGATTGCAGCACAAGGTGACCTTCATGTCGATGAGCACCATCTCATCGAAGACGTGGGATTGGCCTTCGGCCGCGCACTCAACGAGGCCCTCGGCGATAAACGGGGTATCGAACGCTTCGGTGCGGGTTTTGTCACCATGGATGACGCCCTTGCGCGCACGGTGATCGATCTCAGCGGACGGCCTCACCTCGCATTTCTTGCCACGTTCTCGCGCGAAATGATCAATGGCTTTCCGACGGAAATGACCCGGGAGTTCTTTCAGGCGGTGGCAAACGAGGCAAAAATGAACCTGCATGTTGCGCTCCTGTACGGCACCAACGCTCATCACCAGTTGGAGGCAGTGTTCAAATCATTCGGCCGGGCGTTGAGAGAAGCCGTGCGCACCACCGGTGGTGACGGGATCCCTTCGACGAAAGGTGTGCTATGATTGCCGTCGTTGACTACGGCATGGGCAATCTCAGAAATGTCCGGCGGGCTTTCGAATCGCTGGGTGAGGAAGTGCTGATTACGCCCTCTGCAGCTGCGATTGACGGTGCGGGAACTCTGGTCCTTCCCGGCGTCGGCGCATTTGGCGAGGCGGTCAAGCGGATCGATGCCCTTGGCCTCCGCGAACCGCTGCTGCACTACGCAACGCAGGGGCGTCCCCTCCTGGGAATCTGTCTGGGGATGCAGTTGCTGTTCGAAGAGAGCGAGGAATCGCCCGGCGCTCAGGGATTGGGAATTTTCGAGGGAACGGTGAAACGGTTTTCGCATGAACTGCACGTTCCCCAGATTGGCTGGAACGACGTCATCCCAACAAAATCATCCCGATTGTTCCCCGATGGTACCGGGGTCTTTTACTTCGTGCACTCATACTACGCTCCGGCGAGTGAGTGGACCGTAGCCACGACCGAATACGGCATTACCTTCTCGGCGGCTGTTCAGAAGGCAAACGTATACGGTGTGCAGTTTCATCCCGAAAAATCGCAGAATGCAGGCCTGGATCTCTTGAGGTCGTTCTGCGGAACATAAGAACGCGCGCGCACTCTCCCGGGTCGCGCACGAAAGTCAGCCATGGACATCATACCCGCCATCGATCTGAAGATGAGCAAATGTGTCAGGCTCCGGCAGGGGAGGGACGATGCCGTCACGGAGTATTCAGCGGATCCCATCGCCGTGGCGATACGCTGGGTTTCCGAGGGAGCGCGGAAGCTTCACGTTGTGAATCTCGACGGGGCATTCGGGCGCTCATCCGGGAATCTCGATATTCTCCGGGGGATAGTGGAAAAGACAGGCGTGGCTGTGCAATTCGGCGGCGGGCTGCGCTCGAGTGAGGCGATCCGGGAGGCCTTTGATGCCGGCGCAGCAAAAGTGGTCCTTGGCACCTTTGCCCTGCAGGATTTTGCAGCCTTGCCCGGAATTCTTGAGGAGACAGGACCCGAACGTTGCATTATTGCTCTGGATACGGTGGACGGTAAGGTGACCACGCATGGCTGGACGCATGTGACCGACATGGATGTGATGGACGTTGCCGTGCGATTAGACGACCTTGGCGTGCGGGAGGTTTTGCAGACGGATGTCGCCCGTGACGGCATGATGACCGGCCCCGACCTCAAAACGCTGAAAGACCTGGGCACGATTGGCATGGATATCATTGCTTCCGGCGGCATCTCGTGCGCGGCGGATGTCGTGAATATTATCGGCCTGAACCAGAGGCACATCACGGGTGTCATCATCGGCCGCGCGCTGTACGAAGAAGCGATTGACCTTCGCACGCTGATCGCGTCCCTTAACTCGTAACCCCGTACCCGTGTCCCTTGATATATGACACTTAACCCTTGACCTGTAATCCTGAGCCCGAGCCGGCGGGAAACTAGACCTGAAATCAAGCACCTCACCCCATGTTACGCAAACGCATACTCCCCTGTCTTGACGTTCGTGACGGCAAGGTCGTCAAAGGCGTGAATTTCGTTGACATCCGCGAGATGGGCGATCCATCTGTCCACGCCCGGTTTTACAATGATGAAGGTGCGGACGAACTGGTGATTCTCGATATCACCGCTTCGCATGAAGAACGCAAAGCGCTTATCCACGTCATCGAGTCCGTTGCTGACAGCATTTTCATACCCTTGACTGTGGGTGGTGGAGTGCGTACTGCGGATGATGTTCGTCATCTGCTGAATGCAGGGGCGGACAGGGTCAGCTTGAATACCGCCGCGGTACAGCGGCCGGAGGTCCTGACGGAAGCTGCAGAGCGGTTTGGAACACAATGTGTCGTCGCGGCGATCGATGCACGTCGGAAGCAGGAGGGGGAGGGGTGGGAGGTGTTCATCTACGGAGGTCGCAAAGCGACGGGCCGGGATGCACTTCTCTGGGCCAGGGAAGTCGAGCAGCGGGGGGCAGGCGAAATTCTCCTGACGAGCATGGATCGTGACGGAACGCAGGTGGGGTATGATATTGATTTGCTGCGGGCGGTGACCTCGGTGGTCTCCATTCCGGTGATTGCCTCGGGAGGTGCGGGGGTACTGGAGCATTTCGCCGAGGCTCTGACGGCCGGTGGAGCCAGTGCGGTACTGGCTGCTTCCCTTTTTCATACACGTGAAATGAGCATCGGACAACTCAAAGAATACCTGAGAAACAAGGGAGTACCGGTACGATGAATCACGACCAGCTGCGATTTGACGAACGGGGTCTGATTCCTGCGATTGTACAGGATGCAGAGAGCGGGGAGGTGCTCACGCTTGCTTACATGAACAGCGAGAGCCTGAAGCGGACATTGGAAACAGGCGAGACGTATTTTTGGAGTAGGAGCAGGCAAAGATTATGGCACAAAGGGGAGACCTCCGGAAACACACAGACCGTAGTGGCGATCCGGCAGGACTGTGACGGAGATGCGCTCCTTATACGTGTGCGGCAGAGGGGGGTGGCATGCCACACCGGAACATACTCCTGTTTCGACCTGAATCGCACGATGCCTGAGCCGATCGGAGGAGATGCGAAGAAGTCTCTGGTCGAAGAGACAGATAGGGGCGCCCTGGGCGAGATCCTTGGGGAGGTGGCCCGTGTGATTCACAGCCGGAGGGTGAACCGCCCGGAGGGGTCGTATACCGTCAGGATGCTTGACGGTGGGATTGATCGAATCCTGAAAAAGGTTGGCGAGGAGGCAGGGGAAGTAATCATTGCAGCAAAGAACCACAGTAAGGACGAGATTGCGTGGGAGGTGGCGGACCTGCTGTATCACGCTTTGGTCATGATGGAGCTTGAGGAGGTGCCGCTGAGTCAGGTTGCAGTACAACTGCACCATCGCAGGGGAGGGAAGTGACCCCTTATGCGACGCGAAACATATATCGTATTTTTCACTGTTCTGGTCGACGTTGTGGGATTCGGGATTGTCATTCCGATCCTGCCATTCTACGCAACGGAATTCGGGGTCTCTCCCACTGTCGTCACGCTGCTCTTCGCGTCGTTCTCTGTTTTCTCATTCATCAGCGCACCACTCCTTGGAGCACTTTCTGATCGCATCGGCCGGCGTCCGGTGATCATTATGAGCATCATCAGCACAGCGATCGGCTGGTTCGTATTCGCTAGCGCGAGATCGGTCTGGATGCTCTTCCTGGGACGCATTATCGATGGTGCGGCAGCCGGCAACTTCACGAGCGCGCAGGGATACATGGTCGACATTGCCAGGGATGAAAAGGAGAGGACCAGAAATCTTGGTATTTTGAGCGCTATCTTCGGGATCGGATTTCTCCTCGGGCCAATCTTGGGCGGCGTGCTCAGCAAAGTCTCGCACGTATTCCCGTTCTGGGTGGCAGGCATCCTGGCATCGTTGAATGCAGTGAGCGCGATTCTTTTCTTGCCGGAATCGAATCGCAACCGTTCCAAAGAGAAGGCGATCGACTTTCATCCGTTGTCGCCGTTAATCCGTGCCTGGCGTGACAAACCATTGCGTCCGCTCTACGTGACCTGGACGACATTCGCCGTTGCATTCGTGATCGGGCAGTCCGTGTTCGCGCTTTTTGTGAAAGATGTCTTCGGGTTCAGTTCCTTCGCAGCGGGGATGGCATTTTCGGTGGTGGGTGTAGTTGTTGTCGTCAATCAGGTGTTTCTTCTGGAGCGCTTCTGGTTGAAGAGGTTCGATGAGGCCAGATTGCAGGAGATCATGCTGATGATTCTGGTCGTTGCGCTTGTCTGCATTGCCGTTGAGATACTTCCGCTCTTCTACGTGGGGCTGCTTGGACTGGGAACGGGACAGGCGGTTTTGCGTGTGGTTGTCACGAGTCAGGTAGCCGGAGGTGCGGGGCCATTGCGGCGTGGGGAGACGATCGGTATTCTGACGTCCATCATGTCGGCCAGCATGGCGGTTTCTCCGGTTATTGCCGGAATGCTCTTCGAGATTAATCATGTCGTGCCATACATACTTGCGATTGTCGTGTTGCTTGCAGGACTCACGGAACTCCGGGCAAGTTCGAAGAGACTGCTCGAGGTCAAACTTTGAGGACCGGGTCCCGGCCGGTTTTCGATTCGTGTTGTTGTTGTTGACATTTTCTCCGGGGATGGGTATATTGAAATGTTTTCCGCGATAGCTCAATGGTAGAGCATGCGGCTGTGAGCTCTGTGTGAGCCGTGATCTTTGGAAATATGCAGGTTCATGCAGGAAAAGCAGCGCTCTCGAGTAATCGGGAGTGTAAAACCGGGTGAATTCAGGGAACCCTACATCTCACTGTCGTGGGACATGGCAACCCTGAGCGAAGCCTCGCAAAGAGAAGATGTGTAGCGGGGAACGTGCAGAGACTAGGGGATGAGGATTCTCACCAATAAGCCCCACGAGCGCCCGGCATCCTAAGAACCCCCTGCGACGCAGGACGAGTCATAGGATGATGAGATAGTCCGGACCGATGCGAAAGCATGGGAGCATGCCGTAACCGCAGGGTTGCAGGTTCGAGTCCTGCTCGCGGAGCGAAATCCCCTTGATTCTAAAGGGGATTTTTTTGTGGGAACACGATTGTACCGTAATTGTACCCTTGGGAAGGGCTGTCCCTCGTCAAAATTCCATCCAAGCCAGAGTTCCATCATTAGCCAAATGATCAGGGGACCGATTCGAAAAGTGAGAATAGAGTGGGCGAAGGACTCGTTGATAGGGAAGGGTCGAGTGAGCTGGTTTGTTTTGAGCGAAGGGCGGTACATTTCCTGAGGAGGAAGGATCCTCGAAGACCTTTCCGGCGTAGGGTTGGTGTCATCTACAAGGCCGATAGTGACCGTCCCAAGTGGACAGCCGCATCTTAACCAGCAACGTCAAGTGTCTCCCATCGGAATTCACTGTAGACAGATTGTAGGCGATTTGTGTAATTCAATGCTCTCCATGTAATTCAAATCTGCAAAACTGCCCTCATTTCGCTCGATTCCGAGATTGCCGCAATCTTCGGGACCAAAAGGCCGGGGGTTCAAATCCCCCCGCCCCGACGAAAAACGCGGTTATTTGGCGTCTTGGATCTGCGACTGTACATGGGCTGTATTTTCTAGTGCGCCTGGTGCACAATAATCGGTCAAATGTGCCCTGTTTTCGCTAGGTGTGGGATGACGCTTGGCCCGCGACCAAGAGGCCCCGAGCCAAGATCCCGCACGAAGAAAGCAGAATTCACTGCAAGAAAATGGTGAGGGTGACCACGCTGTGATTTGAAATTGTAAACCTGAGCAAGGTTTCATGCCTCAGCTGTGAGGGATGACGAGCCGCGATGCCGCAAAGGTGTCGCGGCTTTTGAGTGTATGAGTGTATCCCTTCGTATTTCCGGATCCCAGTGTGCGACAATCGCCCCAGTAGAAATCGGCTGTTTGACTATCGTGCGCCCCTTCCGTATTATTCCGCCGTACCGTTGGTTCCTTGTGCCGTCGGGATAGTACACGCCTGTGTAGGTTTCCCATGATCGGCAAACTCGTTTCCCGCTACAGAATCCTTGAGCATCTTGGCGGCGGAGGCATGGGCGTTGTCTACAAGGCCGAAGACACGCGCCTCAAACGCACCGTCGCCCTCAAGTTCCTCCCTCCGGCCCTTACTACTGATCCCGAAGCCAAAGAGCGGTTCATACACGAAGCTCAGGCAGCCTCTTCGCTTCAACACAACAACATCTGCAATGTTCATGACATCGATGAAACCCCCGACGGTCAGTTGTTCATCGTCATGGATTTGTACGAAGGCGAGACGCTCAAAAAGAAGATCGAGCGCGGGCCGTTGAAGATCGAGGAGGCCGTGGGGATAGCCATGCAGATCGCGCAGGGACTCGCTAAAGCCCACGAACATGAGATCGTCCACAGGGACATAAAGCCCGCCAACGTGATGGTGACTTCGGAGGGAGTGGTAAAGATTGTGGACTTCGGTTTGGCCAAGTTGAGTAATAGAACGATGCTGACTAAGACGGGCTCCACGCTCGGTACCGCGGCTTATATGTCCCCGGAGCAGGCGCGAGGAGACCCGGCAGATCACCGGACTGATATTTGGTCATTGGGCATCGTTCTCTATGAAATGCTCACGGGAAAGCGACCCTTCGAGGCGGAGTACGAGAATGCACTGTTGTATTCCATCCTCAACTCCGAGCCTGAGCCCATCACGGCCCTTAGAACAGGCGTGCCGATGGAGCTGGATCGGGTAGTGCAGAAATGCCTTTCCAAAAATCCCCGTGGTCGGTACCAGCACATGGATGAGGTCCTGGTTGATCTTCGATCATGTTCGAGATTTACGTCACAGATTGGTGCACTAACCCAGCGTTCAACCGTAGCTCGCCGAAGAAACAGAAGGCTCTTCTGGTACGGCACTGTCGCTGGCTTGGTTGCTCTGGCTCTTGTAGCTTATGTTCTCCTCTCCCGTCAAGAGGGATCACCCTCTCGGCTGAAGATGATCGCGGTCCTTCCCTTTGAGAATCTCGGCTCCGCCGAGGATGAGTACTTCGCTGATGGACTCACCGATGAGATTACCTCACGGCTGAGTTCGATCAGCACACTTGGAGTGATCTCACGGCAGAGTGCCATGCAGTATAAGAAGAGCTCCAAGACACTTCCTCTGGTTGCCCAAGAGCTCGGCGTGGACTATATCCTTGAAGGGACCATCCGGTGGGTGAAGACCGGGAGCAGCCAGAGGATCCGCATTACCCCGCAGCTGATCCAGGTCAAAGGCGACACCCATCTCTGGGCAGATAACATCGACCGGACGCTCGATGATATCTTCAGCGTCCAAACCGATATCGCCATGCGAGTAGTAACCTCTCTCAATATCGTATTGGGCGAAGGTGAGAAACGCACTATTGAAGCGGTTCCAACGAAGAACCTTGACGCTTATCAGGCATATCTCCGAGGTCGGTCCCTCGGCGGAATCGAAGGCCCCAAAATCAAGATGGCGATCGAAATGTTCGAACGTGCAGTTGAGCTTGATACTACCTTCGCTTTGGCCTATGCGGCGCTCTCACACGCTCATCTACTGTACTACTGGCAAGGTCACGACCGGACAAAGGAACGCCTCTCTATGGCCAAGCGCTGTCTTGACCGTGCATTTGCACTCCAAGCGGACCTGCCGGAGGCATACCACGCGCTCGGATATTACTACTACTACGGCTACCGGGACTATGGGCGGGCACTCCAGGCATTTGACGTTGCCAAAAGGAAACTCCCGAATGCGAGCGGCGTTCTTGCCGATGTTGCCTACATTTGGAGACGGCAGGGTAAATTTGAACAAGCACTAGAAGGTCTCAAGAAGGCATTCGCACTCGAGCCGCAAGCGGATGCCCTTGCGAGGGAAATTGGTGGCACGCTTAAGCTACTCGGCAAATATCCCGAGGCTGAAGGGTATTTCGACCGTTCCATTTCTCTTCTGCCTGACCAGCGTCACGCGTACGTGAACAAGGCTCACACGTACCTTCTGTGGCGCGGTGACACAGAGAAGAGCCGGAGCACGCTTGAGCGAGCCCCAACACAGTACCAAGCCTGGCAAATGCTGACCCTGCTGGATATCTACGAACGAAAGTATCAATCGGCATTGGACCGGCTGGATCATTCACCTGCAGATATACCCTCATACCCGACCTTTGCTGAAGAAATGATCCCAATGAAAGGACTCATCTACCGCTTCATGAAGGATTCGGTGCGCTCGTTTGCCTCATTTGATTCTGCCCGGGTGTTCTTAGAACCTCAAATTGCCAAAAGACCCGATGACTGGATACTTCACCGCGCTCGAGCGATTGTCTGCGCTGGTCTTGGACAGAGGGAGGCGGCCCTTCGGGAGGCACAGCTTACGGTGGAGCTCCTTCCGCTCTCAACGGATGCCCTTGATGGTGTATGGCCAGTCATAGCCTTGGCCCAGGTCTATATCATGGTCGGCAAACTTGACGCTGCACTTGACAAACTGGAATTTCTTTTGTCGCTTCAGGCACCCAAATACATCACCGTGCCCATCCTCCGGCTCGACCCGATCTATGATCCGCTTAGGAGCAATCCGAGGTTTCAGGCTCTTTTGGCAAAATATGGGTGACATCGAGTACGATGAGGTTTCGCTGAGACCCCCGTGTGCCTCTTCAATATTCCATCCGCTGCAAACTGCCATCATGGATCATGAGTTGAGTGCGATGTTCTGTGCGATCATGAAGTGAGCAGAGGAGATTTGTCGACGTGCGAAAAGGGTGGTGCGCACAGTTAGAATCCGAGGAGTCACATTCTCCACAGTGGGAGATAGATTGCCCTTGGTCCATGTGTGGGCAGGGGGGACTCGAGCCACTGGATGTAGGCCCGCGACCAATACCGGTCCGTGATGTCCTCAGGCAGCTGCTCGCCGAAGCAGCGAAGGTGCGCCTTGATTTGGTTCTTCTTACGGGTCTGCTTGCAGACAAAGGTGGCTCACATGCGGACGAGCATCCGGTCTTCCTCGGCCACGCGCTCCGGCACGTAGATCGCGCGGAGGCCACCGTTGGCCAAGGCCCAGGCAAGCTTGGCTGCATCTACACGATCGGTCTTCGTGTGCCGCTCCTTGTCGGTGGTCGGCACATCGGCCGGGTGGATCACCATGGAGTGGACTCCCAGTCTCGTGAGCTCCCGGTGGATCCAGAAGCCACAGTAGCCGGCCTCATAAACAGTGTGGTAGATCGCGCCGGGAAAGTTCCGGTGCAGGTGCTCGACCAGGACTTTCGGGTCCGGCCCATGTGAGAAGCGCTTATGATACGACTGACCAACATAGATGCAGATCCTCCAACCTTTCTGTGCGACATCGATCCCGACGTAGACATGTTGACCGGTGAACTGGACTTTTGTAAATTCGCTGTGCATGGTAAGCCTCCCTCTGGTGGTGGTATACTGTTCGTTGACACGACAATATACACACCGGAGACGAGGCTTACTTTGTCTTAAACATGCCGTCTTATTCCATCTGACTTTAGAGTGCCAATATTTTGCTCTGGAAAGCATACCCCACTTTCAGAGTGGATATGATAATCTTCCTCGCCACCATGCCCCGTTTCTTTCTCCGTGCCTTTCGGTCAAAAAGGATCATCCTCTCTGAAAACGCGGTGCTTAAGAAGGAAAACGATATCCTGCTGCAGAGAGTGAGGAAGAACCGGGTCCAATTCGATACACACGACAAGTTGTTCTTCAATGGTCAGCGACCGCATCAGGGGAATGAGCAACAGATACCAAAGCCAGGTGAACCGGACAAGACAGGGGGTGCTGTTTGCATGAGTCCTGTTCTGGGTGGGCTACATCACAACTATTACAGACAGGCGGCGTAAGGGATGGAATAAGTCCTCCTTACCGGCAGACATGCACCAATTCTCTGACGGGTGCAACCGAATCGCACTCTCGAATTGCGATTGGCTCTCCGATTCTGTATTCTTCGTCAAAATGCATTTCCCTTGTGTGAGGATCAAGATGACTCGGTGCGCCCAATCAATTCTTTCCATCCTTGCGGTTGCGGGATGTTTGTCGGCTGCACCTCCCGCCTGGAGCCAGCAAACTCCACTCGAGGGCGATCGGATACTTGGCGAGTGGCTTACAGCCGACGCCAAAGCACGTATCGCGCTCTACAGGACAGACGACAGGTACTTCGGCAAGATTGTCTGGCTCAAAGAACCCGAGAAGAATGGAAGGCCGGCAGTTGACGATCAGAATTCTGACGAACGACTGCGCGGCCGGCCCATTCTGGGTATGGAGATGGTGTACGGCTTCGTGTACGATGGGGATGGCGTCTGGGTGGACGGGAGGGTGTACGATCCCGAAGGCGGAGGAGAATACCGCGGCAAGCTCAGGCTGGTGAGCGAAAACACGATGGAGTTGAGGGGGTACATCCTGATCCCTCTCCTTGGGAGGACAGAGACCTGGACCCGGGCGAAGTGAAGGGAGAATGTTTCAGGGATCATCGTTGATTTTTTTTGCGTGGCAGATGGGAGGTCGAGTGACAGGAACCTGTCCCTTCAAAATTCTATCCGGGATAATTGGTGCTCAGCTTGCAGCGGTTGTCTCGATCATATATCTCGCGCCTGCGAATCGATTGTTCTCGCTCTGGTCACTGTAGACAGATTGTAGGCGATTTGTGTAATTCAATGCACTCCATGTAATTCAAATCTGCAAAACTGGCCTCATTTCGCTGGATTCCGAGATTGCCGCAATCTTCGGGAGCAAGAGGCCGGGGATTCAAATCCCCCCGCCCCACGAAAAAGGGCAAGGTGCAAGGAGTCAAACGGAACTCGTTCGGCAGCTCTTGTTCTTATGCTGATACGCCGTCGAGATCGACGGAGTTTAGTACCCCTGTCCTCTCCAAAGAACACACGCCGGTGCGCGACAAGGCCTCTGGAGGCAATCAATCGCTTGAGTCCTTCTCATCCTCTCCCTGTGACGCCCTGTTGAGGAGGGGGTCGATTCTATCGGCAATTGCCAATGCTTCCTCAAACCATCGGGCAGAGTCGCTTGCCGGCGTGATTTCACCGTTCTTTCTGATCTCGGCCTCACGCCTTGCCTGGACGTATGCTCGAATCAACCCTGCCTTGTGCCAGCTGTTGGCTTCGATGAGGAGTTTCTCCAACTGTGTTTTTTCCCGCCTGCTTCTCTCTTCCCTCTCGATTCTCAGGCGTTCATCCTCCTGATATCGGCTGTGCATCTGTGCTAGATCAAGATGCCAAACGCGGAATCTTGCGGCTGCTTCAACTAGTCCTTCGAATATCTCCGCCAGACGATCCTCGAGTCTTGATATCTGGGTATCGGACCATTCGGTTTGTGCGCCTGCTTTCGAAAACAGGTTTGTGATCGAAAAGCACAAGATTCCGCTTGGTACATAGTCGAATTTGGGCTCATAGGACGCCAATGTGCCAGAGGCAGGAACCCTTGGCTTCCTTTTCAGTGTCTCCCTCAGACGGATCTGGATATTCTCCCCCAGAACACGTATGAATGTCCCTTCCTCTTCTTCAACAGCTATAACATATCCAATCTTCTCTGCGTATGTGAATATCGCATCCAGAATCCTGATTGCACGATCCCAGCTACCTGCCGCTACCGTGAGGTTGGGCAGATTCCGGTTGGCCTCTGAGAGTTCGCCTTCTTGAGAAGGCTTCTTCTCGCGACGGATCTTCTGCAGTGCTTGTATCATAGGATGTTTCAGGTGTCGGGATGACATGTCAACCACTGGTTGCGGTAGGTTTCGAATCCTTTCAAGCTCGGCTTTTGTGTCTTCGAACTTGTCTGCGTTTGAACCCTCTGATTTGCTCAGATCGACGGTGATCTCAATGATCTCTGAATCCCCTGGTTTTGCAGGCGGCAGAGGCTCTCGATTTGGCTTCTGGCCATGAGCAATTCGTGCCCAGTAACCCAGGCCGGGTCTTGGGATCTGGTGGCGCTTGCAGATCTTTGACATTCCGACATCAGAGAGCCGAAATTCTTTCGCGATACGAGAGATCGGAGTGGACCAGACTCTGTCGTAGAGTTCCTGGCGGGTTAGGCGAATGCGGTTTTCTGTCATTTTCTTTAGCGCTCATTTATGAAAATTCTCTAAACGGTAGTTGTCACAGACAGAGAAGTGTGAAAGCTGCCTGCATTGTCGCAAAACGGAAATTGGCCATCAGAACACAGATGAGTACGTCTTCTCCTGAGTCTGAAGCCGGCACTCAGGATTCCTCGTGTTGGGGGAAATCCTGTAATGCGAGATCAGTGTGCATCGAGGGTGGTTAGGATTATGGAATAGCGCACAACGTAAAATGCAAAATGCAGAGCGAGGACGCAAACCATACGTAGTGTGTGGTGGGTGGGGAAAAGTGAGGTTCTCGACATTCGCTGCCCGATGAGCCTGCAATTACGCCGACGCCGAGCGAACGAGCGCACTTTGCGAGTGAAGCGAGGGGAAGGCGTTATTGCTCTGCATGCTTTGGCAAAGCGGTATGGTGCGGATGCAGTATCAGGGCTATTAAGTTCCACTGCGGACGCACGATGCCGCGGGCGCGGAGGGAGCCACGGCGGCTGTCACGCAATGAGGTGAAACGGAACGGTTTTTGGAAATGGCGTGACAGCTGTTTTTCAGCTGGCGCGCCATTTGTTTGCCAACAACCGTGACAGCCGCCTCATGTGTGGAGCGGTCTCTTGTTTGTGTCAATCTTCTTTCGTCTCGGGAATTCTCTGGGGCTGCGATTCATCACTGTACCGTAACTGTACCCTTGAGATGTGAAAACCGTTCATAAGGAGAACTCTGAGACGCAAACAGTGCCGAATTTCTCCATATTTTGAGTTTTGTGTTAGTTCGAGTCCTGCTCGCGGAGCGAGGTATACGAAGACTCAAATAGTCTTCGTTAGGTTAACAGATGCACGGGCGCCCAAGCGATGAGCTTGGGCGTCTCCATTCTCGGCCGATATGTCGTTCCAGAGCCTTCCTGATGTCATTGCATTCCCCAGCTTGACTATCCCTGTGGGGAATCCCATATTGCAGGAAGCCGAATCATAGGGCCTCGCTGCTTACAGCAGGGACTCCGATGCGAGGGTGAGCAATTGTACTGAGACCAGAAGCCTCTGTTGGCGAACGCCGGCAGAGGCTTTTGTGTGGTCACGCGAAATGACGTGCAAATGACGGGCAAAATCCGGGACAAAGTGATGGACAAAGGCCTTCCGGGAAGCTACTTTGCGGGCAACTCCAGGAAGGGACCGTTCATGAGACAGCCGGAATTGGGGAAGAAAATCCTCGAACTGCGGAAAGGAAAAGGGCTGACGCAGGAGGAACTAGTCGAGAAATGCAACATCAGCGTCAGGACACTCCAGAGGATCGAAACGGGAGAGGTGACCCCAAGGGTTTTCACCATCAGAACGATCCTCGCTGCCCTGGACTACGATCTCAGTACGATCGCAGAGAACGAAGACACCGGCGCTCGTGTGCCGGCGAATCCACTACGAAAACTCCTCCTGCTCGAAACAGATAATACCGACCTCCTCTACAACCAGATCACCATTGCCTGGATCTCAGGGATTCTCTATTTCATGCTGGGCTTGTTTGAGGGGGCGGCCGATGTCATCAGACTCCAGGAAGGCAGATTGATCGTCGGCGAGGCGTACTATGTCGTGATGAAAGTCGCGGTGTTGGTCGCATTTGTTCTCTTCCAACGAGGATTTGTCGCACTGGGAGGGCTCTCTGCGAACTATCTGCTGAGGATCACTTCCTTTGTGCTGATCATTGGGAATGTCGTAGTCATCGCATACGATATTGCGTCGGCGTTCAACGGACCGACGGAAGACGCATTCATCCTGGGGGCGGAGGCGTTCACCTACGGTGGCATCATGATCGTGTATGGAGTTGCACTTCGGCGACTTCGCCCGGTCGTCGGTAGCATCGCCGGATACGCCGGTCTGTTCGAGATCATTGCGGGCTGTCTGTTTCTGACAGTGGTGTTATCGTTCATCGGATTCTTCGTGCTGATGCCGGCGGAGCTCCTGCAGATCATCATACTCTACAAGAGCATCGATATTGCCAAGGTGACGCGTACGGCAGACAGCAGCGGGGCCGTGAAACAGGCGGTGGTGTGACATCTCAGACCGCATAGGGGGGACCTCGGCACCTTGATCTGTATCTTCTTTCATGCCTTCCGGTCAAAAAGGACTATTCTCTCTTCAACATATACGACAAGTTGTTTTTCGTTGTCCTGAACAGGGCAGCTGACATCAAACACCGGCTGACACTGGTTAAGCCGGAAACGCTCCTCGTTAATATCCCGTCCGCAGCCAATGCCACGTGGATCATTCGCTATTGATGACCACCAGTGATGACCATGTAGTTGTGCTGATTTGCACTCACTCTCGGATTCCTCAATGGATTATTGGCTATTGCGACCTGGATGACGCGGAGGAAAGGAGCATATCTTGATGGCTTGCGACTCATTGAACAAATTGATTAACTTTGCACTGACGCCTTCAAAACGAAAGCACGTTGATGGGAAGGAATACAGTCGGAGAGGGATCGTAGCTCAACGGTTGTTGATGTAGGTAGCGGCGAATACGAATCCACAATCTTACATAGATAGCAAAAGAATCTCTGCAACTCAAATGGACCCTTACAAGGACTCTTCGAAAACCATCGATGACCGCGTCGCTGATCTTCTTCGACGCATGACACTCGATGAGAAGATGGCTCAGATTCGCTCGGTGTGGTGCCATCTTGTGATGGAGAACGTTGAGCGATTCTCCCGCGACAAGGCGGAACGACTACTGAACAATGGGATTGGACATATCACGCGACCTGGAGGCAGTACAGATCTCCATCCGCCTCAGGTTGCGACCTTTGTGCGCGAGGCACAGAGATTCCTGCTGGAAAACACGCGTCTTGGAATTCCGGCGATTATGCACGAAGAGTGCCTGATGGGGTACCAGACGAGGGACGCCACGATCTTCCCGCAGATTATTGGCGTCGCATCTACATGGAATCCCACATTGGTCGAGAAGATGGCGTCCATCCTGCATGATCAGCTGGCAATGAATGGAATTGGTCAGGCCCTGGCTCCGGTTCTTGACATCGCCCGGGATCCAAGATGGGGAAGGGTAGAAGAGACGTATGGGGAAGATCCGTGCCTTATCTCGGTTCTCGGCTGCGCCTACATCCGAGGACTCCAGGGCAAACCCGGTGAGCGGCGGGTGGCGGCAACAGCCAAGCACTTTGTGGGGTATGGACTCCCGCAAAGCGGACTGAATTGGTCGCCTGCCCGCATACCTGAGCGTGAACTTCGCGAAGTCTATCTGTACCCCTTCGAGGCAGCAGTCCGCATTGCGCAAATTATGTCGGTCATGAATGGCTACCATGAGATCGATGGAATCCCATGCGCGGCCTCGTATCAACTTCTGACGGCAGTCCTGAGAGATGAGTGGGGCTTCGAGGGAGTCGTCGCTTCGGATTATGAAGCCATTAAAATGCTCAAAGAGTATCACTGTGTCGTCGCATCTCTGGCTGAAGCCGGAGCGCTTTCACTCGAAGCTGGGATCGATATTGAGCTTCCGTTGTCCGATTGCTTCAATCAAGAACTGCGTGCAATGATTGACCGCGGCAACGTCCCCGTAATGGTCCTGGATCGGGCCGTGTCACGTGTGCTTCGGATGAAATTGCAGCTTGGTCTCTTTGAGAATCCGTTCCCAGGTGATTCCATCACTCTTGAGAGTTTTGATGCGCCCGTGTATCGCAGAACTGCGCGGGAAGTTGCGCGTGAGTCCATCGTTTTGCTGAAGAATGAAGAAGGTTTCCTGCCGCTGCGCAACGACGCCGGCACAATTGCTGTCGTCGGCCCGTCAGGTGACAGCTGGCGTGCGCTTATCGGCGACTACAGCTATTCATCGATTGTTGAACATCGCAAGCTATTCGACGAGCATCTCCCGCTCGAATCACTCGCAGGCTTGCCGAACCCGAGCGTTTCCGTCGTAACGGTTCTCGAAGGTATTAGAGCACAGGTCGCACCCACTTCGCGCGTAATCTACGCTAAGGGCTGCTCTGTCGTAGGATCGGATAAGTCCGGATTTACCGAAGCGATCCAGGCGGCCCGGGAGGCAGACGTTGTGATCGCCGTCGTGGGTGGCAAATCTGGATTCATAAAGGACTGTACGGCTGGGGAAGAACGGGACAGCGCCACGCTGCTGCTGCCCGGTGTCCAGGAAGACCTCATCCTTGCCGTGGCGGAGACAGGCACTCCGATGGTCGTTGTCGTGGTTGATGGTAGGCCGCTTGTGCTGGAACGAATCGTTCCGAAAGTCCAGGCCTTGGTAGAAGCGTGGAAGCCAGGCGAGGAGGGAGGCAATGCCATCGCAGACATCCTGTTTGGCGCAGTCTCCCCCGGGGGAAAGCTGCCCGTGACGTTTCCGGCACATGTGGGTCAGGTGCCTGTATTCTATGCGCATAAGCCGTCGGCCGGCAAATCGCATCTCTGGCACGACTATACCGATGCTCCTTGTAAACCGATGTTCCCCTTTGGCTTCGGCCTGAGCTACTCACAATTCGAGTATACGGGCCTGACTATTTCTCCCGGGCACCTTGCTGCACCAGGAGCTGTTGCGATCGGCTGTATAGTGTCCAACGTCGGCAATGTTCCGGCTGACGAAGTGGTTCAATTCTATACATCTGATGCTGTTGCCAGCGTGACGCGGCCAGTCAAAGAGCTGAGGGGATTTCTGCGCGTTCATCTGCTCCCCGGCGAAAAGCAACATGTCGAGTTCAGGCTGCCAACGGAGCTCCTCGCGTTCTACGACAAGGATATGAACCTCGTGGTGGAGCCGGGATACTCTACAGTGATGATCGGAAGCTCATCGGATGATATCCGGTTGTCTGGAGGATTCGAAGTCACCGGCGACGCTTTCGTCCTGCAGCACCGCACCAAGTTCTGGGTAGAGACAAAAACGAACTCAACATTGGCGTCAACTCAGGGGCCTGGTCAGTCCAACTCCAGGCCCAAGTGAAGGAGTCCTTCCCTCTGGCAGCATGATATCAGAACGGCGTACGATCACTGTGCATGCGAATCTCATCCCAAGGAAGGGAGCACTTGTGAAAAGAAGACTGCTGATCTTCGTGTTCAGTCTTGCGATGGCCAATGGTGCAAGTGCCCATAGTAATTCTTTGCTGAAACTCTGGTATACCCATCCTGCCAGACAGTGGGTCGAAGCTTTGCCGGTTGGTAACGGCCGCTTGGGGGCGATGGTGTACGGAGACCCCTGCAGGGAAACAATTCAGCTGAACGAAATCACCGTTTGGGGCGGCCAGCCAAATCGCAATGACAATCCTGATGCCAGAGCGGCACTGCCGGAAGTGAGAAGACTCGTCTTCGCTGGCAGGTACAAAGAGGCGCAGGATCTGGTCAACCAGGAATTCATCAGTCGGACTTCAAGCGGGATGCCGTACCAGACAGTTGGAGAGCTCACTCTGTCATTTCCGGCCCATGAAGGCTATACCGAGTATTACCGGGAGCTCGATATCGAAAAGGCGGTGGCAACGGCTCGCTACAAGGTTGACGGAGTCCGCTATGAGAGCAAGGCGTTTGCTTCCTTTCCCGACCAGGTCATCGTTGTACGCATTGCTGCGGAGAGACCCGGCTCGATCAGCTTTTCCGCGATGATGAGCAGGCCTGCTGCAGTCACTGTTTCGACAAAGGGGCATGACGAACTGGTCATGTCCGGCATCACAGGTGACTGCGATTCGGTAAAGGGCAAGCTGCGATTTCACGCCGTCGTGAAGATTCTTGCTCAAGGCGGAGTAATACAGGCCGCCGATACAGCACTGTCCGTAGTGAATGCAGATGTGGCCACCATATATGTCTCTCTCGCGTCCAGCTTCAAGACCTATGCCGACATCAGTGCGGATGCCGGCGCCGCTGCAGCCCACTATCTGCAATCTGCTTTGCAGAAGAACTACGAGCAGGCACTGGGCGATCACATTGCAGCATATCAGAAGTATTTCAACCGGGTACGCCTCGATTTGGGAGCAACGGATTCTGTACAGAATCCAACCGACGTGCGCATTGCACGGTTTGCCGAGGGCAACGATCCGCAATTGGCCGCTCTGTACTTCCAGTTCGGTCGGTATCTTCTCATCTCGTGTTCCCAGCCGGGCGGCCAACCCGCAACACTACAGGGGCTGTGGAACAACCGACTGTATCCGCCGTGGGACAGCAAGTACACGGTCAACATCAATACCGAGATGAACTACTGGCCGTCTGAGGTCACCAACCTCAGTGAGATGAATGAGCCGTTGATGCAGATGATACGGGAACTTGCCGAAACGGGAACAGAGACTGCACGAGTCATGTATGGCGTACATGGTTGGGTGCTGCATCACAATACCGACCTCTGGCGCATTAACGGGCCGGTAGATGGCTCTTTCTGGGGGATGTGGCCAATGGGCGGCGCATGGCTTTCTCAACATCTCTGGGAAAAATACGAATACAACGGCGACAAGAAGTATCTTGCATCCGTTTACCCGGTCATGAAGGGTGCGGCTGAATTCTTTCTGAGCTTCCTGGTCGCATACCCCGGTCACGATTGGCTGGTAGTGTGTCCGTCTGTTTCTCCCGAGAATTGCCCCTCATCCCATGGCGAATCGTCCATTTCCGCCGGTACGACAATGGACAATCAGCTGCTCTTCGATCTTTTCACAAAGACGGTACGAGCAGCCAGGATACTTGATGTCGACGAGGATTTTGTCACTCGAGTGGATGAGACTCTGAAACGACTCCCTCCGATGCAGATTGGTCAACGCGGGCAACTGCAGGAGTGGATTGAGGATTGGGACAACCCCGAAGACCACCACAGGCATGTGTCCCACCTGTACGGGGTCTATCCATCGAATCAGATTTCTCCGTTCCGGACACCTGAGCTTTTCCATGCTGCGCGTACGTCGCTGCTCTTCCGGGGTGATGCGTCAACCGGCTGGTCGATGAACTGGAAGATCAATTTGTGGGCCCGGTTCCTGGACGGCAATCATGCATATGCGCTCATCAAAGACCAAGTGAAACTGGTTGAAGAACTGGATTACGAGCACATCGACTATTCTGCTGGCGGCGGTACCTATCCGAACATGTTTGATGCTCATCCTCCATTTCAAATTGACGGGAATTTCGGCTTCACTGCCGGCGTCGCTGAAATGCTCATGCAAAGCAACGACGGTGCAATCTTCGTGCTCCCTGCATTGCCGGATGTCTGGAAGGAGGGAAGTGTCAACGGCCTTCGTGCCCGCGGCGGATTTGAAATCGAAACGATGGAATGGAAAAACGGAAAGATTGCCCGGCTGGTAGTCAAATCGGTCCTTGGAGGTAATTGCCGTCTACGTTCATACTCGCCCCTGAAAGCTGAAGGTAACGTGGCGCTTCGTTCGGCGAAAGGGGAGAACAGCAATGCTTTCTACCAGGTGCCTCCAGCGAAGAGGCCAGTGATTTCCCCGAAGGCCGGGAGCGAAACGGTGAAGGTGAGGAATACCTTCTTGTATGATATCGAAGCCGCACCGGGAGTTGAATACACCTTTGTTTCGGAGTAGATGGAAAAGCGACAGCACTACTGGGCAATGTGATGGGGCAACGGTTATGGGAGACTGTCGTCATTGGCCGTTCAGACTCGTTGTTCTGACAGCAGCTGTCACAGGGACCGTGTTCGGCCAGAATCCGATCATCACGGATCAGTTCACAGCAGATCCCTCTGCACGGGTATTTGAAGGCAGAGTTTATCTCTATCCTTCGCATGACATTCTTGCTGCCGAAGGGTGGGGCCGTGTCGGCTGGTTCTGTATGGAGGACTATCATGTCTTCTCCTCCGTCGATTTAGTCGACTGGACTGACCATGGCGTTATTCTCAGCCAGGAGAAAATCCCCTGGGCGCATCCCAAAGCCTACAGCCTGTGGGCTCCGGATGCTGTCTGGAGAAACGGCAAGTATTTCTTCTACTTCCCGGCCCCGGCGAAGGATACTTCTTATGGAAGAGGTTTCCGCGTTGGCGTTGCTGTCTCAGACAGACCCTACGGACCATTTGTTGCGCAGGCGGAGCCCATGAAGAATGTTCATGGAATCGACCCCAATCCGTTCATCGACAAGGATGGGCAGGTGTATTTGTATTGGGCAGCGAGAAACATCTATGCCGCGAAGTTGAAGGAGAATATGCTGGAAATTGATGGTGATCCGCAGGTAATCCAGGGTCTGCCCGAAAAGGGCCTCAAGGAAGGTCCATATCTGTCTGAGCGGAAGGGCATCTACTACATGACCTATCCGCATGTACAGGACAGCACAGAAAGACTCGAATACGCGGTTGCTGACAATCCCATGGGGCCCTTCAAGATCGCCGGAGTGATAATGGATGAATCCCCGACGGGCTGCTGGACCAATCAACACTCGATTATCGAGTTCAGGAATCAATGGTACCTCTTCTACCATCATAATGATCTCTCTCCGCATTTTGACAAGAACAGATCCGTAAGAGTTGATAGTCTGTTCTTCAACGACGATGGCACAATTAGGAAAGTCGTTCCCACACTGCGTGGTGTCGGGTTGACAGATGCTTCGAAGAACATTCAGATCGACAGATACAGCCGCAAGAGTGTTTACGGCGCGTCAATAGACTTTCTCGACACACTCGAGAGATTTGAAGGCTGGAAAGCCATCCTCGATACCGCACATGCATGGATGCAGTGCAACAGTGTCGATTTCGGAAACCACAAATTCGGTATCGTCCGCGCACGGGCCTCATCGGAAACGGGGGGTACTCTGGAGGTGCGGCTTGACGAAGTTGATGGCCCCCTGGCAGCCCGGGTGGAGATTCCCAGAGGCAACGGATGGGGCGTCATCAACTCACCGGTAACAGGATTTCGCCCGGGAATTCACAACCTAATTGTGGTGCTCAGCAATGGCGGCAAAGTTGAAGTAGACTGGATTCGCTTCGAATAGTTGATTCCTTTGGCAATCGAGTAGAAGCTCACTGGATCAGTTGCACCAACTCTGTACGTAGCAACGATGATGCACTATCGCCGGCAGATGCCGGCGGGTCAGGAAAAATGGACCGCATATCTGGCGGTTATCGGGAGTAGTGACCATGACGAGAAAACAGTCTCCCCCGGGGGATTCAGTCAGGATATCGTTGAAGCCAGAAAAACTTGGATTGGAGGGGACATGCGACGTTCGTGACCTCTGGGCAAAGAAGGATATCGGCAAATTCAAGGATGTGATATCCCTGGATGTGAGGAACCATGGTGCCAGGTTGCTGAGGGTATGTGAAACCAAGTGAAGGCATCGATGCGAGGGATGCTCTGACCGCTGCCAAGACGCCAGGAATGATACCCCAGCATCAATGGCAAGCGTCGCCGGACGCGCACCTTCAAACAACGGACCGAAATCAACCCCGAAAAATTCATCAATAGGTGTACTATGAAGAGGGTACTATTGTTTGTCTTGAGCGTTTCAGTCTCCACGGGCTTGTGGGCACAGACACTGCCATATCAAAACCCCAGCTTGAGTTCCGAAGAGCGGGCCAAAGACCTGGTGGCCCGTTTAACACTAAGTGAAAAAGCGGCCTTGATGTGCGATGAATCAGATGCCATTGCGCGCCTGGACATTAAGAAGTTCAATTGGTGGAGCGAAGCGCTTCACGGTCTTGCCAATACCGATAGTGTTACTGTGTTCCCGGAACCGATTGGCATGGCTGCCTCGTTCGACGACGCACTGGTGTATCGTATTTTCAACGCTGTTTCGGACGAAACTCGCGCCAAGTACAACGAGGCAAGACGAAGAGGACAAGAGAACAAACGTTTCTTGAGCCTATCAGTGTGGACGCCCAATGTGAATATTTTCCGTGATCCGCGTTGGGGAAGAGGTCAGGAGACCTACGGTGAAGATCCCTATCTGACATCGCGCATGGGCGTTTCTGTTGTGAAGGGACTCCAGGGTCCTTCCGACGCCAAATACCGGAAACTTCTCGCTTGTGGCAAGCACTATGCTGTGCATTCGGGTCCGGAGTCGAGCCGCCATACGCTGAACCTCAACAATGTGGATCCACGTGATTTGTACGAGACCTATCTTCCTGCATTCAAATCGCTGGTCAAGGAGGCTGATGTCCGTGAGATCATGTGTGCATATCAGCGTTTGGACGATGAGCCTTGCTGTGGCAGTACACGCTTGCTACAGAGTATCCTCCGCGACGACTGGGGCTTCAGGTACCTGGTTGTTTCCGATTGTGGTGCAATATCCGATTTCTATCAGAGCCACAAGGTCTCGTCCGATGCGACCCATGCCGCTGCCAAAGGTGTATTGGCGGGAACCGATGTCGAGTGTGGATATGACTATGCGTTTAAGGAATTGCCTAATGCCGTCACGCGGGGCCTGATTACTCAACAGGAAATTGACAGGCATCTGTTGCGTGTGTTGGCTGGTCGTTTGGATCTCGGAGAGATGGACGATGACGCTTTGGTTCCCTGGTCGAAGATCCCCTTGTCGGTGGTCAATTGTGAGGAACACAAGAAACTGGCTCTCGAGATGGCCCGTGAGTCAATGACCCTCCTGCACAACAAGAACAAAATCCTACCTCTGTCCAAGTCGGTGAATAGAATCGCAGTCATAGGAGCAAACGCTGACGATCAGGCTCTGATGTGGGGGAACTACAATGGCACACCCTTCAAGACCATTACCATTCTCGAAGGCATAGAAACCAAACTCCCTACCACCAAGATTGTCTACGACAAAGGGTGTGACTTAGCGGATAATATGGTCACTGTCAGCGCGATTGGTGAATGTTCCATTGAAGGCAAGCCAGGTATTAAGGCGACGTATTGGAACAACCGTGAATCCAAGGGCGAAATTGCCGTCACCGAACAGATCGTTCATCCGATCAAGCTCACCACGTTCGGACAGCATGAATTCAGCACGGGCGTTCATCTGGAGAATTTCTCCGCCAAATACGAGACGATCTTCAAACCTTCGCAATCGGGTGAAATCGCATTCAAACTGGAGGCCTGTGGAGGATTTGTGCTGACCGTGAATGGTGACACGCTCACCAGAATCTATATGTGGAGACCGCTTCCGAAGCGTGTTGCATACAAAGTTGAAAAAGGGAAAGAATACAAGATCGAAGCCCATTTCAGACAGATCGAAAACTGGACGGCCAGTCTTAGCATGAATTTTGGTAAGGAAGTGCCTGTCCAGTACGATGCCCTGATCGAGAAGCTGAAAGGTGTTGATGTGGTTGTGTTTGCGGGCGGCATCTCTGCCCAATTGGAAGGGGAAGAAATGCCAATCCAGCTGCCTGGTTTCAAGGGGGGCGACCGTACCGACATTGAACTTCCGGAAGTGCAGCGCAATTGCCTCAAAGCGCTCAAACAGGCCGGAAAGAAGGTCGTCTTCATCAATTGCTCGGGCTCGGCGATCGGATTGGTGCCGGAAACGGAAAGTTGCGATGCCATTCTTCAGGCCTGGTATGCCGGAGAATCCGGCGGTCAGGCAATCGCAGACGTGCTCTTTGGCGACTATAACCCATCGGGGAAGTTGCCCATCACTTTCTACAAGAACATGCAGCAGTTGCCCGATTTCGAGAATTATTCCATGATAGGGCGAACGTACCGATTCATGTCCGATCCCCTTTTTCCGTTTGGATTCGGGTTGAGCTATACGACCTTCTCGATCGGCAACGCCACAATCAGCAAAACTGCGATCAAGAAAGACGAAAGCGTTCAGCTTACAATACCTGTAACAAATACGGGCAAACGCAACGGCACGGAAATCGTTCAGGTGTATGTCCGCAAGGTGAACGACGCCGACGGGCCGTTGAAAACCTTGCGGGGCTTTCAGCGGGTCGACGTTGCTGCCGGCAAGACCCGACAGGCAACTGTCAACCTTCCTCATACCGCGTTTGAGTTTTACGACAGGGGCAGCGGCAAGATGTCTCTGACTGCGGGCGACTACGAGGTGTGGTACGGGAACAGTTCCGATACAAAAGACTTGAAGCAGACAAGGATCATGGTTCAATAGACTTCAACTTGATAGAGCAGGAATACTGGATGTTGGGCAAATGCGTGATACTTGAGTTATGTCTGACAGCCTCGGCGGTCTTCGCGCAACAAGGCGATCGGGTGGAACTTGGAAGATTGCAGACCGGGGCAACGGTCTCGTTCGTCCGTGCTGCAGGAGGGGAGTGGGGTATCCAAATGTCTGATGGCATCGCTCCCCGAATGGCGCAACTGAAGCCTGCACAGATCGAGGTCTTTCGGACCGAAGAGGATATCCGCGAGCTTGCAGCCGGATACACAGCAGTTCAGCAGTCAGCCTCGGGTTTCGATGCACGCGCCGAAATCGCATACGGCGACAATGTTGTGTTTCGTGTGAACGACCAGTGGAGCGTGGCCGGAGCGGTGGTTTCGGTGCGGCGGACGGTGGATGTGGTGGGGAATGCTCCAGGTGGTTTCAATTCGTCTGTCGTGCTTGCGGTCGATCCTTCCGTGCGCTGGGTTGACGTAAATTGCCTGGCTCCAGGTGCGTTGTACGGTGACGTTGCGTACAATGGCGACCGCTCTCCCGGCGGAACAATGAACTACGCCGCGCGGCGATTCCTCATGCGCGAAGATATTCTCCCGGCTCCCTTGTTTGCGCTCTCTTTCAGCAACGGCTCCTCGGTGGCTCTACTGGATCCTTCACCGCGAGGCGAATCGACCGTCGAAGAGACGAAGCTTTCGAGCGATGTGATGATCGATGGGAGATTTCAATTCGGCGCATTCGGGGCGTGGCAGGCAGACGAGAGTCCAATCGAGTTCGGTTTCCACTTTCCCGGGACAATGAGTATGTACGCCTTCGGTCCCAACGCACCGATGCAACCACGATGGATCCGACGCTTCCATCCGATCTCTGATGGAGTCGCCCACAGTTACGAGGTGGATGTTCGATTCGGTCTCAACGAGTCGTTTCGAGACGTCACTCGAAACACCTGGCGATGGGCGTGGAGCACGTTGAAACCCGCGATCACCACTATCGACGTCGAGCAGATCCGTCGCGTTCTGACGGACCACCTAGCCGCGCAGGCCGCCACTATTGACGGGCGCACCGCCATTCCATTTGCGGTTGCGACATTTGATACGAACCACCCGCAGTGGAATTGGACGATGGCAGCGATGGGCTTCGTAAGCAAAAACATCGAGTGTGCGGACCAGTTGTTGCGCGAAGGCGATCATGACAGTACCGGCCGTGGGCAGAACATGCGCAGGATCGGGCTGGCGATTATTTCATCCATGATCCAGGCCCTTCCAACAGTGCCGCTTCAGGCGACAGGCTACGATCTTGCCACTGGAAAGCCTTGGGACCACATTTGGCTCGCCCCCTGGCTGCGGAACGCAACCGAAGACATGCGCGTGCTGATGCGGACGTATCGACGTGAGCACGCCCTCGGTCGCCAGCATCCAGAATGGTTCAGCTGGGTCAAGTCGTATGTCGACTGGCTGATCGTGCAGCAAAGGGAGGATGGATCTTTTCCTCGACGATGGAAACCCGGGAGCAGCGAGGTCGCGGAGTCGACAGGAACGACGAGCTACTGTCCCGTGCCACTGCTCGTCATGATGACCGAGGAGACGGGCGATCCCAAGTATCGGCAGGCGGCCGTCCGTGCAGCAGAATACGTTTGGGCGAACTGGGGAACCCGAGGGCTCTTCGTCGGCGGGGCCAGCGACAATCCGAACATCACCGACAAAGAAGCCGGAATGCTGAGCATGGAGGCCTATCTGAGTCTCTATGACTCAATCAAGGAGATCAAATGGTTGGAACGTGCAAAAGCGGCAGCGGACTTCGCCGAAAGCTGGATCTGGATCTGGAACCTGCCGATGCCGCTCGATGCGGAGGACGCGCATCTCCACTGGAAGAAAGGCGTGCCGACCGTCGGAGTTCAGGGAATAACGACCCGCGTTGCAGGCAGCGTGGATGAGTACCTGGATTGGGCCGTGCCCTCGTATGCGAAGCTGTATAGCTACACAAAGGACCAGCATTACCTCGATGTCGCACGGGTACTGTTGCACGACACCAAATCCATGGTCGCTCTTCCGGGACGCCAGTACGACATGAAAGGCATCGGATGGCAACAAGAGGGTTGGCGCATGGGGCCGGGTGGGCCCGGGCGCGGTGTCGGAGGCCACCGGTTCTGGCTGCCCTGGATTTCGGCCAATCATCTGTACAGCATCGCTGGTCTGGAAGAGTACGATCCTGCCCTATATCGACAACTGGCCAGAGGGGATAGATACGAAGAGGCCGACATGCGCCAGACCGGCTTCTACCTAGTCTTGGCGGTGGAAGATAGCGCAGCTGCGCTTCCTGCCGCAAGCCCCGGGCAGCAGGTCGTGCACTACGACTGCAAGTTCCTGCGGGATACCGAGCGTGGCGAGCCCCGGTACCTGCTGTTATCGAAAACAGCCGATGTGCCGCTCATTCTGGCCAGGACCCCAGAGCTGCAGATCAAAGGGGAGAACGGCTTCCCCGAGTTGCGGTTGGAACTGACGTCCGAAGCGTCGAGCAAGTTGGAGAAACTGACACGCGAGCACCTTGGCGGGAAGGTGGCTTTCGTGATCGATGGCGAACCAGTGACACTTCACAAGATCCAGAGCGTCATCACGGGTGGGCAGTTCCGGCTCTCAAGGTGCACCGACACTGCGTGTCAGTACATATACGGGCGCCTTGAGGAGAAGCGGTAGGGGCCGCTAACCAGGCGCTTAAGCTGGGCACGGCCAACTGCGACCTGCACTTGCCGGAGAAAAAACCGGTGGAAATGCATCTATAGTTGCTCCTATCCAACTTTCTAGGAAATGGATAACGGAAGATCAACCCTACTCAAGAACGGACTCAAGGCATGAATAGGACATTCTTGACCATCGCATCATTTTTCTGGGTCATTGTCGTGGCTGCTAGGGCTCAACCGTATCAGAAGACCGACAGTGGTGTACGGTTGACCATTCACTCAGTCACCACGGAGATTCAGTTCTACAGTCCGTCTCTTGTGAGAGTGCTGAAATCGCCTGAGGGTACACTCTCTACGAAGCGAAGTCTCTCGGTAGTTCAGGTCCCGGACAAGGTGCCATTTGACGCAGGGCAGATCGGCGATGAACTCCGTGTGGAAGCCGAGAGAATCCATGTGATCCTGAACTTGAAAAGTGGAGAGATTGCCTTTGCGACACGATCGGGCGTGCCGTTGTTGCGCGAAAAAGAACCTGGGGAGATGTTTGCACCACGCGACGATGCTGGGACAAACACTTTTAGCGTATGCCAGTCATTTGTCCTAGAGAGAGACGAGGCGATCTACGGTTTGGGACAGCAACAGAAAGGCAAGATGAGCCAACGGAACCAGACCCTCACCATGATCCAGGGCAATACCGATGACTACGTCCCGTTCTTCCAGTCGGTCAAGGGATATGGGCTGTTCTGGGACAATTACTCTCCGACGCTCTTTGTCGACGACTCGGCAGGCACATCATTCACATCGGATGTAGGCGATTGTATTGACTACTATTTCATGTATGGCGGCAATGCGGATGGGGTCATCTCGCTGATGCGCGGTCTCACCGGGCAAGTGCCTATGTTTCCACTCTGGACGTACGGCTATTGGCAAAGCAAAGAGCGATACAAGAGTCAGTTTGAGACTGTCGACGTAGTCAAGAAATATCGTGAACTGGGCGTTCCCCTGGATGGCATCATTCAGGACTGGCAGTACTGGGGAGACAACTTCCACTGGAATGCCATGGAGTTCATGAACCCTGAGTTTCCCGAACCCAGGAAAATGATCGACAGCATTCATTCCATAAATGCACACATCATCATTTCCGTCTGGGCATCCTTCGGTCCGAAGACCAAACAGTTTGAGATCATGAGCAAGAAGGGCATGTTGTTCGATATCAAAACATGGCCAATGAGTTCAAAGGACGAGTGGCCCCCCGACCCAAAATTCCCGTCGGGTGTGCGCGTGTACGATGTCTACAATCCGGAAGCCCGTTCGATTTTTTGGGAGCATCTGAACAAGGGATTGTTCTCGCTGGGCATTGATGGATGGTGGCTCGATTCGTCGGAGCCGGATCACATGGACTTCAAGCCCGCCGATTTCGACAACAAGACATACCTGGGCTCGTTCCGCAAGGTGCGAAACGCGTTTCCCCTAATGCATGTCGGCGGCGTCTACGATCATCAGCGTTCGGCCTCCTCCGACAAACGGGTATTCATTCTCACGCGTTCAGCGTTTGCGGGACAACAACGCTATGGGTCGAATACCTGGTCGGGAGATGTCGTTGCATCATGGGGTGCGCTACGAGCTCAAATTTCTGCCGGGCTCAACTTCTCGCTCAGCGGAGTACCGTACTGGAACTCCGATATCGGCGGATTCTTCCTCTGGAATTTTCCCCAAGGACTGAGCGATCCCAACTACCGCGAACTGTATGTGCGCTGGATTCAGTTCGGCGGATTCTGCCCGATGATGCGCTCCCATGGTACTGATGCTCCCCGTGAGATCTATCAATTTGGCAAGAAAGGCGAGAAGATCTACGATGCGATCGAGAAAGCGATAACCCTGCGTTATTCATTGCTGCCCTATATTTATTCGGCCTCCTGGGATGTTACTGCCCATCAATCCACCATGATGCGCGCGCTCATGATGGATTTCGTGAAGGATCGAAATGCGCTGGATACCGACAACGAATACATGTTCGGCAAGTCGCTTCTGGTGTGTCCGGTGACACAACCCTTGTATGTGGATACGGTTGTAAGCGGAAAAGATACCTCCCGGATCGCAAATTTCGGAAATGTCAAAACAACGCACGTCTATCTGCCTGCAGGTACCGGCTGGTATGATTTCTGGACAGGCGAAAAGCATGACGGCGGGCACACTGTCAACAAGGTCACCCCGATAGACATGATACCATTGTACGTAAGAGCAGGTTCGGTGATTTCCCTCGGACCCAAGGTGCAGTATGCCGGCGAAAAGCAGTGGGAGAGTCTGGAAGTACGCGTGTATCCGGGAGCTGATGGCGAGTTCACGCTGTACGAAGATGAAAAGGACAACTACGACTATGAGAAGGGAGCCTTCTCCACAATTGCCTTTTCCTGGGACGATGCGAAGAAAGCTCTGACAATCAGCGAGAGGACCGGTTCCTTCCCTGGAATGCTCAATCAGAGGAAATTCAACATCGTATGGGTTTCGAAGAACAAAGGTGTCGGGATGGGTTCCGTTGAAAAGTATGACAAAGTCGTTGTGTACGATGGGAAGAAAGTTGTCATTCAACCATAGGCGGAAAGCCGGTCTTCGGCCCAGAGCCCCGAGTCGCTCACAAAACATGACCAGAGCATGCTACAATTTTTCACACAACCGACGCTAGCGGTAGTATTCCTCCTGAGCTTCGTCGTGTGCAGCAAAGGCCAGGATATTGTCCAACGGTCGAGACTCTTCGATGACAACTGGAAGTTCTTTCTGGGAGATCAACCGTCAGCCAGTGCCAACGACTGTGACGACAAGAAGTGGCGAACACTGGACTTGCCGCATGACTGGAGTATCGAAGGTAGGCTTAGTCCGAACAATCCGACTGGTGGTGGCGGAGGCTTCTTCCCTGCGGGTGTGGGATGGTACCGAAAGACATTCGGGGCTCCTCCGTCGTGGCAAGGCAAATGCGTATCAATCTGTTTTGAAGGGGTGTATATGAGTTCAGAGGTTTTCCTCAATGGGAAATCTCTCGGTGTGCATCCGTATGGGTATACCACGTTTCGTTATGACCTCTCGCCTTACCTGGACTTCAACAGAGAGAATGTCCTCGCCGTGCGGGTAGACAACTCACATCAAATGAACTGTCGCTGGTACAGTGGTTCCGGCATCTATCGGCATGTCTGGTTGGTCGTTACCGACCCCGTGCATATTGCCACTTGGGGAGTAGGAATCACAACGCGTGAGGAGTCGACTGACAATGCAACCGTTCAGATTACGACGCTGCTGGCGAATGAAACGGACTCATCGCAAAGCGTGATTCTTGAGACTCAGCTTCTGGGAGCACGTGCAGACAAGGTAGGGGAGAATCAGATACGAGTAGAATTGCGGGCAAAAAGCGAAAAGGAACTCAACCAAACCATTCTCATGACGACGCCGGCGTTATGGACACCGGAAACGCCTCATCTCTATCAAGCGAACGTACGAGTGATGAAGGACGGTAGTCTCATCGACGAGACTTATACCACCTTTGGAGTACGTTCAATAGCTTTCTCTGTGGACAATGGATTTCAGCTCAATGGAAAGACCGTGAAGCTGAATGGAGGGTGCGTCCACCACGACAATGGTTGTCTGGGTGCCGCTGCGTTTGATCGTGCCGAGGAACGCCGGATTGAATTGCTCAAGTCGGCTGGGTTCAATGCGATTCGCACTGCGCATAATCCGCCGTCAACGGCGTTCCTGGAAGCGTGCGACAGATTGGGAATGATGGTCATCGACGAAGCATTCGACGGTTGGAGAGAAAGCAAAACACCCTTCGATTACGCTCTCTCTTTTGATGAGTGGTGGCAACGGGACATAGAAGCGATGGTGTTACGTGACCGAAACCATCCATCGATTGTTCTCTGGAGTACTGGCAACGAAATCATCGAACGGAAGAAACCGGATGCTATTGAAACGGCAAGATCGCTTGCACAATGTGTCCGCGAACATGATCCAACACGTCCGGTCACCTCTGCGATGACCACCTGGGACAAAGAGTGGGAAATGTTCGATTCGCTTTTTGCAGTCCATGACATCGGCGGATATAACTATCAACTCAATCGGGCTCCGACTGATCATGAGCGGGTTCCTGGCCGCATTATCGTTCAAACGGAGTCATATCCGAGAGATGCCTTCTCGAGTTGGAAAATGGTATACAGCCACAACTACATCATTGGTGACTTCGTGTGGACGGCGCTTGATTATCTTGGCGAATCCGGCATCGGTCGATGGTACTACACAGGCGAGGCACCTGGCGAACACTGGGAGAGTAATCTGTTCCCTTGGCACGCTGCATCGTGCGGTGATATTGATCTGATCGGATGGAGAAGACCAGTCTCCCATTATCGGAACATGCTGAACAACAACACGGAAAAACTCTACATGGCTGTTCGAGAACCCAATCCGGAACCGCTGGAAATCAAGGAGACTCTTTGGTCCGTTTGGCCAACATGGGAAAGTTGGACCTGGCCGGGGTACGAAGGAAAGGTTCTCCAGGTAGAGGTGTATTCAAAGTACCCCAAAGTCCGACTGTACCTGAATAGGGAACTCGTAGGCGAACAAGCGACAGCAGAAGAACAGGAGTTCAAAGCGACATTTCATGTGCCGTACGCTCCCGGCAAGTTGGAGGCGGTTGGTGTGCAAGACAACAAAGAAGCGGAACGAACCGTCCTGCGATCGGCTGGGCGTGCTTCCAGGATATCCCTTCGCCCGGACCGACGAACAATCTCTGCAGATGGACAAGACCTGTCGTTTGTTGGAATTGAAGTCAACGACAAGGATGGAACGCTGCAACCGAATGCACAGAATCGCATGCAATTCAGCATCAGCGGTCCGGGGACTATTGTCGGAGTGGGGAATGCCGATACCAAGGACGTTGATCAATATGTCGGCACAATGCGCAGAGCGTGGCATGGTCGTGCGCTTGTCGTCATCAGAAGCACGAAACGCGCAGGCAGCATCAACCTCACGACAAGCTCGCCGGGATTGCCTGACGCACATGTCACCATCATTGCCGGGGCTAAAGAGAATCCAGAATCTCTTCGAAGGAAATCACAATGAACGTGCGGCGCGTGCGCTTCTTGTGGGACTTATGATCTGTGAATGTGCGGCCGCAGGGGTACCGAGACAAGTCCAATCGTGTGATTCGACCTGGCGATTCTGCGCGGTGAAATGACAGGCGCTGAACGACCGGAATACAATGACGCGTCGTGGCTCATGTGTTTGGCGTCAACTATCAAATGTCCTACTACCTTTCCGCGACCTCCGAAGGTCTCCAGTCGGCACAGGTTGTGATTCAAGCAATGGTGAGACCATCTATGAACAGGTAGAAAAACAATGAAATATATTTTCTGTTTGGCAATTATCCTGCTTCCGTCGCTTTGTTTGGGACAAACCGTACGAGGGTATGAACAGCTCTCTGATAGAGTGAACATCACTCTGCCGGACGGAACACTCAGCATTTGTCCTTTGACTGACAATGCTGTCAGGATCAAGTTCTTCAAAGATGGTGACGCACGGATGCCTGAGCTTATCCTGTCTTCAGGCGCTCGAACTCCCGGGTTTGCGATCTCCGATTTGCCTTTACGACTCGAGGTACGACTCAAACACATGGGTGTTGTTCTTGACAAACAGGACGGCAAACTATGGTTTGAGGATAGTGCGGGGAATATGTTCCTTGGTGAAAAAGGAGGAACCCGGAAACTGCTGCCCGATACTATTATGAGTGAACGGTGCTACAAAG
Organism: Ignavibacteriota bacterium; assembly: GCA_963801355.1. Taxonomy (GTDB): domain Bacteria; phylum Bacteroidota; class Ignavibacteria; order UBA10030; family UBA6906; genus Fen-1255. The sequence goes on along the minus strand of CAWDEM010000008.1, from coordinate 1,867,888 downwards.
CGGAGTTGGCCTTCGAATCTCCATCGGATGAGAGTCTCTTTGGACTGGGGCAATTCCAGGACGGGCACTACAACCTGAAAGGTGTGACGCGTCGCCTGATCCAGGTGAACTCCCAAATAGCAGTTCCCTTCGTGTACTCCAGCAAAGGGTATGGACTGCTTTGGCACCAGTACGGACTCACGGATTTCAATCCTGCCGACAATGTCGTTCCCCTCGAAAGAGTAAATCAATCATCGTCCCGGGATGATAAGGTGGCTGAAGTCACCACAACATCGGGTACACAGAAGGTATCCCCAAAGCAGGCACTGTATAAGGGTGAGTTCAGTGTTGAGGAGGATGGCGGCTATGCCATTTTTCTCGACGTGGGCAACATGGACAATCGTCAGCTTGTTGTTCTCGATGGCAAGCCGTGCCTCGACATAACCAATTTCTGGTTGCCGCCGACTGCCTGTGCACGCGTACACCTCAATGCCGGAACACACACGGTACAATTGGTCTGCCGGGCAACCAACAAACCAACACTGGCCTGGAAACGAGATGAGGACCGTACCACATTCCGTTCTCCCAATGCGAAGCTGCTCGACTACGTCGTGTTCTATGGGCCTTCGGCCGACAGCGTGATCGCCACGTACAGGAACCTCTCCGGCAATGTCCCGATGCTGCCCCGTTGGGCCTATGGCTTCTGGCAATGCCGTGAACGCTATACGTCAAGTGCGAATCTTGTGGAAACCGTGGAGGAATTTCGGAAACGACACTTTCCCATGGATGTTATTGTGCAGGACTGGCAATACTGGGGGAAGTACGGTTGGGGCGTCATGAAGTTCGATGAAGCGAACTATCCCGATCCGACGGGATTCATCAAGACGCTCCACGATTTGCATGCGCATCTCTCTATTTCGGTCTGGGAGAATGTGGACAAAAACTCTGACATCGGCAAAGGCTACGTCGCGAAGAACCTCTTTCTCCCTGAGAGCCCTTGGCTTGATATGTTGAACCCGGTGGCTCGTGAGTATCATTGGAATGCCCTGAACGAGAATCTCTTCGTCCACGGTGTCGATTCATGGTGGATGGATGCGACGGAACCTGAGAACGATGGGTTGTCAGGCAGGAGAAATTATCTCGGTGTCGGTGACTTGTATCGCCTTACCTATCCTTTGTTCGTCAGTCAAGCCGTGTACGAAGGTCAGCGCAAGGCGACATCCGATAAACGTGTTTGTATCCTTACTCGATCGGCTTTTCTCGGGCAACAGAGGTATGGGACGATCAACTGGTCGGGCGATGTTGGGGGAACGTGGGACTCGTACCGACGGCAGATTATGGCCGGACTGAACTATACAATTACCGGTTTGCCATATTGGACGACCGACATCGGCGGCTTTTTCCGACCCGGCCAATCGCAATACGCCGACACAAACTACCATGAGCTCCTCACCCGGTGGTACCAGTGGGGTGCTTTCAATCCCATCTTTCGCATTCATGGCTATCAATCTGAAACCGAGCCCTGGAAGTATGGACAGAGGGTTGAAGAGAACATGCGGAAGATGCTTGACCTCCGATATCGTCTCCTTCCATATATCTATTCCGAGGCGTGGCAGATTACAAGCAAAGGGTCGACCATCATGCGGCCGTTGGTCATGGACTTTTGTGGAGACACTTCTGCTTTAAGTCATCCTTATGAATTCATGTTCGGGAAGGCGCTTCTGGTTGCTCCGGTTACTGAACCAAACATAGCTGAGTGGGATGTGTACTTGCCAGTGTGTGCTGGCTGGTATGATTTCTGGACCGGCAAACGCTTTGCTGGAGCCCACACGACAAGAGTCGCTGCTCCTCTGGACAAGATTCCGCTATTGGTCAAGGCAGGATCCATCATTCCGATGGGGCCATTCATTCAATACTCCACGGAAAAGAACGACCCCATTGAAATAAGAATCTATCCCGGAGCTGACGGCGTGTTCACGCTCTACGAGGATGAAAACAACAACTATGACTATGAGAAGGGACTCTATTCTCTGATCACCTTCAAATGGAACGACGCGCGAAAAAGGTTGACTATTGGTGCACGCAAAGGATCCTACCCGGGGAAGCCAAACACACACACGTTCGGAATTGTCTTAGTCAGAGGAAACAAAGGAACAGGTGTTGAAGCGTCTTCGATGCTCGACAAGACGATCGGGTATTCGGGGAAGGAGGCTGTCATAGATTTTTGACGAGTCGATGTCTGCAGTAATGGAAGGAGAGATAACGAGTGGAAAGACAAGTGGGATCTTGACTTGGCGAAGAGTCTCAATCTCCATCAGGTGCGTGTTTTTGTTCCGTATGCAGTGTATACGGAGGCCAAAGATGCTCTCCCGGCAAGACTACGGCATTTTGTACGCGAGTGTGATAAGCGGGGCATCGGAGTGATGCCCGTAGCTAGAATTGTTGATCTTCAGACAGGCAAGCAGCCATGAAATGCACATCAGCAGTTCTCCTATTGCTGTGTATTGCAGGACTGACCGTCAGCATCTTTGGTCAAGCTCAAAAGCCAAGTTTTCGACCTAGTTTTTCCTCATTGGAGAAGTCGAACCCGGTCCCCGAGTGGTTCAAAGATGCCAAGCTTGGCATCTATTTCCACTGGGGAGTGTACTCTGTCCCGGCATTTTCAAACGAATGGTATCCTCGCAGTATGTACATAGGGGGGTCTCCAGAGTACAAGCACCATACTGAGACATATGGCGACGTGTCTGAGTGGCCATACAGCAACTTCATAACAGGAGCAAAGGACAGACAAGGTGGTTTTGTACAGTTTGCACCTAGACTCAAGTCAGAAGGAGGCAAATTCGACCCTGAAGAATGGGCGCAGCTCTTTGCCGAAGCAGGAGCCAGATTTGCCGGCCCGGTGGCTGAGCATCACGACGGCTTTTCGATGTGGGCAAGCAAGATCAATCCCTGGAATGCAAAAGATATGGGTCCGAAACTTGATTTGGTGGGTTTGTTGACGGATGCCATTCGCAAGAAAGATATGAGAGTATTCCTTTCTATGCATCACGCTTACAACATTACCGGATACTATTCCACAGTGCCTCAAACCAATGATCCAAAACTTCACATGCTTTACGGCCAGCAGGGAAAAGAAAAAAACGAAGCCTTTTGGTTAGGCAAGCTTGAGGAGATTATCGATAACTATAGACCCGACATCGTTTGGCAGGATTTCAACCTTCGGGCTATTTCAGAACCCGTCCTTCTACAATTCCTGGCTTACTACTACAATAGAGCTGCTGAATGGAACAAGGAAGTGGTAGCCACATACAAAGATGGCCTGAACAGCAAGTGCGCTGTCTTGGACTACGAGCGCGGAGGTCCCGCCGATATTACCAACGACTACTGGCTTACCGATGATGCAATCAGCGCGTCAAGCTGGTGCTACACCGAGGGAATAGGATACTATTCCAGGAAACAGATACTTCATGGCTTTTTCGACAGAATAAGCAAGAATGGGAACTTGCTCCTCAACATTTCTCCAAAAGCTGATGGCACAATACCGCAGGAGCAGAAAGACGTTTTGCTTGCCATGGGTGCATGGTTAGGAAAGTACGGTGAGGCTGTGTATGCAACGCGTGCATGGGAGAAATACGGAGAAGGCCCTACAAAAATGGGAGCTGCGTATGGAATCATGGCGGCTCCGACTGAAGGAACAGCCAAAGATATTCGCTACACCAGATCGAAAGACAACTCCACACTCTACGCAATTCTGCTCGGTTGGGAAAAAGGTCAAAAAGAAGTCCTGCTCACATCGCTGTCTTCCCACAGAATTGACTGCAGGGACCTGAAATCTGTTGACCTTATCGATGGCAAGGTCGGAAAATACCAGCGGTTGACTTTCAAGCAAGACACAGAAGGACTCCACGTTGGTTTGCCCGAGCAACGTTCTTTCGAAGACCTGGCATACGTTCTGAAGCTTCGCTTCGATGGCAAAATTCCCAGACTCGATACCTATGCTGACCTTAGTTGCGCCCCGCATTACTACATCGTGCCAGGCGATATCACACGCAGTCTGGTGCTTGGCTCAGATTTGACACTCTCCGGCAAACGGAAGGACAGTGCAAACCAATGGAAGCTGGAATCTGAAGGGAAGGGTCTGTACAGAATTCTGAACCGGGCAAATAGCCTAAAAGGCCTCGAGTGCAGCATCACGAGTCACGACCTGGCAATGTCGACATTTGCAGCGGAAGAGAACCAAATCTGGAAGATCGAAGATGCGCACAACGGATTGTTCAATATTTCAAATAAGCAATTCCCCGATATCAGCCTATCCGTGATCACTCCCATTACCGAAGGAACCAAGGCGGGAGTACGTAAATCGAAAGTTGGTCAAGTTTTCGGTTGGAGACTTGAGGAGGTCTGCGAGATGAAGGAGGAAGCTTTCAAACCGAATACCATTCCGGGAACCATTGAAGCTGAAGACTTCGATACTGGTTGCCCGGGTGATGCCCACTATGACACAGACGATATCAATGAAGGCGGGCAATATCGCCTCAACCAGGGTGTGGACATCGAAAGATGCACTGCCGGAGGTTACAATGTGGGTTGGACCCATGCCGGCGAATGGATGGTATACAGAGTCAATGTCAGCCAATCGACATCGTACGAGGTTTCATTCTACGTTGCTTCATCGTACGACAGTGGGAAGTTGCATCTGGAATGTGATGGTGTAGACAAGACGGGGATTGTATCGATCCCCAATACAGAAGGATTTCAAAACTGGCGAGTGGTGAAGAGAACAGCGAAACTTGATGCCGGTCAACATCTGCTGAAACTGGTCGTAGACGGTGACTACTTGAACCTTGACAAAATGGTCTTTGAAGAAACAAAATGATCAGCGTGAACACCCCTGGGTGCGTGTCCCAGGGTTCTTCGCTATAGCAAACATAGATGAAGGATAGTTACATGGAAAGGAAAATGATACTGAGCGCGGTCGTATTGTCTTTCATGGTCGCTCTGCCTGTTGCCCTCAACGCACAGCGGCCACGGGTTCAACCGGTAGAATCGCCGATAGTACACCCCGATCGAACGGTGACGTTCAATTTCAAAGCTCCCAGTGCGAAGAAGGTCGAGTTGAGTTCTCAATTCATCAAGGAGCCACAAGCCCTGAAGCGCGATACTGCCGGCGTATGGAGCATCACGCTTGGCCCAGTTGAACCAAATCTCTACCCATACTTCTTCATTGTCGATAGTGTCATGGTTGGTGATCCCAACAATGTTGATATTTTCCCAAACGAACGATTCAAGAGCAGTTTGGTCGATATCCCGGGCCAGACGCCGGCAGTATATGCCGCCCAGGATGTTCTGCACGGCGAGATCACCCACTGCTATTACAAATCAAAGTCGATGAATGAACTTCGTCCGTTGGTCGTCTATACTCCGCCGGGATATTGTCAGAACAGCAAGAAATACCCGGTGTTCTATTTGATCAGTGGCACTACAGATACAGAGGAGACGTGGTTCAAGGTGGGTCGGGTGAACTTCATCCTCGACAATCTCATCGCTCAGAACAAAGCCGTCCCGATGATTGTAGTCAGTATTCTCCTGCCGACGAGTGATGGTGCGGTTGACGGGAACCCGGCGGCAGCTGACATGGCGTGAGACGCAGTGATTGATTGACGATCATCAGAAACCGTAACAGCCGCATGATGAGCTATGCGTCCTTCTGAGTGTGTGTGCTCTTTCCCGTCATGAGCTCCTCATGACGCTGTGGTTTTTCACTGTCCCCTAATTGTCCCCTCGTTAGTTCAAAATAGCGAAGAAGGCGAAAATCTGAGCGAGTGAAGTGCCGGATCCCGCTCAGATTCGCCTTGTTGATGCACTCTACGTTAGTTCGAGTCCTGCTCGCGGAGCCAAGGGAACCTGATGTGCGAACTATCGGGTTCCCTTTTTTTATGTCCTCCCAGGTCTTCTTTATCACGCCATTTCCACGGATTCTCAGCTCAAGCTCTCCTTCTGTGGTCCCTCTCTTGAAGAACGAGATAATGGCCGAAAAGAGGATCTGGTTGAGCTGTCTCTTCCGGTCCTTGTCGAATGTCTCGTAAAGCGAGAGGAAGTCTGAAAGCATGCCTTGCATGATCTTCCTGTCTACCTTGCCCCCATCTATCCTCTCTCGTTGCCTTGCCTTTCACACCCATATCTGATACATTCGATCAGCTATCTTCGACTTTGACGCGCAACCATGAATGAAATGAAGGTGGTCGGTTCACGCCGTTCACGAGGAGGACTTCTTCAGGCCGCTCCATTTCTGGAGCTCATCGTGTCTCTACGCGGAAAGAAGCCCTTCATCCCTAAAGGCGTTCATCGATTCTCCAGCTTCAAGGAAAGTCAACAGTGGTCGATCAAGATGATGGCGCGGCGGCGGAATCCCGTCCGCCGACCCTGAATGATTTGCTGACCCTCTGCCGCGAACTGAACGTACGCAAGGCAAAGTACATCGTCATCGGCGGCATGGCGATGATTCAAGCTGGCTTCGTACGGGGTACGGAGGACGTTGACCTTCTCATCGATGCGTCTCCGGAGAACCAGGCGGCGGTGCGCAAAGCGCTCGAGATACTCCCGGACAAAGCCGTGACCGAACTTCGGGAGGGAGATCTCGAACGATATGTTGTGGTGCGCGTGGCCGACGAAATAGTTGTCGACCTGCTGCTTTCGGCCGGCGGTATTCGCTTCGCTGAGGCGCAGTCGGAAGTGACTATTGTCGAAGTGGCCGGCGTTCCAATCCCATTCGCGTCTCCCCGCCTGCTCCTGCGAATGAAGCAGACTGGGAGGGAGAAGGATGCACTGGATCTGCTTTTCTTACGGGAGCTTCTTTCTCATTCCCGGCCTGGGAGCGATTGACACGAAGACTCAAACCACCGAGGGATGATGGCTTTGAGTCTTCGTCTTTTCAGACTCTCTTCGGACCCCTCTGCAAGTACGACTTTCCTGATGTCAGCTTCCTGATGTCAGCCGTCCGCCCGTCCCGTTTGACTATGGCGGTTCCCCGCCGTATCTTGTCGTCGTACCGCTGATTGTTCCTGCCGTAGGAATCATGCACGCACGTGGAGATTCCCATGGTCGGTGAAGTTGTTTCCCACTACAGGATCCTCTCGAAGCTCGGCGAAGGCGGCATGGGTGTCGTCTACAAAGCCGAGGATCTGAAGCTCACCCGCACTGTCGCGCTGAAGTTCCTTCCTCCCACCGTCGGGGAGAAAGAGAAAGCTCGCCTCATCCGCGAAGCGCAGGTCATCGCTCAACTCGACCATCCCAATATCTGCACGATCTATGAAGTCGATGAGGCCGACGGATCCCCTTTCATCGCCATGGCGTACGTCGAGGGGATGACGCTGAAGGATCGAATCGAGAAGGGGTCGCGGACGATTCCTGAAGTCCTCGACTTTGCTCGACAAATTGCCCGGGGCCTCCAGGCTGCCCACCGAAAGAAGATCACCCACCGCGATATCAAGAGCTCAAACATCATGCTGACCGCCGACGGGCAGGTCAAGATCATGGATTTCGGGCTCGCGAAACTGGCCGGCCGCACCCAACTCACCCGGGATGGCAGCACAGCCGGCACGGTGACGTACATGTCACCGGAGCAGGCACGGGGAGAAGAGGTTGACCAGCGGACAGATCTCTGGTCGTTCGGCGTTGTGCTGTACGAGCTTCTGACCGGCCGGCTCCCGTTCCAGTCGGAATACGAGACGGCGGTGGTCTATTCGATCCTGAACGACACCCCCACGCCGGCAACAAAGTACAACCCAGAGGTCCCGGCTGAGCTCGAGGCGCTCGTCCAGAAACTCCTCCGGAAGGATAAGGAGGAACGGTACCAATCGGCGGATGAGATACTCCTGGACCTGGATGTGCTGTCGGGGAGTGCGGAAAAAAGGATCGGGCTCCGGAGGCTGGTCGTGACTCACAGGCCGCTCGTCTACGCCGGGGCTGTCCTTGCCCTGCTCCTCGTGGCTGCGGGGGTGCTTTTCTGGAGCGGAGTCTGGAAGGCGGGTGGCATTGAGTCGATTGCCGTTCTTCCGCTGGAAAATCTCTCGGGGGACGCTGAACAGGAATACCTTGTCGATGGGATCCACGATGCCCTGATCACGGATCTCGCGAAGGCCGGCGGTCTGAAGAGAGTGATCTCCCGTTCGTCGGTCATGCGATTCAAGGGGAAGGGAACGCCCATCGGAGAGATCGCGAGGGAATTGAATGTTGATGCCCTGCTGACCGGCGCCGTCGTGCGGGTAGGGAACTCGATACGTGTGACCGCGCAGCTCATAGATCCGGTGACCGAGGGCTCGCTCTGGGCTGAGCGATACGAACGGGAGCTGCGTGACGTGCTGTCGCTCCAGAACGAGATCGTTTCCGCAATAGCAGCGCAGCTCAAGCTAAGGCTTACCCCGGGTAAGGCCGAAGAGCTCGCGAAGGCACGGCCGGTTGACCCTGAAACGTACGAGGCGTACCTCCGGGGGATGTACTGGTTGAACAAGGCGACCCCGGAGGCACAGAAGAAGGGCCTGGCATACCTCAAGGAGGCCGTGGACAGGGACCCGGGAGACGCGAGGGCCTATGCCGGCCTGGCGCATGGTTACATGACGATCGCTCACGGTCCTGACCCACCGCCTGAAGCGCTCTCATTCGCAAGAGCTGCCGTTGAGAGGGCCATCCAGCTAGACAGCACGCTGGACATGCCCTATGTCCCGCTGGGCTTCCTCAAGGCGTACTACGACTATGACTGGGTATCAGCCATCCGGCTGATGAAGAAGGCGATCAGCATCAATCCCCATCTTGCGATCGCCTATTACCATCTCTCCTGGTTTCATGTGATCCTCGGGCGGATGGACGAGGCTCTCGTCGAGCACAAGCGTGCCCAGGAACTCGATCCCCTCTTGCCGCTGCACACAGCCTGGCTCGGGGATGTCTACCGCAGGCTGGGCCGTTTCGATGAAGCCATCGCCGAATGCCGCAGGGCAATCGATATCGACCCCAACAATCCGATCGCCCACATGGTACTGGGGCGCACATATACGGACCAGCGCAGGTTCGAGGATGCCTTTGCCGCATTCAAAAAGGCCGGAGAGGTCGCGCCCGCATACAGGTCATACATCGGCATTGCCTATGCGGTAGCCGGCAGAGTGGAGGATGCCCGGAAAGTGCTGGCTGAAATAGAGCAACTGAAAACCACTCCCTGGTGGGCTTTGCGGCGGGCGGAACTGCACGCTGCTCTCGGCGACAGGGAGGAAGCAATCCGGTGGCTGTACTACGAGCCGCGGGCCCCGCTGTTCCCCGAAATAAGGGGAAACCCCCTTTTCAATTTCCTGCATTCCGACCCGCGCTTCCTGGAGTTGATGAAACGGATAAATTTGCCCTTACCGGAAGCTTGAGATCTATCACCTGACAGACTTCATACGCTTGTGGAAAGCCCCAAGATCGGCCAGACTGTTTCCCACGACAGGATCCTCTCGAAACTCAGTGAAGGCGGCATGGGCGTCGTCTACAAGGCCGAGGACCTGAAGCTCACGCGCACAGTGGCCCTGAAGTTCCTGCCGACCTCACGCGGGATCCCATCACCGAATGGCCAACATCAGTCGGCCTTTCTCCTAATTCCCTTCAACACCCTGCTCACCCAGACCCTGCTGACTCCCAGGTGACGAGCGAGTTCGGTCTGGTTTGAGAAGGGGCCATCCGCGAGCATCCGGCGGTATGTCTGCTGAAGGGCTGAGTAGTCGATGCGGATCTTCGGTTCCGGCTTCTGTGGCAGGGGCCGGACCAAGCCGACCTGACGCAAACTGTCGATTTCTTGACTTGTGACCCCCAGCTCCTTTGGCAAACGCTCACCATCCATGCAAATGAGCCGCTGGCCGTGCCCCAGATTGTGGATTTCAATGGGGATTTTGAGGAGAATGTAGTTCGAGTTTTCAAGCCTCTCGCGGAGCGAATGACCCCGAAGTGCGAACTCCCGTGCTTCGGGGTTTTCTCTTGGGGGCTCCTGCGGTACCCTGATATCCCTGCCTGTTCGACACCCGTTTGACTCCCATGCCACCCTACCCTATATTGCCACCGTATTGCTGATTCTCCGTGCCGTCGGGATCATACACATCCGTCTAGATGTCCCATGATCGGCAAGACTGTTTCCCAGTACAAGATCCTCGAGAAGCTCGGCGAGGGGGTGTGCCTCGTCAATGGTGCTCTTTCGATGTAAGAATCCTCACAGGAGAGGCTCCCAATGGAGCACTTGCGTTTCGTCCTGGTTGTTGTGCCGACCATAATCTGTGCTTGCTGTCTTCCACACCCTTCCGCTCGGTGTGCGGAGGCATCAATTGCGTTGGCTGGTGAGTGGCGGTTTCAACTCGACCGCACAAATGTCGGGATCGAGGAACGATGGTTCGACAGGTTGCTTCCGGGGACGATCCTTCTGCCGGGGTCTTTGCCCGGGCGGGGGATCGGAGATGATGTCACTGCCGCGACGAAGTGGACCGGTGACATCCTGGATAGCACCTGGTTCACGTCGCCGGACTACGAACGTTACAGGCGTTCGCAACAGGTCAAGGTGCCGTTCTGGTTGCAGCCTGACAAGTACTACGCGGGCGCGGCTTGGTATCAACGTGATTTCGACCTGCCATCAGGTTGGAGGACGAAGCGGGTCGTGCTCATGCTCGAACGACCTCATTGGGTGACCCAAGTGTGGTGCGATGGCAGGGAAGTGGGAAGGAATACCAGCCTCTCCACGCCGCATGTGTATGACCTGGGAACATCGCGGAAACCCGGCCGGCACCAAATCACAGTCCGTGTCGACAATAGCATTGTCGTGGACATAGGAGTGAATTCACACAGCATTACAGATCATACCCAGGGAAACTGGAACGGTCTCGTTGGACGGTTGGAACTTCGCTCAACACCACCCATCTGGATCGACGATCTGCGGGTCTCTCCTGATGCGTCGAACAGAACCGTGGAGGTACAGGGAACGATTGGAAATGTCACGGGGCGATCCGGAAAAGGCGCAATAACCGTGACCGTTGCCAATCGCCCCGGCGTCAGAATCCGGGTGGGATGGGAACCCGGTGGCGGGTCATTTGCGGTGAAGATTCCCATGGGCGACACTGCTCGCGTCTGGAATGAATTCAACCCGGCACTGTACATGCTGACTGCGGTGCTTGATGGCGGGAAGCACAGCAAATCAGTGACCTTCGGGCTGCGGGATATATCTGCGGCGGGATCGCAGCTGCTGCTGAACGGACAAAAGCTGTTTCTTCGCGGAACGCTCGAATGCGCGATCTTTCCGGCGACTGGTCATCCTCCAACCGACGTCGATTCGTGGAAGCGCGTGATTGGCGCCGCGAAGGCCCATGGCCTGAACCTTTTCCGCTTTCACTCCTGGTGCCCGCCTGAAGCTGCCTTTGCGGCAGCGGACGAGATGGGCTTCTATCTTCACGTCGAAGCTGCATCCTGGGCGAACCAATCGACTTCTCTGGGGGACGGCAAGCCCGTGGATCGCTGGGTGTATGCGGAGACCGACTGCATACTTCGTGAATACGGAAATCATCCGTCATTCTTATTCATGCTCTATGGCAACGAGCCGGGCGGTGCAAAAAGCGGAGCGTATCTTGCCCGATGGGTCGATCACTGCAAAGCACTGGACTCACGCAGGCTCTATTCGTCCGGTGCCGGCTGGCCCCAGATCCCGGAAAACCAGTTTCATGTGACTCCTAAGCCACGCATCCAGGCATGGGGTAAGGGCCTTGGCTCACGTATCAACGCCCGTCCTCCCGAAACCACTACCGACTACCGATCCTATATCCAGGAACGCCCGGTGCCGGTCATCAGCCACGAGATCGGGCAGTGGTGCGTGTATCCGAATTTCGCTGAGATCTCCAAGTACAACGGCTACCTCAAGCCGAGGAATTTCGAAATCTTCCGGGATGGGCTCGAAGCTCATCACATGGGCGACCAGGCGCATCAGTTCCTCATCGCATCAGGGAAGCTTCAGGCTCTCTGCTACAAGGAGGAAATCGAGTCGGCGTTGAGGACCCCGGGAATGGGTGGTTTTGAACTCCTGGACTTGCACGACTTTCCGGGTCAGGGAACCGCACTAGTCGGCGTTCTCGATCCCTTCTGGGAATCCAAAGGCTACATAACCCCTGCAGAATTCCGCCGGTTCTGTAACACCACGGTTCCGCTTGCCCGTTTGAGCCGGAGAGTGTTCACCAACGAGGATAGCATTGAAGCCGACATTGAAGTCGCGCATTTTGGTCCCGGGCCTCTTGAGAATGCCATTCCGTACTGGAAGCTGGTTGACAGCAGAGGCAACATTGCAGCCCAGGGGAGATTTCCAGCAAAGGATATTCCCCTCGGCAATGCCATCCCGCTGGGCCACATTCAAATCATTCCCCGGCAGCTTGCTGCTCCGGCCTGCTACCGGTTGATTGCCGGCCTGGATGGGACAGAGTTTGAAAACGACTGGGACGTCTGGATATATCCCGCACGTGTCCCGGAGTTCCCTCCGAATACGATTACCGTTACCCGGGATCTCACCGACTCCGTTGTTGCACTACTGGATAGCGGCGGCAAAGTCTTGCTCATGATCCCCCCAGATCGCACCCGTGGGGACAGCCGGGGACCCGTGGCTCTTGGATTCTCGAGCATATTCTGGAACACTTCGTGGACGGGCCGCCAGGCTCCTCACACGCTGGGCATCCTTTGCGATCCGGATCATCCTGCGCTCGAGGGCTTCCCGACCGAAAGCCACAGCAACTATCATTGGTGGTACCTCCTGAGCCGTGCAGGAGCGATGATTCTTGACAGCCTGCCGGCTGGGTTTCGGCCGATTGTGCAGGTGATCGACGACTGGGTGACAAACAGAAAGCTGGGGGTGCTGTTCGAAGCGAGAGTTGGAAATGGGCGACTCATTGTAACAAGCATCGACATCTACGGCTCACTGCAGGACAACCCCGTCGCCCGCCAGTTGCGCTACAGTCTTGCACGCTACATGGGGAGTGAGCGATTCCAACCTTCGCCCAACCTCACTGCTGATCAGCTTCGAAGACTCATTGCTGGACCCTAGGAGCTGTCCTTCTTCATTATTCCATCCGCCACAGAATGCCATCGCGATTGCATGGATGAACGACTTTACCCTTCCCGGGACGGGACCCGCCATTCGGTCGTGCCTTTCACAGGCCTCCGGGTCCCTAGCAATGTCGAGAGGCTCAGGGCTCAGCCTTCATTCCTCGACGAATGGATGAGTCGAAAGACCTTTCAGCCTCGCCTGGGGCCCGTCCGCTTCTATTCTTACAGGCCGAGAAATCTGCTGCTCTGGCTCGTACTTCTACTTGCTCATGCCTCATCTCCTCCGTACCTTGGTCCCACTGTACCATAGCATCTGGTTCGAACCCTTGGGTCAAGGTCAGAGCGTCAGACAAGATCGGAGATCCATCCCATGATTTCAAAAAGGAGTTTGCGGTTTTGCCTGTTTTTTGCTCTTTGCCCGTCATCCATTTGGGCTATCGGTGATCATTCCTATGTTACTCACACATATGCGAAGCGTTGCTTCGCCCTCTCTGAACCAGGAACGAACGCCACATTGTTGGTGAGCTCCAAGGATAACCCCGGGGTGATCCGAGCCCTCTATGATTTGAAAGCCGATATCATCAAAGTAACAGGAAACGGACCGACCATTGTATTTGATCAACTGCCATCCCAAAAGGAAGTTGTGATTGTTGGGACGAAGGGAAAAAGCCCTTTTGTCGACCAACTGGTGCGTAACAAGAAAGTCGATCTGCGGGACATTGCCGGCAAATGGGAAACATTCGTCATCCAAACAGTGGAAAACCCTTTGCCCGGCATCGGCAGGGCCCTTGTTATTGTGGGCAGCGACAAACGCGGTACGATCTACGGCATATACGATGTTTCGCAGCAGATTGGCGTATCTCCCTGGTACTGGTGGGCCGATGTGCCACCCCAAAGGCAAAAGGACTTGTTTGTCCTGCCGGGGAGATACAGTCAAGGTCCACCGGCAGTGAAATACAGGGGTATTTTTATCAATAACGAGGCGCCTGCCTTTTCTGGTTGGACAAAAGAGAAGTTCGGAGGCGCAAACTCCAAAGCATACACCAAGATCTTCGAGTTGATCCTGCGCCTCAGGGGTAACTTTCTCTGGCCTGCAATGTGGGACAACGCTTTCAATGACGACGATTCTCTCAATAGACCCCTGGCGGACGAATATGGGATCGTCATGGGAACTTCACACCATGAACCTATGGATCGAGCGCAAAAGGAATGGCAGCGCTATGGCAAGGGGGAATGGAACTACACGACGAACGGTGGAGAACTCCAAGACTTCTGGCGGAAAGGTATTGAACACATGGGGAATGCAGAGACAATTATCACAATGGGTATGCGAGGTGATGGAGATGTGCCCATGGAGGCAGGTACGAACATGGCCCTCCTCGAGAAGGTTATTGCCGATCAGCGTAAAATCCTCAACGAGGTTACCGGCAAGAAACCCGAGGAGATTCCTCAAGTGTGGGCCTTGTATACGGAAGTGCAGGAGTATTATGACAAAGGCATGCGAGTGCCTGACGATATTACATTGCTTTTGTGCGATGACAACTATGGGAACATCAGGAGATTGCCCAGTTCCGAAGACGTGGGACGATCAGGAGGGTATGGACTGTACTATCATTTTGATTTTAACGGAGGTCCCTGGAGTTACAAGTGGATCAATACCGTGCAGATTGCCAAGGTCTGGGAACAACTGCATTTGGCCTATGAGCATCACGTTGACCGACTATGGATGGTGAATGTCGGAGACCTGAAGCCACTGGAATTCCCAGTCAGTTTCTATTTCGATTATGCTTGGGATCCTGGTCGTTGGTCGTCAAGCAGGCTCGAGGAGTACGCCCAGATGTGGGCACAGCAGCAATTTGGGCAACACCATGCCGCACCGATAGGAAGATTACTAACGCGGTACAGTCGTTTCAATGGGATCCGAAAACCTGAACTCATGAGATTCAACAGGTTCAGTCTGACCAATTACCGCGAGTTTGAAACGATCGTCGCAAACTACCACACACTGGAGGATGAAGCGGCCGGAATTGAAACTCTTCTGCCTCCTGAACAGAAGGATTCGTACTTTGAACTTGTGCTTCATCCGATAAAGGCCATCGCGAATCTCTATGACCTGTATCACGCTCTTGCCCTGAACAAATATTATGCAGCACAAGGCAGGGCTGCCACCAACACCATGTCTGACAATGTGAAGGCGTGCTTCATCAAGGATTCGCTGTTGACGCACTACTATAACAACGTCTTGCAGAGTGGCAAATGGAACCACATGATGGACCAGACGCATATCAGCTATTACTACTGGCGCGGCCCTGATGTGGACTCTCTACCTCCAACGCTTCGGCTTGATTTGAAGGATGCGTCAGACATGGGCGTTGCCATCGAAGGCTCTGACACGTGGTGGCCAAGGGAAGCCAAGGAAGCGGTCCTGCCCGAGCTTGCGTTCTGTCACGATTCTCTCCGTTACACTGAAGTGTTCAACCGAGGCGGGAAACCATTTGCCTATTCGGTAGATGTTTCTGTCCCTTGGCTAAGAGTCACTCCGAATTCGGGTACCATCAATCAACAGGAACGGCTATGGGTGAGCGTGGACTGGAGCAAGGCGCCAAAGGGAAAGTCGATTGTCCCTCTGACGATTATCGCTCCCGAGGGACGAAAAGTAGTCGTTCAGGTTCCTGTCGATAACCGCAAACTGGACGACTCTCTTAATGGGAAGGGATTCTTCGAAAGCTGTAAATACGTTTCTTTTCCCGCTGCACATTATACCCGGGCGACAAATCCTGGGAATACAGCATGGCAAATTCTTGATAACTATGGACGTTCGTCAACGGGGATCACGCTGTTCCCTGCAACCGTCTCCAGACAAGAAGCATCCGACACTGCACCACATCTGGAATATCTGGTACATCTGAGCGACACAGGTCAGGTAAAGGTCTCTGCGTACCTCTCGCCCACAATCGACTATAGCGGAGGGCACGGACTACACTATGCAATTGCGTTTGATGACGAGAAACCACAAGTGATCAACAGTACTTTGAGAATAGAAAGACGAATACTGGGTAAATGACAACAATGCAGAAGTAATGATGGATAATATCAGGATAAGAGCATCCATTCATACGATCAGGCGGCAAGGCGGTCACACGTTGAAATTCTGGATCATCGACAAAGGGATTGTCCTGCAGAACATCGTAGTTGATTGCGGCGGATTGAAGCCGAGTTAATTGGGCCCTCCTGAAAGCTGCTGTGGGCCAAAGTAATTGCTAAAATTGTGTGATCCTTATCTGAGTACGAACAGTCAGTTTGTTTCTCTCTTGATCTCCCACGAGATTCTGCTTATCCCTGGCGGAGGTGCAAGGTCGATCTGGTTTCAGAGGGGGCCGCCGGGCCGTGATCATGGACTTCGGACTTTCAAAGCTCAAAGGAGGCAGCAGTCCTCTACGAGATTGCCCATGGCAAGCCACCTCTGCCGTCACGATACAAGCCGGAGATCCCAAAGGAAATCGAATCCTTGTGCCCCGCTGTCTCCAGGCAGGGAAAGCCTGACGACAACCGCAGCGGTCCGAAAGCGAGATCTATGGATACTGGGAGGGTTCCCGGCTCCCGAGACCCTTTGGTGAGAGCTATCCTATCCAGGGTGCCTCCCCGCACTTTCTTCTCCTTTATGGAATTTTTCGCTTGCCTTTTCGAAAAACGCTTAGTACTATTGAAACGGTTCAATATCCTCTGAACCATTCTAGTGATCAAGGCATCACCTCCCGGTTCTCGCGCGGACATTCCTTTCACACGACCATTACGCGACTGCTATGAGTGATCATCTGTTGCGGAGCCCAGGTGTCGTAAGCGAAGAACTCTCCGATTACAGGAACGCCCACCTCCCGATCGACCGCCGGGTTGCCGACCTGCTGGGCCGGATGACGATCCAGGAGAAGGTCGCCAGGCTCAGCGCCACCGGTTTCGTGTTCGCAGGCATTGTCTTCGCATTGAAGGCGGGACTGGGATTGGGTGGGCCGATCTGTGGATGGCTCTTGTCGGTGTATGGCTACATCCCGAACGTTGTGCAGACCGAAGGGGCACTCTTCGGCATTCGCATGAGCGCGAGTATTTATCCAGCGATCACTTTCCTGATCGGCGTCATCGCCCTGTCGTTCTACGGGATCAGCCGGGAGCTGAACCTGCAGATCCAGAACGCGCTGCAGGAACGGCGAAGAAATTTCGAATCTATCTAAATTAGTCCCTTTATTCCTCAAACCATGAACGAGAGTCAATCATGAGCGCGATGAAGAGTATCTTCTTGCTCGCTGCCCTCTTCTTGGGCACTACTTCTGTGTTGGCTCAGGGTGGATCCGGGCAAGTCCACGGTGTCGTCAAAGGTGCATCGGCAGGTGATGTGCTGCCCGGGGCAATTGTCCAGTTGCAGGGCACAAGCCTGGGAGCGTCAGCAAATCTTGACGGCGTATACATGATCCGGTCTGTTCCTCCCGGTCGTTATACTCTCCAGGCCCGTTATCTGGGGTACAGAAGCGAGGAGGCGACGATCGAGGTGAAGGAGGGCGAAGACCTTGAGCGCAATTTCTTGCTCACCCTCCAAGTGATCGAGGGTCAGGAAGTTGTCGTGATGGCTCAGGCAAAAGGCCAGATGGAAGCAATCAACCAGCAACTCTCCTCAAACTCGGTTATCAGCGTGGTCTCCGCGGAAAGAATTCGGGAGTTGCCCGACGCAAGCGCGGCCTCGGCGTTGAGCCGGCTGCCCGGCGTTTCCATCATGAACGGAGATCAGATCGTTATCCGGGGAATTCAGGCGAAGAGCAACATCATCCTTGTGAATGGTATCCGGCTTCCATCCACGGATGTCAATAACCGTTCGGTAAGCCTGGGTTTCTTTTCCTCAAGCATGCTTTCCGGCATGGAAGTGATCAAGACCCTTACGCCGGACATGGACGCAAATTACATCGGCGGAGTGGTCAATCTGCGCCTGGCAGAAGCACCCGAGACCTTTCATGCGGACATGCTGGCTCAAGGGAAATATAACGGCCAGGACCGAACGTACGGCAATTACAAATTCTGGGCAAGCGTCGGCCACCGGTTCTTCGACAATGACCTGGGCGTCTTTGTGCAGGCAAATGGAGACCGCCAGGATGCGGGGGGCGACGTGACAAACGCCGGATATGCGATCAATGGAAGCCAGGGGTACGGCCTGGCACCTTTCCGGCTGGACAATTTCACGTTCAACGATCAAACACGCATCACGACAAATACCGGCGGCAGTGTGACTCTGGACTATCGGCTTCCCCACGGGAAGATCGTTTTCCAGAGTGCGTTGGCTCACACCCTTGCCAACAACTCCGATTTTAAGTACTACATGGATTTCGCCGGACAGGGAGGGCTAAATTACCAGATAACACGCGACAAGAATTACAGGGATCTGCTGGTCAATGCGGTAGAGGCAGAATACGATTTCGGTCCACTAAAAACGGAACTCGTCCTCTCGCATTCTTACAGCGACAAACGCACCGACGTGCGGTACGGAGACCCCGGGGACAACTTTCTTTTCCACTCCTCAGCATCGAATCCCTACGTGGATGCAAACGGCAATCCTGCCGGCTTTACGTCGCTCCAACTGAACACGCTCACGCCGGGTGATGTGATGAGGTTACAGATTAATCCCTCGAACCCTGTGAATGCTGCGTTGAGTGAGTGGGGAGTTACGCGGGGCGAGGCTTTTACCGAGCGCCTGTATGCCGGAAAGCTCGATCTCACTCTCCCGGTCACCCTTTCGGAGGACCTTTCGGCAACGTTCAAGGTCGGCGGCAAATTTGCGCCTTCCAAGCGAACGAATGATCTTGAGGAAAAGTACAAGAGGATCGGCGACCAGGATTTCTACGACGCCGTGAAGTACTTTGTCCCCGGCAAGGTGCTCTCCAATACCACTCCGCTTCTGCTCTCTGATATTTGGAACACGGACTATAAAAGAGGAGACTACTTCTATAATAGTTCGTACCCGATCAAGTACGTCGTTAACACCAATCAGATGGACACTTTCCTCCCTCAGGCGACAATGACCTGGAACCCCAACAGACACAGATCGAACTCTGAACGGTATGATTTTGATGGCAGAGAAACCTTTGCCGCCGGATACGCGATGGGCACTTTCAATATCGGTCCCCGATTGAAGCTGTTCGGAGGCGTGCGGTACGAGCATTACAATATGGACTATAGAGCGAATTTCGTCTACGTCACACACTCCGTCGATGGGGTGAGTCTGTTGTTTGATACGTTGAACACGGTCAATCGGAATGACAATGATCTGCTTCCGAATGTCCAGCTTCGGTACTCGATTACTGACTGGGCCGATTTGAGATTAGCCTACACACAGTCACTCTCCCGCCCGGATTATCAAGCGATCCTGCCGAATATTTACTTCGAGCCCGGTGCCGCGGCACAGGCTGGAAATACCAGGTTAAAACCGACGAAGTCCAAGAACTATGATGTAAGCCTTTCCTTCCATAATAACGATATCGGGCTCTTTACGGTGGGTGGCTTCTACAAGAATCTGGATAACGTGTTTTTTTCGACATCGATTTATTACCAGAATCTAGGACTTTATGACGTATCGTTCCCCGATTCATCTCTCTGGATGGGTCTCGGGATCCAGGCCCCGGCCAAGTCGACGCAGATATCCACGTTCATAAACAATAATCATCCGGCCCACATAAGAGGGATTGAGCTCGAGTGGCAAACACGATTCTGGTACCTGCCGGCTCCTTTTGACAACGTGGTGTTGAATATCAACTATACGAGAGTATGGTCTGACATGGACTACCGGCAAGTGCTGAACATCGATTCAACGTATCAGGATGGCAGGTTCACTCGACATGTCTACCTCACCAAAGACACGACGCGTAATGCCAGACTTCTGAACCAGAGCGACCACGTTCTGAACGTGGCGCTCGGAGTTGATTACAAAGGCTTCTCGGGACGGATTTCGTTCAACATGCAGAGCAATGTGATTACCACCGTTGGAGCAACGCCCGAACTGGATCAGTTCACGGGAACAATCTATCGATGGGATGTCACGCTCAAGCAGGCATTGCCCGTGGAAGGCCTAAGCCTCTCGTTCGACGTTCAGAATCTGACGCATTCGCCAACAACCACATATCAGAGATTCAGACGGGTCGTCGGGGGGGAAGTATCGGATAACGTTGCACAGACTCAGTATTATCCAAGCTTCTATCAGCTTAGCCTGCGCTACAGCTTGTGATCTTTTCTTTGCTAAATCCACGCCTTTGTGCGTGATCCAAGGCGTTATTTCAACACCCTGCTTGAGAATCAAGGAAAGGAGGGTATGCTTGGAGGTCCAACGTGATCGTTAGGTACAGTTTAATTAACGGTTTTCAGGTTTCACATAGGAGGATTCAAAGTGAAACGCACTGTACTTCTTATCGTCGCGGTACTCTCCCTGTTCTGTGTCGCCGGGGCACAGACCTTCATGGACTATGTATCGTCCATGCGGGGAGACACTGCGGTTGTCAAAGATTATCCGGAAAAGTCAAATGAAGCCAGCACGCTGGGGAGTGCGATGAATCTGGATGCCACGCCACCGGCGGGACGGGTGTATATGCTGAAGAAGAATGGCTATTATCCCATTCTCACCACTCCTACCACACCGACAAACCGCGCTGTTGTCATCGTCGGAGAAGACGCTACACGACTGGTGAACAACAAGGATGCGAATTCTGCTCCTCCGGTGATCTGTGGTTACAGGGACGCGGGTGGCAACAACACCGGCGGGATAAACATCGGAAGCTCTCTGACGCTCAAAAATTGCAGCATTGTTCCTGGAATTTCGGATGGCACCCTGGGCTGGGCGTTTTTCGGGACGACAGCGGCAAACCAGAGGCTCGTTCTTGAGAATGATCTCTTCGAGCGGACACGCTGGGTCGAAATCCAGTCCAATAGCTGGCCAGGATTGAAGATGTACATCCTTGACTGCTATTTCGTGAACTTGAGCGGGCAACCGTGCCGGCGCAACGGTGGCGTCTATGACAATGTGAACAACAATACAGATACAATCTGGGTGGAAAATACAACGCACGTCATGACGCAGGGGATGTTGTATAAATTCAGGAATTACCAGATCAACAAACTCTTCTTCAACCATAACACGTTCATTGACTGCGCCGGAAGCGTCTTTGAGAGCCAGGGATACGTGAGCGACCTGACGGTCACCAACAACATCTTTGTGAACTGCAACGTCCAGGCGTTCGGCGACAGCATTGGCAACAACGAGGACAAGGGTGAAGTCGATCCGCATTGGCTCCCGACGGGTCTGGTCAATATCGATACACTGCAGTCCACAATGGTCCAGATGGATCGAAAGGTGCTGGTGGACAAAAACGTCGTCTACTGGGATCCAAAATTTAATGACATCGTGGCCACGCTGAAAACCAACAACGTGAACAAAGACCAGACCTGGGTCTCCCAGATGATTACGATGAATACCAGAACCCAAGCCCTGTTTGCGGACAATACACACTATCCGTATTTGACCGAAGGCTCCTGGTATAATAAACTGCCCGCCTTTACTAAGCCGCAGGACCTTTTGACGAATTGGGTTGACTCGGTAAAGGTCTTTGCCACGAAGACGGTTGACATCGCAGGCGTGGGAACGGCCGCGGTACTGTCTGATTGGCGGAAGGTCCTGGTCGGTCCTGATTACTATATTTACTCGGACTGGCCAATTCCGATCGATCTATCTTACACTGATGCCGATTTGATGGCAGGCGGAACGAATGGCTTCCCGGTTGGCGACCTGAACTGGTTCCCCGCCAAGAAAGTGCAGTGGAATGCTCAGAAAGACGCGGAACACGCGAAACTGGCTGACATGCTGAATAAAGGGACGCTGGGCGTTCAAGAGGGTGGCGCACTGCCCGAAGCATATGCTCTGGACCAGAACTACCCGAATCCCTTCAACCCGAGCACGACGATCTCTTTCTCGCTCCCGCGTGCGTCGGATGTCAGTCTGAAGGTCTTCAATCTCCTTGGTGAGGAAGTAGCGACGCTGGTAAATGGAAACCAGACCGCAGGTCCGCACGAGGTTCAGTTCAATGCGGCGGGACTTGCTTCCGGTATCTATTTCTACAAGATCGCGAGCAGCCAGTTCTCTGAGGTCAAGAAGATGGTGCTTATGAAATAAGGACAGGTGTCATCCCGCTCTGAGCCATCCGGGGGATGGGGTTTTGCGCCCGGAGTTAGAGGCGACCGCATGCCTCCAACTCCGGGTCAGGGCGGGACTTCAAAGCGTTGTGCTCATTGTCAATCAGGAGATCAGGGCAGGGCACCACATTGCGACTTGCGTGAGGGGTGGAGAGGTGGCATGATCTCTCTGGGTCCGTTACAAAACCCTGATAGTGGCTTGTCAGGGTTTTATTTTTGTTATTAGGGATGCCGGCCCCGGAGTGTCCTTCTTGCCTGCGATCTTCATTCTTACTCGTCGCGTTGATCACATCTTTCATGAGCTATGCATGATACATAGAGCGCACTTCCTACTTCGTTCTTCTCTTCAGGGACTCTTGGCATTGGCGGTGTTCATGAGCTGTCGTGCACAGGATTCTTCTCGCCATGATATCATCGCGAGAATCGACGGCAAATATACGATCAGTTTTGCCGACATAGAGCAATACATCTATGATTCACACCTCATATACAAGCACCGGGCGAACAAAGCGAAGGCGTACCACAAAGCCGTGGATGAAAAAATAGTGAACCAGTTGAAACTCATTGATTTCTTTGCCCTGGGACTCAACAAAAACTCGGAACTTCTCCAGGGGATAAGACGGGAAATCAGTGAAGAATTGGTCGTCCGGTACTATGAAACGCAATTCTACGACA
The DNA here is from genome assembly GCA_963801355.1 of Ignavibacteriota bacterium. Classification (GTDB taxonomy): domain Bacteria; phylum Bacteroidota; class Ignavibacteria; order UBA10030; family UBA6906; genus Fen-1255. Next base: position 1,844,935 of record CAWDEM010000008.1, on the reverse strand, counting down.
GGTACGTAAACGAAGACTCCGGGAGAAGTGCATACGCGGATATGGGCAAGGAGGTGGTCTATCAGGAGATAGTCCTGGCAAAACCTAAGCATGCATCACCAGAGGTCCTGACATTGTTAAGATCCCGTGCGAACAATATCAGGGATCAGATTCTTAATGGAGCGGACTTTGCATCAGTGGCAAAGAGCTATTCGCAGCCCGATGGCTCATCCCGTCAGGGTGATCTCATGCCGCCTCTGAACTGGAAAATGAGTCTCCTGAGCAATCTCAATTCCACCATATATCATCTTGCGGCGAATGACGTACGTGTCATAGAAGGCAAAGAATCCATATACGTAGTGAAAGTGGCCGAGGTGCGGAAAACAGATGTTCCGCCGTATGAAGACGTGAAGGAAGATATCCGGAGGGCCCTGGACGGAAAGTACGCAGACATCTGCTTGCATGAGTTTGAAAGGACAAAGAAAAACCTCATTGATGAAAAAAGGTTGGCGTGGAATCGCAGAGCTTTACAACAACTGGCACGGTGGTCCCGCATTCCTCACTTCTACGAAACCGGTTATTCGGATACCCTGCGCAAAGCCATTACAGGGAGGAGGAACCTCGTCATTCTCAGGCATGCCGGAGGCCAGATCGATTTGTCGGATTATCTCCGCTTGTTGGACGAGGTCTTGAAATGGGGAAACGTCAGCCCCGTCACCGAAGACAATATCAAGAAGTATATCCTTGAGGCAGTACGAACCGACATGCTTGTGAAGAAAGCGAGGGCCCTGAAACTCGAGGAAGAAATCTTCCATGCGCAGACGAAGAATCCTGTGCTGCGCAACGAAATTCTCCGGCTCTATGATGCCCACGAAATTGAAGATCGAATTCCCGCTGCAACTGACAAAGCCCTCGAAGACTTCTATGAGGGACACAAGGATTCCTTGTTCTATCAGTTGGCGAAGGTGAATATCTATGCAGTCATAGATTCAAGTAAAAAGGTCATTGAGGAAGCGAAACATAAACTCGAACAGAATGTCCCATTTGAGAGGCTCGCACCCGAGATTTTTGTGAAAACGTACGTACGGAAACGGGACGGGACCCTCGACACGTATTTGGAAGATGAACCTCCGTATCTCGGGGAACCCGCTTTTCAACTGAAACTCTACGAAACCGCGGGACCAATCGAATATGTCGATTCGGCCAGAGGGAAACAGTATGCACTCATCAAGTGCATGGCGGTACGAGAGGAGAAACTACTGTCGTTCAAAGATGTCGAAAAGACAATCACGGATGATTTCATAACATATTACAGAGAAGCGATCACAAAGGAGACGCACAACCGCCTGAAAACAAAACACACCATAACCGTCTACACGGATGTTCTAGATCAAAAACTCGCATCTCTGGGAATCAAACCACAGTGATCTCTGCAGGCCAGCGATGAACTTCCCACGGTTCATTTCTTTCACGGTGACGAACTCCTGCAATCTCCGATGTAGAATGTGCGGGCAGTTGAGCGACGAAGGCTATGTTCTCAACCGCACCATTGACACCAGGTCGCGCATGAAGCCTCTGTCGGTCTGTCATCGATGCGGCGACAAGTATATAGCTGAAATCAAAGAATAGAATTCTCGAAGCCACCATTCCTTCAGCAGGTCTCTGGACTGCACATAAGGAGAGTGTCATGCGACGCATGCTCGCCATCCTCTTGATTCTCTTGCCTGCCACAGTATTCTGCCAGAAGCTACATGTGAACGATCGTGGCTACCTGGAGACTCGGGGTCTCAATGTGTTCGTTTTCAACAATCAATACAACGGGTTCTTTTTTGACGAAAAGACCGCAGGCATCGAGATTATTCATCACGGTGTCCGAACTGCAACAGGGGGCGCCGTCCGACTCCAGCCGACGCCGGAACAATGGGACCAGATTCCCACCATGGCGGGAAACGCACTGGACAAGAAAAACAATTCCATTGAAGTGAAGTTGCGCTACGACAGCTACGATTTTGATTCCAGGGTGACTGTAGCGGCAAAGGACGATGGAGTCTTGATTCGTGTACATCTCGATAAGCCCCTCCCCGAAAAGCTTGTTGGGACCGCGGGCTTCAATCTCGAATTTCTTCCTTCCGCTTACTTTGAGAAGACGTACCTGGCTGATGCACAGCCCGGTATTTTCCCGCGCTATCCCTCCAGCAGCGCGGAAGTCCGCCCCCTGTCACAGAAGATTCCTCAGTTCAATGGATATTCAACGTTCGACGACCGGGGCCGAGGTGAATTCCTCGTCCCGATCCCTCTCGTGAAATGCAAGACGCTGGCCATGGCACCGGAGGATCCGGAACGCTACGTGAGAATTCACTCTTCCAGTGAAGACTTGATGCTGTATGATGGACGACTCCTCGCACAGAATGGTTGGTTCGTCGTGCGCAGTCTGATCCCGGCAAATAAAACGGGCACCGTGATCGAATGGTACCTCGAGCCAAATACTATTCCGAACTGGACACGACAGCCTGTTGTTGGGTTCTCGCAGGTGGGATACCATCCATCGCAGGACAAGATCGCGGTAATAGAGTTGGACAAGAATACCACGCCGCTGCAGACGGCAACCCTCTGCCAGATTACGCGAGACGGCAAGTCTGTGGAGAAATTTGCAGGCAAGATCAAGCCGTGGGGAGAATTTCTCCGGTACAACTACGTGACGTTTAATTTTACGTCCGTAAAGGACAGCGGCTTGTATCGCATACAATATGGCGACCAACAAACAGAAGCATTCCCGATTGCCACGCAGGTCTATAGCAACGTCTGGCAGCCGACGCTTGACGTATGGTTCCCCGTTCAGATGGATCACATGCTCGTCAGGGAAGCTTATCGTGTCTGGCATGGAGTTCCTTTCCGTGACGATGCGCTGCAGGCTCCCGTGAATATAAGGCATTTCGATGGGTACTGGATGGATTCCACAACGCATACCAAGTACTCGCCGCTGGAACATATTCCCGGATTGGATGTCGGAGGGTGGTTTGATGCCGGTGACTTTGATATTGAAACTGCGCACCACTGTACGACCATTCAGAGTTTTGTAGAGTCATGGGAGAATTTCCACCTCCACCGCGATGAGACGTTTGTCGATCAAAAAAATCGATTCGTTGAAATTCATCGTCCCGATGGCCGACCTGATATCGTTCAGCAGATCGAGCATGGGACTCTCCAGCTCATTGCGCAATTCAAAAATGTCGGTTTTGCAGTGCGAGGAATCAATTTCCCTTATCTTCATGAATATCACCACCTGGGAGATGCATCAACAATAACCGACAATCTTCCATACAATCCCAAGCTCAAACCTTACGAGACGGATGGATTGACGAGTGGGACCCTTGACGACCGGTGGGTCTTCACGCCGAAGTTTCCCTTTCTCAACTATTCCGCGATCGCCGCACTGGCGGCCGCAAGCCGCGCTCTGAAGGACTACGATGAACCTCTCTCGACTGAAGCTCTTTCCATTGCTGAGAATGCCTGGAACAAGGAACGGAATGAACCGCTGCCCGCGCAATTCGGAAGGATTCCCTGGTTCTTCAGCAATGCGGAGTGTTCGGCGGCGCTGCAACTCCTTATAACAACGAAGAATGATCAATACCGGAAAAGATTCGATGAGCTGATATGGTCTCAATTGGATTCAGGTTTGGCCTGGAATATCGCGACCGCAGCAAAGGCCCTACAGTATATGCCCCAAGAATACAGGTCAAAGCTGCAAAAGTATGTCCAGAAATACCGGGAGGGCATTGACAAATTCAGTCAACAGAACCCTTACGGAGTCCTCATCGGAACAAGGGGATGGGCCGGAAATTCCGAACTGATCAATTGGTCTATTACGAACTACTATTTGCACAAGACTTTTCCGAATCTCGTCGGGCGCGAGGATGTTTTGAAAGCATTGAACTACCTGTTCGGCTGCCATCCGTATTCAAATATCTCGTTTGTCGCAGGTGTTGGGACGCACTCAAAAACGAGAACCTATGGGAGCAACAGGGGGGACTTCTCATTTATCGCCGGAGGAGTCGTCCCCGGGGTGCTCTTGCTGAAGCCTGATTTCCTGGAAAATAAAGAAGATTGGCCTTTCCTTTGGGGTGAGAATGAATGTGTCATCGATATCTGTGCCGAGTATGTTTTTCTGGTGAATGCCGCTAATGAACTTCTCACAAGATGAGTATTTCAGACAATAACAATTGGAGGCAGACATGAAGGGATTTACGCTGCGACGCATCGGAGGTCTGGTCCTCTCGGTGGTACTCCTTGTGATTCCCGGCTCGACAGCGCTGCATGCGCAGCTTGTCACCAACGGAGGCTTTGAAAGCTCCAGCGTGGGTGATATCACGGCGACAGGCACCAGGGGCTGGCTCGTTCAATTTGTGAACACCATCTCTCCGCCCCCCGTGTACGAGATCGTGAGCGACACCGTTCGACAGGGAAGCCAGGCGCTCAAAGTGACCGTTCACGGTCTGGGGACAAATCAATGGGATATTCAGATCGTCGCGGACAGCATCCCCGCGAGACCTGGGGCGACCTATAACTACTCCATATGGGCAAAAGCAGCGAAGGCGGGTGCCCAGGTGAATCTTACGGTCGGGAATTATTCCTATTCCGAGTACAAAGCCCTGCGGCCGGCAACGCTTTCGACCCAGTGGCAGAAGTACACGATGACGTTTACCGTGACCGACAACCAAACCGTCATTCGAGCGCCCATCCACTTCAACTACGCCGCGGACACGAGCAACGCAATCTATGTTGACGATCTCCGAATCGTTGATATAAATGCCGGCACGCTTCCGGTCATCGTAGAGGCAGAATCCGGTGACCACGGCAGCAACTTTCCCGTTCTGCTGGATGGGAGCGTCACGTATACTTCCGTTGCAACGAATTTCATCAGCGGCGGTGCCCCGGGCGATACGAGCCGCATGATCACGTATCACGTCGCGTTTGCGGATTCCGGAAAGTACAATCTCTTCGCGCGCGTGCGCATCGGGGCGGCCAGTTTCGATGATGACAGCTATTTCTATGGGAATGGATTTGGCGTCAAGCGAGACACGGCCACTGCAGACTGGATCATTGTCAACGGCCTCGCGTCTGCTGGATTCTCCAGCCCAACGGATGTCGTCGATGGCCCGGGAAGCCTTGGCACCGGGGTCTGGAAATGGGTCAATATGAAGAACGGCTACCAGAGCACGCCTGGACAGCCGTTTGTTGTGAACATTGACAGTCTTGACCAGACGTTCCAGATCGGAGGTCGTGAAAACGGACTGGACATCGACAAACTCGCGTTTGGCAAAACCTCGCTGAACTTTACCGTTGCGAACCTCGACAGTGTGCAGGCCGGCAAGTCTGGCACGCCAGTGGACACCAACGCAATCTGGAAAGGGCCTGCAATCGCCTCGGGTATGTCGAAATTCATCGGTTGCTCGTATAGCGGTACGGACACCAACTTCATCAAATACTGGAACCAGGTCACACCGGAAAATGCAGGCAAATGGGGATCCGTCGGGGTCTCAACCGACACATCACAGTGGAACTGGACGGGACTTGACGCGGCTTACAACTACGCAAGGAACAACCATCTTGTCTACAAACATCATACCCTGATCTGGGGCGCACAGCAGCCTGCCTGGATTTCAAGTCTTGATTCCGCTACGCAGGCAGGGTACATCGAGACATGGTTCAGAATGGTGGGGCAGAGATATCCCGACATGGGCCAGATAGATGTCGTAAATGAGCCATTGCCTGGACACAATCCGCCGGATGGAACTTCGGGGCGTGCGAATTACAAAAATGCGCTGGGTGGCAATGGTGCGACAGGATGGGACTGGGTCATACGAGCGTTCGCGTTGGCGAGGCAATATCTGCCCAACGCAAAACTGCTGTTGAATGATTTTGGCATCATCAACGAGAATGGAGCCACGACGTCCTACCTCCAGATCATCAATCTGTTGAAGGACCGGGGTCTGATCGACGGCATCGGTGTCCAAGGGCATCGCTTTGAACTTGAAGGCGCCGATACGAACATGCTCAAGGGCAATTTGACAAGGCTCGCTGCGACGGGATTGCCCATCTATATTACTGAATTTGACCTCGGCAACCTGGGTAACTCAGGCACACCGAACGACGCGCAACAGCTGCAGTTGTACCAGAAGGTCTTTCCGGTCCTGTGGAGGCATCCGGGCGTGAAAGGAATCACGATGTGGGGATACCGGGAAGGACAAGTGTGGCAGTCATCATGCTATCTGGTCCGGTACACCGGAACGTCAAGACCTGCGCTCACATGGATGGCGCAATTTGTCAAAGACAACCCGGTCAGCGTTTCGGAGACTGCGTCCATGCTCCCAGCGGCATTTGAGTTGGCGCAGAACTTCCCCAACCCCTTCAACCCCTCAACGTCGATTCGTTATAGTGTGCCTCATTCGTCACAGGTGACGCTGGACGTTTTGGACATTCTGGGAAGGGAGATCCGGACATTGGTCGACGAGGTGCAGTCACCGGGCCAGTACACGGTGACCTTTGATGGTCGCGACCTTGCCAGCGGAGTGTATTTCTATCGGTTGACCTCAGGCACCTTCAGCGCAACGAAAAAATTCGTCATGGTGAAGTAGGGTCGGGTGATACATGTCAAGGATGTGAAGATGCGAGGCGCCTGGTCTCGCCAAAGCAGGAGCCTCGCTTGCATAGGGAGGATCTGATGTCAACGGTGTTAGAGTCCTCCCTCATCTTGTCTGAAGATCCGGGATTAACCAAATGACGACTGATGGTCTTGCGAACAACGAGTAAGATATTGGTGTATGCGTCGGTCTTTCTTCTCTCCGCATCGGTTCTCTGCTTCGAGATCGTCTCTACGCGCATCGCATCGGTCGTTTTTGTCCAGGACTATGCGTTCATCATCCTATCGCTTGCTCTTCTGGGCATAGGCTCCGGAGGTGTGTTCTCGTACTACAGGATCAAGACGGGCGATGATCCGCTCAGGGTGGTGAATCGCGTCATGTTCGGCCTTGGTGCGTCGATCTGCGTTTTCATCATTGCCACGATCAAGCTTTCGATTACATATCCGTTAGTCTTTCTCTTCCTGCTGTTCCTTCCTTTTTTCTTCGGCGGCATCGTCTACGCGCAGATCTACAAAGCCTGCTCCTCCTCGAGCTTTAGCCTTTACGCATCAGACGTGTCCGGTGCTGCGGTGGGTTCTCTGGCCTCCCTAGGGTTGATAACTCTCCTGGGGGCACCGAATAGCATCATCCTGGTGGCTCTCGTGGCGTTCACCCTGTCCGCGATGTTCGTACACGCGCGGATTGCTCCGGGCAAGCGAATCCTGCTCTATTTCGTTCTCTCCCTCTCGTTTATCTTTCTGTTCCTTAATGGCAGGAATGAGTTTCTCGGGATGGTTCCAATCGGCAATTTTCCCGAAAAGGACTTCTATTATGTCTATCCGGGCGTAGCAACCACTCCCAGAATCATCGACAGCCGCTGGAGTATCTACGGGAGATCAGACCTGGTTCAATACAGCCACCAGGACATGGTGCGGCAGCTCTTTGTGGATGGTGCGGCGGGAACCCAGGTGTACCGGTTCAACGGAAACGTTCAGCATACCGCGTCAATCCTGCCGGCGTTGTTGCTGCAGCAGACCAACTCCATTCCTTTCTTATGCATGAAGAAGGATGAGAAGCGTTCGATGTTGGTCATCGGCCCGGGAGGCGGGAAGGAGGTATTGCTCGGTCTGTTCGGAGAGGCGGGCACGATTACGGGCGTGGAGGTAAATCCCGATTTCGTCAGGATCGTGAGGGATCATAAGGAGTTCGACGGGGGCATCTACTCGGATTTTCCCAACGTGCGGATCATGGTTGAGGAAGGAAGACACTTCGTCAAGCAAGCGAACGACCCGTTCGACCTTATCGTCATGGCTCTTCCCTCTACTGCACAAATGCAGAACATCCAGCCGTTCGCAACGAGCGAGAACTTCCTTCTTACGAAAGAAGCGCTCGAAGACTATCTGGAGAAACTGACCGGGGAAGGCAGATTGATTCTTACCGTACACAATGAGTGGGAGCTGATGCGGCTGCTCTCCACCGCCGTCAGTGTTTTCCAGGATCTGGGAGTCTCAGGAGACGAAATCAAGAATCATTTTGTGGTTCTCGAGGCCGAGTATGCCCCGACCCTCGTCATCAAAAGAAACGCCTATACACGCGACGAAGCCCTGCGCTGGCAGGAAGCCTGCAAGCATTTGCCGCAGGGGTTTCCCACGGCCAACTACCTGCCCTTTGGCCTGACAGACGGTATTCCTTCGGCGACAACCCGGTTCCTCGCGCAAGTCTCCCAATCTCCTGGTCAACTTCAGACTTACGTCCGTCAGGCCGAATATGACCTTTCGCCGTGCACGGATGATAGGCCATACTTCTACAAAAAGGAAACGGGCATCCCTGATGAGTATCTGTGGCTTCTGATGGGAACCGTCGGTTTCAATTTCCTGGCTGTGTGGCTTCCCTACAGATCCCTCAAGCGGAACAGTGCCGGCAGCAGACAGCCTGAGGCTGCTCCTCCGTTGACGATCTTTGCTTGCCTTGGATTGGGATTCATGATTCTGGAGGTCTCGCTCTTCCAGAAACTTGTGTTATATCTGGGCTCGCCAACCATCTCGTTGTCGGTTCTTCTAAGCTCGTTGCTGGTCGGGATGGGAACCGGGAGCTATAGCGGAAAGCACCTCTTTGGAGCAGACTCCTTCAGGAGGTTGCACATTGTCAGCATCGCCATCGTGGTGGTCGGCATCCTGTTCTTTGTCGCTTCGCCGGTGATCCTTGGGAAAGCTCTCGAGTTGGCCTTGCCCCTGCGTGCGGCGGTAACGTTCCTGATCGTCCTTCCGCTTGCGTTTCTGTTGGGGATTCCCTTCCCATCGTGCATTCAATTGCTGGCGGAGGATCACAAAGATCAATACATCCCATGGATGTATGGGATCAATGGCTCTATGTCCGTCCTGGGCTCGGTGCTCGCCGTCATCCTGTCCATGCTCTTTGGTCTTACGCTGACCCTTTTTGTAGGGCTCAGCTTCTATGTGAGCGTTTCTGTTGTCTCATTGGTGTCATCGAAGAAAGCCAAGCTCAGGTCAGTCGTCGTCTGAATCTGAGACAATGCTGGTAGGAGCAATCATGAGAAGCGTGGTGCTGTTCACCCTGCTCAGTCTAGCGATGCTGGATAATGCCGGCGCCCAGAGCAGCACTTCCCTCAAGCTGTGGTACGCCCATCCAGCGGCCCAGTGGGTCGAAGCCCTGCCGATCGGAAACGGTCGATTGGGGGGGATGGTCTATGGCGATCCGTACCGTGAGACAATCCAAATGAATGAGATGACAGTCTGGGGCGGGCAACCCAACCGCAATGACAATCCGGATGCCAGACAGGCGCTGCCTGAGGTCCGGAGACTGGTCTTCGATGGCAAGTACAAGGAAGCGCAGGATCTCGTGAACGAGAAGATCATCAGCAAGATCTCACACGGGATGCCATACCAGACTGTCGGAGAGCTTCGACTCTTGTTTCCCGGACACGAACAGTACTCCGACTACTATCGGGAACTCGACATTGAAAAAGCGGTAGTAACGACTCGCTACACAGCCGATGGGGTACGCTATGACCGCGAGGCGTTTGCTTCGTTCCCCGACCAGGTAATGGTCGTTCGAATGACTGCCGACAAACCGGGCTCTATTAGTTTCTTCGCTACGATGAGTCGGCCGGCGGCGGTTACCATCTCGGCGAAAGGACTTGACGGGCTCGTCATGTCGGGCGTCACGGGCGACTGCGATTCCGTGAAAGGCAAGGTTCAGTTTCATGCTCAGGTGAAGGTCCTATCTGAAGGTGGATCAGTGAGTGCTGCCGATACAGTGCTGTCAGTGGCACACGCCAATGTTGTCACCGTCTTTGTCTCCATCGCATCCAGCTTCAACAATTATGCTGATATCAGTGCTGATGCAGGTGCCAGGGCTGATCAGTATCTCCGGGCTGCCCTCACGAAAACGTACGGCCAGACCCTTCGTGATCACATTGCCGCATATCAGAAGTATTTCAATCGCGTTCGCCTCGATCTGGGAGTCACCGACTCGGTAAAGAACCCTACCGACGTTCGGATTGCCAGGTTCGCCGAAGGCAACGACCCTCAACTGGCAGCGCTTTACTTCCAGTTTGGCCGTTACCTTCTCATCTCGTGTTCCCAGCCGGGCGGGCAACCCGCAACACTGCAGGGATTGTGGAATAATCAGCTGTATCCACCATGGGACAGTAAATACACGGTGAACATCAATACGGAGATGAACTACTGGCCCTCGGAAGTTACCAATCTCAGTGAAATGAATGAGCCCCTTATCCAGATGATAAGGGAGCTTTCCGTAACGGGGAAGCAGACCGCGGAAGTCATGTACGGTGCAAAGGGATGGGTACTGCACCATAATACGGATCTCTGGCGCATGAACGGACCGATTGATGGTTCGTTCTGGGGCATGTGGCCCATGGGCGGCGCCTGGCTTTGCCAGCATCTCTGGGAAAAATACGAATACAGCGGTGACAAGAAATATCTTGAATCCGTGTACCCGATCATGAGGGATGCGGTGGAGTTCTACCTGAGCTTCCTTGTGAAATATCCGGGACACGACTGGCTGGTGGTCTGTCCATCCGTTTCTCCAGAGAATTCTCCGTCTTCGCATTCCGAATCCTCGATCTCAGCTGGCACAACCATGGATAACCAGCTGCTGTTCGATCTCTTCACAAGGACCGCGGAAGCAGCCAGGATTCTCGATATCGACAAAGAGCTGGTTGCGCTGGTGGGTGAGACGATGAAGAAGCTTCCTCCGATGCAAATCGGCCACCATGGCCAATTGCAGGAATGGATTGAAGACTGGGATGATCCACAGGACCATCACCGTCATGTTTCGCATCTGTATGGTGTGTATCCATCGAATCAGATTTCTCCGTTCCGTACCCCTGAACTTTTTGACGCCGCGCGAACCTCGCTCATCTTCCGGGGTGACCCTTCAACGGGATGGTCAATGAACTGGAAGATCAATCTGTGGGCCCGGTTTCTCGATGGTGACCACGCCTTCAAACTCATCACAAACCAGATAAAACTCGTTGACAATCCGGAATTTGAACAGGGCGGAACGTACCCAAACATGTTCGATGCTCATCCTCCCTTTCAGATCGACGGCAATTTCGGGTTCACGGCCGGCATTGCCGAAATGCTTCTGCAAAGCAACGATGGGGCGATCTTCCTCCTCCCCTCGCTGCCCGTCGTTTGGAAAGACGGAAGTGTTGAAGGCCTTCGCGCACGTGGCGGATTTGGAATAACGAAGCTGGCATGGAGAGATGGAAGGATTTCGAGATTGGTCGTTCATTCGCAGCTAGGAGGCAATTGCCGCATTCGCTCGTACTGGCCGTTGAAGGTCGAAGGCAAGCTCAAGCTTGCCAGGGCCACCGGAGAGAACAAAAACCCGTTCTACCAGGTACCGGACCTCAAGAAGCCATTGATCTCTCCAAAGGCGACGTCAAGAGGGGTCAAGACGAGAGAGAGCTTTACGTACGATCTTCGCACGGAGGCAGGGAAAGAATACACACTCGTCGCTTCTGAGTAACTGGAAAGAAGAACGACATGAAGAACTACGGATCCTACCCCCTGCTGATGGTCGTTGTAGCGGCTTGTACTGCAGGTACGATGGCTCAGAACCCGGTCATCAAAGATCAGTTTACGGCAGATCCCGCTGCAAGAGTGTTCGAGGAGAGAGTGTACCTCTATCCTTCGCATGATATTCTCGCATCGGAGGGGCGTGGCCGGGTCGGCTGGTTTTGCATGGGGGACTATCATGTGTTCTCTTCCGAGAATCTTGTAGACTGGACAGACCATGGAGTCATCGTAAGCCAGGACAAGATTCCCTGGGTCAATCCTCGGGCATACGCGCTATGGGCTCCGGACTGCATTTCCAGGGACGGCAAGTACTATTTCTATTTTCCGGCTCCAGCCAGGGATACGACGCTCGGAAGAGGTTTCTCCATTGGAGTAGCCATTGCAGATAAACCGGACGGTCCATTTACTCCGGAGCCGGCACCAATCAAGAATGCTCGAGGAATCGATCCGAATCCGTATATCGACAAAGACGGACAGGCATACCTGTACTGGGCAGCCAGGAACATCTACGTGGCAAAATTGAGAGAGAACATGCTGGAGTTTGCCGGCAAGCCGCAGGTCATCGAAGGTCTGCCCGAAAGAGGTTTGAAGGAAGGCCCATATATGTTCGAGCGAAATGGCAAATATTACCTGACCTATCCACATGTGCAGGATTCGACCGAAAGACTCGAATATGCAATGAGCGATAACCCGATGGGCCCATTCACGGTGACGGGAGTAATTATGGATCAATCCCTTGAATGCTGGACGAACCAACAGTCGATCATCGAGTTCAAGGGACAATGGTATTTGTTCTACCATCACAATGACCTCTCCCCGAGCTTTGACAAGAACCGCTCGGTCAGGATCGATTCGCTGTTCTTCAATGACGATGGTACAATCAGAAAGGTAGTCCCCACATTACGCGGCGTTGGAGTAACAGACGCTTCAAGCAATATTCAGATCGACCGGTACGGTTCCAAAAGTGACAAAGGAGTGTCCGTAGACTTCCTTGACACACTCAACAGGTTTGAAGGTTGGAAAGTCAGACTCGATGCCGGCACTGCGTGGATCCAATACAACGGCGTTGACTTCGGAGGTGGTAAATACTCCACGGCGGAAGTTCGAGCAGCCTCGAAAACAGGAGCAAAGGTTCAGCTGCGGCTGGACGATGTGAATGGTCCTATGATGGCGGAAATTCAGATTTCTCCTTCCTCCAATTGGAAGACCATCTCTACACCGCTATCCGCGTGTCAACCGGGGACCAGAAACCTGGTTGTCCTTTTGAAAGAAGATGCCAGTGTCGAGATAGACTGGGTGAGATTTAAATAGCCAGGTCCTTTGTATGGAGGACTCATGGAACAGCGAATCATCAATCTAATCAATGGGATTGCACTTTTTGGCAGCTCATCGTAAGACATCCGTTGAAGAAAACAGGTTCTATAAACAAGGAGATTACCAAATGCGAAACAGAGACGGTAAGGACGGTCATGACATGAATACGTCACGAAGGAATTTCATTAAGAAAGTCGGTATTGTGGCCGCAGGGGCAGTTGTTGCTCCATACTTGAAGCCATCCGGACTTGTCGCGTATAACCATAAGGAGGCCTCTTCTTTCCTTGCGACCGTGGCAATTACGAACACAACGGGGACCCCGGCGGACACCTACGTGTATGACGACGTCGGCGGCGGGGTCAAACAGAGAGTGAAATACCTCCTTGATTTGCTTGATCAGAGTCAATCCGGTTCGGTTTCTGCCCTTTTCGGCCCGGGCAAGAAGGTCGCGATCAAGATCAATCTGACGGGCGGTTCGGGCAGTGCATCCAATCCAAGGCTCGCCGGCTACACCATTACCGAGGCGATGTGGACGCACCCGGCGGTCCTCCAGGCCGTCGGTCAGTACATCATTGATGCCGGCGTCAGTCCCGCCGATCTCTACATCGTAGAGGCCCTCTGGGATGCGACGTGGAAGAACCCTGGATCAACAGCCCCGTTCGGCTCCAACGACAAATTCGGCTACCGGGCAGTGCAGCAGGCATTGGGCTGCAACGTGGTCGACCTCAACGACACCACAGCCGCAAACATCGAAACGGTGTCCACCGGGAGCAGCCACTTCAACTTCCCCTCGTTCACGACAAATAAGGTGCTGCAGGCAGTGGATGTCTATGTCTCGATTCCGAAGTTGAAGCACCATTCCGCGGCCGGCTACACGGGGGCGCTCAAGAATCAGGTCGGGATAGTCCCAATGTCGTTGTATACGATCACAAGCGACAGCGGCCGCAGAGGAGCGATTCACCATCCGACAAACACTGCGGCGGAGTGGAACTACCTCCCCGAGAGTGTTTGTGATCTGAACGCTGCCCGCCCGGTCCACCTGTCTGTTATTGACGGAATCAAGAACTCGACGGGTGGGGAGGGGGTCTGGTGCACAAATTATCAATCACGTACCATGCACGCACTGTTTGCAGGACTCGATCCCGTTGCCACAGACAGCATCGGCGCCAAGATCATGGGACTGGATCCCGCGGCAGCGTCGCTACCCCTTCCTGCGCCCCTGACAAACGGCGGCGTGACATCGTCGATAACCGACAACCACCTTTACCTTCTCAATGGAAAGGGCGCCGGCACGAATCAACTCAGTGAGATTCAGCTGGTCGGCGATGGAGCGGGCCTGGTGACAGCGGTGAAGGAAAATCTCACGGCAACACAGCCGTCGGAGTTACAGTTATGCGCGAATTTCCCGAACCCGTTCAATCCATCAACCATGATCGTGTTCTATTCACCGCGAAACGAGCAAGTGACGGTGACGATATATGACATCACAGGCCGGGCGATCGAGACTCTGGTCGAGGGCGAGGTTCCCCCGGGCGAGCACCGGCTGCAGTGGAGCGCAGAAGGACTGGCCAGCGGCGTCTACCTGTGCCGGATGACGGCGAGGGGTTTCTCGCAAACGATAAAGCTGCTGTATCAAAAGTGACGCTTATTGTCATCCCGACACGCTGTTGGTCGGGATCTCTCCTTGGGGGATGATAGGTCCTGGCCAACAGCCCTGAATAAAAACATTGCCAGTGGCAGAAATTGTAGATCCATAACCGTGACTATCTAGTTGTCAATTACTCTTCTCAGGAGTGATACCTATGACCAGAAAACACTATCTGTTCATCGTCACGCTGCTGTGCATTCCGGTTGCTCTGTCTGCACAATCAGCCGTGAACACGCTCGTGGTGCATGCCGATGCCACGAAAGACACCATCAGCAGATTTATCTACGGGCAATTTGCGGAACACCTTGGGCACGGCATCTATGGAGGTGTTTGGGTGGGAGAGAACAGCTCCATTCCCAACACCCGTGGTATCCGCAACGACGTCGTTGCTGCCCTCAAAAACATCAAGGTGGCCGCAGTGCGGTGGCCTGGTGGCTGCTTCGCGGACGAATATCATTGGCGGGATGGTATTGGCCCAAGGAGCGAGCGACCAAAGATGGTGAACACGAATTGGGGAGGAGTGACGGAAGACAACAGCTTTGGCACGCACGAGTTCATGGACCTGTGCGAACAGCTGGGATGCGAGCCGGTCATTTGCGGAAACATCGGAAGCGGCACCGTGAAGGAGATGTCCGACTGGGTGCAGTATCTCACATCCGACGGCAATACTCCCATGAATGAACTCCGTAAGAAGAATGGCCGGGAGAAGCCCTGGAAGGTCAAGTTCTGGGGAGTGGGAAACGAGGTATGGGGATGCGGCGGGATCATGACGGCGGATTTCTATGCCAATGAGCTGGCCCGCTACTCCTGGTTTCTCAAGAACTTCGGAGGCAATACGCTCTACAAGATCGCCTCCGGCGGGCTTCAGGAGGACTACGGCTGGACCGACACCATCATGAAAAAATGGAAGAGCGCGGATGGATGGCTTCAGGGATATCTGGGGGGATACTCCCTGCACTATTATACGGTGCCGGACTGGAACAAGAAAGGATCCGCAACGAATTTTACGGACAAGGATTGGTTCGCCACTCTTACCGCCACTCTGAAGATGGACGAACTGGTGACCAGACATTCGGCGATCATGGATAAATATGATCCGGAAAAGAGGATCGGCCTGATCGTGGATGAGTGGGGGGACTGGTTCGACGTTGAGCCGGGGACGAATCCCGGCTTTCTCTATCAGCAAAACAGCCTGCGCGATGCCATGGTGGCGGCCGTCAACCTGAACATCTTTCACAAGCATTGCGACCGGGTAAAGATGGCCAACATCGCTCAGATGGTGAATGTGCTCCAGTCGATGATACTAACGAAGGACAAGGAAATCGTGCTCACCCCGACGTACTATGTCTTCAAGATGTACTCCGTGCATCAGGATGCCACGCTGTTACCTGTTGATCTGCAGTGCGCATCGTATGCCAACGGTAAGGACTCTGTACCGGCCCTGAGCGCATCGGCATCGCAGGATAAGGCGGGCAAGATCCATATCTCGCTTGCGAACCTCCACCCGACCATGGCACAGGACCTGAGATGCGAATTGAAGGGAACGGTTGCCTCGAAAGCGTCCGGCGAGATCATCACTGCGGCGACGATCAACGCCTACAATGATTTTGGCAAGCCGGAAGAAGTGAGCATCAAACCGTTCAAAGGTGCGCAGATGAAGAATGGGACTCTCACTGTGTCGCTTCCTGCCAAATCCATTGTAACGCTAGAAGTGAACTGAGGATGACCGTGAACAGGCTCCTTCTTTGTGCACTGCTGTCTATCTGTTCTCCAGGTCTTCATGCCCAGGACTTCGGACGTTGGGCGCCGACGCCCCCGATGGGATGGAACAGTTGGGACTGTTACGGTTCTACCGTTACTGAACAGGAGGTCAGGGCAAATGCGGAATATATGGCAGCGCATCTGAAAGCGTTCGGATGGCAGTACATCGTGGTTGACATACGCTGGTATGTGGAAAATGACAAGGCGCATGGCTATAACGAGAAGGATCCTGTCATGAATATCGACGAATATGGCAGGCTCATTCCGGCCGTCAACCGATTTCCTTCATCCGCGGGAGGAAAAGGATTCAGGCCGCTTTCGGATTATGTCCATGGCCTGGGACTGAAGTTCGGCATCCATATCATGCGCGGCGTGGCCAGGCTGGCGGTGGAACGACACGCTCCCGTTCTCGGGACCAAACTGACTGCCGGAGATATCTATAGCACAATGAACGCATCCCCCTGGCTTCGAGATATGTACACGGTGGATGCGAGCAAGGCCGGCGCACAGGAGTACTACAATTCCCTGTTCAAGTTGTATGCGGCATGGGGGGTTGACTTTGTGAAAGTGGACGATATCTCCGCGCCATATCATGGCGACGAAATCGCGATGATACGCAAAGCGATCGATCTGTGCGGACGACCGATTGTCCTGAGCTTGTCGCCGGGTCCAACGCCGCTGGAGGAGGCCGTCCATGTCAGCACCCACGCCAACATGTGGCGCATCATTGGGGACTTCTGGGATAATTGGACGCAACTGGAAGAGCATTTTTCGCTTTTCGAGAAATGGGTTCCGTCCTTGCGTCCGGGCCACTGGCCCGACGGTGATATGCTCCCCCTGGGGAAGATTGGAATACGCGCGGAACAGGGGGACCCGCGAATGGCCGACTTCACGAGAGATGAGCAGACAACGCTGATGTCTCTCTTTGTCATATGCCGGTCGCCGCTGATGTTCGGCGGAAATCTTCCCGACAATGATCAGTTTACGTTGGATTTGATCACGAACAGGGAAGTGCTTGCGGTCCTCCAGCGAAGCAGGAACAACAGATTGCTCTTTGATGACGGAGAGCGGCTGGCATGGATCGCCGATGACGCGGAGTCCAGCGACAAGTACGTGGCCGCTTTTTATGTCGACCGAAAACCGATTGCTGTGGAGAAGGCACGGTGGAACAGCAGGCTTCTCACGTACAGGAACGGAGAACAGAGTGACACAGTCCGGGTGAGCATCGGCGGAGCGCAAAAACTGTACCTGGTCGTCACACCCGGCGAAGACAACAAAGAATGGGATCACGCCGACTGGATTGAGCCGAGGCTCACCGGGGAAAGAGGTACGCTGCGCCTTGCCGGCACGAAATGGGTCTCCGCGACATCGGGATGGAGCATTGCAAAAGCGAACCAGAGTGTCCAGGGTAACCCGTTGATTGTTAATGATAGAGAATACGCGGAGGGGATCGGCACGCATGCAACTTCCATCATCGAGTATGACGTCCCGGAGGGGTACGACATATTTTCCTCGATCGTAGGACTCGACAAGGAATGCGTGAGCCACACCGAAGGCGCAACGGTCAGATTCCACGTATTTACCGAATATCCCACCGGCTCTGCGCCGGAGAATTCAGCCACAATATCGCTGAAGCCAGAACAGCTCGGTGTGAAAAGCACCTGGACTGTCCGCGACCTGTGGGGGAAGAAGAACCTGGGACTGGTGGGGAGTGAAATATCCGTGAGAGTGAGGAACCATGGCACCGCGCTCCTGAGGATACATAATCCCCAATAAAAATGCCCATTCCATGGTTGCTCTTCCAGGACGCCAGTACGATATGAAAGGCATCGGACGATAACGTTCACGTTGGATAACGCGAGAAAGACACTAACCGTAGGCGACCGGAAGGGCTCCTTCCCCGGCATGCTCGCGGAGCGCACGTTCAACATCGTGCAGGTTGCCCGGGGCAAGGGATTGAAATGCGTGGCGCTACGAAGTACGATAAGGCAGTGATCTATCATGGAAAGAAAATCACAGTGCAACTGCAGGATGAAAAATGAGACCACTCGCGAGGAATAACTTCAGGAAGATCCTTTGTACTGCAGCAATTCTTCTCTGCACCACGGGATCACGAGGGCAGCAACTGCCATATCAGAATCCCCATCTGAGCTCCGAAGAACGAGCCAGAGATTTGATATCCCGACTAACTGTGGACGAAAAAGCAGCGTTGATGTGCGATGTATCGGATGCTATTCCGCGTCTGGGCATCAGGAAATTCAACTGGTGGAGTGAAGCGCTGCACGGTCTCGCCAATAACAACAACGTGACGGTCTTTCCCGAACCCATTGGCATGGCCGCGTCATTTGACGATGCTCTGGTGTACCGCATTTTTGATGCCGTCTCGGATGAAACCCGCGCCAAGTACAACGAAGCAAGAGACAAAGGACTGGAAAACCGGCGCTTCTTGAGTCTTTCGGTCTGGGCCCCCAATGTCAATATATTCCGGGATCCGCGCTGGGGGCGTGGACAGGAAACCTACGGTGAAGACCCGTACCTGATGTCCCGCATGGGGGTTTCAGTCGTTAAGGGGCTGCAGGGCCCCTCCGATGCCAGATATCGAAAGCTTCTTGCCTGTGCCAAGCACTATGCCGTTCATTCGGGGCCTGAGTGGAGCCGTCATTCCGTTAACCTCCCCAGTGTGGACCCGAGAGACCTCTGGGAGACCTACCTACCCGCGTTCAAGACGTTGGTGAAGGAAGCCGACGTTCGCGAAGTGATGTGCGCGTATCAGCGGCTGGACGATGAGCCGTGCTGTGGAAATTCCCGGCTCCTGCAGGACATTTTGCGTAATGATTGGGGATTCAAATATCTGGTGGTTTCCGATTGCGGGGCAATCACTGATTTCTATACAAGCCACAAAGTCTCGTCTGATGCGACCCATGCCGCAGCGAAAGGGGCGCTGGCCGGAACCGATGTGGAATGCGCGTGGGAAGGGCATGCCTTCAAGAAATTGCCCGAGGCAATCGCAAAAGGACTGATCACCGAAGATGAAATAAACAAGCACCTGATGCGGGTACTGGTCGGACGTTTTGACCTCGGTGATATGGACGACGATGCCCTTGTTCCCTGGGCAAAAATCCCACCTTCGATTGTGAATAACGAAAAGCATCGCGCACTTGCTCTTGACATGGCTCGTGAATCAATGACGCTCCTTCAAAACAAGGGCAATATCCTTCCCCTGAGCAAATCGATCGGAAAGATCGCTGTCATAGGTCCCAATGCGAACGATGAGCCAGTACTCTGGGGAAATTACAACGGGACTCCGATCAAAACGACAACGGTTCTCAACGGGGTGGTCTCCAAACTCGCGAAGAAGGATGTCATGTATGACAAGGGGTGTGACCTGGTTGAGGACAAAGTCACCGAGAGCTACATCTCCAACTGTTTCTTTGATGGGAAGAAGGGTTTCAAAGCCACCTACTGGAACAACAGAGAATTCAAAGGTGATGTCATCGCTACACAAGAGATCACGAACCCGATCAAGCTCACGACTGCCGGGCAGCACGAATTTGCGTCCGGAGTCCGTCTCGAAGGTTTTTCGGCGAAATACGAGACAGAATTTGTCGCATCACAGGATGAAGAACTTGTCTTTAAGTGTGGAGCGACAGGACTGTTCGAACTGCTTGTGAACGACAAGTCTCTGACGAGGTACGCAAATTGGAGAACACTTCCGTCACGGGTCCCATTCCGTGTCCAAGCCGGTAAGAAATATCGAGTTGAGATCCGGTTTGCCCAGCTCAATGATTGGCAGGCCAACATCGAATTCAACTTCGGTAAAGAGGTGAATGTGGACTATTCAGAACTTCTGAAGAAGCTTCAGGGAGTCGACGTTGTGATATTTGTCGGCGGGATTTCAGCACGGCTTGAAGGCGAAGAGATGCCCGTTGAATTCCCCGGTTTCAAAGGGGGGGACCGCACTGACATGGAGCTGCCAGCGGTTCAGCGGAATTGCCTAAAGGCCTTGAAGCAGGCCGGTAAGAAAGTTGTGCTGGTGAACTGTTCAGGCTCAGCTCTTGGGTTGGTTCCGGAGACGGAGACCTGCGAGGCGATCCTTCAGACCTGGTATGCCGGGGAATCGGGCGGCCAGGCAATCGCCGATGTTCTCTTTGGCGATTACAATCCGTCCGGAAAACTACCGGTCACGTTCTACAAGAACATTCAGCAAGTACCTGCCTTTGAAGATTATTCGATGAAGGGGCGCACCTACCGGTTCCTGATGGCAGAGCCGCTCTTTCCGTTCGGGTTTGGCCTGAGCTTTACGAAATTCCAGGTGGGGATGGCAAAACTCAGCAAGCTGCAGATCGCGATAGGGGATAGCGTGGCACTTACCATTCCGGTGGCAAATGAGGGTCAAAAGGACGGAACGGAGATCGTGCAGGTCTATGTGCGCAAAGTGGCCGATCCGGGTGGGCCGCTAAAGAGCTTGCGCGGTTTTCAGCGCGTTGCAGTAGCTGCCGGCAAGACCGCGGAGGCTGTCATTGTGCTGTCACCGGGTGCATTTGAGTTCTTTGACCGGGAGAGCGGCCGGATGGCAGTGCGAGGCGGGGACTACGAGATTCTCTATGGAAACAACTCGGATGCAAAGAATCTCAAGACGGTCAAGATGGTCATCCAATAACCCGTTGGAGCGGGTCGAACAGGTGGTGTAGCAATCGTGTCAAACCGCATAGATCTTTGCGTGATCCCGAAGGTCGCATTAGCTAGTTGCGAATATTCTTGAAGGAGGTACTCAAATGAAAAACACGTTTGCAGGTATTTTCCTGGCAATCCTGTTGACAGGTGGAATTACTTTGGCTCAAGTGAAACCGGCTACAGTTGGGGAATTTAAACCATCATCTGCCAATCAACCGGGCAAGCAGTACCCTCAAGTCAACTCTGAAGGTCGTGTCCGCGCCAGCATTTCAGCACCTATGGCTTTGAAAGTGCAGCTCGATATTGGTGCAGTAAAATACGATCTGACGAAGGACACGAGTGGTGTCTGGACCGGTGACTCGAATCCACAAGACGAAGGGTTCCACTACTACCAGCTCTGGATTGACGGGGCTGCGGTTCCGGATCCGGGAAGTCTGTATTTCTACGGTGCAAGTCGGTGGGGTAGTGGAGTTGAAATTCCTGCGAAGGACCAGGACTTCTATTCCCTCAAGAACGTACCCCATGGTCAGATTCGCGAGCAACCCTATTTCTCCAAAAGCAACAATAGCATGCGTCGTTGTTTCGTGTATACGCCTCCCGAATATGAAAAAGAGGCTACAAAACGCTACCCGGTGCTGTACCTGCAACACGGAGGCGGCGAAGATGAGACCGGTTGGCCCAATCAGGGAAAGACCAATCTCATCATGGATAACTTGATTGCCGAGGGCAAGGCCAGGCCCTTTATCATTGTCATGGACAATGGCAGTTGGCGTATGCCGGAGCAAGCTCGTCCACCTCGGCAGGGCGAGCGTCCTAGCGGCCCCTGGCCACCGGCTGGGTGGGCGGATGGATTCAAGAAAACCCTTCTGGAAGACATCATTCCCATGATCGATGCTGACTATCGCACCCTTGCAGATCAACCCCATCGGGCCATGGCCGGACTCTCTATGGGCGGTATGGAAACCCGGGTCATCACTCTCGCTCATCCCGATATGTTCTCATATGTCGGCATATTCAGCGGCGGCAGCATTAGTGTCGAAGATGTTGCCAAATCGCCAGGTTTCAAGGAAAAGGTCAAGCTCGTGTTCGTAAGCTTTGGCAGTCGCGAATTGGAGAATCGCAAACCTGGCGGGCTCTTTGGTGGAGACCCCAGGGCGACCACGGATTCGCTCAAAGAAGCCGGCATCAATACTCTTTTTTATGTCTCTCCGCTAACGGCTCACGAGTGGCAGAGTTGGAGACGAAGCCTTCATGAACTCGCGCCGCTTCTCTTTCACGACTGAATCATCCGATAAAGAGAGTATCTGACATACGTGCGTGACATTCAACTGACTCGAACGACAGGGCAACTATCATGAAAAAGATCCTTCTCATCTTCTTGCTCGCTCTCCCTCTCCCATTGCTCGCGCAGACCGCGAACATCAAGATCGATATTGACCGAACGATCGGAGAGATCGATCCACGGATCTACGGTGTGTTTATGGAGCCCATCCATTTCGATGGGAAACGCATGGGGTTGCCCGACACGGTCGACTTCAACACAATGTATGGGAGCCTCTACGATCCCTCGTCGCCGCTCGCGGACGAAAATGGCTTCCGGAAGGATTACCTCGAAGCGGCCAGAGAGCTGAAAATCACCAACATGCGCTGGCCGGGCGGGAATTTTGTGATGGGCTACAACTGGCAGGATGGCGTTGGGCCAAAGAATCAGCGGCCGGTGCGCATCAACCTTGCCTGGGGGGGACTCGACAATAATCACGTGGGCACGGACGAGTGGATCGCGCTCAACCGGGCAATGGGAAGCGAGAACGTCATCTGTGTCAACCTGGGTCTCGCCACGATCAACGACGCGTGCGGCTGGGTAGAATACTGCAACTATCCCAAAGGAACCTACTGGTCCGACCTGAGAGCCAAAATGGGACATGAGAAACCCTTCAATGTCGGGATCTGGAATCTCGGCAATGAGGTCGATGGGTCACCATGGGAACTGGGACATAAGACCCCAGAAGAATACGTCAGGATTGCCAGAGAAGCTGCCAAGGCGATGCGCTCAGTAGACAAGACTATCAAATTCGTTGCCTCCGGATCATCCTATTACGAAAGCACCGGGCAGTGGGTGGAATGGAACCGGAAAGTGCTCGCCGGGCTCGGAGATGTCATAGACTACATTTCCATCCACCGCTACTGGGACCCCACGCCGGACTACTATACCTACATGGGGCAACGCGCGATGGACTTCGAGGAAAAGATCACAATACCGGCCGCACAGATAGATGCCGTCCGGGCAATGAACGACCTGAGGAAGCCAATTTACATATCATTCGACGAGTGGGGAACCTTTGGCAGGGATTTCCGATCCGTTCTGCCAATAGCGCAATGCCTCAACTCGTTCGTCCGGCATGCGGATGTGGTGAAGATGGCCAACTTCACGATGTTCACGTCTCTGCTGGCGACTGACAAAGAAAGGAAGACCTTCAAAGCGCCACTGTTTCACATCTTCAAGTCGTTCTCAACCAACTGCCGCGGCTCTTCCGTCGACACATATGTTGAATGCGACACGTTCAATGTCGACAAGTACAAAGGCATTCCGTATCTCGACGTGACCTCGGTCTATTCAAAAGAAGGGAATACGATCTACGTGAACGTTGTCAACAGACACAAAGAGAAGACGATTACCGCTGAAATCAATAGTACTTCTGGCAAACTTACGGGGAAGGCTGAGCTGAGCCTGTTGACAGCCGCCTCGCTCGAAGAGCCGTTCACCTCCGACAAGCAGGAGCAGTACAAACCCGTGATCAAGGAAGCCAAGGTTGCTGGGAACAGAATCACGTGCTCATTTCCGCCGCATTCATTCACGCAGGTACGGGTGAAAGTTGAGCACCGCACTGAGGTATCAGGGAAATAGGCAAAACTGACAATTCTCCCGGTGGTCGACCACGGCGGTAATGAGACAAAGGCGGATGAGCGTTTCAACGCGATGTACTCAGATCTCTGAACTTGATGAAGAAAGCCATGTCTTTTAGAACAGCATTGCTGCTTCTCGTCGCCCTGCCCATGCTGCTATGCCAGGCATTGTCTTCCGAACCGACCAGGAAACACCGGGTTATCGTCTTGACGGATATTGAAGCGGATCCTGATGACACACAATCGATGGTCCGGTTGCTCCTCTATTCAAACATCATTGACATCAAAGGGCTGATTGCCACCACGTCCGTCCACATGAGAACCGAGATTCACCCGGAGTCCATAGAGAGGGTGGTTCGAGCGTACGGCAAGGTCAAATCAAACCTCGCAAAACACGAGGCTGGATACCCCGAAGCCGAAACCCTTCTGAGACTTGTCAAGCGGGGTCTTCCGGAGTACGGGATCAAGGGAATTGGCGAGGGGAAAGATACGCAGGGTTCGGAATGGATCATCAGAGTCCTGAACGAAAACGACGAACGCCCATTGTGGATCTCTGTTTGGGGAGGAGCAAATACACTCGCGCAGGCTCTGTTCAAGATCCGGAAGACGAGAAGTGGGGAGGATGCGCAGAGGCTGATCGCGAAACTGAGAGTGTACACGATCTCCGATCAGGATGATACCGGAATCTGGATGAGAAACAACTTTCCCGACCTCTTCTACATCGTGAGCCCGGGCGGATATGGAGGCTCGACGTGGAGTGCGATCACAGAATATGCCCCCGGTTTCAACAGTGAAGTCATCAGCAACGACTGGCTGGCGAAGAACATACAGCAGGGACATGGATGGCTGGGTGCTGTCTATCCCGACGTGGCCTATGGCATGGAAGGAGACACCCCTTCCTGGTTGTCCTTGATCCCGAACGGCCTCAGCGCCCCGGAGCACCCGAACTGGGGAGGTTGGGGTGGGCGGTATGAGCTGTACAAGCCGGCTCTCGCTGATTTGGACGTCAACGGATTTACAGGTGGTGTGCCCATAGAACCAGAAACAAGAGCCATCTGGACGAATGCCATCGATCGTTGTGCTCCGTATCTCCATAACCAATATGGCCGGGCAATTCGTGTGGATTCCACTGTGCGTGCGAGCAACAAAGTTACTCTCTGGCGCTGGAGAGAGGACTTTCAGAATGATTTCGCCGCACGCATGGATTGGTGCACGAAATCGTACAAAGAAGCCAACCATCCGCCGGTGCCTGTCTTGGCCCATCCGGAGGTAATCTCACTTCAACCTGGCGAACTGTTGTGGTTGGATGCCAGCAGGTCCACCGACCCTGATGGGGACAATCTCAGCTATGTATGGTTCCAGTATCCGGAGGCCGGTTCGTACAAGGAGCTGATAAAGATCAATGGGGCCGAGAACTTGGCCAGATTGCCCATCACAGCTCCAGAGGTCAAGCAGAAAGTAACGGTCCATTTTATTCTGAAAGTGACGGACAAGGGGAACCCGCCGCTCTCTCGCTATAAACGGGTCATCGTGAGCCTCATGCCGAAACAGAACGGATGACCTCGCTCCGACCATAGAGAAAAAAGGTGTAGTCGTGAAACGAATATCCTGTGTCATATTGGGCTTTCTGGGGTTCGGAGTTTTTGCCAGCGCGCAAAACATTGTCAGACAAGCACCCAGAGGTTTTGATTCGGCGCGTGTTGACATCCCTCGCGGGAGGATTGACACGGTACGGTACGAGTCGAACACTGTTGGGGTCGCACGGAAGGCTGTGATCTACACTCCTCCCGGATTCTCAAAGGACAGAAGATACCCGGTGCTGTACCTCCTCCACGGGATCGGTGGCGATGAAAAAGAATGGCTCAATGGCGCCCAACCCCAGGTAATCCTGGACAATCTCTATGCTGAAAAGAGCATCGAGCCTATGATTGTCGTGATGCCGAATGGCCGGGCGATGAAGGACGACCGTGCTGTGGGGAACATCTTCGACAGTGCCAGGGTGCAGGCATTCGCGACATTCGAGCGTGATCTGCTCGACGATCTGCTTCCCTTCATCGAGAAGTCATACCCGGTCTACAAGGATCGGGAACGCCGTGCAATCGCAGGGTTGTCTATGGGGGGCGGGCAGTCGCTGAATTTCGGACTCGGGAATCTGGACGTTTTCGCATGGATAGGAGCATTCTCGGCTGCTCCGAACACAAAGAAGCCCGAGTTGCTGGTGCCCGACCCCGAAGAAGCCAGGAAGAAGTTGAAACTGCTCTGGATATCGTGCGGTGACGATGACGGCCTGATTATATTCAGCCAACGCACGCATGATTACCTCCAGGCAGAGAACGTCCCCCATATCTTCTACATCGAGCCCGGGGTTCACGACTTCAAAGTGTGGAAGAATGGTCTATATGTGTTTGCACGGCTCATCTTCAAGCCTGTATGTCGGGATCAACAACACTGACCTGTTCTCATCCCTTGGTGTGTTCAGCTCCGGTTGGATACTCCCCATGCAGAGTTTGCTCGCCGATGCGCAGTACGCTCTGATGAGGAAAAGTGCTGATACGATCAACCGCAACCTGAAGCTCTTCTGGATTGCAATGGGAGGAAAGGAAGATATAGCCTATAAGAACTGTCAGTCAATGCTGGCGAAGTTCGATGAGTTGAAGATCACGTATGCATATTCTGAATGTCCAGGCGGTCACACCTGGCCGGTGTGGAGGGATAACCTCTACAACATGGCACCGTTACTGTTCAAGTAGGCAGAGTATCATGTGAGCAAAGCGAGTTATCCGTAATGAGAGCTATCATGTTCAGTGTGGTTGTAGGCAGCGCTTTCCTAAGCGGTGCGGTGTGTGCTCAGGAGAGACTCTATCAGAACGCGTTTCCGTTGAGTAAAGTCGTTCTGCTTGATGGACCGTTTAAACATGCTCGGGACCTGAATATCCAGGTTCTCCTGAAATACGATGTTGATCGGTTGCTCGCTCCGTATCGTCGGGAAGCCGGACTGACCCCAAGAGCCGCAAGCTATACCAACTGGGATGGACTTGACGGGCATGTGGGAGGACACTATCTGTCGGCTCTGGCAATGAATTTCGCTTCAACCCGCAATCCGGAGTGCGGCAGACGGCTGGAATACGTAATATCGGAACTGAAGGCATGCCAGGCTTCAAACACCAGGAATAATCCGGATTGGGGAGGGGGATATGTTGGCGGGGTCCCGAAGAGCAAAAACGTCTGGTCCGCTTTGAAAAGAGGAGACTTTGCTGAATACAAATCCGCGTGGGTGCCATGGTACAATGTCCATAAGATGTATGCGGGACTCAGGGATGCCTGGGCGTACACCGGGAACGAAGATGCCAGGGAAATCTTCTTGAAATTCTGTGACTGGGGAATTACCGTCACATCGGCGCTGGCGGACTCTCAGATGCAGGTGGTGCTTGATACTGAGCACGGCGGCATGGCTGAGATCTTTGCGGATGCGTATCAGATGACCGGCGATGCGAAATACCTGACGGCTGCCCGGCGGTTTTCTCACAGGATGCTGCTTGACGCAATGACCGCGGGGAATGACAATCTCGACGACAAACACGCGAATACTCAAATCCCGAAGGCAATTGGATTCCAACGAATTGCGGAGCTCACTCATGACGAGCGGTACATCCGAGCCGGGAGATTCTTCTGGGAAACGGTGACGCGGAATCGCACACTGGCGTTTGGCGGAAACAGCAGGAGGGAACATTTCCCAGGCGCTTCTGCATGCGGCGATTTTGTCAGTGACGTCGAAGGTCCTGAATCATGCAATTCTTACAACATGCTCAAGTTGACTGAGGATCTCTTTAGAATGGACCCGTCAGCGGGATACACAGACTACTATGAACGAACACTATTCAATCACATACTCTCAACTCAGCATCCCGTCCATGGTGGCTATGTGTATTTTACTCCGGCGCGCCCGCGCCACTACAGAGTGTATTCCGCGCCCAATGAGGCGATGTGGTGTTGCGTGGGGACTGGCATGGAAAACCATGGGAAATACAATCAATTCATTTACGCACACCAGCATGACTCCCTGTTCGTCAATCTCTTCATTGCATCGGAGTTACACTGGAGCGAAGAGGGAGTAACGATCCGACAGGAAACCGCATTTCCGTACGAAGAGCAAACGAAACTGATCGTCACGCAAGGTTCTTCACGTTTTCGATTGATGGTTCGCTACCCATCTTGGGTAGCCGAAGGAAAGCTCGGGCTCATTGTCAACGGGGATAGCGTATCCTGTGTGGCTCACCCGTCGTCCTACATCGTTGTTGACCGCCTATGGCAAGCTGGCGACGTGATACAAATTCTTCTGCCGATGCACAACACGATCGCCCAACTCCCTCATCTGCCCACCTATTTTGCCTTCATGCACGGCCCGATTCTGCTTGCAGCGAAGACGGGCACGGAAGACCTGGTGGGCCTCGTTGCAGACGACAGCAGATGGGGCCACATTGCAGGGGGCAAACGACTCCCTCTTGCTGAAGCACCTGTGTTGATCGGAGATTCCTTTGCTGCGATTGCTGACAAACTCGTGCCAGTGCGAGGCAATCCCCTTGCTTTCACTCTCCCTCACTTGAGGATGATCAATCCAATGAAGATCCTGCTGGAGCCGTTCTGGCAAATCCATGATGCGCGGTACATGATGTACTGGCGGGCGTTGACGAGCGCCCGGCTGAGTCCGACCGGACAATCTCATATTCGCTAAGCTCATTTCGCAAGAAACGAAGAAAGAAATGGCAATGAAACCGCTGGGCGGACACAGAGTTGGGATTTTACTCGCTTTGGTGACGGTGGTCTTCTCGACCGGGGGTGCGCAGACGCCGAACGTCTTCACAATGTCGCAACAGGATCGCGCCGCTCATTTCGCGAAGATCAACGCCCGGTCGTCGGAGGAATGGAGGAGAATGATCGATCTCCTCGACATCCAGGTGCCGGAGTCCCTCCCTCCGCCGGAAAATGACCCTCGACGGCCGGCAAACACGTTTCGCAAACAAGGGTTCGCCAATTGGTATGACAAACGAGGGAATCTGTACACGCGATCTCCGTGGGGCACGTGGAACAATTACGACGAATCGAAAGCAAATCCGTTTCTCCGGCTTCCCGACCCGTTTCGGCTCGATGATGGTCGACGGGTTGTTACGCAGGAGATGTGGTGGGGGCAACGGAGAGAGGAAATCATCAAGGCGTTCAGCCGAGAGATCTTTGGCGAGGTGCCCCAAAACGTCCCCGGGGTCAAGTGGTCCGTCCTTCGTGCGGCAGATACGACGATCGGGAACGTGAGAGCCGTAACGAAAGAGCTCCTGGGGCGCATCGACAATGCTCTCGATACGAACATCCATGTCGCTATCCAGGCAAGATTGACGACGCCGGCGGCAGCAAAGGAACCGGTGCCGGTAATCATGGAGTTCGGGCTCGTCTTTCCGCCGGGCTTTCACTTCCCGGGCATGACGAAGCCGGAAGGACCAAACTGGGAGCAGCAGGTGCTGGAACAAGGATGGGGGGTTGCCGTGTATGTCCCCACGAGCGTTCAGCCCGATAATGGTGCTGGGCTAAACGAAGGGATCATCGGGCTTGTCAACAGAGGCCGACAGAGAAACCCTGACCAATGGGGTGCCCTTCGGGCGTGGGCGTGGGGTGCGAGCAGAGTGATGGACTATTTTGAGACCGACAAGAGCATTGACGCGACCCGAATCGGCATTGAAGGGGTGTCCAGGTATGGGAAGGCGGTACTTTCCACAATGGTGTACGACCAACGCTTTGCGATCGCCCTGGTCGCGTCGTCAGGCAAAGGAGGAGCGACACTCTATCGGCGTGATTATGGAGAGTCGATGGGCAATATCTGTTCCTCGGAGGAGTTTCATTGGTTCGGCGGGACGTTCCTGAGGTACGTCCTCCGTCCGGACACCCTTTCAGTGGATGCTCACGAGTTGATCGCTCTCTGTGCTCCTCGCCCGGTCTTCATAAGTTGCGGCTCGCCGGAAGTCGAAGGGCGATGGGTGGACAGCGAGGGGCAGTTCAGGGCTGCAGTGGCGGCGAGCCCGGTGTACGCTTTGCTTGATAAGCAGGGCCTCGTTGACACTCGCATGCCTTCGATCGGGGTGGCTCTCACGCAAGGAGATCTGGCCTTTCGACAGCATGAAGCGGGGCACACGGTTGGCCCGAACTGGTCGTATTTCATTCAATTTGCCCGGAGGTATTTCGCGGCCCTGAACGGGTCGGGCCATCAGTAGTGCTAGGCCACGGTCTGATCAGCAAATCTTCGGCACTCCAAGGGGGAGCCGGCTCAATCCGTTAGTCCCGGCGCGTTCTTCGCTTGCGTTTGGCTTCCGTTGGTGCCTCCGAATACGGCGTATCGAGTTCGAGGTGACCAGCCCCTCGATGCAGCTTTCGAGTCAAGGTCCATTGGATCCCGGATCCCTGGGCGCGTCGCCGCGGGGGGGATGGCCCTTCTTGTCAATGCGGGTGTTCAGTGCGGCGAGCTTTGCCTCGGGAACCAGGGGAGTCCAATCGGTCAGGGGCTGGATTCCGGCCACGGCATTCCGGGTGCGGAAACGCATGGTGACGATCTGCTGCGGACGTACGGGGAAACGGTAGACGGAGGCGGGCTTGAGCGGGACACGATTGGCGCCGGCGAGATCGGTCAGCGCCGCTTGCTCGTGGGGCATCGAGAGTTTCACTTCGGCGTAGCCGGCGATTCCCAGGCATTCGGCCATGCGCAATTCAATATCGGAACCTTCGCGGCGGATCGCTTCGACGATCACGTTCTCCGATGTCTTGACGAATGATCGGGGAGCGGTCTTCCCGCGGTTGGGGACCGCGACCGGCGGGCAGTTGAATTCCCACGCCAGTTGTGGAATGCGCGCCTTGTCCCAGGTAGATTCGTGGGCGACCAGGGCGTACTCGAGCCGGTGCTTCCCCTTGCCGCTCAGCCACGGGTTGTCGTATCCGTAGTACTTGTCTGTGGCGTTGAGCAGAAAGATGATCGGGGTCTTGCCGGTCACCTCGCGCCCGGAGAGGCCGCGGTCGAGCAGCGCCACTCCACCTCCGTCGGCAAACGCGTAGTGCGACCAGCGCACCGCGGGGACGATCCCCTTGGTCCAGCCGTGCAGGCCGGTGTTCGGCCTCGACCAGGCACCGTGTGAGAAGCCGTAAGGAATGCCACGACGGATCTCGACGATCTCCTCGCTCAGCGGAAACTCCGCCGCCACCACGGTGCTGTCGGGGATGTCATTCAGCTCCGTCTCGAAATCGATGCGCGGATATTCGTCGTAGAAGCGGATGGTTCGAACCATGCGTCCGCCGCCGTAGAACCCGGACTCAATCTCGACAGTCGTGGCCAAGGGCCCCGATTGAACGGAGATCCTCGGGCGAAACTGGCTCGAATTCGCCAGTGTCAGGCGCTCCGGCCGGTCGAGGATGTGGTCGCCCGGATCGCCCGTCTGCGTCTTCGGCTTTTCAGCCGCGATGACGTTCGCCGGCCCGCCCAGCATTTCCCGGCCCGAGGGTTTCAACTTCAGGCTTGTCAGAGCGCCCGTGCCCTTATCGATCCGAGCCCGGTAAAAACGCGTATCAATCGAGTCGGGCAAAGGAACCGATATCGGGAGTTCGGGATGCTTCGACGAGGGCTCGAGGGAAACCGTTCCAACCGAAGAGAGCGTTGGCCGGCACAGGACGTACGGCGTCCCCGGCACAGCTTGGCACCGGACGCCTTTCAGGCTGCTTCCATTTGGGAGGTTTACCAGTACCGGATCGCGTCGCTCCCAGTTGAGCTGGTTGAACAACGCCACAGACGATCCCTCGGGAAATAGGGTGCCGATCGCCTCCTCGGATGTTCTGCGGGCGATGGCGCCCACGGCTTCGTAACGGTCGCGAACGTCCCACGAATGCGGGTGCTCGAAGACCATGCCGCCAGCCGATCCCCAGAGGGAATTGCGGTCCATGTTCAGCAGCAGCATGAGCCAGGCGTGATACAGCGGCTGAACCGGGTATGTAAAACGGGATTCGAGGCTGGCGACTGTCGACAGCATCTCGGCCGCCTGCAGGTCCTGCTCCGCGCGGCGAAACGCGGTTTTGACGCGTGGGTTTTCCATCCAGAAGGCGTTGAAGCTAAATTTCGTTCCCCCCTTCATTGTGGGCAGCTTCATGGCGCCCGATCGGGCCGCGGGCAGGATCGCGTCCACGTATCTACTGGGGGTGACGAAGGCCAGGTCGATTCGGGGGGCGACGCTCTTGAATTGACGGAGGAACTCGGTCGGATATCCCTTGTAGGCGGGGGCGACGCTGTAGTCTCCGTTGCCTGCCAGGATCAGCACCGGAGCCCCCTCGGGGACACGTTGCCTCATTCCGTCCCACTTGAAGGGCCGTTTCTCGATCTCCTCGGGAGTCATCGTCTTCAGCCCCATCCGGTAATCGAGATCATCCTTCAATTCCCGAAGCGCCGTCTCGTCGAGGGGCTGGGCGGTCTTGAAGAGAGGGTTCCACTCGCTGTAGTGTCCCGGGGCGACGGCCAGCACACACGTGCCGTCGGGAGATTCGGCCCAGTGGATCGTGGATCCTGTCGGATTGTGCCGGGTATAGAACAGGGCGTCCAGGCCGAGCCCGGCGGTTATCTGCGCCATCTGCTCGTGGGTTCCCGTCACGTCGATCATCCAGGCATAACGCGGACGGACCCCGAGCACCCGGTTCTGCCAGCGCAGACCCTCTACGCCGTTCTTGACCAGCGCCTCGCCCCCCGGCAGGTTGATCGTCGATTCGAGGAAGAAGGCGTTGCACGGCTCCACCCGCCCCTCGCGGAAGCGGCGGATCAGCTCTTCCTTTCGCTCCGGGTGGAAATTGAACATGGCGATCATGTTCGGCACCTCGGAGAGGGCAAAGGCGTAGTTCGGGTCGTCGCGCACCCGGTCCAGGTGATCGATGTAGTTGTTCGCGCAGTAGTTGCGCTCGGTGGACCAGTCGGTCAGCCAGCCGCAGCATGCAGGGTGAAAATTGGGGACGAGATAGACCACCCGCCGGGAATCCCCGTCCGGAGCAGGCTTGCCTGGATTTCCCTCCCCTGCAAGAATCGAAGATGGGGAGGCAAACAGCCATGCGGCAACGGCGGCAGTGCCACAAGAACGGGAAAACCGATTGCGGCTCGCAATGTCAAAATGAAGGCCCATGGCTGATTCCGCCTCTTCGAAAGTCGTGAACCGGTCCTTCCGCTTGTGTGCGTGTGCAGGGAGTGCAGACGTCCGGGGATGGTATGATCCTGTTTTTCTACAACAGAGTCAATGCTTGAATCCATGTGACATTCATCAGCTGGCCCTCCTCTTGATCCCCTTTAACGCCCTACTGACCCACACTCTGCCGACACACAAATGACGAGCGAGCTCCGTCTGCGTTTTGAACGGTCCTTCAGACAGCATCTTCGCATAGCTCTGTTGAAGTGCATGGTAATCGAAACGTGGTGGGCCCCGTTGAGTTGTTTGTGGGTCCTTTCTCGCCTCGAGCTTCTCAGAGTGCCTCTCAATTCGACTGTACTGCAATTGTACCCTTGAGGCGTAACAACCGTGAACAAAGAGAACTCTTGGACGCGCCAGGTGCCTGATTTCGCCATATGATGAGTTTGGGCTCGGTTCGAGTCCTGCTCGCGGAGCCAAGTACACGAAGACTCAAACTACTGAGGAAAGGTGGCTTTGGGTCTTCGTGTTTTCGGGCTTCTCTAACTGTGACTTGATCGACCCGGGGCCTATGCGGCGTTTGACTATCACCATCCCCTCCCGTATTATACGACCGTACTGCTGATTCTTCATGCCACGGGAATCGTACACGCTCATCCAGGTTTCCCATGATCGGCCACACCGTTTCCCACTATAAGATCCTCGAGCACCTCGGCGGCGGCGGGATGGGTGTTGTCTACAAAGCCCAGGACCTCAAGCTTGAACGCACGGTTGCGCTGAAATTCCTCCCTCCCGAGCTCACTCGCGATCCTGAGGCCAAGCAGCGATTCATCCATGAGGCTCAGGCAGCCTCTGCTCTCCAACACAACAACATTTGTACGATCCATGATATCGAGGAGTCACCTGAGGGCCAGCTCTTTATTATCATGGACTGCTACGAAGGCGAGACGCTCAAGAGGAAGATTGAGCGCGGCCCGTTGAAGATTGAGGAAGCGATCGACATCGCGATCCAGATTGCTCAAGGTCTGGCCAAGGCCCACGATCACGGCATTGTCCATCGCGACATCAAGCCCGCCAACATCATGGTCACCACCGATGGCGTGGCCAAGATCGTCGATTTCGGACTGGCGAAGCTCAGCGGCCGAACGATGCTCACCAAGACAGGCACCACGCTCGGGACGGCTGGATACATGTCGCCCGAGCAGACGCGGGGCGAACTCACCGATCACCGCACCGACATCTGGTCGCTTGGAGCTGTCCTCTACGAAATGTTGAGCGGACAGCTCCCGTTTAGGGGCGACCATGATGCCGCGCTCATGTATTCCATTCTCAACGAAGATCCGAAACCGATAGACCAGATTCGACCCGACGTGCCGCCGGAGCTGTCGAAGATCGTCCGGAAGGCACTCGAGAAGAACCCTTCGGAACGATACAAGCTTGCCACAGACCTTCTCAACGATCTTACCGAGATCAAAAGCACATGTCTTCAGCCTACCACAACTCAGCGCAGCCCTGTCGCTCTCGCACGAAGGTTCATACGTCCGAAGACACTCATCCCGCTTATTGGAGCGGTGGTTGTGATCGTTGGTGCACTTGCCTGGTACGTAGACCAGGCTGAGAAAACCCAATGGGCAAGAAATGAGGCGATTCCCGAAATCAAACGGCTGGCGGAACAGGCAATTCTGACCGGAAGATTAACTGAATTTCAAGATGCATTTATGCTCGCCAAGAAGGCGGAGAGGTACATTCCCGATGACTCCGCATTGGCGAAGCTCTGGCCGACGTTTTCAGTGAGAATGAACATCCGGACTGACCCGCCGGGTGCGAATGCTTTCCGCAAAGAGTATTCGTCTGTGGAGAGCGAATGGACCAATGTCGGTGTGACCCCACTGGACAGTGTAAGAGTACCCAAAGGCTTCTTCCGCTGGAAATTCGAGAAAGCAGGCTTTGACACCCTCTTCGCAGTGTTCTTCACACAAGACTCGCTCTGGAGGAGATTGGACACACTGGGAAGAACACCCCAGGGAATGGTGCGTGTGTCCGGGGGGAGGTCGTACGAAATAGAAGATACCGTAGTGACTCTTGGCGAATTCTTCATGGACAAATATGAAGTGACGAACGCTCAGTACATGAAGTTCATCGAGGCAGGAGGCTATCAAAACATCAAGTACTGGAAGCATGAATTCGTCAGGGATGGCAAGAAGCTCTCGTGGCAGGAAGCGATGCAGCAATTCGTGGACGC
This sequence comes from Ignavibacteriota bacterium, assembly GCA_963801355.1. Classification (GTDB taxonomy): domain Bacteria; phylum Bacteroidota; class Ignavibacteria; order UBA10030; family UBA6906; genus Fen-1255. The sequence continues at coordinate 1,809,542 of CAWDEM010000008.1, read as the reverse complement.
GACGGGGAGGCCGGGCCCCTCGACATGGCAAGCGGGAGACTATCCGGACGGACAGGAAGACTATCCGGTGTCCGGCGTAAACTGGTATGAAGCCGCGGCATACGCAGAATTCTCGGGGAAGGATCTACCGACGGCATACCATTGGTACGTTGCCGCAGGACTGCAGATAGTGTATCAGTACTTTCCCACCAAGATTGGAAACCTCAGCAACTTCGGCAGCTCGGGACCTTGTCGCGTCGGGGCCTACGAGGGGATGAGTACCTACGGGGCTTATGACATGGCAGGGAATGTGCGGGAGTGGTGTTTCAACGAATCGAAAGGAGGGCGTTGCGTGAGGGGTGGCGCCTGGAACGACGTCTCCTATATGTACGGTCATTTGAGCCAGGCTCCGGCGTTTGACCGCTCAGAAAAGAACGGGTTTCGATGCGTTTGCTACCTGGACAAGGCCAGGATCCCCCAGCGAGCATTTGCTCGAGTGGACTGGCCAACAAGAGACTACAGGCATGAACATCCCGTACCAGACGCGATCTTCCATGTGTATGCGGATCAATTCTCCTACGACAAGATGGATCTCAACTCTGCCGTTGAGGGTCGGAATGAAAGCTCACCGGACTGGATTCGAGAGAAGGTCACATTCGATGCGGCCTATGGCAGAGAACGGGTTATCGCCTTTCTGTACCTGCCCAGGAGATCTGCAGGGCCTTTCCAGACGGTCATCTTCTTTCCAGGAATGAACGCACCCCACCTGCCGTCGAGTGAGAAACTCGTTGGCGAGACACTATTCGATTTCATACTGAAAAGCGGGCGCGCCGTAGTGTATCCGGTCTACTATGGGACCTACGAACGGAACACCATTGGGGTGAAGTTCGATCAGGTCTGGCCAAAGAAGAAATATCAGAACGCGTACACAGAGCTCGTGGTAAAATGGGTCAAGGATTTCGGCAGGACAATCGACTATCTCTCCACAAGGAAGGACATTGACACTTCAAAGCTCGCATACTATGGATTCAGTTGGGGCGGCCGGTTGGGGACAATCTTTGCGGCAGTGGAAGGGCGCCTGAAAGCAAGCATTCTCCTCCTGGGCGGATTTGGAGCTGACGCTTCCCCGCGGCCGGAAGCGGACGAATTCAACTATGCCCCCCGTGTACACATTCCGACGTTAATGCTCAACGGGAAGTATGATATGTTTTTTCCCCTTGACATTTCAATCGAGCCGATGTACGAACGCCTGGGCACCCCCCAGGGACAGAAGCGGCTTCTGCTGTACGATTCTGATCACTACGTGCCCCTCAAGGACGTAACCAGGGAGACACTTGCCTGGCTCGATCGGTATCTTGGGCCGGTGAATTGAAAATCTGCCGATGATTGGAAAAACTGTTTCGCACTACAAGATCCTCGAGCACCTCGGCGGCGGTGGGATGGGTGTTGTGTACAAAGCCTTGGACCTCAAGCTCGACCGAACGGTAGCTCTTAAGTTTCTTCCTCCCGATCTCACCCGTGACCCCGAAGCAAAGCAGCGATTTATCCACGAGGCGAAGGCTGCCTCCGCCCTCCAGCACAATAATATCTGCACCGTCCATGATATCGACGAGACAGACGACGGGCAATCGTTCATTGTCATGGACTTCTACGAGGGAGAGACACTGAAGAAGAAGATCGAGCGTGGACCGCTGAAGATAGACGAAGCTATCGATGTCGCGGTTCAGGTGACGCAGGGTCTCACCAAGGCTCACGAGCACGGCATTATCCACCGCGACATCAAGCCGGCCAACATCATAGTGACCACAGACGGCGTGGCAAAGATCGTCGATTTCGGACTGGCAAAGCTTAGCGGCCGCACGATGCTCACTAAAGCAGGCAGCACACTCGGGACTGCAGCATACATGTCGCCCGAGCAGGCACGAGGCGAACCGGCTGACCACAGAACCGATATTTGGTCGCTGGGGGTGGTGCTCTACGAAATGTTTACCGGCAGGCGGCCTTTTGAAGCCGAGTATGACCAGGCGATCATCTACCAGACGCTGAATGCGGAACCATCGCGCATTGAGACACTCAGGCCGGAAACTCCAATAGCATTGCAGCAAATTGTCATGAAAGCAATGCAGAAAGACCAGCGAGAACGATATCAGCAGATTGAGACATTGGGCGCGGACCTGCGAGCGCTGAACGGCGGACGCGACTCAAGCAGTCTGCCTCGACCGGAGTTCAGGCAACCATTCTGGCAAAGGCCACGTTTGATCCGAAATGCAAGTGTTGTCGTCGCATTCATTGTCCTTGCAGTGGCAGGAACTCTTTTTCTTGCCCGTCGTCCTGCCGCCATCGATTCGGTAGCCCTCCTGCCGTTTGTCAATGCAACAGGTGACTCGACGCTTGAATACATTTGTGATGGCCTCACAGAAACCCTTATCAACAAGTTTGCTCAGTTTCCTCAGCTGCGTGTCATCGCGAGAACGACGGCGTTCAGCTACAAGGGGAAGGAACAGGAACCGCAAATAATCGGAAGAACGCTCAAAGTCCGTGCAGTGCTGACGGGGAAAATAATCCGACGGGAGGAGTTGCTGACTATTCAAGCAGATCTGGTCGATGCCATCGAAGGGACCCAACTCTGGGGGGAACGCTATAACCGCAAGTTCAGTGATATTCTGGTTCTTCAGGAGGAGATCGCGGAAGAGATATCAGACCGCCTGCGATTGAAGTTGTCCGGAGCTGAACAAGGGCGCCTTTCCAAATCCTTCACCCAGGATGCAGAAGCCTACCAGCTCTACCTCAAGGGTCGCTTCTGGGCCGAGAGACTGACAGAGGAAGGATTTCATAAGGCGGTTGGATTCTACGATCAGGCAATCGCAAGGGATCCCACATACGCGCTGGCATACGCGGGACTGGCTGATGCGTACTACTGGGTGTCGAACACGTATCTTCCCCCAAAGCAAGCGATGGAGAGATCGCGCGCAGCGGCACTGCGGGCTGTTGAAAGAGACGGCCAGCTAAGCGAGGCACACCTTTCGCTTGCCCTCGTGAAAATGGCCTACGACTTCGATTGGCCGGGAGCAGAGGCGGAATTTCGCCGGGCAATTGAGCTAAACCCTGGTTTCGCCGGGGCCCACTTCTGGTTCGGGAGGTACCTGACTTTTCTGGGGCGTTACGATGAGGGCAAGGCGGAGCTGCAGCGAGCACATCAGCTTGACCCGCTCTCACCTTTCATCAACATCGAAATGGGTCTGCCCGCGTTCTTCATGCGCCGGTATGACGAAGCACTTGAAAACGCCCGCAAAGCGGTCGAAATGAATCCCTCATTCTACTTCGCACGATATGTCCTGGGCGACCAATATCTCCAAAAAGGGGACTATTCCTCTGCAATCTCGGAGTTCCAGATAGCACTCCGGATGGAGAATTCCTCGGTAGTTTTGGCAGGTCTCGGCCGGGCATATGCTGCAGCTGGTGAAACCACGAGAGCCGATTCCATCCTTAAGGCACTGTCAATGTATCCCTATCCGCCGTCCTATGACATCGCCCTGATCTATTGCTCCATGGGGAAGAAGGAGAGGGCGATAGAGCTGCTACAACAGGCGTATGAGGAAAAGAATGATCAGGTAATCTGGCTGAAGGGCGATCCCCGCGTTGACCCGCTCCGATCGGATTCTCGCTTCATAGCGCTGGTCAAGAAGCTCGGTCTGGAGAAGTAGCATGAGGAAACTCTGTCAGGCTCTGCTGACTCCGAGGTGTCGGGCCAGCTCGGTCTGGTTTGACTATCCAGATCCCCCTTCGTATTATGCTGTCACGCTCCAGATACACCATGCGATGCGGCTCATACACCCCTGTGGAGTTCTCTCATGGTAGGCCAGGTTGTCTCCCACTATCGGATCCTCGAAAAGCTGGGCGAGGGAGGAATGGGTGTTGTGTACAAGGCCCATGACTCGACCCTCGATCGACTCGTGGCCTTGAAGTTCCTTCCGTCACACCTCACATCCGAGAGTTCGGAGAAGGAGCGATTCTACCATGAAGCCCGGGCAGCGTCTTCTCTCAACCACCCGAACATCACGACCATATACGAGATCTGCGAGCACGATAAGAACGTGTTCCTCGCCATGGAGTACGTGGAAGGAGAGACGCTCAAAGTTCTTGCCTCCCGGTCAATGCTCCCGCTCACCCAGGTTCTCGACGTGGCTATGCAAATTGCGGACGGGCTAGCGACCGCCCACGAGAAGGGAATTGTCCATCGGGACATCAAGTCCGATAACATCATGATCACACCGAAGGGAAAAGTCAAGATCATGGACTTCGGGCTTGCCAAGCTCAAGGGTGTGACGAGACTCACCAGGGCTGGTTCAACCCTCGGGACGGCCGCGTATATGTCACCTGAACAGGCTCGTGGGGAGGAGGTCGATCATCGAACCGACATCTTCTCCTTTGGAGTTGTCCTGTATGAACTGATTACGGGCAAGCTTCCGTTCAGGGGTGAACACGAGGCAGCGCTCCTGTACGCGGTGGTAAACGAGCAGCCGGCGCCGATGGCACGGTACAATGACAAGGTGAGCCCAGAGGTGGAACGTATCGTGGCCAAGGCACTTGCCAAGGATCTCGACGAGCGGTACCAGCGCGTGGATGACATGCTCTCCGATCTGCGTCGCGAACGGAAGCATCTGGATCTCGCGGCGGCCGGGTACACAACAAGACTTCTCGCGGCAGAGGTTCAACCGAATGCAATAACGTCCGTCGGGGCTCCTGCTCACGAGAATGTACCGGATGGAAGGGTTCCGGGACCCGGGCGAAAACCACGGGGGAAGCTGTACTCCCTCATTGCCGCTGGAGTCTTCGGTGCCGCGGCCATCTGCCTCTATCTGTTCCTTCCCTCTACTCCTCCTGGCGCGGCAAACAATAAGACGATCGCCGTGCTCCCGTTCACCAATCTTGCGGGCGACAAAGAGGAAGAGTACTTCTCGGACGGCATCACGGAAGACATCCTTACCCAGCTGGCCAAGATCGGCGAGCTCAATGTTATTTCCCGGACGTCCGTCATGCAGTACAAGGGGACGACAAAATCCATCCGGGAGGTTAGCAGGGAGCTCAATGCGGGTGTGATCCTGGAGGGAAGCGTGCGGCGTTCAGGGGATCAGGTCAGGATCGTTGCCCAGCTCATCGATGCGACGAACGACAGGCATCTCTGGGCCGAGACGTACGATCGGAAGTACAGGGAGATTTTCGCCATTCAAAGCGAGATCGCTCAGAAAATTGCCTCCGCGCTCAAGGCCCGCCTCTCTCCCGTGGAAGTAGCAGAGCTGAGCGCTCCGTCCGAGGTGAATACGGCGGCGTACAGTTTTCTCCTCCAAGGAAGACATCTTGTGAATCGACGTGACCGCGCCAGCGTTCTCAAGGGGATCGAGTACTATCGGCGCGGGCTTGACATCGATTCCACCGATGCACGCCTCTGGGCCTCACTCGCGGATGCACTTCTGGCCCAGATGGCTTTCGCCCAGGGCTGGAGCGCCGTCAGTGTCGAAGAGGCGCGGAAGGCTGCGCTGAAGGCGATTGCACTCGATGATATGCTGGCCGAAGGTCACCGGAACCTCGCAGAGGTCCTCTACACAAAGGACTGGGACTGGAAGGGGGCAGATCGCGAGTTCAGCAGAGCGCTGGAACTCGGGCGTGGAAATGCAGCGACGGTGAACCGAAGGGCTGTCTTTGCCCTGGTCATGGGGCGTCAGGATGAGGCCATCGCGCTCGCTCGAAAAGCCGTCGCACTCGATCCGATCCTGGACAGAAGTCACTGGGTGCTGACATTCGCCTATTGGTATGCAAACCGGATTGATGAGTCCCTGGCAGAAGTGCGCAAAGTCCTGGAGCTGAGCCCGGGGTATCCGGCCGCCCGCACATTGATCGCATTCTGCTACCTTGCGCTCGGAAAAGTCGACAGCGCGATCGCTAATGCCGGCCTCGAACAGGATGAATTCTGGCGGCAGCAGGCTCTGGCAATTGCCTACCATGCTGCGGGAAGGACGCAGGACGCGGACAGTTTGCTGCAGAGACTGATCGAAACGTACAGTAACGACGGTCCGTTCCAGATTGCGGAAGTGTATGCATACCGGGGTGACGCGGACCGTGCGTTTGAGTGGCTCGAGACCGCATACGAGCGCCGGGATCCTGGCGTGAGTCAGATCGTGGGTGATCCGTTGCTCAGGCGGATTGAAAGCGATCCCCGGTTCACGGCCTTCCTGAAGAAATTGAAGCTCGTCGAATGATGTGGATGACCTCGTTTTTTGGGATCGAACGAGGCTTCGTAACAGAAGTGCCACATCGGTACGATGTGGCACTCCTGGATGCTATTCATGGAAGATGTCTCCACGACGCTTATTTGACGTCGAAGCGGTCAAGGTTCATCACTTTGTTCCATGCCGCAACGAAGTCATGCACGAACTTCTCCTTCGCATCGGCCTGCGCATAAACCTCAGCGAGCGCCCGCAACTGCGAGTTTGAGCCGAACACGAGATCCACGCGGGTGCCTGTCCACTTAGGTGCGCCGGTCTTGCGATCGCGCCCTTCAAATGTATCCGCGGCATCGGACGTTGGCTTCCACACGGTGCCCATATCGAGCAGGTTCACAAAGAAGTCGTTGGAGAGTGTGCCGACCCGCTTCGTAAACACACCGTGCTTCGACCTACCCACGTTCGCACCCAGCACACGCAGGCCACCGACGAGCACGGTCATCTCCGGTGCGCTCAACGTCAAAAGCTGTGCCTTGTCCACAAGCATTGCCTCGGGCGGCACGGTGAATCTCGTCTTTTGGTAATTGCGGAAGCCGTCGGCCTGGGGCTCCAGCACGGCGAATGATTCCACGTCGGTCTGCTCTTGCGACGCGTCCGTGCGTCCCGGGGTGAAGGGAACCGTCACTTTGTGACCGGCTTTCTTCGCAGCCTTCTCGACGGCGGCGCAACCTGCTAGAACGATCAGGTCAGCCAGTGAGACCTTCTTTCCGCGAGACTTCGCTTTGTTGAACGCGCTCTGGATCTTCTCGAGGGTTTTGAGCACCTTCGCCAGATGGGCAGGCTGATTGACTTCCCAGTCCTTCTGTGGGGCCAGGCGAATGCGCGCTCCGTTTGCACCTCCGCGCTTGTCTGAACCGCGGAAGGTAGAAGCCGAAGCCCAGGCAATGGAGACAAGTTCCGAGACGGACAAACCGGACGCCAGGACCTTGGCCTTGAGAACGGCGATGTCCTTCGCGTTGATTAAGGGGTGTTTGACCGCGGGGACCGGGTCCTGCCAGATCAGATCTTCGGCCGGTACTTCAGGGCCGAGATAACGGGCTTTCGGTCCCATGTCGCGATGAGTCAGCTTGAACCATGCGCGGGCAAAGGCGTCGGCGAACGCTTTCGGATCCTTCTGGAATCGGCGCGAGATCGGTTCGTAGATCGGATCGAAGCGCAACGACAGGTCGGCCGTGGTCATCATTGGCCGGTGTTTCTTCGAAGGGTCGTGTGCGTCAGGGATCATGTGCTCTTCCTTGACGTTCTTCGCCAGCCATTGCTGGGCGCCGGCCGGGCTCTTGACGAGCTCCCATTCGTAACCGAACAGCATCTCGAAATAGCCATTGTCCCATTTTGTTGGCTTGGGTTTCCAGGCCCCTTCGATCCCGCTGGATGTTGTGTGCACGCCCTTGCCGGTGCCGAAGCGGTTGATCCAGCCCAGACCCTGCTCTTCGATGGGGGCTGCTTCCGGTTCCGGGCCTACTAACGCCGGATCGCCTGCGCCGTGAGCCTTGCCGAAGGTGTGTCCACCGGCGACGAGCGCGACAGTCTCTTCGTCGTTCATTGCCATGCGTGCGAATGTTTCGCGCACGTCGCGGCCTGATGCAACAGGATCGGGATTGCCGTTCGGACCTTCAGGGTTCACGTATATTAGTCCCATCTGCACTGCGGCCAGGGGGTTCTCAAGATCGCGGTCACCGCTGTAACGCTTGTCACCCAGCCAGGTGTTTTCGCTGCCCCAGTAGACGTCCTCTTCCGGCTGCCAGATGTCGGCGCGGCCGCCACCGAAACCGAATGTCTTGAAGCCCATTGATTCCAGCGCGCAATTGCCGGCCAGGATCATGAGATCGGCCCAGGAGATCTTGTTCCCGTATTTCTGCTTGATGGGCCAGAGCAGACGGCGTGCCTTGTCCAGGTTGACGTTGTCCGGCCAGCTGTTGAGTGGCGCAAAACGCTGGTTGCCGGTGCCACCGCCGCCACGTCCGTCGGCAGTGCGGTACGTGCCGGCACTGTGCCAGGCCATACGAATGAACAGTCCGCCGTAGTGGCCCCAGTCGGCAGGCCACCACTCCTGCGTGTCGGTCATGAGCTTGTACAGGTCCTTCTTCAGGGCAGCCAGATTCAACTTCTTGAATTCTCTGGCGTAGTTGAAGTCCTGGCCCATCGGATTGGAGGCCGGCGCGTGCTGGTGAAGGATGCCCAGGTTCAGCTGGTTGGGCCACCAGTCGCGATTCGATGTGCCTTTCCCGACAGAGGCGCTGCCGGAGTGTCCCGTTACGGGGCACTTGCTTTCCTCATTCATGATGATTCTCCTCTGAGTGAAGGGGGTGGATGATGGCGAGTGATTAGTTGACGTTCCACCTAATGTACTTCCTTCGTGATCTTTTTGCAAGCTGTCAAGCCGGCCCTGTATTGGCCCTGTATTGGATTGACCAGATCACCACCACACCACCTGAGGGAGGGGGAGAATCAAAGATGTACCTTCCCGCTCCGCGGAGGATTCCCGGGGAATGATTTCCCCGGACTATTCCATAGGAGTTCAGGGAGGAAACTGGAGGAACAGAGACGTGGATTCTTGTGTTAATGGATGTATGCTTACGATGAATATCGATGGGAGGTTGTCGTGCTCGCCGAACAGGGTGACATTAATATGCAGAACTCAAACAAGATTCAATAGGAAGGAGCCCGCACCTTGAAAGTGAAGTCACGGGAAGGCCGCGAGATCGACCTGAAACAGGACAGAGTTGATAATCTGAGGATGCGTCTTCGCGGTCCGGTGTTCTTGCCGGGTGATATCGGCTATGAAGAGTCTCGTACCGTCTGGAACGGCATGATTGACAGAAGACCCTCCGTCGTTGTCCGCTGCCTCGGGATCGCGGACGTGATCAGTTGCGTGCAATTCGCGCGGGACAACGACGTCCTGCTATGCATAAAGGGTGGAGGACACAACATCGCAGGTCTGGCCACGGCCGATGGCGCCCTCATGCTCGATATGTCACTCATGCGCGGCGTCTGGGTGGACACGCGGGGGAAAATCGCCCATGCACAGGCCGGCTGTTTGCTTGGGGATGTGGATCGAGAGACGCAGCTACACGGACTCGCTGCCGTCCTCGGTTTTGTGTCGCTCACGGGGATCGCGGGACTGACTGTAGGCGGCGGGTTCGGCTACCTGACGCGGCGTTGGGGGTGGACGGCGGACAATGTCGTCGGGATGGATATCGTGACTGCCGATGCACGACTGGTGCGAGCAAGCAACGACGAGAATGCGGATCTCTTCTGGGCGCTGCGGGGTGGTGGCGGAAACTTCGGGGTCGTGACCGGGATCGACTATGCACTATACCCCGTCGGTCCGGAGATCATCGGCGGCGTTGTTGCCTGGCCTGCAAGCGAGGCACCCAAGGTGTTAGAGTTGTACCAGGCGCTTGCTGAGAATGCACCACCCGAACTCACACTCGCAGCTATGATGCGCATGGCACCTCCAGCACCGTGGCTTCCAAAGGAGCGGCATGGGACTCCGATCGTGGCACTGCTCGCCTGTTACAGCGGGAAGCCGGAGGACGGCGAGAAAGCTGTCGCACCCATCAAGTCGTTCGGCAATCCTATCGGTGACATCCTTGTGCGCAGGCCATACGCGCAGTTGCAGTCCTTGCTCGACGCCACGCAGCCGAAGGGCCGGCGCTACTATTGGAAGAGCGAGTATCTCCCGCGCATCGACCGATCTCTGTACGAGAAAGTTCTTGTGCATGCCGCGAGGATTCGATCGCCGCACTCTGCCGTGATTTTGTTCCAAGTGGGTGGCGCTCTGAACCGACTCGAAGAAATGCACTCTCCCGTCGGGAACCGCGACGCGCGCTACGTACTCAACGTGGCAAGCTCGTGGGAGCAATCGGGTGAGGACGGGGCAAATATCACATGGGCACGTGAGGCCTGGGACGACATGAAACCCTTTTCTACGGGTGGCACGTACATAAACTTCCTGACCGAAGACGAAGGCCCTGATCGCATCAAGACTGCACTGGGGAAGTCACTTCAGCGCCTCGCTGAAGTCAAGAAAAAGTGGGATCCCGAAAATACGTTTCGTACGAACCATAACATTAAGCCGTTTTGAAAAGTGGTAGCTCCCTTTTGAAAGGAAGGAGAGGGTCATGAGTGAACTCGACGATTTCCTCACGAACACCCTTGCCCGCCAGATCACGGCCGAAGAAGCGATTCACAACGGCGACCCGAAACCGCGACTGGAGATGTGGTCAACAAAAGATCCGGTGACCCTGTTCGGGGCATGGGGGCCGTGCAAGAGTGGATTGGATGAGGTGACCCGGATCTCCCGCTGGGTCGCGTCTCGATTCTCCAACTGCAATGCCTACAGGTACGAGCTCATCACCGCAGGCGTTGATGGCAACCTGGCCTACACAGTGGGCCACGAGCACTCTTCAAGGTCCGTAGACGGTGGCTCGGTCGAGCGTAGCACGCTGCGCGTCACCCACGTCTACCGCCGAGAGAACGGTGTGTGGAAGATCGTCCACCGCCACGGCGATGTTGCCCCCATCGATCAAAGCCCGCCTGCAGAGTCTTGACGGCATAGAACTCGCAGAGTTTGCCATCGTTAGAAGGTCTTCTGTACCAATCTGGACTTCTGTGCCAATCTCCCGTTTCATTGATTCTCTGTGGCGAATTCTGTATACTCAACGTTATTTCACGCATCCCCCACCTGCATGGAGCCGCCGAATGGACCAGCCAGTTCGCGGTGCTTGCTGCGGGCCATATTTGGTGGTTGGCTGCAATCCTCACGCTCGCGGGCAGAGGGATCTATCTTTCGTTCCATGCCCTGTTGACAGCCCGTTCGGCGACTGAACCGCGTCATGCGCTCGAAGTCGGAAAACCCTGATCCACAACAACCCATCTGGCGTCCCATCATGACAACCACCACCGGTATTCTCCGTACTGTCGGTATCGCTCTTCAACTCGTTGTTCTCCCTCTCTCTCTCCCGGCCGCTCCCGCCCTCGATATCCCGTCCCGCGTATCGGTCATCGCTATGGCAGGTGACTGGGAGACTGCAGGTGATCTTCCCCGCCAGGCGCTCTACATAAGCCTTCAGGGAATCGCCAACAAGCATGGAGCCCACATCTATCTTCTCTATCCCCCGGAGCATTTGCACCCTGGCTCCAGGGCCATCCTGGAATTCTATCGGGTCCGCCACAAGCTGAACACCCAAGAAATAAAATCCACTGAGGAAGCAGTGAAACTGTACAGGGGTTTTCTCAAGGGGTGCGTTATATGGGACCCCGAAGCGAAGACCTCTCTCATGGTCTCCTACACCGTGGCAGGATTGGAAGATGCCCTCGTGGTAACGGAAGCATACCTCCCCCTGATGGAGAAGCTGGGGATCAAACCAATCGCGGACTTCAGAAAGATTTTCCGGGGGAAGACGGATCTGGAGATCTTTCAATGGGCGTACGACCGCTACTGGGCAAGGTGCAGCCGCGACTATCTGGTGTACCTCGGCGAGTATTGCACGGGGCTGAAAAATGGCCCCGGGATGCGGCCGGCCGTCGCAGATCTTGCCATCGTGCAGAAGGCCTTCTGCACAGATCTCTCGACCATGCCCGCGAAGACGGGGGAATACCAGCTGGCGGAGAAGATCTTCAGCGAGATGCGGCCGTATGCGTACATCTTCGGATGGCATTCGTACTGCAAAGACAAAGAAGAAGAGCACGTCACTCTTCTCTCCCGGCATGCCTTGATCGTTGCCGAGGGGCTTGCGTCGCTTCCGAATATGAGTTTCCACGGACAGCTTCCTGTCTCCCCCGACTTCCGGTTCAAACAGAAAGGGAAGTTCGACCCGAACCCGAAGATCGAGGACAAGGTCTACCTCACACTCATTGAGAGCGACGGCCTCGGGATCGGGTCATGGCTGAAGCCGGGACGCGGTGATTTGCCTTATGGGTGGGAAATGAACGAGGAGTATTTCCATGTCGCTCCTGCGCTCCTGCAGTATTACTACGAGACGGCGACCGAGAATGACCACTTCATCGGCAGTCTGAGCGGCCCGGGGTATTTCTACCCGAAGGCCTATCCGCCGGGGATGCTCCCGGGGGTGCTGCGGAGGGAGGATTCGCTGATGCGCCAGATGGATCTCCACGTCTTTGCAATCATGGACTTTTCGGAGGGAGACCATAGGGTCGGCAATGCCGACCTCCCGAAGCGGATCGTCGATGCCTACTTTGAAAATCTCCCGACAGCTGACGGTTTCCTTAATGGCTACGGTCCTGCGAACACATTCGATATCCGGAACGGACGTCCGTTGATCTCCTACGACTATTACGTTGATGTCACGAAGCCGGCAGAAGAGGTTGCCGAGGATCTGCGGGAGCTTGGCCGGATCAATCCACGAAGACCGTATTTTCTGCCGGTCCATGTTCGGGAGCACAACGACATAGAGCGGATGAAGCGGGTCATTGCACTCCTCGGCGACGATTGCGAGGTTGTTCCTCCGCGGGAGTTCATGATGATGGCAGGACGGCGACCCACAATGACAACGCGGTATCTCGAAGAGCGGCCCGACTTTTCCGGACGCTGGAAACTCGTCCCGGCGAGGAGCCGGAATCATTTCCCCTCGCTTCTCGAGCTCGTCATCGACCAGCGCGGGAACGCAATTACGATGACGACGACGGCCAGGGAGAGCCGGTATATCCAGCACCGGGAGCTCACGACCACCAAACAGATGATCATTGGCGGCGGCGGGGTTGCTTCTGCCGAGGAGATGACCCGGCGGATGGGATATAGCGGAGGGTGGTCGGACAGCATCGTGAGTTCGGCAGCGTGGAGTGCCGATGGTACAACGCTTGTGGTCACGACAGCGCTGACACTGCAGACATCGCAGGGGACGTTCGCGACGACGTCCAGGAGCGAATACGCGTTATCGGAAGGTGGGATGACTCTCACGGTGCGCGAGAGTAGGCAGACAAGGTCGAATCAAGAACCGGCCGTAGTACTGGTGTTCACACGGGTCCTTTGACGCTGCTTCATCGTTACACTGAAACGCATGAGTTCTCATAACGATACCGTGGTCCGGGTACAGGACCTGGTCAAAATATACCGCGAGACATCCCGAAATCCGGTCAGAGCACTGGATGGATTGAGTCTTGAAGTCAGGAAGGGAGAGATCCTCGGACTGCTGGGGAAGAATGGGGCAGGGAAGACCACTCTCCTTCGGATATTGACCACGCTGATCCAACCCACCGGTGGAACGGCTGAGGTGTGCGGACTGAATGTCGTCACTGATCCGTACCGGGTCCGCCAGTCCATTTGCGCCGTCCTCCAAGAGAATGCCGTCGATACCTTCCTTTCTGTTCTGGACAATCTTACCACGTTCGGGCGATTCCATTCGATCCCGCAGCGGGAGATCCTCTCTCGTGCCGAAAGCGTTATGGCCCAATTCGGACTTGATGAGTACCGGCACCAGACAGTCATAGATCTGAGCGGCGGGCTGAAACGGCGGGTTCAGGTTGCCAAAGTGTTCATGGTGGACAAACCCGTGGTCTTTCTCGATGAAGCGACCACCGGAATGGATCCGGTAAACAAGAGGGCAACGCTGGAGGCCATCCGTCAGCAGGCGCAGCAGGGGCGGACCATCCTGCTGACCACGCACATCCTTCAAGAAGCGGAAGAGCTTTGCGACCGAATTGCCATCGTGGACCATGGCCGCTGCATCGCCATCGGCGATCTGGCTATGATCAAGTCCATGGCCGTACAGGTGTGCGATGTCACTGTCGCGTTCAAGCAGATGAAGCCGGCAATTCTTGAGACGGCGAGGTCTTTCCCTCACCTCAAACTCCACACGACTCATACGACGCTCGAGATGAGCATCAAGACACCCGATGTCTCAGCGTTTGCTCTGCTGGATGCGTTGTCGCGTGTTGAACCCATAGTGCATTTTGAAGTGACCAGTGCATCGCTGGAGGATGTGTTCCTGGAGCTGCTCGGCACAAGGGGCAGGAATGGAGCAGAGGGAGGGAACTCATGAGGATGATCCTCGCGGTGATGTACCGGGACTACCGCATCCGGACAACCAGCCTGAACTGGATGTTCTATGATATCTTCATGCCGCTGGTGTACCTGCTGATTTTCGGCATCGGTTTCAACAGCGCTTTTCCGTCCGGGGTAGTCGTCGACGGTCTGCGTGTGAGCTACAATGCCTTCTTTCTCGCCGGGGTGCTGTCCATGGCCAGTTTCGGCATCGCGATCAATACCTCCTACGGTTTCTTTGTCGATCGAGAAAACGGGATCTTCTATGAGTTCCTCACCTACCCGATGACACGCTCCGAGTTTCTTGTGGGGAAGATTTTGTTCAACTGCGCTCTTGCGCTCGTGCAGGCAGCCGTGACTATCGTGGTGGGGAGTGCGGTGCTCGGTCTGACCATCCGCTGGGATCTCCTCGGGCTTGTCGCGGTCGGCCAGGTGCTTGGCACGGCGGGATGGTTCTTCTTCCTTGTGACGTTTGCGATCCGGATTCGCCGGAACGACATGTTCAACACATTCCTCAACCTGGTCTACTTCGTTCTCATGTTCAGCAGTTCGATGTTCTATCCGGCGGAGACATTGCCGCGATGGCTGCAGACGGTGTCGCTCGGCAATCCACTGAGCTGGCACACAGACTTCCTCCGGTATGCCACTATCGGAGCCGGTACGGTTGAAGGGCTTGTCGTGAAGGGGGTGGCTTACGTGTGCTTCCTTGTGATCTTCTTTGCGGTCGCCGTGCAGACAATCCGGAATCCCATGCGGGCGTGATTCGATACTTTTGACAAATACCAGCTGTACTGTTTACGTACTCCGAAGAGAAGGTGTTCGATGGAACCAGAATCGAATTTCGGAAAGATCGCCATCTATGTATTTGTGCTTATCTTCTGCGCGATCGGCATTGGGATTGCATACGGAGCCTTCGTGGCTCTTCAGGATGGCGAGACGACAAACGCGCTTGTGATGCTGATTGCGGCTCTGGCGTTCGGGGGCTTTGGTCTGGGTGTGCTTGCGCTCACTTCCGCGGGATTCCGGAGCCAGGCACGTGAGGCAAGCCTGCGAGCGACCTACCCCAGTGAGCCCTGGAAGTGGCGCGACGACTGGGCCATCGGGCAAGTTCGCAGCATGGAGAAGTCCACCACATGGTTCTTCTGGGGATTTGCCCTCCTCTGGAACCTCATTGCCGCACCAACGTTGATCTTCCTTCCCGAGGAGATCTTTGAAAAAGAAAACTATGCCGCTCTCTTGGGCTTCCTGTTTCCCATTGTCGGCATCGGACTCATCGTGGTTGCTGTGCGGAAGACCATGCAACGCGTGAAATACGGCGACTGTCTGTTCCAGATGGTGCGTGTGCCAGGAATCCTCGGTGGAGAGGTGACGGGCAACATCCTTCTGCCGCGCGGCCTTCCGACTGCCCAGGCGCTCAATGTGCGGCTCTCCTGCATCCACAGACAATTGCGGAAGACCAACAAGGGCACTTCCACACACGAAGAAGTGCAATGGCAGACTGAGCAGTCCGTCGCCCAGCTATCGCCCACGGGAGAAGGGGTGACACAGAGCGCGACGGTGAGATTCCTGGTCCCGTACGACCTCAGCCCGACCGGCCAGATAGACGAGCGCAATTCGGTCTTCTGGAAGCTTGAGGCTACCGCTGCGGTCCCGGGTGTTGACTTTGCCACGAGTTTCGAGATTCCTGTTTTCAAATCGATGGCATCCTCCCCTCAGCTCACTGAGGAACGACTCCGCGCGGAGGATGTTGCTGCCGGGACTCCAATCCTCGCACCCGCCGACCACACGGGTGTCACCATCCTTCCGAGCGCGGGGGGCGGGGCGGAGTTCGTCCTCAAAACCCGCGGGGGGATACCGGCCACATTGCCTACACTGGCCATCTTCCTCATTTTTGCCGGAATTGTCGCACTCCTCATATTCGGCGGCGCACCGTTCATCTTCCCTCTGGTATTCGGGATGTTCAGCTTGCTCATCGCTTTCATAACTGTTTTTCTCGTATTCGGCGAGAGCCGCATAGTGGTGGAGGAGGGGCACGTGAACGTTCGCAACTTGCTATTCGGTTTCCGATTGCCAATGGGCAGACGCATGCCCTGCTCGAGCATTACGAAGATCGGCGTAAAAGGCGAGGCGCAAGCGGGGAAACGCGGTTACTACTCGATCACCCTCACCCAGGAGGATGGGAAATCCATCTCTCCGTTCCTTTTTCTTAATGACAGGAGGGAGGCCGACTGGCTTGCCGAGGAAGTTCGCAAGGCTATGGAACCCTGGCGGGGAGGGAAGCGCCCAGGAGGAACCGCACACGGTCGGTCCACTCCCCGCATTCGATGACGCGTCACAGCGATCCGGAGGGACAGTACTTCTGTCTATCTACCTTCCACGGGCTTTTCAATTGGAAGTCCGCGATCACTTGTATCCGTCATCTTGACTCTAGGTATTCTCAATCGTAAGTCACTGCCGTACTGTTGGTTCTCCATGCCGTCGGGATGATGCTCTCTCGTGTAGGTATCCCATGATCGGCGAAATCGCTGGAATCCGCTTTTGGACCGCCTCTCTGCTCCCGGCCTTCGTTGGTACGACGCTTCCATTCTGGCTTCGTCCGCCGGACTTTTCGTTCAACTGGCTTGCGGCAATCGAGTTTCTCATCGCGACTGCATTATTCCACGCCGGCTTCTCGTCCCTGCTGGTCCGTTTCGAAGGCAGGTTCACGGATGGGTGGACAGGGCCCAGACTTCCCCGGGTTGCCGTCGTGTGCATTGCAGCAGGCTGCCTCCTGGGTCTCCATATGAATAGCGGACTGACACTGCACGGCGGTGTTCCTGAAAGCATCTTCATTGTGTACGGGCTGGTCACGCTCTTCACGGGTGTGCTTTACGTCGTGCCGCCGTTCAACTTCTGCCGGCGGGCCGGTGGTGAGGTTCTCCTTGCCGAAGGTCTTGGTTTGGTGCCTGTGCTCGGAGGGTACCTCGTCCAGGTCGGCGACCTCACGCGCAATGTGTACCTGGCTGCACTGCCGATTGTTGCTGCAACCGGTCTGTGGGTTTGGACCGATGAACTAGTTAGCAGGGTCGATGACGAGAGAACTGGGCGCAAGACTATGGTCATGATGTTTGCCCCTCGCCTTTCTGGTCGCTATGTCACGCTCGTCCTGTCAATGCTGATCTACGCAGCACTTGTCTCGGGGGTACGAATGCGGTCATCGCTGGCACCCCTGTCGTTGATCGCACTCCTTTCAGTCGGTCTAGCACTGAAAATCGTGACCCTTTCGTGGAACGAACACACGAATACAAGGAAGATGGCAAAGGCCCGGAGCTACGCATTTATCATACACCTCGCTGTGTGCGTTGCCATTGTTCTATCATCGCTGATGGTGATGTTCTGACGAAGTACACCTGTATTCAACCATTGAATTCAAGTCCCTCTCCACCCACGGGGGACTCTTCACCCTGTCCTCCAGGCGGTTCATGAAGAAGTTAGGAAGCACATTCGTTCGCGAGAAGGATAAGATGGTTATGGTGTACGATCCCCGCTGGCACGTTCGAGCCTCCTATCGCAAGGGACTGACCCCTTCATCCAATCGCATCCACTGGATCGGCTTCCGGTGCGTCATTCCGGAATCGGAGTAGGAGGGTGCAATGAAGAACCAGCGACAACGACGGAAGAGTCACTGCTTTGAAAGGTTTTCCATTGTCTGCTGTCCGAGACTCGGCGTCATACTGCTTACCTCAGCACTTGCCTACATCTCGTCATGCTCCCGGGATGTCCGTTCACTTGACGAACGGTTGAGAGATGCTCTGAATGATCGGCTGCAACAGTACGATGTAAAGGGGGCATCCACGGCAGTCGTGTTGCGCGATGGAACCGTCCATTGCATAGGCGCAGGTGTCTCGCACGATACCGTTGCCATGAAACCAAACATGCTCTTTGCCACCGGCAGCATCACCAAGAACATGGTCGCAGCCCTTGTGCTCCGACTCGCGGAGGAAGGACTGCTCTCCCTGGAAGATCCGGTGAAGAGATGGCTTCCGACACATCCCAAGATCGATGGCGCGATCACGATCCGGCAGCTTCTCTCGCACACGAGCGGGGTTTTCATGTTCTGGGAGAACCAGAAGTTGTGGGATGACCTCATCGCCTATCGTGACAGTGTCTTCACTCCGGAAGTCGTGTTGACCTATTTGAAAGATCCCCATTTCGCTCCGGGCAAGGGCTTCCGGTATTCGAATACGAACTACCTGTTGCTTGCACAGATCATAACCCGGGCAACCGGTTCGTCCCTCTCGACAGAATTCCGTCGGCGTTTCTGGCAACCGCTTGGACTCACACACACGTACCTTTCGATGGAAGAGGATATTCCAATGGATCAGCTGGCGCATGTGTGGGGAGACAATTTTGAAAAGGACGGCTCGATCAGGGATTTGACATACATTCCGAGGGCATCGCACGAAAGTATTACATATGGATCATCAGGAGTGTTTACCACCGCCCAGGATCTGGCAGTATGGTGTCAATCTCTCTTTGGCGGAAAGATCCTGAAAAGAGCGTCATTGGATCAGATGTTGGATTTCAATCCTGCCGCTGCAGGTTCTTGGTGCGAAGGCTACGGTCTGGGGGTGTTCCTCTTCAAGGAGAAGATAACAAATGGGGAGAAGGCGTACGGACATGGAGGAGGAAATATCGGCACGTCCGCCTATATGGCATATCTGCCGGATTACGGTGTGAGCATAGCCGTCATCATCAACGTCATGCATGGGAAGTGTCCTGACCGCATGCTGGAGGACATCATCGAAATCGTCACAGAATAGATCGTTTGACTATCGATTTTTCCTGCCGTATCATTGTGCCGTACTCCTGGTTCTCGGTGCCGTTGGGATCGAATTACCCAAGATCCATGGATAGTGGATAATCCCTTGGGGTTCCCCATGATCGGCCAGACCGTTTCCCACTACAAGATCCTCGAAAAGCTCGGCGAAGGCGGCATGGGTGTCGTCTACAAAGCAGAAGACACCCGCCTCAAACGTACCGTCGCGCTGAAATTCCTCCCCCACAGTCTCCAGTCTCACGAACCCGAGCGGGCCCGTTTTCTGCAGGAAGCTCAGGCCGCCTCCGCCCTCAACCATCCCAACGTCTGCACCATCTACGATATTGCAGAAGCTGAAGACCAGCCCTTCATCGCGATGGAATATGTCGATGGCAAGACACTCAGCCAGATGGTGCCTGTTCGCTCGATCCAGGCAGCGGTCGGCTACGCGATACAGATCGGTGAGGCACTTCATGAGGCCCACAGCAAAGGGATCGTGCATCGCGACATCAAGACAGACAACATCATGGTCAACTCGAAAGACCAGGTAAAAGTGATGGATTTCGGGTTAGCGAGGCTGAAGGGGTCACTGAAGCTTACAAAGACATCGAGCACCGTTGGGACCCTGGCATACATGGCACCGGAGCAGATTGAAGGGAGAGAAACTGATGCCCGGTCGGACATTTTCTCGTTCGGCGTGGTGCTCTATGAAATGCTGACGGGCCACCTGCCTTTCCGGGGAGAGCACGAGGCGGCGATGATGTATTCAATCGTGAACGAGGAGCCTGAATCGCTACAGAAGGCTCTCCCGGATGCCCCGTCGGAGTTGTTGCATGTAGTCAACCGGGCGCTGGAAAAGGATCCTGAGGAGCGGTATCAGACTGTCCACGATATGGTGATTGACCTTCGCAGACTCAAAAAGGAGAGCACGAGAGTTGTGCGATTCCCCGAGCGCCATGGGGAGATGGCCATGGTCCCTCCGGGGAATCCGCGGGGTCGCTCAAAGCGGCGGCTCGCTTTTCTCCTGTCCGGTGCAATCGCAGTTGTGTGTGCGGTCGTCGCGGTTCTTCTGCTCTCCCGTGCACCTCGGCTCAATCCGGAGATGAAATTCCGGGTCCTGCAACTCCCTTTCCGGGATGTTGCCTATGCCAGCATGTCACGGGATGGAAGCTGGATCGCTTTCCCCGCTGCAGATGATCGCGACAAGTTTGACGTCTACATGATGAACGTTGCGCAGGGACAACCGCGAAGAATTACACACGATTCCTGCAGTCACATATTCAATGTCGCCCTATCGCCGGATGCAGGCACGATCCTCTATTCGCGTCACTCTGCTCCCCGGGAACCTTACGAAATCGTAAGTATTTCTTCGCTGGGTGGGACGGGGAGGGTCGTCGTGGACAATGGCTACGACCAGGTCTGGAGGCCCGATGGGGAGCGGTTCGGATATCTGCACGACGAGGATCTCAGGGCGGGTCGATCGATCAATCGGTGGTGGAGCTGCAAACCGGACGGATCGGATCGCCGTATCGAGATCACCGACACCATAACAGCAAGTCCCGGGATTCGCTTCGCATTCCATTACTCGCCCGATGGCAAATCAATCGCATGGACAAGGAACTTTCCGCAGGGACACTCCGAGATCATGATCCGTGACCTTGAGAGTGGCAGAGACCTTCCACTGACCCGTGATGAGAAATTTGCGGATGATGCAATCTGGACCCGGACAGGTCATATCTTCTATTCATCGAACAGGGGCGGCAACGTTAATATCTGGATGATCCCGGCAAGCGGGGGAGAGCCTGTTCGGGTAACCCGCGGTAGCGGACCTGACGTCCCCCTGGGCATGACGCCGGATGGCGACAAGCTGATGTACGCAGAAATCCAGGACATCGGACAGATCAAGATCGCCAGCACCAAAGATGGCACCATCCGGCAACTCACTGTGGATGAACGGGAACGAGGGCTGGCCTCGATTTCACCAAGCGGGCGGTATATCGCTTTTCCCGCACAAGAAGTTGACGCCATCAACACCGCGAGAAACATTTACTTGATGGACAGAGACGGGGGGAACGTCAGGAAGTTGACGGATGATCTTCTGTACAAATCCGCGCCACTCTGGTCTCCCGATGAGAAGTGGATAACATACCATTCCCGCAGGGGTTCCGACCCCCAAGATTCCTCGCAAGTCTATCTGATTCAGGCTGACAGCCCAGGCCAGCCGAGAGCTATGGGCAGAGGGGGAAACTCTCCCTGGTACAGTGAAAAGGAGTTTGCATCATGGGGATTTTCAGGCACATACACGAGGGCTATCGATAAGCCCGGCGGGGTGAAGATCTCAGAAGATTCAGTGATGGCGGTCCCAGTGCTACAAGGGAAGTACGTTGTCGGGCTTGATTGGCGAAGCGGCAGAGAAGGTTGGTGGATAACTGCGGGATCCGCCTTCAGTGCAACAAGGACGGCAAACACAAGAAGACTGACCAGAGGGATCTCGTACGGGATATTTCCCCCGGGGATGCGCGATTTGTATTATGTCCCTCTTGGGAGCTCGGAGCTTCACCATATTTCCCTGCCGGGCGGGAAGGACCTGATGGTGAGGAGATTCCCGGGTCTGGGTGCCTACTTCAGTGTCAGCAGGGATGCCAGCGAGATCGCCTACACTGAGAGCTACCGAAAAATGCGCTTTGTCCTCATCGAGAACGTATTTGAATGAAATGCGCCCTCAATCAACTTATCGTTGTGAGTCTCCTTCTGACATTGTCTTCGTTGCAGGTCCCTCACTTGAAGATTGTGTCACCCGCCTTCACTTCTTGCGTGGCGTCATCAAACGTCACCCGCTGGCCGGTGTGCAGAGCTGCCGTCGTCATGACATCTGCGACCGAGTGGTCGTAGCCCGCCACGATGTCGGCATTCGGGGTCTTGCGGCTTCGAATGCATTCCATCCAATTGCGCATATGCGCCGAACTCATGCCATCCACGCTGGTATTAGCTTCCGTCACGACCCGCTCGTCTGATTCCAGTGTCATCGGTTCGAGGAGATTCGGCGCCATTCCCATCTCCGCCGCCTGCGGAGCCTTCAGCCCTCCGTCCGGCGTGATTTCATTCATGTCGAGATTGAGTGTGCCGGCATTGGAAAAATAGATCTCTTTGACGCCTCCGGCGGAATTGTGCATGCGGGAGGAATACAACACCTGGAATCCCGTAGCCGGATCGTTCAGTGGTCCATAGTCAAACACCGCGGTCATCGTATCCGCATTTTCGCGCCCGTCTTTCCACACATAGATGCCTCCGTTCGCAACCACGCTCCGTGGACGTCGCAAGCCGGAAAACCAGTGAACCGTATCGATCTGGTGCGACATCCATTGACCCGGGATGCCGGAGGAATACGGCCAGAAGAGGCGATATTCGATGTACTTCCGCGCATCCCATGTATCGTGAGTTTTTCCCATTACGTACCGTTTCCAATCGGTATCGCCTTGCTGAATCTCAGCGACGAGCTTCGGGCGGCGCCAGCGACCCGGCTGATTGACGTTCCAGGTCATTTCCACCATCGTGATCGCGCCGAACTTGCCCGAGGCGATATACTTGTGAGCTGCTATGTAGTTCGCACCGCTGCGTCGCTGCGAGCCAATCTGCACGACCTGTTTCGATGCCTTCACCGCCTTGAGAATTGTGCGCGCATCCGTCATCGACTCTGCCATCGGCTTTTCGATGTAGGCATCAACGCCGGCCTGTACCGCTTCCACTCCATGGAGGGCATGCTGGAAGTCCGCTGTACTGATGATCACAGCATCGGCGAGCCGGCGTTCATACAGTTCCTCGTTGTTCCGGGCAAGAGTCACCGCCTTGCCGGTGAGCTGTTTCACGAACGCCGCACCTTCTTCCCGGCGACGGCTCCAGATGTCTGAGATCGCGGTGATCTCAAAGTTCAATTCCTTCGCGTGAACGAGGAGTGCCGGAATCAGGGTCGCCTTTGCGCGGTCCGAAAACCCGACGATGCCAACCCGTACACGGTCGTTCGATCCGAGGATGCGGCTATAGCTGAGAGCGCCGGTGCCGATGATGCCCGCGGCAATCGCCGTGCCGCCGGCGGCGGCGTTGCGGAGGAATTCCCGTCGTGTCTGTGTCATAGTCATCGTGCAGCTCCTTTGGCACACTTATCCTTGTGAGTCCGCCGCCAGTACTCCTCGCAGGTAGCCGACCGACTCGGCGACGCCAGGAAGCGGATCCTTCTGATCCTTCTCAAATTCGAAGTGAAGCGTGCGGGAATAGCCGATCTGCTTCAGCACCCGCATGATACGGGGGATATTGATGACCCCGCGCCCCATTTCGACCGTCGTGCCCTTTGCGTCAGCCGAGGTGACGTCTTTGATGTGCACGTCGAAGACGCGGTCCGCAAACTTTTCGATCTCTTCAGCAGGATCCAATCCGAGCCGTTGTGTGTGACCCACGTCCACGCACAATCCCATCCGCTTGTCCATGTTCTTGATCAGCGAATAGGCGCTTTCCGGGCTCGGGAACCGTTCGTCCGTCGGGCCATGATTGTGTATCGCGAGAACAATGTCAGTTTGCTTGACCAGACTTTCCGCAGGACCCAGCAAGGATTTGTCGGGAACACCGATAAGCATAGGAAGTCCGGTGGCCCTCGCGTAGGCAAACCCTTTCTTCAGCTCATCTTCCGTGTTCATATAGACCACGCCGCAGGACATGAGCGTCAGGCCGGCACCGGCAATTTTCCTCCTCGCATCGGCGATCTGTTCGGGTGTGGAGCTCAGCGGGAGGTGCATGTCTTTCAACGTCATATGCGTCAGGCCGAGCCGCTTCGTCATTTCAATGGTCTGATCAAGTGAGAACGCCCGGAAGGTGTACGAGGCGATGCCGAACTGGAACGGGTACGCGGCGATGGGAACGGGGGAGGCATGCGCCCGGGAGAGCTGCGGTACCACCGTCGCGCCCGCGACTGTAAGTCCGCAGTCTTCAGAAAGTCACGTCGGGATGGATGGTTCATTGGGCGGCGTCCTTGCTAGAGAGGTCGAATTTTGACGTTCCGGAAAAACACTTGGTTCCCGTGGTCTTGAAGCAGTATGTGACCCTTTTCTGCCTCGCCAAACCCCGGGAGGTCTTTGAACTTGCTTTCAGCTTTGTGGGCGAGGAATTTCTTCCCTCCTCGTTCGTACTCGAGCACTTTCACGCCGTTGAGCCAGTGTTCGACATGAGCCTTCTTGACGAGGATCCGTGCGTGATTCCATTCTCCGATCGGGGCGGGCTTCTTATGTTGTGCGGGGATCAGGTCATATAATGAGGCGAGCGTACGATTTCCGTTGATGCCCATCTTCGCATCAGGATGTTTTGCATCATCCAGGACCTGGTATTCCAGTCCTTTCGCCGAGCCCGGTGTTTTGGGCAACTGCTCTGTCACGAAGTACTTGATGCCACTGTTTGCTCCTTCGGTGAGTTTGAAATCCACCGTGAGTTCGAAGTTGCTGAACTCCTCGACGGTCACAATGTCACCGCCGAACGCAGCTTCACCGCCGCCGGAGGCCTGGACGATCAACATGCCGTCTCGCACTTCCCATCCGCGCGCCGGCAGGGAATCCATGTAGGCACCGCGCCAGCCGTTCATCGTCTTCCCATCAAACAAGAGGCGCCAGCCGTGCTTCTGCTCTTTGGGTGAGAGAGTGTTCGGTGCGATTTGTGTGTGCTGCGCTACAGCGGGAAGCAGGAAGGAAGAGAGAAACAGGCTCAGCACGAATGACACACGGAGATTCATGCATTTTCCTTTCGGAGAATGTGATAGAAGAATGTAACTGATGGGGAACTTCCAATCAACATCAGGGCGAAGTTGACTCTGCGCCCGGCCACCGGGCATTTCGTGGGAACCTTCGGGCTGGACCCTGCGTTACCTTCTATTATCATTGGAGGAAACAGAGTCATGAAACAGGCCACGGGTACAGGCATTGTGCTGCTGTCAGCAGCTTTGTTATGGGCAGGTTGTTCAAAAGAGGACAGTGCTCCTACACAACCAGCGTCTGGGGGGGCGGGCGCGTTGGCGACGGTGACAGGAACGGTCTACCGCCAGGGGACCACGACGAAGGTTCCGGGGGCGATCGTCAGCGCTGGCGGAAAGGTGGACACGGCTGACGCCAATGGTAAGTTCCAATTGAGTTTGTCGGTCGGTGCCCACACGATCTCTGCCCAGGCGCCGAAGTACAACAATTTCTACGGACCCATCACGGTTCCCTCTGCTGCTCCGCTCACCTATGACAGCATCGGCATGATACCCATTCCGTGGGATTACTACGGCAATACCATCGCGATCCCGGGCCCGACAGGCTGGGAATTTGCCTCAGGGTTGAACAACACCATTTACTTCGCAACTCCTAACAATACAGGGTCCCAGCAGCACTTCATTGCCTACGACTTGCCCACTAACACCTATGCTGAGAAGAGTCTGACGGGGAACCCCCTGTGCGCGTGCGGGTACATGTCAAATCTCGTCGCTTCCAGCAATAAGCTCTACTACTTTGCGAACGACGGGATGGTGTACACACCCGTCACGAACACATGGAGTGCCGGGAATTATCCTGCCGCCAATCGCAGGGGAGAAGCCGGCGTGGCAGTCAACGGCGATGACATCTACTTTGTGGGCGGCCGTGGCCCTCTGAACACATGCCAAGTATATAACGCAACAACGAACACCTGGAAATCGATCGCGAATTACCCCATTGCAATCTCCTGGTCTGCAGCGGTTTCCTACAACGGGCAAATCTATGTGTTGGGAGGCACCGAGACGCCAAACAAAATGGCGCGGTTTAACCCGGTGGGCAATACGTGGACGACGATGCCCGAAATCCCCTTCGCAAATCTTGATGGCCGCCCTAAGGCAGTGGTGTTTGACAAGAAGATATTCTTCTTCTCCGGGGTCGACATATACCAGTACGATCTGGTCGCGGGATCGTGGTTGGCCTCCGTCATGTCGTCATCCGGCTTTGGCTCTTTCCCAGTTGTTGCGGGTGATGCACTGTACTTGGTAGGATACAGCTCCACACGTTCAGGATATGCGATAGCAAAGTATACACCGTAAGCCGGGCGGCGTCTGGCATTGACAGATCGCACTCGCAGGTCAAGGCGGAAAGCCGGGTGGGATATCTCACGAAGAGGACTGCACATCTGCGTGGCAACGCATCGACCGGGGAACCGGAGCAAGAAGACAGCGATCCGAAGGATCCTCAATCGGATGTTTTTCCCATGTAGGCGTGGAGTATCCGGTCCATCATTGCATGGGTTTCCTTCTTGACGATCCGGCGCGCAGGATCAGCATCAAACCATGCCAGTGTCTTCCGGATGCCGAGATGGAAGGGAATCGTCGCCTTGAAATCAGGGACGATTCGCCTGATCTTGCTGTTGTCGAAAATAACACTGTGTGCTTTGTCCCCAAGCAATCCTCCGCTGAGAGACTGCTCACACCCCGCGATGAAGTCAGAGGGGATATGGACCAGATGAGGTTCGCACCCCGCGGCCGTTGCGACCCTCCGGTAAATCTGATCCCACGTGAGTGTCTCATCTGATGTGATGTGAAACGCTTCCCCTATGGTTTGCGGATGACCGAGAAGTCCGATAAATCCCTTCGCAAAATCTTCGGCGTGCGTTACCGTCCAGAGAGATGTCCCGTCGCCATGAACGATAAGCGGTTGGCCTTTCTTTATCCGATCGATCACTGTGTATTCCGTCCAACCACCGATCGCCACGGGGATCACCGTGTCGTAGGTCAGGGATGGCCGCACGATCGTCATCGGAAATCCTTCGTCCCGGTAAGCCCGGTTCAGTCGTTCCTCGCAGGCGATTTTGTTACGCGAGTATT
This sequence comes from Ignavibacteriota bacterium, assembly GCA_963801355.1. Lineage (GTDB taxonomy): Bacteria > Bacteroidota > Ignavibacteria > UBA10030 > UBA6906 > Fen-1255. The sequence goes on along the minus strand of CAWDEM010000008.1, from coordinate 1,782,618 downwards.
CCCAGTATGGATTGCAGAGCGGGGTTGACTCGGTAATGACCGGATGCACGGGGGGCTTCTGGTATGCTGAGGCGGAACTGATGAATATGAACTGGGCTGTCCTGCCCCGGAACAGCGCGATGTCCCTTTCAATATCCTCCGGCGTGTAGGCTATCCAATCGACAACCGAGTCCCAGCGGTTCTCCTCAAGAAACGATTTGATGTCGCCTGGGTTGTTGATATCCCCCCGGATCAGTCGAGCCCCGGGGATATCGACATGCCGCGTCCCGCGCGTGAGAAGGTACAGATCAATCCGCCGTTCAATGCAAGCCAGGCTCACCGATGTGCTGATGTTGCCCGTGCCGCCGATAAAAAGGACTTTCATGACGACTCCTCCGGCCTGTATGACGAGGGTTTCTGACAGTGAGGGGCTATGTCTTCGGGGATGGTTGTGCCAGTGCCCGGGAGATCATGAATTGGACATCGGGAGAGGCATGTACAACCCGGATAACCTTGCCGGTATGGCGGCGGCTCCAAACCCGGAACACTTCGTCGGCAAAAGCCTGGCCGACGACCTCCACACGGGTGAAGTCCAGTTCGATTTCGCGGAATTCTTCGAGTCCGGCAAGGAGACGTCGTGCCTGCGAACGGGAGACATAGTCTGTGCCCGCTTTGAACAGTGCGACACCGACGCGGGTCTTGTCAAAGCTCATCTCCTCTCCTGTGAATCGGTTGAAGATTGACCCGAGTTTTCGTTTGGATGCCAGCGCAATCCAGAAATCCACCTGTGTTCCTTGCCGGGACTTCACAGTGCGCACGAAAACGTCCGGGAGGAGGTTGTCGAAAAGGACCTTCTTGTCGGAGGTTCGGATCACAAGTCCATCGGCGACTTTAGATGTGAAGAATATTCCTTCTCCGCTGTGTCGGTCGGGTGCCGTCGTAAGCTTTCCTTTGAGGAGATCTTGGAGGGCCTCCTGCTCATCCTTGAGGTGCCGCTTCTGCATGATATTGCGAAGAATCCCGATCCCACGGTCGAGCACTGAGAAGGTGACTACTGCATCGGACCGCGCCATGCGGACATCGATCATCCGGGACCGAGAGTGCTCGATCGCATTGTTGAGCATTTCGGTGAATCCGTACTCAATGATCCGGGCCACGTTTGCATGCATGCCCTGGAAGATGCCGGATTCCGCCTTGATCCGATCCAGGATCCTGTCTTCTTCGAGCTTCTCGTTGCGCAACATTGCGTGAAAGGTGGGCTGTGCAGCGAGGGCCTTTCTAATGCTCCCCCGATCGGCGGAGACATATCGGGCCTGGTTAGCTTTGCCAACTAGTCTCAAGATTCCTTCATTTTCGAGCTGCTGGAGCATACGATGAACATACGCACGCGAAACCCCTGCCTCCCGGGCGATAACGCTCGAACGAACCTCCCCCCGGGAAGACAGGGCCTTGAAAATAGCAGCTCTGGTATTCATCGTACCGTCCACATGGTTGACAACTTCAGCTTTTCTGTAACATACACAGTAGACAACTCTATGTCAACTCCACCGTACAGCCTCTCCGTTGACAACTTGCTTCCCCATTTCCAGAAACGGGCAATCGATTTTCAGTGTCCGCAGTTGTGCGTTGGTGACGGGGCGAAGGCATGGGGCCAACGCATTACGCCCGACCGCTTGACTATCTCACTTCGCATTTCTACCATTTGCTAGCGTGTCGATGCAAACCACAAGAACCTCATACTTGAGTGCGGGAGAAGTCCCAATTTCGACCAGAGCGTTGACGCAAGGAGGACTTCAGGAATAGATCATCCTGATCCGACAATGAAAGAAAGGCACAGATTGTACAGCCGAGCATTCGGGACAGCATTCGCATGTCTGACGCTGGTGTTGTTCGCCCTCTATGATGCCAGCGGGGGGGAGCAGTACCTTGTCCTGAACATCATTCCCGGTGAGCGGCCTGACTCTCTGTTTGAGCAGATCGGGGAATTGGCGAAAGACAGGCCGTCGGGCCATGTGAGGCTGGGTATTGGTGCCATCTTCTCGTACCTCAACGGGCCCAGGGATCAATGCAAGGCCCACCTGCTTGAATTCCTCACCCTTGCAGAGCAGCATGATATTCCGATCGTCGTACAACTTGACGGCGAACAATTGTGGGAAGCCCGCCCCGACCTGTGGAATTGGTGGGATCGGGAACATCCCGGGTACGACCCGCAGAACAGGTGGAATGTCGAGTGGTCAGGGTGGGGTCCCGAATATGCAATGAAAATCGCTTGGCGGAACTGGGGGAAACAAGTCCGGGTCCTGCCGCCTCCCAATTTTATGAGTCCCCCTTACCGCAAAGCGTGTCACGATGAGATGAAAATCCTCATTCCCCTGATTCTTGAGTGGTGGGGGAGGTTGCCTGAGGAAAATAAGTCCCTACTCATCGGGATCAAGCTGGGATGGGAGAGTGCCATAGGAGTGAACTCATTCTACTATCCCGATGGGAATGCGCGCCTGGACCAGCCCGAAAGCCGGGATCCCCAAACCGAGCTAAAAGGTGAATTGGTGCCGGATCGAGGCGTAACCGCGATCGGTTATGCAGCCGTCAGAACCGCCCAACTGGCTGACTCCGGGCTGTTGCAGGAGGCTCACCTTGCCGAGATTGTCAGAAGGCATGTCGACGACCTCTGTTCGTTGGCCGCCGGGTTGGGGGTGCCCCGGGAGAAGTTATTCACGCATGTCGGCGGCTGGAAGGACGAAGAGCTCCTCTACGAAACCGCGTTGAACCGGTATTCCTGCCCGGGATGGAGTTTCTACAGGTATGCGGGCGATGCCACAAAAGACAAGGGTGTGCAAAAGGCACTGGAGAAAAGCGATGCGCCATTCTGGGCCGCTGTCGAGTGGATGCTTATGGAGAAAAAGGATTCAGCTGACTGGCGCCAGGCCATCGACCACACATTGGCTGATCCAAGATGCAGGTACATGTGCATTTACAATTGGTCGGGCATCAAAGACATCGGCGGAGCAGTCAGCGCGATCAAAGAAGTGCTGGGCGGCGGGAACCGGTGAAAGTCAGACCGGGCACTTGCCTTTCTCCTCTCAATTCGCGATTATATTACTAATTGGTCAACCTCCCAGAATCCCCACAATAACCTCATGGAGCCGCTTATGCGCAAAAGGTCTCTACTTATCGCGCTTCTGGCCACACTCGTCGTCGTGGCTACACAATCCACCGTAGCAGATGTCTTCCCTTCGTTCATCCGCATAACACAGGACTATTCCACCGCTGCCTTCGACGGAAGCTTTGCGGATGGCACCGGTGCAGCAATTCGCTTCGTTCTGAATCAGGCTGCCGACTCCGTGATGGTACAGATTGTTCCGGCAGCAGGTGGTTCACCCGTTGCCACTGTGAAAAAAACAGGTCTTTCTGTTGGTGACAACGCCATCATGTGGAACGGTGCCACCGCGCCCAAAGTGGCAGCTGGCGCCGGCGCGTACAAAGCCATGGTGACTGCATACCATGCTGGATATGCATCCTACACGGAAGTTTCAGTGACAACACCTTCCATCTTCACGCGTGGCATAACAAGCATCAAGAATCCTGCATCGCGCTGGTTTGGTTTCATCTATGCCGTCAGTGGTGGGGGGTATGCAACCGGCCTTGTGCGGCATTCTGCGGATGGACGGCAGTGGGGATTCAAACCTGATTCCGCATATGTTGCGACCACCGGCGTCACCATCCCCGGAACGCCCGGCATCCGGTTCTCGCCCACTGCAGATCAGGATGGCTACATATACGTCATCGGCCTCACCGACCGTCGCATTTATCGGTTTCATGTGGACACACTAAATGTTGCACTTTTCGATTCCAGCGCATATGGCATGCAAATCCAGGGATTGGATGTGCGTGGGACAGGATCTGCCAAGACCCTTTATGTTACAGGCGACAGCGCTGTCTACAGTGTGGCGATCGGCACACAGAAGTTCAACACTGCAGTTCCCCAGAAACTCGTCACCGTCGGTTCCTACCTCGGGAAGAGGCTGTTCTTCTGGGATGCCAAGATCGCACAGGATAATTCCCTATACGTTATCTACAGAGCAGACTCCGCGATCGGGACATTGCCGGTGAAATCGCGAGGCGTCTTGAAGTTCAACCTCGCCTCGGGATCCCTCCCAAAAACGCTTGCGGACACTGTGTGGACTTCACGGATGGCTGATGGTGATCCTGTGACACTTGCGCTCTGGGATGGAGCGACCACAAGTGGATCAGATGATATCCTCTATCTGTCACATGATGTTGGCACCGGATCACCAACGGAGGTCAGCGGTCTGTATGCGTTCACGCATCTCGACGCGGCCAAACCAACGCGGGCCATCGCATGGGCGGATCCGGACAACAACGCATCTTCGGCGCGCAGCTGTGTCATCACTGACGCCGTGGGGAACCTGGTTTATTTCGAGAATTCAAATGAGCAAGTAGTGTTGGTGGCTGCGCCGGGTGGGTCGAATTCCTATGCACTCACAAGTTCCGACACGTTGACGATCACTACTCCGGGGTACCTTTTCGATCTCGTCTCCATCGGAGAGGCCCGCATTGATGCAAACCTCGACCGCCAACCGGACCGGAAAGGTGACACTCTCCGTGTTGTTGGCGTGATTAACTCCGTCAATATCCAGACGACGAATTTCGGCTACTTCGTCCAGGATGCCACCGGCGGCTTACAGATCTTCAAGAGTGGCCTCACGGGTGCCCCGACTATCGGGCCGGGCTACCGGGTAATGGTAACAGGAGTGCTCGACTACTACAGAGGAACGACGGAGATCGTCCCGAGGGATCTGGCAACGGATATCGTTGTCATTGATACCGCGAATGTGATTGCTGCCATTCCACTGACCATCGGCCAATTCAAGACCAATCCGGAATTGTATGAGAGCCGCCGGATTCAGCTTACCCTCGCACATCCACTTGATTTTGGATCTGCAGGGTGGCCTGGACTTGGAGGCTCGGCAAACCTGAACATTTGGGACGGCGTTGATACGCTCATTATGCGTCTGGACAGTGACACCGAGGTACCGGGTAGCACATATCCCGCCTTCCCGGTTAAGCTTACCGGCGTTGCATCACAATTCACAACCTCGACAACCGTGCACAACAATGGATACCAGATTACTCCCATATTCAAAGCTGACTTCGCGCCATTCAACGCCCCGCCGCTGAGAAAGTTCGCATTGCTCGAGCCAGCCAAAGACTCGCGGATCGTTTTGAACGACACCGCACAAGTTGTCACATTCCGCTGGAAGAGTGCTCTGGACTTCAACGGCGATGTCCTTACCTATCAATGGATGCCGATAGGAAAGACCGCTGTTCCAACCGCGAACTCTGCCCATGACACATTGTTGGTACGCACGGGGAAACAGCTCCTGACCTACCTTGGAACTGCAGACTCTGTTATTTTGAAATGGTCCGTTATGGTGAAGGACCCCAATCCGGTCGTCTACAATGCCGATACGGCGACGGTGACCCTGGTGCGTGGCACAATCACCGGACTGAACGAAATGGACATGATGCCCACATCGTTCTCGCTGTCGCAGAACTATCCGAATCCGTTCAACCCCACCACCACGATCCGTTTCGGACTGCCGACCGCATCAAGTGTTTCCCTGCGACTGTATGATGCCCTCGGCCGCGAGGTCGTAACCTTGCTGAATGAGGAGCGTCCAGCAGGTTATGTCCAGGTGGTGTGGAGCGGGACGAACAATAGCGGTATGCGTGTAGCCAGCGGCATCTATTTCTACCGCATGGAAGCGCGCCCGACCGCCGGCGGTGCTCCGTATATTGAACTGAAGAAGATGGTTTTGATCAAGTAAACCGAGCACGCGTCTCTTTTCCCCCGAGCCCCATGTCCGTCTTGCATGGGGCTCACTTTTTCCTTCTGAGTAGAGGAACCCATATGCAATCACCCTGCCTGTCTTTTGTTCTCAGAACCATTGCCATCCTGACCGTCGTTGCATCCGTGCTTCATGCACAACCGGTCCAGATCCAGAGTCCCACGCAATTTCTCGGATTCACTGTCGGGGCAGACCGGGTACTTGCAGACTATGGCCAGATCGCATCGTACTTCGACGCGCTCGCAAAATCTTCGAAACGGATCGAGGTGGAGCACCTCGGACCGACGACCCAGGGGAGAGATCTGATCGCCGCGGTGATCTCGTCCGAAGAGAACGTCAAGAACAAGAAGACGTACCAGGATATCGCCCGTCGTCTCGCCGACCCGCGCGGAACTTGCGCCTCAGGAGATCGAGAACCTGGTGAGCAGTGGAAAAACGATCGTGCTGGTCACCTGCAACAGCCATTCAACGGAAATCGGTGCGACACAGATGTTCATGGAGTGGGCCCACGATCTGGTCACTGCCCGGGATGCAGAGACGCTCCGACGTCTCGACGAGGTCATTCTTGTCCTCATCCCCTCACTTAACCCCGACGGCCAGCAAATGGTTGTCGACTGGTACCGCAAGTATGTCGGGACCAAATACGAAGGGGGGCGGATGCCCTGGCTCTATCATCCGTATGTGGGGCACGACAACAACCGTGACTGGTATATGCTGACGCAGAAGGAGACGCAGGCGGTCAACAAGGCTGCATATCACACATGGCACCCGCAGGTTTGGCTCGACGAACACCAAATGGGGTCGACTGGACCGAGGCTCTTTGTTCCGCCCCACACGAATCCGGTCGCGCTGAATGTTCATCCCCTTGTCTGGCGGATTGTGGATAATATCGGAACGCTTATGGCGTGGCGCCTCGAAGAGCAGCAAAAGTCCGGAGTGGTCTACGGTGCGATGTACGACACGTACTGGCCGGGCGGAGGGGAGGGGACCGCGTGCTGGAAGAACGTCTGCGGCCTGCTGACCGAAGCGGCGTCGACGCAGATGGCGACTCCTGTGGACATCGTCCCCGGAGAGCTGCGAGGAGACACCAAAGGACTGATCGAATACGCACAGCAGGCGAATTTTCCGAACCCGTGGCCCGGCGGGGTCTGGCGCCTCCGTGACATCATGGACTATGAGCGCGCAGCCTCTGACGCGCTGCTCGAGGCATGCGCCGACCATCGGGCGGAGATCCTCCGCGATGCTGCCTCAATGGCACTCGATGCAGTCAAGCTCGGTTCGTCGGATTTGTTCTATCGCATTGCACTGCATCAACGGGATCCGCATTCAGCGGCACATCTGGCGCATCTTCTGCGTGAGAACGGGGCCGAGGTGCTCTTCCACGAGACGGAAAACGCCTTCTTTATCCCGACTGCCCAGCCGATGGCGCGATTCGTCAACGAGATGCTCGGCGTGCAACGGTATCCAGAAGTGAAACCCGTGCCAGGTCCGGACATCGTTCCGCCATATGACGTCACCGCCTGGTCCCTCCCGCTGATGATGGGCGTGACCGTTGAGAAGGTCACACGGGGGAGCGACGCACGGGCCACGCTCAGACCGGTAAACGGGACCGACATTCCTCAGGGGTCGGTCGAGAATCCGGATGCCAGCCAGTTTATCATTTCCCATGAGCGCAATGCGGTATCGCGGCTGGTCAACGATCTGGTGCAGGCGGAGGGAAGTGTGAGTCTCACCGCCGCCGATGTCAAGGTTGGTGGCGAAACATTTGTGAAAGGGGCCCTTTTGCTCGAGAAGGTGAAAGACCCTGCTGCGATCGCAAAGACCTACGGCCTGCGGCTCGTCGGACTTCGCGAGCCGATCGCCGTCCCGCTGGAGAAGCTCCAGCGGTTCCGGCTTGGCATGTACAAACCCTGGACGGCTTCCATGGACGAAGGCTGGACCCGCTGGCTGCTGGAGCAATATCGTTTCCCGCTCCAGAGCATCAGCACAAAAGAGATGAAGGAGAAGAAACTCACCGCCTCCTTCGATGTTATCGTCCTGCCGGACATCTCCAAAGACGTGATTGTGGACGGGAAGCGGAAGCCGGAAGAAGGCGAGTCAAAATACTTCGTCGACTTTCCGCCGGAGTATTCGGGCGGGATCGGCAAGGAAGGAGTGAAGAACCTGAAGGAGTTTGTCGAGCAGGGTGGAACGCTCGTCGCGCTGGCGTCCGCGTGCGATTTTGTCATCGATGAGTTCAACATACCGGTGGCGAACGCGCTGGCGAAGTTGAAGCGCGAAGAATTCAATTGTCCCGGCTCCCTCATCAGGGCATACGTTGATGCCACCCACCCCGTGGCGTACGGCATGCCTCAAGAAATCGCCGCATTCGTGAATCAGCGCATGGCATTTCGGACGATTCCTCCGGCGGCGGACGTCACGCGTCACGTGCTTGTCTGGTACCCGGATGACGAAAAGGACATGCTGATGTCCGGATGGATTGACGGAGCAGACAAGTTGGAACGCAGGGCGGCCGCTGTGGCGTTCACCCGGGGAAAAGGGAAAATCGTGCTGCTCGGCTTTCGCGTCCAACAACGCGCCCAGACGGAATCGACTTTCAAACTGTTGTTCAATGCGATTCACTGGGGAGCGATGAAAGCCCAATAACCGGATTGATCTTTCAAGGATCTTTATGTCAAAGTCATCTGGACCGGGACGCGGCATCAGCGGCGAGGGTCCCCCTGCACAAGACGTATCATTGCGCGAACGCCTGACGGCATTCCGCCATCTCCCGGAATTCTTCAAAAGGGTCTGGCAGGTCAGCCCCCTCCTCACCGTGGCCAATCTGGTTCTCAGGGGGATCCGGGCCACGCTGCCCCTGGCGTCGCTCTATGTCGGTAAACTCATCATCGACGAGGTGGTCCGGCTCGTGGGCGCATCGGGGAGCACGCGCCACCTCTGGATGCTGGTGGCCGCAGAGTTTGGCCTTGCGGTAGTGTCAGACCTGCTCGGACGTGCCGTCGCGCTGGTCGACGCCATCATGGGTGACCTCTTCTCGAATGCAACTTCCCTCCAGCTGATGGATCATGCGGCCAGACTCGACCTGTATCATTTCGAAGATTCGGAATTCTATGACCGGCTGGACAGGGCCCGCAGGCAGACATCGGGCCGCGTAGTGCTCATGTCCCAGGTGTTCGGTCAGGTACAGGACCTCGTCACAATCATCGCGCTTGGTGCCGGCCTCGTAGCGTTCAACCCCTGGTTGATCGTGCTCCTGCTCGTTGCACTTGTTCCGGCATTCCTCGGGGAGTCACATTTCAACGCGCGGAGCTACGCCCTGATGCACAGGTGGACGCCCGAGCGCAGGCAACTGGACTATCTGCGCTATGCGGGAGCAAGCGATGAGACTGCCAAGGAGCTGAAGATCTTCGGCCTGTCCGGCTTTCTCCGGGAGCGATACCGGACGCTGGCCGACCGGTTCACGCGGGCAAACATCGACCTCTCCATCCGGCGTGCCGGCTGGGGGGGTGTGCTGGCCATCGTGGGAAGCGGCGGCTACTACGCCGCCTATATCCTTATCATTCTCAAAACGGTGAGTGGACAGTTGAGCCTTGGCGACCTGACGTTCCTCTCGGGGTCGTTCAGCCGGCTACGCTCGCTGATGGAAGGGGTCCTCGGACGCTTCACGCAAATTGCAGATGGTGCGCTATATCTGAGCGACCTGTATGAATTCTTTGAAATCGAGCCCCGCGTGAAATCCCCCGAGAATCCCCGTCCCTTCCCGCAGCCCATAGGTGAAGGATTTCGTTTGGAGAATGTGGGGTTCAAGTATCCGAAGAGCGACCGCTGGGCCCTGAGGAACGTGAATTGCGTCATCCGGCCCGGCGAGCGTCTTGCGCTTGTGGGGGAGAACGGTTCGGGCAAGACAACATTCATCAAACTGGTCACGCGGTTGTACGATCCGACGGAGGGGCGGATACTGCTGGATGGGCATGACTTGCGCGAGTACAACCTCGAGCAGCTTCGCAGCGATGTCGGCGTTATTTTTCAGGACTTCGTTCACTATCAGATGACCGCCTCGGAGAATATCGCCATCGGGTTGATCGAAGAGGCTGACAATCGTCCGCGTATTGTGCATGCAGCGAACCAGAGCCTTGCTGACGCGGTCATCGAGCGGCTGCCGGGGGGCTACGATCAGATGGTGGGTAGGCGGTTTGAGGGTGGGATAGAGCTCTCCGGAGGCGAATGGCAGAAGATCGCACTCGCCAGGGCGTATATGCGCGATGCGCAGCTGCTCGTGCTCGATGAACCCACGGCGTCGCTCGACGCACGGGCAGAGTATGAGATCTTCCAGCGGTTCAGCGACCTGACGAAAGGACGCATGGCGCTCCTTATCTCCCACAGGTTTTCGACGGTCCGGATGGCGGACAGGATCCTTGTGCTCCACAACGGGCAGCTTGAGGAGGATGGGACGCATGAGCAGCTTCTGGAGCGGAAGCAGCGCTACGCGGAGCTGTTCCGGCTTCAGGCGGCGGGGTATGTGTGACGCATTCTTGACGATTTCGTGACAACACTCAGGGTATGTTTTGCGATCATAACTCCCACAAGCTAGTGCCCCTCCAACTCTTTGATTCACTATAACGAGGGGCACAGTGCTCGTTCCAACCACTGAAATTGTGATGCTCTGTACATTCATCTTGTTGGAACGGCGCTAGTGTCTCTCTGAGTCAAGGTACAGGAGGGCGAACATGGGACAGAGCAGGCTCGTACCGGCGAATTCGGCCGGGAATACTGTCTGGCGGCAACGCATCCGGACTGCGTCCTACGTCATCGCGGGAGTGGCCGTTCTCTGGCCCTACGCATTTTCCTTCGGCGCGGAGGGCGCGACGTTCACACTGGTGAACAGAACATCCTACTACCTCCACGCTGTGATCAACAACAAACCCTCCGTCTACATCCCGCCGGGTGCGGTGGTGAACCACAATGCGGATGGATTCGCGAATATTGTCGTCGATGTCCGCTACTCGCCCGGCCAGGGTGTCAAAGGGAGTGCCTCGAAATCGTTCGAGATTGTGTACCACAGGACCAGCACGAGTTCCGAAGATATCGCGAGCACCTGCAATCAGCAGGGCAACGACTGCGATTCATCGACGGAAGCGACCGTGACGGAAACAGCCGATCCAGTCCAATGGGTGGTCACGCAGTCTGACCTGAAACAGAATTGATGCAGGGGGAGGCCATGCGAGCAAACAGAGTTGCTATATCGGCGCTGTTGTTTTGCGTTACTGCAATTCCTTTGGACCTCCGGGGGCAGACCGGCGCTGACTCTGCGAGGAGTTCCCTCGGGCTTCGTGCAAGTTACTTCCAACCTTTGGGCGATTGGCGGAATAGTCCGGTATCATCATCCGTCAACCTTTTTGACGCCAGCATCGCATTCGAGGGAGACCTGGATTTCCGGATTGCCAATCGTTGGACCCTCGGCGTCGAAGGGGGATACTCCCCGCTGAACGGCAGCGCATGGGAGGAATATGCATTGAAGAAAGGGGACACGATAAGCGTGTCCGGGTCGTTCGTTCACTTTGCCATACTCATTCGGCCGCACATCATGGTGGGCGGCCCTGATGTCATCCGGTTCGAAGTCGGTCCCGCCCTTCTTCTTGCGCATGGCGAGGAGACCTACGGCAGGCGGACCTACCCCTATGATTTTCTCGGTGAGGTGAGCTTCGGTGTGCAGGGTGGAGTAGAGTATATGCGAATCTTTAACGATGGTCTTGCTGCCTCGCTGAAGATGTCAGGTTTGTTTTTCCCTTCTGTAGTGAAGTATATCGGAGGGGCGACGCGTTCGGCCATCATCCTGCCGGTCTCGGTAGGGATCCGCTTTCTCCTATAAAGGGATTCACTTTCGCTCATGAAGGGATCCGCTGTCGCTTACGAGTTGTAACTCACCAGACTCCCTCCTATATTGCTCTTCAGATCTTGTGGTTTGGAGTCTCCTCAAGGCGATTCCAGAAATTCCAGCAGACGACTCACATTAAACCCACGGAAAAACACCATGGAACGGACGCCGAATTGTCACGCAAAGGTCAGGAGGATGAACCGGACTCTGCGTCACCAGGAGGCGGATCGGGTGCCTGTCAGTGATTTCTTCTGGGGAAGTTTTGTCGATCGCTGGCGTCGCGAACTGGGTCTGGGAAAAGATGCGGATATCTATGCGTATTATGACCTGGATTGGATGGTGACTGTCCCTAACATGGATCCGCACGTGAAGCAGTTCCAGATGCTCGAGGAATCACCCGACCATGTGGTTCTTCGCACAGGATTTGAAGCGGTGATCAGAAAGCAGTTTGCCGATCCAATGCCTGCCTTTCTGAGATTCGAGACCGACACGCTCGAGAAAATGGAGTCCTTCCTGTTCGATGATCCGTGGGACGCCCGTCGATATTTCAGTGCCGGCGACAACCAGGTTGCCGGGGTCGGGGACGGTTTTGCGAGAAACTCGGCACCATGGCTGGATACCGTGAAGTCGCTCTACCCGGATTTTGCCGTGTATGGCAGCGTGTGTGAAGCGCAGGAGACACTGTGGCGCATCATCGGGTCCGAAAATGTGATGCTCTGGATAGGACTCTATCCCGACGAGGTTGCGAAGTTCATCGAACGGATCGGCGAGTTTGCCGTGGGTATCACACAAGCGCAGATAAAGGCGGCAGGGGGCAGGCTGGACGGCATGGTCATTTGGGGCGATGTCGCGTACACAAGGGATATATTCTTCTCCCCGCAGTACTGGCGGCGATGCTTCAAACCCGTCGTCAAAGCGATCGTCGAGGAATGCCATTCCCACGGACTCCCCGTCATCTATCACGGATGCGGGAACGTGAGGAGAATTTTCGGAGACTTCATCGAAATCGGGGTGGACGCTTACAACCCGCTTGAGGCCAAAGCAGGGATGGATGTCATCGCATTGCGACGTCAGTACGGGCACACTATCGGGTTCTGCGGCAATCTGGATGTCATCACCTGGGCCCATGGCACACAGGACGAAATCAAGAAGATGGTGCTCAGCAAACTGAACTCAGCAAAAGGCGGGGGGTACATACCTCAATCGGACCACTCGGTGCCGAGCAACGTGTCCGGGGAGAATTATGACTATGTCGTCCGGCTCCTCCGCGAGCACGGCCGATATCCTCTGCAACTGGGCGAGTACGACATAGCCGACATGCACTGAATTTATGCTCCGGCGATCACAGAGGCATGGAAGGCGACAACTCTTCTTGACAATCCCGCTTCACTGTTGTAACATCTAGAAGCACGATTCCATTCCTTCTGCATTTTCTGCACCCTTTACTCAACTTTTGATTGCCAGGGAGACCGTCGATGAAAAGATGCGTGTATGTCCTGCTGGGCATCCTGTGCCTGTCAACACAAATCACTGCACAGCAGAAAGACAGCCAGGGCTGCAAAGACCACCCGCTTTTCCCCCGTATGCCCGATTACTGGATTCACAGCTGTGTGGAGAAGGAATTCAACGCGCATGTCTTCACCATCGATGAGGGGAAGACGCTGCAGGTGGAAGGGCAGTACTGGGAAATCAAGTACTATCCGATGGCCACCCTCAAATCCAAGCCGAGCGAGATGCAGATCCTCCGGAATATTGAGACGCGCGTCGCCCAACTTGGGGGTACGGTACTCTACCAGAAAAACAACAGCGAGACGTTCAGGTTGCCCGGGAACGGTAAGGACGTATGGATCGAGGTCTGGGCGGAGGTTACGGGGAAGTATGGCCTCATCATCGTGGAGAAGAAAGCCGTGCCACAAGACGTCGTTGACGACACCGACCCACTCCGGAACAATCTCAAGACCACCGGCCACGCTGCAGTGTATGGCATCTCCTTCGATTCCGGCAAGTCCGAAATGAAACCCGAATCGGATCCGGCTCTCGCTGAAATCGCCAGGCTCCTGAAGGGTGATGCCGGCTTGCACCTCTATGTGGTCTGTCACACGGACAACGTTGGGGGTCTGGAAGCCAACACAAAGCTTTCGCAGGGTCGGGCAGAAGCGATCGTGCAGGCGCTTGAACGCCACCATGGCGTCGCCGCTTCCCGTCTCAAAGCGTACGGGGTGGGCCCGTATGCTCCGATTGCCACCAATGAGACGGAGGAAGGCCGGGCAAAGAATCGCAGGGTTGAGTTGGTGAAGCAATAGAACGGTTATGCATATCGGTCGGGTCCGGTCCGTGCAGAGGAGTCAATAAAGAGGTGCCGCCATGCCCAACATCGATCTGAGCACATTTGAGCGGAGTATCGTAGTCCGTCCGATTTGTCTGGAAGATTTCGACCGCATCGTGGCTTTACAGCTGAAATGTTTTCCCGGTATGAAGCCCTGGTCGCGCGAGCAGATGGAGAGTCAGTTGACGATTTTTCCCGAGGGGCAGCTCTGTGTTGAGCATGCCGGAAGTATTGTGGCATCTTCGAGCAGTCTGATGCTCGATTTTGCCATGTACGCGGATTGGCACAACTGGCGGGAGATTGCGGATGCCGGGTACATTCGCAATCACAACCCCGAAGGAAACACGCTGTACGGCATCGAGATCATGGTTGACCCGGAATTCCGCGGTATGCGGCTTGCCCGCCGTTTGTATGATGCGCGGAAAAAGCTTGCCCGGGAGAAGAATCTGATGCGCATAGTGCTTGGTGGCCGCATACCCGGTTATCATAAATACAAAGACCAGATGACCGCCCGCCAGTATGTTGACAAGGTAATGAACAAGCAGCTGGTCGATCCCGTTCTGACCGCGCAGCTTGCCAACGGGTTCGTCCTGGTGCGCCTTCTCAAAGCCTATCTAGAGCCCGACAAGGAGTCGCTGGGATACGCCACATTGCTGGAGTGGACGAATATCGACTACCAGCCCGACGTCCACAGAATATTCGTCGCGGAAAAAGCGGTCAGAATTTGTGCCGTGCAATATCAACTGCGCATGATCAAGAGTTTCGAGGAGTTTGCCCGGCAGGCTGAGTATTTCGTGGATGTCGCAGGGGACTACAAGAGCGACTTCATTCTGTTTCCCGAGTTGTTCACGATGCAGCTTCTTTCGTTTGCGGAGCCGGTTCGCCCCGGGCTTGCCGTCAGGCAACTTTCGGACTTCACGCCGCAGTATCTCGACCTCTTCAGCAAACTTGCCGTTAAGTTCGACATCAATATCGTTGCCGGCTCTTTGTTCAACGTGGAGGGAGGTCACCTCTACAATATTGCCTATCTGTTTCATCGCAACGGCACAATCAACAAGCAGTACAAGCTGCACATCACTCCGGATGAACAGCGCTGGTGGGGTGTGGAACCGGGGAAAGCACTTGAAGTCTTCGACACAGACCAGGGCAAGGTGTCAATTCAGATCGGTCACGACATTGCATTCCCCGAAGTGAGCCGCCTTGCGGTGGAGAAGGGAGCACAGATCATTTTCGTCCCCTTCGCCACCGACGAACGTTACGCATATCTGCGGGTGCGCTATTGCGCGCAGGCACGATGCATCGAAAACCACGTCTATGTTGTCATTGCGGGAACGGTGGGGAATCTGCCTTCCGTGGAAAACATGGATGTCCAGTATGCGCAATCGGGAATTTTTTCGCCGGCGGACTTGCCTTTCTCACGCGACGCGATTATCGCCGAGTCCACCCCGAACATCGAGACAGTGATCGTCGATGATATCGACCTGGAACTGCTCAAGCGCCACCGGCAGAGCGGGACGGTCCTGAACTGGCGTGACCGGCGGACCGACCTCTATGAGGTCCGTCTGAAGAAGCCTCGCTGATGAGAAGTCGGAAGCTTCTCTTTGCAGCATGCTACTTCAGTGAAGGCGCGCCGATCGGGTTCATCTGGTGGGCTTTGCCCACAAAGCTGCGCGCGGCCGGTGTCTCCGTCGAAACCACAGCATCCCTTTCCGCCCTCCTTGTCCTTCCCTGGGTGTTCAAATTTCTCTGGGCTCCGGTCATTGACATCGGCCGCACACGGAAGTGGGGATACCGCGCCTGGATTCTAACGCTCCAGTTTTTCATGGGAATCACCTTGCTGCCGTTGTTGTTTCTGGACTTCCAGGCGCAGCGAGATCTCCTCGTGGGATTGCTGTTTCTCCACGCCCTGCTTGCGGCCACGCAGGACGCTGCCATCGATGCCTACGCCATATCTGTTATCCCATCCCGGGAGCGCGGATCGCTGAACGGTTGGATGCAGTTCGGAATGCTCCTCGGCCGGTCATTGCTGGGAGGGGGAGTCCTGCTCATTGAATCCCGTGCCGGGATGCATATCACTGTTCCTCTCTTGATTGCAGCAACGTGGATGTCCTCGGCGTTTCTCCTACTCACTCCGGATCCCCTGGCTCTCCAACCTTCATCCGCCTTGTTCCGGCAACGGGTGCAGGATTTTGTGGGCCGAATAAGGATTGTACTCGCCAGCCGGACAACATGGCTCGTGTTGCTCTTCGCCGGAACCAGTGGCGCGGCGTTCGAATCGGTAGGGGCTGTCGCCGGCCCATTCCTTCTGGATCAGGGATTCAGCCAATCGGACGTCGGACTGTTCTTCTCAATTCCCGCAGTGCTGGGCATGATGGGAGGCGCACTCGTTGGCGGATTCCTCGCCGACAGGATGCATCGGCGCAGTGCTGTCGCGCTGACGTTGATGCTGATTGCGGGAGCCGTCATCGGACTCGCGGTCCTGACAGCGACCAGTGAGGCCGACGACCACCCGATGCTTTTTGTCCTCATGGCACTGCTCTACGTGTTTATCGGCATGTTTACCGCGGCTACATATGCGCTCTTCATGGACACAATCGATCCGCGGCTCGGGGCCACGCAGTTCAGTGCATTCATGGGAGCCACGAATGGTTGTGAGGCATGGGCTGCACTTGCAGTGGGAAAAATGCAGGGTACGTGGGGCTACGCTGTGGCGTTTCTCTTCATGGCGGCAGTGTCGCTCTTCTCACTGCCGCTCCTCGGATTCATACGCAGCAATTCGGCGGATGAACACAAATAGCGGAGATTCTTCATAACGGCATGAGTGCCGGACGGCGGATGCCTAGATTCGCACATCCTTTCAGAAGTGTCTTCAGACCGGATCTGTAAACCCTTTGAGCAGAGTCTTCAGATTGGAGGTGGAGTTGACACCCGGAAGCCTGAAGAGTCTTGCGGCGTTCTCATACATGATCTTGCGCCGGTCTTTCTCTGGCATCCTGAGCTCTTCCATGAATTCCAGATACGATTCCATGGATGAAATGGGCCAGTCTGTCCCATACAGCACTTTGTCCGGTTCAACGCCGTACGCCAACATTTCCTGAATTTGTTTGTGCATGAACTCCTCGAAGCGGTCCGAAAAATCACCGAGGACGAGACCGGAAATATCGGTGAAGACATTCTTATTTTTGTAGACTACTTCCATGCAGTCGCGGAACCATGGACTCCCGAGGTGGCAGATGATGAAGTTGACATCGGGATAATCGACAGCCACCTCATCGACATGCAGAGGATGGGCAAACTTGACTTTCCCCTGCGGCGTGAAGGTGTCGCCGGAATGGATCATGACGGGGACTCCAAATTCCGCCGCGAGTTCATACACGCCCTGCAATTTCTCGTCTCCCGGATAGAACGGTTCATAGCCGGGGTACAGCTTCAGCCCCCGTACGGATCCGTCGAGAAGGTACTCCCGCAGTTCCGTGAGTTGTCCCGGGGAGAAATGCTGATAGCTGATTCCCGCGACAATGAAGACATTCGTGAGGTCCCGTGTGGCGCGGACGACCTCTCGCGTCGAGGGGCGACCGGGTGCCACCTTATATGACGTGAGGACCAGGGCGATATCGATACGGTTCCGGCGCATTTCGCGCTGCAGGTCGTTCAAGCATTGTTGCAGTGATTCGACGTCTTCACGATGGTAGTTGTTGACGTGCGTGTGGCAATCGATGATATTCATCGGGTGATCCGTCCGCGTCAGGTTCAGGGTTCTATTGGCAGGATCTCATTTCTTCAACATCTTGTCCAGGATGCTCGCCGCCCATTCCTTCCCACCGAGTCCAAAGGCAAGCGCCAGGGCGAGGCAGAGCGCGCCGAAGGAAATCTGGAACCCGGATACGAGTGTCTGGCCGCCGATGTCAAGTTGTTCAAGTGCAACGGAGACGGCAAAAAGGAGGATGGCCCACTGCGCGATGATGCTGAGGAATTCCGCCCCCACCAGTCCAATATTGTTCAAATAGGCGCTGGAGACTCCACGGACGAAGCGGGCGAGGAGTGAGCCGAGGATCAGCAGCATCAAAGCCACCACAACGTTCGGAATATACAGAAGGAACTTGTTGAACAAATCTGCCGCTCCCTGCAGCCCTAGACTGTGCAACACGGCCATCGTCACCGTGAGGAGGATGAACCAGTAAATCAGATTGGCCAGGATAGTCACTGTCGTATACTGTATCCCTCCGCGGATCAGAAAATCCTCGATCCCCAATTTCTCCGCCAGAGTATCGAGGCGGAGTAGTCTGAAGAAGCGGATTGCTCCCCGGCGGAAGAGTTTAGCGATCAGCAATCCCGCCAGGAGAAAGACCACCGCCGCGAGCAACGGGGGAGCATAGACAGCCAGTTGCAACCAGAACTGCTTCAGCGATTCGAGGAACTTCATGAGTTCTTCCATAGACCTGCTCCGGATAAGTGCACTACGAAGAGCTGCAGATCGACATAAATGACGATCAGAGAAGATTTTACCCAAGTGTCCCGGTGAATGCAATAGACACGGTCAGGGGCACGAAGCGTAGGTAATGTGCAAAACGAAGCGGCCACACGCAACGGGTAAGATGCGGGGACTTCCGGGCGTTAGCTCTGAAACAGCAGATTGCCTACAAACTGAGGGTCGCTGGTGAGATTCACGCCGAGCTTGCGAAGTCCGGCCTCATCGCCGGAAGGCGGGATGTGGGTCAGATGCACCTCGCATCCCCGGAGCTGTTTGAGTTTCTCGATCGCGAGATTGGCGGCCGGATCGCTCGTCGCGCTGATACTTAATGCCGTGAGTGTCTCTTCGAGGTCGAGACTGAGCATCGTGCGCTGCAGGATCTCCCGCTTGAGGTGTGTGAGGGAGGTGATGGTTGCAGGAGGCAGCAAATGGAGCGACGGAGGAAGGCCCGCAAGTTGCTTCACTGCGTTGAGAATGAGTGCCGAAGATGAATGCATTTCCGGAGAGTTCTTTCCGGTGATCATTGTGCCGTCAGAGAGCTGCAAGGCCGCTCCGCAATACACCCCGTTGTTGCCCTTTCCGCAGCTTTCCGCATCCCGGGCAGCTTGCCTGGCAGGAAGCACGGTGCTCCTGTCTTCTGCTGTGACCCCGAGTTCCTCCATCAGGAGTTTTGCCCGTTGTACGGTTTCCTGATCGGCCAGGCCCATCGCATACTCGCACGCGTACCGCAAGTAGCGGCGTATCACTTCCTGTGTTGCGGCAGCACGCACGAGCTCGTCGTTCACAATGCCGTACCCCGCCCGGTTCACCCCCATGTCGGTGGGTGAAAGGTAAAAGGAAGGTTTCCGGGTGATCTTTTCGATGATCCGCCTGAGGAGTGGAAATGCCTCGACGTCGCGGTTGTAGTTGATTGCAGGCTGATTGTACGCCTCGAAGTGGAACGGATCAATCAGATTAAAATCCTTGATGTCCGCCGTCGCGGCTTCGTACGCGATGTTGACCGGGTGTTTGAGGGGAAGGCTCCAGATGGGGAATGTTTCAAACTTTGCATACCCCGCATGGACACCGTGACGCCACTCGTGGTAGAGTTGCGAAAGGCATGTGGCAAGCTTTCCGCTCAGCGGTCCCGGGCCCGCGACGACAACGATAGGCCGGGTTGTCGGGATGTACTCGTTGGCTCCATACCCGGCATCGCTGACCACAGTGTCGACATCCATCGGATAGCCCTTCGTGAATCGATGAATGGTGACCCGGATGCCCCGCCGTTCGAGCTTATTCTTGAAGAGCAGCGCTGAGGGCTGGCCGTCAAAACGTGTGATGATGACTCCCGTGACGCTGATCCCCCTCTCGCGGAGATCATCGATGAGCTTGAGTGTGTCAGCATCGTAGGTTATTCCGAAATCCGCACGCACCTTTCTCCGTTCAATGTCCCCGGCAAAGATGCAAAGAAGCACTTCGGACTTGTCCCGCAGATGTTGCAGCAGGCGGATCTTCACATTGGGGTCGAAACCCGGCAGAACCCGTGCAGCATGGTAATCGAACAGGAGCTTGCCTCCAAATTCGAGGTAGAGTTTATTCTCGAACCTCGCGACACGATCGAGAATAGCCGCGCTCTGTTCGGCGAGGTATCGTTCATTGTCAAATGCAACGCGTGGGGACATGGTATCCGGCGGGATAATGTGTACGATATATAGAGGATACCAGTCGGGAAGCGTAAAGTCAATACGGGAGTGTTCCTGAAGACCGTTGTCGCCTCATTGATAATCGGAGTTGTAGTAGTTGAGGCAAACGTTGACAGAGGCCAATGTGGCCTTGATTCTCCATATGCTATTCTGTAGTTTTCTTTGTCATCGCAGAGTCTCTCTGTCCGTAGAATCCGGATAAACGGTCTTTCCAAGTGTCCGGAACTCAACCTTCCCCATTGAACTGATCATCTATGAAGAAACCTGTGCTCCATCTTATCTGCAACGCTCATCTCGACCCGGTCTGGCAGTGGCGGTGGGACGAAGGTGCTGCTGAAGCCATCACGACATTCGGCATCGCCGTTCGGCTCTTGCGAGAGTTCCCGTCGTTCGTGTTCAATCACAATGAAGCAATTCTCTACAGGTGGGTGGAGGAGTATGACCCGGGTTTGTTCAAGGAAATACAGAAGCTTGTGGCCGAAGGCCGCTGGTGCATATCCGGAGGGTGGGATCTGCAGCCGGATGTGAATATGCCGGGAGCCGAAGCGATCATCCGTCATATTGCCGAAGGTCGGCAATTCTTCTCCGAGAATTTCGGTCTGCGACCCGTGGTGGCATACAACTTCGATTCCTTTGGCCACAGCGGAGGTCTGCCGCAGATTCTGTTGAAGGCCGGCTACAAGATGTACGTCCATATGCGTCCCGAGCAGAAGTACCTTTCACTACCCTCGGACCTCTACCGGTGGCGGGGGGTCGACGGATCCGAGATCGCGGTGTACCGTATTCCTTTTGCATACAACACGTTCCACGACCGTTCCGTTGAGCGGATCCAGGCTGGTATAGACATCGCCCTCAAATTCAACCGCGACACGCCCGTTTTTTGGGGACTCGGTGATCACGGAGGAGGGGCCACGGCCCGGGAACTCGAGCAAATCCAGGGACTTATGAAGCAGGAGACACGCGTGGAGATCATCCACAGCTCCACCGAGCGGTACTATGAGGCGATCCGGGAGTTGGTTCCGGAGCTCCCCGTTGTCGAAGGGGACTTGCAGCGTGTGTTCACCGGATGCTACACATCGATGTCTCGGCTGAAGAGGAGGATGCAGCAGAACCTCGGAGAATTGGTGCAGACGGAGGGATTGCGTGCGGCGACATGGTGGGTTGAGGGGCAAGAGTACCCTGCCGGGGAAATTCGCGAAGCATGGCGCGACCATCTGTTCAACGACTTCCACGACATCCTTGCCGGTTCCTCGGTTGAGTCGGGTGAACAGGATGCGCTCGATCTCTACGGACGTTCTTCCGAGACTTCCAGACGGCTTCGTCTCGGGGCCATATCGGGTTTCTTCAAAGGTCGCCATCGAATAGTCCAGATCCCGGTCACAGTATTGAACATGAACCCGGGCGCGCCCGATGTGCCCGTGGAACTCGAATATATGATAGACCATGTGCCGAAATTCGACGGGGTCTGGCACGCCCGGCTCATTGCGTTGGACGGTTCCGAGATTTCTGTACAGGAAGAACCGGCGGAATCGCTGCTGTTGCCGGATCAGTGGCGCAGAAAGATCTGCTTCAATGCAAGGCTACCCCGGATCGGTGCGTCCTACTACCGGATCGAAATGCATGAAGGCCCAATACGGTCCGCTGCTGCGGAGCCAATGGCGAAGTTTGCGACTTCCGATTCCGGACTGGTGACACATCTGGATGCGGGTGGCGGGCGGGAGGTCCTGGCAGGCGAAGCCCTGAAGGCATTGCTTGTGGAAGACCTTGCGGATTCCTGGGGAATGGAGGAGTGGAGCTATCACACGGTGTTGGGGACGTTCTCGTTTGTTCCCGGATCATTCGTGACCCTTGAGCACGGGCCCGTGAAGAAAGTCACGGAGGCGGTGTTCGAAGCTGGTCGTAGCAGGATCGTCTGCCGTACTATCGCATACGCGTCGTTTCCCTTCCTGGAGTTCAGGTTGCGGGTCTACTGGAACGAAGAACGGAAGAGACTCAAGCTCGCGATCCCGACACTGTTCCGTTCATCCGATGCATTCTGCGAAGTCCCGGGCGGGGCCATTGTGCGGCCGCATGATGGGCAGGAACACATTCAAGGTCGCTGGATGGTGCTGCAGGGCACCATTGTGGGCAAACCAACCGCGCTCGGCATTGTGAACAGCGGCCAGTATGGCTTCGATCTCTCTGAAGGAGAAGTCAGGCTCTCCGTGTTGCGGAGTCCGCTCTACTGCCACGAACATTCGTTTGATGTCAATGTTCAGCGCCACCTCAAGCACATGGACCAGGGTGTGCATGAATTTCGCGTCGTGTTGATTGCCGGTGACACGACCGAAGTACTCGAGAGGGTTGCAGGGCTTGCAGACTGGATCAGCGCTCCTCCATATGTTCTGGCCCACTACCCGATCGGAGATGAGAACACCGGTCAGCAGGATATCATGGGCCTGGAGACAGGGACGGTGAGGCTTCTCGCGTGCAAGAGATCCTGGGATGCAAAGGCGCTGGTCATGAGATTGCAGGAAGTAGTGGGAAAGGAGACCAGGGCTTCCGTTCGCCTGTTGCGGTCGAATGTCTCCGCCATCCTGAAGTTCAGTCCATACGAGATCAAGACGATCCGGTTCGAACGGGACGGGAGTTGGAGCGAAGTAACAATGCTTGAAGAGAGTCGCTTCTGAAGGCAGGACGTGAAGATCAGCGGACTGGTTACGACGATGCCCGCCGGCGAACCGGCGGGCATCGTTGCATGAAAGGCCGAGTCAAGACTGGTTCGAAGTCCTACCTCTTCTCGTACGGTGGTTGCTTCGGGAAGGGGGAAGGTGATGCCTTGAGCGTCTTCATGACTTCCTCTATTCCCCTTTCCAATTGCGTGTCCACTCCCTTTGCCAGCTTCGCCGGGTCCTCAGGAACAGAAATGTCCGGGTCCACGCCGTGCCCCTCCTTGAACCATGTACCGTCCGGCTGGTAGAGCCTGAATGTCGGAACCGTGACGCTTCCTCCGTCGATTAACGCCGGCGCGCCGCTGATGCCGATGAGGCCGCCCCATGTGCGCGAACCGATCAGGGGGCCGAGACCCGCTTTCCGGAAGTAGTCGGGGAACGCATCGCCGCCTGAGCCGCTCCATCCGTTGATGAGCATCACCTTCGGGCCGAAATTCGCCATGGGAGGCCACTGCCAGTTCTTTCCGTCGCGCACAGCCCAGAATCCAAGGGGCTTCCGGTCAAGAAGCTCGATGAACCGGTCCGGGATCTGCCCGCCGCTGTTGAACCGCTCGTCGATGATGATTCCATCCTTCATGAACTGAGCCGCGAACTGACGCACGAGCTCAGTCTGTCCGTCGGTGCCCGTGCTGGGGACGTAGACGTACCCGATCCGGCCGCCGGAGGCTTCATCGACGCGCCGCCGGTTCGACTCAATCCATGCGAGATTACGGAGACGCGATTCATCGGCCATGGTTTTGACCGTAATCTTCCAGGCTCCATCCATGGAGGGTTTGGAATTTACCGTCAGCTCGACTGTCTGGTCAGCCAGTCCCTGGAATGCTTCCCAGGGTGCGCGGCTGCCGTCAATGGGCTCGCCATTAACGGCAAGGATATAGTCCCCCTGTTTTACCTTGAGGCCGGGCATCAAAAGCGATGAACGGACCTCCGTGTCCCACGCGGCGCCGTTAACGATGTTCTTGATCCGGTAGGCTCCGTTAGCGAGTTCCCAGTCGATGCCAAGATAGCCGACATTGATTCTTTCAGGCTGCTCCAGGTCGCCGCCACCCCGGTAGGTGTGGGAAGCGTTCAACTCTGCGATCAGTTCGCCGATAACGAAATTCACATCCGAGCGTGTAACGGCACCTTCCAGAAGCTTCGCATAACGAGTCCGCATAGCATCCCAGTCTACCCCGTGCATGTTCGGGTCGTAGAAAAAGTCCCGTTCGAGCCGCCACACGTCGTTGAATATCTGCTTCCATTCAGCCCGCGGGTCCACGGTCATCGTAAGGTTGCCGTTTGGCACCTTCTTGTCCATCTTCTGACTTTCCGCGATGTCGACCACCGCGACGTTTGTCCCCTTGCCGATCAGAAGCTTCTTTCCGTCTGCGCTCGGCTCGAAGAAGTCGATGTCGTCGACGATGGTCTTCTCCTCGCGCTTCTCGAGATCGTAGTAGATCAACGCTTTTTTCTTCTCGGCCGAACCGGTGTTCGGTACTCGGAGGAACAGAACCTTTCCGGTTATACCGGCCACATTGCCGACGTTGCCTGCTGCGGGCGGAAGGATGACGACCCGTTGCTCGAAACCGGCCAGAGTGATTTTGGTCTCCTTTGGTTTCTCCTCTTTCTTTTCGTCCTTCTTTTCGTCCTTTTTTTCGTCCTTCTTCTCGTCCTTCTTTTCGTCCTTCTTCCCCTTGTCGCTCTCCAGTGTTCCCTTGGCGCTTACCGCGAGTGTGTCGTTCTTGGGGGCCAGGGGCGAGAGGACATCGTCATTCAGAGTTGCGGCGGCGATGACCGTCGCGTTTGGATAAATCCAGGTGCCGTCGATGTCCGAATAGACCGGCACGAAGTTCCGGTTCGTAAGAAAGTAAAGGTACTTGCCGTCCGGGTCGAATGATGGCTGCATGTCCGAATAATATCCGGATGTCACCTGTGTGCTCTTTGCTTCTTTTGTGTCGTAGAGGCAGATGGCACTGCTTCTGGTGTCAAGTTCACGGGCGTAGGCAAGCCATCGGCTGTCCGGCGACCAACTCACGCTGAAACCGATGAGTCCTCCCTCGTAGAGATATTTCTCCTTGTCGACGTCGACCGTGCGATCTTTCTCGATGTCATAGATCTTGATCTGCATTGCCTTGTCAATGAACGCGATCATCGCGCTATTGGGAGACCAGTAGAGGTTGTAGCGGTAGCCGGGCCCGTAGGAAGTGACCGACCGTTCGGAGCGTTTGTCAAAATCGTACAACGTCAGTTCATACTCCCCGGATTTGTCACTCCAATACGCGGCACGCTTGCCATCGGGAGACCAGGCAGGATAGCGTTCGGCCGATCCGGAGCTGCGCGTCAGGTTGAACACGGGGCCGTTCTCCGCCGGCGCGGAGAAAACCTCGCCACGGGCTTCGATGAGCACACGCTTGCCGTCAGGGGAGATGCTGTAGTTCCGGATCAGCTTGCTGACGTTCTCCATGCGGGGAAGCAGAGTGATTTCATCTGTAACTACCTTCACCGGAATCTCGCGCGACTTTTCGGTGGCGATATCCAGCAGATAGAGTCTTCCGCCGGCTTCGAACACGATCTCCGATTTCCCCAATGCGGGGAATGTGATGTCGTAGTCTTTGAATGAAGTGATCTGGCGGGATTGCTTTGAGTTGATATCATAGACCCAGACATTCATCCTCAGCTCGGGTCCGCGGTCTGAGAGGAAGTAGATCTTATCACCATGCCACATCGGGAACTCGTCAATGGCAATGTTCGCGGTGATGTTTTCGTCGGTCATCTTCTCCAGGTCAAACAGATGGATGTCCGGCGCCCATCCGCCGCGATAGCGCTTCCATGTGCGGAACGCCTGTGTCACATAGGTGTAGGCGAGTTTCTTCCCATCGGGCGAGAAGGAAGCCATCTCTCCATACGGAAGCGGCAGCTTCTCGGGGAGGCCGCCCTTTGGACTTACGCTGAAGAACTGATTGAAGCGCTGACGCCCCGAGACCATTGCCGAGGCGAACAGGATCCGGGAACCGTCGGGATACCATGCGACGACGCGGTCAGCGTAGCCATGGGAAGTGACCCGGACGGGCTCTCCGCCGGTACTCGGGATGACGTACACGTCCAGGTTCCCATCATATTCCGCGCTATACGCAATGAACTTGCCATCGGGAGAGAAGCGGGGGAACAGTTCCTCCCCCTTCGGGGAGCTGAGCCGGACCGCGGTGCCTCCTTCTTTCGGAACGAGCCACAGGTCGCCGCCGTACGAGAAGACGATCTGTGTCTGGGACACATGCGGGTTGCGCATCATACGCGCGTCGAGTTGAGCCAGCGTGCTGGCAGGAACCAGTCCAAGCACAACGAAACAGAGAAGCAGTGTAATTCGGGTGGATTTCATGAAGAATGGCCTCCTCTGGGAATGTCAGATATGATACAGATTATATACATACGATGAAAGCAAGAATGGAGTTACAACGGCAATTCGGCCCGAAAGGGGAGGAATTCACTTTCCGGGCGAACCGGTAATCATTGCCCGGGCTATTCCCGTCGCAATCACACACCCTGCAGAAAAGAGATACAGAGGGGCCAGTCTCCTCGTCATTGTTGCCAAAGCATGGAGGGGTTCTTCCTCCGCGAAAACAGCACGCCAATAGACTCGTGATAGGACTCCCCAGACGACTACCGCCAGGGCCACTCCTCCGACAAGGTCAATGACCAGATGTTGCTTTATCAATACAGTGGAAAGGACGATCAGCAATGCTATTGCGAGAATCGCCCACTCCGCGGTTTTACCTAAGCCCTGTTGCCGGCATGTGAAGTAAATGATTAGTGCGATTGCAACATGCAGGCTTGGGAAATTCTGCGCACCCGGTTTGAAGTCGTTGTCATAAATGAATGCCAGCATTTGAGACGATAGCGATGATCCCAGGGTGGGGCGGGGGAATGCCACGGGAATGGCGATGTGAAACACATAAGCCACACATGTGCACATCGTGATGCTCAGGAGGGCGATATTGAAACGGTGCCAATCGGACACTACGAATAGGGTAGTGAACGGAAACACGTAGCAGAGAACGTAGATCCAGACAAATTCCGGCACCACCGGCAGATGCCTGTCGAACCAGGACGACAAATCAGTTGTCGGCAAGGTGACGACGTAGAATCCTTCAGCAATGAACAGAGCAGTCCATATCACGTAGAACGAAAGCGTGATTGTCAGGTACCGCGACCTCTGTTTCTCTCCGGTCATCCCAGGCCCTTCTGAAATATTCTGTAGCGCTTGTATATGCGTCCGCCGATCCGTTCCATCTCGGAACGCATTTTCACATTCAGCTCCAGTTCGTGGTGGCTATCCATGAAATCGAATCCCGCCTTTGTGGCCGACTCGATTATGCTACAGCCGAGCAGGATGTCGACACCTCGATCACGACAGGATCCTTTGATGCCGCCGAGGTAGAGATCCAATTTGTGTGCCCGGCGCCGTGCCCTCAGGATCTTGAAGATGCCGAACGGCAACAACCACCCCTTTGCGCGACGGATGCCATCCGCAATGCTGGGGATTCCGATGATGAAGCCGACCAATTCTCTCTGGGCATTTGTGACGAGTTTTATGAACCGTGGGTCCACCACCGGCATGTATCGCCGGGCAAGCAGATCCATCTCCTGTTCGTCAAGGGGTGAGTATCCATAGATAGGGACGAAACATTCATTCATAAGCCGGAAGATGGGGCGAATGTAGGGTTCAATCTCCCGGCGACGCGTGAATTCCACCACGGTGAACTCCACTTTCCTGCGGACCCGCTCGTATATCTGCCGGTACGTATCGGACAGTGCCGTCGCCAGAGGCACCTGGTACACAACATAGTCCACCTCTTTGGAGTAGCCGAGATGTTCAAGCGATTCCGGGAGCGATGGGAAGTTGTGATACGTCGAGAGGTTGGGCAGCTGATCGAAACCTTCAATCATGAAACCTTCGGGATCCTCTTCGGTGAAACCCATCGGGCCGACGATTCTTGTCATGCCCTCCGCACGCGCCCATGCTTCGATGCGATGCAGCAATGCAGCGGTTACGTCATCTCTCTGGGGGGATTCCAGGTAGCCGAATCGTGCAGTGCGTGAGTCCCGGAAGCTGTTGTAGCGCCAGTTGATGATGCCGGCGGCTCTGCCTACCACCGTGCCATCCTCATAGGCAAGAACATAGATGCTGCTGCAATAACCATGGGCCAGATTGCGGCGGGGATCGAATGTCCTTTTGTCGTCGGAATAGATCGGCGGCACCCACCCTGCATGATGAGCATGAATGATCCCCGGAAGCCGGATGAAGCGCTTCATCTCCCTCTGCGACTGCACTGTTCTTATGATCAATGACATGGCACCCTTCAGACCCCGGGCTTTCGCATCTGTTCACGCCGATTGACGATAGCGGTGGATGATCTCTCGCGGTTGAGCGTATGGGCGTTTCTGATGCCAATCGGTGTAGTGATACAGAAAGGGTACGGCAAGCTGCAGATACCGGGCAGATATGGGAATTCGCATAAGCGACTCCATCCGTTCCCGCAAGCTTGTCAGGTAGTCTTTCACATGACCCGACGGCGCCTTGCTGATTCCCATGCGGAGAAGAGGATAGATCTCCAATGCCATCCGCTGGTGTTCACGTGCCCGCCTCCGGAACAAAACTCTCTCGCCGTTCCTCAACTGCTCGAATCCGTTCAGGTGCACTTCGAGTACGCGGAAAATGCACGGACCCAGTTCCTCATATTCACGCTCGAATAATTGCATGATAAGCCTCTCCAGCTCCCCGGAAGAGAAGTGGGGGTGTGTGAAGAGGAGATGGAATCCGTCATAGTATTGATAGGGGACTTCCAGCATGCGTCCTGCCCTGCGCATACGTTCGTAAAGAGGAGTCTGGGGACACGGACTATAGAGCATCAGCTGGCTGAGAGTCGGTTTGAGGGAGAGAAGGTACTGGAAGTCATCCTCAATCGAGCTTGTATCGTGCCAATCGTAACCGAGGATCATAGATGCCAGCACGCTTATACCGTTGGCCTTCAAGTCGGTCACCGTCCGCGCAACGTCGACATCTTTCAGTTTGCCGTAGGTTGCCTGCTTGGATTCAATCCCCACCCATACGCCCGCGAGTCCCATGGAGAGCAGTTCGGTTGTCGAATACTGGGAGATACTCTTAAGCGAAGTCAAGCATGAAAAGAGAATGGGTTTTTCCAATTCCCGGGAGTTCCATTCCGCCAGTTCTCTACCCCGGGAGTGATCAAGAAGAAAGTCCTCGTCGATGATTCCGACATCCCGGTAGGTGCTTTTGCCCACATCCACGGAACAGATGAAATCATGTATCTCCTTTCCGCTCCTGACGAGCGGATAATAGCGCCTGTTGAAAAAGTGGCTGGTGCAGCAGAAATCGCACCCCCTGGAGCACCCCAGGCCGGTGGGCACGATCAGTTCGGGACCGGTGGAAACCGATAACACCTTGAGCTTCCGGATGATGACGGGCAGCGTGAATTTGTCGTTCTCTGATTCACCGAGAAGACGTCTGAAAAAAATCACCCCCTCCTCGCGGCAGACATAATCAGCATGCTGGTCACATTCCGTCAGCACCGTTCCGTACCCGCCCAGTACGATTTTGGTGTGCGGGGCACAGTCGCGGACAAGCCTGCAGATTTCCACAGCCTTTGGATACGTACAAATCGCAAAGCTGATCCCGATGAAGTCATACCCTTTGTGCAACTCGCTCTTGAGGCGCCGGAGGGTGGGATAGTGGAGCACTGTCGTGGAGGTTTTGAGATTGGCAGCAATGAACTCCAGTCCCCATCCAGTACATACCGCCCGAATGCTGAATGCACCCTGACTGAGCGTTACCTGGGCGTTGTACATTTCGGCCTGCATGTTACGGGTAGAGTTGTGAGACTCGATGCCGAGCGGCTGGTGGATCGTGGTGAGAAGTATCCTGTGAAAGGGAGCCCGGGTATTCATCGGAGGATTATCTACGGGGAACCATTGTTACCGGACCGCCGAACTTCTTGAAATTGTCCAACTGGCAGGCCGGGACAATGCGGTCCTGCCAGACGGTCCCGTTCGGACATCCATCGCAATTGTCCTGTTCTCCGTTGGGCAGGATATCCAGGGGTTGAAGCAAGCTGATGGTCTGCACTGAGAGCCGCTCGAACAGCCGCAGCGGGTTTCTGACGATTGCACGGAGGTAATGCTTTGCAGTCTTTCTCACCTCGGGGTCGAACAGGCCAAACAACAGGAGCGCTTTACCCTGACGGCTCAATCCCGGCCGCGCATACGAGAGATAGCACCCGTTCCAGAGGTGATAGGCATTCTGGAGGATTTCCATAGACCTCGGGCCCATATTTCCGTATGAATGTCTACCGCTGCCCACGCGGCACGCGATTCCCCACTTGAGCGATGTGGGGATCGCAGTCCCCCCAACGTAAGCGGCAAATTCATAATCAGGGAGCGCTCGTTTCACTTCCCGGTACATGTCGATGGTCGTCAGGTTTGCGTGATGGACCTCAGAGAAAAAACCCATTGCCTTGAGGTCGACCTTCCGTCCACCTGCGAAGAATTCGAATGGCAGGTCGGGGCTGAGCATCCTTGCAGCAATGAGTGTCATGACGCTTACGTCGCGGATGTTGCGGGTTGTCCACTCAACGATATCGGGGAGAAAGTGCAGCGTGTCGGGGAACACCGTGGTATTGAACGCACATACCAGCCTACCCTCAGTGCGCACCAGGTCGGCGAACTGTTGCCGGAGGACATTGAGCTCCCGTTCGTTCTTTCCCTTCCAGCCGGGGCGAGCCTGATGGCTGTCGACATGAAACGTGATCCCATACAGACCGGCGGTGTGGAGTCTGTGCAGGAGGTGTGCGTCGAGCCCGACGCCGTTCGTCACCAGCTGCGCCTTGACCTTCCTCCGCTTCACCATCGTGACGACCTCGACGATGTCGGGATGGGTGAGGGGTTCGCCGCCGGCGATGAGAACGGCATCGGTCCGGCGAAGCCTCAACAGCGTATCAAGTTCGTGTTCGATCTTCGCAAGAGTTTTTTGGCTCAGAGGATCATTGATCGCAAAGCAGGCATCGCAGGTGATATTGCACTTGCGCGTCGGCTCGAGCCACGACATCGCGTTGTCGCTTGTTTTCCACGGCATCCGGAACAGCCGGTTGACGTCGACGGAGAGTTCGGCCACTACCTCAGGCACTTTTTGAGGCATTATGGGTCTCAGTGAATGATGGAGAGAACACCGCCTGCCATTCCTTCCTGAACTGACTATAGTGCACCGTTTGAGCTCCCCTCTGCAACCTGTAGCGGGCAAGGGCCGGGCTCAGACAGACGGAGGCGCACGTACCGTAGTGCGGTCGTGAGATTACACCGCGCATGCGTCGATACACCTCGGCAAATCCCTCGTTCATGATGTTGCCAAACGATACAGGAACGAAGGTGCAGGGATTCACATTACCGTTTCCGTCAATTGCAAGATGGGAGAGTCCACCCATCAGACACCCAAAGTTCTCCGGCCTCTCGTAGTAGGCTGTGTAGGCGACGGGTGGATAGTCTTTGAATTGCTTCGATTGATTCGCATCGATGAAGAACTTCATGACTTCAGTCCGGTCTGCGTCGGAGAAAAGCCCGTCAGCCGGGTGGGTGGCATACTTACCACACGGCTTGGGTTCAAGCAGCTGCACGCTGCCCACATTCAGCATTTTTGCCAGGTCGAGATATGCATACAGTCCATTGCCGGCGATGAGGTCTTTTTGCAGGCACAGGTTTGTGTACGTGAACACGCCGGCACTTGCGAAAAGTCGGAGTGCCTCTACTGCGGCGGCAAAAGCGCCCTGAACGCCGCGGAATTGATCCTGCCGCGCGGCATCCGGGTAGTCAAGGCCGATGCCCGCGGCGACCAACCCCTTTCCGGCCAGTTCCTTGGCGCGCGCAGGAGTCACACCCGCGCCTGAAGTGTGCAAATGGAAATCCGAAAGATTCAGGTCTGCGCTGCCCAGAATCTCGAGCAAAGCCGGATAACGGAGCATTGGCTCACCGCCGGAGAGGATGATAACGCTCGTGCCAACTGCCTGGAGCTCGCCCACCGTCTGGATCCAGCGTTGCACGGGGACTATATCGTCGGCATGACGATTGACTGAATCGGAGCAATGTTCGCATGCGTAGGAGCATTTGCGTGTGATCGACAGGATCGCTGAATCGATCTGATGCTTCTCAGAAATAATGTCCGCCTCGATGTTGAGTCCGCCGTTGGCAACCATCCTGTCGAAGGCACGGGAAGGCCATCGCGGGATCCGCATCGTTGTCCCGTAGTAGTGACTGCCCAACCGGGCAATGCGCCGTATGGCAATGAGTTTCTTTCGCTTCAGCGTGAGAAGTGACCGCAAGCGGAAGTGAGGATATCCGCTGCGCCGGAGGGCATATTCCAGCATTGCGGCTACATAGCGGAGTGTAACCGGCACAAGTTGCCAGCCGCTCGGGAACGACAGGGCTGGCGGCGTCCCGGGTCTTTGAGTAGGGAGAGCGCAGTCTTCGTTCACCGTGGGGACAGAAAACGCACGTATCATCGAGGCACCCTGTCGTGGGTTCTACTTGATATCCTCCGGTTCCCTCGTCGCCCTGTGCGCCCATGCATTGAAAAGGCCGGTGGTATACTTGCCAAAAGCTCCCGGCTCGGAGCCAAGCCGCGCCAACAGCTCACGTTGCGGGGTTCCTGCAGAAGGGATGTCCATGGTATAGTAGCCATTCGAGAGCAGGAAGAACGAGCGTGATCTTCCGGCTCTTTTGGCCGGAAGCGAAAATGCGAGTTCTGCTTCGTCCCCCTGCTTGAGCACGTAGTATGTTCCATCGATTCCAGAGAGCGACTGCCTGAGATCATTGCCATGGTTGTCACGGGCTCCGACACATAGGGCTTCTGAAACCGGTACAGGAATATCCGGTGTGAAATCGACCTGCACGGAATTCACTGTCCAGAGTCCTGCGGTGGATTCAATACGGATACCCAACTCGGTCTCCGGTGTTCCTTGCAGATCCGCGATTGCGACGGTGGATTTCTCCACATACGGACCGGGGAACGGGACGAAGTCGAGTGTCTTCCATGATCGACCATCCCACATCTGCACATGCAGCATCGCTTCACGTTTCACCGCATCGATGAATCCATCGCGCATGTCGGCATCTGAATTCATCGCATCGTACCAGCGCTCCAGATCGGATCCCTGCAAGCGGAGGAGCTGAGCTTCCATTTCCAGGGCCCACGGCGTGTTCCGAAGCGCGAGCACCACTTTGGCACGACGGGCTCCCCGCGGCCGATCGAACCGGAGTGTCAAACCATCGCGGATCGAATTCGGATCACCGGGGCTTCTGCCGGCCGGGTTGCTGATCCAGGAGAGAGTGTCGTCTGCCACCACAAGCCGGGTAATCACATTCCCGCGGAAGTCCTCTGCGCTTCGCGGACCATGTGGAACGGCAATCGTGTAGAAATCAAATGGCGATCGTGCTACGATTGTGGTGTGTAGCGGGTGATCGACCGCAAGAACCTTCAGATTATCCACGTACTGAGTCTCAGAGAGATCGTTGGCAATCTTAAGTTTGACTGTATTGTCTATATCGACGAGATATTCGAGCCTGTCGCAGTCGGTGCGCTGAAGCCCCTTGAGGATTGCACCGCTGAATGTCTCGGAATCCAGGATGTAGGACTTTCCATCATAGCTGTAGACAAAAGGACAAGACCCCTGCCCGCGCGGTGGGGGAGGAGGTGTGCTAGGACCTGTATTCGAGGTCACCACGGCGACCACAGTTAGATCGACGACGAGGCCTATCAAGAACCCGGCCGTTCCGGCATCCGACGTGTCGTTGTGTTCGATTCGCTGGATGTCGTAAGGAGACACCGTGCGGATGCATACGCCCGACGCCGCGTCAACTAGCGCTAGTGAGCTCAAGAGAGGGACACCGCTCTCGGGCACAGTGGTTCGCAGGCCCAGCGTCGCAAACTTGCCGTCACCCATTGTGACTATGTGGGGATCCCCAAAACTGAGATTCAAAAGCCTCCCTGTGTCCCGCTTCAGTACGAGACGTCCGAAATCATACGCTAGCAATTGAGCGGAGAGCGTAGTCCCGGAGCTAGTCGTCACAATGACCGAGTCCATAACCTTTGGATACGATGCCGGGAAATCGTGCGTCGCAACGAAAGCATCGAATCGCTGCTTGTACGCCGGGAATGAGTCTATTCTCACCTGGACGTTCATATCGGGATATGTGTTGCCGTCCTTCAGAAGGACGGTGACATTGTGGGTCCGCAACACTGAATCGATACGCCAGGAGTAGACAGGGATGGAATCCTGTGACACGACATCGATCCCGCTGCCGATGAAGAGTCCAATCAGGCTGCAACCCGGAATGAGAAGGACTGCCATCGAGGCGGCGAGAATGCCTGCAACGGCGGCTGGAAGAAGAGCCCTGAGCGTTTTCATGTCTGGCTCCTGTATGGAAGAGAAGGTGCCGGAAGTTATTCATTGTCTGGCTGCGATGCAACAGATCTCGCTGACGCGTGGAAGGCGCAGCCGCAATCGCCCCCGTGGACAGCGTTGGCACCAATATGCGAACAGCCAAACCGGAGATTGTCACCGATTTGTCAAAGTCTGGTCTGTTTCGTTCGCCAACCATGGCCAGCACGCGAGTGCCGGCGATAACAAAACCGGAAAAGGAATCGGCGGTGTCACAGGGTGGGTTGCAGTATGGGTTACAATATCGGTGTAGGGTGCGGCGTAGTGTGCCGGGACGCCATTCTTCTTGCGTATGCCCGCCAAATCCGCTACTTTCCCTTACACGTGGGTTATGTGAAAGGGAGTTTGAGCCGCTCCCGCCCGAAGAAATGAAGAAGCTGGAAGAATTGGCGAAATCATACTTCACCGACGCATCGTTTTTCAAGGAGTCGTGGTAAACCACCTGGAATCCCGATTGCTCCATTCCCGCCAATTGCCCCTGCACGGAGCGATGTGAACTACTCTGCCCGTTCCCTGGCTCAGGTGTTGTTGCTCGGCCTCGTCATTCACCAGGCACCTGCGGAGCCTGCCGGCCGTCGAGATTCCTCGACGATTCTGCTCAATGACGGCTGGAAATATCTCGATGTCCCGACCACCGAATACCTCCTCTTAGATGAGAAAATGGGGACCGGGGTGCCGGTAACTCTTCCCCACACATGGAATGCATTCGACGCAGTGGACATGGTCCCGGGATACAGACGCGGCATAGGGATGTATACGAGAAAACTGTTTGTCCCCGATTCGCGATCCGGGATGAAAGTGATCCTGACGTTTGAAGCGGTCAACATGAAGGCTGATGTGCACGTCAATGGGAAGCAAGCGGGTGGCCACGTCGGCGGGTACGTCGGTTTTGATGTCGACATAACGCCTTTTGTCGTGTTTGGAGCGGAGAACCAGATAGTGGTTTACGCGGATAATGTGATGGACGAGGACTTGCTCCCGTCGCAACTCTCCGATTTCGTACTCTGTGGTGGTATCACTCGCGATGTGTGGCTGAAATACCGGCCCAAGATCTCCGTCGAGAACGTCCGGATTCACACCCCCCGGGTCGACAGCGTGAGCGCCGATACGCGCGTCGATTTCCAGATCGCGAATGCTACCGGTCGACCGTTGAGCCTCGATGTCAGGGCGACTATTCGCGGGAACGGAGGTCATGCCGTCGCAACGTTGTATCGACGCGTCGATGTGCCGGCCGGGCAGTCGCATCATGCACTCGCACTCCCTGCAGTTCCATCTCCCCGGCTCTGGTCACCTGATTCACCCGAACTCTATGCACTCGAGGTCTCCATCGGCGACGGCGACAAGGTGATGGATGTCGCGAGGGAAACATTCGGCTACCGCTGGTTCGAATTCAAGGAAGGGGGACCGTTCTATCTCAATGGGCAGCGCCTTCTGATTCGGGGGACACAGCGGCATGAGGACCACGCTGGGTTTGGTGGTGCGGTGCCCGACAGCATCACGCGCCAAGACTTCCGTGGAATCAAGGAAATGGGGGCGAACTTCGTCCGCCTTGGCCACTATCCGCAGGACCCTGAAGTCTACCGGCTCTGCGATCAGCTGGGATTGCTCGTATGGGATGAGCTTCCCTGGTGCCGGGGAGGGGTGGGGGGCGCACAATGGAAAGAGAATGCACGCGGAATGTTGCGGGAGATGATCCTGCAGAATTTCAATCACCCGAGCATCATCCTCTGGTCAATTGGGAATGAAGTGGAATCCGATGCGGAGTCTCCGACAAGGGGTAATGTGGATTCGATACGGGCCTTCCTCCGCGAGTTGAACGGCATCGCACATACGCTGGATCCGGAAAGAGTTACAGCCATGCGAAGGTTCCCCGAGGGGGCAAGCATTCCTGATGTGTTCTCGCCTTCGATCTGGATGGGGTGGTACAGTTCAGTCTACGCCAACTACGAAAGTGCAATTGAGGAAGCGCGCAAACTCTACCCAAGGCTGCTCCATATGGAATACGGTGGTGACAGCCATGTGGGGCGCCACGTCGAAAATCCCATTGATGGCAACGGATATACGACGACGGATGGTTGGGACTCCACCTTTGTCCGGAAACGGGAAATCAAGATTGCCAACACCGGGGACTGGAGTGAGAGCTACATGGTGGATCTTCTGGACTGGCACCTGTGCGTCAGCGAGAGGCTTCCGTGGTTCGCCGGAAACGCCCAGTGGCTCTTCAAAGACTTTGCGACGCCCCTGCGGCCCGAGAACCCGATCCCCTATGTGAACCAGAAAGGCGTGATGGACCGCGCAGGAAATCCCAAGGATGCGTTCTATGTTTTCAAGAGCCGGTGGACACAATCACCCCGCTTCTGCTACATTTTGTCGCACACATGGACTGAACGTGCAGGACCCGGGGGGGTATCCCGGCAGGTGCGCGTCTATAGCAATTGTGATACGGTCCTGCTCACGGTAAACGGGAAGAGTCAGGGCAAGAGAGTCCGCATGCCAGGCGTATTTCCGGCCTCAGGGCAAGTCTGGGATGTACAATTTGCGGAAGGGGAAAACCGGATAGAGGCTGCCGGCGCCGACGGTTCCGGTGGAATAGTCAAAGACTCTCTCATCGTTCGATACACTCACCAACGGCATGGATCGCCCAATGCGCTTCTGCTTTCTGGCGAGCCTCTCCCCGGCGGGAACATCCTGGTGACAGTGAAGGCGGTCGACAAACAGGGTCGGCTCTGCCTCTCCGCCCGTGACCGGGTCTACTTTACTTCCGAGGGACGCGGGCATTTGCTGGCAGACCTTGGAACGCCGACAGGCAGCCGTGTTATTGAATTCTCCTCGGGGGTCGCGCGGATTGTGTTTCAGCCCTTGCCGGCCGGTGTTTCCACCATCGAAGCGCGAACACAAGCAATCAAAGGCGCGTACCTCGTCCTGGGCTCGGAGGATGCCGGGGGTCACAAGTGACCCGTCGGCATACAGCATTCCCGTCTTAGATAGTTGATAGCAGACGCATAACCCCATTGGTTCTAGCGATGGGGTGACAACAGCAACTTCCTGGTGTGATCATACATGTCCATTTTCGGCCTCCATTACCTCGACTGGCTGGTTATCGGCCTCTACCTGCTCCTTATGGTTCTTATTGGCATCTGGGCACGCAAGAAAATCGTAAACACTCGCGCTTTCTATCAGGGGGGGCGCAGCTTCGGCAAGGTCCTCTCGACGTTCCTGAGCTTCGGCTCGATCACGAGCTCGGATCAAGCCGCAGGCGTCACCCGCGAGATCTACCGCCAGGGTCTCTCAGGACTCTGGTTCCAGAATCTCACGCTGTTCATTACGCCGTTCTACTGGTTCATCTCCGTGTTGCAGAAGCGCACCCGGTACGTAGGTCCCGGCGATATGTATCTGCACCGGTTTGAGAGTAAGAACCTCGGCATGCTGTTCGCGGTCTATACCCTCCTCGTTGCCATGTACGGAGGAGCGTTTGCCCTGGTGATCACCGGGAAGACCCTGCAGGCCATGATGGTAAAGCCGGCGACGGAATACACCCAGGAGGAGGCGCAATCGATCCGCGACTTCGACCGCTACCAGGTGCTGCAAAAGCAGCAGGCCTCCGTACCGCTCAACCCGGAGGAAAAAGTGGAGCTCAGTATCCTCCAGGAGAAAGACAAGCGTCACGAGCTCCAGTCGTTCGTCTCCTACCTTCACATCGATTGGTTCTACCTCAGCTATGCCGCGATCGTAGGTGCCTACACGATTCTGGGAGGACTCTTCGCCGTAGCCTTCACCGATGTTATACAAGGGATCCTCATTTTGTTCCTCTCGTTTGCGATGATTCCGCTCGGTCTGATAAAGCTCGGGGGACTGACGGGTTTGCATGCACAGGTACCTGATTACATGTTCGATCTCTTCGGCTCCGCCTCGGTCAGCGAGTACACGTGGTATTTCGTGGCCGCATTTGCCACCGCAAACCTGGTCGGCTTCGCGCCGAAGAATTTCACCAGTGGCGGCGCACCGAAAGACGACATGACAGCCCGGGTGGGGCTTGTGACTGGATCCTTTGCCAAACGATTCGTAATGATCGGTTGGGCATTTACCGGACTCATCGCTGTCGGCCTGTTCGGTGGACAGCTCGCGGATCCCACAATGATTTGGGGCGTCCTGACGAAGGAGCTCCTGGGGCCCGGTTTTGTGGGATTGATGATTGCCGCTATCATGGCGGGCAATATGTCGAGCAAGGGAGCCGCTGCACTCGAGTGGTCTGCGGCATTCACGCAGAATATCCTTCTTCCTCTCCGGCCGAAATCGACCGAGCGGACACAGGTCAACACAGGGCGGTTTGTCATTGTCATCGTACTTGTCTGCTCGATACTCTTTGCACAGCGGCTGGATGACATCTTCGTGCTGCTCAAGAATGTCATTTCGGTCGGGACGATCATCGGTCCGGGACTCTGGCTGGTCTATTTCTGGCGGAGACTGACAACACGGGCGGTGGTTATCCAGATGGTGGTGTCGATCATGACCACTGCTGTGATTCCTGCCGTCGGGCCCATGTTTGATTTCATACGCGCCAATCCTGACCTGACAGTGCAGTCGCCCGAGCGGGTCTTTTTGATCACTACGGGAGCCGTTCAGGAAGACGTTGCCCTGGGCAAAGCTGACTCGGTGGGGCAGATGATTCAGAAACGGGTAGTCCAGCCGCCGGTGGCGGTGTATTTTGACGAAGTTGTGCGGGAGGACGAAACAAACCCCTCATCGCGGATGATCGGCAAAGGATCCTTCAGAAATCAGATCTACTACTGTTCTCTGCTCGGAGTCCCCGTAGAGACCATGAACAAGCCCCAGCTTTCCACGGTCTCGCTCATCTTCGATATTGTGTTTCCCTTCATACTGATCTTCGCAATAAGTCTCGTCACCAGACGGAACTCTGAAAAAGTCCTTCGTGAGTTCTATGGCTCGGTACATACCCCGACCGTCGCCGACCCTGTGGAGGACGCCAGGCTGGTGCGGGAGGCAATCGATCATCCCGAGATCGTGGAGCAACGCAAGTTGTTTCCCAATACGGACTGGGAGTTCTGGAAGCCCACGAAAGCCGACATCTGGGGCTTCATTGGGTGTTGGGTGATGGTCGTGGTTGTCATCTTGCTCTACATCTTCCTGATGAATCTGGGAGGATGAGAGATTGTCCGGTGTGATGGATGCGGGATGCTGCCACTCACTTCCCCCCCCCCTTGTGGTATTGATGGAAAGTCGGTATCTTGTCTCAACGATTCAAGCTGTCCGGAGTAATGTGGCGAAGTGAGTGAACCATCTTAGAGGAGGACATACATGAATACGACATGGATGAAGGCCGGGCTCGCGCTCTTAATTTCACTTTCGCTTGTGGGTGCAGGTTGCGGCACAAGCAGTGCGGTCCAGGGAGGTGCCATTGGTGCAGCCGCAGGCGGCGTCATCGGCGGCCTCGTCGGTAATGCAGCGGGGAACACCGCAGTCGGAGCCATCATCGGCGCGGCAATCGGCGGGACGGCCGGTGCGCTGATCGGCAACTATATGGACCAGCAGGCAGAGGAAATTGAGAAGGATATTCAAGGTGCGAAAGTGGAACGCATCGGGGAAGGGATCAAGATCACATTCGATTCTGGTATCCTGTTCGCCGTGAATTCCTCAAATCTCACCGACAAAGCCAAGACAAATATCGGAAACCTCTCCAAGATTCTGAACAAGTACAAAGACACTGAAGTTCTTGTGGAAGGCCACACCGACGCCACCGGGACGGATGAATATAACCAGACGCTCTCCGAGAAGCGGGCCGCATCCGTTTCCGGATACGCCACGGGTGTTGGAGTGGATGCAGGGCGTTTCAAGGCGGTTGGCTACGGCGAGAAGCAACCGATTGCCGATAACAGCACAGTCGAAGGTCGCAATCAGAATCGCCGCGTTGAGATCGCGATCTACGCGAACGACGAACTGAAAGATGCTGCCGAGAAGGGATTGATCAAGTAGGGATTCTCTCTGTGTGTGGATGGAATGCCGGCATGATGCGTGCCGGCTTTTTTTTGATGCTGGGTGATGCAGGAGTCAGATCCTGAAGTGTACGTAAGCCCGCCGTTCTTCTTCACCGCACTATGGAGGAAATCGATGACACGGGGACATGTACTCATCGCCGCCGTACTTCTCCTTTCTGCAGCTGCGTTTCCACAAACGACCTATATTAATACAATAGACATCCCGGATGTCGCGGGGTACCGTACGCTGAAGTGCGACTTCCATATGCATACGGTCTTCTCGGATGGCGACGTGTGGCCCACGTTTCGCGTGAAGGAGGCAGTCCTCGGAGGACTCGATGCAATCGCACTGACAGACCATCTGGAATATCAGCCGAAGTCGGAATACGTTTCAAAAGACAGGAATGCTCCATTCAAACTTGCGCAAAAGGACGCCGCGACTGCCGGGCTCATTCTCATACCCGGGGCTGAAATCACGCGCTCCATGCCTCCCGGACACCTGAATGCCATCTTTGTACAGGATGCCAATGCCCTGGTGAAGGAGACATGGAAAGACGCCGTGGATGAAGCCACAAAACAAGGGGCGCTTATTTTCTGGAATCATCCGGGATGGGGAGGTCAGCAGCCCGATCATATCTCCCGGTGGTACGACGAACACACGTACCTTCTCTCGAGCGGCATCCTCAAAGGGATAGAAATCGCGAATCACATTGAGTACTACCCGGACGTGTTCGCCTGGTGTCTGGAGAAGAACGTCGCGCTGCTGGGGAATTCAGACAGCCATGCGCCGATTGACTTCGAGTTCGGAACGGAACCAGAGCGGCTCCGTCCGATCACCCTGGTCTTTGCGCGGGAGCGCAGTGCGGAATCCATCAAGGAGGCCATTCTTGAGCGGCGGACTGCTGTAATGAGAGGGAAGGAGTTGTTCGGTGAAGAACGGTGGTTGAAGGAAATATTCGAGAAATCGATCTCCTTCAGCACCAAGAGTTTTACTCTGACCGGGAAGGGACCGGGGATGTCGCGGGTGACCAATCATTCAGATCTTCCATATACCCTTGTGCTGGTACAATCTGATTCGAGTATATGGTTCCCGCCTGAAATCGAGCTCTCTGCGGGGAGGACGGCACTCTTCATGGTTCACGCGCAGAGCAATTCTCTCACGCTTGCGAGACCCGTGACTGCTACGTACGAGGTAAAGAACCTGTTCACCGCGCCGGGGAAGGCACTGAGGGTTGTCGTGGCAATTGATGTTGTTGCGAAGCCGAAGGACTGAACGGAGGAAGGGAACTGTTCGTTTTTGTAATATCGTGAAGATACGTATATTTATTCTTCAAATCTTCCTCCACCGCAGATGTGCATTCGCTTGAAGGGATCTCGTTGGAGTCGCTTCTTCTCCTGTGTATTGTGCTTGGGTACTCTCTTGGAGCACTGCTTCCGGTGATGCTGACTATCGCCGGGCGGCGGTTTCCGAATTCCCGTGCGGCGCTCAACACGGCCGCCCGGTATCTCGGATTCACGCTGGCGTTGCTCTCCTCCCTCGCAGGTTGTCTCCTCTCGCTTACAATTTTGTTGTCCGGCGCACCCCTGCACGTTGAGCTGGGACGGACATTGCTTTTCGGGTCGCTCACACTCGATGCAGACGGTCTCTCAGCCTTGTTCCTCGGCATCATCTCACTTCTTGCTGTTGCCGTGTCGGTCTACTCGCTCGGCTATACGAAAGAACTGTCCCCGCGACATGCTGTCGGCGTACTTCTTTTTCTGTACAACGGGTTTCTCCTGTCGATGGTGGGGGTCGTCCTCGCCGGTCATGCGGTAGTCTTCCTCTTTGCCTGGGAGGTCATGTCGCTCACGACGTATTTCCTGATTTCGTATGAGCACGAGGAGCCTGTTGCCCGGCGGGCTGCCTGGCTCTATGTAGTGATGACGCATATCGGGACCGCCTTTCTTCTCGTGATGTTTGTGACGCTCCAAACGTACACGGGATCATTCAGTTTTGAAGCATTCAAGGATACCGGGTCACGCATACCCGCACTTGTCCGATCACTCCTCTTCCTTTGCACCACAATCGGTTTCGGCATCAAGGCCGGGATCATTCCGTTTCACATCTGGCTGCCGGAAGCGCACCCCGCGGCACCATCAAATGTCTCGGCGTTGATGTCCGGCGTCATGATCAAGACCGGCATCTACGGCATGGTGCGTGTGTTTTTCGATTTCCTCGGGCCGGATGTTCCGGCATGGTGGGGGGTGCTGATCCTCGTTGTGGCAGTTTCCTCGTCGGTGCTGGGTGTCCTTTACGCGCTCATGGAACATGATCTGAAGCGGTTGCTGGCGTACCACAGCATCGAGAATATCGGCATCATTCTCATGGGCGTTGGCGCGGCGCTGCTATTTGCGGCCCTGGGGAACAAGCCGCTCGCCGCAATTGCCCTGATCGCGGGCCTCTACCACGTCTTGAATCACGCCATATTCAAAGGGCTCCTTTTTTTGGGTGCCGGCTCCGTCCTCCATGCCACACATTCCAGGAATATCGAAGACCTGGGAGGTCTTGTCAAGAAGATGCCATGGACGTCCTTCTTCTTTCTGATCGGCGCCGTGGCGATCTCGGCCCTTCCTCCATTGAACGGTTTTGTCAGCGAGTGGCTGACGTTTCAGGCGCTCCTGCTTGGATTCCAGATCTCCGACCTTACAGTCAAGATCGCTGTCCCGCTCACCGTGGCCCTTCTTGCACTGAC
The DNA here is from genome assembly GCA_963801355.1 of Ignavibacteriota bacterium. Classification (GTDB taxonomy): domain Bacteria; phylum Bacteroidota; class Ignavibacteria; order UBA10030; family UBA6906; genus Fen-1255. The sequence goes on along the minus strand of CAWDEM010000008.1, from coordinate 1,739,499 downwards.
GGGGGCGCTCGCGGCCGCCTGTTTTGTCAAGGCCTTCGGAATAACCTTTCTGGGCCTCCCGCGCTCCGTACATGCGGAAAGGGCCCACGAGTCCTCTCCCTCCATGATTGCCGCAATGGGGCTGCTTTCCATCCTGTGCGTGGTCTTTGGCGTGGCGCCTGGACTGGTTGTGTCGGTGTTGGACCCGCTCGCTGCTTCGCTGCTGGGAGCGAACATCTCCGGCCAGATTGCGCTCAACGGAGGAATGCTGATCATTCCCCAGAGCACATCGACAAGCATTGCTCCCGCGGTGCTCGCCGGATTGCTGCTGGTCATCATGCTTGTGCCGATCGGCATAGGATTTGTCGTCGGTGGAAAACTACGCAAACGCATTGCCATGACCTGGGGGTGCGGACTGGAAAAACTTGAACCCCGGATGCAATATACTGCCACAGGTTTCAGCAAGCCTATACGGATGATCTTCTCGAGCATCTACCGGGCGACGCACGAGATAGAAGTCTCCGAGGTCTCATCACCGTATTTCCAGCCACAGATGAGGTATGAGCTGAAGACGGAATCGGTGTTTCTGAAATACCTGTATGAACCGGTCAGTCGTGTTATCCTGAAATCGGCACGTATGATGCGAAGAATTCAAACCGGGCATATCCAGACATATCTTGCGTATATCTTCATTACTCTCGTGATACTCCTCCTGTTCGCGCGATGAACGAGATCCTCACGACGATAGCGGCTTCACTTGCGCACCTGATCCTGGTGCTTGCCATCGCCCCGCTGGTGACCGGTGTCGTCAGGAAAACGAAGGCACGGTTCCAGAACAGGCGTGGCGCGAGTGTCCTCCAGCCGTATTTCGACCTCGCCAAACTTTTCAAGAAGGAGATTGTCGTCTCCTCTGTCGCATCGTGGCTGTTTCATGCGACGCCGTACCTGGTCTTCGGGTCTATGCTGGTAATCGCATTGCTGGTGCCGACCGTTATCACCCCGGTGCCCCTGCATTGGGTGGGGGACATCATCACCGTAATCTATCTCTTTGCTCTGGGCAGGTTCTTCCTCGCCCTTGCGGGTCTGGACACGGGGAGTGCATTCGGCGGACTCGGGTCGAGTCGCGAAATGTCGATTGCGTCCATCGTCGAACCGGCGATGATGCTCGCGATTTTTACCGCATCGGTTACCGCCGGCTCGACGAATCTCAGCATCGTGGTTGAGCGACTGTCCGCCTCGCCTCTGTCGATGATGAATCCCGCCCATCTTCTTGCGTTTGCCGGTCTGTTCATTGTCATGATCGCCGAGACAGGACGAATCCCGGTTGACAATCCGGCAACACATCTGGAGCTGACGATGATCCACGAGGCGATGATCCTTGAATATTCGGGCCGTTACCTGGCGCTTGTCGAGTGGGCATCGCAGATCAAGCTCGTCGTGTTCCTTGCACTGCTGTCCAACATGTTCTTTCCCATCGGCATGGCAGGGACGTGGTCGCCATGGGCCCTGGCCATGGGGGTGGGTGCGTTCTGCCTGAAAGCCACCGTGCTGGCTGTGATCGTTGCCGTGGTCGAATCAATGAACGCCAAGCTGCGTCTGTTCCGTGTGCCCGAACTCCTCATGGTGGCATTCATCCTTTCATTGCTCGCGTTGATTCTCTACTTCATCATTGGAGCATAGCTGTGAATCCCACGCATCTTCAAACCATCGGCTTGCTCATCGATATTTGTGCTGCGGCGATTCTTGTGACGGCATTCCTGATCGTTTCCAGTCGCAACCTCGGATTCTATATCAGGTTGTTTGCCCTCCAATCGACCTTTCTCGGCGTCGCGGCGTTGCTCGTCGTGGTAGGGTACGGGGAAATGCATATCCTCATTGCTGCGGTCCTGACGATTGTCCTCAAAGCCATTGCCATTCCAATCGTACTGACCAAGATGATCGATCGGATACAGGTGCAGAAAGAGGTGGGATTCAGCATTAACATTACCGTATCGCTCCTGCTGTGCGGCGGCATGGTCATCGTGGCGGACTCTGTGGCGCAGTCGATCCTGGCCGTGCAGGAGGCGGGGGTCCCCGCTGTCTCACGCGTTCTGTCCGTGTCCATCGCGTTGATGCTGATTGGTTTGTTCATCATGACCACGCGAAAGAAAGCCATCACGCAGATTATCGGGTTGCTGACCATGGAGAACGGGGTCTTTCTCTCAGGCCTGTCAATCACCTATGGCATGCCGCTCATCGTCGAGGTGGGGATTTTCTTTGATATTCTGATCGCGGTGCTGATTCTTGGTGTGTTTGTCTTCCGCATCAACAAGACATTTGAGTCGATCAATATAGACGCGCTCAGGAGCCTGCGGCATTGAGCACCATTCTCTTCTCACTCCTCATCGGCACGCCGATCACCGGCAGCGTTCTGTGTGCTGTGTTTCATAGACGCAGAATCCTTGAGGTGATCTCCGTGATGAGTGCCGGGGTGACGTTCCTGTCGGCGTTGTGGTTGATGTCGGTGATCATGGAGCACAAGACCATCAGTTCGCCGCAGGGGTGGTGGTACGCCGACGGTCTATCGGCGTACATTGCCGTCATTGTCTGCGGTAGTGCATTGGTCGTTGCGCTCTTTTCGGTCGGCTACTTGCGCCGGCAAGTGCGCAGCCGGAATGTCGATGGCCGGCAGTTGTGGCTGTATTATCTCCTCCTGAACGTGTTTCTGTTCACCATGATGTTGGTGTTGATCTCCAACAATCTGGGTTTCCTCTGGATCGGGACGGAAGCAACCACGCTTGCGACGGCCCTCCTTGTGGCCTTCTACGAGCGGGAGAGCTCGATCGAAGCTGCGTGGAAGTACGTCATCATTTGCTCCGTCGGCATTGCTCTTGCGTTGTTTGGCATCATTCTCACTTATTTCTCGGCACTGCACGTAGTCCCGGCTGCGGGGAACGCTTTGAACTGGTCCTCGCTCATGGGCGTTGCCAAAGAACTTGATCCCGCTGTGCTCAAGCTTGCGTTCATTTTCATACTGGTCGGGTTCGGGACGAAAGCCGGACTGGCGCCCATGCACACATGGAAGCCTGATGCGTACAGTGAAGCGCCCGCACCCATCAGTGCCCTCATGGCGGCAGGGCTGGTGAACGTTGCGCTGTACTCGCTCATGCGTTTTTACATTCTCGTGAATGCCGCGCTGGGTGACGGATACGCTTCCACACTCTTCGTCGTCTTTGGCCTGGTGTCCATGGGGATGGCCGTGCCCTTCATCTTAGTGCAGCGGAGTTTCAAGAGATTGCTGGCGTATTCGAGTGTCGAGCACGTCGGCATCATTGTCTTTGCGCTGGGCATCGGCTCGCCGCTGGCGTATTTCGGGGCGATGCTGCACGTGCTGGTGAACGCCATCGCCAAGGTTCTGCTGTTTCTGACTGCCAGCAACGTGCGCCTGGCCTACAAGTCGAAGATCATGCGTAAAGTGAGCGGAGCCATTACCGTCATCCCAGTATCGGCAACGTTCCTCATTGTCGGGGTCTTCGCACTCACAGGATGGCCACCGTTCGGAGCGTTCGTCAGCGAGTTGACGATCGTGAGTGCGGGTTTTGCGAGCGGTCAGGCTGTGCCATCGGTTTTGTTCATCGGGTTCGTCGTGAGCATCTTCGTGGGGTTTGTCTACTACACGTCGAAAATGGTTCTTGGAACACCAGCCGCGCCTGTCACGGGCGGCGATGCCGACCCGGCGTCGCTCTTCCTCCTTGGCGTGCTGCTTGCGGCGCTTCTTCTGCTCGGGGTGTACATTCCGCCCCCGTTGCAGCAATGCATTCAGAATGCTGTGGCTGTCCTGATGGGTTGAGGAAAATGAACGGAATGCATGACTATATTGCGTCGCTCACGGAATCTCTCGGCGATCGCGTGACGATCCGTGAGGGGGTCGCGGCAAACGAAGTGTATCTCACGTTGCGGCAGGAATCGCTAAGGGCCCTGCCGGATACATGCTCGCTGCTGACGGAATACCTGGGGGCCCATTTCACGACTCTCGTGGCAAATGATGAGCGGACGCTCAGCGGGCGGTTGTTTCTGTACTACGTGTTTTCCGTGCCGGAGAAGGATCTTTTCGTGATCCTTCAGGTACCGGTGGATCCCCGCCACATGGAAGTCCCTTCAATCAGTCCAACCCTCGAAGGTGCCAATTGGTTTGAGCGGGAGGTCAAAGACTGGTTCGGGATTGTCGCGTTTCCGAATATTTCCCCGCTGGCATCGCACCCGGACTGGCCCGAAGATGTGCACCCCATGCTGAAGGATGTTGACCTGAAGAGGCCTGTTCCCCGTGCCAGGGGGATATTTGATTTCAAGCGCGTGGAGGGGGAAGGGGTCTTTGAAATCCCGGTGGGTCCTGTGCATGCGGGGATTATTGAACCTGGGCACTTCCGGTTCAGCGTTGCCGGCGAGCCGATCATCAACCTTGATGCGCAGCTCTTCTATACGCACAAAGGAACCGAAAAGATTGCCGAAGGAATGGACCCGCGGCGCGCAGTGTTCCTTGCTGAGCGGGTGTCCGGCGATTCGTCCTTTGCCCATGCCCTCGCATTCTGCCAAGCGCTCGAGCGGCTCAGCGGGGCCGAAATACCCCAGCGGGCGGTCATGATCCGGACCATCCTGCTGGAGCTCGAGCGGCTGTATAATCATATCGGGGATGTCGGTGCAATACTCCTCGATGTGGGTTTTGCCGTAGGTGCCGGCGCAGCGTCGGAACTGAAGGAGAAACTCCTCCACCTCAACGAACTCCTCACGGGGAGCAGGCTGCTCAGGAGTCTTGCAGCGGTTGGCGGCGTTCGCCGGGATCCCGAAGATTCGCCAGCCAGGCGCCAGGCGTTACGTGAGACACTGGGGCAGGTGGAACGCTCGTTCAGCAATCTGGTTGATCTCGTCATGTCCAGCGCATCCGTGGTGGACCGGCTTGAAGGGACGGGAGTGCTGAGGCACGCCGACGCAGAACGGCTCGGTGCCACGGGTCTCGCAGGGAGGGCCTCCGGGATCGACCGGGATTTCCGTCGGGATCATCCACACTGCGCCTATCCGTATCTCCATTTCACGGTGGCCGGGCACGACGAAGGAGATGTGCTCGCGCGCATGCAAGTCCGCATCGACGAGGTGCGGCAATCCTTCATGATGCTGGACCAGGCGCATCATCAACACATCGGCGAGGCAATTATAACGAACCTGGCGGAGATTCCTCCTCTGCGGCAGGCACTCGGGTACGTGGAAGGGTGGAGGGGTGAAATCATCCATTGGGTCATGACGGACAAATCCGGCAACATCTTCCGCTGGAAGATCACGGACCCATCCTTCCACAACTGGCGGGCGCTGACTTTTGCGGTACAGAACAACATCGTTCCGGATTTTCCCGTCATCAATAAGAGTTTCAACCTTTCGTATTCTGGCAATGACCGATGAAGAGTACGTAATGGAAGGGTTATGCTGAAGATACTCAAACGGGTGCTGACGTCCGGTGTTGCGACCAGTTCCTATCCGGCCACTATTGCTGAAGCGCCTAAGGGGTTGCGTGGGAAGCCGGTGATCGACTACGCGCGTTGCAACGCATGCGACACGTGTTCTGCTGCGTGCCCGACGCGGGCCATCACCGTGGAAACTGAGAATGCTTCCGCACCGGATGGACCGGGCGGGAAGCTCCTGTCGATCAATTACGGCCACTGCATCTTCTGCGGCGAATGTGAAGCGACGTGCCCGGAGGCAATCCATTTGACTCAGGAATTCGAGCTTGGGACGGTACGCAAGTCGGCGTTGACGACCCGGGCGCGCTTCACTGTAAATAGGGAGGGAATCTCTCGTGTAGTCGAAGTGGAAGCCCACCAGACCTCACCGGGGGAAATGCTGGAAGACGTCGGGATGCAACTGAGAGCGAAAGTCCGCCAACGCTTTGGGGGTTCTCTGCATATCCGGGAGGTTGATGCCGGCTCGTGTAACGGATGTGAGGTCGAAATCACCGCTTTGAACAATCCCGTGCACGATATCGAGCGCTTCGGTATCCACTTCGTTGCATCGCCACGACACGCCGACATGTTGCTGGTGACGGGACCGGTCACACGCAATATGGAGATCGCCCTGCGGCAGGCGTATGAAGCGACCCCGGACCCCAAGCTTGTTGTTGCTGTAGGTGCGTGTGCGATTGGGGGGGGTATTTTTGGGAAGAGTTATGCGTCGTGCGGTGGTGTCGACACGACAGTTCCGGTCGACGTCTACATTCCAGGCTGCCCTCCGCGGCCGGAAGCGCTACTGCACGGAATCCTGCTGGCGATAGGCAGGTACCCTGAGAGAAACCCCTGATTTCAACGTCTGAGCAAGAAGCCTGGGAAGAAGCCCAGGTTTTTTGTCGGGCAACCGGCCCCGTTCTGAAACGCATGTCTTACCCACCAATGTCTCGCTCAGCTCTCCCGGTCCTGCCAGCCCGGACCTTGGGCACAGTTCCGGCGAACCAGAGAATCATTCCCGCCATCATCATATGCTTGACCGCGTCGTGGTCGATTGTCCCGCCGAACGCGAGAAGTGGGGCGAGAAGCGTGAGGATGAGACCTGCGACGCTGAGTGCGAGAAAGAGCTTCCTCATCAGGCAATCCCCGTTGTGAGTGGCGTCCGGTTCCTTTGAACAAACACGCTGAGGACAAGATAGAGTAGTCCGGCGGTCAACCAGCCGGGGAGCGCAAGGAAGTAGATCTGCACTCCCGCGAGCGTATTGAGCAGGGCGCACGTGGCAAGGGCGATGATCCATGCGCCTCCCGCAGCCATGTTGAACAAAAGGTGAGAGCGCTCTGCGAAGTCCGAAACCATCCCGAATTTCTTGAGGAGGTAGTAGTCCACGACAACGACTGCTCCCATCGGCATGAGAATCGTTCCATAGAACCCGACAAAGTCGAGCAGCTTCATCGCCAGCGCCGGGAAGATAGCACCGAATGTTGCGAGGGCCCCCGCAACCCATGTAACCTTTATGCGGGAGGCTGAGCGGAAGATTGCCTGGAAGGCGAGGCCGGCGCGATAGATGGTCGGATTGGCGGTGGTCCAGCCCGCGAGGATGACGCAGACCAGGCCGGCGATGCCGACGGCGTTGTAGGCCAGGGGGCCGGGGGCCACGGTCGTGTCCGCCGGATTGCGCGCCAGCTGTGCCGCGAAGAGAAGTGACGCCGCAATCCAGGCGAGGTAATGCCCGACAAACATCCCCGCGGCTGAGGCAAATCCGTATTGCCATTTCTTTGCGTAGCGGAAGATCGAGAGATCGGCCATCCCCATATGCATCGCTGCGTTGCAGAACCACGAGAAAAAGATCACATGCCAGAGAGTGAATTTGGTTTGACCTGGCATCGGATCTCCTCCGGTCCAGATTCTCTCCTTCGCCACGCTCCAGAAGTCGGTAAGCGAAGTCACCCCGAGTTCCCGCAGAGCGATGATGCCGCAGGCCGCGAAAACCAGGACCATCCAGGGAGCGGAGGTGTTTGCCACACGCACCATTGCGTCGTAGCCTCTGGCTGCGACATACGAAAAAACAGTGCCGATGGCAATGACAACAAGAACCCAGACCAGGCTGGTCGGCAGCCAATCGGTGAGGGAGGGCATCGGCATGTTCAGCGGAAGGCCGACCGCCGTTGCGGAAACGGATATCATCGCTCCAGCAAGAAAACAGAAAAGTAAACCATTGGCGAGGTTGTAGAGAATCACCAATCGGGTACCACAGATTTTCTCGAGTTTGTAATAGAGTGTGAGGCGTACGCCTGTTGCGATGGGTGCACAGATGAACGCCCAACTCAAGACAGCCAGCAGGTTTCCCACGAGGAGCCCTACGAGCAGGTCGAAAGCGCTGACGCCTGCCGCAAGAAAGAGCGGGCCGATCATGAACTCCGTGCCGGCAACATGCTCGCCGGCGTACATGCCGACGAAACTGCGCAGGCCCTTGAGTTTGTTCTGTGGGACAGGTTCGCGTTCGAACTCATCCACAGTTGCAGCTGACGCCTGGGTTCTGTTTGCCATGGAGGGTTGCCGGGATGACGGGTCTGGGTTAGCGAAGCGATGTCACGTATTGTCGGGTTGGATGAATATATGCCTCCGCGTTTGGAAAAGCAAGACCCAGACTTAAAAGCCTGACAAAAAAGTCAGACAAACAAGTCAGACACAGACAAACAAGTCAGACAAAAAAGTCAGGCAAAAAAGCCAGGGGAAAATCCGAGACTTCGAGAATTCTGGACCGGACATCTTGGAAGCTCCAGTTTCAAAGGAATTCCCGGTCAATCAAATACTTGTCAAGAGGCATGTCGCACTCCACGAAGGGTTTGTGGAGATAGTCCTGGTATCTCTCCGGTCCGCCAGCAAGATCCAATATTAAACGAGAGTCCACGAATCCGTTGGGCATCCCTCCTCTATATGCTTGACAGCTGCTGAATGGCCAATCCTCCGGCGATTTCACCAGCCCACCTGAGACCGGGTTCAGATGTACGTAGCGTGATAGATAGAGTAGGTATGATTCCTTATCAACCAGCTTAGGGATATAAGGACTTTGGAAAAGATGGCCGACCCGCTTTCTCTTGCGATTGATGTACTTGACGTAGCGTTCACATACGCGTTTGATGAGGTGGCTGATTGCATACGGAGATAGCTGATGAACTATCAAATGGTAGTGATTGGGCATCAGCGCGAACGCCAGAAGAACCACAGTGGACGGATCAAGGAATCTTTGCAGGATGTCAAGGAAACATTGGTAGTCTGCGGGGGAAAAGAAGATTTGCTGACGGTCTACACCACGATTGAGCGCGTGGAAGAAAGCGTTTTCTCTGCGCAAATCAATTGTTCTTACATTCATACTGAATTTTCAATAGCCGTTCGAGTTTTCATATATGAGTCCAAACGGACCGTACTGTTACTACCTGCCGGAGGTCCGATTTTCGACTGCGGTTGGTAAAAAGCCTGGGGAAAAAGCCGAGGTAAAAAGTCTGGGAAAAAAGTCAGACTTTTAAGTCAGGGATGGAGAGCGCTGGAGGACCACAAGCGAGATATCATCCTTGCGCCGTTCCTCGCCGACGAACGCGGCAACACCGGCTACGAGTTTTTCACCGAATGCCTGTGCCCGGAGTCCGGAAGCGGATCTGCATTGTGTCTCGAGGCGCTGCAATCCGAAGGATTCGCGAGTATTATTCTCGGCCTCCGTAATGCCATCTGAATAGAGGACGAGGGTCTGACCGGGAGCCATCTCCAGCTCCTTCTGCTCAAACGTTGTGTCCTGCGCGAGACCGATTGCACAGTTACCTTTGCCCAATTCCGTAAGACCGTTTTCCGAGATAAGCAGGGGAGGCATGTGACCGGCGTTCAGGTAGCGGACGGTGCCCGAATCCGGGGCAAATTGGAGGAGCAGCACTGACGCAAATCTTGCAGGTATCCTGTCACGGAGAAGAATCTCGTTGATCTTTGCAGCGAGCGATGTGAGGGCCGGGATCTCCGGGGCGAAGGCGCGCACCAGTGCCTGGATCTTCACCATGAGAAGGGCGGCACCCAATCCTTTTCCTGCGACATCACCCGTGACGATCCCGTAGTGCTTGCCGTTGAACGGAAAGAAATCGAGGATGTCTCCGCACACTTCGTTTGCCGGATAGGTATATAACCAGATGTCCCAACCGGGAACGGTGGGGGAGGATTCCGGCTGCATTGCGCGCTGGATGGCGCGTCCATCCTGAAGCTCGCTGTGTGCGAGCAATTTGTCTTTCAGTTCGAGGAGAAGCACAAGAAGGAGTGCAGTTACCCCGAAGAACAGACTCGCTCCGAAATTCTGTGAGGCTCCCCCGCCGTTGTTGTCGGAGAAAGTGGCACCTGCACTGATAATCAAGACAATTCCCGCCGCCAGGAGTATTCGTCTGACCGGGGTTAGCTTGAAGAACATGCTTTTGAGGACCCACCAAGCCACAAGGAACCAACGCTTGACCGCCGACATTTTGACGAGTGCGTCGCGTTTCTCTTCGGTGAGATAGAAGTCGCGGATTTCGCGTCCCTCGTCGCGGACGTTCCGGAAGAAATGTCCGCGCTGCATGTCGGCCCGGAGAGTACCCCAGATTTTCGGGTCCTGCCGTATTGGTTCAGTCATCGAGGTCCCTCTTGCCCTCTTTTGTCGCGAGGATGAACGCACTTGCGTCCCCTCCTTGGTATACAGTGAAACCCGCCGGGGAGTTGCGTCTCTCCATCTAAAGGATTAGCTCCAAAAACTACGGGACTAGCTCCCAATAACACTTGACTTTGTCCCAGGACTTCTGTAATATCGAAGCGCTTCGATATTTTCGTGAAATTGGGATCAGAAATACCTCTCTTTAGCCAAGAATTGCCCATGTAGTCCAGATTTGCAGTGGTGTTCCTGCGATTGGTCTCAAAGCGGTTTGAGATGCCATGCAGAAGAAACGCTCGACAATCAAGGATGTGGCAAGACTCTCCGGCCTATCGCTCTCGACCGTCTCCCTTGTCATTAACAAACGCGGGTATGTCAGCCCCAAAACACGCGAGAAGGTCAGCAAAATTGTCGAGGAGCTATCGTACCACCCGAACCGTTCGGCCCGGGGCCTGGCCTCGCAAACCAGCGGAAACCTCGGTTTCATCCTCTCCGACTACCATTTCTCCCAAGCGGAACCCTTTTACACGAAGATTTTCCTCGGAACGGAATTCGAAGCCCGGAAGCACAACTACTACATCCTGCTCACGACCATCGGCAAAACATTTAACACGTCAAAGGATGTCCCGCGATTTCTCCTCGAACGGAACGTGGACGGCGTGATCATCGCCGGCAAAGTGACCGAAAAACTGATCGACTATATCGATGCGCTCGGGTTGCCGCTTGTCCTAGTAGACTATGAATCGAAGAAGCGGCTCCACTCTGCCGTCCTGATCGACAACCGGACCGGTGCGCGCGCGGCGGTCCTGCATCTGCTGGATCGAGGGCACCGATCCGTGGCATTCATTGCGGGAGATATCCGACATCCGAGCATCGCTGAACGGTTCGGCGGTTTTCAGGATGCAATGCATGAACGCAACATTCTTCCCGATCAATCATTGATCGTTCACGATCAACCAAGCCTCCGGAGCATCGATGGCGAGGAGGCAATGGCGAAGATCTTGAAACAGGATAAGCACCCGACTGCGGTGTTTGCGGCAAACGATGCGATGGCCATCGGTTGCGCCCGCTTCCTCCGCGACAGGGGCATGAAAATCCCGGACGACATCGCCGTTGTGGGATTTGATGACATAGAAATGAGCTCGCACGTCGAACCGCCGCTCACAACCGTGAGAGTGTTTAAGGAGGAGATGGGGAAGCTCGCCGTCCTTCGCCTTGTGGAAATGATTAAGTCGAAAACCCGGACCTTGATCACTACCCACGTCCCTGTGGAGTTGATCATCCGTGAATCCACCGTTGGTAATTCCATGAAGTACCCCTAGTGCCGTCCCAACACAATGCATGGGCAGAGCATCACAATGCCGATAGTTGGAACGAGCACTGTGCCCCTCGTTTTGGTGAATCAACAAGCTGGAGGGGCACGAGTCAACAATTCATTAACTGTATGGAGGTGAACCATGATGTGGCGTACAAGTATCTTATGGTTGTTGGTCCTGACTGCCCTCGTGGCTTGGTCGGGATTTGCACAGCCCGCAAACCTGACCGCAATCGGGGGGTTTGAAGGCACACTACCGTCGTACTGGACGATCGGGAGCCAGCCGGCAGGGGCAACGTTGAGCTGGGCGACGGATCAGTCCCGCTCGATGGGTCACTCGCTGAAGATCGCTAAGCCGTCTGCGACGGCGGATTCGGCGGCGTGGATATCGGACAACATGTGCGACATCTGGTCACCGACGCATTCGAAGAACGTGGACATTTTCCTCGGTGCGTATGTGCGGACGCAGGGTGTGAACACGTCGCCGGCGACGGAAGACGCGAAGTGGTACATCTCGTACACGTTCTGGGACAGTGCGGGTGCACTGATCGGGACGGCAAAGCTGCCGATCAATCAGAATGTTGCCACGATTAGCGGCTGGGCTGGTGATACGAACGCAGTGGGATCGACAATTCTTCCGAAGGATGCCTGGAAGACGATCGTGAAGTTCGTGGCAGGGAAGAATGCAACAGGGACGGTGTGGGCAGACGACTTCATGTTCTACGGTCGTGCAGGTGCCTGGGCCGGTCAGGATTGGAACACGAACCTGGGAGTGCCGACAGGGTGGTATTACTGGCTGCCGCCGAACGGCGGGAACGACGGGTTGTTGAACGACGGTTTCGAGAACACGATGGTGACCTCGGAAGCCGCACACAGCGGGGCATACTCGCTGAAGTTCGACCTGCCGTTCACACGCGTACCGCATGACGGATTCGTTGGCACGAAACGTTATCTCTTCAAAGATCTGGGCGCAGGGGTGCCGATTCAGGAAGGCGACATGCTGCGGATCAGCGTCTGGATCAAGGCAAGCAACCTCGTGCCGGATTCTGCGGCGTTGTATCCCGGAACGTGGTCGGTCGGACTCACGCCGCTGTGGTTTACCGGGAACGGAAACAATCTCGGCTACAGCAATGTCGGGCCGGGGAATGACTACACGTGGGCCTTCCCGGCGGTCACGGGGTTTGACTGGACTAAGTACACGCTGGATATTCAGGTCCCGGCGGGCGTCAATGCCAAAGCCCTCGAGACGCGTCTCCATGTCTATGCTCGCTTCACGGGCACCATCTATTTTGATGACCTGATGATCGAAAAACTGGATGTACCTCAAGTTGCCAAGATCGGGGGGTTCGAAGGCACACTGCCGTCCTACTGGACGAAAGGGAACGAACCGGCAGGAGCAACATTGAGCTGGGCGACGGATCAGTCCCGCTCGATGGGTCATTCGCTGAAGATCGTGAAACCGTCGGCGACGGCGGATTCAGCGGCGTGGATATCGGACAACATGTGCGATATCTGGTCACCGCAACATTCGAAGAACGTAGATATCTTCCTCGGTGGATATGTGTGGACGCAGGGTGTGAACACCTCGCCGGCGACGGAAGACGCGAAGTGGTATATTTCGTACACGTTCTGGGACAGTGCGGGCGCACTGATCGGGACGGCAAAGCTGCCGGTCAACCAGAGCGCGGCATCAAGTGGCGGTTGGATAGCAGACACGAACGCGGTGGGATCGACAATTCTTCCGAAGGATGCCTGGAAGACGATCGTGAAGTTCGTGGCAGGGAAGAATGCAACAGGGACGGTGTGGGCAGACGACTTCATGTTCTACGGTCGTGCAGGTGCCTGGGCCGGTCAGGATTGGAACACGAACCTGGGAGTGCCGACAGGGTGGTATTACTGGCTGCCGCCGAACGGCGGGAACGACGGGTTGTTGAACGACGGTTTCGAGAACACGATGGTGACCTCGGAAGCTGCACACAGCGGGGCATACTCGCTGAAGTTCGAGCTTCCGTTCGACCGGGTACCCCATGATGGGTTTGTCGGGACGAGGAGGTACATGCTTGACGGCTCCAGCGCCATGCCGGCTGGCATGAGTAGTGTCAATAGCCTTACCAGCTTGCAGGGTATCAAGGAAGGCGACATGCTGCGGATCAGCGTCTGGATCAAGGCGAACTACCTCGTGCCTGATTCTGCAGCGATGTATCCGGGCACATGGTCGGTAGGACTCACACCTCTCTTTTTCACCGGCGACGGAAACAACCTTGGCTACAGCAATGTCGGGCCGGGGAATGACTACACGTGGGCCTTCCCGGCGGTCACGCAGTTTGACTGGACCAAGTACACGCTGGATATTCAGGTCCCGACGGGTGTGAATGCCAAAGCCCTCGAGACGCGTCTCCATGTCTATGCCCGCTTCACAGGCACCATCTATTTCGACGATCTGACGATAGAGAAGCTTGATGTTCCTGCTATCAGCGGCATCGGGAGCTTCGAGCAGACACTGCCGTCGTACTGGACGAAGGGGAACGAGCCGGCAGGTGCGACATTGAGCTGGGCGACGGATCAGTCCCATACGATGGGTCATTCGCTGAAGATCGTGAAACCGTCGGCGACGGCGGATTCAGCGGCGTGGATATCGGACAACATGTGCGACATCTGGTCACCGACGCATTCGAAAAACGTGGACATCTTCCTGGGTGCATACGTGCGGACGCAGGGTGTGAACACGGCACCGGCGACGGAAGATGCGAAGTGGTATATATCGTACACGTTCTGGGACAGTGCGGGTGCATTGATCGGATCGGTGAAGCTGCCGGTCAGCCAGAGTGCGGCATCAAGCGGCGGCTGGATAGCAGACACGAACGCGGTGGGATCGGTGATTCTTCCGAAGGATGCCTGGAAGACGATCGTGAAGTTCGTGGCAGGGAAGAATGCAACAGGGACGGTGTGGGCGGACGACTTCATGTTCTACGGTCGTGCAGGTGCCTGGGCCGGACAGGACTGGAACACAAACCTGGGTGTGCCGACAGGGTGGTACTACTGGCTGCCGCCGAACGGCGGGAACGACGGGTTGCTGAACGACGGTTTCGAGAACACGATGGTGACCTCGGAAGCCGCGCACAGCGGGGTATACTCGCTGAAGTTCGACCTGCCGTTCGACCGGGTACCCCATGATGGGTTCGTCGGGACGAAGCGCTTCATGCTTGATGCTTCGGCCGGCAACGGTCTCCTGAATGCGACAAGCTCCACGAAAGACATCACAACGATCAGCGCACGTGCAGGCGACATCCTCCGGCTGACGGTCTGGATCAAAGCGAGCAATCTGGTACCGGATTCTGCAGCGATGTATCCCGGGACGTGGTCGGTCGGATTCACACCGCTCTTTTTCACGGGCAACGGGAATAACCTTGGCTATAGCAATGTCGGGCCTGGGATTGACTATACCTTCACATTCCCGCGTGTGACGCAATTCAACTGGACGCCATACACGCTGGACATCGAAGTACCCACAGGAGTGAATGCAACAGCCCTTGAAGTGCGTCTGCATGTGTATGCGCGCTTCACCGGAACGATCTACTTTGACGACCTCACCGTTGAGGTTGTGGGTGCGACGACCGGTGTCACGCATGGTGACGCGGTGCCAAGCACGTTCGAGCTGGGCCAGAACTATCCGAATCCTTTCAATCCCTCGACGAAGATCCAATATGCCATGCCGCGGGATGGGAACATCACTCTGATGATTTACAGCGTTCTCGGTCAGAGGGTGCGGACGCTTGTCAATGAAGCACGTGCGGCCGGGCGGTACGAAGTGACCTGGGACGGCAAGGACGACCTCGGAAGAGCGGTCGGCAGCGGTCTCTATTTCTACCGACTGGAAGCAGGTCAATCTGCCCTTGTGCAGAAAATGTTGATGTTGAAGTAGCTCACAATTCCGGGGGTGGTGCCACGAGCGGCCACCCCCGGTACTGTTATCCTCCTTTCATTTCGTAGAGTGCCCACAAATGCGGACCCGCATAGTTCAGCAGTTGTGTCTCGTGGTGATCCTGCCGGTGTGTCTCTGCGCCTCTCTGCGGGCGGGCACCACCGGAAAGGTCGCCGGGAAGGTCATCGATGCACAGACCAAGGAAGCCCTGGTCGGCGCAAACGTTCTTGTTACCGGCACCACCATGGGTGCGTCCACCGATATCGAAGGCGAATACTTCATCCTGAATGTTCCGCCGGGACGGTACGACTTGAAGGCATCCAGCGTGGGGTTTACATCCGTCGCAGTGAACGGTATCAACGTCACTGCTGATCAGACAACCAGAATCGAATTCCAGCTTCAACCGCAGATGGTGGAAATCGGCGATGTGATCGTTACGGCTACACGCCCCATTGTGCAGCGCGATCTGACCTCCACCACCTCCTCGGTCGGAAGTGATCAACTTTCCAAAATACCCGTGGAAGACGTGAGCTCCGTGGTGAACCTTCAGGCCGGGGTCGTTGAAGGGCATTTCCGTGGAGGCCGTGCAAATGAGGTCAAGTATCTGATCGACGGCGTTTCGGTGAATGATGTGTTCTCCGGCAACTTCACCATGCAGGCCGAAGTCAACAGCATACAGGAGATTCAAGTTCTGAGCGGGACGTTCAACGCGGAATATGGTGAAGCGCTTTCGGGCGTTGTGAACCAGATAACGAAAATTGCCGGCGAAAAGTATGAAGGTGAAGTGACGTTCTACACCGGAGATTACGTAAGCACGCGTGGAGACCAATTCAAGACCATATCCCGCGAGCTCCCTGTTGGCGGTTTTCCCGTTCTGGCCGAACCATCGGCTTTCTTCCACAGCGGGTCCCCGTCTAAGCTGTATAACATCCAGGGAAGTCTCAGCGGCCCTGTTCCGCTGTCCGACGGGCTTATGAGCTTCTATCTCTCTGGCCGCAGGTTCTACGATGACGGATATATTTACGGTAGGCGCATTTTCAATCCTTCTGATTCCTCAAGTTTTGCCGGCGAGGATGTACGGAATTGGCACATCGGTGCGACAGGGGACGGCGCGCTGGTGCCAATGAACTATCAGGACAGGACCAGTCTGCAGGGGAAGCTTGCGGTGAAAGTCGGAAGCGCCAAGGGTATCGTGTTGACGGGCCTGTATCAGCGCCAGAAATATCGGGACTATGACTACAGGTTTCAGCTCAATCCCGACGGCGACTACACAAAGTTCCAGAAGAGTTTCATGGGGAGCGCAGGCTATACACATGTTTTCAATGACGCAATGTTCATGGATGTCACCGGGTCCGTCTTCACCAGTGACTTCAAGCAGTATGTCTACGAAGACCCGCTCGATCCGCCAACTGATCCGGTCTTGCTTGCCTCGGTGTTTGTCGATCCCCGTTATGTGAAACCCGAGCGGATGAGGGATGCCGGGGCGAATGCGTACCTGACGGGTGGCACGCAGAATTGGCATTTCAATCACAACACGCAGACCATCACGGGCAGGGTTGATGTGACAGCGCAAGTGACGCCGGTGCATCAGCTGAAGTTTGGCAGTGAAGTGAATCTGCACCGGCTCGAATACAAAGACTTTCAGATACACGTGGATGCCGCAAGCGGCTTTGTTCCCACGATATCGCGGCCGGGAGATTTTGACTTCAATTACTATGTCAACCACCCGCGTCAGTTTGCGGTCTACCTGCAGGATAAAATCGAGCTGTCATATCTCGTCGTGAACGTCGGGCTCCGATACGACTACTTCCAGCCCGACGGGCAGAAATTGCTCTATCCGGATCAGGTTGCCGATCTGGATTCTCTGGCGCCGCCGTATCCGGAGCGATACTTCGGGAAGGCCAGTGCGAAGTCGCAATTCAGTCCGCGAGTTGGGCTTTCCTACCCCATCACCGACCGGGGTGCCGTGCACATTTCGTACGGACACTTCTTCCAGATCCCGCCGTTCGACTATCTCTACCGAAACCCCAATCTCAGGATTCCGCTCACGGGCGATTCGCCGGAGTTCGTCGGCAACACGATCGGGAATGCCGACCTGCAGCCCCAGCGCACGACAATGTACGAAATCGGGTTGCAGCAGGAACTGACTCCCGAACTGGGATTCACGGTCACCGGATACTACAAGGACATCCGGAACCTCCTGGGGATCGTTGTGCACATCAAGAATAATCTGAAGAAGTACGGGGAATACGTCAACCTGGACTACGGCTCGGTGAAGGGATTCACCGTTGCGCTCGAAAAGAGGCTGGTAGGTGGCTTCGGGGCGAACATCGATTATACGTTGCAGGTGGCGCAGGGCAACGCATCGGATCCCAATGACAGTTACAACAAAGCACAATCGAGTCCGCCGATCGAGGCGAACAAACAACTGGTCCCGCTGTCGTGGGACCGCCGGCACTCGTTGAACGTGACATTATCGGTGGGGACGCCGGGGGATTTCATCGCCAGTCTGATCAGCCGGATCGGGTCGGGGCTTCCGTACACGCCGTCGCTGCAAAACCAGCGGACCGGATTGGAAAACAGCGACAACAAGCCCATGTTCTTCACGGTGGATCTGTATGCCACGAAGGAGTTCACGTTCACCCCGTTTCGCGTTTCGGTATTTCTCAAAGCCTACAATTTGTTCGATACCGCGAATGAGCTGAACGTGTTCGGTGATACAGGGCGTGCGCAGTACACTCTTGAGCTCACCCGGTCAAAGCAGGCACCATTGGGCGTCAACAGTATTCAGCAGTACTACACACGTCCGGAGTATTTTCTCGGCGCCGCGCCAGGTTGTTCTGGGCGCGACGCTGGGATTCTGATCTGGAATACCACGGAGGATCGGCATGCTTTGGAGACTTTTACCAGGCAGAAGCGCTCTTATCGCCTCGCTCGTCGTTCTTGTCGCATCGGGCGTCACGGCACAGCGCTTGGTGGACAAGAACAAGGGAAGCCACTTCGAGACCAAGAAAGGATTCATGGATGGCAACCTTGTCGGGACGGTCTACTACAACTTCGGCGAGATTGCCGACTGGCAGAACGAGCCGAGCAGGAGCGGCGTATGGCCGAAAGGAACCAATCATACGTATGTTGACGGTGTCGCCGTCATCGTGCAGGCGGAGACACAGGATCCGCAGGGAAACACGATTCATCCGCTCGAGACGAACTACTACGAATACACGCGGGCACCATCGGGCAGCACCGTCACATACGGCTGGTGGCCGTTGCCCAACTATGCGGCGCGGTATCAGTCCAGCCCTGCCGAAAGCAGCGATCCGAACACCTGGCCGAACCACTGGCCGGACCGGGGCAGCGATTGGGACGGCTACTGGAACGGCTTCTTCGGGAGGGGCGTGTATAATGCGGATCTCGAGTCCTATTTTGTGTTTGATGACAACGAAGACCGCGAATATCTCCTGAAGAACAAATTCCATCCCGACGCCGATGATTCCACGCGGGGCGGCCTGGGTATGCAGGTCCGCGGCCGCGGATTCCAGTGGTCGCAAGTCCTGGCCGAGGATGTGATTTTCTGGTACTACGAAATCACCAATATGGGGACCACCGATTACGCCCGGACCCTCTTTGCGCAGTACGTTGACTGGGGGATCGGCGGGCACGACAACTCATCGAACAATGCTGGCAGCTATGACAAACTGCTGAACATCTCGTATTCATGGTCCACCGTCAGCTTCGGGAGCCCGGGGCAGTGGAGCCCTGTCGGATACGTCGGATATGCTTTTCTCGAGAGTCCGGGAATCTCGGATGACCACTCCGACAACGATCAAGATGGGTTGACCGATGAGCGGCGCGACAACGATGCCGTGCAGTTCATCACCAATCCACTCACCGATCCTTTTCTGCGTGACGCACTCTCCGATACCATCCGGTTCAACAAGTTTTACGGCCAATCCTGGAAACCTCACTGGGATGCCGATGAGAACTGCAACTGGCGCGCCTACACTGACCTGAACGGCGACGGCGCCTGGGCTGCGGGGGAACCGTTGAACGATGACGTCGGCGCCGACGGCATCGGTCCTTTTGATGATGGGTATCCCGGGGCCGATCCGGATGGTTCAGAAGGAGACGGGAGGCCCGAGCAGGGCGAGCCGAATTTCGGCATTCTCGACAAAGATGAATCGGACCAGCTGGGTCTCACCGGGTTCATCCTTTCGCCCGTGCACACCTATGATCTGAACAATGACGAGAGGAACTGGACTGGCCTGTCATCCGCACCGGCGCCTCCGGATCAGCAACCGGCGTTGATCGGTGTGAATCTCGCCAATCACTTTTCAAGTTACATGTTCCATCTGTTCGGCCGGAACACGTACAGCACGCGCACCGGGAAGATTCAGGAAACCGGCGAGACCGAGCGCTTTTCCATGGCGCTGATATACGGGTTGGATCCCGGTGACCTCTTCAGGCGGAAAAAAACGGTCCAGCAAATCTACAACGCGAGCTATCGCTTTGCCAAACCGCCGGAGAAACCCATTGTGAAGACCATTGCAGGGGACGGTAGGGTCACGCTGTACTGGGATGAACGGGCGGAAAAGACCTTCGATGCTTTCTATCAGAAATACAATTTCGAAGGATACAAGATTTACAGAAGCACCGAGGCCAATTTCCTGGAGAACCAGCTCATCACCGATGCGTATGGCAAGCCGACCTATCGGAAACCGCTCGCGCAGTTCGATGTTGTGGATGGTGTGAAGGGATTGCACCCTATAGACGTCAATGGTGCGCTGTTCAATCTCGGTGACGACGGGGGTCTTTCTCATTCCTATGTCGACTCGACGGTACAGAACGGGCAGACGTATTATTACGCGGTCACGGCGTACGATCAGGGGTTTTACACGACAAATATCACCGGCACATTTCTGGGCATTCCTCCCTCGGAAACGACCAGTATGATCAAACTGGACATCAACGGCCGCGTGTCAAAGGTGGATGTCAACACGGCTGTCGTCACTCCGCGTGCTGCGGCCGCAGGATATATCATTCCGAAGACGATTGTGGTGTCGCAATCCGGTCCGGGAACGGGGAGCCTGACGGCAAGGATCATTGATCTCGACTCGCTGCGTGACGGACACAACTATCGTGCGGAGTTCGTCGATTCCGCGGCGTTTCATGACAACCCCAATCCGTACTACCGGCTGATCAATGTGACGACCCGGGATACGCTTCTCCGGCTGAGCCGGCTTAAGGGACAGCAGGAAGTGTCATCTGTTCTCCATGGGTTCAACACCGTGGTCAGCAACCACCAGTACGTCACGGTCAACGCGGAGAAGACAGGCTGGGTGCAGGGAAATAGCAACTACATTGTGCAGGTGGGGTTCGATTCACGATATGCACCAGCGTACCAGACACGGCGGGTCAATTATCCGGCGGATTTTGAAATTACGCTGAAGCCCGGGGCGCAGGGTGACCTCTCATTCCCGAGCACGGGGTTTTCGTCACCGGCGCCGTCGAACATCGTGATTAAGAATCTGACCGAGGACAGGGATCACATCCAGTTTGTGTTCAGGGATGTCAAAGAGGATACCACGTTCAATGACGGCGACGCACTCTACATTGTGGTGGGGGATTCGGCGGGAAAGCCTGCGGCGGACTTCGGCAGCGCGAAGTTCAGCTGGTCGGTCACTCTCGTCAAAGACACCACAATCGCTGAGTCGCTGCAGCGGCCTCCGCAGCCGGGCGATGTGTTCCGCGTGGTCACCACGAAGCCGTTTCGGTCGGGTGAGTATTTTTCGTTCACCACAGTGGCGCCCCGTTTTGACCCTGCGCAAGCGAAGCAGGACCTTGACAAAATCGCCGTCGTGCCAAACCCCTACGTAGGAGCTGCCTCATGGGAGCCGGCAACCACAAGTGTCGGACGCGGGGAGCGCAAGGTCTTCTTCATCCACCTCCCGCGGGCGTGCACGATCCGCATCTACACGATCAGCGGGCATCTGGTGCAGATATTGGAACACCACGGCACATTCGCCGACGGACAGGAAGCCTGGAATCTGACATCCCGCGACGGTATGGACATCGCGTTCGGGGTGTACGTCTACCACGTCGATGCCCCGGGGATCGGGACGAAAATCGACCGGTTTGCCATCATGAAGTAGCACGGACAAACGAGGGAACCACTGTTGCCATGAAACGGATCATTGCAGTACTCGTCGCCGGGTGTCTGTTGTCCGCCGTGGTATCCGCCCAGGGCAATAACTCCAAAACTGGGACATCCGCGGCGACCTTCCTGGAAATTCCCGTTGGTGCGCGCGGCATCGCCATGGGATGTGCGGTCGTGAGTCTCTCCAACGACGTGACCTCACTCTACTGGAATGCCGCCGGTGCGGCACTGCTGGACATGAACGAGGCAGCCGCGTCGCACACGTCCTGGATCGCGGGCACCAAATTCAGTTTTGCAGGGCTTGTTCTACCTCTGGGGTCATTCGGGACCATCGGCGTGAGCTATACGCAGCTGGCAATGGACGACATGATAGTGCGCACGGTCGAGCAACCCGAAGGAACCGGGGAGTACTTCAGCGCCGGGAACATGGCCATCGGGATCTCCTATGCCCGGCAGCTCAGCGACCGGTTCTCCATCGGCATTACTGCAAAGTACATTCAAGAGACCATCTGGCACGAAACAGCCACGGCCATGGCCGTCGATGTCGGCACGTTATTCCGCACGGACCTGTTCGGTGGCCTGACCATCGGTGCCACGCTGTCGAATTTTGGAACGTCCATGGAACTCTCGGGGCGCGATGCACGGAAGTTTATCAGTATGGATGCCACAAAGCTGGGATCGAACAGCCAGATCCCCGCAAACGTGGAATTCGATTCGTGGGGGCTCCCCCTGGTATTCCAGTTCGGGATTTCGACGATGCCATGGAAGACGGACGACATCAGTTGGACCGTCGCGGTCGATGCGCTCCATCCAAACGACGACTATGAAAGCCTCAACATCGGCACTGAAGTCGCCTACCAGAATTTCCTCTTCGTTCGCGGGGGGTTCTCTTCCCTGCTGCTTAAAGGTGCCGAGGGAGGACTGTCTCTCGGCATGGGAGTGACTTCCGACCTGTTATCCGCGGAAAGTATCCGGGTGAAATTTGACTACGCCTACCGGAACATGGGATTGCTGGAAAACATTCATGTGGTCACTGTTGGCGTGCAATTCTAATCCGCCGGCGCAACGATCCGGTGACCGCCCGCATTCAATGGTCTGGCTGATTTTGCTCCTTGTATGTGCGCCCCCATTGGCCGGGGCACAGCCGCCGGGCGAGGATTCACTTGCTCCGCCGGTTGTCGATCCGGCGCTTGCTACGATCGTTGTCGCACGTATCGGCCCGGCGACGATATCCGCCAGGGAGTTCCTCCTCTCCTACGAATTCGGTCCCGCCTTTGTAAAACGACACAAAGACTCGAAGCGGCGACATCTCGACTTCATGGTCAACGAGCAATTGCTCGCACTCGATGCCGCCGGACGGGGAGGACGATCGGCCCCCGAGGTCAGGCGCTCGGTGAGCGAGATCGAGGGCGATTTGGTGACGGAGGAGCTCTACCGCGACGATGTGCTGAGCAAGGTGCGCTTCGGCGAGGAGGAGATTCGTGACGCGACTGCCGCACAGCGCATTCACCACTCCATTCAATGGCTGTATGCCCCTTCCCGGGAGGGGGTTGAGTACTACCGTGGTCTCCTTGCGCGCGGACTCGGATTCGACAGCGTGTTCGCCCTGCAGCTGGGAGATTCGGTGACGGCGGACCTCCGGTCGTGGGATGCCACCCGGTTCAAGTTGAAAACCCTCCGCCCGTCGATCGCCCGTGTCATCGACACCCTGCAGCTCCAGGTTGCTTCGGCACCGATTGAAGGACCCGATGGGTGGTACATTGTCTTCCTTCGTAACACCGAAATGGATCTCATCACCACCGGGCCGGAAGAACTCCAGCAGCGGGAAAACGCGCGCCGTGCGCTCACGCAGCAGAAGGCGGACAGTCTCTCCGACAGCTACATCAACCGGCTGATGCTTTCGCACACTCCCGAGATTGAACGACGGACATTCGATCTGCTGGGCGCATATCTTGCACAGTTCTGGCTTCCGGACGAGATGCGCGGGGCAATGCTCAACGAGTTGTCGATTGACCGGGAGACGATACTGTCGGCGATCGCAGATATCGGGAAATTCGGTTCGGAACCATTGGTGAAAATGAAGGGCCGGTCCGTGCCTCTCGCACGATTCCTTGCATGGTACCGGGCCAGAGAACATGTCCTCCGTCTCCGGGCAACGTCCGTCCGGGCGTATCAAGCGTCGTTGCAGCAGATGGTCTGGCGGATGGTGCGGGATGGACTGCTTATTGAGCGGGCGATGCAACGGGGCCTGGAGAAGAGGGAGAGCGTTCTGGCACAGAAGGCCTGGTGGGAAGACAAGACCCTGTATTCCCTGGAGAAAAAAAGACTTGCTGATTCCATTGCATTGGATGATGCCGCGCTCCTGCGCTATTACGATCAACACCGAAGAAATTACCGCGGGGCGGATGGAGAGATGCTCTCTTTTGCTCAGGCAAAGGATCAGGTGCGCAGCGACTGCTTTACGGCGGAATTTTCGCGGCGCCTTCTTCACCGACTGGTGGCCCTGAAGCGGAAATACCCGGTGATCATTTTCGATGATGTTCTGCGCAGGCTGCCGGTGGCGGATGAAGATGACCCCAGAGCGATCGACATGTACTTCGCAAAGAAAGGTGGTACCTTTCCACATCCGGCATTCCCCACAATTGACCAGGATTGGCAGGGCTGGCAATAGCATGAAACAGTTATGCGCTCAAGGGCGCTGGATAGGTGTTGCCGGCATTTTCGCGGTCGTGCTGATCTCCGGTTGCGGCGGGAGGAACACACCCGGAAACCTGCCCGGCGGGCCTGTCCGGCTGACCTACTGGCCCGCTCCGAATGCCCAGGAGGTTGAGCTGGCTGACAGTCTGGTGAAGGAGTGGAACGCCCGGCACCCCGACGTTCATGTGGTGATGCAACCGATTCCGGTGAATCAATCGACCGAGGAAGTCCTCCTCGCTGCTATTGCCGGCAAGACCACGCCGGATGTCTGCTCCAACATCAACCCGATCGCTCTCCGGGATTACGTAGCCTCCGGTGGTCTGGTGGCGCTCGATCAGTTTCCTGATTTCGATTCGGTGATTGCGCTTAGAGTGCCGCGTGAGTTGCTGACGTTGTTCAGGACTCCCGACGGACATTTCTACAACGTGCCGTGGAAGACCAACCCCGTCATGATGTTCGTGAATCTGCAGCTGCTCAAGGAGGCAGGGGTGGCGGCGGTGCCCCGAACGTATGCGGACTACTATGCCCTCGGCGATCAGGTGTTGCAGAAGCTCAACGGAGCAGGAAAGCCAACAATCTGGGTTGGTGAGCGCGACATCCGCCCGATCTGGTGGCAGCGGATGTTCGATTTCTATCCTTTTTATCTGGCGGCCTCTGGTGGGCAACCGTTGTTCAGAAACGACTCGGTCGCATTCGGCAATCCCTCGGCGGAGCACGTGTTCACGTTCTTCCGCACCTGTTACGAGCGCGGGTACTTTCCCCGGACCTCGTTCTTTCAGAGCGTTGACCCGTTCATGCTGGAACGAAAGGTCACGCACATTGCAGGGCCGTGGCAGGTGGCCGCGATCCGGAAATTCGCCCCGGCACTGGAATACACCGTGATTCCGGTGCCCGTGCCGGACATGCGGGAAGGTCCTGTCTACACGTTCGGCGATTTCAAGAACATCGCGATATTCACGACAACAAAACATCCGCGCGAAGCATGGGAATTTGTGCGATTTCTGCTCAGCGCGAGGTACGACTGTCTCCTCCTGCGCCTCTGCGATCAGATTCCGGTGCGTGGCGATCTACTCACAGAGCCCCTCTTCGCGGAGTATTTCAGAACAGAATCCGATGATGGTAAAATTTGCCGAACAGGTTCCGTACACGAGAGGGATGGACTCTGCTCCCGACATGAAGGAGATTTTCGACGGCATATCCCAGGAATACGAGATGTGTGCGGTGTACGGCGACAAAACCTCCGGCGCAGGCCGTGCGTGATGCCGTCACACGCGCCCGCATGATTTTGGAGTGGAACAAATGAACCGACGCACTGCGTTGACTGGCGGCGATTCGGCGAAGCGATATCAACGGGTATATCTTTGTGCTTCCGTACGTTATTTTCTTTCTTGCCTTTGTTGCATATCCGCTCGTCTTCTCGTTCATCCTGATGTTCCATCGCTGGAATCTTGTCAGTCCCATGGAATGGGTCGGAGCGAAGAACTTTACCCGGCTCATTCAGGATCCTCTGTTTTTCAAGTCTCTTCTCAACACGCTCACATTCCTGGTCATCCACATTCCCCTCCAGATTGTTGCCGCGCTGGGTTTTGCCCTGCTCCTCAACACGCGGATGCGGGGGAGGGGATTTTTCCGGGGAATCTATTTCCTGCCTGTGGTCGTCTCGGGCGTGGCGGTGACGATTCTGTGGCAACAGCTCTTCTCGTTTGATTTCGGCGTCCTGAATTCGCTCCTGCAATCGATCGGCCTGGGACGTGTTCCGTGGCTGATTGACGCCAGGATCGCCATGCCGTCGATTGCCGTCATGGCGACCTGGAAGAACGTCGGCATCTACATCGTACTGTTCCTGGCCGGTCTGCAGGGCATACCGAGAGAGCTGTACGAAGCGGCGCGGATCGACGGCGCGACGACGTATCGCCAGTTTCTCCACATCACCCTTCCCATGCTCAATCCGACGATCATCATCATCGTGGTGCTGTCAACGATCGGCGGCTTTTCGCTGTTCATTGAGCCGTATGTGCTCACCGGCGGCGGACCGATGCAGAGCACGCTGTCGGGGATGCTCTACATCTACAATCAGGCGTTCTACTTCGGCCACATGGGGTATGCAGCGACGCTTGGATTTGTGTATGCCGCAGCGATATTCCTGGTCGTGTCGATCCAGCGAAAGGTCATCGAAAGGGACGTCTCGGCATGAAAAGTCTGCTGAAGTACATCGCCCTCACGGCCGGCGCGGTCCTGTTTGCCTATCCGTTCCTCTGGATGTTCACGAGTTCTCTCAAGCCCGAATCAGAGATAGGCAGGCTCGATCTCTGGTCGAACGCATTTTCCTTGATCAATTACGAGAAAGTGTTGGTCAAGATCCCGATCCTGCGGGCTCTCCTGAACAGTCTGATCGTCTCTGCATCCTGTACAGCGACCGTGGTCATTCTCGGCTCCATGGTCGGCTACGCGCTCTCGCGGCTCCGGTTTGCGGGGAGTCGGGGTTTGTACGTGCTGATCCTCTTCACAATGATGATACCGTTCCAGATCGTGTTGATACCTCAGTATATCCTCATGGTGAAGCTCGGGTGGACCGATACGTACCTCTCGTTGATAGCGCCGACGATGATTAGTGCCTTCGGGATCGTGCTCTTCCGCCAGTTCTTCCTGTCGATTCCGCAGGCACTGATCGATGCCGCGCGCATCGACGGTTGTTCCGAGCTCACCATTCTGTTCCGCATCATTTACCCGCTGTCGCGTCCCGTGATCATCACCGTGGCGCTGCTGACGTTCATGACGAACTGGAACGAAGTGCTATGGCCCATGATGGTGGTACGCGAACGGTCGTTGATGACGATGCCCCAGATCGTCGCACTCTTTTCCACCGGCGGCGAAGCCGAGTCGCAGCTCGGGTATCTGCTTGCGGCGGCGACGCTTCTTGCGCTGCCGGTGATCATTGCGTATACGTTTTTCCAACGATATTTCATCGAAAGCATGGCGTCAACGGGAATGAAGGGATAGACTGTCGCACGATGAATGCCCTCACATTATGGGAATGGTGGTTGTGAATCGACAAATCCTCCTCTTATGTTCCTGTATCGTACTTGCGGCCACTTCGAGCGCGCAGGATGGTTGGAGTGCGGATCCGCTCGCATACCGGTTCGCAGGCCGGTATGGACAAGTAGAAGTGGGTGGGCCATACGCCGGTGCCGAGTTCCACAACAGCCTGCCGCTCCCTTCTCGCATCAGTTTCTTCTACCCTGTTGCCAACAGCATCGATCTCAGCACCGACTACTGGAAACGGGCGGATTCACACCCGCTCGGGATCGATATTGAGATCGATAAGCAAGGTGCACGGGCGATCGGCGAAGAACCGTGGGAATATTCGTTAAGCCCGCACAAGGTGACGTTCCGCCGGGAGGACGACAGTCTTGCATGCACGATTTACTATGAATTTGGACTGCGTGAACCCGTGATGATTTTTCGCCTCACCGTGATGAACCGCATGCCCGTGCGGAAATTGATAGCTCCATCCATCCATCTGAGTGCCGTGCTGCGTTCCTGCCAGACCTATGCGCGATTCGACAACCCGGTAATGATCTGTGATACTGCCGGCGCGGCAACCATCGCTCGTTTTTCCGAGCCGCAGACTGCGGGCACAAGCCTGTTTGTCTGTAATGTCGGAGAAGAATCCGGCAGTCCTGTGATGGATGACAGCAGCGCGGCGACGACGAAATTGTGTGGTTTCAAATATCGAAGGGAGCTTGAGCAGCCGCGACTCCATGTCTATCGTGCTTCTCATTGGTACCTGCAAGAACAGTGAGGCCGGGGCAGTAATCCGGCGGTTGCAGGCCACGTGGGCCGGCGATGTTGCAGCCTACGATCGCTTCATCAGAGACCGGGCCGCGAACGGTGCAGTGTTGCAGACGGGGGATCCATGGGTGGACAGGACGGTCTCCTGGGCAAACGCAATTCTTTCGGCGAACGCCCATTATCTGGACGGACGGGTTGTTCCCATGCCATGTCCGGCCGAGTACAATTTCTTCTTTACTCACGATATGCTGCTGACGGATCTCGCAGCATCCGCATTTGACCCCGTCCGCGTTCACCGGGATCTGTCGTATATCACGGGGCTGGCAAAGGACAGCGTCATCCCCCACGCCTACTACTGGAGAGATGATGGCTTCAAGACGGAGTACTGCGGACCTGACAACTGGAATCATCTCTGGTTCATTCTGGCTGCGGGAAGCTACATGCGCCACACGGGCGACACCGCATTGGGCCAGCGGATCTATCCTCTTCTTTTCAAGAGCGTGAGCGAGTCACTCCGCAGGCTCAAGGACGACGGGTTGATGTATGCCCGCGCCCCCGATTGGTGGGACATCGGGAATAACGAGGGGCCGCGGGCATATATGACGATTCTGGTGATCAGGGCACTCCGCGAATTCACATTCATCAGCGCCTTCCTGCACAAACCTCGGTCCGAATTCAAGCACTGTGATGACATAGCGTTGAGAATGAGCGGAAGCCTGCGAAGGCGACTCTGGGATGAGCAGGCGGGGTATCTCATGAATTTCAACGGAACGAAACTGGATCCGCACATGTATATGGGGTCGTTGCTGGCAGCGGTCTTTGGATCGCTGGACACCGCCCGGGCCGGCCGGCTCGTCCGGACCGCCGCGAAACAGCTCTTCGCGGAAGGATTGGGAATCCGTGCCGTCATGCCGCCGGACTTTCATACCGACTCCCTGAAGGCCTACTTTCACTTTGCCGGGAATGAAGCAGGAGATCCCTACCGGTACATCAATGGCGGCGTGTGGCCTCACAATAACGCATGGTATGCCATGGCATTGAGCGCTACCGGACGCATTGACGATGCGTACGCCTTCTACCGGTCGACAATGACACTTGACGGCATAGCGCACAGTCCGATGGGCCAACCGGCGTTTTACGAGTACAGGTATAGCAATCCTGCTTCGCCTCGCTATGGGG
Source organism: Ignavibacteriota bacterium (assembly GCA_963801355.1). Classification (GTDB taxonomy): domain Bacteria; phylum Bacteroidota; class Ignavibacteria; order UBA10030; family UBA6906; genus Fen-1255. Next base: position 1,710,335 of record CAWDEM010000008.1, on the reverse strand, counting down.
AGATCGACAAACCATCATTCCTCTGGGCTGCCGGGTTCAGCCTTCTTGCCGGGTATCGAGTGCTGGGGATACAGGAGAATGAGTGGAACATCGCTTTCTCCGGGGCGCTTCCCGCCGCTGTCGACACCACCAGGTGCACGCTTGAGTTCTGGGGCCGCAAGCACATACGCATCTTGGGGAAAGGCAATGGGCTGCGCAGCTTCACCGCAGACGGAAAGGAAATTCCATCGCTGGTTATTCCGCTTGATGCGCAGGATACCAGGAACTGGACTGTGACACTGGGAAATCCTCAACAACCGTATCTTGCCGAGATCAATGCCCAACTCCGTTCCGCGAACTACGATGCGGGGAAGCGCACATTGCGGCTCATTGTGCTGTCCTACCAAGGGCACCATGGAAATGCGACCGTCAGAGTGCCGGCGCGGATTCGGAAGGTGAGCGTGGATGGCAAGGAGGTGAAGAGCTTCACAATCGGACAAGACCCGGAGGGAGGGCTCTCGCTGATGCTCAGGTTCACCGGTACCGAGGGCGCGCAGAAAATCACCATAACACTCTGAGAGATCATGAAAGCGGCATTGTTTGAGAAACCGGGCGTATTGTCAGTTGTCCAGAAAGAGCTGCGCCGGTTGAAAGAAAACGAAGTCCTTGTCCGTGTCGCGGCGTGCGGCATATGCGGGACCGATCTGCATATTGTCGATGGGACTTCCCGCTCAGCGCCGCCGGTGGTTCTCGGGCATGAGTTTTCCGGAGTTGTCGAGGACCCGGGGAGCGTGGTGGGGATCCCCGGGGGATCCCGGGTGGCAGTCGACCCCAATATTGCTTGTGGCACGTGCTTCTACTGCAGGCGCGGCCTTGTTCATCTCTGTGCCGGTCTGCGGGCACTCGGGGTTGATATTGACGGCGGTATGGCTGAATTCTGTATCGTTCCGCGGGAGCAATTGCATTTCCTCCCGTCCGGGATGGCACCCGAGAATGGGGCCTTCATTGAGCCGCTGTCGTGTGCGGTACATGGTCTTGATAAGGCCGGCATCAAAGCCGGCGATTCCGTCGTCATTGTGGGCGGAGGTACAGTCGGGCTCATCATGCTCCAGCTGGTGAAGAACGCTGGTGCAGCGGTCACGATATTGGTTGAACCGCTGGAGCACAAGCGCGCAATTGCCCGGAAGCTCGGGGCGGATCTGGTGGTTGATCCATCCTCGGCGGATGTCGCCGCGGTGGTCTATGAACACACTGCAGTCGGTGCGGATGTAGTGATAGAATGCGTCGGGAAGCCGGCCACGATGCAGTCGAGCCTTCATCTGGCAAGGCGTGGCGGGGTTGTGGAGTTCTTTGGTGTTTGTCCGATCGGCGTCTCGATTCCCGTAGAGCCTCATCAGATCTACTTCAATGAGCTCACCATCGTCGGTTCCTACGTGAACCCGTATACTTTTACCCGGGCGGCGGCGCTCCTCCATGCGGGCACCGTACGCACCAATGAGCTCATGATTCAGGAATTTCCCCTTGACGGGGTAGATGAAGCATTTGCCGCGTTGAGGGAGGGGAGGACGCTCAAGAGCATCATAAAACCGAACGCAGAATTCTGAGTTCAGAATTCAAAACCTGAAGAAGGGGTCACCCCCAAGTGGGGAATGTATTGATGAAGCCAGACGATGGGACCATGTGCTTGGAGGACCAACCCGGGAATAGTGATCCCGCACACCAGACTGCCATTCCGCTGGGGTGGATGCTTCTGTCAGCACTCGCCCTTCTCAATCTAGCCTGTGCACAGCCGTCGCTTGTCAACTTCAGCCATCTTCAGCATTTGACGGAAACGATTTCTCTGAACGGGCAACGTGTTGACATTGTCCATGTGTACGCAAACTATCCGGACTATCGCTGGCTGGAGGCTGCCGACGCCGGCACAGAGGGGGTTGCGTGCGTCGACGATGCAGCGAGGGCTGCCGTTGTCTACATGCGTCACTATGAACTTGCAGGAGACCTGAGAAGTCTTGACCGGGCGAAGGCGTTGCTGCGATTCGTGATGATGATGCAAACGGATGACGGAGAATTCTACAATTTCATTTACAAGGATCATTCGATCAACACAACGGGCCGGACGAGTCTGAAATCATTCGGCTGGTGGGGATCACGGGGTGTCTGGTCGCTCGGGACAGGATACCGCGTCTTTGCAGAAGCTGATCCGGAGTTTGCCGGATCGGTCAAACGCGCGGTGGACAGGTCGCTCCCCCGGGTGCGGGATCTCCTCGTGCGGTACGGGGAATGTGACACAGTCTCCGGATTCCTGGTGCCGAGGTGGCTCCCCTATGACTCAGGAGCGGATGTAACTTCGGAGTTGCTGCTCGGTCTCGTCGACCTCTATGCGGCTCTGCCGGACACCGGACTCAAGTCCATGATCGACAAACTTGCAGACGGCATCATGCGGATGCAAAGCGGGACTCCCCAACAGTCTCCGTACGGACTCCATCGATCGTGGGAAACCCGGTGGCACATGTGGGGCAACGCACAGACACAAGCGCTTGCCGCCGCAGGGAAGATCCTTGGCAATAATGAGTTCATCGGTTCGGCCGAACGGGAAGCGACCGGTTTCTATGCGCGCCTGCTCGTCGACGGGTTTATGAAAGAGAGGGATCTTGCTTCAGCAGACCCCCCGCTGCGGTACGAACAGATTGCCTATGCGGTCAGGCCGATGGCGGTCGGACTCTTGCGCCTGCACGAGGCGACCGGGAGGAGTGACTTCCTGGTCATGGCCGGACTTGCCGCTTCCTGGTTGTTTGGCAACAATGTTCTGGATCAGGCACTGTACGATCCGACAACCGGGCGATGTTTCGACGGCATTCGCGATTCTCTCTCCATTAACAAGAATTCCGGAGCCGAGTCGACCGTAGAAGCGCTCTACACGGTGATGGAAATCGAACATTACCCGTCCGCACGGGCGTTCCTCCATTATAAAAAGATTTCCTCTCGGAGAGACGGTCGTGAACACTCGGCCCTCTTCCGGAACGGCAAAGGTGATGAAGTCACCGTTGCGATCGGTGTGCAGGATGGTACACTGCATGTGTTTGAAGGCGAAGCGAGCAAGAGCTATCAGGGTCGATTCAAATGAAGAACCGTCATCTTTCAGGGGGCTGCATTGTTGCTTCAGTAGCGGCGGTGTGCCTTGCCGCCGCAACAGTGTCAGCCCAGCAGATTGCCATCGGGAGAATTGAGCTCATGCCGAATATCCCCTCTCCGTATATCATGAGGGATTGGAAGGGCGCGGCCCGGGGATATGATTCGCTGGTGTTCGATGTCACGGCGATGGGGCAATATCTGCCTCTCTCGAAGACCTATACCGCGACGGTGAACTATCCCGGACAGACAAGCTTCGGGCTCCAATCGTATGTTGGTGGCACACTGGGACGCGGTGAGGGGATCAACTGCATCCCTGCGGTCGTGGGAGCGAGCCTCGCCGGTATCGACAAAAGCAATCAGAACGGCGTCAACTGGGTCCTCATGTGCCGCGAATGGTTCAACAAAGCGAACGGACAGAACGTCTATCTGAATTCTGCAAGTGCCTCGACGGGAGATGATTGGTGGTACGAAACGATGCCAAACGTCTTCTTCTACCAGCTCCACTCCCTGTACCCGTCAACCGCCGATTTCCCGGATCAGTTCGTCGCGGTTGCAGATCGCTGGTTGGCAGCGATCAATGCGATGGGTGGCACCACGGCTCCCTGGAGTTTGGCCAACGTGCATCACCGAGCTTTTGATCTCTCAACGATGACTCCTAACAACAACGGGGTCGTGGAACCGGAGGCGGCGGGAGCCATCGCGTGGATACTGTATCAGGCATATGTGAAGACCGGCAATGCGCGGTATAGGATCGGCGCAGAAATCGCGCTGGAGTCACTTCTCGTATATGCGACCAACCCGTCGTATGAGCTCCAGCTTCCCTATGGTGCGTACATCGCCGCCCGTATGAACGGTGAAATCGGAACCACGTACGATCTCACAAAGATGCTTCATTGGTGCTTCGCCGACGGTGACGGGACATTGCGGCAATGGGGAGTGACCGTAGGGAAATGGGGTGGCTACGACTGTTCCGGGCTGATCGGTGAGGTCAATCATAGCAACGACTATCCATTTTTCATGAACACCGTAGAGCAGGCAGGGGCACTCGTTCCGCTCGTCCGTTACGATGACCGGTATGCCAGGGCAATTGGGAAGTGGATGCTGAATGCAGCAAATGCCGCACGACTATTCTACACGGACTTCTTGCCCGATGACCATCAGGACAGTGAAGGGTGGGGACATCAGTACGATCCGCATTCGACTATCGCCTATGAAGCGATGCATCAATTTAACCCGACGAGTGGCACGATCAGTCCGTTTGCTACCGGCGACGCCCTCCGGAACGGCTGGGCACCGACGAACTACGCCCTGTATGGCGCATCTCATGTGGGAATTCTCGCCGGACTCATCGACACGACAGACGTGTCGATGATACTTCGTCTCGATCTGCTCGCGACGGACTATTTTCACGGCGCGGCGTATCCGACGTACCTCTATTTCAATCCGTATGGCTCCGATACCTCCGTTGTGCTTGATGTTGGAGAAGGGACACACGACCTCTACAATACGGTGACCAAGACCATCGTGCGGCAAGGAGTGAGCGGCATGGCGACGGTAAGGATTCCGGCCAATGCGGCCGTCGTGGTCGTGATAGCACCTTCGGGAGGATCGATGACGCACGATCTTGACAAGACGCTCATTAACGGTGTCGTTGTCGATTATCGATCCGGGGGGACAACAGGAAACCATCCTCCGCGGATCAAGAGCCTTGCACCGGATTCAACAAACATTGGAGTGGCCAAGTCGGTCAGAATATTCTGCACGGCAACGGACAGAGACACAGATACGCTCAGCTATGGATGGAGCACATCCGGTGGCACGCTGGCCGGGAGCGGATCATGGATCGAATGGACTGCGCCATCAGTACCCGGACGGTGTACGGTCACGTGCACTGTCATCGACGGGCGTGGCGGGGAGGCAGCAGCGACTGACACGCTCACCGTCGTTGAGCGTGTCAACATTCAGCCCGTCATACAGCGTTTCAGCGCGGTTCCGCGCAAGCTCAACCCGGGCGGAGTGTCAACCATCACGTGTCTGGCGAGCGATGCGAACGGCGATACAGCATGGTACTCCTGGTCCTCGGCATCGGGCGCGCTGAGCGGCACAGGGAGCGCGGTGACATGGACGGCGCCTTCCGCGGTTGGCAACTACTACGTGCGTTGCCGCGTTGATGACGGGTTTGGTGGCTGGGACCTCGACAGCGTTGGGCTTGAAGTGCGGGATCTGTCGGTCATCCAGACGGGGTCGCTCGTGGCATACTACCCATTCAGCGGCAATGCAAATGATGCGACGGGTCACGGACACGACGGAACTGTCAATAATGCACAGCTGACAAGCGACCATTCCGGGCATATCAATAGCGCCTATGCATTCGATGGGACGACAGGGACTATTGTCGTGCCGAACGACCCGGGTCTAAATTTTCAGAATGCGATGACCGTGAATATCTGGATGCACGTTGGTATGTTCTACACGAATCGCGAACAATATCCGATTTCGCATGGGAACTGGCAAAACCGTTGGAAACTTTCCATTTCACCGGGCACCAACAGACTCCGGTTTACGTTGAAAAATTCGCTGGGCCAGATTAAAGACCTGGATGGAGAGACCTCACTCGCACTGGATAGCACGTACAGCGTGACGGGTTGGTATAACGGGTCGGACCTCGAGCTCTATCTCAACGGACAGCTTGATGCATTTGCGCCTTTTTCCGGTCCGGTCAACACGACGACATCTGCATTGACCATCGGGCAGAGCGTGCCTGGAGACAACAACTACAATTTCAACGGCGTGCTCGACGAGATACGAATCTATGATTACGCTCTTTCGTTACAGGAGATCGCATCGCTTGTCGTAACTTCGGTGAAGGCAGGAGATCCGGCAGGAGTTCCTGCGGCGTGTGCGCTAGGGCAGAACTATCCGAATCCGTTCAATCCGGTCACCACTATCGGGTTTCGGGTTGCGGGTTTCGGGCTACAGAACCCGGGACACGGAACCCGTACAGTGAAACTCAGCGTCTACAACCTTCTGGGGTGCGAGGTGGCAGTGCTGGTGGATGAAAGAAAAGAGGCGGGAAGCTATGAGGTGACATGGAACGCGAAAGGCATGGCAAGCGGGTTGTATTTCTGTAGAATGCATGCGGGGGATTTCTTGCAGACCCGCAAGATGTTGGTGTTACGATAGACTGAAAAGAAACCACGACATTCGGATCAACAGACATCACATACCAAGGTGAACAATGACAGGTTTCCGGAAATTGCCGGTTGTACATCGTCTTCGTAACAACCAGCCTCTGTTGCGGAGAGAAGAACACCATCCGTGGGAGAACAGAGTAGTGTTTAACCCCGGGGCCGTGTTGGTTGAGGATCGGGAGGCACTTGACAGAATCATTGCGGCGCTTCCCTTCGATGATGCCGTCCGGAAGCAATTGGCGGCACAACAGTCTCTCACATTCCTTTTGTATCGGGCGCAGGGAATGCCGACGACCGGTTACGACCACAGGCGTTCTGCATTGGGGCTGGCTGTGCTCACTCCCAGGCTTGAACTGCTGGCCAGACACTCCGAACCGATTCTCTTGCCGAACAGTTCGTATGACGACCTCGGTGTGGAAGATCCACGGGTCACGCGGATCGGCCAGAAATTTTACATGTGCTACTGCGGCTATCATTCAGGTACGGACAAGAAGAGGATGCGCATTGCGCTGGCCAGCAGCGTTGATCTTGTCCATTGGGAAAAGCACGGTTTGCTCCGTGGCGCGTTCAACCTGATTGACAACAAGGATGGGATGCTGTTCCCGCACACAGTGGGAGGGAAATACCTACTGTTCCATCGACCGATGGAGGGGAAAGACGCGTTTTCAATCCACATTGCAGAAGCGGATGATGTGTTGGGGGAATGGACAAGCCGCGGTGTGGTGATGAAGCCTTTGCCGAATCCGGAATTCAAAGAAACTCGTGTTGGCGGAGGCGCTCCTCCGATCCTTCTTCCCGACGGTCGCTTTTTGGTCATCTATCACATTGGTAACAGCCGCATGAACGGCGAGGTGGAATACCACCTGGGGATTGCCGTTGCCGATCTGTCCAAGCCGGAATTCTTTGTGAAAAGAGATGAACCGCTTCTTCGGCCTCTGACACCTGCCGAAATCAAGGGTGATGCTGATCTGGGAGTCCACAACGTCGTGTTCATTTGCGCTGCGTACTTCTACGAAGGAGATCTCTATTTCCCGTATGCAGGAGCCGACAGCGTTGTGCTTGCGGGGCGAATCGGTGGGGCGGAGTTGAAAGATTATATCCAATGAACACCCTCGGGCAGAATGTGAAAGACAACAGAAATCAGGGTACGCAATGAACGGTTCTCGAAAGCTGCCGGTAGTGCAACGTCTTCACAATGGCCGGCCCATCCTGCGGAGAGAAGAAAGCCATCCGTGGGAGAACAAAGTGGTATTCAACCCAGCGTCTGTGCTGGTTGAGGATCGGGCGACACTGGACAGGATCATTGCGGCTCTCCCGTTTGCTGATGGAGTCCGTAGGGAACTTGCGGCGCACCGGTCTCTGACATTTCTGTTCTATCGAGCGCAAGGGGAGCCGACAACCAGCTATGATCACCGGCGTTCCGCAATAGGGCTGGCTGTGCTCACGCCCAGGCTTGAGCTATTAGCGAGGCACTCCGAACCGATACTCCTTGCGGACAGCGCTTATGACAACCTTGGCGTGGAAGACCCCCGCGTGACGCGGATAGGCGACAGATTTTACATGTGCTATTGTGGCTACGGATCGGGGGCCGACAGAAACAGCATACGCATTGCCATGGCCGGCAGCGAAGATCTCGTCCACTGGCGAAAGTACGGGTTGGTCCGGGGTGCGTTCAACGTGATCGATAACAAGAATGCCATGTTGTTTCCACGAAAGGTGGGCGGTAAGTTCCTGCTGTTTCATCGACCGATGGAAGGCCCGGATGCAATGGCAATTCATTGTGCTGAGGCGGATGACATCGCGGGGGAATGGGGAAGCCGGGGAGTGGTGATGAAACCTTTGCCAAATCCTGAATTCAAGGATGTCTGGATCGGCGGGGGAGCCCCTCCGATTTCGCTTCCTGACGGACGCTTCCTGGTGTTATATCACATCGGGAACAGACGTTCAAGCGGTGATCGTGAGTACGATCTGGGCATTGCCGTTGCCGATCCCAGTGCACCGGAGTTCATCGTCAGGCGGGATGAACCACTTCTTCGACCATCAACGCCCGCAGAGACGACTGGTGACGCCGACCTGGGGGTGAACAATGTAGTATTCGTCTGCGGCGCATACTTCTACGAAGGGGACCTCTATTTCCCCTACGCGGGTGCTGACAGTGTTGTGCTTGCCGGGAAGATTTTAGGGACGGAGCTCGAGGAATATTACCCTTCGAAAATGGGGGTTTCGTGAAATGATGGATTGCCCAACTCTGCAACACGTCTGAAGACTCCCCCCTCCCCAACTCTTTGCTTTTGGATGCCATCATCCTTACTTTTCTCCTGTTCGACTGAAGCTAACTTCGAGGTGCACTCATGCCCCCGTCATCGAATTTTGGCGCGCGTCTGGCCAGACTCTTCACAACGCCCGCGTTCGCCGGCATCATTGCCACCATCGTATTGCTTCTCTGCACTGGGTTGGTTTCCTACTGGGTCTACAGGGTGCAGCTGCATGATGAAATACAGCAAGCGACCAATGCGGCAAATGATGCGAGCGATAAGCTCGGTACCGCTCTCATCCATGGACTCTCCGCCACGCAAACCGTGGCCCTCTGCGTCGAACACGGCATCCTCCCTGCAAAGTTTGACTCCGTTGCTCCCCGTATCGCCCGCGCCTACAGTTCCATCGATGCAATCGAACTTGCACCCGGGGGAGTGGTGCAACATGTTTTTCCTTACGAGGCGAACAAGAGGGCGCTCGGGTTCAACATCCTGACCGATTCCATTCAGAAGCACGAAGCGTTCCTCGCCATTCAGAACCGCACGCTGATCTTTGCCGGTCCGTTGAATCTTGTTCAGGGGGGAGTGGGGGTTGTCGGGAGGGGGCCGGTATTTCTCACGCGTAACGGGGAAGAATATTTCTGGGGTTTCACACTTGTCATCATCCGGGTCCCTACGCTCGTGAAGTATGCCAATCTTCAGGAGTTGGCCGCAAAGGGCTATGGTTACCAGTTGTCTCGTAAAGACCCCCAGTCGGGGAAGAAGCACGTTTTCTACAACGGGGAGATCGCGCTGGATGACCCTGTTGCCGCGAAAGTTGAGGTGCCCAACGGTGAGTGGACCATTGAGGTCTCGCCCAGTGGGGGGTGGGAAGCCAAAGCAAAGACCATCCCGACGATCCTCCTCAGCGTATTGCTCTCACTGCTGGGTGGTGCTTTTGTGTGGTACATGGCACGCCAGCCGCGACTGCTGAAAGTACTGGTGGAAAAGCGGGCGGCCGAACTCCTGCAGAGCGAGAATCGATTCAAGACCCTCATCGAAGCGGCCCCTGTGGCAATTACGATGTTGCGCGACGGAAAGATCCTCTATGCGAATCCCGCACTCCATGCGATGCTGTCGGTGCCGGAGGGTGTCGCACTCCAGGACCGGCCCATAGTAGATTTTCTGGCCCCGGAAAGCCTCTCGGAGGGCAACGTGCGATTCAACGACTCCATTGACGCGTCGCCGGTTCCTCACGAAGCGGAACTGATGTTTGCGAGATCAGATGATGCGCACATCAATGTCCTGATGACCACTGCCAGGGTCGGACTCAGCGACGGCGAAGCCCTGGTCGCATTCATGTCGGATGTCACCGAACGGAAACGTGCCGAGAGGCGCTTGAACGATTCCTTGAAGGAAAAGGAGCTGTTGCTCAAAGAGATTCATCACCGGGTCAAGAACAACCTCCAGGTGATTTCCAGTCTGCTGGGAATGCAGTCACAGCTCGTGACGGACGGGCAGGCGCGGGAAGCCTATGCGGATAGCATACGGCGTGTGCGCTCCATGGCACTCGTGCATGAGAAACTCTATCGATCCGAGGATCTGTCACAGATCGACTTCCATGAGTACCTGAATTCAGTCGCCCGGGAGCTGAGCAGATCCCTGTACAGGGAAGGTGTAAACCTGCGTGTCGAAGCGGAAAAGATCATGCTCGGGATTGACCTGGCCGTCCCCTGCGGTCTGATTGTCCATGAGCTCGTCTCGAACGCACTCAAGCATGCCTTCACGAAGCAGAAAAACGGAAACGTCGTTGTTTCATTCAAGCGTCTGAATGCAAGTACTCTCCAACTGGACGTCTATGACGACGGAACCGGGTTCCCACGCGGAAGCGATTATCGAACCATGACGTCGATGGGTATGAGTATCATCCGGACTCTGACGGAACAGATCTCCGGGACTATCAAGCTGGATGGGTCTGCCGGGACACGATTCACCATCGTCTATCCCGGATAGCACCCGCGCACCATAACCCCTTCATCAGGCAGTCCACCCGTACGGGTACAAACATATGAATCGGCTCGAACTTCAGGAACTTCTCACAAACATCCAGCGGGCACGGATCGGCATTCTCGGCGATTTTTGTCTTGACGTCTATCTCCTGCTCGATCCATCAGCTTCAGAGCTTTCGGTTGAAACCGGACTTGCAACCCACCCGGTGCGCTCACAACGCTACGCGCTGGGTGGGGCTGGTAACGTGGCAAACAACCTCCGGGCTATGGGAGTGGGGCATGTATCGGCAATTGGTGTTGTCGGCCAGGACCCGTACGGCAAGGAAATGCGGGATATCCTCGTGTCTGGCGGAATGACCGTCGAGGGTCTCGTTGTACAGCGCGAACAGTGGGACACGCACGTGTACCTGAAGCCGTACGAAAGAGAACAGGAACAGCCCCGTCTGGACTTCGGCAACTTCAACGAGATTCACCCCAGAACCGGAGCGCAACTTCTGGAGAGCCTCTCGAAACAACTCCCGGACCTCGACGTCGTCATCATCAACCAGCAGGTGATCCGGGGCATCCATGTCGAGTGGTTCAGGGAGACTCTCGGGAAGTTCATTCGAGAACACCCGGACACGCTGTTCCTGGTTGATTCGCGGCACCATGCAAATGACTACGGGAACGCCGTCCGCAAATTGAATCTGCGCGAGGCTGCACGACTGTGCGGTAAAGGCGGAATCAACTGGGAGTCCATCGACTCCGGGGAGATCGAAAGCTTCGCGCGCGAGCTTTTCCAGCGCTGGGGCAACAGCGTGTTTATGACCGGCGGCGAGCGGGGTGCCGCGGTGTTCGATCAACGGGGGTTCACGGAGATCCCGGGGCTCCTCATTTTGTCTCCCGTGGATCCGGTGGGTGCGGGCGACAGCACCCTGGCCGGTATTGCGGCTGCCCTGGCCGTCGGCACCGAAAACGTCGCGGCAGCGGAATTCGGCAACCTTGTTGCGGGCGTCACCGTCCAAAAACTGATGCAAACCGGGACGGCATCGCCGGAAGAAATCATGAGCATCGGATCTGATCCGGACCGTCGCTACAGGCCGGACCTTGCCCGGCAACCCCGCAAGGCGGTCTATCATTCGGGCAGCGAAATCGAAGTCGTCAGCACTCTCCCGCGGAGCAGAACGTTCACCCATGCCATCTTCGATCACGACGGCACGATCTCGACCCTCCGTCAGGGATGGGAAGGGATTATGGAACCGATGATGGTGAAGGCTATCCTCGGCCCGAAGGAACGGGATGTCGATGAAGCTCTCTACGATCATGTCGTTGCCAGCGTTCGCTCCACCATTGATAACACCACCGGCATGCAAACGCTCGTGCAGATGAAAATGCTCGTCAATCTCGTGCGTCGCTTCAAATGTGTCGGAGAATGTGACATCCTCGATGAACACGGCTACAAGAAGATGTACAACCAGGAGCTCCTGCGGATGGTGGGGGTGAGAATGGAGAAGCTGCGGCTGGGCCAGCTCGATGTTACCGACGTCACGATGAAGAATGCGGTTGGTTTTCTTCAGGCCCTGCACGCGCGTGGGATCGTCCTCTACCTTGCGAGCGGAACCGACCAGGAAGATGTAGAGCGTGAGGCTGTCAGTCTTGGTTATCGCGGGTTGTTCGGCCCCCGTGTATATGGTGCGGTGGGTGACGTCACCAAAGAGGCAAAGCGGATGGTGCTGGAAAGAATTCTTGAGGATATCGGCAACGCCGCACCCGAACGGATCTTCACATTCGGCGATGGCCCCGTGGAAATCCGGGAGACCCACAAGAAGGGCGGGTATGCCATCGGCATAGCGAGCGACGAAGTGCGGCGCTACGGCCTGAGCACATCAAAACGCAAGAGGCTGATTGAGGCCGGTGCCGATCTGATTATCCCTGATTTCTCGCAGATGGATACGTTGTTGCCGTTACTGATTGCAGAGGACAGGGACCGAAACTGACCGTTACTTCGCGAGAATCATCTTCAGAACCGAAGTTTGCCCACCCGCGCTGAGGCGTGCAAAGTAGACGCCGCTGGAAAGACCCGTTCCATCAAACCGTACCGCGTGCCTTCCCTCTTCCATCCTCCCGTTTACCAGCGTGGCCAATTCGTGACCGGCCAGATCGTAAGCCGTCAGGCTGACATCCGTTGCGCCGGGGAGTGAAAACGGAATTGTCGTGGACGGATTGAACGGGTTCGGGTAGTTTTGCTCGAGCGCAAACCCATGAGGCACTTCGCCAGCCACGCTTGCCAGGGGACCGATTCGCACGTTCGTTGAGTCCCACGAGCGCTGCGGCGATTTGAACCCGGCGTTGACACGGTACCGTCCGGGCCCGGGAGCGGTGAGCGTGAACGGATTGGACGATGTGCCGTTATTCACGGCAACCACGGTACCAGTGCTGTCCACGAGTTCTCCGGCGACGTTGGAAGTTGTTCCGGAGACGGTAATGCTGACGGAGAGGTTGCTTGTTGTCGCTGTGACCGCATTCCCTGAGAGCGTGTGGCACCCGCTGCCCTCGCACCCCGGGGTTGCCCCGTTGAACGACGGCTGTGTTGAAAGTTGTCTGATGAAGACCACTGAAATCGCTGCCACAGCCAGAAAAAGAATCATCCAGCGGATTCGCATATCCTACCTCCGTGTTGATAGTATGGTTCTTCTATAACAGAGTGACAGGCAGATCTGTTCCGGGAACCAAGCCGCTCCATGCCGCGTTGAAGTTTGCATGAAACGACACCTGCGTAACTCCATGCGGCCATGGCACATAGGCCCTGCCCTGGCCCTGCTGTTTCTCGGCGCCTTTCCCGCTGAGCTCCCGGCTCAACCGTATCAGCTGGCCGACGCGTTCCCCAATCTCTCGTTCACACAGCCGATATTCCTGACCCATTCCGGAGATGGGTCAAACAGGCTGTTCGTCGTTCAACAAAATGGCATCATCAAAGTCTTCCCGAACGATTCCACGGCCACAGCCGCCGGAACCTTTCTCGATCTCTCCGGGAAGATCAGCTCTCCCGGAGGGGAGCAAGGTCTCCTCGGTCTGGCTTTTCATCCCGCCTACGCGTCCAACGGCTCTTTCTTCGTCAACTACACAGCCCCGAATCCGCTGCGTACGGTGGTCTCAAGGTTTCGCGTTTCCGCCGCGGATCCTTTGGTGGCAGACCCGCTCGAGGAAAAAATCCTTGAGATCGATCAACCCTACTCCAACCACAACGGCGGGATGATTGCATTCGGACCCGACGGGTTCCTGTATATCGGGATGGGAGATGGCGGCAGCGGAGGCGACCCGCTGAACAACGGACAGTCACTGGCAACACTTCTCGGGAAAATCCTCCGCATCGATGTCTCCGGCAGGACGCCGAATGCGGCGTACCTCATTCCGGCCTCCAACCCCTTCGCGGGAAATGTGCAGGGCTACCGGGAGGAGATCTGGGCATACGGGCTGCGCAATCCGTGGCGGTTCAGCTTCGACCGTGGCACAGGTCAACTCTGGGCCGCCGATGTGGGGCAGGGATCAAGAGAAGAGGTTGACCTCATTGAAAAGGGAAAGAACTACGGATGGCGCATCATGGAGGGATTCTCCTGCTACAATCCGGCAACGGACTGCAATCAGAACGGCCTGACGCTGCCGCTTGTCGACTATTCACATACCGTTGGCAACTCCATCACCGGTGGTTATGTGTACCGTGGATCCAGGCGTCCCGAACTCAGCGGTGCATACATCTATGGCGACTATGGTTCGCGGAAGGTCTGGGCTCTGCGTGTGCAGGGGAGTCAGGTTCAACCCGACTCGCTGCTTCTTGAAGCGCCTCAATCCGTCTCTTCGTTCGGCGAGGATGAAGCGGGTGAATTGTACGTGGTGACTCACTCGTACAGCACGGCGACGCATATCTTCCGCTTCAACACATCCATCTCCACGGGAGTAGACGCGGGCGATGGCAGACCTGGGGGCTTCCGACTGGAACAGAATTTTCCCAATCCGTTCAATCCGGGCACGACGATCGGGTTCAGGGTCCCGGCTGACAATGAAGGGTCCCGCGGATGGGGGTCGGAGTCTGGTTTGGTCAAGCTCGCCGTCTATGACGTTCTCGGACGAGAAGTGGCGGTTCTGGTGAATGAGCGGATGGAACCGGGAGAGCACCGTGTCTCCTTCGACGGACGGGGTCTTGGCAGCGGTGTATACTATTACCGGCTTGAGACCGGCGGTTTTGTGTCAACAAGACCGATGGTACTTGCGAAATAGGGTTGCGTGGTGCCTCTTCGAAGTGGATTTCGGCCCCGTCGAACCCGGCGTCTTTTAGCTTGTTGAGAAAAAGGGGGAGCGGAACATCGGGCATATCCCACTTCGATCGTACGAGCAGCAGGTCCATTGTACTCGCTTCCGGTTCTGTTTTGAAGATTGCCTTTACCAGAAGAAAACCCTGCCCTCAGTCTTTTTGTTCCTCGCCTCCATCCGTCTCAGAATTCGGGCATTTCATCTCACCGACACGCGTTTTGCATCAAACCGGGACTTTTTCAACGGAAAGGTTCGTAGGACTTACCTGACAGAGGTAATTCCTTATCGCCGCCCACTTTGAAGGCAGAAACATGCGAAAAGTCGCGTCCTTTGGGCTGATCCTATGCCTATCCGCCGCCCCGGCTTCGGCCCAAGATAATGCTCCCTCGAAAAAGATCGCTGCGATTCGGACGGACGAGGCCATGAGGGTTGACGGGGTCCTCGACGAGAGAGTCTGGAAGCGCCCCGGGTTTTCCGGTCTGATACAACAAGAGCCGAGCGAGGGTGCCATGCCGTCGGAACGCAGCGAGGTATGGCTGGCTTATGACGATGACGCACTCTACTTTGCCGCACAGTACTATGACGCACATCCCGAATCCATCATGGCGCGCCTCGTGCGTCGCGATTTCATCTGGGGAGATCCGTCAGACGGGTGTGTTCTCTATCTCGACTCTTACCGGGACAAACGAAACGGCTATTTCTTCTATGTGTCAGCAGCCGGCGCTCTGGCTGACGGGTTGATCGAAAACGATGTCAAACAACCCAATGACCTCTCATGGGATGCCGTGTGGGAAGGGGTATCACGAATCGGCAGCGAAGGGTACAGCGTTGAAATGAAAATTCCGTATTCACAGCTCCGTTTCAAAAAAGACGAGAGCCAGGTGTGGGGAGTCAACGTAGAACGATTCATCAGCAGGAAGGTGGAGACGGATATGATCGCCTATACTCCCAGGGATGAGAGCGGGTTCGCATCTCGGTTTGCGGATCTTGTGGGGATCGAAGGCATCAGCCCACCGGCGCGGTTCGAGGTGATGCCGTATGTCACCAGCAAGGCGGAATACGTCGGGACCGATCCGGCCGATCCCTTCAATCCGGGGAAGAGGTTTCTCCTGGGCGGCGGGCTCGACATTCGCGCCGGTCTTGGCAGCAGTCTCACATTGAACGGGACGGTCAACCCGGATTTTGGACAGGTTGAGGTCGATCCGGCGATTGTCAATCTGACCGATGTTGAATATTCCTTCGAAGAGAAGAGACCATTCTTCACTGAAGGCGTTACGATCTACAATTTCGGAAGGGGCGGGAGCAACAACAATGTGTCGTTCAACTGGCAGGCACCGCAGATTTTCTATAGCCGGAGGATCGGACGGGCCCCGCAGGGCGCTCTGCCTGCGCATGATTTCGTCGACCTCCCGAACGGGGCCCACATCCTCGGTGCGGGCAAGATTTCCGGCCGTGTGTTCGACGAGTGGCGGATCGGCATGATCCATGCCCTGACCCAACGTGAGTTCGCCAGCGTTGATCTGCGGGGGATGCAAACGCGGGTCGAGGTGGAGCCGCTTACGTATTACGGTGTGCTTCGGACGCAGCGTGACTATGACGCCGGCCGCCACGGCATCGGCGTACTCATGACATTCACCAACCGGTTCTTCCGTGACCCGACACTTGCGGATGTCATTGACAAATCCGCCATTGTCGCGGCAGCAGACGGATGGACTTTTCTTGATGAGGACCGGGCGTACGTGCTGAGCGGGTGGGGAGGGATGTCAAATGTCAGCGGCAACAGGAACCAGATGATAAGCTTGCAGCGCAGTTCCGGACATTACTTCCAGCGTCCCGACGCACGCCATCTCGGTATCGACAGCTCTGCGACGTCCCTCATGGGCTACGCAGGCCGATTGATGCTGAACAAGAATCGAGGCAGGTGGGTCTTCAACAGCGCAGTGGGCGTGATAAGTCCGGAATTCGAGGTGAACGACATGGGGTATCAATCATTTAGTGACCTCGTGAATGCGCACATCTACGCGGGCTACCGTTGGAATACACCCACGGACTACTACCACCACGCCGGTGTCAACGCAGCTGCGTTTGCGGCCTGGGACTTCGGAGGGAATAACACTTCGCAGGGGTACTGGCTGGGCAGCTACATCGTGTTGCAGACCCTGTATGGAGCGAATCTCCGGGCTACGTACTCCCCGGAATCGTACAATGCCCGGAAAACACGCGGTGGGCCCTTGACACTCAACCCCGTCAGCCGTTTCTATGATCTCACGGTCTACACGGACAACCGCCTGAGGTACGTGATCACTTGCCAAGGGACCCTGCGATCCGGTGACGACCTCGAGACTAGAGCCATCTATGCGAATCTCGAGCTGAAGCTGACACCTACCCTGACCTTCTCCATCGGTCCTCAGCTGCAAAAAGATATCTATGGTGCCCAGTGGGTTGGCGTTTTCCCGGACCCGTCGGCAACACACACCTATGGGAAGCGGTATGTCTTTGCCCTCCTGAACCAGACGACACTCGCGGCTGATGTCCGCGTCGATTGGATCATCACACCCAAGCTGAGTTTTCAGATTTACCTGCAGCCGTTGATTTCGTCGGGGAAGTACGGCGAATTCAAATCGCTCGCCCGGCCGAAGTCGTACGAGTTTCTCAAATATGGAGAGAATGGTTCGACTGTTGCGTCAATCGTCTCCACCGCGGGGGATATCCTGGGGTACAATCTCGATTCGGACGGACCGGGTGCCGCCGCCGCGGGAATAATCAACAACCCAGACTTCAATATCGTGTCGCTGCGGGGAAATGCTGTGCTGCGGTGGGAATATCTTCCCGGTTCAGTCGCCTACTTCGTCTGGGGACAACGCAGAGCCGACCTCGAGCCGGTGGGGGGGTTCGAATTCAGCCGTTCCATGAGCCATCTGTTTGAAGTGAAGCCGGACAATATCTTCATGCTCAAGTTGTCCTACTGGTTGGGGATGTGAAGGTCGCCGGGTCTCCCGGTCCTTTCATTTTTCAAAGGACTTCGTTACACTATGTGCGACCCTTCATACACTCTCCGGGACCGCACATCATGCAAAAGTATACCCTCTCACCAAGGTTGAAATCCGGTACGTTCTCTTTTATCGTCGCTCTTCCGTTTCTTCTGGCCTGCAGCTCCTCGTTGGCCCGGACCTCCTCATCCGGCGTGCCTCCATTCTGGATCGTACCTGACGACACTGGCGTCACTACTCTGGGTCCGTGCCCGATCCTGCGGAAGCAGTTTGTGGTTGAGGATGTGCCGGGCACGGCCAGAGCGCGCGTCATCGGCCTGGGTCATTTCGAGTTTTCGGTCAACGGCAAACGTGCCGACGAGTCGCTCATCAATCAGCCCTGGTCGCAGTACAACCGGACCTTGTACTGGCAGGAGTTCAACATCACTCCTCTGCTGCGTCAGGGCGAAAACGTCCTTGGAATCCAGCTGGGAAATTCATTCTGGGCTGTGGGTGCCGCGAACGACACCGGCCGGTTTGTCAAGACCGATGCGATGCCCGACTTCTCAGCCGGTCATCCGTACATCTTGTGGCTGGAAGTGCGGATCAAAATGAAGAACGGGGCGGAGCTGCTCATCGCGAGCGACGGAAGCTGGAAATGGATGCCGGGGCCGCTCACGTTTTCCCATATCTATGGCGGTGAAGATTATGATGCCCGGCGGGTCGTGCCGGGGTGGAACGCTCCGGGCTACGATGCGCGGGGCTGGCGGACCGTCGCAATTGTGCCGGCGCCGGCGGCGGCTCTTGCCCCGTACACGGGACCGCCCATCAAGGCGTTTGAAATCTTCAAACCCGAAAAGATAGTCTCCCCCCAGACCGGCGAGTACACCTACCTGTTTTCACAGAACTGCTCGGCGCTCCTCCGTTTCACCGTCTCGGGGACCGCAGGTTCGACGATCCGCTTCAAACCCTGCGAGTACGTGGATTCGACCGGGCATGTACGGTTCACCTATACCTGGGGGACAAAGAAAGACATCTGGCACGACTATACGCTCAAAGGGAGCGGCGATGAAACGCACCAGATTCTTTTTTGTTACGTCGGTGCGCAGTATGTCGGTGTGACGGGCGCGGTGCCGGCCGGATACCCCAACCCCCGGAATCTCCCTGTGGTCAAGGGTCTCGAGCTGGTACATGTGCGTGCGGCGAATCCGCACGCCGGACAGTTCACCTGTTCCAACGCATTGCAGAACGGCGCCTACCGTTTGATCGACTGGTCGATCCGGTCCAACATGAGCTACGTGGCGACTGACTGCCCTCACCGGGAAAAGAACGGGTGGCAGGAAGAGAACTGGCATATGGCGCGGGCGGTGAGCTACGCCTTTGACGTGAACTCGTGGTATGCCAAGATCGCGCGGGATCTACGGGATACCCAGCTCCCTGACGGCCATATCCCGACAAACTGTCCGAATTACCTTGTCGGCGTTGCGCCGCACGGCTATTGGAATGAAGCCCCCGAGTGGGGAATCTCCGGGGTTCTCGTTCCCTGGCATTTGTTTGAGTGGTACGGAAATACGGACGTACTTTCCGCCAGCTTTGAAAGCATGTGCCGTTACGTTGACTATCTCTCATCTCAGGCGAAGGATGGCACCATCACCAGCAATCTGGGAGACTGGTACGACTACGGACACGGCAAAGGGGACGGTCCGTCGCAATGGACCCCGAACGAGGTGAGTGCGACGGGGATCTGGGCTCTGGGGGCGAAGACGGTATCGCGAGCGGCCGCCGTTCTGGGTAAGACCGCCGAGTCGGAGAAGTACGCGGCGCTCTTTGACCGGATCCGACTGGATTTCCAGAGGCACTTTTACGATCCCCGGACAAAAACCGTGCGCAACAACGGCTCCTGTCAGGCTGCGCACAGCCTCGCACTCATGGCGGGGCTTGTCCCTGACGCCGACAGGCCTGCCGTGCTTCAGGCAATTGTCGATGATTTGGAATCGCGGGATTGGCAGCAGACTGTCGGGGAAGTCATGCAGGTGCTCTTCCTGAGGGCGCTCGCAGAGGGAGACCGGAACGATGTGCTTCACCGGGTCTACTCGCGCGAGAACAGGGGGAGCTACGGCTTCATGGTACTTCAGGGCTTGACCACACTTCCGGAGAGCTGGGATGCCCGTCCGGGCACTGCGAACAGCATGAATCACTACATGCTCGGTCATTTGATGGAGTGGCAGTATGCCTACGTTGCCGGGATTCGCCAGCAGCCGGGAAGCACTGGATGGCGTCGCATACTGATCGCTCCCAATCCCGGTACTCTCGAGTCGGCCGCGGCATCGTTCAAGAGTCCTGCCGGCCTGATTGCCGTCGATTGGAGGAACAAAGCCGGATCATTCTCGATGAAAGTCACGATCCCGGAGGGTGTCGTTGCGGAAGCGATTCTGCCGAATGGCGAGCGGAGGGCGCTGCCGTCGGGGGAGAATGTTGTGACGCAATAGGGTCAGACCCCAACCGATTGATGATTGTCATTCGTCCATTGACTATTGACAGGTGGGTCGGGTCTGACCCTGTACATTCGAAAGGTGAACATGATGAGACAATCCCTGTGTGTTGTGATGTGCGCTGCCTGCGTAATCCTTTCCACCAACTGCACATCTGCACAGAGACCGGAGAGCAATCAGTCCGCACTTGCGGCGGGCATGGGGCGTGCGGTTGACTCCATCCTTGCCGGTCTGACGTTGCAGGAAAAGATAGGGCAACTCGTGCAGTACACGGGAGGGGGGAGCACTGGGCCCACGGGCAGGAGCATCAACCAGGAGCAAAGAACATTTATCAAGGCGGGGATGGTCGGGTCACTGCTCAACGTGTATGGCAGCACGGTGACCCGCGATCTGCAGCGAATTGCTGTGGAGGAATCCCGGGCGCGGATTCCCCTGATCTTCGGTCTTGATGTGATTCACGGTTTCAAGACAACGTTTCCGATCCCCCTTGCGGAGGCAGCTACCTGGGATGCCGGTGCAGCGGAACTCTCCGCGCGGGTCAGTGCTGCCGAGGCGTCCTCCTCCGGTATACATTGGACGTTTGCGCCCATGGTGGATATTGCCCGTGATCCCCGCTGGGGACGCATTGCCGAAGGATCGGGTGAGGATCCGTATCTCGGATCGGTGATGGCTGCTGCACGGGTGCGCGGTTTTCAAGGACGGGACCTTACCGACCCCGCCACCGTCCTGGCCTGCGCCAAACACTATGCGGCCTATGGCGGAGCGGAGGGGGGAAGGGACTACAACACCGTGGATATTTCGGCGATGACGCTCAGGGATGTCTACCTCCCGCCCTTTAAAGCAGCACTGGACGCCGGCGTGGGGACGTTCATGGCGTCATTCAACGAAATCGCCGGGGTGCCGAGTTCCGCAAACCGTCTTCTCCTGACCACGATACTGCGCGACGAGTGGAAGTTCGATGGCTTCGTCGTGAGCGATTGGAATTCCATCGGGGAGTTGGTGCAGCATGGTACCGCCGCGACACCGGCGGAAGCGGCCGAACAGGCAATCAATGCCGGCGTCGACATGGACATGGAGTCACGTTGCTACCGCAATCACCTCCAGTCTCTTGTGGAACAGGGGAGGGTCAGCCTGGCAACCCTGGACGCGTCAGTGCGGCGGGTGCTCCGCATGAAATACCGGCTTGGCCTGTTCACCGATCCCTATCGCGCCTCCACTCCGGAACGTGAAACAGCGGCGCTGAGAAGTGCCGGGAACGTAGAGGCCGCACGATCCGTTGCACGGAAAGCCATTGTCCTTCTCAAGAATGAAGGAGGCATGCTTCCGCTCGAACGCACGATCAAGACGCTTGCTGTTATCGGTCCGCTCGCTCACAATCGCGCTGATCCGGTGGGTCCGTGGGCCGGTCCTACAGACACGAACAACGTTGTCACACTGCTCGAGGGGGTTCGTGAAGCTGTTCCCGCCGCCAGGATACTCTTCGCCCGGGGATGTGAGATCGATGGATCAGACACGACCGGCATTGCGGAAGCCGTTGCAGTTGCCCGGCAGGCAGAGATTGTTCTCCTTGCCGCAGGGGAGTCGAGGGGCATGAGCGGCGAAGCCTCTTGCCGGTCATCTCTTGAACTCCCGGGTCGACAAGGTGATCTCATCCGCGCTATCGTTGCAGCAGGCAAGCCCGTGGTCCTCGTGCTAATGAATGGCCGTCCACTTGCGATCAGTTGGGAGGCGGGCCATGTGCCGGCAATCCTCGAAGCCTGGTTCCTGGGTCATGAGACCGGCCACGCGATAGCCGACGTCCTCTTTGGTTCTTACGCTCCCTCGGGCAGGCTTCCGGCGAGTTTCCCGCGTGTAACCGGACAGGTTCCCATCTACTACAATCACAAGAACACGGGTCGGCCGGCAAACGATAGTGTCCACTTCACTTCTCGTTACCTTGATGTGCCATCCTCGCCGCTCTACCCGTTTGGTTTCGGTTTGACGTATACTTCGTTTGCCTATTCCGACCTCACCGTCGTCACGCCGAGAGTCAAAGCCACGGATACAGTTGCAGTGCAGGTCTCGCTCAAGAACACCGGGACGAGGGCATCGGATGAAGTTGTCCAACTGTATGTGCGCGATGAAGTCGGGAGTGTCACGAGGCCGGTGCGGGAGCTCAAGGCATACAAACGCATTCATCTTGAGTCCGGTCAGCTGGCGAGGGTGTCATTGGCTTTGCCGGTAGCAGACCTTGCCTTCACCGGAACTGACAGCAAGCGTCGTGTGGAACCCGGCATGTTCACGGTCTACGTCGGGCCCAATGCCGCTGAAGGGCTGGAGGGAAGATTTGAGGTTACACGCCCATGATTGACAATGGGGCACAATCATGGTACATTTTGCTATAGAGTATTCCCCCAATCAGATCACATCGCGCACATTTTTCACGGGAGCTATAGCACATGATTGTCACCACATCCGCCTTGTTCAAACTCGCCTACGGCAAATACGCTGTCGGTGCATACAATATCAATAATATGGAGCAGTCGCTTGGCCTTTTCCAGGGACACCTGGATGCCCAGGCGCCATTCATTGTCCAGATTTCGAAAGGGTCACGGAAGTACGCCGGCATCCCGATGATCGAGGCAATCATACGGGCTGCCGAGAAGATGTTTCCGGACGCTATTTTTGCCGTGCACCTCGATCATGGTGACGAAAAGACCTGTTATGACTGCATCGAATCGGGTTTCTATTCCTCCGTCATGATCGATGCATCTCACGAACCCTTCGAGGGGAATATCGCGACAACCCGGCGAGTTGTCGACCGCGCGCATGCCCGCGGCATCTCGGTGGAAGCCGAGCTCGGTCAGTTGGGCGGCGTAGAGGAAGATATTAAGGTCGATGAAAAGAATGCCCGACTCACAAATCCCAATGAGGCGACGGAGTTTGTGAAGAAATCGGGTTGCGACAGCCTCGCCGTTGCGATCGGCACAAGCCACGGAGCCTACAAGTTCAAGGGGCACCAGTCACTGCATTTTGATGTCATCGAGGGAATACAAAAGCTCCTGCCCGGTGTGCCGTTGGTCATGCACGGCTCGAGTTCGGTTCCTGCGGAGGAAGTGCGTCGCATCAATGCGGCGGGAGGGAAACTCGATCCATCGGCGTGCGGCGTTGATGAAAATGAGTTTGTTCGCGCGGCATCCCTTGGCGTGACAAAGGTGAACATCGACACGGATGGACGGCTGGTCTGGACCCGCGTGCATC
This sequence comes from Ignavibacteriota bacterium, assembly GCA_963801355.1. Classification (GTDB taxonomy): domain Bacteria; phylum Bacteroidota; class Ignavibacteria; order UBA10030; family UBA6906; genus Fen-1255. Next base: position 1,686,802 of record CAWDEM010000008.1, on the reverse strand, counting down.
GCGAAAATTTCCGCGATACACCCGAGAACTTTGACTTCCGCAAACCGGGTGAGGTCTTTGTTAAGGAATACGCCGCTTTCATAGTGCACAAATCCCAGAAGCTTGGGTCTGCCGGGCGTCTCCCGGCTGTGCGTACAGCCCTCTCGTAATCGGTTCCGTATACCAACGGCACGAGCCGGATATTCAAGCCGGCCCGTGCTTTTTTTCTCCCTGAAGCTCTTATCCCGCGACGTCACATCTTTGCAAGCTTCTGCTCCGCTTTTGCGCGGATGAAAGCGTAGTTCAGCGCCGGAAGGCTGTTGAACCGGGCCGCCTGTCGCAATGTGGTTGCGCCAGCTTCCACGTCTCCCCGGGATTCGCAGGCCAGGGCAAGGCGGTACAGATTGTAGGGATTCTGCAGGTTGGCCTGCCGTAATTCTGTCACTGCGTCGTCATACCTCTTTTCCTCAAAAGCGATCATACCGGCGAGTTCGTGAACGAGACGGATTTGATTCTGATTCTTGTTCAGACTCACTGCTTCGCGCAATCGGTCAGTCTGGGTCCGGGCCGTCGTGAGATCGTGCTTTGCAATGGCGGTCCGTGCAGCGTTGTAGGCATGGAAGAGTGAGTTGTTGTTCTTTATGGCCGTTGCGAGCGCCGATGCCTGGACCATTGCGTTGGCCTTTTCGAAATTCTCAAGAGCGGCGTCGGCGTCTCCTTTCTCGAGGAGGATGTTCCCCATAAACACCAGGTCCGCCGCCATTGCAGCAACATCGCCCGTCACTTTTCCGAGAGCATACTGCTTCTCCATCTCCTTCAGTGCGAGCACGAGATCACCCCTGTCGGCATAGACTACTGTCCGGGCAAAGAGCGCGGCTCGTCTTTCGCCGTCGTTGCGGGCAAGAGATAAGGCTTTGCCCAGCGTCACCAGGGCGTCGGCATGTTTCCCCTGGTAGGTTAGCGCTGAGGCAATGCCGGCGTATGAATTGGCAAAATGATTGTTGATAGCAAGCGCCTTTTCGTACTGTGCAATGGCATCCTTGAACCGGCCTATCTTGAGCAGAAGTTCGGCGTACGAATCGTAGGGGTTGGGGTCGTCAGGAATGAGTTCGGTGTATTTCTTGAATACGGTTTCTGCCTTTTCCATCCAGCCGAGAAATCGATAGGCATAACCGAGCTGGTTGTATGCGGGGGCAAACGTCGGGGAGATCTCCGTCGCGCGCTGCAGCAGTTGTGCAGCCTCGTCATACTCCTGGACCCCGAAGTGAGAGACACCCAGGAGCATATGGGCGCGCTCATCACCGGGGAACAGCTCGAGGAGTCGTGAAAAATTCGTCCGCTGTGTCCTGACATCGCCATACGCCCCGGCGCGGACGCCGAGTATCCAGAGCTTCTCCGCTTCAGTGACTTTATCAGCGTGGCTTGCAGCTTTCTCCAGGTCGGCAAAGAACTCCTTCGCTGTGCCCGCGGTCTGGGCAAGATAGAGGTACCCGAGAGCAAATCCGGAGTCAAGTGCCAGCGCTTTCCGAAAGAACGGATTCGCATCGGTGAGGCGCAGGTTGTCAACGAGTTCCCTCCCTTTCAAAAACAGTTCGCGTGCTTCGGGAGAAGATGTTGAGACGGGGATTTTCGTCTCATTGGCAGGCGTGAATTCCGGCATGAGAAGGAGGGCTGCAACGAGCAACAAAAAGAACCCGGGTGACTTTGTACAATTTTGCATGGTACCTCCTTGAGGATGGGTGACACAACGGTGACGAGCTCATCCACGAGTGTGATGATTAGCTCGTCCACGAGGGTATCGAAAAGGCTGCTTTATGGCGAATGGATTTCGTCCAACGCGGGAGTGGTTCCTTCAGGATGCGTGCCGGCGAGACGGTTGTCATGTTGGTCGCGTTTTTGAGAGGGAAAACGGTTGTGGCTATTATTCGCCACATGGCGCAATCCAACCATGACATATGAAATTCGGCACGGATAAGCCATATTTTCTATAGGTATTAAACTGGCATGGATTTCGAGGCTTTTTTTGTCAATAGCTATCCGGTCGAGCATGTTCTCCAAATTCCAGTCTGTGTCTATAGCATTTGGCCTGATTGCTCTCTGGAGCGTCGCGCCTGTCATGGCGCTCGTCATTGTCATGTTGTTTGCCTCGCTGGCCTTCGTGCTCTGGAAGAATGCCCGGACAAGGAGACGTGAGGCCAGGCTTCTGCAAACCGCCTCCCAGGCACTGCACCGAAGTGAAACCAACCTGCGTTCGTTGATTAACACGACACCGGCATCGATCACAGTATTGGATCAGAGGAGATTTCTTTTTGTGAATAGCCGGGCTGCTGAGCTTACCGGGTATTCATCCGAAGAACTCTGCACAATGTCGATCGAAGACATTGTGCATCCGGAAGACCGGAAGTGTGCGAGGGATGCAGTCAACGGCTGGTTGGGAGGGAGCCCGGCGGGGGATCGTTGTGAGTTCAGAATCCTCACGAAAACGGGAGATATCCGGTGGCTGGATTTCAGCATCGGAGCGTTTGAGCACGAGGGCGCGCCGGCGGTTCTCGGGACGGGATATGACATCACCGAGCGAAAGGTTGCCCAGTTTGAACTGGAGAAGCGGGACTGCATTCTTGACGCCGTCGGTGAGGCCATGAGCGTTTTGTTGCGAAGCCCGGACTACCGGGAGAGCATAGGCACTGCGTTGGGGTTGATCGGGCGCGCGACGGGTGTGGACGGAGTGCATGTCTACGAAAACCATCCCCACTACGATACAGGCGAGCCGGCTCTCAGCGAGTGCTTCGAGTGGTTCAGCGGCGATGCGGTGGCGCGGACTGACGATCCGTCGCGTCAAAATGTTCCCTATGCGCCGTTATTGGTCCGCTGGCACGACGTGTTGCGCAGGGGTGAAACCATCCAGGGCAATCTGCAGTCGTTTCCCGACAACGAACAGGCCTTTCTCCGTCCGCGCGGGATAGCCTCCATCCTTGTTGTCCCCATTTTTCTGAACGACACATTCTGGGGTTTTGCCGAGCTGGATGAATACACCCGGGAGCGGGTCTGGACGGAGAGTGAGATTTCCATTCTTGTCGCGGCGGCGGCGAGCATCAGTGCGGTGATAGTCCGGGCGCGGGCGGAAGAGCATCTGAAACGGACGACTGAGGAACTGGCTGCGGCGAAGCTGCGGGCCGAAGCGGCCTCGAAAGCAAAGAGCAAGCTCCTGGCGAACATGAGCTACGAAATCCGCACACCGATGAACGGCATCATCGGCATGACGGATCTTGTCCTTGGAACATCGTTGACCAACGAGCAACACAACTATCTCCAGACCGCCCGGACTTCGGCCGAGAGTCTCCTGCGCATTCTCAATGACATTCTCGACTTCTCGAGAATCGAGGCCGGCAGGCTGGAGCTTGATCGCGCCCCATTCCGATTGCGTGACGCCCTCGGCGCGACGGTGCGCATGTTCGCGCTTCCGGCCATGCAGAAGGGTCTGGAACTCACCTGTCACATCGACCAGGATATTCCCGCGATGGTCGTGAGTGACCCCGGCCGCCTCATGCAGGTTATCTCGAATCTCATCGACAACGCCATCAAATTCACGAATACCGGTGAAGTGGCGGTCACCGTTGATCTCATCAACAGGGCTCCGGACAGCGTCACGCTGTATTGCGCAGTCCGTGACACCGGGATCGGGATCCCGCGGGAACAGCAACACGCGTTGTTCCAGGCCTTTTCCCAGGCCGATACTGCGGCCACGCGTCTGCTGGGCGGAACCGGACTGGGCCTGACGCTTTCCTCGAAGCTTGTGGGATTGATGGGAGGGGCGCTGGAGGTGACGAGCACGCCGGGGGTCGGGAGTACATTTCATTTCTCCGTGCGGTGCGAAGTGCCCGCACAGTTGGAAGAAGACGACTTTGAGGCAGAGCGCGGCGCACTTGACGGACGGCATGCACTTGTGGCCTGTGCCAACACGACGACGCTCGGAAGTGTGCTCAGTATGCTCATATCGTGGCGAATGGAGACGCAGGCAGCGATGGACGCGGATTCGGTTCCGGCCGAGTTGCGTCGCGCGGCGGAATCAGGCTCGCCCTACTCGCTCCTGCTGATTGATGCCTCACTTCCCGGGGCGGCAGGGTGCGTTGGTGCCATGCGTGCAACTCCCTCACTGCGCGATATTACCGTCGTCGCGATGACAGCAGTTACACGGGATGGAGTGGACGACAAGCTGCGCGAGGCCGGCGTCACATCGTTTCTGACAAAGCCCATACTCTCAACGGACTTGTTGTCGGCCCTGCGCCGCGGGGGGGAAAGGCTTCAGCCGTCGCTCAGCGAGACCGGCGTCACGGCTGACGGTCTGATACCGCGCGGGTCACACCCGTTGCATATTCTGCTTGCTGAAGATCAACGGGTGAACCAGCTCGTGGCAGAGGGAATCCTCGAACGCATGGGGCATACCGTCATGCTCGCGCGCAATGGCCGGGAGGCGGTGGATGCGTACATGGCCGAGTCGTTCGACATCGTGCTAATGGATATCCAGATGCCGCTGATGGATGGATTTGAGGCGACGGCGGCTATTCGTGCTCTCGAACAGGAACGAAGTGTCCGTACACCGATCGTCGCCATGACCGCGCATGCGACACAGGACTGCCGGAAAGAGTGTCTGGCCGCCGGTATGGACGCCTATGTGACAAAACCGATCGATGCAAAGGAGCTGATTGCCGTCATCGGGCGCCTCGCAATGACCCGGATCGAGACACAGGTCTTCGACCGGAGTGCATTGCTGGAACAGTGCATGGGCGACGAGGATCTTGTGCAACTGCTGTCGGCGAGGTTTCTTGAGACGGTCCCGGCGTTGCTGCAGGAGATTGAACAGGCGGTGATGCGCTCCGATAGTGCGGCGCTGCGCCGATCGGCACATGCCCTCAAAGGTGTCTCGGGGAGTATGCGTGCACAGCGCATGGTCAACGAGTCGGAAAAACTGGAGTTGCTCGGGAAGGAAAACCGGAGCGGAGAAGGTTCACCCCACCTCCACGCTCTGAAAGAAGAACTGGCCATGCTGGGGCAGGTCATGGCCAGGGGATAGGCGTCCTCTGATATTTCCAACCAATCATCCCCATCATCCCTTCAAGTGTCGAGGTTGGCACAACCCGCGGCTTAACAATTTCTTAACACCTCCTTCACAATGGAGTAATGCTGCAGTTCTATATTGGTGCCGTGAAACATAGTGTGTGTAGTGCTGTCAACAACTATGAAGGGCACTAATGAAAGCAAGCTTACTCTCGCTGATTGCCGCATACGCAATCGCATTCCACACTCTCGCGATTTCCCAGGAACAGGCTGCGACCAAGGAAGGGCTTGAGGAGGTGAAGGGGGCAGTGCAGGGATTGAGCGAATCCGCGATGGAGTACCGTGGCTTTGTAGATGCATTGCGGAAGATCAAGGTTTCCGGGTATGTGCAGGCGCAATGGCGCTCCACCGACCTGATGAACACCGCCTACCCCATCGGCAATTTCTCCGGCGGACAGTTTGCAGCAAACGTCAAGAACCTGTTCCAGGTGCGCCGCGGGAGGGTGAAGGTGACCTATGACAACGTCATCACACAGTTCGTGGTGCAAATCGACGCAATTCAGACCGGTGTGAGCTTGAAGGACGCTTATCTTTCTGTCACCGAGCCCTGGACGAATTCGTTCGGACTGCAGGCGGGAGTCTTCGACCGTCCTTTCGGCTACGAAATTTCATATTCCTCGAGCAGCCGCGAAACACCGGAGCGCTCCCGGCTGTACCAGACCCTTTTTCCGGGCGAGCGTGAACTCGGTGCCAAGGTGTTTTTCGCGCCGCAATCGGGTCCCCTGGGTTTCCTGCGGGCGGACGTCGGAGTGTTCAACGGATCCGGTCCGTCGGCCAACGATTACGACAACTCCAAGGACCTCATAGGCCACATCGCCGCCCAGATACCGCTCGGGGACATCGATGCCGCGCTTGATGTCGGCATTTCGGGGTATGTCGGAAGTGTGCGCAACAACACCAGGTATCTCTACACGATGGGATCGCTCGCGAACGGCGACCCCGGCTTCGCCGTAGATTCGGCGGGAACAAATGTCAGCGCACCGGTGGGGCGCACGTATGTCGGTGTTGACGCGCAATTCTATCTGGATGTGCCTTCGATCGGTGGTGCCATAGTGCGCGGCGAGTACGTCACAGGGAAGCAGCCGGGCACTTCCGCCACCACCACCAGTCCTTCGATGCAGCCGACGACGGGCATCTATCAAAGAGAATTCTCCGGGTTCTATGTGTACTACATCCAGAATCTGGGCGACCGGAATCAGCTCGTCGTGAAGTACGATGAGTACGATCCCAACACCAAAGTGGCGGCGGCCGATTTCCGGTCCGGCAACACCTCCGGGGCAGCCGGTTTGACGGCGGCAGATGTCAAGTTTTCCACGCTGGGGCTGGGTCTTGTGCACTACTGGGACGACAACGTGAAATTCATGCTGTACTATGAAATGGTCAGCAACGAAAAGCTCACGGGGATCACAAGTGCGTCCTCATCGCTCTCCCCGTACGTCGACAACGTGCGCGACAACGTATTGACGTTTCGCACGCAATACAGGTTCTAGGAAGAGGATTTGCTCACTTCATACATGGGAACAGCTCTATGAAAACACTGGCTTTGAGTATGCTTGCACTCGCTATGCTTATCCAGCCTGCGGCCCGCGGGGAGGAAAAGATCACGGTGAAGGGCTCCGACACGATGGTCATACTTGCCCAGCGCTGGGCCGAGAAGTACATGGGTAAGCATCAGGACGTGGTCATTCAGGTCACCGGCGGCGGATCGGGCACGGGAATCTCCGCACTTATCAATGGGGCGACGGATATATGCAATGCCTCCCGTCCGATGAAACGCAGTGAGATAGACAAACTGAAACAGCGCTACGGCACGCGGGGAGTTGAGATCAAGAGTGCCCTCGATGGGCTCTCCGTCTATGTCAATGTGGAAAGTCAGATCCAGGATCTCAGCCTCGGGCAGCTGAAGGACATCTATACGGGGAAGATCACCAACTGGAGGGAAGTTGGCGGGCCCAATGCAAAAATCATCGTGTACGGCCGTGAGAACAGCTCGGGGACCTACGTATACTTCAAGGATAACGTGCTCATGGGCGAGGATTACACGGCAACGATGCAGACCATGCCAGGAACCGCGGCGGTTGTAAATGCCGTGGGGAAGGACAAGGCGGGCATTGGATACGGCGGGGCGGCGTATGGCAAGGGGATCCGGGAGCTGAAAGTGAAGAAAGACGCGTCCGCCCCCGGGTACGCACCCACGCTGGAAAACATCAAGTCGGGCAACTACCCGATCAGCCGGTATCTCTACATGTATGTTCGCAATCGTCCCACCGGTGCACTTAAGGAATATATCGATTGGATACTCAGCGAGGAGGGGCAGAAGATCGTGACCGAAGTGGGCTATTTCCCGATTCGCTAGGATCCAGCGGAAGAAAAGAAGATCACATATGAGCACTGCATCCGACGTCGCGTTGCGGCTTGACCGCAACGTGACCGTTTTTCAACAGGCCGCCGTCGAACCTGCGGCGATTCCCCAGGCATCAGCCAGAAGCGAGCAGTCCGGACGGCAGCGGTTGACCCCGGGGGATCTCCGGAAGCGCTTCAGGCCTGATGAGTTCTTCGCGGAGAAGATCATCACCGCAGTAGCTGTAGTCTCCCTTGCGACCATTGCCCTGATTTTTGTCTTTGTGTTTCGCGAAGCCTCTCCGATCTTTTTTCCCCAGAAGGGTCAGTCAGTAGCGATGGATGTCGAACCGATTGAGACCTATGGTGAGGAGCAGGTGGGGGAGCAGGCATTGAGCATGGCGCAGGGGAAGGAACGATCCATGCGTTCGGAAACAGCCGGCGCGGAGGGTCAGGTGACCGCTCAGAACTTGCTCTCGCCGTCATGGCAACCCGTCTCCGCGCGACCGCAGTATGGCTTGTTGCCGCTGGTTGCAGGGTCGCTGAAGACGACGCTCATTGCCATTCTGATTGCGGCTCCAGTGGCCATCCTTGCGGCGCTCTTTACATCCTCGTTCGCGCCGAAGTGGGCGAAAGAGACGTTGAAACCTGCCATTGAGATTCTCGCCGGTTTTCCCTCCGTCGTCATCGGATTCTTCGCACTCATGGTTTTGGCCACAATGTTCCAGGATCTTTTCGGGTACCAGTACCGCTTGAATGCGTTTGTGGGGGGGGTCGCCATGTCGCTCGCGGTCATCCCGATCATCTACACCGTTGCTGAAGACGCTTTGACGGCCGTTCCCTCGTACATGAAGGAGGCCAGTCTGGCCCTGGGAGCTACCCGATGGCAGACTGCATTTTTTATCACACTCCCGGCAGCGACCCCCGGCGTCTTCGCCGCTGTTGTGCTCGGGTTTGGGAGGGCCTTCGGGGAGACGATGATTGTCTTGATGGCAACCGGGAATGCGGCCCTGCTCTCGCTCAGCCCAACGGAGCCGGTGCGCACGATGTCGGCGACGATTGGTGCCGAAATGGCTGAAGTGGTGTTTGGGGATACGCATTACACGGTGCTCTTCTTCCTCGGGGCACTCTTGTTCGTGTTCACCTTCGTGCTGAATGCCGGAGCGGAGCTCTTCATCCGCCAGCGATTACTCAAGCGCTTCCGAGGCGGGTGATCATGACACTCAAGAACAGAATCATCGGAGCTTCTGTCGTCGGGGGGACCGGTTTTGCCGCGCTGGGTATTGTCGTTGTCGTTCTGTACATCATGGCGACGATCGTCATCGGGGGATGGGACGTCATGTCGTGGGAGTTCATCACCGGTTCACCGACGGAGGGGATGACGGCGGGGGGAATATTCCCGGCCATTGCCGGGACCGCCCTCCTGGTGCTCATCATGTCGATTGCTGGGGTACCGGTGGGGACAATCACGGCGGTCTACTTGAGCGAGTATGCGAGCCCGCGCTCGCGCCTTGCCCGGCTCATCAGGTTTGCCGTGAACACCCTTGCCGGGGTTCCGTCAATCGTATTCGGGCTCTTCGGTCTCGGGTTCTTCGTGCAGTTTGTGGGCGGGGGGATAGACAACATTGTCAGCGGCGGCACGGTAATGAAGTGGGCCCAACCCGGATTGCTCTGGGCAAGCATGACCATGGCCCTGCTGACGTTACCCGTGGTCATCGTGTCAGTGGAGGAGGCAATCCGCACGGTGCCGCAGGAGTTGCGGGCGGCAAGTCTGGCTCTGGGTGCCACCAAGTGGCAAACCATCTGGCACGTCGTCCTGCCGAACTCCATCACCGGCATCCTGACGGGAGGTGTACTTGCAGTGAGCAGGGGAGCGGGGGAAGTAGCCCCGATTCTCTTCACCGGAGCTGCCTATTTTCTCCCCCGACTTCCCGGCGCGTTATCGGATCAGTTCATGGAGTTGGGCTACCATGTGTATATCATGTCAACCCAATCCACGAATGTCGATGCCACGCAGGGAATTCAGTACGCGACAACACTGGTTCTGCTTCTCCTGACATTTCTTCTCAACTTCTCAGCAATATTCCTCCGGGCCCGCATACGAACCCGGAAGATAGGGTAGGGAGCCGCCATGCACATTCCCGCCGACCGGGAGTCACACAAGATCTCCGTTCGCAATCTGAACCTCTCCTATGGTCCCAAACAGGCGCTGCACGACATCACATTTGACATGCCCGCACACAGAGTGACGGCGCTCATCGGACCGTCAGGATGTGGAAAGTCGACATTCCTCCGGACCTTGAATCGCATGAACGACCTCATCAGCGATGTGAGCATTGAAGGCCGTGTCATGGTGGATGATATCAACGTGTATGACCGGAGTGTTGACGTGGTGGAACTCCGGAAGCACGTCGGCATGATATTCCAGAAGTCCAATCCTTTCCCGAAGTCGATTTTCGACAACGTGGCATACGGTCCCAGAATCAACGGCATTCGGGACCGACGCCGGCTGGAGGAGATCGTCGAGGGGACATTGAAGAGGGCGGCGCTTTGGGAAGAAGTGAAGGACGATCTCACGATGAGCGCGTTTGCGCTGTCCGGAGGGCAACAGCAGCGTCTCTGCATCGCTCGAGCCCTTGCGGTTGATCCGGAAGTGCTGTTGATGGATGAACCGGCAAGCGCCCTCGACCCGATTGCCACGGCAAAGATCGAAGAGCTGATCTATGAACTGAAGAAGAACTACACGATTGTCATCGTCACCCACAACATGCAACAGGCGGCTCGGGTGAGCGACTTCACCGCATTCTTCTACATGGGTGCACTCATAGAATTCGACGAGACCCGGAAAATCTTCACTTCACCGGCGAAAAAACAGACTGAGGACTACGTGACGGGGAGGTTCGGGTAGCGTTCGCCAATCCGAATACACCACAAGTGACTGCATAGGCCCGGTGCGCCCGGCTTGCCCGGCCCATTTTCGTAGGTTTTTTTGACCGGGAAATCGTACCTTTCCGTCGCAAGCCGCTTGACCATTTTTCGATATCTTGGTATCTTATGAACATGCCTACTTCCCTTTCCAACAACATGTCCGGCACTCTGCGCACGTTGATTGAGCAGACAGCGCAGAAGTTTCCGGCCCGGCCTGCCCTGGCCACAATCGAGGGCGAGAGCTATTCCTACGACTTCATTCTCCGCCAGTCACGCAAGATCTCTGCGTATCTCACCTCTCTCGGGGTTCGGCAGGGAGACCGCGTTGCCATCCTGGGCGAGAATTCCCCTCAGTGGGGGATCACGTATTTCGGGATCACCCAGATGGGAGCGGTGGCGGTACCGGTACTCCCGGACTTCCCGGCAGCCGATGTCGGGCGTATCATCTGTCATGCGGAGGTGCGCGCGGTCTTTGTGTCATCCCGATTGTATGAGAAGCTGCTGGAGATCGCCCCCCGGGAAACGGGCCCGGTAGTTCTGCTGGATGATTTCACGAGTGTTGCTCCCGGAACACCAGCCACCGCGCTTGCGTCCTCGCCGGGAGGCCGGCCGACCGTTCTCCTCGATGAGGCCGGATCCATCCCGCCGGCGTGTGTCCCTGCTGCGGACGACCTGGCAGTGATCGTCTACACATCGGGCACAACGGGGCATTCAAAGGGTGTGATGCTCACGCACGGGAACATCGTTTCTGATGCCATTGCGTTGTTGAAGATCGTGCCTCTTGTGGCGGAAGACAGACTTCTGTCGGTCCTGCCCCTGTCACACACGTACGAGTGCACGCTCGGTCTGGCGACGCCGTTGATGGTTGGTGCCTCCGTCTATTACATGCAGAAGCCGCCCACCGCGGCCGTCCTCCTGCCGGCGCTCGAAAAAGTGCGGCCGACCGTCATGCTGTCGGTTCCGCTCATTATTGAAAAGATCTACAAGGGCAAGATCTATCAGGAGCTCACCAAGACGCCCCTTCTGCGGAAGGTGCACGGTACAGTGCTGGGCCGCAAGGCGCTCCACCGCATTGCCGGCAAGAAGCTCCTGCAGACGTTCGGGGGCAGGCTCCGCATCTTCGCCATCGGCGGTGCGCCGCTGGCACCGGATGTCGAGCTCTTCCTGCGGGAAGCCAGATTTCCCTATGCCATTGGTTATGGACTGACCGAAACGGCGCCGCTCATCGCGGGTACGCATCCCTCGCACACACGGTATCGTTCCACAGGCCCGGCGCTTCCGGGGACGCAGATTCGCATTGCTGATCCCAAACCGGAAACGGGCGAAGGGGAAATCCAGGTGAAGGGGCCCACGGTCATGCGCGGGTACTACAAAGACCCGGAACGAACGCGTGAAGTGTTTACGGATGACGGGTGGCTGAGGACCGGCGACCTCGGCACGATGCAGGCCGATGGGTACCTATTCATCAAGGGCCGTTCCAAGAACATGATTCTCGGACCGAGCGGGAAGAACATCTATCCTGAAGAGCTGGAATCGATCATCAACGAATTCGATACGGTGCGTGAATCTGTTGTGTACGAACACCAGAACCGTCTGGTCGCTCTCGTTCACCTCGACTATGAGAAACTCCAGAAAGTCCTGCACTCCCTGAGCGAGACGGACTTCCGCAAGATGATCAATGACAAGCTGACCGAACTTCAACGGCAAATCAACGAGCGTGTCCCGCTGTATTCGCGCATCCACAAGATCATCGAACAGTCGGAACCGTTCCAGAAGACCCCGACGCAAAAGATCAAGCGCCATTTGTACATCCCCCGATAATCGTATGCGATCGATGAACGCTGTTCTGCAGAGGCTTCTCCCGATGGCACTCATGCTGATCATTGCCGGCGGGTGCAACGACTCCGGCAGTGGCAACGACGGTGCGGGACGCCGCGTTGTCCTGTCAGCCGGAGAAGTGCACGAGGGGTGGTATTTTGCCTCCGGCGATGAGGTGCTTATTCTCGGGACGGTCAATGGTGACGTCTATGCGGCGGGCGGCACGGTACGCATTGAAGGCACCATCAATGGCGACGTACTTGCCGCGGGGGGGACGGTACGCATCAGCGGCACCGTGACCGATGATGTGCGTGCAGCGGGTGGGAACATCGAGTGCAGCGGTTCCGTCGGCAAGAACATCACTATCGCCGGCGGAAACCTCCATCTCACGAAGGACGCCGAAGTCGGCGGCGGCCTTCTTGCTGCAGGGGGGGAAATCCATCTGGAGGGATCGGTGCAGCGTGATGTCATGCTGACCGGAGGGGATGCGCAAGTGAGCGGCTTTGTCGGCGGGGACGTGAAATTTGCCGGCGGCGGCATCATGGCGATTCAGGGTGCACGAATCCAGGGAGACTTGCAGGCGGCCGTCGGGAATCCCGAGCGCACGCAGATCGACCCCGGCACGGTTGACGGCACCGTGGAGATTACCACCAGGAAACCCGACACCCGCGGCTTTATCCTGGGTCTCTCTCCGTTCCGCTTCTGGCTCAAGATTATCTGGGCGCTCAGTCTGATCATCTCTGCCATCGTTCTGATTCTGGTGACTCCTGTTGCTGTGGGGGATGTGGGACGGGCTGTGTGGCAGCATCCATGGTGGTGCCTCCTCTGGGGAGTCGTAGGGCTCCTGGTCACCCCCCTGATCGTGTTGGCGGTGTGCGCGACGATTGTCGGCCTGCCGCTCGGGTTGTTCCTCCTGACATTGTACCTTTGGTGTCTCTACCTTTCGCAAATGGTTCTCGGCGTCGTGGTGGGCCAGAGAGTATTCATGCCTGCAAGCACAGGGCGCCTCATGCTCGCTGCCGTGGCGGGCATCATCCTCGTGCAGGTGCTCACCTTCGTGCCCTATCTTGGCGTCCTTGTGATTATTGCCGGGCTGCTCCTGGGCCTTGGAGGCATCATCGAGATGTTCCGCCGGCGTCTCGGTCCCGACGTGAAAATGTCTCCCCCGCTTGTCTGAAACCAACGATGTGTTCATCACCCTTCACCTTGTGAGATTGTCCCATGAATACGACTTCCCGCCGTGCGTTTCTCAGGTCATCCGTCATCGGCGCTTCCGGTGCGCTGCTATCAGCCGGGTTGCCCGCCAGGGCTACTCCGAGCAGAGAAGATACTCAGGCGGTGGCGAAGCCGCTCATCAAGAGAAAACTTGGCGCCACCGGAATTGAGCTGCCGGTGGTGAGCATGGGGGTCATGCGCTCCGATAGCCCGGGCCTCGTCCGTTCGGCCCTGGCCGCGGGCATGGTGCACCTGGATACCGCCCACGGCTACATGAGAGGCCGCAACGAAGAGATGCTCGGCAACGTGCTGAAAGAATACAGTCGTGACGCGTTCGTCATCGCCACGAAGGTCCCGGCTGAGGGGGGAGAAGGCAAGGGCACTGTCGGGCGCTGGCTCTGGAAGGTGGATCTCAGCCTCCACAGGCTGCAGCTCGTCTCTGTGGATATCCTGTACCTCCACGGCGTTTCGTCGCGGGAAGAGGTGCTGAACCCAACGATGCTTGAAGCACTGCAGACTGCCAAAAGTTCGGGGCGGACCCGATGCATCGGTGTGTCGACCCACGAGAACGAACCCGAGGTGCTTGACGCCGCCGTGGAGAGCGGTGTAATCGATGTTGTGCTTACCTCAATCAATTTCCGCCAGGGTCATCGGGACGCTGTTCAGAAAGCCATTGAGCGGGCGGGCAAAGCCGGCATCGGCGTTGTCGCAATGAAAACCATGGCAGGGGCCTTCTACGACAAATCCCGGGAACGACCCATCAACTGCGTCGCCGCCCTGAAATGGGCGCTGCAGAATCCATACGTGACAACGGCAATTCCCGGCATCACTTCGTACGAAATGCTTGAGGCGAACGCGCGGGTCAATCAGGATCTTGTGCTCACCGAAGCAGAGAGGGCCTCGATAGCGTACGGGCCGTCAGAAGGCGGACTCTACTGCGACAATTGCGGCACGTGCGTTGAGGGGTGCCCGCGCCGCCTTCCAATCCCGGGGTTCATGCGCGCCTACATGTACACGTACGGGTATCGGGATCTTGCCATGGCGCGGGAGCTGCTCAACACCCTTCCGCGAGCGGCAACACAATGCGGGTCCTGCGGTTCGTGCACGGCGTCCTGTGTGAAGGGCTTTGATGTTGCCGAACGAATCGCCGATGTCCAGCGGGTGGGATCCATTCCGGAGGAATTCCTTGCTTAGGTTGATCACCGCATCTTTGCTCATTGCACTCCTGGGTCTTGCCCCCCACGCCGCCGGCCGACCGTGTGCCGCCGCCGGAGGCGTGCCGGTTGTCTTTCCGGAAATTCCAGGATTCGTGCTCACGACTGAGGCGATGGTGTATGATGCCTCCAATCTCTGGGAATTCATCGATGGGGCGGCCGAGGTATTTGTGATTTACCGGTTTATGGATCTCCACATCGCGTACTACCGCTGTGCCGGCAGCGCTGAAATCCGGGCGGAGGTCTATAGACACAAGACTCCGGAGGATGCCTTCGGCATGTATTCGCAGGAACGGTCGCCCGAAAACCATTTTCTGGATATCGGGACGCAGGGATATGCAGAAGAGGGGATCGTCAATTTCCTTGCGGGAGAGTATTATGTGAAGCTATCATCGAATGATGTTGGTGATACGGTTCAGCAGTCGTTGCTCAAAGTGGCGCGCGCAGTGGCGGGTGCTCTAAGGGGGCCGACCTCCTGGCCGGGCGTGCTAGGGTTACTGCCGTCAAGAAACCGCGTGCCGAATTCGGAGCAATACGTTGCGGAGAGCTTCCTCGGGTATTCGTTCCTCAGAGGGGCATATGTCGCTCAGTATCGCGAAGGGGGCCTCTTTGAGGTCTTTGTCATCCCGGCTGATTCTGAGTCAGGTGCTCGCGCGATGCTTGCCGCCCTTACCGAAGTAAATCATAGTCCGGTTTCTGTCGACAGCCTCCGCACGATTCGCGACGTACATCAGGGCGAAATGGCCCTCCTCTGTGTCGGCAGGTATCTTGCCGGAGTGGTTCACTGCGGGGATCCCGCAGTGCGCTCGGAATTCGTAAAAATTCTTCAATCTTCCCTCCGCTAACCCTCTCTCAACGCTTTCCCGGGCCCGTTTTCCTCACCTGGAGCACGTTTTTGCGCTTTCTCATCTCTGCGGGCCATTTCAGGACTTGGTATGGCTCTTGTAACCCGTGTGCGATGTATGGGCACAGAAACTGCAAAAGAAGAGTTGCGGATTGTGATTGCCGATGACGAGCGCATCGTCGCCGCGGATCTTGCCCGGCGCATGCAGGCGCTCGGATACCGGGTCGTGGGGAATGTAGGCCGGGGTGTGGACGCGGTGCGTGTTTCCCTGGAGCAGAAGCCCGACCTTGTACTCATGGACATCGGGATGGACGGCGAATTCGACGGCATTACCTCGGCCGCGCAGATTCGTGCCGAAGCCGACATTCCGGTGGTCTTCGTGACGTCCTATTCGGACAAGGAAACTCTCCGCAGGGCCACAGAGATAGGCCCGTTTGGATATGTTCTCAAGCCGTTTGACGAACGGGAACTTGTTGCCACGGTAGAGATGGCGATCTACCGGCACAAGATGGACAGGAAGCTCAGGGACAGTGAACAGCTTTATCGCATGCTGATAGAAAATACCGGGGAAGGGATTGTGTTTGCCGACCTCGGAGAGCGTTTTACGTTCGCCAATCCCACTGCAGAATCGATCTTCGGTGTCGGCCCAGGCGAACTTGTCGGTCGGTCGCTCAGCGATTTCACTACTCCCGAGACATTTGCGAAAGTGAAGACACAAACCGAGGTGAGGCGGAAGGGGGTCAAGGGGAGTTATCCGATCGAGATCTGCCGTCCGGACGGTCAGACGCGGATGATTCTGATCACGGCAACTCCTCAATTTGACGGGAAGGGTGAGCTGACCGGCACATTCGGCATTTTCCGTGACTTCTCAGAAAAACACCGTGCTGAAGAAGAGCTTCGCCGGCACGCGGAACAGCTGCGCATTGCCAAGGAAGCTGCCGAAGAAGCGAGCCGCGCAAAAGCCAGTTTTCTTGCCGTCATGAGCCACGAAATCAGGACACCCATGAACGGTGTCATCGGGATGACCAGTCTTCTCCTGGAGACTCCTCTGACGCCCGAGCAGCGGGAATTTGCCGAGACGGTCCGCCGCAGCGGAGAAGCACTTCTCGCAATCCTGAATGACATCCTGGACTTTTCAAAAATCGAATCCGGCCGCATTGAACTGGAGCAGCAGCCCTTCTCATTGACATCGTGCGTTGAGGAGTCGTTGGAATTGTTTGCTTCCCGGGCGGCCGAGAAGAGTGTCGAACTGATCGGAATGATCGACCCCTCTGTTCCGGACATACTTGTCGGAGACGTCACACGGTTGCGTCAGGTGCTCGTCAACGTGATCGGCAATGCTGTGAAGTTCACTCACACCGGGGAGATCTGTGTCACTGCATCCGCCCGGCCCCTGTCCGGAGAGCTTGTGGATCTACAGATACACGTGCGCGATACCGGCATCGGCATTTCCCAGGAGAGTCTCGGGAGGTTGTTTCAACCGTTCAGCCAGGGTGATCTCTCCATCACGAGAAAGTTCGGGGGTACAGGGCTGGGGCTGGCGATCTCGAAGCGGCTGGTCGAGTTGATGGGCGGGACGATTGAAGTTGAGAGCGAAGACCAGAGGGGTTCGACATTCACCATTTCGTTGCGTGTAGGTGTCGAGACCATGCGGTTGCCATCGCACGCCGGCGGGCCGGACAAGCGCCGGGGATCCAGAGTTCTGATCGTGGATGATAATGCCACGCAGTCCCGGGCTCTTGGCGCTCTGTGCGAGCAGCTCGGCATGATACCACGCGTGACGACGAGTGCGCGGACGGCCCTGGACGCCCTCCGGGGCACAGAGAAGTTCGATCTGGTGCTCGTGGATCTTCTCATGCCGGAAATGGACGGAGTGGAATTCGCACGGCAAGCCAAGGCGATCCCATCTTGTGATAGGCTGCCTCAACTGTTGCTGGCGCCGCCCTCGTCGCTCACCTCGCGCGTGGATGAGGTCTCGGCGTTCTTTGATGGACATCTGCACAAACCTATCAAACGCGGGGCTCTCGAAAAGGTTATGGGGGCAATCCTGGGTTTGCGCGTAATGCACCCGCCGCGGAATTCCCACGACACGGTACTGGACAAGTCATTGGCGAGCCGTATACCGTTGCGTATTCTTGTCGCCGAAGACAACCCGGTCAATCAGGCGCTGGCGCTTGCCATTCTCAGAAAGATGGGTTACCGTGCCGACTGTGTGGCGGACGGCCAGGAGGTCCTCGATGCCCTCGCACAACGGCCGTACGATCTGATCCTCATGGATGTGCAGATGCCCGTAATGGACGGTTTTGAGGCCACCCGGAGGATTGTCAGCGGTGCGCTTCCCGATGCCCGGCCGCGAATAATTGCGATGACCGCAAATGCGATGTATGGAGATCGGGAGCGGTGCCTCCAGTCCGGAATGGATGACTACATCAGCAAGCCGATTCGCATCGAAGAGCTGCGCAGGATAGTTGAGCGTCACGGCGCGAGTGCATTGGCGGCACGATCGGTGGCGTGATTTTTCACTTCGAAACAAGTATATTACGCCCACTGGAATTACCACCTGTGGAGTGCGCATGACCGACATCCGTGCACGTGTCTTCGGCTATCGCCGCAAGACCGGGGAAGCCGAAGACTTGCTGACCGTGCTTGAAAAGATTCCGATTTTCCAAGGTCTCTCCAAACGCGAGTTTGCAGCGGTTGCCCGCGTCCTCCACCGGCGGGAATACGTTCCCGATGAAGTGATCATCCGCCAGGACGAGCCCGGCCTCGGGATGTACATCATGCAACAGGGGAGAGCTGCCGTGATGTCGGAACCGGGCAATATCCATCTGTCGGAGCTTGTCGACGGCGATTTTTTCGGTGAAGTATCGCTTCTTGACGAGACCCCCCGTTCCGCGACTGTCATCGCGCGGACCCACTGCGTGATCCTGGGTTTCTTCCAATCCGATTTGTTTTCGCTCATCGAGCGTGATCCCCGGTTCGGCGTCAAGCTGGTCGTGCGCGTGGCAAAGATCATCGGTGACCGGTTGCGGAAAGCGAACCAGCAGATGCAGACCCTGAGCGAAGAGCTTCGGCGCGTGCGCAGCGCAGAACAAAAAGCAGACCGGCAATGACCTTCCCCAAAACGCGTCCTTTCTGGGAACTGGCACCGCTGCTGATCGCCGCGGTCGCGGCAATTGTTTTGCTCTTCGTGGGTCATGCCGCGCAGGTGGTCATCATCGCTCTCCTGCTGGCCTATATCCTGGATCCCATTGTCACGGCGGTTGAGGCACGCGGTGCGCCACGCTGGGCCGCCACTCTGCTGGTCATGCTGGGCCTCGGGGTGATCATTGGTGCTACTGCAGTCCTGTTCATTCCCGTGTTTGCCGAGCAGGTCCGGGCCCTCCAATCGGGCCCAACGACCCAGGCTGCGGCGTCCGCCATCGAAACAATCCAGCAGGCTGTACGAGAACGGTTGTCATTCCTGGGGCTGGATGATTTTGATCTGGGTGCGAGAATCCATGAATTCAGGCGCACGCTTGGCGAAGCCGTGTTTGAGTTTGTGGTGAACGATGCGCTTGGTATCGTCATCTCCGTCGTGACCATCCCCTTTATGATGTTCTTCTTCCTGAAGGACGGACGTGATATGAAGAAGAACATTGTGAGCATGGTGCCGAACCGTTACTTCGAATTCGTGCTGGACCTTCTGTACAAAATGGACGTCCAGTTGGGAAACTACCTGCGCGGCCAGTTTGTGGATGCCCTCACGTTCGGCATCCTCTCCATCATTGCCCTCTGGATCCTCGGTGTGAATTACTTTGTGTTCCTCGGTGTATTCGCCGGCCTGGCGAACCTGATTCCCTACGTCGGCCCGATTGCCGGCATGATCCCTGCTGCCATTGTTGCGGTTCTCGGCAGTGGCAATCTGGGAAGCGCGCTCACCGTGGTCATCGCATTCGTCATCCTGAAGCTCATAGACGACTTTGTCGTCCAACCGCTCGTTCTGGCGACATCTGTCGAGCTGCATCCCGTGCTTGTGCTGATTGCTATCATGGTCGGCGGCGGGCTCTTCGGGATACTCGGGATGCTGCTTGCAGTCCCGGTGACGGGCTTCTTCAAGGTCGTGCTCAAAGAAGGCATCAGCACATACCGCAAGTACCGGTTTTCCTGAGCGGGTGCGGCAAGGACCTGGCAACAAGCACGACTTCCCGGTTGTCCATCAATTCACTGGAAACGTTCTGATGCTACAACGACTGTTCCGGACGAAAAGCCTGGACCGCATTCTTGCAGATGCCGCCGGGGCACAGCACCAGTTGAAACGGGTCCTCGGGGCATTCGATGTTGTCATGCTTGGTATCGGGGCGATCATCGGTGCCGGCATTTTTGCGACGATCGGCACGGCGGTGGCCGGCGACCTCATGCGTCCGGGGGCCGGGCCGGCGATCGTCGTCTCGTTTATTTTTACGGCGGTGGCGTGTGCATTCTGCGGATTGTGCTATGCAGAATTCGCCTCGCTTGTTCCGATCTCCGGAAGTGCGTACACCTACTCCTATGCCACCCTCGGCGAGATCGTGGCGTGGATCATCGGCTGGGATCTCATTATTGAGTATGCCGTGGGGAATGTGGCGGTGGCGATCGCGTGGGCAGCCTATTTTCACCAGCTCTGCGCCGGCCTGGGATGGCACATTCCCGCCTGGCTTGCCGTCGACTTCCGCTCCGCCGCCCAAGCGGCTGATATGGTCGCCCAGGCAGGGAAGAGTGTGGACCCCGCTGTTCTCCTTGCCCACGAAGCCTGGGTCACCCGGCCCGTAATAGCAGGAATTCCCATTATCTTCAATTTCCTGGCGGTCGGGATCGTTGCCGTCATCACGTGGCTGCTCATCGTGGGTGTCAAAGAATCCGCGCGCGTCAACAATGTGATGGTCGGCATCAAACTCCTCATTCTCGGTTTCTTTGTCTATGCGGGTGCCCAGTACGTCAAACCCGAGAACTGGTCACCGTTCATGCCGAACGGATTCTCCGGTGTCTGGGTGGGTGCAAGCCTGATCTTCTTCGCGTACATCGGCTTCGATGCCATATCCACGGCTGCGGAGGAATGCAAGCGGCCCTCGCGTGACCTCCCCATCGGTATCATCGGTTCCCTGGTCATCTGCACGGTTATCTATATCGCGGTGGCCATGGTCCTGACGGGCATGGTCCCCTGGAATCAGCTGGGCGTTGCGGATCCGCTGGCGGCAGCGTTTGCGTATGTTCACGCCGATGTCTCCGCTGGCATTGTTGCCGTCGGAGCGGTTGTGTCCATGAGTGCCGTGCTGCTGGTGTTCCAGTACGGTCAGCCCAGGATATTTTTCTCGATGTCGCGCGATGGACTTCTTCCCGAGTACTTTGCGAAGGTGCATCCCAAATACCGGACTCCGCATGTGACTACTCTGTGGACCGGTGTTGCCGTGGCCTGCGTTTCGGCAGTCGCCAACATCAACGAGATCGTCGAACTCACGAATATCGGCACTCTGTTTGCCTTTGTGCTGGTCTGCGTGGGAGTCATTGTGCTCCGGTACAAAGATCCCGATCGTGCGCGTGCCTTCCGGACTCCCTGGGTGCCCGTCGTTCCCATTCTTGGCATAGCGAGTTGTCTTTACCTGATGGCAGGGCTCCCGTGGATAACCTGGGTGCGGTTCGGGATCTGGCTGGCGCTGGGATTGGGGGTATATTTTGCGTACGGCTGGAGGAAAAGCAAATTGGCAAAGCAACTCTGAAACCTAAAACAACGCCTCGCGCAGCATTTCTTCGCTCCTGGGGCCCACCAGGAGGTCGCGGATTTCACCCCCTTCGAATATGACAATTGTCGGCGTCGTGTGAATCCCGAGCGCCCGTGCCATTTCGAATTCTTCGGTGACATCGATACTGAAGATGTTGTCGTATTCGGCGGCCAGTCTGTCTATGATCGGCGTTTGAGTACGGCAGATCTTGCAGGTCGGCGAATAGAAATAGGCGACGATCGTGACGCCGGTCCGCACCGCCTCTCCCAGAACGCCCCGTAGGTTTCCCACTTCCCGGCCGATCTGCTTGCGCGCACCCACCGTGAAGGCGATCTGTGCAATGAGAATGAGGAGCGCGATACCTCCGACCAGATAGAGAAGAAGCGAAACCATGCGTGGCTACCTTTTTCGAGCTTTCCTGTGCGGGCGGCAGGCCTCTGCCGCTTCGACCGTCAGGCTGGAAATGGTTTTGAAGAGCTCTTTGTGTGCTCTGGCAGGAAGGCGGGGCTCAGGCACCGCCCGGTACAGCGCAATGGTGTACTTCAATGTGCTGAGATAGGTCTGGCAATCCGGGCATTTCGCCAGGTGCTTCTTTATCGCCACGCAGTGTGGCGATGCCAGGTCTTCATCCAGGCTGTCACAGATGTGCAGGTACACTTCATCGCACTTCATGATGCCATCCTCGTCGGCGACTCTACATACGGCGCAAGCTGTTCCCGAAGGAACGCGCGAGCGCGGCGGAGACGCGATTTCGTTGCCTCCACAGACAGGCCCAGCGCGCGCGCCGTGTCTTCGTTCGATTCCCCCTCAATATCCCGCATCACAAAAACCACCCGGTAGTCTTTCGGCAAACGCAGTATGGCCTGGTCTAGTATCTCACGCATCTCCTTGCTGATGACGATCTCTGCCGGCGTCTGCTGGACGCTGGCAAGCTCCTTTGAATGGCCGTGTTTGAAATGCGCGGCCGCATGATCATACTCCTCGAGCGATTCTTCCAACAATTCTCCTTTGCGTTTCCGGTGCTTCATCAGGCAATTGTTGGTGACGATAGCATACAACCAGGTAGTGAACTTGGATTTCCCGTCAAAGCTCCCAAGTTTTCTGAAAACGTTGATAAACGTGTCCTGAAGAGTCTCAGCCGCTTTGTCGGAATCCCGGCAGATCTTATATGAGAAACGGTACACGGTGTCTTCATACCGCCTTACAAGCTCGGTGAAGGCTGTATTATCGCCCTCCCGGGCGACACGTATAAGTTCGCTGTCAGGAAGGGTTCTTGGCGGCCTGGTGCTCACAAGTATGATGCCGTACATTGTGTGAAAGAGTCAAATCAGCACCTAAACCTACCAAAAGTCGACTCGAACCGCAAGTTTGATGTTGTTCCTGGCAATGCGTATCTTCGCCTATTGTGAAGCCTTGAGATGCGCAGAAACGGAGGAGGGAACCAATGAAAGAGAGATCGGGGGCCGCGGCTCTGGCCGATTTGATGCTTCGTGTCGCGAGGAATGAGAGGATTCAAAGGGCCCTGTCGCGCTTCGGGGAGAAAGATGTTCCGGTCGTTCTTGGTGGGGCTGTCGATGCCCTCCAGGAATTTCTTGAGAAGTACCCTCTTCCCGAAGCCCTGCCTGAGATTCCTGTCGTGGGAGAGCCCCCGATTACCAGCCAGATCGGGCTGGCTGTTCAACCTCCAGCGGTCTTGCCGGGAGGCGCTGCGCCTCATGTGGCTTCGTCTCCCGCGGGATCGCCACTTGCGGCGACGAAGCCGTCAGCTCCGTCAACTACACCTCCGTCAACTGCACCTCCCGCGACACACCTCCCGCGGGCACACCTCCCGCGGGCACACCTCCCGCGGCTACGCCACTCCGGGCTACGCCAACCCTGGCAATGCCGGCCCCGGCAATGCCGGCCCCAACTGTGTCACGCACAGCAGTCCCGCCCGCGGCAGTCCCGCCTGCGGCAGTCCCGCCTGCGGTCAGCCGACCGCGGCCATGCCGCCTGCGGCCATGCCGACCGCGGCCATGCCGCCTGCGGCTGTGCCCCGAGTGGCTGTCCCTTCTCCTGCGCCTGTGCCACAAGCGACAGTGCCTGCGGCCCCAGCTGTGCCAAGAGCGACGGTGCCTTCTCCTCCGGCTGTGCCACAAGCAGCAGTGCCTTCTCCTCCGGGCGTACCGCGAGCAGCCATGCCGCCCGCAGCCATGCCGCCCGCGGCTGTGCCGCCTGCGGCTATGCCGCCCTCAGCCATGCCGCCCGCAGCCATGCCGCCCGCGGCTGTGCCGCCCGCAGCCATGCCGCCCTCAGCCATGCCGCCCGCGGCTGTGCCGCCTGCGGCTATGCCGCCCTCAGCCATGCCGCCCGCGGCTATGCCGCCACCGACCGTTCCACGGATTACCATACCATCGGCGCCCGCGCCGGAGGTCCATCGGAAACAGTATCCGTTCGAGGATCAGGACGCCTATCTACACGCGGTCTCCCTCATACCGTTGAGCGATTCACCGAGTCGGCAACCGTTCGTCATCGATGAACGGGGCATGGACCAGAGCGCAACGATGTTTGCCGTGGATCATTCGGGTCTCCGCTTTTTCCTGAGCGAGCTCAATCCGGATAGATTCAGTGTCAGCAAAAACGGGCTGCTCCTTCTGAACAAAGCCGAGTCCCTGCGGCTGCGATGCGTGCATGAGCAGATCGTCAACCGGCTTCGCCTCGGGGGAGTAGTTCTCTCAGCCGAATTCGGTACGGCGGTTCTCGGCAAAAAGGATCTCCTGCGGCGTGTGGAGTTCAGGCTCCGCGCCCTGCTTGAGTTTGTGCTCAAATTGGGCAAGACGACGACATGGCGGGTTACCGCATCTGTGCTGGACGATAGAGTGCAACAGCGCATGGGTACCGAGCCGGCGTCACAGCGATCGGCGCGGAGTAATGCTGACCATGGCCGTCATGCCACATCGGCGAAGCGCATCGATGTGAAGGCTTTGGAGCGTCTTCTGACAAGGGAAAAGAAGATCGCGGAATCCATTCTGGCTGCGTTGTCGCCGCTTGCCGAGGAGCACATGATTGAGCAGATCGTGAATCTCGGCAGCGGCCGATCGGAAGACTGGAAGCCAATTCTGGAGGCGGCGTTCACCCTTCCCCCCGGAATGCAACAACGCTTTTTTCAGGCGGTGCTGGAGGTTGAGGCAGATCACGCCAGTGTCGAGCCCATGGTGCGGGTAACAGGAACGACAGAGAGTTTTTCTCTGTTAATGTAGCGTAGGTTTCCAGACCCCATCTCATCATTGCGGAGCCACACATGCCAGACAAACCGCTGTCCGCTGAACTCTATCCACCGTCCGACGAGACACTCCGCCGGGCGACGGTGCGCGATTGGGACGAGCTTGCCGGGAGGGCGCAACGTGATCTCGAGGGGTTCTGGGCCGCGGAGGCCAATGAACTGCACTGGTTCTCCCACTGGGATCGTGTGCTGGACGAGCGGGACAAACCGTTCTACAAATGGTTTGTCGGGGGGAAAACCAACATCGTGTACAATTGTCTGGACCGGCACGCAGAGACTTCGCGGCGCAACAAGCTGGCGCTCATGTGGGAAGGTGAGAAGGGGGAGTTCCGATCGTTTTCGTATTTCGCGCTGCGTCGCGAGACGTGCCGGTTTGCAAACGTCCTCCGCAGTCTTGGCGTCCAGAAGGGGGACCGGGTCACGCTGTACATGGGACGGATCCCGGAGCTGGTCATCGGCATGCTTGCGTGCGCGCGTCTTGGGGCAATCCATTCCGTTGTGTACGGCGGATTCACTGTGGAGGCGCTGCATGAACGTCTGGAGGACAGTCAGTCAAAGGTACTCATTGTCGCCGACGGCGGATACCAGCGCGGGAAGATCGTTCCGCTCAAAGCCATTGCCGACGAGGCTCTGCAGCGGGCGGCGACCGTGCAGAGCGTGCTGGTCGTGAAACACACCGGCGAACCGGTGAACATGGAATCGGGCCGTGACATGTGGTACCACGAGCTGATGGTCTTGCCGATCGCCGGCAGCGCGTGCCAGATCGAAGAAATGGATGCGGAAGATCCGCTGTTCATCCTCTACACATCGGGTACCACTGGAAAACCCAAAGCCATCGTGCACACTCATGGCGGCTACATGGTGGGTACGTACACCACGTTGAAGTACGTTTTCGACATCCATGAAGAGGACCGGTACTGGTGCGCCGCGGATCCCGGGTGGATCACCGGTCACAGCTATATCGTCTACGGGCCGCTTCTCAACGGGGCCACATCATTCATGTACGAGGGTCCGCCGACCTATCCGTATCCCAACCGCTGGTGGCAGATGGTTGAAAAGTACGGCATCAATATACTTTACACTGCTCCGACGGCCATCCGGGGGTTAATGCGTTTCGGCGAGGCATGGCCCGCCAGGCATGACCTGTCGTCTCTTCGCTTGCTGGGATCCGTCGGCGAGCCGATCAACCCCGAGGCATGGAGATGGTACCACAGGGTGATCGGCAAAGGCCGGTGTCCGATCATGGATACCTGGTGGCAGACCGAGACGGGTATGTTCATGATCACACCCATGCCTTCTGTTCCACTCAAGCCCGGATCGGGGGGAAAACCCTTCCCCGGCGTGGAAATGGACATTGTCGACGAAAACGGGAAACCGGTGGGGGTCAACGAAGAGGGGTACTTGGTGATCAAGAAACCCTGGCCGGCGATGATGCGGACGATCTACAACGACCCGGATCGTTATGTGAAGCAGTACTGGAGTAAGTACCCGGGGCTGTACATGACCGGCGATTCCGCGCGGAAGGACGAGGACGGATACTACTGGGTCATCGGTCGGGTGGATGATGTGCTCAAGGTATCGGGATACCGTCTGGGGACGGCGGAGATTGAGAGCGCCCTCGTCAGCCATCCGGCCGTTGCCGAGGCTGCGGCGATCGGATTGCCGCACGATGTGAAGGGAAATGCCATCCACACCTACGTCATACTCAGGGCAGGCTTTCAGGGTAGCGAGAAGCTTGTCGAGGAACTGCGGGCCCACGTCGCCCATGAAATGGGTCCCATCGCGAAACCCGACAGCATCACGTTCGTCGACAGTCTTCCCAAGACACGAAGCGGGAAGATTATGCGCCGTGTGCTGCGCGCCCGGGCGTTGGGCCAGGAACCCAAAGATCTTGGTACGCTCGAGGAATAAGCGGCGGTTCCATTTCATATCGAAGATATGTATATTAAGTGTCTATGGCGACGAAAATCCTCGTTGATAGCCTCGTTCTCGCGCTTCCGCTCCTCTATGCAGGCCTTGTCGCGGTTTACGGGATCACCTTTTTCCGGAATGCCCCCGGTCTTGAGCGGCTCAAGCGGCCGTACATCATCGGCGTGCTCCTGTTGCATCTGGCTTACCTCGGCCTGCGCACGGCGGCATTCGATCACCCCCCGATCACGAGCGTCTTCGAGATCATGACGCTGCTTTCGGCGGCGATGACAACCGCCTATCTGTATCTGGAGTTCCGGACAAATATCCGCAATACGGGGTTTTTCATACTCACACTTGCATTCCTGTTCCAGACGCTGTCGTCGCTTTTTATCAAGGACCTCACGGTCATTCCGGAGTACCTGCACAGTCTTCTCCTTGGATTCCACGTCTCCGCCGCCCTGCTGGGGTATACCGGCATTTCGCTGGCGGCGGTGTACGGATTGCTGTACCTGATGCTCTATCATGAGATCCGTTCGAGCAAATTCGGCGTCGTGTACAGCCGTCTGCCGAATCTGGAGACGCTTGAAACGATGAGCCACAAGGCGGAAATCTTCGGGTTCGCAACCCTTACGGTCGCCATCATGGTCGGGCTGTTCTGGTTGCCGCGTGTGTTCCGGGAGTTTTCATACCTTGATCCAAAGCTCGTAGCGACAATGGCCATCTGGGTGCTGTATGCGATCGGACTGACGGCAAAGCGCAGGTTTGGATGGCAGGGGCGGAAAACCATGATCATATCTCTTGTCGGTTTCGTCTTTGTGTTCTTTTCCATGATGGTGGTGAATATGTACCTCACTACTTTTCACACGTTTCATTAGAATGGTCGTGCGGCCAGGATGAATCTCCTTTCTGTCGGCATCAGTCATCACACTGCATCGGTGGACGTGCGCGAACGGATGTGTCTGTCCGTTGACGAAACGCACGACGTGCTCTCGGCGTTGAAGGAACGTTGCTTCAGCGAGTGCCTGCTTGTGTCGACGTGCAACCGCACGGAGGTGTACGGTGTGTTGCGTGATCCGGCTGACGATGAAGACGGCGTTCTGCGCATCCTGCTCGACACCAAGAATGCCGCCGGCGAGGTCCGGCCGGAGCATTTCTTCACCAAGCGTGCCGGCGCGGCTGTCCACCATCTGTTCAAGGTCGCCGCTGGTATCGATTCGATGGTGATCGGTGACATTCAGATCCTCAATCAGGTGAAGGAAGCGTTCCAGTCGGCCGGCGAGCAGCACACCCTCGGACCGATCCTCAATCGGCTCATGCAGGCCACACTGCACGTCGGAAAACGCGTCCGCACCGAAACGTCGCTCTGTGAAGGGGCGGTATCGGTGAGTTACGCCGCGGTGGAACTGGCGAGCAAGATTTTCGCCGACGTCTCGCGAAAATCCGCTCTGCTGATCGGCGCGGGGGAGACAGGTGAACTGACGCTCAAACACCTCGTGGGCAAAGGGGTCAATCACATCAAGGTCGCGAACCGCACACGGGCGAAAGCGGAGGCGCTCGTCGCGGAACTGGGCGGAACCGTGATCGACTACGAACAAATCAACGACGCGTTGCACACCGTCGATATTGTCGTCACGTCGGTCAACAGTGAGGCCTACATCCTGGGACCCGAGGAGATCCACACGGTGATGCGCCGCCGGGGGAACACACCTCTGTTTATCATTGATATCGGAGTGCCGCGTAACGTCAACCCCGCCACACGCAAAATCGAAAATGTCTTCCTGTACGATATTGATGCGCTCACGACGATCGTCGACCGGAACCTGGACAAGCGCACCGCGGAGATACCGCGGGTCACGACAATCATCCGTCAGGAACTGGTGGACTTCTTTCGCTGGCACAGGTCACTGGAGGTTGCCCCGACAATTCAGGATCTGAACAGCGCCTTCGAGCAGGTCCGTCAGCAGGAAGTCGAAAAGAATATCAATCGATTCCACCCTGAGGATCGCGAGCTGGTTGACCTCGTGACCCGGCGCATCGTCAACAAGCTGCTGCATCAGCCGCTCCGTGTCCTGAAAGAAGGTTCGGAAAACGGGAGCGGGGGGCCGGAGACGATGGCACGCATCAAGGTGCTGCGGGAACTGTTCGGTATCAGCGTAAAGGGCAGTCACGATGAGTGATCTGGTGCGCATCGGCAGCCGGGGAAGCGAACTCGCCCTCTGGCAGGCCCATTGGGTGCGCGACCGCCTGCACGCGCTGCACGGGGATCTCAGAATTGAGGTCAAGGTCATCAAGACGAAGGGCGACAGGGTGATGGATGCACCACTGTCGAGCTTAGGCGACAAGGGATTGTTTACGAGGGAAATCGAGCATGCATTGCTCGAAGGGGCCATCGATCTTGCCGTGCATAGTCTGAAGGACCTGCCCACCGGGCTGCCGGACGGGTTGATCCTGGGCGCTGTGACGGAACGGGAGGATGTGCATGATGTGTTCATCCCGCGGCCGGGGAACACAGTGCGTACCCTCTCCGATCTCCCTCACGGGGGAGCGGTAGCCACGGGAAGTCTGCGCCGCAGGTGCCAGCTGCTGCACATACGTCCTGACCTGCGCATTGTGGAGATCCGTGGCAATCTTCATACCCGGTATGCCAAGCTCGCCGCTTCGGAGTGGGAGGGGATGGTGCTGGCACGGGCGGGCGTGGTGCGTCTTGGATGGACCGACCGGATCGGCGAAACGATTGATCCGTTGGTGCTCCTTCCTGCCGTCGGACAGGGGGCGTTGGGAATTGAAGTGCGTGCGGATGCCACGCGTGTGCTCGGCTACATAGAAGGTCTCCATCACGCCCCGACCGCCGCGGCGACGACCGCGGAGCGGGCCCTGCTTCACGCGCTTGAGGGGGGATGTCAGGTACCGATTGGCACGTACGGCCGTATCGGCGTTGACGCAGAGGGAAAACCTGTGCTGGTGCTGGATGCGCTGGTTGGCTCGCTCGATGGCACCCGGGTTGTTCGTGACTCCCTCAGTGGTTCACCGGAACAAGCAGAAGGACTCGGCGCCACCATGGCACGCCGCCTGCTTGCGCAGGGAGCAGAGAGTATTCTGGACGAGATCAGAGGCCCGGCCCCTACCTGATATGAACCTCCGTGGTGTGCGCATCCTCGTGACGCGACCATCTGCGCAGGCGCGTCCAATGGCAGAACAGATTGAAGCCCGGGGCGGCATTGCGATCACCGTGCCGATGATCCGCATACTGCCGCCGGTGGGGTGGGATGCGTGTGACGCACAGATCGACCGGCTGGCCGACTTTGCGGGAGTAGTGTTCACGAGTTCCAACGCGGCAAAGTACTTCCTCAATCGTTGCGCTGAGCGTGGTGCCGGGGGAACGCTTCCCGGGCGGATGCAGGTATTTGCCGTCGGTCCCAAGACAGCCCGATATGTCGAGCATGCGGGTATGACGCCGGCCCACGTCCCCTCGACATACAGCGGCGCCAGGCTTGCCGCGCATTTCCGCGCACAGGACTTGAGGGGACGGCGGTATCTGCTTCCCCGCGGGGATATCGGACGCGACGAGGTTATGGAAGCACTGCGCCTGGCGGGAGCTGTGGTGACGCCGGTGACCGTGTACCGGACGGTTGGTCCGGATGAGGTCTCTGCAGCGCGCGTCCGTTCGATTCTGGCCGAACGCGCCGTTGACATCGTCACATTCGCAAGCCCATCCGCAGTCGGACATTTTGCGGGGATCCTTGATCCGGAACTCACCTCACTGGTGAAATCAGGCGTGGTGATCGCTGTGATCGGGGGGACGACGGCTGATGCAGCACGGCGGAGCGGATTTCCGGTGCATGTCATTGCCGGGACTGCAACAGGGGAGGGATTGATCGAAGCTCTGGCATTGTGGAATCCGGCATGAGTATACACATACGAATCTGTCTATGATGAATGATCTCTTCCTCCGTGCATGCAAGCGCCAGCGGTGTGAACGCACGCCGGTCTGGATGATGCGGCAGGCGGGCCGCTATCTTCCCGAGTATCGCGCCGTCCGGTCAAAGACGGATTTTCTGACCATGGTCCGGACTCCTGAACTTGCCGCGGAGGTGACTCTCCAGCCCGTGGATATTGTCGGTGTGGATGCCGCGATCATATTTTCCGACATCCTTGTCGTCCCGGATGCCATGGGGATGAAGCTGGTCATGGAAGAATCACAAGGGCCACGGTTTCCCGAGCCTCTTCGCTCGCGCGGGCAGATCGATGCCCTTCGCATTCCGGATCCTCAACAGCATCTGAAATATGTCATGGAAGCAATCGAGGTGAGCAAGCGCCGCCTCGGCGGCCGTGTGCCGCTCATCGGGTTCTCGGGAGCGCCGTGGACGCTCGCCGCGTACATGGTGGAAGGCGGCGGCACAAAGGATTTTCGCTTCATCAAGCGGATGATGCTGGACGAACCGGACACGCTCAAGGCACTGCTCAAGAAGCTGGCACTTGCTGTGCGGGAATACCTCGAAGCGCAGATTGCCGCCGGGGCAGAAGCGGTGCAGATATTCGACACCTGGGGAGGCATCCTCGCGCCGGAGTACTACCGGAAATTCTCCCTTGACTACCTTGCGGATATTGTCGCGACGATGCGGCACGACGGTGTTCCCGTGATTGTCTTCTCCAAAGGCGCGCACTACGCCTTGAAAGAATTGGCCGGGATCGGGGCCGATGTTGTGGGGCTCGACTGGACGGTTGACATCCACGACGTACGGGAGTTGATCGGCGAACAGGTTGCCCTCCAGGGCAACTTTGACCCGTCGTTTTTGTACGCATCACCCGACTGCATCCGCAGGGAGGTGGCATCCATCCTCCGGAAGTTCGGACGCGGAAGCGGGCACGTGTTCAATCTGGGTCACGGGATTCTCCCCGATGTCCCCGTAGAGAATGCCCGCGCCCTGGTCCGTGCGGTGAAGGAGGAAAGCGGGGTGTACCATGTCTGAGCAGGGCAGCACACGGCAGGGAGACCTGCGCACTGCGATCGTGCTCCTGCAGCTTGGTGGGCCGGATTCTCTCGGTTCGGTGGAGCCGTTCATCTACAATCTGTTTTGCGATCCCGACATAATCGATCTCCCGCTTGCGTTCCTGTTCCGCAAGGCACTTGCCCGCAAGATCTCGCGTTCGCGCGCACCGAAGGTGCAGAAGTACTACAGATACATGGGTGGAAGGTCGCCCATCCTCCGGCTTACACGCAGGCAGGCGCAGGCGCTTGAAAAGGCGCTGCACGGCCATGGTGATGCCCGGGTTGTCATTGCCATGCGCTACTGGCATCCTCTGACTGAAGAAGCTGTGCGAAGGCTTCAGGAGGAGAAGATCGAACAGGTCGTGCTCCTCCCTCTCTTCCCCCAGTTCTCCCGCAGCACCACCGGTTCGAGCGTCAATGAGTGGCGGCGTGTATGCGCACGACTTGGCTACGCGCCGCGGATTCACCTGGTTGAAGAGTATTGCGATCATCCATCGTACGTCGCCGCCGTTGTTCGGAATATCCAGATCGCCCTGCGTCGGGTCAGCGCTGCTGACAGGGGGAAAGTCCATCTGGTGTTCAGCGCCCACGGGACGCCGATAAAACTGGTCCGGGCAGGGGATCCCTATCAGGCCCAGATCATCCGCACATACAACGCGGTGCTGCATGCAGGAGCTTTCGATCTTCCGGCCCACCTCTGCTACCAGAGCAAGGTGGGCCCGCAGAAGTGGCTTGAACCTTCGCTGGTGCAGACGATCGATCGTCTTGCCGCGGAGCGCGTCTCTCATGTACTGGTCATCCCGGTCGCGTTTGTGTCCGATCATAGCGAGACGCTCTGGGAAATCAACCATGAAGTGCGCCTGCATGCCAGGCAGCAGGGCATCATGCACTACGATATGAGTCCTGCAATCAACGCCAGCCCGCTCTTCATCGAAGCACTGGCCGATCTTGTCATGCGGACACTCAGGAACGCATCATGAGCCATGTCATCATCATCGGGGCGGGGATTTCGGGCCTCACAGCAGCCTTCTGGGCGCAGCGCGCGGGATGGGATGTCACCGTGCTGGAAGCGGCACCGGTGCCCGGCGGCACAATGCGGACGGTACTGGAGGGCGGCTGGCTTGTTGAGACCGGACCGAACAGCGCACTGGAGACAACCCCGATTTTCAAGGAGATGTTCAGTGAGCTGGGGATCGAAGCGGAGAGGCGGTACGCCAATGACGAATCGAACAAGCGCTATGTTCTCCGCGACGGGGCGTTGCACCCGATTCCTATGAGTCCGGGTGCGTTCCTCTCGACACGCCTCTGGTCTACATCCGGCAAATTGCGGCTCCTGAAGGAACCGCTGATCGGGAGGGGAACGAAGGAAGAGACCATTGCGGAGTTCGTCGAGCGGCGCCTGGGGAGGGAAATTCTTGACTATGGCATCAATCCCTTTGTTGCCGGTGTGTTCGCCGGAAATCCGGAGGAGCTGAGTGTCCGGGCGGCATTCCCTAAACTGTACGCGCTGGAAGAGAAATACGGGGGGCTGATCAAAGGGATGATGAAGGGTGCACGCGAGCGGAAACAGAGGGCCGAGGTGGCGAAAGACCGGGCACGCATGTTTTCGTTTGCTATGGGGATGCAGACCTTTCCGGAAGCAATCGCCAGGGGCCTTGGCGAACGGGTCCGCTACAGGATGGAGGTGAAGAGCATTGAACACCACGCATCCGCCGATTCGGCGGGGAGCCGCTTCCTGGTACGCACGACCGGTGGAGAAATCCTGGAAGGTGATGCAGTCGTTGTGGGAGTGCCGGCGTACGCCGCTGCTGATCTTCTCCGGCCTCTGGCTCCTGAACTCTCGACGATGCTGGGCAACGTGTACTATCCTCCCGTTGCAGAGGTTCATCTCGGGTTCCGGCGTGACCAATGCGGGTGTTCTCTTGATGGGTTCGGTTACCTCATTCCGGCCAGGGAGAAACGGAAGATCCTCGGCACGATATGGTCATCGGTCATCTTCCCCGGGCGTGCGCCTGCGGGACATATCGCCCTCACGACATTCGTCGGCGGCTCCCGTCAGCCGGAAGTCCTGGAAGCGGACGATACGGAACTGCAGAACATCGTACTTAAAGAGCTTGGTGCGATCATGAACGTCTCCGGTGAGCCGGTCTTCTCGCGGATCTACCGCTGGGACAGGGCGATCCCGCAGTACAACGTCGGATACCAGCGGGTGATCGATGCCATCGAGCAGCTCGAGCGGGACAGACGGGGTCTCTTCATCTGCAGCAACTATCGGGGCGGGATCGCGGTCGGCGATTGCGTCATGAACGGCAAGAAGACCGCCGAGCGTATTTCCGCACTCACAGAGCGCAGTACATTCACGAGGAAGTCATGACTTCACACGGTGGTCAGTATCCGGTCAGCCGCTTGCGGCGCACGCGCATGCAGGAAACCCTTCGCTCCATGGTGCGTGAAACGGAGCTTTCGAAAAAGGATTTCATCTATCCGCTTTTCGTTGTGCCGGGGACGAATGTCAAGAAGGAAATCGGCGCGATGCCGGGTGTCTTCCAGATGTCCGTTGACCAGATTGTCCGGGAATGCCGGGATGTGCATGAGATGGGCATCCCCGCCGTGATTTTTTTCGGCATCCCGGAGCATAAGGATGAAGTCGGCTCGGGTGCGTATGACGACAATGGGATCGTCCAACAGGCGTTGCGTGCGGTGAAACACCAGGTCCCCGGTCTCTATCTGATCACCGATGTCTGCCTCTGCGAATACACATCGCACGGCCACTGCGGCATCGTGCGGGGAGTGGAAATCGTCAACGACGAATCGGTGGAGTTGTTGACCAGAGAGGCCTTGAGCCACGCGCGGGCGGGTGCTGACATGGTGGCGCCGTCGGATATGTTCGACGGACGTGTGGGGGCCATTCGAAGAGTACTGGATGCCAACGGGTTCTCACTGCTCCCCATCATGTCGTATGCGGCCAAGTACGCGTCGGGGTTCTATGGTCCGTTCAGGGAGGCAGCCGAGAGCACGCCGAAATTCGGGGACAGGCGTTCCCATCAAATGGATCCCGCGAACAGCGACGAAGCCCTGCGTGAAGTCGCGCAGGATATCGAAGAAGGCGCGGACATCGTCATGGTCAAACCCGCCCTGTCGTATCTGGATGTCATTTATAGAGTGAAGGAGCGTTTCGGCATGCCCACCGCGGCCTACAACGTCAGCGGCGAATATTCCCTGCTCAAGGCGGCGGCAACAATGGGATGGGTGGATGGGGATCGCGTCATGATGGAGATGCTCACCAGCATCAAACGGGCCGGGGCGGATATCATCCTGACGTACTTTGCGAAAGAAGCGGCCCGCATACTCGATGCACAACACTGAAGGACCGATGCACGGCATGTTCCTGACACCGAATTCCGACGCGCTGTTCGGGGAAGCGCAAAAGCTCATCCCCGGCGGGGTCAACTCACCGGTGCGGGCCTTCAGATCCGTGGGCCGCACACCGTTGTTTATCACGCGGGCCTCAGGGTCGTGGCTCCTGGACGTTGACGGACATTCCTACATCGACTACGTCGGATCGTGGGGGCCGATGATCCTCGGCCACGCTCATCCGCGTGTTGTTGAGGCGATCAGGAGGACCGCGCTGGACGGCACGAGTTTTGGAGCACCGACCGCTCTCGAAGTGCGCATGGCGGAAATGATCACGAAGATCGTGCCGTCGATCGAAATGGTGCGCATGGTGAATTCGGGCACCGAGGCAACCATGAGCGCCATCCGGCTTGCGCGCGCGTACACCCGCAGGGAGAAAATCATCAAGTTCGAAGGATGCTACCACGGGCATGCTGACTCATTCTTGATCAAGGCCGGATCCGGTGCAATGACCCTGAGCGTGCCCGACAGTCCGGGGGTGCCGGCGGGAACGGCGGCGGGGACATTGACTGCGGGTTTCAACGACTCCGCGTCGGTTCGCCACCACTTCGCGTCCTGCAAAGGTGAGATTGCCGCAGTGATCGTCGAACCGGTGGCGGGAAACATGGGATGCGTGCCGCCGGAGCCGGGTTTTCTGCAGGATGTGAAGGACCTCTGCACGGAAAACGGTGCAGTGCTGATTTTCGACGAAGTGATGACGGGATTCCGGGTGGCCCGGGGCGGCGCGCAGGAGCTGTACGGCATCGATCCGGATCTTACCACGCTCGGAAAGATTATCGGGGGGGGCCTCCCGGTCGGGGCCTACGGCGGGAAACGAAGAATCATGGAGATGGTGGCGCCTTCGGGGCCAATGTACCAGGCGGGCACGTTATCGGGCAATCCCCTGGCAATGGCCGCAG
Source organism: Ignavibacteriota bacterium (assembly GCA_963801355.1). Classification (GTDB taxonomy): domain Bacteria; phylum Bacteroidota; class Ignavibacteria; order UBA10030; family UBA6906; genus Fen-1255. Next base: position 1,651,135 of record CAWDEM010000008.1, on the reverse strand, counting down.
GGCTGGAAACGCTCTCCATCATTAGTGAGGATGCGGACTTCTACACCGCGCTCGATAAAAAAGCCGGCCGTTTGAGTGCGGGGATTCAGCGGGTCATCGACGATCTCTGGCTGCCGATCCGTCAGAACCGTGTGGGTTCCATGTTCACGCTCTTTTTCTCCCGTCATCCGGTGCGCGACTACACATCGGCGGCGGTGGCGGACCGTGAACAGTTCGGAGCGTTTTTCCGCGAAATGCTCAGCCGGGGTGTCTACCTGGCACCCTCACAATTCGAAGCGGCGTTCATCTCCGCGGCACATAGTGATGAGGATATCGACAGGACCATTGAAGCTGTGCGGGAGTCGCTGAACGCGGTGAAGGAACGAACCGCGCGGTGATACCGGTATCGATTCCGCCCGGGTTGACCCGGTGACTACTCTCTCCTTGACAGCGTTATTTCCGCCCCTTCTCTCATCCGCACACCATCCAGGAAATTCCTGAATGCCGGGTATTCCGCCGGCATCAGATCTTCTCCCTGTAAATTCACTTTCATGGAGAGCCACGCGGAATCCGGTTGCGCGGTCATGCGCCACTCGCCTCTGCCGCATGGAGCCAGGAGCGAATCTGCGGAAGATTGTGTTTGATGCCGCCACCCGAGCGGAGCCCAGATGGTGAGCCGGAGCGAGGACTCCGAAGGGTACTCAAAGCGCACAGGGTATGTGCGCTGCTGTTCGCGGAAGTAGTCTGCCAGCGATGACGCGTTGAAGGCCCAGGGACGGATGACGAGCAATGACTCGCGTCGCACGCCAAATGACGGGGCGCGGAACGTGTAGGACACCACCAACGTGTCACGAGGAGGACGCACCGAAGGGGGAATGTAGCTCACGAGTGTGGCACCCGGACACCGGCGGGCCAATGACGTCCCGAGCCACTGGCGTACGTCCGACGTGTCCGCGACTCGCAGGTCGTTCCGCAGCCCCAGTGCGGATGCTCCTGTGAACACTGTTGTTCCCTTGACCAGGGCGGAGCCATTGGCGTCGAGTTCCACCGTCCAGTCCACGGCGGTGGCGTTGGCTGAGGCGGCAACCCGAGGTGTGACTGCACGGAAACCTCTGTCCGCCGGGCCGGCGACAATCACCGGCATCCCCTGATCGTACCAGGGGAGCGAGCCAAATGGTCCGGCTTTGTCAGTCGCGTCAAGCCAGATTCCCCCCGGCGCGACGTCAGGCGCATAGCCGATGAGGTGATTGAATTGCAGTGCCGACGGCAGAAGTGTGTCAGCCCTGCCGTTGTGCCACGTGCTGATCAGTACAGGCCGCACGTCGATCTTCACCGCACGGGCCATCGCGCTCAGGAGCATCACCAGATCCTTGCAATCGCCGTAGCGCTTTGCGAAGACTTCGTCGGCGTTGTGTGGTTCATAACCACCGACACCGACCTCGATGGCCACGTACCGCACCTGGTCACGCACCCATTCGAACAAGCGACGGAGCCGATCAATGTCGGAGTCTGCCGTGCGCGCCAGACTTTCGGCCATCGCTTCGACTTCAGCTCCCCCGACGTTATGTTTGCCGACGATGTCCGCATACCAGTGTGCGACATCCTCCCAGGTCTTGAAGCCCACGGGAGCAAGAGCAATACGCGTGGCGACCTCCTGGCTGGGGGGCATGCCGAACTCGCTCCGGAGCGGAGGCAAATTGCGGGCCTCCCATACGTGCGTGGATCTGAATCCTGCAGGTGCTGTTGTCACTGCAGGGACGATCGGCGTGCCATACGACCTGAAGACGACGTCCCAGTCACCCGGTTTCACCAGCGTGAACCGCGACAGGGCTACCGGTGCGTCGTCCTGGAAAGTCCAGGAATGCCAGAATGTCCGGCCTTTGATTGCGACGCGATACCGGTACTCGATGATGGCGCCGTCCTCGATGGCGGGCAACGTGAAGATTTTTGCCCGTTGGTCGGAGAAGAACACAAAATTCGGATAGAGACTGACGTCGAAAATATCCGTGTCCTGCAATGGGACGATGCGCCCGCCCGGCTCAATTGTGCGGGCCTGAATGCCATGGACGATCGACGTGGATCCGTAGGGGATGATAATATTGGCAAAACGTTGGCCGCGGGGCTTCAGTATGCGGACGATGCGGTGTCGCTCGAACATGCTGAGCGCGATTTCGCCTCCGCTGTTGATTTCCATCGATCCTTCGTCCAGCAGGACCTGGGCTCCGGCGTCGGGGTTCTGCACGCCGGCGGATGCGGTTTCTCGGAGAGCCGTGCGGAGCTGCTCGTCATCGAGCCACGTCGTCGATCCGCTGCAGGAAGCCAGGAGCAGCGCACAGGCCGGGAGTACGGTAGAGACCATCCATCGTTTCATCATAACAGCCCCGTAGTACATGGCAAAATAGCATCCCGGGATGAAAGATGCCACTGATGTGTTCTTGATTTTCAGTGTTTATCGTGCTACTTTTAAAGAAAAAGTGCTACTATGCCTTCTCACCGTCTGGTCCGTTTCGGCGTCTCGATCGATGCCGATCTATTGCGCAAATTCGACACATTCATCGATCATGCGGGATACGGCACGCGCTCTGAGGCGTTCCGCGACCTGATGCGCGCACGATTGGTGGAAGAACGCATCCAGGATCCGGATGCAGACGCGTTCGGGGTCCTGACGCTTGTGTACAACCACCATCAAAGGGATCTGGAGGAAAAGCTGACCGATGTGCAGCATCACGCGCATCATCAGATTATCACCACAACCCACGTCCACCTCGATCACGACAATTGCCTGGAAGTGATTCTGCTCCGTGGACCGGTGAGAGCCGTGCGTTCGCTTGCGGCGGCGCTGGCGAGTTTCAAGGGGGTCAAGCACAGCAATATCTCGCTGACGTCGGTTCACGATATTGCCTGAAGGGGAAAATGAGAGCATTCTCTTCCATCATGGTGTCTCTGTTGCTCCCCGTCTGCGTACTGGGGCAGGCTGAACGCGATACTGCTCGCACCTTCGTTCTTGATCCGGTGGTCATTACCGGCACGAACATCGAAGTGCTCAGGAGCACCGTTCCGAACGCCGTGTCCATCGTGAGCCGGGAAGATATACGCCGGAGCGGGGAAACATCGATGCTCGCGGTATTGAATACAGTGGTCCCCGGGATCTTTGTCACCGAGCGGGGGGTGCTGGGGTACGGCGTCTCGACCGGGGCTGCCGGGGGTATTTCCATCCGGGGAACCGGAGGGAGCCCCAACACAGGAATACTCGTCCTCACCGATGGCCGGCCGCAGTTGATGGGGCTGATGGGACATCCGCTTCCCGACACGTACGTGACGGCCGGAGTCGACCGGGTCGAGGTCATCCGCGGGCCTGCATCTCTCCTCCACGGCACAAACGCGATGGGAGGCGTGATCAACATTATCTCTTCACGTATACCAGCCGGGGGTTGGGACGGGAATGCGTCCATGGCCGGAGGCAATTTCGGTACGTTTAAGCTGGAGGGTGGGATTGCCTTCGGAGGCGAGCAGGGTGGCGTTGCAGTGCGCGGGAGCCGGTACGCTACTGACGGGCACCGTCCGTTTTCCTCGTTCAAGATCAACAATGGTTCGGTGCGCGGCAACTATGCGTTTTCTCCGGAATATGTTTTCAGCGCCGATGCCAGCGTCTCGGGATTCCGCACATACGATCCGGGACCCGCTGCAGCACCCAGGATCAACAATTGGGTTGACATCGTCCGCGGGAGCTCGGGGTTTGCTCTGGAGAACCGCTACGCAAACGTCCGGGGAGCGCTGAAGGCCTTCTACAACTACGGTGTGCACGACATCTATGACGGCTACCATTCGACGGACAACAACATTGGCGTGATGTTCTACCAGGGAATCACCATGGCCCGGGGAACAATAGTCACGCTCGGTTTGGACTTCAAGGACTACGGCGGTGAAGCGTACAACACGAGAGCCGGACTCGATTATGGCATACACCGCCAGTCAGAATACGGTGTCTATGGGTTGGTGCAGCAGGAACTCTTTTCCAGCGTGATGGTGAACGCCGGTTTGCGTCTGAACCATAGCAACGTGTACGGGAGTGCTCTTGCGCCGCAATTCGGCGTTGCCTGGCGGACCGACGATGCGACGACGCTCCGTGCCACGGCCTCACGGGGCTTTCGCAGTCCGACCATCCGTGAACTCTATCTTTTCCCGGCTCCGACCCCGGGGCTGGAGCCTGAACAGATGTGGAACTACGAGGTGGGTCTTCTGCACGCGTTCGGCGACCGGGTCTCTCTGGAGTTTTCGGCATTCCAATCGGAAGGTCGGAACATCATACGGACGGAAGGAGTCTATCCCAACCTCCAACTCCGGAACTCGGGTTCGTTTGTACACCGCGGGGTGGAACTTTCCGGAAATGTCCGCTTTTCTTCCTCGGTCGCATCTGATCTTACATACGGCTACCTGGCCCCCGGCGATCAAACAATGGCCAATCCCCGGCACAAGCTCTACATTGGTCTGTCCTACGTTGAGGAGATGTATGCGACAAGTGCGGGGCTGCAGTACGTTGCCGGACTGTATGGTGCCGACAGGTCGAAACAGGCCCTGCCTGACTATCCGGTCGTTCAGGCGCGTGTGACCGTCACACCATTGCCCGGGATCTCAGTGTTTCTTTCAGGCGAGAACTTGTTCAATCAGGCGTACCAGACCATGGCGGACTATCCGATGCCCGGCCGGACGTTGATCGGAGGTGTGCGGTGGGAGATGCACTGACCGGGCAAATCGACCTCCGCAGAAAATCCTTCCTGGCGCCGCGGGAACTCGCCTTTGGAGGACTGTTTGGAGCCGCGGCACTTGCCCTGCCGGCCCTGTTTCACCTCGTGCAGCTCGGGCATATGTTCATGCCGATGTACATTCCGCTGATGGCATTGCCCTTCTTCGTGCGATGGGGAGTTGCGGGAACAACCGCATTGCTCGTCCCCATGCTTTCCGCGTTGATTACAGGGATGCCGCCGCTGATGCCGCCCATCGCACCGGTGATGTCCGTCGAGCTGGCGCTCATGGCAGGCGTCCTGGCAGCGCTGCGCGTCCGCTGGCCGGGTGTCACCCCTGTCGCTTTCCTGGTGCCGGTCCTCATCGCGGGCCGGTTCCTCAATGCCGGCCTCATGTATCTTGTCTCCGGGGCGCTGGACCTACCTGCAGCTTTTGTGGCTGGCATTTCTTTCTTCGCAGGCTGGCCGGGGGTGTTATTGATGATAGTCGTTGTCCCTCCCGTCGCACTCCTCGCACGAAAACTCCATGGGTGACAAACAGAAGCAGGCATATTTTGATGAACTCTCTTCCCGCTGGGACGGGTTCACCGATCACGACCAGGTGCGTGCCGCGCTCAGCATCGAGCTGGACTGCATGCATCTGGGACCGGATGAGCACGTGGTCGATCTCGGTTGCGGCACGGGGAATTTGACTGCCGTACTTCTGGAAAAGCTCGGGCCGGAGGCGTTCATCACGGCTGTGGACTTTTCAGCGGCGATGATCGAAAGGGCACGCGGGAAATTCCCCGATCCGCGGGTCCGGTGGTGTAAGACGGATGCCGCGGCTTTGCCCCTGGCCCGGTCGAGCTGTGATCGCGTCATCTGTTTTTCGGCCTGGCCCCACTTCGTTCATCCTTCTGCCGTGCTGCGCGAGATGAACAGGGTTCTCCGGGAGGGCTCTGCTTTCACGATCCTGCACATCAACGGCCGCGCAACCATCAATCGGATCCATGCATCTGCCGCGCCCCCAATCGTGCACGATCTGCTCCCTCCCGCGGCGGATGTCGCTGCGTTGTTCCCGCCCGCCGGCTTCGTTGTGGAGGAGTGCACGGACGCCCCGGACCGCTACTGCATCACGGGAAGAAAGTTGCGGAACCACTCATGATCGTCATGACCCGGCAATGTGAAGTCCACCCGCTTGCGGGAGTTCTGGCGGGTGTCGCGCTGACCGCGGCGTGTCTCGTCCTGCCAGTGAGCATCCCGGCCGGAGAGATTTCACTCGTCGTCCCGATAGCCGTCGCGCTCATACTCATCCGTCCGGATCCTGCGAAATTCCTGCGTCTTCTGGGAGGCACGCTGGTGGTCTATCTGCCGATGCTCCTTGTTCTCCCGCAGGCGTCGGTCGCGCAGGGTGCGGCAACTACTCTCACCGGCGTGACGATGTTGGGGACGATGGGCTATCCGGCGCTGCATGATGCTGTGACCCGTTTGCCTCTGCCCGCGATGGTGAAGCTTCTCCTCCTGCAGATGTTGCATCAGGCCTCCGTATTGCTCCGGGAAACAGTGAAGATCCGACAGGCAATCGTAATCCGGGGGGCCATCCCCCGGGGTTTCGGTGGCTGGGAACTGCTCCACGCGCTTCCGCGCGTCTGGATCCCGCGGGTGATCTTCAAAGCAAACCGGGTGGCCCACGCTCTGGAAATGCGGGGTTACGGTTCTCCGGTTCCGCCGCCGCGCGACAGGCCCTGGCTTGCCTTCGATGTCCTTGTATTCCTGCTCTGCGCGACGGTTCTCATAGCCACCATTGTCCTCCGGGTGATGGTATGACAACCCCGACCGGCTGTGTGCTCAGCTTTCGCAATGTCATCGCGCGGTACCCGACGGCGTCCGGGGCGGCCTTGCATGACTGTTCCTTCGACCTGAAGCGTGGGGAACATGCAGCGTTGCTCGGCCTCAACGGGTCAGGGAAGACCACGTTGCTCCTCGCTGTAGCCGGACTTGTGGAAACGACGGGAGAGATCAGCGTGGACGGCGTGACGATGCACAGGTCAACGCTGAATGAGATCCGCGCAAGCATCGGGATGTTGTTTGCGACACCGGAAGACCAGCTGCTCTTCCCGCGAGTGCTGGACGACGTGGCATACGGTCTGCTGCGGAAGGGGGTGGCACCCGGGAACGCACTCACACGCGCGCGGGAGGCGTTGCACACGTTCGGCGTGGAAGAGCTGGCCGACAAGGAACCGTACGAGCTTTCTCACGGGCAGCGTCTGAGGATTGCGCTCGCCGGTGTGCTTGTTGTGAAGCCGGCTGTGCTCCTCCTGGACGAAGCGACCGCGGGGCTGGATCCCCCCGGCCGGCGTGCACTTGCACAGGTCTTGAGGGAAACCGATTCCGCCTTCCTCCTCGCCACGCATGATCTGGCCACGGCACAAGAAAGTTGCGGCCGTTTCCTTTTGCTGGAAAACGGCCGCATTGTCGCCGACACTCCATTCCTCGACAAGGTCCGCCATCGGATCGAAGGGGAATGACGCTACCCGCTCTCAGTTCAACATCCGGCTCACAAGATCTTCCGGGTCTACAATCGAATCCTCACCAAACCAAATTGTCCAGAGGACCCGTGCGAACACGGGGTTAGTGATCGCCGGCTTCTCCGAACCCTGTACCTGCGCCTGAACGACGCCGCCGGGCAACCAGCGCAGTATGAAGCGGTCATTCTCTTTGACATCCCCTGTGAAGTAGTCCAGGAATTGTTCCACGAGGGGGGCGATAGCCTTCTGCTCGTCCTTCGAAGCATTCTCCTGGAATCCGTCTTTGTAGGCATTCCGTATCTGTTCCCTGCTCACATCCCGCACGAACTCCATTGTGAGCTGTTTTGCCTTTCCATCGGTGAGGACGGCAGCAACGAGTTCTTTTTCACTGCCCTTGGGCAGGTCCTGCATGTAGTGGGCAATCGCATAGACCTTGATAATCAGTTTCTTCCGGACGGTGGTTCCCGTCAATGCGAGGGTGAGGTCTTTCCCTTCGTGGGAAACTGTGATCGTGGTGGGGAACGACTTGCCGGTGGATTTTTCTTTCACGGTTTCCTGGGCGACCAGCAGCGGTGCGCAAACCAGGAGGGACGTGGCAAGCAGGGTGGAGGGGCGGATCTTCATCAGCATGGTCCTTGTGTTGTGGTCTGAACGGTCTTTGTGTGGTGGTCCAAACAGCCTTCCTGTCGTGGTGTGAACGGTCGCAGGGTTGTCGAATGGTCAATGGTAAGCAGATCCGCGGGGAGAAGCAACCAGCACGCAGCCAGGGGTCAGACCCCGATCCTTTGCAATTCTCTCCCCCGTTTGGTACAATATACCCGGCGGCTTCACCTACGCAGCGAGGAGTCCCGAACGCTTTCCAGCAACACCTACCAGAGGAATCTCATGAGTCCCGAACCGGCGTCTGAACAGGTTTATGCCCATGCGCGCGACCGCTACGCGCAGCTGGGAGTGGATACGGAAGCGGCAATGAAGTCCCTGCAATCGGTGTCACTCTCGCTCCATTGCTGGCAGGGCGACGATGTGCACGGATTTGAAACCGTGGACGCCGGGACCGCTTCGGGGGGGATCCAGGTGACGGGCGGGTATCCCGGCCGCGCCCGCACCATTCAGGAGCTGCAGCGCGACCTGGAGAAGGCCTATGCGTTGATACCCGGCAGGCACCGGCTGAACCTCCACGCAATGTACGGAGATTTCGGCGGGAAGAAAGTTGATCGTGACAGCATCGAGCCGGCCCACTTCCGCACATGGATGGATTGGGGGCGCGAACACGATATCCCGCTCGACTTCAATTCCACCTGTTTCGCTCATCCGCAAGCCGACAGCGGCTTCACGCTGAGCAGTCTCGACGCTGGCATCCGCGACTTCTGGATTGAGCACGTGCATCGTTGCCGTGAAATCAGCGCGGTGATGGGAAAAATGCAGGGAGTGCCTTGCATCCACAACATCTGGATCCCGGACGGCGCAAAAGACATCACCGTGCGGCGGTTCGTCCACCGGGCCGCGTTGCGCGGTGCGCTGGATATCATCTTCACCAAACGCTACGAGTCCGAGGAGATGAAAGATGCCGTGGAGAGCAAGCTGTTCGGCATCGGCAGCGAATCGTTCGTCGTCGGGTCGCACGAATTCTACATGGGCTACGCCCTGACACGCAAGGTCATGCTCTGTCTCGATCTGGGGCACTTCCATCCGACCGAGAGTGTGGCGGACAAGGTTTCCTCGCTGCTGCTGTATGTCGATGAGTTGCTCCTGCACGTCAGCCGCGGCATACGGTGGGACAGCGATCATGTGGTGATAGTCAACGACGAAGTAAGCGCCCTCGCAGAAGAAATCATTCGTGCGGAAGCGCTGCAGCGCGTGCACATCGCACTCGACTTCTTTGACGGCAGCGTCAACCGGATCGGCGCCTGGGTGCTCGGTTCCCACTCGACCCTGAAGGCCCTTCTCCGCGCCCTCCTCGAGCCCCGCAAGCGGTTGGAGCAGCTCGAGGCGGAAGGGGATTTTGTCGGGCGCCTCGCATTGCTCGAAGAGTTGAAGTCTCTACCGTTCGGCGCGGTGTGGGAAACGTATTGCGCGCGCGCCGGTGTGCCGCACGGGGAGGGATGGATGAACGTCATCCGGGACTACGAGCGGACGGTCCTCCGCGCCCGCGGGTGAACCGTGCTCGATGGCCCAACAGACCGTCCGCCGGCGTTTGTCCCGGGCCTGTGATCTCCCGGTGATGTAAAGGGTTCTCTCATGACGTATGCAGTTCTAGTTGCCCTGCTTCTGCAGGGTCAACAACTCTTTCCGGATTTCGTGAAGGGACTTGAGCGCGCGCCCGTGCGGGACCGCGCCGCACTTGCGACGGCGGTTCTTGCGGGACGCCGGACGCCGTTGGTGGAGCAGGACTCGCTGCTGCATTTCGTCTGGTTCGGGCGCGCGGATTCGGTGCTCGTCAACGGCTCGCTGCAAAAGGGGTGGCGCTCGCCTGAGCGCCTCCTGGCCATTCCCTGCGGGGACACCGCGGGCTCCCCGAAGTTCTTCTACCGCTCATACACGGTGCCGCCGGATTCGCGCCTCGAGTACAAATTCATTGTGAACGGTGTCTATCAGCTCGATCCGGCAAACCGCAGGGTGACACCTCCCGGCGACTTTCAGAACTCCGAGGCCGTTATGCCCGGGTTCCGGATGTCTCTGCTTTCGGTCAGGCGTGAGGGCATCAGACACGGGTCCGTGGACACGCTGATCTTCGCCAGCAGGGATTCCCGTATCAAGCCGCGGAGTGTGACCGTCTATCTGCCGCCCGGTTACAGGAGCCTGAGCAATCTGCCGGTGGTGTATGTTCACGATGGGGTATCGGCATTCCGCTACGCGGCCTTTGCCACCGTCATTGACAATCTGATTGCCGACGGTCAGCTTCCGCCGATCATCGGCGTGTTCGTGCCGCCCGTCGAGAGGGAACGGGAGTACATCGGTCTGGCGACTCCCGAATACATCGCCGCCTTCTGTGACGAACTGGTGCCTCTCATCGACAGTGTCTATCGCACCTCGCGAATGCCCGAGCATCGGGGCGTGATGGGAATCTCGAGCGGCGGACACATTGCATTGACGATGGCCATTGTGCGTCCCGATTGTTTTCACCGCGTCGCCGGTCAATCGTCCACGATCACCCCCATTCTCCGGACCGCACTTGCCGCGCGCCGGCAGTCGACACCGCTTCCGCCGACCATGAAGGTGTGGATCGATTGCGGTCGGTACGACATACAAACCGACGAATATGATTTTCCGGTGCAGAACCGGGAATTCAGCGAGGAACTCGCCCGTGACGGTGTTACTGTCCGCTACCGCGAAGTGCACGACGGGCACGATTGGGCGAGCTGGCGCGAACGTACCCCGGAGATCCTGCGGTTCTTCTTCGGCAGATAATTTCGTATACCAGACAATAACAGGTTGCTCTCGACACATCTCTTGGAGGTGATCCATGCGTCAGATTGTCGTCCTTTGTGCACTTCTTCTCGCAACGTCCTGGTCGTTGAATGCCGGGGTTCCCTATGACCGTCACTTCACCGATGCCACCATGCGGATCGACTACTATCATACGGGGACAAAGGGGGTCGAGCAGTTCAGCATGGACCGGGTGTATCAGGAAGGTCCCTGGCCGGGTTCACGCACGCAGCTTCTGGATACGTTGAACATCGGCGAATTCCTGGTGCGTGTCTACGACCAGAGCACGAACATGTTGCTGTATTCCCGGGGCTTTTCGTCAATGTTTCAGGAGTGGCAGACCACCGATGAAGCGGTCGCCGGTGCCTACCGCACATTTGAAGAAACCGTGCGCTTTCCTTACCCACAGAGGAAGGTGCAGGTGACCATTGCCCGGCGCGATAAGCGCATGGTGTTTCATGACCTCTTTTCTCTGACCGTCGATCCGGATGATCCGACGGCGGTTCAGAAAGAAATAGCCGCCGGCTCCTACCGGGCCGTCCCGCTCATGACCAACGGACCGTCGTCCGGCAAGGTCGACATTCTCATCCTTGGCGACGGCTACGCCAAAGAGGATATGGAAAAATTCCGCAAAGACGCCGAGCATTTCAATAGTGTCATGTTCAGCACCAAGCCCTTCAGCAACCACAAGAAAGACTTCAACGTCTGGACGATCGAAGTGCAGTCCGATGAGACGGGAATTGACATACCGGACAAGAATATCTGGAAGCGGAATGCCCTGGGATCACAGTACAATACGTTTGGATCGGCCCGGTACGTATTGATTGCGGACAACCGCAAGCTGCGTGACATCGCGGCCTCGGCCCCGTACGATTGCCTCTGCATCCTGGTGAATGACACGCGTTACGGCGGCGGTGGCATCCTCAATCTCTATACCACGACATACACAAATGAGGAAAAGGCAGATCAGCGATGGCAGATGGACTACGTCTATGTGCATGAATTCGGCCATGCGTTCGCCGGGCTCGGAGACGAATACTATGGATCGTCAACTGCCTACAACGATTTCTATCCAGCGGGGATTGAACCGTGGGAACCCAACATCACGGCGCTGCTCGACAAGAAGAACATCAAATGGAAAGAGTTCCTGACACCGGGCATCTCACTGCCGACGAACTGGAGCAAGCAGGCGTATGACAGCCTTGAGGCCGAACGGGGCAAGCTTGACCGGCTGGCGCCGGACTACTACACCAAGCGAGAACCCCTCATGAAGGCATCACAACAGATCCTCAAGAATGCGGAGCTGGCCGGGAAGGTCGGTGCGTTTGAAGGTGCCGGATACGTGGCGAAGGGGTTGTACCGTCCGTCACTCGATTGCCGCATGTTCTCACTCAGCACAGTGGATTTTGATCCGATATGCAGCGCGGCAATCGAGAGGGTGATTGGGATGTACACGAGGTAGATGGGGTGCCCTTCTTTCATGTTTTGGGCTTCTTTGCGAGCAACCACCAGAGAACGAGTGCCACCAGGCCGATGATGCCTGCGTAGAGCACAAATTTCAGGTCAAACTTCGTCTTGGCGAGTTCGCTGACCTGTTTGTCAAGTGCGGCGTATTCTTCCTTCCCGAGCATACCATCGCGCGTCAGCGCTTCCCGCCACTCCTTGTCGATCTTGGTTTTCCAGATCTCATCCACGAATACCGACGGATCATCGCCGCTGGCCTGTAGTGACTGGACGTAGGCCCTGATTGAGGCCGAAAAACCGGGCGCGTCAGAGAAAGGCATGATCTGTATCTGCCGGGAGGTGAACTCCCGCTCAACGGCAGACCAGAAGGATCTCTGCAGCCTGGTATTCCATTCTCCGAGGAGCGAATCGACCTGTTGGGCCTGGGCCACACCGACCGGTTGTGAGGGGGGGGTGATGGATCCCGCGCGTTCCTGGGGGGATTTCCTCGCAGCACCGGGTGTCAGCCCGGCGACGGTAACCGATTGAATCTTATCGCTCAAGCCTTTCCAGCGCCCCTCAAACTGGCGGTAATGATCAAGCAGGGCGGCATAGTCTTTCCCCTGCAGTTCGGTCGCACCGAGGAACCGTATGTTGTCCGCGGCTATGGAGTAAATGCGGTTGACGAGATTATTGTCCGACAGTTTTGTGGAGAGCGCATCCCGCTGGACGTCATTCAGAGTCGCCAGATCCTTGCCGTAGGGCATGAAGATCGAATCCACGAGAGCGAAGATGAGCTTGTCGCGCATCTGGAGCATGTTCTGAAGGCGGCGAACGGTCTCCCGCAACGCCGTCACGTTCGTTTTGTTTTCCTTCAGGTCGGCGAAAAGCTTGTCACGTTCGGCGGAGAGAGTATCCAGGCGATAGGTGAGAACCTGGATGGCTCCTTCCATCTCTGCCATCCGTGTCCCCTGTAATTCGATTGTGCGGAGCCGGAGAAGCGTCCGTTCATGCCGCTCCCGCATTTCCTTCATTCTGCTGGCGAACGTTTCCGGGTAGAGAGCTTTGTCCAGAAAATCGGTGTGCGGCTGGAAATCTATCTCGAAGCCGTCGATCGCGTTCTTGAGGGAGTCCAGCTGTGCGGTGCTGACTGCAGCATCGATGTGCGTTCTGATGAGCGCGGCGCGATCTTCAAAATCACGTTTGACTGCGAAGTCGGATTCCTGCGCCGGAACAGTCAGGAAGGGGAAGAGAAATAGGATGAACGCGAGTGTGCAGAGTGCGGGGCGGCCCATTATTTCTTTCCTTCGACGATGTCCGACGATGTGAGCATGCGTGAATTGGACCCGCCGTCGATGAGTTCAACATACGGCGGACGGAGATTGAGCGCGGGCGAGACAAGGCCGGTCTCGCTCACATCAATGGCCGACGATTGCACGAGTGTTCCCGTGCCCGCGGTAAAGACATAGACATGCTTGAATCCGGGGCCCGTGATGAAATAGAATCCTTCGTGGTTCCGAATGACCCGGAGGGTCATGCCGCGCAATGCCGTGGAATCCGCGAATTCCGCCATTGCCAGCCCGCCCACGGGGAACATGAGGGCGTAGCGCACATCTTCGACGGTGTTTGCGGCGCTCACCGTGAGAGGACTCTCGACCGGCCAACCGTAGTTCACGTGTTCCAGTGTCAGGGAGGAGCAGGCCGGGAGACTGAGTGCGAGTGCCGCCAAAACGAGAATTGTCATGCGTGAGTGCACCAACGGAATTGTCTCCTTCATGATGATGAAAAGTCGAAAAAGTGACAAATGATACAAAGAATCCTGCGTTTGTGCAAGCCTGTGTTGCTTTATTGCACCCTTTGGCGTATCTTTACTCAGCTTTCCTGCCTCAGGATAGACCGCTCGCACACACCGGCGCCCTATGGGAAAAACTGCAAAATCTGAAGAGAAGAAATCCGTCCTCATTGTGGAAGACAGCATCGACTTCTCCAATCTCCTCAAGTTCATAGTTGAAGACGATGGGTACAATGGCGTTCAGTTTCCCATTACGGGGGAAGATATTGTCACCGCCGTGAAGGAATTGAAACCCGGGGTTATTTTGATGGACCTTGCCCTTCGCCGGAAGGGAGGCCTGGAATTCATCAACGACCTGCGGAGCGCTCCGGAGACGAAGGACGTTCCGGTTATCGTGATTACCGGCAGGGATCTGGGGCAGCGCGAGGTCATGGATCTGCAGTCACGCGGAGTCCGGTACCTCCGGAAGGGACGCGTGGAGATGCACGAGATCCGGAGGGAGATCCGGAATGCCATGATCGGCAAAAGTGCCGCCGATGTTCCGGTGAGAACTAAGTCCGCTTCGGAAAGGACACCAAAGTGAGAGTCCTCTGCCCGGCTCTGCTCAGTGACAAGTATCTGCCGACAAAGTGCGCGCATCGTGCAGTCAAGGGGGGGCAGAATGTGTCGCCGGGGGTGGAGTGGACCGATGTTCCGCCGGGGGCACAGTCGTTTGCGCTTTCCATCATTGACCGGCACCCGGTTGCGCACAACTGGGTCCACTGGTTTGTGGTCAACATACCTGCGGCGGTGCGCGCAATACCGGAATCCGCTTCGGGAATGCACCGGGGGCTCCCCGTTGACAGCATGGAACTCCGGAATTCCTACGGCGAGAACGGGTACGGAGGGCCGAACCCTCCGCGCGGTTCAGGCGTCCATGAGTATGAAATCACCATACACGCCCTCGATATCCCTGCGCTGTCGCTCGGGCCGTATGCAACGCTTGCCGAGTGCAGCGCCGCAATGCGCGGCCATGTGCTGGGCTCTGCGAGCGTGGTCGGCACCTTTCAACAATAGCCTGTCTGCTGCCTACGCGTTCCCCGGCTTGAATACCACACCCTGACTCTTGTGCCCGTTGATCCTCACCGTGATGCCTTCGGAGAACCTCAAGTGCCTCGTGAAGCGGAATTCCTCTTCCGCCTGTTGTGCCCGGAGCCATTCCCAATCGATAAATGATGACGGCATCGTGGAATTGACGGTGAAATAGCCGACACGGAACGAAGTGATGTTCTGAAAGAAATGCGATCCCTGCGAAGGGGTGACGAACATATCCTTGAAGCCCGATTCGATGATGACGCATGCCCCCGCAATCTGGTCCCACGTCACAGGAATGCCCAGCCACGGATCCATGCTTCCCCAGCGGCCGACGCCGATGATCACGTAGGGGCGCCGTTCAGCTGTCAGCCGCGCGTTGATCGTGCTGATTTCTTCCACGACCTCCATGCTCTTCGAACGGTCGAATGTCTGCACGTCGACAACGACAATGTCGTGGATGTTGTCGAAGACACCGTTGCCGAGCACCTGCTCGCTGCGGCAGATCAACGCTCCGGCATCATCAATATCCACGTTCAGCTCCTCACGCTCCAGGCTGAGCACGAGCGGCCGGATTTGCAGGAGCGCGAACTCCTTCAGTGCACCCTGCGGGACCTTGAGGTTCACCGCCCACTCGATTTCCACCTGCGTTCCCATTCCCCATGTGCCCAACTCGAGAATCAGTTCGAGGATTTCCGGCAAAGGGAAGACCCGGTGCTTCAGGATCGGTGCGAATGTTACCACGCGTCTTCCCGGTCTTGAGATGCCGTCATAGACGGTGTCGTTTTCGGGCGAATAGGTGGATCCCACGGCCGTGAGAGTCTGATCTTCCTCGGCTGCGACCAGATCGTATCGCTTGATGAAAATATCCGGCTCATCAGGCACCGGATTGTTCAGCCCTTCGGGAAGGTCAAGCGCCAGGAACTCCTGCTGGGCATTCCGGACTGTTTCGCGTGCAGAAAAGAACTGCATGAGGTGGCGCGGATAGCGCGGACAGAAGCGTACGGCGTTCCCCCCGTCGACCACCATTCTCCCGAGACCGAGAACGGCCTGCACAATGCCGTCGGTGGCGTTCTGCGGGGGGACGGGGTAGAAGTTGTAGGACTTCGCCACGCCGGCGAAGTCAGGATAAAACCTGGTGTTCCGCGCGGCGCCGACCATCCGCTGCACAACAACTGCCATCTTTTCCTCTTCCAGCCGGTAGGCGGTGGCCTTCATGTAGTCCTTGGACCGTTGTGCAAACGTTGAGGCGTAGACCAGCTTGATGCTCTCCATCAATTCGCGGAGGCGGATGTTGTGGTCCGGATTATTGTTCGGAATCATGAACGTGGCGTACACACCCGCGAACGGCTGGTACTGGGAATCTTCGAGCACGCTTGACGAACGCACGGCGAGCGGGCCCCGGACGATTTCAAGAAAGTCCGACAGCTTCTTGACGACATCCTGGGGGAAGTGGGGTGCATCTTTGAAGCGGGCGTGAAGTTCCCGGTCGTCGCGCGTGCTGAGGGCGAAGGCCTCAAGATTATTGTCCGCAAGGAATCGATCGAAGACATCGGTGGCGACGACGACCGCGGACGGGACGGTGATTTCCACGTCGGCAAAATGGTTGCGGACCGCATACCGGCTGATCAGCGTATTGATGAAGCCCAGCCCGCGCGCCTTGCCACCGAGCGAGCCGCCGCCAACGCGGGCAAAGCCGTTCTGAGGATTGAAGGTCTCCCTGTTGAATTCCGTAATGACGCCGCGTTGCCGTGTTTCCTGGTACGAACGGAGCGCGCGGATCAGCTCCTGGCGCAGGTCGTTCACGGTGGCAAAATCGCTGACTTTGTGCGGCCGGAGGTGGTGGGCGAGGCCGAATTCCGTGCGTGCCTTGAGCCAGTTGGAAAAATGGTTTCGCGACGCATGGAAGACGACCGTTTCGTCCGGTACAACGTGCAGCTGTTCCTCCAGCGTCTTGAGGTCCGTCGCCCTCCCGACTTCAGTCCCGTACGCCGTCCGGAATACGAAGTCGCCAAAACCAAAATTGTCCAACATGAATTTGCGCAGATTGTGCAACAGGCGCGGTGAACCTTTCAGGAGGAAGCTGGCGCCGATCGCCCGCGCTTTGGATTCGTAGTCGGGATTGCTGGATTGAAGGAGAATGGAAATGTCCGCGTGGCGCTGATGCACGAGTTCGGCAAATTGAAATCCCGCATCGGGATCCTTCACACCGTTTCGCTTGAAGTTGATATCAGAAATGATCCCGAGTATGTACTCTCCATAGCGCTCATAGTACTCCCACGCCTGTTCGAAATTCGTGCAGAGCAGAATCTTCGGACGGGCGCGCATCCGGAGAAACCGGTGGGTGATGTTCACCCCCTCGGAGATGAGGCGCTGCGACTGGTTGAGGATCTCCGTGTAGATGAGCGGGAGATACATGGAGTAGAATTGCACGCTGTCTTCGACGAGGATGATGGACTGCACCCCGACGGCGCGTGTGTCGTTGTCCACGTTGAGCCGGTCTTCAAGCTGCTTGATAATGCCAATCAGGAGACGATAGTCTCCCTGCCAGAGAAAGATGTTTTCGAAGATCGACGTGTCATAGCCTGTCATCAGCTCCTTCCGCTCCTTGTTGTCATAGGCCAGAAGGACAACCGGCGTCTGGATCCCGGCATCGCGCATCATGTGCGTCAATTTGATCGCATGCACGTCCTCAATGTGCAGGGTCGTGATCACCAGGTCGAATTTTTCGCCCGACAGCATCATCTCCAGCGCTTCCTTCCCGCTGGTCACATGCGTGAGCTCGGGGGGGTGGCTGAGGTTCAGGACCTGGAATTCCTGCCGGATCAATTCGTAGAGGCGGCCGTCCTCCTCGAACAGGTACTGATCGTACAGACTGGAGACCAGGAGGATGTCCCTGACCTTATGGCGCATGAGCTTCTGGAAGCTCTGAATGCGCGTGTCGACGAGATCCTCGATGTTGAGCCGTTTCTCTTTTTGCATGACTTTCGCCGGGGTGCGGGGAGTGAAAACAGTTCAAAATACGAGAAAACCGCCCGTGCTGCAAGTTCAGGATGGTTGCATTTCTCGCCCTTGGTGGGTATTATTTAACGATACGTCCCCCCGGAGGTGATTTCATGAACAGAACGAGGTTCTCCGTCCAGCTTCTCTGCACGCTTGTGCTTGCGTGGGGGAGCGTTTCCGCGCAGGACGGGGACAGCTTCGATCTGAACGCCTATCGCCAGTTCCTTGCCGGCCACCAGGACATGTCTGAAGAGGAACTTCTTGCACTCCATCCCGCCGGCGTTTTCAATGCCCGGGCGTCGGCCGCTCCTTTCATGTCGACTCCGTATTTCGCCCGGATTGATTCAGTCTACCATTTCACACCATACGAACTGGCATTGCTCGGTCAGCACGGGTTTGTCGTCAGCGAACGGTTGCGGCGGCAATCCATCGGTGAGGCCTATCAGGAGGCGTATCACGCCGATCTGCCGGTAGTCGTCACCACCGATGCCATTCTTCATGCCTTCCACATGTCGTATGACAACATCCTCCAGACCGCAGAACTGAAGATTCTCATCGGCACGCTCGATACGTTGTTGACGCGGCTCCACGGAGGTATCCCCGCGCTGGCAGCCAGGTATGCTGCGCAGCCGGCGATGGCTGTTCCATTGCGGGACATGGATTTCTATCTCGCAGTTGCCCGGCAGCTCCTCGGGCACGGTGGTGATCTGGTGTATCCGGAAAATGCTCCCCGCGTCCTCGAGATGCTGCGCAACATCACCGGCGAGAGTCCCCTGAAGGTCCCCCTGTTCGAAGGGGAGTCACGACTGATCGATTTCTCGCAGTTTAAACCCCGGGGACACTATGCGAACGACCCCATACTCCGGAGTTATTTCAAATCCATGATATGGCTCGGGCGCACGGAAGTCTATTGCAGCGCGCCGGTCAGCAGTGATCTGCCGCCCGCGGGCTCTGCCGTGCAAATGCAGGCAATCATGGCGGTGTTGCTTGTCGAGTCGGCGCATGCGACGGGCGCACTGCAGTATTTCGACCGCATCGAACAGATCCTGCAGTTCTTCGTGGGGGAGCAGGACAACATTTCACTCGGTCAGCTCTCTTCTTTCGTTGCGGAGCAGGGGATCACAAGTGCTGATGCGCTCCTGCCCGCAGGCGCGTGGAAGGTGTTCCAGGAGAAACTCCTGCAGCAATCGTACGCGGCCCAGCGCATCATTTCGCAGATGCTCTGGTCGGATCCGTGCGATCCCGAGCAGATCGTGCCGGCCTCGGCATTCCTTCTGGTCGGGCAGCGGTTCATCGTGGACTCGTATGTGACCGGCAACGTGGTCTATGACAGGATCATCTACCAGGGGCAGAAGATGCTCCGGATGCTGCCGTCAACTCTTGATATCCTGTTCGCCCTCGGCAACGATGCGGCGGCGCAGCTCCTGCAGCCGGATTTGGCGCAGTACCATTACGCCACAAACCTCGCGGCGCTGCGCTACCTAGTGGACGGCTACGGCTCTTCATTCTGGGACGCGACAATGTACAACGGGTGGCTCAACGCCCTCCGTACGTTGAATCCGCCTCTCGAACGGGAATCGCTCCCTCCGTTCATGAAGACCGCGGCATGGTGGCAGGAAAAGATGAACACGCAGCTGGCGGGGTGGGCACAGTTGCGGCATGACAACCTGCTGTACGCAAAGCAATCGTATACGGGCATGGTTATTTGTTCATTTCCCGAAAGCTATGTTGAACCTATCCCTGCGTTCTATGATGCGATGAAGGGATTGGCGCAACGCGCGAGCGTGCGTTTCAAGTCGCCCGATCTCTCCGGTCTGTGGTCCGTAGGTGTCTATTTCGACAGGATGGCAGAGGTTATGGATACGCTCGGCACAATCGCGCGCAAGGAACTCGCTTCGACACCACTACTGGAGGTGGAGAAACTCTTCCTCCGGACGATGCTGTATGAGGTGCCGTCCGGCTGTACGACTGTCGCGGCAGGCTGGTATGCGCGATTGTTCTACACGGGTGAGTTGGGATTCACATCCCATGACTACGTCGTGGCCGATGTGCACACCGCCCCGACTGATGAAGGGGGCTCTATGGTCGGGTGGGTGCTTCATGCGGGGACCGGACCGGTAAATCTGGGAGCGTTTATCGTCTCGCTGCCCGACGGGCAGCGCATCGCATGCGTCGGGCCTGTGCTCAGCTACTACGAGTACGTCAGCCTGAACTTCAGGAGGCTGACCGACGAGGAGTGGAAAACTGAATACACGACACTTCCCGCGTCCCGGCCCGACTTCGTGAATTTGTACCTTGCCGATGCCGCAGGGAATTCACGCGGAACCGGTGCCGCGCTGCTCACCACGGATGTCCCGCCGCCGCTGTTGCCCGTCGACCGGCCGGCGTCGTTCGCGCTTTTGCAGAGCTACCCGAATCCGTTCAACTCCACGACAATCATTCCGTTGACAGTGAACACGCCGTACGGCGATCAGCACGTGGAACTCACGGTGCATGATCTGCAGGGACGGTTAGTGCGCACCCTGCTGCGCGCGAATCTGCCCGGCGGTCATTATGTGGTCCGCTGGGACGGGATCAACGATCAGCATGCCGCAGTGGCATCGGGTACGTATCTGTATACCCTTCGCGCAGGTACATGGTCCGATACGAAGAAAGTCGTTCTTCTACGCTAGATTCATGCTCTCATACTTTCATCACAGGAGTGTTGTATGGCAAACATTGCGTCAATCAAGGGTGTAATCGGCATTCTGACCGGCGGTGGAGATGTCCCCGGCCTGAACCCGGCAATACGCGCTGTTACCATCCGTGCGTTACGCGAAGGGTACCATGTGATCGGCCTGCGCCGGGGATGGGGAGGGCTGATCGACATCGTGCGGGAAAAGGACTATGACAACAGCGGCAACTTTCAGATTCTTACCGAAGAAGTCGTCAACAAAGCCGGCCGCACCGGCGGGACATTCCTCCATACCTCCCGTACGCGGCCGAGTCACGTGAAGAAGAACGTTGTGCCCGAACACCTGCGCGACAAGTACTCTGCGGACGTCAACGATCTGACGGAGGAGGTGAAGACGAATCTCGCCTGGCTCGGCATCGACACACTGATCCCGATCGGCGGTGATGACACGCTCAGCTACGGCGTCCGTCTGTATCAGGAGGGTCTGAAGGTCGTCGCCATCCCCAAAACGATGGACAACGACGTCCCGGGCACAGATTATTGCATCGGATTCAGCACGTGTGTCACCCGCACGATCATGATGACCAACAGCCTGCGGACGTCGGCGGGATCCCACGAGCGATTCCTTGTGCTTGAAGTATTCGGCCGGTATGCCGGATTCACGGCCATGCTGCCGACAATGGCCGGCGCCGCCAACCGCTGCGTCATTCCGGAACACCGCTTCAATATTGAACGGCTGACGGAGCTGTTGTGCTACGACCGTAACAGGAACCCGAGCCATTATTCTGTGGTCCTGGTTTCCGAAGGCGCGATGTTCGAAGGCGGGGAGATGGTATTTGCGAAGGAGACCACGGATGCCTACGGCCACAAGAAGCTGGGCGGCATCGGAGACCGTGTGTCGGAAAAACTGAAGGAGCTCTCGCCGAAGTACAACAATGGCAAGGAAGTGAACACCATCACGCAGACGCTGGGGTATCTCGTCCGCGGCGGCGATCCGGATGCCATCGATTCAATCGTTCCCATGGCGTACGGAAATCTGGCGCTCGATCTTATTCTCTCGAAGGTGCACGGCAGGCTGGTGGTGCTGAAGAATGGCAGGTACGACAACATGCCAATTGACGTCGTCACCAGTTCCAAGAAGGTCGTCAACGTCAAGGAACACTACAATATTGATCGGTTGCGGCCGCATTATGGGAGTTTTGAGATGCGACCGCTGTTTCTGATGACCGGCGAGTGACCCGGTCAGTTGTGGGAGCATCACGGGCGGGAGGCGTCTGCGGATGGTCTCCCGCCCCGGACTCGGAGCAGTGAGTCCGGACGACGGAACACACTTCACCACGACAACGGCCGCCGGTGTTGTCCTCTACTCCCTGTCAAGTCACACAATTCCATCAGCCGTGAGACACTCATGAAACTCTGCAGACCCCTTTGTTTTTTCCTCGTGTGTTGTGCATCCCTGTTGTTAGGGCATGCGGAAGAGACACAAGCTGTCAACGGGAACGAATATCTGACCTACATGCGCGCTGCGGCGGCGGACGGCTGGAATGCGGTGGATGCCGACCGTGAACGGTTCCGTGCCACCATCGATACGAATTATGTGTTCGGGTATGCCCCTCCGGGCAACGAACCGTATCTGGCGGCACTGTGCACGAACCTCTATGAAGTCACCAAAGAAGAGATCTATCTTGACCGGGCGCGTGAGCTTCTGCTGTATTACGGCAAGCATCGCGAGGCGTATCCTCCCGGGTATGCGAAGAGCCGTCCGGAATTCGGCGGCGTACTTCCCGCGTTGCCCAATATCTTCACCTTTGCCAAGTACTGTCATGCCTACACCATCCTGAAACAGCATCGCACCCTGACCGCCGCGGAGAAACGGACCATCGACGATAACATTGGAGGCAGCGCCGACTTCTTCTGTTCCTTCCAGGAATGGGGGGCCATGAATCGCGCGATCCTGAGGGCCGAGGGATTGTTGTATGCCGCCAAAGCGGTTCCCGATCATCCCCACCGCCACGAAGTGGGTGACGATCGGCGGGGCGATCGCAGGCGACAACTGGGACGAATGGGAGATCGAAGACGCCACAGGGTACAATGCCATCTGGCTCTATTCCCTGCTCGGCTATGTCAGCGATATACGGCAGGACGAGTCTCTGTACCGCAGCCCGATGATGCAGTACAACATGGAGTACTACCTGCAGATGATGTGCCCGGCAGGGTTGGTGCCCGACGTCGGGGATGCCAACTGGGCAAGCGGTTGGGACAGGTTCATCCCGTTTTTCGAGAAGGCGGCGGCGGTGAATCACGACCCGCGGTTCCGCTGGGCGGCAGCCCGCATGTTCCGCAAATATTGCGATCCGCTCCCGGCGAAACGGAGTGTGTTCCTCGGGCTGACGCTGTCCGATGCGTACCGCTGGGCGGATTTCTCGCTCCCCGCCGCGGAACCGGCAAACGGGAGCCGGCAGGTCATTGACGATATCGTCGGGAAGAAGTTCGTCTTCAGAAACGGGTGGGCCGGCAACAGCACATACATGCTGTACAACTATCGCGACGAGGGAGACGGCGGGTGGCTCTTCCGCGAATATCTCCGCACGAGCATTCCCGTTGAAGAAGAAAAAATGACGCACGGGCACGCCGATGAGAACAGCATAGCGCTCCTGATGCGCAACAAGAGCATACTCCTGCACGACGGAGGCTACCGCGACTTCATGCCCAGCGGACCCTACGGGGCGTACCGCGCGGACTACTTCCACAACCGTCTCGTGGTGCGCAACGACAAGATTGCGCTCGGACAGAGTGCAGGCCAGTTCCGCTACGCCTCTCCGCAACGGGAAGCGGTCCCCGGTCAGAACGTGCTCGACTTTTTCCGCAATTCCGGCGCGTACCGCAACGTGCGCACACAGAAGGTGGATTTCCTCTCGTGCGGCGACTTCGAATATTCCCGCTCGCGCGTGATCGATGCGGATTGGGGATACGAGGCGGACAGAGCCGTGGTGTACGTCAAACCGCTCGATTGGTTCGTCGTCTTCGATGCCGTGAGATACACGCGGCCCGGGTATCTCACGATGGCGAACTTCTGGCACACGCGGCACGTGCTCGCCCGGGGGCCCGGCTGGTTCGACACTGCGTACGACTCCCTCGCGACGTGGGACGTGCGCGGTGACGACCGCTTGCTGGTGGTGTTCCCCCAGCGCGCGCAGATGGAGGAAGGGGTGGTGCCACAACAACGCTACTGGCAGCAGGAGCAATCACTCTATCAGATGATCGGACGGCACGGGAATCTGAACGACATGCAGACGTTCATCACCGTGCTCATCCCCCATGACAAAGGTGTTGATCCGAAGACGCTTCTGGACCGCGTCCGCCTCCTCCCCGTTGAGGAATTGAGGCGTACTCTCGGCATCACGCTCACCTCGGGGGAGACATCGTATCTGGTCGGGATGAAGATGGACCTGCAGGCGGACATCGTGCGTGACTGGCGCCGCCCCATGTATACATACGAAACAGGAAAGGTGAAATTCGGCGATTTCACCACCGACGCCATGACCCTCTTCGCTGTTCTGAATCCACGGAAGGTGCGGTACGGCATGGCGGTCGGCTCGAAGATCGAATACAAAGGACGGGTGTTGCACGAACAGGGGGCCCTGGAATGTGACCTGGCATTCGATGGGAGCCGCCCGCAACCCGGGGTGGTCAAGCTCCGTTACTGGGAGGGAGAGACTCCACGATGAGCATGACTTCCCGTGACCGTTTGCTCACCACGCTTGCACACCAGCCGGTTGATCGTGTGTGCGTGGACTTCGGTGCGACGGCCGTGACCGGCATCGCTGCCAGCATCGTTGCGAAGTTGCGGGCGCGACTGCTGGGAGATCCCGGGTACCGCGTGCGCGTGATCGAGCCCTACCAGATGCTGGGGGAAGTCGACGAAGAACTCCGGGAAGCCCTCGGCATTGATGTGGTCGGCGTCTATGCCCGCACCAATATGTTCGGGTTTGAAAACCGGGGGTGGAAACCGTTTCAGTTGTTCGACGGGACGGACGTCCTCGTGCCGGAGAATTTCAACGTGAAAGCGGACGCCGGCGGCGACCTGCTGATGTATCCCGAGGGAGACACTTCCGTTCCGCCGTGCGCCAGGATGCCTCGCGACGGGTACTTCTTCGATGCAATTTCACGCCAGGAGCCGGTAGTGGAGGAGGAACTCGATCCCCGCAACAACCTGGAGGAATTCACTCTGCTGTCCGAGCAGGACCTGACACATCTGCGCGGCCAGGCGGAGGGCTCCCTGGCTGCACGGAAGGGCGCGGTCGTGGGCATCCCGGGTGCTGCCTTCGGCGATATCGCTCTCGTCCCCGCCCTCGGTCGGAAACAGACGCACGGCATCCGCGACGTGGAGGAATGGTACGTCTCCACCAGCGCGCGACGCGACTATGTGTTCAAAGTCTTTGAAGGCCAGTGCGAGGTAGCGCTGGCAAACCTTGAGCTTCTGGTGGGGACACTGGGCGACCTTGTGCAGGCGGGCTTTGTTTCGGGGACCGATTTTGGCGCGCAGCACAGTCTGTTCATCTCCCGCAAAGCCTACCGGGAACTCTTCATGCCGTTTCACGTGACGATCAACGAGTACATTCACCGGCACACGCCCTGGAAGACGTTCATTCACTCCTGCGGGTGCGTGTCGGATCTGATTCCCGATTTCATCGAGGCGGGTTTCGACATCCTCAACCCGGTGCAAACATCCACCCGGGGGATGGAACCCGGGCGGCTGAAACGGGAGTATGGCAAAGACCTCGTTTTCTGGGGCGGTGGTGTGGACACGCAGCGTACGCTCCCCTTCGGCACCCCCGCACAGGTGTACGATGAAGTCACTGAGCGCGTCCGGATTTTCAACGAGGGTGGCGGGTTCGTTTTCAATGCCATCCACAACATCCAGGCGAATGTGCCCATAGAAAACGTCGAAGCGCTGTTCAAAGCGTTAAACGATTGCCGGAACTGATGAAGAAGCCGCTCGGAATTATTTTCGACCTCGATGGAACCCTGCTGGATACGCTTGAGGATCTTGCGGATTCTGTGAACGCGGTGTTGGCAGGAGAGGGATTCCCCGTGCACCCGGTGGAGGCGTACAGGTATTTTGTCGGGGATGGTGCTTCGGTGCTGATCGGCCGCGTGCTTCCCGAAATGCACAGGGATGGGGAGACCCATGCACGATGCCTTGCCCGGTTCAGAGAGGAGTATGCCGTGCGGTGGAATCTGAAGACCAGGCCCTATGAGGGCATCCCGGAGATGCTCTCGCAGATCCATACGCTGGGGGTCAGGATGGCAGTCCTCTCCAACAAACCCCATGATGCCACCGCACAATGCGTGACGGAGATGTTGCGGGGGGCTGAATTCGATATCGTCCAGGGCCAGCGGGAGGGTGTGGCACGGAAGCCCGATCCTGCCGGTGCGCTGGCAATTGCGCATGCGCTGCAGATCGAGCCGGAGCAGTTCTGGTATCTCGGGGACACAGGGACGGACATGCAGACTGCTGTCTCGGCGGGAATGTTCGCGATGGGAGCTGCGTGGGGATTCCGGACAAAAGACGAACTCAAGCGGAGCGGCGCACGCGTGATACTCGAATCGCCGCGGCAGCTTCTCGGGCTGCTGGATGGGAAGCGGAGTACATGACAGGGAGCTCCCGCATGACGCAATCCCGGAGAGAGTCCTCCGGATACAATCCTACTTCGAGGAACAACAGTGATGAAACGGTACGGAATGGTGATCGGCGTGAAGCCGGAAATGCTGGAGGAATACAAACGCCTCCATGCAGCTGCCTGGCCCGAGGTGCTGCGGACCATTGCAGCGTGCAACATCAGAAACTACTCGATCTACTCCCGTGACAACACGCTCTTCTCGTATTTCGAATACACGGGAACGGACTTCGACGCGGACATGGCGAAAATGGCGGCAGATCCCGTTACACAGCAGTGGTGGAAACACACCAATCCCTGCCAGCAGCCTGTCGCGTCGGCAAAGCCGGGGGAATGGTGGGCGAATCTCGAAGAAGTGTTCCATTGCGACTGACGCCGAACGCCGGGCGTGAAGACAGCAGAGTGACAATACCGTGAGGCAGGATATGATGGACATCGAACAACTTCTCTCGCGCGAGCTCAATCTCAAACAGTTCCAGGTTGCCAATGCGCTGCAGTTGCTGAAAGAGGGGGGAACAGTGCCGTTCATCGCACGTTACCGCAAGGAGCGCACCGGCGAGATGGATGAGGTGCAGCTGCGCAGCCTGTTTGACCGGTATTCCTACCTCATGGACCTGGCCCAGCGGAAGAAAGCCGTTCTGGAGTCTATTGAAAAGCAGGGCAAACTCACCGATGTCCTGCGCGAGCAGATCCAGGCATGTTTGCAGAAGACGGAGCTGGAGGATTTGTATCTGCCGTACCGCCCGAAGAAACGCACACGGGCAACTGTCGCGCGCGAGAAGGGTCTGGAGCCCCTGGCGGAGCGGATCATGGCGGCAAATATTGGGGAGGCGGCGGATCTGGACCTGGCCGCCGAGGCCTTACCGTTCGTGTCGGCAGAGAAGGGTGTGCCCACAATCGAGGAAGCCCTTGCGGGTGCTGCGGACATCATTGCCGAAGGAGTTGCCGACAGGGCAGTCCACCGGTCGCACCTGCGCGAGTACATTCTGCTCCACGGAATCTTTGAATCATCGGTCAAACCGGCGTTTGCAGAGGGGACAACCAAATTTGAAATGTACCGATCATTCAAGGTGCGCGTGAAGGAAATCCACCCGCACAACATGCTCGCCTTGCTGCGCGGGGAAAAGGAGAATATTCTGACGATCGAAGTGACATTCGATACCGGACCGGTCTATGCGTATCTCGAGAAGGCGGAGATCGCCGCCCGCGGGCCGGGCCTGGGCACATATCTGAAAGCCGTCGTCCGGGATGCGTTCGACCGTCTCATGCGTCCGTCCCTGGTGGGCGAAGTGAGGGCGATGCGGAAGGAAGAGGCCGATAAGGAGTCCATCCGGACATTCGAAACTAATCTACGCGAACTGTTGCTCTCTCCGCCCGCCGGGATGGTGTCTACCCTGGCAGTGGATCCGGGCTTGCGCACGGGCTGCAAGGCGGTGGCACTTGATGCCACAGGAAAGCTTCTGGAGCATCAGACCATCTATCCGCATCAGTCCGAGGCGCAGCGTCAGAGCGCCGGAGAGATGCTGAAGGAGATGGTCACTAAGCACAATGCCGAACTGATTGCGATCGGCAACGGTACCGCAGGACGCGAGACCGAACAGTTTGTCCGCGACACCGTGGCCACGCTGGAGCGCCGGCCCGTGTATGTCATGGTGAATGAATCGGGCGCGTCGGTGTACTCCGCGAGCCCTGCGGCGCGTGAGGAGTTCCCCGATCTGGATGTAACGGTGCGGGGTGCCGTGAGCATCGGCAGGCGGTTGCAGGATCCGCTGGCCGAGCTGGTCAAGATCGATCCAAAGTCGATCGGTGTGGGACAATACCAGCATGACGTGGATCAGAAGCTGCTGAGGAAGCGGCTGGAAGAAACCGTCCAGAGCTGCGTGAACTATGTGGGGGTGGAAGTCAATACGGCATCGCGCGAATTGCTGAAATATGTCGCCGGTGTGAACTCGGCGATCGCCAAAAACATCGTGGCATACCGCGAGGAGCACGGGGCGTTCAAGGACCGGAGCGAGCTGCGCGCCATACCGAAATTCGGCCCGAAGTCGTTCGAGCAGGCGGCGGGCTTTCTGCGGATCCAGGGAGGCGTGAATCCGCTCGACAATTCTGCGGTGCATCCGGAAAGCTACGGGGTGGTGGAGAATATCCTGCGGGACATCGGGCTTTCCGTCGATCAGCTCGGGAGCCATCCGGAACAGCTGAAACACGTCGAAGTATCGAAATACGTCGGCGGGTCCGTGGGCGAACCGACGATCAGGGACATTCTCCTCGAACTGCAAAAGCCCGGAAGGGATCCGCGTGCGGAGTTCAAATATGCGACCTTCAAAGAAGGGGTGAAGGAGCTCAAGGATCTGACTCCGGGCATGGAGCTTGAAGGGGTCGTCACCAATGTGACGAACTTCGGGGCGTTCGTTGACATCGGCGTGCATCAGGACGGGTTGGTGCATGTGTCGCAGCTCGCCGATCAATTTGTGGACGATCCGAAAAAGGTTGTGAAGGTGGGGCAGGTGGTACGGGTGCGGGTGCTGGAGGTGAATGAGGCATTGAAGCGTATCAGTCTGACGATGAAATCACCCGGTGTCCGGCACAAGCATCAGAGTCATCATCCGCACAAGAAGGCGAAGCCCAAAGTGGAGGGGAAGGAAGCGGTGAAGGAAGCGGCGAAGAAAGTGGCGAAGGAAGTGGAGAAGCCGGGGCGGTTCACGATTGACGATTTGAAGCACAAGTTCAACAAGCGGTAATTGTCATTTTTCCCTTGACAACCCACTTTTTCTGCTTTATATTTGCACATTGTCAGATGTCATACATGTTACATCATCCCACCTCATTCGCGGAAAACTAAATTGTTCCAAAAAGTAGCTGCCCGCAGACTGCTCAGCCAGACTGTCGTCGAGCAGATTGAACAGGCCATCAAGGATAAACTCCTGGGGCCGGGGATGCGGCTCCCCAGCGAAATGGAGCTCTGCAAATCGTTCGGCGTGAGCCGTACTGCGGTCCGCGAGGCTCTCCGCATGCTCAGCGCAAGAGGCCTCGTCACCATTGAAAAAGGGAAGGGGATGTTCATCAATACCCTCTCCGCAGCCGCCGTCACAGACCCGCTCAGGCTCTATCTGAGCATGAACTACGAAAAGGTCTTCGTCCTGGACGTCATCAGGGCGCGTCAGGCCATCGAGCCGTCCATTGCGGCGGTGGCTGCAGCGCAGCGCACCAACGACGACATTCTCAAGCTCCGGCAGGATGTGGAGGAATTGCGGAATGCATCGGAGGACTACCTGCAGCTAGCGGGTCTGGACATGGCGTTTCATCTTGACATCGCACGGGCATCGCAGAATCCGCTGATGCCCCTGATTATCGATCCCATTCATCGTCTCATGCCCGAAATCAAGTCCTCCGTGTACGCCACGGTCGAGCATGCGCGCGAATCCGCGCTGGAATGGCATTCCCGCATCACCGAGCGGATCGTTGCGGCGGATGTCGACGGTGCGCGCGATACCATGGCAGAACACTTGCGCATTGCCGAGGAACACGCACGGCACATGCTTCAAGTACAATCTCGCAAGTCATAGGAGTCAACAGGATGAAAGGCAGTGTTGCTTTGGTTACCGGTGGAGCGCGGGACATCGGCCGCGCGATCTCCCTGAATCTTTCCCGGCGTGGAGCGGCGGTTGCTGTGAACTATTTTGACAATCCCGGAGACGCTGAGGAAACCGTCCGGATAATTGCCGCTGCGGGGGGGAAAGCCGTCGCGCTGCAGGCGGACGTCACGCGCCCTGAGGATGTACAACGGCTGGTCAGAGAGACACTGGAGCATTTTGGTGCCTCGATCCACATCCTCGTGAATGTTGCAGGCGGGCTCGTCGCCCGGAAGACGATGGCGGAGATGGATCAGAAGTTCTGGGAGTTTGTCCAGCTGCTAAACCTCGGCAGTGTGTTTCTCGTGACCCGGGAAGTGTTGCCCCACATGCCGGAAGGCGGAGCGATCGTGAATTTCGCCTCGCAGGCAGGCCGCGACGGCGGCGGGCCGGGCGCGATTGCGTACGCCACGGCGAAAGGCGGCGTGATGACCCTGACGCGCGGCCTGGCGAAAGAACTCGGTCCGCGCAAGATCCGGGTGAACTGTGTTGCCCCGGGAATGATCAATACAACGTTCCACAACGTGTTCACCAAACCTGAAGTGCGAGAGCGCGTGGCGGCGGGTACCCCGCTGCGCAGAGAAGGAGAAGCTTCCGAAGTCGCCGAACTTGTGGCGTATCTTGCTTCGGCCGAAGCCTCGTTCATCACGGGAGCTTGTGTGGACATCAACGGCGGAACATACTTCTCGTGAAAGGAGTATCCATGCGTCTCCTTGCGCTCCTCGTGGCGATGACGACACTCGCGGCAGGTCCACCGCGCCCATCGCTGGTGATTACCCGCAGTGACGCACAGGCGATGCACTCGGCGCTCGGCACGCTCCCGCTCCTTGATTCCTCTTATGCGCGCGCTCGGGCACTGCTCGAGGACGCTTTTACGAAGCCGATGGACGTGCCGCGTCCGGTTGATGCGGGGGGCTACACGCACGAGCGCCACAAGCTGAACTACACGCAGATGCAGGCGGCCGGCGTGCTGTACGCGATGACCGGCGAATCCCGCTACGCGCAATTTATCCGTGACATGCTTCTCCTCTATGCGGACCTGTACCCGACGCTCGGACTCCATCCCAAAGCCAACTCGGAAGAGTCCGGGGGGCGTCTCTTCTGGCAAACCCTGAACGAAACGGTCTGGCTGGTGCATGTCGCGCAAGCGTACGATTGCGTGTATGAGGCCCTCACCCCTGCGGAGCGGCAGCGCATCGAGAACTCCGTGCTCCGCCCGATGGCCGGATATTTCACCGGACCTCATGCAGCCGAGTACGACCGCATCCACAATCACGGCACCTGGATGGTGACATCGGTCGGGATGCTGGGATTCGCGTTGCGGGATGCCGATCTCGTTGACAAGGCGCTGCTCGGGACGAAGAAAGACCGCAAAGGAGGATTCCTCCGGCAGCTGGACCTGCTCTTCTCGCCCGACGGCTACTACACCGAAGGACCGTACTACACCCGGTATGCGCTGATGCCGTTTTATCTCTTTGCGCAGGCGATAGACCACAACCGTCCCGCAATGCGCATCTTTGCCTACCGCGACAGCATCCTGGCCAAAGCCCTCACGATAGGAGTGCAGCAGCTCACACCTGCGGGGCGTTTCATCCCGTACAACGATGCCTTGAAAGAAATGGCCATCACGGCCAAAGAAATGGTGACATCGCTGGACGTCACCTATGCGCGGGGGGGTCACAATCCGCAATTGCTCGATATTGCAGAGCGCCAGGGTGTCGTGATGTTGAGCGGTGCCGGGCTGGAGGTCGCCCGGGATGTCGCCGCACGCAAACAGCAACCCTTCCGGTTTGCGAGCGTCGAGTTGCGTGACGGACCGGAGGGAACGAGCGGCGCTGTGGGATTGCTCCGCGCGTTTCCGCGGGACGAGCAGTCGTTGCTGGTGCTCAAGTACGCCGCGCAGGGAATGGGGCACGGGCATTTCGACCGCCTCGGGTTCTCGTTGTACGAACAGAAGCGGGAGGTGATTCAGGACTACGGATCTGCGCGGTTCATCAACGTGGAGCCGAAATTCGGCGGGCGGTACCTTGAGGAGAATAAAACCTGGGCGAAACAGACCATTGCACACAATACCGTGACCGTGGACGGGCGATCGCAGTTCGGCGGCAGCACGGAAAAGGGCGAGAGGTCCCCCGGGGTAAGGCATATCTTTGCCGCAGACGATGCGGCCGTGCAGGTGATGAGCGGCCGGGAGAGCGCAGCGTATCCCGGAGTGCAGATGCAGCGGACGATGGCGCTGGTGCAAAGCCCGATGTTTTCGCGCCCCGTTGTTATCGATGTCTTCCGTTGTGTTTCCGATGCTTCGCACGTCTACGACCTTCCGTTCTACTATATGGGGCAGCTGGTGTACACCAACGTCCGGTATGAGGCGGCGACGGCAATGCGCACACCGCTGGGTGCCCGCGACGGGTATCAGCATCTCTGGCGGGAGGCGTCCGGACGCACAGATGAGACAGTCCAGTTTTCGTGGCTGCTGCACCGGCGTTACTATACGGTGACCAGCGCGGCTGACTCCGGGACCGAAGTATTTTTTGTCCGGATCGGC
The DNA here is from genome assembly GCA_963801355.1 of Ignavibacteriota bacterium. Classification (GTDB taxonomy): domain Bacteria; phylum Bacteroidota; class Ignavibacteria; order UBA10030; family UBA6906; genus Fen-1255. The sequence continues at coordinate 1,618,640 of CAWDEM010000008.1, read as the reverse complement.
GCCCACGACCCGAACTTCAACCTGCGCAACGAGCCTGCAGTGATTTTGCGCCGTGCAGCGCGGTCAACCGTGTTTGCGTCAGTGATCGAGCCCCACGGAGAATTCGAACCGGTGCAGGAGATTTCCAACGACGCGCAGCCGCGCGTTCAGAACGTGCGGGTGATCGCCGCGACGGAAGAGGGGACGGTGGTCGAGATCACCGGCAAGGGCGACTTACGCTGGCGCTTCATGGTTGCGAACGGATCGCCTGATCCCGCGCTGCGGCACACGATCAACGCCGCCGGAGAACTCTACTCCTGGACCGGCCCGTGGGCATTGCAGCAGTGACACGGTGCGGGGCCGGCGTCGACCGATGGCATCCTGACAACGAGAAGGAACGTTCATGAATTCTCCGAATGATCCGAAGCGATTCCTCTCTGGAGACGCGTGTGCCTGGGAGGCACCCGGGCCCGGAGTGCGCCGGCAGATCCTGGGTTATGACGACCAGTTGATGCTGGTGCGCGTGCAGTTCGAGAAGGACGCGGTCGGCTATGTGCACACGCACCCGCACCGGCAGGTCACCTATATCGAGTCTGGATCGTTCGAAGTGCTGATCGGGGACGAGAAGCAGGTGCTGAAAGGCGGTGATTGCTACTTCATCCCGCCGGAGATACCGCACGGTGTCGTAGCGCTCGAACGGAGCAGCCTGCTGGATGTTTTCACACCTGCCCGCGAGGATTTTCTCGCCCGGAAAGGGTAGCCCATGCGCATTGTCAAGGGCGTACGGTGGTGGATCATTGCGCTCATTGGAGTGGCCACAATCATTAACTACATCGACCGGAACTCCCTCACGGTGATGTGGTCGGGCATCTCCGCTGACCTGGGCTTGAAGAAAGAACAGCTGGCCATGATCATCTCCGCGTTCATGGTCGCCTATGCCATCGGGCAGGGGGTGTCGGGAAAATTCTTCGACTGGTTGGGCACGCGTATCTCGTTTGTCATCACGATTGTGATGTGGTCGATATCGTGCGGACTGCACGGGCTCGCGCGGAGCGTCACGAGCTTCGCCATGGTCCGGGGGCTGCTCGGGTTCAGCGAAGCGGGTAACTGGCCGGGTGCGACAAAATCCAATGCAGAGTGGTTCCCGGTCACCGAACGCGCGTTTGCACAGGGGATCTTCAATGCCGGGGCGTCCCTCGGCGCCGTCCTCTCGGCTCCGGTGATCGCATGGCTGTATTTGCTCGTCGGCTGGCGCATGACGTTTGTCATCGTCGGCGGGCTGGGGTTGCTCTGGGTGATACCCTGGCTGATCGTGAACAGGGCGAAGCCCGAGTTGCATCCCTGGCTTTCCGATACGGAGCGCCGGCACATTCTCAGCGGGCAATCTTCACCGGAGAACGCCGGCGGATCAGGAGACCGCGCGCTGACAGTGCGTGAACTGCTCGGTATGCGGCAGAGTTGGGCGGTGATTGCGTCACGGTTCTTCATCGATCCCATCTGGTGGCTGTTCGTGAACTGGATGCCCATTTACCTGGCGGAGCAGTTCGGGTTCGATATCAAGCAGATCGGCCTCTTCGCGTGGGTGCCCTACGTCGGCGCGGCGGCCGGCAGTCTTCTGGGGGGATGGTTTTCGGGCTACATGATCGGTAAAGGATGGTCCGTGAACAAATCACGGAAGTGGACAATCGTCGGCGGCGGAGCCATCATGTTCCCGCTGCTGATCGCGAGCGCGTATGCCGCGGACCCGCTTGCCGCCGTGCTGCTCATCGCCGTTGCCCTGTTCGGCTACCAGATTGTCATCAATAATATCCAGACGCTCCCCAGCGACTTCTTCTCCGGGAAATCGGTCGGCACGCTTGCGGGGCTCGGCGGGACCAGTGCCGTGGCGGGTGTGCTGGTGACAACCTGGATGGTGCCGTCCATAACGCAAACCAGTTACTTGCTCTTCTTCTTCCTCGCAGCATCCCTTGTCCCCCTGGGAACGCTCATGGTCTTCCTGTTCTCGGGGAATATCGGGCGGGTGGATCCGACTGCGGTGACCCGGACGAAGTGATGAAACAGCCGAGGCTTACTCAATATCCGGAGGTGTCATGAATACCTTGTTTGACTTGACGGGTAAAGTCGCCATGGTGACCGGAGCCAGCACGGGTCTGGGCCAGGGCATGTCCCTGGGACTGGCGTCCGCAGGGGCCGACCTGGTGCTGGTGGACCGCGTGGAATCGGATGAAACGGCGAAAGCCATTGCGGGGCTGGGACGGAAATCCATCACCCTGGTAGCCGATCTTTCGTCAATGGAGCAACTCCGCAAGGTGGTCGCGGATGCGATTGCCGCATGCGGCAGGATTGACATCCTGGTGAACAACGCGGGAACGATCCGCCGCACGCCGGCCATCGACTTTGCCGAAAAAGACTGGGATGAGGTGATGGCCCTCAATGCGAAGACCGTCTTCTTTCTCAGCCAGGCGGTTGCGCGCGATATGCTGAAACGGAAGCAGGGGAAAATCATCAACGTCGCATCGCTGCTCAGCTTCAGTGGCGGGATCAACGTCCCGTCGTACTCGGCAAGCAAGGGTGCGGTGGCACAGATCACGAAGGCGCTGGCAAACGAGTGGGGGCAGCACGGTCTGAATATCAATGCCATCGCTCCCGGCTACATGGTCACGAACAACACCGCAAACCTCCGGAAGGATCCCGAACGTACCCGTGCAATCTCCGAGCGCATTCCCATGGGGCGGTGGGGAATTCCCGAAGATCTGGGCGGTGTGGCAATTTTTCTTGCTTCGAAGGCTTCGGACTACGTCAACGGGCACGTGCTGGTCGTTGACGGCGGCTGGATGGCGCGGTAAATCTTCTGGATCAATCGTAAAGGATGACATCAGTGGACCCCATTCTCAAGAAAATCGGATTGACCGGCATTGTCCCTGTCGTCGCAATTGATGACGCAAACAATGCGGTACCCCTCGCCCGCGCATTGATGGAGGGGGGCATTCCCTGCATTGAAATCACTTTCCGGACAAATGCCGCCAGGGACGCGATGCGGCAGATCTCCGCCGGCGTTCCCGACATGCTCATGGGTGCGGGCACGGTGCTCACGGTCGAGCAGGTGGCCACCGCTGTGGACTGTGGTGCGAAGTATATCGTGTCTCCCGGACTCAACCGCAAGGTTGTGGAGTACTGCCTTACGCACGGCATCCCGGTCACGCCGGGAGTGGCCACACCGAGCGATGTGGAAGTGGCGATCGAACTCGGGCTGGAGGTCGTGAAATTCTTCCCGGCGGAAGCAATGGGCGGATTAAGCTACCTCAACGCCATCGGCGCCCCCTATAAGGCGATGAAGTTCATCCCGACGGGCGGCATCGACGAGTCGCTGCTGCTCTCCTATCTCAAATCCCCCCGCGTGCACGCCTGCGGCGGGAGCTGGATGGTCAAATCGGATCTCATCGCCGCGGGGAAATTCGAGGAGATCCGGACGCTCTCCGCAAAGGCGGTCGGCACGATGCTCGGACTGCATGTTGCACACGTGGGGATCAACAGCGGCAGCGCAGAGGAGGCTGCGCGACTCGCGGGATTGACCGGGGGCCTGCTCAACGTCGCGTCGCGTGAGACCTCCGCGGCGTTCTTTGCCGGCGCGCAGGTGGAATTCCGGAAGGCCGCATCGCCGGGCACGCACGGGCATCTTGCCATCGGCACGCACTTCATCGAGCGTGCGATTGTGTACGTTGAACGGATGGGATTCAAGATCCTCCCCGAGACAATGCTCGAGAAAAACGGCAAGCCCCATGCGGTGTATCTTGACATGGACCTCGCCGGCTTTGCAGTCCACCTGATCCAGGCCTGAGAACAGCGCGATGCCATTGCTCCGGAGGATGATGATGAACCGTCTGTTTTGGACAATGATGGTGCTGTGGTGCGCCGCCGTTTCCGCGCCGGCTAAGCAGCAGGCGTACCAAACGGCCGCACAGCAGGGTGACCAGCAGGCGTACCAAACGGCCGACCAGCAGGCCGAGCAAGGAGCTGAGCATCGGGCGGGGCTACAAGCGGGGCCGGCAACGCTGGTCATGGATCCCGCGGCTCTCATGCAGGCCCGCGCGGCATATGCGGCAGACGCACCCGGATACCGGGCCGTGTTCTCCCGACTCCGCTCGGATGCCGGCAAAGCCATGAAGCTCGAGCCGGTATCCGTGATGCAGAAGCGGCAATTGCCACCGAGCGGTGACAGGCACGACTACATGAGCATGGGCAGGTACTGGTGGCCCGACCCGTCGGGCGACAAAAGCAAGCCGTACATACGGAAGGACGGGGAATCAAACCCTGAAATCCGGGACTTCCCCGATCACGACAATTTCGCCATCCTGGTCCGTGCCGTGCGGGTTCTCTCACTTGAATACTTCATTGCGGGGACGCCGGCATCCGCCGAGCACGCGGCGGCATTGTTGCGCACGTGGTTTCTCGATCCCGATACGAGGATGAACCCGAACCTGAATTTCGCGCAGGCAATTCCGGGGAGAAATGAGGGGCGTGGCGCGGGGATCATCGATGTGCGGGGAATAACAAGTGTGCTGGATGCTGTGATTCTCCTGCGCGGTTCGCCTTCCTGGAGCGCCGCCGACGATCAGGGGATGACGCAATGGTGCCGGCTCTATCTCTCCTGGTTGCGGGAGAGCGAGAACGGCCGGCATGAGATGAAAGCAAAAAACAACCACGGCACCTGGTACGACGTTCAGGCCGTGGCCCTTGCCCTGTTCGTCCGCGACACAGTGCTGGCCCGGACAATTGCCGGGGAAGCAACAACCAGGCGTATCGCGAGTCAAATCGAGCCCGACGGCAGACAACCGGAAGAGCTCGCGCGCACCAGCTCTTGGCAGTATTCCTGCATGAACGCCGACGGAATGTTCACGCTCGCAACTCTGGCTGAACGCGCCGGCGTGGATCTCTGGAACTACCGCACGGCGGACGGGAGGAGCATCCGTGGCGCGCTCGACTACCTGCTGCCGTTCGCGCTCGGCACACAGCGCTGGGAAGTGCAGGAAATCAGAGGGTTTGTTCCGGGACTGTTGTGGGATCTCATCCGTCAGGCGGTACAGAAGTGGGGCAGCACGTATGCCGGTGCGGAACGCACGCTGGCTCCTGAGAAGGCCGCGAGGGAATATGCTATTCTCCTCCATCCGGTAGCGTCAACGCCGTAAACGCGTGCCCGGAAGTTCCTTCGTTGCATCATCTTTACCTTTTGCGAAAGGGTTTGCCGTATGAAGAGAGCGCTTGCCTGTCTTTTGCTCTTCGCCTCTTCGCTGTGGGCGCAGGACGCCGGCAAAATCGCGGGCGTCGTGAGGGACGCGGGCTCCAAGGAACCGGTCCCCGGAGTGAACGTCATAGTGAAGGGCACGAGGATGGGTGCCGCGACCGACATTGAAGGGAATTATTTCATCCTGAATGTCTCTCCCGGCGTCTACGATCTCTCGGCCTCCATGGTCGGATACGGAACGGTAACCCAGCGGGGGGTCCTCGTCAACGTGAACCGTACCACCAGCGTGAATTTCAGTCTCGGGCAGACGACCGTGGTCGGTCAGGAGGTGATCATCACGGCTGAACGTCCAGACGTCGCCCGAGAGAAAACCTCCACAAGTGACATCATCCGGGCCGAGGAAGTGCTGCTCACTCCGGGGATCCGCGACCTCACCGACATGTTGTCACTCTCGTCCGATGTCGTGGATGGTCACTTCCGCGGCGGGCGTGAAGGAGAGGAACTCTATACGCTGGCCGGCATGGGCATCGTGAATCCCCTCTACAACGCCAGTTCGTTCGCACCGATCATGAGTGCCGTCGAAGAAGTGGAAGTGATCACCAGCGGCTTCGGTGCCCAGTATGGCAATGCGCAATCCGGCGTGGTGAACATCTCCATGAAAGAAGGGAGGCGTGACCGATGGGCAGGACGCTCGGAGTTCCGCACCCGCCTTCCCGGCTACAAGCACTTCGGTGCAAACGTGTACGACCCCGTCGCGAATCCGTATCTGACCCTATTGGACAGTCCCGAAAAATGGCTCGGCGCGGATATCTCCTCGGAGGGATCAAGCGGCACCCGGTACTACAGCTCATTCGGCAACGGGTTTGACAACCGTTTCGGAAGAGACACCATCACGCTGTCCCAGATTGCCTATGTCCTCTGGCGCTCGCAGGGCCGCCGCGACATCGGTCGTACGTACAACAACACGTGGGACTACTCAACGGACTTCAATGTCGGCGGGCCGCTCTCAGATGTCACGCGCCTGTTTCTTGCGGCACATACGGAGAGCGAATGGCTGTTCCTGCCGACACCCGAACCCGACCAGAAGCGTCAGTTCATGGGCAATCTGGCATTTGATGTCGGGGAAGGGATGTCGTTGCGTCTCAGCGGCGCCTATGCCAACAAACGGGAGAATCTTCTCCGCTCCCTCAGCACCACCGGCTTCTACAACTGGATCTGGGATCGCGCCATAGGTCTGAGCGCAAGCGACGACAAGACCGTGCAGCTCGGTGTCCGCTTTGTCCACGCCCTGAGTCCCAGCACATTCTACGAAGTGAAGGTCAACCGGCTCGCAACCGACTACCGCGACGGCTCACCGATCATCGATCCGGGCGGCTGGGTGGGTGACTGGTCGAAGCTGATGATGTACCCGTATGGCAACACGCCCGACAAGTTTGTGGTGGGGGGATTCGACAACGACTTCCGTTCGGAAAAGACACGTACACTGTCTCTGGACGGATCACTGACCAGCCAGGTGACTCCCTCCCACCTGTTGCTTGCCGGTCTGCAATTGAACTCCTACACCATCGACGTGGACAATCGCACCAACCTCTCTTCCACGGGGGGTGAGCGCTACGAACAGTATTCCGCGCAGCCGTTCGAGCTGGGTCTGTTCGTACAGGACAAGATGGAGTTCGAAGGGATGATCGGCAACATCGGCCTCCGTTTCGATCTCTGGAACCAGAACACCGACTACTATGCGGATCCCTATTCGCCGTTCCGTTTGATGGTCAACGATTCGACGATCGTCTATGACCGCGAGCGCGCAGCGAAGGCAAAAACGCCCACGCTGGGAAAGCTCCAGCCACGCATCGGCATCTCTTTCCCGGTGTCTGTGTCGACCGTCTTCCATCTGAACTACGGTTCGTTTGTGCAACGGCCCTCATTCCAGTACACGATTTCCAGCCAGCTGCCGCGGGTTGGTTTCGCGAGGATGCAGATCGGGAACCCACGGCTGGAGGCCCAGGAGACTAACAGCTATGACGTGGGTGTGACGCAGGGACTGGGCGAAGGATTCACGCTCGACGTTTCAGGCTATTACAAGGATGTCAAAAATCTTGTGGAACGGGCGTTTTTCTACGATATCCAGCAGACACAGTACAGTACGTTCGTGAACCGCGATTATGCGGATATCCGCGGGTTCCGTCTCTCCCTCGCGAAGCGTCGCGGCTGGGTGATGGGCACCGTCAACTACAGCTACTCCGTTGCGACGGGGAAGAGCAGCACGTCCTTCAATGCATCCCCGACGTTCCACGAAACCGGCCAGGTTGAGCTGCCGACGCCGAAGGATATCACCCTGGACTTCGACCGCACGCACAACCTCGTGGCAAACATCACGATGAATTTCGGGGGCGAAGCGGGACTCTGGTCTTTCGAAAGTACAGTGCTGGATGATCTTACCCTTGCCGTCACATCTACGATCCGGAGCGGCCGGCCCTACACGTTTGATGAAGAGGGGCTCGGGGTCATCAACAACAAACGCACACCGACGGAATACAACACGAACCTGAAGCTCAGCAAGAAATTCCGCCATGTCCTTGGCGTGGACCTGAGCCTGTACGCGGAGGTGTTCAATCTCTTTGAACAGAAGATCTATTCCTACAACAGGGTGTTCCTGACGAGTACTTCGGCCACAGGCAGCTCATACATCAACCGGAACGTTCGCAAGTACGAGACGGCCCGGGAGACGCTGCAGTACTTTGACGACTTCACGCCGTTCCTGGTGGATCAGACGTTCAGTCTGTATTCCAACGAGCCGCGTTCCATCTATTTCGGCCTCATCGTGAACTTTTAGTTGATGGTGGAGAGCAGGTACCATGAGAACAACACTTGTCCTGAGTCTTCTTGCCTGCCTGATCCTTGCCGGTGAAGCGGAGGCCCAGTTGCGGGACTTTGCTGTTCACCGCAGGGGCATGCTGCGGGAGACGATTTTCAACACGGGGGAAATCGGGCGCGCCTATGACGGCGGCACGGGCGGCAGCGCCCGGGGAGTGCCGAGCTGCGAGTGGCCTTCTCCTTCGGATGCCGTCGTGGACGGGGTGTCCTACAACGGCCAGTACAACTCGTTCGGGGGAGGTGTCTATTTCTCGGTGAGCCGGAGCGACACCTCCGCACGGTTATTCTCGTACTGCGGGGCGGCGAACAACGAACCGGTGGCGGGCAGGTTTGCCTTCCCCGTGATGGTGAAACGGTTTGAAAATTTTCCGGTACTCGCCGACGGGGGACTCAATCCCTCCTACAAACCGGATGAAGCCGAGGAAATCATCATCTCCCAGTGGGGCACCAATATCGGGCTTACCGTAACCCGGACAAGCCGGGCCTGGAGTCTGCCCGACTACGACGATTTCATCATTTACGAATATGAAATCGAAGCGACGGGTGATGTTGACGGCGACGCCGGCACGCCGGCGAATCTTCTCCCGCTCACCGACGTGATCGTCGCGTTTGCCTACGGGTTCGGCCCGTCAATGTTCGGGTATGAGCGGAAATTCAACCGGTGGGATGGCACGGATTACTCTTCCCTTGACCAGTTCCCACGGTTCGACAGGCGCCGCTGGATGAACTATAATCTCGACCGTGACGGCAAGCCCGATGCGAAATATTTCGCAGAATGGACTGCGAGCCAGAAATTCGGCGGCGGGCTCCTGTCTCCCCAGGCACCCGGATTTTTCCCGTTGTACTACGACACGACGCACCTCGCCCGGAAGGGGAACACGCTGGCCAATGTGGCGGAAACGGACTCCGTGAGAGTGTGGGACGCAAACGGGCACCTCAAGCAACCATGGCTCAACCGGATGGAGACCATCAACTTCACCATCCCCAAGATACAACCATACCTGGATGTGATACAGACGAGGAAGAACAACCCTTACCGGGACATGAACGCATTCGGACCCGACTGGGTGGGCCGCGGGAGCTACAACTGGCGTCACTCGCAGAAATTCGGAACGGGGCACATCCTCGGCTTCGGCCCGTACATTCTGAACCATGGTGAGAAGATCCGTTTTGCCGTTGCCGAAGTGGTGGGCTACGGCGCAGCGCGCCTTGAGGAGTCGGTGGCCGGGCTCAAAGACGAGGGAGGGAGTTGCGGAGAATTGTGCGGCGAACCCACATCGCCCGCTTCCAACGCATTCAACCCGGTGCCGAACTGGTACCAGCCGCGCACCTACGGGGGCGTAAACGGCAATGCGTACGAACACGGGAGCAACTATCTCAGCATCGCGCCGCTTCCCCAGTATGTCAATTCCAACACCGTCACCGTGCGTGAAGTGGCCGACCGCGCTATCGAGATGTATACCGGCCAGGCCTTGATGGACTACGACACGTCTCAGTACTGGCCCGAGCGTTCGCCCGACCGCGGGGTGTACAAGGTCGCCATCACCGTGCCTGCGCCTGCGATTACCGTCAGCAACACATCCAGTGCGGAGAACGAAATTGTCTGGGGGCCGCAGGTGGAATCATTCTCCGTTCCCCGCCTGTTGTCACCCCTGCACCATTACGAGCTCAGCAAGGCCAGCCACCCGCTGGGACCCTGGACGCGGACTGATTCCATCAGGGTGGGCGATGTGCGTTACTTCAAGAACGGCGTCTACAAGGTTGTCGATGCGGGGACGCGTGTGGGCGAGTCGTTCTATTACAGCGTGGTTTCGGTGGATGGAGCCGGGAACCGGAGCGGCCGCAGCAACCTCACCCTGCATCAGACGCAGATCGGCGGCACGGAAACGCTGGGGACGGTCCACGTGGTGCCCAATCCGTTTGTGGTGCGGTCCGGCTTCAGCGGCACAACAAGCACCGGTGGCGATGCGGGAGGGAAGATCGGATTCTATAATCTTCCCAAACATTGCACCATCCGCGTGATCTCGTACAGCGGGCAGCTCGTTCAGACAATTGTGCACGACAACGAACTGTATTCCACGGAGTATATGCAAGTGACACGGAACAATCAGGTGATGGCATCGGGGGTGTACTTCTACGTGGTGGAAACGCCGGATGGCACCCGTACCAGCGGTCGATTTGTCATCATTCACTGAGGAGGATCAACACCATGCATCGATGGATGAGTGTACTGATGGTGGCGCTGCTCCTCGTCGTGGGCAGCGAGGCCCCCGCGCAGAAGGTGGGCACGTCGTCCCTGCAGTTCCTGAAGGTGATGCCGACCGCGCGCGCGACCGCCATGGGCGAAGCATTTGCCGCGCTCCCGGCGGGAGCCGACGCGGTGTTCTGGAATCCCGCGGGGTTGACGGTCGGTAACCGGCACGAGGTGGTAAGCACGCTGACGCTCTGGCTGTTCGATACGAAGCAGGGCGCTCTGGCCTATGCGTTGCCGATCGAAGATATCGGCACGATCGGCATGCAGATCCAGTATGTCGATTTCGGAACGATCGAGGAAACCCGCGTGGATCAGCTCCAGTTTGTCGGCCCGGCCGGCAATCAGGTGTACAATCCGGGCCTGACGGGCAACACCTTCTCTCCCAGCACATACCTGTTCGGGCTCTCCTTTGCGCGTCAGTTGACGGAGGCATTTTCGGCCGGACTGACCGTGAAATATGTCCGCGAATCACTGTACAGCGGCGGCGCGTTGTCGGTGACAAACCCCGAGACGGGTGCATCGGAGGAGTATAAGACGTATGCGAGTGTGTGGCTGTTCGATTTCGGGATCACGTACAACACCGGTTTCCGGTCCATCCGGATCGGCGCCGCGGTGCAGAATTTCGGGTCCCAGGTGCGGTTCGCGAAGGAGGACTACCCCGCACCGCTCACATTCCGGCTCGGTGCCGCTGCCGATATCATGGGCCCCGACGGGCTTTTCGTGCCGTCCGGAGAGAACCGGGTGACGGTGGCATACGATATCCATCAACCCAACGACTACGCGCAGCAGATGCACTTCGGAATGGAGTACGCGTTTCAGGAAGTCGTAGCATTCCGTGCGGGCTACAAGTCGAACTATGACAACGACGGGCTGACGCTGGGAGCCGGCGTGAAGACCGGAATCGGCGGCGTCACGCTTGCCTTCGATTACAGCTACGGTTCGATGGGGGACTATCTGGCCAGAGTGCATCGCATCAGTCTGGGAGTGCTGATGCCATGAAGACTCAACGTACACTCTCGCTCGGGGCACTGCTCTTCGTGTTTCCCATTCTCGTGGCGGCGCAGGGAACCTATCATCCGCTCTCGTTCCAGGGGATGGAACACAGTTCCGTTCGCAGCGCACGAACGGTTGCAATGGGTGGGACCTCGATAGCGCTGTCCAATGACGCCACCGCGCTCTTCAGCAATCCGGCCGCGTTGATGCAGCTGCAGATGCCCGAGGTGCGCCTCGGCGCAACCCTCTACAGCAGTACCGCCGACCAGACCCAGGAATGGATCCCGAACCGGTTCTACCCCAACCTGAGCCTCCTGATGGAGAATCTGACGGGCGGGATAAAACCCCCGGTGGTCGTCAATCCGGCTGATGAACTCCAGGTGCCCTATGACGATCTCGTACCGAACTGGTCATCCACGCGATCCATCCTCCGCCCGGCCACGATCTCGGCCGCGTTGCCCTTCACGTTGTTCGGCGATGTCCGCTGTGTCGCAGGAATAGGATTTGCCGAAGCCACAAATCTTGATTATTATTATCAGAACAACAATAATATGTCGCCGAACATCGGCGACTACCGCCCGTCGCCTATGCCCGTTCTGAAAGGGGTCGACACACTGGTGGCGAGGTGGTATGCCACTACTGTGCACCGAAAAGGCGCCATCTACGGCATCACTCCGGCGGTTGCCATACAGCCGCTGGACGACTTGAGTGTGGGTGTGGGAGTGTCGGTGTTGACCGGTTCATCCGATGACACAGAGGCATGGCGTGATCGTGGCCGGCTCGTCTTCGATGCCGTCTACCGCGTGCGCAATGACTCCGTGTTCAACCGGGTTTCGTCACGAACTGCGTCAACATACTCGGGTCTCATTGCGAACCTGGGAGTCTTCTACCGGGATACGCATTTCAGTATCGGTGCCGCAGTGCAGCTGCCCGCCACGGTGACCCGCACATGGGATCAAATCCTGGACCATGATACGACGGGGTCATCGACGACAGTGACGAAAAGCGGTTCAGACAAGCTGAAGCTGCCGGCGAACTATTCGTTCGGCGGCGTGTTGATGCCCAGCGCGCGCTTGAGCATCGGGGTCGATTACATCATCCGCGAGCTCGGCGATGCAGAATATGCCGGCGCAGACACGACGTTCAGGCCGTGGGTGGGAAGCAAGTCATTGCGGGCGGGGGTGGAATACGCGGCGTCCGAATGGCTTCTCCTGCGCGTGGGCTACCGGGAGGAGGTCGCGTCCTTCGGCGGCGAGAATGCAGGGTTGATCGGCGATCCGGTGAGCGGCTCGGCATACACCGGCGGGGTTGGCGTGCGGTTTGGAGCTATCGGTGTTGACCTGGCGTACGAATACCAGCATCTGAAATACCAGGATCTCTGGGAAACCAATGTGAATACGAACACGTTGTCTCATCATGTCGTGGTCCTTGAAACATCGCTGAATTTCTAGTTATCGTCTGTCTCGTATTTCATTCAATACTGAGGAGGGTTTGCTATGCGCAACACGGCACGATTGCTTATCGTTGTCATCCTTTTGGCGGGCGCGATGGTCGCGTCTGCCGTGGCTGCCGACATTTCCTCCGCCGGTGCCAAAGGGAAATGGAGTGAGAATAGCACGTGGGTGGGTGGCGTCGTCCCCGGTCCGAGCGACAACGTGACAATTGTGGACGGCGATACGGTGACGTTTGATGCCAAAGATGCCACCGTGAATAGCCTCACGGTCGGGCAGGGTGTATCGGGAGTGTTTCTGTTCTCGAAGGTGGACACCACCACACTCTCGGTCATGGGAAATCTTGAAGTCAAGGCTAATGGCATTTTCAAAGTTCAAAGCCGCTCAGTCACCGGATCCCTCGTACACAAAGTCAACCTGTACGGGAACCTCACCAATGCAGGATCCAACTTTGACATGCGCCAGGGATCCGCGGGCGGCACGCTCGGAGTGGTGAATTTCCTGGCTGTCGGCCCGGGGAACAACGTCATCACTATGGGGCCCTACACGACTACAAACAACGAATTCAACGGCTTCACCATCAACAAGTCCGGAACCGGCCGCGTCATCCTGGGGTCCGATGTGGTGATGGCGGGGGGCAGCAGCAGCGAACCACCGGGGAACCCCGACCTGGTGTTCCAACGGGGGTTGGTGGAAACGGGCCCGTACGCTCTGGTTCAACTCTATACTGCGGCTGCCATTGTCATTGGTGGCTCTGACACAAGCTATGTCCTGGGTGCCATGGGGCGCGGCATGACCAACAGCGGCAGCGCCGATCGGTGGTTCCAGATTGGCGATGCCAAGGGGTATCGACCCGTCAGGGTCCGGTGCACAACGTCTGGAATCGCGACTGGGCATTATGCGCGGGTCGAAGCAATTGCCGGGAATGCAAACCCGGGGAGCAGCGCCTTTGCCGGGACCATCGACAAGGTCTCCGAAGTCCGCTATTTCAAAGTCTCCTATCTCAAGGGCGCGTCCGGTGCAACATCGATGACGTTTGACAAGTTCTCAGTGTCGTATGGCCTGGACGACGGTGTGGCGGCAGGCAATACCAACCTGCGTGTCGCTATCGCAGACAGCGCCAGAGCCACATGGACGGGTGTCGGTCCGACCACCGTACCATACCTCACCGCCCTTGACAGTCTCCCGCGGCTCATCGAGTCAGACGCGGCAACGCCGCAGATACTGCAGAGCGGCCAATTCATGTATATGGCTCTCTCGCGCCAGACAGGTTCGACAGAAAACTCGCTGAAGAGTCCCTCGGCGGCCGTAGAGCGGGTGAACGAGCTTCCACTGGCATTTGCCGTGAAGCAAAACTATCCGAATCCGTTCAATCCCTCCACCACGATTGAATACTCGCTGCCGTCCGAGCAGATGGTGTCGGTACAGGTATTCAACACGCTGGGGCAGGAAGTGGCATCACTCGTCAACGAGCAGCAGGTGGCGGGCACCTACCGGGTGTCGTTTGACGCACGCTCCCTGTCAACGGGCATGTACATCTACCAGGTGCGTGCGGGTGCGTTGACCCGGACCCGGCAGATGTTGTTGCTCAAGTAGCTGTTCTCGATCCGGTTGTTCAATTGCGGAACACGGAGACGCCGCTCCCGGCGCGGGAATCGGCGTCTCCGTTCCATCGTGTGCGATGAAGAGGTGCCCGTGAGTATGACCATGCGCCGTTCCTGTTTCGCCATCCTGTGCGTTCTCGCCGTTGTGCCGGCCTGCGCTGCAAAGGATTATCCCGTCTCTTCTCCGGCAGAGATCTCCGCAGCCATGCTCTCCGCCCGGGCGGGAGACACGCTGACGATGTCGGCGGGTATCTGGAACAATGTCCGCATCCTGTTCCAGGGAAACGGATCGGCAGATGGACCGATTCTGTTGCGCGCACCATCGGCAAACAGCGTCACCATCACCGGTGCGTCCAATCTCCAGATCGCCGGCAGTTATCTTGTCGTCGACGGTTTGACCTTCACCCGGGGCTATTGCCCGTCAGGGGGTGTGGTTGATTTCCGGGGAGGATCGCCTTCCGTCGAAAGCCATCACTGCCGTCTGACAAATACCACGATTCTCGACTTCAACCCCGACAGCACGACGACGGAATACAAATGGGTTTCATTGTACGGACATGACAACCGGGTGGATCACTGCCTGCTGAAAGGCAAGAACAACGCAGGGGCAACGCTGGTCGTCTGGCTCTCCGCCGTTCCGAATTACCATCGCATCGACCACAACTCCTTCGGGCGGCGGCCTGATCTGGGTGTCAACGGCGGGGAAACCATCCGCATCGGCACGTCCGACTGGTCGATGTACGATTCTTTCGCCATCGTAGAGCAGAACCTGTTTGAAGAATGCAACGGCGAGATCGAAATCATCTCGAACAAGTCGTGCGGCAATATCTATCGCAACAACACATTCCGCAGCTGTGTGGGGACATTGACCCTGCGGCACGGCAACCGGTGCCGGGTCGAAGGAAATTTCTTCTTCGGCAACGGGATTGCCAATACGGGCGGCATCCGCGTCATCGGCGAAGACCACACCATCGTCAACAACTACGTAAGCGGCACGAAAGGGACGGGGCTCCGGGCTGCAATCTCTGTGATGGATGGCATTCAGAATTCTCCCCTGAACGGTTATTATCAGGTGAAACGCGCCACGATTGCATTTAATACACTGGCAGACAATACGTCCAGCATGGATATCGGTGCAGGCAAGGACTCGGACAACATCCTCCCTCCGGTCGATTGTGTGCTGGCAAACAATCTCATCGTGAGTTCCGCCGGACCTCTTGTGCGCTACACCGATGTACCCGTCAACATCACATGGGAGGGCAATATTGCATTCGGTGCGACGCTCGGCATCTCCGGCGGGCCGGGGATCACCGTGACGAACCCCTCGCTTGGCTCGGCGGCACCCGACGGCCTGCGCCGCCCCCTTCTCGGCAGTCCGATTATCGACGCCGCCGCGGGGTCATACCCGTGGGTAACGGGGGATATCGACGGGCAGAAGCGCGATTCCCTGCGCGATGTCGGGGCCGACGAAGCAAGCACCGACCCGGTCCTGTTCGCTCCCCTGACCGCGGATGATGTCGGCCCGCAAAGCGGCACGACCGGTATCCGCGGAGACCAGCACGCGCCGGCGGCCGGTCAACGGCCACTCCTGACGGCGTATCCGAATCCGTTCAACCCGGGGACGATCATAGGGTATACAGTACCGGGAAAAGGCAGTGGGCACGAGGCAATAGGTAATATGTGGGTGCGGCTCTGCGTGTACGACCTGCTCGGCCGGGAGGTAGAGACGCTGGTGAACGAGGAGAAATCGGCAGGCTCCTATGCCGTCTTCTTCGATGGTTCAAGCCTCTCGAGCGGGATGTATGTCTCGCGGCTCGCCACCGACGGGAGTGTGACGTCCCGGAAAATTCTTCGTGTCAAGTGAGAGGCGTCACAGAGGGGAAGGAAGAAATGCGGGGTTGCCCGCACACAACGATTTCTGGGATTTCATGAGGTGAACATGCGGCACACTCTGAAGTGGTGGTCCGGTATATTCGTCATCCTGCTGCAATGCAGTGCCAGCGGCGCCCCCGCGCTCCGCGTCACCGTGACAAATCCGTCGGCATGCGAACGCCGGTCGGAAACCATCGAACTTCCCTGGCAGCAACTGGTCACGCAGCTTCCCCGGCTCACACCGTCGAACGTTGCGGTCTTCCATCAGAAGGAACAGCTTCCCAGCCAGCTCCTGGACAGTGACGGCAATGGTGTTCCCGACGTGCTCCTGTTTCAGGTGGACCTCCGGCCACACGCCCGGAGGGTATTGCACATCCGCCCGGTGGCAGGACGGCAGGAGTTTCCTTCGCTCGTCGATGCCCGCTTTGAGCTCCCGAGAGAAGATGTCGCATGGGAAAGCGACAGAATCGCGTTTAGAATTTACGGTCCGGCGCTTGCAGCGGACGTCGACAACGGTGTGGATGTCTGGGTGAAACGGGTGCGTTCACTCATCGTGGACAAATGGTACAAGGCCAGCGCCGAGAGCAAGAAAGACACGTACCATGAAGACCACGGCGAAGGAGCTGATTTCTTCAGCGTGGGCCGGACGCTGGGTGCCGGCGGTTCCACCATTGCCCGGGGCCGGACGCTGCATCAACCGGGCGTCTTTACGAGCCAGCAGATCCTGGCAACCGGACCCGTGCGGGCAATGTTTACGGTCACCTACGAAAAGGGGATGATCAACGGCACACCTTACAAAGAAGTGAAGACGTACTCCGTGGACGCCGGTCATAATCTGAACACTATCAGAACTGTCTTCACCGGCATCGGGAATGACGACTCCTTGCGGTTTGTCGCCGGTCTCGTGAAGAGGAAAAATACATCAGTAGCGTATGACAGTGCGGCGTGCTGGCTCGCACTCTGGGGCGCGGTGAACGACGATCCCGTGAACGGGGAGCTCGGAACCGGTGTCGTGCTTTCCAGGGAAGGCTTTCTGGGCATGACTGAAGAAAAGGATCAATACCTGCTCACCGCACAGGTGCGGCAGGGCGTACCCGTGAAATACTTTGCCGGGGCAGGCTGGACACGCAGCGGGGACTTCAATTCAGTCGAAGACTGGAAAGCGCTGCTCGCACACTGGTCGCTTCGCATGCGCGAGCCGGTAAAGGTGGAAACCGTGGTAACGGAGTAGCAGGTTCGTTTTCTGTTCAGACGATTACTCGATCATACAGGAGGAACACCTATCATGGATGTACGTTCGTCAACGGATCCCCGCGGTTTCCGCGGCATGACCACAGCGCAGCTACGCGAATCCTTTCTCATCACTTCTCTGTTCGTGCCGGATGATGTGCCGATGGTGTATTCCGACATCGACCGTTCCATCACCGGCTCGGCCGTCCCCGTGGCCGGGGCGCTGGAACTCAAAGCAAGCAAGAAGGAGATGGCGGCCGACTATTTTGCCGAACGGCGCGAAATCGGCATCATCAATATCGGCCAGAACGGCACGATCGTGGTCGACGGGAAGGATATTCCGATGGTTCATCGCGACGGCCTCTATATCGGCCGCGGTGCCAAAGAGGTGGTGTTCAAGAGCAACGATCCCGCCCATCCGGCGCGCTATTACTTCGTGAGCTATCCGGCGCATGCAGTGTACCCGACCACGCATGTGCGCCTCGGCGAAACAGAACACGGGCCACTCGGATCACAGGCGGATGCGAACCGCAGAACGATCTACAAGTATTTCCATCCCCGGGGCGCAAAAAGTTGCCAGCTGGTGATGGGACTGACGGAGCTGGAAGAGGGGAGCGTCTGGAACACCATGCCGCCCCACACCCACCAGCGCCGCTCCGAGGTCTATATGTATTTCAATATCCCGCCCGCGGCCGTGGTGTTTCACATGATGGGAGAGCCCGGGGATACCCGGCACATGGTGATGCGGAACGAACAGGCGATTCTGAATCCCAGCTGGTCCATCCATGCCGGCGTCGGGACCTGTGCCTACACCTTCATCTGGGCTATGGGCGGCGAAAACCAGGTGTTTGAAGACATGGACGGCGTGAAAGTGGACCAACTGGGCTGATGACACGTGGCAACCTCGAGCCTGGCGCCCCATACCCGGTGCCCCGTGCCCGGTGCCCCGTGCCGAATACAAATACTATTTCTCCGGAGAACACGATGGGCATAACGCTTAAACCCGCAGAGAACACCCACTTCGATCTGCTCGCACTCGGCGAATGCATGATTCGCCTCAGTCCGCCGGGGCATCAACGCATCGAGCTGTCACCCGTGCTGGAGATTTATGCGGGAGGAGGCGAATACAATGTCGCGTATGCGCTGTCGCGGTATGGCATGAGAACAGGCTGGATCTCGCGCCTCGTGGATAATCCGCTCGGCCAGTTTATCAAGAATCATGCACGCACAAGCGGCATGGATGTCAGCGAGGTGGTCTGGGTGCCGTACGATGGTGTGGGCCGCGCCGACCGGATTGGCTTGAATTTCACCGAGGTGGGCGTGGGTGTGCGCGCAAGCGTGACCATGTACGACCGCGGTCATACCGCCGTTGCACACATGAAACCCGGCGACGTGGACTGGCAGCGCATCTTCGGCGCACGCGGCGTGCGCTGGTTTCATACCGGCGGCATATTCACCGCGCTGAGCGACACCTGCGCGGACGTCGCCCTGGAATCCATGAAAGCGGCCCATGATGCCGGGACGATTGTGAGCTACGATCTGAACTTCCGCAGCAAGCTCTGGACCAGCAAGAAAGCCATCGAAGTCACGAAGACGCTGGTTCCCTACATTGATGTGCTCATCGGCAACGAAGAAGACTTCCAGAAGGTCCTCGGGTTCACTGTTGAAGGGACCGATGAGCATTTGAAGAAGCTTCCGATTGAGGGGTACAAAAAAATGGTCGAGCGGGTGGTGGCGGCGCATCCACATGTGCGCGCCGTGGGAACAACCCTGCGTGAGGTCGTGAGCGGCCTGGTGAACAACTGGTCTGCGATCATGTATTACGACGGAGAGTTCTACGAATCCCGCCGCTATGAACACCTGGAGATCGAAGACCGCGTCGGCGGCGGCGACGGGTTCTGCAGTGGTTTCGTCTACGGACTCCTCCACGGCATGCAACCCCAGGAATGCGTGGAAATGGGGGCGGCACACGGTGCACTGCTTCAGAGCACCCGGGGCGACACCAGTATGGTGACGATGGAGGAAATTAAGCATGTGATGGGGGGAGGAAGCGCGAGAATAAAGAGGTAACGGAAGATCCCCGGTGTCCTCTGTGCGCACGGGTATTTTTGCTTCTCGACGTGTTTCTGGCTATCATAACGTCACTGGAATTATCATCTGCACTCGTAGTTCGAACTACCATCTGCGCTCGTAGCTCGGACTACCATCTGCACTCGTAGCTCGGATTATCATCTGCACTAGTAGCTCGGATTATCATCTGCCGGAGTCTGCCCTTTGGATGATCGTGGTGAACACCAGGAACTGAACGAGCTGATGCTGCGCCGCAGGGAAGAGCTGGATGAGCTCAAGCGCCGCGGTATCAACGCGTATCCCTATTTCTTCGAGCGCACGGCGTATTCCGCCGACGTGATTGCGGAGTACCGCGAGGATCAACCTGTCCGCACCGTCTCCGTCGCCGGGCGCATACTTTCCCTGCGCAGAATGGGGAAAGCCTCGTTCTGCCACATTGAAGATTCGCGCGGACGCATCCAGATCTACCTCAAGCGCGACGACCTCGGGGACCTCTATGAGGCGTTCAAGCTCATGGATATCGGCGATATCATCGGCGTGCGGGGGTTTGTCTTCCGGACGAAAACCGGTGAAGTGTCCGTCCATGTCCAGCATCTGGAGCTGCTCACAAAATCTCTGCGCCCCATTCCCGTAGCCAAGGAAAAGATCGACGAACAGGGCAACAAGACCATCTATGATCCCTTCTCCGACAAGGAGCTGCGGTACCGTCAGCGCTATGTGGACCTCATGGTCAACCCGGCCGTGCGGAATGTGTTCGTCAGCCGGGCACGGATTATATCGGCGCTCAGGACGTATCTCGACGGCAAGGGCTTCCTGGAGGTGGAAACGCCCATCCTGCAGCCGCAATACGGCGGGGCGTTCGCCCGTCCCTTCGTCACCCACCACAATACCCTCGACATCGACCTCTTCCTGCGCATTGCCGACGAATTGTATCTGAAGAGACTGATCGTTGCCGGGTTCGATGGAGTGTACGAGATCGCGAAGGACTTCCGCAACGAAGGAATGGACAAGTCCCACAACCCCGAATTCACCATGCTCGAGGTGTACGTCGCCTACCGCGATTACATCTGGATGATGGGGATGGTGGAGGAGATGATCGCAGGTGTTGCACGGGTGCTGAACGGTTCCCCGCTGGTGGAAATCGGCGGGCAGCAGATCGATTTCACGCCGCCGTGGCGCCGGATTTCCATGTTCGATGCGATCAACGAGAAGACCGGCTATTCCCTGCGGGGGATGGATGCCGCCGGACTCCGTGACGTGGCGAAGCGGCTGCATGTGGAGGTCGCTCCTGCTGACGGGGCGGGGAAAATCATTGATGAGATCTTCAGCGAAAAGGTGGAACACCACCTGATCCAGCCCACATTCATCACCGACTATCCCGTGGAGATGTCTCCGCTCGCCAAACGCCACCGGACCGAGCCGGGTCTTGTGGAACGCTTCGAGGCAATCTGCAACGGCCACGAACTCTGCAACGCCTTCAGCGAGCTCAACGACCCCCTGGATCAGCGTGCACGGTTCGAGGAACAGATGCAGGCCCGCGCCCGCGGTGAAGTGGAGATCCAGCCCCTCGACGAAGACTTCCTCCGCGCGCTGGAATACGGGATGCCTCCCACCGCCGGTCTGGGCATCGGAATCGACCGACTCACCATGCTGCTCACCGGCCAGGAATCCATTCGTGACGTGATCTTCTTTCCACAGATGAAACCGGAACGATGAATCGTGTCTCTGTGGTTCTCCTCTCTTCATGACAGATTCGTAACTCCTACGGCCGCAAGGACTCCATGACCTCCCTGACCCTCGTGTTTGCGGTGCACAACCACCAGCCGAGCGGCAATTTCGAATCGGTGATGGAGGATGCCTACCGCCGCTCCTACCTGCCGTTCCTTGAAGTACTGGACCGCCATCCCGCCATCGCGTTCACGCAACACTGGACGGGAACCCTGTTGGAATGGCTGGTGAAGAAGCATCCGGAGTGCATTGAGCTGATGCGATCGATGGTGCAACGCGGCCAGCTGGAACTCCTGAGCGGGGGCTTCTATGAACCGATTCTCGCTGTCATTCCCGAGGCGGACCGGATCGGACAAATCCACAAGCTCACGCGGCTCATCCGGACTGTATTTGACTATTCCCCGAGAGGCGCATGGCTCGCCGAGCGCGTCTGGGAGCCGCACCTCGCCGGCTCTCTGGCACGCGCGGGTGTGGAGTTTGTGGTGGTTGACGATACGCATTTCCGCCATGCCGGGCTGTTGGACGATCAGCTGTACGGGTACTATGTCACTGAGGAACTGGGGGAGACTCTCAAGCTCTTTCCGATAGACAAGACACTCCGCTATGCCATTCCCTTCAGGTTGGTGAGCGATACACTCGAGTATCTGCGGCAGGCGGCCACGCCCGACGGCATGCGCGTGACGGTGCATGCCGATGACGGCGAGAAGTTCGGTGTATGGCCAAAGACATACAAACACGTGTACGAAGACGGCTGGCTTGAGCGCTTCTGTGCGATGCTCGAGACTCATAAAGAGCTCGCAAAGACAGCCCATTTCGGAACAGTTCTGGATACCCAGCCCGCCCGCGGGAGGATCTACCTGCCCACCGGAACGTACGCCGAAATGACAAAATGGGTACTCAGCCCCTCTGTGGCGCTCCGGCTGGATGCGTTTGAGAAGAGTCTGAAAGAGCAGGGGACCTACGAAACCAACGCCATGTTCGTCAGGGGAGGTTACTGGAGGAACTTCTTTGCGAAGTACCCTGAGTCGAATCACATGCACAAGAAGATGCTCCGGATTTCGGAAAAGATGAGGAAGGCTTTCGCCCTCGGGAGCACGCCGCCTGTGATCCTGGATGACATCTGGGCCGGACAATGTAACGACCCGTACTGGCACGGTCTCTTCGGCGGCTTGTACCTCCCCAACCTCCGGTTTCCTGTTTACCGGAGTCTTCTCAAAGCCGAAACGGCCATCGAACGGACACGCAAGAGCAGATCCGTGACTTGTGAGAGTTATGATTTTGATTGTGATGGAAGTAATGAACTTGTTGTTGAATCGACACTTAACGATCTTTGCTTCAAGCCGGATTCGGGCGGGTGTTTGGTGGAATTGAGCTTCAGGCCTGGAGCGGTCAACCTTCTTGACATACTCAGCCGCCGGGAGGAATACTCGCACCGCAGGCTTCTGGAAGCCATGAAGGAAGAAAACGCCGGAGAGGGGTGGGATGAACTGCTCGCCAAGGAAAAAGATCTTCACAAGCATATATTCTTCGACTGGTACCGTCATGCCTCGTTGCTGGATCACTTCTTCGACGAGACCGCCGATCTCGCTGCGTTTGCAGCCTGCCGGCATCGCGAGATAGGTGATTTCGTCAACCAGCCGTACGGGAGCACGATAACGAAGGACCGGGAGCACGTGGAGATCGAGCTTTCCAGGCAAGGTGCTCTGTGGAAGGACGGGGTTCCGCACCGGCTTCTGGTCACCAAGAAAATCGTGATCCTGGAGGGAGAGGCTGGTTTCACGGCACATTACGAAGTATCGAACCTCGAAGACACCCCCATCGAATGTCGTTTCGGTATCGAATTCGCACTTGGCGGGATGGCCGGAGATGCTGCAGACCGATACCTTGAGGTCGGAGGCATACCAATTGTGGATAGTGGATCGACAATCCATAATCCACAATCGTTTAGGCCCCTGGCCGACAGGAGGCTGCGCAGTCAGGGAGAGGAGAGCGACGTGCTCAATTTCAGAGCCACCGACGAATGGATGCGCGTCGCTTCATATTGGGAGCTGAGTCAACCGGCAACCCTCTGGCGTTTTCCCCTTGAAACCGTTTCATTGTCCGAATCAGGCTTTGAGAGACTCTATCAGGGAACGGTTTTCCTGCCATTCTGGAACCTACGGCTCGGAGCAAGTGGACAGATGGCTTCTCAATGGAAGGTCAGTGTCAAACAGGTACTCTCACAACGGGAATCATGAACAGACCGCGATTCAGCGTCATCATCCCCGCTATCAACGAAGCCAGGCTACTTCCCCGGATGCTGGGCCAGTTCACTCCCGGCCTCATACAGCGCTTTGACATTGAGGTCGTAGTGAGTGACGGCGGGAGCACGGATGGGACGCTGGAAATAGCCCGTGCGCATGCGCATGTCGTCGCGGAAAACATCCCTTACGTCAAACAAACGATTTCCTCCGGAAGAAACGCCGGTGCGCACAAAGCCAACGGGGAAATCTTCGTATTTCTTAATGCCGATACGTTTATCGAACATCATGAAGCATTCTTTGAACGGATTTCCGAGGAAATAGAAAAACCGGGAACGGTCGCCGTGACATGTGCCGTGCGCGTATATCCGGAAGAAGAGCGCTGGAGTGACAGAGCCTTCCATGGGTTCTATAACTGGTTCTTTTACATGATGAATCAGGTGGGGATGGGGATGGGGCGTGGAGAATGTCACGTTATGAAACGGGACGTATTCGCCCGTGTCGACGGATACGCGGACCATATCGCCGCCGGCGAGGATTATGACATGTTCCGGCGGTTGGAGCCGCTCGGGCGAATCAGGTTCCTGAGGGATGTCGCGGTGCTCGAATCCCCTCGCCGCTACAGGCGTTTCGGGTATGCCTGGGTCACCGCAACGTGGTTTTTGAACTTTTTGTCGGTGTTCTTTCTCCACCGCTCCATTCTGAGCGAGTGGAAACCCGTGCGGTAGAGGTTTTTGCCCGTATTATAGAGCGGTTTGACTTTAGCGGGGAATTTGGATACAATAAAATCTATACTTAAGATCGGCGATCGAGAGGGGACATTAAGCATGAGGAAACGATTTTCGCTGTTCACACTGGGCATCTTCGTCGTCCTGGCGTTACTGGCAGGCGCCCAGCTTAACCGGATGTTCTCCGGTGACAGCATCTACGAGCAGGTGGGGAAATACAATGACGTGCTGAACCTCACCTACAAGTACTATGTTGACGACGTCGACAGCCAGAAGCTTACGGAGGCGGCAATAAACGGCTTGCTCGGGCAACTGGACCCGCACTCCGTGTACATACCCGCCAAGGCCATGCAGAAGGTGACCGAGGATTTTCAGGGGAGTTTCGAGGGCATCGGCATAGAATATCAGGTGTTGAACGACACGCTGCTGGTGGTCGCCCCCATTGTGGGCGGGCCGAGTGAGGCTCTGGGGATCCAGTCGGGCGACAAGATCGTCAGGATCGACGACTCTTCGGCCGTGGGTATTACCCAGGAAGGTGTGCAGAAGAAGCTGCGGGGCCCCAAGGGTTCGCACGTAAAGGTGACGATCGTACGTAGCGGGATCAAGGACAAGCTCGAGTTCGACATCGTGCGCGACAAGATTCCGATCTACACCGTTGACGCGTCATTTATGATCGACGGGAAAACCGGCTACGTCAACGTCAACCGTTTCGCGGCAACGACGCACCAGGAGTTCATGGAGGCGATGGCCAAGTTGAAGGATGCCGGGATGCAGAGGCTGGTTCTCGATCTGCGCACGAACGCCGGCGGCTATCTCGAGCAATCCTACAAGATCATGGATGAACTCCTCCCCAAGGGAAAGAAAATCGTCTTCACAAAGGGACGCCGGTCGGAGTTCAACGAAGAATACGTCGCCTCCGGCGCCGGGCGGTACCAGGACATCGGGCTCGTCGTGATGGTGAACAATGGCTCCGCCTCCGCATCCGAAATTGTTGCCGGGGCGGTGCAGGACTGGGACCGGGGGCTTGTGGTGGGAGAGACCACATTCGGCAAGGGACTCGTGCAGCGGCAATTCGACCTGAAGGATGGGTCCGCGTTCCGCCTGACCACGGCCCGGTATTACACCCCGAGCGGGCGCCTGATCCAACGGCCGTACGACAAAGACAAGATGAAATACCAGCGCGAACCCTTCGAGCGCGAGGAGCAGGAAGGGGAAAATCTCACGCATGAAGCAGAAAAAGACTCCACCCGTCAACGGTTCAAAACCATGGGCGGGAGAATTGTGTACGGCGGCGGCGGAATCACTCCCGACTACCTCGTGAAGTCCGACAGGTTGAACGAATACAGCGTGCAGCTGCGCAGCAAGCTGGTATTCCTGCAGGCGGCGGATAAATACCTCGATGAGCACGGCACGGAGCTGCGGGCGCAGTATGGCAAAGACGTCGCCCGTTTTGCAGAGACGTTCGACGTGACTCCCGCGATGATGGATGACATCAAAGAGATCGCGAAGGCCAAAGGCGTGGCCTTCAATCAGGAGCAGTACGACAAGGACCTTGCCTACCTGAAGGCGTTCACGAAGGCATACATTGGCCGGGGCATCTGGGGGAATGAGGGGTCGGCCCGGGTCATGCTCGGGGTTGACGTGCAGTTCAAAAAGGCCCTGTCGCTGTTTCCCGAGGCGGAGAAAATCGCCAGAGCATTGACGAGCAGGTAATGAAGAAGATGCTGATCTGTGCGGCCGCCGCACTTCTTGTCTCTGCAGCCGTCCTTCCTCCATTACCTGCGTGCGCGCAGGTGAGCGGCGATCCGCCGTCTCGGATTTTCGTCGAGGGCGAAGATCTCGTCTACAATGTCCGTTACGCGTTCATCGACCTCGGACAGGTGCGCATCAAGATTCTGGGCAAACACCATCAGTCCGGGAATGCCGCCTACGATGGGAAGGCGCTGATTGATTCATATCGCGGCATCCCGTTTGTCGATCTGCACGCCACGTTCGAGAGCCGCATGGACTCGGCATCGGTGTTCTCGCGGGGTTTTGTCGGGAAGGTGAGGCAGGACGACCAGTGGGACTTTGCGCGCTACAACTTCGACTACGACCGTCAGCGCGTGATCATGGAAATCGGTGCGCGCGACACCGTGGTTGCCAGGAAGGAAACGCTGCAGGTGAGGGGTGTTCAGCAGGACGGCCTCTCGCTGTTCTTCTATGCGCGGGAAATGCTGTTCAGCGGAAAGAAAGTAAACATTCCGTGCGTCGTGAAGGAAGAGGCGGTGAACACCTTCATCGACTTCTACAAAGAGCGGACGAGTGTGGAGGTGGATGCCATTGACTATCCCGTCGATGTGACGAAGTTTGAAGGCAAGCTGGACTTTGAAGGGCTGTACGGGTTGACCGGAGATTTCACCGGCTGGTTCAGTGCCGATGAGGCGCGCATCCCGGTGCTTGCGAAAATGAAGGTATTCATCGGCAGTGTGACTATTGAACTGATGAGATGGAACCGCCAGGGATGGGTGCCGCCGCGCGCAGGCGGCTAACCCGGGCGTCACCGTTCGTCCTCATATACCTGCACTACGCGCAAAGCCAGATGCTCCCATGAAAGTCACTTTCTGGGGTACCCGAGGATCCGTCCCCTCACCGGGAAAGGATACCGTACGCTACGGTGGCAACACCTCATGCGTGGAGGTCCGTCTCAGCGACACCAATCTGGTCATCTTCGACGCCGGCACGGGGTTGCGGGGTCTTGGAGATGCATTGATCGTGCGCGGGGAGTCGATCAAGGCGGTGATCGCCGTTACGCACCCGCACTGGGATCACATCCAGGGTTTTCCGTTCTTCAAGCCCGCGTTCATTTCCGGCAACGAGATAACGATTGTCGGAGCGCAGACGAAGGAAATCACGCTGAGGCATATGCTCGCCTCGCAGATGGACAAGGTATTCTTCCCCGTGCAGCTGAACGAGTTGAAAGCGCACATCCGGTTTCATTCGATGCGTGAAAACACGATTCCGGTGTTCAACGGCACGCTCTCGTCGATGTTCGTGAACCACCCGTCGTTTGCGCTGGGGTACCGTCTCGCCGTCGGCACACGATCGCTTGTCTATATCAGCGACAACGAGCCGTTCGATCGCGAAGTGGCCAAATCGCTGCGGAATGTCGACAAGTACGTCGTGGCCAAATACTTGAGCCAGAGGGGCGATCCGAATCAGCGGGTGTTTGATTTTGCGCGCGGCGCGGATATTCTGATCCACGACACCACCTACACGCCCGAAGAATATGTCAGTCATGTGGGGTGGGGGCACTCACATTATCTATTCACGCTCAAAGTGGCGTCGGAAGCCGCCGTCAAGCGGCTCGTGCTCTTCCACCACGAGCAGTCCCGGAGCGATGACAAGGTCGATGAGATCCTGCAGACGTGCAGGAGGGAGATCAAGAAACGCAACTACAAGTTCGACTGCATTGCCGCTGCGGAGGGCATGGAGATCGATTGGTGAGGATCGCGTCTTGACAATCACGGGATTCGTGGGTATCATCATTCCAGCGAGGCTCTCATGCCGCTGACATTTACCCCCGCCGATATCAGAAAGATCGAGAAGGTGCTGGGCACCGCTGTGCACCGGATGGGCAACACTCTCCGGTTCGCGATTCGCGGTGCCGAAGCGCCGCATCGCTCCCTCGTCCTCGAAGTGTACATGCACATCCGGATCGGGAAGAAAACCGGCACCATGGTGTCGGTCTTCACGGAGAACGCGCACCTGCAACTGCATTTCTGCACCGCGTTCGTCGCGAGCGAATCACTCGGCGAAATTACGTTTGTGGCGGAAGCAGGTGACAAACTCTCGGGCCTGATCATCGAACGGGGCGCCGCTTGCTCGCTGTTCGCGAACGTCGACCGGTCGGTGGTGTCGGGCGATTTCACCACTCTCGCCCCGCAGATCATGATGTCGGGAGTCGCACTCTCGCTGACGGATTCAGTGCTTGAGCCGCCGGCGCAGCAGCACAGACCGGCGGCACGGAGGGTGCGCAGCCGCGCCAAGGCATGATGACGGTGCGCGTTGCCAACACCCATCGCAGTGCCCGATGCCCGGCGTCTCTGATCGCCCGGAGTGTGCGCATGGTCGCACGGGGTGAAGGGTGCGGTGCAGGAGAGATTGGAGTCATCTGCGTCGGCGACGGCCTGTCACGACGGATGAACCGCCGTTTTCTCGGCCACGAATACGCCACGGATGTTATCAGTTTTCCTCTGGGCGAAGGGGACGCCGTCGAGGGGGAACTCTACGTGAATCTCGATCGCGCACGGGTGCAGGCACGGCAATACGGCGTCACCCGGACACATGAACTTGTCCGTCTCGTGGTGCACGGAACGCTTCACCTGACGGGGTATGATGACCGCCTGCCGGAGGACCGGAAACGTATGCGAGAGCGGGAAGATTTCTATCTTGCACGCATGTTTCGGGCGGCAGGTCGCAGGGGAATCGCATGAAAGATCGCGTTGTGGAAATACTGGTGTTCCTGATGTCGGAACTTCAGGAGAATAAGCCGCTGCACGAGGTGGATCTGTCGCAACTGCGCGACCGCGGATATACCACGTCGGAGATCAGTGCCGCCTTCAGCTGGCTGTACGAAAACAGCCGCGCCGGCCGCATCGAATCGATCAAGTCGGGTGCCGCCGCCGCCGGATCGCGCCGCATCTTCCATGAAGCGGAGAAAGCGGTGCTCTCGACGGCCGCCCAGGGCTATATGATCCAGCTGATCGAACTGGGACTGGTGAACGACCGCGAGGTCGAGATTGTTCTTGAACGCGCCATGTCATCCGGATATGCCGGGCTGACTGTCCAGGAAGTGCGGGACATCGTGGCGACGGTGCTCTTCTCCGGGGAACGGCCCTCCGGCGGCGGGGGCCACTCCATGTTAAATAACGAGGACACGATACACTGATGACGGTGAAGAAGCTGAAGAAGAAGGATAGTGAGGAATCACCCGCAACGACAACCCCAAAACCTCCCCGGAAAAAACGCACGAAAGCGGTGCCGGCGCGCGGCGCTGATCCCCAGGGGAAAGCCCTGATCATCGTCGAGTCGCCCTCCAAAGCAAAGACCATTAACAAGTATCTGGGGCACGAGTATCACGTCGAGCCCTCGGTCGGGCACATCAAGAACCTTCCGAAAAGCAAACTCGGCATTGATGTGGATGCCGGTTTCACACCGGAATACGAAACGATCAAGGGGAAAGACGAGGTCATCGCCCGGCTGAAGCAACATGCCACCGGTGCCAGTGCAGTGTATATCGCGACGGACCCTGACCGCGAAGGGGAAGCCATTGCCTGGCACATCGCGCAGGAAGTCGAACCTTCAAACAAGAACATCTTCCGCGTGCTCTTCCACGAAATCACGGAACGCGGCATTGCGGAAGCCATGCAGCATCCCGCCCATATCGATCAGCACCTGGTCGATTCGCAACAGGCGCGTCGGGCGATGGACAGGCTGGTGGGATACAAAATTTCCCCGTTCGTCTGGAAAACCGTGTTCTACGGGCTCTCGGCCGGCCGCGTACAGTCGGTCGCCGTACGCCTGATCTGCGAACGCGAGGCGGAAATCAACGCATTCGTCCCGGTGGAGTACTGGTCCATCATCGGCGAATTCCGCGCTGCGGGAGGCGACCCCTTTCTTGCCAAGCTGTTCAAGGTGTCGGGTGCGGATCCTGTGGTCGGCGACGGCGCCGCGGCGGAGACGCTGATTGCAGATCTGCGTGCGCAGGAGTACGTCATCGCCGATCTGCAGAAGAAGCCTGTTAAGCGCAATCCCCCCCCGCCGTTCATCACCAGCACGTTGCAGCAGGAAGCGGCGCGGCGACTCAGGTTTCCGGCGAAGCGCGCGATGATGCTCGCCCAGAAGCTCTACGAGGGTGTCGAACTCGGCGACGAAGGGCGCGTCGGTCTCATTACGTACATGCGTACAGACTCCACGCGGCTCAGCGTCGATGCAGTGACGGAGGTGCGGCAATACATCTTTGAGAACTACGGGAAGGAATACCTGCCGCACGAACCCCGTCTCTTCAAGAAGGGAAAAGGATCCCAGGATGCCCACGAAGCTATCCGGCCGACCTCGTCGAAGCACACACCGCGGGCGGTGAAGAAGTACCTCGACCCGGAAATGTTCGACCTGTACGAGTTGATATGGAACCGCTTCGTGGCGTGTCAGATGAACGCGGCGGTGAGCGAACAGACTACGGTGGATATCCGGGGCGGCGTGTACCTCTTTCGTGCGACGGACACGATGCCGGTATTCCGCGGCTTCCTGCAGGTGTACGATGATATGATTGACGAAACGGAGAAGGCGGGCGACGAAGATCCGGTCTCCAAGCTTCCCGCCGGGCTTCTTGCGGGGCAGGATGCAGCGCTGACCAACCTGCTCCCAAACCAGCACTTCACGAAGCCGCCGGCCAGGTTCACGGAAAGCAATCTCGTGCGCGAACTCGAAGCGCTCGGTATCGGCCGCCCGAGCACCTACGCCCTGATCGTCGACACCATCCAGGCACGGAAGTACGTCGAGCAGCGGGAGCGGCGTCTCTATCCGACGGAGCTGGGCAAGGCGGTGAACAAAATCCTTGTCGAGCACTTCCCGCATATTTTCACGGTGGGCTTCACCGCAAGGATGGAAGAGGAACTCGACACCATCGCCTCGGGAAAACAATCGTACAAGCAGGTGATGGAAGACTTCTACCATCCCTTCATACGGGATGTGGAGGGGGTCGACAAAAAAAGTGCGGCCATCAAGAAGTCGCTGCAGGAAAGCACGGACGAACTGTGCGAGGTGTGCGGCAAGCCGATGATCATCAAGTGGGGGAGGAACGGCCGTTTCATGGCCTGTAGCGGGTATCCCGCCTGCAAGAACACAAAACCCCTTCCCGAGGAGCAGGAACAGAACAAGCATGTTGTCGGCTTCAAGTGCGAGCTCTGCGGCGGCGATATGGTGATCAAGGGCGGACGGTTCGGGGCGTTCCTCGGTTGCTCGAACTATCCGGCGTGCAAGAACACCAAGCCCATCTCGATAGGGGTCAAGTGCCCGAAATGCAAGGACGGCGACGTCATCGAACGGAAAACCAAACGGAAACGCGTATTCTACGGCTGCTCGCGGTATCCCGACTGTGATTTTGCGTCGTGGGACAAGCCTGTGTCCCGGACATGCGATACGTGCGGCAACGGCTACATGGTGCAGAAGTACAATCAAACCCGAGGTGATTATCTGGTCTGTCCGTCGTGCAAGGCGGAAGTGTCGCCGGAGGAGCAGCCCCGGGTGACGAACGAAGGGTGAAGAAGTGGCAGCGGACGTTGATTTCATCCGCATGTTCTTCGAGTATCTGCAGGCGGAACGTCATGTCTCGCCGCACACCCTCGCCGCTTACGAAGACGATCTTCGTGATTATACACAATTTCTTGGAGCATCCGGGTGTGACGTCGCGGCGGTGGATCATCTGATCATCCGCCGGTTCCTCGGCTCGTTGCTCGACCGGGGGCTGTCCAAACGGAGTGCCGCCCGGAAGCTTGCATGTTTGCGTTCTTTTTACAAGTTTCTCAGAAGGAAGGGGTTGGTGGACTCCGTACCTACCGCGATCGTGGCGTCGCCGCGTCTGGAGCGACGGCTTCCTCAGTTCCTGGAGGAAGATGCGGTCCTGGAAGTCCTCAACCGGCCCGATCGCTCAACGCCGGTAGGAATGCGCGATGCGGCGATTCTCGAGCTGTTCTACAGTACGGGAATGCGCCTGAGCGAATTGCTGGCGCTGAGGCCGTCGGATGTCGATGTAACCGGAGAGACCGTGAAGGTAACCGGCAAGGGGAGCAAGCAGCGCATCATCCCGTTCGGGCGGAAGGCCGGTGAAGCCCTCCGGCGATGGATGGCGATGCGACTGCACATGCTCGGCAACCTGACGGATCCCGGAACGGTCTTCATTTCTGTGCGCGGCAAGCGCATGACCCCGAAGGGGGTAAACCGGCTGGTGAGTTCCTATATCGGTGCTGTCGCACATCTCCAGCAGCGCAGTCCGCACGTTCTCCGTCACACATTTGCCACCCATCTTGTCAATCGCGGTGCCGATCTCCAGGCTGTGCGCGAACTTCTCGGTCACGAGAGTCTCTCCACGACTCAGATCTACACGCACGTCGGCATCGATCGTCTCAAACATGTGTATGCTCAGGCACACCCGAAAGGGTCGTAATGACAGTCGTGACACTCAATGGAGGCAGACCATGAACATTAAACTCACCGCGCGCCATTTCCGGCCTCATGCCGATCTGAAAGCACATGCGCAGGAGACCGTGAAAAAGCTGGGGAAGTATTACGATGGCATCGTGGGTGCAACGGTGATTCTGAGCTTTGAACGAGCGACGAACAGTGTGAAACGCGCCGAAATCAATCTTCAGGTGTACGGAGGAATCCTGAACGCCTCAGCCGAAACAGAGGACTTCGACAAGTCGATTGATCTGGCTTCCGAAAAGGTGATGCTGCAACTTCAGAAGTACAAGAACAAACTGCGTGCGAAGGACAAAGGAAAGGTGCGAACGATCAGGGAGAAAGTATGAAGCTGGATCCGAGCAGCGAGACACGGAAGCGGAGCATCAAAGTCGGATTCTTCTATGAGGCGACAAAAGACCGCTTCAAACTGGAAAGCCTGAACGGGGAGAGCGGGTTCGGCAACGATATAAAAGACAAAAACCTGCACCGGCCCGGACTTGCCCTCGCCGGCTACCGGGGGCTGTTCACCTTTGACCGGGTGCAGATTATGGGCAATACCGAGATCCGGTATCTGAACTCGCTGGACGGTGAGCAGCGCCGGAATGCGTTTGTGTCACTGCTCGAATTTGACATTCCCTGCATCGTGCTCACAAACGGGAACAGGCTTGAGAAAGACCTTCTCGACGCTGCAGCGGCAAAGAACATCTCCGTGTTCGCGACGGAATTCAGCACGACAAAGATCTCGTACTTCCTGGCTGACTTCCTCGACGACCAATTTGCCCCGCAAGTCGTGGTGCACGGTTCGCTGGTCGATGTCTACGGTGTCGGAGTACTTCTCGCGGGGCGCTCCGGTATCGGCAAGAGCGAAATCGCCCTCGATCTCGTGGAACGAGGCCACAGGCTCGTGGCGGACGATGTGGTGATGATCACCCGCAAGGGGGAGGGAATTCTCATCGGTGCGGGGACGGATCTGGTAAAACATTTCATGGAGGTGCGGGGGCTCGGATTGATCGATGTCCGGAGTATGTTCGGCATCCGTGCCATCCGGTATCAGAAACGCGTGGAAATCATCGTCGAGTTGGAGGATTGGCGGGAGAATGATGAGTACACACGCACAGGCCTTGACAATTCGGAGTTTTCGATTCTTGATGTGGATATCCCGCTTGTCCGCCTTCCCATATTTCCCGGTAAAAATGTTACCGTCATAACCGAGGTCATTTCGCTGAATTACCTTCTCCGGCACTACGGCTATGATGCCGCCAAGGTCCTGGCCAAGCGCCTGGAGGGTATGATCGAGCAAAAAGGGCAAGGAAACCGCGCAATCAACTATTTTGAGCACGATTTTGAGTAAAAAACAGGAAGTTTTTCCTTGACACTCCTGTGAATATTCTTTACTTTTCCGTCGCTTTTGCAGAAACCCTCCTCTGGTGGGCGTTGGTGATGCAGGCGTTGGACGGGGATTTCGACCATCATATGTCCATGGCATGGCGTTTGCAATCCGCTCATCGGGTCGCTGCTGATACTAAAGGAGGTACGGATGTCCCGCAAATCGAGATTCTTCGTCTTTAGAAGCTCTTCGCTTGACCTTCGCGAAGTTCGCTTTTTCAAGACCAAACTTGTCGCTTCCGGGTTGGCTCTCGGATTGGGGCTCCTGGGCCTGTTGCTCCTGGGCAACCTTCTGCTCGACGACGTTATCGGGCTCGGCTATGGCGAGAAGTCCTTGCTGACCACGGAAAACCGGATCCTGAAAGATCAGGTCCGCGAAATGGGTCGCAAAATGCTGGTCGTCCAGAGAACCCTGGAAGGGCTGGCGGAACGGGGCAACGAACTCCGCGTCAGTGTGGACCTGCGCCGGATCGATGATGACACGCGATCTGCATCCATCGGCGGTACACGTGAACCCTCCACGTCGGCGTTCCTCACCGGGGAGGCCGGCACCCTGCTTGCAGAGTCACAGAAGCTGATCGACCGCCTCGCACGCGAAGTGCGGCTCCAGCAGCAAAGCTACGAAGAGATTCAAACCCGCCTACAGTACAACAAGAGCTTCTTCGCACATCTGCCGGCCATCAAGCCAATGGCGGGACCCTACTCAATCAACGGATTCGGCATGCGCCTCCATCCGGTCCTCCATGTGTACCGCATGCACTACGGTGTGGATATCATCAATGACGTCGGCGCCGATGTGTACGCAGCGGCTGACGGAGTGGTGCGGTTCTCCGGCAGAACACAGGGTGGCCTCGGTATCCATGTCGAACTCGACCACGGGTATGGCATCACCTCGTTGTACGGGCATCTTTCCCAGGTGCTCGTGCCGACCGGCAAGAGCGTGAAGCGCGGAGAATTGATCGGGCGGTGCGGGCGCACGGGCCTCGTCAGCGGACCCCATTTGCACTATGAGGTGCGGCGCAACGGAGTGAGCCAGAATCCCGTTGACTATTTCTTCGATGACGTCGACGCAGCCCGCTATCGTGCCCTGCTTGCCCATGCCCAGGCGAACTCTGTTCAGCAATGATGATATTCAAGAGGTGATCACGTGATATGGACGATGGAGCTGGCATCCTACTTGGACGACGCCCCGTGGCCGGCGACCAAAGAGGAGCTCATCGACTATGCCATCCGCACCGGCGCGCCTATCGAGGTCGTCGATAACTTGCAAGAGCTTGAAGACGGGGAAGAACCCTACGAGAGTATGGAGGACATCTGGCCCGACTATCCCACCGGGGAAGATTTCTTCTATGAAGATGAAGGCGAATACTGAATACCCGCGCCGTTGCTTATCATATCGGAATTTGTTAGTATACAAACCCAGCCCTCAGGCTGGGTTTTTTGCTTCACCATACCATCACTCTTCATTCCGGGCTCGTGTGCGTCCCTAACGCGATCCGCTTTCTGCTTCACCGTGTCCGCCGGCGCGGACCGCGGGAAGCCACCCTCGTCGCCATCATCCTGGCGGCAGCATCCCTGCACGCGCAGCCCGCGCCGCCGGCCCAATTCGAAATCACCTCGATCACCTTCGAAGGCTCCTCAACGTTCACCACAAGTGAACTCCGGGCGCAGATGACCACCCGGGAAACCCCCGGATCCTTCAACAAGTTCCTCTACCGCAACATCAGTGAACGGCTTGGCCGCAAGGACGAGTTTTTTAGTGCGGTCATGTTCTCCGGCGATGCCGAACGGCTGCGCAAGTTTTTCGAGAACCGGGGATTCTCGGAAGTGCGCGTCGATACGGCAATGCTGTTCGACCGCGAAAAGGGAACGGTCGACCTCACCATCCGCATCACGGAGGGGTACCGGTCGATTATCCAGCAGGTGATGTACAAGGGGATCGTGGACTTCCCGGAAACCGTGTGGGAGGACATCCGCAGCGGCCCGCTCATCTATGCCGGCGATCCGTTCAACACACAACTCGTGGATGACGAGGTCCGGCGCGTCCTGACGGTCTTCGCGAACAATGGATTTCCCAACGCCGAGTTCGTCCGTGACCCGGACAGTTCGTACTCACGGCGGTATGTCAGCACGAAGAACTACATCATCCGCCTCCTGTTCCATCCCGGCCGCCGCTATGTCTTCGGTCCGATTACCGTGCGGCAGGAGATCGACTCCCTTCGCGGTGAACAGGAACACGTGGATATCACCGACGAAATCGTCGTGCGACAGATGGACTATGAGCCCGGAGATTTTTACAGCCTGGCCAGCCGGATCAGCAGTGAACACAGTCTGAACAGCCTCGGGATTTTTGATCTCCGCCGCATCGAGACGTTCGTCCCGGCGCCCGCTGATTCCTCGATCGTCGTGCCCACTCGTGTGACCATCCGCCCCCGCAACAAGCACGAACTGGCCCCGGAACTGCTGGTCAGCGATCAGGACGGCGCGTTCAATATCGGCGCGGGCCTCGGCTACACCAACAGGAACTTCTTCGGCGGAGCCCGGATGTTCAATCCCCGCATCCGGTTCCAGACCCAGACCATCGGCAGGTTCCCCGACTACTTCAAGGTCGACGACAAGGCGGTGTCCAACCTGGACCTGACCTTCGAGTTGGTGCAGCCATACGTCTTCACCAACCGTGTCAAGGGCACATGGTCATTTTCCTATATCCTCGACAAACAGAAGCCGTACCTCCAGTACATCTTCAGGAACAGACTGGGATTCACGGGAAGATATGCGGAGTTCACCAGCGGCGTCCTGGAATGGACACTCGAGAATATCGATCTGCGGAAGAATGACAATTTCCTGGCGTTCCAGGAAAACCCCGAAATCAGACGGCAACTGAGTTACCTGCAAGAGCGGCAGTTCAACTCGATCCTGTCGTTTACACTTACGCGCGACAAGACGAATGACCTTTTTTCGCCCACGGAAGGATTTGTGCATGCGGCCACCATTGAAGAAGCCGGAGCGCTCCCGCTCGCGATGCGCAATCTCTTTTCGACCCTTCCGTTCACGCAGTTCGTTCGCGCCATGGTCGTCGGGAGATGGTATGCCGACCGGTCCGATCACCGCTTCCTGATCCTCGCCAGCAAACTCAAAGCAGGTATCGAAGAGAAATACGGCGAGAGCCGCGGCGATTCCAGCCGGAATATTCCCCAGACCCACCGCTTCTATGCCGGAGGAGGCAACAGTATCAGGGGATGGGCGTCCCGCGACCTCATTGCCTCCGGCACTCCGGAACTGGGCGGGAATCTCTCTCTCGAAGCCAGCCTCGAAGCGCGGATCAATGTGCTGCAGAGCCTGCGTGACGGCCTCCTCGACAAAATGTGGATCGTGACGTTCCTGGATGTCGGCAACGTCTGGGGTGATCTGAAGGACTTCCGCTTCAAATCGGTGGCAATGGCCACGGGAATAGGCATCCGCTACGAAACGCCGTTCGGTCCCTTCCGCCTTGACTGGGGCATTCGCATCTACAATCCCGCGGAAGCCAGCGGACATCAATGGATCACGCAGCGCCGGCTGATCGGCGAGACCTTCAGCGACGGGGTGTTCCATTTCGGGATCGGCCATGCCTTCTGACACTTCCTCCGCATTGTGGCCACGGGTTATCGGTCAGGCACGCGTCAAGACCTTGCTTCTCAGCGCCGTGCGGAGCGGACGTCTCGCCCATGCCTACCTCTTCTATGGCCCGGAAGGAGTCGGGAAAGATGCCACGGCTCTGGAACTCGCCCGCTTGATCCATTGCGAAAGGGGCGGCGATACCGCCTGTGGCACCTGCAGGTCATGCGCCAGGATGGATTCGCTGCAGCACCCTGACGTCCGTTTCGTGATGGCCCTGCCGGTAGGGAAGAATGAAGACAGCGATGATGGACCGTTGGAGAAACTGACGTCCGATGACCTGGAGGAGATCCGCGCGCAGCTCGTCCGGAAGGGGGCTGACCCCTATTTCGCAATTTCCATCCCGCGCGCCAGCGGCATCAAGATCAACAGTATCCGCGATATCCGGCGAGAAGTCCCGCTCTCATCACCGGATGGACTCCGGCGCGTCTACGTGATCTCCAACGCGGATGAAATGGGTCCGGCTCCGGCGAATATGCTACTCAAGACTCTCGAGGAGCCGCCGCCGCAAACTATGTTCATCCTTACCACAGCGCGCCGCGAAGCATTACTCCAGACCATCGTCTCACGTTGCCAGCAGGTGCGCTTCGACCCCATCACGGAGCCGCAGATCCAGGCCGCACTGATGGAACGAAAGCACGTCGACGCGGCGCAGGCACGGCTGGTTGCCCGTTTGTCGGACGGCAGCTACAGTTGGGCGCTCGAACTCCTCGAGAAGGATCTGGTGCAGGAACGCATCGATGTGGTCGACTTCATCAGCAATACCCTGGGCCACCGGCACATCGATGTGGGTGAAATCATCGAGCGGATCACCGCAGGGCGCGATCGCGACCGCGTGGTGCGATTTCTTCACCTGACGCTGATCTGGATCCGGGATGCGATGGTCATGGGGCGCGGCGGGTCGGTGATCAATCTCGACCAGTCCGATCGCCTCGAAAAGTTTGTCGCCAGGTTCCCCCGCGCCAACCTGGGCGCGGTGATGGCGGACCTCGAGTACGCGATTTCCCTTGTAGACAGAAATGTGTACATTACTCTCGTTTTGTATGCACTTGCCGGGAGGTTGAAAACACATATCCTGTGAGTCGCTCATGAGTCAACACAAGCGGATCCTGGTCACTGCGGCACTGCCGTACGCGAACGGACCGATCCATCTCGGCCACCTGGCCGGAGCGTATCTTCCGGCGGACCTGTATGTCCGCTTCCAGCGCATGCAGCATCGGGATGTGCTGTTTCTCTGCGGGTCGGACGAGCACGGCGTCCCCATCACCATTACGGCCGACAAGGAAGGCGTCTCTCC
Source organism: Ignavibacteriota bacterium (assembly GCA_963801355.1). GTDB lineage: Bacteria > Bacteroidota > Ignavibacteria > UBA10030 > UBA6906 > Fen-1255. Next base: position 1,579,812 of record CAWDEM010000008.1, on the reverse strand, counting down.
CCAGACGGTCGTGGACCGCTTCCATCAGCGCAACAAAGCGGCCTTCGAGCGGTTCGGTATGAGTTTCGACAATTATTCGCGCACGTCACTGCCGCTGCACCACGACACTGCCCGGGAATTCTTCACCGACTTTCACGACCGCGGGATACTCCGTGAAAAACAGGAGCAGCAATTTTTCGATGCAAAGGCGCGCAAGTTCCTTCCTGACCGGTACGTCGAGGGGATCTGCCCCGTCTGCGGCAATCCCGATGCCCGCGGCGATCAGTGCGAGAAATGCGGCACGTACCTCAGCCCGCTGCAGCTGATCGCGCCCCGCAGCAAAATCACCGGGGAAACCCCGGAAGTCCGCCAGACGACACACTGGTACTTCCCCCTCGGCGAATACCAGGCACGCCTTGAAGCGTATATCCGCAAGAAAAGCAGCGTCGAAACATGGCGGGAGAATGTGCTGAACTATTGCCGCGGATGGTTCGCCACCGGCCTTCAGGACCGCGCTGTGACGCGCGATCTGGACTGGGGTGTGAAGGTCCCGCTGGAAGGTTACGAAAACAAAGTCCTCTATGTCTGGTTCGATGCAGTCCTCGGCTACATTTCGTCCGGGAAGGAATGGGCCTTGCTGCGGGGGACGCCGGATGAGTGGCGCCGGTACTGGCTTGCACCCGACACGAAGTACGTGGCATTCATCGGCAAAGACAATATCGTCTTCCATTGCATCGTCTTTCCTGCCATGCTGATGGCGTGGAATGACGTGCACGACGAGAAATACGTCCTGCCGGACAATGTCCCCGCGAATGAGTTCCTGAATTTCGAGGGACAGAAGTTTTCGAAGAGCAGGGGATGGGGCATCGACGTGGAGGACTTCCTGTCGCGTTACCCGGCCGACCCCTTGCGGTATTATCTGGGAATGACTCTCCCGGAATCCCATGACTCGGATTTCTTCTGGAAGGAATTCCAGGCGAAGAACAACAGCGAGCTTGCGGATATTTACGGGAATTTTGTCAATCGCACGCTGGCGTTCTGCGGCCGCACGTTCGGGAACTCCGTCCCGGCCCGCGGAGAACTCAACTCCCTGGACGACACCATCCTCGCCGTGCTCCGCCGGACCCCCCCGGCATCCGCTGCATGCTTCGACCAGTACCGCTTCCGTGACGCCATTACGGAGGTGATGAATCTCGCGCGTGCGGCGAACAAGTATTTCAACGATAGCGAACCCTGGAAGACTGCAAAGTCCGATCCGGCCCGCTGCGGAACAACCATCAATCTCTGTCTGCAGGTGACCAGGGCACTGGCAATCCTGATGTACCCGGTGGTACCGCACTCCTCCGGACAACTGTGGGCGATGCTGCAGCTCCCGGGCAGGGTTGAAGACCAATCGTGGCAAAGCGCGTCGGATCTGGCCCTGCACAGCGGCCATCCGATTGGCAAGGCGGAGATCCTTTTTACAAAAATCGAGGATACAACGATCGAAGAGGAATTGAAGTCTCTGAGAACTCCCGCCGCACCGGCCCCCGCGGCCGCGGTGCCGCCTCCGCCACCGGCGAAGCCGGCAGTCACCTACGATGATTTTGCCAGGCTGGACCTGCGCGTTGCAACCATCGTCGCGGCGGAAAAAGTCCAGAAGTCGGAGAAACTCCTGAAACTCCAGGTTGAAGTCGGCACCGAACGCCGGCAGATCATCGCGGGCATCGCACAGCACTACGCCCCCGAATCGCTGATCGGAAAGTCGATCGTGATGGTGTTCAATCTGCAGCCGGCAAAATTGATGGGGCAGGAGTCGCAGGGGATGCTTCTCGCGGCGTCGGATACTGCCGGGCATCTTCTCATCCTGACTCCTGCGGGTGATATCCCCAGCGGCAGCATCGTGAAGTAAGGGACTGAACGGAACACATGCATGTTCATTGACACGCACGCACACCTGACGTCAACCGAGTTCGACACTGACCGGGAGGCCGTGCTCGAGCGCGCGCGCGACGCGGGCGTGGGATTCATCATCAACCCCGGCACCAACCTCGACGACAGCCGGCGGGCCGTCGAGCTTGCCGACCGCCATCCCATGGTGTATGCCGCAGTGGGGATCCATCCGCACGAAGCACGCCATGCGACGCCCGCCCTCCTCCGTGACATCGAAGATCTTTCCGGCCACCCGAAAGTGGTAGCCATTGGCGAAATCGGTCTGGACTATCACTACGACTTCTCGCCACGCGAGGTGCAGCAGGATGTACTGACAGCGCAGCTTGAAATTGCTGCCCGCAGAAATCTGCCCGTGATCGTTCACACACGCGAGTCCCTTGATGACACGATCGCCATGGTCGCTCGCGAGATCGAGCGGTCCCCCGGCTGGAGAAACGGCGCGCGAGGCACCGGCGGACGCTCTTCACCGGCGCGCGGCGTGTTTCACTGCTATCCCGGCGACGTAGCCACGGCGTGGCGGCTTGTGGGAATGGGTTTCTATCTTTCCCTGGCGGGAATCGTCACGTTTAAAAAACCGGGCTCAGCCGCAGAAGTGGCTGCAGGGGTCTCCACAGAACACCAGCTTCTCGAGACCGACAGCCCGTATCTTGCACCCGTCCCCCACAGGGGCAAGCGCAATGAACCTGCACATCTTCCTTTGATAGCCGCGCGGATTGCAGAACTCCAGCATCTCGAAGTGGAAGATATCACCAGGTCGGCCAACTACGGAGTTTACAGGTTGTTTGGCATTGGTCAGGTTCCTCCTCCGCGCATTACCTACGAGCTGAAAAACTCTCTGTACATCAATCTCACCATCAGATGCAACGCGGATTGCGTCTTCTGTGACCGCAAGGGGGAGGCCGTTGTCAAGGGTCACAATTTGAAGATTGACCGGGAACCGTCCGCGGAGGAAGTCATCGCGGAAATAGGCGACCCGACGCGGTATAGTGAGATTGTCTTCTGCGGTTACGGTGAGCCGACCATCCGACTGGATGCGCTCAAGGAGGTTGCGCGGTGGGTGAAAGACCGGGGTGGTCGCACGCGGGTGAACACCGACGGTCACGGCAACATCATCAACAAGCGGAACATTGTTCCGGAGCTGGTGGGGTTGATTGACGCGGTCTCCATCAGCCTGAACTCCACCGACCCCCTGCAGTATGGCGCACTCATGCGGCTGGATGGCGCGCGTTACTTCCCCGCGATGGTCGAATTCGCGAAGGAAGCCGTACGACTGCTTCCCCGCGTGGTCATGACGATTGTTGACCTGCAGGAAGTGGACGAAGCCCGTGCCCGCAAGTTTGTTGAGGAGGAGGTAGGGGCGGTATTTTCGAAGCGGCCCTATTTCTAAAACATGATGAAACATGATGTCAGGCTTTTTTCCCTGACTTCAAAGTCTGACTTTAAAGTCTGAGTTTTTCCTCAGGCTTTTTTCCCTGACTTCAGACCCGTACCCCATGTCCCCGTGCAACATCCTTGTTCTGGCAGAAGGGCAGCTCGGCGACCTGCTCCTGCTCACACCTGCCCTGCGAGCCCTCAAATCCGCCTTTTCTGAATCCCGCACCACCGTTCTCATCCTCCAGCGGCGCGGAGGCAAGAGCTCCGATGCCGGGGATCCCGGCCCCGTTCGCAAGGCCGATCCCCGGGGAACTGCAGGGGTCCTCACATCCAATGCCGCTGTGGACAGAGTATTCGAACTCCACCGTGGTTCCCTGCGCGCTTTGAAGGGCGTGCACCGTGTGCGTGCGGAATCGGGTGTTATCCGGTGGGTCCGTTCGCAGAAATTCGATACCGCCATCTGCACATTTCCTGAAGACCGCTTTGCTGTGCTGGCGTACCTCTCGGGCGCGAAACTTCGCGTAGGGCAGCGCCGCCAGAATCTCCGATGGCTCCTGAATCTGGCCCCCGACATCGCGAAGAGCGATCGCGGCGTCCTGGAGTACTACTGTGACCTTGCCCGTGCCCTTGGAGCGGAAGTTGTATCGACCGCAACGGAATTCGCTGTAAGCCCCGAGTCAATGGATTGGGCGAAGGAGTGCATCGCAGAACAGTGCGGGGATAATGCAGCGCCGGTGGTCATCCACCCGGGTGCAAGCGGGGACTACAAGATATGGCCGCCGGAAAGATTTGCTGCTCTGGTGGATCGTCTGCAGGAACTGCATATCCCTGTCCTGCTGTGCGGGGGGCACGCTGACGGAGATATCCTGCAACAGGTACGCTCCCACATGCGTCACGCGGTGCCGCTGGTGGCGACGGAGGGAAATCTTCAGAGATTGGCAGGTGTGTTCTCCCGGAGTACGCTGGTGGTGTCGAACGACTCCGGCCCGCGTCACCTGGCCGTGGCTGCAGGCGCGAGAACGCTTGCACTCTTCCGCCGGTTTCATGACCGCGAGTGGAATGTGTATCCGGAATCCGACCGGTGCCGGATTCTTCGCGGCGGGGAGAACTGTCCTTCCTGCCCCGCGGGGGTTTGTGCGGATCGTATTCCGGAGGGGGAACGGTACGGGGCGCATTGCATCCGCATGATCACGACCGATCACGTGGTTGCAGCGGTCCTTTCAATGCTCACCGCTTCTTGAGGCGGTACTCGTCGTACGTACTCTGGTGTGCGGGATCAATCTTTGAGAGTATGATGTAAAACGCGGGATCGGGATAGTCCAGAAACACGTCGGCGATCTCGAGATACTTTGTATCAAAGAAATTCTTGACCATCAGGTTCCGGCTGTCGATCGCTTTTCTAGCCATCCCGATCTGCTCCAGTGCCCCCTTGATTCGTTCCTGAGCCTTCGGCCTGTCGGCCGCCAGTGAATCCAATCCGCTGAAGTGATACCGGTAGAAGCCTGCGCGCACGGGGTTGACCGTCGGATTGAGAATATCCGTCACCATTTGCGTTCTGCTGTAGCCCGACGTTACAGGTTGCCATCCCTTCTGGCTGCTCGAGCGCCCCATGCTCGCGACATCAGAGGCCTTCTGGAACCATGGACTCCCGCCCAGTCTCTCGTATGAATCGTAGTCGTATCCCAGGATAAGGTAAATGTAGAAGTCGAGAAAACTCGCGAGGTCGCTGTAGCTGTACGGGTTGTGGTTGATCGGCCGCTCTTTCAGGTATGTAAACTCCCAGGCCTCGTCGAACAGCCGTACGACCGCGGTACTCTGCTTCGAGTTGAAGATCGGCCGCTGACTGCCGATGAATACCTGAGCCATATACCTGTTCTCGCCGGTGACATTTTGGATGAACACATCTATGGTGCATTTCACCTTCTCATCGAGCTGCTCTTCCCCCCACTGGTAGTTGTTGACATAGTTCCGAATATCGTTTTCAAAATCCCGCAGCAAATCCTTATTGGAGGTGGCGACGGCTTCATAATTCACATTGACCGTGCAATCCACCTGTTGCGTTAGTGCGGGCAGCGGGCACACAAGCAGGAACGCTGCGAGCGCGCCGCATCTCGCGAGATGTGGGAAGGACATGATGGCTCCTTGTACTGACAGTCTACTGGAAGAATATACTGCAAATTCTCCACCAGTTCAATGCTCACATCGCAAATCCGTCTGTCTGCGTGTAGTAACTGGTGGAGGATCGCTATGTCTTTTCACACGGTTTTCGCGGGCGTACTGGCAGTGTTCCTCCGGGAACAGGTGACGTTGGCGGCATTCGATCATGTTGCCACGGGCCCCCAGTCGCTCTCACTCGGGAATGCGGCTGTCGCCTCAGGCCCCGCTATCTGGACGGCATTCGTGAATCCGGCCGGATTGGCAGCCTGCCGTTCGAATAGCGCCGGATTCTTCTATGTTCCGGGGCTGTTCGGAATGAGCGAACTGCGGTACACAGGCGGAGCACTGTTGCTGCCCGTCGCAGGAACAGGGCTGGCTCTCACCGCCACGCGGTTCGGTTACGACCTCTACAATGAAACCGTGATCGGGCTCGCGGCCGGCCGGAGTGTCGTGTCCGGACTCGAGTTCGGCTGCAGGTTCCAGCTCAACCGGCTCGCAATCGACGGTTACGGTGCGTGTTCGGCAGTCACGATGGATCTGGGCATCCGGATCATCTGTTCGTCCAGTCTTTCCATCGGGGGCGCCTATGCCAACGTGACCGGATCCACACTCGGCACATCGGGCGAAATGATCCCCCAGGAACTCACCGGCGGCGTCTGGTACTCCCCGGTCCCTGATCTCCGCATTGCGGTCTCTGCAGGAAAGGAGATCCTTTCTGCTCCGGAGCTCCGTTGTGGCGTTGAGGCGGACATCGTCGAGTGGATGACTCTCCGTGCGGGCATCATCGACAACCCCTCTGTTGTTTCCGGAGGGTGCGCGTTCCGCATGGGGGATGTTGCGGTGGAATACGGGCTGGCATATCACTGGATTCTCGGCGCCACGCATGCCATCGGTCTCACCATCTCGTTTCCGTAAAATGCAGAGGTGCATCGCTGCGGCATCCCTTCTGGTCCTCTGCACACCGTGTGCAGCCCGCACCTACTTCGCGGATACGCTAAGCCAATCCCCTGATACCTCTGCGATTCTGCCGCTGGAAGATATCGCCGAACAACTTCTCGGCACAGAGATGGACAGCGATCTCTTCGAGAGATTGGTCTGGTTCCGCGAGCACCCGATTGAACTCAACGAGACAGGCGAGGATGAGTTGCTCGCCCTTCCCGGCATATCAATGGTGGCTGCCGGCGCGATACAACGCTATCGCCGGACGCATGGGCCATTCAAGTCTGCATTCGACCTGGCCGGAATCGAGGGTGTAACTTCGAGGGTCTGGGCCACGATCCGCCCTTTTGTTACCGTCTCACCGCGCCGCGTGCACATGCTTGCCCTTCGCTCACGTGTGCTCCGGCCGTTACCCGGCACACCGGGCGCTGACACTTCGTACATGGGACCAAACGTTTCGCGGTATGTGCGTGCTGTCGTGTCTCCCGCGAGAGGCTGGGAGTCCGGAGTGGTGGGAGTCGCCGACGCGGGTGAGCGGCTCAGGGATGGGGCTCTTTCGGGATATGTACAGCATGAGTCCGCGGGATGTATACGGCAAATCATCCTGGGAGATTTCCAGGCAACGGCGGGACTGGGGTTGCTCTGGGGTCAGGGAGTGCGCAGGGATGCCTTTCTCAACGCTCCGGTGAGCGGCAGCTTCATTCCTCATCGCTCTTCAGGAGAGCAAGGTTTTCTGCGCGGCGCGGGAGTGAGTCTTGGCATACCTGCGGGGAGCGGGGAGGTGCGAGCTTGCCTGTTCGCCGCACGCACTCCGTGTGCCGCCTCGATCGACAGTCTGGATGAGATCACGAGTCTGGCGGCGGGAGGCGCGTACCGGAGCGCCCGGGCAGTGGAGCGGAGAAATGCCGCGCTGTTTTCGTGCGTCGGTGGCCGCGTCGAATTCCGTGCTCCGGGAACAGCGCGCATCGGTGTGAGCGCCGTGCAGTCGTGGTTCGATCATGCAATCAAGTTCGATCGGCCGTTCGAACTTTCGGGGAAGGGCTTTGGTACATTGGGCATCGACGGCCAGGCGGCGGCAGGGCTCGCACGGTGCGCGTTGGAGTACGCGATCTCACAGGGGGGGATGGGAATTGCGGCGTTGGTTACTATGAGTGTTGGGAAGCGCTGTGCGGCGCAGTTGCTCGTCCGCTACTGCCAGCCGGGATTTCACAGTCCTCTTGCGCTCGGAGGAGGATTTGGCGAGGCGGTGCGCAACTCGAGCGAAGTGCGGTGGAGTCTTGAAACCCCACTGCCGAGCGACTCCTACCTGCAAGCGGAGGTGTTGCAATTCAGGAGGCCCTGGCGGAGCACGGGGGGACTCTTTCCCACCGGAGGGAGGGAGATCGCGGGAGAGGCCGGAGTGCATCTGGCGAAAGGCTTCAGGCTCACCGTCCGCGGCGAAGAGAGGTGGATCGAGCAGGGCATCCGGACAGCTGCGGGTGCAAGACCGGGTACTGCGATTGCCGATGAAGCACGCAGAAGGATTCACTGCACGGCGAATTTCACACGCGGTGTGCAATGGCGCCTCCGGGGCCGGATCGAAATACTCCGGTTCACCGATCCGGTCACCGGTGCGGATGAGCACGGTTGGATGGCGGCAGGGGAGGTGCGATGGGAACCGGCCCGGTGGATCGCCGTCGCCGGACGTGTGACGTTGTTCCAGTCAGAATCCTATGGTTCCCGGCTCTACGCCATTGAGACGACCCTGGAAGGGCTTTCGGGGTTGACACTGCTCTCCGGTACCGGACGCCGGTGGTATTGCCATGTGATGTGCCGGCCGCTTCCCGACTGGCGCATTTCAGCGCACTACGCCTCAACGGAGCGCGTGGTTGGCGGGCGCAGCAATTCGCGTGACGCTCAATTTGCTGTACAGGTTGATTTTCAGATCGATCCGCCATAGATTGGATAACTGCGACCATACACGTTGAGTCAGGAAAAACCATGACAGAAGTTGTTGTCGGCATTGACGTTGGCGGCACGAATACCAAATTCGGGTTCGTGGACAAAGGAGGTCGTTGTTACCGCGAGGAATCGATACTCACGAACGCCCATGAACCACCCGAGTTGTTTGTCGACCGTGTTGTCGAGGCCGTTCAAGGCGGGTTCGTTTCCTTGAAATCCTCCCATACGATGGTCGGCATAGGCATAGGTGCGCCCAACGCCAACTATTACCGAGGCACGGTGGAGAGTCCACCGAACCTGAGCTGGAAGGGAGTCGTGGATGTCGTGGGACTTTTCAAGAGGCATTTCTCACTCCCGGTGGTGATCACGAACGATGCCAACGCCGCGGCTCTCGGGGAAGGAATGTTCGGGGCGGCAAAAGGGATGAAAGACTACATTGTGATCACGCTTGGCACGGGGGTGGGGAGCGGACTCGTTGCAAACGGCAAGTTGATCTACGGGTCGGATGGATTTGCGGGGGAGCTGGGGCATACGACTGTCGACGTGAATGGCCGCTGGTGCGGGTGCGGGAGGCGGGGGTGTCTGGAGGCATACGCTTCGGCGGGCGGCATCTGCCGCACGGTCTTTGAATTGCTGGCTGTCCGCCGCGAGGATTCTGAATTGCGGGCGATTTCCTTTGAGCAGCTTACTTCCAAAATGATTACTGATGCGGCGTTGAGAGGGGATATCATTGCGAGGGAGGCATTCGAGGTAACCGGACGTATCCTCGGGCTGAAGCTTTCCGAAGCGGTCGCGCATACCAGTCCGGAAGCCATTGTGCTCTTTGGCGGCCTTGCCCACGCAGGCCCTCTGATCTTCGAGCCGACGCACCGCTATATGGAGCAGTACATGTTGAACATATTCCGGAACAAAGTGAAGCTGCTTCCCTCGGGATTGGCGGAAGGAAATACGGCGGTTCTTGGCGCGGCGGCGCTGATTTGGCATGAACTGTCACACCGGGGTTGAACGGCGCCAGTGGAAGAACGGAGAGGAGACGGCGGGGCAATGGTGCGGAACCGTGTTGTGGTGGCGATGAGCGGGGGAGTAGATTCTTCTGTGGCGGCGGCGCTTCTCGTGGAACAGGGCTACGAGGTCATCGGCATCACGCTCAAGACGTATGCGTATGAAGATGTCGGCGGCAATACGGACAGCGCCTCGAGCTGCTGCTCGCTCGACGGCATTAATGATGCCCGCGCAGTCGCAGCACTCCTCGGTATCCCTCACTACGTTCTGGATTTCAGTGCACCGTTTGCAGCGGAAGTGATTGACAATTTCGTGGCGGAGTATTTGAACGGCAGGACACCGAATCCGTGTGTGATGTGTAACCGGAAAATCAAATGGGAGGAACTGCTCCGGAAGAGTGAAGCTCTGGGAGCGGGAGCAATCGCCACCGGACACTACGCCGCGGTACGCCGTGACAGCGGGAGCGGCCGGTGGGTGTTATCGCGCGGCCTCGACGGCAGGAAGGACCAATCCTATGCGCTCTGGGGGCTGACGCAGGAATCATTGCGGCGCACGATCTTTCCGCTGGACCGGATGGCCAAAGAGGAGGCCCGTGACTACGCAGCCCGGCGCGGTCTGCCCGTGGCGGCCAAGGGGGAGAGTTTCGAAATTTGTTTCATTCCCGACAACAACTACGAACGGTTTCTGAAAGAGCGAGTCCCCGGCCTCGAACAGCGTGTGCAGGGCGGCGAACTGAGATTGGATGGGCAGACGATCGGATCGCACAAGGGGTATCCGTTCTTCACAATCGGCCAGCGGAAGGGACTCGGTATCGCGCGGGGCGAGCCGTTGTACGTAACGGGCATTGATGCGGACGCGAACAGGGTGGAGCTTGGCCGTGAGGCAGACCTCAGGGCGCGGGGATTGGTTGCCGGCAGTGTCAACATGATCAAGTATGCCGAATGCCGGGAGCCCATGCGGATGACGGCGAAAGTCCGCTACAAAGATGAGGGTTCAACGGCGCGTGCACGTACGCTTGAGGATGGACGGCTGGAGGTGCTATTCGACGAGCCCCGGCGCGCGATTACGCCGGGACAATCGGTCGTGCTGTATGAGGAGGACGATGTCGTGGGAGGGGGAATCATTGAGGAGGTCATCCCCTGACGTGTTTCCAGACGAAGAGGAGCAGACATGCAGGTAACGAACAGAGGGGTTAACATGTACGGCATGGTCGCTATTGTGGTCATGCTTGCCATGGTGGCGATAGTATTCTTTCAGCTGGTGCCCCGGTCGTGGCACTGGCCGCTGTTCTCGGTGGCGCTGACGCTGTTCGCAATCCGGATTGCGTTGCGGCTCATACTTACACGCCAGAAGCGTCTGGATGAGGAAGCGAAGGGAAAAGCGTCGAATTTCCCTGAGTCAAACGATCGACAATAGTCAATGGACTATTGACTATTGTCAATCGGTCCGGATCAGACCCCTGTAGACGCCCTGCACGCCAGGGGTCTGACTTCGGCCTCGCGGCTTGGCCTAGTGAGTTTCCTTCTTCCCGGCGATGACGTGAAACACTATGAGTCCAATCCCGCCGAAGAGCACTATCAGCCCGGGTATGACGCCCCCATCGATGTTATACCAGTCGACAAGGATCAGGCTGAGGAGCGCTGCCAGTCCGAGGGAAGTAAACACGATGCCCCACATAAGAGGCGCCCGCGGGTTGTAGGGCTTCAAGGTTCGCCCGTACAGGCTCTTGATCTCTTCTGCGTTCAAACCTTTTTCGAGAATCGTCATTTTTTCCTTGTGACGGGTAAGGATTATTCCCCCCCAGATGATCACTATGCAGGAGAAGAAACACACCGTAGCGATTATCGGTCCGGCGTCCATGGGAGCTCCTTTCTGACTTGATGTGCTGTGTGGTGACTTCCTGATCCTTTGGACCTCACGATAGCCCTGAATGTTGCGTCCCGGGACTGCGCAATCGTGCGAAGCTGCAACATTTTCGCCCGGGAGTAGTCTAAAGAACTGTTGATGAACACGGATCGTGATATCGTTGCCCGCATACTCGCCGGAGATGTGCGGCAATTCGGCGTTCTGGTGGACCGGTACAAGGACCGGGCCTTCTCGCTCGCCAGTCGTCTTCTTGGTAACAGGGAGGATGCGGAGGAGACTGTGCAGGATGCGTTCGTGCGCGCGTATCGTTCCCTTGCGGAATTCCGTGGTGAATCGCAATTCGGCACATGGTTCTACAGGATTCTGTACAATGCCTGCGTCACGCGCATTTCGCGCCGGCGGACGTCCGGGGCTTCTCTCGATGAAATTGCGCTGGCCGGCGGAGAGTATGTCATCGCATCGGCGGAACAGGATGCGCTGGAGCATTTTGTGGCTGAAGAGCGGCACGAAATCTTCAGCGCCGAACTTCAGAAATTGCCGGAACGATACCGGACAGTGATGCTGCTCTTCTATTTTGAGGAGCAACGCTATGAAGAGATTGCGAGCGTTCTCCAGATCACGGTGAGCAGCGTGAAAACACATCTCTTCCGGGGGAGGTCACTCCTTCGCAAGCGGCTGATGGAACGATACAACGATGAAGTGAGGGCGGCATGACAGAGCATCCAACTCACGAAACCCTTCAACTCCTCGCCGACGGAGAGCTGGACGGCAACGCGGCCTTCCCGGTCCGGCGTCATCTGGACCTCTGCACGTCCTGCGCTGCGACGTACGCATGCCTCGTATCGTTTGACCGACTCATGCGGACCGCGCCGGTTCTCGCCCCCGGACCGGAATTCACACAGCGCGTGCTTTCGCGTCTGGGCATTCAGCCGCCGGTGCCCTGGCTCTTTCGGATTCTCGAACACGCGGCGTCGATTGTCGGAGTACTGCTCGTGGTGGGAATGGCAGCTGTGGTGTGGATTCTCCTTGCCCGGACCGGTGAAGTCGGAAACATGCAGCAGGAGCTGCCGGGACAGGTGCTTCTGGATGGTGCAGGGAGGTGGCTGGAGCATGGGTACGCGGTAAGCAGCGGCTGGTTGACGCGGATCATTCACATGGCATTCGGGAGTCAGGCGGGAAAGATCACCGTGATGGTCCTGCTCATGGTGCCCCTCGTGGGTTTTGTGGATTGGATGGTACGACGGAAGGGTGCTACGGGGAGGATGTGACCTTCCGCAGACGTCGTGCTCACTCGCGGTGCCGGTAGACTCCTACTTTGCAGCTGACAGATACTGCACTTCTTCTTTGCCCATCATTTCCGCTGAATGGACGGTATTCGCCGGAAGGTTGAGCCGATCCCCCGGTTTCAATGTCCACTCGTGAAGGTCAGTGACCAGTTTCATTTTCCCTGTGACGATGACGATAAAATCTTCAAACGCATGCTTATGGCGACCGTATTTTGTATGCGGGGCGTCTGCATAGAGCTCATGGGCAAGTCCCTCCGCCCGGAGCATTGCCTGGAGTTCAACAAGCGTAGGTTTTTTGGATTTGTTCCAGCGCACAATTTCCGTCATTGTTGCCTCCCTTATGGTGATGGAGACGCCTGCAGGCATTCGTCGTAGTACTGTTCATAGTCACTGACGATCCGTTTGAGGTCGAATTGCTCGACGGCCCGGGCCCGGCAAGCGCGTCGGAACAGGGCGAGGCGGGCGTCGTTCGAAAGGAGTTCGATCGTATAGCGCGCCATCCGGTCGATGTCGCCGATTTCCGCAATGTATCCTGTTTCGCCGTGGACCTGCAGTTCCGGCAGTCCGCCGACGCTCGTGGAGACTAACGGTACTTCACAGGCCATCCCCTCCAGGCCTGCCAGGCCGAAGCTTTCGGATTGGCTTGGCATCAGCATCACGTCGGCGGCAGAAAGAATCGGAACCAGTTCGGTTTGCTTTCCCAGGAATCGCACACGGTCATGGAGACCGAGCTCATGGGCCAGATGTTCGCAGGCCGAGCGGTCCGGGCCGTCGCCCACGAGGACCAGGGTTGCCGGGATTTTTTTCAGGACCTCATTGAAAATGCGGATGACGTCCGGGACGCGCTTGACAAGCCGGAAATTCGAGACATGGACCAGCACCCGCTCTCCTGCGGAGGCGAATCGATCGCGCACCTGCTGGCAATCGATGCGCCGGTACTTCTCGGTGTCGACAAAGTTCGGGATAACGCGGATGTCCTTCTCGATACCGTAGTTGGTCAGGGTCTTCTCCCGGAGGAACCGCGACACGGCGGTGACGCCGTCGCTTTTCTCGATGCTGAACTTCATCACGGGGAGGAAGCTGGGTTCGAGGCCTACCAGCGTGATATCGGTACCGTGGAGCGTCGTGATCACGCGCAGCTCGTCGTGCAGTATCTGCTTGGCCAGATAGGCGCTTGTGGCGTGGGGGATGGCATAGTGCGCGTGGACAATGTCCAGTTTCTCGAATCGGGACACTTCAACGATCTTGCTCGCAAGCGCCGGCGTGTAGAGGGGGAACTCGAAGAGGGGATAACTTGTCATTTCCACTTCATGGTAAAAAATGTTGCCGAGATAGCCGTCCAGCCTCATCGGCATGGCATAGCTGATGAAGTGAATGAGGTGGCCGCGGTCGGCGAGCGCCTTGCCGAGCTCTGTCGCAATAACACCGCTTCCGCCGTACGTCGGGTAACAAACTATGCCGATTTTCATCGTTCTCCTCTGTTCGGATGAAGATACAGAAGGGCAAGGTAAGCTGCAAGGGACCCTTCACGATGGAACCTTGCGTGAGGGAGTAAGGGAAACGTACGGGGACCGGTTTTGAACAGGAGGAATCTCGGCGTATATTGCAGCTATGGTCGATGAATACGCCACCGTGACGCGGGCGGGACACGCCGAAACGCGCATACTTGCCTCGCGCTTCATTGCAGATGCGGTCCCTGCAGGGATGAAAGAGGAAGCGGAGGAATTTCTGCAGTCCATCCGCAGGAAATTTCATGACGCTACCCACCACTGTTATGCATACCGCATCGGCGTTGACGGGCAGGACAGCAGGACTTCAGATGACGGCGAGCCGGGGGGTACTGCGGGGAAGCCCATTCTTGCTGCTATTGACCATGAGGTATTGACCAACGTCCTTGTCGTGGTGACGCGGTATTTCGGGGGGACAAAGCTGGGAACGGGGGGGCTGGTCCGGGCGTATGGTGAAGCAGCGTCGCTTGCCGTGAAGCAGGCCGGGCGGGAGGTGAAACTGATCACCGCACCACTCCTCGTTGCCGTGGACCATTCCCGGGTCAGTCAGGTCATGCACGTCGTCTCTCGCTCCGGCGCGCGCATTGCCGGCACCTGCTACGACGAGATTGTCCACTTCCGGTTGGAAATCCGCCGCTCGCGGCTGGAGTCGCTCCGGCAGGAGCTCATACAGGCGACGGGCGGCGGCGCACAGTTTGAAGGTTAACCTCTGGGGAGCTTCTCGACGATCTCTTCTGTGTCGAGCGCGATGACCAGCTCCTCGTTCGTCGGGATGACCAATACGGCAGTGGAGGTTCCCGCCTTCGAGATATTCTTCTCTTTGTCCGGCGAGGCGTTAATGTCTTCATCGACATCGATGCCAAGGAACTGCAAATCCTGACAGCAGGATTTCCGGACCTCCTTGCTGTTTTCTCCGATGCCGCCGGTGAAGACCACGGCGTTGATCCCGCCCATGGCAGCAGCGTAGGCGCCGATGTATTTCCTCACCCGGTAGCAGAAGACTTCGAAAGCCCAGGTGGCCTTCTTGTCGCCGTTGTTCATCTCGGCGATGATCTCCCGCATATCGCTGCTGACGCCCGAGATTCCCTGAAGCCCGCTGTGCTTGTTCAGCAGTGTTGAGGCTTCGTTCATCGTCAGGCCTTCCTTGGCCATCAGGAACAGGATGACGGAGGGATCCAGATCGCCGCTCCGGGTGCCCATCAGCAGCCCTTCCAGCGGGGTGAACCCCATGGTGGTGTCCACGGAAACGCCGCGGTCGACTGCGGCCATGCTGCATCCGTTCCCGAGATGACAGGTCACGATCTTGAGGTCGGCATAATTGCGCGTGAGCAGTTGGGCCGCGCGGTTGGCGACAAAGCGGTGCGACGTGCCGTGGAAGCCGTAACGGCGGATCTTGTACTGCGTGTACAGGGAATAGGGGATGCCGTACAGATACGCCTTCTTCGGCATACCCAGATGGAAGGAGGTGTCGAAGACACCAACCTGGGGAATGCCGGGGAGATTGGCGTCACACGCCTCGATGCCGCGCAGATTGTGGGGGTTGTGCAGGGGCGCAAGCTCGATGTTCTCGCGGAGTGTGTGGACCACCTCTTTGGTGATCAACACGGAACCCGAAAAGGTTTCGCCGCCATGCACCACCCGGTGCCCAACGGCGTGGATGTCGGATTTGTCGCTGATGACACCGTGGGATCGGCTCAGCAGAATCGCGAGGATGTATTCGATCGCCACGGTATGATCCACGATCTCACCAGCAATCTTGACTTCATCGCCGTCATGGCGCACATTTGTCAATGTTGCGCCGCTCATGCCGATGCGTTCGACCACCCCGCCTGCCAGTTTCTTCTTCGCGATCCCGTCGATAAACTGATACTTGACCGAGGAGCTGCCGCAATTCAAGACCAGGACGTTCATTTTCGTTTTCCGTCTTCGTTGTATTTGAAAAACCCTTCGCCGACTTTCTTCCCGAGTTTCCCTTCCCGCACCATGCGGCGCAGCAGAGGACACGGACGGTAGCGCGGCTCGCCGAGTTCACGCCAGAGCGAATCCATCCAGGCCAGCACCTCGTCGAGACCCATGGCATCCGCCATTTCCAGCGGGCCTGTTTGCATGTTGAACCCCAGCTTCATGGCCGTATCGATGTGATCCGCGGTGGCAATGCCTTCCATCAGCACGTGCATCGCTTCGTTCAAGAAGGTAAGAATGATGCGCGTGGTGATGAAACCGGGATATTCGAATACTTCGACGGGGGTTTTGCCGATGCGCCGCGCAAGCGACTTCACGAGGGCAAAGGTCGCATCCGACGTCTTCATCCCCCGCACGATCTCCACCAGCGGCACAACCGGCACGGGGTTCAGAAAGTGCATGCCGATAATCTGGTCGGGGTGCTTCGCATGCTCTGCTAGCTTCGTCAGACTCAGTGAAGCGGTATTGGAGATGTAGACCGCTTTGGACTTGCCGATCGCGTAGAACTGATCGATCAGATCCCGCTTCAGCTCAAAATCCTCGTCGACCGCCTCAATCACGATATCCACATCTTTGAGATCCGTGATCGCGGTGGTGCCCCGCACACGGGAGAGCACCGCGCGCTTTTCGGAGGCCGTCTTCCCCCAGCGCTTAATCTCCAGATCCATCGCATGATTCAGCCCATCCAGCCCGGCCTTCAATGTGACATCGTTCTTCTCGACGCCGATCACCTCAATGCCCGATCCGGCAATGGTCTCCACAATACCCTGACCCATCACCCCCAACCCGATCACCCCAACCGTATGGAATTGGTCCCCCGTTTTACGGTGGTGAATCAGAGGGGATTCGAGGTCTTCAAACTGTAGTTTCTTTGCCATGAAATATTCCTTTTGCGGTCTACGTCAATGTCAGTGGAAATGCCGCGGGGCGGTCTCTGCCCGGGGGAGGGCATGATGCAGGCGCTAGAACCGGATCTGATATGCGTTCCGGAGCAGAAAAAGCACGGTGATGGAAAACGCAGTGGATACCGTCCACGCCGCGACGGCCACAAGAAAGGCTTTCCGCGCATTGCACCTGCAGAGAACAGCCAACCCCAACGTCACCGACCCCAGGTACAATAATGTAAAGAGATTTATTGATGTTAGCAAAAGAATGACGCCATAATCTCCCACCGAAGGAAACAGGTGTGCGGCCGAGAGAACCATTCCCGGAGATGAAGGTATGCCGTCATTTGCGATCCAATACCATCCCGCGGCCACAGCGCGACCGAGAAGGAGAAATACCGACGCAGCGAGTGAAAGCACGAAGAAACCCCGGAACGATCCGGCGGGGCGTCCGGTGAATGCGCGGGAAAAGGCCAATAGGAGGAGCGCCGAAAAGCCACATTCCACCGCCGTGCGAAGAGGCAACAGGAGAGTTCGGGAAACAAGTCCGGCATCGAGCCATCGCCGGACCTGCCCGGCGTCATCGGCGGTTGCGGATGGGGGGAGATGTGCCACTGCGATGGAAACCGCCAGCGCATGCGACAGCAGACTCAGGCCCATGGTGAGGATCGCGACAACCGCGAACGGACGCCACCAGGCAACGACAAACGGCAATCGGTCAGCCGCATGCCGGGGGCGGACCAGCATGAGAAACGGGAGGGAATAGTCAGACATAGGATGGTGGGTTCTTCCTCTTCGTGTCGCCTACGAGCCCGACAAACAAATCTGCCAGCGAGCGGGTCTCCGTATGGCGCAGCATGTGCTCGGCGCGGCTGCGGTACTCGTCCATGCGGCACTCCAGAAGCATTTTCCCTTTGTGCAGAATGCCGATATGCGAGCAGAGCCGCTCGATGGTTTCGAGGATATGCGAAGTGACAAGGATCGTCGATCCCCTGGAAGCCATCAAGGTGAGCGTGTCCCGGATGTCCCGCGCTGCAAGCGGGTCGATCCCCTCAAACGGTTCATCCAGAATCACCAATGACGGTTTGTGGATGATCGCGGCAGCGAGCGAAATTTTCTTTTTCATTCCCGTGGAGAAAGTGTCGATCTGCTGCGTGTCGGTTCCGGGGAGGTCCAGGAACTCGAGCAACTCAGCGGCCCGCTCGTGGCTCACTTCACGCGACAGGCCGTACATGCGCCCGTTCCACTCGAGGTACTCGCGTGCCGAAAGCCAGTCGAAGTACAGGGGCTCATCGAGCACAAAACCCAGGCGTGATTTGATCTCTGGATTGGTGCCGGACCACGGCGAGCCCAGCAGCCGTATCTGCCCCGCGTCGGGGCGCAAGAGTCCGGCAATGATGCGGATGGTCGTGGTCTTTCCCGCGCCGTTCAATCCCAGAAATCCGTAGATCGCCCCCGCTTCCACGGTGAGGCCGAGGTTTTCCAGGACCGGTATGCCCTGCTCGAAGGTCTTGGAAAGTCCTGTGATCTCTACGAGTACGTCGCGTTCGCCCATAGTTCCGGTATACTGTGTGCAATGCGTGTTGCGGATGCGGGGAGGGACCATCCGGCCCAGAGAATGAGGGCCAGCATGATCAGAGCCCCGTTTGCAGGCCACGGCCCGATGAGATAGGTGAGGACGATGACGGGGACCATGGCGGCACCGGCGACGATGAGCGCCAGCACGGAAGCCGCAAGATCATCAAGTGTCCATCCAATCCGTGCCCGGGGACTCACAACGGAGTAGTTGTTGCCGAACATGGCGAGGGCGAATCCTCCCAGGATGCAATGGAGGAACGCCGGCCCGATCGTGCCGGGGGGGACCCTCCCGTTGTGAAAATAGCACGTGATGACGGCGAAGCAGGAGAAGGTTGTCAGGGTGAGACAGAGTGCCGTCAGGTTCTTGGCGGCGACGACGCGTCTCCAGTTCAGAGGCCGGAGCGCGAGACTTTCCAATTGGCCTGGCCAGAGGTACCACATGTTCAGGAAGTACGGCTCCATGCACGCAAACGTCGCGGTGAGCGCGGGAACGAACGGCGACGGGAAGTAGGGCCAGAGTGAGAAGAAGGGCACGAGGATCGCTGCGGGGAGAATCACGCTATTCCGCGGCTCCTCGAAGAAACGTCGCAGTTCCACTGGGAAGAGCAGCAGCTCAGGCATAGTGTGCTCCTCCGACCCATGCAATGGCGGCCAGGGCGGCAAAGGGCAGAAGCTGTGCGGCGCTGAGGAAAAAATCTCCTGACAGCGCCGCGCTGCACGAGAGAGAGCACCAGCGCAGCGGCATGAGCAGCTCGAGCAGATGCGATCCCGGGAACATGATCGTTACCATTGACGTCACACATGCAACAACTCCCAGTGCTGCCAGCGCGACGGCGCCCGACGCGGTCCACCGTTCAAACAGCACGAACAACGTTGCGGAGATGATCACCAGCGCGATTCCCGGTACAAGAAAGGCGAGAACGACAAATGGCAGAGAGCCGGGGGTGGGGTGGACCATGAGGGTCAGTGAAAAGAGGGCGCTCCCCCAGAGCACGAGAACGTACCGGTGGCGCAGCAGCGTCAGCACCACAAATGCAAACCTGGCGCCCGGGTGCACCGGGTGGACCCGCGTGCGCTTGAGCACGGGGTCGATTGTTTGCAGGTGAATTCCCATGGCAACGATCATCAGCAGGCCGCTCTCGAGTGCCAGGAGCGTCACAAGGGCTTCGCGCCACCCGGGGCCGGCGACATACCGCTCGAAAAAAGCACAGAGAAATATGTTGGCAATCCCCATGGCCGCGGCGATGACTGTGCTGCGTGTTTGGGGAACGGCCTCCCGTACGCGGACAACGTAGGAAAGCTCCCGCCAGGAGGGCTTCACTTCAGACTCCAGGGATCGGCCGGAAATCGACGATCCTCCAGAAGAGGAATCTGCATGTGAGCACTTGGAAGTGCGGAGAAGCCCGGCAAAGTGGTCTTTGATGGGGGAGGCTGGACAATAGGGATCGTCACGTAGAGCGTATTGTTGGGAAGCTGCAATTCGAGCTGGGCTTGTGAGCGCAGTGAAGCCAGTAATGCCCCCGGCGCGTCCATCTGTGCGAGCTCGTAGAGCACTTCCGCATAATGGCGCTGCTGATACTCCCGGCGGTTCTGTTTCCGTTTTTCCAGCTCGGGGGTTGATAGGCGTCTGACGGCTTCCCGGAAACCGTCTCCGTCTGCCGCTGAGTCGGCCGGGGTGACACCCGCACCAATTGTGGACCGTCGATCCACCATCCACAATTGACTATCGGCTGGGGCCGGATCCCAGACGAAGTGCAATGCACATCCCCCCAGGAGTATGGCCGACATTGCCAGCATGATGAGTCTCCCTGTCACCCCGGGCACCAGCATGATGAGTCTCCCCGTCACCCCGGGCACCGGTATGATGAGTCTCCCCGTCACCCTGGCCGCCGGCATGATGAGTCTCCCCCTCACCGTGTGTGGATCAGAAGTCACGCTGTTTCAGCAATACGGCACCTCCCAGAAAGAAGGCGGAAGCGGACAGCAACGACTGCACGAACGGCTTCCAGTCCATTTCCTGCGCGAGCAGTTGTTTCGCCCCATTCGTGCGCATGGCGTCGAGCTGGGGAAAGAGATAGGACACTCCGTCAATGAAGCTCCGGTAGATGGTGTTGTCGGAGATGAGATACAGAACAGTTTCGCGGTTCTGCAGGACCGGTCCGATGACGAACAGATAGAGGTACACGAGAATAATGGAGACTGGCGTGTTGCGCGTCAGAACGGCAATGAACGTGAGGACGGCGTACAGGCAGGCGAACATGTATGTAATCGTGAAGGTTGACAGGAGGATGCGTGTATCCCACACACCGCATTTGATGCCGAAAATGATCCACGCGCCGGCCATGAAGTAGAGGACATTCACAAAGATCGCGACCACCGCTCCAAGGTATTTGCCGAGGAGGAGCTCCCAACGCGCGATGGGCTTTGAGAGGTACAGGTCGACCGTGCCTTTCTCAAGTGCATCGGGGATGACGCCGGCCGTGGCAAAAATGCCGAAGAGAATGATCCCGGTGAAGAGTCCGCCTGCAAGGCCGGCTTGCATCCCGCGGATGGCCTCGGTGATCTGGTCATCCGGCATCGGCGGAGACGCCTGCTGGCCGAACACCTGCAGCACCGTTCCGTCGGGTGTGGAGGTGGTTCCCACGGCGGCGGCGAGCCCCAGCAGGACGATGGTGGAGATTGCCGCCAGGATGATAAAGGTCGCTTTTGCCGACAGCTCGCGCAGCGTGAGTCGAATCAACGCGAGGAGTTTCATGCCGGCACCTCGCGTTTGATAAGGTTCAAGAATGACTCTTCGAGCGTGCTGCGTTCTTTTGCCACAGCGATGATCGGCACCTGGTGACGCCGGAGCATGTCGATCATCGCGTTCAGTTCCGCGATGCTTTCGACATCGATGGTGAGGCCGTTCTTCGCTTCGCCGAACGTCAGCACCTTGGCCGCTGCTTCGGTCCGGAATGCCTCGGGAAGCGCGCCGTCGAAGCCGATGTGGTAGCGTTCACCGGTCGAGGTGAGTTCGTCCACAGTGCCGACCTTCAGCAGGCGGCCCTTGTCGAGGATCGCGACGCGGTCCGAAATCAACTCCACCTCTGACAACAGGTGGGAATTCAGGAAAATGGTCGTGCCCCTGGTGCGCAGGTTCCTGAGAAGATCACGGATTTCCGCACGGCCCACGGGATCCACGCCGTCCGTGGGTTCATCCAGGAAGAGCAGATCGGGTTCGTTGATCATCGCCTGGGCTAGGCCGAGCCGCTGCATCATCCCTTTGGAATACTTCTTCACCTTGGTGTTCCGCCACTCCTTCATCCCGACGAGCTCGAGCATGGAAGTGGTCCGCGAGCGGACGGCAGCGCCGGAAATCCCGCTCAATGTGCCGAACGAGCGCAACACCTGTTCGCCCGTGAGGTAACCAGGGTACCGGTGATTCTCGGGAAGGTAACCGACGTGCAGGCGGGCCCTGTGATCGGACACCGGAAGATTCATGAGCCGTGCGCTGCCGCCTGTTTTCCGGGTGAGGGAGAGGAGGATCTTGATGAACGTTGTCTTGCCTGCACCGTTCGGCCCGAGGAGGCTGAAGATCTGTCCGCTCTCCACATCGAGCGAAAAATCCTGAAGTGCGTGGACATGCCGTTTGCCGCGGAATCCCGCGGTGTACGTTTTCGAGAGATGAGATGTGGAGATGGCGATCATGTGTCCGGCGTTATGGTGTTCCGTGTCTTTAGCGTAGATGCACCGTCCGCGCCAGGCAACGATCACGCAGCGTGGCGCCGTGTGCAGAGTCACGGAAGTGTTCAACTACGAATTTTTCGGTCGCCCTGGCACGCTCGCCCACCAGATCGGGCGCCATGTAATTCGGGTCAAACATGCCCGGCTTCTCTTTCGGCAGACGGGCCACCTTCAGCCCGATACGCACGAGTCCGCGCGGCTCATAGCCCGCCTGTGCGAGGAGCACTGCGGCGACGCGGTCGGCTTCGAGTTCATACTCGAGCAGCCTCGGTGAGACGAGCCGTTCGTACGTCTGCTGCATCAGATCATCGAGTTCGGCTTCATCCTGAGTTTTTTCTCCGGTCTCTTCTTCAAGCTCGTTGAATGCATCGTCCGCCTTGATGTGCACCTTCCGTTTGCTCATCTCCTGTGCGCCGTGTTTCCGGACGACGTGCGCCATCTCGTGGGCAATGATCGCGGCAAGTTCCGATTCATCGTCGCACAACTGCACGGCGCCTTTGGTAATGAACACGTACCCCCCGGGGAGCGCAAAGCCGTTGACTGTCGAATCATCCAGTATGAAGACCGTGAAATCCCAGTCATACACAGACGAGTTGGCGGCCAGTGTCGCGCAAATCATGTTGACGTACTCGACCGCGGTACGATCGGTGATGAACCCCTTTTCGATCAGCCGTGCGGCGATTCCCAGGCCGACTTGCTGTTCCTCAATGCCGGCGTCATACTCGATGGGTGCGAGGGACAGGTCTTCCATTTTGAGTGATCCCGCCAACCCGGCTTTGTACGCCTCCACATCCTTGCGGAATGCGTCGAGATCGGCTTCGC
The DNA here is from genome assembly GCA_963801355.1 of Ignavibacteriota bacterium. Taxonomy (GTDB): domain Bacteria; phylum Bacteroidota; class Ignavibacteria; order UBA10030; family UBA6906; genus Fen-1255. Next base: position 1,556,859 of record CAWDEM010000008.1, on the reverse strand, counting down.
GGAATGTCTTTCCGGAATTCTTCAGGACCTTTTCCACCGATCCGGGGGGAGTCTTGGCGCGTTTCTCGGCAAACCCGCGGATGGCGGCGGAGACGCCGGCGCGCGATGCTTTCGGCGAGCTCCAGACGTTTTCCAGTTTCATCACCCGTGCGCCGGCGGGTTTGGCGTCGGTCAGACTATTGGACGACATCCACCCCGTCTTTTTGTCTGTCAGTTTCACCTTGAGCCAGGAACCGTCGTGCGTGACGACGTTGACCGCGGTGTTTTGTTGCACGACCGCCACCAGTTCGTAGTAGGCTCCCGGGCCTTCGCGAATGTAGTTGTTGTCCCGTTTCGTATAGACCGTTTCCGCGCAGGTCGCAAGCGCCAGAAACAGGAGCAGCGCACCGACACATGGTATGCGTTTCATGATCAGCCCTCCTGGTTATTTCGATGTCATGGTGTAGACTCCGTCCCAGTCATCGGGCAGAGATTGTTGTGAAAGTTCGGCGCAACGCTTCAGATATATCGCTGACGGGATGGGGTTGGGATCGATCTCGTGGATCTTGGTGAACACCCCGATGGCCTTTTGAAATTCCCGTTGCCGGTACAGCTGGAGTCCTTCCGTGAACGCTCCGATGATATTCGCCTGCAGTATGGAGAGTGTGCCCGCGCGACCGATCAGTTCGAAGATGCGGATGGGGATCGCTTTCCCCTTCACTTTGAGGAAATCCAGCGGCCGCGCTGCGATGGCATCTCCGGCCTGTTCATACGTGGTTTCGCTCACGATGATGTTCGTGCCGAAGACCTTGTTCACGCCCTCCAGCCGCGATGCCACATTCACCGTGTCGCCGATCGCGGTGTAGTCCAGACGGGCGCTCCCGCCGATGTTCCCGATAACCATGTTGCCCGTGTGCAGACCGATGCGGGTGATGAACACCGGCATATCGGGACTACGGTCCGGCCGGGTATGATACCGGGCGAGGACCTCCTGCACTTCGAGCGCGGTCAGACAGGCGACGCGGGCGTTATCCGCGCGCGGTATCGGCGCACCGAAAATTGCCATGATGGCATCGCCGATATATTTATCCAGCATCGCTTCGTTGCGCAAGATGACGTCGCTTGCCACCGAAAAATACTCGTTGAGAAAATGGACGAGATCCTTCGGCGAGGTGCGTTCGGCAAACGATGTGAAATCCTTGATGTCCGAAAAGAACGCGGTCGCCTCGATGGTTTTCCCTCCGAGTTCGACCTGGGCGGAGTTCTCGAGGATGTCCGCCACGACATGCGGACTGAAGTACCTGTTGAAGGCGCGCCGCAGCATCCTGCGCTGCTGCCCCTCCACGGCATAGCTGGTCACCGCAGCCAGGGCATACGTTGTCGCCACTGCGGCGAGCGGTGTGACGAGGGGCAGCCAGAGCAACTCCCACCGGAACATGGAGAATGCGGCAACGATATACACCCCAATCAGCACGAGAATCACCAGAGAAGCAAGCCAGACCCGGCGGATGCGGTAGAATGCCAGCGCGGCAAGGATAGCGAGCAACACTGCGAGGGCGTAGCCGCCCCATGGAGGCGTGCGGGTGATGAAATGCCGGTTCAGCAGGTTGCTCAGCAGTGTGGCCTGGATTTCCACGCCGGGGTAGATTTCGAGAAACGTGAACGGCGTGGGCTTGAAGTCCCAGAGGCCTGCTGCCGAACCACCGATGAGAACACATTTGCCGCGGAAGAGATCCGGAGAGATATCCGGTGCAAAACCTCCCCGCAGCTTGACTCCCGAGACGATCAGCGCGTGCGCGGAGTAGTAACGGAAGACACCGGCAGGTCCGCCCTTCCCATACCAGTACACAAGAAATTCCCCGTGTTGGTCAAGCGGTATGGAAGCGAGAACAGAGTCGACAGCCCCCGTGGGGGTCAACGTGGCTTCGAGATTCGCCGCAAATGCGAACTGCGGAACCCTGCTGGTGTCGAAATCATATGTCAGCTGGCTTCGTCGTGCAATGCCGTCTTCGTCGGTGCCGAAATTTGTGGCTCCAAGGAGGGCTGCGTTCTCCTGGAAGAGAGGGAGCGGGGCGACGACCCGATCATACGGTCCCGGTCCGGAGGAGTCTCTTCCGCGTGGCAGCAGATGCCGGGGGATCAACGAGCCGCCCGGCTGGTCTCCCTGGTCGCCTCTTGCGAGACTGAAGCCGAGCACAACCTTCTTGCTGGAGCCCATGGCATCGGCAAACACCGCATCCGACTCGCTGCCGTCCACCTCGAGGCGGTCCTCGTCCTTTTGCGAAAAATCGTAATCAAATGCCACTACTCTCGGTTGCGCACCCTGCAGGAATTCCAGCAGGAGGCCGTAGTACTCCCTGGGCCACGGCCACTTCTGACCCCTTGTTGACGCAAAGAAATCCAGGCTGTTCTGGTCGACAGCCACGATGACAACGTTGGTATCGGCCCATTCCGGGTGGGATTCATAGCGGAAGCGCAAATCCAGTGTCTTGAGCTCAAGGGTCTCAAAAAGCGTCAGGCTGGAGAGCCCGATTCCGGCGATGCATCCAAAAGCCACCACGGCGACCATCATTGCCGGGCGCGATTTCTGGAGCCGATTGGTGAGGGATGAAATAGGTGCCATCAGGCACAAAAGTACGGTTTGATGCGAATAAACGCAAGCACTTCATTTGCTTGTTGAAGAGGAATGCTTTACATTCGTGCAAATTAGCGACTGCCGTATTAGAGGACCAACACTATCAAGGAGGTGCCCATGCGTTTCGCACACAACGGTCTAGTGGTGATTGTGCTCATGCTGATCGCCGCATCAGCCTTCGCCCAACAGCAAAGGGGAGACGTTGAATTGCAGTTCCAGGGTATGTACTTCACAACGATCGGTCAGGACATGAGCTTCGGCTCCGGGATGATATCGGGGAAAATTGGTCCGTACATCACCGACGCCCTGCAGATCGGCATCGGGCCGACGTTGAGCATCACCACCTCTACCACTCCCGTCATCGACTACACCCTGGGAACTGTGAAATATGAGTCGGAAACGAAGACAACCTTCGGCAGCACGGCGTTTATTGTCTACTCGTTCCTGATGCGCAATGCCAAGGCAGTTCCGTATCTCGGCGCACAATACTTCAAGAATGATTTCAGTGACAGCGAAGACAAAGGGAGTATCGGTATTAATGCCGGCTTGAAGTACTTCTTTGCGAAAAAGACCGCACTCGATATCGGCGGCAACTACCTGTTTACACTGAACAAGGATCAGGAGGGCGGGCTTCTGCTGTTCGCAGTCGGTCTCAGCTTCCTGTTGTAACACCATTCGGGACAACTGGGTGACAATGACCATGACACGGTGGCCGCTCCATGCGGCCGCCGGGTTGCTCTGTCTTGTGCTGAGCATCCCGGTGACTGCTCAAGATATCCGGGTGACGGCGCATGCCGTCCTCCAACCGGAGGAGAACGAAGAAGTCACCGCGCTCGCATTCCCCTCTCACGGGTCGCTCCTCCTGTCGGGTGACAAGAGCGGTGCAGTGTACTGCTGGGACCTGGAGAAGAAACAGGCGATCAGCACCGCCAGGCTGGAAGATGCGGTTCTCTTCCTTGCCTTTCTCAGCGGCGACCGGTCGTACGTTGCGGTGGACAAGACAGGTGAGGTCACCATCCACGATCTTCTGAAAGGCCCGACCGGGACATCCTTCCGCACGAAGGGGAAACCGGATCGTCTGGCGATTGACGCCGGGAAGCAATACCTCGCCGTTGCTACCGGGGACGAACGGATCGAATTGTTTGACCTGAAGGGGCTGATGCCCGCTGGGACCATCAATGCCAGCGACAAGATCGATGATATCCTGTTTCTGGGTTTTGACCGGTTGGGACAGCAACTCGTGGCGGTGATGCAGCTCGGTGACGTCGTTGCGTGGAACCCGGCGACGATGAAACCGCTCCGCACTCTGGCACTGGCGGGCGGCGAGCTTCACGGATCGCAATCGGTCGTCCACGCTGCGGCGACGAATCGTGCAACAAACGTGTTTGCCGTCTCCCTCGAAGAAGTCGCACTGCCCAAGGGAGGCGTCATGAGCGGCCGTGATCTTGAGCGCCGCAGCGCCATCATCGCGTACGATTGGCAAAGCGGCGCGGAAGTCAAGCAGGTCAAGACTCCCTCCACCGCGGAAGTCATGGCCCTCGGACCGGGAAACGATCATGTGGCTGTTGCGGGGGACGAAGACAATACCATTGCCCTCGTTGACCTGCGCAAAGGAGAAAGCGGAAGCACCGTCACCATGACCCAGCGCCCGAAGGTGCTGGCGGTCTCGGATGACAACAGCTGGCTGGCGGGCGGAGGCGACGATGGCGCGGTCGCTGTCTGGAAGTTGCAGTTCAAGGGAGAAGCGAGTGTGGCATCGGGTGCGTTGCCGTCCCTGAGCGGAAGAATCCGGGCGCGCGCGGGAAGCACAGAACCGGCACTCCCTCCCGGCACTCCGGTCAAGCTCGCCATTCTCTCGTTCAAAGCGAAAGGCGTGCCGGCCGAGGTGGCCGACGTCTGCATCAGCACGATGTCCAATGCACTCTCGAACGTGGACTACGTGACGCTGGTCGAACGCGATCACATCGAGGGCATTCTCAAGGAGCAGCGGTTCCAGTTGAGCGGGCTGACGGAAGATCAAGGTGTGAGCGTGGGGAAAATCCTGAAGGCCGACGTTGTGCTCCTGGGCACCGTGGGAAAGCTCGGCACGAGCATCGTGTTTTCGGCACGGCTGATCAATGTGGAAACCGGCAAGGTGATGAAAGGGCGCGAAGTCATTTGCGAAGAGTGCCGCGATCAGGATATGTACGACGCAATCAATATGCTGGTGTCAACCATCGCTCGATAACCGGAGAAGGATCATGAGGTCACACAGATGTTTCCGGGGCAGATGGAGTTATGGCATTCGGCTACTCGCATGCCTTCTGCTCTGTGCAGGCGGGCTGGCGAACGCCCAGGAGCGTCCGCGCTGGGCACGGGATCTCCCGAACCTTCCGGCAAAGGCCGGATGGTATCAGGGGCTGGGAATGGCAAAGGCGGAAGGGAAGGGCGATACTGCGTGGGAGGATGCCGCGGGGCGCGCGCGCGCGCAAATCGCATCACAGATCAAAGTCCGTATCAACAGCAGCGTGACGAGGGCCGTACAGGAGACCATGACCGGCACCGATGCTGCGGTGACCGACGCCTACGCGTCGACGACGGAACAGATCACGACCGCCACGCTGGAGGGCATCGTACTGGAGCGGTGGTATGACGAGGACGCGGAGATTCTGTATGCATACGGGGCGATCTCGCAGGCGGAAGTTGAGGAGCGTTTCCGGGAGAAGATGCAGGATGCGGTGTCTTCCGCACGCGTGTACCACGGCGCCGCCCGGAAGGCCATGGATCAGGATGACCCGTTTACGGCATGCGGCCAGCTGCTGGAGGCCATGAAGGTCGTCTCGCTGGCCGAAGCGTCGCTGGAGAGGACACTCTCTGCCTCGCTCGAAGGCTCCGGCCCCAGCGTGCCGGTGCTTCCGGTGCTCCAGAGTCAGCTGTGCGGGTATCTCAGCCGGCTGCAATTCGAGGTTCAGAGGGGTGATCGCCAGGAAGCCCAGCGCGCCAAAGCGCTCGGAGAGCCGCTCCGTGGACGGGTGATGTACAGGTCTGACCACGGCGTTGTGCCGGTACACAACGCGCAGCTGGCGGCGGCGTTCGTGCCTCCCGCCACGGGAAAGCTGCCGACGGATTTCCGCACGTCGTCCAACGGTGACTTCAACATCCCGGTGAACGAAATAACTTCCGGTGAGGCTAATAACCGGATCCGGGTGACGCTCGCGCTGCCGGGTCTTGTCGCGTTTGCAGGACGCTTCCCCGATCTCGCCCGGTGCAACAACTCCGCGTTTGTGGATTTCTCGTTCCTGTTGAAGAGCAGGAGCTCGTCGACCGTTGCAATCCGGATCGTGGAATCCAATCTTGGCGTTCCGCGAGTGAAATCGTCGGTGCAGGAACAGATCCAGCGTCTGCTGGTGGGCGGACGCTACACCGTGATTGAGGATTCAAAGGTGCTGCGATTGGTGCCGGAGCAGCAGCTGACACAAGCGATCACCAGCGGCGACTACCATGCGGTGACTGGAGCGCTGGGAAAGATCGCGGAGATCGCCGTCATCGGTCAGGTGGAGGCAACCGAGCGGAGCAACCCGATGCCGCAAATGTATTTCAGTGCCGGGCGTGCGGTGGTGCACGTACTCGACTGCAAGACCGGAGTGGTGCTGGGGAGCGTCATTCTTGAAAATGAAAAAGAAGGTGGTGCAACGTATCAGAACGCGGGAAGCCGCTTGTTAGAGGCGATGGCCCGGAAGGTCGGCGATCTTGTCAAGGCGGAAATCGATAAGGCTCTGGAGTAGCTCTCGTACCAACATTTCCTCAAAGGAGGCAACTATGCGCACAACAGTATTGGTAGCAATGCTCGTGGTGGTTGCGTTCGGCCTGGTGGGATGCGGCAGCGGGATACCGTCCTGGTATCCGAATGCGCCCCAGGATCCATTGTATTTGCGCTCGGCCAACTCGGCGACTTCGCAGGATATGCAGGTGGCCATTGACAAGGCCTCGACCGGGGCCCGTGCCGAGCTGGGCCGGATGCTGGAGACCAAGGTGAACGCACTGCAGAAGAGGTTCGAAGACGAAACCGGCGTAGGCCAGGAAGCAACGTTGCTGGCGCAATTCACACAGGCCACAAAACTCGTGGTCTCCACCACGATGAACGGCAGCAAAATGAAAGATCAGAAGACGGTCAGGGAGGGAGACCTGTACCGGGCATTTGTGATGATGGAGCTCCCGATCGGCTCTGCGAATGAAACGCTGCTGCAGGAGATCAAGAACAACAAGGATCTCTACACACGTTTCCGTGCATCCGAGACGTTCAAGGAACTTGATTCCGAGGTCCAGAAGTACGAGCAATACAAGAAGGAAATGAAGTAGCCCGCTTCACCCTGCAGGGGGTGAAGTAACGGGATCGGTTTGAACGGGGGATGCTGCACCTGTTTCACGCGGCATCCCCCGGCTCCGTATCGTACGCACATTCCGCGCAGCAACCATGACGCCGCCAACCAAACAGATTGCGCATCTGGATCTCGATTGCTTTTTCGTGTCGGTTGAGCGTCTGAAGGATCCCGGGCTGATCGGCAAGCCCGTGGCTGTGGGCGGGGCTCCCGGCGGCCGCGGTGTGGTGGCATCGGCATCGTACGAAGCCCGCGCATTCGGTGTACGCTCCGCGATGTCCACGGCGCAGGCGCTGCGTCTCTGCCCGCATCTCATCCTGGCGCGGTCCAGCCATCATGAGTACGGCGAAATCTCGGACCGGCTGGCGAAGCGGATGGAACAGCTCGCCCCTGTCGTGGAGCGGGCATCCATTGACGAGATGTATATGGATTTCACCGGATGCGAATCGCTCTACGGCAACGACCTTCCGGGATTCATGCGCACGGTTCAGCGGCTCGTTGCGGAGGAATTTCAGCTGCCCTGTTCCATCGCGCTGGCGACCAGCAAAACCCTCGCCAAGATCGCGGTGGGCACTGTGAAGCCCAACGGGGTCTGCATCGTGCCGGCGGGCCGGGAGGAATTCTTTCTCGCGCCACTTTCCATCGCGGTCATTCCGGGCGTTGGTACCAGGACGGAGGAGACGCTCCGCGCGCGGGGATTCCGCACGATCGCCGATCTTCAGATGGCCACCGAAGAACGGCTCGTGCACCTCCTGGGAGCCTCCGGTGGCTGGTTGTATGAGGTGGCGCACGGCCGCGGGAGCGACACGGTGTCGGTCGGGCATACACGAAAGAGCATCAGCAGGGAAGAAACATTCAGTGTGGATCTGCGGTCGCTTCCCGATCTCGAAGAGGAGCTCCATGCGCTTGTGGAAGATGTCTGTGCAAGCGTGCGCGAACAGGGATGGCGTGCCCGTACCATTCAGCTGAAGCTGCGGTATGCCGACTTCACGACCATCACGCGTGCGCGGACCATCGATCCCACGGATGACGATCCGGTGATCTTCGAGACGGTCAGGGGCCTGTTCCACGGGGCATACGACACACGCCAGGCGGTGAGACTGCTCGGTGTTCACCTCTGCAATTTTGACGATGCATCGCAGATGGAGCTCCCTCTGAATCCACGGCGGGGACAACGTGAAGAGCTGCTGAAAGCGGTGGATAAGATCCGTGCCCGCTTCGGCGATGACGTGATACATGTAGGACATGCATGAACGAGCCACTGGCCATCGTCGATCTTGAAACCACCGGCATGAGCGCGCTGTACAGCCGCATCATTGAAATCGGCATTCTTCGCGTCGAAGGGGGCAAGGTCCGGAAGACGTATTCCACGCTCGTGAATCCGGACTGCTACATTCATCCGATGATCGAACAGCTGACCGGGATATCCAACCGCGATGTGGAAAACGCTCCGTCGTTTTCGTCGATTGCCCGCGACGTCTCGCGCGTTCTTGACGGCGCGGTCTTTGTCGCGCATAATGCGCGGTTCGACTACGGATTTCTGAAGGCAGAGTTTGCCAGGACCGGCCGTGAGTTTTCTCCGCGGTGTCTCTGCACGATGAAGCTGTCAAGAAAACTCTATCCGGAACACCGGCACCACGACCTGAGCAGTCTGATCGATCGCCACGGCCTTACATGCCCGGAGCGCCACCGTGCCCTGGGCGATGCGCAGGCGGTGCTGGCATTCCTCCATTGCGTGGAACACAAGGAGGACCCCGACCGGGTCGCTGAAGCGATACGGCATGTCATGAAGGAGAAACGACTGCCGGTGGATGTGGACCGGGCCATGCTGGCCGGGCTTCCGGAGTCGCCCGGCGTCTATCTGTTCTACGGTCCGCAGAACGAACTGCTGTATGTAGGGAAAAGCAAAAACATCCGGGGGCGCGTGCAGGGGCACTTTGCCGGGGATGACCGGACCGCGCGGGGGATGGAAATGTGCCGTCAGGTGCATCGCATCGAGACGCGTACGACGTCCGGTGAACTCGGAGCACTCCTTCTGGAATCTTCTTTGATCAAGGAGTTGCATCCGATCTACAATAGAATGTCGCGCAGCACGCGCCGGGTCATCCTTGCGCGCAAGTCACTGACCCGCGAAGGGTATCTGGCCGTACGCCTGGAAAAAACCGAGATCATCGAATCCGCGACTGCATCCAACATTCTGGCGCTGTTCAAATCGCAGAGACAGGCTGAAGAGTTTCTGCGCGACGCCGCCAGGGAGCATCACCTGTGCCACAGGCTCATCGGTCTGGAATCCGGACGCGGGCCCTGTTTCGGCTATCAGATCCATACGTGCGAAGGTGCCTGCGTGGGAGAGGAACCCGCCCTCCTCTACAACATGAGGGTCGAGGCCGCGTTCTCCGGGCGCAAAGTCAAGGCGTGGCCTTTCAAAGGCGCCATCGTACTGCAGGAGCAGGCCCCCGACGGCGAGTCAGGCGAGGCATTTCTTGTGGACAACTGGTGCCTCGTCGGTTCGGGCCGGTTTGGCGACGGGACGGAACAGTTCGACATGCGCCCTTCACAACGATTTGATTATGACACGTACAAGATTCTCCTGCGGTTTATCGGTGAACGGTCGCACGCCCGCCTGATACGCAACGTGTCGGGAGAGGCGATGCACTTCGCGAACGGTGAACGGTCATGAGCAGCCACGAGCGCCCCACGGCAACGCCCGAAGAGGTCATGCGCGAAGTGACGGTGGATATCATCCGCAGGGCAATACACCTGGGGAAGAAACACCACCGCACGATCACGATATCCAAGACTGCGCGGGGAAAGGGACGTGATGTGGCCACCCTGGACCCGCGCACACCGGAGGGGACTGAGCGCCTGGAGGCTTTCCTGACACCGGTGCAGCGGCACTATACGTTCTCCGGCCTGGGGGCGCCGGAAGAACCGGATGCCATCAACTGGCGCACGATCTGTCTGCCGCTTCCCAGACGGATATTGCTTCTTTGCCAGGTTGGTGTATCATTTATCATGAAAGGTACGCCTTTCAAAAACCGGTGGTACCGGTGGATGGGTGCCCACATCGGGAAGAATGTTGAGATCATGCAGATGGTCTGGCTCGATCATTTCCGTCCGGAGCTGATCTTCATCGGCGATAACACCCTCGTCGGCGCATTCAGCCAGATGACGGTGCACGCCTACGAAGGATGCGGAACGTTCCGCTACGGTCTCATCGAAATCGGCGCGAACTGCAAGATCGGCGCCGGCACCGGCATCGGGCCGATCAAGATCGAAGATGGTGTGCGCACGTTGCCCGGGACGACACTTTCACCATACCTCGTGCGCATTCGTGCCGGATCGGTGGTCGGATATGCACCACCTCCGGTGAAGCATCCGGATCCTCCGGCTTCCCGTGACGCGGCAACGCCGGTAACCCCGGATGCAAAAGAACTCTCACATGAACGGAGTCAACAGTGAACATCCATGTCGCGAATCTCCCACGCGAGTACGACGAGGAAAAGGTCCGCGGTCTCTTCGCGGCACACGGAACGGTGGCGTCTGTAAAACTCGATATCGATCGGGTGACCGGTCATCACTCCGGGTTCGCCTTCGTGGAAATGCCGAACGACGATGAAGCACGTGCGGCGATGACTGCGCTGCACGGCAAGAAACTCACCGATTACGCACTTTCGCTAAAGGAAGTAGTTCCGCCGGAAGCCGAAACTCACGGCCCGGGCGGGCGAAAGGGGAAGGGGCGTAAGGGAGTCAGCGGCGGCGGGCCCAAAGGTACCGGCAGGGGAGGTGGTTTTCACGGGGGCGGGTTCCAGGGTGTCGGGGCCCCACGCCGTGGCGGCCAACGGGGGAGCTGATGCATCTTCGGGTTCTTGCGAGTTCGAGCGCCGGCAACAGCACAGTCTTCTGGAATGACGGCCGGTCGTTGCTGGTGGACATCGGGCTCAGCCAGCGGTACATCAGCAGGCATCTCGATGCGTCCGGCGTACAATTCCGCACGCTGGGCGGAGTGCTGATCACCCACACCCACGGAGACCACGTCCATCCGGAAACGTTGAAGCGGGTGCTGGAACTCCGGATTCCCGTGTACTGTCCTGCCCCGATCGCGGCCGTACTGGAGAAGCAGTATGCGATGGCACGCAAGGCCGCACATCAGGGATTGTTGCGCGTACTGAAGGACGGTGTTGGCGCAGTTGCGGGCTTTGACGTGGAGTCATTCCCCGTCCCGCATGACGCTCCGGGGGGTTGCTTCGGGTACGCGATCCATGATACCACTCTCCAGGGCACGACGACCGCAGTCATATCCACCGACCTCGGGTTCGCGACCGACGGTCTGGCCGGGAGCTTTTCCGGCGCCCAGGCGATCGTGCTGGAGTCAAATCACGACACGGTGATGCTGGAGAACTCCACACGTCCCGACTGGTTGAAGAGACGAATCAGGGATATCGGCCATCTGTCGAACGACCAATCTGCGTCATTGATGAGGGAGATACTGGCGGTATCGCGGGAGCTTCCCCGGGCGGTCGTGCTGGCGCATATCAGCAGGCAATGCAATACAATTGAAAAGGCACGCACGACCATGCGGGAGGGACTGCATGCCGTCGGTGCGGGGGAACTCCGGGTTGTGGACAGTTACTGGAACGAGCCCAACGAGATCATTACGCTCGCGCCCGGGGTCTGACTTTGACCAATAGTCAATAGTCTATTGACTATTGATAATCGGTCCCCTCAGCCACCGAATGAGGGAAAATATAGTAGATTCTGTGCGCCACCCGGGCATTGACATTGAACTGAATATTGAGTTATCTTCGCATTACCATCCTCTTTCCTGTCGGGGACTACCATGAAATCACACCCGCTGTGGCTTGTTCTGTTGTTCATCCTGCTTGCTCCTTCTGCCACATCAGCCCAGACCAAATTCTACAACTACTACACCGATGGGCTGGAATTCGTGGAAAAGGGGGACTGGCTCCGTGCGATACAGGAATTCCGGAGTGCAATCTCTCTCGAGTTTGAGGACGCAGGACGAAAGCGCACGTATGGAACGCGTTTCATTGAGTATTATCCTCACCGGGAGATGGGGATCTGTTACTATTTCCTGGGTGAAACGGCGAACGCAAAAAAGGAGATCGAGCTCTCCACCGCATACGTCTCGAGCGGTCGCGCCAATGAATACCTGGAGTTCGTGAGGAAGAAGGTACCGCCGTCCCTCGCGATAGTGCCGGAGGAAGCTCCTCAAAAACCCGAGAAGGAAGAAGAGGAGGCCGTGCCGGACGCTCCCGAACGGTCCCGGATGGACGTGAAGACCTCAACACTTCCTGTCGGGGCGCTCACGTATGATCCTTCGCGGGTTACACAGGTCGGCTCGCGACTGGGGATCGCGGTGATGCCCATTGAAGTGAAGGGTGACCTGGGCAACTTCGGCGATGCGCTCACCGAAAAGATGGTGACGCAACTCGTCTATCTGCGCCGCTTCAAAGTGATTGAGCGGACGGCGTTGGACAAGGTGTTGAAAGAGCAGGAGCTGCAACTCTCCGGTGCAGTGGATGAGGAGACGGCCGTGAAGGTCGGCCGTGTGGCGGGTGCGGACGCCATCATACTGACAAGTGTCGTTCCGCACGGCTCAGGTGCCAGGGTGAACGCGCGGGTGATCGACACGGAAACAAGTGAGACGATCGTCGCGAGAGGCGAAACGGTCAGCGGGAACGATGTGGAAGATTTCGAGAAGGCGGTCGACAACCTCGCGATTCTGATCTATAACGAAATGCCGATTGTCGAAGGATTCATCGTCAGCGCCCAGAAGGATGTCTTCTATATCGACGCCGGTTCGCTCAAGGGAATCCGCAAAGGTTCGAAATGCGTGGCCTTCCGGGCCGGAGAGAACATCCTTCACCCGACAACGGGAGAGGTGCTCGGGAAACATGTCACGAAGCTTGGAGAACTGGTGGTAGTACAGGTGCAACAAAAACTCTCCCAGGTGCGGGTTGTGGAGAAAGATCAGGACATCAAAGTGGGCGACAAGATCGTCATTAAGTAGACAGGTCGTCCGGAACAAAAATCAGGAGCTCACATGGGGAACCGGATACTGGTGGTTGCTGCGGCGCTGGTGATGCTGGCATCAGCGGCGAATGCGCAGGGCTGGAATATTATCGGTGCCGGCGCGCGCGCAGAAGGCCTTGGCGGTGCGTTCATCGGATTGGCCGACGATGCGACGGCAATCTCCTGGAACCCGGCGGGCCTGGGCCAGCTCGAGCGGACGGAGTTCTCCGCTGTCGGACGATGGGTACAGGAAGACACCAAGACTGAAATCCCTTCCGTTCCATCATATAACCGCACCCAAATACAATCGCACTTCACATACAACTTCGCGAGCATCGCCTTTCCGCTGCATGCGGGCAGAGTGACGATTGTCCCCGCGGTGGGATTCCAGAAGCAGCTTGACGCCTACGGCCGCTCGAACACGGAGGATCAGGAGTATGAGTCCAGCGGCGGCGCGAATACGCTGACACCGGGCATAGGCATCAAACTCCATCCCATGTTCTATGTCGGCGGGACCGTGAACATCTGGCTCGGGAACTTCGAGAACTTTTCGCTGGACAAGTCCTCGAAGAACACCTCCACCAACGAGGGATCATACAGCGGCTTGAATTTCACTGCCGGCCTGCTTGTGGATTTTGAAGGGCTGAAGAACCCCATCCCGATAAAGCTCGGTGCGACGATCAAGACGCCGTTCGAGCTCGAGTATGACGGGAGCTATAAGTGGGACCGGGCGACCACCGCCGACAAGTCGGGCAAATTCCTGAACAAGGTGGAGTTGCCCCTCATGTACGGCTTCGGAGCGTCGGGCCGCATCGGGGAAAACCTCACACTGGCCGTCGACTTTGAATCGCGTCTGTACGGCGACAAGCGGATTCTCTTCACGACTGATGGGGATCCTATCGATACGACCGACTTGAGCGACAGCAAGGAGAATCTGAATCAGGTGCGTGTCGGGGCTGAGTATCTGATCGTGACATCCGCAGGGGTCATCCCCATCCGTGCAGGATTCCGAACTGTGCCGACACTTCTTGCCGACCAGGACTCAAAAGGAAACGCCAAGGACCAGGTGTCCGGCACAGGGTTCACCGTTGGCACGGGATTCATCAGTCAATCGTTCGCGCTGGATTTTGCATACTCCCGCTCCAAGTGGAAACAGTCCTGGCAGTTGGTCGGGGGCTCCCTGGAAAACACCAACACGTTTCAGATGGTCAGCGCTTCACTCATCATATACTTCTGAGGGGGGGAATGGCTGCATTCATCGTCTCTCTGATGCTCGCGATGAATCTTCCTGACGGCACAATATCCGGTTCATCATCAGTCCGCGAACACGCCACCCTCGGCGGCGGCTGTTTCTGGTGCATCGAAGCAGTGTTCGAGCGGCTGCAGGGCGTTGAGTCCGTGGTTGCGGGGTACGCCGGAGGGTCAAAAGCGAATCCGACGTACGATGAAGTCTGCAGCGGCACCACAGGACATGCCGAGGTCGCCCGGATTACATTTGATCCCACGAAAATCAGCTATGACAGTCTCCTGAGCGTCTTCTGGGAGGCACACGACCCCACGACATTGAACCGCCAGGGCGCGGACGTGGGGACACAGTACCGGTCCGTGATCTTCTACCATACACCGCAGCAGAAAGCGACAGCCGAACGGTCCCTGGCCAAAGCCCGGAGCATGTTTACCGATCCGATTGTCACGGAGATCAAGCCGCTCGAGAAGTTCTACGAGGCGGAGAACTATCATCAGGACTACTTCCGGAACCATCCGAACGCACCATACTGTGTGTTTGTCATTAAACCGAAGTTGCACAAGCTGAAATTGGATCAGAAGTAGTCGGACCAGAAACGGAGGGTTGCAGCAATGAGGCGATTCGTGCGGACTGGGCGTTTGGATACTCACGTTGACCTTCCTCGTGATCTCATGCAGCACTGTTCCCATCACAGGCCGAAAACAGCTGAGCCTGATTCCACATTCCCAGATGCTCAGCATGAGTTTTCAGCAGTACGGCGAGTTCTTGGACTCGAACAAAGTCTCGACGGATGCAAAGCAAACGCAGTTGGTGCGCACCGTCGGGGGACGGATTCAGAAAGCAGTCGAAACCTACTTTGCGCAACAGGGACTCTCGGATGGGTTGGCAGGATACAAATGGGAATTCAACCTGGTGGACAGCAAAGAAGTTAATGCCTGGTGCATGCCGGGCGGAAAGGTTGTGGTCTACTCGGGCATCCTTCCTGTGACGAAAACTGATGCCGGGTTGGCGGTGGTGATGGGACATGAGATTGCGCACGCGGTTGCCGAGCATGGCGGCGAGCGCATGAGCCAGGAGTTGCTCACACAATTGGGCGGCATGGCGCTGGAGGTAGCTCTGGACAGCAAACCCGCAGAAACCAAGAATCTCTGGATGACCGCTTTCGGACTGGGCAGTCAGTTGGGGGTACTTCTCCCCTTTAGCCGCACACACGAATCCGAGGCCGATCACCTGGGACTCATATTCATGGCCATGGCCGGATACAATCCCAATGAAGCGGTCTCGTTCTGGACGAGGATGGCACAGTCCTCGGGGGGGGCGGCACCACCGGAGTTCTTGAGCACGCACCCCTCTGACGCAACGCGAATCGCAGATCTTAAAAATGAGTTGCCGGAGGCGATGAAGTACTACAAGACCGGCAAATAACATAAGATCCTGAAGTCTGGATCCTGAAGTCTGACTTTTTTGCCAGGCTTTTTTGCCTGACTTTTATGCCTGACTTTTTTGCCTGACTTTTAAGTCAGGTTAGAATGAAATTCACCGTTCGTCTACATAACCATCAGGAGCGCCTATGCAAACCCGGACTCTACTTGTTCTGATCGCCATGCTGACGATCGTGAGTGTGGGAAGTGCGCAGTACGAAGACTGGAACATCACCGGTGCAGGTGCGCGCGCAGAAGGACTCGGCGGCGCGTTCATCGGGCTGGCGGATGACGCCACTGCGATCTCCTGGAACCCCTCGGGACTCGGTCAGCTCGAACGCACCGAGTTCTCCGCCGTCGGGCGATGGATGCAACAGGATTTCAAGGAGACGTCTTCCGAGAGCTCGGGCGACCTTTACTCGTTAACCCAGCCGCAATTCACCTACAACTTCGCAAGTATTGCCTTTCCCCTTCACGCAGGGAAGGTCAACATCGTCCCCGCCGTGGCATTTCAGAAGCAGCTCGATGAATACGCGCGGTTCAGCAATGATTACCTCACGTACGAGTCCGATGGCGCGGCGAATACCATCACCCCGGGGATAGGCATCAAATTGCATCCGATGTTCTACGTCGGAGGGGCTGTGAACATCTGGCTGGGAAACATCAAGAACCAATACGAATACAAAAGCAGCTACGCCGGCACCAACTACAATTTCAGCTCCAGTTTCGATGCGAAGTTCAGTGGACTCAATTTCACGGCAGGCTTGCTTGTGGATTTTGAGGGGATGAAAAGGCCTATTCCCATCAAATTTGGCGCGTCACTCAGGACCCCTTTTGAGCTGACGTACGAAGGCGACTACCTTAACGTGTCGACAGGATATCCGGATGAGAAAGGCAAGTTCTCGAATACCATAGAGATGCCCCTCATGTTCGGTTTCGGGGCATCGGGCCGCTTGCTGGAAAACCTAACGATTTCTGCAGACTTCGAGATGCGGCTCTATGGTGACAAGAGGATTTTCTACTCGAGGAATGGGAGTGGAGTGGACACGTCGGACATGAGCCCGAGCAAATCGGATCAGAAACAGGTGCGCGTGGGAGCAGAGTACCTCATCGTCACCAGCGCGGGGATTATCCCCATCCGCGCTGGCTTCCGGACCGTGCCGACCCTTCTGGCTGACCAGAACAATGGCAAGTACACCGACCCGGTGTCAGGCACAGGGTTCACCGTGGGCACAGGATTCATCAGCCAGGCATTTGCATTTGATGTGGCGTATTCTCGCTCGACGTATGAGGCTGGTACGAGGTATGACTTTCCAACTCTGCCAGCGTCAACCTATACCGACAAATACACAACACAGATTGTCAGCGCTTCTGTCATTGTGTATTTTTGAGAAGGAAGACTCCTGGCCCCTTTAACGAGGGGCCAGGACCCCTTTCCGATTCAGGATTTCCTGAACAGTTTCCCCAGCATCCCCACCACATCATCCACTACGCTGCCGTCCTTATTGGTGTCCAGCATCCCGAGAAGCGACCCGAGCACGTCGGGCGACGACTGACTTGCGCTCTTGGCTGCGCCTTGCAGCATGCCGGCCAGGCCGCCTGCATCCAGATTCTGTTGAGCTGTTTGCTTGCCCAGCGCCCCCATGACAACCGGAGCGAGAATCTGGAGAAGCGATCCCACTGTCGATGCGTCGACCCCCGCCGTTTTACCGAGGCCCTGCTGGATCTGTTCCTGCTGGTTGCCGAAAATGTGGCCGAGGATTCCGGCGCCATCGGCACTCACCGAGCCGCCAAGAAGCCCGCCGATGTTGTCCAGAATCGAGCCGTCGTGGTCTTTGTTCAAGGCGTTGAGCAGCGACTCCGCCCCCTTCGGTGATGAGGCGTTCTTCGCCAGCGCCGACACAAGCAGCGGAAGTGCGGTGCCGACGAGGCTGCCCGCCGTGCTTTTGTCAAGGCCAAGCTGGCTGCCGATCTCCGATACCGTATCATTGCCAATTGCGCCGCTAAGTATATCCAGTATTCCGCTCATGGTGTGTGCTCCTTTGTGGTAGATGGTGTGGTAGATGGTGATTATGTATGTTGACTTTCACTGTGTCCGGCAGTACTTTGCAGCAGACTCATTCTTCGCGAGGCCCGCCATGTGGATATCCCGCTCACTCCTGGTTGTGCTTTGCTGCTCACTTATCGTCCTCTCCGGGGCGTGTGCATCCGCGGAAGACCGGGCTCCAGCGGTTGCCGGGCAATTCTATCCGGTTTCGGCGGCGACGCTCCGTGCAGACCTTGCGGGCTTCTTCTCACACGCAGCCCCACGAAACGGGCAGACCGCTGTGCGGGCCCTGATTGTGCCTCATGCCGGATATGTCTTCTCGGGACAGGTGGCTGCTTCCGGCGTAGCGCAGATCGATCCTCAGCGCACGTTCGAGAACATCTTTCTGATCGGCGTCAGCCACAACGCTGCATACGAGGGTGCAGCGGTGTATGTCGCGGGGGACTTCCTCACTCCTCTCGGACGCGTGCCGGTGAATGCCGACATCGGACGGAAACTCCTTCAAGGCGGCGGGATGTTTCTTGAAAACAACCGGGCGCACGCCGTCGAACATTCACTGGAAGTCCAGCTGCCTCTGCTCCAATATCATCTGAAGAAACCCTTCTCAATTGTGCCGATCCTCCTCGGCACGGAAGATCCCGGCGTGTGCAAACAACTCGCCCGGATGCTCCAGCCATATTTCACAAAGGAAAATCTGTTCGTCATCAGTACCGACCTGTCGCACTATCCCTCGTACGAGGAGGCTGTGACCATCGATAGAAAAACAATCGATGCAGTGCTGTCCGGCTCTCCGGAAAAGCTACTCCGTGTCGTATCAGAGAATGGCCGAGCGGGGACTCGTCAATTGGTCACGTCAATGTGTGGCCTGGCGGGTGTGCTGACACTTCAACATATTGTTGCGACAGACAGATCGCAGAAATTCACTCTGATCCAATATAACAACTCCGGAGATGTTCCGGTAGGAGAAAAAGGCCGTGTCGTGGGTTACGCGGCGATTGCCGTCGGGGCTCAAAAAGATGAAGCATTCCACATCAGCAGCCAGGATCGTCGCCGGCTCCTCGTGATCGCACGGACTACCCTTGAAAAATATCTGCAAACACGTCAAATCACCGGGTTAAAGAGCGAACAACTCTCCGAGGCCCTTCGGACTCCGTGCGGAGCCTTTGTTACGCTCAAGAAGCACGGCGACCTGCGGGGATGTATCGGAAATTTCTCAGGCACAGAGGAATTGGCGAAGACAGTCCAGAATATGGCCATTGCAGCTGCCACAGAGGATTATCGCTTTTCACCTGTTTCATTTGAGGAACTCAAAGGCCTGGATATCGAGATATCGGTCCTGTCTCCCTTGCGTAAGGTGGCTTCAGTGCAGGAGATAGAGCTCGGGAGACATGGCATCTATATTCGAAAAGGGAACAGGGCGGGCACTTTCTTGCCACAGGTGGCGACAGAGACCGGTTGGTCACTGGAAGAGTTCCTCGGGCATTGCTCACAGGATAAGGCCGGGATCGGATGGGAGGGATGGAAAGAGGCGGAAGTGTACGTATACGAAGCGGAAGTCTTCGGTGAAAGCGACCATGCAGCAGGTGGTTAGCGGAGTCCGGGTCACAACTGTTCTGGCGGGCGCTATTACCGCGGGAACACAAGTTGTGTTGCTCCGCGAAATCCTCTCGGCATTTCTCGGGAACGAGCTCGTCATCGGCATCATGCTGTTCGACTGGCTGGCCCTTACGGGCATCGGTGCAGTGCTTGCGCGGCGATGGACACCCGGACTCCGAATGACCCTCATCCCGCCGGTTGTTCTGTGCGCTCTCATGGTCCTCCCTCCCCTCACGCTCGTAGCGTTTCGCGTTCTCCCCCTGCTGATCGCTCCTCCCGGGAGCATGATGGAGATATGGATCTTCCTTGTCGGTGCGATACTCGTCCTCAGCCCGGTCTGTCTTTTCTCCGGTGCGGCATTTTCCCTGTTGGTTCGTGCAGCGGTTTCCCGGGGCACAATGAACCCGGCGGGGAGTGTCTATGCATGGGAGGCGGCCGGGAGTCTGACAGGGGGCGCGTTGTTCGGTGTCCTGCTATTCGGTTTGCTCTCATCGCAGGATCTGCTTCTGTACTTGTGTGCCGTTTCCGGAATCGCGGGCTCGGTCATCGCACTGCGCACAAAAGAATGGTACCTTTGTCTTCTGCTTCCTGCGGGTGTTGTTGCACTCGGTCTGGCGCACAACACGTTCGACTTGAATGCGCTGACGTTTGCGCTGCGCTATCCGGGACACACCATCCTCGCCCACGAAGAGACGCCGTACGGCGAATTGACAACAACGCGCTTCGGAGGACAGAACACTGTTTTCGCGAACAATATCCCTCTGGTCTATAACGGTGACATACAGAGTGCCGAAGAGTTGGTGCATTTCACACTGGCACAGCGTCCACGGTCCGGAAGGGTGCTCATTGCCGGCGGCAACCCATCATCCCTCATCCCGGAGGTCTTGAAGTATCCCCTCACACGTGTGGACTGTATCGAGGAAAACCCGTGGATGAGAGACATGCAGCAACGCTACTTCCGGCTTCCGCATGACCACCGGGTGCAGTATCTCTCGGGCGATATCCGCAGGCACCTTCGTGCAGCAGCCGGAATGTATGATGCGGTCATCATCGTTGCGCCCGAGCCGTCGACACTCCAATCGAACCGGTTCTACACGAGGGAGTCGATCCAGCTGGCTCATGACAGGCTGACGTCTGCAGGGGTGCTGTGCCTGTCGCTCTCATCGTCTGCGGATTACGCGGGGGCGGATGCAAGGAATGTGCGAGCGACCTTGCGCAACACTATCAGTGAATCCTTCAGGAACGTCATCATTCTCCCCGCCGGCCGTGATATGTATCTTGCGTCCGATTCGGCGCTCCGGATGGATGTCTCCGCTGCCGTCGCCGACGCTGGTGTGGCGACGACATACGCGAACGCGGACTACGTTCAGGACGATCTCCTGGCGGACAGGGCCCGGCGGTTGAACAGTTCACTGCAACTGGTGACCCCTGTAAATAGTGACGACCATCCCGTGTTGATGCTCGCGCAGATTCGGTACTGGCTCCGTTTCTTTGCGGTTGAGAGCTGGGTCCCAGCTTTAGCATTCCTTGCTGCTCTTTTCCTCATCGTCCGGACAGACAGGGAGTCGCTCGGGGTGGTGGTCGCCGGCTTCGGCGGCATCACGCTCGAGCTGATTGCCCTGATGATCGTACAGGTCGCGTTCGGGAATGTCTACAAGATGAGCGGTGCGCTCATAGGTCTCTACATGGCGGGCATGGGAATCGGTGCATTTGCCGGGGGGTATCTGAAACTGACCTCCCGCCGGTATGCGGTCATGCAGTGCGGCCTGGCCGTTACTCTTCTGGCCTCCGCCTTCCTGCAGTCCGCGACGTCAGAGGATCTCATCATAGGTGTGGCGGGTCTTGTGGTGTGTCTGACGTTTGGATCGCTCTGTGCGGGTGCCGTCTTCACACTCACATCGCGGGTGAGGTTGCAGGATCCTGTCGGCAATGGGTCACGGCTCTATGGCGCGGACCTGCTCGGCTCGGCGATAGGTGCGCTGCTCGTCGGTCCGTTCTTGTTACCGCTGGTGGGGGTGCAGGCAGTGGCCAACATTGGTGCGGCCGCAGTGATTACAGGTGCGGGTATCTCATTGACATCTCCCGTCTGGAGAAGCTATGAAAAAGCGTGAATTCCTTCAGTGTTGTGCATTTGGTGCAATGCATACAGTGTTTACGAGGCCGATGCCGGCACACCTGCATGCGGAGATCTCCGGGTGGCTGAACGGGGCTCCCGCCGGCGACGAGCTCTGGAAATGGAGCAAGGAAGCGCTTTTCGTGGAGCAAGCGGGAGATGCCATCCATTGCCTGAAATGCCCGAACGATTGCACCATCCCCGTCGGTGGAGCCGGACTCTGCCGCAACCGGGTGAACGTCGGGGGAAAGCTGTACTCCATTGCCTATGGCAACCCCTGCGCTGTTCATGTTGACCCGATTGAGAAGAAACCCCTGCTGCACTTCCTTCCCGGGACGCGGGCATTTTCCATCGCTGCTGCGGGATGCAATCTGGCCTGCCTGAATTGTCAGAACTGGCAAATCTCTCAGGTGAGTCCGAAGGAAACCGAGAATCAGGATTTGATGCCGCGCGCGGTGGTGGATGAATGCCGCCGGACCGGTTGCGCATCGATCGCGTACACGTACTCCGAGCCGACCACGTTCTACGAATATGCGTACGACACGGCGGAGATCGCCCGCCGGGAAGGGATTCGGAATGTCTGGAAGTCCAACGGCTACATAGAAGAGGAACCGCTGCGAAAACTCTGCCGGGTGATCGATGCTGCGAATATCGACCTGAAGAGCTTCGACGAGAACATCTACTCGCGGCTGAACGCCGGAAAACTCGCCCCTGTGCTCCGGACACTCCGGGTGTTTCATGAGATGCATGTCTGGCTGGAGATCACAAACCTGGTGATCCCGGGATGGAGTGATGATCTGGATATGATCCGGCGGATGTGCGACTGGTTGTGCAAGAACGGACTTGATGATGTGCCGCTCCATTTCAGCCGCTTTGTACCGATGTACAAGCTCAACCAGCTGGCCCCGACGCCGGTGAAACGGCTTGAGGACGCCCATGCGGCGGCTGTGAGCGCCGGAATGAAGTACGTCTATGTCGGGAACGTTCCGGGTCACGATGCCGAGCATACCTACTGTCATCGCTGCAAGAAGATGATCGTCGAACGACGGGGGTACGCGATTCACGTGAACCATATGAAGAATGGCAAGTGCAGTTACTGTGGCACGGTGATCCCCGGAGTCTGGACGGTTTGAAACCGCCACGTCATGGTCTGGACGGGTTGGGGCTGTGAACCACGGGGTCTGGAAGGTTTGAGACTGTAACCCCGGGGGCCCGGTTTGCGTAGTATGGTGTGTACCCGACTTTGCGATCAACCGGAGGATGAGAATGAACAAGAAGGTGGTCATCACAGGCGCGATTCTGTGCCTTGCTTTCTGGACCGGCGTCGCCGCCGCTCAGGAGGATTCGGTGAAATGGCGTGAGCATGATCATGACCGTTGGATCCAGTTCATGTCACACCGCAACCCGACGCTGGGCCTGTCGTACGGTTGGATGCAGAGCAGTCTGGACGGCGCCGCGCAGTCGTTGTTCAGTCCGCGGACTGCGGAAGTGCGTCTCGGCGGACTTCTCCATCGCGAATCATACGAATCCGAGGCGATCGTCGAGCACAGGAACGACTGTCTCTTTCTCGGGGTGGCCTCCAGTGATCTCGGTGGCGAGCCGGAACCGGGAGAGGTGAAGTATGCTGCATGGCGGTTCGGGGGTGTCTGGGAAGACGGGTATGGATACGCGTTGGCGGGTTCGCTTGAAGGTCCCTCCATCAATCTTCTGACCTCACAGGGGGTCCAGTGGACGAGTTTCAGCTTGAAGGGCGGGATTACAAACAGCGCCGACAGTTCGCTCCTGGGGATGTACGAATCCGGACTGCGCTTCGGCACGCGAAGCGGCGGGATGGTCCGTTTCCACGTACTCCCGCTTCTCGCGGTAGACGCGGGCTACGAACGGTCGGTGATCTATCGCCGTCATAAACTCTGGCAGTGGCTGGGGAGTGTCATCGTCGAAGGGGCAGGGACATGGGCTCTCGATAAATTCGTCGAAAGGATTCTCCGTTCGACCCCGGAGGCGGTGCCTGTGGTGAACTTCGTATTGAAGAATGCCTTATCCTACGGGGTGTATGAACTGCGGAAGAAGGATGGCAACTGGCCATTCGATTCGGAGGCACCGATCAGCAATAGTACGTTTATGGTCGGGGTGACGATGGTGTTCTAGGGTTCTTTCAACAACTCCGCGATCTGTACCGCATTTGTTGCCGCGCCCTTCCGGAGATTGTCGGATACGACCCACATGTTGATGCCTGAGGGAACCGTTGTGTCGATGCGGATCCGGCCCACAAACACCTCATCGCGGTCGTGCGCATCGAGCGGCAGGGGATAGCGCGCACGCTGCGGATCATCCACGAGAATCACTCCCGGGGCTTTCGCCAGGAGTTCCCGTACCCGTGCAATATCACAAGGCATCTCGAACTCCACGTTGATTGCTTCGCTGTGTCCGCCCAGCACCGGGACGCGCACACAGGTCGCGGTAACCCGCAGTGAATCATCCCCCATGATTTTTCTTGTCTCGTTCACCATCTTCACTTCTTCTCTTGTGTAGCCGTCATCGCCGAATGTGTCGATATGGGGGAGGGCGTTCATGGCGATGCGGTGGGGGAACTTCGGATCCGGATCCGTCTTGCCTTCCAGTTCCAGCTCCAATTGGTGCTGCCCGCGCCAACCCGCACCCGTGACCGATTGGTAGGTGGCCACGACAATCCGTTTGATGGTAAATGCGTCGTGTAGCGGCTTCAGTGCTACCACCATCTGGATCGTCGAGCAGTTGGGGTTGGCGATAATGCCCCTGTGCATGAAGGCCGATTGCGGGTTCACTTCGGGGACGACGAGCGGCACGCCGGGCTCCATCCGGAATGCGCTGCTGTTGTCAATGACCACGATGCCCAGACGTGCGGCAATCGGGGCAAACTGCCTGCTGACGGACGCTCCCGCGGAAAACAGCGCGATGTCTGCCTTTGCCTCGGCAAGAGAAGCTTCGGAGAGCTCCTGCACCGGCAGATCCGCCCCGTGGAACCGCAGCAACCGCCCCACAGAGCGGGCAGAAGCGAGAGGAATCAGCGCGCTGACCGGGAACCGGCGCTCTTCGAGCACCTGGATCATCTTGCGTCCCACCAGGCCCGTGGCGCCTGCGACAATCACCCTGTACGTGCGGTTGCTCATCAGTCGAATATGTCCCTGTTAATGTCCTGTGAGTTGAAAAACTCATCGTGAAGGAGGCGGACGACGTCCTCCAGGTGTGCATCGTCCACCACGAAGCTGACGTTGATCTCCGATGCGCCCGCCGAGATCATGTTAATATTTACCGCACTGATGGCATTGAGCACCCGCGCGGCAACACCCGGACTGTTCCGCAGATTGTCTCCGACAACGCAGACGATGGCCTTGGCTGCGGATGCTCTGACCGTCGCAAACTGCCCCAACTCTCCGACGATCTCCGAGAGATGGGTCGTGTCGTTGATGGTGGCCGAGACGCTGATGTCCGACGTGGCCACCGTGTGCACCACCGTGCGGTACTTGTGGAACACATCGAAAATATTCTCGAGAAATCCATGCGCCAGGAACATCCGCGTGGAGACGATGCTGATCAGTGTAATGTGTTCCTTGTACGCGATGGATTTCACAATGCAGTGCCCCGATGCGCCAGGCTGCGCGATAATAGTCGTGCCGTGCGATGCGGGGCGGCGCGAGTTCAGCACGCGGACGGGGATATGTTTGCTGATTGCCGGCAGGATGGCGTCCGGGTGCAGGACACGGGCACCGAAATAGGCGAGCTCGGATGCCTCCATGAACGACATGACCTTGATGCGGTGCGCATCGGGCACGATCGATGGGTCTGCAGTCAGAATGCCGTCGACATCAGTCCAGATCTGAATCTCATCAGCATCCAGGAGCGATCCAATGAGCGCGGCCGAATGGTCCGATCCACCGCGCCCTATGGTGGTGGTGATATGGTTGGCCGTTGCCCCGATGAATCCCTGGGTCACCACAATGGCTCCGCGGCGGAGAACGGGCATGACGTGCTCCTCGAGCTTCCGCGGGATGACGTGCAGGTCGGGAAGCGCACGCGTGAACTGGTGATCGGTGATCATAAACGATCGGGCGTCCACAAGCTCCGCCGCGAGACCCAGTGCTTGCAGATGCGCATGGAAAATCAGCGTGGAGAACCGTTCGCCGAACGATGCCAGAAGATCAAACGACCGTGGTGTCGCCTCGCCGAGCACTGAGATGCCGTGCACAAGGTCACCCAGTTCATCGCACCAGGAATCGATTGTAGTGGATACCGGCTCGGAGAGAGAGGGTGGAAGCAGCTGCCGGGCAATCGCCAGGTGGCGTGTGCGTATGATGCTGAGCACTTCGAGGGCCGACGCCTCCTGTCCCTGTGCGGCCAGCTCACCGGTGCGGAGAAGCTGATTGGTTACGCCGGCCGCAGCGGAGAGAACGACGATGCGTTCCGGGCACTGTTGTGCCGTCGTTATCGCCGCGACGCGCTCCATTGCGGGGGCATCTTCCACGGACGTCCCGCCGAATTTCATGACAATGCGTTTCATATCATATCTCGCAGAAATGCGGAAACCGCAGCGCCGAGTTGAGCGTATTCGATCAGAAATGCGTCGTGCCCGTGAGGGGAATGCAGCTCCAGGTACGTGGCTCCCGGAAGCGCATCGGCGATGCTGCGCTGCTCGTGGGCCGGATACAAAATGTCCGAATCAATCCCCACACACAGCGCGGGAACAGCAATGCCGTCCAGAACCTCCGCAAGGTCCCCGCGGCCGCGCGCCATGTCGTGCCCGTCCATAGTCCGGGTGATCGAGAGATAGGTGTTCGCATCAAACCGCTTGACCAGTTTCGTGCCCTGATAGCGAAGATAGCTCTCCACCTGGAAGCAGACTCCGAGCTGGTCACGCAGGGCCGGGCCGGATGCCGTAGGGGCTGGATCCCTGTGAAACCGATCCATAAATGAGATATCGCTTCTGTACGAAATCATCGCAATCTGACGCGCCAGGGAGAGCCCGCGCTCAGGCTGACGATCCGCAGGATACGCGCCTTGCTGCCAGTCGGGATCGTGCATGATCGCCTGACGTGCGATTTCGTTGAGGCCGATGCACCAGGGTGAGTGCTGCGTCGCTGTGGCGATCGGGATAAGTGATGCGGTCATTGAGGGGAACATGGCACCCCATTCAAGCACCTGCATGCCTCCCAGGGAACCGCCGATAACCGTGACCAGTCGCGAGACACCGAGATGCTGCAGCAGTGCGTGTTGCACGGTGACCAGGTCCCGCACGCTCACATACGGGAAATCGATCCCGTACGGACGTTGTGTGGCAGGGTTGATCGACACCGGGCCCGTGGTGCCGTAGCATCCCCCCAGAAAGTTGGAGCAGATGACAAAGTAGCAGTCGGTGTCGAGGGCGCGCCCGGGGCCGATCATCGCATCCCACCATCCGGCACTGCTGCGGTCGTCCGATGCGAATCCCGCGACATGGGCGCTCCCCGTAAGCGCATGGCACACGAGAATGGCGTTGTCGCCTCGTGGGCCCAGCGTGCCGTAGGTCTCATACGCCACGTCGACCGGCACAAGCCGCACACCCGATTCAAGCAGAAGAGGGTGGGTCGCATCGAACAATCGCGCATGCTGGGTCTCGACGAACGTCATTGTGCGGCCTTGAGTGCGATGTCAAAGTCCTCGATGATGTCGTCGATGTGTTCGATCCCTACGGACACCCGTATCATGTCGGGGGTCACGCCTGCAGACGCCCGGTCGGCGACAGACAACTGCTGGTGTGTCGTCGAGGCGGGATGGATGACAAGGGTCTTGGCGTCTCCCACGTTTGCGAGCAGGCTCGCAAGCTCCACCTTGTTGATGAAACGCTTGCCCGCCTCGAGTCCCCCCTTGATGCCGAAGACAAGAATGGAGCCGAACTGCCCCTTCCGCAGGTACTTCTTTGCCGTGGCATGACTCGGATGATTGGGAAGACCGGGATACGAAACCCACGACACGGCCGGATGGTTCTGCAGCCAGAGCGCCAGCTGCAGAGCGTTTGCGCAATGGCGCTCGACTCTCAGGGAGAGCGTCTCCAGCCCCTGGAGGAGCAGGAATGCGTTGAAGGGACTGATGCATGGTCCGAGGTCGCGCAGCCCTTCGACACGTGCACGGATGATGAAGGCGATGTTGCCGAAGTTGCCGTTTGTCCCGAACACATCCCAGAACTTGAGTCCGTGGTACCCCGGGCTCGGCTCCGTGAAGATGGGAAACTTACCGTTACCCCAGTTGAACGTGCCCGCATCCACAATCACGCCGCCGATGGAAGTGCCGTGGCCGCCGATCCATTTCGTGGCCGAGTGGGTCACGATATCGGCGCCGTGTACGATGGGCTGTGCGAGATAACCGCCGGCGCCGAACGTGTTGTCCACAACCAGCGGGATCCCTTCGTTGTGGGCGAGGGCTGCAAGGGCGGCGATATCAGGGATATTGAGCCGGGGGTTGCCTATGGTCTCGATGTAGATGGCGCGGGTCTTTGCGTCGATAGCCCGGGTGAAGTCGGCGGGATCGTCACCCTCCACAAACTTCACGTCGATGCCGAGACGCGGGAATGTCACTTTGAACTGGTTGTAGGTTCCACCATACAGGTTGCTGGAAGAGACGATATTCTCGCCGGCGACCACGAAGTTGGTGATCGCGAGGAACTGTGCCGCCTGGCCGGAAGCCGTTGCCAGTGCTCCGACCCCTCCCTCCAGGGCCGCAATCCGTTTCTCGAACACGTCGGTCGTCGGGTTCATGATGCGGGTATAGATATTCCCGAACTGTTCCAGGCCGAAGAGCGCCGCCGCGTGGTCCGCATTGTCGAAGTTATAGGATGTCGTCTGGTAGATGGGGACGGCACGGGAGTGTGTCGTGGGGTCGGGCGTCTGACCCGCATGCAGCTGCAGCGTTTCGAAGCGGTACGGGGTGCGTGAAGCCATGGAAGTCTCCTTGATAATGGTCAATACTGCGGCGGCGCTAGACGACAGGGCGATGAGGAAGGCAAAAAACGAAAAACCTCATCCGGTCCTGAAGATGTCCGAATGAGGTTGCCGCGTTCTATTGGCTCATTACGGATTCATCTTCATCCCGCCGCCCATTCACGGGCCGGGGCGGGAACAGAAGTTAGCACCTGCATTCCGCCGCCCATCTGCATCACACCTTTGGGGGCTGTCGGAACCGGTTGCTGTGGCTTCGCAGGGTCTGTCCCTCCACCACTCTGGATGAATCTGCTAACAGGGTAGCAATATTCAGAATGATTTCCAACTGAAAAAAGTTCCGCGGGGCTTGCTTTTTTGGAAACGCCTCCCGATATTTAGATACAGTATATTGTATACAATATACAAAGGAAACAGAGTATGGCACGCGCCGCGCGCACGGAGGATGTTAGCCTCGCGGATGTGCATCTGGAGGAAGTGAAGCCCCTGCGCGATCGTATTGCGGAGATGGTGCGGGCGTCTATTATCGACGGCAAGATCCGTCCGGGAGAGAGACTCGCCGAGCCCGATTTGGCCGCGCGGCTGGGTGTGAGCCGGACTCCGCTCCGTGAAGCGCTCTTGCAGCTTGACTCCGAAGGGTTTGTAAACGTCACCCCGCGTCGCGGAGCCGTGGTGAGTGAGCTCTCCCGGGACGATGCCGTGGAAACCTACCAGGTCAAGGGCGTGCTGGAGTCGCTCGCGGCCCGTCTGGCAAGTGAAAAGATCACCGAAGCCGAACTGGATGCTTTGCGGGAAATTCATGAGCGCATGACGCGTCTTGCCGCTGCCCGGTCCCGCGATCACCGCCGCATCCTCCAGCTGAACGCAGAGTTCCATGCAGCGGTCAGCAACGCTTCACGCAACGAAAAACTCATTCAATACATTCGTGTCTTGCGCAGTCAGGCCCTGCGCTACAACTACATCTATCTGTCTGTGCTCTCCCATCTCTCCGCCTCTCTCAGCGAGCATGCCGGCATTCTGGAGGCCCTCGCACGAAGAGATGGCGATGCGGCGGAGCGGCTTGTGCGTGAGCACGGCGATGCCGCCCGCGCTGCGCTGTGTGCGTTCATCGAACAACAAAAAGCTTCACAGACGTAATCTGTCCTTCAGGGAACAGAACTATCTCAGGAGCAGTCATGGCCACACCCCGCATCAAAGTCGCTGTCGTCGGATACGGCAATGTCGGACGTTGTGCAGTCGAATCCATCCTCGTCGAGCCGGATATGAAGCTGGTCGGCGTCGTCGAAGTGCCGGCGTTCATCACGAAGCAGGACCGTTTGACCGAGCGTGACCCGATCGGCATGCAGAACGTCAAGATCGCATCCGAGATCGAAGACCTCGGCGCCATCGACGTGGCAATCGTCAGCTGTCCATCACGAGCGGTGGTCAAGGCAGTGGAACCCATTCTGAAGCGAGGCGTTCGCACCGTCGACAGCTTTGACATCCATCATGATATCCCCACACTGCGCAAGCAACTCGACAAGGTTGCCCGTGAACACAACACGGTGTCGATTCTTTCCGCCGGCTGGGATCCCGGGGTTGACTCGGTCATGCGGGCGTGGTTCCAGGTCATGGCGCCGCGGGGGATCACATACACGAATTACGGACCCGGACTTTCCATGGGGCACTCGGTTGCCGTGCGGGCCATCAAGGGAGTGCACGATGCCATCTCCCTCACCGTGCCGGCAGGAATGGGTGTTCACCGCCGGATGGTCTATGTCCAGCTGGAATCCGGCGCAAAGTTCGAAGAAGTCGAACACGCCATCAAGACAGATCCGTACTTCGTGAAAGACCGGACGTACGTCTACGAGGTGGATGACGTCGCCTCGTTGATGGACACGGGCCACGGCGTGCTGCTGGAGCGGAACGGTGTCTCCGGCATCACCCATAACCAGTCCATGCGCTTTCAGCTCAAGGTCAACAATCCCGCACTGACCGCGCAGGTGATGGTCTCCGCGGCCCGTGCCGCG
This sequence comes from Ignavibacteriota bacterium, assembly GCA_963801355.1. Classification (GTDB taxonomy): domain Bacteria; phylum Bacteroidota; class Ignavibacteria; order UBA10030; family UBA6906; genus Fen-1255. The sequence continues at coordinate 1,526,472 of CAWDEM010000008.1, read as the reverse complement.
ATGAGACAGAAGCCCGGCTGCTATACCATGATCGAGCTGCCCGTCGTGGATTTCCTGCATGGCGATGTGGATTCGTTTGTCACAAAACTTGTGTGAGGCGACCATGGGCGACCCCTATGAGCAGAAGATGACCAATCGCACATTCTTTGCCGCCAAGGCGGACGTGAGTGGCAGGGTGGTGACGGTGTTACGCGGGATGCTGGAATCGCGTGCGCTCCATCTGATAGCCCCCATCTCACGGGCATTTCCGGCCGGCACCATCGTCGAATTCATCAGCACCGACGAGTCCAACGCCGTGCCGGGCGCGACCGTGGACCGAATCGGCTACGTGGCATTCGTCGAACTGACCACTGGCGGTATTCTGCTCGTCGGCGATGAAGTGGAAGTGGATGGCAAGCCGATCGGGACGATCGCCGGATATGACGACACGCACATACCGAATCATCAGAACATAATTCTCAAGACAGCAGGACGGGTCACCGGGGAAGGCCTCGGCCTCCGGCCGGGGACGTCCGTCCTCATTCGCGGCTTTCAATCGTAACATACTTCAGAAAGGATGCATTCAATGGCACGACCGTCGTTCAAATTCCAGATGTACAAGCGGCTTCAGGCAAACCTGCCGAAGATTTATGCGGAGGCAAAGAAGGCTGCGGAGACGCTCAAGATGCCGGCAGAATTGAAAGGCGCAATCGGACTCACCGGCGCCATCTCCGGATGTCCCTCTCCGTTGCGTGAAGATATCGAAAAAGCGATGGCGGTCGAAGGGCGCAAGGTCGTTTCGCTCACCGTATATGTCGATCAGATCCGCGAGATCGTCAAGGGCGCTTATGGCGACGACTATGATGCCGCGCCGGTTAATACCTGTGAAGGCGGCCTCTGGGTGAGTTTTGACTGCCTCGTGTCTCCCCCGTTCCAGGGGCGTGGCGACAACTACCGCACACGGTACATCGCTCCCTGGGAGCGTCACATCCATCATCAGGGCGGCTATGGGCGTCCGTACCCCCCCAAATACAAGGATATTCTCGCTGATCGCGGCAGTACGGCCGGCGAGTTGGGATTCTACGGTAAGCGCGCGCACAATCTCGATACGGTGTTTGTGCCCCTTCCGGGTGCCTCCTATCCTGTCCAGGGCATCAAATACCATCCCGTTCCGTTGATGAAGAACGTCGATGCCAAGGCTTCGATTGCAGCAATCCGGACCGCGGCAAAGCAGCATGAAACGCTCCTGGGCGGATTTGCCTCGCTTGGTTATGATACTCCTGGGTACGGCTACGGCACGAAGGACGCCGATGGCACGCCGCTGCTGCAGAAGGGGATCGCCGAAATCGCCCGGTCCTATGATGTTCCGTACATCATCGACAACGCGTGGGGCATTCCGATCATCGGCAACAGCATCAAGAAGATCGGCGCAGATATCATGATCTTCAGCATGGACAAGGCCAGCGGCTCACCGACCAGTGCATTGATCATCGGCAGGGAAGAAGTTATGGTGCCGATCCGCCGTGCTCTCGGCTACCACGGCGCCCGGTTTGGCACGACGACGTCGTACGGTAAAGCTGCGTACGTTACCATGGATCCAGGCAAGGAGGCCCTCTCCGGTCAGGTGGCGGCCCTCAAAGTGCTCCGTGACAAGCCGGAAGTCATGACGAAGCCCATTGATGAACTGCACGACATCGTAGTCGCAGAATTCGCGAAAATCGACTCACGCATCCGTCCGTTCTTTAAGATCGCCAAGAGCTACAACTCCGGTGCGGTCGAGGTGAACTATGAAGACAGCTGGAAAGACGGCAAGCTCGGCATTCCCATCTTCTCCATCGAAGACATGTATTCCGGGACAAACATCTTCCAGGATGGCATGAGCCAGATGGGGATCATTCCGACCATCGCATACGACGCGAACATCTTCATCTCGCCCGGGTTGGGTACGACGGATGAGCATGGTCAGCTGATTCCCGAGCGTGCCCGGATGATCGTTCGGGCGCTGGTCATGTTGATCGAAATCGTCTGCAACGAATCCGGCATGTTCGAATAGACAGGCACCCGGTGATTGTTCGGCCCGCAGGGCCGGAATTATCTCCCATGTACATATGAGTCAGACGATGAAAGCCATTGATGCGGTAATGGACGGTCTCGACATCGAGACCTACCTTGTCTGCGGGAGCGAGCGCGAGGGTAAAGACCTCGCGCTCCGCCTTGGGCACGAACTGGGCCTCGGAGAAGTCGATATCATGTTCTGTGAATTCGACGGCTACGGGGTCCGGGTGAGACTGCGGAAGTACATTCACAGGCCAGGCGATCCCTATCACTGGCTTATGGGACCGGGAGAGAAGGACCAACTGGCATGAACAAGAAGCGGATCCTCTGCGTGCCACTCGATCCGGTGCATGATGTGGGCATCAAGATCATTCGGAACGCCCTTGCCACCCGCGGCTTCGATACCGAGCTGCTCTCACCCGATCTGCCGATGGAAGAGATCGTCCGGCGTGCCGCGACCGGTACGTATGATGACATACTGGTCAGCCGGACTCTCGGGTACGGAGTGGCGGAGCTTCTGGGACGGTTTGTGGATCTTCTGGATGCCGCAGGCGTGCGCGAGCGTTCACGCGTGATTCTGGGTGGCAAAGCTATTACTTCCGAACTTGCCGCCGAGCTTGGTTTCGATCGCGGATTTGACGAGCACTCCCGCATCGAAGATATCGTTGCATTCATCGAAGGGAAAGACCGCGCAGGATCAAGTCGTAGGCGTTCAGAAGAAGAAACCCGATATCACCGCGGGCTACAGCTACCGCGTTCACGACCGGCGGATCGAGAGTGCCCTGGATGAGATTGTGGAGAAGTTGTTGCGCTGGTCAGAAGGGAAATCCAGCCCCGGCGTCAAGCGCGCGCGGTTGCGCGGAGAAATGTTTTCGGATGCATCCGGATCCAGGAAGGCGGCCTTGCTCGATGAATACCTGTCGTTGTCAGACAGCGTGATCGTTGATGCATTCCGGCGGAATGTCATGCCCAAGGGGGTGAGGAATGTATCCCGGGAAGAACTCCAGGCGCTCCGGGAGATGTTGAAGGAGCGCAGTGCGTTCCGGCCGGTGACACTGCGTCATTCGGGCGAGCGGCCGTTGATTTTCAAATTCCTCGGTTCCGGCTGTCCGGTCATGGACCTCATCCACGCCAAAGTGTGCGAACGGTGGGGTGTGGATGGATTCCTGCTCATCAATCCTTCGTGGGAGGCACGATATGAAGGATTGCTGGAGGGCGCGCTCACGCATCAGAACGACGGCACCGTCACGTCCGTTGAGAATATACGGCTGATGCGCGAACTCCTGGATCCCTCGACGCTGCTCACGGTTCGAGCGCACAGAGGGCTGAACACGCCGGAGACGGTGGTCCTGGCTGCGCATGGCGGTGCGGATATGACCAAGATTGACCTCGTGTACGGATCGCTTGGAGCCGGCACGGATCCGGCGCGGCTGGCGGTTGACGGGGTGGAAGCCATCCGGCTCGCGGCCCGGTTCAACATGCCATTCGATATACCGGGAAACGATGAGCTGAGCGGCGTTCCCGCGTGGAAGACTCTTGCCGGGCTTCTGATCAACGTGCACTTGGGAAAGCGTCTCGGTGCGCGTGGCATACTCAAACCTCTCTTCTGTTATGGTCCGCACATCGTCATCAACGGACTGATGCGTCAGACCTTTGTGGACTACAACGCGGCGAAGATTCGTGCGCTGCGGGCCATCGTCGACTGTCCCATCTGGCCCGGCGAGCCGATCGCATTCATGACACAGACCGAAGATCGTGTGCAATCCGCGGCGGCAACATCCTTCCATGCGGCCCTCGGCACTGCGCTCAAGGTGGATGCGATGACTGTGGCGTCGACTGACGAAGCGTATTCCCGCGGTCCGATCTGCATCGCTTCGCGTATCGACAGCCTACAGGGCATTCACGAAGCCGCGCGCTTCATGGGTGAAGCGGGTTTTGCGCCAACCGCCGCAGCTGACTCGATGACGGCGGATATGCACGCGAAGATCGCCGAAGTCCTGGACCGCGTAAAATCTGCGCCGGATCTTCCTGCCGCCATCTCGGCAGGGCTCCTGGGCGACCGGGAGGATGGCGCGTATCCCGGGACCTTCGGTAAAGGGACGGTTGCCTGAGCCATGATCATCGGGGTTGCCGGAACTGCAAAGAATACCGGAAAGACAACAACACTCGGCACGCTGATCCAGACAGCGTATGCCAGGGGGCACTTGCCGGGCGTCACCGGCATCGGCTATGACGGAGAGGAACGTGACAACGTCACTCTGCTCCCGAAGCCGCGCATCATTGTGAAACCCGGCATGATTGTCACGACCTCCGAGCAATGCCTGTCGGTCTCCACCGCGCGATTGCGTGTACTGCAGCACTCCTCCACGTTCACCGCATTGGGGGAAGTAGTCATTACGGTTGTTGAGAAAGGGGGACTTGTTGTTGTCGCCGGTCCGAACAAGACGGCCGACCTCGCCAGGGTGGCCCGGCAGATGGAGTCACTCGGAGCATCCGAACTACTGGTTGACGGGTCACTGAACCGGATTGCGCCCATGTCGGTTGCAGATCGCGTGGTGTTTGCGACCGGAGGCGCCCGTTCGACGAACATCGGCCAGCTTGTAGAAGAGACTTCAGCGATAGAGCGGATCTTCCGGTTCGGATTGTCGGACGAAGACTACGCGCAGGTGTCGGGAATCCGGCTTGTGGCCAGGGATGTGCAGGTACAGTGTGCGTCGAGTGATTTCCATAGCGCGGAAGACATTCTCCGGTCCCTGAGACTGCTGCCGGAGGGGCTGGCCGGGATTGTGCTGCCGGGGATGGTGACGGCCGACGGTCTGGCGGCGCTCTGCGACCGGTTGCGACACGCGGAGGCGAGGGGGATTGCCCTCGTGTTTGACAATCCATTCCGTCTTTTGCTCGCGGGGGAACCTGTGCGGGTTGGCGGCCTGCTCGAAATGCTGGAGGAACTCTCCGTCCGGATATGCTACCGTCACCGGTCCGAACTGGCTGCAGTGACATTCAATCCGTATTATCCTGCATTCGATGGCACGACGTACCGTCCGGCATATCTTGATGCGGCCTTTGGCCGGTCTGCGCTGGCGAATGCACTCTCCACACCGGTGATTGATGTCGTGGCCGAAGGAGGCGAGGAACTGTACAGGAGATGCTTCAAGGTGGAGTAGCTCCTCTGTACTTCATGCACCGCAGACCGGGCCTATTCACTTAACTCTGACCAGCACCACTCCATGTCTTGGCACTTCAGCAGAAAACCGGCCGTTGAATGTGCCGAGGTCCTTCTGTCGCCAGAGATCCCGCACCTTGCGATCACCCTTCAAGCCCAGATCCTTCCACAGGAGAGTGGCTTCCTTTATCCACCGGCCCCTGTTGAACAGTCCGACCGCGTGGGATCCGTCTTCCATCTTCTTTGCCCATACTTCCAGATCGCCGTCTTTTGAGATCCGCCGTGCCTGCGTCCCGAGCGGGTCCTGATTCACGGCGAGCACTTCGTCATTCGTGAGCAGTCCGAGAGTGAAGTCATCCAACTGGGTCATGTCGCAGCCGATCAGCAGCGGAGCGGCGAGAAGACACCAGAGGCTGATATGAGTGTATTGTTCGTTCGGTGTCAGGCGTGTCGGATGCAGTGACGGCCCCCATCCAACCTTGCCGACGACGAGCATATCCGGATCGTTCCAATGGCCGGGTCCGGCGTATGGTTCGTGTCCGGCCTGGGAGAAGCCGATCTCCGACATGCTTTCCCAGGTATCCGTGATATCTCCGGTAGTGCGCCAGCAATTGCCCCCCACCGTTGCTCCCCATTCCCAGACGTTGCCCATGCCGTACTGGCAGAGGGAATACAGAATATCGCGCGGCACTCCGTCGAGCGCCGTGCGCATGAGTTCATACGGCTTTTTCAGTTCGGAAAGGCTCTGGTCCTTTGCGATCTGCCCGTACGAGCACCAGTCGTATTTCAGGTAGTCAATTCCCCATGATGCGTATTGACGGGCGTCATCAGCCTCGTGGTTGTAGCTTCCTGTATAGCCTGCACATGTCAGTGGGCCGGGCGAAGAATAGATCCCCATCTTCAGCCCCTTCTCATGGATGTAGGCGCTGAGCCCATTCATGTCGGGGAATTTCCGGTTGGTGTTGATCCTGCCGTTCGCATCACGTGGCACGCCGCTCAGCATGGGGTCGGTGCTTCCGGGTCTGATCTCCCAGCAGTCATCAATGTTGATATACGACCAGCCGTGTTGGCTGAGTCCGGTGGCGATCATGGCGCCTGCTGCGCTGCGCACGCGTTGGTCGTCCACGGCCTCGGCGAAGCAGTTCCAGCTGTTCCAACCCAGTGGTGGAGTGAGTGCAATCGCCGGGCCGATCACAATCATAATAGACCCCGTTGATTGCCCGCGGGCATTTGTGGCAGTGACGGTGGCGCGGTAGGTGCCCGGTGCGTTCACTTGTCCGCTGATCACGCCGGATTGCGGATCGAGTTTCAATCCGCGTGGGAGTCCGGAAGCCCGCACGGTGAGGGGTCGTTCGCCGCTGACAGGCACCAGAAACAGGAAGGGGTGTCCCGGCCGTGCCCCGATCCTGCGCGGCCCGTTGATCCGCGGTGTGGCGGGAGGTTTCGGTGTGAGGATCGTTTGGACGAGGTCAGCCTCTTTGAAGACCAGGTATGCTTCCCGGATTTCCGCCAGATCCGAAGGGCTTTGCACGATGCGGGCTTTGATGCCGAGTGCGTGGCACTGCGCGAATGATTCGCACAGGGCGTGATCCGCGTAACGGATGGAAAGCGGCATCACGTCTCCCGGCGACCAGTCAGCGGTCCAGATGCTGTCGGCGGTTTCCCACTCCATTTCCCGCAGACTGATGGAATCCGGGAAATCCCTTCGCACGAGTTCCCACAGCATGCGCTTCTCGGAATCTTCGACATTGAAGAAAAATCCGGTCCGCCCGTTGTTATTGCTGATTTTGACAAGGAGGGTGTTAGCACCCTTGTGGAGGCGTACGGGAAGTCGTTCCTGGTCGGGTTCGGCGCCGCGGTTGACGTCGTGTGACAGAAGATTCCGTCCGTTCACCCATACCTGGATTCCATCGTCGCTTCCGAGAGAGAAGACAATAGAAGTATCGCGCCCTGCCGTGATGATCCGGTGGAGAAAGTGTGCGCACATGGTATCTGATCCTAGACTGGTCACCTTTCCATCTATCCACTCAGGATGTCCAGTCCAGCGGATGCCGCCGTATGCCGAGTCGAGCACAGGTGATATTTCCGGTGGAAAGATCTCAGTAAAGGGTGATCCCGCAGCTGCATGGAATGGGCCGGCATGTTTCCATGAGGAAAGAAACATCCGGGCGGCGTCCGGGAGCGATGCCCGGTACGCAAAAAGGGACTCCCGCGACAAACGCATAGTTTCATTCCAGGAATCCTTGCGGATGTAGTATGCGGGGTCCGAGGCAAATGAGCATTCCGTGAGGAGAATCAGCGAGAGTGTTAACAGGATACGCGGCATGGCGGGAGCCTCCGGAGGTGTGTGGGGGAAAGTGTACGCAATGTCATCGATATTGTCAACGGGCCAAGACAGCAACCGTAAACTGATACCGTAGACTGATATGCTTATGCTCTTGACATACTGCTCTCACTTGTGGTTATTATGGGAACCTTTCCTGAGAGATTTCTATGGACCATCTCCCCCGCATATGCTGTTCAGTCACGCTCCTCCTGATCACCGCAATCCCGTTGTGTGCATCCCCAACGCGCGTCACCATGATGAGTCTTGACGGCGAATGGCTCTTTGCGGCCGACAGCAGTGGGCAGTACACAAGTGAAACCGTGGTGGCCAGGGCATTCTGGCGGCCTATCTCCGTTCCTGGTTCCTGGCAGGCTCAGTTTCCTGATCTTCGTGACTACCAGGGTGTGGGGTGGTACAGGAAATCGTTCGATGCCCCTCACATCCGGAGAGGTGAAACGGCGGTTCTGACATTCGGAGCAGTGGACTACAGGGCGGAGGTCTTTGCAAACGGAACTCGCAATGGTGTACACGAGGGAGGGTATACGCCGTTCAGTGTCGATATCGGAGCCGTCATCCATCCAGGCGCTAATGAAATCATTGTCCGTGTCATGGATCCGGTGTTGGGAGGAGAAGGCACGGAGGGGATTGTGTACAGGAGCATCCCGCATGGGAAGCAGACCTGGTACGTGCAGACTTCGGGGTTGTGGCAGAGCGTCCGGCTCGATGTAGTGCCTCCCCGCAGGATCACCCGGCTGGAAGTCACTCCGAACATCAACGGAGAAGTGGAAGTCAACCTTCACCTGTCCGCACCCATTGCGGCCGACGCGCACAACCGACTCGAAGTTCAGATCCAGGACGAAAAAGGTCAGGTGGTCGCCCGTGCCCGCGCGCGGGTTTCGGTCAGGGACAGCCTGGCGCATGTCCCCCTCGAAGTGAACCAGCCGGTGCTGTGGAGTCCGGTGAGTCCGGCGCTCTACACAATTGAGGCGAACCTCGATGCAAACCCGCCCGTCCGCGACCGGTTCGGTTTCCGTTCGATCGCGACAGACGGAGGGAAAATCCTTTTCAATGGGCGGCCGTTCTACCTCATCGGTGCTCTGGATCAGGATTTCTATCCGCACACCATTTACACAACGCCCTCAGAGGAGTATCTGCGCGACGAAATGTTGAAAGCGAAGCGCATCGGTCTGAACACGCTGCGGTGCCATATCAAGGCGCCAGATCCCCTTTACCTGAAAGTTGCGGATGAAGTTGGACTGCTGGTCTGGTACGAGATTCCCAACTGGGATGTCTTCACTGCTGAAGCGGGCGCACGCGGCGAGCAAACGCTACGGGAGATGCTTGACCGCGATTGGAACCACCCGTCGCTCGTCATGCTGAGCATCATCAATGAAAGCTGGGGGGTGGATCTAAAGAAGACAGAGCAGAGGGAATGGTTGCGGGGCGCATTTGACAGGATGAAGGTGTACGCAACGGGCCGTCTTGTCGTGGACAATAGCGCATGCCGGGGTAACTTCCATCTCAAGACTGACCTGAACGACTATCACGAGTATGCCGCAATGCCCGATCGCCGGAAGCAGTTTGATGATGTCGTCACCGCCATGGCTGCGCGGCCTGCATGGCTCTTCAGTCCGTACGGCGATGCGGTGACCACTGGGAGAGAGCCTCTTCTGCTGTCCGAGTTTGGCACGTGGGGATTGCCGGCAGTTCCCGATCCGGCGCCCTGGTGGATGGGGAGGGGTCTGGGAAAATCGGAAGTTGTCGTCCCCGAAGGGTACGCGGCACGGTTCGCGCAGTACAACCTCGCGAGCGTGTTCGGGAGTTACAGAGAGATGCTGGGTGTCAGCCAGCGGGCGCAGTCGGATGCGCTGAAGTACCAGATTGAGATGTTACGGTTCACACCGGGGATCGAAGGGTATGTCATCACAGAGTTCACTGACATCAACTGGGAGTGCAACGGGTTGATGGACATGTGGAGGAACCTTAAGGAATGCGGCAAGGTGTTGCCGGCGATACAGCAGCAGGACGTCATTGTTGCGCGGCCCGCCAGGTTCGCCTGGTGGAATGATGAAGAGCCGTCGATTGATGTTCGGTGTTCCCGTTATTCCGATGAGAGCGCGCGGGGTGTGACGGTTCACTGGCGGACATCGCGGGGGGATTCAGGGAGCATCTTGTTCGGTCAGGTTCCACCGGGCACGGTCACGGTCTTTCCCACGATGCAGCTTCCCCCGGCGGGGGCAAAGTCATCCGGGAAACTCAACATCAACTTCCGGATGGTCTCGAGTGCTGGTACGGAGTTGGCGACAAATCACCTGGATCTTGCAGTGTTTTCGCGTGAAGCTGCAAAAGAGGGAACCCCGGCGGTCAAAGTCACCTCGGCATTGGACTCGAGTTCTGTCGCTGCGCTGCAACAAGGAGGGGATGTGTTGTTGTTGATGGACAGCGTTACCGTGTTCCCTGCGGGTTTTCCATTGATCGCAGTCGACCGGGACACGGGGGGGTACGAAGGGAATTGGGCGTCGGTGTTGAGCTGGGTACGCAACGACAGGGGGCCATTCCGTGGTGTTTGTCCGGACCGTCGATTCGGATTTGAGTCCGCGGGAATGGAGATGCCGTATGCGGTTCGCGGCATTCCTCCCGAACATTTCGGGGATGTGTTAGCGGGGCTTTTCATCGGGTGGGTGCACAGGCATGCGGGGTATGTTGTGCAGATGAAGGTAGGGAAGGGGAAGCTGCTGGTGTGTGCGCTTCCGCTTCAGCGGACGGCGGATGTTGATCCGTTTTCCGCCACGTTGTTGTCGAGTTTAAAGCGTTACGTTTCGTCGTCGGACTGCAAGCCCAGGTGGGTGTGGAATCCCTGAAGGGCTTGGCGGAAGCTTCCAGGTGGTTGTCTGCCCGGCGTGCTTTCAGACTGTCATATTTCTTGACCGCCGGGTCGTGGGCTTGACTTCGAAAGGGCGATTTGCTATATTAGTATGCTAAATGATCGCGGGGTGGAGCAATTGGTAGCTCGTCGGGCTCATAACCCGAAGGTTGCAGGTTCAAGTCCTGCCCCCGCTACACGGGAGCCTCCGGCAAATCGCTGGAGGCTCTTTTATTTCATGGGTTGGAGTTGTATGTGGTCGCAGGTCCCGTCCCGTTCCTTTCGGAACTGGACGAGGATCCTCGTCCCGCCAACAGAGTTAGCCTCGACTTGGTCTCGCTAACTCTGGGCGGAACTGGATTCAAGTCAGGGTGATGGCAAATCCGCACGTGCGAACGCGACATCGTGTGAGCGCAACGTGTCATTGTTACTTCCACGTAACATCGAACATTCCCTCACTAAAAGTGTGCGTTTGCCCGTCGACTCCAATACCATTGAATGCAAATATCCCGGATACGACCTTCCTGGACATGTCAAGCGCCGTGATCGTCACAGTTCCTGAGTGTGCGCTGTTTGTGTGGCAGACGCATGACAGGCCATCGAAGTGCTGAGCCTCTCCCTCCTGCGCGGGTATTGTACCGAGCTCGTACGTACCCGGACCGAGGACTGCGTTCGAGGCACTAAAGTCGATGATGAGATCGATGGTTTCCGCCTCCGCGGTGTCTCCGACGGCGGGTCGGACCCCGCTGATGTGCAAGATGTTCCCACTGTACGTTGATGTCCCGAGTGGAATGCCAGTGGCGTCCTCGGCCGTCCAGGGTGATCCATCAATATTCGCCCTGAGCACTCCCGCGCCGATCGCGGTTGGGGTTGGATAGGTGGTGGAAGGCTGGGTGGGGAGTTTGTCCTGTGTACAACCGTTCATCATACAACCAGCAGTGAGCAGGACAGCAATTACTAACTGGGGGCTCTTCATGTTCCCTCCCGGGAAATTGTGTGACATTGGTGTGTGCCAATGTAATGCATCGAGGAGGGCACAACAATCCCGAGAACTCGGTATTTTCGAAAGGGGACAGCAGGGAAGGTAGGTGAAGGAAGGATCAGCGCCACGTGATGAGCAAGGTGCGCAGGGAGCTACAGGAGTCGTTCTCTGAACGCTTTTGATACGGCACCGCTACGCGAATGTACATGCAGTTTCGTATAAATATTCTTCACATGTGTATCGACGGTACGAAAGCTCAGGAACAGCCTTTCGGCTATCCCTTTTGCCGTGAGCCCGTCCACCATCAGGTGGAGGATTTCTTTTTCGCGGCCGGTCAAACCGTACTCTCCCATCGGTACGGAGAGACGGGAAAACATGTCGAGGACCTTCCGGGCGATTCGTGCATCCATCGGCGCCCCACCCCCGAGAACTTGATGCACCGCTCCGATAATCTCGTGTGGTTGCGCACTTTTCAGCAGATACCCAGAGGCGCCCGAACAAATGGCTTCAAATATCTGCCTCTCATCGTCAAAGATGGTGAGCATGATTAAACCGGTTGACGGTGAAATTGCCTTGATCCGTTTGAGTCCTTCTATCCCGCTTATTCCCGGCAAGCCTATATCCATCAAAATGATTTCCGGGGCGAAGTCGTCCTCGAGTGCCTTGAGAGCCTCTTCACAAGATGGGAAGGCGTGGGTGCAGCGCATGCCTTCGGTGCTGTCAACCAGCGCGGCAATTGTGTCCCTGTACGTGGCATTATCCTCAATTACCCAGAGGGTAATCGACTGGTCGTCCTGTGAGGAATTCACGTTCAAGGCAGCCTCACCGCAATCTTCACCTGGGTTCCCCGTTCGGGGGCAGAGACAATCTCGAGTGTTGCCCCCATGGAGGAAGCGCGGCTTTTGAGGTTGCTTAGCCCATTGCCGGAGCTGGGAAGTGCAGTATCAAACCCGACTCCATTATCTTCAATCGTGATGGCAAAATGACCCGGATCCTCGTTGATCAGTATGCGAACCTGGGTTGCGCGGGCATGTTTCTGAATATTGTGCAGGACCTCTTTGTACATCAGCAGAATATTCCTCCTGAATTCCATATCAAGCCTGTCGGTCGCAGTCCCGGCTTGGCCCTGGAATGTATACGATATCCCTCCCAGCATTGTGGAGGCAATGGTCCTCATCCGATCCACCATGTCGTTCAAACGATCAAGCCCCGGATTGATCGTCCAAACGATGTCCCGCAAGTCGTTTGCCATCTGACGCGCCGACCTGCTGATCTCCATGAGCCGGTCATTGCCTTTGTCTCCCATGCTGACACCAGACCGCACCAGGTCACTCTGTAGTGCAATCGCACTCAGATTACTGCCGATCTCATCGTGCAGGTCTGTTGAAATGCGCACTCGCAGTCGCTCCATCTCCAGGAGTCTTGCCACACGATAATTGTAGGCAAGTGCGACCAGGGCGAGGACTACAATCGCCACTAGAGAACGGAACCACCACGTCTGCCAGTACGGCGGCCGTATGATAACGGAGATCGACGTTCCGGCTTCGTTCCATTTCCCGTCGTTGTTCGACCCCTTCACGGTGAAGACATATGCACCGGGATCAAGATGCGTGTACGAGGCGTAGCGTCGTGTACCGCATTTGACCCAGTCTTTGTCGAAGCCGTCAAGCTTATAGGCGTATTGATTTTTCGCGGGGTTCGTGTAGTTGAGCGACGCAAATTCAAACCCGAAGGCATCTTCGGCATGCGAAAGTGTGATCCCTTTCTTCTCAGTAATAGCCGTGTCGAGCGTGGCAAGCGTGTCGGATATGAGGAACTTGGTGATCACAATCGGCGGCACATTGGGATTATCTCTAATGCTGTCCGGATGAAAGCGGACAAAGCCGTTGGTCCCGCCAAAATACATTTCTCCATTCCTGGTCTTATAAGAAGCTTTCCCCCAGCTCGGATTGATATTTACACCGTCACTCGCATCGTAGTTCCTGAAGGTGCCCGTGCGCGGGTTAAACTTCGACACACCCTTAAGGGTTTTCAACCAAAGGCATCCGCTGTCGTCTTCCAGTATTGCCCCAATGAAGTCGCTCGCAATGCCGTCTTTTGTTGTGAAGTGTGTAAACGTTTCAGTTGACCGGTCAAACCTATTGAGACCGGAGGCAGTGCCAATCCAGAGCGTACCCCTACTGTCTTCATAGATTGAATGGACACTGTAGAAACTCAAGCTCTTGATGTCCTTTGGGTCGCAGCAGTAACGCGTGAATTTTCCTGTGGCTCTGTCAAGCTTATTAAGTGCGTTCACGGTTGCGGTGCCAACCCATAGTGCGCCCGACTTGTCCTCATAGATGGCATTCACCCAGTTCCAGCCCAATGAGTTGGGGTCCTTGGGGTCATGTTTGTAATGGATGAATTTCCCAGAGTTCCTATCAAATTCATCAAGCCCCTCATCACGGGTCCCAATCCAAAGTCTGCCTGACGTATCTTCAAAGAGTGACAGAATGTAGTTACTGCCCAGGCTGTTGGGATTCCCCGCATCATGAGTATAGTGTTTGAATCTCTCTTTTCCCTGGCCTGTCCCGCCGCTCTTGACGGGATCAAGTCTGTCGAGGCCGCGCCCCAAGGTTCCAACCCAGATCGTGCCCTTGCTGTCTGCGAGCACGCACCGGATAACGTTGCTACCCAGGCTCTGGGGGTTGTTAGGATTATTCATGTAGTGCGTAAATGTCTCGGTTTCTCTGTTGAACCTGTTCAGGCCACCCATTGTCCCCACCCAGAGCACGCCCGACCTGTCCTCCACGAGACCAGTGACAATTTTATCACTCAAGCTCTTCGGATCGGCAGGTTCTAGTGTACAGTGGGTGAAAGCCTTCCGTGCTCTATCGACTTTGTTAAGGCCGCCCCACCACGTCCCGATCCACAGCGTTCCTGAGCTATCCTCATAAATTCTAGTGACATCGTTATTGCTCAAGCTATGAGGGTCCTTGGGATCGTTGACATAGAAAGAGAACTTGTCTTTGGGACGATCATATTTCGCGACTCCTCCGCCTAACATTCCGACCCAGAGCTCGCCGCTTCTATCCTCAAGAATTGCCATCACCTGTCTGCCTTCAGAACGCGCAGAAGCATCGTCATTCTTATACTCTTTGAACGTTCGGGTTGCCCGGTTGAATCTGAATAACCCGGCTTCAGTGCTGATCCAGAGTAAACCCCTGTTGTCCTCATAGATTAAGCCGACGTTAGTCCTCTCGAGACTTCCAAAAATTTTCTTGCCAATTGGATAGTATGAAAACGCTCCGGTTACTTTATTGAATTTGTATAATCCCTCGTCAGTGCCAATCCACAAAAAGCCGAATTTATCTCCATGAATCGTATTGACCACATTTCTGGAGCCATGGTCATAATGCGCGAAAGTTCCGTTTTCTCTGTCAAATCTATCAAGTCCGCGAGCGGTTCCGATCCAGAAAATTCTCCCATCATCGGGATCCCCGCAGATGGCGTAGAGAGTATCATTGCTCAGGCTATACCGGGTGAACGTCCCACTTGTCCGGTCGAACTTATTGAGGCCCTGGGACGCAAACCAGAGTGCGCCAGACATATCTTCATGCATATGCGGAGGGCGTGTATAAGTCGCATAGGCAGAAGAAGGATACGCCTCCAGGTCCTTGTAAGACGTGAACTTTCCAGTTGCTCTCTCAAACCTTACACAACCGAAAAGCCAGAGCGTACCCGAATCGTCTTCATAGATTTGATTGATATTATTGGCAGGGATTGAGTTTGAATCGAGGGGGTCATATTTGTACACGGTAAAGCTGTAGCCATCGAATTTGCACAACCCAGCATCCCCGGTTCCAAACCACATGAATCCTCTGCTGTCCTGCAAAATGCCGAAAACAGTATTACTTGGCAGGCCCTGTTCAACTGTGAGGTGTTCAAATCTGATTTCACGCTCGTTGGCACAGAAAACGGCCGGCGCCACTGCGAGTGTCGAAAGAAACGAGACCAGCAGGATTTTGGATCTTGAAGAGGACATACACCGCTGAATATACGGTTTTCCGCAATAGACGCCATACCGAATTTAGGGTATTCTTGGGAGTGGTGGGGGCAAAGATAGTAGGCATGCCTCGCACATCGTGTACGGCCTGTTCCTTGTCACTATCCGACCGGCCCTATGAGCCCCGTGTCATCGTGGGGTCAGCCCGTGGTCGAACAAACACCTTCCGAGATTGATCGCGGTGAGGCGATGGCTTGCACACCTTAGACTGGTGTCCTCGTGCATAGGACGATTGGGCTGTAACAGATCCTCACATGAGAACCTCTACACCTTCTTCAAAAATGATCTGTAGAGTTTCGCAGAGTCAAAAGTTCGGGCCCCCGCTACTCCCACATTGCGCAACCGCACTCCAGAACGGAGTGCGGTTTGTGTTTTGTAGGGGACCCGCTCCAATTCTTCGAGCTTGGGATGGGCGTTCGGGCGTGGGGGGGACTTATTCCATCTGACCTCTGAAGTGCCGATATTTCACTCTGGAAAGCATTTTCCCCACTTCCAGTGCCGACATGGTAGCCTTCTTTTCCATTCTACTGCGCCTCTTCTTTCACGTCTTCCGGTCAAAAAGGACAATCATCTCTGAGATCGGTTTGCTCAAGAAGGAAAACGAGATCCTGTTGCGGAGGCTCGGGAAGAGGAGGGTTCAATTCGACGTCTACGACAAGTTGTTCCTCGTCGTCCTGAACGGAGCAGCTGACATCAAGCACCGGCTTACCCTGATTAAACCGGAAACGGTGCTCTCCTGGCAACGGACCCTGATCAAGCAGTTCTGGACATTCAAGCACTCTCCGACCAAGCGGGGTCGCAAGTCTGTCGATGCCAATATTAAGAACTTGATCTTGTGCATGAAGAACGACAACTTGCTCTGGGGCGCGAAGAGAATTCAGGGCGAACTGTTGAAGCTGGATATCTCTCTGAGCACAAAGACCATTCGGAAGATTCTTCAGGCCTTCAGGCGGAGAGGCAAGATTCGGAGGTCACTAACCTGGAAGAAGTTCCTAACAGCACAGATTCAATCGATCTACGCAATGGACTGTGCGCCATGACGGCGCGGGAAGGAGACTGAACGTGGTCACCTAAACGCAGCCTTGCTGCACAAAAGATGAGGGCAGGCCCCTCGGGCTCGGATTGTAGGATCAGGGCCCAAACCACCGTAAGCTGCTTTGATCTAAGGGTCGAGGTGGTGAGCGTTACGGCAAAAGGTCCCGCTTGACGGGATCAGGTGAAGCTCACGAAGGCGAACGAAAGTGAACCGTTGATGAGGTGTCGAAAGCGTAAGGACGCCATCGAAACCGGACTCCAGTCCATGGTCCGGGATGAAGTTCGGGAGATGCCTACTGACTGCCCGAGCGGTGGCCGGCATGAAGACGGCGCGAGCGTGAGCATAGGCTTTTGTGCGGAACATGGGAACCTGTAGCCTTGATGTTAAGGGAGAAATCCAAGTGGCAGACCCATTAGGATGAGAGTACCGAAGCGAGGCACAGGGACGGACGGGCTCGTACGAGCGAAGACGCCTGGTAATGCGGGCCGAGCAAAGGAGCCCGACTCTCCGGTTTTAGAGATTGGTCAATCCCGCGAAGCGGGAGAGGAGCCAGTGACTAAGGCCAAGCCATACAGCATTCCAAAGCAACTTGTGTGGGAAGCCTACCAACGGGTGAAGGCGAACTGTGGTGCAGGGGGCGTGGATGGCGAGACACTGACAGCATTCGAGAAGGATCTGAAGGATAATTTGTACAAGATCTGGAATCGGATGTCGTCGGGCTCGTATTTCCCGTCACCTGTGCGGCTCGTCGAGATACCGAAGGATAACGGGGGCAAGCGCCCACTTGGCATACCGACAATATCGGATCGGGTGGCACAGACGGTCGTCAAGATGGTCCTGGAGCCGTTAGTGGAACCGGTGTTCCATGAGGACTCCTATGGCTATCGTCCCGGCAAGTCTGCGCTCGGTGCGGTAGGGATGGCGAGAAAGCGTTGCTGGGGCACTGACTGGGTCATTGATCTGGACATCACAGCGTTCTTTGACAGTCTGGATCATGCTCTGGTTGAGCGCGCCGTGGCCCACCACACCGACCTTCCGTGGGTTCGCCTGTACGTTGGGCGGTGGCTTCGTGCCCCTGTGCAGCGACCGGACGGGAGCCTGGAGCAACGGACGCGAGGCACACCGCAAGGTGGGGTCGTCAGCCCGCTGCTAGCGAATCTCTTCCTGCATTACGCGTTCGATGCCTGGATGCAGCGGACATATCCCGCTGTCGGGTTCGAGCGGTATGCGGACGATGGTCTTGTCCACTGCAGGAGCGAATCCCAGGCCAAGGCGGTGCGGGAAGCCATCCGGGTCCGATTTGAGCAGTGCGGTCTGGAGCTTCATCCAACGAAGACTCAGATCGTTTACTGCAAAGATGACGACCGCCGTGGGGAGTATGAACATATCAAGTTCGACTTTCTGGGGTACACCTTCCAACCTCGACGGGCGAAGGATCGCTGGGGGAAACACTTTGTGGGTTTTCTTCCGGCGATTAGCACCAAGTCAGCCAGAGCGATCCGCAAGACCATCCGCGAGTGGCGGCTGGCCTCCACCAGAAACAACCAGCGATTGGAGGACCTTGCGCGGCTTATCAACCCGGTGGTGCGTGGATGGATGAACTACTATGGCCGGTTCTACCGGTCTCAGTGTGTTCAAGTTCTCCGCCATATCAATAAGGCCCTCGCCCAATGGGCGCGATGGAAATTCAAACGGTTTAGACGCCGAGCGCGTGCGCCCATGTACTGGTTGGGACGTATCGCGCTACGGGACCCGCAGTTGTTTGTCCTGTGGCAACTCGGCATTAGGCCGGAGGCTGGAGGGTAAGAGCCGGATGAGGCGCGAGTCTCACGTCCGGATCTGTGAGGGCGTGGGGGTGAGATCCCCCCGCGCTACTCGACTCGTAACCGTCGACACCATGCTGGGCAAGCGAATATATTTCTTCGCAATCATCTCACACAAGACACGCGAGATCGTGCGGTTTGCCCTGACTGAGAATCCTACAAGGGAATTCGTCCGTCAGCAGTTGATGCTGTTCAGCGAAGGCATTGCCAGCAAAGTCTATCTGATCCACGACAATGCGTTGATGTTCAATATCGACTTTCTGGCCTACAATCTGGTATCGGTGAGAACAGGCGTGGAAGCGCCGAACATGAACAGTATTATGAAGCGGTTCTTCGGGTCGTTGAGAAGAGAAGAGCTGGACAATTTTCTGCTTACTGGCCGAGATCAGATCGAGACGATTCTTGAGGAGTACGTCGCTTTCTACAATAGCCAGCGGCCACATCAGGGAATCCGGCAACAGATCCCGAAGCCTGGTGAGCAAGAGAAGAAGGGTGGTGCGATTTGCCGGAGTGCCGTTCTGGGTGGACTGCATCACCATTACTACAAACAGGTGGCGTGACCGATGGAAAGAGTCCCCCTCACGCGGTATTCGCACTTGTTTGCAGTCTCCGTTTTTCCTACATTTGCATATGAGCAAGTCTAGACTGAGGTTGTTCACGAACAAGTCCATCATCATCGCACTGTTGCTCACCTGGTGTCTGGTATTCCTGCCGGTGTCGGCGACGCTTGATGGGCAGTGTCCTCTGTGTTCAGATATCCACTCGCTCCCGCACGGCGTTAGCTCCAACAGTAATTCCGGGCATTGCGATTCTGGGTCCGGTGACTACGTCGCCATTGTTTCTTCATCATCCCTCTGTGGTCCGGACCCGCCTGCGGCAGCATTTGCCGATATTCAGTTCCTCTGTCCACCCGTTCTGGCATCATCGATCTTCCATCCTCCTGTTCACGCTGATTGATCCGACGCTCACGGCGGGACGAATGCCAGCCCCGCGGCTGATCAACGTTTTTGATGAGTCTGTTCTCGGCCAATCGCGTTCCTTCGAGACTCGCTTTGCCTGAGAAGCTTCCTTCAGTGAGAAGACTTCCCGTGGGAATGCGCAAGCCTGACCAAACTGGGGTGAACCCTATCCGGGGGCTGGCGGCAGGTCACCCCGAGACCGTGGTTGGCCGTAGTAGAGGGGACTGGAGGTAGTACGGAGTTGTCCATTCCAATGGAAAGACTCGGAAAGGAAAGGTGGCAGTTTCAATGAGGCAGGTCACGGGTATATACACGATCTCATGCTTGTTGTTGTGTTCTACTGCAGTTGTTGCCCAGGAGATCAGCGGTAAGGTGGTGGACGCGATAACTAGGAAATCCCTTGAATCTGTAAATGTCTACCTGTGTCGCGCATCCGATAGCTCTTTGGTGACAGGGGCCACTACCGGGAGGAGCGGCAGGTTTTCAATAGCGGGAATCTCCATCGGCAGTTATTTCCTCCGGTTCAGCCTCCTCAGCTATGACCAGAGGATCCTCTCACATATTCGCCTGGAGCCGCAGCTCCAATCCCTCGATATCGGCACAGTCGAGCTAACAGAGAAGCCAGTCAGTTTGAACGAAGTAGTCACGACGGGAGAGAAATCGCTCATCATTCAGGACATCGACCGCAAGGTGTACAATGTGGATAAAGATATAGCTGCTGTGTCCGGTTCAGCGAGCGATCTCTTGAGGAATATTCCTTCGGTGGAGGTTGATCTCGAAGGAAATGTTTCTCTCCGCGGTTCGCCTGACGTGCTCATCCTCATCAACGGTAAGAATTCTCCATTGATGGGGCGAAACCGCGCGGAGGTCATCCAGCAGATGCCTGCCAACACCATTGAGCGGATTGAAGTGATTACAAACCCCTCGGCCCGGTATCGTCCCGATGGGACAGCCGGAATAATCAACATTGAACTGAAGAAAGACGCAGACAAAGGTGTAAATGGCTCTTTGTCTGCAAACGTCGGGAAGGATGCCCGCCACGGTGGAAATTTCCGGTTCAATGTCCGGCCCGCGGAGACCAACCTCTTCTGCGGCTACAGTCTCCGTCGTGATATCCGGAACAGGTTTAATTCAGATATGCGTATTTTGGATCCGGGAACGGCGGTCACGAGCACATACCGCCAGGAGGGAAGCGCATCGGCGAACCCCCGCTCGCACATGGGCACACTCGGCATCGAGCACGAGTTCAATTCAGGCACGACCGCCTCACTCTCTGGAGACTATTTTTCAAATCGGATGACGATGGATGATCTCACAACGATCGTACGGGAGGACAGCGGCGCAGCCGCGTTTTCCGAACGCGCAACGGGAGAAGAGAGCTCCGAAGAAGAGGTGGGCCTGCGCTTGGCGGTGGAGCACAAGTTCCCTGATAAGCGCCATGAGATCCGGTTTGAATTGCAGAGTTCGCAGGAGCGTGAAGAGGAGCAAACCCTTGCAAAGACCTATTTCGCGGGTCTGGGAATGCCGACTGAGGGAGAGAAGGTGACGAACATGCAGGTCCAGCGTTCCACTGAGTTAACTGCAGAATATGTCAGACCGTTCGGAGAGGAGTCGCAATTGGAGGCCGGATACACGGCTGAGATCACGGGATTTGATTGCGACGCTGCCGCGGAATCCTTCGGTGGTGAGGGGAGAACCTATGTCCTAGATCTCTCCATGACACATCGTTTTCTTCATGATCAGTCGCTCCATGCATTGTACGCAACATTCCGTAGCGCGTTCGGACCGGTCAGTGTGATGGGAGGATTGCGCGGCGAGCAGGTGTACCGGACTTCAAATCTTGTCACGCTGGGGACCGAGGCGGTCAGCAACTATGCGGCGCTCTACCCGAGTCTCCACCTGTTGTATCGTGTCCTGCCCGCCCTCGAACTTCAGCTCAACTATAGCCGGCGAACACACCGGCCGCATGCTGATGAACTGAATCCCTTTCCAGAGTACCGCGACCCCCGGAACGTCACGGTCGGCAATCCCCGCCTCCTTCCGGAATACATCAATTCGTACGAGATCGGCTGCAAGATGGAGCACGAGCTGTTCAGTGTGGTTCCAAGCCTCTACTATCGATACACTAGTAACCGGTTCACGTCGGTGGTGCAGCCGCTGAACGATTCAACGCTGGTCACTATCGAAGAAAACCTTGCCGAGGATCGTTCGGCCGGCGTGGAAGTGGTGTTTTCGGGAGGGATCCGGGACCTTTTTTCCCTCACCGCAAGCTGGAATGGCTTTCACAACATGATCGATGCCGGAAACCTGGGCTATGGGTCGACGCGTTCAGTGTGGTCGTGGAGCGGCACTCTGTCATGCAATGTCGACATTGGCTCCAGCACCAGAATCCAGCTGAATGGCAACTACCGTTCCGCCCGGCTAACACCTCAGGGCAGTTATGACCCGACGGGCGCGGTGAATATTGGTGTTCGGCAAGATCTCTTCAATCGAAGACTGACCACGACGCTGACTGTCGCCGATCTTTTTCAAACGATGCGCCACGAGCTTTATCTGGAATCTCCTGAGCTTGTACAACATTCCTATGGAATACGCGATTCACGTGTCTTCGTGCTGAGTGTGACTTATCGGTTCGGGACGCAACAGAATGAGAACGATGAGGATATTCTCCTGTATGACGAAGCTCTGGAGTGAAGGGCCTGAATGATCCGGGAGTGAACAGGGTGCCGGGAAGAAGGGGCGGAGGATGCGAATACCCGAGACATAATTGAGGTCCTTCCCGGGTTCTTGTGAGGCGCGCCTTCATTGAAAACACGCTAACGGAGTCGAGCGGTATGCAATCAAGGACTATCCACCGGATCTTTGCATTCCTGGTATTCAGCATCTCTGCCGGACAATATCTCTTTACTGTTCAGCCGTCGGTGTCTTTCTGGGACGCAGGGGAGATTGCCGCGGCCGCAAGATTGCTCCAGGTACCACATCCGCCGGGAGCTCCCCTTTCGCTTCTTTTCGGACGGTTGTTCTACCTGCTGCCGTTCTCGGAAAGTATGGGATTCAGGGTGAACCTTCTCTCGGTGTTCTCGACCTCCCTCGCAGTACTGTTTCTCTATCTTTCCCTCGTGAAACTGCTTGCGCGAATACCTTCGTCCAATGACAGGGGAATCGTGTGGCAATTGTCGAGGCCCATGGCAGCCGCGATCGGTGCCCTGTCGTTTTCCTTTTGTGACACGCTCTGGTTTAACGGCGTGGAAGCAGAGGTATTCGCGCTAAGCACGTTCATATTCGCATTCATCTTCTGGCTGATTCTGGTGTGGCTTGAGACGCCTGACGGAAGCCATAGTGCGAAAATCCTGCTCCTCATTGCGTACCTCACAGGACTCTCTGCGGGAGTCCACCTCATGAGCGTCCTTGCGATTACGTCCGTTGCTTTTCTCGTCGTGATAGTTACCTATGTGCGCAACGATGTCGCGTGTAGGAAAAGCGCGCTTGTGCTCCTTGGGCACATCGGTGTCATGGCCATCGCCGGTTCTCTCCTCTGGAGCGCGCAGACGGATACCACGCCGCCGACGTACGAGCAGTTTCATGCCTTTGATGTCC
This sequence comes from Ignavibacteriota bacterium, assembly GCA_963801355.1. Taxonomy (GTDB): domain Bacteria; phylum Bacteroidota; class Ignavibacteria; order UBA10030; family UBA6906; genus Fen-1255. The sequence goes on along the minus strand of CAWDEM010000008.1, from coordinate 1,503,644 downwards.
GGTTTACGTCGATCATGGCGGCCGTAAGCCTCCTCTGGATTCTCGTCTTCCGGAAGCGGGTCTTCACACGAGACTCTATCTACTTTCCTCTGGCCGTGGGAGGTGTGACTCTCGCCATCTCTTACCCAGGCATCGTGAAGTATCTCCCTAAGCTGCTTGTCGCCATCGCCGGAGACAACAATATCTACGGGTTGATTGTGCTCGTCGTTCTGTTGGCGATTGGCACCGGGATCATGATATGGGCGGGGAAACGCCGCAAATCGTTGGTGCAGTTTGTGTCCGGGGCTATTGTGTTGGCGATAGCGGGCTATACGGTGTACGCCACCATCGTCATCCGTGCCAACCAGGACCCACCGATGAACGAGAATGCCCCAAAGACGTTTTCGGGACTGAGCACATATATTAGCCGTGAACAGTATGGCGATTGGCCAGTGTTCAAGCGCCGTTTTTCGCCCGAACATCACCAGCAGGGTGTATATACCCAGTACAGCAGTGATCTGGACTTTCTCCTCCGCTACCAGATGGGGCACATGTTCACTCGGTATCTGCTCTGGAACTATGTCGGTCGCGTTTCGACCGTTCAGGATGTCGGTGTGCAGTTAGGCCAGTTGTTTGGCGTCCCGTTCCTCATCGGACTTATCGGCATCTTCTATCACTTCCGCAAGGACTGGAAGATCGCTGCGGCTCTACTGCTGCTGTTCCTCCTGATGGGATATGTGACGGCATTTTACCAGAATCAACAGGAACCCCAGCCCCGTGAACGCGACTATTTCTATCCTGGAGCGTTCTTTGTGTTTTCCGTATGGATCGGTCTCGGCATAGATGGCACACTGCGCTTTGTAGCCCGTCAGACACCCAACAGGGTGGTCGGTCACGCATCGGCTGCGGCACTCCTGGTTCTGGGGTTGCTGTGTATACCCGCACGCATGCTGCAGACGAACTATGCATCGCATGATCGGTCGCAGGACTGGATGCCGTGGGACCACTCGTACAACATCCTGCAGTCATGTGAGCAGGATGCGATTCTCTTCACCAATGGTGACAATGATACATTTCCGCTCTGGTTCGTGCAAGACGTTGAAGGAATACGGCGAGATGTCCGGATCGTTAATTTAAGTCTGGGGAACACCCCGTGGTACATTCAGCAAATGAAGAATGCGCCGTACTATTCGGAAGCCAGAGCTGTACCGATCTCGATCCCTGACGCAAGCATTGCCGCCATTGTTCCCATGGCATGGGAACCACAAGAGGTTTCGCTCGATGTGCCGGGCGAAGTGTACGGCAGGTACAACATAACTGACACGGCGACGACAAACACCCGCAAGATCTCCTGGCAGATGAATCATACTCTACAACAAGGCTCTGCAAAGGGGATTCGTGTTCAGGACATGCTGATGCTCAACATACTCATGACCAACCGCTGGACACGGCCGATCTATTTCGCCGTCACTTGCTCACCGGACAGCAAGATCGGACTGGACGAATACCTTTGGTATCGTGGATTCGCGTGGCGCCTCGAGCCGCGCCGAGTGCCGCCGAACGGGCTTGGCCTTGACCATGCTGTCCTTGAGGAGTCTCTATTTCACGAGGCGCGAGATTTCTCGCGCTCACCGCAACTGGGATACAAGTACCGGGGGCTCTCCGACCCGACGGTTTTTCTCGACGAGAATGCGTCGCGCATGCTCCTGAACTATCGGGCGGCGTTTTGGCGGCTCGCTCTTTCGTACGCGAATGACCGCCAGGATTCCGTGCAAAGTGCAGCTACGCTGGATCGCATGGAACAATTGATCCCGCGAGCGGTGCGTCCGATGGAACTGGGGCTTGCCTCTGATATTATGTTCATGTACCACCGTCTGGGTAGAACAAGCCGGTTTGGGGAGATGGCGACCGAAGTCGAACAGAGGTGCAAGCAGAGGATTGCGGAAGGCACCATCGATATGAACTCCTACTACAATCCCTATCGTGTTCTACTTGATATTTACGAGATCCAAAAGCGGCACGCAGATGCGATTGAGCTTCTCACCCAGCTTGACCGGATATATCCTAATTCGCCGGAGATAGTGCGGCGCCTGCATGCTGCACGAATTGCGCTGAAGGATAGCGCGTGATGTGTACGCGGCGCACGAGTGTTGAGCGATCAAGACCGTACAGGAGGCAACGGCATGGCTGGCTCGTTTGATTTCAGTGCAATTCGCGGACTCACGAACGTCGAAGTTGCCGACCGACGTCGTGCTGAGGGATTCAACGAACTCCCCCAGTCGAAGAAGAAGAGTGTTTTCTCCATATTGCTCGAAATAGTCAAGGAGCCAATGTTCTTGCTTCTGATCGCCTGTGGCATTCTCTATCTTCTCCTGGGGGATGTCAAAGAAGCCCTCATGCTCCTCGGGTTCGTGTTCGTCATTATCGGCATCACGCTTTATCAGGAGAACAAGACTGAACGGGCCCTTGATGCGCTTCGCGATCTCTCAAGCCCCCGTGCTTTGGTCGTTCGCGAGGGCGTGCAGACGCGTATTGCAGGACGGGAGGTGGTACGTGAGGACATCATCCTCCTCTCCGAGGGTGACCGCGTTCCGGCAGATGCTGTTGTCCTCCATTCCGTCAATCTGTCCGCCGACGAATCACTGCTGACCGGCGAGTCAGTGCCTGTGAGAAAACTCGCCTGGGACAATGTGTCACCGCTTGGCGGTCCGGGTGGCGATGACAACCCCGTTGTATATTCAGGCAGTATGATCGTACGCGGACAGGGCATCGCGCGAGTCATTTCGACCGGGTCGAGAACCGAGATCGGAAAAATCGGGAAGGCCCTGCAGACGATAGAGACAGAGGACACCTATCTTCAGAAGCAAACCGGCAAAATAGTAAAGACGTTTGCCGTTGTTGGAGCCCTGCTCTGCGCCGTGGTGATCATCGTATATGGGCTGACCCGGTACAATTGGATCGAAGGCATTCTCGTCGGCCTCTCGCTCGCCATGGCCATCCTTCCGGAGGAGTTTCCAGTCGTTATGACCGTTTTTCTCGCTCTGGGGGCGTGGCGCATCTCGCGACGCAACGTTCTCACCCGTCGGGCTCAAGCGATCGAAACCCTTGGAGCGGCCACGGTTCTGTGTTCCGACAAGACCGGAACCCTTACGCACAACCGCATGACCGTGACCCGTTTGAGCGTCGATGGCATCATGTTCGACGTCGATGAGAGACAGAAAAGCCTGCCGGATGTGTTTCACCCTGTCGTCGAATATGCTGTTCTGGCGAGTCCCGTCGATCCATTTGATCCTATGGAAAAGGCCGTGAAGAAATTGGCGATGAGGACGTTGGTGAACACGGAGCACATTCACGCCGATTGGTCGCTTGTACGGGAGTATCCTCTTTCTGATCGGCTTCTCGCCATGAGCCGCGTGTGGGAACAAAGGGACGGGACCAGATTTATCATCGCGGCCAAGGGGGCGCCGGAGGCCATCGCCGATCTCTGCCACATGTCGGAAGATCAGCTGACAGCATTTCACAAAGACATCGATTCCCTGGCAAATGACGGTTTAAGGGTCATAGCCGTCGCGGCCGCTGAGTTTGATCGCGGCTCCCTCCCCGTCGGTCAGCACGATTTCCCCTTCACTTTTCTCGGGCTTCTCGGACTTTTGGATCCGGTCAGGGCAAACGTCTCCCAAGCAGTATCGTTGGCCAATCGCGCTGGTATCCGCGTCGTCATGATAACTGGAGACTATCCGGGTACGGCGAAGAACATTGCGAAGGCAATCGGCCTCGACAACCCAGACGGCCTCATTACCGGTCAGGAACTTGACGCCCTGGACGATGAGGAATTGAAGAGGCGCATTGGCGACATCAGCATTTTCGCCCGGGCCGTGCCAGAACAGAAACTTCGGATAGTCCAGGCCCTCAAGGCGAACGGAGAAGTCGTGGCAATGACTGGCGATGGGGTGAACGACGCCCCGGCGCTCAAAGCTGCCCACATTGGCATTGCCATGGGGGGGCGGGGTACCGATGTCGCGCGAGAATCCGCCGCACTAGTCCTGCTTGACGATGATTTTTCATCAATAGTAAATGCGGCCCGCTTAGGGAGACGGATCTTCGATAATCTCCAGAAAGCGATGACGTTCATATTTGCTGTTCACATCCCGATAGCCGGAATGTCGCTTGTCCCGGTTCTCTTTGGCTGGCCCATTGTTTTGCTGCCCGTGCATATCCTGTTTCTGGAACTCATAATTGATCCCTCGTGCACGGTGGTTTTTGAGATGGAGGAAGAAGAGAAGGACATCATGGACAGGAAACCTCGCCCGGTCGGCAACCCTCTTTTCGGCCCCAGAATGGTTTTCATCGGACTGTTCCAGGGATTGGGACATCTCGCAATTATCGTTCCTCTATACGCCTGGGCGCTTGCGTCGGGGTTCGGCGAAGGCGAGGCGCACTCGCTCGTATTCATCAATCTCGTGCTCGGCAATATCGGTATGATATTCTCAAATCGTTATTGGACGAAGAACATCTTCTCAATCATGAGAATACCGAACAAAACGCTTTGGTACATTACTGTCATCGCGCTAGCCCTGCTGTTGATAACGTTACACGTGCCATCTGTTAGCGAGTTGTTCCATTTTTCCCCGCTGCATCCATGGCAATACGTCTTGTGTCTTGGAACGGGTATCCTTGCTGTGATCATCAACGAGCTAGCGAAACTGCCGTTTCTCGTGAAGTTCTTCACAAAGCATTCGACGTGAGAGAATGTGCCTGCAGTCGAAATACCTAATACCACAACAAACGCAATCTCTGTCTGCGCGGGACTTCGGGCGTGGTCGCCGCATTAAAGCATTCGCGATGATGGCGCGTAACCATAATAGACTCATATCCAGTCTGGTCTTTGGAGTCGGTGGAGGAAATAATGTCCGAATCATGGTTCTATCATATCTCTCAGACGGGAAAACTCTCGCACTTGGCAACCATTGACGCGGCTCTTGCTGCGGCAAAGGACGAAGGCTTTCTGTGGCTGAATTACTGTCAGCCAACGAAGGAAGAACTATCGATCCTCATCGATCCATTAGGTCTTCATCCGCTTTCTGTCGAGGATTGTTTTGACGAAGACCAGATTCCCAAGATTGAAGACTTTCCTCGAAATACTTTTCTTCTGTTCAACGCCTTTGATTATTCAGATGGAAAACTCTCGATCGGTGAGATCGATCTCTTTGTCGGCGACAACTTTCTGGTCACCGTCAGCCAACGCAATTCTGAAAATCGCCGACTTTTGGATGGCATCGAGCACATCGTGGAGATGGACATCCAGAGTGCACAGCAGGGGCCGGCATTTCTGATGCACGTCATCCTAGACTCTGTCGTGGATCAGAAGTTTTTGGCGATCGAAGCGCTCGAAGACGAGCTGGACGCCGTAGAAGAAGCGATGCTGGCTGACGCTTCAAACTTCAACCCCGCAGACCTGGTCCGAATGCGTCGAGACTTGTTGAGCCTCCGCAAGAGTCTTTTCCACGAGCGGGAGATCCTCGTGAAGATCTGTCGCAAAGACTGTCCCTTCATCTCGGAAAAGGCAATTTTCCACTATCGAGACATCTACGACCATCTAGCAAAGTTCTTCGAGTTGACCGAGTCTTACCGAGATATTGTCACCAGCCTCATGGAAATGTATCTGTCGATGCTGAACAACCAGATGGCCAAAGCGGCCAACGAGACAAACGTGACAGTGAGACGGCTGACTTTTATCACCACCATCTTTATGCCTCTGACACTCCTAGCTGGGATCGGCGGGATGTCAGAATGGTCTATGATGACCGGACCTGAGCACTGGAGGGTCGCATATCCGGTTTTCCTGTTGGCAATGGCAGTGATCGGATTTGCCAACTACTACCTGCTCAAAAGGCTTGAGAAGAGAATCCGATGACGGGACTAGCGTGCACTGAGAAGGACGGCGGTGGCTGATGCGCAGGCCTGCTATGTGCAAGCACGCGGCCCGAGCCGAATGGCATCGGCCTCCAGGAATGTGTTGCAATTCTTGCCGTGCCCCAAGTTTTCCACGGTCCGCATAATACCTTTTCATCCAGAAATGGGGGGGCGGTAGGCAACAGAGTACGCTCTGAGCTGGCGGGTCTCGTATTTCTGTTTGTGGCATTGGTTTTGCGATTGATACTCTCGCTCCACTTGCCTATCATACGTTATCGGACACAATGACTCGTCTATCGGACGCACACGCATGTCCCCACCACAGAATCCCATCGCACGAGCTCAAATCCCGACAGTGCCTCAGGAGAGTTTCAGGTTCACTTATCTCTCCGAGCTGCTCGGACGCCATGTGCGTGGTTTTCCCGGAGACAAACACATTGGTAGCCTGGTCGATCTGACGGCTTCCCCTGAAAAAGTGTATCCCCGAGTAACCGGCCTTCTGGTGAAGAAGCCGTTCCACTCTGTACCGCTGTATATCCCATGGAGTTGCGTCCTCTGGCCTGGGGCCGGCAAAACGGTCACCGTCGAACACTCCGTCCCTGCGGAGAATGGCACAGCCCGTCCTGCCGAGAGTGACATCCTTCTGAAGAAGAGTTTCCTTGACCGCCAGCTGATTTCCACGTCAGGACATAAAGTCGTGCGTGTTAATGACCTCCACCTGCTCGTGGAACTGACCACAAAGGAACGCTCCAACCTCTGGCTGGTCCACATCGACATCGGGATCAAGGGGCTCTTGCGGCGGCTAGGCTGGGGCAGGATGATCAACGCCGTTGTCCAATGGGTGCTGGACAGGGAGATGAAGGATGTCTATGTCCCCTGGAAACATGTGCAGGCTGCCACGACAACAAACGTCTACGGATCTCTCCAGCTGACGACCGACTCGTCAAAGCTCTCGGAGATGCACCCGGCGGATCTTGCCGACATCCTGGAAGACCTCGGCGCCGACGAACGGAACAGTTTGTTCGAGTCGCTCGACCCCGCGACCGCGGCTGCCACCCTGACTGAAATGCCACTCACGTTGAGGGTCCGCGTCGCTGAATCCATCGACCAAGGGGCGCTCACGCACATGGTCCAAGAGATGGAGACCGACAAGGTTGTGGATCTGCTGGACAACCTTTCCCCGGAGCACCGCGCCACACTCATGGCCATGTTTTCCGCCGAGACAGTGGCGGAGATCAAAGAGCTCTCCCGGCTCTCTCCGACGAGTGTCGGCAGCATCATGAACACCGACTTCATCTCCGCAAAACCGTCGACAAAGGTTCGTGAGGCGCTTGAGATCCTCCGGGCCAGGGCTGAGGATACGGACCTCATTTATTATGTGTACGTTGTGGGGGAGGACGATCGGTTGCGCGGTGTGGTGACGCTCCGGTATATGATCTCTGCGGAGCCCGAAATGATTCTGGCGGATCTGATGCAGGAGCATCCGATTGCCGTCACAGCGGAGACCAGCATCAAACGGGCCGCACGGATCTTTTTCAAATACAATTTTGACGCCATCCCGGTGATCGACGAGGATGGAACGATGCGTGGGATCGTCTCGCTGCGCGATACACTGGAAGCGGTCTTCCCTGAAGTTCGTGAGGAGTCCAAAGGCTGAGATGAAGATTCTTCGTCTGCTCAAAGAGCATCCGGCGTTCCGCAATCTCGTGGTCTTCCTGGGCCTCGTGGGCCCCGGAATCATTACCGGGAGTGTGGATAACGATGCGGGAGGGATCACCACATACTCGGTTGCGGGAGCAACGTATGGGTACAATCTCCTCTGGACGCTGATCCCCTCCTTCATCGCCCTGCTCGCCGTCCAGGAAATGAATGCGCGCATGGGGATCGTCACGGGGAAAGGGCTGGCCGATCTCATCCGCGAGAACTTCGGCGTCAGAGTGACGTTCTACATATTCATCTTCTTGCTCGTCGCGGATATCGGCAACACCGCAACCGAGTTCGCCGGCGTCGCGGGAAGCATGAACGCGCTCGGCGTCAGCAAGTATGTGTCCGTGCCGATCGCAGCGATCGGGGTCTGGGTGCTGGTGGTCAAGGGGAACTACAAGTTTTCGGAGAAGGTCTTTCTGATCTTCAGTGTCTTCCTCCTCTCCTACGTGCTCTCCGCGTTCATGGCAAAACCCGATTGGGGCGCGATTGGACATGCGATGATCCATCCGGAAGTCACATGGGATACATCCACGATCGCCACGATCCTGGGGCTCGTCGGTACGACGGTTGCCCCATGGATGCAGTTTTACATGCAGTCCTCGGTGATCGAAAAGGGGATCAAGGTCGCCGACTATCGCTTTACCTTCTGGGATGTGGTGTTGGGGTGCATCGCCACGGTGGTCGTCGCGTTTTTCATCGTGGTGTCCTGCGCAGCTACACTGCACGTCAATGGCATCAGAATTGAGGAGGCAAAAGACGCCGCGATGGCGCTGGGTCCGCTGGCAGGTGCCGCCGCCGCACAGTTGTTCGCCTTTGGGCTCTTTGTCGCGTCGGTGTTCTCTGCAACGATCCTTCCTCTTGCGACGGCGTTCTATGTTTGTGAAGCCTTCGGGTTTGAGGCGGGAATTGACAAGCGTTTCAGTGAGGCGCCGCAGTTCTACGTGCTGTTCACGCTGATTATCCTGATCGGCGTGGTGATTATACTTTTCCCGAATGCGCCGCTGATCACCATTACCATCTGGACACAGGTCTTGAACGCGATTCTCCTCCCGATGGTGCTCATCTGCATGATGATCATTGTCAACAAGACAGAAGTCATGGAGAACTACACGAACAATCGCCTCCAGAACATCGTCGGATGGAGCACCTCCATTATCCTCATCATCCTCAGTGCGTTCCTTCTTTTTACGGGGACGGGTCTGGGATAGAACCAGGACCCCAAGGTCGGCCGCTTCGTTGCTCTGAAATTCCTCCCTGTCCCTCTACAAATTCCATCCGGGGCAGAACTCCACCATAGATCACGAAATCCCCTATGCGGGTGAGTGGGTTGGGCTGAGATTCCCGCACAAAAAAAGAGGTTATTGCAGCTTTGACTGTTCATGGGTGAATGAGCCTCTCGAAGACCCTGCAGTGTTGCGCAAAGAGGGGAGAGCGGGCCCCCGCTACTTTGGAGTCTTACAAAGGCAGACCACTGCTTCTGCTTTTCTCGGTTGGCCGAGAATGTGTCAGAAAGGATGCCTGCTATTGCGTCGATCGAAGTACTCCGCTGAAGTCCTCCTTCACCAGATATTACCCTCCAACACTCATCTCTTCGACGCCTCGACATCCTTTTCTTTGCCGCCGGCTGTGGATTGTTGAGCGTCCATCGACCATCGTGGATTGTTCCGGTTGTGAAGCTCCCTGGAGAGGGTTGTTGTTCAAGGGTGTTGTTTTAACAATACACGATCGTTCAGTGCTCTTGACCTTCTGTGCTCTTGACCTTCTTTTCTATAGTTGACTCTCGCACTCCTCTCCCCTATATTGCCGCCGTACTGCTGATTCTTCGTACCGTCGGGATCATTCACGCAGGTGGAGATCCACATGATCGCCAAGACTGTTTCCCACTACAAGATCCTCGAGAAGCTTGGCGAAGGCGGCATGGGCGTTGTATACAAAGCCGAGGACACCCGCCTCAAGCGCGCCGTTGCACTCAAATTCCTCCCTCCTGACCTTACGAAAGACAGCGTGGCCAGAGAGCGATTTATTACTGAAGCCCAGGCAGCGTCAGCCCTGCAGCACAACAACATCTGCACCATCCACGATGTCGACCGGACCGATGACGGCACAATGTTCATTGTCATGGACCTCTACGAGGGGGAGACGCTGAAGGAGAAAATCGCGGGGGGTCCTATGAGGATTGAGGATGTCCTGGCTCTTGCACTTCAGGTCACACAAGGACTGGCAAGCGCTCACGCAAGAGGGATCGTTCACCGGGACATCAAACCTGCAAATATCCTTCTTGGCACTGACGGGACTGCGAAGATCCTCGATTTCGGACTGGCAAAACTCGCCGGACTGACCGGACTGACGAAATCTGGATCAACACTCGGGACGTTTGCCTATATGTCGCCTGAGCAGGTCCGGGGAGAAGAAGTAGATCAGCGAACGGATCTCTGGTCGGTCGGCGTGCTCCTGTACGAAATGCTTTCTGGCACTCTCCCTTTCCACGGAGAACACGAAGCCGCACTCATGTACGAAATCCTGAACAGTACACCACCTCCCCTCCAGCAGCATCGCCCCGATATCCCAGACCGCCTACAGATTCTGGTGTCCAAGCTCCTCGAAAAAGATCCCGCCAAGAGGATCCCTTCAGCGGGGACACTTGTTGGGGAGCTAAAAGGATCACAGGCTCCCGTCGCCAACCCCGTAGCGGAAAAGAGTATCGCCGTTCTTTACTTCGAGAACATGAGCTCCGAACGTGACACCGATTATTTCTGCGCCGGCATCACTGAAGACATCATCACGGATCTTTCAAGGATCACGAGCCTCAAGGTCGTACCCCGCAGCGACGTCCTGCCATTTCGCAACAAGGACATCAACACCCGGAAGCTGGGAGAGGCGCTTCGTACAAGTCATGTCCTAGAAGGAAGCGTGCGCAAAGCCGGGAATCGGATCCGTATCACGGCCCAGTTGTCTGATGTGCGCACGGGGTACCAAATCTGGGCGGAGCGATTTGACAGGCTGCTAGAAGATATTCTGGATGTTCAGGAGGACGTTGCTCGAAAGATTGTGGAGGCATTGCGCCTTTCGCTCACCGAAACCGAAGAAGCTGCACTTGCAAAGAGACCGACAGATGACCTGAGAGCATATGACTTCTACATGCGCGGTAAAGATCTCATTTCTCGACGCGGCCGCAAGAATGCGGAGCAGGCGGTGCAGATGTTTGAGCGAGCGCTCGTGATTGATGCTGGGTTTGTGGGAGCTCTCTCAGGACTCGCCCAAGCGTGTGCCCACATCTTCGCATGGTATGACGGAGACCCAAAATGGCTCGGTAGGACTATCGAGGTGAGTGAAAAGTCGCTGGCTCGGGATCCTGGATCATTCGAGGCACGCCATGCTCTTGCTACGGTCTACGTTCATCAGAGGCGCTTCGACGAAGCGAAGCGTTCCTTCGAATCGATTATCCGGGAAAGACCGGATTTCTACGAAGGCTTCCTCTGGCTGGGTATGGTGTTCGATCGAACAGGAGAGCATGATGCCGCAATTAGCTGCTTTGTGCGGGCCAGTGAACTGAAACCCTACAGCGAAGAACCCTGGGTCCATCTGGACATGGTATATCGGGAAATGGGTAACTATGCCTCGTCGGACGCCGCACGGCGCAAATCTCTCGAAATCGGGATCCGGAAGCTCGAGCTGAATCCCGATGATACCATTACGCGGAGCAGGGTGGCAAACGCGTACGCCCGGCTGGGCGAGCGCGAGAAGGCCTTGGCTGAAGTGGGGAAGATACGCAATTCCGACCCGACAGACAGCCACGCACACTACAACGCTGCGTGCACACTCGCTGCGCTTGGAGAGAAGAGCGAAATGCTTCAGTGTCTGAAGTTAGCCTTTGAGGGTGGCAAGGTTTTCCATGGCTCGATCACTAATGACCCGGACTTCAACGAATACCGAGAAGATGAGGATTTCCGGCGGTTGGTTGGGGAATTCAAGTGACCCGCGCGGATGCGCAGAACCTGGTTCAAGACACCGCTATGAATCGGAAGACCCGGGCAGAAACGGAAGCCCGTCTTACCAAGATGAGTGAAGAGGATGTTGAGCTGTAGGTAGCGATATTCCTGCAAAGACTAGGTTATCGCCACCTCGACAATCGGCTCGAAAGTTGTAAGTCTAGAAGTGTTCCTGCCCCCGCTATTTGCTACACCTACAACCCGCGTTGTCGCTCGCGTCTGTCACGAACATTCTTGATTTTCCATTGAATCGCAGGGTGCCGTGCAATGAGCTCTGCTTTGTGAGGGTCGTCAGGAAAGAGCAGCTCAACCCGGATTTCACCTCGTTCAATTGAAGCAATGTACTCGGATTCATCGGGATCAACCTTGATGAGATCTGCAATTACGTCCCAAGCCCGTGGAACAAGTGTGCTCAAATCGGGAGCTTCATTCCTGATGAGCATCGGAAGCAGTTGTTGAGTCAGTGCTTGGTTGGTCGCAAGGTTCTCGAGCCGGCGTTGTGTATACGTTGTCAGTGGATGTGGGAGCGTCGCGGAGAATGCGATGAAATGCCGACGGAATTCGTCCGACTTTACGACTTGTAGTGCTGCTTTCGGGAGGTTTGCCACATCCCACACATCTCGAGCGGCTCCACGATCCAGCAGCGCCAAGAGCTTGCCGATCAGAAGTTCCGTAACTCCAACGATTCGGACATCGGGTTGATCAAGGGCATCCGGCTGCCATAGGCGTTGCACGAGAGTTCCGGAAAAAGGAATTCGGAACACGAAATTCAAATCGATCTCGATCCTGTCTTGGGGTCCCAAGACTGATCGGTAGGATAGGTAGATCTTCCCTCCGGAAAATGCTTCTGCCGATTCCTGCGCGCGATATCCCAGTCGGCCAGCGAGCGTGAGAATTGCCTTACGGACTTTCGGCCGTTCGACCAGCATTCCCTCACGCGTTTCGCTTCCAATGTAGTTGAAGTCAAGATCGACGGAGAGTCGTGTAGGGGCACCCAAACACAAGTTGAGTGCAGTGCCACCCTTGAGTGCCAGAACCTCACCCAGCGTTGGATGACGTGCAATGTGGCCAGCTATTTCTCCCATCCTGGTGACCTTCTCCAGCGCTGCCACTTGGAAGCCAGTCTCGGCAGAGCAACGCTCAAGGAATTCAAGACTGAGCTTCATTCGGCTCCACTGCCTTCGTCAGAGACTGAGGCACTATTAGGTTCCATCGCCTCAAGAGTATGCCGCCCCGCGAGTCTCGCTGAAGATACTGAGCCGCACCCGGCCTCTGCCGTTCACATCGCATGAGAACGTCGTCTTTCACATGAAAATCGTTTCGGAACCGTTCGAGAAACCAACCCACCGCCGACCAGAGCCTAGATGTTCGGTACCGTTCAAGTATTCCCAGGAGAAGCTTGACATCAAGCACCGCAAAGCCAGCGGCTGAAGTAACAAGTTCCTCAAATCCTCCGACCAATTCAGGGCGTCGGAATCCCTCCACGAGAGTCCGTTCCGGACCAGTGACCACCAGAAACCTGCCCCGTCTCTCCACCCTGCGTGTTCCGAGCGTTGTTTCGCCCGAGACATTCATTTGTTGAGGATTCTGGAAGACGGAGAACTTCATCCCATCAGCCGTGAGACTCGTCCTTCGTCTCGCTGAGAAGAGGGTGACGCTATTCCATGCTGAATGTGAAGCCCCAAGAAGCTCAAGCGCGCTGTGGTGGGAGAACACTGCATCGGGACGAAGTGCTACACCCACAAGGAAGGGATCCGGCCGGAACTTCCCAGTGTCGTCTCCTGGTGGAACGACGGCGTACACACCTCGGGCAACCTGTTTCAGCGTGTGGTTCTTCACATGATGTTTCAGGCGATCCACCATCCCACGCCGATCCTTTTTGGGGGCCAGGGTGGCCACGGCCTCTGCAAACGAGAAGACCGGATGGCTGGAAAAGAATGCCTCTGCTTTCATTTCATGTTCGGTTCGTCAGGTGATATTCAAATTGCCACAGCATCATTGTTTTGTGCGGCAAGCTGATGTCGCACAGGATCAATTTTACGTTCAGCGCGAATTGTGGTAGTGATATTACCACTTATCAAGCACAATGTCAAGTGGTTAGTTCAAGGAACACAGAACAGCGTAGCTCGCCATTGGAAGGTCAGTCTTGAGACTTGATCGCGGAATTCGCTGCTAATCTTCTCTCAAACGCCGGAGCAATCCAACCCGAGATTTCGAAAGCGGTCTTTCGCTTAGAATGATCTCAATGGTTGGATACTTCCTAATCAAACCTCACGACGGTTTGAGCTGTCCCAATGTGGACGACAGAATCATGTCCACCATCTACACAGCCGTTTCCTTCGTCAATATTCCATCCGACGCGGAATACTCCCGCGATCTCTCAGTTGAGCGAAGTCCTCAAGCGGAGTAAACAGAATTCAAGAGGGTTGTCTTCCAGCAGAGTAGGGAAGGGAGTTGAGATTCTTGCTTGAGGGACGGTTTCTTCCGAAGGAAGGACGTAGATCCCCCCACAGCCCACGCGGGCAACATCGCAGTAATCAGTTCGTGAGTGTTCCTTACGCGGCCCGTCGGAAGTAATAGTGATGCAGTCCGCCCACCACAGGAATCTTCTCAATCTCCCCTTCGGTTTGAACCTCCCGCGGCTCAGGTGAGTCCTTGGCGATCCCCAGGTGGGTTCGTTGCGTGTTGTAGTAGCGGACGTATTCCTGCACAATCTCACGCAGGTGTGTTTCATTCAGAATAATCAAGTGGTCGAGACATTCGCGCCTTATGCTCCCGATTAGTCGTTCCGCGTATCCATTTTGCCACGACGACCTGTAGGCTGTCAACAGTGGGTCGATACCAAGCGCGGTCACAATCTCGGTGAACATCTCGCCGAACTTCGCATCACGATCCCGCAGAAGAAATCTTGGTGGCTCATGATCACAGAAGATGTTGCGCAACTGCTGAGCACACCAGTGAGCGGTGGGATTGGCCGTGACGTTGAAATGGATGATTCTTCGCCTGTCGTGTGATAGGAAGACCAGAACGTAGAACAACCGGAAGGTGATTGTGGGGACGACGAGGAAATCAACTGATACGATTTGTGATGAATGGTTCTTCAAGAAGATTTTCCAACGTTGCCGGGTGGTTCTATGCTGTCTCTTGGGCATGTATCGTTGTACTGTGGCTTCTGAGATATCAAACCCGGGCTTGAGCAACTCTCCGTGAATCCGGGGGGCGCCCCAGAGGGGATTCTCGTTTGCCATCTGCTTGATCAGGTTGATCTGGGCCTGCGGGATCTTCGGTCTGCCCGCTTCTGATCGGCTTTTCCATTTCCAAAGCAATCTGAAGCTTTGCCGGTGCCACCGGATGACCGTTTCCGGCTTGATGACCAGCAGCGTCTCCTTCCAAGAGCCGAAAACATTGGTCATGGTGCTGAAGAAGAATCTGTCGGAGGATCGCAGTCGGGGTCTCAGGGACGTGCGAGCGAGTATTTCGAGCTGTTTTCGGAGGAAGATGATCTCCAGCTGAAGCTGAATCCGTGATCTGAAGAATCGGAGACAAAACGAGAGGAAGGAACTGAGCATCTGGGCTTCTGTCCGGTTGGTTGATACACAATTCAAAGTAGCGAAAGTCGCTCGGATTCGCTATGTTGGACGCGGATGGAATATTGAAGAGCTACACCCCCCGGGGATCCCATCGAGCCGCAGTGTGGCAGCCCTCAGGGCTCGCCTCAATCACACCTACCGGGGAGGCGTCCGCAAACTGGAAGTATGTCCTCCGATGTGCTAACGAAAATGCAACTCTTTCTTCAATCGCTCCAGCACGTTATAGATGATTGGACAAATTCCACAGTTCTCAACCATCTCCAGTGTTCTGAATGTGAAGCCGTCTTTTTCGATGTGTGGAAAAGATCGGCAATCATGAGGCCTGGCGTCGTACACTGTACACTTCTTATTGGCGAGGAAGGTGCAAGGAGTATCCTTGAGCATCCTCACGTTCTCGTCTGCAACATGTTCGGTGTACTGGTCAGCAAAGAGCTCCTTTGATATGTTTAGCAGTCTGGATAATTTTGCGATCTCTTTGTCAGTAACGACCGGTCTCAGCGTGACACAGCAGTTCCCACATGCAGTGCAGTCAATCTCATTTACAACCTCTGAATTGATACGATGGGCAAGTCGATCGATTCGCGTTGAATCACGTTGTTTAAGCAGAATTCTAAATCGATAGTTTTCTTTCTCCTTCTGAGCTGCGAGAACTTCAATAGATTCAATGTTTTTCTCTAGAATGGACATGCGACAAGAACCACGTTTATTGGACCGATTTCAATATGGAATAAGGAGTTGCGCGTTGCGCCTAGACATAGCGAAAATCCGCGGACATGGAATCGTAGCCTCTCTGGTTCAGGGCTCCGCCAGAGACGAGGTCGACACGCATGCCGAGTATACTCTCCAGTTCATCAGCCAGATCCACAAAGGCAAGTCCGAGGGGATTGGTCTGTGTGGCGCGTTGATTCGGTCTATCTCCAGGTCGAAGTAGTCGTTAAGTATGAGTGCTGTGGCTGAAATGAAGAACACGCTCAAAAAACCCAGCACGATCTCTTGAGGCGGCGGGATTGAATCGAATGCAAGGAACTGACCCAAGACGACGCAAACGCCGGCCGAAAACGGAAGCTCAAAACGAAACAGACGGAAGAGTCCAAGAAGCCTAGTACTAGTCATGTGCGAATTGATATGTTGGAACAGATCGCGTTTGCCACTTAACGTTGAAATTCTATGGCGCCATTCTTGTGGCGCGTCCGCTGCATACCGCTGTTGGGCGCAAATTGACAATTTCCTATATCAATGCCCATAGTAATGAAGCACCTCGGTTGCTCTTTTGTCCGCCTGAATCGCGAAGTCTGTTGGTGTGATGTACTTACAGAATATCTGATTCACAGGCAACAGACAACAATCAGCTGTATGCGACTACGCCATAAAATCAGACGAGGCCCTGCGGTGAGCTGTCTCTCTTCAAAATCCCGTCCGGGGCAAAATGCCATCGTGAATCACGAGATCCCCTGCGCGGGTGCGTGGGTTGGACTAAGATTCCAGTATGAAATTCAAGTTATCGCCGCCTCGACAAAGGATCTCCCAATGAAGTTGGTTTCTGATCTTTAAGAAAAGAAGGCAATACGACAGGAAAGATCTGAGCATCTAGGGGTTTCATCATTGGTTTCGGGACAGGACAAAGTATCGAATTCAGTGCCAATTCGCCAATTCGAACCTGGGTGACATCTTGACGAGGGACAAGTAGTGATGGGACCCGCCCACGACAGCTACCTTGTCATTTGAGCAGCAACATTTGATGTGATTGGCTGTCTGTTTCTCTGCCTGTAATTCTTTCCATTCTGTATATAAAGATACCGGAAGCTACACGTACGTCGTTATCATTGCGCCCATTCCAACTAATATGAAAGGTGCCTGCAGATTGATGCTGATTGATGAGCGTACGCACCTTTTCTCCCGTCACATTGTAGATGTTCAACCTGATATCGGCAGCAGTCGGTAGTGAGTAGCAAATGGTGGTTGATGGATTAAAGGGATTGGGATAGTTCGCAAAAAGCGTGAAAGTGGCTGGGATATCACCATTGCTAGGCTCAACAGCAGTTGGGGTAGGATTCAATATTTTGATCAGCTCAATACCTTCACCGATACCCAGATTGCGGCTGTACTGCTTGTCCGTAGAGTTGTTCCAGTGCTCATGTACGCCCAGGCTCTTCAAGGGGATGCCGTCGTTTTCCGGGTCGTAGACAGTGCCCGAAGGCGGATTGTCGGCCTGGGCCGCTTCGTGGAGATAATTCTCAGGCGTACCTGCGGGCACGACTCCCGCAGACTGCAAAAAGTCCAGCAGGACCGACTCAATGGCGACTATATCCTGGCTCATGAACAAACTCGATGCGGGTCGGCGATTGAAGGGTGGAGCCGACCAGTACTTAGGGCGAATACATTCACCTATGAACAGAAAGGTCTTGCCGCCCAGGTCTTTGTGGCCCATGAGATCGACCAGGGCATTGTAGGATCCCATGGAGCGCATGGGAATGTCGGCGGAGAAATTGAGGGCGGCGACTGCCTTATGCATAAAGAACGGGCACCAGCCATGGTAATAATAATCGTTCCCCGGGGGAGGATTGGGATGCCAGACCGAGCCGAAGAAGTTCTTTGCGCAGCAGGTGATGCCTGCCAGTTCATGGGGGCGCGCCAACGCGACGTTGATGAGATACTTGGCCTCTGAGACAACCGTGGGCAGGCAGACTGTACCGCTGCCGGGAACGATGCCCGGATCGCCATAATGGACCACACAGTTAGTATCGGGCACTACCTTTTCCCGGGTACCAGGATCACTACCAGGACCGGATTCATATCCACTGCGATCCGTAGCATCGCCTTCAGCCCAGCGCACGCTTGGAAAGTCTTTGTGGTTGTAACTGTAAACCGGGTCGCCATGATAGAAGACGCAGTCATAGATGGTGATGTCTGCTTCAGGAACGCCGGCTTTGTTCACCAGTTGCCAGAGCAGGGCATGAACCATTTGCGGACAGGGCCGGCCGTCCTGGCTGGTGGTCCATACGTAGGAACGGGAGAAAATGTTGTTGACCTTGATGGCGATCTTGTCACCAGCCTGGTAGCCCACATCGTTTTGGCCGTAACGCGTTCGGTTAAAGTACTTGAAGAGGGAATCCCATGCCGCAGCCGAATTGTCAATGCCGGTGAGGTTGAGCAGCGCCTGCGTCATCATCCGCTGAGCTACCTCTGGATCAGTGCGTCGATCCTCCCACCACCAACCACTTGTGCTGCCTTGATCACTGAGCAGGCTGTCATAGACCCACACGACGCGTCCGGGATGAATCCCTTTGCCGGTACCTACAGGACTGTTAGCCGGATCGGTGGGGACAAAGATTTCGGCTGACGCGGCAACATCACGTGTATCACTCAAGGTGCCAAAGCAAAGCAAGACCGCCGCTGTAAGACAGATCGCCCCCACTACGTACCGTTGTTTTTGAAACAGACGACGGGCCCGGCCAATGATCAAGGTGGATCCGGCCAATCCCAACAACCAGGCAACAAAGCCGGCGGCCAGCGGCTGAGCCACCCTTTGGCAAGGATAAGTCGCACGGCTGGGCTTGGGTACAACACGGATGAGAACCCAAATGGCAGAGGCCAGACCAACAACAATCCAAAGCCACACAGATTTTCTTTTTTCTATTTCAAGTCCGGTTATTCTACCAGTTCGGGGGCACACAGTGAACGGTTTCATTACCAGTCGTCTGATTTTTGAAAACATTGATTCCTCCTTGTCCGAAGTCCCCTCGATGAGCCGTAGCTACCCTTGTGGGGGAGCCCTCCGAAATAGATGTTGCCAGAATCCTCAGTACAGGTCAGGCACATGGCTTGATGCCCCAATATAGCCACGGCTCTCTGGATAGTCAATTCGGCCTCTTGACAAACGAAAAAGGATGCAATATATTACGGCATCGATTGCGTAATCGTTTAAGTAACCGATTTAGGAAGCCTCTGTGACCAAGGCGGCGAAGCCACAAGAACCACTTTGTAACGCGGTAGAGCGGAAGCCAAGAGGATGCAACGAGAGCACATTCTCACGCCAGAGCGCGGCGGGCAATCGAACCCAAAAGTCGTTTTGCTCGTTCTAAATCCTCGCATCTGGCGGCAAAGAAGACATCCTGAAGCAGTCCCAAAACTCGAGTTTCTCTACGACATTCACGCCAACGGCATCCTGCTCAACGCCGCCGGCGGCAAGACCAGCTATCCGCTCCTGAAAAAAATTAGCGAGGAAGGAATCCGGTTCGTCTGTTGAGGCAGGAGTCTGGATGGTTTCAATTTCCCGACCGTGATGACAGACGACTTCGATGAAATTCCTTGAGACACTACTGGCCTGAGGACCGTCACCGCCCGTGAAGAGATTTGCCTTTACGATGAAATTGAAAAGCGGCTGCAGAGAAGAGTACATTCGCAGGCACAACGCGATCTGGCCTGAGCTGAAATCGGTTCTGACTGCATCGGGAATCAAAGACTACACCATCTATCTCGACACGGGGAGCGATACTCTTTTTGCCGTTCAAAGCCAGGATGGGGAGAAGTCTTCTCAGGATCTAGGTAAGAATCCCGTGGTTCGCAGGTGGTGGGAATTTATGGCGGACATCATGGAGACCAACACCGACTTCTCGCCCGTTTCTCAGCCGTTGGAAGAAGTGTTCCACATGGACTGAAGCGGAAGATGATTTTGAATTCGTGAAAAAGGCTTGCGTGCTGACATGGTGCATCGCAATCTCCATGGGATTCAGATCTCAATCACAATGAATCGCTAAGTGAATCCCAGTTCAATTCTCGGTGTGATCTTCTAACTCTCTATGGCAGGGGATCCCGAAAAAGGGATTCGTCATGCTACATCGACTCGCCAGGGTGGACTGTTTTCGCCGAATTGTTGATTCTGGTCGTCAGACTCCGTGGAATCCAACGGACTCTTCGAACGACTCAGCACACATGCGCCAGCAAGAGTCTTCTAAGATGCGCACTAGTGTGAGGTCAAGATAGCCATTTGGAAAGGGAGAGACCTATGCTCTATTCTCGTCGCAGGCTTCTCGGAACACCCGTTTTTCGTTGCTGCGCAGCCCTGTTGTTTATTACCCAGTCAATCATGGCTGCAAATTCAGGCGACGTCAAAGGGAAAGTATACGATCGAGATACAAAGGATGAATTGCCGGGTGCCAACATTGTTGTACTGGGGACCAGTTTAGGTGCTTCTGCAGACATGTATGGAAACTATGTGATCCATTATGTCCCTGTGGGTCCTCAAACATTGTCGGTCTCGTATGTGGGTTACAAGAAGACTGCAGTCAAGATTGATATTAAGGAAGGCGAAATACTTCAACAAGATGTTTACTTGGAGCCGACAGCTATAACCGGTGAGACGGTGACTATCACCGCCCAAGCTCAAGGTCAAATGCAGGCGATTAACCAGCAGTTGGCTTCAAATACAATTGCAAATGTTGTATCGGCTGACCGCATTCGTGAGATTCCAGATGCTAATGCAGCAGAATCTATTGCACGCTTACCGGGAATATCACTTATAAGAAGCGGTGGTGAAGGGCAGAAGGTAACTATCCGTGGAATGTCGCCGCAATACAATATCATGATGGTCAGTGGGGTACGCATGCAATCTACAGATCGTGACGATCGTAGTGTGGACCTGAACATGATAGATCCGAATATCCTTTCCGGGATTGAAGTGAGAAAAGCACTCACGGCGGATATGGACGCAGATGCGGTGGGTGGGACGATTGACCTTAAAATAGGTAAAGCCAAAGAGGAATTGCATAGTAGTTTATCAATTCAAGGGGGGTATGGATCATTGGCAAAAACTTATGGCAATTACAGAGCTAATGGTCTGATCAGTGCGCGGTTTTTTGACGACGAGTTAGGCGTCCAGGCGTCAGGTTCTCTGGACAGATATAATAGAAGCTCCGATAGGATGAGTGCCGCATACTTTACCAATGCACAGTCCGAAATACAGGGCGGATTGTTGAAGATGTTCCTGAACAATGTCGATATAAGTGACAATGTGACCGACAGAAAGAGAGCGGGCGGCAGCCTGGTTCTGGATTACCGGTTACCATTTGGTTCGCTCATGCTGAACAACTTCATCAGCAGCATCAACAATCATGAGATTGTACAGCAAAACAGCCTGACGCTGACAAACTACAACTGGAGTGGTTACGCAGCGGACAATGAGTTTACAAATACGGTAATCGGTAATGCGCTTCAGGGTGAATTTGAATTCTTCGGTGTCAACATGAATGTTTCACTTTCCAATTCAATTACAAAGCAACGCTATCCCGGCGATTTGAGGATGGAGATCGGCCCCAGGACAGGCGGACAGAATATGTGGGGAGACTCACTGAAAGACGACTTGTCAGTAACTCCAACCGAATTGTTGAACGCGTATTACGTCAACAGCGGAGCTACTGTAATCATGCAGAGATTGTACACTCTGCAGCGGGATGTTGATGAAACCGCACAATCGGCTGTCATCGATCTTAATGTGCCTTTCAACTTTGCTGAGTACCTGGCGGGTACCCTCAAGTTCGGCGGGAAATATACCCGCAACACAAGATCAAATGATGAAACACAATCGGGACTGAGTCTGAATAGTGACATCGCCGGAGCTACCTTTATTCCTCTTTTGAAAACTTCTCTTTGGCCGGAGCTCGGGATAGGCGATGACAATGCTGTCTATGCGTCTCTGTTTGGAGATCCGAACTATGATATAGGCAATTTTCTTGCAGGCAAGGAAGGGGTGAGTAACAATGTTTTCTACAACAAGCTTTCCATTGCCAAAATCCGCCGTTTGGAGGAATTGGCAAAGAACACCTACTTTGTGAGTTCGGTCGACGGGCGATCCTATCCGTACTATTTCTTCAATGCGCAGGCATCCACCCAATATGATTATGACTTCACCCGGCATTTCGGCGCTTTCTATGTGATGTCTGAAATAAATCTGGGCACATTTATCACGCTTCTGCCGGGGATACGATACGAAAGGTATCAATACATCTATGATGCGGATTCCACGGTCGAAAGAGCTACGCAAACCATACTGGGTTACCAGGCATATGACTTTAAGACTATTCACTGGGATTCCACGAAAGTGGGAACCTGGTTCCCGCAATTTCATATTCGTGTCAGACCGACGGATTGGCTGGACCTTCGTCTTGCCACTACGCGAAGCATAATCTATCCTGACTACCGTGCCGTCTCTCCGTACATCTATTTCAGCACAGCAGCGACTCCACAAACCTTGCAGTTAGGTAATCCCTATCTCAGCCCCGCAATAACTCAAAATTACGATGTGTACCTGTCGGTACACGAGAATGATATCGGGTTGTTCACAGCCGGATTCTTTTATAAAGAAATACACAACTTGATTGTCCCTATGACATTGTTGACCAGAGACCCTTCAAAGATCCATTACAGGATGCCGCTCGCCTATAGTGTTGATACAGAAGTCCGTACATGGATCAATCTGGAAAAATCATCGTATGTCAGGGGCGTTGAATTTGACTGGCAGACCCGCTTCTGGTATCTCCCCTCCTTCTTAAGCGGTCTGGTGTTGAACGTCAATTATACCCACATAAACTCTGAATCGTACTATCCATATCAAAAGTCAGTGAAAGTCGGCCTCTTCGGATCCAAACTGGTGGATACAACCAGAACCGGCAGGTTGATCGATCAGCCAAATGATATCCTGAACCTGACATTGGGTTATGATATCGGCGATTTCTCCGCCAGATTGTCATTTCTCTACCAGGACAATGTCCTGAGAAGTGCAGATATAAGACAAGAGGAACTCGATCAATATACGGACGCCTATTACAGATGGGACTTCACAGCTTATCAAAAACTTCCCTGGTTAGAAGGACTTCAATTGTTTATGAATGTGAACAATATTACTGATAGACCTGACCGTCAATTTAGAAGTGTTTTGGAAAGACTGTCTGAAGTGCAATATTATGGTCTGACAGGAGATCTGGGAGTTCGTTATTCGTTTTGATGACAGTCATCCTTTTTGCCCAAACGTGAGCATGGGAAAGATGACGTAGCGCAGAAATAACGTGGTTGATTGCAGCCTCACCAATTCCACAATACACCAATCCAACAAAACTCAAGGAGCATCATCATGAGAAAACTGCTCTTCATATTGTCTGTGTGCGTTGGCTGGTTTGGCGTAACCATGGCTCAAACGACACTCGATCCAGCCAAGTTCGTCAATATTCAAATTGCCGGTGACACTCTAGCAAATGGAACGCATGATCCGGCGAAGACAGTGTATGTGGCACAAAGCGGACAGATCTACGGTTTTGACGGGACCCTGTTTGTTAATTTTCCCCTGGTAATTCAAGGCAATGACAATACCTGGCTTTACAATCAAGCAACACCGCCCGTATTTCTGCAGGCACCGGGCGCCGGTACTACCGGTAGAACTTTCATCAATCTCAGGGCGGGCGGAAGCATAACGGTAAAGAATGTTCTGTTTAGTGGATCCATGGGTGATGGAAATTATCTCATCCAAATAATCGAAAATGCGGCCGGTGATTCGATTATTGCTGATAATTGCGTCTTCACCGACCATGATAGTCATGCAATCAAAGGTACCGGAGCTTCAAAGAAAATTCATGTTACCAACTGTATTTTTATCAATGGTATTAGAAACAGGTTCAACCAGAGCGGGGGCATGCCCCACCGTTTTGATGGAGCCGTTCCTGATATACTGCTGGAGAACAACACCTCTGTGAATATGGCCAGAGAGTTCGGGAATGGTGGTGAGAAATTCACATCCAACATGATAGAATTACATTATACATACCTTAACATGCAGACAACCGGCCATGAAGTTCATTGGTACTCTGGCCTGGAGGCAAATAACATCTATTACAATTGGTGCTGGACGGGGCGCAAGGCTAATACGAACGGGTATGAAACCTACTTTACCACATGGGAGTACCATTACCTTGTATCGGGCAGGCTCGATTCCATTTCACTCTATAACGGATTCAACCTCTTCTACCTGGATCCCCGGTTCACGAATTTCTGGAAGAACAATATGGGCGATTCCGTCTATCAATGTCTCTTGTGGAACAGAGGCGTCGATTCCACGATCATTGCGGATAACGACTTCAAAATCGGCAAGAACTACTGGCAATTTGACCCGAAGTTCGTCACTCCTCCGGATAACATCGATAGTATGCTGGCATGGGTTGCGGGCTTCAGGGGTCCGGCACTACCGACAAATGCACCGAACTGGCGTGTTACGCCGCCTATCACCTATACCGGCGGCAACCCGGTTCTCCATTGGCCGCCGCCATTCAACCTGACCTATACGAATGATACATTGCTGACAGCCGGTACAGACAAGTTACCGCTCGGCGACTTGAACTGGTTCCCCGCGAAGAAAGCAATATACCTGGCCAATAGAACTCAGTATATTGCCGCACTAAGGGATTCAATGTTGAACGCGAAGTATCTCTATGTTCCGGGTGACAGTGCATCGGCGTTGATTACGTCGAAAAACATCACCGATGTTGAATCCAATAGTTCAAATGTTCCGGGGCAATACTATCTGAGCAACAACTATCCGAATCCGTTCAATCCGAGTACAACAATCGAATTCGGATTGCCTGAACAATCAAAAGTGACTTTGAGTGTATTCAACATCCTGGGCCAAAAAGTATTTGAAATGAGTGACAGAAATCTGGCAGCGGGAGTTCACTCAGCTATTTTCAATGCTTCTCAGCTGGGTAGTGGAGTGTATCTCTATAGTATTCGCGCCACTGGGACGAGCGGACGGAGTTTTGTTGAATTCAAGAAGATGACGCTCCTCAAGTAACCACATTTGTTCTCCCGGTTTTCTTGGAAAAGGGGTTGAGAGTGATTACTCTCAACCCCGATCCAAGAGAAAGAAACCGGCTGATAGCATCATCAAGAGCACACCCAGCATCCACAGACCCAACATGATACGACCAAGCGTCTATGCTCTCGCTCTTTTCATGATTTCAAGTGCTTCTGCTCTTTCACAGATTTATGTTGCTCCTGATGGAAACGATTCAAATCCCGGGACAATTGAGCAGCCACTTGAATCAATGCAAAAAGCACAGGAGGTGGCGAGACCTGACGACACGGTGTATGTAAGGGGCGGCATCTACAGGGTTCGGCAGGACCAAATATCAAATGTGGTGTCGAGTCTGTTTGCCTGCGTGACCTACTTGGACAAGAGTGGAACAGAAGGTCATACGATCAAGTATTGGGCGTATCCTGGAGAAAGACCTATTCTCGATTTCTCCGCAGTAAAACCGGCCAACCAGAGAGTAGTAGGGATATATGTGGTAGGTAGCTATATTCACATCAAAGGATTGGAGATGACCGGTGTGCAGGTGACCATAACCACGCACACGGAATCCTACTGCATCTATAGCAAGGGGAATCACAACATCTTTGAGCAGATAAGTATGCATGACAACGTGGGGACAGGCTTACGACACTATGATGGAGGCTACAATCTGTTCTTGAATTGTGATTCATATAGAAACTGGGATAATGTTTCTGAAGACAAACTTGGCAGCAATACGGACGGTTTCGGCTGCCATCCGAAATCCAGCGGTGCGGGGAATGTCTTTCGAGGGTGCCGTTCCTGGTTCAATAGTGATGATGGTTATGATATCATTCGGTCAGGTGCGGCAGTCGTTTTTGATAGCTGCTGGTCATTCTATAACGGCTATTCGACTTCTTTTCAAAAATTGGGTGACGGGAACGGATTCAAAGCAGGTGGATATGCATATGATCCTGCTAGTAAGATACCAAATCCTGTTCCGAGAAATACAATCACGTTCTGCATAGCAGTTGGAAACAAATCAAACGGGTTCTACTCCAACCATCATTTGAATGGTAACTATTGGTATAACAACACGGCGTACAAGAACGATATTAACTTCAGCATGGTTAACCGTGAGAGCCCGCTGGCAGATAGCAGCATATGGGAATTCGGTTACAATCATGTCCTAGAGAACAACCTAAGTTATAAAGCAAGGAGTTCTGACACCGCATATATAGATACTTCAAAGAATACACTTTCACATAACTCTTTTGATTTGGGCCTCAATATTACCGATCAAGATTTTGTTAGTCTTGATGAATCCCAATTGATGGCGCTGCGAAAGCCTGATGGCAGTCTGCCTGATATTGATTTTATGAAACCAGCTACCGGCAGCAAATTAATCGATGCAGGGGTGGATATTGGATTTCCTTTCGGAGGTAAGGCTCCGGATATTGGTGCCTTGGAAACCGATTACCCTACCTTTGTCATAGCACTTGAAAACACCACACCTGCTAACATTGTCTTGCATCAGAATTATCCAAATCCTTTCAATCCGGTGACGAGTATTGTTTATGAAATCCCGTTTTCTGCACATGTTCAATTATCGATCTATAATTTGTTGGCTCAGAAACAAAGTACACTCGTCAACGAGACAGAAAATGGAGGAACATATAGAGTTCAATTTGACGGAAGCAGTCTGTCTAGTGGTGTATATTTTTACCACCTAACGGTTGATGGTACTTCAATTGTTAGGCAATTTGTCTTATTACGTTAGGGCTTCTCCAAAAACTTAAAGTAGATGGTTACCTTCTCCAGGGTTTGGTCTTTGTGGAAGGCAACCTTCATCTTCACTTTGTTTTTAGAGAAGCCTAATGGTTATAAGGGAATACGATGACAATCAAGTGTGTACGAATCGTTTCTTGCTGTAGGAGATACTAAATCGGTTCGATAGAAATCTACTGGTAGAGGCAACAAATGTATTCACCTTTTCAGTATATAGAAAGTAAGAAACAGATAGCATTGGTTTGGATCTTAGTTGTTTGCGGTATTACACAGATTCCGGTTTTCGCTCAGAACATCGGTCCGATCAAGTTGTCATGGCTTGGCGGAAATCCGCCGTCGCTGTCTATGGGAGTGAGTTGGGGAGTGCCGCTGCCGGAAGGAAAGATTGAATCTCCAGCCGGGTTTTCATTGAAAAATGCCCGGGGGCAGGCACTGCCGGTACAATCATGGCCGTTAGCGTATTGGCCTGACGGTTCACTAAAATGGGTGGGCTTGTGTACCGTGGTCGATACTAACGCCGGAAGCACATTTGAATTGGAGTCTGAAAAATCAGGCGTAGTCTCTCCGCCACACGCGAAGATCGAAGTAACTGAGACCAAGAATGATGTTGTGGTGAATGCCGGCGTTTTGCAGTGCGATATTCCCAAATGTGGCAGGCAACTCATTCGACATATTAAGATGGGTGGCAAGGAAATTTCCACGGGCGGAAGGTTGGTTTGTCTTCTTCAGAATGGACCAAGCCGGGAAGATGGCGCCCAACCTTCTGGAGAAGAGTTTATTGGCAATACCGGAAAAGTCACAGTTGAGCAAGACGGACCGGTCAGGGCAGTGGTGAGAATCGAAGGCACGCATGTGTCGGAATCAGGCAGCCGGAGCTGGCTGCCGTTCATTATCCGGATGTATTTTTACGCGGGACAACAATCTATTCGCATGGTGCATACGATTATTTATGACGGCGATCAGCAGAAGGACTTTATCCGTGGTTTGGGATTGGTGTTCAATGTTCCCCTCAATGAACAATTGTACAACCGGCACATTCGCTTTTCAGGAGACAACGGTAGGCTGTGGGCTGAACCTTGCCAGCCGCTCAACGGGAGGTCTCTGCTTGATCATGAAGGAGAGTTGTATTCCAGACAGCTTACCGGTGAGCGTATTCCCGAACTCGAAACTCTTTCAAAGAGACAACAATTTCTGATTGACCATTGGGCAAGCTGGAACGACTTCAAGCTGAAACAATCGAATGCGGATGGATTTAGAGTTCAAAAGAGGACCAACGATGCAAGCGCATGGATTGATGCTGGATACGGTGAACGTTCTACAGGAATGGCTTTCGCAGGCGATGTATCGGGGGGATTGGCGATATGCGTTCGTAATTTCTGGCAATCATTTCCGTCAGAGTTGGAAATTCGAGACGTAAAAAAAGATACCGCTCAGCTGAAAGCTTGGCTGTGGTCGCCGGAAGCAGAAGCAATGGACATGCGAAGCTACGATACTCTTGCCTGGGGTCATGATCTCATCGCCAGTTACGAAGATGTACAGCCGGGGTTCAGCACAGCAACCGGTATCGCACGCACTTCTGAAATACTGTTGTATGCCTCGACCAAGGTGCCGTCCTATAACACACTGCATGAAATATCGCAGCTCGGATATCAACCGCCTTTGCTTGCAGCTTCTCCTGAATACATACACCGTATCCCGGTATTCGGCATTTGGAGCCTGCCTGACCACAGCACAAAAGGAAAACGCTGGATTGAAGATCAACTCGACATGGCTATTAAATACTGTAAATTGGAAGTGGAACAAAGGCATTGGTACGGTTTCTGGAATTATGGAGACATACAACATAGTTACGACCCCCAAAGGCACACCTGGAAATACGACATGGGCGGCTTTGCCTGGGACAATACCGAATTGATGCCCAATATGTGGTTGTGGTTACAGTTATTTGCGAACGGGTCGGGAGGATATTTTCCGCATGGCTGAGGCGATGACTCGTCATACCGGTGAAGTAGATGTTTATCATCTGGGACGTTTTACAGGATTGGGCTCGCGCCATAATGTTATCCATTGGGGAGATGGCGCGAAAGAAGTACGTATTTCTCAAGCTGCCTTAGGTCGTTTCTATTATTATTTGACTACTGATGAACGCACTGGGGATTTAATGCATGCGGTTGTGGATGCTTCGAATGAAGCAATAGGCAGGATTGACCCGCTGCGTCAAATCTTGAACAAGAGTACATACCCGACGCACATTCGTGTTGGTCCTGATTGGTTGGCGCTGGTAGGCAACTGGATGACCGAATGGGAACGTACCGGCGATGCTCGGTACCGTGACAGGATTATGGCAGGTGTGAACAGCTTTAGTGAAATGCCCTATGGATTCTTCTCCGGTAAAAGCGGTGCCTTCGGATACGATCCGAAAACCTGCAAAGTGTATCAACTGAATGAGAATGACATTGGCGCATCACACTTGTCTGTTTTGATGGGCGGACCTGAAGTGGTTTTTGAATGCAGCCGTCTTCTTCACAACAAGACATGGGACAAACTCTGGCTGCAGTTCTGCAGATTCTATGGATCTCCCAAAGAAGAAGTTGAAAAGGAATTTGGGAGAGACGTTGCGTTGGGTGAACCCGGGTCATGGTATGCCCGACTTCCCGCATACTATGCTACGGTAACGGGTGACATGGCTTATGCAAAGAGAGCATGGGATCAGTTTTTTAACGCAAAAGCGAGATATTACCATACTGATTTCCATATGCAAAAATTTGATGGCATTGAAAGTTTGCGGCCCGTCTATGAAGTGAAAGGGGTTTCCACCAACAACACCGCCCAGTGGTGTCTGAATGCCATTGAACTACTGCAGATGGTTGGTAGTGAACTTCCTGAAGACAACCCGAGAATCCAGGATGCAAATTCTGAACAAAAATAAGTAGTCCAACTATCATTCTTATGAAAAAGAAAACAAGTACCAAGGTAGCCCTGGTTCTGTTATTGACAGCTTTATCTGTCATAACATTTAGTGCTCAGGCTCAAAATGCAAAAGGGAAAAAGGTAGATCCGAATATCAACGCCAAGGGTCTGGAATCAACTTATGTTAGTGAAGAGCTAAAACGTTTTGAAGCTTATGTGATCAGAGCGAAGGAAATTGGCGCAACCCATGTCGATATCACTTTTGACACTCCTCCTGCGCTCTGGCAGTTTGACACACCCGGAGACCCCTATCCGGTGTGGTATACTTATCGTCCAGGACTGATGAAGATTTTTCCGCCTCGGGAATTGCAGCCATACGTTGATTTGGACTATGCAGAAAAAGTGGCTTCACTCTTTCAGGCACGTTGTGAGGTTCTTCGCAAGCATGGAATGAAAGGAGCCTATTTTGCAAATGAACCTTATGTATTGCCTGAGCCTTTTTTTACAGATCACCCCGAACTTCGAGGGGCGCGGGTAGATCATCCAAATCGATCCAGGGTTGCACGCTTCGCCCCCTGTGTTGATGAGCCTGAAGTATTGGCGATGTACAAAGAATCAATGCAGCTCTTGTTAGCTCGCTGTCCCGAAATTGAGATTCTTTCGTTTCTTACATCCGATTCGGGTTCTGGCTTTTGTTGGTCACCTGCTTTGTATTCAGGACAAAACGGAAATGCAAATTGCCAGAAGCGTCCGATGACCGAAAGAGTGGTGGGATTTCTGGAAACTCTACGAGATGCAGCCAGAAAAGTAGGGAAACATATAGAGGTGAATATTCATCCAATTGTTCCAAGGCAGTGGATGATTGAAACGTTTGATCATCCCGAGCTTATTTCTGCCCGATTATCGGATGGATTAACCATTGGCAATCATAAGAATGCAGAGGGGCAACAATTTGACAGAGGCATTTCGAGTTGGGGGAAGGAAGGTTTTTTGCCGGTATTAGGACTACCCAATCCGGTGTTGAGAGCAAAGCAACTTGTGGGGAGGTTTCACGAAGAGAAACCCGCTGGTTCCAAGTTGTTGGTTTCTTACGAAGATCCATCCACAGCAGATCTCAATTTAGAGTTGTATCATTTTTTTGCGCAGGCAAAACCACACAATGCAGTTGAATCAATGCAGGTATTGCGAGAGTTTGCGAAGACCCTGGCTGGCAAGGAGGGGGCAGATGATTTGTTGGATATATGGTTAGCTCTTGATGATATCTCGAATGATCTACAGGTCTTAGATTTTGGGCCTGTCCTTACGTTTGGTCCTGTCATGGCTCGTTGGATCAATCGTCCTCTGGTACCGATTCCGGAAAACTTAGCTGATAATGAAAAGGATTATTACCGTCCATTCATTTTTCAGGCAAAAGGAGAAGAACAAGCGAATGATTTGATTGACATTCAAGCAATGAGAATGTTTGAAGGGTATGGTGCAAGACTTCTTGTTCAGCGGGTTTATGAAATGGTCGTTCAGAAATTAGAGAAGGCGGAACAGCGGATAAATGCGTTGTTGAGACAGAAGACGAATACTGAAGCCGCTAAACAATGGGAGGCCCTCAAAAACCGTTTAGCTGTTCTTCACAGTCTTGTGAGAACTATTGATAATGTTGTGGGCTATCAGGCATTATTGGATGTTGCGCATAATAGAAATGTTAGTCCTGAGCCCAACCCGGTATTGGGTACAGGTCCATCGTGGGATCGTCAGGAAATCATGCGTATTGCACGAAATGAAATTGACAATACTGCCAACTTAAAAGAAATTCTCGAGTCTTCACGAATTCCCTTGATTCAAAAAGCTATTCTGCCCAAGTATGAAACAATAAGAATGTTGGGACCGGATTTGACATCACAACTAAAAAGGAAAATAGATGTAATGAATGCGCATTGGGAGGACTACAAGGAATTGTACACTTCACCGAACTATTGACAAGATAGAGCTACCTTCATAGAACATGAGTGGTCTGATAGTACGTAAAGATGATTTGTCAAATTCCATTTGACAAGAATATTGACACAAAACACATTTGGTCAAACGGAATAGAACAATGGAAAAGATTGCCAATACTGCGGGTATCAAAAATCTAATGATCTTGTTGTTTAGTATTTTCCCGCTTATCCCATCCTTTTCTGTTGCGCAGGAAAAACAAACTTCAATTCCGGTTTTCGACGTGCTTCAATTTGGAGCGGTTGGCGACGGGAGAACACTGGATACCGCTCCCATTCAAAAAGCAATAGATGAAGCTGCCAAAACCGGCAACGGGGCAGAGGTGTTGGTCCCTGCCGGGCATCAGTATTTGATTGGAACTCTGGAACTCAAGAGCAACATCAATTTTCATTTGCAGGGCGATGCCAAGTTGCTTGTCAGTACCGACCGGGAAGACTACTCCGGAGACGGCGTTATTACTGCCAACGGGGCCAAGGATCTGACCATTTCAGGAAGCGGGATTATCGACGGCAGGGCCCTGGAGTTTATGTCGTATTACGACAAGGCTGACGAGTGGTGGATATTCAAAGAATGGCGTCCCAAGCTCTTCATTTTGACGAAATGCACTGATCTAAAAATATTGAAGATCGCCATCAACAATGCACCGCAGTGGAGCGTGCATTTGTTGGGTTGTGAAAATGTTGTGGTGGATAGTATCAGGATTGATAACTATATGGAAGTACCCAATTGTGACGGCATTAATGCAGACCATTGCCGTAATGTGGAAGTGCGGAATTGCAGCGTCAAATGTGGCGACGATGGGATTGTGGTGAAAGCAACCCCGCAGAAAGAGAAGTATGGTCCCTCCGCCAACATCCATGTGCACGATTGCGTGTTGGAAACCCATGACTCGGGACTAAAGCTTGGTACCGAGACTACAGAAGATATTTACAACGTCACGTTCGAACGCTGTGCAATCAAGTCCAGTTGCCGCGGGTTAAACATTCAGCTGCGAGATGAGGGTGACGTGTACAATGTGGTATTCAAAGATATCACATTTATGTCTCAGTTCTATTCCGCCCCCTGGTGGGGACGGGGAGAAGCGATTTCATTCACGGCTATTCCCAGAACCGCGGAGACCAAAATTGGAACGATCCACAATGTTCTGGTCAAGAACGTTTCCGGAAAAGCAGAAAACAGCGTCCGGATCAATGGTACCAAAGAAAGCCGGATCAGCAATGTGCGCCTTGAAAATGTGAGTATCACCTGGGATCGTTGGACGAAGTATCCCGGGAATCTCTTCGACAATCGTCCCACAAAGGTGTATGCAGAAATTGAGCCACATGATACCCCGGGCTTCTACATTCGTTTCAGCGATCGGGTGATGTTGAAAGACTGCAGTGTTAGTTGGGGTAAGAATATACCGGACTATTTTACGAATGCCATCCAAGCCCATGATGTACGTGACCTGAAGATTGAAGGTTTCAAAGGCGAGGGTGCGCATCCTGATCGAGATACGTCTATTGTCATACGCGAAGAATAGAATGGTGTCAATCTCTGTGAGCCCGAAACAGCAAGTATGTGAATCGATCATACGATCCATTTATTACGATGAGGCCAAATCATGACTACGTCAAAATACATTATGCTCTTGACCGCTTTAGTAGCTGTTACCTGTCAAAATGCTGTTTCCGTGGCATTGCCCGACAAGGCTTCGATTTTGAAGAAGATGGTTCTTGCCAACGATCATTTCATGAAAGAATATCCCGATCCTTCCCAGCCGATCGTTACGAATATCACGAGACCGAGCAACATCTGGACTCGCAGTGTCTACTACGAAGGACTATTGGCATTACACGGAATTGATCCGAAGCAGGAGTACCTTACGTATGCTCAAGAATGGGGCAGATCCCATAAATGGCAACCGGCGTATGATATTAAAACCCGTGATGCCGACAATCAATGCTGCGGTCAAACGTACATAGCGTTATACAGAATGGATAAAGAGGAGGAAAAGGTCAAATACATCAAAGAGTGCATCGACAGCATGATTGCTACCGACAAGATAGATGATTGGTCATGGATAGACGCCATGCAGATGGCGATGCCTGTATTTGCACAACTTGGAGTAGTATTTCACGACGACCGTTATTTTAAGCGAATGTATGAGATGCACACGCATACCAAGAAAATGTTGTTTAATTCTCGGGAAGGTCTCTGGTGGAGGGATAATACATTTCTCCCACCCTATAAGGAGCCCAACGGTCAGTACTGTTATTGGTCACGTGGAAACGGCTGGGTAGTAGCCGCCTTGGTGCGCGTGCTGGAAACAATTCCGAGAACGACTGTAGGTTACAGGGACTACAAGAAAACTTACCTTGCCATGATGAAAGCCTTGGTGCGGCTTCAGCGTAAAGACGGTTTTTGGAATGTGAGCCTGAAAGACCCGGAACATTTCGGCGGTAAAGAGACCAGCGGTACGTCCTTGTTCCTTTATGGAATGGCATGGGGTGTTCAGAAGGGTTGGCTTGACCGAAAAACATATATGCCTGCGATAGCAAAAGCATGGAACGGTCTCGCAAACGAAGCACTTCATCCAGATGGAATGCTTGGATACGTACAGGGAACCGGAAAAC
This sequence comes from Ignavibacteriota bacterium, assembly GCA_963801355.1. Classification (GTDB taxonomy): domain Bacteria; phylum Bacteroidota; class Ignavibacteria; order UBA10030; family UBA6906; genus Fen-1255. The sequence continues at coordinate 1,469,353 of CAWDEM010000008.1, read as the reverse complement.
AGCCCAGCGACGGACAGCCCGTCGGATACGATCATCTCCCTGATTTCCGGGACTATGGTCTTGGCTGCTTTCTCCTGGCGGGTAGCGAGGTATACAAACTGGCTTCGAAATGACTTCCAACAATGTTGTCGTAGAAGAGTCCTCTGCTCGAACTGATCAAAGTTCATGGACGGTGCAATTCTGACAATCGCATCCACGTCACATGCCGGATAACTTCAAATACGTAAGGGCACAGTTCCTTTCGCTGCGAACAACCCTGACTGCTCTGTTCATCGTTGCTGGCAGTCTGTTTGAACTGGTGCCGGTAGCAGTGGCTCAGGAACACTCGCCAGCCCACCCCTTTTCATGGCCCACGATAACGCGGCGGGCGAAGCCATGGACCTGGTGGTGGTGGCCCGGAAGCGCTGTGGACTCGTCCGACATTGCCCGCCAATTGAGAATGCTTCAGAAAGCTGGACTCGGCGGTGTGCAGATCATCCCCATTTATGGCGTAGATGGATGGGAGTCACACTTTATTGAATTCCTTTCACCCGAATGGATGAAAATGATGGGGTACACCGTCGAGAAGGCCCGCCGGCTCGGCATGGGTGTAGACATGGCGCTTGAGACAGGCTGGAACTTTGGGGGGCCGGCGACAAGCGGGGAGTATGCCAACGCCTTCGTTGTCGTGAAGACCTACGACCTTTCCGGCGGACAGGAACTCAGCGATTCGTTGTCACCGACGGCGACACAGTCGTTGATGGCTTTTGGGCCGAATGGGCAAACGGTAGACTTGACAAAAAAGATTGAGGCCGACGGCAAGGTGAATTGGACGGCTCCGCCCGGGAAGTGGCATCTGTATGGGGTCTCACAGCGGTTCTCCGGTCAGAACGTGAAGCGCGCCGGGCCCGGCGGTCACGGCCCGATGCTCAATCCTCTCTATGCACCTGCAATGCGCCGTTATCTGGCATGGTTCGACAGTTCCTTCCACCGCTATACAGGGCCTGGGCCGCATGCCGTGTTCCAGGATTCCTACGAGTACCAGTGCAACTGGTCTCCCGATTTCTTCGTCGAGTTCGAGAAGTTGCGCGGCTACAAGCTGCAGAACTTCCTGCCGGCACTCTTTGGAAACGCTCCCGCCGACGAGGTCGCACGCGTGAAATCCGATTACCGCGAGACCGTATCCGATCTCATGACAACGACAACCGGTCCGATGTGGATGGACTGGGCCCACCGTCATGGATTCCTGACGTCATACCAGGCTCACGGCGCACCTGCCAATTGGCTGGACCTGTATGCCGACGCGGACATTCCCGAGACCGAAGTGTTCCGCCTCGACCGGAACCCGTTGGTCTCCAAGTTTGCCTCTTCCGCCGCTCATGTAGCCGGGCATCCTTACACTGGTGCCGAAACAGGCACGTGGCTCGCTGAGCATTTTACCGTGACTCTGGCCCAGTTGAAGGATCTTGTCGACGACCTGTTCATTGCCGGCATCAACCATGTCTTCTATCATGGTACATGTTATTCGCCCGTTGGAGCACGCTGGCCTGGCTGGCTTTTCTATGCGTCCACTCAAATGAATCCGCGTAACTCCATCTGGCACGATGTTTCCGAACTCAATGCATATGTGGCGAGATGTCAGAGTGTGTTGCAGTCGGGGGGGCCTGACAACGATATTCTCCTGTACTGGCCGATCTCGGATCTCTGGAATAATCCGGAAGGCATGCTGCCGCACATGACCATAGGCGATACGGCCTGGTTCTCGGGTCAGCCTGTCGGCCTCACGGCTCATGATTTGTGGGATCACGGTTGGTCATTCGATTATGTCTCGGACAGGCAGTTGGAGGCGGCCGAAATCGTTTCCCAGGGCATCCGTGTCCCCGGCGGAACATACCGCGTTGTGCTGTCGCCGCCCTGCGAGCTCATGCCCGTACGCACGCTCCGTCAAATGTTGTCTCTCGCGAGATCCGGCGCCACGATTATCTTCGAATCGCACCTGCCCAACGATGTGCCGGGTTGGGGGCACCTGGCCTCCGACCGCGAGGAGTTCAAGAAACTGATGACTCAAGTCCATCTTGTCTCTGTCGGCGAGAAGCTGCAGGAAGCAGCACTCGGCGAAGGCAGAATTCTTGTGGGAGAAGGCGAGACAGCACTATCACGTGCAGGGGTCGTTCGTGAGACTATGACCGATACCACCGGCCTCTTCTTCATTCGCCGAGTCTCTGCGGGCAGTTGGTACTATTTCATTGCCAATCGTCATGGTAGGGACTTCGACGGCTGGGTACCGCTCGGCCGTCCCGCACGTTCCGTCGTCCTCATGGATCCGCTTACCGGGACTACGGGCCTGGCGACCTTACGACACATTGCCGGGCGAGCAGAGATCCATCTGCAACTGCACCATGGCGCGTCGATAGTACTGAGGGTCTTCGCGAATCGCCGCGTGAGTGGACCGGCGTGGACTTACCTGCAAGCTGACGGCTCCCCTGAAGAAGTTACCGGTGACTGGCAAGTGAAGTTCATGCAGGGGGGACCGGTACTTCCCGCACCATTCAAGACGGCAAAGCTCGGGACATGGACGGCACGCAGCGACACGAATGCCCAGTGCTTTGCCGGGACTGCTCGCTACTCTATCATCTTCGACGCTCCGGGACATCGTGGCGGACGCTACCTCCTTGACCTCGGGAGCGTTTGCCAGAGCGCTCGTGTCCGACTGAACAGCCGGAACCTCGGGATTCTCATCACGCCGCCGTTCAGGGTCGCAGTCGAGCTGAAGCCAACCGGCAACCGTCTCGAAGTCGAAGTGACCAATGGCTCAGCAAATCGCATCCGGGACTTGGATAGGCGCCACGTGCAATGGAAAATCTTCCAGGACATAAACTTCGTCGACATAAACTACAAACCTTTCGACGCAGCCAACTGGCCGCTCTATGATTCCGGCCTCCTGGGCCCCGTGACACTGACACCGGTGCATGGAGTGACCAAATAAGGAACCAGACTCTTCGTTTGCCGAAGTATTTCTCGAGCAGTGACCACATGCAAGTCACCCCGATGTCTTGTATCCCTGCACCGGCTTATCTCACATCCGTGGAAACCTGACCATGATGCGCACATACATGTTTGCCGCAATCGTTCTGATGCCCTGTTCCCCTCTCGCGCAGACGCCGGCTCCTGTCGAATGGGAAAACCCGGCGGTCAACGGAATCAACCGGGAACCCATGCACGCGACGCTGATGCCGTATGCGTCCTCTGACGAGGCGGTCCGTGCCGAACGCTTTCACTCCTCCTCGTTCGTGTCTCTGAACGGCCAGTGGAAATTCCAGTGCGTGAAGAAACCTGCCGACAGGCCGATGGATTTCTTCAAGATAGACTATGATGTCAGTGCTTGGAAGGAGATCGCCGTACCGGGAAACTGGCAACTGCAGGGGTATGATGTGCCAATCTATGTCAACAGCCAGTACCCGTTCACGCCGAATCCGCCATTCGTGGATCGGGATTTTGACCCCGTCGGTTCCTACCGCACGGAGTTCCAGGCCGGCCAGGGATGGCGGGAAAAAGAAACGTTTCTTGTCTTCGATGGGGTCGAGTCTGCGTGCTACGTCTGGCTGAATGGCCAGTTCGTCGGATACAGTGAGGATAGCAGGCTGCCCGCCGAATTCGACATCACGAAGTTCCTTCGCGACGGGAAGAACATCCTTGCCGTCCAGGTGTTCCGCTGGAGCGATGGATCGTACCTCGAAGATCAGGACTTCTTCCGCCTGAGCGGAATATTCCGCAATGTCTACCTGATGTCCACCCCCAAGATCCATATTCGTGACTTTGAAATCCGGACCAACCTCGACGATCGCCTCGTTGATGTCGGCCTCGACGTCCTTGTAAACGTGCGCAACTACGGAGATCACCCTCTTCCGAACTGCCGGGTGGAGATGACGCTGGTCGACGAGAAGGGACATCCGCTTCAACCGCCGGCAACCGACCAGGAGAGCATGAGTCTTCTCTTCCCGGGTGCTGAAAGCGTGCTGAAGATGCATGTGCACCTCGTCAATCCCAGAAAATGGTCGGCGGAGCAACCCGCTCTGTACACCGTCGTCTTCTGTCTCCGCGACAGCGCCGGCAGAGCCCTCGAATACGAAAGCGCGCGTGTCGGCGTCCGAAAATCGGAGATCAGGAATGGGCATCTCCTCATCAACGCGCAGCCCATTCTGGTGAAGGGGGTGAATCGGCATGAACATGATCCGCGGACGGGCCACTATCTGACCGAAGAATCGATGCTGCAGGACATCCGTTTGATGAAACAACACAATATCAACACGGTGCGCACGAGTCACTATCCCAATGACCCGCGATGGTATGAGCTGTGCGACAAATACGGCCTGTACGTCATCGATGAGGCGAACCTCGAATCACATGGTTTGGGTTACGATCCCGGCAAAACCCTCGCGAACAAACCAGAGTGGCTGACGGCCCATCGCGAGCGAAACGAGAGGATGCTCGAACGGGACAAGAATCATCCCTGCATCATCGAGTGGTCGATGGGAAACGAAGCAGGAGACGGCACCAACTTCGAGACGGTCAGTGCCTGGATGCATATGCGCGATCCGTCAAGGCCGGTGCAGTATCACGTGGCGAGGCAGAAACCACACACGGACGTGTTCTGCCCGATGTATCCCTCGTTCAAGATCCTCCTGGACTACGTATCAGAAAAACGTGATCGGCCCCTGATCATGTGCGAGTATGCCCACTCGATGGGGAACTCCACAGGAAATCTCCAGGACTACTGGGACATCATCGAATCTCATGACCAGTTGCAGGGCGGTTGCATCTGGGACTGGGTCGATCAGGGGATCCTGAAGAAGACCAGCGATGGAAGAGAGTTTTTTGCCTATGGCGGGGATTTCCACGAGCCCAAGACCGATGGCAATTTCTGCATCAATGGCCTTGTTCTGCCAGACCGGACGGTCACACCCAAGACGATGGAAGTGAAGAAGGTGTATCAGAATATCGCCGTCACACCTGTTGATCTTCTGAAAGGGCAGGTCAAGATCATCAACAAATACTTCTTCACGAATCTCAAGGAGTTCGTACTCGCGTGGGACGTGAAGGAAGACGACCGAATGGTGCAGTACGGGACCATCAGGGACCTTGAGCTTGCTCCCCGTCAGGACACGACGCTTTTCCTGCCGTTCTCCCTGCCAGCCGCAAAACCGGGACGAGAGTACTGGCTGACATTGCACTTCACTCTGAAGGACGGGACGTCCTGGGCGTCCCGGGGATTTGAGGTCGCATCCGAACAACTTCCTGTCCCTATCGCAACACCCGCCAGGAAGCTCGACGCCGCCGGCCTTCCTGCGGTGCACGTGACGCAATCTGTCGGTACGATCGCAGTTGCGGGGAAGGACTTCGAAGTGGATTTCAGCACGACCAGCGGACTCATGCAGCACTACATGTACAAGGGAGTGAATCTTGTGACGCGCGGACCGAAGCCGGATTTCTGGCGTGCGCCAACGGACAACGATTTCGGCAACGGAATGCCGGAGCGCTGCGCCGCCTGGAAGCATGCGGGAGAGGATTGGGATTCAGTGTCTGTCGCGTTGGATCAAGCAGAGCCCGCGAATGCATCGACGGCCACCGTCCGGGTGGAGATGTTCCTGAAGGACGTGCAGTCGAAATACGTTACCACATTCACGGTTTACGGAAATGGCGATGTCCGTGTTGACAACACATTCACGCCAGGAACGATGGAGCTTCCCGAGCTGCCACGATTCGGGATGAATCTGCGGGTTCCCAAAGAGTTCTCGCATGTGCAATTCTATGGTCGTGGGCCGCAGGAGAACTACTGCGACCGGAAGACGGCCGCGTTCGTGGGTTTGTACACGCTCAGTGTGGATGAGATGTACACGAACTATGTCAGCCCACAGGAGAACGGGACACGGACCGATATCCGCTGGATCGCGCTGAGCAACGCAAAGGGGGTCGGTCTCATGGCGATCGGCGAGCCGCTGCAGAGCACGTCAGCCCTCTTCTATACTTCCGAGGATCTGACACAGAAGGCGCGCGGCACGATGCATCCGACGGACCTCGTCAAGCGTGACTTTGTTTCCTGGAACCTGGACCTCAAGCAGATGGGAGTGGGAGGCGACAACTCGTGGGGCGCCAGGATACATCCCGAGTACCTCATCCAACCGGCTAAGTACTCGTACAGTTTCATCCTGAGGCCCTTCTCCGATTCAAGTGCACTGATGGAGTCGTCCAAGGAGATCTATCGCTAATTCCACTGAATACATATATTGTTCCGTGCGGGCGACACACCAAATGTCCGGCCCGGAATCGATCATCGCGTAACTCGATCTAGTACTTTTCAATTTCTCCCTATGTCGGTCCGCGAGATTTTCGCACAGAAGACCGGCTTGAACGACTCGATACGAAGTATGGACAGGCCATCGTGCGTTTGGACAGAATACCCTCAACACCTATTGGAATGCAGGTGATGTGTGAGATGGCCCCTCCGGGGGAGAAATAGGGAGGATCTGGTGGAATTCATCCTGTGGGGGACTTCTTCCATCTGACCTCTACAGTCCTGAGATCTTGCTTTAGAAAGCAGCCCTGAGGACGCTGTCCGTCGTCAAGATGTCGTTCGCAGCGAAATCAAGCCGTCCATCTTTCACTTCTTCGACGCCGAGACTTCTTTTTCTTTGCCGCCGGTGTTGGTGCACAGTCCAAAGTTGCGAGAACAGTCCGGATTGGCTATATTTGACCCAGATGAGATTGTGAAGAGGCGCTGGCCATGAAGGACTGGATTCGTGTCATCTGCAAGCTTCTCCCTTACTGCTTGGCCCTTGACTGCCACAAGAACGATTCAAGCCCGGTGGACCTGTCAGTCGATACCGGGCTGACAGGGCCCGGTGTTTTTACCCACTCCCCTCTCAAGCTGTCGGACCTCGTGGCCACGACTCCCCTGGGGAACCTCTACCCCCCAGATCACACGCTGCCGACCGGTCATGTCGTCTTCTACTACGTCGACCCTTCCAACCGCCGCCCGGGAGATAAGGACACGATGCGGACCGTGTACGCGCCCGGCGACGGCATTTTGATGAACATATACCCCCCGAACGCGATCACCAATGAAGGCGGGATCGACGTCAAGATGACCGAGACCTTCTCGTTCTTGATGTACGACATACTCGTGATGCCGGGGCTCAAGGCGGGCCAGAGGTTGACCGCGGGAATGCCGATCGCCACCACCAGTCCGGCGTCCAACGCTGTGGATTTCGAGGTGGTGAACACCGAAGTGACGCGGACCGGATTCGCGAGGCCGGAGCGCTATCCCGCGAAGATGCTGCACATCGTGGCTGCCTACGGCTACTTCCCGCGCCCGCTGCGTGATTCCCTGTACGCAAGAAACCGCCGGAACAGCCCCGACAAGGACGGGAGGATCGACTACGACATTCCCGGCAGGCTGGTGGGAAACTGGTTCCTGGAGGGGCTCCCCGACGGCGAGTCCAGTGTCGTCCAGAGTGCCGGGACAAAACAGCTTTCGATCGTGTACGACATGTTTGAACCCACCTCGGTGCGGATTTCCATTGGCGGGACGCTCTCGGTCGCCGGACTCTTCAGTGTCGACGCACTTGCGCCGGATCCCGCTGATGTCAGCACGTCGCAGGGCATGGTGGTCTACGGGTTCGCGCAGAACCTACTGGGCGGGTCGCCGGGGGGTGGCGGTCTGATGGCGCAAGTGCTCTCGGGCAACCGACTCAAGGTGGAGACGTACGCCGGGAGCAGTCCGCCGGCGGGCTTCACGGCCGGGGCGGTGGTGTTCACGCGGTAGGCGCCTCCCGCGGTAACACGCGACCCCAATGCCCGCAATAATTGACTATCCAGATCCCCCTTCATATTTTGCTGTTGCGCTCCACGTGGGCTGGTGCATTGAACCGCGATCGCAAGTATTGGTGTCCCTTACGAAAACATTGTTGGATTCCTGAGATGTTTGATGTGGAATCAAGGCTCTTTGCCCTAGCGTTTCTTCTCCTTTTTCTCTCTGGATGCCATTCGGCGCAGGTCGTGCGCTTCGACGATACAGAATATCCTCCAACGCAGTATTTGTCCATCGTTGACGATCTCTCCGCTATCCTTTGGCAGTACGTTGAGATCGGCTATGTGGAAGCAGAGGGTATCGGGAAAGTCACCTCGAAAGACATGCTCCTCGAAGACATGAAAAAATCTGCCAAAGCGGCTGGGGCTGACGCGCTGATAAAGATCGAGTTCTACGATCAGGAAACCCCAGAGGCTTACAGGCAGTGGGCAAAAGCGGTTATGATTCGCTATAAGCTGGACCCGGGCGGAGGGTATATCTCCCGGTAGTGGCAAGGAAATGGAAAAAAAGTCGAAACTGAGATGGGCAAGTACCGCGCTGGCCGACCGTGATGCAGAAACCACCGATGGCCCGAAGACGTATCTACAACGCATTCTGCAGCAAATCTCAAGTGCGGCAATTCATCATTGCCATAGTTCATTCCGTGTCCCTTCCCGTTACCAGATCCTGCTGATCATCCTCCTCACTCCCGTCCTTCTCCAGAGCCAAACTTCCAGCTCGGCGTTTCTGCAGGGCAACGTCTATGCCGCCGATGGATCAGGGATACCGCGCGCACACATTGAACTCCTGTATGAACCGACGGGTACCACGTACAGAGTCGCCGCAGGAGACGACGGACACTACCTCATTGCCGGCGTCCGTGTCGGCGGTCCGTACACTCTCAGAATCTCGCATGTTGGATTCGGTACACAAGTGAGAGCAGCGCTCTTTTTCAGATCATACGAGAATGCGCGCGTGGATGCGTTCCTGCAGGACGAATTGACGCTCTCTCCCGTCCTCTCGGTGTCCCTGGGGATTCGTGCGGATGTTCCTGTGTTTCCCGACCGACCGAAGGACAACCCCACCGTTCACGAAGCATTTTTGCCCGAGGGATACGATCTCTCGACCACGCGGGTCCCCGGCACACGCGTCATGCTGTCTCCGCGAATCGGATTCAAGATCGATCCGAAGCCCGATCATTCGGTACAGGTGCGGGGTGGGGTGGGGGTGTTTACCGGACACATTCCCTATGCATGGATCGACAATCTGTATGACCACACAGGCTTGGACTATGTGCATATCAAAGAATCGGCCTTTGCGCCGAAGTTCGTCGCCGATCCATCGGCGCAGCCGGTGCCCGGAGCTGCCAACCGTCTGCGGGAGACGATGGAAATTGTCACGATCACCCCGGACTTCGTCCTTCCGCAGGAGGTGCGCTGGACTCTTGCGGGGGACCTTGCGTTGCCATGGAATATTGTTGCATCGTTCGAATCGGTGTTTTCCCGGACACTCAACGGCGTGGTGTTCAGAAACATCAACCTCAGGCCTATAGACACCATGAAGTATGCAGCCCAGTATATGCCGACACCTGGGAGTGGATATGAAAGGGTGATCTTCAAGAAGAGCGATGACCGGTTTACTGACGCCATGCTCATGGCGAACGCCTCTGGCGGGGTCACGACATTTCACACGATTCAGATCCAACGCCGTCCGGCCGGTAACGGTCTTTTTGCCAGCCTGGCGTACGGTACTGGCAGCTCGAAGGATATTAACAGCGGCACATGGGACAATGCCTATGACCAGTGGCGGTACAATCCCGCCGTTCAACCGAACGATCCGACAATAGACTTCTCCGCCTTTGACAGGAGTCATCGCATCACTGCGGCGTTATCCTACCAGCACGAGTGGTTCCCCGGTTTTCCGACGACATTCGGCATGGTCTATACCGGAATCTCAGGCACGCCGTATTCATACGTGTATGAAGGCGACTTGAATGGGGATGGCGAATCGCTCAACGATCTTATCTACATTCCGGGCCAAAGAACGGAAATCATGCTTTATCGTGGATCCGAAGAACGGCTCTTTTACGACGATCCTAACATTTCGGACTATGCGGAGCTTTTCAATTTCATCGCAAAAGACGAGTACCTCAACACGCACCGTGGACGGTTAGCAGAGAGGAACGGTGCGCGGACTCCCTGGATACATCAACTGGACATGCGCATTGCGCAATGCGTGCCGTTGGCCGGGAGCCGCCGGCTCGAAGTCAGTGCAGAATTGCTGAACGTACTCAATCTTCTGAATGCGTCCTGGGGACTGGTTCAGACGGTTCCGAACAACGTCGTCCCCGTACTCCGGACCATCCGCGTCGGCTTTCCTGGGTTCCAATGGGCGCCGAGAACGTCCCCTCTGGTTCCGGAACCCTTGCTGTCGAGGTGGCGATTGCGGGTTGGCCTTCGGTATTCGTTCTGAGCGGCGCCTGCCACGGAGTCCTGTCCCTCGTCGATGTGAATGTGTCGCGTTGGGTGATAGTCAGCAACCGCATCAGGGGAGCAGCAATAGATGCCGTAGCCAGGTGAACCGGAGAAGACACGAGGTGCTGTGTGCAGGAGTGCTGTTCTGGTTGAGTTGCATCATCACTACTATTATATGAACGGAATGTGATAGTTGGAAAAAGTCACCCACACACGCTATATTGCCGTCATCTCTGAGCACGAAATGACACGAGAGGAGAACCTATGCGGAACAGTGCGAAATCTCTCCTGATTCTGGCTGCATTTGCTCTGCCGTGCGGGCAGGCTGCAGCGGGCTGGACCCAGAGCGCCGGTGTGTACGGCGGCACCTGCTGGTGTCTGACAGTCGACGGGTCGAATGTCTATGTTGGGACCTATCAGTCTGGTGTCTATCGTTCAACAGACAATGGGGTCACCTGGATGGGTGCAAGTTCCGGACTGACGAGTCTCAATATCTGGTCATTGAAGCGATCAGGCGGGTATCTTCTCGCAGGGACTGCCGCAGGGTTGTTCCGATCGACCAACGACGGCACCACTTGGAGCGCCTCAAACACCGGCTTGACCAACACCACCGTCAAAGTGCTTGCAGAGCTCGGTGAGAACGTCTTCGCGGGTACTGAAGGCGGAGGAGTGCACAAATCAACCGACAATGGTGCCTCGTGGGCCCCGGTCAACAACGGCTTGACCAGTGATTCAGTCGAAGCCCTCGGTGTGTCGGGTTCGATCCTGCTTGCAGGCACGAGGTATGGAGGCGTGTTTGTCTCTACCGATAACGGCTCTCATTGGGAGCAGAGAAGCACGGGATTGACAACTGTCTGGGTGCGGTCGATCCTGCCCGTTGGAACCTCGATCTTCGTTGGAACCTATGGCGGAGGCATCTTCCGGACGACGAACAACGGGGCGAGCTGGTCACCAAGGAATACAGGACTGGCTATACTCAACGTGTTTGCGTTGACGACCGTCGGGACGGATCTTCTTGCAGGCACCGGGAATGGTCCCTATCGTTCAACAGACAGTGGTACGAACTGGACGCAAGCGAATACAGGCATGCCATTCAGGGGGGTCTATGTTCAGGCATTCGCTGCCACGAGTGGAGCGTTGCTTGTCGCGATTCAATCCGGCGGGATATACCGGTCTACCGACAATGCAGCGACATGGCGACGGTCATCGACGGGGATCCCGAATCTTAGTGTTTTTTCCTTCGTGCAGAGTGGCACAACTCTCATAGCCGGTTCTTACATCGGCGGTATTCATCGATCGACCGATGACGGCGCTAGCTGGTCTCCAGCCGATCCAGGGAACGAACCGTGGGCAACGTATGCTCTCGCCCGCAAAGAGACTAACCTTTGGGCAGGCTCCTATCTCAAAGGAGTGTTTGTTTCGACCGACAACGGCATGACATGGGAGGCGCGGAATTCCGGCATCGGTGAACACACGGTCTATTCGCTCGCGTCAAAAGACGGCTTGCTGTTTGCGGGAACTCAGAGCTCTGGCCTGTACAGGTCCAGCGATAATGGGAATGCCTGGACTGCTGCGAATGCTGGTCTCAACGATAACACAATTCAGGCACTGCTCGCACGAGGAGCGGACATATTCTTGGGCGCTGACACCGGCGGTGTCTTCCGCTCGACAGACAACGGGTCGAGCTGGAATCCGGTGAACACGGGGCTCACGGTCAGGAAAATCCGCGCCCTTGCGCTCTGTGGATCCGACATCTACGCCGGGACGTACGGCGGCGGTCTCTTCAAGTCAACGAACAACGGGACGAATTGGTCAGCGCTCACCTCGGGATTGGGTCCGAATGTAACAGTGCTCGCAACCAGTGGAACGACGCTGTTCGCGGGGGCGTCATCCTACGGCATTCGCATGACGACTAACGGCGGAACCTCATGGACCAACATCGGTACCGGTCTCACTCCCTCTGACCTGCGGACACTTTTCACCACCAGCACAAGACTCCTGGTCGGTACCGGCGGCTCCGGAATCTGGATGCGACCCCTCTCTGAGATGATCACCGGTGTGGAGGCCGATGGGATAGAAAGTCCCGGCGACTTCGCCCTGTTGCAGAACTACCCGAACCCGTTCAATCCAAAGACAGTGGTCAGCAGTCAGCTGCCAGTAGCCAGTTGGGTAAGGCTGGTCGTGTATGATATGCTTGGGAGGGAAGTGAGAGTCTTGATGGATGAAAAGAAGGAGGCGGGCAGCTATTCGATGGAGTTTGATGCGGACGGGCTGTCGAGTGGAGTGTACTTCTGTCGAATGAGCGCCGGGGACCCTTCGACAGGCTCACGCCAGAGTTTTGTATCGACGAAGCGGATGCTCCTCGTCAGATGATTGATTTCGTGAACGCTGCACCATCATCTGACGGCCAATGGTGCCAGCAGGGATTTGTCGCTGGTTTCCAATAACGCCTCGATTTCATTGCACATGTGTGAGAACGCTTTCGGTGAGAACGCTTTCGGACCGCTTCGTTTGACTTTCTTGCATTAGAACACCATATTGCCGCCAAGCGTACATGGGTCGAATGCGGGGTCTCCCGCGCCTGACCTGGAAGCGCACGTGCACTTTGCCTCCATCTGCACTCCCTTCTCTTCCGCGGGTTTCACCCTCAGTCTTGCCGTCGGGGTCTTCCGAGCAGTCGCACACCCCTATGCCATCGTGAATCACAAGATCCCCTATGCAGGCGAGTGGGTTGGGCTGCGATTCCCCCGCAAAGACCAGGTTATCGCGGCTTTGACTGTTCAGGGGGGAATGCGCCTCTCGAAGACCCTGCAGTGTTGCGCAAAGAGGGAAGTGCGGGCCTTGAATCAACGTGCTGCCCTGCCCCGCGGCCATAGCGACGCAGGAAACCATCAACAGTGACACCAACACTTGGTGGCTCGATCACTTCGCGGGGCTCAAAGAAAAGAATACGCAGGGCTTGACATACATAGAACTGTTATGTATAATGGTGCTATGCATAGCCACATTCGAGCAATTGACACCGCGCGACGCGTGAAATCATGGAATTCAACAAGGACCTGGTAGCCGCTTCCTCGACACCGATAGTCCTGGCAATCCTGTCGGACGGGGACAGCTACGGCTACGCCATTATCAGGCGAGTTCAAGAATTGTCCGGAGGTCATATGGAGTGGACGGATGGAATGCTCTACCCGGTTCTGCATCGGCTCGAGCGACTCGGCCTGATCAAAGCGCGATGGGAACTTGCGGAAAGTGGCCGCCGTCGGAAGTACTACCGGATCACGTCCAGGGGCCGGGACCAGCTCGCTGAGGAACGCAAGCAATGGCAGGCGGTAGACGCGACGCTGCGGGGGATCTGGAAGGCGATCTCCCTTTTCATCCCTGCCTATCACCCGGCGTCAGCAGCGCCACTACCACAAGGAGCATAAGCGATGGCGAGTCATGATCAAACAGTGTCCCTCGAAGAGCAGATCGACCATTGGCGGAGCTATCTCCTTCGACGACAGGCGATTCATTCCGTCGACGTAGCGGAGTTAGAAGACCACCTGCGCGAGCAGGTGGGCGTCCTCATCGAGGCGGGGCTCTCCACCGATGAGGCGTTCCTGGTGGCGGTGAAGCGCATGGGGGCGCTCGACGCCCTCTCACGGGAATTCGCGCGTGAACACTCGGACCGCCTCTGGAAACAGCTCGTCGTTCTCCCCTCCGATTCGAGGGAACCGGGAGTGGGAGGGCGTTCGGATGCCTTCGTCGCCTTTGCTCTTGCAGTGGCCGCGGGCGCGTTCATTAAACTGCCGGAGTTCTTCGGGATGCACCTGCAGGAGGTCGCCGGCTTCTACGCGCGAAACTTGAGTCTGTTCGTGCTCCCTCCGCTGACCGGCTATTTCGTTTGGAAGCGGCGGCTCGGTGTCACCATGTGCCTCTGGCTGGTCGTTGCGTTCGCCGCGGCGGGCGTATTCGCCAACATGTTTCCCTTTGGACCGCACAGCCACACCGAGGTGCTTTCAGCACTGCATCTGCCGATCGCGCTCTGGGTCGCGGTAGGGATCGCGTACGCCGGCGGCCGCTGGAATGAGATCGCAGGGCGCATGGACTTCATCCGATTCTCCGGCGAGTTGTTCATCTACTACGTGCTGATCGCTCTTGGGGGTGGGGTCTTCACGGGATTCCTGATGATGATGTTCAAAACCATCGGCGTCGATGCAGAGTGGTTCATCCAATCTTGGCTGATCCCGTGCGGAGCCGCAGGGGCGGTCCTTATCGCCTCCTGGCTGGTCGAGGCCAAACAGAGCGTGATCGAAAACATGGTCCCCGTTTTGACCCGCCTCTTTACTCCTCTGTTCGCCATTCTGTTGGTCACGTTTCTCGCGACCATGGTTCTGACCGGGCGAGCCCTGGATATCGAACGTGAAGTCCTCATTGCCTTCGACCTTCTGTTGGTGGTCGTTCTGGGCCTTCTGCTCTATTCTGTCTCCGCTCGAGACGCACAGCTGCCCCGGGGGGTTTTTGACGTGATGCAGGTTGTGTTGGTGGTCAGTGCTCTGTTGGCAGACACGGTAGCGTTGTGGGCCATCTCTGCGCGCATCAGCGAGTTCGGTTATACGCCCAATCGGGTGGCTGGTCTGGGTGTGAACGTGATCCTCCTCGCTAATCTCACATGGTCTGCCGTTCTGTACATCCGCTTTCTGAGAGGACGCGGACCGTTCACCGACCTCGAACGATGGCAGACCAACTACCTTCCCGTGTACGCTGTGTGGGGAGCCATAGTTGTGATCGTTTTTCCGTTCGTGTTCGGTTATGTGTGATCGCATGCCAACAAACATGCGAACCCTGTCCGACCCAACCAAGGGATGTAATAAGTCATCCTTGCGGGGTTTTCTTGCGGCTACGGAGGTCAGGCGCGAACAGTATCCAAAACAGCGTATGGATATTTTGCCGCGACACAGAGAAGTACGCGTGCGGCACCTTCAGGTCTTCTTCTGCCTTGTTCCCAGTTGCGGAGTGTTGCCGGACTGATCCCGAGTAGCTCTGCGAACTTCTGCTGAGTGAGCCCCAGGTGCCGTCGGATTGCCGAAACGTTTGGTTTATCAACACGGAACGACCGGCTCGGCGCTTTCTTGTCTCGCAGTATTTTGTTGCTTTGTTCAATACTCATCAGCAGTTCATCAAATACGTCTTTCTTCATAGCAGCTCCTTTGCCTGAGATTGTCCACCGCAGCTTCCGAAGGCCGTGGCTGCCCGGGAATGATGTTGCCTGCCTCAGGGTGTTCTGCAATGAAATGCTGAAGTTCCCTGTACTCATCGTCGGTAAGGGCTTCCAGCACTCGTTTGGTGAATACCGGCGTCTCAATAATCAGCATAGGACAATATACGCCATTGGCGTATATTGGTCAAGAGCAAACAAATATGGAACGTTTGGATTGTCGTTGAGGAATCGCGGAGAGCGCAAAGCGCAAGGTCCCGGTCTCCTGGCGCATATTCTGTTTCTACTATAGGCGAAACGATACTGTTCATTGCTGCATAATGCCCGCCGATTCGCCGTCGTATGCCGTTTGTGCACGGGAATATAGGGCCATGTCTGGCTCGTCGTTGACACTGATTCCTCTGTCAACGGACTATTGAAAAAACTTGACGGCGTGATGTCAATTATTGCCGGGAACCATTCTTTTTCAGCGAGTGTTAAGAAGTCTTAATTGTCCTGCCTTCTTCACGGAAATGAATGCCTGCTGAGATCATGAAAGAAAATCGCCATTGGCTTCAGAGACTCTTTTCGGTTCGCGCGTCGAACCGCAACTTGAACGTCAGACGCAATCGAATCGTGTCATTCCACAGTCCACACAAACCACATACGGAGGTAGCATCATGAGCAAAACCTTGCTTGCCCTCTGCGGCCTCGTGCTGCTCGCCGGCTGCACAGCGTCCCAGTTTGCTTCGTATAAATTGAAGGATTCCGAGACACAATGGAATATTACTGCAAGCAAAGCGCCCATCACCAGCATGATCTCGATAGCCATCGATGATAGCGTGGTCGTGGCAGATAAGCCCGCTGCTTTCGCCAACACGATTGATGCGAAAGGAACCTACCGCGGACACGATGTGCATTTCTTTGCGGTGTACAACAACGGGATCCTGGGAATATTTGGAGCTGGCTGGGAAACGACAGTTCTCGTTGACAACGAGCTGGCTGCACGCTTCAAATTATAGAAGTGAAACCCATCATATTGTTCAGACAAAGAAAATACCATGACTTCAAATGCCTCAATCCGTAGAACAGAAATATTGCTTGCATCCCTGTGGCTGGTCACAGCTTTTGGCGCAATAGCCGGTGCTGTCCTTATCAATCCCGTTATCAATGCACCAGATTATCTGACTACGGTTTTTCCTAAAAGCACAACCGTCATAAGCGGAATGCTCGGTTGGTTGATCAATGACATCGGCATTGTATTTATCGGGCTTCTGATGTTTCCAATTTTAAAGAAGCAGAGTGAAAGCATAGCTCTCGGATACTTGAGCATGAGAATATTCGAGTCCCTATTAATGATTGTCGGCGTATTCTTCGCAATGATGCTCATACCGTTAAGCCAGGAATTCATCAAGGCAGGAGCGACGGACGTCTCTTCGTATCAAGCAATAGGCTCGGTGCTCAAACAGGCGGAAAATTGGTTTCTGAACATCCTGCAATTAGTCTTCCTGGGCTTGGGCGGTATCATTCTTACGATCATCCTCTATCAGACAAAACTCGTTCCGCGGTTTATATCCATAGTCGGTATTGTTGGATACGCTTTGTTGCTGCCAGCCGCTATACTTGCCCTATTTGGTGTGCTCGATCCCACACCCGGCGGTTCCGGAACTATATTGGCTGTTCCCGTTGCATTCTTTGAAATCATCCTTATGCCGGTATGGTTGTTTGCAAAAGGATTCAACGTATCGGCAATCGCTTCGACGCCTGCAACAATGGTTCCAAGCTCTGCAGAAACCACTCGAAGGTTTCCGGGCACAGCATGACGTTGGCCATCGGCGCAGTACCCTGGTTGATCGCCGCTGCCGGCGACGCCGCCCACGAAGAGGCACAGCCCTCAAGGTGGTTACTTCTTGATCTCGAAACTATAGAGGTGCGAGCCGCTGGTAAAATAGATGCGCCCGTCGAGGTAATCGCCACCGGCATCAATGGGAACCGGAGATTGAGCAAGCATGGTCAACATGTAAGATGTCGGTTCGACGCGAGCAATCCCTTTGACAAAGAGGACGTATATCTCACCTTCTGGTCCGCGAACGAAGAGCCGCGGGCCCTGCTGGCCGGTCGTGAGTCCGAGATCGGCGTCAACATCTCGTTCATAGACAACGGCCCGTTTCGCGGCGTCGAACACGAAGAACTTTTTCTTGTCCGCGAACCCGTAGATCAGACCTTTCGGTCCCAAGCACATATCGGTGTATTCCTGAACGCCCGGGAACACGACCTGATGCCACTCCAGCTTCTTTGATGCCATGTCCATGATGTAGAGTTCGGCTTCCTCCGCTTTCTTCTCCCCGCCCGTGCCCGGACTGGTGGTGGTGCCGCCCAGGAGCTTGCCATTTG
The DNA here is from genome assembly GCA_963801355.1 of Ignavibacteriota bacterium. Lineage (GTDB taxonomy): Bacteria > Bacteroidota > Ignavibacteria > UBA10030 > UBA6906 > Fen-1255. The sequence goes on along the minus strand of CAWDEM010000008.1, from coordinate 1,451,481 downwards.
GTAAAGCGGCCAGGCTCATGGTCGAGTGCTGGGGAATGATGTCGGTGTGGGTCAGCAGGACCCGCGTGCGCTTCTCCCGGTCCCAGAACAGCAAGCCGCCACCCGTATAGCCGTAGTCGGGTGTGCCACCCATTATGACCGTCTTGCCGTCGGGATGCATGAGCAGCCGGTGAGGACGGTAGATCGTCGGGGCGCAGTCGGTCAGGAAGAGGGGGTTGCAGTCCGCTTTGTCTTTTACCGTGTTCACCCATGGTTTGGAGGGATCCCACTCCAGAAGAAACCCTTGAGTATAACCGCCGACAAAAAACCGATCCCCCTGCCGTCCCACTGTGTTGCACTGCAAGTAGGCTTCGTGGCTCTGCCATATGTCCTTCTTGGGGAAATAACTAAAAAAGCGCATGGGGAATGCGGTGCCGCCGCTGATCGAGCCATCCGGCGCACCCGCAACGCCCATGATGTGGGCTCCCTCGCTGGTGTATTCGAAGTGGAACTCTTTAACGGAATTCGTTTTGGGATCCTCGATGATGAGCCGGCGTTCGATCAGGTTGCACTCCTTGATCTTCTTGCCGTCGGGAAAGTCGATATAAAACAACGCCTGGCTGCCGGTGATGATCGGCTTTGGCCGGATCGAATCGTGGTTGCCTATCGCCCTGCCAATCCCTTTGTAGAATTCAAGCCATTTCTCATCCTCGCTGCGGAGTGACTGGCCGTAGACCTTTCCATCGAGGTCGCGATAGAGATAGGCGATGCCCGTCTTACGATCGCTTTCCGCGAGCATAGGTTTCGCCTGGACGGTCGCGGGGTCGAAGGCGACGATCTGGCTGGCCGTATTGCCCAGACCGAAGTAGATCCAACCGGCGTCGTCTGCGGCCACGAACCGCTGATACTGGGGCCAGTTCTGTGCGTACACGTGACCGTAGTCCTTGAATTCCCGGGTCTTCGGGTTGAACGAGACTACGCCGCTCTTGGGGTAGCTGACCGACCAGATGACGCCGTTGTCGTCCTCGGTCATCCCCATGGCCATCTGCGGATTCGTTTCATGGAAAAACGTGAATGCCCGCTTGACCGGGTCGAATTCCACGAAGAAACTGTTGAAGTGGGTATAGAACTTGTTGCCGCTCGAAAGGATCGAGGCGTAGGGGCAGTCGCCTCCGGGAGGAAAGGGGACGGGGAACTCCTCGCTCTTGCCGGTCTCGGCGTCGATGAGCAGCAAAGCATAGCCGCCCCGGTGGTCGAATAGCCAGACGAGAACGATGTCGCGTCCGTTGCCGTCAATGGTGGCAACTGTGCCGCGGTGGTTGCTGACCGGTGTGGCTATTCCGTGATGGAAGAAGCCGTTGCCGAGATTGTCGGTTGCGCCGGAAAGGGTCCCTACCACCGACAACATGATTATGAACGCCAATCGACTGGTTGTGCATCTCATTGCCGAACCTCTTTTGTCTATGCCACTGGATCATGGCGGCCCCTGCGTCTGAAGCGGAATCGTTTGCCAGAACGATTCCCTACGTCGACGGCTGTCATCTGGCAATGGGGAATCAGATCTTTGTCGGATCCGTTCCGAAAAGAGAGTGAGCAGTTGTAGCGATTCCCTGTAGAGCATCACTCAGGCAGATTGTGAAAATATAGAGGTGCCCGGCGCCAAAATCAATTCCACTCCCCCGGAAATCGTTACGCACTGGAAATCGTTACGCATTCCATCGAAAATAAGAGGCCTGAAGATCGTCTCTCTCTCTCGTGCGAGGAGCAACAACTGCGTTGCGTGGGATTAACTACTCTTTCATCCTTTCAGCCGATTCATTCTGAAGTTTTGATCGGTATACTTCTTGAGACTCAATATGGACGGCTCACGCAGTGAGGAGCCGACAATGCATCATTTTCATTGCAATCCTTACCCCTGACACACTGTGATCAGATCTGTGTGTTACAGATTGATGCGGTGCTTGCCTTCAACAGCGTGCCATTGCGGGACGAAGTGCGGTATTTCATACTCTTGAACTATACGGAGAAGCACCCATGAACTTCCTACGAGCCGTTCGAACTCTTGTTGCGATGCTGGTCTGCATCCTGTCGGCCCCGAGTGTATGGGCCCAGCACGTTGAGACCAGGGTGGATAATGCAGAAGTTGTATACGTCGAGGGGAACGATGTCGTCGTGAAACTCACTAATGGCGAGGTCAAGCAATTTGAGATTCCCGACGGCTACAAGTTTGTCATTGACGGCAAGAATGTGACCGTGCACGAACTGAAACCGGGGATGAAGTTGACGGCGGTGATTACTACCGCGACTGCCCCCAAGTTGGTTGATAGGGTGAAGATAATCGAAGTCGGGACGGTGTGGAAAACCAGTGGCAGCAATCTGATCATCAAAACGCCGGAGGGGGAGAACAAGATGTACCGGGTGCCTTCGGGAGGCAAGATCACTATCGACGGCAAAGAGAAGACGCTGGATCAGCTGCGCGAAGGTGATAAAATCACAGCCACCGTCGTTAGCACGAGGGCGCCATCAGAAGTGGGTAAGGCGACTGCAGTTGTTCAGACTCCTGCAACACCGGCGCGGGTGGGCGTGTTGCTGATCGACGAGGGGACCAAGCCGGGCGAACCTACCGGGATGTGGGGGTCTCCTACCAGTATTGTGGTTCTTATTGTCTTGCTGTTGGTCGCGGTCCTGATAGTGCTGGCACTCCTACGGAGGCGAAAGCGCGCCCAGGGAAACGCACAGTCGAAATCATAAATAGATACGTTGCTATCCCCGCTACTAGAGAGCCTCTGGCAAATCGCTGGAGGCTCTTCTGTTTCATAGGGTCGAAGATTGGCGATTTCCATTTGGATTCATTATTTTGGCCGATAGTGGAGTCTTGGAGGCACACGGGTGTCCTCCTGGAATGCTAACAAGAGATGTGATGATGCCATCATGAAAACGTCTCGAATGACGAAACGATCAGTGATCTACGGCCTGACTGCTCTTCTCTTTGCAGCTGTTCCTCTCATGGCGGGAGGATCGGGGAACAACGGACAGAGTGATGTGGTGAGTGGCGTGGGTCTCGCGATACTGGCCGCTACCATATTGGCATTTATAGGACACCTTCTCAAACAGCCGCTGCTGCTGGCCTATATTGCAGCAGGTGTTGTCATTGGACCCCAGATCGGCCTCGGGCTTATCAAGGACACAGTTCAAATTGAAACCATCTCACATTTCGGTCTCATCCTCCTCCTGTTCCTGATAGGACTTGAAATTGATGCCAAGAAACTGAGGGATTCGGGGAAATCACTTGTGTTGAGCGGCATATCGCAATTTCCCATCACGGTCATTATCGGGCTTGGCTTTTTTTACCTGCTGGGGTATTCCCTGCGCGGTGGAACGTACGACCTCATCTATCTTGCCGCTTGCTGTGCATTAAGTAGTACCGCCATTGTCGTCAAGCTACTGTACGGGAAGTTCGAGCTGGACACACTGGCCGGTAGGATCACATTGGGTATTCTCGTGTTTCAGGATATCTGGGCGATTGTGCTGCTGGGTATTCAGCCAAATCTGTCGAACCCCGATGTTCTGACAATTCTGTTGTCCTTTCTCAAAGGTGCTCTGCTGGTCCTTGGAAGCATGTTGGTCAGCAAGTACGTTCTGCCCCGGGCTTTCAAGACTGTCGCAAAAATCCCCGAACTCGTTCTTGTCTCTTCCCTCGGATGGTGTTTTCTGGTGTGTGGTGCAGCGGCATATTTCAATCTCTCGGTCGAGATGGGAGCGCTGATCGCGGGGGTGGCAATTTCCACGTTCCCATACAATATGGATGTCATAGCCAAAGTCGTGAATATCAGGGATTTCTTTGTGACACTCTTTTTCGTCTCGCTCGGAATGCAGATACCGAACCCTTTTGATAATGTGCATCTGATTGTGACTGGGGGAATCGTCTCCGCATTCCTGGTTGCGTCACGCTTTTTTGCAGTTTTTCCTGTCTTGCATGCATTGAACAACGGCATCAGGATCAGCCTCTTGACGTCGATTAACCTATCACAAATCAGCGAGTTTTCTCTCGTTATTGCTTCACTCGGATTGGCGGCGGGTCATATCTCGCGCGACACTTTGACGGTGATCGTCTTCGTGTTTGTCATTACTTCTGTTCTCTCAACCTATACGATCAAATACAACGATTCAATACAGAAAACACTGGGTGCACTATTGCGGAAATGCGGGTTGCGGGACATACAAACGGCAGGGCAGGAGCATCCGGACGGCGGCCGCAAGGAAATTCTTCTGCTGGGATTTCATCGGACGGCGAGTTCTTTCCTCCATGAAATTCTTCATCTCGATCAGAACAAGAAACCTCGTGCCCGCTTGATGGATAAGCTTGTGGTCATTGACTTCAACCCGGAAACGCATGAGCCTCTCCAACGCCTCGGGGTCAAAGTCATTTACGGCGATGTCAGCAATATTGATACGCTCAAGCACGCCGGCATCCATGACATAAAGATTGCCATCTCCACCATCCCCGACAAGATCCTGGTTGGAACGGACAATGTGAAACTGATCAAGATGATCAAGACAGTCTGTCCGCACGCGAAAATCATCGTGACCGCGGAAAGCAGCGGCCGCGCGCTTCAGATGTACAAGGAGGGCGCAGACTATGTGTTCCTGCCGCATATCCTGGCGGCCACAAACCTCATCGAGACAGTGACAATGATGCTCAAAAAGGAACATAATGAAATGGCGTCTGTCATCAAGAGGGAACTCAGCATGTTGGAACAACGGAATGAAATCCTGAGGTAGCGCTCAAAGGTATCCAATTTCCAACTGAATTCGGCATATTGCACGCGGATGTCACATTGCACAGGTTCTGAAAAATGTCAAAAGCTGAGAACAAGCCAATTAACTGGGGGATCATCGGCACTGGAATGATTGCCGGGAAGATGGTGGAAGGGATCTCGGTGCTCCCCGACGCCGAGATCAAGGCAATTGCATCGAGGAGCATCAAGCGCGCACGGGAGTTTGCCCTCAAGCACCGCATCGAAACCGCATACGGAACGTACGAAGAAATCGCCCGGGATCCCGATATCGATGTCATCTACGTCGCCACACCGCATCCCTACCACTGCGAGAACACGCTGATGTGCCTGGAGCGTGGCAAGGCTGTCCTGTGTGAGAAACCGTTCGCCATGAACGAAAAGGAAGTGCTCCGGATGATTTCGAAGGCACGGGAGAAAGGCGTCTTTCTTATGGAAGCCCTCTGGACTCGCTTCCTCCCGTCAATTGTGAAGACACTGGAATTGATCGCCTCGGGAGAACTGGGAGATGTGCGGCATATTCAGTCCGACTTTGGCATAAAGAGGACTTTTGATCCACGCCACCGGGCATTCAACAAAGAACTCGGTGGGGGTTCCCTTTTGGATCTTGGCATCTACCCGCTCTTCCTCACACTTCTGCTGTGGGGAGAGCCCGATCTGATTAGTGCTGTTCCCGACATCGGTTCAACAGATGTAGATGAAAGTCTGGCACTGACCCTGAAGTACAATGACGGCAGAATTGCCACCCTCTTCTCGAGTTTCACGGTCAACTCTACAGTCGAAACGCACATCTGCGGTACAAGGGGGAGACTCAAACTCAACCGGTGGTGGTTCTCTCCAGTAACACTCGAACTGGCAAAGGGCGAAGGAGACACTCGGACCATAGACCCTCATGCCGTTGGCAATGGCTACAACTATGAGGCAGAGGAAGTCATCAGGTGTCTGCGATCTGGAAAGAAGGAAAGCAGCCTACTGCCGCTGACGTTCAGTCTCCGGCTAATCAGACTGATGGATAGAATAAGGAAAGAGATCGCATTGGTGTATGCCGCCGATACGGAGGAATAACCGAATATCCCGTGTTTGCGGGATTGCCAGAGGATTCCCCATTGCGTAGCTTGGCATCATGGTCTGCCGGCCGGGTGATTTACCCTTGCCAACTCGCACATGGAAGGAGGTGCCTCATGAGAAACATTCGTCTTTCTTGCCTGCTTGTCATCGCACTGCTCTCTAGCGCAGTGACCAGAGCCCAGTGGGTGCAAACAGGGGGCCCGGAAGGAGGCTATGTTGAGGCGCTTGTGGTCTCGGGCGCGAATCTGTTCACCGGAACCGACGGTGGTGGCGTCTTTCTTTCCACCGACAACGGCGCGAGCTGGACTGCAGTCAATGCCGGCCTGACCAATCTTGCCGTTCAGACGCTCGCGGCTTCGGGCTCAATTCTCTATTCCGGGCTTGCGGGCGGCCTTTGTCGCTCTACCAACAGCGGTGCGAGCTGGACTTCGGTCAGCGCCGGCCTGACAAATACTGATGTCCTTTCAATTGCTGTGATGGGCACTAAGCTCTTTGCGGGAACTGGCGGTGGCGGCGTCTTCCTTACCACCGACAACGGCTCAAGCTGGGCTGCAGTCAACACGGGCATGACTGACAGTGCTGTTTGGTCGATTGCCGTTTCGGGCACGAATCTCTTTGCCGGAACGTTCGCCGGGGGCGTTTTTCTCTCGACCAACAGCGGCACAAGCTGGTCGTCGGTTAATTCCGGCTTGACAAATGTTTCCGTCCGGTCACTTGCAGTTTCGGGAGAAAATCTCTTCGCCGGGACCTTTGGCGGCGGCATTTTTCTTTCCACCAATGGGGGCACAAGCTGGACTGCGGCGACCGGATATCCAACTGCTTATGTTCGATCCTTCGCCTTCTTTGCCGGAGGCATCCTGGCCGGGAGCAACAGGGGTGTTTTGCTTTCCACCGACAGTGGCACTAGCTGGAGCGCGGTCAGGACCGGAATGACCAACATTGATGTATATCCGGTTGCCGTTTCAGGTTCAAATCTCTTTGCCGGGACACGTGGCAACGGGGTTTTTCTTTCGACCAATAGCGGAGCAAACTGGACTGCCGCTAATGCCGGCCTTGCAGTCATAGATGTCTATGCACTGGCCGTTTCGGGCACGAACCTCTTTGCAGGAACGTTTACCGGCGACTTTCTTTCCACGGACAATGGCGCAAGCTGGACTCAACGGAGCCGCACCCTGCAAAACCTTGATGTCTTGTCGCTCGCTGTTTCGGGCTCGAATGTCTTTGCCGCGACATACAACGGGGTATTTCTTACAACTGACAACGGTGTCAGCTGGACTGATGTCAACACCGGATTGACAAATACCAGTGTCTATGCCCTGATGGTATCGGGCACGAACCTCTTTGCCGGAACATACCCGGGGGGCGTTTTTCTCTCGACCAACAACGGCACAAATTGGACTGCAATCAAGACCGGTATGCCAGATGCGTCAGTTCGGTCCCTCGCGGTATCGGGCACGAATCTCTTTGCCGGGACCACTGGCGGCGGCGTTTTTCTATCCACCGACAACGGCTCAAGCTGGGCTGCAGTCAACACCGGCCTGGCCAACCATGCTGTCCGGTCGCTTGTGGTTTCGGGAACGAGTCTCTACGCCGGGACGTACGACGGCGTTTATGTTACCACCAACAACGGCACGATTTGGACTGCAGCCAATACCGGAGTGGTCAATACGCGTGTTTACTCACTCGCGGTTTCCGGCACGAGTCTCTTTGCCGGGACCGGGACCCTGGGTGTGTGTCGTTCCACGAACGGAGGCACGAACTGGATGCAAGTCAACACCGGCCTGACAAAGACTACGGTGAACACACTTGCCATTCTGGGTGGGAATCTCTTTGCGGGCACGTTTCGCGGTGGCGTTTGGAGGCGACCGCTTTCGGAATTGACTTCGGTAAAACCGTCCCCAGAGGATATCCCTTCGCATTTTGCACTAGCGCAGAATTTTCCCAACCCGTTCAATCCAGGGACAACGATCGGGTTCAGGGTTCCGGCCGGAGAGACCGGGAGTGGGGGCCGGGATCCAGGGTCCGATTGGGTCAGGCTCGCCGTCTATGATCTGCTTGGACGCGAGGTGGCGGTGCTGTTTGATGAAAGGACCGCCCCGGGGGCCTACGACGTGAAGTTTGACGGTACAGCACACTCTACTGGTGTCTACATTTACCGGTTGACTGCGGGGAAAAATGTCGAGTCGAAGAGAATGCTCCTCCTGAAATAAGTATCACAATGATACGACGCGAACAGACGATGGCGGCCTGTGCGCAGGGCTGGCTTTGTCATCCTATCCAAGGAGATATTCAGAGAAATTTATCACGCCAAAACCCTTCTCGTAGTCAAGACTTTTCCCACGATACACCAGCAGGCCCGTGTCAGCCTTCCCCTTGAGTGAACGGATCCCTTTCAGGAGATCAGGGCGAAATGTCTCAGTGTTCTTCACTTCAATGAATTGCCGTGACGAGTTCCGATCGATAACCAGATCCACTTCCACTCCGTTGCTCGTTCTGATGAATGAAAGATCGGGCCGCTCGCCCCTGTGCGTCTCGCGTTTGAGAACCTCCGAAATAACAAAATTCTCGAACAGAGCACCGGCCAACGGTCCGTCTTCGAACAACTTCTCTGTACGAATCCCAGTGAGAAATGAGACAAGACCCGGGTCTACAAAGTACAGTTTCGGACTCTTCACGAGTCGTTTGCCGATATTTGCATAGAAGGGTTTGAGCAGATACACTACAAACGATGCTTCCATAACGGAGATCCATCGTTTTACCGTATTGACTGCCACGCCCAAATCCCTCGCCAGTTCGGAGATGTTCAGGATCTGACCTGTTCTGCCGGCCAAGAGAACGAGACACCTTCGGAAATCCCGGATATCGCCTACGCCACCCATATCGCGCACATCCCGCATGAGGTATGTTTCAAGGTAGGACGAATACCAGTCTTCCCGGTGGGCATACTTTTCGACGATCAGCTCAGGATAGGTCCCTTTCCAGATCGCGTCCCGACGAAGCGCAGCCGGAGTCTCAGAGTGTTGAAATGGCAACAGGGTAAGCAACCCGATCCGGCCCGCAAGGCTATCCGATGCATGTTTCATGAGCGCGAATTGGCTTGAGCCGGTCACGACGAATCGTCCTTTGGCCCGCCGATCCCGGTCGACAAGAAACTTCAAGCGAACGAACAGATCGGGGACACGATGGATTTCGTCAAAGATGACAGGGCCCGGGTGGAGGCGCAAAAACCGCTCGGGATCCTCCTGGAATATCTGCAAAGTAGAAAAATCATCGAATGTGATATACTCATACTTCTTGCCCAGAGTCTGGATGACCATTGTGGACTTGCCTGATTGCCGTGGGCCAGCAATGCCAACGACGGGGAAGTGTAGAAGATGTCGGGCCAGAATCGATTCGAGTTCTCGATGAAGATACATACTAGTCTCTTATGTAATTGTGCTATGTCGTAGCAAATATGCATAAGACATTAACCGAATGCAAATATCCCGTATTTGCGCAATTGCCAGGCGGCCACCGATTTGCAGCCTAGCCACGGTGGGGGTTCGTGCGTTTCGTGAAATTTACTGAATTTCTTCCCTGTGCTCGGCACAGGACAAAAGTGGCGATTGCGAGTCGAATTCACTATTTTGCGGCAGTGGAGTCATGACACGACGCGAACGATTAATGGCGACGTTACGGGGCGAACCGGTTGACCGGCCGCCGGTGAGCTTCTACGAGATCGGCGGGTTCCTGATAGACCGATTCGATCCTGATCCCTACAACATCTATAACTCACCCGACTGGGCACCGCTGATAGAGCTCGCGGAGGAACACACGGATATCATCCGCTTGATGAGTCCGGTCCGGGACCGCTCGATTGACCCCACCGGTTCGGCGGTGAGCGGCCGCTGGCACGAGTTCTTCCAAGAAAAAACGCATGACGACGGTGAGACGCGTGTCACGCGGACAACGTTGACCGTCGCCGGGCGGACATTGACACAAGTCACGAAACGCGAGCGGCAGGTCAACACGGTGTGGACTGTAGAACCTCTGCTCAGGAACGCCGCCGACGTCGAAGCATATCTTTCGATCCCGGACGAGGTGTTCGCGGAGCGCATCGATACCGCGCCGCTCGAAGCTGAGGAAGCTGCGCTCGGGGAGCGGGGAATCGTGATGGTGGACACGGAAGACCCCCTGTGCGCGGCGGCGGCCTTGTTCGCCATGGAAGACTACACAGTGCTGGCATTCACCGAGCCGATGTTGTTCCACCAGCTGTTGGAGAAAATGGCTCGTCGCATCCAGCCACGCACCGCCGAGGTCAGCCGCCGCTTTCCCGGCAGGCTCTGGCGCATTTACGGCCCGGAGTACGCCTCCGAACCCTACCTTCCGCCGCGCTTGTTCGAAGAATATGTTGTCCGCTACGTTGAGCCCATGATCCGCGAAATCCATGCACACGGCGGTTACGCACGCATTCACTGCCACGGCCGGTTGAAGAACATCCTCGACATGATCGCCGGCATGGGCGCGGATGCGCTGGACCCGATTGAACCGCCCCCTCAAGGCGACATGGCATTGCGTGAGGTCCGGCAGCGCCATGGCCGGCAACTTGTGCTGTTCGGCAACCTGGAAATCGCCGACATTGAGATGTTGCCCACATCCCAGTTCTCGGAGCTCGTGAAACGTGCGCTCGACGAAGGCACAGCGGGTGAGGGCCGGGGCTTCGTGCTGCTACCGTCCGCCGGCCCGTATGGTCGCAACTTGTCGCCGGTGACCCTGCGCAATTATGAAACCATGGTCCGCATGGCCGTGCAGTGGTAGGTATGAACCTGGAGGGGGGAACTCTCATCGCCTCCCTTGCTTTCGAGGCCGGTATAGCATAGATTCGCATCACAAAATCAATCGCACCAAAACTCCTCACTCGGCTGATAGGGGACTTCCATGCTCTGCCACAGACGGACAAGCGGGATCAGGAGACAAGTCACCATTCACCGGTGCTTGATACTTTTCATTCTTGGAGCAACCCTTATGAACGTGAATTCTGCATCAGCTGGAGGTTGGAAGGATGTGCTGGCCGAAAGGCTGCCAGTCTACGGTCACCGGAACTGGATTGTTGTTGTGGATGCGGCGTATCCAGCCCAGACCAGCCAGGGCATTGAGACGATTTTGTGCGAAGATCCACCGATCACTGTCCTTAAGGGCGTTCTCGATCAGTTGGTCGCATCAAAGCACGTCCGACCGATTATCTACGTCGACAGAGAGCTGAATGCCCTGTCCGAGAAAGACGCCCCGGGGATCAGCAAATACCGAAAGCAGCTTGGAGAGGCGCTCGGGAGTCTGAACACAAACCCGCTTCTCCACGAGAAGATCATCGCGAAGCTGGCCGAGGCGGGGAAGACATTCAAGATCCTGCTGCTCAAAACGAAGCTGACGCTTCCGTATACCTCGGTCTCCATCCAGCTGGATTGCGGGTACTGGAGCGACGACGCCGAGAAACGCCTCAGGAGGTCCCTGGGGAAGTGACACTCCTCTGAGCCCACGGAGGTTGACTCTGGCTCTCTTCTCCGCTATCTTACCGCCGTTCAGCTGGCTCTTCGTGCCGTAGGAATCATACGCATTCGTGTAGGTTTCCAGTGATCGGCAAAGTCGTCTCCCACTACAAGATCCTCGAGCACCTCGGCGGCGGGGGTATGGGCGTGGTCTTCAAAGCCCAGGACCTCAAGCTTGACCGCCCGGTCGCGCTCAAATTTCTTTCTCCGGACCTCACTTGCGATCCAGAAGCCAAGGAGCGGTTCGTCCACGAGGCTAAGGCTGCATCTTCCCTCGACCATCAGAACATCTGTACCGTCCATGAAATCGGGGAGACAGAGGATGGTCAGGTTTTCATTGTCATGGCGTTCTATGACGGCGAGACGCTGAAGCAGAAGATCGGGCGTGGCCCGCTGAAGAGCGAAGAGGCGATCGACCTCGCAGTGCAGGTAGCTCGAGGTCTCGCCAAGGCGCACGAGCACGGGATCGTCCACCGCGACATCAAACCCGCGAATATCATGGTCACCCCCGATGGGGTTGCAAAGATCGTGGATTTCGGGCTAGCAAAGCTCAGCGGGTTATCGATGCTGACAAAGGCGGGAAGCACGCTGGGGACGCTTGCCTACATGTCGCCGGAACAGCTGCGCGGGATGGAGGTGGACCATCGGACGGACATCTGGGCACTGGGCGCCGTGCTCTACGAGATGCTCTCAGGACGGCAGCCGTTCAGGGGAGAGTATGATCCTGCAATTCTCTATAGCATTCTCGAAGTGGAACCTCAGCCGATCGAAAATCTCCGGCCGGACATCCACGGGGGGCTCACCACTGTTCTTGCGCGGGCGCTCACCAAAGACCCCGCACGGCGATACCAACGCGTCGAAGAATTGATGGCGGACATGCGGCCGCTCGCAGGCGGGAGTTCGACAGTCGGAGCGGTGCGCCCTTACGGATCGGCCCAGCGCCGAACCAGGTGGCCTCTCTATGCAGGCGCCGCAGCAGCGCTCTGCGGCGTTGCCGTCACGATTTTCGTGTTAACGGGTCAACCAGACCGGCAGGCAACTGTCCGTTCGCTCGCCGTTCTCCCCTTCAGAAACACATCCGCGCGTCTTGAAGATACGGTGTTCGCCGAAGGGATGACGGAGGCTCTGAGCACAGAGCTCTCCAAGATCAGGGCGTTGGTGGTGCGCTCATCGCGCTCAGCGATGCGGTTCAAAAATTCACAGAAACCGCTGCCGGAAATCGCTCGTGAGCTCAACGTCGATGCCCTCATCGATGGATCGACCCAGCTGTCGGGCAAGAGTGTTCGCGTATCGGTAAACCTCATCAACGCCAATCCGGAGCAACAAATCTGGGGAGAAAACTACAAGCAGGAGTTGGAGGACATCAACGCCCTGCAGAGTAGGGTGGCGCAGGCGATTGTGCATGAAATCAAAGTCGTCCTCACTCCCGAGGAACAGGCCCAATTGGCGCACAGAGAGCCTGTGAACCCCGAAGCGTACCAGGCATGCGTGTACGGACGGTTCTATTGGAACAAGTGGACCTCAGCGGGATTTCAGAAAAGCCTCGAGTACTTTCGTACTGCGGCGCACATTGACCCGTCGTATGCCCCAGCCTATGCCGGGATCGCCGATGTCTACGCGACCATCTGGTACAACGGCTTGGCCCCGTTCGACTCCGTCAAGACGTACTGGAGACCAGCTGCACAGAAGGCGCTGGAGCTCGATCCCCGGATGGCCGAGGGTTACGTCTCACTTGCGGCAACACGCCTGGTGTACGACTGGGATTGGTCTGGATCAGAGCAGGACCTGAAGCACGCCCTCGCGTTGAATCCAAGCTATGCGACCGGGCATCACTGGTATGCCCTCCTCCTCTCGGCTCTCGAACGCCACGATTCTGCAATCAGCGAGATGCAGCGTGCCCAGGAGCTCGACCCATTGTCCGTCATCATTGCCGCGTCGGCAGGGTGGATTTATATCCACGCACAGAGGTATGACCGGGCGATTGCGCAGTTTCAGAAAACACTCGAACTTGATTCGCTCTGCGCTCCCGCGCACTCAGGTCTCGGGGAAGTATACGAGATACTGGGAAAGAATGAAGAAGCCCTGGTGGAATATCTTCGCGTCGCGAGCGTGACCGGAGGAAGCTTCGCGACACTGGGAAGAGCAATGGCAGACCCTGTTTCACGACTTCAGTCTGCATACAGGTCGTCAGGCTGGCACGGGTATTGGGCGGAGCAACTCAGCCTCCTTGAAGTTCGTGTGCGCACGATGTACGTCTCCTCATTCCACATCGCATCAGTATGCGCACGCCTGAATAGGAAGGACGATGCGTTTCGCTGGCTCCAGCGGGCCTACGAAGAACGCTCCACGAATTTCCTCTTTCTGAAAGTCGACCCGAATATGGCAAATCTGAAAGACGATCCGCGCTACGGGGCTCTGTTGATGAGAATTGGACTATCAGATCGGCCCTGACACGCCGATGATACACACATGAAGGCACATCCACCACGCCACATGCCGGACCCTCACGAGGAAATCCAGCGTCTCCAGGCTGCGGTCGAAGAGCTCAAGCTCCTCAACGACATCGCTCTGGAAGCCAGCGGCGCCGGCTCCCTCGAGGCGATGCTGGGGATGATCATCGACAAGTCGCTTAAGGTGGTCGACGCCGAGCAAGGTTCGATTCTCCTGGTAACGGGCGAGACCGACACATCCCTGACGACATTTATCCGCCAGGACAATCGGAGCTCGCTCCGTCACAACTACCACATAGGGACTCATATCACCGGCGCTGTCATGTATGACAGGAAACCCCTGCTCATCGAAAACCTCGCCACCGACCGCAGATTCGAGACAAATGAACAAGAACGGGCAGACGTCCGGTCGGTGCTCTGTGTGCCGATTGTCAACCAGGGCCGTCTCACCGGTGTGTTCATGATGGTGAACAAGAAGGGGGGCCACTCTTTTACGAAGGACGATCAACGCCTTCTGATGATTCTGAGCGCACAGGCAGGGCAACTGATCGTGAATGCCCGTCTTCAGGAAGAAACCAACCGGAAGAAAGCGGAACTGGCCGTTGCACGCCTGGAAACCGAGAAATGGCGTGAGCTGGATGAACTCAAATCCCGCTTCTTTGCCGACATCTCGCACGAATTCCGGGCACCCCTTACGTTGATACTCGGACCCATCGAACAACTCATCGCGCACGCGCGGGAGAGCGATCCGCAGGAAGAATATCGTCGGATCCGGCGCAATGCACACCGCCTCCTCCGCCTCATCACCAATCTCCTCGATCTCTCCCGGCTCGAAGCAAAAAGCCTGAAGCTCCACATCGATGAGGGAGACCTCGTTCCGCTCGTACACTCGGTCGTGGAATCCTTCCACCCTCTGGCGGAACAGAAGGGCATTACACTCCGGTTCGCGCCTGCCCCAGCGACATTGCCAGGCTTCTTCGATCGCGAGAAAGTCGAGACGATGCTCTACAATCTCCTTTCGAATGCACTCAAGTTCACTCCACAGAGCGGGACGGTGGAAGTGGCACTAACGCTGATCGACGCCGGACCCGCATCAGCGCGATGGGCTGCTCTCACCGTCGCCGACAGTGGACGCGGCATCCCCGCCGACAAGCTGGCGCGTCTCTTCGACCGGTACTATCAGGTGGAGGAAACCGACTGGCAGGCCGGTACGGGGCTCGGACTTGCCCTTACCAAGGGGCTCGCGGAGATTCACCACGGCGCGATCAACGTGACAAGCGATGAACATCGGGGATCCACGTTCACCGTGCAGCTGCCCATCGACCGGAGCTGCTTCGCACCTGAAGAGATGATGGGGGAAGAACCTCGGTACGTGATCCCCGGTCCGCACAAACTGGAATCTGCCGACGGAGTCCCCGCACCAGGCGGGCAATCGGAATTGCATCAGCCGGTGGCGGCTGGTCTCCCCTTGATGTTGATCATAGAGGACGACCCGGACATGCGGCGGCATCTCTGTCAAAACCTGAAAAGGTCATTCAGGATCTTTGAAGCATCCGACGGGGAAATCGGACTCTCCATCGCCCGCGACATCATCCCCGATATCGTCATCAGCGACGTCGGCATGCCGGTCGTGGATGGCATCCAGCTCTGCCGGTGCCTGAAAGACGATATACGGACAAGCCACATCCCGGTTCTTCTCCTCACAGCCAGGGCCGATCAGGAGACGAAAATGGCTGGACTCGAGACCGGTGCCGACGATTATGTACTCAAGCCATTCGATTGGTCGGAGCTTGAAACCCGTATTCGTAATCTCGTTCAGGGGCGCAAACGCCTGCGCGAGCGCTTTGCCCACACCACGGCACTGAAGCCTTCCGAAATCGCGATCACTTCCATGGATGAGACATTCCTGACGAAGGTCATGGCATCGATCGAGCAGTGCATGGGGAATGAGAGATTCAGCGTTGAAGACCTGGCGCGCGATGTCGCAATGAGTTACAGCCAGCTCCACCGGAAGCTCACCGCACTTGTCAACCAGTCCCCGAATCAGTTGATACGGTCGGTGCGTCTCCAGCGGGCGAAGGACCTCATCGAACGTGACGCCGGTACGGTTTCCGAGATCGCCTACACGGTGGGGTTCGGAAGCCCCGCATACCTCACCAAATGTTTCCACGAGCAGTTTGGCATCGTGCCCAGCCAGGTGAGGCGGAAGGCCGGCGCCCCGGGCGCCGGTGTGTAATCCCAATCTTCTCTCTCCGCCCGCCCAACGTTCTTCATAATGCGCGAGAAATCTTATAGTTCCTGGTAGATTCCTGATATGTCCGGGCCCTCTGAATACCTTATCATGGCTACGGACGGGTGGTCCGAGGGTGGCCATCCCTGCAATGAACACCAGGAAAGGAGCACCGCAATGGAACGATCATTGAAACCTGCTATGGGCATTCTCCTGGCCTGCATTCTTGGCGTCTCGCCATGGGTGTTCGGCCAGGAAACGACGAACAGATCGTCAGTGTCTGCAGAGCAGCAGAAGAGGCTTGAGCTGATGGCGTCCAGGGGCACCGAGGGATCACTGACGGTCCTTCCCGTCGTGCTTGCGGGGCAACCATTCGACCGGGTATCGGAAGTGGTCGGGGTGCTTCTTGAACAGCAGGGGTTGAAGAATATCGAGCTGTTCTCGAAGCCGTTCACCCCTGCGATCGGCATTGAGATGGCCAGGCTCGCCGACTCACTGGGTGAATTCGTGAAGAAGAACCCGGTCACTACGGCATATGCCCTGTACGCTGAGTTCAATGGTAACCGTGAGATCGGGCTCGTGGAGCTCCGCGCGGTTGTTGTTGACAAAGCCGGCCGTGTTGTCTGGATGGACCGTCTGGGCGCGCAGGATGAAGCGATGCAGCAACTCGAGCAAAAGGAGCCAATGACATTCTCGGTCCTTCTGGTCCAGCGACTAAGTCCAGCCCTTGGCCTCAACGAGGAAACAGCAAAAGCCGCAAAGCCGGGTGCAATGGCTCGGCGCATGGAAGAGCGAAGCGGACTGCCGCCTGAGAGTGAACGGGCGCAGCTGCCGGAACGACAGAAGCTGCTGAAGGAATCCGGGAAATCGGCAAAGCTGGTGGTCTTTCCTGTGCGTGTTGGCGGTGCGGTCAACGCGGCCAGCGCGGTCGAACTCGCAACGATGATCAGCAAAGCGGGCCTCTGCACATCAGTCCCCGCAGTGCAGTCTCCGTTGCTCAAAGCCTCTCAGGCTGATCCCAACGAAATGAAGGTCCTCTGGGCCCTGGCGCGCGACTTCAAGGAGTACTGCAGGAAGAACCCCACTGATGCCGATTATGTTCTCTACGCAGACTATGTCTTCAATCCCGAACGGTGGGAACAGGGGTTTGTGCACTTTGTCGTGTGTGACCGCAGCGGGGAGTGGGTGATCGTGGATCTTCAGAATTCGCATCATTCCGAATACCAGAGCG
The DNA here is from genome assembly GCA_963801355.1 of Ignavibacteriota bacterium. Classification (GTDB taxonomy): domain Bacteria; phylum Bacteroidota; class Ignavibacteria; order UBA10030; family UBA6906; genus Fen-1255. Next base: position 1,434,202 of record CAWDEM010000008.1, on the reverse strand, counting down.
TGAAACCAACGTCCCGGGAAGACTGCAACAAGCTTCTTGTCAAGCGCCTGCAGGAATATCTGCAATAGCGGCGCGCTCTTCCTTCTCAATTGGCACGACAGGAAAGAACTCAGGAAGTGACCCGGTAATCACTGTACAGAGATTGGAGATTCCCATGGAAGGACTCGCCGCTCTCGTTACGATTGCACTTGCCCTGCTCGTCGTTGTCGTCGCGAGGATGTTCTACCTCACCTCGAAATTCAGGGAGCTGGACGACAGGGTCAGCATACTTGAGCGGAGACCGCGGGAGACAGTGACATCACCCAGGCCCGCGGAGCCGCCTGCACCGAAAGTGACTATCGTCGCCGCAGTTGCGCCTCCAGCAGTCACAATCGCGTCTGCAGGCGAAAGTGCGGTGCCGCATGCAGTGGTGGACCGACCTGCTTTCGTGCCCCAGGAAACCGCGCCTGCTCCGTTGCCGCCCTCTCGCACTCGAGAGGAATGGGAGGCGCTGATCGGGGGGAAACTCCTGAATCGTATAGGAGCGCTTGCCCTGATCATCGGTGTGGGGTTCTTCCTGAAGCACGCAATTGACAATCAGTGGATCAATGAACTCACGCGGGTCTTGATCGGCGTAGCGGTCGGCGTCATTTGTCTTTGGGGGGCGGACCGCACGCACAAGAAAGGGTTCCAGATTTTCTCGCAGGGCCTCGTCGGCGCGGGTATCGCAATCCTTTACCTCTCAGTATATGCGTCCTTCAACTTCTATCAGCTTGTCTCGCTTCAGGTGGCATTCGGGTTGATGGGAGCCGTCACGGTGGTTGCCTTTCTGGAAGCGTTCCGGAATGATTCGCTTGCTGTATCGTTCCTGGCATGTCTCGGTGGACTGCTCACACCGGTGATACTCAGCACCGGCGAGTCACACGAAGTCGGACTCTTCGCATACCTGATCGCCCTCAACCTGGGCGTGATGGGAGTTCTCCTGCGGAAAGCACCATGGGTGCTCCTTGAGCCGCTTTCGCTCGTTGGCACGTATGCCATCTTCTTTTCCTGGCTCCAGGCGTACTACACGACGGCTCTTACGCTTACCGCACTTATCTTCCTCGGATTGCTCTGGGCGATCTACCATGGTGTCGACCTTTTTCGGGTCGTCACAGCTCAACGCTCCTTCGCCGAATTCCGCCGGGCACTCTGCTGGCTCCATGCCGTGCTCGCCTTTGCGGCCCTCTACGGCATTTGTATTCCGCACGGTGTCTCTTCGACGGCATGTGCCGCAGCGATCGCAGCGACACTGTACATCAGCTCCAACCTTTTCGTCGAACGGCGCCTCTCTGGCGTCAACGGGGCAGCGATCCAGTATGGCCTTACAGGGTTCACATTTCTTGCATGGGCCGTGGCCCTTCAGTATGAAAGTTTCACCATCGCGCTCCTCTGGACGATTGAGGGCTTGCTACTCGTGTGGGTGGGGACGCGATCTCACCGGCGCTATGTCTGGATTGCGGGTCTCGTGCTCTTCGGCATTACGGCGCTCACGCTCCTCAGTCTGGACGGATCGCTGGCCGCGTTATCGCTCGAAGGATATCGGCCGCTTCTGAGCTTGCGTGCCCTGGCGTACGTCTTTCTTGCCGCATCGGTCTGTGCCTCGGTGTATCTCGTTCGTAAGGCAAGACTCTCCGACTCCACCGTGTTGACGGAAACGCTCCACTATGGGTGGATTCTCCTTCTGTTCACTCTGCTGACCGTCGAAACAAATGATCTCTTCCGCTCGTGGATGAACGGTGCGAGCGATCACCAACAGGAAGCTCTTGCATTCACCCGCTGGATGGTGATGGCCCTGGTCTGGTCCCTGTATGCGCTCGTTCTGGTATGGTTGGCACGGCGTGCTGACATTCGACCGGTCCTGTTCTCCGGAATCTCATTGGCGCTTGTCGCGGCATGCCTCGCCGGACTGCGCGGCATTGCATTTGATCCTCTGACGGCCTTTACCCCCGTGTTCAACATCAGAGTCTACGCCCTTCTCTTCATTGCAGCAGTCATGTTTCTGGGAATCCGCTGGTTGGGGAATAGCCGGGTGCAGTCCACTTGGATCCCGGAGCTCCGCGAGGCAATACTGATTGTCGGTGTCGCATTGCTGCTTGTGTTGTTCACGGGAGAAACGAGAGACATGTTTGAGCAGGCCATGGCCTCTGCGGGAAGTTCAGCCGTTCAGGGAAGCGTCGCAGAAGCTGCGCGTTTGGAGAACCTTAAGCAGCTTTCGCTGTCCGGGATCTGGCTTGTGTTCTCCATCGCCGTGATGACCTTCGGTATCTGGCGCCGAACCCGCACTCTGCGGCTCATAGCGATGGTGCTGTTTGGCATCACCATCCTGAAGATCTTCACATACGATCTCTCGTTTCTCGATACGCTCTACCGCATCTTCTCGTTCGTTGCCCTCGGCCTGATTTTGCTCACCGTGTCGTATTTGTACCAGCGGTACAGGGCTATCATACTGGGGCCGTCAGATGCGAAGAGCGGGTGACGCGAGGCGAGGTTTCACGAAGCGCAAATGGAGTTGAATCTCCCGCCGCAAACACTCCCCCCGGCTATCACCGCGCTGCGAACATCGCACCGAGAAGTGCCCCGTAGATTGTGCTGAGCCACGGGCTTCCCGTGATAGGGCAGGCGCCGCTCTTGCAGCCCACGAAACGATAAAAGAGATAACCGCCGGCAGCTCCGACAATTACCGGGGTCACCCGCCAGGCCCAGGCCAGGATTACTGTCATATCGAGATTTTGCATGATTTTCTTCTGGTCCCCTTGCTGTAGGTAATGAGATGCAGTGAACGGTGGAACGGGGCAGGAACTATGGGCGGGAGCACGTATATTATTACCGGGAATTCCCGGAGCAGAGTGATGGCTTGACTCGAAATGGCCATATCCTTCATCCCATAGGAAGAGGTATCCATATGACAACATCTTTCGGCTATGTGATCCTTGGTATTGTTGCGGGAGTGCTGAGCGGCATTGTCGGAATCGGCGGAGGAGTGATCATTGTCCCCGCGCTGGTTTTTCTCTTCGGTATGTCACAATATTCTGCGCAGGGGACAACCATCGCAATGCTCGTTCTGCCTGTGGGCATTCTCGCAGCATGGGTCTATTTCCGGCAGGGATACGTCAATATCCCGGCGGCGGTGCTGCTCGCTGGGGGTTTTTTCCTTGGCAGCATGGCCGGAGCCCGGATTGCCGTGTCAATGCCAGAGACAACGCTGGAAAAGATCTTCGGTGCAATGGTCATCCTGATCGGCCTGAAGATGATTATCGGTCGGTGATGGTGACACTTTTTGGGGCATCCATGCATCCCATGCTAAGAACTCAAATTGACGGAAGGTCGTCATGCCAACATACGATTATCCATGCCATCGTGTACCGATGGTGGATGCAGCGGTGGCGCCTGCGGCCTTGAATAAATGTTGTTTGATGACCGAACGATCCGGGAGAATTGACCTATGAAACCAAATTCACCGACGAAGAAACGTTCCATGACATACGCGTGGATTCTTCTGGCAGCCGTTATTGTTGTAGGGGGCTACTATGTGTTTGGCAAGAGTGATCCAAAGGCCGGGACTGCCATACACCCAATGCTGCCACCCAATGAACTCACGGGCGCGGCGCCCGCATTCACTCTGACGAACCTGGATGGAAAGCCGGTTTCGCTGGCTGACTTCCGCGGGAAAGTCGTGGTCCTGGATTTCTGGGCGACGTGGTGTCCTCCGTGCAAGAGAGAGATCCCGGATTTCATCGACTTGCAGAAGGAGTATGGATCGCGAGGAGTCCAAATCGTCGGGATTGCCCTGGATGAGCTGGAAAAGGTACAGGCGTTTGCGCGGCAAAACGGGATGAATTATCCGGTGCTGCTCGGTTCGGATGAGGTATCAATGAAGTACGGCGGCATCGAGGGCATTCCCACGACGTTCATCATCGATAAAAGCGGGACCATTGTAAACAAGTTTGAAGGGTTTCGACCCCGCCACGTGTTCGAGTCGGAAATCAAGAGGCTACTTTGAATTGCTCCTTGAAGAAATGAAATTGCGCTTTGAACGGAGCTGACAGTGCCTTCGCCGAATGAAAGAGTGTATAGTCATGGTCCGGACAAACTCCGGTCACCCGAACGAAGAGACCGTCTTGAGGTTGAGAAAGTAGTAGGACATTGCCTTCAAGGGGGCAGCATCAAGAGCCTGCTGGACATCGGGACGGGGAGCGCTCTGTTTGCGGAAGCGTTCCACGAAGCAGGGATCGCTGTTGCGGGGGTCGACATCAATGCTGAGATGATAGATGCAGCACAGAGGCATGTCCCGGAGGGCGAATTCAGTGTCGCCCGGGCAGAGGATCTTCCCTTCGCGGACGGATCCTTTGACTCGACGTTTTTTGGCGTGGTGTTCCACGAGGTGTCCGATTATGCACAAGCACTGCATGAAGCATATCGAGTCGCCCGGTGCTGTACATTCATCCTGGAATGGCTGTATAAAGAGGAGGAATTCGGCCCGCCCATCAAACATCGCTTGACGAAGGAGTTCATACGGGATCTTTCCCTCTCCACAGGGTATCGGAGCTTTGCTGAAACCCCGCTTCGTACGCTTGTGCTGTACAGGTTGCTGAAGTAGCATTCCTGTTTTGCGGTTCTCATTTCGCCGTGGGGTAGTTCATCTGATGCCGATCGACAAACCACACTGGTACGACGGATGGTTCTACGACAGGTGGATTGCGCCGAACCAGGACGACCTGTTTGCCGAAATCAAAACTCTCCTCCCTCCGGATTCAACCCTTCTCGATGTCGGGTGTGGAACAGGGAGGTTGGCGTTTACGCTTGCAGACAAATGTTCCAATGTTCTGGGAATAGAACTTTCGAAGCGCAACGTTGATCGAGCACGACTCCGTCTCTCCAGATCTCCCCTCGAAGGTGTGACGTTTGTTCATACCGGTGTCCGCGAAATCCTCTCGGAAGGGAAAGAACACTTTGACTATGCAGTACTGACCTATGTTCTCCATGAAGTGGCGGCAGAAGACAGGGCAAAGCTGCTCAATGAAGTTGCCAGGATAGCTGATCGCGTTGTTATCGGTGATTACCTGGTTCCTGTACCGGGAGGCTTCTCGTCCGTGCTGAACACAGTGGTGGAACGGGCCGCGGGGAGGGATCACTACCGGAACTTCAGGTCGTATGTGGCCAGGGGAGGCATTGCCGGCCTGGTTGCATCATCGGACCTGGAAGTCCTTCAAGAGTTCAAGGACGTACCCGGAAGAAGGCATCTTGTGGTAGTACAGGCGAGGCGGAAATAGGGGTGGGGTTGCGAAATTGTTCTACTATTGTTTGCATATGGATGCAGTCTTTCAGAAAGTGCAAGTGTGAACACAACCAGGACCATGACTGACCAAACGCGTATTCTTATTGTTGACGACGAAGCGCCCCAGAGAGGCGTGTTGGCCGGGTATTTGAGGAAACAGGGGCACACCGTTGTTGAAGCGGCTTCTGCCGACGAGGCAATGGCGCAGCTGCGCAAATCGGCAGTCGATATTGTCTTCACCGATGTGAAGATGCCGGGCAAATCGGGAAATGACCTGCTTAACCAGGTCCGAGTCGCATTTCCTGAGTCAACGGTCATACTGATGACAGCGTTCGGCACGATTGAGGGTGCAGTGGAGGCAATGCGGGCGGGCGCATACGATTTTCTCACCAAGCCCATAGATCTCGAGGCCCTGGATCACCTTGTGTCGCGTGTCAGTGAGCGGCAGCGACTTCTCTCCGAAAATCGATTACTGAGAGAGCAATTGGTCGAGAAGTATTCTTTCGACGGCATAGTCTCCCAATCATCGGCAATGGAGGAGGTGCTCAACACTGCGGGGCGGGTGGCGCTGAGCAAGGCGTCCGTGTTGATTTGCGGCGAGAGCGGCACAGGCAAGGAACTGCTTGCTCGCGCCATCCATTATAGCAGCGGGAGGAAGGATCGAGCTTTCGTTGCAGTCAACTGCGCGGCCTTGAGCCAGAGCCTTCTAGAGAGCGAACTCTTCGGCCATGAACGCGGGGCCTTCACGGGGCTGACAGGCAACGGAAGGGGCGCTTCGAATTGGCCAACGGCGGGACGATGTTTCTCGATGAGATCGGCGAGGTACCGTCGGCGGTCCAGGTGAAACTCCTTCGTGTACTTCAGGAACAGTCGTTTGAGCGGGTGGGTGGTTCTGAGACGTTGCAGGTGGATGTTCGCGTGGTCGCTGCGACCAACAGAAATCTGGAGGAAATGATTGCGGCCGGTACCTTCCGCGAGGATCTTTTTTACCGGCTCAATGTTGTGACGATTGAGATTCCACCGCTCAGAAAGCGGCGCGACGACATCCCTGCGACGATCGAACACTATTTGGCCCGGTATGCGCAAGAACATCAGCGGAAGAAGATGAGCTTTTCGAAAGAAGCGTGGAGTGCGCTTCTGCGGTACGACTACCCCGGCAATGTCCGCGAACTTGAGAACATCGTACAGCGTGCAGTGATACTTGCACGAGGCGATGTTATCACAACAGACGAGTTGCCGGCCGTTGTGAAGGGACTCGCCCATGAGGCTCCCTCGCATGCGCCCGGGTCTCCCGGAGACCTCCCCGGTGCCGTCGAAAAGCTCGAGAAGGAACTTGTGTTCGAGTCTCTCCGCATCCATGGAGGCAACCAGTCCAGAGCTGCAAAGAACCTGGGTATCTCCGAACGCAATCTGAGATACAGGCTGAAGAAGTGGGGTGTCCGGTAGGTGCCGACGAATGTGCCGTCTTCCTTCGGCACATTTGTCGAATTCCGCCCGGCGAGATCTCTCAATCTCAAATTTCGACGGTTTCGCGTCATTCGTGTCTGGCACGATCATTGAACTACTCAAGACCGGAAGCAAAAACGAACTTCAATGCTTACAGTCACTATCACTAAAGGAGTAGTCATGAATCGTCTTTTGTCTTTGTCATTGGCCATGGGCTTGGCGGCATTGCTTCTAGCGTTTACCGTTGACAGCGCATCGGCGCAAACCACAACCACTCCAGGCAAAGCCGGCACCCAGCAGAAGTGGGGTTCCTTTGATGATGACGGAGACGGCATCATCAATTGTCAGGATCCCGACTATGTGCGTCCTATGGATGGCACGGGGAAGAAGCTCGGGAAAATGCATGCCGGGCAATTTGGGAAGGGTAACGGGATGCACAGGGGAGGCAAGCTTGACGGCACAGGCACTGGTGTGTGCGACGGAACCGGACCAAAGGGGAAGGGCCGCGGCAAGTAGTATTGCAGGTAGCATGAATGACGAATGCCGGGGCCGGCGCTTGGCCGGTCCCGGATCGTCATTTCAGGAGAAAGGTATGAAACTCATCACGAGAACTCTGGTAATGTCGTTGTTCCTGATTCTTGCTGCTTCGTCGCTCGCCGCGCAAACGCAGCAGGATTCTTCGGCAAACAAGGAACGGCGGCAACGACGGGCGGCGCAGCAATTCGTCGACGAAAATGGCGACGGGATCGACGATCGCCTCGCCCGTACAACACCGGGCAATCAACGGGGGAAAGACCGGTTCGTCGACGAGGATGGCGACGGCATCTGTGACAACCGTGCAAACGGTCTCGGCTTCCGGCATGGCGCGAGCGGAACCGGTTTGACGAAGGGTGCCGACGGCAAAGGCAAGGGACGACGAATGGGATCGGGTGGCAAGCCATGAAGACTCTCTCCACCCTCATGCTGGCCATTCTTCTTCTCAGCACGCCAGCTTTTTCCCAATGGAGTGCCGGCTTGTATGTCGGAATGCTCGTCGACGATAATTCCTTCAATAACTATCTCCAGATCAATGACAGAATCACCGAGCTCTCGCTGGGCACCGGCTATGAATGGGAGACAGAGGAAAGCAATCTGGGACTGTCCTATTCCGGCGTTCTGAACGCCTTTGCTGTCATCCCTTCCCGCACCTTCTCTGTCCACAGTGCAGCAGCATCCTATGACCGATTGTTCGGTGAGGAAGAGGCTACGCTGCTGACGACTGGTCTGACGTATTCACTTCGTGACAACCGTGACAAGTACACTGTGTACGACCACACGCAGTTGTCTCTTCAAGCGAATCTGCGGCACTATGTTTCCGAATCATTCCTGATAAAGGGGGGGTACGCCTTTCGGTCCGCTTCCTTCGCGGAGTTACCCGATTTCGACTACGTTGAACATGCCCTATTTGTGCAGAGCGGGTGGACCCTGCCGACCAGGACAACGATCCTTCTTCAGGCCGACATCGATTTCAAGAAGTACTTGACGTCGAATATCGACACGGCCGCCAGTCTCTCCTCAGGTTACGGCTACAGGAGGCAGCGGGGGAGCGAGTCGACTCCGGGAGTCACGCAGATCATCGGCACATTGAAAATCGGGCAGGGTATTGCGCAAGGCACCGGGCTGAGTGTGATGGGACAATATCAAGTGAGCCTGCAAAAGGAATCGCGATACCTGACCTTTTCGGACGGCACACTTACAGATGATGAATTGTTTGATGACCATTACGGCTACGAAGGACCGCTTGTGAACGCGATGTTGACGCAATTCCTTCCCGCGGACATCCGTGTGCGTGTCTCAGGAACCCTGCAACAGCGGCGGTATAACGACCGGCCGGCCTTCGACCTTGCCGGGATTGCTGTCGACGCACAGCGCATCGACACCCGATCGACATATCTCCTTCTCGGTGGAAAAGCCTTTCGACTCCCTGGGCATCCGGCTGACCCTTGTGTACGACCGGATAGTCAATTCATCCAACGACAGCTACTACAACTACAGCAACAATGCGGTGGCGGCCCGGATTTCCTACGCCTTTTGAAGTATCACTTCGGTGATCGCTTCCAACCCGTGCGGAAAATCAGTAAATTGTCCCGTATGAAACTCCCGGTGAACATTCAGCCGCGTTACGTCGTTGCCGTTACCGTTGCTGTGGCCTTGCTGATGATCGGCACCGGATTCATTGAACTCCGCCAGAGTCGTGATGAATTGTACCACCTCCTGGGAGAAACTGCCCTCGCCCTTGCAGAGACGATCGACAGGAGCGTGCGCAAACAATCTTCTTTCGACGGAAACCATGGAGGAGCTTCTTGCAGAGCGGCTCCTCGACAATGCCCTGTATGTCGCTCACCTTGACAGCGCGGGCGTGCTCCGTCCCGGCGACCTGGCAAGACTTGCTGAAGAGCACCACCTGTATCGCATTAACGTTTTCAATCGCCGCGGAATCAAAGTGCTGACCAGCCACGTGTCGAGCGATGAACACGCTGGCCTTCAGGAGAAATTCTCCCCGGCAGACGTTCTTGCTCCTATTCTGAAGGGAGATCTCGACCGCATGGTCTTAGGATTGAAGGAGGCGCGGGTCGAGGAGGGACAGCGCTTTGCTGTGGCAGTCCGTCGGACCCATCCGGCGGGCGGAGCAATCGTGGTCAACCTGGATGCGGCGGATCTTCTGCAGTTTCGCCGTACGCTTGGTATCGGAAGGCTCCTCAAGGACCTGGGGATCAACAGCGGGATTGCGTACGTCGCAATACAGGACACACTGGGGATCATGGCTGCAGGTGGTGTCCGGGAGCTTTCCTCAATCAACGCAGATTCCCTGGTACTCCGGGCCATCGCCAGGGATACGACGATAATGCGGGTTCAACCGTTTGAAGGGGCGGATGTTTTCGAAGTGGTTCGTCCGTTCGCCCCGGGGGGGATATCGATCGGCGTGTTGCGCATCGGGCTCACGATGGATGAAGTGCGGAGCGCAGAGAATCGTATGCTTCGCCGAACGATTATCATGTCACTTATCGTCCTGGTTATTGGGACCCTCGCATTCGTGTTTCTCGTGGCGCAGCAGAACTATCAGGTCATGGAACAGCGGTACCGGTCGTTTCGGACCTACACCGGAAATATACTCGCCCAGATGCGTGACGGCGTGATTACTGTTGATCCGGCCGGCAATGTCACTATCGTCAATGCGCGCGCCGCGGAGATCTCTTGGTATACGTGCTGAAGAGATCGAAGGAAAGGCGCTGGGGGAAATCGGAGGGGGTGGGGTGGACGTGATGAAGGAAGTTTTTTCGGCCGAAGATGGGACTTTTGAGAAAGCGCTTGTCTTGCCGGGCAATGAAAGTCGCATAGTGGAAGTGTCGCTTTCGACCATCCGGGATGCGGGCGAAGCCGTCGAAAGCAGAAGCGCGGTGCTTCGCGATGTGACGGAGGCCCGGAGGCTGGAGCAGGAGGCACAACGGAACAGCAAACTGACGGCGATGGGGGAGCTTGCATCGGGTGTGGCCCACGAGATACGCAATCCGCTCAACGCCATCGCCATGATTGCCCAGCGGTTCTCGAAGGAGTTTACTCCCCGCAGCGGCGTGAAGGAGTTCCGCACGTTGACCTCGGTCATGCAGGACGAAACCCGGCGCGTGAATGCCATAATCCGGCAGTTCCTTGCATTTGCGAGACCGCCCAGGATTCGCCGCAGGGAAAGCGCTATCCCGGATCTGATCAATGCGGTGGCGTCCTTCTTCGCGAGCCAGGCTCTGGAAAAGAGGGTCGTGTTCACGGCGTCAGCGGAAGGGACAAAAAGCATCTCTCTTGATCCGGAGCAGATGAAGCAGGCGCTTCTCAATCTGCTCCAGAATGCGCTGGACGCCACACCGAAGGGCGGATGGATAGTGCTGAAGGCGACTCCCGAACCAGGTGGTGTAAGGATTGTCGTTGAAGACAATGGCATCGGGATGTCCGCGGCGGCCGTGGAGAAAATCTTCGACCTCTACCACACGACAAAGCCGCAAGGAGTCGGGTTGGGCCTCTCTATTACCCATCAAATCGTTGCCCAGCACGGCGGGAAAATTGAGGTCGCAAGCGCAGAAGGGAAAGGCACCGCGTTCACGGTGCATATTCCGGAAATCCCGGCCGCGTGATCCCACAGAGCCCTCTTCCAAGAGCTGATGCCGACTGTCTTCTTCCAGAACTGCTCATTAGATGTCCCCCATCGCGTCGGCATATTGATTGAACAGACATGTGCTTTGAACATTGCTGTTTTATCCATATACTAAGGAAAATGTCCGGAGCAGAGAGATATTTGCAGCAGACAAAGACCCTGTCTCTCCTGGAAAGTCGAAAGACCTCTACAAAAAACCGAACACTACTGTAACCAAACAGTCACCCCTCCCGGAGGTGCAAGATGCGTTCTCTTTGCGCCGTCTCTGTCTGTATGCTCTTGCTGCTCTACACGCACCCGGCGATGTCACAGACAAACACAGTCAAATACAACAGTCAGCAATTGTTTCTGAGCGGTGCAAATCTTGCCTGGGTGAATTTCGCCGCAGACGTCGGGCCGGGTGCCACTGACTTTGGGAGATTTGAAGACGTTTTGCTTCAAATGCACGACCATGGTGGTAATGCTTTGCGGTGGTGGCTGCACACGAAGGGGACAAATAGTCCGCAATTCGACGCGTCAGGATACGTCATCGGACCGGGCGAAGGAACCATCGCCGACATCAGGAGGGTGCTGGATCTTGCCTGGGAACGGGAGATAGGGATCGATCTCTGCCTCTGGTCGTTCGATATGCTCCGGAACACCCGCGATACGACCCTGTTGAATAGAAACCGGCGGATGCTCACTGACACCAACTTCACACGGGCCTACATTAACAACTGTCTCATACCTATGGTGGACTCCCTGGCAGGCCATCCGGCGATTCTGACATGGGAAATCTTCAACGAGCCGGAAGGGATGAGTGATGAATTCGGCTGGAGCGATATACAACACGTGCCGATGTCTTCTATTCAACGCTTTGTCAATCTCTGTGCCGGAGCCATCCACCGTCGTGACCCCGCAGCCCTCGTCACCAACGGTGCCTGGAGCTTCAAAGCACTTACCGATGTCCCTGTCCCGGCCCTGGCCAAGACAGCTGCCGCGCCGTTGAGCCGATTGGAACAGGAAGAAGCAGCAGCCGTCCTCAAGGAAAAATACCAGTCGTCGCTCACCACCGACGAAATCATCCAGCACCTTCAGCATGTTGCAGGCTTGCTGAACTTCAACTACTACAGCGACAGCCGCCTGATCGCCGCCGGGGGGGATGTGTTGGGGACGCTGGATTTCTATTCCGTGCACTACTATGTGGGGATTGATGCTTCGAATCCCACATCGATCTCTCCGTTCCATCATTCCGCTTCGGCGTGGGGGCTGAACAAACCGATTGTCGTGGCTGAATTCGCCATCCAGAACACCGTCGGCGCCCCGAAAGAGAGTCTGTACGTCACGCTGTATAAATCCGGGTATGCCGGCGCCCTCGCCTGGTCGTGGACCGACGTCAATCTTTCCTCGGTAGCTGATATGCTTACCTCCATGCAATTGATGTGGGATCGCTACCGTTCGGCCGTCGATGTGTTGGGCATCGGTGGAACCTGGCCGACTGTGGCAATTACAAGCCCGGTTGCCGACACCACATTCGCCGCGGGGGCAGACATCACCATCACCGCACAGGCGGCGGACATCGACGGCACCGTGATCTCGGTCGACTTCTTTGCTGCTGAGACACTCTCCATCGGTCAGGCGACGGCCTCTCCTTTCACCGTGACCTGGAAAAGTGTCCCTATGGGGAATTACTCGCTCTCCGCAATGGCAACGGACAACCAGGGCCACAAGCGAACCTCCGCGAGGGTGCCCATACGCGTAGGCACACCCACGATGAGGAAAATCGAAGCGGAAGCAGCCACCCGGTCAGGTTCGGGGATGACTGTCAAGAACGATGCTACCGCCAGCGGAGGGGCCTATCTGGACATCGCATCACAGTCCGGCACGATCACCTGGACGCTGAGTAACGTTGCGACGCCGGGGGCTCACGCGATTGCGTTTGGCTATATGATGCACTATGACCATCCCAAGGCGCAGTTCCTTAATGTGAATGGTGCGCGTGTGGATACGGTGACGTTTGACGCGACATCAAGCACCACATGGTACGAAAAGTCACAGACCGTCAACTTGATTCAGGGCACGAATACCATCCAGGTGGAGCTGTTCTGGGGCTGGATGTATCTCGATTATGTCGCTGTTCCGGAGGCCGCGTATACAACCGGTGTCGATGGTCCGTCCGGTGTGCCGGCGGAGTTTTCTTTGCAGCAGAATTATCCGAATCCGTTCAATCCAAGCACGACGATAGGCTACACGCTGCCGGCGGCAGAGAATGGGCACGAGGCAGTAGGCAATGGGTGGGTAAGGCTTGTGGTGTATGATCTGCTCGGGCGGGAAGTAGCGGTGCTGGTGAATGAGAAGAAAGCGGCAGGGTACTACGAAGTCAGGTTTGACGCATCGAAGTTGTCAAGCGGCGTGTACCTATACCGGTTGATCGCAGGAGATCATATTCAGACTCAGAAGATGATTTTGGCCAAATAAAGGGCGCACTTCCCCCCTCGCTCCCCCAAATATCCCCAAATATCCCGTATTTGCGGGATTGATGCGAGATTTTCCGCTGCATACCTTCCTATTGTGGAATCCGCATTGTTCGCGCAGCCGGTGGGTCAGCGTGGCCTGACCCCGGCCGATTTTCACGTGTGGACAGCCCATTGGCAATCCACCTCGTTCTTTTGAAATAGTCTGCCAGAAATCTGCTTACGCTCCGACGAAACGAGGTGGAACATTTGCCCTCACTTACTCAGGAGGATATCCCCATGATGCTCAGGGCTTCAGTTCTTATGCTCTTCTCATGCATCCTTTTGCGCGCGCCTGTTTTCCCGGCTTGGCTTCCTGAGGACCCTCAGGATGACCAATTGCTGGTGGTCCCCCTGATTCCAGCGCACGACGTGATCCAGGCTCCTTCGAAGCCGAATTGGGGTGACGATACGAAGATCTGCGATGCCCTCGTGCGCCTATATGGCAAAGGTCAGACCGCAAGCGCATCTGACACAGCGGGGGGGATCTACGTCGCCGTCAATGAACAATACCAGGACACTCTTTCCCGAGTTATTGTGTATCGGTCAACCGATGGAGGACTCACATGGGGACAGATCGGTGGCTTCCGATCAGTCGCATTTCCGATTCAATCGTTCGACATGTGCATCACTGACACTTCCTCGGGAGAATGGCTGCTGGGGTTTGCCTTTATCATCAAAACGGACGAAAGTCCGATTGGTGGCGGTCCATTGATGTGGGGGTCCATGTTAGGCAACGGGCTGCACGGGCGGATCGAGACGATAGGCAAGATTGATGGATCTACGTGCTTCAGAAATCCCAGTATATGCACTGACGGCGAGTGGTTCCCCGTGAAGGACACACATTTCTTCGTGGCCGCGGAGCTCGTAACCCCTTCGAATGATCGCGGACGAGGTGTGTATGTGAATCATTCTTCAAATTGGGGCGACACATGGCCCACCCCCGATACGAGTATCACAGTATCCTTCGCGCAGTTTCCGACCATCGGTGTTGACTGGACCACGAGTCCAGATAGTCTGTGTATCGCCTTTGCAGGAGACGACGGGGGAGGCCATCGCGATATCTACGTCGCCCGGAATACGATTCAGTTCACTACCCCCTGGGGTATGACCCAGATTGAGGACGCGTACGACAAGTTCTATCCCTCCATGGCCATCGACCAGGTCAATGGCAATGTCATGGTCACATATACCAGAACAACGGCGGGATCGCCAACGAAGTACGATGCGATGTACGTCTACTCGAGAGATCAGTTCCGCACGTATGTGCGTGACAGCATTGCGACGAGCACTACCTTTGAAGACCTCACTTCGGTGAGCTGGTCTCATATTGGACCGACGTACAATTGGCGGGTGGCCTATCATTCAGAAGGGAGCATCGACACTGTCTTCTTCAAATCCATTCTCAATACGCCCAGCGGTTTCTATAATGCGAAGCCGGTTGTCATCAACCAGTTCGAGTCTGCGGGTAATTTTGAGGCCTTCGTCGGATTCGACCGTGATGTGGGGGGGACAACGTATCGCGGCAACTGTATCTACGTTGGCCATGGGGCTAAAGGTGTCTATTTTGACGCCGTCGATCTGACGTTGGACGTAGAAGACACGCAGGGATTGCCTTCGACGTGCGCCTTGTTTCAAAACTATCCGAATCCGTTCAACCCCTCAACGACAATTGGGTATGGTCTGCCCGATCGTTCGCACGTTCTCCTTATCGTCTTCAACACCCTCGGCCAGCAGGTCGCCCTTCTCCAGAATGGGGGGCTGGAGGCAGGGTATCACGAGGTCAAATTCGATGCGTCCGGGCTATCGAGTGGCGTGTACTTCTATAGGATGCAGGTCCGCCCTCTGGACTCCGCTATCGGACGTGACTCCAAAGGCGGAGCAGGTGATCCCGCGGGTGGCGGAGGAAACGGCTTCGTGCAAACGCGCAAGCTGCTTCTTTTGCGCTGATTGCCAACGCGCAGAGTCACACGGCCTCAATGGTTGACGGCGGTTTGGACGTTATGTTATAAGTGACGCTGACGACACCGGGCACCGCGCCGACGATTTCCTGCGCGAGCTGCTCAAGTGTCTCAAATGGGAACCGTGTGGGTGTGGCCTCGCGCGCATCCACGCTGTTCCAGCAGCGCACTTCAATCTGCTGGCCGAATTCGCGCCGGCCGTCGCGCATCCCCGTTACCCGGTCTTCATGCAGGATCGCGAGATATTGAAAGGCGCCATGGCCGGAGAGCAACCGCTCTACCACCCGGGTGGCCTGCCGAACCGTCTCAATGCGTTCCGGTGTTGCCTCGCCAATCACGCGGGCGGCGAGCGCGGGTCCCGGGAAGGGAATGCGTTGGAACAGCTCCTTCGGCAATCCAAGCACCTGCCCCAGCTTCCTCACGCCGTCCTTGCGCAACTGAACGAGCGGCTCCAGGATGCTGTAGCCAAACACCGCCTGAGGAGAGATACCCAGCTGCTCAAACACGTTGTGCTGTCGCTTGATCCCGGCGACGGTCTCATCCACGTCCGTCAAGATCGTCCCCTGGAGCAAATACTTTGCTCCTCTCTCGCGGACGAGACGGCCGAAGACGTGGCGGTAAAAGGTCTGCGTAATGGCCTCGCGCTTCGCCTCGGGGTCTGTCACTCCCTTGAGCGCCTCGAAGAACTCCGCACGCGCGTCAACCACTTCAACCGTGACGCCGAGGGCGCGGAAGAAGTCCGAAACCTGTTTGGCTTCACCCGCACGCATCAGTCCGTTCTCGATGAATACCGTGTTCAGGCGCTCACCCAGAGCGCGATGTCCCAGCAACGTAACTGTGGATGAATCGACTCCGCCGGAAAGGGCATTGATGGCCTGTCCGTCCCCAACGCTGTGTCTGATCTCCGCCACCTTCTCTGCAATAAAACTCTCCGGGTTGAGCTCTTGAGCTGTGATCTCCTTGATCATGGGGTTGTCTCCTGCTATTCAGTTATCGGCCACGGGCATGCGGCCTCGTTTTGTGATCCTTCAAAGGTTTCGGCCAGATGTTTGGTACAAAGCCGACTGCAAATATATCTGATCCCCTGCAAAAAGCAAGAGATCAACAACGGCCTCCAGGAAGTGGATTCCGTGCGATCGACGGTTCCCGGCGACAACCGTGGAAATGCGAGTCTGTGTACAGGTTTCCTGCTTGATACTTCAACGAGCTCTTACTTATACTCTTTCTTGAAATCGCATAGGAGGATCACACACACAGGTGTCCCATGGACGAACAATCCAGCTCTTCTAAAGAAGCGTTCGAAAACTTGTCGTTCTTGACATGAGGTAGATAATGAAGCAGCATTTGGTCTCTTATGTGCTCGTGGCGATGAGTTGTGCTCTTACGTCACAGGCCTTCGCAGGTGAACGGCGTGAAATTCCTGCGCCACAGACCCGACCCGTTGTGAGGCTGATCGACGAAGTTCAAGAGCTCTACCCCGATACAAACGCGGGTCAACCAGCAAAGCAACTTACGGTGCACGCTGCAAGGAACACCATCGCCGGCGCCCATGTGTTGATTACGGGGCTCCGGGGGTCCGAAACGATCAGGTTCTCAGAAACAGGTAGCAGCGGCAGTCTGACATCGGGGATTCGGTGGTACAGAATGATCGACGTCCCCGTTGCGGAAAACACGGGGCTCGACCGCAACACGGAAAAATACAGCGGGATGATAAACCCGTACGTCATCCGCAGAGCGCCTTTTCGAATCTACGATCCGTTCCGGCCGGTGAGCTCGCCGATCGCGGCCGACTCCACCTCGGTGGCACTCCGGATGGAGGTGCCGGTTGATTCGACCCTCGCCCCCGGGGAGTACATTCACCGCATCAGTGTTGACGTTGGTGACCTGATCGAATCTCTCGAATTCGTCGTCGTTGTGCATCGTGCGCTCGTCCCACCGTTGGCCCGGTCCACCATTTCCTACATCAATTGGCATAACCTCGACAACATCTGTAAAGCTCACGGTGTGGAAAAGTGGAGCGAACCATTCTGGAATATGCTTGCAAAGTACGCTCAGACGATGGCAAGAGGCAGACAGAATGCCTTCTGGTTCCTCTGGAATGATTTCTTCACATTCGATAGCGCCGGCAACGTTTCGGTTTTTCGTCGGAACCTTCTCGAGCGATATATCCGGGTCTTTCTTCAGGCGGGATTCAAGACCATTCACGGTGCCCCATTTGTCAACCGCCGGAGCTGGACATCCGACGATATGCTCCTGGGGGTTCGGGCGGCCGATGGAAAAGAGGTTGATGCGGTCTCCGGGAAAGGCAAGCGTATGATCTCACAAATGGCTCAGCGGATCATCGCCGTGATGAAGGAGAACCAATGGGATGAGCAATGGTTGCAGGGGGTCTTTGATGAGCCGACAGACGAATTTGTCGATCGCTACAAAGAACTCGTGTCGGTACTACGAGCCTTGAAACCCGATATTCAGATCCTGGAAGCCACGATGACGGTGCAGGTAAGCGGCGTCGTCAACGTGTGGTGCCCGCAGGTTCAGGAATATCAGGCCAACCAGGAATTCTTCGAAAAGCGAAAAGCGGCCGGCGACAAAGTCTGGGTGTATACCTGCCTCTCCCCGGGCGGCCCATGGTTGAATCGACTTCTTGATGAGGAGCGCCTCCGCCAGGTATATATCGGTTGGGCGTGCGCAAAATACGACTTACAGGGTTTTCTGCACTGGGGTGGGAATTTTCATACGGCCAAACCCTTTGAGGAACTCGTCCGGCCCCACATCGAGGGGCAGTTCCTGCCGGCCGGTGATTCTCACATCCTCTATCCGCTACCCGAGGGACCTCTCTCAAGCCACAGATTCGAAGCGCATCGGATCGGGATGGAAGACTACGAGCTTCTCGCTCAACTCAAAACACATGATGCCCTCCGGGCGCAGCAGATCATAGCGCTGGTGCTTCAAGGATTCGACAAGTACAGCAAGGATGTCACCACGTACCGGACTGCCCGGCAACTTCTTCTCGACGCGGTCGATCGCTATACACCGAAGTAAAAACCGGATGTGAGAACAGTGCTCGGTGAGCTGGCTCTCCCTACTAAGACATTGACTCGGGGCAGGTGAATTCATGCTTCAAGGTCTCATCGTAGCACTCGCAACTCTTCTCCTCAGCGGTCCGAGCGCTTACTCCAATGGCTCGGGGAAAACCCCCGACGCGCCGGGCGACATCCCTGGAAAGTCTGTAAGAGTCTACAACACAACACGGCTGAGCACCGACAGACCAAGCATCGACGGCAAACTGGATGATGCGTGCTGGAAAACGGGGGAGTGGGCAGGCGACTATACGCAATGGATACCGAAGGAAGGAGCGAAACCTTCACAGCCTACGCAGCTGAAGGTTCTCTATGACGACAGAAATATCTATGTCGCCATCAGGGCATTTGACAGCGAACCGCAAGAAATAATTCAGAAGGCCGGCAGACGCGATGAATTCAACGGCGATGTCGTCGGAATAAACTTCGATAGTTATCACGACCACCGCACAGGATTCGAATTCAATATCACCGCTGCAGGTCAGAAGATTGAGCTCGTGTTGACCAATCCGATGGATGCGGATGCGAGCTGGAATGCCGTGTGGTCTGGCAAAGTGGGCCTGGAAGATTCGGCCTGGACAGCCGAATTCGAAATCCCCCTCAGCCAGTTGCGGTACAGCAGCGAAGTAGAACAGGTCTGGGGCATGCACAGTTGGCGCTGGATCGACAGGTTCCAGGAGGAGAGCGACTGGGAACCTCAAACGTCTACGGGACCTGGAATACTCTATCAATTCGGTGAGCTGCACGGTATCAAAGGATTGCCTGCCTCACGCCGCATAGAACTCATGCCGTACTCCGTGGGAAAACTGCGAACATTCAAGAGCGAGCCAGGAAATCCGTTTGCCGAGAAAGGGAGATCCTGGTTTGGCAGCGTGGGGGTTGATGCAAAAATCGGATTGTCCAGCAACTTCACTGCTGATCTCTCAGTCAATCCGGATTTTGGGCAGGTGGAATCCGACCCGTCCGTCATGAACCTAACGGCATTTGAGACATTCTATGAAGAAAGGCGGCCCTTCTTCCTCGAGGGAAAAACAATTTTCAATTTCGACAGCCATGATGCGAGTCTCTTCTACAGCCGGAGGATAGGCCATGCTCCCTCGTTCAGTCCCTCCAAAGCCAATAACGAGTACACGGACCTTCCGGATAATACGACGATACTCAGTGCCGCAAAAATCAGTGGGAAAACCGCGGATGGTCTCGCGGTCGGCGTGCTGCACAGTCTAACTGCCAATGAACAGGTACACATACGCTCCAACGGAACCGAACGTGCACTGAGCGCAGAGCCACTAACCAACTACATGATTGCCAGGGTTCAAAAGGACTTTGAACAGGGGAATACGATCGTCGGGGGTATAGTCACTTCCGTGAACCGGTTCATCGAAGATACTCACCTCGACTTTCTGAACCAGAATGCGTTTACGGGAGGGCTTGATCTACTTCATCACTGGAATGACAAGGAGTTTTATGTGGATGTAAAACTGGTCGGCAGTACCATCAATGGGAGCACTCAGGCGATCAGCATTCTCCAGAACTCCTCAGCGCGGTACTACCAGCGGCCGGATCAACGTACAGTGACGTACGACGATTCCAGAACAACGCTGTCAGGCTACGGCGGGGGCATCTCCGTCGGAAAAGGGAGCAAAGGACTCTGGCGATATTCAACAGATCTGAACTGGCGTTCCCCCGGACTCGATCTGAACGATATCGGCTTCATGCAGAGAGCCGATATCATCAGTCAGGAAAATGAAATCTCGTACTTTGTCAATCAGCCTGTGTCCATTTTCAGAACGTATTCATTGAACCTGGAGCAATTTAACAACTGGGATTTCGGACTCACGCATCTTTCCTCAGGCGCACGTGTGGAGGTGCACCTAGAGTTCCTGAACAACTGGGCGATATCGGCTAACTGCGGATATACAGCACAGGCTCTGGATACACGCCTGCTCCGCGGGGGGCATGCAATGCTTGTACCTGCAATGTGGGATGGCAGCCTCTATATCAGAACAGATCCGTCGGAAAGAGTATTCTTTGGTCTCACGACCAGTGCTTCCCGGTCAGGCGGCCACAGCGCACAACATTATTCTGTGGAGCCGGATGCATCGGTCACCCCCTTCAATACGCTGCGAGTGTCAGTCGGTGTCAATTACTCATCGAACACCGATAACCTGCAGTATGTCGGCACGAAATCATTCAATGATGAAACCAGATATATTCTCGGCAAAATCCACCAGCATACCCTGGGTGCAACATTCAGAATCGACTTCAACATTACCCCCGAGCTCTCCATTCAGTATTATGGAAGCCCGTTTGCTTCAGTGGGGACGTACTCCGAGTTTAAGACGATTCGCAATCCGGTGGCTCCTGATTATGCCGAACGGTATTCGAGCATCAATCCGGTGCTCAGGAACAACAATTACGACATGTCGGAAAGCAACAACGGTCACATCGACTATTCGTTCTGGAACCCTGATTTCACCTTCAGCCAGTTCAGGTCCAACCTCGTCTTCCGGTGGGAATACCGTCCCGGCTCGCACCTGTATGTTGTGTGGTCGCAGGAAAAGACGGCCTACCTGATGCCGGGAGGTGGTGCCGTATCAGAGGCGTTGGGTAATCTCCAGGATCTTTATCCGGGGAATATTTTCCTGGCAAAATGCAGCTATTGGTTTTCCCTGTAGTGATCACGCGGAGGAATGAGGAGACATGATGCATGCGATAGATCTTTCAATCATTGCCATCTATCTGATCCTCACCGTCGCCACGGGAGTGTATTTCTCCCGCCGTGCGTCGCTAAACCTGGATAGCTACTTCCTGGGGGGAAGATCGATGCCATGGTATCTCCTCGGCATTTCCAATGCAGCGTCCATGTTCGATCTCAGTGGGACCATGTGGATGGTGTACATGTTGTTCGTCTACGGCCTGAAGGGGGTCTGGATGCCATGGATGTGGGTGACATTCAACCAGGTGTTTTTCATGGTGTACATATCCATCTGGGTCCGCCGTTCGAATGTGCTGACGGGATCCGAATGGATTGCGACCCGGTTTGGCACAGGCAGAGGAAGTGAGCTCTCGAGTGCGAGTGTTACCGTCTTCGCTGTGGTGAGCGTGATCGGATTTCTGGCCTATGCTTTTCAGGGGATCGGCAAGTTTTCCGCGGTTTTCCTTCCCTGGGATATATCGGCCAACACCTATGCAATGATCTTCATGGGAATCACAGCCGTCTATACGCTCCTGGGGGGGATGTACAGCGTTGTGATCACCGACCTGTTCCAATTTACGTTGATGGTTCTGGCCTCGCTGTTGATTGGTGGTATTGCCCTCACCAGTGTTTCTCCCGGCATGTTGACATCCGTCGTTCCCGCAGGGTGGTTTGACCTCTCCTTCGGCTGGCAGCTTGATCTTGACTGGTCGAACCTCATTCCCGCCGTCAACGACCGGATTGCCGCGGATGGCTACTCGCTGTTCTTCCTTTTCTTCATGATGATCCTGTTCAAGGGAATCCTCAACAGCATGGCGGGTCCGATTCCGACATACGATATGCAGCGCATGCTGGCGGCCCGGACGCCGAGAGAGGCAGCCCTGATGAGTGCCATCGTCTCGGTGGTGAATCTTCCCCGTTGGGTCATGGTGACTGCGGTGGCTGTTCTGGGGGTGGTCTTTTTCGGCCCTGAGATCAAGGCCATGGGGACAGACATCGATTTCGAGCTGGTGCTTCCTCACGTCATCGACAAATTCCTGCCGGTGGGGCTCACGGGGCTCTTACTTGCGGGATTGCTTGCAGCATTCATGTCCACGTTCGATTCCACGGTGAATTGCGGGGCGGCGTATGTTGTGAATGATATCTACAAGAAATACCTCAATCCCAGGGGCACGGACAGGCAATATGTGATCGTCGGCTATGCCGCGTCCATCATGCTGGTGCTGCTGGGAGTGCTCTTCGGGCTCCAGCCGCAATCCATCAACGCCATTACCGAGTGGATTGTGTTCGGGTTGGCAGGAGGATACACGGCGCCCAACATTCTTCGTTGGCACTGGTGGAGGTTTAATGGCTACGGGTACTTCGCGGGTATGATAAGCGGTGTTGTGTTTGCGATCACCTTCGGACAGATCTTCCCCGGCGTCTCGGCTGTCAACAGCTTCCCGCTCATTCTTGCCGCTTCTGCAATTGCCAGTGTGGGCACGAGTCTTCTCACAAAGCCCGACGATGATGCCACGCTGATACGCTTTTACAGGCAGGTCCGTCCCTGGGGATTCTGGCAGCCCATTTATGAGAAGATTCTGCGTGATGATCCTACGTTTGCGAAGAACACACAGGCATTCCGGGATCTGGGCAATGTCGCAGTCGGCATCGTCTGGCAGACGTCGTTGGTGCTGGTCCCCGTCTTTCTGCTTGTGTTTCGATGGACATCCATGTGGATCGCGTTGGGGGTAGCGATCATCACAACGTACATGCTGAAGCGGAATTGGTATGACAAGCTGGAGGAAGCGTAGTTCTTATGACGGTCGCGGGCTTCTCCTGCAAATTACCCGGCAGGTGTTGTGACCATGCCTGCGGGATCTGCGACCATACCTAACAGGATGTGTGCCCCTGCCTAACAGGATCTGTAACCATCTATGTCTTTGTAGTCAATCAGATATTCTTCGTCATTGAACAGGGTAATCCTGGCTCCCAGCGCCGAATATGATGGAGTTATATCCATGATGGCAATCTGCTTTATTGGTGACAGCTCCTCCTCCGTCCATTCCGCACCACCCATTTTGTGCAGCAGGACTGTCACCATCAATTCCATGGCGGGGTTCTTTGCTGTCCTCTTTCTGTACGCGTACAGGACTGTACTTTCGTCTGCTTCTGCATTTCTCCCCTGATGGATGACACTGTCCACCCTGTCCCAACCGTTGTAGGAAATCAACGCGACTCTTCTTCCCGGAATTGATGCAGTGATGACCTTCCTGGTCCCGTCTGCCAATTGAATGATCTTGGCGCCTCTGCCGTCAAGATGCGGCATGCCGTAGTGCCCGAGCGTCAATTCATGTTCGAATGCCAAACGGGAACGATCTACCCGTATGACCCCGCCGGGAATGGTGATTTCGGCAAGATCGATGATGTAGCCCACGCCATTGTTCGGGGGTTTTCGCATGATTGCCTGCCTGTAGAGGGCACCGTTGCGCACACCATTATACAGCATGCTCTGAGAAGTGGTGAATGCCCTATTGTCTGCCGGACTATTGTCGACGGTGAGTCCGGTGAGATAGAAGTTGACATCATCGCCCCGCACATCTCTCGGATCGAGGCTGCGAAAACTGTATTCCATCGATGTCCCGCCTTGAGGATCATGATCCTCCCACGGGAAATGAGTGTTGTATGCCAGCTTGGAATAGTTCTGATCATTGTAGTACACCTTGCCGGGGATGATCTCTGAGGTACCCGTCTTTCCGTGATTGACAAGAACAATCCCGGGTTTTTCCAGAATTGCCTTGTACGATTTGTTGTGAAGTGTTTCCCACATCCCCTCGTTTTCTCTTGCAGTCCAGAATGGAGAATCCTCGGGCAGGGCAAGGCAAATAAATGGCAGAAACATGAGAAAAGGGCTTCCCGCACAACTGTAGTTTTGAAGCACGAACTCCCTGTGCCCGTAGAATCCCAGGCTGGGGATATCGTTCTCGTAGAATTCCTCCCGCGTGACGAATTGGAGTAATGACCCTGAACAGAGTCTCCTGGCCCAACCGGGGTCCAGCGGGGGTGCTTCTTTCAACATGAAGGATACCGGGAATCCTCCCGATATCCAGGTTCTGTAGCATATGCTCCTTGCCCACATATTGATGTAACCGTCTCTCCCAAAGAAGTTGACATATGTTTTCATCAGTTCGTGAGCGGATTTCTCGATCGTGGCCGCAATCTCCGGATAGTACTGATCACCAAACGTCCTGTTCCAGATTGTCCCGTACACGACAAACAAACTGATCGTGTAGTAATTGTACGTCTGTTCCAGATACCAGCCGTCACCCGAGTGGTAGGAAGCCACCCATAGCAGATGGTTTCTCAGTAATTCGTCATCGATCTTGAACCCGTATTTCTTGAGGAACGAGAGCGTAACGATGTTGAATATCCGCCAATTGTTCTGCGTTGTTCTGTGGTGTGCCCATTTTGAAATCGTCACGGCCATTTCGTCTTTCTGTGCCTGTGTGAAATGAGGCCAGAGGGTTTCAGGCATCAGCAGCAATGTTTTAAACAAGCCGCCGAACTCGCAGGTGAACTGGTAGGTGGAGTCGGGCAGATCTTCAGGCAACGGCAATGAATTCGGATGCCCGGGTGTGAGTGCATTGTATATGTGCAGGCAATAATAGTCACGCAAATTGATGTTCTTGACTCTTGTTTCTGGATCGACATGGATAAGGGGCCCTGCAAGAGTGAATGTCCTTTCCAACGCCTCAAACTCTGCTGAACGATGACGCCATGCAGGGGCATCCGGTTGAGGGTACGATTTACCGGGAACGAGAGGGAACGAGATTGGCGTATCAAGCGCGTCGACATGTGTGAAAGCCCTTGTCAACAGATATTTGGCGCAATCAATGTAGTGCTTCTTTGTCATCCCGGTAAATGGACTGACGTCATAGTCGGGGTTCTGCACTTCATACGCGTTTCTCATGCTCCCTGAGCTCCTTGTGTACGAGTTGCACCGTTGAATGACAGTATAGTGCAGCGGCGGACGTTTGTCAAGATTCCTTCCTCGATTTCGACGAATGGTTGCGTACGGTTTAACTATTGACGCGCTGCTGGCAACCCTGCCATGTGGGAGGTGTCCGGTCTCATAGTATGCCGGTCTCACGCAGTGCCACCATTCAGTTATGTCGGCGTTGCGTTGTGTCAGCGTCACGTTTCAGCCTCACGCTGTGTCAGCCTCACGTTGTGTCAGCCTCACGTTGCATGTCCCCGTTGACAATAGTGAGATCCCTGCCTATCTTGCTTTACCTGCCCTCACCGTGTCCGCGATTGCAGCGTGCGTTACAAGGGGCCAGAACCCGGTCGAGAGGTTTTCCGAGTTCCTGTGTGGGCATTCCATACTCTCCTCTCCTTGGGGGATGAGCGAAGCCACGGCGGGCATATGAAATTCCTGAAGTCGCTGCTCAGCAAAGTCTGCCGCTCACTCCGCAGGTCACTCGTGCTGCTTGTGGTACTGTTCCCGGGGACCGGGGGTGCGACACCGCCCGACTCTACAGTGGCGCCCGGTGAGCATCCTCCCTGGGAGTTCTCCATGGAAGGGCTTTCCTACGTCCATCCCGTCGGCGATGACGTTTCCGTCCTGACAGCGACAGCAGACTGCGGAAGCATCCATCTGGAAACCCGCTACAATTACGAGGACTTGAAGACGGCGTCGATATTCACCGGGTGGACATTCTCGATAGGGGAGTCCTGTGCGGTTGCAGTGACTCCGATGGCGGGAGTGGCTTTTGGCAGGACGACCGGCGTTGTTCCCGCGCTGGAGGTGTCCCTCGAGTACGGCGCGTGCGATTGTTACGTCGAGAGCGAGTACTTCCTCGATGTAAACGAACCCCCGGCGGATTTCTTCTATTCGTGGGTGGAACTCGGTCTCGCTCCAACCGACCTGCTCCGCGTAGGTGTGGTGACACAGTGGACGCAGGAGCCTGAGACTCCGTTGGAGTTCGGCAGGGGTCCGTTTGTCCAGCTCACGCCCGACCGGGGCACGGTATCCGTGTATGCGCTCAACCTCTTTACCGACAGCTGGTTTGTGGTGGTGGGACTTGAGATCGTGTGGTAGCCGGCATGTCTCACATCAACAAGTGTATCAATTTACGGTTGCTGTTTTGGCTGGAAGTCTTTATCTGTAGGGCAATTGAAGGTTTTAAGGTTTGTCACCACATCACACAATACTGACGCCGTGAATCACGTAGAACGATTCAGAGCAGCGATGGCTTTCCAGCCGGTGGACCGGCTGCCGAAATGGGAATGGGCGATGTGGTGGGACAAGACTCTCGCGCGCTGGCGAGACGAAGGCCTTCCCGATCGCCTGGGCGACGATGTGTTCGCGATACACGAATACTTCGGTCTGGATCCATACAAGCAATTCTGGTTCAGCACGACCGATCCGACCATAGATGCCACGCAGCACCATGTGGAAGGTTGCGTGTCGAACATGGACGACTACCGGCGGATTTGCGCCGGTCTGTTTCCTGATCACAGCTCAGCAATAGCTCAGATGCTGCCCTGGTTCAGGCGCCAGGCAGAAGGCGACGCCGTGGTGTGGATTACCCTTGAGGGCTTCTTCTGGTTCCCCCGGACGCTCATGGGTTTCACCCAGCTCATGTTCGCATACTATGATCAACCCGAGCTCATCCATCAGATCAATCAAAACCTTCTGGACTTCAATCTGGGGCTACTGGACCAGATTGGCAGGGTCGGCAAACCAACGTTTGTGACCGTCGCGGAGGACATGTCGTACAACAACGGACCTATGATATCGCGGGAGATCTGCGACGAGTTTCTTTCACCCTACTACCGCGGTCTGCTGGAACGGACCAACGAAATGGGCATGGTGACATTCATCGACACCGACGGTGATGTGACCAGGCTCGTTCCCTGGATTCAGTCGTTGGGAATTCATGGGGTGCTTCCTCTGGAGCGGCAGGCGGGAGTCGACGGCATGACGCTGCGTCAGACCTTTCCGACGTTGCGCATGGTCGGCCACTTTGACAAGATGGTCATGCCCCGGGGTGAAACGGCGCTGCGTGCGGAATTCGATCGCCTCACACCGTTGGCGAGGTCGGGCGGATGCATCCCCAGTGTCGATCACCAGACTCCGCCCGGTGTCTCGCTGGAGCAGTATCGGCTCTATCTGCGTTTGCTGGAAGAGTACGTCCACACGTGGGCGTCTGCGGCGTCAGGCTAGCGTTTGGATGTGTTTGAGTTTCGTGGTATATTGCTTCAAATTTCCGGCTCTTCTCCGCTTATGGACCCGAAACCCCATCCAAACCATGCTCAGTACTTGGAAGTGCTGCGCTCAATGACGCCTGCGCAGCGCCTCCGCAAAGCTTTCGACCTCACTGAACTGGGCAAACGTCTCTTCTTTGAAGGGCTTCAACGTCGGTACAATGGACTCCCAGAGACTGAAATCCGGCGAATATACCTGGACCGCATGACCAAATGTCACAACAGGACCTATTGACCAAGGTTATCCGGGCGCTTGATGGATCCGGTTGCGCATACATGCTGACAGGTTCGTTTGCCTCGAGCATGCAGGGTGAACCCAGGCTCTCACACGATATCGATTTGGTGGTCGATCTGAAGCCAGAGGCACTCCCGGGCCTACTGGAGAGTTTCCCTTCTCCGGAGTTCTATCTTGACGAGTGGAGCGTTCGCGAGGCGATCAGAAATAAGACAATGTTCAATCTACTGCAGGTGAGCGAAGGCGACAAAGTTGATTTCTGGATGTTGACTGGCGATCCCTTCGATGTCTCGCGCTTTGCGCGCAGACGACATGAGGATGCTCTTGGCGTGAGACTGTTTGTTTCGTCTCCGGAAGACACAATCCTCGCGAAACTGCGCTGGGCCAAACTCTCCGGAGGCAGCGAAAAGCAATTCTATGATGCACTCCGTGTCTATGAAGTTCAGTATGGCTCAATGGATGTGGAATATCTCGTGAAGTGGGTGGAAATACTGGCAGTTCAAGATTCTTGGAAAAGACTCCTGCTCGAGGCTTCTGCATTCTAGAATGGTTCATGCCTGTGCTACTCGAGAGCTTCTGACAATCATCTCACCTCCGTGCAGTTGTCTACACGATTGTCCGGATACACCGCGTCCACATGATCAATCAGAAGTATCATGAGCAAGACGATTCACCTGCAACCCCTTGAACTCGCCATTGCGGCACTCTTCTCCCTCGGCCTGTTGGCCTATCATCTCGTCCTGAGTACCCAATCATATTACGGATACTTCATCGACGAGCTCTACTACATCGCCTGCTCGCATCATCTCGCCTTTGGCTACGTGGATCATCCGCCTCTTTCCATCCTGCTCCTCGCCGCGAGCCGCCGGCTTTTGGGGGAATCACTACCTGCACTGCGGCTGATGCCGGCACTTGCGATGGCCGTCACAACATTCACGGCATGCATGATCACCAACAGGTTGGGCGGGACCCGGTCCGCAGTCGTCCTGACATCGCTGGCGGTCATTGCGAATCCGGTCTGTCTTGTGATGGGGAGCTTTTTTTCGATGAATGCATTTGAGATTGCATTCTGCGTTATCATCGTGTACTTCACGCTGCGAATGCTGCAAGATGAGAACCCACACTATTGGGTTCCTATAGGCGTGATGCTGGGGCTCGGACTGGAACTGAAACACACCTCGGCCATCTACGGCCTTGCCATCGTCATCGGCATGCTTCTGACGCCGGCAAGACGCCTCCTGTGGAGCCGATGGTTTGTGTGGGGCATGTTGAGCTGCTTCCTTTTGCTACTTCCGAATCTCGTTTGGCAGGCCGTTCATGGTTTCCCGTCACTGGAATTCTATCGCAATGCAATGGTCAACAAGAACATTCAGAGAACCCCGTTTGGCGTCCTGCTCGACCAGGCGATCTTCGCGAATCCCTTCGCACTTCCTCTCTGGGTGGCAGGCCTCGTGTACCTTCTTGTGTCCAAACACACTCAGAGGTACAGGTCTTTGGGCTGGCTCTTTCCCTTTCTCTTGCTTTTCATGGTACTGAGCGGGTCGAGCCGCCCAGACAGAATCGCGGCGATCTATCCTTTCCTCTTCGCCGCAGGGGCGGTGGCTATTCAGTCGATACAGTGGGTGATAATGCGATGGGTGGCGACTGGACTCATGGTCGTGGTGCTCGTCGCAGGGATTCTGGTATGTGCTCCGGTGTTCTCGCCCCTGCTCCCGCCTGCCGCCACACAAAAATATATTTCGGCGTTCGGCTTGTCGCTGAGCATTGAGTCCGGCAAGACCAACGATCCTTTGCCCCAGTGGCTGGGAGACCGGCTCGGATGGCATGAACTTGCGTCAGAAGTGTCCCGAGTCTACAGGGGGCTCTCTCCTGAGGAGCAGCGCAATGCAGTCATTATCAGCACAAACTACGGCGGTGCAGGAGCGCTTGAGCTGTACGGAAAAGAGTATGGTCTCCCGCCTGTCTTCGCAACACACAACAGCTATCATCTCTGGGGGCCGCCGTCCGATACGGTGAAAACCTACATCGGAGTCTTCGTGAATCGCCGCGATCTCGAGCAGAGATTCGAAAGCGTGCAAGAGGCTGCAGTGCAGACGTGCGAGTATTGCACACGACCGCAGCAGAAGATACCCATCTACGTTGCACGGGGTCCGAAGTTTTCGGTAGCAGCTGAATGGCCAAAGATCAAGATCTACAACTGAGGCCACAGGTCGTGTCCGGAGCCATAGGCGTCATCATTGCAGGAAGAGTGGCGGTTTCGAACTCATTTCCCTGTCATGTAAGTGCATCAGGTTTCAGTGAGGCAACGGCGTTGTGTTGTTGAGGTTGAGACTTGCAGATGACCAGCGATTCAATAGCAATGCCCAGACCGGGTGAAGGGAAGACGTACTCGCTTCTCGGAGATAACGGGGAGAGCGATGGCTACTACGACCGCATCCGCCTCCTCGCTGATGACTTCCTAAAGCAAAACACTGATCTCCGCCATGCACTGGAGATCGTCCGAAAGGAGAGCAAAAGCAAGCGTCACCTCAAATCATTGGCACTCCGGGCGCCGGACGGTTCGAAGGAAGCATCTCTCTCCCGGACTCTGCGTGGACAGCTTTCCCAATACACCCTGAACGTTGCGTCGCATCTGAAGGGACTTTCGCTGGCTCACCGATGGGACCGGGTGCTCTCCACCAGCGAAGAACAGTATCATTTCCATATGCTCGAAGTGGAATTGGTCAATCGTCTGAATGTGGCACAATTCCGAGCCTGTAACATGCGCCTCGCATTTCTGCCGCACTGCTTGCATGACGTCACGGTCACCTGTCAATCCGTCATTCGCGGAGAGGATCATGTGTGCAAGGGATGTTCAAAGGACTGCGTTCTGAATGGAGTCAGCAGATTCCTCCGCTGGTATCACGTGACACCGTACATCTGGATGACAGCGAATCTCCGATCGCTGCTTCGACGATTGCGTAAAGAGGGCAATACGGTAGGAGTGCTCGGAATCGCGTGTATCCCGGAATTGGTGCGGGGAATGCGGATGTGTATGAAAGCTGAAGTCCCGGTCATAGGAGTCCCGCTTGATGCCAACAGGTGCGCCAGATGGTGGGGGCAGTTCTATCCAAACAGCGCGAATGTGGGGGAGCTGGAGCGTCTTCTCGCGCGAACCGAATCGAACAGCGGTTCAGCCTGACCTTGTAGAGCATAGAGGTTGCTACGGCATTATGAAAGGTCGCCGCCATGCGACGTAACGAGAACGTGGGTTCTCCCTTCGGGCAACCGCACAGGCGCACCTTCGCCGTCTTCACTACGGCTGCCAATTTCGGCGATTCGCGCAGGCACACGTTCATTGCTGTCTGCATCGCGACAGTCGTCCTCGCTGCAACCGCCCTTGCGCAGCCTGCCCCCCCGGGCGGACCTCTGGACAGCCTCGTGGATCACGCTCTCAAGACCTCTTTGATTCGTCTGGAACACAGCGTCGCTGAGGTCAACGACAGCACCCTTTTTCCCACGTATGCAACACCTCAGCTTGCATGGATCGTCAAACGGTCCGACGACTGGACAAGCGGGTTCTACCCGGGTTGCCTATGGTACGCGTACGAAATCAGCGGCGATGCCCGGTTTGAACGATGGGCGCGCCGGTGGACAGAATCCCTCGCACAGGAGAAGTCCAACCGCGAAACGCACGACCTGGGTTTCAAGTTCATGTGCAGCTACGGCAACGGGCTTCGCCTGGGGAAAGGGCCGGCATACAGCAACTACCGTGAAATCGTGTTGAACGCCGCAAACACATTGGCCAAGCACTATGATCCAAGGATCGGCTGCCTGCAGTCAAACTGGGATCTGGTCAACAGTGAGAACTCGTTCCCCGTCCTCATTGACATCATGATGAATCTTGAGATCCTTTTCTGGGCTTCTCAGAACGGTGGGCCTTCTTCTTATGCAGACATCGCGCTCGCACACGCGATGACGACGTGTCGTGACTTCATTCGTCCGGACGGCGGTACGTATCATATCGTACGCTACGATAAGAAATCCGGCAAGGTCCTCAACAAGGGGACACTGCAGGGTGCGGGGGACGAAACGACATGGTCGCGAGGACATGCCTGGGGGATGTACGGGATGGTGATCGCGTATCGCTATACAGAGGATCCGCGCTTCCTGGCGATGGCGATGAAGTTGTCAGATTATTTCTTGAGTCATCTGCCGGAGGACCGTGTTGCAAACTGGGATTTTCAATCCGATGTCCGGTACCGGGATGCCTCGGCCGCCTGCATCGCCGCCTCGGCTCTTTTTGAAATGATCGACTATGTCGAGAACGCTTCTCTCAGGCAACGGTACCGGGAGGAAGCCGAGGCAATGATGACATCGCTCTGCTGCCCGCCATATTTTGCGGCCGGTGTGAACACCAATTGCCTTCTGGAGCACTCGGTACACTTTCTTCCGGCCAACACCAATGTGGACGTGCCCGCAATCTTTGCCGACTACTACTTCCTTGAAGCCCTCTTACGATACCGCGCCCGCACGGCACGGGAATAGAGTGACCGCACCCGGCCGCCGCATGAGCTACACAAAAGGAGGATCGTAACAAAAGGCACCGCCGACCGGCATGCCGATCGTTCCGCCGACTGCACAAGGCCTCGACTGCTCAAGGTCTCGACTGCACAAGGCCTCGACTGCTCAAGGTCTCATGTTGCGAATGGCGCTTTTCCGGTTTATCTTGCATTAGTTCGAATGACCGGGCGCGACCTGATGGAATTGCAGAAGCGGAGGAGCGATGACGGATCAGCAGTGGGATGTCCTTCTGAGGACGGTCAGGGGAGAGGTCTCAAGTCCCCTGCCGATTGGCTTCATCATCGACAGTCCCTGGCTGCCGAACTGGTACGGCGCCGCCATCCTGGACTATTTCTCGAACGATGAAATCTGGCTCTCCGCAAACCTGAAGGCGATCAAGGAGTTTCCTGATGTGATGTTCCTGCCGGGATTCTGGTCGGAGTATGGCATGTGTACGGAGCCCTCCGCCTTCGGCGTGCGGTGCACATTTCCGCGGAATGAATTCCCCCACGCGCACAAAGTGCTCCTTCCCGGCGAGGAAATCGATTCATTACCCTCACCGGATCCCAGAACAGACGGGCTGCTCCCTTTGGTCTTGAATCGCCTCAGACTTGCGCAGCCGCGGATCGAAGAGGCGGGGCATAAGATACGATTCGCTGTGGCCCGCGGACCATTGAACATCGCCTGCTACTTGATGGGGACGATTGAGTTTCTCACAATGTTGATGCTGGATCCCGAAAAGGCGCAAAGGTTGATCAAGAAGATCACCCTCTTCCTGAAGCAATGGCTGGATCTGCAACGGGACACATTCCCTTCGATCGACGGCATTTTCCTTCTGGACGACATCATCGGGTTTCTCGGGGAGGCGGAGTTCCGTGCGTTCGGACTTCCTGCCTTCAAGGAACTCTTCACGACGGATGTTTCCGTCAGGTTCCTCCACAATGACGCGCAGGTCAGGGTGTGCGCTCCCTTCCTTCCGGAGATGAATGTCAATCTCCTCAATATGGGGTTCGATATCACGCTGAACGAGCTGAAGACCCTGACGGGGAACAAGGTCGCCTTACTCGGGAATATTCCCCCGAGGGATGTGCTGGCGAACGGCACCCCGCAGGATGTGAAGCGTGTGACAACCGAGCTGGTCAATTCCCTTCAAGACAGAAGCAGGGTAATCCTGTCCTGCGGCGGAGGCATGCCCCCCGGCGTTGAGTCAAGAAACATCACAGCGTTCATTGAGGCCGCGAGGAACCGCTAGGAGCGTCTCTTCCTTTCTTGCTTCCATCGTGCATGGTGCTGGAAGGAAGATACGCGTGGACGTCACGTATGAGTGTGCTGATTACTGTTCTCCCTCCCTGTATGATCTCGTGAGAGGCAAGTGAATGAGTATCCCTGGGCTTACCATCATCGGCGAATCGATCAACGACTCTGTCCCGTCGACCCATGCACTCTTCGAAGAGAATAATCTTGATGGCATTGTTGAAGTGGCCAGACAGCAAGCGGAGAAAGGAGCGGCGTACATTGATGTCAATGTCGGACCTCGCTCTCCGGGGTTAATGGCGTCAGTGATCCGGAAGATTCAGGAGCACATCCATCTCCCGCTCTCCATAGATACTCCTGATACGGCCATCGCGGCTGCCGCGCTGGAAGCGTATGATGTGGAACGCGCGGGAAATCAGATCCCGATTCTGAACTCAATTTCCGAAGCACGGCTGGAAATGTTCGATTTGTACCCCAGGCACCCATTCAAGCCCATTGTGCTGATCACCGAGGGAATGAATGACTCCCGTGAGATGGTGCTGAATCAGACTGCCGGCAGCATCCATGCTACTGCGAAGGCCATGGTGAACATCGCTCGCAAACGCATACCGCGTTTAAACAACGAGCAGGTCATCCTTGACCCCGGCATCATGCCCATCGGCAGCGATTCAAAAGGAGATTTCAGGCGGCTCGTGGATGCGATGGCATTGATTCATTCGGACAAAGATCTGGTCGGTGTGAATATGTCGGTGGGATTGAGTAACTTCACTGCAATGCTGCCTGCGAAGAGGGCAGACGGCTCTCCGGCGAAAGGTCCGCTTGAAAGCGCCTTTCTGACTATGGCAATGCCGATGGGATTGAATACCATCATCGGTTCTACAAGACGGCACTATGCACTCGTGACGGATGATGATCCCGCGATGCAATGTTTGCGTGATGTATTGAAACTGGAGGGAGTTGAAGCCATCATGAGAGTGATGCTGTATCTCTCCTGATGAGCGGGCAGGTCGCGTTGATGGCGGCCACGTGATGTCGGAGTTATGGATTGAAGAATGCATATCCCCCAATATCAAAAGAACAGCAATAACGCACCGGCGGAGTTCAGGAAACCGAAGATGTTGAGCGACATGGCGACATTGAACAAACGCCCCATTTCGGCACGCGGGCGAACGCTCTCCCGTGCTATGCTCTTTTTCGAAAACCTTGTAAAAGTGCCGTTATTCCGCTGTCAGCGCTGCGGTGAGTGCATCCTGTCCTCGACCGCATTCGTCTGCTCCCAGAATTGTCCGAAACGGCTGCGCAACGGTCCCTGTGGAGGCACCCGCGAGGACGGATCGTGCGAAGTGTATCCCGATCGGAAGTGCGTATGGTACAAAATCTACCAACGGTCAACACTACTGCATCGCATGAGCCTGCTGTACAAGATGAACGGCATCCACAACTGGAACTTCGAAGGGACATCGGCATGGCTGAATGTCTTTACGAAGCGCACGAAGGGGGCAATACTGTTTGTCCGGCACGACAAGCAACGGGTGAAGGAAATCATCTCTGATGGGCCTGCGGGAAAAAATTGAATCGCATCAGTTTGTCGTGTGCGGGGAAATCGGCCCGCCGCAGAGCTGTGATGGCGACGTCATCAGGGACAAATCGCGCCATTTCAAGGGCTTTGTGGATGCGGTGAACGTCACCGACAACCAGAGAGCTATCGTCCGCCTCTCAAGCCTTGCCTCGGCAAAGATACTCCTGGACGAAGGCATCGAGCCGATCGTGCAGATGACGTGCCGGGATCGCAACAGATTGGCGATGCAAAGTGATCTTCTGGGTGCCGCCGCGTTGGGTATTCGCAATGTGCTGTGTCTGACAGGCGACTATCAGTCATTTGGCGACGAACCCGAAGCCAAAGGTGTGTTTGACCTTGATTCCATCCAGCTCATCGCTGCCGTGGCCAACATGAACAGCGGGTTCCTGCTCTCCGGTTCCGAAATGAAGAAGCCGACGGAATTTCTCATCGGTGCCGCGGCAAATCCCTTCGCGGAACCATTTGAAATGCGCCTGATACGGTTGCACAAGAAGATTGCCGCCGGCGCGCATTTTATTCAAACACAGCCTGTCTTTGACATGGGGATATTCACCCGCTGGATGGAACGGGCGGTCGAGATGGGGCTTCATGAACAGGCGGCGATTCTCCCCGGGGTGATGCCTGTGCGATCGGTGAAGACGTTGCTCTGGATGAAAGAGAAACTGCCCGGCGTGAGGATACATAACGACTATATCATCAGGATGAGCCAGGCCCGCGATCCGCAAGAAGAAGGCGTCAGAATCGCGGTTGAAATGCTCCGGGTGCTGAAGGGCATGCGTGGCGTACGCGGAATCCACATCATGCCTTCGCTGTGGGAAAGCATCACTCCAACGATAGTGAAAGAAGCCGGTCTCCTTGTTGCACACTAAGCAGAGGGATTATGCAAGAGTATGTCGATCGAATCGCCATGTGCATCGCCCGTGGGAAAGTCTACAGATCTGCACCGTATCCCCCTGACATGAAGGATCAAGACGGTGCTGATGAGGTTGCTGCGGAAGCACTGAAGAACGGCATTCAGCCGGGCGTCCTCCTGCAAGGTTGTATGCTGGGAATGGATAAAATCGGGAAAGAGTTCAGCGAGAACAGAGCCGCTGTGACCAATCTGGTGATTTCCGCTGCGGCGATGAATGCTGTGTTGAAACACATCAAGCCGTTCCTGGCATCGGGTGAGGTGAAACGCAAAGGCAAATTTGTCATCGGCACCGTGTCCGGCGATTTGCACGACATCGGCAAGAACCTCGTCGCGATGATTGTCACAGGGGGTGGGTTTGAAGTGATCGATCTTGGCGTGGATGTGCCGACCAGCAAGTTCCTGGCCACGCTTGCACAGCACCCGGGCTGTATCGTAGGGCTTTCTGCGTTGCTCACGATCACCATGCCCAACATGGAAAAGAGTGTCCGTGCCATCAAGGAAGCTTATCCTGACATGAAAATAATGGTCGGTGGTGCTCCCATCACACATGAATTTTGTACGCGCATCGGCGCTGATTTCACCTCACACAATCCGCACGATGCCGTGGAGTATTTGAATAGGAGTGTGGCATAAGATCCACAAGTCTCGATTGTCTCATGTCGCCGCTCATCGGGTCCGGGAGATTTCTCTCCCTTTGTTCCGGCCGGATTCGTGCCACTGACGGCAGGTCATGATTAAACCGCTGCGCAATCTCGATGGTCTAATCTACGATCAACAAAGGAGGAGTAAATGAGGATTCCAACTGTGGTTCTTGGGATGGCGTTTCTCGTGGCTGTCACGGCGTTTGCCCAGCCTCAACGCATGACGCCGCAGGAACGAGTCGACCAGATGGCGAAGCAGCTGTCTTTGACCAGTGAGCAGAAGGCCAAGGTGCTTAATCTTTTCTTGGAAGAACAGAAGAACATGCCGCAGCGTCCGGCCGACGGACAGTTTGATCGTGAAGCGATGCGCGCAGCGAGGGAGAAGAGGCGTGAAGAGCGGAACCTCAAACTGAAAAGCATTCTCACAGAGACGCAGTATCTGCAGTATGAGAAGATGAGAGGTGGTCCGCCCCCGGGAATGCCGGAGAAAGTGCAGAAGGAAGAGCCGAAGGAGAAGTGATCTTCGGTTTGGGCGGCAGAAAAACCCCTTTGATCCCGAAGGGGTTTTTTTTGTGTGCGGCGTTGATCTGCATCAATGTTCAGCGGCCCTTCACTATCGGCCGGAGTATCTTCTCATATGCCTCTGCATAACGGATCATTCCCAGGTCCGATGGATGCGAACCGTCCACGGTTGCATCACCGTCTTGCCCGAGCAGGCCATCACCTTCCAGATAGTACAGGTTTTGTACACCCGAGGCGATGAGGCGATTGAAGGCTTCGCGAAGCGCCTTGTGTCTTTTTGCGTGTTCCTCTTGACGGCCCGGCTGCACAACAGCGTTCGGGAACACACGGTCTTCGACGAGCACGATCGGCGTTGCGGGCTTTGCCTGGCGCAAAAGGCGAACGAACGGCTCCGCTCTCGCGGCAGTTTCTTCCGCCGTGAGGTTGGGGAGGCAATCCAGAACAAACACAGCCGCATCGAGCTCCGTCATGAGTTTTCCTATCTCCGGCTCCAATTTTCCGTTGCCGCTGAATCCGAGGTTGATCACAGGAATGTTCAGTCGTCGTCCCAGGATGGCGGGGATTGCCATGCCCGGCCGCGAAGCGCAGGCACCCTGCATGATCGATGTCCCGTAGAACACCACCATCTTCTCCACACGCGGAGCTATTGACTCAAATGTTGCACCGCGGGTCACACCGATTTCCAGTGAATCGATGCCGTTGTAGAGAGGAAGGTTCAACTGGAATGTCCGCTGTTCGCGTCTCATCTCCCGGATTATTGTTGCGAACACCCGGGGTTCTCTCGGCAGAGTGGTGCCGATCCATCGCCACTGGCCATCCTCCAGGCGTGTGTAGAGATCCACTCCGCTTACACCTGTGGCCGGCATATGGGGCTTGCCGATGCTTGAGTTGAGGAGAGTGTAACGCACCTGGATTTCGGGGGCGTCGGTCGTGAATCGGCAGCTCATCCCCGCGCTATGCCGCGAGAGGTCCCACACCTTGTCACGCACCACGCCTTCCGCCCTGGCCGGGAGACGGTCGTAGAATCGTTTTACGTCGCTCCAGCCGCGGCCCTCTACACCCCAGCTGGATACCGTGTGCCAGGTGATGGTATCCGGGGATGCCGGGGGATTCAATGGTGTGGACTGTTGGGATAATGCGATCGACGATAGAAGAAACAAGGAAAAGAGAAGCTTGTGCATGGCGGAAATGCTCTCCGGAGTCTGGTTGGTGAATTGTCGTCTGCCTCTCTGATTGGCAGCTGATGCGCATGTTGCTGTTGGGATAAATTAATGATAGGACATCACATAGTCCACCCACATATAACATTTTTGCTTGCCGATCGTTACAATACCGGGTGTACACTTGGACCGGACGGGCATGGCTGAGACCGCAACCACCGCAGACATATACAGTAGTCAGCAAGGAGATATGAACGCTTTCGCCCGGGTGGTGCGGGCACACTTCTCCTATGCATATGCACTGGCGCTGAGACTTGTTCTTGACGAATCGGATGCGGATGACGTCACGCAGGAGGCGTTTGTGAGGATCTGGAAGAACTTGCACCGGTTTGATCCGAACACAAGGTTCACGACCTGGCTCTACCAGATCGTGACTAATCTGTCTCTCGATTTGATACGGTCCAGAAAGCGCAGACCCGTGACGGCCGTTCGCGTTCCGGAAGACATCCCGGCAGGAGATGCCTCTGACACCGGGAATCCTGAGGTACTGACGGGCAACCGTGACATGGTCGAATTGATAGAACGTCTTGCGGGAGACTTGCCGGAAACACAGAAGCTGGTGTTTACACTTCGTGATATCCAGGATCTTTCGATTCAAGAGGTGTGCGATTGTACGGGTCTCTCCAGCGAAAGCGTCCGGTCCAATCTCCACTACGCACGAAAGCGGCTCCGGGGGCGGCTCGAGAAGGAGTACGATATGCAGAGGAGAATGCCATGAGTTGTGAACAATATGAGAAATGGCTTTTTCTTCACAGGCCGGGAGAATTGAGCCAGTTCGATCAGGCCGCACTGGAATCGCACCTGCGAGACTGCCCGCGATGCACAGCGCTCAAGGAAAAGCTCGCCTCGGACGACCGGCAGATTGCGCACCTTCGTGCCATGAAGCCTGAAGCTCCGGACGCGGACGCCGCAGTCAAGCGCATACTCCTTGCCGTCGGCCGCGGAAAGCATCCGGTTTCCCGCACAGGGATCCGGGGCTTCCTGGATGTGCTTGCCCTCAGAGTCAATCAGCCTCGCCTCCGGTTCGCCTTCGCACTGCTGGTGACAGCGATCGTTGGCACCCTATTGTATCAACAGTACTCGTTGATGAGCGACGTTTCAAACCTCGAAGCAAGCATGTCGCTCCGCCGGGATCGTGCGGGTATGATCCAGGCGGCTTTTGTGCTGGATGCAGAGGCGTTGTCGCGGATTCCCCGTTCACGGGAAATCCTTGAAGCCTTGGGTGGCCGGGTGACGGTGGACAGCAACAACGGCATACTTGTCACGAAGGAAGAGGCGCGGTTGTTGCAGGAGACCGTGGCGCAGACGCTGCACTTTGCCCCGCGGATGGCGGAAGGCGCCGCGTTGGATGCTGGGACCATCGAAGTTATATCCCGTGCTGTGCAGCAACGTGCGATTCCTGTTTTTCACTTATCACGAAAGGGAGGTGCGGGATGAAGAGCCCGATGCGGGTTCGATCGTTCAGTGTCGCGGCACTTGCCGGACTCGTTGTCATTACAACACCCGGCTGCCTGGAGATCGAAACAACGACTCAGGTTCGTCGTGACGAATCCCTGAATCGCAGCGTCGTACTCTCCGGCGATTCAGCAGGAGTTCCCGGTGCACGCATAATCCTCGGGATCGATTCCTCCTGGACACTGGAGAGCCGGTGGGAGGAAAGAAAATACATCCTGACAGCCCGCCACGAATTTGCCACGGTTGAGGATATGGCACGGGCCTTACGAGGGACCCCGGGCATGAGCGTGACAATCACGCCCCGCCTGGAAACCCGGTTCAACTGGTTCTTCACAATGTTCCGTTACAATGAGACCTGGTCGAGATTGCACAATGTGAATGAGGTCCCTCTATCAGATTACGTTTCCCCTGCAGAACTCGACATGTTCATGCGGCACGAACTGCAGAAGGAAAAGTTTCCGACGAGGGGTGACAGTCTTGCTGTCTCAGACGCGGAAGACCGTTACAACGAGTGGGACTCACGGAACTGGTTCGAGGCGTACTACAAGACCTTTCTGGAGGGAGTACGTGAGCTTGGTGATCCTGCTTTGACGGTGGATTCCGTTGTGGGCCGCAAAGAGGATCTGTTCCGCGCGACAGGGGTACAATTCAGCACGTTTGCGGATAGGAAGGGGAGAGCCCGGGATCTCAACACGATGGGGCAGGAATTTGCGCGTGTTCTGCAGAATCCTTTGGCGTTGAACGCGGCTGCCAGGAACATCGGACGCCATCGCGCATCTGGAGAAACAACGGGTGTTTGTCCAGAACTTCGCTCCCTTCGGGTACAAAGTGCGGACAGAAATGCCCGGGCTGATCACGAACACCAACGCCCCGTCGGTCAACGGGAATATGGTCTCATGGGAGGGATTCGAAGGAGCGTTGTACATCACCGACTATGACATGTGGGTTGAGTCACGTGTCGTGAATTGGTGGGCCGTAGGCATCTCGGCCTTGTTGCTGCTGATTGTCGCATCGATGAGTATTGCCGGGGTCATGAGAAGGCGAAAGAGTGCCGTCGCTGCGTGAGTGCCAGGACCAGCCTATCGTCCAAAATTGTAGGCAAACCCGAGCCACGGGATGAAAGGAAAGCCTTCAGAGATCCCCGAGCCGTTGTGCATCGGGTAGAAGAACCCGAGGTCAGCCGCGAGGTTGTCCCCGAAGAAACGGAAACCAAAGGAGAGGATCGAAAAGTCAGAGCCGACCGGGAACCAGTTTTCCGAAATCAGTTTGAAGCTGTTGGAAAGCTGGACTTCTCCTCCGGCGAGCACCACGGGGTTGCTGGAGAACTCACCTTCGGAGTATCCGTATCCGAGTCCGAAGGTCAATCCGGCCTTCGGCGTCCCGTATGTTCCTATCCCATAGACAATCCCCAAACCATCAGAGGAGCTTGAGAGTGCATTCATGTAGAATGCGCCAACGGCGCCGCTGATCATTTCGTCCGCCGTGGTCAATGCCACCTTGGGAGACAGGTAGAAGAGCTGATTAGAGGCACCTGGGAAGATAGTCATTCCTCCTCCCAGCGAAACAACATTGGCTATACCCACGGCCGCATAGGTGAAGAAAATCTCGTACGCTGCGAAATATCCGTCTCCCGCTCTGAGAGGTCGGGCCGTGGGACCGAAGAGAAGTCGGGATCCGTTTGGATCGACACGCCGGTACACACCTTCTTCCATGGAACCCCGCAAACGTTCGGTGCGCGTAACGGCGCTGCGTGGCAATGTCATCCTGATTCCGGACCCCGTCTGAAAAATCAACGAGTCCGAAGTCGAAGAAACGATGGTGCCCACGAACGCAGAACCATCCGACAATGTGACCCTGTAGATCTGGGCGGTCGTGTCTGCATCGGCGGCACTTGCTGTCAGAGGGAGAACCAGGAGGAGCAATGTTCCCAGCACTACAGCGGATTTCCTATGCATGGAGTACTCCACTGCATCGTGATTCAGTCGTTCTTCACATTTATCCCATCACTCTTTCTCATTGGCCAAGCGCTGAACGGCTCTGCGTATTCGGTTCCTGATGTCAGACCACTCTGCATTCCAGATCATTCTTGGCATTCGCTCGGTTTCGGCATCGTCGAAATACACAAGAGCATGAAGGATGTGCAGAACGTCAGAGACTGAATACTTCTGCCGGTAAAGTGTGAGCATTCTGGACAGTGTGGTGTGGGTCTTGAGAAGCGCGAAGATGTCGACGAAATCCTTTTTTGTCCCTCGCTGCGCAACGGCTGAGAGTTTCATGCAGGCGATATCGTCGAGTGACGCAAGCAGACAGCCATGCATCTTGAAAGCGACCGGTGCTTTCAGCCTCGGGTAGTTGTATTCGAAGAAAGATGTGCGCACTCCGA
This sequence comes from Ignavibacteriota bacterium, assembly GCA_963801355.1. GTDB lineage: Bacteria > Bacteroidota > Ignavibacteria > UBA10030 > UBA6906 > Fen-1255. Next base: position 1,392,056 of record CAWDEM010000008.1, on the reverse strand, counting down.
GGACGGATGCGTGGAGCGTCCCACGATCAACTTGCTGCACGGTCAGCGGTACTCCATGCTCCCGGACCGTCTGTGCAAACTTCAAAACGTCGGGCATTCTCTTGCCGGTGAACCAGTCGAAATCTATGGAGCGCCGGTGCCCCAGGTAGAGTGCAAGTGCTGTTCCACCGGCAAGGGAGAAGTCCATCGCAGACATGACGGGGCCGAGCCGGCTTAACGCAACGTGCTGGCGTCTGCTGAGAACCTCGAGGTGGAAAGCTATGCGCCGGTTCTTCGATGCCAAGGGTTCTCCATCTGCCGTGAGATCCAGAGATTCACTCTGTTGCGATCGAGCCCCAGCACAAGTTCCCAGAATCGCAAGCTACGCGGGGAAAGACCTGCGCCCGAGTGTCGATTGAACCAATCGCGCAGCGCTGTGTTTCCCACGCTACGACGCAGCCACCGGATTGAGTCCCAGTCGCCTTCTGCGAGCAAACGACCCACGATGAAGTCGGTGTCGGAATTCATCGAGAGATTGCGGAATTCGCGATCCCAGAAAAATGGCTGCAGTTGTCGGGGCAGGCATTTGCTCCTGAGCTTTCCGTTCCGGGGCTTCGCATTCATGCGGTAAGATAAGAAAATCCCCCACTATTTGCCTGCACCTGAAAATCGGCAGGACGATGTGCTATTTGCCCAGCCTTGCCAACGTTGCACGCGAGATAGTTGTGAGTAGTTGATATTGGTGTTCCGCTTCTGTACTATTTCGCCATAGGTCGATCATCTCCGTTCCGGCCTATTCAGGGTTCGTGTCCATCCGTGGGACAATCTTGCGCAGGCCAATATGAAGACATACGTGTTCATCGCAGCTCTGCTCCTCAATTGCAATGGCTGTACTCCGCAGGAGAGCGGCCAACTGGACCCACAACAAAGTGACCGGATCACGAAAGAAGTCACGGTCGTGGCTGACAGTATCTGGGCCAAATGGGAACAGGTGAATCCGGAAGAAGCCCTCCAGTACTTCGAGGACTCGCAAGCCTGGGTTTACTTCAATGCTCAGGGCACGCGTCGTGATTTTCAGACCCACAAAGAGGTTATGGCTGCGTTCAAGAACTCTGCAGCCAGCTACACATGGACCACCACTCGCCGGGACTTCCCATTAGTTACACGGGACATAGTAATCTGCTCCTGGCTTGGCAAGGATGAGGCCCTGTGGAAATCGGGAGAGAAATACGTATGCGATCCGCACGCCTATACCCTTGTCTTTAAGAACATCGCGGGTCAATGGAAATTGATATACACGCACGATTCCGGTATTGGCAGAACTCAGAAGTCGTCGAACTAACAACATCTCCGGGTATCAAAATGAAAATATTTGATTCCACCAAACAGGAAAAAACGCCATCGGCGTTTGAGGCGGGAGGCAAACAGGTGAAATGTCCCCATTGCGGCAAGAAGATCTTCGAACATCGCGCAATTCTGCTCAATACCCCGGGAATGACATTTTTCGGTGTGGAGTGGGCAAACAAAACCGCCGCAGTGCTGGCATGCACCTCGTGCGGACAAATTCAATGGTTTGCGAATGAGCCCAACCGGCTGGCGAAGTAAGGCCGGCGACAGGTTGATGTTTCCTTACATCCGGGAGGTACGCTATGCGTGTTACCCGCCTGATGCTGGTTCTTCTTCTTCCGGTCCTCTCCAATCCTGCATGGTCATATCCAGGGAAAGTCCTCAGGGCCGTGAAGGCTCCGTATTCCTGTTCGACAGGGCTCACGTTCGACGGCACGAGCCTCTGGGTGGCGGATCACAAGCAGGACAAACTTGTGTGCGTCAGCCCCGTCGACGGATCGGTGTTGCGTGAAATACCTTCGCCGGGCTTCTGGCCGATGGGCCTCGCCTGGGACGGCAAATACCTCTGGAATGTCGATTCCCACCAGAAGAAGATTTTCAAGGTCGACCCCAAGGATGGAGTTATTTTGACCACGATTGATGCCCCTGGCGGGAGCCCGGAGGCCCTTGCATGGGACGGGACTACCCTCTGGGTGTCTGATCTCGCGGAGAAATCCATCATGAAGGTGGATCTGAGTGACGGGACAGCAGTACAATCGTTCCCCGTGCCGGCACAATCGGCGCAAGGCCTTGTTTTCGATGGCACATACCTCTGGTGCTCCGATAGGATGACGGATGAAATCTATATGCTCGATCCCCGGAGCGGCGAAGTGATCATTATCCTGAAATCCCCTGGGCCGTATCCGCGTGGACTGGCGTACGACGGAGAGCACGTCTGGGCCGTCGACTATCAGAAAGATTCGCTCTTTCAAATGGTGCGCCAGGACAACGAGCTCTTCAGGATTGAGAACACGAAGACATATCGAACGACCTTTCAGCACGAGGCGAAGGTGATCGGTAAGGGACGGCTCCAGGAACTCACCGTGTCGATCGCTGTGCCGGTGTCGATGCCGCAGCAGGAAATTCTGCGGGTGACGTTTGCTCCCACTCCGGCCGGTAGGGTCACGGACCGGTGGTCGCAGGAGTGTGCCCAATTCATCTATAGGAACAAACCTGCCGGAGCAACGCTCAGTTCGTTCATGAATGTCGAAGCACGAATCTCGGGGATCAACCATTATATTTTCCCGGAGCGGTGCGGGAGCCTTGCAGATATTCCGGCGGACGTTCGGAAGCTGTATACAGCCAATGACAGCAAGTACCAGATCGAGGATCCGTTCATCCAGGAGATGGTGAAGAGGGTTGTCGGGAATGAGAGGAACCCGTACTGGATTGCGCGAAGGATTTTCGATTCGGTTCGCACACGACTGGAATACAAGCTCGAGGGCGGCTGGAATGCGGCACCGGTGGTCCTGCAGCGGGGAACCGGTTCCTGTTCCGAGTACACGTTCAGTTTCATTTCTCTCTGCCGGGCGGCAGGACTGCCCGCGCGTTATGTGGGGGCTATTGTCGTGCGCGGAGATGATGCGAGTTACGACGAAGTGTTTCACCGGTGGCCGGAGGTGTACCTCCCGAACTACGGCTGGGTTCCCATTGATCCACAGGGGGGAGACAAGCCACTGGCGCGAGACCGTGCGATGAATATCGGGCATCTGCCGAACCGGTTCTTGATCACCACGCGCAGCGGCGGTGGATCAGAATACCTGGGGTGGTACTATAACTCTCATGAAAGCTACCAGACCGACCCACAGGTGAGGCTGGAAATCGAGGCTTTCGGCGAGTGGGAACCTCTGGGCGAGGCGCGGTGATGGTGCGGTACTGCAGCAGAACCACCGGTCGTCGCAATGGCGGCGACCCGCTCACACCATGTGCGAACCCTGGAGACTCACGGAACTATGAGTGCGACTGATTCCACCCCACAATTACTCGCAGCAAAGCGTGCGGACTTTCCGTCGCTCCAGCGAATGTACGACGGGATTCCGCTCGTCTACCTCGACGGTCCGGCCGGTACCCAGATCCCCAGGCAGGTGATCGACGCCATCGCGCACTACTATACAACATGCAACGCCAACACACACGGGCAGTTCGTCACGGCCGTCGAATCGGACGGGATGCTGGAGGAGACGAGGCAGGCAGTCGCCGCATACCTTGGCGCAGGAGGCGAAACGACGATTTCGTTCGGTGCCAACATGACGACCCTCACGTTTTCGCTCAGCAGAGCCATCGGCCGCCGCCTTCAGCCCGGGGATGAGATCGTCATCACCGAGCTGGACCATGAAGCGAATCGCGGTCCCTGGCTGGCGCTGCGGAGTCAGGGCATCCTTGTTCGCGAGGCGGCGGTCCGCCGCGATGCGACTCTCGACTACGACAACTTCGTTTCGAATATCAATGCCCGCACAAAACTCGTCGCGATGGGACTCGCGTCGAATGCATTCGGGACGGTCAACGATATCCGCCGTATACGGAAAGCCACCGCGGAGGTAGGCGCATTGCTGATGGTCGACGCAGTACATTATGCCCCGCACTTTGCCGTCGATGTCATGGCCATGGACGTTGACTTCCTGATTTGTTCGGCCTACAAGTTTTACGGCCCGCACGTCGGAATCATGTATGCGCGTGAAGGACTCCTTGGCAGTCTCGATACGGACCGGCTTCGCACGCAGGACCAGCGCGCACCGTACAGGATCGAGACGGGGACTCTCAATCACGCCGCCATCGCAGGCGTCAAGGCAGCTGTGGAATACGTCGCCGGGCTCGGCGAAGGCCCGGATCTCCGGTCACGAGTGTGCGACGGCATGAATCGCCTTGGCGTTCATGAGCATGCGCTCGGTTCATTGCTCTATCATGGTCTCATGGAGATTCCGGGGGTTACCGTGTACGGCCAGTCGTTCGACGTTCCGCAGCGGTGCCCCACGGTCTCCTTCACATTGGAAGGGCATACGTCCACCGATGTCAGCGCGCACCTTGCACGCCATGGCATCTGCACCTGGGACGGACACTTCTACGCTATTCGTCCGATGGAGGTGATGGGTCTGCTCGACCGGGGTGGCGTAACACGGGTGGGGGTCTCTCTCTACACCACCGAAGATGAGATCACGCGGTTACTGCATGAGGTACGTGCCCTTGCGAAATAATGCGTCTTCCTGCGTCATTGCCTGGGTTCTTTGTGTTCTGACGTGCTCCTCCTGCGGAAACCCGGAGGCACAACGTTCAGCCCAGGATTCAGTGAAATTTGTCTGGTCCCGTTATTCCGGAAACCCCGTGTTTCCTGCGGCGGCCGGCACATGGCGCGAGTCCCAGACCGCTAATCCGGATCTGCTCCTGAACGGGGAAAAGTACTTCATGTACTTCAGGGGCCAACTGGGCGGGCATGACCGCATCGGCGTCGCAACGATTCCCCGGGATCGCTTCGATGGCTTTACCTGGGAAATTAATGCCGAACCGGTCATCGACGTCGGTCCGCCGGGTTCATGGGACCAATCGCACGCTCTCGACCCGGCCGCCATCCTGCACGAGGGGAAGGTTTTTCTGTACTACACCGGCTGCAGTCCACGTGCGGATCGGGCAATCTGCCTTGCTGTCTCCGATGATGGAGTGCATTTCACTAAATATACGTCCAACCCCGTTGTCATCGGTGGCGCTCCGGAAGTGGTCTTCCGTGATGGTTCGTTTTATCTGTACTTCTGGAAGCAGGTCCCCGGAAAGAACGGCTTCCAGATACATTATGCCACCTCACCGGACGGCTCTCATTTCGACGAGCCTGCAAATTCGTTGGCGCTCTCCGTCGGACCTGAAGGATCCTGGGACAGCTATACTGTTGAAACCCCGCGCATTTTTTCGGAGGGCGGACTGTACTACATGATCTATTGTGGTTCTGACCGGAACAAGGACTACCCGTTCAATTCCGGGCTTGCCACGTCGAAGGACCTCATTGATTGGAAGAAGTATCCCCGGAACCCCATATTCAGCCGGGGAGAGAAGGGCCAATGGGATGAAGGGGCTATCTGGTTTACCACAGTCGAGCCGGTCAACGGCCGGTACTATATGTGGTATGAAGGGTACGGAGGGGGAGAAGCGCGCACGGTCCCATACGGGAGTTACCTCAAAGGAGGCAAGTCGCAGGTCGGAATGGCTACAATGGACGCCCCGTATTTCTACGTTCAACCCGCATTGTGAAGAAGCTCGCCTGCCATAGTGTTCCTTCCTAACTGCTTCATCTGCGCATAGGTTCCTCTCAGCATCGCCGCTCGACCGGCATACCTGCAACATTCCGGAGACGAATGCCCCGGCAGTCGTGGCACCACTGCCACACACCCATGAAGCCGTCGGGACGGGCATGTGGCTTCCATGTCGCGCTCTGTGCATGCATCCGTGAGAATGTCCTCCGTTTGGTCCCAGATGTGCGTTTCGACTCATCGCCTGACACTGGCATGGGGATTGTACTGTACGGTCGCAGATACAATCATCCATCAATCAAATTAAGGAGTTGCGTCATGCGAACCCACTTGTCAGCAGCAGCACTGGTTGCATTCCTCGCCGTCAGCCTCGTCGTAGTCGGCTGCAGCAGCGACTATTCAACCGATCCTAACGGGTACGGCACCACAAGCCCGCCACCCGCCAACAATCCGGGCAGCATCCCGGTCAACACGGTACAGATGTATGGCATGGTGTTCACACCGGCGACGCTCACTGTGGCGGTAGGCACGACGGTGACGTGGTCGAACAATGACGGCGTTGCACACACGTCCACGAGTGATTCGGGTGTCTGGGACACCGGCAATATCCCTGCCGGCAGCTCCAAGACAACAACCTTCGGAACGAAGGGGACATTCCCGTACAATTGCACCTATCATGCGAGCATGGGGATGAAAGGGACGGTGATCGTGCAATGATGGGCGCGCAGGGAATCTCCCGCGTGCCGGTCCACAATTGGCTGCACAGCCGGGATTGGTTGTGCAGCCTGATTGTGCCTTAGGCGCGGTAGGACGCGGGGTCGATGTTGTACTCGGCCATCTTTCTGTAGACAGTCCTTCGGTCGATCGACATGAGCTTTGCGATCTGGTTGATGTTGCCTGTATGCAGTTGCAGCATCCGCACAAGATATGTTTCCTCTGCATAGCGGATGATCGCGGAGAGATAGTCTTTGTACGGCGTGGTCATATCGACTGACGCGAGTTCTTTGGCAGGCTCTTGCGCAGGAGATCCGTCGGAAGCCCGGAGATCCACCGAGGTGATCGTGTCTCCGGGTGTCATGATCATCGCGCGTTTGATCAGATTCTCGAGCTCACGGATATTCCCACGCCAGCTGTAGCGCATCATGTCGCTGATGACCGTCGGAGCAATGAACCGCACCCTGCCATCGACCAGGGGGGCATGGCGGCGTATCATCTCCTCCGCCAGCATCGGGATATCTTCGAGCCTATTCCGGAGAGGGGGTATGGAAATGGGGAACACATTGAGCCGGTAGAACAGATCTTCCCGGAATTCTCCCTGAAGCATCATGGCTTCCAGGTTCCGGTTGGTGGCGGCGACCACACGGGTTTCGACGGCAATCGATCCCTGTCCTCCGACCCGCTCGATGGTCTTTTCCTGCAGCACGCGCAGCAGTTTCTTCTGAACCAGAGCGGATGTGTCTCCGATTTCGTCGAGAAACAGAGTCCCGGTGTGCGCCTCCTCGAACTTCCCCAGGTGCTGCCGGGTAGCTCCGGTAAATGCACCCTTCTCGTAACCGAACAACTCGCTCTCCAGCAGTCCTTCCGGGATCGCCGAGCAATTCACGGCAACGAACGGGTTAGCCCTGCGCCGGCTGTTGGCGTGCAAGGCTCTGGCCACAAGCTCTTTTCCTGTTCCGCTCTCTCCGCGGATGAGAACCGTGAGGTCGGTATCGGTCACCTGTTGGATCTGCCGGAATACCTCCCTCATGACGGGGCTGTGGCTCACCATGTCCCCGAAACCGAAGGAGCTGTGCAATTCCTGGCGTAGTTCCCTCAGCTCCCGGTCCTTCTTTCGATCGTCGAGCGCTCTCCGCAGTTTGATAAGGAGTTCATCATTCTCGCACGGTTTGGTCACGTAGTCCAGCGCGCCGAGACGCATTGCCTCGACTGCGGTGCCGATCGACGCGAATCCGGTGACCATGATGACCGGAATGTCCGGCTGGCTGCTCTTGATGTGTTTCAACAGATCCAGGCCGTTGATGCCGGGCATGACGAGATCCGTCAGCACGATATCGAATTCCTGCTCGGAAAGCTTCTGTTTCGCTTGCTCTCCGTTGACGGCGATCGCAACTTCAAACGCATGGTCTTCCAGCAACGCCAGAGTGCCGACTCTGAATGCCAGGTCGTCGTCGACAATGAGGACTCGTGGTTTCACCTGTCGCGTCATGGTTCAGCTCTCAATTGGTAGAATAACGGTGAAGGCCGATCCCTTCCCCGGCGTGCTGTCCACTTCCATGGAGCCACGATGCTGGCTCACGATCCCGTAGCACACGGAGAGCCCCAGCCCGACCCCGCTCACCTTCTTCTTTGTCGTGAAGAAGGCATCGAAGATACGCGGCAGATGCTCCCTGGCAATGCCCGTGCCATTATCCTTCACGGTCATGCGGAGAGAGCCCTGATCTGCTCGGGCGATGATGTCGAGACGGCCCGACTCCGGCATGGCGTCGTGTGCATTCGTAATCAGGTTCAACAACACCTGCTTCATCTTGTCCCGCGAACCGGAGATGAGGGGCAGCTGCGGTTCGATTTCCGTGAAGAGTGTGATGTGGGAATTCGTCAGCTCACCACTCGTCAATGCAATAACCTCGGCGAGGAGATCGTTTACGTTGATGGGCTTCCGCTCGTCCTGCACGACCGTGCCACGATAGAAATTAAGCATCTGGCCGGTCAGCCGTGAAAGCCGGCTGACCTCGCCATACGCCGTGTCAATGAGATCCCGGCCTTTGATATCGTGCGGGAGCCGGTTCAGGGCGGTGGTCAGGCAGCTCTGGATGTTGTGGATTGGATTGTTGATCTCGTGCGCCAGTTGGGCGGTCATCCTGCCGGTCGCCGCCAGACGTTCACTTCTGATCAAGTCCTCCTGTGCCGATTGGAGCTTGCGGAGTGTCTCGTCGAGGTCTTTGTTTCTCTCAAGGAGATCCTGATTCAGCCTGCCGAGCTCCGAGATCTTTTCTTTGAGCGATGCGCTCATGCTCATGAATTTCCGGGCGAGAAGCGCAAGCTCATCCTTGCCGCGCGTCCGGATGACGAAATCGTAGTTCCCGGTATCGATCTCTGTCGTTCCCCTTACCAGCTCTGAGATGGATCTCGTCAGGCTACGGGAAATCACAAGACCGACGATTGTGGTGAGGACGAGGAAGACCGTGGAGACGATGCCGAATGTGCCGAGAATTGATGCCATGGTGTGCCGGACTTCGAGGCTGACCGGCTTGAGAAGGAGGTAGAACACCTTCAACGACTCGGCTGACGCCGCCGGGTTCAGCAGGAGCCTCGTGCCCAGGTACGTTTCGTTTTGGGTGGCAAGCGTGACGGCCGTGGCAGTGGTGTCTTCGGCGGCAGTCAGAGGGCGCCCATGGAGCGATGCAATGGCGGGAAGCAACGCCGCCGCTTCTGCGGAATCGAGAGTGGAAAGCACAGTGGAACTCTCATTGACCAGCACGATATCGCTGTTCGTTGCGCGTTTGAGCACCGCGATATCCTGAGGAGTGATCTCGAACCCGAGTGTGAGTGTGCCCACGAGTTCAGACTCCACCAGGATGGGTACAGAGACGACACGGTAGATCTTTCCCAGGATCGGCCAGACATCGATCGAGGGGATGAGAGCGGCGGCGCTGTCGATGATCCTGGTACCGGGGATGTCCCACTCATCGTTCCTCCCGCGAAGGAGCTTGACCAGCGGACGGCGTTGCCGGTCCGTGAGCACCATGACCTGGCCGAGTGTTGTCGGGTACAAATCCTTCATCAGCTGATACGCCGTTCTGACGTCGCCGAGTTCGGCGACAGCGCGCAGCCTGGGGGACTCCGCAATGACATTGCAAGCACGGATGAGCTGCGCGGCTTGAAGCTGCTCGTGCACTGACACTGTGGAGTAGCCCGTGTGGAGTTCCCGTAACGATGATTCCTCAATCCTTGCGCGCATCCAGTAGTTGATGAAGAAGAAGGTGATGATCAGAAGGCTGACAACCACCCCCCAGATGGAGAGTAATATCTTATTGCGGAACTTCATACGTCTAGAATGCCACGACGAGTTGAAGAACGTTGAGGTTGTCTTTGGGCCTCTTCCCGCCCAGCGTGCGGGTTTCGCGCCTGATAGCTTTCAGCAATACATCCTTGTCAAGAAAATATCCCAGGCCGGCCTCCCATTCAGTCACGTCGTAGTCCCACGGTTGTTCAACCTGCCCCAGGCGCGTGTCGCCGAAATGCATGCCATTCAACCGCACGGCTGCGTAGAGACGGGGTATCAGAGTGTATTTCCCTTCGAGATAATACCCGAGCACCGTGAGATCGCGATCACCTGTGTCGAACGGTACCGGCCAGATGTTGTATACGACTTCGCCTGACACTATGGCATGGCCGTGGCTGAATTCGAAATCCAGCTCCGCGGCTCTCTGCTTATAGGCGTTGACATCGATGGGAAGAGGCAAGGATGGGGGTGGTTCATCCAGGTAGGCGCCCCAGTTATATGCAGCACCTACGGTGAGACCGGTTATGGGTGTGATTGCCACCCGGATCACCATGCCGAGATCGCTGTTGGGATTAGGGCCCCCGTACGAGGTCGTACTGATTGTACCGCTTGTAACTGCAAATGCATAGTCGACGATGTCAAATGATCCAAACAACTTTGCACCCAGGTCATACAAGCCAAGGTATACAAGACGCATGCCGGTTCCTTCTCCACGATGAGCCAGCACCTCCGTCTCCGTCGGCACCTGGTCGGGAAGGGCGGTCCGGTACTCATGAATAAGGGGAAGACTGTACAGCGGATTTCTCCGGGGGTACCGGCGTTCACCGAGGTTTCCGAATGGCACGTCAAGCTTCCCGGCTTCTACGTTGAAGTTCAGCGGAGTCAGATCAGTCAGGCGAATCACAGCGTAGTCGAATGCTATGGATCCATCACCGGAGATTCTTGCGTACCAGGAAGTGGAGATGTTGTCGGTAACCTGCCCGGTCAGGAAAAGGTCGGCCCGCAGGCCGAATGACGGGCGCGCGCCGTTGAGCTCCCGTTGCGCCTGTGTGCGCGCGCTCTTGTAGAAGTACGCTGAGGTCTGTCCGCCAAGATTTATCTGGCCGCTTCCCGTCGACGCCGCAAGGAGTAGCGCGACCAGGACACAGGCTGTACGCTTGATCATTTCGGGACTCTAGTGTATGAAATTGACCTCGACTGAGTCACCCGGCTTCACTTCTATGGCACGACTTCCCGCCACTTCGCGATCATACCAGAGGACAAGCCTGTACTTTCCTTCCGGAACACCCCGAATGCTATACTCGCCGTTGTCATCCGGTGTAGCGAAGAACGGGTTTTGCAGCACAAGGATCGTGGCGCTCATGCTGGAATGGATGTCACAATACACCCTGACGACACCGGGTTTGTCGAACAGCACAGTGCGGGTATCGTTCTTTGGATACCGCCCGAGGTCAAATTCCTTGGGTTGAGAGTACGAAAAGACGTTGTGAAACAAATTGTCGCGATTGGGAAAGCTCACGGTCGTGCCGACGAGAACGGGCAACACTTGGGGACGGAACTGAAGATCTTTCTGATCGAGCACCGGCACTTTTACCGGCGCAGGGTATTCCCTGTGATTCAGCTCTTCACTGACCAGATAGACAACGGCCCTTTCGGATAGCGGTGCCGGAGTTTTGTGTGCAGCGTGATCCGAAAGAACTGCATCGGTCCGACCGTGCGTGCTGTACCCCCCATGGAAGACGCCCACGGCAGACATCCCTTGTGGCTCATCGCTTTTCGTGACGGTGATCTTGCCGTGGATTTCCGAAACGGAACGGGTTTCGACCCGGTCAGAGGAATCTACTCGCTGTGCTGAGGCGCAGAGAGGAACACACAGGCACAGAATGAGAAAAAGGGGCATTGCCTGTAAGGTGTTATGGCTGAGGAACAATATAATGTCATTTATCAAACAGAGAAGCAACAGTCGTGGTTCCTCGCGGACCTGTACATTGTGACATCTGTGCCACATCCCGCAGGGTCTTCAGGCGCGCATGTGTGGCACGGGCTCCCCAGTTGCAGTTCTGACTCCCGATTTTCCCCGCAAATGGCGTTGCATTCTGCCCAAGAATTCCTGGCACATGGGTTGCAGTACCGGACATCAATCCACCAACGTCGCACTCCTCAGAATAGGTGACAATGTGCAAAGAGTCGACCCGTATCGTGCGTACCCGCTCATGGCTGTGCTGGTGCTTTTCGTCGCCGGAGGCTGCAAGGATCTGGGTGTCAACGATATGTCATCGGCAGACAACGTCCGGATCGGTGTCATCCCCCCGGCAACTGTGCTCGGCAAACCCGCACATGAGGTCTTGCACATCATCTCGGCGAAATTGCTGCTCGATGACCTGTTCGTCGTCGCATCGGGAACGGGTGATTCGGTAGCGTTGAAGCGGGAGCCGTTGATAGTAGACCTTGACTTGAGTGTGCGGATCAGGGATCTCTGGTTCGGCCGTGTCTCGCCGGGTGAGTATGAGCGCATCCGTCTTGATCTGCATCCTCCTGAAAAGAACGCCCAGATCGCTGATTCCATGTTCGTTGACCCCGGCAACGACACGTTGCGCTATTCCGTTGTCGTGAGCGGCCTCTATCACGAAACCCCGTTTGTGTTTCGCTCACGCGAGTCCTTTCGGACGGAAGTCGTGTTCCCGTCACCGATCTCTATCCCGGTCTCCGGCGTGGTGAGCCTCACGCTCATAGTTGACCCCTATGCCTGGTTCACCGAGGGAACCCTGATATACGATCCCTTCAACCAGGCGCAAAAGATTGAAGAGCGCATCAGGGACTTGACTCCTGATGCGTTCCGTGACGATAACCGGGACGGGAAGCCCGATTGAAGATTGCAGTGGATGTCAATACGTATCACAACAACACATATCATAACATGGAGAAGCAGATGCGACAGGCCCTTCTTTTTGGAATGCTGTTCGTAACGGCGTGCGCGAACGCGCAAATCCAGTTTATTGCAGCACTCACAGGCGCCGATGAAGTCCCGTCCGTTGCAACTACAGCTACCGGCACCGGATCATTTGTCTTCAACGAAGACTTGACCGAGCTGAAGTATATCGTGAGCTACCAGGGGTTGAGCGGGACTCTGACCGCCGGCGGCCATTTTCATGTCGGGACTCCGGGGAAGTCCGGCCCGATCGTGAAAGCCATTGCGTTTTCCGGCGATCCTGCATCTAACACTGTTTCGGGAACGTGGAAGATGTCAGATCCTTCGCAACCACTGACACCAGCTCTTGTCGAGTCCCTATTGACCGGCCGGATTTATGTCAACTTCCATACCGCAGCACACCCGGCGGGAGAAATCCGCGGTCAGGTGACTTTGGGGACGGCACTTCAGTTCGTTGCGGATCTCGACGGGGTCCAGGAGACACCGCAGAACAACGAATTGGGTACAGGCACCGGAGTGTTTGCGGTCTCTCCAGATCTATCAGAGATCGAGTACTCTATAGCTTATCGAGGATTGACCGGGCCTCTTACCGCCGGCGGTCACATCCACGTGGGCGCTGTGGGGAAGTCTGGTGGCATAGTCAAAGGTATCGCCGTAAGCGGTGATCCCGCTTCGGGGATTGTCAGCGGAAAGTGGCGTTCATCTGACGGCACCCAGCCTTTCACATCTGCCCTGGTGGACTCACTCATTGCAGGTAAACTCTACGCAAACTTCCACACTGCCGCACATCCGGGAGGGGAAATACGTGGACAACTCGTGCTGGCGGGAGGAACCGGCTTCGCGGCGAAATTGGAAGCCAGCAATGAGGTGCCCGCGGTTACGGCGGACGGAAAGGGTGTCGGCTACGTCATCCTCAATGCCACGCGCGCAGAAGCACGGTACGCTGTCACATATTTCGGTCTCACAGGCACTTTGACCGCGGGTGGACATTTTCACACAGGCACTGCCGGACGGTCCGGTCCCGTTGTCAAAGGCATTGCGGTCAACGGCGGGGCGGCATCGGCCACGTTGTCCGGCTTCTGGCGGCGTGGAGATGCATCGCAGCCTCTGACAACGGCCTTGGCGGAATCGTTACTCTCCGGCCGGGCCTATGTGAATTTCCACACTGCGGCGAACCCGTCCGGAGAAATCCGCGGGCAATGGAACTTGACCACCGGCATAGGGTTCAGCGTTTCCATGGATGGCGCTGATGAGAGTACGCCTGTGGTCACGGCAGCCCGTTCGAGCGGCTTTGCCATATTGAACGGAGAGCGCAATGACCTGCGTTACCGTTTCACTTACCATGGGTTGAGCGGAACCCTGACAGCGGGAGGGCACTTCCATGCCGGGGCATCCGGAGTCTCCGGGCCGGTGGTGAAGGCCATTGCTTTTTCCGGAGATCCGGCTGCAGGCACAGTGGGTGGTGATTGGTCTTCATCGGACGCGACCCAGCCATTGACGCCGGCATTGGTGGATTCCCTGTTGGCCGGCAAAGTTTACGCGAATTACCACACTGCCACGAACCCGGCCGGAGAAATCAGAGGACAGCTGGCATTCCCGACGGATGCCGCGACAGGGGTCGCTCAGGTTGCTGCGAATACTCCCGCATCCTTCGCCTTGTTCCAGAACTACCCGAATCCGTTCAATCCCAGCACCACCATTAGATTCCAATTGGCGGAAGCAGGCCCGGTGGAACTCACGGTCTTCAATTTGCTCGGCCAACAGGTCGCCCGATTAGTGGACGAAGTGAAAGCTCCGGGAACGTACGCTGTGAATTTCAACGGCATTGCCCTTGCGAGTGGCACATACTTTTATCAACTTCAAGATGGTCTGGGCCAGATGCAGGTCAGGCGCATGCTGCTTATGAAGTGAGTCCAGCCGCTTCTACGTAATTTTGGCGGCAGGGAACAGGAATGGTTTGTCTCAGGCATAATGGAATTCGATAATGCGGATAGTCAAGACCACCAAGCGCCTGTGCGCACTGCTTCTATTGGTCGCGCTTTCCTTGCTCACAGGGTGCAAGGACGCGGGTACGGAGCCCGACCAGGGCTTCTTGCCCTGGCCGACGGCCATGCCGAAGTTTTCGAGCGATGTGCTTCCGATTCTCACGAATAACGGCTGCACGGGGTGCCACGGAGGAAGCGGGAATCTCTTTGTGGGGACGGTGGCTCAGTTGCTCGCCGGAGGCGATCATGGACCGGCCATCGTTTCGGGGAAGGCTGACAGCAGCAACCTTGTCAGGAAGCTGCTCGACCCTCCGCCGTTCGGGGTACGCATGCCCATGGGTGGAGCCAGACTTCCTGATGCGTCGATCAATGTGATCAGGACCTGGATCAATCAGGGTGCAGTCAACAACTGATGCGGCAAGACAACCATTCTTTTAAAGCAGAGGTTGACCTATGCGCAACGTCCTCAAGTATACTGCAATCGGAATTGTGGCGGTCGCAATCGGCATTCAATTTATCCGCCCTGAACGTACAAATCCTCCGATAGACCCCGCAAAAGACATCGTGGGTCAACCGTATCTCCCTGCACATGTTCAGGCGGTCCTTGAACGCTCATGCTTTGACTGCCATTCAAACCGATCTCGCTGGCCATGGTACAGCCAGGTGGCACCTGTATCGTGGTTGGTCGCCGGTGACGTGAACGAAGCGAGGAAACATCTGAATTTCTCGGAGTGGGAGGGTTACAAAGCCGGGCGGCGTATCTCAAAACTCGAGTCGCTCATGAGCGAGGTGGACAAAGGCGACATGCCCCCGGAACTCTACACTATGATGCACCGGGATGCCGTGCTCGCTGCGTCGGATAGGGATCTCCTTTCAGGATGGGCGGAGGATCTTAGCGACAGTCTCTTGAAAAGCGAGCCGACAATCGCAAAATAGAAGTATGCACATCAATTTACAGGACAACATATGAACAGAATGCATTTGGCCGGTTTGCTGTGTCTCCTGACACTGGTATTCATTGGCGCCATGCTGCCGCCTACCGGTGCGCAGGGTGATGCTATCTCATACAAGAACGACGTTCAACCGATCTTGCAGAAATACTGTCTTCCCTGTCACGCGGAAGAAAATTTCAATAAGAGCGAGTTATCTCTGGATTCCTATGAGCTGCTGATGAAGGGAGGGAAGCATGGCGATGCAGTTGTTGCCGGCGATCCCGATAAAAGCATTTTGATCCAGAAACTCTCGGAGAAGCCGCCATTCGGCGATCGCATGCCTTTCTATTCCAAACGCAAGCAGAAGACGACTCCGCCGGTGTATCTCTCCGACGATGAGGTGAAGATATTGTCGAACTGGATTTCCCAGGGAGCCAGGGATAATTGAAGTCCCTTCTTCATCCTGAAATGTGGCACCCGATGCAGTAGGGTCGGTGGCTCGAGGTTCGAGTCAATAGGCTGAACGGAGCACTCCATGCAGAGGCTGAGTGCTTTGGCATTTCTGACGGTACTGATCACGTGCGCACTTCCTGCTCAGTGGCATCAGCAGAAAAGCGGCACGGCCGCTGAGATCTCAGATATCGTTGCCCTCAGTCCCACGGCGGCAATCGCTGTCGCAAGAGATGGATCCATCCTCCGGACCTCAGATGCCGGAGACACATGGACCATAGTGCCGCTGCTCCCGCTGTTTGTCCATCCCTGGAATGCCATATCGTTTTTCTCGGACTCATCCGGTACAGTCGCGGGCGACTTTGGTCATGTCGCCACCACGACGGACGGAGGTGATCAATGGCGCTGGCATGGGATTCCCAAAGGGAGAAACTGTCTGTCCGTGCTTCAGATCGGCCCCGGGAATATTTACGTTGGTGACGACTCCGGTTGGGTCCATCATTCGATTGACACAGGAGCTACATGGTCTTCCGAACAGATCAGCAAGTGGCCGGTACTGTCTCTATTCGCTTGGAGGGGCACGTATGTTTTAGGACTGCCAGTGTATGCCCTGACCCCCTACACACTTCACACTGCGACGGAGTTTCCTCCAAGCCCCTGGACGGAAACCATTCTTCAGTCCTTTCGGGGCCTGGGGTCTCAGGCATTCCGGGGTGAGTTCTGTGAGGGAGGTGGACCGGGGTTCATTGTGGGAGTCACGGGCGATTTTCGCGCAGCCCCAGCAATTGTCCGGAAGTCGATAACGGACTCGACATGGACGACGATCTTCAGTGCTTCAGCTGTTGACGGTACGTTGCACGGCGTATCGGCACCGTCTGCACGGATCATATATGCCTGTGGCGATCGCGGGATGATCTTTCGCTCGAAAGACGGGGGAGACACATGGTCGCTGGCACCTGTTCCGACGAACGCGGGTCTGAGATCGATTTCCTTCGCCGATGAATCTCGGGGTTTTGCCGCAGGGGATTCAGGAACCATTCTGCACACCACAAACGGGGGACTCACCTGGGCCGAGGAAGAGGACCCCTTGCCGACGGAGGTTGCGCTTTACCAGAACTACCCCAACCCATTCAACCCGAGCACGACCATCAGGTACGAGTTGCCTAAATCCTCGGATGTGAGGCTGAGTATATCCGACTTGTTCGGGCGTGAAGTCTCTGTGCTGGTGAATGAGAGGAAACCTGCGGGCGTCCACGAGGTCAGGTTCGACTCATCGGAATTGTCAAGCGGGGTGTACTTCTACCGCCTCGAAACAGGCAATTTCGCCCAGACGCGCAAGCTCGTTTTTCTAAAGTGAGTGACTCTTCATTCGCAGCGAAATCAATGGGGTCCGGCATTTAACACCGACCCCTTTTGTGTTTTAGGACGATCTGAAAAGAGCCTGTGAACGATCTGTGGGAATCACTGGTGGGAATCATTCGTGTGGGAATCATTCGACATTTCAGGCTTGTTGACAATACTGTAATCACGCTGTACATTGGTAAGAGGTTCAGGGGGAAAACGAAGGAGGGTGAGTTGACAATCCATATCTCCAAGGTATTCTACCGCGTCATCTCTCTGTTTGCGGCGCACGCATTTCTGACGAGCATCGTGGTGAATTGTGTGAACGCGCAGGCATACTGGACAAAGTCCGAGAGCAACCCGGTAATGCCATACAGCAGTAACAACGTCAATGACCCCAGTGGATATACGCATCTCCTCGAGCCGACAGTGCTCTATGACAGTGTGGCTCAGAAATTCACAATGTGGTTCACCTCTTCGACCAGTCAATACGGTTCAAAGTTCAGCGTGTCCCAGGCGGAATCCCAGAACGGAACTGATTGGTACCTCTACGCCCGCAATCCTGTGCTTCTGGCAGGTCCGGCCGGGTCATTTGATGAAGGGGGGATAGATGCTTCCAGGGCCGTGTATACGGGATCGGAGTACCAGCTTTTCTACACCGGAGTGAGTCAAGGGAAATACAGTATCGGCGGAGCCTTCTCCTCCGACGGCGTAGCATGGCACAAGTTTGCGGGCAACCCCGTGCTCACGACCGGCACCGCTGGGTCGTGGGATTCAAAGAACATTGGCTGGTGTGATGTAGTGCTGAAGGACGGCGTGTACTATTTGTGGTACAACGGAACAAGCGGCGATCATTGGGAAGGAATCGGTTTAGCGACGTCGACCGACGGCAAAGTATGGACTAAGTACGCGGGCAATCCAGTATTCGTGAAGAACACATCCGGATGGGATGGCTACGAAGTTGCCACTCCCGCTGTGGTGTTCTGCAAGGGCCTTTTTCAAATGATCTACCAGGGGATGGCCTCAACCGGACCGAGTGCATTCGGATGGGCATACTCGGAGGACGGAATACATTGGATGCGTGGTTCCAACGAACCGATATTGACGGCCGGTGCTACATGGGAGGCAACACTGGGGACTGCTGATGTGCTGTTCGTCAACAACAGATTCCACATGTGGTATTCCGGGAGGTCAGGTGCAACACAGCATTGGCAGATCGGCTATGCGTGGTCCGATGACGGGCCGGCCTCTGTGTTGAACTCGACGAAGCCTGTGCCGCATGAGTTCACGCTGGAACAAAACTATCCCAACCCCTTCAACCCGTCAACGACGATCCGCTACAGCCTGCCGCATCGCGCCATTGTCACACTGACGATCTTTGACGTCCTCGGCGGGCGGGTCGCCCTTCTCAAGAATGGCGAACAGGAGGCAGGATATCACGAAGTGGTTTTCCACGCCACCGGCCTCCCCAGCGGCGTGTATTTCTATCGGATGCAAGTCCGACCTCTGGACTCCGCCATCGGACGGGACTCCAAAGGTCGAGCGGGGGAATTCGCCCAGACGGGCAAGCTTCTTCTTCTGCAATAGGGCAGATTGCCCCGTCATGGGGGCGCGAAAGCTCAAATGCACATCAATCGTACGGGAAGGCGTTCGCACTTCCGTCCTACCAGTCTTGCGACACCTCCATCGTGTTTTCCTCAAGGCAGGTTTCCGCCAGGTGAACTTATGACCTTTCGAAAGAAGCATGCGCCGGGCGTGCTGGTGTTGCTTCTGCTTCTCCAGAGCACATCGCCGGCGACCGGCGTTCTCGTCAGCGATGCGACAAAAGGCACGTATGCCAAGGTCCTCTGGAGCAGAGTTCAGGTCAACGTCGAAAGCCAGGTTTCAATGACGACGACGACCCAAGAGTTCATGAATTCCTCAGCGGCAGAGGTCACGGTGAGCTATGCTTTTCCGATGCCCTCCGGTGCAACCGCGACCCGGTTGCGATGGCAAGAAGGATCTACCTGGTACCAGGCGAGCTTCGTCGCGCAGCCACAGGACTCGACACTGCCTGGCACAGGAACAACGATGATGGCGAGTCTGAAGTCCTACCTTGGTGAAAAGCCCCTGTTCTTCAGTCTGCCGAGGAAGCTCAAGCCCGATTCGCTGGTGACCGTGGAACTCACGTATGTTGAACTGCTCCCATACAAATTCGGCAACGTCCAGTACCTGTACCCGAACAACTACCGGCCGATCCAGACAACAGCGCTGCAGACTCAGACGTTTACCTTCTCGCTTTCGTCGCAGCGGACGATCGAAGCGATCAACCTGCTGACACCCGGCGGAGGGACCACCGCCAATTCCGGCAACCAGGCACTTGTGACTTTTGAGCGGAACCTGGCCCCGGCAGACACAAATTATGTCGTTTCCTTCTCCCTGCGGACGACGGAGCTCGGACTCTTCTCGTTCAGCACGAAGCCATCGGACACTCTCGGATATTTCACATTTGTCGTCGAGCCAAGCCCGACCGGCACGGATGTGATCAAGAAGAACTTTGCGGTCATCATTGACCGTTCGGGGAGTATGTACGGAACCAAAATTGTGCAGGCGCAAAATGCCGCCAAGTACATCGTGAACAATCTGAACGAGGGAGATTGGTTCACTCTTGTGGATTTCGATGACCAGATCACATCCTTCCGTGCCGGCCTGGTTCCATACACAGCGTTTACACGGGATTCTGCCCTTGCGTACATCAACACGCTTGGTGCGCGGAACCTGACGAATATCGGAGGGGCCTTCCAGAAAACGATTCCGTATTTCCAGTCTGTCTCCGATACCGCTGCCAACTTGATTATCTTCCTGACGGATGGGCAAGCCACGGCCGGCCAGATCAATAGCGACAGTATACTTGCCCTCGTTTCGCGTACCGTCAAGGCCACCGGGAAAACCATCTACATATTCACTTTCGGGATCGGTTCTGATGTCAACACGCAACTTCTGACATTGATTGCCTCACTGAATTCCGGTGTTGCGGAATTCCTGGGGAACGATCAGCTCGAGTCGCGCATCATCGACTTCTACAACACAATCCGGAATCCGGTGATGATCGGACCCAAAATCAGTTTCTCTTCACCCGTGATTTCCGAACCGTACCCCAATCCCTTGCCCAACCTGTACAAAGGTCAACAGCTTCTGGTGAGCGGGGTGTACACCTCGGCACTGGGTGGGACGGTGACGTTTTCGGGAACGAGCTTCGGGCGGCCCGTATCGTATCAATACCAGCTTTCTTTGGCTGACACACTTGTAGAGAAGTACTCCTTCCTGCCAAAACTGTGGGCAAAGCTGAAGATCGAGTTTCTGCTCGTTCGGTACTACAGCGCCCCGTCCGGATCCTCCCTGGCTGCAGAGATCAAAAAGGAGATCATTGATCTGAGTCTCCGCTATGGCGTCGTCAGCCCGTTCACGAGCTTTTCCGGAGGCACATCCACTGCGGTGGAGCAGGGTGCATCGGAGCCGGGCACACATGTACCCCAGAGCTATCAGCTGCTGGGTAACTATCCAAATCCGTTCAATGCCGGCACCGTGATTTCATTTCGCGTGACTAAACCGCTCAATCATCCAGTACTTGTGAAAATCTATAACAGCGCCGGACAGGTAGTGCGGATACTGACGGTCGCGGTTCAGGGAGCAGGGGACTACCGGGTGGAGTGGAATGCCACCGGCCAGGGCGGTCTTCCGGTCCCCTCGGGTGCCTACTTCTATATCATAGATTTTGGTGATGCGCTGCTTGGCGGGCGCATGATGTTGATTAAGTGAGAGGGATTTCCTATGAAGACACTCATTCGCTGTCTTGCAGTCATGGCGTGCATTCTCACGCTCACGGACACATCCTGGTCCATCGGCCGGGTGTACGCGCGGCTTCCGAACAACGCCAGCAGTCCCATCTACAACCTCAGGATCAAGAGTTTCAAGGCGAAGGTCGTCATACATGATCAGCTGGCGGTGACCAGCGTGGACCAGGAATTCGCCAACGACAACTCGTTTCGACTTGAAGGCTTCTATGTGTTCACCTTGCCCGCAGGAGCACAGGTGAATGAGATGTATCTCTGGATCAATGGTATCCGCACCCCCTACACCGTGAAGAAGCGTGAAGACGCAATTGTGAAGTACACCGAGATCGTCACGCGCCTGACGGATCCCGCCATACTGGAGCAACTGGGATCCAATACATTCCGCTTGCGGATTTTCCCCTTTGAAGCAAGGAATACCCGGCGCATCGAAATAGTGTACTCGCAGCCTTTGACGTATTACAAGGGGAACATACAATATGTCTTCCCGCTCGACATGAGCGACTACACTTCCGCAGCCATCGAAACGGCATCGCTCTCTATCGACCTCCGCTCACAATTGCCCATCAGCGCGGTTGAGACTTCAGCCGACCAGTCCACGACAGCAGTAGTCGTGAATCGGGAGGACGACTTTCACTGGACCATTATCTACGGTTCAGAGAATATCGCGTTCTCCCGTGACTTCAGCGTGAGGGCGTCCATCGACCGGGCCGGCAAGTCGATGGTACCCCTGACCTACGTCCCGCCCGAGTTCCCGGGGGAGTCCCCTTATTTCCTTCTCTGGACAGCATTGCCGGACTCTCTTGCCGGGGATTCTGTCCAGACGCATGAACTCACTTTCGTGGCGGATGTGTCATCGAGCATGGACGGGGATCGCCTGGTTCAGCTGAAAGACGCCCTGGCGTCGTTTATCGATTTGTTGACGGAGAAAGACCGGTTCAACATCATTGCCTTCAGCACGGGCACGGCTGCGTTCCGCGGGAATGCTGTTTCTGCAACAACCGCCGCGAAGGACTCTGCACGCACGTTCGTATCCAGACTGACTGCCCTGGGGCTTACGAATTTTGAGGATGCCCTCCATCAAGCGTTTATGCAGTCGTATAGCGATTCAGTGCATGCCGCGATCATCTTCGTTACCGATGGACAACCCAGCTGGGGAGAGATTTCACCGGATTCGCTATTGCAGTACACACGGCGCTGGAATGCAAGCCACGTGCGGCTGTTCCCCGTCGGAGTAGGCAATGAGCCGGACTACACGCTTCTCGAGAACCTGGCAAAGACGACTAATGGTTTCTTCACAAGAGTCCAAACTGACGACAGTATCTACATAACTGTAAAAGATCTGTACCGCCGGCTCTTCCTCCCGCGCATCCGGAATGTCACAATGGACTTCGGCATCCTGGGTGCCTTTGACATTCATCCCGCCGCACTGCCGGATTTGTATGCGGGTGATCAGCTCCTGACGGCCGGCAGATTCACTCAAACGGGGACGGCGCTTGTACGGTTGACAGGATCGGTGGGCACAACGCCTCTCGTCATCGAGCAGAATGTCAAATTCACAGATACAAACCGCACTTGGCTGGCTGTCGGCCGGTACTGGGGAGCGCAGAAAATCCAGAGTATTCTTGACCTCATAAAGGTCGTAGGGGAGAGCCCGGAGCTTGTTTCACAGGTCATTGCACTGAGCATCAAGTACAGCGTGCTCACCCCATACACTGCATTCCTGGTGGTTGAGCCCTCCCAAATTGTGATCTCGGTTGAGGACCACACGTCTCATCCGGCCGTGTTCTACCTCTGGCAGAACTACCCTAACCCCTTCAACCCCTCGACGACGATTCGCTACAGCCTCGCTCAGCGGTCACACGTAGCGTTGACCGTTTTCAACGCTCTCGGTGAGCAGGTCGCGATTCTCCAGGACGGGGAGCAGGAGGAGGGGTATCATGAAGTGAAGTTTGATGGGAGCGGGCTTCCGAGCGGTGTGTACTACTACAGGATCCAAGCCCGCCCTCCGGACTCCGCAGTCGAGCGTGACTCCAAGAGCGGAACCGGGGTTTTCGTTCAGACACGCGCATTCGTGTTGCTGCGGTAATAACATCTGTCCTCCCGTGTGAGGAGGGGAGAACTTGACAGGGGTCCAGCAGTCGCCGGGCCCCTTACTTGAAAATTACACGTCTCGTCGGCACGGTGCCAGCGCAAAGTACACGACGTGCCCTTGCACCGTCTAATACCAGGAGCAAAGCGATGTCTAGTATCAGGATAGACCGGGCTTCAGTTGTCGCAGGCCTTCTTGTTCTTATGCTTGTGTGCATCGCATGGACTTCTGCGGAGGAGCGTCTTTCCCGGAGGGGTGCTCTGCAAGACAGTATTGCGTGGGTCAAGCAGGATCTGCCGATTCCCGGTGTCATTGCCGGCAGTGCGATCTGGTTCGACTATAACAATGATGGCCGGCTGGACATTCTTATGGCGGGCATGTCCGCGAATGGTCCCGTCTCCGGAGTCTACCGGAACAACGTCGAATCGTTTTCAAATATCGAGGCCCAAATCTGTCCGATTATTTCCGAACGGGGACTTGCCTGGGCCGATATTGACAACGATGAAGACATTGACTTCGCAGTCCAGGGATGGCTCGACACCACCCACAATCAGCCGGCGTCAAAAGTGTATAGAAACGACAACGGCAAATACATCGATATCGGTGCCCAGCTGATGAACCTTTCCGGAGGCGCTGTGACCTGGGTGGATTACGACAATGACGGCCGTGTCGACCTGCTCATGAATGGTTCTCCGGATGCCGGGGGGTCGTTCGCTTCGAAACTGTATCGTGTGATCAACGGACAATTCTACGTGGATCCTATGCCTTTCCCCGGCGTGTGGGGTAGCTCGGTTTCGTGGGCGGATTACGACAATGACGGATTCATGGATGTTGTGATCAGCGGATATGGTTGGGGTGTCCAGACCCGCCTCTTCCATAATGCAATGTCACGGGGCGTCATCAGCTTTGATGAAGTGTATTATCCGGTGGACAGCACTGCCGGATTCCGCCCCGTGAATTCCGGAGGACTGATCTGGTTTGACTATGACAACGACGGCTTTCAGGATCTACTTGTGACCGGTGCGGCATCCGGTGGACTGGCGGCGGCGGCCGTCTACCACAACAACAAAAACGGCAGCTTTGCCGAGATCGAGACGACGATTAAGCCGGTGTCGGTCAGTGCGGTTGCAGTTGGAGACTACGACAACGACGGGTTCGTCGATATTGCCGTGTCCGGAGCTGATGATTTCACGACCGGTTCCAATCCGACGACAAAGATCTATCACAATGACGGTGATGGGAAGTTTCTGGATATCGGTGCGATGCTCGAGGGAACATGGTTTGGGTCGCTGGATTGGGGAGACTACGACAACGATGGGAGGCTGGATTTGCTGGTCACCGGTGCGACGCTGCCGCGGACGCACCCCACGTATGGCGGCGATCTCGAGCCGGTAACGATTCTATACCGGAACAAAGTGTTGGTTGCGGGAAACACATCACCCGGTACACCTCAAGGGCTTGCGTCAAGGGTGGAGTCCGGAAGTGCAACGTTCACATGGAACCCCTCATCTGACACCGAGACGGCTCAGAAGGCTATCACCTACAATCTGAAAGTGGGCACCACCCCGGGGGGGACCGACATTGTCTCGCCTCTCTCGAACCTCTCTTCCGGTTTCCGCCGCCTGCCCAAACCCGGCAGGTGCGGAACGCGGACATCGGCCACCCTCAGAAATCTTCCTCCGGGTACATACTATTGGAGCGTCCAGGCGATTGACCACGAATTTGCCGGGTCCTCCTTTTCTGAGATGAAGTCATTCACGGTCGGCTCGGCTTCGGTGATCGAGACACCTGAATGTCCTTCAGAGTACTCGCTCGGGCAGAACTACCCGAATCCCTTCAACCCGTCAACGACGATCCGCTACGGCCTGCCCAATCAGTCGCATGTCATGCTGACCGTTTTCAACACTCTTGGCCAGCAAGTGGTGACTCTTGTCAACGGGGAGATGGACGCGGGATATCACGAAGTGCAGTTCAACGGCAGCGGTCTGTCGAGTGGGGTGTACCTGTACAGAATGCAAGTCCGCCCACTGGGCTCCGCCATCGGGCATGGCTCCAAGAGCGGAGCAGGCGCATTTGTAGAGACCAGGCGACTCTTGCTCGTCCGCTAGGGGTCTAACCGCGACAGATTGTCAGATGTAGACAGCCGATTGTGACAAGGTTGCATGACTGGGAACGAAGCCTGGGGAAAAAGCCTGACATCAAAGTCAGGCTTCTCATTTCATCCTGAGGCCTGAATTCAACGCCCCAAGACCATAACGCAGGGAGACTCCATGAATACGAATGGCGAACGTCAACAACGTGACATTACTCGCAGACGGTTTCTCCAGGTGACCGCCGCTTCAGGCGCCGGTGTAGTTCTCGGCGGCAATGTCCTTGCGAACACGTACCGTGCCCTGAGTTCCAAAAAGCGATATGCGATTGTCGGGGTCGGATCAAGAACACGTATGTGGCAGGCAGGCCTCTACCGGATGTTTCACGATACGTGCGAGGTGGTCGGTTTCTGCGATACGAACGCGGGTAGACTGAAGCTCTCTCAGGACTTCGCAAAAAAGGAAACAGGGCAGACTATCCCCATGTACGATGCAAAAGACTTTGACCTGATGATTCGTGAAACAAAGCCCGATACGGTCATCGTGACAACAGTGGACAGTACCCATCATCACTACATCGTCCGTGCAATGCAGCTGGGCTGCGATGTCATCACGGAAAAACCGATGACCAATACCGATGAGAAGTGCCGTCAGATTCTCGAGGCGCAAAAACAGCACGGCAGGAAGGTTACCGTGAGCTTCAACTACCGCTACTCCCCCGCGCGAACCCAGGTGAAAGATCTCTTGATGAACGGGGCCATCGGTGATGTGCTTTCCGCGGATTTCCACTGGATGCTCAACACCCACCACGGTGCCGACTATTTCCGGCGATGGCACAGCATGAAACAGTTCTCCAACGGCTTGATGCTGCACAAGGCGACGCACCATTTCGATCTGATGAATTGGTGGCTTTCCGCGATCCCTGTCGCCGTCTCTGCGATGGGCAAAAAGGAGTTCTACACGCCGGAAATGGCAAAACGGTTCGGGTTGTCAAGCCATCACGAGAGATGCCGAACGTGCCCGGAAAAGCAGAAGTGCGGTTTCGAACTGGATCTCGCGGCGAATCCGAACCTCAAGGCGCTCTACCTTGACAACGAGCACTTTGATGGATACTTCAGAGACCGTTGCGTGTTCAGACCGGAGATTGACATCGAAGACACCATGAACGTCCTGGTGAAGTACAGTACCCGTGCGACCATGAGCTATTCGCTCAACGCGTTCAACTCGTGGGAAGGTTACTACGTCATCTTCAACGGCACAAAGGGACGCCTCGAACACAAAATCGAAGAGACGATATACGTGGCAGGAGATGGCGGAGTTCAGGGCGGCATAAAGGCCGGCGGGGAATACACAAAGATCTTCCCCATCAGGGGCGCGGGATATGATGTCAATGTGTGGCAAGGAGAAGGTGGGCATGGCGGCGGCGATGATCTCATGCTGAAGGACATCTTCAATCCTACTACAACACCTGACAAATACATGCGGTGTGCCGATCAAAGGGCGGGAGCGTACTCGCTGCTCACAGGGGTCGCCGCGAATTTCTCCATGGCCGCGGGGAAAGAAATAGTGATAGACGATCTTGTGAAGAATATAGGGATGCCGGAATTTCCCGTGATGCCTTCACACGCCACCGCTGTTGCAATGCCTGATAAATCCATGTAGATGCAGCGTACAGAGGGATCTGACCCCTGCCTTGAGATTCTCCTTGAACATACGCCGACGATATGTTACAATATTTCTCCGCCGTCCATTGCATATTCGCCGCAGTCACCATGGGGAGATACGAGAGTGTCAAGAACAACCAGTATGCTCGCAAAGGAGTGGTGGGATTTTACCACGCTTGACGAACATATTCTCCATGATGCAGCACAATTGACCGAGAAGGACTTGCTGCAGCTCTCCCGCCCGGGATTCAAAGTGGTTTTTTACGAGACGGTGGAATCATTCTATATGAATGAAGCGCTCGAATATATCACCGCCTGGAAAAGAGCGACAGCATCAAGTCCGACAGGTATATGTGGACCGATCGGGCCGACCGAACAACTGCCGCTCGTAGCCGAACTGGTCAATTGCCTGGACATGCCTTTGCGGAATTGTCACTTCTGGGGCATGGATGAGTGGTATGTGGATGGCAGGGAAGTACCCATTACTCATCCGCTTTCATTCGCGAAAGCGGATATGGAATTGTGCTTCAACAACATCAGGCCCGAATTGAGAATGCCCACTGAGAATATTCACTTCCCCAGGGCGGATAATCTGAAACAATACTCACACAGTTTCGATGAAGTCCGCTGTGTCATGATGCAGGGGGGGCAAGGAGAAGTCAAGCACTGGGCGTTCAACGATCCCTTCAAGCGGGAAGGAAAGTACCAAGACGCGCCGCCGTCACCCGGGGAATTCCGGAAACTGTCGGCACGGGTGGTGGATTTGCATCCCATTACATTGGCGCAGAATGCGAGAACTTCCGGCGGAGGTTACATCGTCGGAGTGCCGGAACAAGCCCTCTCAGTAGGCCCGGTCGAAACCTGGAAGTCTGAGAAAGTCTCCATCTGGCACGCAGGAACTCACGACAATCCTTTCGGCATGCGGCTCACGGCATTCATGATTGCCAAAAACATCGTCGACACAGCTGTCCCTATGTCTCTCCTCGCAGATCACCCCAATGTCCAGTTCAACTATTTCAGACCGGCCATCAAAACTGTAACAACCGAAATGCACTGAATCGGGGTCATACGGGTTTAGCGCTAAATGCTTTCGGCAATGGCACCGTGATCGCGGATGGATATTGGAGATCGCTCACAACCGCGGAGAACCTGGTGACGATGACTCAAAACAATGTCAAGACCGTACTGGCCGTCGGTGCCCACCCGGATGATGTGGAAATCCTGTGCGCTGGAACGCTGGCGTTATTGCATAAGCAAGGGTGGAACGTGGAAATCGCCACGATGACACCAGGAGATTGTGGATCGACAACACTGAACAGGGCGGAGATCAGCGCAGTCCGAAGGAAGGAGGCGGCGGCCTCGGCTCTGCTCTTGAATGGCGAATATCACTGCATGGAGTGTGACGACATCTTCATCAGTTATGATCGTCCGACCCTCTTGAAAGTCATCGCGCTGATCCGGCGGGTCAGACCGGAAATCGTGTTCACGATGAGTCCTCAAGACTATATGGTCGATCATGAGGTCGCGAGTATGGTCGTCGAAACGGCGTGTTTCACGGCGGGAATGAAGAATATTGAGATCGGAGGGACGGAGCCGTACCTGGGTATTCCCCATCTCTACTATTGTGACCCCTTCGAGGGGAAGGACAAACTGGGAAACGACATTACTCCGACGACCGTCGTTGATATCAGTGGCATGATGCCGATGAAAGAAAGGATGTTCGTATGCCACGACAGTCAGCTCGGTTGGTTGAAGTCGCATCACGGCGTGAATGAGTACGTCAAATCCCTTGAGGTCCTCGCGCGGAAGCGCGGAATGATGGTGGGCGTTCAGTACGCCGAAGGTTTCCGGCAGCATGTGGGGCATGCGTTTCCTCAAGACAATATTGTGAAACTGGTTTTGGGAGATTTCGTCCACTTCGTGAACGAACCCGGCAAAGCATCCCGTCTCTGAAGCGCGTGATGCGCACACATCGGGCGGTATGCGGCCGGAAGCGAGCAGAACGTATTGTATCCGGGATATCATAAGGAGCTTTGCTCATGCCTCGACTCTATCGACGTTACTACACCGGCAATGAGATTGCCGCACATGCCGGAGATCTCTCGCAACTGGCCGGCGTGCGCATGATGACGCTGTCCGACGGACAGGAAGACGGCGTGAGGATCGCCGATGTGCGCACGGGTTCGGGTCTGCGGTTCCAGGTCACTCTCGACCGGGGAATGGACATCTCAGTTGCAGACTACCGGGGCATCCCGCTCGCGTGGCGCTCACCCGTGGGCGATGTTCACCCGTCGTTCTTCGATCCCCAGGGGCTCGGCTGGCTCCGGTCATTTCCGGGAGGATTGATGACCGGGTGCGGGATGACCTACCTCGGAGCGCCGTGTGTGGACGAGGGGGAACCGCTCGGACTCCACGGCCGGCTTTCGCATCTTCCCGCCCGCGACGTCCGGTCGCGGACGGAATGGGTTGGCGAGGAGTGCAAGTTCACGCTCGAAGGGACAATGGAAGAATACCATCCGTTCCGGGAGCACCTCACGCTGAACCGTACAATCGAAACAACGCTTGGTGAATCGGTGATCGTGGTTCGTGACACGGTGCTCAATGCGGGTACGTCCAGGACCCCTCTCATGATGCTGTACCACATCAATGCCGGCTGGCCGGTCGTGGATGAAGGAGCGCAGCTGTTCCTGCATTCCCGCAAGACTCAGCCGCGGGATGATGTCGCGGCCCCGGGCCTCGACCGTGCACAAATAGTCGAAGCACCGCAGGCGGGGTACAGCGAGCAAGTGTTCTATCACGACCTCGTCGCCGATACCGACGGACATGCAACGGTCATGATCCGGAATGACGCGCTCGACATCGGGTTGTTTGTGCACTACCGGCAGGCGGAGCTTAAGCGCTTCATCGAATGGAAAATGATGGGGGCGGGCACGTACGTGATCGGCATGGAACCGGCTAATTGCGGTGTCGGCGGCCGAGCCGCGGAGCGTACCCAGGGGAAGCTGGAATTCCTCGAACCCGGCGAGGATCGGCATGTTTCACTGCAGATTGGAGTGGTTGAAGGCCACACGGCGCTGGACGAGTTCATTGCCACTCACAACCTGGAATAGGACCAGGGGTCAGACCCCTTGTGACAAAAAACCCTGACAAAAAAGCCCTGCAAAAAAGCCTGACAAAAAAGCCCTTCAAAAAAGCCTGGGGAAATCCTCAGACATAAAAGCCAGGCTTCAAACCCCTTCAAACCCCCGAAAACCAAGGGTATCAATGAAGAAATCAATTGTCATATTTGGTGCCTCGGGCGATCTCACATCGCGCAAGCTTATCCCTGCGCTGTACATGAATTTCCGGAAGAGACGACTGCCCGCGAACACGCAGATTGTCGGGTTTTCCCGGCATCCGTTTTCCGACGACGAGTTTCGCGACAAGATGAAGGAAGCATTGCTCTCGTACATACCCGCGGAGTTCGTGCAAGACGAGTGGGAAGCGTTCGCGCAGCTCCTGTTCTACCACCCGGGCAACGTTGAGAAGCTCAATGACTATCTTTCCCTCGCCGGAACGGTGAACACCACCGACGGCGCGGATGCAGACGCGCTTTTCTATCTTGCCATTACGCCGAAGCTCTATCCCATCGTGGTCCAGAAACTGAACGAGGCCCGTCTCCTGACGCCGATGGGCAACAAGGGATATAGAAGAATCATCGTGGAGAAGCCGTTCGGCAGCGATCTGGAGACGGCCCAAGCGCTGGATCGCGAGCTGCTCAAAGTGGTGAGCGAGGACCAGATCTACCGTATCGACCACTACCTCGGCAAAGAGACCGTTCAAAATATCCTGGTCTTCCGTTTCGGCAACGCCATCTTCGAACCGCTCTGGAATCGCAACTATATCGACCATGTCCAGATCACGGTGGCGGAAACGGTGGGTGTGGAACACCGGGCCGGGTACTACGATCAGACCGGCCTCCTGCGCGATATGTTTCAGAATCATCTTCTTCAGCTTCTCTCGCTGGTGGCCATGGAGCCCCCGGTCGCCATTGAAGCAAATGCGCTGCGCGACGAAAAGGTGAAAGTACTCAGGAGTATCCGTGAAATTCCAGAAGACCTTTCAGTGCGGTACACCGTGCGGGGACAGTATAACGGATACCGTGCCGAGCCAGGAGTTGACCCGCATTCGCATACCGAGACGTTTGCCGCGATCCAGATCTTTCTGGATAACTGGCGCTGGCAGGGAGTGCCCTTCTACCTTCGCTCCGGCAAGATGTTGAAAGAGAAATCAACCGAGATCGTCATACGTTTCCGCCGGCCACCGCATCAAATGTTCGACATCCTTTCGGGCTCAACGGAATTGTCGACGAACCATTTGAGCATCTCCATCCAACCGGACGAAGGGATTCACCTCCGGTTCATGACGAAGGTGCCTGACGGGGGAATGACAATGGTGCCGGCGGAAATGAATTTCCATTTCCGGGAGACATTTCAGGAAACGCCGATCCCCGAGTCGTACGAACGGCTGTTGCTCGATGCGATGAATGGAGATGCCTCCCTGTTTGCACGCAATGATGAAATCGCTCTAGCGTGGAAGCTCATCGACGCTCTCCGGCGGGGTTGGGAGGGTGAAGCCGCTCCCGAACTTCAGATGTACGAGCAGGGTTCATGGGGTCCGCCGGACGCCGATCGACTGCTCTGGAGGGACGGACGCTGGTGGGTGCAGGATGGAGCTCTCCACAAGACTGAAGGGCACGGTGGCGGGAGGGTTGGTACATGAGCGGTCGCCCGGTCATCTCGGTGGCGAAAGATGCCGAGAGCATGAGTCATCTCGCCGCGGAGACCATCAGCGGGCTCATCAGCCGTTCGATTCATGCGCGCGGGGTCAGTTGTATCGCGCTGGCCGGTGGAGAGACCCCGCTCCGGGTCTACCAGATGCTTGCAGCCGATCCTCTGCGGAGCACGATCCACTGGCGTGATGTTCACTTGTTCTTCGGCGACGAGAGGATGGTCCCGCCTGACGATCCGGCGAGTAATTACGGAATGGTGTCACGCACATTGATAAGCCGCATTTCCATCCCTCCGGAAAACATCCATCGAATCCGGGGAGAAACATCTGCGCCGGATGCCGCAAATGATTATGAAACCGAACTGCAAAGATGGTTCGGCGACCATCTGCCCCGTTTTGACATCGTGATGCTGGGTATCGGCGAAGATGGTCACACAGCGTCGCTATTTCCCGGTACCGACTCACTGCGAGAAGCTACAAAGATGGCACTGGGATACTTCGTTCCCCAGCTCAACAGCTGTCGTGTGACGCTGACGCTTCCGGTCCTCCTTAATGCGCGTGAAACGCTGTTCCTAGCGGCAGGGAAGAGAAAGGCACGGGTGGTTGCAGGGATCCTTGGAGCAAAAGAGCCACGGGCGGATCTTCCGGCCTCGATGATCAGGCCGGCACAGGGGGGAGTCCATTGGATCCTGGATGAAGAGGCTGCTTCACTGCTTGATAATGCAGACCGCTAGTCCTGAGCGCTCCGCAAGAATTCAGCAGCAACGGAGAGCCTCACGGAATAATCTACATCAAGGGGGAGCTCCCCGGAACATCCGGCGGCAACGGAGAGCGGTACCCGGTCACTGTGGAGATCGTACAGATGAATTTGCCCTGGTTCAGGCGAATCGGAATACTCTATGTGCCTATCAACCTGTCGGGATGGGTGGTTCTTGTTGCGGGGATCGTCTATGCGATCTACCTTTTCGTCGACATCGACGGTAGATCTCATTCCGTGAGCGATACGCTCATGAACTGGGTATTCAATCTCATTGTGATTGCGGTGGTCTATTCATTCATTGCCTTCCTGACAAGCAGGAGCGCAAAGAAGAACTAAGGCACACAAATAGAGAGAGCGCTGAATGGCACTGGTGTATCTTCTCAAAGGTTTTCTGATTGGTTTCTGTCTTCCCATACCGATAGGCCCGGTGGGAATTCTCTGCATACGCCGTACCTTGACGTATGGGATGCTCTACGGCTTCCTGACCGGACTGAGCGCCGCTGTATCCGACATGATGTATAGTATCGTAGCGGCGTACGGGATTACACTTGTTTCAGATTTCATTGCCAAATATCAAAACGAGATCCGTGTTGTGGGCGGTGTTGTTCTGCT
This sequence comes from Ignavibacteriota bacterium, assembly GCA_963801355.1. GTDB lineage: Bacteria > Bacteroidota > Ignavibacteria > UBA10030 > UBA6906 > Fen-1255. The sequence goes on along the minus strand of CAWDEM010000008.1, from coordinate 1,359,001 downwards.
CGTCCTCGGGTATCGCACATTCCGGCCGCACCCGGTCAAGGTCGCTACAGCAAAACCGGCAACGGCGCCCGCCCTCGCATTTTTCTCCACGTTCCTGGTCACCTTCACAAACCCGATGGCACTCTTCGCGTTCGTGGCTGTCTTTGCATTAGTCGGCATCCAGGACCTTGTGCACAATCAGACTGCCGCCGCGCTGTTCGTCGCGGGCATCTTCATTGGCTCGCTGGGCTGGTTTGTATTGCTCACGTTCCTGTGCCATATCTTCAAGGAGAAGATTACCACACGCGGACTGACGATTGTCAACAAAGGGACCAGCGCTGGTCTGATTGTTTTTGGCGTAGTGGCACTTGTGATCGGCCTGCGCGCTCTCTTGTTTACTCCAGCGGTATAAGACTTTTGTGTTGCGCCAGCCACTGTTCGAACGTTTGCAGCGACGGGTTCAATGACCGGGAGAAATCGATACTCCGGGCGCCACAATATTGCTTTTCGAAATCGCGCTTTATCTGCAACATGTTGCCCATGTCCTCAGCACCCGGAAAGCCGAAGCTCCGGTACACATCAGGCGGCACATCATTGTAGCGCACCTCCTTGTTCAGGGCTTTCGTGAGCGCGTCGGCCATCTGCTTTCCGCTAAGATGTTCGCCTGCAACACCCACCGTCTTCCCGATGAGTTCCTTTCCCCTGCGGAAAATCCCGTACGCACATTTGCCGATGTCCTCCGAGGCAATCCCCGGCATCTTCTTGTCCCCCAGGGGAAACGTGATGGCCAGTTTGCCGTCGGGTCCTCTCTTCGGACCAGCGCCGAAATAAATGAGGTTTTCCCAGTAGAAGGATGTCAGGAGAAATGTGGTCGGGACCCCGAGCTCAGTGAAAACATTGTTCACTTCGCTCTTGGCGTCGAAGTGTGCGACTTTGTACTTTCCCATGAGTGTCGGCATCCGGTTGTCGCTGAGCGGGACCCACTTGCGTGTGTCTTCGAACGTTGACCAGATCGCATGCTGGATACCCGTCTCCTTCGCCGCATGTGCCATCGCGGTGCCTTCCGTGATCTCCTTCTCGGGCGAGAAGTGGGCCCAGAAGAATGTTACGCAATAGGCACCGTACGCCCCGTCGAAGGCCCGTTTGAGGCTTGCTGGATTATCGATATCTGCGGCAACGACTTCTGCGCCCGCGTGCGCGAGGGCTCTGGCTTTCTCGGAATTCACATCTCTCGTGATTGCGCGTGCTGCAAAGCCGCCGGTGGGGTCATTGAGGATGGCCCTGACGAGTCCGCCTCCCTGAGCTCCGGTCGCACCGACGACGGCGATGATTTTCTTCCCGGCCATGAGAGTATTCCTTTCTGATTGAGTTTATGAATGCCTTCTGAATACTTCAGCAGCCTTCAGTGTCCGGCAGACTCACAGAGAGCCTGAGCCGCATCGAAGGACTTGCCTATTCAACCGGCCGGCCTCGTGGTTAGTTCCGTTGCCGGCGCACATCCCCCGGCGGTCGGTTGCCGGATGTACTTCAATAGAGAACCGTGCAGCCCGACGACCGCAGAGTATGTATCTGGTCCGCCGGCACGTTATTGCCGGCAATATTGACAAACTCCAGGCGTTCCAGGTCGAACAGCGCGGAGACATCATCGATGTCGTTCATGGAGAGGTCGACGATCCGCAATTGTGGCAGGCTGCGAAGGACGTCGATGTATCCGATGTGATTCCGGGCCACGTAGAGTTCGGTTATGCGGACGAGAGGCTGCAGTTCGCCGAGATCTGTCAGTGCATTGTCTGAGATGTCCACGACGGTCGCATACACGCAGTGTTGGATGCCGTCCAGTGAGGTCAAATCACAACCGGACATCTCAATTTCTTCGAGATCCCTGAGGTAGTAGAGGGGCAGTTCGACAGCCAGCGTTCCGTACGTCTTCAGCTTCAGTGCATGGAAGAAGGAATGGTCGAACTCCTCGTCACCGGGTTCGAACTGGGCGTCCTCGAAGGTGTCATCGTCTGATTCGCGGGCAGCGCGGAAAGCGTCGTCATCGGGTTCGTATGCATACTCCGGCGTGAAGTCGGTTGTTTCGGGAGCGGGAGGAGCGGTGGCAGTGAGAAGGTCAATATCGTCAAGCAAGAGGATATGTGAGAATCGGTGCAGACGCTTGTTGTGCCCGGCTGAATGGAGCTTTTCGATTTCGCGGCGGTGGCTCTCTCCCTTGTCCGGGTGGTAGAGGACAACCAGTTGGGAGAAGCACTTGCTGATGGAGCTGTCATCCACGGTCACGACATCGGAGATTCTCTGAGCGATCTCTCGGAGCCTTGTGTGATCTCGAGACCGGTAGAGGCGTAACAACGCGGCGGTAATGCGGTTCAGGTTCGGGTCCGCATAGGCGTTCTTCAACTGAGTGTAGAGATTGTCTTTCCCACCTCTCTCAGCCTTTCGCGCCGGCTTCTTCATTGAGTCCTCATCTTCAGCTTGGTGCTCAAGAGTAGTCGCTCCTGGTTCGCAGGACCCGTGGCTACATCAGGGTTCTTCTGAGGAGAATGTACCGATGCATGCGTTCAATTACAAATGCGCACGACTACAGCCCATACGATGCCAGCACATGCAATTTCAGCACACACCATTGCACCACACTATTGCACGTACAATCTCAGCGCACACATTTGCATGCACGAAATTGCACACAATTGCGCCACACACAATTGCGTCGGCGAGTCGTTGATTTGACTTTGGTCGATCGACGGGATATATTTCCCCTATAGAAGAGCCCGATGGCTGCCTGAGCTCCCGGGCCGCTGCTCTTGACCCTGTTCCGGTATCATCGTTGTAGAGCCGACCCCCGCGACCCGCCGACTTGCTCCGCTTGATGCGCCATCCCTTCTGGCCCTCCTTACCTCCTTCGCATCCACTTCCAGGAAAGGGCAGGCCATGAGTCGTTACACAATCTCCCTCCCGGTCGCCGCTCTCGTCGCACTGGTTCTCGTCCCGCAAATAGCATTTGGGCAACCCGGGTCATGGGCCCAAACGGCCGGACCCACAGGCGGCAATGTCACGGCAATTCTTGTCACATCTTCCGGTTCAATACTTGCCGGTACTGAGGAAGGAGTCCTCAGGTCGAGCAACGGCGGGGCGTCATGGAGTTGGTCATCAACGAACATGAACTATCGAAGCGTTAGCAACATCGGGCGCGATTCTAGCGGCAGAGTATATGTTGCTACCGGGCAGGGGGCGATCTATAGCTCCACCAACGATGGTGTGTCATGGCAAGGGCCATCTACTCCGGGGGTCGGCTCGATCTATGGACTCTGCTGCAAAGATACTGCGACACTCTGGATTTCTACGTGGGGTGGGGGCGTTCTCAAATCGACGGACCGCGGCGCACATTGGCAGACACTCGACTCAGGACTTACCGACAAGTTCGTGTGGTCTCTGTTCGTGGAGGACGGCGGCTTTGCGCTCGCGGGGGCCACGACGGGTGCATTCCGCACTTCCAACGGCGGAGTCATCTGGGACATTGCCGGAACCGGGCTTCCCGGTTCGGCGGTCTACTCCTTCGCTCGACACCGTAGTGGCGATCTCTTTGCCGCTACGTCAGTCGGGACATTCCGCTCCACAAACAATGGAGGTATTTGGACCAAGGCCGATGCTCTCGGTACCCGTTCCATACTGATTGATACAGCCGGTGTGATCGTCGCCGGGACGAATTCGGGTTATTCCCGGTGTTCCACGGACGGCGGTACAATCTGGACCTCCGCGCCAATATCCCCCGGCCAAGCCGTTGTTACACTGGCGCTCTCTCCCTCAGGGACTGTGTACGCAGGATCGGGGGGTACGGGTGTGTACTGCTCCACAGACCGGGGCGTCAGCTGGTCGCCCCGACAGAGCGGGTTCGTTGCATCGATTGTGCAATCATTGCTCCGAGTCTCTGACAACTCCATCTACGCTGGCACCTATGGTTGTGGCCTCCACCATACCACAGACGGTGGTGCCTCCTGGGGGTTTATCCCAACTACCTCAGGTGCGTACCTGGTCAATTCTCTTGCCGTGGATGACAGCGGCAAAATCCTGGTTGGCACATGGGGCTATGGGATCCTCAGGCGACCCGGGACTGACACTTCCTGGCAGCCAATGGTCTATGGATACTTCTACAGCGTTGCATCCTCACGCGGCGGAGTTATTCTGGCCGGCGCCGACCAGGGTAGAGTGCATCATTCCACAGATTACGGTAAGACATGGACTGCTGATAGCGTGACGAATTCGGCAGTGTTCTCCGTGGCCGATGGTGGCGACGGCTATCTGTACGCGGGGACATTCCTCAAGGGGGTGTTCCGCTCGTCCGATTCCGGTAAGACCTGGGCACAGAAAAACACGGGGCTCACAAACCTGAACGTCCGCGGATTTCTGGTTCGCCAGGATGGCATTCTGCTCGCCGGCACCGACAATGGAATGTTTAGGACGACCGACAGGGGTGAGTCATGGACTTCCGTGACCTCCGGTCTCTCCTCGGTGCGTTCATTGCTGCCGGTTGGAGCGAGCCGAATTGTCGCAGTGGGGTGGAAAGGTGTATCGTTTTCCTCGGATGGTGGGACCACATGGGGTCTTGTGAATGACGGGCTCTGGCCTTCTGATGCGCGATCCATCGCCATCGACGCCGGTGGGTACCTTTATGTAGGTATGGCGAACGCGGGAGTGTTCAAGAGCGTTGCGGCGACGGCGGTTGATGAGATGTCTGAGTCACCGGTGCCGGCTGAGTGCAGGCTCTGGCAGAATTATCCAAATCCCTTCAATCCCGCGACAACAATTGGTTTTGACCTGCCCTCTCATTCCCATGTGATCCTGACGGTATTCAACACACTCGGCCAACAGGTGGCACGACTTGTCGATGGCGAGATGGACGCGGGACACCACAGAGTGGTGTTTGATGGGCGCCATCTCTCCAGCGGCATGTATTTCTACAGGATGCAGGCGGGAAATCCCTCGAAACTCTCAGGATCCCGAAGAGAGTCGAAGGGCTTTGTCCAGACGCAAATGCTTCTTCTTCTGAAATAATCTCAGCTGATGCGTTCATGTCATGAGGAGAAGTTGTCATCTCACAAAGCGATGGTCTCATCTCATATGGTGAAGAGGTCATCTCATGAAAGAAGCCGCGCTGCATGTATTGCGGCGATGACTGACGCGGGCTTCTCACTTGAGACGCATGAGGATACGAGCAGGATCTGCGGAGGGCTATCATGAAAACAGCACTATTGGCTTTGTCGACCATGGTGATCATGGGCGTATTGGGTGGGACTGGCTTCGCTCAGGGAGATTTCTGGGCGCCCGCCACCGGGCCGTTCGGCGGACTGGTCCAGGCAATGGCGGTCGACAGCAGTGGAGGCGTTTTTGCAGGTACTGATAAGAGTGGGATTTTCCGCTCGACAAATCACGGAGAGACTTGGGTGTCCTCCAGCAAGGGGTTCGGCAATCTTCCTATCAATGCAATCGCCGTCTACAGGGATGAGACGGTACTCGCAGCCACACATGGAGGGGCAACGGTGTACCGGTCCACGAACAGCGGCAATGACTGGTCCTCTGCAAAGACGGGTCTCGGGTCTACCTATGTCAGGGTACTCGCGTGTAGGGGTGGCTCAATATATGCCGGCGGCAATTATGGAGTCTTCGCCTCGATGGACAGTGGCAAATCGTGGAGCAATGTCAGCGGCGTGCTGTCGGCGGTGATTGTGAATGGGCTTGAATGTGAGCAGGCCGGAGGCGTCTATGCAGCGACATCGCGAGGGGTCTTCTATTCGACCGACGGCGGGCCGAACTGGGAGCAGAGGAATACGGGGTTGGGATCAGACACCTCCGCGTACGATGTAGCCATCGCGCCGACCGGCGAAGTGCTGATGTCAACCTCGTTCAACAAGGGAATCTATAGGTCCTCTGATCACGGCATGACGTGGATCAAGAAAAGCACGGGGATCCCCAACGGTTACAAGTATCTCGTCATGATCAGCCGTTCGGGTGAAGCGTTCATCAGCATCGGAGACGTTGGCATCTACCGTTCCACTGACCTGGGGGAGTCCTGGTCACTGACCGCGCCCGGCGTGTTGCAGAGAGACGTTCGTGCAATGAGTCAGTCCGGCTTTGGAGAGCTTTATGCCGGGGATTATGGCGGTGGAGTCTTGCGATCCACAGACGCCGGCCTCTCATGGACCTGCGGGAATCAGGGAATGTCGGCAGGTGCCGTCACGGCAATTGCGCACAACGCGGGGGGCCTTGCATTTGCAGCAACGAATGGTTCGGGCATTCATCGCTCGTACGACTCCGGACGCACGTGGACTGAGGCGAACGCGGGGATCACCAATCTCGACGTCCGCTCAACCGCCGTCAGTACCGGAGGGACGGTATATGCGGGGACATTCGGGAGTGGCGTGTTCCGGTCGGATGATAACGGCGTCTCCTGGTCACCCAAGAACAACGGTTTGGGCAACAAAGATATCTATGCAATTCTCCCGGTGGGGCCGGACACGCTGTTCGTAGGCGGGAGAAACACCAGAGTGTTTCGTTCCGTAGACAGGGGGGAGAGCTGGGTGGTTTCAGATTCGGGCATTTCAACTTCTGCGACAATCTACAGTCTCGTCCGATTCGGAACAGGTAAGATGGCAGCAGCCACAGATAATTCCGGTGTGTACATCTCCACGAACGGAGGCGCATACTGGCAGCAGAGCACCAACGGACTGGCGACCAGTGATGTCAGGTGTCTTTTCGCCAGCTTCCCCACAACACTGTTCGCCGGCACGTATGGCGGCGGGATCTTCCGCTCGACTGACGTGGGTGCGTCATGGCAGATGGCCGGTGCCGGATTGAACGGCAGCTTCGTCTACGCGATAGCATCAGCTCCGGATGGACGGCTTTTCGCCGGCACGGGCTCCGGCCCTCATCTCTCGACTGATGGCGGAGACTCGTGGAACGAAATCCTCACGGGTATGGGTTACTTCCAGGTTAACGCTCTCGATGTGAATCCGAACGGGACACTCATCGCGGGGACTTCCGGCAACGGTGTTTACTACAGCGCGAGGCCGGTCGGAGTTCCATTACCGGCCGTCGACAGGCTGCCGCTGGAGCTGTACCTCGACCAGAATTATCCGAACCCGTTCAATCCGGCCACGACAATCGGGTTTGGAGTTCCGGAGGGAAAAGAAGTGCCCAGAGGTCAGACCCCGGGCTCTCTTTGGGTCAGGCTCAGCGTGTATGACCTGCTCGGGCGGGAAGTGGCCGCGCTTGTTAACGAGCCGAAAATGCCCGGGAGGCACAATGTGAGCTTTGATGCATCGGGCCTCGCGAGCGGCATCTACTGCTACCGACTCATCGTGGGAGCGTCTGTTGAGAGCCGGAAGATGCTCCTATTGCGCTGAGCGACACGCACCACATAGATGGATTTTGTGAAAATTTGCCTTAACTTGCTCCTGGAAACCAGCTCGTCTCTGGAGCGATTTGAGGCAACATGAACACAAGTCTCCGGTTCTGCCGTGCGTGGATACTCCTCGCGTTTGCATCGGCTTCTCTCTTTTCACACTCCTTCAGTCAGTGGTCCACCGACCCATATCTCAACACCGGGATCTGCACGGAATCTCACAGCCAGGATGAGCCGGCCATCGTGAGCGACGGTGCCGGCGGTGTCATCATCTCATGGACTGATCTCCGCAATGGTGTTGATTTTGACATCTACGCACAACGCATAAGTGCGGAAGGAGTGATGCTGTGGACCGTAGATGGAGTTCCAATTTCCACCGCGCCGGGCGATCAGACAACATCCCGCCTCGTGAGTGATGGTCTGGGCGGAGCCATTATTACATGGCACGATCGTCGCAGAGGGGGTTCCGAGATCGATATTTATTGCCAGCATGTCGACGGGTCGGGCCTTCTGCAGTGGCCGGCGGGCGGAGTGCCGATATCCACAAGCCCGAAGTTTCAGCTCTTCCCCAATATCGTCAGCGACCGTACGGGAGGTGCGATCATTGCCTGGGATGATTACCGCCGCGGCGCGTCCGGCTACAACATTTTCGCGCAACGCGTCGATGCGTCGGGAATCCCTCGGTGGGACTCCAATGGTGTGATCGTCTCCACGGAAGTCATCAACCAGGGTCCTCCCCAGATAGTGAGTGATCTTGCCGGAGGAGCCATCATTGCATGGAATGCCGACTCCGGCGGGATCCACTCCGACATTTATGCCCAGCGGATCGATTCGCTCGGGGCTATGCAGTGGGATTCAACCGGGGTCCCGATCTGTGCTGCCCCCAACGCTCAGATGTACCCTGCAAGCGTGAGCGATAGTGCCGGAGGAGCCATCATTACATGGATGGACTTCCGAAGCGGCAACCTGGACATCTACTGCCAGCGCATCAATATCGAGGGAGTCGTGATGTGGGATGCAAACGGCGTGGCAATTTCCACGGCGGCCGGCAATCAGACCTCACCTGTGCTTACGGGCGATGGTGCTCACGGCGCGGTTGTCACGTGGCAGGACGCCAATGGAAACTCCCAGAGCGGCATCTATATGCAGCGGATCGATGCATCCGGTCAGGCGAAATGGGATCAAAATGGCATCCTGATCGCCCGGGCATGGGACAATCAATGGCCTTCAGCAATTGTCGCCGATGGCACCGGTGGTGCGATCGTTGCCTGGGATAACGAACCGACGTACTATTCGGATATCTATGCACAGCGTATCGACGGCACGGGCTCTGTTCGATGGACCCCAAACGGTATCCCGGTTAGTCTGGCCGACAATCGGCAGATCAGTCCCGGAATTGCAGCCGATAAAAGGGGAGGCGCGATCGTCACGTGGGTGGACGTGCGGAAAACCAGCCAGGACGACATCTATGCGCAGCTCCTGGCTGCCGATGGAGGCCTCGGGGGACCGACGGATGTGAGGGAACCCGGCGACGGACCATCACTGTTCCGGCTCTATCAAAACTATCCGAATCCATTTAATCCGAGCACCATAATCGGGTATGAGGCACGAGGCACGGGGCACGAGTGGGTAAACATTGCCGTGTACGACCTGCTGGGGCGTGAGGTGGCGATGCTGGTGAATGAAAACAAAGCACCGGGCAATTATTCGGTGACATGGAACGCGGCCGGTCTTGCCGGCGGCGTGTACGTCTGCAGGATGCAGGTCCGCCCTACAGACTCCGCCGTCGGGCGTGACTCCGGGAGCGGAGTGGAGAATCCTCCGGCTGGCCCAGGACAAGGGTTTGTGCAGACACGGATGCTGCTCTTGTTGCGCTAATCCTTTTCTACAGACACGAACTTCAAGTAATATTATGAGCACCTTCTCCGTCCGTTTCCCATGCGCTTGTGTAGGCATTCTCCTTATGGCCACAATGACTTGCTCAGGCAAGACGGTAGTCTTCGTGGAGAAGAACTTCCCGGTTGTGGAAAGCGGAGCGATCAGCCGATCGGTGCTGGAGGGTGCCCTCGGATCTCTGCAGCCTCGATTTGTCGGCCTCACCGAACTGCAGAAGAAGAATGCCCTGGCCGAGGGTGACTTGCTCGTGTTGCCCTACGGCTCCGCTTTTCCCGCGGATGCGTGGGAGATAATCCGACAGCACATCGAGCATGGCAATCTGCTGGTGTTGGGTGGACGGCCGCTCTATGTGCCGGTGTACCGCGATAGCGCCGGATGGCAATCCGGGGAACCGCAAAATACGTACTCCCGTTCCCTCGGGATAATGCACTCCTATGCAGCGCCCCAGCAAGGTCCGTGGAAAATCCAGTGGGATGAAGATGCACCGTGGTTCCGCAACGATGATCTGCAGGCACGCCGTGTCTTCGTTCATGCGGGATACGGAGAAAGGTACCGCGGCCTTGGCTTTCTTGTCGGGGGCGATGGCCGGCGGCTTGCCGCGCCTGTCGTTGCAGACGACATGACACACAACGGTCAAACACCGAAGCGGCGCGTGTACCTGAGCTTTGAGCCGGAGCCGGGGTATTGGGATTCGCGGACAGGAAGTGAGCTGATACGGGATGCCGCGCTGTACGCCTCGCGCGGGGGTGTCCGCCTCTGGCTGGATCTGCAAGCGATGACCGTGGATCCCGGCTCGCGCGTTATGGGCGCAGTTGACGTTCTACGTGGTGAAACCCCCGCAAAGCTGACTCTCGAAGTGTTATCCGGCTCAAAGGTCCTCGCCTCCAGAACGATGATCTGCCGCAGCTCGCTGCATGAAGAACTCGGACTCAGCGTGCCCCTTAAAGACTCCGGGCTTTACAAAGTGCGGGCGAGTCTCTTCCTCGGGGATACACTCTTCGAGCGGTACACCTCGGGTATCGTGGTGCGTGATTCCCGGCTCATGCAATCCGGGGAGCGTCTGGAAGCGGGACGCGACTATTTTCGGGTGGGCGGGAAGCCCATGCTGATGGTGGGAGCGAACTACTTTTCGACCGATCCCTATACTTCGGGATTCTTTGTTGGTGGAAGTCTCGGCGGCAATGCGTGGGGGTGGGAACAGGACTTCGCCGATATGGAACGGCTGGGGTTCAATACGGTGCGGACCGGGATATGGCTCAACCGTGTGCGCTATCTTGATCCGGTAAGTGGAGCCGCTGATGAACGTCTGCTGTCCGCCCTCGAGGCGTACCTGCATGCAGCGGCCCGGCACCACATGCAGATCATCTTCACGTTCTTTGCCTTTGATCCGCAAACCGAACTCCAGCAAGGCCCGGGGCAGGAAGGGAACAGGTTGGGGCCGGGGTCCAATCCTTACATGGATCCGATTGCAATTGAAGCCCAGGCCGCGTACGTCCGCACCATCGTGTCCCGGTTCAAGAACGTGCCATTCCTGAGCTACGATCTTATCAATGAACCCAGCTTCACCAACCCCAGGCGCCCGTGGAAGGGGAACTCACCAAACGGAGACCCTAAGGAGCTTGCGGCCTGGCAACGGTGGCTTGAGCAGCGGTACACCTCAATTGACAAGCTCGCCCGGGCGTGGCGCACATCGCCCGGTGAAATGGGCGCATTCGACAGGGTTCAGTTGCCGGCTACAGCCGACCTCGAGCCTGCACGATCCGGCAACATGCGCCTCATTCGCGCGGTGGATTACAACCTGTTTGCACAGGATGCGTTTAGCCAGTGGATCGAGACGATGATCCGTGCTATCCGCGCCGCGGGATCAGAGCAGATTGTGACGGTGGGTCAGGATGAAGGTGGCGTGACAGACCGTGTGCTGAACCAGTTCTGGGCTTTTTCGCCGGTTGCCTATACGGTGAATCACTCCTGGTGGCGTGATGACGCGCTGCTGTGGAACTCGGTCGTGGCGAAGAGCCCGCACAAACCCAACCTCCTCGGCGAGACGGGCCCGCAGCCCGTGTGGACCATGGACGGCTCCTCGCGCTGGGACGACGTCCATGGGGTACCTCTTCTCGAGCGCAAGCTGGTGCTCGGGTTCGCGAATGCAAACGCGGGTGTATTGCACTGGGATTGGACACGGAGCGACAACTTTGGGCTCCTGAGACGTGATGGTTCGGAAAAACAATGGGTGTATGTCATCAAGGGGATTGCCGACTTTGCACGCAGAGCCCAATCGCATGCAACGGAGGCCCGGCTCCCCGACATCGCAATCGTCTTGCCGCAGTCGCTTCAGCTTTCCGTACTCAGCAGCCTGGGGATCACGGTGCAACAAAACGCCGTACGGGCGCTCTATCATCACGCAAGGGGAACAGCGTTTGTAGCGGGTGAGTATCAGCTTTCACAAATGCCCGATGCCCGGTTGATCATCCTTCCGTCACCGTGGGTTTTGCACCAGGAGGCATGGGACCTGCTCATGAACAGAGTGCGGGCCGGAGCGACACTGCTCGTTTCGGGAAGGATAGATGCAGACGAACACTGGGCAGCGATTCCTGAACGCACGCGTGACTGGAATGTGAAATACTCGTGGGGGGCGCTGACCTCCCGGGAGGTCGCCGTGAAGTGGCCGGAGGGCACCTCCCGTCTCAGTTATGGCGGGGACAGGACCACCTACTGCGATCGGGGTATACTGCCCGGCGGGCAGACGTTTCTTGAGATCCCTCTCGGCGCGGGCAGGATACTCTATTGTGCACTGCCGCTCGAGATGGCGGAACAACTCGATGAAGTCGGGCGCATCTACCGGTATGCAATGAATCGCGCCGGGACACAAGCCGTCTATGAGACCACGTGTGCAGATCCCGGTATTCTCATCAGCCCGACGCAGCTGCCCGACGCAACACTGTATGTGTTAACTTCTGAGAGCATGGAGTCTTCACCGGTCGCTTTCCGCGACAAGATGAGCGGAGCGGAGATCCACGTTCAGCTCGATGCAGGAAGGGGCGCTTTGCTGCTTGTGGGCCGTGACGGACGCATCATCGCATCGTACAATCCTACCGTCCAACCATGAGGTCTGCTTGATCATCACTCGCGCTCCAGGCATGGGTTGGCATTCTCGCAGAGCTTCGCTAGACGCGTGACCTGAGATTGTCAAAGCGCAGCCAGTGCGGTTATGGTCAGCTCATCCCATGACGACGACGACGCTATTGTTTTGCTTCAACTCTTCCGCCGCGATCAGATTTCCATCGATCACATTTGCCGTTGAGTTTCAGACTCTTCACTCCCTTCTGCACGCCATCCGGATTCTTGATGGTGATGCGCAGATTCTTCCCCCGGAACACCCTCGTAATCCTCACCTCCCGCCATCCGGAGGGAAGACACGGGTCCATCCGGAGCCCAGCATAGTCGGGCTGCACCCCGAGGATGTGCTGTGTCACGGCGTAGTACGCCCACGCGGCACTTCCGCTCAACCAGGGCAGGCGCGATGCTCCGTATCGAGGGCTGTACTTGCTGTTCGTGAATTGACAGTACACGTACGGTTCAATTTGCCGGATCTCAGCCCTGGTGTTGTATGCCGCGGGCATGAACCGGCGATAATAATCATACGCGCGGTCGCCCCTCCCCAGAAGCGTCTCAGCCATGATGGCCCATCCCTGGGTGTGGCAGAAGACGGAGGCATTCTCCTTCATACCCTTGTTGAACAACCGGGATTTGTTCACCCGGGGGTCAGTCCTTTCTACGGGCGGGTCACAAATCATCAGACCATATTCCGTCGCCAGGCGCTCCTGCACAGTGTCCATGAGCGCTTCCGATCGCTCGCGGGATGCATGTTTGCTGATGACCGCCCATGACTGCGGATTCAGGAAAATCGAAGCCTCGTCGTTGTCCTTTGTGCCGAATGTCAATCCGTCGGCTCTGAAGGCACGTGCATACCATGCCCCGTCCCATGCGTGCCTCTCCAGATTTTCATCAAGCGTGTCCAGGTGGCCCGAGGCCCACTCAAGTTCGCCGGCTTTGTCAAGAAACGCGCATATCTCGATGTAGGTCGCAAGCGCATACCTCAGCTGGAACGCCACGAAGACCGACTCGCCGTCGTGGCCGAGCTGCAGGCAGTCATTCCAGTCGGCCAGCAGTCCGCACGGGAAGCCGTGCGCGCCGGAACGCTGCAGCGAAAACTCTATGGAACGCTTCAGATGGCCGAGGACCGTATCCTCGCCATGGTCGGCGTACGGCAGGATCTTTTCGTAGAATGACCCGTCGCCGGTTTCTTTCACGTACGCGGGCACAGTGTTGAACAGCCAGAGACAATCATCGGAGCGGTATTCGGATTCATCCGGTGGCTGCTCGCTGCCGGGTTTGTGGGCGAACGGTTTCACGACCGGCATCGCGCCGCCGGTCGAGACCTGACCGGTGATCATGAGCTCAAGACGCTCTTTCACTTCGTCGGGGATCAAATGCAGAACGCCGAGCATGTCCTGAACGGTGTCGCGATACCCGAGACCGTCCCGCTCGCCGGTATACACTAGGCTGGCTGCTCTGGACCATGCGTAAGTAATGAGGCAGTTGTACGGGTTCCATACATTGAGCATGCTGTTGAGTTCACGATCCGGCGTCGTCGCGGCCAGCCCCTGTATTCTGCCGTGCCAGAATTGTTTCAGCCTGGTGAACTCACGCCGGGCTCTGGCGGGGCTCCCGCACTCACGGACCGCTGTTTTTCCCGCGACATCTGCAGTACCGATCCCCATGAGCACAACAAGTTCACGTGACTCGCCGCCGCGCAGGTCGATGTCGACCTGGAGTGTGCCGCATGCGTTGTCGCCGACTGCAATAGAATTCCGGCAGCGGCCTTCCGCGACCACGATAGGGTCGGCATACGTGCGGTAAGGGCCAATGAACACATCGCGGTCCGTGTCGTATCCTGCGATGTCGGCACCGGCGACGGCAAGAAACGTATGGCGCGCCTGCCCGTCGTCTTCAAAGTGATCAGGCCGCTCGGGCATATAGACGTTTGTGCCATGATCGATGATGCCGTCGAGCACGTTCATTTTCACGATGAACTGGGAGTACTGCAGGTTGATGAGATCCTGCGAGAGCTTCCAGTTGTTCGCGTACTCCACGTAGGTGAACAGGCTGAGGGATCGCTTTGTTGTGCCGGTATTTGTCACCTTCATGAGCCAGCATTCATACGCGCGGCCCAGCGGTACGAAATAGAGCGCTTCGGTTCTGATGCCGGAGTAAAGTGAGGAGATCTTCGTGTATGCCATTCCATGGCGGCATTCGGACTTGTATCGTCTCAGCGACTTGCCCACCGGCTGCCATGAGGTGGACCAGAAGTCCTTGCTCTTGCGGTCGCGGATGTAACAGTACCGCCCGGGCTGGTCCACGGGGATGACATTGAACCGGAGTCTCGTGAAACGTCCCTGTGCGGCCGACTTGTAGAAGCTGTAGCCGCCGGCATTGTTCGTGATGATCGCGCCGTACTCGGTGGAGCCGAGATAATTGCTCCATGAGCGCGGCGTATCAGGCCGTTCAATGACATACTCCCTGTTGACATCGTCAAAATGCCCGAACTGCATGATCTCACCCTTTCGAAACTTGTGCGAGTGTTCTCCTTCGGTCAGGCCGCGTGCGTTCTACAGTGTGCGGACAGGGTGGCTCCGGATATAGTCGATCAGTTCATCCACCTGCGCGAAGGCCAGCGCACAGTAGGTGTCCGCCGCGCCGTAGAATATGGCCAGCCTTCCGGTCGCAGCATCCTGCAGGGTCGCACACGGGAATGTCACGTTGGCTACAAATCCCGTGGTCTCGTACGGCTCTTCCGGAGTCAGGATGTAGTTCTCACAATCCACAATCACCCTGGACGGGTCATCGATATCCAATAATGCCGCGCCGGTGCTGTAGATGAATCCGCTGCACGTTGCGCAGACTCCGTGGTAGATCAAGAGCCACCCCTCGGTGGTTTCGATGGGGATGGGGCCTGCGCCGAGCTTCACGTTCTTCCACCAATAGTGCGTCGTGGGCATGACAAGTCGATGCTTTCCCCAGAACGTCATGTCCGGACTCTGACTGAGATAGATGTCGCCGAACGGCGTATGGCCGTTGTCGCTTGGACGATTCAACATCACGTAATTGCCGTTGATTTTCCTTGGGAACAGAACGCCGTTCCTGTTGAAAGGGAGGAAGGCGTTCTCAAGCTGGATGAAGGTTTTGAAGTCTTTCGTCTTTGCAATGCCAATCGTCGGTCCGTGAAAATGGTTGCACCAGGTGATGTAGTATTCCCCTTCCAGCTCGACGAGGCGGGGATCATAGCCATACAGAATCGGCACTGCCGGAGCCCCGTCCTCCTGGAGAAAGGTGATGATGTCGTTGTCGATGTCCCACTTGATGCCGTCTTTACTTCTTCCCAGATGCAGATTGGGATAGCCATTGCGGTGGTCGGCTCTGAAGACTCCCACAAATCCATTCTTATATGGAATGATAGCACTGTTGAAGATCCTGCTCGAGTCCTTAATAGCCCTTTTCCCGATCACGGGATTCTTGCTGTATCGCCACACCACGTCGGAACACCCCTTCGGCTTCGCCTGCCACGGGATATTCGAGAGCGCACTGCCGATTATCGTCTTCTTCATCGTGTTGTTCCTGTGAGATACGTTTGATCACTATGTATCCGTTCCTATAGTTTGCCCGGCGCCTGCTCACTCTTTGCTCTCCGCAAAGCGAGTTCGTCTCCGATCCGTGCCACGCGTTTCTCGTTCAGGGGGTAGAAACCCAGAAGGGCAATAGCAACAACCCCGAAGATTGCCGGAATAAGACTAAAGAGCAGCAACAAGCCCTTCAGACTTTCCGGCGACTGTGCCTGGTTCGGCTCAAACCCGACCTGTGACATGAGCGTCAGTGCGACAAAGGCGCCAAACGCCCATCCCATCTTTTGTGACATTGTCGACGCCGAGAAAACGAGGCCTGTAGTCCGACGGCCCCGCTTCCACTCTCCGTAGTCGGCAGTGTCCGCATACATGGCCCAGACCAAAACGCTCAGGGGTCCGCCGCTCATCGAACCGGTGATCTGGAAGAGGAAAATCAGGCCCATCTGGTCGGGGGTCAGAAGATAGTAACTTGCAGTGCTCAGAATGGCAATAATGAAGAAGATGACGAATGCTGTTTTCTTCCCCACGACTTTGGCGAACCAATTCACTACGAAGACGCCGAGAAACGCCGATATCTGGCCGACGGTGTTGAAGGCAGATGTCAACGCGTTGAAATCATATGTTCCTGTTCCGAGGAAGGGCAACGTGAGCGTTTGCACTCCGATGAAATACTTGAAATAGTGAACCGTCACGCTGCTGCGCACAGCCACGAACAGGATGAACGTGATAGTGACGGCAAGCAGGATCAGCCACGGCGTGTTCGTCAGCAGTTCGAAAAGGTCCTGTTTCACGGATGACTTCTGGCCGGGCGGCGGCTGCACCCGTTCATGGGTCCCCCTGAAGGCGATCAGGAAGAAAATCACGGCGGCGATCCCATAGATGACAAACGACATCTGCCAGCCCTTGGCGTCATTGCCTCCGCCGAAGTACTTCACCATGGGCAGCAGTGTGGCAGAGACAATGATGCCCGCTGAGAAAGCGAAGAGGAATTTCACGGAGGAGACTGTTGTGCGTTCCTTGGAATCCGCAGATATCACACCCAGGAGTGATGTATAGGGAATGTTGATGCCGGTATACAGCATCATCATAAGATTGAAGGTAACGTATGCCCAGATGAGTTTTCCCGTTTCCCCGAGGTCGGGGACGGTGAAGGTCAGCACGCCAACAACTGCAAAGGGGACACAGAGCCAGAGGAGATAGGGACGAAATTTCCCCCAGCGGGTCTTCGTGCGGTCGGCAACCATGCCCATGATCGGATCGTTGACGCCGTCCCATATGCGGCTTATCAGAAACATCGTGGCGGCAACAGCGGCAGGAATGAGGAATACATCCGTGTAGAAAAAGGTGAAGTAAAGCATGAACGTCTGCCAGTACAGGACAGAAGCGAGATCACCGAAGCCGTACGAGAGTTTCTCCCTCATCGGCAGTTTTTGTGAGACTTCGTTCATGATTTTCTCCTTGTGCGCGGTAGACTACTGTTGTTTGCTTTCGATATGCTGGAACACCTCAGGCGGCTCTCACTGTGGCCGTCGGGTTGGCTCTTACCGTGATCATCGGGTTGGCTCTTACCGTGATCATCGGGTTGGCTCTTGCCGTGTTCATCGGGTCGGCTCTTGCCGTGTTCAATTGGTTGATTGTCGCCGTGTTCAATGCGGCGGCCCGGGGGAGCGGGGTGCCAGACGAACATGCAGCGTCGGGCTGCGGTGCGTGCCGGCACTCTCGAGGGCATAGAACGATGCGAACACAGCACCCAGAGGCTGTATTGCCAGGCCAAGCGTCCTTCCATCCAGCAGACGTTGCACCACAGGCTGTGCAATCGTCGCAAGCATGGATGAACCCTGTCCCTCAGGAACGCCGACATCGATGATCATCTGGGAATTGAAAACCTCATTCGGGTTTTTCCCCTGACACAATGAGGCGTACGTGACATCCTTCTGATCCCATGCGGGGTCTCCTCCCAGTATTTCCGCAACCCTGAGCATGCCGAAGTCCCTGGCATGCACCAACGACCGCTCCGTGGAATACGCGGTCAGCTCCAGCAAAGCGGGTCCATCGGCGCGCATTCCAGCAAACACGTCCAGATCCCATCGCAAGATAGTGCATTGTGTCCCGCTCACGGCCAGAAGTGTGCTTCTCCCGGATCCATCCCGGGCACTCCAATCGTTGAAATTCATGAGGGGATATTGGGTGTCGACGATGCAATCCTGAGTCGCGGGAACATGGAGCGGAAACGATATCGGGTCAGGGACCTGCGGGTGGTACGGCACGAGTGTGCCCTTATCAGGTCCGGCTGAATCCGCCTTCACGATATCCACTCTGAAATAGTCGAGATCGACGTGATACTTCTCCAGGCCCCAGTCCATGAGCGCAAGCTGACCGTAAATGGTATCGCCGGGCGTCGCATCAAAACCCCGCGTGGTCATGCTTATCGTGTGCCATCGCACCGTATCCGGGATATCGAATTCCATGAGGTGCGTGTGGAAGTCCGTCGTTCGCTGCGTGTTGAGATGGAGATTTACCCTTCGCGGCGCGTGGCTTACCCTGACCCGTGACTCGATGCGCAGGGCGTATGCCGGGGTGGCGAGAAGGTGGAGATTCATGTTCGTAGAAACACACCGGCGTATCAACGCCCACCAGATATTCCGTATGTCTTTTGAAGCATCCACCGAAATTGTTGCATGACCCTTCCCGGAGTTTTGCAAATTCATAACCGCGGACCCGTCCCCCGTAAAGAAGGTCCAACCCTGAACACCGCGTGGGTCGAGCGGCAGCTTGCCGTCGAAGTTATCGAGAAACTGGGCGGATGTGGATGCAGCACCGGCCAGAAAGACCACCAGCATGGCGGTGCTCACCCTGGAAGCTCGGAGAACGTCTGGAAGTGTCATGAGAGAACCTGCGTAAGGGAAGAACGGGAGACCACCGTCCGGGTGAAGACGGGACTGAAAGAGTGTCGGGCAGCTACGCGGCTAACTCCCGGTGCGCGACCTCCATCAGAATGAAAAAACCCTGTCCTTCGGTGGCGGTTCCCGGGTGATCGAATTCCGGAGAGCCACACACTCCCTGGACCAGGCCGAGATCGTCCACCTTCTTCTGAGCCGCCCCGCGCATTTTGTCGGCTTGAATTTTGTAGCGCTCTTCAAGCCATCCACCACTGATTCCACGGTAGATTGAATAGGCGAGCATCTGCGCAAGGTTGGTTTCAATAAACGACTGGGGATCATCGACGATGTTGTGGTACAGTCCGTCGTCGCGCATGTGTGCGAGACATCCATCGATGATTTCCCTGACATATCCCGTGAGTTTCGTCCGTTCAGCGTTCATGGAGCCGGGGAGTGCCCTGATGACCCGTGTCATTCCTGCAGCCGACCACCCGTTGCCGACGCCCCAGCAATCCTTTCGCACAAAGACCTTCTTCTCACAGTCCCACATGTGCGACAGGAGTTTCTTGTCCGGGTTCCAGAGGCAATCTCGCGCCCCGTCGATTTGTTTGATGGCTTCCTCATACTGGCCCGCCGCCGCAAGGAATGGTGGGAGCATGTAGATGATGTCGCTCCATATCTGCGGCAGGTTAGTGAAATGGTAGATGATGCCTTCTTTGGTGCGGGGAGCTTTATGCAAAACGTAGTCGAGGAGCTTTTCGTAGCCTCTTTCCAGAAACGGGTCGCCCGTCTGTTTTGCAGCCCAGAACACGGCTTCACCCGGAGAGGCGGCGTCGCTGAGCGCAAACTCCTCGCCCAGCATTGCCAGCCGTCCATCCTTGGATTGGCGGAGCACGGCGTCCTTGGCCATCAGAATCACAAGATCGGTCTCTCCGAGTTCCAGCAGAGCCTGCATTGCGACGCCCTGTTCCCAGGTGGCACGCTGCATGGTGAGCATGGCCATCTTGACCTTGTCGACCAGGGCTAGGTCCTTGAATGTGAGGCCCTCTTTGTGGGTGCCCGTGCAGCCGGACAGGAGGGAAGCGGAACCTCCGGCGGTAAGGCCGGCCGCCGGCAACGCTGCCAGGAAGTTGCGTCTCTTCATTTTCGCGTGCCTTTCCAGGTTGGATCCTCGAAGGCGGGTGGGGGTGCACACTCCGGCCTTCAACCTGAAAAGATAGTCTGCTATTAGTCTACAATCAATAAGAACCGCAAAAAAAAGGGAATCCAGGGGTCTGACCGCGACCGATTGATGATTGTCAATGGTCCATCGACTATTGACAATTGGTCCGGGTCTGACCCCGCCCGGCCGGGCACTTGACACTGTACAACGCATCATCTATTTTGCAGCGTCATTCTCCCACGAGGCATCATGCATGCCATTCGATTTCCTGGTCTCCACCGCACAGTAAGTCTGTGAAAGGAGCGTTCACCCATGCACATTTCAAGAATGCTGGCATGTTGCATCCTCGGCTTCCTCGCCATTGCACAGTCGCAGGAAAAAACGGCAAAGGAGCTGGAGAGGGGAGTTAACTATATCGAAACAAAGGTTTATGCGGACGACGACAATGCCAGGATATTGAAATTGTATGAAGGCCTCCGTGTCGCTGACGTGTCTGACGGCATGGACATGGCAGGTCTGCCGGGAACAGGGCTGGTGGATCCGGCCATTCATCCGGATTGGGTTGACAACAAGACTTTCTCTCATCAGTTCAGAGGCATCGCGGTCACGGTCCGGTACGTCCCGACGCAGAAACCCGACAGACCGGAACCGGGGCAGAAGTTCCAGGAGTGGGAGGGCAACTTCTACAATGCCTACTCGCACGAGGGCTTTGCGGGCGTAATACGACAGGGATCGGCAGTCGTGATCGACGATGTTGAAGATAAAGACATCGGAACGATCGGGTCGTACAACATCCTGTACTGGAAGAGCCTTGGCGCTGTCGGTGTTGTGACGGATGCCAGTTCAAGAGACACCGATGAAATCGAGGTGGAGAAAGTCCCGCTGTATCTGCGGAAGAAGGGGAGGGGGATACGGCCCGGAAGGAACGAAACTGAATCGGTCAATCGCCCCGTTGTCATCGGCGGTGTGCTCGTCTGTCCCGGCGATGTCGTTGTTGCAGACGGGGACGGTGTCATAGTGGTCCCGCGGGCAAAGGCCGCCATCGTAGCCGGATACGCAAGGGAAATCCTGGTAAAGGATAAAGGTGCGAGAAAGGATCTCTACAAGAAAACCGGATTGCCGCCGGATAAGTCGGTGGAGTAGGAGCACTCAACTGCAACTGGAAAACCGCACTGCAACGGGCAACATACATGTGGCACTATGACAATTCACCTCAGAGAAGCTCAGGACTCCTTCACTTGAAAACAACACGGATCACCGCCTTGCTCCTCATCCCCATGCTGCTGTTGGAATCAGGATGCGGAAAAGGCGGGAATCACTATCCTCTCCCACCTGTTGACGCAAAGGCGGGAAGCATCGTCACTCAGTCCGGGCCCTTTGAGATCGGATCTGAGAAATACGATGCCGATTACGGGACAGTCACGGTCCCGGAGAATAGAGACAAGTCAACGTCCCGGTTGATCCACATACCCTTCCTGCGAATCCATTCCCGCTCGCAGCACCCGGCCGAGCCGGTATTCGCCTTAGCCGGCGGACCCGGCGCGAGTAACATGTCGTGGGATTGGGGAAAGGCATGGACCTTCCTCCCCGGGCACGACGTTGTGCTCGTCGGATACAGGGGTGTGGACGGATCGGTAAAACTCGATTGCCCGGAGATGACGGAAGCTCTCAAAGAGGACGGTGACGTGCTCGGTGAAGAGTCGATGGAAAAGATCGCGCGCGCATTTGGTGCAGGGGCACAACGCATGATGAGTGAGGGCGTGGATCTGGACGGGTACACGATGCTCGAAACGATCGAAGACAACGAATCGGTTCGCAAAGCTCTGGGCTATGCGTGCATCGACCTGCTGAGCGAGAGCTACGGCACACGCGTAGCGTACCTGTACGGTCTGCGACATCCGGAAAGCATATACCGGTCGGCAATGATTGCCGTGAATCCTCCCGGGCGATTTGTCTGGGAACCCGGGATGATTGACACGCAGCTAAGGCAGTATGCGGCCCTCTGGGCGAAAGACACCGCCATGTCATTGCGGAGCCCGGATCTCTATGCAACCGTGAGCACCGTGTTACGGAACATGCCGCATTCATGGCTGTGCTTCTCCATCAACCCCTCGAAGGTGAAGGTGGGCACATTTGGACTTCTCTTTCACCGGAATACCGCTGCGAAGATATTCGACGCGTATGTCGCCGCCAGTCAGGGTGATGCCAGCGGCCTCGCACTCTTGTCCATCGTCTACGACTATCTTGTTCCCACCATGAGCACCTGGGGTGAGTCAGCCTCGAAAGCAATAAGCGCGGACTTTGATTCTTCTCGCGACTACCGTCGAGACATGGAGGCGGGCAACCAGCCGCTGGGCTCACCCATGAGCATAATGCTTTGGGGGCCGTCGAAGTATGGCCGCTGGCCGACGCGCCAGCTGCCGCGGGAGTACCGTGAGCTCCGTCCTTCCGGGGTACAGACCCTGCTCCTGAGCGGGAGCGTGGATTTTTCCACTCCACCTGCCTATGCGACGAATGATCTGCTCCCGTATCTGTCCAACGGAGAGCAGATCATCTTCTCGGAGTGCGGGCATGTTGGCGACATGTGGTACGCAAACATTGAAAACATGCGGCTCATTCTTACGAGCTTTTACGACACCGGCAAGCCGGATGTATCGAAGAACTCATATATCCCCATGGATTTCAGCGTGAATTGGGGGTTCCCAAAGATCGCGAAGGCCGCACTTGGCGGCGCGGCATTCCTCGTGCTTGTCCTTGCGGCGTTGATTATCTGGTTTGTCAGGAAACTCCTCGTCCGTTATCAAATCGTCCGTTATCAAATCCCGCCAGGATTATCAAAGTAATAAAGCTTTCCTGCCGCACTTCAAGAATAAGTGAGAAAAAACGGGACTCAGGACACTGCCCGGGCTGGCACTAATTGTGCGTGATTTATTGGGTTGGACTCCCATTCCTCATCAGCCTGCAGGCCGCCAATGGAAATTCACATCATTGATCTCTCGATAATCCTCCTCTACTTTGTGGTGGCCATCGGGCTCGGTATGCTGGTCTCGAAACGGGCCAAGAAGAACCTCAACTCGTACTTTCTGGGCAGCAACGTTCTTCCCTGGTGGATGCTCGGTGTCTCCGATGCGTCGGGAATGTTCGACATCACGGGGACGATGTGGCTGGTCTACGTGCTCTTCGTGTACGGGTTCAAGAGTGTGTGGATGCCATGGGTCTGGCCGACATTCAACCAGATATTCCTCATGGTCTATCTCTCGATCTGGCTCCGCAAGTCCAAGGTCATGACCGGCGCGGCGTGGATCGAGACGAGATTCGGGAACAGCACGGGTGCAAAACTCTCGCACATCAGCGTGGTGATCTTCGCTCTCGTGAGCGTGATCGGGTTCATCGCATATGCATTCAAGGGTATCGGGAAATTCGCAGCCGTCTTCTTCCCCTGGAATATCTCCCCTGACGTCTACGCACTGATCCTGATGTCGCTCACCGCCATCTACGCCGTGAAGGGCGGAATGTTCAGCGTTGTCATTACCGAGTTCCTGCAATTCATGGTGCTGACCGTGGCGTCGTTGTCGATCGGTGTCATTGCGTTCACCATGGTGTCGCCCGAACAGCTGCAGGCCGTCGTGCCGCAGGGATGGACAACGCCGTTTTTCGGCTGGTCGCTTGACCTGGACTGGACCGGGTTGATTGACGCGGTGAACACGAAGATCCTGGCCGATGGGTACAGCATGTTCGGGATCTTTTTCATCATGGTGCTCTTCCAGGGCATCCTCAAGAGCATGGCGGGCCCGGCCCCCAACTATGACATGCAGCGCGTGCTGGCAACCCGTTCGCCCAAAGAAGCATCCAAGATGAACTGGTTTGTCAACGTCGTCCTGATCTTCCCCCGGTATGTGCTGATCACCGGCATCACCGTGCTGGCACTGGTCAATTTCTCTCCGGAGCTTCATGCCATGGGGGCGAATATCGATTTCGAGATGATCCTTCCCTACATCATCAAGAATATCCTGCCGGTCGGTCTCGTCGGATTGCTGCTCGCGGGTTTGTTCGCCGCCTTCATGTCGAACTACGCGGCGACCATCAATGCCGCGCCGGCCTACGTCGTGAACGATATCTACAAGCGGTTCATCAATCCGCATGCGTCGGACCAGACCTATGTGCGGCTTAGCTACATCACCACGATCGCCTTCGTGATCGTCGGGTTTGCGTTCGGCTTTGTGGTGGAATCCATTAACCAGGTCACGCTCTGGATCGTCAGCGCACTCTACGGTGGCTATACAGCGTCAAATATCCTGAAGTGGTACTGGTGGAGATTCAATGGCTACGGGTACTTCTGGGGAATGGTCTCGGGCATTGCAGCGGCCATGGTGATTCCGATCGCTTTTCCGTCCCTTCATGCCATCATGGCGTTTCCGCCCGTCCTGGGGGTCTCCATCGTAGGGTGCATCGTTGGCAGTCTGCTGACGAAGCCCGAACCCGATGTCGTGCTGATGAGATTTTACATGCAGATCAAACCCTGGGGCTTCTGGAAACCGGTGCTGCGCATGGCCCGGAAGTACTACCCGGATTTTGAACCGAACAAACGTCTTCCCCGGGACCTCTTCAATATCGTCGTCGGCGTGGCCTGGCAGGTCTGCCTGGTACTCACGCCGATGTCGCTGGTGACGCAGCAATATCATCTCTTCATCTGGGTCATCTGTGGTGTTGTCGTGACATCGTTGATCCTCAAATTCACGTGGTGGAACAACCTTGATGAGGCAAGCAGGGAAACGCTGCCGGAGGACTTCGAGCAACGGGTTGTGGCCGTGCTCGCACCGCCTGCGGGAAAAGGCCCCGGCGGCCTCTCCGCTCAGAAAGCAACGGTGATCTAAATGAACAAGGCCCAGTTTGCGACAGCCCTCCGGGCTCTCGTCCGCAACCAGGAACGATTGCTCACGAGGAAGAACCAGAAGGTGCCCGGGGGCAATGGTGTGGCCCATCGGTACGTGCATCCCGTCATCACCGCCGGCCATGTCCCGGTGACGTGGCGGTATGATATGGACCGGAAACCGAACCCCCATCTCCTGGAACGCATGGGGGTAAACGCAGCATTCAATCCGGGGGCGATGGAATATGAAGGAAAGATCCTGCTGGCAGTCCGGGTTGAAGGGGTCGACCGGAAATCTTTCTTTGCGATTGCCGAATCCCGCAACGGCATAGACAACTTCCGGTTTTGGGACTATCCCGTGCGTCTGCCTGAGACTGAGGATCCCGATACCAATGTCTACGATATGCGCCTGGTGAAGCACCAGGACGGTTGGATCTACGGTTTGTTCTGCACGGAACGCAAGGATCCTTCAGTCCCGCGCACGGATACCTCGTCGGCCATAGCCCAATGCGGGGTGGCCAGAACAAAAGATCTCGTGGCGTGGGAGCGGCTGGCTGACATCCGGACCGGGTCGCCCCAGCAGCGAAACGTCGTTCTCCACCCTGAGTTCGTGGGAGGGAAGTACGCGTTCTATACACGGCCGCAGGACGGCTTCATCAGCACGGGTTCGGGAGGGGGAATCGGGTGGGGGCTCTCGGAGAGCATGGTTGCAGTGGCGATCGAGGAGGAGACTATTATTGACGATCGTATCTACCACACCATCACGGAGGTGAAGAACGGTCTGGGGCCCGCTCCGCTCAAGACTGAGAAAGGATGGCTGCAGCTGGCGCATGGCGTGCGGAACACGGCCGCCGGCTTGCGTTACGTGCTTTATCTCTTCCTCACCGATCTCAAAGAACCCAATCGTGTGATCGCGCGGCCCGGGGGCTACTTCATGGCTCCCGTGGGATACGAACGTATCGGCGATGTCTCCAATGTGCTCTTCAGTTGCGGCTGGGTCATGAAGAAGAACGGAAACGTCTTCATCTACTATGCGTCATCGGATACAAGGATTCATGTCGCCACAAGCACGGTGGACATCCTCCTGGACTACGTGCTGCACTCACCGGAGGATCCACTGCGCAGCGCGGCCGCAGTGGACCAGAGGATAGCGCTTATCGAACGAAACCTGAAGGTGGTGAAGGGGAAGCGGCCCCAAGCATGAGCATGGCCTTCGCGTGAGAGCGAAGTATGCGGATCGTCGACGTGTCCGAAATGAACACCGAGTTTCTTCCCTGCGGTTCCTGGGGCGGGTCGCCGACGAACGGATCGCCGCGCTGCCACATGCCGTCCGGGTGCTGAGCTGTTCCTTCTCCTCCCCATGCCCAGAAATTCGACCCGGCGAGAGGAGCTCCCGCGCGCGCAGAATCTTCGAGCACCGTGCAGATCAAGAGGAGGTACCGGTCCCTCGCTCGTGTTGGAGTTCCAGAATGGAACTTCCCGCCGTCCCGCCCGAGACCGAATTCGTCCATCACGATCGGCTTGCCGAGCGTGCGCGCAAGCGCCATGTGACGGTTGAAATACTCAACCGCATTAATCTCTGTTTGCGGCAGTGTGGTCTCCCATGTGACGGGGTTGAACCAGCCCCAATTCAGCGGCCAGAGATGCAGGTTGAGGTAGTCGATGTGTGGAGTCTGAAAAGCGCGAAGGTAATACTCCTCGGACCGCAATGTGCCGACGGTTCCCTCACTGCCGGCGGAGACCATGTGGTTGGTGTCGAGACTGTGGATGAACCGCGCGGTCTCATCGATCCACTTGTAAAAGACCGGAAGGTTTTTCCTGCCCGGTTCGTCGTCGCGTCCGGGCCTCGGTTCGTTGACCAGTTGCCATGACATGATGGTCGGGTCGGATGCATACGGCCTGCCGTTCACGGTGTTGGTGCGCGTGACAATGCTGCGCACGTAATCTCTGAACATCTGCATCGCCCGGTCGTTGGAATAGAATGTCGCCGAGTAGTCCATGAACGCGCCCCATCCCTGCGTCGTGTCCTCCGGGTCTACCGTTGGTCCGCCTGTCCAGACATTGTACTGGCTGAAGCCACCCGACCACTCCCAATAGTTGCCGAGGTAGAGGACTGCATGCATGTGGCGCTCCGCCATCTCTGCAAGGAGGAAATCCAGACCCTGCAGCAGGGAGTCGTCGACGACCCCGGGTGCGCGCTGGATTGCCGGCTTCACAGACCGGCGCATGGCGGATTCTTCGGAAGCTGCAAGAACTCGAAGGTTCGTCAGGCCAAAGGCACGAAGTGAATCGAGTTCCCTGAGCAGCCTTGGCCTGTTGCCCGTGGAGCCCGGCGAACCCAGATAGCACCCGTACCACATGTTCGCCCCCGCAAAGTAATACGGGGTGCCGTTGTGAATCAGTCTCGTGCCGTCAACCCTGATGAAATCATCCTGTTCAACTCCAGTCGTCAGTATCGAACAGGAAGAGAGTACACAAGCGGCGATGCCGGACGCGATCAGACGCGTGGTTCTCATCGGGTGCATGGGAGGTCCTTGCGTTTCAATGTGGCGGATCCTATGTTTAATTCCACCGGAAGTTTTGCACGCACAGTGCCAGAAATGCGAGCGCCTTCTCAATGAAGGAAAGCATTATTAGGATAATAATCAGCCCCGCCCGAGCAATCGGAAAGAGCATAAGCTGCTCCAGGCGCGGCATCTCAATGGCATTATGGAACACATCACATTGGTTAGGATGAAGAACACCGTGAAAGGCATCGTGAAGAACGCCATGATGAGCAGATGAAAGCATCCTATAGAACCCCATGATGAGCACATGAAGGCATCCTATAAAACACCATGAAGACATCATAAAGAACATCACGAGGCACACGACGATGAACCATCGATTCTTCATTCTACTCGCACTTTGTGTGCTGTGTTCTACGGCAATCTATGCGCCAGCACTCAGCCAACCCGCGGCGTTCAGCCTGGCCCCTCTCATCAAAGACAATATGGTGCTTCAGCAGGAAAGCAATGTTCCCCTCTGGGGCCGCGGGACGCCGGGGACACCGATTGTCATCCGTGCGTCTTGGGGGAGGACCGCAGAATCGCTCGTTGAACCCGACGGCAGGTGGATGGTGAAACTCCAGACACCGGGCGCGGGAGGACCCTACACGCTGGAAATTAGGCACGACAGCACGGCGACGATGGTCACCAACGTATTGACCGGCGAAGTGTGGCTCTGCTCGGGTCAATCGAATATGGAAATGCCTCTGTCGGGGTGGCCGCCAAGAGACACTGTGCAGTCAGCAGCGGAGGAGATCGGAGCTGCGGCGTATCCGAACATCCGGCTGTGCACCGTGCGTCGGACGTATTCCGCCGTCCCCGAGTCCGAGGGCAACGCTTCCTGGGAGGAGTGCTCACCTGCGAATGTCGGGGATTTCAGTGCAACCGCCTTTTTCTTCGGCAAGGAACTTCACAAGGCACTTGGTGTGCCCATCGGTTTGATCCATTCCAGCTGGGGAGGGACCCCTGTGGAAGCGTGGACCAGCGCCCGGTCTCTCGCCCGTGTCCCGGAGTTTTCCAAGGCGTTAAGCATGCTTCCTGCGTGTGCGGAGGCCCGGCGCCGGACGGAGCTCTGGCTCCGCGAGTATCCTGCAATCGACGTAAAGGCCAGACCGGCCGAGAACAGATGGCGGGCACTTCCTTGCGGGGACAGCGCATGCGCAGCCCGCTCGTACGATGACGCCGCCTGGAAAACCATGCGCTTGCCTGCGCTCTGGGAAAAGAGTGAGATGGGCAACTTCGACGGGGTCGTCTGGTTTAGAAAGAACATCGCCATTCCCCCCGAATGGGTGGGCAAGAATCTGGTGCTGGAGCTTGGACCGATTGACGACATGGATGTCACGTTCGTCAACGGCACCAGGGTCGGCGGCTATGAAGTCACAGGTTACTATAATGCCAAACGGATCTACCCCGTCCCGGGTTCCATCGTGGACCGCCCCGCAATGAGCATCGCTGTTCGCGTAGTCGACAATCAGGGTGGTGGCGGCATGTACGGTGAACCGGCATCCATGCTCCTGCGGCCTGCCCAGGGAGGTGATACGCTCTCCCTTGCCGGCGATTGGAAGTACGTTCCGGTCGCCGAGCTCATGGGGGACTCATTATTTGTGTTCGGGCCTCTTGGGAATAAGTACGAAACCCGGCCGCGCTCGCCTCTCGATATCTCCGAGGATACACCCACGGCACTGTACAACGGGATGATCTCGCCGCTCGTTCCGTTTGCGATCAAAGGAGCGATATGGTATCAGGGCGAAGACAATGCCGGCCGAGCGCTGCAATACAAAACGCTCTTTCCTCTTCTGATTGAAGACTGGAGAACGAGTTTCGCGCTGGAAGATTTCCCGTTCTATTACGTTCAGATAGCTCCATACGACTACGGCACCGCAACGCAATCGCAATTGCTGCGCGAAGCACAGACCGCCACGCTCTCCGTGAAGAATACCGGCATGGCTGTGACAATGGACATCGGGGATGCAAAGAATATTCATCCCGCGAATAAGAAGGATGTCGGCCACCGCCTCGCCCTATGGGCCATGGCCAAGACGTACGGACGCGATCTGGAGTACTCCGGGCCTATTTGCAGGTCCTGGATCGTCCGCGATGGAAGCATCGAGCTGTCCTTCGACCATGCGGAGAATGGGCTTGTGCTGAAGGAGGGAGTCAAGGGGAACGGCTTCCAGATTGCGGGACCGGATAAGGTGTTCAAAGACGCCGTGGTGAGGATCCGTGGACAGAGGTTGGAGGTGTCCAACGCGGACATCCGTCAACCGCTTGCCGTGCGTTACGCATTTGAGAATACGCCGGAAGCCACGCTCTTCAACAGTGCGGGACTACCCGCGCCGTCATTCAGGACTGACGACTGGTAGTAAAAGAATCGCTTATTCCAGCATCGCTACAACCGAGACCTTTGTAACACCTGGAGGTGGTGGGGGTATGATATTCCCTTCCACCTTC
Organism: Ignavibacteriota bacterium; assembly: GCA_963801355.1. GTDB lineage: Bacteria > Bacteroidota > Ignavibacteria > UBA10030 > UBA6906 > Fen-1255. Next base: position 1,329,142 of record CAWDEM010000008.1, on the reverse strand, counting down.
CTGCCTTCCACGGTAAGATGCACCGTGTTTCCCGTGCCCCTCCGTTTGACCGTGATGTGGTAGTGCACCCCTTTGAAGATGCGGGTTGCGGAAAATCCCTTCCATGCAGCCGGGATGACCGGCGCCACCATGAGTCCATCGTATGTCGGACGTATGCCGAGGATATGCTGGGTGATGGCGACGTAGTTCCATGCGGCCGTTCCCGTAAGCCAGGAATTTTTCGCTTCACCGTGTGTCGGTGCGTCTTTGCCGGCGATCATCTGTGCATACACGTACGGCTCGCAGCGATGGAGCGCGATGATCTTCTCCCGTGCCGACGGATTGATGCGCCGGTAGTAGTCGAACGCCCGGTCTCCGTTGCCGACCATGGTCTCGGCAATCATGATCCAGGGATTGTTGTGGCAGAAGATCCCTGCATTTTCCTTGTACCCCGGAGGGTAGGAAGAGATCTCGCCCAGGTTCAGGTAGTAATGCGAAAATGCCGGTTGTTGCAACATGATTCCATGTCCGGTGGCAAGATGACGTTTCACGGAATCCAGTGCGACGCGCGCCCGTCCGTCTGACAGGCCGATGCCGGCGATGATGCAGAATCCCTGGGGTTCAATGAAGATCTTGCCTTCTGTGCATTCGTTTGAGCCCACCTTATTCCCGAAGTCATCGTAAGCGCGGAGGAACCACGCACCGTCCCACCCGGAGGTCCCGACTGTCGCGCCCATCTTCAAGGCGGCTTCGCGATATTCCTGAGCCTTGGACTCCAATCCGCGCCGCCCGGCGATCACGGCAAGCTCGTTTGCGGCCAGCACGAACATCCCGCCGATGAAGACTGACTCGGCCGTCTTTCCATCCTTGTTTGTCGTCGTTTGAAACGACTGCCCGGGTGTGTCGGAGAAGCAGTTCAGGTTGAGGCAATCATTCCAATCCGCCCGGCCGATGAGGGGCAGGCCATGAGGGCCGAGTCGGTCGAGCGTATACTGTATGCTTCGCTCGAGGTGCTCGTAGAGCGGCGTGGCGCTGCCGGGCCGGTTGTCATACGGAACGGGTTCGTCCAGAATCGCCTGGTCGCCCGTCTCCTTGAGATAGGCCGCAACGCCGAGCACAAGCCAGAGCGGATCATCATTGAAGTTGCTGCCAATATCATTGTTGCCGCGTTTGGTAAGCGGCTGGTATTGATGGTATGCCCCGCCGGTATCGAGCTGCGTGGCAGCCAGGTCAAGTATGCGCTCGCGGGCGCGCTCCGGCACCATCTGCACGAAGCCCAGGAGATCTTGATTGGAGTCGCGGAACCCCAAGCCGCGCCCGATGCCCGATTCGTAGAAGGAGGCCGACCTCGACATGTTGAATGTGGCCATGCACTGGTACGCGTTCCAGATATTCACCATCCTGTTGGTGTGCCTGTCGGGGGTCTTTGCCTGATAGACGCCGAGCAGGCGATCCCAATGCCGGCCAAGCTCCGTGAACGCGCGCTCGACTGCACCGTGCTTCAGGTATTTCGCGATCGTCGGCCTGACCGTGGCTTTGTTGATTGTCTGTGACCCCGCGCGCGCGAACTTGCGGTCCTCAGGATTCTCATGATATCCCAGGACGAAGACAATCTCACGGGTTTCTCCTGCTTTCAGGTTCACCCGGATGTGATGCGAACCGATCGGTGCCCATCCGTGCGCATGGGAATTGGCGGACCGTCCCCGTTCAACGACGACCGGCCGATCCCAATTGCGGTACGGACCGAGAAAGGTATCGCGCTGTGTGTCGTATCCTGCGGGCTTGATCGAGGAGGCGAAATAGGCGAAGTGGTTCCGGCGCTCGCGGTATTCCGTCTTGTGGTAGATCACGCCGTTATCGATCTCTACTTCACCCGTGCTGAAGTTGCGCTGGAAATTCGTTGCGTCATCCTGCGCGTCCCAGAGGCAGAACTCGATGCAGCTGAATACCGACAGGCGGGCCGGCTTCCGGCGGAGGTTGGTGATCTTCAGCCGCCAGATTTCCAGATTTTCGCCGAGCGGCACAAAGTAGAGGGTCTCCGACTTGATGCGATGATATGTGGACCCGATGATGCTGTATCCCATGCCGTGACGGCAGGAGTAGCCTTCAACAGCGTGTCTGGTCGGCTGCCATGAAGGGGACCAGAAGGAGCCATCGGCGTTGTCACGTAGATAGATGTAGCGTCCGCCCGTGTCGAACGGAACGTTGTTGTAGCGGTACCGGGTCAGGCGGCGCAACCTCGCATCGCGGTAGAACGAGTAGCCTCCCGCAGTGTTCGAGATGATCCCGAAGTACTCCTCGCACCCCAGATAGTTGATCCATGGCAGCGGAGTGTCCGGCCGGCTGATAATATATTCACGCTTCTTATCGTCAAAGTGTCCGTATGTCATATCATCCCTTTATGTCTTTGTCCGCACACGGGCTACTTCATCTGCTTCGCTCCTCTTGTCACCATCGCCTGCTTGAAGAACTCCCCGGCCTCCGTGAGTTTGTATGTCGTCCATGATTCAAACAGCCGCGGATACCAATCGGGATCAAAAATCCATGCCACCCAGCTGATGCCCTTTGCCTCCAGGTAGTTGATGATTGCGGCTCCGTACTCGGCGTTGTCGGCAAGGCCTCCCTTGCCGAGCGTGAAGCTGAACTCCGTGACCACGACGGGATACCGGCCGGCGGCGAAGCCGAAGTTCTCCTCCCACTTGGGCTCGAAGGGCTTTGTGCGTTTATGCGGGTAGGGATGGGAAACGTAGCCGATGCCTTCGGCCTCGATAGGCTCAATGAGGATGGGTGTGAGATCGTACGCCCAGTCAAGTCCCGCAACCAGAATGATCTTCTCCCGGTCAAATGCCCGGATGAGGCTGATCATGTTCTCGTTGATCTGCTTCCACTCGCTCCACGACATCCTGCCCAGCTCGCCGTTGTAGAGGGTAGGTTCATTGAAGAGTTCGTAGAATGCGGGAGTATTGTGTCCCTTGAAATGCCGGGCGATGGTGCGCCAGAACTCATATGTCTCCTGCTCCGTGGTGTTGTACGCCGGATCCTGGAAGAGCCCCATTTTTAAATTTCCGATGGAATGCCAATCGATCATGACGTAGATGCCGAGCTCCGTGCACCATTCAACCGCCTGATCAAGCAGCTGCAGATATTTTCCCGGAGTGCGCTCACGCCATGCAATCGGGTGGACGGGAATGCGGACGACAGTGGCCCCCATATCCTTCACTCTGGCAAATAAGCTCTTGTTCCAGTGCCCCTGGGCCTCAATCTTGTCGGGGTCAGCGAGTGCCACGCCCCGGAACATCACGGTGTCTCCCGGGGGTGCGACGAACCTCGTACCTCTGACGCTGATCAGGGGTAAGACCTTCGCCGAGGCACTTGCCTGTGGCATTCCGGCATACGGCTGGTTCCACCACTTGTACTGTGGATTCGTCTGAGCGAAGGTGAACTGGAGGGGGAGTTGCGCACATCCCAGGACGCAGGCGAGAATGAGGGCAGTACTGAACGGCATCCGCATAGTGATCTCCCTGATGACGATCATTGGGGTGATGGATCTACTGCTTCGTGAGGCGCATCATCAGCACATCTTTCGGAGGAATCGTGGCACGCAGCACCTGCTGTGTGTTCCCGAGTGACTGCTGCTTCCAGAGATCCCGGATGGCAAAAGTGGCTATGCCGGGATCCAATGCCTGCTTGGAGATATCGTCGCTCAGTTTGTACTCCGGCCATTTGACATGTATGGCGCGAGCCGTTTCGGAACGATTGAGGAGGCAGAAAGCCCAATCACCGCGCACGAGTGGTTTCACCCACACTTCGATGCCTTCGGGTGTGGTAGTGTAGCGAAATCCCTGGACGCCCAGCGAATCCTGATCAACGGCAATCACCTCGCGGTTCGTCAGGATCTCCAGCGTCGGCGCGCTCATGGACATGATGTCATTTCCGGCGATCAAGGGGGCGGCCATCATGCACCAGATGGAAAAATGGACCCGGTCTTCGTTGACGGTCATGCCATTGCCAATTTCGAGCATGTCGGGGTCGTTCCAGTGGTCCGGACCCGAGTACTGCCTGATGCCCTTGCGGATATCGACGATTTTCATGATCCCCCAGGAAGACCAGGTGCCGTGGTTGACTTCGCAATCGAAACAGGGGGCGATGTCGCCGGTGGTGCGCCAGAGATGGCCGACCTCTTTTCCCCAGAGCCAGGGCTGGTTGTCTCCCCACTCGCAGATGCTGAACACAATGGGTCTTCCCGCTGCAAACAAGGCATCGCGCATTGTCGCGTACGCCGTAGCGGCATTCAGCCCGGTGGTGTTGCACCAATCGTACTTGAGGTAATCGACTCCCCAAAGTGCATAGGTCAGCGCGTCCTGGTACTCGTGTCCGCGACTGCCGGCATAGCCCGCACATGTCTGGTTGCCGGCACAGGAGTAAATGCCGAACTTCAACCCTTTGGAATGTACGTAATCCGCCAGGGCTTTCATGCCGGAGGGAAACCGCAGCGGATCGGATCGAATCCACCCGAGGCTGTCCCGTTGCCCCTGCCAGCAATCGTCAATCACAAGATAGCGGTACCCGGCGGCAATCATCCCGCGCGAGACCATGGCATCGGCCGTCCCGCGGATCAACTGCTCGTCGACAGCGCAACCGAACTTGTTCCAACTGTTCCACCCCATCGGCGGCGTCAATGCAAGACCATCGAATTTCTGTGCCCGGAGGGGTGTGAAGGTGACGCAGGGGAGTAGGAACAGGACTGCGCATGCGACCCGGAAGCGATGTGTCACGGTGCTTTCCTTTCAGATTGAATTATCTTTAAATATGCAAAAACCGTTCTCGCTTTGTTGTGTCGTTTAGGGCTGGCAATGCGGTTGCGGTTGGCCCCGGTTTTATCATTTTGAGCATACCTTATTACTATGATATTTTCGGGGATTACAGATGGGCATTGCGGAGAGGTTCAGCTTGCTTTTTCCGTTATTTTACCGTTCAATTGGGCGAAAGCTCGTTCTCCCAGTTTGGCACTAAGCTTGCCGCCGTGTACGTGGGGAGAAATGTGCCTGTACGGGCACAGATGGTTCCCTTGACCTTCCGGGCTACGCCTAATGAGCTCTCGTTTTACAGCCTTGCTGTTTTCCATCCTCATGCTGCTTTTTAGGGGCAGTGCGCCGGCGCAGTTCAATGACTTCATCATCCGGGACGGTGACAGGTTGCTGGAGGGGGGCAGCCCATACCGTTTCATATCCTTCAACGTGCCGAATCTCCACTACGTCGAAGACTATTTCCCATTTTCCGGCACGAACCCCTGGAGGCTCCCCGACGAGTTCGAGATACGCGATGCCCTGGGCGCCATCAGGCAAATCGGCGGCAAGGTTGCACGCATCTATGTACTCTCGGTCCGCAGGGAAGACGACAGACCTGACATCATCCGGCATGTCGAGGCGCCGGGGAAGTTCAATGAAGAAGCATTCAGGGCTCTGGATAAGGTTCTGCAGATCGCCAATGAGACCGGCGTGCGCCTCATCATACCCTTCGTTGATAACTGGCGGTGGTGGGGTGGACCGCGTGAGTATGCCGCGTTCCGCGGAAAAGCCGCCGATGAATTCTGGGTTGACCCCGAACTTATCGCGGATGTAAAGAGCACCATCCACTTCGTGATCAACCGCCGGAACACCTTCACCGGCATCCCCTACAAAAATGACAAGGCGATCCTGGCATGGGAAACCGGCAACGAGCTCGTGACTCCGTTCTCATGGACAAGAGAGATTGCCGCGTACATCAAAAGCCAGGACAGAAACCATCTCCTCATCGAGGGTACGCATGCGCGGGAGTTATCCCAGGACGCCATAGACAATCCCGATCTTGATATCCTCAGCACGCATCACTATCGCGATCCCCGCGTGTCGCTTGACGCAATCGTCTCGAATTGGGAAAAGGTGAAGGGGAAGAAACCCTATTTCATCGGGGAGTACGGCATTGTTCCCACGCAGGACATCCGGGCAATCACCGACACCATTATTCGTCTGGGTTTGACCGGGGGCTTGCTGTGGAGTCTGCGGTTTCGCAACCGGGATGGCGGATTCTATCATCACTACGAATACAACGGGTACTCGTCATACCGCTGGCCCGGATTCCCCGACGGCGATGCCTACGACGAGCGCATGGTCCTGAGCCTCATACGTGACAAAGCACATGAGATTGACGGGGTATTGCCTCCGCGCATGCCTCTGCCCGCCGCACCTATTCTTCTTGAGTGCAACGATGTGTCGGCACTTTCATGGAGGGGTTCTGTCGGAGCGCGGTCGTATGCGGTGGAACGGAGGCATGCCGACTCCCTCGAGTGGAGCGTTGTCGCCACGGATGTCGACGAGAGCAGGTACCAGTACAGACCTCTGTTCAACGATGAGGACGCCGCCATCGGGGGGCGCTACTTCTATCGCGTGCAGGCAAGAAATGAATCCGGGATCTCCGACTATTCGAATATCGTCGGACCGATCACGGTCCATGCCTCGGCTCTTGTGGACGAGATGGATTCCTTTGACCGGGTGTTTCAGAAGGACGGCGATCTGAGACTCCTGACCTTTCAGAACATCCGGCAGGCAAAAGAAGACAGAAGCAGGCTTGAGGGAAAAGAGGGGAGCTATATCCTGTACAAGACTCCGGGGGAAGCCTTGTCTGTCGCGATCGATGCCGTCTGCGCGGGTGACGGTCTCACTCTGGCTGCCGCTGCCGACTCCGCGCTGGGAATGCTCAAAGACGTTCCCCTGAAGTCCCGGATGTACCGGTTTGGCCCGAATGATTACAGGTTCCACGACGCGGTATCATTTACATCGGATCAACTTCCTCCCGGCACCCGCTTTGTCAAAATCCCGATGCGTGAGGGAGTGCAGATCTGCAGAGTCGTGATCACTTACCGGACTGCCTCTGTCCTATGACTGGCAAGAGACCCGGGGGAGTTGCAAGCCTGACTTGTGTTGATCGAACGAGAAAACGATCGTCAACAGCCGGAACGACACCTTCCTGAGGAGGAGTCTATGCCGTACAGTCTCTACAACTTGCGAAACACACATGCGCTGGCCATTCTTCTGGCCGTACTGCTGGTGCCCTGCACTTCACTCGGCCAGGGAACCGGCAACGTCAAAGGGCGGGTCTTCGATAAGAAGACCGGAGACGGGCTTCCGGGGGCGAACATCATAGTCCTCAACACATCGCTGGGTGCTGCGACAAACCTCGACGGGAAATTCGAAATCCGGAATGTTCCTGCCGGGAGGCAGGTGATCAAAGCATCATACGTGGGGTATGTGTCGCAGAACACCGAGCAAAATGTGACGGCGGATGCGACGCTGGAGTTCGAAATCGGCCTCACGGCACAAACCCTCGAGGGTGAAGAGGTGCTTGTTACCGCTCAGGCGCAGGGGCAGAACGCGGCAATCAACCAGCAACTTGCTTCCAACACCATTTCCAACATTGTCTCCGCTGCCAGAATCAAGGAGCTGCCCGATGTGAATGCAGCAGAGTCCATCGGCCGGCTTCCGGGCGTCGCCATCAACCGGTCGAACGGCGAAGCGAGCACGGTGGTCATACGCGGCCTTTCCGCCAAATACAACACGATCACGGTAAACGGCGTGGCTCTTCCTGCAACCGGCGGGGACGACCGCAGTGTGGACCTCTCAATGATCTCTTCGAACATCCTCGACGGCATTGAGGTGAAGAAGGCAAACACGCCCGACATGGAGGCGGCCGCCCTTGGCGGCACGGTGGATCTCAAGCTGAGAGAGGCGCCCGTCGATCCTCAACTCAACTTTTCGGCTCAGATGGGATATAACCGGATCCAGAATTACTACGGGAACTATGCGTTCACGGGCAACTGGAGCAGCCGGTTTCTCGACGGCGACCTCGGCGTCATCGCGAGCCTCAATACCGACAAATACAACCGGGCTGCGGACAAGTTCCAGGGCTCGTACCTGACAAGGAGAATCGCTGACAAGGTGAGCGTCGGTATTCAGGACGTCCAGTTGAGAGACGAAAGTGTGATGCGCAAACGTGCCGGAGGCAGCCTCCTGTTGGACTACACTATCCCCTTCGGGAAAGTCACCGCGAACGGTTTCTACAATCAGCTGGGGACCGATCTCACATGGCGCACGAACAGGCCTGATCGCGAACACGGCTCACACTACTATGACTTCCAGCAGGAAGAATCCAAGACGAACATCTTCACCGCGGCGCTGGGTCTCAAGCAGGATTATGATCTGGTAAAATTTGATGTCAGCCTTTCCAGAGCCGGTTCGTACTCTGATAATCCGATGAGCCGCACCTGGGGTTTTGCGCAGGAGAATAACGCATTTCCCAATGCACCCCTTGACACGTATCCTTTTGACCTTCCGGCGCTGGAAACCGTCGATTCGAACAGAACCGGATTTCGAGACGCGTACATCAATTCCACGAGGAGATGGGAATATCAGAATTCCTTCCAGGTGAACGTTGCGATGCCTGTGAGTATCATCGATGAAGTGAACGGTTACGTGAAAATCGGCGGGACATATCGGTGGCTGAACAGGGCAAATGATGAGACATCCTGGGGCCGTGACGGACTCCAGTACGGACAAACCTCCGTGAATGCGCCGCTGACAGCCGCGCTCAAGAAGCTTGCCGAGCTGTATCCCGATGAGTTCAACTGGCAGGAAGATTCCACGCTCGCCCGGAAGTGGGGACAGCTTCCCATTACGCGATTCCTTGACTACAACTATTCGCGCGACAACTTCCTCGGCGGCACCTGGCCGCAGGGGATGGTGGCAAACCTCGGGTTACTCAACAAATTCACAGATGCCCTGAGCTCGACCACCGAATGGAAACAGTACGGGGTAGGGAGCCTTGGGCGCGACTACAGCGGCATCGAACGCTATCAAGCAGTCTACCTGATGACCGAGCTGAATATCGCCCGGTTTGCAACGCTGTTGCCCGGGGTCCGCTGGGAACGCTACTACACCGCCTACCACGGTCAGGTGTTCAGAGCCAACAAAGTCAGCAACGTCGAACAGGCCCCCACGGATTTGAGCCCGCTGTACGTGGAGCGTGACAACCAGTTCTGGCTCCCCATGGTGCAACTGACCCTTTCACCGTTGGACTGGGTGAAGATCAGGCTCGCGCGGACAGAAACGCTGACGCAGCCGGACTACATGATGTACGCGCCGATCACTTCAATGAACTCCAACAACAACTACTGCCGGGCCGCCAATTCGCTGCTGAAGCCGGCACATGCCTACAATTGGGATGCGTCGATCTCGGTGTTTGACAACGACATAGGTCTGTTCTCGCTTTCGGGCTTCTACAAAGACGTGTACGACTTGATTCTCCAGAGCACGATCTACTACACACAGCCCCAGGGAACGGACGATCCGGGGTATCCGCTACCAGACGGCTTGAACATCCCTGCACGCTGGCTTAGCGACAACAGCTTCCAGCTCGACACGTATACCAACAACCCGGCTCGTGCAATCTATAAAGGATTCGAAGTCGAGTGGCAGACGCACTTCTGGTACCTCCCTTCAATCCTGCAGGGAATCGTGTTGAACGTCAACTACACGCGCATCTATTCGCAAACACACAAACAGCTCTTCAATGTTGTCCCCACGGACATCATCATCCCGGGCCATCGTCCTCCTCTCTATCAAAAGAAACTCGTCGAGTCCGCACGGACGGCACGCATGCCCGACCAACCGGCCCATACCGTCAACGTCAGCGTCGGGTATGATTATGAAGGATTTTCCGGCCGAGTGATTTTCCTCTACCAATCCGACAGAACAAGCTTCATTGCTATCGATGAGGCTCTGGACACGTTCGTTGCAGATTACTACCGGTGGGACATCACGCTCCAGCAGAAACTGGGTTGGGGGATCCAGCTTTTTGCAAACCTGAACAATCTGAACAACAGGCATGATGAGACCTACCGGGGATATACCATGACCAACCCCTCATATCTGGAGTACTACGGCTTCACAATGGATGTCGGTGTGCGATTCACGTTGTAGATGTACCGGCAGTACGCGGAGTACCTAATTCACGATGTACCCAGCCACAAATCGTTGGAGGAGTAATATGAAACACCTCAGTACGCTTTTCCTTGTGGTTCTCGTGGTGCTGGCCATCCTCTGGCCGGCACAGCTGGTTCGATCACAGGATACGCTCGTTGTCCCCTGGTCGAAAGATGGGATCAATCCCACGATCGACACACTCCGCAATGTCATCTTGGGAGACACCCTGGCCAACGGCAGCAGAGTGAACATGAACCGTGTGTACAAGTTGCAGAAAGGAGGTCTGTACTGGCTGGCAAACCGTATAGAAAACAGCCAGAACGGAAAAACGTTCCCACTGCGCCTCGTGGGTGAACCGGCCGGCACCACTTTCATGGAGAACCCGCCGTATATACAGAGTGTGCTGACTGCATCAGGCGGCAATCCTGACGGCCGTATGTTTACAGGTCTCGCGGATGTGACGTTCAAGAACCTCTACATCACGGGCCGTTGGAGCACCGGTGCGCAAACGAGTAATTATCAGTTCATCACGATGACTGCCAACAATTCGACATTCATCATCGATAACTGCATCATCGAGCAGTCGAACTTCGCGCCGATCGCTTTCACGGGGTCGGGAAACAAGATCACCTACACCAACAATAAGTTCAGAAATCTCGTCGAGAGGCCCATCACGCAACAGTGGACCGGACGCGGCATTTCCATTTGGGCGGACCAGGATTCGGTCATCGTGGAGAACAACACCTTCTTTAACACCGGGTGCTTCGTCCTCCAGATCGAAGGCGGCTCGGCCAAGTATGTCCGGTTCAACCACAACACCGTTGTGGAATGCGGACGTCAACTTGTCCAGGGCAACTGGTGGCAGAATGGCTACTTCGCCAACAACCTCATCATCAACGGCTTCTGGCAGGGAGAAGGAACGTCTGACCTGACCGCCACCGGCCGTGATCCGCGGCAGACGTATAACGGACTCTTTACCATCGGGCCGTTGCCGTCGGTGTACGGTGTTCCCAATGAAGCACGGCGAATAGTCGTCGCGAAGAACTACGCTTATCTCGACCCGCGCTTCACTGCGCTGTACACCACCGATGGCGTCCAGCGGGCGTACTTCATGGATCCGATTTCAAAACTGGACTTCTCAAACCTCTATACCGTCGCAGGCGGGAACCATATGTATGTGAAGGACACGGTATGGTTGAGCGGTTATCCGGCCGGAATGTTTGACCCGCTCAATGACGTCAACTGGCAGAAGCCGCAGTACACGACCTCGACCGGATCGATGATTGATTCGATGTGGGCGTGCATCCGGACTCTCCGTGCGAACCTTACCCCAGGAGCGCAGTTCGTGTACAAACAGAATTCGGCGTGGACGGATTACACCTGGCCATTGCCGGAGAATTTCGCCTACACCGAAGCCAGCATGTTGACCGCCGGCACAGATGGTCTTCCCATCGGAGATCTGAACTGGTTCCCAACAAGCAAAGCGACGTTCCTCGCAGACCAGGCCGGCAAAGTTAAGACGGTGGAGAACCTCGCGGGTCAGGTAATAGTCACCACACTGGATTCCACCATCCAGGCGGAAAACACCACACTTACAGCCCCCGCAGCCATCAAGTCGACCCAAGGGCTCACATACTTCGAGTATAATGGCAGCGGGTCAATTACCTGGACGGTCAATATCACAAATGCCGGCAAGTATGATACGAAATGGCTGGTTCACGAGACCGGTCGCGGTCAAAGCGGTCCATGCCTGGCGATCGATGGCGCCACGTTTGTCGACAGGGCGCATGGATGGGGTCAGTTCGTCATGGACCCGCTCCTTGGACCGGCAGCGGGTCAGCCGAACAACGATTGGATCTGGGTTCCCATTGTTGCGGACTCAGTGATGGTCACTTCTCCCTGGGGTGATTCGGCTACCACTCAGAATCTCTTCACCCTGACCGCAGGCACGCACACGATCGGGGTTGTGGGCGGCGGATGGGGCACGGTGAGATTCGCCGAAGTCCAAATCGTGAAGCGTGGCACGACAGACACAATCAAGTTGAAAGCCCCCGACGCCGTCCCAGTGTTGGTTACGCCGGGTGCAGTGGGCGTGACCTGGGTGGCTGCCGGATTCAAGTTCGTTGAGATGGGCACGAACGGAGGTTTGACCTTCACTGTGAAACCGAAGGTTGCAGGCAATTACCACCTGCGCGTCTTCGGCCAGAACCTTGCAGGTGCAGGCGCGACACTCACGCTGAAGGAGGGGGCGACTACCATCACCAGCCCTGTCTTGCCGTTCAAGACGAAACCCGGCGGCAGCATTCCGGACTCGACAGGTAACGACGTGTATTCGGGTGTGTTTGCGCTGACAGCCGGCGACCATGTCTTCACGCTGAGCGGATCGGGTGTGAACATCGACTATGTCCAATTGATCAAAGAGGAAGTGGTGGCCGGTGTCAACCCTGGCGAACAACCATTTGCCTTTGCATTGGACCAGAACTATCCCAATCCGTTCAACCCGACAACGACAATCAACTTCTCGTTGATGAGCACTTCCAACGTGCAGTTGACTGTGTACAACATCCTGGGTCAACGCGTGACCACGCTTGTGAACGGTCAGTTGACCGCCGGGAATCACACGGTGACGTTTAACGCCACCAACCTGGCTACCGGCGTCTATCTGTATCGTTTGGAGGCAGGTTCGTACGTTGCGATCAAGAAGATGATGCTTCTGAAGTAGCCGGATCCGTGAATCCGGTGTGGTGATTGCAGGGCGGCCGGCAGCGCTACCGCGCCAGCCGCCCTGAATTTTTTCTCTTTCCTCGTGAGGGGCCCCATGCCGACAATCAGAAGACTGAACGTGGTGTCCTTCGCTCCTGTACTCTCCCTCTTGCTCTCTTCCCTTTTCTCCACGATGGGATGCGCGACGATGAATGACCAACAGGCACCGGTGCAGACGAATCTCGACACCATCGCCTGCCAGATGCGGGGCGTGCTCGACGCCGAGTTCGCTGCGTGGTATCCGCGATCCGTCGATACAGTCTGCGGGGGCTTTTTCAGCGACCTGGACTATGAGTGGAATGTTGTAGGCCCGCAGCAGAAATTCGTTGTGACTCAGGCGCGCCATGTCTGGTCGGCCGCCCATGCGGCACGGTTCTACAACACCGATACTCCCTTTAAAGGCATCACGACCCACGGTATTGCGTTTCTCCGGGACAAAATGTGGGACCCGCGGTGGGGTGGCTTCTATGATATGGTAACCAGGGAGGGTGAACCGGTTCTGGAAGATGGCCGCATCATCAAAAAGGCGTACGGCAATTCCTTTGCCGTGTACGCGCTGGCCGAATGCGCCCGTGTCACGGGCGATACCGCCGCGCTCCGTATGGCACAAGAGACCTTCCGCTGGCTCGAGGCACACAGCTATGACCCCCTGCACGGAGGATACTTTCAATTCATTGACAGTGAGGGCACACCCCTGGAAAAAGGGTGGAGAGGCGCTCCTCCCAAGGATCAGAATTCATCAATACATCTCCTCGAGGCCTTCACTACGCTCTATGAGGTCTGGCCGGACCCGACGGTGAGAAAACGGCTCGAAGAACTCCTGCATCTCGTGCGCGACGTGATCACGACTCCCAGGGGGTACATGGTCTTATTCTTTCAACGTGACTGGACCCCGGTCTCGTTTGTAAAATCCTCAGCCGAAGTCAGGGCACAGAACTATGAATTCGATCACGTGTCGTTCGGCCATGACGTTGAGACGGCATACCTGATGCTCGAAGCATCCTCCGCCCTGGGACTGAAGAACGACACAACGACGATCAGAGTCGCCAGGAAGATGGTCGACCACGCATTGGCTTACGGGTGGGACCCCGAACGCGGGGGCATTTTTGACGGCGGCACCTACTCTGAAGGTGATGACCGGCCGTCCATCACGCGCTCGACAAAAGAATGGTGGTGCCAGACGGAAGCGCTCAATTCGTTTCAGCTCATGTCGGAGCTCTTCCCCGGGGAGGCGTCCCTTTACGTCGGAAAGTTCTGCGAGCAGTGGGACTATTGCAGGAAGTATCTTATTGATTTCAAGCATGGGGGCTGGTTCTGGGGAGGTCTTGACAGGGCGCCCGAACACTCCCGTTCACCCAAGGCCTCGATCTGGAAGTGCAACTATCATACGTCACGCGCACTCATCAACTGCATTCGAAGGATACAGGCCCGAAACCTTCCCGGGGACCCGGGGCACGGCGAACTCAACAAAAGCAAATAGCCATGCACCTGCGCTGTCGTCATGGTGCGCTGTCGGTTCCCTTCGCCGGTTGAACGTTGGAGGCGCTTTTTCTACATTATTTGCTGAGAAAGTGTCTTGAAATGTGGACTGGACGCATGAAAAGCTTCCTTCGGCAGAATTGGGGTGCGCTATTCCTTTCATTCATTGCCCTCTCCTTTGTGGGAGGGCAGGCCTTCCTGTCCACGCACCGTGGAACGACCGTTAAAGAAGTACATTTTGCCGACCGGCTCACGGAAGCCCACCGGATACTCATCGATGAGTACAACCGCCGGCATGAAGGTCGTGTCAAGATCATTCCCATCGACTTTCCCAACGAAGACTTCACCACAAACGAGCGGAAGGAAATTCTCGCGCGCTTCCTGAGAGGCGAAGGGGACGCCATTGATGTCTTCGCGGTCGACGTCATATGGGTGCAACGGTTCGAAAGATGGAGTGAACCGCTCGACCAGTATTTCACGAAAGAGGAACTGGCGGGGATCTCGGAGGAAGGGCTGCGGTCATGCTACATGGATGGCAAGCTCGTTGCTGTCCCCCTCGGCCTCGTCCGGGGCGTGCTGTTGTACCGGGATGACATTCTGCGCTCGGTTCCGGGCGGCGACGTGATTGCCGGGAAGGTTCAGCAGGGCATAACATGGGAAGAGTTCGTGAAGTACGGCAAGAAGTTCCGCGGGCCCGGTCCATACTATGTGTTTCCCGCTGCCGCCTACGAAGGCCTTCTGTGCATCTACAATGAACTTCTCCAGGGGATTCAGCCTGACTATTTCAAGATCCACGGGTTTGATTTCGAGACTCCGCAGGCGGCCAAGGCTTTGCAGCTGCTGGTCGACTGCGTGCAGAAGAACGGTTTGACGCCCGCGGAGGTTACCGGAATGACGGAGGTGTCGAGTTACGAGTATTTCCTCCGTACCAATGGATGTTTCATCAGGGGATGGACGAGCTATGACAGGGATTTCCCCGGCATGACATCGGGGAAGCGGCTCATCCGCAAGGCGCCCCTGCCTCACTTCGCCGGCGGCTCCGCGGCTTCGACCATCGGCGGGTGGGATTTGATGGTGTCGAAACTCAGCTCGGAAAAAGCTGAAGCGGTTGCGTTTGTCAAGTTCTTGCTTGAGAAAGAATCGCAGGAGGCCATCTACACAAAGGCCGGATTCTTCCCGTCCATTCGCGCGCTGTACGAGGAAGAAGAATATAGAAAGAAGTACCCCGAACTCACAGATATCGTTCACACGTCCACGCTCGGTGTGCACCGTCCCGCACACCCGAACTACACCAGGTATTCCGAGGCGCTGGCGCAGTATTGTTCCCAGGCTATACGCGGCCGCATCACCGTCGAAGAAGCGCTGCGGCTGTCGAACAAAGCTATCGGCTCGGACGACGTCGTCCTCACACGGAAGTAACGGAGCGGTCAGCCCGCACGATGCGTCTCCTCCACATCAAATCGAAACTCTCTCAGCACAGGTTCGAGATCAACCACATTCTCGTGTTCTTCATTGTGGTGATCCTGTTCCAGCTGCTGCTGGTGCTTTTTCAGGGATCGCTGGTGACGAACTTCCTGAATGATGCGCAGCGATGGTTCCAGAAGTACCATGCGGAGCGCCTTGCCTCGGTCACGTCCGCCAGCCTGGAAAACCTCTTTGAGCATCGGCAGCGCATGTGGGCTGAAGGGAGGGTTGAAGATGCGCAGGCCGTCTATTCGGTCAATGTCTTCTTCAAACAGCTTGTCCTGCAACGCAACATCGAGGAGATTTCTCTCATTCTCCTGAAGGACGACCGCACCTACCTCGTGAGCAACGGGGAGCAGATGAACGAGTTCTTCAAGGGAAGCCTCCCTGCGTACAACGGCGGCACGTCAGACAGCGCCACTGTCGCCCTGGCCTATTTCGCAGCCCGGAGAGATGAATTGATGCGCAATGAACGGATTCTGAGCGATGTGGTCAATCAGAAAACGTTCAATGTACTCGTCCCATTCGTCCCGTACGGCGAGTCTGTCGGCGCGCTCTACATGCGCATCTCGCCGGACTTCACGATGCTGACCGACGAGGTGCAGGCGAATTTCGACCGGGTGTCGTTCGCGTTCTCGGCACTCGTGCTACTCGGGCTGGTCGTGATGTATGTTGTCTCCTCCAATGCGGTGCGCGAGCGCAACGAAGCGCGTGAACGGCTGTTCGAGGAGCATCAGGCGAACCTGGAGAAACAAATCCGCCTTGAAAAGGAATCCATTTTCACGAGGCGCATCTACCACACGCACCATAAGGCCGAAAAGATCATGGGCTTCATCAAGAGCGATGTGCGCATGATGACGCCCGGCAATATCGAAGAAATCAGAAAGAGGGTGATCGCATATTCGAACTTCATCTCGCGCATCATCTACGACATGAAGTGGTACGATCAGGACATCAATACCATTGTCAACCCGGTGTTCCATTCGAATATCAACGCCATTATCGAATTTATTGTCCAGAACGTATTCCTGAGGATCTCGAGCCGCAACGACATGTTTTCGTTTACGTATGACCTGGATCCCGCGCTGCCCAAGGTTCCCGTCAACGAGTTCATCATCTGGGAAATCCTCGAGCCGCTCATTCAAAACAGCATCGATCACGGGGCGAAGAACGCCATTACGATCACGTTGCGTACGAGGGTCGACCCGGCGACAGGCACATCGACGGTGCGCATCCAGGATAACGGTGTGGGCATCCGTGAAGAGCTCCTGCAGCGGAATGGGCGGGGTGTGAAAAGAATCTTTGAAGAGAAACAACCGGCGGGAGCCGGTGTGGGCGTGCATTCCGGCTACGGTTGTCAAATCGCCCACCAGCTGGCTGTCGGCAAATGCGGCTGGGAGATGGATGCCGAAAACCTGCCGGAAGGCGGGTGCTGTTTTACGATCACCATAAACCACACGGCAAGTGCATGACTACTGCAAATCCAATCCAGCTCCTCCTGGTGGAGGATGAGGATTTCGACGTCGCGCGTGTCCGGAACACCGTGAAATTGCTCGCCTCGCGCATTCAGATCGCGGGCGTATGCTCAAACGGGAAAACCGCCCTGGAGCTCATCCGGGCGAAGCCCGACGGGTACGACGTGGTGATCCTCGACTTCCAGATCTCGGGCGGGCTGCGCGGCGAAGAGCTCATCAAGAAGATCAAGGAGATCAATCCCTTGATCCAGATTATCGTCATCACGAAGATGACGATCAACATGACCGACCTCGATTTCGCCAACAGTCTGCTCAACGCGGGTGCCTTCTGGTACTGTACGAAATACCCCGGGAATATCGAGGAGTTTGTGTACCAGCCCACGGATTTCCTTTTGAGCATCTGCAATGCGTACGAGAAGAAGCGGCTCGAAAAGCTGAAGCAGCGGTCGGACAAACGGCTGATGAAAAACATCGAGGCGCTGCTCGAGGCCAAGACCATCCATGGTGAATCCAGGCCCATGCTTCAGCTCAAGGAGGCGATCGAGAAATTCGCGCGAAGCGATGCGAGCGTGCTCATCTCCGGTTCCTCCGGCACAGGCAAGGAGCTGGTCGCGTGGAACATCCATCTCAAGAGCAAGAGACGCTTCGAGACCTTTGTACCGATCAACTGCGGCGGGATTCCGCAGGGCCTCATCGAAAGCGAGCTCTTCGGGTACGAAAAGGGGTCGTTCACCGGGGCCGTCGCATCAAAACCCGGGCTTTTCGAAGTGGCCAACAACGGAACGGTGTTCCTGGATGAAGTGTCCGAGCTCCCGCCGCCGGCACAGGTGAAGCTTCTGCGCGTGATCCAGGACGGCGAGATAGAAAAGATCGGCCGGACGGGGAGCCTCTCGGTCAATGTCCGCATCGTTGCCGCCACGAACAAAGACCTCCAGAAAGAGGTGAATGAGGGCCGATTCAGGGAAGACCTGTACTACCGGTTGAATGTCATCCCGCTCGATCTCGTCCCGCTCAAAGACCGTGGCGAGGATATTCTCCTCCTCTTTGATTACTTCCTGACCTACTTCAGCAACGACATGGGCATTCCGATTCCCGACGTTGAGGCGGGCGCCAAGGAGATCCTGTTACACTACAAGTGGCCGGGGAATGTGCGCGAGCTGCGGAACGTTGCACAACGGCTTCTGCTGAATTGTGAGGGGAAAATTACCGCAAAAGACGTGAGCCACCCGATGATCCTGAAGGGCCCGCTGTTCAAGGATGACGCGGCGGGCGTGAACGAATTTACGGGCCGGCAGGTCCTCCCGCTGAGGGAGATGGAACGTATTTACAGGACCAACTATTTCAAGTACGTGCGGAGCATCTCGAGCTCCGATTCGAACGCTGCGGAGAAACTCGGGCTCGCCCCGTCAAATTTCTTCCGTATGTGCAAGGAACTCGGGCTGAAGTAGGGTTTCGGGGAAGCATGCTACCACAGAGGAAGACAATGAAGATTTCCACCCAGCTGATCCGCTCGATATTGTTGCCCATCGTTTCGATGGCCCTTCTTTCCCATGCCGTGGCCGGTCAGCGCGTTGTGGCCGTTGACCAGGTGGGCTTCCCGAGAGTCTTTGTCAAGTACGTTTTTGCATCGCAGGCGGCGGACAGCTTCGTTGTCGAGCTGACTGGGACAGGGGAGAAGGTGTTTCGTGGCCCGATGGCACTCTGGAAATCGTCGGACGCGGCTACGGGCCACACGGTGTACCGCGGGGATTTGTCCGCGCTGCAACAGGCCGGGCGCTACAGGGTGGTGACATCGCACGGCGACAGCTCAAGTCCGTTTGTGATATCCGACAGCGTGTATGATGAAGTGTTCAGAAAGGCGCTTAGAGGTTTCTACCTGCAGAGATGCGGTATGGACATTCTTCCGGCCTATGCCGGGGTCTATGAGCACGCACTCTGTCATTTCCGCGATGCTGTATTTCACTCCTCCACCGATACCAGCGGGTACCGACCGGCGATGGGAGGCTGGCATGATGCGGGCGACTACGGCAAGTACATCATCAATGCCGGCATCAGTGCAGGCACGCTCCTGCTGGCCTACGAGATGTTTCCGTCACGGTTCAGTAGCGACGATCTCGGCATTCCCGAGAGCGGAAACGGTGTCCCGGATATCCTGGATGAAGTGCGGTATGAACTCCAGTGGTTTCTGAGCATGCAGCGGTGGGATGGCGGGTTCTGGTTCAAGCTCACCCGCGAGCAGTTCGAGGGATTCGTGATGCCGAGGAACGACGCGGGAGCCAGGTACATCTATGCAGTATCGTCAGCCGCAACGGGTGACGCGGCAGCGGTGCTCGCAAAGGGCGCGCGGCTGTTCGCACCATACGACACGGCGTTTTCGCAGACATGCCTCGATGCGGCGAAAAGCGGCTGGCAGTACCTCGCCGCACACCCGGGCATTGTCCCGGCGGGAGGATTCAGGAATCCGGCCGGAACCGCTACGGGTGAATACGGCGATACAGACGATTCCGATGAACGGCAGTGGGCGGCTGTGGAGCTTTTCGAGACCACGGGTGACTCGTTGTATCATGAGTATCTCAAGGGAAGCTTCGCCACCGGGCCCCTGATTGACCGCGTGATGTGGTGGGGGTACGTCCGCCCTCTGGCGTTGTTAACATACATGAGATCGCAGCAGCCTGCGGCCCTCTTTGCGGTCAAACAGAACCTTCGCCTCTCGTTGATCACGTACTGCAACGCCCAGGTTGCGAGGAGAAACAAAAGCGGTTATCACGTGGTCCTGCAGCCCGGTGAGTATAATTGGGGAAGCAACGGCGGGGCGCTAAACGCGGCGGTGCTTCTGCTGGCGGGTGGTGTGGAGGCCGGTGACACTTCGTTTGTCACCGCCGCCGCCGATCAGCTCCATTACGTCCTGGGTGTGAATGGACTGTCACGCTCTTTCGTCACCGGGATCGGTGAGACCCCTCCCATGCAGCCCCATCACCGGCCGTCGGGGTCGGACGGAATCGTGGATCCTGTCCCGGGCCTGCTCGTTGGCGGTCCGGATCAGTACAGGTCGGATGATGTGCTGCGGGCGCTGTACACCTCCTCTACGCCTCCTGCTCTTTGCTATGCAGATTCGCTCCCGAGTTATGCCTCGAACGAGATCGCGATCAATTGGAACGCACCGCTGGTGTTTGTCGCGGGATTCTTCCGGAGCTTTGCCGGGCCGACAGATGTGCGGTGGGGAGAGCGGCGTCTTCCGTCGGGATTTATGCTCGAGCAGAATTTCCCCAACCCGTTCAATCCGAGCACGACGATAGGCTACACAGTACCTGGGATAGGCAATAGGCACGAGGCAATAGGCAACAGGTGGGTGCGGCTCAGCGTCTACGACCTGCTCGGGCGGGAGGTGGCTGTGCTGGTGGATGGGAAGCAGGAGGCCGGCGTTCATGCGGCGACTTTTGACGGCACGGGTTTCTCGAGCGGAGTGTACTTCTACAGAATGCAGGCCCGCCCGCTGAACTCCGCAATCGGGTTTGACTCCAGGGACGGAGCCGGCGACCTGGTGCAGACGCGCAGACTCGTGTTGTTGCGGTGAGCGCCCTCGTCCGCAATACTTCCATTCTCCCGGCCATCCTGGCCATGCTGCTGCTCTTCGGGGAAGAATGAGAGGGCAAGGGCGGATATGTCTGCAGCGGCTACGATATCTTCCCGTGCATTCCGCTTCTGCGGTCGAGGGCGAACTCCACGATCTTCCGGAGAGTGGTGGAAAAGGACAACCCGGCTTTCTCGGCCGACTCCATGAAGGAAACTCCCTCCGTCAGATCAGGGTTCGGATTCACCTCCAGAACGTAGAGATGGTTTTGTGCATCGAGTCTGAGATCCAGCCGGGCGTAGTCCCGTACGCCGGTAATCCTGTAGGCTGCCAGCGATATTGCTTCCACCTTATTCTTCAGCCTCTGCGAGAGTTTGGCGGGGCACTCAGAGTGGACGCGGTGATATGATTCCTCGAGCGGGTTCCATTTCACCGCATAGCTGATAATGCTCGGGTAGTCCGGCGGAAGGCCGGAGAAGTCAAACCCGATGATCGGGAGCACAACCGGTGGATCATTACCGAGAATCGAAACGTGGAGTTCCCGGCCTTCGATGAACTCCTCGACGATCATGGGGGGTCTGAACGAGGTGAAGATCATGTTGACACGCTCGACCAGGCTCTGGTAGTCATAGACGACCGATCCCTTATCGAGACCTATGCTTGCATCTTCTCGGGCGGGCTTTACGATGAGCGGGTAGTGGAGGCCGTGTCGTTTCGGAACCACGGGTTGAGTCAGGAGACGATACCGGGGGGTAGGCACACCGTTGGCGAGAAGGACTTGTTTTGTCAGGGCTTTGCGTTGGCACAGGGTGAGGGCAAACGGGCCGGAGCCTGTATAGGGTATCCGGAGCAGTTCGAAAAAGCCGGCTACGCTTCCCTCAAGCCTGGCGTTGTCGTGGAAGAACTCAACCAGGTTGAACACTACATCGGGGGGGTCCCTCTGCAGTAGTCGTTGGAGCCTGCCGAGGTCCTCCTTGACATTCACCGCCCTGGCATCGAAGCCCTCGCTCCGCAGAGCATCCACGAGGGCTGTATACTCTTCCTGGGCGCTCGAAACGTCAATGGGGTATTCGGTCTCGAATCCGAGAGTCGACGGATCGACCCCCTTCAACTTCTGGTATTCGTCCTCACCGACCTGGTTATAGAGAACGATGACCCTGGTCTTTGTCTGTTTCTTCGGCATCGGTGCCTGTCCTTCATAGGAATATCCGCAAGATTATGCTCACAGGCAATCTTGAAATTAGAGGAAGGGGCGCCCCCCCTTGACTTGTCATATTCAAAGGTCTATTATAAAGAAAAGAGAATGACAATGAGCAAAGCCCTCTGGTCGATTTTTCTGATCGCTTCACTCGCCGCGGCACAGTCTCCGGTTCCCTCAGGAGCAACCGTGGAACTGGTGGCCAAGGGATTCCAGTTCGTGGAAGGACCGGTATGGAGCGACAGCACAGGTCTGCTCTTCTCCGACATTCCCGGGAATACCGTGTACAAGTGGACGGCACCCGGGGATGTGCAGGTGTTCCTGCGGCCGTCGGCAAACGCGAACGGACTGGCATTCGATGCCCAGGGCAGGCTCATCCTCGCCCAGACCGGTCTGCGGCGCGTTGCCCGGCGCGAGCATAGCGGCACTCAAACACCTCTCGCCACCCTGTACAACGGGAAGAAACTCAACAGTCCCAACGACCTCGCGGTGAAATCGGATGGCGCTATCTTCTTCACCGATCCTCCGTTCAATATTCCCACCGGCGAAAAGGCAGAGCTGTCATTTTCAGGAATCTACCGGATCAGTCCGGCAGGAACGCTGCAGCTTCTCGATAGTTCACTGGCCCTCCCGAATGGGATATGTTTCTCGCCCGATGAGTCCAAACTCTATGTGAATAATTCCCAGGAACGCGTTGTCTATGTGTGGGATGTGGTGAATGATTCGACAATCGCCAACAAACGGCGCTTTGCTGCAATAGCACCCACGGGTTATGCTGACGGGATGAAGGTGGATGCCAAAGGAAATCTGTTTTGCGCAGCACCTCTGGGTGTCTGGGTCTTCGGGCCAGACGGGGCTGTCCTGGACACTATTCTCGTGCCCGGCCAAACGTCAAACTGCAATTGGGGTGATACTGACGGGAAGACTCTTTATATGACGTCCGGCACATCCGTCTACCGGATCCGTCTCGCGGTCACCGGCGTGGAGGAGCATGGAGCCCTGCAGCTGACAGGCCCGGAGCTTTTTGCCAACTACCCCAATCCGTTTAATGGCATTTCGCATTTCGGGTTCTCGCTCCCCTCCGGCAGTCAGGGCGGAGGAGAGTATCAGTCCCGCATCACACTCAAGATATATGACATGCTCGGACGGGAGGTGGCGACGGTGGTGGATGATACGCTGGAGCCGGGAAGGTACGAGCGCGCCTTCGAGGCGGATGGATTATCCAGCGGGGCCTACCTGTACCGGTTGGATGCAGGGGGACATGCAAGCACGCGGACAATGCTGCTGGTCAGATGATCGGAATATCGCGGGACTCAGGGCTCTCACGCTATACGGCCCATCGCAACCCGCTGCGGCATCTTCTAGTGATCTTTTCTCTCCATGCGCTGCCAGTTCTGGTTCGAACCGATGTTCGGATTGTAGTCCTCCTGTTCCGTAATCACATATTCACCCAACCCATTCACCCACGCGTTCCGGTACCCTGAGGGAAGCTCCACGGATCGTTCCGACACGGGATCGTAGTACGCGTCCACTCCCCGGATGTTTTGACTGAAGCGTTCCGAGAGCCGGTCGTACACGCCCTGACGTTCCTCCCAGGAGCGCATCATGTCATCTGAAATCTCCCGGTGAGTCTGACTGATAATCCTGCTCAACTCGCCCGCATTTCTGATCTGGCGCATCTGGTTCTGAATCAGGAAGTTCACCACCTGCACGTACGTATTCATCCATTGAGGGTTTACGCGGAACGAAGAACCCATTGTGCGGAACAGCGCCCCGAGAGAATCAAGCCGGCCCTCGGGGGCTTTCACGGAGAATATGTAACTGACTGTCCAGAAGTTGCTTGTGGTTGTCCCGTACATGGACTGAATCGGAATCTTGAAAGTCTCGACCAGGGCAAACAGCTCCTCCTCTACAGCCGTCTTGCCCAGTGTGTATCTGACACGGATCTTTCCGCCGTCAGCGCCCATTCCCGGTGCCTGTGATGATACGCCGAGTGCCGCGGCCAGGTCAGGCATTCGCTCTTCATGTGTGACTGTCAGATTTTTCGCCGCGCTGCGGAAGCGTCTGAGCACGATCGACTTCAGTGCCTGGATCGGTCCGACGGGCGTTCGCACTTCGGCGCCGAAGTACTTCGTGCCGGGAGGGAACAGCTGCTGTTGCATGGGGCTGTCCGACCAGAAGAATGATTGGTTCGGAAATACTTCCAGTTCTTCGGGGGCTGCCGGATTGGTCGCACGCAGCCAGGCGGTTGCGGGCATGCCGGGTCTGTCCAGAGTCCATGTGATCCCCCCCGCAAATTTCCACTCCGCCGGTACGAGCATCCTGAACGCCTCTTTGCCCGTTCCGGTTCGATCGATGCATACTTCCGTCCGGAAGCGCATGGGAGGTCTTTGGGACTCGTCGCCGGAACCGGTTGCTGTCCCATTTCCGCCTTCCGGTGTCGTTCCGGAATGGCCATTGCCCTGTTTGCCACAACCGGAAGAGAAGGTGCCGGAGAGGAGGAAGGAAAGCAGGAGCATGAGAGTGGAGGTCCTCATCGCTTCATACCCTATATTATTGACGATCTGTAAGGATGAGGGGAATATATTCATCAGGAAGGACAAAAGCGAGAAGGGCTTCTTGAAGGGGGCACACATATCATGTTATTGTGCTTATTAGAAATGTCATGGTGTGTTATAGCTTAATAGAAATGTCATGGTGCTGTTATAGCTTAAAAGAAATGTCATGGTGCAAGGATAGGTTTGACACTCCACCTGGCCTTCACTATATTCCCCGCAGCGGCTTCCATTCCCCAACGCCATTCCAGTTCTTTGCCTATGGACAAGCCAGCATTTTTCCAGGCGGTTGTCCTTTCGCATGCAGGCAGCATAAACCGCTTCATGTGCGAAGCCGGAATACCGGAGGAGGTCAACATGAACAGAGTGCATTCGTGTCTCGCAGCCATTCTCCTTTTCCTTTATGTCTCCGCGCCCGCTCAATGGCAGCAAACGAGCGGCCCATGTGGAGGAACCGCGTGGGCACTTGCCGTGAAAGGGACGGACCTTTTTGCTGGGCTCTACAAGGGCGGCGTGTATCGTTCCACCGACGGCGGTAACATCTGGACGCAGACAAGCACCGGGCTTGTCAGCTCCGGTGTCCGGGCGCTCGCCGCCAAAGGCTCGTTGCTCTTTGCCGGTACAATTGGCTACGGCGTATACCGGTCATCCGACAACGGCGCAAATTGGCTGGCGGTGTCAGACGGCATGACCACGAAATCCGTATACGCACTGGCAGTCAATGGGACGGTGATATTTGCCGGAACGGAGGGAGGGGGAGTGTTCCGTTCCACCAACGATGGAACAAACTGGGTCGCCGTGAACTCCGGCCTTGTGAACGACACCGTATGGGCTCTGCAGACGAAGAGGGATACCCTCTTTGCCGGGACCCGGTACGGCGGCGTCTATGTGTCAACGGATAGCGGAGCCGGTTGGACTCAAAAAAGCAATGGGCTGGTTACGAAGGATGTCAAGGCACTGACATTCCTAGGGAGCACGCTCTTCGCCGGTACGGATGGGGGCGGCGTCTACCGGTCGACCAACTACGGTGGGAATTGGACGGCAGTCAACGCGGGGAATGCAGGCTCCTACGTCCGCTGCCTATGCGTCAATGGCACAGATCTCTTTGCCGGGTCCACCTACGGCGTCTACTTCTCAACAAACAGTGGTACAAACTGGACTGCCGCCAAGTCAGGACTGCCCAACAACAGCGTTCATGCGCTTGCGGTTCATTCGGCCGGCCTCTTTGCCGGAACCGAGGGAGGTGGACCCTTTCGTACCACGAACAAGGGCACAAGCTGGACGGCATCCGCCAACGGAATCAAACAGACAACAGCCTCCAGCCTCTGCGCGAGTGGAAGCTACCTCGTCGCAGGAACGTACTATGCAGGTATGTTCCGAACGACCAACAAGGGCGTGACATGGACCCCCGCAAACGACGCGGTGACAGATTGGTCTGCAACCGCGCTTATTGTCAGTGGTTCGTATCTGGTCGCAGGCACAGTCTCCGGGGTCTTTCTCTCCACCAACAGTGGCACAGCCTGGACGCCTGCGAATTCCGGGGGGGTGTCGTATATCCGGACTTTTACTGAGCGCGATGCGGGGATCTTCGCCGGGACGGCCATGGACGGAGTCATTCGTTCCACGGACCATGGTCTGAATTGGACATCAGCGAGCGGAGGTCTCACCCCTACGAATATCTACGCTCTCACATACAGTGGTACCAGACTCCTTGCCGGTTCGTATACAGATGGAATCTGGGCGACCACAGACAACGGCGTCAACTGGGCGCAGACCAACACAGGGCTTACCAACCTGAACATCTACTCTCTTGCCGCCGACGGCGGGTACGTCTACGCCGGCACAAACGGCAGCGGCGTGTTCCGGTCGACGAACGGCGGCGGAGAATGGACGAACGCAAGCGGGGGAATGGGGAGCAAGACTGTGATGGCTCTGACAGCCGTCGGAGCGAACATATTTGCAGGGACGAGCTCAGGTATTTTCCTTTCGTCAAACAACGGCTCGTCATGGACCGCAGCGGACACGGGGATCACTGAAAAGAACATTCGCTCTTTTGTTGCTGTCGGCTCCGATCTCTTTGCAGGAACAGCTTCCACCGGCGTCTGGCGCAGACCGCTTTCTCAAATGGTCACGTCAGTCCTGGAACCGGGTGTGCCCGGGGGATCCGCGCTGCTTCAGAACTACCCGAACCCGTTCAATCCGGTCACAACAATCGGGTTTGTGGTGGCAGGCGGAGCAGAAGGGTCCCGGGGACAGGAGCCGGGATCCGGCTGGGTTGCACTCAACGTGTATGACTTGTTGGGAAGGGAAGTGGCCGTGCTCGTGAATGCACCCAGAAGCCCGGGGACTTATGATGTAACATTCGATGCATCCGGCCTCGCAAGCGGAGTGTACTGGTACCGACTCGTCGCGGGGACGTACGTTGAAAGCCGGATAATGCTCCTCCTGCGCTGAGGGAGCAAGGACGGACGGCCTGCAAGGTGGACGGTCTGCATCTCTCAATCAAATGTGACGCGTTGTCACAGAAATAGCCCGATGTGTACGGGCTATTTCTGTTTCTATCCTGAGCACATGAGTCCCGTCCCGCCGGCATAACCAGTCTGGGAAACAAAAGATGAACATTTGCTGTTCAGAATGTTGATGCGCTAAACAGGTAGACCCCATATCAACAGGAGAAGTGGTATGAAGCCATCTCTTTGCACTCACGTCGGCTGGTTCGCCGCCACATGCGGTCTTGCGCTGATGCTTGCCGCGACCGCCCCTTCAGTGTTTGCCCAGGCCACTGATCCATTTCTCGGACAACTCGCGCTGGTTCCCTACAACTTTCCGCCGAAGGGGTGGGCGCTCTGCAACGGTCAGCTCCTGTCGATCAACCAGAATCAGGCCCTTTTTGCCCTTCTAGGAACGACGTACGGCGGCAACGGCCAAACCACTTTTGCTCTGCCTGATTTGCGCGGACGCGTGCCAATAAGCTCCGGGCAAGGTCCCGGGCTCAGCAACTACATACTCGGACAAACCGGCGGCGAGGAAAGTCATACGTTGACAGTCAGTGAAATTCCTGCACATTCGCACCTTCTGAGTGCAGATACATCAGTCGGGACATCCGAGAGACCGAACGGCGGACTGCCTGCCCGCAACGCAGCGGGCGTCCCGCAATATGGGGGAAGTGCAACAGGGACGATGTCAGCCAGCGGAGTTCAGTCTTCCGGTGGCAGTCAGCCTCACAACAACATGCAGCCGTACGTCACTCTCAATTGGATAATTGCCCTGCAGGGAGTATTCCCATCACAAAACTAAGACACACAATCCCCTGGGGAATACAATGAAGAAATCGTGGGGTCTTGGGCTGCTTTGCTTTGGCATGATCGTGCTGCCGGGTAAAGAAGTAATCGGACAATACATCTATTGGGTCGATGCTTCTTTTGCATCGCCTACGCTAAACAGATCGGATCTCGCAGGAGGAAATGTGACCACAGTGCCTCTCACTGCAAAATCCCTCCCTGAGGGGGTGGCAGTGGATGCGGTGCACAATATGATCTACTTCGGCGAGCTGGCCTACACGAATGCCAACGTGAATAGCACCCTCCCTGATCTCGGCGGCATTGTTGCGATCAACACGGGTGGTTCAGTTATTCGCGGTATTGCGGTTGATCCCGTCGCTGCAAAGGTCTATTGGACGACCTCCAATCTCGCGACGGGCGCAACGATCGAGAAGTCGGATCTCGGCGGCGCGAACAGGCAGAAGGTGTACCAATTCGCCCCCGGCAGCGGAACGAATCTCAGAGGGATTGCCGTAGACGGCACAAACCTTTACTGGGCGGACTACAGCTCCGGGAAGATATTGAGTGGAGACGTTACGGGGGTCACCACACCCGCTGACCTGGTGACCGGTCTGAACGGGCCGGTGGGCGTCGCACTCGGCAATGACGGTAACATCTACTGGACGGAGGCAAATGCAAATGTGATCAGACGGCGTCCGGTGATCCCGGGCGCGATCACGAGCCTCGTTTCGGGTCTTTCGACGCCGAATTATATTGCCGTCGATGGTGCTTCCGGACTGATGTATTGGACGGAAATCGGCGTGCCGCGTATCAGGAGGGCCGACCTGAACGGAGCGAACGTGCAGACGCTGCCCCTTATCGCGACCCATCCGACCGGCATCGCTGCAACCTCTTCCCCGTTGCCGGTTCAACTCGCATCGTTTGCAGGCACCGTGCAGAGCAACCATGTGCGCCTGGAATGGCGGACTCTCAGTGAAGTGAACAATTACGGCTACTTTGTCCAGCGGAAGCATGAGAGTGAAACCGTGTGGAATGAATTGCCGCATAGCTTCGTCCCGGGGCATGGCACGTCAAGTGCTCCGCATGACTACGCATTTGCCGATAGTTCCGCTGCGCCCGGCGGCAATGCCTACCGCTTGAGGCAAGTGGATCTGAATGGCACCGATCATCTCAGCGCTTCAATTATTGCCAATGTGATCGCGGAGGTGCAACAGGAACGACCGTTGGCGTTCGCGTTGCAGCAGAACTATCCCAATCCGTTCAACCCGAGCACGACGATACGATTCTCAATTGCAGATCCACAATTCATCATTGTGAAGGTGTACGACCTTCTGGGGAGCGAGGTGGCGGTGCTGGTGAATGAAAAGAAGGAGCCCGGGAATTACGCAGTGACATGGAATGCGGCGGGCATGGCCAGCGGCTTATACTTCTATCGGTTGCAGGTTTTTCCACTGAACTCTCCCCTCGCACGAGACTCCCAGAGCGGAGCCGGGGAGTTCGTGGCAACGCGGCGGATGATGCTATTGCGCTAGCATCAAGCGTGTTGATGTGCTTTGTGCATCGTCCAATGGTGCTATTATGGAAAGTGTCGATGTGCACTGAACTCTCTGGCATCGTTCAGAGGTGCTATTCTGTCACGTTTTTAGTATAATGACAAGTATCGTGAAAGCGCTAGTCAAACATAGGAACACACTCGGCAGCATGGTCCTGCTTCTTTTCTTCCTGGCCAATGCAGGATTCACCACCGTAATTTCCAACTGCACGATGGGGGACGCATAGCTGCGTCTGCGGCATGGAGACCTGTACGCCCGGCTGCTGCAGAAGCTTGCCTGACACTGCCCGCGAGCCCGCAGTGACGAGCAACGACGCATGCCACCTGACAATTGTCATTGGCGGCCTCCCGGAAGACCCGAGTATCATCGAAAAGACATCAGCCGAAGTTCAGCCAAGAACTCCTTTTGCGATCACACCGGCCTCATCTCCGGGGCTTGATGTACCGGATCTGTGTTACATAACTCGCGATGCATCTGATTTTGCGCCTGTTTCCACGCCTTCTGTGGAGAAGTACCTCCTCAACGCAGCCCTCCTGATTTGATCTCCAACTCTGGAAGTTAGTCCGGGCGTGACGGGACTGTTCCGTCATTGCCTTGCGATCGTTCATGTATTGGACAATTTCGCCGCTCGCGAGATTTTCCGGCTTACCGGCATTGTAACTCTGTGGAAGCATACTTCGCATCAGGTTCCTGCCGGTACATGGCTAACTGAGGAGTTCAGAGTATGAAAGCACCAGAATTTGTTCTCTTGCCCTTTTTTGCGATGCTGGCCTACTTTCCCGTCGCGGCTCAGGGCACGGATTCTCCCGGACTGCCGGAATCGATTGCAGCAACGGTCCGGAGCACCGTCCAGCAGACATCTCAAAACGACACCAGCGCCTCTCTCTCTGCGTTTCTCGCCCAGGCAGAGCGAGCCAATCCCGGACTTCAGGCCGCACGGAGCCGTGCCAGCAGCAAGGAAACCCGTGTCACTCAGGCCGGAGCCTGGGAAGACCCTCAGGTCGGAGTGGAGTTCTACGCAACCCCGATTACCTCCGCCAATCCGTTCAAGGATGGGATGGAGACTGATTATTTCATCCAGCAGATGATTCCTCTCTTCGGGAAGAAGGGCCTCATGAACGATGCGGCATCGGCCGGCGCCAGGATGGCCGGGGAATCTGCTCGGGCCGCCGAACGCAATCTCCGGACTGAAGTCAAGAAGACATACGCCATGCTTCTTTCGGTGCAGCTACGCGCCGGCGTCAATACTGAGAACCAGCGCCTCCTCGGCCAGATTATCGAATCAACCCGTGCCAAGTACAGCGTGGGGCTCGTTACGCAAGGCGATGTACTCAAAACGCAGGTCGAACTCGCAAAACTGCAAAACGAGCGGTCCGGGCTCGAACAGGAACTGACGAACGCTACAGCCATGATGAATGCCCTGCGCGGTCTCCCGGCCTCCACACCCATCGGCCGTGTCGCTGATGAACCGCTGGTGAAGGCAACGGAAACCGTCGAAGCCCTCACTAGGACGGCGCTGGAGAACCGTCCCGAGCTGCGCGGCATGAACTACGAACTGGATATGAACAAGGCCGAGCTGGCTGCATCCCAACGGGAACGCTTGCCGGATCTGATGGTGCGGGGCATGTACAAGCAGATGGTGGAGGGGAAGGATATGTGGGCTGCCATGTTCAGCATCAACCTCCCGTTCGCGCCCTGGTCAAGCGGAAAGTACTCGGGGAAGATCGAGGAAAATGAACTCGCTACCCGTGCGGCCGGGCAATCGCTTGCAGATATGAAAAACATGGTGCAGGCGGAGGTTCGCGACGCCTGGGCGAAGACCGCATCAAAATGGGAGCAGATCGAACGGTTCCGGAACACTATCCTCCCCCAGACCGAGCAATCACTGCGAGCTGCCCTCGCATCGTATGAGACGAACCGGACTGACTTCCTCTCGCTGCTTGACAGCTTCCGGATGCTTCAGATGCTTAAGATGGAGTATTTCATGCTGGTCGGCGAATACCATGCGAGCACGGCGCTCCTTGAACGAGCGGTGGGTGAAGACCTCCGGTAATATTAGCGGAGCGGCCACACATCAACAGGAATCCTAACCATGAAGAACCTTATCTCCTTTGCTGCAATGATACTCATCCTGAGTGCCGGCGGATGCTCACGGTCGACACAGGACGATGGGCGTGCGCATACCGACCAGGCCGGGGTCGCAACAGCCGGGACACAGCAGAAGCAACTGTACACCTGCCCGATGCATCCCTCGGTAGTCTCCGATAAGCCGGGGACATGCCCTATTTGTGGGATGACCCTTGTGAAACGGCTGCCGCAGCAAAATGTACCGGTGGGGGAGATCGGGAATCTCGAGTCAGTGAGTCTCTCCGCGACGCAACGTGTCATGGCAAATGTATCGACCGAGCCAGTCGGCCGCCGTGCGTTCGTGCACAAGATCAACGCCGTGGGGCTGGTCGATTATGCGGAGCCCAATCAGGCGAAAGTCTCCGCACGATTTCGCGGCCGGATTGAAAAACTGTATGTGAACTTCACGGGTGAAGTTGTGCGCCGGGGGCAACCTCTGTTCGAAATGTACAGCCCCGAACTGGTGTCCGCGCAACGCGAGTATCTTCTCGCTCTAAATGCCGTCAATCGCGAATCGACGGGTATGGGTCAGGATGATCAACAAAAGAGTTTGCTTGCTGCCTCAAGGGATAGGCTCAGGATCCACTATGGAATGACTCAACAGCAGATCGAAGCCATCTCCTCAAAACGGGAAGCCGGCTCAACAGTGACATACTATTCGCCCATCCACGGCACTGTGGTTTCGAAGGATGTTCAGGAAGGGCAGTACGTGGATGAGGGAATGCTGCTGTATCAGCTCGCGGACCTTTCGCGAGTCTGGGCGTACCTGGACGTGTACGAAAAGAATATGCGTTTCATCAAGCGTGGTCAGACGGTCCGGATGACCACAGAGGCCTATCCGGGGGAAACCTTCACCGGACGCGTCGCCTTCATTGATCCGGCACTCGATGCCCAGACACGGACGGTGCGGATCAGGGTCGATCTTGACAATACCGGCGGAAAACTCAAACCGCAGATGTACATGCAGGCCGAGATCTCCATCCCCGTGCCGAACGCACTGGTCATCCCATCATCCGCGCTTCTCTCCACCGGGAAACGGGATGTGGTCTGGATCGAGACAAAGCCGAATGTATTCGAGCCCCGGAATGTCGTTGTGGGCACAAGCGATGGAACCTTCGTCCAGATTCTTGACGGGCTTCGTGAAGGCGAAATGGTGGCGGCAACGGGTGGCTACATGCTCGATTCGGAAAGCCAACTCCATGATTGAGAGAATAATTGACTACTCCGCGAGGAACAAGTTCGTTGTCATCCTCTTCTACCTGATCATCGTGGGCTGGGGCATCTGGGCTGTGGTGCACACGCCCCTGGATGCTATCCCTGACCTGTCCGAAAACCAGGTCATCGTATTCACCGAGTGGATGGGTCGGTCTCCCAAGCTGGTGGAAGACCAGGTCACATTCCCGCTTGTGACAGCGCTCCAGGGTGTGCCCCAGGTGTCGGCAATCAGAGCCCAATCGATGTTCGGCATGTCGTTCATCTATATCATTTTCAACGAAAGCACCGATCTCTACTGGGCACGGAGCCGCGTGCTTGAAAAGCTCTCCACCGTGCAGTCAGCCCTGCCTCAAGGGGCGAAGGTGCAGCTCGGGCCCGACGGGACCGGCGTTGGACACGTCTTCTGGTACACACTTGAAGGGAAGTATGACCTCGGGACGCTCCGTGCGACACAAGATTGGTACGTGAAGCTGCACCTGCAGGGAGTCGAAGGTGTGGCAGAGGTTGCTTCTATCGGCGGTTACGTGCGACAGTACCAGGTCGATGTGGACCCGCAAAAGATGAAGGGATATGGCATCACTCTGGCCGCCATCCAGAATGGCGTCATGCGATCCAACAACGATGTGGGCGGCAAAATCCTCGAAATGTCGGATGCCGAATACTTCGTCAGAGGTCAGGGGTACATACAGAATATCGAGGACATTGAGAATATCGTCGTCGGAACGGGACCGGATGGGATTCCCGTCTATATCCGGAATATCGGGACCGTCCAGATGGGCGGCGACATCCGTCGCGGGTCTGCAGAAAAGAATGGCCAGGGGCAGGTCGTCGGGGGCATTGTTGTCATGCGGTACGGCGAGAATGCCAAGGCGGTGATCGACCGGGTGAAGGAGCGCATCCGGGAAATTTCGCCCGGGTTGCCCGAAGGTATGGAAATCAAACCGGCATACGACCGGAGCGACATTATCGTCGCATCGGTGAAGACGCTCACGACCGCGCTCATCGAAGAAGGTATTGTCGTCAGTATCGTCGTGTTCTTATTCCTGATGCATTTCCGAAGTGTTCTCCGGATCATTATCGAAATTCCGATCGCGGTTCTCGTTGCCTTCATCTGCATGAGAGTATTTGGCATCACTTCGAATATCATGTCTCTCGGGGGCATTGCCATTGCCATCGGCGTCATTGTGGATGCATCAATTGTGCTCGTGGAGAACGCCTACCGCAATGTCGCACGGGCGCAGGAGGAGCAGGGGGCGCTGACAACAAAGGACTTCACTGAGATCTCCATCCTCTCGGCCAAACAGGTCGGGCGGGCAATCTTCTTTGCCGTGGCCATCATGGTGGTCTCCTTTCTTCCGGTGTTTTTGCTTGAGGGTCAGGAAGGAAAGATGTTCCGGCCGCTGGCATTTACCAAGACGTTTGTCCTGGGCGGCTCGGCGATCATCGCCATAACACTCGTGCCAATGCTGATGGTGCTGCTCACGAGAGGGAAATTCCGCCCGGAAAACCAGAATCCCACTACCAGGTTCTTGAACTGGCTGTATGCTCCCGTGATCCGATGGGTGCTGAAGTGGCGAAAGACGACAATTGCCATCAATGTGATCGCTCTTCTCGTGACGATCCCGATGGTGATGCATATGGGGTCTGAGTTCATGCCTCCGCTCGACGAGGGGAGTCTTCTGTTCATGCCGGTTACGCTCCCGTCGGCGTCGATTACGGAGGTGAACCGGGTCATGCAGGTACAGGACGCCATTATCATGTCCGTGCCCGAGGTGCAGCAGGTGCTGGGCAAAGCGGGGAAGGCTGAAACTTCGACAGACCCCGCCCCGGTAAGCATGATCGAATCCATCGTGCTCCTGAAGCCCAAAGACCAGTGGCGAAAGGGGATCACGAAGAATGATATCATTGCGGAGCTCGACACCAAGCTCCAGATTCCGGGCGTGCGCAATGGGTGGACTCAGCCAATCATCAACCGGATCAACATGCTCTCGACGGGCGTGCGCACAGATCTCGGGGTTAAGATCTTCGGCAAAGACCTTGACACACTGGAGGCCCTTGCCGTCGAGGCCGAACGCATCCTGCGAAAAGTTCCCGGTGCCGCAGACCTCTATGCAGAACGAACGCAGGGAGGTCTCTTCCTTGACATCAAGATCGACCGGAAGGCCGTGGCGCGCTACGGTATCAATGTCGGTGATGTTCAGGACATCGTGGAAACAGCCATCGGGGGGGAGAATATAGGCACCGTGATCGACGGCCGTGAACGATTCCCTATTCGGGTGCGCTATGCGCGTGAGTGGCGCGACAACATCGATCGGCTCAACGACCTGTTGGTGCCGGTCAATACGATGGGGGGGAGTCGCTCAACGATGGGGGCCGGTCGCTCGGGTTCGGACATACAGCCATCGTACGGTACCGGCATGCAAGCCTCATCCGGCAACGGCACGGGCAATGCGCAGACGGCGCAGCAAGCCGGAATGGGGAGTACCATGGCCGCAGGCCCAGGCATCGGTGTGGTGCCTGTTGCTTCCCCGGCATCCGGGTCTACTGTCCGCAGCGCGGTGTCGCAGCAGAGCTACATCCCTCTCTCGCAGCTGGCCACTATCGCGGTGGTGCCCGGGCCGCCGATGATCTCCAGCGAGAATGCGCATCTGCGCTCGATCGTCTATCTGAACGTGCGGGGACGGGATATGGGTGGCTTCGTGGATGAGGCAAGGGATGTCCTTGCCCGGGAGCTCACGCTTCCTCAGGGTTACACCGTGCAATGGAGCGGCCAGTGGGAGAACCAGGTCAGGGCAAAGAACCGCCTTGAAATGATGATGCCTGTGGTCTTCCTCATTATCTTCGTCATGCTCTACTTCACAACGAAGGATTTCACCGAAGCGGGGGTCGTCATGCTGTCTGTGCCGTTCGCCCTGGTCGGCGGCGTGTACCTGATCTATATTCTGGGTTACAACTTCTCGGTGGCAGTGTGGGTTGGCTTCATAGCACTCTATGGGCTTGCTGTGCAAACCGGCGTCGTCATGGTAGTGTATCTGCATGAAGCACTCGACAGAAGGCTGCGCGATCACCAGCTCGGCAAACGCGGCCCGATCACGCCCCAGGACATCTATGAAGCGACCATTGAGGGATCAGTCCTGAGACTCCGTCCGAAAATCATGACGGTGGGGACCTCCCTCATCGGGCTCATCCCGATCATGTGGAGTACCGGTGTCGGGGCGGATGTGATGAAGCCGCTGGCCGCGCCCATGATCGGCGGGCTGCTGACCTCGGCGGTTCACGTCCTGGTCGTCACTCCCGTGCTCTTTACGTACATGAAGCTTCATGCCCTCAAGAAAGGGACACTCGAGATATCCAAGATGGCACAATGGATGAAGGAAGGATGAACTCATGGCTCCAGCGCTTTCCGTTCCCGGGCACCCGGGAATCCCGCATTCAAGCCGCCAGCATCGGTTAGTGAGCTCCTCATTAGTGAGCTCCTCAATGGTGAGATGCCTGTCATTGGGGGGATTCCTCCTCCTCATAAGCCACACGGTGGCGTTGCCTCAACAGGCGGAAAGACTCTCTCTCAAGGATGCCATCGAAATTGCACTGCAACGCAATCCGGAGGTTCAGAGTGCGCGTCATGGGGTCACGGCCGCCAGGGGTCGCTTCTGGCAGGGTGTTTCACTTCCGCCCCCGTCACTCTCCCTGAGCTATGACTATATACCGACCGGAAGCGGCATCAAGGACTACGGCGAGCGGGTCATCGGCATTAGCCAGTCGTTCGATTTCCCGACCACCATTGGGCTCCGCGCATCGTCTCTCTCGTATGAAACCGATGCGACAGAGGCCGACTTCCGCACAGCTTCGCTGGCAGTCACAATGCAGGTGAAGGAAGCCTACTTCGGTGTTCTGGCCGCCCAGCAGAAGCTCAAACTCGCCGAAGAGAACCTTGCCATTGCCGACGACTTCGCCAGAAAGGCCGACATACGGTACAATGTTGGAGAGGGAACCCACCTGGAATCATTGACCGCGAAGGTGCAGCTGACGCAATCACGGAATGCGGTGGATGTAGCAAGGAACGACCTCAGACTTGCCGCTGGCGGGCTCAGCTACGTGCTCGGACGCAGGGAAGAAGTACCGGGCGGGGAGAGCATCCTTACCGACAGTCTGACCTACCGACCGATCACCGTGCCGTTCGAGTCGCTGATTGAACAGGCCCGTCAATCCAACTCCCGGCTGGAAGCGGCCGCGTTCAGGCTCAGCGCGGCTTCGGCAAATCGTGCGATCGCGTGGTCCAGCATTCTGCCGAGCTTCAATGTGTCGTATTCCCGGCAGGCGCAGGTAGGGAATTCCTCCCTGTACGGGGTGTCGTTTGGGATGTCGTTACCTATATGGTTTCTCTTCGACCAGCGGGGGCAGGTGCAGGAGGCAACGGCAGTACATGCCAGGCTGGAATCCGAGCTCCAGATGATAGAGAACTTCATCACCCTTGATGTGAAGAATGCATTTCTTGAGTTCAAGAACGATGAGCGCCAGGTACAGCTCTTTCAATCCGACCTGTTGCCGCAAGCCGAAGAGGTCTACCGGGGGGCCGCCACGAGCTACGAAGCCGGTGAGATCACGTACATTGAATTTCTTCAAGCGCGACAGACGTTGATTGCCGCCCGGAGCACATATATCGACGCGCTGTATCATTACAACACTGCAATTGCGCGCCTGGAAAAAATGGTCGGGCGGACAATCGGGGGATAACTACCTCGCAGGGTCAAGGTGAGAAGACGGTTTCACAGGGATAGCGTGAGAGGATTGCTTCGCAGGGGCATCGTGAGGTAAAGCTAACACATAGTGTCACTACAAGAGGTTGACGGTTATGAAATGTCATCTAAGGATTCTGGCGGCATTCTCGGCCGCGGTGGGTATTCTGGTGGCCGGATGCGGTGGCGATAAGCGTGACAAAGTGGTCGGAGAAGCCGGGGAAAGCAATGCCGGGGTACATGCTCTGACGCTGAGCGCCGGATCGATCAAAGACATCGGACTGACGCTGTCCGTGGCGGAAGTGAGGCCCATGACCGGAAATATGGTGGTCGCAGCCACGCTGATTCCGAACCAGGATCTTGAGGCTCAGGTCGGCTCGCTCGTCCAGGGCCGCGTACGGAAGGTATTCGTTCATGTGGGCGAGGCTGTGAGAGAAGGCCAGGAACTCATGTACATTGAAGGTCTCGAGGTCGGCCAGATCAAGTCGAACTTTATCAAGGCGATGGCGCAGCTGAAGTTTACCGAGGCGGCTTATCAGCGCCAGAAAACACTGGTCGAGCAAAAAGTCGGGTCGCAGAAGGCGTTCCTCGAAGCTCAGGCGGAATACGACAAGGCGCTGGCAGAGCTCAACGCAGAGGACAAGAGGATCCATTCCATCGGGTTGACCGATGATGATCTGATGAGCACCGTTGAACCGGGGGCGGAGAAAACGGACAGTCACACCAGCGGTGTTCTGCCAATCAAATCTCCGATCGCGGGCACGGTGGTCGAGCGAAATGTCGTGATCGGACAGCTAGTGGATGCGTCAACGACGGCATTCAAGATCATCAATACGTCGACGCTCTGGGCGGACGGACGTGTCTACGAAAAAGATGTGCCGATGCTCTCAGGGAAACCGGAGGTCACAATTGAAGTTACCGCATTCCCGGGCGAGGAGTTCCGCGGTCGCATCATCTACATTTCTCCCATTGTGGATGAGCAGAGTAGAGCCGTGACGATCCGGGCATCGATCCCCAACCGCACCGGCCGGCTGAAGCCACACATGTTCGGCGAGCTTCATGTTCCCATCGGCGGGGATGGAAAAGGTCTTGTCATCCCCGCTGAAGCGGTTCTCAAAGACAACATGCGAACGTTCGTGTTTGTGGCCAAAGGTGATACGACATTTGAGCCCCGTGACGTTTTGCTCGGTGCTACGTTCGATGGTATGGTTGAAGTGAAGACTGGGATCACACCGGGAGAGCGAGTCGTCACCAAAGGTTCGTTCCAGCTCAAATCCGAAATGATGAAGGAAGTCCTTGAGGGAGGGGAATAGTCATGCTTGAACGAATCATTGGGCTGACACTGAGGCACAAAAGCGTTGTCTTGCTCTGTGTTGGCATCATGGCAGCATTCGGTGTCTACTCGTTCATGACAATACCGATTGATGCGTTTCCAGATGTGTCCAATGTGCAGGTCGAGATCCTGAGCAACGCCCCCGGACTTTCAGCTCCTGAAATCGAACGCCATGTGACATTCCCCATTGAAATGTCGATGCGTGGACTTCCGGACGTGGTGCAGATGCGATCGATCACGAAGTTCGGACTCTCTGTGGTGACGATCGTGTTTGAGGATGGTGTCGATATCTACTTCGCGCGCCAGCTCGTGTTTGAGCGACTGGAAGAAACCAGATCGGGTGTCCCGCCGGGAGTTGAGATCAGCATGGGGCCCCTTGCAACCCCCCTGGGGGAAATCTATCAATACACACTTGAAGGTGGTGCGCCCGGCGACGCGGGGGAGGAGACCGGGTACCTATCTGATCTGCGGACGTTGCAGGAATGGGTCGTTGCCCCATTGCTAAAAAGCGTTCCGGGCGTCAACGAGATCAACTCGTTCGGCGGCTACCTCAAGGAATATCAGGTTCTCGTCGATCCCAAGGAACTGGTATCCCACAATGTGACGCTTGATGCAGTCTACCGGGCGGTCGAGGAGAGCAACCAGAATGCGGCCGGCAGCGTTCTCGAGCGCTATGCGGAGCAATACATCGTGCGCGGAGTCGGGCTATTGACGTCCGAGGACGATCTCCGCAGCATCGTGCTCCGGTCCACGGGGGGCACGACCGTGTATCTTCATGATG
The DNA here is from genome assembly GCA_963801355.1 of Ignavibacteriota bacterium. Classification (GTDB taxonomy): domain Bacteria; phylum Bacteroidota; class Ignavibacteria; order UBA10030; family UBA6906; genus Fen-1255. Next base: position 1,289,616 of record CAWDEM010000008.1, on the reverse strand, counting down.
TAGCCGCTGTCCGGGTCGGGCAGGCCGTCCGTCAGGGTGCAGCCCTCATGAACGGGGAGAAGGAAGTCGTGGGGGGCATCGTGATGATGCTGCGCGGAGAGAATGGCCGTGTAGTCGTGGAACGGATAAAGAATAAGGTGAGGGAGATCAACGAAAACAACATCTTGCCGCCTGGCATCAAGATCGTGCCTTACTACGATCGCTCGGAAATCGTCAGTACCAGTGTCGGAACAGTTACCAAAGCGTTGATCGAAGGGTCGATATTTGTAGTCATCATTCTCTACCTGATGCTCAGGAGTCTCCGGGGGGCCCTGGTCGTGATTCTTGCCTTGCCGTTATCACTGCTGCTCACTTTTGCCGTGATGAAAAGCGTTGGGCTGGCGGCAAATCTCATGTCACTCGGCGGGCTCGCAATCTCCATAGGGATGATTATCGATGCGACAATCATTCAGGTAGAAAATGTCCAGCGACACCTCGGCGAGGCCGGCACGACTGGCCGCAAGCTCTCCACCGTGCTAAAGGCGGTCCTGGAGGTCCGGAAGCCGAGCATCTTCGGTGAAATTATCATTGCCACGACGTTCTTGCCGATTCTTTCGCTTGGAGGTTTGGAAGGCAAGATGTTCGGTCCCCTGGCGCTGACTGTGGCCATCGCTTTGCTCTCGTCCCTTGTGCTTTCCATTTTTGTCATCCCCGTGTTATGCGGAATAATGCTCAAACCGGGTGCCGAGAAGGAAAGCATCGTCATGCGTTGGGCCAGAAAGGCATACGCCCCCGTTCTCGCCTGGGCAATGCGCAGACGGGTAGTCGTCATTTCTTTGGCGATGCTCCTGCTGGCCGGCGCCCTAGCGCTCTTTCCCTCCCTCGGAACGGAATTCATGCCAATCATGGACGAAGGCGCCTTCGATATGGATGTCCAGCTGCTCCCTGGCGTCTCCCTGGACAAGGCTCTGGAAATCAACAACCTTATAGAGCGGAGGCTCAGCAAATTTCCCGAACTCGTAACGGTGGTGTCGCGCACCGGCCAGACAGGGATTGCGCTCGAAGCGAGAGGAATTGACAAGACAGGCTTCACTGGCATCTTTCGCCCACGGTCAGAATGGGTGACTGCACGGGACCGGGACGAAATGACCGACAATATGCGCAGCGTTCTTTCAGATATTCCCGGGATCGCATTCAGCTTCAGTCAGCCCATCCAGTGCCGCATTGATGAGCTCGTCGCAGGCACGCGGGCGCAGCTCATTATCAAGCTCTTTGGAGATAATATGGAAGTCCTGAAGGCGAAAGCTGGCGAGATAGGACAGGTGGTCAGTCAAATCGACGGGACAGCTGATCTGGTCGTAGAGCGCATTGCGGGCCAGCCATACCTCTCGATCGAGATCGACAGGAAAAAGATCGCCAGGCACGGATTGAATATACGTGATGTCCAGAACGTCATCGGGATCGCAGTCGGCGGCAAAGCGGCCACTCAACTCTATGAAGATAACAGATCCTTCGACGTGACGGTGCGCTATCCGGTCGAATACCGGAACTCGGTGGAAACGATCAGCAAGACGCTCATTGCTACGAGTCTCGGGTACAGTGTTCCTTTAAATCAATTGGCGGACATAACGGTCGTTGAAGGACCCGTGCAGCTGAGCCGTGAAAACGGCCATCGTCTCATCGGCATTGAGATCAACGTTTCGGACCGCGACATCGGCAGCTACGTCGCAGAAGCAAAGGATGTCATCCGGAGGAAAGTTGCACTGCCTCCGGGCTACTATACGACCTGGGGCGGACAATTTGAAAATCAGCAACGGGCGATGAACAAGCTGATGATCATCGGACCTGCTGCCATTGGATTGATTCTTCTTCTCTTATTCGTGACGTTCAGATCACTGCGTCTGGCCCTGCTGGTCATTACCAATCTTCCCTTTGCCCTTATAGGGGGCGTGTTTGCGCTCTATATCTCCGGACTCTATCTCTCCGTTCCCGCCTCGGTGGGTTTCATCGTCCTGTTTGGTGTGGCGGTGCTCAATGGCGTGGTGCTCGTCTCCCACATCTCGCAGCTCTGCCAGGAGGGTGTCCCGGTGGACGTTGCCGTGGTTCGCGGGAGCCGGGATCGATTGCGGTCAGTGCTCATGACTGCCTCCATTGCCATTGTCAGCCTTATTCCGATGTTGTACGCAACCGGACCCGGCTCGGAAGTCCAGCGACCCCTGGCAACCGTCGTTGTGGGCGGGCTCATTACGTCGACCCTTCTCACGCTCGTGGTCCTCCCCACGCTGTACCGGTGGTTCGAAGGGCGAGACGCTGAACCTATAGTAGACTAGTGTCACCTTGTTCATGGCACATGGGACAGATTTTCCTTCTGCCACAGCGAGCGTTCGTAGGAACGATTGAGAAAGAGAGATTGTTAACTTACACAGGCGCCGCTGTGCTCCGGCGCCTGATCTTTCTTTAAAGTTCTTTGAATTGGCCTGATTTTCAGCAAACACGGCGCGCGGAGCACCTGATTTTCAGCAAAGACTGCAGTTGCTCTCGACCCAGGCCACTATGTACCAGCAAAAGCAATAGGGACGTATGTCGCGTATTCGAACCATGTTTGCCCTGCTCATACTGCTATTCGGTAGTGTTGCCGGCGGCTCCGCCCAAATCCAACCGTCCAACCCTGATAGTGCACTGCTCGACATCCTCAAGCAGCTACCAGGAGCACCCCTTTCGCTCCCCGGGGCCATTCAGCAATCCATGCAGAACTCCCCGTCAGTCCGTACAGCAGAGGCCACACTCGCGGCCGCACGCGGCGCCGAGCGACGCGAAGGAGGTAGCTTCGATCCGGAGTTGTCGCTGAACTGGCATTATGTGGATCAGGAGCAGCCGACGGCGTCGTTCTTCGCAGGCGCATCGGTGTTGCGTACTGTCCAGGCAGACGGGCAGGCCGGCCTTTTCTGGAACGCCCCGACAGGAACGAGTATCGGAGCCACGCTCAACGCAATCCGCCTCAACACGAACTCAACCTTTGCATTTCTTTCCCCTCAGTACACCACCGTCGGCGGACTGACGTTGCGCCAATCGTTGCTGAGGGGATTCACAATTTCCGCACGAAAACAACTGACCAGCGCCGAACAGGCAGCTGATGGCGCGGAAGCACAGTTCAATCAGGCAACCCTCTCTCTCAGCACACAGGTGGAACAGCTCTACTGGGATCTCTACGCAGGTGAACGCGACTATGCGGTACAGAAGCTGACCCGCGACCGTGCCGCTGCATTCCTGAAAGAAACCGAGATGCGCGCAAAGGTCGGTCTCATCGGGCCGAATCAGGTGGCCAATGCCCGCACGTTCCTTGCCGAGCAGGAGATTCTGTTGCTCGACCGGGAAGAACAGCTCGACGGATTGTCAGACCAGATGGCAGTGACGCTTGGAATGCGACCCGGCGACAGGCAGATGCGGTTCAAAACTGTGGATCAGCCCCGGGACGAATTCCCTGCGGGGGAGGCTGATTCGCTGGTGCAGGCGGCGTTCGACCGGAATCTTGAATTGCGCGCCGCCAGAGCTGACATCGATGCGCGGCGAACACTTGCCAGAGCATCGTCATGGGAAGCCCTCCCTCGCCTTGATTTTGTCGCGTCACTCGGTGGAAACGGACTCTCCGGGACAGCCCACGATGTGATCTTTGGCAACGATACGCTGCGCACAATTGTCGGCGGCGGTTTCAGCGATGCGGTGCGCCAGGCGGTGAAACGTGACTTCCCATCCTGGAGCGTTGGCCTGGAGCTGAACGTTCCCATCGGCTTCCGGACCGGTCTGGGCGAGGAGGATCGATTGGACGCCGAGGTCGTGATGGCCGAACAGCGCTATGAGCAGCTGAAACGGATTCTGGAGGCGGAGGTCCGTGCGGACTGCAGGGAACTTTCGCACGGGCAGCGGCGACGGGACGCTGCACGGGAAGGAGTCGCCGCGGCGCAGGAGCAGGTGCGCATCGGTCAGATCGAATTTCAAAACGGGCGCACGACAGCCTTCGAGCTCGTGCGCCTTGGTACCGACTTTGCGGTTGCGCAGCAGCGGTATTCGCAGGCACTGGTGCGGAGCGCGAAAGCGGCTGCCTCGTTGCGCCAGCTGACTTCCGGCGCATATGCTTCATCACTTTCAATGCAATGATCATCGGGAGGCACTCATGTCTATCACCAATCTCGCATTCGGCACGAGGCCGGAGACGCCAGGAATGCCCCGCGGTGTATTCTCTCCGGTAAATCGTCAAATCAAGCTCCTCGCGGGCGTTGTGCTCGTTATCTCCCTGGGAACAGCCATGGTCATCCTGCCGGGATGCGGTGGAAAAGCAAAAGGCGGCTTCGCGATGCCGCCGATGCCGGTGGAAGTGAGCAAGGTCGTCGTGCAGATGGTGCAGGACAAGTTCGAGGCCGTCGGAACGATCGAGGCGATCGAGGCAATTACCGTTGTGGGTGAGATCGACGCTGCGGTCAAGAGCCTTCCGTTCAAGGAAGGAAGCACCATTGGCCGGAATGGACTGATCGCACAGCTGGACGATGCCCAGCTCGCTGCCGAGCTTGCCCGCGCGCAGGCGCTCCGGGCCCAGAGCAAGTCCTCGTACGATCGTGTAAAACAAATTGTGGATCAGGGCGCAGGCGCACCGCAGGATCTGGATGATGCGCGTGCTGCGTTGAAGGTTGCCGAAGCAAATCTTGATCTGGCCCGGGCACGACTCGCGAAGACCAGGGTCGTTGCGCCGTTCGAGGGAATTATTGGCGCGCGCAAGGTGAGTGTCGGTACGTTCCTGCGGTCCGGCCAGGCGATCGCGGAGCTGGCCAACATCAACGAAATCAGAGTAAACTTCTCCGCTCCCGAACGGTTTCTCTCACGCCTCACGCCGGGAGCTACGGTGAGTGTCTCCAGCCCGGCCTTCCCGGCGATGAGTCTCAAGGGCAAAATAGCCGTGGTCGAGCCGATGATCGATCCCACGACGCGCAGTGCCCGGGTTGTTGCACAGGTGCAAAACGCCGGACGGCGATTCAGGCCGGGGATGTCGGCTAACGTGACGGCCGTTCTCGGGGAGCGCCCGAATGCGCTGACCATTCCGCAGGAGGCGGTGTTCGGGAGCGGGAATCAGTCACAGGTGTTTGTCGTCAACCCGGACAGCACGGTCGCGCGCGTAGTCGTCGTGCTTGGCACCCGGTCGCCGCAGGTCGTGGAAGTGCTCGAAGGGCTCAAACCGGGGATGATGGTCGTCAGGGCGGGACATCAGAAATTGTTTGACGGCGGGAAGGTCTTCCCGATGTTGAACGAACGCAAGCCCGACGCAAATAACCCATCGGGCGGAGGATAGCGGTCATGAAACTCAGTACGGTTTCCATCAAGCGTCCGGTATTTGCCAGCGTCATGAGTTTTGCCATTCTTCTGTTCGGCATCATCTCATTTACGCGCTTGCCGGTGCGTGAGTATCCGGACATCGACCCCCCCATTGTTTCCGTGGTCTCGTACTATCGCGGTGCCAGCCCGAGCGTCATTGAAACTGAAATTACGAACGTATTGGAAGAGCAGTTCGCTACCCTGGAAGGCGTGAAGACGATGACCTCGTCCAGCCGGGAACAGGGCTCCGTCATCACCATTGAGTTCGAGCTCTCCAGAAATGTGGACGAGGCGGCGAATGACGTCCGTGACAGGGTGTCGAGGGTGCGCAGCAGCCTTCCCCGCGAAATCGACGATCCCGTTATATCCAAAGTCGATGCCAACGCCCAGCCGATTGTCTGGCTGGCACTCTCGAGTGAAACGCACAACGGACTTGAGCTGAGCGACGTTGCCGACAGGGTGTTGAAGGAGCGGATCCAGCGACTTCCAGGTGTCGGCTCCGTATTTCTCGGCGGAGAGCGGCGGTATGCGATGAGGATCTGGCTCGATCCGCTGCACATGGCCGCACACGGGCTCACGACACAGGATATCGAAAATGCACTCCGCAGGGAAAATGCGGAGATTCCCGGTGGGCGTGTGGAAGGGGCCGAGCGGGAGTTCGCGGTACGTACCCGCGGAGAGCTGGACACACCCGAGGAATTCGGCGCAATCATCGTCTCACAGAACAAGGACGATATCGTCAGGCTGCGGGATGTCGCCGAAGTAAACGTGGGTGCAGAAGACGAAAGGACGGTCGCACGGTACAACGGGAAGACAGCTGTGGGCCTGGGGATTGTGAAGCAATCCAAGGCGAGTACCGTCGATGTCGCGAACGAAGTACATAAGGCGCTGAACGATCTCACTGCCCTTCTCCCTGCCGGAATGATCCTGGATGTCGCGTACGACTCTTCGACATTTATCACCGAATCCATCGACGAAGTCATCCAATCGCTAATTATCGCCATCTGTCTGGTGGTGCTTGTCGTCCTCGCGTTCCTGAAGAGCATGCGTGCAACAGCGATTCCTACAATCGCTATTCCGATCTCGATCATCGGGGCATTGACGGTCGTGTACTTTGCGGGGTTCACGGTCAACATCCTGACACTTCTCGCGCTCGTCCTTGCCATCGGCCTTGTCGTGGATGACGCGATTGTGGTGCTGGAAAATATCTATCGCCACATTGAGATGGGTAAAGACCGGCGGCGCGCGGCGTTCGACGGCAGCAAGGAGATCGGGTTTGCGGTGGTGGCCACCACGATCACGCTCGTTGCGGTGTTCGTTCCACTCGCGTTCCTCAGCGGATCGGTGGGGCGCCTGTTTAATGAGTTCGGTATCACCCTTGCGGTGGCAGTGCTTATTTCTGGTTTTGTCGCATTGACAATCTCACCGATGCTCTCATCCAGAATCTTACGGCCGCTTCACGGCGTCAATGCGGGATGGGCGTCGCGGTCATTTGATGCGTTCTTCAACTGGTTGAACGACATCTACACACGCACCCTGCATTTTGTACTCCGCCATAGGGTGAGTATGGTAGCCGCTGCAATTCTCGCGGTCGTCGCCAGTGTCGTGCTCGTCCGCCTCATCCCGAGCGAGCTTGTGCCGGTGGAGGACAGAGGGGTCGGCTTCGGCATCATCATCGCCCCGGAAGGTGCAACGCTCGACTACACGGACAAGTACCAGCTCGAAGCGGAGAAACTCATTCTGGCGAGGCCCGAGGTCCGCGGACTTTTCTCGGCGATTGGGCTGGGTTTCGGCGGTCCGGGTCGGGTGACGAATGGGTTCATGTTCATTGCTTTGAAACCGCTGAAAGAACGCACCAAATCCCAACAACAGATCGTCCAGGAGCTCTTTCCACAACTCCTGGCGATTCCGGGCGTTCTTGCCTTTGTGATCAACCCGCCCAGCCTGGCGGGAAGCGTCAGCTCCAGTCCGGTGGAATACGTGCTACAGGCGGACAACTATGAAGAATTGAACCAATCCGTCGGGATGCTCATGGGAGAAGCCTCGAAACTGGGCTACCTGATCAACATGGACACCGACCTGCGACTGAACAAACCGCAGCTGGATCTTTCGATAGACCGCGAGCGCGCAGGCGGGTTGGGGGTGTCGGTGACGGATATCGGATCGACGCTGGAGACGTTCCTGGGCGGGCGGGCAGTCACGAACTTCAAAAGGGGAACGAAGCAATACGACGTCATCCTGCAGATGAGGCCCGCAGCCCGCGCCACTCCCGAGGCGATACGGGAACTCTATGTCCGCGGTACCGGTGGACTTGTTCAGCTCGCAAGTGTCGTGCACGTGGATGAAACGCTCGCACCGAAGGAATTGAACCATTACAACAGAGTCCGTGCCGCGAAAGTGACGGCCCAGCTTGTGCCCGGCGTGAGCCTCGGACAAGCGCTCGACGACCTTGACCGGATCACCACCGAGAAACTTCCCCCGACCCTGAAAAGGGAATACGCGGGGCAGTCACTTGAATACAAGAGCTCCAGCTCGAGTCTGTATTTCATGTTCTTCCTCGCCGTTGTGTTCATCTACCTCGTGCTGGCGGCGCAGTTCGAAAGCTTCGTGCATCCTCTCACCATCCTCTTGGCGGTTCCACTCGCGGTGTTCGGCGCACTGTTGACGCTCTTCCTGTTCGGAGAGTCGCTGAATATCTATTCGCAAATCGGCCTGATCATGCTCGTCGGCCTCGTGACCAAGAATTCGATTCTGATCGTCGAGTTCTCGAATCAACTGCGGGCGCAGGGCAAGGACGTGTACACGGCTGTCGTTGAGGCAGCAACGATCAGATTGAGACCGATCCTCATGACTTCCTTTTCCACTGTGTTCGGAGTGCTGCCCATCGCCCTGGCGCTGGGTGCGGGTGGGGAATCGCGGCGGCCGCTGGGGCTTGCGGTCGTGGGCGGCATGCTCTTCTCCACATTCCTGACGCTTGTGCTCGTCCCGGTGCTGTACACAGTGCTCGCACGGTTCACGCGTGCGGTGAAGGTAGAGGAAGATCTTGAAGAGGAAAGCACGGAACACGCCCCGGCAAGTCGGATCACCGGCGCCGCGGCAATGGAAAATGCGGGTGGGTAGAACCGTTGGCCCGGGGCCCGGAATTGAGATTTCCGTTCCCTGAAGCGACCGTACGATGAAAGCTTTCGAGAGCCCCGCCGGTGTCTGGCGGGGCTCTCTTTGTTTCTATAGCGGCATGCCGTTTTGGCGGTTGGATTGTTTGTCGATTTTCCTTAGATTTATAGGTTATCGCTGTTGCCCATTCTTATACCTTGGAAAACCCTGGAGCGGCAAATGATCTTCCTTGATCGCAATGAGAACAACTACGGGCCCGCACCTGCGTGCTTCGAAGCCCTCCGGAAGGCGGACCTCACGAAACTGAGCTGGTATGACCGCGCGTATACCAAAGGGTTCAAGAGCCTCCTTTCCGATCGTCTCGCCCGGGATTTCGGGATTCCCGAGGATCGCATCATCCTTGGCTACGGCGCTGAAAACATCCTCAAGCAGACAATCCGGTGTTATTTGGAGAACAAGGCGACACTCATGGTCCCCGCCTACTCCTGGTGGTACTACAAACTGATCGCATCGGAGGTCGGCGGCGAAAGTGTGGAATATCCCATGAACATCCTGGCGGACCGGTTCGAATACGATCTGCAAGGAATGCGAAAGGTCTATGTGCGCGAGAGGCCGTCCGTGGTGTTCATCAGCACACCCAACAATCCGACCGGTAATTCGCTCGCGCTTACCGATCTGCGTTCGGTGCTCAAGGATTTTCGCGCCTCGGTGGTGGTCATGGATGAGGCGTACACGTATCACGGGAAGACCGACTATGTGAAAGGCCTGGTCGAAGAAAACCCGAATCTGCTCGTGATCCGGACATTTTCGAAGTACTACGCACTTGCCGGTATGCGAATCGGATTCGGTCTGCTCGGTAAGAATCTCACGACGCTCGCGAAGTACATGAACCGCTATCTCGGCTTCCACAGGGTGTCTGAGGAAGTCGCCATAGCGGCCCTGGATTCCCCCGATTACTACAACGAAATCGCCCGGAAGATGTCCGAGGACAAAGAGGCCTACTACGCCGAAGTGGGGCGGATCCCCGGGTGGCGCATGTTCAAGTCCGACGCGAACTTCGTCCTCGCGGAGTTCCCCCTGGCCGATAAGGAACGCCTCCAGGCGCATATGAAGGAGCGCGGCCTGATCATCAAGTTCATGAGCGAACCGCTCCTGAACTCCCACGTGCGGATCACCCTTGGTACGCAGGAAGAAAACCGCCTGGTCATCAATGCCATAAAGGCATTCTACGCCTGATGGACTCCCGATGAGCGTTGTCCAGGAGTACAAGCAAGGTCTCAAATCTACCGCGGTTGAAGAAGTTCTCGACCTGATCTTCTATCGTCCTCTTGCGTTCCTCCTCGTGAAGGGGGTGTACTCCACACCGATTACTCCAAACCAGCTCACGTTTGTTTCAATGGTCTTTGGGATACTCGGAGGAGTGTGCTTCGCCTTCGGTACTCCGCTCTCGTGGTGCCTGGGCGGTATCTCGTTCATCATCTGCGATGTGGTCGATTGCAGCGATGGCCAGCTTGCCCGCATGAAGAAGAGCGGGACACCGGTGGGAAGGATCCTGGACGGCCTCGCGGATTATACCTCATCGCTCTCAGCGTATCTGGGCATCGGGATCGGATACGCCTCCGCTTCGTCACAGCCGCTGATCATGTGGCTAGTGACAGCTTTCGTTGCCGTGAGCAACGTGCTTCAAGCCAGCCTCCTCGATTTCTACCGGAACCGCTATCTGGACGTCACGTTGAACCGGACCAGCGTGCTCGTGGACGGTCAGAAGGCATTTGAGGAGGGGTATGCCCAGCTGCGTGGCCGGCGGGGGCACTTCATGGAGAGGGCGCTTCTCTGGATCTACCTCAAATATTCGGCGGTACAGCAGCGATTCACCTCAGATCATAAGACCACGGGCAGAGTGCTGAACATCAGCCCAGAGGTATTCGCCCGTGAGCAAAGGTGGCTCATGCGCCTCTGGACGTACCTGGGCCCTACCACGCAATTCTCGCTGATGGTGGTGTGTGCATTTCTCAATCGATGGGACATCTACTTCTGGGGCATCGCGGGCGTGGGAAACGTCCTGGCCGGCTTCCTGATCATTGCGCAACGCCTGAAAGACCGCTCCATGAATCTGTACGGAACACAATGAAAACCATCATTCTCGCCGCCGGAACTGCATCCCGCCTCAGGCCGCTCACAGACCAGATTCCAAAGTGCCTGCTCGATGTGGGTGGCAAGACAATCCTTGGAAGGGCGCTGGAGAATCTGCAGGACCATGGCATTAAAGACGTGGTCCTCGTGACCGGATACCTGGAGGGGCGCATCCGCCGTTTTGTCCGGAAGACTTTTCCACAGATGAATGTGGAGTTCCTTTCAAACGAGCTCTACGCGTCGACGAACAATATCTATTCGCTCTGGATGACACGGGACCTCATCCGGGGTCACAGCATCCTCTTGCTCGACAGTGATATCATCTTCGATGGGAACATCATCGACCTGCTGCTGGAATCCGGGCATGAAGACTGCCTTGCGGTGAAAACGGGCGTTTCTCTCGGACACGAGGAGATCAAAGTGCGGGTGGATATCCTCGGCAGGGTGATGGAAATCGGCAAAGAAGTCCACCCCGAAGTCGCGCTCGGCGAATCGATAGGCATCGAAAAGTTCGGGCGGAAGTCCACAGAGGAATTGTTCGCGGAACTTGAGCGAATGATTCAAGTCGAAGGAAAGGTCAAGGTGTTCTACGAGGCTGCATTTCAACGAATTATCGACAAGGGGCACAGGCCCTTTGCTGTCGATACCGGTTCGCTTGCGTGTATCGAGATCGACACAATTGAAGATCTGGATTCTGCGCGGGGAATGCTGAACAGGCTTTCCTCGCGATGATAGTACGATTTTTAGGCTTTCCCCCTGGTTCAGGATGCAGACTGTGTGTGTTTTGTGCACCGTCCGAGGTGCACTCGTGATGTATCACGGTTCCCCGAATCTGTCGCACTTGCCTGCCCACCTTCACTTACCGCGGTCCTCGCGGCGTCTCGTCCGCAGTCGCTGAGTACCCTCACGTTTGCCGCCAAGTCTGCCGGCAGTCGGCACCCGACTGTGATGTCTGCATCTCCTGCAAAGGGGCGAAGTTCTGAGCCAGAGGTATGCTTGTTCCTTTGGACTGAAGCATCTTGGGGCATCCACTTGCATTTGTCTACACACATATATATATTTGGGTAAGCACATACAGAGGCGACTCATGAAGAACCTGGCAGCGACACTCAAGACGCTCGCTGACGAATCTCGTTTGCGAATCTACGGGATCCTCTTGACCTCCGGTGAACTGTGCGTATGTGATATCGAGGCAACCCTGCACTTTTCCCAGACAAAAGTCTCCCGCCATCTCGCATACCTAAAACGTGCCGGCTTAGTCAAAGACCGCAGGATGGGTCTATGGATGCTGTATTCCGTTACCGAGCCGAAGAGCGAAGCCCAAAAGCATCTACTGGAGGCCATAGCTGAAGCACTCAAGGCCAATCCGGTGGCACAACGGGATGCGAAGCTTCTCGCCCAGAAGATCAAGCGGGGGTCCTGCACGGCATATTCCGTGTTCAAGCCGATGAACATCCCTGCAACTCTGGAGTTGAACTAGCTATGTCCACAATTCACATCTTCGGCCTACCAATAGCAGCCTGCGATCCCAGCAAGACATGGAAGGCGGCAGCAGACTTGATTGGTCGACGACTCCAGTCGAGGTATGGTAGCACCATACGAACAACTTATGTTGAATTGTATTCGCCCGAGTCGTTCGAGTTCGAGCACATCACGAAGCTTCTCCAGGAGGGAGCGGCGCCCCCGTTTGTTACCATTGACGGCAGGCTCATTCAGTCGGGCGGGAAGCTTTCGGAGCGCAGGATTGTGCAGGAGCTTGAACGGCGAGACGCGGATGAAGTCTCCAATACTCAAACAGGCGAGAATGATACATGAACAACGAAATCACACGACAAGCACCTCGGATAAGGGTAAGCGCCCGCGAAGTCAGCACAAGGCTTGGCGCTGCCATTGTTGCTACTGCTGAATACTGTGCATACAGTACAGCGGAGCAGAGCTACCAGAACGACGTTCAGGCCCGGGAACTGCTCGCTCGATATGAGGATGCCCAGCGGACGATACAACTATCGCGGCAACTCGGAAGCGACACACGTGAGGAAGCGCAACGGATGGAGGACTTGCAGCGCGCAATAGAGGCGAACCAGACGCTCAAGAACTATTTCAGCGCACAAGAAGAGTTGGTCACCCTGCTTCGGGAACTAAACGAGTTTCTCAGCGAGCGGCTGAATCTGGATTTTGCTGGGCTGACAAAGCCAAGAAGTGGTTGCTGTTCATGACAAGGAGAAGATGATGCTGAATACTGAACTTCACGATGCTGCTGAAGCCTTTATTGCTGCCGTACAACAATCGGATGTGTATGATGCTTTTACACGAACCCGAACTGAATTCCAGGGCGACCCAGAGTTGCGTGCGATTCGAAAACACTTCAACGAACGGTCCACGGAGTTGCAGACCAAGCAATCGACAGGAGCGCTGTCGCAAGAAGAGATCGACGAGTTGCGGGCATTACAGAGCAGTGTGAACACTCACCCGGCCACTGCCCGGTACATTCAGGCCCGGCAGAGCCTGGTGGCATCACTGCAGGAATGCAACCGCGGGCTCAGTCAAGAGTTGGGATTTGATTTTGCTTCGGCAGCGGCGCGTCAATCGTGCTGCGGGTGACGGGCGCTAGCCAGATGATGGGCGCAGCCGAAAGGATGCAGAAACATGGAGCATCACAAAGATCAACTTGTTGACGGCTCTGTTAGGGAGCTGGCGTCACTCGCGAAGAGCCTTTCGCATCCTGTCAGGGTGACAATCCTCAAGAAACTTGCCAGCGTCAAGGGGTGCAGCTGCGGAGATTTTGTCAAAGAGCTTCCTCTTGCACAGGCCACAGTGTCACAACACCTGGCAGTCCTGGTCACTTCAAAGTTGGTCACGCGTACGCAACAAGGCCCTATGTCGTGTTATGCGGTCAACAGAGAAGCAATTCATCGTTTGTCGCAGATAGTAGGGAAGTTCGTTCTCGAGATGGAGAAAGAAGTCAATCAGAATACGTGCTGCTAAAACAACATTTCGTTCCCTTGGCAAGGGATGCTCATAAAAGGGAGAAAATGGTGATGAAGAATCTCTTGAACCCACATTACCGCGGAACATTAGGGATGCACTTCGTACTTCTCATCCTTGTGATCTGTATGAAGAATGATGATGCAAATTCGCAAGTGCAAGCCGCAATCCAGTCGAACACGCAAAAGCAGGCCATAGCGAAAACATCTTCGGAGACACGCGTTGCTCTCGTATCGGCGAGTAAAGCAATTGCAGAGGCACAGCAAAACGGCGATTATCTGGCCATCCTATTCTACGAAAAGAAGGATAATTCTTTTCAAGAAATGCAGCAGATCGTGCGAGCATTTTCAAAAAGGTCGCCGAAAGCCATGAAAGCGTATGTGGCTCTGACGACCGACAACAAGGAATCAGATGTGATTCAAAAGTATGGCGTTAAGGGTGCCCCCCTCCCACTCCTGCTCGTGTTTGCACCAAATGGTGCTGTTACAGGCGGATTTCCCGCAAAGGTCACAGATGAACAACTTTCAAAGTGCCTAGTGCCAAAATTGGTGATGAATATCCTAAAGTCCGTTCAGGCCGGGAAAGTCGCGTTGGTTTCCCTGCAGGACGAAGGTACAAAATTCAATACTGAAGCGTCAGCCGCGGCTTATGAATTGTCCAAAGATGAACGTCTCAAGGGTTATGTGGACATCATACGACAAGATCCTCACGACAATGAGATTAAAGAATTCCTTTCACAATGCAGGGTTGATCAGAATATGAAAGAAGCTGCCACGGTGGTCATAGTCCCCCCGGGGAAGATTGGCGGTGTCTATTCGGGAAAAATTACCAAAGACACTCTGATTACCTGTCTGGTCTCATGTTCCGGCGGTGGTTGCTGCCCCAAATAGGAACGATGACACATGAAACTTAACAGATTAGTCTTTAAAGAAACCTTTCAACGTAGCAACCAATTGGTGTCCAGTTTGACCGCCATTACTCTGGGTATTGCAGTTATTGTGGGCATCAAAAACATTAGTGTTTACTCAGAAAAAGCTGTTTCCAGGGAATTGGACGCGTTGGGGGCAAACGTCCTCATCTTGCCGAAATCGGCCACAGTCCAAGATTATTACAGTGCCGATTTTCAAGAGGACGAGATACCGGAAAATTATGTAGACGTTCTCGTCAATTCGGATATTCAGGGGCTCGACAATTTGTCTCCGAAGCTGAGCATCCCGGTCGAAGTGGCTGGGCAACAGACAGTATTGACCGGGATTCTGCCGAAAAACGAATTCAAATCCAAGGCGACATGGCAAGGAACATTAGGAGTCTTCTCCAGGCCGGAGGGATGCGGCACGGTGCCCAACATTCCGGGTCTCACCGATTCAAAGAAGACGCAAGTGCGAAAACGCGTGGTCGATGATTTGGCGGAAGATGCCGTTCTGGTCGGAGGTGACATAGCACAGACGCTCAAGCTGCAGTCAGGAGATTCGCTCCGCCTGTTGAATCGAGCATTTGTCGTTGATGCGGTCCTGCCAGTGACAGGCACAGTGGATGACAACAGAATTTTCGCCCATCTCTACACCGTCCAGGGACTGAGCAACCGCAAAGCGGTGTTGAATGTCATTGAAATCGTCGGTTGCTGTTCGGAGATTTCCAAGGGTCTGATCCAGAAGTTGAACAAGTTGTTGCCAGACGCCAAAGTTGTCACGATCACGCAAATCGTCAGCACGCAGATTAACACGAACAAGATGATGAACAATTTGTCTCTCCTTTTGTTGATCATCATCGTTGTCATCGGTGGCGCCAGCATCGCAAATTACATGTTTGCCAATGTGTACGAACGTCGTCGTGAAATAGGCATTCTGATGGCCATGGGCGCAAGACCGGGTTGGATCGTCAGACTATTCTTGCTGAAGTCTCTTTTCATCGGTATTGCAGGCGGAGTCCTGGGGTACATTTTGGGGACATTAATAGCCGTTGTTTTGGGCCCCAGGCTGGCTGAGATTCCGGTTTTGCCAATGCCGATGTTGGCCCTGTACGGGTTGGTTCTCTCTGTGCTCGTTTCTCTCACGGCGAGCATCTGGCCTATCGTCAGAGCGACCAAAGTCGACCCCCATGTTATTATGCAGGAGGAATGACCTGATGATACGAGTCGAGAATATGAGTAAGGTCTTTGCCGGCAGACACAAGGACGTCCAAGCGCTCAAAAACATTTCTCTGGAAATACAAAGAGGTGAATTCTTGAGCATCATCGGTCCGAGTGGTTCTGGGAAGAGCACGCTGCTCCTGGCGCTCGGCGGCATGAGTTCTCCCACGTCTGGCAAAGTGTTCTGGAATAATGAACCAATCTATGACTGGAATTCAACGAAACGAGCCGATTGGCGAGGAAAGACAATTGGTTTTGTTTTTCAAACGTTCAATTTGCTGCCCTATCTCAATGTGTATGATAATGTGAGAATATCTTTGGATCTGTCTGCGAGAAATGGAAGGAACGGTAAAGACATTCTGCGCATTGTGGAGGGAATGAAACTATCGGATCGTCTGGAACATCTTCCGAGCGAATTGAGCGTTGGGCAACAACAGCGTGTTGCTTTGGCTAGGGCGTTGATCAAGGAACCGCAATTGATACTGGCAGACGAGCCCACGGGTAACCTTGATCCTGTCACAGCTTCGGAGGTAATAGATGTTCTTAAGGAAGTGCATAGAGAAGGAAAGACGATTGTGCTCGTCACTCATGACCCGAGTTTGGCAAGATTGTCCGATCGATCTGTGAAGATAGTTGATGGGGAGGTATGTGCGTTATGAGCTTCTGCACTCCAGGTGGCGACTGGAGAATGTGAAAGCTTGTGATCATGGGTACGCTGTCAACTGAACACCAATTCATCGGTTGTCGCTTCAAACTGCGCGGCGAGCTGGGCTTCCTGCACAAACGGCAGGCTGTGGACCACGACTGTCAATACTCAATACATAGGATGGAGAACGATTTATGAATACGAACACGGCAAACGCTCTTATGACTCTTGAGATTTTCGACCCGCCGATGTGCTGTCCGGGTGGGATGTGTGGTCCGGCCATTGATCCTGCCCTGCTTGATATCAACGAAGCGATTCTGAAACTCAAGAAAGAATTGGAGGGTACGCTGGAGGTCGAGCGCTATCTACTGAGCCAGCAGGGACAGAAGTTCATGCAGGTCCCTGATGTTCTCACACTCTTGAAACGCGAAGGCGTTTCGGTTCTGCCGATCACCATGCTCAACGGGAAGATTGTCAAGCAAAAGTCCTATCCGACCTATGATGAACTGAGACTGGCAATCAAGGAGAGAGTGAGATGATACAGACACGCTATTTGTTTTTTTCAGGCAAAGGCGGCGTAGGCAAGACCACGATGGCTTGTGCGACTGCAGTGCATTATGCCGAGAACGGTCTGAAGACGCTGATCATCACAACTGATCCCGCATCCAATCTTGCCGATGTTTTCGAAACGGAAATCGGACACAAAATCACCCCACTCGGTATTCCGAACCTTTGGGGCATGGAAATCGATCCGGACATATCTACTCAGGAATACCGGGAACGCATCCTCGCTCCCATGCGTGAGGTGATGCCGATTGATGTGATGAAGGTGCTGGAGGAGCAATTCAACTCTCCCTGCACAACGGAAATCGCCTCGTTCGACCGCTTTGTTGATTTCATGGTTGCGGAAAAGGAAGGCAAAGGCGAAAGCTATGATGTGGTCATCTTCGATACCGCTCCCACGGGACACACCATCCGTTTGCTTGAGCTTCCTGTGGATTGGAGCAAACACATCGAAGAGAGCGCCAAGGGTGGCGGCAACACCTGCATCGGACCTGTAGCATCGATTCAGGAAAACAAAGTGAAATACGATGAAGCGACCCGTCTCCTCGGTGATCCGGAACGTACCACATTCATCTTTGTACTACAACCTGAAGCAACGTCGCTCTTTGAAACAAAGCGCTCATCTGAGGAATTGACAACCATCGGCGTCAAAAGGATTGAGTTGATAGTGAATGGTATTCTTCCGAAGGAAGTCTGTGAACATCCGTTCTTCAAGAAGCGGTTCGAGATGCAACAGAAGCATCTTGCAGAAATCACGACACTCTTTCCGGTACCACAACGCCGCATGCTACAGCGGGACGGTGAAATCAAGGGGTTCGATGCTCTCCGTAACATTGGGCGGGATCTATTCTCTCCTACGGAAGGAGCCGATTCATATCGTCTGCATCGTTCGGCAGGAAATGTTGCGAAAGCCCCGCCGCCCCTCGTTGCCGACAATATTCTTGAACTCATGCGGCCCAACGGCTTAACAAAAGCTATTTTCTTCACGGGCAAAGGAGGCGTCGGTAAGACAACGATATCGTGTGCTGCAGCAGTTCAGCTCGCCTCAGAGGGTTACAAAACGCTCTTGCTGACTACTGACCCAGCCTCACATATTGGCGAAGTGCTTTCGCAGCATGTCGGGGACACCATCCAGCCGGTGAACGGTGTCAAGAACCTTGTTGCGACGATCATCGATCAACGAAAAGCGACGGAAGAGTATAAGCGGCGCATTCTTGCTGACGCGCAGTCAAAGTACTCGCCAGACATGCTCCTAGCCATTCGGGAGGAACTGGAGTCTCCCTGCACCGAAGAAATGGCGGCCTTCGACAAGTTTATGCACTATGTCGAGAGCGAGGAGTTTGATGTTGTCGTGTTCGATACGGCTCCTACCGGACACACCCTCCGTCTGCTTGAACTCCCGTTTGACTACAGCGATCAAGTCAGCTTGATGGTGACAACAACGGACAGGAGCGCCACAGCAAAGTCGGAGACACAGCAACGATTCGATCGCATTATTGCACGGATGAAAGACCCCGAGCGCTCAGTATTTGCCTTCGTCATTTATCCGGAATCGACGCCGGTGGTGGAGGCATACCGTGCAATGCTCGATTTGAAGGCTGCGGGAATTCCAACCCAGTTCGTTGTGGCAAATCAGGTCCTATCAGCCGAATACTGCACGAACGAGTACTTCGCTCGCCGACAGGCAATGCAGGCAAAATACCTCATGGAAATCAGAACGCGCTTCCACCTACCCATGGCAGTAATGCCCTTGCTGGAAACGGAGATCAAGGGACTTGCGATGGTCAAACGTACAGCTGGGGAGCTGTTCAAGAATGAAACATACAGTTATGCAGAAGAGCCAACTGTATGATCTACTATTGCAGGTACACGAAATGAAGGGGAAGATTCTCATTCTCTGCACGGGTAACTCGTGCCGGAGTCAGATGGCAGAAGGGTTTGTGAAGTCTTTTGATTCCGATTTGGAAGTGTATTCGGCGGGCACAAATCCTTCAAAGCAAGTCCACCCCAAAGCAATTCAAGTGATGAAGGAAGTCGGCATTGATCTTTCGGGACACCATCCGAAAATGGTGGACCAATTCGTACGTGATTCATTTGACTATGTCATTACCGTGTGCGATAATGCGCAGGAAACCTGCCCGGTGTTTATGGGTAAAGTGGGAAAGCGATTGCACATTGGGTTTGAAGACCCGGCAGATGCGACCGGAACGGATGAAGAGATCCTTTCTGTCTTCAGAAAGGTGCGGGATGAAATAGAACGAGACATGCACTCCTTCTATACGGACATTCGAACAACGACGTGAAGGTGACACTATGGCAAAAGTATCAAAGGAATTGTCATTTTTTGACAGGTATTTGACGCTATGGATCTTTGCCACCATGTTCTTAGGTGTGGCTGCCGGATCAGTCTTTCCGGGCATTGCCGGTTTTTGGGATTCGCTGAGTTCTGGGACAACCAACATTCCAATTGCAGTCGGATTGATTTTGATGATGTATCCCCCCCTTGCGAAGGTGAGATATGAAGAGCTTCCGGTCGTTTTTAAGAATGTAAAGCTGCTTTCACTATCATTAGTGCAAAATTGGATTGTCGGGCCGCTGGTAATGTTTTTCCTGGCAATGATCTTCTTGCCGGATAAACCAGAGATGATGATAGGTGTCATTTTGGTGGGACTTGCCCGCTGTATTGCAATGGTCTTGGTGTGGAACGACCTGGCAAAAGGCGATTCGGAACTCGCAGCGGGTCTCGTTGCCTTCAATGCGATTTTTCAGGTGTTTCTCTATTCAGTGTATGCGTATGTGTTCATAACGGTCCTTCCTCCGCTATTCGGATTCAAGGGAGCCCTAGTAGAAATTTCTATACGGGAAATCGCAATTACTGTGCTCATTTATCTCGGCATACCATTCTTCGGAGGAATGATTACCCGTGCGACACTAATTAAAGCGAGGGACAAGGAGTGGTATCACAAGATATTCGTTCCAAAGATCTCTATACTCACACCAATTGCGCTACTCTTCACCATCTTTGTTATGTTTTCGCTCAAAGGCGAAAAAATAGTCGAGCTGCCCCTTGATGTCGTCCGAGTGGCCATTCCGTACTTGTTCTACTTCGCCGGTATGTTCTTCGTTACCTTCTTTGTTGCAAAGAGAATGGGATATAGCTATGAAAAGACGACAACCGTTTCTTTCACGGCCGGGAGTAACGACTTCGAGCTGGCCATTGCAGTGGCTGTCGCCGTGTTCGGGATAAACTCTCAAGCCGCATTCGCAACTGTCATCGGCCCTTTGGTGGAGGTGCCGGTACTGATATTGCTCGTGAACGTGGCGCTTCGCTTCAAGAGAAGATTCCTTGCCGGTGAAACCGCATAAGGGAGATTTGCTGCTGCCAGGCATTTTTCGAATCTGGTAACCTCTTTCCAGTTCTTGAGAAGTACCATCCCTTGAGGGGCCTTTTTTTTAGGGTCGTTTCGGGCGAAATTGTGTGGCACACTATATGCATACATGCTCATATAATAAATTAATCATGGAGTCTCATCCGATGGAGACCACTGCCGCAGAGTTGAAAAGCGAGATCCTTGAAGCACTGGCACATCCAAACAGGGTCCGAATTCTGGAATCCCTCCGCAACGGCTCTCAGTGCAACTGCGAAATCGCTCCAGTCCTCGGACTTGAACAATCCAATCTCTCGCGCCACCTGAAAATTCTTGTCCAGGCGGGCATTCTGCTCTCCTGGAAGGAAGGATTGCGTGTCAACTTCAAGGTCGCGGACGTCCGTATCTTTGAACTGCTCGACATCGTTGCGGCCATTGCACGACAGGATTTCGCAAAGAAGGCAGAAGCATTACAGGAAGCATAACAAAAGGACGAATTTCCCATGACAATCAAAGTACTTGGACCCGGCTGTTCAAACTGCCGCACACTGGAGCGGCGCACACTTGATGCGCTCGCTCAACTCAATGTTCAGGCCAGCGTGGAAAAGGTGACCGACCTCAACGGTATGGCTTCATACGGGGTGATGCGAACACCGGGCTTGGTCATCGACGAGAAATTGGTATGGCAAGGGGGCGTGCCGACAGTGGAGAAAGTCAAAGAGCTGGTAGCGGCCAACATGCAGGTGAACGAATGAAAGAGTGGCTGAAGTTTGTACTGCTTGCGGTCGCATTTGCAATCTTCTATTTTGCTCCCATTGATTCACCTATTGTCCTGCAGTCGATCTCGGCGGGGCTGGCTCTACTGCACGAATACGCACGCCTGCACGTGCTGACCTGTCTCGTGCCGGCGTTCTTTATTGCCGGCACTATCGCCGTGTACGTAAAGAAAGACGCTGTGTTGCGGCTTCTCGGACCGACCACCAAGAAGTACATTGCCTATCCGATTGCCAGTGTCTCAGGTGGAATTCTGGCCGTTTGCTCCTGCACCATCCTTCCACTCTTTACAGGTATCTACAAGCGAGGGGCGGGTATTGGCCCTGCAGTTGCCTTTCTGTTTACGGGACCCGCGATCAATATCACGGCGATCCTTCTGACGGGCAGTGTCCTTGGGTGGGATTTCGCGGTAGGCCGGCTTATCGCTGCAATGGTGATCTCGGTGATCGCAGGACTCTTCATGGCATTCCTTTTTCGCGACCATGACAGAAACAATGCGAACGGCACATTTGCCGCGGGAATGCCCGGAGATGTGCCCTACTCGAACTTCACGATCCTTCTCTTCTTCTTGCTTCAACTTGCGGTCCTCGTGGTCTTCGGCTTGTCGATTGCCCCGATACTCAAGGCTGTTCTGATTGTTGTCATGGTTGCGATGATCCTGGGTATTGTGTTCTTCAAGTTTCAGAAAGAACACAACCTCGAATGGCTGCGCGAGACGTGGGATTTGACGAAAAAGATTTTGCCGTATCTCTTTGTTGGGGTATTTATCGCAGGCATTATCGAAGTGGTGGTCCCACAGGAAGTCGTGACGGGCCTCGTGGGGCAGAATACCATCCTCTCCAACGCCATTGCTTCGACGTTCGGTGCATTCATGTATTTCGCCACTCTCACCGAAGTCCCGATCATACAGAAACTGATGGGGCTTGGCATGGGACGTGGTCCGGCACTCACACTGTTTCTTACGGGTAATGCTCTCAGTCTCCCAAGTATGATCGTGCTGTTCAATGTCATGGGGAAAAAGCAAGCGCCCGCCTACATTCTCACAATCATGGTGCTCTCGGTGGTCGCCGGGTGGTTGTTCGGCGAATTGTTATAAGCGACAATGCCATGAAGACCATCAAGGTGCTCGGATCAGGCTGTTCAAAGTGCAAGGTGCTCGAACAACGACTGTTGGCATTGAAGGTCGCGCACGGGCTTGACTTTGATCTCATCAAGATCACCGATCTCGATGAGATCATCTCCTATGGGATCATGATGACACCCGGACTGGTTATCGACGGCGAACTGAAGAGCGTCGGAACTATACCCAAAGATTCACAACTCTTACAATGGCTGAAGGAACAGAGCAATGCACCAGCATAATCGAGTTCTCGTGTTCATGGTTGCCGTGAGCGTTCTGGCTGTGGCAAGTATGTTGGCTCAATCGAGAGAGAGCAGTACCCAGTCAAACAATGCGGTCAAAGATGCACCGCCACTCGTGACATTTGTCGAGTTAGGATCGGTCAAATGCATCCCCTGCCGACAGATGCAGCCGGTCATGAAGGCCATCGGGGAGAAGTATGGAAAGCAGGTCAATGTGGTGTTCTACGATGTGTGGCAGCCCGATCAACGGCAGTATGCGGAAAAGTACGGCATACGAGTCATTCCGACGCAAGTTTTCCTTGGTAAGGACGGCAAGGAGTTCTTCCGGCATGAGGGATTCTTCCCTGAGGCAGAAATCGACAAACTTCTCCAGAAGCGCGGCCTGCAAATCCGCGTCGGGGGTTGAGCCATGCTCGATGAGCTCTTCACGTGGCTGACGATGGCGATGAGCGAGACATTCGGGATCGCTCTTCTTGCTGCAGTTGGATGGGGCGTTCTCAGCATTATTCTCAGCCCTTGTCATCTCTCAAGCATTCCGCTGGTTATCGGTTATATCAGCAGTCAGGGACAGGAAGGAGTGAAACGATCATACCTGCTCTCTTTCGTGTTCGCGATCGGGATTCTCATCACCATCGGATTGATTGGAGCGATCACCGCATCCATTGGCAGGATGATGGGTGACGTCGGGATGTGGGGCAACTTCATTGTCGCCGGTGTGTTCTTTGTCGTGGGCCTTTACCTCATGGATGTGATTAATCTGCCGTGGGGTGGGATCGTCCCCCGGACGTCGTTTGCTCGAGGCTGGAAAGGGGCCCTCTTGTTAGGCCTCATTTTTGGAATCGGCCTGGGTCCCTGTACCTTTGCCTATATGGCGCCGGTGCTCGGCGTAGCCTTCAGTGTGGCCACGGCAAGCATGCTGCAGGCGTTCTCTCTTGTCGCCGCATTTGGAGTGGGGCACTGCGCTGTGATTGTGGGAGCCGGAGGTGCTGCAGGAACGGTGCAGAAGTATCTCAAATGGACGGAACAGTCAAAGGGTGCAACATATCTGAAGCGGGTTGCAGGGGTACTTGTCATCCTGGCCGGCGTGTATTACATCTATACGGCATTCTGATGTATGGCTCAGGAGGTCCTTCACGGCGGGTGCATGTCGAGCAAAACCCATTGGATCAAGAAGTGTGAGAACCACATTCGCTGAATTCCCCTTCCTCAGGATGTGGCATGAGGTGTCCCAATAGGGGAAAGGAATAAATAACAGACATTCAGAGCATGAAGGAGTGCATATAATGTCAGAAGGAATGAATGACAGCATCCCGCGGGAAGAAATCTCGTGGTTTCCGACGATCGATGAGCATTTGTGCACAAACTGCGGGATTTGCATCGACTTCTGCCCCAACAGCGTGTACGCGTTGGTCGACGCGCAGACGCGTGTCGTATTACCCTATAAATGCACCGTCGGCTGCAGTCAGTGCGAGACGAAATGCGCTCCCGGGGCAATTCGATTTCCGGATATGGAGCAATTTGTCCAAACGCTCCGCGAGCTTCGCACAAAGTATGGGAAATGAGTTCAACTATTGATTCTTCTCCGGAGACAGAAATCATGAACAGCCTTTCAATAGGATTTGTCGGTGGGGGACGCGTAGCGCGCATCTTGCTTGAGGGGTTCCGGCGCGGTGGAGTACAATTCTCGGAAATCATTGTTGCTGATCCGGCTCCCGAGGCAAGGGAATTGCTGAAGCTGTCCCTGCCTGGATTGCCGATGCGTGAGGGAGACGTTGCAGAGGTGTCTAAAGCGTCTCTCGTTTTCCTGGCCATTCATCCTCCCGCGTACAAAGCAGTGCTGCCTTCGCTCCTCCCTCACCTGAGAAGGACTTCGATCTTGGTATCGCTGGCGCCCAAAGTCACGATTGCTGCCATGACAGAGGCGCTTGGCGGGTTTGGGAGGATCATCCGGATGATTCCCAATGCCCCATCCGTCATCGGCCAGGGGTATAACCCGTTCTGCTTCGCACAGGAAATATCGGAAGCAGAACGCAACGCGATGCGTGAGTTCTTTGGAGTCCTGGGTAGCGCGCCCGAGGTTCCGGAATCCCACCTCGAGGCATATGCGGTGATTGCGGCGATGGGTCCGACCTACCTCTGGTTCCAACTTGAAGAACTGAAGCGGCTGGGGATGGAGTTCGGCCTCCCGGAAGCCGATGCAACACGTGCGGTGTCGGTTATGGCGAACGGTGCGCGACGAACGCTATTCGAATCCGGGCTCACAGCGGCGCAGGTGATGGATCTCATCCCCGTACGCCCACTGGCCTCTTGCGAGGATTCGATCCGGGAATACTACCGCAAGGCGCTGGAGCCGCTCTATGCGAAGTTGAGATGTGTGTGAGAGCTCATCTACGTACAGCCTCTTCGATCTTGGCATCGTCGGAATTGTAATAACAGTTCTGGTGGTTCATGCGCAGAGTGTGGAGTTCATCTACCGTAAATAAGCAGCGGCAACTGTCGACCGGATGGTGTGACAACTGTTGAAGAAGATAACACTGTTTTCGTCCCCAGACTAGATGCTCGCATGTCAAGGACGTCGTTGCCCGTTCACGGCGATCGACTATCGCATGAACACAGTGATGCATAAACAGTCGGGGCACTGTGGCCTCAGGATCACAACTATTGAGTGCTGGCGGAGCGCCGATCCTATGTGCGCGCTGAGCTAATGGGACTCTTCTTCTAAGCAAGAAAGGACTAGCTACGTGGCAGAGACAGCGGTCTACAAGGATTACCTGGGTATTCCACGCAAGCTAATTCCCTGGTATCCGACGATTGACGAGGAACTCTGCAGCAGTTGCGACATATGCGTCAAGGCATGCAAGCACGATACGTATGCGTACAGTGAAAAATCTGGACGGGTGGTCGTTGCCGACCCGTATTGCTGCGAAGTGTATTGTGAAAGTTGCCGTTTCCAGTGCCCGGTGGGCGCGATCTCGTTCCCAGATCGTAGGGCGATCAAACTCGTCATCAAGGAGCTGCGACAGCAGTACCCACCAACCGAATGACTTACACCTTCAAGGAGTGAATCATGTCTGAACAGAAACAGTTGCCACGCTTTGTGCAGTGCATGTGCCGGGGGGATTGCCCGGGTTTTTCCCAGTTGAACGTCTGGAGCCTTGTCAACTATGTTCGCAACGAGCTGGATGTGGAATATACTATTGTTCATCCACAACTGTGCGTCGACGATGGCGATCGCTTCTGGCAAGACGTGGCCAAACCTGGCGTGACCTACGTCGTCGGCGGCTGCGATCCGAAGATGCAGCGTAAGATGTACAAGGAGGCACTGGCCGCGGTTGGCGTGGATTTCGACAAACAGGTTATTCCGCTCGACCTTCGTAATTTGCCGACCGAAGAGGCAATGAAGAAGGTCGCCACCGCGTTCGAGAAACCAAGCCAAACCTCCGTCTGATGGTAGACGAGGTGTGGAGGGTAGGCCGAGGTCCCGCTTAACGCCGACTGCGCCGACAGTGTTCGCGTTCAACGCGTCAGCATCTCTCGGTGCGTAATACACTACGCACGAAGGTAAGAAATGGCAAATCATCACACTCAGACAGAGTCGGGCAATCTGTTGACGAAGAACCTCCTCATCACGATGCTCCTGAACTTCCTTGTCACCGTCATTGAGGTTGTGGGCGGGATTGTTTCCGGAAGTCTTTCGCTTTTGTCTGATGCGATGCACAACTTCAGCGACGGCATCGCGATCATCGTCAGCTACATTGCGATCCGGCTGAGCAAACGGCCGCGGACCCTGAGATACACCTTCGGCCTCAAACGAGCTGAAATTCTGGCGGCGATCATCAATGCAAGCACGCTGATTATCATCAGTTTTTTCCTTATCAAGGAGGCGATCGGAAGGTTCTCCAACCCGACTCCGATCACCGGAAACCTCATGCTTGTTGTTGCGGTCGTGGGTTTGGTAGCTAATGTTGCCGGAACCATGCTGCTCAAGAGAGGGTCCAAGGACAACATCAACATACGCGCCGCCTACTTCCATCTTTTAAGCGACGCCGTCTCCAGTCTTGCGGTCATCATCGGCGCTGTCTTTATCATGATCCTCGACATCACATGGATCGACCCGGCGCTTACGATTCTGATTTCTCTGTACATCCTCAAAGAGACGTATGAGATTGTCAAGGAATCGGTTGACGTCATTATGATGTCCACGCCCCCCGATATTGACATCAACGTGGTACAGCAAACAGTCGAGGCAATTCCGGGCGTGATGAACATTCACCACGTGCACCTGTGGAAGATGAACGATACTGAAACGCATTTTGAGGCGCATATTGATGTGGATGATCTCCCAGTGAGCCGTACGGCCTCTATACGCGCTGAGATTGAACGATGCTTACACGACAAGTATGATATCAATCACACGACACTGCAGTTTGAGTGCGATTCGTGCCGGACGAAAGGATTGGTATGAGGGACATCGCCGTTGAATTTCTTGCCTTCAAGGGGTGTCCGCATGCGCCGGTCATGCGCCAGAGATTGGAAGAAGCTCTTCGTGTGCTCGGCAAGACTGTCACGCCCATCGAGGTCGACCTGGAGCTGCTTAGTCAGGCCGGAGACCCTCGCTCCGGGTTCGGTTCCCCAACGATTCTCGTGGATGGTCGTGACCTTTTTGGTATGGAATCTCCCACGGTTCCATCAAAGCCGTCGTGCAGATACTACCGTCCGGCACTTCCTTCGACGGCCGATATAATCGAGAGACTGCGGGTAAGAATTGAGCGTCCAGAATAGCCTGTGAAGAGTGTTCTGGCGAGACATCGATCCTCGGTGAAAAGTCGTGCGCAATCCGAAAAGGGCAGACCCGGAGTAGGAACTGAGCGCCCAGCGGATGTCCGACTCGCCATCTGTGGGAGACTACGATTGGCCTTGACATTTTCCCGGCAATAACTCTACTTGAACTGTGAACAATGGAATGATAACGAGTCTGTGAAAACCGTGCGAATCATGGCGATAGTGATGCTTGCACTCCTCTACCTTGGAGGAATGTACGGGCATCTTTCCGGCGCCGCTTTCCCGATTATCGGAACTGGAAACAACGCGGTAGACCACTTCCAGGGGAAGGCTACAGATCCGGTTCACCCGACAATCACGGAATGCCGGCATATTCCTCTGGTCAAGTCTGTTGTCGTTTCACCCCTCTACGCTGTGGATGTACCGCAATTCGAGCACGTCGAAGAATTTCAAGTAGTTTCCTACACCTGTTTTTCCTCTCCGCTTCTCACTGCTTGCCCGGTGTCCTGTTCTGACAGGGCCCCTCCTCATTATTGAGTATCCGGTAAAAGAAAGCATGCCAATGTAGTACAACTGGCCTCATGTGCCCGGAGGTCTACCGCTGCGTGCGTTGTTGTCCGTGCGGCGTTGATCCTCTGTGCCGGAGTGCTCAATACACGAGGAGTGCATCATGTCAAACAAACGCAAGAACCATCGCGAGACTACTGAAGGATTGCAGACTGCTGATCCAGTCATTGAATCCCGATCACCGGAGAAATCGTCTCCCGTATCTCAGAAGGCCACACCTCCAGGCCACAAAGGTGAGGAACGAGGATTGACGTGGCAGCCCCTTTTTGTGCTCGTGGTGATCGGTCTAAGTGTTCTTATGCTGCTGGGAAAAGTACTTGGGCTGTTTTGAAGCGTCGGTCGGACAAACAGGGATGCCCTCGGAAATCCCAGCTCTTTCGAGTAATATTCATACTACGCTGTTTCATACGGAGAGAAGATGCATGGCAGGCGAGCGCCCATGATGACAAGACTCTTCACTGAGTTTTTCAAGACCGAAAAAGCGTCGGGGATGATTCTTATCGCAAGCACAGTGGTCTCACTGACACTGGCGAATTCCCCTCTGGTGGCACTGTACTCATCGATCTGGCAAACCCCGTTCTTTGGCCACAACATAGCCTACTGGATCAACGACGGTTTGATGACAGTATTCTTTCTCCTGGTCGGCCTCGAGATAGAGCGTGAAATTTACGCAGGTGAGCTCTCGCAACCACGCAAAGCGCTGTTGCCGATCGTCGCAGCGATTGGCGGCATGATGGTGCCGGCGCTAGTGCACTACTCCATGAATGCCGGAACGAGTGCCCAGGCGGGCGTGGGCATTCCGATGGCTACGGATATCGCTTTTGCGCTGGGAGTACTGTCCCTTCTTGGCACCCGTGTTCCGCTCAGTCTGAAAGTGTTTCTGACCGCGCTGGCAATCATCGACGATCTCGGGGCGATTATTGTCATCGCGGTCTTCTACACAGGCAGCCTCTCCATGATCCATCTGTCAATTGCACTGTTCATCGTGGCCGTGCTCTTCGCGTGCAATCGGCTGAAGATCAACAATCTGGCTGTCTATCTGGTCGGTGGCGTCATTCTGTGGCACGTCATTCACCTTTCGGGGATTCATGCCACGATAACCGGTGTTGTCCTTGCATTTCTCATACCCTTCGGCAAAGGAGATGAAACGTCCCCTTCGTATCGCCTGCAGCATTACTTGCACTATCCCGTGGCATTTGTTATCCTGCCATTGTTTGCACTGGCCAATACGAGTCTGACGATTGCACCCGGCTGGTACGCCACGTTGCTGCAACCCAACAGTATCGGCATTGCGCTTGGTTTGATGCTCGGGAAGCCGATTGGCATCACGCTGTTTTCGCTCGCTGGGGCCAGGTTGAAGATACTGGCTTTGCCGGGCGACTTGAAGTGGAAGCATATCGCCGCAGTATCGATACTTGCCGGAGTTGGATTCACGATGTCGATTTTCATAACTTTGCTTGCGTTCCAAGATGCTGTCATCGTGCAGCAATCCAAGATCGCGATTCTGATCGCTTCTTTCCTCGCCGGGCTCTTGGGTTTTATAGCGCTCAGGGGGGCTCTTGGAAGACAAGCTCCATCCTGACCTCGAAGAAGTAGAAAACAATTGAAGCACTCCAACAATTGAATGTCACTCAGGGAGATTGCCATGAAATCGCTGATCGTTTTCCTGAGCGTATGCGCCGTATTCATCGAACCGCTCACAGCACAAACCAAGAAAGATTCCGGACAGTCGCCCGCCCCCCGGATCACGTTCGTTGAACTGGGCTCCGTAAAGTGCGTTCCCTGCCGCAGGATGCAGCCGGTCATGAAAGCAGTGGAGGACAAATTCGGGGACCAGCTTCAAGTCATCTTCTATGATGTCTGGAAGGATGACCAGCGAGAGTACGCTGTGAAGTACAAAATCCGGCTCATTCCTACACAGGTGTTCCTGGATGCGAGCGGAAGGGAACTGATGCGCCACGAAGGCTTCTTCCCGGAGGATGACATAGATGAATTTCTCCAATCGCAGGGGCTGAAGCCGCGCGCTGTTGTCGAAGACTGAATATCGATGCCTTGTTCACAACGTTCGGGTCCAACGTTCAAGGACTCAGGACGTAGCGGAATCCGTTGCTTGACAATCCCCCTTCCCGGGCGTATCATTTGAGCATAGCTCAAGGCATCAGTAGAACCGACGAGGTATTTCGTGACATCCCTACCGGAAATTCCTCCAAAAGGCACTGAACAGAAAGGACCAGCCGCCGCTGCTTCTGGAAACGCGCCGCTCATCCACCCAGTGTCAGCACTCCTCCTGATCGTCATAGATGCGCTCTGGACGCTCCCCGACATGGCGGCGATAGCATGGATCGTGACGATCCCGGCGTGCTTCCTCGCAGTTGCAATCCCGACATTCTTGATCCAGAAACTGTTGAAGAAGGATTCCGCCGGGAAAGCATTTGGTGTGGCAGCCGCGCTGGGTGTTCTTGCCGCCGTACCGACGCCGATCATGGGAACTGCGGTCGGCGCAATTGCGCTCGGCCTCGCCGGACTCCGGTCCCTGGGAGGGAAGTGATGAATCCGTCCGGTCCGGAATCGAAAGGCTTCCGTGCGGTCACCATCATAGGTATCCTGGGAATTCTGCTGTTTATCGGCGGGACATTCACAGCTTATCGTCTGCTCATCCAGGCGCCCACGAGACTTGCGCACGCCGCGGCAGACGGATTCCGGTCGCTCTTCCAGGTGACCCCGCGTGTGACCATCAACGAAACCGTGATCATCGAGCAGACCTCTCCCATCCTCGAAGTTGCCACGATCTCCCGCCCGCTGATGGTGGACCACGAATGGTCGCACACGTGGCTCGGGAGCACAAAAACCCTTCGTGTCCGCGGAGTCTTTACCGCGAAGGCGGGCTACGATCTCACGAAGCCGTTTGCGATTGATGTCACACCTTCGCCTCTCAGCGTGACGGCGCGGTTGCCCCGGCCAGAAGTGCTGTCGATGCAGATGGATTCGTTTGCCGTGCTGCGTGATGAGAACGGATGGTGGAACCGCCTGACGGAGGAAGACCGCACCAACGTAGTGACAACTCTCCAGTCCATTGCGCGCGAGAAAGCGGAGAGTTCAGGGATGCTTGAGGAAGTGAACCGCAGCGCGGAAGAAAGAATACGCGAGCTGGTGGAGCGAAACGGCGCCCTGGTAGCGTTCCAGCCTAGAGATTGAACGTGCCGTCCCGATACTCGTATGCTAGCGAAAAACCCGGAGGATCCTTGTTGTGACGTGGACTGTACTCCCTCGTTCGCAACAAGAGATGGTGGGAGGGTAACTAGTATTTACGCTTGCACGTTGGGCAGACAGGTTGCTGTTCACCTGGATCGGCGAGAAAGTTTGCTGCCGGCGGTTTCGTGGTTTCCATGGTGAACGGGGGAGAGGGTCTGGAAAAATAGTGATCTCTGATGTACCGCAGTGTCGCGCTCTGTTCCCGTTGGTTGAGTTTCCTGAACCACACAGAAAACGTGTCCTGCGCTGACAAGGGTTGCATTTTGTGGTATCCGCGCTTCAGCTCTGCTCTCGGCCCGCTACTCCCCGAGCCACTCCATTGCTCCGGCTTCGCTGAAAAAGAACCTCACCGGAATTCCCCGATTGGCCAGCACCACTTCTTCATCCCGGGCATTGCTCTGATTTTCGAGAAGCTCGAGCACGGCAAGCCGGTGACTCTGGATATGATCTTCGCCTCTCACAGTCTCAGCTTGATATATGGCATCGACGATGCTTGAGCGTCCCTGGACGGCCGTGATGTCTATGAGAAGCCGTTTCCCTTTGCCGCTCCGGAGGATTTCCAGTATCTCGTGGTGCAAAAGCCACCCGGTGTCATCGGGGGCTTTGCCGGAGAGAACGACCCTCTGAAACTCTTTCCCCTCTGGATCAACGATATTCACCACCATGTTAGACAAGTCCTTGGGGGCCTTTGCTTGGTTTGGCCAAAATTTGATGTAGATCTCCGCCACACACCTGTTTGAGTGTATTTACTCCTCTTTGGGGGTTTTCGGATCACGCCAATTCGTTGTATTTTATGAAATTACACCGACCCTTTGCGATTGGTGATACGAATGTGTATTATTGCACAACTGAGTTGTGCCGTATCAGGTCCACACCTGTCCGCTATGACCGCAGAGGCGGTATCAGGTCCATACCTGTCCACTACGACCGCAGAGGCAGTATCGGGTCCACACCTGCCAGCTATGACCGTAGAGGCGGCGGTGGGGGTGAGGGTTGGAGGGTCAGCCGTTCGTGTACCGCTGCTGAGTTGTCAGCAGCTGATTGCTGCACCCGATGCCCAGTTTGCTGCTCCGACTGACGAAAGGAGAATCAGGGCTGCTGCAAGGGTCAACGCTGCTTTTGTTTTCATTGCGACCTTCCATGTGTTGTGTGTGATTGGGGCATGGATCTACGACCGGATCGATGGTCTCATCGTCCGGAACTATATCTGTATCTACTGTTGAGGACGCGAATTTGGAGCCACGGGTTCGACAATTCCGCAGTCGATTCTTCCTGTGGGCCGCTTTCTTCCCGCTCCTCGTTGTGGCAGCCCAATGCCAGTCGCCGGCCGAAACCCGGGATGATTCCGTTTCGATCGGAACTGCGCTGCTCCAGCGAGGGCTGGAATTCCTCACGCGCGAGTCATATGACAGCGCCTACTCCTTCTGCGATCAGGCCTCCCGGCTGTTCAAAGGCAAGGAATGGGAATCCTATCTTACTGTGCAAACTACAAATCCAGAGTCGCTCATCGCTAAAGGAAACGTAGACTCTGCAGAGCATCTGGTCAGATCAGCTTTCACCGTCGCTGCCCCGCAGTTTGTCCCTGAGAGCCAGTCTCAGGATCGCTGAGACCTATCCTATCTTTCATATTTCCAGTCTTACCACGATCGACCTGACTCCGCAATTAGCCATATCGCGGAGTCTGGAGATCCGTCGGGCATTCTCGGATCCGATCATCCGCTTCTTGCAGGGAACTACTATTCGCTTGGCCTGGCGTTTCGGAAGATGGGCTTGTATAGCGAGGCCGTCGAGACTTCACGAAGCCCTTCGACTCTATTCCGAAGTTCCGAGCATTCTCCTCTCACTGCAAGTATCCTCATGCTCCTGGGAAATGTCCTTCGAGAGCGGGCAGAATATGTTGAAGCTACACGATGCCTCGACAGCTCCCTGGTGATCCTCCGGATGCTCGGTCTGGAACATTCGCATTCGATGATCACCGGAATGATCTATCTCGCTGCGTGTCAGGCAGAGGCCGGCCAGTTTACTCTTGCCGTCTCGCTCTACGACTCTGCGGCAGCTCTCGCAAAGGTGGTGGATCCAAACAACCAGACCCTTCTTGTGAGTATACGTACGAGCGTCGGAAATGTGTACGCACAGATGGGCGATTACGACCGCGCCCTCGATGCGTTCAATGACGGACTGTTCAGGACCCGGCAGTACCACTTCGGCACTCCGGCCAGCATCGGGGAAATCCATCAGTTTGCGGCTTCCGCCTGCGTCGAGAAGGAGGACTTCGCCTCCGCGCGCACGCATGCCATGGCGGCGCTGCAGCTCAAATCGACAGCTCTGGGGAAGGATCACCCCGATCTTGCTGCTGCGCGTGAAGTGCTTGCCGAAGTGGAGGAGGGAACCGGCCACTACGCCGGAGCCCTTGCCCACCTCCGCGAAGCCCTCCGCATCAGACTTCTCGTGCCTGGCGGACCAAGCAGGCCCGATCTTGCCAACCTGATGGTCAAAATGGCCGGTGCTTACCGGCGAATGGGCCGACTGGACAGCGCTGCCGCCGTAGTGGGACGGGTATCGATCGCCGTCCGAGAATCTCCTCAAAACAACCCTCTGCTCCTGGCCCGGATACACGAGGTGGAAGGCGATATCCATCGTGCACGAAATTCGCCGGCGGCGGCAGTGGCCGCATACGATGCCGCCATAGCTTCGTTCTGCCGGGAAGTATCAGCACTGCCGGTGATCAGCGACACTCCGTGTGATCTTGTGCGCGGCGTTCATCTGCTGAGGGTCCTTCGCAAAAAAGGGATCTGTCTCGCTGAGTGTTCGCACGACACCGGCTCGGTGGTCGAACGATTGGGCTCTGCATTGCAGGCTTACCGGCAGGCAAGCCAAACATTGCTGAAGTTGCGGTCGAGTTACGAATCCGAAGGATCCAAGTTCCGGCTCCTGGAGCAGTTCTCCGATATCTTCGAGAAGGGTATTGACGTTGCATTGAGACTCCGAAAGCTCACGCAGCGCGAGGAGTATCTGGAATCGGCCTTTTGTTTTGCAGAGCTCAACAAGGCCGGGATCCTTCTGGAAGGCATCCGCGATGCGCGTGTGAGAGAGTTTGCCGGCGTTCCGCGTAATCTCCTCCTGAATGTACGTTCGCTGAAGACCCGGCTTACGGCAACGGAGTTGCAGCTCTCAAAAGCACTGGACCTGCCGGCGATTGACTCTGCGAGAGTGCAGACGCTCCAATGGAATGCGCTTTCGTTGCGGGAAGAACTGCGCCTGGCGACAGAACAGCTTCGGAGGACGTCACCTTCCTATACGCGCCTTTTTGCTAGCGACACCCTTGCCTTGATGAAGAACGTGCAGCATGCGCTGGACGACAGCACACTGCTTGTCGAGTATTTTCTCGGCGACAGGACGGGATACGTCTTTGTCATCGGCAAGCAGAAGTCGGACGTGTACGTCCTCCGGTCTCCCACAGGCATCATTTCCGCAACCGGAACCCTGATGCGCTCGATTCGTACCGTGGACCGGGAAGGATTCGCCGGGGCTGCACGCCGCCTCTATGCGCTGGTCATCACCCCGTTCGCGCACACGCTCGCTTCATATGCACGCATAATCGTTGTTCCCGACAAGGACCTTGCGCGCGTTCCGTTTGAGGTACTCCTCCCGCCCGAGGGCGGCACGACCGGCAACCGCCGGAGTTTCTCATCCCTGCCATTCCTCATCAAATCGCACGAGATTGCGATGTCTCCTTCGGCCCGGCTCTTCTGTGAATCAGGCAGTCCCCATATGTATGAACAGGGTGAGGATCTGAATTTCGCAGGCTTTGCGCCGGTGTTTCGCGAGTCGACGCAGACGGGTCTGATCCTCGCCTCGAACCGGTTCGCCAACAGTCTGGACACCACACACCTCCGCTCCATCAGCGTCAATGGAAGGCGTTTTCGCGAGTTGAGTTTTTCCGATGCGGAAGTTATGGGTATTGCGAGCGAGTTCACAAAACGGGATCTGCAGGCACGCGCATTTGTCAATGGCATGGCCACCGAAGAGAATTTCAAACGCAACGCACCCCATTACGCCTACCTTCATGTCGCAACACACGGACTGGTAAACGAACATGATCCAAGCCGTTCGGCGCTTGTCTTCGCGCAGCCCGGTGATACTGTTAATGGAGACGATGGGGTGTTGTATGCCGCGGAGGCATACAACCTGGATCTTCATGCGGACCTCGTGGTGCTCAGCTCCTGTGAAAGCGGGATCGGCCGGTACGTAACCGGCGAAGGAGTGTACGCACTGATGCGCGGATTCCTCCATTCAGGAGCGCGCAACATCGTCTACTCGCTATGGCAAGTGATGGACCATCATACGAGTGAACTCATGCAACTCTTCTACGACGGCGTGCTGAAGGGGTGGCGGTTCGGAAAGGCCCTGCAGATGGCCAAGCTGCAGTTGCTCTCGCATGAACGGACCGCGTTTCCTTTCAGCTGGGCCGGGTTTACCCTTATCGGACAGTAGCCGCACCGGCACTCACCGCACGACAAATTTTCCCACGTGAAGCAGATTGTCCTGGGCCACGAGTTTCCAGTAGTACAGACCAGCCTGCAGTGAATCGTTGATGATGAACATACTCGCACGAAGCTTGTGCGTTGTTAGCACAGAGCCCGTGTTGTCCAGAATCGTGAGATCGAACGGAGGCTGAGCCGACGTGGTCCACCGGAAAATCGATCCGGCGTGCACCGTGCCGCCGATACCGGGCGACTGCACTTCCGTTTCGGCAGAACGGACAGAACTGCGCATCAAATCTTCGAGTTCGGGGGATGTGGTGAAACGATCTGCAATCTGTTCTTGTCGGACTGTCGGCATCGCGTGGGTGACGTCGGCTTGCGATCGTGCAGAGCTCGTGTCGATATTTGTACCGACCGCTACGGATTGTGTCCGGTGATCGTCCTCAGGGGCACGGAGGAATATCCAGTACACTATGATGCCGATTCCCACCGCCGCCACCAAGATTGCCGCGATCCTCAGGATCGGAAGCGGCTCTCTCGGCACTGCTCTGGCCGGGTTATCGAAGAACGGGTGGGGTCCGGTCTTCGAGTAGTCTTCCTCTGCAAGGAGTGAAAACAGCCCCGTAATTTCTTTCTGGCACTCCGGACAGCGTCTGACATGTTCGACAGTTCGCGGGGGGAGCTGGTCGACACGGTCCAATTTGAGGGCATCAACATACAATGACACAGCTTCTTCGGAAAGATGTGCCTCCTTGAGCCAAAAATGACTGAATTGCCACGTACGCATACTCACCCCCAAGTTACTGGATGTTCATCTGCATCTGAAGATATATACTATCATTTCAGCAAGAACGGAGCGAAATAGTCTTCAATAAGTATCCCCAGGGTATCCCTATTGTGGGCTGATGTCGGCGGACTTCCATTTAACAGTTCCAATATCCTCAGAATCCGCTGATCAGCCCACCGCCGGATGGAATCTGCGGAGCTCGAGGTCTTCTCGGCCTTGTTCACCAATGGTTGAAATAGGGCAAAGACCTCCTTGTCTGTCAGTTTTCGATCTTGCGTGGCTGTGGCTGACACAAGGGTATCAATCTCGTTTCCAGGGCACTCAGGCCACCATTGCAGCACATCCGGGCGGGTGATTGGAATTCTGTAGAAGAGCTTGAGGCAAAGTAACAGCTTGAAACGCTCCGTGTGGAACTGCTCTATGATCGCGCGTAGGACAAGGATGTCGTGTTCAATCAGGAGTTGCCGCTCGGGTGATTCAGAGTCCGGGGATATGTATGAGTCTTCGAGATCGAAAACCACCGGTTCGCTCTGCCGTTTCGCCTTGAGACTCAGGCATGAATGCCGGACAATATTTGAGAGATATGTGCGGAAAAGGCTCATTCCGTTGTACTGCCTGCGTATCCGGGGGAGTTTTTCGAGAAGGTCCTTGTTGACGTGTTGGACAATATCTTCGAACTCCGCGGCACGAAACATGCCGCTGCGAATATATGTCTTAACGATAATGCCGATGGTTTCTTGATACCGGAGGAGAAGCTTGTGGGGATCAGTCCGAAGGAGATCTATATCCACTGAATTGCGGAAGTCGTTCATGACGGAATTTGAGGTGTAGGAAATAGTACCACCGCGGGCCCTCAGATGCAAGTCAGAATAGCTATTGCGGCTCGCAATTGATATCACTACTTTGCCCACAGTCGATTGTCGGTGGTCGCTGGTACGCTAACCGCCACCACGTGCCGCACACTCCGGGGATATTCCTGATGAAATCTTCTGACCGCCTCCGCCCACAGACCCAAGTGCTGGCCCCTGCGCTCCTTGAACGGATCGTCAATGAAGCCTTTGAAGTTCTTGCTTCGATCGGTATTCTTGTGGAGAACCCTGAAGCCAGGCAACTGCTGCTGGACAACGGGGCGAAAGAGAGTGCGGCCGGCCGGGTCCTGATTCCACGATCCTTCGTTGAACATGCGTTATCCGCAACACCTCATGCGTTCAACCTCTGGGACGTGCCGTCAAAACGATCATTCCACGTTGGCGGCGATGCAATGCACTTCGACCCCGGCTCCACCGCGTTGCGCGTGTTCGACCACGCGGCCCAGGCCGAGCGTGAGGCCCACACGCCGGACCTTGTCGATCTCGCCCGGCTCACACAGAAGCTTGAACACTTTCATTTCCAGAGCACGGCGCTGACAAGCAGCGATGTTCCACGCGAAGTGGCAGACTGCTATCGACTGTTCATTGCATTCCAGCATTGCTCAAAGCCAATCGTTACCGGCACATTCATCCTCGCCGGCTTCAGACCCATGCTGGAGATGCTGGTCGCGCTTCGCGGCGGTGCCAGAGAACTACGCGCCCACCCTCTGGCGATCTTCGACGCCTGTCCTTCGCCTCCTTTGAAATGGAGCACTCTTACCGCACAGAGCGTTATTGAATGCGCCAGGGCAGGGATTCCTTCTGAATTCGTTGCCATGCCGCTCACGGGTGCAACGGCTCCTGTGACTCTGACGGGTGCACTGGTGCAACACGTCGCCGAGAATCTCTCGGGCCTCGTCATTGCGCAGAGTGCCGCCGAGGGCGCCCCGGTCGTCTTCGGAGGCTCTCCCGCAGCCTTCGACCACCGGAAGGGCACGCCCCCCATGGGTGCAATCGAGACCATGATGCTTGATATGGCGGCGAGCCAGATCGGCAAATCGCTGGGTCTCCCGACGCATGCGTATATCGGTTTGAGTGACGCAAAATGTGTGGATGCTCAGGCGGGCCTGGAAACCGGTATCGGCGCAATCCTGGCCGCACTTGCGGGGATCAACGTTGTCTCAGGGGGTGGGATGATGGATTACGAGAATTGCATCAGCCCCGAGAAACTCATCATCGATCATGAAATTGCACGGATGGCCTACAGGCTTCTGGATGGGATTACACAGCGGGACGAACCGATGGCGCTCGGACTATTTGCCGATATCCTGCGGGGGGAGGAGTTCATGAGCCATGTGCATACCGTGCGATGGATGCGGACGGAGCACTGGTATCCGAAGATCATTGACAGGGGCGGAGCAGGGGAGTGGATCGATGCAGGAAAACCTACGCTGGCTGACAGAGCTGCCGCAGAACGCAAACGCCTGCTTGAAGGGAGTGCCGAACCGATTCTCGCACCCAATCTCCTTGCAGAATTCCGTGCCATCATGCTGTCGCACGGATCCGCGTACGGCATGACAGCTCTGCCGTAAGCTACATAACGGGCCTTGCCCCGATCTATTGTCCCTACCTCATCAGCATCAGCCGTTTGGTTGCCACGAAATCCCCGGCGAACAGCCGGTAGAAGTACACTCCGCTCGAAAGCCCGGATGCATTGAATGTCGCTGTGTAGTGTCCGGGTCCTTTCGTCTCATCGACAAGCACCGCCACCTGTCGCCCCAGCAGGTCGTACACAAGGAGCCTCACCTCACTGGTGACCGGCAACTGGTAACTGACAACTGTTGTCGGATTGAACGGGTTCGGATAATTCTGCTCAAGATAGAAGTGTGTTGGCACATCCTGCACCATACCATTGTCTTTCACGTCCACCTGTGTCAGGAATGCCACAGTGTACGGTGTTCCGATCTGCGCGCTGTCAATGCGCAGAACATACAGACCTGCTGGGAGTGTGGCAACCTCAATCGTCTGGTGTTCCGCGGAATCTATTGCCGCAGTCTCGTTCGTGCGGGCACCTGAAGGATGTGCTGTGGCTATGAGCTTCAGCGTGTTGTCCCGGAGTTGGTAGTTGAACGCTGCACCTGTGGGATGCTCGAAACCGATCGTGCACTGTGCAGGGTTCCTCCAGTTGAAGACAAGATAGTCATGTTTCGGCGGGTCGCAGACGAGCGGGTTGCACGGCGCGCCGAAGATGAACTGCTGCGCTTCCCTGGCCCCCGGATTGATGAAACTGTAGGTATCATCATCATCATAGGGATCCGGTGAGTATGGATCGCCCTTTGCATTGCAGAGATCAATAAGTTTCTGCGCCGCGCCGGGATCTGGCACGGAGTAGGTGATCGAGATGGCATATTCAAGCCATTCCGTTGTGCTTCCGATTACCTCGAAGTACACAATGTCGTTGCTCCAGCTGCGCGGACAGGTGTACCGGATGCAGTTCTCGTCCTGTCGGAGCACGTTCCCTTTGGCATCATATGCGACGATCAGCCGGGCGCCTTTCACAGTGATCTCCAGCAAACCATTGTTCAATGCCGTGACTCCCGGAATCGGACAGTCCGGGATGCCGGAGCTGCAATCATCTCCCGCCGAGTCGGGGAGATCGAGTTGAAAAAAGTCAACGTCGCCGGGCATGTGGAAATTCAGATCGCGTGCCTGAATTTGCCAGACCCTTGCGAGTCCGTTGTTCTCGTAGCCGTAACCGTCACCGCCTGCGACATTCGGCAGACGCGTAGCGTCGGCAAAGGTGTTGTTGGGCGGCTCTCCAAGCGGGGCGCTGTCGTAGCGGTCGGGGAGGATCGTGTGCTGGCTGATCCCTGCTGTCAGCTCGTAGACGTTGTCCCATTCGGCCTGGTTGGCTGCGACTCCCTGAACCTGGAAGGCGAGATCATCGTCGAGGAAGAGGCCGTAATTCTGCCATGTTGCCCTTGAGAATCCCTCCAGTAGTCCATGGAGAGCAACGATGGTTGCGTCGGGCCGGGGGACGACTGCGCCAGCCGCGGTGGGATAGAACGTGCTCACGGTAACGTCAAAGGTGGTGTTCGCAGGAAGGTTTTCCGGTATTTCGAATACGTAGTTGTCCGCCTCGACGGTTCCCCCTGGAACGAATGCGTGAATCGCCCGGTCGGCAAAATCGCTGTTGCCTACGGAGAGCTGATTGGCGGTGCCCGGCGTGTCATCCGTCAAGTGATTATGCGCGGGCCAGCCGCCGCATACCTCGATATCCATCCGGTTCTCATCGAAGCCGAGGCTCGCTGACGTGATGGCGAGATCGGGAAGACCGGCACGGGTGCCCGCCTCCCGTACCACCGCATATGCGTCTAACGCACGCTGTACCGTTGCATCGGCTGGTCCGGGGGGGAGGCTCCGGAAAATCGCACGAACCTCGCCGGGGGTCAATGCGGGATTCACTGCATACATCATGCACACCACGCCGCTGATGAATGCAGAGGAGATCGATGTGCCGCTGACATCATCGAGGTGAGGTGCAACACCGCAATCGTTGGCTGAAGATGGTTGCGTGTAGACCCGCACCGGGTCCATTGACCAGACATCCACGCGATTGCCGTAAAACTGGGTGTTCGTGTAGGTATTGTCCATCTCCCCCACGGCGATCACGCCGCTGATGGACGCCGGGATGATCTCGAAGTCGGCGATATCTGAAGGCGGGATGGGCGGGACATCACGCGCGTTTCCCGCTGAGGCCACAAGCGAAACGCCGGCTGCGAGGGCATCTTCAATGCTCGACGCCATCCGGCTTCGTGCAGTCGTGAGCGTGGCCATCAGGGTCCAACAAGGAAACACCGGTTGTACAGGGAAGAAGGGCCTTACTATCGCCAGCGCGGCCTCCAAAGTCGCGTCGACGAACGGACAGAGAAAAAGATTGATAAAGTAGCCAAGGTCTTCGTAGTTGCAGAACGTCGGACTCCCAAAAACGCGGC
Organism: Ignavibacteriota bacterium; assembly: GCA_963801355.1. Taxonomy (GTDB): domain Bacteria; phylum Bacteroidota; class Ignavibacteria; order UBA10030; family UBA6906; genus Fen-1255. The sequence goes on along the minus strand of CAWDEM010000008.1, from coordinate 1,248,487 downwards.
AGGGGACTCCGAAGCTCATGTTGATGACCTTCGCACCTCTCGCCACTGCAAGGTCGATCGCAGTGCCAACCTCGAAGAGGAAATCCGTGTTGGCAAGACGGTAGAACATCAGGTCGGCGACCTGGCCGCCGCTTCCCGCTGAACCGAGACCGTTGTTGTGCAAGCTTGCCGCTGCGGAGGCCAGACTCGCACCGTGCCAGTCGAGTCCGTCGTCAGTGATGCGCGCGCCGGTCGGAACAGAATCATTCCTGGCAATGTCGCGTCCCTCTCCCGCGACCATTGAAAGATCGGGATTGATGCAGAATCCGTCGTCAATGATGGCCAGACGCACGCTCGTTCCGGCTGCGCGATCCCGGTCCTGCATCGCAACGTACATCCATGCGCGATTCACCTTCTGTACACAATCACGAACATATTCGAGCTGGAACGCATCCGCACCGCCGGGCACCAGGTTCGCTGCCTCCGCGGTTGAGGGACGGTCAAAGTATTGGACGCGCGGATTGAGGGAAACCCGACGGCTCTCGAGCTGTTCGTTTGCCAGTATGGCAAAGAGCTGGCTGATCCTCGCTGTTGCGGACGACCGGAGGTTCCCGTGCACTCCCGCCAGCTCTGCCGTGAATGCGAAGTCGGTCAGGTCTGCACTGTCCGGACTGAGGCGCACAAGATAATAGTGCCTGTTGGCGAACGACCCTGCACCCGCGCGCGTGCCATCGTCGACCACCCGGCCGTTGTACTGCTGGAGGAAGTCGTTCAGCTCGGTCATGTCGCGCGGCTGAATGATAATCTGATCGTCACCTGCGATGCCGGCCAGTGGACTTGACCTTGCAACTGCAACCAACCCGCGCGATGTTTCCCCTGGGCGTCCCGGCACAGAGGGAGTCTTCGGTGTCACCGCGCTGTCACTTGCCAATGAGAAAAGGCCTCGTGGCACTCCCCCCTTCATGAAGGCGAAATCCCCAATGGTGCCGCCCACCGTAGGAAGCGCGTTTGGACCTTGGTAGAACAAGAAGAAGAATTCCCCGGTTTGCGCCGAGAGCTTGCCGTCAAATTGCGAAGAGGTAGCCCCGGTGGTCCTGATGGTGTTGACCTGCCCGTAGTCCTGTGTCCCGACCCCGGAGTTCTTGAGGATGATACGCTCAATATCGCTCTGTTGCGGGGAGACGATGTACACAGTCGCTTCGCTGCCGGGATTGTTGCCGCTCGCCGGCAGAAACCGTATCCAGATCTGCTCGCCGTCGGCATACTTAAGTTTGTCGAACTCAACTCTGTACGCACGGAGGTCTGTGTAGAAATCCGGCGTGGAGGGGTCGATGCTCCTCCCCTCCAACCGGATTCTGACCGTCGGGTTGACGGGGGCGTTGGTGGTGATCTCGATCGCGTCAAGGGACGTGAGCACATTCGTTGGTGCGAATTGAACGTCACCGACCTTGAGTGAACCGCCCCCCGGAATTACAGCAGGAAATGACACGCTGTTGAGGATGTTCCAGCGATCGGAATCTGCGTCACACCCGGCCCGGATATCTGTGATCGTTCGCGCAACTGTCCCGGGATTCCTGAGGACGACCGCCTGAGTCGTAGAAAGCGTATTCACGGCAACACGGTCCCAGCGGTAGGCCATCTGTTCGGGTACAAGTGGGAGGTCAATCTGGGGAGCGACCCCGATGCCGCTCACGGGGAGGGAGATGACTTTGACGCTGTCAGGCGCTGATGCGCACGGCGACATTGACGGCCCCGCTGTCGCTCTTTACGCTGTCAGGGCGGTAGACAACGCTGAAGGGAAGCTGGCCTCCTCCCGCGACGGGTGCTGGGAGGGCGGGCGGACTCGACAGAAGGAAATCGTTGTCGCCGCTGGAAATGCTGATTACCGTCACCTGCACCGCACTTTCATTCTTTATCGTTGCAGTCAGCGGTTGGGAGGAAGCGCCCATGACCTGGCTGCCGAAGATCAGCGACGCAGGCGCGATAGTCACCCTTGGCAGAACGCACGTTCCGGAACACGCAACGGTAACAAGGCCTTCGTCGCTGTCGTTGCTGGAAATGGAAATCGTCCCGCTCCGGTTCCCGGCCACCGTGGGAGTAAAACGGACATTGAAAGAGATCTCCACCCCCGATGCGACGGAGGCAGGAAGAGCCGGAAGGTTGGCGAGAGCATACTCCGATGCAGAACTCACGAGTGAGCTGACCGTCAGCGTTGCAGTTCCCTCGTTCTTGATTCTGATGGTCTGATCAGCCGAAGTCGTGTTCAGAAGCTGATCGGGGAACAGGAGAGAGGTCGGCGTGACAGCAATCTCCGGTGCCACCCCCGTGCCGGTGCACGATACCGGGACAGTGCTTTCGTCCCCGTCGTTGCTGGCAATGAGAATGGAGCCGGATTTGATACCCGTTGTCAGCGGCTTGAAGCGGACTTTGAACGCCGTGCTGCCTCCCGGGGCAATGACCGCCGGAAGTGACGGGATTCCCTCAAGGAGGAAATTGCCGCTTGTGCTCGTAATGCCTGACACCGTCAGGTTGAGCCCTCCCGTGTTCTGCATCGTTACGATCTTCGATGCGGAAAGCTCGCCGACGATCTGACTGCCGAAGGATAGGGAAAGCGGGCTGACGACAATATCGGCGGGGAGGGAATACGTGACCACCAGCTGCGGCCTGATGCCCGTCGTCGCATGGTTGTTGCTCGCGAACGTCCGTGTCCGGCCCGTGGAGGATTCGTTTGATAGCATGAGCATCATGCCGTAGTTCACCGTCGAGCCGTTGACCCAATCTTGCACGACCGAATCGAGTGCGATCGAGGTGGTGCTTCCTATGGTTGATCCGACGCTCACGGTGGCTACCGGCGTGCTGTTCTGAGGCTGATTGTCCCAGGTGACCGTGGTGGCCGTCCAGGTGGCGAGGGCTCTGCGCACATCCATCGTCATTGCGCTGGTCCCCTCCAACGCCTGAAGGGAGAGGCGGAGTTGGGCGCTTGTCACCACCGCGGAGGCGGGTATGGTGCCGACGTTGAAGCGGATGTACGTCCTGTATTTTGGAAGGAATTCCGTGCTGCTCCGTCCCACCACAAGAAACGAGGTGTTGAAGTTAGTGGTGGGGGAGGAGTCGTTGACATAGGCGTCTTGTGAGGGGACGAGAGTGACTGTCGTCTGCGCCTGAGCGAATGCGCAAAGAAGAATGAGAACTGCGGATATGCTCGATCGAAAGGCCACCGTTGTGCGGACCATGATGCCTCCGTTCATATTGACACAGCCTGATCAGTGGATCAAGAGCAATTGTTCTGTGGCCTGCCAGCTGCCGGTACGCATGCGGCAGAAGTAGACGCCGGCTGCGGCTGGGACGCCCTGTGAGTTGCTGCCATCCCATACGACGGTGTGTGTTCCCGCTGATCGATTGTCGTCGAGGAGTGTCCGGACCAGCCGCCCGATTGCATCGACGATCGAGAGCTGAACGCGGGTCCGTTGAGGCAGCGCAAAAGAAATCGTTGTAGACGGATTAAACGGATTCGGATAGCACGGTGTGAGGAGATACGCTTCCGTGTCGTTTCCGGACATGCCGACTGCCACGGCGGATTCAGATTCGTAGACCCCGAGGTCGAACGAAGGGCCCTGCGGACGCGGCGTTCCCAGGAGATCCCGCCCCACCACCGTTGAGACATCCTGTCCAGTGTTGATGCACGGGCTTCCGGGGGCCAGGCGAAAGTCGCTGGTGTTGGTGTCTGCAAACACAGGAGGGGCATTGATGGCATTGAGGTCCCACGGTGGGGCGCTCCCCGCACCGTACCAACAGTTATTGTGGTTTCCGGATGGCATCGTGCCGGAGGCTTCTGCGGCGTACGGTTCACCTCCGGAGAGGATGATGTTGTTCCGGAAGTCCACTGTTGTTGCGCGCGAAAGTGCAAGAGGACTTACGTACAAGTGCCCGCTCTCCTCATGCCAGACCGCACCCGGCCATCCGCACGCAACGAGCGTATTGTTGTAGCAATAGATAGTAGTGGCAGGCCCCGTTTCGTGTCCGCAATCGATCCGGATTCCCGCGTGAGAAGATGCCTCACCGCCGGCCCACTCCGGGCCAAGTCCCGCCCTCACGATGAGGTTATTGTAGATCCAGTTTTCCCCGACGACGTAATAGCCGATCAGAATCCCGTCGCCATGCTGATTGATGATGACATTATCGTGGATTCTGTGCCGTTGTATAAACGCAGAGAATGGCTGTTCGCTGTAGAGGTCGATGGCGCGGTCGGATTGGCAATCGTGAATGTAGTTCCATGCGATCTCCCGTTCGGATTCTGTCGGCGCACGGGGAGGCACATCGGTGCGGAATCCTTTGCCGTAAATCCCGTGGTAGAGTTTGTCGCAGTCCGGTCTCCCCACATTGTCCAGCTCATTGCCGGCGACGACTACGCTGTCACCTTCCACGGTGATGGCGGCATCGGCTCCGTCGCCGTTCGGAGCCGTCATCAGGTTGCCGATCACGCGATATCCGGTCTGCGCGGGAACGCTCACGCCTGCAGTCCGGACTGTGAACTTGGCGACAACCCAGTGGCGCGAACTCCCTCCGGTATCCGCATAGAATGACTGGAAGGCATAATAGAGAGAGTCGTTGCCAACCATAGCTGTTGCACCGGGATACACCACGAGCGCCTTTGGCTTTCCGGGTTCACCATGTGTGCCGAGGTTCACGCATGCGCCGTATTCAGTCTCCGTCACCTGATGCACGCCATTGCAAACGTAGACGATGTCTCCCGGCACGATGGAGTCCTTTGCGGCGGCGATGGTCTGCCACGGATTCGCCCACGTTCCGTTTCCCGTTACGTCGCTCCCTGTGCTTTTCACATAGTAGATATTTCCCGGACGGACGGTGAAGGGGAGGGTATTGGATTGTTTGCCGTTTACGACAACGGTGATGGAGCCAAACCCGTCCTGTGCTGTATTCCGGATCTGGAAAGAAATCATCTCCATGCGATGGTACGTCGTGAGATTGGCCGGCCGTGTGGCATTCTCTTGTGCGTAATAGTATGCCGCTGTTGCGCCGTTGCAGGTGACCGTGGCCGTTCCGGGAGCACCAAAGTTTCTACCCCAAATCGTCACAATCGCGCCGTCCTGGCCGGAGATCTGACCGAGTGAGACATCGGTGTTGCCGGTGCGAGGTCCGCTCGCGATATCGGAGAAATACAGCACCGGATCATCCGTTCCATGAGAGCTTTGTCCGATGCCGGCGATACAAATCAGCACGCACGCCGTGACTCTCCACCCGCGCAGTGGTGCGTTCATGACACACCTCCCGACGAAGAAGAAAAAGGCTCACATCCTTGATGACGCATCAAAGGTAGCATGTAGTGTATGGACGCACAATGGCACAGATGTGCCATTTCTCGTCAATAATTGGAGGAGGAGTCGGAGGTATGCGGGAGGAGGTGCTAGACCAGGTGTCGGCGGAAGGCCTTGGCGACGGCCTCCGACTTGGAATGGACGTGCAGCTTCTCGTAGATGTGGCGGATGTGGTTACGGACAGTGTCAGTGCTGATGTAGTGACGCTCGGCGATCTGCTTGTAGTCCAGCCCATCTGCCAGGGACTTCAACAATTCATGTTCGCGTGCCGTGAGGCCCACACCCTGCTCCTGTTTTGGCGCAAAATCCTTGAACATTTTGATAACATTGTGCGCAATAGAGGGGCTCATGGGAACTCCTCCTTCTACGACCTGTTCGATCGCCTGCAGCAGCTCCAGCGGAGGGGCTTTCTTCAATACGTACCCGTCAGCCCCTGCACAGATTGCCTGGAAGACATTCTTGTCATCCTCATAGATCGTCTGAACGAGGATCTTGATCTCGGACCGCAGGGCCTTAACGCGTTGAATCCCCTCGATGCCCGACATTCCCGGAAGCCCGATGTCCATCAGGATCACTTGAGGGTGAATGGAGGGGAGTTCACCGAGCAACTCCTCGCAACGTTCGTAGCTGCCGGCGCACGCATAGCCGGGCGTTGCGGCAAGAATCAAGCTGAGGCTTTTCCGGAGATCCGGATGGTCTTCCACGACAGCTACTTCTATTGGGCTCATCGCTCTGGGATTGTTGGTGTGTGACGGCAAGATACCCATGGGAGCCATCCAATGCTATGGCATATTTATGCTATTCTGAGCGTGAGTGCGACGGTGGTACCTCCACCGGGAGCAGAAGTGACCTCAACATGGGCGCGGATAGATTCCGCCCTGGAGCGCATGTTGTGCAACCCGTGCCCCCCCGTTGCAGTACCGCTGAACCCGCAGCCATTGTCTGTTAACGCGAGTCGCAGGGAGTGTCCGTCAAGTGAACAGACGAAATCGATCCTGGTGCAGCGGGAATGGCGCAAAGCGTTGTTCAATGATTCCTTAAGGACGAGAAAGATTGTGCGTCTCTGTTCCGGTGTGAGAAGAACCGACGTCACTCCCTCCGGCAGCTTCGTTGAGAACTCAACTCCTGCCGCCTGACAGAGCTGTGCAGCATAGCGTTGGAAAAAGCGGAAGACCTCGGTCAACTCGTCCCGGTGTGGATCGACTGACCAGACAATGAGCCCGATGTTTTCCATGCTCTCGCGAGAGAGCTCCCGGATGCGATCCAGCAAAACGCTCATCTCTGCAGGAATTTCCCGGAGCTGCTGCTGGATGACGGAGGCATAAATGCCTACGCTGGACAACGAAGATGCGATGTCGTCGTGCAGGTCTGCAGCAATGCGCCTCCGCATCCGCTCCATCTTCAGGAGCTGTTCTACACGGAAGCGGTATGCCACCGTCAGCACAGATCCGGCAACCATCATACAAAGCGCGATGAACCACCAGGCGCGCCACCAAGGTGGCTGAATCACGAAGGCATAGCCGGCAGGGGTTGACCATTGCCCGTTTCTGTTGGCGGCGCGCACGCTGAAAATGTAGGAACCCGGTCCGAGGTTCGTGTATCTCACCTGGCGCTCTTTACGCGGCTCCTGCCAACCTCTGTCAAATCCCTCCACCATCCACTGGAACTGCATCTCGCGCTCTGCGATGTAGCTGAGGGCATTGAAGCGGAAGACGACCGTGCGATCGTCGTACGGAATTGCAGATTGTTCCTTAAGGGGTTGGGTGCCATCACCAGCAAGCACTGAATCGAGATAGATGTCGGGTACCGGGGCTACATATGACACGCTGGCGGAGTCCAGCACCGAGACCCCGCCGTGGGTGCCGAGCCACAAAGTCTCGTCCTCTCCCTTCCATCCAAAGCGCACGATGTCCGACGCGAGCCCATCTGCAGCGGTGAGCTGTCTTGCACTCTCGCCGTCCCATGACAGGACGCCGTGATCGGTTCCAAACCATCTGCAGCCGCTTGTTTCGAGAACGAAGTAGACGGGATTAGTGATGGGTGGAGACTCGGTGCTGGTAGGGTGGCGAAGCGAGTCGCCTTCCAGAAGTGCTACCCCAGTGCTACCACAGAACCAGAGCGTCCCTCTCGTGTCTTCGTAAATTGAGTGGATCGGTGGACGCAGTGAATCACCGGTGCTCGCCACAAATGCCACCTCTCCATCTGTACTGAGATAGGCCGGGCGGCCGTCTGCCAGGACCCAGAGACGGCCCCTCCTGTCGCGGCATTGCACCTGCACGGCCTCGGCCTCAACGCCTTCTCCGAAGTTCACTTCGTACTCAAGGGAGCCTGCGCCGGTTTTAAACAGCCTTCCGCTGCCGCCGATCCAGGTGGTGTTGTCGGATTCGCAGTAGATGGACCAGACATCCAGCGGTTCAGGCAATCCTTTGATCCGCACACGCGACACGCGCTGTTCGGTTACTGTCGCGAGGCCACGGAGCGTACCGACCAGTATTCTGCCGCCGCGTTCTTCGGCGATTGTGCGCACCGTATGGTGTGGCAGCCCGCTTGCCTGATCCCAATGACTGACCAGCCCCTGGGGATCGATGCGATTCAGTCCGTTCCACATCCCGCACCAGAGTGCGCCATCGCGGGACTTGAGTCCCGAAAGAACAACGTACCCTGTCAACCCCTCCTTCATGCCGTAGTTGATGACGATGGGCCGGGCGAGTTTGAGCACGCCGTTTTCCGTACCAAACCACATAGTGCCTTCACGATCCTGCATGATATCATAAATATTTTCGTTCTGCAGTCCGTTCTGTGTCCGGAGGTGCGTAACCTTCCGGTCTTTGATCATGTAGAGTCCGTATTCGGTCCCGATCCAGAGTGTTCCCTCAACATCTTCCAACAGGCTCTGTGGCTTGATGAGACTCTTCGTCATTGGATAGGAGAGAAGAGTGTCGTGTGTTCCTCCACGGAAGCGACATACAAATCCATACCGGTCGTCATTGCCCCCGGACGCTCCCGCAAGCATATCCCCATTCCGCAGCAGGAGGAGTGAACGTGTGGGCCTCCGGAGAATGATACGAAATGTCACATCAGGGGTGGACCCGGCGTGTCCGGTGTACAGACCACCTTGCGCACCGACCCAGACGGTGCGGTTGGCATCGACGGCGATGGCATAGATCTCACCTGCCTGTTCGAAGCCTTCTATGTGGAACCTCCGATTGTCGTGGGGAAGAACGAACAGGCCGTCATCCGATCCGATCCAGATGTTGCCGAGTGAATCACCGGCAATCGCGGTGACATTGTGTTGCAGGCAGCTGTCGGAGTACGCTTGCAGTAGGTTCCGCGGACCCGCAGGAAGGAGTTGTCGCAGGCCGGACCCATATGTGGCAATCCAGAGCGAACCTGATCTGTCCTCAAAAATGTCGTGCACCGGGCAGGGGATCGAACCGCTTTGCAGATGTTCTGTGAACTTTCGCCCGTCATAGCTGTCCACACCCCTCTGTGTGCCAAACCAGAGCAACCCGCGGGAATCCTGAAAGACCTTCCGCACGGCTGCGTGGCTGAGGCCTTCAGCAGTTGTGTACTTCTGGAAAGGAAATGTCTGGGTGTAGACGAGGGATGCGAGAAATTGGGCGGCCGCAACGAGCACGCCCACGGCGAAAGAAACATGGGAGTGTGTGGAACGCGCCCTGGACATTGATGTCTCTGTAGTCTGGGTTGGGGGGATCAGAGACTTGAGTCAGGTTCAATATTGGGGGTGCTTGAGACAAAGTCAAGGAGCGCCGAGCGCTAAGAAAGCCTGCATCTCAGGAACAGTGAATATCCTGAGTTGCTTTCTTGAGGAGATGCAGGAAAGGCGGCTGGGGTCTTAACCCATCATTCTGTTCTTTTGGCCGGCCGTGAGAAGACCCCCGAGCCGAGTGCTCCTACCAGGGCTCCATAGCCCGTGCTGATGTACGGGTTTGAACTGATAGGGCAGGTCCCCGTGACGCAGCCGACGTAGTAATACCATGCAAACCCGCCTACCGCGCCTGCGGCGATCCACGCGACCTGCTTCAGTGTGGGTTTCTTCATCCCTTATTGCCTCCAGCTTCTGGTCATCGTAATCTTGCATGGGAACAGACGGACGTGCAAAGAGGTCTGACCCCATGTCTACATAATCGGGACCTGGTCGGGTCAGGCCCGGCCAGGCCCCGACTCCCCCCGACTGCAGGCCTACGCCTGCGGCTTCTTGTTCGTCGAAAGGTTGAGCGCCATGTAGAGGGGGCAGATGCTCACCATACTCGTGAGAAGGAGCACGGCAGCCACCACGCCCAGCACGATCGCAGTCGTGCCGGTCACTGTGCCGGTGAGTATCAGAATGGCCAAGACAATTGCCGCAAGTGTGCGGATGGCCCGGTCGGCGGTGCCCACGTTCTTCTTCATGTGCAATTCCTGAGGTTTGTGAAGACTGTTAAGGGTATGGATTCGTGATGATGAGATGCAGTCAAACCCCGTAAGGGTCAGGACACGGACCGATTGTCAATTGTGGATAGTCGATTCACAATCCACAATTGTCGCGGTGTCTGACCCCTCAATCCGCCCCTCAATCCGTCCACTCTATTGATCCAGCCACTGCTTGAACGCAGTAGCCTTCTCCCGGCTCACCACCACATCACCCTCAACAGGCGGTTTCAGGCGCAGCTTCAATTTGCCGGTGTAATACGTTGACACGCTCCCAATGGAATCGAGGCTCGCCAGGAATCCACGATTTAGCCGGTAGAAACGCCTCGGATCGAGTTGCTCTCCCAACCTGTCCAATGGGTCTGCGACGATATGTTTCTTTCCTTGCTGCGTCATGAGGAAGGTGAGCTTCCGGTCAGTGAAGAAGTAGGCAACTTCCTTCACCGGAACGCTGACGAATGTCTGACCGGACTTGACGAGAAAACGGGATCGGTACCGATGCTGGTTCTGCAGCAGATCCGCCAGCATCGACTCAACCGCATGCATCCCGCCACCCATGGCATACTGATGCTTCAGCTTCTCCCACTTCTGCAATGCCCTGGCAAGGTCTTCCCGCCTCACCGGCTTCAGAAGATAATCAATGCTGTTCACTTTGAAGGCCCGGATCGCATATTCATCGTATGCCGTGGTAAATATCACCGGTGCATTGACCTCGGTCTGGTTGAATATCTCGAAACTCAGACCGTCGGCGAGCTGTATGTCCATCAAGATGAGATCCGGCGGGGGGTGTTGCTGCAGCCATCGGACCGTTGCCGCGATGCTCTCGAGGCGCGCCGGCACGTCGATGGACGCATCGATCTGCTGCAACATGCCCTGAAGGTTGCGGGCGGCGCGCGGTTCGTCTTCCACGATAAGAATGTTCATACGGTCCCGCGATCCAGGAGGGGAATGGTCACAACAAACTCCGCACTGGTATCAAGAATTCCGACCGTCTTCCTGCCGAGCAGCGCGTATCGGTTCACGAGGTTTCGCAGGCCCAATTGCGTCGTCTCTTCCACGGAACTCTTCTTCTGTATCCTGTTCCTCACGACAAGCGTTTCGTTTTCCGTTGCTGTGACGTCGATCGTGAGGGGCTGTTCGGTCGAGACAATATTATGCTTGATGGCGTTCTCCAGAAGCATCTGGAGTGTCAGCGGCGCGACACCAAGAGTCTTATACTCATCGCGTATATGCACATCCACCTTGAGATTCTCGCCGAACCGCGTCTGCTGCAGGAACACGTATGCGTGCATTGCGTCCAGGTCCGTGCCGAGATCGACAATGTCATCTTCCATCGATTGCAGGATATAGCGGTACACGCTCGCAAGGTTGTGCACAAACTCGCCGGCCTTCCGTTGATCCTCGGGAATCAGGTCGGCAAGCGCGCTCAGACTGTTGAACAGGAAATGGGGATTGACCTGAGTTTTCAGGGTGCTGAATTGCGCGTGCAGATTCTCTCGCTTGAGCCTCTCCGCTTCCGCCGCCCAGTGGCCCCACTGATTGAAAAAGTAGACCGCCGTGTAGAAGCTGCTCATCATCATCGCCGTGATAGTCCCGATGATGAACGTCCGTTGCCGCGCAGCGGCCGGATCGGCATACGGGACAACAAAATTGAACGCCAGGGGAGCGATGAGTGCAATGACAAGAAATGCCAACAGACCGGTAATGAGCGCTTGAACGAGAAAGCGTTTCACAGGCACCGCGCGCCACGAGAGGTGAAGTTCGAGGCCTATGTTGAGCCAGTTGGTGATCACGCCGATGATAAGGTTAACCGTCACCGCATCGATCAGGTTGAATCCGATATGCAGGGCGGGATGGAGGAGAGACATGAATTCCGGATTGAGGAGCTCAACCGTGGTCTTGAGGATGAACACCAGGAGGGAACCGAGAAAGAAAGCGCCAATCCCGACTTTGCGATCGGACGTCAAGGGCATCTCCGCAGCATCAACCGGAAATATACGAAATGTTTGGATACCGGGGTAGATCACGCGGCGCTTTCCGCGCATTCCTTCGCACCCTGGACGATGAAGTGCAGGCGATTCAGCAGGTTCGCCTCACCGGCGCCCGGATCCATGTCAAGATAGAGCAGGTTGAGCTGCGGGTAGAGCTCCCGCAATCTCTTTTCAACACCCTTTGCAACGATGTGATTGGCAATGCAGCCGAAAGGTTGGAGGCACAACACGTTGTGTACACCCCGCTCCGCAAGCTCGCTGATATCGGCCGGGATGAGCCACCCTTCTCCGAACTGATCAGCCAGGCTGACGATGCGGGATGCCCTTGCTGCAAGATCGCGGATCGGCGATTGGGGTACATAGCGCTTGTACCGGTGAAGCACATCATCGACGCGCTCGAGTTGTCTGCGCACCACCTTCTCGCCCAGGCGGGCAATCAGCCCGGAGAAATCCTTCCGGGCCAGATGCAGCCTCGTGTCCGAATCAACGTTGACGAACCCCTGTATGAAGAAATTGATCAACGGCGGCAGCGCGACCTCGACCTGATGATCGTGCAGCCACTCAACCATGGAGTTGTTGCTAAAATCGTTGTACTTCACATAGATCTCTCCAACGATGCCGATGCGTGGCAGCGGGCTGTCGTCCACGGGGATACGGTTGTATTCCTCTGCAGCCGACCCCAGCAACGCGGGTATGCCGTGGATTTCGTGATGCTGCAGGAGATTGTCAGCCATCGTAATGTACTTCCGCGCTGCGCGGATCGCATCCCCCTTGCGCAGTTCACGGGCGGCGGTGGAGTAATACATCTGAGAAAGGGCATCGCCGGAGACAATCCCCCAGAATCCGTCAACCAGGAACTGTCGCAATTTCAGAGAGAAACCCGGTTGTTCGTTCTGCGACTGACCGGAGGTTGACACTGTCACCACCGGTACATCCGCAAATCCGGCGGAGATCAACGCTTTCTTGATCAGCGGGGCATAGTTTGACGCCCTGCATTGCCCGCCCGTTTGTGTCAACCCGACGGCAACATCGGATGTCCGGTAGCGCCCCGATTGCAGGGCCTTGATCATGTCGCCAACCACCAGAATGGCGGGGTAACAGATTTCGTTGTTTGTGTAGCGCAGACCCAGCCGCGCGGATTCCGCATCTGTGGGAGGAAGATCGGCTACCGAATATCCCCTCGCTTCCAGAGCGCCGGTGATGAATGCGGAATAGAACGGAGAGAAGTGAGGGATCAGAATTGTCCTCCTTCTGTCCTCCTGAAGGAACAGCCGGGTCGTTGTTCTCTCCGTTACCTCGTGCGGCACCGCAGGAGTCTCCAAGTGCAACGATTCAATCATTGAACGTAAGCGGAGCCGCACGGAACCGGGACTGGTCACTTCATCTATCCGAAGTACCGTATGATTCTTTCCGTGTTGTGCAAGAATCGATTTCACTTCATCCACGGCAACGGAATCTGGCCCGCATCCAAACGAGTTGAGCTGAACCAGCTCGGCCCCCGGGTGCGCAGACACCCATCGCGCCGCGTCATAAAGTCTGTTCGGATAGCTCCACTGTGCAAGGACCTGGACCTCGCCGGCCTGCGCAACAGCTGCCACAGGGAGTGCATCTGCAGTCACAACATCCACCCCAAGACCGGCGAGTATTTCGGGTATTTTGTGGTTTACCAGTGGATCAAGATGATATGGACGCGCCGCCAGAACCACAAGCGGCCTGCCTGTTGCCGATTCTTCGAGCACAGCACGAGCCTTTTCACGGAGGACTTCCTTCATCTGGTGCTGTGCCTTCAGGGCACGACGGAACGCAGGTGCAAATGTCTTCCGTGTGACGCCCAGGGTGTGCAGGTATTGGTAACATGCCTCCCGGAGAAGCGAAACGTTGCGGAACGAGATGGTGGGCGCATCAAAGGGGATGCCGTGTTTCCGCGCAGGATTCATTGCGCTGCGAATAACGTCCGGGTACGCGGCAACGATCGGACAATTCCAGGAATCCGATGAGCCTCCATGTTCGTCTTGCTCAAAGAACACCATGGGGTAGAATATGCGGTCGACTCCGGAATCCACCAGACTCTGCACATGTCCGTGCACGAGTTTGGCCGGGAAGCAGATATTGTCAGACATGACCGTCCCGCACCCTTTGTCGCAGACTTCATTTGTGGATACGGGAGAAAGCTCAACTTGCATACCACAACCGACGAGCAACGTGCACCAGAACGGGAAGTCCTCGTACATATTCAATACCCGCGGTATCCCGATGCGCATTGCGGGCTTTGCCGCAGGAACGAGCGGGCGGTCGAAAAGCAGCCGGAGCTGCACCTCAGCCAGATTGCACCCCTGCGGACGACCGGCCCCGGTGTTGCTGAACATTCTTTCACACTTGTTCCCGGTGTGGAATCGATTCTTGTTGCGGAACACGAGAGTCGTGATTGTGCAATTGTTCTCGCATCCGCGGCACGTCGAGGTTTTGCGGGAGGTTTCTTCGGCGTTCTCAAGCGCAGAGAGAGCGATGGGACGGCCCGGCACATCCATGGCGTTTTGGGAATCGAGTGCCGTAAGGGCCGCACCGTAGGCACCCATGAGTTCGGGGATGCTGGAGCAGATCACCTTGCGCCCGAGGAGAATCTCAAACGCACGGTGCACCGCCGCGTTGCGGAATGTGCCTCCTTGTACGACGACCGCATCTCCGAGAACGCTCTGTGTCGTTGATCTTCAGGACCTTCTGGAGACAGTTTCTGGCAACCGAATACGCAAGGCCGGCGGCGATGTCAGGGATGGAAGTCCCTTCCCGGAGCGCCTGTTTCACCCGTGAATTCATGAACACCGTGCAACGGCTTCCGAGGTCGTATGGATGCGGGGCAGCACAGGCACTCTGCGCAAAATCCGACACGCGGTACCCAAGCGACTCCGCAAATGTTTCGATGAATGAACCGCATCCGGAGGAGCATGCCTCGTTTATCGCGATGTTCTTGATGAATCCATCCTCGATGAAGATGGCTTTCATATCCTGTCCGCCGATATCCAGGATGAACGTGACGTCCTTCCGGAAATGCCTGGCGGCCCTATGATGGGCGAGCGTCTCTACGATGCCTTCATCGAACCCGAACGCGGCGCGAATGAGATCTTCGCCGTATCCTGTGACCGCGCTCCGGGAAATGGAGAGTGCAGTCCCTGTCTCCGTTGCCAGCTGCCGAAGCTTGGCGATTCCCTCTCTCACAGCCCCGATCGGATTACCTTTGTTGTTGGCATAGAACTCAAAAGCGATTTTGCCCGACGAGTCTATCACAACGACTTTCGTTGTGGTCGAACCTGAATCCACGCCCAGGAAACAGGGAGAACCGTTCAGCCGCGAGAGATCGATGTGTTCGACGGATGCTTCAGCATTCGCCTGAAGCCACTCCCGGAATTCCGTTTCTCCATTGAAGAGGGGCGAAAGCGTTCCGGAGCCGCTGTCCTTCGCCCGATCGTTGCATTCCACGCGGTGGATCAGTTCTCCGAACGTCGTTTCCAGGGCGGCTTTTACGGGTGTCATTGCCGCTCCGAGGGCAGGGAACATCTCCGATTTCTCAGGAAGGATCACTTCTTCCCGCGAGATCTTAAGAACCTCGACGAAAGCCTGTCTGAGAGAGGGGAAGAAAGTCAGGGGGCCGCCGCAGAACAAAACGTGTGGCGCAATGGTGGTACCCCGGGCAAGTGTGTTCTTTGTCTGGAGCGCAACGGCTTGTACGATGGTTGCGGCGACGTCATCCCGTGGAATCTGCCGGCTGATCAGATTTTGCACATCTGTCTTCGCGAAGACGCCGCAACGTGTGGCAATGGGGTACCGGTGCTGATGCGTGGAGGCGAGGCGGTCAAGCTCTTCAATGGAGATATTCAACAATGAAGCCATCTGGTCGATGAAGGCCCCCGTGCCGCCGGCGCAATTGCCGTTCATCCGTATGTCGGGTCTCTTCCGGTCATCGAAGAAGATCATCTTCGTGTCTTCTCCGCCGACATCGACCAGCGTCCGTACGTTGGGATAGAAGCGGCGCACTACCTCCGCAGAGCTGACTGCCTCCTGGACAAACGGTATGCCGCAACGCTCCGCGATACCCATCCCGGCGGAACCGGTAACACAGACCTGGACAACCCTGTCGCCGAGCGAATGCTGTGCATCACGCAACATCGCGGCGAGAGTCTGGCGGACCTGGGCATTGTGGCGAAGGTAGGCTGAGAACACGACCTCCTGCTGCTCGTTCAGCAAAACAAGTTTGGCCGTCGTGGAGCCTATGTCGATCCCGGTCTGAAGCATAGTTGCATCAAGGCTAAGGGAACCGAGAAGAGCTTCGGCAAATCTATGAATAATAATCGCGTCCGGGGGTATTACGAAAGAATTTCTGACGAAACAGCAGAAAATCAGGTTGAAGCAGGGCCGTTGGAGGGGGTTGAGACCCGGGAATTCTCCAGTGTCCCTCCCCGGGAATTCTCGAGTGTCCCGTCCCGGGGCGTTTCCCCCAGCTGTGCGAGCATGAAGGCAAGCATTGAGCTGAATGCCCTCAGGGGGTGCCGCGCCCATTCGCGGCCCTGATTGAGGGACTGCGTCATCGCCGGAAGGGCGCGAAACGCCATGTGCAGCGCTGCTGAAACGGTACCCAGTCCGCGCTCGAGAAACCAGTTGACCACAACCGGGTTGCGCAGTTCGATGCTGATCGCGCTGAAGGCCGTGATGACGAGCGTGGCCCGGGAGACCATAACAACGCCGCTCTGCAGCCCCGTCCACCATGTGCTTTTTCCGCCTGGCGCGAGGACTCCCAGCAGCACACCTGCGAGAATGGCCACACCGGCAAATTCCAGCCATAGTCGTGCCCGTTTGAATTTCGGACGCACACCAGGATACCAGTAGAGGACCGCGAGAAGGTAAACTGCCACTGGGATGGGTGTGAGAAGCTGCGGCAGGGCCGGTATCAGTGCAAGCCCGGCGAGAATCACCGCAAAGTGCAGAAACAGCGCGGGAATCGAGTAGCGTTGGGAGGATGCCTGGAACGCGGCTGAGTCCCCACTCCCCGACTCTATTTCGGAAACCTGGGTGGGAGGGACACTCCGGGCTCGACGCGCGATTGCAATACCGGCGACCGCTGCCAGCGCCCCGGGAACCGCCTGTGCCGCTATCAGCAGGAGGAGGGCTTCTCGCGCATCCAGGCTCCGGAACTGCAGCCTCTCCGAGAAGAGTGAGAACAGATTCTCGTACATCCGTGCGGCATCCATGCCGTAGGCAATGATGATGCTGATGACTTTCTGCACAAGGGGAGTGACGGCAGCGGCAATGCCACCGAGGATACATCCAAGTGAAGTGCGGCGAAAGGCAACCACGAAGAAATAGATGAGCACCGCTTCGGTGAGAATGCCGATCATCGGACCTAGAATCACCGAGCTTGGGGAGATGGACTTCATGAGCGAGCAGATCACGCCCGCCCGCCAGATGACACCTGGATCATCCCAGAGGCAGAGGCCGGCAACAAGCAGAGTCACGCCAATGCATGCGAGGATGGTGCCGGCGAAAGGAATCCCAACGTTGTGCAGAAAACTGCCCAGTACGATCTCGTTTGCGGCCCAGAGGCTCCCCAGCATCGCAGCCCGCTGCCAGCGAAGAGAGAGGGGAGAAAGGTCGGGACCAGTGTTGTGTGATGTGTCCATCAGGCAAATGCTACTATGTTCCAATGTTCATGATAAGCGTGTTCCAATGTTCATGGTGAACGAGTTCCAATGGTCATGGTGCACGTGTTCCAATGGTCATGGTGCACGTCCACTTCTTCCCATCTTCATGAACGCTTCTGCGAACTTCAGTTCTTCGTCGGTGTTCACATTCGAAAGCAGGTATGGACGGTACAGGAAATGACCCGGCGCGATGTCAACAACTTTGTTCGGCAGGGAAGCGACAAAATCCCTCACCTTCCTTCCGCCGCCCTGCAGAAATCCGCGAAGGGCGCCCTTCAGGGATACAGCATAGCGTCCGCAGAGCGGCTGCACATCGCCCTCTGAAGATGGAACAACGATTGCACACCCGGGTTCGGCCTCAATGAGAAAGCGAATCACATCGGTAGTGATGAAAGGAAGGTCACATGCGAGAACGAACACCTCATCAGCAGTGGATTCCTCTAGTGCGGCGAGCACTCCACCGAGAGGGCCGCATGCGGGAATGGGATCGCCAATGAATTCAACGTCCTGAACGGTGTAGCGGTTCGCCATGCCTACAGCCACGACCACGCGGCTGACAGCGGGCATCAGGATCCCGATACTCCGTTCAAGAAGTGTCGTGCCGTTCAAGGTCAGCAGCGCCTTGTCGCTTTTCACACGCCTGCCGGATCCACCGGCAAGCACAGCACCGCTGATAGTGCGAGGGTCTTTCAGCATCCTTCCTTTTTCTTTTTCTTCGGAGTGCTGCCCGGGGCAGCCTGTGCTGCCTGCGGCATTTCCAGCTTCGGCATTGTCAGCGAGGGGGGTTGCGATGGCTCTGCCGGTCCTGTCTGTGGAGTTCCTCCGAAAAACTTGCTCACTTCTTTCATCTTCGCGAACTCCACAAGTTGTGCGGGACTCGCGTTCGGGGGAAGGGACGGGAAGAGCACTTTATCCTTCCACTCCTCGAGTCCGCCGAACAGCATGTAGGCGGCGCGGTGTCCTTTCGCCTTCAGAAGGAACCATGCTTGGGCTGAATGTATGCCCCCCTCCGAGTAGATCACGATCTTTTCCGCCTTCTGCAGGCCGTACTCCGGCAGGGCTGTCAACGGCACGTTTTCTGCTCCGGGAATGTGATATGCTGCGTACTCCTTGTCTGTACGGATATCGATCAGCCGGAAATCCGTTTTGCCCTGGATGAGCCAGTCGGCCAATGTTTCGGGGCTGACATGGTCGGTGGTTCCCTCCACAATGCGGGCCAGCTCTTGCTCATCGATCGTATACCGGGTTCCCTGGTACGGGCTTCCTGCGAATGCCGCGATCAGGGCGAGGAGGCCCACCAGGAGCCCGGCCTTATGGGTCGGTTTCAAATTCTTGATGAGGGTTTTCATCAGGAATGCCCTCCCTTTCGTGCCGCCATCCTCTTTTCAACCCAGGTCCCCCCGGAGAATCCTCCGATGGCCATCAGCACAGCCAGAAACACGATGATTCCGTAGGGAATGTTCCAGAGCTGCGGCAGCGTAATTTGTCCCATCGGCGTTGAATAGAAGAACCCTTCTATCATGGGGAACAGCTCGCCGAACACAAAAATCCCCGAGATGATGCCGAGAAGATTTACCACGCCGTCGAGCTTGCCTGTGGATGCTGCCACACATGCGGTTCCGGGACAGTACCCGCCGACGACAAACCCTATGCCGAGCAAGACACCGCCCGCAATCTGCGGGACGAGGTATGTAGGTGTGAGGTAGACCTGCGGGAGGTCGAGGAACCCGAGCCATGACAGGTAGAATAGTCCAAGCATTGCCGTGATGATGGCAGTGAACATCACCTTGAACACGGTGAGATCGGTGAAATAGAACTGGGCTGCCAGTTTCCGGCCGCTGCCGAAGCCGGCCCGTTCAAGGAAGAATCCGAACCCGATCCCGATGACGAATGCGACGATCAGGCTCACATTGTCGCCGAACAAGCCGAATTTGTAGAAGGGTGCGCTCATAGCCATTGCCTCCTCACGAAATACGCCATTGCGTACGCACCTGCAAACACACACATCATGAACGCCCAGCTTCCGACATTCAGTAAGGCTCCGCCCGTCATGGCCTGGCCGCTTGTACAACCCCTGGCAAGCTTCGCGCCGATCCCCATGAGGCTGCCCCCGGCAAATGCGAGGAGCAGTCGCCCCTGGTTGGTGATCGATGGGCCTCGTTCAATTCCTTTTCGTACGCGCCCGGCCAGAATGCCCGAAAGAAACCCGCCGACAAAAAGGCCAGCCACCTCGAAGACCAACCAGTCCATCAGCGGGCTTCTGGATCCGTCGCCAAGATATTCCGCATAGAACACGTTCGAGCGGGCATGCTCCGGTGCGACAGCGTCGACACCGGCTGCGACCAGCGAGCTGAATGCGCCGGATGCGCCGAGGCCGCGACCCATGATGACGAACGATGCAAGGAGAACCAGTCCGAGTCCGAACCCCGCAAGGTACGGGTGCGTGTACGGCTGAGGTGCGTGACGCACGGTCTGGTGACGCTCTGTGCCGGCCATACTCAGCGGTAAATGATTGTGCATCTTCATGCATAAAGAGATCTCCCTAGTTCGATTGAAGTATACGTGTCCAGTGACTTACCTGACCCGCCTCGACGACCACAAAGCGGAGTATCAATCCTCCCAGAACAACAAGAACGGGGGCAACCGGCGTGTGGGCGACTTTGTTGTTCACCGCCATCGACTGCACAATGAGCGGCACAACAATGCCGAGGATGATTACGAACACCCAGAACACCGGGGCATACGGGCCGCTCAGGAGCAGGAGAGCTGATTCCATGTGTGCCTGCGTGTTGGTGACGAGTCCGATGAAGAACATCGCAATGAGGACGAGTTCGACTGACAGGAACCCGATGTCGGCTCTTGCAAGAAGCTTCTGTTCATACGGGTCAGACGCCACCAGGTGCACGAACGCGGCTGCGGAAGAGAGTCCGGAGGTGAGAAAGAGGAGACCGAGTATGGAGCTGTTCCAGAGCGGCCGTGCCCCCAGTGCGCTCAGCAGGATTCCCGTGTAAATCCCGAGGGATGCACCCAGCGCCATGTTCATGATACCGATGAACTTCACCGTCGCACTGTGTGCCTGCAAGCGTTCTGACAGCGTCGTCGTCAGGGGAACACGTCTCTCGAAGCCAGGCCGGCGTACGTATGAGCGCATTCGCAAGGAGCACGGGGTAGACGAGGATGAGGATCCACGATCCCCACGACATCGGCGATGCCGGCTGGAACGTCGTGTACATCCGCCAGAAATACCAGCGGTGATCAAGGTCAAGGAAGAGAGCCAGCATACCCAGACTCAGGAGAACGACGCTCAGCAAGGGAAGTGTCAGGCAGGAACAGGACATCTCCTTTTGGCGTCCTTTGAAAAGAAAATATCCCGAGATGATCATCATCCCGGCAACCAATCCACCGAGGAACAGGTACACCGGTATCTCCCATCCCCAGATGTACAGGGCAGGGTCGATCATCGGATTCGCTCGTGTTGTCACCAATTCACGCATCGTGTCACTCGTTTCCTTGTTCGGTTATCAGTCCAGATACGATATCTGCGGCTCCGTCCCTGCCGCCGTCAACAGGGCGTGGTGCTTGCGGGAAGCCAGCAGGCGGCTGACGTTGCTGTTGGGATCTTCCAGATCGCCGAAGTGCATGCAGTGCGTCGGGCAGACGGCGACACATGCGGGGTCCAGGCCCTTTTCCACGCGGTGGATACAAAACGTACATTTGTCGGCGTATCCCTCGGGATGAATGAAACGGGCGTCGTACGGGCAGGCGGCGATGCAGGCCTTGCAGCCGCTGCATTTGTCATGATGCACCAGCACGACACCGCCGCGTTCGTGGATGTGGCTGGCGCCGCAGGGACAACAATAGACGCAGGGCGGATTGTCGCAATGATTGCACCGCTCACTCCGGATCTCCATATGCAGATCCGGAAATTGTCCCTTCGAGTCGTACACAATCCAGTCTCTGTCGTACCCTTCGGGAACGCCGTTTTCGGTCTTGCAGGCCACGACACAATCCATACAGCCCACGCATCGCACCGTATCGATCACCATTCCGTAGCGTGCCATGGTCAGGCCTCCACGGATTCAAAGGTGACGAAGTTGTTGCTCATTCCCGTGCCGCCCATCAACGGGTCGGTTGTATAACGCGTGATGAGCTGAGCATCGCTCGCACCCTTCCCGAAGGCATGCCTGAGCATCCGGCTGTTGTGGCCGAAGCCGTGGACCATGTAGACGCACTCCGGACGTATACGTTCCGTGACCTTTACTTTGATGCGGTTGCTGACAACGCCATCTTGATTCTTGAGCCGCACATACTGGCCGTGCACCAGGTCATGATGGCGTGCGGTCTGCGTGTTGACCCAGATTTCGTTTTCCTCCATCATGTCAGAGAGAATACGATTGGAGTGGGTTCTGCTGAACGAATGGACTGGTGCCCGTCCGTACAGGAGACGGTAGTACCCCGGCGGACCGGGTGGAGGTCTATGATATACGGGCACCGGATCGAAACCGGCCTTCTGCAATTGCGGTGAGTAGAATTCAATCTTTCCGCTGGGCGTGGGGAACACCGGTGGAAGACCCTCTTCGTAATAGATGGGCTGTGCGGGTCCCCTGATGATGCCGTCTTTTTTGAGGCGCTCGTAGTCAATGCCGCCGGCGGAAAGGCGGTATCGGAGGTATTCTTCAATATCGTTCCACGGGAAGTATGCGCTCAGGCCGAGGTGTTCAGCCATCTTCTTTGCGATCCACCAGTTCGGCTTCTGTTCATGAGGGGCCGCGACAACGGGCTGTCTGAGGGCGATGAACGGTTCGCGGAACCACTCTACGTTCAGATCGTCGTGCCGCTCAAGGTACACCGACTCCGGAAGCACTACATCGGCCCATCCGGCGATTTCGCTCGGGATCACATCCACAACTACCATGAGATCCAGGTTCTGAATTGCTTTGATTGTTTCCGATTCATTGGGAAGTGCGTGGATGAGGTTCGTGGCATACACCCACCATCCCTTGATCGGGTACGGGTTGCCGGTAATCGTGGCTTCCCGGATGCCGGTGGTGATGGTTTCGTGAGCGAAGGGATATCTGTGGTCGGGATTGTCGACCTTCCCCAGCTTGCTTGCGGGGTATTCCGGGTAGGGGTATCCGGGCAGATCCATGCTGACGGGCGTATAGAAGCCGCCCTTGCGGCCCCAGCTGCCCAGGAGCGCATTCAGCAATGCGATGGCGCGGCTGCGCTGTGTGTCGTCACCGTACCAGGTTGCGTGGCGTCCGGGGTGGACGAGCGTTGCGGGTTTGTACGCTGCCATCTCGCGTGCGGTGGCTTCGATCACCGCCGGTTCGATGCCGGTCTCGGGATATGCCCACTCCGGAGTAAACGGTGTCAGGGAGGCGGCGAACTGTTCGAATCCAAAACCGTGCTTCGCAACATATTCATGATCGTACAGCTTCCCGGTGACGATCACGTGCATCCATGCGAGGAGGAGGGCGATGTCCGTCCCCGGTTTCACCGGGAGGTAGTACTTTGCTTTTCCGGCGGCGATGGAAAACCTGGGGTCTGCGACAATTACCGATGCGCCAGCGCCGACGGCGTCAGCAAATTCCTGCACCTGGGTGTTGTGCATGTTCTCCCCGAGGTGGCTTCCCAGGAGAACGATGCAGCGGGCGTTGCGGATATCCGTGCGTTCGGGGGAGCTGACATCCTCGCCGAAGGTGAGCCGGAACCCCACATCACGGGGTCCACGGCACTGTGCAAATGACGGGGCGGCGATGTTCGGGCTCCCGTACGCCTTGAGCATATGCTTCAGGAAATTCCCGCCGATGCCATGGCTGAACATGGCGACGGACTCCGGTCCGTACTGTGTCTTGATGGCCTGCATCTTTTCCGCAATGAACGCAAATGCCTCGTCCCACGTCACCTCCAACCATTCCTCCTGGCCGCGGTTGTTCTTGCGCACCAGCGGTGCTCTGAGGCGGTCGGGGTCGTAGTGGGCTCCGACACCTCCAGTGCCTCTCGGACACAACCGGCCATTGCTCAGGGGATCGAGCGGGTTGCCTTCCACCTTCCAGAGTTCTCCGTCCCTGACGTATGCGATGGTCCCGCATTTCCAGAAGCAGATGTCACAGAATGTCGGGACTTTTTGCAGGCCTTTCGCGGTTGGCAAAGTGGCCGAGGCGATCGGCCCTGCAGCCCGCATTGCTGCCGTTCCGGCCGCAGCGGCGCCCACTGCCGCCCCGGAGATCTTCAGAAATTTTCTGCGTGAAAGAGCATTCATATGGTAGTCCGATGCAATCGTAAGAACGAAGACGATCCGGTGGTTGCCAAAGGGGGGGAACGTCCAGGGATTCCTGTAGCCCAATATAGCTTGAAAACAATGATTCTTCAAGTGACGCAGGGGTCAGGCCCCAACCGATTGACGATTGTCGATAGTCCATTGACTATTGACAATTGGCCCGGGCCTTGCCAGTGGGCAGCCTTCCAGGAATTTCTCCAGATCAGCTTTCGAAAATCCCTCGGCTTGAATGTAATAGTATCAAGCCATACAAAATAATTGCTATTTATCCATATAATTTCGTACAATGTCTAAGCAAACAGTCCGGTTCGAGTGGGATGAAGACAAAGACCGTGAAAATCGGGAAAAAGGCTATATGAGGAAGCGAATAAAGTACACGGATGAGAACATGGGTCCCGTTCAGGTGGTGAAGGACTTCCTGCCTCCCCCCCATGAGCTGGTGCTGCGGGATGACAAGGTCAAGATTACGATTGCCTTGAGCAAATCCAGCGTGAGGTTCTTCAAGCGCATGGCAAAGCAGAACCGGACGCAATACCAGAAGATGATCCGGAGCCTCCTTGACCACTACGCCTCACAGTACGCGCGGGATCCCAGCTAATCCAAGTCATTCAGGGGAGTCATTCAGGGGTCAGGCCCTATGCGCACAGGGGCGCACAGGGGTCTGACCCCGATTTACCTGTGGTGTGGCCGGAACAAGAAAAATGTCCTGAATATGCGGAACGTGAGATAGACCAGGAACCCGAGGGCGGAGAAGTAGATGTAGAACTCGGAGTTGTTCGTTCCCAGCGAGAAGATCTTGAATATCGTGAACATGCTGGCGACGAAGATGTAGATCGGGCCCATATTGAAAAACGGTCCGTCTTCCACACGCCGGAGACCCCGGATGTCATCCAGGCCCACATGACGCTCGCATGAGGTATGCCAGAGAAGATTCTTGATGAGGAACGGGTTGCCGTTCGCGGCCTTCAGTACCTCACGACGATAGAGTTCCCGATCGATGACACGGATAGGGTAATGCTCAAGGTAGTGATTGATGATTTGAAGCGATTCCGCTTGACCGAACGGCTTCACTTCAATCCTGGCAAATGACGCCCAGATCCGTTTGAATATGAACTGATCTTTCATCTGCACCACCGCCGCACATACCACCGCGATACTGAGCAGTGCCTCCAGAAATGCCTGATGCGGAGGGGAAATCCTGTCAAGGTTGTCAAAGAACACCAGATGATGGCGATCGGAGCGGGAAATCCCGTCCAGGATGAATGCCTGCGCTTTCACGCTCCCGAGCTTTACAATATGTCGCTGCATTGTCGGCCAATCTTGTTTGTCTTTGTTCCCGTCGAGGCGGAGCACTTCCAGGCTGTGCAGCTGTTCCGCAATCTCCTTGACGCAATCGCCCATCGGCGTGGGATGCCGGACGTACAGAATGTTGTAGTAATCCGGACTCAACCGGGAGGCGAGCTGACCCCGGAGACGCGCCGTGACCCCGGCGGAGAATTCGATGGAGCGCACCTTCCCTGAAAGTATCCTGATTGCCTCAAGCATAAGCCGCGATTTTCCGATCCCTTTCTCGCCGATGAGCAGCGTGTGCCTGCCCCGCTGAAGATTTCGCGTAAGCTCGTACAGCTCATCGCTTCTTCCGAAGAACACCTGGTCCTGCCGGAGATCGGTGCTGTCCATGGGAGATGCCGTCAATGCCGTTTTACGATAAACACGAGCCGGGTCTTGTTGTCCTGCGGCATTTGGCGCACCTCGAGCAGGACGCCGCCCACAGGAGAGCGTATTTCAGACTGCAGCCGGGCGCCTCTTGCTTTCTCACGCAGCTGAGACTCGCGCAGGTGAAAACGGGCGATATCAAGTGCCATTTGCCTGGCCAGCGCGCGTTTTGCCGATTGAAGTTTGCGCAATGCAGCTCTCTCCTTACGCAACTTCAGCTCATAGGAGAAGATCTGACCCGGGGATAGAAATCCGCCCTTCAGAAGTGTGCGCGCGTGCAGGTAGTCCGCTGAGTCAAGTGCGACGGCCAGCTCGGCGGCGGCTATCCTCCGGTCGAAGTCTTCCAGGGAGGCGGTTTGTTGGCTTATCTGCGCATCACGCTTTTCTTCGTTTACTGTCAGCTCCTCCTCGTAAAATGAGATCGTCGTCTTTGTTGCAAGGATTTCCCCCTGCCTGATCGTGTCCCCCTTGTGTTTGATGAGGACCACGGAATCCCTGGGTTCGATGAGATACGAGAGCTGCGAGTAGCTGTCGAACTTCGGCGGAGAGCCTCCCGGGGATGAAGAATCCCCGGGCGCGGGGGCAGGGGATATCGACTTAACGGTGAGTATCCCCTTGGTAACAAATACACGCTCCAGGTTGTACTCTCTGATGTCATTCGGTGTGGCGAAATTCAGTTTGATCACGCCGCCCGATCCGGTGACCGGACTGAAGAGGTGAATATTCTCGGGCAGAGAGACCTTGTCAATCGTGGTGATATCCCCGAAGAAGTAGTTTTCGACGGATGTATCTACGAGCGCGGTCAACTGCGCCAGGAGCTGATTGCTCATATCCACTGTGCGGACGGATGCAAATGCCGGGCGGGCTTTCTGGCACACGATGGATTCGGCTACATAATCAGCTTCGAAGCTTTTGCCGATGGTGTGCAGGCGTCCGTCGGATGTTTTGAAGACCAGCGTATGCGGGTTAATAGCGCCGACGATCTCGTATGATCCGTTGAACGTCTGCTTCGTCAACATGTCGTATGAATCGAAGGTGGCCATCACAAAGTGGTCCCGCGAGAACTGTTCGTAGTCGCGGACGGCGGCCTCGATGCTTCGCTGCGTCACGCGGATAAATCGTTCGTATCCCTGGGAGGCAACGTAAAATGTCGGAATGCAGCAGACGAAGAAAATGATACCCAGCACTTTTTCATTGCGGGATCCCGTCTGAATGCGATAGCGCTGCGGACGGGACGCCTCCAGCGGAAAGACGCATCTCACTCCCGAGAACGGATAGAAGAGTTTTGTGCCGTTCACGGTACCCGTGTCCAGCAGCGGATGCGAAAGATAGCCCATCACAATGCAGGTGTAGATGTCCCTCCCGATCAGGCAGAGGGGGCTCAGGAATATCGAGAGAAGGAACACGCATGCGAAGGAGTGCGTAAATGTCCGGTGCCCGAACCGGCGCTCCAGTGTGAAAGAGACAAACGGGAGGAACCTGCCGATTCTGCTCGCGCCTGTATCGATATCGGGGAGGACGGACGACACGGCAATCAGAAGGGCATTGGGGACGCTGAGTGCGACGCCTGTCGTCGTCAGTATGAGCAGATAGAGAAGTTCGGCAAATGCTATATGCGTGGGAGCGGTCATTGCATTTAGGGACCGGGCGTCAGGCGCTGGGCACGAGGAAACAAGTAGATGCTGTTGCACAACATCCCGGCCCCCAGTGCCCAGCGCCCAACGCCCCATGCCTTCATTGTTTCATCCGGTAGTAAATCTGTTCCACCTTGTCTACGGCTCTGTGTCGCTCAAGGAGTTCGTACTGTTTCGTGAAAAGATCGGCCACGAGTGTGAGCGCGGCAGCTCGAAGCTTCGATCGTCTCAGCCACGGCGCGTGTTTGATGACGTCATCGATGAGATCCAGCACGAGAGGTGCAGTCGACTCATCAAGAGAGCCTGTTGAGAACTCCGGATTGAGAAGCTGCAGCCGGCGTTCGGACTTCGCAATGATGCTTTCGGATTTCCTGCCAAGGCATCCGTATGCGTGTTGCCGGAAGGAGCGGTACAGGCGGTCAAGGACCCGCACGAACTCCTCTTCATTCACATGCAAGTCTCCAGACAAATGCTCCTGAGTCTCTGCCAGCGCTTCCTGTTGGGGATCTGCCGATGACGCCTTCAATCGAAGACCTCCCGCTCTGCATCCGGTTGGAGACCTGCCGCTTGTACATCCGGCTGATGTGCCCGGGTGGCCTTCTGAGACCTCTTCTTCCCGTCCGGCCTCCTGCGCAATCGATCGGGGCTTAACCGATCGCGATTCCTGCCGGCACACCGGCCTCTCTCCTGATCCGCTTCATCAACAGGTTCCCGATCTGCCCCGGGAAGAGGCTCCTGAACGCCTTCCCGGGAGGTCACCCCGTTTGTCAGCTGCGCCACATCCGTGCATACCGCTTGAAACGTACGTGCAGCAACGATCGGCTCGAATGCCAGTTCCGTCTGCACGGCTTGTGACACGGGAGCTGTTGCCGCCGGACGAACCGCCATGTCAGCCAGGTCGTACAGGAAGAATCCCCCTTGCTTGAAGCCGATATGGAATTCGAGCCCGGGGGAGAGCGGGTCGATTTCCCTGATCTCAACCGACGGGAGTTTCCTGGAGAAGTCGATCCGCTCAGCCAGGGGGCGGGCGCAGCCGGCAGAACGGAGGAGGCGTTGAATCTGCTGCTTCGAAAGGGTTTCGACTTTTACTTTGATGATCGGTTCAGTGTACACGGTGGATATGAAGTGCTGCGTGAGGGATTCGCCGGCCTCGAAAAGATATATGAGTGTGTGCCCCTGTTTGATATAGCTCTTGAACCGGCCGTGGGCCGCATCCATGTTGATTCGCGCACGGCGGACTTCATCAAGCGAGATGCATTCGTACACTTCCGGACCCCGGAGGAAGAGGAGGTCGTAGCGCTTCAGATCTTCCTCCGGGAGGTAAGCAACAACGATGAATCCGCGCATTGCCTCTTCCTGTGACTCGGCTACGAGAAAGGGGTTGAGATAAACAGCCGGAATTTCCCCGAATATTTCAACGGCGCCTCTGATCATTGCGTTCTCCCGTTCCGCAACTGAAGCTCCAGCTGCTGCACGCCCAGTCGGTTGAGTGACTCCCGGGCCTCGAGCAGGTCGAGCTTCGCGCGGATCAATTCGTCGTAGTGAATCTTCCCCTGTTCGAAGAGCAATTGCCTGAATCGCAATACATCCTCGGTCAACCCGACCCTTGTGCGCAGGTGCAGGCTTTCCTCGTCCAGCGTCAGGAGTTTCTTCCTGAGGATTTGACTGTCGCGCTGTTGCCGGTCAATGAGTCTGGCATACTGGACCCGGAGCCGCCGAATCTGAATCAGGTCCACACCATGTTGCGAACCGTCAAGCATATCCGAGAGAGAAAGCGTCACCGTAAGACGGTACGCGTCTCTGGGAAGCATATACGGAAGCCCCGAGCCGCCATCGAGAAACAGGACGTCCCTGAGGCCGAGACTTGCGGTCAGGCTGATGCGGGGAATCAGGCGGTGCCAGAAATCGCTCTGCGTTGCCTTCTGGCGTGCCTGTTCGATGTCGCACTCAAGGAGTTTCAGTTCCAGGGAATCCTGGAGCGGCGGCTGAGCTCGCACACCTTGTGCGACAAGGAGCAGGAGTGCGATCGCGTGCACCTGGGTCATAATTGCGAATCGCGCTATGATCATCGCGTCGCGCTGCATCACGCGCCAGCGGTGAAGGTTCGGCATCCCGGGAAGCGAAGGTGGGCATCTCATGGCGATTCGTTCTCGAGAATGGTTTGTGCGGAAAAGACAGTCGGACATTTCCAGTACTTGGCATTCACGCAGATAAACGATCTTCCCTCCCGGGCGTGCCGTTCGAGTTCAGTGCGCTTGACGGCAAAACTGCCGCGGCACTCCGGGCAGACGACCACGATGATTTGGTCGCACGCTGAGGCCACTCGGCGCCGCCTGTACCAATCCTGCGCCGTGGCGTAGCGTTTGAGCGTTGCGATTTTCGGAAATGAGGTCTCAACGTTCTGGATGGCCCAGGTGAAAAGTTGATGTACCTGTGCGTCGGTCAGATCCTTGAATGCGTCGTAATACTGGTTCAGCGTGTCGCTGTTTACCGGTTCACGAAAGGCATGGCAGAGCCCCTGGAAGTGCGCTGCGAATGCGCTGAATTCATCCATAGGTGCCCTCCATTGCCGGATACGGAGAGTTGTCTTGCGCGAGGACGAACTGCCGTAGCTTCGCAGCCAGTAATTCCGTGGTGGATTCGGGTTCCAATATTGCACGGAGGTAGGCCAGTGGGTTTGTTACTCCACCGTGGAGCATATTGCAGGCATCATCAAACTTCGACCCATGCTTGTTCTTGAGCGTTTGCATGTTTAGCAGATCCAGACGCGACAGCATCGTGTTGCGGCTGATGCGGTCGCTAATGATCCGCTCCAGTTCGTGCTCGGGCGTCTTCAGGATAACATCTTCCCGGCGAGTGGATTCACCAGAGCGGGCGACACTTCCCGAGCCGGCATGGTCAGCCACAGGTCCGTCTGCAGTCGGGTGATTGGTTGAGGACTGTTGCTGGTGCCGGCCCGGGTTTGCGAAATGCAATTGCGGCGAAACATCATCAACACCATGCTGTTGATGTTGATGATGGTTTTTTTGGATATGGTCAGACCTGGTTAGGTCAGGTTTGGTTTGGTTAGGTGTCACGGTGCGGCGGGGTTTAGTTTTCCTCTGACTCTGCTTGGTCTTTGGCTTGCGGCGAGTTTTGCCCGGTGCACGGGAAGTCGCGTCGTTTGTGTTGCCAACATCTTTGTAAAGCTGTTTCACTCGCTTCCACACTGCTGGTTGTTGCCTGTGCCTGGAACGGAGAAAGGGTCCCGCGTACCGCCACCAGTTGTGCACGCGAAGGTACGGCGATGTATCCAGCCAGTCTGTTGCCTTCATCGCATCCACAAACTGTTGAGACAGCTCCGCAGGTACACCGGCTGCCTCGCCGAGTTCTGAGATCTCGAAACTGCGGAGGTCTCCGTCTTCGGCATATTCCATGCACCACCACCAGAAGCTCTGGAGCCGTCCGACGGTCTCCCACTGAGACCAGTCCATGAGTATCGTCAGTCTGCGCGTCTTGGGGTGGTGAAGAAGCCCTTGGTGACTCTCGATCCATGCCATTGTAGTCCTCCTTTTCTGAACGGGGACAAATATAGCATCAGAGTGGTCCCGTGAACAGCATTTTTTTTTGTCGCAGTTTGGCGAAATCGGGCCTGGAATTATCCGGAACTGGCGAATACGCGCTGGATTCGAAGACTTTCAGTCCAAAAATGTGGCTGCGACATTTTTGACGAAGTTGCAGGAAAAATACGTCGGCCACCAGAAAATAACGTGTTTGCGTGATTGCCAGGTGCTTGGGCGTTATGTACCTTGCTCCAGACCATCACAATAGCGGGTTCAAACCATTTGCCCTAACCCCATTCCTCTCGGAGGTGTGAAATGAGGCTGCCCACGCTCATCTGCGTTTTCACAGTCGCGCTGCTCTCCACACAAGTTGCCGACGCACAATGGGTGCAGGCCAACGGACCATACGCCGGCGACATCGAGTGTCTGGCCACGACTTCCGATGGAAGTGGAGGAAGGTATCTAATTGCCGGAACGCAACAGGGAAGCCTCTTCCGATCGACCAACGACGGAACACGCTGGACTCGCGTTTACCCTGCCCCGGGTGTCATGGACATCCGCTGCTTTGCCGTGCTGCCAGGTCCCGGGCTTACACGACTCTTCGCCGGCACGTTTCCGCGCGGCGTGTTCCTTTCCACTGACCACGGCGCAACCTGGGCTCAAGCCGGATCGGGCGCCTCGAACCTGGAAGTGAAGTCGCTTGCCATGGGCCCCGGCGCGGCCCCCGGAGAGACGTATCTATTCGCCGGGACGACGAGGGGAGTCTCTCTGTCGACGGACAACGGAACAAGTTGGAGCGTGGTTGACACAACCATGGGGAGCAAGGAACTCTCTCGCATTGATGCTTTTGCCGACAGTTCTGATCCGTCAGGCACAGTCAAGACATATCTCTTTGCAGGCACGTGGGGAGAAGGAGTCTTCCGCTCCACAGACTACGGCTCGAGCTGGACGCCAATGAACACGGGGCTGACAAACCTGGATGCCGTATGTTTCGCTTCGACATCTGAAGTGCCAGACTCAGGGGGGGCGAAGAGGAGGAACATCTTTGTCGGAACATGGGCAGGAGGCGTGTTTCGTTCCACCGACTTCGGTGCGACCTGGGCTCCGTCCGGTACCGGAGGTCTGTACCAGGTCTATCGCTCCTATTGTCTAACGGCTTGCACCGATGGCGCGGGCAAAACATATCTCTTCGCCGGGACCACCGCCGGGCTCAGGCTATCTACAAACCACGGGACAAGCTGGACCATTGCCGACTCAGGCCTGGCCAATTGGAATTTCCGGTCGCTTGCGGCCGTCACTGACGGCACGCCTCCGCCGGGGGGAGGCATACCGTGTCTCTTCGCCGGCACAGTAGGCGGGGGAGTCTTTCGCTCCACCAACACCGCGGCATCCTGGACCCAGGTCAACGAGGGTTTGGCGAACACGAATATTCTCTCCCTAGCTGTCGTTCCGGCGGGTTCAGGCCAAACTAAGCTCTTCGCCGGGACCGGTCCAAGTGGTGCTTACTGTTCCACAGACAACGGGGGAAGCTGGTCTCGAGACTGGGGGATTACGGGGAACTATGTCTACGCAGTTGCCTTTTGTTCGACTGCGACCGGCGGGGCCAATCTCTTTGTCGCCGCGCTCGGACTGGGGGTCTTCAGGTCCACCGACAAGGGAACGAGCTGGACAATGTCCGACTCGGGTCTGTCAGATGTGACGCTCAGTAGCCTTGCCGTTAGTACAAGCGGCTCGGGGACGCCGACCGTTTTTGCAGGCACTATGAGCGGGGGAGTTTTTCGTTCCACCGACCACGGAATGAGCTGGGCCGAGGCCAACGTGGGCCTCACCAATAAGACCGTGGAGTGCATTGCAGTGAACAGCGAGGGCGGAGGGGCGACAAGTCTCTTTACGGGCACCTATGGTGGAGGGGTCTTCCGCTCCACGAACAACGGTGCACTCTGGACCGAGGTCAACGAAGGTCTGTACAACACGCGAGTACGTGGTCTGGCCATTGGATCGAATGGTGCCGGTGGTTCTAACATATTCGTGGCCACTGCCGGTTCGGGCGTCTTCCGTTCCACCGACAACGGATCGCATTGGTTTCAAATCAACGAAGGCTTGACCAATCCGAATGTCAATTGCATTCTTGCGAGCCCGAAAGGGCCAGGAGACACGAGTGTCGTCGCCGGCACCGGCAGCGGCGTGTTTCTCTCCACGAACAACGGGAGCAACTGGACCAACGTCAGTTCGGGGCTGACTGGCGTGAGCATCAAATCCCTTGCGGTGAGTCCGGGCGGGTCAAGCCCCTCAGGGAAGAATCTCTTAGCGGGAACATATGGCCACGGAGTATGGATGCGGCCGCTATCGGAGATGGTGACCTCCGTCGGCATGCGGCCGGCTGAATCTCCCCGGAAGTTTTGCCTCGCGCAGAATTACCCCAACCCCTTCAACCCCGGCACGACCATCAGATACGAGCTACCAACGTTGTCGGAAGTAAGACTGAGTGTGTACGACGTACTGGGTCGCGAAGTGTCGGTGTTGGTGAACGAGAGGAGAAATGCCGGATCTCACGAAGTGAGGTTCGATGCATCACAATTGTCGAGCGGCGTTTACTTCTACAGAATGCAGGCCCGCCCTCTGGACTCCGCCGCTGGGCGTGACACCGGGAACGGAGCACGAGATTACGTTCAGACGCGCACGTTTTTGTTGCTGAGATGACACGGAAAACAGGACATTAGACGCTGTCCCGATTTCGTTCATGGGGAAACCGCCGGAATCCGGTAGCGCAGGGCCGTATCGGAAAGCCCCAGTACGCGGGCAGCACTGCGCTGATTGTTATCGCACTTTGAGAGAACCCGTCGCAAAATATGCCTCTCAATCAGTGCGATGGAGTGGCGGAGGGAGAAATCCCCATCCTCATCGAGCATCATCATCATTGTTTCAAACTGCATGCGTTCTTTCTGGAAGAGGATATCCGTGTGCGAATGCGGGATCGCGGCGCGGAGGCAGGCCTTCAACTCGGTGACGTTTCCGGGCCACGAGTATGCACTGATGAAGTCCGTCGCAAGCAACGTGTCATCCTTCGGAAGTGCGGGGTGAGACATGCGCAGCGTGTGCTTGCGATAGTAGGCGGCCAGGAGCGGGATATCCTCGCGTTCGTCTCCCGGAGAGGGGGTATGGTGAACTTCGGGAGCCGACGGAGGAAGTGGCGGAACGGGAAATGCCAAGCCGGGAGTCGTGAGGCCGCCGGAAGTCGGATACAGAAACGGTAAAGATTATCCGGCCCTCAGGTCCGAAGAGGACCATGCGGAGTGCGCCGGAACTCCCTCTGCGCCAGCACTCTCAGCGAGTCGCCTTGGATATGCGGCAAGTGCATGTTCGATGTTCCTCAGAAGACAGGTCGTTGGGAGTTCGATGATGCCCTGAAGTCCGATGCTTGCCTCCGGAGGCTCCAGACCAAAGAGTGCGATCCGCTGCTCGCGTTCGGTAAGGAGAGCGAGGTTCAGAGAACGGAGTTGTTGGTTCCGCTGCGGACCGAGAGAGTGCAGGATACGGCCGACGAGAGTCCTGCCGACTCCGGGCTCGCCAATGATCAGGAGGTGGGTGTCGGAGTTGGCCAGCGCGGGCAAGGTTCGACGGATCGCTCGAATGGCCGGATGTGTGCCGATGAGTTTGAGTGCTGTTGGCATGATCCGGGGCGGGTCTTACTCCTCCGGTTCGCGGGCCGAGGCGGATTCCTTCTCCTCGTTTTCGAGATGGGCAATCAGCTTGAGAATGAACTCAAGGTCTCTGGATGCTTTCGGGTTCCGTTCCAGCTCGTCGATAATCCTGAGGGATTCTTCGGTGGAAAGGTGGCCTAGCGCGAAGTCGGTCAGAGTGCACAAATCAACTGTGGGTGCGGGCATGGTGGTCTGCGGGATGTAGGTTCAGGAGGTTCTGGATGACCAACGTTTGTACTGCAATACAATGGCGACGAATGCCAATGCTGCGATGGCTGAAGAGAAAATGACATGGGCTTCCGGCAGCAAAGTGAAAGCGACAATTGCCAGGGCGGCTCCAGGGACGAGATAGGTGGCCATGCGCCGCAGGTCATCACGCACCGGGTGGAGCAGGTTCTCTTTCTCGCAGACTCGTGGGATGGCCTGCAGTGTGGCTTCCAGGTCCGCCGGGACCTCAATATCAGGAAGATGCCGCAGATCGAAATCGAGCTTCTTCATTGCCTGAGCAAACGTCCGGCAACTTTCGCACGACTTAAGGTGCTCGGTCATGTCGTTGGTCAAATGTTCAGCCTCTCTGATGTCAAGCAGGTGGTGCAACTCCTTGCGGAACTTCCGGCAGGTCATTTTCTCTCCTCCTTGTCTGCGTGGCCCAGGATCAGCTTGTGAAGATGAGTTCTCCCCCGGTGCAGCACCACCGCAACTGTGCCGGGCAGAAGCTCCATGATGTCTGCGATTTCCTGTAGGGATTTTCCTTCATAGAAATAAAGTGTTGTTGCAACTGCCTCTTTCTGAGGAAGTTGTGAAATGAAACCAGCCAGCTCCCTTCGCGTGTCGCGTTGGATGTGCATCTCTTCCGGGTTGGAGGATTCGTCGACGATTTCTTCGCCGCGTTCCGTTTCATCAAATGAAACGAAATTTGGGGAAGCCTTTCTGCGCAAGGAGTAGCATTTGTTGTCGGTGATCCTGTGGATCCATGCAGCCAGGCGGTCTTCCTCCCTGAGACCGTGAAGCCCATTATACACTCCGAGAAAAACGTCCTGCGTCACTTCCTGAGCTAGGCTCACATTGCCAAGAAGCCGGACGGCGTGCTTGAAAACCGGTCCCTCGTACTTCTTGATGATCTCGTTTAATATTGCGTCTTTTCCGGGCACCTGGTCTGCTTCGATTGTGAAACCGACGCACCCCCTCCTATACTGATAGTCGCAAGTTAAGGTGATAATATTACACATGAGGAAAAAAATATTTTCATGCGTCTGACCAACTCGAAGTTCTTTCGTTTTCTCGTCGGATTCGCCGTTTTTGGACTACTTCGATTCGAGAAAAAATAGATATTCTGAACCCTGTAATATTTTGGGCTTAGGCAGCGTCTATCATATAGAGGGGTATGTAACGGCCAGGGAGTCAAAACCATGGACTACACAGGATTGGTGATAGCGGTCGCGATCGTCGTCTACGGCGTATTGGCGTACCGACACCGGGAACGGGTATATTGGGAGACGATGACATACCTGCGTCGAGGTAAGAAGCCTCCGGAGCGGACCCCCAGAATGGAAGTCTGGAAACTGGAAACAACGGGGGTGATCGGACTTGCAGCTTTGGCGACGGTGGTAGTACTAGTGATTTCGGGTTTTCACAAGGCCGGCCGGCTCGACACAGCCATGCTCTCAATCGCACTGGTCTTGGCAGGGCTCTTTGTGTTGCTTACGTTGATATTCATGCGTGATCTCAAGAAGTACCGGGGATTCAAAAGACCAGCCCGGGGGGTGAAGTCATGATGACTTTAGGAGTGCTCGTCGTGGCGGTGCTGGTATCGGTTGTGCTGGATCGTCAGGAGCGGCGGCACCGGTTTCATCTGAGCCTGGAGTATGAACACCTCGGTTGGGAAATGCCGCATGCGAAGCGGAGGGTTCCAAAATCCGAGGCAATTCTCAATCTGGTGATGGGGACCGGCTTGTTTGTCTTCGGTGGAATAGCGGCTTATGCGCTCTGGGTGGTCGAATCCATCGGCATGCCAATGGGAGGGCAGTACATCGCGGCGGCATTTCTCGCGCTGGGGATCACGCTGATTACTGTGGGAGTGAAGGGGCTACGGAAGAATGGGCTGAATCGGAAGAACGAAGCCTGATTCTCCGTGATCGACGGATCAGTAATGATGTGATGACAGGACGGCGGAAAGTGAACGCGAGCGTGGGGTAGACAATACTCGGTACTGAAGGGACTTCCGCCGTCTCGGCTTCGATGAGAGCCGCAGGCATTGACCGTGATCCTGGAGATCCAGCCGGCAATATGGGCTTCATCACGCACCTTCTCAAGATGGTGGTAGACTCTGATAAGGACTTCGTGCGTCACATCCTTGGCTTCCGCCTCATTGCCGAGGATTCGCAGGGCCTGGTCGAAGACCGGCCCCTTGAATTCCCTGCGAATCTCGTCAAATCTAGCGTGCTTGCTTTGCACTTGGGCGCTTGGAAATGTTTTCCTGATGCCTATCCCCCCCAATATATAAGACTCTTCGAAAAATTCATTTCTTTCAAATGAAAGAAAATAGTTTTTCGGAAGGTCTATATGTATAGGAGGGGTGTATTACCATTTCGGAGATGTGAAGAATGGACTATCCAGGACTCATATTAACCGTCGTGATCATTGCTTATGGCGTGCTCACGTATCAGCGCCGGAGGCGCCTCCACAAAGAGGCACTCTCATACATCAGGCGGGGCGTGGACCCTCCTGAACGCACGCAAATGTTCGTCCGGGATCTTAAGAAGTACAGGGAATCTCGGCGCTCGGGACAGGAGGTGAAGCCATGATGGCCATTCTGGCGTTCATCGCAGCAGTGGTGGTATCGCTGGCGCTCACCCGGCAAGAGCGAAGGCATCGACTAGAAAAGGAGTGGGAGTACGAACTGGTCGGAAGGGAGATGCCGCCAGTGAAAGTGAAGCAGGGAATGCAGAGATCCGTAGCGATAATCGACATAATCCTGGGAGCGGGTTTTCTGGCCTCCGGCGGAATAGTGCTTTGCGAGCTCCGGCTACTCGAATCCATCGGCATGCCGATGGGAGGGCAGTATATCGCGGCCCTTTTCTTGGCGGCGGGTGTGGTACTGGTGACGGCGGGTGTGAAGGGGCTG
Source organism: Ignavibacteriota bacterium (assembly GCA_963801355.1). Lineage (GTDB taxonomy): Bacteria > Bacteroidota > Ignavibacteria > UBA10030 > UBA6906 > Fen-1255. The sequence continues at coordinate 1,211,060 of CAWDEM010000008.1, read as the reverse complement.
AGGGAGAGCCGGAAACCAACGCAGTAATGCGCGCCTCAACACGACAAGTCCAGAGGATTGGATCTCACGAACTGAAATTCTCTACGGTTCCGTGACACTATTGTGACAAATCTAGGTAAGGAACCGATACATTGCCCGTGGAGCTCAGACCCATGAGATTTGAAAGGAGATATCATGCGCCCGATTCTGGTTCTCTTCATTTTGGGAGCATTCCAGGTTCTTGTACCGCCAATCGCGCCTGGACAAGTGGAAGCAGCCGCTGTTGTGCAGGTCCGCAGTGCAGCAGGGGCCCGACTTCTGGAGTTCCTCAATCGCATCCCTGCCGGGCAGGAAGCCGCGTATGGATTTCGTTCCCGCAATGAATTTCTGGAGGCCGGTGTGGGGGAGCCGTATCAGATGTTCACCCTGGAATCTCGTGACGATGCATCCGGGTGCAACTATGCATGGAAGCCTCTCAACGAATGGAGAGTTCCTGTGCGCGTGCGGGGCGAGTGCCGGGCACTGCTCACGGTGACCAGGACGGATGATCAATGGCGTACCGTGGACTTCGGGGCGTCAGTTCTCGCCAGGGAACTTGATGAATGTGAACAACGACATGCCCGCTCTCCACGCGCTATGCACCGTGGCATTCTCAGGATCTTCGAAAGCTCCTGTGATTTTCTATTGATGTGCGATCAGAGTGCTTCAGCTGACGAGACGAATGTTATCCCTCTCGAATCGGCACGGCGAGCCCTTGAAACAATAGGCATGTCCGTCATCGATGAGCAGTCCATGCGGGAGTGTCTCCCGCTGCTCGGGAAACTCACAGAACCTTCCGGCCCACATCGAAAGTGAAGGGAATGATATCATGAAACAGAAGTTCTGTGTACGGCGGACGGCGGTCCTTCTTCTCTGCGGACCTGCGATTGCCCTATCCACAATACTGGACGTCCCCGTGGTCATTCAGGAACAGAGCCAGTGGTGTTGGGCGGGAGTCAGCGCGGCTGTCATCCGGGCAAAGGGCACGCCAATCGAACAATGCACAATTGCCGAATATGCACGCGTCCGGGCCACATGGCACGACTTCGGTTCGGTCGATTGTTGCGAGGATCCTTCGCAAGGATGCAACTACTGGAACTACGCTTGGGGAGCAAACGGCAGCATTCAAGACATCTTGAGTCATTGGGGGATCAACAATTACGGCATTGGCGCCGCCCTGACGTTGAGTACGGTGGAGAGCGAGATCAATGCGAACAGACCGTTCGTCATCCGGTGGGGATGGGATAGCGGCGGAGGGCACTTTGTCGTCGGATATGGCGTCGTGGGGTCCACATTGTACTACATGAATCCCTGGTTCGGAGAAGGCGCGAAGATGGCCGACTACGCCTGGGTAGTCTCCGGGAGCAGCCATACGTGGACTCACACGAATGTTTTGACAACCTCGCTTCCTGTGCAGATTGCCTCGTTCCTGGCCAGCTGGGCAAGCAGTTCCAGCGTGAGGCTGCAGTGGACGACTCTGTCAGAAACAAACAACTTCGGTTTTGAGGTGCAGAGGAAGGACAGCAGTGCCGGCCTTTTTGAACGGCTTCCAGGCGGATTCGTTCCGGGACATGGAACCACTGTGGTCCCGCAGGAGTACACCTTTGTCGATCAGCATCCTCTTGCCGAAGGCGCTCTCTACCGTTTGAAACAGATTGATCTTGATGGGAGCGAGCATCTGTCAGACCCGATCGTCGCAGGAAAGCTCACCCTCGCACGCGAGAGCACTATGCCCGAGGATTTTTCACTTGAACAGAACTACCCCAATCCCTTCAACCCCTCGACAACAATCCGCTTTGGCCTGCCCAATGGTTCACACGTAACCCTGACGGTCCACAACACCCTCGGCCAGCAGGTCGCTCTGCTCCGGGATGGAGAGCAGGAAGCGGGGTTTAAGGAAGTGAAGTTCGATGCATCGGGATTATCGAGCGGAGTATACTTCTACCGCATGCAGGTCCGACCTCTGGAGTCCGCCACCGGGCTTGATTCCAAGAGCGGCGCGGGGACCTTCACAGCGACGAAGAAACTCGTGGTTGTGCGCTAGTATTGACAAGTATCAACAAGTCTGTTCCAGATTTGACTTTGCATGCACAGCGGGATATATTTGCAGCAGAGAAGAGCACGATGGCTTCCCCGGCCATCGAGCCGCCAGTCTGGACCCTGTTCCATATGCCCTCGTTGTAGAGCCCACCCGACGACTCAATGGCGCAAGCCACCAAGGTATACCCATTCTGCCGATGCAAGCAAGCATGAGTTGCGATAAACACCCAGACTTGACGCTCAGCGCATTTTGGTGCGCTTGGAAGTGCATTGATTCGTGAGTCAACATTGATCGCAGTGAGCTCACTACTCGTTCCGGGAAGGCAAAGGTGCAACATGAAGCCGAGTTGGGTTGTCTCGCTGGTTCTGATGTCTGCTCTCGCAATTGCAGAAACGACCGCCCAATCCGGCTGGTCTCCCGTGGCAACAGGCACTCCGGGCAACCTCCGGGCTCTCTTCTGCATCAGTCAGTCCACTGCGTATGCCTGTGGTTCCGGCGGCATAATCGTGAAAACAACGACCGGCGGTGACGACTGGTCAACCTCTGTTGTGGATAGTTCAAGCTACTTCTCCGACATACTGTTCACACGCGGCGGGACCGGCTATGTCAGCGGCTCCAATAGCCGGACGCTCAAAGCAGAACTCTACAGAACGACGAATAGCGGATCGACCTGGGGCCTCCTCAAGACTGGAGAAAGCAACACGAGCTATATCACGCTCTGCTTTACTGATTCCAGCACCGGGTACATTGGAATGAATGTGGGGACAAACGGGAACATTCTGAAGACCACAGATGCCGGTCAGACCTGGAGTCCCTACAGCGCAACCGCCTATGTCCGGTCCATTCACTTTGGCAATGCGACGACCGGTCTTGCAGTGGGGCAGGGAGGTGTCATCTACAAAACCACAAACGCGGGCAGTTCCTGGGTGTGGAAATACCAGCTGCCGGATGCTCCGCTGTATGATTTCTACTCCGTGTGCATTGCCGATTCGGCAGCCGCCTTCGCAGCAGGTGATCACGGCTACCTCTACAAATCGACTGATGCGGGAGAGACCTGGACTGCTGTGTACAACAATCCCTCGTTCACGCGACGGTTGACTTCGCTCTGGTTCACCAGCACGACAACCGGGTTCGTGGTCGGTGACAGCGGCACAATAATGAAGACAACAAACCGCGGTGTGAGCTGGGAACCCCAACAATCGACGACAAATGAATATTTGTCGAGCGTGTGCTTCGTGGACCAGTCTGTAGGGTTTGTGGCGGGAAACCACGGGCTTGTCTTGAAGACCACGAACGGTGGTGCCGCCGGCATCGACCCGATGCACCCTGAGATCCCGTCGGCGTGCCGTCTCGAACAAAACTACCCCAATCCCTTCAACCCGAGCACGACCATACGATTCTCAATTGTGGATCCACAATTCACCACTGTGAAGGTGTACGACGTCCTCGGTCGTGAGGTATCCGTGTTGGTCAGTGACAGAAGGGACGCAGGAGTCCACGAAGTCGCGTTTGACGGTTCTGATTTTGTGAGTGGAGTGTATCTCTATCGGTTGCGGGCCGGAGGCTATGTGACCACGAAGAGGATGTTACTCCTGAAATAATATAGAATCTGACGGGAAGTCTAACCGTACAAATGCAATTTCCAGCGTCTTCGCCTTGACAATCCCGAGTGACCGTGCTAAGTATGCTGTCATACTTCCGTCGCAATCCATAATTCGTCTCTGTTCACCATCCAGGAGGACACATCCTATGGGACGGATGAGACTTGTTGTCTGTTGTGCAATCCTCTCGCTCGGTAGCACGAGCACCGTTGCTCAATGGATGCAGACCGACGGTCCGTACTCGGGAGATTTCTACGCGATGGTGAATTCGACCTCAGCGGGGACGATTGTCGCCGGGACCATGACGGGCTGCTACAAGACCGCAGACAACGGCGACGTGTGGAAGGAGGTTTTGCCGTACCCCACCTATGCACTCAGCGGTGGGGTGTTTCTCCCAATCTATGCCGGCACAGCCGACGGATTGTACCAGTCGACAGATGACGGGAGCGAATGGTCCAAGATTAAGAGTCTTCCGACTGCAGCCGTGAGGGCAGTAACCCTAAACCCGAGCGTGCTTTTCATCAGCACTTCATCGATGGGCTATCGTTCCACCGATGCCGGAAGCAGCTGGGACAGCCTCAGCTTCGGGAGTTTCAATTCGCTCATAATTCTGCCGAGCTTCAGAGTCGTTGCCACCACTCGGCACGGCATCTTCAGATCCACAAACAATGGCGTGAGCTGGACGAGCGTCTTTGCGCTTGGCGCGGGGCAGACCGTCGAAGGTCTGGCCAGAGCCGCTCACGGGGATCTGCTGGTCATCGCCGATCTGAACGCAAGTCCGTATCATGAAGTGTTCCTGAGATCCACCGACAATGGCCTCACCTGGACCGATGAGGTGATGGTTCCGGCGGCCACACCGACAATGATTGATGCCGTGTCCAATTATACCTTTTCCACGACGGCCTTCACCTATGATATGCCACCCATCCCGGGGGGAATCTTCCGTTCAACCAACGACGGAGTGAGTTGGTTACCGGTCTGGGAATCGGCCGGATCGATGTCCAGTATTGTCATGTTGTCAAGAGGCGTCGCTTTCGCAGGGGGAGGGAGTGGAGTACTCCGGTCACTGGACACCGGCAAAACATGGGAAGCAATAGACTTTCCGATTGGCCAGAAACACTCCGTGTACTCACTCGGGGTGACTTCGGGCAACTTATATTTCGCGGGCACAACAGACGGCGTGTTCAGATCGACGCACGGGGGAGAAACCTGGGAGTGCGTGAGCACTGATGTTGTCGGGAGGACCGTGAACTCGATTGGTGTCAGTAGCGCTGATCACGTGTTCATAGGGACTTCTTACTATGGCGTCCTCGTCGACAATGGTCTATTCCGGTCAACGAACCTCGGTCATACGTGGCCTCCATGTGGTCTTAGCCAGGCGCTGACCGTATACTCCCTCACTGCGGTGGCGGAAGGCGAAATCGTTGCGGGGACCGAAGAAAACGACAAGCAAAAAGGAGGTGTGCACTACTCAGGCAAGGACGGAACCTCCTGGACGTTGAGTCGGTTCGACTCAATAGTCTTCGCTGTCGCAACGAACAAGGCGGGAGATATCATCGCGGGCACGAAAGGTGGCGGTGTCTTCTATTCGACTAATCAAGGCGGCTCGTGGGTGCCCAGGCATCCCGGTGTCAATGCTGACATCCGTGCTCTTGCCGTGGGCCCGAAAGGTTCATGGTTTGCAGGAACGACAGACGGCATTATGCGAACCACGAACAATGGACTATCCTGGACAGCAGTGAACACCGGCCTCACCAATCCGTTCGTCCGGGCACTGGTTGTCAACAATGCTGGAACCCTCTATGCCGGCACTGGGGGCGGTGTGTTCCAATCGACCGACAATGGTGCGAAGTGGACCGACTACAACTCGGGACTTGATATCCTGAATATCCTCAGTCTTGCCATCGATTCCTCGGGATACCTTCTGGCTGGCGTGCGGGCTGGAGGTGTCTGGCGGAGCACGGAAGCGACCGTCGGCGTTCATGATGTCGCGTCAATCGTGCCTGACGAGTTTTCACTCGATCAGAACTACCCCAACCCCTTCAACCCCTCGACCACGATCCGCTACGGTTTGCCGTATCGTTCGCACGTGACCATGACGGTATTCAACATGCTCGGTCAACAGATCGGCCTTCTCCAGAATGGGGAGCAGGAGGCAGGCTATCACGATCTCATGTTCGACGCTTCCGGGCTCGCGAGCGGCGTGTACTTGTATCGGATAGAGGTCCGCCCTCTGGACTCCGGCGTCGGGCGAGACTCCAGGAGCGGAGCGGGGTCGTATGTGCAGACCAAAAAGCTCTCTGCTCGTGAGATGAGCTTTCCCCTCATCAACAGAGCATTCCTCTCATCAACAGGTCATCTCATTCATCAACTGAACAAACGGCCCGGCAATCATCGCCGGGCCTTGACTTCAATGCACGGGTGCCGCTGGTTTGAAAAGATCTTCGTACATCTGTTTGGCAATGATCTCGTTCCCCCGCTCGCTGATGTGGCAGAAGTCCAGATAGATCGGTCCCACCCCGTCAAAGATGTCGCTGAGATTGTGGAAGTGCGGGTTCGCACGCAGCGCGGAATCCGCTTCCACGAGTCGGTACACTTCGTCGTAGAGCGAGCGGACATAATCCATTTTTGCGATTTGAGTCTGCTCGTAGGGTGACGGGTCGCGCCTCGAGAACACGACAGGCTGCCAGTAGACCCGGTAGTGAAATCCATAGTGCCTACTCAGCGCCTCAAGAATCTCAAGGTTCCCCCGGTAGACCCGGATCACTTCGGCAGCCAAATGATCATGCAAGGGTGGCGCAGGCGGTGGTTTGGAGATCATATTGCGAAGTGAAGCGACAACTCCCGCCGTGACCGTTCTCTTCAAGAAATCGTTGAGTCCCAGTTCCCGCATCCGCCCCCCGTCCAGCAGCAGATTGAACTCCAGTTCCCGGTGTTGCTCATTTTGTGGGAGGCCTGCCATATTGTTCTGGTATGCGGAGAAGATGTCGTTGACGCCGTCATAGAAGATCACATTTTCCGGGACATTTCCTCTGCGCAGTTCCAGTTCGAGAGCGAGGAGTGACTGTGTGTTTACGTAGCCCGACTCGCCCATGTTCACAACGCGCATTGGTGGCCGGCCTGATTTTGTGGCAATCAAGCGCGCGAGAGCTGCCGGGATCGTTCCGCTGTCGCGGGCGGCCGTCCCCCACATAGTCGAGCCGCCCAGGAGCACCACCGTTGTCGTATGCCGCCCGGCGCCCTTTTCCTCGGCATATTGAGGAGTGATTCGCTGCCCGCTGCTATCAACGTTGATGTGCAATCCGGAGAAGGGTTCTCTCCTGAAATAGAGATAAGAGGTCCAGCGAGCGGTGTAAGAGCGGCAGAATTCGTTGACGAACTGCTTAAGCCAGACGGTATCCGCCCCGGACAGGGCATCGGAGTGAATCCAGGCGTCGGCCGTCACTGCCGGCGGGTTCCTGTACCGATCGGGCACAAGCAGCCAGCCTGTCAACTCAACAAGTAAAAACAGGCTCAAGCAGATGCCGGTCATGGTGACCAGGTACCGCAGCAAAGCCTTCGTTTTTGTACCTCGCATTGTCTTTTGCGGTCTCGTGTGGGTGTCGATGGGAGTAACTGGCCAATATAGAAAGAATTCCGGGAGAAACAAGGCGCCCTGGAGGGGAAACAATCGACTCGTCACTGACAAATACCCCTATTTGCCCATAGGCTCCAGCACATTGGGCGCAGGTGTGCTGTAGGACAATTCCTACACGCCAATTGCCGTTTTTCCTACACGACAATTGCCGCTTTTCCTACACGATTTTCAGCATTTTCCTACAGACATTTAAGGGGCTAAAGTGTATATTCCCGCCAGATAGGATGGATCTTCACAATAGGTGTATCGGGGTGCAAACATCCTGAGACCGCAATGAAAAGAGGCGCTCCTTACACAGTCATCCTGTGTGCATCCCTTCTCATGTGCCACACAAGCACGAGATCCCAGTCGGACTGGTACATCCAGAATCCATTGCCGACCCCAATGTCCCTTTCTGCTGTCTACTTCACTGATGCCAATACCGGAACAGCGGTGGGAGAAGGAGGCACAATTATCCGCACGACCGATGGCGGTGCAACCTGGATCAGTCAGGCCAGCGGAACTGCCGCGTGGCTTGTCGGAATCTGGTTCACTGATGCAAACGTTGGAACAGTAGTGGGGTCAATTAGGGCCGGTCGCGGGTTACGAGACACAACGAAGATTCTCCGCACGACCGATGGCGGTGCAACATGGACCAGCCAGTCCATCGAGATGATTCAATCTCCCCCGGGAGTCTGCTTCACTGATGCCAACACGGGCACAGTGGTTGGCGCGGACGGCATGATTCTCCGCACAACCAATGGCGGGATGACGTGGGCTACTCAGTTAAGCCGGACAGCCAAGTTGTTACGCGGAGTTTTTTTCACCGATGCCAACACGGGCACGGTGGTGGGCGGTGAGGGCACGATTCTCCGCACAACCAACGGTGGTGCAACGTGGGTAAGTCAGCCTAGTGGAACAACTAAGGATCTGCGTGGAGTTTGCTTCACCGATGCCAACACCGGCACGGCGGTGGGCGGTGAGGGCAGAATTCTCCGTACCACCAACGGTGGATCTAACTGGACGAATCAGTCGAGCGATACCACTGTATGGTTCGAGAGTATCAGCTTCACCGATGCAAACACAGGAACAGTGGTTGGGGGAGAGACGATACTTCACACGACCAATGGTGGTGCAACATGGACACGTCAGTCCAGTGGGATGGCGGGTTATCCTGGTCTTAATGGGGTGCACTTCACAGATGTCAATACGGGGACGGTGGTTGGCAGGAATGGTGCGATTCTTCGCACAACAAATGGCGGTTCAACATGGGCGAGTCAGTCAAAGGGGAGTACGGTTCTGCTTGGCGGAGTCTTCTTCACCGATGTCAACACGGGGACGGCAGTGGGATACGAAGGCACGATTCTGCGCACGACCGATGGTGGAGCGAATTGGATAGAGCAGGCCAGCGGAACGAAGGGCCCGCTTACTGGAGTCTGGTTCACCGACGCCAAGACGGGGACGGTGGTGGGATCAGACTGGACGAATGGCATAATCCTCCACACGACTGACGGTGGTGCAACCTGGACCAAAAAAATCGCCGGAACAGGGAACGAACTCAAAGGAGTCTTCTTCACCGATGCAAACACAGGAACGGTGGTGGGAGGTGATGGCACAATTCTCCGCACGACCAATGGCGGGATGACGTGGGCGCCCCAGTCCAGCGGGACAACTAGGTGGTTGAACGATGTTTTCTTCACTGATGCAAGCACAGGAACGGTGGTGGGAGGTTGGGGCACAATTCTTCGCACAACCAATGGTGGAATGACGTGGGTAAGTCAGCCCAGTGGAAAGACAGACGAGCTTCATGGAGTGTTTTTCTCAGATGCCAGCACAGGAACGGTGCTGGGATCTGGTGGCACGATTTTCCGCACGACCGATGGCGGTGCAACATGGACGAGTCAGTCCAGCGGGACAAAACGCTATCTCTATGGAGTTTCCTTTATCGATGCCAACACATGGACTTCGGTTTGGGATTCCGGTTTCTTGCACTATCCAATTGCGACCATCCTTCGCACAATTGACGGCGGCGTCACCTGGACAGTTCAATATAGCAAACCTGGGCCTCTCCTTCTTGCTGTCTCCTTCAGCGACGCAAACACCGGAACGGCGGTGGGCGAAAGTGGAATGATCCTGCGCACGACCAATGGGGGGGTCACATGGGTGAACGGCGGTACAAATCCGTCCTTCTGGAAAGCCAGATCGGTTTGAGCTGGGGCAGAATTACCCAAATCCGTTCAATCCGACGACAGTCATCAGTTACCAATTGCCGGTTGCCGGTGACGTCCGGCTCGCCGTGTTTGACCTTCTCGGGCGAAAAGTGGCAACACTGGTGAGCGAAAAGAAGGAACCCGGATCCTACAGAGTAACGTTTGACGGATCCGGGCTTTCAAGTGGGATGTATTTCTGCAGTCTTCAGTCAGGGAGCTACATCCAGACACGCGTGCTCTTGTTGTTGCGATAAGCGTGTAGAGATCATTGTTGTTGAGGTGACGGGATCAACGTATGACTCAGCCCATGTTGGATCTGCGCGATAGAGGAATTTCGAGAAGCGGCGTGCTGGCAGCTCTGGTGGCCGTCGTATTGTTTGTCGTGTTTCTCGTTCTCCCGATCTCGATGAGCCGCACAATTGAGATTGCAGGCAAAATACTTCCTGCCCGCGAATGGCTGCTGGTGAAAGACCAAGAGGGAGGAGTGGTGACAGTGTTCGGCGATTACCTCCACGGAAGAGTGGAGAGTTACTCCGTTGTCAGCATCATCCGGGGCGACGCTTTCCAGTTTGCTTGGCATCCGTCTCTCACACATCATGATCTAGTGACCGAGGGCGACACCCTCGGCAGGATCACTTCTCATGAACTTGACCGTGAGTTGTACCGTCTTTCCGGCGAGCTTGAGGTAGCCGAGTGCACTCTGGCAATTGTACGGTCCGGGGAGAAAGCACCAATTGCCCGGGAGGCTGAGAGGAGCCTTGCTCTTGCGAGGGAGCGGTCGGAAATACAGGCCTCGCTATTCAAGCGCCAGGACTCTCTGTATAAGAGGAATCTCATTGCCGTTGAATCGTACGAGCTGGCCCGAAGTGCAGCACGCCTGTCGGACGTCGAAGTTGCCGTAGCGGAAGCACGCCTGCTCACGGTTACGACCGGATCGAAACCTGAACAAATCAGTATGATTGAGTCTCGGATCGCCGGTCTCGAAAAGGAGCTACGGGCGCTCACAGACCATATGGGGTCATTCACAATCGTTTCCCCTTTCGCAGGGGTTCTATTCTCATCGGCAGGCACAGATACCCTCTGCACCGTCGAGGACACCGCACGCGTGGTCCTTTTACCGGTTCCCGTTGAATACTTAACCCGGGTTGCACCGGGACAACTCGTGACAATGCACATGGTGCGTCACGCAGACATCTGCAGCGGCATCGTGGTGAGAGTTGATCCACGAATACGCACCATCGCGGGAAGGCAGGTCGTCATGGCCACGGCCACTCTGAACCAAACCGCGATGGCTCTGCCCTCGCGCCTGGTCGTTGCTGGTTGGATCGAGACCGATCGTGTATCGCCGGCCCGCTATGTTCAATACTGGATTTCAGACTTTGTAAACGAGGTCATAGGTGGCGCGACGGGAATATAAGTTCCGCCTTCACACGACGCAGCTGACGACGCTGCGCACATTGCTCCTGCCGCACGTTGAGGTGGATCCCCGCGCTGCATCGAGACCGGGACAGGAATACACCGTCCGGAGTCTTTACTTCGATACGAAGAACCTAGATTTCTATCAGGAGAAACTGGCAGGACTCAGAGACCGTCTGAAGATACGAATTCGGAGCTACAACGAGATCTCTCCGGTTGCCCCTGTGTATCTTGAGATCAAGAGAAAGACGGGAGCAACAGTCGCGAAGCGACGGTCATCCGTCCGATATCAAGATCTCTCTTCCTTTCTTGAGACGAGTGATGTCGCCGGATGCGTTCATATGCTCATCCCGCAGGAAGGATCGGAAGAGAATGCACGACAATTCCTGTTTCATCTGCATTCTCGAAGCCTTCGTCCGGTCATTTCTGTTGCTTATGAGCGAGAAGCTTATTTGTCAAAGAATGATCCGGGATTGCGCATTACCCTGGACAAGGGCCTGCGCTGTCACAATGCGGGGGGACTGGTTTCGTTGGATCGTAGCATGGAGGATTACATCGCTGCGCCGCACCTTGTGATTCTTGAAGTCAAAACAGATTTTGGCATTCCATTCTGGCTGAGAATGGTTCTCCGGCGGATGGCATTGAAGCCGGAGCCGACGTCCAAATATACCTTTTGCATCGATTCGCTCGCAGCGATCGGCGATCCGCTTGATATGAACTATCCACGAGCTGTGCACAGCGGGTTCACACAAATCAAAACGCCAGAATAGACTCCGATGGATACCGGCTTTGAAACAATCTTCGCCCTGTCCCTGGAACCAGGGCAGATGGTGGCCAACCTTGTGATGGCATTCGTGTGCGGGTTCACGATTTCCTTGACCTACCGACTGACATCAGACAGTCTGAACTTCTCGCCTACATTTGTACGTTCAATGGTGATCCTGTCAATGATTACCGCCCTGGTGATTATGGTGATCGGAAATAATCTTGCAAGGGCCTTCGGGCTGGTCGGCGCGATGTCCATTATCCGCTTCAGAACAGCAGTAAAAGATGTTCAGGATATCGTCTATATCTTCTTTGCACTGGCTGCAGGAATGGCCGCAGGAATCGGTCTCCGGGGAACCGCAATCCTGGGGACGTTTCTGATCTGCGCCGTCCTGATTCTCCTCCAACGCATCCACTATGCCCAACACTCGGATCATCAGTTCGTCGTTCAATTTCAGTGCGTTCTCCCTGAAGGTGAGCCGCCGTATCTCCTAGTCTTCCGACAGTTGAGCACCAAGGCGAAGCTGGCGAATATGCGATCGCTCGGGACGGGCGGTCTGTTTGAAATGACATTCTATGTCGAGCTCAAGAACAAATGCGAAAAGAGCGATCTGATGCGGCAATTGAATGAGATTCAGTCAATCAGCAACATTCGCCTGTACTTTGACGAAATGTGAAAGCATTGTTCACATGAGAAGACTCATTCGGCATACAGTTCTCCTGATTGCATCCCTTCTCATGTGCCACACAAGCACGAGATCCCAGTCGGAGTGGTACCTGCAGAATCCATTGCCGACCCCGATGTCCCTTTCTGCTGTCTACTTCACCGATACCAATATAGGGACAGCAGTGGGAGAAGGAGGCACAATTATCCGCACGACCGACGGCGGTGCAACCTGGATTGGTCAGTCCAGCGGAACGGCGGCGTGGCTTGCCGGACTCTGGTTCACTGATGCAAACGTTGGAACAGTAGTGGGGTCAATTGGGGCCTTTCGTGGGGGTGTTTCACCAGACACAACGAAGATCCTCCGCACGACCGATGGCGGCGCTACATGGACGAGCCAGTCCATCGAGATGATTCACCGTCCCCAGGGAGTCTGCTTCACCGATGCCAACACGGGCACAGTGGTTGGCGTGGACGGCGCGATTCTCCGCACAACCAATGGAGGGATGACCTGGGCGGCTCAGTCCAGCGGGACAACCAAGTTGTTACGCGGAATTTTCTTCACCGATGACAACACGGGGACGGTGGTGGGCGGTGAGGGCACGATTCTCCGCACAACCAACGGTGGTGCAACGTGGGTAAGTCAGCCTAGTGGAACAACTAAGGATCTGCGTGGAGTTTGCTTCACCGATGCCAACACCGGCACGGCGGTGGGCGGTGAGGGCAGAATTCTCCGTACCACCAACGGTGGATCTAACTGGACGAATCAGTCGAGCGATACCACTGTATGGTTCGAGAGTATCAGCTTCACCGATGCAAACACAGGAACAGTGGTTGGGGGAGAGACAATACTTCACACGACCAATGGTGGTGCAACATGGACACGTCAGTCCAGTGGGATAGCGGCCTATCTTGGTCTTAGTGGAGTGCACTTTACCGATGCTAACATCGGGACGACGGTGGGAAATCTGGGTACGATTCTTCGCACAACAAATGGGGGTTCAACGTGGGCGAGTCAGTCAAAGGGGAGCACGGTTCCGCTTGACGGAGTCTTCTTCACCGATGTCAACACGGGGACGGCAGTGGGAGCCGAAGGCACAATCCTGCGCACGATCGATGGTGGAGCGAATTGGATAAATCAGGTCAGCGGAACGAAGGGCTGGCTTACTGGAGTCTGGTTCACCGATGCCAAGACGGGGACGGTGGTGGGATCCGACGAATCAAATGGGATAATACTCAAAACGACTGACGGCGGCACAACCTGGACCAAAAAGTCAGCCGGAAATAGGAACGAACTTAGAGGAGTCTTCTTCACCGATGCAAACACAGGAACGGTGGTGGGAGGTGAGGGCACAATTCTCCGCACAACCAACGGCGGGATGACGTGGGCAGCTCAGTCCAGCGGGACAACCAAGTGGTTGAACGGAGTTTTCTTCACTGATGCAAGCACAGGAACGGTGGTGGGCGGTGAGGGCACAATTCTTCGCACAACCAATGGCGGAATGACGTGGGCAAGTCAGCCCAGTGGAAAGACAGACGAGCTGCGTGGAGTGTTTTTCTCGGATGCCAGCACAGGTACGGTGTTGGGAAATGGTGGCACGATTTTCCGCACGACCGATGGCGGTGCGACATGGATGAGTCTGCCCAGCGGGACAAAACGCTATCTCTATGGAGTTTCCTTTATCGATGCCAACACATGGACTTCGGTTTGGGATTGCGGTTTCTTGCACTATCCAATTGCGACCATCCTTCGCACAATTGACGGCGGCGTCACCTGGACAGTTCAATATAGCAAACCTGGGCCTCTCCTTCTTGCTGTCTCCTTCAGCGACGCAAACACCGGTACGGCAGTAGGCGAAAGTGGAATAATCCTGCGCACGACCAATGGCGGAGTCACATGGGTGAACGGCGGACGAAGCAGTCATTCTGGAAGTTCGGACCGGTTTGAGCTGGGGCAGAATTATCCAAATCCGTTCAACCCGACGACAGTCATCAGTTACCAGGTGCCGGTTGCCAGTCATGTGCGGCTCGCCGTGTTTGACCTTCTCGGGCGACAAGTGGCAACACTGGTGAGCGAAAAAAAAGAACCCGGATCCTACACGGTAACGTTTGACGGATCCTGGCTTTCAAGTGGGGTGTATTTCTGCAGTTTGCAGTCAAGGAGCTTTGTCCAGACACGTATGCTCTTGTTATTGCGATAATCGTGCATGCAGTCTTGATCAGTGTGCCGAGGCGCTGACACTCCGGGAGTGTTGATGAAAAGACTCGCACCAGATGCATTAATACTATCCGTTTGTGTACTCCTTTGCCACACAACCACCCGATCCCAGTCGGACTGGTACCTGCAGAATCCATTGCCGACCCCAATGTTCCTTAATGCAGTATGCTTCACGGATGCGAACACAGGAACAGCGGTGGGTGAGGCAGGCACAATTCTGCACACGACAAATGGCGGCACGACATGGACGAACCAGTCTAGCGGAACGACCGCCGGTCTCTCTGGCGCGTCCTTCACCGACGCTAACACCGGAGTGGTAGTCGGGTGGACCGGAGTCGGCGGCAGCGCTTGCACAATTCTCCGCACTACCAATGGGGGGGCGACTTGGATAGCTCAGTCCAGTGGGACAACCAAGGTGTTGAACGGAGTTTGCTTCACCGATGCCAATACGGGAACGGCGGTTGGAATGGACGGCACGATCCTGCACACTACCGACGCAGGATCAACTTGGGCGGCTCAGTCCAGCTGGACAACCAGGTGGTTGAGCGCAGTTTTCTTCACCGATGCAAGCACAGGGACTGTTGTGGGAGGTGATGGCACGATTCTCCACACGACCAATGGCGGGATGACGTGGGCGGCTCAGTCCAGCGACCCAACCAAGTGGTTGAACGGAGTCTTCTTCACTGATGCATGCACAGGAACGGTGGTGGGAGAGCGGGGCACAATTCTTCGCACCACCGACGGAGGAGCGATGTGGGTAAGTCAGGCCAGCGGAACGAAGGGCTGGCTTAATGGAGTCTGGTTCACCGATGCCAACACGGGGACCGTGGTGGGAAGTGATGGCGCAATTCTCCGTACAACCAATGGGGGTGTTACATGGACCACGCAGACCAGCTCAACAACGGCAAGTCTTGCCGAGGTTTGCTTCACTGATGCCAAGACCGGGACGGCGGTGGGCGGCCCCGGCGTCATTCTCCGCACGACCGATGGCGGTGCAATGTGGACGAGTCAGACAAAAGGTCCGACCGTTCCGCTCGCTGGAGTCCGCTTCACCGATGCCAATACGGGAACGGCGGTTGGAATGAACGGCACGATCCTGCGCACTAAGGATGCAGGATCAACTTGGGCCGGTCAGTCAAGCGGAACAACGGGCTGGCTTTCTGGAGTCTGCTTCACCGATAACGAGACTGGTACAGTGGTGGGAACAGACAGCACGGATCGTGGGATAATCCTCCGCACGACCAACGGCGGTACAACGTGGACCAGCCAATCCACCGGAATATCGTCCTCTCTTTTTGGAGTTTGCTTCACCGATGCCAGCACCGGGACAGCGGTAGGAGGTGCGGGCACAATTCTTCGCACGACCAATGGCGGTGCGACATGGACGAGTCAGACCAGCGGAACGAAGGGCTGGCTTAATGGAGTCTGGTTCACCGATGCCAACACGGGGACCGTGGTGGGAAGTGATGGTACAATTCTCCGCACCACCAACGGAGGAGCGACGTGGGTAGTGCAGATCAGCGGAACAACGAACCAGCTCATAGGAGTTAGCTTCACCGATGCCAGCACCGGGACAGTGGTGGGTGGGAAAGGCACAATTCTTCGCACGACGGACGGCGGTGCAACATGGAACAGTCAGGCCAGTGGGACAAACACCGATCTTCAAGGAGTTTGCTTCACTGATGCCAACACAGGAATTGTGGTTGGAGGCTACACCTTCCACGATGAGAGTCGGATGACGATCCTTCGCACAACTGACGGCGGTGTGAGGTGGACGACTCAATCCAGCCAGCAGGGTTTTGAACTTCACGCCGTGTCCTTTACCGATTCCAACGTCGGGACGGTTGTGGGTGATCGTGGGATAATCCTGCGCACGACCAATGGCGGAGTCACATGGGTGAACGAGGAGCGAACGGGTTGTTCCGGTACGCCAGATCGGTTTGCGCTGGCACAGAACTACCCGAATCCGTTTAACCCAACGACAGTCATCAGTTACGAGTTGCCGGTTACGACCAGCGTACGGCTCGTCGTGTTTGACCTCCTCGGGCGGGAAGTAGCTGTGCTTGTAAATGAAAGCAAAGAACCCGGTGCATATGAGGAGAGGTTCAATACCCGTCTGCCCGGACTTTCAAGCGGCATTTACTTCTATCGTCTCACCGCGGGAGAGTTCCATGATGTGAAAAAAATGATTTTGGTCAGGTAGAGCCTCCATGGAGGAGACTCGATAGTAAAGCCTCCACCGAGGGGAACGAGAGCTACTGCCATCCAGGAGAAGACTGATGAGAATTCAAGCATTCTTTTTGGTTCTGATGTTTCTTTGGGCTTCACCTGTCGGAGCACAGGAATCCCCCAAACTGTTCATCAATGAATTCCTGGCCTCCAATGTCACGACCAACGCTGATATTGTAGACTTTGACGATTTCTCTGACTGGATTGAGCTCTACAATGCCGGTGACGTGGATGTCGACATTGGAGGATACTTCGTCACGGATAATCCCGGTAATCGACACAAATGGGAATTTCCTGCTCCAACGATCATTCGCGCGAAAGGATTTTTGCTCATCTGGACGGACGACTACGATGAGGTGCCAGGTAAGGAACTCCAGCGATCGTACTATCCCTATGATACCTTTACTACACGCTACTGTCATTTGAACTTCAAATTGGATAAAGCAGGAGAGTTTATAGGGCTTGTAGGTCCTGATAGCGTCTTCATCGACTCCCTGAGCTTTGGCGTGCAGGAACGAGACATCTCTGTCGGGCGCAAACCCGATGGATCGACAAACTGGTTCTACTTTGGAGAACCAACTCCCGCAGTTTCCAATACATCTGAAGGGATATTAAGTATTGTGTATGCTGATCCCCCCACAGTTTCTCTCGAAAGTGGGCTCTTCGTGGGAAACCAGACCGTAACAATGCACACGGCATCCGGAACAGGAGAGATTCGATACACTCTGGATGGTTCAAAACCGACCAGTGCATCCCCCCTCTACTCAACTCCGCTGAGTATCGGCACGACAACCATTCTCAAAGCCAGGGCATTCCAGCAGAATACGATCCCAAGTGTGATCGTGACCAGGACGTTCGTCATCAATGACGGCTCCACACTTCCTGTCATGTCGTTGTCGACGCCTCCGGAGCTTCTCTGGGATCAGCAGATCGGAATCTACGAGCATAATTTTAAGAGTCGGGAAATACCCGTTCATGTTGATTTCTTTACCGAGGGGAAAACAGCAGGATTCGGTCTCGATGCCTCACTCGCGCTCAGCGGTCAGGCTTCGCTTCTGTATCCCCAGAAATCGTTTACGGTGGCTGCCGACGACAGATTCGGTACCGAGGCCATCACGTATCAGGTGTTCCCCCAGTGGAAGGTGGACACATATAGGTCTCTGTATCTCCGCAATGCAGGAGTGCCGGACAACAGAAGCACCTTCTTTCGCGATGCGCTGATACACTCTCTCGTATTGAACAAGATCGATATCGATTGTCAGGCATATCGACCGACTGTCGTGTTCCTGAATGCGCAATACTGGGGTATCTACAATATCCGGGATAAGACCGATCGATTCTATGTTGGTACTCTCCATAACGTCAATCCTGATGACGTGGATATGCTCGAGTATGAGACGGAGATCACGCCTACCGTCATGGAAGGCCACGGGGACAACTACGATGCTTTCTTTGAATACATTTCGGGTACTGACCTGTCCGTGACGGCCAACTATCGACACCTGGAAACCTGGATGGATGTGGATGAATACCTCAATTATCAGATTACCGAGATCTATTGCGACAATGTATTCTGGGCGGACGAAAACGTTCGCATGTGGCGGGAGCGAAGACCGGGCGGGCGCTGGCGGTGGATTCTGCAAGACACCGACTATGGCTTCGGGATGCCCAATATTCGTTCAAGAGGATATTCCAACAACACGCTTCGGTTTGCTACTTCGTCCAATTTCAGTGACCGGTATGTTCCACCCCTCTGGTCCACTCTTCTCTTCAGAAAGCTACTGCAAAATGATGAATTCAAAACGAGATTCATCCAACGATGTGTCAGCTACCTGAACACCGTGTTCCATCCGGATACGGTTGTTTCGCTCATTGATCAATTCGAGAATCGGCTCAGCACTGAAATGCCCCGGCACATTGAGCGCTGGAAAGACGGCGAACCATACTTCGGCAACCCCATTCCGGACTATTCCGCCTGGCGTGCCAATGTCAATGTGTTGAGGACGTTTGCCCGTAATCGACCTTTCTATCAGCGTCAGCACATCAGCGAATACTTCCAGCTTGGTGGCACGTGCATCCTAAACTTCACGATTGTCGGCCCCGGAATGGGGCGCCTGCGGGTGAACAACACAGAAAATATCATGCAACAGTCCGGCCACGTCTACTTCAAAGGTGTTCCAACAAAGCTGGAAGCCATACCGGAGATCGGTTATCGCTTTGTACGATGGGAAGGGATCCCGCAAACGACTGAGAACTCGGTGGATGTTGTCACCTTGCAGGACACCCTTTCCATCTCCGCCGTCTTTGAAGAAGCTACAGTTACCGGCATCCCAGGGCGAATTTCGCGAGACACTGTGTTGACGCAAGCGCATGCACCCTATTATGCGAAAACCGATGTCGTTGTCGACTCCGGAGTGACGCTCCGCATCACGGAAGGGGTCCGCTTGCTCATGCCCGAGGGGGCAAGCCTTATGATTCAGGGGAGGCTTCTGGTGGAAGGCACGCAGGCAAACCCGGTCGTCATTTCGCCAAACGAACATGCGCCGAGCTGGGGAGCACTCTGTTTTGTGAACGCGACGGATTCATCTGTGGTGTCTGATCTGACAATCATCGGGGCCACGAAGGGCCCTGACTTTGCTCGGGACCGTGCTGCGGTGTCGGGATACAACTCCCGCTTCTCCGTACGGAACCTTAATGTGGACAATGTTCTGATGCCCGTCTTCATCCGATATGGCTCTGTGACACTTGACCATTGCCGTCTTCATTCAACCTCCGCGGGAGATCTGATCAATATCAAGCAGGCTGACTTTGCACTTACGGAGAATTGCGATTTGATGGGGGATGAGGGATTCGATTCCGACGGTATCGACTATGACAGCGTACACAGCGGAGCCATCCGGAACAATCGGATCTACGGGATCTACGGATTCAACAGCGATGCCATCGATTTGGGTGAAGGCGCCAGGGATATCCTTATCGAGCAGAACGTCATTTTCAATATTCTAGACAAAGGAGTGTCGGTGGGGCAGGGCTCGACAGCGTTGATCAGACGAAATGTCATTGCGAATTGCGGGATGGGTGTTGCAGTCAAGGATTTCGATTCTCATGCACAGATTGAGCAGAATACATTTTATGCCAATCACGTCGGTGTCGCGTGCTATGAGAAGATTCTTGGCCATGGTGGAGGCCGGGCGGACGTCGTGAACTCTATCATCGCCAGCAGTGTTGAATCGCCAATTCTGGTTGATGGCCTTTCGAGCATTACCCTCTCCTATTGCCTCAGCAATACGGATATCCTGCCCGGACTGTACAATCAGAAAGCTGAGCCACTGTTTCTGAACGACCTGTATCTTTCTCCCACCTCCCCCGCAATCAATAGCGGAAACCCGTTGTTGCCGGCCGACCCGGATGGTTCATTACCTGATCTCGGGGCCTATCCCTATGATGCACAAAAGACCAACGCATTGATCATCGACGAAATCCACTACCACCCGGTTGAGGGAGAGAGTTTTCAATTCGTCGAAATGAAGAATATCAGTCCGTCAGGACTCAATCTCGCCGGGTACCGGCTCACGGGGAGCATTGAGCACACGTTTGGCAACGTTACTGTGCCCGGCGGCGGGTTCATTGTCATTGCCAGGAACAGTTCGATGTACGAGGGGAGAGGATTTCCGGTCGTTCAGTGGAGTGCAGGCACCCTGCCACAACGAACAGGTTCTATTTCTCTCAGCGATGGCGCCGGCACGCTGATTGATTTCGTGAACTACCACAACAGGGAGTTCTGGCCCACCGAGCCGGATGGCACGGGACCTTCTCTTGAATTAGACCTTCCTTCGTTGGAAAACATGGTATCCAGCAGTTGGCGCCCGAGCTATGCACAAGGTGGAACACCCGGACGATCCGGGAATTCAGTTCCGATCTCGGGTCTTTTCGTCAACGAATTCATGGCAGACAATGATGCTGTGCTTGCTGATGAATCGGGGGAGTACGACGACTGGATTGAGATCTACAACCGCAATACGTTTCCCATCAACATTGGAGGATTGTACTTCACCGACAATTTCAGCAAGCCGACCAAGCATCTCATTCCACGCACCGATCCTCAGCTGACCACAATCCCCGCGAAGGGATATCTCGTTCTCTGGGCGGACGATCAGGTGACGCAAGGAGTGCTTCACCTTGCGTTTAAACTGGATCGCACCGCAGAACAGATCGGGATGGCGCAGTCGTTGGATGCGGGCGTGGTCTTCATTGACTCACTGACATTCTCCGCTCAATCAACCAATAGGTCGTATGGTCGATCTCCTGATGGAGCTGGAACCTGGAGCACTTTCAGTTCTCCAACGCCGAGGGGAAGCAATACAGGCACGACAGAAGTAGGGGAAACCCTGCAACCGATAGCCTTTGGGATGATGCAGAACTACCCCAACCCATTCAACCCCTCGACGACAATCCGCTACGGTCTGCCTAGTCGCTCGCATGTGAGTTTGACAGTATTCAACACACTGGGCCAGCAGGTTGCCCTTCTTCAGGATGGGGGACAGGAAGCAGGGTATCATGAGGTCAGGTTCGAGGGGAACGGGCTATCGAGCGGAGTCTATTTCTACAGGATTCAGGCCCGCCCTCTGGACTCCGCCGTCGGGCGTGACTCCAAAAGCGGAGCAGGGTCGTTCGTACTGACTCGCAAGCTTGTCTTGCTCCGATAACGGCGAGTTGTTCTCGAAATTTACGAAGCAGTTGTGTGATTTTCGGATGAGGTACAATCGCGTAATCTACAAATCAGACACCCTTGCATTTTCCCCTTCTCCGGCGTATGTTGCCGGCACACACATCCCGGAGGGGAGGAGCTGCCGTGGCATCCCTCATCGGCAATACACTATCCCACTACAAGATCCTCGAAAAGCTCGGCGAAGGCGGCATGGGAGTCGTCTACAAGGCCGAGGATACCACACTCAAACGAACCGTCGCACTAAAGTTCCTCCCTCCTACTCTCACCCTTGACCCCGGAGCGCAAGAACGCTTCATCCACGAAGCCCGCGCTGCCTCGGCCCTGGACCACTCCAACATCTGCACCATCCACGAAATCGGCGACACCGACGACGGTCAGATGTTCATCGTCATGGCCTGCTATGAAGGCCAGACACTGAAGAAGACCATAGAACAGGGTTTTCTGGACATTGATCTCG
Organism: Ignavibacteriota bacterium; assembly: GCA_963801355.1. GTDB lineage: Bacteria > Bacteroidota > Ignavibacteria > UBA10030 > UBA6906 > Fen-1255. The sequence goes on along the minus strand of CAWDEM010000008.1, from coordinate 1,189,096 downwards.
CACTGGATATCGCGATCCAGATCGCTGAGGGATTGGCGCGAGCCCATGAGGCGGGCATCGTTCACCGCGACATCAAACCGGCGAACATCTTCATCACGAACCATAGCGAGGTCAAGATACTCGATTTTGGTCTGGCCAAGCTTTCCGGGCAGTCGATGCTGACAAAGACCGGGAGTACTATGGGCACAGCGGCCTACATGTCCCCCGAGCAGGCACGGGGCGAGCCCGTCGATCACAGGACGGACATCTGGTCGCTGGGGGTTGTGCTGTATGAGATGCTCACCGGGCAACTCCCCTTCAAGAGCGACTACGAGCAAGCCCTTGTGTATTCGATATTGAATGAAGAGCTAAAGCCGGCCAGGTCGTTGAGAAGCGAAATCCCCGAAGTCGTTGATCAGATCGTTACCAAAGCCCTCGCCAGGAACCCAGAGGAACGCTATCAAAAGGTCAATGAGCTGTTGTCGGATCTGAAAATCACCCGCGGTACAGCGGACACAGGCGGCACGATTGCAGTCGCGGAGGCGATGGAAAGAAAGAGAAGGAAGAGGCACGTCCGCGGATTCGCCGTCGCCGGAGCTGTAATTCTCGTGCTCGTCGCAGGCGCATTCATCCTGGCGCCGCTTTTTCAGGATCAAGCCATCGCATCGAACCCGGTGACGATCGCCTTCATGAGCTTTGAGAACCAGACAGGTGACAGGTCATATGACAATCTGCAGACCTCAATCCCCAGTCTCCTGACCGCAAGTCTGGACGAATCGAAATTCTTCCGGGTGATGACATGGGACCGGATTCGCGGGCTCTTGACAGGGATGGGGAAAGGAAATCTCGATTTCATCGACAAGGAGACCGGCCTTGAGCTCTGTCGCAGGGCTGGCGTTCACGCGCTCGGCGTGGGAACGTTTACGAAGGCGGGAAATTTGTTTCTGACCAACGTCCAGGTCGTCGATGTGAATAACGGAGCGCCGTTGATGCAATCGCTCCGCGCAAATGGTCACGGTGTGGAAAGTATCCTGATGACGCAAGTCGATGAACTCGCAAAGCAGATCTCCCGAGGTCTTGGCGTATCCCGGTGGAGCACGGGGGCGTCATTGAAGCCTGTCCAGCAGGTGACAACGAGTTCGACAGACGCCTACAATTTTTATGTGCGCGGAGAGTACGAGTATGCGAGGCTGCACTATAGAGAAGCAGAACGCAATTTCGCGCTGGCCGTCAAATACGATTCAACGTTCGCCTCTGGATGGCGCTTCCTCTCCTGGGCACGCCACTATGTCGCAAAGTTTGACTCAGGAGACACGAGCGGCATACAACCGGCGATCCAGCGAGCGGTCCAGTACGCATCTCGAGCATCGGAACGGGAGCAATGGCATATTGCCCCGTACGATCCGATACTTCAGGCGAAGCTCATAGGAGAACCTGTGAAGACGAACTGGATTGCGTATTGGCAGACATGCTTGCAGAGATTCCCCGACGATGCATGGGCTCACCAAAACCTAGGCTTTTTGTTGCTGTTCCGGCGGCGCTTCACCGAAGCCGCCGAACATTTCACTGCAGCAGCTCCCGTGATCCTTCAGTCCTGGAATTTGCTGGCGTATGCGTATCTGTGGTCCAACCAGATCGAGAAGGCGATCGAAGCATGCAGGCAGTACTCCCTTTACGCCCCGGGAGAAGCAGAACCTTTCGACACCATGGGAGAATGTCTCTGGTACGCAGGAAGGTTTGATGAATCCATTGCTCAGTTTGAGAGAGCGTCCGAGGTGGATCCCAAACGCATCCGTGGCGTAGATGCAACGATCGGTCAACTCCATTTCCTGAAGGAAGAGTACGATGAGGCGATTGCCTGGTTTGATCGGGTCCGAGATCCCTGGTGGCGAGCCTACACCCTTGTGTGGCTGGGACGGATGAACGAAGCTGAAAGGGAACTTCGCGGCTTGGAAAAGTCCCCAGACGTGCATTGGCTGGAGGCCTGGATTGCATACGAGCGCGGGGCTTGGGACAAAGCCCGGACCCTGTTGCAGAGATGGGCGCAAAAGTATCCCCCCACGGAAGAAGCCCCGATGAACAGAATGTTCGTGGAGTACTGCTTGGGACTTGTCGATCTGAAGCAGGGGAAGATGGATTCTGTCGAAGCCCGCCTTGCAGAAATGGGATCGACGGCCAAGCTGGCCAGAGGTTTTACTGATTCCATCGAGATTCCACTGCAGTTCAACTTCTACGGGAAGGCATTGAGAGCGGGATACCTTCTTGCTGCAGGACGACCTGGAGAGATCGATGCAAACTGGGGTGAGGGATGCCTGAGCTGGCCGACAGAACTCGAACGGTCGCACGGCTTGGCGAGCAGACCTGGCCACCCCTGGGACGGTCCAAGGCCGCTTAACATGCAGGCGTTCTGGGTGCCCGCACCCTCCGACATTGTGCCGCAGGCCTTTCTGCAGCGTAGGATGCTCGACAGCGCCATCATCGCGTACGAATGGGCTGTGGACAAGAAGATCGATTACCTGTGTCCCATCATCCCCCGATACTACTATTGTCTCGCCAACCTGTACGAACAGAAAGGGATGAAGGAGAAGGCGATCGAGAAGTACACGAAATTTCTGAAGATCTGGGGAAAGGCCGACCCGATCTACAAGGAGCCGGCGGATGCAAGGGCGAGATTGGCCAAGTTGAAACGAGGATAGAAGTCGGCGGTCAGTTGTCAGTTCTCAACACGCTCGGTCAGCGAGTTGGCCTTCTCCAGGATGGAGAACAGGAAACGATTTGATGTTGGGTTTCTGGGGGAGTGAAAAAGGAGGGGAAATGAGGTAGAAAGGGCTTCAAACGACCTTTCTATGAGGTGAAATCGTGTAGGAAAATTCCTACACGAACTTTCAGCATTTGTCTACATACATTTGACATTCTTTAGCGTATATTTCCGCCAACCTTAAAGAGGGTCGAATGCGGGGCTTCCCGCGTCAGACCTGGAAGCGCACCTGATCCTTGACTCCATCTGCACTCCCTCCTCGAACGTGGGCTGTCATGTTCCGCATTCTGTCAGAGAGTCTTTCGGAACAGTCTGACACTTCCACAAATGATGCTCATCGGTCAGACGATCTCCCACTACAAGATCATCGAGCGCCTCGGCGGCGGCGGAATGGGCGTGGTCTACAAGGCCCAGGACCTCACGCTCGACCGCCCTGTCGCCCTGAAGTTCCTCCCTCCTTCCCTCAACACCGATCCCGACGCCAAAGAACGGTTCGGCCACGAAGCCCAAGCCGCTTCGGCACTTGACCACCCCAATATCTGCAACATTCATGAGATCGGTGAAACGGCCGATGGGCAGCTCTTCATTGCAATGGCCTGCTATGATGGGGAGACTCTGAAGAGGAAGATCGAGCGGGGACCCCTGGAGATCGATCAGGCGATGGACATTGCCATCCAGGTTGCCTCGGGACTTTCCCGTGCCCATGAGGCGGGGATTGTCCACCGTGACATCAAACCCGCCAACATCATACTCACGGCACACGACGAGGTGAAGATCCTGGACTTCGGTCTGGCCAAGCTTTCCGGTCGGACACTGCTGACCAAGACCGGGACAACGATGGGGACTGCGGCCTACATGTCGCCGGAGCAGGCGCGGAGCGAGGCATTGGATAGCCGCACCGACATCTGGTCGCTTGGCGTGACACTCTACGAGATGCTCACGGGCAAGAGACCATTTGAGAGCGACTACGAACAAGCGCTGGTCTATTCGATCCTCAACGAGGAGCCTAAGCCGCTGCGGGAGCTGCGCACAGAAGCGCCCGAGTCGTTGGAGCAGATTGTCGGGAAGGCCCTGGCAAAGAACCCGCAAGAGCGGTATCAGTCCGCGCAACAACTCCTCTCCGATCTTCGTGTGGCACGGGGAGTGGATGAGACCGGGGGGACGATTGCCGCCGCGGAGGCCGTACAGAAAAAGAAGCGAAGACGATTCATCAAACAGTGCATCATCTCGCTTGCAGCCGTGGCTTTGATTCTCCTGGCTCTGTTTGTCATCTGGCCCATCGTGCAGGATCAACTCCTGGCCTCCAATCCCAAGACGATCGCCGTCATAAGCTTCGAGAACCAGACAGGAGACAAATCCCAGGATCATATCCGGAATGTTCTTCAGGATGCCATCATTACCAGCCTGGAGCAGTCGAAGTACATCCGTGTCACAACACGGCAGCGGATGAGAGACATATTGAAGCAGATGGGGAAGAAGGATGTGGAGTACGTGGACAACGAGCTTGGTCTGGAAATCTGTCGGAGGGAAGGTGCCCAGCTGATGGCGGTGGGGACATTTGCCAGTGCCGGGGAGTTGTACCGGACAACTCTCAAGCTCGTGGATGTCAACACGCTGGAGACGGCGAAGACGTATGCTACCAGCGGGAAAGGTGTGGAGAGCCTTCTGGAGAACCAGATCGATGATCTCAGCCGGGAAGTCTCCCGGGGAATCGGTGTATCAGAACGGCGGACTGAAGAGACGATCCGGCCGGTGGCAGAGATCACCACGACCTCCATGGAAGCGTATCAACTCTACTTGCGCGGTATGCAGGAGTGGGAGAAGTTCCACATCGCTGACACGCGTCATTTCATGGAGATGGCAGTGCAAAAGGACTCCCTCTTTGCCATAGCTTGGTGGGCGGTGGGGGTGCTCAGCGAAGACCCGAGGGCTGCCAAGGAGGCTTCCAATAGGGCTATATCTCTGGCAGGGAGGGCGAGCGAGACGGAAAGATACCACATAGCCGAGTATGCCGACAGCTCGGTGCGCGCTAGACTGCTGGGATTGCCCGGCCTTACTGACCTGGAGTTTGCCAGGCTTTGCGTGCGACGATTTCCGCAGGACAAAGAATTCCTCTGGCGTCTGGCAATGCTCCTCTGGAAAATCGACATCGACGAGGCAATTGCTATCCTCAAAAATGCTCTGGAGCTTGATCCCACGTACGGACTGGCATTGGCCAACCTTCCATACATGTATGCGGACAAGGGGGAGTGGGACAAGTCGATCGAGATGCTCAAGCGCTATGCAATCGCCTCACCGGGTGAAGCGAACGTGTATGACTCGATGGGTGATATTTATGCGGAAAGACGAATGTATGATGAGGCAATATCGAGTTACAAACAAGCTCTGGCGGTGAAACCCAACTGGTTTGTGTCAGCGGAGAAGATCATGTGGTACCATTTCACAAAGGAAGAGTACGATACCGCACTTCAGTGGGTGGACACCTCCGCCGCCAGGGGCACGGGTCCCGGAAATCAGGCAGGCCAGATGTGGGAACGCGCCCTCGTCGCCTTCTGGCGGGGGAGGCTGAACGAAGCGGAGAGATTGCTCGCGAAGCACGATGCGATACTGGTCAGAGCCGGTCAGCACGTCGAATATGGGCTCAACTTCCTCGACATTTGGATTGCCTACGAACGGCGACAATTCGCCCAGAGCCGGCGCGCACTCGATTCGTGGGCAGCCTATTATGAACAACGGGGTCGTAGAGGAAATCGTCGTACCCGGGAGTTGTTTGTTCAGATATGCCGCGGCTTCATTGATATCGGAGAAGGGAGGATGGATTCCGCCGCCACCCATCTTGCAGGAATGGATAGCATACGTGCACAGATCCCCCCGGCCGACACGACGAATCCAGCCAGGCTCATCATTTCGTACTACCAAAAGTACAGCCTCCGGTTGCGGAGTGAATGGCTCATGACAGCTGGTCGCATCCAGGAAGCAGTGGCCGCTAGACCAAGAGATGATCCTCGCGACCTCGCGAGCGGGCCTGTCTGGGCGTTGGGATGGGCGTTCTTCCCCGGCGTTCAAGAGGTCCGCCCACATGGGTTCTTCATGCCTATCATGGTCGACCAATTGCCCCGGGCATACCTTGCCCTGGGTCAGCTCGACAGCTCTGTGGCAGCGTACGAAAGGGCGGTCGACCATTCGCTCTGTGACTGGCCGATCTTCCCCCGTTACCACTACCGACTGGCCCAGGTGTACGAACGGAAAGGGTTGAACACAAAAGCCATCGCCGAATATGAGAAGTTCCTGAAGATCTGGAGGAAGGCCGACCCAATCTACAAGGAGCCGGCGGATGCGAGGGCAAGGCTGGCCAGATTGAGGCGCTTATAGAGAGCAAGAAAAGACTCACGTCGGATAGCGGGAGAAGTATGGCAGCTTCGACGATGGGAAAAAGACTAACCACGATGGGCTCAACAATCCTGCACGAAGCGATCCACAATTGTGGATCGTTGATCGATTACTGTGGATCGAATCAGCCTGAGAGGATCCCCTGATGAGTGTCAGAATCGGCCAGGTGATCTCGCATTACAGGATCATCGAGAGGTTGGGCGGTGGCGGAATGGGCGTGGTCTATAAGGCCGAGGACACCGCACTCAAGCGTACTGTCGCCCTCAAGTTTCTCCCTCCAGAGTTTACACTGGACCCTGAGGCGAAGCAACGGCTCCTGCACGAAGCACAGGCTGCCTCCGCACTGCAGCACGCCAATCTCTGCACCATCCACGACATTGGCGAGACTACCGACGACCAGTTGTTCATTTGCATGGATTTCTATGAGGGTGAAACGCTCAAGGATGCGCTCGAGCATGGCCCTCTGAGCGTCGACCGTGCCATCGATATTGCAGTGCAGATCTGTCGAGGGCTTTCGCGTGCCCACGAGGCCGGCATCATTCACCGGGATATCAAACCGGCCAATATCATGCTCACCAAACGGGGCGAGGTGAAGGTTCTTGACTTCGGACTGGCAAAGCTTGCCGGACAGACACGCCTCACAAGGACTGGCACCACACTGGGAACGGCTGCCTATATGTCACCGGAGCAGGCCAGGAGTGAGGCCGTTGATCAGAGATCTGACCTCTGGTCTGTGGGCGTGGTGCTCTACGAGATGCTCACCGGCCGCGCTCCATTCAAATTCGAAAATGAACAAGCCCTCCTGTACGCCATTCTGAATCAGGAACCACCTCCACCGGGTCAGGTCAGGCCCGGTATCTCTCTATCACTCGAGCAGATTGTCCAGAAGGCTCTGGCAAAGGAGCCGGAGGCAAGGTACCAAACGGCTGATGAGTTGCTTGCAGATCTGGAAGCTGTCAAGGGGGGCGAAGAGACTGGCGGGGTGACGCTTGCTGGACAACTGGCGAAGAAGGCTGCGCGACGAAGAACACTGGTGAGGGTCGGCATAGGAGCCGCTATTGTGGTGATTGCCGCTGTCGCGTATCTCCTCCTCTCCCCCGTTCTGCAGGAGAGTGCTCTTGCCTCGAACCCTAAGACGATCCTCATTCTCCCATTCGAAAACCAGACGGGGAGTAGTGACCTTGACAACTTGCAGATCTCGATTCAGGATCAACTGATCACGAGTCTTGAGCAGTCGAAGTACTTCCGGGTGGTGACCCGGCAGAGGATCACGGATCTTCTGAAACAGATGGGGAAGCAGGGGACAGAACGGGTAGATCACTCGCTGGGGCTGGAGTTGTGCCGGAGGGAGGGAGCCGAGGTGATTGTGGAAGGGAGTTACACGAAAGCAGGGGACCTGTTTGCAACAACGGCGAGGCTCGTGAATACTGCAACGCTTCAACCGTTGAATACGTGCACCGCAAATGGTCAGGGTGTAGAGAGCTACCTCCTCACGCAGATCGATAAGCTGAGCAAAGACATCTCAAATGGATTCGGGATCAGACGCAAGACTACGGAAGAGACGCTGCGACCGATCGCGGATGTGACCACAAGCTCGCCCGAGGCCTACCAGATCTACCTGGCCGCACGGGAAAAAACCGACGATGCCGACTGGGTGCATGGCAGACCAAGCCTCGAGCTGGCAGTGAAGCACGATTCTAATTTCGTCATGGCGTGGATCTGGCTGAAGACGGCATGCGAGGTAATGGGGGACGAAAGTGCAATAGAGTTATGCAGGAAGAAAGTGAGATCACTGGCCCTGAAAGCCACAGAGAAGGAAAGACTTTTGATCGCCATGTACGATACGGTTGCCAGGAGAGAGGTGATGGGAGGAAGATCCATCGACGACCTGGAGTTTAGCAGATATGCCACGGAACGGTTTCCGAGAGAAAAGGAGTTTTGGGAGGTCCTCGGTTTCTCACTTTCGGCTCGAGGCCTCACTGACGAAGCAATCGCAGCCTACACGAAGACACTGGAGCTCGATCCCAGATCGGCGGGCGCCCTGAACATGCTCGCGTATGAATACAACGCCAAAGGCGAGCTCGCAAAGGCCATCGAGACACTGAAGAGATACATGTCTGCGCACCCGGGCAACGCCAATCCGTATGACAGTATGGGAGATATATATACGTACAACGGTAAGGAAGCAGAGGCGATCGATGCGTACAAGCAATCGCTCGCGGTGAAGCCGGATTTCGTTTCGTCAGCCATGAGCATCGCCAGGATCAGCTTCAATAGAGAAGACTACAGCGAAGCCCTCCGATGGGTCGACAGTTCAATCGTGATCTCTCCCGCACCCGCGATTCGCGCCAACCAGATGAGTGCGAAGGCGTATTACCTCTTCTGGTTGGGAAGAGTCAAGGATGCGGAGGGAGAACTGCGGGCTGCCCAAAAGCTGATGGTCAGCGCGGGATTGAGAGACGAACATCACAAAGTCGAACAAACCGTGGATCCTATCGAACCGTGGATTCTGTGCGATCGGGACAAAGTGAAAGAAGCGCGTGATCTTCTTCGTTCATGGTGGACCAGAAGCCGCTCCTTTACTCTTGATACCGCGCTAACTGCGGCAAGACAAATCAAACTCAACTTCTTCCTTGGATTCATGGATATGAAGGCAGGGCAGCTCGATTCGGTGGAGTCGAGACTGTCGCTGATCGACAAACTGGCTTCTCCGTACAAGTCTGCTGATTCAACGCTGGGTAGCGTAGGTTTCGTGAAGGCAAACTACACCGAGCTGGGAGGGTTGCTACGCGGAGAGTTGCTCCTGAAACGTGGTCGTCCTGCTGAAGCGTTGGAAGCTATGCCCGCAGTACGCCAGATGCATTACGGGGCGAGTCGACCAGACGTCTTGAAAAGCGGGGTCGCGGTCCAGTTTCGGGTACTTCCGCTCCCTCAGGATCCCTATCCCCGGGCCTATGTCGCGCTGGGGAACCTGGATAGTGCCATCGCCGCATACGAGAGAGCAGTCTCCCATGAAGTCGAACCCTTCTTCCCGATCATCCCGCGCTACCACTACCGGCTGGCACTGGTCTACGAACAGGCGGGGATGAAGGAGAAAGCTGTCACCGAGCACGAAAAGTTTCTCAAAATCTGGGGGAAAGCCGACCCGATCTACAAGGAGCCGGCGGACGCAAGGGCAAGATTGGTGAAACTAAAACGCGGTTAGGCCGGTCGATGAGTCTTGTTGACACACGTTCATCCGGGAGGATATCACCATGCGACGAACCGTGGCAGTAATACTCCTTGGGCTGATTCTCGTAGTTGCAGTGACGGTAGAAGGAGTCGCTGCAGGAAAGATAAAAGGCAGGGTCATCGACAGGGTCACCGAAGACCCGCTGGTCGGCGCGAGTGTCATTGTTCTCGGGTCAAAGTACGGCGCAGTTGCCGATGAGCAAGGCGAATTCAGCATCATCAATCTCCCCGCCGGCGTCTACGCGGTGAAGGCAAGTTACATCGGCTACGCTGCCGTGACAATCGCCGACATTCGTATCCTCAACGATCTCACCACGGACGCTGAGTTCGCGTTGCCGAGCGAAGGCGTGAACATTCAGGCGATCACCGTGGTGGCCGAGCGGCCGCTGGTGAACAAGAGCGCGACGAACGCCGTGCGGATCGCAACAGCCGATCAGATCCTTGCACTCCCCGTCCGGTCCGTCGACGAGATCCTCTCCCTCATGCCGGGTGTCAACTTCCAGGACGGGAACATCTATATTCGGGGCGGGAGAGTCGACGAGGCAGGCTACTACCTCGAAGGGGTCTCCGTGACCGACCCGCAGTACGGAGGGCGCGGTATTTCGATCGCGTCGCAGGCACTTGAAGAAATCTCCGTCCAGTCTGCCGGGTACGAAGCTGAATACGGCCGTGCCAATGCGGGGATCGTGCAGCATCAGTTGAGAACCGGCGGAAGCGAGTTCAAGGCTTCGGTGGAGTTTGTCACCGACAATATCACATTCGCCAGTAAGAAATCCTGGGGGGAAGGGAAACGGCGTCTCGGCACAACCTGGTATGGGTACAGTGACTTCAACGCGGTGATCAGCACTCCTGTGCTGTCGGAGAAGGTCAAGCTGTTCGGCCTATTCAATCACAACTACATGGCCGACAAACACCCCCAGCCGTATCCGGGTTCTACCATCGGCGCCGTGATCGATCCGGGTACAGGAGACAGCGTCAATTTCAACTATCCGGCAGGGATACGACTGGCATTTTCGGAGGAGACCTACAACGGGACCGGCACACTCGCCCTGGATTTCCACCCGCTGCTCCTCCGGTTCTCCGGGTCGTACACAAGAAATGTTTCCCTTGAAGGCCGGGACTTTTGGCCTGGCGATGATCGGTCCCGGATTCCGGAGAAGACTGATCTCGACGGATTCGGATCGTTGAAGGCAACCTGTTTCTTCACACCAAAAATCTTCGGAGAGATCAGCGGAGGATGGTTCGGTTATTCCTCCAAAACGTACGATCCCATACTGCGGGATAATTTCTGGGGGTACGGAGACAGCGTTGCCAACGCGGAGGCCGGCGTGACATGGTACCGTCGTCCCGGGGACCAGCAAACGGGACGCTATGTGCCTCCCTACTTTAGAACTGTCTACGGCTACTACTTCGCCGCGCCCACGCAGCCCATCTCAGACTACATACAACTTCGACGATCGAATATCTCACTCAATGCTGCGTTGTCGGCGATCCTTGGTGACTACCACACGGTCAAACTCGGAGGCGACTTCCAACGGTACACCATCCGCACATACTCGATTGGCGGCCTCCGGGTACTGGGCCGGATCGTAGCACAGAACGCCGCCCTCGCTGATGGAGATCCCTCGAAGAGGACTTTGGAACAGATCATGATCTGGAACTTCATGGTGAACAACTACGGCTATGACGTTCTCGGAAACCTGTATGAAGGCGATGATTTCCAGGGACCCAGGCATCCCGTGTTTGCCTCGGGGTACATTCAGGACAGGATGGAGTTCAACGATCTCGTTCTGAATATTGGCCTGCGCTACGACTACATAAACACAGCAGCGTATGTGCCGGTCGACCCCAGCCGTCCCGAGCTCACACGGGATTTCTATACCAATGCCATCAAGCCCGACGGCCTTCGAAAATCCACTCCGTTCCACAGTGTCACTCCGCGTCTCGGCATCGCCTATCCTGTTTCAGATCTCACAGTGTTTCACGTCCAGTATTCCAAGCTCGTACAGCAGTCCGGATTGAGGGATATCAATGTCGGCCTTTACAGTTACTCCATCTTCACGAACTCGGCCACGCCAATTGGGTTTGACCTCCGTCCGGAACGAACGACACAGTACGAGATCGGTTTCACACAGCAGATTGGTGATTTCGCCTCGGTTGACGTGACCGGCTACTACAAGGACATCAAGGATCAGATAATGATGAGAGTGATAGAAACCGACCGCACTTCCCAGTACATCACCTATGGTGCCTATGCCAACGGGGACTTCGCGACGACAAAAGGGCTCGAGTTGATGTTCGCTATGCGGAGATACAAACGGCTTATGGTAAACGGTTCGCTCTCCTTGCAGGATGCGCGGGGCTCCGGTTCATTTCCGAATTCGAACTGGGGAATCATCGGTGCAGGCACCGACACTGCCTTCACCCCATACTACATATCCCCCCTCAGCTACATGAACGCCGTGCGGGGAAATTTATCCGTTGATTACAGATTCGCAAAAGACGATGGAGGTCCCATCCTCAGCGAACTGGGTGCGTCGCTCCTCTTTACGTTCAACAGCGGGCATCCCTATACCCGCTCATCGGCAAACTCAGATGAATTCTATGCCCGCGACCGCAGGCCGATCGAGGCGTTGAACTCATCGACCACTCCATGGGTCTTCCAATTCGATTTGCGTCTGGATAAAACGATCCGGTTCACAGACCATCTGGCCTGGACAATCTCCCTGTACGTCATCAATCTCTTCGACAACCGGAACGTGCTCAATGTATGGTCGCGAACTGGAAGCGCCGACGATGACGGTTACCTGAGTAACCCTGACCTGAGCTCAGCATTGCTCCAAAAATATGGTCCGCAGTATGCGGACGTCTATCGGCTGGTGAATCTGTCGTACGTCCGGCCTTCTGGATACTTCAACGACCCCTATCTCTTCGGCCCACCCCGCCAAATTCGCCTCGGTTTGAGGCTCGAGTACTGAAAGGAGCGGACACACATGAAGCGACTCTGTTGTTTTCTGACTGCGCTCTCGATCCTTTCGGCGGTTCCCGAAGCCCGGGCGAAAGAAACCGGCCGGCGGCCGGCGAATTCCGTCGCGAAAGTTACGGGTTCCCCCACGTGGACTAGATTCAACATCAACCACCTCTCCACTAGTGTCAATGTGAACGGTTGCAGTGATGGGAGTCTGGTGAGCTGGGCTGCTCTCCCGGGGCTTTTTTATCCCAAAGGGAGTGGCAAAGGTCCTGTCTGTGCATCTGGTCTCCTGTGGGGTGCTCACGCTGGTTTGGGTGGAGAAATCCGGATCGGAGGTGTGACGTGGGGAACAACTCTTGAGCCGGGCAGGATATTGGACAATATGCAGCCCGAATCAGCGGACCTGCCTAAGAATCGCATCTATCGCGTCCGTCCCGACATCCCCCCGGGTAACCAGACGGCCGACATCAGCTCGGAATTGGGTGACGGAGAGGGGAGCGCAGCGGAGATCTATTCCCAGTACGACAAGGACTGGACTGAATGGCCTTGGCAGGAAGGAGCTCCCTTCGAGGACAAGAATCAGAATGGTACCTATGAACCCTCAATCGACATCCCGGGTGTTCCCGGAGCAGATCAGACTATCTGGGGTGTTGCGCGCGACGTTCCCAATACCGACTGGGCCTTTGACTCTCCTCCGCTGGGAATCGAAATGCACACGACCATCTGGGGATATCGGAGTGAAGGTGCCCTGGGCTACATGTTCTTCAGACGGTATGCACTGATAAACCGTAACTCCATTCCGTTCGACAGTATGTTCGTGGCGATGTGGTCGGATCCGGATGACGGCAACGCAGGCGATGATCTGGCCGGGTGCGATACTTCTCGGAGTCTTGGATTCGTCTACAACGGCGAGGAGACAGACAAAGTGTATTCCCCGCTCCCGCCTCCGGCAGTGGGATTTGATTTCTTCCAGGGACCGATCGTCGCGGGCTTGCCCACCGACTCTGCTATCTTCAACGGGAAACGGGTATATGGGAAACGTAACCTTCCCATGACGGCATTTTTCGCCAACACAGGTGGGGCCCTCGATCCCGTGCTCCTGGATCCGCTCGCGGCAGCTGGCGCTCTGGGTGTCACCAGAACGTACAGGGCACTCCAGGGTCTTCTTGCAGTTTCCGGTGAACCCTATGTCGATCCAAACAGTGGTTCTCCTACAAAGTTTCCCTTCGCGGGCGATCCTGAAAAGCGAACTGGCTGGCTTGACGGGACACACGGGCTGACATTCGGTGATCGGAGGATGGGAATCTCGTCGGGACCGTTTACCATGATGCGTGGCGATACGCAGGAGGTTGTCATTGCGGAGATTTGCGCCGGAGCATTTTCCGGATGTGACAGACTCTCTGCGATCGGCCTCATGAAGTTCTACGATGATCAGGCGCAGGCAGCGTACAACAATTTCTTCGCTGTTCCACGCGCTCCTTCGCAACCCCAAGCGACGGCGTCGGCGCTCAACTATGAAATCATACTTGACTGGGGTGGCGATTCGGCAGCCGTGGCGGCCACCGAGGTGCCGAGTCCGCTGGGATATGCGTTCGAAGGGTACAATGTGTATCAGCTCCCTTCAGCGTCGGCATCGCTGGCTGACGGCAAACGCATCGCAACATTCGATGTCATCGATGGTGTTGGGAAGATCATAGACAACGAGTTTGATGCCGCCAAAGGAACCGTCCTACCAACAGTGAAGCAATATGGTGCCGACAGCGGCGTCCAGAGATGGTTACGAATCACGAAAGACGTGTTCAACAATGAACGACCGCTGATCAATGGCAACCCCTACTACTTTGCTGTTACGGCGTACAACTACAATCCGACCCCGGGCGCGGTTCCGGCAACTCTCGAGACGCAAAGTATCGTCAAGACGGTTATCCCTCATTCTCCCGACCCGGGCACCCGTTACGCCGCGGTCTACGGCGATACAATCGCACCGGTGATCCACACAACGCTTCCTGGACTCACCCCTTGCGACGGCACGGTTCTGCCGCTCATCGTGAATCCAGCGACGCTCACCGGACATCAATATGAAGTCGCCTTCGACACAGCCGGTGGGGTGGTATCCTGGAAGCTGAGAGACATCACAAGCGGCCAGGTGAAGCTTGCAGATCAACAAAACCAGAGCGGGGATCAACAGTACAAGGCGGTCGACGGGGTGCAGGTCATTGTCACCGGACCAACTCCGGGTTGGAAGGAATGGCAAATTCCAAGCGGGACCCGCAGGTTCACGTGGTCTGGTGCCGATGCTTACGGCTTGGAAGGTTTCAGCGGTGCCATGGGGAATTCGACTGACTTCTACGCATATGTTCTTCTTGGGAGCTCCGGATTCGGTGTGCCATTCTCAGGCCTCAAGAGTGTCCTGCTCAAGCTGGCTCCGGCAAAGGCCGACGGCACTTTCCCAGCCGGCGATGAGAATGTATCCTACGCCTACCGGTTCCTCCGGGGTGCTCAGAACGCGCCGGCAAAACCAGAGTTCGCCCCATTCATCGTAGACGCCACCGCAACTTACGCGTTCCAGGACTATGTCCAGGGTATTCCATTCTCGGCCTGGGACGTTGATGCAAACCCGCCACGGCGGCTGGCCGTGGCATTTCTTGAAAACAATGTTTCCGGAGGCCGTGTCGACGGCAAATGGTGGCCGGACATTGCCTACGTGGACAACTGCAGCTCTTCAAGTCCGCGCGAGTGGTTCTGGATCATGTCGGCGCCCTATACCAGCCAAACGCCCGACCCGGCGTTTCAGACAAATGCCCTGACGGATCCGAGCCTCCCCTTCATGTGGATATCGCTCGCAAACCGCCGTGCCGCGGTGGATTGGGGGACGGACGATCAATTTCTGATCGTTGCCAATCACATGAACTTCCCCGGGAACACGTTCTCGTTTACATCACCGAAGAACGTAACCGGCGACATGACGCTTGCGCAGAATGATGTGAGTCAGATCAATGTCTTCCCCAATCCCTACTATGGCGTCAATCCACAGGAGCTGAACAAATATCAACGGTTCGTGACGTTTAACCACCTTCCGAAAAAAGCGACAATCCGCATTTTCAACCTGGCAGGAGTTCAGGTACGAACCATCAACCGGGAGAATGATTCGCAATTCGAGCGGTGGGATCTCAAGAACGATTCGGGACTTCCGGTCGGCAGTGGCCTGTACATAGCGTATATCGATATGCCCGATGTGAACGCAACGAAGATTGTGAAGATCGCGATCGTGCAGGAGCAACAGATCCTCGACAGGTATTGATCAACCTCGCAAAGGTGATCCAATGAAACTCGCCATGCTCATGCTTGCCTGTCTGCTGCCCGCTGCGACATTGATCGCAGGTTCGGGCAACCGCACGGGCACGAACGGCGCTTCGGAACTGCTGATTCCCATCGGGACCCGTGATATCGCCATGGGAGGATCAACCGTGGCACTCACATCCGGGCCGGAAGCTCTCTTCTGGAATCCGGCAGGGATCGCCGGGCCCCAGCGTGCCGTCACCCTCTTCGCCTCCCACATGAACTACATTGCTGACATCGGTGTGGAATGTGCCTCTGTGGCCGTGGATTTCACCGATTTCGGTGTGATGGCGCTTCAGCTGAAGGCGCTCTCCATCGGCGAAATCCCTCTTACCACCGCCAACACACCCGACGGATCAGGCCAGACATTCTCGCCCCAGTTCTTTACGCTGGGATTGACTTATGGAAGACAGCTCACGGACAGAATCCGCGTGGGCGGGACGGTCAGTCTCATCTCGGAGCGCATGGCTGAAGTCAGTGCAGCCGGCATTGCTTTTGACATGGGGGTTATCTACACCGACCTCGCCAACCTGAACGGCCTGAGCTTTGGCGTCGTCGTGAAGAACATAGGGCCCCAGATGAGGTTTGAGGGTCCGGGGCTTAACATCGCCGCAACGGCATCGGGACTGGAGCGTTCTGAATTCTACTACAGTGTGGAAGCGGCCTCCTTCGAGTTGCCCTCTACCATTGAACTCGGTGTCGGTTACCGCACGACCTTCGACGATGAGAATACACTCATCCTGGGAGCTGCTTTTCAGAACAACAATTTCACCGACGATGCGTACCGTTTCGGCTTTGAATACGGATTCCAGAATCTTCTGTTCACGCGTGGCGGGTACGACTATTCACCACCGACGATGGACGAGCGCGAGAACATCTATGGTCCCTCACTTGGCGTAGGAATCCATGCAACCGTCGGGAACATGGATGTGACGTTTGACTACGCGTACCGGTCCGTGAAATTCTTTGATGGCAACCAGGTATTGTCGGTGAAAATAGGACTGTAGGGGACTGAGAAAGAGTCTCGTCCCGCCTCCGGCTGGACCTAAGCACAGGAAGCCGTAGACAATGGATGATTTCCGAGGCCGATCCATGGTCGGCGAAGTTGTTTCCCACTACAAGATCCTCGAAAAACTCGGCGGCGGAGGGATGGGAGTCGTCTATAAGGCCCAGGACACTCGCCTCAATCGTACCGTTGCACTAAAGTTCCTCCCTCCAACTCTCACCCTTGACCCCGAAGCCCAGGAACGCTTCATCCACGAAGCCCGCGCGGCCTCGGCCCTGGACCACTCCAACATCTGCACCATCCACGACTTTGGTAATACTGACGATGGGCAGATGTTCATCGTCATGGCATGCTATGAGGGCCAGACACTCAAGAAAACAATCGATCAGGGCCCCCTGGACTTCGATCGCGCCCTGGACATCGCCATACAGATAGCAGAGGGACTCTCACGGGCACACGAGGCCGGGATCGTCCACCGTGACATCAAACCCGCGAACATCTTCCTCACAGACCACAGTGAAGTGAAGATACTGGACTTCGGGCTGGCGAAACTCATCGGGCAGTCGATGCTGACGAAGACGGGAAGTACGCTGGGGACGGCGGCGTACATGTCGCCCGAGCAGGCGCGCGGAGAACCGGTAGATCAGAGGAGTGACATCTGGTCGTTGGGAGTCGTGGTGTACGAGATGCTCACAGGACAATTGCCATTCAAGAGCGACTATGAACAGGCACTTGTCTATGCGATCTTGAATGAAGATCCGAAACCGATCAGATCGGTCCGACCTGAGGTACCGGAGGTGATAGAACAGATTCTTGGCAAGGCACTTGCAAAGAATCGGGAGGAGCGGTACCAGACGGCTGAAGAGCTATTGTCAGATCTGAAGATCGCCCGGGGCAAAGAAGAACCGGGCGGGACAATTGCGGCAGCAGGGGCGGCAAAGACAAAGCAGAAGAGGAAACTGAGGCGAAGACTCATCGCGGCAGGACTGGCAGCGGCGATCCTGGCAGTCGGCCTGTTTGTTGTCACCCCGTTGCTCCAGGATCAGGCTCTTGCATCTCATCCCAGGGGCATTGCATTTATCAGCATGGAAAACAAGACCGGCGAAGACTCTTTGAAGTATCTTCGGAACGTGCTCCCTGATGTTCTCGCCACGACACTGGGGGACTCGAAGTATGTCCGCGTGACGCGGTCCGACCGGATGCGCGAGCTGATGAAACAGGTCGGCAAAGATTCCGTGGAGTTTATCGACAGGGAGACAGGATTGCTGTTGTGCCGGAGAGCGGGGATCGACGTCATGTGTGTCGGCAGTTACACAAAGGCAGGACCGCTCTTCCTCGCGGAACTCGAGCTGATTGATGTGCAATCGGGTGAGAAACTGGGAAGCCCAATGAAGGCCCGGGGACGTGAAGTCGAGAGTTTTCTTACGGAAGACGGGATTGTGGATGATCTTGCCAGGCAGGTATCGCACGGAATGGGAGTTTCGCAGCTGGGCTCTCAGGCCGCAGTCAAGCCTGTTGCCGAGGTGAGCAGCAGTTCCATCGAGGCGCAGAGGTATTTCCAGAGGGGCAAACGGGAGATCGACAAGTACAATTGGGAGGATGCTCGCCGCTTCCTCGAACTTGCTGTGAAGGAAGATTCAACATTTGCCATCGCGTGGCTCTGGCTAAGCGGGCCCTGTGCAATCCTTGGAGACAGGCCAGCCGAAAAGTTTGCGCGTGAGCAGGCAGTGAAGAACGCGTCCAGAGCGACCGAAAGAGAAAAGTTCGTGATAGCCTCTATTGATCCGAGCCTCAAGGCCTCTCTGTTGAAAAGTCGCGGGCGCGAGGAAGCGGGAGGTGATTTGATGTCATGGGTTAAGGCGCGCGCCGAGATTTTCTCGTTCGATGCCGAGTTCAGGCGGGTTTATGCGCAGAGGCTGAAAAGGTCGGGAAAATTGACTCAGGCGATTGCAGAATATGAAAAGGCGCTGCAGCTGGACCCGGCCTTTCTGCCGGCGTACAATGAACTTGCGTATAGTTACGTACTTGATGGACAGGGTGAAAAAGGGATGCAGATGCTTGAACGATATGCCGAACTGCAACCCGGAGATCCAAACCCCCTCCACTCTGCGGCAGAGTGTCTCCTGATCCTGGGAAGATACGACGAAGGTATCGCTAAATGCGAGGAAGCTCTTAAGGTCAAACCTGACGCGTGGTATGCCGGAATGACGCTGGCAAAGTTGCACTTCCTGAAAGAGGATTACGAGGAAGCAATCAAATGGTCTGCTCGCGCATCCGAAATGGCTCCTGCTCCACTACTTTGGGGCTATTGCCTCTGGTATCGTGCATGGTATTTGGTATGGTCTGGCCGGTTGTGGGAGGCTGAAGAAGCCCTCCGAGCGAGTGAGCAGAAAATGTCGCGTGAGTTCCAGAAGAAAAATATCACTGATTCCGATAATAATGGCAATCTCGGGGGAATAAATTGGCTGAGAGCATGGTGTGCGTATGAAAGAGGCGACTGGAAGAAGGCTCGCTTGCATTTTTCATACTCACCAGAGCTAGGGGACGGGCCGTGGTTGTCCCAATTCTGTCTCGGGCTTGTGGATTTACAGGAAGGGAAGAGGGACTCTATCGACATGCGACTGGAGCGGATAAAGGATACCCTCCTGGCATTCTCTCAACGCGACACCGCGAATTTGGAGCAGAATGAAGAAACCGGGCGCTGTTTCATGAACGCGTTGAAGGGCTTTCGCCTCCTTGCGGCGGGTCGTCCTGCGGAAGTCCAGCCGAATTGGACACCGAGGAGAAGCTGGCTCACCCACTTGCCAGATTCGCTCACAGCTGCCAGTTGGCCACTCTGCACCCCGTGGAACGGCGAGCCCACCTGGATTGACTGGATTCCAATACCCTTTGACATTCTCCCACGCGCCTACGTCGAGCGCGGCATGATTGACAGCGCGATTACCTCCTACGAGCTCGCGCTCAAGAAGCCACCTCACTTGCTAGGCCCGATCATTCCCCGTTACTATTACCGCGTCGCACAACTCTATGAACAGAAAGGGATGAGAGATAAAGCGATCGAGAACTACACGCAATTCCTCAAGGTCTGGGGGAAGGCCGATCCGGTGTACACGGAGCCGGCGGATGCGCGGGCGAGACTGGCCAGGTTGAAGCGGGGATAAGGGCACAAACAAAACACTGAGTGCGTCTTTCCTTCCCAAAACCCTTGCATTTTCCCCTTCTCCGACGTATGTTGCTGACACACACATCGGTGCCTGATTGCTTCTGCAGCCTGAGGGCTGCCGTTCTGGACCCTGTTCCAGTACCTCCGCACTAGAGCCCATTTCGACGACCCCCAAGGGCTCAATAAGGTCCCAACCTTACCCGGAGGGGAGGAGCTGCCTTGGCATCCCTCATTGGCAATACACTTTCCCACTACAAGATCCTCGCAAAGCTCGGCGAAGGCGGCATGGGAGTCATCTACCGTGCCGAGGATCTGAAACTCAAACGCACTGTCGCTCTCAAGGTCTTGACGGAATCCTTCACGCAAGACGAGGAATCCAAACGGCGTTTCATCCTTGAAGCCCAAAGTGCCTCGTCGCTTCAGCACAACAACATCTGCACAATACACGAGATTGACGAAACTCCCGACGGACAGCTGTTCATTGCCATGGACTGCTACATAGGAGAAACGCTGAAGCAACGGATACGTCGCGGCACGCTCGGTGTGCAAGAGATTACAGACATAACCCGGCAGATCGCCGAAGGATTGAAGAAGGCACATGAGAACGGGATTGTGCACAGGGATATCAAACCAGCCAATATCTTCATCACGAATGACGGCACCGTAAAGATACTGGACTTCGGACTGGCCAAGAGAAGAGATCAGACCCGGCTCACGAGAGGGCGCACGACATTTGGTACCACAGACTACATGTCGCCGGAACAAATCAAAGGAGAAGAAGCCGATCAGAGGACGGACATCTGGTCGCTGGGAATTGTCCTGTACGAAATGCTCGCCGGTCGGCCTCCATTCAAAGCAGACCACGAACAGGCAATGGTGTATCTCATTCTGAATCAGGACCCTGAGGATCTGAGGACACTCCGCCAGGATATTCCGCAGGAACTCCTCGCCATTGTAGAGAAATCGATGGCAAAGGAGAGAGAAGACAGGTACGACGATATGGCGGCTGTGCTTGGAGCACTACGGACCATCACAAGCCGGAGTGGGAATCGGCCTGACTGGCTTGACATGCCTGAACCGATTCCATCCCGGTCCATCGCAGTACTGCCGTTCGTCAATTTGACCGCAGATCCTGAACAGGAATTGTTCTGCGATGGATTGACGGAGGAGTTGATCGCGACACTGTCCAGGATAACCGACTTGAGGGTAGTTGCCCGCACCTCAGCGTTTGCCTTCAAGGGAGGAGGGCATGATGTACGGAAAGTCGGAAGGAAGCTGGATGTGAGGACAGTACTCGAAGGTAGCGTGAGGAAGTCCGGCGACCGCCTCCGCATCACCACTCAGCTCATCAGTGTGATGGATGGCTACCACCTCTGGTCCGAGAGCTACGACCGTCGGCTGGAAGACATGTTCGACGTGCAGGAAGAAATCTCGCTGGCCATCGTAAACGCCTTGAAGGTCAAACTTCTTGACGCTGAAAGAGACAAACTCTTCAGACACTACACCGACAATGTGGAGGCCTACAATCTCCTGCAACAGGGCATGTACGTGTTCAATCGAATCGATCTTACTATCGTTGACGAGTCAAAGGAATATTTCCATCGAGCGCTTGAAAAGGATCCCAACTTTGCGGCGGCCTATGCGGGAATTGCAGGCTGCTATTTTGTCAAGTCCTACTTCGGCGGGGAAAAATGCAGCGATGCAAGACCTTTTGTCAAGAAGTACTTACAGAAATCGCTGGAATTGGATCCGAATTGCGCAGAAGCATATGACGTGTTGGGCGTGTCCACTGCATGCATGGAGCGGGATTATGTGAAAGGAGAAGCTGCATACCAACGATGCCTGGAATTGAACCCGAACGAAACAATGGGGCTTCGAAATTGCAGCATCAATCATATCTCCTTAGGAGATTTCGAGTATGCCAGGAAACTCGCCAGGAGGGCCAAAACGATTGACCCGCTGGCCGATTTCGTTGAACTGTGCGTTGCCTTTCCGGACTTCTATACTGCCAGGTATGACCTGGTTCTTGAGAGACTTGCCAAATTTGCCGAGGTGTCTCCCCCCTTCCTCTGGGGGATGTGGTTCCTGTGGCGGACGTATTCCTTGCTCCATCGGAAGGGAGAAGCTGTGGGAGTGTGCAAGAAGATGTTCGTTGCAGCAGGCCAACCCATCCTTGCCCAGGTAATGGAGAAGGCGGGCATTGACGCTGCGTTTGGAGCAGCCGCCTCTGCAATGGCCGGGGTTTTCAATCACCGGCACGTGTCGCCCTATGATATTGCCATTCTGTATGCCCATGCGGGACTACAGGAAAAGGCGCTGGAGTGGGTAGTCAAGGCCATCGAGGACGAAGACCCCAAACTCCATATCCTCAACGTGGATCCGGAATGGCAAAGCGTTCGTGAAGAACCCTATTTTCAGGAATTCCTTCGGGCAGTCCGGCTAAAGCCATGAATGAAGCCACGCGAGGAATCAGCCTCACGCACCTCGAATCGTTAATCGACCTGGCGCACATACTGGGCCAGCAGAATGACTATGAAGAGGTGCTCCGGTTGGTCGCGCAGAAAGCTTCTGATCTGGTACGGTCCGACTCGGCGTTCGTGATGCTGATCAATCCCAAAACGCGGGATACTGTCAAGACAGTGTATGCGGAGAGGAATGCGGATGATGAACAGAATCATTTTGTGCATGCTAATATCAGCGGATGGGTGATTCTCAACCACTCCTCGTTCTTCAGTCAGGAGATACAATCTGATAGCAGGTTTCGAAAGAAGCTTTTTGACAGGGTGCGGGCCAAATCGGCCATCTGTGTCCCGTTCACAGTGGAAAACATCATCATAGGCACCATGCTGCTTCTCAATGCGGAAGCCAAAGGTCCTTTTGCGGAGCAGGATCTTTCTCTCATTGAGAGCCTCTCGGCAATTGCTGCGCCCTTCTTGCACTGCACCCAGAGCATAGCCGAGTATTTCGCGGCACCACTGCCAAAGCGTGCCCTACTGAACAAGTATGCAGCACTGGGGTTGCTCGGGAAAAGCGAGAGGTTCCTCGACCTCTTGACGGCTATCGAAGCAGCGGCTCGTTGTGATGTGACAACACTCCTGGAAGGAGAAAGCGGGACGGGCAAGGAACTTGTCGCGCGAGCCGTGCATACGCTCGGCCGGAGGAGTCAGAACCGCTTCGTTGCCATCGATTGTGGAGCGATTCAGCCGCATCTGGTGGAGAGCGAGCTGTTCGGCCATACCCGGGGCGCGTTCACAGGGGCGATCACTGACCGGAAAGGACTCCTTGAAGAAGCAAACGGCGGGACGCTCTTCATGGATGAGATAAACAATCTTCCTTTCGAAATGCAGTCGAAGTTGCTCAGGGTCCTCCAGGATCAGGAAGTCCGGCCTGTGGGAAGCAACCTGACGCGCAAAGTAGATGTCCGCATCATATCTGCTTCCAGTTCTTCTCTTCGGAAACTGCTGGTGGAGAAGAGCTTCAGGGAAGATCTCTACTATCGACTGAATGTGTACCCCATCTATGTTCCCTCGCTCGATGAAAGAGTTGAAGATATTCCTCAACTAGCTGATCACTTTCTCAGAAAGTTCTCACTCGAACAGAAAAAGGAGATAGCGGGATTTCATGAAGAAGTCCTGGACTTCATGAAGCAGCGCCGCTGGACCGGCAACGTGCGAGAGCTCTCAAATTTCGTCGAGAGATTGGTTACATTGGCTGCCGCGAAGACGGCTATCATAGACAGAAAGACTCTCCCACCTGATCTACAGAAGGAACTCACAAAGAGGAAAAGGATTCATCAGGGAATCCCGTCAACGAAGTCTCTCGCTGACAGCTTGGCGGATTATGAGGAGCAGTTGATTCGAAAAGCTTTGGAAAGCTGTGATTGGAATCAATCAAGCGCCGCACGAACGCTGCATCTGTCGGAACACGCTTTACGGTATAAAATGAAGAAACTGGGAATCGACAGACCGGCATAACAACTCCGCCGACCGTATTACCTTGAGAAGAGGAACGGCGATGGCATCCCTCGTCGACAAGACACTTTCCCACTACAAGATCCTCGAGAAGCTCGGGGAAGGCGGCATGGGAGTCATCTACCGCGCCGAGGATCTGAAACTCAAACGCACTGTTGCTCTCAAGGTCTTGACGGAATCCTTCACGCAAGACGAGGAATCCAAGCGGCGTTTCATCCTTGAAGCCCAAAGTGCCTCATCGCTCCAGCACAACAACATCTGCACGATTCACGAGATTGACGAGACTCCCGACGGGCAGCTGTTCATCGCGATGGACTACTACACAGGAGAAACGCTGAAGCAGAGGATACGTCGTGGCACGCTCGAAGTGAAGGAGATCCTCGATATTGCGAGACAGACCGCCGAAGGATTGAAGAAGGCACACGAGAACGGGATCGTGCACAGGGACGTCAAACCTGCCAATATCTTCATCACGGAGGACGGCAGCGTGAAGCTCCTGGACTTCGGACTTGCCAAGCGAAAGGATCGGACACAGTTCACGAAGGAGCGTACGAAATTCGGGACCGTAGACTATATGTCGCCCGAACAGATAAAAGGAGAACGGGTAGACCAGAGGACCGACATCTGGTCGTTGGGCGTGACCCTGTACGAGATGGTAGCAGGGAAACCTCCGTTTCAGGCAGATTACGAACAGGGAATGGTGTATCTGATTCTGAATCAGGAACCTGAGAATCTGCGGAAACTGCGGGAAGACATTCCAGAAACTTTGCTCGCGATCGTGGAAAAATCCATGGCAAAGGAGAGGGAAGACCGGTATGACGACATGGCGTCTCTGCTCCAGGACATAAGGAGCATTGCAGATCTGCATGAGAAGCGGACGGAACGGTTTGAGCTGCCTGCGCCGGTGCCATCCCAATCCATTGCTGTGCTCCCGTTTGTCAATCTGAGCGCGGCTCCTGAACAGGAGTTGTTCTGCGATGGCTTGACGGAAGAGCTGATCACTACGCTCTCCAGGATAAGCGATTTGAAGGTTGTCGCCCGCACATCTGCGTTTGCCTTCAAGGGAGGAGGGCATGATGTGCGGAAGGTTGGAAGGAAGCTGGATGTGAGAACGGTGCTCGAAGGAAGCGTGAGGAAATCCGGCGACCTGCTCCGCATCACGGCTCAGCTCATCAACGTCATGGATGGCTATCACCTCTGGTCCGACTGCTACGACCGTCGGCTCGAGGACATGTTCGATCTACAGGAACAAATCTCGCTCGCAATAGCGGCTGCTTTGAAAGTCAAGCTTCTTGAAGATGAGCGTCAAAAGCTGTTCAAGAGGTATACCGACAACCTGGAAGCCTATAACTACTATCAACAAGGATACTACTTTTTCAATCAGATCGATCTCGGCATTGTTGACAAATCGATCGCGTACTTCCATCAGGCTATCGAGAAGGACCCCAACTTTGCGCCGGCCTACGCGGGGCTTGTGGGCTGCTATTTTGGCCTCACATACTTTGGTTTGAAGAGAAGTGCGGAAGTGAAGCCTCTTATGAAAAAGTACGTTCAAAAGGCGCTTGAATTAGATCCAAATATCTCACTAGCACATCACGTTTTGGGCTTGTTCACAGCTTGTATGGAATGGAAGCATGCTGAGGCAGAAGCGGCATACGAGCGAAGTCTGGAACTGGATCCCAATGATACGATCGCGCTGCGCAACTATAGTATTAATCGAGTGTCCATGGGAGAATTTGAGTACGCGAGAAAACTTGCCGGGAGAGCCCAAACGCTTGATCCGTTGTCCGATTATATCGGACTGTGCGTTGCCTTTCCTGATTTCTACAGCGCCAAGTATGACCGGGTGCTCGAGAGGATTTCCAGGTACTCGGAGGCGAACCCTCCCTTCCTTTGGGGGCTGTGGTTCCTGTGGCGGACGTATGCCTTCGTACGAAGAACGGCAGAGGCTGTAGAGGTGTGCAAGAAAGTCTTTGCTGCGGCAGGTGCAAAGATCGTTGCAGAGGCAATGGAGAAGGCTGGGGTTGACCATGCCTTTGGAGCGGCTGCCTCCACGATGGCTGAAATCTACAGGCACCAGTACGTTTCTCCCTATGATATTGCCATTCTGTTTGCCCATGCGGGAAAACAGGAAGAGGCCCTGGCCTGGGTGGGCACATCGGTTCAGGAACGCGATCCCAAATTGCACTTCCTCAACGTGGATCCGGAATGGCGAAATGTTCGTGAAGATCCGCGCTTCCAGGAGTACCTCAAGGCGGCAGGGTGGTAGCCATGGCCGATGCCGCGCTCGCTGCTTCAGTTCAGTGCCATTATAACACGGTTTGCCAGGCAAGAGAGCCACGAGTCGTCTCTTCGGCTTCCTCCGCCAAGCGGGCCCTTGTCCCATCATCTGCCTGATGCCTGACCTGCCCCCTACCAGGCACCTCCGTAATCTCCCTCAGTAGTTTTCCTGTAATTCGTCAAGATTGACGAGCTCAGGAGGGCATTCGCACACCTGATTCGCTCAACCTCGTTTAAGCCGTAAGTGCGCATTGAGTAAAGGCTTGTTGCCAAAGCAACCCTGCAAATGTTCGTTGGCACTCTTTTTGGGTGCGCACGAATGCAGAGCCAGCGCAACACTGAAATTCCCCCACTCAAAACGCAGGAGGGCTTATGCAACGTGTATCGAGGTTTCGTCATCCGGGACGATTGTCGGGGCTCGTGACATGCTGTCTAATTCTCGCGTCCTCAGTGCTGATCCACACTGATGCCCGGGCACAAGATGGGCGCTGGGTAAAGAAGACGACACAACCCACACCGAGGGGAGCGCTTTCGGCATGTGTCATAGGTCAGAAGATCTACACCGTTGGGGGGAGCACCGTCTATCCCTGGACTGATTTGGCAGCCAATGAAGTGTACGATTTGAACCCCTGGGCGGTGAAATTGCCTCTGCCAACCCCGAGAGGGTGGCTTTCCTCCGCCGTTGTGAACGATACCATTTATGCCATTGGCGGCGGCTACCCCACCGCTACACGCAAAGTGGAAGCATATGACCCTGTGACAAATACCTGGACAGAAAAAGCGAATATGCTTAGTCCGAGGAGGGCTGCGCAAGCCGGTGTGGTTAACGGAATAATCTATAACATAGGCGGCAATCAGAGCGAACGAAACTGTGAGGCATATAATCCAGGTACCAATACATGGACACCCAAAAAGGAAAGACCCGAGTCCGGAGGGGACCTGGCTGTGACCGTCTACAACGGACTGGTCTATACATTTGGCGGCGGGTATACTGGGACTGCACAGAAGAATGTGTATGCGTATGACCCGCAAACCGATAACTGGTCAAAGAAGGCCGATATGCCGACTGCAAGGTTTGGCTTTCAGACGTATCTGGTTGGCGGAAAGATCTATGCCATCGGTGGAACCCAGACAATGAGCATCAGTCTGAAGAATGTGGAAGTGTATGATCCGGTGAGCGATACCTGGCAAACATTGGATCCTATGCCAGTGGCCCTCGCCTGGTTTGCAGGGGCTGTCAGTAACAACAAGATCTATGTGATTTCAGGATCATCGGATGGTGGCTACACAGGCACGGGAGACATCTGGGAATATGATCCGGCGTTGACAGGTGGAGGATGGACTAAGAAGACGACATTACCCACACTGAGGGGAGCGCTTTCAGCATGTGTCATAGGTCAGAAGATCTACGCCATTGGGGGAACCACCGTCTATCCCTTGACTGATTTGGCAGCCAATGAAGTGTACGATTTGAACCCCTGGGCGGTGAAATTGCCTATGCCAACTGCCAGAGGATTTCTTTCCTCGGCTGTTGTGAACGATACCATCTATGCCATTGGCGGCGGTTACCCCACCGCTACAAGCAAAGTGGAAGCATATAACCCTGTGACAAATACCTGGACAGAAAAAGCGAATATGCTTAGTCCGAGGAGGGCTGCGCAAGCCGGTGTGGTTAACGGAATAATCTATAACATAGGCGGCAATGAGACCGAACGAAACTGTGAGGCCTATAATCCAGTCACCAATACATGGACACCCAAAAAGGAAAGACCTGAGTCCGGAGGCTGGCTGGCTGTGACCGTCTACAACGGACTGGTCTATACATTTGGCGGCGGGTCTACCGGGACTGCACAGAAGAATGTCTACGCATATGATCCCCAAACCGATAACTGGACGAAGAAGGCCGATATGCCGACTGCAAGACAAGGCTTTCAGACGTATCTGGTTGGCGATGCGATCTATGCCATAGGCGGAACCCAAAACGTCGCTCTGACTACCGTAGAAGTATATAATCCTGTGAGCGATACGTGGAAGACACTGGATCCTATGCCAGTGGCCCTCGCCTGGTTTGGGGGTGCTGTCCATAATAACAAGATCTATGTGATTTCAGGAACTCCGGATGGAGGCTACTCCGGAACAGGAGACATCTGGGAATTTACTCCCCCGAAATCGCCATTTGATGCTGTGGAAACATCATCCGAATTGCCAGAGCACTTCGCTCTTGAGCAGAATTACCCCAATCCCTTCAACCCGACCACGATCATCAGGTATCAGTTGCCTGTGTCAGCCTCTGTGACGCTGGCGGTGTATGATGTTCTGGGCCGGGAGGTAACCGTGCTGGTGAACGACAGACGGGATGCAGGGGTTCACGAGGTGCAGTTTGACGGGGCGAATCTCGCGAGCGGTGTGTACCTCTACCGGCTCAGCGCTGGGGATTTCGTGTCAACGAGACGGATGCTGGTTTTAAAATAGCGGGCGCATTCTCTGGAGGATACGATGAAGACTCTATTCATCTGTCTCACACTGGCGGCTGTCCTCTGTCATTCGTACTCCGGTGCTCAGTGGGTTCCCACGAATGGCCCCTACGGGGGAGAGGTGACGTGCTTCGCGGTGATTGGAACCGATGTTTTTGCCGGGGGGCGGTGTGGCGGTGTTTTCCATGCAGTCGACAACGGCGCAAGCTGGACGCCGGTCAATACCGGATTAACGAATACCTCTGTTAACGCTCTTGCCGTGTCGGGCACGAATCTCTATGCTGCAACTTACTTCAATAGCATCTTCCGCTCCACCGACAACGGCGCAAGTTGGACGGAGGTAGCTTCCGGATTTACCGCTTCCGGTCTCAGTGCCCTCGCCACCGTCGGCAGCCGTCTCTATGCCTCGACCTATGGAAGTGGCGTCTTCCTTTCCATCGACAACGGCGCCGGCTGGATGCCGGCGAATACACCCTTCTCAGAATTCTCACAGATGATCCAATGTGGAACCAACCTTTTTGCCGGGACTTCCAGCGGCGTCTTCCTCTCCACGAACAACGGGACAAATTGGGTTGCGGTCAATGAGGGCATACCAAGATCCCCGTACGGCTTCTATCCCTCTGTCCATTGCCTTGCTGTGTGCCCCGGTGAAGCCGGCTCAGGGGGCATGTTGCTCTTTGCCGGGACAAATCAGGCAGGGGTCTTTCTCTCCACCGACAGCGGTGCGCATTGGACGGCGGTCAATGGCGGCCTCACGACCACCAATATCTGGTCTCTCGCTGTTTCTCCCGCAAGTGGCGGGACAGCTGGTGTGCATCTGTTTGCAGGGACCTATCGCAGCGGCATCTATCTCTCGACAGACCATGGCACGAGCTGGACTGCGCTCCGTGACGGTGTGCCGTCAAATGCCAGCGTGGGGGGGCTTGCCGTTTCCGGCACGAGCATCTTCGCAGGCACACGCGAGCGAGGAGTCTATCGCTCGACTGACAACGGGGGAAGTTGGGCAGAGGTCAACACGGGGATGCTCAACATTCCCGTCTATGCCCTTGGACTCTTCGGTACAGAGATGTTGGCGGGAGCATATGAGGGAAACATGTTTCGTTCGACCGACAATGGCTCGACCTGGGTACGGCTTCCTCTCGATTTCGAGGAGACTGTGCATGTCAGTTGTTTTGCTGCCATCGGGTCACATCTCTTTGCAGGCACGAGGAGTTCGATGGCTTTCGGCTCGGGGATCTATCGTTCCACCGACAGCGGTGCGAGCTGGACCCCCGCAAATTCCGGCCTGATGGATACCACTGTCCTCGCTCTTGCCGTCTTGGACACGAATCTCTTTGCCGGCACATATGCCGGTGTCTGTCTTTCCACCAACAAGGGTGCGAGCTGGACAGCAGTGAATTCCGGCCTGCCGGACAACGCGACTACCTCCGCGCTTGCGGTCTCAGGCCAGTATCTCTTCGCCGGGATTTCCGGCAGCGTCTTTCGTACCACCGACAACGGCTCTCATTGGACGGCAGTCAATGCCGGTCTGCCGGGAGGCATCTATTCGCTAGCGGTCTCAGATACAAATCTCTTCGCCGGGACATGGAGCAATGGCGTGTTTCTCTCCACGAACAACGGCACAAGCTGGACAGCCGTGAGCAATGGACTTCCATCGGACAATTTGAATCGCAATCAACCTGAGTCCATTGTAGCCATTACGGCTCACGGTACACGGGTATTCGTTGCGCCTGACAATCTGGGCGTCTTCCTTTCCACCGACAACGGCACACACTGGAGCGGTATCAATGCCGGCTTGACGAACACTACAATCAGGTCCTTTGCCATCTCGGGTGCAGACATCTTTGCCGGGGCTGGCAATGGTGTCTGGAGACGGTCGTTGTCAGAAACGAATACGGGTGCTGAGAGCGAGCAGCAGTTGCCACGGGATTGTGTGCTCCATCAGAACTACCCGAACCCATTCAATCCCTCAACGACAATCCGCTACGGCTTGCCAGTGCGGACACGAGTATGCTTGACCGTCTTCAACATTCTTGGTCAGCGGGTCGCTGAACTCATCAATGGGGAACAAGGCGCAGGTTATCACGAGGCTAAGTTCGATGGGTTCAGACTTTCCA
The DNA here is from genome assembly GCA_963801355.1 of Ignavibacteriota bacterium. Taxonomy (GTDB): domain Bacteria; phylum Bacteroidota; class Ignavibacteria; order UBA10030; family UBA6906; genus Fen-1255. Next base: position 1,158,417 of record CAWDEM010000008.1, on the reverse strand, counting down.
GCGGGGTCTATTTCTACCGCCTGGTGGCGGGGGACGAGGTACACACGAAGCGACTGGTGCTCATGAAATGAGTCGACCGCACGCGTCCTCTCGCCTGGACCGGGAGGACGATGTGCGGCAGCGACAATCCTAATATTACACAACATTCCAGAAAGGGCAAAGTCATGAAAACCGTCTCTTTTGTTTTGCTGCTGATGGCGACCTTGGCGTTTGTGGTGGTGGGGTGTTCGGACAACTCGGCTGTGCCGGTATCGCCGACAGACCAGTCGGCACAAACACCGGCTTCACTGGAGAAGAGCACCAATGTACCTTTCGACCTTATCCTCAGTGTCCCCATAGTTGTTCCGGTTGATCCCACACCATACCTGAAGATTGCGGGAAACACCGTGCACATGAAGGATGTACCCATAGTGGACTTGGTTACCGCATCCGACGCGCGTGTATCAGGAAGAATGGAGCACCTGCTAAGTCTTAAGCTCGACCTTGCAACCGGCGAGGGTCCTTGCCACGGGTCGTGGACATCAAAACCTGCAGGCGCTGGCGGTGGAACGTGGGAAGGTACTTACGAGGGATACAGGTCCAGAACAGCTGATCCGTTTGTCTTCACGTTGCCTCTGAAGATGGTGGGACACGGAAGAGGGGGGACTATTGATGGAATGCAAATCTTTACAAATGCCGTCCTCAGGGTGACCACTGACAACAATCATTACCCACTGCCCACCGGCTGGCAGGCCACCGGCACCGGTATCATCAAAGAACATTGAACCTGGCCTGGTGAATGTTCCTTATCCCTCCAAGGCCGATGGGAGGGCATGAGGGTCAGCAGTCTCTGAGTTCAGCAATGGCCCGGGCAGAGATGTCCGGGCTTTTTGTTTCGCCGCCTCGACCAAGTATAGACTGCCCAAGTGAGCGAAGGTGATCAGCTCTTCCACCTCCAGTACAATCTGAATCCTTATCGGGGTGCCACCGGATGACTGTTTCGGGCTTGAGGACGAGAACTGTCTCTTTTGTAGAGTTGAATGCATCGGTCATGCCACTGAAGAAGAATTTGGGTTCGGATTCGCTGTCTTGCTCGCGGATGCGTTTCGTCACTTCCTTTATTAGCTTTCGTCTGAACTACGAGACTATTCGGCCTCGATGAAACGGAGCGAACTCATAGAGCGGATGGGAGGGGCGGTGCGCATTATTGCGCCTACGGCACAACTGTACCTGTATGGTTCCAGAGCGCAGGACACAGCACGGCCCGAATCTGATTGGGATCTCCTCGTATTGCTGCAAAGCCCTGTTTCCGATGATCTAGTACACAGGCTTCGCCGGGCACTCTATGAAATTGAGTGGATGAGCGGTGAGGTGATTTCGGTAGTTGTCCGAAGCATCGACGACTGACGTAGTGAGCAATCGGTTGCGACACCATTCTACCAGAATGTCTCCCGCGAAAGTCTGCTGCTATAATTCCATGCGTAGCAAAACGCCACCACGGATCATGAGTTGAATGTATTGTTCTGTGCGATGGGAAGGTCAGTGGACAAGAGTCATTGAGTGAAGGAGAGGGGAACGCGCACAGATTCAGTCCGAAGAGGGGCTTTGTCGTCGGCGAGGATGTAGTATTGTGGATGAATATGTCGCGTTCTATGACGGTCAGCGACCGCATCAGGGGATTCAGCACCAGATTCCGAAGCCGGGTGAATCGGAAAAGACAGGCGGCGTAGGGGATGGAATACGTCCCCCTACGAGTACGAAGTGCTAGCGTGAAGAGGAAAGCAGATGCATCGATCGACGAATTGCCTTCTCATCAACGAGCCGATCCGTCACATACTTGTGCAGAATGCTCGAAATCAGAGTCTGATAAGGAATCCCTTCTTCTTGCGATCGACGTTTCAACTGCTCTAGAACAGACTCCGAGATACGGATATTCACGTTGCGTGTCTTGCGTATCTTGTCAAGCATTCCCTCAAGCTTGTCCCGTTCCTTTTTCGAGACTGACCGATATGCATCAGCTTCGCGTTCAATCTCTCGTTCATATTTGTCGAGCTTCACACTCATGGTTGCTGGCCTCCCCATCTCTTCTGGAACTTCCGACTCGGGAATGCGGTCTTCAAAACGACATTGCAGTAAATCACATTATGTACACAATGTCAAGGCAACATCTGACCTTGAAGTGCCGACATTCTGCTCTGGAGAGTATCCCTCTCCCAAATTCCATCCGGGCCAGAACTCCAGCGTCACCATTGATAGAGGCTTTGTTCTTTTGAGACTCTGGTTTCGTTCAGTGAATTGACTATCCCGTGGTTTCCGCGTACCTTTTGGCACAACCAGGAGGCTGGCATGAGGCTGAAGCTTTTCGTGGCAACGCTTTTCTTCTGTTGCTTTGGTGCCACTTCGGGACTGTCGCAAACCCAGAATGTGTATGACGTGTATGCAATCGAGTATGCTCGAGGGAACGGGTACGCGGCTGTCTCCAAGGTCGCGCTCAACACGCAGTCGAAAGACAGTGTTGCCTTCGTATACTACATCTGGTATCTGCGAGGTCACAACGATCGTCGCATTCTCGTGGACGTGGGTTTTGTCGGAGATACTGCGATGATCCGGAAGTCATACGCATACTATGTGCGCCCAGACCTCGCACTTCGACGCATGGGCGTCGAACCGAACGAGATCACCGATGTCATCATCACGCACCCCCACTATGATCACATCGGCGGGCTCAGTCTCTTCCAGAAGGCGAATGTCTGGATGCAGAAGAATGACTACGATGCCTTCGTCGGTGCTGCTTGGCAGAAAGGGGGATCGCATGGTGGGTTTGACAAGCAAGACGTTCTGATGATCGTGCAGGCCAACCTGGACGGAAGACTCACACTCGTGAACGGCGACAGCCTGGAAATCATCCCGGGCATCCGGACATTTATCGGCTCAAAACACACGTACGAAAGCCAGCACCTTCTCGTAGACACCCAAACGGACAAGGTGCTTCTTGCATCTGACGATTGCTGGTTCTACCACAACCTGCACGAACTGATCTCCGTAGTATTGGTCCAGGACCCCGCAGCGTACATCCGGCAACTGCGACGAATGAAGACGCTTGTCTCCGATACCACTTTGATTATCCCCGGGCATGATCCACTCGTGCTCGCCGGGTTCCCATCAATTGCAGAGGGTATAGTCAGAATCAGATGAGGCGGGGATGGCGCACAAAATACATGAAAGGCTGTGACACTCCCACCACCGAAGCGTGCATAGTTCAGATATGGCGTGACCAATCTCACCCCTGATTGGTATGGGTGCTTTCCAATTTGAGAAAAACGATGGAACTAGCAGATCTTGGATTTGATCATTGGTTTCAACAGAAGCGAGAGGAGCTGCAGAGGCCGGACTGCAGCGTTGCACGCATCGCCAGGGTCGACCGGGACAGATATCTTGTCAGGAATGAAGAGAACGAAGTCCTGGCCGAGCTGACCGGGAGACTGTTGTTCTCTGCTGACTCGAGTCAAGACCTCCCGTGCGTCGGTGACTGGGTCCTGGTGCAGTATCACAATGACGGCACCCTCGCAATCATTCATGCCCTGCTCCCCAGAAGATCCTTTCTGCGCCGGAAGTCTGCCGGTAAAAACATTGACTTTCAGATGATTGCATCAAATATCGACAAAGGCCTGATAGTCCAGTCCTGTGACAACCTGAACCTGCGCAGCTTGGAACGATACCTCGTCATGGTGATCGAGGGTCATATCGAGCCAGTAGTCCTCCTCAGCAAAAGTGACATCGTTAGTGCAGCAGATCTGGAGAAGAGGATTTCAGAGATCAGATCCGCGCATATTGGCGCCAAAGTCATCCCAATCAGCAGCCTTGCCCCAAGCGGACTGGATGCACTGAAAGGGTTGCTTGAGGGAGGAAGAACGTATTGCCTGCTGGGACCCTCCGGGGTTGGCAAGACGACGCTCGTGAATCATCTCATGGGTCAGGAGCTGTTTGAGACAAATCCTATACGCGAGAAAGACGGCAGAGGGAGACATACTACAGCAAGCCGGCAATTGATTGCCCTGGATAGCGGCGCTCTACTTATTGATACACCCGGGATGAGGGAACTGGGCTTGATCGCCGTCGGCGAAAGCATCGATGATAGCTTTTCCGATATTCATGGACTCTCTAAGGATTGCCGTTTCAGTGATTGCACACATACGAGCGAAGTCGGTTGCGCAATACTGATGGCACTTGAAAGCGGTGGGTTGAGTGAGCAGCGGTACCAGAGTTACATCAAGTTGAGGAAGGAGTCTGAGTTTCATCAGTTGTCGCGCCTGGAGAGGCGCAAGAAAGACAGGCAGTTTGGCCGAATGATCAAGACTTCAAAGAAACAGATCGGAAAGAAATAGCGTCCCGGAGATGGCGTTTTACCTGAGTCTAAGAAGATCTGAGCCAGCCCTTCCAAAGCAGTTGTGACGATTGGTCCCTGAGCCTGGAACTGCAAACGTGCAATGAATGGAGTTGTGAGTTGTTGCGAACTCTGTCCTTTGCCTACGGAGAGCCGGACCGGCCGGTTCCTGGTGTGGCCGTGCCATCCAATGAGGGCTTTTTCTTCGCGTTCGCTTCGACATCAACGAGGAGCGTCGCTCTGACACTCGTCGGAGGCATGCAGATCTGATCATTGCACGCCTGGTAGTACAAGATGACCGCCGTCGCTTCTCTGCCACTCTGCAGTGCGTCACCGATTTTGAGGGTGAGCGTAAACTGACAGTTACCTTCAAATACTGAAAGAGGGCTATCGGAAATCCCGAGCTTGATATCTTCAGCCTTCGGATACTCGACACTGACGAGTGTGATTGACTTGCCTTTTGCGTCGATGCAGGTAGGAATGAGTGACTCCTCACTCGGCTTGCTGGAATTGATGTGCCAGCCGGCTGCGATCGTTGCATTCAATACGACTGTGAATTCTGCTCCGGCAGTCACGTGCACATTGTTCTTGTCGAGAGTCACCGAAACCACACTCGATGGTGGTTGCGCAATCACAACACGCATGCCAACAAGAAACCATACCAGTATCCCCAGACCACTTCTTTTGATCGCCACGGGTGCTCCAAGCAATCCGGTTCTACTTCTATTTCCCCTCTATCGGCTGCCCACCGTCTGTCTGGCGGGCCTGCGTGATGGCATCGAGCCTGCTTTTGTAGTACGCCTTCCGGTTGTCATCCGCCAATTCGACTGCTTTCCCTGCCGCTTTGATTGCCTCATCGTAGTTCTTCATCTTCTGGTGAGCTGTAGCAAGAACCCCCCAGTAGGATGGAGTAGTCGGTGAGAGCTCTACCACTTTCTTGGCGGCTGCAAGTGCACTCTTGAGGTTCTTCCCCTCGCCCGCCCAGAAACTCGCGTAGCTGTAGAGTCTATTGGCGTCGTCGATGTTCTTCTCGGCAAACTCCGGCCCGAAGAACTCAAGCGCGCTATCCAGCTTGTTGAGTTTGCTGCAGACCTCAGCGGCCCGCCGAAGCAGATAGGAATTATCCGGGTTCAGCTTGAGAGACATCTCGGCCATTGCAAGTGCGCTCCCAGCATTCATGTTCTGCCCGGCCCAGAAGTTGGCATAGTCGATGAGACTGTAAGAAAGGGAAGATACCTGATTGTCGATGAATTCTTTGCCATACACGCTGTCGGCCTTTGCTTTGTCTCCTTTGAGGACGTAGAGTTTGGCAAGGGCCCCGACGTACCTTGGATCCTTCCTGTACGTCATGAGCTCCATAATCTTCTCAGCGACCTCGATGCCCCTATCGACATTCTGCTTGCTGTTGTTGACATACTCGACATAAGTACCGAGGAGACTTGCGTCGTTCGGGTACTCCTTGATCGCTTCCTCATAGAATTGTGTCACTGTGTCATTGGCGGTTGAACTCAAATAGAAGGACGCAAGACGCTGGTACGCCGACTTAGCCAGTTCGCCGCCCCGATACTTCGCGATAAATGATTTGAATCCCGCGGGGCCTCCGTTTGCCGCGTAGAGAGCCAACGAAGCTATCTGGAACTCGGCATACTGAGTGTACGACACCTGTGTCTTGTTATAATTTGTGCTTCCTTTCTTCCCATCGGGATCAATCGCGAGCACTTCTCTGTACAACGGGGTGGCCTTGCCCTGATCGTACCGGTCGCCGTGCTTTTGAGCCAGGCGGAAGACGACGTCAAGATTCTTTGGATCTTTGGCATACTGATCCGCGTAAAATTTGAACGTCTCAATTCCTCTGTAAGACTTGTCGATGCGCTCGTGGAATTTCTCGGGCGGGGGACCATACCCAACGTGCCAATCAACCTCGGATCCGTCTGAATCGAGGATCATCACGGTTGGGGTGCCCATGATGTTGAACTTCTTGAAGATTTCCTCGCCAACTTTCTGTGTCCTGTCGGCTCGGAACATCACGAAGTGAGTGCCGAAGTAATCCTGAAACTTTTGGTTCTCGAAATATTGCTGACCCAGCAATTTACAGCCACCTCAGCCAGGAGAGAAGAAATCCACGAGCACCTTTTTGTTCTCGGTCTTTGCCTTAGCGAGAGCGTCGTCGAGGCTTCCCTTGAACCAGTTCTGAGCGGAGGCAGTCGAGACCAATGCGACGAGCACCGCCAATCCAGTGAGTTGCTTTTGCATGGTGATGATTCTCCACGATGGTGTGTTCGGTTCGCCCCCTCGTCCCTCATGCAAATCTACTATTCTTTACACCGCCTGTCAACTGCAGCATAACCAAGAATCCGTCCGAATTTGCTCCTGTAATCACAAATCGATCACGATCGATGTGCCAAAATGCCCCGAATCACTTCAATCCTTCCACGATCATCAAGTGAGAGTTGCCGAGAGCATCACACGGGACCCTGACGATTTATGACATTTTCAGGCGTCGGTTTGTCTCACTGGTGAACGAGAGGAGGCAAGTGGGGGCTCACGAAGTCAAGTGCGACGCGTCAGGTCTGTCAAGCGGCATGTACTTCTACCGGATGCAGGTCCCCGCTCTGGACTCCACCATCGGGCGTGACTCTGAGAGCGGAGCGGGGGATCCTTTGACAGGCTCAGGACAAAGCTTTGTGCAGACGCGCAAGTCTGTCCTCGTACGATGAGGACATCGAGACAGCCGCCGCACCCGCCTGCACCGATCGACCTTTAAAGTGCAGGCGGGAGCAACGCACTATCGAACGTCCGTCTCCTGGCGCGCGGGTCTAGTGCTTGGGCTGTGGGATGGTGATATCGATTTCGTTAACCTTTCCCAATACTGACAGCGGTTCGTCAAATTCCTCCTTTTTCCCCACCACCAGAATGTGGAGCTGTTCGGGATGCAGATGGGTCTTCGCGACGCGGAGAATATCTTCCTTCGTTACCTTCTCGACCTTGTCCTTGACCTGGTTGATGAAATCCACCGGGTAGTTGTGGTAGGCCGTCACCATCATCCGGTTGACGATCTTGCTCTTGGTGTCGAAGTTGAAGACAAAGCTGTTCAGATACGTGTCCTTGGCACGAGCGAGCTCTTCATCGGTCACAGGTTCTTCTGTCATCCGTTTCACTTCCTTCAGCATCAGGCGGAGAGCGTACACCGTCGACCGCGACTTCGTCTGCGTCCCGCAATTGAAGACACCCAGATGGTCGTAGTCCGCTCCATAGTATCCCCACGGAGCATAGGTGAGACCTTCCTGCGTCCGAATGACCTTGTACATCCTTTCTGTGGAAAGAATCTGGTTCATGATCACCAGGGCCGGATAGTCCGGGCTGTTCAGCTGTCCTCCGATATGTCCCATCTGGATATGCGTCTGGTTCACGTCAGGCTTGTTCACGTAGTTCACCGTCTGCACATACTGATAGTCCACTTTGGGCTTGGGAGGCACGGGGATATCCACCTTTGGCCAGGCGCCGAAGGCCGTTTCCAGCTTCTTTTCCATCTGCTTGGCATCGAAATCTCCCCACGCCGCGAAGATGATGTTGTTGGGATGGAAATACTTTTTGTGAAACGCGACAACATCGTCCCTGCTGATTGAATCGATCGTCGCAAATTCGGGATAGCGCGCATAGGGATGTCCCTTGCCGTAGATCAAGGTGTTGAACTCACGGCCAGTGATCTCCCAGATATCATCATTGCGACGGGAGATAAAGGAACGCTGCTGGATTTTTGCGAGCTCGATCTTCTCCTGCCGGAATGCGGGATGCATCAGGATGTCGGCGAGGACATTGACGCCCTTGTCGATGTCATCCTTCAACACGGAGACGTACACGTATCCTGAGCCGGATCCAATGCCCGTTTCTACCGATGCTCCCATCGTCTCGAGCATCTGGTCCATTTCATCACCGGTCATCTTTTCGGTGCCCCCGGTTCTCAGGACGCTCCCTGTTAAGCTTGCCAGTCCGACCTTTTCCGCGGGGTCAAACTCGGAGGCTGCGCCAACCATGGCGCGCAGATCGATTGTGGGATACTGCCGATCTTCCACAAGGAAGATCCGCATGCCGTTCTTGAGCTTTGCCTCCCGGACTTTCGGCATGGAAATGTCATGGAGCTTGGGGAACGTGAATTTTTCTTTAGGTCCCTTCTGTGCGACGACCGTCCCAAGGAAACCGGCCAGGAGAACCATGACCAATGATGCGACGAACACTCTTGGCGTTCTCATTGTTGTTTTCCTCCCTCTTCGGGCTTCGGTTCAGGTTTGACTTCCCCGATCGTGCGATGCTTCTCGACCAGATACTTTTGTGCGACAGCCTGAATGTCCGGTATGGTCACCGAGTCGACAACTTTGATGATTTCGAATGCTTTTCGCCAGTCGCCGCGGATCACATCGTTGAATGTAAGGGATGCAGCCATCCTGCTGTTCATCTTCATGCCATCGATCAGATACTTCCTCGTGAAGCGTTTGTACTTTGCCAGCTCCTGTTCCGTCACCGGTTCCGTTTTGATTTTTTCCAATTCGGCTTCGATAGCCTTCTGGCACTCAGCTGCCGTGTGACCCATGGAAGGCACGGCGAAGACCACAAAGAGACTGGAGTACTTATTGCCCGGCCATCCATTCCCAGCGGAGACACTGACGGCGAGCTTCCGGTTCTTGACCAGATTCGTGTAGAGGCGCGAGGATCGCCCGCGGCCGAGGATGTTGGCCATAGCGTCCAGCGCAGCATCGTCCTTGCTGTTGATATCCGGGCGGTGGTAGCCTATCACCAGCCACGGTTGGGACATTGCCTCCACGGTCACACGCCTTTCACCCCACTGCTCGGGCTCAGTCGTCCGCAGGGGCTCAGGTTTCGGTGCAGTGGGGATACGCGAGAAATACGTATCCGCCAACCTGAAAACCTCATCAGCTTTGACGTCCCCGACAATCGCCACAGTCAAGTTGCTGGGTCCGTAGAATTTCTGGAAATAGCTTGTGACGTCCGCTCGATTGATACGTTGGAGATCGGACATATGCCCGATCACTTCGTGGTGGTAAGGATGTGCCTTGAATGCGACGGCCAAGAAATCCTCGACCAGCTTCCCGGTCGGCTGTGTCTCCACTCCGAGCCGCCGCTCCTCCATGACGACATTGCGTTCTTTGTAAAACTCCCGGAAGACCGGGTTCATCCATCGATCGGATTCCATCGCCATCCAGAATTCCAGCTTGTTGGATGGAAGGCTGCTGATGTACTGTGTGGCATCGTTGCTTGTATACGCATTGATCATGGGGCCGCCCTGCTCCCTCAACATGTCGCTGTATTGATCTACGACCACGAGCCCCTGAGCTTCTTTGCCGAGTCTGTCGAACTCCGCCTGCAGCGTCACTATCTTTGCACTGTCCGGTTTGACTGAAGTTTGTTCCCGCACGAGCTGCTGATAGACACGGTCTATCTGATCCATGAGTTTCTGCTCTGCAGCATAATCCTTCGTCCCTACGACCTTCGTTCCCTTGAAGGCCAGATGCTCCAGCAGGTGGGAAATACCGGTGATACCGTACGATTCGTTCGATGATCCGACGTCTGCGTAGGTGTGGAACGAAACCACCGGCGCCTCTGGCCGCTCCAGCACAAGAAACTTCATGCCGTTGGGAAGTATGTGTTCCTTCACCTGACCCTTGATGGCGTCGAATGTCTGAGCAGCGAGCAAGCCTGTCGCCAAAAGAAAGGCGGCAAGAACATATGCCAATCGGATGAAGACCCTCGGTTGTGGTCTCATCTCTTCCTCCTTGTTGGGTGTTCGGGTGAGTGTGTAAAGAAGAAGCCTGCGTTTACGGGGGTTAGTATCCGCGAGAAGAATCGATTGCGGACAACAGACTCGCGGACCACGGAGAGATCTCCTAAAATCAAGGTGCAGGGCCATCTCGAGAATCCACAAAGCCCCTGGGAGATGCTGGAAGGAATTGAAACAGAGGCTTTGCCGAGAGATGGTCCGCAGCAAAGATAGGGCTTCACGGGGGGATTGTCAAACCATCAATCCATTCCCTTGTCACACATTCCCTTGTCAAAGGGCCTTTTTGCTCGGGCCTTTGCATGTGGCCCTTACAGCTGGCCCAATGCGCGAAACCGCCAGCCGGATAAGGAATATGCGGTTTCCCGAGATTACCAGGTTCTGAGAATCTTCTGCCATCCTGGCACGTATGACAAGTAGGGGCAGCAATTCCTGCATCACATGTGGGGGGCGACCAGTCAAGAAGAGGTTTTTGATGCCATAATGATGGTGGTCGCCTACATGTCACTCTGGTCCGAACGCTCCGATCCGGAACCAAGGAGGTACGAGGATGTCTCTCAGACTCTTGGTCTTGCTCCAAATTCTGTCGTGCAACGCAATTGTTGCTCAGTTCTCAATAGCAATTGACGCTCGCAAGGATGCATGGTATTCCGGCCTTAACACGCCGACTGAGAGCTACATCCATCTCTCTCATTTGGATTTCATTTCGCTCAGTGGACCTAAGCCTGATGGTGATTCCGACCTCTCGGCTGATGTGTGGGCTGCATGGGACGAGAAGTACTTCTACCTCTATGCTGAAGTGAAAGATGACGTCGTTCATGTCGGAAGCATTGTCCGGCCGTGGAACGATTGCATCGAACTGAAGTTCGATCCTGATCCTGCAACGAAGCCTCTCATCGGAATCGTGAATGCCCGCTTGACTGCTCTGGACAGTGCCGATGCCTCCAACATTCTGGGTGTTGACAACCTTTATCCTGAACGAGACTCTCTCCTTTCGCGAAAAGCGACCTTGCCGGGAAACTATGCCCGCCGGCCAACGCGTGACGGATACGCCCTCGAACTGCGTCTGGAGTGGGAATTGATTGCGTGCAGAGGCCGTGCCGTTCATGTCGGCGTCGGTGAAAGCTTCGGTTTTGCCGTAAGCTTCCATGACAATGACGGGGTATCGAAGATATTCGGTGCCATGGAGCGTGATGGGACAATCCAATGGTCCGCTGGAATGGCGGATAATGTGTGGCTCGTCCCACAACTGTTGGGGACCGTCGCATTTGCCCCAAACCACATGATGAAGTTCATCCGAAGAAATGCCATCGATACATCCGATTGCAGGGCCAGGACATTTCTGTCCGCCCCGGCGTTCGAGTATCGCCCGGAATTTCCAATCACAATTGAAAACTGGCGTTACCACCCCGGTGACGACCTTGAATGGGCAAACCCGTCGTTTGATGATCGCTCCTGGGAAATCACATATGCCCGGCTCACGAGGGAACAGAAGCCAGAAAGCAAGTGGAGCGGGATTGGATGGTTTCGTGAGCGCATCGTTGTGGATTCCTCGCTTTGGAGTGTGCCCCTTGGCTTGATTGTCAATCACGGGGGCGCCTGCGAAGTCTACCTTGATGGAACCCTGCTCTATGCTTTCGGCGATGTGGCCGTTGCCGGAACTGCGGAGCAATCGTTCATCGAACGCAACCCGAGGGTCCTCGTCTTCCGGCAGGGACGGGACCATCTTCTCGCCATCCGCTATTCGAATGCCAACACGGACGATCTTATTAACATGGGAGGCGACGCAGGGTTTGCGTGTATCCTTACCAGCGATCTCAATGGGATGATTCAACAGCGGGCTGAAGAAATCAGAACAATGACGGTAACCCAGATTGTCTTTCCTGTTATTGCGCTCGTTCTCGGCGTCCTGCACCTTTTGCTTTTTCTGTTTCTGCCGCGTCCAAGGGAGAACCTCTATTTCGCTCTCTTCATGTTCTCCTGGGGGGGCTTCATATGGTTGTCGTTCCAGAGTGCCTTTACCCCTTCTGTTGAAGGTTTTCTAAATTCCGCAAAGGGAACAGTTGCTCTCCTGAGTTGCGCAATCGTCTTTGGTTTGCTGACGATCTATACCCGGTTCCTCTCTAGGATTCCGAAAACCGGCTATGTCATTGCCGCGACATGTGCTGTGCTTGCCATATTCGCATTATTTGTTCCCCCTGGTGGGATGAAAGGCGTCTACATTGTGTACGTGCTCATCGGCGCGGCGACACTCGAGACTTTCAGGGTCTTTGTTGTTGCCGGACGACAACGCTGGCGCGACAAATGGATTGCTGCACTGGGGTTCGCGGTGTTCATGTTGAGTCTCGTCTGGCAGGTGGCGATTCAACTGTCCATCCTTTCGCCATTGTCGGGCGTTGGTATTGTCATCGTCGGCACGCTGGTGATGAGTGTTTGTTTTTCAATCGACATGTCCCGCAACTTTGCCAGAACAAGCAAGAACCTCGAGGAACAGCTGATACAGGTTCGTGACCTTTCCCGCAAAGCGATCGAGACTGAGCGGCTTGCGAAAGAAGAAGAGCTTGCTCGGCGCATGCTGGAAGCGGATAATGCGCGCAAAACCAGAGAACTTGAGGAGGCGCGGCAGGTGCAACTTTCCATGCTGCCGAAGGAAATTCCGCGAATACCGCACGTCGAGATAGCGGTGAAAATGGAAACAGCAACGGAGGTTGGCGGCGACTACTATGACTTTCACCTTGGCGAGGACGGGACCCTGACCATAGCACTCGGCGATGCAACGGGTCATGGGGCAAAGGCAGGAACGATGGTGTCGGTGACGAAAGGCCTTTTCCATGAGTTCGCACACCTCTCCAGTTTTCAAACCATCTTTGAAAGATTCACCAGGGCATTCAAGCGAATGAATCTTGGGCAGCTCTATATGGCCTTGCTCTTGCTGCGGGTAAAGGATCATACGGTAACAGCCTCATCGGCTGGAATGCCGCCGGTACTCATCTTCAGGTCATCAACAGGTGAGGTGGAACAACTTGTCATGAAAGGGATGCCGCTCGGAGGGTTTACGGATTTTCCATATCAGACGAAGGAAACAACCCTCGGTTCAGGAGATGTGATGCTGCTCATGAGTGATGGTTTCCTTGAGATGTTCAACGCAAACGATGAGACACTCGATGAACCAAGGACGGTCGAATCGTTCAAAGAGGTTGCAGACCAGAACCCTCAGGAAATTATCAGGCATCTCATGGAAAGAATGAAAGACTGGGCCGGCGGTCGCCCGCAGATGGATGATGTGACATTCGTGGTACTAAAGATGCAGTAGGACCCCTTCAGGCCCCGGGGTTTGTCATTGCCAGTCACTCCTGCTACCATTTGTTTGTCGAATGCGCTCTCGTTATATTCCCAGAATGAAATGCCTCTTTGTCCGCACTCCCTACTTGGCAGACTGGAAGCGTGATTCGTAATGTGACCGGAGTTGCCAATATGCGTCATGCACATTATCTGATCCCACTCATCCTGACCCAGGGCTCCTGCATATCAGCCCAGGCCCAGGATGTACTACAGAACGAAGCCATTCCCGGTTCGATTGGGAAATGGCATGCCGAAGGGAAACCTTTCACCTACGACCGGCAGACGGTGTTCGACTATATGGACGGTGGGGCCGAGGTGTACCTGGCCTACGGGATGAAAAGTGTTCGTGCCGTGAGATACACCAGTCCCAGTGAACCCTCCATCGAAATGAGCATCTTCGAAATGGAAGAACCCGCAGGTGCTTTCGGTGTCTTCACCTACGAGCGCCTCGATGCCGACGCGGGCGTTGGGCAGGATTCCGAATATGGTGGAGGGATGCTGAGATTCTGGCGGGGGCGATACTTCGTCTTCGTTCAATCGGAACAGGAAACCCCTGCATCCCGCGATGCAGTCCTCGCATTGGGAAAAGACCTGGCAACCCACCTGGGTCCGGATGCCAGCCATCCCTACCTGCATGGTGTTCTGCCCAAAGAGGGATTGCGCCCGCTCAGTGAGCGTTATGTTCTTTCACCACTGACGCTCAGAAATCTCGAACCCACGCTCTTTGACAACCCTCTTGGACTTCCACAGCACGCGCCTACAGTGATGGGCCGTTACGGGAATCCCGGGAATCCGGAGCGCATTCTCGTTGTGCTGTTCCCCGACGAGGAGGCCGCCAGAATAGGGGTGGGATCCTATCTCAAGCTCCGCTGTGGGCAATCGCACATGCCGGCAGAAGCGTTCCGGTGTGACACCGGCTGGAACCTGGTTGCTGCTCTCGGCAACCACGGGGTTTTGATCCTTGACGCCCCGGATGAAGCCAGCGTTCGGAAACACTTTGAACAAATCACACTCAAACTGATGGAGATCTCTCGATGAGCAGGAAAGACAAAATATCCTCACGCAGGGAATTCCTGATAGAGACGGCGCTTGCCGCAACAGGTGTGGCCCTTGGACAGAGTCTCTCAGCGGCACAAACCCGGCAGGAGGTCAAGCAAGCGGGGAAGGAGGATCAAGCAGGTCCTGCGGTGAAGCCCCGGGCCAAGGTGGTCCTCATCCGCGACAAGAACGTGATCACCACGGATGGTGCCGTAAATGCAGCGGTGGCTGCCTCCATGATTGATCAGGCGTTGTGCGAACTGCTCGGCACGAAGAAACCTGAAGACGCGTGGGGACAGCTCTTCGGCCCCCACGACCTGGTAGGAATCAAAACCAACGTCTACGGGTACCTGGATACGCCTCCTGACCTTAGCATGCTGCTCAAAAGGAGGCTGGCTGCGTGTGTGAACCCTGAAGCGGACATCCCGGTCACGGACCGCGAGGCACGCACGCTGCTTGCCGACCGCACGGCCATCCTGAACATACGTCCGGTGAGGACCCATCATTGGTCCGGCATCGGAGGGTGCATCAAGAACCATATCATGTTCGTGAAGAATCCCTCAGACTACCACGCAGATTCCTGTGCCGACCTCGGGGCCATCTGGAACCTCCCCATATTGAAGGGGAAAACACGCCTCAATATCCTCCTGGCGCTCAAGCCGCTCTTCTACGGTCGGGGACCACACGCCTTCGATCCCCGATATCAGTGGGACTACTGCGGGATTTTCGCTTCGAAGGACCCGGTGGCTGTGGATGCCCTGGGCGCGGAGCTGCTCCGCCTCAAGCGCATCGACCACTTTGGGGAGGACAAGGCGGTCACACCTACAAAGCACATCCAGATGGCCGAGACGAGGCACGGCCTTGGGGTTTCTGATCTGAAGCGCATTGATTTGGTGCACCTGGGATGGAAAGAGGGTGCGCTGTTGTCGTGACCGGAAACGGCCTCTGCCGACGTCGGTACGATGTGCATATCAGTTGACGGCTGCATTTTTTTATGGAAGTCATTGTCTCTGGGTCAAGCTCATGCCTGAGAGTTCTTCCCTGCTGAAGATATTGATCCTCCTATCCCTTGTCCTGGCAATTCCCTCAGCCTTCGTGTACTCACAGCAACAGAACCTTGCCTTTGAGACGCTGTCTGTGGAGCATGGCATGCCCACTGCCGTAATGTGCATTCTTCAAGACGGAACAGGCTATTTGTGGTTTGGTACGTATGGTGGCCTATATCGATATGACGGGTACAGCTTTGTGTCTTACAAGCACGACTTTGATGATAGTACCAGCATAGCAGACAATAGAATATCCACCCTGTATGAGGACAAAGCCGGAGTATTGTGGATAGGGAGTTCTTCTGGCCTTGAGAGATTCGATCGCACGACGGGCACGTTCATGCATTATGCACCCAACCCATCCGGTGCCGTTGAAGGTGCGACTAACTATGTTGGGGCAATTTGTGAAGACAAGCGTGGAATACTCTGGGTCGGGACTGAATGGGGTTTGTGCCAGTTCGACAGAACGACAGGGACCTTCTCATCACTGCGACATGACAGCACAGATCCCGGCAGCATCGCACACAACTCGGTCAATGCCATCTACGAAGACAAGGAAGGATCGCTCTGGTTTGCCACTGGTGGAGGGCTCGATAGGTATGATTTCGCGACAGCAAAGTTTGTCCACTGTTGGTATGACTCGGGCAAACAGCATGCGCCACGGGACACTACTGGTTCGCAATACTGGATCAACTCACTGTGTGAAGATAACAACGGCGCGCTCTGGCTGGGGACGGAGGAAGGCTTAGTGGAATTCAATCCTAAGGAAGGCACTTTCTCACACTATCGCCATAATCCCAAGGGGCTACATAATCGCATCTATTCAATTTGCCAGGATGTCATGACTGGTTCTCTCTGGGCGGCAACCGGCAGAGTACTTCTTTCCTTTGACAGACAATCCAGAGCATTTGCTCAATATGAGTATCGAACAAACGCTGTATGCAGCGAGCGATCCGGAACATTCTGGGCCGGAACAGATACGTACATTCAAAAGCTTAACCGGTCAAAGCAGCCCTTCAAAAAGTATCCAATGAATGACATAGTCTATGTAGTCAAGAGCGGGAGAGAAGGAATACTCTGGCTCTTCACATCCAAGAGATACAAGAAATTCGACATACAAAAAGAGGAGTTGGTTCCATGTTCATTTGGCAAGGATTCCGTATTGTTTGTGTACAACTCAGGAGGTGATGTACTGCTTTACTCAGAGGGAGGGATTCTCTCTACGATAGATAGTCTTGGCGTGAGACACGTGTGGGGTCCGTACTCGCGAGATGTCGTGAGATCGGTTTCCGTCACGTGGAAAAGCAGTAAAGGGTTCTGGATTGGGACTCGCTCTGGTAATCTCTGGTTCATTGATCCTAAATCAAGATCGCTAACAGAAGTCAAGAATGTGAAACTGCGAATACGGTACATCTACGAAGATGCCACTGGCTTGGTCTGGATTGCCACCTACATGGGAAAGCTATTCTGCTACAATCAAGACCGGGACACGATCGTCGAATTTGTTTCTGAACCCGGCAATCCTGGAACCATAAGTGGAAAACAGATTCATGAGATCTATGAGGATACAAAGAGAAGGCTATGGTTCGTTACAAACAACGGCCTCAATAGATTTGACCGTTCAACGAACAGCTTCATTCGCTTTTACGAAAAGGACGGTTTGCCGAGCACTGACATACTTGGCATTCTGGAGGATGATCATGGGTGTTTGTGGATCAGCAGCAACAAGGGGATTTCCAAGCTTAATCCTGAAACTCATCAGGTCAAACATTACGACGTCTCATACGGCCTGGAACCAACGGCCGATATATCCTTCGGAAAGGGGTGCAAAACAGGAAACGGCGAGATGTATTTCGGGGGGGCAGGGGGGCTCACCCGGTTTCATCCTGACAGCGTGAAAGACAATCCGTTTGTACCTCCGATCGTCATAACATCATTCAAGAAATTCGATAAACCGGCTCCTCTCACCAGTGATGTGCGTCTACCGTATGATGAGAATTTCATAGCCTTTGAGTTCGCGGCGTTAAGCTACATAAGTCCGGAAAGAAATCAGTATGCGTACAAAATGGAGGGTTTGGATAAGGATTGGGTGTATTCAGGGACCCGACGTTATGCGTCCTATCCAGGACTGGAGCCGGGCAAATATACGTTAAGAGTGAAAGGATCAAACAATGATGGCGTCTGGAATGAGGCCGGCACGTCCATTGCAGTATTCATTTCTCCTCCTTGGTGGAAAACTGCGTGGGCCTATATCCTCGCTTCGCTACTTCTTCTCAGCCTGCTGTATGCTGCCTGGAAAATGCAAGTAAAAAGCATACGGATGGGACACGCATACGAAATGAGCAGGTTCGAAGCCAGACAAGCTGCACGAAGTGGATGAATTGAAATCGCGCTTCTTCGCGAACATCTCCCACGAATTCCGAACGCCGCTGACGTTGATACTCGGGCCGGTAGAACAGGCCATTGAGGCCGTACAGGACGAGAAGATCCGGGGTGACCTCCAGCTTGTGCAGAAGCACGCACACAAGTTGCTCGGGCTCGTGAACCAGTTGCTTGATATATCCAAACTTGAATCGGGCAGTATGAAGCTTCGGACTGCTCCTCTGAACATTGTGCAGTTACTGAAGGCCCTGGCGCTGTCATTCAGCTCATACGCCGAAAGAAAGAGGATCGCGCTCACGTTCAACGCAGAAGCAGAGGACATACCGGTTTATGTCGACAAGGGGAAAATCGATAAGATCGTTACGAACATACTCTCAAACGCGTTCAAATTCACCCCGGACGGCGGGGGAATAGACGTTGCTATAACAAGAGACGAACACTACGTGAATGTAGCCGTTCGTGATACGGGGATCGGGATTCCGGCTGACAAGATCCCCAGCATTTTCAATCGTTTCTACCAGGTTGACGGAAGCCAAATACGAGCTCAGGAAGGGACTGGTATTGGCCTGTCACTCACAAAAGAGTTGATTGAGTTGCATAAGGGGACAATCGAAGTCGAAAGTACAGAAGGGAAAGGAACAACTTTTACGATTCATCTTCCTTTGGGGAAAGCACACTTGCAGCCGGAAGAGATATGCGAACCGGAGGAAGGTGATGAGAGCCGCGGCCTTGCGGGGATGCAGGCTTCACTTCCCGCGGAGGCTGTGATCGATAATGAAGAAACGAAGTCTGGGAAACCTGAATCTGGTGTCCCCGTTGACACAGGAAAGCCACTGGTATTGATAGTCGAAGACAATACTGACGTGAGATACTACATACGTGGCAATGTGAAGGAGGAATATGCAGTTCTGGAAGCCGTTGATGGAGAAGATGGCTGGAACAAGTCCGTTGAGCACATCCCCGATGTCATCGTCAGCGATGTCATGATGCCCAAGATGGATGGGTTTGCACTTTGTGATAAACTCAAAAGAGATGAAAGAACAAGCCACATTCCTGTCATCTTGCTGACGGCGAAGGCTTCGAGTCAGGACAGGATTGAAGGGCTCCATATAGGTGCGGATGACTACATCATGAAGCCTTTTGAGCCGGCGGAACTCAAGGCGAGAATCGGGAATCTCATTGAACAACGGAAAAGAGTTCATGAGCATTTCAGAAAGCATGGACTATTTGAGATAGAAAAAGAAAAAATCACGTCTCTTGACAGCAAATTTCTGCAAAACACTGTCGCGGTCATCGCCACGCATATGTCGGATGCTTCTTTCGGCGTAGAGACTCTTGCAGCGGAAATGGCGGTGAGCAGATCGGTGCTTTTGAAGAAGATCGAGGCATTGGTCGGTGAGCCGCCGAGCGAGCTGATCAAGAGGACCCGGCTGAACAGGGCCGCTGAACTCATTGAAGGCAAGTTTGGGAATATGTCCGAAATCGCACTCGAAGTAGGTTTCAACAACCCGTCGTATTTCGCCGAATGCTTCAAGAAGCAATTTGGCACAATCCCTTCACACTATCACCTCAGGACCCCCCACCAGTAGTCGGCACGCATTACGAACGCATCTGCCGATACACCGAGCGCACAACTCTCTGTGAACTAACGACTTGCAGGGCAAATGCCTTCTGCCCGGACTCAGAATCGGTAGTTTTTGATGCGAGACTGGTAGAAAGCCCGCCGCCTCCGGTGTTATCATGTGTCCGTCGTCAATCATCCCTACGTGGCCCACATGTTCAGAGGGACCGCCATGGGCAAGTCGTGCAAGGCTAGGTCGGGGGTACTTCACATCGTGAATCCAGCGCAAAGTAAAGATCACATTCGCCTGGTTCCATCTGAGTTCCAATTGAGTCAGAACTACCCAAATCCGTTCAGTGAGAAAACGGCAATAAAGTTCTGTGTGGCTTACAGGACGAGAGTCACATTGGAAGTCTTAGACTCTGAAGGCAAGATGGTGAGAACCCTTCTGGATGAAGAAAGAAATGCGGGCACGTATGAAATCGAGTTTGTCGCCGGAGGTGAATCCTTTCCTGCCGGCCATGGCGGTGCGATGTCGGAAGGCATCTATCTCTATAAACTCCAGGCAGGGGAGTTTTCTGAAACGAAAAAGATGGTGATGCTGCGACAGGGTTGTCTCGCTTCCGCCGAGTAGAGGGGTGCGTATGTCGTGGTTCGATACAATTCGTGGGGACTCGATCTATCGATGAGGGTGGATCCTGCAATTGCGTCTTAAGAAATGGGAGGTCCCATGACACAAAGATCAATTCGACGGGGGAGGATCGTGAAGGCTCGTCAATTCGCGAGAACGTCTCCCAGGATCGTGTATTGCGCTTTGCTTATTTCTGTGTTCCTGTCCCCTGCCGACCTCTGGGCACAAAGTGGAGCCTGGACAAGGAAGAAAGATATGCCAACAGGACGGGCGGCGTCCTGTGCCGCTGTGGTCAACAACAAGATCTATGTGATCGGAGGAGTGGACAAAGATGTTGTCGGTTTGGCTGACTACGAAGCTTATGATCCCACATTCCATACGGATATTCCCGCAGGAAATATAAGTGGCACCTGGACGCTGGATGGCTCTCCATATCACATCAATGGCGAAATCACAGTACCAAACGACTCAACACTCACCATAGAGCCGGGAGTGGAAGTCGTTTTCCTGGGGCATTACAAGTTGAATGTCCAGGGCAGGCTGCTGGCAGTCGGCACAGAACAGGATACGATACGATTCACGGCTGCGGATACGCAGACTGGCTGGCACGGGATTCGGTTCGAGGATACCCCCAGTACAAACGATACGTCAAAGATCTTCTACTGCTCACTGAAGTATGGAAATGCAAACACAGGCAGTGGTCTTGATCGAAGTGGCGGTGCAATGCTGATATCTCATTTCGACAAAGTCTTAGTGTCCCACTGCCTGTTTGATTCCAATAAGCAGAGTGGTGAAGGGTGGCATCCGCCCGAAGCAGATGGCGGAATCTTTGTTTTCTATGCTTCAACGACAATTACGAATAGTACGTTTTCTAACAATTCAAGTTCAAAAAGTAGCGCGATCGGTTGTGTATATTGTCCAAATGTCATCATATCAAACAACGTGTTTCACAACAACACTGGAAAGTATGGCGCCGTCGCCTGTTGCTACTATAGCCGGGGAACGATATCAGGCAACATTTTCTACAACAATGTCGCAACTGAAGCTGCAGGTGGACTTCTCATTGACAATGGTGGGGCTCCGACCATAGCAAACAATGTCATTGTCCACAACCAAGGCTTCGTTGGCGGCATCTTGTGCTATAAGGGTGGCAAGCCAATCGTGATCGGAAATACTATTGCCTACAACACAGCTAGCTATGCAGGGGGCGGTATTGGCTGTAGAGAGGATGGCAATCCAGTTCTCATAAACAACAACATCTATGGCAATGCTGCGCCTATGGGAAAAGAAGTAGCCCTTGACGACGAATCTTGTGATCCGACTATTCTGTACTGCGATATCGAGGGTGGTAAGGCAGGAATCGGAGGGACAGGCGCGGGAGCAAATTATGCCGGGCTCTATGAACACAACATAGACGCTGACCCTCTGTTCGTTAATGCTGCCTCAGAAGATTACCGGCTTTCAGATGCATCGCCATGTATCGGTGCCGGTATTGATTCGGTAGAGGTTGCGGGAGTCTGGTATCATATTCCTGCATACTGTGTTGGAGGGAATCCTCGCCCAAGTCCCTCCGGTTCGAAGCCGGATATTGGTGCTTACGAGCATCTTTTCGGCAAACCAACCACAGGAGTTGATGAGCCACCTGATGCGCTGCCAACCAGCTTTTCGCTGCAACAGAACTACCCCAACCCCTTCAATCCGAGCACGACCATCAGGTTCGAGTTGCCGAAGTCCTCGGAGGTGAGATTGACCGTGTACGATGTGCTCGGACGTGATGTATCGGTTCTGGTGAACGACACGAGAGACGCAGGGTATCATGAAGCAAAGTTCGATGGCTCAGGGCTATCGAGCGGCGTGTACTTCTACCGACTGCAGGTGCGCCTTCTGGACTCCGCCATCGGGCGTGACGCCAAGAGCGGAGCGGATGATTTCGTCCAATCGAAGAAACTTACATTTGTGAAGTGAGCTGTGACCTTATGGGAAATGTTCTTCACAGAGTCTTGTTCAGGAGGCAAAGATGAGCAAGCTATACGTAGTGGTTCTTGCAGCAATGGGCCTTCAGCTGGATGCACCTGCGCAATCAGGTTGGTTCCATCAGAGTCCGCTACCCACCGTGGGTACTCTAAAAGCTATCCATCTTACCGATGCAGACATAGGCACCGCTATCAGTGGGGGAACAATCATCAAGACCACTGACGGTGGAACCACCTGGGCTACCCAGCTCATCGAAAACCAAAACTTCAGTGACCTCTGGTTCACTGATGCGAATACCGGGTGGGTTGTTGGCACAGGAGCAATCTTCAAGACGACTGATGGAGGAAACAACTGGGTTAAGAAATACGCAAACGATACTGTCGGTCTTACAAGCGTGTGCTTTGCCGATGCAAACAGCGGAATAGCCGTGGGAGCTGTATGGGGAAGTACGCGAGGCGTGATTCTTAGGACAACAGATGGAGGGGACAGCTGGATGAGCCAGTTCAGCGGTTCTGCCCATCTGTTTGGAGTGCATGGTGCAGACGCAAATACGAGCACGGCTGTTGGCCCTGACGGAACGATCCTCAAAACAACAAATGGGGGAGAAAACTGGTTCAGTCAGTCGAGTGGAACAAGTGAGTCTCTTTGTGGAGTCTGGTTTACGAGTGCCGATACCGGTTGGGTTGTAGGAAACAATACAATCCTCGCGACAACGGATGGCGGGACAAACTGGGTCACCCAATTGAAGTATTCGGCTTCCATTTTCTCGAGTGTGTGTTTCACGGATGCAAAGACCGGGACGGTGGTCGGGGGGAACGTAGTCCTTCGCACAACAGATGGCGGCAAGAACTGGGTCACGCAGTCTAGTGGAACAACGGAGGAACTGCTCGACGTATGGTTTGCCGACCGCAATACCGGAATGGCTGTCGGTGGTAGCACACTGTCGTACGGACTCATCGGTCCCATAATTCTTCGCACAACAGACGGCGGCAATAACTGGTTCAGCAAAATACGGGGGACGAGTTACGGGCTCAATGGAGTGTCGTTCACGGACGCTAATACGGGAACTGCCGTGGGTATCTATGGGACAATCCTCAGAACATCAGACGGCGGAGACAGTTGGCTGAGTCAGACAGCTCGAACCACGAGAGGCCTTAATGATATCTGCTTCACCGACGCAAACACGGGAACAGTCGTTGGGGGTGGTCCGATGGGTCTCAAAGAGGGGATAGTCCTTCGCACAACAGATGGCGGACGAAACTGGGCAATTCAACTGGAGGATTCCACGGACGTACTCAACGGAGTCTGTTTTGTCGATGCAGAAACCGGTTGGATTGTGGGCGCGAATGCAATCCTCAGAACAACAAATGGGGGGGGAAAATGGATTATCCAGGCCTCAGAATACCAACTTCACGGAGTGTTCTTTACGGACGCGAATACCGGAACGGCTGTTGGGATTGACTGGCGTGGGTATGAGGGCGTCATCCTTCGAACAACGGATGGAGGTGCCAACTGGGTCAGGCAGTCATCCGGGACACGACAGACACTTCAAGATGTGTATTTCACAGACGTAAACACAGGAACCGTTGTTGGAGGTGGCTGGCTTGAAGGAGCGATTGTTCTACGCACAACAGATGCGGGCGAAACCTGGGTTACCCAATTGGCGGGCTCTGCCCTCGATTATGACGGATTTTTTGACGTTTGCTTCACGGACCAAGAAAACGGAACGGTTGCGGGTGCGAGTCACAGTGCTGGTATCATTTTGAGAACAACGGATAGGGGGAAGCACTGGTCCAAGCAATTCAGTGGGAGCGGCCGGCTGCGCGGAGTGTGTCTTGCGGCTGCAAATACCGGAACCGCAGTTGGTGAGGGAGGTACAATTCTAAGAACAACTACCGGAGGCTACACTTCTGTTGGAGAGGTAAGAAGTGCCAGTACGCCCAAACAGTACACGCTCCACCAGAACTATCCAAATCCGTTCAATCCAACCACAGTTGTCAGTTATCAGCTGCCGGTAGCAAGTGATGTGAGACTTGCCCTCTATGACCTTCTCGGCCGTGAAGTGAGTGTCCTTGTGGATGCGAAGAAGGAGGCGGGTGTTCACAATGTCGCCCTGGACGGTTCGAACCTGGGGAGCGGTGTGTACTTCTACCGGCTACAAGCGGGAGACTTCACACAGACAAAGCGTTTAATGCTCTTGAAATAGAGACACGCAGAGTCGTGGATCAAGCATCGACCCCTCAAACGGCTCGGAGTCGAGGGATTTCGCACAAACTCGGCAATCGGATTCATTGCAGTGAGCAATGCCCGTCAAGCAGAAAACGCCTGGTAAGCTCTCGGTCGATTTCAGGTTCGCAATTACATTCGTGACCGCGAGCTCGTTGACCTCCGACTCACTTTTTGAACAGAAGATCTAGAACACGTACCCCACTCCAATGGTGAAGTCACCCCCATTGTAGTTCTTCCTACCGCCGATCGAGGTATCGAAGTCGGACATCAGGTGATATCCCGCGCTGGCGCCCAGCTTGAAATGATCCCCAAGGAAGAAATCCAAGCCCGCGCCGGCACGCCCCCCAAACGCGGTCTCGGTCCGGGCCTCGTGCGACAGGATGGAGTTCTTGACCTCGGACCCGGCGTACAGTCCAACGCCAGCCGACAGATAGGGACGGACCCGCTCTCCGGCTGCTGACCCCAGGGCGTAGTACCGCACACCCAGAAGGACAGGAATGACCGAGCTCACCTTTTGCGAGACATTCAGGATGCTGACTGTTGAGCTTGCCCTTCCGGCGAGGAGGCCGGCACTCATAGTGACCGACAGGTATTCCTGCACCCAATGAGCGAAAAGAATCCCGCCTGCGAATGCCCCGCTCTTTACGTCAACTCCAACACCCTGCACGCCGACAGCAATGGACGTATTGGGGCCCGTCCAGAGTCCGAAATTCAGTTCAAGTCCTGAGCGCCCTTTCAAGACGGGTTCCTGGGATCGGGCGGCAGGGGAGAGCAGAGCCGCCGTGGCGAAGAGCAAAACAACGAGCATGAGCTTTTTCATAGTATACCTCATCTCTTCTCGCGTTTGAAAATCGCAACGATGTCCCGGGACTTGCCATATCCCATGTGTGTCGCGAATGCAGCAACCAGATCCCATCGTTGATCACCAAGCTCGTTGAGCTTTGCCTCGAGGATCTTTTCATTGAACTTCCCGCCCATTATACCCCCTCTGGCTGGTGTCTTCACGGTCTTATATTCCCAATTCATGGGCAAATCCTCCTTGTTCCACGTTGTGAGATTTTCGGACTTCCGGCGACCACCACAATCCAAGCGCCTCATCCTGTACTACGAGATGATATGTGCCGTGTTTCTCTCAAGTCAGTGTGATTTTGCCCCCAGGCCCGCCAAAATGAGTGCTAAGTGAGTGTTTCGATGAGTGTTGTATCTCTGTGAGCCGGGTTGTATCTTGCCTGAAGTCAGTTCTCGTGGCTGCCGGCTTGACTTCATGAGGGACGGTATGCGCTTCTTGCGGCTTTTCTGCTGTGTCCTCCTTCAGATACTCCTGGTGAGCTGCAACGAGTATAGTTCTGAACCCGCCACTTCGAGGTTCCCCACAAAGCTCTATCCTTACGAAGTTGTCTACAATGCCGCTGCATTCAAGCAGCGCCGGGATGATCTCGCGCAGCAGTTACCCGCCGGCAGTATTGTCCTACTCACAACTAATGCCGTCTATCTCCGAAACGGTGATGTGAACTACGAATTCCGCCCGGCCTCCGCGTTCTACTATCTCACGGGCTTCGACGAACCAAACGCACTCGCTGTAATTCGCAGAAAGACGGCGGCGCCGTCATCCAGCGAGTTGATCATGTTTGTTGAGGAGCGGTCTGCGAGTTCAGCACAATGGCTCGGGTCTGTGTACGGGCCGGCCGGGGCTGTTCAATACTTTGGAGCCGATTCAGCTTATCCTTCAGTTGAGTTTCCGAAAATGCTTCGTGCCTATTTAGGTTCAGGAACAGCAAATTACATCTATGCCAACCTGGACGACAATCAAGGGACAGAACAGGTTTTCAGAGAAGCAGGTGGCTCCAGTTTCGCTGTGTACAATGTCGACACGCTTCTTGATGCTATGCGACTCATCAAACAGCCCCTCGAGCTGGGACATATCCGGCGGGCAGTCGACGTGTCTGTCCAGGCGTTTACGGAGGGGATTCGCGCCATTGAACCGTCAATGTACGAGTACGAAGTGGATGCCGTTTTTGAGCTTGTCCTTCACATGAATGGGTGTCCCAGGACTGCGTTTGAGACCATCATCGCTTCTGGGCCGAACATCACGACCATTCATTACACAGCGAATCACCGGCAGATGGCGAGCGGTGACCTGGTCATGATTGACTTTGGCGCGGAGTACGGCTACTACGCTGGCGATCTGACCAGAACAGTGCCGGTGAGCGGCAAATTCTCTCCTGAACAAGCGGTGATCTACGATATTGTCAACAAAGCCTTCGATGCCGTCATTGCCGCCGCCGCGCCGGGCGTGAGCTTTGCAGCACTCTCGTCGATGAATACCGACATCCTAATTGAAGGGCTGCTGCAACAGGGCGTCATCAGTGGAGTGAAGTCGACGATCATCTCCTCCGGACAGTATCGACTCTACATTCCGGCTGCACTCGGGCATTCGATCGGTTTAGATGTTCACGATCCCTGGCCGAAAGACGCGAACGGCAGCAAGATCCTACGTGAAAACATGGTTCTGGCCATCGAACCCCACCTCTATCTCAGCGCGGGAGATCTTACCGTGGCTCCGCCGTACCGCGGCGTGTGCGCCCGCCTCGAAGATGACATCCGAATCACGAGCACCGGATGTGAATTCCTCAATGCGTCCTTGCCGAGGACCCGTGGTGAGATTGAGACTCTGATGAAGAAATAGATGGGCCCTCCTGGGCCGTAAGATAGGTGCTGCAGGGACTATTGTCAATTGACGCGACTATCGCCACATCATTTTTGCCAAATGCCCGTTGCTACACAACGATTACACAACGACGACCATCACTGGTTGAGGCGGCACCATCCATGAGTGCAAAGCGGATTATCTTGACGTGCGTTGGGATCGCCTTGATAGTGGTAGGAGTGCCACTGCTGATCCTGCCCGGCCCGGGGCTGCTGCTCATTGCAGTCGGGATCGGGATCATTGTCTCACAACATCGTCGGCCCCGGGCAGAATCCCCACAGTCGAAGGAGAAATCTGCAAGAAATCCAGACCAGCCGGTCCGGGGATCGTGACCCGCTGGGCTCCCCTTGTGTGAAAATGATGACAATTCTGTGACACATGCCCCCTTCGCTTTCCTCATATTTCTGCCGGCATTCGTACACGTAGTCTGGCGCTTTCTCGGTGGAGGTCAACCTTGAAGACTCTTCAGGAACTGCTGGTTGCTTCCTTGGTGATACTTTGCGGGTGCGCTTCTGGACTCACCACGAGACACCACGGAACTCGCGTGGTGGAACGCCCTGCGGATCCGGAGTGGGCGGTTGAAGCAGCTCACGATCTGAAGGGGAAGGATGTTCAGGTCGACCTCTGCAATGAACAGAGATACGAGGGAGAGATTCTTGCTCTAAACGCAGAGCAGATCACCCTGGGGGATAATTCCAGTGGTACTGGACTAGTGATACCGATGGACAGCGTCCTGCGGATAAGCAGCGGCTCTAATGTCGGGTGGGTCGTTCTCGGCGCTGTGGTGGGAGGGATCTTAGGGGGCTTGGGAGGAGTGGAAGCTGGTATCGCTCTTGCGCCGAAGGAAAAGGGTTTTGAAAACTTGGGGCAAGGCATACTATCTTTGACTTTAGGTGGTGCGATCGGTGCGGTTGCCGGAGTGTACTTCGGGAAGTCTATCCTCGACGCGGCAACCTTCACCCCCAGCTACGTCTTGCTAGACAAGCCAGGGCAGCCGGAAGTGCCTGCAGTGGAAAAGGATGACTGACCGGAGAAGAAGTAGAGACTTGACGGCCCGCACAACGATGCGATCAGGCCTAACCACTTTGAAATCAAGCTTCAAGGTGCCGTGAAAGGATGGGTCATATGAAAAGAATCCTCCTGTTCATCTTCCTCGGGTTTTGCACGATTGCTTTCACCCGGGCCCAGCCATCACAACCATCGCAGTCATCCCAGAATTTGAAACCTGCCGGATACTTCTACCAGTTGACGCGGGTGCTCCTGAAAGACGGTACAGTGAAGCTTGGCTGGTTTGTGGGTACCCATCAGGATTCCATGGTCATCCAGATTGGAAGAAATTCCGAGCGGATTTCGCGTCGGGATCTGCTCCGTGTCGCCATCGAAGTAAAGCCCTCTAAAGGAGGACCGGCAGTTGTCGGAATGATCACAGCAGCATACCTGGGGAGTGCGTTGGTTCTCAGTGACGAAAGGGAGCCCTTCTTGTTCGTGGGGGGGAATGGCGGGACCGGAGAGGCATTCCTTTACAATGCACTCTTCTGCCTGGGTGGATATCTGATCGGGTATGGCATCGGGACCAGCCAGAGCAATGAAGTGGTATTCGATTTTTCGGGAACCGACGAAGAACGGGGAGTCCGTTGGGAAGAGCTCTGCGAAAGTGGACAGAAAGCCGGCAGGGAGACTTCTGTTCATTTTTCCTTTCAAGGATCATGGGTGAGCGGTCCCGTGCCTCATGGCGGTGCCAACAGTGGCTATTATGCGCGGGACTTGTCATCGTTGAACATGATGCGCAAGCTGCAGCTTACTTATACTATTACCGACTACGCCGATGCGGGGATCGCCTTGATGTGGTTGGGACAACCGTCACTCTGGTATTACTCCCCGTACGTCTCCGAAATGCACCTGAACGGGAGAGGTTACTACGCGGTCGGCGTGTTCAAACCGCTATGGTTGCTGGGTGGCCGAAGCCTGCAGTGGGATATAGGGGTGGGGGTGGGGATGGCTTCCGTCGATCTCAGCGCATCCCCGGGAGTCGTCTACGACTACTACCCTTCATCCTCACCGCCCATGACTCCGGTCGGGTTGAAGAAGAAGACATTCAGTGCCATGATGTATGCTGAACTCAAATTGTTCTTTACCGGTAATCTTTCGGTCGGTTTCAACGCTGATCTGGTGTATATTCCGGAAGACGTGCCCTCTGTGCAAAACGTCACTTTCGAAAGGGGGACCTTCACCTCGACGAGCGTGGGGTTTGTCGTTGGTTATCATTTCTGATGTCTGATCCGGTGCACAACTTCGTCTGACACCCGAAAGGATACGCATATGGTCCGTCAAATCGTTACCGGGTTTATTCTCCTGGCGTTTGTGAACTTCATGATGGGATGCGGAGTTACGGAGCTGCAAAAAGTCCCGGGACAGGAAGCGCAACGAATCAAACAGAAAGTTGTCGAGATTGTCCTTCTGGATGGCTCCACGGTTACGTTCAATAAAAACGGCGGGACATTCTATCCGTACCGTGATGGCGTCCGGGGGAAGTCCACCGACGGCAAGTCGGTCTTTGTCTCGTCGGGGGACTCCCTCCAATGCAGGATGAGTCCTCCCAAGATCATTGCCCTCGCGGACCTGGACAGCACATACATTGCAGAAATGGTCTTGCGCAGCAACCTCCTGGTCACCTTCCAGAAACCAGGTGGCCGCTATGACAAGGGGGGACAGAAGATCACCGGGAAGTCGCGTACCGGAAGCCAGACGTCATACCGGATTGATATAGTGAACTCCATCCGCACTGAGAGCCCTACCGCCATTGGCGTTGGCGAGCTCTCGCAGACTCCGGAACGGCCTGTATATGAAGTTGTCGGCTCATTGGGGTATTTGACCGCGTTTGA
This sequence comes from Ignavibacteriota bacterium, assembly GCA_963801355.1. GTDB lineage: Bacteria > Bacteroidota > Ignavibacteria > UBA10030 > UBA6906 > Fen-1255. Next base: position 1,128,471 of record CAWDEM010000008.1, on the reverse strand, counting down.
CTCTTCGGGAGGCTTTTTTGAACGTCGGCCCTCAGTGTTCATGGGCAGGGACGTTTTGATGAATCACGTCGAAATGCCCGCTGACAGTGTACTCTATGCCAGTATCGAGACGACCGATGCTGTGGGATCAATCATAGCAACGTTGCTGGTCCTCGTGGGAGTGGTCGGCGTCATCGCGCTCATCGCTATAGCGACCAAACAGTCCTGTCCGTTCATTTACTCCTTTGATGGTCAACGCTTTGTCTTTGACGCAGAGCCTCTTGGCGGCGCAATCTGCGCCGGCCTGGCGAGAACAGACCTGTCACGGCTAGACTTCGTGAAACCGGTGGATGGTGAGTACAGACTGCTTGTGAGGAACGAGGTACCTGAAACTCAATTCATCGACCGGATGAAACTACTTGTCGTAGACCACCCCGCAGACGCACTTGTGTATCCTGACCTCCAGGGGAACTTCTACGCCTTCAAACAGGTCCGGGGGGTTTCATCCGCATTCGACGAAAAAGGGATGAGCCTGACCAATTTTCTGCGGGCAAGCGACAATGTTGTGTGGCAAACACATCTCTCATCCGCAAGCAGGGAGGTCGACGCACCTGCGACGGCATGAACTCACGGTTACACTCCCGAAACCTGTGGATGCAAAAAGGGCGTGGCTCATCACGAACATCGGCACCTCATCGTGGGGATCGAACATGATCCGGAAGACCGTCGAGTATAGAGGGCAAACCGCCGGGGCCTGGTTGAAGTCGGTCACACCGGGAAGTCAGTCCTTTATCGAGATGCAACAGTTCCTCGAGAGAGAAGAAATGTACCATTTGAAGACATGGGTGAAGGAAGGGGAGTCGTGGAAACAGGAAGGTGTCATTGTGGGACAGGGGCCATTCATCAGCGAAGACAGAGTATACCCGATAGACGTGAGCAATGTCGTCGGCGATTCGCTCGTGCTTCGCTTCGATCCGCCCAAGGGATTCTGGACGTTCGACTACCTCGGCGTGAGTTATGAAGAGCCGGCGGTGATGCACGCTTCCACTGTCGATGCCCGCCGTGCAGAAGATCAACAAGAGAATTCAATCCTGGGTGCTCTCACGAGCATCGATGAGAAATACTACTCCATGCCGGAGGTCGGCGACTGGGCGAACATCAGCTTCGAGGCGCCTCCGCAACCGCCGGCGACAGTCCGATCGGTGTACCTGGAGACAAGGGGCTACTACGAACTTCATCTGCCTCAGGATCTGCCCGACCAGCTGGCGCGCCTGTATGACATCGGAATGAACCCCGGACGGATAGTGAAGGCGACAATGGAAGAATATCGAAGCTGGGAAGCCGGACAGCAGGCGGCATTGAACCGGTCGCAATCTGAGTAAAGGGAGGACGCGCGTTCATCCACAGGTGCAGATCATGGAATACCAGACTGACAATCACGGTCCCAGGCTTACGTTCAACACCGGCTGGAAGTTCTTGTACCTCAATCTGAAGTTCGCGCTCGGGTGGGGCCGGTATCTCCTCCATCGCCGGGACTTTCCGTTGTTCAGAATCTTTCCACTCACATCAGGTGCGTTGTATACAACAAAGATCGTTCACGACATCGGTCTCCGCAAGCTGGTGCAATTCGGCGATGTGTATTTCTCATCCCTTACTTCCCCGCACCACCCATCGGCAGCGTTCGATCGCATGGTGGCAAATGGCGGGCTCAACGTCGGTGCTGCAGGAACGCCGCTGAAGCAACACATCGACTCCGTGTTTCTGGCCATTACGCAGCGTTGCGATCTGCACTGTCAGCACTGTTATGAGCGCCACAATGTCGGCCGTGGAGATGAACTGCCGCTCACGCGCCTGAAAGAGGTCGTGGCGCAACTACAGAAGCAGGGTGTGGGCTCGCTGGTACTCACAGGTGGCGAGCCCATGAACCGCTTCGACGACCTGCTGGAACTGGTGCGGTATGCCGATAAGAATTTGTCCGATATCCATGTGCACACTTCCGGACACGGTGTGACATTGGAGCGGGCTCTCGAGTTGAAAAGGGCGGGACTCATTGCCGCTGCGGTGGGACTTGACGATGTGGATCCGGCTCGACACGACGAGCTTCGCGGGTATCCGGGTTCGCATGAAGAAGCGGTGCGAGCGCTCCGCATATTCCGCCAGGCAGGTATCTTCACGTATGTCAATGTGTGCGCGACACAGCGGATGGTGCGCTCGGGGGATCTCAGCCGTTACGCAGAGCTTGCGAAAAATCTGGGTGTGGGATTCATTCAACTCCTCGAGCCCCGTCCGTGCGGCGGTTATCTCAATGCTCTGCCAGGCGTGCTCCTCACGGAAGACGACCGCAAACAGCTCCTGCATTTCTTCCGCCAAATGAACACACACAGGCGGTATCGGGACTACCCGGTCGTTCACTACGTTGCGTTCGCAGAAAGCCCGGCGCAGCTGGGATGCATGATGGGAGGGCTATCGCATCTCAGTATTGACAGCCGGGGGAATGTCAACCCGTGTGTTTTCCTGCCGGTGACGTTTGGCAACATCATGGAAGAGGACTTTCAGTCGATCTACCGCAGAATGCGAGTGGCGATTCCGCATCCGCTGCACAAAGAGTGTCCCTCGCTTCAACTTCAGTCGACGTTGAGGAAGAAGATGGATACCGAAGGTGCGATGCCGGTCCCGCACCGGACGATTGAAACCGAATGGCAGGAGATGTTTCTGGAAAAGTGAAGCTTCCGTCTCCTCTCGTACTGACGAGAGACCAGGGTGATCTAGACCCCAAAATACGATTCCGGCAATGCGACAATCCGTGTATATAATTCAGCCTACCTACCGAACGATGGACGGACAGCCGATCACACGGGTCCCCATCTTCAACCACTCCCTGAATCTGCCAATTCTCAGCGCGACGATACCTGCGGGCAGAGAGAAACGCTTCTGCCTGGAATACTGTGAGGCCATCGATTATGACACCGATGCTTCTGTAGTTATCGTAACATGTGCGGGTTACGATATTGCCCATGCACTGGATATAGTCGGCCGGTTCAAAGCGCGCGGGAAAACTGTGATCGCCGGTGCCAACATGGACTCCCTGAGCGATCAGCTGTTGGGCGAATGCTGCGACGCCACGTTCATCGGCTTTCCTGATCCGCCGATGATGGGACGCATGCTTGACGACGCGGCCGCGGGGATTCTGCAGCGTACGTACGTCCCGGCCAGGTTGAACATGGATTATCCGCTGGACTATGAGATTCTTCGTGACAAACCCTTGGGATACCTCCAGGTAGTTGCCTCTATTGGGTGCAGAAACAGATGCTCGTACTGCTGCCATCCTCCTTTCTACCATGGTCGGTATCACCTCCGTCCAATTGACAGGGTCCTTACGGATCTCGAATCGGCCGCCTCTTTCAATAGACCGGTCGCGTTTCAGGACGCAAACCTCTACAACAATCGGGAATATCTGCTCAGGCTTGTCAGAAGTATCGCTGCGCGAGGCATCCGGTGCGCGTGGGGGGCTCAGTGCACCGTGGATATCGGAGATGACCCCGAGGTTCTCGAAGCCATGCGGCGCGCCGGTTGCAGGCTTATTTTCTTCGGTCTGGAGTCGCTGCGACAGGATAACATGAGCCAACTTAACAAGCCGGTGCTGACGAGTGAATACGGTCGTCAGCTCAAGAGTGTTCGAAACGCCGGGATCCTGTGCGCCGCATACTTCATCGTCGGACTGGATGGGGATAGTCTCGATACTTTTCGTGAGATCGAAGAGTTTGTTGATAACGCTCCTATCGCCGTTCCATTTGTCCACATACTCATCCCGATTCCCGGAACGGCACTCTATGATAGTCTCAAGTCGGAGGGACGGCTTGTTGCGGGGGCTTTTGATGAGTTCGCCCGCCTGGATCCCCGCTACAGCGTGCCGTGCAGTTCTGCCTACTTCTGTCCCAAGGGCCTCACAACACAGGAACTTGAAGATGGCTACTTCAGTCTCGCGAAGAGGCTCTCGGCGCTGCCACGGATCGTTCGTAGAAGCCTGATCCCGGATATGCGTGTGGCTGCAGCAATATGGACCATGAACATCGAAGCGCGGAAGTACGTGAAGGGGATGTCCGAACGGCGACACATGTCAGGTGAGCGGACTCCCGCCGGCGTGACCTCTCGAGTATGAGTGGAGAACTGCTGCGTTGGAATCCTTGAAAGCGAACTGAGCATCTTTACCACCCGGCCGGTGCACCGTCGCGTCGTGGATCCGCTGCACCTGTGAGAGTATGGATGACCGGGTTGATCAGAATTGCGTGCACCCCTCCAAAGTAGGAATTCACGCTGCCGTTCATCTCGATCTTCCAGCCTTTCGCGCGCAATCCCTTGATGGTCTCATCTGGCATACGCGTCTCTACGACGAGCGTGTTGCCCTTCGGGAAAAACCTTGGGGCTCTGATAGCCTCATCGATCGGAAGCCAGCCGTCCAGCACTGCAGTAATGACCTGCGCCACTGTGGGAGCGATGCGCGGGCCACCGGGCGAACCGATCACCAGCACGGGTTTGCCGTCTTTTCGCACAATGGTGGCCGCCATGTTGGATGTCGGCCTATGCAAGGGCCTGACGCTGTTGTTCCGTGTCGAATCTCCGGAGAAGTCTCCCATGTGATTGTTCAGGAGGATACCCGACCGGGGAGCCATCACGCCCGCCCCATAGAAGTCATTGATGGATTGTGTGAGGCTGACTATGTTCCCGGCGCTGTCCACTATTGCCAGGTGTGTCGTGTTGCCCGTCGACTTCGCTTCCGGTCCTGGCTGCCAGGCGTGAGGCTGGGAGGCCGGGCTTTCATCTTCCATGCGCCGCGAAACATCAGCGATCCATTCGTCGGAAAGAAGTGACAACACCGGCTGTTTGCCAAAATCCGGGTCAGAGATCCACGTGTTCACATCGGTGAGCGCCTGGCGGCTTGCAGCAGCGAGGCAATGGACATAGTCCGCAGAGAGATATGTTCTGGACTTCAAGTTGCTCTTTTCGGCGATGCGCAGGATCTCGAGGAGCGCGGTCCCCCCGAGGCTTGGAGGTGGCAGCGTAATGATTTCAAAGCCATTATACCACCCCCGCAGCGGTTCCCGGATCTGAACCCTGTACGACGCAAGATCCTCCTTTGAAAGCACGCCTCCGCGTGCCTGGACGGCGCCGGCGATATCTTCGGCGAAGGGCGGCTGGTAGAGACGCGTGAAAGCCGTGGTTCCGAGCGCTCTCAAGGTTGCAGCGAGTTTCGGCTGCTTCACTCGAAAGCCCACTTCCGGAGGAAAGCCCCCGTCCAGGAAGATCGACGAAATAGCCGCATCCGATTCAATATCGCTCAGGTGATCCATAAGTATCGCCACCTGTTTTTCGGTCAACTCAAACCCCGTGTCGGCAGCCGCAATGGCTGGGCGCACCAGTTCTGCAAGCGGCTTCGTGCAGAAGTTGTCATAAATCGCTTGCCACCCTGCCGGAGCACCCGGTGTGGCAATAGCAGTCGGGCCGTGTTCGAGTTTCCGATGCAGAGTGTCTGCAGCGTTGTAGTAGAGTCTGCGGTCGACGCCCAGAGGCGCCCGCTCCCGGTAGTCAATGACGAAGAAAGAATCCCTTTTCGCGTCGTAGAAAAGGCACAGACCGCCTCCGCCCAGACCGGACGCATGCGGCTCTGTAACGTTAAGGGTCGTGACGGCCGCGATTGCCGCATCAGCCGCGTTGCCGCCGGAACGGAGTGTGGCCACTCCAGCCTTCGAGGCGATCGGATGAGCAGAAACCACCATTGCGGTGTTCGAGCGCGCAGTGAGCACGGAGACGGTGTCTTCGGCGGGACGGTAAGGTCCAGTAGAGCGTTGGGTGCACCCCGCGAGAAGGTACAGAGAGATCACAAGGAAGTCTTTGCAGGATCGGGTCATGATGCCAGCTGTGTGTGGTGAGGCATATGTGCATTTGAGCCCGGCCAGCTTGTCGTCTGCTGCACCTGGAGAGGTGGGCTGCAGTGCCCTGCCGGCGGGAACGCCAGACAGCAGTATAAGCTGAAGTCGGACGTTTGTCAAGCTGCTAAGACGCGTTGAGCGCAACGCGTTGGACGTAAAGAGTGATTCAAGCCTGACGGCGGTCTTCATCCCTCAGAGAATTATCCCCTCAGAGAAATATCCCGCGTTTGCGGTATTGTCCCTTTGCTGGGCGAAATGTAACATTCCTGCCGAAGTGTGTGAATGCTGCGTCAATCTCAATCGGAGGTTCTCCGTGCGAACTGCCTTTTCCATTGCGTTTTTGCTGGCTCTTCTCCTGTGCTACACTGCGATGCCGGCCCAGACACCAATAGAGCTCTGCTCTGATGAAATGATTGCTGCAGACAACGCTCTACCGGCGGAGACATTCCGCCTTCTGCGCGAGCTTTCGCTGGCGCGCAAAGCGGGCAGCATCCCAAAGGTTCGAGAACTGGAGAAAGCCCTCTTCCCTGAATCGCCCACACCACCTGCTGAGGATGTCCTTGCGATCGCTTCCGGCGATTGCGAAAAGCTGGAGGAAGTCACGTCTCCGCTCTGGGGGAACGATGTGGAGGTTTTCAACGGAGCAGTCTATCCGGGCGAGGGCAAACGCCAGATCTGCATGTGTGCGGACACGGCTGGAGGCATCTATCTTGGATTGAACAGGGTGTTCAGGGACACGCTCTCTCAGATCTCCATTTATCGGTCGACAAACGGCGGCACGAGCTGGTCAGTGATCGGCGGAGTCTACTCGCCTGGTGGTCCAATGCAGGCGTTCGATATGTGTGTCACTGATACGGCGGGTGGGAAATGGCTTGTCTCCGTGGCATATGTGATCAAGTCGGACAAGAGCGTGGATGGCGGAGGGTCGCTCGGGTGGATGAGCCTGCTCAGCGATGGAACAAACTGGCGGTCGAAAACGATCGCTTCAACCGGAACGGGGCTGGGCTTCCGCAACCCGAGCATATGCACGGATGGCGCTACTTATCTGCCGCAAGTGACATATCACTACGTTGCGGCTGAGTACATCACTCCCTCGACCGACATTGCGCGGGGGCTCTTCATCGTGCAGACCACAGATTGCGGAGTGACCTGGGGTACTCCGGACACGAGCCTTCATTCAGGCCAGGAGGGAACGCCGGTGATCGCTGTTGACTACGGCACGACACCAGACACCCTCCTCGTCGCATACGCGCGTGGCGAGTACCCGAGCCGTGTGATCCGAATCGTGCGCAGTCCCAAGATCGTTCCGTTTTCATGGGCCCTTACCGTTCCTTCACCGCAGCCAGGCGACAACTATGATCCGGCGATGGCGATCGATCCCAGCCGTGGGAACGCAATGATTGTGTATACACGCAACTCAGCAGCTCCGACCTACCAGGATGTCAGGAGCTTCCGTTCCAGCAACCAGTTCAGGACGTACGCCCACGACAGCATCGCCATATCAACGTATTACGAGGGTGTTCCATCAATCAGTTTTGCTCCGTGGGGTTCAGGCTATTACTGGCGTGTAGCCTATCGATCGACATACAACGATGGGACTATCTACTACAAGGCACTGCAAAGCAAACTCAGCTCCTGGTACGATGAGAGTGCGGAGGTTGTCAATCAGTTCCGGTCGGACTATTCCATCGCTCCTGTGGTCAGCTTCGACCGTGACATATCCGGGACATTCTACCGCGGCAACGTCGCCTACGTAGGATACGGTCCGGCGAATGTCTACTTCGACGCCATCGACTTGAATCTGGATGTCCCCGATGCGGGGAATTCTCCTGGATCGTTCTCTCTCTCGCAGAACTACCCCAACCCCTTCAACCCTTCGACGACAATCCGCTACGGTCTGCCCGCTCGTTCTCAGGTGACCCTGACAGTCTTCAACACCCTTGGCGAGCTGGTGGCCCTTCTGCACAATGGGGAAGAGGATGCAGGCTACCACGAAGTCAAGTTCGACGGCTCACGTCTGCCCAGCGGCGTGTACTTCTATCGCATGCAGGTCCGCCCTTTGGACTCCGCCAGAGGGCGAGACTCGAAGAGCGGAGCGGGAGATTTCGTTCAGACGCGCAAGTTGGTTCTTTTGCGATAGGGACATTTGTCCCCGCGTTGATGCAACAAGAAGGCTCGGGATATCCGGGCCTCCTCAAGGAGATGCGAGTATTCTGAAAGACCTGCCGGCAACTATTTGCACACTGCCTGTTGATCGCATCCGCATGAAGGTTCGCTGTTCGTAAGCGTTCCTCTGATGATACCCGCCGCGCAGCCGACCCCGGTGCGCACAGAGATGGCCGCAAGCGGACAATTGCGCGCACACGCCCCGCACTCCATGCAGTAGTCACGATCAACGATATGAGCTCTGCCGTCACGCATTTCAAGAACGGCATGCGGGCACACCTTTGTACACATGCCACATCCGTTGCAGATAGTTTCATCCAATGCAAGGGTGACGACATCCGGCAGGTAGACTGGTCTCTTCATCATTGGGAGTTCTATATGATATTGTCGAGAACCAGAAGAATTGCGGCAAGCACGGCTGAAGATAGTTGAATGGGAACTGCGACCTTCATCTCTCTCTTCACGCCCGACAACGATGTGTATGTCGAAGATCCCGTGAAATTCATTGCCATGAATGATGAAACACTCGTTATCATCAAGGCCCAGGCGATTGTTTCTCCGGGATTAGTCACCGGCCGGAGGACAAACAGGAGCAGGGCTGAGAGGAACACACCGATGAGCCCACCCTTCAGCGCAAACGGACGGGTGGGTATGAGGGGAAGAAACAGGGGTGTGAAGATTATCCCGGCGCAATACCCCAGACCCAGATTGCGAATCGTAGAATCGCTGTGTTCGAGTGCCTGCCGGATTGAGAAGCCTTCTTTGGTGATGCCCGAGAGAAGGAGGAGCACACCCGCTGCCGCGAGCAGATAGCGCATGCCGTACACGAAATCATTGGGGATAAGTTTCGCGCGATCTACCAACCCAAAGTTCACCAGGCGCATTTCCTTTGTCGCCTTATATGAAGCCTGAATATATGCGGGTATGTCTGTCGCCCGCACCGGCCCGTAGAGCACAGTGAATCCTGAACGCTGCTTCACGAGATGTGCCGCGACACCCACAGCACCGAGTTGGGGAAGAATGAGGCGCCTGTGCCTGACAACTGTCTCAAGCGAAGTCAGTTTGATGCGGTTAACAAGCTCGTCGGTGCCGAAAGTGCCTTTCCCTGCGGCACACCAAACGTTGATTCCTTTTGTGTCAAGCACCAGAAGCCAAACGTTTAGACCCGTGAGGTTCTTTCGCACCGAATCGACGGTCAGTTTGTAGTTGGCGGTCACAAGCACATCGGAGCGTTCATCGGGTGTTCCGACGGCATATAATCCTGGCTCGATCCGGTAGCGGTCCCTTCGGATACCCAAACGCACCATCACTGCGCCGAGATGATCGGTTGCTTGAAGGCGCGTCGACATCTGCGGAATCGATTTTTCGGAAGTTTCAATGGCTCCCACGGTCGGATGTCTTGGTGCTGATTTGGACTTCGCACACCCGCAGGAACTGGGGTCGATGGCAGTGGTTTCAGAAGGCTTCACCGCTGACTCTTCGTGTTTGATTGCAGGTGAGTTCACGATCTCACAACACCGTCGGATGTGTGGTTGGATTGGCACAGAGCAGACTCCCATATTCTTAATCTTATATCGTAATAATACGATAAATGTTTCAAGAGAGCAAACTTTCGTCTTCACGCCGGATCGTACGTGGAGACCAAGAAGCTCATGTTCATCCAATAGACCCTCTGCAACGATAGGCATGACGAAAGCCTCATGATCTCTTGGGGCTTTGTGTTTTCAAGTAGAATCCCCATAAGGGATGTCCATTGACATTGATCATGCCCTTTCTTAGGTTTGCGCCATAGCACATAGGTCTATGCGGTGGACGGGGCGGTTGCCGTATGAGACCTGAGGGCGCAAGTCCGATTCTTGCCTCTGCTCTTACACTCCCATCTCTCATACGGATTTCCGAAGGATTTCATCCATCGGAGGGACCTGCTTTCTTCGGCCTGGCGCAGGAGTCGGCGAGCCGCCGAGTGTTTCTGCGATAACCTGCTACCCGAGGGCACAACGAGTCCGACTTCATGTCAGAAATCTCCGACAACGTTTGCGCTATATGGAGGATTGGATGAACACTCAATGTATTTGCCTCGGACTCGTCATCGTTCTGCTGTGCCCCCGTGTGTCAGCCCAATGGGTCCAAACGTGCGGTCCCGGTGGTGGTGAGGTTGGCGCCATTGTTGTGAGTGGCACGGATGTGTTTGTGGGAACAGGCTTTCCCCTTTTTGGCATTCATGATGCCGGAGGTGTCTTTCGTACCACGAACGATGGAGCAAGCTGGAGTGCGGTCAACTCCGGGCTTGCGGATATGGTGGTCTCCTCTCTTGCGGCCTTTCCGGCCTCCAATGGGATAACCGGGACGTATCTCTTTGCAGGGACTCTTTGCGGTGGAGTCTTTCGTTCCACCGATAACGGGCAAAGCTGGATTGCTACAGGTTTAACGAGCGCGTTTGTCAGGTCTTTTGCTGTGAGTGGCACGTATCTCTTTGCGGGTACCCCAGGGCACACGTGATATGGTGGTGAGACCCCAGGTGGGGTCTATCGTTCAACGGACAATGGTACGACCTGGACGTTGGCTAGCTCAGGTCTGACGGACACACTCGTCTACTCTCTTGCCGTCATCGGGACAAGTCTTTTCGCGGGGACTAACGGCGGTGTCTTTCTTTCCACGAACAACGGCGGGAACTGGACAGCGGTCAACGCAGGTCTCACGAACACGAATATCGGGTCTCTTGCTGCAAGTGGGACGAATCTCTTTGCTGGGACTTCTGGCGGCGTCCTTCTTTCCACGAACAACGGGACAAGCTGGACTCAAGCCGGCTTGACGAATTGTTCGGTTGGCACTCTTGCTGTCTTCGGTACGAATGTCTTTGCGGGGACATACAGTTTGGGTTCTGGCGATGCCGTCTTTCGCACAACGGACAATGGCAAGAACTGGACTGCGGCCAGCTCGGGCCTACCGAAGAATGCGTGGGTCCGGAGCCTTGCTGTTGGCCCCGCCTCGGACGGGATGGGCGGAGCGAAGCTCTTTGCGGGCATTGGCGCCGGGGGGGGTGTATTCCTTTCCACCGACAGCGGCACAAGCTGGAGTTCGCTCAACTCTGGCCTGGCCAACACGTCAGTCTGGTCTCTTGCGGTCGGCGGGGAAAAGCTCTTTGCGGGGACAGGCTCTCTCTTCTATTACGGCGGAGGTGGCTTTCTTTCCACCGATGACGGGACAAACTGGATTGCGTTGAACGAAGGGGTGACAAACACGAGGGTCACGTCTCTTGTTGGCAACGGAACGTATCTTCTTGCGCAGAATGATAGCGGTGGCGTCTTTCTTACCACCAACAGCGGCACAAGCTGGACCCTCGCAAGTACCGGCTTGACGAACACGCAAGTCCGTGCTCTTGCCGTCTCCGACACGAATCTCTTAGCCGGAACATATGGCGGCGGGGTCTTTCTTTCAACCAACAACGGCACAAGTTGGACGGCTGTCGACTCAGGTCTGACAGACAAGAATGTTCAGTCTCTTGTCGTCGACGGGAAGAGTCTCTTTGCCGGGACTTCTGGCGGCGGCGTCTTTCTTAGCACCGACAACGGCACAGGTTGGACTGCGGTTAACTCAGGTCTGTCGAATAAGAGTGTCCGGTCTCTTGCGGTCAGTGGGACGAGACGCTTCGCTGGAACTTTTGAAGGCGCTTTTCTTACCACCAACAACGGGACAAGTTGGACTGCGGTCAACGCGGGTCTGACGAACACGAATGTCTGGTCTCTCGTCGTCAGTGGGACGAATCTGCTCGCTGGGACTTCCGGCGGCATCTTTCTCACCACCAACAACGGCACAAGTTGGACTGATGCTAGCTCAGGTCTGACAATCACGAGTGTCTGGTCTCTCGTTGTCAGTGGGACGAACCTTTATGCCGGAACTTCTGGTAGCGGCGTGTGGCGACGCCCCTTGTCGGAAATGATTACCTCGATTGACCCCGTGGCAAGCGTGTTGCCGCAGGAATTCTTGCTTCAACAGAACTACCCCAACCCCTTCAACCCTTCGACGACAATCCGCTACGGTCTGCCCGCTCGTTCTCAGGTGACCCTGACAGTCTTCAACACCCTTGGCGAGCTGGTCGCCCTTCTGCACAATGGGGAAGAGGATGCAGGCTACCACGAAGTCAAGTTCGACGGCTCACGTCTGCCCAGCGGCGTGTACTTCTATCGCATGCAGGTCCGCCCTTTGGATTCCGCCCAAGGGGGTGACTCCAAAGGCGGAGCAGGAGACTTCGTCCAATCGCGCAAGCTCCTATTGCTCAAGTAGACTTTGCACCATCGATATGCAGAAGGCTCAGCATCACACTGGGCCTTTTGTGTATCACGACACACTCCGCCGATTGGAGTGTGCAATGACGCTCCGCCAAGCCGGTGTTGCCGCTAATACGGTATCATGACGTGCTTGCAGATTCCGGAATTCTCTGCTACATTTCCTACGAATCCCATGGCAGAAACTGCGTGCAGGCGGCCTCTTCGTGCGAATCCGGAAGTCCATTTGTGCCTCGCACGGGATCCAAGGAGACAATTGACAAAACCATCAGTCATCTGGCAGCATTTATGCAGAGGCACCCTCTTGCACGGCAGCACCCAGGATGCTGCACAATGAAGAAGGTTATTGCACTGGTCATTGTCATTTCTGCCATGGCGATCGGCCAGACGAAGCAACTCTGTGTGTCGATTGACGATTTGCCGATTGTGAGCTATGGAAAGAATGACACGAGTTTTCAAAAGGGCATTGTCGACAAATTGGTTCGTTCGCTGGTCAGCAATCATATCCCCGCGATAGGTTTCGTCAACGAAAGGAAGCTGTACAGCAGGACCGGCCTGATCAGTTTTCAGGTGTCGCTTCTGGATCGCTGGATAGAGTGCGGTTTGGAGATCGGAAATCATACATTCTCTCATCCGGATTTCAATACTGTTTCCTGCGGAGAGTACTTTGAGGACATCATCAAAGGCGAATCTGTAACAAAAGCATTGCTGCAGAAAACCGGCAGGCGGTTGCAGTATTTCCGGCATCCATATTTGCACACCGGCAGTACGAAGACGAGATCGGACTCGCTGAACGACTTCATTGCAGAACGGGGCTACACCGCTGCTCCAGTCACCATCGACAATGATGATTACCTGTTTGCAGTTGCATACCAGCGGGCAAAACTCAGAGGGGATTCGAGCCTCGCTGCACAAATCGGCCGGGACTACGTCGCTTACATGCAAGATAAATTGCGTTACTTCGAGCATCAGGCACAAGAGCTCTTCGGGCGCGCTATCAGCCAGATTCTGCTAATTCATGCAAGCTGGCTCAACGCGGATTATCTCGATTCGCTGGCGGTTGTGTGCAGAAGCAACGGCTATCGTTTTGTAGGTATCGAGGCAGCTCTTGAGGACGGAGCGTACCTGACGCCTGTTACGGTGTATGGAAATTACGGAATATCGTGGCTGGATCGATGGGCATTGTCTCAAGGCAAGCCAGGAAGCTTCTTCAAAAACGACCCGGCAGTGCCTGCCTATATCAAGCGCTTGACGAAATGATACGGGCTGCGAGGTCACGGAGACGCCCTTAAGGACTTCTCCAGTAGGTGAAAAGCAAGGAAATCCCAGGTCGCTCTGTGTGCCGTCGGACTGCTGTGCCCAAGATGAAGTGCCCAAGATGAAGCCCCGGACAGTTGACTCTGGAGCCACCCCTCTGTACATTACCGGCGTCCGGTTGGCTTCCCTGTGCCGCATGGATCATTCACGCCCGTGGAGATTCCCATGATCGGCAAAGTTGTTTCCCACTACAAGATCCTCGAAAAGCTCGGCGAAGGTGGTATGGGGGTGGTCTACAAGGCCGAGGATCTGAAGCTTACACGTACCGTCGCCCTGAAGTTTCTCCCTTTCGGCCTCGCTGCCGATGCGCCTGAACGCGCACGGTTTCTTCAGGAAGCTCGGGCCGCCGCCATCCTCAACCATCCCAATATTTGCACCATACATGATATTTCCGAACACGAAGGTCAGCAGTTCATCGTGATGGAATATGTAGAGGGGAAAACGCTCCGTGAGATCATCCCCCTGCAGAAGATCCAGGACGCGATTGCCTATGCGGTGCAAATTGCGGAAGCCCTCCAGGAAGCCCACGCGCACGGAATAGTGCACCGGGATATAAAGGCCGAGAACATCATGGTCAACACGAAGAACCAGGCGAAGGTGATGGACTTCGGGTTGGCCAAGCTGAAGGGATCACTGAAGTTGACCAAGACGTCGAGCACCCTCGGGACACTGGCCTACATGGCTCCCGAGCAGATCCAGGGGGGAGAGGTCGACGCGCGGTCGGACATTTTCTCGTTTGGCGTTGTGCTGTATGAAATGCTCACTGGTCATCTCCCGTTCCGTGGGGAGCACGAGGCGGCAATTATGTACTCGATTGTGAACGAGGAGCCCGCGCCCCTGCAACACTATGTTCCAGACGCGCCTTCAGAACTGATGCATGTGCTCAGCCGGGCGTTGGAGAAGGATCCCGAAGAACGGTATCAGACGGTTCACGAGATGCTGATCGACCTGCGAAGGCTGAAGAAAGAGACCACGAGGGTTGTGAGATCACCTGACCTATCAAACGAGATGGGGACGGTCCCTTCACAAGGAACGCCTCAGCGATCGAAGAAGCGGCTTACGATTCTGCTCGTGGCGATAGGTGCTCTTGTATGCGCAGGGGTATTGGCTGTCCTTCTTCACCGCGGACCTGAATTGAACCCGGATATGAAATCCCGTGTCGTCCAGCTCCCCTTTCACGATGTTGACTATGCCGACTTGTCACAGGACGGTAACTGGATTATTTTCCCCGCCTCTGATGATCGCGGGAAATTCGATGTCTACATGATGAATGTAGCGCAAGGTCAACCGCGGAGAATCACACACGATTCCTGCTTTCGCATAGACAATGTCTCAATATCGCCGGATGCGAGCACGATCTTGTATTCGCGCCGTCGTTCCTCTCCGTGGGACACCTATGAGATTGTCAGCATTTCTTCGCTAGGGGGAACAGGACGGGTGATCGTGCGCGATGGGCATAATCCGGCCTGGATGCCGGGTGGGCAGCGATTTGGTTACGTTGTGCAAACGTATCCGCAAGACCTGAGGATTATTCAGTTGTGGGGGTGCAATCCGGACGGAACGGATCGGAGTATCCTTATTGCCGACACCATGAAGGCAAGAACCGGTATTCGTTTTGCCTTCAGATTCTCGCCGGATGGGAAAGCCATAGTATGGACAAAGAACTTCCCTCAGGGATACTCCGAGATCATGGTTCGTGACATACAAAAAGGTACAGACCGTCAGCTGACATTTGACCAACAAATCGCGGACGACCCGCTTTGGAGTCCGACAGGCCACATTTTCTATTCCTCCAACAGGGGGGGCAACATCAACCTGTGGATGATTCCGGCAAGCGGTGGAGAGCCCGTTCAGGTGACACGGGGGAGCGGACCCGACGCCCCGATGGGGATGGCCGGGGATGGCAGGAGACTGATGTACTCTGAAGTTCAGGATATCGGACAAGTGAAGATTGCCAGCATCAGTGATGGAAGCGTCAGACAGCTTACCGTGGATGAGCAGCAGAGGGGGATGTCTTCGATCTCGCCGAGCGGGAGGTATGTCGCGTTTCCCGCTCAGGGAACCGATGCCGCAGCCTCCGGAAGGGTCATATGCATTGTGGACAGAAACGGAGGGAATATCAGGGAGCTCACAGATGACATGAGCTATAAATCATTCCCCTACTGGTCTCCCGATGAAAAGTGGATAACGTACTCTGCTCGTCCCAGTACCGAGCCTCAGGATTCCTCATGGGTCTATTTGATTCAGACTGACAGACCGGAACAGCCAAGAATCATGGGCAGAGGGATTTTCGCCCCGTGGATCAATGAGAAAGAGTTCCTCACTTGGGGATTCGGGGGGACGCACAAGATCTCAATCGATCAACCTGATCGCGTGAGAATATCGAAAGACTCCATCTTTGCTATCCCCGTGCTGAATGGGAACTGGGTGGTCGGGATTGATTGGCGCACGGGGCGGGAGGGATGGTGGATCACCACGACTGCATCATCCAGTACATCAGGGATGGAGAGAGCAAGAAGGTTGACCAAAGGGATCTCGTACGCCCAAATTCCTCGGGGCATGCGCGACATGTTCTATGTGCCTTTTGGTTCCTCGGAGCTTCACCGCATATCGCTGCCGGATGGTGCTGACCACGCGGTGAGGAAGTTCCCGGGTCTCGGCATGTTCTTCAGTATCAGTAGAGACGGCAAGGAAATTGCCTACACCGAGAATTATCGGAAAATGAGGTTTGTGTTCATCGAGAACGTATTCCATTAGGCAGTGAGGACTGACAAAAATGGCAACGCAGTCAAACACCTGGATGATAATGAAGCCATGGCTGGTCGGCGTCCTGCTCTCAATAGCTGCAATGTTCCTGGGATATGATTTGGGGAGTGGGACAGCCAGACTATTGGGGGGTGAGCCAGGAATTTGGGCTCGTATAGGTAAGGGATTTATCTGGGGTGCAGTCATGGGTGGACTGCAATGGCCTATCGTTCGAGCTGTTGGTGTCCTCCCGGTATGGTTCGTTGTGGCAAGCGCTGTTGGATTTGCAGTCGGATATCCTTTTGGACAGACCGTTCAGGCCACCATGCTGTCGGAATCGAACTTGAACTGGATGTGGGGATATGGATCGGTGCTTGCCACATTCGGGTTGTTTCTGGGTGTGCCGCAGTGGTGGATACTCCGCCGGCACATGCAACGCGCGAGCCTCTGGATATTGTTTAGCATGATAGCATGGATGCTGACCGGGGTGGCCTGGATGAACTTCCGTGCCGGCGATGGGTTGGATGCTATCGTGTACGGCGTTGTGACCGGAGTTGGTCTTGTCTGGCTCGTGCGTTCTCAGCCGCCCAACGTGAAAGCAAATCGGTCGGCTAAAGAGACGGTAGTGACCACTCTGGCCTTGTGCGTCCTCGTCGCCGGAAGTGCCTGTGGTGGGGATCTGCCCACTCGCTGTACAGTATTCACCGTTTCGAAGGGAGGGCAGGTCTTTTTCGGTGGTAATGACGACTATATCAACCCCGACAGCTACTATTGGGTCGATCCAGGCGGTGCTCAATCGTATGGGGCTATCTGGGTCGGCACACCCGACGATGTGCAGCAGGGGGTAAGCGAAAAAGGCCTGGCCTATGATGCGAATGGTCTGCCACGCGTGGATGTGAATCCGCATCTCGAGCGCAAGCCTGTCTCAGGTGGCTACTCCAGCTACCCCATCCACATCTTGCATGAGTGCGTCACTGTGGAGGATGTGATCTCCTGGGTCAAGATGCACCAGTGGCATTCGTACATGCACGACCAGATGCAGTTTGCGGATGCCACCGGCGACGCGGTAATCATCAGCGCCGGAGCAGACGGCGAGGTGGTCTTTACCCGGAAGCCGCAGGGCGACGGGTACCTGGTGTCCACCAATTTCAACATCGCCAATCACGCTAACGGCTTCTACCCCTGTTCGCGCTACGAGACTGCGCAGGGACTTCTTGGCAAGTTGGTGAATCAAGGGGGCGTGCTGACCTTCCAGGATGCCGCCAATGTGCTGGATGCGGTCCACCAAGAGGGTAGAGGAAGTTGGACGATCGAATCGCTGGTCGCCGACCTGCCGGGCGGGGTCGTCTACCTTTACTACTTCTACCAGTTCGACAGGCCGGTCGTCTTGAACGTGGCGGAGGAAATCGCCAGCGCGCGTGCCGGTGGACCGTTGAGCAAGCTGTTCCCTGAAGACGTTCAGCAGGAGGCAGCCCGGCGCCATCAACGTATCCAGGCACAAAGAGACCGCTATGAGATGCTTGGCAAAGTGTGGCTTGGCTTGGTGGTTGCCAGCCTGGCAGCGCTGCTCATCTTCTCGATCAAACAGAAAAAGGGCTTGATCTTTTGGATCCCGGTCGTCAGCATCCTCGGTCCGCTGGGTCTTCTGATCTGGCTGATTGCCGGGCGTAAGCGGAAAGCGGGTAGCTGGCAGGCGGTCCTGGTGGAAGCGACGGGGGATGTGATCCCTACGATCGTGGCATTTATTGCGGCGGCAATCGGGTTGATTCTGATCCCAGGGGCATCAGGCTCAGAACTTTTGCAGCTTTTGTTCTTCTTCGGCTTACCTTTGTTCATTGGATGGTTCGTGTTCCAGGGGTTGCTGCTGACTTTCGCGACAAAAAAAGGGTACCTGCACACTCTCCTTGAGCGGCTCCCGCATACCTGGGTGACCGCCAACTTGGGAATAGCGGGCATCTTCGCACTCACTACATCTCTTCTAAGTATGAGCGTTCAACTTCCTTTGCCACCCTGGCTTGTGATAGCCTGGTGGGCCTTCACTGTCATGGGTGCGCTGGTATCGATGCTCTTGCTCCTTATCTATAATGCCTGGAGCGTGCACCGCGGCCATCTGGCCTGGTCCATCCTGGCTTGGGAGGAGGGTGAAGTGACCACGGCACCCTGGCGGAAGCTGTGGTGGTGGGTTCTGTTGAGCTATGGCGCGGTGATAGGCGGGATAGCCGCCAATGTGTCCATGCAACGAATCATCTTGAAGTAATCAGCCCATGATCGGCAAAGTCATTTCCCACTACAAGATCCTCTCGAAACTCGGCGAAGGCGGCAGTTGCTCTGGGCTCTCAGCGGCGCGCCCCTCATGGCACATGGAGGTGATGTATGTATCTACGGCTCGTTCAGACGCAAGTTGACTCCGATCGCGCCGCGGAATTCAGCGCGGAGTACACAGCGAAAATCATCCCTGCGCTCGCGCGGACCCCGGGGTGTTTGTACGCGGCTCTGGTGTTGAATACCATCAAAAAGAGTTGTGCCGTAAGCCTGAGCCTCTGGAAATCGAAGGACGACGCGGACGCATATGAAAAGAGCGGACTATTCACCGAACTTGTCGACGTGTCCCGTCCCTACTTCTCGGACTCCACGAACTGGGACTTGCGTCTTTCCGAGGACCTGCGCCTGGAATACGTTCCCGTGAAGGAGGAGCCTGTCGTCCAGGCCTACGTCGGTGCCGCCGAATACGGGACCGCCGGAGCACCCATCAGGCCGACCTGCGGTTACCTGCGCATCGTGTCCATGCTGGTCCAGCCGGGGCAGGCGGAAAGACTCACCAGCCTCTACCGGGACAGCGTGCTGCCTGAGCTTCGAGAGGAGCCGGGTTGCTGTTCCATCCAGCTCGCGCAGAGCGTCTCGGATCCGCTCGAATTCATCAGCTTCACCATCTGGGAGAGTCGGGAGGCCGCAGAGCGGTACGAGACATCGGGACGGTTCGGAGCGCTGAGGGAAATCCTGCAGCCGACCCTATCGGCACTGTACCAGTGGAAGTTGAAACAAGAGGGCGACCCGGGGATCACAGCCGCGACGAGCGAAGACATGTCTGTGGATGCGTATGTGGTCCTGACCTCTCGCAGTTTCGGCGCGGCACGGACGGCCTAGAACGCACGAAATCAGAATTCTGTCAATAATACCGTGTTTGCGGGATTGCACTACTTCCGGTTCCTGCCTAGAATTCACTCATCGCTGAATATCCCCCTTCTCAGCCGCCCCTCCCACCGGAGAGCGGTGCAACAAAGGGCCGCCTGAGAGGACGGGCCTCTTCCCCCCCTTTGAAAAGCACCACAGCAGCCCAGTGGGAGTGGAAGGGGGCGCAAGGCAGCGACTCACACGGAGGTCCTATGAACTCTTCTAGTACCCGCACTCTCCAAGGATGGCGCCTTCTGTTCTTAGCGCCGGTGTTCATTCTCTTCGCTTCACCACTGGCCGCACAGGTTAACTCCAATGCCGTTCTCGATGCGGGAAAGGGGTACGTGGTTATTCCCCACGCGGCCCCGCTCAATCTTGCACCACAACTGACCATCGAGGCCTGGGTGAAGTTGGCGATGCCCACACACGCATATGGCGCGGTTATTGACAAGGGCTACAAAGCCGGCTTTTCTCTGGGCATCCAGTCGCTTACAGGCCGGACCGATAGTGTTGACCTGACATTGGCCTTTTCGAACTACCAAGCTTGGAAGCCGCGCGTTGCTCTCGATACGCTCACGTGGATGCATCTCGCACTAAGCATTGACACTATCGCGCACCGCTACGCTCTCTACGTTAATGGTAGCGAAGTGAGGTCTATTGCATTTGCCGGCGTTCGGTTCGTGAACAACAACGTGGATCTCCGAATCGGCGCTAGTGCATATGGTGATCAGTTCTCCGGCCTGCTCGATGAGATCCGGATCTGGAACGTCGTCCGTTCAGCATCCGAGATAGCCGCGCTCTGGAAACATGAAGCCAAAGGCAACGAGCCCGGTCTTGTGGCTGTGTACCATTTTGAAGATGAACGTGATACCGTTGCGTGGAACCGCGCCGCCTCCGGCGGATTGCACGGAACATTCAGTGCGAAGAAACTCGTTGCCCTCGCAGAACGGCCCGACGCGTTCATCAATGAGAACGAATCCAACAGCTGCTTCGCCGCCGCAACCCCCGTGAACTACGAAAGCAAGTTGCTTGAGGCCTCAATCGCTCCGGCCGATACAGACTATTTCAAAGTCTGGACATGGCCCGGGGATATTTTCGTGGTCGAGAGCAGGGCCAAGAATGCCGGTGATCCAGGCGACATGACAATCAGCATGTACGGCTCCGATTCCGTCACACATATTACGTCCCATTCCGGCGGATACCCGGGCTTCTACTCGGCTGCATCAGTGCCGGGCTACCGCTACATACAGGTCGTCAACAGGAGTGGTGCCGGCGGATCTTATACTCTGGAAGCACATTACACGGGTGAGACAATTGTGCCCGACGAATACGAGCCGAACAACACAAAGGCTCAGGCAACACCGCGGGCCTGGGGAGAAACCGGCATTGCCACACTCTTTCCCGGTCTGGATGCAGGTGTTGTGGCACCTGATACCGACTTCTACGCATACACTGCGGAGGCAAATGAGATTGGATTCTTCGTCTACTCAATCGAGGGGCATGGTTGTGGAAGCGGAAACATATCTCTACACAACGCCACCAGCGAACTCTCCAACACCTTCAAGAATTATTATCCCAATTACCGGTTTCCAACTGCCGGAACGTACTATGTGCGGATAAGACCCAATGAGGCGACATATGTGTACTACTGGGGAGGCTTCAAAGGACTCGCCGATATTCATGAAATGCTCTATGATCCTGCCACCATCGGGCGTGGAACAGAGCTCCGCTCCGGGATGAACTCTGCGTACACCTACGCGTACCTCTTGACGATTAACGGCACGACCTTTTCCAGCAAACCCGACTACTCTCTGACTGAACTTGACGGCAGGCAGTTTGTGTTCGGACCGGCGATCGTCAATGGGCTTTCCGTCACACGCAAGTTCTTTGTTCCAACAGCGACTCAGGGTGACACGCTCGGCTTCATGCGCATCCAGGATATTCTGACAAATCCAACAGCGGCGCCGATCACAGTGAATGTTGGTGTGTACTCTGATTTGGGAGCAAATCCCTCCAAGGTCATTGCGACTTCCACCGGGGACACGCTCTTCACGACGGCAGATACCTGGCTGTGGACCGATGACAAGTACCCCTCCGCTTCAGCGCCAAATCTACAGCACATTTTTGACGGCATGGGAGGGGCAGACAGAGTGGATTCTGTATCGATTCTGGGAGACGATCTCTACTGGGAGTGGAGAGGGGTTACGCTGCTACCCGGAGCGACAAAGATCTATCTCTACTATGTTGCGCAGGATAGTTTTCCCGCAAACGCCCAGAAGAAAGGTCCGGCATTCTCGGCCACGGTGCTCCCCGCGACTGCAAAACTGGGACTTGGCGCTGATGCGCGTTTGGTGATGAATTGGCCGACCGAGGCGCTGGTTTCCGTGGAGCCGGGCGAACCCGGGCCGATGACATACGCGCTGAACCAGAATTATCCGAACCCGTTCAATCCGACGACAGTCATCAGCTTTCAGTTGCCGGCGGCCGGCATGGTACGGCTCGTCGTTTACGACATTCTCGGTCGGGAGGTCTCGGTGTTGGTGGATGAGAGCAAGGAGGCGGGGGTGCACAAGTTGAAGTTCGATGCGTCAGGGCTCGCAAGCGGCGTCTACCTCTGTAGGATGCAGGTCCGCCCTCTGGCCTCCGCCGCCGGGCGAGACTCCAAGAACGGAGCAGGCCCATATATTGACACGAAGAAGTTCCTCCTCGTCCGATAGACGCTGGTTGATGAAGTTGAACAGAAGGGCCCGGTATTCATCACCGGACCCTTAGGATCATTCCTTTTCGATCTGCTTGCGAAGAGCCACCCAGTGTGCTGCTTCCTCAAATCTCCGCTGCTGATGCTGGGGAGCTTGGCAATCGCATCGGCTTCCCAGGTGTCGACCTGCTGATGCGCGGTGAGGTACTCCTGCTCCGATTTCCGGTCAGCCTCCTGTTCCTTGTATTTGGTCGGCTTTCTTCCCTCGGGGAACAAATATGATCTGTTAGCGGTTGTACATACTATTGTGAGTCTGCGGTTTATTCTGTTGCTGTTCTTTGCAGGGCGATTGCTGACGAGCCTCTCCCGGCTTCCCTGAGAGGTCTTCACAGGCAATCTCGAAAGGATCTGTGCTCAACGGGCTATCGTTCTTGACGAATCGTACCTCCACAAGGGGTAGCCGAAAAGAAGGTCTTACCGCGCGGGCAATACCGTTTCCCCAGCTGTCCCTCAAGAAATCGTTCTGCGTCCGTCTTCTCTATATATTCGTCGGTTCACGAACGCCTTCATCCCGATTTCTTGTTCCGATCTCCTCACTCTTGCCACTGTCATCGATGGCAGAACTCACTCCCAATTTCCGCGGATTTCCAAAGGAGGTGTGTCATGCTGCACGTGAACTGTCGATGGGGAGTCTTCTGTGGCTTTCTGTTCTTTCTGGCGGATGGGCCTGCCCTCTCTCAGGATAACTCTGTTGCGAAAGACGAGAGGGGAAGGCCGCTCTACCAGAGTGGCGTCATTGCCGTCAAGTTCAGGCAGGTGATAGGCGGCCTGGCAAAACCGGGGAGTATTGCACTGACTGGCGTTCCCTCTGTCGATGCGCTGTGCGCGCGCTACCGGGTGACAGCGGTTGAGCGGATGTTTCACCAATCGCGCGTCCGGACCGGACCCAACCTCCCGGACCTCTCCCGCATCAGCCGCATATCGTTCCCTCCTGTACAAAACCTTCGTGAAGTTGTGGAAGCCTTCGGAGCCGATCCAGGAATCGAGTATGCGGAACCGATCCCGTGTTTTTATCCTGATGACATCCCGAACGACTCACTCTACGCGCAACTTCAGCATCTCCCGCAAATTCAGGCCGAACAGGCCTGGGCTATTCACAAAGGGGACCTCGGCGACTCCGTGATCGTCGTTGCCGTAGTTGATGCCGGCACGGAATGGTATCATCCGGACCTCGCGGAGAATATTTGGCAGAACAAAGGGGAGGATGCAGATCACGACGGCCGGACGCTGGAATTCAACGGAACGAGATGGATAATGGACCCGGGGGATCTGAACGGCGTAGATGACGATGGCAACGGGCGCCGCGATGATCTGATAGGTTGGGATGTCTACGGCGATGACAATGATCCCAACACCGGTCAGGCCCACGGAACTCATGTCGCAGGCATTGCTGCCGGTGTAACGAATAATGGAAGCGGCATTGCGAGCATCAGCTGGAACGTGAAGGTGATGCCGATCAGCTCGTGGAATGGCAGCAATCTGCCCAACCCGTACGACGGGGTCGTATATGCCGTGGAAAACGGAGCGCACATCATCAATAACAGCTGGGGGAGTCCGACCTATACGCGATTCGGAGAAGATGTGGTCGCATACGTGCATGGTCTGGGAGCCATCTTCGTGGCCTCCGCCGGCAACGAGAACAACGCATTCCTCCAATATCCTTCAGCCTATCCACATGTCATCTCAGTCGCAAGCGTAGGAGTTGATGACCGAAGGGCCACATACTCAACCTACGGGATCGCTGTAGACATCGCCGCTCCGGGGGGGATGCTTTCATCGATGAATGACGGTGGGATCCTGAGTGCGGGACCGAATGGCACATATATTCGCGAACAGGGAACATCAATGGCAGGTCCCCTCGTAGCGGGCCTGCTGGGGCTGATCAAATCGTACCGGCCGACGTGGGACAATGATCGCATCATCCGGCAGCTCCTTGCCACTGCAGATGATATATCATCCGTCAACAGTGTCCCCCTCGGTGCCGGGCGAATCAATGCCTTTCGGGCGCTGAGCGAAACAACGGCCACAATGCAGCAAGCGTTGAGGTTGGATCTTGTCCCGGGCCCTCAGTACTTCAACATTAGGTACGTTCGAACCTTAATTCCGGGTGACACGGCTTCGTTCCAATTCACGATCAGGAACTTCGCGCATCTCGTTTCCACGAACAATGCGACGTTCACTCTTACGTCCGCTGATTCTGCGTTCCAGATCCTGAACCCGGTGGCCGTCGATTCCATCGCCCCTGATGGGAATTCCCAATTGGAACATACGTTTCAAGTGCTCGTCTCGCCTACGGCCCACTCTCACACATCCTCATTGATCCTTCAGGTGGCCTCGGATGTGCCTGTCGCTTACGGGAGCTCGCTTGAGGTACCTGTGTTTGTTTCAGGTCCAGGGGTCTTCGTTTGGGAGGCCATTCCCGAGGCTCGAGACTTCAGCGGGCGATTCACAGCCGACCTCTTCGAATCGAAGGGAGTACCGGTGGTGTACTCCAACTCGTTCCCCACAACTCTCGAAGGATTCAGCGCGGCGTTCCTCTCCTACGGAACAGTCGGGAGCTTTCTGCGCCTGTTCGACGATAGCATGGCCGTCACCGTGAAGAGCTACCTGCAGGGTGGAGGAAAAGTCTATCTGGAAGGGAGCGGTTCGTTGACCGCCGATCAGGACGACGACCCCACTCTGGTGGGACTCTTCGGACTCACCGGACTGAACGTGGGAACGGCTGCGAAATCGCCCTTGTCGGCCCTCGTAGGCCAGCCGAACGCGCTGACAGCGGGCATGACGTTCACTGCGTCGAACCAGACCGCGTTTAGTTACATTGGACGATTCACCCCCACCGGAACCGCGGTCGCTGCATTTGTAGAGACAGGCTACGGGACAGTTGCAGTGCAGAATGAGGGGAGCTTCGGGCAAAAGACCTTCTATTCTTCCTACGCGCTCGCGGAACTCGTCGACAAAGACACGTTGAGCAACCGGTACGGACTCCTGCTTAAAGTAGCCCGGTTTTTTGGCCTGCAGGTCGATCTCGACTACCTGGTCGCGGATTTCCGTTCTGCCGTGGCTACAGGGCATGCGCCGCTCTCTGTCACGTTCAATGACGGGACAGTGTCAAACCTTCCTGTGACAGCCTGGGAATGGGACTTTGAGAACGACGGAATGATGGACGCAACGACTCAGAACCCCAACCACCTTTACGCATCACCGGGCACCTACACCGTGAAACTGCGGTCAGGGGGAGGGGCTTCCTTTTCGGAGCGGACGAGGGATGGTTTTGTACATGTCTTCGACGGCAACAGCTCGCTCAAGTTCGACGGCAAGAACAGTTATGTTGATGTCCCGGCGGCCGCGAGCCTTAATGTGACGAGCGCATTCACGGTCGAAGCCTGGATCCATCCCATCGGATGGGGAGAAGCGGGGAGCGGCTTCGGCAGGGTCATCAACAAGAACAATCTTCTCGTTTTCCTCGAGACCGGCGGAATGCTGGTGGTCAGCATCGATCACTCCAATGGCACCAGCTCAAGAACGAACACCTCACTCGGCTCGATCACGCTCAACGACTGGCAGCACATTGCCGCCAGCTACTCCGGGACCACGAGCGATCTGAAGGTCTACGTCAACGGAATTCCACAGAATCTCAATGTGCCCGATCCAATCAATGGACCCCTGATTAGCAGTTCTTCCAGTCCGCTCGTCATCGGAAACAACAGCGACCGCACGCGGACGTTTGATGGAATGATCGACGAGCTGAGAATCTGGAACATAGCCAGAACGCAGTCGGAAATACAAGCCGCAATGCATGATACACTTCGTGGAGACGAAGCCGGCCTCGTAGGTAACTGGCGTTTCGATGAGGGTAGCGGGAGCCTGGTGGCGGACAGGTCACCCAACAAGAACAACGGCAACCAGAAAGATGTCCAATGGCGGCAGGGATGGTCCAGCCCACTTTCCTCGGCCCCGGGGGGCGTTGCGGGCACGCCTTCAGAGTACATGCTGGCACAGAACTACCCCAACCCGTTCAATCCGACGACAGTCATCAGCTATCAGTTGCCGGTGGCCGGCATGGTGCGGCTCGTCGTTTACGACATTCTCGGTCGGGAGGTCTCGGTGTTGGTGGATGAGAGCAAGGAGGCGGGGGTGCACAAGTTGAAGTTCGATGCGTCGGGGCTCGCAAGCGGCGTCTACCTGTGTAGGATGCAGATCCGCCCTCTGGACTCCGCCGTCGGGCGAGACTCCAAGAACGGAGCAGGCCCATATATTGACACGAAGAAGCTCCTCCTCGTCCGATAGACGCTGGTTGATGAAGTTGAACAGAAGGGCCCGGTATTCATCACCGGACCCTGAGGATCATTCCTTTTCGATCTGCTTGCGAAGAGCCACCCAGTGTGCTGCTTCCTCATAGGCATGGCGTGACTGCTGCGCGATCCCGCCGATGGACGTCAACAAAGTTATCTGTACGTCGGAGAGGGTCTTCCTGGTCGAGAAATTCTTTGCCCCTGCAGCATAGTCCGCCGCAACGAGTTTTTCGTGGAATACGCCGTAGCGGGCGGTGATGTGCGCCTTCCGCGCGGGCCACTCTTTGCTGAGTTGCGCGAGACGCCGGTCCACTACGCTGATGTGACGATCGTTGGCCTTCAGGCGGACTACCTTCACCTGGGCGGGGTCAGGGGCGCTCATTTCTCCGCTGCTGATTCTGGGGAGCTTGGCAATCGCATCGGCTTCCCAGGTGCCGACCTGCTGATGCGCCGCGAGGTACTCCTGTTCCGCTTTCCGGTCAGCCTCCTGTTCAGCGACCGACCGATTGTACTCCTCCTGGGTTCCGGCATTTATTTTGAACAACTCGTCAACCGCGCTTTTCACTGCAGGAGGTTCTGGTTCCACGGTGGGGGCGGCCACCTGCCCGGAGCCCATCATCTCCATCGCCATCTTCATCTTCTCTTCCTTGCTCATGCCCTTCATTTTCTTCTTGAACTCCGGATCCTGTGCCCGCTTCGCAAGGTCCGGTGACATGCCCGGGGGCACGGCGCCCTTTAGCTCAGCCTCCTGTGCCTTGTATTTGGCCTCGATTTCTTTGAGCTGGGCGTCGACAGCCTCAAATTTCTTTGCGGCGGTGCACGTCAGAGTGTTCATGGCCGATTCTTCACAGGTCACCCCGCGATAGGCTTCCTTTGCATTGGGGGGAGGAGTTGGAACCTCGCCCAGGAGCTTCATGAGGTCCTTTTTGACCGGTGACTGGGCCTGTAATGGTGCCGAGATGAGCAGTAGGGCAGTGAAACAGATGAGGGTTTTCATGGGGATCCGGCGCGGATTGTGAGTCGAGTGTGGAGTGCCTATGCGGAAATAATATGCATCGGGATCGTGAAATGCAAGAAACGCTCTGCGGGGATGCCATCCCCCGAGATGCCATCCCCCGAGATGCCCCCCTGAGATGCCCCCCTGAGGATCGGTAAAGGACAAACGGTGAAGGACTGCCATTCACGGAATTGACAATCTCGTAGTTTGTGAGTACTCTCAGACGTCAGCACAGGTCAGCCGTCAAAGCAGAATCGAAAGGAGACGCCATGAACTTCAAGACCATGGCAGTCATTACAGGCATTGTTACTTTGGTGCTCGGTGTTGGGTACCTGTTCGCCGGATCGCTCGTGTTGGGACGCTGGCAACTCGAGCCTACGGACAGCGTTCTACTGGTTGGGAGACGAATAGGGGGAGTTTATCTTGGTCTTTCGCTCATGTATTTCCTTGCCAGGTCCGCGCCCGTGTCGGTTGCCCGCAAGGCTCTTAGTGCCGGAACGCTGGTCGCATTGTCATTCTTGGTCGTACTTGGAGTCTACGAATTCACCGCTGGGCGCGCAGGATCGGGTATTCTTGTGACCGCAGCGATCGAGTTCCTTCTTGCGCTGGGATTCATCGGAGTACTCCTCACTGAGCGGAAAGCCGTCACTCATCCGACGTGACGGAAACCTTTCTGACATCGGTGGTTCTGAGCACGCTAAAAAGGAGCCTCAAGTGGACACGACCTGGAAGACACTGATCTGGCAGCAATTCGGGGCAGCGATCGATATGCTGGAAAACGCAATGCGCGTATGCCCCGAAGCGGTCTGGGGGGATCGTTCCAAGCAGCCGGAGTTCTGGTACGTGGCGTTCCACACACTCTTCTATCTGGACTGCTACTTATCCGAATCTGAGACTGGGTTTTCACCTCCCTCTCCCTTCACGCTCGACGAACTCGATGAGCGCGGATTGTTACCCGACCGGGTGTACACGAAAGACGAGCTGCAGAAGTACCTGGAGCATGGGCGCGAAAAATGTCGTGCAACTATTGCAGCCCTGACAGAAGAGCTAGCGAACCGACGTTGCGGCTTCAGCTGGCTGGAACTCAGTGTGGCGGAGCTTCTGCTCTACAACATGCGGCACGTCCAGCATCATACCGGCCAGCTGAATCTGATACTCAGGCAGAAGACCGATTCGGCTCCACGCTGGGTTCGGAAAACGACAAAGGACCTCGGCGTGGATTAGGGGATAGGGCCGACTTGTGCGTTTTGATAGTAGGAGCCTAATTCATTGAAACCGTCTGCCGGCATCCTGGGTGTCTTGACTTTCCTCCTCTTTATTTCCGTGAGGTGCAATGACCTCGGTCCGATAGATGTCGCAGACGGCGTTGAAGTGACCGTCAGGGTGTCGACTACGAATTACGACCACGAAAGCCTTCGAAAACTCTTCCCGGACACCGTCTCATTGCACAATATCGCTTCGGCGTTCAGCAAGAACTATACCGAGCAGCGAAGGACGCATCTCGTCGACAACATGCTCGCCAGGATTACCGCGCTGCGCGAAGATGTGTCGATCATGGATAAAATACTGACGCGGGCCGGCTGCAAGAATCCCGGGGAGTATATCTTGCCTACCTATGCCGAGAGAGCGACATTCAATGGGAGAGATGCCTGGCTTGTTCAATTCACATACGGTTTGGGCGTCCCCTCATTCGGGCGATACAAGTGTTTGGCGTTCTCCATCCCTAATCTGGACACACTTTACCTTTTTCAGACCAGATAGGGGTATTTGACGTCATGTCGCAAGTGAATCACACGACGAAGATCCTTCTGTGTATCGGCCTGTTGGTGCTGAGCGCAGGATGCTCGCGTCTTACGGGGCCGGATCCGACACTGAGCGAGTGGAAGCTGGTTCGCGAAGCTCAAACGGGCTATTTCAACGGCCTGTGGTTTGCTGACCGGAACAACGGATGGGCCGTCGGCGACTCCGGGAGAGTTCTCATCACGAGCGATGGCGGGAATTCATGGCACGCTCAACAAAGTGGAACGCTTGTCTCTCTGAAGTGTGTCAACTTCCCGAATCCGCGGAAAGGTTGGGTAGACTATCCTGGTCCGCAAAAAGGTTGGATTGGAGGGGCGGACAACTCGCTCGGAGTCAGCACGGATGGCGGAGCTACATGGACGTGGCATCGACCCGCCGGCGAATCTCGCAGAACATTCATGGCCATGTCATTCGTCGACGAAAATGCGGGATGGGTGGTGGACAATTTCGGTGGGATACTGCACACCGAAAACGGGGGCTCGACATGGGTCCCGCAAGTCAGCGGTACAAGCTGGGGCATCACATCGGTTCAGTTCCTGGATTCTCAGGAAGGATGGGCAACCGCTACGAACAGGGTGGTATTGCATACGACAGATGCCGGGAACAACTGGAAGTCACTATTGCTCGACTCTCTCGACTACGGTTCCCAGGTCGTTGCAATTTTTGATGATATCTGTTTCGTCAACCGATTCAAGGGATGGATTGCGGGGACTACGGGCCTCGGCGGGACTGTCGTCCATCCGACGCCTGTGATCTGCACAACGGATGCGGGGAAGACATGGACTGTTCAACGAACTCCCGAGAATGAGTTCATCAGGGCAGTCGCATTTTTGAATGACCGCGTTGGATGGGGGGCGAGTTCTGCTGGGATTCTCTACACGGAAGACGGAGGGGAACACTGGACCTATCAGCTCGCATTACCTCATGCCCTATTTGTGGACATCTGTTTGGTTGATCAGTCCACCTGCTGGGCTCTAACCTTTACAGGACGAATATATCGATTTGACATCATATGAGAACCCCGGGGTTCTCGCCGGGTCGATTTGACCGGCTGCACAAAGCGAAGATTGCGGAGGAAAGGGGGGCGTCTTGATATGAGACATTCATCGGAAACCATCCACACTCTGCTGTTGCTCGTCCTGCTATTCTCCGGTTGCGATCTTGGCGTGCCCGTGGATTCTGAAGCACCGTCGGGCTCATCTGTCAATGGCAAAAGTATCTTCCTCAAACCCAACGGTTCATTTGTGTTGGAGTTGGACTTGAATGCCGATGCCGGATACTCCTGGTATCACAAGATCAGCGATCCAGCCGTCTTTCAATTGGACAGCACGAGCTATCGGCCGAAAAGCGGCAACTGGAACTTGTGTGGGGGCATGACTGTCGAGACGTTTTATTTCCGAGGAACAAAACCAGGTCAGTGCGCCGTTGAACTGGTCGAGCGACAAGGTTGGTTGCCGAATGATCCACCCAGGAATTCCGTGTGGTTCAGCGTGACAGTGTCCCGTTGAGGGTAAGGGGTTCTTTTCTAGATCGACTCCATGAGCGAGATCAATAGGGGCAAGGTCAAAGATGTGCTTCTTTGGATTTCGTAGTGAACTCGGACATGAATAAGACCTCTCGGTTTGCATTCGGCGTTGCCCTGACGTGTGCACTCGTTCTAATGAGTTGTTCGGACGATGGCTCCGCCGTTGTGCCCCCGGAAGAGATCTCAAAGCTGTTTTCTCCAACGGTCAAGCCAAACGATGGGAAAATCGGAAGTCGCATCACAATCCTGGATGCTCATTTCGTGGCGACCTATTCGTATCTGGTCTATTTCCGGGGTGCCGATTGGGCGTTGATGGCCAACTGCGACACAGGAACCACCATCAATGCCTTAGTCCCGTTTGGCGCGGTGTCGGGTCCCATTTCAGTGTCGCTTGGGTCAGATCCGTTCGGTGTGACTCCGGCATTCACAGTGACGGAGGTAACGGACACACTGACACTCTCCGTCCGTAACTATGACATCACGCCTCCCATTACAGCGGAAGACTCCAGCGTTGTCGACTACATGGGGTTCCGCCGGACCTGGACGGCTGACATATCCGGCGATACAGTCCACCTCAGGCGGGACTTCGCAACCGGCGGTATGGTCTTTCAGTGCCATTTTAGTCTGGTGAACAGGGGGACAAACCAGCTTCCCTTTCTGACAAATGCATGGATCGTTAGCAAACCGGACTATCCCGGAACGAGGATTGACACAATTCGTACAGGCCTCCTGAAGGTTCAGGATTGGGACACATCCGGGGTTATGAGCGGACGGTTTTTCGGAAGGCCGTCGACCTGGGGCCTTTCAAACGGGACAATTGTGTTTTGGATTGATAGGAGTCGCTAGGACGGGAGGGAAGTTGCCTTGAGACTTTTGCCTGCCACGGCTGCTATGCTCGCTCTCCTCTGTCCTGTTCAGATGATGGAGTTGTCACATCCTATGGTATTGAAGAGATCAAGAATGTCACCGTCATCACAACCCATCCGGCCGGCTGATCTTCACGAGGGTCCCATGACCTGGGCAACTGGCCGATAGCCGTAGGTCGAAATGTCTGCTGCCATCTGATCCAACGCCAGCCCTAAAATTTTCTCCTTTCGGTACGGAATCAATTCACCAAGCGACAATTTGACATTGACTGGCGGGTTCCCTACAATTGGCCATCGCACCAGGTCCAATTGAGGATTGTCCGCCATGAAGAAAGTACTTCTCCTGATGTTATGCAGCGCCTCCCTTTTTTCCATGCCGGCGAAGCGCACACCAACTGTCGTCTCACAACCTGACGGAACAACCTTCAGCGTGGTGGGCTTTGGCGATGAGCGCTACAACTATGCCGAGACCCTGGACGGCTACGTCGTAATTAGAGGGAGCGATGAGTACTGGTACTATGCGACACTAAGTCCCGAAGGCAGGTTCATTCCGAGTGCGTACAAAGTGCAGGGCGGCAGCAAACTGCCCCCGAATCAAACGATGATGAGTATCCCCAAGCATCTGACAGAGTCACAACAGGTGATCGCCGAAAAACAACAGGCTTTCCGCACGGAGAAATATGTTGATGACAATACTCTTCACAAGAGTATTCAGGGGTTGATGCAACCGCAGAGTGCGGTAATGCATGTCCTCATTTTGTGTGTGCAGTATTCGGATCTCGTTGCGACTCAAACGAGCGCGAGCTTTCAAGATATGGTAAACAATGACAGTTGGAAAGACGGGATTGGCGGCATGAGCAAGTACTATAAGGACGTGTCATATGAGGCTGTCTCGATACAGGCAGACTACAAAGATTGGATTACCGCTGCACAGCCATCGTCCTATTATGCATATAGTAATGCGAATTACTCGACACATGTGAGGGAACTTGTAAGCCAATGTGTTGATGCAGCAGAAGCAAACGGAGTTGATTTCTCGCTCTACGATAACGATGGCGACGGTGCTGTCGACGGACTCTTCATAGTGCATTCCGGTAGAGGCGCCGAAGAAGGCAGCCAGACGCAGTACATTTGGTCCCATACAGGTGGTCTGAGCACGCCGTATTCGAGGACGTACGATGGAAAAACCATAAACATGTATATTATCATGCCGGAACTGTACGGGTCAAATCATGTTGATATTGGAGTGTTTTGCCACGAGTACGGACACATGCTTGGGTTACCTGACCTTTATGATACGGATGGCGCTTCACACGGAAGTTCTCAAGGTGTAGGTAACTGGTGTTTGATGGCCGGCGGAAGCTGGGGCGGAAATGGATACACTCCCGAAAGGCCGTCACACATGTCTGCTTACTGCAAAGAACTTCTGGGATATACAAACCCAACTGTCGTTGCGTCAAGTCAAGCATTGAGTATCCCTAGGGCTGAAACGAATTCATTTTCCTACAAAATCTGGATGGACAACAACAAGTCCGATGAGTATATGCTCATTGAGAACAGACAACAGACCGGATTTGATCTCAATCTGCCGACCTCAGGGTTGTTGATTTATCATGTGGACAAGAATCTGGCTGATATCTGGCCGGCTTCTAATGGGGTGAATGTGACCAATACGCACTTGGGTGTTAAGGTTTATGAGGCTGACGGTTTGGAGCAAATGGCAGGAAATACAAACAGAGGTGACGCAGGAGATCCTTATCCTGGTTCAACAGGTAATACATCTTTGACTCAAACATCCACACCTAACTCGAGGCTCTGGAATACGAATGCGAGCGGTGTGGAAATAACCAGCATCTCTGCATCTGGAGCTACAATGACAGCCGCGGCTGTTCTCCCCACTTACTATGGCTATCCCCTGCAGTTCTATAGAACATTCAACGGTTGGTTCATTGGGTCTTCAATATCACCTACCGGATATGCGATGGTGAGGTGTACTCCTGCTTTTACAGGTAAACTTGAAGGACTGAGGGTGTTCAGCTACGGGGGATGGTATACAAATATCACTGCAACTGCGTATGCCAATTTCACCTCAAAGACGTTGTCAGGGCAATTAGGTAGTCCGGTAGGAGGAGCTTCCCCGGGGATAACGAGTTTCGTAGAGTTGAATTTCTCACCTGCAATTGATGTAACGCAAAACGTGCCCATCTACGTGAAAATGGTCTTCCAGAGAGCGTCAGACGGATATACAGTTCCTGTCGACATCACCCTTCCGGCCACTGGAAATTCATACTCTTCAACGAATGGTACAACTTTTGACAATTTGGTGGACTTGGATATTGCCGTTCGCGCAGTATTCCGCAGAACTCCGGTGAGCTGCAATGCGCGGGTCCTGCTGCAGGGCCCGTTCGCCGCCGGGATGATGTCGACAGCACTGCGGACGGCAGGATCGATTCCGTTGACCCAGCCGTACAACATTGCCCCGTGGAACTATGCCGGGACGGAATCGGTGTCGAGCATCCCCGCAGACGTTGTCGACTGGGTACTGGTGCAACTACGTACAGGCACGGCCGCGTCGAGCACAACTGCGACACGGGCTGCTTTCGTGAAAAGGGATGGATTCATTGTCGACTTGGATGGGCTGAGTCCCGTGGGATTTCCGGGGGTTGCGGAGGGGCTCTACTATATTGTGCTCAGACATCGAAATCATCTGGCAGTGATGAGTGCGAATCACTTCGGGTTGACCCCGGTCAACGGGCTGGCTGACTTCAGGGCGGCTGGCATGGCTTACGGCCTGGCTTCCATGGTGGAGGTGACACCGGGCATATACGCGATGTATGCGGGGGATGTAACGCCGGAAGGCGCCATTGTGCTGTCGGACGAACTGACGGTGATACGTACGAACAACCTTCAGGCTGGGTACAACAAAGCGGATGTCAATATGGACGATGCGGTGGTGCTGTCGGATGAGTTGACGATTGTTCGCGCGAATAATCTGCGCGGCACAAATGTTCCGTAATACCGTAGCATCACTTGCCGGCATGACGAAGGAGATAGCAATGCGACGATTAGGATTAATGTTGATGACAATGTCTCTGGCTAGTGGTTTGGGGTTCGGTCAGGAGTATGTCGCCACAGTCCAACTAATTCCGGACTATGCAATGCTCCATGTTGATCTGTACATAGTGACGAGCACGGGACCGACGGCCTTACTAGGAGATGCGGTGTTTGCCATCGATTACGACCCGGCTGTGCTGACGTTTATCGGCAAGGATGCGGCGATGGACGGGCGGTGGG
Source organism: Ignavibacteriota bacterium (assembly GCA_963801355.1). Taxonomy (GTDB): domain Bacteria; phylum Bacteroidota; class Ignavibacteria; order UBA10030; family UBA6906; genus Fen-1255. The sequence goes on along the minus strand of CAWDEM010000008.1, from coordinate 1,093,348 downwards.
ACGACGGGAGCAACGCAAGCTACAGTGATCTGAGCGCGAGCAATGTAGTGCCGAGAGCGAGTCTGGACATTGTAAAGAGCTCCTCGGGCACAGGCTCGGATATTCCCGGAACAGCGACACACATCGGACGGCTGAATTTCACAATTGTGAATCCGACGGGGCGTCCCGGGATTACGTGGAACACCACGTTCAGCTCGCCCTACAACTTCGCAGGGGTGGCCATCAAGAGCAGTTTCACGTGGATAAATCCGGACAACAATCCGCTCCCGGTAACTCTTGTGTCATTTGCGGGAAGTGCCAACGCAAGCAAGGGGGGCGTGGTGCTGGAGTGGAAGACATCGAGCGAGGTGAACAACCTCGGCTACACTGTGCAGCGCAAGGGGGAGGGTGACGCGGACTTTGCCGACCTGGTCGGTGCCTTCATTGAAGGTCATAACACGACATCCGAGTCCCAGGTGTACAGTTACGTGGACAGGAGCATCCCCAAGGCGGGCATTTACACCTACCGGTTGAAACAACAGGACATGGACGGGCCGATTCACTACACTGAGGGTGTGATTGTGCAGGTGACGTTGACGGATGTTGCGGAAGTGGCGCCGCGGGTACTACAGCTCTTGCAGAATTATCCGAATCCGTTCAATCCGAGTACACAGTTGAAGTTTTCGGTAGAGACGACGGGCAAGGCGGTGCTGAAGGCGTACAATATGCTGGGGGCAGAGGTCGCGACGATGTTTGACGGTACGGCGGAGGCGGGACGATACTACGTGATAAAATTCGATGCGGTAGACATTGCGTCGGGGATCTACTTCTACCGTTTGGCGACTGACCAGAAGACGGATGTGCGAAAGATGTTGCTTCTCCGGTGAGATCTGATCGAACGTTTGAATGCGAGTAATTTCTGCATATCTTAGGCGGAGGAACTATATTCGTGTCCGAAGCCTATTACTATATCCTGGACTTGCTGGAAGGGACCTACACTCTCAGGATCCTGAAAGAGGCGGTTGACCTTCTATTGACGATCGGTCCTTACCTGGTCATCAGCATCATCATTGGCGTTGCGGCAACACGTTATTTCAGAAGCAAGAAGCCGGCGTTCTCCCCGCGCAGTGAACTTCTCACCATTGTTTCCGCTGCTATCATTGGAGTAGTCTCCCCGCTGCCGACCTATGCCGCGATCCCGGTCGGGCTTTCGTTGATGCCGGCGGGCATTCCCTTCAGTGCAGTGCTGGCATTCGCCATTGCATCACCTTTAATGAATCCGAGCGTGTTCTTTCTTACGGCCACACAGCTTGGCATCGAATTGGCTGTCGTGAGAACAGTGACTGCAGTCATCCTCGGCGGCACGGCTGGGCTGGCCGTGATGTATAGTTTCAAGTTGCTCCCTCACCCGCGCGCCGACGTTGCGGACACGCCACACTCTCCCCCAAAGACCATAGCTGCTGATTTCTGGAGTAGCGCGCGATACACGGCGAAAGTGTTCTCCGTGTCAATTTTATTGAGTGCGGCAGTCAAGGCCCTCGTCCCTCCCCAGGTTGTCGCGGATCTTCTGGGCGAGCATGCGCGGATGGGGACACTTATGGCCATTGCACTTGGCGTGCCGTTCTATTCATGCGGTGGGGCTGCGATTCCCTTCGTCCAGACGCTCATGGAGATGGGGATGAGCAAAGGGGCGATGCTGGCCTTCTTCATTGCAGGTCCGGCCACGAAATTGGAGACCCTGTACGCCTTCAAATCCCTTCTGGGCGGGAAAGTGCTTCTCTTCTACGTCCTCCTGACATTCTTTTTCTCCTGCTTCGCGGGGGCCGTGTATTCTCTTTTTTAAGAGAGTGAACGACTATTATGCATTTCTTAAGACACTACTATCGATATCTGCTTTATGTGCTTGCCTTGACGGCTTGGATCTGGTGGGATCTCACCCGGGCACATAACACGAAGCATGAGGGCCATCTGTCGTTCCTCGACGCACGTGATGAGACACTGAAATCACCCGCCGCAACGAAAGTCGCAATTGTGCGGTCGAATGATCCGGTGTTGGCCGATCCGTGTCCTGTAACCGCTGAAACTCTAACCTACCAGACAGTAGCCCAGATGGTCCGGCGGGCAGTCGATCTCGCCGGAGGATTGAGCGGGGTCGTTAAGAGTGGCGACACGGTGCTGATCAAACCCAACCTTGTCCAGGCTGACTCAAGCGGGAGCGGTGGTGTTACCGATGTCCGGGTCGTGAAGGCGTTGGTGTATTTGATCGATGAGATCGATCACGGAAAGATTGCCATTGTCGTCGGCGACGGATCCCCCAGACCCTTCACAACTTTTGAGAAGGCCTCTGGCACGAGCCAGAGAGCCTGGAAGGAATTGTTCGGTGTGTCAGGCTATCAGCTTCTCAAAACGGAAGCGCTTGCCGCGGGGATCAACTTCCGGATTACGAATCTCAACGGCAATTCCGACACCGATCCGTGGCCAGAACTGGACACCGTGACTGTGCCGGGAGGGGGATCCGCCCAGCTGCAGGCAGGGAAGTACTTCCTCCACCGCGACGTCACACACGCGAGCGTATACATCTCGGTGCCCGTTATGAAGATCCACAAGGAACCCGGATTCACCTGTGCGCTGAAGAACCAGATAGGTATCGCTCCCAGCACACGCTATGGGTTCAACAAGACCACCGGTGTGCTTCAGGAAAACCGTGTACACAAGCTTCATCACCTTGTGCAGGCGCCATACAACTGGCAGGACAAAGAAATTGTAGATTTGTCGACGCTTGCCAGGATTAAGTTCGTGGTTGTGGACGCGCTTGCGTGTCTTGAAACCGACAAGTCGCCCAGCTACACGTCCGATTCGAGCAACATCAATATCAAGAACCGGGTGAAGATGAACACGATTATTGCCGGGTACGATCCAGTGGCGGTCGATCATGTGTGCTGCCGGGTCATGGGGCTCAACCCGGACGATATTGAACACATCACCCTTGCCGAGCGCGTCGGATTGGGAACAAACAACCCGGATAGCATCACGGTGCTGGGTTCGAGCATCGAACAGACCAAGCGGCTTTTCAAGAAGCCCCAGACATGGAGTGGGCTCTACGGACAGAGCAATCGCACATGGCTCTTGAACGGCCCCTATTCGACGGACGGCATTGCGAATCCTATGGACAGCGGGTTCATTGCCAATGAAACATCAGCAGCGCCTGTAGCGGGAGGGGGCGGTTGGAGTCAACCCGTGTATTTCATAAATGATCAGATCATGCTCAATGATTATTACGCTGCCGCGGGCACAAGCACCAGCAACGTACTGAGTTACGCGTTTACGTATATCCTGGCTCCGGCGGATCGGGGGGCTGAGCTCTGGGTGGGCTCTGATGAGGCTTTGAGGATCTACCTGAATGGCGTCGTCGTGTACAATTACTCGGGGACAAGGACATTCGCGGGAACAGAGAATTACAAAGATACCGTAACGGTCATTCTCAAGAAGGGAAGAAACCCACTGCTCGTCAAGGCACTACAAAAGTATGCCGCGTACAATTTCAGTGTGAATATTTGCGATGTCGAGTCGAATGCGCTGTACAGAGGGAACAGAGTCTGGGGGCTGAAATTCGCCACTGATCCCGGGACGGCCAGCGGCGTCCCGCAGGTTGCCGGCACAACGCCTGAAAGCTTTAGTCTCTCCCAGAACTATCCCAATCCCTTCAACCCGAGTACAACGATAGGCTACACAGTACCGGGAATAGGCAGTAGGCACGAGGCAATAGGCAATAGGTGGGTGCAGCTCGGCGTATACGACATCCTCGGCTGCGAGGTGGCGACGCTGGTGAACGAAATGAGGGACCCCGGAACCTACACGGTTACCTGGAACGCGATCGGAATGGCAAGTGGAGTGTATCTGTACAGGCTGCAGGTGGGGGACTATATCAAGACGAGAAAAGCTTTGTTGCTGAAGTAGATCCTTCAACGCCTTGCAGAAGTGACTCTCCCGGAGCCCGTGTCGCACGAGAGTCAGGAATGGACTACATTTGTGTGGAGGCCAAAGATGAAAAGACGCGAGTTTGCCGTGGTTATCGAACGCGACGCAGAAGGCTTCTATGTGGCCAGCGTTCCGGAACTCCCAGGTTGCCACACACAGGCCAAATCACTTCACGTGCTCATGCGGCGTGTTCGTGAAGCGATCGATCTTTGCATCGGTGTTGATCTGCAAGAGCTCCTTGACGGCACCCGAAGAAATCGGCAGGTTTAGTCTTCTTCCCGACGATCATTGCTGAGGCGATTTTCGTTCTGGAATTCTGCTGGACATGCGGAAGGGGAGGGGCGGTACCATGGAGCACGGGCTGTCAGGTCACGCGGCATGCGTCAGCGTGGTCTGTGCATCATAGAGATCGCATGCGACTTGCAGGTTCATCCAGAACTCAGACGAGGTGTTGAGGACGCGTCCAAGGAGAATTGCAGTCTCAGCAGTCACATCCCGCCGGGCATTGATGAGTGTGTTGACGCGCTGGATGGGAACCCCCATCTTCTCAGCAAGCTCAACCTGTGTCATTCCCATGGGGAGAAGGAACTCCTCGAGGAGAATCTTTCCCGGGTGTGTTGGCCTTCGCTTGTTCGGAATCATAGCCGTGTCCTCAATGATAGTCTGTGATTCTGACGTCCCGGGCATTTCCATCGACCCATCGGAAAACGATGCGAAACTGGTCATTGACCCGGATACTATGGAATCCGGCGAACGAGCGCTTCAATTTCTCCAGGCGGTTGCCTGGTGGAGACTGAAGGTCTCGAAGCTCCCTCGCCGCATTCAGCATATCCAGTTTTCGGACGGCAATCGGCCATAGGCTGACAGGGATGCGACGAGCCGCCTTCGAAGCACTGCCATTAAAGAGGTCTTCCGTCGTCTGGTCGCCGAAGTCGAGAATCATACAACAAGATACCGCTTTAACAGGTAATGTGCAAGTGGGTCGAAGGTAAACGCGGGATATATTGCTTTTTTCCTCCATTTCCCGTAATTGTTACCCGGCACAGCATCTCACCGCATTCTCAAGTCCAGTGAGGCAAGTATGAACCCTCGCATAAGTCTGATCAGTCTCTCGGCGGCAGTGATGCTTTTCGGGTTCGCCTGCACGGGCGACCGGCATCCCTCGTTCCCGCCCACCGAAAGACACCCGGTTACGGATGAGTACTACGGGACCAGCGTCATCGATGACTACCGTTGGTTGGATGACCTCGGGAATTCCGAAGTGCGGAAATGGAACGACGCACAGAATGCGTACACCCGCTCCGTTCTGGACAAGTTTCCCTCCTGGGAGCCGCTCTACAAAAGACTGAATAGTCTTCTGGCTGATACCTCCGCAAGCTATTCTTCGCTCACCCGGCGCGGCAAACTCTTCGCCATGAAGCGCCAGCCTCCGAAGAACCAGCGCTTCCTGGTCGTGCTTCCGTCGTACATGGATGCATCGACGGAGAAAGTCATCGTCGACCCGAACGTCTTGAATCCCGAAGGCACAACGTCGATTGATTGGTACGTCCCCTCACGGGATGCCAAACTGGTCGTGGTTTCCCTCTCGGAGAAAGGGAGCGAAGACGGAACAGCCGCAATTTTCGATGTCGAAACCGGGAGGCGACTGGATGATGTCGTTCCGCGCGTGCAGTATCCGACTGGAGGCGGATCCATTGAGTGGAATGCCGATAATTCGGGCTTCTACTACACCCGTTACCCCCAGGGAAATGAGCGCCCAAAGGAAGATGCAAACTTCTGCCAGCAGGTGTACTTCCATAAGATCGGGACTCCAGCCAGTAGAGACACATATGTCATCGGCAAGGAGTTTCCGCGGATCGCCGAGATCCGTCTCTCTTCCACAGATGATGGGAAGTTCCTCCTCGCTACCGTGGCCAACGGGGATGGCGGTGATTTTGCCCACTACCTCATGGGCCCCGGGGGAAAATGGACTCAGCTCACGACGTACGCCGACCAGGTCAAGGCAACCGCATTCGGTCCCGATGGGACGCTGTACATGCTGTCGCGCAAGAATGCTCCCAGGGGTCAGATCGTGGCTGTACGGATCGACGGCAGGCGCTCCGCGCAGCCGGCTCCGCTTGTGAAAGAAGGGGAGTGGTCGATGCTCTCCTTGCTTCCCACAAAAAGCAGGATCTATGTGCAGCAGATCCTCGGGGGGCCGGAACGCGTGGTGGCGTTCGATCTCCGGGGGAACATTCTCGATGTGCTCCCTGCCGATTCGATCGCTTCAGTCGGAGGGATGGTCGGGCTCGACGGGGATGACATTCTCTACAGTGTCCAGACCTACACAACACCCCTGACGTATTATCGGTATGATGCGGTCAACCACCGGGCCGCAAAGACCGCTCTTGCCAGACCTGTGCGCGTCGACATGAGTGACATCGAAGTGTCGAGGGATTTCGCTGTTTCGAAGGACGGTATCCGCGTTCCGATGAATATCCTGAAGAAGAGGGGGACACCGCTAGACGGCAACAATCCCACGATCCTCTACGGGTACGGAGGGTACGGGATCAATGAGGATCCCTCCTATGAGTCGGACATGAGATTCTGGTTCGACAACGGCGGGATCTATGTCACAACAAATCTTCGGGGAGGGGGAGAATACGGGGAGGAGTGGCACAGGTCGGCCAACCTGACGAAGAAGCAGACCGTCTTCGATGACTTCACCGCGTGCGCCAAATGGCTCATCGATCAGAAGTATACAAGTCCATCACGCCTTGTGATCATGGGTGGAAGCAATGGAGGGCTTCTGATGGGTGCTGCCCTCACGCAGCACCCGGAACTGTTCCGGGCAGTCGTGAGTTACGTGGGGATCTATGACATGCTGCGCGTCGAGCTCTTCCCAAACGGCGAGTTCAACGTCACCGAGTACGGGAGCGTCAAGAACCCCGACCAGTTCAAGGCGCTGTATGCATATTCCCCGTACCACCACGTGGTTGACGGGACGAAGTACCCGGCGGTTCTGTTACTGACCGGTGATAATGACGGCCGTGTGGATCCGGCCAATTCGCGTAAGATGACGGCCCGGCTGCAGGCCGCCACCGCTTCCGGCCTACCCATTCTTCTCCGCACCAGTTCGAATGCCGGGCACGGGATCGGGACAAGCCTGAATGACTACGTGGCGCAACAGGCGGATGTCTACGCTTTCGTCTTCCAACAGCTCGGGCTTGAGTTCAAATATTGACGCGGTGATGAGAACAAGAATAGTCCTATTGACAGTTCTATTGAGCAGCTATGCGTTCGTTGATGCATTAGCTCAAGGAATAATGCCGTTCGTCTATCAATTTGAGAATACGGGTGCTGACTACCCGACGCCGGCTTTCCCTTCGTTCAGCCAACTCCCTTTCATCCAGGCACTGCCCGACCCATTTGCATGGTTCGATGGCAGAGGTCGCATTTCGCACTTCTCCGATTGGCGGTACCGGCGTGCTGAGATCGGCGCCCAGATCCAGCATTATGAGATCGGTCCAAAGCCGGTTCGTCCGGATACCATAACAGCAAATTATTCCGGGGGCGTGCTCACAGTGAATGTGACTGTGAACGGCAAAACGCTCACGCTGACTTCACAGGTCACCCTCCCGGCGGGGAGGGGACCCTTCGCTGCAGTGATCGGTATGAATAGTCCCAGTGGCAGTATACCATCTACTATATTTAGCAGTCGCAATATTGCACAAATCACCTTCAGCCATAATCAGGTAACGACGTACAACAGCCCGCAAGATTCGGACCCCTACTACGTACTTTATGGGCCTCAGCTTACGATTGACAATACGGGACAATACAGCGCTTGGGCCTGGGGGGTCAGTCGCATAATTGATGGTTTGGAGCTGGTTCAAAATGATCTCCCCATAGATCTGAAGCACATAGCGGTCACTGGTTGCTCCTATGCAGGCAAAATGGCACTCTTTGCGGGGGCGTTCGACGAGCGTATTGCGCTCACCATTGCCCAGGAGTCGGGTGGCGGTGGCGCCACCTCGTGGCGTTACTCGCAGACCGAACCAGCGGGAAGCGTGGAAACTCTAGGTGCCACCAGTCATCAGTGGTTCAGTGAGGGGATGTTCCAATTTTCCGGCACCAATGTTTCAAAGCTGCCGCTGGATCATCATGAGTTATGTGCAATGTGCGCGCCTCGTGCCTTGTACGTTACGGCAAACCCGGACTATACATGGCTGTCAAATCCGTCGTGTTACGTCAATAGTAGGGCCGTGCAGCAAATCTATAATACTCTTGGCGTCCCCGAGAGGTTCGGTTTTTCCATTGTTGGGGGACACGCGCACTGCGTTGTTCCGAGCAGCCAGATGCCGGACGTTGAGGCTTTTGTGGAAAAGTTTCTTCTTGGGAATGCCGCGGTGAATACGAACATCGCTACCACTCCGTATGGTACCGACCTTTCCCCATGGATTACGTGGACCACTCCGACACTTTCTGCCGGTACATCTCTCATTGAATGGACATCATTGCGCTATCCTGCGGATCTTCAATCAGGCCTGGATACAACTATTACGTTTCGGTGGAGCAAGGTACAAGGCGTCACACAGTATCTTATCCAGGTATCCTCGGATTCGGAATTCAAAGCCCTTGCGAGAAGTGATTCGACAGGCAGTGATACAGTAAAGACTTTCACCGGCCTCGTCAAAGGCAAACAATACTTCTGGCGTGTCAAAGTGAAAAGTATTGCCGGTGTGGGTCTCTGGAGCAATGTATGGAGATTCATCACAGTAGCTGCACCGGCGAAACCGCAGTTAGTCAACGCCGCACCGATTCAAGATCAACCCGGCGGTGCAAGATATACATGGAACAGAGTACAGGACGCTGATCAATACTTCATCCGGGTAACCGCAATGCAAACACCCAACAGGGTATTCAGGTCAGCTACAACATCAGACACAGTCGAGATCTTTTCGGGGCATTCGGAAGGAGGACAGTACTACTGGCAGGTTCAGGCCAGCAATGTTGCTGGATCCGGGCCGTGGAGCGATGTGTCGAGTTTCACTTTTGCTACAACGGATGTCACAAGAAGAAGCGGGAACGCCAGAAGAATTTTCTATAAGTCAGAACTATCCTAACCCCTTCAACCCGACGACAACAATAGCGTTTGCTTTGGCGCAACGGGGACGAACAACACTAACTCTTTACGATCTTCTTGGTAGAGCTGTAAAGACACTCATCAATAGAGAACTGGAAGCTGGCTATCACGAAATACATTTTGATGCAAGCGCTCTCCCAAGCGCAGTCTATTTCTACACCATTCAGTCCGGAGGGTGTGTTCAGACAAAACAAATGGTTGTCATGAAGTAGTCTGGAAACGGAATAGCAAGGACCCCAGTTGACCTCAATGAGTTACGACCGTGCCTGGACGTTGGCCTTTGCCGAAATGCCTCGACCCCTGTCATCTCCCGGTGAACCATCTTCCATAGCGATATTGGTCAAGCACACTCTAGACCAGGCTGCTGGAGCACTGCGCCACCGCCGGAAAAGTGTGATGTTCAGTCACGAAGACCCATCTTCTTCAGCAAGGCAACACATCTCGAGTCCGAGCGAACACTCTCCAGGGATGGATCCACCGCGAGATAGAGGAGTTCGGGCTCCCGTGCCTGGTACGCCTTCTCGAGCCACGCAAGTCCCTTCTCCTTTTCCCCGAGCTGGAAGTAAAGATATCCAATCCCTGTAGAGACAGCATACCCTTGCCGTTCGAACTGCAGAAGCGAGTCGAGTATCCTCCGGGCGTCATCCCTCCTCCCGGCGCTGATGTACGCGCGGCCGAGGTAGGCAAGTCCCACTGGGGATCCGCTGCCGAGGCTGTCTGACTTCCTGAACGCCGCGATCGCCTCGTGAGATCTTCCCAGGGCTACATACACTTCCCCCAGGCCGATGTAGGCCCACGCGAAGGTCTGGTCCAGGGCGAGTGTGTTCTGGTATTGCGCCAGTGCCCTATCGTAGTGGCGCATCAGATACAGGGCATCACCGAGCGCCATGTTGATGATGAGTGAAAGCGGATCCAGTTCCTGTGCTCGGTTGACCTCGGCGAGCGCTTCATCAAGCCTGCCGGTGTACATGAGCATGCCGGCGTACCACTGGCGTGCTGTGGGGTAATTTGGGTCGAGCTCAATTGCCCTTCGGAAATGATGCTCCGCCCCCCGCCAGTCGAAGTCACTATCTTCGGCAAGGAGTCCCAGCACCGCATGCGCCTCTACCAGCGTGGGATCGATCTCCAGTGCCCTTTGAGCTGCGGTGCGGGCCTTGGTGTACCATTCCACGGGGGAGAGCCCGTATGACGGGAAGAGCACGTAGGAGGATGCCAGTCCTGCGTACGCCAGCCCGTAGCCGGGATCCTTCTCGATTGCCTGCGTGAAGTACTCAATGGCAGTTTCAATGTGATCGACGCGCCTCTTGTTCCAGTAGAACCTCCCTTTGAGGTATAGCTGATACGCCTCCGTGTTCTCCGTCTGTTGCTTTTCGATGCGGCTCTTCTCAACAGGAGAAAGCTTCGCCTGCAGTGCGGCGGCGATCTGCTGGGCGACGTCACTCTGTATGGCAAACACCTCGGTCAGCGTTCGGTTATAGGTCTCGACCCAGAGATGTCCTTCATTGTTGGCATCGATAAGCTGTGCCACGATGCGGAGGTCGTTGCCCGAGCGTCTTACGCTGCCTTCAAGCACCGTGGCAACGCCGAGGTCCTTCCCGATTTCGCGAACGCTCTTTGTGCTGCCCTTATACTGCATGACCGAGGTACGCGAAATGACCTTTAGATCGGTGATTTTGGAGAGCTGTGCAATGATGTCGTCGGTGATGCCATCGCTGAAATACTCATCCTCCTTGCTGTCGCTCAGATTCTGGAATGGGAGCACGGCGATGGATTTGCCCGACAGAGAGGGAGAAGGTGATCGGGGGAAAAGAACATACAGCAGTACAGCAATGGCTATTATGCCGAGAGCGGTCGGCACCCAGATCGAAGGTCTCGCGAGAGCCCTCCACACGCCGGACTTCACCGGGCGTCTCTCAACCGGGCCTGCTAGATCCCGCGCCACGCTTCTGAGGTCTGCTGTGATCTCTTCGGTTGATTGGTAGCGCCTAATCGTCTCCTTCTCAAGACAGCGGGCAATAACCTGCTCGAGCGCCGGCGGCACACCCTCTCTAAACGACGAGACCGGCAACGGTCGGTCGTTGAGGACAGAATAGCTCACTGCGGCCTCGAACTCTCCGCGGAAGGGGAGGCGGGATGTTACCAATTCGTACAAGACCACTCCGAGGGAGAAGATGTCACTCCGGTGATCAACCTCCCCGGTGCGGAACTGCTCTGGCGACATGTACGCCACTGTCCCGACTGTCGATCCAGTCCGCGTCAGTCTGCATTGCCCGGAGAGTTTCGCCAGCCCGAAATCGACGATCTTGGCCACGCCATCGTTCGTCATCATGATGTTGGCGGGCTTGATATCGCGGTGGATGATGCCGTGTCCGTGGGCCTTGGTGAGACCCTGCGCAATTTGGGTGGCGATATCGATCGCTTCTTCGATCTTCAGCGGTCCGCGCTCGATCTTCTTCTTGAGCGTCTCACCTTCGAGGTACTCCATGCTGATGAACATCTGCTCATCAGCAGTTTCATCGATATCGTAAACGACGCAAATGTTACTCTGTTGTAGGGTTGAGGCGGCCTTGGCCTCTTGAACAAATCGCTGCTTTGCTTCGGGGTCGCGCGTAAGGTCGGGAGGGAGGAACTTCAGCGCGACGGGGCGGTCGAGCTTGAGGTCCTGGGCTTTGTAGACAACGCCCATTCCTCCGCCGCCGAGGTGCTCCAGGATCTTGTAGTGAGAAACCGTCTGACCAACGAGTGTAGCCATGACAGTTCCTTCAGGAAGAGTGACGGAGGTAAGTTAGCTCATAACAAGTGGATAGTCAAACGCGATTGACGGGAGGGACTGGGCGAGGTCCGGGTTTGCCCCGCAAGAAACGAAAAGGCCCGACGGTGCCGGGCTTCGTTGCACATTCAATTGGTGCGGGGCGGACGGGGGTCCCGCAGAACCCTTATCGTGATGGAATTCACTTGTACTTGGCAAGAAGTGCTTGAAACCGGCGATTGCTCCCGAGGGGGTTGTACAAAGGGTCGAGTCGAAGATCCCAGACGGTCAGATATCCAGGCATCGGGATGAGTTGTTCAAGCAGGTTTAGCGCCTGGTCGGTATCGGCGGCCAATACGGCTGCCTGCGCCTGTGCTTCTTCAAGCTCTTTTCTTTGAGGCCACCAAAGCTCGCCCTTGCTTGCTTTCTCAAACTCCAGCGCCGCCCTCTCATGATGGCCACGCCATGCCAGCGCGATTCCAGTGCGATAATACTTCCGAAATCCTGCCGGAAGTAGGTCTGTATATGAGAGTGCTGAGTCAAAACAGGCCATCGCAGTCGCACGCTGATTTAGGGCAACATAGGTCATGCCTTTCCGGATCCAACGGGTCCAGTGCGCGGTGATATCATCGCCGGGCTGTGCCGCCAGACACGCAAGAGCCTCCTGGTATTTCCCTTGATAGTATTTCACGATCCAGAGATCGTTGGGTGTGATAAGAAAACGTCGATCTCGACCCTGATTCAGAGGCAACTTCATTCCATATTCAAGAACGGCCCGTGCGCCCTCAAGATCTCCAAATCCACCAATGAGTATGCGCATCTTGTCCCAATAGCCTTCCAGATCATCGGGATGCCGTGCAATGTATTCGTCAATCTCTTCCCTGGCAACGTCCCAGTCCCGGAGCCAGCGGGACGCACTCCATGGACCCCATTCCGGAGCCAGGCCCAGCGGATTCAGCGAGAAGGCCTTTCTGATTGATTCGCGCGCCTCCGGCCATGCCCCTTCGAGCCGCTGGAGATCGGCCACACTGTAATGGAGGTCATACCAATTGGGACGGGTCTTCAGTCCTTCTTGGAATTCCGCCATTGCCAACCTGGCGCGCTCCATCTTTCCTCGAGCAGTGTCGAGGTCAAGGATGTATAGGCCTTGTGCGTAATGAACGACTGGATCATCAGGGTTGAGGAGGCGTGCGCTCTTGAGCGCTGAGGTGATCCTCGCGATTCGCCCAGTGGTATGATCCCCGAAGAAAGCATGCACTGCGTCGTTGGCTACCGCAGCCATCGCGAACGCCTGCGTAAATGTGGGATCCTTCTCTGCCGCCTTCTCAAAGAACTCAGCGGCTTTCGCATTCCCCGCGCTATCATAGTAGTTTTCCCAGTAATGTTTTCCCTGAAGATAGTAGTTGTAGGCCTCTGTGCTCCGTGTGGGGATCTCTTCCACCGCTGCCTTCTCAGCCGGTGAAAGGACTGCCTCCATCGATGAGGAGATCCGCTGGGCAATGTCACTTTGCACGGCAAACACGTCCGCATCATTTCTGTCGTAGGTCTCCGCCCATAGGTGCCCCTCGTCCGCTGTCTTGATCAGCTGGGCCGTGATGCGGATCTTACCTCCGGAGCGGCGTGTGCTTCCCTCGAGCAGATACCCAACGTCGAGATCGTCTCCGATCTGGCGCGGTGTCTTCTTCGAATCCCGGTAGAGTACCATGGAGGTCCGGGCAATAACGCGCAGCCCGCTGATCTTGGAGAGCTGCGTGAGGATATCGTCGTGGATTCCATCAGCGAAGACTGTGTCATCGAACGTTCGGCCGAACGGACTGAAAGGAAGCACCGCGATCGATTTCCTGCGGAGCTCCCTCATCTCGCCGGAGGGCTTTGTCAGGAAGAACCACGCGCAGACAGCCACCACAATCAGGGCTGTGACACTGAGGATCAGACGCGTCCGCATCCGTCGACCTCGGGCAACTGCTGCTCCCGGCGATCCCGAAGGCGACGACGTGGCAGTGGGGCAACTGGTACGGAGGTCAACGATGAGCTCGTCGGCGTGCTGGTAACGGTCTTTCGGAGTTTTCGCCATGCACTTGCCGATAATGCGTTCGAGCTCCATTGGGACGCCGGTCCGGAGTGCCGTGATATGTTCAGGCTCGGCATTGACGATCGAGTACATAAGGGCGTTCTCGTATTCCGCATCGAACGGCCGCTTGCCGGTGAGCATCTCATAGAGAACAACTCCCAAGGACCAGATGTCGGTTCTCTGATCGGCTGGTTCACCCCGGGTCTGCTCGGGCGACATGTATGCCGCAGTGCCGAGCGTGGAGCCCGTTTTCGTGAGCATCGTCCGCCCGGAGAGTTTCGCCAGCCCAAAGTCGACGATCTTGGCCACGCCGTCGGAGGTGATCATGACGTTCGCCGGCTTGATGTCCCGGTGGACAATCCCGTGCTCATGGGCTTTCGTGAGGCCCTGGGCGAGCTGGATGGCGATATCAACGGCGTCGCGGATCGATAGAGGGCCTCGCCCTATCCTCTTCTTGAGCGTCTCTCCCTCGTAGAAGTCCATGACGATGAATAGCTGCCCGTCGGTGGATTCGTCGATGTCGTGGACGGTGCAGATATTGTTATGCTGGAGTGCGGAAGCGGCTTTGGCCTCGTGGACGAAACGCTCCTTGGCCTCAGGGTCGCGCGTGAGATCGGGAGGGAGAAACTTGAGGGCTACCAGACGGTCGAGCTTAAGGTCCTGGGCTTTGTAGACGACGCCCATGCCTCCGCCGCCGAGGTGCTCGAGGATCTTGTAATGAGAAACCGTCTGACCAACGAGTGTGGACATGACAGTTGCTGTAAGTAAGGAGTCGGCGACATAGTAGTACAAAACAAGCAGATTGTCAAACGCGAATTGTGGGACGGGAACAGGCTGTTCTTCATTTATTTAACCCTATTGCCATTTTGTAGGCCAATGCTGCATCGGGGAGCGGTGTTAGAGTATCTAGCAAAATATTGTAAGTTCCTTTTTCTGATAGTTCGTCAGCAACTTTCTTGATTAAAGCTAAAGTAGCTTTCATCAAACTTGAACCTAGGCTTAAACGGGCGACACCTAAATCCTGCAGTTCTCGAACAGATGGAGGTAGTCCTGCCCCAATCCCAGGGTTTGAAAGAATGTTGATTGGGGCATTGATTTCCTTAACCAGTGTTGAAATCGTTTCTCTTTCCCATACAGGCTGAACAAATATGCAGTCTGCGCCTGCTTCCCGGTATTTATTGCCACGCTTTATTGATTCAGATAATTTTTCTCGTGGCGAACCTGATGAAGTATAGAATGAATCAGTCCTCGCATTAATTACCAAATGAAAGCCCAGTGAATCTGACAATGCACGAATAGCTGATATTCTTTCACAAAATTCCATCTCGTCAATTAATACTGGATTCACATCAATACTGTCTTCAATGTTTATTCCGACAATTCCTGTTGCAATGATCTTTGTAACCGAATCAATTATTTCATTTAAGTTATTTCCATATCCGGCTTCTATATCCACGGTTACCGGAACTTGTACTCCATTCACGATCCCCGTTATAGCTTCAATCATTTCTGACAATTGTATTACCTGGCAGTCAGGATAACCTAAAGAGGCAGCTATTCCCATGCTTGTTGTTGCGATTGCTTTATAGCCACATGCTTCTATCAATTTAGAACTTCCGATGTCCCATGAGTTTAACAGAACTAAAATTTCTTTGTCTTGGTGAAATTTCAAGAACATTTCAGCTTTTTCAGTTTGAATATTTGAAACCATGATCTTGGTCTTTCTTGTTGTTTCAGATAAATATATCCAACTTCTCACTAAATTGTCACTAACGGTCAAGTGTATGCGCCCGCTGGAGAGTCGGCGGAGGGAAATTGCCGTTTTTCACTTCAAAACCGCGGTGTGGACGAGACTCGAACTCGCGGTCTCTTGCCTGACATGAACACGAGACCACCTCCGGCCCCACTTCGAGCAATCGAAAACCCCATTTGCTGGCGATTTCCCGACGGTTTTTTTCCCTGACTTTACTCATTGCATTGAGTAAATTTACTCAACGTATTGAGTAAATGGATAAAGTGAGGATGAAATAACAGATGAAGATCAGGACAGTAGTACTCGGTGCTTCGGGGATGGTCGGGGAGGGTGTTCTCATCGAAGCCCTCAAACACGATGACGTGGAATCTGTGCTGGTTGTAGGTCGGAAACCCTGCGGAATTGTACATAGCAAATTGAAGGAACTGATACACCAGGATTTCTTTGACTTCGCTTCGATTGAAGGACAACTCACGGGGTATCATGCATGCTTCTTCTGCCTTGGGGTTTCTTCCGTGGGAATGAATGAGCAGGATTATACCCGGACCACATACGACCTCACGATGCATGTGGCTACGACGCTTTCTCGACTGAATCCCGAAATGACATTCTGCTACGTGTCGGGTGCGGGCACCGATAGCTCCGAGCATGGACGCCTTATGTGGGCACGTGTGAAAGGGAGAACAGAGAACCATCTCGCAAGACTTCCGTTCAAAGCAGTCTATCTGTTCAGGCCGGGACTGCTGAAACCGAATTCCGGTCAGAAGAATTTGACAGAGACTCTTTAAAGCGGTGGGATTCCTATACCCCCTGGTGAAGGCGCTGTCTCCAAAGAATGCCTGCACATTGGAGGAAATGGGACTTGCGATGATTCATACAGTCACGGTGGGATATCCGAAGAAGATACTGGAGGTCCCCGATATCATTCAGCTTGCCGGAAGGCGATCGGGCGGCAGTGCCACAACGCCAGATCACCGAATCCCAGGAAGGTAGGGAAAGCGATCTCATGTCAAATTCTCCCCAGAAGCTTACGCGCAATGTGCTGGGCTCTCTGCTTGCTTTCGCCGCTTTGAATGGTTTCGCAGGCGGTTACTTCGGGCTGTCGGGTGCTGAAGGCGTCCCCCTCGAGTGGCTTGAAGGGAGTCCTTTCCACAGCTACTTCATTCCCGGCCTTGTCCTTTTCGTCGCTGTGGGTGGATCCTTTCTCTTCGCATGTATCGCTGTATTTGCCCGTCTCCGTATTGCCCGGACAGCAGCCTTTGCCTCAGTCATAATCGTGTTCGTGTGGCTCGCGGTGCAGCTGTCAATCATCGGCTACGTGTCCTGGATGCAGCCCACAACAGCGGCAGTGGCTATTGTCATACTCATCCTTACGTGGTTGCTCAAAGACAAAGTGGCAGACTAGAGCGAAGGGAATGGCGAATCTGTGATAGCTTCATGACAGAACCGTGACAGCCATCTCCTCTGATAAGGCGATATTGCGTCCGGCAGTTGCTTGCACTCGAAACCTCAGAAAAGCAACGGAGGACGTGCCATGAAGCTCATTTGCGTCGTCATATCGATTTCCCTGATCTCGATTGGGTGCTATACCCAGGGACCGATTTCACGAGACGAAGCGGCGTTTTGCGAGGAAACTATGTTCTTCTGCCTTCGTGACGGATCGTGCATCAAGTCAGAGGTCGGTGACTATCAGCGAAAAGAAGGAGGATATCAGGTCAAGGGAGAGTTTGTGCGTGGAACGCCGCAAGTGTCGGTAGATACGCTCAAGATGACAGATATTTCCACTCTCTACATCCTGAATGGGAGCAGCATAGGCGGAGATGGCTCAGCACCTGATAATGCTGCAGTCACGTTCCTTCTCCAGGATGGTTCGAAGGAAACATCCTCTGCTGGTAATCATCATTGGCTGGGTACGGGTTACGAGGTCAAGGGGGAACGTCGAAAGGATATGTCAGGCGAGGCTTTCGACGGTATGGTTTGGGACGATGATCTCAATCAGGTAAACGTGGAACAATTCGATACAGGCAGTACCATTGTTGCGATCGCGGTACCTGTTGCGATTGTCGCGGTCTTGGCTTCTGGTGTGTTTGGCCCCCTCCATCTGAATTTGTCCAGCGCATTTCATCAACCGATAAGATGATGCAAGCGGGTGTGAACTAACCCCGGAGGCAACCATGCCACGAAAACCCGCCACGAACAAAGAGATCGGCGATCTTCTCGACCGTATAGCCGATCTATTGGCGGCCAAGCAGGACAATCCCTTCCGCATACGCAGCTATCGTACCGCCGCACAATCCGCCCGCGATGCGAAACAATCCATTGCGAAGCTGATTTTCGGCAACGACGTGAGTGCCCTCACCGGCATCAAGGGGATAGGTGAGAAGATCGCTGGCCTCATCGGGGAGTACGTCGAGAAGGGCGAAGTGGAACTTCTTCAGACGCTCGAGAAGGAAGTACCGGCTGAAGCGGTGAAGGATATCAAACACACGTTTGAAAAACCGATTGACATCCCCCTTGAGCTGGTGCTGGAGATCGATGAGGAGTATCGCAGCAAAGCCGCAGCCGGCAAGCTCAAAAAGATTGCCCCGAAAAAGCTGAATCCCGAGGGCAAGGCATGGCTGCCGCTCATGGCCAAAGAGCACAAAGGGTACAAGTTCACCGTGATGTTTTCCAATACCGAAACAGCTCATAAGCTTGGCAAGACGGACGATTGGGTTGTGGTGTATTATGAAAAGGGGAAAGGCGAAAACCAGTGCACCGTCGTCACGGAATCACGCGGTGCGTTGAAGGGCAAACGCGTTGTACGGGGAAGAGAGAATGAATGCGTGAAGTACTTTCAGAGTAGATGAACAGAAGGGAGTAGTGCCGTTCTGACAGACTAATGGTAAAGAGCATCACGACTCCGGCAGCTGGAACGAGCACTGTGCCCCTCGTTGCACTGAATCAACATGTTGAAGAGGCACGAGTGCGGCGGTCTCCGAAATACTGGATCAAGGGGAGCTACTCCTTCGCGGTTCCTTCCTTTAGGTTCCCATCCGTTCCCCCAGGGCAAAGAATGCATCTTCTTGCTTGGTGAGCGTCTCCCCGCGAAGCATCGTGCCCGGTGCACCAAGAAGCCATACCTCGGAGTTGCCCATCTTGAATGACTGCAGGCCAAGTGTGGGTGTGACGTCAGGAAAGCGACTCTGGAACAATTCGACAAAAAGATCGGTATTGGTCACGAATGCCAGTATCTTCGAGTTTAGCTTTACGACCCTGCCGGCGAATTGTTGGATGTCTTCTTCAGTAGGTCTGGCGGCCTTGTCTTTGTCATTGGCGGCAATCACACGACAGTTCAAGTACGTGAGCCCGATTCCAAGTTTCAACAGCTGGGACGTCTTCTTTTGTATGAACATCGAACGAATGGGATCGCTCAGGTTTCCGCGCGCGTGACCGACTGTCAGAGCCTTGCGCTCCGAAGCGGTGATAATTCGTTCGGGCGTGATTCCGCCAATCTCAAGCAGCTCCCAGAAGCGATTTCTGGGGTGAAGGTAGTGGAAGCCAAGCGTGTCCGAGACCTCCTCCACAGCACTGCCAACGAACAGAACCGTCAGGTCAGGTTCCCAGATCTCTTGTAGCATGATGTGCCTTCGCGGTTGATTTCTCTCCATTAAAACAGGTTCCCGCTCAGAGTCAAGGGAACGGCTCTTGCCAATACGACAAATATGTCGTATACTCCGGCAAGGAGGAGCGGCCATGACAACCAGGAGCGATATCGAAAAACGCATTGCGGAATTGCGTCTGGAATACCGCAAGGTCTTCAGCATGCTCTCGATGATGGAAAAAGGTACAAAGCGGGAGGATCTTGTGAAAATGCGGGAGAAACAGCTCGATCCGATCACAGTTGAGATCAAGCGATTGGAAGGGGAGTTGGGTTTGCTGAAGTGAGGGGGAATCCAGCCGTATCTCTGTGATCTGAGACGGAGTCGAGCCGATTCAATGCAATCCGATGGATTTCCAAGCAGCGCGGGTGGGGTTGTGTTTCCCACGCCGATCTGCTAAGTTTAGCAAACTGTTCGGGAGATCTCGCTATGACCAGGCACGGCTGGCAACGACTACTCACTGACCTTCCCAGGGATCGAAGAGATTTTAACTTTTCCATTCCGGCCTACTCCGAGTTCATGCCGTCACCAAGGATCGGATGGCGGCCGTATGACGCAGACCACCCTGCACCACGAGATCCGGGGAACCCCTACGCCTGGCTGGTGAGTGAGCGGGAGCAAACATCGGAATTGCGTCCCGGAATGGAAATTGTCGCCCAGCAGGTGCTCTCTGCTCTGCAGCGCCTCGACCGGAATCAGTCCACCGAGGGAGTCAGCAAGACCATGGTGCAGGGGAACCAGTACTGGCCGGAGGAGCTCGCTGCACTCCCGGGCGCCCGGAGGCATGAACGGTTTGTGACATTCCTCCCCCTGGCGCTGTCGCGCACACAGGACGACAAAGGCCGCGTGCGTTGGACATTCTTCGGTGGGAGTGACCAGGGGCCGGACCGCGCCTTCTGGAAAAGCTTCTATGAGGCACCGGGCCGCGAACGACCCCGCGAGTACGCTGTTGATTTCATCCGCCGCCTGCTTCGAACCGTCTATGATGAGTCACCGGAGCGGCTGACAGACCTGCGTCGCGCCGGGTTCCGCATATTGCCAGGCTCGGGTCACACTATCTACGAACGCTGGCGACAGGATCCGCTGCCGTCCTGGACAAAGCCCTTCGTGATGCGCGACGGTGACACACTTGACGGAGTGAAGTACATCCTGACCTTCCGTCCGTTCGGTTCACTGCCAGAGGCAATCCGGAAGGCATATACGACAGGAGGCCTTCACCTCTTGCCGTTCCCGGGGAGCTTGATATTCTGGGGGGTACCGCCAATTATCGGTCTGGAGCATGATCTTCCGCTGGCAACACAGATCCCGCTCCTCAGGGTGTGCGAACGACATGAGGCAACGCGAGGCCTGCGCATCCCGCAATCGGGATGGATGCACGAGCCCCGGGAAGGCGCACCCCCGGCAAAGGTTGAACCGGGAAACACCTACAGACGGACACACCGCTGGGAAAGGGTGGAACGGCACATGGACGATCTGGCTGTGTTCGGCCGGGAAGACCGGGTTGCCCGCGTGCTGTTCAGCTGTGATCCGGTTGACGTTGACCTCTATAACAAACCGATGGCCCGCAACGCACATGTCTGGACGGACCGTTATGAACTGCTCCTCGATGGCCCTCGAGCCGGGCGGAAAGAATTGATGCGGGCGGCTGAAACAATCGCAGCCGGGGGCACGTTTGGCTACCGCTTCTACTTTCCACCCATGGTGGTCGGAAAGTACGAAGTGTTCTGGCATATGCCATTGGTGGCATACCTCGATAGGAAATCGAAGAAGCCGCAACTCCTTTCTAATCCGCCGCTCGGATATCTGACGGGAACCAATCCGCGCGCCGCGCGCCCAACACCACCGGTTGAGCTCTGGCCCGAACTCCGCTGCCGTCCCGAAATGATTGCGACCTCACGCGGCTACAACGAGGTCTATGAGCATCGCGATTACCAGCTGGCACTCAACGCGCACAAGCTGATCGAAGTCTGGGATTTCCTCGGTCACAAGATCCTGTTCCCGGATTTTGCGAGGAGTATCGTGAACCTCCCGAAGGATCAAAGCCTTGATGAGTGGCTTCAACAGTCCGCTGAGTGGAATGCCCGGGGAGGATACGGGACCCTTGTTCACGATACACTAAGAAAAATCATTCTTCCTGCAAGCGATGTTTCCCTGGACCCTCTCCCCGAACCGCTGACGTATCAGAAAACCGCCACCCGCAAATTCGAGACCGAATACTGGAAGACCATCGAGCGGCTGGCAACCGGACGTTTTCTCAACAAGGACAACGCTGATTGCGTGGACGACCCACCCTCACGGAAGATGCGAAAACACCGGAAGCGTGATCTGGAAGCGCTTGGCGACTGGCTCCTCGCATATTACCGGAGGATCATTGCGCGGCATGGACTGGAAGGCAAGGCTCTTGCGGGTGAACTCCCGTTTCAATGGAGCACCGATTTCGATTTCCCCTGGATGAAAGGGTGGCTGGCCAATCAACCTGGTAAGGCCCGTGAACGCAATCTCCTCGTTGTTATTCCCGGCAAAGACCATAGCAGGGCGGTCATCATGGCTGATCACTATGACACTGCCTATATGGAGGATGTGTACTACAAGGAGCGTGGAGGAAAACTGGCCCGCATCGCCGCTGCCGGTGCTGATGACAACCATTCGGCCACCGCAGCCCTCATGCTTGCCGCACCGATATTCATGGAAATGAGCAAGGCCGGCCAGCTTGAGTCAGACATCTGGCTGGTGCACCTCACGGGCGAGGAATTCCCTTCGGACTGCATGGGGGCGCGGAACCTCGCAGAGAGGCTGGTGACGGGAACCTTGAAATTCAAGATCACCGGTAAAAAGTCATTGGATCTCTCCAATGTGAAGATCGAGGGCGCCTTTGTACTTGACATGATTGCCCACAACCGTCCCAGTAACCGCGATGTGTTTCAAATTTCTCCCGGCCTGAGCCGTGGCTCCTACTGGCTGGCACATAAGGCTCACCTCGCCACAATGATCTGGAACAGCAAATCGAAGGAATGGAATCGGAGTCCTGAGCGCCGTGGCCTCAAACGCGGCCGGCGAAGCCCCGATGGCACCACACTGCCGAAAATAGCCAGGCACCCTTCACTCCACGATGAAGTCCGTGTTCCGCGCGACCCCCGGAGCTCGCTCTTCAATACCGACGGACAGATCTTCTCCGATGTGGGCGTGCCCGTTGTGCTCTTCATGGAAAACTATGACATCAGCCGGACCGGCTACCACGATACTAAAGACAACATGTCTAATATCGATCTGGACTATGGATCTGCGGTTGCAGCTATTGCCATTGAGTCGGTGGCACGCGTTGCACACGCGTCCAGACCGGGACGTTGATGGATTTTCACAAGATTTCGCGTAACTTACGGCGGCACTGATCACCAGGCAAAGGGAGTGCACCATGCCATCCGCATTCCAGCTCCGGCCGTTGGGCAATACCGGTCTCCACGTAACCCCGCTCGGCCTCTCCGCCTCCTATTGGCCCGGCAAGAAAACCGTGTACGCCGCCGCCGATGAGGGCATCAACCTCTTTTTCGCATACGGCTTCGATCTGCAAATGACCCGTGCACTGCGGGATCTGATGTCGTCGCGGCGCGACAAGATCGTTCTCGTGACCGGCGCCTACAACTATATCTGGCGCGCACAGGATGTTCGAAAAACGTTCGAGAAGCGCCTCAGACAGTTCGGCACCGACTACATCGATGTATTCCTCTTCCTTGGTGTGATGAAGCCGGCTGAATTCACGCCTGCCGTGCGCCATGATCTGTTGAAACTGAAGGAAGAAGGAAAGGTGCGCGCGATCGGTCTCAGCTGCCACAACCGTACGTTCCTCGGCACGCTGGCCGAAGAGGGCGCTGTGGATGCCTTGATGCTGCGCTACAACGCCGCACATCGAGGAGCCGAACGGGATATTTTCCCGCATCTCGCGGCACATAACCCGGGCGTCATCAGTTACACAGCTACCCGGTGGACCGCTCTTCTGCGTCGTCCGAAAGGCTGGCCCAAAGAGGGCCGCATCCCGACGGCGGGGGAATGCTACAGGTTCGTCCTCTCGAATCCACACGTGCATTCCACTTGGACAGCTCCACGGAGCGAACGCCAGCTGCGGGAAAACGTCGCCGCAGTGCAACAGGGCCCGCTCAGCGAAGACGACATGAAGTTTATGCGTGATTTTGGCGATGCGGTGTACGGCCAGAAAAAGTGGTTTATGTGAGAATGCCGGTCGATTATGATTCCTTCAGTTGGCCGGGATGACCCGCCTGGAGGTCGAGTACAATGAAAAGGATTCTGTTCACTCTATCGTGCCTGGCGGCCATGGCCGCCACCGCCGGCCCCGCAAACCTCTCTGCGCAGACCTCGAAAGACCCCCAGGGCCTCACCGCCCATCAACTGCTCGCCCGCGACATCTTCCGCGAATTGATCGAGATCAACACAACGGTGAATGCCGGGAGCACGAAGGCCGCGGAGGCAATGGCCGCACGGTTGAGATCGGCCGGTTTTCCTGAGAGCGACGTGCATGTCGTCGGACCTCAACCGCAACATATGAACCTGGTCGTGCGCTACCGGGGCAAAGGCATCTACCGTCCGCTTCTTTTTATCGGACACCTCGATGTGGTGGAAGCCCTTCGGAAGGATTGGTCGAGCGATCCCTTTACATTCCTCGAAACCGGCGGCTACTTCTATGGGCGTGGCACAACCGACATGAAATGCGAGGATGCGGATCTCGTCGCGAATCTGATCCGGCTCAAACAGGAAGGGTTCATCCCGAACCGCGACATCATCGTTGCACTCACGGAAGACGAGGAGAACGGCGATGCAAACGGCATTCAATGGCTGATTGCCAACCGGCGGGACCTCATCGATGCGGAGTACTGCATTAACCCCGACGGAGGGGGAGGCGACATCAAGAACGGGAAGCACATCATGATGGGGATCCAGACCAGCGAGAAAATCTACATGGACTACACGCTGGAAGCACGAAACAAAGGCGGTCACAGTGCTCTCCCCGTGAAGGACAATGCAATCTACCGGCTCGCCGGTGCACTAATGCGCCTGGCCAGGCTTGACTTTCCGATACGCCTGAACGAAACCACTCGGCTGTATTTCGAACGATCCGCGATCCGGGAAACCGGTCAGATGAAAGCCGACATGCTGGCAATGAGGAATGTGCCGGTCGACACAGACGCTGCCAATCGCCTGGCAAACGCCTCACCGAACTACAACGCGCTGATGCGCACAACCTGTGTTGCGACAATGTTAAGTGCCGGGCATGCTGAGAATGCACTGCCGCAGATGGCGCGTGCAAATGTGAATTGCCGGATGCTTCCCGACGATACGCCGGAAAACGTCATGGCCACGCTGAAATCCGTTGTCGCGGATACGCAGATCACCATCACCCGTACCCATGCTTCGATTCTCAGCCCCCGCTCACCTCTGCGCAAAGATATTCTGGACACGGTTGATCGACTCGTAGCTTCGATGTGGCCCGGCGTTGTGGTCACGCCAACGATGTCCGCCGGCGCCTCGGATGGACGGCAGCTTCGCGGCGCGGGTATCCCGGTGTATGGTATCTCGGGGATGTTTGCGGACATGAATGATGTGCGGGCCCATGGGAAAGATGAACGCCTTGGTGTGAAGGAATTCTATGAGGGCGTGGAATTCATGTACAGACTTCTCAAGGCGCTGGCATCGTAAAAGGGGATTCCGCTGGACGTGAGCGTGCTTGCTGCTGCTGTCTGAAGACGGCTCCGATGGTGAGCCGGACTCCCCGCAGTTCACTGGCGACACATTATCCGGAAGCTAACACATGTACGAATCGCGTTATCAAAAGCCCATCCCACGGCGCCACTTTGTGCGACGCCTCTTCATGCATGCGTTGATTTCCGTAGCGTTGATTGCTGCCTCCTTGTTCCTTGGAATGGTTGGCTACCACCATTACGAGGGTCTGGAGTGGCGTGATGCTTTTCTCAACGCCGCCATGCTGCTTGGCGGAATGGGGCCCGTGGAATCTCCACAGACGGCCGGCGGAAAACTCTTTGCGGGTCTGTATGCACTGTATGCAGGACTGGTATTTCTCGTGGCGGTAGGTCTCATCCTCGCACCGTCCCTGCACCGGATGATGCATCTGTTTCACTGGGACGAGAAGAAGAACGCCTGATGGCCGGCCGTTCTCCCCCCTGCTCCAGAGATGTCGCCGGCGACATCTCGTATCGAGTGCAGAAATCAATTCGCGATGATCTCCTCAACGCGAACTGACAACGACCTCATCAATCGGAGTTTACTGCAAACTTGTCAGTCAGCATAGGCAGCCATGGTATCAAGGCATTGAAACCGTCCGGCTCTAGCAGAGGCGGAGGTAAAACTCGAGTGGGTACGTGACGGCGCACAATCGGAAGGAGGTCTACCATGAAAATATTCATCACCGGTGCGACCGGATTTGTCGGCACCAATCTCGTGAAACGGTTGTCGGAGACCGAACATACGATGCGCTGCCTGGTCAGAAAAACCTCGACCGCGACCGAACATCTAAAGTCGCTGGGTGCTACCCTGGTCAGGGGCGATATTACTGATAAGGCATCACTTCTCGAAGGGATGAAAGGTTGCGATTGGGTCTTTCATCTGGCCGGTCTGTACGATTTCTGGGCACCGGATGCCCATCTGTTCAAAGTGGTCAACGTCGATGGCACGCGCAACGTGATGGAATGTGCTCTGGACAGCAAGGTGGTGAAAGTCATTCATGTGAGTACGGTAGTGACTTATGGCAAGCCGGAGGACTGTCCGTTTACGGAGGAGAGCAAGGTGGGGAAGGTCCGCTACAGCGACTATGCCAGAACAAAATATGACGGAGAGCAGATCGTGTGGGAGCTTTACAGGACCAGGGGCTTGCCCGTGGTGGTCGTGTATCCGGCCGCAGTACTCGGGGCCGGCGATCACAAGGCCACAGGCAGGTATATCAACGATTTGATCCACCGGCGTATGCCTGCCACCGTATTCAATGACTCGTATCTGACTTTTGTGCATGTAAAAGACGTCGCTGAAGTCATTGTCCGGGCAGCGGAGAAACCGGGGAACATCGGTGAAAAGTATCTCGCGGGCAACGAGCGAATTAGCTTCGCGGAGGTCAACCAGATGGTCCGTGAGATCTCAGGTGTACCCCCGCCTCGGATGCATCTCCCCGACTCATTGACGATACTGAATGCAGCGATTCTGACGGGAGTGGCAAATGTTTTGAAAAGGGAACCATTGTGGGGGCTGTCCACCGACAAAATGAGAACTATGCAGGTGGGCTTCAGTGCAGACGGACACAAAGCGGAGAGGGAATTGGGCATCAGCTACACCCCGGTCCGCGCCGCGCTCGAGGAGGAGATTGCATCGTTCAAGCAGTGACATGAGGGCCGGGCATGCGAGTCCCTTCGCACCAGTGAGATGATCTGACGGCGGGCGGTTCCCTTGGCACCCAAGTGAGATGATCTGACCGCGGGCGGTTCCCACGGCGCTCAATTGAGATGGTCTGACGGCGGGCGGTTCCCTTGGCACCCAAGTGAGATGATCTGACGGCGGGTGGTTCCCCCGGCACTCAAGTGAGATGATCTGACGGCGGGCGGTTCCCCCGGCACGTAGGGGAAGCAAACTATGGACCTTACAAAACTGTTTCTCAAGCACCGGAAAGGCATCCTCCTCTCGATTGCCCTCGTCGCAATTGAGAATGTCGCCTGGATCATCGAGCCGACAGTGTTCGGTAACGTCATCGATGCGTTCATAGATAAGTCAATTTCGCCAGGTGCGGCAGCATTCGTTCTTCCGCTTTCCATCTGGATCGGGGTCTTTCTGGTGAACTCCGGCGTGGGCGCGCTGCGACGGTCACTTGATCAGCGAATCTACCTGCGCATGTTCACCAACATCGCCACTGAAGTGGCCCGCATCGGCATCGAACGGAATCTGAGCGTCTCACGGACTGCGGCACGTGCAGAACTCTCCCGTGAGTATATGACATTCCTGCAGTACCGTCTACCTGAAATCATCGAACAGGCCATAGCTATTGGTGGAGCGGTCATTGCCCTCTTTTTCTTCGATTGGCGGATTGCACTTACATGCGCACTCGTTATCCCGCCCCTCATCGGGATGTCACTCCTCTACAATCGGAGGGTTTCTGTCCGGCAACAAGATTTGCATGATGGACGCGAGGAAACCTACGAGATCTTTTCCACGCAGAATGTGGATGCGATACGTCAGCACTACACAAAGGCCGCAGCCAACGAGCAGGCGATCGCAAACTGGGGAGCCCTCAATTTCGGCGCCATACGGGTCTGTTTGCTGGCTATCTTTCTCGTTGTTCTTTATATTGCCATCGACCTCGATGATTTCACCACCGGCAATATCTACTCAATTGTTGCGTACCTCTGGACTTTTGTGGCATCCACGGAGTACCTGCCTGAGCTTCTGCAAAGCACTGGTTCGATCAGAGATATTTCCAGGAGGATTCGTACAGATCCAAAGTAGGATAGAGGGCCCGGGTGGTCGGGGGCATGTGACGTTCGCCGACCGTCCGGGCGTCCCTGATAGCTGCACGACCTCGTGGAGAGTCGCTACTCCTGCACCGGTGGTATAGGATCGGGTATCTTGTTGGTGATGGGCGGCAGAGACTTCAAATACGCGAACATGGCTTTCAGATCATCGTCGGTCATCTGTCCGATTGTCTGCCATGGCATCGGCGGAAGAATGGGTCGCGACATTCCCATGAATTTGCCATCCCGGAGGGTCCGGATGAACATATCCTCTGTCCAGCCGCCGATTCCGGTCTGCATGTCCGGGGTCAGATTGTATGCGAAACTGACACCCCAGGGTCCATACCATGCGGTGAGTTCGTTATTCGTGACGGCGCCCCACTTGTCAGGCCCGATCACACCCTTCGGAAAAGGAGGAAGCTCAGTACCCGAGCGATAGCCGGAGAGTAGGCGGGTCGTGTCGAACATGGGACCTGCCTGAGTGAAGACCTTCGGTGTGTGACAATCGTTGCAGCCCCCGGCCATGACAAGATACTTTCCGCGTTCGACTTGCGAAGTCGCAGGAGCCTTCGCTGTACAGCCGGATAAATTCGACAGCAACGCCGCGGATACAAGCAACGAAGCGCCCAGGACGAACGCCGGGTGTTTCATGGAGTACCTCCAGTAGATGTGGGGATAAGGGTGAGTTGGAGAGCCTTTTTCCGTCTCTTCTCATACTTCACAAGAACGAATATCGCTTTGATTCTGTTCCCAAGTCAGTAGCGAAGTGATAATAAACAGAGAGCACGCGCCACCAATGCGGAATGACAGAGGAGGCAAGAACGAGCCGTGGACAGAACAGTAATCCGACTCGCGGGGGCCGCAGTTGTTGCCGCTCTCGCCTATGCGGCCACCTTAATGGGCGAAAATCAACGACTTGTAGCCGGGATTCTTGTTGGCCTGCCGTCATTCGCCCTGATGATCATCAGCCGAAGTCACCTTGGGAAGTCGTTCTCAGTAGCGCCTGAAGCGAAAGCCCTCGTCACGACCGGTTTATATGCAAAGATCCAGCATCCTATGTATCTGTTCCTTGATCTATTCCTCGCTGCAATAATCGTACTCCTTGGCATGCCCATTCTCCTGGTGGTCTGGGGGATACTTGTCATAGTGCAGGTGGCGCAAGTCCGGCGGGAGGAAGCCGTGCTGGCTGCTGCTTTCGGCGCCGACTATGAGGCCTACAGAAGCCGTACGTGGCTGTAGCCGGCAGGAATAAGCCTTCGTGAACGGCCGGGCGGCCGGTGGGCTGTTGGCGGTCCATATCCTGAAGAGACATGACTACATTACTCTTGATCCTTTTCCTCGTGTCCGGGGACATCAACGGTCGTGTCATCAGCATCGAAGATGGAGACACGATTACCATACTGGTCGATTCACGGCCGGTTCGGGTGAGATTCTTCGGCATTGACTCTCCGGAGCGTGGGCAGGACTACTACAGGACGGCGAGAAAGCGCGTTTCAGTTCTGTGCTACCGCACAGATGTGAAGGTGCAACCCAAGGGCAAGGATGTGTACGGACGGACACTGGGTATAGTATTCCTTGCTGACGGACGGAACCTCAACCAATTGCTCGTGGAAGAAGGCCTAGCCTGGTGGTTTCAGAAGTACGCCCCGCGGGACAAGAAACTCAAGAGCCTCGAAGAAGCCGCCCGGAAAGCAAAAAGGGGCCTCTGGTCGATGGATGACCCCATTCCTCCCTGGGAGTACCGGAAACCCATCTGGTAGCCCGCTTCCCGGATCTTATAAAGAGATGATTCACGCGATTGTTTATTGTAGGTTCCTTCCGCGTTTCCCGACTAGACTAAAGGGAAACAGTCGAATACCTTCGAGCTTGCGGCTTCTCCTGTTCGCGATAGACACATAGGTAACATGCAGCTCGGAATCTACCAGGGCCTAAGCCTTCGGTGGATGATTTTCCGAAAAAGCAATTTGACTCTCTCGGGGTTGCACGTTATATTTGCGACACCGGAGAGTTCGATGGCTTTATCGGCCATCGGGCCACCGCAGGGGACCCTGTTCTGATTTCTTCGTCGTAGAGCTCACCAAGACGACCCGCTGGCTGACCATCGCTGTGGCAGAATCTATCGGTTACAAATTCTGAACCGAACTTTGACATTTCGATGACACGGAGCACCGGGTCATTTCGGATATTGGATGCACACACAGGTGCTCGACACTCAAGCGTCACGTTGAGCACAACTGATTTCAAGACGCCCCGCGGGGGGCAATTAAGATCCTGCTGGGGCACCGTATCCATAACACATTCAATAGCGGAGGTATATCATGCGCACTTCGGTCTTCAAACTTGCTTGCGTGAGTCTCCTCCTTATCGTAGGGGTGTCGGCTGGGTTTGGATGGGGGTCGTTGACTCACGTGTACTTCGCCAACAACCTTGGCGTGATGCTCGGTCCAATGAACCAGAACGAGATGTACGGTGCAGTTCTGCCGGACCTATTCGGCTACAATTTCACTGAGGCCGGATTCACGGCAGACTACTTGTTCCACACGAACGCAGATGTCTACTGGGGGCTCTGGCAATCGGCGTCAACCCGCAACGCGAAAGCTGCGTTCTACGGGGCCTTCACGCACAACAACATCGATGCAAGTCTGAGGGGCGCCGATTCGTATGCCCACGGAATCTATCCGATTCCGGGCGATCAACCTGATCCTACAGGTTGGGTTATTGATCAGGGAGCCACATTGGTTGGGAATCCGGATGATTGAAGGCTACGTCTACGATCTCCTAGGCCCCGAGGCTGGCGCTGCTTTTCTGCCGGTCGTGGGACATACTCTAATAGAGACAGCAGTAGATATACTTGTTAGACGATGTGTGGACCCGTTGGCTGGAGCGCGCCTGTACCTTGCGGCGAACAATCGTAGCGATGAAGTGCCTCTGGTATTGGCCGGAGTCTTTGGCTCCATCCAGGGTTGTCCCAAACCAAGAGAGTTTGTTAAAGCTGAAAAATCATACAGACAGCAGATGATGCAGTACGGTCAGCTCTTCCTCTTGCCAGAGCCGCAGCTTATCGAGCAACTCTCGACCCAGACGATAGGCCTTGCCCAAATGTTCCTTCATGATGTCTTGGCATGGAATACCGCAGAAATCTCCCAACTTCGATCCCGAGAAGATTGCAGGATTCATCAGGCTTGCGATCAAGCAGGTGGAACCAGTCTACCGCAGACAGCTCATGCTAACCCTGTGTAACGTCCGGGAAGAACATGAAGAACGGTCCGCCGCCTGCCGGTCCGATATTTGCCTTCTGGAAGGACGGAGCTACGGATGACGAGCTCGCCGAACTCAACGCTTTAACAGGAGCTCCTACCGAGTTCGCTCTCGACCAGAACTATCCAAACCCCTTCAACCCCACAACCAACATCTCCTATGCAGTCCCCGCAGACAGCCGGGTGACACTGAAGGTGTACAACAATCTGGGCCAGGAGATCGCGACGCTGGTGGACGACAACATGACTGCCGGCCGTTATGTTGCCACATGGGATGCGAATGGTGTGGCTGCCGGTACCTACTTCTACAGGATTCAGGCGGGGAGCACAGTGCTCACGAAGAAAATGACTTTGTTGAAATAGCTCTATACCCACTTCTCAAGAGGACATGAACTGGTGGCCAGAGGGCCCGGGATTGCTGCCGGGTCCTCTCCGTTCCGAGTGGGGATCATACTCTTTCTGCATCTTGATCACGGGATCACCCCAAACAGCATCTTGCTCACGGGATAACCCCCAAAAGGCCGATACCGGCCGTAATGTCGGCTGGAATCGCGAATCAGGAATCGACAGGAATCGCCAGACAGGAATCGCCAGGGGTGATCACCTTGACTATCCTGGATGACTGCGCTATCTTGTTCCCACCTTCACTCCCACAAGGGAAATCATGCGATCTCGTCGACGGATGATTCGTCGGGGTGGCGCCAATCGTTTGAGCAAGTGTGCTTCTACAGGTCAAGCCCGGCAGGTCCCAATTGTCCTGGGAACAATCTTCTTCCCCCGCCGTATATCAGGTGCAGCTCTAGCGAGGAGAATCATGAACAGGCACTGGAAACTTGGCATGTTTGCGCTTATTTTCGCCAGCTCAGCACAGGCGCAATCGCTGCATGGGGTTTCAGGGGCAAGGGAAGCTCTGGAAGTGCTTCCCCGTGTGAGTGTCACCGTGCTCGTGGACAACATGGCTGGTGGGGACTCCGTGCTTGGCGAGTGGGGTCTCTCCTTCCTGATCGAGACCGACCAGCATCAGATCCTCCTTGACGCCGGGGGAGGACAAGTCTTCCTTGGGAACGCCCGCGCCCTGGATGTGAACCTGGGTAAGACAGATGCCATCGTCATCAGCCATGAGCACGGAGACCACACAGGAGGATTGGGGGACGCCCTGAATGCCTGCGGCCCTGTGGATCTGTTCGTCCATCCAGCCGGCTTCGAGACGAGGTACTGGAAGCTACAGACCGGTGCACTGGCCCATCGCTTGCCGTTTTCCCGGGAGCAACTGCTTCCACGAGTCCGCAAACTCACCGAAACAATCGCACCAACTCGCATTCCCGGGGGTCTGATGGTCACCGGACAGATCCCCCGTGTGACCGACTTTGAAGATACTGGCGTTCGCGAGTATGCCTTCCTGGACGAGAAAATGACAACCCCGGATCCGATATTGGACGATCAGGCTTTGTTCTTCCGTGTTCCCGAGGGCGTAGTGATACTGCTCGGGTGCGGTCACGCCGGGTTGGTCAACACGATGGCTTACGTTAGTGAGCTGACCGGCGAGCAGCGGATCTATGCGGTCATGGGTGGCACGCATTTGCTGGGTGCATCTCCCGCGCGAATGCAGAAGACAGTGGAGGCCCTGCGAAAGTATGATGTGCAGAAGATTATGCTGTCGCACTGCACTGGTGTGAAAGCTTACTCTGAGTTGGCTGGTGTTTTTCCGGGTCGCTGCCGATGGCCAGCCAGTGGAACCACAATCAAATTCGGCGGACAGTAGTCGAGTGGCGCTCGCCCAGACTCCGGATCCTCGAGGCAATCATTGTTGTTCGATTCAGCTTCAATGAGGACAATCGGCCGGCATCTGCGGGAAATATTCTTCAGCTCATGGATAGTCAAAAGGAGGATCCAATGGACATCCGCTTCTTCGAACCTCTCTCCCGTGCGTACAAACGGATGAAGAAGGCGCTCTTCGATCCCTTCGACCTAAGAAAATGGTTCGTCGTGGGGTTCACCGCCTTTCTCGCCAATCTGATGGATTTCGATAAAGGTGGAGGGGGTGGACAAGGACGCGCGGGGAATGGCGATTGGGAAGATTTGCTCTATTTGCCCCGGTACGCCATGCAATGGCTTTTCGATCACCCGCAATGGATTCCTCTGATCATTGTCGGAAGTGCCCTGATCTTGGTCCTCGCAGTCATCTTCACGTGGCTGAGTTCCAGAGGAAAATTCATGTTCCTGGATAACGTTGTGCACGATCGCGCACAGGTCGCAAAACCATGGTATGAATACAGAAGGGAAGCGAACTCGCTCTTTCTCTGGCGAATCGTACTCGGTCTCCTCGTGCTTGTTGCTGTTCTTCCATACCTGATGTACTGCTATTCGGCGCTCGTCGCGGTGTATGAGCAGACGTGGGACTGGTCAGCCCTCATTCCCCCCGTTGTGTTCATGGTACTCGGGTTGATTGCGATTTTCGTTCTGTTCAAATACCTGAATTTGCTCCTGCTGGACTTCGTCGTTCCAATCATGTATCGCTCCAGGATCAAAGTGCTGGCCGGTTGGGGCGTGTTTCTTCCGCTCTTCGGCAGGCATATTCTGACATTCGTCGGATACGGGTTGTTTATTCTTGTGCTGAAAATCCTCATAGTGCTGGGAGTCATCATCGTGGGTATCTTTACGTGCTGCATTGGATTCATCTTCGTGCTCATTCCTTACATATCATCGGTCGTCTTGCTTCCGGTGTCGTATACACTGCGTGCTCTGAGCGTCGAGTTCCTGGAGCAATTCGGTGCGGAATACCAGCTCTTTCCAAAGACTGATCAGGGCGGTGTCATCACAGGACTTCCATTGCCGTGATCAAGGACGAAATATTCATGACATCGCCTTCGAGTGTGCTTCCTCGTGACGCCCGTCTGTTCAGAGCCGGTGTAGGTCTCGCCCTCGCGGCTGCAGTGGGAGCAATTCTCCTGTTGCCGCGAGCCGAGGCTCTGTTGCCCACTTGTCTGTTTCGGGAGCTCACAGGCGTCGATTGTCTGACCTGCGGGATTACCCGCTCCCTTGAGGCGGCAGCTCATGGCGACATTCTGGCATCGGTGCATTTCCACCTGCTTGGCCCGTTTGTTCTTGCCGGAATGATCGTGTCGTGCGTTGCACTAGCGGCGGAGGCAGGTACCGGAAGACGCATTGTATTGCTCGCACAAAGGCGTTGGTGGCGGCGTGTGCTGTGGGGCGGTACAGCTGCCTGGATCATCTATGGCGTGGTCCGGGCACTCGTGGAAGTGATTTAGAGATTTGAACGCGTATCAGGGAGGAATATGTCATCCGGAGTGAACTCTGAAATAGCAATGCTTCGCCATGCTGTGGCGACCGTAGCCTATCGGGGATCCAAGATACTTCAAGATGCCCCAGTTGGTTTTGGGACGTTTCGAATCAAGGTGGGTTCCAGGACTCCTGTTGAAATCCTGGCTCACATGGGCGATCTTTTCGATTGGGCGTGCTCGATGGCACTGGGGAAGGAAGTCTGGAGGGACTCTCCTCCCATGGACTGGGACGCTGAGGTTTCCCGTTTCCACGGTTGCCTTAAAGAATTCGACAGTACGCTGGCAGAGTCGCTGACGATCGCATGCTCCCTGGAGAAATTGTTGCAAGGCCCTGTTGCCGATGCGTTGACGCATGTGGGACAACTTGCCATGCTCAGGCATCTCTTTGGATCTCCAATCAGGGGTGAGAATTACTTCAAAGCAAACATCAGCATTGGACGCGTTGGTCCGGATCAGGCGGCTCCTCAGAGACTGTTTGATTGAAATTTCTGGCGACCACCGATGGTAAGTGGCGACTGCAATCATGCGTTTGGCGCACAATTTCTGCGAGGAGGACTCTCATGAAAATTGTGGCAGTTGTCTGCAACGTCCTGTTTTGGGGATTCTTTTGCATGGTCATGGTGACCGATGGACCTCCAGAGGGCACCGATATTTATCTGTCGTTGATCCCCTTTTTGATACCAATATTCAACGTTGTGGTGATTAGCGTGTTGTCTTCCCCCAGCCGTGGCATGAAACTTACTGCATTGGTCGGCAATATAATATGGCTGGGACTCGCTAGTTGGATGATCATTGAACGATATCCTTCGCATCCCAAAGAAGAGGGATTAGTGGCATACGTTGCGTTGATGGCGCTGACTCCACTGATCAGCGCAGTGACGCTTTTGCAATTGCACAAGCCCGTGTGACCTATGTGTGTAATTGAAGGGATCTGTCGCATAGACTACCCCCTGGCAAATCTCTGGACTGCATCGTATATTGGATCGAACCTTATCTTAGAATGCCCCCCATAAATGGACCTCCGACGCTCGCTCCCTTCGCTGCTCTGTACCGTCGCTGTGTTTTGTGCACAGTCAGATGCTTCGTCCCCCTATCTGTATGTGTCCCCGCGTCCGAACGCAACGATGGTCAACCCCCGGACAACAATCGCGATCCGCTTCTGCGCAGAACTGTTGGATATCCGGTCGCTGACCAGCAACTGCTTCCGGGTTGTGGGCTCACTCAGCGGCGTTCACCGCGGGACTGTTGTGCTCTCTGACGATCAGCGGACCGTGATCTTCAGACCGGATGTGGAGTTTCTGGAGGGGGAGCGGATCGAAGTCGAGATCCGAGCCGGGATGCAGGCGATCACGGGAGCTGCGGTGCCCCCCTGGCTGTTCAGCTTTACCATACGGGGATCCCATGCGCCGCCGGCGGTACATGCTTCACCGCTGGCATCAACGGATGGGCGGCCTCCCGGAACACCTGTACCGCGCAAGGCAACCCCGGTCTCCCCATTCCTCTCCGCGCGTCCCCACCATCTGCCACAGGATTTTCCAGCCATCCGCATTCTCAAGGATCTGGGTGCCTCACGCGACCCGGTTTTTCTGGGAACCTTCCCCTGGGGCCCCGACAGCAGCGCGCCCTACATAGTGATCCTGAACCGGAACGGGACACCGCAGTTCTACAAACGCGTGCACGGGTGGGATTTCAAGGTCCAACCCAACGGCACTCTCACATACTACGACGAGGACCTCGCTTACTTCGTGGCGATGGACAGTTGCTACAAGGGCGTGAACGATTACTCGTGTGGCAACGGCTACTACACCAATGAGCATGAACTGCGCGTGATGCCGGACGGCCACGCATTCCTTATGAGCTATGATCGCCAGTTTGTCAGAATGGATACGATCGTCCCGGGAGGGAACCCCGAGGCGTTTGTCACCGGGTTGATCGTCCAGGAGCTTGACCGGGAGAAGAATGTGGTGTTTGAATGGCGCAGCTGGGATCATTTCCTCATCACCGATGCCACCACGGAAGACCTGACAGCAGCCGATATCGACTACGTCCATGGCAATGCCATCGAAATCGATCCCGACGGAAACCTCATGATCTCTTCGCGCAATATGAATGAGATCACGAAAATCAATCGCGAGACCGGCGATATCATCTGGCGATGGGGCGGAAAGAACAATCAGTTCACCATTGTCAACGATCCGATCGGTTTCGAGTACCAGCATGCTATCCGCCGGCTTCCAAACGGGAATGTGCTGCTCTTTGACAACGGCACGTTCCGGATGTTCTCGCGCGCCGTGGAGTACGCGCTCGACGAGGAGAACAAGATCGCAACGCTGGTGTGGCAGTACCGTCCGACGCCGGACATCGAGGGGTGGGCCCTGGGGTATTCACAAAGGCTTCCGGACGGGAATACGCTGATAGGGTGGGGCTCGGCCAATCCGACAGCAACCGAAGTGACCGCACAAGGGGATGTGCAGTTTGAAATGGACCTCCCCGAAATCGTCTACACGTACCGTATCTACAGTTTTCCCTGGAAGACGACGGCATTTGTTCCTGCTCTTGACACACTCGCATTTCCGGACTGTTTCCTCGGTGACTCCTGCTCGGTTTCCCTTGCCCTGCGGAATCCTACTGACCAGGAAATCATTCTTACCTCGCTCGAGCTCGGGTCCGCCTCTTTTTCTGCGGGCACAGCGACGCCCGTCATGCTGCCGGCGTATGACAGCGTCGCACTTACGCTGACATTCCATCCTCAGGTCCTCGGCGCGTTCAGTGACACACTGGAGATCTGGAGCGTGGACACCACGATCGGGATTATGCAGAGCGTCATCCTGACCGGGCATTCCGCACCTGCGAAGCTCGTGTTCACTCCATCTGCGTTGGATTTCGGTAAGGTGGCCCGTGGGGACTCCGCGATGCGCACGATCACCATTCAGAACCCTGCCGCCCACTCGATCACGCTGCAGAGCACGGCGGCTCTGCGATCGCCGTTCAGCGTCCAGACGATCACGCCGAAAGTTCTTGGCGCAAACGACAGCGTAAGCCTTCCGGTGTGGTTCAAGCCGACCGCCTTCGGCCTCTCTGTTGACACGCTAAGGCTGGCCTATGTCGGCGTCACCGCGGAGATCGCCCTCCGCGGTACCTGTCCGGATCCTGCCAACTCTGTGAATGATGACGTCGCTGCTCTTCCGACACACTTTGCACTGAAACAGAACTATCCCAATCCGTTCAATCCAACGACAGTCGTGCAGTACCAGCTTCCGGAGGCGAGTGATGTGCGCATTGCCGTGTACGATCAGCTGGGGCGAGAAATTGCGCTGCTCGTGGATGAGAACAGAGATGCGGGAACGCATTCATTAAGATGGAATCCGGAGAATCTTGCCAGCGGCCTCTATTTCTGCCGTATGATTGCCCGTCCGCTCGGCGACGGTCGGAAGCCTCAGTTTGTTCAAGTGCGGAAAATCGTGCTGGTTCGTTGAGCCGGCCTGCGAAAGGGGAACATATGACTCGTACATCTTTGCTGTTGTGTCTCGCTGCCGTAGGCATCGTACTCCCGTCCTACGGGCAGCACATCGTCTACAGGTCGCCTGCGCCGCAATCAACGATGGTCTCCCTCCACACCAACATCATCCTCCGGTGCAATGCGGACATCGATCGCGGCACGGTCCGGACTTCGCTCCTGGAAGTCAATGGAACATCCAGCGGCCGTCACCAAGGGGTGTTCACCCTCTCCGATGATGAACAGACAATGCTGTTCACTCCCGATCGGCCGCTGGAACCGGGTGAAGAAGTGCGCGTCGCTCTTCATGAAGGAGTTATCACTACAGATGGCACTCCGGTGGAACCGGGCGAATTCTCATTCACAACAACGAAGCTTCGGGTGCCGCTTACAGAGACCTACTATGTGGACGAGCAGGGCGAACTGCAGTACATCAACAGGCAGGCAATCCCCCGCGTCCCGCTACCGGTCGAGACATCCTCAGTCCTTGATTCGTTGCCTGCTGATTTCCCCACGTTCAAGGTCGATACGACGAACAACCCGGCACCCGGGTACTACTTCCTGGCGACACAAACTGCCGCTGCGGGGAAGGGGAACTTCATATTCCTGCTGGACAACAACGGGAAGGTCGTGAGGTACAAACGGACACCGGATGTCGCGACGGATTTCAAACAGCAATCAAACGGATACTTTTCCTACGCTGAGGGCTACAGTCC
Organism: Ignavibacteriota bacterium; assembly: GCA_963801355.1. Taxonomy (GTDB): domain Bacteria; phylum Bacteroidota; class Ignavibacteria; order UBA10030; family UBA6906; genus Fen-1255. The sequence goes on along the minus strand of CAWDEM010000008.1, from coordinate 1,054,765 downwards.
CTGGGTGTACGCGGGTGGGGAGAGGGTAGTGCACCATGTTGTGGATACGACACTGGTGCCGGTGGATAGTTTCAGGTGCGGCAACGGCTATGAAGCCGACGGGCATGAATTCCTGATGCTCCCCAACGGCCATGTACTTCTCCACGCATACGACATCCAGTATCTGGATCTGAGCGGCGTGGTGACGGGAGGAAATCCCAACGCGATTGTCGTGGGCTCGATACTCCAGGAGCTCGATCTCACCAAGAACGTCGTGTTCCAGTGGCGCAGCTGGGATTATGTGCCGATATCGGACACCTACAACAATGTTGCCTCCGCCGGGTTTGACTATATCCATGTGAATGCGTACGACCTTGACAGCGATGGGAACATCCTGGCATGCTTCAGAGTCACCTGCCAGATCCTCAAGATCAACCGGATGACCGGCGAGGTGATGTGGCGGATGGGAGGAAGGCGAAACCAGTTTACGTTCATCGGAGAGAATCCAGCCAATGCGGGGAACTACTTCACGTTCCCACACTATCTGCGGAGACTGGCCAACGGAAACTTCCTTCTCTTCGACAACGGCAATCTCCACCCGACGCCGGTCTCCCGCGCCGTGGAATATGCCGTCGATCAGGTGAACAAGACTGCGACTCTGGTCTGGGAGTACAGGCACACACCGGATATCTTCGGGCCGCAGATGGGTTCGGCGCAGCGGCTTCCCAACGGGAATACGGTCATAGGATGGGGGAATGCAGCGGGTTTGGGTGTCGGCGCACAAGCCTTCACTGAAGTCAGGCCCGACAAATCTATAGCGTTTGAAATGAGATTTCTCGACGGCACGATAAGTTACCGTACCCCGAAATACGTGCCCGCTGCCCCCGCGACAGCTCTCGCTTCGGTGAATGCATTTGATGTTCAACCCGGAAACACTTATGCCTTCAACCGCGGCGATTCGGTCGTGACAGGAGTGTCGATGTACGTGCTGCAGGGGAGTTCTGGGTACAACAGGGTGTCGGTCAAACGCTACGGTTCGGCTCCCGTGCGCCCTGCATTTGCCGGTTTGCCGCCGTTTGTTGAGCCGCGCAAATGGGTGATCAGCGACATCCAGTTCACGGGGTTTGTGGTCGATGTGACCTTTGACAGTACTGCCCTGGCGTCCTACGCGAACAGGAAGAATGCTGTGGTCTATGCCCGTGATGCCGAGGGAACCGGCACGTTCGCGCCCCTTGCGTCAACTTATGATTCGCTGCAACAGACTCTCACGGTGACGGTGAGCAAGTTCGGGGAGTACATTATCGGCGTGCCTGAGAGCGTGAGTGCTCCCCCCATCCCCGTGCTCTCGCTGCCGGCGCAGGATACGAAGGTCAATCAGTCACTCCCGATACTGCTCCGCTGGCTGCCGGCGGGTCACCTCACCGGGTCGCATCTTCAGCTCGCAACCGATTCGCTGTTCGGTGCGCCTCTTATCGATGATTCGACTATGCGTTCATCGGCTATCCTGTGGGGTGGCTCGGTTCTGGGGGGATCGTACTTCTGGCGCGCGAGTGTGAGAAACGAGCAGGGGACAAGCGGTTGGTCGTCAGTCGGCAGGTTCAGCACTGCCGCTCCATACATCACCTTAACGAATCCTCAACCGGGGGACAAATTTGCACCCGGTGCCACGGCATCTATACGATGGGATTCGAACCTCAAGGACGTAGGCACCATCGTTTCCATCCGTTTATACAGGAACAGTGTCTTCGCGTCCAAAATCAATGACAGCACGGCGAATACCGGACGGTACCAGTGGAAGTTGGGGGCGAGTCTCGCCACCGACTCCACGTACACGGTCCGCGTGCGGCTGTTGAATGACACTACGCTGTTTTCAGTGAGCGGTGTGTTCACGATCTCCCCGGCATCGGGAGTGGATCAAGATGACCAGGTGCCGCTCACCTACGCACTTGAACAGAACTATCCGAACCCGTTCAACCCGAGCACGACGATAGGCTACACAGTAGCGGGAACAGGCAATAGGCACGAGGCAACAGGCAGTAGCTGGGTACGGCTCGCTGTATATGATCTACTGGGTCGCGAGGTGGCCTTGCTTGTGGACGAGAACAAATCGCCGGGTATCTACGAGGTGAAGTTTGACGCTACCGGACTCTCCAGCGGGGTGTATTTCTACCGTATGAACGCAGGCGGGCCGTCACAGAGCGACGGACATGGGCTTTCAGCGGAGTCGGGGCAGAGTTTTGTGCAGACCCGGAGGCTCCTGGTTTTGAAATGAGCGCCACGATTCACTATTCCTGAAATAGAGGTGCGACCGCACCGATTGACGATTGTCGATAGACTACTGACAATTGGTCCGGGTCTTACCCCGGCTACTGTGTGCATAACTAATTGACATATAATATCTTAAAGGAACAATAAAGGGTGTAGGATATAACAGTTGACAATACACCTTGTTCGGCGTATATTTAGTGCACAATTATATATGTATATTTGATGTGTGTATTTCATGTGGATGGAGGATGCTTTGCGAACCCTTGCCGCTAGTGAACATAAGTTGCGTAAGAATTTTCTTTTGCCTGCCGATCTTGCCGGACGGGCAGAAATCGTTGCCAAGGATCTGGGAGTCGATCTAAGTCAACTCATGCGCGAGGCCATTCGGCAATTCGTCGAGAACAAAGAGAGGGAATTGCTGGAAAAGGAACTCGCAGAAGCGTGTGTGAATTACCGTGAATTCAACAAGAAGTTTTCTCCTGAATGGGCAGGGTTTGAAACGAGGACCGAATGAACTATGCCCAACGCGGTGAAACCTATGAGGTGAAGCCCGATCCATCTGTCGGAGTGGAAATCCGAAAAACCAGGCCATGTGTGATCGTCTCGTCAAACACCTTCAACCAATATTCTTCTCTTGTGATTGTTTGCCCAATCACGGAAGGCGTGAATCTCCCCGCAGACATTATCCACATTGCAGTAAAGAGGGGTGAGGGAGGCACGAGCAAAGACTGCATCGTGTTGTGCGATCAGGTAAAAGCTGTAGACCAGGCCAGGCTAATTGAGAAGCGTGGTAACATGAGATCGGAGACCATGCAGAAGATCGACAGAGGACTGAGGAGTATCCTCAGTCTTTAACGAGATCAGTTCATTACAATGCAATCGTTCGGATTGAAAACCCTATAGATCTGGCCGGCTCTTCTGCCTCCAGGTGCTTCCGCCAGAGTCACACTTGGACATTACCCCCCCCCGCAAGCTGTTCCAACGTCGAAGATTTGTGGCACGAGGTTTGCTTTTCTATGCGGCGGATAGAAATGTCGAAAAAGGACTGACTTATGATTCTCCGGAGATGTTACCTGTGTGTTGTTCTGGTTTTGATAGCAGTCACTTCATTCGGTCAGACGCGCTTCCGGTCGGGCGTGTTCCTCCACCATTCAACGGGCGGCTGCATCTGGGGACCGAATGGCGGACAGATCTCGGTGCCGGGAGAGATCGCAAAATACAACAGGTCGCATAGTCTGGTGGGATCCGATTCCATGAAGATGATCGAAACCTGGTGGCCTTCCGATGATAACGAATGGGTTACCTGGCACAACATCTTCGACAACAAGGACGCTTCGAACGACATCAACTCGTTCCTGGCCGCCTATCCCGTAATCATGATCAAGTCCTGTTTCCCTTCGTCCAACATGTCCGGTCCCGGTTCGAACGCGGACACGCTGAGTCCAACGATAAAGAGCACCGCGAATTACAAGTGGCATTGGCGTTCTCTGGTCTCCGTAATGAAACGACGACCTCAGAATTTCTTCGTCATCTGGACAAACGCTCCTCTGGTGGCAGGCAACACAAATGCCTCTGAGGCAGCGCTCTCGAACTCCTTCTGCCGCTGGGCCAAGGACACTCTTGCGGCCGGCCTGGATCCTCTCGTCGGAACATTTCCGGAGCAATATCTTCGTATTCGATTTCTTCCATCACCTCGCCGGCGCTGACGGGATGCTGCCGCTCTCGCTTGCCGCCGGATCCACGGACAGCCACCCCAATGCCGCTGCGACAACATTGGTAGCGCCACAATTGGTTCAGCAAATGCTGAACGCTGCGCTGGCATACGAATCGTCCGTCTCTCCGACACGTCCCGGGACAGTAACGCTGGAAGCTCCGTCGGACAACGCAACAAATCTGGCAGTCACATCCACATTGGGCTGGTTTCGCACTGCCGGTGCAACATCCTACTGGCTCCAGGCCGGTACCAGCAGCAGCTTTGCGTCCGGCGTTGTTTTTTCCGATTCCACTCTTATCGACAATTTCGCAGTCTTGAATAGCCTCGCGTATAGCACGAAATACTACTGGCACGTCCGGGCCAAGAACGCCAGCGGTGCCGGGGAGTTCTCCCCCACCTGGTCCTTCACGACGATGGCGCCCGTTCCCCCCGCGATCACGTTGATAGCGCCTTTGAACAATGCAAGCGTCTCAAGTGACAGCGTCAAGTGCGTTTGGCGAATCTCCCCATCATGGTGGGATTGGTTTGAAATCTCAACGGATTCCTTATTCGTGGCTTCGACGTTCATCGACTCCGCGCTAACGGACACTTCGAAAGTGGTCCACAACCTTCGCAATAACACGCCGTACTACTGGCGTGTGCGCGGAGGGAATCTTGCGGGTTGGGGACCGTTCAGCGAGCGGCGCAGTTTCACCGTGTCGTACACGACGGTAAGCGATCAGTATGAGATTCCCCCCACGTTCGTGCTCAACCAGAACTACCCGAACCCTTTCAATCCGAGTACAACGATCCGCTACGGTCTGCCCGTTCGTGCACATGTGACGCTCACCGTGTTCAATACACTGGGCCAACAAGTGGCGTCGCTCGTGCGCAACGAGATGGATGCGGGGTATCATGCCGTGGCATTCGATGCTTCGGGGCTGTCAAGCGGAGTATACTTCTACAGGTTACAAGTCCGCCCTCTGGACTTCTCCCTCGGGCGTGACTCCAAGAGCGGAGCGGGACCGTTTGTGCAGACGCGCAGCGTGTCTCTTGTGAAGTAGCCAATATCCGACGAATAAAGGGGCGCCCAGCCGTTTCCGTGTAATCGAGATTCAACCTGGTCATGGGAGGCAAACACAAGGCCCGGAATGTGCGCCGGGCCTTTGTGGTTTTGTCTCAGTGCCGTCCCGAAATATCCTCTCGTGGAAAGCCAGGGCGCTCGGTTGCCTGCAGTGGCTACTCAGGCGAACGATACCGTTTGAAGATCACGTAGTTCAGCCCGAGACGTATCGGTTCGGTAACCTTGCCGGCGCGCAACTTGCTGACTGGCTCTCGCACATGATCGGGGTACTGTGCGAGGTTCGCTGCTTCCACCGGCTTCCATGATCCTTCTCCTCCGCCAGACAACGCAGACCGAGCGAGCGATTCAAAATCCGTCCCGCCCACCAGCAGCGCATACAGTGAGTCCGCCTTGCGTTGAGTAGGAATAACCATTTCCGCCAAGTGCATCACCACCGGTTCCTGGACCTGCACGACAATAGCGTATCGGACCCAGCGATCCGCGGGCTGTTCACCGCCCTTCAACGGCGCGAAGCGCCACAGTTTCAGCGAATCGAGGGCAAGGCCGTCCCACTCCGAATCCCCGCTGGATCGTCCCAGCGTAACTTCCTTGACGCTTCCATCAGGCAGGATATGAAAGAGAGCACTCAACTTCGCACCGAGCGCTATCGCATAACCGGTCAAGGGGGGAAGTGGTGTGAGGCGAATAAGTTCACTCTGGGGGTCAGGGACAACGGCCCGATGGGACGCTGTACATCCAGATAACAGAAGAAGCAGGATCAGCACTGCAGAAGAAGGAGTCTTCATGAATGCCTCCTTTCAGGGGGTGTGGAACCTCTCGGTCAAAGATAATAAACTTTTGTTCACTGTGTGCCCTCAGAAATGAATTTCTGCTTTGGGGCGTAGCAAGCGGAGAGTTGGACTTTTCGGGCTGAAATAGAGGAAAATCTAACGGAATCCGATCAGAATCGGAAGCCGATCGCGGACGTTAAAATTGAAGCCGGGAGCACCCTTGAGGTAGAGGGCGACGGATGAACCACCGTCAAGGTCGACAACGTCAAGCCTGCCTCGGATGAAGACGCTGAGATGAAGAAGTGTGGCAGCGAGATCGGTCAGGGTCACCCGGTCAGTCACGGTGATGAAGAAGCAACGGCGATGATTGAGTGTGGCCAGAAGGGATCGGGTGTGTCTGGATGACCCGTTGATCGATGAACGAATTAAGTCTTCCCGAATTCTGCCATTCTCGATAATGAGCGGGCCGGTCTGGAACTCAAGCAGATGCCGATCTTTCGAAGGCACGAACGAAACAACGGGCAAGAAGTTGACCCTGCGCTTTGATCCATCAATCCGAACGACGTGTGTCAACTGTCTGTCATCCATCATGGGGGTCACATTCATGCCGTACATTGACAACCAGCCCGCGTGACTCGCATTTCCCCGGGTTCCATCAAAGAATGAGCCGTTAATCACCGCCCGGAATTTCTCCCGCCGGGCGATTGAATCCAGAGGTACATCGTTCCGCGGGAGATAGAGAAAGGTCAGGGTATCAGGCACCTCAACAACCGTCATGTGAGGATGCTTCCATGTGGAAAACCTCACATCTTCGCTTGTGATGGCGGAGTCCGGTGACAGGATCCCTGCGCTGGTTACCGATGTCTGTGCCGTGCTGCAAGTGATTGCGAGCGCCAGGACAGGAATGAGCAGGGTTGTTTTCGATTGGGCGGTCATCTGCCAAAAGAACGCCATTACAGCTGCGGAAATCAAGTGTGCGGAAGTCAAGAGTGGCTGCTGCTTGATTCTCGGGGGAGGGGAGCATATATTCACATTGGAACATCCAGCAGCTCCATCTCTTCATTGAGATTCCATTGGCCTGCCCGGACAAATGACACGATTTGCTCAAACACTCGTACAAGTAATCATGAGCAAACTGCGTGCGGGGGATCTGCTCCCAGACTCAATTGCAGGATAACGGAGTGACACGAATGGGGATTGCAGGTGTTGAGATGAAAGGTATGCCGCAAGCCGACGCGCCAATTGAGCCGCCGGACACCAAGGCGTTTTCCCGCACGGTCCCGCGCCTTACGCTGGAGTGCGCGGATACCTGGAACCGCACGATCGGACACATCCCCGGGTCGATGAAACGATTCACGCGGCAGGAGCAGATCGAAAAGGAAAAAGAGCTGGAGCGGTTTCTCTTGAAAGCCCCCGACGTGCCCAGAGACTACAGGAGCTTCCCGGAGGAACGACGCTCTGAGGTCTGGTCGCCCGTCAGAACAGCAATCCTGAAGTTGTTCTCCCGCGATGGGTCTGCCTCCACGAAGCAATTCTTTGACGATTGTGAACGCGCCGCGGAAGAATTCATCAAAGAGGCGGAGAGATTTGACCCCCGGATTACACCGCATGACATCCGTCAGGCGCTGCGCAATTTGTGGGTCTTCAACAGCCTGCAATGCTTCCTCGGACGGCGGGTCTGCATGACTCCTTCCTCATTCGCATACAGTCTGCTCTATCCCTATACAGATAATTGGCTGGATGACCCGCTCCGGACACCGGAAGAGAAGCAGGCGTTTCTGCACTGGCTCACACGGCGGCTTGCGGGCGAGCCTAATGACAGGGGCAGCAGGATTTGCGTGACGGTGGATCGGCTCCTGTCCATGATCGATCAGGAGTACCCTCGTTCAGTATACCCCGACGTGGCCTCGGCCCTTTGTGCGATCCACGCTGCCCAAGAACGGAGTATTCGTCTCCAGGCGAAGCCCGGGCACGAAAGGGAAGAGGCGCTGCTTGCACTCTCAATCGAAAAGGGAGGGACCTCGGTCCTGGCCGATGCGTTCCTTGTGGAAGGGCGTCTCAGCGAACACAATTGCCGGGTCCTATTCAAGTATGGTGTGATGCTTCAGCTCATCGATGACCTCCAGGATATGGAAGAAGACGGCGGCGTGGAGCACTCAACGTGCTTCTTGCGAGCGTCGCGGGAAGGCAATCTCGATGGCATAACAATGCGGCTGTTTGATTTTGTCGAGCGAATTGCCCGAGAGATGAATGGCGGAGAATCCCCGGGTCAATCCGGGCTCATCCCCCTCATCGTTCAGAGCTGCGATCTGCTCATCATGGAGGCGGCGGCACGGTACAATCGGCACTTCAGTAAAGAGTTCTTGATTGTTCTGGAAGGACACATGCCGTTTCAGCTTGCGTACCTTGCCACGCTACGAAAGAAGGTGAAACGTAAGTACTGAAACTCCTCTGCGTCTCTCACACTTCGAGTGACATCGTGGGAATCATTGCTGTCCCACACATCTCCGTCAATTCTGATCAAAGCAATCCGGCCCCAACATTCCAGAGCTTCCCGCGCAAGAGCCCAATCAGTATTTCTTTGGTGAGGATGTGAAGGGAATGACGTATATTACAGTCCGTTAATCTCACGTCAAGATCGTATACAATCCGGAGCAAGTAATGAAACACCTGCTGGTCACCGCCCTGTCCCTGTTGATGCTCGCAGCCATGATTGCCTGTCCGTCCGTTGCATCCCCATCTGACGGCAACCCATTCCTCGCACCATACGGGACGCCGTTTGAAACGCCCCCTTTCCAGGGTATTCTCCCGGCGCATTTCCTTCCCGCATTGCAGAAGGGGATGGACGAACAAAAACGTGAGATTCGGGTGATCACTACTGTCCGCTCTGCCCCGTCATTTGAAAATACGATCGTTGCTCTTGACCGCAGCGGCGACCTGTTAAGCCGGGTCAGCGGAGTGTTCGGCGCCCTCCGGGGAGCAATTACCAATGACCAGCTTGATAGCATAGCCAATATCACCACCCCTCTGTTGACGAGCCACAGGAACGATATTGCACTGGATGAACAGCTCTTCCTGCGGATAAAAACCGTCCATGAAAACAGGAAAGCGTTGTCTCTTACTCCAGAGCAATCAATGTTGCTGGATAACACGTACAAGGACTTTGTGCGCGGGGGAGCCAACCTCTTGGCGCCGGACAAGCAGCGTCTCCGGAAGATCAACGATGAACTCTCCATGCTCTCGCTCAAGTTCAATCAGAATCTTCTGAAGGAAACCAATACATACAAGATGGTCGTCGATAAAAAGGAAGACCTGAACGGTCTGCCGCCGGCCGTTGTAGATGCGGCGGCGGCTGCAGCCACGAAGGCCTCTCTCGAGGGGAAATGGGTGTTTACCCTTCAAAAGCCAAGTTGGATTCCGTTCATGCAATATGCGACGAACAGGGCCTTACGTGAGAAGCTGTACCGTGCGTATTGCAGCCGCGGGGACAACAACAACAGCTTTGACAACAAACGACTCGTCGAACGCATCGCAGCGTTGCGTGTTGCGAGGGCACAGCTGCTGGGGTACCGGACACATGCAGACTATGTGCTGGAAGAGAACATGGCGAAAAATCCCAAGACCGTGTTTGAGTTTCTGTACAAGCTCTGGGAGCCGGCACTCGTTGTCGCGCAAAAGGAACGCGACGCGATGCAGAACATGATCAGGAAGGAAGGCGGTACGTTCACCCTGGCATCGTGGGATTGGTGGTACTATGCCGAGAAGATCAAGATGGCCGAGTATGATCTGGACGAGGAAGCCCTTCGTCCGTACTTCAAAATGGAAAACGTCCGGCAAGGTGCGTTTGACGTGGCGTCGAAACTGTATGGCATTCGGTTCATCGAGCGAAAGGACATTCCCGGATACGCCGACGATGTGCAGGTGTTCGAAGTGAAAGACCAAGATGGGTCTCATATCGGCGTGCTATATACTGACTACTTCCTTCGCGGTGGGAAGAGACCGGGCGCATGGATGGGTTCATTCCGCTCGTACGGGCGAATCGGGGACAGCGTAGTAACACCCGTTGTGTACAACGTTGGCAATTTTTCCGGTCCGACAGCCGGGAAACCCGCGCTTCTCAGTCTCGAGGAAGTAGAGACACTGTTTCATGAATTCGGTCATGCTCTGTCAGGCCTGCTGTCGCAGAGGAGCTACCACAATACTGGACTTCCGCGTGATGGCATCGAACTGCCATCCCAGATCATGGAGAACTGGGCCCGTCATCCGGATGTGCTGAGATCGTATGCACGGCACTATGCCACGGATGCACCGATACCCGATGCGCTGATCCAGAAGATCGTCAAGAGTGAGACATTCAACCAGGGCTTCACATCGGTGGAGTACCTCGCCGCGTCGCTTCTGGATCTGGACTGGCACACGCTTACGGATACAACACTGGTAGATGCATCGGCCTTCGAAGACTCGTCGATGGCACGCATCCGTCTGATTCCGGAAATCGTTTCCCGCTACCGGAGTCCGTACTTTGCCCACGTTTTTTCGGGTGGGTACAGCGCAGGATACTACAGCTACATCTGGGCCGAGGTGCTGGATGCGGATGCTTTCGAGGCATTCAAAGAGAAAGGTCTGTTTGACCCTGCCACAGCCACGGCTTTCCGGAAGAATATCCTCGAAATGGGAGGTACGGAAGACCCGATGGTTTTGTATGAGCGATTCAGGGGAAAGAAGCCCACGATTGAACCGTTATTGAAGAAGCGCGGGTTGCTCTGAAGCTGCGCACAGGAGTCTGAACCCAACCAATTGACGATTGTCAATTGACTATTGACAATTGGTTCGGGTCTGAGCCCATGTGCACCCATTGGATTTGCCACATTTCCCGAAGCACATTAGCCGAAGCTGAAGGACTTGCTTTCCAGGTTTCTCTAGTGTAGATTCCGGCAAACAATGGTGTGCCCAACGGTCTCTCCGGCTTGAGGGCAGCCGCTCTGGACCCTGTTCTAGTTCCTCCGTTTTAGAGCCCACCCGACGACCCTCCGGCTGATGCTACAGCGATTCCCTTGATTTGTGCTCCAGCCCCCGGCAAGAGCTGCCGGCCCGTTTCTTACATCTTCGGACTTTCGAAGGAGGGCGATATGGACAAATGTCTTTCCTCTCGCCGACCCCGTCTCGCCACATTCTGGCTTCTCCGCGGACTCGGTCTTCTGCTCTGCGTGATGTTGCTTTCCAGCCTTGCCACAGCCCAGAGCGGGATTATCACATTTGAACAGAGCAAATGGAATTCAGCGGTGGGATACAAGCTCTACCATGGCGGCCCCGCGAACACGCTTACTGATACGGACTACGGGGTCAGTTTCATCATCACCTATGGCGAGATGAATGTAACCAGCATGGGCGTGGGTCTGCGATCCCTGTTTTTCTCGCCACTGATCACCTCGAACAGCACCACTGACGCAAGCGGGCAGGTGGTGATCCGTTTCACGTCGGCGAAAGAACGCGTCCAACTCGAATTGAGTCACGACATGATCCCTGTGCACACGCCTGACTACATGAAGGTGGCGTACTACAGCGACCTGGCGAGCACGAACCTTCTCTATTTTGAAGCAATTCCCTGGAATAGTGGTAGCTACGCCCAAGTTTCATATGAAGACCATTCCACAGGCATCAGATCGATCGTGGTGACCTCGATGTATGCGGAAAACAACCTGGACAATCTTGAGTTCGTTCAGCTGGGAACATCGTATTCCTTCAGCGACGGTACAACGCAGGGATGGACGCTCCAGGGGGCCTTCGACAACAACGGGGCTGGTCCGTTCTCCTCGAATTTCGTCTCGTTGTGGAAAGACGAGATTGATTGTCCGTCGCCCCCCGGACAGGCAGTCGGAGGTGACAACTGCGGCTCGTACTACATGGGATGCACAAGTGGTCACGGGGTCACGGGCTCGGCTGGAACCTGGTGGATCATGCAAATGCACTCTCCGGATCTGAGTTCCCTGTCGGCATGGCAGAGCGCCATAGGGTATACGGTTCAGATCGCGAATTGCATGGGACCCTCCGCGGTCCACGCCAACCTCTACGTCAAGGCGTGGGATATTGATCAGTCCAGATATCGGTGGTTCTACAACGGCGATGCGCAAGTGCTTCTCCACGATGTGTATGGCGACGGTACGGCTGTCTGGAATTTTCTCGCCTTCGATTGGTCTGCGATTCCTACGTTTCCGACACACTATACGATCGCCGAGGTCTTCGTGGACATCTGGGGTACATTGGCCGGCACATACGAAGGAGGCGTGGCTCTTGATGCAGTCACGCCTATCTATGAGCCACCCGTGCCGGTTCAGCTGGCCGCTTTCGATGCGCGGGTTTCTAATTCAGCTTCTGTGACACTTGAATGGAAAACGTTGTCCGAAACAAACAACTATGGGTTCGAAATTCAACGGAAGGGAAGCGCTGACGCTGAGTTCCGAACACTCGACGGTGCATTTGTTGCCGGCCATGGGACCACTGTGGCGCCCCAGACGTACACCTACACGGACAGAACCGCAGGCCAGGGAAACTGGAGTTACCGTCTGAAGCAGATCGATCTGGACGGTTCAGTGAATTACTCGCCAGTAGTCAATGTTGTCATGCCTTCTGTGACGAGTGTGGGCAACAGGGCCGTTGCGGGTGGCTACGCGCTCATGCAGAACTATCCGAATCCGTTCAACCCGAGCACGACCATCAAGTACGAGCTGCCTGAGGCTTCTTACGTCCGGTTGAGTGTTTATGACATGCTCGGTTGTGAGGTGTCTGTGCTTGTAAATGAGAAGAGGGAAGCGGGAATCTATGAAGTTGAGTTTGACGCAGCTAAATTGTCGAGCGGCGCGTATTTGTGCAGGATGCAGGCCCACCCTCTGGAGTCCACCATCGGGCGTGACTCCAAGAGCAGAGCAGGTAATACCGTTCAAGTGCGTAAGATCCTTCTTGCGAAGTAGCCTTCACACATGAGAGCCCACAATCAAGGTCAAAGGAGATCACCATGAAATACACGAGCCGTTTTTGTCTCATTGCACTGCTGGTACTTCTGTCTCTTCCGGCACAAAGCGCGGCCCAGGAACTTCCCTATAAGGAGGGAACTGTCTGGGAATTGACATTCGTCAGGACGAAGCCTGGCATGGAGGATGACTACCTCAGGAACCTTGCTGCCGTTTGGCGAACCGAAAACGAGGAAGCCAAGAAGCAAGGCTTGATATTGTCATACAAGATCCTCTCCGGCTTAGCAGCAACCGAGGACGACTGGGATCTTATGTTGATGATCGAATACAAGAACATGGCGGCTCTGGATGGCATCGCCGAAAAATACAATGCCATTGATGTGAAGATTGCCGGTTCGCCGGAACAGCAGAAGGTCGGTGTCAACAAGCGCAGCGAGATGCGGGAAATTCTGGGCGACAAGCTGGTTCGAGAAATCACTCTCAAATAGAGCAAGAGTGAGTTCCGACTTTTTTGCCTCGGTTGTGGACACTCATATGCGAATTGGGGTCAGACCCCGACCGATTGATCGATCGTCGATAGTCGATTGACAATTCTCAATTGGTTCGGGTCTGACCCGTGGCCGGGGGACAATGCACACACAATGCCCGCTGGACCGGTGTGAGAAGCGCACAGTGAACGGAGGAGGCCATGCACAAGTACTCGATCCTCGTTCTCCCTATCATCGTCGCACTCGCGTTCTGTCCCCTTCGCTACACGAAGGCGCAGGATGAGCAGGGAATGGTACCATTTGTCAGAATGATGGTTCCTCCCTGCCCGGGCGGATCTGTTCAGGAAAGCCAGAAGACCAGGTCCGCGAGCCAGGACCCGCTGCACAGGATCAACGCATGCTCCGAAGCGATTGCACGGCTCCAGGCGCAAGGAAAGACCGACAGCGAAATCGATATTTACCTGCGATCCTTTCAAGCCGTCGCCGGAACCGGCTCAATTGCAGGGAAGGTTCTCGAGAGTGACGGCGTGACGCCGACAACGGGATTCGCCTCGGTCTGGGCATATAACGAGTTCGGGAAGTACTGTGGCTACGGGTCAGTGGCTTACGACGGGACCGGAGCGTATGAGGTCAAGGCCCTGGCGACCGGCGATTACTATTTGAGGCTGCTTCCGCGGTCTCCCTACCTCGAGGAGTACTACAACGGCGTGATCGACTGGCATAATGCTGCGCTCGTGCATGTAACGGATGGACAACAAACCACAGGCGTCAATTTCATCCTCCATCAATATGGCGGGGCGATTTCCGGAAGGGTGTTTTCCGTGGACACTGTGCCGCTTGCGGAATGCTACGTGATTGCCTACGACAGCCAGAACAACTCATTGAACATGGATGTCACTGATTCCTCCGGGAAATACGCCATTATCGGCCTCCCGACCGGAGATTACAAGCTGGAGGCATCGAGCGACGACAGCGTCAACTTCACGACGCAATGGTACTCCGGGGCAGGAAGTTTTGATGCGGCCGACCTCATCCATGTAGTCGAACCGGAGACTTCGAAGACAAAAGATTTCTATCTCCTGCCGGGCGGCGGGATCAGTGGGACGGTGATTGCTGAGGGGGGAGGGATTCTTACCGAACAGGCGTGCCAGATCGAAGTGAGTGATGCCGAGGGAAGTGGACTGGGTTTCGTGATGAATAGTCCGGACGGCACTTTCTTCGTCCCGAAGCTGGCGACTGGTAGATACTACGTGTCGTATTCATACCATGGCGCCCTCAACTACGCCGATGGATGGTACGATGGAACCAACACAGAAGCGAATGCTACGCCTATTGACGTCGTGGCACCTGAGACAACAAAGATTACCGTCACGCTCCACCGCGCCGGCGCCATAGCGGGTAGGATAGTCTACCCACTTTGGCCGGCTGGGATTACCGTTGCTGTGTACGATGAGTGGCAGAATTCCATCATGGGGGCCCTGACCGCAGGAAACGGTGACTATTGCATCGGCCGGCTTCCGGCCGGTCGATATAAGGTCATCGCCTCTTCTGTCAAGTCATACTCATATTCCGGTCCGCATGCAATCGACAAGTGGTACAATGGTGCGGATGATTTTGACCATGCGACATTCGTGGAGGTTCGCCCTCCCGATACGACGAAGAATGTCAATATCACGCTCGCTCGGGGAGGAACAATTACTGGCAATGTGCTGACGCCAACCGGCGCTCCACTGAGCAGTGGTGCAACGGTGTATGCCTGCGATGCGCAAGGGAAGAGGATTATGGGAAAGGGGGTCAGTGGTGGGACGTATACACTGGGAGGGCTGCCCACAGCTCCGTATATAGTTTTCTGTTCCTATTCCGGCACGGACTATGCTTCTGAATGGTACAATGGAAAACCTTCGGTTCAGAGCGCGGCAATAGTCAGCGTAACCGCGCCTGCAGCGGTGTTGGGCGTCGATTTCACCCTGGAGTATAGTGCCACTGTGGGTGGTTTTGTGACGGACAAGAATGGCGGACGCCTGACCGAATCCGACCACATCATCGATGTGATGTTGTATACGGAGAACGGGGAGTACGCCGCCTATCGGAACACTTCCTTTGTCGGTGGATATCAGACAACGGTCCTTCCACGGACCTACAAGATCGCGGCGTTTAGCGCCCAGACGAATTCCACAGTGTTGGACGACAGTCTCGCTATCTGCTACTATGAACACGGACGGAGTTTCGCCGACTCCGGGGCAAAGAGTGTGCCGCTGACCGGGAGCACCTCTCTCAAATTGAACGATCTCGTGATGGAACGGACGACAGGTGCAGTATCGGGGACAGTGTTCGATCGCGGAACGGGAAAACCGATGACCTCAGGGGTGTTTATGATCTATGCCTTCAATGAGCAAGGGCATCCCGCTGCCGTGGGAGCGTACACGAGTTCTGCCGGGTCTTTCTCCGGTGCTTACCGTCTGAAGGGCCTTTGGCCGGGCACGTACCATGTGCTCGCAGTGTCGCTGCGTGCGAACTCGAACCGGTATGTCACCCAGTGGTATTCGGGGCTGGATGTCCATCCGGACAGTGTCATGCAGGTGCCGATGCCTCTTGTGCCCGCGAGTGCCCAGGCGGTGGTGGTCGCCGGAGGAACGACGCCGAACATCGACTTCTATTTGGAATTGACAACGGAGGTATCCTCTGACCAATCCCTGCAGCTGCCCAAAGAATACGTTCTCGAGCAGAACTATCCAAACCCATTCAATCCGAGTACAAGAATAGGGTATCGGGTCTCGGGTGCGGCGGGTGGGGAACCGGGTGCGAATACGGGGTCTGGCCCCAGGGGGCCGTCGTCTAGCTGGATCAGGCTGGCCGTCTACGATCTGTTGGGTCGGGAAGTGACCGTGCTTGTGGACGAACCGAAAGCACCGGGGAGCTACGAGGTGGTGTTCAATGCTGCTGGACTTTCTACCGGTGTGTACTTCTACAGGATGACCGTCGGGAGTCCTTCGGGAGGCTCGCGAGACGGTTTTGTGCAGACGCGTAGACTCTTGCTTTTGAGATGATCGGTTGGGGTCAGACCCAACCCATTGGTGATTGTGAATAGTCTATTGACTATTGGTGCGGGTCTGATCCTCGATATTGTGCCCAGGAGGCCCTGTTCTGACTCGATAGAAATGTCACCGCTTAGGACTCTGCCCAGTCGGCCTCAGCCCACTCGGCTTAGCCCATTCGGCCTTGAATTCCGCTTGACAATAGCCGCCGTCTGCCGTATCTTATTGATGCTTCAAATCCGCAACGCCGGTAGGCCGGCATAGAACCCCTTGTACCCCTTCGTGCAGGGGGTTCACTTTTTTTTGAGGAGGCTTGATGGATACCGCGATTCTGCTGGACGGTGATTTCACGCGACGGCTCCTGCAGCGTAGGATAGGTCACTTCCCTTCAGTCCCGGAGATTGAGAAGTTCTGCACATCAGTTCTGAAACCCGGCGAGATTCTGCTCAAGACCCATTTCTACGACTGCCCTCCATTCGCTGAAAAGAAGACGCTGCCAGTCTCACGAAAGCTACAGGACTTCACAACCACAAGCGTTCATGCCCGGGCAATCGAGTTTCAGCAATCCCTCATGGAGAACCCATTCTTTGTCTACCGCCGCGGGCATCTCTCGTTCGACGGATGGAGCCTGAAAGAATCGTCGGTGAAGAGACTCATGAAAACACCAGGTCGTCTTTCAGACGAAGACTTTGAACCGGTCCTGTCCCAGAAACAGGTGGATATGAAGATAGGTCTCGACGTGGCCAAGCTTTCGATTGGGCAAAGGATCGAACGCATTTTGCTCGCGACCTCCGATGCGGATTTCATACCAGCCATCCATTTTGCCAAAAGCTGCAAAGTCGAAGTCGTGCTGCTGTCCGATGTGGCGGCGGTAAGAAAAACCAAATCCACGCTGCTCAAGGCGTTTTCTTCCCACCGCATAGTGTGAAATTGGCAGCCGCCTGTTTCCCCATGAAAGAGCAACAAATTGCCCTCATTTGCTTCCGTCGCTGGGAGTTGATATATTTGGCACATGTATACAGCATCCATACCCGATGACGAATGGATGGATTGGTACCGGATGACGCCGGCGCAGCGCTGGCGGGAAACCGGCAAACTCTGGTCCTTCTATCTTGCCGTGGGAGGCTCCCTCGATCCGGAACCCGATTCAGAAAGTCCTTTCGACGCTGTCCGCGCACAAGGTACGCGCCCTGCTCATAGGCGGCCAGGCCTGCGTGTTCTACGGGGCCGCTGAATTCAGCCGCGATACCGACCTCACCATTCTTGCTACGGACGACAACCTCGCACTTCTGCGCGCCGCACTTCGCGAACTCCAGGCACGCAGGATCGCCATGCCTCCCTTTGATCGGCAGTTTCTCCTCCGCGGGCACGCAATTCATTTCCGGTGCCATCACCCCGATGCGTTGAACATGCGAATCGACATCATGTCGGTCATGAGAGGCGTTGATCGATTTGACATGCTCTGGGAGCGCCGGACTCAATTTGCTGACGATGACGGACAGCAGTATGAGTTGATTTCACTGCAGGACCTCATCCGCTCAAAGAAGACACAGCGTGACAAGGACTGGCCGATGATCCGCCGGCTCGTAGAGGCTGATTACGTGGCACACGAGACGACGTCGGATGCGGATCTGGAATTCTGGCTCCGTGAGTCGCGCACGCCTTCCATGCTCATCGACATGGCGCGTTCCCATCCCGAAAAGCTGGAATCGGTCGTCAGAGTGCGGCCTTTGCTCGCGGCCGCACGGAATCAGGATGAGCAGGGGATTCAAGCAGGCCTGGAACAGGAAGAGCATCGGGAGCGGGAAGTCGACCGCGTATACTGGGCGCCCCTGCGTCGCGAGCTGGAGACTCTTCGGCACGGCAAGGAGCCGTCGGAAGAAGAAGTATAGAACCTGAAGAAGACTGCAAGAAATCCTACCGTCCCAGCATCTTCATGGCAGCCTCGGGGTACCGTAGACCGGCAGTCGCTCCCTTGGGCAGGGCCTCACTGATCTGGTTCAGCTCTGCAGCGGTGAGCTTGACGCTGACTGCGCCGATATTCTCCTCGAGATACTTTCTTCGCTTAGTCCCGGGAATCGGAACAATGTCGTCGCCCTGGGCCATCACCCAGGCGAGTGCCAGTTGACCCGCCGTGCAGTGCTCTCTCCTCGGCGATCTCCTTGATTCGGTTCACCAACGCGAGGTTCTTCTGGAAGTTCTCCTTCTGAAAGCGCGGGGTATGTCGCCGGAAATCATCTTCCTGAAGATCCTCGGGGCGCGTGAATCTGCCGGTAAGAAATCCGCGGCCGAGCGGACTGTATGCCACGAATCCAATCCCAACCGCACGACACGCCGGCAGAATCTCGTCCTCCGGATCGCGCGTCCAGAGTGAATACTCGGTCTGAAGCGCGCTGATCGGATGAACGGCATATGCACGCCGCAGCGTCGTCGGGCCTGCTTCAGAGAGGCCGATGTACTTCACCTTGCCTTCACGCACAAGGTCGGCCATCGCTCCCACGGTCTCCTCGATCGGCGTGTCCGGGTCAACACGGTGCAGATAGTACAGGTCGATGTGATCCACCTGCAGCCTCTTCAAGCTCCCTTCACAAGACTTCTTCACGTAGTCCGCCTTCCCGCTGATCGCGCGCCTGGCGGGATCGGCGGTGTCCCGCACGATACCAAATTTGGTCGCCAGTACTGCGCGATCCCGCTTCCCCTTGATGGCAGACCCGACGAGTTGCTCATTTATGAACGGACCGTACATATCTGCTGTATCCAGCAACGTCACCCCCAGCTCAAGGGCGCGGTGAATGGTGGCGATGGATTCTTTGTCGTCACGGCCGGCATAGAACTCCGACATTCCCATGCAACCGAGTCCCATGGCGGAGACGGTCAATCCCTGAGTTCCGAGTTTCCTTGTGTGCATGAGTGGTTCTCCGGATTTGTGTGGAAGCGGGAGTGCCTCGTGTGTTGACGGACCACGATTGTCCGGGACCTGAATCCTTTCTACCTCCTCAACGTTCGGCACCCGAAGATTCGCCCGGCCGTCTTACCATGGTTCGCTTCAATCCGTACTCTTGTCTTTGTTTTGCCTGCAATGAGGGAGTCGGGAAGCGGATACTCTACATCGTAAAACCTCCCCGGCTTACCACCCGTCCATTCAACTGTGGCAAGCAGCTCTCCGTCAATGCAAATGTCGAACTTCCTGTCATTGTCGTCGCCAATGTACGTCAGAAGAAGAGAATTTCGCGCTCCCGGCTGCACTTTCATATCGAACGAGAAATGGTTGTCTCTGCGTGCCTCGCGTCCTGGCCGGCCGAGCGCGGCGTCGACATACGACTTCTCGTTCGCCTGAAGATTGTGGTCTCGTTCCGGCTGCATTTCACCTATGCGGAACTCGTCGATCGTTGCCTCCGTGATTTCCTCTACTCTCTTCTTTTCCGCCTCGAAGTCCGCCTGTCGTCCCTGCCAGCCTGGTTCGGTGAAGAAATCGAAATAGACGCTGTAGTATTGATCGTATGTTCTGAAGAATGGCTTCAGCACGGGGTCAAACGGCCTCCCCACACCGTGCACCACAAACGTCAACGGCGCACCGGCCTCCGCCCGCACCCAGTTTGCCGGGCTCCGGTCTTCAGTGACTAGTACGGGCGTGCCGTAAATAGGGTCAGGCATTGTCGTGCCAAGTTGTGCCGCCAGCACGATAGGACCAGAGAGAAATGCGATGCGATCCGGATTGTCGGGCATGCCCTCGGTGTGCACTGTCATCGGGAGTACAACCGTGATCCGGTCGCCGTCATGCCACGCGGGCGACAGCCGATGGTAGCCTGCCGCATCCGGCGCGGATGCGATGAGGTGTCCGTTGACGAGAATCCGCATCTTGCTCCCGGTCCATTCCGGCTCCCGGACGTAGAGAGGGAAGCGAACGGATTTCTTCGTGCGTATGGAAATCGTGACTGTATCGGAATCCGGGAAGCGGGTTTCCATCCGAATGGTCACTCCGCGTTTTCTCCAGCGGAGCTCGGAAGGAATGAACAGATTGACGTACAGACCTCTGTCCCGACTTTCGTAGTAGATGGCTTCGGCATACTTGCTGTGGTTCTCCATCCCGCTGCCGACGCAGCAGGTGAACGTGTTGAACTGATCACTGAAGGTCTTGCGCGCTCCCATGCGCAAAGGCACGAAATAGCACATCATGCCGTCGGTGGGATTTTGCGATGCAAGTATATGATTATACAGGGCCCGCTCGTAATAGTCAGCATACATGCGCGTGGGATTCCAGCAGAACAAATGACGTGTGAGTTTCAGCATGTTGTACGTATTGCATGTCTCACACGTATTGTCACTGAGCCTGTCGTTCAATTTCTTCGGGTCGCCACAATACTCGTAATTGCTGTTCCCTCCAATCACGTAGCTAGTGATCGTGCACCATGACCTCCCAGAAGAACGACGCGATGGTGTTGTCCGACTCAGCCCCCGTCAACTCGTAACGGCGGGCCGCACCGATGGCTTTGGGAACGTTCGTGTTGGAGTGCTTCCCCGGCAAGGGATCAATGCGCTGCGCAAGTTTGCCCATGACAAACTCATCATGGAACTTCTGCGATAGTGCGAGATATTTCCTGTTCCCCGTGATGGCATAGACATTCGCCAGCACATCATTCATGCCTCCGTATTCGCAGTTGAGCATGCGGAGCCGCTGTTCATCCGTCAGATGACCAACGACATGCCCGGTCCAGTCCGCCATGCCCTTCACGACCGTCAGTGCTTTCGCATTGCCACAATACAGATAGGCGTCGACCAATCCCGCCATCATTTTGTGCACGGTGTACCAGGGGGACCATCCGCCGTTCAAGTCAAACCCGGATGACTGAATCTCTCCGCGGGCGACTTTACTGAATATGCTGTCTTCATTCGGGATGGCTCCTACGTAGCCGGTCTTACGTGCGGCCTGACATCGGGCAAGTTCATTTGTGATATATTCAACGCGGGCCTTGAATTCGGAATTGCCTGTGCCGGCGTACACCATTGCACAAGCGGACAGGTAGTGGCCCAGGGTGTGTCCCGAGAGCCCTTCGCTCTCCCATCCCCCGTAGACTTCCCCTTTGGTGGGCAGACCTGCGTTCGAATGGAACCGGTGCAGGAGCCGGTCAGGTTGAATCAGCAGCAGATAGGCTGCGTCTTTCTCCATTGCATTTTTGAATGGACTGCCATCCAGAAGGGACACGTCGCGCAGGTCAAATCCATATGCCCCCAAATGCACCGTCGGCTGAACGGCCACGCGGGGATCTCCCCGGACAGGAACGTATGACTGCGCAAGGACGATCTGACAGGCCATGCCTATGAGGCAGAGAAATCTAGTCGTTGTAACGTGAACGCGAAGCATGTCCGGAACCTTCAGCTGGTGAGGGTAAGAGCCAATATAGCAAAAAACAGCAGGTTTATGTAATTTCTGGAGTCCCTGACCCCTGCCAGCTGGCTCAGAATGTGGGGGTCTGACCCCATGTGCATGCGTGTGTGCAAGGGGTCTCACCCCTGAAGCTTCACTTCCCGAAAGACAAGCGCAATGAACGCTCGATGGCTTCCCCTCATGTGGCTGGTCCCTGTCATTCACGCCGTATCCCTGCAGGCCCAGGATTGCAGGCCGGTCCGTGACTCTGTGGGCTTCTGCTGGAATGCAGATGAGATGACAACATTCATGAAGTACCTGGAATCGCATGCTGATTCCATTGCCTATCCGGCAGGGGATCTGATAGCCGGCATCTCCGTGCACGATGACTATCTCTACGCAGGTAGAGTCTATTATCCACTCTATAAGATGATCCACGCCAAAGAGGTGGTGATCTTCGGAGTGACACATGGAAGCGTCACAAAGGAACTCGGGCCGCTGTCGAATGTTGTGATCCTTGACGAATATCGCAAGTGGCGGGGACCATACAACGATGTGGAGATCTCGCCGCTGCGAGCGATCATCAGGAAGCAACTCCCCCCGAAATACCTCCTGACCAGCAACAAAGCTCATGCGCTCGAACACTCGATCGAGGCACTTATCCCTTTCCTGCAATACTATAACCGGGATGTGAAGATCACTCCGATCATGGTGACACGTATGCCTTTCGAGAAGATGGAGGATCTCTCAACCCGTCTTGCGCGCATCTTCGCCGAATACATCACAGCGAACCGGCTTGAACCCGGGAAAGATATCTTCTTCCTGATGTCCAACGACGCAAACCACTACGGACCGGATTTTAACAACTCCCCCTATGGCACCGATGCACGGGCACATGCTCTGGCCACGGAGAATGACCGGAAGATCATCAATACCCATCTCACTGGAGAGATCACCCGGACAAAAATCCAAGGTCTTACGGGCGAGATCTGGCCCGATTCGACGACGAAGAAATCGATCCCCGTCTGGTGTGGCCGCTACTCTATCACTCTCGGTCTACTCACGACGACCAAGGTCCTTCAGCAACTCGAACTTGGCACTATGTCCGGCTCTCTCTTCAGGTATTCCGATACCTTCACAGAGAAAGTTCTCCCGGTCAAGAACACGAGCATGGGGTTGACGACGGTGTTTTCATACGAACACTGGTGCGGATGGTTCACGGAGGGGTTCTATAAAGAAGGGGAATGATCTGGAGACGGATCCGGCGGAGTGCTCCAGAGGACGGTAGGCGGTGTACTGCTCCTGGAGGGAAGTACAGTGTGCGGGTCTCGGGGCCTACCTGAGCTTAAGACTGTCGACCAACGCAACAAATCGTGGATCTTCGCGAAGCTCATCAAACTTGGGATCCACATTCAACCAGGCCAGCCAGCCGCTTCGCTCGTCGTACGACTTTTCCAGCCACTCCAGTGCCCGGGTCTTTTCCCCAAGTCCGGCGTACGCAGATGCGACATGGTAACCCGAAACGTAGCGGCGACTCGACTGGTCGATCACACGATTAATGAGGCCGATCGCTTTGCCGCGCTCGTTTTGAAGAGCATACGAACGTGCGAGCATAGAGAGCAGGGCGGGATCTTCTCCTCCCGAAGCGATCGCCTTTTCGAACTCCATTTGTGCTTCTCTGTAGAGTCCTTGCTGCTCATACGACCATCCGAGCTTGATGTGCGCGGAGACGAAAGTTGAATCCTTCTGCAGGGCCTCCCGGCAGATTGCGATCGCCTGATCATTCTCGCGTGCGAAGTAGTGCACCCACGCGAGATTCGCCAGGACTATTGTGGAGAGTGGATCGAGAACCTGGGCTCTTCGGATTTCCTCCTTTGCGTCTGCAAATCGCTCGCGCGTTGCCAGATAGAGGGCATACCAATGATGGGCGTTGGAGCAGCTTGGATTCAGATTGATAGCGCGTGTGTATTCTTTCTCGACTTCAGGCCAATTCCAATCGAAGCGCATTACCGCGAAAGCCAGCGACGCATGCGCATCGGCGAGAGAGCTGTCTAAGGTGATGGCCCGCAAGGAGGCGGTACGGCCCCTGGGGAAAGCCACATTCGGCGGAAGCAGGTCGTAGTCTCCCAGCATGTTGTAGCAGTCAGCCAGGCCCACAAGCGCTGGTGCATATTGCGAATCAGCATCAAGGGCGCGCTGAAAACAGTCGAGGCCTTTCCTGAAGCCTTCTGAAGTCCTTTTGTTCCAGTGATAGCGGCCTTTGAGATACAACTCGTAAGCAGGCATTACTACCGGGTAGGCCGATGCAAGGTGGGCCTGTTCCGCCGAGCTCAACTCGATATTGATCTCGCCTGCGATGGTCCGGGCCATATCGCGAATGAGGCCGAGCATGTCGCGTTGATCCCGCTCGTATATCTCTCCCCAGATCCGGTGTTCGCTTGCTGTTGTGATAAGCGCGGCAGTAGTGCGAACCCGTTCTCCCGATCGGAATACCGATCCCTCGACCACGGCATCAACCTGCAGTTCCTTGCCGATCTCCCGAAGTGGTTTGCGATTGGTCCTGTACTGCATCACTGAAGTACGCGAAATCACGCGCAGTGTGCGAATTCCTGCGAGGTCGGAGATCAAGGCATCCGTGAGCCCGTCGGCAAAGTACTCCTCCTCTGCATTGCCGCTCAGGTTGTCGAAGGGCAAGACCGCAACCGACCTGATGATTTCACTCCGGTCACGCTGAAGATACCAGAATACCCCTGCCGCAGTCGCAAGGAGAAGTCCCGAAATCCCAACTGCGAATGCAGTCTGTTGCCAACGCTGAGCATGAGGCCCCGGCAAAGCCACTACGGGCGTGAGGGGTGTCGTCTCGGTGTCAGCCAGACTGCCGTTGCGGAATTTCACCTTCAGTGCAGTGTATTCACTTTCCTCCAGGACCTCCTCAACTATCGTTTCGTCCGGCAGTACGCGCATTTTGGCGATGAATCGATAGCCGACACGCGGAACGGTCTGAATGAACCGGGGCTGATGCGGATCATCTCCAAGCGCCTCCCGGATCTCCTCGATGCAGTGCGTGAGACTCCCCTCAGTCACAACGACATCTGCCCACAGGGTAGTAAGCAGCTCATCTTTCGTGACCAGGCGGCCGTGGCGTTCTACGAGAAAGGCAAGCGTGTCGAAGGATTTGGGGCGCAGTGAAATGACCCGGTCCCCGTGTTGGAGAGAATGCTCACGGATGTCGAGAGAGAAATCATCAAATTGGTACAGGTGCCTCCCCAAGAATTCACCCGCCGGTATCATTGTCTTTTCACAACAATTTCACGGTTTTGTCAGGGGTTTCCCGCATGTTTTGCCTTCCTTTGCCGTGTCCCATGGAAGGCCCCCAAATGTCGCCTGTTATTGAAGAAATACTGCTGATTCACGCCCATCGCACCATGACGAAACGGCACTACCGGCTAACGGGGCGTCTCTGTGCCGTCTGTCAAGGAGAAAAAGAACTCATTTCCATGGCAGCTGCAGCACGAATTGGGAGAGTCAATCAACTGAGACTGCGCGAGTGGTTCGCATGCTTGAGCGGTTGCCCCGGTGACTCGTTTCAACCGGGGACGCTGGTGTGTCTGGACTGCCTGTACAGGTGCCGGCTATCGCATCTCAGAGAGCTTGAATGAATACACGCTCGCAGTCGGGCTCCCGGCTAAAACTCCCAATGCCGCTGAATGCCCAATGGTACAGAATGCATCAACGAGAAGCAACGAGGCGAAGTTGCATGCGAATCGAAGTTGCATGGTCTCCAAAACCGCCGGAACGCAAGAAACTCCACTGAGTCGCTCGTCTTGAAAAGGTTCTGAAGGCTCATCATGGATATCATATCAGGAAATAATCACACGCGGGGAGGTCCAATGAACATGCTTACTATACTCCGTCGGGCACTGTGCCTAGTGCTGTTCCTGTGGTTTGTCGCATCACCTGCTGCCGCGGCCGATTTCCAGATATATAGCGCCGCCAAACCCGACCACACTCCCGCTGTCGCCTACAACGCTCAGACCGACCAGTACCTTGTTGTATGGCACCAAGGGACCGGAGTAGGACTCACCGCGGTGATGGCCCGGCGCGTCAACGCAACTGGTGCTGCTGTCGCCGGAGCCATCGAAATCGTCAAGTATGCTTTCACCGACTCTCGTGTTTCAGTGGCATACAACGCGGCACAAAACGAGTTCCTCGTGGTCTACGCGACCGGCATTCTTCCCGACTCTTCGATCTACGGACGGAGGGTGAGTGCAGCAGGCGCCACAATTGGAGATCCGATTCTTCTCATGACGATGGCAGCACAGCCGAAGATTTTATACAACTCCCTTGCCGGCAACTACCTCTTGCTCGGTGCGGGCAATGATTTGTACTCCCGCAAAATCGGCACCGACGGGCAGCCGCTCGCGCCAAAAGAGAATCTCACGAAAGCATCTCTCCACGCCTACGGCGGTTTTGTGGCAGCCTATGCACCCATCGCGACGGCAGAGACTCCACTCGGACGCTA
The DNA here is from genome assembly GCA_963801355.1 of Ignavibacteriota bacterium. Taxonomy (GTDB): domain Bacteria; phylum Bacteroidota; class Ignavibacteria; order UBA10030; family UBA6906; genus Fen-1255. Next base: position 1,028,593 of record CAWDEM010000008.1, on the reverse strand, counting down.
CCTTGTCGTCAAATGGCTTACGTGGGGTATCGCCCCCATCATGCTCGACAGTGATGGGAAAGCTATCAACACGATGTATGGCGGCCCGACTGAGCTCCCCTGGCCAGAGATTCACTTCTACATGAATGGCAGCGGTACGAGATATAACATGGATGTTGCGTATGGCGAAGTATCTCCGCCCCCGGTGGCGCAAAGGAGGTTCCTGATCGTTTGGTCCGACGACATCAAAACCGCGGAGAAAAACAGCTGGAAAGGGGCTGTGTGGGGGGGATATGTCGATGCGGATAACCTTCACTACTCCAAGAGTGAGCAGGTCCAAGACAAGACCTTCCCGGTTCTCAGCCGCTACTTCGATCACTGGGTGGTTGCCTCCACAGTTCCGACGTGGAAACCGGCCGCGACGTTCAATGCTGTCGCGAAGAAGTTTCAGGTCGTCTGGCGCGAGACGCCGGGTACTGCTCCCGGCAATGACGCCACGGTCAACCACATCCGGGGCTACACTGGCGTCTCCTATTCGACAAATCCCACCAACATCGTCCTTTCCTCTACCACCGGGAAGGAGAACCCGCATGAACCCGCCATCGCAGCTAGCACCAAAGACCCGACGTCACTCGTTGTCTGGAGCGATTCACGCGACAGCGCGAGCACGGATCGCGATATCTACGGCGCGTACTACTCGGCTCTGGAGTCATTCACTACAACCATAGGAACCGGCGTCCAGGTTGACTACAGCGGCAACGCCAAGCTGAAATTCGACAAGGTCACGGCTACCGGTATGACGACCTTCAACCCTTCCAACACGGTCCCCACCGCTCCCAACGGTATGACCGCGCTTGCGCTTTCCCTCGGAGGGAGTTCTGTGGAGATCACGACGACGGCATCATTTACAGGCAACGTGGAGGTCTCCCTGCAATACGATGGGAGCGGACTTTCTCCCGAAGAGGAGGTGCAAACAACCCTGCGGGTATTCGATACAGGGACTTCTTCCTGGTCTGACATTACGAGCTCGCGTGACACGAGCACGAATCGTGTGTATGGCATCACCACACACCTCTCGATCTTCGCCGTGATGACTCCGGCGGTGGTGGGTCTCGTTGTCACGAACACCAACGACAGCGGTCCCGGTTCGCTCCGGCAGGCGATTCTCGACGCAAACTCCCACATCGGACAGGATGGCATCTCTTTTGCCATCCCGAAAACCGATCCAGGGTACAAGACCAGCACAGGCGTCTGGTCAATCAAGCCGACCTCTGCTCTTCCCGACATCACCGATGGCGGGACGTATCTCGATGGTCCCAGCCAACAGCTTTTTGCGGGCGATACCAATCCATTTGGACCGGAAGTTGAAATCGACGGAGGGACTGCCGGATCCAGGTCCAATGGATTCACCATCAAATCAGCCTGGAACACGGTGAATGGACTGACGATCGACGGGTTTGGCGGCAATGGAATCCTTATTTCCGAAATCCCCATTGGCGCGAACCTGATTGCCGGTTGCTACATAGGTGTCACTCCCGATGCCAGGACAAGTAAAGGAAACCAGCTGGCTGGCATCAGGATTTCAGGCTCCTCGCTGAACTTCATCGGATTTCTGGATACTGCTTCTGCGAACATCATTGGCGGAAACGGTGCTTCGGGGATTCTGATCTCTGATACCTCCGGGTTCAACGTGGTCAGTGTGAACTGCATCGGCACAGATTTTTCGCACAAACTAAAGCTGGGTAACGCCGCGGATGGCGTTCGGATCGTTGGCGGATCGAGGGACAACTCGATCTCCGGGTTCGCCTATCCGTCGTACGTCGTCATACGGAACAACGGCATGGCCGGCGTCCGTGTGAGCGGGGAAGGAACGGTGAGGAATCTTATAGCAGCAGGGAGTATTGCCCACAATGCCGAAGGGGGAATCATCCTTGAAAACGGCGGCAATCACGGCAAGTCGGCACCGGTCATTACCGAGGTAAGTGCGACCGAAGTGAAGGGAACTGCGGCGCCAAAGAGCGTTCTGTTCATCTATAATGACCCCGGTAACGAAGGAGAGGAGTATTGTGGCCTGGCCTTTGCGGACGCCCTGGGCAAGTTTTCCTGGAGCGGGACGGTGAAGGGTCCCCATGTCACAGCAGTGGCGGTCGACACAACGGCGGGTGAGACGACGAACAATACCTCGCCGTTCAGCACTCCGTATGTCGTCACAGGGATTGGTGAAGAGAATGGGGAACCTCTGCCGGCTGAGTTCGGGCTCGGCCAAAACTACCCGAACCCGTTCAATCCGGTCACCACTATTAGGTTCAGCATTGGGGGCGACAGGACAGCGTCTGGTGGTGGGGGGGTGCGATCCAGGACAGCAAGCCTCGTCGTGTACGACCTGCTCGGTCGGGAGGTGGCGGTGCTGGTGAACGACCTGCGGCCGGCAGGGGAATACACGGTCACGTTTGACGGCTCCAAGCTCTCCAGTGGCTCGTATTTCTACCGTCTGCAGGCGAATGGCCGTGTGGAAACGAAAAAGCTTTTGCTTTTGCGGTGAGGTCTAGGAACAAAGCCTGAGAACAAAGTCTGGGGAAAAAGTCAGGCTTCGCCTCAGGCGGTAGACCTTCAAATCCACAAATCACACAACAAGGAGGAACACCATGAAACGAATTGCAGCTGTTGCTGTCCCGTTGGTGGTGCTGTGCGCCTGTCTGCTTGTCTCAACGCAGCTTTACGCGCAAGAGTGGTCCGCAGCGCAGAAGGAGGTGTGGAAGAACGTCGAAGCGTATAACGCATTAGCCGTCGCAAGGAATGTCGAAGGATTCCTGGAGTACTTCCACAGCGATTATTGCGGTTGGGAGTATGACTCACCCATGCCGCAGGACAAAGCTGACACCAAGAAGTATCTCGAGCAGAGCGGCTGGAAAACCCGGCCAGTAGTGTATTTTGACCTAAAACCTGTCGCAATCAAGATCCACGGGGAGGTCGCCTTTGTCGACTATTATTACACCAGTGTGACCAAAGATCTTGACGGCAAAGAGAAATCTTCGTCCGGTCGGTGGACTGACATCCTGAAGAAACAGGGGAACAAGTGGGTGATGATCGGCGATCACGGCGGACAGACGTCAAAGTAGGGTGAACAACCCCATTTCTCCTGGGCGTAGAGGTAAAGGGGTCAGACCCCCACCGGTTGATGATTGTCAATAGTCCATTGACAATTGGTACGGGTCTGACCCCACAAGGTCGTCGGGAACGAAGCCTGAGAATAGAGTCTGGAAAAAAAGCCTGGGGGAAAAGCCAGGCTTCGCCTCATGTGAAGGAGTGGGCCATGAAAATCTTGCGACAATGTCTATCTCTCGCACCCATCCTATGCGCCTGCATTGTCACTGTATCCCGCAGCAACGTCCTCGTTGTTACCACCACAGCGGACACCGGCGCTGCGTCGTTGAGAGCAATGATTTCCCGGGCCAACGGTCCGGGTCCTGATTCCATCCGCTTCGCGATTCCTACCGGCGATCCCGGTTATGACGCATCACAAGGGACGTGGAGAATCCGTCCCCAAACAGAATTCGATGTCATTACGGATGCCGGCCTGGTGATTGACGGGACTTCACAAAGAATGTTCATTGGCGGCGACCCGAATCCGGAAGGACCCGAGATCTTAATAGACGGAGAAGACTTGCCGGACAATCCTTGTCTGACTATCATGGGTTCGGAAGTGGTCGTGCATGGTCTTACTATCAACAAATGTAAGTCGTCGGCAATCATGTTCCAGGGCGCCAGCGGAGGAAAAGTTCTCGGCTGCTATCTCGGGACAACAAGTGACGGGCTCGCCGTCGCAGGGAACCATTATGGGGTCTGGATTCAACTGAACTCGCGCAACATCGTTGTAGGCCAGTCGGGCGACCCGCGGTTCGGCAACCTCATCTCAGGAAACCAATGCGGCGTGTTTGCAGTGGACTCGTGCAGAAGAATTTCGATTAGTGGAAACCGGATCGGCGTGAATCGCGCCGGTACAGACACGCTCAGCAACTTCACTTCCGGCATCGCCATTCAGACTGGGTGCGACAGCGTGGAAATTTCTGAGAATCTGGTTGGCGGCAGGAGAACGGGAATATACATCGAAAACTCTACGCATGTGTACATCGGCAAGAACGGCATCGGAACGGATACGGCGTGGAACCACAATCTGGGGATCTTCAACAACGGAATTCTCTTTGACTACTATGCGCGGCAGAATACCGTGGCCTGGAATTCCATCGGCAACTGCGATCGCGCCGGGATACTTGTGCTCGGCAGCGGGTGCGTTCAAAATACGCTGACCATGAACATGATTTCCCGCATCAGCCAAAAAGGGATCGAAAATGCCTTCGGCGGTAACGGTGGGCTGCCACCACCCGCGATCCAATCTGTGAACTCAGGTACGATAACAGGCACGGCTGGGCCCGGGAATACCGTGGAGATTTTTGCCGATGACTCTTCGCAGGGGAGAGACGTGTGCGGCAGCACAAAAGCAAATGCCTCAGGTGCGTTTGTCTTTCCGCTGACGAAACCTATCGTCAGAAAATATGTGACTGCCACAGCCACCGATTCATTGGGAAACACCTCTGAGTTGAGTCTGCCGTGCACCGTGACCGGTGTCGAACACAACCCCGTCACGGAGATGCCGGTCGCGTTCAGCCTTGCCCAGAACTATCCGAACCCTTTCAATCCGGGTACGACGATAGGCTACACAGTACCGGGAACAGGCAGTAGGCACGAGGCAATAGGCAATAGGTGGGTGCGGATCTGCGTCTACGACATGCTCGGCCGGGAGGTGGCGGTCCTGGTGGATGATCGGAGACCGCCTGGGGATTATGCGGTCACGTTTGACGGGACCGGACTCTCCAGTGGTTCGTACATCTACCGGTTGCAGGTGGATGGCTGTGTGGAAACAAAGCGCCTCATGATCCTGCGGTAAGATATGCAGGAGGTTCAAGGATAAGGGTTAGACCCCTTGGCCCCAGCCCTGCGGGGATGGGGGGTGACCCACTCGTTGCCATGGAAAAAGTCAGGCTTCGCCTCACCAAATGCCCCCCTGCTCGTCGTTTTTCTTGACTCTTTCCGGGCAAACCTTTATTATTTATCATTCCTCCTGGCCTTGCCCTTGACAACGGAGCCCCCGGCTTGCGCGGGAATAGCGTCTTCGAAGTCAACGGTAAAGTCAACGTTAATCAAAAAGACACATCAGATCGTCATATTCACATGTAAGGAGCGACCATGAAAACCCGATTACCCCGTCTTCTCTTAGCACTCGCAATTCTCGTGGGCATATTCCCGGTCATCGCGTTCGGGCAGCAGCCAGCATCGGTCACATGGAATCTTGTCGCCCCCGACAGCGTCAGGCCATCCACGATCGTCGGCCAGCTGACGGCCGACACGATTTCAGGTTCGACATTCTTCATCCGTGATTACACCGGGGGCGAATGCCGGTCCACTCGGTACATTTATGAGGTGGTGGCCGGGAACCGGCGTCTCCTGGGGACCGGAAACCACCGAAGTCGCCGATCGCTACATTCAGCTTGCTGTCATCGCCCAAACCGGGAAACACATTTACTTCCGATTCAATCAGTTTCTGGTCAGCCGGCGGCGGCACTGGCAACATGTGGATCGAATTTCTACTTCTCAACCGATCCGACATTTGTCGCGAAGACCATTCTGAACTCCGATACGGCAATCAACCTCCCCCATGCGACAAACGTCGGGGCGAAACGGTACGCATATGCCATGCAAGAAGACCGTGAACGCCGGCAGAGACCCTGTATTTCCGCATCTACCCGTGGTACAACGGCGCGGCGTCAACTTCGAAGTATGTCTACTCTCAGCTTGCTGTAATCAGCGGAACGACAACGTCATCCACCGCCGTGGACGACCAGGTCCACCATATCCCCTCGACGTATGCACTCGGGCAAAACTATCCCAACCCGTTTAACCCGACGACCGGGATCAGCTATCAACTGCCGCAGGCCGGCAATGTGAAACTTGGTGTGTACAATCTGCTCGGAATGGAAGTCGCAACGCTCGTGAACGGGTTCCGGGAAGCAGGCATACATAGTGCAACGTGGAACGCCACCGGCATGCCGTCGGGCGTCTACTTCTACAAGATCGAAGCCGGAAACTTCTCGCGAACACTGAAAATGGTTTTGCAGAAATAGCGAGCTGGTGTATCATCATGCACCGGTTCATCCATTTCTGTCATGGCGGTCGCAGTCAGCGCGGCCGCCATTGCTGTTTGCGGTGCCGCCGGCGGGCTGCCGGATACAACGCCGCCGGACAGTCTGGTGTGGCACGCTGACAACGGAGACGGTACCTACTCTAACCCTGTGCTGTATGCCGATTATTCCGACCCCGATGCGATCCGCGTTGGCGATGATTTCTATCTGACCGCTTCGAGCTTTGCGCACTTCCCGGGTCTGCCAGTGCTCCATTCACGCGATCTCGTGAACTGGCGCATCATCGGTCATGCCATCCAGCGGTATCCCTCCGAGCTGTTCAATGCACCGCAACATGGCATGGGCGTCTGGGCACCGGCAATCCGGTTCCACAATGGGGAGTTCTACATCTACTTCGGGGATCCCGACCGCGGTGTGTTCATGACGAAATCAAAGAACCCCGCCGGACCCTGGGAACCTCTCACGCTCATCCGTAAGGTCACGGGGTGGATCGATACCTGTCCGTTCTGGGATGACGACGGCACCGCCTATCTTGTCCACGCCTGGGCAAACAGCAGAGCAGGTATCAAGAGCATTCTGGCTATCAACAAAATGAACCCGGAAGGGACTGCCATCCTCGACGACGGGATTGTCGTCTTCGTCGGCCACGCCAATCATCCCACAATCGAGGGTCCGAAACTCTACAAGCGGAACGGCTACTACTACATATTCGCGCCCGCAGGGGGAGTGAAGCCGGGTTGGCAAACCGTCTTGCGGTCGAAGTCTGTCTTCGGGCCGTACGAAGACAGGAAGGTCCTCGAGCAGGGGAGCACAAACGTCAACGGTCCGCACCAGGGAGCCTGGGTGGATACACGCGGAGGCGAAGACTGGTTCGTGCATTTTCAGGACCGCTATGCCTATGGACGGGTAATCCACCTTGAACCGATGCGATGGGTAGACGACTGGCCTGTAATCGGAATCGACTATGATAAGAACGGCATCGGGGAGCCGGTGAAGTCGTTTGGAAAACCGAAAGTCGACTACAAGGGTCCGCGCGACGAACCGCAGACATCCGATGAATTTGATTTCCCCGCTATCGGGATGCAATGGCAATGGAACGGGAATCCGGACAGCGACTGGTACTCGCTGGAAAAGGGGCGCATGCGTTTGCGCTCGCAGCTGTTTACAGACTCGACTCGGAATCTCTGGGATGTTGCGGCCCTGATGCTCCAAAAACTGCCTGCCCCCGCATTCAGCGCAACCAGCCGCCTGGACCTCCACGCAAAGAAAGCGGGGGAGGTCGCAGGACTCATCATCTTCGGGATGGACTATGCCTATGTCGGCATCCAGAAGACGAGGCATGGCTTCCGGCTGATTCAGAATGTCTGCCGGAAAGCCGACAAGGGGAGCCCCGAGCAGACTATTGATTCGGTGGACGTGAAGGGCCCCACAGTGACGTTTCGCGTTGATGTGAAGCCGGAGAACCCTGAAGAAATCATCCCCAAAGTGCGTTGTAGCTTCAGTTATAGCCTGGACGGGGCCAGCTACGCCCGGATTGGAGAAGTCTTTGTTGCCAGGGAAGGGGTATGGGTGGGCGCCAAAGTAGGCCTCTTTAGTTCGGCACCTGCCCGGGCTGCAGCTGCGGGATATGCCGATGTGGACTGGTTCCATGTCCGCGCAATTCCCCCAGGAAATGAGCAGAAGGCTTCCTGTCTCAAAGAGAAAAAAGCTTTGCTCCTGTCTGAAATGAAGGAAGGAATCTCATGTATGCATCAGAGCCGTTCACGTGATTGGACTTCTTGTCCTGACCTGTGCGAGCGCATCAGGCGGAGTCACTGATCCCGCGTACGATTTCGTGGTTGCGAAGGATGGCAGCGGGAATTTCACAACAATTCAGGATGCTGTAACCGCCTGCCGCGATTATTCCGAACGGGACTACACGATATTCGTGAAGAATGGCATCTACGAGGAGAAGCTGATAATCCCTTCCTGGAAACGACGCATCACCCTGATGGGCGAGTCTGTGGACAGCACGATTGTAACATACAACGACTATTCGGGCAAGCTCGACACCAGCGGGCGGAAGCACGGCACATTTACTTCGCATACCTGCCGCATCTCAGGAACCGACATCACCGTCGAGAACATTACGTTCATCAACTCCGCGGGCCGCGTTGGACAGGCGGTGGCGATGCATGTGGAAGGGGACCGGTGCGTATTCCGGAACTGCAGGTTCATTGGCAACCAGGACACGCTCCTGGGTGCCGGAGAATACTGCCGGCAGTATTTTACTGACTGCTATATCGAAGGAACAACCGATTTCATCTTCGGCCCGAGCACAGCGGTGTTCGAGCGCTGTACGATCATGTGCAAGAAGAATTCGTACATCACGGCCGCCTCAACACCGGCAGCCCAGAAGTTCGGGTTTGTTTTCCTGGACTGTAAACTTTTGGCCGACTCGGAGACCACGAAAGTCTACCTTGGCCGTCCGTGGCGGCTCTATGCATATACTGCATTCATCCGCTGCGATCTGGGCAAGCATATCCTGCCGGAGGGATGGCACAACTGGAGCAAGCCCGAAGCCGAATTGACCGCCCGGTACCTGGAGTACAAGAACTACGGTCCGGGAGCCAGCCCGTCAACGCGCGTGCCCTGGTCACGCCAGCTGAGCAAGGAAGAAGCAGAGAAGATCACTCCACAGACTGTGCTTGCAGGTTCGGATGGATGGAAACCAGTCCGGCCAGCAAAGTGAACGCTGCCATCTGGATTCTGAATGTACATAAGGATGACGCCGGTTACGGCATAGCATCTCCTCCTAAACTTCGAAGCGGGAAATTGATGGAAGGCTCCCGGTCACCGGCAACACCACATAATGAACACCTCTTTCAAACAAACACGCACATGACCATGCGAACATTCGCCCACCCACTGTGCGCACGGATACTATCGGTTCTTCTCGCTGCTCGCCCCGGGATCCTCCACATCAGCTTGCTGATTGTCATCGGGTTGAGCCTTATCCAGACTGCAGGCGCCCAAGAAACTATCCGCCTCTGGCCGGAAAAGAAAATGCCGAACTCCAGGGGAATCATTGTTGAAGAAGTGATCGTCGATCATCGTATCACGCAGGTTGGCGTGCCACGGCTGCTGGCGTTCTTCCCGCCTGCCGCGGAAAACAAAGGAGCCGCGGTTGTCATCTGCCCCGGCGGAGGATACGAGCGACTTGCCTACGAGAGTGCCGGACTGCAACTTGCGAAGTGGTTCAATACCTTCGGCGTGACGGCGTTTGTGTTGATCTACCGTCTCCCTACGTCCCCCGACCTCGTGGAGCGGCAGATTGCCCCTCTTCAGGACGCGCAGCGGGCGATTCGAATCGTACGGGCGCACAGCGCGCAGTGGGGGATCAGGCACGACAGGATCGGTGTGATGGGAACTTCCGCGGGAGGGCATCTTGCATCGACAGTCGGGACACACGGAGAAGATGTTGCCTCCATAGGCGATTCCCTCGATAGGGTCTCCTTCCGGCCTGATTTCATGATACTCATCTCTCCGGTCATCAATCTGGGATCTTTTGCGCACGTTGGTTCTCGCAGCAACCTCCTCGGCCCGGAAGCTTCACCCGCTCTTGTCGAAAAGTATTCGAACGAGACGCAGGTGACCAGCACGACCCCGCCGGCGTTTCTCGTGCACGCGGTGAACGACAATGTCGTTCCGCTACAAAACAGCCTGCTCTTCCAGCAGGCACTCGTGGAAAAGGGTGTCTCTGCAAGTTTGCACGTATTCCCCTATGGGGAGCACAAAATTGCTCTGCGAAACAACCCAGGCTCGGCCGGTCTCTGGACTTTGATCTGTGAAGCGTGGCTTGGAGAGATGGGTTTCGTGACGAACCTCCATCCTTCGCAGTGAAAAAGCTATAACTCCTGCCGGTGGTCTGCAAAGGGCCGGGAATCGTTCGTTCAGGCGGCGGAAGGAAAACTGCGTGAGAAGGAGAGCCCTCGGAAGGGAAAGCCCTTGGTAAAGGATAGACTTGACAAGGGAAAGCTCTCAGGAGAAAAAGTCCTTGACAAGTCTGCAAGTATTCAATATCTTGAAAATACCCCAAAGTAATCGCTAAAGGACACGCTTAAAGGGAGGTCCCTCAATACTCCCGCCCCGAGGTAGTTATTAGAAAAGCATAGTCCTGGACGCAGTCATCGGCGTCCGCGATACTGATTCATCTCGCCCTGTTCTTTTTCATCACTCTTCTATCAACTTCAACCGGCACCGTTGACCATGAAACTTCGCTACCTGCTGCCGTGCATCGCTATTTTCGTACAGGCCTCCTGCGCCCAGCCCCCCTCCACGACCCCAATCGGTTGGGATCAGTTGCCCGAAATCCTGAAACAGATCGTCCCACCCTCGTTTCCGGGCACGGATTTCCTTGTGGGCGACTACAATGCCGTGGGAGATGGCAACACTGATTGCACGGGGGCCTTTGCGCGCGCAATCGATGCCTGCCATGCAGCCGGGGGCGGTCGCGTCGTTGTCCCTGCAGGCGTGTACCTCACCGGTGCCATCCATCTCAAAAGCAACGTGAATTTCCATCTGTTGAAAGGCGCCGTACTTCGTTTCAGCACGGATCCCCGGAAATACCTCCCCCTGGTCTACACACGGTGGGAGGGGGTGGAATGCATGAACTACTCGGCCCTCATCTACGCATTCGAGCAGGAGAATATTGCCGTCACCGGCGACGGAATTCTGGACGGACAGGGAAGCCCGGAGAACTGGTGGTTCTGGAAGGGGAATACAACCCGTGACGGGAAGAAAGCGGGGGGCAACCAGAAAGCGGTGGAGAACCAGAACGCGGCACGGAAAAAACTCCTCGACATGGCTGACAGAAATGTGCCCGTGCGCGAGCGCCTCATGGGGGAAGGCGCCTATCTCCGGCCGAATTTCTTCCAGGTCTACCGGTGCAAAAATGTCCTGGTACAGGGGGTGACCTTCAAGGACTCCCCCATGTGGTTCCTCCATCCCGTGCTCTCCCGTAACGTCTCGATCGTCGGCGTCACCGCGGAGGGACTCGGACCCAACAACGACGGCTGCGACCCCGAATCCTGCACCGATGTCCTGATAGAAAACTGCACGTTCAATACCGGAGACGATTGCATCGCCATCAAGTCAGGCCGGAATGCCGATGGCAGGCGTGTCAACGTGCCGACACAAAACGTGGTCATCCGCGATTGCCGCATGATCGAGGGTCATGGCGGGGTGGTGCTGGGGAGCGAAATCAGCGGCGGAGTGCGCAACGTGTTTGCAGAACGGTGTACTATGGACAGCCCGCGCCTGGACCGTGCCCTGCGCATCAAGACCAACGCCCTTCGCGGAGGAGTGCTGGAAAACATCTTCATGCGGAATGTACAGGTCGGACAGGTCGCCGAGGCGGTCATCAAGGTTGACTTCTATTACGAAGAGGGGGATACCGGAGCGTTCACGCCGATCGTGCGGAATATCGATGTGCAGGATGTCACCTGCAACAAGAGCAAGTTCGGCATCTGGATCAAAGCGTACGAACGTTCTCCCGCGACGAACATCTCTGTGCGCAACTGTACATTCGAACAACGTCGAAGAGCCTAATGTACTCGACAACGTCAAAGACTTGAGTTTGATCAATGTGAAGTTGACCTATGCGTCACAGAAGAAGTAACCTCCGCCGTTCTCTGTCTCTGTTGCCATGAAGGAATCGTTATCTGTCCTATGTGCCAAGGAGCTCAAATGAAAAATGGACTCTCCATGTCCGGCCTCGCCCTGTGCGCCCTTGCCGTGCTGGTGCTGGCCATGTCTGTTGCGTCAGCACAGACACCGGGGAAGATATCCGGCGTCATCAAGGATCAGCAAACCGGAGAACCCCTGGTGGGCGCAAACATTTCGGTCATCGGGACCAAACTGGGCGGGACCACCGACATCGAAGGCTCGTACTTCATCCTGAACATCCCCGTAGGACGCTATGATGTTCAGGCCTCGATGGTCGGCTACCAGCGGGTGATCGAACGGGGCACGATCGTGAACTCGGGCCGAACGACCGCTGTGGATTTCCAGCTGAGGGCGACTGCAATCGAGCAGGATGCCGTCATCGTAGAGGCTGTCCGCCCGGATGTGGAGCGAGAGAAAACCTCCACCAGTGTCATCCTGCGCTCGGATGACGTCGCGGGGCTGGCAGGCATGCGCGATGTGAACGACGTGATCGGGCTGGCGGCCGACATCACGGACGGACACTTCCGCGGCGGCCGCGAGAACGAGGAGTACTACACCCTGCAGGGCATGGGCATCGTGAATCCCCTGGATGCCAGTGCCGCATTCCGGCCGATCATGAGTGCCGTGGAAGAGGTGGAGGTGGTCACGAGCGGGTTCGGTGCGCAATACGGCAATGCCCAATCGGGAGTTGTGAATATCAGCATGAAGGAGGGGAAGGCCGACAAATGGCGGGGACGCCTCGAATCACGAATCCGGGCCCCCGGCCTGAAATACTTCGGCCCGAGCGTGTACGACCAGAGCGCCAACCCGTACATGCAGAAACTCGCCGATCCGGCCTGGTGGTTCACCGGCGATGCTTCCACCGGAAACCAGCCCATCATGGGATGGACCTATTCCGACTTCGGAGGCGACACGGCCGTGGCAATTCAGGTGGCACAGACGATTTATGGGCTGGCGACCCAGAAGGACATGAACAAGAAGTACTGGAAAAATCAGATCGACTACTCTGTCGAAGGCGCCCTGGGCGGTCCGCTGGAAGAAGGAGTGACGATGTTCCTCGCGGGGCGGTCGGAGATCACGAATTCGCTCGTCCCCACGGAAGAGCCGGACAAAAAGTTACAGGTGATGGGGAACGTGGTGTTTGACATGGGTGCAAGCAGCGCCCTGCGACTGAGCTCCGGCTACCAGTACGAGGGCAGGAATATCCTCGGCACGGGCACGGGATTCTACCAGTGGATCTGGGACCGGATCCTGGGCATTTCGTACCGGAAGAACACCAATCTTCAGCTCGGCGCGCGATTCACCAAGATGCTGAGCCAGCAAAGCTTCTACGAGGTCAAGCTCAATGCCCTGCGTACCAACAACCGGGTCGGGACATCGCCGTGGTACAACACCATCACCGATCAGGTGCGGAACATGGAGACGGGCACGGCGATCATCACCCGCACGATGAACTTCATGTACTATCAGGCCATGACGGGCAAGACCTATTTCTACCTTGCCAACAACCTGAGCAACTTCACGGACGAGAAGACCACAACCCTCTCCCTGGATGCCAACTTCACGAGCCAGGTCACCCGCTCGCATCTGATCAACGGCGGGTTGCAGGGGAGCCTGTACTCCCTGGACGTGAATAATATCGGCAACATCGCTTCCAAAGGCAGTATCACCCAGAAGCAGTTCACTGCGTACCCCATGGAGCTGGGAGCGTACATACAGGACAAGATGGAGTTCGAGGGGATGATTGCCAACGTCGGGCTGCGCTGGGATCTCTGGCACTCGAACAATGAATACTACATCGACCAGTTCGACCCCTTCCTGCTGCGCGACGAGGCCGGAAACCCCACACTGCAGTTTGATGCGGGCAGCGCCCCCCGGGAGAAGAGTAAGCCGATCGGCCGCCTGCAGCCCCGCGTCGGTGTGTCTTTCCCGGTGTCGACATCGACGGTGTTCCATCTGAATTACGGCTCATTCATGCAGCGGCCTTCGTTCCAGTATGTAATCGGCTCGACGGAAAAATATCCTCCCCCTCCGACGTCCGCCACGGTGTACAGCCTCGGGAATCCGCGCCTCCATCCGCAGGTGACCAACAGCTACGATGTCGGTGTCATGCAGGGGATCACCGAAGGGGTTACGCTGGATGTGAGCGGCTACTATAAGGACATCAAGGACCTGATCGAGCAGGCGGTCTTCACAAACCTGTCGACCGGAACGAGCTATTTCTCCTATTTCAACAGGGACTATGCCGACGTACGCGGATTCCGGATAGCGCTGGCGAAACGGCGGGGCGCCTTCACGGGCTCGGTCAATTACCAGTTCAGTGTCGCCACCGGAAAGAGCGCTTCGGCATCCAATGCCCCCGTAGCAATCACCAAAGACCTCACCGGCGCCGTGTCGACGGATATCGTGACCAAAGTGCCGATCAAGGACGTTCTCCTGAATTTCGACCGGACGCACAATCTCATCATCAATCTGGCGTACATGTCGCCGGAGGAATTCGGTCCGGAAGTGCTCGGCATCTACCCCTTCGAACGGATGACCGCATCGGTGAACTCGTTCATCCGGAGCGGTCGCCCATACACCCCGAGCAGCAACGCCAACGACGTGAACGGCCGCCGCACTCCGTCGGAGTGGAATACGAATCTGAGAATCTCCAAGCAGATCCCCAAGTTCTTCGGCACAACAGCGACGGTCTACATGGAGGTCTTCAATCTCTTTAACGACAGAATCTACAACTACAACTATCTGTTCAACACCGCGAACAAGATCGATCAGAACGCAAATCTGGCGAATTACGAGAACTTCGCGTGGGATGATCCGGCGCACGGTGTGCTCTACTGGGATGACCAGAATATTGGCAGTGCATACGGTGTGAATCATGAGTTCGTACTGTATGAGAACGCGCCGCGGTCATACTATTTCGGGATCGCCATCGATTTCTAACCTATGTACACGCATCGCAGGAATCTCACGATGAAACTCATCGCACATGTCAGTCTCGCGGCGGTCCTGATCTCTACTGTGGTGCTGTCGCAACAGCAGCGCGCGTTCGAAACACATACGCGCAGCATGCTCCGCCAGACGATTTATAATACCGGCGAACTGGGAAGGGCCCTCGAAGGGTCGAACTCTTCCACCGTCGGTATCGCCGAGCAGACCTCCGCTCTGGAGTGGCCGCCAAACTCAAGGATGACCCTCGACGGGAAGATCTATTTCGGCCAGCATAACGGCCAGGGATCCGGCCTCGTCCTGAGAGCCAAAGTTGGTGACACCTACCAGTTCCGGGCATGCGGCGGTGTCACCGACGGCTCGGGCAATGCCACCGCTATCGCCGGGGTGTATGTGCTCCCCGGAGAAATCACGCGCACGGAGAACTACCCGGTGCGTGCAGACGGCTCGCTCAATCCCGCCTGGAATCCCGATGAAGCGGAGGAGATCATTGTGTCGAAGTACCGGACCACCCCTCCCATGAACATTGAGGTCACACAAACGAGCCGTGCCTGGAGCTATCCGGGATACGACGCGTTCATCATCTACGAGTACGACATCGTCAACAACGACGCCATGGACTATACCGACGGGTTTGTCATGTCGCAGAACGCTTTCTCCCCGTCGGCGTTTGGACTCATGCGAAAGTACGGCGTGTGGAATGAATCCTCCACGACCAGCCGCAGCCGGGAGGAGTATGCGCGGTACAACTACTCCCGCCTGATGACCTATGTGCATCCCCGCGACGGATTCCCGGAGGATCCGTCGAACAGCGCCGGGACATCGTATTTCAACGAATGGTCAACACCGGGAAACCGCGGAGGCCTGAATTCTCCGCAGGCCATCGGCGTGTTGCCGCTCCACTATGACTACGAACATCTCCAGCCAAGAAGTCAGACAACGTATACCGTCAATGACAGCGCGCGCGTGTGGGATGCCAACGGGAAATTTAAGCAACCTTACACGACCGAGACAAACGGCAACCGCAACCAGGAAATGGCCAGGACGATCGCTCTCGGGTTGGACATTACCGTGCACAATCCCGGGGCAATCAACAGCGTGAGTACGGGGTCTTCCGCCCCTGATTCTGCCAACTGGTCGAAGGCCTATGCCCCGTACGCTATCGAGCCCTTTCCCGGTGCAATGGTGGACGTGGCAGCCAACACCGCGTTCCGCGAGTACTGGCACGGGCGCATGAAGCCGCGCGCGTCTTCCGCCAGCGGATACACCGGCGCCTTTTTCCATTACATGTCATTCGGCCCGTACATCTTCAAGAAAGGCGAACACCTCAAGTTCGCGATCGCGCACGCCGTGGGATATGGTCCGGGCGTTGCCGAAGACAGTGTCTGGAGAGATGGCGGCGGATCCAACTCCTCGACAAATGGCTTCTTCAATCCCGTGCCGAGCTGGTACGATGAGCTGACCTATCCGGGGCTCTCCGCCATCTCGGGGATCACCACGATGGGGAGCAAGTATCTGCAGACACACGAGCTGCCCTGGTACGTGTCGGCAGGAAAGGGGATTTCGTCGGCCGATGCGGCGAAGGTCATCTCCCTGCGCGATGCCGCCGACCGCGCAATCCAAATGTACACCGGGAGGCCGCTGACAAAGTACGATGGAGTCCAGTTCAAGCCGGAAAGCACGGCCGCCAGTGGATCGTACCGCACCAGCTACATCCCGTTTCCGGCTCCCCTCGCCGAGGTGCTGGATGGGGTTGACACGAAGAACAGAGTGGTATGGGGGCCGCAGGTGGAAGACTTCAGGACCCTCCCGGCGGTGCAGGCTGCCGTGGCAACCGGACGGATACGCGCGGGCCTGAAACACTATCTGGTGATGAAATCGCCCGACGGGCTTGGCCCCTGGACCGTGCTCGACAGCGTCAGGATCAGAGACGCAAAGTTTTTCAATGTGGATCCTGCCTATCCCAACAAATACGTTTACCGCGACGGCGCAAGCATCCTGAGCGAGAATTACTACTACTGCGTCATTTCGGTCGATTCGCTCGGCGGAAAGAGCGGGATGACGAACATGATCTACCACGCGACGCAGAAGGGTGCCGTGAGCGAACTCGGAGGCAAACTGTACGTGGCCCCGAATCCGCTGGTCATCAGCAGCAACTTCGGCGGATCGACCAGGGAAGGCGATATCAAAGACAAGATCGGTTTCTACGGACTGCCAAAACGGGCGAAGATCCGGGTCTTCTCGTACAGCGGTCAGCTTATCGGAGAGATCGACCATTCGGCCAACGTCTATTCGCATGAGTGGTTCCAGATTTCACGCAACAGCCAGAGAATAGCGGCAGGTGTCTATTTCTACGTCGTTGAAGACCTCGACAAGGGGACAACGGCGACTGGCAAGTTTGTCATCATTCATTGACAAAGGATATGACAGCAATGAAAAAGGTCATATGGTCTCTCCTGCCGCTCATTCTGCTCAGCGTATTCTCACTTCCTGTGCTCGCACAAAAAGTCGGCAGCACCTCAATGCAGTTTCTGAAAGTCATGCCCTGCGCCCGGGCAACCGCGATGGGCGAAGCCTACAGCGTGCTTGCGACGGGGGCCGAGGCGGTGTTCTGGAACCCCGCGGGCATCGCAGATCTCCAGAACCGCATTACACGCACCAGCGAGGCATCGCTCTCGTATGTGAGATGGATATTCGACACACAGCAGGGCGCACTCGGGTTCGCGACGTCGCTCGGCGATTGGGGGTCGGTGGGCCTGCAGCTGCAATACATCGATTTCGGCAGCATCGACGAGGCGGTCTGGGATTCTCCCTATAAGGATAACACCGAATATCCGGGGCTGACCGGCAGGACGTTCCGGCCGTTTGCCTACATGGTGGGCCTGACCTATGCCTATCAGCTCACCGACAAATTCTCCACAGGTGTAACGGCAAAATTCGCTCACGAGTCCCTCTATAACGGGAGCACCGTGGCCGCGTACACCAGTCAAGGAGATGCCGTGAACGTGAATACCTGGGCGAACGGGATCATGTTCGACTTCGGTCTGCAGTACAACACGGGCTACCGGTCCATCAGGCTTGCGGCATCGGTGCAGAATTTCGGCCCCAATGTCACCTATACCAAGAAGGCGGATGAGTCCCCCGTGGATTATGAACCCGAGACCAATGCGATTCCCCTTGCGCTGCGGGTTGGGATCGCCGCCGATATCGTGGGATCGAATCCGCTACTTCTAGAAAGTACTGAGCACCGGTTCGGCGTGGCCTTCGATCTCTTCCAGCCGAACGACTATGAACAGCAGGCGCACATGGGCGTTGAATATGAGTTCGCCGGCATCGTGGCATTCCGCGGCGGATACAAGTTCAACTATGATGCGGATGGATTTACGGCGGGCGTAGGAGTCAAACAAAACATCGCCGGGGCACTGCTCTCCGTCGACTACAGCTACGGCGCCCTCGAATTCCAACTTGGGAGTGTCCACCGCATTAGCATAGGAGCGGGATTCTAATGAGACACTCATTGAATGCATACGCAATTGCCGCGCTCCTGATCCTCTGCGTGTCCGGGGTGCATATGCTCTTTGCGCAGGGCTATGATACCCCCCTCACCATCCAGGGTGTGCACCGCACCACGCTCCAGTCAGCCGCATCACGCGGAGCCGGCGGAATCTCCGTCGGCCTGCACAACGACGTCTCGTTGATGTTCGCCAATCCTGCCATGCTCCAGAGCCTGGAGAAGATCCAGGTGTCCGTCGGCGTTCTGTACCAGACGTCCTACACGAAACAGGATCAGCTCTATGGAGGACTGCAGACGCATTCGGCCTTCAATCTGTTGACGCAGGCCGTCACGGGCAACATCAGCGATCCGGATTCGATTCCGACAAATGCCAATGCAAGCGACAGCGTGCAACGGCCGTTCGACGACATCGGCCCGAATTGGACTCGCTCCACGACCCGAACAGCTCCCATGCAGGTGTTTGTCGCCGTGCCGTTCACCGTCGACAACATCAAGATCGTTGCCGGACTCGGTGTTGTCGAGTACGCGAATCTCAATAGGTTCTACCAGAACAACAACTGCTTCTCGCCGTCGGTGCTGTCGGTGTTGAACGGGACCATTTCAACGACGACGCTGGCTGCAAATCCGTACCGCACCCAGTGGTTTCAATATTATCAGAAGCGCGACGGCTCGATCTACGGCTATGGGGGTGCGGCATCCGCCGGCATCCTTGAGAATCTGACTGTCGGCGTCAGCGGGATGCTCCTGAAGGGTACGGTGGATGACCTGGAGGCGCGCGTGGGCCGTGGACTCATGACATTCTACAACAATTATCTGCGACTCTCGAAGAATGCGGTCACCGGCTACACCAAAACGGGAACGTCAGAATTCAGCGGCACGGAATTCACACTCTCGGCCAAATACAGCGGCCGGTTCTACGAATTCGGAGTCGCCATCAAGCCGCCGACCACCATCACGAGGAAGTACTCAAGCGAAATGCGCACTGACTCGGTGACGGCGGTCAGCACGCTGAATCACCGGGTGGATTCTCTGCATACCGCCTGGACTTCAACGCTTGCCGGCGAAGATAACGTGAAACTGCCCTGGCGGGGAACTGTCGGCCTTTCGGTGAAGGTGAGCGACCGTCTCACGGTCGGACTCGGGTATGAGATCCGTTCGTATGCACTGGCCGTCTATACAGGGGCTGATGGAGTGGGATCGAACCCGTGGCTGTCCGCTTCGTTGTGGCAGGTGGGGGCGGAATTCAAAGCCAACGACTGGCTGACACTCCGTGGCGGGGTACGCGAGGATCATGAGGTGTACGAACCGCTGTCGAATGCCATCCGCGGTGAGGCGGTGAAGTACGCAGTGTATTCACTAGGCCTGGGAATCGGATATGCCGATGTGAATTTCAATCTGGCATATGAATATGCCGATATGAAGTACGTCGACACATGGTCCAACGCTGCAAGCGTTAACCGCGAGCTGCGCGGCAATGTCGCGGCCGGCGTTTCGTACGATCTGCCGTGGTAGCTGGAGCCTTGCTCAACGTCTGATACGAAAGCCTGACGTAGAAGTTAAGCCTGACGTAGAAGTTTGACATAAAACCCTGACATAAAACCCAGGCAAAAGAGCCTGACATAAAAGCCAGACAAAAAAGCCTGAGGTTTTTCGCAGACTTAAAAGCCAGACAAAAAAGCCTGAGTTTTGTCCCTGACATAGAATAGTGCAGAATTTCTTTCAAATTGGACTTATTGTAGGCCTGGCGACCGCAACCCATGGGATGCTCCGCGCTCAGGATACCGCCTCCGTGGCCTGGGACATCACCGCCAATACCAGTGTGTCCCGGACCGTGGGCGCGATCACGGGTCTGCCGGAACAATTCTCGTATTCGGCCTCCGATTCCTCCGTGAATCTCCAGGTCAGGGACTATGCAGCCAGCGGCGGCGGCCAACGGCTGAATCTCGGCCAGAAAACCTGGCCGTACGAAACCGGCGAAAATTCCGCCAGGTTCGTGCAGTTTGCTGTCGCCCCCGCCCCAGGCAAGTTTCTCCGGATTACCTCGCTCACACTCGACATCGGCGGGGGCGGCACCAGTACAATGGGTGCATCGATCTCCTGCGCCATCGATTCAACCTTTCTGTTTCGCGCGGTTTTGCAGCGCGCCGAAAACCTCCCGAACAATGCCTGGTTGGCCCCCTCACCGGCCTTTGAGCTGAACGTTGAAGTGCACAGCACGCAATCGTTCTATGTGCGGGTCTCTCCCTGGTACAACAGCACGAATGCATCCACCTCGAAGTACCTGTATCTTCGCAACGTCGTCATCACTGGAGTGACAACCACCGAGGATACGACGGGCGTTCCGATCGTGACGACCGCGGCAATTTCGGACATCAATCCGACGTCAGCCACCAGCGGCGGCAACGTGCAATGGGACGGCGGACTGCCCGTAGCGTCACGTGGGGTTTGCTGGAGCACTTCACCGCTCCCGACAATCCAGAACGACACAACATCGGATGGTACCGGCACCGGAATATTCACCAGCACGCTGACCGGACTCACAGAAGGGACTCTGTACTTCGTTCGCGCCTATGCAATGAATAGCATAGGCGCCGGTTATGGCAACGAGCGAACATTCACCGCTACATCTTCTGCACAACAACAGCTTGCATTCCCGGGCGCAGAAGGGTATGGCAAATTCACCGTCGGCGGACGCGGCGGTGCGGTGTATGAAGTGACGAACCTGGACGACAGCGGACCAGGCAGTCTCCGCGCGGCGGTACAGGCAAGCGGACCGCGCACAGTGGTGTTCCGCGTGTCGGGAACGATCGTGTTGAATTCAAATCTCACGATCAGCAAACCTTACATCACCATTGCGGGGCAAACCGCGCCGGGCGACGGCATCTGCATCAGAAAATATCCCCTTGTAGTCAATGCGAACCAGGTGATCATTCGCTACCTCAGAGTGAGGCTGGGTGACGAGAGCGGGGGAGAATCCGACGCGATGAGCGCCCGCTGGTACAAGAACATTATCGTCGATCACTGTTCTGCTAGCTGGAGCCAGGACGAAACGCTCTCGATGTACTGGTGCGACAGCCTCACCGTCCAATGGTGCCTCATCACCGAAAGCCTTTACAACTCCAACCATCCCAAAGGCGCCCATGGCTATGGCGGGATCTGGGGAGGAACGAACTCGACCTATCACCACAATCTTCTTGCTCACCACTCCAGCCGAAATCCCCGGTTCGCATCCGGGAGCGGCAATACCGATCACCGGAACAATGTGATCTACAACTGGGGCTTCAACAGTGCCTATGGCGGTGAAGCATACGACACATCATGGGCCAGTCCGCTCTCAACCATCAACATCGTGGCGAACTACTACAAACCGGGTCCGGCAACAAAATCCGGCGTGCGCTACAGAATCATCAACCCATCCACCAGAAACGGTCTGGCGGACTACGGATACTGGCACGTGAGCGGCAATGTCGTGGAGGGATATCCAACCGCCACTGCGGACAACTGGACGTACGGGGTTCAGGGGCCAACCGTGGCGGAAAAGACAGCGATGCGCTCCGACGTCCCATTCCCATCCAGCCCTATCAACCAGCAAACAGCCGAAGCAGCGTACGCCTCAGTGCTTGCAGGTGCAGGAGCGATCCTTCCGCGAAGGGATTCGGTAGACCTGCGTGTGCTGAACGAAGTGTTCACCGGAACGGCGACGTATGAAGGACCGACGTACAGGTCTGTGCAGGGATTCCCGGCGTCTGCACCGATCACCGGCATTATTGACTCACAGACTGACGTCGGCGGATGGCCCCTGCTCAACTCGGAGCCGGCCCCGGCCGATTCGGACCACGATGGAATGCCGGATCTCTGGGAAATCGGACAGGGCCTGAACCTGGCGGATCCTTCAGATCGCAACATTGTGGGTCAGGACGGCTACACGAATCTCGAGGCGTATCTGAACTTCATCGGCACTCTGGTCGGCGTCAAGGATGAGTCCCGGCTCCCGGAATCGTTGATCCTGTATCCGAACTTTCCAAATCCTTTCAATCCGACAACACATATCGGGTTCGCCCTGCGCGGCCGGGGGCCCGGGTCGGAAGGTCGCGGGCCGGGTATGATGTGGGTGAAACTCGCCGTGTACGATATGCTCGGTCGGCAGGTGGAAGTGCTGATAAACGAGCCAAAGGAGCCGGGAAACTACACGGTGGCATGGCATGCCGGGGGGCTGTCAAGCGGTGTGTATTTCAGTGACCTTGAATCGGGAGGAACCCGGTTGCGGGGGAAGATGCTTCTTCTCAAATGAGGGGGGGGTGAAGTTGCGTTTTTCGCCAGATGCTTGTATTATGGCTTGGGTCTGACACGCTGACCTTCTTTCGGGTCTGACTGCTGACCTTCTTCCCGGACTGACTGCTTCCTGAAATAGAAACCCTTCGTTCTCACTATCCTGGAGTGCACTCCAATGAGCATCCTTCAGCCCCTCGATTGGATCGTTCTTTTCGGCTACTTCGCCCTCATCATCGGGATTGTCGTTTGGGTTTCGAAGAAGCAGAAAAACACATCTGACGGATATTTCCTGGCAGGCAGGGAGTTGGGGTGGTTCATCATCGGTGCGTCCATCTTCGCGTCGAACATCGGATCGGAACATCTGGTTGGACTGGCGGGATCGGGGGCCACGGACGGCGTCGCGATGGCGCACTACGAACTTCACGCATGGTGCCTGCTGGTTCTGGGATGGGTGATGGTGCCGTTCTATATGCGTTCGCGGGTGTTCACCATGCCCGAATTCCTGGAACGCCGGTTTTCACCGACCTCGCGCACGGTTCTTTCGATTATCTCACTGGTTGCGTATGTTCTGACAAAGATCGCGGTCGGTATCTTTGCCGGCGGTGTCGTGTTCTCAGTTCTATTGCCTGAAATGAATGTCGCCGGCCTGGATGCGTTCTGGATCGGTTCGATTCTGGTTGTCGTGATCACCGGACTCTATACGATTGTCGGCGGCATGACCGCGGTCGCGTACACCGAAGCCATACAGACGGTCGTTCTGATTATCGGTTCGGCGTTGGTCACACTGTTCGGATTGCAGGCACTGGGTGGGTGGTCCGAATTGCGCGCCATCGTTCCTTCGGAGATGTTCAACCTCTGGAAGCCGCTGGTGCCGGCGGGAATGGAAGGCACCTGGGCGCCCATTAAAACCTCAACCCAGATGGCGTGGTACTTCAACGACGCGTACCCATGGATCGGGATGCTCTTTTGCGCACCCATCATCGGCCTCTGGTACTGGTGCACCGATCAGTATATCGTACAACGCGCTCTGACCGCGCGGAATGAGACCCAAGCACGCCGCGGGACCATTACAGCAGCATTCTTCAAACTCCTGCCGGTCTTCATCTTCATCATCCCCGGCATTATCTGCTACGCCCTCGCAGTCTCCGGAAAGATCCCGGGATTCCAATCGTTGTTGATCGGTCCCGATGGCAAAGTGATTCGAGATAACGCACAGCAGGCATTCCCGCTTATGGTCGCAAATGTTCTTCCCGTCGGCATTCGCGGGATCGTTGTGGCAGGACTTCTTGCGGCGCTGATGAGTTCACTTGCCGGCGCGTTCAACGCCTGCGCGACGCTCTTCACGATCGACTTCTACGGACGCCTGCGCCCCAACACTTCCCAGGAACGGCTCGTGTGGGTTGGACGCGTGGCAACCGGTGTCATGGTGCTCATCGGCCTCCTCTGGATTCCCGTCATCCGGGGCGGGCGGGGACTGTATGACTACCTGCAGGGCATGCAGTCGTACCTCGCACCTCCGATCTTTGTGGTGTTCTTTCTGGGTGTCTTCCACAAACGGTTGAATGCCAAGGGGTGCCTCTCGGCTCTGATTGTGGGTTTCACCCTCGGCATTCTCCGGCTCGCAGTGGATACGCCTGTGAAACTCATCGCGGGATTCCGGTATGCGGAAGGCTCGTTTCTCTGGATCGTGAACAACATCTTCTTCCAGTACTACAGTATTATCATTCTGCTCGTCTCTGCGGCTGTGATGGTGATCGTGAGCTATATGACCGAGGCTCCGTCCTATTCCAGGATCAGCGGGTTGACATATGCGACGAGAACCGAGGCTGACAAACGCGCCACCCGCGCTTCCTGGTCGACGATCGATGTTGTGCTGTCGTGTCTGGTGCTGGTACTGATACTTGTGGCATATCTCTACTTCGTCGGCTGATCCGGCCGGGACTCGGTGAACATGAGCAACTACATTCGTCGGCTGATCCGGCCGGGACTCTGTGACCATGAGCAATTACACTTCGTCGGCTGATCCGGCCGGGACTCGGTGACCATGAGCAACTACGCCCTGGGCCTGGATTTTGGTACCAACTCCTGCCGTGCGCTCCTCGTGGATCTGAGCGACGGACGCGAGCTGGCAAGCTCGGTCTTTGCGTATCCATCCGGCGAGGCGGGAGTCATCATCGATCACGCCGATCCGAACCTGGCCCGTCAGAACCCCGCGGATTACCTCCTCGGCATTGAGTACACCGTGCGCCAGGTCATTGGCGAAGCGCGGCGCACTCTTGCTGATTTCTCACCCGACCAGGTCGTGGGCGTCGGCGTTGACACTACCGGAAGCAGCCCGATGCCGGTCGACTCCTATGGCATGCCGCTCTGCTTTGACGAGCACTTCAAGGATAACCCCGCCGCGATGGTCTGGCTCTGGAAGGACCATACGAGTTTCGCAGAAGCCGCCCGTATTACCGGCCTGGCTGCAAAGATGCGCCTCCGGTACCTGGCGAAAATCGGGGGCACCTATTCGTCAGAATGGTTCTGGAGCAAGACCCTGCGCCTCAAGGACACTGCGCCGGACGTCTTTGGAGCAACCGCAAGCGTGGTGGAAGTGTGTGACTGGATTCCCGCGCTTCTGACCGGTGAGACCGCGCCCGGCAAAATCCGCCGGAGCGTCTGTGCTGCCGGACATAAGGCAATGTTCAGCCGCGAATGGGGAGGCCTGCCGGACGAAGAGTTCCTCGAAGCGCTCTCTCCCGGACTCGGGAAGCTGCGGGCGAAGCTCTACAGTGAGGCCGCAACGTCTGATTGCCGTGCGGGCTCCCTTGCTCCAGCCTGGGCGAATGCCCTCGGACTTTCGGAAAAAACCGCCGTCGCCGTCGGGGCTTTTGATGCGCACATGGGTGCAGTCGGCGCAGGGATCTCTCCCGGGACGCTCGTGAAAATTATCGGGACTAGTACCTGTGATGTGATGATCTCTCCCCATGATCAGCAGCTGCAGGATATCCCGGGGGTGTGCGGGATCGTGGACGGATCTGTCATCAACGGTTACTATGGCATCGAGGCAGGGCAATCCGCAGTCGGCGATATTTTTCTCTGGTTCGTGAACAGTCTGGTGCCTGATTCGTACGGATCGACGCCCGACGAACGTTTCCGGCAGCTTGAACTTGCGGCAAGTCAGCTGAAACCGGGGGAGAGCGGGCTCCTCGCGCTGGACTGGAACAACGGGAACCGCACGATACTCGTGGATGTGCGGCTCACGGGACTGCTTCTCGGACAGACACTGCATACCCGCCCTCACGAGATCTACCGCAGTTTGATGGAAGCGACGGCATACGGCGCCCTCGTGATTATCGACCGCATCGAAGAGTACGGTGTGCCCATCAAAGAAATTGTCAACTGCGGCGGACTGGCTGTGCGCAGTCCCTTGTTGATGCAAATATACGCCGACATCACCGGGCGCCCGATGAAAGTCTCGCGCAGCGAGCAAACCCCGGCACTCGGTGCCGCGATTTTCGGAGCGGTGGCCGCGGGGAAGGAGGCGGGAGGATATGCCACAGTGGAAGATGCCCAGCGCACGATAACAGGCGTACGCACCACGTACCTCCCGGATGAAGACTCCCATGCAGTGTACACCAGGTTGTACACGCTCTACCGCGAACTTCACGATGCCTTCGGCACACCCCGATGGCAGGGACCCAGTGGGTCTAGCGGCTTGTACAATGTGATGAAAGACTTGCTGACACTTAGAGACGAAGTCCGGAGGCCCACATGATGCTCCGCTGCGTGAAGAGACATGGAATCCGGAGGCCCGAATGATGCTCCCCGGTCTGCGGAAAGAAGTCGCGGAGGCAAATAAAAGCCTTGTGCGATTGGGATTGGTGACTCTCACCTGGGGAAATGTAAGCGGGTTCGACCGGGGGCGCGGACTGGTGGTGATCAAGCCCAGCGGTGTTTCGTATGAGACTCTGAAACCGGCAGACATGGTCATCGTGGATCTGCAAGGAAAGGTGGTCGAAGGACGGCTCAAGCCATCGTCTGACACGCTGGCGCACATCGAGCTCTACCTCAGCCTTGCCGATATCGGCGGCGTCACCCACACCCACAGTACCTGCGCAACCGTCTTCGCCCAGGCGACGAGGGAGATCCCGTGTCTCGGCACGACGCATGCTGATCATTTCCAAGGCGCAGTTCCCGTGACGCGGCTGCTCACCGAGCTGGAGGTGGAATATGACTATGAACGGAACACGGGAAAGGTGATCGTCGAACGTATGCGCGGGGTCAATCCAGTGTCTATGCCTGCGGTGCTCGTTGCGGGGCATGGACCCTTCTGCTGGGGCGGGAATGCCGGGGAGTCGGTCGTCAACAGTGCAGCCCTTGAGCGGGTGGCGGAGATGGCGCTCGGCGTCTATCGCTTGAACCCCGAAGCGCGGCCGCTCCCCGCCTACATGATACAGAAGCACTTCGGCCGGAAGCACGGCCCGGATGCATCGTACGGACAGAAGAAACGATAAGGAGCAGTCAATGCAGAATATTCCCGTTGTTACGCTCGGCCTGGTGGCGGTCAGCCGCGATTGTTTTCCGATTGAGCTCTCGCGTCAGCGGCGGAAGAAAGTCGCAGCGGCTTGTGCGGCGAAGAAGATCCCGATTGTCGAAATCGAGACGATCATCGAAAATGAGCAGGATGTCTTGAAGGCTCTCGACGAAATGTCGGGGAGGGGAGTGAACGCCATCGCTGTTTATCTCGGGAATTTCGGCCCCGAAGGCCCTTCCACGATGCTGGCGCAGAAATTCACAGGGCCGGCCATGTTCGTGGCGGCGGCCGAGGACACCGGAAACGATCTCATCAACGGCAGGGGTGATGCCTATTGCGGAATGCTCAGCGCCTCGTACAGCATCGGTCTGCGCCGATTGCATCCCTACATCCCCGAGTACCCTGTCGGTGACCCCGAGGATGTTGCGACGATGATCGGCGAATTTATTCCCGTCGCACGCGTGGTCATCGGCGTGCGCAATCTCAAGATCATCTCGTTCGGCCCGCGGCCCTTCGATTTCCTGACCTGCCATGCCCCGATCCAGCCGTTGCACGACCTCGGGGTGGAGATCATGGAGAACAGCGAACTGGATCTTCTGGACGTCGTGCAGGCGCAGGAAGATTCTCCTGAAGTCAGGAAGATCGTGCAGGAGATGACAGGCGAATTGAAAAACGGAAACACCTATCCGCAGCTCCTTGTGAAACTCGCACAGTATGAATTCGCTCTGGAACAGTACATGCATGCGCATCTCGGTGCAGCGAAGTACTGCGCCTTCGCCAACAAGTGCTGGCCTGCATTTCAAAAATACTTCGGTCATGTGCCATGCTACCTGAATTCACGCCTTGCAGCCAGGGGCGTCCCGGTGGCCTGTGAGGCGGACATCTACGGCGCATTGAGCGAATACATGGCGGTGTGCGCGACCGAAGTTCCACCGGCGATTCTGGACATCAACAATACCGTGCCCAAGGATATGTACGAGGAGAGCAGGGAAGAGATCGGGAGTTATGCATTGTCGGATCTCTGGATGGGGTTCCACTGCGGAAATACATCCGCTGGGTGCATCATCAATCCCGTTATGCAGCATCAGATGATCATGCACCGGCTTCTGGAGCCGGGGAAAGAACCGAATATTACACGCGGGACGGTCGAGGGTCAAATCAAGGCGGGACCGATTTCGGTTTTCAGGCTGCAGGCGACGAGTACAGCGGAACTGCGCGCGTACGTTGCCAACGGCGAAGTGCTCGCGATAAACCCCAAATCGTTCGGATGCATCGGAGTTTTTGCCATCCCTGAGATGGGCCGGTTTTACCGCCACGTGCTGATCGAGAAGCGCTTCCCGCACCACACGGCCATTGCATTCAAGCATGCGGGGAAGACTCTGTTCGCGGCGAGCCGGATGCTCGGGGTGAGCGAGGTGTTCTTTAATTTGCCAAAGGGTGCGTACTACCCCACGGAGAATCCATTCTAGTCATCGGGGTCAGACCCCATATACGCCTCACGTGTACAGGGGTCAGACCCCATGTTCATGCCTTAATCCACCCCTTCTCCACATACCACGCAATCGTCTGCTTGATTCCTTCCTCTGCGCTGATCTGCTGCTCGTACCCGAAGTCGCGTTTGGCCTTGGACGAATCGCACGTCCAGTAGTCCTGCACCATGTCCCTGGCTTTTTCAAAGTTGATAAGCGCCGGCTTCGAGCTGAACAGCGCGAGGAACTCGGCAAAGGCGGAAACCGTGTAAATTCCCCATTCCGGTATCTTGAGGGTAAGCGCCTTTCGCCCCAGGACCTTGCGCGAGATTTTCCCGATCTCATCCCAGCCGTACACACGGCTGCTGGATATGAAATAGAGCTGACCTGCGGCGACGGAGCTTTCCCCGGCCATGACAACCCCGCGCACGACGTCGCTGACGTGCAACAGGCTCACGTATTTCACGTTAAACCCCGCCACAGGCTGGATGCCGCTCCGCATTGTCCGGAAGAATTCGAGTATGTCTTTGTCCCGTTGCCCGTACACCGCCGGCAGGCGCAGAACGGTGACCGGCACGCGATCCTTTGCGGCGAGCACGATCTTCTCCGCGGCCAGCTTGGAGCGACCGTACGTGGTGATGGGATTGGCAGGGGCGACTTCCGCAATGGGTGCCGGTGTAGGGCTCGGACCCGCCGCCGTCTGACTGCTCAGGAACACGAACCGCTTCAACCCGGGATTCACGTTGATCGTGGCGTCAAGCAGGAGGCGAGTCCCTTCCGCATTGGCCCTGAAGTATTCTTCCTTCTTTTTTGCTTTCGTGAGGCCCGCGGAGTGGTAGACGTAATCCATCCCCGTAACGGCCTTTTCCAGTGCCGGCACATCAAAGACATCACCATACACGATTTCAAGGGGGAGGCCCTTCAACCAGGCCGTACTGCTGCTCCTTCGCAGAAGGCATCGGACCGTGTAACCCCGTTTGAGAAGGAGTTCAACGAGATGACTGCCGATGAATCCGCTTGCTCCTGTGACGAGTGCGTGCATGCTGTTCCTTATAATTGACTTTTCGAGGCAGTGTAAGTATATTAAAATGCTTTCATCTAATCAATCTTCCGTACCAGGATCCCAGAGATATCCAATGCCATCACACCCAGCGCCAGCCGCTCACGCTGGCACTTCTGCCGATTCGGCGAAAAAACAGCCGGTGGATCTGTTTCAGAAGTGCTGGTCTTTTACGCGCGCAGATGAGATAATTGCTGCGGGATTGTATCCGTATTTCCGCCCGATCGAAGAAAATGAAGGTCCGGTCGTGACAATCGAGGGCCGCAAAATCATCATGGCGGGCAGTAACAACTACCTCGGTCTGACGGCGGACCCGCGCGTGAAAGACGCCGCAGTGCAGGCGGTGCTCAAGTACGGAACAGGATGCTCGGGATCCCGTTATCTCACGGGGACATTGGATCTGCACATCCAGCTTGAAGATCGCCTGGCGAAGTTCTTCGGCAAAGAGGCGTGCCTTCTGTTCAGCACAGGCTACCAGACTGCACAGGGGATCATTCCGACGTTGGTGCAGAAGGGGGAATACGTTGTCTCGGACAAGGACAACCATGCCTGTATCGTGGCCGGCAATCTCATGGCCAAGGGGGCGTTCGCCGAGTTCGTGCGGTACAAGCACAACGATATGGATGATCTCGAACGCGTGCTGTCGAAACTTCCCCGGGAGAGCGCGAAACTCGTAGTCTCCGACGGTGTGTTCAGCACCACCGGGGCGATCGTCGACCTTCCCCGCCTCGTGGAGGCCGCGCACCGGCACAATGCGCGCGTAATGATTGATGATGCCCATTCAACCGGCGTGATCGGAAAGGGCGGGAGGGGTACCGCAAGCCACTTCGGACTCGAGAAGGAAGTCGATATGACGATGGGGACGTTCTCCAAGACGTTCTCTTCGCTTGGCGGATTTGTGGTCGGTGAAAGGGCGGTGATCAACTACCTGAAGCACCACGCACCCGCGCTCATCTTCTCTGCCAGTCCCACGCCCGCTGCGGTGGCAGCGGCTCTGGCCTCGCTGGAAATTCTGCAGCAAGAACCCGGGCGGATAACCCGCCTGATCGCCAATGCCGACAAAATGCGCAAAGGCTTCCATGCGATGGGATTCAAGGTGATCGATTCGCAGACTGCAATTGTGCCGGTGATTATCGGGGAAGATACGCAGACATTCATCTTCTGGCGGGAACTCTTCGAGGCAGGCGTCTTCGTCAATGCGTTCGTGAGCCCCGGCGTCCCTCCCGGGATGGCAATGCTGCGGACAAGTTACATGGCCACACATGAGGATGTGCACCTGAACAGGATCCTCGAAGCTTTCGGCACAATCGGCAAGAAACTCGGGATCATCACGTAAGGAGTCCGCATGGCGGATGTGATCACCAGACCGGCGCGCTCTCCACGGGACATGCGGCGGTTCGTGAAGTTTCAATGGGTGCCGTACAAGAACAACCCCAACTGGGTGCCGCCGCTGCTGATGGACCGGCGCAAGCTGGTCGACCGCTCGAAAAACCCCTTCTACAAACATGCCGAAGCTGAGTTTTTCCTGGCAGAGCGCGAGGGAAAGGTGGTCGGACGGATTGCCGCGATCGTGAATCACAATCATAACAAGCAACACAACGAAAATATCGGGTTCTTCGGCTTCTTCGAATGCATACGTGATCAGAAAGTCGCGTTCGCACTTTTCGACGCGGCAAAGAAATGGCTTGCCGCACAAGGGGTGGATGCCATCCGTGGCCCCGCCAGTCCGTCGGTCAATGACGAGTACGGAATGCTCGTGGAGGGATTTGACCGGACGCCGGCGATCCTGATGTCGTATAACCCCCCGTACTATCCGGAGTTCACCGAGGCCTATGGCTTTGCGAAGGCAAAGGATCTCCTCACGTGGTATCTCCATAGTGACAAGGTGTTTTCGGAGAAGTTCGTCCGGGTGTCGGAGGCTGCAAAACAACGCCAGGGGCTGGTCTTCCGATCGCTCAACATGAAGGATTTCGCGAACGATGTCGAAAAGGTCCACATCCTCTACACGCGGGGGTGGGAAGCGAACTGGGGCGACGTGCCCCTCACCGACGAAGAATTCGACTTCATGGCCGCCGACCTGAAAATGATCGTCAACCCCGAACTCGTCGTCATTGCAGAGGTCAAGGGGAAAGCCGTGGGGTTCGGTCTGACGCTGCCTGATTACAATCAGATTTTCAAGGACAACAAACACGGCTGGTTGCTTCCCGCTGTTGTCAGAATCCTGCTGTTCAAGAAGCGGATCACGTATGCCCGGATAGTCATGCTGGGCGTCCTGCCGGAGTACCGCAATTCTGGCATCGGCGGGATTCTCTTTTACGAAACAGGCAGGCGCATTACCAGGAATGGAATGCCCCACGGCGAGGCCAGCTGGGTGTTGGAGGACAACGTGATGATGAATCGTGGAGCACAAATGATGAACGGAGAGGTCATCAAGAGGCATCGACTGTACCAGATGCCGCTCCGGTAGCACTTCTTTCGAGAACACGAGGATACCATGCCGGTCAAGAAAGTCGACACAATCTGGATGAATGGTTCGCTGGTCAAATGGGACGACGCAAAGATTCATGTGCTCTCCCACGTCGTCCACTACGGCACAAGCTGGTTTGAGGGCATTCGATGCTACGACACGGCGAAAGGACCTGCCGTGTTTCGGCTGCAGCCGCACATGCGACGGTTGCTTGACTCCGTAAAAATCTACCGCACACCGTCGAAGTACACCGAAGCGCAGCTGACTGATGCGGTGATGGAGACGATCCGGGCGAACAAGATGCGCGCATGTTACATCCGCCCGGTGATCTACCGGGGGTACGGCGATGTCGGCGTGAATCCCCTTAACTGCCCCGTGGACACGGTCATCGCGGTCTGGGAGTGGGGCACGTACCTGGGTCAGGCCGCACTTGCGGATGGCATCGACGTGTGCATCTCCACCTGGCAGCGCCCGGCCCCCAACACCCTCCCCACAATGGCGAAGGCAGGAGGCAATTATCTGCTCTCACAGCTCATGAAGGTGGAGGCCCTTCAGGCCGGCTTCAGTGAAGCCATCGCTCTGGACACGAACGGGTATCTGAGTGAGGGGAGCGGGGAAAACCTTTTCGTCGTGCGCGACGGCATCATACACACACCGCCGTACAGCTCGGCGTTGCTGCCCGGCATCACCCGTCTCTCCATCATGCAGCTCGCTGAGGAGCTGGGGATCACGGTGAAGGAAATGGCGATTCCCCGGGAAATGGTGTATGTGGCCGACGAGCTGTTCTTTACAGGGACTGCGGCGGAGGTGACGCCGATCCGCAGCGTGGACAAGCAGCCGGTCGGATCGGGCAAGCCCGGTCCGGTCACGAAACGTCTGCAATCGGCGTTCTTTGACGTCGTCCAGAACGCAAACGATCCGCACAAATGGCTGTCATTCGTCTATGAAGAAAAGGTAAGGATCACCAAGAGCCAAGGGTCTCCAAGAACCAGGCATCACTAAGAGCTGGAGATCATTCAACAGCTGACGTTCATTCCCTGACGCAGGAGGTGTGCGATGAAGAAGTCCGCCCGTAAGCCTTCACGTCCATCCAAGCCGCTCCGCGTGCGCATTGCAGCGCGTTCGACGAAGAAACTCCGTCCGCGGCCCGCACCGGCAGCTCAACCTGCCCCCGTACCCGAGCTCGACCTCAAGTCTATCCTTGTCCCCATCGACTTCTCGGTGCATTCCAAGAATGCGCTGAAGTATGCGATCCCGATGGCGGTACAGTTCGGCGCGCGGCTCCATCTGGTGTACGTGGTGGAACCGACAATCTACCCGGCCGATCTGGGTTTCGGGCAGGTCGTGCTGCCTGGGGTCGAGGATGAACTACGGCAGAAGGGTTCGGAAGAGTTGCAGGCGCTCGTGGACAAAGAAATCGCCGGCCGGGTGGATGCCACCACGACGGTGCGTACGGGAAATCCGCATCACGAAATTCTGACTGAAGCGGAAGAGCGGAAGGTCGACCTGATCGTCGTCGCGACGCACGGCCACAGCGGAGTGGAGCATATGCTCTTCGGGAGCACGGCTGACCGTATTGTGCGTCATGCCCACTGCCCGGTGCTGACCGTGCGTCCGCAGGACTATTGAGCCTACTTGTCCCGCTCGATCACGAAATCCGCAAATGCATGAAGTGACGTTTTCGCCGGCGAATCCGGGAACTCCGCGATGAGTTCCTGGGCATGCCGGGCATACCCACGTGCGCATGTGAGAGCGTAGGTGATCCCCCCGTAGCGGGTAACGAACGCCGCGACATCGCGCTCCTTGAGCTTCTTCCCCCCGTCTCTGATCATCCCGAGAACACCCTTCCCCTCCGCCCGCGGCGCCACCGTGAGACTGTGAATCAGCGGCAGCGTGAGCTTCTTTTCGCTCAGATCGAGGCCGGTGGGCTTCCCGGTGATGCTCTTCCTCCCGACATAGTCAAGAATATCATCGCGGATCTGGAATGCCATACCGACCGCTTCGCCGTAGTCGCGCAACAGGCGATGGCGCCCGGGGTCGGCAGTGGCGCTCGACGCACCAATCTCACAACAGGTGGCGAGGAGTGAGGCCGTCTTGTCACCGATCACCTTGAGATACCCCGCCTCGTCCATGTCGAGCTTTCGCGCACGGGCGATCTGATTCAATTCTCCCTCGCTCATCCTGCGGACGGCCTGGGAGGTGATCTTCAGGAATCCGAAGTCATCGTGATCCAGCGACAGAAGGAGTCCCCGCGAGAGCAGGTAGTCTCCCATCAGGACCGCAATCTTGTTTTTCCAGATGGCATTGATGGATGCAAGGCCGCGGCGTGTGTCGGAGTTGTCCACGACGTCATCATGGACCAGTGTCGCCGTATGCAGGATCTCCACCAGCGTTGCGCCGCGGTAGCTCCGTTCGTTGATCCCGCCGCAGAGGTCGGCGCTCAGCAGGACCAGGATGGGGCGCACCCGTTTGCCCTTCTGGCGGACGATGTAGCGCGTCACCAGGTCCACAAGCCCGATGCGCGATCGGATGGCCTCGCGGAAATGACGGTCGAATAGCGTGAGGTGCTGCTCAACAGGTTGCACGATTTCTTGCAGTGTCACACCGGGCCTCACACGTCCGTCGGTTGGTTAGGATGCCAGGGATTGTTCACGCTTCCGCGATGCCCATGCAGAAACCAGGATGCTGATCTCGTACAGCCCCATCAGGGGGACGGCCAACAGCACCTGGCTGACGGGATCAGTGCCGGGAGTCAGAAACGCCGAGAGGATAAAGATCGCCACGATGGCATGACGGCGGTAATGGCGCATGAACTTGGGCGTCAGGATGCCGAGCTTCGACAGGAACCAGGAGACCATGGGCAGTTCAAACACGACGCCCGCGGACAGCATCACGCTGATGACGAAATTCATGTACTCATTGATGGCGATGTTGTTCTCGATCGCGGTGGTTCCGAATGTCGAAAAGAAACTCAGAGCAGCCGGCAACATGATGAAGTAGGCGAATGCGATGCCGGACAGGAAGCAGAAGGACGAGAAGAAAACAATCGCCCGGATGTACTTCCGTTCATTGGGAAGCAGACCGGGGGCGATGAACGCCCAGATCTGATAGAGAATGTTCGGGACGCTGATGATCGCACCGCCGATCAGTGCCACCTGCATGTACAGGAACAATTGCCCGAACGGCTTGAGGTTCTGCAAGGTGAACGGCGGCTGCCCGGGCGGCAGTGCCGCATTGACGGCAAGGACCGGTTTGAGCAGCACCTGGTTCATGATCCAATCAATGAAGATCCAGCAGAAGATCATGCCCAGGACAATGCCGATCATCGCTTTGATGAGCCGCCAACGGAGTTCTTCGAGATGGTCGAAGAACGACATCTCGTGGTTTTCCTGGACTTCCGGTTCCGTGTGGGGTGATTCAGCCATAGACCGACAGACTCCGCCGGATGCGCACTACACCTGCAGCAAAGGATAGAGAGGAAATTCCAGACATAGGTGTTCCACCTCGGCAGCCACCGCGGCATGCACGCGCGTGTCGCCGGGGTTTGTTAAGACCCGGTGGATGAAGGACGCCACCATTTTCATTTCAGGTTCCTTCATGCCGCGCGTTGTGAGAGCTGGTGTGCCGATGCGGATCCCGCTGGTGATGAGCGGGCTCTTGTCGTCGAACGGCACTGCGTTCTTGTTCACGGTGATGCCCGACAGGTCGAGCGATTCCTGCGCCTCCTTGCCGGTGATATTCCGGTTGCGCAGATCGAGCAGCATCAGATGGTTGTCGGTTCCGCCCGAAACTACGGTGTACCCGGAGGCGACGAGCTCCGCGGCAAGGGTCCTGGCGTTCGCGATCACCTGCCGTGCGTAGACTTCGAACGCCGGGGCGAGCGCCTCGCCAAAGGCAACCGCTTTCCCCGCAATGACGTGCATCAGCGGTCCGCCCTGGATGCCCGGGATGACCGTGGAGTCGATCAGCTCGGCCATACGCTTGGTGCGGCCGGATTTCTGCCAGACCAGGCCGAAGGGGTTGTCAAAATCCTGACCGAGAAGGATGAGCCCGCCACGCGGTCCGCGCAGCGTCTTGTGCGTCGTGGATGTTACGACATGGCAGTGGGGCAGGGGATCGTTCAACAGCTTCTTGGCAATCAGTCCGGCCGGATGCGCGATATCGGCAAAGAGAAAAGCCCCCACCCTGTCAGCAATCTCCCGGAATGCCTTATAGTCTATGTTCCGCGAGTATGCGCTTGCGCCCACGGTGATCATTTTGGGGCGTTCTTTCAGCGCAAGCGACTCCACTTCGTTGAAATCAATCATCCCGGTGTCGGCGCGCACGCCGTACGGAACGAACCGGTAGAACTGGCCGGAGAAGTTCACCGGTGAGCCGTGTGTGAGGTGGCCGCCGTGCGAGAGGTTCATCCCCATCAGCGTGTCGCCGGGCTTCACAAAAGTGAAGTACACCGCCATGTTTGCCTGGGACCCGGAATGGGGTTGCACATTGGCGTAGGCTGCGCCGAAAAGTTCCCTGGCGCGATCGCGGGCAAGGGTTTCGGCCTGGTCCACGAATTCGCAGCCGCCGTAGTATCGCTTGCCCGGATATCCTTCCGCGTATTTGTTTGTCAGCGGCGAGCCGACCGCCTCCAGCACGGCCTGGCTCACGAAGTTTTCCGAAGCGATCAATTCCAGCGTGGTGTTCTGGCGGCGGGTCTCACTCCGGACCGCCGCGAAAACCTCAGGATCCTGCTGCTGCAGCGTGAGCATCTTAGTCCTCGTCGGGGCGTTGGTACCACAATTCGCTGATGGAGAGCGATGCGGAGAACCGCAGTATGTTGTCTTTGATCAGGCCGTTGTCGACCATGCCGCGCGACCCGTATTCAATGGCGAGATTCAGCCTCGCGTCGGAACTCACCGGAAGTCCGAGACCTCCCGTCACCGCCCAGGCATCAATGCCCAGACCGTTGGGACTGTAGTAGGTGGACTCATACGTGAAGCCGAGACGGTAGGCGAGCCGGTCAAGCAGCGGCACGCCCGCTTCGCGCGCCGGCAAACGCTCCACACCGAATCCCGCCCTCCATGAATTACGGATACCGTCCGGTGTCCGGCCCCGGAACTCCATACTGGCCCAGGGTTGCATTGAGTAGTCGAACGCGAGTATCCACCGTTCGGACGGAAAATACGCAACGCCCACACCGAACGATGCGGGGATCGATATGTTATTGGTTTCCTCACTCGACGTATCCTGGAGACCGCTGTACGTGTAAGTGAACCTGTGCGTGCTGGTCAGGTTTGACCGCGTGGTGGCAACCAGGCCGAACGCGAAAGGACGGAGAAACCCGGCGACGCCCTCAAGGCTGTCCACCATCACCGCGAGAGTGAAGGTCGGGCCGCTCAATGTCGTTTCTTCATTCCGGCTCCCGGGGCTAAATGTCGAAGCACGCGGGGTCATGGTGATGGCGCGTTCTATGGTGCCAAACAGATAATTGACCGACACCCCGAGGTTCAAGCCGCGGAGAGGCGTGTAGGAAACTCCGATCAGCCCTTTGCTGACCCCGCCCGTCCCGGTATGGTGCAGGCTGTATTCCATCGTATCCGTCGCCGTGGTATATCCGGCGGCGGAGTAGGTGTCATAGTCCACCTTGCTGAAGGGAGTGAATCCCGCGGCAAGGACGATGCCCCGCGCTGTGGACAGGGGGAAGGCCAGGATTGCGCTGCTGACGTCTCCGCGGGCGAGAAAGCGGGAGGTCGTCACGTTGGATGACTTGAAGCCCTCGTACAGCATGCTTGCCTCAACGCGCGGCCGTTCGATTTTGCCCCATGTCGCAGGCGACAGCGTATTGATAGCATACGGACTGGTGAGGGCGTACCCTGCATAACCCATCCCGGTGGCGCGAACACCGGGCATATACCTGAGGTCACCGATGCCGATGAGGGAATAAATGGATCCGCCGCTCCCCGCCAGAAGGGTCTGTGAGGCCAGCGCGATGGTCAGCGCCAGGAATGTGTTCCGTCTGCTCACGTGGTTGGCCTCCTCAATTCTTCGGCACGGAATAGATGATCTTCAGGCGCGGCACACGCGACGCATCCGCGAGGTGGTTCCACACTGTCACAAGATCCAACGACTGAAACTCGCGCGTGCCGTCGATGCGCAGCAGGACCCCGTAATTTGATCCCCGCACCCACGACTGCACATCCGCGGCGATATCGGCGCGGTACGTCGTTGACGACCCCGGCACGAGCCGCATGGAGACTCCGGAGGCATTGAAATCGGAACTCGTCGTCGCACCCTGCATGAGGTGCACCGCAATGGCCGTATCTCCCGCGAAGCGGTTGACCCTGGTCGTCGCCGCGTCGCCCTGCAGCGTCAGTGCCGCCGCGTTGACAATGGCTCCCTTCGGAATGAACGAGACGTCAAAATTCACGATGTTGCGGTAGACGACTCCCGCCTGTACGTAGAAGAGTTTTGAATCCGTGTCGAGATTGTCAATATTCCCGACAAAGGTGTCGATGCCGAGGTAGTAGGTTGTCGTGTCGAGTACCGTGCCCGCAACGTTCCGACAGATGAGACGAACGCTCGGGTTCCAGCTGGAGGAGTCGTTTTCGAACGACCGAAACCCGCGGACGACCGTCCCCGATGCGGTGGGCACAAGGATCATCCCGTAGCGGTATATGTTGTCGGTCGTCGGGGGTGTGAACAGCCACTGGCGCGCCATGGTTGTGTCGAGCTCGATCGCTACCTGTTCGGTATCAGCTCCGATGGTGCCGGCATAGGTTCCACGAACCACGGAGGCGTCGTAAAATCCGGTTTGTACACTGTCCCAGGTCAATGTCACCTGGTTCCACGAACGCTCAATCCGGTGTACCGTAAAGCTCAGCTGACCCGTGGAATCGCCGTAGAACGTCGCCCCGTGCAGGTAGAGTGTCGCGGAGACCACATTCACGGTGTCACGGGTAGGGAAGTAGTTGGAAAAAAATGCGAGCACCGTGGAAGCGGTGTAGTTTCCCGTGCGTCCCACGAGGTTTACGGAGCCGTTCATCGCGACCGGTTGTTTAAACGTAGCACCTCCGATTGCGACAATGGTGCTTTCGCGCACCGACATCTCGATGAAGGGGAGTTGGGGTGTAAGGAGAGCGTTCTGCTCTGTCGGGTCGTCGCTGCACGCGGACAACAGCACGGTAAGCACGGACAGCACAAGCGGCAGGAACAGGCCGCGACTGATACCGTTATGCATGAGGATGAGATACTCCTTCAAGATGTTGCATGATGAACGCAACCGCTTCGGTCACGGTGGGAGCGACATAGTCGGGGAAAATCCCGTTCTCGCGAGACTCCACCAGCGATGGGCGGCCAAAACCTGTGAGCACCAGGATGCTCTGCGCGCCGACGGCCTTGCCGAGTTCGATGTCGGACACCTTGTCGCCGACGACGAACGACTTCTCCAGTGCGATCGGCACTTCGGAAGCGGCCCGTTGCACCATGCCGGTGCGTGGCTTGCGGCACGTGCAGTCGATGTTGTACGGTGGGCGCCCCTCCGTCAGGTGGTGCGGACAATAATAGATGCGGTCGAGATGTGCCCCCCCCGAGGCAAGTTCTCTCTGCAGCCGGTCATGAATCGGCACCAGATCCGCTTCGGTATAGAATCCGCGGGCCACACCGGATTGATTGGACACCACGCAGGTAAAGATCCGCCGCTCATTCAACAGACGGACCGCTGCAGCCGCACCCGGGATCAGACGGACTTCATCGGGTGTTCGTAGATATCCCACATCCTCAATCAGCGTCCCGTCACGATCGAAAAAAACCGCGATGCGTCCGTCTATCACTTGTGTGCGAGACTCCTATACACCTGGATATACTTCTTGGCGGAAGTCTCCCACGAGAAATCCTGGGCCATGCCGTGCTTCATCAACTTGTGCCAGGCGGTCGTGTCGGCGAAGACTGCAACAGCCCGCTGCACCGCCTTCAACAACTCACCGCTGTCATAACGGGCAAATTTGAAACCCGTGCCGGTCCCCGTCGACGGCTGAAACTCCGTGATCGTATCATCCAACCCGCCGGTGGCACGGACAATCGGCACGGTGCCGTACCGCAGGCTGTAGATCTGATTCAGACCGCATGGTTCGTAGCGTGAAGGCATGAGGAACATGTCACTCCCCGCTTCGATGAGATGCGCAAGCTCGTCGTCGAAACGGAGGGCGACACCCACTTTGCCGGGGTGCTTCCGCGCGGCCTTCTCGAAGAGATCGTGATACTTTTTTTCTCCGGTTCCCAGCACCACCAGCTGCACATGCATCTTCATGAGGTCATCCATGATCATGTCGATCAGGTCGAAACCCTTCTGATCTGCAAGACGGGAGATGATCCCGATGACGGGCACGGCGGCGTCGTACGGAAGCCCCATGCGCTGCAGCAAGGCCCGCTTATTTTCCGCCTTGAGATCGAGGGACTTCACGTCATACCGGTGGGGTATCAGCTCGTCCACCGCAGGATCCCAGACACTGTAATCCACGCCGTTCAGAATCCCGCGGAGCACGTGCGCGCGGCGTTCCGCGATGTCCTGCAAGCCGCATCCGTATTCGTCGGAGGAGCGGATCTCCTCCGCGTATTTTTCGCTGACGGTGGTGATCGCGTCGGCGAACACCAGCCCTGCCTTCAGAAAATTGAGATTGCCGAACGCGATGACCCCCTGTTCGGAGTCAAGGGCTTTGGGGAGGAGCGTACGCGCAAATGAAGTGTGGGGGAACACTCCCTGATACGCCATATTGTGGATCGTGAAGACGGAGCGCGTGTCTTTGTAAAAGGGGTCGTTCGCGTAGAGCGTCTTCAGGAACGCAGGAACCAGTCCCGTCGGCCAGTCGTTACAATGAATGACATCGGGAGCCCAGCCGAGGCGCTTGAGCATGTCGAGAGCCCCGCGGCAGAAAAACGTGAACCGGATGTCGTTGTCGGGATAGTCCTTGCGGGTATCGGGATTGACATACAGGCCCGTCCGGCCGAACAGCTCCGGATTATCCAGCATGTAGACCTGAACCTTGCTGTGGGTCGTATCGATGAATGATGATTTCAGGTTGGCGGCGTATTGCTGTTTCCCGACCGGAATCATGACGTCTTTCATCCGGATCATTTCGTGCAGCCTGGACTTCCGCTCATTGATGCAGCTGTAGCGGGGCATCATGATGCGGATTTCGTGATCCATTTCCCGGATCACCTGGGGGAGCGCGCCAGACACGTCGGCCAGCCCGCCGGTCTTGGCGAAAGGCTCCACTTCACTCGAAAGAAAGAGAACGTTTAGGGGACGAGGCATACTGCGAAGTTGGTGTGATAATTGGGTTTACGCATTTGGTTACAGTACATTGTCGAGAAATGTACACAATTCTGCGCGAACAATCAAATTACGGCGCCGGGACAGAGCAGCGCTTGACATTCAGGGTGCCGATTTCTATATTTGTATTCGAGAACTTTCATAAGTCGTGGAGATCAGCCTATAGAGGTGTTTGGTTAAAGGTTGTATGGTGCGGACCGCAGAGAGCGGATCCCTTTAACGAACATTGTCTATCACAAAGGCTGGCACTTCCATGGACTCCATCTGCGGCCGAATGTTATGGATGTCTTCTAACGTTCGGTTTTTTGTTTATGTGAAGGTGGTATGACCGTGCTGAACCGCCGTTTGCGATCGGGTGGGATGGCGCCGGGTGGCCAGGCGTGCGTCCTCGCCTGCGCGACCGCGCTGCTTGCCGCTCTTGCGGGTCCGGCATCCGCAGCGGAGGTTCAGGCGCGGGCGCCGCGCGATCCCGAAGTCACCACGAGCGCCACCGGAGCAAACACACTGCGCGTGGAATTCCGTCCGGCGTCGATGCGGTTCGACACGGTGATGGTGGCAGACAGGAGCTACCTCCGCGTCGTCATCGACGAAGGTGTCAGACCTTCACCCATCACGGAGGCCGGCTTGCCGGATCTCCCGTGGCGTCACATCCCCCTTGCGTTCCCGGCTCCAGGCCCGCATTCGGTGCGGGTGGTGGCCGCGGATTATGAAGAGGTGCGGGGCGTTGCGGTCCTGCCCGTGCCATCACTCAAAGAACGCGACGGCTATCTCGAACCGGCCGGTTATGCGGAACGCCAGGACATGCCGTCCGGCATCTTTCCGGGATCCATCGCGCAGCTTGTCGCTCCTGCAAATGTGAGAAGTGCATTGATAGGCGCCGTCCACATCTGGCCCGCGCAATATGACCCGGGCTCACGAGTTCTGCGCACATACTCCCGTATCGTCGTGGAAGTCACCTTTGCCGGCGGTCCGCCGGAACCCGTCCGGAGCGGCGATGTGACCTTCCTGTCGAACGCGGTCGCGAACCCCGACATGCTCCGGCGCCTGCAGTCCGATGCCACCCCGCCGGCAAAAATCGCAGCATCCCCCAGCGTGCTGGCGGCCGGCGACTGGTACCGCCTGACCGTCACGGGAGAGGGAATATATAAGATCGACGCAGCGTACCTTGCGGCCGCCGGCATCAATGCCGGGTCCGTCGACCCCCGCACGATCAAGATCTACGGCAACGGCGGAAGAGAAGTTCCGGAGAACAATGCGGCGCCGCGGCCGTCCGACCTTGTGGAGAATGCCATCTACGTGGAAGGGGAAAGTGACGGCCAGATGGGCGCCGGAGACTATGTCGTTTTCTACGGGCGCGGCACGCGGGGGATTGCTTACGATGCCGCCGCCCACGCCCCGAGACACTATATCCACCACTACAGCGATGTCAATTACTACTGGCTGACGTTCGGCGGGACGCCGGGAAAACGCATGCAATCGCAACCATCGCTTGCAGCGTCCGCCGACGTCGTTGTCGAACGGTTCGTGGATGCGCTCTTCATCGAAGATGAAAAGGTGAACGTCTTGAGTTCCGGCAAGGACTGGCTCGGGCAGTCGCTCAGCGGGCCGAGCGGATCGTTCACCTATGTCAACCTCCTTCCCGGTCTTGTGCCGAATGACGTTATCACGTACCGGTACTCCCTTGTAGCCCATGACGGAAC
Organism: Ignavibacteriota bacterium; assembly: GCA_963801355.1. Classification (GTDB taxonomy): domain Bacteria; phylum Bacteroidota; class Ignavibacteria; order UBA10030; family UBA6906; genus Fen-1255. The sequence continues at coordinate 985,451 of CAWDEM010000008.1, read as the reverse complement.
CTCCCCGCAATTCACCGTGAGAGAGGGGGGGACCACGCTCGGTGTGTACGCCCTGGCTCCCGGCTTCGATTACCTGTATGCCACGGGATACACAGGGCAGGCGCTCGGCACATCGTCGCTCAGCAATAACACAAGCCAGCTGAACATCGCGTTTTCGTCTCCGAGCAACGCATCGGAGGGATGGATTGACTGGATCGAGATTCTCTTCCCCCGCATGCTCTGGGGTGTGAACAACTACCTGCGCTTCCGGTCCCCCGACACCACCGGCGTTGCGGAGTTCCGGCTGCAGCAGTTCTCCGCAATGCCGATGGTCTTTGATGTCACAGACTACGCAAACGTGAAACTGATCAACGACGTCGGCGGGTCCTATATGTTCAGAGCCTCTCTGACCGGGGGCTCCGTCAGCGAATATTGCGCGGCGGGATCTTCCGCGTGGAAGACCCCCGCTGCCATTCAGAAAATGTCGAACCAGGATCTCCACGGGTATGCAGAAGGCGCAGACTTCATCATCGTCACGAGCGCAGAGTTCAAGGCTGCCGCTGACGGGCTGAAAGCGTATCGCGAACGGCCGGAAGGGGGCGGTGTGAAGACCCTGGTCATCGACGTCGCGCACATCTACAACGAATTCAGCGGTGGTGTTCCGGATGTGACCGCAATCCGCGACTTCTTGAAGTATGCGTTCAACGGCTGGACCCCGCAGCCGAAATTCGTGCTCTTCTTCGGCGGGGCGTCATACGACTACAAGGGAATCCTGGGCTCGAAATCGACGTACGTGCCGACCTGGCAGACACCGGAATCGCGTCACGACGTCAACAGCTATGCAACGGATGATTTTTTTACTGCCTTCGGTTCCGGCATGGTGCCCTCGCTCGTGAGCGGCCGGATATCATCCCGCACCGTGGCCGAAGCGAACACGGTGGTGGACAAGATCATCCGCTATGAAAACCAGAGCGCGCGCGACAGCTGGAAGACACGCATGCTGTTTGTGGGAGATGACGCGTGGACGTCCGAGGGAGGAGAGGTGGGCGACCGGACCGAGCACAGCGATGATGCCGAGACCCTCGCGCGTAACTTCACCCCGGAAGAGTTCGAGAAGAAGAAGATCTACATCGCCGAATACCCGACAGTCTACACCTCGCAGGGACGCCGTAAACCGGGGGCCGCCCAGGACATCATTGACAATATCAACCAGGGCGCGTTGATGGTGAATTATTCGGGTCACGGAAACCCGAAAGTGTGGGCCCACGAGCTGGTCTTTGAAGTCAACACGTCCATTCCCCAGCTGACGAACACCGATCGACTCTCGGTGTTTTTCCTGGCGACCTGCAATTTCTCACAGTTCGACGACCCGAAGAACTACACCGGGTCGGAGCTGCTGATGAACAAACCGGACGGCGGGGCTTCTGGCGTGATCTCCGCGTCACGAAAGGTGTATGCAAGCGGCAATGCCGCACTGAACCAGGGGACGTATCGCCGGATGTTCGTCCGTGATCCGTACAACCGCATCATTCTGGAGCGTCCGGCCACCGCGCTCTTCCTCTACAAGGCAGCGGGTTTCAACTACGACAACGATCAGAAGTTCTTCTTCATGGGTGATCCGACCATGCGCCTGGCATTCCCGCGCGGGTTCGCGTCCATTGACAGCATCAACGGACAGCCCGTGGACAGCGTGGATGGGGCGGCGCGCACCACGCCGATCACCCTGAAGGCGCTTTCCCACGTGACGGTGACGGGCACGGTGCGCGATGCAGCCAACAACCGCGACGCGGGCTTCACCGGTACACTCACCCTGCGCGTGAACGACGTCACCCGTCAGCAGACCATTGTCAACTTCTATCCGGGGTACAACTGGCAGTATCAGTCGTCGGGAGCCACTATTTACAAAGGGGAGAACTCGGTTGCGGAGGGCGGATTCCGCGCCAGCTTCGTTGTCCCGAAGGATATCTCCTACGCCGACACCACAGGCCGGGGCCGCCTGGTGGCCTATGTAAGCCGGACCGAGGACGACGGTGCCGGTTTCACCAGTGCCGTACGCATCAACGGCACGGATTCCACGGCGGCTTCTGACGGCGAAGGTCCGACCATCCGCATTGCGCTCGGAAACCGGAGCTTCCGCCCCGGCGACGTGGTCACGGAACGCCCCACGCTTATCGTCGACCTCAGCGATGCCAACGGCATCAACACATCCACCGCGGGTATCGGCCACCGCATCGAGGGCTGGGTCAACAACAGCGTGCAAAGCCTCGACCTGACGGAATACTACACGAGCAAGCGCGATGATTTCCGCGAAGGTGTAGTGCAGCTGCAACTTTCAGACCTGCCGCTCGGGCGGAACACCATCCGCGTACGCGCCTGGGATTCGTACAACAATTCTGCGTCGGCTGAAACGTACTTCATGGTTGAATCCTCGGACCGGCTGAGCATTTCGGATATGTTCAATTATCCCAATCCATTCGGTGACGAGACACAGTTCACGTTCCGCCAGAATCAGCAGTCTCCCCTGGATGTGGAAATCAAGGTCTATACCATCGCGGGCCGCTTGATCCAGGAACTGCACTCGACATCGGTCGGAGAGTTGATGGTGCGTGTGCCCTGGGACGGGCGCGACCGGGAAGGCGACAAAGTCGCCAATGGCGTATATTTGTATAAGACGATTGTGCGCACGGTGGACGGCCGATTCGCAAGCGAAGCAATCGGCAGACTTGCAATCGTGCGTTGAGAGTGTTGTGTGTGGTGGAGATGCAGTGTGGGTGGGTGATGCACAGCGTTCATCTTTTCACTTGAAGGGAGTACATATGAAGAAGATCATGCGGTTCCGCACTGCGATTGGGCTCGCCCTTGTGGTCGCAGGGTCGGTGATGACCCTGACCGAAGTCCGGGCACAAGGGGAGTCGGCGGTTCCGTTCCTCCTCATAGCCCCGAATTCCCGGGCGAGCGGGATGGGAGAATCCGGCACCGGATGGGTGGATGACGCATCCGCCATCTACTGGAATCCCGGCCAACTGGCCTTCCTCAAGGGACAGGAGGTCAGTATCACGCACGCAAACTGGCTGCCGCAGTTCAATCTGCCCGATCTCTTCTATGATCACCTGAATTACAGGATGGACCTGGAGGAAATCGGCGGGACAATCGGTGCGAGCGTGACCTACCTGAGTCTGGGGGAATTCGCCGTGACGGGCTCGGACGGTCCGACCGTCATCGACAAGTTCAAGGCGTTCGAGTATGCCGTCACCGCCGGCTATGCAACGAAGGCGTTCGACGATCTGGGCGTGGGCCTCAACGTTCGATTCATCCATAGCGCCCTCTCGCCCATCGGCACGGAGTCGGAAGCGGGGAACGGGATTGCCTCGACGGTGAGCTTCGACCTGGCAATGATGTACCGCCCCGAAGCACTCGAGGTGCCCCTCCTCGGCGACATCGGCAAGCGGTTCAGCGCGGGCGTGAACCTCTCGAACCTCGGCCCGAAAGTAACATACGTCGATGCAGCACAGGCCGACCCCCTCCCCACAAACCTCCGGGTCGGCATGGGATACAAAGTGCTGGATGATGAATTCAACAGCCTCCAGCTGGGCGTCGACTTCAGCCGCCTCCTTGTGCGCCGTCACGCGGACGGGACCTCGGACCCCTTCTATAAGGCATTGATCAGCGCGTGGGGCGACTCAAGCGGCCTGAAAAAAGTGATCGTCAGCGGTGGTGCTGAGTACTGGTACGGATCCCCGCGATTGATCGCATTGCGCCTGGGCTTTTTCCAGGAGCACAAGGATTTCGGCAACCGGAAATTCATGACGTTCGGCGCCGGCATCCGGTACGATATCTATGGCTTCGATTTCAGCTATATCTCGGCCTCGGAAAATCATCCACTGTCCGATACCATCCGCTTCTCGCTGTTGATCGCGTGGGGAGGCGTGTAAGAATGAAGGGCGATCGTGCTTGCGTCGCCCCCCTCCGGAGGGGCGAGCGATGCAAGCACACCCTGGTACATACGAAGACCCCGAACAAACGATCCTCTATGACAATACTGCGAACCCTCCTTCTCGCTCTCCTGATCCCGGCCGCGCTGCCTGCGCAACTCCTGTACCATCCTCTCACCGCCCATGCGGGTGACGCGTCAACCGCCCCCCGCGCCAGGCTCAACGCGGCAATGACCGTGAACGTCCTCGCAGTCATGGTGCAGTTTCAGCAGGACACGGACACGCGGACAACAGGTAACGGCCAGTTCGATACATCGCATGTCACCTCGGGCAACATCCCTGTGGATGCCCCTCCCAGGAATGCCGCCTACTTCACCGATCACCTGACTTTTCTTGCCAATTACTTTCAAAGAGCGTCCAAAGGAAAGGTTGTCGTCACTTCAACGCTCATCCCGGTTGTGGTCACGCTGCCCAATGTGATGAGCACGTATTCACCCTTGAAGACCGGACCCAATACTCCGGTGGCCCTGCTGGCACGGGATACTTGGCGGAAGGTCGACAGTCTCTCCCTGGTTCCGTCATTTGCCGCGTATGATGCGTTTGTGATATTCCACGCCGGCGTCGGACGGGACATCGATCTGGTGTCCGTTCTGGGATACGACCCGACGGACCGGGACATTCCTTCGCTGTATCTGGGACAATCGGCGCTCCAGGAAGCACTGGGGACTCCCGGCATCCCGGTGCAAGGCGGCAGTTATGTGAGAAACTCGCTGGTCCTCCCTGAAACAGAAGGCCGCTCCATCCCCGGCGTCGGCGGAGATGTCTTCCTCGAGTTTGGCATCAACGGCCTGCTCTGTGCTTCGCTGGGAAACTTCCTTGGTCTGCCGGATCTGTTCGATACAAAAACCGGTGCCACCGCGATCGGACGATTCGGCCTCATGGACGGCCAGGGAATCTTCAGCTTCAACGGCGTGTTCCCGCCGGAGCCCTCCGCCTGGGAAAAGTACTGGCTCGGATGGATCGACCCCATCACTGTCGAAAACGGGAGCACGCTGCTCCGACTTCCGGCCGTGTCGCTTGCCGATACCATCTATCGAGTCCCCATCGGCCCGCGAGAATACTACCTGGTCGAGAACCGGAACAGGGATGCGCAAAGGAACGGACAGACTGTGACGATGAGGTACAACAACGTCACCACATCGCTCACGTTCAAGCAAGACACCGCCGGCTTTAACGCGTTTGACGTTTCCTCGTTGCAGGGCAATGTGACCGACGTGCAAGATCTGGACTGGAGCCTCCCCGGTGGTGTGGATGATTCGGCATTCTATGACGGCGGGGTGCTGGTGTGGCATATCGACGAACGGATTATCGCTGCGAACATTGCAACGAACGGTGTGAACGCCGATCCGCAACACCGCGGCGTGGACCTGGAAGAAGCGGACGGATCCCAGGACCTCGGCCAGAGCTACGGGTCGTTCACTGCGGGGAGCGGCAGCGAGACCGGTACACCGCTCGACTTCTGGTACGCGGGGAGCAATTCACCTGTGAACACGAATGAGTTCTCCTCGGCATCGTTCCCCCCGGCACGCAGCAATGACGACGGCGAAAGCCACGTCGTCATGAAGAATTTCAGCGTGCGCGGACCGTACATGACCGTGCAGGTCAGCATAGGCGATAGCGGAGTCACCGTGCTGCCCGGGTTCCCCAGGTTGACCAATCAGCGGCTGCCGGCTCCATCGCTTGTCGTCGGGCCGCTTTCCGCCGGACGACCCCCCGCCCTTGTCGTTTCAACGCTCAAAGATACCGTACCGTCACCCCGTGCAAGCCAGCTGTATCCGGCGACTGTGGACGCCCGGCTGTTTGGCTGGCTCCCCGACGGCAAGCCCGCTCTGCCGGGCGGATTCAGTGACGGACGCATCGCGCAGGACAACACCCCGGCGGCGGGGTTCGTGCCGGGGCCGCTGCTGGCCGATGTGAACGGCGATGGGATTCAAGAAATTCTCATAGGAGATAACGCAGCAACGCTGCATGCCCGTGTCCTGACCCCACGTGACGCCAATGCCGACAGTCTTGCGGATTCACTCTTCACGATCACCTTGAACGGTTCAGGCACGATTCCACCCGCCGTCTCCGGGAATCTCCTGCTCTTTGGCGACGATCGCGGCCGCGTACACCTCTTCGGCAACGACGGCGGCAGCATAGGCGAATTGAGACTGCTGGCCGACACCAATGGAGCGGTTTCAGGAGTGAGTGCGTTTCCCGCCCCGTACGCCGGCCTCGTAACAGGCAGCGACGGTACCGTGGCGACCTTTGCGGACCCGCGACTTGCCGGCCCGCTACCTGCAGAGAATAAGACCCGTCTGGGGCATCCCATCGCCGGTCCTGCGGCGATCGGCTGGTTTTTCTCATCGGGCGTTCCTGTACCTCATCTTGCCGTGACTACTCGCGACGGGTGGCTCTTCCTTCTCAATGCGGATCTTGCCCCAATGGCCGGATTTCCAGTGATGGCCGGCGAGCGGATCGACGCTCCCCCCGCGATCGGAGATTTTGACGGCGATGGGCAACGCGACATATTGGTCTTCAGCGACAACCGGATCCTGGCATATAACGCCCTCGGCGTGCTCCTGGACGGATTTCCCGTCACGCTCCCGGCTGAGCATCCTCTCGCATCCCCCCCGATCCTCGGCGACGTGGACGGCAACGGCAGTGTGGACGTCGTCGGCGTCTCACTCGGGGGACTGGTTGTGGCGTATGACGGGCATGGGAAACCGGTGCGGGGCTTTCCGCTTGTGGCGGGGCAGGGGAAGCAGACGGCTGCGATCTTCACCTCCGGTGATTCGGTGTTCCTTGCAGTGGCTTCATCAGCGACCGGCTCGGTGTCGGCATGGTTAACGGGCCGCACATCCGGGAACGCGAAGGCAAGCCTCTATCCCTGGCCACAATATCAGCATGATGCCCTGCACTCTGGAGTTGACATGTCGAGAATCACCGGCGCACCGCTGAGCAATGAGTTCTTCGCGAAAGTCCGCGCATACAACTGGCCGAACCCGGTCTACGACCGCACCACGCAGATACGCTACTACCTCAACGAAGATGCGCAGGTGCATATCAAAATCTATGACCTCGCGGGGGATCTTGTCACGGAATTCGACGCGCCCGGCTGGGGCGGACGGGACAACGAAACAGTCTGGGACGTCACCGGCGTGCAGAGCGGCATCTACTTCGCCCACCTGAATGCCACGGGCGCTACGACGAACGGCACCGCCGTCATCAAGATCGCCGTCGTGCACTGATGAAGCCACGAATGACAAGGACACTGGCCTTCTGTCATTGCGAGCCTTCTTCCGGCGACGCAATCTCACCCTTGCATACGGGTGTGCCCAGTCATTGCGAGCCCTCTTCTGGCGACGCAATCCCACATGCGAATGTACATGTCCTCGCCATCTTCATCTCCCTCTTGCTTGCCTTCGCCCCTGCCTCTGCACAGGAAGACTTCCCGCATCCGGAACTCAGCTGGAGCACCATCGAAAGCGAACATTTCCTCGTGCACTACCATGAAGGTGCCGAGCGGACCGCACGGGTGGTTTCCAAAATTGCGGAAGAGATCTTCGAACCCATCACGACGTTCTACAACCACAAGCCGGATCAGAAAGTCTCGCTGATCATCAAAGATTACGATGACATTTCCAACGGTGCGGCGTATTTCTACGACAACAAGATCGACATCTTCGCGCCGAGCATGGATTTTGAGCTGCGCGGGACACATAACTGGCTCCGGAACGTCATCACACATGAGTTCACGCACATTATCCAAATCCAGACAACCATGAAGTTCGGCAGGCGGATGCCATCGTTCTATCTCCAGTGGTTGAACTATGAGGCCGAGCGCCGTGTGGACGTGTTGTACGGTTACCCCAACGTTGTCGCGTCGTACCCGTTCTCCGGATTCGTCGTGCCCGCCTGGTTTGCCGAGGGAGTCGCACAGTACAATCATCCGCATCTTGCATACGATTTCTGGGACTCGCATCGCGACATGATCCTCCGGTCCTATGCGCTCGATGGAAACATGCTGTCGTGGGAGCAGATGGGGGTGTTCGGGAAAACGAGCCTGGGGAACGAATCCTCGTACAATGCAGGCTTTGCATTCGTCGGCTACATTGCACAGACATATGGTGCGGAGAAACTCCTGGAGATCTCCCGGAATCTTTCCTCATTCAGCGCCATGACGATCGATGGGGCGATAGAACGCGCCATTGGGAAAGACGGAAAACAGGTCTACGACGAATGGCAGGCGGCCGTGATCCGCGACTATGCCGCGCGTGTGGGCCCCCTTAAGGGGGAACTGCAGCAGGGGCATCAGCTTGATGTGAAGGAAGAATCCTCGACATCCGCGGCAGGCGAGGAGCAGAAACTGGAAGGCATGCTCCATCCCAGGGAGTTCGCGCCGATGCAGCCTGTGCCGGCGACACTCGGGTTTGCCAACCTCTATCCGGTCTACTCTCCCGACGGCACGATGCTCGCCTATACCAGCGCGAAGAACGGCGACTACTTTGCGCTTTCCTCGCTGTACGTGTACGATGTCGCCACGAAGGAAGAGAAACAGCTGAAGTTCGGCGTCCGCACCGCTCCAGCCTGGTCGCCCGACGGAACGAAACTCTACTACGGCCGTGCAACCAGAGACAACCCGCACTGGTCGTTCCAGTTTGACATTTTTGAATACGACCTGAAGTCGGAAGATGAACGCCGGGTCACCACCGGAGCGCGCGCAATTAATCCCTCCGTGTCTCCGGACGGCACACAGATCGTGTTCGTGACGAACCATGACGGAACATCCAATCTCGCGGTCGCAAACCTCGACGGTTCGGGAATCCGGCGGGTGACTCCATACAGCAACGGCGAACAGGTGTACAACCCCTGCTGGAGCCCGGACGGAAAACGTATCCTCTTCGACTACTCCGTACGCGACGGGCGGGACATCGCGTGGGTCAGACCCGACGGCACGGACCTGGAGTTCCTGATCACGGGCGGTGACGATTCACGCGCGGCACGGTTCGCAGAGGGCAACGCAAAGATTGTGTTTAGCTCTGACCGTACGGGCATCTTCAACATCTACGCGTACGACCTCTCCACGCGCGAAATCAGCCAGCTGACGAACGTTCTCGGCGGCGCGTTCTATCCGACCATGAGCGCGGGCGGGACTCTGACGTATGCAGCGTACACATCCGGCGGATACAAGATCTACTCCCTCGACCGGCCTCAGGCGTTGCCTGCCGACCGCCCGGCATATCAGATGGCTTTCCACCGTGCCCACGGGGAAATCCCCGCAGGCCGCGCTCGCCGGTGCACCGCTGAACGGAGGTGCCGCGCTGTCCCGTCTGCAGAACTACGACGATCTGCAGCTCGCGCCGCTGGACAAGAAGCCGCACAAGGCCATCTTCGGCAGCACGATGTTCGTCCCCGTGATCAGGGTGGATAACTACAATCCGAAGAGCAAGGGGATTGACGTCATCAAAGCGGGGGTCTACGCGTTTTCGAATGACGTGCTGGACAAGACCGGCTTCTTCGCGGGGGCAACGATCAACCGGCAGATGGAGAGGGATATCTTCTTCCAGTTCACCTACCGCGGACGCATACCGCTGCTCTATGAGCTTGGCTTCGAACCGACGGCCACCGCTGAGATTTACAATATCACACGCAAGACCGACAATGTCATCAGCCTTCCCGCCTACTCCATACCTGTCGACGTGGGGTACAACCTGCTGGAGTTCGACCTTGCCCTGCGGCAACCGGTCTTCTCTCAGTTCGTCGATGCGGAGTTCCGCTGGGCGCACAGCCGGTATACGTCAAGCATCGGATCGTTCTTCACGCAGGACCCGCCGCCGCAATTGATCGGCAGCTCGAGCGACCTCTATCTCATTGCGAACGATCTTTCCCTGACTATGCTCGTCGACGCGATCGTCCCCGCGCGGACGCAGGACATCAATCCGATGGGGCGGCGCATCCGTCTCAGGATCGACCGCGAGTTAAACAAATTCAACGGCGACGGCGAATATGAAGTCACATCCACCGGCCTGACGCCCGTGTACAAGAACGTGAACTTCACCCGGATCGACGCGCAGTGGAAGGAGTACATGCCGTTCTTTTTCAAGAACCACACACTGACACTCAAACTGCGCGGCGGCTCAATCCTGGGGCCGGAGGTGGATGAGTTCTTTGATTTCTACGCGGGCGGACTGATCGGGATGAAGGGATATCCGTTCTATGCCCTCGGCGGCAACGAGATGGCTTCGGCCGGATTGGAATACCGCTTCCCGCTCGTACATAACATCGATGTGCGTGTGGCCCAGCTCTATTTTGACAAACTCTATGCCTCGATATACGCCGACGCGGGCAATGCATGGACGGCCTCGTCTCCCCGCCTGAAGGATTTCAAGACCGATGCCGGCGTGGAGTTGCGCCTGGAATCGTTTTCATACTACATGTACCCGACTCGCATCTTCTTCAACGCGGCGTACGGGTTCAACCGGTTTGACCATTATATCCGGAGCCGCGACCAGACCGTAACATACGGCAGAGAATGGCGCTTCTACTTCGGCATTCTGTTCGGCTTCGACTTTGATTAGGAGAAAGTCAGGATGAGTCATTTGCGTGTCATCGGCTGTGCACTCCTCATCTCCGCAGGGACGCTCTGGGCCGAAGAGAAACAACATCCCCCAGCGATGACAGGAAATCTGCGCGTGGATCTATTCGGACTCCAGCGCCTCGCGGATGCCCCTGACCTCCGTCAGGATCAAGCCCCGCTGGCATTGCCCTCCAGACGATCTCCCTGGCTGGCTGCGGGCATGTCGGCCCTCGTACCGGGCTCGGGACAGATCTATACGGAAAGCTATTGGGAGGCGGCACTCTTCGTTGCTGTGGATGCCCTCGCATGGATCGCGGCGTATCAGTATGACAAGAAGGGGGACAGGCAGACGGATTTATTCCAGGACTTCGCCAACAAGCACTGGAGTGTGGTGAAGTACGCCGAATATGCGCAGACGCTCACCGCGCCCGGGAAAGTCTATAACTGGCGCAAACCCGGCACCGAGGGTATGGATCCCTTTGACCGTCCGTGGACGCAGGTGAACTGGGACGAGATCAACCGGATGGAGCGGGATATCGCCGGCTACTATTCGCATACGCTGCCTGCGTACAACGAACAGCAGTACTACGAGCTGATCGGCAAATATCCTCAGTTCAACCAGGGATGGGATGATGCTCCGCCGACGTTTGCGTACGGAGATCCCCTGACGCCGAGTTTCCTCTGGTATTCCGGGGAACGGGGGAAGGCAAACTCATACTACACCACGGCGACGAGCTGGATCACCGTGGCTCTAGTGAACCATCTCCTTGCCGCTGGCGATGCAGCCTGGTCGGCCATCCGTTACAATCGCGCGCAAGCGTCCGCCAGCATGCGACTCATGCCGGTTGGAGATCATTATGCGTGGATGGGGATGGTACAAGTCAAGGTAGGGATCTGACCCCAACCGATTGATGATAGTCAATAGTCCATTGACTATTGACAATTGGTTCGGATCTGACCCCAACCGATTGATGATAGTCAAAAGTCCATTGACTATTGACAATTGGTTCGGGTCTGACCCCACTACTTCTGCACCCTCAGCGTCACGACCACCGCCGCTGCAAAGAAGATGATATTTGCAGACCAGGCGGTCAGCAACGGGGGAATGTCACCGTTGTCCCCGAATACTTCGCTGACTTTCATGAAGATCAGGTACACGAAGCAGATCAGCAGCGACACCCCCAATTGCACGCCAATGCCGCCCCGACGGCGGATGGATGCAAACGGCACACCGAACAACACGACAATGACCGTGGCAAAGGGGTAAGAGATCTTGCTATAGAAGTCGACCAGCCAGCGCGAGACATCCTGCCCCGCTCGTTGCTGGTTCCGGATGAAATCCTTCAAATCGTAGTAACTCATTTCGTCGGGCTTTTCCTGCTTCTTGCGCAGCTCCTCAGGATTGAAGTGGAGCGGACCGGCAGGTTGTGTCACGAAAGACTCCATCCGCTCCTGCCCGGTGGTGAACCACCGGCGGGTGCCGTTCTGCAGAAGCCACTGCTGCTGCGTGGAATCCCAGACCATTGTCGACGCGTCCACGCGCGTCAGCAACACGGTGCGGTCAGCCACGTCGAAGTCCTGGATGCTCACCCGCGACGCGAGGTTTCGTGTGTCGTCGAAATAGCCGAGTGAGAGGATTCTCGTCGGCGTATCCTGGATATAAATATTCGCACCCGATGCACTGACCACGTCTTTGTGCAGATAGACCCGCCCGATCGTGTACTTCTTCTTGTTGGCGAATGGCACGACCCACCCGTTGAAATACACCGAGAGCAGGCTGATCGTGAATGCCACTACCAGGAAGGGCACCATCAACCGGTACAGGCTCACGCCGCTTGATTTCAGAGCGGTCCACTCGCTCTGCGTGGAAAGGCGGGCTGTGACGAAGAGGCTGGCAAGGAGCATGGCGACCGGAATAATCAGCTTGATGATTTCCGGTACGAAATAGAAATAATAAAGCAAAATGATGTCCCACGACGCCTGACGGTCGATGAAGTCGTCGAGTTTCTCCATCGAATCGATGACGATGAAGACCACAAGCACGGCCAGGAGGGAAAAGGCCGCGGTCGACAGGAATTGGCGGATGATATAGCGGTCAATGAGTTTCATCTGACCACGGCACCGGTTTGCGCTTCATCGGGAAGCGAGGTGCGCCATTTGCGCGGCACAAGACGGCTGAAAATGCTCCAGTCGATCAGCAATGCCTCTCGCCCCACACGATAGGTGAGGTAGACGCCCACCGCCCCGAGTATGATGTTTGCGATCCACATTCCCCAGAACGGGGAAAGGATCGCCCGGTCGGCGAGCTTCTCCCCACCGATCAGAGACGCCCAGTATATGACAAAGAACCCGAGACTCAATGATGCGGCAATGCCGAACCCTCCCCGGCGTGCCATGACGCCGAGCGGAAGTCCGACAAGGACGAACACGATGCATGCCGCCGGGATGGAGTATTTCTTGTGAATCTCCACCCAATACTGGTCGATCTGCCGCTCGAGTGCCTCGACCCGGAAAAGGTCGGTCGTGACGGCAGCGCTGAGCGATCGTGCCCGTATCAATGCCGTCTGAGGGTCACCGCCACCGGGAGTCCCCCCGCCCGGCAGCGCACCACGCCAACGGCCGTCAGCCAGTGTCGTCATTTCGCTTGCGGTGATCTCCGCAAGATGCTGCATCACGACACCTCGCTCCCGCTGGAGGCTGTCCACCACGACCAGCATCTCGCGGGCTCCCATTTCCCGGTCGCCACGCGAGAAGGCTGAGGTCTGGGAGCGTTCGAAATCAAACCCTTCAACGTCCATCGCAATGCGATGACGGGTGAAGCGGATCGTCCGGTAGCTGTTCATTTGTTGCAGATTCAGCTCATGGATCTCTCCGCGCTCGAGAAACAACAGTATCTTGCGGTAGTCCGGCGAAAACGCAATGCTCCCCCGTTCGGCCGTGATCACGATGTTCGTCGACGGGTCAGTATAGTCGTACAACGTCACGCCTTCAAGGTCATTCCCGGTCTCGGAAGCCTTTCGAACTAGAAGGCTGTAGCCCGGGATGTCCTGTGAAAACACGCCGTTGACAAGGGCGATGGTCGGCTTCTTCCTCCGGATGTCGGTCGTGAGCACCTTCAGTCGATGGTTGGATTCGGGGAGCACATGGTTGTTGAACCATACCATGATCCCGCCTACGACGATTCCGGCAAGGAGCACCGGCAGCATCATACGGTAAATGCTGACACCGCCGGCTTTCATGGCGGTAATCTCATTTCGCGAGGAAAGGTCGCCGAATGCCATCAGCGTGGAGACCAGCACGGACATTGGAACGGCAAGGACCAGCATCCAGGCCAGGTTAAGGGCCACTAATTCCATGATCACCCAAGCCGTCAGCCCTTTGCCTACCAGCTGGTCAATGAACTTCATGACGAACTGGAGGAGGAAAATAAACATCAGGGTCCCCAGCGAGAAGATGAAGGGACCCAGGTGGGCACGGAGGATGTACCGGTAAAGGATCATGGCCACGTAATATAGCGGAGGGGAGGGGATTTTCCAAACTGCTTGCGTTTTTCAATCCTTTTGGCTATTATTCGGCACTGCATCACTGAAGGAGTCCAATATCGATTTCGTTTGATACGAGGTGTGCGCGAGGGCGGTGCTGCCGGTAGTCCGGGTGTGCGAACCTTGCGAGAATCGAATTGAACTCCTTGCGGCCAAAATACGCCACATATCTCTTGCCTCTTCAATCCCGGGCTTTCTGGACAGCATTCGGCAGCGCCGCCGTTCTGGTACTGAGTGCCGCGGTGTTTGCGTTTGCGTACGCCCCACCGCAACCACCGGGGACACCCACGCCGCAACAACAGGGGATTCCGCCGCCGTCCGGTCTCCCCGGGCTTCAGGATACTACGAAAAGACTGCCACCGCTGTTTCCGGGGCAGCAGGACACTTCAAGAACCGACACCACCAAATACCGCACTGCTGCTGACAGTCTGCGCGCAACCATGCTGGCCGACAGCCTCCGTCGCGACTCCCTGAAGACCCAGACCATGAAAATCGACACGACATACGTGGTCTGCCTGGATTCCTCGGCACGCATCGCCCAGTGGAACGACTACCGGCGTGATCCCCTGCATGTGGAATACTTCCCCCGGCGAACATATCCGCTCTTCGGCGCGCGGAAAGCACCGGGCTACAAGCGCGATGTGAGCATCGACTCAACCGGCGCCAGGGTCGGCTTCAGGGAAAGCGTCGGGGGACAGGATGTCCGTTTCCCCCTCACACTGCCGCTCAGCGATTACATCCGGCTCAGGGAGAAAGATGAATTCCGGAAACTCATGGCTGACGAGGCGCGACGGCCGAAGGCGCTCGTTGCCCGTGATGATCTCGGTGAACTGCTCAGCAACATCACCAAGATCAGCATTCCCGTCCCCCCGAACCCGCTCTTCAGCATTTTTGGAAAGAATGAGATCAACCTGAGCATCAGCGGCGCGGTGGACATCAAGGCGGGATTCCGCAACACCCAAACCGACCAGACAACCATCTCCCGTCTCGATCAGAGCCGCAACGAACCGGATTTCAGCCAGGACGTTCAGGTGAACGTGAACGGCACGATCGGCGATAAACTAAACATTCTGGCCGACTGGAACACGCAACGCACGTTCGAATACGAGAATCAGCTGAAAATCAAATACACCGGTTACGACGACGAAGTCGTGCAGAGCGTGGAAGCCGGCAACGTTTCCCTCCAGACCCCCTCGTCGTTTATCGGCAGCAGCCAGGCACTGTTCGGCGCCAAGGCGAAATTCCAGATGGGGCCGCTCACCCTGACGGCCCTCGCATCGCAAAAGAAAGGACAAATCAAAGAAGTCGCGGTGTCCGGCGGTGCGAAGGAGCAAACGTTCGAAATGCGTGCGTACGAGTATGCCACGAATCATTTCTTTGTGGATGTTTCGTACGCCGCGCGGTATGCGGACTACTACCTCAACGAGCCTCCGCTGGTCAACAGTGACGGGCAGATCGTCGAAGAGGAAGTGTGGGTGCAGCGGCAGGGAGGCATACCGGATCCGAATGAACGGCAAGGCATCGCATTTATTACCCTGCCTGCGATCGGAGGGGGCTACCCCGAAGCGTTGAGGGGGACGGTGGACGATCCGGGAAAAATCGAGACCGGCCCGTTCATCAAGCTCGACCGCTCCCAGTACGAGCTGGATGGCGACGGGTACCTCGGGGTGGTTTCCCTGAACGCAAGCGTCGGCGACCAGCAGATCGTGGCCATTGCGTACCGGAATGCCGCCGGCGTGCAGACGGGAGAGTTCGCGCGTGATCTCGGTACCGACAGTACTGCTCTCTCCCGCCGGTTGATCCTGAAAATGCTCAAGCCGAAAAACCTCGTGTCCAACGGCCGCTCGTACGCCGTCGCCTGGAATCAGATGCTCAAAAACATCTATCCAATTCAGGGAATCGGGCGCAACGCGAAGAAAGAGGGGTTTACCCTTGATATCGTCCGGAGAATTCCGGGAGGGGAAGATCAGAACAGCATCCTGAACGAACCGTTGTTGCGCGTGTTCGGCGTTGACAAGTACAACGCCGATGACACACCCGCGCCGAACGGCGACGGGCAATTCGACTATCGTTCGGGGAGAACTGTCAACCAGGCACGCGCTGAAATTATCTTCCCGGTCCTGCGTCCGTTTGACGACGGCGTGAAGGCGTATTTTGCGGAGAAGGGGAACGTTCTGGCGGACACCTCGGAGTTCCTGTATCCGGAAGTGTATGACACGACCGTGACGTTTGCCCAGCAGGCCCTGCGCAACAGGTATCTGATCAAGGGGAAAGCCACGGGCGAGGCGACGTCACGATACTCCCTGGGGTTCAACGTGGTGGAAGGGAGCGTGCAGGTGCTGCTCGACGGCCGTGCGCTTACCCCCAACATCGACTATACCGTCGACTATATTATCGGCGAAGTGGTCATCAAGAACGACCGCGCGCTCGTACCCGGTGCCAACCTCCAGATCAAATACGAACAGAATGATCTGTTCCAGCTGGCATCCAAGACCCTCCTCGGCGCGCGCGGAGATCTTGCCATATCCCAGAATCTGAATTTCGGGTTCACCATCATGAACCTGAATCAACAGACACTGAGCGACAAGGTTCGCCTCGGCGAAGAGCCCAACAACAACACGATTATGGGCATCGACGGGGCGGCGACGTTCGACCTGCCATTCCTCACCCGGGCGCTCGATGCGCTGCCGATCTTCCAGACCCGCGAAGCATCCCAGCTCAAAGTGAGCGGTGAAGCGGCCTATATGTCGCCCGACCCGAACACAAAGAAAAGTACCATCCCGAGCGACAACGGTGAAGGCATCGCGTATATCGACGACTTCGAGGCGGCACGCAGGGCAATACCCGTCGGCATCTCATACGCCGCGTGGTCCCTCTCAAGTCCGCTCGGCGACAATTTCCACTGGGGAACGCTTCCGGATACGACCAAAGCGCTGTCCAGGGGCCGGATGGTCTGGTTCAACCGCATTCCCACCGACGTGCCGCTCACGGAAATCTACCCGCGCAAGAAGCCGGGCAATGCCGCCAACGACCAGGCCACCGTTCTGGATTTCCGCTACTACCCTTCGCTGCGAGGGCAGTACAACTACAGCACGGACATCGAGAACACCCTGACGCCGTTCAGGAACTGGGGCGCCCTCATGAAACCCCTGTCGGTCTCGGCAATCAACCTTTCGAAGGAGAACGTCAACTTCATCGAGATCTGGATGCGTGTGGACCGCGCTCCTCCGGGCACAAAGATGATCATCGATATGGGGGCGATCAGCGAGGATGCCATTCCGAACCGCTCACTGAACTCCGAAGATCTCGTGCTGAGCTCCTACCCGAACGGTGTGCTGCAGGAGGGTGAAGACATCGGGATTGACATGCTGAATGATGACCAGGAGCGCGCCCGGTATGCCGCGATGGTTGCCAAATACCCTGCCATGCAAGGCGATCCTTCCGGCGACGATTACTACTACACCAATGCCACCGTCGGGACGCCTGCGGAGGATTTCTCGCATATTAACGGCACAGAGAACAACAAAGACGGCCCATCCGGCCGTATCCCCGATACCGAAGATCTGAATGCCAACGGGGTCCCGGATCTTGCGAATTCGTATTTCGAGTACGAGCTGCTGCTCGATACGGTGCGTGCCAACAATCCGCGCATCGTGGGCGGCGGCGGCCAGAAAGAGGACGGGAGCTATTCCAAATGGTACCAGTTCCGGATCCCCGTCCGCGAATATGAACGGCAGGTGGGGACTCCCTCCCAGGAGAATATCGAGTTCATACGGGTCGCCTTTGTGAATGCCACGGACACCATTGCCGTCCGCATCGCCGACTTTTCCCTGGTCGGGAATCAGTGGCAGAAACTCGCACGCGACGCAGGAGATTCGTTATTCGACGTCACAGTGGTCAGCATCGAAGACAATCCCGAGTACAACCCGCCTCCGGGCGTGACCCAGGAACGTGATCGCACGCGGCCCGAGGAGGAAGTGTATGCGAACGAGCAGTCACTTGCACTGAAGCTCGAAGGTCTACCCCCCGGGCAGTCCCGCCAGGCAGTGAAATTCTACACCTATCGCGCGCTCGACCTCTTCAACTACAAAACCCTGAAGATGTTCGTCCACGGGGATCCGACATTCAGGTATATCAGCGCAACCGAGTACGATGCGGAGATCTTCTTCCGGTTCGGACTTGACAGTCTGAACTACTACGAGTACCGTGCTCCCGTCAGGCCCGGATGGGATCCGGCGAACGATGTGGTCATCCAGTTCGAAAACATTACGGCGGCGAAGCAGGCACGCGACTCGGTCGGTAAACTCTCTGACCCCATACCCGTTCCCGGCGGACCTCCTGGCTCGACGTACCGGGTACTCGGCAATCCCTCGCTGACGCAAATCGTCTACCTCTCCGTCGGCGTGACAAACGCGAACCCGCGGAGAGGGAGAGATGACCCGGCGGGCAAGGTTCCCGGCAAGCTCCTGGTGGGACAAGTCTGGTTTAACGAAATGCGCCTCACATCGGTCGATGATACTCCGGGTTGGGCGTACCGGTTTGACACACAGCTAAAGCTTGCGGACATCGGGGCGGTGTCTTTCAACTACTCGAGGGTGGACCCGAATTTCCATACGCTGGAAGCGCGCTTCGGCTCCCGGCAGCTTTCGACCAACTGGGGACTCAACACGTCGTTTCAGCTGGAGAAGCTCCTCTCCGACGATTGGGTGGGGACCTCCATCCCCATTTCCTATTCGCACACCGAAGGCAAAATGACGCCGCGCTACAAGCCGAATTCCGACGTGCTCGTGAGCGCCGCGGCCGAACAACGCAAGAACAGGGTGCTGCAAAACGGCGGCACCGAGCAGGAAGCGCAGGCCGCCGCCGATAAGGAGATCCTTGAATCCGAGACGATGAGGAAAACGGACACCTACGCCGCCCCGAGCTTCCGCATCAACGTCCCGTCAAACGCATGGTACATCCGCGATACATTCAACAAGCTGACGTTCGGCTTCAGCTACACGCGCTCGACGGAACACAGCCCTGCGCTCGTTGACCGCACTACGTGGTCCTGGAATGCGCGCCTTGCGTATGCCCTGACGTTCCCTTCGGACTATTACGTCCAGCCATTCAAGAGCCTGTTCGACGGCGTCTGGTTCCTTGAGGAGTACAAGGACATCAAGATCTACTATTCGCCGACGACGTTCAACTGGGCGTTCAACGCCATGCGTTCGCGCGACAGGTCATTGCAGCGGACCGTCGGGGCCCAGGAGATCATCTCCCGCAATTTCTCGGCGTCGCGTCAGGCTGGCTTCTCCTGGAAGTTCACGGAGGGCGGTATGATCAATCCCTCCGGCGATTACTCCGTGAGCGTGGAGTCGAGCCTCCTCAACCTCGAACTCGATCAGTTCAAGCAGCAGCGTTCGTTTTCTCAGATCATGGGCGACATCTTCTTCGGCGATCACCTGATCGATTTCGGGGAGGACACGCGCTACAGCCAGCGGAACAGTTTCGTTTCCAAGCCGAACATCCCGAACATCTTCAACATCAAACGCTTCCTTGACATCCAGGCATCCTACGGGGTGGACTACAGCTGGCAGAACACCCTGACCCGCGGAGATCTCGGCAAGTCCGCCGGGTACAATGCGAATATCAACCTGTCACTGAACTTCCGGATGAAGCAGCTCTTTGACCCGTTGTTCGAAACCAAGCCCGCCGCCACAACAGCTCCCCCGGCGCCGTCCCGCGGGAGGAGAGGGAGCGGGGAAAACCAGGAACAGACCGGTACCACGGATACGACAAAAGTGGCGGATTCCACGGCGACTGGCGGGGGACTGGACAAGCTCCTCGGACAACTCGGAAGTCTCGCGCGCATCTTCATCAAGATCCCGCTGCTGGACTATGACAACGTGAACGTGTCGTTTACGCAGACCAACAGTTCGCAAAACAGCGGAGTGGTCGGCTCCGCCGGCTTCGTCAATTTCTGGGGACGTCTGCCGTTCATTCAGGATGCGGACATCAAATACGGTCCTTCCCGTCTGTACCAGCTAGGGCTCATCAGCGACCCCAGCGGTCGTCTGGTGAATTTCGGCGGACGCCCGAAGTTCCCGTGGTTTGGCTGGGATGTCGAACCCGGACTCCGTGCGCCGGGAGGAGTGCTTGTGAATTCCTTCCGGCAGAACAACAGGCTGACATTCAAAACGTCGCGTGCACTCTGGGAAGGCGCGCGGCTTGACCTCAACTGGAACGTCGGCTGGGCATACAACCGCACGGATAATCTGCAGACCGACTCCCTCGGTGTACCGACGTTGCTGAACACAACCACGTCGGGAAGCGTCGACCGGTCGTTTCTGACCCTCCCGGACTTCCTGTTCCTGAGTTCGTTCAAGACGAGTCTCAAGGATGTGAGCAAGCGCTACGCCGAACTCAAGTCCGACCTGTCGGACACCAAAACTGACGAAGAGAAACTGAACCAGGCATTCATCGAGGGCTTCGAAGCGCTGCCCATCCTGCGCAAAGTGTTCGGCGATTTCGCCCCCCGCGTGAACTGGAGCTTTCGCTGGGACGGCCTGGAAAAAATCCCGTTCTTTTCCAGCTTCGTGACCCGCATGTCGCTGGATCATGCCTACAATTCGAACTATACCCGCCAGTACCAGAATCGCCCCGGCGGGGGCGGGGAGCGGACCGATGGCCAGCGCGTGATGTACGGTTTTTCGCCGATCGTGGGGATGAATTTCACGTTCAAGGAACTGTGGAAGGGGAGCTTCGGCGCCAATGTGCGCATCAACAGTACGACGTCGTACGACCTGACGACGTCCTCCCGGAATATCGTGGAAGCCTTTTCGCGGGAACTCTCGATCACGTCATCGTACTCCCGGCGGGGGTTTGAGATCCCGTTCTTCGGCCTTGCGCTGAACAACGACATCGATATCAGCTTCTCCTATTCGGTCACAAAGAACTCCCGCCTGACGTACGATGTTTCAAAGCTCGACATCAACATACAGGGAACGCCGCTGGAAGGCACCACGCGCACGGTCATGGAACCGCGCATCAAGTATGTGCTGAGCCAGCGTGTGACCGCATCGGTGTACTTCCGGTACACCAGTATTGAACCCGACGATTCAGGCTCACGCATCCCGGGAAGCAAGACCAACGAGGCGGGGTTGGATATTCATATTTCGATTCAGTAGTGGAGGGAGGAAGCGCATGGAAGAATCCAAGGGACGCATACTCTGGGTTGACGACGAAATCGACCTGCTCCGCTCTCACGTACGGTTGCTCGTGGAGCGGGGATACACCGTAGAAACCGTCACCAACGGCGAAGATGCCGTGGGCATGGTGCGACAGAACCCGTATGACCTGGTGTTTCTCGATGAAATGATGCCCGGCATGGGAGGACTGCGGACCCTCCAGGAAATCAAGGAAATCCGCCCCGCCGTGCCCGTCGTCATGATTACCAAGAACGAAGAGGAATCGCTGATGGAAGATGCCATCGGCGGCAAAATCAGCGACTACCTGACAAAACCCGTGAACCCGAGCCAGGTCCTGATGGCCTGCAAGAAATTCCTGGAGGGGAGGAAGATTACGGGCGCGGCCCTGTCGAAAGACTACATCCGGCAATTCAACGAGATCTCTCTCGCCTTGATGCAATCGCCGGGCTATGAAGAGTGGATCGACATCTATGCGCGTCTGGTCGGCTGGGGACTGGAATTCGATCGGCATCCGGAACTCGGGCTGCGACAGACCCTGCAGGATCAGTTCCGCGAATGCAACCTTGCCTTCGGCAAATTCATCGAACGCAATTACCGCGATTGGATGGAGCAACCGGAGGGCCGCCCGGCACTCTCGCATGAAGTTGTGGACCGGTTTGTGATTCCCGAGCTGCAACAAGGCAGGTCAGTGGTCTTCTTCATCATCGACTGCTTGCGACTGGATCAATGGCTGGTCTTCGAAGAGCTGCTCCGCGAGTACTTCGATATGTCGCGCCGGTACTACTACAGCATCCTGCCGACGGCGACGCCGTACTCACGCAACGCCATCTTCAGCGGATCGTTTCCGGCCGATCTGGAAAAACGGAACCCGGAACTGTGGGACAAAGCGGAAGACGATGAAAGCAGCAGAAACCGCTACGAACGGCAGTACCTGGAAAAACTCCTCGAACGCCGCCGGATCATATTGAAACCCGAGCCGAAGTACGTGAAGATCCTTGATCCCGAGTTCGGACGCACCATCGAATCAACCATCAATTCCTACGCGGCGACCCCCCTGACGTCGATCGTGGTGAACTTCGTGGATATGCTCGCACACGGCCGGTCCGATTCGTCGTTGCTCAAGGAGATCGCGCCGGACGAATCCGCCTACCGCTCGTTGACTCGCTCGTGGTTTGTGCACTCGTCGTTGTTCGGCATGCTCAAGACACTGTCGCGGAACAAGAACGTCACTATTGTGCTCACCACCGACCATGGCAGCATCAGAAGCCTGCGGGGCTCGAAAGTGTTGGGCGACCGGGAAGCATCAACAAATCTCCGGTACAAGTACGGGAGAAACTTGAAGGTCGATGAGAAGACCGCAATCTTCGTGAAGAATCCGGCGGAGTTCCGGCTGCCCGAACGGGGGGTCGCAGTGAACTATATCTTCGCCAAGGAGGACTACTACTTCGTGTATCCCACCGACTACCATAAGTACCTTGCGCAGTACCGCGACAGTTTCCAGCATGGCGGGGTGTCGATGGAAGAGGTGATCCTTCCCGTGGTCAGAATGGAAGCACGCGGATGATCACGGTCGTCACACAGGCCGCCGAAGAGACCGAGTCCGCAGGAGCGGGATTCGCCGCAATGCTGAAACCCGGGGACATCGTTGCGCTGATGGGTCCTCTCGGGAGCGGGAAGACGAGTTTCGTGTCCGGGGCCTGTGCTGCGCTGGGCGCGACTGGCCACTTCGGGAGCCCCACGTTTACGTTCATCAACGAATACCCCGCGGGAACGGTGACGGTTGTTCACGCGGACATGTACCGTATTGCCTCGCGCGGGGAAATGGCCGAAATCGGGCTGGTGGAGTACTTTCGCCCCCCCTATATTTGTTTTATCGAATGGGCGGAACATATCCTTGATCTCCTCCCTTCAGGCCATTATCTTATATCCTTCGAGCATTGCGGTGGTGCAACAGAGCGCCGGATCACCATCCGGCAACCGGACGAGAGCACACGATGACCATCCTCGGCATCGAGACCGCCACAGCAGTCTGCGGCGTGGCCCTGCTGCGTGACGGCGCGGTGCTCGCCGAAGAATCCGTCCTGGAGCGGTACGCGCACGCCGAAAAGCTCTTTGGCTTCCTTGATGACGTTCTGGAACGCGCAGGGGTGAAGCTCCAGGCCCTGCAGGGGATCGCGGTCTCTATCGGCCCCGGGTCCTTTACAGGACTGAGAATAGGTCTGAGTGTCGTCAAAGGGTTGCACGTCGCGACGGGAGTCCCGGTGGTTGCCGTTCCCACGCTGGAGGCCCTCGCGTGGCGTGCGGTTCCGGAAGTGCGGGATGCCGGCATCGGGAAGATTCTTGCGGTCCTTGATGCGCGGCGCGAAGAAGTCTACTGGCAGCTGTTTGACCTGACACCCGGAGGCCCACGCGCCCTCACGGACGTCAGCGATGGAGAGATCCGCCGCCTGCCCGAGCTCATGCCACCGGGGAAAATCGCGATAACGGGCGATGCCCGGATCTCCGTTGGGGGCGTACTGAATTCTGCCGGCGGAAATGACGCGTGTGCGTTCCTCGTGCCGGAATCTGTCGCTCAATGCTCTGCGGTCGCGGTGGCGCAATGCGGTGCCGCCTTGCTGGCCGCCGGGGCCAATGAGGATGTTGCCGTTCTGGAACCTCGATACATCAAGGAGTTCTTTCTCCGCAAACCGGAGTGACGCCATGTCCTGGTTCAAACGATCGAAAGATAATATTGCTGCGGAAACGCAAAAACGGGATATCCCCGACGGGCTCTGGACAAAGTGCCAAGGATGCGGGGAGATCATCCACAAGACGGAACTGCAGAAGAGCCTCTATACCTGCGCGAAATGCGGGGCGCATTTCCGGATCGGCAGCACGCAGTACCTCGAACTGCTGCTGGATCCCGGCTCCTTCAAGGAACATGACCGCCGGATGCGCTCCAGCGACCCGCTGAAATTCGTCGATACCAAACGCTACAAGGATCGCACCGCTGAAGCGATCAAGAAAACCCACCTGTACGATGCCGTGCGGTGGGGGAACGGGACAATCCAGAAGCTCCCCGTTGTGGTGGCGGCCATGGATTTCGGATTCATCGGGGGTAGCATGGGATCGGTGGTAGGGGAGAAAATCGGAAGGGCTGTTGACAAATCCTGGAAATCGCACACCCCGCTGGTCATCGTGTCGTCCAGCGGAGGAGCACGGATGATGGAGGGTGCGCTGTCGCTGATGCAGCTGGCGAAGACAAGCGCCAAGCTGGCCCGCCTGTCGGATGCCCGCGTTCCATTCATTTCCATTCTGACTGATCCGACCACGGGGGGCGTTACGGCCAGCTATGCGATGCTGGGGGATGTGAACATCGGTGAGCCCGGAGCCCTCATCGGCTTTGCGGGCCCCCGCGTGATACGGCAAACCATCGGCAAGGACCTGCCTCCCGGCTTCCAACGTGCCGAGTTCCTCCTTGAACACGGTTTCCTCGATCTGGTGGTCCACCGGAAGGAGATGCGGCAGACGGTGTACCAGCTGCTCTCCATGTGGCAGGAGTGAACAGCCCCATGAGTGGCACACGCGCCGTCCTTGAGAAACTCCCTGACGTCGTTCAACGCCGGGCGGATGCATGGCGCGCCGCCGGCAAGGAGATCGCC
This sequence comes from Ignavibacteriota bacterium, assembly GCA_963801355.1. Taxonomy (GTDB): domain Bacteria; phylum Bacteroidota; class Ignavibacteria; order UBA10030; family UBA6906; genus Fen-1255. Next base: position 960,545 of record CAWDEM010000008.1, on the reverse strand, counting down.
CTTGTCCCCACCATGGGCGCCCTTCATGAAGGTCATACGACGCTGATGCGCCAGGCGCGAAGCCAGGCGGATGTAGTTGTCGCCTCGGTGTTCGTCAACCCCACACAGTTCGGCCGGGGAGAGGACTTCTCCCGATATCCCCGCCCGCTCGAGCGAGATATGCAGATGGCATCGGAGGCCGGCGTCGACCTCGTCTTTGCTCCGGAGCCCGGCGCGATGTATCCCGCGGGCTATGCGACGTTCATCGAAGTCGAGGGAATCACAACGGCGCTTGAAGGCGCCTCCCGTCCCGGCCATTTCCGCGGCGTGGCCACCGTCGTGACAAAACTTCTGAATATCGTTAAACCCCACATGGCCTTCTTCGGTCAGAAGGATGCACAGCAGGTGGCGGTGATCAGACGGATGGTCAACGACCTGAACATCGACTGCCGGATGGTCATAGTGCCGACTGTCCGCGAAGCCGACGGGCTCGCGCTGAGCTCCCGTAATACATACCTCACGCCGCAACAACGGAGTGAGGCCCCGGTGCTTTTCCGCTCCTTGCAGCTCGGGGAACGACGGATCCGGGACGGCAATGCGGACGCCGCAACGGTGATTGAAGAGATGCGTGCGTGTATCACCTCTTCATCATCCGGTGTAATTGACTATGTCTCGGTGGCCGACGCCGAAACCCTGCTGGAGCTCCGCGGACGGGTGCCGGAATGCGGTGTCCTGATCTCCCTGGCTGTCCGCTTCGGGACGACACGGCTTATCGACAATATCCTGATTCCCGGTTCACACACATAACGAAAGGGGTGATGCGGCACGCATGAAAAGAGAGCTTGCAGTGGTCATCATGGCTGCGGGAAAAGGTACCCGCATGAAGAATTCCACGATGGCAAAGGTCATGCATTCCATCGGGGGAAAGCCCATGGTCGAACACGTCGTCGACCTCGCTCTCCATCTCAAAGCGTCGCGCATCGTCGCCGTGGTGGGCTGGCATAAGGACTCGGTCATCAACCACCTCAGCCGCACCGGCCACAACGTCATGTGCGTGGAACAAACCCCACAGCTCGGTACCGGGCACGCCGTGATGCAGGCGGAAGAGCCGTTGCGCGGGTTCTCGGGCGATGTGCTGGTGCTCTCGGGAGATGTGCCGCTCCTCTCAAAGGCCACCGTTGAGGGACTCATCGCGTATCACCGTGCCGCACCCGCAGCAGCAACGTTGTTGACCGCCATACTTGATGATCCGACCGGCTACGGCCGTATCCTCAGGGATAACCGTTCCAGCCTCACCGAAGGCCCGCACAAAGTCGAGTCCGGACATGTCCTCGGTATTGTGGAGCACCGCGATGCCACCCCGGAGCAGCAAAAAATCCGTGAAATCAACACCGGTATCTATGTGTTTGACAAGGAGCAGCTGTTCGATGGGCTGAAACATATCACCGACACCAATACGCAGCACGAGTACTACCTGACGGACGTCTTCGGATATTTCTGGCGGAACCGGCTCACGGTGAGGGCTGTTCCTGTAGAAGAACCGGTCGAGGTCCAGGGAATCAACACCGTGGAACAGCTGGATGCCGCCAGGGCGGAGTTTGCGCGGCGAAAGGGTTGACAAATCATTGACGATTCCGTATGTTGAATGGGGAGCTTTCCCGCATAAGGTGAACTGAAGGGCAGAAGCGATGAAACTGTACACCGTTATGGCACTTGTGACGCTGGCTCTGGTTGCTCCGGCGACCCGGGCCCAGTTCAAAACGCAGGTTGAGCAGGAGTCACGCATCTCAAGCGGCATCCTGCAGCAATCTACGCCGTCGTTTCTTTTCGGATGGTTCAATCCGGAAAAATTCCACATGAGCCATTCACTCTCATTCTCCTATATGACCATGGGTGGCCAGGGCGTTTCCCTCGGCACGTACACGAACAGCATGCGGTACGAATTTGCGGAGAACCTGAACGCGCGCGCCGACGTGAGCATGAGCTATTCACCGTTTGCGAGTAATTCCTTGATGACCCAGGGTGTGAAAAACAGCCTGAGCTCGATCTATCTCAGCCGGGCTGAATTGAACTACAAACCCTGGGAGAATTTTTCGGTGCAGATCCAATACCGGCAGCTGCCGTACGGGTACTACTACTCACCGTTTGCATCACCCTGGTTTGGTGGGGATGGGTACTGACACAGCGTATCGCGTGCTGACATCGAGGTGTGTCTACAGACCGAGGACATCCGCGTTCGGTGGATGGTTCCTCGGTTTTTCATTCTGTAAGTGGGAGAGATGAAAAACAGATTCTCCGCACGCAAATTTCCGACTGGCGCTCTCCTCAATCTGGCCATCATCGTCCTCCTCCTCGTGGTGGCGTACCTCGCGTATTCCTTCGTGCTCCGGCTCACGGTCGCACCCAGCCTCGATCCGGCGCGCGACGGCGATCCGAAAGGAAAGCCGATACAGCTGGACGTCATCAACGGGTGCGGCACGGCAAAGGTGGGCACGCGCTTCACACAGTACCTCCGCGACAGGGGATATGATGTCGTCGAAGTGCGGAACTACCACCGCTTTGATGTCCGTCATACCATCGTTGTCGCGCGGACCGCAAATCTCCGGAACGCCGAAAAGGTCGCGACCGCACTGGGTATCGAAGCTCCGCATATCGTCCAGCAGATCAATCCCGACTACTTTGTGGATGTGTCGGTGCTGATCGGTATGGATCATCAATCACTGAAACCCGCACAATAAGGAGCCACACACGGTGAAACCCTCAATCCTGGCAAAGCACGTTGCAGATCTGGCGCTGAGCAAGAAGGCACAGGACGTGGTGATCATGAATCTCCGCGGCCTGAGCAGCGTCACCGACTTCTTTGTTGTCTGTTCAGGTGATACCGACACGCAGATCAAAGCAATTGCTGACGGGATAACTGCCGGACTTGCGGAACAAGGGATCCCGGTGTGGCATCGTGAAGTGGGCAGTCCGAACTGGGTGCTGCTGGATTATGTGGATGTGGTCGTGCATGTGTTCCACAAACATATCCGGCCATTTTACAATCTGGAAAAACTCTGGGGGGATGCGGAGATCAAACGGGTGAGGGATGAAGTCCCCGCTCCGAAACTCAAAAAGACGGCCCGTAGAGTCGCCTCGAAGAAAGCAGCCCCCCGGGGAAAGAAAGCCGGCCCTCATACAAAAAAGGTCGGCCCTCAGACGAAGAAAACCGGCCCTCAGACAAAGAAAGCTGCACCCCAGAGGAAGAAAGCTTCATGAGAGACTACCTCCGCGCCGCCATTGCGGCGTCATTGCAGCAGAACGGAATCACATCACCGGGAGGCATTACCGTAGAACGCCCCCGGCAGGAAGGTCACGGCGATCTGACAACCAACGTTGCCCTGACAACTGCCAAACAGGCGGGCATGAAACCGCGCGACCTCGCACAACGCATCGCGCAGCACCTCGCCGTCGATCCGGCAACAGTGGCGAAGGTGGAAGTGGCCGGACCGGGATTCATCAACGTGACATTCACGGAAGCCTTCTTCCGTCGCCAGCTGGCACAGGTGCTCGCTCAGGATACGAAGTTCGGCCGATCGGCTTCCGGCGACGGCAAACGCGTGCAGGTGGAGTTCGTCAGTGCCAATCCGACGGGGCCATTGACTGTCGGCCACGGACGCGGCGCCGTCTTCGGCGATACCCTTTCGCGACTGCTGGAATGGACCGGCCACCGGGTTGAGCGGGAGTACTACTTCAACAATGCCGGCCGGCAGATGCGCATCCTCGGCGACTCGGTCCGGCTTCGCTATCTCCAGGAACTGGGCGAACCCGTCGAATTCCCCGCCGACTACTACCAGGGCGAATACATCCGTGACATCGCACTGCACGCCCGCGCGCAGAAAGGAGACTCACTCCGCGATGAACCCGCGGAAGGGTTCTTCAAGACCATCGCGGAGGAAGAGATCTTCGCGGATATCCGGAAAACCCTCCAGTCACTCGGCATCGTCTTCCAGAACTACTACAACGAACATTCGCTCTACACCGACGGCAAAATCAACGAGGTGATCCAGGCGCTTAAAGACCGGGGCCTGACGTACGAACAGGACGGAGCGCTGTGGTTCAAGACCTCCACGCTCGGCAGCGAAAAGGACAAGGTGATTGTGAAAAGCTCGGGGGAACCGACCTACCGGCTCCCCGACATCGCCTACCATGTTGAGAAATTTCGCCGCGGCTATGACCTGATGATCGATATCTTCGGCGCCGATCATATTGCGACATATCCCGACGTTCTGTCCGCCCTGAAGGCCCTCGGGTACGCGGAAAACAAGGTAAAAGTGCTTATCCATCAGTTCGTCACCATCTCGCAGGGCGGCGAAGTAGTCAAAATGTCAACCCGCAAAGCCAACTTTATCACGCTGGATGAGTTGATCGCGTATGTGGGTGCTGATGTGGTCCGATTTTTCTTCCTGATGCGCACAATCTCCAGCCACCTCAATTTCGACCTGGCGCTCGCACGGCAGACTTCCCTCGACAATCCGGTGTATTACGTTCAGTACGCCCACGCCCGCATATGCAATATCCAGCGGGTTGCCGGAGAGGAAGGGCGTCCAGGCACGGTCGAGAGCAGCGACGTGGATCTCCTGACCGCGCCGGAAGAAATGGCACTCATCAGAAGAATTCTGCAGTTTCCCGAAACGGTGGAGTCCTGCACAATGACGTATGAGCCCCACCGGCTCGCAGACTACCTTCACGATGTGGCGGGGCTGTTCCATACCTACTATCACGTCCACAGGGTCGTCACGGATGACATCCCGATGACCTCCGCACGGTTGTTGCTCTGTCATGCCGTCCAGATCGTCCTCCGGAATGGTTTTGCCATCCTCGGCATCAGTGCCCCCGAAAAAATGTAGATTTCGCCGTTTTTTGGCCGAAAACCTGGAATTGACTTTTCAGGGATGATTTGTTAAGTTGTGTGAATTGAATACGTAAGGGAGTCCCCTCTCCTCATCTTGCTACTGATGTCTTGATCGTCAAGAAACCTTCGCCCCGGTGCTCCGGGTCTTTGCCCTTTCCCAGCATGCGGTAGGACGCGAAAAGCTCGTACACTACACAGGTGATACTTATGTTCAAGAACGGCAAGATCCACGATGTCGTGGTGAAAGATATGGTGAAATACCTGGATGAACGGGGCTGGCTGACCGAGCTGTATCGTTCTGACGAGGTCTCCCCGGCGTATCTTCCGGTGATGGCCTACATCTCCACGACCCTCCCATCTGTCGCCCGCGGGCCGCATGAACACGTGGCCCAGGCTGATTACTTCGCGTTCCTCGGACCCTCAAATTTCAAAGTATATCTCTGGGATAACCGCAAGGATTCCCCGACATTCATGGTCCGACAGATTGTCTATGCGGGGGAAGATTCCCCGCGAACGTTGATCATCCCGCCGGGGATCGTCCACGCCTACCGGAATGTCGGCGTGCATCCCGGCATGGTTGTCAACCTGCCCAATACGCTCTTCGCCGGGAAGGGCAGGCGCGACCCGGTCGACGAAGTACGCCACGAGAATGATCCCGGAACGATCTTCCTCCTGGATTGAACGATGAAAAATCTCCTTGTCACAGGCGGTGCAGGCTTCATTGGCAGCAACTTTGTCCGCTACATTCTGCGTACCCATGACGATGTCAACGTCGTCAATTTCGACAAGCTCACGTATGCCGGGAACCTGGAGAATCTGAAAGAATGTGAAGGCGATCCGCGGTACCACTTCGTCCGGGGCGACATCTGCGAGCGGGGAGAGGTTGACAGCGCATTCCGCAACCATCACATAGATACGGTGGTTCATTTTGCCGCCGAGTCGCACGTGGACCGGAGCATACTCGGCGCCGGGGTGTTCATCACAACCAACGTCCTGGGCACACAGGTCCTGCTGGATGTGGCGAAGGAGACCGGCATCGAGCGGTTTGTGCATGTCTCCACCGATGAGGTGTACGGTTCGCTCGACACCGAGGGAAAGTTCACGGAGTCGACCCCCCTGCACCCCAACAGCCCCTACGCGGCGAGCAAGGCATCCTCGGATATGGTGGCGCTGGCCTACGGACATACGTTCGGCCTCCCCGTTGTCGTGACCCGCTGTTCAAACAACTACGGCCCATATCAGTTTCCCGAGAAACTGATACCCCTAATGATCATCAACGCCCTGCACGACACGCCGCTGCCCGTGTACGGCGACGGGTTGAATGTGCGCGACTGGTTGTTCGTGGAAGACCACTGCGCCGCCATCGACGCCGTCATGGGGCAGGGGAAGATCGGGGAGGTGTACAACATCGGCGGAAACAACGAGTGGGCGAATATCGACATCGTGCGCCTGCTGCTCAAGAAGCTCGACAAGCCGGATACGTTGATCCGGTTTGTGAAGGACCGGCCCGGCCACGATCGCCGGTACGCCATTGATGCCGCAAAAATCTCGCGGGAGCTCGGCTGGGCTCCGTCACTGAAGTTTGATGAGGGGTTGGCCCGCACGGTGGACTGGTATCTTGCCAACAAAGCATGGTGGCAGCGGATCACCAGCGGCGCCTACAAGCAATACTATGAGGAAATGTACTATGGTCGGTAAGCGCATACATTTCACGAGGATGGCGTTTGCGGCGCTGGCGTTCATCACAATGCTCTCAACGGCCTCCTCCCAGACGAACCCCCCGGGATCACTCCTGGAGCGCCTGGGAACCCGTGAGAAGGAATCACCCTCGCTCGAAGCATTGACTCAACCCGCCACCCCGGGTCCGGCGCTGGAGTCGGTCATCAATCCGAACAACTACGTCGTGGGCCCTTCGGATGGCTTCGGTGTAAGCATATGGACCGATCCGCCGCGCACGCTCCGTCTCACGGTGACCCCGGAAGGGACGCTGATCGTGCCGACCGTGGGGGAATTCGCGGTGGCAGGAATGACACTCGCAGATGCCCGCACAAAGCTCGGAGCGGAAATCCGAAAACGCTACAAGTTCGGGGATGCTTCCATCACATTGATTGCGCCCCGTTCAGTCGTCGTTACGGTGCAGGGCCGGGTCGTCAAACCCGGCTCTTATGTGCTCCCCGCATACGCACGGGTGGACAAGGCTATCGAGGAGGCCGACCGGACGATCGACCCACTCCTGACCGGTGATGTGGCGACCATGAAAGGCGATATGTCCACACGGCGTATCCTCGTCCGCCACAATGACGGCACACAGTCGCGTGTGGACCTGAAGAAGTTCCTGGTGACAAAGGATGACCGCTGGAATCCCTACCTGCGGGAGGGAGACATTATCGTCGTTCCGGTCAATGATTTCTCCCGCAACGTGTTTGGGGTCTACGGGCATGTCAATGTTCCCGGGAGATATGAATTCGCCATCGGAGACAGCGTGCGAGATGCGCTGAGGATAGCGTTTGGCTTCAGTTCGTTCGCCAAAAAAGATAGCGTGGTATTCATCCGGCAGGACCTTCAGGGCAACGTGTTGATGCGCCGCCTCCTCGACGGCGATGCAATTCTCTCCCGGGGCGAAGGGGACTTTCCGCTCCAGCCGGGCGACCGGTTGGTGGTGCCGGGTTATTCCGACCTCCGGGGCGACTACGTCGTGTCGGTGAGAGGACAGGTAAAAAACCCCGGAGTCTATCCGGTCACCAGGAATTCAACACGACTGGCAGATATCATCCGGAGTGCCGGGGGATTTCTTGCTGATGCTTCTCTGGCCTCCGCGGAGCTGATACGTCGCTCCGTGGATCCGGCGGAAATCGAAATCGAACGGCTGCAAAGCCAGAGGGGTGGAGTGCCAGAAGAAGACAGTTTGTATTTCCACCTCGAGACCTCGCTCCGCCTCCGTAAAGAACTTGTGCAGGTGGACTTCGCCGCGCTCTTCCTGCACGGTGATTCAACACAGAACGTCCTGTTGCAGGACAATGATCTCATCGTTGTACCGCAGATCAGCAAGACCATCTATGTGTTCGGCCAGGTCCTCAATCCGGGGCATATCGAGTTCATCCCGGGGCGGGATGCCTGGTACTATATCCAGCGGGCCGGTGGAGTCACAGACCGGGCCAGGGAAAGCGATGTCAAGATCGTGAAGGCCCGCACACGCCAATGGATTTCTCCGGAAGACCAGGTAGTCTCCGAAGGCGACTATGTCTGGGTGCCGATGGATCCGGAAAGACCTTTCGGTTACGTGTTGAATATCGTTGCCCAATCCGCGGCGGTGCTGAGCGCCGCTGTGAGCATCGCACTGCTTGCAATCCAGATGGGCAAATAGCCACGCACATTCGTCCAATGACCTGACACTGATCCGGCGAAACCATGCCCGCAATCAACAGCAAAGAGTTCCACCTGCTCGACTATCTGACCTTCGCGATCAAACGCAAGGAAATGTTCCTGGCTGTGTTCATGATCTCCCTGGTCGTCGTCTACCTGGGGGTCTACTTCTTCGTCGAAGAGGAGTACGAGTCGACAGCCGTCTTGATCCCCCGTGGCGAGGAATCCCAGTCGCTCGCAAGCGGCCTCCTGCGCAGCATGAAGGGGATCTCGCTCGGCCTGGGGAGCCGGACACCGCGTTCCGAGATGGATCTCTACGCCACCATCATCTACAGCCGGACGATGATGGAAGATATCATCAAAACGTTCGGCTTGCTTGAAAGCTACGATCTGGACACGTCGGACGTCGAACACATGGAGAAGGCGATCAAGCGACTGCGGAAGGAGGTGTTCACCCAGGAGACCGAGGAATGGTCGTACATAATAACGGCGCGCGCCAACACTGCCGCTAAGTCCGCCGACATCACCAACACGATCGTGCGCAAAATGAACGAACGCATCGTGGCGTTGAATACCGCCCGTTCGAGGCAAAACAGGATCTTTCTCGAGAAGCGTCTGGATGAAGTGCGGCAGCAGCTGAAGACCGCAGAAGATTCGCTCCGGACATACCAGGAGCGCACAGGCCTCATGGATGCCAAGAAGCAGCTCGAAGGCATCGTGACGGCCCATGCGACACTGGAGGCCGAACTTGCCGCGAAGCGCATCCAGGAGGGCATTCTGGAGAAGATGTACGACCGTGAATCGCCGCAGGTCCGCGAAGCGCAGATGCAGATTTCCGCATTCGAGTCGAAACTTGTCGAACTACGTTCGAAGAGCGCCCCCGGAAGCACGCTCCTTCCCTTGAAAACTCTGCCGCGAACGGCAGTGGAATATCTCCGGCGGTACCGGGAAGTGGAAATCGGGAATCTCATTCTGGAGTTCATTACTCCGCTCTACGAACAGGCAAAACTCGAGGAGGCAAAAGACTATCCCGTGCTCCAGGTGATCGACTACGGCATACCCCCGGCCAAGAAAAGCTACCCCCCGCGGGTGTTGTTCTCTCTGATCGGTGCGCTGTCCGTCACACTCCTGGTGTACGTCTCCCTCCTGATCCGTGACGCGATCGATCACACCGAAGACCAGAAATTGAAGACCCTGTTCGCTGACATGCGGCGGTGGAAGTGGACCTCGAGGAAAACCAGGGTATGAATGCTGCGCCGTCCATCAGCGGCGCACCGCTTCAGAAGGAGTACCGTTTTGCCATTCTGAGCGGGATTGCGCTTTCCTTGCTGTTTGCCATTGCGCAGGTTTGGGGGAACGGGACCCCCGCCTCCCTCCTGCTCCTCCCCGCGATGGCACTTGTCCTGCTCGCACTCAGCAGTCCTGAGCTGGCCCTCATCGGTCTCACAGTGTTCCTGTTCATCGATCTCCATGTGTCGTTGTTCGTCGGCGGAGTCTTGTTTACACCCATCGTCGCGTTGTCGTTCGTCCTGCACCACCGCGACTTCGCTTGGAAAGAGTTTTCCACGCCGCTCTCGAAGCCGTTGATGCTATTTGGACTCGCGGTGCTTCCTTCGCTCATCAATGCGGTCGACGTTGCACACAGCATCACCAAAATGTACAATCTGGTGGCGTTTCTCATCGCAATGTACGCCGTCCTCATGACTGTCCGTTCACTCGACGCGATGCGCCGTCTCGTTATCGTGTTTCTCGTGATGACGGTGGTGACCGGCGCGGATGTGATCTCGGTGGCTCTTGCGACCGGGAAACGGGACTACGGCTTCTCAGGTGTGATGTTCGTCGACTATGCAGGGATCGCAGTGAATGTGGTGGCACTGGTGGCGTTGTTCTCGCACGGATGGCGCCGTCTTGTCCTGCTGATTGCCGGAGCAGTGATCGGGATGGGATTGATACTGACGCAGACACGCAATGCGTGGATCGCCACAGGCGTAACACTGATCGTGAGCTATGCCTTTCTCATCCGCTCCCCCCATATCGCGGGGGTAACGCGGAAACGGATGATCACCATTACCCTGGTTTGCATTGGGGCCCTCGCCATACTCGCAGTGGCAACAATTGCGCTGAACCCGTCGGTGGGCAGCCGGGCCGCCGATATCACGGATCCCAATACCCAGGAGACTGCGGAAGGGATCATCATCCGCAATACGCTGCTGACCCGCCTGATTATCTGGGACACGGCGTTTCAAGCGTTCCTTGCGCACCCGTGGATCGGGATCGGCATGTATGGGTTTATCGATGCCTCGTACGAATATTGCCGTGTGCCCACCCTCCTGTACGAACTCTACGTGCGGGGCAACTCCGCGCACATCACATATCTGGGAGTGGCTGCGGAGGCCGGCCTCGTCGGATTGACCGCTTTTCTGTTCCTCATCGTGTCCATCGTCCGCCTGGCCGCCCGCACCGTTCGCCGGGCCTCCGGGCTGCAGGAACTGCGCTATGCGACTGTCGGATTCGCGGTCATGATCTATTGCACACTCTCGATGGTCCTGACGGACTCCTGGATCTACGGGCAGGGGATCGTGCTGTTCGGCATCATCGTCGGATTGGTGCAGGCGATGTACAGGCGCCAACAAGAAGGCACACCCGCATGAGCGCGGCACGAAAGTCGACACTGCGTTCTGACCTCACCAGGGGCTCCGTTTCCGGGGCGCTCCAGGTCGTCGTGGCCACAGTGCTCGTCGTGCTGACGATCCCGCTTTTCATCAAGACGCTGGGCCCGGAAGCGTGGGGTGTCTTCTCTGTGCTTACATTGGTGGGAAGCGCCAATACCTTCGCCAACCTGGGACTCAATTCCACCCTGGTACGCTTTCTGGCCGAGCAGGGCAAGACCCGCGAGTCGGACCACGACATTCTCGTGACGCTGCTTCTGCTGGTGTCTGTGACGCTGCCCCTGACGGTGCTCGGATTTGTCTTTGAACAGTTCGTGATCCTGAAGGTTCTGAATGTTCCGCCAGCTATGAGCGGCGGAGCGGTCTGGGTGTACCGGTCAATGCTGGTCAGCAATGGTCTGGTGCTCATCGGCCAGACGTTCACCGCCGTCCTCGATGCGCAACAGAAAGTCCATGTGACGAATATGTGTCAGATGGTCTATGCGGTGCTGTACTGGGGCTCGATCCTCATTGTTGTCCGCCTCTGGGCTTCATTCCATCTGCTCGCGATTGCTGTCCTCGTCGCTACCGTTATCTGGTTCGGGACTGTGGTGATCAGCATGCTGAAGACCTGGGGAATGCCTGTGGTCGCCGGCTTACGGGCGGACTTTGCACGCCTGGCACGCAAACAGCTCACCTATGGCCTCCAGCTCTTCTCTGCCGGCCTGATCAACTTCTTCTACGAGCCGCTTGTCCGCATCCTCATCGCACAGTTCCTCGGCATGCGCGAAGTCGGGCTGTTCGAAATCGGTCTCCGTGCCCGGAATCTCGTCACCGGACTGGTGTTCAAACTGCTCTATCCGCTCTATCCTCTCCTGTCAACCAGGAGTGACCCCGAGGGCATCAGGTCCATCGTGCACGATGTCGAACAGAAATCAGTGCTCCTGGTCGCCCCGATGGTGGGGATGACAATCCTCGCCACAACGCCTTTGGTCTCGCTCTTCTTCGATGCAAATGTCGGAGTGCTGTCCGTCACGATTATCTGGATGGTAGCATCCTATCTCCTCGGAAGCCTGACGATTACTCCCTTCTACCAGTTCCTGATGGCGAAGGGTTACGCATCGCGGACGGTGCTGGCGCAGGCGGTGAATGTCATCGTCAATACCGTGGTCTTTTTTGTGCTCCTGCCCTCCATGGGGTACTATGCCGCGGTGGCAGGCAACGTGATGTCAAATCTCTGTGCCTGGCTGCTGCTCTACTGGTACCAGCAACGCTTACTGGGCACGGGAGTGCTCGACAACTGGAGGCAGGGTGGAGCTATTGCCCTGGTGATGGGCGCTCCCGCCGCCGTGGGTCTGCTCTTCCCACTGGCAGGGACCGGCAAGCTGGCCGTGCTTCTGCCTGTGCTCGCCGTGGGCCTGCTTGCGCTCGTGACCTACAGAACCACCGGGGTCATCAGTGTGAAGGATGTTGCCCGCTATCTCGGCGATAATACGCCCGCCGCACGACTGGTCTCGCACCTACTGTGTAAACACGCTCCCCCAACACTGCCCGCCCCAGGAGCTTAGGAAACCGGCATGAGAATCTCAATCATTACCACATCGTACAACCAGGGCATGTTCATTGAACAAACCATCCGGTCTGTCCTTGCGCAGGACCACGACGACATTGAACACCTGGTGATGGATGGGGGGTCGACGGACAACACGCGCGAGATACTCGCCCGGTATCCGCACCTGAAATCGGTGTCGGAAAAGGACCGGGGACAGAGTGACGCCATCAATAAGGGGTTCCGGAAAGCCACAGGTGAAATCGTTGCGTGTCTCAATTCCGACGACTGGTATGAACCAAATGTGCTCGGCGCCGTTGCCTGGCACTTTGCCAAACACCCGGAGTGCATGGTGCTGTACGGTGATATTACGTTCGTGGACAAGGAAGGCAAGAAGCTCTACAGCTACACCGGCGATACAATCAACTACAGGAGTCTGACGGAGTGCCCCGATATCGTCCGCGAGCCCAGTTTCTTTTGGCGCAAAAAGCTTGTGGAAGAACAGGGAGGTGTCGATGAAAGCCTGCACCTGGTGATGGATTTTGACTTCTTTCTTCGTGCCGCCCGGAAATATCAGTTCCACTACCTCCCGATGACGATAAGCTGCTACCGGTACTATGACGAGAACAAAAGTGTCTCGATGAGGCGGCGCCAGGCCCTGGAGATCCTGGCAGTGTACAGAAAAAACAAGGTCCGCTTGACCCCACGGATTCTCCGGTTTCTCACAGCCAAGTACGCGCTCTCGTTTGCCTGGATCAGGAAACTGCATGGAGTGATCCGCGGAACGGGAAAGCGAGCAAAGAGTGCATGAGCCGCCGCGTCCTTTTTATCGATGAGGATCAGGAACGGAACGGCGCAACCGTGAGCCTTGAGTATCTGGCGCAGGGTTTCAAGAAGGCAGGGTATGAGGTCGCGGTGCTTACCTGGAAGCAGGAGGAATGGACGAAGACGGTTCTCCGCTCCTCGGCGACACTTCTCGATGGACGATGGGGCCGCTTCACGACGGTGACGATGTGCTTCCATTTTATGTACACCGCTTCCCCCCTGTCGTTCGCTGGAATGAAGAATATCCTGAAGGATCTTGTGAAATTCGTCGCCGGGTTTTTCGTCGTCCGACGGGCTATTCGCACCATCAAACCAGATCTGGTCTATCTCAACGAATACAGCGTCGTGCAGGCGTCACTGGCCGCGCGCGTATGCCACGTCCCTGCAGTGGTCCACATACGAAGCCAGATGCTTTCCGGCCTGTTCGGTCTGCGCCGCAGGCTCATGCGAAGCTGGGTGCTCAAGTGGAACGATGCGATCTTCGCGATCACACGAAGTGAGGCCGACCAGCTCCATCCGGGACCCGCCGACCGTGAAAAGATCGTGGTGGCAGGCGAGTTCTTTCCGGTTTCGGGCAACCGTGATACAGTAGTGGCCGATGTGATGTGCCGCCTGGGACTGCCTGCCGGCCGGAAAGTAGTCACGATGATCGGAGGCATTCTGGATATCAAAGGCACCCGGGAATTCCTGACGGCGGGAGCCCTGATCCTCCAGCGCCGTCCAGAGGCGTTCCTCGCCCTGGCGGGAAGTGCACGGATGAGCGACAACCCCGAAAGGCGCGCGTACCATGACACGTGCATGAAACTCATGAAGGACCTCGAACACTCCGGAGGGCTTCGCTACCTGGGCGAAATCACCAGTGCGCTTGAGTTGCTCGAGGCGTCGGACCTGCTTGTGGCGCCCTTGATGGAAAGCCACTTTTCGCGTCCGGTGATCGAAGCCTGGGGTTTTGGCAAACCCGTGGTGGCATTCCGCTCTCCGCATATGGAGGATTTGATCCAGCATGAGGTAAACGGACTCCTCGTCGAACGGGGCAACGTGGAAGCGCTGGCCGACGCGGTTGTGCGGCTCCTTGCAGATGCGCCGCTGTGCGAAGCTCTCGGACGCGCGGGGAGGCGGAAGACAGAATTGGAATTTAATGCGGACACAAACCTCGGGAAAATCATCGCCCGGTGTGGTGAACTCACCGGTGACCGCGGGACAGGGAGTGGCGATGCGCATCGGCATTGATGCACGGGGAGCGATGAAGGTCACCGACGGCATCGGCCGGTACGCGGCGGAGCTCTTGAGGGAGTATGCGCGACGGGACGACGCGCATGAATTTGTCGTTCTGAAAAACCCCCTGACGCACATGTCGTTTGTGTATGACGAGCGATTCAGAGAAATCGTGGTCCGCGAGGGCCGGTTCGACATCCGCGGGCAGATCACGCTCCCGCGGCTGCTCGCGCCGCTGCACCTGGACGTATTCCACGCCCTCCACTTTTCCCTGCCCGTGGCGTACCGGGGACCGGCGGTGATGACTGTGCATGACATACTGCCGCTCCTCAGTCCGTGGAGTTTCGGCAGGGGCGGTCTGCGCAACACCGTTTCGTCGGCCTACCTCTCTCTGCTTGTGCGTGCGGGAGTGCGAAAGTCGACCGCGGTGATCGTGTCGTCGGAACATACACGGCGCGATATGATCGAGCACCTGGGCACGGATCCCTCGCGTCTGCGGATGGTATACCTGGGAATCGATCACGTGAAGTATCGCGAGCCCTACGTCGATGAGGCACTGCTGGCCCGGCTGCGGTTGCGCCGGCCGTTGCTCTTGACCGTGACCAACTTCAAGCCGCACAAGAACACGGGCACCCTGATTGAAGCAGTCCGGCTCGCACGTGCCGGGATTCCCGGACTGCAACTCGGGATCGTGGGCGACAACCCCAGGGGATTTGCCGAATCGTACGGTACGGTGGAGAAACTCGCCGCCGAAGGAATCCATCTGCTGGGCTATCTGGATGACAGCACGGTTGCAGGACTCATGGCCGCTGCAGCAGCGTTCGTCTATCCTTCGCTGTATGAAGGTTTTGGCTTCCCGGTTCTGGAAGCTATGGCCGCCGGAGTCCCCGTGATTACATCGGGCGCCGCGTCTCTGCCCGAGCTTGGCGGGGACGCCGTGTTGTACATCAAGCCCCGCGACCCCGCAGACATCGCCCGGGCCATCACGACGCTCTGTACTGACGACCGTTTGCGATTGGAGCTCGGACGGCGGGGAAGATCGCGGGCTGAGCACTTTCCGTGGAAAACCACGGCGGAAGCGACGCTGAAGATCTATGAAGAGTCTGTCGCCGGAAGAGCACGCACGCCATCATGAAGATTCTGCAGACAAATAAGGCATATGCTCCCGTAATTGGCGGAGTGGAAACAACCGTAACAGTCCTCGCGGAGGGTTTGAGCAAAAGGGCAGGGTTGAGTGTGGAGGCACTGGTGTGCAACGCGCGCCGGACGCTGGCGACCGAAACCAATGTGATCAACGGCGTGAAGGTCACCTACATGCCCCGCTGGGGTTCCATCGCTTCTCTCCCTATCAGTCCCAACTATCTGCCACACCTTGCGAGCCTGCACGGTGACATCCTTCACGTGCATGAGCCGTTTCCGCTGGTCGACCTTTCGGTGGCGTTGTTTCCCCGCATCAGGCGGCAGTTCAAGCGGATTGTCGTGACCTGGCATTCAGATATCGTGCGCCAGAAATGGGCTCTCACGGTCTACCGTCCGTTCATCGAACGCTTCCTCCCGCAGGTCGACCGCATCCTCGTGAGCGCCCCTGCGTTGCTGGAAAACTCGGATTTTCTGCGTCCCTATAGCCACCGCTGCGAGGTGGTGCCGCTGGGTGTGCCGCTGGATTGGACACGCGACCGGACACCGCGCCTGCCCCGCGTTGCTGAGATCCGTCGCCGGCTGGGTACACCGCTTGTCCTCTGTGTGGGCCGGCTGGTCTACTACAAAGGCATGCAGTACCTGGTCGAGGCAATGGCGAAACTCCCCGAAGCCAGATTGGCGATCATCGGGTCCGGCCCACTCCAGGGAAAACTGGAAGCGCAGATTGCCGCGCTGGGACTGGCCGGCCGGGTATCGTTGCTGCCTCATCTTGAAGATGAGGAACTACATGCCTACTATGAAGCGTGTGATCTGTTTGTCCTCCCCTCCACCGAGCGGAGTGAGGCCTACGGGCTGGTGCAGATCGAGGCGATGGCGTCGGGGAAACCCGTCATCTCCACACAGATCAACACGGGCACCACGTTCGTCAACCGCCATGGAGTGACCGGTCTGACTGTCCCGCCACGAGACGCTGATGCGCTGGCACGAGCCATGCGCGAAATTCTCCATGACGATGGACTGCGGGAACGCCTGGGGCGGCAGGCGGAAGAACGCGCGCTGGAGGAATTCACCGCCGGGAGAATGGTCGACCGCATCCTGGATGTCTATACGCGCCTGCTGGCAGGCGATCAGGAAAAGATGAACGCATGATCACCACGCGACACGAAAAGCTGGTGCTGCTCCTGGTCGACATCATCACCATTTCGCTGGGATGGTCGCTGTACTTTCTCTTCCGCGTCCGGAGCGGCTGGCTTATCGTCAGTGCGGAACCGGATTACTTTTTGCCCATGATCGTGGTGACCCTCTTCTGGCTGCTGCTCTTTTTCGTTGTCGGCCTGTATCGTCCCTGGTATGCCAAATCACGCTTCGATGAAGTTGCGCTGCTGTTCAAGACACTCGTGCTTGGATCGGTGATTCTCTTTTTCGCCATTTTCATGGACGATGCGGGAACTCCACCGGGCACCAATTCGCGTCTGCTCATCGGGGTCTATTGGGGGTTCCTGTTTGTCTGCGTTGTTGCCGGACGCTTGCTCCTGCGCAGCATCCAGCGCCGGATGTTGATCGCGGGTATCGGTTCCCATAACACGCTGATCGTGGGTTCCCAGGTCCGGTCACGCGAACTGTATGATGAAGTGTCGAAGTACCCTGCGCTCGGCTACCGTGTTCTTGGCGGGGTGCGTATCGACAAACCGGACAAGAAAAAGCCTGCAACACGTGAACGCGGACTGAAGACGCTGGGCTCCCTGGAAGACCTTTCCGCCCTGATCAGGGAGAACGGTGTCCGCGAAGTGCTCATTGCGCTTGACTCCAAGGACCATGCGCGCCTGCTTGACATCATTGCGCGCTGCAGCGGGCATCCCGTGGGGTTGAAGATCGTGCCGGACCTGTACGATATTATCAGCGGTCAGGCCCGCACGAACCAGATTTATGGGTTCCCGCTGATCGAGATCTCTCCGGTGCTCATGCCCGCATGGGAGGAGGCCACCAAGAGACTCCTTGATGTCGCGGTCTCGGCGATTGCGCTGATTGTGGGACTCCCTCTCTGGCTGCTGGTTGCAGCGGCAATCAAAATCGAAACCCCCGGACCGGTGCTGTACAAGCAGGAACGCGTGGGCAAGGACGGGGAACACTTCAATATTATCAAATTCCGATCCATGGTTGATCACGCGGAACGTGCCGGGCCCGTATGGTCGCACAGGCGGGATCCCAGGATCACCCGCATCGGCTGGTTGATCCGGAAACTCCATCTGGATGAAATCCCCCAGCTCTGGAACGTACTCTCCGGGCACATGAGCCTCGTCGGACCGCGGCCCGAACGGCCGATGTTCGTCGATCAGCTGTCGCGTGAAATTCCTCTGTACCCCCGGCGGCTCAAGGTCCGCCCCGGCATCACCGGATGGGCGCAGGTGAAACACAAGTACGACGAGTCCATCGACGACGTGCGCAAAAAGGTGCAATATGACCTGTTCTACATCGAAAACATGTCGCTCCGGATGGATTTGAAGATTTTGTTTAACACCGTGTCGCATATGCTCCTGGGCAAAGGCCGGTGAAAAGAAAAGGAACTTCCCTGACTTTAAAGTCTGACTTTTAAGTCTGGGTTTTTCCTCAGGCTTTTTTGCCTGACTTAAGGGGCGGTAATAAAAAGGAACTTCCATGAAACTCCAAATGGTTGATGTATTAGGGCAGTATCAGATCATCAAAGCCGATGTGGACGCCGCAATCCACCGGGTGCTGGAATCAGGCCAGTTTATCCAGGGCAAGGAGGTGGGGGAATTCGAGCGGCAGATTGTGGCGTATCTGGGAACCGGTGAGGCTGTGGGCTGCGCGTCAGGCACCGACGCACTACAAATTGCCCTCATGGCGATGGGCATCGGACCCGGCGACGAGGTGATCACCACGCCATTCACGTTTGTCGCCACCGCCGAAGTCATCGGGCTGCTCGGCGCAAAACCGGTGTACGTGGATATCGATCCCCGGACTTTCAATATCGACCCGCACCTGATCGAACGCGCGATTACACCCAGGACTCGCGCAATTATTCCCGTGCACCTCTATGGACAGCCCGCCGCGATGGACGTTATCATGGAGATCGCACGGCGCCGCGGCATCAAGGTGATCGAAGATTCGGCGCAGGCACTAGGGGCCTCGTACCGGGGTCAGAAGGTCTGCACATTCGGCGACGTGGGGTGCATCAGCTTCTTCCCGAGCAAAAACCTGGGCGCGTTCGGCGACGGCGGGATGGTGGTCACCGACGATAAGGACCTTGCGGCCAGGATGCGCATCATCGCGGCGCACGGCTCGCGCGTCCGCTACTACCACGAGGTGCTCGGCATCAACAGCAGGCTCGACACAATCCAGGCGGCGATCCTGGGAGTGAAGTGCGCCCATCTCGACCGGTGGAATGCGGCCCGTCGGAAAGCGGCGGAACGCTACAACACCCTGCTGCAGGGAACCCCGGCCGTTACTCCATTCGTGTTGCCGGGGGCGTTCCACATCTATCACCAGTACACGATCCGGGTCCCACGCCGGGACGAACTCGCTTCCCATCTCAAGCAGAAGGAGATCCCCCACGCTGTCTATTATCCCGTCCCCCTCCATCTGCAGCAGGCATTCGCAATGGCGGGCAACACAAAGGGCGATTTCCCGGTGACGGAAAAGGCAACAACAGAAGTGCTCTCGCTCCCGATGCACACAGAGTTGCAGGAAGATCAACTCACATACATCACCGATGCAATCAAGGGATTCTATGCCAGCCACTGACACGAAGGAGGCGCGTGCGCTTGTGGTCGTGCCTACCTACAATGAGGCGGAGAATATCCCCGTTCTCATACCCGCCATTTTACGGCAGGGCCCGCTGGATGTGCTGGTTGTCGATGACGGTTCACCGGACGGTACCGCGGCACTGGTACAGGAGATGGCACAGAAGGATCCGCGCGTGCACCTGCTCGTCAGGCAGGGGAAGCAGGGACTCGGGACTGCCTATGTCGCCGGTTTCCGTTTTGCCATCGAACATGGTTTTGACTACGTCTTCGAAATGGATGCGGATTTCTCCCATGATCCTAATGAGATCCCGAACTTCCTGAAACAAATCCAGGATGCTGATCTCGTCGTCGGCTCTCGCTATACAAACGGCGTGCGCGTCCTGAACTGGCCCATCAACCGCCTGCTGCTCAGCTTCTTCGCCAATGTCTACACCCGGTTCCTGCTCCGGCTGCCCCTCCACGATGCAACAGGCGGATTTAAATGCTACCGGCGTGCTGTGCTCGAAGCGATCGACCTTGAAAACATCCGCTCGAACGGCTATGCGTTCCAGATCGAGATGAGCTACAAAGCCTGGCGGAAGGGTTTCCGCCTGAAGGAAATCCCTATCGTGTTCCTTGACAGGCAATCGGGCTCCTCCAAGATGTCGAAGTCCATCGTGTACGAGGCGTTCTTCATGCTCCTCAAACTCCGTCTAATGAGTTTCGTCGGCAAGCTATGACGCTTTCTGTAATCATAGTGAACTACAACGTCCGGCAATTCCTCGAGAACGCGCTGACATCCGTCCTCAGGGCGCTGGAGGGAATCGACGGACAGGTGATTGTGGTGGACAACGCTTCGGATGACGGAAGCGTGGCCATGGTCCGGGAGAAGTTTCCCGCGGTGAGCGTCATTGCGAACACGGAAAATCTGGGGTTCGCCCGGGCAAACAATCTTGCGCTGGCTGTTGCGAAGGGGGAGTACCTGCTCCTGATCAATCCCGACACGGTAGTTCAGGAAGATACATTCCGTGTGATGCTGGACTTTTTCCGCACCCACCCGGAGACAGGCCTTGCGGGCTGCAAAATCCTGAATCCCGACGGATCATTCCAGCTTCCGTGCAGGAGGAGTTTTCCGACCCCCTGGGTTGCGTTCACAAAAGTCTCCGGCCTCAGTACGCTGTTTCCCGGGTCGCGCCTGTTTGGCCGCTACAATCTGACATATCTCGACCCCGATGCTTCGTATGAGGTGGAAGCGGTCAGCGGTTCCTTCATGATGCTCAGGAGAACCGTGTACGAAAAGGTCGGTGGACTCGATGAGTCTTTCTTCATGTATGGCGAGGATCTGGATTGGTGTTTCCGGGTCCGTCAGGCCGGTTTTGGCATTTCGTACGTTCACTCGACGCAGATCGTGCACTACAAAGGGGAGAGTACGCGGAGAAGCAATATTGACGAAGTAGAGGTGTTCTACGGTGCAATGGAGCTGTTTGTCGAGAAACACTTCAGCGGGTCTCGCGTGGGCCGGTTCTTCCTCAGGCTGGGCATCTGGTTGAGGGGCGCAGCCGCGCTCATTGCCCGGTCCGCACGGCCGCTTCTCTTCGGGCTGGTCGACGGCGTGCTCGTGGTGGGGACGCTCGTGGGTGCTGAGTTGCTCTACTTCGGGCATCTCTTCCGGTTTCCCCCCTATGCGTATCCTGCGATGTGGTTGATCCCGGCGGCGACGGTGCTGGTGGTCGGTACGTTCCTCGGCGTGTATGCAACACACCGGGGAAGTATCCGCCGTTCCGCTGCCGCGGTGATCATCAGCTATGTGTTGATCGCTGCAACGGTCTTTTTTGTGAAGACGTTTGCCTTCAGCCGTGTGGTTGCGGCCATCTCCGGCGGCATGGCTCTCATCCTGCTTCCGGGATGGCGCGTGCTGGTGCGTTTGGCGGGCGGCCGCCTGGGAACGGGAAAACACAATCAGGGAATTTTTGGAAGCCGCACACTGATCGTGGGTACGGGATCCGCCGCACAGGAAGTGCTCCGGCGCCTGCGTGCCCGGGTCGACGATGGCTATGACGTGCAAGGGTTCATCGATACAAGCAGCGCGCGCATCGGTGACCGGATCAACGGCGTGGAAATCGTCGGAAGCCTGGAAAATGTGGGCAAGGTCGTCGACGAACGGCGTATCACGGATTTGATTTTCTCCACGGAGGAGATCCCGTACACCGCAATCCTTGCGGTGATCGCCCGGAGCAACAACCGGAATGTGAATTTCCGGCTCGTGCCGACCAGTCTTGAATCTATCATCGGCAAAACCCGCATTGACGATCTGGATACGCTTCCCCTTGTGGATATCGACTACAATATCCACCGGCTTCGCAACCGGACTGCGAAACGGGTCTTCGATCTGGTGATTTCCAGTCTGGTACTCCTCACGGTGTACCCGGTGGACCGCCTGCTGCGGGTCGTACGCCTGCTCCCGGCGACGAGTCCGTCGGCGAAGACGTTGGAGCTGTTCCCGCGCGTGCTGAGAGGCGATCTGAGTCTTGTCGGACGCTCTCTGGAAGCCGCGAATGGCACGGCAGAAGACCATCCATCCCCCTTCGCACTCAAAAGCACCTATCTCGGTCCGCAGGGGATCACGGGCCTCGTGCAACTCCATTCCGCCAGGAATCTCACACGGGATGAACGCGAGCGGTACGAGCTGTACTACGCGAAGCACCAGTCGCTGCTGCTTGACGTAGAAATTCTCTTCAAATGGATGATGAACGCAACCGGGGGCTAACGGAGGGTCCAGCATGGCAAAAATGGTATTGGATTTTGAAAAGCCCATCCTCGAACTTGAGCGGAAGATCGAAGAGATGCGGAAGTATGCGGACAACCCCGACGTCGTGCAGGAAATCGCCAGGATTGAAGGTCGTGTTCGGCAGCTGCAGCAAAGCGTTTATTCCGGACTGACACGCTGGCAAAAAGTGCAACTTGCCCGCCATTCCGATCGACCGTACACGCTGGACTACATCCATCTGATGACCCAGGATTTCATTGAGTTGCACGGTGACCGGGCGTATCGCGACGACAAGGCGGTGGTCGGCGGCTTCGCACGCATCGATGACCAGTCGGTGCTGATCATCGGCCAGCAAAAGGGGCGCGACACGAAGTCAAACCTCTACCGCAATTTCGGCATGTCCAATCCGGAAGGCTACAGGAAGGCCCTCCGGTTGATGAAGCTAGCGGAAAAATTCGGCAAGCCGGTGATCACTCTCCTCGATACCCCCGGGGCGTTCCCGGGGCTGGAGGCCGAAGAGCGCGGACAGGCGGAGGCGATCGCACGGAACCTTTTCGAAATGGCCCGGTTGAAAACCCCGATCATCGTGGTGATTATCGGTGAGGGCGCCTCCGGCGGCGCGCTCGGCATCGGTGTGGGAGACCGCATCCTGATGCTCGAGTACGCGTGGTACTCCGTCATTTCTCCCGAATCCTGTTCGAGCATTCTCTGGCGGAGCTGGGACTACAAGGAGCAGGCCGCGGAAGCGCTGCAACTTACCGCCCCCGATCTCAAAAAGGCGGGTATCATCGATCTCATCGTGCCGGAGCCGCTCGGCGGCGCACATCGGGACCACCAGCAGATGGCCAAGATCCTGAAGGAAATCCTGATCTCGGAAATGAAGACCCTGAAAAAAGTGAAACCCGAACGGCTCGTCGAACGAAGAATAGAGAAGTTCTCGAAGATGGGAGTATTTGTCGGATGATGAGGAGAGAAGAGCATGATTGAATGTACAAGCAGTCTTCGCGTACGTTATGCAGATACCGACCAGATGCGTCACGCCTACTACGGTGTCTACTTCGCCTATTTTGAGCAGGGACGTTCCGATCTGATGCGTGACATCGGCCTGCCATATCCCGAATTTGAGGCAATGGGGTATCAGCTCCCGGTGATTGAGGCCCACGCGGTGTACAAGAAACCCGCGCGCTACGACGAATTGTTGCACATTGTCACCGTCATGAAGGACAAACCGGTGGCCCGGGTTCGTCTGGACTACCGCATATTCAACGAAACGCGCACGGAAGTGGTGGCGGAAGGGTATACCATCCACAGCTTTGTGCATGCAGAAACCGGCAAACCCACCCGCGCGCCTGCACATTTCCTTGAACTTGTCGAAAACGCGCTGCAACGGCCGCAGCGCAGGGAACCGTGATGCTCAGGAAAGACCTGCTCGGCATTCTCTGCTGTCCGAAATGCAAAAGCGATCTGCTCTATGCGCCGGAAAAGGAAACCCTGACCTGCACCCGGTGCGGAATCGTCTACCCGGTACGAAACGATATCCCGATCATGATTGTGGAGGATCATGAAACCCGCCCTTGAAGACGGCCGGATCCTCCGGGCAGTTGAATCCGCGCTGCTCGAAGACGTCGGGCTCGGGGACGTCACCGGCAATGCCACCGTCCCTGAATTACAGACGGGAGAAGGGATCTTTCTCTGCAAGGAAGACGGCGTTGTTGCCGGACTTGACGTCGCGGCGCTCGTGTTTTTCCTGTGCGAAGAGAAAATGGAGTTCCTTCCTGCAGTCAAGGATGGAGCCGCCGTACGGCGGATGGATCGCCTTGCTGAAGTGCGCGGACCCGTGCGCGCCATCCTCCGTGGCGAACGCACTGCGCTGAATTTCCTCCAGCGCATGAGCGGTATCGCAAGCGCGACGCGCCTCTATGTGGATGCCGTTGCCGGGACACGGGCGCGTATCACCGATACACGCAAGACCGTGCCGGGACTCCGCTGGCTCGACAAGCTGGCGGTGAAGACCGGGGGCGGCGTCAATCATCGCTTCGGTCTTGACGATATGGTGCTCATCAAAGACAACCACATTGCCGCCGCAGGAAGCCTCACCATCGCAGTGGATCGCTGTGTTGCGTATCTGCGCGCCCGCGGACTTTCCATGGGTATAGAAGTCGAAACGACGTCACTGGACCAGGTGCGGGAGGCGCTGCAGTGCACTGGTCTGACGCGCATCATGCTCGATAACTTCGACCCCGCGACTATGCGTGAAGCCGTGCAGATTGTCGGCCACAGGGTGGAAGTGGAAGCGTCGGGCGGCATCACCCTCGCGAACGTCCGCGCCGTTGCGGAAACTGGTGTCGATGTGATTTCCATCGGCGCACTGACACACTCCGTGAAGGCTCTGGATATATCCCTCGAGCTGGCACCTCATGCTGGATAAGATCAAGCGCCTGGGGACCGAGACCGCCATCTACGGAATCAGCACGATTCTGGGGCGGTTCCTCACCTTCATCCTGACGCCTCTCTATACGTACGCACTCTCCGCCGCGGATCTCGGCATCGTGGCGTACGTCTACGCGTATATCGCCTTCCTCAATGTGATCTACGGCTACGGCATGGAAGGCGCGTTTATGAAGTATTATGCCACCCGGGAAATCGGTGACAGGAAACAGGTCTTCAGCGTGCCGTTCCTTGCGGTGCTTGCTACATCGACTCTCTTCACACTGCTCATCGTTGGCTTCGCTTCCCCCCTTGCGGAGCTTCTGGATGTCCCGGGCATCTACGATCGCGTGCTTCCGTGTGCCGGAATGATCCTGTTCTTCGACGCGGCGACACTCATCCCGTTTGCGATGCTGCGCATGGAGTCAAAAGCGAAACTCTTCGCCGCGGTGAAAATCGCAAGTATCGTTCTCAATGTGGCTCTGAATATCGTTTCCCTCTTTGTTCTGAATATGGGCGTGGAAGGCATATTCCTGAGCGGCGTGGCCTCCTCGGCGGCGAGCCTGCTGATGCTCCTCCCCGTGATTCTGAAGAATCTCACCTTCTCGCTGCCTTCGCCGCTTCTGCCGGCCCTGCTGCGGTTCGGACTGCCGTCGATGCCATCGGGAATCGCGGGGATGATGATTCAGGTCATCAACCGGCCCATCATGAAGGCCCTCAGCGGCGCTGCCGCCGTGGGGGTGTTCCAGGCGAACTACCGGCTGGGCATTTTCATGATGCTCCTGGTCTCCATGTTCGATTTCGCATGGCGCCCGTTCTTTCTGACACATGCGGACGATCCTGACGCACGCCCGCTGTTTGCCCGGGTGATGACATACGTGGTGCTCGTGCTCTCCGGCGTGCTCGTCGTGCTCACGTTGTTTCTCGGGGATGCCGTGAAATGGCACATTTTCTTTGGCAAATCACTGATCGCGCCGAAATTCTGGGCCGGCCTGGAGATCGTGCCGGTGATCCTCCTCGCATACCTGTTTCTGGGCATTTATAACAACTTGATTGCCGGTATCTATATCACCAAACGTACCGCGCTTCTCCCGGGTGTGACCTTCACGGCTGCCGCGGTCAATGTGGTTGCCAACTTCCTGCTCATCCCGCCGTGGGGTCTCATGGGCGCGGCAGTAGCCACTCTCCTCAGTTACTTCGTGATGGCGGTGATGCTGTATGGGATCGTGAGACGCATCTATCCTGTCCCCTATGAGTGGGGGAGACTTGCGAAGATCGCGTGTGCGGCAACCGTGGTCATCGTTGCGGGACTGCTTGCGGGGAGCGCTCCCGGCGGACTCGTACTCAAGGGCGCGTTGGTTCTCTTGTTCCCGCTGCTGCTGTACGGCTTGAAATTCTACGTCCCGGGCGAATTGAAACTCCTCGCGGGAATGGCCGGTTCCCTCGGAGTGTCGAGAGCCCGGAGTGCACCGCCTTCGATCGACGAATAGCAATTGTCTCTCCAAACTAGTAGCTTGAAAGATCATGATCACATCCAAACCAGACAAAGTCTCCGAGTCGTCAATACTCCTGGGCGGCCAGGCAGTTCTCGAAGGTGTCATGATGCGCGGCCCGGGACGCATCGCGACTGCAGTGCGGCGTGCGGACGGCACGATCGCCGTGCAGACCGAAGAGTTCTCACCGGTCGCCTCACGCATCAAGCTGTTTGCCCTCCCGTTCCTCCGGGGCGCAGTGGGTATGATCGAAATGCTCTTCGTCGGCATGCGTGCACTGAATTTCTCCGCGGACATCGCGATGCAGGATGTCCCCGGCAAGAATGGAGTGAAACCGAAGAAGTCCGGCAACCTCGCGCTCGCCGCCACCGTGATCATCGCACTCCTGTTCGGTCTCCTGCTGTTCTTTGTTACACCCCTGTTCCTCGCGACGTTTCTTTTCGATGTGGAAGGGAATCCGCTGCTGTTCAATCTGGCTGCGGGCATTATCCGCATGATCGTCTTCCTGGTGTACCTTGCAGTCATTGCGCAACTACAGGATATCCAGAGGCTCTTCGCGTATCACGGGGCGGAACACAAAAGTGTCTTTGCGTATGAGCTGGGCCGCGACCTCTCGGTGCGCGAAGCGGGGATGTGCTCCCGGTTTCACCCGCGCTGCGGAACCAGTTTTCTGCTCATCGTCATGCTGAGCGCCATCCTCTTCTTTGCGATCGTGGATGCGCTTGTCATCCAGTGGAGGGGATCCATCACCATCTGGATCCGCCTCGCTGTCCACCTCCCGCTTGTGCCTTGTATTGCCGGACTTTCCTACGAAGTGATCCGCCTCTCTGCGCGGAACGCGCATCGTACATGGGCCCGCTGGCTTTCGGCACCGGGACTCTGGCTGCAGCGCATCACCACCAGGGAACCGGATGACCGCCAGCTGGAGGTGGCGCTCACGGCACTCCGGGCTTCACTCGCGCCTGACTGGCAAGAAACCCCGGCCCCTTCACCCGCCCTCCCAACGGAGGCCTGAAATACAATGCTCCGTCGACTCGATCAGGTGGTGAAACGCTACGAGGAATTGACCCGTCTGCTGAGCGACCCAGCCACACTGGGAAACCAGGACCGGATGAGACAGCTCAGCAAGGAACACAGCGACCTCACACCTCTCATGCACGCGTACCGGCGCTATATAAAAGCGCAGACGGACCTGAACGGTCTCAAGGAAATCGTGGACCATTCGGGGGATGCGGAGATGAAGCAGATGGCTCTCGCGGAGATGGACGAGGCCAAAGCCACGCTTGCGGCGCTGGAGGAGGAGCTGAAGGTTCTGCTCATCCCGCGAGACCCCAATGACAGCAAGAACGTCATCGTCGAGATCCGGGCCGGCACGGGCGGCGATGAGGCTGCACTGTTTGCTGCTGATCTCTTCAGGATGTACTCCCGCTTTGCCGAGAAAAAAGGGTGGAAGGTGGATGTGCTGGACATCAACGATACCGGACTCGGGGGAATAAAGGAAATATCGTTCGGTCTCGTCGGCGAAGATGTGTACGGGAGTATGAAGTTTGAGAGCGGTGTGCACAGGGTGCAACGGGTACCCGAAACCGAAGCTCAGGGGCGCGTGCATACATCCGCGGCCACGGTGGCGGTGCTTCCTGAAGTCGAGCAGGTGGATGTGGATATCAATCCCATTGACCTGGAAATTGATACGTTCCGTTCGGGAGGCAAAGGAGGGCAGAACGTCAACAAAGTGGAGACGGCGGTGCGCATCACGCACAAACCGAGCGGCATTATTGTTGTCTGCCGGCAGGAACGCTCACAGTTTCAGAACCGGGAGCGGGCCATGAAGATGCTCCGGGCCAAGTTGTATGAAGCGGCGGTCCGGTCACAGACGGGGGATGTGGCAGCGCAGCGGAAGATGATGGTCAAGAGCGGCGACCGGAGCGAAAAGATACGGACCTATAACTTCCCGCAGAACCGCGTGACCGATCACCGGATCGGGGTGACCCTGTACAATCTCGCAGAAATCATCGACGGCCGTCTCGACGAGCTGCTGGAGCAGCTGAAGGTGGCCGAACGCGCCGAAAAGCTCAAAGGTGACGGGGCCTGATCGATTGACAATTGTCAATGGTCAATGGACTATTGTCCATTGGTCCGGGCCTACTTGTCCCGTACCCCCGCAAAAAATTCTTTTAGCATCCCCCCGCACTTTTCCGCAAGGATCCCGCCCGCCATCTCCACCCGGTGATTCAGCCGGGCATCCTGAACAAGATTGTACAGTGTGCCGCACGCGCCGGCCTTGGGGTCGAATGCGCCGAATACCAGTCTTGGAATGCGCGCCAGTACGATCGCACCGGCACACATCGCGCATGGCTCCAGGGTGACGTACAGCGTGCATCCCTCCAGCCGGCGACTCCCGAGATGCGTCGCCGCTGCAGTGATCGCAATCATCTCCGCATGGGCGGTCGGGTCCTGGAGCGACTCCGTCTGATTATATCCGCGTCCGATGATCCGGTTTTCCTGTATAAGTACCGCGCCGATGGGCACTTCTTTGCGTCGCAATGCCTGGCCGGCCTCTTTCAGCGCGTATTCCATCCACCGTTCATCGTCGGGCGGGGGCAGGATCTCGTTCACCACTTGTCCTCATGTAGTCTCTCTGTCAAGAACCGGTCGGCGCCGGCCTTCTTCTCATCGGGGAAGCCTACGGGCAGCAAGCTGAACGGAATGATGTTCTCCGGGAGGGCAATGACCCGGCGAACCTCGTCCATCCGGGCTTGCCGTGGATACACTCCCACCCAGACGCTTCCGAGACCGAGGCTGTGTACGGCAATGAGCATGTTCTGCGTTGCCGCCGCACAATCCTGGGGCCAGTAATCGGTATGCTTCACGATGTTCATGTCCGCACAGACGAGAATGGCCAGTGAAGCATGTGCGACCATCTCAGCGTAGCGATGGGTCGTACTGAGCTCGATGAGAGTCTGCCGATCCCGGATGATGACGAAGTGCCACGGCTGCTCGTTGCCGGCGGAGGGGGCCGCCATGGCCGCCCGCAGAATCAGTTTGAGGTCGTTCGGGCCGACCTCGCCGGCGAGATACCGGCGGATGCTCCTCCTGCTGAACAATGCCTCAAGTGCGTCCATAGTGGTTCCGCCGATGTGTTGTGCGTGTGATCTTCCGGTTGCGACAATGCTCATGATACAAATCTGCGCCCGTGATGTCAATGCGCCCGGCCGGTTTTCCCGGTCACCGGGCGAAGCGTTGGAGGGCGTTCTGATTCGATTCCCTGGTTGCCTGATTGATAGATCGAGTCGAACGACGATTCCTTGATTTGCAGGACGAATGAAGGTATATTTGGGCATGATGACTCCCCTGTGGTAGATGTGGACACAACTCTCGCTCTCATCCTGGGTGCCGTTGCGGGCGCGCTGATCGTGCTTGTCATCGGTGTGCTGTACGCACGCCACGCGCGGGAGGTGGCCGCACAATTGCTTGCGGAGAATAACGAACAACGATCCCGCGAAACGCAGCTCCTGCTTGACCGTGTAAGAGATGCCTTCGGTACGCTCTCCCTCGATGCCCTCACCCGGAACAGCAACGAATTCCTCCGCCTGGCAAACGAGACTCTCGCCCGCCAATCCCTGGCCGGCCAGAAGGATCTTGAAGGAAAAAAGGAACTGATCGATGCGTCACTCATGCAGATCGAGAAGGACCTCGCCAGCGTTCAGGATATGGTCGGCGGGCTCGAACGGGACCGGGAGCAGAAGTTTGGCGAGGTGACCGATCAGCTCCGCCGCACCGCCGGGGAGACAGAACGGCTGCGTGAAACCACTGAGCACCTGCGCCGCGCGCTCGCGAGCCGCGACGTCCGTGGCCAATGGGGACAGCGTATGGCGGAAGATGTGCTCCGTCTGGCAGGATTCGTCGAAGGCATCAACTATGTCAAGCAGCGTGCGGTTCCCGGAGGAACCACTATCCCGGATTTCACGTTCTTACTCCCACAGAATCGGCGTCTGAATATGGACGTGAAATTCCCGCTTGACAACTATATGCTGTATATCGAGGCCGAGGCCGAAGTCGACCGGCAGGCGGCGAAGCGGAAATTCCTTTCCGATGTGCGGAATCGCATCAAAGAGGTGACGGGACGCGGGTACGTCAATCCCGCCGAGCAGACCATCGATTACGCGCTTGTCTTTATTCCCAATGAACAGATTTATGCGTTCATCAACGAGAACGATCGGACGGTGATGGATGACGCCCTGCGACAGAAGATCATTCTCTGTTCACCCCTGACACTGTATGCCATTCTCGCGGTGGTCCGGCAGGCGGTGGACAATTTCAACCTCGAACAGACCGCCGCCCAAATCCTGTCTCTGCTCGGCAATTTTGGCAAGCAATGGGAGCTGTTCGTTGCGGGGTTTGAGAAAATGGGGAAGCGCATCGAAGATGCACAGTCAGAATACCAGCAACTGATCTCCACGAGACGCCGCGCACTTGAGCGCCCCCTCAAGCAGATCGAGGATCTCCGGCAGCAACGCGGCATTTTGCCGCAGGCAGATGAAGAGAAGGCGAATACCGATGAAGCTCCCGGCCTTTGATATGAACCAGAGTGTCGCCAACGCCCTCGAAAGGGCTTACACCCCGCACGCTCCCGTGCATTTCCCCGGGTCCCCCCGGCATCGCGCAGCGACGTCCTTGAATCACGTGGGAGGATTTGCGCTGTTGACCGCTGCACTGCTGCTTGCAGGTTGCGGGACGACCAGCCGGTACGTCGACAGACGGCCGCATTCCGATCATCGCTTGAATGCCCGGGACCATGGCGTCGTTCTTCGCCATGGATCGGGTCCGGACAGCTGCGATCTGTATGGTGCACGGGATGTCTGGGTCTTCAGAGCAGGCAACGACTTCCTGATGCACTACGACGGTGCCGGACCGCAAGGGTGGCTGACCGTCCGTGCCCGCTCAACCGATCTCCTGAATTGGAAGGTCGACGGCCCCGTGCTTGCCCTGGGAAAAGAAGGCGAGGAAGACTCGAAGAGTGCTTCCTATGGCCTCACGGTCGCGGACGACTCGGGATGGCACATGTTCTACCTGGGAACACAGTTCACCTCGCCCCCGCCGGAACGCGTGCCCTCACTGCCGTACCTGACGCTGAAGGCACATAGCCATACGCCCTACGGTCCGTGGACAAAACAGCGCGGCATCGTTCCGCTCCGTCCTGTTCCCGGGACGTATTATTCCCATACGACCAGTCCGGGTCAGATTATCAAGCGCAATGGCGAGTATCTGCAGTTCTTCAGCGCAGCGGTGTTGACCGATGGTGCCATCAGGCGGACACTCGGCATAGCGAGGACCCGGAATCTTGACAGCAACTGGGTGATGTCGCCCGAACCGATCCTGCCTCTGGAAGAACAGATCGAAAATGCCGCACTCTATTATGAAGAGGCCAACGATACATGGTTCCTCTTCACAAACCATGTTGGATGGTACGAGGGAGATGACGAGTATACTGATGCCATCTGGGTCTACTGGTCGAAGGATATCGAGAAGTGGGATCCGTCGCAGAAGGCCGTGGCGTTGGACGGCCGCAACTGCAAATGGTCAAAGCGGGTGATCGGGCTCCCGAGCGTCATCCGTTTCGGGGAACGGTTGGCCCTTTTCTATGACGGGGTCGAAGGAGAGGGGAAGGGGCACACCCGTCGTGACATCGGCCTTGCCTGGATGAGGCTCCCGCTCAGACCCCCCAGAATAAAATCCTAAATTCCTCCCCTCCTGCAGCTTCCCCAAAAACCCAAACCTTAAAGCCTGACTTTGAAGCCTGACTTTAAAGCCTAACTTAAGCCTAACATCCCCACCCCTACAACTTTAGCCTCAGTCCCAGCCGAGTAAGCCTTCCAGTCAGCCACACGATCGCCAGGGAGAAAACGACCGACCGGGCGATGCCCGGAATCCCTGAGCCGATCCCTCCCCACAACTGCTCAATTCCGACGATGGCCAATATCCCATAGAATATGTCAGGAAGTATATAGGCCAGAAGTGGATTTGCGCCTGCAGGTTCGGCGAACTTGAAGAGACTCCCTCTCAGGCGGATGTCGGCAATCCAGTAGAGCACGATGAACGCAAGACAGCAAATCGCAGCACTGTACAGAGACCAGGCTGGTGTCGCCATGTTCTTGGAGATGCCGTGAAGTGGGCTCAGCAGGTATCCGGCGCAGGCCAGTGCCACGGCCATGCCGATGAGCCAGTACACCTTCCCCCCGGACGTCGGCGCCGGTGACAATGGGGCGAACAGAAGTCCGGCAATCATGCCCGCTGCCGCAATGGAAACATGTCCACCGATATGCCCGCCGATCCAGAGCACGTCGTTGACCGGCCCGAGGAAGGCGAGCGCCCCGGCTCTGTCGCCGATGTACAGGCAGACGGAGAGCGCGAGCAATGCGGTCAGGGCCGGGATGTTCGCCCCGAACAGAAGAAATGCGGCAGAGCAGATGAGATAGGTCCACCCGATCAACCCGAGGATGCCCCACCATTGAGTCTGCATCCATCCGGGAGACGCGGCATCCCCACTGCGGTAGACAACCGCGAGTCCGGCGATAAGGAGAAACCCGGCAATTCTCACCAACCGCCAGACGGTCTGCTTCTTCCCGCTGAGTTCGGGGGGCTGTGCCCACGCGGCTATCGCACCCAGAAAGAATAGCGTGGACCAGACGTGGCGGTCCATTCCGGTAAGATCCGGATTCAAGCGGCCGATGTTTACCATGAAGATTCCGAGCACGATCAGACCGGCAAACCTGATCAGAACGTGGCTCCAGAGTGCGCCGGCGGAGGCGCCTTTCGCTCGCCTGCGTTCGAGCGC
This sequence comes from Ignavibacteriota bacterium, assembly GCA_963801355.1. Lineage (GTDB taxonomy): Bacteria > Bacteroidota > Ignavibacteria > UBA10030 > UBA6906 > Fen-1255. Next base: position 927,667 of record CAWDEM010000008.1, on the reverse strand, counting down.
GAGCGGGATCGACATCCCGACAATGAACAGAAACGCCGGGAATACTACGTCGACAAATGTCATACTGTTGGAGCCTTCGAGGGCATGTTTCATCCAGCCGGGAATGTTGCTGACTCCCGCCAGATCGTTGACGAAGACCATCGTCAGAATGGTAAGACCGCGGAAGATGTCGATTGACTGGATCCGGGTTGGCATGTGGCGATCGCAATTGTGCAGGGTGCAAGGGAAGATACAAAGAAATCAGGAGGTATAACACACTGCCACAAATTCCTGGAACACACAAATTCCCGGAAACGAGGAATGACCTCAGGGAACCCCGGCGGGCAATGCATCGTTGCACAATGCATCGTTGCAGCATTGACCATGCGTCCGTGTATCCGTATCTTGCAGTAATTCCGTTTATGCCGGCAAGCCGGCACAACATCGCCGGCTGCATGAACCAGGGCTTCCCCATGCAAAGGCTCAACCCATGACCCACTTCGTTCGCGTCAGCCTCGTGCTGTTTTCGCTCCTTAGCATGCTTGATTCGAGCCCGGGGCAAACCCGGCTTCCCGTGAAACCTCCCGAGGGAGCTGGAATCACATCAAGAAGCGAGATGAAGTTCGCCGCTCTGGAATGGACGCAGTTTCAACCGGTGAACATGTTACGTGCGGATGAAAAGGGGGATGCATTCCTCGTGGATCTGCATGATACCACGTTGTACGGACGGCTCCACGCAGGACCCGCGTTTTTCGATGCGGACCATGCAGACTACCTTGAACCCCGCTACCGTCAGTCAGTCGCGATAGAAAAGGGAAGGGGAGTCCTCCCGGTTCGCGCCTACTTCGACCCGAAACAAACGTGGAATGCAAACGGGTGGACGGATGCCGGCGTCCTCGGGTACAGGCTGGACCTCGTTCAGTCGAAGGGGAGTACGCCTGTGAACGCGGGCTACTTCGATTCACGTGTCTGGATTCGTTTAACACCAAAGGGCATTCGGCCGATTCTATCGATTGTGGAAGGACCCACGGTGGGGCTGATCGTGAGCGACCACCCCGACTGGATAGTGATTGCTGGAGAAACCGACCGCCCTGCGTACGCTTCGGTGGAGATTGAAGGGATCGGCCGGTACCGGGGCGGCCCGGCAGCCCTCAGGCACGAAATCAAGGTCAATGGACTGAAGGCTTCCCAATCGTATCGCTATCGATTTTTCGTCTGGAGCGAAAGTGATACCGCGACGACACCCTGGATCGGGTTTCATACGGCTCCTCCGAAAGGCGATTACCCGATTTGCTTCTCCTACGCCGGGGATGCGCGTGCTGCGGCAGGCGGCGGCGAATTTTCCTACGTGGGTGTGAACAGAAGAGTCCTGGGTACCCTCGCATCCGTTGCGTACCGCCGGGGTGCGGCATTCATGCTGTTCGGCGGGGATGTCATGTCCGGTCACACAAATTCACCCGACGGCTACAGATTCCAGAGCAAGGGCTTCAAACAGGCTATCGCGCCGTTTGTGCACAGCCGCCCTGTGTACTCAGCGATGGGAAATCATGAATCCCTCCTCCATATCTATGACGATGGCAGCCGGTACGGTATCGGCATGGACCGCTGGCCGTATGATTCCGTCAGTTCAGAGGCGGTCTTTGCGCAGGAGTTCATTCATCCGGTGAATGCCCCCACACCACTTCCCGGCATGCCGCCATATCGCGAAAATGTCTATTCATTCCACTTTGGGCCGGTGAAGTTTATTGTGTATAACAGCAACTACTGGTGGACCGCCGAGAGCCGCATACCGGACTACGGTGGCTCGCCCGAGGGCTACCTGCTTCCCGACCAATTACTCTGGATAGAGCGGGAACTCGAATCAGGTGAAGTCGATGACGACGTGAAGTACATTGTCGTCCTGGGGCATGAACCGGCGTTTCCGGGCGGCGGACACATCGGAGATGGAATGTGGTACAATGGCGACAACCGGGTCCGCGCATTCAGGGTAGACGAACGGGGACTCCCGGTTCCGTATGCACAGGGGGTGCTGGAGGTCCGCAACCGGCTCTGGGAGAAATTGGCCCTGAATCCCAAGGTGGCCGTTGTCTTTGCCTCGGATGAGCACAACTATCATCGCATGCTCATTACCGACACGACCCGCGTCGGCATTCTTCGGGATGATCTGGATGGCAATGGAAAACTGGATGATGGCGTGCTGTCGCCCAACCCGGCGCTCAAGTTGCCGACCTGGTTCGTCATATCAGGAGGTGCCGGCGCGCCTTACTATGCACAGCAAAGAGCCCCCTGGAGCGGGAGCGTGCTCTATTTCACGCCGCTTGCCCACGCCGTGATGATTCAAACTTCTGCCGGCAAACTGAGCCTCCAGGTACTGAGTGAACACGGCCAGGTGCTGGATGAGGTCGAAGATCTGATGAGCGTGAAGCGCAGGTAGGGGGTGAGCGGTGGCAAATCACTTCGACATTCGCTAAATTAGCTGAAACCGACGGCTGCAACACAGTCACGAATGTCTATCATCGGATAATTGCCAGGCATTGCCGAACATTCGACTTCGCTTCGCCCCGAGTCCAACCGGATTCCTCCACATCGGCGGTCTGCGCACCGCTCTCTACAATTATCTCTTCGCGAGAAAGCATGGCGGCGTGTTCATCCTCCGCATCGAGGATACCGACCGGAACCGCTTCGTCCCGGGTGCCGTCGAGAACCTGATCCGCACACTGGCATGGGCCGGGCTCCAGTATGACGAGGGCCCGGTCATCGGTGGTCCCAAGGGCCCCTATATTCAGTCGGAAAGACTGACGCTCTACAAGGAGTGCGCTGAACGCCTCGTGCGCGAAGGAAAAGCCTATTACGATTTTGTGGATCGTGAAGAAGACGAGGAGCAGGAAAGCACTCCTCCGGCAATTGCACGGCGAGCGGACCTTCTTGATGCGGCGGAAGTGGAACGGCGTTTGCACAACGGAGAACCGGCCGCAATCCGGATGAAAGTGCCGGATGGAGTCACGATCACGTTCGCTGACGTCATTCGCGGGCAACTGGAATTTGCCAGCGATCTTGTGAATGATCAGGTGCTCCTGAAATCTGACGGATATCCCACGTATCATCTGGCGAATGTTGTGGATGACCATTTCATGGAGGTCACCCACGTGATACGGGGAGAGGAGTGGCTGCCAAGCACCCCCAAACACATCCTCCTGTATGAGTATTTCGGATGGGAAAAACCGGTCTTTGCTCATCTTCCGCTTTTGCTGAATCCCGACCGCTCAAAACTCTCGAAACGCCAGGGTGATGTTGCAGTTGAAGACTATCAAAAGAAGGGCTATCTTCCTGACGCCCTTGTGAATTTCATTGCGTTGCTGGGGTGGAATCCGGGCGACGAACGGGAGATCTTCACGACCGAAGAGTTGATCGGGGAATTCAGCCTGGAGCGGGTGGGGAAGTCCGGCGCGGTGTTCAACCTGGACAAGCTGGACTCCGTCAACAAGCACTATATGCGCACGAAGACGGACCAGGAACTTGCCTGCGTTGTCCGGCCTGTGTTGGAAGAGGGAGGGATCAAGGGAGTCAGCGAGCAGTATCTGGAGCAGGTCGTCCGGCTTACGAAAGAGCGGGTGACGAAGCTCACCGACTTCAAGGAAACGGCCGACTTTTTCTTCTCAGATCCGGATCACTATGATGAAGAGGCCCGCAGGAAGAACTGGAAGGCCGAAAGTCCGAAATACGTTCGTGCAGTCCTGGATGTGCTGAAGGGGTTGGAAAGCTTTTCCGGACATGCGGTGGAAGGGGTGGTACGGCAGACAGCCGAACAGCTGGGCGTGGGCCCGGGGAAGCTGATCCATCCGATGCGGCTCGCCCTGACCGGACGGTCCACGGGGCCGGGGCTGTTCGAACTGATGGAAGTGCTGGGGAAAACGACCTGTGCGCGCCGTCTAGAGCACGCTTTGCACGTCCTCGTTTGATTCTCGGAGTAGCGATGTCTATATTGCATGATCGAAAAATTGAGGATGCCGTGGTCGGGCTGCAAATTGTGCGCCTACGCAATGCGGCCTTCTATGCCTACCATGGCGTGCAGGACGATGAGCAAAACCTGGGTGGAAAGTTTGAGCTGGATCTGGATTTGTACGGGGACTTTCTCCCTGCGGCCGAAGCGGATTCGCTGAAGAAGACGGTGGACTACGAAAAAGTGTACGCGTTTGTCCGTTCCACGGTGCTCGAGAAAAAGTACCATCTCCTGGAATCGCTCGCGCATGTGATTGCCCGCGGACTTCTGCGTGAGTTTTTCAATGTGGAGGTTGTCACGGTGAGAATACGCAAACCACATCCTCCCGTCCGCGGCGTAATCGACTACGTGGAAGTCGAACTGACGGAGCAACGATGAAGTCATACCGCGTCTTCATCGGACTTGGCGCGAACGTGGGTGACCGCTTCGCATCCCTGACGAAAGCGGCGGCGGAATTGCGGGCCCTCCGCGAATCATCCGTGGTCTGGTTCTCGCCCGTCTATGAAGCAGATCCCTGGGGGAAAACCGATCAACCGAGATTCCTGAATGCCGCAGCCGAAATGACCACCGCGCTCGGTCCTCAGGAACTGCTCCCGGAACTGAAAGCGATCGAGGAAAGTCTCGGACGCACCACACACGAACGGTGGGGTCCCCGGGAAATCGACCTGGACATTTTGCTCTATGACGGGCTGAGCTATAGCGACGACCAGGTGACCGTGCCTCACGTCGACCTGGAACACCGCCGCTTCGCGCTTGTACCACTCCGGGAAATTGCACCGGATGTTGTCCACCCGGTGAACGGGATGACAATTACGGAGCTTGCTGCGGCCTGTGCCGATCAGGGACGGGTCGTCAAGACTTCTTTCCACCTCCTCTAGGGTCTCACCAGGGTAAGGACCACCCGTGGCAAAGCAGGAAACCATAGAAGAACTTGTGGCACACAGCGATCTGCACCATATCGCGGTAGAAGGGGTGATCGGTGCGGGCAAGACCACGCTGGCGACGAAGCTTGCACAAACAATCGGCGCGCGGGTTGTGCTCGAACAGTTTGAGGAAAATCCATTTCTGAAGGATTTCTACCGGGATCCTGAACGCTACGCCTTCCAGACGCAGATTTTCTTTCTGCTGACGCGCTACAAACAGCAGCGGAACCTGTACCAGGGAGACCTCTTCCAGCAGATACTGGTGACGGACTACATTTTTGAGAAGGACAAAATTTTTGCATATCTGAATCTTCAGGATGAAGAGCTGAAACTGTACGAAACGCTCGTCGGGAGCATCGAGCACAACGTCGCCACACCAGACCTGGTGGTGTACCTGCAGTCAAATGTTGAGCGGCTCATGCAAAACATCCGTAGCCGGGCACGTTCAATCGAAACGTACATGAGTGAGCGCTATATAAAGGACCTTGCAGAGGCCTACAACTACTTCTTCTTCCGGTACAAAGCCACCCCGTTGTTGATCGTGAATTCGACGGAGATTGACTTTGTGGGGAACCAGGAGCACTACGAGGATCTTGTACGTGAGATCTTCAGGCCGACGCGCGCCCCCGTGGAATACTACAACCCGCGGCGGGTACCCTGAAAGGAGAAAAGATGTCGATACTTCGCGTGGTGCTGTTGGCGGTGATTGCCTGGCTGGCCTTCCGCATCTTCCGTTCGTTCATGAACATCAAGCGCACCACCGGCCCGGAAGAGGATGTCGGCGCAACACCGCCGGATCCCGCAGCGCCCCGGCCGCCCGATGACTTCCTGGAGGAGAACATCCAGGATGCCCAATTTGAGGATCTCGAGAGTCCCCCGGAACGATCACCTGAAGAACCTCCCAAGTCGTCCTGACGATGGCGTTTTCCTCCTTGCTGCGTCCGGGTGAAGCCAGAGTAAAACGGTTGGCGGTTGCTCTCGGCCGCGCTCTTGTGCGCACGGGGAAGAGCTCGCCCATCGACCCGGCACAGGTTCACTCCATCCTTGTGGTACGTCAGCACAACCAGCTGGGGGATATGCTCTGTGTTGTCCCCCTCCTCAGAGTACTCCGTAGCCGCTTTCCCGAATGCCGGCTTATCCTTATGACAAGTCCCGTGAATCACGAGGTCATGCTCCACCACCGTCTCCTGGACGGCGTCATCAAGTATGACAAGCGCGAGTTTCTCCCGGGCAAATGGATCAGAATCAGGGCGCTGCGGAAGTTTATCGGTTCTCTGCGCGCATGCAGGTTCGATCTGGCGATTGTTCCTTCGACTGTCTCCATGTCGTTGACGAGCGATATTCTGGCATACCTTTCGGGGGCCCGGTGGCGGATCGGCCCGGGTTCGCTGGAAGGAAAAGAAAACCCGGCTGCCTTCCTGTACACCCATCCAGTCCCCCTGGCTTGGGCGGACAAGCCTGAACGGCATCAGACCCTCAGGAACATGGATACCTGCCGCGACATCTCCCTGGGTGTCCCGGACCAATCGCTGGAGCTCACCTTGTCCCCCGAAGAGATCGCATATGGGAGCACGGCAGTTGATTCGATAAGGGCGGGAGCACAACGGGTGGTGGCATTCCATCCAGGCGCCGGGAAGGCACCCAATCGCTGGCCGGCGGCTTTCTTCGCAAAGGTAATTGAAAGCCTGTACCAGCACGACGGCTGTGCCATCATTGTGGTCAAAGGACCAATGGACGATGAACCAGTGGAAGATCTCAGGAGGAATCTATCTATACCAGTGCAATTTATTGAGAATCAACCAATTAGGAAGGTTGCTTCAATCCTTTCATCGGTAGATCTCCTTGTGTCCAACGATACGGGCATCATGCATGTCGGAGCGGCTGTGGGCACGCCGGTGCTGTCGCTCTTCGGTCCGACAGATCCGCGGCAGTGGGCACCGCCTGGAGAGAGAAATTGTTATATTAGGGGTGGGTCGGGGACCATAGAAAGTATTACCGTGAGCGAGGTTCTGGAAGCTGCCCGGCGCATGCTCCGGGAGCATTGAATGACCCGGAATAGTTGAGATTGAATATGACAAACAACGAATACCTGTCGAAGATCACGAAGTTGAAACGCGACATGAACGCGGTGATCCTTGCCCACTATTACCAGGAACCGGAAATCCAGGACATAGCGGACTTCATTGGAGACAGTCTGGATCTGTCGCGACGGGCTGCGTCGACAAGTGCTGATGTCATCGTCTTCGCCGGGGTGCATTTTATGGCTGAAACCGCCAAGATTCTCAGCCCGACGAAGCAAGTTCTTATACCTGACGTGAATGCCGGCTGCTCCCTGGCCGAAGGATGCCCTGCCGACGCTTTCCGCGAAATGCGACGGCAATTCCCGGATCACGTCTCGATCACCTATATCAACTGCTCCGCAGAAGTCAAGGCGGAAAGCGATATCATCTGCACATCCAGCAATGCCGAGAAAATCATCTCCCAGATCCCTGCCGAGAAGCCGATCTTTTTTGCCCCGGACAGAAACCTCGGACGGTTCCTCAGCAAGAAGACTGGAAGAGATATGCTCCTCTGGAACGGTTCGTGCATCGTGCATGAGACATTCAGCATCAAGAAGATCCTGGCTCTCCAGATCGAGAACCCCGATGCGGAGATCATCGCCCACCCTGAATGCGAAGAACCCGTGCTGGCACGTGCGGCTTTTATCGGTTCCACCTCGGCCCTCCTGCGGCACGTCACCCATTCGATAGGAAGGCGCTTCATCGTCGCCACTGAACCTGGCATCATCCACCAGATGAAAAAAGCGGCTCCCGCAAAAGAATTCATCCCAGCACCACCCGAGGCGAACTGTGCCTGTAATAACTGCCCGTACATGAAACTCAACACACTCGAAAAACTCCACCGCTGCATGGTGGACCGTTCTCCCCAGATAGACCTCGATCCGGCATTGATGGAGCGCGCCCTCGTCCCGATTCAACGAATGCTCGCCCTCAGCTGACACCCTCCATACTGTCACCAACTCAGCCCTGAGCCAGTCCACCCACCGGCCGTGTCCCACTTTGACCATGCCCCCCCGATAGTGTTGACCCCGGCCGTGTCCCACTATTGACCCTGCCCCCGCGATAGTGTTGACCCCGGCCGTGTCCCACCCTGTCCCAGCCCTGACCGCCGCGACAGATTGCTCCTGTCGGATTATTTGCGTATCTTTACCCCGATTTGTGCGTTTTCCCCCCGTTCTGTTCAAAGGCGATTGTATGAAACGGATTACCATCGAGGAACTGCCACACCACATCGGCGAAACTCTCACCCTGTATGGCTGGCTCTACAATAAACGCTCCAGCGGCAAGATCCGCTTTCTGGTCATGCGCGACGGGTCCGGCCTTGTTCAGGGAGTCCTTGCAAAAGCGGCCGTGCCGGAAGAGGTGTTCAACAGGTTTGACGAGCTCACACAGGAATCATCATTCTCCATGACCGGCAAGGTCCGCCAGGAGCAGCGAGCCCCGGGCGGTTTCGAAATGGATGTCACGGATATCCGCATCATCCATATCGCACACGAATATCCGATCACGCCGAAGGAGCACGGGATTGAATTCCTGATGGATCGCCGTCATCTCTGGCTCCGGTCCAGCCGGCAGCACGCGATCATGCGCATCCGCCATGAAGTGATCCGCTCCATCCGCGACTTCTTCGACAGCCGGGGTTTCGTCTTGATGGACGCGCCGATTTTCACGCCGGCGGCATGCGAGGGAACTTCCACGTTGTTTGAAACCAATTACTTTGATCTGGGCAAGGCATACCTCACCCAGTCAGGCCAGCTCTATGGCGAAGCCGGAGCTATGGCTCTCGGGAAGGTGTACGTGTTCGGGCCGACATTCCGTGCGGAGAAATCCAAGACGCGCCGCCATCTCACGGAATTCTGGATGGTGGAACCCGAGGTAGCCTTCAACGACCTGGACGACAATATGGATCTCGCCGAGGAGTTCCTCGAGCACATCGTCCAGACCGTTCTGAAAAACAGGAGTGCAGAGCTCAAAACACTGGAGAGGGACACTGCGAAGCTTGAACGCGTGCGCCGGCCGTTCCCGCGCATTTCCTACGATCAGGCCGTTGAGATCCTCCATCAGAAGGGTATCCCGTTCGAGTGGGGAAACGACCTGGGCGGCACCGATGAGACCGTGGTCTCCGAACAGTTCGACCGTCCGGTCATGGTACACCGGTATCCTTCGGAGGTGAAGGCGTTCTACATGAAACGTGATCCGCTCAACCCCAGGGTCGCACTCGCTGTCGATGTGCTTGCCCCGGAAGGATACGGTGAGATTATCGGCGGGAGCCAGCGCGAAGACGATTACGATGCACTCGTCGCCCGCATCAAAGAACACAACCTTCCCCAGGAGGCCTTCGATTGGTATCTGGACCTCCGGCGGTTCGGGAGTGTGCCTCATGCCGGGTTCGGGCTGGGCGTCGAGCGTACCGTGTCCTGGATCTGCGGCCTGGATCACCTGCGCGAGGCGATCCCGTTCCCCCGCATGATCTATCGCTTGACGCCATAGAGCGACCCCCAAAGGAGAATGCATGCTCTCTGTTCAACTGCTGAGAAAGCAATTCAGCACCGTCGTGGCGGTCGACGGCGTGTCCTTCGATGTTCCCGGCGGATCGATCTTCGGTCTCCTGGGACCGAACGGAGCCGGAAAGACGACCACGATCCGCATGATATTGCACATCCTGGAGCCCGACAGCGGAACAGTCACTTATGACGGGGCGGCGTTCAGCGAAGCCACCCGCAATATGCTCGGCTATCTTCCCGAAGAACGCGGCCTCTACAAGAAGAGCCGGCTCATGGACACACTTCTGTACTTCGCCGAACTGCGCGGAATGCAGCGGTCGAAGGCCAGAACGATCGTGATGTCGTGGCTGGAACGTCTCGGCCTGGAACAGTCGGCACAACGCAAGGTCGAAGAACTCTCCAAAGGGAACCAGCAAAAAGTTCAGTTCATCGCAGCGGTCATGCATGATCCCGCTTTCGTTGTGCTGGATGAACCCTTCTCGGGGCTGGACCCCGTGAACCAGAACATCTTCAAGGATATTCTGCTCGAGCTGAAGCAACAGGGAAAGGCGATCATTTTCTCGACGCATCAGATGGACCAGGCGGAACGCCTGAGCGACGCCCTCTGTCTCATCAACAAAGGGCGTGTGGTGCTCGGAGGTTCAGTGCGCGAGGTGAAGAAGCGGTACGGTAAGAATTCTCTGCACATGGACTTCGACGGTGACGGGTCTTTCCTTGCCACGCTGGTCGGCGTGCAGAACGTGATGCTATATGAGCACAGCGCCGAGATGGAGCTGCTCCCCGGCGTGACACCCCGTGACGTGATTGCGGCAATCAACCCCCGCCTGGAATTGCGTAAGGTGGAACTGCTCGAGCCGTCGCTGCACGCGATATTTTTGAACACTGTCGGTGCGACACATGATGCCGTAACGGAGAAGGGGGGTGCGGCATGAAGAAGATCCTTGCCGTCGCCCGCTGGGAATATATGGAGAAAGTCAAGAGCAAGATCTTCCTCTTCGGCTTGCTCTTTACGCCGTTGATCATGATCGGCATGGGTGTGCTCCCGACGTTGTTCGTGTCGGAGGAGGATGAAGAGAGCCGGGTGATCGGGGTGATTGATCCGGCAGGAAAGGTCTATGAGGAGTTTGCGCAACGCCTTCAGAGCCGGTACCTCCTGAAAAACAAGCAGCCGAACTACATCGTCCTGCCGCTGGCCGTCGGCAGCGGTATCGAGCTGCACGCCGCCGTGGAGGACGCAAACCGCCGGATCGCCGAGGATGCGATCGACGGCTATTTCATCGTTCCGCAGGGGGGGAGCGATACCGTGGTCGAGTACCGTTCGAAGAGCGTGGGCGATTTTGCGATCGTCGCACGCATCGAGGAGAACCTGAAGTCCATCGTCGCGGAGAAACGGGTGCAGGCACTCGGCCTGGATCCCGACGTCATCCGCCAGCTTTCTCCCAAGTTGGATGTCCGCATGGTGAAGATCTCCGAGGAAGGGAAGAGGGAAGACGCGGGCTTCGAACGCGTGTTCCTTTCTGCGTATGTCTTCCTGATGATGCTCTTCCTCCTGATCGTGACATCGGGACAGATGCTCGTGCGGAGTGTGATCGAGGAAAAATCCAACCGGATTGTCGAAGTGCTGGTCTCCTCCTGCTCCCCCACGGAGTTGATGGCCGGGAAGGTGCTCGGGCTGAGTGGACTCGGGTTGACGCAGATGGGATTCTGGGCCCTTATTGCCGTTGCCGGATCGTTGCAGTTCGGCATCCAATTGGTCGACCTCAGCCATGCGTTTCTCCTGCTCATCTACTTCATTCTTGGGTACCTGTTCTATGCGGCGATCTTCATCGCTGCGGGCTCGCCGCTGAACACCGAGCAGGAAGCCCAGCAGATCACGTCGTACCTTGTGCTCTTCCTGATACTCCCGATCGTTCTTGCGTTGCCGGCTATGAAGAACCCGGATGCCTCATGGATCAAGGTTCTGACATACATTCCGTTTCTCACGCCGACCATGATGGCCCTGCGCATCCCCATCCAGATGCCTGCGCTCTGGGAAATACTGCTGACGATCGTAGTCATGATAGTTTCGATTTCCCTGGCCATGGTGGCCGCCGGGAGGATCTTCAGAATCGGTATCCTCTCCACGGGAAAGAGTCCGAAACTCAAGGAAATCTACCGATGGATCAAGAACGGATGACGTCGATGAGAACCGCACTGTTGCTGATCGTTGCGTTGACCCTGGCCGCGGGTCCGTTGGCCGCACAGGTCGTCCTGCCCGACCGGGACGCCGCGCAGGATCTGCCGAGGAATGTGTTCGGTCTGGGCTTTTCGGGTGGCCCGGCCACCGGGGTCGGCCTGAGTTTCCGGCACCATCTGCCGTCGATCCTCAGCTATCAGATCGTCGGCGGCATCATCAAAGTCGATGACCGCATGTCCTACTCCGTTGGTGGCGAGGTCCAGGTGGATCTTTCGCGCTCCCGTAACATCCGTTTCTTCGCAGCTGCAGGCGGTTCGCATTTCTATAGCGGGAAGTCGGGCCACAATGACATGGACGGCCCGTCGCGCATGGGCGTCGGTCTGGGCGGCGAAGCCTATGCCGGCCCTGGATTCCATGCGACCCTGGAATTGCTCTTTACCTATTTCAGTGACGGGACGGTGTTACCTCTGCCCCAGCTCGGGTTTCACTACTATTTCCGGTGAGCGGGGAAATGCATCCCCGGCGCACCGGAGCAAATATCCTGGCTCAACGGGCCCGAACTGCGGATGCAAAGCGACCCCCGTGGTTTTGCTTCTCTTAAGGAATTCTCTTACTATAAAAAATTGACGCAACGCAGTGCATCTTTCAGAAGGTTTCCGGCGTGATCACTGAATTGTTGGTGTTCGTGTTCCTCGCTTCCGCCGCGGTCACGACCGCTATTGCGATGATTCTGCAGCGCAATCCCATCAATAGCGCGGTCAGCTTGATCGGGAGTTTCTTCTGTCTCGCGGGCCTCTACCTTCTCCTGAGGGCACAGATGCTCGCAGTGCTGCAGATCGCGGTCTATGCGGGCGCAATTATGGTGCTCGTGGTCTTCGTGATCATGCTCCTGAATCTGGGCAACGAGGAAAAACTGGTGGAACGTTTCACCATGCGGACACTCATGGCTTCGGGTGTCGTGCTGGCCTTCGCCCTTGAAATGCTCTACCTCTTCATGGAAACGCATGTGACTTCCGGCATTCAGCCCATGCACCCCGATGCAGCAACCATCGGAACCGTGGAAAGCATGGGATTCGCGCTCTTTAGCCGCTTCCTGCTGCCGCTGCAGGCGACAGGAATGCTGTTGTTCGCGGCAGTGATCGGCGCTCTTATCCTGGCCAAGAAACATACTCCCTGAGACTTCACATGTCCGTGCCCTTGCCATACTACCTGGGATTGAGTGCAGTGCTCTTCGCCATCGGCGTGATCGGCGTGATTTCGCGCCGGAACGTGATTGTGGTGTTCATGAGCATCGAGCTTATGCTCAATGCGGTGAACCTGACACTGGTCGCCTATTCCGCGTTCCTCGGGGATATCACCGGACAGGCGCTCGTCTTTTTCGTCATGGCCGTGGCGGCTGCCGAAGCTGCCGTCGGACTGGCAATCGTGATCGCCCTCTACCGCAACAAGCAGACAGTGAACGTTGACGACATCAATATCCTGAAGTGGTGATGACCACAATCGCTCTTGCCCCCCTTGCCGTTCTTCTCCCGCTGATCGGGTTCCTCCTCAATGGCCTCGCCGGCCGCTACCTGAAGAAGGAGTGGCTCATCGGACTGGTCGGCAGTGCCACGGTCGGGGCAGGGTTCGTGTTCGGCTGTATCCTGCTGCAAGAACTCCTCACGCTCCCCGCCGATAACCGCACACACGTGCTCACGCTCTTCCCCTGGATTTCCGCCGGCGGACTTCAATCGGCGGTGGCGTACCAGGTCGATCCGCTCTCCGTCACAATGCTCCTGATCGTCACCGGCGTGGGTTTTCTGATCCATGTCTACTCGATCGGCTATATGCACGGCGACCCGGGCTTCTGGCGCTTCTTCTCATACCTGAACCTTTTTGTGTTTGCAATGCTGAACCTGGTCCTCGCCGACAATTTCCTGCTCCTGTTCCTCGGCTGGGAGGGGGTCGGCCTCTGCTCCTATCTGCTGATCGGGTTCTGGTATGACCGTAACTTCGAGAAGGGCACCACAGCGGACGCGGCCAAGAAGGCGTTTATTGTGAACCGCATCGGCGATTTCGGATTTCTCATCGGCATGTTCCTGATCTTCATGACGTTCGGTTCCCTGCAGTTCCAATCGGTGTTCGGCCAGGCCGGCAAATTCGACGTGGGCTCGCCGGTGCTCGTGGCAATTACGCTCGCCCTCTTTCTCGGGGCAACGGGGAAGTCCGCGCAAATCCCGCTGTTCGTCTGGCTGCCCGATGCGATGGCCGGTCCGACTCCGGTCAGTGCCCTCATCCATGCGGCCACCATGGTCACCGCCGGCGTCTATATGGTTGCCCGCTGCTCGCTCCTTTTTGCCCTCGCCCCGGTCTCGCTGCAGGTGGTCGGGATGATCGGCGCAGGGACCGCCCTGTTCGCCGCGACAATCGGCCTTGTGCAAAATGACATCAAGAAGATCCTCGCGTATTCCACGATCAGCCAGCTGGGATATATGTTCCTCGCGCTCGGCGTGGGGGCCTTCAGCGCAGGCATCTTCCATGTCATGACCCACGCGTTCTTCAAGGCGTTGCTCTTCCTGGGCGCCGGGTCCGTCATCCATGCGATGCACGACGAACAAAACATCCAGAAAATGGGCGCCCTGAAGGGTCCGATGCCCGTGACCTACTGGACATTTCTCGCGGGTGCGGTCGCCATATCGGGGATTTTCCCTTTCTCGGGATTCTTCAGCAAAGATGAAATTCTCTGGCGGACCTTCGCCGGCGGCCATGGAATTCTCTGGGCGATAGGGTTGACGGGCGCCGCGCTTACGGCGTTCTACATGTTCCGGCTTGTGTCGTTGACGTTCGACGGTGACGCCCGATGGACAAGCGGCACGCACCCGCATGAGGCGCCGCGCACAATGACCGTTCCGCTGATTATCCTGGCCGTCCTCTCTGTTGTCGGCGGAATCGTCGGCGTGCCCGCGAGCCTCGGCGGGGGGAATGCGATTGAGCACTGGCTCGAGCCTGTCTTCAGGCCTGCGCTCGACCGCCTTCCGCACGCAGGCGCAGAGAATCACGCACTCGAATACGTCCTCATGGCAATGTCCGTGGGTGTTGCGCTGGCCGGCATTTTCATCGCCCGCAGCTGGTATCTGAAGAAGAAAGAGGTTCCCGAAACCCTGAGCCACAAGGTGCGGTGGGCCTATACGACGCTCCTGAACAAATACTATGTCGATGAGATCTATGATGCAGCGGTTGTGAAGCCGATCGTGACCGGCTCCGAGAAGCTGCTCTGGCGGGTCGTGGACGTGCACATGATCGACTGGACCGTGAACGCCATCGCGCGCGTGACTGCGGTGGTCGGCAGAACAGTCCGTCTGGTACAAACAGGCTTCATACAAAGTTACGCCCTCGTCTTCCTTGTAGGCGTCGTCGCGATCCTCGCGTGGATTCTGGCACACTGACACTAGGCCAATTGACCCGATACCGATATGACTGATTATTACCTCCTGAGCCTGATCCTGTTCCTGCCGCTGTTCGGCGCATGTGCCGTCGCGGCGCTGCCAACCGCCGGCGTTCGCGCTGTGAAAGTCACGGGCCTCACCGTAGCACTGCTCACGTTCGCCGCCTCGGTGCTCCTCTTCGTCCGGTTCGATGCGGCAATAGAAGGAATGCAGTTTGTCGAAAAGACGCTCTGGATACCCTCTCTGCACGTGAGCTATCATCTCGGTGTCGACGGCATCTCTCTCCTGCTTGTCGTGCTGACGACCTTCCTGACCCCGATCGCGCTGCTGGCATCCTGGGACTCCGTGAAGGAGCGGGTCAAGGGGTTCGTGGCACTCATGCTGCTTCTGGAAGTCGGGACGCTCGGGGTCTTTATGTCGCTCGATCTTCTGCTGTTCTACGTGTTCTGGGAGTTCATGCTCATCCCGATGTATTTCATCATCGGCATCTGGGGGGGCAAGGAACGGGTCTATGCGGCAGTGAAGTTCTTTATCTACACTATGGCCGGAAGCCTTGTGATGCTCATCGCGATTATCTGGCTCGGCTATTACGCATCAACGCTGCAGGGAGGACATTTCACCACCAACCTCCTGGAGCTCTATGCCATCGCGCCCGGAATTCCCTCCGGGATTCAGTCCTGGATGTTCCTCGCCTTCACGCTAAGTTTTGCCATCAAGGTCCCGATCTTCCCGCTGCATACGTGGTTGCCTGATGCGCACGTTGAGGCTCCAACGGCGGGAAGCGTGATCCTCGCCGGGGTGCTGCTGAAAATGGGTACCTATGGGATCGTGAGATTCTGCCTGCCGCTCTTTCCATCCGCCACGTTCACGTTTCTCCCGTATGTGGCGATCCTCGCCGTCGTCGGCATTATCTATGGCGCGCTGGTCTCGATGGTGCAACCCGACCTCAAGAAACTCGTCGCGTATTCCTCCGTGAGCCACCTCGGGTTCGTGGTCCTCGGGCTCCTGGCACTCAACGAGGAGGGGATGCAGGGCGCCATCATCCAGATGGTGAACCACGGGCTCTCCACCGGAGCGCTCTTCCTTCTGGTGGGCATGATCTACGAGCGCCGCCATACGCGCATGATCAGTGACTATGGCGGGCTGGCGAAAATCATGCCTGTATTCGCAACATTCTATATGATCGTGATGCTTTCATCCGTCGGACTCCCGGGCCTGAACGGATTCGTCGGCGAGTTTCTGATTCTCGTCGGCGCTTTCAAGTCCAGCTTCCTCGGCAGCCCCTGGTATGCCATTGTTGCTGCAATCGGTGTGATCCTTGCCGCAGTGTATCTCCTCTGGAGTTACCAGCGGGTGTTCTTCGGCCGCGTGGAAAATCCCGAGAACCGGTCGCTCAAGGATCTCGGCGCTCGCGAATGGGCTGTGCTCGTGCCTGTGGTCCTCCTCATCGTCTGGCTGGGTGTCTATCCTAAGACGTTCCTGGATAAAAGTGCGGTGGCTGCCAGACACGTTGTGCATCAGCTGGAAGAGGCACGACGCCTCACCGTGGGGGGTGTTGTGGGAGAGAATCCGTCCGATGCACGGAGAGAACGGTGAAGTCTCCGGCCCGCATCGCACTGCGCGCGGTTGAGCTTGCCGTGCTTCTGCCCCTGCCGGCACTTGCCAGTGAGGGGTCGTCCTCGCACGCGGTACCCGTGCATGTGGCCTGGGTGATTCCGTTCGTCGCGCTCCTGCTCGCAATCGCCATCGTCCCTTTCATCAATCGCCATTGGTGGGAGCACAACTACCCCTACGTGGCGTTCGGTCTCGGAGCTATTGTCGCAGGGTACTATATCATCGGGCTCGGGCACGCGGACAGGTTGCTGGTCACGCTGCTGGAATACATCAGCTTTATTGCGCTGATCGGCGCGCTCTTTGTCGTTGCCGGTGGGATTCATATCCAGATCCGGGGCAAGTCACGCCCCCTGGCGAACGTATTCATTCTGGCAATCGGGGCCGTGCTGGCAAATCTCGTGGGGACGACGGGGGCTTCCATCATCCTCATCCGGCCGTTTCTGCGGGCAAACCGCTACAGGGTCCGTCCGTTCCATGTGGTCTTTTTCATTTTTATCGTGAGCAACATGGGCGGGGCGTTGACGCCTATCGGCGATCCGCCGCTGTTCCTCGGCTATCTGCGGGGCGTCCCGTTCTATTGGGTCCTGGAACGGTCCTGGTTCCCCTGGCTGGTGGCCATGACACTTGTGCTGGGGGTTTTCTTTGTCATGGATCTCCTCAGCTACCGCCGTCTCTCGGCTGCCGCGCGGAAGAGCGTGGAGAGCGCGCATGAAGAAGGGTCAGCCTCAGGCGTGCATAATCTGTTCTTCCTTGCCCTGATTCTTGTCGCGGTCTTCATCACCGAGCCGCCGCTGGTCCGTGAAGTGCTGATGATACTCGCCGCCGCCGGCTCGTACTTTACGACAAAACATGACATCCATCAGAAGAACAACTTCAACTTCATCCCGATCAAAGAAGTTGCGGTGCTGTTTGCAGGCATCTTCGCCACGATGATTCCCGCCCTGGATTGGCTGGAACTGAATGCCGCTGCACTGGGAATCGTGACCCCGGGACAGTTCTATTTTGGGACAGGGTCTCTCTCGGCGTTTCTTGACAACGCCCCGACCTACTTGAACTTTCTGAGCGCGGCAGTGGGACTGTTCGTCAACGCCGACGTTGTAACCGGTGTGCAACATCTGATCGCGACAAAGGGTGCGGCACTCGCCGGACTCACCGGCGAACATGCCCAGGAAATCCGCGCAACCTTCGCGTCACTGGTGCAATATCACTTTGATCTTGTCAAAGAAGGGAATGTCTCGGTGGAACAGATCATGGTGAGCGCGCTGCTGGCGAACCATCCGTTGCACGTACAGGCCATCTCGCTCGGCGCCGTGTTCTTCGGGGCCTGCAGCTACATCGGCAACGGTCCGAATTTCATGGTAAAATCCATCGCCGAACAGGCGGGGATCCAGTGCCCGAGTTTCTTGGGCTACATTGTCAAGTATTCGGTTCCCGTGCTGATGCCGATTTTTGTCGCAATCTGGTGGTTGTTCCTCCGGTAGAAGCGGCAGGCGGAAAGCGCTGAACAATTGTGCGGTTCTGTCGAAAGTGAATGAGAATTCAATGAGCATCCCAGTGACATTTGCAGACATCCTTGCGGTCGGGCCGATCAGCATGTTGTTTGTCACCGCATTGATTCTTCTGATCGTAGAGACAATAATGCGTAACGGCGAGAAAGTGGACCGGTGGATTGCTCTCATAGGTTTTCTCGCTGCGGGCACTGTGGCGTTCATGAACACCTCCTGGAGCGGACTCGCGTTCGGGGGTACCGTCATGACCGGCGGATTTGCCAACTACACCTCGATGGTGTTCTGCACGGGTGGCGCACTGAGCGTGCTGCTCTCGTCGAGGTACCTCCGCAAAATCGGCACCGTGAAGGGGGAATTCCACGCCCTCGTCGCCATTGCCGTGCTGGGCATGATGCTCATGGGGGCGGCGAATGACCTCGTCGTATTTTTCCTCGGATTGGAAACAATGTCGGTCGCATTTTATGTGCTTGCCGCGATTGCACGCCATAGCACGCTGAGCAACGAAGCCGGCATGAAGTACTTCCTGCTCGGAGCGTTTGCCACGGGTTTCCTGTTGTACGGAATCGCTCTGCTCTACGGCACGGCCGGAACGACCAACATCGCTGCCATCAGAAACGCCGTCCCCTCACTTGCCGGAACACCGGTGTTCACCGTAGGGCTCGGCCTGCTGCTCACGGGGTTGCTGTTTAAGATCGCCGCCGTGCCTTTCCACATGTGGGCCCCCGACGTGTACGAAGGCGCCCCGACTTCGGTGAGCGGCTTCATGGCTACGGGCGGTAAGGCCGCCGCATTCTCTGCGCTTCTCCTTATCTTCGCGCCATCGGTTCTCCGGGACGAGGGATTGATCCGCCAGATCCTCGCAAGTGCGGCGGCTGCGTCAATGATCCTGGGCAACCTGGCAGCACTCGCACAAACCAGCGTCAAACGCATGCTTGCGTATTCCAGCATCGCCCATGCCGGGTACATCCTCGTGGGTGTCGTTGCCGCAAACACCGTCGGCGCCGGCGGCGTGCTCTACTATGTGCTCGCCTATACGCTCATGAATATCGGCGCATTCGGTGTCCTGGCACTCGTCGAGCAGCCGGGGGGAGAGAATCTCCAGTTCAGTGACTGTGCCGGACTCGCAAAGCGGACTCCGCTGCTCTCTGCCATGATGGCGGCGTTTATGTTCTCACTGGCCGGCATTCCCCCCTTCGCCGGGTTCTTCTCGAAGTATTACGTGTTCGTCGGCGCGATCGAGTCGGGCTATACCTGGCTCGCCATCCTCGGCGTGATCATGAGCGTTGTCTCTGTGTACTACTATCTCCGCCTGGTCGTGATGATGTACTTCGTGCCGGAAGAGGCGGACCGGGAGGTGACACTGTTCTTCCCCGGAGTTCTCGCCCTCAGCTTCGCGATCGTCGCTCTCGTGTTTCTCGGTCTGTTTCCATCGACCATCATTGATGTCACCTCACCCTTCTTCTGATCGAGTACGCGCTATGAAGCTGCTGGCAACTGCGGAGGTGATGCGGGGCTTCGATCGGGCCGCGATCGAGCGCTTCGGTATACCCGGTCTCCTGCTCATGGAGAACGCCGGACGCGCCTGCGTGGATGAACTGACGAAAGAGTTCGGTGATCAGTCGGGGAAACACGTTGTGGTTGTCTGTGGAAAAGGAAACAACGGGGGAGACGGGTTCGTCATCGCACGCCACCTCGCAAACCGCGGGGCACGGGTGCATACGCTTCTGCTTCCGCCTGTGGCACAACTCGCCGGGGATGCTGCCGTGAATTTCCGGATTCTCCGGAAAATGGAGGCAACCTCCAAGGGGCGTCTCAAGATCGTGCGTCTTGCCGGAAGAACCGCGCTCCGTTCGTTCGACGATGCCGACCTTGTGGTGGATGCGATTTTTGGTACCGGTTTCTCGGGAGTGCCGGAGGGGATCGCGAAAAGGATGATCGGGTGGATCAACCGGCGTGCCTGTCCGGTTGTGGCCGTGGATATTCCCTCCGGCGTCGCAGCGACCACCGGAGAAGTCCCGGGGGATGCCGTGCGTGCGCAGTTGACGGTGACGATGGCAAGCTTGAAAATCGGGCAGTGTGTCGGGGGTGGGCGTGCATGCAGCGGCCTGGTGCGTGTGGCGGACATCAGTATCCCCCGTGAGGCCATCCGGGTCCCCAAAGACCCGACCTACCTTGTGGAGGGGAGGGATATCGCTGCGCTTTTGCCAGAACGCCCCTTCAACGCGCACAAGTACAGCGTGGGGAAGGTGCTGGTCATCGCAGGATCGAGGAACTTCACCGGAGCGCCTGCGCTCACCGCTCTCGCAGCGCTGAAGACCGGTGCGGGTGCCGTAGTGCTGTGCGTGCCAGCGTCGATCCACGGCATGCTCGTGCGGAAGCTCACGGATGTAATCCTCACGCCGTGTGCTGAGACCTCATCCGGCACCTTCGGGATCGCAGCGCTCGCCGAAATCGTCGAACGACTCTCGTGGGCCGATGTCGTGGTACTCGGTCCGGGACTCTCCCGCCATGAAGAGACCGACCGCCTCGTGCATCGGCTCGTTGCGGAGATTCCCTGTCCGCTTCTGCTGGATGCCGATGGATTGAACGCAATGAGCGGGAAGACGGCAATCCTCAAGCGAAGAAAGTCCCCGACAATCCTCACTCCTCATACGGGAGAACTCTCGCGTCTTGTGGGAGGGGATAGTGCCATGCACGACCGGCTGAGAGTGGAAGCAGCGCGAAAGTCTGCCCGCACACTCCGGAGCATACTTGTTCTGAAAGGTGCTCCGACGGTGACAGCGTACAATGGGACTGCAATCGTGAACAGCACGGGCAACCCCGGCATGGCTACGATCGGATCCGGCGACGTGCTGGGTGGCATCATAGCCGGATTGATCGGCCAGCACATGCCGAGCTTTGCATCGGCCTATGCAGGCGTGTACCTACACGGCAAAGCGGGGGATAGTGCCGCCGCGCACTTTGGCGAGCGGAGTATCCTGGCCACGGACATTCTTGCTCATATTCCGGACGCGCTGAAGGCCCTGGCCTCATGACCGATACTCCTTCAGCCGGTTCTCTCAGGCTCCGCTATCTCGTCCCTCCGGTTCTCTGGGCGGTCCTGATTTTCATCGTGTCTTCGATTCCCGGGAACGAGCTGCAGGCGCCGGATATCTTCCAATTCGATAAACTCGCTCACCTCGGCGTCTACTTTGTGCTTGCACTCCTTATCTACCGGGCATTGAGGGTCAAGGAACTGTTCCCGCGACTGCATTCCCACGCGGCATCTGTCACAGTGCTCCTGATCGCACTGTACGGCGCCTCGGATGAGATCCATCAGATTTTCGTGCCGGGGAGATCGGTGGATTTCTTCGACTGGCTTGCCGATGCATTGGGGGGCGTCCTCTGCGCCCTGGTGGTTGTGCTCCTCTCGCGCCGGCATTCACGGAAGACTGCCGCTGGGGCCTGATGCAGTGGAAGCGCTCATGCCGTGGAAGCCATGACGCAACGGAATCGCTGATGCATCGGGAGCCATCAGGCAGGTCCGTTGCTTTTCCCTCCTGTTTTTCATAATTTGAACAGTTGAATTACATTCTGGAACATACGGACGGCGCTGCCCGTGCAGGAAGCATTGTCACCGATCATGGCATCGTTCCCACGCCGATATTCATGCCGGTCGGAACACAGGGCGCCGTCAAGGCTGTAGAACCGCGCGAACTCGAAGAGATCGGCGCGCACATAATTCTTGGCAATACCTATCATCTGTATCTCCGCCCCGGCTGCGGCATCATTGAAGAAGCGGGCGGCCTGCACCGGTTCGCGGCCTGGCCGCACCCGATCCTGACCGACAGCGGTGGATACCAGGTTTTCAGCCTCTCCGACCTGCGGGGAATCGACGAAGACGGTGTGGTGTTCAGTTCACACCTGGACGGATCTTCTCACCGCTTCACGCCTGAAAGCGTTGTCGACATACAGCGGTCGCTCGGCTCCGATATCATGATGGTGCTGGATGAGTGTGCGCCCTATCCGTGCGATGAGGGTTATGCGGCCAAATCGCATCAACTGACACTCCGGTGGGCGGAGCGATGCCTGCAACGGGGCCGGGCAACACAGCCCCTCTATGGATATGGCCAGGCACTCTTCGGCATCGTGCAGGGAAGCGTCTTCAGGCACCTGCGCGAAGAGTCGGCGCACGGACTCGTGCAGATGGGTTTCGACGGCTACGCCATCGGCGGGCTCTCGGTGGGCGAACCGGTGGAGATCATGTACGGGATGACGGAGGTCTGCGCGGAGATTCTGCCCGAAAAAAAACCCCGGTATCTGATGGGCGTCGGCACGCCGGAGAACATACTGGAGGGCATTGCGCGGGGCATCGATATGTTCGACTGTGTCATGCCGACGCGAAACGGACGCAACGCAATGGTCTTCACGAGGCACGGCCGGATGAACCTGCGCAATGCGCGCTACGCGAATGATTTCGAGCCCATCGATGCCGAATGCTCCTGTTATGCCTGCCGCACGTTCACGCGGGCATATCTGAGACACCTGGCGAAAGCACGCGAGATTCTGGCGCTTCAGCTGGCATCGATGCACAACCTGGCTTTTTACCTCGGGCTGGTGCGGAGCGCCCGGGAAGCGATTCTCGGAAACAGGTTCGGAATGTGGAAGGCGGCAACGCTTGCCGCGCTTGCCGAAATCACGGATGAAAGCAACACTACGGACAACTGATCAATTGCATTGGAGGCACTTATGAACGCACACACTCTTCTCGCCATGGCACAGCCGCAGGGCGGCAGTCCCGAAGGAAGTCTGATCAGCACGCTGATCATGTTTACACTGATTATTGCCATCTTTTACTTCATGATTCTTCGCCCCCAGCAGAAACGGCAGAAAGAACGCCAGAAGATGCTGGACGCAGTGAAGAAGGGCGACAAAGTCGTGACCGCCGGCGGCGTCCACGGGGTCGTGGCGGGTGTCGAGGAGAAAACCCTGCTCGTGCAGGTGGCGGACAACGTCAAATTGAAGGTCGACCGTTCGGCCGTGACGGCAATTATCGGCGAAGGCGACGTTCCCCAGAAATAAGCGCGGCGAACCATGCAGGTGCCAGAAGTGACCCGGGCCTTTGACACGATAGAAGATGCTCTCGAAAGCTTCCGGTCGGGAAAAATCCTGATCGTCGTGGACGATGAAGACCGCGAGAACGAAGGCGACTTCGTGTGCGCGGCCGAGTTCGTCACCCCGGAGGTTATCAATTTCCTTGCGACAAATGGACGCGGGATCATCTGCGCTCCGTTGACGTCCGCACGTGCTGAGGCACTGGCACTGGATCTCATGGTCGACACGAACACGTCACTCCACAAGACCCCCTTTACGGTTTCCGTCGACGTGATTGTCGGAACGAGCACCGGAGTGTCGGCGGCGGACCGTGCGGCCACCGTACGCGCCCTGGCAAATCCCGAGACCGTCCCCGCAGACCTTGCCCGCCCGGGCCACATTTTCCCGTTGCGTGCACTCGACGGAGGGGTTCTCAGGCGCGCGGGCCATACGGAGGCTGTCATCGACCTCTGCCGTCTCACCGGATTGAGCCCGGCGGCAGTCCTGTGCGAAATTATGAACCCGGACGGATCGATGGCGCGCGTGCCTGAATTGCTTGTCCTGGCGCACCGATTCGACATGCGCATTATCACCGTGAAGGACCTCATCGCTTACCGGATGAAAAGCGAACGCCTCATTGAGCGCGTGGTTACCACCAAGTTGCCGACCCGGCATGGAGAGTTCATTCTCCACCTCTTCCGGGGAATACTGGATGGCAAGGAACACATTGCACTGGTCAAGGGTGAGATACGCCGCGACGCACCGACACTCGTCCGCGTCCATTCGGAGTGCCTCACGGGTGATGTGTTCGGGTCATCCCGGTGCGACTGCAATGAGCAATTGAATGCCGCGCTCAGGATGATCGAAAAGGCCGGCAACGGAGTTCTGGTCTACATGCGCCAGGAAGGGCGGGGAATAGGCCTGGCAAACAAGCTCAAGGCATACCGGTTGCAGGACGAGGGGCTGGATACCGTACAGGCGAATGAGAAACTGGGCTTCCTGCCGGATCCTCGCGATTACGGCTTCGGCGCTCAAATCCTTCGCGATCTCGGAATCAGCAAGATCCGCCTCCTGACCAACAATCCCAAGAAGATGGTGGGGCTCGGCGGTTACGGACTGGATATTGTGGAACGCCTCCCCCTGGAAATGGGCCCGAACCCCCACAATGAGCGCTACCTGAAAACCAAACGGGACAAATTAGGACACCTGATCCTGCAGGACCCGGACAAGAGGAAAGCCGAGTAATTCCACTTTCCACTTGACTTTCGGTCCGCGGTTATCGTACATTGCATCTGTTGGTAATGAATCGAGTATTGTGCATAGCCACCATTCGCCCGGCGGATGATGGCTATTCTTTTTGCCTTTTCGGATCGTGGGAGGAGTGCTTATGCAAGGCGACGGGGTTAATGGATCGGTGTACCTGACACGCGAGAAGCTGTCGGAGCTGGAGCAGGAGTTGCGCGAACTGAAGACGACGGGACGCAAGTCCATCGCCGCGAAGATCGCCGAAGCCCGCGGGCACGGCGACCTTTCGGAGAACGCGGAGTACGATGCCGCCAAGGAAGAGCAACAGCACCACGAGATGAAGATCGCCAGGCTCGAGGGCACTCTGGCCCGGGCCAAGATCATAGAGGCGAAAGACCTTCCGAATGACAAGATCTACATCCTGACCAAGGTCAAGCTGAAAGACCTCAAGACTCAAGAGCAGTGCGAGTACCTCCTAGTCTCCCCTGAGGAATCGAATTTTGAGATGAACAAGATCTCCGTCACTTCGCCCATCGGCAAGGCGCTGTTGGGGAAGAAGAAAGGGGAGTCTGTGGAGATCAAGGTTCCCGTAGGAATCCTCAAATATGAAATCCTGGACATCAGCCGCTAGCGCGTGTGCAGGGGTCAGACCCGAACCAATTGTCAATAGTCTATCGACCATTGACAATCGTCAATCGGATGGGGTCAGATCCCGGCGCAATCTTAGCCACCATGCCCCGCAACCTTGAGCTGAAGTGCCGGATATCGAGCGTTTCCACTGCCTGTGAGGCAGCCCACAGGATCGGAGCTGCATCCCAAGGTATTCTGAATCAAGAAGACACATACCTGGTTGTTCCCCGCGGCAGAATGAAGATTCGGCGTGACGGGGCCGGTGACGCCGAGCTCATCATCTATGAACGTCCGGACCGGAAGGGGGACCGTTGGAGCTCGTATCAACGGTTCGCGCTTTCACGTGCTCCCGGATTGGAAGAGGCCCTTGTGCAAGCACTCGGGGTCCTGTGTGTGGTCCGTAAGAAGCGGCACCTGTTTCTTACTCCTGATGCGCGGATTCATCTGGACGAAGTCGATGGGTTGGGGACATTCCTGGAGTTCGAGGTGACGAACGAGGAGCCTGCTCAGGCCGAGCGCGTGATGGCTGAGTTGCGGCGGGGGTTTGGGTTGGAAGGGGAGGAGGGCATGTCCGGCTCATACGCCGACTTGATTTTGCCGTTGATTTCGGGGTCTGACCCCAAGTTTACATAATCGGTGCCAGGACCGGGCCTTTCCCTGCATGACGCGGAGGCCACCCTCCCATACCCCTCATGCGGCGCAGCCCGCTCTCGTATGCCCTGAGTGCGCCGCAGCCGCCCCCCTCCAGAAAGTACTTGCTTCGCCTCCTCCGAATTTGTATATTCGGTTCGCGAGCCGCGGGAATAGCTCAGTTGGTAGAGCGCAACCTTGCCAAGGTTGATGTCGCGGGTTCGAATCCCGTTTCCCGCTCTGTCCCGTGGCAACGGGACAGGGAGCGGAGGCAATCGCGCCCGAGCTTCCGTTACACTTCCTCTTGTGAAGTGCCCCGCCGCCCCCAATCCCACCAGGCGGCGGGGTTATTTTTAAGACGTTTGCCCCGGCGACGTAGCCAAGTGGCTAAGGCGGAGGTCTGCAAAACCTCTATTCATCGGTTCGATTCCGATCGTCGCCTCACAAAGAACGCACATGAGCGCCCATCCCCGATGGGCGTTCTGCTTTACGGTCCGCCCGGAACCGGTTTGCATTCTACGATTTGTCTTGGTACACTACGGCCATGCCGGGGTGGCGGAATTGGTAGACGCAAAGGACTTAAAATCCTTTGGACCGCAAGGTCCGTGCGGGTTCAAGTCCCGCCCCCGGTACAACCAGCTCCGGTACACCCGGCTCCGATACAACCGGGCTCGGGCACACCCTTTTTTCATTGCGTTTCAGCACGACCGTTCGTATATTGCTAATCCATGGGCGGTTAGCTCAGTTGGTTAGAGCGCTACCTTGACATGGTAGAGGTCACAGGTTCGACTCCT
The DNA here is from genome assembly GCA_963801355.1 of Ignavibacteriota bacterium. GTDB lineage: Bacteria > Bacteroidota > Ignavibacteria > UBA10030 > UBA6906 > Fen-1255. Next base: position 901,106 of record CAWDEM010000008.1, on the reverse strand, counting down.
GTATCGCCCACATCGAGGACGATCGTCCCCCAGGAGGGACGATTTTTTTATCACTTTCATCCGAATGAGCCAGATCAATATCACACTGCCCGATGGCTCGGTGCGCCAGTTCGATGACGGCGTTACCGGACTGCAGATCGCCCAGAGCATCAGCACCGGGCTCGCCCGCGAAGCGCTCGCCGTTCTCGTGAACGGGGAGACGTGGGACCTCGCGCGGCCGATCGCAAGCGATGCCGGGGTACGCATCCTCACATGGAAGGATGACCAGGGTCGGCATGCGTATTGGCACAGTTCCGCCCATCTGATGGCCGAAGCCGTCGAGTCGCTCTTCCCGGGCGCAAAATTTGGCATCGGTCCGGCCATTGAAACCGGCTTCTACTATGACATCGACCTCGGCGAACATTCGCTGACAGCCGAGGACCTTGGAAAGATCGAAGAGCGGATGCGCGTACTTGCGCAGCAAGACGCCCCGATCGTGCGCGAGAACCGCGACTGGCAGGATGCGGTAGACTACTTCACGAAAAAGGGTGATCAGTACAAGCTCGAACTGCTGGAAGGCCTCCGCGGCGAACCCATTACGTTCTACCACAGCGGCAACTTCACCGACCTCTGCTCCGGCCCTCATATCCCGTCGGCCGGACGGATCAAAGCGATCAAGCTGTTGAATGTCGCGGGGGCGTACTGGCGCGGGAACGAAAAGAACAAGATGCTGCAACGCATCTACGGGGTGACATTCCCGGCCCAGAAAGAACTGGACGATTATCTGCACCGGCTGGAAGAAGCCAAGCGGCGCGATCACCGCAAGCTGGGTGCCGAGCTGGAATTGTTCCTGTTCACTCCCGCGGTGGGTGCCGGACTTCCGATCTGGTTGCCCAAGGGGACGGTGCTGCGCGAGACGCTGGAAGCGTTCCTCAGGGATGAGCAACGCAAGCGCGGATACCTGCCGGTCGTCACGCCCCATATCGCGAACCTCAACCTGTACCGGCAGAGCGGACACTATCCGTACTACAAGGACAGCCAGTTCGCGCCGATCCTGATGGACGGCGAGGATTTCTTGCTGAAGCCGATGAATTGTCCGCACCACCACCAGGTGTACCTGGCGAAGCCGCGGAGCTACCGTGATTTGCCCATCCGCCTTGCGGAATTCGGCACCGTCTACCGTTTCGAGCAGTCAGGCGAACTGAATGGACTGACACGCGTGCGCTGCTTCACGCAGGATGATTCGCACCTGTACGTCCGCCAGGATCAGCTGAAAGAAGAGCTGTGCAACGTCATCGAGCTGACGCAACTCGTGTTCACGTCGCTCGGTTTCAAGGAATTCAAGACGCGGCTGTCATTCCGCGATCCGAAGAACAAGGAAAAGTACGGCGGCCCGGATGAGCTCTGGGTCCAGGCGGAGCACGATATCCAGGAAGCCGCTGATGCGATGAAGCTGAACTACTTCGTCGGGATCGGCGAGGCGGCGTTTTACGGGCCGAAAATCGACTTCATGGTGCAGGATGCGTTGCTGCGCACATGGCAGCTCGGCACGGTCCAGGTGGATTACGTCATGCCCGAGCGGTTCAAGCTGGAGTATACGGGCAGCGACGGCCAGAAGCACCGTCCGGTGATCATTCACCGTGCACCGTTCGGATCCCTCGAGCGGTTCATCGGGATTCTCATCGAGCACTATGCGGGCGAGTTCCCGCTCTGGCTGGCCCCTGTGCAGGCGGTGGTCATGCCGATCACCGACGCGCATCTCCCGTACGCACAGGAAGTGGTGAAGCAGCTCGCTTCGTCCGGCATCCGCACGGAGTTGGACGACCGCAATGAAAAAGTCGGGTACAAGATCCGGGAATGGGAAAACAAGAAAGCTCCGTACATGCTGGTCGTGGGGGAGAAGGAGCGTCAGAATGGCACTGTGGCCGTGCGCCGGCACCGGCTTGGCGACCAGGGTGCTGTGCCCACGGGGGAACTCATCACCCGTCTCCGGCAACTGATCAACGATAAATCACTCACATCCTAGGAGGCGCATCCATCAGCAAAGAGAAACGCCCTCGCATCAATGACGAGATCCGTGTCGCAGAGGTACGGGTCATTGATCAACATGGCGGCCAGCTTGGCGTCATGACTCCGACAGCCGCCATCAATCTGGCGCGCGAACGGGAAGCCGATCTCGTGGAGATCGTCCCGAACGCGGTCCCGCCGGTCTGCAAGATCATCAACTTCGGCAAGTTCAAATACGAGCTTGCGAAGAAAGACAAGCTGCAGAAGAAACATCAGCATGTGTCCTTGCTCAAGGAACTCCGGTTCCATCCGAACACCGACACGCATGATTTTGAGTTCAAGGTGCGGCACGCGAAGAGATTTCTCGCAGAGGGGCACAAGGTGAAAGCGACCGTGGTGTTCAAGGGGCGCGAGATCACCTACAAGGAGAAGGGGGAGGTGTTGCTGGCAAGGCTGGTGGAAGCCCTGACAGAGTGTTCCAAGGTGGATCAGTCAGCGCATATGGAAGGCCGGAGCATGATCACGATTCTTGTCCCGGAGAAGAAGAAGAAACCGGAAGCGAAGCCGGAGAAGGTGGACGCCAAGCCCGTGTCCCCCGGCGGAGCAGAGGCGCCCGCGCCGGCGGGCAGTACAACGTAACGAAAGGAAGCTCTCATGCCCAAGACCAAGACGCGCAGCAGCGCGAAGAAACGCTTCAAGCTGAATGCGTCGGGCAAACTCAAAAGGGCTGCAGCATATCGCAGCCACATCCTGACCTCCAAAAGCCGCAAGCGGAAACGAAAACTCCGCCTGGGGCACACGGTAGCAAAGCAGGATGATCATGCCGTGCGAAGGATGCTGAATGTCTGAGGCAACACCCAGCCATGCGGTAACCGTCCGCCGGTCTTTTACTCACACATCAAGGATCAAGTGCAACTATGCCACGCTCGCAAAATAAAGTTGCCTCCCACCGCCGTCGCAAGAGAATTCTCGAACAAGCGAAAGGCTACTGGGGCGCGAGAAGCAAGGTCATCACGATCGCGAAGCATCACGTCGACAAAGGCATGCAGTATGCCTACCGTGATCGCAAGGCGAAGAAACGGACCTTCCGTCAGCTCTGGATTGCGCGCATCAATGCCGCGGCCAAGCTGAACGGCACGACCTATTCCCGCGTTATCGCAGGGCTCAACAAGAAAGAAATCGACCTCAACCGGAAGATTCTGGCCGAACTCGCGGTGAGCAATCCCGCGGCGTTTGCCGAAGTGGTGAAGTTCGCCCTCTCTTGAGTCTTCACGCTCTTCGCGCGCGCGGAGCGCGGTGACGCCACCCGCGCCCCGCAGCGCATGAAGGGCTTCATCTCTCTCACAGGAATCTCCCATGCTTGAGAAAATTGCCGCCATCAGGCGGCAGGCGGAGGAGGACCTGGCTGCCGCGAACGACAGGGCGGCACTCGAAGCCTTCCGCATCTCCTATCTCGCCCGCAAAGGGAAAATCGCCGAGCTGTTCGATGCCCTCCGCGCTGTGCCCGCAGAGGAAAAACCCGCCGTTGGCAAGCACCTTAATGCGCTCCGTACGGAAGTCCAGGCCCTGTTCGACCAGCGCCTCGCCGGCACTCAGGAAGTCCAACGAACCTCGAAAGCACTCGATCTCACCCTCCCGGGACGACGCCAGTTCATCGGGTCCCGGCATCTGCTGACACAGGTGCTGGATGAGATCAAAGCGGTCTTCGTTTCCATGGGGTTCGGCATCGCCGACGGCCCGGAAATCGAGGACGATTATCACAACTTCGGAGCACTCAATTTCCCCCCGGACCACCCGGCGCGCGATATGCAGGACACGTTTTTTCTGAGCCCCCAGGCGCTCCTGCGGACACATACCTCTCCCGTCCAGATCCGCGTGATGGAACAGTTCCCCCCGCCGGTGCGCGTGATCATGCCGGGCAAGGTCTACCGGAACGAAGCCATCAGTTCGCGCAGCTACTGCCTGTTTCACCAGGTGGAAGGACTGCACGTCGACAGGGGTGTCACCTTCAGCGACCTGAAGGGCACGCTGATCTCCTTCATCAAACAATTTTACGGGAGCGGCCTGAAGTACATGTTCAGGCCGACATTCTTCCCGTTCACGGAACCGAGCGCGGATATCTATATTACCTGCTTCCTGTGCGGCGGCAAAGGATGCCGGCTCTGCAAGCAGACCGGCTGGCTGGAAATCCTCGGCTGCGGTATGGTGGATCCGAATGTCTTTCGCTCCGTGGGATATGATTCCGAAAAATACACCGGCTATGCCTTCGGCATGGGCATCGAACGTGTCGCCCTGCTGCGCTATGGCATTGATGACATCCGGCTTTTCTTTGAAAACGACATGCGATTCCTGAAGCAGTTCTGACCATGCACATCGTCCAGAGTTGGCTCGAACAGTATACCAATGTCCCCTATGCTCCGCAGGAGCTGGCGGACCGGTTGACCATGCTCGGCCTCGAGTTCGAGGCCATCACCAAACCCGGTGACAGGTACAACGGCTTCGTCGTGGGCCAGGTGCTCGCAGCGGAGCGCCACCCGAATGCCGATCGCCTGACGGTGTGCCGCGTCAACGTCGGGAAGGAAGTCCTGCAGATTGTGTGCGGCGCACCCAATGTGGCGGCGGGCCAGAAGGTGGCGGTCGGACTCGTCGGTGCGACGGTGCCGCAAAATCAGCACGATCCCGGCGGCCCTCCGTTCGTTCTGCAAAAGGTGAAGCTGCGCGGCGTCGAGTCATCCGGCATGATCTGCTCGGCCTTTGAACTCGATCTCGGCAAGGATGCCGACGGCATCCTCGTTCTGGATGCAAAGGCGAAAGTCGGCCAGCCCCTCGCAAAGTATCTCGGCGTGGATGACGTTGTCTACGATATCGAGATCACACCGAACCGTCCCGACTGGCTGAGCCACCTCGGCTTCGCCCGCGAGGTGCGCGTGCTCACCGGCAAACCGGTGAAGATGCCGGCGGTGCGCCTCAAAGAGGGGAAAGAACCCATCCGCACGTATTTGCATGTGACTGTCGAAGACAGGAAGAACTGTCCCCGGTTCGCCGCCCGGATGATCCGTGGTGTCACGATCAAACCTTCGCCTCCGTGGCTGCAGAATTGGCTGAAGCTTGCAGGGCTCCGCCCGCGTAACAATGTCGTCGACATCACGAACTTTGTCATGCTCGAATCGGGACATCCGATGCACGCGTTCGATTATGCCTTGCTGGAAGGACAGCGTCTCGTGATTCGGCAAGCGGGAGAAGGGCTTCGCTTCCGCACGCTGGACGGTGTGGACCATGAGATGCCGCCGGCTTCGGTCATGGTCTGCGACGGAAAGAAACCGGTGTCCATTGCCGGCGTCATGGGAGGCGAGAATTCTGAAATCCGTGACACGACCGTCGACGTGGTGCTCGAGAGCGCGTATTGGAACCCATCCAGCATCAGGCGGACTGCGAAGTCGCTGGGGATAAGCACTGATGCATCGCAGCGATTCGAACGGGGTGCCGATCCGAATGGCGTGCCGTATGCATTGGAGCGTGCGGCAGCGCTTGTCGTGGATCTGGCAGGCGGCACGCTCCTGAAAGGCGCGATCGACGTCTATCCAAAACCGGTGAAGGAACGTCTGGTGACGTTGCGGCCGGCACGGGCCAACGCGATCATTGGTATCAACCAGCCCGTCCCCGCCATGCTCCGTTCGCTTCGCCGGCTGGGTTTCCGGCCCGTGAAACAGACGAAGGAGATGGTGACATTTGCCGTGCCGACATTCAGGGTCGATCTGGAACGGGAGATCGATCTCATCGAAGAGGTCGCGCGCGTGTACGGGTATAATAACATCGAAGACAAGACACGCACGAGCGTGGATTTTGTCCAGCCGTTTCCGCGGGTGGCCCGGGCGGATCCCATCCGGACGCATCTCGTCGCATCGGGATTGCACGAAGTCATCACGAATTCCATGCATGACGAAAAGCGCGCTCGGCTGAGCGGGGCAGAACCCGTTGCCATACTCAACCCGCAGAATCAGGATATGGGATTTCTGCGTACCAGCCTGATTCCGGGGATGCTGGATGTCGTGGCCCGAAACATCAATATCAACATTCCAGACCTCCGGATCTTTGAAATTGGGCATGTTTTTTGTAGGGATTTTAGTGCAAAACCGAAGCTTGTGGAGGATTTTCTCGAAGAAGAGCGGATAGGGGTGCTCCTGACCGGTGCTGGGAATCTCGGCGATTGGAGCGAAAAGAAGCGCGCGGGCGACATCTATGACATCAAGGGGATACTCGAGGGTTTGCTTGAAGTATTTGCTCTTGACAAATGCCGCGTAATTTCTTATCCTACCGCCAGCGGTTTAACTGAAAGCACCCTAGCTATTGAAATTGCTGACAGTTACGCCGGATATGCGGGAGCTGTTCGGGCAGACGTCTTGAAGTTCTTTGGTATCGAGCAGGAAGTTTTCGTTGCGGAGATAGCACTGGAGAGCCTTGTGGGGCGCCGGGCAGTGAAATTCAGTTCGCTGCCACGGTATCCGAGAGTGCGGCGGGATGTCGCATTCGGTGTAGCCGAGGACACCAGTGCCGGATCGGTGCTTGATGTGATCAGGAAAGCTGCGGGAGAACTTCTTGCATCCGTGGAAGTGTTTGATGTGTACCAGGGGCCCAATGTCCCTGCGGGCGTGAAGAGCATCGCCCTTGCACTTGAACTCATGTCACGGGAGAAGACGTTGACCGAGGCCGATATTGAAGCGGTGATGCAGCGTGTGATCGGCGCGGTGGAGAAGGAGTGCGGTGGGACGCTGCGCGGCGTACAGTAGCACTCAACAGCCACTACAACAACAGCGACAGCTTGGAAAACTCAACCGGCACAACGCCATCTGAAGCTTCGGGAGATGTTCGGTCGGTGGAGATCGCGCTGAAGGCACTCTGGGAAAAAGTGCGCTCGGCGGGCGATCTCATCCAGCAGTTGCGTGAGGAGCGGCAGGCTCTTCACACGCAGGTAGAGCAGTTGCGCGCGGAAGTGCGGCATCTGCAGACCGAGCTTTCGCGCAAGGAACAACTCCTCGGGTCTGCGTCGCAAGCCCGCGAGGGAGATGCGGCAAGGGCCTTTGGCAATGGTGAACGCGAGGCGCTCGCGCAGAAGGTCAAGGACCTTCTGGCGAGAATCGATGCGTATCTGTGATGCGGCTGACGACGATCGACGATGACCATGGATAAAAAAAGTATCAAAGTCCGGATTTTCGGTTCGGAGTACCCGCTGCGGGGCGAGAGTGAAGACTTCACGCGCCGCGTGGCTACGTACGTGGATGAAATGATTACGAGCATCCATGACAAGATCCCCGAACAACCGACACTGACAGTCGCGGTACTTACCGCGCTGAACATCACGGAGGAGCTGTTCAAAGAGCGCGACCGCTCGGGAACAGTTGCCGCGCTGTTCGAGGATGAGCTTGTCAAGATGTCCGAGCATCTGGATACATGCATGCGGTCGGAATGACTGTTCTTTCATAATATCGTCGATGTACTGACGTACGGAATATATCCGCACCGTCAACCGCTTCACTTACACAAATAAAGAACCAACAGTGTAATCATGGGAGCCCCGCTCGCGGGCGTCGATTACATGCCTCATCCCGGATGTTCGGGATTCTTGCGATGACTTCCGCCTAGCGCGGAACGAGCGAGAGGGTGGAAGTAAAAGACGCTCCGGCAGGTACCCACTGTGAATGGAAGGGTTCTTTAATGTGCCTTCCTGAAGGGTTGACGCAGTGCGGATTTTTTTTGTTGTGATCTGACTTTGATAAATGGAGGTGGTATGGAACTTAGTGTGTGGCCGCCCGCGATACTCCTGGTGGCCGCGGTCCTGGGATTCACCATCGGCTGGGCAGTAACCAAGCGGATGTCCCGCACCCGGATCGCGACCGCAAAGGATGCGGCGAAGAAACTCCTTGATGATGCGGCAAAAGAGGCAGATACACTGAAACGGGAGAAACTCCTTGAAGTAAAAGACGAGTGGTACACGAAAAAGAAGGAGTTCGACTCCGACGTGCAGTCAAAGCGGAACAAGCTCTCCGCCCAGGAAAAAGCCCTGGACGTCCGCGAAGAAAACATCGATAGGAAAGTCGAACTGCTCAGCAGGAAAGAGCGGGAGCAGGTGGTGTTGAAACGCCAGATGGACGAACGGCACCGTGCCATTGAGTCGCGTGAACAAGAACTCGAACGGCTGGTGGCGGATGAAAATATCCGCCTGGAACGCCTCTCCGGCCTGACACGCGAGGATGCCAAACGGCAGCTGATCGAGAATCTGGCGAACGAGGCGCGTGCGGAAGCTGCTATGATGCTGAAGGGAATCCGCGATACCGCGAAGGATGAAGCCAAGAAAGAGGCCCAGAAACTCGTGGTCCAGGCAATTCAGCGCACGGCGGCGGACCATTCCGTCGAAACGACCGTCAGCGTGCTGAATATCCAGAGCGACGAAATGAAAGGGAGAATCATCGGACGCGAAGGCCGCAATATCAGGGCGTTTGAAGCGGCGACAGGCGTGGATGTTATTGTCGATGATACACCCGAAGCCGTCATCCTCTCGGGGTTCGATCCCTTCCGCCGCGAAGTTGCGCGCATCGCCCTCGAGCGCCTGATCGCCGACGGGCGCATACACCCCGCGCGCATCGAGGAAGTGGTGGAGAAAGTGCGCACCGAACTCGAGGAGGAAATCCTCAAAGTCGGAGAAAACACACTCCTCGAAGTGGGGCTCCATGGCGCCCATAAGGAACTCCTGAAGCTCATAGGAAAAATGAAGTACCGCTCGAGCTACGGACAGAATATGCTCCAGCACAGCATCGAGGTCTCATTCCTCACCGGTGCGATGGCTGCCGAGCTGGGGCTCGATGCGATTCTTGCCAAACGGGCTGGACTTCTGCACGACATCGGGAAATGCGTCGACAAGAACGTGGAGGGCCCGCATGCCTTGATCGGCTTCGAAGTCGCCAAGAGGTACGGCGAACATGCCCTGGTGGCGAACGCAATCGGCTCCCATCACGATGATATCCCGATGGAATCGCCGATCGCCGCACTGGTCCAGGCGGCCGATGCGATCAGCGGCGCTCGGCCGGGAGCACGCCGGGAATCAGTGGAAGGCTATGTGAAACGACTTGAAAAACTCGAAGAGCTTTCACAGTCGTTCCGCGGAGTGTCAAAATCCTACGCTATCCAGGCGGGCAGGGAGGTGCGCGTTGTGGTCGAGCAGGACCGCGTGGATGATGCGCGTGCCGATCAACTTGCCCACGATATCTCCGAGAAAATAGAGCGGGAGATGGAATACCCCGGGCAGATCAAGGTGACGGTGATCAGGGAATACCGGGCGGTTGCATATGCCAAGTAAGCGCGACTACCTCCTGGTGGGTGTCACGGGCGGCATCGGGAGCGGGAAGTCACTCGTCTGCTCCCTCTTTGAGCGCCTCGGGCGACCGGTGCTTCGCGCGGATATCATCGCGCAGGAGATTTCCGACGCCGACCCCGTGGTCCGCCGGCGTGTTGCCGAACTGCTCGGTCCCCCCGCGTATCCCGGCGGCGGCACTATGGACCGGAAGTTCGTTGCCTCCCGCGTCTTCGCCAACCATGCGCTCCTGAAGAAACTCAACGCCATCGTTCACCCCCCCGTCATTGATGTAATCACACGCGCCGCGGAGGGATTGCCCGCGGCTCAACGGCACCCCTATGTCATCGTGGAAGCCGCGTTGATCTACGAGAGCGGGATGGACGACCTCCTCGACCGGGTGATCGTGGTCGATGCAGAAGAGGAGACCAGGATCCGTCGTGTGATGGAACGGGATGGGATAACGAGAGATGCGGTGCTCCTGCGCATTGCGGCACAGCTCCCCGCGGCGAAAAAGGTCGCCCGCGCGGATTTTGTCATACGCAACGATAGTGATGCGGCGGCGATGGACGGGAAAGTGAGATTCTTAGATACAATTCTTAAGGCCATGGCACCCGGTTTGCAATTGAAATGACGGGATTGTATATTCTCTCAATTTGTGCAGCTGTAGCGTGCACGTACATCACCAACAATGTGGAGGTCACATGACGCGCAAAGTTACCATCGTTCTCCTGCTTCTGGTACTGGCCAGCACCACCCTCTTTGCACAGGCAAAACCCGGTGGGTTCGCCCGCGAGCTATCGATGGGATCAGCAAGGGTCGATCGCAACATTGCCGTGAACCCGTTCATTGTGATGGATCCCACGTGGCAGCTCGTCAATCCTGCATACTTGTTGAGCTACTCAGATTACGCGTGGTTCAATATCGCAGGCGGGACCATCAACGGGTATGGTGGGGAGAATATCTACGGAAACCAGTTCGGCGGCGTGAACTTCTCTTTCGGCAAGGGAATGGCCGTCGGCGCAGTCTTATCGTATGATCCTTCAGTCGCTAATGACCTCTGGGCACCGCTGAACACCTATCTTGCCCGTTCCACGCGCCCCGCGGCAAACCCCGCGGCAGGCCTGGGCGCCGCAAGGGCTATCGAGATCTTCGAGGTTCTGGCCGCATTTGACCTTGACGGAATGACGGTCGGGGCAGGCCTCTCGTATGGTTCATCGAATCAGGATACGAAGTTCACTCCCGCTGCCCCCGCCACAAACAACTCTGAGGCGTCGCTGTCGGCCCGCTTGATCGGCATCCGGGCAGGCGTGCGCGCGGACCTGGGCAGCGGCTCGTTGTTTGAAGCTGCTCTCGCCCTCCGCATGAACAGTGCCAAGGACAAATACACCATCGGCGGAACAGGCGCTGGCACAGGTACAAGCGGGTACAGCGCCAGCGCAACCGAGATCGAAGCTAATCTGCGTGCGGCTCTCAAAATGTCCAAGCGCTTCACACTGGTACCCTATGGAGCCGTGCGTCTGTGGTCAGGTGAGCCCAAGGAAGACGACCGTCTGGAAGGACAGGCGGAAACAAAATACTCTTACAAGGGCAGCGTGTTTACGATGAGCGTGGGCGTCGGCGGCGAAGTGAAGGTGAAGGACTTCTACCTCGCGGGCGGTCTCAGTTTTGCGCTCCGCAAGGACAAGGTGGAAACGAATCCGAATGCCACACCAACCGACAAGACAACGACGTCGACATCTTCCATTACCGCATTCCCCGTCTTCAACCTGGGCGTGGAATATCCCGTGCTCGACTGGCTGACGGTCCGGGGAGGCTACTATCGCGCGATGGCAACGCTCGGGAGCAAAACTGAAGTCGATGGCGGCACGACATCCGAATCCAATGTCAGCCTCGGCAACAGCGGCGTGTCGCTGGCCGGCTATGTGCCCGCAGCGAACGACGAAAACGGATTGATGACGCTCGGCCTCGGGCTCAAGTTCGGCGGCTTCGCCATGGATGCCACGGTCAGCGAACAAGCTCTCCGTCGGGGCCTCGGCTTGCTGGGTGGAGACAACATCAATACGTTCGGCTACGTTACACTCAGTTATTGCTTCGAATAGCGGCCGGACTGCGTACTCCAACGGGCGGCTCCGTACTGCGGCGGCCGCCCTTTTTCTTCCCTTACCTGTAGACCATGCCACACCATTTCGATTTCCTTATCATAGGTACCGGCATTGCCGGGCTTACCTATGCTGTGAAAGCGGCCCAATTCGGCACCGTGGCTGTCGTTACCAAGAAGGAAAAAGCGGAGTCGAATACGAACTACGCTCAGGGCGGTGTGGCGGCCGTGATGTCCCAGGTCGATTCCTTCGATTTGCACGTCCGCGATACGCTCTCAACTGGCATGGGCTTGAGCCACGAGGATGCGGTGACGATCCTGGTGCGGGAGGGACCTGACCGGCTCCGTGATCTGATCGCGATCGGCGCACAGTTCACATACAAAAACGGCGCCCTGGACCTCGGACGGGAAGGCGGGCATTCGATCAATAGAATTGTCCATGCAAAGGATCTTACCGGCCATGAAATAGAGCGGGCCCTGCTTGCAGCCGTCGCAGCCGCTCCGAATATCAAGATGTTCGAAGAACATGTTGCCCTCGAGCTGATCACCGAACATAACCTGGCAGACCGGCAACGCGCCAACAACACCCCGATTCACTGCTGGGGCGCATATGTCCTCGATAACCATACCAGAGCAGTGGAAATGTTTCTCGCTCCTGTCGTGCTCCTGGCCACGGGAGGGCTGGGTCAGGTGTACCTGCATACAACGAACCCCGCGATCGCGACAGGGGACGGGGTCGCAATGGCGTACCGCGCGGGCGCGAGAATTGCCAATATGGAATTCATTCAATTCCACCCGACAACGCTCTTTAACTCCGGTACCCCGTCGTTTCTGATCTCGGAGGCTGTCCGGGGCTTCGGTGCCAGGCTCCGGACCCAGAGCGGGGAGGAATTCATGAACGCCTACGATGAGCGGAAGGAACTGGCCCCGCGCGATATTGTCGCTTACGCCATCGATACCGAACTGAAGAAACGGGGAGACGAATATGTCTTGCTGGATCTCCGCCACCTCCCAGCCGATGGCGTGCGGGAACATTTCCCCCATATCTACAGCACCTGCCTGACCAAATATAAGCTCGATATCACCGCCGAACCCATCCCGGTCGTTCCCGCCGCCCACTACTCTTGCGGGGGCGTGGTCACCGACGTGGACGGGCGGACCAATGTGCACGGGCTGTATGCCGCAGGCGAGGTGAGCATGACCGGCGTCCACGGCGCAAACCGCCTTGCCAGCAACTCGCTTCTGGAAGCACTCGTGTTTTCAGACCGGGCACTGCGGGCTTCTATCGGCAAGGGCTCCCCCCTGAAAAAGCCTCTCCCGGAGGTCGCCCCCTGGGACTATAGCGGCACCTTGAACAGCGAGGAATGGATCCTCGTATCCCATAACCGGCGCGAAATCCAGGAGGTCATGTGGGACTACGTGGGCATCGTGCGTTCCGATCTCCGTCTCGGCCGGGCCCTGCGCCGCATGGAGTTGATCCAGAACGAAGTCGAGGACTTCTACAAACGTACCAGAGTGACAGAAGGGTTGATCGAACTCCGTAACCTTGCCCAGTGCGCCATGCTGGTCATCAAGTGCGCAATGCTGCGCAAGGAGAGCAGGGGATTGCACGTGACTACCGATTACCGAAGCAGAAACGACGCTGAGTTCCTCCGCGACACCATCCTTCCATAACCCCGGAACACCCGCCAGGCAACGGAGGCGCCGGACAACAGCCCGGTTGACTCTGCGCGCCAGAATGGGTATATTTTTCCATGCTACGCGTCAAACGCACACCCACTCCGGCACATAGCCAGGTCGAAAATGCGCTCTACCGTAAGACCACGCTTCGTAATGGCATACGGGTAGTCAGCGAAACGATCCCGCACGTCCGTTCCGTTTCTCTCGGCATCTGGGCCAACGTCGGCTCACGGGATGAAACCGGGCCGCAGAACGGCATCAGCCACTTCCTCGAGCACATGGTGTTCAAAGGGACGCGCAATCGAAGCGTCCGTGAGATTGCACAGAGCCTCGAATCACTGGGCGGCTACCTCAACGCCTTTACAACCAAAGAGCAGACCTGCTATTACGCCCGCGTGCTGGACACAAACATCCGCGAGGCCATGGATGTGCTTTCGGATATCATGCTGAACGCCACCTTCGAGCGACAGGAAATGGAAAAAGAGAAGCTCGTGGTGATCGAGGAGCTGAAGAACTCCGAAGACGATCCCGAAGATATCATCCATGACTACTTTGAAAAAACCCTGTTCCCACGGCATTCGCTCGGGAACCCCGTCATCGGCACGGAAGCCAACGTGCGCGGGTTCCGCCGGGAAGACCTGAGGGCCCATGTGCGTGCGCACTACCGCCCGACCCAGATCGTCGTGGCGGCAGCGGGGAATGTGGACCATGATCTGCTGGCCCGCCTCGTGAACCGTTATCTCGGGCATCTCCGCGGTGAGGACGAGCCCAAGTCGCGGCAGCCCGCATCGGGGGCCGCCAGAGCGGAAAAAGTCAAAGAATTCCCGCGGCCAATTGCACAAGCCCACATTTGCCTTGGCACACTCTGCTTCAGCGTTAAACATCCGCACCGCTATTCCCTGATGGTGACCAATACACTCCTGGGCGAGGGAATGAGCTCGCGCCTCTATCAGACCATCCGGGAAAAACATGGCCTGGCCTACTCGGTCTATTCGTTCGTCAGCCTGCTGAGTGACACGGGGGTGTTCGGGACATACCTCGGCGCAGACAAGAAGAACATCAAGGCCGCCGTGGAGCTCGTCTTCCATGAACTGGAAAAACTGAAGAAGACCCCCGTCTCCGGCGCCGAGCTCCAGCGAACAAAAGCCCAGATCAAGGGAACGCTCATGCTCGGACTTGAAAATATGTCAGGCCGGATGACACGTCTCGGCAGTGCCGAATTGTATCTTGAATCCTACATTTCACTCGACACCATACTGAAGAAAGTGGATGCCGTGACGCCGGATGATATTCTGGAAGTCTCGAACGATGTATTCCATCAAGACCGTTTCTCGACGGTAATCATCCGGCCATCCTAGACCTGCATGACGATGCTTACCCTTCACGACATGAACCGAAACGTCCTGGAGGCGGAATATGCCGTCCGTGGACCTATTGTGCAGCGCGCCCAGGAACTCGAAACACAGGGCAGGAAGATCATCTACTGCAACATCGGCAACCCTCAGGCCCTCAATCAGCGCCCCCTCCGGTACCTGCGGCAGGCTTTGAGCCTGCTGGAAAACCCCGAACTGCTTGAGATTCCTTCGGTCGTTTCGTCCTATCCGCGGGATATCGTTGCGCGTGTACGGGATATCCTCAAGAAGCACCCCCACGGCACCGGCGCATACACGCAGAGCCCGGGCATCCCGTTCATCCGTCAGGCGGTGGCTGACTTCATCGCGCGCCGCGACGGAATTCCCACCGACAAAGAGCACATTATCCTTACTGACGGCGCGAGCAAAGGCGTCCAGTCGGTGCTGCTCTCGTGGTTGACAGCCCCGACTGATGGGGTCATGATTCCGATTCCGCAGTACCCGCTCTACAGCGCAACCCTGGCCCTGTATGGCGGAGCACAAATCGGGTACTACCTTGATGAAGAGAACCGCTGGCAGCTGAACCACGATATCCTGACGGAGAGCATTGAGCGCGCCCTCGCGCAGGGCATCAGGCCGAAAGGCATCGTCGTAATCAACCCGGGAAATCCCACAGGTGCCGTGCTGAGCCGTGACAACGTTGAAATGATCGTCCGTTTTGCCCGCGCCCATGGCCTGTCGATCATTGCCGACGAGGTCTACCAGGAAAATGTGTACGACAAGGCACTTCGCTTCAATTCCTTTGCGCTTGTGATGGCGGAGATGCAGGAGACCGGCGTCTCTCTGTTCAGTCTTCATTCTGTGTCGAAGGGTTTTCTGGGTGAGTGCGGACACCGGGGCGGGTATCTGGAGCTCCGGAACATCCCGGATGATGTCCTGGCCGAATTCATCAAATTGCAATCTATCAGTCTCTGTGCAAACGTCAGCGGTCAGTTTGCCACATATTTGATGGTGGCGCCGCCGCAACCCGGGGATGAGAGCCACGCCACGTATATCCGCGAACGCGATGCGATACTGGCTGATTTGAAAGCAAAGGCCGAGATCCTCGCCGCCGGCGTAAATGCAATCCCGGGCATGTCAATGGATGTTCCCCAGGGAGCGATGTACGCGTTCGTGCGCTTCGATCTGCCGGAAGAAGAGGGAGTCAATGTCTATAGGATGCCCCACGCCGAGCGGCAGGAGTATGAAGCGGGGCGCGACAATGAGTATTGCCTGGCCCTGCTGGAGCAGACAGGGATCTGCGTGGTGCCTGGATCGGGTTTCGGCCAGCGGGCTGGAACGTTTCACTTCCGTACCACGTTCCTTCCTCCCCGCGACCAGATCGAAAGCCTCGTTGAACGTCTGAAGAGCTTCCATGTGAACTATGTCCGAGCACTGGAAAACGCGTGATATGATCACTTTCACCATCGACGGCAAGTCGCTCGAGGCACAGGAGGGGCGCACCATCATCGAGGTTGCCCGGGAGAACGGGATTGACATTCCACATTTTTGCTGGCACCCGAGACTCTCGGTGTCGGGCAATTGCCGCATGTGCCTCGTGGAAGTCGAACGGTCGCCAAAACTCGTCATCGCCTGCTCGACGCAGGTAACCCAGGGCATGGTGGTGCATACCGCTTCTGAACGCGTTCTCGCGGCGCGGAAAGCCGTCATGGAATTCCTGCTCATCAACCATCCGCTGGATTGTCCCATCTGCGACGAAGCGGGGGAATGCAAACTGCAGGACTACGCGTACGCGCACAGCATCGGATACAGCCGTTTCGACGAAGATAAGGTGCACAAGCCGAAGCGTGTCGCCCTCGGCCCGCATGTGATGCTTGATGTGGAGCGCTGCATCATGTGTTCCCGGTGCGTGCGTTTCTGCGACGAGATCGCGCATACGCCGCAGTTGACCTTCACCAATCGGGGCGATCACGTTGTGCTGACCACCTTTCCCGGCGAACCGCTGGATAACCCGTACTCCATGAATGTGATTGACATCTGTCCCGTGGGCGCGTTGACCAGCAGGGAATTCCGCTTTCACGCGCGGGTCTGGGAGATGTCGGCTACGGAGACAATTTGTCCGGGCTGTGCACGTGGCTGCAATATCTACACCTGGGTGCGGAACAACGAAATCCTGCGCCAGACCCCCCGGTATAACCCGGCGGTGAACGACCACTGGATGTGCGACTACGGCAGACTCCATACGTTCCCTCCGGTGAACGCTGATAACCGCATACGGTTTCCACTCAGCCGCAGGGAAGGGGAGCTGGTGGAGGTAGCGTGGGATGAGGCGATTGCCCGCGCGGCGTCGGAATTCCCTTCCTTCCAGAAGAACGAAGTCGGCGTCATCGCCTCCCCCTGCGCGACCAATGAAGACCTCTATCTCCTGCAGAAGTTTGCGCGCGATGTCCTCGGAACGAAATACGTCGCCACCGTGCCGCACATGGTCCCCGGTGATGAAGATGAACTGCTGATACGTTCGGACAAAGCACCGAATGCACGCGGCCTGCTGTCACTCGGCCTGGTCGAGTCGTACGACCGCACAGCCCTGGACGCCCTGGTGCAACGGATCCAGGAAGGACAAATCCGTGCGCTCTATGTTGTGGAAGAAGATGTCTCTGCCATTGCGGAGGTCGCTGCAGTGCTGGGCAAGCTGGATTTCATTGTTGTGCACGCATTCACGGAGAATGAAACCACACGCCAGGCGGATCTGGTCTTTGCCGCGTCGACGTTCGCCGAACGGAACGGAACCTATACAAACTTCCAGGGCCGCGTGCAGCGCATCCGGCCGTCCGTGGCGACCCTGGACATCGATCGCTCGCTCGAGGGATTTGCCATGAGCCGTCTTGACCGGGCAGGCACCACATTCGATCGCTGGGGCAAGGGCCAGAAACGCGATGCCAGGCCCACATGGAAAATCATCGCGGGAATCGCTTCGGTGATGGGGTTCAAATACAAGTACCAGTCCGCCGAAGATGTTTTCCATGAACTCGCCTCCAACCTGCCGGCATTCCGCGGCATGGAGTTCCGGACTATCGGCACCTCGGGAGCTCTGCTGAATACCCCCAGCATATCAACTGTGCGCTCCTGACCCGGCTCTTTCGCAAGGAACATCTGAATGGAATTTGTCATCATCTCGCTCCTCAAGATCGCTATCGTCCTCCTGGTGATCCTGACTACCGTGGCCAATCTCGTCTACATGGAACGCAAGGTGAGTGCGTTCATCCAGAACAGAATCGGCCCGAACCGGACGGGTCCATGGGGACTTCTGCAGGCTCCTGCTGACGTGGTGAAGCTGTTTATCAAGGAAGACATCGTTCCGACGACCGCCAACCATGTCATCCATTCGCTTGCCCCGATTATCTCCATTACTGTGGCCCTGAGCACGTTTGCTGTGGTCCCCTTCGGCGACACCATCACGCTGTTCGGCCGTGAGATCAAGCTGCTCATTGCGGACGTGAACATCGGCATCCTCTACATTCTGGCCCTTACCTCGATGGGCGTGTACGGCGTCACATTGAGCGGTTGGTCGTCGAATAGCAAGTATTCGCTGCTCGGAGGATTGCGGTCGTCAGCACAAATGATAAGCTATGAACTGTCCATGGGCCTGTCGGTCGTGGGCGTGATCATGGTCGCCGGGACGCTCGAGCTTGACCGGATCGTGGAACTGCAGGCGGGCTTTGCGTGGAATGCGTTCTTGACGCCGATCGGATTCATCACGTTCCTCGTGGCATCGTTTGCAGAGACCAACCGCCTCCCCTTCGATCTCCCGGAAGCAGAACCCGAGCTTGTCGGCGGGTACCACACGGAATATAGCGGTATGAAGTTCGGAACATTCTTCCTTGCGGAATATGCGAACATGATTACCTCCAGCGCAATCATCGTGACGCTGTTCCTGGGAGGATGGCAGTTTCCGTACCTCCAGACATTCGGCCTGTCGCCGCTGCTCACGAGTATCCTGCAGGTGCTGACATTCGTCGTGAAAGTCGGCGCGATGATCCTGTTCTATATGTGGATCCGGTGGACAATCCCCCGGTTCCGGTATGACCAACTCATGAACCTGGGCTGGAAGGTGATGCTCCCCCTGGCGGTGCTGAATCTGGTGCTGACGGCCGCGTGGTTGCTCATCCTGGGACGATAGGCTGGTGTTGACCGAAACACCGCGAGAGTATCTGAAAGACCGTTCGCATTATGGCCAAGACTGACACGCAGAAGACCCGGCAAATCCGGTATAAGGATCTGACGCTGCTCCAGCGCTCATACATTCCCGAGATCTTCAAAGGGATGATGCTGACACTGAAGCAGGTGTTCCGCCCGAAGTTCACCCGGCAATACCCCGAGGAACGGTGGAATCCGCCCGCTTCGTTCCGCGGACGCCCGGTGCTGGTGGAAGAACAGGGGGTCGAGCGCTGCGTGGCTTGCGGCCTCTGTGCACGGGTCTGCCCGGCATTGGCCATCGAAGTGCAGGCCGCAGAGACCGACCTTCCTAAGGAACGGTATCCGGTGAGGTTCGAGATCAACATGCTGCGCTGCATCTTCTGCGGCTTCTGTGAAGAAGTCTGCCCGGAAGAGGCCATCATCATGAGCGATGAGTACGAGCTGACATTCCTCAACACCGAGGATGCGATATTCGGAAAAGACCGGCTGCTCATGTCCACCGATAGGCTCAAACCCCGGCTGGAGTTCCTGCGCCAGGCCCGCTAAGCGAGGGAAAGGCAGTCGCGTTGCCAAGCGACATCCATTATGGAGACCTTCTGGCTCGAGATACTCGGTGTGCTGTTCATGATCCTCCTTGTCGGTTTCTTCTCCGCCGCCGAGGTGGCGGTCCTTTCAAGCCGCAAAAGCCGCATGCGGGAACTTGCCGACGCAGGTGACCGCCGGGCCGCCATCATCCTCTCCTTCCAGCAGGATCCCGAGTACTTTCTCGCCACCGTACACGTCGGCGTGATATTCACGCTGATTGTCGCATCGGGTCTGGGGGGAATCATCGGCGTGGAACAGCTCTCACCGGCCTTCGAGCGGAGCTCCATCGAATGGCTGCACAGGGCGAGCGCCTGGGTTGCACTTGCAATTACCGCGGTGACCATCGGCGGGCTCGTGGTGGTGTTCGGCGAGCTGGTGCCCAAATCCCTCGCACTCCGCTCGGCGGAGCAGGTTGCCCTCAAGCTGGCTTCCCCCATGTCCGTGTTCCGCTCACTCTTCCTCTACCCCGCACGGCTCCTGGCATTCGCCAGCAACCTCGTACTGCGCCCGTTCAAGGACAGTACGACCTTCACTGAGTCACGCATGTCCGAAGAAGAGTTCAAGTTGATGCTCGACGAGGGCACGAAGTCGGGCGTGATCGATACCACAGAACAACGGCTGATCAAGAGCATCTTCGAGTTCACCGAAACGACGGCGAAGGAAGTCATGGTGCCGCGGACGGATGTGATGGCTGTGGATGTGACCATGTCGCGCAACAAACTGGTCAAGGTGGTTCTCGAAGAAGGGTATTCCCGCGTGCCGGTGTACCGCGATACCATTGACCATATTATCGGCATCATCTTCACGAAGGACCTCCTCAGCCTGCTCGAGTACGGGAACACGATTATCCTGCACGATATCCTCCGTCCCGCGTACTTCGTGCCCGACTCGATGAAGATCAGCGTCTTGATGCAGGAACTGCAGCAACGGAAACTCCACATGGCGGTTGTGACCGACGAATTCGGCGGCACCGAAGGGATCGTTACCATGGAGGATATCCTGGAAGAGATCGTGGGCGAAATCCATGATGAGTATGACGAGGAGCTGCGCGAATTCGTGCAGGCCGCCGACGGGAGCACCCTTGTGGACGCGCACGTGTCCATCGGCGATTTCAACGAACGGTTCAAGGCCTCGCTCCCTGAAAGTGTGGACTATGAAACGATGAACGGCTACCTCTGCAAGCAGGCAGGGCGTATTCCGGAGTTGAACGAAGAACTTGTCATCGGTCGGTGGCAATTTACCGTCATCCGCAAGAGCCAACGACGGATTCGACTCATCAAAGTAAAGCCCCGGCCGCAGGAATGACCACTCCTCCGGAAACCGCCGTTTCCATCATCATTACAAACTGGAACACCTGCGAACTGTTGGATGGAACGCTCGATGCCATCGTGCGCCATGCCCCCCCGCCGGACATAGAGACACTGGTGATCGACAACGGGTCCACTGACGGCAGTCCGGCACTGGTGGGAGAGAGGTATCCCGGGGTGCGGCTCATCCGCAACATAGAGAACCTCGGGTTTGCGCGCGCCAATAATCAGGGGATCGCGCTCGCGCGCGGTAGGAACGTCCTCTTTCTCGGGAGCGATACGATAGTGCAGGCGGGCACGGTGCAGACGCTGGCTGGTTTTCTTGATGCACACCCGGACGCAGGGGCGGCGAGTTGCCGGTTGCTGAACCCCGATCGCACCCCTCAAATGTCCTGCCGCCGCTTCCCGCGTCTGCGTGACGCCCTGGCAACCTACCTTTCTCTGCACTGGCTTGCACGGCGGTATTCGATGAAGGGTTTCGATTTTTACAGGACCCAGGCAGTGGATCAGCCCGCGGCAACCTGCCTGATGGTCCGCCGGCGGCTGCTCGATGAGCTGGACGGATTCAATACACGGTACTCCATCCTGTATAACGACGTGGATCTGTGCGAGAGGATCCGCGCCCGGGGGTGGAAAATATATTACGTTGCGGACACAGAGATCATTCACTACGGGAGCATGACAACCCGTTCGGCTCCTCCGGTCATCCGTCTCGAAATGTACAGAAACATCATCGAGTACTTTCGTGCGCACAGGGGCCCGATCGCGCAGTGGATCCTCACGCCGGTGCTTGCCGTGCGCCTTCTCCTGCTGACACGCAGTGCTATTGCGCTCAGACTGTTCCGGCCGGCCGAGGAGGACGGTCAGTGATGATCGGCCGCGATATCCATGACGGCGTCTTCCGGGACACGCGGAACCTCTATACCGCATACCCCCCCGATACTGTTTCCCGGCCTCACATCCGTTTCGTGCGCAAGTATGCCGGCAAGTCCATTCTGGATCTCGGCTGCGCAACCGGAAATTACTGCCTGCACCTGGCGGCACTCGGGTACTCCATGGCCGGGGCAGACATTCACCCGGAGTATGTCCGGATTGCACGCGATCGCGGGGTCGACGCCCGGCTGGTAGTTGACTACGTGCCTTTCGACGATGCAAGCGTGGACACCGTGCTGCTTTTCGAAGTGCTCGAACACGCGGAAGATCCAGCGCCGCTTCTCCGCGAAGCCCGGCGTATCGCCCGGAAGAATGTGTTGATCACCACTCCGCACAGCGGCGACATCGTGCCCCTGCAACAAGCGAACCTGCTCTACGAGCACTTCGCCGACCTGGATCACCGGAACTTCTTTACCCGGTCCACGCTGGAGGAACTGCTTGCCCCCATATTCCCCCGCGTTCGCGTGTGGAAGGGGGACGGCCTGAATCCCCTGGCACTCTTTCCGGGCGCTCCGGTCCGCTTCGTGGGAAGAGTCCTCGGCCGCCTGTACATCATCCCCCCGGCATTCTACTTCCGGCTCTACGCTGTGGCGGAGGTGGACCAATGATCTCCTCCGATCAGCTTTCATCCTCACGTGCCGTCGTGCGGAGCGGCCTGTTCAATATCGCGGGCTTCCTCGTGTCGGCGCTGTACATGATCGTGCTGGTCCCGATGGCGACAGGCTATCTCGGGAAAGAGCAATACGGACTCTGGACCGCTGTGCTGGCGATTACGGGCTACATCGGACTCGCCGACCTTGGCCTCAGCACCTCGTTTGTCACGTACATTGCACGGTATGTGACCCTGGGTGATCTCAAGAGCGCCAATCGCGTTGTTTCACACGGCCTCCTGTTCTACATGCTGGTGGCATGCGCCATGATGGTCATCAGCCTCGCAGCCTACCCCTGGTTGTTTGGCGTGTTGAATATCGGGGATGCGGATTGGAGTACCGCCCGGTCGGCGCTTTTCCTGTCGGTCGCGGTGTTTGCGGTGACGAGCGTTGCGGGCGTCTACGGGAGTGTCCTCGCCGCCGTGCAGAGGATGGATGCATTCAACATGCAGTTCGCCGGATTGCTCATTGCGAAGTTCGCCTTCACCTATGCCGCGCTCGCCGCGGGCTACGGCGTCACCGGAATGTTCATTGCGGATCTTCTCGCGACAGCCCTGAGCATCCCCGTGGTGTTTTTTCTTGCACGGGGATGTGCGCCCGGTTTGACGTTGACATGGGACGGGTTTGACAAGCCGTTGATGCAAACGCTGCTCAAATTCGGCTTGCGCCTCCAGGTCAGCCGCATTGCCGATATCGTGCAGATGAGCTATGACAAGCTGCTGCTGACGAAGTACATCGGACTCTCGGCGACGGCAATGTACGACTACGGCTCCCGCCCGCTCAACCGCCTGCGTACCTTGCCCGTCACGGCTATATCTTCGCTCATTCCAGCCGTGTCCGCACTCGATGCGAATGACAATGACGCCCGCATCCAGGCCGCCGTGGTGCGCTCTACCCGCTATCTGGTGGTGATGGCACTGCCGCTCTTTTGTCTCTGTATTCTGTTTGCCCGGCGCGCAATGCTCCTCTGGATCGGGCCGGGAAATGACTACGCCGCCTACACCATGCAAGGACTCTCCATTGGCGCATTCGTCTCTGTGGTGATGAGCGCGCTTTCACTAGTGTCGCTCGGAAAAGGAGAACCCCAGTTCCAGATGCAAACGACGCTCGTCCAGGCCATCATCAATATCATGCTCTCGACGGCACTCGTCAAGGCCTACGGCTTCCTGGGCGCAGTCGCCGGCACAACAATCTCCATGATCATCGGCGGAGTGCTGTTCTTCCGTGCCTATGCACGGCGCGTCATGGTGTCACCGTTCAAGTTTCTCGGCGTAACACTCCTCCGGCCTCTGGCTGCACTCATACCGGCCATCCTTGCCGGAGTGCTTGTCGTGACCCTGGGGGACGGGCTCCCATCCGGTGATTCCCGTCTCGTGGGTATCATTGTGCTTGCCACGGCATCCTTGCTGTTTGTGTTGGCCTACGCCGCCACCATCTGGCTCACCGGGGCCGTTTCTGCCGACGATCTGGGCTTCTTGCGCAATGTGTTCCCCCACAAAACACGCTCGACACATGACCACTGAAGAGCTCGAAACCGCACTGCGAAATCAGGATATCGCGATATTCTCGCCGATCGATGCTCAGCTCACGGATGCCGACAAACGCTCCCTGCTGGCTATCCAGTGGGGGATGCGAAATCTCCGTCCGTCCTACACCTATCTGGAAATCGGTTCGCATCTTGGGGGGAGCCTGCAAACCCACCTGCAGGATCCCCTGTGTGCCGGAATCGTGTCCATCGATGCGCGCCCGGATGCCGTGGCGGATGACCGCGTCGATGCCGTGCCCTATCCAGACAACTCGACAGAGCACATGCTTGCACTCCTCCGCAACGTCGCGGGCGATACAGTCTCCAAAATCACTACAATCGATGCCGATGCGTCTGCAGTGAATCCGGCATCCCTGCCCTTCGCGCCGGACCTCTGCCTGATTGACGGAGAACACACCGAACGTGCCGCCCTCTCGGACTATGCGTTCTGCCGCAAGGCTCTCCGGAAAGACGGGGTGATGGTCTTCCACGATGGGAACATCGTCTTTCCTGCATTGAACACGATTGTGCATGACTTGCATGCCGGAGGGGCAACAATCCGTTCCTATGTGCTGCCGTCTACCGTGTTCGTGATAGAATTCGGTGATGCAGCTATTCACCGGTGCACTGCGATTCAAGAATTGTTGCTCAACAACGGCGAGGCATACCTGTACGGCCTGATGTCGATGCTGCACTACCGTGAGGTCTACTCGTCGCGGTCGATGCAATTCCTGCGGAAGATCTGGAATATCGTGCACCCGAGCCCCGGTTCCTGGAGATAGCGCCGCATGGGCCCGGCCGCACTGATCATACCAAATTGGAACGGACAGCAGCACCTCGATCTGTGCCTGGGGTCCGTCGCCTCTCAGTCGATCCGGCCGGCGCGGACGATACTGGTGGATAACGGTTCCTCCGACGGATCAGTTGAATACGTTGTCGGCAAGTTTCCCTGGGTAGAGTGCATTTCGCTCCCCTCGAATCAGGGATTTGCGGCCGCAGTGAATCGCGGCATCAGGGTAGCTCAGGAAGAGTACGTTGCTCTCCTGAACAACGACACCGAACTCGATCCCCGCTGGCTGGAAGAAATGCTTATTGCTCTGGGCACTGACCCCGCTGCGGGGATGGCGGCGTGCAAAATGCTCCGTTTCGGCGAACGCACTCGCATCGATGCCGCAGGCGACGCTTTCACACGCGGGGGCTCACCGGTCACGCTGGGCGCCGGAGAAGCCGATGGGACATCCTTCAACCAACGCCGTTATGTGCCGGGCACCTGTGCCGGCGCGGCATTGTATAGACGCGAGATGCTGACACGCATCGGGTTGTTCGATGAGGACTTTGTTTCGTACTATGAAGACGCCGACCTCTCTTTGCGCGCGCAAATTGCGGGCTACCGCTGCGTGTATGTGCCGACGTCAGTCTGCTACCACAAGCGGGGCGCAACTGCCAAACGGATGCAGGACTTTCCGGTACGCATGCAGGAGCGGAATCTCACCGCGCTGCATCTGAAGAATTTGCCCGCTGCAGTGCTGCTGAAGAAGGGACCTGCGTTCCTTGGCGGCCGGGCCCGGCGTCTCTGGCGGGAATGTGCGGCCGGGAGCGGCGGAGCTGCCGCCAAAGGAGTTTTCCAGGGTCTGCTTCTTCTGCCGCGCATGCTTCACAAGCGAAGAGATGTCCTCCGTCTTCGCAGTGAATCCACAGAATACATACTCAGCCTGTTCGGATACTAACGTGCCGCCGGATGTTTCCGTCATCATCGTCAATTTGAATACGAAGACGCTGCTTCGCGTCTGCCTCGAGTCAGTGTTCCGGACCGCCGGAGCATTGTCGCTCGAGGTCATCGTCGTCGATAACGGCTCGACAGACGGCAGCGCTGATATGGTGCAGTCTGAATTTGCGTCTGTCAAGCTTCACAGAAATGCCACGAACGAGGGATTTGCGCGTCCGAATAATCTCGGCTTGAGGATGTCGGAAGGACGATACGTGCTCCTGCTGAATTCCGATACGGTAGTAGGCGAAGGGGCATTCGAGTCGCTGGTTCGTTTTATGCAGGGCCATCCGAATGTGGGCGCGTGTGGGCCGATGCTCGTGTACCCCGACGGACGGACGCAGCATTCGGCAAAAGGATTTCCGACTCCCTTCACGCACTTCTGTGATATGCTCTATCTGGACCGCCTCTTCCCGAATTCGCGCCTGTTTGGAAAGGGGGAGATGCGCTACTTCGACTACACCAGGGCTGGCCAGGTTGACCACCTGATGGCTGCCGCGTTTCTGGTGCGCAGGAAAGTGCTCGAAGATGTGGGGTTGCTGGATGAGCGGTTTGCGATATATTACAACGATATGGATTGGTGCTACCGGATGCACGCAGCAGGGTGGACCATCTGGTACGTGCCCGAAGCCCGTGTTGTCCACCACCTTGGCAGCACCGTGGGGAAAGTGAACAGGCGGTTCGCGCTCTTCGGCGTCCTGCATGAGAATGTGCTTCTCTTCTATCAAAAGCACCACGGGCGTGCCGCCGTGGTGTTGTACCGCCTGTGTACGATCGCAGGTTTCATTCTGCGGTCGATCGGCTGGACAGTCGTTGCGCCGTTCCGCGCGTCGGAATTTTCCCGGCACATGATGGTGTTTTCCTGGAAGACGCTCTGGTGGGCCCTCCCGTTCTGGCGGCCCGCACGGGACGCGGGAATCCCGAGTCAGGAGAGCCCAAGTCAAGAGATGCCAGGTCAGGAGGGCCCAAGTCAGGAGATACCAGGTCAGGAGAGCCCAAGTCAGGAGATGCCAGGTCAGAAAATCCCAGGATAGCATGCGTATGGATCCTCGCCGGCTTTTGAAATCCACGATTATCGATGCACGGAAATTTGTCCGGATGTTCCGGCAACTTGACCGGGAAGCGATTGCGGCGCACTACTTGAAAGGCGAGGGGATCGAAATCGGGGCGCTCCATAATCCCTTGAAACTTCCCCGGGCGGCGCATGCACGGTACGTGGACCGGATGTCGCGCGAGGATCTGCGGCGTCAGTATCCGGAGCTCGCCCGCCGCGACCTCGTTCCGGTGGATATCATCGACGACGGCGAGCGGCTGTTGATGATTGCTGACGGCTCGCAAGACTTCGTTGTGGCAAATCATTTTCTAGAACATTGCGAGAATCCCCTCCGAACGATCGGGGAGCTGCTGCGCGTTCTGCGGCCCGGAGGAGTGCTGTTCATGTGTGTCCCCGACAAGCGGTACACGTTTGACGCGCCGCGAAGTGTGACCCCGTTCGAACATATCGAAAAGGACTTTCGCGAAGGTCCCGCCTGGCACCGGGCGGAGCACTTCAAGGATTGGGTGGAACATGTCGAGCATGTCGCAGATCCCGCGGGTATAACCAAGCGCGCGGATGAACTCATTGCACAGGCCTACAGCATTCATTACCACGTCTGGACGATGGATGATCTGATCGATCTGTTGCGCCGCGCACCCCGCGTATTGAAACTGCGATACGATATCGAATGCATTCAGATGGGTGATGGTGAAGTTGTGGTTGCCTTGCGAAAACCGGTATGACCATGACGCCTGCCGATCCACAGCTGGTCAGCGTGGTGATCGTCGATTATGACGGGGTGGACCTCCTGAGACCCTGCCTGCACAGCGTATTTGCCCAGCCGTACAGGCCGGTGGAAGTCATTCTTGTGGACAATGGCTCGACAGGGGCAAGCAGGACCCTGGTGGAGAAGGAGTTTCCCGGAGTGCGATATCTGCCGCAGGAGGGAAACCTGGGCTTTGCCGGAGGCAACAACGTCGGGGTGCGTGCGGCAACTGGTGACATTATTCTGCTCCTGAACAACGATACTGAAGTGGGGGCGGACTGGATCCCCGGCCTCCTGGAACAGCTGAAAAGACCGGGAGTCGGGGTGGTCGCTTCTCGCGTAGTGACCGACGGCGTACCTGCGGAATTCTACGATGTGAACGGATCAGTGAATTTCCTCGGGTATAACATCATGAGGGTCTTTACAGACCTCTCCCGTGTGTTCTTTGCCGGCGGCGCGTCTGTGATGTTTCGCAAGTCCGTTGTCGGAGATCCTTTTCCGCCGGAGTATTTTCTCTACCATGAAGATCTGTTCCTGTCCTGGCGCATGCGCCTTGCCGGGTATGACGTGCGTATGGCCCAGAAATCGGTCGTGCGGCACCGGGGAAGCGCGTCGACCAGGAAGCAACCGGGCCGCCTGATGACGTTCTATCAGGAACGCAACAGGACGCTGAATGGCCTCATCCTGTATTCGCCGGTTACACTTGTGAAACTGTCGCCCCTGGCGTTGGCCGATGCAGGGGCAAAGATCGCCTTGAGCTTCGCCGGCGGACGGAAATCGACCCGGGGAATCCTGCAAGCGTATCTCTGGTGTTTGTGCCACCCGGGCTGGATTCTTGCACAGCGCCGCATCTGGCAGAAGACACGCTGTGTGCCTGACTCGGAAATTCTCACATTGATGAGTCCTGCCGTCGTGCAGGGGAGAGGGCCTGTTTCACGCTTCCTCAATGCCACCGCGCGTGCCTATGCTCGCATCGTAAGGCTGCCATTCTATGACTGACCTGTCGATCATCATGGTGAGCTGGAATTCCCGGAAAGATCTGAAACGGTGTCTCCCTGGCATTGCTGCCGCGACGGCAGGGCACCAGCATGAAATCGTTGTTGTGGACAATGACTCCTCTGACGGCACTCTGGCGTATGTGCGTGCGCTGATTCCGGACTGCATCACCCACAGGAATGCCGTGAACCGTGGATTCGCGGCTGCCAATAATCAGGGGCTTGCGCTTTCGCACGGACGCTATTTCCTCCTCCTGAACCCTGACACGATTCTCAAGAGTGGTGCGTGCGACCGCCTCATTGAATTCATGGATCTCCACCCGGAGGTCTCAGCGTGCGGACCGGCACTGCTGAACGGCGATGGAACTCCTCAGAGGACAGGCGTCAAGTTTCCGTCACTCTGGAATCTCTTTGTCGAAGCGCTCTTCCTTGACCGTCTCTTCCCGCGTTCGCGCCTTTTCGGCGCGCATCGCGAACTCTACACCGACCCTGAAGTGCCACGTAAGGTAGACTACGTCCAGGGGTCGTGCCTACTCGTAAGGCGTGAGACCGTTGAAAAGGTGGGGGCGCTGGATGAGGCATTTTTCATGTATTTTGAAGAAACCGACTGGTGCAAACGAATAAAGGACTCCGGCGGAGAAGTATGGTACGTGCCGGGGGCGAAGGTCTTTCACTTTGGAGGAAGCGCGTTCGGGCATTACGATGAACGACGGCTTGTGGAGTATCACCGAGGCCTGCTCCTCTTTTTCGAGAAGCACCATGCTCCATGGGAGGGGTTCGTGCTCCGGGGGATTGTTCTGAAACGGAGTGCTGTGCGCCTGCTCGCGTGGGGAATCCTCGCCCTGCTCCCTGGGGATAATCGGCGGGCCCGTTCCCGGTCGGCGATCAGGGGCTATGCCCGGGTCTTTACGATGATGTTCCGGGGAAGGAGCGCTACATGAGCACTCCGTTCTTTACGGTCATCATGCCTACATACAATCGGAAGGAAGGTGCGAGACATTGCCTGGAAGCTCTTGCAGGACAAACATTTGACTGGAGAGATCTCGAGGTGATTGTCGCTGTGGACGGCTCAACCGACCGGACGGCGGAGTACTTGCGGTCGCTCTCATTCCCATTCGCGTTAACGGTTCTGGAGCTTCAAAACGGGGGGGCCGGCCGGGCAAGGAACGCCGCTGCTGCGTTGGCACGCGGCCGGTTCCTGGCTTTTACCGAAGACGACGTTACCCCGTCACGAACATGGCTTGAGCAAGCCCACAAGACGTTGGAAGACGGGGAGTTGGACGTACTCGAAGGACACACCGGCTATCCGGGGTCCCACGCAAGCGTGCGTCAGTTTGAAGATCCGGGCAGAGTCTCCTTCATTCCCTGCAACCTATTTATCAGGCGAGACCTCTACCTGGCCACGGGCGGATACAGCGCTGCGTTCTTTGACCGGAATGAAAAGCTCTATTTCAGGGAGGATTCGGATCTCGGCTTCCGCCTCCTCGACGCCGGAGCACGGATGTTCTACGATAAGGACCTTCTGGTGGTTCACCCCCTTCAGTTCCAGTCGATGGCCGAGTGCTTCCGCCATGCAAGACGGTATTTCTTTGATGCGCTTCTTTACAAGCGCCATCCCAAACGATACCGTAAATCGATCGAGGTAAAGTCGTTGGGACCATTGGTGATACACCGTCCGCAGCACTTTGTTGCTTTAGTGGATTTAGTTGCACTGATTACGATGCTGGGAGGTTTGCTGGCAGGATCGCTGCCGGTCGCCCTGGCGGGAACCGGAATCGTGTTCCTGTGCGGATGGCTCTTTCGCTACAAGTACCAGGGGCTCCGGTGTTTGCGTCTCTATGTGTTCAAGGAAACCGCCGGCTTTACGGCTCTTCCGTTTGTGTATCTCGTTGCGCTGGTGAAGGGCTGTCTGAAGTACGAAGTTGCGGGCCCGCTCCTCTAGTCCTTGCGGGACCGGCTCCGCTTGTCATTGCGAGCCCGCTGACTCTAGTCATTGCGAGCCCGAAGGGCGAAGCAATCTTGACGCTTCGGCCCAGTAGCGCGAAGGAATCTCAACGTCTATTCATCCTTCATTCGGTGTTTTTGGCGGCACGTTCGACCCGCCGCACATCGGGCATCTGCTCGTGGTCTCGCAGGTCCGCGAATCGCTCGGTCTCGACCGGATCATCCTGGTCCCTTCGGCAACTTCGCCACACAAGCGCGACCGGGTGCTCACGGACCCGGAGCACCGGCTTGCCATGGTGCGCCTCGCCGTGGCCGGTGTGCCGCAGATGGAAGTCTCCGACCTGGAGGTGAAAAGGGGAGGAGTATCGTACACCATCAAGACCCTCCAGGTACTTCAGCGCGAGCACCCGGGCGTGGATCTGACGCTTATCATCGGGATGGACAATGTGGCCGATTTTGGCACCTGGAAGGACCCGGAGGAGATACTCAGGATCGCGCGTGTCGTAGTAATGACACGTCCCGGATACAAGACTCCGGAGCGGAATACCCCTTTTGCAGGGCGGATGCAGCTTTGCGCAGTCCCGGAGATCGGCATAGCCTCGCGAGACATCAGGAGGAGGGTCTGCGAGGGACGGTCAATCCACTGGATGGTGACCCCGGAAGTGGAGCACTACATACACGAGCATGCGCTCTATTTGCTTTCCCCGGCTTGAAAGTGTACATTGTGGGGATTCCTCATGAGACGGTTTCTCCTGCTCTTTGCTGTTCTTGTCCTTGCCGCCGGGTGCTCGTCGGACAAGAAAGAACGCCCGGAATCGGTCTGGACGGAGCCGGAGTTGAAGGCTCTGCAGGGCAAAACCCGCGATGAAGTGCGTGAATTGTTGGGAGAGCCCACCGGGCTGTATACCTATGATGCAAAGGATCGCTGGCACTATTCCAGAGTCACTCTTGCCGGCGATCAACCGGGTTCGACCGAACAGGTCGCCGTGCTGGTGTATTTCAGCAAGTTTGGCGAGCACCGGGCGACAATAATTGAAATCCGACGCCGCGCGGATGAATGAATCTACGCGTCACCGCCAGTTCTCCGGTTTACCCACACACTCCACTTGACATGTATGACCAGCCATTCCGGTGATTCCCAAAAGGGGGGAACACTCACAGGCACTTCGGCACGCGTTCTTGTGGTCGAAGACGGCGTCATTATGGCGCGGGATATCGAGCGCAGGCTCACAACCATGGGATATCGGGTTGTCGGTCTGTCCACCACGGGCGAGGAGGCGATACGCAAGGCCAGGGATGTTCATCCCGATCTGATCCTCATGGATGTGCATCTGAAGGGCCCTATCGACGGTATCCAGGCGGCGGAGCAGATACGCCAGGCCGCGGATATCCCGATCGTGTACGCAACCGCCTATTCCGATGACGCCACGCTCAAGCGTGCCCGGGTGACAGAGCCATTCGGCTACGTGCTGAAGCCTTTTGAGGAGCGGGAGCTGCGCACGATCATCGAAATTGCACTCTACAGAGCCCAGATGGACCGGCGCCTGCGCGAAAGCGAGCAACGTTACCGGGCGATTGCCGAGATGTCTCCGGGCTTTGCCTATTCGGTCTCGGTCCGCCCCGACGGGTCCATGGCGACCGATTGGGTGACTGACGAATTTCGGAAAACCGGCCTGTCTGTGGAAGCGCTCAGCGATCTGTCTCATCACGTGCACCCCGACGATAAGCCGGTGGTGAAAAACCGGCTGGCGCATCTGCTCTCCGGCGAACAGGGTGTCGCGGAATACCGAATCGTCTCGCAGGTCGGGGAGCATCGCTGGTGGCGTGACGAGGCACACCCGCTCTGGGATGAGACGAAGAAGCACATTGTGCGGATTATGGGTGCGGCACAGGATATCACCGAGCGGAAGCAGGCGGAGCAGCACGCGCAGGCGATGCTCGCCGCGCAGTCATCGATCGGCCAGACGGTGCGGAATCACCTGCGCATGTACACCCACAACCTCTCATCCATCCTGAAGATACTTACCTCGGTCAAAAGCCGGGATGCCGCGATGGATCTGTTCGCTCTCAAGAGTCGTCTCCAGTCGATACTGGATATCTATGAGATGATCTATAGCAGCAAGCAACCCGTCGGAATCGAACGGTATGTGCAAACACTGACCGCCGACCTTTTCAAGCAGCACCGTACATCCCGCCTGACCTACAGGGTCGAAGCCGATCCCTGCGAGCTTGACGCCGAACGAACCGCACATACGCTGCTGATGCTTCGAGAGTTGCTCCAGAACTCGCTTCGCCATGCCTACGCCGAAGGAACCCGCGGCGAAATTACCGTGGAATTCCGTCGGATGAAAGAGGATGGTGTGATGTTGCGCGTTGCAGATGGGGGAGTGGGATTGCGCAAGGACATCGACCCACGTCGCCCAAAGTCTGTCGGCTTTCACCTCGTGAACCATCTTGCGAGGCAGCTGAAAGGGACTCTCGAGTGCGAGCGCGAGTCGGGCACCTCCATATCGGTCACCTTCCCGTCTCTGCCGTAAGCGTCTGCCGCAGGTGGAGCGACGGGAATCTCCGGCGCCGGATCTCCTGGGTAGGCGTTCTCTTCACAGCAATTCTCCTTCTTGCGGGATGCCACAGCGCGGAAGAGCTACTTCAAGATGAGGGAGACGCTTTGTTGTCCTGTGGAGCCTACCGTGAGGCCCGGGAAGCGTATACCCGGTTAATCCTCCTCCGTGCCGAATCCCCTGTGGCATATTTCAGCCGCGGTCTCGCAGAGAGAGAAATGGGTGAGATCGAATCCGCTCAAGCTGACTTTGAACGGGCGGTTCAGCTGGATCCGCACAATGCAGACTTCCGCTGGGAGCGGTTCAAGATCCTGCGGCTGAGGCGCGAGCTTCTCGAAGAGACGGATGTGGGGCGGCTTGAAGAACCGGTGAAGAGAAATCTGCGCTCGGTGCTGAGCATGCTCATGGGGCAGGATCTGGTCAACATCATCAGGCTGGACGAATATGATGTCACGGCGAAGATGGAATACGCAATTCTCCTGGACGAGAGAGGAGAATCTGAGACGGCGCTTGCACTGCTTGACAAGTGCGTGCGAATGTCGCCCTATGACCCGTATGTCCTCAACGAAAGGGGGAGACTGCTGCACAGGATGGGGAGGTATGACGATGCGATCAGAGATTACGCCGAGGCGTTGCGAGAGTGCGATTCCTGCGGGTTCTTGCTGTTTAACAGAGCTTTGTCGCTGAAGATGAGCGGGAGGACCGGAGAAGCAGTCGACGCGCTGCAGAAGGTGATAAGAGAAGACAGTCTTGACGGAGGTGCCTGGCTTCTGCTGGGCGAATGCCGTCTTCTCCGGGGTGAAAGCCGTGAAGGTTGTCTTGCGCTACGAAAGAGTATTTCTCTCGGGGAGCCGGGTGCTCTAGAGCGTTACCACGAGCTCTGCCGGTGAAGTCGCGACAACGACTCCTAGATATCCGTCTTGAGGTAGTAAGGCAGATTCCGCTTCATCCGTTCACGCTGTGCGCGATACTGTGCCTCTTTCTTCCGGCACGTAGGGCAGCGGCGCATGCTCGGGTTTCCGGGGAAATCCCGCCCGCACTGACGGCAAATTGTGTAGGGTACTTTTTTCATCTCACGTAATATAACAATAACTGCGCCAAAAAGATTCTCGGTTTTTGAAAAAAAAGACAGAAATGCTCAAATTTGCCTGTTTCGGCCACCCTTTGAGGCCACCCCCCTTCCCGGATACGCATAACACACGCAATATCTCTTCTTCATCCCTTCCTTGAATTTCCTGCGAGCCTCAACCTTCCCGCACATCACAGTCTCCGTCCCATCTCCCTTGACCCTCTAAAAACAGACAATTCTCTCCACGAAGGGATTAGCTCCTCTTTCATCCTTTCAGCCGATTCATTCTGCAGCTCAGTTCTGTATACTTCAATTGCGTTAGAATTCCTGACGCACCAAGGGAAAGGATGTAACTGTGAAAGTCATCGCTCATCTCCTCATGATCGCCTTTGCAGGAATGCTGGTTGGCTGCGCTACGGTCATGCCCCCGGCAGAGCTCATAAGTGCGCGACAGGCTTGCGCTCACGCAAGTGCGACTCCCGCGACACAATTCGCGCCGGCCGACTTGCGCAAGGCACAGGAAACACTGGCTCTCGCAGAGGAAGCTTTCCGGAAAGACCCCATATCGTCACAGGCGCGCCATATCGCCATCGTTGCCGTTCGTGAAGCCAGGCTCGCGGAAGTGCTCGGCGCAAACGCCTCAAGAACTTCCGGTGCCACCAGTGCGAGCAATGGAATGCCGACGACGGTACCAGAAATCGCGAACGATAGAAAGTGAAGAAGGACACAAACCAATGAACTGGGATCAAATGGAGGGGGAGTGGAAGCAGCGCAGAGGAAGGGCGATGCACCATTGGGGAAAGGTCATGAACGACGACCTCGCTGCGATCGCGGGCCACTTTGAGGAGCTCGTGGGAAAGCTACAGGAGAGATACGGAATTGTGAATGAAGAGGCGAGCCGGCAGGTGAAAGAATTCAAGAAGACGATCGGGCGCCTCAAGAAGTCCAATAGCCGTTTGATGCAGTTGCAGAAATCCCTGCATGAGCACAAAGACGCGGGGAGAGAACGCGCGGTGAGCGGAAAGCCGGTGAGGAAAACATTCCACTTAGTAAAGAGGCCGTCGTGAAACCTATCGTGTCGATCACCACTGCGATTGCCGCTCTGCCCGTCTGGCGAAGTGCATCAAGTACGATGTGGCGCGAGACCAGGGAGAAAGAAGAGAGCGAAAGGAAGCGGGTTGAAGCAGAGTACATCTCCGACTTCCAGACCAATGCCGCAGCGGCTATCGAAACTCAACTGCACCGTTGGAAGGGAATCGACACAACGGAGCGAATTGCATGGCCGCAAAACGTTACGCTGTTCACCGGGGATCATCCTGTAACACAGCGACTGGATACATAAATCGAGAGGAGGTATGTGATGAGCTGGGATCGCATTGAAGGGCAATGGAAACAGGGACGGGGGAAAGCGATGCACCAGTGGGGAAAGCTGATGAACGACGAGCTGGCTGCAATTTCCGGCAAATACGAAGAGCTTGTGGGAAAGCTACAGGAAAAGTACGGGATTGCGAAGGATGACGCAAGACTCCAGGTTAATGAGTTCAAGAAGACTGTCGCGCTGTTGAAGAAGACCAACAACAAGTTGATTGCCTCCCAAAAAGCGCTGAACAAACAGAAACATGTTGTGCGACGACCGGCAAGCTCAAGAACACCGCTCAGAAAACGAGCACGATCGAAACGAGCCGGATAGACTCTGTGGAGACGGAGGCGGACATGTCTGAGGCGAACGGGTGTGAAGCAAACCACCCTTCGCGGGGCTCCACGGTTTCTGAGAAGGGCTTGCACAAGCTGGATCTCGAAGTTCCAGAACAACCGCTTCGCGATGGTGTAGCCTTTCGCCGGCAGAACGACGGTGGTAACGGAAGAAGCAGATGAGGATCCGTAGGAAGTAAGAATAAACAGCGTTCGGGGTGATGAACCTCTCCTGTGGCCGCTTCTGATGTACCCCCGCGGTATATAACAGCTCACACTGATGTGACCAATGCCCGTCATCAAAAGAATTCCCTTGAAAATGACAATTCACTGGGGTACCATAGTACATGAGGGGAATGAAATCTTCGCGTGCATTATCCAGGGATTATTAGGGTGAAGAAGACAAAGATCCTGCTCATCGAAGACAATCGCATATTGCGCGATGGCATCAAGTCGCTCATCGACAAGCAGCCGGATCTCAGAGTCGTCGGATCAACCGTGGGCAATCACGATACCCTGGAGCAGGCGCGGAATCTGAAGCCGCACATAGTCCTCTTAGACCTGGGGCTTCGGAGTGCGAACGGTATCAATGTTGTAAAGTCTCTGCTCCGTGAATTGTCAGAGGTCAAAGTGATCGGGATGGGTCTCATTCCGTCGCAACAGGACATCGTCGAGTTGGTCCAGGCCGGTGCGTTGGGCTTCATACTTAAAGACGCATCGATAGGTGAGGTCCTGGCAACCATCCGATCCGTCGCGAAAGGAACAAGAATCCTTCCCCCCGTGCTGACGGGATCACTGTTCACGCATATTGTCGAGAATGCAGTCCGACTTGGGAACGTCAAACTGTCCTCGGCAACGCGGATGACAAGACGTGAACGTGAGATCATCATCCTCATTGCTGAGGGAATGAGTAACAAGGAAATCGCCCAACAACTGAGCCTCTCGACCTACACGGTGAAAAGCCACGTGCATAATATCCTCGAGAAGTTGGCGCTTCACAGCCGCCTGCAGATAGCAACTCACTCGTTCGAAAACGGGGAATCCTAAGCCCCGCCTCGTTCCCGTCTCCGCGTAATGTCAGTACTCCTTTCTTTCTATCCTTCCAGGGATTAAGCACTTTATCATCCCTTCGGCCTATTGGATTGCGCTCCAATCAACGGTACACTATGTCGCGACCATGAGATAGCCCATACCGAAAGAGGAGGGTTTGTAGCTCACGTTTTAGAATAACACAACAGGAGGTTTCAATGAAACATCTGACCGTGGCCATAGTGGCCGGAAGTGTTCTGTTCGGTGCGCTGCTCGCAGGTTGCGGCAGCAGCCCCGCGCTCAACAAGGAGCCTACCACATCGGCGATCCGTGCCGCTGAGGAGGTTGGTGCGTCGACTGTTCCGACCGCATCTCTCTATCTGCAACTTGCCAAGGAGGGGTTGGAGAAAGCTAAAGCACTTGCAGCGAAAGGCGAGCAGGAACAGGCTGCATCAATGCTGTTGCGTGCAGAGGCCGATGGCGAATTGGCGGTAGCACTCTCGCGTGGGGATGCCGACAAAGCAGAAGCCACAAAAGCGATTGAGCGGGTACGGCAGCTTCGGAAAGACAACCAGTTACCTCGTGAAAGGAATTAGCCATGAAACCCATCACATCGCTTATCATCGTCGCATGCGCCGGACTTCTGGTTGGCTGCGGCACTACCCTTCCCCCGACAGAGCTCATCGAGGCACGTCAAGCGTACCAGCACGCAAGTGCGGGGCAGGCGGCACAATTGGTGCCGGCAGAACTGCATAAGGCACAAGAGGCTCTTGCACTCGCCGAGAAGTCGTTCCTGGACGAGCCTAAGTCATTCCGTACGAAGGATCTCGCCTATGTCGCGAATCGCAAAGCCAAGATGGCCGAAGCGCTAGCCACCACCGTCGCTGAAAATGCAGTCGCTGCTAAAGCAGCTAAGGAGCTCGAGAAAACACAGGCGGATATTGCAGCGAAGGCGAAAGCGGACCTTGCGATTGAGCAAAAAGCACGGGCCGAGGCAGACGCAAGGTTGGCTACTGCACAAGCAGATCTCGCGAAACTCGCAGCAGTGAAAGAAGAAGCTCGCGGTCTTGTCATTACGCTCTCGGGAAGCGTCCTGTTTACTTCGAACAAGTCAGAGCTCTCGTCCGCGGCGCAGACACGGCTGAACCAGGTTGCCGATGCGCTCTTGATGACAAAAGACCGGAAGCTTATCGTTGAAGGTCACACGGATTCCCAGGGTTCTTCCAGCTCCAACCAGGAGCTGTCGCAGCGGCGTGCGGATGCAGTCCGCTCGTATATCATCTCTCGTGGCTACCCGGGTGATATGATTGAAGCGCACGGGATTGGTGAAGACAGACCGGTTGCAGCAAATACCAGCGCCGAAGGCCGGGCGAACAATCGGCGGGTTGAGATCATCGTCGCCAAATAGTCGTCAGGCATGAAGCACTTGGTGGGATACACGGGACCTGGGAATATTCCGGGTCCCTTGTAGTGTTACCGGTTCGGCCACCGATAAGGCGATGTGGACGTTGGTGGGCGGAATGTCTCTTCAGAATTAGCGCAGATCCTTCAGTCGCCAGGCAACCGAGAGTATGGAGCCGATTTTCTTCTTCAAAGGACTGATAATTGGTTTTGCGATGGCGGTGCCCGTCGGACCGCTCGGCATTCTGTGCATACGCAAAACGCTCGCAGAAGGGCGCATCCGCGGACTCATCGTCGGTTTTGGGGCTGCCACCGCCGATGCACTCTTCGGCAGCATTGCTGCGTTCGGTCTCACGTTTGTCTCGGATGCGATCACCAGCCAGGAGTTGTGGCTGCGTCTTGGTGGAGGAGTATTGCTTCTGTTCCTTGGCCTGAGGACATTCCGCGCCAAGCGTAAGGATCCTATCATCCCCTTCGACAACAAGGGGAAATTGGGGTCGTATGTCTCCGCATTTCTCCTCGCACTCACCAATCCGGTGACCATCTTTGCCTTTATTGCTGTTTTCGCTGCGTTTGGACTGGGACATACGATGAAGATCGTTTCAGCGTCTATTCTTGTCCTGGGAGTGTTTGCGGGAGCATCTCTCTGGTTCGTGGTCCTTGGTGCCATTGCCACATTCTTCAGAAAGAAGCTGAACTCGGGTGGACTCCGATGGGTCAACAGAATCGCCGGCGTCTTGATCATGGCGTCGGGGCTGGCTGCCCTCGTGAGCGTGCTTTGACCTGTCCAGGTCTCGGGAGAAAGAAAGCAGTGTGATAGACCTCATGCAGAACGGGCATTCAACGGCTGAGCGACAGAAGCCGTCTCTACTGAAGAGAGCATCGTATGCAGGTGCCGCCGCAGGAGCACTGCTCCTCGTCTGCCTGCTGGTTCTGCTGCTCTTCCCTGATCCCTTTGTGAATCGATTCATCAAACCAAGGATTGCCGGGGCGTTTGCTGAAACGTATCCCGCATACTCGCTACGCATCGGAGAAATGAAGTACAGCGTCGCACAGAACCGCTTTGAACTTGACTCCGTTGCCTTGAGCACAGTCGATGGCATTTTCTCAGGCAATATCGGGCGGTACTCCGTGAGCGCGATCAGCTGGATGCATCTCCTCTGGGGAGGAAAACTGGAGCCGGAGGACTTTGCCGGTGTCGTCATCGATGCAGACGATATCGCGTTAAACTTCTTGCAGTCGAACTATAGAGTCAATTGTCAGCGTCTGCATTTGTCGGCGCCCGATTCTGAGATCGTGGCTGATGTCCTGGAGCTTCATCTGCTGACAGACGATGAGGAGTTCTTCAGAGGGAGTAAGTTCAGAGCTACGCGATTCAGCCTCGCGTCTCAGCAGTGCAGCGTGGCAGGTGTGGCGTGCCTCGCACTCCTGCAAGGGGAGTCTTACGATGCCCGCTCCATCCTCATCCGCGATCCGGTCCTCGATGTGCTGATCAACAAGGACAAGCCGTCCGCCCATGACACTTCATATCCCGTTATGCCCACTGAGATTCTTGCTTCGATGCAGGCACTTCTTCATGTCGATAGCCTGCGCATCATGAACGGACGTGTGCGCTACGGAGAAAGGTTCGCGGTCGGTGCGAAACCGGGCCTCATCTCGTTTGACAGCATGCAGGTGTTGGCAGAACGGATTGCCAATCAGGGAGACAGTGGTGCAACCGTTGTCGTGCACGCCCAGGGAATGTTCATGCAGGAGGGGGCGATGAATGTGCACATGGTGATTCCGGTCGGATCGCCGGCCTTCTCGTTCCAATACTCCGGATCGATGGGCAGGATGGACATCAGAGCACTCAATCCGTTCCTGGAAACAGCCGAACAGATGCGCATCGTGACGGGGGTCCTTCAGTCGGCACAATTCGATATCACCGTCTCTTCGGGGCACGCCAGGGGTAACGTGCGGGCTGTCTACAGAGATCTGATTCTTGCGGCCATCGACAGAAAGACGGGTAGCCAGAACGGTGCCGCCGACCTCTTCGCTTCATTCATTGCCAACACCTTCAAGATCCGCGGGACGAATGTGCCGGATGACTCGGGTGTGGTGAAGATCGGCACAGTGAAGTACATGCGTCAGCGGAACGATCCGTTCTTACGCTTTGTATGGTTCGCACTTCGCAGTGGAGTGGGAGATGTGGTGGGCTTCTAAACGACGAAGGATGGGAGTATGAGTGATCAGGGCGAGGCTCATCGAGGAACGCCGCTTCTCATCATCGCGGCAACATGCGTGATTATCATCTGGGGAATCTATCAGGCACAAGCAGTGGTCGTGTTGTTCCTTGTCTCCGGTTTTCTCGCTGTCATCGGCACGGTGCCGGTCCTCTGGATGGAACGGAAAGGTGTCCCTTCAGTTGCCGCGGTGGTAATTGTGATGGCAACTTTCGTGGCTCTTCTGATGAGTATTGGTGCCGTCATAGGTGCGTCGCTCAACGATTTCTCGAATGCAGTGCCGGTCTACCAGGCCCGATTACATGATATGCTCCTTTCGCTCAAGCCGGTGCTGGCCCAAAAGGGGATTGCCGTCACCGACAAAGTTCTGCTCGGATATCTCAACCCTGCTGCGTTGATGAACTACACCGCCGCCCTGTTCACCGCACTGAGCTCCGCGCTCTCCAATGTCGTGGTCATTCTCTTTACGGTGATGTTTATCCTGCTCGAAGCCGCAAGCTTTCCGGCCAAGCTCCGCACTATTCTCGATAACCCTAAAGCCGTGTTTCCACAGTATACGAGGTTCGTCAACGACATCAAACGCTATATGGTCATCAAGACGTTGATAAACCTGGCTGCAGGCGTTCTGACAACGTTATGGCTGGTCATTCTGGGCGTCGACTACCCTGTCCTGTGGGGATTTCTCGCGTTTCTCCTCCACTTTGTGCCGAGTCTGGGCTCTGTTGTCGCTGCGATCCCTGCAGTCCTGGTGGCGCTTCTCCAACTTGGACCAGGGCATGCCGTCCTTACGGCGGGGGGATATCTCGTGATCGGGTTGGTAATCGGCAACATCCTTGAACCAAAGATCATGGGGAGCAGACTCGGCCTGTCCACCCTGGTCGTCTTCGTGTCGTTGATTGTTTGGGGGAGCCTTCTCGGTGTGGTCGGTGCACTCCTCTGCGTCCCTCTCACCATGACCCTGAAGCTCGCCTGTGAGGAGAATGAAGAAACACAATGGATAGCAGTTTTGCTCGGACCTGAGATCTCCCGTATGGGCTCTCCGGGGTTGTCGAATAAGGCAAAAACATGAACACTTACAGAAGGAAGGAAATCGGCATGAAAACACTCGGTATCATTCTCCTCATCGCGGGTCTGGTAATGACCCTGTACACAGGCTTTACCTATGTCACCAAAGAGAAGGTTGTGGACCTGGGGGAACTCGAGATAACGGCTGATAAGCAGCATACGGTGAACTGGCAACCGTACGTGGGTGTCGGAATGGCAGTAGTTGGTGCCGGCATTCTCTTCCTTGGCAAAAAGAAATCAAAATGAAAACAAACGTGGGAGAGCACCGCGCGATACTGCTGGAGAACAGAATCGGAGAGAAGTTCGATGCCATCGTCACCGGCGCCTCTGACAAAGGCACCTGGGTGCGTCTTCTGCCTTCACCCATTGAAGGAAGACTGGAGAGTGGCTATGAAGGCATGGATGTCGGTCACGAGCTACGCGTGCAACTGGTCAGCACGGATGTGGAACGCGGATATATCGACTTCAAGAAAGTGGCATGACAACACCGCAACGTAGTCGCCGTAAACGGAGGGGATTAACTACCCTTTCATCCTTTCAGCCGATTCATCCTGAAGTTCATTCCTGTATACTTCATTAGTTCTCATACGAACGGCGCTCTTCACAAGAGCGACATCCGGGAGCTGTCTAACACAGAAAGGATACTTACCATGCTGTACACAATCGCAATCATTCTCTTGGTCCTGTGGCTCTTAGGACTGGTCACCTCCACCACCATGGGAGGTTTCGTTCACGTGCTTCTGGTCCTCGCCGTCATCGCTGTGGTGTTTAACTTGATTAGTGGGCGAAGGGCCGCATGACTGTCGGGCAAATCCCTACGTGGTTCCGGCGATCCTTCGGAGTCGGTAGAGGTTCAGGGCAAGCGAAGAGCAAAATCATAAGCCCGGGCAAGCCGGAACCACGTTCCCCGTGCTATGCGAAAGGATTAACTACCCATTCGTTCCTTTGGCCGATTTCATTATGACAGGTGTTCCTCTAGATTCATACTGTGAACAGTGATCAATGTCACCCAACACCATGAAAGGTACAGCGATGACAAC
Source organism: Ignavibacteriota bacterium (assembly GCA_963801355.1). GTDB lineage: Bacteria > Bacteroidota > Ignavibacteria > UBA10030 > UBA6906 > Fen-1255. The sequence goes on along the minus strand of CAWDEM010000008.1, from coordinate 858,860 downwards.
TCGACGAGCATCCGGTTTAATCATCATGATGTCCGTTCTGGCACTCCCGGCACTGGCCGGCGGCAAAGCGGAACTGCAGCAGTACTTCAACAATGCAGCAGTCAAAGTGCAAGCAACTGAAGATCCATCCGCGAAACGTGCGATCCTTAACGAATCACTCCAAAGCATGTGCAAAGCCCTGGACATAGTCGAAACGTCGACGCAAGTCTCCGACGCCGATGCCGCCGGGATTGAACTTATCAGAGCCTCGCTGCAAGAGAAACAGGATGAGCTTGCAGGCGTGAACGGCTTCCCGCGCGTACCGGATACGCAGCTCAATGCGTTTTCTCAATATGTCGTCCAGGATATGGAGCAGGCTGACCAGATGATTACTATCAGTGTCGTCACACTGCTGCTGATTGTCATCATCCTCATCCTCATATTGTAACAACATTACCCTGAGAGGACATTTCAGGCGTTCGATATGTCGAATCCGCAGAACAGATCGGCGAGGACCAATCCGTTCCAGATGCTGTGGGTGAGCGTTGCTTGCGCCACGCTCGCCGTGCTGCTGTCCTCGTGCGGCGCCGAGCTTCCCGTTCAGCGTGCAGCTCAAGAGAATGACGTGGGGGTGCAGGCGACGGCGTACTCGATCGTGTGTGTGATCCACGGTGACGGTGATTATCTTTACCATGATACTGGCGGAAACGAATACCGGGCAGACGAGGTGGCACTCGCTGAGGCACAGAGGGTCGCGCTGCGCAACCCACATGCTGAGGTGTTAATTTTTCACCAACGACCCAGAAGACACTTCCTGTTCTTCTTTCCACTTCGCGATGGGACCTTTTATTGTTACCGGAACGGGCGGCTCATCGCCAATGATGTGTATTGGCGCGATCAGGAAGAATCGCCTCTCAAGACTGAAATGGGGCTGTATCGCCGCTTGAGCGCGGGCAATCAGCCCGGGATGGTCTCCCTGTTTCTCTACTTTGGTCATGAAGTCCCGGAGTTTGACGGTGCAGGCTATGATGCATCCTATCCCGATCGACCACTCACCGTCCCGGGGTTCGCGCGAGGGGTGAGGAGCTTCAGGGCCGATTCCTCAAGATTTGATATCCTTTTACTTTCCACCTGTTTTGGCGGTACACCCTACACCGTCGGTGCACTCGGAACAGCTGCGCGGTATATCGTCGCATCTCCCGAAAATCTTCACTTGTCTTACTTCGACATGCGACCGCTGGAACGATTGGACGCCGGCTTTCGGGATGTCGATGTGCCCGGTTTTGCAAAGAGATATGCCGGCCTGGCATTTGACACACTGAAAGAGCATATCCAGACAACAGTGAGCGTCGCAGTGTATGATGTAGACCGCGTGCAGAAGTTCTTACGCGCGTACCAGGGTGTGTACGAGCAAACGATGAACTCAGTGAAGTCGGCGGGGCAGGTGCCCATGGCTGCGATGGAACACTGTGATTGTGCGGATCTTCCCTCGGTCATGCCGGCGACGACGAGCGATGGGGTGGATGTATTCTACCGCCCGCCCCGCTTTGGTCGTTCAAAGGAGAAACAGCACCATTCGGGATGGGAATGCTGGAGGGAGAGAGAACCACTCATGAGGAGGGAACTGCAATGATACAGAGATGGCGAAGGCCTTTTCAGACTATTTGAACTCCGCCCGTGCATCACTCCTGTCGCCCTTAAAGTCATTGAGCGAGACCTGGAGGGCGATGTTCCTTCGCTCAAGCTCCGCCACCCGCCTGTCGTAGGTCGGACGAAACGCTCTACTCCCTTTTTCCCTCTGCGTTTTGAACTTGCTGATCTTCCTTCCATTTTCCCTGATCTGGGCCTCGGATTTGCTCTTGAGCGTCTGCCACGCGCTGGAGTATTCTGCCTGGACTCCTGGTGTTCTCTTTTCGTTCCCCGCCACCTTTTCATGGAGAGACGACGTCATGATTGCTCCTGCCACAACCCCCAGTACAGCAAGAATCATGAGGCGCGTAGTTGAATTGAGCGTATGCATTGCATGTGGCCCCGCCGGCAATCACATTGGTGTGTGTCGTAGGTCTCGCTGTTGCGCGGTGCTTCCACTTTGGCCTCCGGGATCGTTCGGAACAACAGTGTTCGTGGGTAGTTCCAAAACACATCATTGCGTAAATCGCCAGGACGAAGTATACGGAGGGCCCCCTGCAATTGTAATCGGCCAATAGATCGAAATAGTAGCTAATCCCTCTATGACATCGATGGGGTTAGCTACTATTTCATCCTTCTAGGGGATATGATTTCGAAGCGCGAATCGATACACTCATGCAAGGATCGCCCGCAAGGATCGCACGGCGTGTGCTCCCTCTCACGGCGAGACCGACATGTCGAAACTCCTTATTCGATTTCTCAGGCGGCACATTGAACGCAGGGAAGACGTTTCATTTATTGCCCGGCACCGGGAACAGTTTGTATGCATCATCAATGTTGGAGTCTTCTTTCTTGCACTGGCTGCACTTGGCGTATTGCTTGCACAGCACGGCTTCTACCTTTCCGCCGAATGGGAGGAGCGAGCTCAATGTCTTAACATAGCCATACTCTACGGATTTGTGCTGCAAGGCGCCTTGAAACTCGGATTGGCCCGAAAGCATCTTGAGTATATCCGCTCACGATGGTTTGAGCACGCGTTGCTGATGTCAATTCTGCTGTACCTTCTGCTCTCCACTCAGATTGAAGCACTATTGCTTTCCTTTGACTCTCAATTGTCTCCCGGCGCCCTTGCACGAATATACCTCGCCATCACTCAAGTATTCGTTGCGTTTTCCTTTGTGCCGGCACTCTTGCGTTACGGCAAGCGCGCGATGACGAGCAATGTTCAACCATCTATGCTTATCCTTCTCAGCTTTCTCATCCTGGTCACCGTAGGGACAGTTGCGCTGCTTCTACCTCGGGCAACCGTCTCTCACTCCATCTCATTTGTTGACGCGCTATTCACTGCGACCAGCGCTGTGTGTGTTACCGGACTCATTGTTGTTGACACAGCGACCAACTTCACGCCGTTCGGGCATGTGGTGCTGATGGTATTAATCCAGGTCGGTGGATTGGGCATCATGACGCTGACAACATTCTTCGCCTTTGTTCTCGGCGGAGGAGCTCGCCTGAAGGAGTATTCAAACATGCAAACGCTCCTTGGTGAAGACAGTCTGGGGGCGATTAAGAAGACAATTCTGCAGATTGCGTTCGTCACGTTCGCGATCGAGGGCATGGGAGCTTTTGCCTTGTATGAATTCATCGGTAATGCCTGGTCTGTTGGTGAAGGAGATCCGCTGCTGTTTTCCGTGTTTCACTCAATCTCAGCGTTCTGTAATGCCGGCTTCACTCTCACAACTGACAATCTCGCGGATAGCGTTCTTCATGCCAACACAGGCTTCTTGTCCACCATCATGATACTGGTTGTTCTCGGCGGGCTTGGCTTTCCCGTTCTCGCGAACAGCGGCACAAAGATGGTGGGTGCCGTCAACGCCCGCGCTCGCTGCAGGCTGTCCCTTCACTCAAAGGTTGTGCTTCTCACAACCGCTGTTCTGCTGGCCGGTGGTGCACTGGGTTTTCTTCTTCTTGAAGGGAACGGCACTCTGCGCGATCTCTCCTTCACCGACAAGATGTTTGCATCTCTCTTCAATTCGGTAACAGCCCGGACAGCCGGTTTCAACATCCTCGACATCGGCTCATGTACCGTGCCGACGCTTTTCGTACTGATTGTGCTCATGTGGATTGGCGCATCTCCAGGATCAACAGGTGGCGGCATCAAGACAACGACTGCAGCTCTTACGATCCTCAAGATTCACGCTATTGCGTCAGGAAGGAAGAATGTTGAGATCTTCCGGAAGCGTGTGCCCGAAATTGCCATCACAAAGGCATTTACCACTGTGTTGCTCTCATTTTGTTTTGTGACCGGAGCGGTGTTTTGCCTACTCCTGACTGAAAAGAGTTCCTTCGAACAGCTCCTGTTCGAAGTTGTCTCTGCACTGAGCACGGTCGGCCTTTCGACAGGCATCACGCCACAACTCACGCTGCCGGGGAAACTGATCATCACGGGTTGCATGATTGCAGGACGCGTCGGCCTTCTTGCGATTGTGATTGCCGTGACCCCCCGGCGCACGGAAGGACGATATGGCTACACAGAGGAGAATATTCTCATTACATAAAATACGGACCATCCCATGAAGAAATTCGCAATCATCGGCCTGGGGTATTTTGGAGACCGTCTTGCTGCGCGGTTGGCACAGCAGGGTGCGGAAGTTCTCGCCATCGACGAGAATCTCCCGAAGCTCGACGACATAAAAGAACTCGTGACGCACACTGTGCAGCTGGATGCGACGGATGAAAAGGCGCTACGCAGTCAGGGCCTGGATGAATACGATGCTGTCGTTGTGGGTATCGGTGAAGATTTCGAGGCCTCGCTCCTCACTGTGACTTTTTTGCAGAAGATTGGTGTTAAGCGGATCATCGTGCGAGCGACAACGGCAGTGCACGAACAGATCTTGAATCATCTCGGGATCAAGGAAGTCGTGCTTCCTGGAGCCGAGGCAGCAGAACGGCTTGCAAATAGCCTGATCTTCGAAAAGGTGGTCAATTCGTTTGCTTTCACGTCCGATTTCACGATTGCCGAAGCAATTGCCCCTGAATCTTTCATCGGATGCACCATTCAGGAACTGGACCTCAGACAACGTTTCGAGATCAGTCTTATCACGATCAAACGGATGGAAACAAAGCCACAGTTCCTCGGTCTCAGAAAGCGGGAGATTGAGTCGATCATAGGCGTGCCGGCACCAACAACGATCGTTGAACGAGGAGATGTTCTGGTGCTGTTCGGTCACAAGAAATCCATCCAGAAAGTGCTTGAAGGATAACCTCCCGGCGCATACCGGGCCATTTGGTGGAATTCCGGGGACTAGCTCCTCTTTCATCCTTTCAGGTGATTCATTCCGCAGCAATATCCGGTATGCTTACAGTGCTCACTTTGGTGCTTTCTTTATCAAGAATCGCTCCTTTCGGGCCACAGGAGGTACCACATGACCGACAAGCCAAAAGACACTCAGGTTCCATCCGCACCTGATATGTTCATCAAGAGAATGAACACCGAGAAAACCCGCAAAGACGTCGGGTCGGATACGGTGTATCACGTGTATTTTGAGCTGTCAGGACATCCGCCACCGGAATGGTGCGAGATCTTTGACCGCGAATGGAAAACGCTGAATCAGACGGCAGAAGCGGACATCGACGGCGGCTTTCTTGTGGTGCATTGTGAGCTTGAAGAAGTCCCGGCCACGCAGCTGCCGGCATTGAAGCAAGCACTCGCAACGACGAATAAAGCATACAAAGAATACGCACAGAAGGAAGCGACGGCTCTTGAGAATCGCGAGGACGCGTGGAAACTGGAACGGGACAAGGTTGAAGCCATGGCCTCGACGTTGCGGTTCGACTAACGCCGGCCGCGGTCCTGCGTCAAGGGTATCTCTGGAATGACGAATTGTTGCGCCCGGCGCAGGTGCAAGTGGCACAATAATGATGGGCAAGCCGAGAGAAAGTGACCTACAAAGACTATTATAAAGTGCTTGGCGTCGAAAAGACCGCTACGCCGGAAGACATCAAAAGAGCATATCGCAAGCTTGCATTGAAACACCATCCCGACAAGACCAAGGGAAACAAAGCAGCTGAAGAGAAGTTCAAAGAAATCAACGAAGCGAACGAAGTTCTCAGCGACCCTGAGAAAAGGAAAAAGTACGATCAGTTTGGCGCGGAGTGGAAGCAGTACGAACAAACCGGCGGGAAGCCGGGAGGATTTGACTGGTCGAAATATGCGGCAGGTCAGGGTGGGCAAGGGCGCCGGGTGAGTCGCGAAGAATTCGATGAAACCTTCGGTGACGGGGGTGTGGGAGATTTGTTTGAATTGTTGTTTGGACAACGTGGTGGCAGGGGACGGGGGGGCGGACGCGCCGCGGTTACAGGAGAGAATCTCGAAGCTGAAACGACCCTGTCGCTGGAAGAAGCCTATCATGGCACGACCCGGCTTATCCAGCTGCATGGTCAGACTATCAAAGTGACCATCAAACCGGGGGTTGTGGACACGCAGGTCTTGAGGATCGCAGGCAAAGGGGGCGCCGGAAGAAACGGCGGTCCAAACGGCGACCTCTATCTGACCATCAGGATTGCACTTCATCCTGTGTTTCTCCGCAGGGGAGACGATCTCCACCGCACGATCTCAGTCGATCTGTATACGGCTCTCTTGGGAGGGAAGACGCAGGTCGAAACGCTGAAGGGCTGGGTAAAAATGAATATTCCGAAAGAAACACAGAACGGTACGGAACTCAGGCTCCTGGGGCTCGGGATGCCGGTCTATGGCAGGAAGAATGAGTTCGGAAATCTATTCGTGAAAGTAGATATCAAGGTGCCGGAGCATCTCACTGAAAAGGAATTCGAGCTGTTCAAACAATTGGCCGCACTTAGGGGATGAATAACAACCACACTGCCTCACTGAACGGGCAATATGCCCAACCAACAAAGGAGAGAGCAACATGGATACGAGTACAGAACACCTGCTTATTTTCCTCGCGATCGGGATCGTTGCGGGATTCCTCGCAGGAAAGATATTTAAGGGCTCCGGGTTCGGCCTGGTCGGCGATTTGATCATCGGGGTCATAGGCGCTTTCATCGGAGTCTGGGTATTTGGTCTGCTCGGAATTTCCAGCGCAGGTATCATCGGCTTGTTGATTGCGGCCGTCGTGGGTGCACTCATCCTGCTGTACATCGTCCGGCTCGTCAAGTCCAAGTAACCGTTGCCCCCGGACCGGAAATGCAAGGCTCCGTCGTAGGATGGAGTAATTCCATGCACTGTATGCAAGGACCATCACGTGGTGCAGATTCTTGAACCTGAAGGGGTCCCCGGTCTTCAGCACACTCTTTCTCTCCACGTCCATGAGGACCAGGGATGTACACGGGTAGGCTCATTGGATACTTTGGGAAGCAGGATGAAGCACGCAAAGCGGCCAGGCAATTGCGCGGGAAGGGGTATCGGCGCGCCGCATGGGCGAGCAAGAGTACCGCTGGAGATGTCCGTATCTCGGACCCTTTCGACAGGCTTCGGGCCTTCAGCGCCGTCCTGGCTTTCGTTCTCTTCGGGGCTCTTGCCTCCGTTGTTTCCTTTGGCCTTGCATGGTCCGGTCCGGCGCTGTGGGGTTCTGTCTCGGTCCCATTCCTGGTAGGAGGACTGCTTGGCGCCCTTGTGTGTGTCGCCTGGGTGCGGCGGTCAACGTTCGGCCTGGAACGGGGATTTGTTGAGGATCACGCACGGTGGCTTGTCTCCGGCGAAAGCGTCCTGATTCTCCAGTCGCCTATCGAGACCTTGCAGGTTCCGATGGCCGCCGTACTGGAGAGCGGGGAAATCCAGCCCGCGGTCTTCATCCTCTATCCGAAACGAGAAAGCCCTAACGGAGAAAATGGAGGTCCCGGGACACTCCTCATGCCGGCTCAACTCGAGGAGCATGCCCGGCGTCTGGCCACCACCCACCGGGAGGCCCTTGGTCCGCCGCAGAACACCGAACTCCTCAAGCGAATTGAGCGGGGCCGCCGGTGGGTTCACGAAGCCTGCCTTGATCTCGCCGTAGCGAATCGCCTTGAGCAAATTGTGTCACCGGCGGCCGAGTGGCTCCTCGACAACGAGTATGTCATCGAGGGCAACGCTCGAAGGGTCCTCCTCAACCTGCCCCGGCGGTATTACCGGCAACTACCGGCACTCACGACCGAACCCGACCGGGGCTCTGCACGCATCTACTGTCTGGCGCGGGAGCTCGTGTCCCATTCGGATCTGCGACTCGACCGGGAGAGCATCCTGGCGTTCATTGCAGCCTATCAAAGCGAGTCGCGACTGTCTATCGGGGAGCTCTGGGCCGTTCCTCAGATGTTGCGCGCGACCCTCATGGAAGGCATCCAGGAAATTGCCGGAAGGACGCAGACCGACCTGCGTGAACGTGAGCTTGCCAACTTCTGGGCCAACAGGCTGATCGCAGTCAACCGGCGGGATCCCCAGAAGATCTTCTCGGTTCTGGCGGAACTCACGGAATCCCAACAGGCCCCGAGCCCGCATTTCGCAACTGAACTGATCGATTACCTCTATGACGAAATAACCGCGCTGGCGCCGGTTCTCAGCTGGCTTGAACGCAAATTTCAGAAGTCCCTGGCCGATCTCAGTCTGCGGGAAAAAAACCGCCAGACGAAGGATCAGATTTCGATCGGGAATGCGTTTACCAGTTTGCGCTTCCTCGACCTTCTCGATTGGAAAGTCTGCTTCGAACAGCTGAGCGATGTTGAGGCCCTGCTGCGCCAGGATCCTGCCGGCATCTATCCACACATGGATTTCGACACGCGCGATCGATGCCGCCGAGCAATTGAGGACCTTCACCGGGGCTCGGACGTGGCAGAAGACCTGGTGGCCCGGCGCGTACTTGAGCTGGCCGCCCAGGCAGCCCATGATTCACCCGGGAACGAACGGTTGCGTCATGTTGGAACATACCTGATCGGCGATCGAAGAAACAATCTCGCGCGATTAATCGGCTGCCGCGAGACGCTGCGTTTCCTCGGACTGCGCTGGACGTATCGTCATCATTCCTCGGTCTACTTCACCGGCGTCATTTCCCTTGCCCTTGCATTTGTCGCTCTGTTCGTGCTGATCGGACTGCAAAGCGAGGCACGTGCCGTTCAGTTTTTGGTTGCCCTCTTGTTGCTCATACCGGCAAGTCAGCTTGCGCTTGAGGTGATGAATTACCTGATCATGCGGGTATTGCCCCCCCGCACACTCCCTAAGATGGACTACAGGCTCTCCGGAATTCCCGACACGTGCCGGACTCTCGTCGTCGTGCCCGTTATGCTGATGGACCTGGAGACCGTTCTCGCTGAGGCGGAGAAGCTCGAAATACGTTATCTCGCCAACAAGGAGGACAATCTTCTTTTCAGCCTTTTCTCGGATTACGTAGATGCAACGCAGGCCCGGTGCGAAGCGGACGAATCGCTGCTTCAAGCCGCGAAGGTATGCATTGAAACCCTCAATCAGCGCTATGGCGGCAACCGCTTCTTCCTGTTTCATCGTGAGCGGCGATGGAGTGATTCCGAACAAAAATTCATCGGTTGGGAACGCAAGCGCGGAAAGCTTGAAGAACTTAACGGCTTGATCAACGGCACGCGACCGCAGGAGGCGGGCCGTCTGCTTCACGTGGGCAACCCGGATCAACTCTCCGGCATACGCTATGTCATTACTCTGGATAGCGATACACAACTGCCAAGCGGCACCGCCCGCCGGTTGATTGAGACCCTGTCTCATCCGCTGAACCACGCGCGGGTCGATGAGAGGGGCCGGATCCTCTCAGGCTATACGATAATCCAGCCGCGCGTGAGCCCTTCGCTGCCGAGCATGAGCGGCTCACCGTTCAGCCGCCTCTTTTCGGACCCCATCGGCATCGATCCCTACACCAACGCCGTTTCCGACGTCAATCAGGACCTGGCAGGAGAGGGCTCCTACCATGGCAAAGGTATCTACGATGTCCGGGCCTTCAGCCGGGTGCTTGCCGGCCGGTTCCCCGAAGCCTGGCTCCTCAGCCATGACTTGATCGAAGGTGCACACGTCCGCGTGGGTCTGGCCAGCGACATCGAGCTCTATGACGAGTTCCCTCAGGACTATGTGAGTTTCATTAAGCGGCAACATCGCTGGATCCGTGGCGATTGGCAAATTGCGAATTGGATCATGCCAAGCGTCCCCCTCCCGGGGAATGGAATAGGCCCGAACCCGCTTTCCTGGTTCGACCGCGGGAAGATTTTCGACAACTTGAGACGCAGCATGCTTCCCGTTGCCAGCCTGAGCTTGCTGTTGGCCTCCTGGCTGATATCCTCTCAGGCCGGGTGGATCGCCTCAGCAGTGGTCGCTACGCAACTCCTATTTCATTCCCTGGTGCAGCCGTTTACCTGGGCGACGACATCCACCGGAGGCAGGGGCACCTCCGTTTCGAAGTTCGCGCACGATCTATTGCGAGTGGTTGCCGAAGCCGCTTTGCTTCCATACCAGTCCTGGCTGGCTCTTGATGCGATCGTGCGAGTCCTGTACCGGCGCCACATTTCACATCGGGGATTGCTGGAGTGGACTTCGGCTCAGGTGATGCAGGATGAAGCCCGGGCCCGGGTCCCAATGTTCCTCCTTTCTATGTGCCTCGCGAGCCTGTTCAGCGTGATCGTTGGGTGGGGAGTGCAATCTATGGGACTATCGACTGTCTTGATCGCCATCCCCTGGTTAGTTCTCTGGTTTCTATCACCGGTGGTCGGTTGGGTCCTCAACCGGCGTCCGGAACGGAAACAGCCTCAAGCAATGCTCCGGGAGAACGATCGACAATTCCTCAGGAACATCGCATGTCGAACCTGGCGGTATTTCTCGGACTTTGTCAATCAAGAAACTTCGTGGTTGCCACCCGATAATTACCAGGTCGCGTATCAGAATCAACTGGCCATGCGGACCAGTCCGACAAATATCGGTCTCTGGATGGTCAGCGTCCTTGGGGCGCATGATTTTGGATACCTCACTCTGGATGAAGTTACTCGCAAACTGACGGGGACGATGGAGACGATCGGCAAACTGGATCGCCATGAGGGCCATCTTCTCAATTGGTACGATATTCAAACCCTGGCTCCTCTGAAGCCGCACTACGTCTCCACGGTTGACAGCGGAAATCTGCTTGCCGCCCTGTGGTCCATCGATCACGGACTCGATGCGTTGATGCATGAAGAATTGCTCGACGCGAGAGCCTTTGCGGGGTTGCGGGATGCCGGAGAATCCCTGCGTCAGGCCATTGTCACAGAGAAGTCCACCAGTCTGGATGGTGACGCCCTTCGTGCACTATTGCTCACCTGGGAATCTCCACCGGACCGCATCCCGGACGCTGTCGGCCTTCTTCGCCGGGCCAAACAAAGCGTCAGCGAATTCGCCACAATGACCAATGTATCTGCTCTCCCTGGAGGGAGCGTGTCCCACTGGGTAAAGCAGATGCAGAGCCAGACGGATGCCTGGCTGAATGTCGTGGACCGTTACCTTGGCTGGATTGAAATCCTGGGTGAGAAGACCGCGGATGAAATCGCCATGCTGGATCAAAACGGTGCGCCGGAACTCCAGCAGGCTCTTCATCATGCCCCATCCCTTCATGATCTCGCCAATGGGAATCTCCCGTGGATCCCGCTTCTCCGGGCACTCCGGAAACGGGAGCCGTCGGACACGTCTGCGGTCGCATCCTGGATTGACCGCGTATTCGGGGCCCTCGATACGTCGAAATGGCTTGCCGGTGAAATGCTTGCCTCGGGCGAGCAGCTTGCACAGGCAGCACGTGAACTCTCTGCATCCATGAACATGCGCTTCCTCTATAACGCCGACCGCAGATTGTTCTCGATCGGCTACAATGTCACTGAAGGACGATTGGATCACGCCTACTACGACCTCCTGGCGAGTGAGGCACGACTCGGAAGCTTCGTCGCAATTGCCCGGGGGGACGTTCCGATCGAGCATTGGTTTGCTATGAGCCGGCCGTACGGTGCCGTCGGCCGGCGCCAGGTATTGCTGAGCTGGACCGGAACAATGTTCGAATATCTGATGCCTCTTCTCTTCCAGCGCTCCTATGGAAACTCGCTGCTCGACAAGGCGACGCAGGAAGCCGTCGCGATTCAGATCGATTACGGCCCCAGGCACGACGTTCCGTGGGGAATCTCGGAGTCTGCTTCCGGGGATCTGGACATCAATAAGACCTATCAATATCATGCTTTCGGCGTGCCGGCGCTCGGACTCAAGCGCGGGCTGGAGGAGAAGATCGTCATTGCGCCCTATGCCACGCTCCTGGCTATCAACATCCAGCCGCGGGAAAGTCTGCGAAATCTGAAACGCCTTGCCAAGTTGGGACTGCTCGACGAGTATGGCTACTACGAAGCACTCGACTTCAGCCAACAGCAAACCCGGGAAGGGGAGCGCGGAGTCATCGTACGGGCCTATATGGCACATCATCAAGGAATGGGCTTCCTGGCGCTGACCAATCTCCTCCATGGGAATTCCATCCAGAACTATTTCCACCGCGACCCACGCGTACGCACGGTCGAGCCATTGCTTCATGAACGCATTCCCATCGTCCCACCATTGAACCAGATTTCAACGCGTGCGCGGATCTCTTCGATAGCGGCCGTCGGCGAAGTCGCACCCTCGGTGAGTCAGTTTGATACGCCCCACACCTCTACGCCAAAGACGCAACTGCTCTGCAACGGCCGGTACGGAGTGATGCTGACGAATGCGGGCGGCGGCTACAGCCGCTGGGGTGATGTTGAGATCACACGATGGAGGTCGGATCGAACGAGCGACCCATGGGGGACTTTCTGTTACATCCACGACACAGACTCCGATCGGTTGTGGTGCAACACGTACCAGCCGACTCGGGGGAAAGTGGAGGACTATTCCGCCGACTTTTCCCTGGACCGGGCGGTCTTCCGGCGCATCGACAACGGGATACAGAGTGAAACCGAGATTGTCGTCGCCCCGGAAGAGGACGTCGAGATTCGCCGCATAACCCTGATCAATCGTTCTCTCCGTACACGCCAGCTCGATCTGACGAGCTACATCGAACTCTCGCTCGCGCCTCACGATGCGGACCGCCAGCATCCGGCTTTCAACAAGCTGTTCATCCAGACTGAGGCAGTTCCCGGTCAGCACGCCCTCCTGGCCTTCCGTCGGCCCAGGCAGGACGGTGACCCGCCCGTGTATGTCGGGCACCGCTTCACACTCGAACACGATGACGTTGATGCGTTGCGCTTCGAGACGGATCGGGCCCGGTTCATCGGCCGGGGGCGAACGCTCAGTGCTCCCATGGGAGCCGTTCAAGAACCCGGGCAGAGCCAGGGTTTCGCCATTGACCCGATTCTCAGCCTGCGCCAGAGCCTGACCGTGGGCCCCGGTCAGCGCGCACAAGTCTCCATGGTATTGGCCGGCGCGTCAACGCGCGAACAGGTCCTGAGCTTGATGAGCAAGTATGGAGATCCACGTGCGATTGATCGCGCAATGGACTTTGCGTGGGCCTCAGCCCAGCTTGAATTGCGGCTCCTGCACATTCAACCCGACGACGCGCGACGCTTTCAGCAGCTGGCGAGCCATCTGCTGTTTCCGAATCTCCTCCTGCGCGCGGCGGCGGAACGCATCGCAGAAAACCGCAAGGGACAGGCCGGCCTATGGACCTACGGGATTTCGGGCGACGTCCCGATTGCACTTGTCGCCATCGGCGAAGTGGAGGACATGAGCCTGGTCCGTCAGATGCTCCAGGCACATACCTATTGGCGCATGCACGGGTTCACAACCGATCTGGTAATTCTGAACGAAGAGAGCCGTGGCTACGAGCGCCCGTTGCATGAACAACTCCAGCGACTGATCCAATCGCATTCGGCCACTACCGGGGTGGACCGGCCTGGGGGAATCTTCTTGCGCAGCGCGGATATGATTCCGGAGGAAGACCTCACACTGCTGCAGGCTGTGGCAAGTACAGTGATGGTGGCGGCTCGTGGAACTCTACAGCAGCAATTGGGCGTCTCGATTGAAATCCCCGAGACACCGGGGCCCATCGCTTCAAAACGGGATTCCCGTGATCCCGCGGCTGCGCTCCCTTTCATGGAACTTCCTTACTTCAACAGCATCGGCGGTTTTACTCCCGATGGGAATGAGTACGCTGTCTATCTTGGTCCGGGAATGAACACGCCCATGCCTTGGGTCAACATCATTGCCAACCCGGGCTTCGGTACACTCATCAGCGAGACAGGTGCCGGGTTTACCTGGCAGGGCAACAGTCAGCGAAATCGCCTGACACAATGGTCAAACGACCCGGTGACGGATCCACCTTCCGAAGCACTGTACATTCGCGATGAGGAAACAGGAGCCTACTGGACGCCGTGCGCTTCACCTATCCGCGAGGGAACGGACTACCGCGCAAGACATGGAGCGGGGTACTCGGTATTCGAACATAACAGCCACGGTATCGAACACGAACTGACGGTCTTCGTGCCCGTTGATGATGGGGGGGGCGAGCCGGTGAAGCTCCAGCGCCTGTTGTTGAAAAACGACTCGGCCAGGCCACGCAAGCTGTCTCTGACGTACTACGTGGAATGGACATTGGGCGAGTTCCGGGAGTCGTCCCAGAACCACGTCGTGACCGACTGGGATGACGAAGTCGAGGCAATGATCGCGCACAACTACTACCATCCTGATTTTTCGGACAGTGTGGCGTTCGCGGCCCTGAGCCTGCCGGCGGAATCCTACACCGGTGATCGCACAGCGTTTCTTGGTCGTAACCGCTCGATGGTAAACCCGGCGGCGATGGAGCGCACCGGGCTTTCCCGGAGGACAGGAGCGGGCCTGGACCCTTGCGCTGCATTGCAGACCACCGTGCGTTTGGCGCCTGGCGAGAATGTGGAAATCACGTGTGTGCTCGGTCAGGCCCCGTCGTTGAACAAGGCCCGGGCGCTCGTGCTTGCGTACCGTGAGAATACAGTGGTTAAGGCCGCGCTCGTGCAAACGAAAGCCTGGTGGAACGAGCGGCTCGACGTGGTTCAGGTGCATACTCCCGAACTTGCCGTTGACTTTTTAATCAACCGCTGGCTGCTCTACCAGACGCTCGCCTGCAGGCTCTGGGGACGCTCGGGCTTCTACCAGTCAGGTGGTGCGTTTGGTTTCCGCGATCAATTGCAGGATGTGATGGCTTTGCTGTACGCGCAACCCGGGCTGGCGCGAGCGCACATTCTGCTCGCGGCAGGCCGCCAGTTCACGGAGGGCGATGTCCAGCACTGGTGGCATGTCCCGGGTGGCGCGGGAATCCGCTCGCGGATCTCCGATGATCTCCTCTGGCTTCCATACGTCGCCGCGCACTACGTCAGAATTACGGGGGATGTCTCAATTCTCCACGAGATGGTCGGGTTCCTCGATGCGCCACCGCTGGAGAAAAACCAGAACGAGAGCCTGAAATCTCCGGGGAACTCATCGGAACACGCCTCGCTCTTTGAACATTGCCGGCGTGCCGTCACGCGCGGCCACACGTCAGGGTCCCACGGATTGCCCCTGATCGGAACGGGCGACTGGAATGACGGGATGAATCTTGTAGGGGCCGCAGGTAAGGGCGAGAGCGTCTGGCTTGCGTGGTTCCTGGTTGATGTGCTGAAGGGCATGGCCGAGATGTCTACAGAGATGGGCAGGCCGGATCTAAGTCTGGCATATCTTCAAGACCGGAAGATCTTGATTGAGCATGTCGAAGGCTTTGCGTGGGATGGGGAGTGGTATCTCCGTGGGACCTTCGACGACGGGACCCCGCTCGGTTCTTCGGTAAATCAGGAAGCACGCATCGATTCGATTCCGCAATCCTGGGCCTGGATCAGCGGTGCTGCCGACAGCGACCGGGCGAAAAAAGCACTGGAATCGGCCTGGAAGAATCTCGTTCGCGAAGAAGACAAGCTTGTGCTTCTCTTTGAGCCTCCCTTTGACAAGACGGAGCTATCGCCAGGATATATCAAGGGATACCCTCCGGGTGTACGCGAGAACGGAGGCCAGTATACCCATGCTGCCTTGTGGCTCGCCATTGCCATCGCGCGGAGCGGGGATGGCACCCGTGCGGCGAACATGATGCGCATACTGAACCCGATTGAGCATGCACGCGATCCGGAAACGGTGTGGCGTTACGGTATTGAGCCTTATGTGGTCGCGGCTGACGTGTACCGCTTGCCCGGAAGGATAGGCAAGGGTGGCTGGTCCTGGTACACAGGCTCGGCAGCGTTGATGTATCGTACTTGGGTTGAAGAGATACTGGGGCTTCAGGTGCGTGGAGAGACCATGAGCTTCACCCCGGTCATTCCGGGATGGTGGGATGGCTTCCAGATGAGCTACCGTCACGGTGAATCGGTGTATGCAATACAGGTCGAGAATCCGGAACACTACGAGCGGGGAATCTCCTGGGTGGAAATGGACGGGCAGCGAATGAAAGGCGGGGTGATTCCTCTCGGTCGCGATTTCATCAAGCATCGGATCGTCGTGCGCATGGGCAATTGACAAACCTTCCAGCAGCACAGATAACGGGGATTAACTACTCTTTGATGCTTTCGGCGGATTCATTTTGTGACTCTTGTTTGATAATGCCGAAATCGCGGCGTACCTTCTGTGGATGGATTTCACCTATTACCATGAATCGCAGACATTTCATACGAACGACAGGCATCTCATTGGCATCCATTCTGATGAGCGAATCCCTCTTCGCCGGTGGGCAGAAGGGGCACTTCATCAGCTTCCCCGATGAAGTAACTGCAATCTTGAACGATCAGCCAGTCACACTGGGCGGCAAGAGCACATCCTCCTGGACATATAACGATCTGAAAGTCGTTCTGAAATACGACAATGATAGCCTTGTCGTAGAAATTGAAGCTCCTCAATCAAGTGTGAGTGCGGTGACGCTGCATTGGAAGAAGCCGGGAAACGTTGCGTCCAGCATCATGAACGACCACTGGGAACGGACGTATGGTGATGTATCCTGGCATGCGCCGGCAGAATCAGAGATCCTCCCCTGGTATTTCATGGAAAACGACGGTACCAACACGAATGGATTCGGCGTGAAAACAGGAGCTGCTGCCTTCTGCTTCTGGCAGGCGGGCGACGGACGTCTGAGTTTATCAATGGATACACGGTCCGGCGGCAAGGGAGTTCAATGTGGAGGAAGAAGAATACAGGCTGCAGAGATTGTGGCAACGAAGAGCCTTTCAGGAGAATCCCCGTTTCAGACCACCCGGAGGTTCGCCCGGATGATGTGTGACAAGGCGCGCATGCCAAAGCAGCCTGTGTACGGCATCAACGACTGGTACTTTACCTATGGCAACAACTCGGAAGAACTGATTCTTAAACACACCGAAATGATGGCTCCCATGGCAGATGGTCTGGACAACCGTCCCTTTTCTGTGATTGATGCGGGGTGGTTTATCGGACCGCCGTCATCGCCGAATGACTGTTGCTGGGGAGATCGAATGGATCTTTCCAATTCGCGGTTTGGCGACATGGCCAGGCTTGCGGGCAAAATACGAGCAGTCGGAATGCGACCTGGCATTTGGACCCGTCCGCTTTGTGGGAGCTACAAAGACCCGCAGTCGTTGATGCTCCCGCTCGTGAAGGGCAGGGAGGAAAAGAGACCTGTGCTTGATCCGACCATTCCTGAAAACCTCGAACGCATACGAGGCTATTTTGCACTCTACAGAAACTGGAGTTATGAAATAGTAAAATTCGACTTCACGACTTTTGATATCTTCGGAAAATGGGGCTTTGAAATGCTGCGGGATCGCGCCATGAGCAGCCCCGATTGGCGTATGCACGACAACTCCAGAACCAATGCAGAGATCATTCTCGATCTTTACAGAACCATTCGAGAAGCCGCAGGGGAAACTTATGTTATCGCCTGCAATACAATCAGTCATCTATCAGCGGGGTTGTTCGAATTGAATCGCATTGGCGACGATACCTCAGGCAATGAGTGGCAACGGACTCGCAAGATGGGTGTGAACACTCTGGCATTCAGGGGGTTGCAGCACGGGGTTTTTTACGCTGCCGACCCGGACTGCGTGGGGTTGACCACGAAAATTCCCTGGGAGAAGAACAAACAGTGGATGGAACTGGTTGCCAGAAGTGGTACTCCGCTCTTCATCTCGGCTCAACCGGAAGCAATGGGAACTGCACAGAGGGAGATGACAAAGGAGTGCTTTCGTTTGGCAGCCCAGGAGCTACCCATCGGAGAACCTCTTGATTGGATGCAGAACGCCTTCCCCGGGAAATGGAAACTGAATGGGGAAGTGGTGGAGTTCGACTGGGATTGAGGCGCACTTGCTCTTCTTGACTTTCCCTCTTTTTAGGCCAATATTATCTAATGCCTGCCTGCGGTGCGTTGTGGAGGAGTCGCGGTCGGCGGGAACGTGTGCAACAGATCAGGGTTCCGTTCGACCGAAATGATCTGCATAAGAGAAGGGTAGTGAGCATGAAATTCTTCAGAGAGTATCTCCGTTTTTGCCCTAAGTCTGGCAAGTTCGTCGGTCTGAAGAGGCCACACGGTCTCGCAATGGTCCTGGCACCGATTGTCGGCTTGGTGGCCCTCGCATGGATAATCTTTCGGGTTGCCACAAAGCCAAGCCGTATTGCCTATCCTTGTGTACGTGCCGCAATGCCATTTGCCTCGAGCTTCATTGGATATCTCCTCTTCGTGGGTGTGTCGCTCTTGCTGTGGGCAAAAGCGAAGAAGCAGCAGACGATCCCGGCTCTAGTGTTTATGTCTGTGCTCGCATTGATGGGGCTGTTCGTCTCGTATACGCTCGTCAATGATCCTGCAAACGCCTATGATGTCAAGCTACCCACCTTCCATCTGGTGGGGAATCAACCGATCGGGACCGCCGTCGGGATATTTCCGGGAAGAGTCGTTTGGATACACCGTCCGGAGGCGACAAACGAAAACTGCACCCCGGCCGTTGTCAGCCACGAATGGTATCGCCCCGAAAACAACAATCAGCCTGTCATTGATACGATGGTGTCGACAGCCATCAGCAGGTTGACCGGCACATCGTCGGATTCCGCGGCCTGGGTTGCCATTTTCCGGTTTCATAACTCCACCCGCGGAAAGGGAGCAGTGGGATATACATCAGGAGAGAAGGTTTTCATCAAAACGAATGCGACGAGCAGTTGGAGCGGCCAGTTCAATACCGCCGATCTCAGTGCACGCACGGGCGTCATGTACTATGCCGTCTCTGAGACATCTCCTGCCATTGTTCTTTCGGTGTTGCGTCAATTGGTGAACGTTGTCGGTGTAGCTCAGGCGGACATCTATGTCGGCGATCCCATGAAGCATATCTACAAACACTGCTACGATCTCTGGCACGCCGAGTTCCCTGATGTCCACTACCTGGACACGGATGGCTACACGAACCTGGGAAGAGAGAAGGCCGTTAAGAGCACCACTGCAAAGATCAAGTATTCTGACAGAGGAACCGTTCTGAAATCGAGTGGGTCGACGGGGACAGCCATCACCGAGGATCTGCTCTATGATGTCTTCGACAAAGCCGAATACCTGCTCAATATCCCGATGCTGAAAGGGCATAAGCGGGGAGGCGTGACCATGTTTGCCAAGAATCACTTCGGATCGCACACACGGTCCAGTGCCTCACACCTCCACGGAGGGTTGGTGGCGCCGGAGGAGTATCCAAACACTCCGTATCGTATGGACTACGGGATGTACCGTGTCCAGGTGGATCTGATGGGGCATCAATTGCTGGGGAAGAAAAACCTCTTCTATCTGATGGATGCGTTGTGGGCGACCGACTATGAGCTGCACTTCCCATTGAAATGGATGATGGCACCGTTCAATAACGATTGGATGTCTTCGGTATTTGCGTCTTTTGATCCGCTGGCGATTGAGTCGGTGGGGTATGATTTTCTGCGGGCGGAGTGGACCGCGGCCCGGGGCGCAGGCACGTATCCCCAGATGAATGCCACCGATGACTATCTTCACCAGGCCGCCGACACCACCAATTGGCCCGCCGGCATCAGATATGATCCGGAGAACGACGGCACAGTGCTCGCAAGTCTTGGAACGCATGAACACTGGAACGATAGTCTCCATATGCAATATTCCAGAAACATGGGAACGGGCAATGGAATTGAACTCTTAAAGGGTAATCAGACTTCATCGGTGAATGACGATCCGCCTACAGTGGCCGTCCAGGCTATATTGTACCAGAACTACCCGAACCCTTTCAACCCGTCAACGACGCTCAGCTACAGCTTGACGAATCGTTCGCATGTGACCCTGACCGTGTTCAACGCCCTCGGTCAGCAGTTCGCAGTTCTCCAGGATGGAGAAAGGGAGGCAGGGTACCATGATGTGAAGTTTGAAGGGAATGGTCTCCCGAGTGGAGTGTACTTCTACAGGATACAAGTTCGTCCCTCCAATGCAGCTGTCGGGCATGACTCCAGGAGCGGAGCAACGGATCTTTTACGCAGTTCAGGACTGGGTTTTGTGGAGACGCGCAAGTCGTTGCTTCTGAGGTAATGAACAGGCGATCAGTGTTGTTTCTTGAAACAAGTAGACGAACTTGGAAAGGGCCGGAATTAACTCCGGCCCTTTGCCTGCGGAGCCGTGATGCCGTTAAGGTTTCACGGCTCTCTCTGTTTTTGTGGGGAACAATCTTCACCCGGAGGGTGTTCATCCATCAGGCTGGCCATAGGCCCGCCAACACTCTCATACGAGGCCGCAGATGTACCGATTACTTGCTGTACTCCTCGTGTCTGCCGCTCTTGTCGCCGGTTGCAGTAAGACCGATAACCCTGCCGGCCCTTCGGCCTCTGTCGCCGAACAGCAGTTCATCTTCGTGAATCCGCTGACAGGCAGCGATGCAGGCACTGGTACCCAGAGCTCACCGCTCAAAACGATTCACAAGGCATTCTCACTTTTCCGTTCCGGAAAGAAGATCGAACTTCAGGCGGGTACTTACAGCGTAGCCAATGGGCAGGTCTTCCCCGACTCTCTCCCTTCCGGTGTGGTCATGGAATCGGTTTCAGCAGGGCAAGCCGTCCTGCTTGGGACGCCGGGAGATATCGCCTTCTACGCTTCCGGCACGGACACTTTAAAATACCTTGAACTCCAGGGTTTCAACACTTGCATCAAGGCAGGCGCGGGATCGCACGTTCTTCTGGGAGTCACTCTCACATCGATATACAAGACATTCGACCTTTACGGCGCAGCAGAGGGAACCTGGGAATCCGGCACAGGAACAGCCGCAATTATCGGCTCAGGAAAAGACTTCAGTAGGATTACTGTCAAGAATTGCCTGCTTTCGGGCACTACCACCTACTCCATCATCCAGCTCAGCAATGCCGCCAGGGCATCGATAACCGGCACAACGATCAAGGACGCGCCAACGACAGTTCTGGAAATGTTGGACGCGTCGGTGGCGGAGATCAACACGAGTACGTTTACAAACACCGGGCTTCATGGAGCGGGTTCCAGCACCGCCATCTCCCTTCGCGGCACCGCGAAGGTCACCATAGTTGGATCGACAATCTCGCAGACGTATGGCCAGGCAATAAGCATGGAAAGCCCGACGGCTTCGCTCACACTGAAGAGGGTGTACTTCGACAGGAACGGCGCTAGCATCAATGGGGCTTCACTATACCTTTACGGTTCCGCCTCGATCGACAGCACCACGATCACGAATAGCGGAGAGCGCGGGATAGTACTTTCTCAGGGAAATTTTACCATTCGAAACAGTCTGATTTCCGGGGCGTCGGACCGGGGAATCATCGTCAACGGGGGCGTCTCGCTCGTTCTCCGGAATACCAATGTGAGCTACACGGGCACTGCCGTTCATCTGGTGGCATCAACGAGTCTCGCCGACATAGGAACGGCATCGGATCCTGGCGGCAACACATTTCAGAACAACACGAAGTACGGCCTCCAATCGGACGTCACAGGGACAGGCCCCGCTGTTCAAGCGGTTGGCAACACCTGGACACCGAATGTTCAGGGAGCAGCTGCTAACGGCCGCTATGCGGCTCAGACCGTGAACGGTCCGACATCGGCATCCACGCCGGCGAACTACTATATCACCAGCGCGGGCCGATCTGTGCAATTTTGATCCCACCGCGAAAGTGCAGACTGGTGTTCTCGGCGTGTACTCTAGTGCACGCCTCTTCGTGGTTTCGAGTCTTTCCAAGCGGTCTTCAGAAGTCAGGTTGTTCCGCGCTTGTCTCCCGCCTCTGATTTTCTTAAATTGCGTCGGCGTTTCGTGGATAGACCTGGGCATGCTAACTCCACTCCTCTTAGCATATTCTGCTAGTGTAGCGAAATGAGGAAGAATCCTCCATGTCTTCCATCGACTATCAGGAACAATCCACAACGCTGCACGGACGCACAGCAGTGTTGTTTGAGGGCCTCGGGATGTTCCATGTGTACGATTCCCATTTCAGCAGGATGGTCGGGATGAAAGCATATTTCCGGCCTGATGGAGATCCAGTGGTGGTGCTGGTGGAGATATCTGGTCCCGAGGCCAGGGATCTTGCGGTGTCGATCTTGATGACGATGCGACCGTAGTGGGGGATCGAGAGAGGCTTTCATATCGAGGCAATGCTTCCTATATTGAAACCTCAGCGTTAGAGCTCGGTCCATTGTACATTTTCATGTGTTTGCCCTCGTAGCTCAGTAATGGATAGAGCGACGGTTTCCTAAACCGTCTGAATCTGGGGAATCCATTCTGTTTTCCGCGCTTTTGGAACTACTGGTAGCAAAACACTCCTAAAAATTCGCTCCTTCCTGCCGATAATCCTATTAGGGAGGAGTGTCTCATGAAACCATCTCATTCGTTGTCCCGCCATGCAAGCGGAGTACTCTACCTCTGGTACGTCGACGAAAATGGCAAGCGAAGAAAAGTAAGCACAGGTTCCAAACAGAAGGCTGATGCAAAGACTTGGGTAATGAAATTCCTCGGTGGTCAAGTTCAAGCAAGATCGAAGAGGAAGAACTTATCCATCAAGGAATTCAGTGCTGAGTATCTCAACCATAGTCGCCAGCAACACAAGCTAAAGACATACAAGAACTGTCAAACGTGCTTCAACGTTTTCATCCGGTGCATTGGTGATCGGCGCATTCGCGACATCAAGGTCAAAGACATTCAGGATTTCATGGACGAAAAGCAGAGCAAGACCAGTGCAGCTACCGCACGGCGAATCTACACCGCAATGGCGTCTGCATTCGAATCTGCTCGCAAGTGGGGATATGTTGAGACCAATGTCTGGCGGTCAATCAAGAAACCTAAGCTCGTTGAGCGTACACCGAACTGGCTGACTGTAAACGAGTTTGCCAAGTTGATGGATACGATGGCGGCGGAATCCCAAAGGGATTCCATCAGGCTAAACGTTGACAAGTCGCTCAAGCAACACGAACGTGATGCTGTGGTTAACCGGAAAACGATGCATCGGCTTATAATCACCGCCTTCAACACAGGCCTTCGAAGTGGTGAACTTCGAAACTTACGTGCCAATGCCGTGGATTTGGAGCGTCGAGTACTCAAGGTGCGCAACACACTCAAA
This sequence comes from Ignavibacteriota bacterium, assembly GCA_963801355.1. Taxonomy (GTDB): domain Bacteria; phylum Bacteroidota; class Ignavibacteria; order UBA10030; family UBA6906; genus Fen-1255. The sequence goes on along the minus strand of CAWDEM010000008.1, from coordinate 835,702 downwards.
GATGAAAATAATTCTGGTTTTACGACGAAGTCGAGCCGTGAGCGGATTGTTCCGTTAAATGACACTGCGTACGAAGTCTTGAAAGTCAGAGCTAAGAATGTCAGAGACAAGAACAGCTTGATGTTCCCGCAATTACGCAACGGACAGTTGAAGGTTATGGATGAAAGCTATCTGGGAAGATGCTTCAAACGATGGGTACGCAAAGCAGGTCTGAATCCTCAGCTACGGTTTCACGATCTAAGGCATTCATTCGCGAGCAATCTCGCAACGAATGGTGTGCCATTGTTCTCAGTGGGCAAAATGATGGGGCATTCTGACACGAAGACGACCGAGATATATGCTCATCTTGCACCAAGCAATTTGTGGGGGATATTGGATACGCTGAACCATCCCCAAATCGCGGCGATGATTACTGGCCCCGCACAAACGCGTGCAAACGCAAAACTCCCAAAGAAGGGGAAGAAGGGTCGTCCGTCTATCGCCAAGCTGACAGTTCTCGTCGAAGAGTTGTTGCAGATGGAGCGCTCGCGCACATCAGCTTGATTTCGCTGCCTGTTTCTGACTGGCTTCCGTCCAATCGCTCAAAGCGGCAGGGTTGTGCGGTTGGTCAACTCGCGGCATCACGTCTTTGATCTGTCTCCTGCGTCCCCCTATCGCCTGATCTTTCTATGCGCGTTCTGGCCAGAATCGCTAATGCCGTTAGCCAGTCCTCGATTCTGACTGGGTTGGTTACGGTAGGTTTCGGAATTGGTACGATACAGTCTCGGTCATCAGGCAGAAGTGCTAAGCAAACACCCGTCCGTCGATATAATAGACTGTGCCTCTGCCACTATCCGACAGAATGTACTTGGCAAGGCTGGGGGAAAGATGCCTCTAAAAAAGGCTTGGATTTTGATCCTCCATGTATTACATTATCACGGTGATAACTCTCATTATAATACTTACACAAAGTCACGCCGATGGAACGATGTTCCGCCACTTCAACATCCTCACCCCCAAGGTCAGGCGCCCAGACGTCCAGTTCAAATTCACATTCGCGCCAACCGTTGGAGCCTTCGGAGATAAGGATTCCAATCGGACTCGTGCAAGACCGGAATGTGCAGGCGGTGCCAAAGTTGGTCTACGCCGTACTCGCAACATTCGCCGTTTCGAAGGGGGAATGCAGTCCGTCATTGATCCAAATCGCCGAGAGGTCTGGGATCGCAGTTTCGAACTTGCCGAGATGTGTCCGGCTCTTGCAGCGCGCAGGCTATATCGAAGTCAAACGCGACCAAAAACGAAATCGATACGTATTTCTGAAATAGAATCCATGTCTTTCGCTGAGGAATCTGAGAGGTAAAGAAAGTGCACAGGGGGACCAACCATGCTCTGGCTTGAGATAGCAGCGCCAATTCGTAAGCCAATTGTATTCGGCAATTTCTTCTACGACTGTGATGCGTGTGATTACACTCTCCGGTTCGTTCGTTCCGATGAAGTGAGGGTTTGCCCAAGATGCGGTCGAGTAAACGAACTTTCGCGAGCTTATCAGGAATTTCTTGAAAAGGAGAGGGCGGACAACGTGCGGTGGCTACAAGCGATTCGCGAGCAGATAGAAAAGGATGAGGCCTGAATGCGAAGCTTTGAGACTTTTCTCACGTTGGTAGCACTATCATATCTCATCATTCCGGCCTTCCTCTTCGTTCACGCAATGGCGTGGGATTTGGTGACCGGTTCGAACAATATCAGTTCAACGACCGAAGACCGGGTCATGGCGACGGTGTTCGTGTTGGTTTTTTGGGGATTGCTCATCTCTTTCATCATGAGGTCGGCTCGCAAGTCAAAGCGGAAGACAGAGCAAGGGCGACCAGCATTCACTTACACGTACGTGCCCCAGAAGAGGGAAGAGGGTGCGTGAAGTCCAGTTGGAGACTCAACGACCCGTTGTAGGCCGTGGACTTCAGTCTTAGCACACACAGGATTTCAGAAAAGAAAGAACGAGGAGGGACGTGCAATGAAAGTCTGGCTTGACGACAAACGACCGGCACCCAAAGGGTGGGTGAGAGCGTACACCCCCGAAGAGGTCATCACACATTTGAAGACTGGTCAAGTGGTGAAGCTTAGTCTTGATCACGATCTTGGTGGGGACGAGACGATTGGAACAGGCATGGGTATCCTCGCTTGGTTGGAAGAACAAGTGGCCCTCCACGGGTTCGTTCCGCCAGCCTATATCAATGCTCATACTGATAATGGCCCGGCTCTGGCTCGCATGCGGCAAGCAATTGAGAGCATCGAGCGACTTGCGGCAATGAACAACCAAAAGAAAGGACAGTTGTAGATGACAGTTGACGATAAATGGCGTTTCAGCTTCCGTCGGCATCACCCCGTCAAGGCTGAGACTATCTTCGCCGAAGAAGTGGAAAAGCACCTCCTTGCGCGATTGAATGACCCTACCGAGGATCACCAACGAGTCCGGCTGGAGTTGATTCGGCTTTATCGGTCAATGGCACGCGCCGTGGATGCACTTGCTGTCGCGAGGGACTATCTGGTTGAGACGGCGGATACGGAGGCCCGCGCAGAATGTTATTATCACCTTGGACAGACGATGGAACGCATTTCGGACTGGGAATCCGCGATCCGGTGGTACACACGGGCCATGGAGTTGCGACCGCGAAGCAGACTCTACTGGTACATGATCCACAACAACATTGGCTTCTCGTTAAATCAACAGGGCCGATTTACCGACGCTGAAAAGTACTTGCATGAGGCAATTGCCATAGAGAACACACGGGCAAACGCGTTCAAGAATCTTGGCCTGTCACTCGAAGGACAGGGCCGCTATGCGGAGGCGGCACGGAGCTTCATTGCGGCTGTCAGAGCCGACGCGTCAGACCCCCGCGCACTCCGCCATCTGATGGAATTGGCAGATCGACACACGGAGGTCTATGCCGCGATTCCCGACCTTGAGTATCAGATTGCCAAGTGTCGAAAAGCGGTAGAGTATGTGGCGCGGATGGGTGGAAAGCCTGCGTGATAGAGGATGTAAGTCGGAGAAGGATATCCATATGGTCTGTAAACTTTGCCTTCGTGAAGCTGGACTCGTGGAATCCCACATTATCCCAGAGTTCTTCTATAAACCGTTGTATGACGAGCTACACCGATTCTATGCACTCTCAATCGACGAGGACGAAAAGAATCGAATCGTGCAGAAGGGGCTACGTGAGACCCTCCTGTGCGACAGGTGTGAAGAGCTAATCAGCCCATGGGAAAAATATGTAAGCGAGGTTTTCTATGGCGGAGTGGAAATCGGGATAGAAAGAGGGAAGGGCTACTGGCTAATCAGCAATATCGACTACGACAAATTTCGCCTGTTCCAACTCTCGCTTTTGTGGCGTGCCAGCGTTTCATCGTTGCCAGCTTTCAAGGCTGTAAAGTTGGGGCCTCACGAGGAGCGCATTCGATCAATGCTCCTGACGAAGAGGCCCGGTGAGTACTGCGAATATGGCGTGTTTGTTGCGGTACCGATGCTCCAAGAAGGGGGCTTTTTGAAAGACCTCATTGTATCACCAGACGCGGCGCGGGTAGAGGGACACAGAGTCTACAGGTTTGTCCTTGGCGGTTGCTCGTGGGCGTTTTTCGTTTCAAGTCATTCCGAGACCTTACGCTTTTCCCACTTGTTCCTCAAAAGAGATGGCAGACTCCTCGTTTCCCTCATGCGATTTGAAGACATGGCGATGCTCTTCGAAATGGCAACCAAGATGAATGAATCGGGTAGAGTGCAGGAGGCTATGGAGTACATGGGCCGCAAAAAGGAACATCCGTGACTGGTTTGATTTTCCTCAAGATTCTGCTAACTTAGCACCACGGCTGGCTGTGAATTCCGTGAAGCAGTCGACCGAAACATCTGACTGAGGGGTACATCCTCATTCAGTACAGTCCTTCTTGACTCAGGGGGAGGGATTCGCAGAAGCTTACCCGTGCGCTGTCGTCTTGCTCACCTCTCCACACACGCCTTCTCACTTGTTACGGGTGAACCGCTATGGCAAAGAAGAAATCTCCCAGAGTGAAAATGCCGCGCACCAAAGTACCGAGTTCTCATAAACCTATCGTGGCTTATGAGCATAAGGACAAACAGCGGCTGAACAACCCACCTGTCGGATTGGTGGACGCCCATAGTGACAACGTTGGATTGAAAAAGAAGAAATACCAGTATGATCCCCACCTTGACCCGCGACTGGAATGGGCTGGCAAAGCCGAACACACGAGTTTTGAGGTGCCCACGGTGAGTCTGCACGTTCACGAGCGGATTGACCCGAAGCGGATTATTGAATCCGTCTGCAAAAAACCAGACGACAAAGGACAGATTTCTCTATTTGAGGCGCACCGGATGCCTATGCGTGAGGCAATTGAGTTCTATAGGCACAAAGAAAATTGGAGCAATCGCCTAATTGCGGGCGACAGTCTATTGGTAATGAACTCTCTTTTGGAAAAGGAAGCCATGGGTGGCAAGGTGCAGATGGTGTATTGTGATCCACCTTATGGCATCAAATATGGCAGCAACTTCCAACCATTCGTAAACAGGCGTGATGTGAAGGATGGTAAAGATGAGGATTTGACGGCGGAGCCTGAAATGATAAAAGCATTCAGGGATACGTGGGAGTTGGGCATTCACAGTTACCTCAGTTATCTGCGTGACCGATTACTATTGGCAAGAGACCTTCTTCATGAAAGTGGATGCGTTTTCGTCCAGATTAGTGATGAGAATGTTCATCTGGTGAAGAACATCTTGGATGAGGTTTTTGGCTCTGACAATTTCCTGTCCCTTGTTTGTTTCTCGAAAGCCGCTGGTGGGTTACGGGCTGTAAACCGCGTAGGCAGTGTGTTGGACTACATTCTTTGGTATGCAAAGGATTCGGCACACGTCAAGTACAGACCACTATTTGAAAAGAAGAGCGATGCCTATGACTCTGGTTACACTTTGATTGAAGAAAGTGGCGGGAAACGGAGGCCAATGACGGAGCAAGAATCCACCAAAGCTGTACCCTTGCCGAAAGGTGCAAAGCCTTTCATGACGGTCTTGATGACTAAGCCCGGCCCCGGCTCCAAATTCACGATAGAGTATAGGGGGAGAAAATACGACTCTGGAAATAGGTGGTGGGGAACAACTCCAGACGGAATACAGAACGTTTTAAAGGCGAACAGAGTTGTGGCGACCGACAACAGCATTCGGTTCATATCCTATTTCGATGATTTTCCCTATCGAGCGCTGACAAACTTATGGTCAGGTTTCGGCGGGGCAGCGAACCCAGTTTACGTCGTTCAAACAAACAAGGAGATAGTGCAACGGTGTCTTCTTATGACTTCTGACCCGGGAGACTTAGTCTTAGATATCACTTGTGGAAGCGGCACAACGGCATCTGTTGCAGAAAAATGGGGCAGGAGATGGATTACATGCGACACTTCACGAGTAGCCGTAGCCCTTGCGAAGCAAAGCCTAATAACTGACAACTTTGACTATTTTGAATTGGCGCACCCGAACGAAGGAGTAAGCAGTGGTTTCTCGTACAGAAGTGTAACTCACGTGACGATGAAATGCATCGCCAACAATGAACCAGCGTCTCAAGAAATCCTGTATGACAAACCATTGATAGACAGCAAGAGAATAAGGGTGACAGGCCCATTCACAGTTGAAGCAGTGCCCGCTCCCGTCGCGCGGTCATTTGACGACGTTGAAAGCAGCACGGCTGGTAGAGCCGATAATACCGTTGCGAGAAGCGGAGAGACCCTACGTCAAAATGAATGGCGTGATGAATTGTTTCGTGCAGGCGTCAGAGCTAAAGGTGGTAAGCTCATTAGGTTTTCCAGAGTCGAGCCGATGGTGGGCACACGCTACTTGCAGGCAGAGGCAGAGACTATAGTCGAACTTGACTCCAAGAATCTCTTTGAGAAGACAGACCCAACTGTATTTCAACAACCGCAGCACGTGGTAATCTGTTTCGGCCCCGAACATGCGCCTTTGGAACAAAGGACTGTCGAGTTGGCTTTAGACGAAGCAGAACACCTAAAGCCAAAGCCACAGATGGTGTTGTTCTGTGCCTTCCAATTCGATGAAGAGGCTGCCAAGGATATTGACGAAATGAATTGGCATGGGGTAACACTTCTAAAGGCACAGATGAATGCCGACCTACAGACCGATGACTTGAAAAAGAAGCGAAGCAGCAACGAAAGCTTCTGGCTCATCGGCCAGCCCGATGTACGAATGGAAGAAGTCAAACGGGGAGAAGACAAAGGCAAATACAGGGTAAAGGTACTCGGCTTCGACTACTACAATCCGACTAATGGTACGGTAGAGAGTGGTGGGCAGGGCGATATCGCTATGTGGATGCTGGACTCTGATTATGATGGAAGAAGTTTATTGCCATCACAGGTGTTCTTCCCGATGGCAGGGGTAAAGGAGGGGTGGGCTACACTTGCAAAGAACCTAAGAGCGGAAATTGACGAAGACAAGATTGAAGCGTTCAGCGGCACTGAATCGCTGCTGTTCACGCCGGGCAAACGTGTCGCCGTAAAGATTATTGATGCCCGCGGGATTGAAAGCCTGAAAATCATCCGCATGTGACCCCATGAAAACAATAAACAAGCTCATAATCAATTCGCCGTACGAAGAACCACAGAGATATTGGGAGTATGTTCGGGAGACTCGTGAATTCATCCTTCACGAAGGAGAACGAAGACCCGCGGGTTACATTATTGCGACTGAGAATTCCAGAGGATTTGACGACCCCGGCGTCTTCATTCCGATACCACTTGTGAATGATATCCGTCCGCGAGTCAAGCATTGGCGCGAGGAGGGCTACGCAGGGGTGACAGGGGTAACCAAACGGTTGCTGCAACACTGGCAAGACCCTGAACAGCGGAAGGACACGAAGTTTTTCTTCTGTCAGTTGGAAGCAATCGAAACCCTGATTTGGCTGACCGAGGCACCAGAGTCCGAAAAGACGGGAATAGTAATCCCAAGTGACGGCGGAGGTTTTTCCCGCTGGTGTAACAAAATGGCAACTGGGTCTGGAAAGACCATTGTGATGAGTATGCTCATTGCATGGCAGGTGCTCAATAAGGTCGCCAATGCAAGGGACAAGCGCTTTTCGAAGAATGTGTTCGTGATTGCACCGGGGTTGACGGTTCGTAATCGTCTGTGTGTACTGAATCCGTATGACAAGGGAAACTTCTACGAGGCATTCAACGTCGTCCCTTCAAGTTTGATGGAAACTCTGCGACAAGGGAGAATCAGGATCACTAACTGGCATGCCTTGGCTTGGGATAGCGAAGAAAGAATTGCCAAGAAGAAAGGTGTTGATAAACGAGGTGCCAAAAGCGACGAGGCCTATGTTCGAGAGGTATTGGAAGATATGTCTTCGGCATCGAATCTACTTGTGATAAACGATGAAGCACACCATGCGTGGAGAGTTCCAGCAGAGAGTAAGATTGCAGGTGTGAAGAAAGAGGACATCGAAGAGAGCACCGTCTGGGTCGGTGGGTTGGATAGAATTCACCGGACACGGGGAATTCTCCGATGCTTCGATTTCTCAGCAACGCCATTTGCGCCATCAGGCAAGAAAGCCTCTGAGGAAGCCCTCTACTCGTGGATAGTGAGCGATTTTGGACTGAATGACGCAATAGAATCAGGACTTGTCAAAACACCCCGTGTTGTTATTCGTGATGATGGAAGAGTAGACGAGGATTTGCGCTCTCGGCTTTATCACATCTACATGGATGAAACAGTCAAGGACGACATCAACCGCAAGGCGGAGGAAACCGACCCGCTGCCCGACCTAATCAGGAATGCTTACCTGCTTCTTGGCAAGGACTGGAAGGCAACAAAGGATGAGTGGGAAAGGGTAGGTCATGAAGTGCCACCTGTGATGATTACGGTGGCAAACACAACGTCCACGTCAGGACGATTGAAGTACTCGTTCGACAAAGATGCCTTCCTGCTGGCAGTTGCTGGGTTAGGAGACTTGTGCGACCCGAAAAGAACATTGCAGATTGACAGCAGCGTCTTGGAAAAGGCGGAAGCTCAAACAGAGGAAATCGAACTGAGTACCGTGGAAGAAAACGACGACGAAGACGAGGTTGAGACTCCTAAGGCAAAGAAGTTGACGAAGAAGCAACAGGCAGAGATTGTTCGTTTGACAGTCAATACCGTTGGCAGGATTGGAGAACTCGGAGAACAACTGCACAACATAATCTCAGTTGGGATGCTTAGTGAGGGGTGGGATGCCAAGACCGTTACGCACATCATGGGTTTACGGGCGTTCAGTAGTCAGCTTCTGTGTGAACAGGTCGTTGGCCGTGGATTGCGGAGAACTTCTTATGATGTCGGAAAGGACGGCTTATTTGAGGCAGAATATGTAAACATATTTGGAGTGCCGTTCACATTCCTTCCTCATGAGGGGGGTGAAGGTGGGCCTCCACCACCACCGCCACCACCGAAAACAAAGATTGAACCTGTAAGCGAAAAGGTTGCGCATGAGATTTCTTTCCCGAATATCCTGCGTATTGACCATGTCTATAAGCCAAAGCTCTCGCTGGATATGGGCAAAGTCAGACAGCTTGAACTCGACCCGTACGACGCCATAACAGAGGCAGAGCTTGCTGCCATCATTGCGGGAAAACCGAACCCCGCCGCACTCACTGAAATTGACTTGAAAGAGATTGGCACCAAGTTCCGTTTGCAGTCTATCGTGTTTAGGATTGCGTCAACGATCTACAATTCTGAAAGGAAACCTGATTGGAAGGGGAGCAAAGAAGCATTTCTAATTCAACTTATAGGTGTGATAGAGCAGTTCATCTACTCCGACAGGATTAGGATAAAGAACCCTCTATTCAATGAAGATGATGCCCGCAGGCGCATACTGATTATGCTGAACATGAACAAAGTGATTCAACATATCTGGAATGAAATTCGTGCCGAGAATACGGCCGAACTTACTCCAGTGTTTGACAAGGAGCATCCCATTCGCTCGACCAACGACCTGCGACCGTGGTGGACGAGCAAGCGCAATGCTCCACTTCCAAAGACGCATATCAATTTTGTTGTAGTGGACAGTGATTGGGAGTATCTCGAAGCAAAAACCATCAATGATAGCGTGGTAGTTGACTCATTTGTGAAGAACGACCACATCGGTTTTGCCATCCACTATAGCCATGACGGTGTAGTTCGGAAGTACTATCCTGACTTCATAATTAGGCGCAAAACAGGTGATTATCTCATTCTTGAAACCAAGGGACAGGACAAGCAGCAAGACAAAACGAAGCGAGTCTTCTTGAATGAGTGGTGCAAGGCTGTCAATCAACACGGTGGTTTTGGCAAATGGAACTGGGATGTATCTTTTGACCCGAATGACCTTGAGATGAAGTTGCAGGATGCAGACTTACACTTCGATGATGGGGGGGATTAGTGCTGCATGCGGACAAACGACAGCACCGAGGGACTGGGGCATACCGATAAAGGTCGGACGGCCCAATGGAGAAGAGTTCTATATGCCTGAATCTTGTTCGATCTGCGGATGCACTGTGCACCGCACGGGCAACTATGCAACCCCAACAGTTAGAGGTCGTTCCCATGCAACGGAGCATCATTATGTCCCTGAGCGATTCTTTGGTCGTTCTGGCAATCGACCGGGTACACAGCGCGACCCAATATTCGACGTATGTCCGTGGAATGTGGAAGGCAAATCAGATGTCTTCTGTTACGAGTGCCATGAAGAACTGCTTCACAACCCGATCTTCCTTCCTGATGATATCGATAAGTTTTCTCGGCTGGTGAGACTTAGGGGGCTATCCGAGGAAACAAAGACTGCGAGTCGAGATAAGATTGGTGCACGAATCAAGCTCCTACATGAAGTTATTGCCAAGGGGATTGATGTCCTATTGCTCGATGAACGAGCCGAGAGAAAATGATGATAGGATTCTCCTGCAAAACCTCGGACATACAGACTGCTGTCAAGCATATCAGTGTTGCACTGCCCAAGTTTCGACCTCCCGTCACCGATCCTGCCCCCGCACGCCTCCAGTCGACAGGGACAGGTCCTTCAGAGAGGCAGAACAACGCCTCTAATTATGGGATATTGAATTCGTTCGGTGTCCGCTCCTTGTTGGAGAATCGAACTTCATCAATTGAGCCAAACCAACGGCGATAACCCACACCGAGTCTATCACCTTGGTCACCAAAGTAGATGTATGATGTGTTTGTGAACTGGGCTAAGTTGTTCTGAAATGTCTGTGATGCTTCTAAGACTCCATTGACATAAAGTTTGAGCATCGTGTTCGTACCATCGCTCGTCCTTACTCCTGCAACGTGAAACCACTGACCCGCGGCTGCGATTGATGTTGACTTGATTACCATGTTGCTCGTAGTGCCACGGGCACCGAAACCGAATTGTAGGTCTGAATAAATCACCAAGGCTCCACCGCCGTCGCTGAGTGAACCGCCGTCAGTCATTCCAAAGATACACGGTATGTCCCCCCCACACGCTGAGATGTTTGAACAAGTATTCATTACCCAAGCCTCTACCGTGAAGTTCTGGACTCTGTAGGCGGGCAAGAAGCTGATTCGGATATTGTGGCTGACACCATCGAAATTCCGAGCATTTCCAAAATGACCCGTCACCGTAGTCGTCCCAGAAATCCATCCATTGTTGTTGCCAGTCACGTCAAGTGCAGTGTTGCCACTGGTCTCATTCAAATGCCATAAACCTACGGTGTTCGCATCCACTGAATATTCAGAGGTTCTCGGTCGGGCTGTAACGTTTATGGATTGGGATGTCCCCACATTAGTTGAAGCATCGTACGCCTTGGCTTGGATTGAATGGCTACTGTTGATCGGAAGACCCGTAACAACCCACATGAATGTCCAAGGTGCACTCCACCGGGTTGATGAAAGAATCCCATCAACATAAGAACCCCACTTTCTGGACTCCCACGTTGTCGGTGGCATTCACTTGGATCAGCACCGAATCTATTACTATGGAGTTGTTCGCTGGCGTAGTGATGGAAATGCTTGGTGGAATCGTGTCAGGGGATTTGGTGACGGTTATCGTTGGTGAGGAACCTACGTTGTTCGCAGCATCATAGCCTTTCGCAAGAAATATGTGGCTACTGTTAGGTGCCAGCCCATTAGTGAGCCATTTATACTCCCAAGGTGCAGTGGCACGTGTACTTTGCAGGGAGCCATCTATGTAGAATTCTACTTTGCTCACCCCCACATTGTCGGTGGCATTCACTTGGACGATGACTGTGTCAGGTATCATCGCATTGTTCATTGGGTAGAGGATCGATACTACGGGCGCAGCGGTGTCTGCGGTGGATACAGGATCGTCTGATTTGGTGCAACCAGACAGCATGACCAAATACAGAGAGTACGTGGCGGCACAAATCATTCTTCTCGTCATGGAATTCCCCCTATTACCGTGCAAAGAGTATTGAAATAGCAGAAAGAACGGAACCATCCGAGGGTAGTACGCGCAATTGTCGAGCCAAATCACAAGGCTTGATTTCGAGCGGATTTTGGGCAATTGCACGCACAATTGGTGTGCTTGTTTGCCCATGTGGTCGGAAATGTTTGTGCTGCGTGTTCTTACCCACGGGGCGCGACAGGAGGGTTGGGGGTGCCGTGCTATGGGTGTGCGTGACAGTTCCCGCTGAACCGTCAAATAGCGCAAAAATGCACTCTTCGCACTCGCCTCACAAAGCGCGTAAAGTAACAGCTTTTTGACAGCTTTTTCCGTCGGGAAGAAGCTGCCCCCAAGCGGTCAGCAAAGCGCTCGGAAAAGCTGTCACCAGCACTTGCGACGAAGTGTCCGTGAGCGGTTCAGTTCCACAGAAGTGCCATGACTGCCTGAATTGAGCAATATGGACGGCTCCACTACCCATAGACCGCTGCAAAACTGACACGATTTGAAATCGCCGCCTTCTGTATTTTCGGCCCGCCACAGGTGTCTACTTCAAGATGTCTTAATCATCCGCCCGCCGTCTTGCCGGAGGTACTTCGCGATGGCGGGGTGCCGTCTATCGTGCGCTGTAGACGCCCGTGGAGCGATTGGGGGAGCCTGTGTTTGCGATGGGCGACCCCCCCCTCCGCAGATGCCCACTGCGCGAAGTCCTCAACGCTCCATACGCATTAGATATCGTCTTTTGGGTAAGACTGGGCAGATTGAAGGGGCATCCTTCCATTGCTCTTTTTGCCGAAATTCCTGTCCTTTCTCGAAGGATTGTTGATTCTGTGCAGGTACCACGGAAACCAGTTGTCGACAGGAATCGGTATGATAAAGGAAGGCATGCAAGAATGAAAGTGAAAATGAAGGCCTCGCCACCTGAACTTTCTCTGCCGTTTGAGAAGAGGATTAGCGCACTCGCCAACGAACTCGCGTGTATCGATGAGACTGACGAGAGCGTCCGGCGGAGTGTTCTGCGATTGGCCTTCAAACGCCGCTTCGATATTGATCTCACCAATGACCATGTAGACTCCTCGACGTTGGTGAAGAAGATAGAGGAAATGAAGGCGGCTGGAAAATGGAAGGCTTTTGAATCCAAGAATGTGGATCAGGCCTTGGCTGAACATGTGAATCACATTGACAGTCGATTGCAGGAGGCCTTCCGAAACCTCTTGCCAAGTGACTTGCAAGATGTCTTTGACGATGTCTGCCACGGCGATTATTTGTACCTGATGCCCAAAATGAAGGCATCTCGAACGAAGGTCAGACTTGCCGTCCAACGCGCTCTTCGACGTATCCTGAACTACCCACCGAGCAAACAAAGAGCCTACGTCAACGATTTTTGGGCTTCGAAACTGCATAAAATGAACACTCATGATTTTGCAGCTAAAGAGAGAGGCGATCCCGAACAGACCCATGAGGTGACCGGTCAGCTAAGGCTTGGGAAGTATGAGCGTGACGTTCTAAATTCCACAATTCAGGAAGAAATAGATGGACTCATTAGAGAGGGATTGACACTGGAGAAAGCATATGGCGACCTTGCCAAGAGATCAAAATCGTTTCTCAAATACAAACTCAGTGCAAAAGCAATCGAAGGAAGGTATCGCCGCCGCAAAATTCGTTTGCGCTGAGTCGGATATGGTAATAGATTTGTAGATTCATTTTCCCACGTGGACAACTGTCTTGCTCCACGTGGATCGTGTGTATCTTACTACCGTGGCCAGAGTCAAACACGGTAGCATAGCCGTTGTGAGCAACTCAGGTCTCAGATACTGGGTGCTTCAACGGTTTTTGTTTTTTGTGCTGAGCTAATGAAGACCGGATGCGAAATGGTGAAGCAGACAGCAAATAAGTCCACATGTAGCATAAACCGAAAGGGGTTGTTATGGATCGTTCCAGATTTACGACGCGGCGGACGATTTGCCCAAAACAGACAAAATGATGTAACGGCGCCGACCCGCTGATCGGCAGACAGACGCGGCTGACTCCGCGAGAGCGGTACAATATAAGGGAGCAACATCATGCAAGCACTAAAAAGTTTTGTCCTCCAGTGGGAGGATGGGCGTGTGGTCGTCTGCCAAACGGACGGCAGTGGTCTAGTAACCAGCGTGACTGTCGATGGACAGGACGTGAGCGCGGAGTTCGGTGAACTGCTGGACAAGACAGAGACCGAGGTTGGTATTCTCGCGGGACTGCTCCGCGACTTCGAGTTCGTTGTCCGCCTCTCTGACGATGAGGCATACCACTGTCACCGAGACGCCGACGGTCGTGTGCTCGGTGCGGGAGAAGTGCGAGACGCCCGCGTGCTCGGCGAGGGCGATACAATAGATTGGGACGCTAATCGTCGCAAGGGCGATCTGGCTGGCTCTATGATCGGTCAGACCGAACAGGAAATTCGCGAACGGTTAGAACTCCCTGCGTTGCCTGCTGGCCACGCGGAGGTCGCGATGACGTTGGAGGATGCAATTGACAAGGTCGTGGGGCAATATGTGAACGACGACGAGGAGTCGCACTACATCGGCATGGTGGCAAATGGAGAGAACGCCGAGAACCACATTGTGCACGCGCTTCGTCGCCTTCAGAAAGAACATGAGACGATGACGGCCATGAAGAGTCTCCGTCCGTTCATCAAGGCGTAAGCGGTAGAGCGCTCGACCCTCGTCGGCGGAAGTGTCCGACGTTCTTGCCGCACCGATGGCAATACCGGCTAGGGTTTCGGTTTCAAAGATTGAATTAACGCAGGAACTTAGAGTCGCACAAATGAAAGAGGTACAAAAAATGAAACGCCAATACATTTATAGTCCATACCCAATACTCGCACATCGTGGTGTTCGTGCTCGACGCACAGGTCGCATTCAGGACTTGTATACCTATGAGTATGTCATGCCTGATGGTGCTCGGTTTTGGTTCAATTTTATGACCAACTGTTACGAATAAGCAGGAGGCACACCATGGCAATTGTAAGAACGAGACAGTCACACGATGACGACCCTATCTACCACGATCCACGCTACCTCGCAGGATCGGCAAGAGACGATGATTCCTACAGGGAAATGACCGATGCTGATATTGAGCGCCAGATTGAAGAGGACAAACTGTTGGAGATCGCTGGTGATGTCGGACACTGCGAGGCGGACGTCGAAATCGCGAAGATGCCGGTCGAACGCCAGCGGATGGTCAAGTGCGGCAACACTGGAAGCACGGAAGAGGAGCGTGCACGTGCAGCAGAAGACGCACGGTTGACGGCAATGCTGGAAGCACTGCCACCGGACTTGACTCCGGATGAAACAGCGAAGTTGAATTATCTTGAATAGATAATATCTGATTTGTCGGATGAGCGTTGAGCGACGATGATCGCTTTAGATTGTCAGCGTAGAAGAAGAGCAGAGACCCCGCCGCAATCGAACTGGTCACAACCGAGTCAGTGACTGGCCCCGTCTCAGACAGTAGAACTCCAAACAGTATTAACCACTGACAGACCACCAGTGGCGCCAACCACATGAGCTCCGTCCGATCTCGCGCTTGGGATACGGACGGGATGGGCTGGCTCTCATGCTCTACAGGCACCATTAATTTATTGGGGGGACAGATGTATAAACCATTGTTTGCTGTGCAGGAGTTCGGACGAACCCCTTGGGAATTTCTGGACGAGATGATCGCCTTTTATTGTCCAAAGGATGATCCATTTATTCTGGACGTGACCGTAAACGTTGGTCGCATTTGGGGCCGTGGTAAATCACGGTATACCCACACCGGCATGGATATCGATCCTAGTGTGCACCCCGATGTGGTTGGGGACTTCATGGACATTCCATACGATCCCGAAGTGTGGGACATCCTTGTCTTCGATCCACCCCACAGCACGGAACAAGGAAAGTCAAAGACCGAGTTCGCGGCAAAGTATGGAACAGGGGTCGGAGGCGATAACCTGTATCATACCTACCGGCCGTTTTTGGAGCAAGCACGGAGGGTCTTACTCCCCGGAGGGTTACTGCTCGTCAAACTCATTGATTACACGCACAGGGCGAAGTTTCATTTTGCAACCTCGGAATTCTATACGGCTGCCGTGGAGTTTGGATTTGAATTGCAGGGCATGCACATCCTTCCGCGGCGGTCGGTGATCATCGATACAAAATGGAAGACCGCGACGCATCCGAGGCAGAATGCGTGTACGTGGATGGTGTTCAAGAAAAAGTAGGCGGCTGGCTAAGAGCAAACATAATCCGAATCTCAAGGGCATCCGGGCGGGTCCTCCTTGTACTCCGCTGAGTGTCCGTCGGGATTCATAACCTATAGGGGGATCACAATGACAAAGGTCAAGATGATGGCAACTCCGAACGACAATTGTCACGGTAATGGCGGGAACGGAAGGGCTGCTCTGCCGTTCACACAATACCAACACACTACGAACGACATTTGATAGATCAACCATAACCCAAAGGAACACTATGAAGTCAATTGGAGAAACGCAGAAACACGAACGCGCCCTATACACCATTGTCGACGAACAGACGAGAATCCCAAACCCGTTCCCTGACCTCTCAGATGAGATGTGGAACTTCTATGTGGAGGCGGTGCGACGGGATGCGGAGCGCACGAAACAATTGCGTGCCAATCGCGGTGATTCATTCGCCGAAACATGTGTTGTCGATGTCGCAGCGTGGGCAAAGCAGCTTGCAGAATTCTACCATCCATGATCGGATGGGGACGACGCGTACCCAACAAAGAAGCTTTCATGCGACAATGCACTCACTGGCAACGTAGTAAGCGACAATATCAATCAACGACAAACCAAGCAAGACGGAGCCGCAACCAGCCGGCAAATAGTTGCAAAATCAAAAGAGGAGGAACATTTGTCAAACCCAATGACATCCGAGGAACGGTCGATCTTGGCAACAAAGCTAAGATTACGCCTGAATGCTCTAGATTTCGTGCCCAAGAGTGTTATGAGCAAATTGGCTGACAACGAAATCATCGAATTCTATTGCCATTGCAGCGAATTCGGAGAGGGAGACCTGCGGGATGAATACTGTGAAGCTGCCAAAAACGGAGGCACGGAAAGCCAATTGTCCAAGAGAACGATTAGAGACCCCAATTACGACAACGGCAACAGCGTCGCAATTGAGATCATTGGCCAGCAAGTCTATGGCATCAGTAGCTCGATCAAAGAGCATTTGTGGAATATGCCGCAAGAGCTTGAGTATATCGCGGGCGTGCTGGATAAGATCGCACTGCGAATCTTCGCGATTGCGGAAGCAGATGCAAGTGAATCCCTAGTTCAAAAGGAATTGTCGATTTCACCCCCGATTGCACGCTCCGTCGGGTCAGGCAACGCGCGTGAATATCCAAGAAGGGATGGTTTGAAAAGTGCTTCGTGAAAAAGGGAGGAGTAAAGTCATATGCAGGCTGGGCATTAGATCATCTCATTCGAGGCCCGCAATAGATCGAGTGAAAGGGGCAAACGCCGCCCACGAGTGGAAACGCTAAAATGGCAGCAATCAACAACGAAGAAAGATACGAACAGGACAATCGATTCGGCGGAAAAGTCGTCGGCCTCCAAGGGATGCACCCTGCGGGGGAAAAACTGCGTTGGCCCTATATAAAATCCTTCGGTCATCTGCTATTTATAGTATGAGACCGACTGGCAGGGCCGCCTCCCGACAACGAGGGGCAACTGCTGGTCCTCTCAGATGGTCCATAATTCATCGCTCATGCCGTTGCCTTGCAAGCCTCGGCTTTCACCATGAACTGGCGCGGGTAGCGCGGAGACTTTCAGTTCAATGCTACATATCGGGTGTAGAATGGTGCAGCATGCACCACGACACAAGATTCAGAATTGGGCACCGACCCTGTAGCCGCACGACCGGCGAAGTCCATCGCTGCAAACTACCACCACAGTTTTCTCACACAACTTCTCGTGCACCTCCGGGCTGTTGCATTACCCGAATAGTGCAGCCCCCGGAGGGAATCGAGAACAACATATTCGGGAGATTTTATGTCTATCAATTCCGTTGTTGCTTTACCCGCCAGTGGCAGCCTGCCACAATTTGTCAATCCAAATCAGTTTGTGCATCCAGTTACAACCACGCGACAAACAGCACACAAGCTGCACGTCCATGGTGCAAACGTATTACCCTGCCGTTGTGAAGTGGATAACAAAAAACCAGTAGTCGAGGAATGGAAAAAATGGGAAGTTGAACTCCAGTCCGTGGAGGACGTGGAGCGCATGCCGTGGTCGCAGGCCGATATAAGCGTCGCAGTCGTAAGTGGCGTCCAGTCGTGGAGGTGTATCGATGTTGATGCCATAAAAGAACCACCGACGGAAGTTCCTACGAATGTAGTGGACGAACTGCTGGCTGCCCTCGGACTTCCCGTGGACTATCCGTGGGTAGAGCGCTCGTTGTCCTTCCTCGGCTGGCACGTGTGGTTCAGGTGCACACGGGAACTACCGAATGGAGAACAAAAATGGGACAACGACGCGAACGACAAGTACGCCACGAGCTTTAAGCATATGGAACTTCGGTGGAGAAACCACTACACGGTATTGTGCCCCCAGCAAGATATGTATCAACGCGTGCCAAGCGAACCACCGGCGGTTGTGCAAGTCGAAACGGTGGTCGATGCGTTCCATAAGTTCACCACACCACTTAAATCCATGGACTACTCGCCCTCAACTAGGCAGGGTCAGCAGTTAAGTGGATCGGCAGTAAACGCCGAGGGGTCGGTGGTACCGAGAGTAGTTCGGAACTACCAGCAGGCGTATGAAGGACTTGTACCGGAGGGCCGTCGGAATGCAGTCCTCACTTCACTCGTCGGACTTGAACTCCGTCAACGTGGATTGACTGGTAAATCGGATGAGGCTATTGTGGCTGCTGGATTGTATTGGAACTCCGCCCACTGCTCACCACCCATGGAGGATAAGGAAGTTGAACGTACAGTACGAGGAATACTTCACCGATATGGAGAAGTGAACCCCGCGGACAGGGCGCCCTACTGGAACGACAACGAACTCGCACACCGTTTTGTGGGCTTGTATGGAGAGCACGTACGGTGGAACGCGGACGACAAGGTGTGGATGATCTACGTAAATGGATTGTGGGTGGAGGATGGACGTCGGGAGAGCTTCCAGCAGGCGTTGGATACGATAGAGCATCAAGTGGTGTACTTGGCCAGTATACCGGACAAGGATGACCGAGCAGTGTTCCTACGTGGGTTTAACAAGTATCAAAATCATGGCCTCGTGGAGTCCGTACTGGCTATGGCTGGAAAAAATGAATCATCAATTATAACACTGAACAAGGACTACAACCCGGACGCCCGTTTTGTGAACCTTCGGAACGGCGTACTTGATACTCGCACGCTGGAGTTACTCATGCACGAACCACGATACATGCATACCAAGCAGATGGACGTCGAACTCGACCCACTGGCCGAGTGCCCGAAGTGGGAGGCCTTCTTGGACTTGATTGTGCAGCACGACCGAGGCTGCGTTCGCCTTCTCCAGCAGATGGCAGGCTTGATGCTCACCGGACGGAATGATGCGCAGATACAACCCTTCCTCTACGGGCCTACGGGAGCGAATGGAAAGACTACGTTCACAACTGTACTGCTACGAATCTATGGATCGTACGCCATGAGCGCTCCGATGAATCTACTGGCCTCCGCCGATAGGGCGCCGGACGGAAACGCCGCAACCCCAGCATTGGCCGCGTTGAAGGATATTCTGTTCGTACCCGTCTCGGAAGTGTCGGACAAGCAGTACCTGAACGTCCCGCTTATTAACGTGTTAACGGGTGGGGAGCCTATTCGTGCCCGCAACTTGCACGGAAACTTTTTTGAGTTTGATAGCCGTGCAATTTTCTGGATGTTTGGAAACACAAAACCGAGAGTGGCCGATAGTGCTGGAGGTGGTATCTGGCGCAGGGTTAAGGAAGTGCCGTTCAATTATCAGTTTCCGGAAGGTGCTCGGCGCCCGCTGGAGGAGGTTGTGCAGGAATTCCTCGCCGAGGGTAGTGGAATACTGAACTGGATGATACGCGGACTTGTAGACTACAGGACGAATGGACTCGTCGAGCCACAAGCAGTCGTGGACGCCGTGCAGGCGTACAGGGTGGACTCCGATACAGTGGCAAGGTTCATAGATGATAGGTTTGTCGTCGTCGGAGTGCCGGAAGTGGAGCACCTCACCCATTCGGTAGTCGAGGCGCAGTACGTCGAGTGGTGTACCTCGCAGGCGCTGCTCCCGATGAAGCTCCGGCGCCTCGCGGACGCGCTGGCGGCCCGCGGACTTCGGACGGAGGTGGAGAGCACTGGACAAAAACGAAGGTTGTGGATAGGGCTAAGGCTCAAAAATGAACAAAAAACGAAGTTGGGGTCAACTGGGGTCAATTTACAGGATTTTTCCCATACGCGTGTGTTAGAAAAAATTACCGCAGTTGACCCCAGTTCACCCCAAAATCCAAAAAATGGCGAAAATGTGCCAAAAACGGCAGGTGGGTCAAGGGGGGTCAATAAACATAGCTCTTCACACGTACGCGCAGTAGTAAAACCTTTGGCGGAGGACCCCCATTTACCCCCAGAATCCCAAAATGGCGAAAATGAAGCAAATTCGCAGGCTGAGGATTTTGAATACTCAGCGGACGGCCAGCATGCAGTACGGGTCGAGGACGCTCAGGAGTTCCTACTCGTGGGCGGCGAGTGGGTGGAAGTCGTTGAAGACTACTCACCACCGGAGTCCTGACCACGGGCGCTGACAACACGAGGGCGGTCAGGCGGGCTGCACCGGTCAACGGACGGTTCCTGTCAAAATAAACTTACACGGACAACAAGTGGAAACAACCATTCAACAACCTAAAGGGTACCCCATGAAACACACACGCAATATTCACGATCCCCAGAGCCGCTCCCGTCGAATTCCGTTCGGCTTTGATTTCTTTTACTTTGTGTACTCCGATGGCCCGTGGTGGACGCCTCCCGGCTTCAATGGCGAATCGATGCCTCGTCGGCAGTTGGTCGAAGCTGTCTACAGGAACATCGGCTGTTCTCGCAGTACGGCCTATCGGATCGTCAAGGCGGGACTAAAGAAGGGGTTGTTCACTGTGAACAAGAAGGGGATAGTGCAGTTTGAGTATTTGATGTCGTTTCCGATAACTGCTACAGGGGCGTGGGAGCCGATGCACGGAATGTCATGTCCGTAGGATTTATGGGAGTCGTACCATCTGCCTTTAGGCCTATGCACAGTGCGAGTGGTTTGGACGCCAACAGCGGCCAGTCAACCCACCGTCGTCATTGGTATTCTCGTCCCGCCGCTCGTGAACCCCACTGTATTTCAGAACGACGTTGTGACCGGCATGTTGACAGCCTTGGGGGGTGACCTCGGCGGATGTGACGGTCGAGAGCGTACCGGAGGAGGCTCCATACATCGATTCCTCGCCCACCATGAACTGACGGCTGTTGACCTGAATAAGGTGGCATTCGCTGACAGCGAATATTATTTGCAATTGTCAGAATCATTGTGTATGTTGTCTCAACGTTGCGAAAGGACGTTCACTGCGCGGGGTCAACACGAACCCGCCTAAGGGTGCATCGGGAGTATCCTGATGCGCGGGAGCTTAGTGATGTTCTAAGCTCAGACACTTCCGGCAACAAGTGACGCTCGGTACGTATGTCTGCAAGTGCAGATCGCATTGCATATACGCCCGCATACTGGGATCAGTTGTCGTCGGAGTGGTGCTCAAAGTGAAATGAGCACCACTCAATAGGATAGGGAGCGAACGCGGCAGAGCCTCCTCTCCTTCCAAAGTGACGCCCCGGCTCATCCATGGTGGATTGGGCTTGTGGGTGGGAAGGAGGTAAGATCATGAAGGACGCAACGTTGCTCCACCGTGTTGCCCTGAAAAGGGTGAGAAGGCTGATGTGGAAGCACAGGCAGGAACTTGTGGATATCTTGTTGCTTTCCGTTAGAGCGCTCATCAAGTTCATTGGCAACTAACTCCCTAACCTACCTTCTACAGTTCATTACTCCGGAGGTACTTCGTGCTTCATGAGGCGCTTCGTCTGTTGCGTGTATTGCATGACCTGAAGTCGGTCGATATGGCCGCTGAGCTTGGAATCTCGCCAAGCTACCTATCCGAAATCGAAGCAGGGAAAAAGGAACCCTCGCTTGAGATCATCCGCAGGTATGCACGTGTTTTCAAAACAACATCGGCTTCGCTTCTCTTTTTCGCCGAAGAGCTTGACAAAGGCAGAAGATTCAGAAATGTGAAGGCCTTCACGCGGAAAACAGCCATCCGGTTCCTGCAACGGATAGAAGATGCCGGGGCAAGTGACCTATCAAATAGATCGTAGCCCCTTTTTCCGACTGCGCAACAAGCGAAAACTCGCCAGACTACTCGGCGTTTCTCAGAGAGACTTTCCTGCGCTTTCCTCAAGCAAGCTCTACAGGGTCTTCACAAAGAAAGAAAAGGGGAGAAAGCCTCGTCGCATCGAGGAGCCACTTGGTTCTCTCAAGCGGGTTCATCAGAGGATTCATATCCTTCTATCCCGCATCCAACCTCCCAACTACCTGTTCTCCGGAAGGAAGCGAATTTCCAGTATTGACAATGCGAAGCACCATCTTGGTCGTGTCCATTCGCTGACAGTGGACGTAGAGCAATTCTTTCCGAACTGTCGAAGCGAGCATATCTTTCGATTCTTCCGCTATAGATTGCTGATGGATGTAGATGTGGCCCACCTCATGACGAAGATCGCATCATATGAAGATCATGTTCCAACAGGGAGCGCGCTGAGTCAGTCGATTGCCTATTGGGCGTACTCGCGAACTTTTGATGCATTCTCTGAGTTTGCGATCGCCCAAGGCATGTCATTTTCGCTATACGTTGATGACATGACGTTTACCTCGCCAAATCCGATTCCGGCGTCGGTCTGCTTGACCGTGGATCGTCTTCTGAACCGTATAGGTCTCCGCTTGAAGGCCTCCAAGAGTCACCGTCACTCCAAGAGACACTACAAGGTTGTGACGGGAACGGCGATCAGTCCTGCCGCCGAACTGAGGATTCCGAATCGAATACGCCAAAGAATCCTGAAGAAACTCAATGCTATCCCGAATGTTGAAGTAGCTGACTTGGTCGATCTACGATCTGTTCTTGGGAGTCTGTCTTCGGCTCGCCAGATAGAGCCGGATTTCTTCGAACAAACGTTTCGCCGGGTAGAGAAGGCCCTTGCCTCTCGGACAATGGAAGCCGCCATCAAGGACTCTGCAACAATGAAAGGGTGATAACGCCTTTCGGCTCCAATCGCAGTTCGAGTTTTGTGAATCGGCGCACCATTGCTTCGGAAATACTCATTATCCATTGGTTAGAGGATTCTCAGGAACAGTCGCGTTCAATCCTTATGCACAGATGACAAAGGGGGAGAACTCTATGGGCCTTGGTAATTTCATTGGCAGCGCGATCTGCGAGGCAATCGGGTCCAACGTCGGGTACTGTCACAGTTTAATTATTGTGGTTGAATGTGTCCAAGACAAGCCCACCTTCGGTATATATGTATATGGCAGTTCGATAGCATTCCACTAACTCCACATTTTGCACATCTCAGAGGGGGCTCTGTCATGGCTATGACTCTCCCAATCATGTGTATCAACAAAAGCGATCGACCAAACCCACACGAGCGAATCCTATATATTGGAGGGTTCAACGCCAATAGAACACGCTGGAAACTCTCCCAAGAAGCAGCCATCAAAGGTATCGAAGATGGCACGTACCAGTTCTTTGTGAGTGTCAACGGGAAATCGGTTTGGGTTATTGTCGCCACGAGTCAGTACGGCTACAAATACATGAAGACCGAGAGTGACGGATTGCACCCAAACAACCTTCTTAGCCTACCGGAATGTCCATAGACGGCTGCACGTTTCCCGCTAATATCACCTGTCATGGGGAAGCAGCGATCTCTGGCTCAACAACCCACATCAACGCTTGCTGCGCCGCATAGAGTTGGCGCCAAGCCCAACGGGGATATCCGTTTGGACATTCGTTGAGGAATGGTGTAGATTTGTGGCACCTACAGCAAGGGGGATTAAGTGAAAACCAGACTCACCCTATTCCTGCTCTGTTCATTCCTGCTGGTGTTCGTTGCGCTTTCTCAGGAACGAGAACAAACAAAACAAGTGCGACGGTATCCAGACCGACATTCACGTGTACCAGACATTTTGCCCCAAGACCAGCAGGGGTATCATGTTCCTCCACCAGTTATTCCTGCATATGCTCTTGTTGCAGTTCTTGACAAGAGCACAGTATCGCCCGAAGACACAGTCAGGATTCTCATGTTTTTTAACGGATATGGTATGGTAGAAAAGGGCAAGGTGGTTGGATTCATTCCCGTAAACCTTGTCGATAGCAACCAAGTAGAGGCAGTAAGCTTCCGGTTTCTCGTTTCAAAAGACAAATCGCACGTTGAACCGAGGATCAAGGAGTCAGTTCTGTTGTCAAACTATCTTGGCATTGATGTTTCACACATATACTTTATTTGCACTGACACACTAAC
The DNA here is from genome assembly GCA_963801355.1 of Ignavibacteriota bacterium. Taxonomy (GTDB): domain Bacteria; phylum Bacteroidota; class Ignavibacteria; order UBA10030; family UBA6906; genus Fen-1255. The sequence goes on along the minus strand of CAWDEM010000008.1, from coordinate 811,691 downwards.
TATGAGCGTTTGGGGGGAAGTTCCTGTTGTAAGGGATGGTGTGCAATTTGGTGCAGTTACACTCATTTTCAAGATACCCTCCGCTGCAAATCCGGGCGAACATAGAATCCCCTTGACCTTCACATACTTATATAGAGGTGTCTCCTACATCAGTAGTACTACAGTGACCCTCAGAGTGCTGTCAGATGGTGAACGCTATCGCACAGTATTGGCAGGCGCTTTGGCGCTTCTGCTGTCTCTGTTTGCTTTCCTTCAAAAACTGCAATCGGCAGCATTCGTGAATTGGTGGAATGAGCGAAGAGGGTTACACCCGATTACGTTGGTGCAGGCCAGATGGGTAAAATTCCTAGTAATACTGATGTTGATGGGACTGGTGGGGCAGATTCTCATTGTCATGTTGCGCCCATGAAGAGCCTACGTTTCTATGTACTCATATGCATATGCGTATTGTGTCAACTGGTGTTTGCTCAGCCAGCAAAAAGGGACATGGAGAACCTGCTTAAGAAATTAGTCAGCATAGAAACAAAGTATGAGGCTATGATATCATTGGCGATATCTCCGGGGGAGGTAGAATCCAAGTCGGGTACTCCGACGATTGAACAGCCTACAACCATGGCAAAATGAACAGGAGGATTCAATGCGAGCAATCATACGTTTTTCGGTCAACCGTGAGCAGAACGGACGACTAACGAACAAACTGCGAAAACTACTTAAAACGGAAAATGGATTCACGTGGACACGGGGCCGGACTGCCACTTACGAGCATCCTGCCATCGACCCGCACAGGTTGTCGGATGTGATGTACGAGTTTTGGAGTATTGTCCATTCAGAACTCCCATCTATTTCTATAGATCATTTCTGGATGTACTCGGACAATCCGCCCAAAGTCAAGTTGAACTTAAAATTGAAGAAACACAACTGAGGCACCCATAGCCCCAAGGACATAGTGATGTAAAGTTGTTGCCAACCCACCGCTCGCCCCAGACGCCGCGTGGGGGCGATGAAGAAGGATCACAATGCGCGGGTGAGGCGCGTCCGGTAGACGGCGAGAGAGCACACTCCTATGAATCTGAAACAGTTAGTAAAACACGCAAAGGAATACGAAGTTCGGCTGAAACTGGTTAGAGGGTGATAACATGATGAATGCTCACTTTCAAAGAGTATTAACGACATGACAAGCGTTGAAGATCAAGACCGGATACATAGCAGTTCAGATGCCGAATTGGACGCCATTCTTGACCGAACTCACAATGTCGCCGACAAATCAGAACGCCTTGCTGTATTTGAAGAGATACACCGCCGTAACAAGAACCAAACCGCCAAACAGCAGAAGACTCAAGAAGGGATAAAGAAGATTGCCGCGTGGACTCTCGTGGTAGGTATCATAGTACTGATACTAGCGGTCTACCAACTCCTCAAGTGAATCGTCAATGAGAAGGATTCAAATATCCCATTGAAGGAGAGTTTTGATGGACTTTCCAAACTAATTTGAGTAAACACTAACCTCAAAGGGGCTGTCATGGCAAAATCTAATCAGAGCCATTCCACTGATATTCTTCATGAGAAGTTGGATGTATTGGCCCGATTGATTACGGTGCAATTGGTGCACAATGATTTCGGCGGACTCACTCAAGAAGACCAAATTAGAGTTCTCAGCAGACATGGGTTGAGAAATAGGGACATTTCGTCCCTTCTAGGAGTCAAGCCTCCCAATGTTAGTGCTGCCTTGAAGAAATAGGACATGACCATAAATGGCAAAGAATCATCTTGACCCGAAGATTATTGTGTTCCTAGCAAAGAAACTACTTAAGACCGAAGGGACTGTTCGAAAAGACCTATCTCTTCTTGCCCCTAAGTATGCCACTGTCACTCCAAACGCTAGAGCTCAAATTTATGCATTAGCAAACAGGACAAGTATTTGGAACAAGCTACGCAAGGAGGACAGAGCTTCATTACCTAATATTGAGGTTCAGAAAGCACCAACGATTGTCAGGCAAATCAATCCGAGCCGGAACAAGGGCAAAATCCAGCCCCTTGTAACATATCTCACAACTGATCGGTTTCGGAGAGGGCATATAGACGAGATAAATCGTGCCTACCATTTCCATTGTTACACATCGGTTTTCATCCTGTTGCGCAAAGTCGTTGAAAACATGCTCGTTGACATACTCAGGACAAAATTCCCTGAGAATGATCTTACGAGCAGGGAAATGTATTTCAACACCAGACAACATAGATTCCATGATTTCAGTGTCATCTTGTCAAACTTGAAAAAGAGGAGCAATGACTTCGGGCCTGAAAACAAATTGGTGGAAAAGATTGTCGACAAAGCAAATCACTTAAGGGACAGAGGGAATGATACCGTTCATTCATGGTATCATCTCGTTACCAGTCCTGAGGAGATAAAGGAACTGGAAGTCAGGTATTGCTTGACTTAATAGCTACCTTAGAGAAGAAATTGACTGAGGAGTTAGCGCAAGCCAAAAAGAGTGGAACTTGATTTTTGATGAGCTACAACAGGGTTATAAAATGGTGGAAAGGAGGAAGGAAGTGACGGAAAACCTAAACAAACAAGGGCGATTGAATCAGTCTGGTTAAGGACTTGAACTTATGACCTCACGGATGTGAACCGTGCGCTCTTAGATCGTTCGCCAAAGGACAACTCACTTACCGGATAGAATTACCATCATGTGCGCTCGCTGGGTATCTCACATGCCGTCACCAAAGCTTCCACTCGTCGCTCAAACCATCATTGCTAAATGGTGGCCGGGCAGATACTATATTGTCTCCACAATCTATCTTGATCCATCCAGCCCCTTGAGTCGGCTCACCCGAAGTTTGGAAACTGGCGAACTCCTTGAGAACGTTACGCCCGGACCCAATAGGTTCATAACGCAGGTCTTCAGATGTGATAGGTACGGCATAGCCGAGTCCTATGATGATCCTCTCTATGAAAAAGAGTATCCAAACGAATCTAATGCAAAAGTAGGCCACGATGAAACTGTTAGAGAGCTTGAAAAAGACCGGCTGAAATTCTCACGCGTGAGGAAAACCGCATAAGGAATCCCTTTGATGATCCACACCACTTATCAAACCGAACATGGGAACGATCCCCATTTGTCTGCAATCAAAGACTGGCGCGACCGCACTTTCCTAACACGCACTACAGATGCGTTCAATAAATTCGCCGAAACCGCAGTATGCAAAGAGCACGGAAATCAATGCAGAGCACCCGTTTCATTTTCAGCTTCCCAAAACCGATCAGGTTATGACGTCTATGACTGTTGCTGCTATGATTTCAAGGACGCTGTGGGTTTATTGGCCGCTGAAGCCCTCCGCAATAAGTCATCTGACCCCGGAATCTCACAGGTGTAAATCAAGGTGGCATTGGTTAATTGTTGTTCATTTGGGATATACGGGGAAGTATTTTCTGCTGAAGAGATTTGAGGTGACCGCATCATTCGTGGAGCATTGGGTTGAACCACGGGAGGAGTTGATAAGACGATTAGGAGGAAAACCTTGAATAGTCTGCGATGTCTGACTCCATTGTTAACTGGACTAGTATTCTGGTCTACTTCGTGCCTTTCTCAAACACCACCAGATTCTCTCTTGGAGAAGGTAATTCTCTTCAAGAGACCTGACGCCGGTGCTCGATATCAGAAGGAATGGAACTTCCCAGCAGCTACAGGTTTCTTTCTGGACACTGGTGACATCAAGCATGCCTATATTGTCACCGCCAAACACGTCCTTCGGACACATGATTCTAAGAATCAGAAGGGACTGCTATATGTGATGGCTAATGGGTCTCAGTTTTCATCCCATTTTAGAGGGAGAAGACATATAGTACCCCAAGATTCATTGCTGGATGTTCTTGTCATTGATAACAACTTTGGAGTTCAGGACATACAGAAGCATGTATCCCATGGATTTGAACTAGAAGACATAGTTGTGAAGTCAGAGTATGACAGTCTACAATCAGGTCAAGATATTTTCTTCATTGGAATGTTTCCAGATAGTGTAAAGAGTTGGAAGAATTGCTATTGGGTTCCTTCTGGAAAATTCGGAGGATTCTTTGCACCGCCTAAGACATTCACAGATAGTCGCACCAAGGAGAAATTCAAAGTTGATTTCTTTGCCAATATCACAGGTGCTCCGGGAATCAGTGGTTCACCTGTCTTGATGAGAAAAGACTCCACTTTCAGAGTTCTGGGTGTAGTGAGTGCAATTCTCACTGACTCTACTGATGCCTCTAGGGGAGTGGCTCTTTGCACAGCAGGGTATGGAATCATAGAAGCATTGGAAACAAAATGGAGTCTAGACAGGATGACAAAGGAAAAGGAGGAAGATAATGGCAGCCGCGTGGGCGGCGCTCTCATACGGAGGCAGACGAATACATCTTATCACCGCAAATGAGTCATGCTTCATGAGGCCGAAATTCCTAAAACGATTAGGTTTGTTGAACCGAGTCAACCTGTCACTATCAGCGACACAATGTGGTGTCTGCCGAAGACTTTCATTTTTGGTACGCTTCTAGCTGTCATCGGAGCCGCTTCAAACGCTAGCCAGTCAACACCTGATGGCATAGAGATAGTAGTCATGGGGAAGAGGTTCAAACTCAGTACCCTGTGGGGTCATGCGGACATCGTCAGACAGATTATGGAGCCATCAGCGCCCTGACCCCCGCCTGCACCTGACGCCGGCAGGAGACTGCGCACTGCTATTTGACACTACCGAAATGGCAGCGTACATTCTTATGTCCTCTGGAGGAGGGAATATGAAAGGGGGAACCTCTCGGTCTGCAATACGACGCTGGTTCGTCGCAGTTGGCTTCGTATTCGTCCTTTGCAGTGCCTCTTCGCCGGCGCAGCGTGTCTCTCCCGATTCTCTATGCGCGTTCTTCCCCACGCATGTCGGTGATGAATGGCAATTTGAATGGGGAAACTATATTGCAAATCCACCCCTCCACATATGTTACATGTGGCTCCGAATAGTCTCGGATACGGTTATGCAAAATGGGGTGAAGTATTCTTTATTTCTTAAGGAAAGTGATAAACCTTTATATTGTGAGTCGTCGATTGCATCGGGCTTATACCGGTTGGATTCTGCGTCAGGCAACGTGTGCAGGTACATCGACTCAACACACGAGTCCACCGTCCCTCTCTGGTGGTACGCTGGCACACGCCCTGATACCGTGTTAGGTGTTCCCACTATAGTTGTAAGCGGGGGCTGGACTGGGCAATCACTGCGTTATGGATACGACTTCGGGCTCGTCAGGGAGTTCGTTGAAACCGGATGGCCCTATAGGTCGGCTCTCCTCTACGCTCGAATCAACGGCAAGGAATACGGAACATCGCTCCACGTGTCAGACAACAAAACGCAGCCGGGGGATTTTCAATTGCATCAGAACTACCCCAACCCCTTCAACCCCTCGACTACGATCCGCTACGGCCTGCCCAGTCGTTCGCACGTGATCTTGACAATCTTCAACACCCTCGGCCAGCAGGTCGCGCAACTCGTCAATGGCGAGATGAAGGCAGGTTTTCATGATGTGAAGTTCGATGGGGTTGGGCTATCGAGCGGAGTATACTTCTACAGGATGCAAGCGGGATCGCATATGGAAACCAAGCGGCTCTTGTTGTTGCGATGACGGTTGCCGTTGATAGGGTGAGGACAAGGCTCGGAATATACTCCGGGCCTTTCCCTTGCTACGCCATCGCCGGGCAAAGTGTTGACGTTGCGTTCGATGGGCAGTATATTATCCCACCTGCAATGTCCTACCGAACTCAGGCGCTCTTCTGAAGCGTCAGCATCACAACCAGATGGAGAACGAAATGCAAATGAACGTGATTTGGAGGAGCGTCGCCCTCATGGTAGCGTTTGCTGCAATGGGGTTGATAATGTTCACGGAAAATGTGAGGACTGTGCAAATACTGGGATTGTTCGCATGCGGAGCGGTTTTCGGTGCAGGATTGACCAGCATAATCACTGCACTCAGAGGAAGACAGAAACAAGCATAGACCTTGAAGTTGTTCCTTCAATGTGCACAATTGAGATCGCGGCGCAGGTGAGCCCCGGACGGTAGGTGGCAGTCTCAGATAGTCAGGGAGGACACTGTCATGCGAAACATAGTATTAATGTCAACGTCTCTGATTCTTTTGTCATGCACTCACTCAACATCAAACGACCAAGCCTCTCAAGAAACATTCGGCATCTATCTTCTAAAAGACTCGACAATTACTGCTGGCGGTGCTTTCTTGCAACCGATCGACAGTCTGACCCTCACCACTTCAGCTTTTCTATCACTCAACGACCTGACATCTTACGTCTGGTCAACACATGCATTTGAACTCACGGACGAGTCGCGAACTACATACGAGCGATTCCTAATATCTCATAGAAGAACAAGCGGTGTTCCATTCGTAGTAACCGTCGGCAATGACCGCATCTATGTCGGGACGTTTTGGTGGGCATATTCTTCCAGTATGCCGCCTGCCTGTGCTGTCATCGAGGCAGTCGCACCGCTGCCCTACAGAATTCGACTGGCGGACGGCGCAATCGACAGGAGGAATGATTCACGAATCTATTCTTCCTTGAAAAGCTCAGGCGTATTGGTTGAATGATAATTGCCGCCTATCAAGCGTGTGCACCCGACGCCGGGCGTTTTTGTAAATTCTTCGGACTTGGCGGAATGTTCGCTCGACCGAACCTGTGAAGTGTGGCGGACCAACATCGTCGCCTGATGACGGGCCTTTCGGCCCAAATACTGTCACGTCCCCAAAGTGTGAGGTAGTGCTAGAGAGTCGCACCAACCAATCCAATGCTACACAACCTGATTACCTTCCACGACTTTGTAGCACTCTTGTCCCTTGTGAAGCGAAAAGGGGTCGCTGCAACATTACACAAGCTTACGGGTGATAAGTCGGACCGCATACGAGAGACTTGGCAACAAACGGGGGGACCTACACGTCAGTGGTGGGACATACCTTTCGTACAGCGCCACATCAACCGTTTGATTACCGGGGACGAAAATAGAGAGTTCTGTGAGTACGTCGCATCCACCTATTTGACGCAACGTCAGAATCTGGTGGCACTGTCACTCGGATGTGGTGCAGGCAACAAAGAACTTGCGTGGTTCAGAACAGGCAAAATCTCGACCCTTGATGCTTACGACATATCCAAAGAACGCATTGAGATAGCGTCCGAAAGGGCTCGACAACTCGGTGTGCAGACGAATGTCAGGTTCTATACCGGCGACGCTTTCACACTTCAGATTCCGCCAAGACGTTACGACCTCGTCATCTTTGAGGATTCGCTCCACCATCTCTCGCCAGTGAAGGTCATCCTAAGACACGTTGGTGAGTGGCTTACCGAGGACGGGCTACTCGTTCTAAAAGAATTCGTCGGTCCTGCCCGATTTCAGTGGACTGACCAACAACTTCGGCTCGTGAAATCTCTTCTTTCACTTATCCCAGAGCGTTTTCGCAAACGTTGGCCTGACGGGAAATTGAAGACCAAGGAGTACAGACCCGGGCGTCTGAGCATCTCTCTGCACGACCCGTCGGAAGCTGCTGAATCTTCGGTCATCCCCGCGCTGCTCCGCGAAACGTTTGATGTCGTAGAAGAACGTCCGTTCGGGGGCACCCTTTTGCACCTTGCCTTCAAAGACATTGCACACAACTTCCTTCAGGAAGATCGAGACACGCTCTCGATCATTAGGTTCTGTTGCGAGATTGAGGAGAGTCTTCTGAGGATGGGGGAGCTTCATAGCGATTTTGCCACTTTCGTCTGCCGCAAGAAGAAACGGTGATTTGACAGAGAGGATAATGGGACAAATAGAGAGACTTCTTCGTCAGAGGGATGGGGAGGTTTCTTGCTACAGTGGGTGGGTACAGAATGGAGTTGCAGCTCGGTCGACAGGTGCCTCAGGGCAGAGTTGACCGTTTTCAATATGCACGACCGTCTTCGCGGCGCAGGTGAGCCGCGTTAGGTTGCCGCCATTTTCATGAACCATCTACTGATCACTTTCGAAATACTCTTCACCGTCGTTGCTCCCCTTCTTGTGCTCTACCTAAGGGGAACCTGGAAACAACAAACGATGGTGGCGTGCATGTCTACCATTCCGATACTGTGGTATTTCGTCTACGCGCCTATACATGAATTGAGCCATCTGCTTGGCGCATACCTTGTTGGTGCTCAGATTGTCGAAGTCAAACTCATTCCTAGGTTTTGGGCTGGAGAGACTGGTGGGGCGTGGATCAAATCAGAGGGCTTCACCAACGAATGGAGCCAGTTGATCATGACTATCTCGCCTTACTTTTTCGATCTTTTGAGCATTGCAGTTGGCGTTTACGTTCTTCAACGGAAACTCTCTAGTAACGCTTTTCTCATTGGATTTCTCTTCATGTTGCTGTGTTTGAGACCTACTTTTGACTTAGTATGTGAAACCATTGGATTTGCTACAGGCTTTAGAGGCGATCTATTTCACATTGCGCTCACTGTAGGTGGTTTCGCTACATGGACCTTCCTAGCACTCTCAATTGCATTTTCCATATATGCCATTATCGTAGTCATTGGGAGGTTCAAGGGATTTCCGCAGGAGGCAGCAAAGGCGGCAACCTAACCAGCGGCTGCACCTGACGCCGCGCGGAATTGAACAAAGACGTGAGCGGCGCCGGTGAGCCGCGATCGTTAGGCCGCATCCAGCAAAGCATCAAGTGTGAGGACATCTCATGAGATTTCTCAACTTTGCGAGTTCTATCGTCGCAATCATGACTGTGATTGCTTCGAGTTCTTGCTCTGCCCAGCAGGGGAGCCATGTCCAAAGGACCATCTCCACACCGGATTCTTTATCGATGACATTGAGCGTCAAACCTGACGAAACGAAGATTCGAGCGAACTGGAGTAAACTGAAAAGGGGCTTGGCATTCAAGCAGGTAGAGTCTTACCTTGGCAGGCCGACCAAGATTGCATCGAGTGTCTACGACGATAGTACCACGTGGTACTACGGGGCTCGTCTTGTTGTCTTCGACAATATCAAGAAGACAGTTCGGTATTGGAGAGAGGAGGAGTGACTTTCCACATCGGACAACTCTTCACAGGTATCCGGAATGGAATGATCCATAGCAGATAGCCCATTCGATGTTCTCACCGCATTGGGTGCGGCCTCACCCCCGCCTGCACCTGACGCCGCGAACAGATGGTATACAGGGTATGCATTCCGTGTGGTTCACGTAGACGATTCCAGTGCGGCTTGGCTTTCGATGCTCAGCTTTCCGAGCACTTCACGATGATCAGACGACGCAAGACCCGCAGACCCCGCGCCAATCGCTTCAGGATGCGATCAGAGGGCAGCATGTGCGTTGGGTGACGTTGGAATAGGGGTTTCGTCTCCTCATCTTTCACACTCCGACCGATACCCACACTTGGGTAACGCAGCCCTTGACCAAGGATTTCGTTTTTTTTTCCGACGATTCCTTCCTATATTATTCAAGCAGTGTCGGAGCATAGGTGGTAGCAAATACTGGTAGCAAAATGCTACTATTTGCTACCAGTGGTCACAAAAAATGCGCCCTCGTAGCTCAGTAATGGACAGAGCGACGGTTTCCTAAACCGCAGGTCGGCAGTTCGAATCTGCCCGAGGGCACTGGTTTTCCTACCTTTTCCGCTTCCTTCCCGTATAGTGGGGACAAAAGTGGGGACTTACAACCTCAGAAATGGCAGCCCTGGAATGAACGGCATGCAACTTCTCACGGAGATGAGACGCTGCAAGAAGGGGAGACATATCCCCGTGATCATTGTCTCGGGAATGGGAGGAGCCGAAGCCGTGAACGCGAGGCTACGAGGGGCATACGAGGTTTTCGCAAAGCCATGCGTCATGGAGGAATTGCTGGACTCGGTAAGACGCGCTCTCGCGAGAGAATGAGATGATTCGCAGGGTGAATGGGGGTCTCAGCGAACTTTGATGGTGGTCACATCTATGCTAGTTTGACGGAGGAACAGGCCAACACTGGCTCCTGCATCACGGCTTTAACATGCCTGGTTGCATTTCTCACGATATCCAACTAGACTTCTGCTAACGTTCCCTTGACGAACGGTTCTACAGCGTTCAGACAAGGCGAACGCTACGCGTAGGCCATCCCGACCGCCTTGCTTGCCAGCACAGGCGCGTAGCACCTAGCTACGGGTTATGTGTTACGCATCCTGCACGATTCGTGGGAAGCAGAAAGGAGAGATGCAATTATGCCACGGCCCATCGGTAATCACAAGGGACATCCCCTAGCAAGATGGCTGCTTGTTATTACACTTATGATTTCTTTTGCACCTCCGGGCTCAGCTTGCACGATATTCGTGCTTACAGAGGGTCGTCGGGTGCTCTTCTGCAATAACGAAGACTGGACTAATCCTGCGACGAGGATCTGGTTCGTTCCGGCGGGGGCAGGCTACTACGGGTGTGTCTATGTCGGCTATGACGACGGATGGGCGCGGGGTGGAATGAACACTGAAGGACTTGCCTGCGATTGGGTAGGGGGATACGCGGAGAACTGGCAAGCCGATCCCTCCACTGGTGTTCGTGGTAATCCAACAGAACGTTTGCTAGAATCCTGCGCCACAGTTGAAGATGCCATTGCTTTTTTCCAGAAGCACAAAGAATCAGACTTCATTCGAGCAAAAATCTTTGTCGCGGACAGAAACGGATTGTCTGTTGTTGTAGGAGCTCAAGATGGCAAGCTGCAGATTGATAAATCTGAACAGAGCCGGAGTTTCGGGTATGCATTTCAAACTTTTCGCAACTGTTTCGCAAAGGATTCTGAACTCACTGCAGCCAACGGTGCATCGATCTTGCACGCTTGTTTGCAGGAGGGAAAGTATGCGACGAAATATTCCAACATTTTCGATCTGAAGTCGGGAGACATTTACCTGTACCAGTTCCACCAGAAAATAGATAGCATACGGATGAATCTTGCCGCCGAACTTGCCAGGGGCGGACACTATTTTGATATGGTGCAAATCCATCGACAATTCTCCATGCCCGCCGTTCCCTTGCTTATGAATATGAGACGGTTTGTCATAGATGATTTGACTTCGATCGATGACCCGGAGCCGACAATCACGAAACATATTCGTGCTGTTATTGAAGATGCAATTTCCGGAAAAATGCGCGCCGGGGACTATCAGGCTGACACTTGGTCATCGATCTCTCCCATGCAAAAGGAGATTCAAGAAGACCTGAAAAGGTTCGGCGGGCTTCAGTCGGTCGCACTCGTCGAGTGCAAATCTGAAGGAAATAGGCGCATCAACCGGTACCGCATTGAATTCGAAAAGATTCGTGCACTAATGCGATTTGTGCTTGACGATCAACAGACGATTGTTTCCTTCAAATCGGAGGCTACTGAACGAAAACCGGGCGCCGATCTTGGAGAGTAGAGGCGAGTAACGTCAAATAGCTCAGCGCCAAACGGATCGGTGTAATAGAGGACAATAGATTCCGCACTCTAGTGCGGTTGCATTAACGGATTTGCTCGGGAGGCCGTGATCAATTATCCATAGACTATGGATAACTGATAATTCGAAGGCCCAGCAACCATCTAATCAGTTGATGGTTGCTGGGCCTTCGCGGGGTGCACGAGACTCGAACTCAACACAACGAGCACTTCTCAAGCTGAAGATGTTGACAACCGGATTGCTGGATACTATATTGTAAAACAATTCCTCTGCTAACAGCCTGCTAACGCTGGCCCCAAGAGTGGCAGAGAAACCACTCGATACGATTCGCTTTCTGCAGGTTTTGCAGACGATCACGTCTTCCTAAACCGCAGGTCGGCAGTTCGAATCTGCCCGAGGGCACTGATTTTCCTACCTTTTCCGCTTCCGTCCCGTAGAGTGGGGACAAAAGTGGGGACTTACAGCCTTAGAAATGGCAGCCCTCATGTTCCTCACTAAACATCCCAACCAGATATGGTATCTCTACTACAAATCCATGCGTGGGAACTTTACCGCGCGTCTAGGGCCTATATCCTGTGGCGCCTGTCGGGCCGAGATCCCCATCGGCTGACGTGTCCAGGGAGTTCGAACCTCCTGATGCAAACACAAGCCCGGGCATGTCACAATGTGTTGTCCGAAATAGCCTTCAAACCTCAGACTCCTCTCATTCTCTCTTGACGCTGCGTCAGGCATCGTTCAGACTTGTGGTTGCAGTTCCGCCCTCCTCCACGTTCGTGACTATTGCCGAGGGGTGGAGCTAGTCAAGAAAGCTCCATCTATTGCCCAGTGCTAATTGTTGCGCCGTACGAGAAAGGCACTTCCACGCCCGGACGACCGGCAATCGTACAGACGAGTGCGACCTTTGCCCACCTGGTTCCGAATCCCGAGGCAGTTGTCGAACCCGCCGAGAAGGTATCGAGGCTGATTTCCCGGCTTGATGGAGAAGCATTGCCGTTCGTCGGGGTTCCGACAAAGAATGCGCGCCACACATATCCATCTGCGCCATCAAAAGAAATCGTGATCGATGAGCCGCCGGTCGGCAGGAACTCGATGAAATTCGCTCCCAATCCCCACGGCGCCCGGTTGGACTCTTTTTTGGTGCTTGGCAGAACCTGCACGGACACCGGATACGTGTCGTGGATCTTCCGGATCAGATTGGATGGCATAGGGATTACCGATGGGCCGTCCTTGGTGAAGTCCGATAGATTCAGCATGTATTCCGCCGGGGCAAATTCCTTTATCCCCTCCCACTTGCCGCCGAAAGATTCTATTTGCACCGCATCGGCCGTGGTCGAGTACTTTGCGGTTTCCCAGATCCGCCGCGGCAGGTTGATGCCGTAGGTTTCACTCAGGTAATTCATAAAGAAGGCCGACCCGTACGCGTACCGGTTAAAAATCGGATAATCCGGTGTCGCCAAAAAACCTCTGATGTACCAGTGCCAGTCGTTGACCTCATCGTACACGGCATCTTCGGCCCACGTCGCATGAGATTCCATCAGCCACCCCGACTGGTAGACGTTGATGTTAAATTGCACTGCGTGCATGAACTCATGTGCCTGGGTCACTTTGAGGGCCCCGCTGCGGATGATCTCCATGCCTGTCACGTCTTCATCGTTTCGCGGGAATCCGTAGAAGTCGTTCTCCACCGCTATCCAGGCCGAAGCTGTTCCGAGCGGAACGGGAGAAAGGGCCTGCAGGGTGACATTTTCAGGGACCGTATATCCATAGTACGGCATGTCTTTGAAGTACACATGGAATTTCTGCTGTGGCGTTCCTTTGGGAGACGGATATCCAAGTTGGTCAACCTCCCTGGACCAGACTGTCTCGAGGCTTTGTGCGGCAATGTCGATGAAATCCGGGATGCCGTTCCCGCTGTTGTCCTGCGTCGGAACGGCAGAATTATCCTCGGCCGTGTAGTGTAACACGAAATGATCGGTAGAGACTGTTTCCTTGAGATTCCCCAATCCGTTCGCCCGCACATCCAGAATCTCTTCTTTGGTCGAGGCCGAAAGCTGGCTCCAGTCCCGGGCGATTTGCAGCATGGAATAGGTTGCATCCTTGCCTATTCCTCGGGAGCGGTACTTTGCTGGGAGGTTTCCGGGCGCGGAGACGGCATACTCACGATAGATGCATGCATTGTTCTTGTCGAGCAGACCGTTGTCGTAGTCATCTTCGATCAGATCAAGCGAGCTTTTTCCCTCACCCGGCTTCGAGAGAGAAAGGGACGATGCAGGAGCAGAAGAAGGTGTGGTTGGGGACTCCACCTCCCGCGAGCAGCCAAACAGCAGCAACGCAGACGCAGCCGCCGTGCAGACGATCAGATCTCTGGGCATAGTATCTCCTTGAGGATGGTCCCGGGAAGAAGCAGAAGAGAAGAATTGCAGGAATCTACGAATGCCCCTGTCGAATGTCAAACGGACTTTGGACTCGATTTTTCAACGAGGCAACAAGACGGAAGAACTGTCTGCAGGTCCAGGAAGGGAAATCCCAGTGATCATTGTCTCGGGAATGGAAGGAGATGAGGCTGTGAAAGCGAAGCTGCATGGAGCATATGAGGTTTTCGCGAAGCCATGCTTCATTGAGAAATTGCTGGGCTCGGTCAAACGTGCTCTCGCAGGAGAATGAGATGATTGGCGGGGCATCCGGTAATGACGTGTTGACATTGGTCCTGCCGTTCCTTAGCATTGTCCCATCGAAACACATCCTGGGGGGAAGGTGTGTTGGAGGCATGTGAACGAGAACCTCTTTTGTCTGGAAGGATGAGAGAGGCTTTTTCGTTGGTACTGGGAGTTGCCGCTCTGGGACCTCTACCGGGTCTTCTGCGGCAAAGGAAGGTTCAAGAGGCTGATAGAACGGCTGAAGTAGCACTTGCGTCTGCCACGAATATCCGATCAATGATCATTGGAGGAGGTCGCTATGCATAGCATGCAAGGCCCCTATCTGGGAAGAAGATTGTGCGTGATGCTTGTCCTCGGGTCCCTCCTGTGCTCTTGTGCAGAGGACAACGGGATTAAGCCACCCGCTCTAACCGTTGGTGAAGGGCACCTCGCTGTGCCAGGCGGTACCATTTGGTATAGAGTAACGGGAACTCAGGGAGGAATACCGGTGATTCTCATTCATGGGGGGCCTGGTATGTCAAGCTACTACCTGAAGCCGTTCGAAGAGCTCGGTGCTAACCGTCAGGTCATACGGTACGATCAGCTTGGAGGTGGCAAGTCAGACAAGATCACCGATACAACGATGTTCACCATCGGGCATTTCGTGCAGGAACTGGATTCCCTCCGCGCTCACCTGGGGTTATTGAAGTGGCACGTGCTTGGGCATTCATGGGGTACAATCCTTGCTCTCGAGTACTACCGAGCACATGGAGATCATGTTGCTTCAATCATTTTCGGGAGTCCGGTGTTGGACTTGCCTGAGTATGAGAAGCATGCCAGGCAGTTGCTCACCACTCTTCCTGATTCGATGCAGCAGGCAGTGGAGAGAGCCGAAGCTTCCGGTAAGTACGATGACCCCAGATATCAGAATGCCATGAGTCAATTCTACTCCCTCTATGTATATCGTCGTCCTGTTCCAACTGACCTTGATAGCACTTTTGCAACTATGAATGCGGGCATCTACACATTCATGCAGGGTCCGAGCGAGTTCACGATCACTGGCACCCTGAAGGCGTATGTCGCTACATCGTTTCTTCCCGAGATCAAAGTCCCCACGTTGTTCACTGCTGGAGAGTTTGACGAAGTTGGACCTGAGCTTGTCCGGAGCTTTGCGGTCAAAGTCCCGAAGGCAAAGTATGTAGAATTTCCAGGCTCGGCCCACATGACGCCATGGGATGCTCGTGACGAGAACGTGAGGGTGGTACGTGACTTTCTACGCTCCGCAGACTCTCTATCATCGAAGGTGAGTGACTAGTTTCATCTAACGAAACTGTCCTTAGAACCTCGACGGTTACGACATCCTCGAACGCGAGGCTTCGTCATACGAAGTCACAGCCCCTCCGTCGTGGTATTGCCTACCGCTATTCTATGAAGATTGTTTGGTGTAACCTGCGAAGGACATTAGGGGGGAACCGGGTCTGCACAACAAAGGGGTCAATTGCTTCGTATACGCACTAGTAGGCCTCCGGGTCACCTTTCCCCCAACTTTCTGAGGCAATCGTCGTGAACCGACCATTGGGTATCCTGTTTCTGTCCATCCTTGCGTTGATTCCCGCTCCATCTACAGATGCGTTCTCGCAAGGACAGCTCCCCCCTACGCCTGCCGGTGAGCGCGTTTCCGCGTACATCACTGCATACAACGCAGGAGAGAAAGAAATGCGGGCGTTCGTTGAGACTTGGTGGGCGGCAGCGGCACTGATGTCCGTTCCTCTGGATACGCGCATGGAGAGGTACAGACAGATGCGGCAAGATCTGGGCACGATCCGGCTCTACCGCGTGGAGTCCGTAAGCGATACGATTCTTTCCGCCACTGTCCGTTCTGAAAAGGGGGAATGGCTGGAATTCAGATTCGGATTCGAGAACTCCCCCAGACGCGCAATCGCATGGATCTCCGTTCAGGAAGGCGACGATCCCGACCAACCGGCCGTCACACCGGCTATCTCGGTGGCCGATCTTCTGAGCCACACGGCGTCGTATGTCGATTCGCTCACCGCGCTCGATCAGTTCTCGGGAGTCGTGATGATTGCGAAGGAGGATTCAATTCTCTTCTTGAAGGCATACGGGTTCGCCGACCGCGCGAAGAAGATTCCCAATCGTACCGACACCAGGTTCAATGTCGGTTCGATCAACAAGATCTTTACCGAGATAGCTGTCCTCCAGCTGCACTCGGAAGGGAAACTGTCCCTCTCCGACACCATCGGGCGTTTCCTCCCCGACTATCCGAATCCGGAAGCTGCGCACTCGGTGACGATCAGCCAGCTTCTCAACATGAGTTCCGGCATCGGGGATTTCTTCGGCGACCGTTTCGACGCTGCGGATAAGGAGAAGATCACGGGGCTCAAAGATTATCTGCCGCTGTTCGCGGACAAGCCGCTGGCATTCTCACCGGGAACAGCCAGGCGGTATTCCAACGGCGGCTACATCGTGCTGGGTCTCATCGTCGAGCGTGCATCCGGTATGGATTATTATGAGTACGTCCGGCAGTACGTTTATGCCCCGGCCGGCATGGCAGCTTCGAACTGGTTCCGGAAATCGGCCCTGCCATCGAACACAGCCCTCGGATACAGCACTTCCGAGAAGACTTCCAACTACACCACCCTTCCCGGGATCGGGAGTTCGGCCGGCGGAGGGTACTCTACCGCCGGTGATCTGTTCCGATTCGTCCAGTCGCTGAAGAAAGGCGTTCTCGATCTGCCGGAACGAACGCGCGGTCTCGGCATCGCGGGAGGTGCGCCGGGGTTGAACGCGGCACTGGAATGGGATCCTTCGGTGGGCTACGTTATCATTGTCCTCTGCAACTTCGACCCTCCACTTGCGTCTCGACTAGCGGGGCACATCCGAAAGTCCCTGCCCAAGAAGTAGAGGGGATTGGATGTGGAACTCTGTTGCGGTGTATGGCTGCGGACTCAGGAATAGGCGGACTGTTGTAGAAGATGCATTCATTCGTTTCACCTACTGACGAGGTTTGACGTGATTGACTGGCTCTCATCTCACCCTTTGATAGCTGGTGTGGATGCGACAAATCCCCGCGATCGACGAACCAGATGTACTACCATCCTCTGTTCATGTCATCGGCCAGGAAACCGATCGAGCAGGGAAGTGAAGCAGGTCGCAGGTTCTTCTGAGGGGCGCAGTCCAGGCTGTTCTTCATCTATTTAACCTTACTGCCATTTTATAAGCCAATGCTGCGTCGGGAAGCGGTGTTAGAGAATCCAATAAAATATTGTAAGTTCCTTTTTCTGATAGTTCGTCAGCAACTTTCTTAATTAAAGCCAAAGTAGCTTTCATCAAACTTGAACCTAGGCTTAACCGGGCGACACCTAAATCCTGCAGTTCACGAACCGATGGAGGTAGTCCTGCCCCCATCCCAGGGTTTGAAAGAATATTGATTGGGGCATTGATTTCCTTAACGAGTGTTGAAATCGTTTCTCTTTCCCATACGGGCTGAACAAATATGCAGTCTGCGCCTGCTTCCCGGTATTTATTGCCACGCTTTATTGACTCAGATAATTTTTCTCGTGGCGAACCTGACGAAGTATAGAATGAATCAGTCCTCGCATTAATTACCAAATGAAAGCCCAGTGAATCTGACAATGCACGAATAGCTGATATTCTTTCACAAAATTCCATCTCGTCAATTAATACTGGATTCAAATCAATACTGTCTTCAATGTTTATTCCGACAATTCCTGTTGCAATAATCTTATTAACCGAATCAATTATTTCATTTAAGTTATTTCCATATCCGGCTTCTATATCCACGGTTACCGGAACTTGTACTCCATTTACGATCCCCGTTATAGATTCAATCATTTCTGACAACTGTATTACCTGGCAGTCAGGATAACCTAAAGAGGCAGCTATTCCCATACTTGTTGTTGCGATTGCTTTATAGCCGCATGCTTCTATCAATTTAGAACTTCCGATGTCCCATGAGTTTAACAAAACTAAAATCTCTTTGTCTTGATGAAATGTCAAGAACATTTCAGCTTTTTCATTTTGACTATTTGAAACCATGATCGTGGTCTTTCTTATTGTGTCAGATTAATATATCCACCTTCTCATTAAACAGAAATCCCTCAAAATAGATTCCAATCTGCAGGTCCTGGGTAGGGAAGCGTCTTCCTAAACCGCAGGTCGGCAGTTCGAGCGCGAGGGCACTGGTTTCGCTTCATCGCAGCTGAATAGCACACTCCGTGGGCTGTGCTATTTTGTTTTCGGTCCTCCTGTTGAATGCAGTTCGGCAGTTTCTTATCCTAAAGGCAGTCTAGCCCACCGTAGTTCAGTATGGAGAGTCTAGTGAGCCCGTGGGCCCGTACGTGATTCGCATCCATTTCGACGTTTCCTCATCCGAGGCGCTGACAATTGTGCCCGGATTGCCAACAGAACTTCCGCCATTACAGGCGGGACGGACAGCGACGTACACCTAACTGGACGGTAAGAAATGAATACCGAATTCTTTGTCCTCCTTGTTCTTTATGTGACCTTCCTGACAACCCGTAGCACCTACGAGTTGTTGAAGAAAGCCGGCCGGGTAAATCCGAAAAGCAAGATTGTCTTCTATGCGGTCTTTTCGGTGATGTGCCTGATGTGGGTCAGCTGGTTCATGATGTGCCCGGTCGATCCGAACGCCGTTAACCTGCCGCTCGCCGTACAATGGATTGGCTTCGGAGTTTTTCTGGTCGGCTGGGGTCTCGCACTCGGAGCCCTGATCCAGTTGCGAGGTCTGGAGGATATCGACCATCTAGTGACTGGAGGGTTGTTTGCAAAACTCCGCCATCCGATGTACACCGGCTTTATCTTCTGGATCGCAGGTTGGGCGGTGTACCATGGCGCTGCGGTCAGCCTGTTAGCTGGAGTCCTTGGTATCGCCAACATTCTCTACTGGCGACGACTGGAGGACGCGGCAATGGAATCCAGATGGGGTGACCTGTATCGTGAATACCGAAAGGGGACGTGGTTCTGATCGAGTTTGTGCTGAATGGGTCTCCCCAACTAGACGACCGATTAGTGAGGATTGAGTGACGCATAAGCCGACAACAGTTGTTGATCGCATAATGATGGCGCTGTCAGTGGTCTTAGGGGGTGGATCGGTCCTTCTGCTTGCCTTGATGGGTTCAATCCAACTTGTCCATCTTGGGTTTTCGGATCCCATTGCCCTGCTATGGGACACGATCCTGTCGTTTGCGTTTTTTCTTCAACACAGCGGGATGGTTCGCAAGGCCTTCCGCGACCGCATGGCGGTGCTTATCCCCCTACGCTATCACGGTGCGATCTACTCCATCGCATCAGGTGTGGTGTTGATCATCGTTGTGGTGCTCTGGCAACGGTCAGAAATCCAACTGCTCAGACTTGAAGGTCTTCCTCTCTGGATAGCACGCGGCTGCTCCCTTCTGGCGATCCTGATATTTGCCTGGGGCGTCCATGCACTTGGCTCGTTTGACGCGTTCGGCCTGCGTCCAATCAAGGCGCACATACGTGGCCAATCGGACCAACCTTTCCTGTTTGCGATCCGGGGTCCATATCGGTGGGTCCGGCACCCGTTATACTTTGGCGTGCTCGTGCTGATATGGGCGTCTCCCGATCTCACTGCTGACCGGCTGCTCTTCAATGTGCTATGGACGGCATGGATCGTTGTGGGGACCATCCTCGAGGAAACAGATCTCCTGGCCGATTTCGGTGATGTCTATCTGGACTATCAGCGAAAGGTCCCCATGCTGATCCCCTGGCGAGGTCGCATGCGACATTGAGAGGAGCCGCGGCTACGCAAGCCGCGGGCTTTCGAGACCGTCGGCCGGTCTCCAGAGGGGACATGAACTGTTCACTTCCGATGTTTTGTAGTGTTGCAACCCGTGATGGCGGTTTGTCTAAACTCCAGTCGCAGGTCGGGGGCCCGATCGTATTCCTGCAGGAATGAATGATCCGAGAGCTCCACAGAATGGACAATTCCTGTTGAACGTGATACATTGGCTGAGCGGACTGTTGTAGAAAGGACACTCATTGTGGTTGATCTATGAATCAGTACGTTACCTTGATTGCATACTGTGGCATTGAATGTCGTACGTGCCCGGTCCATTTGGCCACGTTGGAAGTTGACCGGGAGAAACGCGAATCCATCCGCGCCTCTGTTGCCGCACTCTGCCGTGACAAGTACGGAATGGGGATATCAGTCGAAGATGTGACGGATTGTGATGGCTGCGGGAGCGTAGGAGGTCGGCTTTTCTCGGGCTGCGCCCAGTGCAAGATCCGATCTTGCGTTCAAGGCCGGAGGCTTGAGAGTTGCGCCTATTGCGAGAGCTTCGGGTGTGATCTACTTCAGGCGCAATGGAAGGTCGATCCAGAGGCGGAACAGCGCTTGAACCGGTTGCGAGTAATCATGAAGGAAGACACATGAAAGCAATTGTTTACACAAGGTACGGGTCACCGGATGTTCTTCAGTTCAAGGATGTGGAAAAACCTACGCCCAAGGACGATGAAGTATTGATAAGAGTGTATGCGGCATCCGTGAATGCATATGACTGGCATTTCCTGACCGCAGACATATTCTTGATTCGCCTCATGGGCGGGGGGCTGCTCAAACCAAAAAACACGAGACTCGGCGCTGACATAGCGGGGCGGGTTGACGCGGTCGGCAGAAACGCCAAGCAGTTTCAGCCAGGTGATGAGGTCTTCGGGGATATGGCCGGACACCGCAATGGCAGTTTTGCCGAGTATGTCTCGGCTTCTGAAAGTGCATTTGCCTTGAAACCGTCCAATCTATCGTTTGCTGAAGCGGCGGCTGTGCCAATGGCAGCCGTCACTGCCTTGCAGGGTCTGCGCGATGAAGGGCAAATTCATCCAGGGCAAAAGGTTTTGATTCAAGGGGCATCCGGTGGGGTGGGGACGTTTGCAGTGCAGATCGCCAAATCGTTTGGGGCTGAAGTGACCGCCGTGTGCAGTACCAGGAATTTGGACCAGGCGCGCTCACTTGGGGCAGACCATGTTATAGATTACACCAAAGAAGATTTCACCCAAAGTGGGCAGCAGTATGACCTGATTCTTGCCGCAAACGGATATCATTCGCTCCCAGCTTACAAGCGTGCCTTAACTCCCAAGGGCGTTTATGTTATGGCAGGTGGTTCCAAGGCTCAGATCTTCGAGGCCATGCTCCTGGGATCATGGATGTCAAAGACCGGTGGCAAGAAAATGGGAGGCGTATCTGCAAAACCAAACCAGGAGGATCTGGCTTTTATGAAAGGCCTTCTGGAAGCTGGCAAAGTCGTACCAGTTATCGATAGACGCTACCCGTTGAGTGAAACGGCTGAAGCTCTCCGGTATCTTGGAGAAGGACATGCCCGAGGGAAAATAGTCATCACCGTGGACGATCGTGCATGACACACTTCGCAGTGCGCTTTTTCAGGAGAGCATGATGGGCAATCCGTGCCAATACCGAAATGATCGCAGCGGCGAGGAGACAATAGAATGAGACAAACATGATTCCGATCCCTGTCGTAGAGTGCATCCTCCCCCTCGAATACAGGAGATCGTACATCCCCGTATGACTCCCGAGAACAATGGCGGTCAAAATGCCTGTACCAATCAATGATGTCGACCAGAGAAGTCTAGTGGTAAGAGGTTTGCGGGACAGATAAAGAAATGCCGCCAGTCCGAGAAACCCCGGTATGGTAGATGCGGTGACCAGAGGAAGCGAGAGTGCAGATTGCAAAACCGCCTTATCAAGATCAGTATCCTGCCCGACGACATAGTCGTTGGCGAGTTGTCCGATGAAGAAGGCAACGGCAGGCGACAGGATTCCGAGGAGGACTGGAATCAGAGAGACGAGAACGCGGGTTGACATGCCTTTTATCAAGCGCCACTGCAATGCACACAAGACGATGGCCAGTAAGGAAGTGAAAGCAGACGGTAGTGTGTGGAGGAGGGCCAGGTCCACGTGTGTGTCAGGTCCCCTGGCCTTCAAGGCGTCATAGATTTGCTTGAGCGTTACGTCACTGGGGATTGACATCCGAGAGCCACTGTCAGCGGTCGAATCCGTTGCTCCTTCTGACACCTTCGCAATGAAGCTGGTCTTCCAGTCTTCGAATGACATCGAACTAGCCCCTTGACCTCCTTCTCCATGCGACGGGGCCTGATACTCCACGTATCTCTTGATGGCGGCAACGCAGCACGCCACGGCCACAACCGCGAACAGAACGAAGATGGCGTATGGGATGGTGTGAGTGATTCTGGTCTCTTCTGTCATGGCCCGGCTCCCGGATGCTGGTCGAGCGTGGCCATAACAGTTCCTTTCTGAGGATGGATGGGCGTAAGTTAGCTCACAAGAAGGCGATAGAACTCTGACATTACCAATTGGTCTCCAGAGTCACCACCAGCCAACTCAAGTCAACCCACTCGGGCTGCTTTGTCCTCCACCAGGAACCGCTCGGTGATGTGCTGAGGAGTGTAGCAGTCTCCACAAAGTCTTCATTGCTCGTGCCTTTGTTGTCAAAAAAGTATCCGTGGGTGCCGGCTACCTGGCCGTAGAAGGAAATGCCCGGTTTGCTGACAATGGTCCAGTGCAGCGTATCGCCTCCCGACATGAAGGTCTCTTCGACTCTGAAGTAGGAGACACTTGGTGTTCCAGTGGTTACGTTTGACGTGATAACAAGCTGACCGCGCCTGTCTGCTTCATTCCAACTGGAGGTGAACGTGTTGCCCATGAAAAGACCCGGCCTGAGACGGCCGTAGTAATACTGCGCGCCCGAAGGGAGCACGGTGCCGTAGGATGTTTCGACAGGAGCCCAGAAGCAACACTCCACGGCGGCATTCTTGAATGGGCCAGCTCCCGGCTTCTCGATGCGCATCCGCACTTCTGCGGTGAGAGGCACGTCGTATGGCTTCTCGCACGAGCTATTGATTACTGCAACAAGCACCTTCTGTCCCGTAGCGGTGAAATCCCGCACGTTCGCGACAATGACATCGGTTCCGCTCTCCCAATACACCAGCTTGCCGTTCTCCACCGCAAACAACAGCACAAGGGCGTTGTTCTCGAGTGCCGCCGGTGGATTCAGCGTGATGCGGAGCCGCGCATTCGCATCGATATCCGGATAGGCGAGGTCCACAAGGAACAGTCGTGCAGAGAGGTCCGCGTACGACACGGGATACTTGAAGAGCGTGTCTTTTTCAGTCTTGATACTTGCCGTTGCCTGAACGCCGTTCAGGAACTTCTCAGCCGGAATGCCATAGATGCCGCCGGTAAGATACTGTTTGAGAAAAGCCACATACCATTCTGATGGTGGATCGGCCATACCGTTGAGCAGTGCACCGACCGGCTCGGATCCCTGCTTCAATCCTTCATAGATCCTCCAGATCAACTCTTCACGATATGAGGCGGTCAGGTACTTGATCAGCGGGGCCATCCCCAGTCCATGCTTTCGCGACGAGGCAAATGACTGGCCGGCGCCCGCGATGATGCCCTGGAGCGGCTGAAGCTCGTTGCCAGCAAGTTCCGATGGCACATGGCTCGGATCCTGCGTCACCTTCTCCTCGAACCAGGATCCGACAGCACAATGCAGCCAGTACCTGTCAGGTTCCATGTATTGGGAGAACCCATCGATTCCATAGATTTCTTCGGGAACGAACATGAACGCCTCGCGGCCGCACTGAGCGATAATCCGGTCCTTCTCTGCCAGGACCATCAACTCGACGTTGAGGCCCACCATGGGAAGTCCCTGCGGATCGGCATTCAGCTTGTATCGCGCATTTCTGGTCAGATAGACAGCGGCGGTCTTCGGCTGGTTGTTGAATCGGTAGACCATGCTTTCAATCGGCATGACGGGCGATGTTTGAGGGAACGGCAGTCCCATATTAAGGATGTGAGCCCGTGCGTAGTTGAGTGCCGCCAACGCGCCTATCTTCACTTCTTCAGTGACGAATGTTGGTGCGTACAGAACAAAATTGTAGAACTCTGTTGTGTCGTAGCCGGCGATCGCGATGAAGATGTCCATTTCGTCCTGCAAACGAGTGCGCCCCGCTCGAGCAAAAGGGTGTGTCTTCGGACTCCCGCTATTTCCTCGCGGGGGAATCGTGCACATCAGCCGACCGGCGGAATCCTTTGCGCTGATGAAGCTGAACGCCATGAACAGTGAATCAGTGGCAGGGAAGGGGACCTCATTGCCTACCGCGATGAAGTGAGGGCCTGTGCCTGGAGACATCGGAGTGACCGTGAGCGTGAGGGGTGTTGAGAATGCTGCCGGGATCCCCTGCACGCCGAAGAGGCGTGAGACGCCATTACTGCCGAATGGATGAGTTTTGGACAGCGGAGTGACTGTGATGGTGGCAGAGGTAGCAAACGCTCCGGCAGGAACCAACAGCGAGAAGTCACTCGTTGTTACCGCTCCACCTGAAGGTCCGATGGTGGCAGTCACCTCCGCATTGGTCTGACCTGATTCAACCGGAGCATCATCGCTGCAGCCGCCCAACATGAAAGCGATCAAGACCAGCCGGGCGACTTGGGACGATATATGCATGAGTCGCATCGTCACCTCCGAGGCTGTGGATGCCAGACTGCTGCATCTCTCAGCGAACTCTGAAAAGGGATGCTTGCACTTGGTGGGATTCCGAGACTTCGGGGGAACAGGAGAAGGGATACAGTCGATGTCAAACAGGCCAACCATGGAAACCTCCACGGGGGTGCAGGATTCCTACGGCATGAACAATAAGCAGTACGACCACAAAATAACGCAGGGCAGTGCGATAGTCAAATGCGCGGTGTGACGGAACTCGAACTCAGTACCCAGAGCCCTTATCGAGTCGATGATGTTGACCACCGGATTCCAGGATATTTCGAAGCAGAATTGCCACCAACTCGGGCTCATCTCGTAAAGGATCCTCAAACCAGCCTGGTTGCTCGAATGATGAGCCGATAGCACCCACCACGGATAACTCGATCCATTAGATCCGCTATTCTCGTCCCCACCTCTTTCATCCTTCTTGGTATTCACTCAGACCACTGCTTCGTACCTCTAACGGAGGCATGATCCTGCACGGGATTTGTCATACCAGTCCGTGTCATCGTGGCTCGTCCTACGAACACGTCTGTGCATGAATATTCAAGAAGTGGATCTGACAATGAAGCCAAAGGTGACCAAATGGATAAGAAGCAAGACCCCCCGCAGGAATCCAAAAAACCGGTCAACAACTTTGCCCTATGGTTCTTCTTCGGGGCAATGGTCGTTTCAGCGTTGGCAATTGCCTATGCGATCTTTTTCCGGAAGTGAATCGCAAGAAATGTAATCATGCGTGGAGACATGTGAAATCAGGAGCCCATCTTAGCACTTGCCTCGGCGAAGGTGATGTGGTTACCGCGGTGGATTCTAAGTGCAAGATGGGCCATTTTACGAATGTGGGGAGCTGGGGAGATTGCAGAGGGGCGAACATTCGACGACATGGATGGAGAGATCGAGGACGTCGATATGGAAATACTTGACCTGAAAAAGCCCATTCATGGGGATGAACCGGATTGGGGAGGAGAACAGCGTCGAAGAACCGGGGATCTACAACCAGGATAGGCGGACACTTCTGAGGCAACACCATGCAGACTATCATTGATCTCCTTGCCACGCAGCCGCTTCTTCTCCTCTTTGTCGTTATCGGCCTTGGGTACGTTGGTGGGAGCGTTCGCATCCTCGGTTTCTCGCTGGGTCCGGCCGCCGTCCTGTTCGCCGGGATCCTTCTCGGTGCTATCGATTCCCGCCTCAGGATTCCCGACCTTGTGTACGTGATCGGGCTTGTACTCTTTGTGTACACGGTCGGACTGGCATCCGGTCCGATTTTCTTTTCCTCATTTGGCCGCCGAGCCATCCGCGCAAATTTGTTCGCTCTAGCCGCGATTGCACTGGGGGGGCTGCTGACATTCGGTGCGGTCCGCCTGCTCTCGCTTGAACCCAGCGTGGCGGTGGGTGCATTTTCTGGCAGCCTGACGAACACCCCCGCGCTCGCCGCAACACTCGAGACGACGAAATCACTGCTCGTGCAAGAGGGAGTCCCCACCGGAAAAATTTCCGCGCTCCTGAGTGGTCCGGTGATAGGGTACGGGCTTGCATATCCGTTTGGTGTCATCGGCGTGCTGTTGGTCTTCTCCCAGATGGGGAGATTCTGGAGCGTCTTGGTTCCCGCGAAGGAGGTGTCGCCGGATGAACAAAAACCCGCATCGATTTTCGCAAAGACCTTCCGTGTGGTCAATCCTGGAATCATGGGAAAGACCGTCTCGGAGGCACTCTCCCATTACCCCGATCCGGGCTTCGTGCTCAGCCGATTGCGGCGGGAAAATGAAACTTCGCTTGTGTATTCGGAAACGGTGTTCCAGGAGGGCGACCTGGTAGCTGCGGTGGGGGGGCCTGAAGCCCTTGAGCGCGCGCGCCTGCTCCTGGGAGAAGAGGCGAGGGAAGAAATCACAACCGGGGACAGAGATTTCGAGATCCGCCGGATTGAGGTCTCCGATAAAAGGGTAGTGGGGAAGGCAATTGCCGACCTTGATCTTCAGCAAATGCTCGATGCCACCATTACGCGCGTCCGGCGCGGAGACGGAGATTTTGTTCCAACTGGAAAGACGATCCTCGAGCGCGGGGACCGCGTTCGCGTGGTGACCTGGGCGGGGAATGTTGATAGGGTTGTTCGCTTCTTCGGCGACTCAGTTCGGTCAAGCACGGAAATGGATTTCCTCTCCCTTTCCCTCGGGATCGTTCTG
The DNA here is from genome assembly GCA_963801355.1 of Ignavibacteriota bacterium. GTDB lineage: Bacteria > Bacteroidota > Ignavibacteria > UBA10030 > UBA6906 > Fen-1255. The sequence goes on along the minus strand of CAWDEM010000008.1, from coordinate 784,829 downwards.
GGCATCCTGCTCGGCCTGGCTCCTCTGCCACTGCCTGGTGGGAGAAGCTTTACTCTCGGGCTCGCAGGTGGACCTCTCATCGTGAGTCTCATCCTCGGCCGCCTGCAAAGGTCCGGCAGGGTGACCTGGACCATGCCGTTCGCGGTGAACATGTCCCTCCGGCAGGTCGGACTGGTTCTGTTCCTTGCGGGCATCGGGACGAAAGCGGGAGATGGACTTCTCACAACGCTGGCGGCCGGTGGTTGGAAACTCATGATCGTCGGCGCCGTCGTCACGATGCTGGTGGCGCTGTTCGTCCTTGGTATAGGGGCGCGAACGCTTCGCCTTTCGTTTCCGGCAGCAATGGGTCTGATGTCCGGAATCCAGACCCAACCCGCGTGCCTGGCCTTTGCCAACGAACGATCAACCTCCGATACCCCGAATGTCTGGTACGCGATGGTTTACCCCGTTTCGATGATCGCCAAGATAGTCGTTGCCCAGGCTCTTGTGGGAGCATTACTCTGAATCGCGCCAAAGGTTGGTTTTCCACCCTTCTTTGAAGAAGAGTAACCTGCCCTTCTTCGAGAGTCCATGCCTGTAGTGAGCCCCTATGTCGCGGCAGTTTGTGCAGTAGTTACGGTGATCGGTGGGACTGCTCCCCCTGGTTGGTCTGGCGTGCTTCCTTTTCCCGTACCATGTCTCATGAGACTTCTTGGACTGTGGGGACCATCCAGTTCCGTTTTTCGAGAAGCCTTGCGGTTGTACTCCATAGCGTGTATATTTTCGAACAGCCGAATTTTGACGATCTGCCCGGCCCAGGTGCAGCGAGCGTGCGTTGTTACTTCGGCTAATCCCCTATCTTTCACGTACTTCTAACGATCGGAACACTATGGGAAGTCCCTTGTTTGCAAAGAAGCCGCTTTCTCTACTCCTGGAAGAAATGAAAGGGGAGAACCGCCTGCGCCGGGTACTCGGCCCGGTCACCCTCACCAGCCTCGGTGTGGGGGCCATCATTGGTACAGGTATCTTTGTGCTGACGGGAGTGGGTGCTCACGACAAGGCGGGACCGGCGTTGATTCTTTCCTTTGCAGCCTCCGGGGTTGCGTGCATCTTTGCAGCCCTGTGCTATGCGGAGTTTGCGTCGATGGCGCCCGTCGCGGGGTCGGCGTACACGTACGCCTATGCGACGCTCGGCGAACTTTTCGCGTGGATCATCGGCTGGGATCTTGTCCTGGAATATGCGGTCGGGTCTGCGACCGTCGCGCACGGATGGTCCGCACACTTCCAGGATTTCCTCCGGAGTTTCGGAGTAGCGATGCCGCATGAGATTTCCACCGCTCCGTTTGATTTCAACCTGGAAACCGGCAATTTCATGATGACGGGGTCGTATTTCGATCTCCCGGCCATTGTAATCACAGCGATTATCACGGCGATCCTCGTCAAGGGCATCAAAGAGAGCGCATCGTTCAACGCTGGGATGGTTATCGTAAAACTCGTCATTGTCCTCTTCGTGATCGCTGTCGGCGCTTTCTTGGTCGACCCCAAAAACTGGGAGCCATTCGCACCGTACGGCTACACTGGGATCAGTTTCTTCGGCCACACACTCTTTGGAGAGACGGGGGCGAACGGAGCGCCACTCGGCATGCTGGCCGGCGCAGCGATCATCTTTTTTGCGTACATCGGATTCGACTCCGTATCGACCCACGCCGAAGAAGCCAAACTCCCGCAACGCGACGTGCCGATCGGTATCATTGCCTCGTTGATCATTTGTACGGTTCTGTACATAGCGGTGTCGGCAATTGTGACCGGGATGGTGCGGTACGATCAGATCGATATCAATGCACCGGTCGCGCAGGCGTTTGCCTCGAGAGGTATGCCATGGGCACAACGGTTGATTGACGTCGGAGCGGTAACGGGCATAACCTCCGTTTTGCTGGTGATGATGTTGAGTCAGCCCCGGGTGCTGCTGGCGATGGCACGCGATGGTATGGTGCCACAGAGTTTCTTCGGTGCGGTACACCCGAAATTCCGGACACCATGGAAATCCACGATCCTTACGGGCCTGTTCGTCGGCACCATGGCGACTTTTCTTCCTCTGCGCATTCTTGCGGAGTTGACTAATATCGGGACATTGCTGGCATTTGTGATCGTGTGTGCTGCCGTGCTCATCATGCGAAAGACGCACCCCAACGCCGAACGACCGTTCCGGGCGCCATGGGTGCCGTTCGTCCCCATCGCCGGCATCGTATGCTGTCTGATCCTGATGTTTTCACTACCAGCGGAAAACTGGTGGCGCCTGTTCGTCTGGCTGGGAATCGGCTTCGCGATTTACTTCGGCTACAGCAGGCGTCATAGCGTGATGGCACGACTGCGGGCGGAGGGAAAACTCAGCGGGGAGCGCTAGTGCTGGTGAATAAGAGGCACCATATTCAAAGGTTTCGATGGTAAAGATTCTGTTCTCGTCAGTGGAAAGGGCACTATTCACAATGACCGGGTGCGAGTGGAATGTGCTTGCGCTCTCACAGCAGGTGGCATGGGCTATTGCTCGATATGGACCAATCACATCGGGAGAAATAATTATGAAATCTTCGAGTGTTTGTCCTAAGTGTTCATCCAAGAAGATAACGGTCATACCTAGTGAACTTGGTACGTATAATGCAATCAAAGTTGATATGTTCGGATTTGCCAATCTTGCACGCTACATTTGTACATCATGCGGATACATGGAGCAGTATGTTGCCGATGATAAATCATTACTAAGACTTCGTAGGGGCAGGGCGGGTAAGTCGTAGAAGAGAACGTAAACAAACGCAAGATCTTGAAATGTATGCGTATGCTCGGAGGATCCTGTGACCGGGGAACGCTCGACCCCGCGTAGAGTCAGTCGTGCGTTGCTCGTCGTCAGCGCAATCGCTCTTCTCGTCTTTTGGCCGTTGGCTGCAGCAGTACTGCTCCGGGGAAACGCGTTGGGTTTCGCTATCGCTCTCTTCGTTTGGGGACTCTCCCAAGGTGCATTTCTCGCCGGCTACGCCTTTGCCCGCCCTGACCGGAAACAGTGGTGGCGGTGGCTCGTCCTGGCCGGCGGTGGATTGGGAATTCTTACGTTCTCATTGGCTGAAGCCGTCAACCTCGACCTCGATGGCTTCTTTGAGCTCCTGATCCTGGGGACACTAGGCCCGGCTATCGGTCACACGATGGTGACCACCGTCGTCGGTCCGCTCATCTTTGGCCGAATTCTGTGCGGATGGGGGTGTTGGCGTGCGATGGTGCTCGAGCGTCTTCCCGTCGGCAAGGGCTCGGGTCGGCGCAAGGGTGTTTGGGTTTGGACACCACTTGTCGGTGTGGCCGTCAGTTTTGCGGCGGCAGCTCTGGTCGCCCTGGTGTTTGACTTCCAGCCCGACGGAGCCCTTGGATACATGCACGCCCACAGCGTGTGGCGCGTCGCCGTGGGCGTCGTCGTTTACTACGCAGCAGCTATTGCGCTGGCACTCGCTCTGCACGACCAACGCGCGTTCTGCAAATACCTTTGCCCGACCGGCTTCATTCTGCGGTGGACGAGCCGCCCGGCGCTTCTCCATGTCTCCGCCCAGGCCGAGGGGTGCACCGAATGCGAGGCCTGCGCGACAATCTGTCCAATGGACATTCCCGTGGCCGCGCGCGTGAGAATGGGCACACGCATTAGCGATGGAGATTGCATCCTCTGTCAGCGATGCGTTGTGAGATGTTCGGCCGGAGTTCTGAAAACGAGTTTCAAAAAGTAATGGTCAGCATTACAGTTTCCAGTAAATTTCCCTCTTGTTACAGTACCACACGATCATCCAGAGGCACAACGTCCATATAGCTCCCCACAGCATGCCGTTGTAACCCGACTTGTCCAGAAAGAACGAACTCCACGCAGGGGCAGGGATCAGCGATGCCCACTGCTTGAGTGTATCGTTTGGCTGTCCGGCAAAAAACTCCTCCAGATGCAGTGCCCGAAAGAAGATCCTCATAATGATCTGCATGAAATACGCGAGGAGCGCATTCGCTCCGAAGACCTTAAGTGGATATGCCCATTTCGTCCGCCCCCCGACGTCAATCACATAGTACAACAGCAGCAAGAGAAAGGCTCCCACGCCGGATGTGAACATAGCGTAGGAAGCTGTGACGTCAGGTTTGTTGAAACAAAGCTCTGTTGCCCCCGTGTAGAGTCCGGCACTATGCAATGCAAACCCAGCAAAAGTGAAAACACATCCGACAACGATCGCCGTACGTGTAATTTCTGTTCTTTTCCCTCCGGCGACCGCCTCACCGACCAGGACGCCGATCATCGTCATAACGCCGTAAGATATCGAAACCCATGGGCGGCAGTGAAGAATGAAGGGCTTGGCCCAACTGCCGTGGAGCTGAGAAATCGTCCAGAATGGTTCGGGGGTGTCTCCGAAGCGAAGCCACCAGGCGAAACAATGAGACATGGTCATGTGAAATGCGAGCACCGCGAAGATCGCCACCCAGCGGCCGGTCCTGGAGAGTTTCATGCTTGCGGCTCCCATGAAGTAGGCCACGCCGATCGCCTGCAAGATTCCCCACCACCAGGAGAGCCCAAGGATGAGACTGATGTAAACCACACCTGCAAGTATCAACATGATGGTCCTGATAAGCACATGGCTCCACCATGCCCGTCCACGACGTGCTTTGCTCAGAGGAATGGCGATGCCTACGATGAACACGAAGAATGGTGCTACAATGTCCGTGGCCGTGAGGCCAACGTTCTTCAGTCCGGCTTCGGGTAGTCGATTGATCTGCTCGTCGGTCAATCCGGCACTCTTCTTTTCCTCGACAAACCTTTCCCATCCGACTTCCGCATGGTTCCAGGTGGAGACAGGGAGGCTTCCGAACCATGACATCGTCTGGGGGAGAGGCCGGTAGTTTTCCGCTGCGACGGCGATGACGAAAACCATCAGCAGAATTGTGAGCCCCCGGAATGCGTCAACGGATTCAACTCGCACCCGGGGCAGTGTGGAAACACTTTCGGAGACTTGCGCAGGCATAATCTGTCACCATGCTGTGAGAGAAAGGAGAGCCCCCATTAACGTCTCGAAGAATCACGAAAGAAGCAATTCATGAGTATCTCCATTTGATTCCGGAGGGACAGGTCTTCAAGGCGAAAGTGAGTTGTTGTTCTGAGGAAGGGAAGGCAGAACGCAATAAAGGATCAACAGTTCAAAGTGGCGTAAGTGGTTCGGATTCGCTATGTTGGACGCAGGCGGGATTGTGAAGAGGCACAGGTTATCTCCTCCATCAAACTAAGGAAACAACTATGAAGCGGCTGATCATCCTGTGTCTCTCCTCGTTCATGGCAATCGGGGGCAATGCGCAGAACGAGCGTGCCCGAACCGACTCGCTGATGTCGTCCATCTACCAAAGCGGCCAACCTGGAGCTGCAATTGTCGTCATCAAGGATGACAGCGTTGTCTTCAAGAAAGGATATGGCCTTGCAGACTTGGATTCGAAGGCGCCGATAACGCCTTCGACAAACTTCAACATTTGCTCGCTGACCAAGCAGTTCACCGCCTACGCGATTCTGCAGTTGCAGCGAGCAGGTAAACTGTCTCTGGATGACAAACTGAGCCAGTTCTTTCCGCATCTCGCACCCGGAGTGGCAAGCATTGTATCGGTGCGGCAGCTCCTCACCCACAGTTCCGGCATCATGGATCACTATTCCTTTGTGGACAGAACGCTGTACAAAGAATTCTGGGACAAGGATGTGCTGACAGCTCTCCGCTCAGTTGACTCGTTTTATTTCCCGCCCGGATCACGGTACCGGTACAGCAATACGGCATTCTGTCTCCTCTCGCTAATTATCGAGAAAGTATCCGGTGAGACCTATCCGGCGTATATCCGCAACCATGTGTTCGCCCCGCTGAACATGATGCGCAGCAATGTCATACAGCCGGATTTCAAAATATCCGATCGTGCGTTCGGATATGAGCCCCAGGAGAACACTTTCAGAATTGCGGACGCTAAAGAAAGTCTCTTCTTTTCGACGATGGGGGATGGGGGAGTGTATACCTCGATTGACGACTATCTCCGGTGGATCACGGCTATTCAGCAGAAGTGCGTGGTGGATCCGGATCTGGTAAAAGAAGCCCGGTCAGCACAGTTTCCGATAGATACCGCCAGGAGTCTCTCATACGGCTTCGGCTGGTTTGTTGCCGGTTCCGGCGATTCCAGGCTTGTCTACCACACCGGCTCCAATGGAGGATTCAGAACCATAGTGTTGACGAAACCCTCGGCAAAGTATGCGGTAGTCATATTTTCCAACCGATCTGGTGTCGATCTGGAGGATCTGGTCCGCGTCATCAATAGCATCTATGCCATTGATGACAAGGCATTCGTGAAACTCGAAACGTTGATTTCGTAGCGCAGGACTCCCGGGGCAAAGGAGACAATATGACACCAGAACATATCGAACAGTTGCGGAGAGCGAAGCAGCTTCTTGAAAATCCAGGCCTCACCGCAAAGATAACAAATGCTATAGGCAAACCACTGGCGAAGGGGATGGAATTGCTTCCGGCCAAATGGTCTCAACTCATCAACGATGCGACAAAAAAGTCTTTACAGACTGCTCTTGATGCCGCTCTTATGACCTTTGGTCGGAATGGTCCAATGGCATCGAGTGATATTTGGCACAAGATCGCAGCAACCGCAACCGGCGCAGGAGGGGGCGCCTTTGGACTCCCTGCGTTGCTGATTGAACTCCCGGTCTCCACGACAATCATGCTTAGATCCATAGCTGACATTGCTCGTAGCGAAGGCGAAGATCTACGTTTGGCCGAATCAAAGCTTGCATGCGTTGAGGTATTCGCACTGGGTGGTCGAACATCGAAAGATGATGCAGCCGAATCGGGATACTTCGCTGTACGAGCTGCTCTTGCTAAGGCTGTTTCCGAGGCGGCCGAGTTCATCGCAGAGCGAGGACTTGCAAAGGAAGGGGCGCCAGCAATTGTCCGTTTGATCTCACAAATCGCTTCCCGTTTCGGTGCTACTGTCTCAGAGAAGGCTGCGGCACAAGCCGTCCCTGCAGTCGGCGCTGTGGGCGGCGCTCTCATCAATCTGGCCTTCATCAACCATTTTCAAGACATGGCGAGAGGCCATTTCACGGTTCGTCGACTTGAGAGAATTTACGGAACGGAAGTCGTACAGTCTGAATATCGCAAAGAGAAATCCGTCAACACAGTTTCCAATCCATAGGTTCCGCGCAGGAAACTGTCTTCTTAAACCGCAGCCTATTTCATCCCCACCAGATCCACAATGAACGCATATTTCAACGCCATCAACTTCTGGCGTTCGAAGCGGCCGGACTCTCCTGAATGCCCTGCCCCCATGTTTACCTTGAATATGACGGGATTCTTGCCTGTGTTGTGCTCCCGTATCTTCGCCACCCACTTGGCAGGAGAGAAATAGGGAACCTGGGTGTCATTCAATCCGCCGGTGGCAAGAATTGCGGGATATGCGGCATCCTTCACGTTGTCGTAGGGCGACCAGCTCAACATATACTCGTACTGCTCCTTGATGTCCGGACGTCCCCACTCGTCGTACTCGAGCGTAGTGAGCGGAAGGTCAGGATTCTCGCTGTCGGTGATCACGTCCGTCCATGGTACTTCAGCCAGCACTCCCCGAAAGAGGTCAGGCCGCATATTGGTGACGGCTCCCATGAGCATCCCTCCGGCACTCGCACCGTTGGCAAAGAGCCTTTCCTTCGACGTGAATTTCTCATTCACCAGGTATTGTGCGCAGGCAATGAAGTCGGTGAATGTATTCTTCTTCTTCAGTAGTCTTCCTTCCTCATACCACTGCCGTCCCATCTCCTGTCCCCCGCGTATGTGCGCGATGCCGTACACGAATCCACGATCGAGCAGGCTGATGACCGACGAGTTGAAATATGGGTCACTGCTTGCACCATACGAACCGTACGCGTAAAGGAGCATCGGGTTGGAGCCGTCGTGCTTGAAGAGAGACCCCTTGTAAACAATGCTGATCGGAACCCTCACGCCGTCTACTGCCGATGCCAGGACCCTTCTGGTCGCGTAAAGCGTAGCATCGTAGCCTCCGCCCACCTTTTGCTGTTTAAGTAGCACCTTCTCCCGTGATGCAAGGTTGTACATGTAATCCGACCGCGGCGAAGTGAGCGAAGTGTAGCTGTAGCGTATGCTGTCAAGCGTGTACGCATCGGTGGCCGGGTACACGGACGCAACATATGCCTGCTCAGGCAAAGTCCACGTAATGCGACTGCCGGGTCTTGCGATCGATGACCTGGATTTGGCTCAGGCCTCCGATCATTTGTTGCGCCACGATGTACCCTGTAAACACGACGACTTGCTGCAGTAATGCATCGGTCCGGTGCGGAATAACGTCTTTCCAGTTCTTCATCCCGGGATTGCGGATCGGTGCGCGGACGAGCTTGAAGTTCCTGGCATCCTTGTTTGTGTGTATGAAAAACTGATCGCCCTCATAGTCTTCGAGGCTGTAGAGAACATCATGCTGGCGCCGCTGGATAAGGACAGGCTGGGCATCGGGTCGGTCTGCGACAACGTAGTGCCATTCACTTGTGAGCGTGCTGCTGCACGCGATGAAGATGAACTTATGGTCGCGCGTGGTTGAAAGAGAGACATCGAATGTGCTGTCCGGTTCACGGTACACTTCCCGGTCTGAAGCAGGGTCGGTGCCTGCTGTATGTCTCATGACCTTGTAGGCGCGGACGGTGTGGTCGTTGACGACATAGAAAAGAGTAGAGTCGTCATTCGCCCATTCGTAGTTGCCGCTGGTGTTGGAAATGGCTTCCGGGAAAAGTGTTGACGTCGTGATGTGTTTTATGTAGAGTGCACACTGGCGATCTCCCGTCGTGTCGATTCCATATGCGAGCAAGGTATTCCGCGGGCTCACCGAATATCCCCGGATCATGAAGATCTGGTGTCCGGTGGCCATCTGGGGGACATTGAGAAAGACTTCCTCGCCGGCGGCGAGATTCCCCTTTTTGCGGCAGTAGAAGGGATACTGCTTTCCCTCCTCGTAACGAACGTAGTACCAGTATCCATTCTCTTTGGTAGGTAGCGATTCGTAATTCTGTTCGATGCGCGCGACAAGTTCGTTGTAGATTACCTTCTGGAGATCTTCTGTGTGCTTAAGCATCGCCTCCGCATAGGCATTTTCGGCGCGAAGGTGCCAAATGACCGCGCTGTCGGCTCGGTTGTTCAGCCAGTAATAGTCGTCGACGCGCTTGCTCCCGAACTCAACAAATTCCCTCGGAACCTTCTTGATCTTGGGAGGCTCCGGCCGTGTGCAGCCGAGGAGACAAAGTGAAACAGCGATCACGAAGATGAACGTGAGTCTCTTCATAGTGGAATCCTTTTCGGAGAATGGCAGCGTGAAGGTACAAAAGGGCAACGTGAAAGACAACGGCTATCAGACCCCCACCCCCCCCTGCGTTGCGCTTGTCAAAGTGAGCCTGTCAAAGTGAGCCCTCCAAGGAATTGACTTTGCCTGAACGGCGGGATATATTTCGACCAAAGAACAGCATGGTGACCCGGGTGAAACAGTCTCTCCACATGAAGAACCGGGACCGGCGAATCACCCCGGATCATCAAGATATCGACTCTATCCCGCAATTCCTCCACAACAGCAAAAGAGGGAGGTTGTATGAAACCCCACTTCTTCCTCATGACCGTACTCTTCTGCTCGCTGCTGATTTCTCGTGAATCCCAAGCGCAACAGGGGTGGGTAAGGGACACCATCCACATACAAACAATCGGCAATCTGTGGGGAGTGGAGTTCACAAGCGCTAACGCAGGTGTTCTCGTTGGCGATTCAGCCAAACGGACAACTGACGGAGGGAAGACCTGGCTGCCTCTGGGAACTGCGTACGGCTTGTACGGACAAGAGAACTCTTTCACGGCCGTGCACTGCTTCGATTCGAGCAGATGGGTGGCGGTGGGCAGCTCAACCTTTCGAACCACCGATGCAGGGCAGACATGGATCTATGATTCGCTCTATGTGTATTCTACTGTTCTCCGGGCGGTCGATTTCTCCGGCAATGTGGGGATGGCGGTCGGTATGTATAAGACTATTGTCAGCTTGACGGACGGCGGCGCCAAATGGTCCATTCTCTCCAACTCCTTTGGTCCTTACGAACTGAATTTTTTCGGGGTAGCCCCCGTGAGCGGAGACACATGGATTGTTGTGGGGGGAAACAATTTGCGACCGAGCAACCAGGGTGTCGTCCTTAGGACCACAGACGGGGGAGGAAGCTGGGACACGGTGATGTATTCACCCAGCCGCGTTGTGACCGCGGTTTCATTTCCCAACGCGAGCATTGGCTACGCCGCGGGAGATTCAATTTATCGCACGACGAATGGCGGTGCTACGTGGAAAGGAGTATCGCCCATCCCGGTGTCGGTTCAAGGGATGTCGTTCAAGGACCCTGCAGTCGGGACGCTGATCGGATCAGGCGGCAAGATCTACAGAACAAGAGACAACGGGGGAACCTGGGTACTGCAGCAGAGCAACACCACGCTGGACCTGCGCGCAGTGTGCTTTCTGGACACGAGCAGAGGTTGGGCGGTCGGCTATCGCGGCATTGTCGTCCGTACCGTGAATGGTGGATGGGGTTCTCCCACTTCGACATCCGATCCAGCGGCGGGAGCGCCGGACACCTACCGCTTGCTCTCGAACTACCCCAATCCTTTTAACCCGAGCACCACCATCCGGTACGAGCTGCCGCGAGCCTCATACGTGAAACTCGGCGTGTGTGACGTACTCGGTCGTGAAGTAGCAGTACTGGTGAATGACGCGAAAGATGCAGGCTACCACTCGGTGAGCTTTGACGCCGCCGGACTTGCCAGCGGAATGTATTTCTATCGTCTCCAAGCAGGAGACTTCGTATCGACAAAACGTATGTTGGTTTTGAAGTGAATCCGGAGGTCCTGGACCTCGCCCCTCGTCGTCGCGATCAGATCCATCGCAGGCTTGAGCCCGAGGGGGGCGATTGCGTCGGCGGCCCGGCTCAGGCATCCAAGGAGTGCCTTCCTGATCTCATCGAGGCCTTCCGGGCGTGCGTGCACACGCCAGGTTTCTGCAAGGAGAGAGGGATCAGCTCCACCCGCAATTCTCCCCTCGAGAAGTATCCGGGCGGGATAGTTCAGGCGGCTATCCAGAAGATCTTCTTCGATATCCTCAGCGTCGTCAAGCGCAAGGAGGACTTTCCCCAGCTCACTCACAAACTCATTGACATGGGGGATGTTTTCAGCCGTTCCCATCCGTTCGCAGACCGCCGCGGAACCGACCGAGAAGATAGCGTCAACGTTCCCGTAGCACTGCAGCAGTTCATCGGCAGGCGCCTCAGGGTTCCGCTGCAATCCTGCAACCCGGGCGATTCCTGCCAGCGTGGTCTGGAGCGCCAGGCGATAGTGGTTCCAGAAAGCAGATTTCGTGTCGATGATCGAAGCGTAGGTCCGATCTGCTTCCGACAGGAAGAGGAGGGGAGCCAGCACAAGTGGAGCACGTGGAAGATCTCGGTCTAACAGATCGTCCTGGAGACGCACAGCATAGAAAAGGGCAGTCTGCCCCCAGATGACAGTGTCAAGAAACCCTTTGGACCCTGCTTGCCGCCCGTTGCTTCTCCGCTCGACCAGCCATCGCGGAAGCTCCTTCCAGTAGGGCTCGATTCCTTTCTGGCCCCATCCACACGGCGGGGGGCGGGCTTTTGCCCGAAGGAGACGGTCATACTGGCGGAACTCCCGCGCAAGCGAGGGGTCCCATGTCCCCACGAATTGCTCCAGCTGCTCAGCAGGCGTGACCACTCCTCATCCCCGGGGTACCCACTCCCCCTCCTTACCACGTATTGCCTTTGGGCGTTTGGGAGGCTGGAGGCCATCGTACAAGTCGACAAGTTCCGCTGCGGTTATGCATGACCTGCCATCCTTCAGAGTATCAAAGAACGCCTTCACGTCATTACCGCGGAGTTTGAGTTTCGGGTTGTATTCACTGAGAACCTCATTGGCCTCAGAGTCACTCGTCGCCCGTACGAGCACTCGCAGAAGGTTAATATCATTGAGCGCTGCTTGAATCGCGCGTTCGACTGGATTGGTATGGCGCATATAGACCTCCTGTGAGAATACTGAGAAATACTGTTCGCGCTAAGACTTCGAACAGTGGGTGAATGTTTTTACTTCACGATCGGGTCCAGCATCAAAAGGTGTATGATTTGACGGGTGCCGTTCTTCCTGTATGTCGCTCGAGAAGGGGAGACCGTGAGATCATTCATTGTTGTGCGTCCGCCGCACGAGAACCGAGCGTCGATTCGATCGCGCCGAGTTTGCGTTGAAAGTTCAGGGCTGTGACTGTTACGGAATCCAGATCCAGATACTTCCGAATATGGGCTCGCGCCTGATCGAGCGATCCGCGTTCCAGGTAGAGCTGGCCCAACAAAGCGTGCGCCTCGGAGCAGGAACCGTTCAGCCTGAGGGCCGACTCCGCTTCCAACTCCCCACCCGCCAGATCTCCTGTCCGGGTCAGCGCACGGGCGAGGGCAGCTCGGGCCGATGCAACGCCGGGTTTCTCGACAACGGCATCATGCAAAAACATCGCGCTGAGAGCCGGCTCGTCCATGTCCAGAAGAATTCTGCCCAGGGACTCGCACACATCTCCCCACGTTCCCTTCCTGTTCTTCAAGCCCTCAAGGGATCTCAGCTCATATTGTCTGGCCTCCGCCGAGTCCCCATTCTTCCAGGCAAACGCCGCGAGAACGCTATAGGTATCGGGGTCGACCGGACGGATAGAAAGGGCCTTGTCGAGGACTGCGCGTGCGTCGTCAAACCGCTTTAGCTTGATCAGCACGCGCGCATATTCAGGGTACGCCGGGGGGTAGGCCATATGCGATTGCACGACGGGATCATATGCTTCGGCAGCCTCTTCAAATTTCTCCAGCCTGACGTAACCCAGTCCCAGGTTCGCGAGAACAATTCTGTTGCCGGGCGCAAACCGCAACCCCTTTTCCAGAGCCGTGACGCGACATTGAAGATTGCCATACAGGTAGCACCCCGCGAGCTCGATCATGGCCAGCTCAAAGGGAGTTACTCCGGATTTCAACGACTGGAGAACACGATAGTGTTTTTGCGCTTCGTCATGGTCTGCTTTCTCGCTTCTCCCGACGAGATCCGGAATCAGCCAGACACGCGGAGCGACAAACGACGAATCAAGCCTGATGGCTTCGTAGAGATATACTCCCCCCCCGCGCTCGCCGCTAAGGGAGTACGTCATCGCCTTAAGAAACGCAATCGTTGTGCTGTCGGAGAGCGTGCGTGGCATCCAGGGGTCCAGGTCCCGATTCAACACCCGGATTTCCAGGAACCAAAGAATATTGCGGGACACGGTTGACGTGGCATTTTCGAGTTCATCGGGGTGCCTGAACGATGCAGTCGCGACATATCGCAGCCTTCCGGACTCGGGTTCCTGAAGTCTGAGCTGTAGAACGAATGCTGATTCCGCCCGTACAATTTCTCCGCTGAGATCGAAATCGGCTCTTGAGGATGCTTCATGGAAGACGAGGACATCCTGCTTGTCGGCCAGTTGCGTGGGAAGGTAGGTGTGCTCAACGAGTCGAGCCCAATCATCCCCCCGGGAATCGTGACTCTCATTGCGAACTGTCAGGAGCTGCAGGGCAAGTTGGTTCTTCTCTGCATTCTGGGGTGATGGAGGACTCTGGAAGTACCAGAAAGCTGCGGCAGCGAGGACCAGTGCAGCCGCACCAGTGCCGATCAGCCACCGACGCCTTTTCGCCGATGTTGCGGACGCGCCGGCAAAGCGGCGCGCGGTACCGGTCCCCGATGATTGGCTTCTGATCTGACGGAGGTCCTCCACCATGTCCATGATGCTCTGGTATCGAGAGCCAGCGTCCTTGGCGAGTGCTTTCCGAACAATGTCGTCAAGCCGGGCGGGAACTTCCGGCCTCAAAGAGGAAAGGAGCGGCGGATCTGCGTTGAGAATGGAGTACACAATCGCCTGTTCGTAGGAACTGTCGAAGGGAAGCCGCCCGGAAATCATTTCATACAGGAGCACGCCGAACGACCAGATGTCGGTCCGGTGATCAACCGGATCTCCCCGCGCTTGCTCCGGAGACATGTGCGTGACGGTCCCGACCCTGCGGCCATCCGAGGTTACTCTGGTCGCTCCCGTCAGAAGCGCCAGCCCGAAATCCACAATCCTTGCCTTTCCCTGAGGAGTCAGCATGATATTGGCGGGCTTGATGTCACGGTGCACGATGCCGTGGCGGTGTGCCTCCGCCAGCCCCTCTCCCACCTGGATGGCAATGTCTATGGCCCGGTCAATCGGGAGCAACCCGCGGGCTATCTCCTTCTTGATGGTCTTCCCGTCGTAGTACTCCAGCACGATGAACGTCTGACCATCGGGGGTTTGATCGATATCATGGATAACGCCTATGCTTTCGTGCTGGAGGGCAGACGCCGCTTTGGCTTCGTGGATAAAACGGAGTCTGGCTTCGGGATCGCGCGTCAAGTCCGGAGGAAGAAACTTGAGTGCGACGTTGCGGTCGAGTTTGAGGTCCTGGGCTTTGTAGACAACGCCCATGCCCCCCCCGCCGAGGTGCTCGAGGATCTTGTAGTGGAAGACGGTGGTGCCGACCATGAAGCCTCCAGAGGAGTACGCGTCGGCTAAGAACGAGCAGCTGGCCTGGGGCAAAGATACGGTGGGAAAGGGCAAGAGTCAAATACACGAATTGATCACATGAAACCCCATGTTCACATGAGACCCCATGATCACACGAGACCCCATGATCACACGATACCCCATGATCACGTGAGACCATCACATGAGACAATGGAGAGGGCAGGATCTCCCAAATCGTGCTGAAATCATACATTCTAGCTGTGATTCAACAAGCCTTGATTCCCTGAATTACGCTTGGTATCATGCACAGAATAACCCACCCGCGGCGGCAAAATGTCAATTGGGTTGCCTGAGCCGGAGGTCGTATGACCTTTAAACTTGGACCCCTTCCAGAAGTACCTGAGTTCACACCTGACGACAACTGGACCGTGTTGCAGGAACCGTCAATGTGGGGCTTTCAGCTAAGGGCGATTCCGATAGCAATAATCACCACTGGCGTATTCGCCCTTCTCTGGATGCTCCTTACACCGGTTCGTTATTCTCTGGGAACACTGACTTTTCCGCCTCCAATCCTCAGAAATGCGGTTACTATTGTCGGAGTGATTGTTGTGCATGAACTCATCCATGCTAGCCTCCATCCACAATTCGGGCTCTCCAAAGAAACAGTGATTGGCTTCTTCGCTTCAAAAATGTTCGTATACACAATTTTCACTGGGGCCCTGACGAAAACCCGATGCCTGATTATTCTGATTATGCCATTTGTTGTAATCAGCATACTACCGCTTCTTTATGCCGCTGTGACACAGACAGCGTCACTATTGTTGGGCTACATTTCGGTTCTCAACGCGCTGCTCGGATCCGGAGATTTACTGGCGGCGAGCATGACGGCGCGGTTGATTCCCGGCGGCTCGATGATCCGGAGTAAAGGTTGGACAAGCTTTTACAAACGTGGCGGCTGATACGTTCCTGAATCGTGCTATTTTCTGCTAGAACACACGGCGGCAGTTCGAACATTCGAACACTCCCCGAGTTGATGCATATTGACTTTGCTCCACCGGTAGCATATATTTCCGGGAGAGGAGAGCACGATGGCTTCCCCAGCCATCGAGCCGCCAGTCTGGACACTGTTTCGGTTCCCTCGTTGTAGCGCCCACCCGACGACCCATTGGCTGACAAGCCTCAAACACCGATTCGCGCTATCCACAACTGTCTAACATGGATCATCGTCTTCCCTGAATACGCAGCACAGAACTCAGAACTGCTCTGACATGTCCTTAGCAGGATGCCTGATCAGCTTGGATGCTTCACAGAAGGGACGAGAAGTTTCTGAGGTGCCTCAATCGACCTGTACAAAGAAGAAGCGTACTTGTGGCTTATGGGATGGAGGACGAGTCGATACGTCAACTGAAGGAGGGACCTATGAACGCACGCTCTTTGATGCTGGGTGTCTTCATTACGCTTCTCATCGTACCGCTCGGCTCCGCGGTTGCACAACCCGCCCCCAAGGAGAGACTGATGGTGAAGTTGACAGACGAATGGGTTGAGCTGATGGGAGAAGACACCATGATGAGTTACAAGCTTACTGATTCTACGATCATAGATGCCGAACCTTTCCCGGTTTTCATGGCTCAGGCAATTCCGCCCGCGGGCAGATCTCCCCGAGAGTTCACACCAATAATAGTGAATGCAGTGGTCACGAAGCGAGGGAATGTCAAGAGGGCATGGATCGTATCAAGCGGCAGCCCCTATTTCAACAAAGCAGTACTCAAGGCGGTGATTCAATGGAAATACTCTCCAAGGATCGTCGGCGGCGTTCCCCAGGACACGCTTGTTACAATCTCCGTCCCCGTTCGTTGAGGACATTACGCGTGCGACTCTTGACCAATTGAAAACCGCACTCCCGTGAGCAGGTGGTCAAGTAGCGATTGTAGTCGGGTTTTCCTATTTTCATTGCGGTCAGATTTTTGAAGAGTCACAGCCATGGAGAACTCGCATGTTTAGCGGTCACGAATGTCGCGCCTTCGTTGCAAGGGTGGCTACCGCAGCAGTGTTGATTGTATGTGCCAATGTGCATGTGCCCTCCCGGGCGATTGGGGCTCCAAGTCCTGAAGTACCTCCTTCGTGTCCTCCCTGGGTCCACTCGGCGGTCTTCTACCAGATCTATCCTCAAACCTTCTACGATTCCAACGGCGACGGTATAGGTGACCTGGAGGGTATCATCCAGAAACTGGACTACGTCAAGAGCCTTGGCGTGGATGCGATGTGGATTAACCCGTTCTTCGAATCACCTTTCTGCGACGCCGGGTACGATATTTCTGACTACTACCGGGTTGCCCCGCGGTACGGGACAAACGACGATGCGCGGAGACTCTTCAAGGAAGCGCACATGCGGGGACTCCACGTGCTCTTCGACTTTGTAGCCAGCTACACTTCCATGGAGCACCCATGGTTCAAGGCGTCGGCCAAGCAGGAGAAGGGGAAGTTCTCGAACTGGTATGTCTGGACCGACAATGTCTGGCTGAATCCCCCGAAGAAATTTGAGGGCGCTTTCGTCAAAGGACTTGGAACCAGAAACGGGCAGTACATGCAGAACTTCTACTACTGCCAGCCTGCCCTGAACTACGGATTTGCGGTTCCAGACCCCCAGCATAAATGGGAACTACCTATCGATCACCCGGATGTCCTAGCCATGAAGGAAGAAATGAGGCGGGTGTTCCGTTTCTGGATGGATATGGGGGCGGACGGGTTCCGGGCGGACATGGCGGGCGCTCTCGTGAAAACCTCGGGGGTGGAGGGAGACCAGCAGTTTTTCACCACGCAGGAGGAAGGGACAAAGAAGTTCTGGCGCGAACTCCGTGAAATCCTCAACAAGGAATACCCGGATGCTTTTATCGTCTCGGAATGGTCCTACCCCGTGTCCGCACTCGACGGGTGCTTTCACGCTGATTTCTTCCACTGGTTCGATGGATACAATGATCTTTTCCAGAAAGAGAGCTGGCGAATTCTTAACGGCTATTCGGAGGGCCACAGCTACTTTGATGCCGAAGGCAAAGGCGACATTACATTCTTCCTCGAGAAGTACACGGACCAGTATGAACGGACAAAAGGGAAGGGGTATGTCTGCATTCCGCTTGGGAACCACGACAACGCGCGACTGGGCAACCGGCGGAGCGACGATGACTTAGAGATTATCTATGCATTCGGGCTCACGATGCCAGGAGTCCCATTTATCTACTACGGCAACGAGATCGGCATGCGCCAGATGCCTGAGAGCTGGCCCCAGGTAGAGGGAGCGTACCGGCCCCGGAATGGTGCGCGGACACCCATGCAGTGGGCAAAGGGTGCAAATCTCGGTTTCTCCGTGGCGTCCCCGGCTCGACTCTATCTGCCAGTTGACCCCGCTCCGGACGCGCCAACAGTTGACGCGCAGGAAAGAGATAAACGGTCCCTTCTGCACCGAACCCGCGCGCTCATCCGTTTGCGGCAGAGTGAACCGGCCCTTTCAGCTTATGCGGAGTTCATTCCGGTATTCGCTCAGAAGAGCGCCTATCCTTTTGTCTATTGCAGAGCCAGAGGCCGCGATGTTGTTCTCGTGATCCTGAACCCCGCACAAAACGGCGCGACAGCGGAATTTGATTTCCAGTTTCCCTATGCCAGGCTCACACTGCTTGCCGGCAAAGCGCCCGACATCTCCCGGGAAGGCGTGAAGATGACTCTGAAGATCGCGGGCAGATCATATGCGATCTACAGGCTCGAGCGGTGAACCTATAGTCCAGTTTGGTTTGGTTCAGTCTGGCTTAGGTGAGTTTGGTCCAGTCTAGTTTAGTTTTACGCTTTTAACGTCAACCATCAGTGCGTCGATTCTCTTCTGGATATCCGCCGGCACCGCCTCCTGCTGGCGTCCGCCAAGCTGCTTTGCGAAGAACTTCTCCAGAGCCGTGAATGCCGCAAGCCGGTTTTCACGACCGGCAAACCCGTGGCCCTCGTCAGGCGCAACCATGTACTCCACGGTCCTGCCCAGATCGCGCAGCGCAACGACGATCTGTTCGGACTCCGCTTTCTTCACCCGTGGATCGTTGGCGCCCTGGATGACAAGCAAGGGAGCCTTGATGTTCTTCGCCGAATTCAGGGGAGACTGTGCTTCCAGCATCTTGACGTCTTCCGGCTTCTCAATGTCACCAACGCGAATGGCAAAAGTCCTCTTGATGGGTGCCCAGTAGGGCGGAATGGTCTTGAGGAGCGTAATGATGTTGGAAGGCCCCACATAAGATACTCCCGCTGCGTACAGGTCGGGAGTGAACGCTACTCCTGCGAGTGTCGCATACCCTCCGTAGGACCCACCGAAGATTCCGATGCGTTTTGGATCGGCAACCTTCTGCTCGACTAAGTACTGAACGCCGTCAGTGATATCATGTTGCATCGAACCGGTTCCCCACTGCTTGTTGCCCGCGTTGAGATATTGTTTGCCGTAACCCGTCGATCCGCGGAAGTTGGGCATGAAGACGGCGTACCCCCGGTTTGCCAGGAACTGGGCAAGCGAGTTGTAACCCCAGTAATCCCTGGCCCATGGGCCTCCATGCGGCATGATCACTGTGGGGAGGTCTGTTGCCGGCCCACCCTGGGGTGTGACAAGATAGGCATGGATCGTCATGCCGTCGCGCGCTTTGTAGGTGACCGGCTTCATCGGCGCCAGCTGCTCACTCGGCAGATCCGGGCGCGAACGATAGAGAAGCTCCGCCTTCCCGGTCTTTCGGTCATAGAGATACCGTGAGCCTGGATCGACATCGCTGGAGACATTCACAAGCCACTTGTTCTCATCGGCCGTCCTATTGGTGATCGAAATCTCGCCACCGGGAAGAACCTTCACCATCTTGTCCCAGTCTTCGCCGAACTGCTTCTGTTTGGGATAGACACGATGCCGGTCCCCGACGTAGAAGGTTGCCAGAAGCTCGTCCGTGACATCGGAAAAAAGGGCTTCTCCGAAGTCAACCTCATTTTCCGGATCTCTCTCCACGAGTGCCACCTCTCCCGTCTTGATATCGCATAGCTGCAGTTCAGACTTGTCGAGTCCGGTCCCTTTGTTCGTTTCAAGATAGAACTTGCTTCCATCAGGGGTAAAGCGCAGGGGGATCATAGACTCGTCAGCAGTCACGGTGTAGAACGGAACAAGTGAGTTCGCTTCGATCCGGAGTAATTCCGAGCCTCCATCCGGAGTCTGCCGCAAACCCATCCGCAGTGCCCCCTTCAGGTCCGTCACCCACCCCACCACGTTCTCATCATTTTTCCAGAGCAATGTCTTTTCCGCCGTCGCCAGGTTGAGGCGATACACATCGTGCAGGTCCGCCCGGCGGTCATTGAGCCCCACGATGATTTCTCCCGGAGTGGCCTTAGGGACATCAACTATGATCGCACGGACCTGCTGCATGGGGGTCAGGTCACGGGCTGCCGGGACCGGATCACCGGGGGCCATGGGGTCGACGGCGTAGACCCGGTAGTTTTCATCCCCGCCTTTGTCCTGCACATAGAGAACGTATTTGCTGTCGCGTGACCAGAAGTAACTTGTGACCGGTCGCGTTGTGTCAGCCGTAATGGGGCGCGCCTTATCGAACGATTGATCGAGAGTCTTCACCCAGATGTTGCGCACAGCTTTGAAAGGTTTTATGAAAGCGATCTGGCTCCCGTCGGGGGAGATCTGTGCGCCGGAGATCTCGGGATCGCCAAAAAAGAGTTCTCTGTCGATGATGGGGGGGGGCTGGCTGCACCCCAGGGGCAAAAGGGGGAGCAAGAGGGTGAGCGCGAGTAGTGAACGCATGGAAAGGTTCCTCCGGGATTGTGATAAGGGTACGAATGGTAAATTATACGAAAGGCGGGCACAAGTGTAAAGGTGCTCAGAAGATTTTCCTTGACAACGCAGCTTTCTTGATGTATATTCGTTGTACCAATATATGTACCCATGTACATATACCAGTATCTATGCCGACTCTCAACAATGTCTTTAAGGCTCTCGGGGACCCCACCCGGACCGCGATTATCCAGCTGCTCCGCGAGAAGAGCCGCACTCCCTCGGAGCTGCTCGAACGCATCCCGGTGACTCAACCAACTCTTTCACATCACCTGGATATCCTGAAACGGACTGACCTGGTGGAAACCCGACGCGAAGGGCAGTTTATCTACTATTCACTCAACATGACCGTCGTGCAGATGGCCATGGAGTACTTCATGAAGTTTCACTTGCGAAAGTGATTGCTATGCCCTGGACCCTGAAAGGTAATCTGTTTGCCCTGGGCGTGGTCGCCGCCATCCTGGTTGTTCTTGCGCTGTTTGGACCAACGCTCCCGGATCAGGTCCCATCGCACTACGACCTCCACGGCAACGTCAACGGCACTATGCAGCGTACCAATTTCATCTGGATGATTATCGGCCTGAGTGTCGGGCTCTACATCGTCATGACGTTCGTGCCGTTCATAGACCCGTTCTGGACGCGCATCAAGCCCCGCTACGGCGTGTTGATGCTCCTCCGCGACTTTGTCCTGGCGTTTATGCTTGCGCTGCTTCTCCTCACGGTTTTCGCGTCACGCGATGGCCGCATCTCCTTGAACATGCTCGGGATCAGCCTTGGTGTCCTCTTCGCGTTCATGGGTAACTACCTCCCGAAAGTTCCCCGGAATTGGTTTTTCGGCATACGGACACCCTGGACACTGGTCTCCGACACGGTGTGGCAGAGGAGCCATCTGGTCGGGGGATGGATGCTGACCGTGAGTGGCGTGCTCACTGTTCTTTTCTCCCTCATCGGGATCGAATTGCAGTATGTACTGCTTCCGTCGCTTGCCGTCACGTTTGTCGTCTCGGGTTTCATCTATCCGTTTCTTTTGAACCGGCGCCTTCAAAGGGAGGGGGCCGAACACATGAACCATGGGGCACAATCCGTTCAGATGCCCCGGAGAGAGAGCCATATGAACCTACGAGTGCTTCTGTTGTGCTGCCTGGCGACTGGCTTCACCTCAATGAACACAAGTTCCGCACAAGAGAACATTGCGGGGGAATGGGAGGGGGCCATCGCACTTCCAGGCGTAGACCTGGGCGTCATCGTGCACTTCAAAGGACCGAATGAAGCGCTTCAGGCCACAATCGACATACCGATGCAAATGGCGAAGGGGTTGCCCCTCACGAACGTGCGTGCTGCTCTCCCTGCAGTGCATTTCGAGCTGCCGGCGGGCCCCGGACTCGCGATTTTCGAAGGGACGTTGGCGGGTGACTCCATCGCGGGAGATTTCCGGCAGGGAAGCGTGAAAGCACGCTTTCATCTGCACAAATCGGGAGAGGCGAAAGACGTTGCGCCGGTTCCTCCTCCACCGTACCTGGAGGAAGAGGTCAAGGTGTCGAACGGGGATGTGATCCTCTCCGGCACGCTCACTCTGCCGCGGAAGGGGGGACCGTTTGCTGCGGCTATCCTTCTGACCGGCAGCGGGGCACAGAATCGCGACGAAGAGCTGTTCGGATTCCGCCCCTTCAAGATTCTGGCCGACCATCTTACACGCAACGGCTATGCGGTCCTCAGGTGCGATGACCGGGGTGTCGGAGGGTCCACAGGAAACATGTCGACATCGACCGGCGCAGACTTTGCTCAGGACGCGGCCGCCATGTTCCGGTTTCTCCAGTCACGGTCAGACATCGGGCGTTCCAGGATCGGATTCATCGGGCACAGCGAAGGGGCCGAGGTTGCGGCTATGTGTGCCGAGAAATCCCCCGATCTTGCCTTTGTCATTTTGCTTGCCGGTCCGGCATTGCCAGGGGACACGGTGATTCTGTCGCAAATCGCGGCTCTCGGCCGGTTCCAGGGAGAGACTGAGGCAAACATCGGGCGCGGTCTTGCACTGCAGCGGCGCGTGTTCGCAACAGTGCGGGAACAGAAGGGATGGGATGCATTGCGTGGACTGTTACTTGACGAAATGCGCCGCAGTGCTGATGGTCTACCGGTCGATCAGAAGGCCGCCATGACGGATTCGCTGCTCGCTGCGCGTGTCGATATCCAGATGAACGCGGTCCGCTCTCCATGGTTCGCATTCTTCATTTCCCATGACCCCGCACAGGACCTTGCCGGCATCCGGTGTCCGGTGCTTGCACTGTTCGCGGAACTGGATCAGCAGGTCCCTCCGGCGTTGCACCTGCAACCAATGTCGTCAGCACTGTCGAAGGGGAGAAATCCTGACGTCACGCTCTACACCGTCGCGGGCGCCAACCACCTCTTCCAAAAGGCCATTACGGGCAATCCCGCAGAGTATGCAGGACTGGAAAAGGAATTTGCGCCAGGCGTGCTTGATTACTTGACGGCGTGGCTGAAGAAGCGGTTGCCGTGAACACTGTGCTGATGGGCACGTTTTCAGTACGTGTCCATATTGCTTGACTTTGTGGACACGTTTATTTAACATGTCCACGGTGTGGACATGAGCCGTTTGCACGCATCCCGGAGGTGCTATGGTCTTCAACCCCGCAATCCCTCACAACAACCTCCCGTTGCTTCCTCCCGGCGTGGAGATTGAAACCAAGGCAGTCCTGAAAAAGGTTGCCAAAGCAGGACGCTGCCTGGCGGAACTCAAGGGGCTTGGCGCAACCATCCCCAACCAGTCGATACTCGTCAATTCGCTTGTGCTGCGTGAAGCAAAGGCGAGCTCCGAAATTGAGAACATCATAACCACGAATGATGCACTGTTCAGGGCCTTCACAGCGGGTTCATCCAGAGTGGATCCGGCTACCAAGGAGGTTTTGCAGTACCGTGCAGCATTGTGGGAAGGGTTCAACGAGCTGAAAAAGCGCGGCCGCATGACAATCGATCTCTTCATACGATTGGTGAGGATAATAAAAGAAAATCAGGAAGGTATACGGGAACTCCCCGGGACTATCATTCAAAACAAACGGACCGGAGCAGTTCTCTATACCCCGCCTACCGGTGGATCCGTGATTCGAGAGAAGT
The DNA here is from genome assembly GCA_963801355.1 of Ignavibacteriota bacterium. Classification (GTDB taxonomy): domain Bacteria; phylum Bacteroidota; class Ignavibacteria; order UBA10030; family UBA6906; genus Fen-1255. The sequence continues at coordinate 761,218 of CAWDEM010000008.1, read as the reverse complement.
TGAGGAATCTCGAGGAGTATATGCACGCAGAAGACGAAACGGATCCTCTCATCAAGCTCGCTGCCATTCACTATCAGTTTGAGGCGATTCATCCCTTCTCCGATGGAAACGGCCGTACGGGTCGGATACTCAACAGCCTCTTCCTGGTTTCGCGGGGCCTTCTGGACGTCCCAATTCTGTACCTCAGCAAGTATATCATCGAAAAGAAAGATGAGTACTACCGCCTTTTGCGTGCTGTCACCGCAAAAGGGGAGTGGGAGAACTGGATACTGTACATGCTGGATGCGATTCAGACGACTGCAATTGAGACCCGTGAGAAGATTATCGCAATCCGCAAGCTGATCGATCAAACCGCTGAATTCGGGCGAACCAGCCTGCCGGCAAAGGTCTACTCCAAAGAACTCGTCGAGCTGCTCTTTCACCAGCCCTACACAAAGGTTCAATTCCTTGTTAACGCCGGGATAGCCGAACGAAAGACCGCGGCTATGTACCTGCGGGAATTTGAGAAAGCGGGCATACTTCGCAGCAAGAAGTCGGGAAAAGAGGTTCTGTTCTTGAACGTAAAGCTCTTCCAACTTCTCTCGAGGTGAATCGTGCCCAAGTGTTTCTTTGTGGGAACGAAAGGCGCAGCAACATGAACAACAGCCGGTGGTACCTCGTCCTTTTCTCTGCCGTCATGGTCGCGCATCCGCCGGCTCTTCCACAAGAGAAACAGGCTGACGGTGTTCTCTTCGAGCTCACGCAGCAAAAGGCCACCGATGCCCGGTGGATGAAAATCCAGATCTGCACGGAGAATATCATCCATGTCGTGGCCTCACAGGAGAAGCCCTTCTCGCAGCGTCCGAGTCTGATGGTGGACAGAGCCTCGTGGAAACCGGTCTCCTGGTCGATGCAAGAAGGCGCCAACGGCGTGGAGATATCCACCCCGCAGTTGACAGCCCGCGTGCAGCCGAAGACCGGGGAGGTCGCGTTCCTCGATGCCCGGGGACGGCTGCTCGTGCAGGAGAAGAGCGGCGGCGGGAAAATCATTACATCGGCCGATGTGATGGGAGAACATACCACCCACATCCAACAATTCTTCGAGTCTCCTGAAGATGAAGCATTCTATGGCCTGGGCGCTCATCAGAACGGCGTGATGAACTACCGGGGCCACGACGTCGATCTATGGCAATACAACATCATCGATGTGATTCCGTTCCTTGTCTCGAGCAAAAATTACGGCATACTGTGGGACAACAATTCACAGACGAAGTTCGGCGATATCCGCGAATACGGGTCTCTTCAGGGACTCACGCTCTATGGTGCAGACGGCACCGGGGGTGGTCTTTCTGCAGAGTATTTCAAAGACACCGATTTCCGTTCGCTTTTCACGTCGCGCAGAGAATCGAAGATAGAACATGAGTTCATCGACGTGAATGACGAGTACCCGCCAGGCTTCAAGGAGAACGTCGCTGCAGTCCGCTGGAGCGGGGAGATTGCCTCCCGGGAGTCCGGGGTCCACAAGTTCCGGCTGTATTGCTGCGGGTACACCAGGATGTGGCTGGATGACAAGCTCGTTGTAGACTCGTGGAGACAGAACTGGCTTCCCTGGACACATCTGCCCCGGTTGGAGATGCAGGCCGGGAAACGGTACAAGATCAAGATAGAATGGGTGCATACAGGCGGCTATATCGGTTTGAAATTCCTCGGGCCCGAACAGGCGAAAAACGAGAACGCGTTCTCCCTCTACTCCGAGGTCGCCGATCAGATCGACTACTACTTCATCCATGGCCGGAATCTCGACCAGGTCATACAGGGGTACCGGGATATCACGGGCAAGGCAACAATGATGCCCAAATGGGCAATGGGACTATGGCAATGCCGTGAACGCTACAAAACTCAGGAAGAGCTTCTTTCCGTCGTAAAGGAGTTCCGCAATCGGAAGATTCCCCTGGACAACATCGTGCAGGATTGGTTCTACTGGAAAGAAGACCAGTGGGGCAGCCACGAGTTTGACGGTGAACGGTTCCCGGATCCCGATGGGATGGTGAAGCAGCTGCACAACGATTTGCACATGCACATCATGATCTCGGTCTGGCCGAAATTTTATGTGGGCACGAAGCACTATGAAGAGATGAAGGAACAGGGCTGGCTGTACATGCGCAATGTGGAGAAAGGACAGCGCGACTGGGTGGGGCCCGGCTATGTCTCGGCGTTCTACGATCCCTACAGTGAGGGAGCACGCAGCCTCTACTGGAAACGGATGAACGAGAAACTCTTCACGAAAGGGTTTGATGCCTGGTGGTTGGACTCCACGGAACCGGATATGCAGTCAAATCTGTCAAGAACCGAAACCATACTGCGCCAGGGTCCGACTGCAATGGGGAGCGCCTCGAGGTATTTGAACACCTACTCGCTGATGACGAGCAGGGGAGTGTACGAGAACCAGCGGGCGACTGCTCCCGATCAACGGGTGTTCATTCTGACGCGCTCCGCCTTCGCAGGGCAGCAACGCTATGCGGCAACCACTTGGAGCGGTGATATTGCGGCGCGGTGGTTTGATCTCCGGAATCAAATACCAGCCGGGCTGAACTTCAGCCTCTCCGGGTGTCCGTACTGGACCACCGATATCGGCGGTTTTGCGGTGGAGCCGCGCTACGAGCATCCGAATGCATCCGACCTGGAGGAATGGCGGGAACTGAACACCCGTTGGTTCCAGTTCGGGACGTTTTGTCCGCTCTTCAGAGTCCACGGCCAGTTCCCGTACCGCGAGATGTATGAGATTGCCCCCGCAACTCATCCGGCATACCAGTCCATGCTTGCCTACGACAAGCTGCGCTACCGGCTGATGCCGTACATCTATTCGCTTACCGGCATGGTCACACAACGGGATTACACAATCATGCGTGCGCTGGTGATGGATTTTGGTCTGGACCGGAATGTTCTCGGCATCGCTGATCAATTCATGTTTGGTCCTTCGATGCTGATAAATCCCGTTACCGAGTACAAGGCGAGAACGCGCTACGTCTACCTTCCCACCGGTGACGGCTGGTATAACATGCATTCGGGGCGCTACTATACGGGGGGACAGACCGTGAAGGCCGATGCGCCGTATACAGACATACCGGTCTTTCTGAAGGAAGGCGCAATTCTCCCCTGTGGCCCGGAATTGCAGTACACCGAGGAAAAGCCGGCTGACCCCATCCGCCTCTTCGTCTGCACCGGGAAAGATGCCTCATTCACACTCTACGAAGACGAAAACGTGAACTACAATTATGAGAAGGGGATCTTCTCGACGATTCAGTTGACCTATCGGGAAGAAGATGGGGTCCTGACGATAGGCAAGCGGGAAGGGATTTTCCCTGGCATGCTGAAGAGTCGCACATTTGAAATCGTATGGATCGCAAAACACAAACCCGCAGCTCTCGAGTTCCTGTCGAAACCAGATGCGACAGTGACGTACGATGGGAGCCAGCGCATAATCAAGATGAAGAAGTAAAGCCGGGAGCCCGGATGATCCTCAATCGCGTTCTCTGTCAGGTTCTGGGTATGCTCCTTGTCGGAACGATTGCTGCGTCTTCACAGAGCTTTCTCCAGCATCGCAATCGATTGCAGTTCAAGCAATGGACCTTCCACAAAGGCGACATCCATTCCGCCGAGAGTCCGCGACTGCTCTCGTCTGACGACTGGTCCCGGATTACCGTGCCGCACACGTGGAACGCCCAGGATGTTCTTACCGAAGGGGACCGGTACTATCAGGGCATCGGGTGGTACCGGACGAGCTTCACGATCCCCCGCGACTGGCCTGCCGCACGCACATACATCAGGTTTGAAGGTGTTTCGGTTGTGGCGGACGTGTTCGTGAACGGCGAGTACGTGGGAAAACACAAGGGCGGCTATTCCGCATTCTGCTATGAGGTCACGAAGTATCTCCTCGCCGGCGGGGAAAACCTGCTTGCCGTGAAGGTGGACAACACCATGCAGCCGGAAGTCGCCCCTTCGGGAACCGATCTCTATCCTCTCTTTGGAGGCATCTACCGGCCCGTGGCCCTGTTCCAGACCGACAATCTTTGCGTATCGCCCCTTGATTTCGCCTCCAGCGGCGTCACCGTGAAACCCCTCCGGGTATCGGAAACGGAAGCCGAAATCGAAGTTGAGACCAGGGTGAGCTACTGCTATGAGCCCCCCCTGCAGACCGCTTCGCCTCAGTTACTGCCCCCCCGGGGAATGAAAGGAACGGGGCTGTATGGTGAGTACTACGACAACGAAACGTTTCAAGGAAAACCCAGGCACACGCGGATAGATGAAGCCGTTTCCTTCAACTTCGGAGCAGGCAGCGCCCTTGCTGACATGCCTGCCGACCATTTCTCAATCCGCTGGACGGGCAGATTGGTTCCTTTGCGGTCCGGGTCCTATCGCTTCGTGATGAAGAGTGACGACGGTTCGAGGCTGTATCTGGACGACCGGCGTATCATCGACCATTGGGGTACACATGCCGCCACGGAGAAGTCGTACGACGTGAAGCTCGAGGCCGGAAAGGAGACGCAGATTGCGATCGAATACAACGAGTCCGGCGGAGACGCCTCCGTGGTCTTCGGCTGGAAGCTGATGGACAATGCGACACAGAAAGTCGAAGCCGTGGTACTGGCATCCGTGATCAACCGGGAGCGAAAGCCGGTCGCCGGAAACCGGCAAACGGTCGCGGTCGACAACAACGGGGAGCTGACTGCTGTTCAGCATTTTCACCTGGATCGTCCCCATCTCTGGAATGCAAAAACCGATCCATATCTGTACCGGGTCAATATCCGGCTTGAGGATGCGCAGGGGAGTGTGCTCGATGAAGTGGATCAACCATTCGGCCTCCGCTTCTTTCACGTCGACAGGGACAGCGGTCTGATACTGAACGGCCGGCCGTATTCCCTTTACGGCGTCTCGCGGCATCAGGAATGGGAAGGACTGGGACCTGCGCTCTCTGACGCCCACCACGAAAAGGATGTGGATTTGATTCTGGAGTTGGGCGCGACAGGTGTGCGGCTCGCGCACTACCAGCAGGCAGACAAGATGTACAGCCTGTGCGATGAACACGGGCTGGTGGTCTGGGCCGAGATTCCGAACACGCCGGCATACCGGAAACATCCTGACTACCTGCAGAATTGCAGAGACCAGTTGACCGAGTTGATCAAGCAGAACATCAATCACCCGTCGATCCTGTTCTGGGGTCTCTACAATGAGATCGACATTCCGTTTGCCGACCTGAAACTTCTGCACGATACGGCAAAGCGGCTTGATCCAGACCGGCTTACCACTCAGGCGGACAATAGTCAGGTAAGCGAGCGGCATCTGATTACGGATGTCGCCGCGTGGAACTGGTACTTCGGTTGGTACTACGGCCAATTCGGCGAGTACGGCCCATGGTTCGATCGGGCCCGCCGGAGTCAGCCGACCTTAAAGGCGGGCCTCAGCGAATACGGTGCGGGCGGATGTATCAGTCAGCAGCGGGAGAACCCGCCGCGGCCGGATGCCGACAAAGGACGCTTCTTTCCTGAGCAGTACCAGCGCCTCTACCACGAAAAGGTCTGGGAGGAACTTAAGAATAGAAAAGACATCTGGTGTAAATTCATCTGGAATCTGGCGGATTTCAGCTGGACCAATGTCCGGCGGGGCGATCGTGATTTCATTAACCACAAGGGACTCATCACCCACGACCGCCAGACCAAGAAGGATGCATTCTATTTCTACAAGGCCAACTGGTCTGCGGAGCCGGTGCTGTATCTTCTGAGCCGGCGACACACAGACCGGACGGAGCCGTCTGTGCCGGTCGAAGTATACACCAATCTCGGTGAAGTGGAGCTCCGCGTCAACGGGACTCTTGTTTCCAGGAAGAGAATGGAGTCGGACATCCACAAGATCCGTTGGGATGAGATCGGGCTCGCTCCGGGGCGCAACCGGATTGATGTAACCGCGAGACAGGGGGAAAAGACGTATACGGATTCGTGTGAGTGGACGTATCGTCCTAAAGAGGATTGAGCCTGAGGCGTTCGTGCTGGGAACTCCAGTCCGAGACCATACGCCAGCAGAATTCTCTCACGAGCGCCCTGCTTTGAAAACGGACGGCGTCACAGTGAAGAGAAGGGGCATATTCCTACGGGTAGCTCGTGCACCACACCCAATGGTAGCAACGGTTGGTACAAAGGATCTCAAAGACAACCATCAGGGACTGACACAACACTGTTTCGCCACACAAGAGGACACCGCTCATGAAAGCCTCCGCACTTGCATGTGATCTCGCCATTGCCGCCGTCCTGGCCTGGTCGCTGGTTGCATGCTCGGTCACGCCGTCGAACGTCAGAAAGACCGAGCTCTTCACGAAGGGCTGGTTATTCCATCTGGGGGATGTTCCAAATGGCCAGGAACCGGCATTGAACGATTCCCAATGGCGAATTCTCGGCCTCCCGCACGACTGGAGCATCGAAGGGGCTTTCAGCAAGGACCATCCTGCCACCCCCGGAGGCGGCGCGCTGCCGGGCGGCATTGGATGGTACCGCAAATCGTTCACATTGCCAGCATCGGACACGAGCAAGCTTGTCTCTGTCGAATTCGACGGAGTCTACAGGAACAGCGAAGTATGGATCAACGGTCAATATCTCGGCAAACGCCCGTATGGATACAGTTCTTTCAGGTATGAGTTGACGTCGTTTCTAAAGTACGGGGATGAGAAGAACGTCATTGCGGTCAGGGTCGACAATTCCGAGCAGCCGAATTCGAGGTGGTATTCCGGCTCGGGTATCTACAGAAACGTCCGGCTTGTCATCACGGAAAAAATTTGTGTTGATCATTGGGGAACCGTCGTGACAACCCCGGAGGCGACTGAAGCATCTGCTAAAGTGTTGATCACTACAAGAGTCAGGAATGCGTCCCGGGAGAATCAGCCTATCGTGCTCAAAACCGTTGTTGTCGACGATGCCGGACTCACCGTCGCCCGTGTGGAGTCACAGTACATGCTGCCAAACGACTCAACGCACGAGATCTCCCAGGCGTTGGGAGTGGACAAGCCGGCGTTGTGGACGCTTGAAACCCCACGCCTGTACAGGGCCGTCACGACGATCGAAAGCAACGGCCGGATGTACGATGACTACGAGACGCCCTTCGGGATCCGCACGTTCGTGTTCGACCGCGAGAAAGGCTTTTCCCTGAATGGCAAGCAGACAAAGATTAGAGGAGTCTGCAATCACCATGATCTGGGCTGTCTCGGCGCAGCAGTGAACAGACGGGCGCTGGAACGTCAACTCGAGATCATGAAGGCGATGGGAGTCAATAGTATTCGCACGTCCCACAACCCGCCCGCTCCCGAGCTCCTGGAGTTGTGCGACAGGATGGGGTTCATTGTGATGGATGAGGCGTTCGACATGTGGAAGATAAAGAAGACCGAATACGACTATGCTGTCAACTGGGACGAATGGCACCGGCGGGATCTTCAAGATATGGTTCTGCGTGACCGGAACCATCCGAGTGTTGTCATCTGGAGTATCGGCAATGAAGTCATGGAACAATATGACATGAAAGACAGCAGCGGCGCTGTCATTGCACAGGAGCTGGCGGGGATCGTTAAACAGCTCGACGCGACCCGGCCCATAACGTCGGCATGCAACAACGTCGATCCGCAGAACCCGGTCCTCAGGTCCGGGGCGCTCGATCTCACGGGCCTGAACTACCACCACGAGACGTTTGCGGATTTCCTGAAAATCCACCCGGACAAGCCTTTTATTGGTACCGAGACCACTTCGTCATTGGAAACCCGGGGGCACTATGATATGCCATCAGACAGTGTGCGCGTCTGGCCAATCCGCTGGGACATCCCTTTCACAGGCGGAAATGCGGACCTGACGTGTTCAGCGTATGACAACTGCTGCGTGCCGTGGGGTTCTACACATGCAGCGACATGGAAGATCATCAAGAAGCACGATTTCCTGTCGGGTATGTATATATGGACAGGCTTCGACTATCTGGGAGAACCCACACCATACAGCTGGCCGGCGCGAAGCTCTTATTTTGGCATTGTGGATCTGGCGGGTTTTCCGAAGGATGCCTACTACATGTATCAGAGCGAGTGGACCGACACGCCGGTGCTGCACGTCTTTCCCCATTGGAATTGGCAGCCAGGCGACACGGTGGATATTTGGGCCTACACAAACTGTGCAGAGGTGGAGCTCCTCTTGAACGGTCACTCGCTCGGCTCGAAGAAGAAGAACAACGACGATCTGCATCTCCAATGGCGCGTCCCCTTTGCTCCGGGAACGTTGAAGGCCATCGGCCGCACCAGTGGCAGGGAGGCGTTGATCCGCGAAGTCACAACAGCCGGAGCGCCGGCACGGATTGTCCTGGATCCCGATAGAGTGCTAATCGCCGCGGACGGCAGGGACCTTTCCTTCGTTACGGTCAGCGTGGTGGATGAGAAGGGGACAGTTGTTCCCGATGCGGCCAACCTTGTTGAATTCACCGTCGTCGGTGAGGGGAAAATCATCGGGGTCGACAACGGCCTTCAGACAAGTGCTGAATCTTTCAAGGCAAGCTCCCGGAAGGCGTTCAATGGTCTCTGTCTTGCCGTGATCCAGTCAACAGAGGTGGCCGGGAGCATCAGCGTGAAGGCAACATCGGCCGGATTGAAGGAATCACTTGTTGTGATTGGCTCGAAGTAGGATTCACAGCGGCCGTTGTGTGTAGGGAGAGAGAGTGGCCTCGGATTGAATTTTCCAGCTGGCCCGCTGTGAAGCTCACAACAATCTACGTTCTAACCATAGCACATATCCCCGAACGTGGATTCTGCTGCCTATCCCGGTCGTGCCATGATTCCGCGAGAGTGCACTTCCGTCCACCTCGGTAAATCTATGGACGTCCGGCGGGACGGATGAGCCTTTCGTTTCCAAACGGGAGACTGACTCTAAACTCCGTGCGACCGGGGCGTGAATCCACATCGATCTCGCCGCGATGCCATTGGACAATTCGGCGAACGATATCGAGCCCGAGCCCGGTTCCTTCACCGACACCTTTCGTCGTGAAGAACGGATCATAAATGCGCTCCCTGATTTCGGGAGGAATGCCCTCACCGTCGTCGAGAACGGTCACAACAACACCGGACCCGTTGCTGGAGGCGTTCACGGTGACGTGACCGCCTTCCGGCGCGGCATCAATGGCATTATCGATAAGATTCATCCAGATCTGGTTTATCTCGACCCCTCGACCCTGGATGGGAGGGAGGTCCGGCTCGATGTTGAGCCTGATGACCACGGACTTGGTGCGCGCGTTTCCTTCCAGCAAGGCAACTGCATCGGTGAGCCCCGCGGGAATGTGAACAGCCTCTTCATCCGGTGCCCTGTCCATGTGCGTGTATCCCTTCACCGCAGCGACCAGGTGCTGGATGCGCGACGCCGCGCGCTCGATATCCACGACCAGCGATCGGGCAACGCACGCAGCCGTGATCCAGCGAAGCGCTGCGTCAAGGGCTGACCCCGTCAGAACGCGCGCAAGCCTGTCCAGAGCTTCGTTTGTTGCCGTTGTTCTGGCAAGATCCTCCGCGAGGTCAATCGTGACGCCATGCGCCTTGAGCCAACCGGCAAGGGCATCCTCACGGTCTGCGAGCGAAAGGCCCGAAGTCATCCGGGGATCCGGCGGGCCCAGACAGAGGCTCCGCATGGCATCTATCGCCCCCAGTTGCTCCACTGTGAGGCCCGATGAAAACATCATGCGCGCGGCTTCTTCGGCGGTCGACAGTGCGCCTGCGAGTGACTTTGCGTCCCGCAGAGCCGCGGAGGCCGGATTGTTCACCTCGTGTGCAAGACCGGCGGCGAGTTTTCCGAGAGAGAGCATCTTCTCGTCGCGCAGGTCTGTCGAAGTGAACCGACGGGCTCGATCCGTCATCTCGTGCACCAGCAGTGCGGTCACTTCATAGCAGTTGCGGATTAAACTCGGCAGATCCTTGCGGGAGATGAATACTGCGTCGATCGCCTCGTCCACGATGCTGTCCCCGGGCGGCGCAAGCAACCGGGAATAGGGGAGAACTCCGGTCACATCGCCACCCTGCCACTCCATTACCTTGCGCCGGCCCGTACCCCGGTTTACATATATCGACAACCTGCCTCTGAGAACGATGTAGAGGCCGTCTACGACCTCTGTCTGGCTCGAGACTACCTCGCCCGCCTCAAAGTGACGTAATGTGCCGTGTGCGGCGATCCATTCCAGCTCCTCCCGGGGCGCCTGACCAATCGTCCGGTGTGATGCCAGGAGGTCAACTATTGCTTCGTTTTTCATCCGTGTAGCCTTCAGTTCTTTTTTCGTTCGACGTCCCGCCGGTTACATGAAACAACCCGAAAGGCACCCCACAGTGTTCCCTCTCTTCCGGGAATCTTCTGTGACAATAATGCGTTTCCTTCATAGCGGGCTCGGTACGAATCACCCGCGTGGATCTGTCCGCTGTGCAGAAGATCAGAAGAGCGGAGGTGGCTGTGGCGAGACCAGTGATCATGAGCGTGGATGACGACCCCCATGTCCTTGGCGCGATCGAGCGTGACCTACGCCAGCACTACAGGGATGACTACCGTGTGATGAAGACCGGATCCCCACAGGACGCGCTTGACACTGCGCGCCAGCTGAAGAAACGGGGGACCGCGGTCGCCCTTTTCCTGGTCGACCAGCGTATGCCCGGAATGACGGGCACGAAACTTCTGGCCGAAGTGCGAGAGCTTTACCCTGACTCGAGAAGAGTGCTGCTCACAGCATACGCCGACACGGAGGCGGCGATCGAAGGCATCAACGAGATCGGTCTTGACCACTATCTCATGAAGCCGTGGGACCCTCCCGAGCAGAAGCTCTACCCGATACTCGACGATCTTCTCTCCGAGTGGAAAAGCCACGTGCATCTTCCGTTCGATGGTATCCGTGTTGCCGGGGCACGGTTTTCACCGCAGAGCCATGCGGTACGGGAGTTTCTGTCTCGCAACCTGGTGCCTTACGAATGGATCGACATTGACGAGAACGCAGAGATGCGGGAACTTGTGGCCGGGTTCCCGGATGGTCCGGCCAGTCTTCCCGTTGTCCTCTTCCCTGACGGCACGCACCTGAGAGCCCCCACAAACCTCGAGCTTGCAGAAAAGGTCGGGCTCCACACACAGCCGGTACTCCCATTCTACGACGTCGTGGTCATTGGCGGAGGGCCCGCAGGACTGGCGAATGCGGTCTACGCCGCGACCGAGGGGTTGCGTGTTGTTCTGGTCGAGCAAGGCTCGCCGGGGGGGCAGGCGGGAAGCAGTTCCAGAATCGAGAACTACCTCGGCTTCCCAAATGGGATCACCGGGGCGGATCTTGCTCAGCGCGCAACCGCACAAGCCCGACGGTTCGGCGCAGAGATCCTCAGCGCACAGGAAGTCGTGAGCATCCGTCGGGCGGACCCGTACCGGATCGTGCAGCTGGCGGGGGGGTATGAAATCTCGGCGTATGTCGTAGTGCTCACGACGGGCATGGCTGTCCGCAAACTGGACGTGCCGGGGTTGGAGGCATTCAATGGTCGCGGGGTGTACTACGGCGTGTCACTGAGCGAGGCAGCCTCGTACCGGAACCATGATGTGGCGATCATCGGCGGGGCGAATTCCGCGGGGCAGGCGGCCCTCTTCTTCTCCCGGTACGCACGTCGGGTTGCAATCATTGCCCGCGCGCCCGCGCTCAGCCAGAAAATGTCGCACTATCTCGTCGAGCGGATCAAAGGCATCGAAAACATTGATGCCATCACAGGAGTCGAGGTCACTCAGGCCTGTGGCAATGGGGATCTGGAGTCAATCGTCCTGCAAAATGTGACGACCGGGGAGGAGCGTATTCTGGACACTTCGGCGGTATTCATTTGCATCGGGACAGCTCCCCACTCGGAAGTGGTCGCCGGCCTGGTGGAGCGAAATGAACAGGGGTTTGTGTTCACGGGTCCGGACCTTCCCCGTGTGAACGGGAAGCCGCGGGGATGGCCACTGGACCGCGATCCGTACCTCTTCGAGACAAATATACCAGGGATCTTCGCAGCGGGCGACGTCCGCGCGGGTTCCGACAGGCGTGTGGCATCGGCGGTGGGCGAGGGATCGGCGGCAATCTTCTCGATCCGCAAGTATCTGGACACGGTCTGATCACAGAGCAGTTTGATCACACTTCTTGGGAGAACATCATGCAAAGATATCTCGTGATATCCGATCACACGGCTGCGGATTGCGTGCGAGCCCTCAAAGAAACGCTCGCGATCGGATATCTGACCCATTTCGATTGGGGATGCAAAGACGGGGCTCATACCGGTTGGGCTGTACTGGAGGCTGAAAGCAAATCACAGGCGATGTTGAGCGTCCCGACATTCCTCCGTGGAAATGCGAAGGTGGTCCAGCTCACCAAGTTCGACCCGGACAGAGTGCGCGAGATGCATCCGAAATAGCGGGGGGACCTCAGAGTGCCTGGACTCCCTCGTACTTCGAAAGAAGGGCCTGGAATCGAGCGTCCTTTCTCAGGGGGTCATAGACCGGATCCAGGCGCAACTTCCAGACAGTCAACCAGCCCGGGCGGGCAAGCAGACGTTCGAGGATCTCAATCGCCCTGCTGTTCTCACCGAGGATGATGTAAGCACTCGCAAGCCATTCAGCATATGATTCCTGGTACATCCAGGGATCGGTAAATGGACGCTGCAGGGATTCCACGCGGCGCACCGCATCTCGTGCCTCGGACTTTTCTCCCAGAATTGCCTTCGCCAGAGCCAGCCGCAACCAAGCGATTGCATTCGTGCTGTCTCTCTGGATGGCGCGCCTGTTCCGAACCACGACCGTATCGAGATACGCCTGGACACCTTCCTGCCTGCGACAAGGCAAGAGCATGTGGGGAGGGAGACGTCTCCCACCGAAGTGAGCTTGTCCCTGAAGCGCGAGGGCGCTGGCCTTTACAGAATCTCGATGAATGTAGGTCAGGTATCCTTCCATCGCTGCTAACGCCTCTGCCATATCCTCACGGTCACGGCCGTCGGTCCACTGATGCGTCGCGCTCCATTGCCGTGCCTGCCGGAGTGTTTCTTCCGCACGCGGAAGGTCCCCGAACCCCTCCCCCAGGAGCTGTGCATGATAAACGTAGGACAACGGGTCGTCCGGAAACCGCGACAGGTACCGCTCGCTCAACTTGAGTGCCACATCATAGTGACGTAAGGCCCACGCGACCGTCCGCGCGTCCATGCCACCCGTTCGTGAAAGAGGATCCAGTATCTCGCACCGTTCAAAAAGGGACTGCGCTTCCTCTAATTCACGGAGCTGAACCTTCACGAAAGCGAGTTCATGTGTTGCCTCAGCATTGTTCGGGCTAACTGCGAGAGCCGCTTTGAGCTCCCGACTGGCCTCCTGGAAATCGCGCTTCACCAGGCGGGCGTAGCTGCCTGCTGCGATATGCGTCTCAGGAAGAGCGGGGTCGAGTGCTTGCGCCCGCTTGAGGGCCTCCTCAGCTTTCGCGAGACGCGAGGGGCTCGGATCCCATCTGCCCTGCGCGTAGACATTTGTATGAACAAACGCAGCCATGGCGAATGCGGCGGCAAACTGCGGATCGAGCCGGCCTGCCTCTTCCAGGAATTCAGCAGCCCTGATATTTCCTTCCGCTGTGAAGGATACGGCCCAGAGATTTAATCCCCGCATGTAGAGTTCGAGAGCTTCTTTGTTCTTCGTCCAGGGTTTCTCCAGAGCCGATTTTTCCTCGGGCGTGATCGTCGCCTGCAATGCTCTCGCAATGGATTCCGCAAGGTCTGTCTGGACCGCAAAGATGTCCGTGAGCTGGCGGTCATACGACGTGGCCCACAAATGAGCCTCCGAAGTTCCGTCAATCAACTGCACCTGCATCCGCAGGCGCCCACCCGCCTGTTGTACGGATGATTCCATGAGCATCTGCACACCGAGTTCTTCGGCAATCTCCTTCGAACGTTTTGTCGTCTGTCTGTATTGAAGGACCGACTGGCGGCTGATCACCGTGAGATCTCGAATGCCCGCGAGCCGTGTCAGCAAATGGTCATGCAATCCATCGGCGAATTCCTGATCCGACTCGGATTTCGTGATCGACGTTATTGGAAGGACTGCGATGGACTTGCGCAACTCTCCGACTGCATGAGGCTTGAAGAGAAACCAGAGACTTGCTGCGAGCAGAACCAGACCCCCGCCGATCAAGGCCGGCCACAGCATAGATCTTTTCGGAACCGGGGATGGAGTCTCGAAGGTGCGCTGAAAGGCACGCAGATTGTTCGCCATATCCTCCGCACGACTGTAACGCGACGCCAGGTCCTTCGCCATGGCCTTCGCCACAATCCGCTCGAGTGCTTTCGGAATATCAGAACGTGAGATTGGGTCGGGAGAGTCGTTCAGAATCTTGAAGATGGTAGCCTGTTCGTATTCTCCCTCGAACGGGCGCCTGCCGCTGAGCATCTCGTACAGGACCACCCCCAACGACCAGAGGTCGGTGCGGTGATCTGTCGGCTCCCCCCGGGCCTGCTCCGGCGACATATAGGCTACTGTACCGAGCGTACTCCCGGCTCTGGTGAGCATTGTCCGGCCGGACAGCTTCACCAGCCCGAAATCCACGATCTTGGCCACCCCATCATTCGTTACCATGATGTTGGCCGGCTTGATGTCGCGGTGAATGATCCCGTGCTCATGGGCTTTCGTGAGCCCCTGCGCCACCTGGAGTGCAATATCAACGGCATCGCGGAAATTCAGCGGACCTCGCTCGATCCTTTGCTTGAGCGTTTCGCCTTCGAGGTATTCCATGCAAATGAACATGTCGCCGTCTTGAGCTTCATCTATGTCGTGAACGACGCAGATGTTGTTGTGCTGGATGGCTGAGGCGGCCTTCGCTTCGTGCACGAACCGCTGCTTGGCTTCGAGGTCACGGGTGAGCTCGGGAGGCAGGAACTTCAGGGCGACAGTGCGGTCCAGCTTCGTGTCGTGGGCCTTGTAGACAACGCCCATTCCACCGCCGCCGAGGTGTTCGAGAATCTTGTAGTGGGAAACAACTTTGCCGATCATGGGGAAAACCCAGGGGATGACCGACTATCCATTGACCATGGATACTTCATCCCGCCGAACGCGGGACGCGATCCGGACGGCACGGGGACCATCAATGCGGAAGTAAAATACAATAGGGAGAAGCGAGAGTCAACAACAACAACCAACAAGCTCAAGCTCATCGGCTTTTTCTCTCCAGGCCTACAGGTTGCCGATCCTGCTGATGAGCCGTGTCCAGAGATCGCCCCCACCGATGCCGTTCGTCATGATAACGATGCCCGACCCTCTGGCGGGGTTGAATTGACTGAAGCACCTGAATCCGGATGCGTTGGATCCACTGTGGTGCATAATGTCCCCCTGCGGGGTGGTATTTATTGACCATCCCAGACCCCAGTACACCTCTGAGTATCTCACCGATCCCGGCCGCTCGATAGGTTCTCTTGAGGTAAGGGCAACCTGGTGCGAGAGCATCGTATCGATAGAGCGTTGCGTGAGTGAATGTTGGGCCGTGCGGTTGGGATTCATGATCTCAATCAGAAACCGTGCATAATCACTCGCAGAGGTGTACAGCGTGTACGCTGCATTGGCGTGCGTGTACCGGCTTCTCGGCAGGGCCTCTCCCCTGGAATCGTATCCGCCGGCAATATTCGCGCTGAGCTCTTCTGTCCAGACGAAGCTTGTGTGCACCAACTTCAGTGGGTCCAGCAATGTCCACCGTGCATAAAGATCCAGGGGCTCTTCCGTCAGACGCTCGACCACCTGTTGGAGATAGTAGAACCCTTCGCCGGAGTAGCCGAACCTTGTTCCCGGGGCAAACATCACGGCAAGCGGACCGTCGAACTCTTCTCCGCCTTTCCTCCAATTCGGCAAGCCGGTTGTATGTGACAACACCATGCGCGCCGTGATCCGGCCGTGATCCGGTTGACCGCGGAGAGAGGCGGGATCGAGGTAGTCCACAAGCGGACGGTCAAGGTCCAGCTTCCCCATCTCGACCAACTTCAGTGCGATGTAACCGAAAACCGGTTTCGACATGGAACACGCTTCAAAAAGGGTTTCATCCGTCACGGGGGTACCGCTCTTGATGTCGGCCAGTCCGTACCGGCCTGACCACACGAGAGTCCGGTCGGTGATTAACGCAACGGCTACTCCCGGAACATGTGATTCTTTCATCAGGTGGTGTGTGAGCGTATCGAGTGTTGCCGCGACCGAACGCCAATCGTTGTGAGACTCGACGGCTGAAGGGCCTATCTTTTCCAGCGCCAGCGAGGCCGCCCGGCGAACGTCTTGATCTCTATCACTAAGTGCTTGCATGAGGTTCGGCACAGCATACTGCGCTTTTGTGCCGATGTTCCCGAGTGCCGAGGCTGCACCCCAACGCACGTCATCCTTTGCATCGGTTAGGGCTCGTGTCAGTGCTGGTACGGCCGGGTAGGCGTCCAGCCCGATTTTGCCCAGAGCAATAGTCGCACACCAACGGGAAGTGTCAGTGCCGCTGTTGAGTACGCTGACAAGGCTCGCAACAGCTGCAGGCCCGATCCTGCTCAGTGCTTCGGCAGCTTTGCCACCGACGTATGGGTCCCGATCTGACAGGCAATCAATAAGTGCCTCCACTGCCCGAGCGGTAATAGGCCGCATCACCCCTAAAGCCTCTGCAGAGTTTTCCCGGACCCGGTCGCTCCGGTCCCTGAGAGTTGTGATGAGCTCTGGAACGGCGGCAATCGCCGCTGGGCCAATTTTCCCCAACGCAAGGGCGGCGTTTGCCCGGACGTCCTCGTTGTCGTCTCCAAGCGCTTTCGTCAGCGACGGAACAGCTTCTGTTCCGATTCTTGCCAGGCCGGCTACAGAAGCCCACTGGACAGCAGGATCCTTGTGCCTCAACGCAGCCAGGTGGGTCGCAATGGTTGGCGTGCGATTCTGCGCGAATGCTTCAGTTGCGATGAGCATTACCGGGAAGCAGAGCACAAGTCTTAAGAAACAAGCATGAGCAGACATGGCGGTCATACCCCTTTCAGAGAGGAGGGAGTCCTGGCGTCTAAAACTTCGTGCACCATGCGAGTGAGCGGAATTGCGGCTCGTATGCAAAGAGAATGGGAAGTCCGCCTGTGTGGATGAAGATTGTCGGTATGTCCCTGTTGAGCACGCCTTTGCGGGCCAGGTCGATGAGTCCTGCCATTGACTTGCCCGTATAGACAGGATCGAGCAGGAGACCTTCAAGTCGGGCAGAGAGCAGGATGGCTTCTCTTGCGGATTCGGTGAACGCCCCATACTCCCGGAAGTACGTATCGTAGGTTTCGACACGGTGCTGCGTCGGAAAGTCCATAAGGTTGAGAAGGTCGGCGCCCTCTCTCACCAATGCAGCAGTCTGCACTGCAATCTGCTCGGATGTTCGGGAGATGCTGATCCCGATAACTCTGGCCCGGGGCATGAACAGATGCGCGCCGAGCAGCGTGCCGGCCAGAGTTCCGCATGAGCCAACGGCCAGGACAATCTGGACCGGGTCCTGGCCAAACTGGTCGGACAGTTCACGCATCGCCCGGACGTACCCGAGGGAACCCAGGCCCGTGCTCCCGCCAACCGGGATTCCATACGGCCTGCGGCCTTGACTCCTCAGGTCGAGGATCCATTCATCCATCGCGGCAGTGAGATCGTCATTGGCATCATTGTTCTTGAGAAAACGGATCTCCGCACCGAGGAGAACGTCAAGAAGCATGTTCCCCTGGAATTCTTCGAAGTCCGGCCCGCCGAGGACGATCTTCGCGTCCATCCCCAGCTTCCGAGCGGCCGCAGCGGTCATCCGTGCGTGATTCGACTGGGCTCCTCCCACCGTCACCACGACATCGCATCCCTGCCGGACGATTTCCGCAAAATCATACTCGAGTTTCCTTGCTTTGTTGCCACCCATGGCAAGGCCGGTTTGATCGTCCCGCTTGATGAGGAGCCTCGAGATGCCCAGGTGCCTGGCCAGGCGCGGGGCATCCTCCAGGGGGGTGGGAAGATCGGCGAGGCGCTGGCGGTGGATTTTGTCAATCATGAGAGCTCTGCGCGGAGGTGTGTGATCCAGGCACCGCAAGAAATCATCGATGCTGGCGTAAGATAGGGGAGAGGCGGGCCAGAGTCAACGTCCCGCCCGCATCGTTCAGTTGATCTTTGTCCCGGTGATCCGTCCTAAATGCGCAGGTGAGAAGAACTCGCGGATCGGAACGCTGCCGGCGAGGGTTCCGAGGAAGCGCCCGGACTCCTCTTCGTTGTCGCGCAATGCCGCGAGGAGTCTTTGTGTTTCTGGTACGGGGGCATGAAGCTTCGCCATGTCGCAAGTCATCCGATACAGAGGCAACGCTGTCTTGTTGCGCTTGCGTTCGTATTCGGCCATTGCCACCTCGGCCGGGACGAATCCTTCGAGTGTATCGTCGACCGCGTCCACGAGCAATTCGGCGTCGCGGAATGCATCGGTGATTCCCGCCGCGGTTATCGGATTCTTATGGTAAGCCGCGTCCCCCACAAGTGCCCAACCCGGTCCATACGGTCGGCGGAAGAACCCGCGCAAATCACCACTCCCGCGGAACATCTCCACGCGCGTCCCGGAACGGATGCGTTCGGCGAACTCCGGCACCAGGTCAAGTGCCCGCATGAACTCGACTCCGACGTTGGCACGCACCATAGGAAAGTCGATTTCAGGCCAGTAGACGATTGTGAGCGTCAACCCATCGTTTGTGGGAGCGCCGATGATCATGCGTTCAGGGCGCATGTACATCTCAACGGTCGAAAGGTTCACACCGCTCCAGTACGTAAAGTACGTACAGTTGAGTGCCGGCTGTTCGTCATATCTGGGCGCCTCAACCAGCCGGGCAACCACCGAGTGAATCCCGTCGGCACCTATCACGAAATAGGCCGCATCTTCGGAGGGGACGCCCGCCTTCGACCGGCCCCTGATGCCCGTCACGCGGCCGCCGTGAGTGAGCAGCTCTTCGACCGAAAAGTTTTCGCGGACTTCGACTCCGGACTCAATGGCGGCATCGAGGAGTATCATGTCCAGGATCTTGCGCCGGGGAGCATAACCCGCCTTGATGCCGTCGACGGGAGGCGGGGTCCCGGCTATGGCGAAGGGCCCGACGTCCAGAATCTGTTTCTCTACGGGCGGGCAGCCGGATGCAATGACTCTCTCCAGGAGTCCCCAGCGGTTGAGTGTGGCTACTCCCGGCTGGTGGATATAATGCGTCGATAACGCATCACTGGGGAATCCGGCCCTGTCGACCAGCAATACCCGGTATCCCTTCCTGGCAAGGAGCATGGCGGTCGGTGAGCCGGCGCAGCGTGCGCCTACAACGATGACGTCGTACATGTCT
Organism: Ignavibacteriota bacterium; assembly: GCA_963801355.1. Taxonomy (GTDB): domain Bacteria; phylum Bacteroidota; class Ignavibacteria; order UBA10030; family UBA6906; genus Fen-1255. The sequence goes on along the minus strand of CAWDEM010000008.1, from coordinate 741,852 downwards.
ACCTCCTTCCGCAAGACAATCACGGGTGACACATGGCTATCTCTTTTTGCAACCCTTTTTTCCCTGCGGTTGTTCCCGAAAAACTTGGGAGTGAGGAGGGCAGAGAGGTGGGATTTCAAGAAGGGTATCAGAGGGTCCGCTTATGCGGGTATGTAGGAGGGGCGGACCTATCTCACCGGCATAAGATCCTTGTCATCACAGGCCACAAAACCATCTGCCGGCCATTTCGGCGGTGTTGGAATCAGATGCTGCCGGACGACGGTAATTGATTGCGGACGGAGGGACTCAGAGGTGGCATAGCCCAGCCCGAAGCCAATGGCCAGCATAGCTGCAATGCGTATCCACAGGTGGCGGTTGCCCTTGAGTGAAGGGAGACCAGGGATCTTCGCGGTGATATGTGGCGCCACGTCCCTGAAGTCACGCAATGTCCGGTCCACGTCTTCTTGCAGAGCGCGGCATGTAGGGCATCCTTCGAGATGATCGCGCACGTTGCGATCTACCTGAGGACCCAGCAGTCCAAGTGCCGACTTCAGCATCGTGTCTTCGTTGACATGTCGTGTCATATCAAGCCTCTATTCTTCATCTCCGCCCTTGCTGATTTCACTGCATGGAAGATGCGCGACTTCACCGTCCCAAGAGGAAGACCTGTGATCTCTGAAATGTCCTCATAGCTGTGATCCCCATGTAGTCTGAGGATCAGTATGTCCCGGTGATGGTCGGGAAGCGTCAGGAGCACCCGTGCCACCTCCCGCTGTCTCTCGTCGGCAATTACCTCGTCGAGAGGCGAAGGGTTGGGAGACGCGGGTTCCGGCACACCGAGGGGAACCCCTTTGCTCACCCGCATCTTCTCCTTCAACGCCAGTCGATACACGATAGTGGAGAGGTACGCCCTGAGAGATCCAGTCTGATCGCGCACTACCGAGTTCAGGAGCCGGACGAATGTCTCCTGCACGCAATCGCGTGCCGCGTCCGCCGAACCGGTCATCAATGCAGCCATCCGGAGGAGCTGAGGAGAGTACTGGTCGAACAGTATTCTCCATGCTTCCGGACTTCCGTTCCTCGCGCGGGCGAGGTCCTCCCATCCCGCTGCTATTTTGCCAGATTCATTTTGCGGCACCACTCCCTGATCTCTCCAATATCGTCAGAACGGGTCCACATCCGGTCCATGGTCTCACGCTGGTAGTCTGGTACGAGGGCACGCACGTTGTCCCGGTACCATCGAAATAATCCCAGCCGACTATCGGGAGCAAGCTTGAGGATTCTGTCCATCTGGGAGCTCAGCGCGGTGCCATAGTTCATGACGAGCATCCTGCCGGCCCGTGTCGGTTTAGCGTAACGGATCCCCCAACCGTGAAGCCCGCCTGTACGGAAGTCGTTCTGCCAAATGGTGAAAACCTTTTTCAGCTGGCTGGCATCGGACTCCGCGGCCGGCGTGACGAGCGTCGCCAGTCCAAGCCCCCTTCCCGTTAGCAGGAGACGTTTCACGACGGGGGCATGCTGCAGCGTGGCTGCAAAATAGACGGGCCGCCCCACATTCCGGCAGGCCCTCACCAGCCGCTCAATCAGGGCATTGCTGAACGGCCCTCCCTCCGGGATGGGTCCTTTTGTTTTCCGGAGACTCTCAAGCTCCTCTACTATCGCCTTTCTCAAGCTATCAAGCGAGTTTGCAGTAACAAAAGCCGGAACCCCATCTGTCACCAAAGTACGAGGGTACCAGTCCGTATTCAACAGAGACTGGTTGACAAGACGAATGTCAGGGCGGTATCCGACGACCCGCGTGAGGATCCATCCGGGATAGGTGTCATTGTCCCCGTTTGTGACAAGGATTGCGTCCTTCTCCAGGCACGCCAGCATATTGTACGAATAATCCATGACTTCATCCGCAATAACCCCGGATTCCAGAATCTTTCGCAGGGCAACGTTCATCTTCTCCTGCTCACCGCGCTCGAGGTAGTGAATGACGAGACCGAACCAGGGGTCCGTGTAGGAAGGATCCAGTTCCACGGCCCGCTCCAGAAGGCTCAGAGCCTCTAGGTTCTGGGGCCGCCCGTGGTCCGACATGGCCTTAAAGTAAAGGAGCTTGGGGTTTGCCGGATACTTCTTGACGCCGGCCTCCAGAAGCGACGCATAGTCGGGGTCGCCGGCATAGCGGGCGGCATACATCCAGTTCGCGTAGGCCTCCTCGGAGGGGTAAGCTTCGTTGTACTTCTTCCAGAGAGTGTCCAGCTGAGCGTACGTTTCAGTGTCGTAGACTACCTCACGCAGGCTTCGGATCTTCTCGGGCCGTTGGACAACCCGCTCGTCCTTTTGGCAGCCCGAGAACCCAAGGACAGCCAGTATGACAGTGATGAAGACAAATCTGGTCGTATTCATTGTTGCCTCCTTCGTTGCGGAACAATACTCGGGTCACTCAAATAATCCCTGAGGGGGTAGTTTGTTCAATGGGTGGGATGGTTGTTTTCTTCTCCGCCAGGAATCTCTCGAATTCCAGTTGAATCCTGCAAATAGGTTCATTATACTTATCTATTCATTAGTGAGGATAATCTTGATGAGCAACTCGCAACCTGAGACAAATCACTCAACTGATACTCCCACTCCCGGAAGGGGCACGCGGAACCCGGATGGGGAGGCTCCGCGTGCCTACCACCGCTACCACATCGAAACAGAAACCGCCGCCGACGTCGCTCCCTACCCCAATCGATTCCGCGTGAGGGTGGGGAGAGTCGGACTCGCACACCACCTCCTGAAAGAGATCGTTCATCAACGGCTCAACAAAGCGCTCATTACCAGCCGGCCGTGCATGTACGGCGTTTTCTCGGGGCCAATCGGCGGCTTCGCGCCGCGTCCAAAGGTCTGTGTGGGGTGCCTGCGCTGCATGAATGAGTTCCCCGAGTTTGTGCGTGTCTCTCCCAATCCGGATCGCAAGCGCCTGGGGGATTCATACTTCACGCCTGCTCATGTCGATACCGTCATGTATGAGACGCAAACAGGAGCAATTCCTGTCAAAGGTGCCGGCTACCGCGGACGATTCGGCGGCGAGGGCTGGGATGGAATGTGGACGGACATGTCCGAAATCGTTCGTCCCACACGCGACGGAATCCACGGCCGGGAGTTCATATCGACTTCGGTGCATGTGGGAGACAGACCGTCATACCTCACGTTTGACGAGCGGCGCATACCTAACGGTCAATTGCCGCACGGTTTCCCTCTGCCGCTCCCGATGCTGTTTGATCTACCTCCCGCAACGCTTCGTTCTGACACCGTTGCGCAGATTCTCGTCGAGTCTGCCCGACAGCTGCAGACGCTTGTCATTCTCCCGGTGTCACTTATCAAGAAACTGGGCGCAAACGGAAATCACATCGTCCCGCTGCTCACGCCTGATGACTGCGAAGCGCTGTCGGGACTCACCGAAAGACCTTACATGTTCGAACTCTCTTCCCGGGACGCAAGACTGCACGACGAAGTCTGCCGGCGATTCCCCGATGCGATTCCGTGTCTGCGACTGTCGTTCGCCTCCGGGTTTGAGGAGGAACTTCTCGGGGGCGTAAACGACGGGTTCCGCGTGTTTCATCTAGTGGCCGACTATCATGGTCAGAATGCAGAAGGGGAGTTCGTTCTCGAATTGATCCGGAGGGCGCATCAGGCCCTTGTGCAGGAAGGCAGGCGCTCTCACGTCACGCTTATCGGCGGCGGGGGAATCATCGTTGCCGAACACGTACCCAAAGCGATCGTCTGCGGCCTTGACCTAGTATCACTCGATACACCCCTTCTCATCGCTTTGCAGCTGGCAATGACAGGGGAATGCATTGATCAAACCGGAAGCCGCTGGGAGGTTCCGGATCTCCCCCTCGCATGGGGAGTCCAGCGTCTTACGAACCTCATTGCATCATGGCGCGATCAATTGCTTGAGGTGATGGGAGCGATGGGATTGAGAGAGGTGCAACGCCTGAGGGGAGAATTGGGCAGGGCAATGTTCCAGAAAGATCTCGAACGGGAAGCCTTCGAAGGGATCAGCGGGTATGAAAAAGTCTGAGAAATCAATCGAGCAACGGATCACCGAGAAACATATCAAGGCCTTGCACCGGGGATTCCACCTCTGGCCGCAACTTGGCACCGCCATGATGCCCGCGCTGGGAGACTACCGATGGACCGCCGATCTCATCCTCTCCACCTGGGTGCAGGCGGAAACGGGGCGCATACCCGAGAATGGACTGGAATACAGGATCGGCAATTCGGGTGGCGGCTTCGATCTCCTCGACTTCAAGTTCCTCCCTCAGGAACAATGGATACCGGAGAGCACCCCGGTCTCGACCGCAATCCCCCTGAACCGCAGGCCGGTTGACCGCCGCATCGAGATCCCGGTTCCCATGTACGGCGGTGGGATGTCGTACGGGTCCATCAGCGAACATATCATGATGGCGAGAGCAATGGCCGCCGCCGAGTGGAGCACGTTCACCTCAACCGGCGAAGGCGGCTATCCGGATTCCCTCATACCCCACCGTGACCATATCATCACGCAGGTGGCCACAGGCATGTTCGGCGTACGCGAAGAGACAATCCAGAGAGCGCCGATCGTCGAGTTCAAGTATGCCCAGGGTGCGAAGCCGGGTCTCGGAGGACATTTACTGGGAGACAAGACCACCGTCGCCGTGGCAAAGATGCGGGAAAGTGTGCCCTGGGTAAGTCTGTTCTCCCCCTTTCCGTTTCATTCGGTCTATTCCGTCGAGGATCATAAGAAGCATATCGACTGGATACGGACCGTCAATCCCACGGCGCTGGTGTGCGTCAAGGTGTCGACGCCGACGGACATTGACATGGTAGCGGTGGGGAGTTACTATGCGGGCGCACACATTCTCCAGATCGATGGAAGTTACGGTGGAACAGGTGCCGCCCCCGAGATTGCCAAGAAAAACATTGCGATGCCCATCGAGTTCGCGATACCGAAAGTCCATCGCTATCTCGTTCAGGAAGGAATCCGCGATCAGATCGTGGTCATGGCGAGCGGCGGCGTCCGCACGGCCTATGACATCGCCAAAGCCATCGCGCTGGGCGCAGATGGCTGCGTCCTGGGAACGGCCGAACTGGTCGCTCTCGGTTGCACGCGGTGTTCCAATTGCGAGCGCGGCCGGGGGTGCCCGTACGGACTCACCACTACCGACCCGGAACTCACCGAGCTGGTCGAACCGGAGTGGGGGGCCATGCGCATTTCGAATCTCTATCGGTCGTACGCCTCGCAGCTCTCCGGGATCCTTCGACAACTCGGGCTTCAGGATATAAGCCAACTCAGGGGGAGGACTGATTTCCTCTCGTACAGCAAAAACAGCTCGAGCCGCGCATGACAACTGCACGAGATATTGACGCCCTCATTGCTTCACGCAAGAGCCTGCGTCCCGACGGGCGAACACACCAGACGCTGAGGAATCAGGAAGCGGAGGGGGGCTGCGGTGTCATAGGCATTGCCTGCAGTGAACAGATCCCTGCACGCCACCTGCTCCAAGCCCTGCAACAAATGCGCAATCGCGGCAACAATAAAGGTGGCGGCATTGCTGCCGTCGGTCTGGTTCCGGAAGAACTCGGAGTCTCAAAGCAGACGTTGGAGAACGACTACCTGCTCTCCATCGCCTATCTCGATCCCTCCGTGCGCCATGAGGTTGAACGCCAATATGTGCAATCGACCTTCGAGGTAGATGCCGCCCGCTGTGTGCCTGTTGTCGAGGATATGGGGATCATTCCGAGCCTCGAGGTTCGACCGCCCGAGGTCTATCAATATTTCGTGCGGGTGAAATCGGACGTCATTCGGGATTTTCTCAAACAGCAAGAATCCGCCGCCGCGGCAGGATCGCCCATGTCCGGACGCGCCGCGGAGGACGAAATCGTCTACCAGAACAGCTATCTGCTCAACCGTGCATATTATGCTTCCCAGGGAGACAAGAAGGCGTTTGTACTCTCGCATGGGAAGAACATGATGGTGCTCAAGATGGTCGGCTACGGCGATGACGTGGTCCGTTACTACAAGCTGGAAGACACTCACGCGCACGTGTGGATCGGTCATCACCGGTATCCCACAAAGGGCAGGGTCTGGCATCCGGGAGGAGCGCACCCTTTTGTGGGACTTCATGAGGCTCTGGTTCACAACGGGGACTTCGCAAATTATGCATCACTCTGCGAATACCTGGGACAACGCAACATCTTTCCGCTCTTCCTTACCGATACCGAGGTCTCCGCGCTCATCTTTGATTTGCTCTACCGCGTCTATCGATACCCGCTGGAATATGTGATCGAGGCGCTCGCGCCGACGACCGAAAGGGATTTCACGCTGCTCCCGGTGGACAAGCAGCAAATTTACCAAATGCTGCAGACGACGCACATGCAGGGATCACCGGATGGGCCATGGTTCTTCCTCATTGCGCAATCTGACCAGGACCGGGGAGAGTCCCGGCTCATCGGGATCACCGATACCAGCATGCTCCGGCCTCAGGTTTTTGCCCTTCAGGAGGGCGAAGCATCTATCGGCTTCGCAGCCTCTGAAAAGCAGGCGATAGATGCAGCGCTGGACAGCCTGGCGTCGGAAGACTCACGCTTCTGGTCCCGTGCCGATAGGTACTGGAATGCCCGCGGCGGGAGCCATACCGACGGCGGGGCGTTCGTGTTTTCCGTACGGCCGGACGTGAACGCCGGCGACGGCAAGAAATCCGTCCTCGTCTGCTCGGATAAGTTCGGTAAACGGATAACAGTCGACACCGGCAGGAAGCCGCACGTACAGAACCGTCTTGCCCCCGGCAAGCAGGTGGACCCCGATATCCTCGTACTCAGCGGGAAGACAACAGATGAGCTTTTTGCCGAAGTGGTCAACCAGTTGCCGACGTGGGACTATGCCGCATTCTCAGGCGCGCTTTCCGGGCTGGAACGCTCCGCCCTCACGCAGGGAGACTTCAAACGGGCAATTGGAGTCCTGACACTTCTCATTGACCGGCGGTATCCGACGGGTTCCATGCGCCGGAGCAGTATACTTTCGCTGTGTGACGAGCGGCTGAGCGCACTGTTCGAATCCCTCGACCGCACGCCGAATGGCTCGTACACTTGCTTCCACACCGGGGAGCCGAGGCCGGTTCCCGGGCGCGAAGATCAAACGCTCCTCATCGATGCCAGACCGTTTCCTCCTGAAGGGGAAGAGGGACTGGGTGCGGAAATCAGACGACTTCACGCTGAGGGATGGCGCCACTTCCTGGTCGTCCACACGAGGGGCCATCGATTCATCGCAAACGGTCTCGGGCCGGGCACGGACCGTGTCCGGATCGACGTCTATGGCACTCCCGGAGATTATCTCGCCTCCGGCATCGACGGCGCACAGATTTTCGTCCATGGAAACGCCCAGGATCAGCTCGGGCAGATCATGAAGGGCGGGTCCCTCGTTGTGTACGGCGATGTGGGCCAGACGTTTATGTATGGCGCCAAGGGGGGAAATGTGTTCGTGCTGGGAAACGCTGCAGGGAGACCCCTCATCAATGCAGTCGGAAAACCCCGTGTCGTCATCAATGGCACCTGCCTTGACTACCTTGCTGAATCTTTCATGGCCGGGGATCCTCACAACGGCGGCGGGTTCGTCATACTCAATGGCATCGCGTTCGATGACGATGGGAATGTGGTCGATCTCGAGACCCCGTATCCCGGAGGAAATCTCTTTTCCCTTGCGTCAGGAGGCGCGATCTACGTCCGCGACCCGCAACGGAAGGTCTCGGAAGAGCAATTGAATGGGGGAGGCATAACCGGATTGGAAGAGCGCGACTGGGAACTCATCAAACCTCTGCTCCTGCAAAATGAACGGCTGTTTGGAGTGACGGTTCAGCGGTTGCTGCAGGTGGATGGAGCAATGCTTCCCCCCGAACGGGTGTACCGGAAGATCTTCCCACGTGCCATGCATGCTCTTCAGGCGGAAGAGGCCTGGGTGAAGGCAGGCAATTGAAACGAACAATGCAAGCCGGGACCCAAATATGGACACGAGCCTGAGAAGAACATTCAGGACGTCATTTTCTGCATCGGATATGAGTGTGCTGCAATCGCTGGATAGCCCGGTCAGGATCCAGGAGTTTCTCTGGGAACTTCCCTACAGCGCGGATGACAGGTACCGGTCCCCCCGGACTGTCCTCCTGGACCGGAAGGCACATTGTTTTGATGGTGCGCTCTTTGCCGCCGCCGCGCTCAGAAGGCTTGGCTTCCCGCCACTCCTGGTTGACATGCTCCCGAACGACCGGGACGATGATCACATTCTCGCAGTTTTCAAAGTCGCCGGACACTGGGGTGCGGTGGCAAAGTCCAATTACGCAGGCCTGACATACCGTGAGCCTATCCACCAGTCCCTCCGCGAGCTTGTCATCTCCTATTTTGAGCAGTTCTACAACGTTGCGAAGGAGAAGACGCTCCGGGCATACACCGTTCCGGTCAACCTCGAGCGGTTCGACCCAATCAACTGGATGGGCGATGACGACCAACTGCAGCGGGTTGCCGATGGGCTCGACACAGCACGCAAATTCAAGATCCTCACGTCCTCGATGATCAGGCGGCTGGCGTACGTTGACGATCGGTCGTACAAGGCGGGATTGATTGGTTCGAATTCTGACGGACTTTTCAAAGTCTGAATGTTACAGGCGGACAACGTACCCCGTTTCATATGCATCAAATGCCGAAAAAGCTTATCTGGAGGATGAATAACCGATGAGGCACTCACAGGTCACTCTGACGTTGATCCTGGTCCTGCTCGTTTCTTACGCGCACACATTCGGCCAGGTCGAACGAGTCGATACCGCTGTAGTTTCAAAGATCAAAGCGGAGGGGCTCGTGAACTCTCAGATAATGGACATCCTGAGTTCGTTGTGCGATGTGTATTCGCCGCGTCTCTCATGGTCTCCGGAATATGTTCGCGGTGCCGACTGGGTTGTCCGGAAGCTCGGGGAATGGGGGATTACGCATGTCGCTTATGACCGATGGGCGCCGACGGGAAAGGGATGGACGCTCAAGGAGTTCTCTGCGATGGTGACTTCTCCGGTTGCATTTCCCCTTATTGCATTCCCCGCGGCATGGTCGCCCGGATTGAAAGCAAAGGAAGCAGATGTGGTCTTCCTTGATGCGGAGAACCTCGGAGAACTTGGAAAATACAAAGGCACACTCAAAGGAAAATTCGTCCTTGCCACTCCCCCCGTCGCAGTCAAGCCGCATTTTGAACCACTTGCAGAACGGCTTGCTGATTCTGTGTTGCTGAGATTGGCAAATGCAGACATCCAGGCGGGTCGCCGGGGAGGAAGACGCGCCTGGAGAGGCAGGTTGAATGCTCAGAATATCGATTCGGCAATTGCCGCGACTGCGGCGATGTTCCCTGATGTCGACACCGCAGCTATGCGCAGTCGCGTTGTGAGCATGCAAATGGCCCCGGCGAAACTCCGGTTCGCGTTGAACGAAGGCGCACTCGCCGTCCTTACCGCCGGTTCCGGTGACCAGGGCACTATTCTCGTTCAAGCTGCCTCGCTGCCACAAGCAGCAGGTGAAGTCGACCAACGGCGAATGGGGGCGTACGATCCTTCTGCCCCTGAGACTCTTCCCCAGGTGGTGGTCGCTGCAGAGCACTACAACCGCATGGTCAGGATGCTGCAGAAGGGTGCGAGCGTGAAGATGCAGATGGGCATCCAGGTTGCATTCACCACCCCGGATTCGGGTTTCAATATCATAGCGGAAATCCCCGGGACAGATCTGAAGGACGAAGTGGTGATGCTCGGCGCGCACTTCGATACCTGGCATTCGGGCACAGGTGCGACCGACAACAATACTGGTACCGCGACCTGCATGGAAGCACTACGCATCCTGCAACGCCTTTCAAAGGACTATGGATTGAAGCCGCGCCGCACCATCCGCATGGGATTGTGGGGAGCTGAAGAGCAGGGGCTGATCGGCTCGCGTGAATATGTGTCAGAATTCTTTGCCAGGCGCGATACCGGCGACTCCGGTGGGGGCTTCTCCGCAGGACCCGGTCCGGCTGTCACACGGATGCCCGCCTACGATGAAGTCTCGGTGTATTTCAATCACGACAACGGGTCGGGGAGAATCCGTGGTATCTATCTGCAAGGGAATGAGGCGGCCCGGCCGATATTCAGGAGTTGGTTTGGCGCCTATGGAGACCCAACCGCCCAGACCATTACAGCCCGGAATACCGGGGGGACGGATCACACATCATTTGACAATGTCGGTCTGCCGGGATTCCAATTCATACAAGATCCCTTGGATTATGAGTCCCGAACACACCACTACAACATGGACGTGTACGAGCGCGTGGTTGAAGAAGATATGAAGCAAGCCGCTTGCATCATGGCCTTCTTCGTCTACAACGCAGCGACTCGTGACGGGAAATTCCCACGGAAAACCGTGAGTGCGCAGGGCAGATGAAGTTACAATGGAGGCGGGGTCTGTCCCCGAAAAGTCTATGAAACGCCGACATTTTCTGACCGGCTCTTTGCTGGCGGTCATCTTTGGACGGGCTAACAGGAACAACCTCGTGAACGCGATGATGAAATCCACCGCAGAGAAACCTTTGCCGAAACGCCGTTACAGAGACGGCGTCGAGCTTTCTGTCATCGGGTGCGGGGGGATTGTGCTCATGGGTATGCAGCAGCGTGACGCAAACCACGTTGTTGCGCAATCGATCGAGCACGGTGTGAATTACTTTGACGTGGCGCCATCCTACGGCCGGGGGGAGGCCGAAGAAAAGCTCGGACCGGCGCTCGAACCTTACCGGAAGGACGTCTTCCTCGCCTGCAAGACAACGGAGAGAAGTGCGGCCGGGTCGCAAGCGGAACTTGCGCACTCACTCAAGCGACTTCACACAGATCACTTCGATCTGTATCAGTTTCATGCCGTCACGAAAGCGGAAGACGTGGAGCAGATATTTGCTGCAGGCGGTGCGATGGAAACAGTGCTGAGATCACGCGATGCCGGGATGATCAGGTATATCGGCTTCTCCGCTCACTCCGAAACCGCAGCGCTTGCAATGATGGACCGCTTCCCGTTTGATTCCGTGCTCTTCCCATTCAACATGGTGTGTTATGCGCAGGGAAACTTCGGACCGGCCGTCATGGAGGCCGCAAAGAAGAAGGGAGTTGCACGGCTAGCGTTGAAGATGCTCGCACGCGGCCCCCTGCCGGAGGGAGCCAGAAAAACATATCCGAAAGCCTGGTACGAACCGATCGATGACCCGGAAACAGCTCGCGCGGCAGTGCGGTTCACGTTGAGTGAGGATGTGACTGCTGCGATCCCGCCGGGAGACCTCAACCTTTATAACCTTGCCCTGACCCTCGCCACGGAGTTTGTCCCACTCACGCCGGAGGAGAGGGTGGAAATCCTTGCCGGTACACGCGGTCTGCAACCGCTCTTCCCCTTGTAGCGGTTAGCCGGTCCGGCTCCGGTAATCGTCGACGCCGAGCGAGCGACGGTTTACTGACCCCGATTCAGCGCTTCTTTGACCCTCCCGGGGTTCATCGGCAACTGATGCAGCCGTACCCCGACTGCATCATAGATCGCATTCCCAATGATTGCTCCCATCACGACGATTGCCGGCTCACCTCCGCCTTGAGGCGGGTCATCCTTCCGGTCAAGGATCACCGTCTCTATCTTGGGCAGCCAGGAAAACCTGGGAATCTGGTATGTGTCGAAATTCTCGTCAAGTACCGCTCTGCCTTTGAAGCGGATATCTTCGGTCAGGGAATAGCCGAGCCCCATCGTAATGCACCCTTCCATCTGGATGGCGGCACCTTCCGGATTGATCACCTGACCCATATCCTGTGCACAGACGACCCTCTTGGTTTTTACCCGGCCCGTGGCTCTGTCGACATCCACTTCAGCGATCGCAGCCACGTATGTTCCGGCATCAATTCCACAGGCCACACCAAATCCTCTGCCGCTCGGTGCTTTCGCTGGTTTCCATCCGGCTTTCTCAGCTGCCGCCTCAAGGACGCGTTTCATTTTGGCGTCTGCGAAATTGCGGAGACGGAATTCAACGGGGTCGATACCTGCTTTTGCTGCTATCGTGTCAATGTGACTCTCGCGGGCAAACGTGTTGGTGTTATTCGCCGGCGCACGCCAGGGTCCGGTGGAGAACGGGTGCGCTCCCTTGGCTCCTCCCCAGCTTGAATTGTAGGCCACGGTCTTGTGGTGGGGGATCGCATAGAAATGCTGGGACCCCCGTTCGCCCGCAAAGTAGACTCCATAGTCCCAGAAAGCAATGGTCCCCCCGGCCCCCAGGCCGGATCGTATCTTGACCACCGCGGCGGGCCGGAACGAATCGAAGAAGAATTCCTCTTTCCTTGACCAGGCAACCTGCACGGGTTTCCCGCAGAGTCTCGCGCAACGGGCAGCTTCACCAATCTGCAGGTTTGTTGTCTTCCCACCGAACCCGCCACCCACGAAGGGCGGGATGATTCTCACATTCTCCGGTGCGATGCCAAGTTCCTTCGCTACTTCATCTCTGGCACCGAAGGGTGTTTGTGTAGAGGCCCAGACGGTGGCCTTGTTGTCTTCGATCTTCACGACTGCAGTGTGCGGTTCAATAGGCGCATGCGCCTTGTATCCATCGAGATAGGTCTCTTCAAAGACTGCATTGGCTGCACGCTCTCCCTCCTGCACATTTCCACCCTGCGCCACAATTTTCCCCTCAGGCGCCACTTTCAGCAAATGGTCAAAAATGGTGGTGTCGTCAAGATTCGATTGTGGGGTCTCGAATTTCGCTCTGATCTTCGACAGGGCGTCCTCCGCGACATCCGGGTACTTGTGCAACACTGCCACGAAATCCCCCTGCTGAATGATCTCTATTCCTGGGACCTTCTTAGCTTCAGAAAGGTCTACGTCAAGCATTTTCGAATCGTGCGCAGGAGGTCGCAGCAGCTTCGCATAGACCATCCCGGGCAATTGAATGTCACCGGTGTATTTCGCGCCGCCGGTTACCTTCGCCCTCGCATCTCTCCGGAGCGCCGGCTTCCCCATGATCTTGAAGTCGGCTGGCTTCTTGGTGACCGCTGGCTCAGTAAGGTGTCGCTCAATTCGTCTTCCCCGGGTAAGCTGGCCATACGACACGCGGCGGGCGGTGCTGGTTTTGTCGAACACCACTCCGCTTTCTACTGCGAGATTCGTGACTGGAACCTTGAGGCTCTCGGAAGCCAGCTGGAGCAATACCTGTCGTGCCTGTGCGCCGGCGTTGCGGAGAGGGGGGCCGAAGAAGCGCGTCGTCATCGATCCAAACGTCCCCATGTCGTAAGGACAGAGATCGGTGTCCCCCATGACCATATCCACGGCGTCGAGAGCAACATCCAATTCGTCCGCAAGTTCTTGAGCGAGCGAGGTAATCGCACCCTGACCCATCTCAATTTTTCCGGTGTAGCAGGTAACGCGCCCGTCCTCTCCGATTTTGAGAAAGGCATTGAAATCCGACGGCAATCCCGGTGAGGCCCTCCGACTCTGGACCTCCTGCTGAATCAACGGCACTTCTCCAATGGTGAAGTAGAGGAACAGACCGCTGCCTGTCACTTTCAGAAAATCCCGCCGGCTGATGCCACGATCGTCTGTGAACTCGCCGTTTCCAGAACCAGGGATCTCGTTCATCTCAGGATCCTCCTCTCATTTCTGAGGCTGCGTCCTGAATCGCCTGAACAATGCGTGTATGAGCCCCGCAACGGCAGAGGTTATCGTCCATCGCCCCGACAATATCGTCTGGTGTGGGGTGAGGCTTCCTGCGAAGGAACGCATACGCGTTCATGATCATGCCTGGCGTGCAGTATCCGCACTGGAGTGCGTCGGTCTCCATAAACGCCTTCTGCAGAGGGTGTAACGTCCCGCCGCCTCCCAATCCTTCGATGGTAATCACTTCTTTGCCCCTGACGTCTTTCACGGGTGTCATACACGAACGGACCGCCTTGTTGTCGACAAGAACCGTGCAGGCGCCGCACTGGCTCTGTCCGCATCCGTATTTGGTCCCTGTCAATCCAAGGTTAGTCCGCAGCACCCACAGGAGCATGCGGTCACTATCCACGGTTATAGAGACCTGCTTGCCATTGAGCTTGAACCGGAGTGTCTCCTCCATGATCATCTCCTCTCGAGAATCGGACGGAACTGTCGTGCACCCCTCGGGTGTAAACTGTCCAACAGCGCGGGAAATCAGTGGCGCGGCAGTAAGATAGGGGAGAGGCACGCGAGAATCAAACAAAAAAAAAGAGGCCCACAGTTTGTGCGGGCCTCCGGTGAAATCGGGTGTAGGCCGGCGATCAGCGGACGAGCATCATTTTGCGCACCTGCGTGAAATGCTGTGATGGCGCGTCGGTTCCGGCGGCGTCCATCCGGTAGAAGTAGATGCCGGAGGGAACCTGAGCCTTCCATACGGTCTGATGGCTTCCCGCTGTTCGGACATCGTCCAGAAGCGTTGCTACCTTTTCCCCGAGCACGTTGAACACTTCGATCGACACGCGGCTTTCTGTCGGGACGGAGAAGGTGATCGTCGTGGCCGGGTTGAACGGATTTGGATAATTCTGCCCGAGCGTGTACGTTGTCGGGATGGCGGGCTCGGCCTGCTGTTCAACATCGGTCGCGAGGAGGATCTGTCCCGTCGTGGCGCTCGCGAGCCAGATTTTGCTTGCCACCGAGTAGCCGCTGTCCTGCGTGACCTGTATCTGGAATAAGTATTGTAGCGCCCAGTAGTACTGGCTGGTATCGGAAATCAGCCAGTTAAATTCCGTTCTGTGGAGTGCACCGAGCCGGGCATAGGCAACAAAGTAGCTGTTAGCGTCTGGAGGGACCTGTCTGCGAAACTCCTTTCCTCCCGTGCGCTCCGCGCGCGCAACGACCGAATCCAGCAAGGCCGCTGAGGCGAGGCCTGTGTAGGGCCGAAGTTGGTAGGTCCACTCGTCCCCGAACGACGTAGTCTCGGCCTGTGCCCCGAACGTTTGAAGCCAGATCTGAGCGGTGAGCCGGCTTCCGGGGACTGTGTAAATGCCATCGAATTCCTTCGCAGCTCCGGTGGTATCTACCTGCCAGGCGTTGAATTGACGGAGCTCACGATTTGCGGGGAGAAGCGCTGCTGCCATAGCAGAAATCGAGTCGCGCGCTGCCGCGAAACGGAGCGGCTCGAATGAAAGGAACTGCAAGATGAGGCCGGTAACGTTGGTTCCGCTCACCGTAACGCTCGAGCCGAAAGCAATTGGATCTCCCGTTCCCGGGTCAATCTCACCGTTCAAGTCTGCGTCCTTCGCAGCAATCGGATACCATGTCCCATCGGGAATATACGGAATGGTGAACTGTCCGAGGGAATTTGTCACTGCTCCGCCGATGAAGTCAGGGGGGGAGCCACCCGAAAATGGGGTCGCTGCAAGTCCGACAATGGCGTTGTCGGGCGTGACAGGACTCCCGCCGCTCTGAATCATTCCACTCACACTGTGAAGATTCGTGGGGAATGCCGCCGAGGTGGTCCAGTAGAAGCAGTACGGGACGGGGAATCCCCCGCCGGCAGCAGGCTTCACACTGTGGATCAGGAGAAAATAGACGGTCGAGGGCTGGAGAACCACCGAGAAGGATATCGTCCGACGGTCGGCGCTCCACCACTGGGCGGGTGCGGTGGTGACGTTTGTGAAGAAGTTGTCGCCAATGTCGAACGATTGCGTTGTATCGATTGCGCCGCTGAATGTCACACTGACAGTGGTTGTGAGAGGAACACCAGTGGTGGCGTTCGCCGGCGTGGTGCTTATGACGCTTACCTGCCCGAAAGCGATGGAAGCTATCAGCAGGAATAGAACGACAGTGCAAATACGCATATGAGTCTCCCTGTTATTGGTGCTCATCCGTCTGGATGACTTGGGAAAAACTATGCAAATCTTCGGCCAGTTTAGGACGATATCTCAATGCGCTGAATTCGGTTACGCCCGGTCAGATTGTGGACTTCCGGTGTCCAATATTGCCCATCTGTGCAACCCCTTGCGCAACATCCGAAGTGTGGTCACAAGCCGCAGTATGCGTCGCCCCGGGGGGGAGGGAAAAATGACCGTCGGGCGTGGTCCTTGTCATGATCGTGATGGCCCCACTGGATTACGGGGTAATATATTGATAGATTAGGCCCTCAAGCTGTTCTCTCTCGCCCTGGGGGTCACGAAAGGAGTTGTATTGCGCATGAGATGCCTTGTCACAGGCGGTGCGGGTTTTATCGGTTCACATGTCGCCGATGCCCTGCTGGCAGCCGGACACGAAGTTGTTGTTCTGGACGATTTGAGCGGCGGTTTCCTGGAAAACGTGCCCGCGCGCGCTACGTTTGTCGAGGGCTCCATTACGGACGTGCATCTGATAAATCGCCTTTTTGCTGCAGATCGCTATGAAGGGGTCTTCCATCTTGCAGCGTATGCCGCCGAGGGACTCAGCCATTTCATCAAGAGGTTCAACTACGAAAATAATCTGGTAGGAAGTGTCAACCTTATCAATGCAGCAGTGAATAATCGCTCGCGCTGCTTCGTCTTCACTTCTTCGATCGCCGTGTACGGGGTGGGACAGAGTCCTCTCACCGAAACCATGGTGCCCGAACCGGAAGACTCTTACGGGATCGCAAAGCTTGCCGTCGAAAGAGAACTGGAAGTCACTCACCGGATGTTTGGATTGAACTACGTGATCTTCCGCCCGCACAACGTGTACGGCGAGCGGCAGAACATCGGTGATAAGTACCGGAACGTCATCGGCATTTTCATGAACCAGATCATGCAGGGCAAGCCCATGACCGTTTTCGGCGATGGGACCCAGACTCGCGCATTTACCCACATCGCCGATGTCGCCCCGGTGATCGCCAGGAGCATTGCATTACCGGAATCCTGGAACACCACCTACAACATCGGTGCAGACACGCCGTACTCGGTCAAGACCCTTGCGGAGAAAGTTGCCGTTGCCATGGGTGTGAAACCGGAGTTGAGGCATCTTGATCCGCGAAATGAGGTACTTCATGCCTTCTCCGATCACGCAAAAGTTCGAAAACGGTTCGGCCAATCCAACCCGGTGAGCCTCGACGAGGGACTGCGCCGGATGGCAACGTGGGCGAGAGCAGCAGGCGCGAAAGAAAGCAAGCCGTTCGGAAATATTGAGATCGAACGCAATCTCCCTGTATCCTGGAAATGAGTTCCCCCGTCACAACGAGGTCAGCAGCTACACCCCGAATCCGGAGCCTGTATCATGCACAAGCTGAGCATCGTCACGATTCACTATAAATGCACGGAGGTTCTGCAAAGGTTACTTGATTCCGCAGAAACCCTGGGCGCGCTGCCCGAGGTCGAATGGATCATTATCGATCATTCTCCTGCGGAACCCGCACTCTCCGAACGCCTCAAGCTTCCCCGGAGCTTCGATGGAGTGCGCATTATTGAATACCCGCAGAACAAAGGCTTCGGGGACGGATGCAACCACGGGGCCAGGAATTCCGATGGGGAGGTTCTGTTCTTCTTGAATCCCGACTGCCGGTTCAGAGGCGGATCGCTGCCCGCATTCGCGGACAGGCTTCTGCGCGAAAAAACCACGGCAGCGTTGAGTCCTCTCCTCGTCACCACAAAAGGTCAGCCCGAGTTTTCCTACGACAGGTTCCCGGGACTCTTGAACGAAGCCCGTTTGAAATCTGAGAGGATCCTCAGTAGCAAGTCGGCAATTGTTCGAAAGGCCATCAAGCGACGTTTTGAGCAGGCAAAATGGGTGGATTGGGCGACGGGTGGAGCGCTTCTTGTCCGGCGGGATGCATTTTCAGAGGTTGGCGGCTTCGACGATGGATACTACCTGTACTTTGAAGATTCCGACCTCTGCAAACGCCTGGCCAAGGCAGGATACAAAGTAGGTTTTGACCCTTCGTTTACTGTGATCCACGATCACGGCCACGGCGGATCCGAGGAAGTCCCGAGCGGCAAGTCACGCGTGTATCGGACCTCGCAGCTCCGCTACTACAGGAAACATAAAAACGCTCTTGCCAGGGCTCTTCTCGAAGGGTACCTGCGCGTCTCGGGGCGATATCCTCAATAGGGGATCCCGGCGAACTCCTTCTCGATCTCCTCCAGGCTCCTCCCGCGAGTTTCAGGGGTGATCTTCCAGAAGAACACGGTGGCTACGGCGCAAATGGCGGCGAATGTGAAGAAACCGCCATCGATGCCGAGCCGGTCAACGTACCAGGGAAAAGCGAATGCGACCAACGCGTTTGTGCTCCAGGTCGTAAACGTTGCGATAGAGGAGGCCCGGCCCCGGACGCGTGTGGGAAATATCTCCGGCGTGAGCACCCAGATGACAGAGCAGATCGAAAGCGCGAGACAGGCCATGTAGATGCCAAGGAGAACGACGATCCAGATGGCCGGGGCGCCCGCATGCACCAGGACGGCCGTTGCTGTCATGGCGAGCGTGACGAAGACCATGCCTCCAACCAGGAGCGGCCGTCGTCCCCAGCTGTCCATCTTCATGCTTGCAACAAAAGTGAAGAGCAGCCCGATGCTCCCGAGAGCAACCTGATACAGAAGCGCACTTCCGCTCTCCAAACCAGCCGCCCGGAGGATTGTTGGACCATAGTACACCACGGCATTGACCCCTGTAAGCTGACCGAAAAAAGCCAATCCCACCCCGAGCACGAGCGCTCTCCTGAGCCCCGGTCGACAAAGTTCGCGTAGCCTGCCTTCCTGGTGGTTCAATGCAGTTCCAATTTCTTCAACAACCCGGCCGGCGATCTCGGAACCATCGATCCGGCTCAACGCTGCAAATGCCTTCCGCTTTCTTCCTGCTTTCACGAGCCACCGTGGACTTTCAGGGACGAAGAAGAGAAATATGGTGAACGTCAGGGCAGGAATCATTTCCATGCCGAACATCGATCGCCAGACTTCTGAGATGAAGATGCGGTGGAATGCCCCGGTCGTCAGGCCTGCTGCTGTTGTCTCTTGAGCGTTGGTAAGGAGAAGGTAGTTCACAAGGTAGGCGGCCAGTATTCCGAGTCCGATCGCGAACTGGTAGAGCGCCAGTACGCGTCCGCGCACACGCGGTGGTGCGAACTCGGAGATATACATCGGGGCCAGGACTGAGGCCATTCCTACACCCAATCCTCCGAGCGCACGGGCGGTTACCAGGCCGCCAAACGATTCGGGAATCGTGCACCAGAGAGCCGAAGCGAAGAAGAAGACGCCGGCGATGATCAGGACCGGCTTCCGCCCGTAGCGGTCGCCGAACCAGCCCGCCGCCGCTGCGCCGATGATGCAACCCACCAGTGCGGCACTCCCGAACCACCCCACTTCGACCTTGGAGAGGCCGAACTGCCGCTCCACGAATTCGAATGTCCCCGAAATCACCGCGGTGTCATACCCGAAGAGAAAACCACCGAGTGACGCGACCAGGCAAATCCATCCAAGAAAGGCCATGCTCCCCTCGTCGAATTCGTCGAATACGCTCAAAATATGAGGTATTTTGAGAAAAGTCAATTGAACAAATGCAGACGGGTCGGCCGGGGGCCAACGAGTGAAAAGTTGAAAAGTATGAAACTTATTTGGTCAGTCATGGGTTATACCTGGAGGTAAATGCTGTAATTGCTGTTCCCTGTGCTCACTTTGAAATAGAGAGCGATCCGATGGCCGGCCACTGCCCCGAACTCGATCGAATGGACGCATTGCGGCCAGTCGAATCGCCTCCCCCCTCAGTCACTTTTGCATCAGTTGAACCCCTAATTCCAGATACGATCTCAGCGACAATCAGCATTCAATTCACATTACCCGAGAGTCAACATCCTATGCGCAAGTCCTCACGAGTGCCACGCCGGACATGGATTTTCGGTCTTGTCGCCATTCTGCTTTGCATGACGGCAGGGTCTGGGCAGGCCCAGCGAAAATCGATCAAGCAGTATGTGCACCAAATCTGGAACGCTGACGACGGCCTGCCCCAGAATTCCGCTGCGAGCATGACGCAGACCCGGGACGGCTACATCTGGTTCGCCACTCAGGAAGGGCTTGCCCGCTTCGACGGGGTGGAGTTCACGGTGTTCGACAGAACGAATACGAAAGAATTTCCCACGCCCTGGATGACCAGGTTGAACGAAGACGCCGAAGGCGGATTATGGATGCGACCGATAGGCTATGCTCCGGGAGTCCTCCGGTATGACGGCGGTAAATTCGTTCTCTATGACACATCCAACGGGCTTCCGCACAACCGGGCGATCTGCTGGCAGTGCGACAAGCACGGCACAACGTGGCTCGGCACACTGGGAGGCCTCGCCGAATTCAAGGAGGGGAAGTTCAAAACATATACGGTCAGTGACGGTCTCCCCGCTGATACAATCAGCACCCTCGGAGTTGACAGCAACGACAATCTCTGGATTAGTACACCGCGAGGGCTGGCCCGCCTCAGCGCGGGAAAAATAGAAATCATGACCGGCCGGAAGGAATTCCCCGACACGGTCTTCCGCCGCCTTAATCCCAATTCGAATTGTTTTGAAGACCGTCACGGCACTCTCTGGATGAACTCCACGACCCATCTCCTCGCCTATCGCGGTGGAACAGTCACACGCTACGACAAGAAGGCCTTGCTCACAAATCCGACCATACAATCCTTCCACGAAGATGCCCGGGGAACTCTCTGGATTGCGACCGCCGGAGGATTGAATGCGTTCGTGGATGGCAAGTTCACAAAGTACAACGCCTCGGCAGATCGCGATGAGAACAATATCTCTCTCATCCAGGAAGACGCAGAAGGGAGCCTCTGGCTCGCGACCGGCAAAGGAATCGCACGATTTGCCGGCGGTAAGTTTGAGCGCTACCAGCGAAGCGACGGGCTGTCTGACAACGGCGTGCAAGACATGCTGATCGACCGTGAAGGCAGCGTCTGGGTAAGCACCTTCGGCGGGGGAGTGGACCGGTTTCGGGATGAGAAATTCGTCACCTACTCTTCCAAAGTCGGCCTCAGCGAAGACAACACGGAAGCCGTCTTTGAAGATCATACCGGAGCCATCTGGATAGGAACAGCCTTCGGCGCACTCAACCGCCTCCAGGGCGGCGTCATCACCCATTCCCAAAACAGAAAGGGTCCACCCCTGGTGGATGTGCGCGCTCTGGGAGAAGACAGTGAAGGCACTATCTGGATTGGTTCATCCCGGGGACTGTACACGCTGCGAAACGGAACAATCACGCCACGCTCCCGCACTGTCAACGGTGAGCCGGACATCAGAGGGAATGCTTTTCTTCTTACAAGGTCGGGGGAATGGCTCATCGCCTCACGGAATCAGCTCCTCTCATACAGTCGAGGTAAGTTCATTCCGATCGACACGGTTGGTGCGAGGGAAAACTTGACGGACCCGATCACTACTCTCTTCGAGGACAGCCGGGGGACGATCTGGATCGGCACGGAATCGAGGATGTACTGGTATAAGGATGGGCGTCTCAAGCGGGTCGGAAAGGAAGAAGGCTTTGATGCGGACTGGGCTATGGCCTTTCATGAGGACGCCGATGGTGCCATCTGGATAGGCACCGGGGGTCAGGGAACCTTTCGATACAAAGACGGCAAATTCGTCGGTATCTCACCGCAGCAAGGATTGTTCGACTACAACGTCTACGCCATTCTTGAGGACAATGCGGGATATTTCTGGATGTCCTCGAACAAGGGGGTGTCGCGCGTCAGCAAGAAACAGCTCAATGATGTAGCAGACGGGAATGCGGTATCGGTCACGTGCACTTCGTATGGCGCCGCGGATGGGATGGAGAGCCGTGAGTGCAACGGCGGCTTTTTTCCCTCCGGATTCAAACTCAGGGACGGGGGGATCTGCTTTTCGACAACCAAAGGAATCGTCGTTGTCAACCCCGCTGATATCCGGATGAACCAGGTCCCTCCTCCTGTGGTGATCGACCGGTTCCTGGTGGAGGGAGAACGACAGCCGGCGAACGGACAGGTCCGTGTGCCTGCCGGAAAGTCCCGCTTCGAATTCCATTACGCGGGGATCAGTTTCGCCGGCGCGAACGAAGTGCATTACAAATATCGGCTGGTGGGACTTGACGACGGCTGGATCGACGCGGGAGCACGGCGCGACGCGTACTATACGCATCTGGATCCGGGAGAGTATACGTTTCGTGTCATCGCCGCCAACAGCGATGGTGTATGGAACGAAACGGGGGCATCAACGAGCTTTGTACTGAGTCCGTACTTCTATCAGACGCCATGGTTCATTGCGCTGGTAGTGATTGGGTTCCTGACCGCCGGCCCATCGTTCTATCTCTACCGGACGCGGAATTTGAAGAAGCATAAAGCGGAACTCGAACAGCTGGTCCAGGATAGGACCGGGGAGCTCCAGAAGACACTCGACAACCTGAAAGAAACCCAGAAACAACTTATTCTCTCAGAGAAGATGGCTTCGCTCGGTCAGCTGACAGCGGGAATTGCCCACGAGATCAAGAATCCGCTCAATTTCATCACGAATTTCTCCGTTTTGTCTCACGACCTGACGAAGGATCTTCGGAGAGAACTTGCCGCCGAATGCGACAGAGTCGACCCCAGCCGGGCGAAGGAAATCGAAGAACTGCTGAGCGACCTCGAGCAGAACGTCGGCAAGATCAACGAGCACGGCAAGCGTGCTGACAGCATCGTGCGCGGCATGCTCCTGCACTCGCGCGGCAAATCGGGGGAGCGGCAGGAGACCGATCTGAATGCCCTGCTCGCAGAATACACGAATCTGGCCTACCATGGCATGAGGGCGCAGGACCAATCATTCAACGTGAAGATCGAGACCGAATTTGATCCTGGTGTGGGCAAAGTCAACGTCGTTCCCCAGGACCTGAGTCGGGCGTTCCTCAACATCGTCAACAACGCCTGCTATGCCGCGTACGAGAAGAAGAAAACTTCCCAGAATGGTTTTGCGCCGATTGTGCGCGTGACCGCCAAGAATCTGAAAGAGAGCGTTGAAATCCGGATCAGGGACAATGGCAACGGCATCCCGGATGCGATCCGCGAAAAGATCTTCAATCCGTTCTTCACGACGAAGCCGGCAGGCGTCGGAACAGGGCTCGGCCTGTCGCTTTCCTACGACATCATCACGCAGGAGCACAAAGGAGGAATCAGCGTGGATTCACAAGAGGGACAGTACACGGAATTTGTGATCACTATCCCCCGGCTTGCAATGAATGGAAAGGGAGGTGCATGATGAAAATCATGATCGTCGATGACGAACGGGATGTGGAAATCCTTTTCCGCCAGCAATTCCGCAAAGAAGTAAAGGATGGACGCGTCCAGCTCTGTTATGCGTTCTCGGGAGAGGAGGCACTGGACTACCTCCAGACCGTGAATCCTCCGGATGTGGGCTGTATTCTTTCGGATATCAACATGCCCGGCATCACCGGGCTGGATCTCTTGCGGGCAGTAAAAGAGAAATACCCCGCCATCCGGGTCTCCATGATCACCGCCTATGGTGACGAACTCAATTTCAGAACCGCCATGTCGACCGGAGCCGAACACTATTTCACGAAGCCGATCGACTTCGAGCAGGTCAAAAAGGACGTGCTGTATGCCTCCTAAGATTCTCGTAGTCGATGATGAACCGGATCTTGAAATCCTCATCCGCCAGAGATTCCGGAAGCAGATTCGCGATGACGAACTCCGGTTCGAGTTTGCCCAGAACGGCCTCCAGGCGCTGAGCAGGCTTGATGCACATCCGGATATTTCGGTTATCCTTTCGGACATCAACATGCCCGAGATGGACGGCCTCACACTTCTGGAGAAGGTCGGTGAGCGGAACAACCCCTGCATCAAGTCCGTCATTATCTCCGCGTACGGCGATATGGAGAACATCCGCACTGCCATGAACCGGGGTGCCTTCGACTTCCTGACAAAGCCGATCGATTTCAAGGATCTCGATCTCACGGTGCAGAAAACCATACGGCAGCTCGATATCATCCGGCACGCGATGAAAACAAGGGATGAGCTCGTCGCAGTGCAGCGGGATTTGAGCACAGCCACACGCATCCAGCAATCCATGCTGCCGAAGACGTTTCCACCATTCCCGCACCGTCCCGAGATAGACATTTATGCGGAGATGCTGACAGCAAAAGAGGTTGGTGGGGACTTCTACGATTTCTATCTTATCGACGAAGACCGTCTGGCCTTTGCCGTGGGTGATGTCTCGGGAAAGGGGATTCCGGCGGCGATCTACATGGCGGTGAGCCGCACCCTGCTGAAAGCTGTCGCGCATCAGATCGTCAATCCCGGCGAGGTCTTGCGAAGGCTTAACACGCTTTTGATACCGGAAAGTGATGACTCGACTTTTGTGACGGTCTTTTACGGTGTTCTCAATATCCACACCGGCGAGGTCCAGTACAGCAACGGGGGACACAATCTTCCCTATCACGTCCGTGCGATGGGGGATATTGAGCAGCTCCCGATGACCGACGGGATGTTTCTCGGAAAGTTTCAGCATGCGGACTTCGAGACAAAACGGTTTCATCTGGCAAAGGGCGACTCGCTGTTCGTCTACACTGACGGCGTGAGTGAGGCGATGGACTCCGAAATGAATCAGTATAAGGAGTCCCGACTGGAGTCGTATCTGAGATCGACGAGCGGAAAGGCAATTCAGGAAATCGTGCAGGGAAGCATCGCCGATCTCAAGAAACACACGCGCGAGGCCCCGCAATCGGACGATATTACCGTCCTGTCGCTCCGCTATGTTGGCAGGAACGGCAAATGAACACCGACGGCACTACAGGCCTCTCTCACGGAGTCAAGGACTCTGGCATCTCCCACCTGCGATATTCCCCATCCATATAGCTCTTCGGCTGCTACCCGGTAACTTGGCTCCCGAAAGAGACGGGCACCCCTTCGATGTTGGCTGGCTTCTCCATACTTTTCAAGCGCATTGGAGATAAACCTCCGGGCACCGGGAGTTGTCAAAAGAATGAAAACAATTAATCGGTAGTTACGTGAACCAAATGGAGAGATAAGGAGGGAAGGGCTGTGAAAAAGATAGCTGTGGCTGTACTAGCGGCCGTGTGTATTCTGGGTGCGTCGGGATGTGTTCCGGAGCATTATGCAACACGTGCCCAGGGAACGCCGCAGGACTCGCTCGTGGTGTTGAGGCAGGAGGATGTCATTGCTTTGACGAAAGCGGGAATCAGCAACGACGTGATCGTGAGGATGATCAACACCACGGGCTCGACATTCCGGTTGCGCACACCGGATGTGATTGCGCTCGCTGATTCCGGTGTTGCCGACACCGTGATTCATGCGATGCTTTTGGCTGATGAGTCGTCGAGGAAGGAAGACCGGCCTACGGTTTATCGCACCTATCCGTACGACTACTACTGGTGGGGCGGGTATCCGTATTACGACCCCTGGTTCTGGCCTTCATATTATTGGGCGCCGCGCGCATACTACGGAGTCCGCGTCTTTGGCGGGTTCCACGGCCATGGACGGCATCGGTGAGAATTGAGGGGCCACCCGCGTCCATTGAGGCGTGAGCTCCGAGCTCACGCCTCAACGCAATCCTGCATGCCGGGAGAGGGCAAAGACTTACTTTACGACAACCATCTTCCGAGTTTGCTCAAATCCTCCTACCGTCAGATGGTACAAGTACACGCCGCTTGAGAGACTAGATGCGTCGAACTTCAGTGGAGCGTGGGTCTTCGCTCACCGATATTCTCGCACCGATATTCTCGCACCGATATCCGATATCATTGACATCAGGCGTCTCCGGTGGTATATTGCTCCACAAACCGTCAGCTGCGAACAAGCAACATCTAGGGTGCACACAACCGATGAAACCATTACTTCTCGTTATCATGTCAATCCTTGCTTTCAACACGACAAATGCACAGTCGTACGCCGACTTGATTCTCGTGAACGGTAAGATCTGGACCGTCAATCCGAAGCAGCCGGAAGCAGAAGCTGTCGCGTGCATAGGAAGCAGGATCGTTGCGGTGGGATCGACGAACGACATTCGTTCGTGGGCCGGGGAGAAAACCCGGGTTATCAACCTGGCCGGCAAACGAGTCGTGCCTGGATTCAACGACGCGCATCTGCATTTCTATTCCGGCGGGGCGAATCTCAGCGGCGTGCAACTCCGCACGGCCAAGTCGGCCGGGGAATTTGCTGAGCGGATACGTGAATTCGCTGCACGCATCCCGAAAGGGCAGTGGATCACAGGGGGAAACTGGGATCATGAAGGATGGACACCGGCACATTTGCCAACGCGAGCGATGATCGACAAGGGAACACCCGACAACCCCGTCTTCGTTGACCGGCTTGACGGCCATATGGCCCTTGCCAATTCGCTTGCACTCAAACTTGCAGGGATCACCAGGGAAACACCTGACCCGCCGGGCGGAACCATCGTTCGAGACGCGCAAGGTGAGCCCACCGGAATACTCAAAGACGCCGCAATGGATCCTGTGTACCGGGTGATCCCCGACGCCTCACCGGCAGAGATCGTTGACGCGATACGCGCTGCGCTCCGGTGTGCAGCAGAGAATGGTGTGACCAGCGTCCAGGATATGTCGGCATCATCGGATATTCTGGCCGCATACCAAGATCTCCTCGGCAGGGACGAACTCACTGTCCGTATCTACGGATTCCAACCTCTCAGTTCCTGGAAACGCCAGGCTTCAATCGGGCTACATGCAGGGTTCGGCAACGAGAAGCTGAAGATCGGCGGCATGAAGGGGTTCGCGGACGGTTCTCTTGGCTCAACGACGGCCCTGTTTTTCTCGCCGTACGACGACGCGCCGGCGACATCCGGCCTCCCGAGCGAAGAGATGATACCCGAAACCCGAATGCTTGCCAACATCACCTCAGCCGACAGCGCCGGACTGCAAATCGGGATTCACGCAATTGGTGATCGCGCCAATCAGATTATTCTCGGCATGTACGAGAGGGCAGCAAAACACAACGGAGCACGCGACAGGCGATTCCGCATCGAACACGCACAGCACCTGCAGGAAGGAGAGATCGCATCATTCGCACGGCAGGGGGTTATCGCCTCAATGCAGCCCTACCACGCGATCGATGATGGACGATGGGCAGAGAAGAGGATCGGCCGTGAACGAGCGAAGGGGGCTTATGCATTCCGTTCGCTGCTCGATGCGGGCGCCACGCTCGCGTTCGGCTCCGACTGGCCGGTCGCGCCGATGGAACCCCTCATGGGAATCTATGGTGCGGTGACTCGAAGCACGCTCGACGGGAAACATCCCGGGGGTTGGATTCCGGAGCAGAAGATCAGCGTTGGGGAAGCGATCAAGGCGTTCACGCTCGGGGGAGCATTTGCCTCATTCGACGAAAAACTCAAGGGATCAGTTGAAACTGGAAAACTCGCCGATATGGTCGTGCTCTCCGACGACATTCTGCACATGAATCCGTCTCTGCTCAATACCGCAAAGGTCGAGATGACAATCTTCGATGGGCGGGTGATCTACGAAAGGAAACACTGATTCAGGACGGATGTTGTGAACGGCAGGATTGCGGAAATCATTCAAACAGATTATCGATAACCACAAGCCTCGCATCGAACCGTCGCTTGGCAAAGACAAGCCGCGCGTCATCATAGCTTAGTTGGAATGTGGACGTAGCTGGATTCAGGCCGTCCAGAATTCCGGGGAGTCGTTCCTGCTTCAAATCCGTAAGAGATATTCGCCATGCCTCTCCATTGCCTTTCATATAGAGTAGGTATCGTAGGCTCGAAGACGGCCATGCCGAAAAGAGGTAATCGGAAGACAAAATCTTTTTTCTCTGCACACCCGGCCCTGTGTCCGTCGTGGTCAACCACCACCCCTCCCGACCCGCCTTCCCATCCCAGGTGAGAACATTCTTGCCATCGTGAAGGGGAATTTCCAGCACTGAATCTCCCAGGACCTTGATTGGCCGGGAGGAATGGATGGAATAGACATTCGCATGCATACTTTCTATTCCTGAAGATGCAATAAACCTCTCCTTGTCGATCCACGTTGCGGCAAGACCCTCCACCACAAGCTTTGGAGTCGCCGGATTTGACACCTCGACGAGGTAGAGCCGCGAAGAGTCCGCGGGATCATTAGTTCTACGCGAGCCAAAGATGATGTACTTGCCGTCGGGAGACCAGGCAGGCAAATAGTGCATAGCTTCCCCCGTCGTCAATTGAGAGCGGTTCGACCCATCGCTCTGTATGGTAAACACGTGTCTACTCGGACGTAACAGATCGGCAGAACTGATGTGGAAGCAAATCTGTTTCTTGTCAGGCGAAAAACATGGGCAGCTGAGATTCTGGTCGTCGAAGGTTATCTCTTTAGCATTGCGCCCATCGATGTCCACCGTCCATAGATGGGCAATCGTTCGCTGCTCGAGGAACAACAAGCGCTTTGCATCACCGGAGGCCCGCACGCTGAGGTCCGGACCGCTTCCCTTTGTCACCTGAATAGCTTCGCCTCCGGATGCCGGAATTGTCCAGATGTTCGTGTTACCGCCCCTGCTTGAAGTGAAAAGAATTTGGTCGTTTGGTGCCCAGGCAAGTTCCGTGATTTGCTTCTTGTACGAGGTCAGTTGGTGTTCCTTCCCTGATTCCAGATCACGAATGATGATCTCTTCGTAGCCAGGGAATGTTCTCAGCCATGCAATTGACTTCCCGTCTCTGGACCAGTCAAAGCAGTAGTTGCCCGAAACATTACTCAGGCTGTCGATGAATGCCAGATGATTCTCCCTCCCGTCGGGCCTCACTGTCCAGAACTCCCGTCTCCCCGATTCACTTGGTCGATACATCACTCCCAGGCGGATGTAGCCGATGAGAAGGCCATCCTGTCGCCACCTTGCCGCATCTCCAGGCTCTGCAATCCTGCGTTCCGTGCCTCCAAGCGATGAGACTACGTAGACACCGGGATTCCTGCCGGCCGGCCAGTAATCGTACAATACTTCACTCCCGTCGGGAGAGATCTCGGCATATCCTACATCCTTGAGATTCCCTGTCGTGAGGCGTCGCGGATCACGTTTCGCAATGTTCATAAAATACACTGCCCACTCATTGCGAACATCGCATGCCGCGAACGCAACCCAGTTGCCGTCTCGAGACAGACTTGGGAATTGAATCTGGGCGAAAGGGATCTCCAGCGTATGGATTGACATAGAAGGATTCAGATTCGGCACCGGGGACGGGCGGAGCAAAACATACGAGGCCGCTGCGACAAGAGCTACCAAACCGGCCGCAGCTATCCAATATGGTTTTCTCGAGCCACTCTTGGCTTCCGAAGTCTGTACTGATTCTCCTATCCCCGGGATTGGTATAGCGCCAAGGGACTGCCGTAATACTCTGGTAGAATCCTTCTTCAGCCTCCGGAGATCTATCTGCATCTCGTGGACTGCCTGGTACCGCTCTTCGGGATCCTTCGCGAGAGCCCGGTCGAGTATGTGCAGCAGTTCTGAAGACGCGTCCGCCACATAGCGTTGCAGGGGTTCCGGCTCCTCATTTACGATCGAGTACACCATTGCAGCCTCGTGCTCCCCACGGAAGGGAAGATGACCCGCGAGCATTTCATACAGCACCACGCCAAACGAAAAGATGTCAGATCTGGCATCCACCTCACCATCTTCAATCTGCTCGGGCGCCATATAGGCCAGCGTCCCGATGGTGCTCGAGGTCTTAGTGAGTTTCAACGATCCCCTCAGCTTGGCCAACCCGAAGTCCATCACCTTCACCTGGTTTTTCGTATTGACCATGATGTTTTCGGCCTTGATGTCGCGATGTACTATGCCGTGGGAATGGGCTTCCTGAAGGGCTTCAGCAATCTGGATTGCGTACTTGATGCAATCCTCGATCTTCAATCTTCCATCCTCAATCTTCTTCCTGAGTGTCTTTCCCTCCACATATTCCATGACAATGAACTGCTGTCCATCATGCTCCTGGATGTCATGAATGGTGCAGATGTTGGGATGGTTCAGGATGGCAGCGGCCCGGGCCTCCTGAAGGAATCGTGCCCGCTCGGGTTCGTGGGCATCCAGGCCAGAAGGGAGGAACTTCAGTGCGACGGTGCGAGTGAGTTTGAGGTCTTCGGCTTTGTAGACGACACCCATGCCGCCTTCGCCGAGTTTTTCGAGGATCTTGTAGTGTGAGACAGTCTGGCCGATCATGGGAATCTCCACGGGCGTGTACGATTCCTACGGCACCAAGGAACAGCAGTACCATGGTATAATACGATAGGGAACGACCATAGTCAAACTAACGCTTGTGCCGCCCCGGATTGGGACAGTTCTGTCCTCGACAACCAGCAGCGCTGGTATCTGAAGGTTCTCATGAAAAGAGCTTCCCGTTCCATCTATGTGGCCTGGCGCTTCGCTCGTCGATATTGTACAGGCCACTCGATATCGTGACCCAACGATTGCAGATCCTGGATTTTCGGAGTAGATTAATGGGGCAGAGAAACGTGACGTCGCATCCAATGAATCACACTTTGACCATATCGGGATAACTCCACACCATGCCATGGGCCATTCGGACGGTTCTGACTATTAGCGCAATTGCGTTGCCACTCTATGTCTATATTGGACTCCGATCCGCCACTGCGATCGGAGTCCTGCGTCCCGAGTCGAAGAGGTCCGCCAGAAGGATCGTACTCCTTCTGATTGCCTGGCTCTACTGCTTTCCTGTTCTTGTTCTGACCTTGTATTTCCTTGGACACTCTGCAAACCGGTTGGAGTTAACGAATGCCGGAACGACAGTCGATTACCTGTTTTTGTATCCCCAGTGGATCAGCTTGATCGTTGTCCTGGAGCTCATTGCTCCATTTCTTCTTCTTGAGGCCGTGGGCTTTGTTGCCCGGCGTGTCACTGCGCGACCTGAGCGGTTGCGCGTGGTCCTTGCGTATGCACGACTCGCACTGCTGGCGGCCGTGGTTATGTATGTCCCGATTCGTGTTCTGCTCGACACAACACACGTACGGGACAACACGGTGAGTGTGCAGCTGGAAGGCCTCCCAAGAGAATTCCAGGATTTCCGCATCTCGGTAGTGAGCGACATCCAGGTGGACAGATACACCGGTGACTCCAAGATCGCTCAGGTGCACCGGATCGTCCGAGAACACAACCCTGTATTGTTGCTTTCTTCCGGAGACGTTGTCACAGGAGGAACCGACTACCTCCGCAAAGCAGAAGAGGCGATGTGCGGGATGAAGGGATCCCTGGCATCGATTGCGGTGATGGGGGATCACGATTTCTGGGCTTCTCCTGAGGCGATCCGCTCTTTTCAGATGAGATGCGGGTGGGTGTTTTTGGAAAACGAACACCGGATCCTGGAATGGAAGGGCAAGCGAGTCCTGATAACAGGACTCACGCACATTTACAGCCGGAGACTGGACGAAACAAATCTCGAACGTATCCTGGAGAGCGCTCCGGATGCGGACACCAAGATCCTCCTGGTCCATCAGCCGGCCGAGCGGATCATCAGTCGCGCGGCGGAAAGGGGATACAACATCGTCATCGCAGGCCACACACACGGCGGCCAGATTGTCCTTCACCCGCTCGGCTTTCCGTTGACACCGAGCATGCGTGAGACGCAATTCTACAGCGGGGCCTACAACCTGGGGTCGACGGCGATCGTGGTCACCAATGGTGTAGGGCTCACCCTTGCACCGGTCCGCTATCATGCTCCCGCGGAGGTGACCACGATTGTCTTGCAGCGGGCGATTGAAAGGTAGGATCCCGGACAGGGGAAGAATTTTTCTTCACTTCAGCATAAGACGCAATTCGTTTGTCGGTTCGAAACCCAGGCTCTCGTAGAGATGGCGCCCCTCGTCGCTGGCGTGCAACGACACCCAGCCGAATCCCTGTTCCCTGCACCAATTGATCATAACCTCCAGAATCAACCTCGCCAGTCCGCGCTTTCGATATTGCGGCTCGGTGTACATGTTGAGGATGTATGCACGGCGTGTGCCTGAATCTCGTGGTGAGGAGGGGTATTCGTGTACGACCACTCCTCCGCCTGCGACTACGCCGTCGGGGGTTTCAATGAGCCAGCCCCGGTACGTACCGTTCTCCAGGCCGGCTTTGATCCATGGCGCTGACGTCGCCTCCATCGCATCGAGAGATGCCGCATCTCTGAAGCCCATGTCGGTATACATCTGACGACGGTGTCGAATGATTGTGGGCAGGTCATCCGCAGTGGCTGTACGGAGGTACTTCGTGGTATCGTCCATCGAGTTCGGTGTGCTCACGCTCATTTTCTCCGTCTTTGCGAGGGATCTGAAACTCCTTCTATTCCAATGTACTGAATTTCAAGATCTTCTGAATAAGGAACTGCCCAGGGGGTGCGCGGGAGCTTTTTTCCGAAAACCGTTGTTACACATATCAAAGAGGAGGCATAACCATGCGATTCATGATGCTGATGATCCCACGCATCTACCAGAATGCGGAAGGCAAGAATGTGGCAGTTGACTTTGCTCCGAGCGCCGCAGACGTCGCAGAGATGATGAAATACAACGAGGACCTTGCGAAGGCCGGTGCGTTGATTACACTTGATGGCCTGCACCCTATCGGAAAGGGTGCACGGATCTCGTTTTCTAGGGGGAAGACAACCGTTACTGACGGACCTTTGACTGAAACGAACGAGGTGCTCGGCGGCTACTGGATGATACAGGTGAATTCAAAAGAAGAGGCGATCCAGTGGGCCAGACGCTGTCCTGCACATGACGGCGACGCGATCGAGGTTAGACAGGTGTTCGAAGTATCGGATTTTCCTGCTGACGTCCAGGAAGTCGCAGAGAGCTCCCTGGTCTCGGCGGAGGTGGCAAAACACAAGAGTCCATAAGCTGGGGACCGTCCTGCCCCTATTTCCGGCGTGACGCGCCCAAGCAAGAGAAGGCATGTGCAACGAACGGCATGCTGACAGACAGATTTGGAATTCAGTGGATGGTGAACTACACATATCCACAGCAGAAGTAATTGTGGAGAGCAACATGCAAAAGATCGCTCCATTCTTGTGGTTCAACACGCAGGCCGAAGAGGCTGTGAGGTACTACGCCTCGATCTTTAAGAATTCGAAGATCGGCAGAATTGTCCGGTATGATGAAGCGAGTGCGAAGGCTTCCGGCAGGCCGGCCGGATCGGTCATGGTTGTGGATTTCGAGCTGGAAGGCCAGAAGTTCTCGGCACTAAACGGCGGGCCGGTGTTCAAATTCACGGAAGCGGTATCCTTTGTGGTCAATTGCGAGTCCCAGGAAGAAGTAGATCATTACTGGAAGAAACTCTCCGAAGGCGGCGACAAGAACGCTCAGCAATGCGGCTGGCTAAAAGATAAGTACGGGCTTTCATGGCAGATCGTTCCGATCGCCATGACTCAGATGCTGGCTGACAAGGATCCTCAGAAGTCACAGAGGGTGATGCAGGCGATGCTTCAAATGAAAAAGCTCGATCTGGGAGAATTGAAGCGGGCATACGACGGACGCTGATTGTTCGCATCTGGATCAAACGTCAAATGGGGCAAAGTTGAGTCCGAGACGTTCCAGAAGTATGATTACCCGGGGGTCGGTAAGCAAGCCCTCAAGAAGCGGGTCAACTGCCATCCATGGCAACCAGCCCGAATGCTCACGGTAAGCTCTGTCCAACAGGTCGCAAGCGGCGGTTCGGTCTCCAAGCGCCTCCACGAGCCACGCTTTGTAGTAGGGATCCACGTACTTCACTTCGGAGAGTTCGTTCAATTTGGACAGGCACGTTTCCGCCTCTTGGACATTCCGTGAAACAGCACAGGTGTATCCATACAAGGCAAGAAGCCGGGGATCCTCCGGGAGCAACCGGAGTCCTTCTTTGAGTGCTGCCAGTCCCGAGTCAAGCCGTCCGCTCTTCACGAATGCGGGCCCTATCCAACCATAAAGCCCGGAGAACGCGGGAGCCATTTCCAGGGTCGCATACGATTGCCTGATTGACTCATCGTACCGGCGGGCGTGGAAGAGAATTTGTGCGGCACACGAACCGAGACCCGGGACAACAGGTTCTAATGAGAGGGCCTGATTGATTTCCACAAGGGCCGAGTCGAACTTCCCGATCAGTTCCAGGTAATGGGCACGCATATGATGTGCCTCGGCACAGCCAGGGTTCAACGCAAGGGCGCGTTGGAATTCACTTTCGGCCGCTGCCCAGTCCCAGTTACAGAAAAGATTGACAAGGCCGGCCGCTACGTGTGCTTCCGGCAGAGTATCGTCAAACCGGAGTGCGGCCTGGCTTGCCTTTCGAGCCTCGTCGAATGCGTTCTCCATAGGGATATCGCGCCAGCTTCCGAGGGCCTCGGACGACTCCGCCAGTCCGGCGTAGGCAAGGGCGAAGGCAGGATCCCTGGCGATAGCCTGAGTGTAGTACTCGACACTCTTCGCAACGCTTTCGTGCTTCCGCTGATTGAACAAGAATCGTCCCTTGAGGTACAGGTTGTATGCCTCTTGGTCGCTCGCACGGCGTTTCGCCAGGTTGGATCGCTCGCCGTGCATGAGCGTCACTTTGAGGTGTTCAAGAATCGAAATACATACCTCATCTTGAATGGCAAAAATGTCTTCGAGCTCCCGGTCATACCTCTCCGACCAGAGGTTTGAGCCGTCCTGGACTGTTGTCAGCTGGGCCGTGATCCGAAGGCGGCGGCCGGCCTTCCGGACACTCCCGGCGAGGAGAGCGCCGACGCCAAGTTTCCCTCCGATCTCCCGTATATCCTTCCGCTGACCCTTGAACGAAAACGAGGATGCTCGTGCAATAACACGAAGACCTCTTACACACGTCAGCGCATTGATGAGTTCCTCAGCAACGCCGTCGCAGAAGAATTCCTGGTCATGTTCAGGGCTCAAGTCTTCGAACGGCAGAACCGCGATCGACGCAAACGTGTCCGGAGCTGGAGGGTGAGTGCCTTCGCCGCTCCGGGAGAGGTTGAGGTCATGAAGCAGCTCGGCTGCTGAAGCGTACCGCGCGACCGTATCCTTCTGCATCGCTCGCTCAATCACTCTCGCAAGCATTACAGGTATGTCCTGGCGGTATGCTGTCAGCGGTTCAGGATCTTCATTCAGGATCCTGTAGAGGATTGCCTGCTCGTGTTCTGCGGAGAAGGGGAGCTTGCCTGCCAGCATCTCGTAGATCACGACTCCCAGAGACCAGACGTCCGTACGGGCGTCGACCTCTTCCCCGCGAGCCTGTTCGGGAGACATGTATGCCGCAGTGCCCAGCGTTGAACCAGCCTTCGTCAGCGAAGCATGACCCAGGAGCTTCGCCAGGCCGAAGTCGATGATCTTGATCGTGCCATCGTCCGTAATGATGATATTCGCCGGCTTGACGTCCCGGTGAATTATCCCACCCTCGTGGGCTGCTGACAGCCCGGAGGCGATCTGCATGGCCAGAGCCACCGCGTGATCGAGTTCGAGCGGACCTCGCTCCAGCCTCTTCCGCAGGGTCTGGCCCCCGTAGCAGGCCATTGCAATGAACACCTGTCCTTCCCCGGTTTCTCCCAGCTCGTGGATGGTACAGATGTTCGGATGGTCAAGCGCCGAAGCGCTCTTCGCTTCATGGATGAACCGCTGCTTAGCTTCGCGGTCGCGCGTGAGTTCGGGAGGGAGGAATTTCAAAGCGACGGTGCGATCGAGTGCGAGATCCCGGGCCCTGTACACAACGCCCATCCCGCCACCGCCGAGGTGATCAAGTATTTCGTAGTGGGAGACTCTGGAGCCGATCATTACCCTGATTCGCGAGGTAGCGTCACTTGAGAAGTTGAAGTGTTTTTTATCTGCGGTTCCGGCGCATCAAATCCCGGAGTCTGTTTTGCGCATCGGTCACTTCCGGCAGACCTTTATCCGCGTCCTTCCACAGATCAAGGAATCTTCTGTATTCCGCAACGGCTTGCTCAACTTTTCCCTTCTGCTCGCAGATCCGCGCCAGGCGATAATGATAGAGCGGTTGGATCAGGCGCCTGTCTTTGGTGCTCCGGTCAATCCGGAGCAGCCGTTCGTATTCAACAATAGCGCTGTCGAGTTGCCCTTTCATCTGGAACGCACGCGGCACAACGTCTCTTATTGCCGGAACATTGTAGAGGGGCATCCGCCAGCCAACACCCATGGAGGGGCCTTCAACAGGGGTCTCGCGATACACGCGAATGGCGCTGTCAGGCTTGCCCTCTGCGAGCAACAGCTCTCCCTCGAGAATCCCGGCCATCATCCTGATCGTACCTTTAAGAGACTCAAGAGAATTAAGCTGTGATCGCAGCTCCCCAATGTGCGCCCGGGCTGAGTCGTTGTTCCCCTCATGAAGAAAGACAACGCCTTGAAAGAAATCCCAGAGGGCCATGTTGCAGACGGGAGTGCGAGGACTGTTCTCACTGTAGACGCTGTGGAATGCCGCGAATTCCTTTCGTGCTTTGCCTACGTCTCCGCGCTTCAGGGAGTTCACACCATTTACGAAGTGCAAGGGGGCGCTTAGAGTGCGGCCCCCCAATCGAGGAATCAATCCGGCCACCCGGTCAATTTCACGCGACGATTCCCGGTATCCGCCCACACTATTGAGATAAGAAATTTTCCACAGCATTGCCTCCGCCTTGAGAGCAGTTGTCGGTGCCGCGCTGATCACGCTGTCCACCAGCAGGAGGCACTCGGTGTACTCTTCTTTCAGCGCATAGACGTAAGCCAGACTTCTGTAGGCAGCGTAGAAAGAGGGTTCCACGCGCAACGCCTCGCGGTACCTGGCGATGGATTCATCAAGGTTTCCCATCTGGAGATAAATCTCGCCCATCGAATCGAATGGGTTCGCGTCCCCGGGCGAGAGCGTCGCATACCGCTGTAACGCTTCGACCGCCTTTTCGTAGTGCCCCTGTGCCGCGTAAATGTACGCAAGGCCATTCGTGGGGGAAGCAAAGTCCGGGTCCAGCTGGATCGCCGATTCATATTGCATCTGAGCTTCGTGAACCATGCCCCTGGCCTGGTAGGTCTGAGCGAGTTCGTCGTGGAATCGCTTTTCCTGTGGGTATTTCCTTACCATCTCCTCGAGAAGGGCCAGGCGCTGCAGGGGATTCCTCTCGATTACCGTGGCGTACCGGGCTTCGATGGCGAGGCGTTCTTTTTCCGGGGCTCTTGCGGAGAGTGCTTTCGCCTTCTCAATGGCCATTCTACTGCCAGGGACATCGATCAGCGCGCCACAAGCCCTGGAAAGGTAGTGATACGCCAGAGCGAAATTCGAATCCAGGGCTACGGCCTTCTCAAAGAGTCTTCGGGCGTCAACATAGTGGAGCTTCTCGTGTTCGTCTCTTCCACGCAGGAAAAGGTTGTAGGCATCCATGGAGGATGTCGTCACCTCGGCAATCTGCGACGGCGCCAACTCGACCTTCCGCTGCGACAGGCCGACCCCCCGGGCGATGTCCTTGCTGAGCTGGTCGATCTGCACATCGAGTATGCTCTGCACTCCCTCACCACGAGCACTGGCCGTTTTCATGAGTTCCTTGGTGCCGACGTCAAGCACCTTTACGTCGGTGGCAAAGGTCTCTCCTGCCTTGATAAAAGAACCGATGACGATCGCATGAACCCCCTCACGTTCGCAGAGTGCGAATCCCAGTTCTTTGTCTATGAGACCAGTTCCGGTCTTTCCCATCTGCTTCAAGACATCATTCATCCGCTCCCACGTCATCACCCTTAGGAATTTCGACTGTTCGAGGCTTGTGATGAGCAGGTTCGGTATGGCCTCGCGGAGGTAGTCGTAAGACTGGTCCCCGGTCTGATTGACAAACGCAATGACCGCAATGGGTTTGGGCTCTGAAATGAGGATATCATCGAACAGGAGCGGCTTCGCCAGGAAGAACGCCCCGACGAACACAACGAGCAGAGCTGCTGGGAGAAGTATCTTCTTCCGTATCGGTTTTCTCGGGGCCGCCGGGGCAGGGTGCTGGCTGATAACAGAAGAATCCTTCGATTCCTTGCTGAGCCGCTTCAGGTCAACAAGCATTTCGTCTATGTGCTGATAGCGCTCATCCGCCGACTTTGTCAGAGCTTTGTCGATGATACGCTCGAGGTCCATCGGCACCCCGGTGCGGAGAGAGGTCACGGGCACTGGCGCCGTATTGGCAATCTCGTAGGCGACAACATTTTCATAGTCCCCCTTGAACGGTGGGGTTCCGACAACCATCTCATAGAGGATCACGCCCAGCGACCAGATATCGGATCTGCGGTCGATCTCCTCGCCCCTGGTCTGTTCGGGTGACATGTATGCCAACGTTCCCAGCGTTGTCCCGGATCTGGTCAGCTTCGACCGGCCGGAGAGTTTTGCAAGACCGAAGTCGAGGATCTTTGCACCGCTGTCACCGGTGACCATGATATTAGCGGGCTTGATGTCACGGTGGATTATCCCGTGCTCATGGGCCTTACCAAGACCACTAGCTATGTGAATGGCAGTGTTGACGGCCTCTTCGATTGTGAGGGGCGAACGCCCGATCTTCCTGTCGAGGGTCTCCCCATCGTAGTACTCCATGCAAATGAACAGCTGGCCGTCCGGAGTCTCGTCGATGTCATGGATCACGCAGATGTTGTTGTGCTGGAGTGCCGAGGCGGCTTGCGCTTCATGGATGAAGCGTTTTTTAGCCTCGTCATCAGACGTGAGTTCGGGTGGAAGGAATTTCAGGGCGATTGTGCGCTTCAGATGGGCGTCTTCGGCTTTGTACACAACGCCCATCCCCCCTTCGCCAAGCTTGCCCAGAATCGTGTAATGAGAGATGGTCTTGCCGATCATCGCGGGCCTCTGGTCTGGGGGAAAGATACGGCAGGATAAGGGGAGAGTCAACGCCCGGTTTCACTTGTACGACACACTTGCACGAGACACAATCGCAGGAGACACACTTGCAGGAGACACACTTGCAGGAGACACTGCAGTAATCACTTGCACGAGATGCTTGCAGGAGATGCGCTTGCATAAGATCAGGCGAATTCCCTCATTAAGGACGGCGTCATTACAGTGACATTCTGTTTCACACTTGAGTGGGGCTCGTCACGAAACTCAATAGAACAACCCTGTTTTCGGTGGTTTTCTTGTTGGTCATGCCACCGGCTCACCCGGGAAACGCGCAAGAGGTCTCCACATCTCCCGGGCATTCTGTCACCGCACAGACAACCTTCACGTTTTTCTATGGTAAGCGGCTGACGTTTCGTACGGTAGGTGTCCCCCAGCGCTGGGCAAATGTCCTGGGCAATGTGAACAACCCGAGCGGGATCGATTCACTCACGTACTCACTGAATGGTGGTCCATCCCGGAAGCTCAGACTCGGACCGGATACGCGACGCCTCTTCAACAACGGGGACTTCAATATTGACCTCTCGTGGTCCCAACTCAGTCCGCTCCCGGATTCCAACAGAGTTGTGGTGACTGCCGCGTCGCAGGGGAACTTCACGAAGGATACTGTGGTCGTGAGGTATCAATCAGGCACACACTGGCCGATTCCCTGCACAGTCTCATGGAGCTCATCACCAGATATCATGGCCTCTGCGCAAGTCGTCGATGGACAGTGGTTTCTCGAAAGCGGCGGCGTCCGCAACGTAGACCTGGGCTACGATCGTCTGATCGCGATCGGAGACACCACGTGGACGGACTACCAGGTGACCGTTCCGATTACCATGCACAGCATCAATCCTGCGGGATACAATCCGACAAGCGGCCAACCTGCAGTTGGCATTTTTCTCAGATGGATCGGCCACACCGACGATCCGTTTGCCGGATGGCAGCCGAAGACCGGATACTATCCATCAGGCGCTCTGGGTATGTATGCGTTCAATACTGCACAGAACGGGGGCGAACGTCTGGAGATCTGGACGGATGTCCACGATACGAGCGGGGGGACGATCCCCCTTGGTCAGACGATGCTCTACAAGATGCAGGTCCGGACACAGGCTAATGGGGACCTCTATTCGCTCCGTGTCTGGCATCAGGGCACGCCGGAACCGGCCGTATGGGATCTCATATACCTGGACCAGGCAAAAAAGGCGGCACGCGGTTCCCTGCTGCTCCTGTCACATTACGTAGATGCCACATTCGGTGATGTGGAGGTCGCGCCCACCGAACCAGTCCCCGTGCAGCTTGCACAGTTCACCGGCCTGGCAACAGGAATTGACCGCGTGCAGCTTTACTGGCGAACGCTCAGCGAAACCAACAACTACGGTTTTGAGGTTGAGCGGGCTCCGGATCAGCCTGTGACATTCACAGCACTTCCCGGGAGCTTTGTCGCCGGACACGGTACGACCATCGAACCGCATGACTATGGCTTCACTGACACGGGGGTGGGGGCAGGTGTATGGTACTACAGGCTCAAGCAGGTAGATCTTGATGGTACGACGGCATATCATGAGCCGATAAGGGTTTCGGTCGGTGATGTTACTTCCTCCCGCGGAGAGGGAGTGGCAACGGACTTTTCACTGTATCAGAACTATCCCAACCCCTTCAACCCGAGCACCACCATCCGTTACGCCCTGCCGAGACGTGCGCACGTAAAGCTCACAGTCTACAACACGCTCGGCCAGCACGCGGCAACCCTGGTCGATGAGGAAAAGGACGCAGGGTACCACGAAGTGCAGCTTTCCGCCAGAGCGGGCACTGCATTCGGGGGAGTTGGATACACGCTCTCATCGGGAACGTACTTCTACCGGCTGCACACAAATGATCCTGCGGCAGCATCAGGGCAAAGTTACGACCAGACGCGCACGTTCGTGCTGATGAAGTAGTATCTTCAGATCCGTCGTCAGGAGATCCGTCGTCAGGAGACCCGTCGTCAGGCGACCTTTGTCTTGACAATGTTACGCGAGAACGATACATTTCCACTACCCACCAGAGCTCTTTGATTCGAAGCAGAAGTTGCCGCGGTACAATGCGGAGGGCTGCGCATGCAAACGATAACCTTCGATCTTGCCAGCGTTTTTCCAATCGATGTCGCACAGTGTGCGAATTTCCGTAGGGACGGACATATTCTTCTTCGCGGCGTGGCCACGCCCGACGAAATTCAATACTATGGCCCCCTGATCACAAAGCTGGCCGACGAGTGCTCGAGTACCCGTGATGTGATGGTGACGCAGGATGAATCAAGGCCGCTGCTTGAATACGTCTCAAATGTGTGGCGGAAGAGCGATGAGATTCGCGAGTTTGTTCTCTCGAAGCGATTCGCGAGGATTGCCGCCACGCTGATGGGTGTCAAGGGAGTGCGGCTCTATCATGATGAGGCGCTCGTGAAGGAGCCGGGAGGGTATCCCACGCCGTGGCACAAGGATCACTACAGCTGGCCACTGGCCACCCATCACACAATGAAGCTGTGGATTGCACTTGTCGACATCACCCTCAATATGGCTGCGATACGGTTTGCCACTGGTACGCATCGCGCAGGGCAGTTCCCCGAAGTCCCTCCATCATATGAAGCCGACCAGCTCTTCGACCGCATCATCAGAAACCACAAGATACCGGTGGTGAGCTATGTGATGAACGCGGGTGACGCATGTGTCTACTCGGGCCAGATCCTGCACTCGACATCTGGCAACGATAGCGACACCCGCAGGGAAGCGCTCGCAGTGAGCTACTTCGCTGATGGGACGCGCGTCATGTATCCCAATCATGAACACCGGCGTGTTGACATGGAAGAATTCCTGCCCGGTCTGAAGGCTGACGATCCGGCGGCGAGCATTCTGAATCCCCTCCTATACACGTCTGAGGACTGACTACGCCACACCCACGTCGCTTCACGTGAGGCTTTCCATGCGCGCGGCGTGGTTCGCCTCGCGCATCCAGCCACGGGCACCCGATTGTTGCCAACAAAGATGGAGGTTGATCATGCAGTATTGGCGCATACTCGTTGCAGCAATTCCCCTCGCGGTGGCGCTGGCTTTCTCACAGACACCCCAGACCGTTGTGCCGGGTGAGAACCTCGTCATTGACGGGATTCCACCGGTTCCCTCGACGATCGCAGAGCAGGTCGGACGCTATACTGAGTTTCGCTCCGCATGGCTGCAGAGCTGGAACCCGAAGTTGAAGGAAATGCTTGTCAGCACACGATTCGGCAATTCATCGCAGCTTCACTACATAAAGTTCCCAGGAGGCGCCCGTACCCAGCTTACATTCTTTCCTGAACGCATCTTCGGCGGGGGATTCCCTCCTGCGCGCGCCGACTATTTCCTCTTTGTGAAGGATGTGGGTGGAGGGGAGTGGTTCCAGATCTTCCGCTACGACTTTGGCTCCGGGGCCATTACACTCCTGACGGACGGGAAG
This sequence comes from Ignavibacteriota bacterium, assembly GCA_963801355.1. Classification (GTDB taxonomy): domain Bacteria; phylum Bacteroidota; class Ignavibacteria; order UBA10030; family UBA6906; genus Fen-1255. The sequence goes on along the minus strand of CAWDEM010000008.1, from coordinate 699,633 downwards.
TCACGCAATATGCCCGGCGCATGGTCTCGAAAAGGCGACAGCCTTGTCTACGCCTCAACCAAGCGGAACGGCAAGGACTATGATTTCTACATCATGGATCCGACCAACCCTGACGGCGGGCGGATCCTGGCCCAACTCGACAAGGGGGAAGCCTGGGGGACACTCGACTGGTCTCCGGATGGAAAAACCATCCTTGCACAGGAAGAGGTTTCCATCAATGAGTCGTACCTCTGGCTTTTCGATGCCGCCACCGGTGCTAAGACGCTCCTCACCGAAAAGGGAACAGGGCAGGTCGCCTATAGCGGAGGGAAATTCAGCGCTGACGGCAAGAGTATCTACACTACGACGGACAATGCAAGCGAGTTCATGCGCTTGGCAGTCATAGACCTGCGCACCCGGAAGCACTCTTACCTGACATCCCATATCAACTGGGACGTCTCCACATTTGATTTGTGCAAAGACGGGACAAAGCTGGCCTATGTGACGAACGAAGACGGCGTGGGTGTGCTCCACGTGATGGAAACCGGAACCCACACAGATCTCCCCATGCCGGAATTGCCGTTCGGGCAGGTCTCCAACATCCAATGGCACGAGGACAATATCCACCTCGGATTCAACCTCTCATCGGCACGCTCGACGGCGGACGTGTATTCCTTGAACATGGTCTCAGGGCAGATTGAGCGGTGGACACAAAGCGAAACGGGCGGGCTGAACACTGACAACTTTTCACAACCCGAACTCGTCAAGTGGCAGACATTTGACGGCAAGATGATCTCTGGGTTCTTGTACATGCCGGCGTCAAAGTTCCAGGGTAAACGCCCTGTCATAGTGGATATCCACGGCGGCCCCGAAGGGCAGTTCCAGCCTGGTTTCCTGGGAAGGTACAACTACTATCTCAATGAGATGGGCAACGCCATTGTCTTTCCGAACATACGAGGGTCATCAGGATATGGGAAGTCGTTCCTGAAACTCGACAATGGCTTCCTGCGGGAGGGTTCCTATAGGGATCTGGAGGCGCTGCTCGACTGGATCAAGCAACAACCCGGACTTGACGGGGACCGGATCCTGGTCACAGGAGGGAGCTACGGGGGCCATGCCACACTCGCCGTGGCAAGCATGTATGCCGACAAAATTCGGTGCGCCGTAGACATCGTAGGGATGTCAAATCTTGTCACGTTTCTTGAACGGACCGAGCCGTATCGCCGGGATCTCCGGCGGGTGGAGTACGGCGATGAGCGTGACCCGAAAATGCGTGCGTTCCTGCAGAAGATTGCACCGTTGAACAACGCAGCAAAGATCGCAAAACCACTGTTTGTGATCCAGGGGAAGAACGATCCTCGTGTTCCGGCAAGCGAGTCGGAGCAGATTGTGGCAACGCTCAAGGGTCGGCAAACCCCCGTCTGGTACCTCATGGCAAAAGACGAGGGGCATGGCTTTGGAAAGAAGAGCAACGCTGACTTTGAGTTCTATGCCACGATTATGTTCATGAAGGAATTCCTGCTCAAGTGAACGAACGCGCAGTGGACCGTCCGTGTGACCTGACCGGCAAACGTGCATAGGTACATGGTCCATACCGCAAACTCCTCCTGCAGCAGAAATTGCCCCAGACAATATTCCGCGACAATCTCCTCATCAACGCGATGAAATGGATCCGTCCGCTGTCCTTGTGCCTGCTGACCGGGGCTCTTTTCTTCCTCCTGAACTGGAGGTACGGCCCCATCCCCGCGCCGGGCAAATTCCTCAACCCGTTCGCAGGCTTCTGGCAAAACAGCCGCTCCACCGATGAGCTTCCTGCAACTCTCGAACTGAGCGGCCTGCACGAGACGGTGCGCATTCTGTGGGATGACCGGCATGTCCCCCACATCTTCGCGCGCAATGTGCATGACCTCTTCTTTGCGCAGGGATATTGCGTGGCGAGAGACCGTCTCTGGCAAATGGACTTCCAGGCCCGGGCCGCAGCGGGCCGCCTTTCCGAGGTCCTCGGTGCCCGCACGCTCGAACTGGATCGCTTCAACCGACGCATTGGGTTGGGTGTCGCGGCGGAACTCGTCATGCGAAATCACCAGGCAGACCCGTTCATGCACGTCGCCACAGAAGCTTTTGGCGAAGGAGTCAACGCATGGATCAATGATCTCGAAGAACGCCACGTTCCCCTGGAATTCAAGATTTTTGACTACAGCCCGGAGATGTGGACGTCCCTCAAAAGCGCACTCATCTTTTCCAATTTCGCACTGACACTCTCCTTTTCGAACAACGACGCCGCCCTGACACGCGCCCGCGATATCCTGGGCGACAGCCTGACGTCGATCCTGTACCCCGATGTCCTCCCGTTCGCGGATCCGGTGATCCCGAAAGGAACCCCCTGGAAGTTCGCTCCACTGCCCGGAGGAATTTCTTCAAGCAGAGAGACTCCTGAGCACCCGTCAGCCATTACGAAGACGGAAAGGTTTCCTGGAGCCGGCACGATGAGGGGGGGATTGCCCGATGACGGCACAATGAGGGGAAGATCCCCCGATGCCAGCACGAAGATGGAGTGGTCTCCTGATTCCCTCACGATGATGGGGGAATCCCCTGAGGCCAGCAGCATGACGGGGGGAATCCCCGGTACCGCTGCGATCGCTGAAGGGGAAGTTGAGGAGGCCGACCTGTTCATTGGGAGCAACAACTGGGCACTCTCCGGCTCACGCACGGCATCGGGGCGGCCCATACTGTGCAGCGATCCGCACCTTGGCCTCACACTCCCTTCGATCTGGTACGAAGTACAGCTGACTTCCCCCGAAATCAACGTCTATGGAGTCTCAACCCCGGGTTGGCCGGGAGTGCTCATAGGCTTCAACAAGACGATCGCCTTCGGCGAGACAAACGCCGGATCGGATGTGCTTGACTGGTATGAGATCACATTCAAAGATTCTTCTCTGAATGAATACCTCCACGCCGGCCTGTGGCACCCGACACACAAACGCGAAGAGATCATCAGCGTACGGGGAGGCCCTGCTGTTGTGGAGACTGTCGTGTACACCCATCACGGCCCGGTTGTCGCACGGCCCGGGGAACGGCTGCCGGATCAGCGGATTCCCTCCGGGTACGCCATGCGGTGGACTGCACTTGACTCATCCAACGCGATCGATGCGTTTCTCAAGATGAATATGACCGATTCGTACGACGACTTCGTGCGCGCATTGCATGGCTATGACTGCCCCGCTCAGAATTTCGTGTACGCAGATGCCGACAACAATATCGCCATCTGGCACAATGGGAAATTGCCGCTCCGTAGAAAGGACCAGGGAAAGTTCCTCCTGGATGGGAAAGATCCAGCGGACGAATGGCATGGGTGGGTGCCACGCGCACACCTGCCCCACGTGTTCAATCCCGCACAGGGCTTTGTGAGTTCAGCCAATCAACCTCCGGCCGACAGCACCTATCCGTACTATCTCGGTTGGAACTACGCGGGTTTCGAACGCTCGACACGAATCAACGACCGGCTCCGGGATGCGCAGAAGGCGACCATCGAAGATATGAAAGCGCTCCAGATTGACATCGTCAATCCTCGAGCCGCAAAGGCATTGCCCCTGCTCCTGTCTCTCGTCGACGGGAATTCCTTACGCACTGAAGAGGCGAAGGCGTTCACGGAGTTGCAGGGCTGGAAATACGACTATGCCCCCCGCTTGATTTCCCCGCAGGTCTTTGAGTATTGGTGGAGGGAGATCGAAACAGGCGTTTGGCAGGATGATCTCCGCAGGGATGGGGTGATGCTCATGCAGCCCAGGGCCGACGTCACGCTGCACCTGCTGCTCTCGGATCCCGGGAGCCAGTTCGTGGACGACCGCACCACATCCAGGGTTGAAACGTTGGGTGAGATCGTTCGGAACGCGTTCTCTGTCGCCGTGCTGCAACTGACGAAAGAATTTGGACCGTTCAGTGACAACTGGGCATGGGGGAAATCTCGCGGGACCTCCATACGGCATCTTGCGCAGATCCCCGGTCTCGGAAGATCGGAGCTCCCAACCTCCGGCAACTACAACACGGTGAACGCCATCAGCCGGACCGGTGGTCCCTCGTGGCGAATGGCGGTAGAGCTCGGCACGTCACCGGTAGGGTGGGGGGTCTACCCGGGGGGACAGTCCGGAAGTCCCGGCTCGGTCTTCTATGACAATTCCGTGGACACGTGGATGAAGGGGAGCTACCATCAGCTCGTATTCTTGAATGATCCCAACCGGAATAATGATCGAATTGTGGGTGAAACAGAGATGAGGGGGTCCAAATGATAAAGACGATCATATCGGCCGCCCTCATTCTCATTCTCCAGGCGGCAACCCCTTACTGGTGGTGGGCCATGGTGATCCCTCTCCTGGTGGCTTTTGTATCTCCAATGCCGGCCTGCCATGCGCTCGTGATGGGCGCGGTGAGTGCCGGCGCCGTCTGGATACTCGCGGCACTGGCTCTGTTTCTCACGCAAAGTGAAATCATCGCGGCCCGGGTTGCCCTTATGCTCAACCTGGGCAGTGGATGGGTACTCGTGCCGCTCACGTGTGCCATTGCAGCCATCGCCGGTGGCGTGGCCGGTGCGACAGGCGCCGCAATGCGGTCGTGCCTCAGAAAGGGGAATCAATAGTACCCCCCCTTTGTGCTTGAAACTCGCACGATAATGCGGTACGTTGTATATCATCCGTGCACTTCCAGAAAGCGAGTTCTCACACCCATTGACTGTCCTCAAAAAGATTGGTGATTTGATCAAGAAGCTTGCCGGCTCAGGCAAGAAATCCTCCGGCACCCCAATAATTCCCCCTCAGAATCCGCCGTCCCCGGCGATCCGCGAGCAGCGAACCCGCACGAGGCGTGCGCCGCAGGGGCGCGTGACGCCGTCACGCCCTGCACCGCCACCCGGCCAGAAACGCGATACCCACACCTCACCCCGCCCACGCCCGGAACGGCAAGCGCAGCAAGAGCGACCCCGGCGGCAACCGCCGCGGCAGACCCAGGAACCCCGCCAGCCTCCGGTACTCTGGAATCCGGCGGAGTTCAGCGTCCCTGCCGAAGAAGGAAAGGTCCGTTTCCATGACCTCAACCTTCCACCCGAAGTGATGCGTGCGATCTCTGACCTCGGCTTCCAGTACTGCACACCCATCCAGGCGGGGATTCTCGAGAAGACTCTCTCGGGCGCTGACGCCACCGGCCGGGCACAAACAGGCACCGGCAAAACGGCGGCATTCCTTATCACGATACTCACCCATTTCAGCAGGACACCTGCCCCGAAGCCGCGCAAGAGAGGAACACCGCGCGCCCTGATCCTCGCGCCCACACGTGAACTCGTGCTCCAGATCGACAAGGACGCAAAGTCACTCTCGAAGTACACGACGTCCAAAACGATGGCTGTGTTCGGCGGCATGGAGTACAGGAAGCAACAGAACACTCTGAAGGATGAATTTGTGGATATTGTTGCCGCCACTCCCGGTCGGCTGCTGGATTTCAAACGCAACGGCAACATCGATCTGAGCAGCGTCGAGATCCTCGTGATCGACGAAGCGGACCGAATGCTCGACATGGGTTTCATCCCGGACGTGCGCCGGATTATCGAGAGCACTCCGATGAAAGGGAAACGCCAAACGATGTTCTTCAGCGCGACCCTGACGCCGGAGGTGCAACGCCTTGCCGTTGCCTGGACGCGCGACCCGGTGCATGTCGATGTGACCCCTCCACAGGCGATGACGCTCGCGTCAATTGACCAGGTGGTCTTCATTACCACCGACGAGGAAAAGTTTACGGTGCTGTACAACCTGATCACCGTCCGCAAGCTGGAACGTGTCATGGTCTTTGCGAACCGGCGGGACGAGACCCAATTCCTCAAAGACCGTTTGACCGCGTATGAGATCAAATGCGGGCTGTTGTCAGGTGATGTATCGCAGGATCAGCGCGTGAAGACCCTTGAAGCATTCCGTAACGGGCGATTCAAAGTGCTCGTTGCAACAGATGTCGCCGCCCGCGGTCTGCACATCGCCGGTGTGAGCCATGTGGTGAATTTTTCCCTCCCGATGGATGCCCAGGATTATTTGCATCGCATCGGTCGCACCGGCCGTGCAGGAGCGATCGGAACCTCAGTGAGCTTTGCCACGGAAACGGAGTCATATCAGATCCCCGAAATTGAGAAATTTATCGGCCGGTCCCTCCCGGCAGTCCACCCTGATGCCGAATTGCTCCAGCCACTGCCACCACTCCCGGAAGGGACCGTGGAGCCCCGCAAGAAGGCCTCGCGTGTACCGCGACGCAGCGGCCCGGCGAGAAGGCCACGACCCGGAGGAAGATCCCGCTCCTGACTACAGAGCACACCGCCGGCACTTCTGCTGTTTTTTCCCTGTCCATCACATTCCATGATGCTGAGGAGCACTGACGCCCATGCTGACCTTCCCGAAAGAGTTTGCCTGGGGGGCCGCGACTGCCAGCTACCAGATCGAAGGCGGCTGGCTTGAAGGCGGCAAAGGCCTTTCCATATGGGATGCCTTCGCCCACACACCAGGCAAAATCGCCGATCGCTCAACAGGCGATGTGACATGCGACCATCTCCACCGCTGGAAGGATGATGTCGCGCTTATGGCAGCTCTGGGGCTCAAGGCGTACAGGTTCTCCATCGCGTGGTCAAGAATTCTGCCGGCCGGACGTGGTACCCCGAATGAAGAGGGGATCCGCTTCTATTCCGACCTGATCGACGAATTGCTCACGCACGGCATCACGCCGTGGGTGACGCTGTATCACTGGGACCTTCCGCTGGCGCTCCAACTGGAACTCGACGGCTGGATGAACCCGGCGCTCGCGGAGATCTACAGGGACTATGCCGTTCTCTGCTTCAACCGCTTCGGAGACCGCGTCACACACTGGACGACGTTCAACGAGCCCTGGGTCACGTCGATTCTGGGACACGGGCAGGGGATATTCGCTCCCGGCCGCACCTCGAACGCGGAACCATACGTGGTAGCCCACACGATCCTGCGCGCACACGGTATGGCAGCGCGCGCGTACAGGGACAGGTTCCAGGCCGTCCAGAATGGCCTGATCTCGATGACGACCAACTGCGATTGGCGCGAACCGCTCACCAGTGCGCCCTCGGACGTCGCCGCAGCGCAACGCTCGCTGGAGTTCTTCCTCGGCTGGTTTGCCGATCCGCTCTATCGCGGAGACTACCCGGAGGTGATGCGGCAACGGCTGGGAAGCCGCCTGCCTCCTTTCACGCGCGAAGAATCCGCCATGATCCGCGGATCGCAGGATTTCTTCGGCTTGAACCACTACACAACAATGTATGCCGCGGATGCACAAGCGGGTGCCCATCCGCCGGCACATCCCTTCGTCAACAGCGGAATTGAGGAAGACCAGGACGTGCACCTCTCTTTGCACTCGGGGTGGGCAACCACGGCCATGGGGTGGGGAGTCGTACCATGGGGGTTCCGGAAGCTTCTCCACTGGATTACCGCGCGATACAATCACCCGCAGATTGTCGTCACCGAGAACGGCTGCGCACTTCCCACACCCGCCGGGGGAGATACCCTCGATGACCCCCTTCGCGTAGCGTACCTCGAGGCCTACCTGGCCGCCGCACATGAGGCAATTGCACAGGGAATCGACCTCCGGGGCTATTTCATCTGGTCATTGATGGACAATTTTGAATGGTCATCGGGACTCTCGCGCCGCTTCGGTCTCTATCACGTCGACTATGCAACGGGCCGTCGGCTTCCCCGGACTTCCGCACACTGGTATGCGGAAGTCATTCGCCAGAATGGCATACGCCTCCTCCCGGAAAACTCCTATCGCAACGTTCCCGGGGAAACATCCAATGCCTGAATCCAGCATCCGCGTCGCCGGCGCTCTGCTGCTCGGCCTGTTCGCCACGGGCTGGACACCGAACGACACAGATGCCCGGAATGAAGGAGTGAGATCTCAACACATCCTGCTGTATGGTCCGGAGAGCCTCTATTGTGCCTGGCCGTCGCTCGTCCGTGCGGGCAACGGCGACCTCCTTGTACTGTTCTCACGAACAGAGGAACATCTCGGGCCGGACGGCGCAATTCTCTCCGTCCGATCGACCGACAACGGCATCACATGGCAACCTCCTGACACCGTCTATGATACGGCAATCGATGACCGGGAGTCGGGGCTCACTCTACTTGGTGACGGCACGATCCTGGCGCATCTCTGGTCCACGTGTCATACCCGCGCATCATATGCCGCACTCCCCCCGGCATCATACGAGAAACCGGTCCTCGAACGGTGGTCCACGCATGTGAGCGGAGCGAGCTACGTTTCGGAGTGCCGGCATCAGGGTGCGTGGCATGCCACATCGCACGACAACGGAAAATCATGGTCGGCACCCCGGCCGGGCAAGGATGCAGTGCATGGAGGCATTCAATTGCACGATGGATCCGTGCTCATCGCTTCCTACCGAGAAGAAAAAGGAAGTATAGGCGTCTACCGTTCGGTTCACCCGGAAAGCACATGCACACTTCTTGCGACTATCGGGGGAACCGCCTACGGCGGTGTTCGGCTTGGAGAACCCCATGTGGTACAGCTCCACTCGGGGCGGATTGTCATGATGATCCGTGCAACCGCAGTGCCATACGACGACACGGATCCTCGTTGCGTGCTCTGGGAGTCCTATTCCGACGACAACGGGAGGACCTGGGCCCCCCCGTTTGCCACGGGTCTCTGGGGCTTCCCTCCGCATCTCCTTTTGCTTTCCGACGGCGGCGTGCTCTGTTCGTATGGCTATCGCCGGAAGCCCTACGGCCAGCGTGCCTGCATTAGCCATGACGGGGTCACGTGGGACCCCCGCAACGAGGTTGTTCTGCGTGACGACGCTCCCAATGGTGATCTTGGCTACCCCGCATCTGTGGAACTCGATTCCTTGCGCATACTGACAGTGTACTATCAACCCGATGTGCCGGCCGGTACCGTGCAGAGGATGCACCCGCCGGATCCGGGCCGCAAGAAACCCGGGATTCTTGGAACGATCTGGACGAGACCCCGCCGTTTGTGAATTACCCGGGATTGAGGTACATTTTATACAATTGTTCAATGAGGCTGGCTCAGGACTCAACTTACCCACAATCACTGGAGTACAACAGATGAAACATATTCTGGCAGTCCTCACCGTGCTGCTTGTCGTCTCTGCCATCCTCTTCTCGAATGCTGAAGCGCAGTCGAAGAAAGGGGAAAGCGTGCTCACCGCCGGACTGGGGCTCGGATATCCCGGTGCATATGGAACTGCGGGCATGCCTCCGATTTTCGTGTCATTTGACCATGCAGTGGTCCCGAATATTTCGGCCGGGGGAATAGTCTCGTTCTCGACATCCAAGTATGATTGGGGTGGTGCTCATAACTACAAGTGGTCCTACACGTACATATTCGTGGGAGCCCGCGGAGCATATCACTTCGCAGATCAACTCAAGGACCTCAAGAACACCGATCTCTACGCCGGCCTGACGCTGGGGTATCACATCGTTAGCGCAAAGTTCGATGGGGTGAACGAGCGGGAATTCCCCTATAGTGCCGGCGGTGGTTACTTTGGCTTTGGAATTTACGTCGGTGGCCGCTACTACTTCAGTCCGAAATTTGCCGCCACGGCTGAACTTGGATACGATATCGGATTCTTCAAAATCGGTGTGTCGTACAAGTTGTAAGGAATAAAACTCCCGGATGAATGCGAACGGGGGTGACCAATCGGTCACCCCCGTTCTTTTGCTGCCGACGGATATTCGCCTACCTGAGAGATCTCAGTGGCCCCCTGACTGCCGAACCATTCCTCACGTTCCTGTGCAAGACCCCTCCGTCGAGCACAACCTTCCCTCCAACGAGAACATAGTGTATGCCCGCGGATGGTGTCTCCGGATGCTCCACCGTCGCGCGGTCTCGGATGTGGACGGGATCAAAGACCACAATATCCGCATCGGCGCCGATCTGGATGCGGCCCTTGCGTTTCATCGACTCACTCGCCCCCTCCAGGCGGCGCGCCGGCAGGATCGTCATCTTCGCTATCGCGTCCATGAGCGAAATGATATTTTGCTCCCGTACGTACACCGCAATCGTTCTCGAGAATGTGCCCGAGGCTCTCGGATGGTTGTTGTAGCCCGGTTCCAGAATGGCATCGCTCCCGATCATCACGTACGGCTGCCGGAGCGCAATCCGGTTGTCTTCGTCGGGGATTGCATAAGCCACGGCCAATTTCCCCAGGCGGCGATTCTTCAGGAATGTCTCCCGCGTTAACCTCTCCGATGAACCGCCTAGCTGAAGATCTCCGTACGAAATGTGGAACCGCTCCTGCCAGCCGGCATCGAAACGCGCACTGTTCAAGTATGTCGCCCAGTACGTGTACGGATACATGCAGGCGGTGATATCCATGCCCCCGGCCCGAGCGGAATCCAGATATTCGATGGAGCTCCCCATGGAAAACGTGCCACCTGTACTGTTGATATGACCGATGTGTACGGCGGCGCGTGTGGTCCGTGCATAGCCGATGATCTCCCGGAGAGCGTCCAGATTCGTGCCCGGCGATTCCATGTCCGAGAAACGAGCATGAAAAAAGGCGGGGACTCCGTACTGCGCCGCCAGAGCCATGGCAGGCTTGATCTCTTCAGCGCTGACACCGGGAACATATTCCAGGGCGAATGAGACGCCCAGGGCGCCCTTGCGGAGCGCTGCTTCAGTCATCGCAAGGATCTTCAGGCGGATTTCTTCCGGGGCAGGAGCGTAGCGGTCTTTGACGAACCGCACGCGGGCCGCATTGTAGAAGAATGAGGCACCGTAATTCACGGGAGGTGATTGCCCGGCCACCGCGCGGTACCAGCTGTCAGGCTCGACTGCGCCACCGTGCATGGCAAGGTTCGTGGTGACGCCGTCGGCGATCTTCGTCCACGTACCCGGTTCCACTGGATCATACGAAAGTATGTCAATGAACCCGGGGGCAATTACCATCCCCCTGGCATCAATCGTCCGCTTCGCCGGCAACGGATCAGCCGTCACCGCCCGTATGGCCCCGCCGAGAATTCCGACGTTGAGTACGCTATCCAAACGCCGGTCGGGGTCCATGACCCTGCCGTTCTGGATCACAATATCGAACAATCGGGCCTGAGCGGGATGAGGTGCGGCGTGCGCCCGCTCAACGGCAAATGCCAGGACAAGGACTGAAATCAACACCAACCCGATGGCAGGGAAGAGCTTAGAGTTTTGCATGAACTATCATGCACAATTCAATGTTAAATCACAAGAACCGGGAGTTGACATTCGCGGGATGATGCGATAATTTTGAAAGCAATCCTACATGTCGCAGGAAAGTTACCCGATCCTGATGCCAGCGTCAACCATAGGAGAACTACCATGCCCCAGAATCGTTCCATTGCCGCCATATCGCGAACCAGGTCCACGATCGAAGGTGCAGGAGTCCATCTACAGCGCGTTATCGGGTTCGGGGAGCCCACGAAGTACGATCCGTTCCTGCTCCTGGACCATTTCGGGTCTTCGAACCCTGCCGACTACCTTGCAGGTTTCCCCTGGCACCCGCATAGAGGAATGGAAACCATTACCTATGTCCTTGAGGGAACCGTCGAACATCAGGACAGCATGGGTAACAAAGGGGTGATCGGCACAGGAGATGTCCAGTGGATGACCGCCGGCAGCGGGATTATTCATCAGGAGATGCCGCAAGGCGGAAGTGATGGGCATATGAGCGGCTTTCAGCTCTGGGCAAACCTTCCCGCACGCCAGAAAATGATGCATCCCAGATATCAGGAAGTGGTTGCAGACAGCATCCCCGAAGTTTCCAACGGGTCCGGCGCGACGGTGAAGATCGTTGCGGGTAGATTCCAGGGAACAGATGGCCCCGTCAAAGAAATCGTGATCGAACCTCTCTACCTCGATGTTCACATCGCACCCATGGGTGCAGTCACGGTCCCGGTGACAAAAGGACACACGGCGTTTGCGTATCTGTACGAGGGTGAGGCCTCCTTCGGTCCGGGCGCGGACGAATTCATCGGGAGTCCACGCCTCGTGCACTTCAAGGACGGCGACGAAATCACGGCCACGACCTCCGCGAAGGGAGCAAGACTTCTGTTGATCGCCGGCAAGCCTCTCGGTGAACCTGTCGCATGGCAGGGTCCGATCGTCATGAACACGGACGAAGAACTGAATACGGCCTTCCGCGAATATCGCAACGGAACCTTCTTGAAGCATGTGAAGTAACGCTCCGCCGTTTCTTGATTCGCCCGCTGCATTTGCGTATCTTATACGATACGTCCACTACCACAGAACAGGTATGCGCCTCAGCTCCGGCTTTATCCCCACGGTCAAAGAGACACCCACAGAAGCCGTAATACCGAGCCATCAACTGATGATCCGGGCCGGGATGGTCCGGGCCCTCGCAGCGGGCATCTATGCGTTCCTTCCCCTGGGCTACCGTGCTTTGAAGAAAGCGATGGAGATCATCAGGCAGGAAATGGATGCCATCGGGGCACAAGAACTGCACCTGCCTGCGTTGAGCCCGATCGAGTTGTGGGAGGAGACAGGTCGCGTGAAGGCATTTGGCGACATTCTCTTTCATGTGAAGAACCGTCCGCTTGTTCTCGCGCCGACCCATGAGGAAGTGATCTGCTGGCTCGCGAAGAACCACATCTCCTCGTACAAGCAAATGCCGCAGATGTGGTACCAGATCCAGACGAAATTCCGGAATGAGCCCCGACCCCGCTCCGGTGTGCTACGCGGACGCCAGTTTCTTATGAAAGACAGCTACAGTCTGGATTCTTCATGGCAGGGCCTGGATGTCAGCTATGACCTGCACGCGCAGGCGTACAAGAACATCTTCTCACGGTGCGGTCTGAATTTCTTCATCGTCGGTGCATCCAGCGGCGCGATGGGCGGAACAGGCTCGCAGGAATTCATGATGGAATCCGACGCCGGAGAAGATGTGATCGCCGTGTCCGCAGACAACCGGTATGCAGCAAACGTTGAAATCGCGACGTCACGCGTCCCCGACGCGCCGAGAGATCCGGAGAGCAAACCGTTGAAGGAAGTACACACACCGGGTATCAAGACCATCGACCAGGTTGCGGACTTTCTCCGCGTCGACCAGAGCCGTCTCGCAAAATCCGTCGTCTACTGGGCAGATGAAACACCGGTGCTTGTCCTGATGCTCGGCAACGATGAGCTGAACGAAGCAAAACTGATGACGGCGATGGGGAAGGAAGTGCGACCCATTGAGGCGGAGAAGCTTCTGGAACTCACGGGCGCTGAGGGTGGGTCCATCGGCCCGGTCGGGCTGCGCGAGCGCACACCAGCCAGCAAGCATTTCAAGATCATCGCCGACAGCCGCCTGAAGAGAGCAAACAACTTGACAAGCGGCGCGAACAAGAACGACTATCACCTGATGAACATTGACCTGGAGCGCGACTGTACCATCGACGGGTACTACGACCTCCGCACGATCCAAGAGGGCGAAGAAAGCCCTGACGGAAACGGTCCGCTCCGCGTGGTGAAAGGAGTGGAGCTGGGACACATCTTCAAGCTGGGGACGAAATACGCAGACGCCCTCGGCGCCAAGTTTCTCGACGAGAACGGCAAGGAACAGCCCATCATCATGGGAAGCTACGGCATCGGCGTGGATCGCATCGTAGCATGCCATATCGAACAAAATCATGATAAGAACGGCATCGTCTGGGACAAATCCCTTGCACCGTTCATGTTCCATTTGATCTCCGTGGGGACCAAGAGCAAACAGGTGCTGGATGCTTCGGAATCTCTCTACCAGGAAATGACCGCCGCAGGTTTTGAGGTGCTTTTCGACGATCGAACCGACGTGAGCCCCGGGTTCAAATTCAAGGATGCCGACCTGCTCGGCATGCCCTATCAGGTGATCGTGGGTGAAAAAAACCTCTCGCAGGGGAAGGTGGAAATCAAAGTGCGGAAAACAGGGGAGAGAGTCTTTGTGGAGAGAGAAAGACTGATTGACTATGGACGATCGATGATAGACAATTGATGAGATGACGCATGCCGCCATGGCCCTTTTATACTGCGGGTGAATGGAGGGAATCAGCCAGAGTACGGATCGTCAGGAACCCGTACAATGACCGTCCCGCGGGTGAAGTGTGCCAGGCTACTCCGAAGGACATTGACCACGCAATAGGGTCCGCAGCAGCCGCTTTCTCGGCCACGAGGCGCACCAGTTCCCTGGAGCGGCATACGATTCTCAGAGCGATTGAGGCAGGAATTCAGGACCGGCGGGAGGAATTTGCCCGGATGATTACTTTGGAGACCGGCAAACCGATTTCCCTGGCCCGCGCCGAAGTAGACCGGAGCATATTCACCTTTTCGATAGCAGCCGATGAGGCACGCCGGATAGAGGGCGACGTGCTCCCGCTGGACCTGAACGCACAGTCTGCCGGCAGATTCGGTCTCGCCCGCCGCTTCCCACTCGGGCCGATCGGGGCGATAACTCCGTTCAACTTCCCTCTGAATCTGGTGGCGCATAAGGTGGCCCCTGCAATCGCGGCAGGGAATTCTATCGTCCTGAAACCTTCTTCCAACTCTCCACAAGTGTCGCTCATGCTGGCTCAAGTCATAGAGCAGACAAGGCTGACCAGAGGTGCGTTCAACGTTGTCCCTTGTTCTGGAGATGATAGCAGTCAACTCGTTACAGATGAAAGAATTAAGCTCATCACCTTCACGGGAAGTCCTGATGTCGGCTGGAGCCTTAAAGGGAAAGCCGGCAAGAAGCGTGTTACACTCGAGTTGGGTGGGAATGCGGGTGTGATCGTGGAGCCCGATGCGGACCTGGAACCGGCTGTGCGCAAGATTGTCAACGGCGCATTCGCCAATGCGGGGCAGTCGTGCATCTCCGTTCAACGCGTTTACCTGCACAGGACAATATGGGAGCACGCCCGGGAGCAGTTGATTGCGCTTGCTTCTGCACTTCCGGTCGGAGATCCTTTCGATGAGCGCACACTGGTAGGGCCGATGATCACGGAAGCGGCGGCTTCGAAAATCGAGGAGTGGATCCGTGAGGCAGTGTCGACCGGTGCTCACATTGCCTGCGGTGGTGGCCGGGAAGGTTCAATCCTCAACCCGACTATACTCGAGAACGTTTCTCCGGAAATGAAAGTGAGTTGCCTCGAGGCTTTCGCACCCGTTATGACGATCGAGCCGTACGACCGGTTCGAGGAAGCGCTGGAGCGCGTAAATGCTTCGGTGTACGGACTGCAGGCCGGACTCTTCACGGGTAGTCTGCAAAAAGCATTGCTGGCGTATGATCGGCTTGAGGTGGGTGCAGTGGTCCTGAATGACGTCCCCACGTACAGAATCGATCACATGCCGTATGGCGGAGTGAAGGACTCAGGGTTTGGGAGGGAAGGCGTGAGGTACGCGATGGAGGAGATGACCGAACTTAAGCTGCTTGTCGTGAATCCTATGTGACTCTGGGGTTTGGCCGCTTCATCGTCGGATGATTCGAGGTACTCTGTCCGTTGTCCACCTTCTTCTCTGCAAAGAATGTGTAAAAGTTGTCAGCGGTACTACTTGACTTCACGGACCGTTGCTCCTAAGTTGCCCCTGGTGTATCCAGTGATCTGAACTCGAAATCCCGGGCGTCCGCGCGGCGCCGTTTGTCTTATCGGAAAACCTCATGAATCAGTTCGTTCATCTGCACAACCATTCACATTACAGCCTCCTCGACGCGGCCTGCCGCATCGATGATCTGATTGCTGCCGCCGTCGCAGAGAAGATGCCGGCGATTGCCCTTACCGACCACGGGGTGCTCTTTGGCGCCATCGAATTCTACAAGAAGGCCCAGAAGGCAGGCATCAAGCCGATCATCGGGATGGAGGCATACATCCTGACAAAGGGGAACCGTCAGGACCGGAGCACGCAACAAACAGAATCGGGAGGAAAACGCGCGGCGTATCATCACCTGGTTCTGCTCGCCAAGAACGAAGTGGGGTATAAGAACCTCATCAAGCTGTGCACGCTCGCTCACCTTGAAGGGTTTTACTACAAGCCTCGCATTGACGCCGAACTGCTACGCCAGTACCGCGAGGGACTCCTGGCAACTTCTGCCTGTGCCGGCGGCGTTGTCTCCGCCCATCTCGCGAACGGCAACGACAGGGAGGCCTACGAGGCGGCGGAGATCTACAAGGATATCTTTGGCGAGGATTTCTACATCGAGATCCAGGATCATGGCATAGACCGCGAAGCGGTGGTCCGCAGAAAAGCTCCGAAGCTGGCAAAAGAACTGGGACTCAAGCTGGTCTGCACGAACGATATCCACTACATCAGCCACGATCACGCCATTGCCCACAACATCCTCCTTCTCATCCCGGATTCAACCGCCGGGACGACACAGGATTATGCTAAACTGCGATATCAGACGGATCAGGCGTACTTTAAGTCTACCAAGGAGATGACCGATCTCTTCAGAGATTTTCCTGAGGCCATTTCCTCGACCCTCGAGATTGCCGAGAAGTGCAATCTGGAGCTCTCGCTCAAAGGGAACAAGATGCCCCAGTTCCCGATACCGGCGGATTCCGGCGCCGAGACGCTGGATGATTTCTTCGAGCAGCTTGCCCGAAAGGGCTTCTCGGAGCGCTACGCCCAGCAGACGCCCGAGATGCTGCAACGCCTGGAGCATGAGATCGATGTCATCAAGAAAATGGGGTACGCGGGCTATTTTCTCATTGTTCAGGATTTTATCCGCGCAGCACGCGAAATGGGCGTCGCCGTGGGCCCGGGACGCGGAAGTGCTGCCGGGAGCATCGTCTCCTACTCGCTGCGCATAACCAACGTTGACCCGCTGAAATATGATCTCCTGTTCGAGCGCTTCCTCAACCCCGACCGCATCAGCATGCCCGATATTGACGTGGATTTCGCCGATGACAAACGGGAAAAGGTGATTCAGTACGTGCGTGACAAGTACGGCGCTGATTCAGTTTCGCAAATCATTACCTTCGGCACCCTCTCCGCGCGGGCCGTGCTCAAAGACGTCGGACGGGTGCTGGGCATCCCTCTCAGCACGATCGAGTCTATCACCAAACAGATCCCCGTGGAGCAGGGGAAGGTCCGACCGCTCAAAGACGCCCTTGAGACTATCCCCGACCTCAAATGGGTGAAGGAAAGCGCCGACGAAAAGATACGGATACTGGTCTCCGCTTCCCTGGCACTGGAGGGATTGAACCGCAATGCAGGTATGCATGCGGCCGGCGTTGTGATCGCTCCCGGCTCTATTTCGGACTATGTCCCGCTCTACAAAACGCCGACCACCGAGGTGATGACGCAGTACAATATGAAGGACCTCGAAAAGGCGGGACTCCTGAAGATGGATTTCCTGGGGCTCCGGACACTCTCCGTGATGGAGAACGCCCTGCGCATGATCCGGGAAAACCACAACGTGGCAATCGATCTGGATGCGATCCCGGAAGATGATCAGAATACATTCGCCCTGTTCTCCCGGGGCGACACGGTCGCGGTCTTCCAGTTTGAAAGTACGGGTATGCGCGACTGGCTGCGCAAGCTGAAGCCGACCTGCATCAGCGACCTCGTCGCCATGAACGCCCTCTACCGGCCCGGTCCGATGGAGATGATCGGGGATTTCATCTCCCGCAAACACGGCCTGCAGGCGATCAAATACGCCCATCCGACCCTGGAACCGATTCTGAAGGAGACTTACGGCGTTATCGTATACCAGGAGCAGGTGATGAAAATCGCCAGCGGAGTCGCCGGCTTTTCACTGGCCAAGGCGGATCTCATGCGGCGTGCCATGGGTAAGAAGGACAAAGACCTCATGGCGAATATGAAAAAAGAGTTTGTCGAGGGCGCTGTGAGTCGCGGGATGGACAAACGCCCTGCAGAAGAAATCTTTGACCTCATCGAGAAGTTCGCTTCGTACGGCTTCAACAAATCGCACAGTGTCGCCTACTCGGTGATCGCCTACCAGACTGCGTACCTGAAGGCACACTATCCCGCGGAATACATGGCCTCAACCCTGACGTCGGAAATCGGCAACACAGACAAGATCCCCCCTTTGATCGACGATTGCCGCCACAGCGCACTCCGTGTTCTTCCGCCGGACGTAAACGAAAGCGGAAAGGATTTTGCCGTGGTGAACGGATCCATCCGCTTCGGCCTGGTGGCAATCAAGAACGTTGGAGAGAGCGCAATCGACAACGTGGTGCATGCCCGCCGCGCGGACGGTCCGTTCAAGAATCTGTTTGATTTTTGCTTGCGCGTCGACCTCCACCTGGTGAATCGCAAGTGTCTCGAGAGCCTGATCCAGGCCGGCGCGTTCGACTCACTCCCCGGGCACCGCGCACTGCTGTTGGACAATGTGGACCGTGCAATGCAGTTCGGACAGATGTCGCAGAGCCACAGCGCGACCGGCCAGGAGAGCCTGTTCGGCTTCGGCGATGAGAGCACCACACATGTGAGCTACCCTCCGCTCGGTGACGCTGCACCCTGGAACGAGTCGGAGAAACTGGCGAAGGAGAAGTCCGTTGTGGGCCTCTACGTCTCGGGCCACCCGCTCCTGAAATATGAAGATGAGATCAAGCAGTTCGCGACCGTCCACCTGGGCGAGGTGGGCGAATTGAAAGCCAACGCAACGGTGCGCGCGTGCGGCATCGTCACCTCGGTCCGGAGGAAGCCCGACCGGCGCAATAACATGATGGCGTTCGTGGCGATCGAGGATTTCACCGGAAAGTGTGAGTGCATCGTCTTCTCCGACCCGTACACGAAGTACCAACATCTGCTCATCCCGGATGCCATTGTCATGGTCGTGGGGAAGGGAGAACTCAACGGCGATCAGCTGCGCGTTCTGGTGAACGAAGTGTACCCCATCAGCAAAGTCAAGGAGAAGTTCACGCGGAGCGTCATTCTCTCCATCAACGTCGATGGCGTCCGCGAACAGGCAATTCACGATCTGAGGGTATTGCTGGAACAACATCCAGGAAACTGCCCGTGCTACATCTCGCTCGAGGGCAAGCAGCAACGGCCGAGCATGTTTCATTCACCCCGCTACAGAGTGGATCCGACGGAGCAATTTCAGGAGGGAGCAAAGCTCCTTCTGGGAGATCACAGCGTACGATTCATCGGGGATCTGTCGACCCGGTCATGAACACAAGGAGATACCATGAAGCCAATTGAGGTAACGGATGCAAGTTTCGATTCGGCGGTGCTGAAGTCGGACGTCCCGGTGCTGGTCGATTTCTGGGCCGTCTGGTGCGGCCCGTGCAAGATGATCGCCCCGGTCGTGGAAGAGATCGGTACGGAGTATGACGGTAAGATTAAGGTGGTGAAGGTCGACGTGGACAACAATCCCGAAACCTCGATGAAGTTCGGCATCCGCAGCATCCCCACGCTCATGATCTTCAAGGGGGGCAAGGTAGTGGAGCAACTCATCGGTGCGATGCCGAAAAGGGCGCTGCTGGACAAACTCAAGCCATATCTAGGGTGATGGGTGGGAGGCGGCGTCGACGGAAGCGGGGGGGACACCCCGCGATGCTGCGATGCTCTCGCAAATGATGGCACGGACCCTGTCGCGCAGAGCGGGGAGGTCGGCACGGCTGAGCCCGGCGGTGGAGACTTCCGGAAACACCGTCACCGTAATTCGGGCAGTATCGCGGAATCGCCAGCTCTTCTTTGGCAAAGCATTGCTGGTCCCCTCGACGCTTACCGGAAGTATGGGAACCTGGGCGGCAATGGCCAGGTGGAATGCTCCATCGGTGAAGTTGCCCACCAGGCCGTCAGGCGATCGGGTGCCTTCAGGAAAAATGATGACGGGGCAGTTGTTTCTCAAATAGCGGCCTGCATGTACGAGCACCCGTGCGCCGCTCCGGGCGTCACCCCGCTCCAGGGAGATGTCTCCGGCAAGCCTCATCATCCACCCTACAACCGGCAGACGGAAGAGCTCCCGCTTTGCCACCCATTTCATCTCCCATGGCAGCCGTGAAAGCACCGGGATGTCTGCCAGCGACTGATGGTTGCTCACAACGACCGCTGGCTTTCGCACGTAGCGCTGCGGCAGACCTCGAATTGTGATTTTCCATGCCGGGTTCACCCGCGTCATGGCCGCGCCGAGGCGCCGGAACCACCTTCCTGTGGAGTACACGGCGGGATCCCGGTCGCACATGCGCACGATCGCCAGTAAGGGTAGCCAGAGCACGATCAGCACGATGATCGCAGCCCAGATCCACAAATCCCGTAAGAACGCCAGCATAGTGCTTCCTGTAACTATTGCCTGAGGACCCCTCAATCTACGACGCATCCATTCAGGATTCAAGCTATGCGCATACTTGCCCTGTCCGATATCCATGGTGCCTACGAACTCGCGAAACGGATCCTGCGCGCGGAGCAGGGGATCGACCTCGTGGTCATGGCAGGTGATCTCACGACTTTCGGCACCAGGGAGGAGGCCCTCGACGCTCTTGCCGGGTTTCGGGCCATTACGGAGCCCGTCCTGGCTGTGGCGGGCAACATGGACACTCGTGAAATCGAAGCGGGCTTTGCCGCAGCGAAAATCAGCATTAACGGCAAGGGGGTGCGTATCAAGGATGCAGGGTTCTTCGGGGTTTCCGGCGGGCCACATTCGTTCCTCCATACCCCTTTTGAGATCGCAGAAGAGGAGATTCTTGCGCTTGCCGAGAAGGGATTCGCTGATGTCGCTGATGCTCCCAGAAAGGTGTTCGTGCCTCACGCCCCTCCGTACGACACCAAACTCGACAGGGTGAGAAGCGGAAAGCATGTCGGGAGTCGTGCAGTAAGGGATTTCATCGAATCCCGCCGGCCCGACCTGGTCATCTGCGGACACATACATGAGTCCGCGGGTGAAGACGCGATTGGTGTCAGCAGAATGGTAAACTGCGGTTCTGTCAGGGAGGGATACTATGTCGTGATTGAACTCGAAAAAGATATCACGTTTACGTTCAAGACATTAGCATAATACCCTTCATGTCCGACGTTGATGCAATGCCTCCATCACGGCCTGCGGGAGAGGTCTACGGACCTCATCCAATTCTTGCATGCCTCGAGAGAAACCTGTATTTTGGACTATTGCAGATCCCAAGAACTCCCCAAGTGTCATGGATGTTGTATGTCCAATCCGGACAACGGGAAACTCATTCTGAGGACCTTCTGACAATGCAATTGCTCTGCAAATTTTCCAGAGGAAAGGTACGAAAATGAACACAATGAAGACTTTCCTGCTCATGGGCATACTCACCGTCCTGCTCGTCGTTGTAGGCAATCTCATCGGCGGACAGAGCGGCATGCTGGTTGCCTTCATCATGGCAGTGGTAATGAATTTCGGGAGCTACTGGTTCAGCGACAAGATCGTCCTGCGCATGTACGGAGGGCAGGAAATCAGCCAGTCGGATGCGCCGGAGCTGTATCAGACCGTGCAGGAGTTGACCGGCAAGGCAGGGTTGCCCATGCCAAAACTCTACCTGATCGACGGTGATCAACCGAATGCCTTCGCAACCGGTAGGAATCCGGAGCACGCGGCGGTGGCCGTAACGAAGGGAATTGTGAATATCCTTTCCCGTGACGAACTGCGCGGCGTGCTGGGACACGAACTCTCCCACGTCAAACACAGGGACATACTCATCGGCACCGTCGCCGCGACGATGGCCGGCGCAATTAGCATGCTCGGGCATATGGGGATGATGTTCGGGGGCGGGCGGAGCTCCAGCGATCGCGGAGGCGGGAGTCCGGCCGTCGGCCTGGTGATGATGCTCGTGGCCCCCTTCGCGGCAATGTTGATCCAGATGGCGATATCCCGCTCAAGGGAATTCCTGGCAGACGAAGGTGGCGCGAACATGGCGGGGAATCCGCTCTCCCTGGCAAATGCGCTGCGGAAGCTCGAGACGCGGGCCCACCAGATCCCGATGAACGCATCGCCGTCGACCGCACACATGTTTATCGTGAATCCGCTCAGCGCTGGCGGAATTGCTAAACTCTTCAGCACGCATCCTCCGATGGAGGAGCGCATTGCACGGCTCGAGGCAATGGCCCACGGTCAGGCGGTTTCATGAGCGACGTGGCCGCGCAACGCCATTCCAGTGTGTCCACAATAGCACCCACGGCGGCTCAGCAACCCGTCGCATGGCACTCCCTTGCGGTGCAGGAGGCTCTGAACCGCCTCCATGCCTCACCACACGGACTCACATCCAAGCAGGTGGTCGAAGTCCGTAGCAGGACGGGCTTCAATGAGCTCCCTCCGCCGAAAAAGGATTCGGTTCTCCTTCTGTTTGCGCGACAGTTCTTCAGTGTCCTGATCGTGGTGCTGATCGTTGCCGCTGTCATCTCGGGGGCAATGGGCGAAATGGTGGAAGCCCTTGCCATCATCATCATCGTCATACTCGCGGGGGTCGTCGGATTCATACAGGAGTACAAGGCAGAGGAGGCCCTGGAAGCCCTCCAGAAGCTCTCCGTTCCGCAGGCCACGGTGCTCAGAGATGACATCGAAATGATGATCCCCGCCAGGGATCTCGTGCCCGGAGATACGATCATCCTGAAAACCGGCGATGCCATCCCTGCCGACGCACGGCTGATCGAGTCGATGAACCTGACAATCAACGAGTCGATGCTCACGGGCGAATCCCGTCCGGCGGAAAAGGATCCCACCGCGGTGCTGGACACCGCCGCACAGGTCGGCGACCGCACAAACATGGTCTATACCGCAACGACGATTCAATATGGCCGCGGAGCCGCAGTGGTCGTGGCGACCGGCCTCGACACCGAAATCGGAAGAATCGCCTCGCTCCTTCAGACTACAACCCAGCGGCAGACTCCGCTGCAGGCAAATCTGGACACTCTCGGACGCAACCTGGGGATCTTTTCAATCGTCCTTGCCACCGCCATGAGCGCACTCGGCGTCCTGCAGGGCTATGGGCTCGTGGAAATGTTTGTCTGGGGTGTCGCGATCGCCGTGGCGGTGATCCCTGAAGCGCTCCCTGCCGTGATGACGATTACACTCGCCCTCGGCGTACGCCGCATGGCGGAACGAAAGGCACTCATCCGGAAACTGGATGCGGTGGAGACTCTCGGCTCAACCTCGGTGATCTGTTCCGACAAGACCGGAACGCTCACGCAGAACGAAATGACGGTGCGCCGTATCGTGACCGGCGACCGGCTGATCGAAGTGTCCGGCACCGGGTATGAGCCGAAAGGAGAGTTCAAGGCAAACGGAGCCCTCCTGAACATCCACACGGATTCCGAACTGCGGGAGCTGCTCCGTACCGCAGCCCTCTGCAATGACGCAGTCCTGCAGCGCCATGAGGAAAAAGGCAGGTGGGAAATGCTGGGTGATGCTACGGAAGGCGCGCTGTTGGTCGCTGCGGCAAAAGGCGGCATGGATCTGCGCGCACTGCGGGAACAGCACCCGCGCGTGTACGAGATTCCGTTCAGTTCCGAAACCAAAAGGATGACTTCTGTGCACCGGGATGGCAACGGCACACTCGTCTGCAGCAAGGGCGCTCCGGAAGTGCTGCTCGGGTACTGTGTGGGAGTGTATACGACCGAAGGGCCGAGGCCGCTGACCGAAGAAAACCGGGCGAAAATTGTGGCAAGCGGACACGCTCTGGCGGCCGGGGGGCTGCGTGTGCTGGCCCTCGCATCCTCACATCATCCCGTTGAATTCAACGCAAATCCCGAAGAAGGACTCGTCTTCCTGGGTTTGATGGCAATGCAGGATCCCGTGCGACCGGAGGTGAAAGATGCCATCCTGAAATGCGAGCATGCGGGCATCCGCCCCGTGATGATTACGGGGGATCACAAGCTGACGGCGATTTCGGTCGGCAAGGAGCTGGGCATTCTGAAACACGGCGGTGTGCTGACCGGGCAGGAAATGTCAACCCTGACGGACGCGGAGCTCGAGGAAAAAATCGCCACCACCGACATCTTCGCCCGGATAGCCCCTGACCACAAGCTGCGCATCGTGAATGCATTTCTTTCGCAGGGCAGCGTTGTGGCAATGACGGGCGATGGGGTCAACGACGCCCCCGCGCTCAAACGTGCCGACATCGGCATCGCCATGGGGCTCACGGGCACGGACGTCAGCAAAGAAGCTTCCGATATGATCCTCACGGACGACAACTTCGCGACCATTGTGCGCGCGATCGAAGAGGGGCGGAGCATTTTCATGAACATCCGCAAATACCTTGTCTTCCTCCTGAGCGGCAACATGGGCACCGTGCTGGCTCTTGTGATCGCGTTGCTGGCTGGACTCCCGTTGCCGCTGGCCGCCGTGCAAGTGCTGTTCATTAATTTCATCATGGATGGACTGATAGCGATTTCCCTGGGCGTCGAGCCGCCCGAACCCGGTATTATGCGACACCGCCCGCGACCCATCAAGGAAGGGATGCTCAACTCCTGGTCCTATGTCTACATCGCCACGCTGGGCACGGTGATCGGTCTGGCAACGCTGGGGGTGTTTACGGTGGCGGTGGAGGTCTGGCACTATCCTCACCGGGAAGCGATGAGCCTTTTCTTTGCATCTTTGATTGCGGCCAGACTGATGAATGCGTTGAACTGCCGCTCGCTGGCAGAGTCCGCATTCACATCGCGCCGCAAGACCAACCGGGCGCTGCTCGGCGGGATGGCTCTCACATGCGTTCTCACCGCGCTGGTGCTGTACGTCCCGGCGTTGCAGGTGCCCTTCCAGACAGGACCGCTGGAATTGCGGGATTTCGGGGCGGCGCTGGTGGTCGCCATCTGCGTGTTTGCCGCAGCAGAAGTGCTGAAGTTGTCGCGGCGGAACCGGACCGGGCGTGGCCGCCGGGCACAACACTCCTGAACAGCATGTAACACCGGAGGAACGGTCAGCTCCTCCGGTGTCGCATCGCCTCGATCGTCTGCTGTAGTCCTTCTTCGAGCGACGTGCGCGGTACGAAGCCGGTGCTCTGCATCCGGCTGACATCAGCAAGCGAATGTTTCACATCACCTGCACGGACCGGGGCGTGCCTGACCCGCACGTTCGCGCCGGTGAGCCTCACGATCAATTCCGCAAGCGCGTTGATGCTGACACTCCGCCCGTTCGCCACGTTGTACACGCCGGTCATTCCCGACGTTGCGGCGAGCACGTTTGCCGCAACAATGTCTTTCACATAGACAAAGTCGCGTGTCTGCTCCCCATCCCCGTAAATGACAATCTCCTCACCCCGCAGGCATCGGGCGATGAAAATCGGTACTGCCGCGGCGTATTGCGATTGGGGGTTCTGGCGCGGCCCGAAGACGTTGAAGTAGCGCAGGCACGCAACCGGCAGGCCGAAATCCGCGGCGAACATCCCTCCGTAATATTCGTCGTCCAGTTTGGTGATTGCATACGGACTCCGGGGCTCCGGCAACATGCTCTCGACCTTCGGCACGCTTGGGTTGTCGCCGTAGATTGCCGCGGAAGAGGAAATGACGACTTTCTTGACCTTGTGTGCGCGCGCCGCCTCAAGCACGTGGAGCGTCCCCTGCACGTTGATCTCCACGGTATCCCCCGGCTTTTCCATCGATTCCGGAACGCTCACCAGCGCCGCCAGGTGAAAGACATAGTCCACGCCGCGCATAATGTCGTCGACGAGCGTGCCGTCGGTGACACTGCCGTGGATGAACCGGACCCTGAACGGATCGATATTCTGCTTGAAGCCCGAACGCAGGCTGTCCAGCACAATCACATCGTCCGTCCGCTGGAAGTACTCGACAATATGACTCCCGATGAATCCGGCGCCGCCGGTAACAAGAATGGTCATGATGGGCTCCTTTCGCGAGGCAATCTCGGAAAAATCGACGGCATTTGCAACGCAACATGCGCAACAAGTCGCAGGGAACTTCC
Source organism: Ignavibacteriota bacterium (assembly GCA_963801355.1). GTDB lineage: Bacteria > Bacteroidota > Ignavibacteria > UBA10030 > UBA6906 > Fen-1255. Next base: position 673,805 of record CAWDEM010000008.1, on the reverse strand, counting down.
GGAGCTTTTGCGGGGTTATATATTTAGAGTTTGTAATATCTCAAGTCGAAAGGATTGTAAAACCATGAGCGACAATCATCATTATGGCAGGAAAGCGGATACAGCGCTGCGGATGTGGGTCAAGCTTGCACGCGCCTTTGCCACGTTGAACCGCCTCTCCGCGGCAAATATCCGGTCCTTCGGGGTGACCCCGTCGCAATTCGCCGTTCTGGAAGCGCTCGGACACCTCGGCCCAATGAGCCTGGGTGAGCTCTCGCGTAAAATGCTCATCAGCTGCGCCAATACGACGGTGATCGTCGACAACCTTGAACGGGAAGGTCTGCTGGAACGCATAGCTCATGCGGAGGATCGCCGCGTTACGGTGGCCCGGCTCACCGCGAAAGGGAAGAAGCTGTTTCTCGAAATCTTCCCCAAACATGCATCGGCAATGGCGGAGTTCGGTTCGGTTATTCCTGAATTGGAGCAGGAGCGCCTCGGCGCACTCCTAAAAAAATTGGGACGTGCCCTCGAAGAGCGATATTCCTGACTCAGGATCGCAGTCTGAAAGTGCCCTCGGGCCTGGAGCAAATGATGAACAATTCTTTTCAACGTCAACACTACTTCAACTCACACCTCAACAGGAGATGTACAATGAAACGACTCACCGTGCTTTCTCTTCTCTTCTTCTTAGCACTCGGTACGGGCGTTGCCCCGGCGACAACCTGGAAACAGGATGCCGCGCACAGTCAGGTCAAGTTCTCGGTTTCCCACCTCGTGGTTGGCGAAGTGGAAGGCGGCTTCAAGGACTTCGACGTAACACTCAAGCAAGGAAAGGACGATTTCTCCGGGAGCGCACTGGAGGCGACTATCAAGACGTCCAGCATTAATACGGAAAACGATATGCGCGACAAGCACCTCCGTTCGGACGACTTCCTGAACGCCGAGAAGTATCCGCTCATCACCTTTAAGAGCACGTCATTCGAAAAGATCGGGGAAAATACGTACAAAATTACCGGTGACCTTACGATCCGGGACGTCACCAAGCCGGTTGTGCTTGATGCGAAATATGCCGGACAGATCACTGATCCGCGAGGGAATCGAAAAGCCGGTCTCCGGGCGACTGGTTCCTTTAATCGCTTTGACTTCGGCGTGAAGTGGAACAAGACAATCGAAGCCGGTGGTCTGGTTGCGGGCGACACGATCAACATCACCTTGCTGATGGAATTGCAGGAGCAAAAGTGACAGCGGGCGATCCCGGAGTGCTTTCTGTAACTGAAATTTGCTATATTCACTCCGGCAGTGCTTCCCGTTCTCCCTGTACAACCAACGTGAGTCTTCTATGTCAGACACCTCCAACGGCCTCCTGATTGCCCAGAGCGATCGCCCGCTCTACCTTCTGCCCGGAATGTCCAACCGCCACGGGCTTATCGCCGGCGCTACGGGCACGGGCAAGACGGTTTCTCTTCAAGTCATCGCCGAACAGTTCAGCAGTATCGGTGTGCCGGTGTTTATGGCAGATGTGAAGGGGGACCTCTCCGGCATCAGCCAGGCGGGAACGGGGAAACCCAAAATCCTCGAACGGATCAAGCAGTTGCAGCTCAAGGATTTCGATTTCCACGGCTCCCCCGTGACGTTCTGGGATGTGTTCGGCGAGCAGGGGCACCCGATACGCGCGACGATCTCTGAGATGGGACCTCTCCTCCTTGCACGTTTGCTGAATCTGAACGACACACAAGAAGGCGTGCTCACGATGGTCTTCCGCATCGCGGACGATGGCGGGCTCCTTCTGCTGGACCTCAAAGACCTCCGGGAGATGCTTCGCCACGTGGGAGACAATGCTGCGCAGTACAAAACTCAGTACGGGAACATTTCCGCGGCGAGCGTGGGGGCGATACAACGGGGCCTCCTGACGCTGGAAGAGCAGGGGGGAACGCAGTTCTTCGGCGAACCCGCGCTTGACCTGGATGATATGATGCAGACTGACAGCGAAGGTCGCGGGATGGTGAACATCCTTGCCGCCGACAGACTCCTTCTGAAACCGAAAATCTACGCGACGTTCCTGCTCTGGATGCTCGCCGAATTGTTCGAGCGCCTCCCCGAGGTGGGGGATCCGGAAAAACCCAAGCTCGTGTTCTTTTTTGACGAGGCCCACCTCCTCTTCGCAGACGCACCCAAGCCGCTGCTCGAAAAGATCGAACAGGTCGTCCGACTGGTACGCTCGAAAGGAGTAGGGGTCTACTTCATCACGCAAAATCCCCTCGATGTCCCGAATATCGTTCTTGGCCAGCTTGGCAATCGTGTGCAACATGCTTTGCGCGCATTCACCCCACGCGACCAGGAGGCGGTCCTGGCGGCAGCGAAGACATTCCGGTTGAACCCGGCCTTCAAAGTGGAAAAAGCGATCACAGAACTCGCCGTCGGCGAGGCGCTGGTATCATTTCTCGAGGTGAAGGGGACTCCCGCCATCGTGGAACGCGCATTCGTGCTCCCGCCCCATGGTCAGATCGGGCCGATTACGCCCGAGCAGCGGCAGACCATCATGCAGGCGTCAGCACTTGCAGGGCACTATGAGGCGACCGTGGACAGGGAGTCGGCGTATGAGAATCTCCGCGCCCGCGCGGAAGACACCACCCGGACGCCGGCCGGGCAAACACGCGAACCCAAAGAGAAGAAGAGCGAAACAGGGAAGATGATTTCCGCGATGGCTCAGAGCGCAATGCGCGCCGCCGGCACGCAGATCGGACGTCAGATTATCCGGGGCGTGCTCGGATCGATTTTCGGCGGGAGAAAATAACTACGTCAAATTCTTGGGCCCGCCTGCTTCACGTCCGGCGTGCAGCCCTCTTCGTATTTCTTGAAGTTCTCCACGAACCGCGTCGCGAGCTCGCGATATTTCTGTTTGTAGTAGGCCTTGTCGCTCCAGGAACCTGACGGTTCAAGCACCTGCTCCGGCACCCCCTCGCACTCCTGCGGCACTTCAAAGCCGAATACCGGGTCTTTCTTGTAAGCCACGCGTAAGAGCTTTCCGTCAAGCGCAGCGTTCAACAACGCGCGCGTGTAGCGTATGCTGATGCGCTTGCCCACGCCGTACGGCCCGCCGATCCATCCCGTATTCACCAGCCAGCAGTTGGCTCCGTACTTCACGATTTTCCGTTTCAGGAGGTCCGCGTAGAACGATGGCCTGTGCACCATGAACGGTGCACCAAAACAGGTGCTGAATGTCATCTCGGGCTCCTGGCCCAGACCGGCCTCGGTGCCGGCAATTTTCGACGTGTAACCCGAGATGAATTGGTAGAGCGCCTGGTCCGCCGAGAGCCGCGCAATGGGAGGCATGACACCGGACGCATCGCACGTCAGGAGAATGATGTTTTTCGGGTGACCGCCCATCTTCTCCGGCACGGCGTTTTCGATGTAGTCGAGCGGATAGGAGGCACGCGTGTTCTCGGTGATGGACTCATCGTCCAGGTCGACCACCCGGGTGACCGGGTCATACGGTACGTTCTCGAGAATGGTCCCGAACCTGCGGGTGCAGGCGTAGATCTGCGGTTCGGCGGAGGGGGAGAGCTGGATGACCTTGGCGTAGCAGCCACCCTCGAAATTGAAAATGCCCTCATCGCTCCAGCCGTGCTCATCATCGCCGATCAAACGGCGCAACGGATCGGCGGAGAGCGTGGTTTTCCCCGTGCCCGAGAGTCCGAAAAAGAGCGCGGTATCCCCCTGCGCACCTATGTTCGCGGAGCAATGCATGGGCATGACATTCTGCAGCGGCAGGAGATAGTTGAGAATCGTGAAAATCGATTTCTTGATCTCTCCGCCGTAGCCCGTGTTGCCGATGAGGCAGAGCTTCTGGGCAAAATTGAGCACGATGAAGGTGTTCGTGGCCGTGCTGTCGATCTGCGGGATGCCCTTGAATCCGGGGACCGCGAGGACAGTGAATTCCGGCACGTGCCGACGGAGCTCTTCGTTTGTGCGCGGGAGGAGGAACATGTTCCTCGCAAAATGCGAGTGCCAGGCGGTTTCCGTGATGATACGGATGGGAAGCTGGTAGCTCGGGTCGGCGCCGGCATAGCAATCCTGTACGAACACGTCGCGTCCCTGCAAATACCCCTGCACACGGTTGTAGAGATCGTTGAATTTCTCGGTGCTGAACGGACGGTTGTACTCGCCCCACCAGATGTGCTCGTCGGTGCTTCCTTCCTTGACGACGAATTTGTCATTGGCGGAGCGGCCGGTGTGTTTACCGGTGTGGACAACGATGGGCCCGTTGCGTGCAATCCGCGCTTCGCGCCGGAAAGCGATTTCTTCGTACAGCGCCTCGGTGGGAAGGTTCCAGTACGCCATCCGCAAATTGGTGAGACCCAGATTGTCCAAGCCGTAATCGCTCTTCAGGGCCTGCGCTTCGCCTTGTGCCGGTGTCTTGATGTCGAGCAGATTGTTCATAGCCAGTCCCTGATCAGTTTTCGTTCGCCGATGTAGATGTCATTGGGTGCATTGGGATCCAGGGCCCACTTGATGCGTTCAAGGCCTTGCTTGATGTCCTTCACGGTCGTCGCATAGCTCAGCCGGAGATGTCCCTCCATGCCGAATTCCTTGCCCGGCACCGTCACGACGAGGGCTTTCTGCAGCAGGAAGTTGGAGAGTTTCACGGAATCCTTGCTGTACGCGCGGAAGTCGGGCAGACAGTAATACGTGCCGTCAGGTTTGGTGATCGATATGCCGGAAAATGCATGCAGTTCCTGCATCATGACGTTGCGGTTGTTCTCGAGCGTCAACCGGAGCGTCTCGACAACGCTCTGCAATCCGGTCAGTGCCCCCTCTGCAGCCGCCTGCAGGATCACCGAGGTGCAGGACGATGTTTGCGCCTGCACGTTGGTCATGACCTGCACGATCTTCCGCGGCGCGACGACCCAGCCGATGCGGAAGCCCGTCATGCCGTACAGTTTGGAGATCCCGTTGATGCTGATGACATGTGTGTTCTCGATATCCTTGCTGGTGTATTTGTACGGCGACACGGGGACCTTCCCGTCGAACACCAGCTTGTGGTAGATATCGTCCATGATCAGATAAATCCCTTTGCGCTCGCAGAACTCGACAATGCTCGCGATGAACTCCGCACTGTACATGACGCCGGAGGGATTGTTGGGACTGTTGACGATGATGGCCTTCGTGTAGGAACTGACTGCCTTTTGGATGTCTTCCATCCGTGGATGGAACGATCCGTCTTCCGGCGTCACGATCACCGGCACCGCATAGACCATCTTGATCATTTCGGGATAGCTCACCCAGTAGGGAGCCAGCACGATGACCTCTTCCTGGGGATTCAACAACGTGAACAGCAATTGGAAGAGAATCTGCTTCGCCCCGGCGGAGACAAGAACGTTTTCCGGTGCCACAATCCGATCGTAGTTTTCCTCGGTATAGCGAATGATGGCCTTCCGGAGCGACGGAATGCCCTCGGTCGGCGTGTACTTGATGTCACCCGTGTTGAGTTTGGCCGCGGAGGAGAGAATGGCGTTGATCGGCGCTCTGTTTTTCGGCTCACCGGCGCCAAGATGGATCACGGCTTCACCCCGCTCCCGGAGCAGACGTGCCTGCTCGTTCATTGCCAGCGTGGGGGATTCGGCGATTGAACGTGCCAGTTGACTGATACCCATGAAGGAGTGCGCCTCCTGACGCGCGTTGGGGAGTGAACAGGTAAAAGTAAATACTAACATAATGACTCCAAGAAAGCAAGAAACCGGGTTTTTTGCTATATTGGCAGGGAACTGATACGCACTCTACCTCAATCTCCAGACACTTTGCGCAAAGGAGCATCGGTGAACCGCAGCGCCGTCCTCTGGGTCATTGCTTTCCTTCTCACCGCATCCATCGCCATGTACCAGCGCATGACTGGACCTACGTACCCTCTGACGGGAAGTCTCACCGTCGGCGGGCAACACGTTGCCTATCGCTTCGATCGATCACACGGCGGAGAGGGGGATCATGAGGTGATCGTCAGAACCGGGAACCCGGATGTGAGCGGCGTGCTGGAATGGAAGCGCCACAACACGGAAGATGCCTGGAACGCAGCACCGATGACCTTCAGCGACGGAAATGTGCGCGCTACGCTCCCGCACCAGCCGCCCTCAGGGAAGCTGGATTATCGCGTGCGGCTGACGTCGGGAACGTCAACCGCACTCGTCCCTGAAGAAGGAGGAGTCGTCATCCGCTTCAAGGGCGACGTGCCGCTCTTTGTGCTCATCCCCCACGTGCTCGCCATGTTTGGCGGCATGCTGTTGTCCACCCGTGCGGGACTGGAGGCGTTTGCTCCCGCCCCGCGCTACAGCCGGCTTGTCGGCTGGACCATCGGCGTACTTGCCGTCGGCGGGTTGATCCTCGGTCCCATCGTGCAGAAATATGCCTTCGATGCGTATTGGACGGGCTGGCCGTTTGGTCACGACCTCACGGACAACAAAACTTTCGTTGCAGTCCTCGCCTGGATCATTGCGGCGTTCGCAATGCGCAAGTCAAAGTACCCCGGCCGCTGGGCTCTGGGTGCGGCTCTCGTTGTTCTTGCTGTGTTCCTGATCCCGCACAGCGTGCTTGGCTCGGAGCTGGACTACCGGGCCATGGACGCGGCACAACAGCCGCACTAGTGGTTTCCCCCGGGGGCGGGACATCCCGCCCTCAGTCTTCTTCCTCCTCTTCGCCTCCGTGCACCTGCACGAACGCACTTCGCACCGGCGCCGGCATTTCCGAGTGCTCGCCGTGCAATGACTTCCAGATGATCTCGTTCAACTCCACATCCGGAATCGCATCCTGAATGCTGAAGTCCAGTTCGTTGCTGCGGAGTTGTCCGACCGCTTTGTCCGGATTTCGTTCGAAGAGATCATGGCGCGCCGGACGACATGTATACGGAGTCAAATCGGGCGTGGCCATGAACGAAGCATACATGGGCGTCGCAGCCGCGTCATACTGTGTGAGGGGCGGCATACCGAGGATCAACTCCATGGTGCGCACCATGGAGGAAGTGGAGTAGAGCTCGCTGTCAACCGCTCCGCGACGCGCGTAGGGGCTGATCACCAGCGCCTCCGTGCGGTGCGCATCCACATGGTCGGGGCCGTTCTGCGCGTCGTCTTCGACAATGAAGATCGCCGACTCTTTCCAGAACCTGCTGTGGCTGATCCTCTCGATGAGCATGCCCACGGCCAGATCATTCTGCGCTACGAAAGCCCGAGGCGTCAGGGAGCCGGAGCGCGTCCCTTCAGTGTGGTCATTGGGGAGTTTAACGATCTGGAACTGCGGCAGGTCCCCGGTCCGCTCGTACTCTTCAAACTCTTTCATCCATGACTTCACGCGGTCTACGTCGGAATACGCGAGATCCCACCCCCGGTAGAAGGGCGCAACGTGTCCGGCAAGCGACGGCATCGCGGGCTGTCCAGAGTCGCCCGGTGTCACCGGATTGAACATAAATTCACCGTACGTCCGGTAGGATTTTCCGTTCCGCTGGCAATTGTCCCACAGGTAGCCGGATGACGGAAAGACGATCGGCGCACCGCCCTCATAGACGTACTCGCCCCCCCGCCCCCCGTACTGGGTCGGCCAGGTCTTCTCCGTGTAGTCGGTGGCATAAGCACCCATCGACCAGTTATGCCCGTCCGCACTCACTTCGGCATCGGCATAGAAATTATCGAGCAGAACGTACTCCTTCACCAGGGCGTGCAGATTCGGTGTGACCTGTTCAGGGAACAGGCAGAGCTTTGGATCGCCATTCCCCTGCGGCAAATCTCCGAAGACCTGATCGTACGTCCGGTTCTCTTTGATAACGTAAAACACATACTTGATGGGGGAGGAGCCCCCCGGCACTGCCGGCCCCGTCGCCGCCGGGATCGGATTCGTCGGATCGTTTCCCGGCTGCTGGCTGCGCTTGTCAGTGTAGCGGCTGTTCTGATAAACCCTGGCGCTATACGCAGCGAGTGCGGTGTCATCGGGCGGAGGAATGCGCGAAAGGGAACCCCTGAACATGGACCCGATGTACTGTTCCTCCTTCGTCCGGACGGTGGGATTGGGTCCGCGCGGATTCGCCCTGGAAGTGAACCCCTTGCCGTTGGTGACGAGTAGTTCTCCTGTGCCTGGCCGCACACTGACCGATGTCGGATACCACCCGACAGGGATGAAGCCGATCGAGCGGGAACGGCCGGGCACTGATATATCGAAGACGGCAAGACAGTTGTTGTCGGCATTCGCAACGTAGAGCCGCTGACGGGCGTTGTCCACCGCCAGGGCATTCGGAGTGCTGCCCGGAGGCGCCTGGGGCGAAAGAGCAGTCGTGAGCGTTTCCACCACTTTCCGTCCGGCAATGTCGATCACCGACACCGTGTTGTGATTCGAATTGGTGACCCAGAGCCGTGAGCCGTCCAAGGAGAGTTCCATTGCCGATGGATGGTCGCCGACTCTGAAGGAATCGGCAATTGTGAGAGTTGCCGCATCGACGCGGACAACACTGCTCCCTCCCCAGAGGGAGACCCAGATGCCGCGCGCATGCCGGTCGAAGAGAACACCGTAAGGTATCGAGGGCAGGAGAACGCTCCGCCGCACGGTTTTGAGGTTGAGATCCAGCTCGTAGAGACGGCAGTTTTCTTTTCCGGCGACGTATGCGAAGGAGGAGGCTGGATCTACATCGAGTCCGCCCAGCCAGATCTTCTCCTTTGGCCACGGAAGCCCCACGGATATCGTGTCGTCCTTCACCGCTTTCCCACTCTGAAGCCGGTACATGCGCACGCAGTTGTCGTTTCCTCCCGAAACGATAAACTTCTTTCCGTCATCGACAAACTTGATGCCCAGCCAGGCCTTGGGAATGGTCATCGTGTCGGTGACTTCCCAACGGTCCAGATCGACCACAGATATCGAGTGCCGGGAGGTGCCGTCGTTGGTGATGATGGCAGTACGTCCGTCGGGCGAGAGGTCGGTGTTGAGCGGTAATTCTCCGATATCGACATGGGTGCCCGCCGGAGAGAGGCGCCAGCCGTTTGGGAGCAGTATTGTGCCGTCATCGAGTCTGCCGGGAAGGAGTGACTGCGGGCCGCCGCCACAACCCCAGAAGAGCCATGCCGCCGCCGTCACCACAACCGTGAAGAGCTGATGTCGCATGAGATGCCTTATGGTTGAATCCGGAAATCAAAGAGACGATCGTCGCGTTCGAGTGCATCCACAACGTGCTGACCGTCGATGACGTTCCCGATGATCGTGTAGCGTCCGTCAAGGTGCGGCTGGGGAGAGTGCGTGATGAAGAACTGCGAACCTTCGGTATCCTTGCCCGCCGATGCAATGCCGATAGTGCCGGTACGGAAGCGCACCGTTGAGAACTCCGAGCGAAGCGTGTAACCGGGACCGCCCCAACCGTCGCCGCGCGGGCATCCTCCCTGGATGACGAAATTCGGCACAACACGGTGAAACGTCAGGCCGCGAAAGAAGCCGCGCTGGGAGGAGAGCTTGAGCATGCTCATGATAGTGAACGGCGCGAGGTCTTTGTACAACTCCGCGGTGATATCGCCGCGCGCTGTGGATATGACCACACGAATGGTCTCGGGAAGCGCACGCAGGTAGGCGAAATCAAAATCGGTGTACAGGGGCTCGCGCTGACTGATTCTCGCGGAGTAGTCCGTCCCCGTCAAGCGCCGGAGTGCAGCAGCCGCTTCCGTGGCGACAGGACGTTCCGATTCCTGCAGAAGGTCAATGAGTTGCGGAACCGCCTGGTTGTCACCCAGCTCACCCAGGGCGGAGATCACCTCGAGGAGAGCCTCGATATTGTCCGGCCCCCGCAGCCCGGGCACCAGACGCAAGAGATCCGGAGTGCTCTTCGGATCGGCAAAAATCGAATCGGCCATCATCCCAGCCGCCGTGGCAATCACCGCTACGTCTCCGGAAGAACAAAGCCCGGGAAGCATTGAACGAATGGTTCTGCGGAGCGCACGGTCATCCGTTCGCAAGCGCGCAAGCGTGGCAAGCCCATCGAGTGCCCCGCAACGGACGATTGCACGGTCATCATCCAGCGCGGCGAGGAGAGGCATCGCAGATTCCTCGACTCCGGTTGCACCGAGAGCACGAAGGACGTCCGCTTGAAGATGCGCATTCGGCCAGGAGGAATAAACGAGGTGGGGAAATGCCGTGGATCGCAACAGTGAGGCGAGCGTTGCAGCTGCTTCCGCCTGATGTTGCCAGGGGAATGCATTCCCGTCGTTTGCGGCAACGGCTACCAGCTCATCCAGCAGCTCCCGCGCAGCACCGCTGGTGTCGGCCGGTGTGAGATCCGACGACCGGAGCGCTGCAATCGCGGCGAGAACGATATGCATGTTGCCGTCGAAAAATGCCCTCCGGAAAATGTCCAGCGCCTGCGGGTCAGCGGCAAGCGGGTACAAGGCCAGAGAACGGAGAGCAGAGACGCGCACGCGCCAGTCATCGTCGGACGAGGCCAGGCGGATGAGAGGGTCTCTGGCAACCCGGACATCGCGAAGCTTTCCCAGCAACACTGCAAGATTCAACCGCACGAGAGGGTCCCGATCGTTCCGGAGCTGCACGAGATATTCCATCTCCGCCCTGGATTCGGGATCGTCACCGATGCGCTGCAATGCGTAAAGTGCCTCCCAGGGAACCGGCTCGTCTGTTTTTGCACTGACCAGAAGATACCGCACCGCGCCCGGGTCAATGATGCCGCGGATCGCAAACCGGGCAATCCCCATGATCATGCCCCCCTCATACCGGCGGGGATACGCGTTGCCGATGCGGATGACGAGATCTTTCAGACCGTCAACAGTCCCGAATTTACCGATCTCTTCGATTAACCGGTCAGGGACCTGTGTCATGTGAAGACGGTTCCAGATAAGGTCATGCTCCAGCTCCGCGCGGTGAGGGACCGACAAAAGAACCCCGGTCTGACCGATCGCCACGGCTGCAGCCTCCTGCACGCCTGGTTCGGGGTCGATGAGGCCCCGGATGAGCATGGGGAGGGCGGTGGTATCCTGAATGCTCGCAAAAGCTAAATACGCACGGCGACGCACAGCAGGTTGGTCATCGGAAAGGAGCGCGATGAGTTTACCGTCGTGGACGGTACGGCGGTCCTGAATCCGGAGAATTATCTCGATGTTTTCGGTGCGGCGGCGGGCTTGTTCCGCGGTATCGTCCTGCGCAATACCGTGGACCGCGGCGAAGAGGAGGAGAATGAGAATCTTGTGCATGTAAGCCGGCATGAATGGGGTATGAAATAAAGTAGGGAAAAGCCCTGAGAAGCACAACGAAACCCGATGACTATCATGAGGGTGGTTTGATACTCAGATGCCTTTTGGGTATATTAATGGTTTGGAATCCATGGAGGTTGCAGTGCCGTCTTTTGCGAAACGTACGCATACGTGCGGTGAACTCCGCGCTGACAGCATCGGGAAAACAGTGACCCTGAACGGTTGGGTGGATGTCCGCAGAGACCTCGGCGGCGTGATTTTTATCGACCTCCGTGACCGCTACGGCAAGACCCAGGTGGTGTTCAATCCCCGTCACAACGAAGAGGCGCATCAACTCGCCAAGGAACTCCGCAGCGAGTTCGTTCTCTCCGTCACGGGCACCGTGGAGACCCGCCCCGAAGGCACAACCAACCCGGACATGTCGACCGGCGAAATCGATGTGATGGCCGGGACGCTGACCATCCTGAGTCGCGCGGACACTCCTCCGTTTCCCATTGACGGCGATGTAGAGGCCGGTGAGGATCTCCGGTTGAAGTACCGCTACCTCGACCTGCGCCGCCCGATGCTCCAGGCAAACTTGATGTTCCGGCACCGTTTGTATCAGCTTGTGCATAAATATTTCGACGAAAACGGCTTCATCGAGATCGAGACCCCCATCCTGATGAAGAGCACACCCGAAGGAGCACGCGATTACCTGGTTCCAAGCAGGGTTCACCGCGGTCGCTTCTACGCATTACCTCAGTCGCCGCAAACATATAAACAGCTTCTGATGGTTTCCGGGATGGACCGGTATGTGCAGATCGTGAAGTGCTTTCGAGACGAAGACCTGCGCGCCGACCGCCAGCCCGAGTTCACACAGATCGATGCGGAAATGTCGTTTGTGGACGAGGAGGATATCAGGAGCATCACCGAAGGCCTCATGCAACGGATTTTCAAGGAATTGCAGGGTGTCGGCCTGCAGTTGCCGCTGCAACGCCTTACATTCCATGAGGCAATGGAGATGTACGGGACCGACAAACCGGACACCAGATTCGGCCTCAAGCTCGCCTGCGTGAATGAGCTGGTGAGAGAATCGGGCTTCAGGGTATTCTCGGACGTCGTGAAGAAGGGCGGGGTAGTAAGCGGGTTTATTGTTCCGGGCGAAGCGGGCATGTCACGGAACCAGCTCGACGGCCTGGTGGACTACACCAAGACCCTGGGAGCAGGCGGTCTGGTGTACATCAAATGGACCGGGAACGGCATTGAGTGCCCGATTGAAAAGTTCCTGGGGAAGGAGCTGCTGCAGCGTATTGTGGAAGGGATGGGTGGGAAGCAAGGTGACCTGGCGCTGCTTGTGTCGGACGCGTGGGCGAAAGCCTACACGATTCTCGGCACCCTCCGCCTGGAGATGGGACGCCGGCTTAAGCTTGTGCCCGAGGATAAACTTGAGTTGCTCTGGGTAACCGATTTCCCCCTTGTCGAATACAGCGAGGAAGAGAAGCGATTTGTAGCAGTACATCATCCCTTCACATCGCCGAATCCCGACGACACGCCATTGCTTGAGACGGACCCCGGCAAGGCGCGTGCGCGTGCCTATGACCTCGTGTTGAATGGCACGGAGGTGGCGGGAGGAAGCATCAGGATCCATGACCGGGCACTGCAAAGCCGCATGTTCGAGCTGCTGGGTATTGGGCAGGAAGAGGCGGAGCACAAATTTGGATTCCTCCTGAATGCATTCCGTTATGGTGCTCCCCCTCATGGAGGCATTGCGTTCGGGCTCGACCGTCTGGTGATGATCCTGACGGGGATGAAATCGATTCGTGACGTGATGGCGTTCCCGAAAACCGCAAATGCGGTGTCGCTCATGGACGAGGCCCCAAGTGCGGTCGATGAGAAGCAGTTGCGTGAACTCCACATCAGGATTGTGTGACGCTCCCGGTCCTGTCCGCCGGTCAGCCTGCACAATTCACCTAATTCAGCAAACGGAATTTTCAAAGCGGAAGGGTTCATGTTCGACGAACAAAAGGCAGAAATCAAAGAACTTACCGAGCGGCTGACGGCGCTCCGGAGGTATCTTTGACATCGACGGAAAAGAAAAATCGGTAGCAGAACTTCAGGAAAAGAGCCACGCACCCCACTTCTGGGATGACAACGCCACCGCGCAAAAGGTGATGCAGGAGATCAGCGGACGCAAAGAGTGGGTGGATGCCTGGAACAACCTAGCCAAGCGCCTCGGGGATGCCCGTACGTTTGTGGAAATCGCGGAAGAGTCAAACGACGAATCGCTCGCCACTGACATCGCCGCGGAATTGAAGGCAGTGACCACGGGTCTGGCTGACCTGGAATTCCGCAATATGCTCAGCGGTGAGGATGACGGGCGCAATGCCATTCTCACGATCCACGCCGGGGCAGGAGGAACGGAAGCCCAGGATTGGGGCGAAATGCTCCTCCGCATGTACCTTCGCTGGTGCGAACGGAAAGGCTTCAACGTCGCCCTCGTCGATCGTCTCGACGGCGATTCAGCCGGAATCAAGAGCGCCACGGTGGAAGTAACCGGCAAATTCGCGTATGGGTATCTCAAAGCGGAGAACGGTGTGCACCGGCTCGTGCGAATTTCGCCGTTCGATTCCAACGCCCGGCGCCACACATCGTTCGCCTCCGTCTACGTCTATCCCGAGATCGAAGACGACGTGGAGATCGAGGTGAACTCGGTGGATCTCAAGATCGACACCTACCGCTCGGGCGGCAAGGGGGGACAGAATGTCAACAAAGTGGAAACCGCGGTCCGTATCACACACGTCCCCAGTGGCATTATCGTGGCCTGCCAGCAGGAACGCTCGCAGTTCCAGAACCGCGAACGGGCAATGAAAATGCTGAAATCGCAGCTCTACCAAAGGCGCAAAGAAGAGGAAGAAGCCAAGCGGGACGCAATCGAGAGCTCAAAGAAGAAAATTGAGTGGGGGAGCCAGATCCGCTCTTACGTGTTCCAGCCCTACAATCTGGTGAAAGATCACCGTACAAATGTCGAAACAAGTAACGTGCAGGGAGTCATGGACGGGGACCTTGACGATTTTATCAAGGGTTTCCTTCTTGCCAATGGCCCGGGGAGCCCGGCGTAACCATGTCGTATAGCGACATGATAGCCCGGCGGTACCTGCGCTCCCAGCGGAATGCGGGTTTCTTTTCATTCATTGCCGCAATCTCCGTGCTGGGCGTCATGCTGGGCACCGCCACGCTCATCATCGCACTCTCCGTCCTGGGCGGCTTCGAAAAGGAAATCACCGAGAAAGTCGTGGGGTTTACCAGCCACGTGCAGATCGTGGGCTACCAGAATCTGCCTCTCAGGAACTTCCGGGAAAACAGGCTGCGTATCGCTGCGCTCTCCCCGGTGATCACGTCGGTGTCTCCGTATGTCGCCCGGGAAGCGCTCGTGCGGTCCCGGGAAGGCGTGGACGGGATCTTTGTGAAAGGGGTCGACCCCTCAATCGAGAACACCATTGCACTCAAGTATATGGTGGCCGGCAGCTACGACATCGCTCATACGGAGGGCGTCGGCGCCAAGCTGGTCATCGGCCGCAAGCTTGCCGGCCGGCTGGCGCTGGATATCGGTGACCGGGCGGTGATCTTCAGTGTCGGGAGGATGCTCGAAGGCAAACAGGCCAGGGCGATGCAATTCCACGTGACAGGAATCTATGAGAGCGGCATGGCAGAGTATGACGACATCTACGGCTTTACCGACCTTCGTGATGCCCAATCGCTCTTCCAGATCAAGGATGCGGTCACCGGGTATGATGTGCAGCTCAGCCGCGTGGACAGCGCCGACGCGATCTCCGAGCGCGTTTCCAATTTGCTCGGCTATCCACACTATTCCCGCACCGTGTTCGAAAGCTACCGCAATCTGTTCAGCTGGATTGAACTGCAGAAGAAGCCGATCCCCATTATCCTCGGCTTGATTATCGTTGTGGCCACCGTGAATATCATCGGCACACTCCTGATGATGGTCCTTGACAAGACACGAGAAATCGGCGTCCTGGCTTCCATGGGAGCAACGCGCTGGGGGATCACGAGGATTTTCCTCAGACAGGGCTTGACGATTGCGTTGATCGGCACGGGGCTGGGAAACCTCCTCGCGTTCACGCTGTGCTATGCACAGCTGCGATTCGGCTTTCTGTCGTTGCCCAGCGACATCTATTTCATGACGTCGGTCCCGATTCTCATGCGATGGGGGGATTTCGCGATCGTCTCCGCCATTACCATCGGCCTGTGCCTGCTGAGTTCACTCGTACCCGCCCGTCTTGCGTCGCGACTGGATCCCGTCACAGCAATCAGGTTTTCTTGATGGGCTTCGAGCGATTCATAGCGCGCCGGTACGTGCGATCCAAGCGCCAGATGCGCTTCATCAATATCATCATGCTCGTCTCCGTCATCGGCATCACGGTGGGAGTCGCCGCGCTGATCATCGTGCTCTCGGTCTTCAACGGATTCAATAGCGTGGTCACAAAGGTGCTCGTAGGCTTCGACCCGCACGTTCGTGTGGAACCCGCACGGGGCGCACGGCTGGAACTCACGGACACACTGATGCAGGCAATCGCCGCGGACCGGAGGATTGCTGCGTCGGCCCCGTTCGTCGCCAACAAAGCACTGCTCGTTGCAGGGCGCATGAACCGCGTGGTTCTCGTCAAGGGGGTTGAGGATTCGCTCGTGGACCGCGTCTCGGGGGTAAAACAAAGCACCGTGTTGGGCACGTTTGCATTCTCCGACACCCGGGAACACTCGGGCATCGTGCTCGGCCTGGGACTGGCAGACCGGCTGGGAACAACCGTCGGCGCGGACATCTCCATCCTCAGCCCCGTGGGAGTCGATGAAATGCTCGTGCAGTTCGGCCAACCGGTAACGCGCGAGTGCTCGGTCGTCGGCATCTACGACTCCAACAACAAGGACTACGACTCGCACTATGCCTACGTCTCGCTCGCTACGGCACGCGAACTCTTCGACATGGGCAACGCGGTCACCGGTGTAGAAATGCGCCTCCGGAATATCGACGACTCCGACGGCGTCAAGGCAGATCTCCAGCGCAAGCTCGGCGACAACTACCGTGTGTCGACATGGTACGATCTCCACAGAGATCTCTATTCCGTGATGAAGGTGGAGCGCTGGACCGCCTATATCATCCTCTGCATGATCGTGGGCGTCGCGACGTTCAACGTGCTCGGCTCATTGACTATGGGAGTCATCGAGAAGCGCAGGGATATCGGCATCCTGAAGGCCCTCGGCGCAACGTCGACAAGCATCATGCGGGTGTTCATGTTCGAGGGCGTCCTCGTGGGCACTATCGGAACACTGCTCGGCACAGGGATCGGCCTCCTGGTGTGCTATCTCCAGATTCACTACCAGTTGTTCCCGCTCGATCCGACAGTCTATATTATTCCGGCCATTCCCGTCGAGGTGCGCTGGACCGATTTTGTGGCGGTGTCCGTTGCCACCATGCTGTTGAGTATCCTTGCTTCACTCTATCCGGCCCGCAGGGCGGCAAGTATGCTCCCGGTGCAGGCTATCCGGTGGGAGTAACGATACCATGACATCCACCACAGGCATCATTACCGCGACAGCCGTGACGAAGACGTTCCAGGCCGGAACTTCCAACGGCGGCGAGCTGCGCGTGTTGCGGGGCATAACACTGCGCATTGAACCGGGCGAAATTATCGCCATCGTGGGCGCCTCGGGAGCGGGGAAGAGTACACTACTGCATATCCTGGGCACACTCGACCGGCCGACATCAGGCAACGTGCACTATGACGATGTGGATGTGTTCGCACTCAACGACGACGACCTTGCGCGCTTCAGAAATCGCTCCACCGGCTTCGTGTTCCAATTTCACCACCTCCTTCCGGAATTTTCCGCTCTGGAAAATGTCGCTATGCCGGGCCTTATCAACGGCGCGAAGTTCCAGGATATCCGGGAGCAGGCACTCCGCCTCCTGCGCGAGGTCGGCGTCGAAGACCGCGCGGAGCAGAAACCGACGCACCTCTCCGGAGGGGAACAACAACGGGTCGCCGTCGCCAGAGCGCTCATGAACAACCCCAGGGTTGTCCTTGCGGATGAGCCATCCGGCAATCTGGATAGTACCAACGCCGAACGCCTCCATGAACTGATTAAAGACCTCAGCCGGCGAATGGGGCAGACGTTTGTCGTGGTAACTCATAACGAGAATCTCGCCAGATTGGCCGACCGGGTGCTTCGCATCGTGGATGGCGTTATTCAAGAAAATGGCCCAAATCCGGCCTCATGAAGAATATTAGCCAAAATACACCCCTGTGGCTATTGACAATCGTGGTTCTTTTTGTATATTTATGGGCGACCTATACGACAGTTACTCCCCTGACTGTTGTACGGTACATGGTCGAGCCCGGCGTTCCCCCCAACGCTGGGCTTTTATTTTAAGGGGTTCGTAAACATTAGCGGAGTTGCGTGCCGTGGCCAAGCCGATCAAAAATAAAGTCCGGAAACCCAACCGGGAAACTGCTCTTCCACTCGACCGACAGAACTTCATTATCATCGGAATCGGTCTCCTCAGCATCATCGCCGGGTATGCCGCGATGCTCGAAGGCTCGATCGAGGGATTCTTTCCTCTCGTCGTTTCTCCGGTCCTCCTTGTGCTGGGCTACTGCGTGATCATACCCGTGGGTATTCTCTATCGCAAGCGCAAGGTTGCTCCTGAGCAGCAAAACGCCCCAAACACCGCCAGGGTGTAACGTGCGGAGGAACGCCCGTCCCGTCACAATTCTCGCGGCACTTTGCTGCGCCTGCATCGCGGATGTCCTCGCACAGCCGGACACCGCGCAGGCGCCAACCACTCTTGACGTCTACCAGTCACTCGCAACCGAGGCCGTGGCCGGCATGTGCGCACAGCTCCATCCCCGCGATACACTCAAGACGGACGTGTCGGTTGAACCCGCGGGTTCGTACTGGTACATCGAGGAAGCGATAGCGCGAGCGTTGCGGGATCGAAACCTCGTGCCGGTTCCCGCCGGCGGAGAATGGCGAATCCAGTGCGCGGTCAAGAGCGCACGCGTGGACTATGCGAATCTGCGGCGTGATGGGCTCTTCGGCGGACGCGCCCTTGACCGCACTACTGCGCTGACGCTCTGGTTGCGGGTCAGCGACACCGGGAGTGCACGTTATCTCTATGATGAGGAGTGGCAATCGCAGCGCACGGATACGATCGCACTCAGTGACGTCGTGCGCGTCGAGCATCCGGGCGTTGCCGCAACGCACGGCACCGTGCCTTCCGAAGGGTTCTTCTCCTCATGGCTTGAACCCCTGATCCTCGTCGGTGCAATCGGCGTGGCGGTGTTCATGCTCTTCACCACGCGGAGCTGACAGGTGAAGACGCCCGGGGTGGTGCGGTGGATACTTGTGACGGCGGCGCTTTTTCCCGCGGCTTCGGGGTCCCAGGAACCAGCCCCGCCAATTCCGCGTGACGTGCATCGCAATGAAGTACAGCTGATTGCTTTCGGGGACGTGAACCTCGGCCGCACACTCGGCCGGAAGTTGCTGGGAGGGGACACGCTGCACCCGTTCCGGAAGCTGGCGGATACCATCGCGTCGTACGATGTCGTCTTCGCGAATCTGGAGTCTCCGCTTTCCGACCAGAACGGAGAGACGGAGAGTCCGGGCAGTAACTATGTCTTCACGGGCCCCCCATCGGGTGCATGGTCGCTCCGGAAGGGCGGCGTGACTGTTGTTGCCACGGCGAACAATCACGCGCTGGACTACGGCGCGCGAGCCGTCCGCGAAACACTCGAAAACCTGGATGCCGCAGGTGTCCTCCATGCGGGAAGCGGAAGAACTGCCCGCGAGACATACGAACCTGCCAGGTTGTCCGTCAACGGCATCACGCTCGCGCTCTTTGCATGCTCGGGTCTGATGAACATCCGTCCCTCGCGCTGGGATACGCTGGTTGTGTCATCCGACACGGCCCGTCTCTTCCCGCGCATCAGGGCCTGGCGGGATTCGGTGGATTTCCTTATCCTGAGCTATCACGGTGGAGATGAATACACCGACCGCCCGACGGCGGGGACAATTGCTTTTTCGCGTGCGGCGGTCAGGACGGGAGTTGACCTGGTATTGGGACATCATCCACACGTTCCGCACGGTATTGTGCGCGAGAATGGTGCCGTCATCGCCCATTCGCTGGGCAATTGTGTGTTTGAACAACCATCCCAGTTCTGGACCCGCCACGGACTCGCCCTCGCAGTCCGCCTGGTGAAGGATGGGACGGGCCGACATCTTGAAGTGTTGCGGTGCTTGCCGGTGCGCTGCGGATACCAGCCGGAGATTCTCCCTTCCGGCGCAAATGCCACGCGCGTCCTTGAACGGGTCAGGCACCTTTCGACGGGAGCAGCAGAGGAGTGGTTTTCATGGCGAAGTCAATAGTCTCGGGGTTCATACTCATTACGGCTCTCGTGCTCGGTGGATGCGGCTCGGCCGATGTCACCACGGTCATGTCCATGGAGGACCGTTTCAGCCATGCGAAGGCGCTCTTCGATAACGGCGACTATCTCCCGGCGATCAATGAGTTTACCGTGATCACGCTGCAGTATCAGGGAAGCTCACTTGCACCCGATGCGCAGTACTATCTCGGCGAGTGCCGCTTCGAAAGGGGGGAGTACCTCCTTGCCGCCTTCGAGTATTCCATCGTAAAACGCAACTATCCCGCAAGTACGCGTGTCGCCGACGCGACGTACAAGAGCGCGTTGTGTTACTACAAACTCTCGCCGAAAGCTGCCCTGGACCAGAAATATACACGCAACGCCATTGATGAGTTCCAGAGTTTTGTGGAGTACTACCCTGCAAACCCGAACGCAGCGGATGCCGATGCGAAGATCCATGAGCTGACGAACCGGCTGGCAAAGAAGCAATATGATACCGCCCGCCTGTATAACACGATGGAGTATTACCGGTCGGCCATGTTCTATTACGACGACGTGATCGAAAAATACCACGATACCGAGTATGCACCGCTGGCGTACATCGGCAAAGTGGAGCTCCTGATGAGTAGGAACAAATACACAGAAGCATCTGCGGAAGTCGCAAAGTTCATCGATAAATACCCGAACAGCGTTTTACGCGGACGTATGGATGAGCTGAAAGCGGAGATTGACCGGAACCTGCCGTCTCCCCCGGTCAAGAGCGACACCGCGAAGGGAGGAAAGGGGATGGGAATGTGAACCGCGCAAAGCCGGTCAGCGCGTCGCAGGTGACAACGACGCAACTCGTTCTGCCTAACGACACGAATCAGCTGGGAAACCTGCTCGGCGGAACGCTGATGCACTGGATTGATGTTGTCGCCGCCATTGCCGCCCAGCGCCACTGCGGCATGGTGTGCGTCACGGCGTCGGTGGACGAGTTGAGCTTCCATCACCCGGTGAAACTCGGCGAGGTGGTGACCCTGCTGGCTTCAGTGAACCGTGCGTTCCGCACCTCCATGGAAGTCGGCGTCCAGGTCACCGCGCACGGCAAGGCAGGGCTTCCCGAACGCCGCGCCAACAGCGCGTATCTCACCTTCGTGGCTATTGACAATGACGGGACTCCCCAACAGGTTCCGGCTGTTGAACCGGAGACCAAGGATGAGCGGCGCCGGTTTGCCGAAGCATTGCGGCGACGCACGATCCGACTGAAGCGACGCCGGCAGGCACACTAACACCAATCCCGGCCCGTGCTTCCTCCCATGAAATCCATGCTCACCATGGCCATCGCGGCGTCGGCCCTCTGCGTGCAGAGTGCAGCCCAGGAACAACCTTCCCGCTTCATGCCCGTGACGTCTCTTCCGATCCCCGCACACCTGGTCCCTCCCGAGGGAGAACCGATCAAGTGTGGCTTCCCGATCATCCTCCATGCCCTCCACGAGGCGATGCAGCGGAGTCAGACTCCGGATGCGCAAGGCAATCTGATGGATCGGACCTCACTGGCGCGCATCCTCGCCCGGCCCGAATTGCAGACCTCCGTGCTCGCCGGCTCTTTCCGTGTGCACTACGATACCGTCGGCAACAATACGCCCGCACTCCTCGATCCCGGCGGCAACCGCATACCCGGAACGGCCCGCGCCTGCGTCGACTCCATCATCGCGATCCTTTCCTACGTCGTGCCGGTGGAAACCGGAACCCTGCACTACCCACCCCCGATCAGCGACGGCTCTCTGGGAGGCGGCCCGGAGTACGATATCTATGTGATGGAGCTCGGTGCCATGTACGGCTATACTACCCCCGATGAATCGATCGTTCCCGGCGGACGCACGGCCTCATCGATGACCATCGACAATGATTTTGTGTTCGTACGGCCCGACAAGAACCGGGGCATACCCGGACTCAAAGTGACGATCGCCCATGAGTTGCATCATGCAATCCAGATCGGGAACTACGGCTACTGGGACCAAGACCCGTTTTTCTATGAAATCACCTCGACGTGGATGGAGGATGTTGTCTACACCGAAGTGAATGACTACTACAATTACCTGAGCGCGGTCTGGAGCCACTTTCGCTCTCCCGAAACCCCCTTCACTTCGGGCGACATGATCATGTATAGCCGGGCCATCTGGGGTCACTATGTCAGCGCACGATTCGGCATTGATGTGATGCGTGAAATCTGGGAAAAGACAAGGCTCCTCCGTCCCCAACTGGCGATCGACCAGGCACTCCGTGAACACGGCATGGATTTCGCCGGCGCATATGCCGAGTGGTCAATCTGGAACTACTTCACGGGCTCCCGCGCGAAATCCGGGTCGTATTATGCCGACGCAGCCGACTACCCACGGATCATCCAATCGCCTCTCGAATTCACTGGAGCCTCGCGCGATGTGCCCGGATCGTTACGGAGCCTGGGCACCCATTATGCGCAGGTCGAACGGGGCACGGACACGATGACGGTGATGGTGTGTAACGTCTACCTCGGCGGAACTACCCTCGCTTCCATTCCGCTGCTCCCTTACACGTTGCGCCTTCGCTCCACGCGGGTTGACGATTCATATAAGAGCACGCCCATCGGTATCTACAGCAAACTGGACGTTGCGGACATGAGCCTCTGGACAACGTATTACCTGGGTGACACAGTCCGGCCATATAACGATCCATCCTCGTTCTCCAGCGAGCGCCCTTTCCCCGTGCCATTTCACCCGGGCCGCATGCCCTACGTCTACATCCCGGTGGAAGGAGTGGACCGGCAAAAGGGCTCGCTATACGTCTTCAGTGCATCTGCCGATCTGGTGACTTCCATGACGGATATTTCTTCAACCACCCACCTTGACCGGCAAATGTTTACCTGGAATGGGCGCACCAACGACGGGACGTTTGCCCCCACAGGCGTCTATCTGTTTGTGATCGAGCTGCCCGGGGGAAGAGTCACAGGCAAGATCCCGGTGGTCCGCGAGTAACCCATGGCCCTCGAACTTTCCACACACGGACTGGGCAAGTCCTTCAACCGCAGGATTGTTTTCCGCAATGTCGAAACCCACGTCGGCGAGGGAGAAACGCTCCTGATCACAGGCAGGAACGGGGCGGGGAAGTCTACACTCGTGAAGATCCTGTGCGGCGTGCTGAGTCCAGCCAAGGGGCATGTTGTCGTCGACGGTGCCGGTAAGCTCGACGAGTTCTCCCGGAGGGCGCTCTTCGGCCTGGTCGCTCCATACCTGCAGGTCTACGATGAGTTCTCCGCCATGGAGAACATGCTGCTTGCCGCGTCATTGCGCGGCCAGCGCGGAGACCGGGCCGCCTACGCACAGCTGCTCGCTCGTGTCGTCCTTGAACCGAAGCGCACGGACCCGGTGCACGGGTTTTCATCGGGCATGAAGCAACGATTGAAGTATGCACTCGCCCTGGCGCATCAACCGCGCATCCTCATCCTGGACGAACCCATGGCCAACCTGGATGCGGACGGTACGGCAATCGTCCGGACCATCATGAGCGAGCAGCGCTCACGCGGCATCCTGGTCGTCGCAACGAATGATCCGGCAGACATCGATATCCATGAGCGAAAGGTGGATCTCAATGAGCGCCCGTGAACCGGTGGCCGCCCGCTGGATCCGTGCCGCACTTGCCGTGTTCCTCAAGGACTGGCGCTCGGAGTTGCGCACGCGTTATGCGATGAGCGCGCTTGTGATGTTTGTGGTGACCACCATCGCGATCATCCTCTTCTCGCTGGGAGGGGAAGGTGCCTCTCCTGAAGTGCTCGCGGGTATGCTCTGGGTGGTGATTTTCTTCGCGGCGATGTCCGGACTTTCCAGAACATTTGTCATGGAGGAAGAGCGGGGCACAGGCATGACGCTGCAATTGATGACACCGCCGGGCGCGGTCTTTGCAGGCAAACTGCTTTTTAATCTTGCACTCGGCGCTGGCCTGACCCTCCTGACCGTCGCGCTCTATGCGCTTTTCATCAATGGATTCGTCGTCCGCACACTGAGCATCTTTCTTGTCACGATCGCCCTCGGGAGCATCGGCCTGGCCGCCGCGTCGACGATCATCGCCGCCATCATTGCGCGCGCCAATACCAAGGGAACGTTGTACCCCGTTTTATCGTTTCCTATTCTGCTGCCCCTGTTGCTGACCGTTATCAACGCCACGCGGCTCGCCGCCGATGGTGCTCCGTTCGGCGAAGCGGCGGGTGAATTTCAGGTCCTGATTTCGTATATTGTGGTCGTTATTACCGCATCGACGATGCTTTTTGACTACATATGGAAAGACTGACCGCATGACCATGCGGATCGTGCTCGGTATTCTGCTGACCCTGGTGATTGTCGCCGCGCTCGGACTGCCCATCGTGCAGCAGCCGCAGCACTGGTACGAGTTTCCCTCGATCCCGGGCCTCGAAGAAAAGGCCAGGATCATCTTCTTCCACGTGCCGACTGCCTGGCTCAGCGTCGTGGCGTTTCTCACCAGCATGGTGTTCGGTATCCGCTACCTGCGCCGGAAGGATCCGGTGGATGACCTGACGTCTGCGTCGGCCGCCGGACTCGGATTGCTCTTCTGCGTGCTCGCGACGGTGACCGGGGCCGTGTGGGCGAAATTCAACTGGGGCTCCTTCTGGAATTGGGATCCCCGGGAAACGTCGATCTTTGTGCTCCTCCTTATTTACGGCGCGTACTTCTCGCTTCGCTCTGCGGTGGAAATCGAGGAAAAGAGAGCCACGCTCTCATCCGTCTACTCCATTCTCGCGGCCGTCACCGTCCCGTTCTTCATCTTTATTATGCCCCGTATCATGACCGGCCTCCACCCGGGCGCTGCGGGAGATCCCGACGGCGCCGGTCCGGTGATTGAATTCAAGATGTCGCCGAATATGCGCGTCGTCTTTTTCTCGTCCCTCATCGCGTTTACACTTCTCTTTATCTGGATGCTGTCGTTACGCGTGCGGACGGCGCGGCTCGAGTATCACCACCAGTCGAAAGGATAGCAGTGGATTTTCTGGCCCAGAACCAACTCTACATCGTGCTGATCATTGCGGTCGGCATCTGGCTCGGCGTCTATCTTTATCTGTTCCGGCTCGACGGGCGATTAAAAAAACTGGAACGCGATATGCACCAGGAAGGGAAGTGAAGGGAGAGACCCGGACATGAACGCAAAAACCATCGTCGGCGCAATTATTATACTGGTCTTTATCGTCTTCGGCGCCTATTCGTTCCTCGACACCAACGTGGAATACACGGATATCGCCGGCGCCATGGCCAAAGGGAAGAAGGTGCAGCTGAAAGGAACCTGGAACAGACAACGTGAATCCTCGTTCAATCCAACCACTGGCCAGTTTTCGTTCTACCTCGTGGATGATAACGGGAAGGAGTGCCAGGTAATCCTCGAAGGCGCCGCCCCGAACAATTTTGAACTCGCCACGAGTGTGGTTGCCAAAGGGAAGTTCACCAAGGAAGGCTACTTCCACGCAAACGAACTGCTCACGAAGTGCCCGTCCAAGTACGAGGCAAAAGGAAGCGAAGTAGTCAAGCCACAGTCGTAGGGGCAGGCAGCTGTCATTGCGAGCGAGCTCCGTGAGGAGCGAGCGAAGCAATCTCCGCGTCGAAGTGATCTACTGTTCTTTCCACCACAGGAGTGCTTATGATTGGCGGGTTGCTGGTCAAGCTGGCGTTCGTTGCCTGCGCTGTCAGTGTCCTCGCCTACGTGCGCCACCACCTGCGGGGCACACCGCTTTCTCTCACTCTCGGCCGCCTCGGCTTTGTCACTGCACTCGCCGCAGTGGTGCTGACCGCTGCAACCCTCCTGTATCTCATCCTCACGCATCAATTCCAGTACACGTACATCTGGAGCTACAGCTCCCGCGATCTCCCCACGCCGCTCCTGATCTCCACTTTCTACGCCGGCCAGGAAGGAAGCTTCTTGCTCTGGGCGTTCTACACCGCGATCATCGGCGTGGTGCTTCTCAGGCATGCGGCCCGCCATGGGTACGAAGCTCAGGTCATGAGCATCTTCGGCGGCATCGAGCTCATGCTTCTCCTCATGCTGCTTGTGAAGAATCCGTTTCTTTATGTCTGGGAATCGTTCCCGGGAGATGTCAGGGCGGGTTTCATGCCGGCCGATGGCAGGGGACTGAACCCCCTACTGCAGAACTACTGGATGGTCATCCATCCCCAGGTGCTTTTCAGCGGCTTTGCTGCCATGGGCGTGCCGTATGCGTATGCGATCGCCGCAATGTTGAAACGCGACTACGACTCGTGGTTCAAGGCGGCGACGCCGTGGCTGGTGTTCGGAACCTTTGTGCTCGGAACCGGCATCATGATGGGCGGAGTCTGGGCCTATGAAACGCTCGGATGGGGCGGCTACTGGGGCTGGGATCCCGTGGAGAATTCTTCCCTGGTCCCCTGGCTGGTGGGCGTCGCCGCGATCCACACGACGCTCTCACAGCGAAAGCGCGGCGCATTCGTCCGCACCAACCTGGCCCTGGGCATCCTCTGCTTCATCCTCGTCGTGTATTCCACCTTCCTCACGAGAAGCGGCGTGCTCGGCGACACGTCGGTGCACTCATTCGTTGACCCCGGGATGTGGGTATACGGGCTGCTCGTGGGCGTGCTGATCCTTGCCACCGGGCTGCCGGCGTTCCTCTTCGCCCGCCGTTGGAAGGAATTCCCGCGGCGTCCGGCGCGGCACCACTACCTGTCGCGCGAATTCGCACTGTTCCTCGGAGCGGCAACCCTGGTCATCATCGCGGTCCTGGTGATCATTGGCACCTCGTCACCGTTGATCACCGGCATCTTCTACGGCAGCAAGAGCGCGGTGGACATCTCCTACTATGTGCAGACGGTCATGCCGCTGGGCGTAGCGATCGGTCTCCTCACAGGTTTCGGACAGCTTCTCTGGTGGACAAAATCCGACAGACGCTCACTGTTGCAGGCCCTTGTGCCTCCGGCACTCGGCGGCCTGCTGACGGCCGCTGCTGCCGTTGCCCTCGGGGCCACGGAACCGCTCACGCTGGTCCTCCTCGGCGCCGCCATGTTCGGCCTCGTGGCAAATGTTCAGGTGGGGTGGAGAATCGCACGGACCAACCTGCGGCTGGCGGGAGGAGCGGTTGCGCACATCGGCATCGGCATGATGCTCCTCGGGTTTGTCGTCTCATCCGAGTACGACCGGGAGCAAACCGTTGCGCTGCCGCTGGGAAAGAGCGTGGACGCGCTGGGCCTCCGGATGACATATCAGGGGTACCACGAATTCGAAAAAGAACGGTATGCCTTCGATGTCCGCGTCGAGCGGGAAAATCTGGCGATCATGCTCAAGCCCGTGATGTTCTTCAGCAGGTACAGCGAGGGCGTGATGCGTAACCCTGACATCGCTCATCTCCTCCTGCGCGATCTGTATATCGCTCCGCTGTCGCTTGATCAGGCGAACGCGACGGGGCAGCCGGCACTTCTGAAGGGAAATGGAACGACCGCCCCGGCAA
The DNA here is from genome assembly GCA_963801355.1 of Ignavibacteriota bacterium. Classification (GTDB taxonomy): domain Bacteria; phylum Bacteroidota; class Ignavibacteria; order UBA10030; family UBA6906; genus Fen-1255. Next base: position 646,707 of record CAWDEM010000008.1, on the reverse strand, counting down.
AAGCGGATGTGCTCGTGGTGGAGGCCAGCATTAAGCCTCTGATCAATCTCGTCTGGTCGGGCGTCATCATTCTGCTGCTGGGTTTCCTGATGACGATCATCCGGCGCGCGCCCGAAGGCGCGCTGAGGCAAGCCGGACCGGAGGATCAGCGCGAAGGAAAAGAGACGCCGATGCCGTACGAGAACACGAGTTCGCCGCCGAACCAGCCGGTGAGCAACAGCAGGACGACACCGCCGGTGAGGGCGGCAAGATAGAGACGTGGCCAACCCGCCGGAAGGGCCCGGTGTGATGACAGCCGGAAGAACAGCAACACGGCGAACACGATGCAGGTCACGAACGCCAGCTGCTCGTGCAATGCAAACGTGTCCGCTGCCCGCAACAGGGCGACTCCCACTGCAGCTTCCGCGACCACACCGCTGAGTGTCGCCGCGATCACTCCTACAGTGCCGATCAGCTGCAGCCACCAACCAACCAGGGAGAGGTGAGACTTCCGCGTGAACCATGCTGCCAGTTCAAAGACGACGCTGATCACCAGCAAAGCGATGGGAAAATGTACCAGGACGGGATGGAGTAAGTGCATGTTATCGGTGCAGGGTGAAAAGATCGGGAACGGGTATCTGCGCCGGCGAGAAAAATGCCTCAGCGTACTTCACGCCTATCTTGTCGCCGTAATACTCCGCCCTTGTGCGGATTGACTCCAGGAACTCCGGAGTGCTGAGGATCGTTCCCGGCTCGTTGCTGAAGGGATCGTAGAACTGCGATCGGAACGCCCGCATGGCTTCGATGCGCACATCAAATGTTTCGGTGATGTCGACGATGAACGAGGGGACGAACTCAAACCATTGCATGAAGTGGTAGTAGGAGCGGGGACGGTGCGATTCCTGGGGTTTGCCTTCGAACTCCGTTTCGATCTTCCGGAGGCCGGCATAGAACCATGCTTCCCGGGCAAGGATGTGCGCATGTTCGTGGTCCGGATGCCGGTCGACGGAGTGAGGGATAAGCAGCACGTCGGGCTGATGATGACGAATGAGGCGGACGAGCGCGAGGATGTTGTCCCGCGTGATCTCGATGCCGGCGTCCGGAATCCGCAGCGTGTCGCGGCCCGCTATCCCGAGTATACGTCCGGCTTCCGCTGCTTCCGCCGAGCGAATTTCTCGGGAACCGCGCGTGCCCATCTCCCCCTCGGTGAGGTCCACCAGGCCGACACGGTGACCCTGGTGGACCAGCTTCGCTACGGTTCCCCCGCAGGAAAGCTCCACGTCATCCGGATGCGCGCCTATGGCCAGCACGTCGAGTTTCATCGTTGATCAATATAGGACTCTTTTTTCTTCCTTTCAACGGTGGTTGCAAGTGGAAAATTCGCTATCTTCAAGTGCTTTGGCGGGAGGAACGCACACAATAGTGACACCCCCATGAACCCGGATACACCCCGGCAATATACTGTCACCGAGCTGACGCGCCGTATCAAGCAGGTGCTCGAAACCGGCTTCACCTCCGTTGTCGTGGTCGGCGAAATCTCCAACCTCAAACATCACTCCTCGGGGCACGTCTACTTCACCCTCAAGGATGAAAACTCCCAGCTTTCCGCAGTCCTCTGGCGCAGCCGTGTGCAGCACATCACCGTGATGCCGCGCGACGGCATGAAAGTCATTGTGTCGGGCCGTATCACCGTCTACGAGGTCCGCGGGACGTACCAGATTGATGTGGCATCCGTCAATCCCCTCGGTGCCGGAGAGCTGCAGCTGGCATTCGAACGGTTGAAAGAGAAACTCGCCGCGGAGGGTTTGTTCGAGCGAAGCCGTAAGAAGCCGCTCCCGGAATATCCCGAACGGATCGGCATCGTGACTTCCCGGACCGGGGCCGTGCTGCATGATATGGTGAACGTGTTCCGGCGCCGTTTCCCTGCGCTGACCCTCGTGCTGGTTCCCGTGCGCGTGCAGGGTGCGGGCGCAGCGGAAGAGATCGCGCAGGCGGTGCGCGACCTGAATTTCTGCGGCACAGTGGATGTCATCGTTGTCGCCCGGGGAGGCGGGTCACTGGAAGACCTCTGGGCGTTTAATGAAGAGGTGGTTGCCCGCTCGATCGTCTCCTCGCGCATCCCCGTTGTGAGCGCGGTAGGCCATGAGGTGGATTTCACCATCGCGGATTTTGTGGCCGATGTGCGTGCGCCGACTCCCAGCGCTGCTGCGGAAATCATTGTGAAGGACCGCGTCGCCGTCCTTGAGATTTTGCGCGATTTTGCCTATACTATGCACGAATCGCTCGTCTCCAGGGTCGCACAGCACAGAGAACACATCGGCTACCTACTCAAAAGTCACGCCTTCAATAGGCCTGTTGACCTGCTCCATAACCACAGTCAGCATATTGATGAGCTGACGCGTTCGATGGGGGCGTCCGCTTCACATCGGTTCGCACTTGCGGCGTCACAGATGAAGGGCGCCGGACAACGCCTAGAGGCACTTGACCCCGGCCGTACGCTGAAACGGGGATACACGATGATCCGGAAGAATGGCAGAATTATCAGCACTGCGTCGCATTTGCACGCGCACGATGACGTAACGATTTCATTTCATGATGGTGACGTTCCATCAACGATAGTGTAATCTCCATGGCCCCGAAGAAACGTGAGCAGGACCCCCCGACGTTCGAGGAGTCGCTGAAGCGTCTGGAGGACATCGTCGAACGGCTCGAGCGCGGCGACGTTCCGCTCGAGGAATCCCTGCGCCTGTACGAGGAAGGCCTCCTGCTGTCCAAAGCCTGCAGCGAACGCCTGGCGCAGGCGGAGCTCATCCTGAAACGGCTGAGCAAAAAGGCGGACGGGGCGTTTGAAGAACTTGACGAAGAAGAAAAGGAATGAGTACCGACACCCGCTATCCGTATCTTGATCGTGTTGACGTTCCAGCCGATATGCGGAGCATGTCTGTGCAGGAATTGAAAGGGCTTGCCAGCGATGTCCGGCAATTCCTGATTGAAATTGTCGCGAGCACCGGAGGGCATCTCGGCGCAGGGCTCGGCGCCGTCGAACTCGCCATCGCGCTGCACTATGTGTTCAATACGCCGCAGGACAAGCTGATCTGGGACGTCGGGCACCAGGCGTACCCCCACAAGATCCTCACGGGCCGTAAGGACAGGTTCAACACGATCCGGCAATACCACGGCCTCAGCGGTTTCCTCAAGCGCTCCGAGAGCGCCTACGACGCATTCGGGGCGGGCCACGCAAGTACCTCCATCTCCGCTGCACTCGGCATGGTCGCCGCACGTGACCTTACCGGGGCGAAGTACGACGTGATAGCCGTGATCGGCGACGGATCCATGACCGGAGGGATGGTCTACGAGGGAATGAACAATGCCGGTCTCCTGAAGAAAAATCTCATCGTCGTTCTGAACGATAACAACATGTCCATCGCCCCGAATGTCTGGGCGATCTCCAACTACTTCACCGAGGTGATTGCAAGTCCTCAGTACAATAGGGTGAAGCGAAACGTCTATGAGCTGACCGGCAAACTCGATCAGTGGGGAGACCGGATTCGCAAAGCGGCCGCCCGGGTGGAAGGCGGCTTGAAGGTGATCGTCACGCCGGGAATGCTCTTCGAAGCCCTCGGCTTCCGTTACTTCGGGCCGATCAACGGGCATAATCTGACGCAGCTGGTGCGCATCTTTCAGGAAGTGAAGAGCTTCAACGGCCCGATTCTGGTTCATACCATCACCCAGAAAGGGAAGGGCTATAAACCGGCGGAGGAGGATTCGCAGCGTTTGCACGGGGTCACGCCTTTCGACAAGGTCACCGGACCTATGGCGAAGAAAACGGGCGGCCCTCCCGCATACACAAAGGTATTCGGCGCCGCGGTGGTGGAACTTGCCCGGATGATGCCGAACGTGGTTGGCATCACGGCGGCGATGCCTGACGGCACCGGCCTGGATCAACTCCAGAGCGAACTGCCGCAACGTTTCTACGATGTGGGCATTGCCGAACAACACGGCGTGACGTTTGCCGCCGGCCTTGCTACCGAAGGCTGTATCCCTATCGTGGCGATCTATTCCACGTTCCTGCAGCGGGCGTTCGACCAGATTATTCACGATGTCGCCCTGCAACACCTGCATGTCGTGTTTGCCATCGATCGCGGCGGCATTGTCGGCGCAGACGGTCCCACCCATCACGGTGCATTCGACCTCAGCTACCTTCGCCTGATCCCCGGGATGGTGGTCATGGCTCCCAAGGACGAGAACGAGCTCCGCGATATGCTCTATACCGCGGTCATGTACCAGGATGGCCCCATCGCGCTCCGCTATCCCCGCGGCAACGGCGTGGGCGTGCCGCTGAAACAAAGTTTCGACGCTCTCCCGATCGGAAAGGCTGAAATCCTCCGCAGCGGAACTGACGTAGCCCTCCTCGCTGTGGGCGACATGGTGCAGCCTGCACTCCGGGCCGCGGCCGTACTCGAGGGCGATGGCATTCAGTGCGAGGTCGTCAATATGCGGTTCATCAAACCGCTTGACGGGGAACTGCTCGACGACATCGGGCATCGCTGTGCACACGTGATTACCCTCGAAAACAACTCGATCATCGGCGGCTTTGGCAGCGCTGTGGCGGAGTATTATGCGTCACGCCACGCTCCGGGACCCGAGGTGTATCTGCACGGCCTCCCCGACCGCTTCGTCGACCACGGCGCACCCGACGAACTGGCGGCCGAGCTCCGGCTCGATGTTGACGGCATCGTGTCATTCGTCAAAACAACTATTCCGTTACCCACTACCTAATCCTCCTGAACCATGGAACGCGTGAAGACGGCTGTCGTTGGTGCAGGATGGGTGGCGCAGGTCATCCATCTTCCTCTCCTTATGAAGATGCCCGAAGCTCAAGTTGTTGCGCTGTGCGACCGTGACAGGGCGCGGCTCCAGTTGGTCGGGGAAAAGTACGGGATAGCAAGGCAGTATACCGATCTGGATGACATGCTCGCAAGGGAAGAAATCGATGCGGTGATTGTCTGTACCTCCACCGACGCTCACCGGGATGTCACGCTGTCTGTCCTCCGTGCGGGAAAGGACGTGCTTGTCGAAAAGCCTATTGCCCGCAGGTACGTCGAAGCCGAAGCGATGGCCGCCGCCGCGAAGGAACACAAACGCAAGCTCATGGTAGGAATGAATCACCGGTTCCGGCCCGATACAATGATCCTCAAGAGCCTCATTGACGGCAAGGAACTCGGCAAGGTCCACTACACACGCACCGGGTGGCTGCGCAAGCGGACATTTGACACCGCCTGGATCACCCAGAAGGAGAAGTCGGGCGGGGGGGTGTTCATCGACCAGGGGATCATCATGCTGGATCTTGCTCTCTGGATGATGAGCTATGACGAAGTCAGCCGTGTGAAGGCCGCTCACTACCACCAGAGAACAAAAAACGTGGAAGATACCTCGATCGTCCTGCTGACGCTGAAGCACGGCGCGACCGTGAACATTGAGGTGAGCTGGTCGATGTGCCTTGAACAGGATACTTCCTACTGCTACGTGCACGGCAGCGACGGCAGTGCGAGCCTGAACCCGCTCAAGATCTACAAGCAGCTGCACGGAAACCTCGTAAACCTTGCTCCCGCCAAGCTCGCACCCACGCCGGCACTCTTCAAACGCTCCTACGAAAACGAACTGCGGCATTTTTTCGGCGCCGTCAAAAACATCCATCCGGTGATCTCTACCGGCGAAGAAGCGGTACAGCGCATGAGGGTGGTCGATGCGGTATACCGATCGGCAAAACGCGGGAAAGAAGTGACGCTTTCCTGAGGGTCTCATGGCTCCGGAAAAGAAGCGCATCCTGGTCGTCGATGACGAAGAGGATATCGTCGAACTCATCCGCTATAACCTCACCAAAGATGGGTTCGAAGTACTCGGCGCACGCAACGGCAAAGAAGCGCTCGCCAAAATCTCTCCTGCACCTGATCTTATCATACTCGACATCATGATGCCTGTCATGGACGGTTTCGAGACTTGCCGGCGCCTGAAAGCACAGCCCGCCAGCGCAAGGATCCCCGTCGTTTTTCTTACGGCAAGCTCGAACGAAGTTGACGAGGTGGTGGGGTTGGAACTCGGAGCTGACGATTACATCCAGAAGCCGATCAGCCCCCGGACCCTGGTGGCTCGCGTGAAGTCGGTGCTCCGCCGTACTGCCCAGCCGGTCCGGGATGCCGCCGCTCAACAGGAGATCATTGCGGTCGGGAACCTGGAGATCAATCGTTCCACGTACAAGGTGAAAATCGGGAAGAAAGAGGTGTTCTTCCCGAAGAAGGAGTTCGAGATTTTGACACTGCTCGCCAGCCACGCCGGGCGGGTCTTCACACGCGAGTCATTGCTTAACACCCTCTGGGGTACCGACGTCGTGGTCATCGATCGTACGGTGGATGTGCACATCCGCAAAATCCGCGAGAAACTCGGCAGAGATGCGGACGTGATCGAGACGGTAAAGGGGGTCGGGTACAGGTTCCAAAAACCACAGGGCTGAACTCCGGACACCGGATACCGCATTTTCTTCAGGCCGGCATATCATGAAACTTCGCAAACGCATCGCGTCTGTGTTCACCATCCTCCTCCTCGCGGGTGTAGTGCTCGTCAGCGCTCTCTCCTCCTGGCAGGTGACCAACTATCTTGACGAGACCAACGCGCGGGAACTTGCCGACGCCACAGATCTCTTCGCACGGCTGCTGGAGGGCGGAAATCTGTCCATTGATCCCTCCGGTACCAGCGACGCAACACTGCGCGGAGCTGCACATGCCCTCCGGGTGCGTCTGAGCATTATCGGGAGCGATGGTCGTTTGCTGTTCGACTCAAGCATGCCACGGGATTCTCTCGCCAGGGTGAGTAACCACGCAGACAGGGCGGAGGTGCTGTCCGCGCGGCAGGGAGGGGTGGGCATGGCAACGCGGAAGAGCGCAACCACAGGAGAAGAATATCGTTACGCAGCCCGGGTACTCAACCGCACAGCGGACCCCTCAATGACGAACGGCTATGTCCGTGTGGCCATGAACCTGGCGGAGCTGCGTGCCGTGGCGACGTACGTCAGACTCACCATCTGGGCAATCGGACTTGCCATCACCGCGCTGATTCTGCTGCTGAGTCTCCGGGTCGCGCGCCGCATCACCAAGCCGATACTGGATATCGCAACGACCGCACAGGCGATCAGAGATGGGGATCTGCGTCAGCGCGTCACGGTCTCGACAAACGACGAGATTGCCTCGCTCGCGACGTCCGTCAACGAAATGGCGGAAAGGCTCAGCAGCGATATCGAACGGCTCACCAAACTGGAGAAGGTTCGCAGTCAGTTCCTCGGGAATGTGTCCCATGAATTGCGCACACCCATTTTTTCTATTCAGGGCTTTTTGGAGACCCTTCGCGACGGAGCGGTGGACGATCCCCAGGTGAACCGCCAGTTCCTCGATAGGGCACACGCCCAGGCCCTGCGCCTCAACACGCTGCTGAATGATCTTATTGAGATCTCGCAGATCGAATCGGGAGAGATGAAAATGAGCTTCCGGTATTTCAATCTGCGGGAGTTTCTTGAACAGATGGCAGAGGAGATGCGGCCGCATGCTGAAGCCTATGACTTGAGATTCACCCTGGAATCGGAACTCACCGGCGATGTCATGGCCATGGGTGACCGTGACCGCCTCCGCCAGGTAATTACCAATCTTGTCAACAACGCGGTCAAGTATACGGAGCCCGGCGGATCGGTGATTTTGCGGGGTGTGATTGCGGAGAACCGCTGCAGGGTGGAGGTGCAGGACACCGGATGCGGCATTCCCGCCGAGCACCTGGAACGGATCTTCGAGCGCTTCTACCGGGTCGACAAGGGGCGCTCCCGCGACGTCGGAGGCACCGGACTCGGCTTGGCGATCGTAAAGCACATCGTCGAAGCGCACGGCGGGACCGTCGGCGTCAGCAGCAAAGTGGGTGTGGGGAGCACGTTCTTCTTCACGCTCAAGCGATGAACCGGCCTATGAACCAGGATCGCACCGCAATGCTGGAGTGCATCCGCCTTGCGCGGAACGGCGAAGGCTCGGTGAGTCCCAATCCTATGGTCGGGGCCGTGCTGGCCAGGAACGGCCGTATCGTGGCCAGAGGGTTCCACAAGGCATACGGCGGTCCCCATGCGGAAGTCGAGTGCCTTGCGGCATACCGCGGCAGCTTTGACGGCACGACGCTGTATGTCAATCTTGAACCCTGCACTCACTACGGCAAGACTCCCCCCTGTGCCGATCTGCTGGCCGCCACACCTATCCCGCGCATTGTTATCGCGATGGCTGACCCGAATCCGCTCGTGAGCGGAAGGGGAATCGCGCATCTGCGCGCCTCCGGGAAACAGGTGGATGTCGGGGTCCTGGCGGACGAAGCACGCGCATTGAACAGACATTTTGTCATGGGGATCACGCACGGGCGTCCGTACGTTCACGTAAAGATCGCACAGTCTCTGGACGGCATGATTGCCTCCTCGCATTTAAGGCGCCGGTGGATTAGCGGGCCGCAAGCACGTGAGCTCGTACACCGTTGGCGTTCGGTGTATGATGCTGTGCTCGTCGGAGCGGGGACCGTGCGCGAGGATGACCCCCGGCTGACCGCCAGGATTGAGGGGGGGAGGAACCCGGCTGTGGTCGTCGTCGATGGGAACCTCTCTGTCCCCGCGGATGCGCGACTGTTTCGGAACCTGCGGCGCCGCCGTGTGTTTGTCGCCACGACCCGCGCGGCGCTTGAGCGCAGGAGACGTGTGGTATCGAGACTGGAAAAAGCCGGCGTCGTGCTGCTGCCATTTCCGTCCCGCTCAAGGATTTCCTTGGCAGCGTTGTTGAAGTCTCTCTACTCCCGCAACCTGGGATCAGTTCTGGTGGAGGGTGGCGGGGATGTGTTCGGCCAGTTTCTTCGCTCGCATCTTGTCGACGAATTGACGGTCTTCATAGCGCCCACCATCATCGGTGATGGGGTGCCGGTGTATGCTCCCGGCAAGTCGACTGCGCGGCCTGCCGGGTTTGACAACCTCAGCACCGGAATGATCGGCAGGGACATCATGGTGAAATGGCTCAGGATGGAGGAGTGAGAGTGTTTACGGGAATCATTACAGAAATCGGGTCGGTCCGGAGCATAGAACGCAGGGGAGGGGGCATAGGACTGACCATTCACGCCCCGCAATGCGCAGGAGAGCTGCACGTGAACGACAGCGTGGCAGTGAGTGGGGTTTGTCAGACCGTGATATTCAAGGATCGCACAACGTTTCACGTCGAGGCAGTGGAGGAGACCCTCCGCAAGACGACCCTGGGTGAACTGGCGACCGGGTCGTTTGTGAATCTTGAGCTACCCCTTCGTTTTAGTGATCGTCTTGGAGGGCATCTTGTTGCGGGGCACGTGGATAGCGTCGGTGTCATCAAGCAAATTGAAGTGCAATTAAGCAGCCACCTCATCTCAATATCCTATCCCCTGGAGTTTTCAAAGTACCTGATCCCGGTCGGGTCCATTGCGGTTGATGGCATCAGTCTGACTGTTGCCCGGCTGGAGGGGGGTACGTTTACGGTATCAGTGATTCCCCACACGCTGGAGCACACGACGTTGGGGAAGGCCCGCGAGGGTACTCGCGTAAACCTCGAATTTGACCTGGTGGGGAAGTACATCGAAAGGATAGTGACTGAAGGGAAGGAGGGCTCTGCGAAGGAGGGGATAACCGCTGAAAAACTCGCCCGTTGGGGCATTGGTACTTGATTTTTCCAGGGGTGTTTCGTATACTTAATTCTCTATAAACCTAAAGACGGAAATCCATGTTCACGTTCCTGATGGTATTTGAGCTGATTATAAGTGTCCTGTTAATACTTGTCGTCTTGATGCAGTCGAGCAAAGGCGGTGGATTGGCGGGCACATTTGGCGGCGGTTCGGTAGGCGTGGTATTTGGCGTTCGCCGCACAACTGATTTCTTGATGCGAGCGACGCAGATCCTTGCGGCCTCATTTCTGGTGCTGGCGCTTGTCATCAACATATTTTTCCTGCCGCGGGGTGTGACTGAGGGCAACAGTGTGTTGCAGAACAATACAAACCAGCCTGCTGCGACAACTCCACAGCTGCCTCCGGCGCAGTCGCCGGTGAGTGCGCCGTAGCAACAATGCACCCATGGCTCAATTGGTAGAGCAACTGACTCTTAATCAGTGGGTTCCAGGTTCGAGTCCTGGTGGGTGCACGACCGATTGACAATAGTCGATTGTCCATGGACTATAGTCAATCAAATGTGGATAAGACAATGAGTTACAGCCGAGCCCGACCAACGTCGGGCTTCACTATTGTTGGGTGTACCGGCTGATAACCGAAGTTGAATCGAGTGTATTGAAAGTGTAGTGATTTTTCATTTCGGCGCGATGATTCGACGCTCAAAGTCCTCCCAATGACCCATTTTATTGCCTGTTGACTGAGCTGGCTTGACCAAAAATCAGTGGTTAGAAGGTTCGACTCTGTCGGGCGTCCGTCGTTGCTCTTTGCCATGAATGAACTTGCGAGCTTGGTCCTGCGCTTCTGTCGCATGGATCGTATTCATGTCGAGCATGGCGGGTGCCCACTCGACTGTCCGGAGTTCTCCGACCTCTTCCGGAGACCGCATCATGGATAGATAGATATCATGAGTGACAGAATACCGGACGGTTGTGTTTGTTCTGCGTGCTCCGTAACTTGAGATGCATGATGGTATTGATATGAATCCCCATACCCTTGAAATCATTCGATCGGTTCTTTCACGGCATCGCGTTTCCCGTGCCGGGTTGTTTGGTTCATTTGCCCGTGGCGAAGCATCCTTCGAGAGCGACGTGGATGTTCTGGTTGAGCTTGACCCGAAAACGTCTCTGCTTGATTATGTGGCTCTGAAGCTTGACTTGGAAGATGCTCTTTCAAGGAATGTGGACCTTGTCGAATACGATAGCGTGAAGCCACTGCTTCGGGACCGGATCCTCGCAGAACAGGTCCCAATTCTATGACGAGAGATCTACAACTCTACTACGAGGACGTCCTCCAGAGCATAGACAAGATCCGTCAATACACGGCTGGTTATACTCTCGATCAGTTCCAGTCAAATCCTCAGTTGCAGGACGCGGTGATACATCGGCTTGAAATCATCGGCGAGGCAGTGAAACACATTCCACCAGAGGAGCGTGCCAAGCACCCGTACATCCCTTGGCGGAACATTGCCGGGATGCGTGACGTGCTGGTGCATGAGTATTTTGGAATCAATGTGATAAGGGTGTGGGCAATACTTGGCAAGGACCTGTCTTCGTTGTATGAGGCCGTCCGGGACCTATCCTCACCTGCTTGATTCCATGGAACCGCAAACGCTCCATCCATATTCGAAACTCCGCTCCTGTAGGATTCGGTCAAGAATCATTCGAATAGTCCGTTGGTTCGAACACCGATCCGTTAGGTTTGTGATCTGGTGATTGACACAATCTGGCGAGTGACACATGGCCGAATCTTGACACTCTCCGAACCATTCTCGATTTTCTCCCCGAAGGGCATCTCCACTCATCCAGTCTTTCATCACCCTTGAGCAAAAGGAGGGGGGTCTCGTGGGCAGCTTGACCATCTGTTTCCTCACTCTTTTTGGGCGAATCCATCAGGTCAGGACTGGATTGCTGGGGCTGTTTCTCATGCTTTCCTTCTGCTTTCCTCTTTCCGCCCAAGAGCGACTCCTCCCCGTCTTCCACTTCCAGCGAATCCAGGGTCTCCCCGATGAAAACAGCATGCACCGTCTGATCCGGGACCAGGATGGCACGCTTTGGATCTCGTCTGCGAACGGACTCGAGAAGTATGACGGATATGGCTGCAAGGTCTATCGAAACGTCCCGGACGATCCGACTTCGATTTCCTCAAACGTAACATCCGTGGTTAGATTCGACAGCAGGAAGCGTCTCTGGGTGGGATCCTGGGAGACGGGCATAAGTGTCTTGGATGTCTCGCGTGAACGATTTGTCAACTTCACTCCCCGTCAGGGAGATTCTTCCTGGCTTCAGGCAAAGTCGGTCTATGCAATCCTGGAAGATCGGCGGGGCACTCTGTGGGTGGGGACGTCGACAGGTGTGGTGCGGATTGACATCCCAAGTAGCGCCGAACCATATGGCATTGATTCAATTGCCCGCTATATCCGCTTTACTTCAGTGCCTCTGGGCCCCAGAGACATCGAAGTGAGCGATATTTGCGAACGTGCGGACGGGAAGCTTCTTGTCTCTTCTCTCGGCGGATTGTTCGTGTTGGATCCGGCAACTCTCTCAGTTTCACGCCCAAACTTTGCCGGTGCCGCCGGACGTCGCCTTGATTCGCTGGCCATTGCTTGCATGTACCAGGATCCCGATGGGACCCTCTGGTTGGGGACGTTCGCGGAGGGACTGTTCCGAGTTTCCAGGGGAGGTGCTGCCGCCCTGAACTACAGACACAACAAACACGACAGTGGGTCGATCAGATCTGACCAGGTCTCGGATATCGTACGCGATCGACAAGCGACTCTTTGGATCGCGACCCCGGAGGGACTTGATCGGTTTTCTCCCGAGGAGGGACGTTGCGATCCCTACCTGGCGTGGGGTCAGACCCCGCAAGGACAGGCAATAGCTCTGTCCGTTGACAGCACTGGTACGCTCTGGGCAGGGGCGAACGCAGGCGGAATATTCTTTGTGAGTCCAAAGTCCCGACGGTTTCCGCACTATGAGGTTCCGGAAGGGAACGGATGGTTGACCGGCTATGCCACTGTCGATGTCGACCGGGAGGGGAACTACTGGTTCATGTCATGGGCGGGAAAGCTCTCTCGCATCGACATCGCGAATCTGACGGTTCTCAGAACAATTGATCTCTTCAAGGGAAGAAGTCCAGACCTCACGTGGCCAGATCGCACCATCTCGCTGATTGACGCACATGGCGACTTCTGGTATGGCACCAATGGGCTGGGCCTCTATCGGGTCAACCTTGCTACAGGACTGGTCAAAAACTATCGCTACGCAAGTCAGTTGGGCAATCGACCCGAGGTCATGAGTATCGCACAGGGCCCAGGGGATACACTCTGGGTGTCCGGCGGGGAATGCGGCTTGATGAAGTTCTCTCCTGCCTCCGGGCAGTTCCAGAGCCTCGGCACTACCAGGACCAACACCATTATGAGGGCTCGTGACGGGAAGATGTGGGTCACGACGGAGCATGACGGACTTCTGGTGATCGATCCGGTCACCGGAAATACGGACCGGTATGTTCACGATCCCTCTAACCCACGCTCGTTGAGCGGTGACCGTACGCGCTTGACCTACGAGGACGCGTCGGGACGAATCTGGATCTGCGCAACTTCTGTCATCAACCTCTGGGATCCCGCGACCAGATCATTCTCACGATTCTCCAATCCTGCTCTGAAAGGTACGAAGCATGTCTTCCCGCTAGGTGCCGACAGAAAGGGTCGCCTGTGGGTGCGGAACATTCCCCACGGGCTTGAGATTCTCGATCCTACGACCGGGATATTCTCAGACTTTGATCCGTCTGACGGCGTCTGTGGCGCGGTGCGTGCAATGGAAACCCTGGACAACGGGATGGTGCTACTCGCAGGAACGGGCATAAACATCGTGGACCCCGAGAGTATTCAACCACGACGTCCTCCACCAGCGTTGCTCATCACAAAACTGTCAGTTAATGACAACCCAACTTTCGCACCGGCTCTTACGGGTGGTACTGGCTCCATGCAATTGGATCATTACCAGAATGTGATCGAGTTCGACTTTGCTGTAATCGATATTGACGCTCCACACCTGGTCCAGTACATGTACAAACTTGAAGGATTAGAGAAGGGGTGGGTGAAGCCGGAGGACCGTCGCTTCGTACGATACCCCGGCTTGCGTCCGGGTGACTACCTCTTCAAAGTGAGAGCCGGCTCGATGCGCAATGAATGGCCTGACCAGGAGATTTCACTTGCTATTAGTATTGCCCCCTCCTGGTGGCAATCGAAATGGGCATATGCTGCGTACGCTGGCATCCTCATTGGACTGCTCTTTGTGGGGTACCGACTTCGATTGAGAGGGGTTCAACTGAAGCAGCAGGCCGAGATGGATCACTTCAAAGCGGAGCATCTCGCTGAGGTCGACCGTCTTAAATCCCGGTTCTTTGCCAATATCTCGCACGAATTCCGCACCCCTCTGACACTTATTAGCGGTCCGCTCAATGGGATGCTGGCTGAGGAGAAGGAAGAGAAGAAAAGACAGAGCCTGAGCATGATGCAGCGAAACAGTCAGCGCCTCCTCAGGCTCATCAACCAGCTGCTCGACCTTTCAAAGCTCGAGGCGGGGGCGATTGAATTACACGCTACTCGAATGAACATCGTTCCTTTTGTAAAAGGCATTGCGAACTCATTCGAATCGTCCGCGGGTTTACGAGGTATTTCAGTTGAGGTCGTAAACGACCGGGAAGAGATTGAGGTCTATTGTGACAGAGATATGGTGGAGAAGATTCTGACGAACCTGCTTTCGAACGCGTTCAAGTTCACGCCGGAGGGAGGGAGGGTCGAAGTGCAACTCTCCTCCTCACCCGTTGACGCAACTGCAAATCTTCGGGAGGGGGTGAGTGGGGGAGGGGGGGGATGGTTTGAGCTCTCCGTCTCCGACACGGGCATCGGCATACCACCAGATCAGCTCGACAAGGTCTTTGATCGCTTTTTCCAGGTCGATGCTTCGCAAACCCGTGAGCATGAAGGCTCCGGCATCGGACTTGCGCTTGTGAAGGAGCTGGTTGACTTACACCATGGGACAATCCAGGTGCACAGTGAAGTCGGACGAGGAACGTCGTTCACGGTTCGACTTCCCTTGGGGCGAAGCCACCTGAAGGACGATGAGATCATCGAAGCACCTGCCAGCGACGAGCCTCCGCTTCATAAAGTGTACGTTCTTGATGCCGACAAGCCTTTTCAAGAGCTAGCGGAAGAACCAGGATTCGAAAAGGCCAAGGGTGAGAAGTCGATCGTCCTCATCGTCGAGGACAATGCAGATGTGCGTGCATACATCAAGGACTATCTTGTTTCAGCTTATCAAGTGGCAGAAGCACGGGATGGTGAGGAAGGCATTGAAAAGGCCCTGGAGATCATACCGGACATCATCATCAGCGACGTGATGATGCCGAAAAAGGATGGATATGAAGTCTGCAGAGCATTGAAGCTTGACGAGAAAACGAGTCACATTCCCATAATCCTGCTCACCGCAAAAGCGGCCAGTGAAAACAAAATTGAAGGATTGGAGATTGGCGCTGACGACTACCTCATCAAGCCATTCGAACCAAAGGAGCTTCTTGCCAGGGTGAAGAACCTGATCGATCTTCGCCGAAAGCTAAGGGAACGGTTCAGAGTTTCGGTTCCGCTGAAGCCTGGGGAGATTGCTGTCGCTTCAATGGATGATGCATTTCTCCAGCGCGCAAAGGCAGTAGCCGAAGGGCGAATGGCAGATGAGAAGTTCAATGTCGAGGAGTTTGCCACAGAGCTTTGCATGAGTCGTTCGCAGCTTCACCGCAAGCTCACCGCCCTCACAAACCTTGCGGCAAGTGATTTCATCCGGTACTTACGGCTCCATCGAGCAGTGGATTTGCTCAAGAATGGGACCGGGACTATTTCGGAGATCGCTTATGGGGTAGGCTTCGCCGACCCATCACATTTCTCGAGGAGTTTCCATCGGCAATTTGGCGTCACACCAAGCGAGTTCCTCAAAGGCTCCGAGGCCACCGGAGGATCCAAGAACTCGGCCTAGCCTGCCCGCAAGCTGAAAATCTGCATTTATCGCCCCACAGAGGGTTTTTTTGAATGGATGCAACGTAGTGGCCCAACACTGCAACATACATCCTATTTGCCCCCCTCCCATAAGTGGTATCTTATTCCCTGACCGAAGGTGAATCCCCCCACCACGAAAGGAGATCCAATGCAAACCGTTTCTCCCTTACAGATAGTATTCAAGGTTCTTGACCTCTGCCCAATCACCAGGTTGGCTCCCCGTGGCATTCTTCCCATTGTTACAGTAACAACGCGCAGAAAGGAGTGTGGTCTATGAAACGGGGCCAACGTATGCTGAGCATTCTCGGATTTGTTCCTGCAATGCTCCTGATCAATTCGGCGTGTGCTTTTGGCCAAAGAAATATATATGAAGAGAGAGCGATACCGAAAAGTGTTGTTGCCAGTTCGGCCGCTTCCCTCAATGCCACCACCTCTGCAATGCGCGATAAACTCTTGCTCTACGATGTGAAATATTATGGGTTGGATCTCAACATCTCCACCGCCGCTACAGCGTTCGGAGGGAACACAACGATGAGAGCTTCGGTGGGTGGCACACCAATTGACACTCTCGTCATCGCACTGATCAACACGGCCGGCGGCGCAACCATGATCACTGATTCAGTCATTGTCGATGGAACCTGGCGATCTTTCGTCCATCAAAACAACCTCATTCAGATCCCATTGAATCCTCCGATTCCGGGTGGCAGCTCATTTGCTTCACGGGTCTTTTATCATGGTGACGATGCCAACGCAGGGGTAGGATTGGTTCGTGGATATAAGTACGGCATGACATTCATATACTCCTATATATGGCCAATTTACGCATCCTACTTGTTCCCCTGCAAGGATATGCTTGAAGATTGGGCAGATTCTGTGGATATCGCCATCACGACCGATCCGGCGAACAAGGTCGTGGCGACAGGAGCGTTGATCCGGACCTTGCCTGCGGATGCCGGAAAAACCCGATGGGAATTCTCCAGCCGGTGGCCCCTCCCTCCGACTGACATCACGTTTGTGGTGGGACCGTACGCGGAATACAGAACCAGTTTCTATCAACCCGCCGTCAGCGATTCGATGGTCATCCGTGGCTTCTTTTTCCCGGCAAGCCCGTACTTGAGCAAGCAGATCGCCGTCATGGAGAAATCGAAGGAATATCTTGCATATTTCACTTCTCACTTTGGCGTCATCCCCTTCTGGCGAAATGAGCACCATTTCGTGACCACCGATTGGACCGGCGGCGCAATGTACGTCCTTGGGCTCTCACTCTTTTCTGAACTCCGGCTCGACACCGCAGTGGTGGACTACGGGGGACGCTATCTTGCATACTTCGTTCCCCATGAGTTGAGTCATTCATGGTTCGGCTCAACAGTTGGTCCATTGACAGAATGCGATCTATGGCTCGCGGAAGGGTTCGCGACCTATGCAGAGCAGATTGCGATGGAGCATTTTCTTCCTGAGTCGGTAGGCCGACGCAATATGACGTTGAGCAGAGCGTTGGTGATGTCGCTTCCGGGTGGAAGCGTCTACATTCCCCCCGCTGACAGGTACAACGAAGCGCGGGTTTTGGATAATCGTCTGACGTATTATAAGGGAGCCACAATTCTCCACATGCTCCGGTTTGAACTGGGGAGCGATTCACTATTCTTCCGGCTCTTGAAAGAGTACCTCGCGGAGTTTGCTGGTCGCGCCGTCACCGGAGAGATATTCAAAGATTTTCTTCAACGGCAAACAGGAAGAGATTTCACTGCGTTCTTCTCCCAGTGGTATTATGGGGAAGGATATCCCACCTTCACCCTCCGTTGGACCAGAGAATCAGGAGGGGTGAAGATCGTATCAACGCAGTCCCCCTCGATGCCGTTGGTAACGCCGCTCTTTCAGACCTCTCTGGAGTTCAAGCTGACATATGCAGGCGCAGATACTACTGT
The DNA here is from genome assembly GCA_963801355.1 of Ignavibacteriota bacterium. GTDB lineage: Bacteria > Bacteroidota > Ignavibacteria > UBA10030 > UBA6906 > Fen-1255. The sequence goes on along the minus strand of CAWDEM010000008.1, from coordinate 629,010 downwards.
CCGGGTGTTCCAGAGTAGTCTGACCGACACATTTCGGATCGCAACTTCAAGAATCGTAGACTCGATCGCTGTGGATCCGAAGGGATGGTTGCTCTGCAAGGTGGGTAGTGTAACATATGATCCAACAGTGAGTGTCGACGGCCAGCCGGCAGCGCAACCAGGTGCATTTGTTCTCGAACAGAATTATCCAAATCCTTTCAATCCAGTCACGACGATCAGTTACCAGTTGCCAGTGACGAGTCCGGTAAGGCTCGTTGTCCATGATATGCTTGGCCGCGAGGTGGCCCTGCTCGTGAAAGAGAAGAAGGAACCGGGGAACTATGAAGTAAGGTTCGACGGTTCAGGGCTGTCGAGTGGCGTATACCTCTACCAAATGCAGGCAGGAGACTTTGTGCAGACGCGCCGACTCTTGCTTTTGAAATAAACTCGCGAGGTGTCCTGCTTGCGCAAGGGCAGACAGGGCCGTCCGCCCTCTCTTTCTAGCGCGGTGTGACCGAGACATAACGAGCCGCCGTTCCGTGGATACTTACAAAAGCGGGGATGAACGCCCCGAAGGAGTGTAGTGAAATTGTAGTGAAACTATGGTAATCTGTGACAATCTATGGCAGTTTATAGCAACTCGACTGAAGAAAAGGATCCTGTTTTGTGCGTATTGAGTCGTTATGGACTGACTCTTAATCAGTGGGTTCCAGGTCCCGCCCCGCGCGCAGCGCGGGACGAGGATCCGCGTCCCGACACCGAAGTTAGCTGCGGCTTCGCCTAGCTAACTTCGGTCGGGACGGGATTCGAGTCCTGGTGGGTGCACGAAAACCCTGAATGTGAAGCGCATTCGGGGTTTTTTTGTTGTGGGGGAGGGGTGATAACCGGTTTTTGATCGAGTGTAGTGAAAGTGTAGTAATCTGTGATTTGCGATTGCAGTTTGGTTCGGCCACTTTCCACCCCCAAAGATGTATCCACGCGGCGTTTTCAGCCCGCATTGCAGCAAAAATAATCAGTGGTTCGGAGGTTCGAAACCTCACGCAATTCCCGCCCGAAGGCGCCGCAAGAATTCCTGTGCGTAAGAGTTTTCCTACACGAAGAATCAGCATTCTTCCTACAGACTTTCGACGATCCAGTTTGTATATTCGCAGTGAGCTTACATAGGTCGAATGCGGTGGTCGGGGTCCCCGCGTCAGATCTGGAAGCGCACCTGAACTTTGATTGCATTCGCACTCTCCCGTCGAACGCAAGATCTGACTCCCCAGGATTCTCCGGAACAAGACCTCTGAGGCCAATAGCCGCCAGACTGTTCGCCGATGCGCGCAAAGAGGAGACTGAACTCATGCCTGGTCCCGTTTCTGCAGTGAAAAGACTCTTCCTATTCCTCTTGGTATTTGTTGTTGGTCTCCCGGCTTCTCTTCGCTCTCAGCCACAGAAGGCTGCTTTCGTAACTCTCTCGCCTGATCAAAGTGTCCTCGCGCAAGCTTCATGTATTCTTCAGGACAGAACGGGCTTCCTATGGATAGGCACTGCGGATGGGCTCTACAGGTACGATGGGTACGGTTTCATTTCGTACAAGAATGACCTTGCCGATACATCCAGCATCAATTGCAACACAGTGCTCACGCTCTTTGAAGATGAATCCGGCGTTCTTTGGGTTGGTATCACGATGGGACTTGAGAGATTCGACCGGGCATCCGTCACATTCAAACACTACCCTCCGAATCCATCCGCCTATGCAGTAGTTGACGTATGCAACCGCGTCTACCACATCTGTGAGGGCAAAGACGGCGCCCTATGGATTGGCACAGCCGCTGGCCTTCGCAGGTTTGACAGGGTGAGAGAAGAATACACGTACCTGGGACTTGATAGCACTGATCTTGGCAGTGTTCCGATCGAGGCAATGTATGAAGACAAGGAGGGATCGCTCTGGATCGGCACTGCGACAGGATTGACGAAATATGATTTCGAGACTGGTAAGTTCAGACGCTACTGGAGTGAACCGGGCACCAGGCACACTTCGATGCCGACAAGCCCTGAAGTACACTTCGTCAACACTTCAGAATGCTTTGTCAACACAATCTGTGGTGATGACGCCGGCATACTCTGGCTGGGGACGAACGGGGGATTGGTTGAGTGCAACACTAGGAAAGGTACGTCCAAAGTCTACCGCTATCAATCAGGAGATCCCTTGAATTTGCAGCATCCAGAGAATCTGCTCACCTCAGTTTGCCAGGATGTTGTATCCGGTATTCTTTGGATCGGATCCCCCAAGGGGCTTCTATCGTTTGACACGAGATCTAAGAAATTCAGCAGCCTGCTTGATGAGGGAATACTCTCTGTCTATCGGGAGCGATCCGGAACACTATGGGTCGGAACAGATACTGAACTCAAAAAGCTCAACCGAACGAAACCGCCGTTCAAAACCTACCCCATGGGGGGAGTCGCCCTTAACCTTGTGAAAGGGAACGAGGGGAAGATATGGGTGTATGCCTTCAACGAACGAGGATGGCTTCAATTTGACCCGCGGATAGGGCAGTTTGTTCCATACTCCTCTGGAACCGACCTCCTGTGCTTCGTTTGCCCGGAAGGCGATTTGGCATTTCGAACAATAGATGGGAGCTTTTACATCCGAGATACACTTGGCAACAGAACGTTTTCCCTCGGTCCCTCCTGGAAGGCCTTCAATCACTCTCTCTCCTGTGTCCAGAAGACCGACAGAGGTTACTACGCCGGAACCGCCACAGGCGGTCTCTATCTGCTTGACCCAACGACACAACGGGTTACGGAAGTTGCGAACCTGAGAAAAGAAATTATGTATATGTTCGAAGATAGCTTCGGCCTCCTCTGGGTTGCCCCTGGCTGGGGTGGACTGTTCTGCTATGATCATGCAAAAGGTACTCTTTCCGAACATGTTACCGACAAGAAACACCAAAGCCCAGGACGCAATAATTCGAATACGGTCTATCAGATGCGTGAGGACAACAAGGGCAGATTGTGGTTTGCATCCTGGGCCGGTCTCTTCAGATATGAGCGATCGACAGAAGATTTCAGTGACATCACCGAAAGGTGTGGCCTGCCGAGTAGCAGCATGCGCGGCATACAGGAGGATAATCACGGCTCTCTGTGGCTCAACACGAGTAAGGGGATGGCAAAATACGATCCCGAAACAGGTCGCTTCAGGTTTTATGATGTCTCGTATGGTTTGGACTTGCCGTCAGACAAAGTAAACAGTTCGGGGTGCAAAACCGGAGACGGCGAGATATTTTTCGCGGGTGCAAACGGCCTGACGCGTTTTCATCCCGACAGCATAGAAGACAATCTGTACGTCCCTCCTGTCGTAGTAACCTCCTTTAGGAAGTTCGACAAACCTTGTCCGTTGTCCAATGAGGTTCGTCTGGCTCATGATGACAACTTCATATCCTTCGAGTTTGCCGCGTTGAGCTACCTGAACGGGGAAAGGAACCAGTATGCCTACAAGATGGAGGGAGTGGATGAAGATTGGGTCTATTCCGGGACACGGCGTTATGCTTCGTATCCCAATCTGAACCCGGGTGACTATGTCTTTAAGGTGAAGGGATCGAACAACGAAGGGCTATGGAATGAAACCGGCACGTCAGTCGCTATAGTCATTTCACCCCCGTGGTGGCAGACGATGTGGGCATATGCCATGTATGCATCACTCTTTGTTGGAGCACTCCTTGGAGCATATCGGCTCCGGATTCGCCAGATACGCTTGCAGCAGACGGCGAAGATGGAGCACTTCCAGAGAGAACGCCTCGCAGAAGTGGATCGCCTCAAGTCTCGTTTTTTTGCCAATATCTCACACGAGTTTCGAACGCCACTGACGCTCATTCTGGGACCGGCAGAACAGGGTATTGAGGCGAACGGAGATCCGTCCACACCAGAGAAGTTCAAACTCATACGGGACAACGCCAAGAAGCTCCTTACGTTGGTCGGTCAGTTGCTGGACTTCTCTCGTATTGAATCCGGGATGATGAAGCTGCAGGTGTCGAAGTCCGATATTGTGCAGTTCGTCCGCCGTACGGTGATGTCATTTGAGTCGTGGGCGGAGAGGAAGAAGATCTCGCTGGAGTTCCACCCTGGTGCCAACACTGCCGTTGGCTTCTTCGACGGGGACAAACTGGAGAAGATTCTGAACAACCTGATGTCGAATGCGGTGAAGTTTACGGGGGAAGGAGGAAGCGTGACGGTTACCCTCACCCCCTCGCTCCCCCTCTCCCCAAATGGGAGAGGGGCATGGGGGTTGAGGGTTTCCGACACCGGTCCCGGCATTTCGCCAAAGCATCTTCCCCACATCTTCGAACGCTTCTACCGTGCCGACGAGACACACACAACCGAAGGCACGGGGATCGGCTTGGCGCTGACAAAGGAGCTTGTCGACCTTCACCACGGGACGATCGCAGTCGAGAGTACACCCGGGAAGGGATCGGTATTCACGGTGACCCTTTCCACTGACAGGTCAGCATACAAGCCTGAGGAGACTGCCGCGTCTCCGCCTGAAGTCGAGATAAGAGAACGCGTAGGATTTGGAGTCTCTGCGGTTGCGTCCAGTCCTGTTCCACCCATACCACCAACCGATGGGAAACCGATCGTGCTCGTTGTGGAGGACAATGCCGACCTCAGGACATATATTCGCGAATTTCTGCAATCCGACTATGAAGTGCAGGAAGGAGGAAACGGCAAGGAAGGATATGATCGGGCATTGGAGATCGTGCCGGACATTGTGATCAGCGACGTGATGATGCCCGAAATGGATGGTATGGAACTCTGCCGTGCCTTGAAGAAGGATGTGCGCACCAGCCACGTCCCGGTGATCCTACTCACCGCGCGGGCGGGCACCGACAGCAAGATAGAAGGGCTGGATATTGGCGCCGATGACTATGTGACAAAGCCGTTTGACTCAAAGGAATTGCTGGCTCGTGTGCGGAACCTGATCGAGCAACGGCGGCAGCTTCGGGCGAAATTCTCGGCGGGTGTTGTCCTGAAGCCTGGAGAAGTGGTGGTCTCCTCTCTCGATGACGCGTTGCTGAAGCGAGTCATGACTGCGATAGAGGAACGGATGAGTGACGAAACCCTCGGTGCCGCAGAGATCGCCCGCGAGGTTGCCCTCAGCCGCAGACATCTCGACCGCAAGCTGATGGGGCTGACCAATCTCTCGACTGCCGAACTGATCAAGTACTTACGTCTCCAGCGTGCGCGCGAGCTTCTTGAGAAGAATGCCGCGACTGTGGCTGAGATCGCTTTTCAGGTCGGCTTTGGCGATCCCTCGTACTTCAGTTCTTGTTTCCACGAACGGTTCGGGATTTTGCCCTCCGAGGTCCACCAGATCGCCCTCTGAAGAGCCTACTATGGCCTCTCTCGGGACGAACGAGCGTATTCCTGTCTGATGTCCAGATTCTCGCATTCTTTGTCTAAGCATTCCTACCACATCCCCCTCCAGCCTTTCTATATTCCGGCGAACAACCAACAATGGAGGGACCCATGAGAAACGCAATGGTTTGCAGCATTTCACTTGTGGCCATTCTGTTCTTCGGAAATGGCAGCGCATTCGGGCAATTCACGATAACGAAGGATTCCCGAAACCCGGTCTTGTCCGGTGGAAGCGAGGGCACGTGGAACAAACATGTTTTCAATGCATGTGTGATCTACAATGAAGACTCTTCGAGGTATGAAATGTGGTTTGCGGCGACGCCCAGCCTTGAAAACTACGGCCACCCCTGGCAAGTCGGGTTCGCTAAATCACCCGATGGAGTGAATTGGACCTCGTATTCATCTCCGGTCATGTCACGAACCCCTGGCAGCTGGGACGATGCCTCGATTTCTTCCCACATAGTCCTGCGTGAGAATGGATCCTACAAGATGTGGTATGGCTCATGGAAAGGAGATACCGCAGATCTTGGCTACGCTACTTCACCGGATGGCATTCAATGGACAAAGTATCCAGGCAACCCCGTCTTCGGACAAGGAACTGCGGCATGGGAAGTTGGCGGCCCTGACGTTGGGACCGTCATGCGGATCAGCCCGACGGGCTACAGGATGTGGTACTATGGCTACAATGCGGACCTGAGTGCTACGAAGATCGGACTTGCGACATCTCCAGATGGAATCCACTGGACGCGGGATGCAGCAAACAACCCGATGCTCGATGCTGGCAAACCAGGGGAATGGGATGCAGGAGGAGTTGCAGGCCCGAAAGTCGTCTTGATTAAAAACTCGTACTACATGTGGTACTCGAGCGGTAACTCCAGGTCTGGTTTGGCCACCTCCCTAGACGGGAATTCCCCGTGGGTTAAACACCCTGCGAATCCTGTACTTAACACTACCCCCGGAGGGTGGGATGCCACCGCTGCGATGGTGGATGCCGTACTCTTGCGGGGAGACGCGATCCATTTCTGGTACGATGGTTGGAGGTCACCTGCAAGCACATATCTCATCCGGATAGGCCATGCAACGTCGCCAGTCGCCGGAAGCCGTCGTCTCGTTCCACAGAACTATGCGACAATCCAGGCCGCGATTGACTCCGCCCACAATGGCGACACTGTGCTCGTTTCTGACGGCACCTACTACGAGAACATACGATTCAAAGGGAAGAGCATCGTTGTCGCCAGCACGTATCTCACAACAGGCGACACATCGCACATTGCGAAAACAATTATCGACGGGAGCCACGCGACAGATCCGAATGGGGGATCGGTGGTCTGCTTTGCCGACAATGAAGACACAACGTCGGTCCTGTGCGGTTTCACAATTACCGGTGGAACGGGAACATCATATTTTGGTCCGGATGGTACAACGTGGCGCGAGGGCGGAGGGGTGTTTTGCGATTCTGCGGGAGCCAAGCTCGTAAGCAACAACATCGTCCTCAACAGAGTAATTGGCGGGGCATCCGGCGGCGGAGGAGTGGGAACAGTTAGCTTTGGCGCTACGCCATTGTGGCTCGTGCTCGAAGATAACCGAATCACAGACAACTATGTGCTGGGAACTTCGGGCAATACGTGGGGAACGGGTGGGGGAGTTGATGTCAACGGCATGTCCTTTCGGGTTGTTGGCAATGTGATTGAAAGGGATACTGCCATTGGAGTCTCCATTGCGATTGGAGGTGGGTTGAATCTGTATGGATTGACTACCTCTGCGCCGTTCCCCGAAGGATTTGTTCAGGGGAACATCTTCCGGAACAACATTGCGAACGGAATACCTTCAGGAGGAGATGGTGCTGCAACTGGTGCAGGGGTTTTCTGCTACTCGACGGGACCCGTCGTGTTCACCGAGAACACCTTCGAAGGAAACATTGCGACCGCAGTGCTCAATGGTTGGGCCATAGGGGGAGGCATATGCATTGACGACAGAGAGGCCGTGGGACCTGGGCGCAAGTGGCTCACACATAATCAGTTCGTCGGGAACCACGTTCAAGGTCAGAACGTGGAGAACTGGGGAGGTGCCATCGATCTGTTCCACACAGTGGCGACGGTTACAGGGAATCTGATATCTGCAAACACTGCGGCGGGCTCAAACGATGCGAGAGGAGGGGGGATTCAAGCGATCAGATCTTCATTCCAGATCGAAAACAACATCATAACGGAAAACCAGTCGACTACATCTGGCGGAGGGCTGCAGGTTCAGAATGCTCCTGATGTGGGAACGGAGCAGATGATCGCGAACAATACTTTTGTGGGGAACAAGGCAACAACTGGCGGTGGGCTGGATATCGTTAACGCTGCAAACGTTGTTGCGTTCAACAATATTCTCTGGGGAGATACTGCTACGACCGGGCCCGAGATCAATGCAACCGGGGCGGCGCCGGTCATTCAATATTGCGATGTTGCAGGGGGATACGCAGGCACCGGAAATATTGTACAGGAACCACTGTTCGTAGACAGCACCTATCGCCTTTCCGTACGGAGCCCCTGCATTGGCGCCGGAATAGATTCTCTGAAGATTGGCGGCGTGTGGCACCGAACGTCCAACACGTGCTTCTACGGCTCAGCGCGTCCGAACCCTGCGGGCTCAAACCCGGATATTGGCGCGTGCGAGAATGCTCTGGCCGTTCCTCTGACAGGGAGCGTCACCGAAAACCCTGATGTGCCCAAAGTATATGGGCTTAGCCAAAATTTCCCGAACCCGTTCAATCCTTCGACAGTCGTCAGATATCAGTTGCCAGCTGCCGGCAATGTGAAACTCGTTGTGTATGATCTGCTGGGCCGAGAGGTGGCGGTGCTGGTGAACGAGAAGATGGCACCGGGGAACCATGAAGTGAAATTCGACGGTTCAGGGCTTGCAAGCGGAGTGTACTTCTACCGGATGCAGGCAGGGGACTTTGTACAGACGCGGCGGCTTCTTCTTTTGAAATAGCGCAATTGGAGGATGCCCCAACTGTCCAAGTCCGAACTCGAACTATGCCCCGGACCTCATTGGCTTCACTGTTGAGACTGTTCCGGTGGACTCAGGATTGTATCGATGTCGATGAGGAGGTGCGGAAGATCATGCGAGATTGTTTCCCACACAACGTCCAGATTGACATCGAAATAACCGTGGATGAGTCGATTTCGCATCCCAACGATCTCCTCCCAGGGAACTGCCAGGTTGTCCTGTTTGACCGAGGGACTTACTCTGCCTGCCGCCTCTCCGATGATCTCGAGATCCTTCAGGATAGCCAGGATGAGCATGCGATCGTGGTCAAGATCGGCACGCGTCTTCCCCGCTGCAAACTGGAGAGCCTCGGCCGCTGCGTCTCGCATGTGGCGGAGCCGGATCAGGTCAGCTTGGTCCATGAATCACGTAGGACTGATCGACAACGGAGTCTCTGAAGTATCTGCTGAGGTCCTGCGGTGTGCGAAGGTCGACCCTCCGGCCTCCGAGAAGAGAGGATAGCTCACGCTCAAGCCGGGCAAGCCCGAAAAAACCAACAGCAGCTCCCTGTTCGAACTCAACAAGCACATCGACGTCGCTCTCGGGGCGGAAATCCGCGCGCAGAACGGAGCCAAAGAGCGCAAGCCGGCGGATCCTGTGCCGTGCACAGAATTCGGCTACTTGTTTGCGGCTGACTTGAATTGCTGGCGTCACGTGTGAACCTCTCTGATGCAACAAGATAGCGCAGGGCAGTCTCAGAATCAAACGGGCGCAGGTTGTTCCCCCGCGAGCGGTCGATTCTGGATCCCACCATGGTTAAAGCCTGCCCCAGATGAGTGCGGTGAGCGTCAATGACAATGCTCTTTTGACAATGTCAAATACAGCTTGAGATATTCATGGACGAAGGCGGCCCCCGTCCCCAACGAGTGTAGTGAAAGTGTAGTGACTTTATGCTAATCGATGGCAGTTTATGACAAGTTATGACAACCCAACTGCCGAGAAGTGCCCTATTTTGCACGTTTTGGCTGATCATTGCCGGACTCTTAATCAGTGGGTTCCAGGTTCGAGTCCTGGTGGGTGCACTCTCAGAACCCCTTCCGTGTGAAGGGGTTCGGTGTTTTTGACCCTTCGCTATCATCCCTCGCACACCCCACATCCCGACCTACTTTTGCGTCCAGTTTGTCAACAGCCTTGTCTACAATTTCGGGACTCTGTTTTGAGTTCGACACCCCATCGTCAGCGGTCAAATATCGTACTTCCGCTTGAACACCGAGACATACTTCCCCTCGAATCGGAAGATGTAGTAGTCGTCATCGTCCCTTCCTACGAAGACCTTCTTGGTGTTTGACGGATACAGATTCAGCCAGAACTTGTTGTTCTGGTAGATGTAGAACACCTTCCCTTCGTCCGTGACGGATTCTCCCACTCGCAGACGGTACACACCCAACTGACCGCGATAGATATATTCCTTCGAGTTGTAGTCCCCCAATTCCTTCCCCACGAGTGTGAGTCGGTCGTATGGCATTTCCTCATATGTGGCTTGCGTTCCTTGCGGCATTTCAGTTCCTCACGGTGAGTGTGTTTCCCATAAGTATCTCGCAACCGAGGAGATGCGTCAGCGGCAATTCTGGCGACCTCGATACGAGAGACCTTCCCTCAGCAATCGCACGAAGGTTCAGTTTTTTCATTCACGACAAACTGGATGGGGGCAGTCGGCGAAGCGTTGAGGAGGGTGCATTATGAACACCACGGGAGTGCACCTTGACACGCGGGGTGGTGTTCCCGATGCACTGCTTGTCTGTCAAAATGCGGTAGGAACCTCAAGCGTCCGTGGATTTCTGACACCAATCTCCGCAATCGAACGGGATTGCGATATGAGAGGTTCTCGTATTCAGACCATCCTCGGACACCCCAGAATTGCGGCACACCTCTCCACGGTCAAGGGGCGAACGGAGGCGGTGGACGGAAGTGTGAGTCCATCTCCGATTCCGTGGGACGGACAAGCGAGGGTCTGGATGCACTCGGCAATCGTCCAGTGATTCACAGTCACCAGTGAAGCGGACAAGGCGATGCAAGGCAAGAGTGGCGAGCGGACACTGTTGACAAGGCTTACTGCTGGAAGTGGATAGCCGACCACTTATCCGACCCTTGACACCCCTAAGGCGGTCAGATTGTGACCGTGTCACAATAGGCGTATTGAAGATATTATCTCGGTCGTGCAGAAAAAGTGAGCGTTTGGGATTTCTCGATGATATGTATAGGTAGAGACGAGAAGATGTCTTCGCACAGATGAATGTACGACACAACCCTCTGAAGGGTTTGTTTGACTCCCTCATTATGAGTGCCCGCGAAGACACACTCGTAGTGAGGGATTTGTTTTGGAAAGGAACTGAAGAGATGAACACAAGTTGAACGGAACCAGTTGTCGCAACCGACCACTCCATTGTCGCAACTCGCTTGGTGGAGTCTGTCCTTGTGTCCGCACACTATTGACCTTGAAAAAGTCCTAAACCAAAGTGTGGCAAATCTGAAGAGACACACGTTCCTCGGTACGAGAGTCCGAGGCGTCCATTAGTAAGAACGAAAGTGCTAACCATACCAACCGCAGATTTCTAAACGACATCAAGTCGTACTATGTCTTGTAAGGAACACATCGTGCGAACAGAAGACGTTCGCACACCGCACAAAGCGCGGTATTCACTACCTCACTTAGTGTGATTTCCATACAGAAGGAAGAAGAGAGATTGACCGAACGTTCTTCGTGAGGTCAACCGAGCGTTGTTTGCGAGGTAAGACTTCCTTGAGGCATTTGTCCTTCGGACTCAGAACAAAGAGCGTTCTGAATCTACTTCCTCATCCTTCAGAATAGCGGAGAGTGATTCCCGACGCTTCTCAGTCGGGGTGAGCGAAGTGTCGAAGACACGGAGCGAACAGAACGAGGCACCTTACCACCAATCCCACCAACAACAACGATACCTCCCAATCCTACCCTAATAGGCTCAAACGCAGAGTGCAACCCGATTCACACTCTCGTGCAGTGTGTTCTGTGAGAGGTGTGAGTAGATTTGGGTCGTACTGATATTGGAGTGTCCCAGGATGTTCTGCACCACATACAGAGATACGCCCGCATCAACAAGCCAGCTCGCACAACTGTGACGCAAACTGTGGAAGTGCAGTTTCTCCGATAGTTCCGCGTCACGAACATACCCCTTGAACTTCTTCGAGACATAGTTCCGTTCGAGGCGGTATCCACCTTTCTTGCAGAACACCAGACCGTCTTCCGTACTGTTACCCCTTCGCAGTGACAGAACCTTGTACACCTCCTCGTGCATCGGTACCGTCCGTTCTCTTCCCGTTTTCGTAGTGAAGGTCTCACTGTTGGATACTGTGAACTGTCTCTTCTCGAAGTCCACCGCACTCCACTTGAGGTGTAGTATCTCTGAGAGACGCAGACCACTGAGTGCGGCGAAAAGGAAGAGGTCGCGGAGGACGGATTCGTGTACCTTACCGAGGAGTTTCTGGAAATCCTCTTTGGTGACATAGGTTGGGGACTGTTGAGGAATCGGAAACTCAAGTGACCGTTGCACGGGGTTCTTGGTCAACCACTCGTGCTTGACTGCGAAACCGAGAACTGATTTGACACCACGCAACCAGATGTTCACGGATATCTTCGACACCTTCTGGCTAATCTGAGCGTTCTTGAATGTCTCGATATCTGAAACGGTGTATTGGTCAATGACTTTGTCTCCGCAGACCTCTTTGAATCGGTTGACCGCAAGACGGTAATTGTCCATCGTTGACGGACGGATGGAGTTACCGCGTGTAGACTCGAACCGCGTGAAGAGTTCGGAGAGCAGGGGAGTGCGTTCCATCTCTCTCTTGGTTCCTTCGAAGGTTCGCAGGAACTGCAGTGCATCCGACTTGGTGGTGCAAGAGGTTGTCTTCCACCGTCTGCGATTCCCCTCGACATACCCCAGGTAGTATATTCCATTCGAACGCTTGAAGAGAGACAGTTTGGTGTGGTTCAACATCGGATGTACCCTTGATTGTTCTCGATTCACTGAGAACAACATATCGGCTATCCAGTCGAGCCACAACTGGAATCAGTGGGGCAATGTCTGGAAGGGGTCGGGGAGTGAGGGGCAACACAGTCCCGAGGGGTACTTTTGTCCGATAGCCGACTTGACGCAGTTCCGAGGGTCTCACTTCCTAAAGACCCCCGAAAACCCTTGGGATTCTTGAGTGCATTTGACTTTGGAAAGGGGGGGGAGTACATTTCCGTCACACACATTACGAGCTCCGACTCGATGTAGGAGTCAGCGAGTCGCCGAGTGTTTATGAGATACCGTCTAACCCGACGACCGGCCGACATCTTTCGTCAGGCACCGGTCTCAAGAAGATTCAAGTTCATTGTGTTCAGCTCGCGCTGAAGTATCGTCAGCGAGGTCCTCGAGACGGTTGGTGTTGTAGCAGGGGATGACATGGGGTTGATATCCATTAGTGGTGGCCGCTTCCTAAAGGTACGAGGATAGTATTTTGGTCATGAAGAGAGTCTTCTCCATACCTTTGGTGTTTCTGTTTTCATTGGGCTTTTCTGCACCGCGTGTGAGTCTGTATGCTCAAACGCGGATAGCCCCCCCACACACGGTAACGCTGGCCGGTGAATCGAAGCCCCACAGTCACGCCAGGCAAAAGAGCCCCCCGCACAAACAGAAGCAGATCACTCCACGCAAGAAGAGTTTCCTCTGCCAGCGCATCCGAGTGCGCAAGATTTCCGTTGAGACCGCGTGCCCCTGCAAGCCTGCGTTAGACATTCGAACCTGTTTATGTGCTTTTCACATTCCCCACGTTGTTTCACTCCCTTCGAACTGTATTCTTTCGCTTGTTCACGAGCGAAGTCCTCCTGGTGTGCAAGCTCTCTGAGCAAGTGTAGTTCATTGGTTGTGAGGCCTGTGCTCGCGAAGGCACGGGCATAGCTACGATGGACTACAATGCTCAACCTACAACCAGTCGTTTGGTTTCCGAAACAAGCAAAAGTGGGACTCAGCGTGCCGCCGAATGTTCCGTCCTGCGTTGTACCCGACGACCTGCCGACGTCCCCTCGTGCGTCGCTTTTCTCTGTATATAGGTGAAAGGGACATCTCATGAAAAGGAACTTCAAGCGTGTATTCCTCGTCGTGGTTCCGCTCGTGTTCTCCGTATGCCCGTCATTTGGGCAGTGGTATCAGCAAACAAGCGGCACAACAGAAGATTTGGGCGGTGTCTCCTTTACAGATGTAAACAACGGAACAGCTGTCGGTGAAAACGGCAGAATCCTCAGGACGACAAACGGGGGGACAACCTGGGTACAGCAGACAAGCGGAACATCAGACTTTTTGCTGGCTGTATCCTTTAGAGATGTAAACATCGGAACGGCTGTCGGTGAGAACGGCAGAATCCTCCGAACCACAAACGGAGGAACAACCTGGACTCGACAATCGGGTGGAACAACAAACGACCTGTATGACGTCTCCTTCATCGATGCAGACAATGGGACGGCTGTCGGTGAAAACGGCAGAATTGTCGGAACCACAAACGGCGGAACGACATGGACTTCACAATCAAGCGGAACAACACGATATCTGGAGGGAGTCTCTTTTATTGACTTGAACAACGGGACGGCTGTCGGTTATGAGGGTACGATTCTGAGAACCACGGACGGAGGAACAACCTGGACTTCACAATCAAGCGGAACGGCAAACGATTTGTATGATGTCTCCTTCACCGATGTAAACACCGGAACTGTTGTTGGTGACAACGGCATAATCCTCAGAACCACGGACAGAGGAATAACCTGGACGCAACAGACAAGTGGAGCAACAAACAAGCTATATAGTGTCTCCTTCACCGATGCAAATAACGGCACTGCCGTCGGTGAGAACGGCAGAATCCGCAGAACTACAGACGGAGGTATAACCTGGACACAACAAACAAGTGGAACAACAAAGCATTTGATTGACATCTCCTTTACCGATGCAAATAACGGGACCGCTGTTGCTGAAAACGGCAGAATCGTCAGAACCACAAACGGGGGAACAACGTCTGTCAATGCAGGGCAGACCGACGAAATGCCCGGAGAGTCTTCGCTTTCACAAAATTATCCAAACCCATTCAATCCGACAACGACCATCAAGTTCGATTTGTCCAAGACATCGCATGTCAGCCTGAGTCTCCATGACATGCTTGGTCGTGAGGTATCCCCGTTGGTGAATGAGAGGAGAGATGCTGGCGTTCACGAGGTCAAGTTCGATGGTTCGAATCTTGCGAGTGGTGCGTACGTCTACCGTCTGACAGCGGGGGATTTCGTTCAATCGAAAAAACTCATTCTGTTGAAGTAACGCAGTCGCTCGTTGTCCGCACCCGATTCAACAGCGATTGCAGAAGCAGTTTGCCCCAACTCACAATGACGAGAGCGTTCGACTCTCTTAATCAGTGGGTTCCAGGTCCCGCCCCGCGCGCAGCGCGGGACGAGGATCCGCGTCCCGACAACGAAGTTAGCTGCGGCTTCGCCTAGCTAACTTCGGTCGGGACGGGATTCGAGTCCTGGTGGGTGCACAAACGATGGACAATAGTCGATGGACTATCGACTATTGTCGATTGAGTTTCCAGCTTTTCCCTCAACCCCGGCATCACGTCGGGGTTGTTCTTTTTCCCAATCCTCATACCCGTTCCCAAGCCTGTTTGTCAACAATTCTGTCAGCAGTTATTCTTCCTGCCTTTCTCAAGGTATCAGCCCTCCAGTCGAGCTACAACTGGAATCAGTGGGGAATCGTCTGGAGGGGTCGGGAAGTGAGGGGCAACACATTCCCGATAGGTGCTTGGTCAACTGCTGACGGTGATGCTTGGTCGTGGCTCATCTCCATCGGTAGGTGTTCTCATAGACCGCCGAAAATCCTTGCGATTCCTTATTGAAGTTGACTTTGGAGAAGGGGGGAGGTACATTTCCGCCACACACATTGCGCGCTCTGACTCGGTGTAGGAGTCGGTGCGTTGCATTGAACCCGCCTTGGAGAATCGAAAATAATGACAACGCGACTGTTTACTTGGACTAACATTAAACCAGGGCTTATCGGCGTTCTGCTCTCCTCGGCTGGGATGTTCCTGGGTTATGAACTGGGCAGTGAGACAGCCAGACTGTTGGGGGGCGAGCCATTGATATGGGCTCGTATTGGTAAGGGGTTGGTCTGGGGTGCAGTTATAGGTGGCCTGCAATGGCCCATCGTTCGAACCGTTGGTGTGCTCCCTGTACGGTTCCTTGTAGCAAGCGCCGTCGGCTTTGCGGCAGGTTATCCACTTGGACAGACCATCCAAGCCAACATTGCGTTCCATTGGAGCTTGCACCTGACGGGATATTGGTCGGCCGTTGTTACATTTGGGTTGTTTCTGGGTGTGCCACAATGGTGGATTTTCCGTCGGCACATGAAACTCGCAAGCCTGTGGGTCTTGTTTAGCGTGACAGGATGGATGCTGACCGGGCTGGCCTGGATTAGTTTCCGTGCTGGTGATGGGTTGGATTCTCTGGTGTACGGTATTGTGACTGGTCTTGGCCTTGTCTGGCTAGCGCGTTCTCACCCGTTGCTCAGCCGTGGGGTGTCTACGTTGGGGAACGAGTGAAGAGAGTCGGAGCCCACGAGGCCGAATTTGATAGTTCTAATCTTGCGAGTGGTGTGTATGTCTATCGTCTGAAAGCGGGACATTTTATCCAACTGTTCTCTTGTGAAGTGACGCGATTGCTCCTTGTCCGCACCCGATTCAACAGCAATTGCAGGGGCAGTTGAACCCAACTCACAATGACAAGAGCGTGGCAAAGTGATAGTCCAGAAGACACCACAAGAACGCAGAGGGACGATATGAAATACAGAGTGCATCGTGTGGAAGTCAACAAAGACAATATGCAGGAAAAGCTTGAACAGTTGTTGAACGGGCTGGATGGAGATGTTGTTGCGGTGATGCCGAATGTCCGTCCATTTTTCCTATTCTACGGGGTACAAGTTGACTTCCTAATGGTTGTGGAGAAGTTGAAATAGTCGCACGATGTGAACAGGAATATCTCTTAAAGAAGAGTGGACGGCACAGCCGGATTCTCCCTCGTTGTTCGCACCCGATTCAACAGCGATTGCAGTAACAGTTTGCCCCCACTCACAATGACGAGCGCATTCGACTCTCTCTGAATTATCGCAAGCCAGACCAGCGACTCATTGAGTTCCTTGAGCACGACCTTGAGTTTGTGCACAGAGTCTTTGTCGCTCTCGGCGCCACGGACTTCTGCGTAGTTCGGAGCAGGCGAGGTCCCGCTTCGCAGGAGCTCTGAGGCAATGCGTCATACTACTATCAGCATCCTCGATCCTCGATTTTCGATATTCGATCCGCCATTTGTTTTTCCTCCGCCTCCTTTTTTTCGATTCATGGGTTCCAATTCTTGGGATCCATCCAGCCTGTTCCCATTCCTTGACAATTCGCACACACCGGAGTATCTTGTTCGTGGATAGTGCGTCCTCGGAGGGAAGCGTGCTTAGGGGGTATTCTGGGCAGACATCCAGTCCCGAATCCCTAACGAGCACTCTCGCCCCATCGGGGTCTGCCAATGCAAGTGATCCCTATCCGTTTCTGGCCCCGAGGCACTAGAACGTTGAGAACTGGACTCATTGTTGGTGCGGCTCAAGTAGTTCGGTGATGGATGCTTCCGCGGAGGTGTAACGTGAAAACTTCGAGTCACAGTCTTCTGTTCTTTGGCGTGCTTGTATGTCTCTCACGAATGGATGCCCAATGGGTGCGTACCACATTGCCCGCAGGGGAAACCATCCGGTGTTTTGCCGTGAGTGACGCAAATCTCTTTGCCGGAACTACAGATGGTGGCGTCTATCTCTCGACCAACAACGGTGCCAGTTGGACTGCTGTCAATTCGGGTTTGGGGAGTGGGACAGTCTGGGCGCTTGCCGTCAGCGGCACGAATCTCTTTGCCGGAACCGACGGTGGCGTCTTTCTCTCCAGCAACAACGGTTCCAGTTGGACTGCCGTCAATTCAGGCCTGACGACCTTAGATGTCCAAGCACTTGCCATCAACGGCACGTATCTCTTTGCCGGAACCTACGGTGGTGGTGTCTTCCTTTCCACGAACAATGGCACTAGTTGGACTGCTGTCAATTCCGGCTTGACGGACCCGGATGTCTGGACCCTCGCCGTCAGGGGTACGACTATTTTTGCTGGAACCCACAGTGGCGTGTTCCGTTCTACAAACAATGGTGGTACTTGGACTGCTGTCAATTCCGGCTTGACGAACCCGGACGTACGGACTCTCGCCGTCAGCGGCACGAATCTCTTTGCCGGAACATTATTCTATATGGGCGTCTTCGTCTCTACCAACGACGGAACCAGTTGGACTGCTGCCAATTCGGGTCTGCCGATCTCGGCGTCAGTAATCGCTTTTGCCGTCAGCGGCACAGATATTTTTGTTGGAACAAGCAATGGTGTATACCGTTCAACCAACAACGGTGGTACTTGGACTTCGGTCCAATCGGATCTGCCCATCATGGCGAAGGTCTACGCTTTTGCCGTCAGCGGCACGGATCTCTTTGTCGGAACCCTCCTTCGTGGCGCCTTTCGTACTACCAACGGTGGTTCCAGTTGGACACAAGTCAATTCGGGTTTGGCGAGCGGGCTTGTCGGAGCTCTGGCCGCCATCGGCCCATATCTCTTCGCCGGAACTGCCGTTGGTGGCGTCTATTCTTCTACGGATGACGGCACCAATTGGACCGCCGTCAATTCAGGCTTGACGGACTTGAATGTCCAGGCTCTTGCCGTCAATGCCACGAATCTCCTGGCCGGAACCAACGCTGGCGGCGTTTTTCTGTCGACTAACCAAGGCACGAGTTGGACTGCTGCCAGTTCGGGTTTGACGACCCGGGATGTCAGAGCTCTTGCCATCAGCCTCAACGGGGAGGGCGGCACGAATCTCTTTGCTGGAACCTACGGCGGTGGTGTCTTTCTTTCCACAAACAACGGTACCAATTGGACTGCTGTCAATCCCGGTTTGACGAGCTTGCGTGTTCAAGCTCTGGCCATCAGCGGGGCGTATCTTTTTGCCGGGACCTACTACGATGGTGTCTTTCTTTCCACGAATAACGGTGCCAGTTGGACTGCTGTCAATTCGGGCCTGACGAACTTAAATGTCCAAGCTCTGGCCGTCATCGGCACGAATCTCTTCGCTGGAACCACCGGTGGTGTTTTCCGTTCTAGCAACAGTGGTGCCACTTGGACGGCCGACAATTCCGGCTTGACATACCGGAATGTCTCTGCTCTTATTCTTAGCGAAGAGAATCTCTTTGCCGCAACGTCTGGCGGCGTGTTTCTATCGACCGATGGCGGCGCAAATTGGAAACATGTCAACGCGGGTTGGGTGAGCTCTGGTGGCTCCTCCCTTGCCGTTTTGGGCGCAAATCTATTTGCTGGATCATCTTCCAATGGAGTCTGGCGAAGGCTGGTTTCGGAAATGACATCGGTGCAAGAGTATGATAATGGCATTCCACGAACTATGGTCTTGCATCAGAACTACCCGAATCCCTTCAATCCGAGAACAGGAATTAGGATTCAGGTGTCAGCGACCAGTCATGTGAGGTTGGCTGTGTACGATCTGCTCGGCAGGGAGGTTGCGGTAATGCTTGATGGGCAGAAGGCTCCGGGCAAGTATCAGATCGAATTCAATGGAGCGAAGCTCTCGTCGGGCGTGTACATTTGCCGATTGACTGCTGGAAACTATGTCGAGTCAAAGCGAATGATGTTGTTGAAATAAGGACCCAGGACACGTGACTGTGCGTCAGGCCTCTCGGAGGACGTACCATGCCGGTGAAAGGACAGGGCTTCAGTTCTGACGGCATGACCAGCATGCGCAACATTGTTTTTGTCATGCTTGGCGTGGCTGTGCTTGTGTTCAAGAGACATTATTCGGGACCGTTTGAGGCGGTTATTGATGCCTACGCGGCCAACGTAGCGGTATCTTTCGCAGTATATTTCAATGCACTTTTCGTTCCGGTCCAGTCTAGATACAAGCGGCTCTGGGCGGCGGGTCTTGCCCTTGCGGCGGTAGAGCTGTTCGAAGTCTTCGATGGGTTCGGAATCATGACCAACGTATACGACAGCATGGACCTTGTTGCGAATGCAGTCGGAGTACTGCTTGCCTTGGTTGTGGACACTGTTTTGACTTTAAAGAAGAAGGACTCGACCTAATTCTCGTGACGACACGTTGTTAACGGAGTCGCGCGCTGGTAATCTAGGCAGGTCCACCAAACGGAGGTCACGATGAAAGCGAAAATCTTTGTTGGAGCCCTGCTGCTCTCGTTTCTTGGGTGCACTTCGCCACCAAGCGATCAATTGACCCAGCAACAAAAGGACCAAACAAAGAGCGAAATCAAGGCGGTATGCGACAGCATCATATCAAAACTTGCGAGGGTAGACGCGGGGTGGTTAGACTACTATGCCGATTCGCGTGATTGGGGAATGGTCAATGCTGACGGTTCACGGTGGGACTATCAAACCTTCAAGAAGTTTGTCCCTGATTGGGCCAAGTCTGTAGCCGCCTGCAAATGGACCACCACTCGCCAGGACTTCATCTTCATCGCTAAGGACATCGTCATCTGCGCCTGGGATGGCAAGGATGACACCATCCTGAAGTCCGGAGACAAGATTACATTCAACCCGCACGCCTATACGATGGTCTTCAAGAATCTCGCGGGTCAATGGAAAGTAATCTACAGCCACGATTCTGGCATACCGGTGACAGCGAAGGCTGACAAGCAGTAGTGCCAGCTACTTCTACTGACTACAACTCGTCATTGTGAAGTTACGCAGTCGCTCGTTGTCCGCACCGATTCAACACCGATTGCAGGAGCTGCGAACGCATTTGACAATGACGAGAGCGTTCGGCTATCTTACCACGATCATCTTTTTCGTTTGACTGAACTTCCCTGATGCAAGCTTGTACAGATACATTCCGCTCGAGAATGTGGAGGCGTCGAAGCAGACAGAATATGTTCCCGGTTCTTGCACCTCATTCACAAGATTCCCCACCTCTCTGCCAATGACATCGTAAACATTCAACGAAACAATACCTGCATGAGGTATGTCGTAGCGTATTGTTGAGATAGGATTGAACGGATTTGGATAATTCTGTCCCAATTCATAGCCATCAATTGCCTCTATAGAATTTACTCCAACCAATGTAGGATCAGCTTCGCCCATTCCTGTTGGAGCAATCATATCATTGGTAATGCATAATTTATCAAGACAGGCTCCATCCTCGCGATAGCCAATAATGAGGGTGTGACTACCCTTTGTCAGTGGATAACTGGTCAAGTTCATCCACGCCCATCCGGTTGTTTTCAATCCATTACAATTCACAAACGTACTATCGTCCACTTTTGCCCAAAACGAATCGTCATCATACGTTGGACAGTTTACGCGGCCAAATACGTAGTAGGTTGAATCCTTGGTCACCGTAAAAGGGATGGTGAGTAACCCAGCACTATCGGTTGGAGCTGCGGAAAGTGATTGTACACCAGCCTGAACAGTTATGTATTTTCCATTTGAAGCTGCCGCATCACTTACGACAGTAAACCTACTACCAACCGTCGGAAAACGTTCAGCTTCAAACCACAACGACTCAATTCCCGTCACTTGCTGGAAAACCGTATCTGCCCCGGTAAACAAATTGAGATCAATGGATTCACCCATCGTTTTGTATCCTGCCGCATCAGGATGCAGACCGTCGTTTTGATATGTTGACACAAGTCTCGTAGTATCCTGTGGATTTCGCATCACCTTATCGAAATCAATGAACCCATCATAATTGCCCTTGGTGCGAATCCATTGATTAACGGCATTTCGGCATAATTCACTGTATTGATTATAGTACGAATTACCATTGAAGGGCAGAATGGTTCCACCGTATATCCTGATGTTTTTGGTATGAGCTTTAGCAATCATCTGCCTGTATGCAGCAATGAGATTATTGGCAGTCATCGTTGCAGAAGCAGCAGAGTTGACCCCACCAATATCATTTACCCCTTCAAAAACGATAACCCAACGTACGCCGTGTTGATTGAGAATGTCGCGGTCATATCGGCTTACTCCAGTCGGGCCTAAACCACCGGAAAGCACGCAATTCCCTCCAATGCCCAAATTAAGAACACCTACTTGCCGAGTACTTGAGTCCTTCAGAAGAGATTCTGAAAACACATCTGTCCATCGATTCTGCATGTTTGTTGTTGAACCGCGCCCATCGGTAATGGAGTTGCCAAGAATTGCAACACAAGCTGCAGTCGACGGTGCCAGCACATCAATCGCATTGATGTTGTACCAATGATCCGTCGTGACAGCGCCGGAAACATCCACTTTGGACACTTGATCCCCTGTAAGCAGGTATGATGTGGTTCTTGATCCAGGATGACCGGTTACATCCGGTGAGGTGTTGCCAAAATAAATCGTGATTGCAACCTCACTCCGTGGTTGAACAACAAACTCAAAAGGATCCGATGTAATCGCACTCCTTGGCGCAATTGCGACCTCCGTCTTTCCATCAAAATAGAGGACCTTGTCAGTACTCGTGTCAATTGTACCACCACCTTTAGAGAGAGCAACGTGAACTGCATGCAATGTTACAGGACTTGCGCTAAACTCATTTGACAATCGCATGCGCAAACTGTCTCCACCAAGTGAAACGCGCACTATCTGTCGAAGTGTGTTATTGCTCAAACCAGGTGCCGGGGGATTATTACCTGGCTCAACGAGTTGTGGTGCGGTACTCCAGGTTCCAACCCATTTCTTTGCAGAGCTGGATGAGCCTGCCGGTTCGGCAAAACAAAAAGAGAGAGGACTCAAAGCCAAGAGTACTATCGTTGAAACCGCAAAGGTGCTGAACACGCGGCGCCATGAATGAAGAAGTCCACCAGCAGAAATATTATGCATTGAAGATCTATGAGACATTATTGAATTCCCCATTTTATGCTTAAGGACAGAGCTCTCTTAGTACCATGGTATGATTCAATGACTCACATGGCATGATTTATTGACTCACAAAAAGTGTGAGTGTTGAAAAATACCAATATAAATGCCGATAACAAAGGTCGTTGGCTATTTCATGATGGACTTTCGAACACACCTGGGTCCTGGACGAGGGTCAGGGATTGGTCCGGAGAATTCGTTGTGCGGATCTTGAATTTCCTACACAATTGTCAGAAATTGCCTTGCAGAGATTTGGCAATCCGGCTTGTAGATTGTTCACTAGTTGTGCTAGGCGCCATCGATGACACCAAGAAAGCGAATCCTGGCTTTACTGAAAGGTGATCGGCCGGATCAGGTTCCCTGGTTCGGGGATCTGGACTATTGGGCTACGGCACTGATAGCCCAGGGAAGGAAGCCGGACGGATTCAAAGGAACTGCTGAATACGTTCAATGGCATCGTTCCCTGGGGGTGGGATTGTATCTTCAGGGGTACTTCCCGTTTCGCGCGATCCTTGACGTTCAGGAACGCACATGGCATGAAGGCAACCGCCGGTATCACGAACTTGTCACACCGAAAGGAAACCTGCGGGAGTGCTGGGAATACCTCCCTCAATCGTATGCCGAAGCCCCTATTGAGCACCTGGTCAAATCAGAAGAAGATCTGCCCGCCCTGCGCTATGTGTATTCGCGTACCGACTGGGAACCAGACTACGATTTCGCCAATCGACGGCTGGGGCAGATCGGGGATCAGGGCATCCTTCTCTGCTATCTTCCTAAGAGCCCGTTTATGCAACTCGTCGCTCTGGAGGCAGGCATAGCCGCCGTGACCTTTATGGTGGCTGCAGCGCCGGATGCATTTGCCGAAACCCTCGCCGTCATGCAGTCAACGTTTGACAAAGCCGCCCGGATCGCTGTTGAGAGTCCGGCGGAAGTGTTGATGATTCCGGAGAACCTTTCGGCCGAGATGGTCGGTCGCCGCTTTTTTGAGAAGTACATGCGCGCCTATCAGGAGGAGTGGATCAGAGAGATCGCCGGCGTGGGAAAACATTCCTTCATCCATATGGATGGCACGCTCAAGGGACTCCTCCGCGAAGAGGCATCAACAGGCGTCAACGTGATCGAGGCAATGACTCCTGATCCCGTTGGAGACCTGCCGATCGACCAATGGGCGGCTCAGGCCGCTAACCCCAGGACAATTCTCTGGGGCGGTATTCCAGGGGGGTATTTCACATCCAAAGTGACTGACGAAGAGTTTGACCGTCATGTACAAAACGTCCTGCTTGTTATGCGGTCTCATCCTCGCTATGTGCTTGGTGTTGCCGACCAGGTGCCACCCGATTGTCTCGAGTACCGGGTAAGACGGGTAGGAGAGCTGGTGGAGAGGTATGGGAGATATGACTGAAGTGTAGTTGCCACTTCCGATTCAATTCCACGGTGACACTCTCCGCAAGGAGCGTGCATCATTGCATGCCTGAAACCTCACGTTTTCTCTCCGGAATCAAGACCCTGCCCCCTAGCGTACCCGGCAGTAACGAAACGCCTGCCGATGCACTGTTGAAGCGCCTCCTATTCGCTCCAGGATGCCCTGAGTTATAATCCTCTTGATATTCCACCCGACCTTTGCTACCATAGCATGTCCTTAAGCCAGAATATGCAATAACGCGCTCGAGAACACTACAGATACCTTTCCAGGATGCAGGTCCCCCGTTCATTTTCAACAACCCTTTCTCATTTCACAGGAGGATGACATGTACAAGACGCTTTTGTTGATTATCGCCTTGCTGATCACTCCCTATCTTCTGAGCGCAGCGGATGGACCCGACAAACCGACGACAGCACTCAACGTCCAGGTCCTCGGTCCGCAGAAACTGGGGAATCTTCCCGCGGTTGTCTCTCCGCCGGACAATCCACAGACGGCCGCAAAAATTCTCCTGGGGAAACAGCTCTACTTCGATGCACGTCTTTCAAAAGACAATACCATAAGCTGTGCGACCTGCCATGATCCCGCCAAGGGCTGGTCGGATGACGGCCCGACAAGCGCGGGTATCGCCGGGCAGAGGGGAGGACGGAGGGCACCGCCGGTGTCGAACGCAGCCTATCTCCCGCTGCAATTCTGGGACGGAAGGGCGCCGAGCCTCGAGGAGCAGGCAAAGGGACCTATTGCGAACCCCATCGAGATGGGGAACACCCATGATGCCATGTTGAAGACGGTCGACAATATTCCGGGCTATGCGGAAGAATTCAAGGCGGCATTCGGGTCCTCCACGGTCACGATTGATCTGGTCGCACAGGCAATCGCGGCATTCGAGCGTACAGTCGTTACCACCGACTCACCATTTGACAGATACGTGAGAGGGGATGACCAGGCCATGTCGCCGCAGGAAAAAGACGGTCTGGAGATTTTCAACGGCAAAGGGCATTGCACGTTGTGCCACTGGGGGCCGAACTTCACTGATGGGAGGTTTCACAACATCGGAGTGAAGCCGGGCGATCCGTCCAAGCCGGACATGGGCAGATTCGACATAACGAAGGATCCCAGAGACAAAGGGGCATTCAAAACTCCGACGGTCCGGGATGCCGGGTTGCGCGCGCCGTACCTGCACGATGGATCGGAGAAGAATCTCGAGTCGCTCGTGGATTTCTACAACCGTGGCGGTGATACTGATGACTCCAATCTCGACCCGCTGATCGTGCCACTCGGACTTTCACAGAAAGAGAAGGATGCCCTTGTCGCCTTTATGAAACGAGCGATGACGAGCCTCAACCCAGAGGTGGCAAACGTGAAGCCCATTCCACAATCAGCGATGCCAAAGTAAGGAGTGCATGTCATGAAAGCGCCTTTCGCGTCTCTCGTTATGGTTCTCGTCGCGTTGCTCTTCCTCACGTCAGCCGCCGACGCAATCCCGGCCTTTGCCCGCAAGTATGGTTTTAACTGCAACATGTGCCACACAGCGTACACCAAGCTGAATGATTTCGGCCAGCGCTACCGGGACAACGGGTATCAGCTCCCCGGCCAGGTCGGAGGCGAAAAGACTGTCTTCGACACCCCTCCGCCGATTGCCATGAGAACAACAGCCGGACTCTCAGTGTACTCCAGAAAGCATGGTTCAGTGTCCGGGACGACGGCAGGATTCAACCTCTTCGGCTTGGACCTTCTCGCTGCGGGTGTTCTTCACAAGAACATTTCATTCCTTATGATTTACACTCCGAGGGTCGATGAACCATCGGCCGATTACACCGGCGCAGGCGGTTCAGGCAACAATCCTGCACAACTGGCCGCCCTGGAATCGGCCAATCTTGTCTTCAGCAACGTCGTTGAGGACGCCTTGAACATCCGGATCGGGCGGTTCGAACCTGCGTATCATCAGTTCAGTTCAAAGCGAAAATACAACGTCTTCGCTCCCTACGAGGTATACTCGTTCACGACACCGGCGAACGGATTCGTCTTCGATGACAATCAGATGGGCGTCGAAGCAACCGGACACTTCAGAAGCGGTTTCAAGTATGGATTCGGCGTCGTAAACGGGAGCGGTGGCAGCCCTGATGTGAACAATGCCAAAGACTTCTACCTCAGCCTTTTCCAGACATTCGGGAAAGGCGAAGGCCAGAGCGCAGGGCAGCGGATCGGCGCGTTTGCCTATTACGGATGGCAGCCAACACGGCTCACAGGTAACATCGTCGCACCGACCGGCGAGACAAACGGCACCGACAACAAACCGTTCTACAGGATGGGCATCGACGGAAGTCTGAACTACGAGATGTTCAATCTCGGCGTCTTGTTCATGACGGGAAGCGATGATAAGGCACTGAATGCTCTGGACCAAACGCAAAGCTACAATTACACAGGTGGGTTTGCGGAGCTCAACTGGGCAGGCCTACTCGACAACCGGCTGGTGGCATCAGTAATGTACAACTGGGTCCGTCCTCCATCGCTTGACCAGGAACGAAGCGTCAATGCCTACTCATTCCTGTTGCGCTACTATCTTGGTGATTGGTCCGCGGTGAATGTTGCGCTTCACGCCGAGTACACGTTCAGACAGACAGGAAAAGAGAACACCATCGACGAGAACCAGTTTGCTCTGATTCTGGATTTTGACTTCTAGGCGGCGCACGCATGTACCCACTTCAAGGACGTTGACGGGCCGGGATATGCCATCGAACACAACCTGTAGTCCCTCCCTCGCACGCTTTGCCTGGCTTTCCATTGCCGCGGCCATACTCACCATTGCACTGAAGACCGCGGCATACATGATGACAGGATCGGTCGGGCTGCTCTCCGATGCACTGGAATCCTGCGTCAATCTCGCCGGCGCGGTAATGGCACTCGCGATGTTGACAATTGCAGCTCGCCCGGCAGATGCGGACCATGCCTTCGGCCATAGCAAAGCGGAGTATTTCTCCAGCGGGGTAGAAGGGGGCTTGATCGGAGTCGCCGCTCTCAGCATCGCCGTCACAGCCGTACAGAGGCTGATTGCACCCCGGCCGCTGGAACAGATCGGGCTGGGGTTGGGGATTTCGGTCGTGGCCTCCCTCGTGAACCTGTTTGTCTCGCTGGCTTTGTCCAAGGCGGCTCAACGGTACGGCTCCATTGCACTGGAGGCCGATGCCCGCCATCTGATGACGGACGTGTGGACATCAGCAGGTGTGCTGATTGGTGTGGGGGCAGCGGCTCTGACAGGGTGGAATGAACTTGACGCCATTGTGGCGTTCATCGTCGCCGGGAATATCATCTGGTCGGGCGTGCATATCATGCGAAGCTCGGTGCGGGGACTCATGGATACGGCGCTGCCTCTCAAGGAACAACAAGCGATACAGGCAGTGCTTGAACGGCATGGACAAGCAGACATACAGTATCACGCACTGCGAACACGCCAGGCAGGGACACGCCGCTTTATTTCTTTCCATATGTTGGTCCCCGGCCTCTGGACGGTTCAGCACGGGCATCAACTGATGGAGAGCCTCGAGGCCGATCTTCGTAGTGCCTTGCCCAATGTCACCGTGCTGGCCCATCTGGAGCCGTTGACTGATCCCGCCTCGTTGCATGATGCCACACTGGACCGGACGGACAAATCACCGGACGGCAGTGCAGATCAATCTCGGCAAGCGGCCGGCGAAGAAGAAGAACGATAGGGGAGTCTCCCATGAATGACAGAAGGCTGGTTGCATATTTGTCAATGGAGATTGCACTCGCGAACGATATCCCGACCTACAGCGGGGGACTGGGTGTGCTGGCGGGTGATGCCATTCGTGCCGCCGCGGACCGGAAGGTCCCGTTGCTCGCCGTAACTCTGGTGCACCGGAAAGGCTTCTTCTATCAGAAACTCGATCAGGGCGGTTGGCAGACGGAAGAGCCCGTTGAATGGATTGTTGAAGATTTCCTGACGGAGATGCCTGCGCGGGCGGCGGTGACTATCGAGGGAAGGACTGTCCAGATCCGCGCCTGGAAATACGAAATACGCGGTTACGATGGATTCGATGTCCCGGTCTATCTGCTTGACACCGACCTGCCCGAAAACACCGACTGGGACAGGACGCTCACGAACTACCTCTACGGCGGCGATCTGCACTACCGCCTCTGCCAGGAAGTCATCCTCGGCATCGGTGGCGTCAAGATGCTCCGGGCACTCGGCTACGACCAGCTTGAGCGGTTTCACATGAACGAGGGACATGCGAGCCTCCTCACAGTTGCCCTTCTCGATGAGCAAGCGCGAAAGGCGGGTCGCAGCACATTTACCCGCGACGACATTGAGCCGGTCCGCCAGCTATGCGTGTTCACCACCCACACTCCTGTCCCGGCCGGGCATGACCAGTTTCCGATTGATATGGCCACACGCGTGCTCGGGCGCGAAGAAATAGCGGCCATGCAAGATGTGTTCTGCCTCGAGGGCACTCTCAACATGACCTATCTCGCCCTCAACTTCAGTCATTACGTGAACGGGGTTGCCAAGAAACACGGCGAAGTCTCCCGCCACTTGTTTGCCCAGTACCGGATTGATGCCATCACCAACGGCGTCCATTCCGCCACCTGGGCGGCACAGCCGCTGCAGAAGTTATTTGACGAACAGATTCCCGATTGGCGGGGGGACAGTTTTAGCCTGCGCTATGCTTTGAGCATTCCGGCAGCGCAGGTATGGGAAGCACACGTTCAGGCCAAACGCCAGCTCATCGACCGCGTCAACCGCGAGACCAATTCCGGAATGGACACCAATGTCTTGACGCTTGGATTCGCACGCCGCGCGGCAGCGTACAAGCGAGGGGACCTGCTGTTTCATGACATGGACCGGCTCAAGGAGATTGCCGCCAGGGCTGAAAAGTTCCAGGTGGTCTATGCGGGCAAGGCTCATCCTCATGACATGGGTGGAAAGGAACTTATCAAGCGGATTTTTCAGGCCAAGGAGGCGCTCAAAGGTCGCATCAATATCGCCTACCTTCCCAACTACGATCTGGAACTCGGAAGACTCCTGACCGCCGGTGTTGATGTATGGCTGAACACACCCCAGCCGCCACTCGAAGCTTCAGGCACGAGCGGCATGAAAGCCGCCCTCAACGGCGTGCCAAGCCTCAGTGTGCTGGATGGATGGTGGATCGAAGGCTGCATCGAGGGAGTGACCGGCTGGGCTATCGGAGAACGTTGTGATCCCGTCAAGACGGACGACGACAGATCTGCCTGTGACGCCGCGTCGCTCTATGCAAAGCTCGATCAAGTGGTCATCCCGATGTTCTACCATGACCGAAACCGTTTCATCGACATCATGCGCCATGCCATAGCCTTGAACGGCTCGTTCTTTCACACCCAGCGCATGATTTTGCAGTACGTCGTGAAGGCGTATTTTCGCTGAGATGGATGCTAGTCAGAATCTTCAGATGTTGCTTTCGTGTAGCCTGGGGGAACCTCGAAAGCGGAAACTGGGAATGATCCCGACCGGATTTTGGTAATCTTCTCCGTGTAGCCCGTGCCAATGGTTTCAATGGGGAAGCCATCGATCTTTTCAATCGAAGCAAAGGCGTTCCGGCCCGAGCCGATCGAGCTGAACAGAGCGACAATACGCTGGAAGTCGTGGCGCACCGATGCAAAATTCGGCACATCTTTGCTCGCCCAGATTGTTTCCACATCTTTGCCGTTCCGCTTGACGACGTAGCCCGTGCAACGGTACCCCTCGATGGTTTTCTGCCCTCCGGTCTGAACAATGTCCGTTTTCACGTCCTCCCCAGTCCCGGTCAACGCTGCCATCCGTTCCTCCAGCTTCTTTCGCTGTTCGGGCGGCATGCCTTGCATCCGTTTCTTCATTGCATCCGTGGCCATGGAGCGACCTTTTTTGACACGTGTCCCCATCTCTGCAAATGTCATCTCCCTGTAGGACTTTTTCGACGGGATCAGGGTGATCATCAATTCTTTGTCCAGCCGCAAGATGCTGACTTCTCCATCCTCGCCCTCCTGCCTGAACATGCCGGGCATATACGTCCCCTTGTCCACTGCCTTCCGGTCATTCCCATGCAGGATTTCAAACGAGATGCCCTGCGCGTGGGCGGTAAGCGCAACGACGGACATCAGCACACCGCCAAGCATTCCCCGAAGCATCCCTCGTGCCATTCCGTGTCTCCCTGGATCGTGCGGACATCCTGTGCAGGTGAATCCCGTGACGATGTCCTGCCGGTGTAACGTGCTTACCCCCCAGAAGGTTCCCCTTCTGCTTGATGCCTATCCGTGGGAATGTGGGAACGACACACAGGTCAACAAACCATCCTGTGAGGAGAACCACGCACAATGGGCGCACAAATCATTTGCTTCGACAATTCTGCCGCTCCAGGGCAGCTGTGTCGAACCGTCAACGACAAAAACCACCTTTCTCCGCTGTTTTCCCCCAAGTGATTTGGCACCGAAGTTGTAGTATGTGTATATTTCATGGGGGTGGCGTGAAGACGGTACAAGGAGAACGAGACTTGAACAGAGGTCGGATACTCGTGATGGGACTTGCTGTATTCCTCATCGCGCTCACATGCAGTGTTGACGCCCGGGCCACCAAGAAGGTGCTGATCGTGGTGGAGGGAAAGACCGATATCACGAGCTTTCCGGTGGGCGATGGACGGCAACTTGCGGCATTGCTGGGTCACTTTGATGTTACTTCAACCGTCATCGGCGTTGACGACTATGCTCCACGGTCGCTCCTCTCGTACGATCACGTCTTCTATATCGGTTTTAACGCGCGCAACACCGTGCCCTCGAAATTTCTTGACGATGTCCTTTCGGCATCTGTGCCGATCGTTTGGATCCACACGGGATTTGCAGAATTCTCGGCTCGGTATGATCTCGCCACGCGGTATGGCTTCTCGGTAAGCCATATCGATTCTATTGGCGGCTTCTCCACTATCGAGCATGGTGCGGACCGGTTTTCCAAGGAAGAGCCGAATCTCAACATTGTCACCATTGCCAATCGCAAACTAGTCGACGTCCTGGCCACAGCGTATGCGGAGAAATCCAAGCGCAGGGTGCCGTACATCGTCCGCTCCCGGAATCTCATCTATGTCGCAGACTCTCCGTTCGCTTCGGCCGGCCCGGGCGATCGCTACATTCTCTTTGCCGATATGTTGCATGACATTCTCGGTGAAGAGCATGAGGGATCCCATTCTGCCATCATCAGGATTGAAGACGTCAACCCGTTGGAGAACCCGGACCGGCTGCGCGATGTCGCAGACGTCCTCTCCTCCCAGGGCATTCCGTTTCTCGTGGGCGTCTCCCCGTTTTACGTGGACCCGGGCGAAGGCCTCCGTGTGAGCCTCTCCGACAAGCCCGAAATCGTGGATGCACTGAAATACATGGTGCGCAACGGCGGGACCATTGTGATGCATGGGGTCACCCATCAATACAAAGGCACGACCGGCGCTGATTACGAATTCTGGGATGAATCGACGAGTCGCCCGATTAAGGGAGAAACGGAAGCGGCGATACGTCGCAAGATCGAAACGGGAATACAGGAGTTCATGAGGAATGGCTTGTACCCGTTGCTATGGGAGACCCCGCACTACACCGCTTCGTTCCTGCTGTACCGGGTGATCGGTGAGTACTTCAGCAGCGCAATGGAGCAACGTCTGACCATCGAACACGCCGACTACAGCCAGTACTTCCCCTATATGATCAAGCGGGATCTCTTCGGGCAAAAGGTCTATCCGGAGAATCTGGGGTATGTGCCGCTGTTGGCTAACAAGGATTCCAGTCGGGCATACGTTCTCGATATCGTCCGGAACGCGCGCACAAACCTGAGTGTCCGTGATGGTTTTGCTGCGTCGTTCTTTCACGCTTTCCTGGACCTCTCGCTGCTTGAAGAGCTTGTGGATTCCGTGCAGGCGATGGGGTACACGTATATCGATGTTCGTGATGACGAGAACCGGGTACAGACCCGCGATCGGATCATCCTCACCGGGTCCCAGACGTACAACATTACGCTTGCCGATCAGTATCTTGTGGAAACAGTGATTGACAGGGATGGCGAGGTAGTGCGCCGGAATACGTCGGAAACGCGGCTCTCAGGAACGAGCACGCATAGCGTTGAGCTCAAGCCCGGTGAAGTGTACAGGGGCGAGCCGACTGAATTCAAGGAACGCCAGCAGTCGCTGTTTGCAAAGACAGTGCAAGGTGTCACGAGAACCATAGGGCGCGTGCTCTCCACGGAGGAATCCTGGAAAGAAGCTCGTCCGGTTATTCTCTGGAACCAGTACGCGCGCGGTGCAGCCTACAACGACCAAGCGTCGTTTGCCGCGCTTTTTGCGAGCCTGAGCATTCCCGTGGACACGGTCTTTGTCGGTCAGCCGATCACCCTGTCGCCCTACAACCTTGCGGTCGTACCGTTCGGGTTCGTGGATTCCTTGAAGCTGGAGGAATACGACGCTCTTGTCCGGTGGGTGCGGGACGGTGGGGCGCTCATTACTGACACGCGTAACTACCTCGTCGAAGAGTTCGGCATCCGGTTCGGCAACACGACACTGGAGGTGAGTAAAGTGGTGGACAAGCTCTTCCCGGAAGAGCAGATCACCTGGAGAACGCCCGAAGTGATCACCAAATTTGAGGCGGACGATATCGACGAGGTGTTTTGCACCGACAATGCCAGCGAGGTCCCGTTGGTTGTGGGCAGGAACGTCGGCGGGGGGAAGCTCCTGTTTATCGCGACACGATTTGACCCGCACACGCAACTCGGCTACAGCCATTACCCATTCCTGTTCGAATACATCCGCACGTACATGGGGCTCGCCCCGATTCTGCGGCGGGAATCACTCGAGATGTACTTTGATCCCGGTTTTCGGCACACCCAGAGCATTGAGCATCTCGTGCGTCTCTGGGTGCAGCAGGGGATTCGCCGTATTCATGTGGCGGGGTGGCACACCTACCCGAAGTACACCTATGACTACAAGCGGCTCATCGACCTTGCCCATGCCAACGGAATTCTGGTCTACGCCTGGCTGGAGCCGCCACAGGTGAGTCAGAAATTCTGGCAGGAACATGCTGAATGGCGTGAAAAGAATTTTCGGGGTGAAGACGTGCGCCCCTCATGGCGCTACCCGGTCGCGTTAACCGACGCGAGGTGTGTTGCTGCGATGACCAATGACTTCGTCAGTTTTCTCCGGCAGTATGACTGGGATGGTGTCAACCTTGCGGAACTCTATTTTGAGGCGGGAAGGGGATTTCAGGATTCGCTATCGTACACGCCGATGCATCCCAGCGCCCGTCAAGAACTGCGGGGCCGGCTCGGTTTTGACCCCGTGCGGGTTTTCGATCCACGATCTCCGGTGTATTGGAGAGACCATCCGGAGATCCGGTCGGCTCTCACCAACTATCGTGTGGAGAAGCTTGAGCAGCTTTACCGCCGCATCCTGAAGAGTGTGTCCGATATCCAGAGATATCGTGATGGATTTGAGGTGATCGTCACGGCAATGGATAGTTACGGATCTCCTGAATTGCGTGAATACATCGGTGTGGACATGAAGTCCATCCTCGCGCTGCAGAAAGAGTTCGGATTCGCTCTGCAGGTCGAAGACCCGGAACATCAGTGGTCCACGGATCCGATGCGTTATGTTGCGATCGGGAATCACTACTCGAACCTCATCGGTTCGCCCAAGCAGCTGCTCCTGGACTTGAATATCCTCGCGTTCCGGGATCCCGGTCAGCCCACCCCGTTTCCTACGCTGATCCAGACCGGCACGGAGAGCTTCCATCTCGTGCGGGCGGCTGCGCTGGGCGCCCCCCGGGCGACTATCTACGCCGAGTCGAGCGTCAACCCGCAAGACATGATGTCCCTTGCATCCGCGTATGCCGGAAACGTGGTGATGACGCGCAGCGGTGAAACCTACAACCTGGAATCGCCGCATCACTTCATGATGCACTTTCCCCGTGAAGTGTCAGAGATCGATCTTGATGGGAACCCGCTTGCGCCGGTACGGGACAACATGTACCTCATCCCGGCTGGCCGGCATGTCGTCAGACCTGTGGGAAACGTCAGCGGAGCACTGTCCCCGTATCAGTTCTATCCCCGGATTCTGTCCAGCACCGGAACCCTGCTGTCTGTGCGGTCCGACATGAGCAAGCTCACTTTTGCGTATGCCTCCGAGGGGCGCTGCCTTGTGACTGTCAGCTGCGAACCCCGCACGCTGAGTGTGAATGGCCGTGCGAGTCATTTTCAAACGATGAAGGGAAACGACGGCTACACGGTCACCCTCCCACCCGGGAACCATACGGTCGAGCTGGTGGCCGGGAATGCATTTTCGTACGGCGTCAATCTGACGAGCTTCTGGTCATCAACAGTGATAGCCCTGTTCGGCGTGGCATCGGTCGCCGTTCTTCTCCTGATGTATGCAATGGTTGTTCTCCGGCGTCGCCGGTTTGCGTGGACAGCGAGGCAGGGGTTCCCATGACTCTGCTTGAGCTTGATCTGAGTGCGCTCTTCGTCCTTGCCGTAATCCTGATCTGGTTCATGATCGCATACCAGTTCGTACTGACGTTGTTTGGGTACGCCAATTTCCTTCGGTCTGTTCGCGAAAAGAGGGAAGTGGATGTGCTGGCTCCCAATCTTCCCAGCTGCACGATTCTGATCCCGGCACACAACGAGGAAAAAGTGATCCGCCAGGCCCTCGAGGCCATGCTGCGGCTGGAGTATCCCCGTGAACGGCTGCGGATCGTGGTGATCAACGACGGGTCCTCTGATCGCACGAAAGACATCATCCAGGAGATGGCGGCATCCGATCCGCGCATTGTCCTGTATGATGTTCCGGAAGGCAAAGGAGGGAAAGGGAAGTCCAGAGCTCTCAACCTCGGGATTCATCAGGTGGATTCGGAAGTCGTGGCTGTTTATGACGCCGACAATACTCCGGACCCGCACGCGTTGCGGTACCTGGTGGCGCAGCTTGTGCTGCACCCCGAGCTGGGAGCCGTGCTGGGCAAGTTCCGGACGGTGAACAAGAATGCGACGCTCCTGACGCGTTTCATCAACATTGAGACATTGAGTTTTCAATCCATGCTCCAGGCGGGGCGATCGCAGCTCCACCATATCGCCACGTTGCCCGGGACCAATTTCGTCATGCGCACGGCGCTGATCCGTCAGCTCAACGGGTGGGATGAACAAGCCCTGACGGAGGACTCTGAACTGAGCATCCGCATTTATGAGGAAGGCTATATTATCAAGTACATCCCGTATGCGATCACGTATGAGCAGGAACCGCAGGAGTGGGCTGTCTGGATTCGCCAGCGCATGCGGTGGGTCCGGGGAAACAATTATGTCATCGCTAAATTCTTCAGGCTCATCCCGCATTTCAAGAATCGACGCCTGCGATTTGATCTTTTCTATACGCTCGCGCTCTATTACGTCTTCTTCGCCGCAATCGTCATCTCGGACCTGCTGTTTGTCTTGAGCGTATCCAGGCTGGTCAGCATTGCACTCCCCGGTCCCTACACAGCGGTATGGATTCTTGCGTTCTTCCTGTTCATGGGCGAGATGCTGGTGACCCTTTCGTATGATCGGGAAGACACTCTCCGCAATATGGCTCTGACGGTGGTAATGTATTTCACCTACTGTCAACTCTGGATGGTTATTGTCGTCAAGGCGTTATGGTCCGATGTTGTGCGGAAAGATAAGCGCGTATGGGCAAAGACTGAACGGTTCGAGGTGGTTCACACTCCGGAGACTTCGCATGACCTCTGACATCGTGTTTCCACGGGTTCTCCGATGGAGCAGCCTTCTCCTGTTCTGCCTCGTGGGCCGTCTGCCCGCGTCTGCCCAGGTGTCCGGTTTCATGTCCGTGTCGTACGGGTATCATCGCAATCCACTGTACAACTATGAGGCAATCGGCGACCAGTTGCGCCAGGGGTATCTTGAGCTGCAGTATGCGCACCCTGTCGGCAACGGATCGATATCTGCGGGGTATGTGGGCGGTGTGATGATCTTCAATGCCTTCACGGACCGCAACTACTATGAGCACAATGGGCGCGTCGCGTTGCAGCAGGTCTTCGGCGCCATTGCTCCCTCGCCACGGGCCGAAGATGCCGATGACGAAAGTGATGTGGAGGAAGAGGAATCGGCCGACATGGATTCCGTGAAGTCCTACCTCGATGTTGCCGCCCGGATAGGCGGCAGATATGACAAGGCCGTGTTCCGTGAATTCGACAATACGGGTGCGTCGCTCACTGCTGCCTACCGTTTTCGCATCGGAGCCCTCTTTATGCGGATCCATAACGATCTTGGTCTGCGAACATATCAGAACCTCGAGGAACTCTCCAATATTTCCGACGTGGTGTCGGTTCAGCTCGGACGTTTTTCGCCTCACGCACTCACACTCGGCGTCTCGGCCCAGGCAGGGATAAAGCACTACACCAACGATCTGTATGATACCACACGGTTTGAAACAAAACGGACCTACGTCGAAAAGAACAACGGCAAGGGTAAACCCGGCGCAAAGCTTGTTGTCCCTTCCGGCAAGGAAATCCTGGTGAACGCGACCACAGGCACGTCGTCGCAGCTCGCCGGCGGAGTGTTCGCGGGCTCATCGTGGAGTGCCGGGTCCCTGAAAGTGGAGATCCTCTACCGTCACAACCTTGGATCGGGATCGCGGTATCTGGCGCAATACGCCAATACGTCGATGCTCGATCAAGATATCTACAACGACTTCTTCAGCTACGAGGGCCCGTCGTCGAGCGTCGGTTTCAGGCAGACGCTCCCGTTCGGGCTGCAGATGATCGTGACTGTCGAAGCACAAAGGAAACGCTTCTCTGCGCCTGCGCTCAATCTGGATGGCGATGTGATAGCTGGGAACAGGATCGATCTCCTTGGCTCCGCAGAACTCTGGCTGTCACGCTATTTCGAACTGTCCGGCGGCGTGGGATTGGATGTTGCGTTCAGTGCCGGTGCAGCGCGCAACCAGTCAAATGACGATTACAATGATTTCAGTCACCATCAGGTCGGCGTCAGTGTGGGAATTGGTTTCTAGCCAGGAGGCGCGGCGGCAGGGGGGTGGAACAATTCATGAGAACAGAAGCCAGGAACGGAGCAATGCAGGTAGCAGGACGAAGCGGACGGATGCATAGAAATTTCTCAGGGTATCGAGCATGGAGCACATTCTTGATGGCCGTTACTTTTGCGCTCTTGTGCGGACGAGAGATCGGCACGGCACAAACTGCGGAGTGGCGGTGGCAGCATCCGCTGCCGCAAGGCAATACCCTCGGTAGGGTCGCGTTTGCCGGTGAGCGTTGCGGCTTCGCGGTGGGAGATGCCGGAACAATTCTGGCCACGAAGGATGGTGGCGTGACATGGCTCCTGCAATACGAAGGCGTCACGGACAACCTGCGCGATGTGGCAGTCGTCGACTCTCTGACGGCGTGGATAGTCGGTGACAACGGAACGGTTGTGCACACGACGAACGGCGGGTGGCAATGGTTGGAGCAGTCGAGCGGAACCGCAAACGGTCTGAATGCCGTCGTGTTTCGCGATTATCTGAATGGGTGGGCGGGCGGGGACGCCAAGACGATCATCCGCACGACGGATGGAGGGGCAACATGGGCACGAGCGATCCTTCCGACGCAACAGGGCAACGGCGGCGTCAACAGCATAGCGTTCACGACGGCAACCAACGGGTGGGCCGCAGGATACGGCGGCGCCATGGGGGGCACTGGAGGGTCGCTTTTTCGATCTGTTGACGGGGGTGCCGTCTGGACGCTCGTTCAGACACTTGCGGCGCCCGGTCTGAAGATCGAGTTTCTTGCCGACGGGCTTTCGGGATTCATAGTCGGCGGCGGCGGCCTCATTATGTCCACTTCGAATGGCGGAACCTCCTGGTCCCAGATTGCTTCGGGCACGACCAAAGGACTCAACGATATTCTCCTCGCGAACAGCACGGAGTCCTGGATCGTGGGCGATGATGCGACCGTCTTACACTCCACATCGGCCGGCTCACAGTGGACTTCGGATCCGTTCCGGGAAACCTTTGCTTCCGCAAACGGAATCGCACAGGCAGGGGCCTCGTTGGTCGCCGTCGGCGAATATGGCTTTCTTGCCCGCAGAGGACCCGAACTTCAGTGGACATATCTGAATGCCGGCAACTTCCCGTCGGTCAACTGGCTGACATTTGCCGACCCCATGAACGGCATCGCCGTGGGACAATGGGGATACCTGCTGCGCACGATCGACGGTGGACTGACCTGGCAGAAGCTGGACAATGGTCTGACGGGGGACTCCTTCTATGGCGTATCATACGTAGGAAACAAGATCTGGGTGGTCGGCGATCTGGGCGTGCTTCTCCATTCGACTGACCGTGGGATGAGCTGGATGCAACAATCCACGTACACTACCCTTACGTTACTCAGTGTGGCCTTTACCAATGAACTTCATGGCTGGGCGGCGGGTGATCACGGAGTTCTTCTACGAACTGAGGACGGTGGGGCACAGTGGAGACATGAATCGAGTGGGACAACGACACCCTTGTACGGGATCGAGATGATATCCGACGAACTCGGATGGATGGTCGGCGAATACGGCGCTATCCACCACACCATCGACGGCGCTTCATGGGCGCCGCAAGCAAGCCCGGTATCAACGGTCCTCTGGAGCACTTCGTTTGCGGATGACTCCTATGGGTATGCCGGTGGTGGCAACGGTGTCATTGTGCGAACAACCGACGGGGGGACCACCTGGACTCCGACCTCTACCGGGACATTGCGCAATCTGTTTGCGGTAGATGGCATGACGATGTCTCAGGCGCGTGCGGTCGGTGACACAGGGTTGATCCTTCGCTCCACAGACGCAGGATCGACATGGAACACCGAATTCGCAAAAACAGCCTACGATCTCTTTTCGCTGAGCGTTCTCGATGACACTGTTGCGTGGGCGGCAGGAGACAACGGTACCATACTCCTCACAGGCACCCCCCGTCGGGAGCCCGCTGGGTTGTCACTCTCTCCCGCGGATCAAATGCCGCGGACTGCCTTTCTCAGCCAGAACTATCCCAATCCGTTCAATCCGAGTACGACGATAGGATACACGGTACCGGGAACAGGCGATAGGCACGAGGCAGCAGGGAATAGGTGGGTACGGCTCAGTGTATATGACGTACTGGGTCGCGAAGTAGCGGTGCTGGTGAATGCGAGGACGGGTGCAGGCTATCACGAGGTCAAGTTTGATGCTTCGCATTTGTCAAGCGGCGTGTACTTCTACAGACTCTTTGTCCACCCCTTGGAAGGGTCGCTCCCGGGGATTCCGCCGACAACGGGATCGTTCACCGACACAAAGAAGCTCGTTGTGTTGAGGTAGTCCCTCGTCCTGAGGAGCCGTTGGTCCCTTCTACGCTTGCCGGATCTTTGGCTCCCTGTTGTACCCCCGTTCGCTGAATGGCTGTAGCTCCTCGATCCAGATCTGCTCCAGAAGGGTCAGTTCATCGCCGAGGTCAAAGTGGGGAACGTCCCGCACCTTCACTTCCTCGAGGATCTCAAAAACGAATGCGTCGGCTCCCAACTCATTCCAATCCCTCTGAAGTTCCTTACTGCGGTGCGACCCCACTTCAAGCTCGAACCTGTGACGGTTCAGTGCTCCTTCCAGATTCAGGCTGCTTCCAAGAAGGACCTTGCCGTTCCTGATGTTCTTTACCTGGAAGATGCCAGCTGGTTTCTTCCGCTCCTTGTATTCCCGTTTGATTTCCTGACGCGATTTCATTGTGCCCTCTGAGAATCCCATATCGCCTTTGCTATCTCCGCAATCATTCGCTCATTGGTATCTTCATCTTCATAAGATTCAGTCACAAACACCGCAATGGCGATCCATCTTCCATCGGGAAGAACGATGATGCCCATGTCGTTGGTCGCAGCGGAAAGCCCGTGTTCATTTTTTCCCGAGGAACCTGTCTTGTGGGCGACGATCGTGCTCTCCGGCAGCAGGCCCTTGAGCCTTTTCGGTCCGGTCGACGTTCCAACGAGGAGTCGCCAGAGAACCTGCCGGCTTTCGGCCGACAGGAATTGGCCGCCCCGGAATCCAACGAGCAGTTCAAGCGCCGCACGTGGCGTGGTCCAGTTCCGGTATTGCACATCCCAGGCCCTGTGCATCTCCTGTTCCGTTGCAGCGATCGCGACGTCAGTGACACCCAGGCTATGCATGTGAGCGTTGGCCACTCCCGTCCCTCCGATCAAACGGAACAGAATGTCGCAACCGTTGTTGTCGCTCTCCGAGACTGTGGAAGTCAGAATTTCCTGCAGGGTCAATTCCACATTGCCGCCTGGATATCGTTCCCGAAGAGGGCTCCACGTCCTTGGAGGCAAATCGCTGCTTGTCACAAGGATCTTCTGATCGAGTGAGAGCTTTCCCTGGTCTACAAGATCCAGCACCGTGAATGCAAGATGCAGCTTGTATACGCTCTGCATGGGGTAGTGCCTGTCACCATGGACGAAGAGCGTGTCGGCCGGATGGGAGCCCTGAATCGCCACTCCTACATCAGCACGTTTCGCACCAATGATGTTCAAGATCTTTGTGCGCAGTGAGTCTGACTGTCCAAAACAGACAGACGCCGCGGTCCATGTGACGAGCAGGCCGGTGAGAACCCGGTTTGTCTTCATGAGGTGATTCTGTTCCTCAAAGGGATTAACTACTCTTTCATCCTTTCAGCCTATTCATCTGGGAGTCCTGTTCGGTATACTTCCTGTGGCCCGGAACACACGGCTCTCCTCATCGACGGCTGACAGGCTGCTATGGAGGGGAGCGGAAAGCCAGGCCAACACACCATCCCACAAGGAGGCGATGATGAAAGCGGCCATATTACTGCTGGTGTTTTGTACCATGACATGTGCTGCACAAAAGGTGTGGGTTGGAAAAATGTACGGGAACACCAACTGTGCAACGGCACACATGACCCGGAATTGTTCCCTCGCACTTGAAAACTCCGAGTTGGGGGAACGTGCAAAAGACGCCATTGACTGTCCATTGTGCGCGAAGAAAACTTTCGACACCGAACGGTATCAACCCAAAGCGGTTACGGGTGCTCCCAAGATCAGCGAGGGCATGACCGAGGCAGAGGTGTTCAAAATGGCCGGCCCGGGCGACAAAGTCTCGCACATCGGAAAGTCCGACACGTACAGGTGGAATACCAAGGGATATTTGCTCCAGGTACAGTTTGAAGACCATATTGTGAAGTCATTCCAGATGTACGAGAACTAAACGGCGTCACCTCTCCAGTAACCGGCGCGCGAAGATGCCGGCAGCGGGGTTATGGCGGGTCCTTCCCGCCAGCGCGACCTGGCAAACGATATACGAACCGCCCCCGCTGGGCTTCTCGGCTGCGGCGAACATCTTTCTCCACGCTCCAGTGCCCCAGATCCCGTTACCATTGGTCAGGATCGGCCGCCAGCCGTCAGCGTCGAATACCGTCGCCAGCAAAGGTCGGAAATAGCCGGCCTTCGGGTCATACCAGCACTTGAAATCTTCCGGTTCAAACCCGGTCACCAGCCGATGCCCTGTAGCGCGGGACACAAACTCCCGGGCTCGCATCACGCACTCCACAACGCGTACCATTGAGCCGCCGATCTCGTACTCACCGACCGGTAGCTCGAGGAACACTGCGCGCGCACCGGCAGCCACGGCGCGGTCAATGTCATGCCGCCGCTGCACGTACGTTGTATAGTCATCCACAAGAAACACCGACGCTGTTCTCGCATCCGGTTTTCCGCCCAACTCCCGCACAAGTTGTTGCGCCTTGCCCGTGCCGACGACGCTGACCTGCACCTCGCGCAGGGGCGGCAGGGCAGGGAAGACTTCATACTCGATGTCGGTGTCGCGCAAAATCTTCTCACCGTCGGCGAGTGCGAGGCGCAAGGTATACCTGGTCCGTTGGTCAACGTCTGGCGCGCTCTGCGTGAAGAATCCCTGGAATGCCGCACGTGTCGCTTCCACGGTGGCCGGAGATTGCTGTGCAAAGATGACACGACCACGCTGCTCGATCTGCCAGCGCAAGCGAAGCGTCCTCGGAGCCTCGGGGGTGTCATTGCAAATCCAGAATTCGAACGTCATCGGTTCGCCCGAGGTGAACGCCCAGCGGTCAGTCCGAATGCTGACAGTGAGCGGTTCCAGGGCATCCCGATAGGCGAAGTACGCCGGCTTTGGCCGGCGTTCGCAGTCCATGATCGCCTTCATCCAGCTGGCCGGGAAGGCGTCAACGAACAGGTGGATCGCAAAGCTGACCATCCTGTTGTCGCGGCGGAATCGCTCGGCGAACAGACGTGTGGCCCATGCCTGGTGGCGTTGGCTGAGCCGCACCCAGTCTGCCAGCGTATGCTGCGTGTCGAACCACATGTAGTGGAACTTTCCGGTCTGTGCGCCGGGAACGGAATCGGGTGACCAGGAGGATTCATCGGCTCCGGGCAGCCATGTGCGGGGATAACGGCGGCGCATGAGGTCCTCAGGGTCGAGGCCTTCTGCCCCGAACTCGCCGCACGCATGGAGCCAGTCGCGATTGACCGGCACCCAGAAGCCCCGGTGCAGCTTGCCGAGCTCAAGTCCGTGGCCGTTGTACCACCCGCAATAGCAGTGATTGTCCGGCAGGGTTTCGCTCGGCGGATCGTAATCACCCTCGACGTGTTTGACAACGCGGTCAGGATTCAGCACACGCACGGCGCGATCGGCGGCACCGAAGAATGCCTGCAGGTCCGGGCGGGTAAGATGCCGGTGTGGTTTGCCACTGGCGTTGGGAAACGGTTCGTTGATGTACGTGATCATGATGTTGCAGGCGTGACCCCGCACCAACCGCTCCATCTCCTCGGTCTGGCGAATGGCTTCGGCGAATTTGTTGTAGCGCAGACAACCGAACAACGGGAGGTCGGTCTGCGTCATCAGCCCGAGCCGGTCACAGTACGCATAGACTTCAGGCTGCACGGGCCTCTGCGTCAGCCGAAGGTAGTTCATGTTGCAGATCTTCGCGAGCAGAATGTCGTCCACGAGTTGCCGGAAGTCCTTCCGGAACACGTCCTGCTGTTCAAAGCCCATCGTGTTTGCGCCGCGCAGCTTGATGTCCCGGCCGTTGAGGAACATCCGGCCGCGAGGCACGTTGTCGTTTTCCTGCCGGAAGGTGCGCATGCCGAACTGCCGTTTGGCGTTATCCACCACGTGCCCGGATTCGTCAAGCAGGTTGACCTGGATCTGATAGAGCCACGGCGTGTGCAGATCCCAGCGGCGCGGATGTGGAATGGCCAGCGGGACTTTGATCAGATTCGAGCCGGCACCCATCGTGAGCGTCACGTCCTGGTTGTCGGTCGGTTTTTGCAGGTCGCCGACACCGGGGATAATCCGCGTGCCGGGCGTGTAGCGGAGACGGCTGATGACGGTCTGCCTGAAATTCTGACCGAATACAGAGATCTCGACCGAGGCCGGCCGGTTCCGGCGGTCACGGTTCCAGACTTCGATCCATGCCTCGGCACGCTCCTCATCGGGCAACGGGCGTACCCAGAGATCGGCCACATGCAGTGGCGCACACGCTTCAATAAACACATCCTGATAGATCCCGAAGCCCGGCGGGCAATGGTGCCAACCTATAGCCGGATCGTCCCACCCGAGGTTCGTGGCAGCATACAGTTTGTCGCCTTCCTCCGGCTGACCCCAGGAGTCGTTGCCCAGGAAGACCGCGTCGTTCTCAACCTTCACCAGCAGAATATTGTCGCCTTCGCGTACGGATGCAGTGCACTCAAACGAAAACGGAGCGAAGAAGCCCTCGTGCGAGCCGAGGTAGTGTCCATTGACGAACACGTGCGCTTTGTAGTCCACGGCGCCGAATCGCACAAACACCGCGCCCTTGTCGAGCATCGCTTGCGTTACCGGAAACGTAGTCCGGTAGTACGCCGCCGCACGTCCGATCGGCCCGCCGAAGTGGGGTACTTTGACTGCTGTCCAGCCCCCGGCCCCACTCAGTGTGTGCTGAAAATCGACGCGGTCGGCATCGGTTTCGAGGCGCCACCGGAAGTCCTCCAGCCGCAGCGCTTCCCTCAGGGATGGCAGCTCGGGCGCGAGAACTTCGAGGAACGGCGCATACAAGCTCCGTTGCCTCGCCAGCTCCGCATTCAGTTTCTCCGGTGTATCAATTTTCTGCGTCGGCTCGAAGGCCGCGCGGGGATCAGACTTTCCGGCCGACAGCATCTTGCGGGGCATCTTCGGAGGTGTGACTTCTCTAAGTAGCTCGCGCCGCGCCTCAATGTCGCGTCCGCCGATGTCAGCAAAGACGTCGCTGCTCGTGGCTCGCGCGTGACTGGCGAGCAGCCCCTCTTGAACCTCCTCCTGCACAACCCTCTCCGCCCACCCATAGCCACTGAACAGCTGGAGACCGACCAGCGTGCCTGCCATCAGAAATAGCGACAGCAACCTTTGGAGTCGTTCCTTTGCTTTCATTTCACTCCTCCAAGCTGCGCGACACATCAGCTCTTCCTCTGCCGTGTACAATACGTGTGTGATGTCACATCAGACGATATCCTGAAGAAAACACAGCACGCGCCCCAACAGCTTGCACCGTACGGGAAGCTGAACGGCGCTTCGTTATATGTTGATGAAACGATCTCGAGCCACCACGGTCCACTCGCTCTGCGCCCTATGATCCACAATAGTTATTGCGCGTTCATACAGTGCGCATGTCGGACAGATGTGGAAGGGCAATCCATACAAGACCTCGCCAACCGCGTGCATACCGCTGTCTCTCACGCTGAGGAGCAGATGCTCTTCGCTTTGTGAGAGGACTTCCGCACCGGCTGCATTCAGGAAGATCACCCGGTGAAGAATGTCGTTTTCCGCCGCCACGGACTTGTGACCCAGGTCGAGGCACAGAGTCTGCGCAGTCGGACGAGAAATGACCCTCGC
This sequence comes from Ignavibacteriota bacterium, assembly GCA_963801355.1. Taxonomy (GTDB): domain Bacteria; phylum Bacteroidota; class Ignavibacteria; order UBA10030; family UBA6906; genus Fen-1255. The sequence continues at coordinate 584,281 of CAWDEM010000008.1, read as the reverse complement.
AATGACCAGCGCCGCAGGAAGAAAACCCTGGTCCGGTAGCCCATCCAGGTAAGACTTGTCCCAGTAGACGAAGGTTCCGGGGCTGCACTCCACACCCGCGTGACGGGAATGCAAAGGAAACGTTGGCGATCCACCCGCAACAACGAGAGGCACGCCGGCCCCGTTCGGCATCAGGTCCTCCTGCATCGTGAGAACGGGCGCGAAGGCCGCACTGCAGCGCTGACTCCTGAGCAGGAGATCCTTGTCGTGGATATGCCCGTCATAGGCATGCAACCCCACCGGCCGGATTCCGTGCATTGCAGCACATGCGCGGTATAACTGCAGCGCACCGTCTCCGGGAACGATACCTGTACGGTTCATACCAACGTTGAGGTCCAGGAAAACGCGAAGTGGTTCAGATTCTCCCGCAAATACGTCTGCAATAGCGTTTGCGGGGGTCATGTCGTCCACCAGGCACGCGAATGTCGTTCGAGGGTACGTTCGTGTCAGGGCTCGAAGCCGTCGTATCTTCGGACCCACCGGCTGGTAGGCAAGGAGCACGTCCCTCGCTCCGGCGAGCGCGAGCATTTCGGCTTCCGCGATCGTGGCACACTTGAACTTGCTGATGCCCTCGGACAGCTGCAGCCGTACGGCATCAGGTGACTTGTGCGTTTTCACATGTGGCCGCAGCAATGTCACATCCTGCACGATTTTCTTGGCTGCCCGTATGTTCGCCATAACGCGGTCCGGATAGACCACGAGCGCGGGCGAATCGATTTCATCGACATTCTCAATCTGATACCAGGTTGAATCTGATTTCTGCATCATAGAGGCACTCCGGTGTCAAGAGGGAAAGAACAGGGTCCTATTGAAAGTACGGCGCGAGGAAGGAAGAGTCAAACTTGCCGCGGAACGAATATGCGGATCTTTTGGTTAACAATTCACAGGGCTATAGGCGTAGGTGAGACAACAACTCTACGCGCCAATTCACACTCAACCACCACAATGGAGCGCACTATGGTAAAACAATTGGTTCTTGTGGCAGCAATGACTCTGTGCCTTGCTGTCGGCCTCTCTGCGAAAGAGGCAATGAAGGCGTCCACGCATGCCGGCAAAGTGACAGTCATTATTACACACGAAGTGAAGGACTATCCTGTCTGGCGCAAAGCATTCGACGCGGACGAACTCAATCGTAAGAGCGCCGGGTTTGTTATTCGGGGCGTCTATGCGGATGTGAACAAACCCAACATGGTCAGCATCGTCGGAGAATTCCCCAGCGCTGCTGCTGCAGACGCATTCGCGACCAGTCCAAAGCTCAAGGAAGTCATGGAAAAAGCCGGGGTGATCGGCAAGCCTGATGTGAAAGTGCTGGCGATTGCGCCAAAGTAATTCTGGTCCGTCGTCCGCGTAACGATTCTGTTCGTCACGCCCGCTCCGGATTCTTCCGGAGCGGGTGGGGCGGAATTCAACAAATCCCCGTCCGTCGCAAAATAACTTCATGGCATCCTTTGTTCGTTTTTTATTCGGCACACTCTCTGAAAGGCGCTGAGCTGTCGCCTTTTTGCCTCAATATGGGGCCTACTCGTCATCGGGGACAAATGGAACAGCATACATTGAGGATTGCCTGCTGCCTGCATCTATTGACATAGGAATTCGTTATCATTGTTTGGCTAAACGATGACCGTTTATCCGAGCCCCCTTTGCCCTTATGTAACAACCACTCGAGAGGAGCAAACCCTATGGCAACAAATCTGCTTGATTCACTGAAGGCGCTCGTCACCCCCGACCTGATCTCCAAGGCCTGCGGCATGCTGGGCGAATCTGAAAGTGCAACGACCAAGGCCGTGGGAGCGGTATTTCCGACCATCCTTGGAGGTATCCTGGGCAAAGCACAGGACTCCGGCGCAATGGGCCAGATCTTTGACCTGCTGAAGGACAAGGCAAACGACGGGAGCATCTTGAGTAACGTCGGCAGCCTGCTGGGCGGGAGTTCAAAGGATCCAATCAACGCACTCGGCGGGAAATTTCTCTCGTCGATTTTCGGTGACAAGTTGACATCCATTGCCGGCGTGCTCAGCAATTTTGCCGGCATCAAGAATTCTTCCGCCAGCTCGCTGCTCAGTATGGCGGGTCCCCTCATCATGGGTGTCCTGGGAGATCGCATCCGCAAGGGTGGGCTGAATCTCGGGGGCCTGACAAATTTGCTCGTGTCACAGAAGGACAGCATCATCAGCGCCGCCCCGCAAGCACTTGCCGGCGTTCTGGGCCTTGGCAACCTGAAAAATCTCGGCGGCAACCTCGTGAGCGGTGCAGCGAGTGCAGGGAAAAAGGGGAGCTCCTGGCTCTGGCCACTACTGATCCTCCTCGCCGTCATCATCGGCCTCTGGCTCTTGCTTCGCGGATGCGGAAAGACGGAACCGGCCGCGGCGGTCGACTCACTTAAAGTCGTGACTGAGGCAGCCGCGCAGAAGATCGATGCCGCCGCAGACAAACTCGGGGCATTCTTGAAGAAATCCCTTCCCACGCATGTCGATCTGAACATCCCGGAGTTCGGGATCGAAAACACACTTCTTGCATTCATCGAGGATGCAAGCAAGCCCATCGACAAGACCACCTGGTTTGACTTTGACAGGCTCCAATTCGAGACGGGGGCCGCAACGTTGAAGCCGGAATCAGCGGAACAACTCAAGAATATCGCCGAGATCCTGAAGGCTTTCCCCGCTGTGAAGGTGAAGATCGGCGGCTACACCGACAATGTCGGCAACCCTGCAGCAAACATGAAGCTGTCGCAGGACCGCGCGACAAATGTCATGAACGAACTGGTCAAGTACGGTATCGCCGCGGACCGGATGGCAGCGGAAGGATACGGCGACCAGCATCCGATCGCGGATAACAACGTTCCGGAAGGGCGCGCTTTAAACAGAAGGATCGCTCTGCGCGTTACCGCAAAGTAGTCCCGGAAATCATCGCAGTGCACCGAAGGCATCCCTCTCAGGATGCCTTCACTGTTTTTGTTCATCAAGCCCGAGTGACACGACTGCCGGACTTGGGTTACAGTAGAGATTGCAAAGCACCGGACTGTTTTACAAACGGATGGAGTTCCAGAGAGTCACAAACACCCGGCGCGTTGCTGCGGGATCGTATGGCACGGTCTTTGAGATTCATGAAAGCACAGTCGGCAAGTCTCTCGGGGAACCGCTATGAAAAGGCTGATCGTTGCTTTCGTGCTGCTGTCACCGTTGTCTGCCCCTGCCAATCCCAATTTCACTATCGGCAGCAATCCCTTTTATACATTTCTTGCCTATCCACATGACATTCTGCGGTGGCCGGGCAAGGCTGCGTTTTGCTACATGTATCCGCAGACGCTTCCGTGGCAGGGCCATGTGACAAACATGAGTGAACGCCCGAACGATACATACATAAGTAACTACAACAATTTCGATTTCCCCGTCCCCGACGGGTACGCCGGCGACCCGATCGCAGTCCGATCCTTCATGAGAGTTTCGTCGTATGCCTACAACAACAGATATAGCGTGGGGGGAATCTGGAGTTTCGGCGATTTTGGGAAAGTCTACCTGGAACTGGGAACAAACAGAATTGACATGGAACTGAGGGCGGACGGGATCGTACGAAACAACAGTACCATGGAGCTGATTCCGGTAAATGCGCGAACGGACGCCGTCAGACGGTACTATGATGTCCAGCTCGTGTATGCGAACTACCTCTTCGGCAATCCCGTAGGACTGAGAGTACAGTACCAATCCAAGAACACGGGACGCCCGGAATCGGAAATCGTATTCACGAAGAACGGCACGGAAACGAAATCGGAGCATATCACCTGGGGTTGGACCACAACTCCCTGCGCGCACATCTTTCAGACGTCCAGTCAGAACTTCGACGCCTGGTTCTTGAATGACTATACCCTCTACAGGGGAGGGCAGCTCGACCTGCAGCTGAGCTACGAACACGGTGATCACAAGTCCGCAATCCGCTACAGAAACAGGAGCGAGCGGGGGCAGACCTACTCCTGGCGCAGCAGCCTGGCCGATACCGTCCCGGGCTCAAATTTTCACGGCACATACATCACCGACAGCCGCTACGAGGACAAAATAGCGGATGATCTGATACGTGCCTACTCGAAGATCCGCTTCTGGAAAATCGGGGACGCTGATGTGGGTCTGTTATTCTTCCTGCAATACGCCGATCGCGACAACAACACCGTGAGTACCGACAGCGATCTCGACAGCGAACCCCTCAGGAGCGACGCGGAGAATGAATATACGATTGAGGTGAACCCCTGGATGACATACAGATTCGGCAAGAGCTATTTTGATTTTGGACTTCTGTTCGAGCTCTCCACAACCGGAATGGTGAACACTTCCCCCAGGTGGAACGGCTCGATCGGAGCGACGCAAAATGGTGTCGTCAGAAATTCCTCTCCCTCAGAGGGAGGTTTCAGCCCTTCGTGGGAATCCTTTTCACGGGGCAGGTGCACTTTCTTTGCCACGGGATTCGAAGCATCCACCGGTATCACCATAAGCGGACGCTTCTCTGCGCTGGCCTCACTTCTGCTGCTCCGCAAATACAGTTTCATCACGAAGGATTACGGCAGTTCAGCAATCCCTGATGGGAGCAAGGAATACGCTTTCACTCCATCTCATACGCGGCATGACTTCAAGAACGAAACCTGGATGTCCGGCTCGGTCGGGTTTTCCTGCGGCTGGGGCCCCATGCAGATCCTGGCGACGATGCAACTCCCTCTTGCATATCTGCTGGAGAAAAATACGGAACTTACAGAGTCCGGGAGCACGCTTGTCAACCTCACCCAACGGAATGTCTGGGCTGTACAGGAGCCGGTGAGTTTCAGGCTCCTTGTCGTGGTCGGTTTGGAAAGATAGGCAGTCGGCTGAGCTGCAAACGGCATTCGCATCCGGGCATGCTTTTGCATTACGAGATTCAAGATCTTCGTGAGCCCTTGACCTCCTGCTAATTCTTCGCTATTATTTCTCCGAAGATATGGGCAACTGATCGCCATTTCTCACTCGCACTATTACCAATCAACGGTCAATCGTTCCGGAGGCCTCAATGAAAAGAAGTATCGTGCTCTGCGCGTGCACATTGTGTTTCATCATTCTCGGAATGGCGCAACAGAATGACGTTAAGGACTGCAAGGATCATCCTCTCTTCACACGAATGCCTACCACCTGGATTCACGGCTGCATTGAAAGAGCATTTGACGCCTATGCGTTCCCGGTTGCGAAAGGGAAGACCGAGCAGGTCGAGGGACATTTCTGGCGAATTGACTACTATCCTCAAGCGACAGCAAAGGTCAAACCCAGCGAGCTCCAGATTTTGCGCAACTTTGAGAATGCAGTCAAGAAGCTTGGAGGAAAGGTCCTCTACAGCGAAAAGAGTCTCGAGACGATGCAGCTGACCAAGGACGGAAAGGAGTTCTGGGTGTGTGTCAGGGCGGAATTCACCGGCAAGTACTGGTTGTACATTGTCGAGAAACAGGCCATGAGCCAGGACATCGTTGCCAACGCTGACGTCTTTTTGGATGAACTCAGGAACACAGGCCACACTGCAGTGTACGGTATCTTCTTTGACACCGGCAAATCCGACATCAAGCCTGAGTCAGAGCAGGCCATCGGGGAGATTGCCAAACTCCTCAAGAAAGACGCCGGTTTGAAGTTGTACGTAGTAGGACATACTGACAACGTCGGCGGGCTTGAATCCAATATGAAGCTCTCGGAAGCCAGGGCGACAGCCGTGGTACAGATGTTGACCCACAAACAGGGAATCTCCGCCTCACGTCTAAAGTCGTTTGGGAACGGCCCGTATGCTCCCGTCGCCTCCAACGACACGGAAGAAGGCAAAGCGAAAAACCGCCGTGTGGAGTTGGTGCAGCAGTAAGAGACCCAAGAAAAGAAGCCCAAGCATTTTTGCTGAGTAGTTGACTTTGGAAAATGAGAGAGATACATTTCGCCATGCATTCCGAGCAACCCCGGATACCTGCCACATAAACAGCTTCGAATCCTAGGAGGAAGGCACATCTATGCGTCCTCTGAACACGTCTCTTTCGCTTCTTCTTGTGGTGCTCGGCCTTTTTGCGCTGGGCGGCTGTACGGAACCCGAAAGCATGGGATTGTATGATCCCAACGAGCCTCAAGGTCTCTCACCGACGATCACCAGCATCAGTCCGGCAGGCGCCGCATTTGCCGGGATGGATACGATCGCTATACAGGGAACGAACTTTTCATCGGTACCGGCGAACAATATCGTCTATTTCAATTCCTCACCGGCGGTGCTGCTTTCGGTCTCCCCCACGCGGATCAGCATGATCGCGCCCCTCGTCACCATGGACAGCATTGGCGTAAGGGTTGCCGTCCGGGGTGCAGTGCCGTTCAGCAATACGTACCAATACCGGCTGCACGCCGGGACCGCGTCCTTCGGCGGGCTTGCCGCCGGCGACCTGTCGAACGCCCTCGCAACCGATGCTGCGGGAAACCTGTACGCAGGATACGCCATCTTTGGCAATGACGCCGGCATTTTGAAATTCACTGCGGCCGGTGTCCGATCGAACTACGCACCCCTGACGACGGGAGTTACACAGTGGACGAGCCTGAAGATGGGGCCGGGAGGGTACCTGTACGGAGTAAGAAATGTCCGCGCAATTTACCGGTTCAATCCCGGCGGGGGCGCAAGCGCTGCCATCTGGACGTCGTTCGGCAGCGGTGTGTATATCTCCGATATTGATTTCGACAAAGACGGGAATATCTGGGGGGGTGGGAACAACACGAACATCTACAGAGTGGACAAGAACAAGGCCACTGCGATGTATCCGTTTGTCGGCTACGTCCGGTCAGTCAGGGTGTACAATGACTACCTCTATATTGCCGCAAGGACGGACGCCGGAGAAAAGATCTGGCGGGCACCGATCACCTCCGGGGCTTTGGGTACACCCGAGGTCTATTTCGACTTCGGCGCCGCCTATCCGACCGCCGTCCCATTGGCCATAACCTTCTCCTCCGACGGCGTATTGTACATCGGCACCGACTCGCAAGACGGACTCGTCATCGTGGAGTCAGACAAAACTTTCCACGCTCCGTACGTTGCCTACCAATCCCTCTTCAGCACCGGTATCAAGTTCCTGGGGTGGGGAAGCGGGGAAGATCTCTTTGCGAGCAGCACGAGTGGTCTGCTTTTAAAATTCCTCATCCGGGGCAAAACGAGCGCGACGTACTTTGGAGGAATTCTTCCATGAAACGAATCGGGATGTGGAGCGCAACGATTGTCGTCGTGACCGGTTTGCTCGCATCGGCGGCATTCGGACAAGCCAAACTGGGACAAACCGGATTCAACTTCCTGAGCGTCGGCACGGATGCTCGTGCCACCGGCATGGGAGAGGCCTTCACAACCATCGAGGGGTCCTCAGCATCCCTCTTCTACAACCCCGCAGGCCTCGCCGGGATCAAGACGTTCGTCGACCTCTCGATCAGCCCCATGAAATGGATCGCCGATATCAAATATGTGTCGGGGACCGTTGCCTTCCGTCCGTTTCAAGGCGACTACGGTGTTATCGGGGTGAGCTTCATGACCATCAACTACGGGGATTTCCATTTCACCCAGGTTGCATCGAACGATCAGGGGTACCAGGATATGGAAGGTTGGCCGCTTCCCAGCGCTTTTGTCATCGGAGTCGGGTACGGGAGAGCCCTCTCTGACCAATTCTCTGTCGGCGGACAGGTCAAATATGCATATCAGAGCCTCGGCCAGAGCGTTGTGCCCCTGTACACGACCGTGGTCAACAGTAACGGGACAACGCGGCGGGACACTACCAATGAGTTGAGAGATTACTCCATCGGTACCCTGGCATTCGATTTTGGCACGATGTTCAGGACCGGACTGAAGAGTCTCGCCTTCGGCGTCGCAGTCAATAATTTCGCACCGGAAATCAAGTACGAACGTGAAAGCTTCCAGCTTCCACTCTCGTTCAAGATCGGCATCTCCATGAACCTGCTGGATCTCGTGCCGGGAATCGGCGAGGACCATTCCTTCTTCGCCTCTGTCGATGCGGTGCACCCCCGCTCGTACGAGGAATTTCTGAATATCGGCGGTGAGTATGTCTTCAGCAAGACAGTTGCGGTCCGGGTGGGGTACATTACCAATCATCCGGACTACGACCTGACGGCCGGCATCGGCCTGCAGCAAGCCGGCATCGCGGTCGATTACTCGTATATGCCTCACAGGATCTTCAACAATATCCAGCGCATTTCCGTGAAGTTCGCTATGTAAGGATGACACTGAAGAATGGGATGTCAATCATTGAGTTTTTGTCCTAGAGGAGCGCAACCATGAGGAAGGTCATAGTGTCGGCACTGATAGTCCTCTTGTGCATTTCCCTGCCCGCCCTTGCCGGACCCAACGGCAAGATTGCCGGGCGCGTCACCGATACGGAAAACGGCCAACCGCTTCCCGGGGTCGGTGTTACCATCACGGGAACGTTGATGGGGGCCTCGACAAATGTCGACGGCTACTATTCCATTCTCAATGTCCCTCCGGGTACGTACACGGTCCAATTCAGTCTGGTCGGCTATACGAAGACCAGAGTGGAAAACGTGAGGGTGGTGATGGAACTGACGTCGACCATCAATCAGCAACTGAAGAGCACGACGATCGAAACGGGGGAGGTTATTGTCACCGCCCAGCGCCCGGTGGTGACGAAGGACGTTTCGGCGAGCCGGTTCAACATCGAGTCGAAAAACGTCGAGACCATGCCCGTACAGACGGTGACGTCGGTTCTCGCGCTGCAGGCAGGAATCGAGCAGGGAAGCGACGGTATCGTCATTCGCGGAGGCGGGACGAACCAGACCATCTTTGTTGTGGACGGCTACATTCTCAACGACGAGCGGACCAATATCCCCTATGCCGCCGTTGGTTTGTCGGCGACGAAAGAGTTGCAGGTGCAGACCGGCGGCTTCAATGCCGAGTACGGTAACGTCCGTTCCGGCGTGGTGAACATCGTTACGAAGGAAGGGGACCGCTCCCGCTACAGCGGTATGGTCAATGTCAGCTACAGACCGCCTGCAGCAAAGCACTTCGGGATGTCGCTCTACGATCCGGGGTCCTATTTCAACCGCCCCTATACAGATGAGGCGGTGTGCTGGGTGGGCACGAAGAACGGTGGCTGGGATCAGTACACCCAGCATCAGTATCCATACTTTCAGGGATGGAACGCGGTGTCGCTGGCCACCATGCAGGACAAAGACCCGAAGAATGACCTCACGCCTGAAGGCGCTCGACAACTCTGGCAGTGGCAGCGCCGGCGTGCGGGCGATATCACCAAACCGGACTATGTCATTGACGCCGGCGTTGGCGGGCCGCTTCCTTTTATCAGCGAAGAGCTGGGAAACCTGCGATTCTATCTCTCGCATTTCAACCAGCGCGACATGTTCGTCGTCCCGCTCTCGAGAGATGCCTACACCGAGAACCACACCCAACTGAAGCTCACTGCCGACATTACCCCCACCATGAAGCTTGTCGTCCTCGGCCTCTATGGAGAGCAGTACTCCGTGTCCCCGTTCGACTGGACAACAGCGCCGACCGGCTATGTTCTGCGGAGTCAGTCGGAGGTTGCAGATCTCCTGAGCAGCACCGCCGGCATGAATATTTTGTACATGCCGGACTACTTCAGTCCGAGCTCCGTGTATCGGTACACGATTGGCGCGACGCTGACCCACATGCTGAGCCCGACGACCCTGTATGAGGTTGCGGTGCAGCGGAACCAGAGCCGCTACAGCGTGCACCAATCGCCCTTGCGCGACACATCGAAAGTGTACGAACCGGTGCCCGGATACTTCGTGGATGAGGCTCCGTACGGCTACTGGGGCTACAGCACGGGAGCAATTGACGGCGTGATGAGCACCGGCGGATGGATGAACCTGGGACGCGACGAGAGTGTGAACTCGACCACCAGCTTGCGTGCAGACCTGACGACGCAGTTCGACATGAACAATCAATTCAAGGCGGGCTTCCAGTTTACGTATGACGATCTCGACATCAACTCGGGGACGTACAGTCCTTCGATGTCAACCTGGACACGGAGCATGATCTACCACGTGTATCCGTACAGGCTTGGCGGGTTCATTCAGGACAAGCTCGAGTTTCAGGGGTTCATCGCAAACATTGGTGTGCGCCTCGACTACTCGAACCCCAACAACGAATATCTGAACCTCGGCACGTACGATCTCTTCTTCAGCCAGGGCCTCGGCAATACGATTGAACGGGCGGCTCCGAAGGAGAAGTCCCAGTCGCAGACCTATATCAGTCCCCGCATCGGGATCTCGCACCCTATCACCGAGGATTCGAAGCTCTATTTCAACTACGGCCACTTTGTGTCCGAGCCGTCCTCGTCGATGCGTTTCCGGCTGCAGCGTGAATCGAACGGCCTGGTGACGTATCTGGGCAACCCGAACATGGAGATGGAGAAGACCATCTCCTACGAACTCGGTTTCGAACAGAATGTGATGAACGAGCTGCTGGTGAACATCGCGGCATACTACAAAGACGTGACCCATCAACCCGGCTGGATCTACTATCAGAACATCAACACCTCCGTGCACTACTACGAGGCATCGAGCAACAATTATGCCGACATCCGGGGATTTGAAGTCACGCTGACGAAAGTCCCCGGCTCGTGGATCGGGGGCTTCATCAACTACACCTATGACGTTCAATCGTCGGGATACTTCGATCTTACGTCCTACTACCAGGATGTGAGCAAGCAGCGCGCGTATCTGCAGCTGAATCCGTACCAGACCAAACCGCATCCGCAGCCGTACGCACGGGCAAACATCACGCTCCGTTCGCCGCAGGAATTCGGTCCGACAGTCCTGGGCATCAAGCCCCTCGAGGGATGGAGCCTGAACATTCTCGCCCGCTGGCAGGCCGGAAGCTATGCCACCTACAATCCCAATTCGATCCCCGGCGTGGTCGACAACGTCCAGTGGAGCGACAACTTTAACGTCGATATGCGCCTCATGAAAACCCTGGTGCTCTACGGGTTTGATGTGCAGCTGTACATGGACGTGCAGAACCTGTTCAACATCAAATTGCTCAACTATGCCGGCTTTGCAGATTCGTACGATTACCAGGACTATCTTGCATCGCTCTGCTTCGACTGGATGGAGGGTGACAAGAAAGGCGACGACCGGATCGGCGAGTACCGTCCTGACGATGTCGCGTACGATCCGCTCGAACCGAATCCAAACAATGACCCGACGATCAGCGCCAGAAATCAGGAGCGCAAGAACAGGAAGTCGTACATCGACATGCCGAACATCACCTCGTTGACGTACCTGAATCCGCGCAACTGGGTATTCGGTGTCAGAGTGAGCTTCTGACACCGTGCCGTGTCCGGAACCATTGCGCCGGCTTCTTGAAATGAACACAGGGAGAATCACGATGTACTCCATCCATCGGTTCTATCTCGTACTCGCCGTTGCAGCCTGCGTGCTCTCCTCCATGATTCCCTCATCGGCCCAGGTGCCGGAGTCTCAGAAACGGTACGTGCGGATCGGAACGCTCCAGAGCCGCTTCACCGCGTACGGATCGGAGCGGGCGTGGAACGATGTCTACTATGAAGGCCTCATGTGGCCGGCCGACTACAACTACACTGATAATTCTGTGATCGAGCGCCAATGGATCGGATGCCAGGACTTCATCGACGGCAAGGCACAGACCTGGGAAAACTACTGCGTTCCCTACACGGCGGCGATGGCAGGCATTGCGGTGTTTCCCATGGTTAACAAACAGACAGCGAAGATCGACCTGCCCCTGTTGTTCGTCGACGGAACCGACATCAGCGCCGCCTACCGGGGGGAAATCGATGAACTCGACCCGAATCAGATCCCGGACCGTATCGTCACGAATGTGGTGAACACCTCCATGGGCGTAACGATGACCCGTCGCATTCTCGCATTCAGCCAGCAGTGGCATGACAACTATTTCATCAAGGAGTTCATCTTCAAGAACACCGGCTACACCAGCGCCACGAACCAGCAGAGCCGGAATGCCACGGTGAAGGGGTTCCGGTTCGGTTTCGGCATCCGCTACAGTGTGTGCCGTGAAGGAGCCTTCAGTATTGCCGACGGCCAGGATTATGGCAAGCACACCTGGGTGACCAGGCGCGGCGAAGACTACCTCCAGCACGCCAGTGATGTTCTGACCGAGTCCAGCGGGATTCCTCAGTGGCTCCGCGCAGGATACTGCTGGGCGGGCCAATCGGCGGTGAACACCTTCAACAACATCGGCGGCCCATACCGGACCGGAGACGGCCGGCTTCGCGCCCCGCAGTTCGCAGGAATCGTCGTCCTTCATGTGGACAAAAGCACAAGTGACAGGAGTGACGACCCAGCGCAGCCGAACACCCTTGGCTGGCACGCCGGTGATACGTATCCGGCCCTTGGCGACATGACGTACGGTACGCTGCCGCTCCATGTCGACATGTACAAAATGTTGAGCGGAATGCCGTACAAGGGGCTGGGAAGTGCCAGCGAACGCATGGATGAGAAGTACATGGCCACAAAACCCGACCCCTGGAATGTCCACGGCGACGGCGGCGGGACAAACCTCTGGATGAATTTCGGACCGTACGATCTGGCCCCGGGCGACAGCGTGGTGATCGTCATGGCGGAGGGAGTGTCGGGATTGAACCGTGCGAGATGTTACGAGGTGGGCGGACTCTGGAAGAAAGCGTTCGACGATCCAACGTTCAAGGGTCCTTTCACCCTGCCCAACGGCACAACGACCCAGGACAAGGATGCATTCAAGGACGCATGGGTCTACACCGGCAGGGATTCAATCATGTCGACATTCAGCCGTGCGAAACGCAACTATGACCTCGGCTACCGGATTCCGGCGGCGCCGTTGCCGCCGGCACAGTTCTCGGTGACCTCCGGCGGCGATCGCATCAGCCTCTCCTGGGTCCCAAGTGCCTCCGAGAAGAATCCCGCATTCGGCGGATACAAAGTGTTCCGCGCGACCGGGAAAACCGATACAACATTCCAGGAGATTGCCAGTCTTGGTCCGGGCAACACATCGTTCGACGACATCACAGCCCAGCGGGGCGTCTCGTACTACTACTACGTCAGTGCATTCACTGACGGCAGCGACAATGCCACCGGAGGACCGAATCCGACCGGACAACTCGTGAGCAATCGGTTCTACACGCGAACCAACCAGCCCGCGTATTTGCGGCGGAAGGCCGGAGAGGCCCTGTCGTCGATCCGCATTGTGCCAAACCCGTACAACATCGCTTCTCCCGGCATGCAGTATCCCGGCGAACCGGACAAAATCATGTTCCTGAACATCCCCGGACACTGCACGATCAGGATTTATTCGGACAATGGGGATCTGATCAACCAGATTGAACACGAAAACGGCAGCGGCGACGAGACGTGGAACTCACTTTCCTCCTCCCGGCAGGTGGTGGTGAGCGGGGTCTACATCGTGCATTTCACCGTCACGGCGGACTATACTGATCCCGTCACAGGCAAGGGGTACGCTAAGGGTGAGACGTCATATGAGAAGTTGATCATCATCCGTTAGGAATTTCTTCATGTGTCGCGCTCTACATGGCTCCACACGCTGAACGCGACGATCAACTTCTTCGATATGTATGACGAACCCACTCCACTCCCGATGAAGGATGAGCAGTCGATGCGCTCCGGCAGCGCAGGGGAATCACCATGGTCCATGCCCGGCCTGCTGATCGTCGTATGCGGATTCCTTCTCCTTACCGTTGCCCTCTACTGGCGCACGCTTCTCACCAGCTTCGTGTACGACGACTGGCTCGTCCTTGACGAACTCGCAACTTCGGGCACCCTCAACACCCTCCTGCGTCACTTCGATCCCGGAGTTGCCCTTGTCTACCGGCCGTTCGCATGGCTGTACTTCGCCGCGATCTACGGAGTGTTCGGCCTCAATCCTCTCGGGTTCCATAGTGTCGCGCTGTTCCTGCATGCAGTGAACGGGACACTCGTTGCGTGGATCGGCACGCTGATCACCGGGAAAAGAATCGTCGGCATCGTGGCCGGCGGGATCTTTATTGCGCTTGTGTCTCTCCATCTTGACTGCTTTCTCTGGCTCGTGGGTATCTACGACGTCGGTGCGATGACGTTCGGATTATTGAGCCTGGCACTCTTCATGCATGGCCACATGAAGAGCTCTGCAGCACTGATGCTCTTCGCGCTGCTGATGAAGGAAGCGGCAGCTTTTCTCCCGTTGCTCTTCGTCTGCTGGACTCTGCTGGTGAAGCGCCCTGCGAGGGACCTTGCCTATCATGCCGCTGTCACGGTGCTCTATGCTTGCGTAAAGCTCCTTGGCCCCTCACCGTTCGCGGCACCGCGGGACTCCGGCCACGCCATGGAGGCCTCTTGGTCGACAGTCGCCGGACATGCCTCCGCGTATGCACAGTGGATTGCCTCCGCCTTCGCCCCTGTGTTGGAATCGCACGTACCCGCTGGCCCTGTCATTGTGGTGATACTCCTGGTGCTTTGTGGCTGGGGAATCTCCCGCTACCACACGCCAGGAAAGGTTCCGCTCTTGCGCGTGATGTTTCTCCTCGGCTGGGTCCTGCTGGCACTCGCTCCGGTACTCCTCTTGAAGAACCAATCGGCTCGATACTACGCAGTCCATGCGCTCGTCCCGACATCTCTGCTGGTGGCAATCATGCTTATAGAAATCACAGCACCGCTTGCTCAAAAGCGGGTTGCCGTCGTGGCGGGCCTCGCATTGGCGGCCATTGCTATTGCCAACACACTCTACGTGGAACGCATGTTTTCGCTCGGATTGCGACAGATGATGATCAATGATGGCTATTTCCACCTGATCAAAAGGGCTGCAGCAGTGGAAGCAATCCATGACAGCCTTGCGGCCCGTCAAGGCCGGCTGTCGCCCGGAACCACTATCATCGTCGACGGCGTCCCTCCCGACGCCCTGGGAGGCAGCCGGGCGGTGCGGTTGTGGTTCCGCGACACTACGCTCACGATGCGGGGAGGCGGGCCCCCTCAGGTTCAAGAGGGTTCAAGCGATTCCGGGAAGGGAAAGGGAACGGTACTGTACATCGATCTGAGAGATGCGTCGACACCACTGCTACGATAGATGTCGGCGAGAGAAAACACCACATAAGACTATTCAAGGAAGGTCATGTCACCGTCGACGACCAGAGTGTACCATCCACGCAGCCCCGTGGCAAGAACGTACATGAGTGTTGCGCTCCTGTTGCTTCTTGCGGCACGCACAGCCACAGCCGGCGTCGGTGCTGACATCCTGACCCGCTCCCTGACCGTCGGGCAGATCAGCTCCTTCATCCTGTCTCCTTCCGAGTGGCACCCCTACCCGCATGTCATGGATCGCGACAGATGGCTCTCTCTCCCGTCCGGGGTCAGGGAGGCGTACAGACGCGAGGCGGAACAACTCCTGCACTGCGATTGGCCCACCCTCAAGGCGACCGATTTCCTCGAATTCGTGCGGACGGGGAACAGAAGTCACTTTCAGTCCCTCTCGTACAGCCGGAGAGAACGACTTGCCACACTGGTGATCGCTGAATGTGCGGAGGGAAGGGGAAGGTTTCTGGATGACATCGTCAACGGTATCTGGATCATCTGTGAAGAAACCTACTGGGGCGTGCCGGCGCATGTGGCACTCCAGCGGAGAGGAGCCGGCCTCCCGGATGTTACGGAACCGACCGTCGACCTGTTTTCCGCAGAGACCGGATCACTGCTTGCGTGGACCTACTACCTCTTGAAAGACTCGCTCGACCGGGTCTCTCCATTGGTGTGCGAGAGAATCAAGCACGAGGTGGACCGGCGTATCATCTCGGTGAACCTTGAACGGAACGATTTCTGGTGGATGGGCCTCACACGCAGGGTGAACAACTGGACCCCCTGGATTTGCTCGAACTGGCTCGCGGCACTACTCGTCCTTGAGCAGGATACCGGACGCCGGGCGCGCTCGGTATACAAGATACTCGAGTGTCTCGACCGGTTCCTCGCAGAGTACACCGATGATGGAGGTTGCGATGAAGGGGCGTCGTACTGGGGGAGAGCCGGTGCATCCCTCTTTGACTGCCTGGAGCTCCTGCATTCCGCCTCGCGCGGAAAAATCGATGAATACACTCATCCCCGGATCAAAGAGATCGGCAGGTTCATCACGCGCGCCCATATAAGCGGAGCATGGTTCGTGAACTTTGCGGACGCCCCGGCGAGGCTTCGCCCGGATGCTCCGACTGTTTATCGCTACGGGAAAGCAATAGGTGACGTGCCGATGATGGCGTTCGGCGCCAGACTTGCCCACGATCAACAGCTGGGGAAAGGAATGCTGCCAGGGCAGTTTGGCGTGCTCGGGCGCGTGTTGCCCGGACTCCTTGTTCTGGACGAACTGCTGAAGAGTGAAGGTTCAGAACCTGCTATCCGCGACGTCTGGTTTGCGGGGATCCAGGTGATGACCGCACGCTCCTCGGCAGGGTCAGCGGAAGGACTCTATCTTGCCGCGCAGGGAGGGCACAATGAAGAGAGCCATAATCACAACGATGTCGGCAATTTCATCGTGTACAAGGACGGCGAGCCGGTGCTTATCGACGTGGGTGTGGAGACCTATACCGCAAAGACCTTCAGCCCTGACCGCTATGCGATCTGGACCATGCAGTCCGGTTACCATAACCTCCCTACAATTAACGGAGTCCCTCAGAAGGATGGAAGATCATTCGCGGCACGCGAAGTTGCTTATCAGCGAACCGATGCTATGGCCTCACTGTCGATGGATATTGCCGGTGCGTATCCGCCCGAAGCCCGCGTCCGGTCCTGGCACCGAACCCTCACTCTGGAAAGGGGGAAGGAGGTCACCGTGAGGGATTCGTACGAACTGGATGCCGTGACCGGTGGAATAGCTTTGAGTCTGATGACCTGCCGTGCTCCGGTCACTTCCGCGCCCGGAGTTGTTGTTTTGCCGGTCCCATCACACGGCGCCCCGGGAAAGGCTGCTGAGGTAATCTTTGACCCGGCGCTGTTCACCCTTCACACCGAGGAGATCGAAATCCGTGATCCCCAGCTTCAGTCATCGTGGGGAAAAAGGCTCTGGCGAATGGTCTTGACGATGAAGCAAACGGCACAGAAGAACGAGTTCGTGCTGCGAGTCAAATGAGAATTAGATCGAGTATATTCTTCACTTTCATAAGATGAACCATCATAAGAATAAGAGGTTAACTCTATTCGATGATGCTGTTTCGATGTCTGATTCGGGCTGCGTGCATCCTGCAGCCGACACGGTTTGCGAAGCAATGGGGAAAAGAATTCGTGGGCTTCTCATTCGACTCGGGTGACTTCTGGAAGAGGACGTGACACTATGATGCCTGAAGGGCCGGCTCTATCCACCTCCGCTTCACTGCTCCCGGAAAGGGGAGCACCGAGGTGGATCCCTTTTCTGCTCTGGGGATTGTACGTGGGAGTGCTGTCTGTAGTGGTTCTCCATTTTCGCTCGATCGGCAATATGAATGTCGAGACGGACTTCTATTGGACGTTTGTGCCGATCGCCAAAGAGCTCCTCGCAGGCAACCTCGTTCTCGATGCATTCCGGGGACCAGGGTACGAAATTGCCCTCGCAGTGTCGCGCCTGGTTGCCGGGGAGTTCTTCAAGGGGGGCATGCTCCTCTCGGTGTTCAGCGCGGCGATCTCCCTTCTTTTTCTGTACGCGGTTGTAAGGAAAACGTTCGGTGCCGAAACCGCCCTCCTCGTGTCGCTGGGAACCGCCGTCATCCCCACATTCTTCTCGCTGAGCTATACAGCAAGCACCGATATGTTCTATGTCATGCTTGCCCTGTCAGTCCTGTACCTGATCGTCTATAGTGCACCACACCGGAAATGGATGCTGCTCCTGGCCGGTCTGCTCGCGGGATGCACGTATCTCACGCGGTACAACGGCGTTGCAATCCTCGTGGCCGCGGTGGCAAGCATCCTCTGGCTTTGCGATTCATCGCAGCCCTGGAAGCAACGGATCAGCTCTGCTGTCACCTTCCTGGGCGGTGCAGCGATCACGATCCTCCCATTCAGTCTCTACACCTATCAGGAGACCGGGAGATTCGTGTACAATGACAACTTCCTCAATGTGGCATACGAGATCTACGCGCGGGGCCGTATCCGGTGGGATGACTACTGGACCGTCATTGCGCCGCATTTCCGATCATATGCAGATGTCGTGGCATACGATCCTTGGAATTTCACCACACACGTCGCGATGAATTTCATCACCCACGCATGGAGCGATCTCACGCAGCTAGTCCCGTGGCCTGTCGGACTGGGCGCGGCGGTGGGCGGCTTCACCATGCTGCGAAGCGGTCTTGCACGTCAACAGGCGGTGGTCATCCTCTTCGCGGTGCTCTCTTTCCTTGTCCTGGTTCCGGTGTTCTACACCGTGCGTTTCTCACTCTTCCTTGTGCCCTTTGTAGTCCTGTTATGTGTTCGTGCTCTCCAGTGGAGAGGTATGCAGCGGATTCCCGAACGCTGGTACCGGTATGCCACCCGGGCCGTCGCGCTTGGCCTGGCGGCCTGGGCGTGTCTGCAGAGCGTGAATCTGGCAAGGCTCGACATTGCCTCGGAGCCGGTGGAGATTCTTCAAGTGAGGGATGCGTTCGCCGGGCTTGCGGACGACTCGCCGCGGGGAACAAGCATCTCGGCAAGAAAGCCTCAGATAGCATACTATCTCAATTTGAAGTACACTCCTTTTCCGTACGTCACGAGTGAGACGGAGCTCGTCTCGGCCCTCCGCAAGAGCACTGTTGATTACCTCTACATCGGTTATTATGAGGTCGCCACGCGTCCGGAACTTGAAGACCTTCTCGACGGGCAGAAGAAGCACGAAGGGCTGCGCACGCTGATTACAGTTCTGTCGCCGCGATCGGTTCTGTACAGGGTCATGCCGTAACGATCCGCTTATGGGGAGGGGTTTTCGGGGTTATATTTCGACAAGTATTTTGCCTGGTATTTGCGGACAGGCTTGACATTCGCCCGGGAGAGATGTTAATTTGCGCCGGCGGGATTCCAACCACAAACAGACACCACAACACGAGGAGGACACTATGGCAGCACCAAAGCGTGTGGCATACTTCAAAGCGAAGCTCGAGGACAAGCCCGGGGCGATCCTCGCGTTTACGCAGCTCCTGAAGTCGAAGAATATCGGCCTCGCGGGACTCTGGGGATATGGCACGCAGACTGGAGAGGCGGAAGTTGTCTGCATCCCGAAGAATCCGGACAAGTTCCGGACTTTCGCGAAGTCCGCCGGATTGGCAGTTCAGGAGGGGACCGGCTTCATCCTGAAGGGTACCGACAAGACCGGTGCCCTCGTCAAGACCTTCCAGGCCATTGCGAAAGCGGGCGTCAATATTATTTCGGGAAATGCGATGGCAGCGGGCGGGAGCTACACTGCATTTCTGCAGGTCAGCGCTGTAGACACTGAAAAGACCGGAGCCGCAATCGGCGCCAAGTGAGCTGAAGGGTTTCTCGCTCTTCAACGAGCCCCGCCTGCACCCGGGGCTTTCGCCTTCCACGCGAATCTGCTTCCCTTTGGTTGGAAACACCAGCGGCGATTCTGAGGAGGGGGGGACGTTCTATCGCTTTTGTGATTGTTGTGTGCCATACTCGTGTCATGGACAGCGCCGGGCCACAAGAAAACCAATGAAACAATATCTGAAGCTTCTCTCTCGTCCGCGTACCCGCTATCTGATGGGTTTCGACCTGATCGGTCTGATAGTCATCCCGCCGCTCGCGATGTTGATCCGCACAGAGGACATGAGCACAGTTGAGTATTTTGCCAGGGGATTGCTCGTGTACGGTGTCGTCATGATCGTCGTGAAGATATACTTCTATTACGCGAGCGGGCTTTACCGTCAGTTCTGGGCGTACGCAAGTGCTAATGAGATGCTGACCCTGCTGATAGCCCTGCTGTTGAGTACTCTCCTGGAACTCGTCCTGTTCTTCGGTGTCTTGAATCCATTCCACATCCTTCCACAATCGTTGCCACGGTCACTTCCCATCATCAGTGCACTGCTGACTGCGTGCTGGATTGCAGGCGGTCGCGTCGTCATCCGGATCGCCTTCATGCTGGTGAATCGCAAAGAGGCGAGCGTACGGCAGCGCCGCGTGATTATTGCCGGCGCCGGTGTGGCAGGAGCGATGACCGCGAAAGAACTCCTACGCAATCAGCAAACGGGAGTCGATCCGGTCGGCTTCCTGGACGATGACCGGTTGAAGCAGGGGAGATACATCAGCGGCATACGGGTCTGCGGCACTCTTGCAGAGCTGCCCGAGGTAGTCCGCTATATGGATGCCCAGGAAGTGATTATTGCCATGCCCACTGTCCCCGGCAAAGTGGTGCGCGATGTTGTCCAGAGTTGCCTGACGGCACACGTCCCCTATAAGACGATTCCCGCGATCTTCGACATCATACGGGGGACGGCCAGTGTTGACCAGGTGCGTGAAGTGCAACTCGAAGATCTCCTGCGGAGAGGGGTTGTCTCCACTGATCCCTCGTCAATCGCGGGAATGCTGACCGGCAGCCGCGTGCTTGTGACGGGAGCAGGGGGATCCATCGGGAGTGAACTGTGCCGGCAGATCGCGGGGTTCAAACCCGCTGCGCTGATGTTGCTGGGCCACGGAGAAGCAACCATCTTCCAGATCATGAAAGAACTGGAGGAATCACCGGGGCTGAACACAAAGATTGTGCCGGTGATTGCGGACATTCGCGACCGGGATCGAATTGAAAAGGCCTTTCTCAGACTCAAGCCGGATGTCGTCTTCCACGCTGCCGCGCACAAGCATGTGTATCTCATGCAGGAGAACATACCGGAGGCGGTGACAAACAATGTCATGGGCACACAAAACCTGGTTGAACTCGCGGAACGCTATGACGTGAAGCGTTTTGTCATGGTTTCGAGCGACAAAGCCGTGAACCCCACAAGCGTGATGGGAGTGACCAAGCGCATCGCCGAATTGGTGGTACAGGATGTCGCTGACCGCTCGAGCAAAGCCTTCGTCACCGTCCGCTTTGGGAATGTCCTCGGCAGCCGGGGGAGTGTCGTGCCTCTGTTCAAACGCCAGATTGCCGCGGGTGGACCCGTGACAGTCACGGATCCGAATGTCACACGGTATTTCATGACAATTCCTGAGGCGGTGCAATTGGTGCTTCAGGCCGCGGCGATGGGAAAGGGAGGAGAGGTTTTTGTCCTTGACATGGGCGACCAGATCAAAGTCATCGATGTCGCGCGCGACCTCATCCGCCTGAGCGGGTACACGGACGAGGAAATTCCGATCAAGATCACGGGATTGCTGCCGGGCGAGAAGATGTTCGAAGAACTGTTCTACGAGACCGATCAGGTGGAAGCGACAGAGCACGCAGAGATCAAGGTGTGCCGGACTCCGGTCCCCGCCGAACCAGCGGAGACGCCGGAACAAAAATTCAGCCTGCGGGAGTCCGTAACGAAACTCATCGAAGCAGCGCAGCAAGAATCACTCCCGACGGTGAACGACTGTTTCCGTACGCTGGTACCCCAGTATGCACCGACGATTCAGACGCCTGAGGAGTGATCCCGCCGCAGGACGCAACTCGAGACCTTGAGAAAAGCTACCTGAGAGACTCCTGACCTCCTTCGCCGGCAAGACCGGTGAATTTCGCGAGGTACTCCTGCCCGGCCACGGTGTCCTTTTTCACCGTGAGGTAGAAATGTGACAGGGCCTGGTACACGGGAGCATACGCCGGGTCCTTCCGCTCAACCTCCTTGTATACTTCCAACGCGCGGTCCGGGTCATTTCGCATAATGTAGAGTTGGGCGCGTGCGAGCATCGCCTGCCACGATTCCGGCTGCAGTTCAAGGGCTCTGGTGATCTCCCGCTCTGCCTCCCCGTCCTTGCCAACCATCAGAAACGCCACACCGAGGCCGTAGTGCGCCCTTGCCGAACGCGGATCAAGCCGAACGGCTTCCATCAGCATCGGCCCGGCCCGCTGGACTTGTCCCAGGCTCAAAAGGTAGGTGCCGTCGGCGATCAGGGCGCCGGCATTCTGCGGAGTGAAGTGACACCGCGCCGGGTCGAACGGAAAAACTTCCATGATCTCCGGTGCCGCCTCATCCGTCTGAAAAATTGGCTTCTGGTTTGCCACTTCGAACCAGGTACGGAGGACTGCAAGATGCGTTACCCGTTCCCGGCCCAGGAATGCGATCAGCCGATCGAAGCTCCCGATGTTCTTGATCATCTCCGGAGACACCAGGCCGACCATGTCCACAATGCGCCGTCCGGAGTAGTACGCAATGGCACCGACGTCATGCGTGCCGATCACTGCATCCGCGGGAAGATGGTCCCGGATCCAGATCGCGGTGCGGACCTGCCTGTCGGTGATGTATTTGCACTGCGCCGCATACCCTTCGCGATATCCCCACGCACCAATGCCGAATTGCAGGACAATTCCGAGTGTGATTCCTGAGAGGACGATGGTGCTGACGGTTCTCCGTTGCAGCAATCCGAACGCCTTCTTGCCCTGAGTGATCGCGATCTCTATGCCCTGCATCCCGAGCAGGATGATCCACGGGAGCATGGGCATGAGATATCTTCCTTCCTGATAGAGATAGGGGAGCGTCTGCGCGTAGGCAGCGCACAGTCCCGCACACCAGAGAACCGGCACAAGAGATTCCTGGCGCTCCCGCTTCCCGGCCTTCCAGAGCACGTCGAGGATGGCGATTGCCGCAAAGGCTGCAAGCACCGGCATGTGTCCGCCCGTGAGAAATCTCCACGTCGCTTCAGCGAAATCCCCTCTGCCGGAACTGTAGTACCGGATCTTTGCTGCAAAGGTGTTCGGCAGGAAGGAACCTGACAGCACATAATTGAATGCCGCATATCCCGCGCAGATGATTCCCGCAAGTACCAGAGCCGTGAGCAGCCAGCGATAGTCGGTCTGCACAACAACATGGGGCCCCTTCCGCACACGTTCACGGCGGACCCACCACGCATGGTAGGCAGCATCCAGAGCAATGGCCGCGAAGAAAATGATCGCCTCGGGCCTGGTCCAAAGCAAGAGCCCTGCAGTCACGCCGAGCAGGCGGGCAGATCGGAGCCGGTAGAAATGCCACACGAGCATCAACAGGAGTATGAACAACGTTGTTTCCATCCCCGACAGCGCGATCCAATCGAGCCGGGGCTCCAGAAGATACAGGAGGACACAACCCACCAGAAGGATCGGCTGGCCCTTGAAGAGTCCTTCCCCGATGCGCGAGAGCACGAAAGCTCCGGCAATGAAAAACGCGATGCCGAGACTGTAGCTGAGCACAAATTCATTCGATGTGAAAAACTGGCCTACGGCAAGCAACATTGTGTACAGCGGTGACGTCGAGCCCGAAGTGACCATCTGGTTCTGAAAGTAAGAGAATACCCCGTACTCCCGCAAATTCCGGGCGAACTGCAGGTGGATCCACGAATCATCGAGCGGGAATCCAAAAGACCCGTTGACGTGCCAGGCGGACCAGCAGAGCAGGACACACACAGCTGAACCCGCGACGAGGATACCGGCGATGAGACGCCTCATGAGTTGTTCAGATAAGTTCAGGGGCATGAATGGTGTCCATGGTTGGGAGCCTGTTGAGAGCCGGCTGCAATGTCCGATCCGCCGGAACGAATTTTCTTCCCCATCCGCAGGACCTTGGCTCCCCGGATGCTCCGTTCTTTGAGTTCGCATAAAGCGGTGTTGGCATCCGCCAGCGCGTACTCCTCAATCTCTGGTTTGAGAGGGATCCTGGCGGCGAGTTGCAGGAACTCCCGTACGTCAGCGCGTGTGACATTTGCCACACTCTTGATCTCTTTCTCCATCCAGAGATGTTGAGGATAGTTCAGCTCCGACAGGCACGCTTTGTCGTGATCCTCTTTCCGAATGGCGTTGACCACGAGCCTCCCTCCGGGCCTGAGGCCTTTCAGCGCTTCGAGCACCGGTCTCCAGGCAGGGGTTGTGTCTATTATGCTGTGGAGCATCTCAGGAGGGGATTCTTCTGTGTCGCCCGCCCAGACTGCGCCGAGTCCGAGCGCAAAAGCTCTTTCGTGCGCTGTCCGCGCAAAAACGAATACCTTCGTATGCGGGTATTGGTGTCGCACCATCTTCAGCACAAAGTGACCGGAGGCCCCGAAACCCGTGAGGCCCAGGTTGTTGCCGTCTGTGATTCCAGCAAGCCGCAAGGAGCGATAGCCGATTGCGCCCGCGCACAACAAGGGTGCCGCTTCCTCATCGGTGAAACTGTCCGGGATGGCGTGTGCGAAGTCGTGACGAACCACCATATATTCCGCATATCCTCCGTTTGCATCCCTCCCCGTAGCCCTGAATTGAGGGCAGAGGTTCTCATTCCCCTCGATGCAATGCTCGCACCGGCCGCATGCCGAAAAGATCCAGGCGATGCCAACCCTGTCTCCTGGAGCATACCCGTGCACCTTGGCCCCCATCTCCACAACCTGCCCGACTGCCTGGTGCCCCGGCACGACGGGGAAGGAGGGTGGGGCCGTTCTCCCCTCAATTTCATCCAACTCGGTGTGGCACACACCACATGCGGAGACCTTGATGAGAATCTCATCCTCTGCGGGTGTCGGAACGGGGATGTCGACCAGAATCAGCGGGGATTTCACACGGTCAAAGGAGGAAAGCCTCTCCAGTATCATCGCCTTCATCATAGGCCCATGTTGTTCGCGTAAATTGTACCGATCTCTCCGCCGAATGTCAACTGGCAGGCCGGCGCAGTCAGCCGGCTCTGTCGAAGATGTTGCGATGGCGTTGCTGCACAATGGCTCGAGAAATGCATGAGGAATTCTTTCCCTTGATCTTGTGTTACAACAGGCACACAACTGATTGCTGCGAACGGAGTGCCTGATGAAAGTGAGTATTATCGGTGCGGGTATGGTGGGCAGCGCGGCCGCTTTTGCCATGGTGCTTCGCCGGTTGGCAAATGAGATTGTCCTGGTGGACGTCAACGAGGCGCTTGCCCTCGCGCAGGCAGAAGACATCCTTCATGCCACGCCCGTTTCTAGTCCGGTCAAAGTCTCTTCCGGAGACTATACGGCAATCGTCGGCAGTTCGGTTGTCATTCTTGCGTGCGGCGTGAGCCAGCGCCCTGGGGAGTCCCGCCTTCAGCTGCTCCAACGGAATGAGGCCATCTTTGCGGAGGTCGTTGTCCGTGTTGCGGCCAATGCACCGGATGCTCTCATCCTCGTTGCATCGAATCCGGTCGACATCATGACACAGTTCGTCACCGAGCTGGGTTCGTTTCCCCCTCAGCGGGTTATCGGGTCCGGGACAATCCTCGATACCGCGCGGTTCAGGGCCTTGCTTGGAGAGGCTTTTGGTATCTCGCCGCAATCCGTCCATGCATACGTCCTCGGAGAGCACGGAGACTCGGAGGTGCTTGTATGGTCTGAAGCAAGAATCGGCGGGATGCCGCTCGCGGAGTTTGCCCGGCGACATGGCAAAGAACTGACTGCGGAGCTGAAGGATGCAATCGACGAGCGCGTCCGCAGGGCCGCGTACAGGATCATCCAGGGGAAAGGGTCAACCTACTACGGCATCGGCGCGGGGTTGGCGCGCATCATTCAGGCGGTCCGGAACGACGAGCGGGCAGTGTTCACACTGTCAAATAGCGACGTCCCCGGTTTCGCACATGTCAGCGTCTCGCTGCCGCGCATCCTCGGAGCAAAGGGGATACACGCAACTCTTACCCCCGTGTTGAGCGACGAGGAAACGAATGCATTTGCCTGCAGCGTCGAGGTGCTCCAACGCGCACGGACACGACGCTGATTCTCAATCCTCCCGCCATCTCTCACGCACGCACTGCATCAAGGATTATGAAATGCGTCCTGGGTGTCTGCGAGCTTTTTGAGAAGACCGATATAGTCCTGCTCTTCCGATACACTGTCCTCGTGCTTCTTGAGCATCTTGTCCCAGCGTTCCAGCACTTCAGACTCCATCTGCTTGATGGCCAGATCCAGTTCCCCGCGGTCAGCCGAGGACGCTTTCTTCTTGGAGAGTTCTGCCCGATCATTCCGTTTTGTCGCCAGTTGACCCTCAAGAGAGTACAACTCTTCCATCGCTTCAGTGTACGCGACAGTCGCCTCAGCGGATTCCACCTCTCCTTCACGCACATTCTTGCGGAGTTCCAGCAGGTCCAGCAACTTCTCAAGCAGGGCGGTCTTCTGCTTCATCGTGGCGATCTCGCCCGCCTTCGTGTCTGCATCCAGAGCATCCAGATAACCTTCGAACGCCGCGAGATCCTTTTTCCGCGCCTTGATCATGTTATCGAGCGTGAGTACCCCCTCCTGGGCCTGTGCCCGACGCTGTTTTGCCTGGTTCCGCAGCGCACCTGCGCGCTCGCCGTCAGCTTTGATGTCCTGTAAGGAACGGAGAGGGACGACGGCGATGAAAGTATCGACGATTGCTGGAGCGGCTTCGGTGGGTTGCGCAAGCGCATCCGCGCCTCCTGGGATGCACAGGAAGGTGGCGAGCCCGAACGCACACGAAGCACGGCGAACAATGGCATTCATGATGGGACTCCTATGAGTGGTGTGAATAGTGGTTGAATGCGCGTGTGTGTGGAATATAACTTGTCTGTGCGACAAAAACACGCTACTGGACAATGCCCTTCCGCAAATGTGCCCTTCCGCAAATGCCCTTCTGCAATGCCCCTTCCGGATGCCACTTCTGCGGCCGATCGTTTGATTGTCCCGTAATTTGTGCTAACTTGCAGCCATCCGGGGAGAGGCACTTTGGAATGGCATTATGCCGGTACGGTGACCGCACAGAACCTCTGATAGGATGACTTCATGATCGAATATCGATACCTCATCATTGGCGGCGGAATGACTGCCGACGCGGCCGTGCAGGGTATACGCCAGATCGACCCGTCGAACCGCATCGGGATCATCAGCAATGAATCCAACCCGCCGTATAACCGCCCGCCACTGTCGAAGGCACTGTGGAAGGGGGAGCCGCTCGCCAAGCTCTGGCGCGGAACATCCATGGAAAACGTCGGGCTGCATTTGTCGACGACGGCGAAAAGCATCGACCCCGTTCACAAGCGCGTCGTGGACGACAGAGGTGAAGTGTACGCATATGACAGACTCCTCCTGGCGACAGGCGTACGTGTACGCAGTCTGCCCTGGAAGGCCGAAGGAGTCATCAATTTCAGAACGCTCGATGATTATCAGAGACTGAAACTGCTCACAGAAAACGGGAAGCGATTTGTCGTGATCGGCGGCGGGTTCAACGGTTCCGAAATAGCGGCCGCCCTTGCCATGAATAAGAAATCTGTGACAATGATTTTCCCCGATGAGAGCATCGGTGCGCGCATATATCCACCGTCCCTCTCCCGGTTCCTCAATACGTACTTCCAATCACAAGGAATCGATGTGCGTGCGAAAACCGGCATTGCAGGAATCGAAAAGCGCGATACGTACTATGTCGTGAAGACCACGGACGACAAGGAACTGACCGTCGACGGTGTCGTTGCGGGTATTGGCGCCGAACCCAACCAGGAGCTTGCCGCGGCCGCCGGGCTGGAGGTTGGCAACGGCGTCCTCGTTGATCGGTTTCTGCGCACGGCAAACCCGGACATCTTCGCGGCCGGCGATATTGCGAATTTCTACAACCCGGCATTGGGCAAGCGAGTGCGCGTCGAACACGAAGACAACGCACTGACCATGGGAGATGCCGCAGGAAGGAATATGGCGGGGGGAAGTTTTGCGTACGACCATCAGCCATTCTTCTATTCCGACCTTTTCGATCTGGGATATGAGGCAGTGGGTGAGTTGGATTCACGCTTTGAGATCGTACAGGAATGGAAAGAGGAATTCCACGAAGGGGTGGTCTACTACATGGACGGCGGCCGTGTACGCGGCGTCCTGCTCTGGAACACGTGGGGTCAGGTCGACGCTGCCCGCGCACTTATTGCAGAGAAGGGCCCCTTCACGAAAGAGAGTGTCAGGCAACGACTGCCAGCATAGCTCTGTTGTGGGGGATAGTCTCGCATGCACGAATACTGAATTGCCTTCACTCTTCTCTACTACGCCATGGATAGAATCTGCGCAGGATTGCTCCTCCTCTCCCTGAGTACTCTGACCGCTCCTCTCCGCGGTGCGGAGCCTCTGGACTCCCTCAGGCTGGTCACCATCAACGTCTGGTCCGGCCTGGACTATGTCGGTATATCCACAATGGGAGAGTACGAGCCGCCCACCACCCGTGAACGGAGGTTTCAGATTCTGCTCTCGCAACTCAGGTCACTCCAGCCGCATCTTGTGATGATCCAGGAAGCAAACCCTGTGGCGCACTATGCAGGACGTCTGGCGGACTCCCTTCAATTTGAAGAGATTCATCAAGTCTGTCATGCCGGTGTGAAGATCGCCGGCCTTGGAGTGCCATCGAATTTCGAAGAGGGGATCGCCATCCTGGCCGCTCCGGCACTGTCATTGCGCTTCGAGCGCGCCGCCAAGATCGGCGGCAAGTTCGGCCTCCACGGTTCCGCACTCTCGTTCCACTTCAACGATGCCGCGGTCGCGCTCGAAGGATCCTTTATCTGGGGTGACAAACGAATACGTGCGATCAACGTCCATCTCCTGGCCATGCCGCCGAGTCAGACGTACGCTCTGTTCGAGGGTGACCCCGACGCAGCGGCTCGACTGCACGAACGGGTGGAACTGAAGAACGAGCAATTTGAGTCTCTTGCGGACTTTGTCCATCAGTTGTCCGGCGGGTCTCCCTTTGTGCTGGGAGGGGACTTCAACTGTCAGCCGGGAGACTCAAGCTTTCGAGAGTGCATCCATTCTCTCAATCTCCTGACTCCGTTCAATTTCTCCGATCGCGCTGTTACGTGGGATGCACACAGGAACTCCAATATCGCCTTCACGACCGCGCACGTCGATGCACGGGGTACACCGCGGACCGGATATGATCTCTACGGCGCCGTCAGCGACTCGACCCCCCAGCGCCTCGACTATATATACCTCAGCCCTGCGGTGTCCTTAGCGGACAGAGCATCCGAACGCTTGGTATTTTCAGAGCCGGTGGACGGCGTGTATGCATCGGACCACTATGGCGTTGCCGTGACAATCCCCCGGGATCCCGGCATGCCCGCGGGACGTGCGGATGTGACGACGCCAATAGCGGAACCGGCGATCGAAGCATTCCCGATCGTTTCGTACGACACGGATGTGGGTTTCGGGTACGGGGCAAAGGGCTTCCTGCTGAACCAGCTCGGCTTGAATGAATCGCTCGACATCACGGCGTTCAATAGTACACTGGGGGAACGATGGTACAGATTTGTCGCCTCGTTCCCGGACATTGAGACCCGTCAACGAACGGTGTATCCGGTCGCCCTGGATGTCATCGCGGACTATGACAAGTACATCAAGAACAGTTTCTTCGGGTTCGGAAATGACTCGCAATTCGGAAACCGTGAGTACTACGCCCGGGAGCCTTTCGAACTCTCCATCCTGCTCAGCAGGGGATTCACCGAGTCATTTGTCCTCCAAGGTGGCGTTCGCTTTCAATACGTCCGCAACAGCGACATCCAGCCTGCGGGTCTTCTTGCGGCGGCGTTTCCTCCTCTTTCGCAGGGAATCGCCCGGTCCTACGCACTTGTCGTCGCAGGCCGTTACGACACGCGGAACAGCGTCGTCCAACCCTCCGCCGGATGGCTCGTCGAAACAGAAGTGTCCCGCGCACCTGTCTCATCTGCAGGAAGTGTCCTCTTCACGCGCTTTCATGCGCTCGTCCAGCACTACACCACGCTCTTTCTCCCGACAACCGTTCTCGCACTGCGCACCAAGCTCTCGGCGATCGATGGTGACCTTCCAGTCCAGATGGCGCTTCCCCTCGGAGGCAACAACACGCTGCGCGGATTTGTGCAAGACAGGTTCCTGGGCAAAGCAGTGTTTGTCGCCAACGCCGAGTTGCGGTTCCCTATTTTCGGGAGGTTTGGCGGCGTGGCCGCTCTGGACGCCGGGAACGTTTGGGAATCACTTTCGCTGGTAGGCTGGCCCAACTGGAAGTGGAATCCCACGGCCGGCATCCGCTTCTCGATGGACACCTTCGTGGTGCGCTGTGACGTCGGGTTTGGTTCCGAAACCACAGGTGTGTACCTCAATTTCGGACAGATTTACTAGTCTTGCATCTCAGCTGTTTCTGTCCTACCTTCACACTACATTACTGCATTTCCACCACCTCTGCTCGACTCTCATGCATACTGCCAACAAGTTCAGATCCTTGCCGGCAAAGGGCAACTTCCTCGGTCTTGACCGCCACATGTCGACCTTTGACAGCGCCAAAATCGTTGTTCTTCCCGTGCCGTATGAGCACACCGTCAGCTACGGCCGGGGGACGCGGAACGGGCCGAGGGCAATCCTCAACGCCTCACGCTATGTGGAGTACTACGACGAGGAACTCGGCACGGAATTGTGTAGAGACGCCGGTATAACAACGCTGCCTCCCCTTGTGCTCGGCAAAAAGGTCGACGCGAAGGCAGTCCAGGCGATATACGACGCTGTGAAGGAACTTCTTGCGCGAAAGAAGTTTGTCATGCTCCTGGGTGGGGAGCACACTGTGTCGCAATCGCCCATCAGGGCATACGCCGAGGTCTATCCCGATCTTTCTGTGGTCCACTTCGATGCACATGCCGATCTGCGGATGACGTATGAGGGGACCAGATTCAGTCATGCCTGTGTCATGGCCCGCGTCTGCGAATTCCTGGATCCGGCACATATCGTGCAGGTCGGCATCCGGGCACTCTCCCCGGAGGAAGCGACGTTTATACGTGACAAGGGTGTGACGACCCTGTTTGCCCACCAGATCCGGGCGGACAGCAACTGGATGTCCGGGGTGCTCCCGAAGCTGTCGCAGCATGTGTACGTGACGTTCGATGTGGACGGCCTCGATCCCTCAATCATGCCGAGTACGGGTACGCCCGAGCCGAACGGCCTTTTCTGGTCTGAAACAATGCAACTTCTTTGCATGATTGGAGACCAGCGGGAGATCGTCGGATGCGATGTCGTTGAGTATGCCCCGATGAAGGGGTTTCCGCACCCCGACTACACGGCGGCAAAACTCACTTACAAGTTGATGAACTATGCTTTCATGAAGCGCACACGCTGATAGGAAAGGCCATGCACCACTCGTCAAAGCAGCAATATCTGTCGGGAAAAAGGGTTCTCCCACAGCCGATTTCAGCCGAAAGCACCATTGCAAGCGTTATCGACAACATGGATGCCTATAACGGCGGACGACTCAGGGCCGCGTGTCAGCTGATGCGCGACAAATACTCCCAGCAGGACGTCACCATCGGCATGAGCATTGCCGGTGCACTGACCCCTGCCGGTCTCGGGCCATCAACCATCATTCCCCTCATGAATCACGGCTTCGTGGACTGGATGGTGGCAACCGGGGCCAACATGTATCATGACATGCACTTTGCCCTCAACATGCCGCTCTACCGCGGCAGCCACACGGTCGACGACGCCGATTTACGCGAGAAGGGCGTCACCCGGATCTACGATATCCTTTTCGACTATGAAGATGTGTTGATGGCCACTGACCGCATCCTGCGCAAGATTATGCTCCGGCCGGAGTTCCAGAAACAGATGGGCACCCGGGAATACTACCACCTTCTGGGGAAGGTCCTGAACGAGTACGAACAGCGGAACAATCTCGGCCAGGTCAGTGTACTCGCGGCTGCATACCGCAACGGGATCCCCGTGTTCACATCCTCACCGGGTGATTCGACAATCGGCATGAACGTGGCGGGGCTGGAACTGCTGGCCGAGGCGGCGGGCCTCAAGAACTATTTCAAACTGGAAATCAATCCCAGCATCGATGTCAACGATTCCACCGCCATCATCCTGAACGCCAAGAGATACGAGAAAGGCAAAACCGGCGTGCTCCTGATCGGCGGCGGGAGTCCGAAGAATTTCCTGCTGCAAACGGAGCCCCAAATTCAGGAAGTGCTCATGATCCCGGAGGCCGGCCAGGATTATGACATCAATATCACCGATGCCCGTCCGGACACCGGCGGACTTTCCGGCGCGCCTCCCAGCGAAGCGGTCAGCTGGGGAAAGATTGATCCCACACAGCTTGAACAAACCGTGACAGCCTACGTCGACGTGACGGTCGCATTCCCGCTGCTCGTCGCTTACGTCTGTCAGACGACAAAACCGAAGACGCTGAAGCGCCTCTATGACCGCGGTGACGAATTGCGAAAGAGGTTGATCGAATCGTATCTCGAGAACAACAAGGAAGTTGATGAGTTGAAGTCCCTGATGAAGAAGCTCCCTGCGTAACGAGCTCGTTCACTCCAGTGGCTCGCGCGCCCCGTGCGGCGCGCGATCTTCGCCGACTGGACATCCTGTCACGTTCGTCGGCTGATTGGAACGTACTGTGCCCTTGAAAGAAGACCTTCTGGCCCTGGTGGGGGAGCATGGCTCCCCCCTGTTCATTATCGACCATGACAGAATCCGGGAGAGCTACCGGACATTCAAGAAGCACCTCCCCCGGGTGCAGTGCTACTATGCGGTCAAGGCCAATTCCAACCAGAAGATCATCGAAACGCTGTTCGAGGAAGGTTCGAGCTTCGATGTGGCCTCCTTTAACGAATTCATGCAGGTGTATCAGTACATCAAGCACTTCGAACGAAAGGAAAAGAAGTATTTCGTCTGGGACAAGATCATTTTTTCCAACACGATCAAAGACCGCGACACACTGAGCAGGATCAAGCAATACAAACCGCTGATGACGTATGATAACAGCGGCGAGCTCATAAAGATCAAGCATCATTGCGACACCGCCGGTCTGGTCCTGCGATTGAAGGTCCCTGACACGGGCTCACAGGTCGAGATGAGCTCCAAGTTCGGAGCCGAGCCGGGTGATGCACAGCAGCTTATCCAGCAGGCGTTTGACATGGGCCTGAAGGTCGAGGGGATCAGTTTTCACGTCGGCAGTCAGTGTACCAATTTCGACAACTTCACCGTGGCGCTCGCTATTGCCTCGACCGTATTGCGCGACGCACGTAACAAGGGATTCCCGCTCAATCTCATCGACATCGGCGGAGGGTTCCCCGTTCCCTACGATCCGCAGGTCCCTCAATTTGAGAAACTGGCCACCCTTCTCAATTCCGAGTTCGCGAGGCTGTTCCCGAATGACATCGAGATCGTGGCCGAACCGGGCCGCTTCATTGCCGCGACTGCAGGAATGCTCGTCTCGGAAATTATCGGCAAAGCACGAAGGAACGGCAAGGTATACTACCACATTAATGACGGGGTGTACCACACATTTTCCGGCGTGGTCTATGATCACTGGATCCCGAATTTCCACGCCTTCAAGGAGGGCGAGTCTGAAATCTGCGCCGTTGTGGGGCCGACCTGCGACAGCTTCGACAAAATATCCCTCTCCGTGGAACTCCCGTGGACCCTCGAGATAGGAGATTACCTGTACACGGAAAACATCGGCGCGTACAGCATCGCCTCGGCGACAAAGTTCAACGGATTCGACGGCGCAAAGATCATACACAGGAATTCCGCACCGCCCGCTGCATGAAACAGGCCCCGGTGTTCCTCGTAAAAGTCAGGTAGTGTGCGTTGAGATCGGTGATCCATTCCTTTTCGCTTTTTCCCCGCTGGCGGAGGAGCATATGCAGCTCTTGTGGATGGGAGGCGTGTTCGCAGTCTTCGGCTTCATCGTTGCCCCACCCTGCGCAGGACAGGTGAAGCTGACCCTGACGCTGGAACAAAGCATCGCCACAGCCATCGAACACAGCCCTGAACTTCAGGTGGCACGCAACGACTACGACAAGGCCGGCGCGGGCGTCTGGCAGGCGTGGTCGACCGTGCTTCCCCGGCTTGACGGATACGCGAACCTCCAGCATTCCTGGGAAATCCAGACCAGCAGAATCCCAAACTTTCTGAAACCAATGCTCGGCCCGCTGGGCACGATGATCCCGGGTGTGGACCAGATGCCGGACTTCGTCGACATTGCGTTCGGGCTCCAGAACATGCTGCGCTACGGGGCAACGATCACGCAGCCGCTGTTCCTCGGAGGCGCCGGCATGGCCGGGATCAGGATGGCAAATGCAGCAGAACGCGCAGCGGAACATGCGCTCGAACTTAGACGCCAGACACTCATACTCAACGCGGCCTCGGCGTTCTATTCGGTGCTGCTCGCGCAGGAGCTTGTGCGTGTCCAGGAGAATGCTCTCGCGCAGGCCACGGCGAACCTTGAGACGGTCACCAAGAAATTTGACGTCGGCATGGCGTCACCGTTTGACAAAATGCGGGCACAGGTGGAAGCCGCGACGATTGAACCCGACCTGATTACTGCACGCAATGCCTACCGGTCGTCGCTCTCAACCTTGCGCACAGTTCTCGGACTCGACCGCAGCGAGAGCATCGATGTCGCGGGGGAGTTCACGTATGCCCCCGAAGAGTTCGCGACCCGCTCCCTGACAGAGCTTCAGACAATGGCGCTCGAGGAGCGGAAAGAAGCAAAGATCATGGTAGAACGCAAAACTATGGCCGACAACAGCGTCACTGTGGCGCAGAGCGGCTACTGGCCGACGCTTATCTTCCAGACAGACCTGTCGTATCTCGGCATGAGGGATGACCTGCGTTTTGCCCGGCCCGATTTCAGCAAAGGAATCACTTCCTCGCTGACGCTCCAGGTTCCGATCTTTGCTGGCTTTAAGACCGCGAAAGAAACCGAAAAAGCCGAGCTGGACTATCGGAGTGTTCTGGAGGATGAACGGAGTCTGGTGAACGCGATCAGTACCGAAGTGGAAGTGGCGCTCAACTCGTTCCACGAGGCGGATGAGAAGCACAGGTCGGCCCTCGCGACGGAGAAGCTTGGCACAGAGGCCCTGCGCCTCGCGACGGTGATGTACAATGAGGGAGTGAACACGCAGCTGGATGTGCTGAATTCGCAGCTTGCTCTTACCCGTGCACAAGTCAACTATGCCAATTCAATTTTCGAGTACCAGGTGGCCCGGTACCGCCTCCGGAAGGCTGTCGGGCACCTCGAGGGGGCGCTCTAGGCAGGACCGGCGGGCGACCCACAGACTGAACACAGGATGCGTATGAAACCGAAGTGGAAAAGGCTGTTCCCGCGTGCTATTGTCCTGTCACTGGCTCTCATGCTGACGGCATGTTCAGATTCCAAGGAGGGCGGCGAGGCAGGCGAGAAGATACCGGTGGAGGTCCTGGTGGCGCAGCGCCAGAACGTCAACCGGACGCTTGGCTATGATGGCGATGTCGAGGCGGAGTTTGAAATTCAGGTGTACTCCAGGGTCCCTGACCGGATCGACAAGTTTCTGGTTGATGTCGGAGACCGTGTGCGGCAGGGCGCGTTGATCGCCCGCGTGCGCGCCACCACGATAGAACAGGCTGTGCGCCAGGCGGACGCGGCGCTGGGTGCCGCCCGGGCGCAGGAAGCGAATGTGCGTCTCGAGTACGAGCGCTCGCAGAGGCTGTTCAAGGAAAATGCCCTCAGCCAGCAGCAGTTGGACGCCATCAAGACGCAATTTGAGGCGGTGGCCGCCCAACGGGAGCAGGCGGAGGCGATGCTGAAGTCGGCAAGAAGCCAGCTCAACGACGCTTTGATCACCGCGCCGATATCGGGGATCGTCGCCACCCGCAACTACGAAGACGGTGACATGGCGTCGCCCGCCCGGCCTCTGGTTTCTCTCGTGCAGATGGATCGCGTGAAAGTCGCATTTGATGTGGCGGAGTCGGATGTCGGATTGCTCAAGCGCACACAGCCCGCGGAAGTCCGCGTCAAGAGCTATCCCGACCGCGTATTCAAAGGAACGGTGGGGGAGATCAGCCCGGTGCTCGACCGCATGACCAGAATGGCGCATGTGGAAGTTGTGCTGGACAACCCTGGACACGCACTGAAGCCCGGCATGTTCGCTCGTGTTGAGGTCCGCGTCGGCACCGTGAACAATGTCATCGTTGTCCCCCTGCATGCGACAATCGAAAGCTCCTCCCTCGAGCAGCACAACGGCAAGGACGTGGTTGTGAAGAACTACTACATCTACGTTGTGCAGGGAGACAGCGCTGTGCAGCGCAAACTGGGCGTTTCCTATGTCGGCAACGAGAATATCGCGGTGTCGTCGGGATTGTCGGAAGGAGAGCGGTTTGTGACGGTCGGGCAGAACACGCTGCGCGACGGCGCGCGGATCGTCGTCGTCGGGAGAGAAGGACCTGATCGATGAAGCTCACCCAGTCATCCATCAGGCGGGCAGTCACGACCCTGATGATTTATCTCATTGCGATCGGGTTCGGCGTTTTCTCGCTGGTGCGCCTGAAGCTGGACCTTTATCCGAAGCTTGAATTCCCGATGATCGCAGTCATCAGCCAGTACACGGGCGTCGGGCCCGAGGACATGGAAACGGTGGTGACGCGGATCATCGAGAAATCTGTCGCATCGGTGAAAAACGTCAAGAAGCTCACTTCGACCTCGGCGGAGGGCATCTCCCTGGTCATGCTGGAGTTTGACTGGGGCACAGATATGGACCAGTCAAAGATCGAGATCCGCGAAGCCCTCGACCTGGTGCGCAGCACGTTTCCGGACGACATGACAGACCCGTTGCTGTTTGCTTTCGATGTCTCCGGCCAACCCATCATGTACATGACCGTCGAATCGCAGCTGCATGGTCAGGCGGAGCTGCGGCGTATTTCAGAAAACGACGTTGAACCGCGGCTCGAACGCATCCCCGGCGTCGCTTCCGCGTTCACCGTCGGAGGCATGCGGCGCGAGATCAAAGTGCTCGCCGACCCGGGCCGGCTCCGGGCGAGAAACGTTACCCTCGATCAGATTGTCGGCGCACTGCGCATGAACAACATCCAGTCCCCCTCGGGATGGATCCAGGACGAGAATCAGGAATTCACGTCTCCAGACGGCCGGAGAATATTCCACTCTGGATGAGATTGAGAATACCACCGTTGCCGTACGGGGGGCGACACTCATCAGAGTCAAGGATGTCGCCAGGGTCATCGATGGGTTTGCGGAACAACGACAGAAGGTGTGGAGCAACGGAAAACCGGCGGTCATGCTTGCCCTTCAGAAACAGTCGGACGCCAATACGGTGGAGGTTTGCCGGGCAGTCGTGAAACGGATGGCGCTGGTCGAGTCACAACTCCCGCGGGGGGTCAAACTGGGGATATTCTACGATACGTCGGTCTTTATCAACCAGTCGATGTCGAATCTCGGATCAACGGCTATCCAGGCGGTGGGACTCACCTTTCTGGTGCTGCTGTTCTTCCTGCGTAATGTCCGCAGTTCACTCATCGTGGCAGTGTCCATCCCGGTTTCCATAATCGTCACCTTCGCCGTGATGGATCAATCCGGACTCACGCTGAATATCATCTCCATGGCGGGGCTCGCGCTGGCCGTGGGGATGATTGTCGACAACTCCATCGTTGTGCTCGAGAGCATCTTCCGCCACAATCAGGAGGGGAAAGCGCCCCGTGAGGCAGCGGATGTCGGCACGACGGAGGTGGCGATGGCGATTACAGCCTCAACGTTGACAACCTTGGCTGTCTTCGTCCCCGTACTGTTCGTCCCCGGGCTGGCGGGCGAACTTTTCAAAGAGATGGTGATTACCATCTGCTTCTCGCTCTCCCTTTCGCTGCTCGTGGCATTGACGCTCGTCCCGCTCCTGGCATCCCGCTTTCTCGGACGTCACGGTCGCGCGCACAAGCCGGGGTTCTGGGAACGTTTCGGGCGGAATGTGGGCACCTGGCTCGAGAAACTGCACCGATTCTACGCGGGGTGGCTGCATTGGTGCGTCCTCCATCGCGCGCGGGTGCTCTGGTACTCGACCGGCGCTTTCGTCGTGGCGATCCTTGTCCTGATGAACCTGGGCGGCGACTTCATGCCTCAAAACGACATGGGCTTCATGTCCATGACGCTTGACCGCTCGCCCGGCACCAGCCTCCCCGCCATGGAGAAAAGTGCAAAGCAGCTCAACGAAATCGTCATGGGCCTCGTTCCCGAGGCGGAAATGGTCTTCATCAATTTCGGACAGGGAGAAGGGATCATGGCGATGTTCTCGTCTCAAGCCTCAAACGAAGGAGACCTGAGCATACGTCTGAAGAACCGCTCGCAGCGAAGCCGGAGCATGTTTGAGATTCAAGACGACTTGCGAGACACCGTGAAGACGCTCTCTGATGTGAACGTGCGATTTGCCGACCGGGGCGCAGAAACAATGATGGGCACGGGCGGCGATATCATCGTCCAGATCTTCAGTCACGATCTCGCCGTCACAGAAGCCGTGAGCACCCAGATAGTGAAGGCCGTGCGCAACGTGGAAGGCATCGTACAGGCGGAAGCAAGTATCAAGGCGACGCGGCCCGAACTCAAAATCACTCCCGACCGCCGCCGGATTGCGGATCTCGGGCTCAGCACGACACAGGTCGGGAACACCATTAGCACAAGCATCCTGGGCACTGTGGCGACTATCTTCCGGGAAGGAGGGGATGAATACAACATCCGCGTGCAGCTGACGGAGGAGGCCCGGCTCAGCAAGGAGGATCTGGAGAACCTCCTGATCATGACCCCGGCAGGAAAACAGGTCCCGCTGCGCTCCGTTGCGGACGTCTCATACTCCACCGCCCCGCGCGAAATCAACCGCGAAGACCAGGAGCGACTCGCCACTGTGACACTCGACGTGTCCGGGAGGGACTTGAGCGGCGCAACACGCGATGTCGAGAAAGTGCTGCGCGGGCTCTCCGTG
Organism: Ignavibacteriota bacterium; assembly: GCA_963801355.1. GTDB lineage: Bacteria > Bacteroidota > Ignavibacteria > UBA10030 > UBA6906 > Fen-1255. Next base: position 545,469 of record CAWDEM010000008.1, on the reverse strand, counting down.
CCGAACGAGGTCCGGCTGGAAATCAGCGGCGCGGCAAAAGAACAACAGGAGTCGTTCATGTATCTGGGGCTGGCCGCCCTCGTCGCCATTCTCCTGACCTACATGGTAATGGCGTCGCAATTCGAGTCGCTGGTTGACCCGTTCATCATCATCTTCACTATCCCGCTCTCGGTCATCGGCGTGACCCTGGGACTTGTAGTGACGGGGACTAATCTCAATGTCATGTCGCTGGTGGGCATCGTGATGCTCGTCGGGATCATCGTCAACAACGGCATTGTTCTCGTCGACTACATGAATCAGCTGCGGCGCCAGGGCATGGAATTGTTTGAAGCAGTGGAGAAGGCGGGACTGGTCCGCCTCCGTCCGGTGCTGATGACAGCGCTGACGACAATTCTCGGGCTGTTTCCGCTCGCCCTTGGCGTAGGGGAAAGCGGCGAGAGCTGGGCACCTATGGCGAGATCAGTCATGGGGGGCTTGACCGTCGGTACTATATTGACACTGCTGGTTGTGCCCGTGATTTACATCGTGGCGGAGCAAAGAGGACAAAAGGTAAAGGCCTGGATGGCAAGGAGGTCCGGGCAACAGACCGCCTGAACATACACGCTGCGCCCATAGCTCAACTGGATAGAGCATCAGACTTCGGATCTGACGGTTGGGGGTTCGACTCCCTCTGGGCGCACACTTTCCCCACCCCTCCGGCCATTCTACCGTATCGGATAACTCAACAGCGGTTCCTGCCCGCCCTTCCCGGCTGCCTTCAGATTGAAAAGGTACGTCAGCAAACTGAACGTCGTTTTTGTGTTGAGGTCGGAATCAGCGATGTAGAACCAGTGATCCCGGTAGTAGACACGGACATAGGCATTGTCCGGTTCGGTGGGGGATACCTGCACACGAAACACCCTGCCCATCACCTGAGACCAATCGAAGGGCGTGCCGTCACTGCGCATGGTGACGGTCACCTTCCCCTGACTGGCATGTGTCGCAGGCACTTCGACGGCCTGAGAGAGAAAAAACATCACTGACAGGATCGACCGGCCCATCACCGCAATCTCATCCTTGCCTTCACGGACGTACGAGGGCACAAGCCGGTACATCGGAGCATTGGGATCGAGGTCCAGTAACTCCCTGACCTTCACAGCCGCCGGATCGGTGGAACCATTCGCGTTGTTGCGAATATACAACAGGACGGTCTTCCCGTCTTTGTCGAGCGCCCCCTCGATGAGCCCCTTTTTCTGGAGTGTCCGCATCGCCTCGAACACCTGGTGCGATCGTTCGTACTCCGGCGCAAGATCGGGAGTCGGACCCGATGCGGAGACAGCGTTGGGCACTTCGTTCGCCTGCTGAACACAGAGTGTAAAGAGCCGCTCGACGCTCCAGCCCGATTGCGAGAGGAACAGGATCATTGACGGACTAATGGGTGAGAGCAGCCGGGTGGCAAAATCCTCTCCCTGCAGGGGAAAATACGTGAGCGTTGGCGATGTGGTGTATTCCCCTCCGAGGTTGAGCCGCCAATCGCCGGTCAGCGGCGACTGAAAGGTTGTACCTCCCCCCAGAACCGCGCTGCCCCTCAGGCTGTATCCCGCGATCACTCCGCCCATTTCAAGAAACAGGGGGTTGTCCCGGTAGCGAAGCCGGACCAGATTTAACAGAAGCTGCTCGTTCCATGATTGGACGATGGCTTCGTTGAAATTCATGCGATCGTTGTGCACGGCCCTTTCGACGATATCGGCAGCACAGCCAGCCAGCACGAAGGCGAGCAGCCCGAAACAGGCAGGGAGGCGGAGATTGGACATGGGTGTTCCTCTGGTTGTCATGAAAGAAGATACAAAACCGGCGTGAGTTTGTCGAGGGGGGGCCTCGTTCGAGTAGTCCCAAAGGACCAGTTCTTTTTCCAACCTTTCAGGCTATTCCACTTCAGGGGTGTGACTGGTATGTTGAACGAAGAGCTTTTCATGGATAATTGTCGGGAGGGAGAGATCTATGCAACAGGTCGTTGACGTGGAAGGAATACGCCGCTCCGGGGGAGCTCTCGCACGCGGCGTGCGCGAGCTGGATATAACCCTCATCCGTCCCACAAACTACACTGACGACGGGTATCCCATCCAGATGCGCATCGGCGTCATCCGCAGCAATACGCTGACCCAGATGGGTGCGTTGGCGGGGGATCTCGTCAACTACCCGTTCTTCAAAGACCTGCCTGTCAATGTCCGCCTCATCGATGAAGCAATTCAACGGGTGCCGATAGAGGATATCAAGAAGCGTGCCGCACTTCCGGGCGTGAAAACAATCGTCATGATCGTCGGCGTCCAGACGAATCAGTACCCGCGGGCACTGGACATCGCCTCCTGGTTCCTGCCGCGCGGCATCACCGTCATGATCGGCGGGTTTCACGTGAGCGGCATGCTTGCCATGGTCGGCCTGACGGCTGACCTGAGAAGCGCACTGTGCAGCGGAATCATTCTTGTGGCCGGTGAAGTGGAAGGCGAGCGCCTCCCCTCCATCGTGGAGGATGTGCTCGCGGACCGTGCTGAGCCGCTCTACAACTTCCTGAACCCGACTCCCGATCTTTCACGCATTCCGACACCCCGCCTGACAAAAGACGATCTCAACGGGTTCGCATCGCCCTACAGTACCATCGATACGGGGCGGGGATGCGTCTTTACATGCGAGTTCTGCACAATCATCAACGTGCAGGGCCGCACAATGCGCTGCCGTGAACCGGAACAGGTCATTGAGTTCGTGCGACGGAATTATCATGAAACGGGAATCATTCACAGTTTTTTCACTGACGATAACATCGCAAGAAATCCCCGGTGGCGAGAGCTCTTTGCCGGACTCGCCCGTCTGCGCGAAGAGGAACATATACCGTTCACATTCATGATGCAAAGCGACCTGGCGGCCCGGAAGATACCGCCCGGCGACTTCTTTACTCTCGCGGCACGAGCCGGATGCAACCAGGTATTCTTCGGCGTGGAAAGTGTGAATCGCGACAACCTCCGTTCCCAGGGCAAATTTCAGAACCGCGTCGCTGACTACAAAGATCTCGCAGATCACTTGCACGGACTCGGCATCGCATGCCATGCCGGTTACATCCTCGGCCTTCCATTCGACACACCTGCAAGCATCACACAGGATATCGCCGAGCTCCAGCGCATCGGATTTGACTCGGCGTCGTTCTATATCCTTTCGCCGCTTCCCGGATCGGCAGATCATCAGCGGTGGTGGCGTGAGCGCCGGTGGCTGGAAAAAGATTTCAACACGTATGATTCAGCACACGTCGCGGTGGCTCCCGAACGCATGACCCCCGAAGAACTGATGCAGTCCTACCACAACGCCTGGAATCAATTCTATTCCATCGAACATATGGTCGACGTGCTGAAGGTCTGGCGGCACGACTGGTCCTATTATTGGAACCGCCTGTTCTTCTTCACGGCGTATTTGTATGCGTCACGCGTGGAACGTCTCCATCCGATGAATTGCGGATTCTGGACGGTGCGGCACCGGAACGACCGCCGGCCGGGCTTTCAACCCGAGGGATTTCTGTCATTTTACTGGCACCGCCTCCAGACCATCACGAAGCGCCTCTGGGGAATTGTGAAGCTCTTCTTCCAGCTCGAAGAGGTCTGGCTGCGAAGCCGTCCAAAGAGCAAGGTGGAAGAAGCGTTGTACGACCTCATCGCAAGCACAAGGCACGGCGTTGCCGACTGGCGGGGACTGCCGGCAAGAGAACTCGTGGTTCTCTACAGGCAACTCCGCGACCAGATGCCGGAAGTTGAGGTTCCTTCGGTCGTGACCATCTGGCTGCGCAAGCACAACCCGCTGGCAGCCGCTCACACCAGGGCATACGCGCAACGCATCTGGCGGCAGTGGTACCTCCACTTCTGGAATCCGCTCCGCTGGATCGAGGTGTGGCTGTTCGAATGGGTGAACGGCGTCAAATTCCTCAGGCACCTCCTTGTAGAAGGGAAATAGCTATTCTCGTCTCGTGACAGTCCGGAAGAGGAGCTATGAAGACAACAACAACGACCAAAGCGACACATCGTGGTGTGGAGATTGTCGTGATGTCCGACAAAATCGGGAACCAGACCATGTTTCTGTGCACCAATAGCCGGAATCCTGATGACGCCGAGGAAAAATGGTTTGCTACCCAGGGTGAAGCAGTTGCGCACGAACGGCATGTGATCGATAGGATCCTGGGTACGCCATAGCGTTGATTATGAGTCAGAGGATTCGTATGCTGAGTTGGTGACCCTTCCCCTCATCTTCAGTGCAATGGGTCGGAGTTTTTCTGTGAGCTTTCCGGGAATTCTATGATGCTTCGTACCGCTCTCCGCGTCTTCAGCGTGTGCCTGCTGATTTCTCAACCACTGCGTGCACAAAATTTTCCCGATCAGCACTACGTACTGCGGATAGATTCATTGGTGCAGTATATCGAAACGAATGACGGCCTGGTGCTCAGCGGGGACGGAAAGCGGCTGCTCCTCCAGCCGGACCGGACGGACGGATTCATTATCCTGAAGCCCCAGTCTGCACAGTACCCCTTCAACCATGGGTTGCCGTCGTGGAACGGTTCAGCACCGGAGAACGGCAGTTCGTTCAAGATCCAGATGCGTTTTCCCTACAGCACCGGCTGGTCCCCCTGGTTGACCGTCGGATTCTGGAGGGCGAACATATGGAGCACCTACGGGTCCACCAGCTATGGTGGCGGCCTGGTCGACTATGACTACGTGAAACTGAACTCGTATGTGAGTGCCTGGCAATTCAAGATCATCATGACCCGCACCGGGATCGGCCAATCGTCCCCGAGCCTGTACAAGCTGAGTTTTGCCGTGAGCGACTCCCGGACCACATCGTCGCTGGATTTCAATCAGATCCTTAATGACAAACCGGCGTCGATTCTCATTCCGACGAACTTCATCTACCAGTATGGTGTCGATCCCGATATCGGCGGCAGCATTTGTTCTCCGACATCGGTTTCCATGATCCTGCGGAGTTACAATATCGCCGTGGATCCCCTGCAGTTCGCACGTGCAACGCGCGATCCATGGTACGACATGTTCGGCATCTGGCCGAGGGTTGTGCAGAATGCCGCCGAATACGGATTGGACGGCGCCGTCACACGGTACCGCGCCTGGAGCCAGGCACGAGACGTCCTCGCCAACGGGGGGCGCATCGCCATGTCTGTCGGCCTGCCGCTCTATTCGGGCCACCTCATGATGCTCGCCGGATTCAACGCAAATGGTGATCCCATAGTGCACGATCCTGCGAAATCCAATGGATACTCGTATGTCTTCAACAAGAACGACTTGTCCCATTCCTGGTTCGACAAGGGCGGCGTAGGGTATACGTTCTCTCCGGATGAAACAATGATTGCATCGGCGGACCAATCCCCGTTCGATGTGTCAGTGCCGGATGGATACCAGCTGTCCCAGAACTACCCCAATCCCTTCAATCCGAGTACGACCATACGATTTTCGATTGTGGATCCACAATTCACAATTCTCAAAGTGTACGACCTGCTCGGGCGGGATGTGGCTCTGCTTGTCAACGAAAAGCTGGAGCCGGGTGTTCACAGCGTGACCTTCAACGCATCCGGCCTGCCGAGTGGAGTCTATTTCTACCGGATGGAGGCCGGCGGCTTCGTCAAAACCATGAGACTCGTAATTCTCAAGTAACCCGATCGACTCCGCGTGATTCAGGAGTCTTTTATGCCAATACGCCTCCTCCTTGCGGCCCTGATTTCAACCTGCCTGGCCGGTGCTCAACCATCCGCACAGAACTTCTCCGTGGGGAAGCAAGCGTTCACCCTTAACGGCAAACCCTTCCGCATCTACTCGGGCGAGATACACTACCCGCGGGTGCCCCGGGAATACTGGAAGGACAGACTGCTCAAAGCCCGCGCCATGGGTCTCAATACAGTCTGTACGTATCTGTTCTGGAATTGGCACGAGCAGGAGCCCGGACACTTTTCCTTCGATGGCATTCTTGACGTGGCTGCGTTTATCCGCACGGCAGGGGAGACCGGGTTGAAGGTGATCATCCGCCCGGGGCCGTATGTCTGTTCTGAATGGGACTTCGGGGGCCTTCCCGCGTGGCTGTTGCGTACGCCGGATATCCGCGTACGCTGCCTCGACGAGCACTACATGAACGCGGTGCGCCGCTATGTCGACAGGGTCGGCAAGGAACTCGCCGGCCTCCAGATCTCCAGGGGAGGCCCGATCATTCTCCTGCAAGTCGAAAACGAATACGGAAGCTACGGCAACGACAGGGGGTATCTGGACACCCTGCGCAACCTCTATCGCAATGCGGGTTTCGACATCCCGTTCTTCACGTCGGACGGCGGTGCGCAGCATCTCCTTGAAGCTGGGAATGTCGAGGGGGCACTGCCCGTGGTGAATTTCGGCGGAGGGCCGGAACAGGAGTTTGCAGAGCTCGAGAAGTTCCGGCCTGCCATTCCTCAGATGTGCGGCGAGTACTGGTGCGGATGGTTCACCCACTGGGGAAACGAGGCGTGGGGGAAATCGGATATTCAGAAGAACGTCAAGGACCTGCAATGGATGCTCACCACCGGGAGGTCGTTCAACCTGTATATGTTCCATGGCGGCACGAATTTCGGCTGGTCGGCAGGAGCAAACTGGGACAACGGCTACAAGGCGGACATCACGAGTTACGACTATGACGCTCCACTCGACGAGGCCGGCAGACCCACGGACAAATATTCGGCATTCCGTAGGCTCCTTGCCAGGTATCAACCCGATGGAACGCCGCTGCCCGAGCTTCCTCCCGGCGCGCATTTCCTCGGCATCGACAACATACGGATCACGGAGACTGCACCGTTGTTCGACAATCTTCCTGGGCCGATTCGATCCGCCGGAATCAAGAGCATGGAAGCCTACGGCCAGAACTACGGCTTCATTCTGTATCGCGCAGTGCTGCGCAGTCCCACGAGCGGGAAATTGACAATAGAAGGACTCCATGACATCGGCTACGTGTTCCTCGATGGGGTGTTCGTCGGCCGCCTCGAACGGCGATGGGACCAGAACACAGTGGAGATTCCCCCGACGCACACACCGCATCCGGTCCTCGATATTCTGGTGGAAGGGATGGGCAGGATCAACTTCGGGTCCAGGCTCATCGACCGGAAGGGCATTACTGACTGGGTGACTCTGAGAGGTGTGACATTACTGGAGTGGGACGTCTTTCCGCTTCCGTTCGAAGAGAGTTACCTCCGCGGGATCACATTCGCCGCTGCCGATACAGCACGCGCGCCATCCTTTTTCCGCGGCACATTTCAGCTGGTGAATACCGGCGATACGTTTCTCGACATGGGCGGATGGAAAAAGGGGGTGGTATGGGTCAACGGCCGGAATCTCGGGCGCTACTGGAACATCGGCCCGCAGCGGCGTTTGTACATCCCCGGCCCGTGGCTCAAGGCCGGGTCAAATGAGATCCTCGTGTTCGATCCGGAAATGCGTGCCGCGGCCCCTTTGAAGTCGTTTCCCGTCATGCGCTAAATTGTATTTGTACATGAAGATTTGTTACTTTTGCCAGAGTCTTACACCCGCTGTGTTGCACACCTTATGTCTCTCGACAGAGGATATTGCCACCATGAACCCACTTCGCTTGTTCCTCCTGTTCATCACGCTGACGACTCTCAGCTGTTTCGCGGTGGCCCAACAGGTTATGCAGGCCGACTCTCTGGGCCTGCCGGGCGACAACTTGAATCTTTACGCGGTACTGGAGGTCTTCCAGGAATGTCCGACCCTGGAAGAATTTGAGCAGAAACTCAACTCCGAGGATTTGAACATCAACAACCTCGACCTGGATGGGGATGGATATATAGATTTCATTCAGGTGGAAGACAACTTTTTCGGGAATTCGCATTCCATCGTGCTCAAAGTGGCAATCAGCAGCACTGAATGGCAGGACGTCGCGGTCATTCAGGTGGACAGAGACGCCAACGACCGTGTGCTGATTCAGGTGATCGGCGATGAGGCATTGTACGGCGAAAACTACATCATTGAACCCAACTACGATCAGGCCTCCGCCACAGCGGAATCGGTGACGCCAAACCCCGGCTACGTCGGCACGACCTCAAAGACGGTGCTTGCACCCGATGGCAGGACGATTGTCATGTACAGAACGACCACTGTTGAGGTCGCACGCTGGCCGGTCATTCGTTACATTTACATGGAGGTTGATCGACCCTGGTTCTCCCCCTGGTACTATTCACACTACCCATCGTGGTGGCGTCCGTGGAGAACCCAATACTGGCACTACTACTGGGGATATCATTACCACCACTACCATTACTACTTCGGCCATTATCGCCGCTGGCACGACTACCGCAACCCGGATGGACACAATCGCTATTTTGCGAAGTTCCGGTCCAGATCGCATTTTGTGTCAGAGAGAAAACGAAAAGGAGCTTTCGCCGAAACCTATTCGAGGCCTGACTTGAGGAAAGAAGGGATCGCCCAGTACGAAAAGACACGTCCGGCTGGAATGCGTTCGACCGCCAGAGTACCGACACGAGAGGTCGAGAAGAGGACGCCGGCAGCCACCGGTGTACCCCCGGTGATCGCCCCTTCGGTGCCCAGGCCGGAGCGCGAGCGCACAACGACTCCACGGCCAACGACGAGGGAGACCGAGAGGAGCACACCGCCGAGAAGTACAACACCCCCGGTGACAACACCTCCGACGCCCAGGCAGGAGCGCGAGCGCACAACGACTCCACGGCCAACGACGAGGGAGACCGAGAGGAGCACACCGCCGAGAAGTACAATACCCCCGGTGACAACACCTCCGACGCCCAGGCCGGAGCGCGAGCGCACGGCCACTCCGAAGCCTCCGACAAAAGAGGTCGAGAAGAGCGCACCGGCAACAACACCCCCGGCAGAGAAGACCGAACGCGAGAAACAAAATCCTCGGCGTTAGAATGCCCGTACGCGAGGACCGCAGATAAGACAAGGTCCGGAGGACTCCATCATCAAGTCCTCCGGACCTTCTGGTTCACTGCCGCCCAATCCACGAGCTTGAGCGTACGCTTGCTTGATCCGGCCTCGGTTCTAAGTGTTTTCCGCTCGCTATTTACCGGTTCCTTTCAGCACGAAGTTCTCAAACATACCATATCCGACCGTCGAATACGTACTCCCCGCCGGACGACCGTCTTTCGCTCCGGCCTGGAACTTCGAGGGCCAGGCCCGGCCGAGAGGAGGATTGTTATGATGGGGGCCAAGCGTGTTTTTCAATGAGCCGTATACAGTCACGGTGACTTTGTTCGACCCCGCCTTCATGGCGTGCGTTACTTCCAGTTCGTACGGCGGCGAGGCGATAAGTCCAGCGTCCTTTCCGTTCACTGCTACGTGTGCCACCACCCCCTTCCATTTTTCCAATTGCACGGCAAACCGATGAGACCTGAGCTGACCGGCGGTCACATTGAACGATTGCGTGTAGCTCACGCCATCGGCATAGAACGGCATCCCTTGCACGTTCCATGCGCCCGCGGACAATTTCTGAGAGGGCAGAATCCGGAATCCCTTCGCACCGCTTTCCAACGAGAAATCACCCAACAGATACACCGGTTCGAGTTCACTGTGGATGGTGAAGGGTGAGGATGTGAAGGTGAGGGTATTGTATCCGGTGGTGACCAGTTTCCCGATTTCATACACGCCGAAGGCCTTGTCCAGCCACCACTGATCTTCTAGCGGCTGAACCGGCTTGCCGTTGACGGCGATCCGGAAAAGCTCGGGGCGCTCGACTACTGCACGCATCGATTTCTGGTTTACGCCGTCGGCAAGAGTGAAATGGAACGCTGCCTCAAAACCGCTCGCGGGTGCAAAATGATCCCTGTCGAGAATCGTCCGCTTGAATTGTACCGCATTGTCCCACGGATTTCGATCCAGCCCGTGATGCTGGTACGCCTTCTCTTGGGCCTGGTAGAAGTAGAGATCGATCTCTGTCTTCCCCCCGAGTGTGATGTCGCAGTAGTCCAGTGTCAACACATTCGGCGCAACGCGGCCTATGACGGCAGGTCCGCGGGCGGGAACGTCGACCCATTGCGCGGCGGCCGTCGATGAGACCGGTTCCCCCGAACTGCGGAGACAGAGCAGCAGGCTTCCACCCGGGGGAAGGGAATAGTCAATCTCAAGGCGTTCTCCCTTCGCGGCGCAGGGGTAGGGGATACTGGTCCCGGTGAATGGATCCCATTTCTCACACGAGCGCCCGGGCGCCTCGACCCGGCCCGAACGGTACTGACTGCTGTCGGTGTTTGCCAGAAAGAGTATCTCACAATCCTCCAGCGACCGGCGGTGATGGAAAAGCATGGGAATGGAAGAAGCCCTACCGGAGGCATCACGGAACATCAGAATCGGAGGGGAAAGCCGGTTGATGATCTCCAGAACGCTATCTTCTTTCGCCCGAACCCACAGGGTAGGATATTCCTTGACCAGGGCTTTCACGCGCTCGTTTGCACCCCCGTCGATGAACCCGGGAGGTTCGTCACAGCAGATCACACTGCCACCGTTGGCCAGATAGGTGCGGACAAGCGCAACCGTTGCTTCATCCAGGTTTTCCGTCCCGGGAGGAATGACCACAAGATCGTAGACCCGTTGCCCGACCACAAAGTGGCGGCCCTTGACCCGCGCATGATTGCGGAAAATGTCCTCGCTTCCAAGGTCGTACTCAATTTGCGCAGCTTCGAGCCGGTTGACGAAACCCTGAAACGTCTTCCCGATGCCATCGACGTTCTTGTTCGTCCAATCCGGCCCGGCGTACATCCATGCGGTCGTTGTTGGCTCCAGGACGAGAATCCTGTTGCTTTGATCGCCCGCGCAGAGGGCAACACTCAGCCGGCCGAAATAGTCGCCCAGCATCCCGTAGAACTTCCACCAGGGCTCATGGTACGAAAACGAGAGCGGATAGTCACGCTTACGCGCTCCTTTGATCGTGACATAGGAAAGGTGCTGGTCCATGAAATTCACACCCAGGGCATACTCCCAGTCGGCGATTCTTTTCTGATCTTCAAATGTCAGATCCCAGCCTGAGGCGCCGAAGGTCTCGGAGAGGGTCCGCTCTTTGCCAAGCTGGTTCGCCACGCTGCGGATTTCTTTGACGATACGCGCGTTGCCGAACTGCCCCTCCACATCAGCGCGGAATTCGTTCATCAACACGTCGATGCCGGGGATGTGTGCGTACGCCGCACACGCCATGTTGTCGGGGTTCATCACCGGATTGGGCCACACGTGCTCCCAGTAGTGGCCCGTCAATTTCAGGTTATTTTCCGTGCAATAGTTGTAGTACAATTCGGCCCACCCTCTGATAAAGAGATCCAGGAGCGTAGCGCGAAAGTTGTGACGCACGCGCCGCCAATCCCCGGTCTCCTCGTAGAGCGACGGGAGATGGGGCTTCAGGTCGTATCCCCATTTTTGCTTGAATCTGTCAAACATTGCCGGGGTGTAGTTTACGACCTTCGCATCGGGCTCGGAGGCGGGCCGCATTTCCGCTTCATCCTGGAACACGCCGGGAACAACAGCCCCGAATTCCTCGCCGAATGTGCGCTTGTAGGCGTTCATCGTGACATCGATGAATTCCCGTGTTACTTCCGGCCGCATGACGTCAACGTAGGTGAACCCGCCGTGCCACGGCTTTGGTTCTTCGCGTATCAACGTGAAAATGCGGTATTCCCCCGGACCAAACTGCTGTAGCCCGAGTTGGGAAGTGATGTCAGCGTATCCGCCCGAATCCCCGGCCAGCACAAGGAAAGGCGGGGTATCGAACCTGGAAGGAAGCTCCGACGCAGACGTCATTTTCAGCCCCGTGCGTTTCGCATCGGGCATTTTTTCGGGAACGATGCCTCCCGCAAAACCTGACGGATAGGAATTCTCGTCATATATCCAGATTTTCATCCCGAGTTTCTTGCCCGTTTGCACGGCACGACGGCAGAGTGAGAGCCATTCATCAGAGAGGTAGGGGGTGATCAGCCCGGGCCGCGGATGGATGAAGACGCCGCCGATCCCATGACGCTGCAGATCGGCAAGCCCTTCATCAACAGCTCCCGGCGTCATGAGATCATTCCAGACCCACAGCGGTGTGCTCCGGTATTCGGCAGGCGGAAACTTGAAGGCTTCGAGTGCTTTGCCGGCAGTTGTGAGCGTGTTTCTCTCGACGGTCATTTGCGCCAGGCCTTCCGAATAGTTCGCGATGAGACAGGTGAGTAGAATTGGAGCAATTCTGAGGTGCATCAAGTGCAGAAGACGTGTCATTGCATCCTCCGGTGCGGTAATCGATGCGGAAGGGGATTGGGAAGACTCAGATTGAAGATCGGCAATTCCACAAACATATGCACGCCCGGTGAGCATCACCCTGCATACTGACTCTGCAGACTCTCCAGATTTGCACTACTGCGGTTGAAGCAGTCCACAGCAAGAGTTGATTTCAAAGCCCGCAAATCTTTTGTTTACATATGAGTTAGCCCGCCGACTGCAGGGGACTTCTACTACTGTGAACGCATTTACCCCGGGGGCCGTCGCCACGTTACTGGGGTGCACAATGGCTTCTCGAAAAAATTACACTCATGGGTAATATCGTTATTCTCAGAACGGGCTAGATCCTCGAATCCCCCCCAGAGAACGCCAATCCCAATGGTGGCACAAGGTTCGCGGAAACTAGTGTGGATGTGGGACTGTTCCTGAAAGGCCCGGTAACAAAAGGGTTCGAGTATCTTAGAAAACCCATCAAGGGAGATAGCCATGCGTACAAGTGCCGTATTAACTCTGAGTGTCCTGATGTTGCTGCTCATTGGTTTGTCCGGCTGCTCCAGCGATCCGCCAAGCGCCCGGGTTCTCAATGAACGCACAGGTAAGGCGAATATTCAGCTCAAGTTCCAGGATGGCAACACCATAAATATCAACGATGTAGCTGGTGCGACCGCAACAAATTACCAGGATATTAACACAGGAACGTGCGTGGCGACCGCCGCGATCCAGAGTGAGTCGGTGTCACCCACGGCCAGCTTTAATGCGGAAGAGGACATGAACTACACGGTGGTGGTAGTCAACAGCACCCCGCCCTCACTGCGGGTGGACGCGTCGGATAAATGACCGGCTCATCTCAGTGCCCGTCCGGAGAGGCTTTCCGGGCGGGCATTGAGAGCTTGCCTGGCGTCGACTGAAGATCCCGTTGTGCCCCCCATATGCCTCGTTGACCAATGCCCCATTTTTTGAATCAGGCCTTCACCCATAAAATTAACCGGTTTCTTGTTTTAGTACTCGGGCTTTCGTACATTTTCCCCGATGCTTGCTCCTGCCCAACTATCCTTGTCTTTTTTACCTCCAGTGAGGTCTGCAATGGCTAAAACCCCGGATGATGGATCGTTGAAAGATGGGGATCACATCAATCAGATCCGTGACATTCTTCTCGGCCCCCAGAAACGGGATTATGACCAGAAATTCGACAGGGCTTTCGCCGACCTCCGGAGCGCGAAAGAGGAATCTCAGGCTCGCAGTGAGGAACTCGAAGCGTCTCTGAAGTCGGAAATCGCTGCCCTACAGCGCGTTGTCGATCAGCAGGCCCGTCAGCTCTCCACCACACTCTCGGAACAAACGGCGAAGCTTCATACCGAAATCCGTTCGGTCAAGGAACAGCTCTCCAAAGACCTCGAAACCCACGTCGCCGCACTCAGCGATGGCAAGGTGTCCCGCGAAATCATGGCTGAGCTCCTCCAGGAGCTGGCTCTGAAGCTCAAGGGTGTCGGGATCGTCGAATCCCTCCACAAGACCGCCCGGAAAGCACAGGGAGATTAGCCTGTGACTGATGGAGGAACGGAATACAACCAACTCCGTGATCTTCTGCTTTCTCCGGAAGTGGCAGCGCTCCACGGACTCGGAACAGAGCTGGAAGATCTTCGCCATCAGCTTGAGAATCCGGAAAGGGCCACAAAGCTCCTTGCACCGGTCGTGGCGGCCGTGTTCCGCTCGGGGACTCCCGGCCTGCAGCATGCCCTTGTCAAGGCGATCACACCCTTCCTTGATCAAGCTTTGAGTGACCGGATTTCGCAGGACCCGGACGCCATGGCTGCCGCCCTCGCCCCTGCCAGCACCGGAGCAATCGCCCGGCACTTCGCCAGTGAGCCCCACGCGGCCGCACTGGATCTGGGTCCGCTCGTGGGTGCCGCAATCAAAGACCAGCTCAAAGGTGAACGGGATGCGATGATTGATGCGCTGTATCCCGTCATGGGCAGCACAATTTCCAAGTACCTTTCCCATACGCTTGCCACGCTCGTCCAGACGATCAATGAACGCATCGAGGCAAACCTCAGTTTCAAATCCCTTACCCGGAAATTTCGCGCACGGATGCTGGGTGTAAGTGAAGCGGAACTCATCCTCCGTGAGGCAGTCACATGGACAATCGATGCCGCCTTCCTGATTCACAAGCCTTCAGGACTCGTCATCGCCCAGGCACAAAACCCTGCAAGTCCCATGCTGGACCCCGACCTGCTCTCCGGCATGCTGACAGCAATCCGGTCGCTGTTCAACGATTCCATGACAGCGGAGCAGCAGCCCCGCGAGCTTGACCAGATTGGATACGGGGACGCCAAGATCGTGCTTGAGGTGGCCGGCTACTGTTATCTGGCAGTGGTGGTCCGCGGGACTCCCAGAGAAAGACTCCAAAAAGTTCTCCACACGACCATGACAGAAATCCTCGAGGAATCCGATGGGCTCCTCGAGCGGTTCTCCGGTGACACCGCCTCCGTCCCTGCACGCGTGCTGCAAAGCGTAGAGACTCTAGTCTCGAGATCAAATGAACGGCCATTGGCGCCAGGCACGCGGAGGCCCTACGGTGCCGCCATTTTCGCCAGTTTGCTTTTGCTGCTGGCTGCGATTCTCATCGGAATCCATCTCTATCGTGACAGCCGGGATCGCAATCTGGAAGAGACCATTCGCACAGCCCTTCACGCTGCAAAACCTCTGGCCCTTGCCGGCGTCTCCGTTCAGGCCGAATGGGGAGTCGTGCAACTTGAAGGGAGGACCATCAACGAATTCCAGCGCACACGCGCTGAAGCAATCGCCAGAACATCGGCTCATGATGCCGTCATCGTGAACAGCATCACGCCGGATGCCGGGCCGTCTTTTCCGGTCTTCACGGCATTACGTGTGGATGAAATCACCAGGATCCTCAACCGGGTCGAGGGAGTGTTTCTCGAAACGCGAAACACCGGTCCGGATCTTTCCGTGACGGGTTGGATAGCCGACGACGAGCTCCGCGGGAAGGTCGACGCGATGCTCGGCGCTATCCCGGGGGTCCGCACCTACACGAATGCGAGCGCCATCGGCGTGCCCGAACTCCCGGTGCGCCTCCACTTTGCACTGGGCTCCTCCGTTATCCAGCCCGCCGACCGGAAACATTGCGCCGGCGTTCGCGATTACCTCCGGAGATTTCCCGGGACAGTTATCCGGATCACCGGGCACAGCGATCTGACAGGAACGGAAGAAGTAAACCGCCGACTGGCCACAGCGCGCGCCAGGGCCGCACAGGATCTGCTCGCGTCGCTCGGGATCCCCCGGACCCGGCTGAACGCACAGGGAAGCCCGGAGCCACCGCCGGGAGCCATACGATCAGGGGCCGACAGTCTCAGCAGATGCGTGCGATTCACACTTATCCAGGAGAGGAATTCCCTACTTCCATGATCCTTGCGAAGATCTGCGTTCTTGGAGATATCTCTGTCGGCAAGACGAGTCTTGTCCGCAGATACGTCGATCGCGAGTTCAGCGACGCGTACCTCTCGACAGTCGGCGTGAAAATCAGCCGAAAGCTGGTGAAGCTTGCCGATGTTCACGATGGATCGCCGGAAGAAATTCAGGTGGTGCTGTGGGACCTCGAGGGCGGATCGACGTTCCATGATGTGTCGGAAAGCTATCTGCAGGGTGCCCACGCCGCGGTCATCGTCGGTGACCTGACTCGCCCCGATACCATCGACCGTATCGAAGGCCATCTCGACCACTTCCTCAAAGTGAACCCCCGGGCATCGGCCGTCGTCGCCCTGAACAAGTCCGATGCTGTGACGGACCCGCTGGATCTCTCATCCAACTCCTGGGATTCGCGCAAAGCGGTGCTGCAGACCATGTGCACCTCCGCGCAGTCAGGTGAGGGCGTAGACCGTCTCTTCGAGGAAATCGGAATGCATCTCATCCATGAGCTCGCCGATGGAACCGCAAGGTGACCCCCTCCCGCGGCGCGTGGGAGTCGAACACCTCCTCGTAGACAGGGATCTCCGTATTGTGTCCCTTTCCGAAGGTGCTCCGTTGTTCGCTGAAGATCCCGCCTCGGTTGTACCCGGAAAAGACGTCCGCCTGGGTTTTCCCGAGTTTGTGGGCGCCGAAAAGGACCTCCTCGATCTCCTCCGCGGAAAAAAACTCTCCTGGTCGCTTACAGCAGTATGCCGCTCACGTGCCGTCGGGGAACCCGTCTATCTGGATATCTCCGCGGAATCGTTCACGAGGTCAGGCGATACGACACCCTCGCTCGTCATCACTCTGGAAGAGGTGACGATGTGGATGGAACAGATACAGGCCAGGACTCAAACCGCCAACGATGCATCGCTCCTCCTTCACTCTCTGACGGCCTCCAAGAAGTATATCGAAAACATCCTGGATGCAATGGCCGACCTCCTCGTGGTGACGTCGCCTGATGGCATCATCACGTCGGTGAACCGGACTGCCCTGAGCCTTTCGGAATACGCCACTCCCGATTTGCTCGGAAAGCCCATCACGTTGCTGATCCCCGACCTTCCGCTTGATCCTGCCCTCACCAACACCTCGCACCCCACCCACATCGAGCTGCACTGTATAACACGGAGCGGGAGCGCAATTCCCATGAGTTTCACGGGTGCACTCCTCGAGGGCTCCGGAGAGAATCCGGGTGGCGTGGTCTATGTCGGGAGGGATCTCCGCGAACGGCACCAGGCCCAGGACTACATTTCAAAACTGGAAATCGAGAGGCGCTCTCTCCAGAATGTCCTCACCGATCAGGGAGACTCCGGAGGAACCGTCTGGGCTGCGCACTCGATGGAACAGCTGATGAGCAACTTGCTCAAAGTAGCTCCCACAGACACAACGGTGCTCATCAGCGGCGAAACCGGAACCGGTAAGGAGGTCGTGGCCCGGGCAATTCACCGCGCAAGTCAACGACAGGACAAATTGCTCGTGACGGTGAACTGTGCCTCGCTCCCGGAAGGACTTGTAGAGAGCGAGCTCTTCGGACACGAGAAGGGGGCCTTCACCGGAGCGATCCAGCGGCACATCGGACGCTTCGAACTTGCCGACGGCGGCACGGTCTTTCTGGACGAAGTCGGCGAGCTGCCGCTCACCGCACAGTCACGCTTGCTCAGGGTCCTCCAGGAGCAGCAGTTTGAGAGAGTGGGCGGGACGCAGACCGTGAAAGTGAATGTGCGTGTGATAGCGGCCACGAACAGGGACCTTGCGGAAGAAGTCCGCGATGGCCGCTTCAGGGAGGACCTGCTCTTCCGTCTGAACGTTTTCCCGCTCGCGGTCGCTCCCCTTCGTGACCGCCGGGAAGACATCATTCCGCTCGCCGATCACTTCCTCAAACTCTACAGCCGGCGAACGAACAAGCGCGTCCTGTCCATCAGCCCCGAGGCGCGGCAGAAACTCTTGCGCTACTCCTGGCCCGGCAATGTCCGCGAACTCGCGAACGCCATTGAACGAGCCATGATCGTGTGCGATGGGAACAGACTGGAGGAGAGCGACCTGGCACTCGTGGAGATTGCGCACGAGCCATCGAAGGTGGCAAGCAACTTTGACGACGTCGCCCGCACACATATCATGCAGGTCCTTGAAGAATGCGGCGGGGTTATCGAGGGAGCCAACGGGGCAGCGGTGAAACTGGGATTGAAGCCCGCCACATTACGAAGCCGAATGAAGAAGCTCGGCATCGCCCGTACCAGAGGTGGCTTTGAGGCACACACGCCCCGCACCTGACTGCCCGGACGGAGTGCCCGGACGGAGTGACCCTGCCTACGTGATTCTTTCCCGAACTTCGCTTACCTTCTAGAAGTGCTTCACATCAGAAGTGTTTCACCATCCGGAGTGCTTTACATCAGGAGTGCTTCACATCCAAGGATTCTTCCTTATGAAGATCGCTTTCGTCGCAGTATTGATCACGTGTGTTTCGCTGGCTGCATTTGCCCAGAGCAAAGTCTCGTTTGTTATCGGTTCTGATACGGGTATCTGGACGGGTCTCGACGTTGCGGATTATCACTGCACGATATCCGGCGCTCTGTATACCGATCCAACCATGAATGCAGCCACGGTCATGGATCCCGGCTTCCGGTCTGCCCTCACCGATATGTACGGCACGCCGATGAAACTCACGTGGTGGATGATGGCAGGAAATATGTTCCGGCTTTCGGTCAATACGGATGTTCCTGTTCCAAGCACGATGCCGATATACCTCATGAAACGTTATCACGGGGACAGGCTGCGGCAGTGGGGTGATGAACTCACGTTCCACTTTCACAACTGGGTCTGGACCGACTATGACAGGGACGGCACATGGTACTGGAATCAGGCGAAGACGTACAACGAGTTTGTTCCCGATTTCGATCAGACCCTCGCCGAGTTGCTCCTTGAGGAGGAGGTCTTTCCGGTCTCGTACCGCAGCGGCTGGCATGCAATGAACAACGAGTGGCAGCAACGTCTCGACCGCCTCCTCCCGTACAGCATGCACAACGATTGGCCCGCCGTGCACAACGATCCCGTTGAACCCATTGACAATGTGTATGACTGGTCGCGTGCCCCTTCGACCTTTGTACCGTTCCGCCCGTCGACAACCGACTACCAGGTACCCGGCAACGGACGGGGATGGAATGTCCGTTCTGTCTATATCACGGCTGCCGATTCTGCGTTTGTGTCGAAAATCTTCGGGGAAGCGGCGAAGGGAATCGATCAGGTGGTCTGTCTCTGGGCACACCTGCCCGAAACGGACTTCCCCGCAAACCTGCAGAAAGTCAACAGGGCAATCCACGCCGCCGCGTCACGATACCCGGCGATACCTTACCGCTACTGTACCGCGGTCGAAGCAATGCAATCGTGGAGGAAGACCACCGATACGACAGCCCCGCATCTCACGATACAGGAGATCACATCCGGCCCTGATTTGTTGTGGACCGTGCAGTCCGATCAAACCCTGTTCCAGCTTGAACCATTCCTGGCCGTCAAGGACCGCTACGAACGGTACACGATCGTGCCCATGCAAAACACCGGGCTCCTCCAGTGGACATCGACGGTCGGTGTTCCCCGGTCCGATATTGCCAAAATGGGTGTCGCGGGTACGGATATCGTGGGAAACCACAGCATCGTTATCCAACGCTATCTGCCGGATGATATTTTTGTCGATGAGGGCGACACGGGGTACCGGGAGACCGCCGGAACATGGCAAACCACAAAAGGCACCGGTTTTGGTGCTTCGATCAGAACTGCGGCTGTTGTCGCCGCTGACTCTGCGAAAGTCCGGTGGGATTTCGCCGCACCGGCCGCCGGCCCGTACAATCTCTACCTCCGCGTGCCGGCCATGCCCGATCCGGTGACCCGGGGCCGCATCACCTGTACGCTTGCCGGCCAGGATGTAAAAAGTACCGCATTTACTGCGCCGCTTGCCACTGAAGCGTGGAACTACATTGGCACGGTGATGTGTGACGCCGCGGGAAGCGCCTCTGTGGAACTCACCGCATACGGAACGCCCGGGACGACCGTGCACCTGGCCGCCGATGCACTCAAGGTGTCCGCCCTGGTACGCGACAAATGGATCGAGGCGCCGGAAGCCTACGACGCGGGATCCATCGTCATCGGCGAGACGAACACCCGTGCCGTCAGCATCAGGAATTCGGGAATTCTTCCGGCACGGCTGCTCTCAGCCCATCTCATGTCAGGAACCGCCGAAGTCACGACTCTCTTTCCGGTGACTGTTCCCGCTATGGGTGAAACCGGAATTTCATTGTTGTTCACACCTCCGCCTGCGGCCTCTTTTGTGGATACGCTCGTGGTCATCACTGACGATCCGCACCACACCACGGTCACGATCGCTGTGCATGGTACGGTTCGTGAGTACTTTGCCGTCGTCGATGACCGCGACCCAACGAATTATACCGAAGCCGGCACCTGGTCTTTCAGCACTGCTGGCGGTTTCAACTCCACCAGCCGCTATGCGTACCCGGCGGCCGGAGTCTCTGCGACCTTTGTCACACGCTTGAAGAGGGCCGGCGTCTACGAGATCAGCGAAATTGTACCGACGACCGTGAACGCGTCCGTTCGCGCGCGTTATGCATTGTTCCTGGGAGCCGTACTCGTGGACTCGGTGTTTAAGGATCAGAATGAAGGCAGCGGGAACTGGGTCACGCTCTTGTCACGCAACTTGCCGGCGGATTCCGCGATTGCTGTCCGCATCACAGACGCTATGTCGCCTGTGGTATCAGGAAAAGTGCTCCGTGCCGATGCAATCCAGTTTCAGTGGGTGAGTGCCGGACCGAATTCCGTGGCTGGCACCCCGGATGGCTCTCCAGCCGGCTACAACCTGAATCAGAATTACCCCAACCCGTTCAATCCGAGCACAACCATACAATTCTCAATTGTGGATCCACAATCCACAACTGTTACGGTGTACGACATGCTCGGCCGCGAAGTGGCCTTGCTCGTGAACGAAGAATTGCAGGCCGGCACGTACACGCGGGAATTCAACGCAGAGGAGTTCTCCAGCGGGGTGTATTTCTGCCGCCTGCAGACCGGCGGCACTGTCAGAACCATCAAGATGCTGCATGCAAAGTAGTCACCACTCAACATCCAGTGCGCATACACACATGAAAAAGACCCTTCGTCGCACCGCTCTCCTCCTCCCGCTCTCCCTCGTACACGTGTGCCTGATGATCGGGCAGAACCAGGGCTATCCGATCACGCCGGTGCTTTTTACCGATGTCAGGGTAAGCGACAACTTCTGGTCGCACCGTCTGGAGGTCAACCGGACGGTCTCCATACCTCATGCGCTGCAGAAGTGTGACGAAACCGGCCGCATTCGGAATTTCGAGATCGCCGACAGCATTCTCGCCGGGCTCCCCGCAAAGGGGAAGTTCTGCAGCCGGTATGGCTTTGACGATTCCGATGTGTTTAAAGTGATTGAGGGAGCCGCATATTCGCTGCACACCCGGTACGATCCCGTCCTCGACAAAACGGTGGATGCGCTGATCACGAAGATCGGCAGGGCGCAGGAGAAGGATGGATATCTCTACACCATGCGAACAATCGACGCCGAGAAATCCTGGGCGAAAGAACGCTGGGTGAACGACCGTACGAAAAGCAGTCATGAGCTGTACAACCTCGGTCACCTCTATGAGGCCGCGGTGGCACACTTCTATGCAACGAAGAAGAAAAGCCTCCTGAACATCGCGCTCAAGAGCGCAGATCTGCTCGTTGCGACGTTTGGCCCGGGCAAAATGCATACGGTGCCGGGGCATCAGGTGACGGAGATCGGGCTGGCGAAATTGTTTCTCGTAACCGGAAAGCGCCAGTACCTGGATCTGGCTGATTTCTTCATCAACGAGCGGGGAAGGGGGACACCTCGCGGCGAGACGTACAATCAGGACTATACCCCCATCCTTGAGGAGACCGAAGCTGTGGGGCATGCGGTGCGCGCCGGATATCTCTACGCGGGAATGGTCGATGTCGCCGCACTGACCGGAAATGATCGCTACCTCCGTGTCCTGGACCGTATCTGGGAAGACGTGGTCACGAAAAAGGTCTACATCACGGGCGGCGTCGGCGCCGTGGGCAACATCGAGGGCTACGGTGCTCCGTACGAGCTTCCCAACCTGAGCGCGTATTGCGAAACCTGTGCCGGGATTGCCCTGGTCTACTGGAATCACAGGATGTTTCTTGAGTACGGTGATGCGAAATATATGGATGTCGTGGAACGGGTGATCTACAACGGGTTCCTCTCGGGTGTTTCCATGACCGGAGACCGGTTCTTCTATCCCAACCCGCTGGAGTCGATGAAAGGCGCCGAAAGATCTCCCTGGTTCACCTGCGCCTGCTGCCCGTCAAATGATGTGCGTTTCGTCCCTTCCATACCGGGGTATATTTATGCCCACCGGGGAAAAGAGATCTTTGTGAACCTCTTCATAGGCGGGAGCACGCGGCTGAATCTTGGAAAAGAAACGGTTCACATGACCCAGTCGACCAACTACCCGTGGGATGGAAAAGTCGTCCTCACGCTGGGACTTCAGAAAACAACCCCGTTTACTTGCAACATACGGATTCCGGGTTGGGCGCAGGACAAGCCGTTGTCCGGTGATCTTTACAGCTATATGACCTCAGGTTCTACAAACACTAGGATTTTCATTAATGGCAAAGAGCAAAAGTACGTGTTGACAAAGGGTTATGCACAGCTCTCTCGATCCTGGAATGATGGAGACATTGTCGTGGCTGAGTTTTCAATGCCTGTGAGAAGGGTGTTGGCCAACCCGAAGGTCGAAGATGATCGGGGGAAGGTTGCTCTTGAACGGGGACCGATTGTCTTCTGCCTGGAGGGGGTGGATCAACCTTCCGGAGACGTCGTGGACCTGGTCATGCCCGACACGACTCAGCTGCAAACAGAATTCCGTCCGGACATGCTTGGCGGTGTCCAGGTAATCACGGGCACGGGCTTTGGCACACGCCGGAATGCAAAAGGAGAACCGACAATCGAAGGGGAGCGACTCTTCACGGCGATCCCGTACTATGCCTGGGCCCATCGCGGGCAGCATCAGATGACAGTCTGGCCGGCACGTGAGTTATCAGCCGCGAAACCAAAGCCTGCACCGACGCTGGCGTCCACCAGTGTCCTCACGACCTCCACTGGCGGCAATGCTCATGCGCTTTCGGACCAACTGCTCCCGAAGCACTCCAACGACGGTGCTGTGCCGCGATTCCCCCTGTGGCCGAAGCAGGGGAGTGTGGAGTGGATACAATATGCATTTCCGTCCCCCTCCCGGGTCTCGGAAACGTCAGTCTACTGGTTTACCGAACTTGCGGACGGGCGAATCCGTTTGCCAAAGAGCTGGCGGGTGTTGTACCGTGAAGGGCAGGAGTGGAAACCGGTCGCTCACCCGTCGGAGGCAAGTACAGCGCGGGATTGCATGAACCGGATGACATTCGATCCTGTTACTACCGATGCACTCCGGCTGGAGATCACGTTGGATGAAGGGGCTTCTGCAGGTCTGTACGAGTGGGAGGTTAAGTAGTAAGCAAACGTGTTAATAGCTTGACCGAACAAGCCTTGCATTCACAATAATGAGGTAACTTCTGGCATTATTGAGGCGGACCAGTTCCAGGCCGCAAGGCGCGCTGGGTCTTACCTGCAGACCTGCTTGAACACTCGCAGGTAGTTTCCACCCAATATCTTGATCACATCTTCACGACTGTACCCGTGCCGGAGCAGGGCCGATGTGAGGTTCGGCAGCTTCGACACATCCTCCAATCCTGCCGGGGTTGAGCCGATGCCGTCGTAGTCAGACCCGATCGCAACATAGTCAATCCCCACCCTGTCTTTGATGTAATCGATGTGCTTGATGACATCCTCGATCGTGGCAACCCCTCTCGGAGAGAGAAAGGAAGGGTAGAAGACCACGCCGATGACCCCTCCGCGCTTCGCTATGCTGTCAATCTGTGCGTCTGTCAGGTTGCGGCTCGTGTTGTTTAGCGCCCGAACGCCGGCATGACTGTCTATGATGGGGTTTGCTGTGGTAGCCAGAATATCCCAGATTGTCTTAATCCCCGTGTGCGCAACATCGATGATCATCCCCAGAGAGTCCATCGTGCGGATCACCTGCCGGCCGAAATCCGACAGTCCGACAGTCGTGGACCGGGAATCGGCCGCGGAGACAGCCCACGGGAGGCTGTTGTTCCACGTGATCGTGAAATAACGGGCGCCAAACGCATAGAAATCCTTCAGTTTGTCGATGCTGTTTTCAATTGCATGCCCGCCTTCCACCGCGAGAACCCCTGCAAACTTGCCGGACGCATTCACCTGCATGAGTTCATCAAACGACCTGGCCTGAGAGAACGTCGATGAGTTGCGGAGCACGTTGCTGTTGAACGTGTCCACCATCGCAAGTGTGTAGGCATAGTACGGATGTGCCGTGGAGTCCCGCCAGTCTGTCCAGATAGCGAACATCTGGGCGTCAAATCCACCCTCGCGGAAACGCGGGAGGTCGGAGTGGTTGTACGTGTGGCGGACGCCGAGATCGTATCCACCCTCAATGGCGATCTCGAGCACATCGTTATGAAGATCAATCACGAAGGCCCTGCTATGGACCGATTCCAGCGCGAAGTCAATAACGGTGCTCCCGGACAACAGCGTGGTAATAGTGTCGGGCATGTACAGCAATTGCGACGCAATAACCGAGTAGGTGGCAGACGCCGTCTTCTGCAGGGATGGGACGGTTGATCGTCCCCCGAATGTAACCAGCCGGCCGATCCCACCGCTGCCATGCCCGTCCAGCTGGACCATCTTCCGCGTAATGCGAGACCCGCCGAACTCAACGCTGTAGAACAACACCCCGGCCGCCCCTTTGCTCGACCAATCGACCGTGTGATTACCGGCAGGCACCGAAAAGGTCTTGTTGTCCAGCCGCTGACCCAGGGACGTGTATACCGTGAAGACCACGTCACCCGCGCTTCCTGTAGCAAAGTTGATTTTCGTGGATGGATTGAAAGGGTTGGGGTAGTTCTGCTCCACGTCGAATGACGCAGGTATGGACGGGTCATCAGCCACGCCCGCGAGGTCGAAACTGTACGACCAGGCTCCCGTAGCGTTGGTGATAGCGGAAAATCTCTCCGCCGGGTTGCCGGCATTCACGATCTCCACAAGCGCCGAATCGACGGGGAAGAGCGTTGCCTTGTCCTTCACGGAGCCGCTGAGCGTGATGCTCGCCGCCAAAACGGCTGGAGACACAAATAACAGCATTGCAATGACTCTATAAGCCTTCATCGTTCTCAGCCGCACAGCTTAGCGGCACCGGAGCGTGACGACGCTGCACGGCGGAAGCATAAGACGGAGGCCGGTCCCCGACAGCGTTACTTCGTTGAACGCCGCCGGCCGGACGCGTTCCGGATCTTCAAACGTATTATGGTCCTGCAACGTACGTCCCTTGAGAATGCGTCCCTCCACCGAAGCGAACCTGGCCTCGCTGATATTGACTTCAGTTGCACGGCCTTCCAACGGATCGATGTTGACCAGGGAAATGGTCGTAAATCCTTCGCGATCGCGCGACGCGGATGCCGATACCGCCTGCAGCGTGTCACCTCCGAGGATGAGCGGAGTCTGTGCAATTTCAACAGGCAGCATCAGGGCGTCCTGGTGTCCGCGGTACATTTCCATCACGTGATACGTAGGAGTGAGGAGCAGTTTCGGACCGTCGGTGAGCACGACGGCTTGAAGCACGTTGACCGTCTGCGCCAGGTTGGCCATGCGCACACGGTCACAATGGTTGTTGAACGTATTGAGCGTCACCCCCGCGATCATTGCATCGCGCACGGTGTTCTGCTGGTACAGGAACGCCGGATTCGTGCCGGGCTCGGTATCGTACCATCCGCCCCATTCGTCCACCACGAGCGCGACCTTCTTTTTCGGATCGTACTTGTCCATGATCGCGATGTGATTCTGCACCAGGGTTTCCATCCGCTGGGCTTCGCGCATTGTCGTCGCATACTCGTCAACGCTGAATTTCGTGGCCGAGCCCTTCTTGTTCCAGTCAATGACCGAGTAGTGGTGCAACGCCACCCCCTCCAGCAGCGAGAGGGGAACGTCACGCATGAGCACTTCTGTCCAGTGGTAGTCTGCCCCCGCAGCGCCGGATGCAATCCGGAACACTCCCTGGCTGCCCCAGCCGCCGGCGATGAAGGTCGCGTATGCCCTGTAGACATCGGCGTAGTGTTCAGCCCTCATGTTGCCGCCGCATCCCCATGCTTCGTTCCCGATCCCCCAATAGCGCACGTTCCAGGGTTTTTCATGACCGTTCTTAGCGCGGAGCGCGGACATCGGATTGCCGGACGGTGAGTTGACGTACTGCACCCACTGGACAAGCTCCTCAACCGTGCCGCTACCGACATTGCCGGAAAAATACGGCTCCGTTCCGAGTTGCTCACAGAGATCCAGAAACTCGTGAGTGCCGAAACTGTTGTCTTCGGTGATGCCACCCCACCAGACATTGACCATCGACGGACGCTGGGTCTTCGGCCCGATGCCATCTTTCCAGTGGTAGGTATCAGCAAAGCATCCTCCCGGCCATCGCAGCACCGGAATCCGGAGAGCGCGCAGGGCTGCAACCACATCGTTCCTGATGCCACGGGTGTTCGGGATCCCAGCCTTCCCATCACCCACGAAAAAACCGCCATAGATGCAGCGGCCAAGGTGTTCCGAGAAGTGCCCGTAGATGTTCCGGTTGATGGTGTCTTTGCCTTGATCCGCGTGCACAACGATGCGGGTCTGTCCGGCAGCAGGGAAGATCGTTACCATGCAAAGCGCGGAAGCGATGAGGGAGAGAACTATCCCGGTCGGCACAGAGAGTGAGAGCATGGTGGTTCCTTTTACAGTTGCGAGTGGACAGTGGAATATACGCACTCCGCAGTCAAAAAAAACCTCTTTCCCGGTACGTTGCAGACCGACGGTGTGCCCCGGTGTGATCCGGATCGATCAAATCATGTACTCCACGGTGGGCCTTCGTTCCTCCTGAGCCTGGATGCGCGCCTTGTGCTCCTGATAAACGAAGGAGTACGGGGGAACACTTTCGGTCAACCATACATTGCCGCCAATGATGCTATGATGGCCCACGACGGTCTCACCCCCGAGAATGACTGCCTGTGCATAGATGACCGAGTGATCCTCGATCGTGGGGTGTCTTTTCGATTTGGCCAGCCGCTTGTCTACGCTGAGAGCCCCAAGCGTCACTCCCTGGTAGAGTTTCACGTCGTCGCCGATAACGGTCGATTCCCCGATGACAATCCCCGTGCCGTGATCGATGGCAAAGCTCCTGCCGATCTCCGCTCCCGGATGAATATCAATTCCCGTGAGATGATGCCCGTACTCGGTAAGGAGCCGGGGGAAAATCGGCACTTGCCTTCTGTAGAACTCGTGCGCGAAGCGGTATATGGCGATTGCGGTAAATCCGGGATAGGCCAGGATCACCTCATCCAGAGATTCCGCAGCGGGATCACCCAGATGGATTGCCCGCGCGTCATCCATGAGCCGGGCATGAATGCCCGGCAGCGCCGCCATGAACTCTCCGGAAGTCTTCGACGCATCCTGGTCGCTGTCAGACAGGAGGGGCGTGAGGAGCCGCGTGAGATCCCCTTCAAGGAGCACGAGACGGGACGCGATCTGTTCGGGAGTACTGAGAAGCTCTTTCGAGAAATGGGGGAAGAGTACCGCCAGGAGGTTGTCAACGAATCGCTCCGACCCTTCTTTGAGCTGAAACCCGAAACGCGCTTCGTCCCTGTGCGCGTTGAGATGATCGACAAATGCGTTGCGGTTCATGTGATTGCCTTTTGTCCTCTGCTGTTCCTCCTGCATAGTGTGGAACCGCTTCATCACTCCGTCGGTTCCACCTCATTCCTGGAATCTACTTCCAGAGACAAATGTAACTAACCTAAAGCAAAAGAACTTATCTATGGCGGTTAAATGTGCCAGGAGAGGGCGGGGAAGAGGTCAATAAGACAGGTATATTTGAAGAAAGGTTAGCCGGTGCCGACTCTTTTATCGTTCTCAGGAGAGGTTTTGAGATAGGTCTCAGGAGAATCGGCACCGGCGGGGATCGTAGGTCCATTTCCCCCGGTCATTCAGACGCAGGGGACCGTTTTTCAATCCGTAAATGCTTGATAGGTAAGAACTGTGTCACGGCGGTCTTGTGCTCCCGCCCGTATCCGCATACCCAGCATCCGTCAACCTCAAGTGTGCAGGCTTCGCCGTATACAACCAGCGTTCCCTTGTTGCCACATTTGGGACAATCTGCCACTCCGTTCCAGGCTGCCATAGATGCTCCAATGTCTTGTAATACCAGAGCAAATTTGATACCAATCTTGCGACATCATAGTGGGCCTTGTTATGCCTCTTACTACGAGGAAGAGGTTCATGAGTCTACAAGTGCACAAATTCGACCACAAAGCTGCCTCTGCCGACCCGAACGGTGCCGCTCAGTTCGGGGCTTGTCTGTTTGCATACCGGGGGTTGTGTCCGTATATTTTAAGACTTGTCTCATTGCCATGGCACGAAATGATTACCAGTGAACCGAATTTGCGGGTCGGCATCCTTGAAGAGTATCCGCAGGTCAAGGGAAGCCTCCAGGGCCCGTTTCTGGATGAACATGGGGCCCGCAGAGAAGGGGATTTTGTCTGTACTGCCGCAAGCGGCGGCCTCGAGCTGGTCTTTACCAGGGATGGCATTGCTAACAAAACAGACCGGATTACGCTCACGCCCGCCGCGGCTGACACCTCCATCGTTTTGCATGATGTCACGATTGGGGTAAAGTTTCATTGGGAGCGAAAAGAGACGCAGACCTTTCAGGGGGCGCTCCAGCTCCTGGCCAGGCCCGGAAAAGGGATCACGGCAATCAATGTCATCCCTCTCGAAGAATATCTCAAGAGCGTAATTTCTTCGGAAATGAGTGCGACAGCCCCTGCGGCACTTCTGAAAGCCCATGCTATCACATCGCGCAGCTGGCTCGTCGCAATGCTCGAGCGTGCAGCCGAAGAAGGTCATGTCCCGCGTGCGTCGTCTCCCCTTGACGCGGAGACTACCGAACTCATCAGGTGGTACACGCGCGAAGACCACGACCTCTACGATGTCTGCGCCGATGATCACTGTCAGCGCTACCAGGGGACTACAAAAATCATCTCCCGGACGGTGGCTGCGTCGATCGAAGAAACCCGTGGCGTCTTCCTTGTCTACGAAGGTAACATTTGCGACGCACGATTCTACAAGGCGTGCGGCGGATTGACGGAAGAGTTTGCCAACTGCTGGGAGGATCGTCAGGTACCATACCTGCACACGATCGCCGATTCACTCACCGCATTCCCTCCGATCACATCCGAAAATCAGATGCACGCCTGGGTGCACTCTTCGCCAGACGCATTCTGCAACACCCGCGACGGTGCGATCCTCCGGCAGGTCCTTCCATCGTTTGACCAGGAGACCACGGACTTCTTTCGCTGGAAAGTTATCTATGCCCGCCAGGAACTCGAGGATCTCCTTCTCCGGAAATCAGGCATTCGTTTCGGATCGTTGCGTGCACTGGTTCCTGTCGAACGAGGCCCGTCCGGACGAATCGTGCGGTTGCGCATCGAGGGCTCGGAACGCACCATCACGGTCGGCAAGGAGCTGGAAATCCGCCGGTGGCTCTCGCCGAGTCACCTCTACAGTTCGGCGTTTGTTGTCGAAACAGAACAGGATGACTCCGGCACTCCACTGCGGTTCATACTCCACGGAGCCGGTTGGGGCCATGGGGTCGGATTATGCCAGATCGGCGCGGCGGTGATGGCAGTGAAGGGGTTCGCCGCGGATGAGATCGTCAGGCACTATTTCCGCGGGGCAGATGTGAAGCGCCTCTACTGATCTCGGTGACGCGATGACGGCCTGTCTTCTCGCTTTGCTGCTCCAGAGTATCCCGGTCCGCTTTGCCTGGCTCACCGATCTCCACGTGGGGAGCCAGGGGGCAGCGGAAGCGCTCGAGCGTGCAGTCGACCAACTGAACGGACACCAAGACATCAGCTTCGTGATTCTCTCCGGAGATATCACCGAAATGGGTTCCGATGAAGAGCTCCTCACCACCAGGCGCATCCTCGACGGTCTCCGTCTTCCTTTTAAGATTATTCCCGGCAACCACGACACGAAATGGTCGGAATCAGGAACCACCACATTCCCCCGGCTCTTCGGGGGTAACCGCTTTGTCTTCTCGTCCGGGAACTACACCTTCATCGGACTCTCGCAAGGACCGCTGCTCAGGATGGCTGACGGCCATTTCGCACCGGATGACCTCCGGTGGTGCGACTCAACTCTTGGGCGCGCTCGCCGCGACGGTTCACCCGTCATTTTCATTTCCCACTACCCGATCGATTCCAGCATTGTGAATTGGTATGAGCTGCTGGACCGCCTTGATGAGACCGATGTACGCTTGTTTCTCGTGGGACACGGTCACCGGAACATGAACCTGTCCTTTGAGGGATTCCCGGGATTGATGGGCACTGCGCTCGTCGACGCCGCGGGCAGGGGGCCCGTCTACAACCTCGTGACTATTACGGGGGACTCGCTTTCCATTCAGGAAGAACGAATCCCGGCAGCACTGTCGCCTCCCTGGTCAACACTCCGGCTTTCCCGCGTGCACCACGAGAGGAGCACGACGAACCGGTCCGATTTTTCTGTCAACGCGGGATATCCCGAAGTGCGCATGGAATGGAAATGGAACGGGGGATTCACCATCACCTCCGCTCCTGCGGCTAACAATGGCGTTGTTGTCGCCGGAGATGCCTCGGGCGCCGTGCATGCGCTGCGAGCCTGTGATGGCACCCACATCTGGGCCCACCAGACGAACGGACCGGTGTTCGCTGCCCCCGCAATTGCCGGTGACCGCGTGATCGTCACGTCGGCGGACAGTACTGTCCGCTGCCTGGACCTCTACTCGGGAGTTGTTCGCTGGAAATATCTGGAAGGTGCTCCCGTTGTAGCCGCGCCGGCCGTGGCAGGAGGCAGCGTGTTCGTTGGCGGGAGCGACGGGAAGTTCCGTGCGCTTGACCTTGACTCAGGGGCGGAACTCTGGAGTTTCGACAGCGTCGCCGGTTTTGTTGAGACCAGGGCTCTGGTGCAAGAGGGGAGCGTCTATTTCGGTGCCTGGGACGAAACGTTGTACGCGCTTGATGCAGCAACGGGCCGCCTCCAATGGCGATGGCAAGGCCCCCGACGCGGGCGCCTCTTATCCCCCGCGGCGTGCCTGCCCGTGGCCCGGGGGCGTCTCCTCTTCCTCGTTGCCCCTGACCGGGCAATGACCGTTCTCGACCGCGCAACCGGTCACGTCGTCTGGAGGTCCCGGAAACACCAGGTGCGGGAGAGCATCGGTATGACCTCGGACAGCGCGCTTGTCATCGTCCGGACCATGAGAGACTCGCTGGTCGCCTTTGCCTCCGACGCAGATCGCCCGGTCGAAAAGTGGGTCTCGACACCAGGGTTCGGCTACGATATCAATGCGGCGATGCCCGTGGAGAAGGATGGGATGCTGTTCTACGGATCAATGAAAGGGTTTGTATACGCAATGAACGCAGCCGACGGCCGGATACGGTGGATTCATAGGGCCAGTGCAGTGACAGTTAACACGTTGACCCCATTGAATGGGGACGAAATACTCGCAACGGACTTCGACGGAAACATCATGCTGTTGCGCGACGCGCATGATGAATGATCTCAGGGGCCAAGGATGAAATCGTACACACTTGCACAGATCGAGCGGTGGAGGGATCGGACGCACAGAACGTCGCCGCGGTTGCGCATAAGAACCAGGCGCCAGGCTATCCGGTTTGTGAACGATGTTGGTTTCTGTTTTCTGTACAGGATCACTGAACCCGGCCTGCCAAGTCTGGCTAATGCCCTTGAAGGGAGCGCGGGTGGGAGAACTCCTGCACGCAGTCCGGGAGCATCCTCCTTCTCCTGGGATCTGAGAGGGATACTGCCGGATGAGCGTGATGCCTTTTGCGGAAAAATTCTCTTGCGCCGTCCTATGCTGGTTTCCATGGAGTATTTGCCATATTTCATGGCAATGAGCGATCGCCGGGAATCCGCGATCCGGACCCAATCCCGAAAGGCGGGCCTGAGCCCCACCGCCCAGCACATTCTCGAACAACTCCGGAGGAAATCTCCTCAGACGACGCAGGATCTCCGGCACCGCCTCAGCGCGCTGACGGGAACCGGAAAGAGCGCATTTGACCTTGCGCTGACGGAGCTTCAGGTGAGAATGAAGATTGCAGCACTTGAGGATGACCGCAGGCCTTCTTCAGCCCTGTGGGCGCTTGCCAGCAGGAAGTATCCCGTGCAGACGAGAAGGGCCCGCGGCCTCTCCATCGAGGAAGCCCGGCGGGCGATTCTGGAACGTCATTTCAGAAACCAACTGGTCTTGACCTTTGCCGACATCAAGCGACTATTTCGCTGGGAGCGCCAGGAAATATTTCAGACGCTCGGTGAACTTATCCGCAGGGGAATTGTCACGCCCGAGGTTCAGGTGGAAGGCATCGCCGATCGCACATATTGCTTGCTCACGTGATGGGAAAACCTATGAAACCCAAACCGATACGTAAGCCTCCCAAGGCATATAAGAACATGGAGTTTTTGAACAGCCCCGAAGCGCGGGTGATTCGCATGCTTTCAGAATTCCTCGAGCCCCAGCGGCGGTTCCGCCAGCAGAAGATCCGCGACACCGTCGTTTTTTTCGGATCGGCCAGAATCCGTTCGTACGCGGAGACTTCCCGCGAGTACATGAAAATCAAACGCAGAGTTGTGAGAACGCACAGGCCCGGCCGCGCACTCCTGAACGCGTTGCGAAAGGCTGAAGTCCAGCAGGAAATGTCCAGGTACTATGAGGACACTGTCACGATCGCCCGCCTCCTCACACGATGGGCGAAATCTCTGCCGGACGCACGCCGGTTCGTGGTGTGTTCGGGCGGTGGGCCGGGAATCATGGAAGCGGCAAACAGGGGTGCATATCTGGAGCGCGGCCAGTCCGTCGGCTTGAACATCAGCCTGCCATTCGAACAGTTTGCCAATTCGTATATCAGCAAGGACTTGAGTCTTGAGTTCCATTACTTCTTCATGCGCAAGTTCTGGTTCGCATACCTCGCAAAGGCCCTCGTGATCATGCCGGGTGGTTTCGGGACACTTGACGAACTCATGGAGATTGTGACCCTGCTGCAGACCAGGAAGATCAAGAAAAAGGTCGCAATCATCATCTACGGATCAGAATACTGGAAGAAAGTATTCGATCTGGATCACATGGTGGAGCAGGGAATGATCTCCAGGAAAGACCTCGGGTTGCTCCATTTCTTCGACGAACCGCATGCGGCGTTCGCGTTCTTGAGGGACTTCCTTACACGCACCTATCTGGGCAAGAAAACTTGATTTTGTCCGGCACGATACGTACAATGTGGCAGAGGGGATGACCCGGTTTCGACGGGGACGAGGATGGTCTGGATTGCATGCCGTGCTCTCCGTGGTGCACGTTAAACAACGCGGAAAAAAACAAGTGCAGACTACAACTACGCACTGGCTGCTTAATCTAGGTTAAGCGGTCCGTCTCCCGGAATTCTGCCTGCCGGATTCCGAAGAGGCGCCGACTTCAGACAGGATAGCCAGCCGCACTCTCTGGGGGCGTCTGGCGAAGCCGGCCGAAAGGCTGGCCACCCCGGGGTTGTTCTGCCAACCGCCTGTCTGTCGGAGGCGGCAGGATGAAGCTCAAAAGACAGAATACGCATGTAGTGGTCCGGATGGTCTTCTCTTCGGACGCGGGTTCGACTCCCGCCATCTCCACCAGCGCTCCCGGGGCAGACCCGGGAGCGTTTCCTTTTCCAGGGAGACATCTATGGGCAAGATCGAAATTCCATTTGCCAAGTTGAGCGGGGCCGGGAACGACTTTGTGGTGGTCGACAACTCGCGCGGGCAGATGCAGGTCTCCTGGCCGGCATTCGCCAGGGCGGTCTGCGAACGTCACTACGGCGTCGGCGCTGACGGCCTCCTCGTGCTCGCTCCCTCCACAAGCGCCGACTTCACCATGTTGTACTACAACGCCGACGGGAGCACCGGAGGCATGTGCGGCAACGGAGGGAGATGCTGCGTCCTGTACGCCCGGGAAAACGGCATCGAGCATGACGACATAAACTTCGAAGCGTTTGGATACTTGTATAAGGCGACGTTCACCGGCGACGGGATCCGGGTGGCCATGAAAGACCCCGAGCGCATCCGAAGGGGTGTCCTCGTACATGCAACCGCCGGCCGGTTCCTCTGCCACTCGATCGATACGGGCGCGCCTCACGTCGTGACGTTCGTTGACGACCTCGAGCAAATCGATGTCCTTGGCACAGGCAGAGAACTGCGTGCGCACCCGGAGTTCATGCCTGAAGGCACCAATGTGAACTTTGTGAAAGTAACGGGCAAAGACTCAATCGCCATCCGGACATATGAAAGGGGAGTCGAAGCCGAAACTCTGGCGTGCGGGACAGGGTCGATCGCATCTGCGGTAATGGCTGCAATCGAAAAGGGGGCTTCCTCACCCGTTACTGTGCAAAGCCGCGGCGGCGAGATCTTGCGCGTTGGATTTTCATTTGACGGTCAGAAAATGTCATCAATTTCACTTGAAGGACATGCCCGTATTGTGTTCTCTTCCAATGTGTTATTTGACACCATTTCAAACAACATCGATGGGTATACCCGTGTTTGACGCCGGACAACGGTCTTGACTGATTTCACCTTTGTCATGAACCCCGCGGCCGCCAAAGGTGCCGCTCAGAAGACGCTCAACGAGGTCGAGCGACTCCTGCCCGGACTCGGCATCACGTACGAAGTTATCCGGACGCAGCGCACGGGACACGCGACGGAAATCGCGCGCAATTCAGAGAGCAGGATTATCGTGGCTGTAGGCGGGGACGGCACGTTGAACGAGGTCGCAAACGGGATCATCGGCTCCACGAAAACCCTTGGGGTCATCCCGACGGGATCGGGAAACGATTTCGTGAAATCCGTGGGGATCCCGAGAAGGCTGCAATCCTGCCTGCAAATCCTGAAAGCTTCCAACGTGCGCCGGGTTGACGCAGGCACGGTCCGTGTGGGCAAAATGGAAAACGGGAGCATGATATATGCTCCGCAGAGGTATTTCGTTAACGGTGTTGGAATCGGCTTCGATGCTTCGGTGGCAGAGCGCGTCAGCGAAATCAGTTACCTGCGCGGCACACTGGTGTATCTCGTTGCGGTGCTGCAGACACTCCGGAAATTCAAGATACCGGAGTTCCGCATCTCGTCCGACGGCCGTAACACGACCGGCAGGCGCCTGCTCATTGCTGCAGGAAACGGGAAAAGTGCGGGGGGCGGTTTCTATCTGACTCCTGAGGCCACCGTTGACGACGGCAGGCTTGATGTCTGCATGATAGGAGAGGTTCCAGTTCTGACAATCATCGGACTGATCCCGAAGGTTTTAGGCGGCAAGCGGCTTGAACACAAAGCTGTTAGCTATTTGCGCACAGCGCAGTTGCAGGTCGAATCTGACGATCTGTTCAAGGTTCACGCAGACGGTGAAGTGGTCGGGAGCGATGTAAACGGCGTGCAGCTGGGTGTTGAGCCAGGGGCGATCATGATGATCTGCCCCAATGACAAATAATATGTATTATGTCACTTTATGAAATTT
The DNA here is from genome assembly GCA_963801355.1 of Ignavibacteriota bacterium. Lineage (GTDB taxonomy): Bacteria > Bacteroidota > Ignavibacteria > UBA10030 > UBA6906 > Fen-1255. The sequence continues at coordinate 510,002 of CAWDEM010000008.1, read as the reverse complement.
GCATCCTCTCCCCGATCGCATCGAAATATGCATTGTCCAGTATTTCAAGGCCGATCTTTCCGCATCCCTCTATCTCCAGTAGACGCTCTTCCAGCACTTCTCCCAGGTCTGTAATATTGATGCCGGCCCGGCTTGACTCTGCAACCAGATTCTCCGACTGTTCTGGTGCCACGCTCACAATGACTCTGGATTGATCCTCACCAAAAAGCACCGCGTCGGGTCGGATCCCTCCTGCCGGCATGCGCACCCGAGCCCCGAGTTGCTTCTTCCTGTTCAACAGACAACACTCTGCGAGGGCCGTGGCAAACCCACCCTCCGAACAGTCATGCGCTGACGCAAGCACACCGCCTGCAGACAGACCTGCGAGGAGTCCCTGCAGACGTTTCTCCTCGTCCAAATCGATGGGCGGAGCATCGCCGGCAATCGTCTGATGAACAACTGCTAGGTATTCCGAGCCGCCTATGTGCCCGTTACACTTGCCAAGCAAATATATCCGGTCGCCGGGATTTCTGAAAAATGCCCTGGTCGCCTTGCGCACATCATCCAGCACACCCAGCATACCAATAACGGGTGTCGGATAAACGCTGGCCGTAGGACTCTCGTTGTAAAAACTTACATTTCCCCCCGTTACGGGTGTGCCAAACACCCGGCAGGCTTCTCCAATCCCCGCAACAGCCTCCGTGAACTGCCAGTATACCCCCGGCTTGTACGGATTCCCGAAATTGAGACAATTCGTTATCGCTACAGGAACGGCTCCCGTGCATGCCACGTTCCGCGCAGCCTCCGCCACCGCTATCTTTCCCCCAAGCCGCGGGTTGAGGTAAACGTATCTACCATTGCAGTCAGTTTTTAAAGCTAACCCCTTAACTGTATGCTGTACATTGACTATTGCGGCATCAGCTCCAGCTAAAACTACGTTATTTGTCCTCACCATACTGTCGTATTGATCGTAGACCCAATGTTTGGACGCAATGTTCGGGTCACTCAACAATGTGACGAGGACTTCCATCAGATTCCCGGGAACGGGGATGCGGCCGGGATCGAACTTCTGCACCGCATCCAGATAATCCGGCCTTCTGGCTTCCCGGGTGTAAACGGGAGCACCTCCTCCCAATACGAGCGAATCAGGAGAAACATCGGCAACCTTCCTCCCCCGGTAGCGTACGATCAGCCGGTCCCCGTCAATCACTTCGCCGATGATCTCGGCGTGCAGATCCCACTTGCTGAAAACCGCCCGGACATCATCCTCACGCCCCTTTTGCACCACCACCAGCATGCGTTCCTGTGACTCAGAAAGCATCAATTCGTACGCGGACATGCTGGTTTCCCGCGCCGGCACATGGTCCAGGTTAATGTCCATTCCGCATTTCCCGCGGGCGCTCATCTCTGATGTTGAACAAATTATCCCCGCTGCACCCATATCCTGTATCCCCACGACCAAACCTGTCCTGATCGCCTCCAGCGTGGCCTCCAGCAGGAGCTTCTCGGTGAAGGGGTCCCCCACCTGCACCGACGGACGTTTCTTTTCGGATTCCTCGGAGATCTCCTCTGATGCAAACGTGGCTCCGTGGATGCCATCCCTCCCGGTCGCCGAGCCTACGATCATCACCGGATTTCCCCGCCCCTTTGCGGTCGCGCTGGCCCACTCGCCGTGCTTAACAACGCCGACAGACATGGCATTGACCAACGGGTTCTCGTGGTAGCACGCATCGAAGTACACTTCGCCAGCCACTGTGGGCACCCCGAAACTGTTCCCGTAGTCACCGATCCCCCGAACCACACCGTCAACGAGGAAACGGGTCCGGGGATGCTTCAAGTCGCCAAAACGCAGGGAATTGAGCGAAGCGATGGGACGCGCTCCCATGGTGAATATGTCACGCATGATCCCGCCGACACCCGTTGCGGCCCCCTGATACGGTTCTACCGCCGAGGGATGATTGTGGCTCTCGATTTTGAATGCCACCGCAAGTCCCTCACCGATGTCCACGAGTCCCGCGTTTTCCTCCCCCGCACTCACCAGCAGCCGCCCGCCGCTCCGCGGAAGCGTCTTGACGACGGCGATGGAATTCTTGTAACTGCAGTGTTCACTCCACATGACGCTGTAGATGCCGAGCTCGGTGTATGTCGGTATCCGGCCCAGAAGCGCGAGGATCTTTCCGTACTCTTCCTCGTTCAAACCGTGCTGTTTCGCGAGTTCAAATGTTACTTCGGGCTCGCCTGGAAAGTTTTCCGGAAGTCCTGCAGTCATTTCCATGAGTAGCTCACATTTAGACCCACAACTGTTGCGCTCATTTCGTACGTACCGTTCATCGGCGAACCGGCGGCCGACAGCACCGCAGAGCTGGTGATCGTCCGGTCCTGATAATCCAACGACTGCAAGGCGACATCCAGTGTGAGCCCTTCACCGATCAAATAGCCGATTCCCGCCGTGTACGCCGTGCAATTCGCGTCCAGGACTGAAGGACGCAATTGCGCGTCGGGTATGGGGCTCTTATTGAACATCACTCCGGCTCTGAGGGCGACATCCCCAATAAGCAGCTCGACCCCCGCATGTGCCCCAAGCACATCGCTCCAATCCTGCTGCTCCACGATGACATGGGTGGTCGGATTTCCCACGCTCACGAGCTGCTCCCCAAGGGCTGACCATCGCGTGAATTCCAGCTCGCCAGTGAGGAGAAGCGGGGCCACCGGGCGGATACTCATGCCGGCATGAATCTTGTCCGGCAATGTCAGCGACGTGCTGAAGGTGGATGTGGCCCATTCCGAGGGGGGCACCAGCGAGGCTGGCCATTCATACGTGACGCCTCCGCCTTCTATCGAGACCGTGCTCCTGGTTCTGTAGGCGACGCCGAAGGATAGGGCCTCATCGGGAACGATCATCATTCCCACCTGGACCCCGATCGCGGCTGATCCATTTCCCTCCATCCGCTCCGTTCCCTCTGCCCCGGAGGGTTCCATCGTGTGATGGAGCAGCAAACGCGAGCTGCGGAGGTATCGAAACGATGTGACATTGATCCCGATGCCGATCGACAGGGCGTCGGTGGCCCGAAACGACAGCATGGGGGTGAACACGAGTCCCCGCAACTCGGACCCGGCGATCAGATTACGGCCGATCCAGTCTACTCCCCAATCGGTCTTGCTCGAGAACGGGATGGTCGCCGCAAGACCTAACCCGAGACCGGAAGGAAACGTATGCGTAAGACAGATGTTCGGTGGGAACAACACCTGTGTCTGCATTTTCGTGGCCACACCGGTGTCAAAATTTTCGGTGAACCGGAAGTTCGGGAGCGTAACCATCGTTCCGATCGAAAACTGGGTCCCCCGGAGATGCGTCAGGGAGGCCGGATTGACGTATGCCGATATCGGACTGCCGGTCAGCATCGATATGGATCCTCCCATACCAGCGCTGCGCGCTGAGATCCCGGGCACCTCGAAACCACCGGCTAGGGCGGGATCACCCAGGATCGTGCGCAATGACCAGAGCAGTGTGATCATCAATGCCTTCACACCGCGCCGGTGTCCGCTTCTGACAGCCTGTGTGCATCGCCCGGCCACGTTTACTCTTCGTTAAGTTCTACAACGGTCGCGCCGACACCCCCTTCGTTCCATTCCCCCAGCCGGAATGAGCGGACGCGGGGATGGCGGCTCAGAAACGCGGACACTTTCTTGCGAAGTGCGCCGGTGCCTTTGCCGTGTATCACGTCAATCCTGCTCAATCCCGCCAGTATGGCGTCGTCAATGAACTTGTCTATGAGCGGAAACGCCTCATCTGCGGTCATGCCGCGGAGGTCCAGCTCGCGCTGCACGGGACCGGTTCGCTCGGGCAGCATCGATCCCCTTTCCCGTCGAGCCGGAAGCTTCCGTGCCGTTGGCTGGATGTCTGACAGAGCCACCCGCAGCTTCACGCTCCCGAACACCACAACGGCCGACTTCCTGTCGGGGGAGATTGCATACACCTCTCCGGGATCGGAACGGCCGCTGAGAGTAACAACGCTTCCCAGCGCGATCGCTTCGCGTGAGTTCTCTTCCTCCAGCGCCGGCGGAGTGCTTTCCGTCTCCGCCGTGAGGTATTCGCGGACTTCACGTACTTCTTCCCGGACCGAGCGCACGACGTCTCGCGATGCCCCCTGTTCGCGAATCTCCTTTACGCTCTTTTCAATAACGGCATTGGCCCGGTCAAGGACTGTCTTCGCTTCCTCGACAGCCTTCCGCTTCATTTCCCGGAGCTCAGCCGCGAGCGCACCTATCCTGGCGTCATACTCGCGCGCAATCGTCGACGCCCGTTCCCGCTCGGCATGAGCGGTCTGCAATTCCTTCCGGTGCTCCTGCGCGGTGGTTTCCAGCTCCTGGATTAATTCCTCCAGACGCATATGCGCGCCGCCGAGTAACTCTCGCGCGCGCGCCATCAGTTCCGGCCGGAATCCCAGACGGTCCGCCATCTCCAGAGCGTAACTGCTCCCAGGAATTTGCGCATGGAACCGGTATGTGGGCGTGAGAGTGCGCTGATCGAACTCCATCGCGCCGTTTTCAATGCCCGGTGTCTCGTGGGCAAACACCTTCAGGGCCCCGTGATGCGTCGTTGCTATCGTCAGGGCTCCGCGCGCCGTCAGATACTCGAGCACCACCGCGGCGATCGCTCCCCCTTCGGCGGGATCGGTCCCCGTTCCGATCTCATCAATCAACACCAGGCTCCCGGCATCCGCCCCCGCGGTGATTTCCTTCAAGTGCGCAAGATGCGAGCTGAACGTGCTCAGGTCGCTCTCGATAGACTGCTCGTCACCGATATCCACGAAGATCCGGCGGAATACCCGCAGCGTGGAATCGGGTCCCGCCGGGATGTGCAAACCCGCCTGCGCCATGAGCACAAGCAGACCCAGGCACTTCATGGCAACCGATTTTCCCCCCGCATTCGGTCCGCTGATGACAAGGGTCGTGTACGAACCACCGATCTCGATGTCGAGCGGCACGGCTCCCTGCACGCCATGGTGAATCAGGAGAACGGGGTGACGCGCCTTCTGCAATCTCACAGGGCCGCCCGTGGTGATCTCCGGGGCCACGCCGAGCACTTCGATCGAGTACTTTGCCTTCGCCTGTAACACATCGAGCGCAGCGAGCAGGTCCAGATTGCGGATCAGCGCTTCACGCCCCTCGCCGATCTGCACGGTGAGTTCACGCAGGATGCGCTCCACCTCGCGCTGTTCCTGAAACTGGAGGCTCCGGATGTCGTTGTTCAATTCGAGCGTCTCGGTGGGCTCGATGAACACCGTCGCGCCGCTGGCAGAAGCACTGTGGATGAATCCCGGAACGTGTTTCTTGTGTTCCACCTTCACCGGGATCACCATCCGTCCTTCGCGCGTCGTGATGATCTCTTCCTGGGTGAATCCCAGATCGGTCACGCCGCGGAGGATGCCTTCCAGGCGCTTGCGCAATTCATCGGACCGGTCGCCGATGGCACGACGGATCGACTGCAGTTCGCGCGATGCGTCGGCCCGGACTGCGCCACTCTCCTCGACGGCCCGCTCGATATTGAACTCCAGCACCTTGTCCACGTGCAATCCGTCGGCAAGGTTCCACACCAGCGGGTGCGACTCCCGGCGCCGGAACAGAAACGTTCGCAACGCACGCGCCGCTCCCAGCGTACTGCCCACCTGGGCGATCTCGCGCGCGGTGAGCATGCTTCCTTCCAGACCCGACTTCTGCAGCGCATTCCGGACAGGCTGGATACCGGTCAGCGGGAGGTCATTCTCCGCCTCGAGCAGCCGCTTCATGTCGCTCACTTCGTCCAGCAGCTGCCGGATGAGTTCCGGATCCGTCCGTATGTCCAACACGGAAAGCAGTTCTCGCCCCGGATCGGACACCGCATACCGCACGATCCGCTGGCGGATCTTTTCAAACTCGAGCTTCTCCAGGGCGCTGTCAAACGGAGTCATGCACTCATTTCCCACCAAGCAACTCCAGGACAGCATCCCGCACGAGGTTCCCTTCCATCTTGCCTTTCAACTCCCTCATCGCCAGAGGCATGACTTTGGAAAAATCCGCTGCGGAAGAAGCGCCCGTCTCGCCGATGATCCGGCGTATGACTGCAATGACCTCGTCGCGCGTCATCTGGCGGGGAAGGTACTCCTGGATGATCTGCAGTTCGCTGGTTTCCTGTGCCACAAGATCTTCCCGCCCGCCCCGGCCGAACTGCTCAATGGATTCCTTGCGCTTCTTGGCGGCCGAGGTCAACACGCCGATTTCGTCTTCCGGCGTCACCGGCTGTCCGCTCCCCCGCCGGTCAATTTCTTTTTCCATCAATGCAGCGCGCAGCGTGCGCAGAGTCTCCAGACGGAGCTTCTCCCCGCTCTTCATCGCGTGCTTCATGTCTTCGGCGATCTTCTCTTTCAGCGTCATGGCTGTTTTCCTGGTAATTTCCATCATTGAATATATTTACGATTCCTCCGAATGTCAACATTGTTGCAACTGAACGTCAGAGGACGTATCATGATACGAGAAATATTCTTACGAAAGGGTGTACCGTATGATGAAGTGGATCGCCATCGCCGCGATCGCCGCACTCGTCGCAGGACCGGCACAGGGCATCGCACAAACATCCTCCGCTGAGATCACGGCGGATGAATTGCGGTCGTACGTCAAGTATCTCGCCTCCGATGAACTCCAGGGCAGACGTTCCGGCAGCCAGGGAAATATCGAGGCTGCGATCTATATCGCCACGGATTTGAAACTCTGGGGTTTGAAGCCTGCCGGCGACAACGGCACTTTTTTCCAGCCTTTTGATTTCGTGTCCGCAGTGACAGCGGGCGAACAGAACCGGTGCGTCATCCATGCCCCTGTCCTCCCGGGCGGAACAACGGTGATGAAGCTGGAGGCCGACTTCCGGCCTTTGGGCTTCAGCGCGACAGGCTCCGCACAAGCCCCGCTTGTCTTTGTAGGATACGGCATCTCCGCACCCGGCACGCCGTACGATGATTATGCCGGCATGGACGTGAAGGACAAAGTGGTGATCATGCTGCGGTTTGCGCCCGACGGCAGCACTCCGAAAAGCGCGTACTACAAATACACGGCGCCGCGCAACAAGGCACGCATTGCCCGTGAGAAGGGCGCAGCCGGCATGATTATGATCACCGGACCTGCGGACGAATCCGAGGATGGCCTCATCAAGCTCGGCACCGACCAGGGTGCGGGATCCTCCGGCATTCCTGCGGTGACGATGAAGCGGGAGGCGATCGAACTCCTCCTGGCCCCCTCAGGCTTCACTCTGAAGGCATTGCAGGATACGATACGCAGCACCAATGCCCCCCATTCGTTCGAACTTGCCGGCGCCACGGTCGACATGGAGACGGAAATCACGCGCGTGATGTCACAGACATCAAATATCGTTGCCTATCTTGAGGGGAACGATCCTGTGCTCAAGAATGAGGTCATCGTCCTTGGCGCTCATATGGACCATCTCGGCATGGGAGGCCCAGGATCAGGATCCATGATGCCCGACACCGTGGCGATTCACAACGGCGCCGACGACAACGCCTCCGGCACCTCCGCCCTGCTGGAACTCTCACAGGCATTTGCGGCTCGTTCGGCACAGATCAAACGATCATTCGTGTTCATCTTCTTTTCCGGCGAGGAATTGGGCTTGCTCGGCTCGGGCTTCTATGTGGAGCATCCGTTCTTCCCGCTCAAGCAGACAGTGGCAATGCTGAACCTCGACATGGTCGGACGGCTGCAGAACCGCGCACTCACGGTGAGCGGCAGCGGCACGTCATCACTTTGGAACGAGCTGCTCGCCGCGCAGAACAAGGATTCGGCGTTCGTTCTGACACTCAGTCCAGACGGATACGGCGGGAGCGATCAGACATCATTCTACGCCAAAGACATCCCTGTGCTCTTCTTCTTCACCGGTTATCATGACGACTACCACAAGCCGGGGGACGACTGGGAGAAGATCAATTATGCCGGCGAAGAAAAGGTGACTTCGTACGTGTACCGGATCGCAATGGCGATCGATACCATGGCTGTGCGCCCCCCATTTACGCGAGTGCAGGTGGCGGCGGGAAGCCGCGGCAATGCCGGCGGCGACAGCAGGGGCTTCTCAGTCTCGCTCGGCATTGTGCCCGATGTGGCCGAGGGAAGCACGGGCATGAAGATCAGCGGCGTTCGCCCCAACGGTGCAGCCGAAAAGGCCGGACTGAAGACCGGTGACGTCATCCTCGGTCTTGCGGGACACAAGATTCTGAACGTCTATGATTACATGGGAGTACTGGGTGAGCTGAAAGCAGGAGACCAGGTGGAAGTCGTCGTGCTGAGAGGCGGGGAAACGTTGAAGGTGACAGCGACGATGCAGCGAAGGAATTAGACGGAAGGGACAGGGAGCCGGCCCATTGCCCGGCGGCCCTGCGCCCACCTTACCTCACCCCCTGCAGCCGGTTGTGTGCTTCCTCGAAGTATACCGCCAGCAAGCGTAGCCGGGCGTCTTCGCTCCGGGCCATAAGGATCTGCTCGCGGGTCTGAGCGATGAAGCCCGACAACATCTGTCTCTGTGCGGCTGTCATCTGCGCGATGCTGTTTTCGAACGTATCGGTCGCGGCCATGTGCCAGCCCCCTAAGGATTCGAAGAATTTTTCCTGCGGTACTTCCAACCCGTTTCGCGAAGCGTCATTGACTCCATGCCCTGCGAGTCAAACCCTCCGGTCACTTCAGCAACGATGAGCTGATGGTCCCCTGCTTCGTGCATCTGTGTGACGCGGCACAGAAGCGCTCCGGCCGATTTCTGGAGTACCGGTGATCCCCCTGGAGAGATCACGAACTCCTTCCGGACACCATGTTCTTCGAGCAGCGGGCCGGACTTTAGTATTTCCCTTGCCAGACGGAGGTCTCCGCTCCGCAGGAGATTCAGCGAGAATTGACCGGATCTGCCCAGAGCCTGACCGAAGTTCCCTCCCGTCTCAACGGAGACTGCAATCAGGGGCGGTTCAAATGAGACCTGGGTGACCCAGGTGGCCAGAATTCCCAGCACCTCGCCTTTTGGCGTGGCAGTAGCAACAACGAAAACGCCATAGGGAAAACGCTCAAGGATGAGTCTCACGTCGATTGCGTTGCTCACTGTCCATCTCCCCGGCTGGAGCCTGCTGTCCGCCGTGAGGAGCCCTCTGTGCTCCGGATGGAGCACTCAGGACATTCGCACAGAGAGCGCAGGTGCTCCCACGTATAGATCCCCTGGTCGTGCCCGTCTCCCCAGGATGGCTTGATCGCATAGTTGCCAACGACCTCCACATCTTTCAGATCATAGGCTTCCGGCTCCAACGGGTCCCTTTCCGGCGCGGCATACCGGTGTAGCAGTACCGTTTCTCCCTGGCATCCGGCACAAGGACATGCATCTCGCAACCGCCGCATGGTCACCGGACCTTCGTGCGCATCATCCCACACAAGGAAGATTGTTGTTGAATCAATTTTGCGTAACTGTTTAAGTATCAAGAAATTATGCTCGCCAGATGAGATGCGTTCGAGGAATTGTGCCGATGAGTTTCATGCGAAGAGTACGCGCTGCACGCTCAGAAGCGCTACGCCATTCTCCGGGCGATTTCACGGAGTGCATCCTTGGTCAAGAACTTCTGGACAAGGGGGAAGAGGATGTTGTTTTCCTTGTGAATGTGGTTCACAAACTGTTGGACCACCAGTCTGGATTGTGCCCTCATCTCCCTGATTGTCCGTTTTGAAGACCGCTTCTGCTCGACTGCTTTCACTGATGTCTTGAGGCGACGGAGCTCCCGTTTCAGGGTCTTGTGCTCCCGCCGCATGACCGAGGTTGGACCTTCAACGTATCTGTCAAGCACGGGAAAGAGCGCTGTCTCTTCCCGGGCATTGTGATGACCCACTTCCTCCTGCAGGAAATCGAGCGCGGTGAGGAGACGCCCGAATGCTTCGTCAGAAAATCCTCGCTCCTCCAAATCGCGGGATGCCCGGTTCAGGGCAGAAAGCTGCAGAAGCGTGACGGAATGCTCCTGCATGAACCGTGCGATCGGATCGATCTTCTGTACCACGGCGGACCTATTGAACTTCGACCATCGTCGAGTACTTCATCCCTTTTTCATCAACAAACTCTTCAACCTTGGCGATCATCGATTCCGTTTCCGGGTCGAGATTGTCTTCCAGAGCATCAAAATCTTCCATGCTCTCACTCACGAACACCTCCATGAACTGATCTTTCTTCCCTTTCGCCTCGTACAGCCCGTAATCCTTTTTTGCCCGTGTCCGGAGATGCTCCCGAAGGCCTCTGACATGCTGCAGGTAGGCGTCCCGGGAGTCCGGCTTGACCGTGTACGAAATCGTAAACAGAACTTTGGACATCGGAGGTTTTCCTTTCTCGTATGAACTCAGTCATTCAATAACCGGCACGGCGGATTTCCGCCTCCGACATGCCGTAGTAGTGGCCTATTTCATGAATCAACGTCATGCGAATCTGATACCGGACTTCTTCTTCGTTGGCCGCAATCGATTCGATATTCTTTCTGAACAGTGTGATGGTGTCAGGTATCACCGGATACACACCATAATCGCTGCCCCGCTTGCTGAGCGGGACTCCCTCGTACAACCCCAGCAGCAATCCCCGGCTGCGCAGCCGCTGCGAGCCCGGCTCCTCTTCCACAACGATGCGAACGTTCTCGAGCTTCTGCCGGAAGAGATCCGGGACTCTCTCAAACTCTTCTTCGACGATTTGCTCGAATCGCTCCTGGTCCATCATTTTAGAATGGCCGCAATCCCATGACCAGCAAAGCGATCAGAGCTCCGACCGCTAGGGCCGGAATGATTGACCAGACCCACGACACCCCGGCGGCAGATCGGATCCCCAGCACTATTAATACGATCGACCAGCATCCGGCAAGTGTATCGAGGGCAAGCAGTCCGAGATAGGCGCCAGGGTTGATGACCATGGGCGGCGGATTGTTGTCAAAGAAAAACATGCCGAACACGGCAATCTCCACCGGCATTACCGCGATGAGCGACGCCACCACCGGAATTCCCGCGTACGACAGCAGCGCAAATCCCGTGCGGAAAGAGATCCGGACGCCCTTGATCCGGAGGATGAATCGAACAACAACGGAGCAGAGCGCGATCAGCAGGTTTCCCAGGGGCGGCCCGACGAGCAAACCGATTCCCAGGAGTGTGATCAAACTGGGAAACCGCACGGCCAAGTGCCAGTGCCAGAAGTAAAGATACACAAGCGCAATGCCGATACCGGCGCTCAGCAAGACCACATAGTTTTTGGTCCTTGCGATCGCAATCCGCCGGAACGTCCGGCGAGGCTGGTCCATCAGCCCCCAGGCGGTGCTGAACAGGTCGAGTGTATCCACTTTTGCCTGTATGAAGCCCTTGCACGAACTGCACACCGTGTCAAGGTCACCGTTCTCCGTCCCGCATACAGGGCATTTCAGCATCGAAGCATTTCCCGAAATTCGTATAATATACGCATTTTCAGCCTGTTACACAACGGGAGCGAACTTCGAAGTGAAGTGGCGCAGCATAGGTGGTTCCTCGACAATACGGTAGCCTTTCAGCGCGTCGCGGCGCTGAAACACCTCGATGACTGCCTCCACGACGTAGTCGATGTGGCTCTGTGTGTACACGCGCCGCGGGATGGCCAGCCGCACAAGCTCCATCTGTGCGGGGATCAGGCGGCCGCCGGAGTCATATGTTCCAAACATCACGCTGCCGATCTCCACTGATCGGATCCCGGCATGACGGTAGAGTTCGACCACCAGCGCCTGTCCGGGATACTGTGCGACCGGCACGTGCGGAAGGAACTTCCGAGCGTTCAAGTATATCGCGTGGCCTCCGGGCGGCTGGAGGATGGGTACGCCCGCCGCGGTCAATCGCTCGCCGAGGTACTCCACAGAGCGCAGGCGGTACCGGAGGTAATGCTCGTCGAGAATTTCCACCAGGCCCTGTGCGATGGCTTCCAGATCCCGCCCGGCAAGCCCGCCGTACGTTGGAAAACCTTCCGTGACAATGAGCAGGTTGCGCGCATTTCCCGCGAGCGTGGAGTCATTCAAGGCAAGGAAGCCCCCCATATTCACCAGAGCATCCTTCTTTGCACTCATCGTGGCACCGTCGGCGAGCGAGAACATTTCCTGGGAGATGGATTTGACACTTTTGCCGGCGTACCCGGGCTCGCGGAGTTTGATGAAGAATGCATTTTCGGCAAAACGGCAAGCGTCGAGGAACAACGGAATGCCGTGCTGCGCGCAGACTGCTTTCACCTGCCGGATATTCTCAAGCGACACAGGTTGTCCGCCGCCGGAATTGTTTGTGATGGTCAGCATACAGAGTGGAATGTGCGCGGCGCCGACTCTGACGATGAGCTGCCGGAGCGCCTCCACGTCCATGTTCCCTTTGAACGGGGCGATGACATCGGGATCCTTCCCTTCCGCACAGAGCAGGTCCACCGCTTCCGCTCCGGAATATTCCACGTTTGCACGTGTTGTATCGAAATGCGAGTTGTTGGGAATCACCTTCCCGGCCCCTCCGACGATGGCAAACAGAATCCTCTCCGCCGCCCTCCCCTGGTGGGTCGGTATGATGTGCGTCATCCCCGTAAGATCGCGGACGCACGATTCGAACCGGTAGAACGATCGGGCCCCCGCATACGATTCGTCGCCCCGCATGATCCCCGCCCATTGCTCCGCGCTCATGGCCGAAGTGCCGCTGTCGGTGAGCAGATCGATCAGCACCTCCGCCGCCGGTATCAGGAAGGGGTTATAGTGGCTGCGCCGCAAGACCTCTTCCCGTTGCGCTACGGTGGTAAACAGAATGGGTTCGACGGATTTGATCTTAAACGGTTCGATGATGGTCTTCATGGCACTGCCCGGTGAACGTGATCGCATTGTGGAGGATGGCGGCGGCACGACATGGGTATATACGCACGACCGGCGCCGGGGTCGCCCGGCGCCGGTCGTCTCATCCCGACTGTCGGTCACTCACTATCATAGCGGATGATGCTGAAGACATCATAGTCTCCCAGCTTCTGCCGCCCGTTGAGAAAACTCAGTTCGATAAGAAAGCTGATGGAGGCGATAACACCTCCCGCTCGTTCGACCAGGCGGCACGCCGCAGTCATCGTACCGCCGGTGGCGAGAAGGTCATCATGAAGGAGGATCCGTTCGCCGCGGCGGATTGCATCCGCGTGCATTTCCACCGCGTCCTTGCCGTATTCAAGCGTATATTCTTCCCGGAGGGTCTTCGCGGGAAGCTTGCCGGGTTTGCGGATCGGCACGAACCCCGCGTTCAGCCGGTAGGCAAGCACCGCGCCGAGGATGTACCCGCGTGATTCCACGCTCACCACTTTGTCTATGCGCTCACGCATGTAGTGTTCGTACAGAATGTCGGATGCCCGCGCGAACGCCGAAGGGTCTTTCAGGAGAGTGGTGATGTCGCGGAAGACAATTCCCTTTTTGGGGAAATCGGGAACGCTGCGGATTGTGTGCAAGAGCTCTTCGTGCATCGCGATCACCATTCAGGCTGTTGCTTGCTCAGATGTTCCTGCACGCCGCGTTTGCCCTCAGCGGTCATGCCCGACGCCGCACTCATGTTCGTCGCGAAGTCCATGGCATCGGGCATATTCATCCCCGCAAGTTTCCCGAGCAGCTCCTTTGTCATCGCCATCGCGGTACCGCTGTTCCGCCGGAGCAGCGTGTCGGTCAGCGCTGCTGCCTCCTGCGCGAGTTTGTCGTCCGCGCACACGGCACTGGCCAGTCCCATGCGGTGTGCTTCTGTTGCGGTGACGCTGTCGCCGCCCAGCACAAGCTCACGCGCCCTCCCCTCCCCGACTCTCTTGCAGAGAAAGACCATCACGAGTGCCGGCATCACGCCCATCTGCACATCCGGGCAGCCGAAGCGTGCGCTGTCGCGCGCCGCAATCACGAAGTCGCACGCACACGCGATGCCGCACCCGACCGCGAGAGCCGGGCCGTTCACCACGGCGATGACGGGTTTCCGTGACTCGTACAACGCACGCAGCAACGTCGAAAGCCGGATCGCATCGGTACGGTGCTGCTCGAGATCGGCGACAGCGAGCCGTTCGAGTGTCGCCGTATCCAGCCCTGTGCAGAATGCCTTTCCCGCACCCGTGAGCTGGAGGATCTTCACACCCGGGTCGCGCGACGCCATCCCCACGGCCGTGATGAGTTCGTTCACCATGCCTTCATCCAGCGCATTGCGCTGTTCCACGCGGTTCAGCGTGATGTGCGCCACGCGCCCCGCGGCCGTGTAGAGGATGCTCTGGAATTCCATGAGAAAACATAGGGAGAATAAGGCGGAAAAACAAGGAGTGGAACGATGGTACCGCCGCCGCGGATGGGCGGCAGGCGGTACCGGTTGGACATCAAACGTCGTAGTACAGTGCGAATTCGTACGGATGGGGACGCAAGGCCATCGGCTTCACTTCCTTATCCAGCTTGTACTCGATCCAGGCGTTGATCACGTCCTCCGTGAACACGTCGCCCCGCAGCAGGAAATCATGGTCCCGCTCGAGGGCGTGCAGGGCCTCATCAAGTGAGCCCGGGGTCGTGGGCACATTTTTGAGCTCCTCCGGCTCCATGTCGTAAATGTCCTTGTCCAGCGGCTCACCCGGGTCGAGCTTGTTCATCACGCCGTCCAGTCCCGCCATCATCAACGCGCTGAACGCAAGATAGGGATTGCAGCTGGGATCAGGGCACCGGTACTCGACACGTTTGGCTTTCGGGTTTTGCGAATACATGGGGATGCGGACGGACGCACTCCGGTTGCGCTGGGAATAGGCGAGATTTACCGGCGCTTCGAATCCCGGCACAAGCCGTTTATAGGAATTCGTGGTGGGGTTCGTGATCGCGCACAACGCAGGTGCATGCTTCAGGAGGCCCCCGATGAAATGAAGCGCCATATCGCTGAGGTTCGCATAGCGGTTGCCGAAGAACAGCGGTTTCCCGCCCTTCCAGAGCGAAAGGTGCACATGCATCCCGGAACCGTTGTCGCCGAAAATCGGCTTGGGCATGAACGTGACGGTCCGCCCGCGCAGCCGTGCGGTATTCTTCACAACGTACTTGAACAGCAGCAGTGCATCGGCACTTTCAAGCAACGGGGCAAACCGGAGATCGATTTCCGACTGTCCCGCCGTCGCCACCTCATGATGCTGTGCCTCCACATGGAGCCCCACGCCGAGAAGATTTTTGGTCATCTCATTCCGCAGATCCTGCAATTGATCAGTGGGCGGAACCGGGAAGTAGCCCTCCTTGTAGCGCGGCTTATACCCCAGGTTCGGCATTTCTTCGCGACCCGAGTTCCAGCGCCCTTCAACCGAATCGACATAGTAGAAGCTGGCGTGCTCGTTCGTATCGAAGCGCACGTCATCCAGGATGAAGAACTCCGCCTCAGCACCGAAGTAGGCGGTGTCGGCGATTCCGGTGGAGGCAAGATACGCTTCCGCCTTCTGGGCGATATTGCGCGGACACCGCTCGTATTTTTCCTTGGTGATCGGATCAAATACGTCGCAGGTCAGACTGATGGTCTTTTCCTCGATGAAACGGTCAATGAACGCGGTCCGGGCGTCGGGAACGATCAGCATGTCGCTCTCATTGATGGCTTTCCACCCCCTGATGCTGGAGCCGTCAAAGCCAAATCCTTCTTCGAAAGAAGACTCTTTGAGTTGGGCCACCGGGACGGAAAAGTGCTGCCACTGCCCAGGGAAATCCATGAATTTGAAGTCGACCATGGTCACGCCTTCGTCTTTGATCATTTTAAAGACGTGTGCACCAGGTCCCGATGCCGCAGATTTGGCCATATGTGTTACCCTCGTGTGGATGTTGATGAATGAAAAATCTTGATGCGTGAAGTCTCTTTCGCGCTGGACAGAACGAGATTCGTGTGTGTATGGTGGACTCCGGGCCATGCCTGTATCCGGGCGAGCAATCGTTCGAGCGAGGCGGTGTTGCAGGTGCGGATTTTCAGGAGGTGGGTCCCTTCGCCGGTAATGGCATGGCATTCCATGATTTCGTCCACCGCCTGGGCGTGCTCGATAAATTGACCATAATGCCGTGATGAATCGACGGAGACGACGATGAATGCCGTAATGTCGTTACCCAGGCGTTTGTAATCGAGCGTGGCATGGTACCCGGTAATCATTTTCGCTTGTTCGAGCTTGCGCAGGCGCTCGCTCGCCGCGGGCAGCGACAGACCCACCACTTCGGCCAGATCATTCCTGCGGGTCCGCCCCTCTTTCTGCAGAATGTCGAGTATTTTCAAATCGATGTCGTCGAGAGCATTGCTCATGAATGTCATGGCCTAAGTTTCTAAGGCATCTAACTTAACATACTTATCAAATATAAGGCCACTGAGAGAAAGAAGCAAGAGTATTTCCGTGAAAATGCTGAACCGCAATCCGTGCGTAGAAACGCGGAGAGAGAGCAAATGTATCAGGAAAATGTGGGGGTGCGGGGGGATTAAGTTTTGACTTCGCGTCCAGGCAGGGGTATCAGACCATCCGGGGGATATCGCCCGTCCTGCGGCGCCGTTCCCCTTCCGCCGCGCGCTCGCGCAGGGTCTGCACACCTTCCTTCACCGACGGTGCGGAGAAGATGTAATTGCCGGCAACCAGCACGCCCGCGCCCGCATGCACCGCCGAAATCGAGGTCCTGTCATCAATGCCGCCATCGACCTCGATCAGTGCATCCGACTTTACGCGGTGCAGGAGATCGCGGATTGCGCGGATCTTCCCCAGCGTATTCGGAATGAATTCTTGTGCGCCAAATCCGGGATTCACGGTCATCACCAGCACCAGGTCGACATCGGACACTACTTCTTCGATCGCGGAGACGGGTGTGGCGGGATTCAGACTGACCCCTGCCTGCGCGCCCAGTTCCTTGATCTGATGGAGCGTGCGGTGCAGGTGCCGGGTTGCTTCCGCATGCACGGTGATGATGTCGGCCCCCGCCTTGCGGTAGATTTCCACCCAGCGTCCGGGATCTTCAATCATCAGGTGGGTGTCCAGAGGAAGATGGGCGAATTTCCTGATTGCCGCGATCACCGGAGGGCCGATGGTGAGATTCGGCACAAAATGCCCGTCCATCACGTCCAGATGAATCCAGTCAGCACCGCCGGCTTCGACCGACGCAAGGGCTGCGGCAAGGTTCGCAAAATCGGCGGAGAGCAGCGAAGGGGCAATGAGCGTCATGAGCGTGCGTTGTTGTTAGTTCGGAGGAACTTCAAATTCTTCCACCGGCCTTTCGACCGCGATAACGAACAGGTCCACCGTGCGTCCGGGTGGCGCGGTTTCGCCCTGGCGGGGATACTGATCCACCACAGTGTTCGGCACGAGATCATAGCTCTGCTGGTAGGTGATGTTCCCCACCTTCAACCCGGCGGCAGCCAGGATTGTTTCGGCTTCCTTCAACGTCTTGCCGACAACCAGGGGCACCAGGGCGTTGGTGATGACTCTTCCCTTGCTTACGATGATATTGACCACCGCACCCTTGGAGATCCGCGTGTCGGCGGGATGTGATTGGTAGATGATCGTGTTCTCTGGATAGGTATCGGAAGTGTCGTACTGCACCGATCCGACCTTGAGCCCGAACCGCTCCAGCGCAAACCGCGCATCGCGTAAGGAACGGCCGCGCAGCGACGGGACGGGGACCTGAAGTTCTCCGCCGCTGAGTGTCAGGTAGACACGCCGTCCGACCTTCACCACCGCTTCGGCCGCAGGCAGCTGCTGTACCACCAAGCCCGGAGCAAGTTTCGGGTCCGTCTTGGTCTCTCCGCGCACAACCCGCAAACCTGCCGCTTCCAGCGTTTTTTGCGCATCTTCAAACGTCATACCCACCACGCTGGGAACCGTCGCCCGGCTCCCATGGTTTACATAGGCGGGAAGTACCACGTAGTTCAAAAGAAGAAACAATCCCAGGATACTCCCGGTGGTGATCAGGAATTTCTGGTTGCCGAGAAACCGGAGCGGGCGGGGCAACCGGGATGTGGAATCGAGAATCGACATGGGCGTACGCCAATATACTCAACAGAATCCTCACCCACAAGAAGGGAGTGCCTTGCGCCGGGCCTTGCACCGGACCTTGCACCGGACCTTGCACCGGACCTTGCACCGGACCGGTGAAGTTCAGATATTGATGAAGGAGGTTTGACTGATGGTGCGTTATTCATTTCCTTTGATGCTGTTGTTGCTCCAGGTGTTTCTCTTCTACCGATTCCGCCGCTGGCACCGGTCGTTGCATAAACTCCCCCAGACGGCGTACTACGCCGTCGTCGGACTCTTTGTTCTTTTTAATGCAGCGCTGATTGGAGTACCGTTCTTGCGGGTCTTCAGCTACGCGTATTCCGATTGGTTTCTCCGGTGGGTCATTTATCCTTTCCTCTTCTGGCATTCGTCGACGGCCGTCATTGCCCTTGTTCTCCTGATCGGCACGATCGTGCGGCTTCCGTTTGCAGCCGTCTGGCGCGCACTGCGCCGGCTTCCCTTTTCACGCGAACGCACCGCTGCGATTGCTGCGAATCCGCGTGTAGTACAGTTCGATGCAACGCGCCGTCGTTTTCTTCGCCGTGGTGTGTACGGACTGACGGCGGTCAGCCTCGGCGGCACGGCCTACGGCATGATCGTGGGGAGAAATGAGTGCGACGTGAACGAACAGGAGATCCGGATTCCGGGTCTCCCACCCGCATTCAACGGATTTGCCATCGGTCTCGTAACCGACGTCCATTCGAGCGTGTACATGACCAAGGCGGATATGGACGAATATGTGCGTCGTTTGAACGACCTTGGCACGGACGTCATCGCAATCGGCGGGGATATGGTCAATAGTTCGGTGGACGAGGTGTACCCGTTCGCCGAAGCCTTCAGCAAGCTGAAAGCCCCGATGGGCATTTTTGGCGTTCTCGGCAATCATGATTTCTATTCGGGCAAGGTGGAAGCAGTCGCCCGGATAGCAGGTGAAGCCGGGGTACGGGTGCTACGGGATGAAGGTGTGATACTGCGCAAGAAAGGCTCGGCGATTCATCTGGTCGGCATTGATGATGTCGGCGCAACTGCTCTTGCCACGAAGAAGCTGGAAAAGGCGATTGCGGGTGTCTCGAGAAAGACCACACGAGTCCTGCTCTGCCACCGCCCGTATTTCTTCAACCAGGCAGCATCTCAAAACGTCGACCTTATGCTGAGCGGCCATACACACGGAGGCCAATTGGTATTTGGAAAATTCGGCAAGACACTGTTCACTCCCGCGGCGCTGGCGTCGATGTACGTGGCCGGACATTATCAGCTGGGAACGGCTCAGATGTACGTGTCAAGAGGAATCGGCACTGTCGCTGTGCCAGTGCGCATCAACTGCCCGCCCGAACTCACCCGCATCGTGCTGCGGCCAGCCTGACGCAGCGGGCCCAGGGGGTGTCGGCCTGCTGCACTCGGCCTGATCTGCACCCGTCCTAATGCACCCGTCCTAATGCATTGAATTTGCAACTGCTGCAGCGAATGGCTATATTCCGGAAACCAGCGCACATATCCGACACTGCTCACCCTGACGGAGCCGAATGGATTACGCGGAATTAGCCTCGAGGGCCGGCAAAGCAAAACGCAATTCGTATTCTCCATACTCGCGGTTCCGTGTGGGCGCCGCACTGCTGACTACTGACGGCAGGATATTCACAGGCTGCAATGTTGAAAACAGCTCATACGGACTCACCATTTGTGCCGAGCGTACTGCCCTTTTCAAGGCGGTCTCCGATGGTGAACACTCCTTCAAAGCCATAGCGATTGCTTCCGATGAAGATTCTTTTACCCCCCCCTGCGGCGCCTGCAGGCAGGTGATCCTGGAGCTGGCCGGCAATGTTGACGTTGTGCTGACAAAGAAGGATGGCAGCCGCCGGGTGATAAAAGTGCGCGACCTCCTGCCCCACCCGTTCGAGGGCAAGAACCTCAAAAAGACCAGACGCAAGAAGCCATGACCTTCCCTACCCAGCACGACTCCCCGACCAAGACCGGATGGATTGAAGTGATCGCCGGCTGCATGTTCAGCGGAAAGACCGAGGAACTCATCCGTCGTCTCCGGCGCGCGCAAATCGCACGACAGGAAGTTGCCATTTTTAAACCCAAGATTGACACGCGTTACAGCAACGATCATATCGTCTCTCACAGCGAACTGAAGATTCCTTCGCTCGTTGTGCAGAAACCGGAGGAAATTCTAACGGCAGCCGGAACCGCCCAGGTCGTTGGAATCGATGAGGCCCAATTCTTCGACATGACGCTTGTGGACGTGGCAGATCGGCTCGCGAACGAAGGTAAAAGGGTGATAATCGCCGGTCTGGACCAGGACTATCGCGGAAAGCCGTTCGAACCAATTCCACAGCTGCTCGCCATCGCCGAGTACATCACGAAAACCCTCGCGATCTGCGTGGTCTGTGGAAACCCCGCCGACAGGACCCAGCGTATCACAAAGGGGAACGAGAGGGTCATGGTTGGAGCAATGGATTCCTACGAAGCCCGCTGCAGGAAGTGCTTCAAGCCTCCCCATGAGTGAAGGGATTCATTGAAGTTCGCCATGAGTGAGGAATTTATTAAAGTTCCCCAAGAGTGAGAAGTTCATTGAAGGTCCCCATGACTGAGAAGTTCATTGAAGCTCCCCAGGAGTCTAGATCGACTCAAGGCTCCCAAGAATTGAGGATCCAATACTATAATATACTTGTAAACAATATAATAATACCATAAATATAAACAACTTATAGCCTGCGTATAATGTTGTTTCTAATATTATATCATAACACGTCATCTTCCAGGAACCTGTGAACGCGCATCCCCCAGACTCGCGAAAGATTGACGCATCCCTCGCAGCAGCCATTCAGACCATCAAACATCAGGCTCCGTTTGAACCCGAAATCGCCGTGGTCCTTGGCTCAGGTCTTGGCGGATTCACGGATTCGCTCTCCTGTAAGAGGGCAATTCAGACCTCTTCAATACCAGGCTATCCTCGCTCAACGGTTGAAGGCCACGACGGAAGGCTGGTCTTTTGTTCTATCGACGACCGGAATATCGTGGCGTTCCGCGGCAGAGTCCATTTCTACGAAACAGGCAGCGTCGACATGCTCCTCTTCCCTATCCGTGTCGCCGCTGCGCTGGGAGCACGCACACTCATTATCACCAATGCCGCCGGAGGAGTGAATCGCACGTTTGTACCAGGCGATCTTATGCTCGTCACGGATCACATAAACCTCACCGGCGAATCAAGTCCCGCACGGCAACCGACCCGGAACGATAACCGACCATACGATCCCCAGCTCATCAGGATTGCAGAAGATATAGCAAATCAGATAGGCGTCCGCGTTGTGCGGGGCGTGTATACAGGACTCAAGGGGCCTTCCTACGAAACCGCGGCTGAAATCGAGATGATACACCGCCTTGGCGGGGACGCAGTCGGAATGTCGACAGTTCTGGAGGTCGCACTCGCACATGCCCTCGGCATGCGCGTGCTGGGGATATCCTGCATCACCAACAAGGCCACCGGCACGAGCAGTGCGAAGCTGAGTCATGACGAGGTCAACGCCGTCGCCAACCAGGTGCGGGAGCAGTTCTCCCGTCTTTTGATGCACGTGATCAAGGCCCTTCCCGGCAGCTGACCGCAAGATCCCTTCAGCCAGACAACATCCGGTCGAGCAGCATCAACGCAAGAATGACGGAGAGGTAGAGGAGGGACGCGAGGAACAGCTTCCGCGCGTTGGCATTTGTGATTTCCCGCGCAAACCTCACCCCGACTGTGAAAAACCAAGCACCTGCCAGCAGCCCGCCCGCCAGAAAGATCCATCCCATCAATCCTACGAGGGCAAGCGAGAGCGTCACCGGTATCAGCGATGCCGAATAGAGAAGGACTAACCTGCCTGTCACCGCGCCGGTGGCATCGTATTCGGGCAAAAGCCGGTAGCCGCCCGCTGCATAGTCCCTCCGGTATATCCAGGCGAGCGAAAGAAAATGGGGCATTTGCCAAAGGAAGAGAAAGAGGAAAAGCAGGTATGCCTCGAGAGTGAATCCCCTTCCCGTGGCCATCCAGCCGATCAATGGCGGCAACGCACCGGGAATCCCTCCGACGGCAGTTGACAGATGAGTCACCTGCTTCAGCGGCGTATACAACGCGAGATACACGAAAAGGGTTACTGCAGCCAGGATCGCGGCAGAAGCCGTGGTCGCCGCCGCAAGATACACCACCCCGCCCACGGCACACGACAGCCCGAGCACACATCCCTCCAGCGGGCTGATCTTCCCCGAAGGAAGCGGCCTGCGCTCGGTGCGTTTCATCAGCCCATCAGTGCGCCGCTCGATCCATTGGTTGAGAGCCCCGGCACCCGCACCGACGAGAAACGTCCCGGCAACCAGATTCAGCAGAAGCAGCGGGGCCGGATGACCTCCTGACGCAAGGTATGCTCCACCCGCAGCAGTGCAGACAGACATGGTGGTAAGACCGGGCTTCGTCAGCGCGAGATAGTCCGCCGCCGTTGCACCCCGGACACCCGCACCAACCGCCGGCACCTTCCCTGTCTCCAACTCTCTCATTGCTTCTCTGCGGTGATCTTTCCAAGAAGATATGTTGCAATGGAATCCGCCTCAGACGGCTTCAGCCCCTGCGACGGCATGCTCGGATAGGCCGGGTCGATCTTCACGGGATCGAGTACAAAGGCAATCAGCGCCGGTTTCCTCCCTGCATACTTCGGAAGCACCACCTGGTATGGCGGTCCTACTTTTTTCTGATCAAACGCATGGCATGCAGAGCACTTCGCATTGAAGATTTCCTCACCTGTCATCTGCTTCGCCATCACGCCCAGCGACGCGCGGGATTCCTCCGTCTGTTTGTCATACACGCCGGCGAGCAGCGCCGCGTGATCCGCAGTGCCGACGTGCAGGGCCACCCTGTTCTTTGTGACATTGAGCCCGAGGGCGGCAACAATTGTCACCACGAGAAGTGCAACAAACAGTCGCCTGCCGTTCTGCACGAACGCGTAGAGAAAGAGCAGCGCCAATCCAAGGGCGCCGAAGGAGAGACCGAGAAGAGCGTACACCGAGCCGGCGAGTGATGTTGCGGGGATGAAGGCCGTGCCCAGGAGCCACACCACCGGCATCGCCAGGATCCCGGTCGACGTGAGCCGCAGTGACACTCTGTGGATCAACGCATCATCCGGATCATCCAATGTTCCCGCGGCATGCCACACATAGCGGTGAAAGAGGATTCCGGCGCCTGACATTCCCGCAGCTGCGGCAAGAAAGGCAATCATCTCAATCCAGACCTCGCCGGTGAGCAGCAAAGCGGGCAACCCGTCCACGGCAAGCCACAGAGCAGGATTGAGGCAGATCGTTGATGCCCCGCCGAAAAAGAACGCCCCTACGAGGAGAAGGGCCACAGCCCAGTTCCCTGCCCGCCGGTGTGTTTTGCGTGTTGAATCCAGGAAACCGGTAATTGCGAGGGGTTGGCCCGCATCCTTCGGCGTACCGCTCCCTCTGCTGGCAAGCGAAACGATGTCGTCGAGCGTAAACGTATACTTGAACGCAAAGCCCGCGATCCCTCCGGCGATCAGGAAAAGACTCCCGAGCGCGGCGAACCCGGGCGCGAGCGCAGACGTCTCCTGGAAGATTTGCACAAACAGAAAGACAACGACGAGCGAAGGAAGCACAGCCAGAAAAAGGAAGGTGCTCCGGTCCGGCAGCGCAACGCCGGCCAACCGCCGCGCAAGCCTTCCGGGCCCCGGATTCTCTGATCGTTCCGCACGGCGATCCATGATCACCGCCATCAGCAGACTCCCCACGAGCATTGCGAAGTACGGGAGGAAGAAGAGCATGACCAGGTTGTACACCAGCAGCAGGAGGTGAAAGTGCTCCGTCGACTGGGGGAGGGCAAGTGTATTCAGAACATCCATAATCCGCCGGTATTAG
Source organism: Ignavibacteriota bacterium (assembly GCA_963801355.1). GTDB lineage: Bacteria > Bacteroidota > Ignavibacteria > UBA10030 > UBA6906 > Fen-1255. Next base: position 486,073 of record CAWDEM010000008.1, on the reverse strand, counting down.
TTCCGTGTTGCAGCGGCTGAAGTAATCGGCTCAAAAGGTCGGTTGGCCTTCCGTGAAGCCTCCCTGTACCACGACTCGAACGCCGGGAGCTCCATCGCCACCACTTTCGTGTACATATAGGCATGCCGGAGCCCGCAGTACTCCGCACAGGCGATGTCGTACGAGCGCGGCTCGGGCGTGCTGAACCACATGACATTTTCCCTGTTGGGAATAGCATCCTTTTTTATCCGGAATGCAGGTATGTACATCGAATGGTTGACATCCAGAGAATGCAGTGTGAGCTTTATCGGCGTCCTGACCGGGACATAGAGCGTGTCGGTCGTGACCCCGTTCGGGTACTCGAAACCCCATTGCCACATCCGCGCAGTCACCCGAATCGGCACGGCGTCCGCAGGCACATCCACCGTCTTCAGGTACCCCTTCCATCCCATGTAAAACATCCCCATGAATAGCACGACCGGGATTACCGTCCAGGCGATCTCCAGAGTGAGGTTTCCCTCGATATTCGTCGCCTGCGGATTGCGTTTGCGGCTGTAGCGGATGACAAAGTAGATCATCGTAGCTACCAGTCCGATGAGGACGACTGTCGAGAGCCCGACAATGATCAGAAACGTCGTATCGACGTAGTCCGAAAAAGGCGAGGATCCGGTAAACATGTCTGGTAGTCCCGTTCTTCCAAAAACTCAATGGAACGCATAATCAAAAAACGTCAACACGAAGAAGATAATCAGTGTTAGCAACGCCACGAGCACGAACACGCGGAATATGCGCTCTTCTGAACGGAGATGCATGAACGTGAAAAGCACCATCGTGCTCTTGATGCAAGCAATAGTCAGCGCCGTGACGATCACCCAGCGGCCCAGACTCATCCCTGCCAGGGCGACGGTGAGGGAGGTCAGGGCTACAAGGCCGATCCACGCAAGCAGATAACGTCCGTAGGTCGCCGCCGGGCTTCGGTCAGAGGAGAGCGTGTGTTGAGATCCATCCATGTGGGGTCATCCTTACTGCAAGAGATAGAACAAAGGAAAGAGAAAGATCCAGATGATGTCCACAAGGTGCCAGTACAATCCGCCTGCTTCAAGCCGCACCGTGGCGTCGGGCCGCACGATTCCCCGTCCGATGGCTCGGTACATATAACCGAGTACGCCCGCGCCAATGATCACGTGCAGGGCATGCAGCCCCGTCATAACGAAGTAGAGGCCGAAATACAGGATCACTCCCTGGGGTTGACTCAGCAAGTCCGGGGAACCGGGGTAGATGCCAATCTCAAATTTGTGATTCCATTCAAAGTACTTGTTCACCAGGAATGCCGCCGCCAGCACCAGCGTCATGGCCACCAGGGCCTTTGAGAATCCTATCCTCCCTTCGCGGAGGGCGACGATGGACAGAGCGATGGTCAGGCTGCTTGTCAGCAGGATCAACGTGTTGAGCGTGCCGACCGTGGTGTCGAGCTGCTTGGCCGCCAGCTGGAACTCCTGGAAGTGGCTGAACCGATAGACAGCGTACACAATAAACAGTCCGCCGAACAGGATCAGCTCCGTGAAAAGAAAGAGCCACATCCCCATGCGCGAACCGATGTCATCGCGATGGACATGGCTGTCACCCGGTACCACAAGAGGTTGCACGTTCACCGGACCTCCGCAGCGGACGGTTCGTGGGATTCGTAGTCATACGGCCCGTGCGTCACCACGGGAATCGTGTGGAAATTCTCCGTCGGTGGAGGAGACGACACCTGCCACTCAAGCGTTTTGCCTCCCCAGGGATTAGCCGGAGCACGTGCTCCTCTCCGTATGGAGACAAGCAGATTCACTACCATGACGATGATGCCCAGGACAAGGATCCAGGAGCCGATCGTGGCGATGGTGTGCAGCGGTTGGAACTCCGGGAGAGAGTCATAATACCGGCGCGGCATCCCCATGTAGCCCAGCACCAGAAACGGAAAGTACAGCGTGTTGAAGCCGACCGTGGTCAGGAACCAGGAGACGTAGGCGGGTTTGCGCGCGTACATCCGGCCGAACATTTTGGGGAACCAGTAGTGCATGGCACCGAACAATGCGAACCCGGTGCCGCCGAACATGACGTAGTGGAAATGCCCGACAACAAAATAGGTGTCCTGCACATGGATGTTCACTGCCAGGGCGCCCAGCATCAGCCCGGTGAATCCACCGATGGAAAACTGCACGATGAACGAAAGCACAAACAACATGGGGGGTTCCAGAACTATCGACCCTTTGTAGAGTGTGGCGATCCAGTTGAAGATCTTGATGGCACTCGGGATGGAGACCAGGAATGTCAGCAAGGAGAAGATGAACATGCCGGTGTTGCTCATCCCGACGGTGAACATATGGTGTGCCCACACGAGCGACCCGAAGAACGCGATCGCAAGGCTGGAATAAGCAATGTACTTGTAGCCAAATATCGTACGCCGGGCAAACACGGGTATAATCTCGGAGACTATACCCATGCCCGGGAGTATCATGATGTAGACCGCGGGGTGCGAATAGATCCAGAAGAGATGCTGGTAGAGCACCGGGTCGCCGCCGCGCGCGGGATCGAAGATGCCCACGCCGAACCATCGCTCAATCGCCACCAGCAGCAGAGTGATACCGATAATCGGTGTCGCCAGCACCTGAATCCAGGCGGTGGCATACAGGGACCAGACGAAGAGCGGCATTTTGAACCACCCCATGCCGGGCGCGCGCATCCGGTGGATGGTCGTAATGAAATTCAAACCGGTGAGAATCGAGGAAAACCCGAGGATAAATGCCGCCATGAGCGCGGGAATGACATTTGTCGACGTCCGCACGCTATACGGGACATAGAAGGTCCAGCCGGTGTCTGCGGCTCCGCCGGGAAGGAATACCGATGTCAGCGCAAGAAGTCCACCGATGATGAACAACCACCACGACAACAGGTTGAGGCGGGGAAAGAAGACATCCTTTGCACCGATCAACAATGGCAGCATGAAATTCCCGAACACCGCGGGCAGGCCCGGGATGATGAACAGGAAGATCATGATGATTCCGTGAAGCGTGAACATCGTATTGTACGTCTGCGGCTCGACGATCGTTTTGCCGTGCGTGAGCAGCTCCAACCGCATCAGAAATCCAAGGCTGACCGCCGTGAGGAAGAATATCATTATCGCGCCAAAGTACAGCAGCCCGATCCGTTTGTGGTCCGTACTCAGGATCCACGCCGCTACACCCCTGTGGCGCCCCGGCTCAGCGTAGAACCCCGGGGAGATCTTGTCGACGGATGCATTCCGATCTGCCATAGTCGAGTTACCTTTCTGCAGTCACCTTTCTGGGCCGGCGAACGAACACGATCACGAAGATCGCCGCGAGTGCGACGATCACGATTCCTGAGACGCGCGTGACATTCAAGGCGTAGGTCCGGGCCTCGGGATCATAGCGATAGCAGAATGCCAGGAGCTTGGCGATGGTCGGACCCGTCCGCCCCTCCGCCGCTTCAACGACGGCCATCTTGACGTCAAACGGGAGATACTGAATGCCGTTGATGTACCGTGTCACTTTGCCCTCGGGGGAGATCACGATAAGCGCGCCGGCATGCACGAAGTCCTCGCCGTCGCGCTTGAAGTAGAAACCCGCTGCATCGGTTAGACGATGAATCGCAACACTGTCCCCCGTGAACCATCGCCACCCCGCCGGGTCGACCTTGTGTCGCAACGCACCGAGATAGCTTTCCTTCTTCGAGGCGGCCAGATCGGGCGTCTCGCGGGGATCGAAACTGATCGTGACAATCTGGTAGTCCGTTCCAAGTACAAGGCTGATGTTGTCCACGACACGGCTCAGCTCGGTCAGAAGCGGACTGCAAATCCCCGGGCAGCGGAAATACACAAAGGTAACGATGGTGGGCTTGGTGATCACCTTCCGCAGTGCCGTCAGATGTCCCTGTTCATCATACAGTTCCACATCCAGCGGAAGCACGGTCCCGAGATGTTCTTCGATCCCGATTTCCGGGCGGACCTGAGTCCCTTGTGCGCGCAATGGTTGCATCAGCGCGACAGACAGGGCGGCACAGAGCACGGCCGTCACAACTCCATGATGCTGCATCAACGGACCTCCGAGAGAACGAACTGGTGCAAAACGGCCCAATCACGGCCTGCGAGATTCGTCACGCCGGGTACGGCACCGACCGCGACAGGGTCACTGCTCACAAGACGGACAAAATCTTCTAGAGAGTTGATCATCCCGGGCCTCGACCCGCAGGCGGTCAGAAACCGCGCGGGATCATGGATGTAGCGCGAGAAGAGCACCGCACCCGGAACCTGACTGATACGCATTTCTTTGATCCGTGAAAGGAGCACTTCCCTGCCCCGTTCCGTTTCAGCGGCAATGCGATTCATCGCCACCTTCACAGGAATCTGGGCCGGGACGTTCCTCCCCTTTGAGAGCTGATAGGTTGTTTCCAGGGCGGCGATCTCTTGCTGCGCATCGTCCGGCGGCGAGGGATTGAACGAGCGCACGACGTGGATCAGTGCGAAACGATCCGCCGGTGGGAGGTAGCTGTACGAGGCCATGCCGTTCTTGACTATGCCTTCTTCAAGAGTCCGGTAGATCTCCGACACTTTGGCTCCTTTGGTCCAGCCGGCCGCCTGGTGGAAATTTCTGGGGCGGGGGTTGAGCACGAGACCGGCCGGGCCGTCTCCCATGCCGTTGTCACCGTGGCAGGAGGAGCAATTCGCCTTGAAGAGCTCACGCCCGCGGGCGAGGAGTTCACTGTTTGGTTTGGCCACGCTGTTGACATCCACCGGAGGGAGAACCCCCTGTGATTGCATCGGGATATCCTGCACGAATGCCGAGGAGTCGGTCAGCACGAGCGGCACGACCGTGTTCTTTCCGATGTCGTTCAGGTTCCACGCATACATTATGCCCACAAGGACCAGGAGTCCCAGGAAGTACAGGAAGCTGAGCCCGAACAACTTACGGGGGCTGCGCAGCAGATCCCGGAAATCCACTTCCTCTTTGTATTGCGGCAACTGCTCCATCGGACTCCTTGACTTTCTCAAAGCCTGAAATCAAGACCCCTCTGCAGCTTGGGATCTCCGATCGGCACCGTGTTGTACCGTTTAGTCTTCCACGAAAGCAGCAGGACAGTCATGCCGACCCCGATGAGAGGGAACCCGAGTTCCACCCATCCGAGTGTGATACCGGGCGCGTATGTCGGCATGACGAGCCAGTAAAGGTCGAGCACATGCGCGGCGATCAGCCAGATCGCCATGAATCTCAGGCGGGCCGGATTCATTTTTGCTTCCTGCGACAACAGCACAAAATACGGCACAAGGAAGTGCACGAGAATCAGAAGGACCGACACATACTGCCAGCCGTTTCTCCAACGTGCCATAAACCAGTATGTTTCTTCGGGAATGTTCGCATACCAGATCAGAAGGAACTGACTGAATGCAATGTATGCCCAGAAATTCACAAAACCGAACATGAGTGCACCCAGACTGTAGTAGTGGTCAGGGCGCAGTGCGGGGATAGAGCCGGTTTTCTGCAGATTCAGAACAACCAGCGTTCCGGCGGCCAGTGCCGTCAGCACGGTACCCGCGAAGAAGTAGACACCGTAGATGGTGGAGTACCAGTGTGCTTCCAGACTCATTCCCCAATCGAAGGCCGTCAGAGTGATCGTAATCGCGAACACCGGAAGAAACGCTGCCGCCAAATACACGTTCTTGCGCGTGAGGGCGGGATCCCGCGAGACGTCCTGTGCGGTGGAGTTCCTCACAAAAAGCGCCGCAAAGAGGGACCAGATACCCAGGATCACGATTGTGCGCAATACAAAAAAAGGGATATTCAGATACGGCGCCTTGCCTTTGAGCAGCTCATCACTCGCCATGGCTTCCGGATGGCTCCAGTGAAAGAGATCATGGATGTGCAGGAGCAACGGCACGGCCAGGAGTATCAGGAACGGCGAGAGTCCCGCAAGAAACTCATTGGCCCTCCGCATGGGAACGCTCCAGACCGCCCCTGCAATATACTCGAGCGCAATCAGGAACAACGAACCGGCGGCAATGCTGACCATGGTAAGATAGAGGATGGTGGCGCCGAAACTTGCGCGCATCGGTTCCATCATGAAAGCCAGCACCACGAGCAAGACGCCGGCTGCAAGCAGCGTCACACCAAGGCGATCGGAAGCTGGAGTGAAGGGCGATTCCTTCGCCGGTATGCCAGGGGTCACAGGTGTCATCTCAGATCGGACTCCTTCGCAGATTGGGCACGCTCCAGGGCACGCACATAGTGCACAATCGCCCAGCGATCATCTCTGCCGATCTGTCCGGAATACGAAGGCATGATATTCTGCCCGTTCGTAATCACATGATAGATGCTCCCGTCCGGCCAATTGTGCACTTTGTCCGACAGCAGTGAGGGCGGATTCGGGAATTGTCCGCGCAGGCGACTGTCGCCCCGGCCAAAATTGCCATGACACGGACTGCAGAATGTCAGATACCGGGTACGCCCGCGATCCAGCACGTCAGCTGTCGGCGCGAGGGGATTAACCAGGTTTTTCTCCGCCTCGGCGGGCTTTCCCGCGAACGCGTAAGGCAGGAATCCCCGCGCGACGGTCCCCGGGACCGGTGTGCGCATTCCTGCTCCATCCGCAAAAAAAGTGCTCGGCGCCTGGGCCTTCAGCTTCGCCTGTTCCATCATCCAGCTGAACGGTTCCATGAACGCCACCTTGTTTAAGGCGATGTATGTGCCCCCCGAGACGACGATCGCAACGCCGATCAGGAGACCGATGAACCGGAGATCAAAGAGCCTCTGCCCGTGGTCCATCTCCGTGGAATCATAATACACCGCGGCGATTTCCGTCCCCGCCACCCGCGCGAGGTGCGCGCGCACAGCGGCTTCATGAAACACCGGATCGTCCGCCTGTATGCTGATCCCGAATCCATCGGATGACACGCGCTTCATGTACGGCGTATCATGCAACGGGTGGCTGTTATTAGGAAATCTGAAGTACAACACGATCATAGTCACGACCGTGAGGACCGATGCCGACAATACCGTCAGTTCAAATGCAACCGGGACGAATGCCGGCCAGGACCAGAACGGCTTCCCTCCGATGACGAGCGGGTAGTCGACGAGCGTGATCCATGTCATCAACCCGACGGAGCCGAATGCCCCGAGGAGCCCGAAGGCCAGGGCGAAATACCCCAGCGGCGAAGTCCGGAGCCGCATGCTGCGTTCGATCCCGTGAATGGGGTATGGCGAATGGACATCATACCGCGTGTACCCCGCCTTGACCGTTTCTTGAACCGCGTGCACCAGGGCGTCAGGCGACGCGAACAGTGCGGTGATGCTGTACAGTGGATTGCGCATGGGGTTTCAGTGTCTGACACATCAGCTGTGATGGTGCGGTTGTGCCCCGGGCACGACGGATTTGATCTCCGCCAGCGAGATCACGGGTGCCACACGCACGAACAACAGAATCAATGTAAAGAACAACCCGAAACTGCCGACGAGTATGCCGACGTCGATAATGCTCGGCACGTAGTGCCCCCAGCTCGTCGGAAGAAAGTCGCGTGACAATGAGGTGACGATGATGACAAACCTCTCGAACCACATCCCGACATTGACGAAGAGTCCGATGACAAACATCGCCGGGATGGACCTGCGGATCTTCTTGAACCAGAAAAGCTGCGGGAACACCACGTTGCAGGTGATCATGATCCAGTACGCCCACGCGTACGGCCCAAGTGCCCGGTTGATGAACACAAACGATTCGAACTGGCTGCCGCTGTACCAGGCGATGAAGAACTCGGTCGCATAGGCGTAGCCCACCAGACTTCCCGTCAGGATCATCACCTTGTTCATCTTCTCAAGCGTGTCCAGCGTAATGAGATGTTTCAACGAGAAGTACTGGCGCACGAGAATGAGAGAATTCTGCACCATGGCGAAACCGGAAAAGACCGCGCCCGCGACAAAATACGGCGGGAAGATCGTCGTGTGCCATCCCGGGATGACCGAGACCGCAAAGTCAAAACTGACGATGGTGTGCACGGAGAGTACGAGGGGAGTCGCAAAGCCGGCCAGGATGAGATAGGCGCGCTCGAAGTGATGCCAGTGGCGGTTGGAATGGCGCCACCCGAGACTAAGTACCGAATAGATAGTTTTTTTCACCGGATGCACCGTGCGGTCGCGCAGCGTGGCAAAATCCGGCACGAGCCCCAGGTACCAGAACACTGCCGACACGGTCAAATACGTTGAGACGGCGAACACGTCCCACAACAGCGGTGAAGTAAAGTTCACCCACAGACCGTGCTGGTTCGGGTACGGTGTCAGGTACAGCGGGAGCCACGGCCGCCCGGTGTGCAGCAGCGGGAATATGCCGGCGCACATCACCGCAAAGATCGTCATCGCTTCGGCAAAACGCGCGATGCCGTTTCTCCACCGCTGGCGGAGCAGAAAGAGTATGGCGGAAATCAACGTTCCCGCATGACCGATGCCCACCCAGAACACAAAGTTGACGATGTCAAAACCCCAGGAGACAGGCTCATTGATGCCCCAGGTGCCCAGTCCGTACAGCACCGTGATTGCGATGCAGACAACCCCGAAGCCAAGCATGGTGCCGGTGACGCTGAATGCAATCCACCAGAGCCGTGACGGAAAGCGGTCAAGTGGCGCCGATACCACCGCATCGATGTCGCCGGCCGTTGGCCTGCCGGCAATCACCTCCTCTTCCCGGGTGTAATCGACGAGCACTGTGCTCACGTGGTTCTCTCCGTGTGAGTATTCCGCAAACGCGCCAGATACGTCACGTTGGGACGGACGTTCAGATCCTCGAGGACGTGGTACGCCAGATCATGCTCGCGGTACCGGGAGACAGCTGAGGCCGGATCGTTCATGTTTCCGAATACAATCGCCTCCGCCGGGCATGCCACTTCGCATGCCGTCTGCACACCGGCACCATCAAACGTGACACCCTTCTCCGTCGCGTGCTGACGCGCTTCCATGATCCGCTGCACGCAGAATGTGCACTTCTCCATGACGCCCCGCGAACGCACGGTGACTTCCGGATTGTACACCAGCGATACCGGCTCCTGTAAATAGTATCCATCCGCAAAGTGATCCCGGAAATTATAGAAATTGAAGCGGCGCACCTTGAACGGACAGTTGTTGGAGCAGTACTTCGTGCCGACACAACGGTTGTAGATCATCTGGTTCAACCCGTCGTCACTGTGGTTGGTGGCCACAACAGGACAGACATTTTCGCACGGAGCGTTGTCGCAATGCTGGCACAGCATGGGCTGATGACTCGCAACCGGGTCCTCCGGACTCCCGCTGAAGTAACGGTCTATACGTATCCATTGCATCTCCCTTCCCTTCTCGACCTGCTCTTTGCCGATCACGGGAAGGTTGTTTTCGACGTTGCAGCTTGCAACACACGCGGCACAGCCGGTGCATTTGTTGAGATCGATCGCCATGGCCCACTTGACGCCGTGGTATTCCACTTCCGTGCTGATGCTTTCATGTTCACGGTGTTCGCGCTGCAGCCAGAGCGGATCCTGTTGATGACGCGTCAGGGTGTTTTCCCGGATGATCTTCCGCTTCAGGTGCAAATCCTTAACGAAGGAATCATCAAGGGAGTGGTGCTCCTGCGTTGTGACGAGGACATGACGGCCGAGCGCTTTTTCCGCCTTGACGAGAGGAATTATCCTTCCGCCGTCCAGCGCCGCACCGGGAAACAACGGCGTGATGTCCGTGCCCACGCCGGAGCCTACCGGACCGGCATTCCAGCGGCCATAACCCGTGCTGACAACCACAACATTGTCGGCCATACCCGCCTGCACGAACACGGGAAGCGTTTGTGATCCCGAAGGCGTCTGGACCTTCAACAGGTCGTGCATCTCAACACCAAGTGCGGCCGCGCTCACGGGAGACACCGCGGCATAATTGTCCCACACAATCCGCGTGATCGGGTGCGGCAGTTCCTGGAGCCAGCCGTTGTTGGCGAATCGCCCGTCACCCGTGAACGGGCCCTCGTTCCAGGAGAGAACCATCGTGGTGCGCAGATCACCTGCCGCCAGCCCCGTGAGGACGGTCTGGTTCAACGGCTGGCGTGGCGCCGCAGCCGATTGAACGGGCACAACACCGTCGTGCAATGAGGCATTCCAGAAGGCCTCAAACGATACTGCGCGGCCGAGGGACGGGAAGATGCCATTCTCCCAGTGATTCTTGAGATACGTATGGTAGAGCGTTTCAGCATAGGGTGTCTGCCCTGCCATCCAATGCAGCAGGATTGCCTCGCGTTGCCGGGTATCGTACAATGGTGCAACCACCGGCTGCTGCAACGAATAGAGGCCCGTCCTGACCTGATGGTCGCCCCAGCTTTCTAACGCGTTGTGTACCGGCAACAGGTACGTGCAAAGCTGCCCCGTTTCACTCTCGACTTCTGCGAGATCAATACTCAGGGGAACGTGTTTCAGGGCTTCCGCATACCCGAACGACTTCGGAAGATCGTATACCGGGTTGACACCACAGTGCAGCACGACGCCCGCAAGACCGGCCCTGATCGCGTCGACTGCGCTTGCGACCTCCCGGGACGTCGCCGGCCGCAGCCCCGGAGCATCTGTCGCGGTCTCGCTGTATAGCGCTGTGTTGCCCAATACGTCGTTCAGGACATTGACGGCGATATGCGTCTCTTCCGGAAGACCGGGACCGGCGTACACCATCCCTTTCTTGCGGCTGGAAAGCAGGTCGTCAACAAGATGAGTGACAATGTCCTGCGCGACGCCGTGACTCGCACAGAAGCCGCCAAGGTCGTGTGCTTCTACTGCCGCTTGCACCGCACGAGGCGCCGCGACAGCCTTCCGCTTCAAGAGCATTTCGTTCAACAATGCAAGCACGAAGGCTGTCTGTGCCGAAGGATGCAGCTTCAAACGGTAGTCAGCATTTGCACTCGTCAGGGAAAATCCCGATTCAACCGCATAGAGCCGGTTAAACTGTGTTGACTTCATGACGTCGCGGCCGGTGGCAAACTGACGGCTCTGCTCTATGCTGAATCCTTCTGTGCCGAGAAAGTCCGCTTCGAGCGCAACGATGACGCGGGCGTTTTCCCAGAGAATCACCGGGAGCGGAACAGCTCCGTAACATGCTTCCCAGGCTCTCCTGCGCACTTCGTCATTGAGCAGTGTGTAGGGAATGATCCGGGTGCCGGGGAACGCCACAGCAAACTCAGTGAGGAGCTTGCGCGCTGTCGGCGATTGCACAGGAGAAGTAAAGAGGAATATGGGCTTACCGGTGCCTCGGCTCTCGGTCAAATGCCGGATGATCTCGGCATCGGCGGCATCCCATGCAACGTCTCCGCTTTGCGAAGAGGCAGCACCATACCGGGGGCTGCGAAGCCGCGCGGGATCATAGAGCGAAAGGATCGATGCCTGTCCCTTCGCACAGAGTTTCCCCTTGTTGATGGGATGATCGGGATTGCCATCAACTTTGACGGGCCTCCCCTCACGGGTCTTGATCAATGTGCCGCAAGCTTGTGAACAACCGGTGCAGGTGGAGGCGTAGTGGTTCGCCACGCCCGGAGTGATCTCTTCGGGTTTTCTTGTGTAGGGAACAATCTCTCCTTTGTCCCGGTAGTCAGTACATCCCGTCGCGGCAAAGGCAGCAGAAGCGGCCAGCAATCCGAGGAACTGTTTGCGGGAGATCGGCGAAAGTTCCTCCGGAGAAAACGCGTCGGTCACACCTGGCAGGAATTCAGACATTGGGGTGTGAACTCGTTGATGTGCGAGGCACTGCCATGGGGTGAATCCTGGCCTGGATCTGTCCGGAACCTCCGGGCTTTGGGGACGGCGAATCGCCCCTGCCGAGTGAGAATGCACGGCGAATCAAGGGTACACCGGCAAGAAGTCCGGCTATCAAGCCTCCCGAGCGGCTGAGGAATGACCGCCGGGATCGGCGGGTGGGGTCTGACCCCGACCGATTGTCGATTGTGGATAGTCGATTGACAATCCTCAATTGGTACAGCTCTGGCCCCTGATTTTTTGCCTGTGACATCGCCTGCTCCTACCTGTGGCACGACCCGCACTTCTCCGGCCCACGCTTGATATTGGGCACTCCCGCGAGCCGGGCGGGTGCATTCCTGTGACAATCCAAGCATGCTCCCATCGTGAATTGGGAAACCTGCTCCACAACCTCCATGGCCTCGACTTTTCCGTGGCAATTGGCGCAGTCGATTCCCCGGTTCACATGCACGCTATGGTTGAAATACGCATAGTCGGGAACGCGATGAACGCGCTTCCACGGAAGCGCGCTCCCTCCTTCATAGAACTTGGTGAGTCTGATGATCTCGGGTTGGGCTTTCCGGGCTACGGTATGGCAGTTCATACACACAGAAACAGCAGGAATTCCGGCGTGCGGGGAACTTGTTACCGCCGAGTGACAATATTTGCAGTCGATGTGCATTGTGCCTGCGTGCAGCCTGTGGGAAAACGCAATCGGCTGGGCGGGAGCATAGCCCACCCCTTCACGCTCAGCCCGCGACAGGTAGTACGTCGTTACGAAGGCAACCACCCCCACAAAAAGGATGATCGGGACGCGGATTTTCAACGTATAGTCAAGTAGGGACTTCTTCATAGGCATTCAACGACAGGAAACGGATGAGGAAATGCGGTCATCCGCACATGCGGGTTGCATCTTCGGCTAGTGTAAGTAACTTTCAACTTGAAAGCAACGCCTTTTTTGTCGATATTAGGCGTCATGAACTGGATCGACTTTCGACAACTGCCGCCCGCCGTCGGGGGATTCTCAGATCTCTTCTTTGATTATCTGTACGACTATCCGCGCGTGCAATCTTTCTTCCGGACTGATTTCCGTGAGAACGCTTCATATGAAACGGTGATCGGTGCCCTGCAGAATCGTCCGCATGCGTACAGAAACCAGGTAGCGGATGCGTTGCTGGCACAGCAGACTGAGCTCGCTGCGCCGGAGCAAACGCTCGCGAACATCGCGCTGCTCCGCAAGCCGACTACGTTCGCAGTGGTCACAGGGCAACAGGTGGGATTGTTCGGAGGACCGATGTACACGGTCCTCAAAACCCTTACGACCGTTATCCTGAGCAGGCGGCTCAAAGAAAAATATCCCCGATGGGACTTTGTGCCGGTATTCTGGTTGGAGGGGGAAGATCATGATTTTGCGGAAATGAACCACACCCAGGTCCTCGATACACAGGGTTCCGTTGTAAAAATCGAGTATCTCCCCGGCGGCCTCATGCCCGACCGCAACCCGGGTCCCGTTGGCGAAATGTCCTTTGACTCTTCACTAGAACATACGTTAGCTTCCCTGGGTTCCGCCTTACCCCACACTGAGTTCACACACGATCTGCTGGACGGGCTCCGGATGTGCTATCAGGAAGGGAGCACGTTCAACACGGCCTTCGCCAAATGGCTGCAGCGCCTCTTTCCCGATTCCGGCATAATCTTCATGTCCGGCAACAGGGCGGAACTGAAGAGGCTTCTCTCCCCGCTGTTTTTCCGCGAGGTGACGCAGTACCCCATCACCTCACAAATTGTGATCGGTCAAAGCGCCGAACTCGAACAGCGTTATCACGCCCAGGTCAAACCAAAATCGATCAATCTATTCTTCTTTCACAAAGGCGGGCGCTATCCCATTGAGCCGCGGGAGAGCGATTTCAGCCTGAAGGGCACGCGTCACTTCATTCAGCCGGAAGAGCTTCAGCGCATTGCAATGGAAAACCCCGAGTTGCTGAGCCCGAATGTGGTGTTGCGGCCGCTCGCGCAGGATTCGCTGTTGCCCACCGTCGCCTATGTCGCCGGCCCGTCGGAAATCGCCTACCATGCCCAGCTTGCTCCGTTGTACCAGCACTTTGGAATCGTGCAACCTGTGCTTTTCCCACGTGCCAGCGCAACGATCGTCGAAGAGCGCGTGCAGCGCGTTCTGGAGAAGTATGGGCTTGATGTTTCGGATCTCTTCGGAGATACCGCGCAGTTGACCCATAAGGTGGTTCAGCAGATCGCGGAGATCAATCTGGACGAGATGTTTGCACGGGCGACCGGCGGACTATCAGAAGCGCTGAACGAGCTGAAATTCGGTTTGGGAGAAGTTGACCCGACACTCACCGGCGCACTCGAGAACGCGATCGGGAAGATTACCACGACGGTGAACCTGCTCAAGGAAAAATCCATCACCGCGCAGAAGCGGCAGCACGAAACTGCGGTCCGCCAGATTGAAAAAGCCGTCAGCGGTGTTCTGCCCGGCGGGAGCCTCCAGGAGCGTCAGCTGAATATCCTGCACTTTCTCAACAAGTACGGTCCCGATGTCGTGCGGTGGCTGGAGCATCATGTGGATGTCACGGGGTTCAAACACCAAATGCTGATGCGGTAGGTTTTCCCCCGCACCCGCCAGGCGCCTGTACAAAACAGAAGCCACGAAGGACAACTCTCCTTCGTGGCTTTGTTGGTTTTGCCGGCGGACGATCTACTCGCTCTTCGTGTCCCTGCTCGGTCCCCTGCCGTGTCCTCTGTCATGCCCTCTGTCCCCGGATGGGTGATCACGGTGAGGCCTGTCGCCACCTTCTCTCCGTGGCGGGGTTCGCTCGTACGGCACGTCGGGCGCGAGCACGGCCTTGCGGCTGAGCTTCCACCGCCCCATGTCGTCCTTGTCGACGATCTTCACGTCGAAGACATCCCCGACCTTCACAACATCCGACGGGTTTGCGACACGTTTCACGTCCAGCTGCGACACGTGCACAAGTCCTTCCTTGCCGGGGAGGAATTCCACAAACGCACCAAAGTCGGTGACTTTCTTCACGGTGGCGTTGTAGATTTTTCCGACTTCCGGGACCTCGGTGATCCGGCTGATTGCCGCAATCGCTTTGTCGGCCGATTCCTTGGTCGTGGCGGCAACGACGACCGAACCATCGTCTTCGATGTTGATTTCTGCGCCGCTGTCGCTGACGATCTTGCGGATATTTTTTCCGCCCGGCCCGATGACCGCACCGATCATATCCACGGGGATGTGAATGGTCGTCAGACGCGGTGCGAACGACGACAGGTCGGCGCGCGGCGCGGAGATAACCTCCCCCATCTTGCCGAGGATGTGCATACGCCCCTCACGTGCCTGCTCCAGCGCGTTCTGCATGATCTCGATCGAGATGCCGCGCACCTTGATATCCATCTGGCAGGCGGTGATGCCGTCGGGCGTGCCCGCGACTTTGAAGTCCATGTCGCCGAGGTGATCCTCATTTCCCAGAATATCGCTCAGAATCGCCACCCGGTCTCCTTCTTTCACGAGCCCCATCGCAATGCCTGCGACCGGCTTCGCGAGCGGCGCGCCGCCGTCCATCAATGCAAGGCTCGCCGCACAAACGGTCGCCATAGAGGAGGACCCGTTCGACTCCAGGATATCGGACACGATGCGGACCGTATACGGGAATGACGCTTCGGGGGGCATCACGTTCTTGATCGAGCGTTCGGCCAGGTTCCCGTGACCTACTTCCCTGCGTCCGGTCGTGCCAAGGCGGCCGACCTCGCCCACGGAAAACGGGGGGAAGTTGTAGTGCAGCATGAATCGCTTCGAGGACTCCGGTGCCAGACCGTCGATGATTTGTTCGTCGAGCTTGGTCCCCAGGGTCACCGTAGTCAGACTCTGCGTCTCACCGCGCTGGAACAACGCCGAGCCATGTGTCCGGGGGAGTAGACCGACTTCAATAGTTATCGGACGGATTTCGCGGAGCCCGCGGCCATCCAGACGCCGCCCGTGCGTCAGGATCATTTCGCGCATCGCATGGTACTCAAGCTGATGCAGGGCTTCCTTGATCACGTCCTCCTGCTCGGGATACCTTTCGGCCAGAGCAGCCAGCACTTCTTTCTGCAGGTCAGCCGTCTGCTTCGCTCTCACTTCTTTCAGCAGTGCCGTCCCGGCCAGCGTGTTGATGCGTTCTCCGGCAAGGGTTTTCACCTCGGCCTTCAGTGGCGCATTCGCGTCGCTGTCCGGTTGAAGACGCTTCTGCTTCCCGACTTCCTTCGCCAGTTCCGCTTGCAGGGCGCAGATCTGTTTGATGTACCCGTGTGCAAACACGAGGGCTTCCAGCATTTCCTTCTCGGAAATCTCTCTGGCCTCCCCTTCCACCATGACAATCGAATCATCCGTGCCGGCAACGGTAATATCCATGTCGCTGGTCACGATCTGCGAATAGGTGGGGTTGATGATGAACTCGCCGTTCAGCCGGCCGACACGAACCTCCGCAACCGGCCCGGTGAACGGAATGTCGGATATCGCCAGCGCCGCGGAAGCGGCCACTGCGCCGAGCACGTCGCCGTCATGCTCCTGGTCGGAAGAATACACGGTGACGATGATTTGCGTCTCACACTGATACCAATCCGGGAACATGGGCCGGATTGGTCGATCGATGACGCGTGCGGAGAGGATTTCCTTCTCCGATGGACGGGCCTCGCGTTTCAGGAACCCGCCGGGAATCTTTCCCGCTGAGGCGGCTTTTTCGCGATACTCGACCTGAAGGGGGAAGTAATCCAGACCGGGGGTGGGCTCGTCATTGGCCACCACGGTGGCCAGCACCATGGTATCGCCATACCGCGCCATCACCGCGCCGTCCGCCTGTTTGGCGAATCGCCCGGTCTCCAGGGAGAACAGTTTTCCCCCGATTTCAATTTCTTTGGTGACTTTCATTACACCCTGCAATTGTTAAGACACGAGTTACTTACGAAGCTGCAATTCTTCAATGATCTTCCTGTACCGCTCGATATTCTTCTCGCGAAGGTAGTCCAGTAAACGGCGGCGCTTGCCCACCATCTTCAGCAGTCCGACACGTGAGAGATGATCTTTCGGGAATTTCTCAAAATGCGGTGCAAGATCGTTGATGCGCGCCGTCAGAAGGGCGATCTGCACTTCAGGAATTCCCGTGTCCTTCGGCGTCTTGCCGTACTTCGCGATAATGCCTTCCTTGATTTCCTTCGTAATTGCCATTCTGTTACTCCTTGCGTTGTGTTGGAGAATACTTCACACCGATGCGGGCCTGACGCGCCGCGTCCCGGTCCCGGTTAAGCTGCGCCACCAGCTCCTGCACCGATCCGAACTTGTGCTCATCCCGGAGACGGCGGAGGAATGTCACAGTGATTGTTTCGTCGTAGATTTCACGATCAAAGTCGAGAATATGAACTTCGAGTATGCGATAGTCCCCTGCAGTCAGCGTCGGGCGCACTCCGATGTTCATCATGCCGAACGCGTGCACACCGGCCACCTGCACCCCCACGAGATAGACGCCGTCGGCGGGCACGAGCTTGCCCTGTTCCTGCACGACCAGGTTGGCCGTCGGAAACCCCAGCGCCCGGCCCCGATGGTCGCCCTGAACCACCCTGCCGGTGAGACTGTACGGGTATCCCAGCATCCGTTCTGCACGCTCCAGATCGCCGCTGTTCAACGCACGGCGGATGAGCGTGCTGCTGATCGGCTGGCCATCGAGCGCGAGAGGATGTACAGCCAACACCGAAAAGTCGAGCAATCTTCCCAGCGCTATAAGATCCTCCGTTCCCGCCTCGCGATCCCGTCCGAACATGTGATCATGGCCGACGATAACCTCGCTCACCCCGATCAGTCGGCCTATGTAGTTCTGGTAAAACGTCGTCGCGCTGATGCGTGAAAATTCAAAGTTGAACGGAATAACAATGAGATCACTGACGTGCATCTCGCCGATCATGGCAATCCGTTCACCAAGCGTCGAAAGCAGCTCCACAGGGCCGCGCGAGGACGCCACCACGGTTTTCGGGTGTGGATCAAAAGTGATCACCACACTCCGTCCTTCCCGCATACGCGCCCGGTTCACCACCTCGCGGATGATTTCCCGGTGCGCCAGGTGGACGCCGTCGAACGTGCCGACGGTGACCACCGAGTTCTTGACGTGGCGGATATCCTCTAAAGAACGGATGACGTTCATAGACTTCGAGCGAGACTGCCCTCCAGATATGCCGCCGCCTGGGGAATGCCGGAGGCTTCATCAACACTGTACGGACCTATCCTGGTCCGGCGGAGACTGCTCACGCTTGCACCGCACCCGAGACGCTCGCCGATGTCGTTGACCAGGGATCGCACATACGTGCCCTTCGAACAGGCAATGCGCACGACCAGCCGGGGGACGGCGCATTCCACGATTGCGATAGAGTGCACAACAATCTGGCGAGACGGCCGGTCAATGTCGACCCCCTTTCTCGCCAGTTCATACAGTCTTTTTCCGCCGACTTTCACCGCAGACCACATCGGGGGGGTCTGCATTTGCGGACCGATGAATCCCTCCAGAATTGCCTGAATACGCTCTTCGGTCACCCCGTCCGTGCTTCGCTGCTCGATTGGCTCCGTCTCCGTATCGTGACTCGGTGTTCGTACCCCGAGGACGATCCCGGCCAGATACTCCTTGTCCAGCCCGGTGAACCGCTCCATTTCTTTACGTTTTCTGCCCGTGCAAATGATGAGCAGCCCCGTTGCCAGCGGATCCAGGGTGCCGGCATGGCCCATTTTGAGCCCACCCGCCGCGCGGCGTAGCTTATTCACAACGTCAAACGATGTCCACCCGGATGGCTTGTCAATCAGAAGCACCTCGCCCGGGACATCGCTGAACCTTGCGTCACTGGGTCTGCTTGGGCTCATCGTCTTTCCTGTGGATCTCGCGGATCAATGTGTTGATCCGGTCCACGCGGTCCATCGTCGTGTCGTGAAAGAACTGCAGTTCAGGGACGAAGCGCATCCGGAGATGGGAGCCTACGATGCCCCGGATATGACCCCGCTCCCCCTCCAGCATCTCCATCGTCTTCCGCTGCACTTCCGGCGTCCCCATGACGCTGAAATACACTTTGGCGATGCGGAGGTCCCCGGTGACCGTGACATCCGTCACCGTGGTGAAGCCGTACGGCGCAGAACTGTACTCCCGTGTGAGAATCTCGCCGATTTCTTCTTTGATCAGTGACGCAACCCGTGATGTGCGAATGGACATGTCAGAGTTTCCGTTTGCTTTCGACGATGCGGAACGACTCGATGGTATCGCCGACCTTCAGGTCGTTGAAGTTATCGAGACCAATGCCGCACTCGAAACCTGCTTCCACTTCGCGCACGTCATCTTTCAGCCTCTTCAGCGAGCTGATCGTCCCTTCATACACCTGGATGCCGTCGCGGACAAGCCGCACCCGGTGGTTCCGCACGATTTTCCCGTCCTGCACATAGCAACCGGCGATGTTGCCCACCTTCGGCACCTTGAAGACCGCCCGGATGTCCACCGTGCTCATGATCTCTTCCTTCTTTTCGGGAGAGAGCATGCCTTCAAGTGCCTTGTGCACATCCTCGATAGCGTCGTAAATGATGCTGTACATCCGGATATCGACTTTTTCTTTCTCTGCAAGGCGCCGGGCATTCAGGTTCGGACGCACCCGGAACCCGATGATGACAGCCCCCGATGCAGTGGCGAGCATCACATCCGATTCGGAGATTGTCCCGACTCCACTGTGAATGACGCGCAGCTTCACTTCCTTGTGCTGGATCTTCATGAGCGAGTCTGCAAGGGCTTCCACAGAACCATCCACGTCCCCCTTGACGATGACGCCCAGCTCCTTCACCTGCCCGTCCTTGATCTGCGCCGAGATGTCATCCAGCGTCGTGAGCCGTACCTGGCGGAAATCCTGCTCCCGCTTCAGTTGCTGGCGCCGGATGCTGATTTCTCGGGCAGAACGGTCAGAATCCATCACGATAAATGTGTCGCCGGCCTGCGGGATGCCGTCCAGACCGGTCAGCTGCACCGGACATGAAGGTCCGGCTGTTTCCAGTCGATTGCCACCCTCGTCGTACATCGCGCGCACCTTGCCGCTGTAGATGCCCCCGATGAACGGGTCGCCGACATGCAGCGTCCCTTTCTGCACCAGAATGGTGGCGGCAATGCCTTTCCCCTTGTCGAGCTGGGCTTCGACGATCGTGCCATAGGCGAGCCGGTCGGGATTCGCCTTGAGATCAAGGACTTCCGCCTCGAGGGCAATCTTCTCGAGAAGCAGGTCCACATTTTTGCCGGTCTTCGCAGAAAGTTCGACACACTGGTACTTGCCGCCCCACTCTTCCACGAGGATGTCCCGCTCCGAGAGCTGCTGGCGGATCCGCTCCGGGTTGGCATCCGGCTTGTCGGTCTTGTTGATCGCGATGATGATCGGCACGGAAGCCGCGCGCGCATGGCTGATGGCCTCCAGTGTTTGAGGCATGACGCTGTCATCGGCCGCAACGACGAGCACGACGATGTCAGTGATCTGAGCGCCGCGTGCACGCATGGCGGTGAACGCTTCATGACCGGGAGTATCCAGAAATGTGATCTTGCTCCCGGACGGAGAAGTGACCTCGTACGCACCGATATGCTGTGTGATCCCACCGGCTTCGCCGGAGACCACATTCGTACGGCGGATGTAGTCCAGCAACGAGGTCTTGCCGTGATCGACGTGCCCCATGATCGTGACCACGGGAGCCCGTCTCCGCAGCGATTCTTCCGGATCGACCATGTCGGGAATCTCGTCCGCGTCTTCAATACCCGAGACGAATTCCACCTGGAACCCGAATTCGTCTGCGACGAGGGTGATCGTATCCTTGTCAAGACGCTGGTTGATGGACACCATAATACCGAGTTCCATGCACTTCTTGATAACCTCGGCGACGTTGACCCGCATCAGGTTCGCAAGATCGTTCACGGAGACGAACTCTGTGGCCCTCACGATGCCGGATTCGCGGCGTGCTTCTTCTTCGGCGCGGGCCTCCTCTTCTTCGCGTTCCTTCCGCTTCCGCTTCTTGTAGACCGCCCGGCCGCTGACGGCCGTTTCGTCCATGGACGCGAAGGTGCGGCGGATGGCGTCCTTGACATCGGTCTGGTTGACTTCCTTGTGCCGGAGCTTCTTTTTCTTCTTTCGTTTCTTGTCGCCGGCGGCCTCCTCGGTATCAATCGGCTTGATCTCCGGGACGTCCTTTGCGGCAAGGTGTTTCTTCTTTTTCTTCTTCTTGTGCTCGTCGCTTTCCGCCGGAGACGGCGCTGCGGGTGCAGCCGCACCCTTGGCGGCAGCCTTGCCCCCACGGCCCGGAGCGGGCTTCTTTGGCGCAAGGTCCATTTTCCCTTTGATCGTCAATCCGATCTTTCCGCGGCGATCCTTCTCGATTTCGAGCGGCGAACGCGGTTCGGTCTTCTTCCCCTTTTCCCTCGCACGCGCCGGCCCTGCCTCTTGCTCCACCACCGCCTGCTCCGCAGCAAGCGGCTCTCCGGGTTCTTCCTCATCCACGGGAGCCCCGGCAGTAACCCCTCCCGCCACTTCCTCCTCGACCGGCGGCTGTTCGCCACCCGCCACTTCGGGCTTCGCCACGGAAACCTCAGCGGCTGCAACCTCAACCTCTGCCACCGCAGGCTCCAGCGTCGCTCCTTCAGCCGGCGCAGCCACCTCCACCTCCGGCCGGGTGACTTCGGCTTCCGGCGTCACCTGCTTCGCTTCAAGCTCCGCGGCTGCTGGTTTGCCGGCCGGCTCTGCATGTTCCTCTACCGCTTTCCGCTCGGCACGCTTCTTCGTCTCACGGATTTCCTGAATCTTCCGCTGGTGCTTCTCCGCAACGTCCTTGTCCCTCTTGAAGTGAATGAGGATATCGCGCATCATGGCGTCATCTACCGACGACATGTGGCTTTTGACCTCATGTCCCTTCTTCCGGAGGAACTCGATCAGCGTCTCGTGAGAGAGATTGAGTTCCGTTGCAACCTTGTACAGCTTTTTCCTTTTTTCTGCAGTTTCGGACATGCGACTCCTTTACGAGTTCTTCGGCGCTTCTTCAGAATCGGCGGTCCCTGCCGGCGGAACTGCCGGAGGTGGCACCGGGGCGGTTTCGGACGGAGGACGATCATCCGGCGTCGCCGTCATGATAGGCTTCCCATCCTCCGCAGCCTCCTCCTCTTCCACTTCGGCTTCATCGAGATCGCGGCGAATCATGTCACGCACTTCCTTGATCCGTTCTTCCGTGAATCCTTCGATCGCCAGCAATGAATCCATGCTTGCGCTCAACACATCTTTCGCCGTCTCCAAACCGGCTTCGATCAGCTTCATATACAATTCTTCGCCGAGCTCGGGCTTGAAATCCACCAGTTCAATATCGTACTCGTCCTCGTCGCCACCTTCCTTGATGAGCGTGATCTCAAACCCTGTCAGCTTGCTGGCGAGACGAATATTCTGTCCGTTCCGCCCGATAGCCAGGGAAACCTGATCCGCACTCACCAGGACGTTCGCGGTCTTGTGCTCTTTGTCCAGTTCGACGCTCTTCAGCTTTGCCGGCGCGAGGGAACGGGCAATGAAGACTTCAGGGACATCGCTGTAGTTGATGACATCGATGTTTTCGTTGTTCAGCTCCCGCACAATGGTGTGTATGCGAACGCCCTTCATCCCGACGCACGCACCGACCGCATCGATGCGGTCATCGTGCGATTCCACGGCCACCTTGGCGCGCTCGCCGGGTTCACGGGCGATCCGCTTGATCTCAATGATGCCGTCATAGATCTCCGGGATCTCCATTTCGAACAGCTTTGACAGAAACGAGGGGTCCGCCCGCGAGACAATCACGGCGGGGTTCCCGTTGTTCCGACGCACTTCCTTCACCACAGCCCTGATGGTCTCTCCCTTTTTGTACCGCTCCTTGAAAATCTGTTCGCTTTTGGGAAGGATCAGTTCATTCCGGTTGTGGTTGACCAGGATCTCGTTCCGGCGCAGCTGGTAAATTTCACCGACAATGATGTCGCCGATCGTGCTGTTGTATTCGTTGAAGACTTGTTCGCGTTCAATTTCTTTGATACGCTGGTTCAGATTTTGTTTGGCGCTCACCACCAGGCGACGTCCGAATGTGACCAGGGGCACAACCTCCACGAAGTCCTCCCCCACTTCGAGCGTTTCTCCCGACACTTCGCGCGCCGTTTCCACGTCGATTTGCGTGGTCGGATTCTCCACCGTCTCCACCACCTCGCGCTCCAGAAAGATTTCAATGTCGCCCTTGTCCATGTTGACCACGACATCGAACTTCGCATCCTGCCCGTACTTCTTGCGCACCATCATGGAGAAGACATCTTCGACGACCCCCGCCAAAATGTCCTTGTCGATTCCTTTTTCGCGGACCATCTGCGCGAACGATTCGACAATCTCGGAATTCATTCATTACCTCCTCAATAGAGTAAACACATTGCCCACCCTCTGACTTACCAGGGTGGCATCACTTTCGCTTCGTGAATCGCGGCATAGGAGATACGCGTCTCCACGCCGTCGACAGTGCGCACGAGTATTCCCTCATCATCCGCCAACTGCAGTGTTCCGCGGACTTCGCCGGCAGGCCCGCCGGACGGTTGCAGCTGTACATGAAGCTTGCGTCCGCAATGCTTGCGGAATTGCCACGGATGCTGCAACGGCCTGTCGATTCCAGGCGATGAAACCTCGAGCCGGTATGTCTCCGGCAGAAATCCCCCGGCCTCGATCCCGGCCGCAATGCGCCTGCTTATCTCTGAACAGAGGTCCGCCGTCACCGGCCCTTCTGCGTCGACAAACACTTCTACCACCGGCCGACGATGGTCGCCGCGAAGAACAAGGTCGATGGCGTGTGCATTGCACGCACGTGCGCTCTCGTCCACAATACCGCGTAGTTCGTCAGGGATGTGCATACACTGCTGTACATATCAAACAAAAATAGCCCAAATTGGGCTATATCTACAACACAAACCTTAACAGTATACAACATCAAACAGTAAAAATCAAGTCGAGCCGGCAAATACCTCCCTGATTATCTTCGCTGCGTGGCGAACCTGTTGGAAGGACACATCCAGATGTGTCACCAGACGAATCCGGTCTTTCCCCGCCTCTCCCACGAGAATCCCGCTGGCTTTGAGCATTTCGACCGTTTTCGTTGCTCCCCAACCCGTACCACCGATGTCAGCGATGATGATGTTGGTCTGCACGGAACCGGGATCCAGCGTGCACCCCTTTGCACCGGCGAGTGCTTCCGCGAGTATCCGGGCTTTCTCGTGATCCTCGCCCAGGCGCTCGATGTTGTGTTCCAGCGCGTACAGCCCCGCCGCCGCAAGGATGCCTGACTGCCGCATGCCGCCCCCGAAGAGTTTCCGGAAATGCCGTGCCGCCTCGATAAATCCGCGCGTGCCCGCGACGACCGACCCCACCGGCGCTCCGAGTCCCTTCGAGAGACAGACGGAAACTGAATCACACGGACGCGCAAACGTGACGGGAGCGATCCCCGTGGCGACACTCGCATTCCAGATCCGCGCCCCATCCAGATGCACCCGCATGTCATGCTCCTGCGCGACCGCAGCGATCTCCGCAATCACCTGGAGTGGGTATATCGTCCCCCCCGCACGGTTGTGTGTATTCTCCAGGCAGACCAGCCGGGTACGGGGCATGTAGTAGATGTCGGGCCTGATCGCGGAGCGCACCAATTCCGCGCTGAGAATCCCCTTCGCTCCTTGCACGGTATGGATCTGCACGTTCGAAAGGAACGCCGCACCCCCGGTCTCGTACTGAAACACGTGCGCATTGCTGTCGGCGATCACTTCATCGCCCGGCTGCGTGTGCACTTTTATGCAGACCTGGTTCCCCATCGTGCCGCTCGGAACGAACAGCGCATCTTCTTTTCCCAGAAGCTCGGCGACCCGTTCCTGCAGCCTGTTCACGGTCGGGTCCTCGCCATACACATCGTCTCCCACTTCGGCTGCTGCCATGACCCGTCGCATTTCTTCGGATGGGCGCGTGACGGTGTCGCTCCGTAGGTCAATCTTCATGCCTGCCATAGTTGCCTGCGTTGTTTTGTTAAGAAGCCCTGCCCCATCGCGGCAGCGACCAGTATCAGCGCCACCCAGAATGATATTTCTCCCAGCCAGTCGCCGTGCCGCGTGTAAAAACTCAAGCCGGTCCGCCGTTCGATCTGGCGGCAGAGCGCCCTGGTGGTGAACAATTCCGTCGCATCGTACACCCGTCCGTATGGATCAATGAAACAGGAAATACCTCCGACGGCGCATCGCGCAATCCAGCGCCGGTTCTCGATTGCTCGGAAGATCGCAATCTGCTGATGCTGGTACGCTCCCGACATATGGTCCCACCAGCTGTCGATGGTGATCAGAGTGATAAACTCCGCACCCTTGCGGACAAACGCGGCGACGAAACCGGGATAGGTGGACTCATAACAGATCAGCGCATTGAACCGGGCACCCGTGCGCCGGTCGACAAACACGCTGGTATCAGGACCGATTTGCCAGCCTCCGATGCCCACATCCCACCGCAGGAAGTCCACGAATCTGAGCGCATCCGCATAAGGGACGCGTTCAGCAAATGGGACGAGTTTCATCTTCCCGTACCAGGTCGGGGGGTCTCCGGAGGATTGGATCAATGATGCCGCGTTGTACCAATCGTACCTTTCCCGGGTGGTGGTGTTGAGCCGCGCGCTTGGCGGCGCCGCAAGTGTGTCGGTGTACGACACCTTGTGAGGTAGGCCCGTCAACACACTGACATCCCACACGCCCAGTTGATGCTGCAGTGAGGCAAGCAGATCACTGTTCGCGGGATTCATGATGTCAAACGGAAAGGCGGTCTCCGGCCAGAGCACCAGATCTGGTTTGCAGGATGCAGTACTCTCCACCAGTGCCCGGGTCATGCGCATGTACAGGTCAACGGTGGCGTAGCCGTTCGCTCTCCACTTGTCCCAGGGATCGATATTTGTCTGTATGATGCCCACCGCAATGGAATCGCGCTCCCGGGAGCTCTCCTGCTCTTCCCCCTGCAGCACTATCCACCCGTGTAATGAGGGAATCAGCGCCAGCACAACGAGCAGCAACGAGGGCAGGATGACCGGACGTGACCGCAAGGACCGCCGCTCCAGAAGTGCCCGCACAATGAGGTAGACCAGCACATTCAGCACCAGCACCCAGAAGGACACCCCGAACACCCCGGTCCACTCGATGAACTGAATCCTGCCTATGTCATACGACTGGCTGTTGCCGAGTGTCAGCCATGGAAACGACCATTCGGTAAGGGAGTGAGTATACTCGTACCCGACCCAGGCAAATGGCAGTGCGGTGAGCGCCACCGGTTCGCCCAGATGGCGGCGGATGACGACGTACGCCCCGAGCGGAAGGAAGTAGAAGAGAGGATGAACGACCATGGTGACCGCCCCGGCGATCATCATGTAGACATCGTTCGCCTCGACATAGTCGCCCGTCCAATTCAGCGTGATGACATGAAACACGAACAACGCAACGTACATGAAGCGGAAGGTTTGCTTCGGATGGGGAAACGCGTTCAGAACAATCAGCAGAGGCACCAGGCCGACACAGGCAAAGAGCCCGAGAGGAAACGGTGGGAATGAGAGTCCCAGCAACACTCCCGACAATACCGCAAGCAGGTACATCCTGCGGCGCTCCGTATGTCGTTCGGCCGTGCTCATGCCGTATCCCGAGCCGGAATGTCGACCGCAAGCGCGGGGAGCCAGCGGCGTGCCACTGCGCGCCAGGTGGCGACGATCATGAGGGCAACGATGCCGCCGATCAGCGCGCCGCCGAGAATATCAGAAGGATAGTGCACCCCGACGAATACCCGCGAGAGGGCGACCAGTGCCGCCCAGGCATAGAAGGCATAACGCCAGCGGCGATAGTAGAGGGCAAAGACCGTGGCCACGGCAAAGTTGTTGACCGCATGCGATGAAGGAAACGATTTTCCGCCGCCGCATCCGACCAGAAGGTGAACGTCCGCAACCGCGGGTCTTCCGTCGACCAGGTGGCAGGGACGCGGTCGCTGCACGAGCGGCTTCACCACAAAACTGCTGATCTGGTCCGAGCACACAATCACCACTACCAGCAGCAGTGCCGCGGTGCGCCCGCGCTTCCCCCCTTTGATCATGAGCCAGAGCCAGACGGCGACAAGGACAATGCGTACAGCAAGGATCTTATCATAATCCGTGACGGCGGGCCAGAACAGATCTCCGGCCGCGGTGCTCAATGCCCCGTTGATGAAGTGAAAGACGGCGACGTCCAGAGTGTACAGGAACTCGATCATGCCTGGCCTGCACCGGTTTTGCGCCGGCCAAGAACGTAGCGCGCGACGAGGAGAATGACGACGATGATCACAATCGCCGTCACGGCCTGACTGTAGGTGTGCAGCAGCAGGTTGATGCGATCCCAGTTGTGGCCGAGGTAGTACCCGATGCCGATGAGCACAGCGTTCCAGACGAGCGCACTCACCGCACAGAGCACTGTCGTCGTCGTCAGTTTCAATTCGGACATCCCGGCGAAGAACGACACCACAGCGCGGGTGCCCGTGAGAAACCGGTTGACCACGATGACGGCATACCCGTAGCGCGCGAACCACTTCTCCACTTTATGCACTGCCTCAATGGGGATGAATTTCAGTTTCCCCTGCTCCAGGATGTGGTCCCCGAACCAATCGCCGATCTTGTACATGATTATGAACCCGAGCGTGCTCCCGGCTGTCGCACTGAGGAGCGCTGCGAAAAAATCCAACCTTCCCAATCCGACGAGCGACCCGGCCGCAATGATCATCATGTCGCTCGGTGAGGGTGGAAAAATGTTTTCCACAAGGGCGAGCCCGAGCATCAGTCCATAGACGACGAGCGGGTCGATAGTGTTGAGGTACTGGAAAAATTCCTGCATCGCCTTCTCTCGTGGTTGAGTCGGGTCGCCGGTCAGGAGTGCACGATTGCGGCCACGGCATGGGCTGCTGCACCTTCACCCCGGCCTACGAAGCCTAGCCCTTCGCTCGTCGTAGCCTTGATCGAAATGAGCGCGGGAGAGACACCGAGCGTGCCCGCGATGGCCGCACACATAGCCTTTGCATGCGGTAGAATCTTCGGTCGCTCCAGTATCACGGTGGAATCAATACTGACCAGCGCGTATCCCCGGGCATCAAGAAGCCTGCCGACGTGGCCGAGCAATGTCAGGCTGGAGATGTCCCGGTACTGCGGATCCGTATTCGGAAAGTGCTCGCCGATGTCCCCCAGTCCCGCGGCCCCCAGTAACGCGTCACAAATGGCGTGCACAAGCACATCGGCGTCAGAGTGCCCCTCCAGACCCATCGTCGAAGGTATCTCTACGCCGCCCAGCACGAGCCGCCGGCCGTCCACAAGCCGGTGCACATCGTACCCGAACCCGATGCGGGGCACATGAGATTCAGCGGATTTCAAAGCGGATTCTCTCCATCAATGGTTGCTGCCAGGTGATATGCAGATCCCGGACGTCTGCGGCACGCGGACCCACCTTCAGGAGGGCAATGAGTTGTTCCACGGTGCCGCGTTCCCCTTCCGCTTCCACCTCCACACCCCCGTCGGCGAGATTGCACACGAATCCCGCCAGACCGAGTTTCTGCGCTTCCCGCGCCGCGAACCACCGGAACCCCACGCCCTGCACCATCCCCCTGACAATTATGTGCGCACGGACATTCATGACACGTATGTAAGTGTACGGCCGGATGCACTGAAAATCAAGAATCACCTCTTACCGCCCGGTTCAGCCACGGCACTCCATCGGAAAGCTCCGACACGAGCACGCCCACGATGATCAACGCGCCGCCGAGCATCCCCAACGTGCCCATCCGCTCGCCGAGCATCAACGCCGCCAACACCGAGGCGATGATCGGCTCTATGGAGAAGATCACGACGGCCCGCGTGGGGGTCGTGTCCTTCTGAAACCGCGTCTGCACGTACGTCGTCAACAGCGTGGCCAGGACTGTGAGATACAGCAGCGCCGCAACACCTTCCGTCGACCACCGGAACGATGGTGTCTCAAATCCGAGTGTGGCAACCACCGCGAACACCGCGGTGCACGACATCTGCAGGAACACGAGCTGCAGCGGCGTCATGTCACGGGAAATCACATCGAGATAGACGATGTAGACGCCGAATAGGACGGCACAGACGAGCGTCAGTGCATCTCCGGCATTCAAGCCCGCTCCAGTCGGCGACGTGAGGAACCAGAGCCCCGCCGCGACAACCCCCACTCCCAGGACATTGCCGAATTTCGGCGGTCGGCGTTCGATCACAAATTGGAGGAGCGGGACAAAGAGCACCATCATCCCCGTGATAAACGCGGACTTCGATGCCGTGGTGATGGTCAGACCGATATTCTGCGCAACGAAGCCCAGGAAAAGAAACAGTGAGAGCACCGCACCTTTCGCCACAGATGCAGCGGGGATCGGAAAGATCTTCCGGCGGAAGAAAAGCAACAACACGATGGTCGCCACAACGAAACGCACGGCGATCAGCAACACCGGAGATATATAGATCATCCCGATCTTGACGACCGGAAACGTCCCACCCCAGAGAAACGTCGTGGCAAGGAGCGCCAGTTCGGCGCGCGTCTTCGAATTCACATATGTGCTCCCGCTACGACTTCACGCCGACGGGGGCCGGTGAAAGTTTTTCGTACTCTTGAAACAGTTTTCCCCAGTGTGTCGTCGCACGCCAGTTCTCAAATGTCCGCCGGTCTTTCACAGGCCAGCGATAGTAATCATGATACGATTCCGATGCAAAAATAAAGAGGTTGACCACCGGGGTGTGGAACAACAGATTCTGCATACCTTTGAGCGGTCCAAACCAGGTCAGATGCCCCGCCATGCTTGCGAGGTTATTCCCCACGTGGAACCCCCACGACTCATTTGAGATGTCGGCACCGGCAATGGTGATGTCGCGGACATCGCCGACACCCAATCCGTCTTCATGGGCAACCCGGATATACTCAAGAGAGAGCGGGTCGAACCCCATCATCTTCGCCGCAACGGCATCGATGGCCGTCTGATCGGTACTCGCCAGAATGTAGTCCTTGACAACCGGGTACATGGTTCTCGGACCCGGTCCGTTTCCCACCGTGGTGCCGTCCATGAACGCAAACAACCCCGTGTGGATTTCCTTCTGGATGGCAAGCAAATCTACAAGCGTCCGGTGGATCCAGGAGTGTGTGTAGTGCCTCTTGGTATTGAGCAGACCGCCGAAGGCGTTCTTCATGGCGCCGGTGGTCGTTGTATAGATGTGGCATTTCACCGTGGGCAGATGGACGATATTCTTGCCAAAGAAATAGTCCGGGATTGTGATCCCTTCCGGATAGATCTTGTCGAGTACGTGCATCTTTTTCTTGGGCTTGTAGGCCACCCACTTCATGTCTTCTTCGCGGAAGTTGAATCGCACAGGGATCGCGTATTTCCGGAAGAGCGGAACGTACTTGTTGAGATCCTCTCCCTTGAACGCATCGGTGACAACAGTCTTGTTCTGCACGGCTGTGATGTCCTGGAAGCCCGACTTCTGCAGCGCAAGGATGGCGCCCTCAAGTTGCCAAGGAGTGGTGTTCGCCGCCGGGAAGGGGAAATGCCAGGAAATATTGTCCTTGAGAATCGTCGGGGCCTTTTTGTCCAGCGCGGCACTCATTCCCGCCAATTCGGCAAGACGCTCGTAGTCCCTAAGCACTGTTTGAGGTGTTGTTTTCAGAACCGCTACCGTTGCTTTCCCCATTGCCTGTTCCTAGAGTTTGACAAAAAACGATATATCGTATGAATTTACGAAGCACCCGCACGAATTGCAATATGGCGGTCGGACCTGCCTCCTCCGGCCGGACTGCGGAAGGTTAACGCCTCCCGAACCGGCGGTCGAGCTCCTCTGTAAGAATACGCAAGACCACCGGCCTGCCGTGCGGACACACATAGGGCATTCGCGTGGCGAAAAGCTGGCTGATCAGCGAACGCATTTCCTGCTCCGTCAGCGAATCTCCCGATTTGATGGCGGACTTGCAGGAGAACGACTTCGCAAGGTTGTCACGTACATCCGTTGGTGCTTCCCGGCGGTACTCCTTGTACAACGCGAGCATCTCGTCAAGAATCGAGTGTTCCTGGCCCGGACGGACGTCAGTGGGAACACCCTCGATCATCAGCGTATTCTTGCCAAACGGCTTGATGTCAAATCCCAGCTCTTCGAGTTGCGGGAGGAGTTCTTCAATGAGCGAATAGTCGGACGCAGAGAACGGCGCTGTGCAAGGGAACAGCAGTTGTTGTGATGATCGCAGACCGCGCTGCAGTCTCTCAAGTGCCCTCTCATACAATACACGCTCATGGGCAACATGCTGATCGATGATCATGATGCCGTTCTTGATCTGCGACAGGATGTACTTGTTGTGCACTTGCCACAGCAAAGGTCCCGGTTCATCATCCGCCGTGAATTCACCCTGCGTCACCGCTCCGTTCGCGACCGCCGGCCCCGTACCGTCGAACTCCAGCGGCGGCAGGATCTCCCCGGTCTCTCTGTTCACCCGCCCGTCCGGAAACCATTGTGTCGGCGAGAACCCGCGAGCTTCGCCGCCGTGTTGAGCCGCTGTGAACCGCAGCCCGAGTGGATCGCCGCCGTCCATCCCACCCGTGATCGTCATTGCCGGAACGGCTCCCGAGGAACCGAGCGCCCTCCTCACCAGCGCGGCGACAAAGCGGTAGACCCCTTGCTCGTCGTCAAATTTCGCTTCCATCTTCGAGGGATGGATGTTCACGTCGACACGCCGGGGATCAATCTGCAGGAACAGGATGAAAAAAGGAAAGGAGCCCTTCTCGAGCAGATGCTCGTACGCACCGAGGACCGCGTGCGCTATGTTCCGGTTCGCAATATATCTGCCATTAAGGAACAGATACTGATGTGCCCGCGTCTTCTGTCCGTACGTCGGTTTTCCGACGAACCCGGAGACCGAGAGGAACTCAGACTCCTCTGCCACGTACAACAGGGATTCGCCGGTCCGTTGTCCGAACAGATCGATAATGCGCTGCTCCACGGTTGACGGCTTCAGCCGGAACACCGTCTCGTTGTCGCTGTAGAAGTCGAGCGTCAATTCCGGGTGGGAGAGCGCTGTGCGGACAAGGACATCGTGCACATGCCGGAATTCTGTTTGCGTACTCTTGAGGAATTTCCTTCTTGCGGGAACGGTATAGAAGAGATTGCTGACCGTGATCGTGGTGCCAGGCGGCCGCGCATCACGTGCGACTTCGGTTTCCCCGCCGGGATGTACGCGCACGACAACTGCAACATCATCCTCGGGGCGCCGCGTTGTCAAGACCACTTGCGCGACAGCTGCGATGGATGCCAGCGCTTCTCCGCGGAATCCATACGTGCCGATTTCTTCGAGGTCTTCGTACCGCACGATCTTGCTCGTGGCGTGGCGGAGAAACGATGCCACCGCATCCCGTTCGTCCATCCCGTATCCGTCGTCTACCACCTGCACAAGGTCGGTGCCTCCGCCTTTGATGATCACCTGCAACGAACGTGCGCCGGCATCGATAGCATTCTCCACGAGTTCCTTGACCACAGACTCCGGCCGCTGGATCACCTCACCGGCGGCGATCTTGTTGGCAATGTGGTCCGGCAGGACCTCGACGCGCCGCCTGGGTGATGCCGGCGCGTTCTCTGTGTGTGTTACGTTCATCCCTCGAACAGCGCCTCCGCGAATTGCTGTGGGTCGAACGGCTGCAGGTCGTCCAGACGTTCGCCCACACCGACGTAGCGCACGGGAATCCCCAATTCATGTGCGATGGCGAGCACAATGCCGCCCTTCGCCGTGCCGTCCAGTTTGGTCAGCACGAGCCCCGTGACACCGGTCGTGGAGCTGAACTGCTTTGCCTGTTGCAAGCCATTTTGACCGGTTGATGCGTCGATCACCAGCAGCACCTCGTGAGGCGCCGAAGGGCTGTGACGGCCGACCACGCGGTGGATCTTGCGGAGTTCCTCCATCAGGTTCGTTCGCGTGTGTAGTCGCCCGGCGGTATCAATAATCACCACATCGAATCCGCGTGCAGCGGCGGCACTTACGGCGTCGAACGCGACGGCGGCCGGGTCTGCACCCTGCTTCTGCTGTATGATCTCTGCACCAGCCCGCTTTGCCCAGATCTCGAGCTGCTCATTCGCCGCTGCGCGAAACGTATCGGCGGCCGCAATCATGACACGGTACCCCTGCCCCACATACCGGTGCGCAAGCTTCCCGATCGTTGTGGTTTTTCCCACTCCGTTGATGCCGACCACCATGACGACGAACGGACGGGCAGCCGGGAGAGCGAATGGCGCTTCTCCCACCGGCGCAGCCGCACGCAACCGGGTGGTGATTTCTTCTTTAAGGAGAGGAAGCAACGCCGCAGCTTCCTTCACCTGATCTTTCCTGCACCGCTCACGCAGGGCGTTCATGATCTCCACGGCTGTTCCAGCACCGACATCGCCCGCAATCAGTGTCTCTTCCATGTTCTCAAGCAACTGCTCATCGATCTTCACACTGCCGGTCACTATCCGTGTCACCGCGCCGAAAAGTCCGTCCCGGGTCCGTGACAATCCCTCCCGGAGCCGGCCCATACCGATCTTGTCGAGTAGTCCCATCAGTCGTCAGTTTGCCTTTTGCACGCGCATGATCTGCACGAATCGCTTCAGGTAGCCCGCGGTCGAAAGCGCGACCATGGCAAGGCTGAGGCCTATGCAGTAAGAGAGAAACGGCGTGGTGTAATCAACGATCGCGACAATCAATGTCCCGCCGATCACGCCGACGGCCCACTTCCCTGCCATGTTTGAAGGTATAACCTCTCCGGTTTTCTGTTTGATCACTAACCCGCCGATGAGAATCACCGTGTCCCGGAAGAGAAGCACGACAACAAACCAGAGTGGCAGCCAACCCTTGATGAGCAATGCGAGGGCAACCGCTCCGACGCCCACTTTGTCGGCAAGTGGATCGAGAATGCGCCCCCATTCTGACTCGCTGTGGGTCCAGCGCGCGACGTCGCCGTCGAGCTTGTCTGTCAGGACACCCAGGCCCATCCAGAAGAGTGCCCACCACCGGGCATCCGCTCCTGAAGAAAAGATCGCCGCCAGGAACGGGAGCACAAGCAGAATGCGGAGAATACTGAGTGCATTCGGTATCGTCCAAAACTCACGCCTCATTCTCATCTTTGCTTTGTTGGACGTCGATGGGGATGGGATACTTTCCGCTGAAGCATGCGGTGCAATAATGCTCGCCGTGTTCGGCGGGTGCTGAAGCGAGAAGCTCGTCGATGGTCAGGTAACCCAGACTGTCGACGCCGAGCTCTTTCGCTATCGCATCCACATCCCCGCCGAACTGATGTGCGATCAGCTCATGCTGCGTCGGAAAGTCCATCCCATAATGGCAGGGATGCGTAATAGGCGGAGCAGTCACGCGGAAGTGCACCTCTTTCGGCTCCCCTTGCCGGATGAGTTGTACAAGCTGCTTGGACGTCGTACCGCGCACGATGGAGTCATCGACAATTACTACAACGCGGTCTTTCAACACACCTTTGACGATATTGAACTTGATCTTCACTTTGTTCTGCCGGACTTCTTGCCGGGGCGCGATAAATGTGCGCCCGATGTAGTGGCTCCGGATCAGGCCGATCTCCAGTTTGGCGTTGCCTCCCTGCTTGTTCGTTGCCTGCACGAACCCCATGGTGGCGGTATTGCTCGAATCGGGAACATTGATGACGATGACCTTATCTGAGGGATTCTTCGGCACCACCGGACGCACCAGCGCAAGAGTCTTGCCGAGTTTGCGCCGCACCTTGTCCACGCTGTGACCGAATATCTGGCTGTCCGGCCGGGAGAAATAGATAAACTCGAAGATGCAGTGATGCGGCATGCCGGATTCGCCGGGGATGACGGAGGATTTTCCTTCGCCGGTGCGCAAGGACTCGTCGTCGAAGACAACCATTTCGCCGGGTTTGACATCGCGAACGTATTCAGCGTCGATGATGTCAAACGCGACGGTCTCGGACGCGACGAAGAATGCCCCATCCTTCCGTCCGATCGCCAGCGGACGCACCCCGTGATGATCTCGCGCAACGATCAACCCGTGGTCGGTGAGAATCACAAGTGAATATGCGCCCCGTACCTGTGCGAGTGCATCGCGGATCTGTTCGAGCTGATCGGTCTTCGGGCTGCGAGCGATGAGATGGAGAATGACTTCCGTATCGGACGTTGTTTGGAATATCGTCCCGGAATCCTGGAGGCGTTTTCGGATTTCCCGGAAATTCGTCAGATTGCCGTTGTGAGCGATGGCAAGATTGCCTCCTTTATACATCACCGTAAACGGCTGGATGTTCGCCTTGTTGTCGGCCGAGCCGGACGTGGAATAGCGGTTATGGCCGATGGCGGAGGTGCCGCGAAGCGCCTCGGTGAGCAGCAAGCGGTCGCTGTAGACATCGTCAACCAGCCCAACGCCTTTGTGCAGATGGAACCGGTAGCGTTGTTGCGTGGTATCAAATTCGGAAGTGACGATCCCCGAACCCTCCTGACCGCGATGCTGTTGCGCGAGCAATCCGTAGTAGCTGAGTTGAGCGGCTGCGTTGTGACCATAGACACCGAAAATGGCGCAATGACAACGGGGCTTATCCGAAGACAACTCCTTCATAGACTCATTCCTTTCAGAAACAGATGCGGGCTACCGTCGGACGGCAGCCCGCAGCGGGATGCAGCGTGCAGCTCAAGATTCTTACCTCACACCAACTGCCATCCAGGTGCCCCATGCGGAGCCGACAATGCTCTCACCCCAGGTCTTTACGCGAAGTGTGAAGCCGGTCTTGGTGACCTTTGACGCGCTGACGTGGACCCGCACGACGCCGGTCTCATCGCCTTTTGCATCGAATCCGGAGAGGAACACATGGACTTTGGGGGGTGCCTTGAAGCCTTTGTCAAAAGCGATGGTCTCAATATATACTCGATCACCCTTCCCGGTATTCAGCGAAAAACCTTCCTGGTTGGGGGAAGCGGTAAACTCACCGGTCTCGATCGACTGTGCAAAGGCGACTCCTGCAAACAGCACGAGGGCAACAAGTGCCAGCATTGACCTGAGTTTCATTGGAACCTCCATCACAATTATGGATAGTTGGTGAGAGTGCTTTAGACGATACAAATATAGGAAAACTTGGCAGAAAGACAAGTTTGCTGCAGCTTGCATTCGCTGGGGGAATTCTGTATTCTGAAAAAAATTCAAATCGCGAAAATTCCGCAACGCATGTTTGTTCTGACCCTCCTGATACTTGCGGTAGCGTACGCAGCCGGGATGTTGTTTTTCACCGTCGGCGCTGCCTTTGCCCGTTATCCACATAACAGTGGAATTCGTCTGCGGGTTTCCGTGCTCATCGCTGCCCGCAATGAAGAAAAGAATATCCGGCGCTGCCTCGATGCCGTCACGCGTCTCCGGTATCCCCGGGAGCTTCTGGAGGTGATTCTCGTAAACGACCGTTCCACGGATGCAACAGCGGACATCGTTCGTGAGTATCTTGACCTCTGCCCGTTTCTGAGGCTGCACAATGCACAACCGGGAACGGGGCATCTCCGCGGAAAAGCGAACGCGCTACAGCAGGGCATGGCTATTGCAACCGGCGAGATCATCATGATGACCGACGCCGACTGCGCGGTGCCACCGGGCTGGGTAGACGAAACGGTGAAGTATTACACCGATGAGTCAGTGGGCATTGTGCCCGGGTTTACAGCCATTCGATCGGCGACGTTGTTCGAGGCAATGCAGACTCTCGATTGGTTTGCCCTGTTCTCCGTCGCTGCCGGAGCCAACCGTCTGGGTTTCCCCGTGACAGCCGTTGGCAACAATCTGTCGGTGCGAAAGGCGGCGTACGATGCCGTGGGAGGCTACGAGGGCATTCCCTTCAGCATCACCGAGGACTATGCCTTGTTCCACGCGGTCACGGCCACCACCCGTTATCGAGCCATTTTTCCCCTTGATCCGGCGACACTTGTCGAAAGCGAGGCGTGCCCCACCTGGCGTGAGCTCTACCGTCAACGAAAGCGCTGGTTCACGGGTGGGCGCGACATGAATCTGCAGACGATTGCGATGTTCGCTGGAGCCTGGCTGTTGCATGCCGGATTGGTGGCCGGTGTGGTTTTTGCTCCGGGGCCCCTGGTCTGGACGGCCGCACTATTGAAGGTGGGTGTGGATCTCCTCCTCTGTCTGCCGTCGCTTTACACATTCAGGAGGTGGGATTTGCTCCCTGCTTTCCCCGTGTATGAGGTCTACTATTTCTTGTACGTGCTGATTTTTCCAGTGATAGTTCTCTCCGGCCGGACGGTGGTCTGGAAGGAACAGAGTTTCAGTGGGGAAAAAAAGAACCAGCCCTCGTAGTGCGAGGGCTGGTTTGTTTGAATCACCGCTTGTCCCGGCTTCAGGAACGTGGGCAACACCCGAGAGTTCCTACGCCCTGGTTCGGGCGCTGGCAATTCCCAATCGCTTCAGTTTGTACCGGAAGGTCTGTTCCGTCATACCAAGGAACTGAGCCGCCCGCGACTGATTGAAGCCGAACTTCTCAAGTGATCGTTCGATGATGCCCTTCTCGATAACATCCAGTGACTTGTCGAGTATGAATTCCTGGCCTGCCAGAATGTTGTTGATCATTTTCGCGACTTCCGACTTCTCGTCGACCAGCTCTGGAGGCAGGATGAAGCGTCCGTCGCGAGAAAGCAGCACGCACTTGTCTATCACCGATTTCAGGCCGCGGATGTTGTCGCGCCACGGCTGAGCCACAAGGACGTCGATCGCGTTGATATCGATGACCAGTTCCGGCATCTGGAGTTCTTTGCAGATCTCGGAGCTGAAGTGTTTGACAAGGATCGGGATATCCTCCAGCCGCTCGCGCAGCGGGGGGATTTCGACGATCTCAAATTCCCGGAGGCGTTGCGCGACTTCATCCATGAGTTTGTGCTCCTGCAGGAGCAGTGCAGGATCGCTCTTCATGGTAATGACGACTCGCAGATCGGTGGCAGGTCGTCCGTTGTGGTGAACACGTTCGGACAGGAACGTAATGACCTTGCGCTGGTTGCGGAAGCTGGCTTCCTCCAGTTCTTCCAGGACGATCGTGCCCCCTTCTCCCTGGTCCAGTATGCCCTGTTGTGGAGCCGAGCCGACGCCGGGTCCGCTTCTGTCGTGGCCGAAAAGGAGTGAATCCAGCTCACGGTCGTCCGCTACGGAGAGGTTAATGGAGAAGAACGGTCCGTTGTTGCCAAAGCCCTTGCCGCTGATATAGATATCCTTTGCGACGGCCCCCTTGCCGACGCCTGCTTCGCCCACGATCAGCACATCCCGGCGGTTCTTTGCCAGCGACGAAATCTGTTTGATGAGTTGATCGACGGCCTTGCTTTTCCCGACGATGGGGTATTCGAAGTGCGGCCGGCCTTTCTTATCGTCGGCCGATTTCTGTTCCCTATGCTCCATGGCCCCCCCCTTGACGGCAGTACATGTGGCGTTCTACCGAGGTTGTGAATGTTGGTGTTGCTGGTGGGCCGGCACGGCAAAGAGCCTCCCCATGATTGTCTGCCGGTTGAAGAAGCTTTCCACCACCATATTGTCCAGCGTATCGCGCCAGCGCGTAACCCCTGCCGGACGTTCTGACAATTCCTGTTCGTAAAATTCCCCCTTGACACTTGTGATGAACCGTAGTCGGAGCGAAAGATAGAGCGCAATGAACACGAGGGCCACATTTGAAGCATATTGACCTGTCGAGAAGATGCTTGACAGCGTTTCCCACTCGACAGCGTTGATGGCCCCCCAGTTATGGAGTACCTCCATGCTGCAGAAAACGAGCCACAGGAACATGATCTTTTCGATATATGCTCCCTGGGGAGGATCTTTCATGTAGAGGTAGCCAAAAAAGAGCAACGAAAAAATGATGCCGACGATTGACATTTGAATTGTGTACTGCAAGATTGGCTTGTTCACGAGCGGACCGTAATTGTCGCCGACGTAGGGCAGCAGCTGGGCGATGCGGCGTTCTCTTGCTTCAGGCTGAAGCACGGCTACCGTGTCCTTCCCGTCGTACACGTACAACTGGCTCGTTTGAGCAAGTTCCTCAGCGTTGGGTCCGTATCCCCGCGTCTTGATGAAGGCACTATTCAAGGAATCCACGGTCTTCCAGTCCCGAATGTCCTGAGTGTGGTAAGAGTGCATCGGGTCCGTCAGGAATGGGTGGAAGTAGAGCACAAAGAGTCCGCCGACAACCAGGAGGGTTACGCTGTACTTTGCGAATATTCTGAAGTCACGAAAGAGAACGTCGATCGCTAGGTACCCTATGCTGAAGGCCAGGAAGAATGCATAGGCCCCGTATGAGGTATATTGGTCGAAAAGGTGTTTAGCAAAGCGGTTATCGGGAAACATCGAATGTGTAATAAACGAACCAATCATCCCCAGGAACGCCGTACTGAAGACCAGTGCAAAGTTGACAAATATCATCTTGTTCTTTGTGCTCGTCTCACGGCGTATGATGGCGACAGTAATCAGAAAGCTGAGCGTCTCCATAGAAATCAGGGCGAAGAGAGACACGCTCACCGGCTCGTGCTCCAGGGATAGGAGCAGGACGGTGTAGACAGCCATGATGAAAATCCAGATCCTGAAGATATTTTTGCCGCTAAGGTTCACGTTCCCAGCCGCTATTGTGGCTGCCTGCAATATAGGAGGGGGATGGTGTTAAGTCAAGCGAAGAAACGCAAAAATTTATGAAATAGGCGAATTTGTGAGCCAAATCACACGTTTGCACGCAAATATCGCGCCAGGAATTTGCGTGAATTTGTGCGAAAAAGAAGAAAAAACTTGACACTAGCCTTGAGGATGTATATATTTGACCAACAGTTGAACAATATTCTGCAGGCCGTTCTCAGGCGGTTGGCGGAAACGTGGTAGTACCCTCGATCATTGCTTCATTGTTCTCCAGTTACATCTCGCAGCAGTGTTAGCAGGCAAACCAGGGTGTGGTGTATTCTTTTTTGTCCGACACTCATCGAGCAAACGATCCGAAGAATCATAATCAGTAAGCATCAAGAAGGAGAAAACATGAGCCGCAACGCCCGCAAGTTCCGCTCATTGGTTTTGGCTGTAGCTGGTATCCTGGCGATCAATTGGGCGATCGCCTACTCGAGCGGTGCACCGACGACATTGAATCCCCCCCGTCCCAAAACAAGCGGTGCACCAACAACCCT
This sequence comes from Ignavibacteriota bacterium, assembly GCA_963801355.1. Lineage (GTDB taxonomy): Bacteria > Bacteroidota > Ignavibacteria > UBA10030 > UBA6906 > Fen-1255. The sequence goes on along the minus strand of CAWDEM010000008.1, from coordinate 446,042 downwards.
GAATCCACCGCGGCCGTGACGAGTAGTGCGCTCGATCATCACAAGTGCCCCCGCTGTCAGAGCAGCCAGCTGTGCAAGTAGTTCTCATTTCAAATCTCCCAAGGGCATGAGAGATAGTGGGTGGCATTTGAAGACGCGGTCCAAGCAACGCCACACTCGTACTTCTTGACGCACATGGGCGACCTGCAGGAGAGTTGAGATCTATGCAGCTGAAGAGAGCCGCCCTTCACGTGATCCTCTTCTCCCTCACCTTCGTCACCACAGTCTTTGCGGGAGTTCAGTGGCTCAACCTTAACCCTTACGAGCTGGCTGACGTCAAACGGGGAATCCCTTACGGTGTTGCTGTCTGTTTTATCCTTTTGACTCATGAGTTCGGACATTATTTTGCCGCGCGTGCTCACAAGGTCGATGCAACCCTGCCTTACTTCCTACCGTTTCCCTCCTTCATGCTCGGAGGTGTTTTCCCCTTTGGCACATTAGGTGCAGTAATTCGTCTGAGATCGTCTATCGATTCGAGGAGAGCGCTCTTTGACATCGGTGCATCTGGACCAATTGCAGGCTTCGTGGCTAGCGTCCTCTGCCTACTTTATGGCTTTACCACACTCCCCACGATCGACTACTTGTACTCGATCCATCCAGAATATGTTGGCATGCCATCCATACCCAAAGGTGGGCTCACTTTTGGAGCTCCCTTGCTGTATTCCATGTTGGGCAAAATTGTGGCGGGCCAAGCTGATTTCATACCGCCCATGAATGAGATCTACCACTATCCGTTCCTTTGTGCAGGTTGGTTTGGTCTTTTGGTGACCGCCATGAATCTCATTCCAGTTGGCCAATTGGACGGTGGGCACGTTGTAGGTGCGTTGCTTCCCAAACAAGCCAAGATGTTTGGGAAGATCGTTCTGGCGTTTCTATGTCTTATCGGCTTGTTGGGATTTCTTCCGCTGTTCGGTGTTGATTGTGAATTCGGTTGGAGCGGTTGGCTCGTTTGGGCGATAGTCTTGTTCATATTCCTCAAACGATCCGGCCGAAGGGAGACTTCCACCCTGGAATTACATCAGCTCGATACACGTCGCAAAATACTTGCAGTTATCTGTTTGTTCATCATGCTACTCTCTTTTTCGATATCGCCTTTCACACTCACCCTCTAGCCAAGCTTACCTGTCCTGCCTATTCTTCTCAAGGGACGAATTCGATCTGTTGCCCTAATTGCTCGCACGTTCATGAACAAATACGGTCACGCAAAGAATGAAGATGGCAACGCCGGCGATGACCCATGAAATCGAAGCAGGAATCTTCGATTTCGTCGGGAATGCTATCTCCCTTTCATCTCCCACGAGAATGAACGATGCCCAGTAATAAGGATTACACATCCCCGCCGCAATCAATTCCTTCTTAGCATCCTGTAACGCCTTGCTCTTCCGTTCACCAGTCTTCAAATGCGTATAAAATACCTTCATCAGCTTGAGCGTACTCTCGTCATCGACGTCCCATTCGGAGGCAATCACGCTGCCTGCGCCCGCTATGAGAAATGACTTGACAAAGTCAATCCTTGAGTAAGCCTCGAAAGGGGTCGCTGTGCGGCAACTGCTGAGCACTACAAGCTTGGCTGAAGTTTTCATCTTTAAAACATCAAGAACGCTCAAAGAATCCGACGCTTCGTTTCGCTGGGCCGGTGATAACATGATTGAGCCTGATTCTCTGTGTTGATTGCACGCCCTTGAGTGGGAGGCAATATGAATGATAGCGCTGCGTTCTGCGTGCTTCAGAAAAACCTCTTTGCTTGCCGCACCATCAATCGCAGCTACGGCTAAATCACCGAATTCCGATTTCAACCATTTGAGCTCTGAGATGATTTCAGGTAGCACCTCGTCATCAGTTGGCTTCGATGGACTCTTCCTAACAGCGGAAGCAGTGTTCGAGACATTTGAGGGCACTGGCATCGTGCTGCACCCTAGCGCAAAGAGGAATGGCTGGCTGGCATCCTTTGGATTTGTATTCGGCTGCTGTAGCTTCGCTGAATATCTGTATGAAATCTCGTACTCTTCGATCAAGAATCTTGGTTTGGGTTCGGGTAAGCTAAAATTGCCAAGTAGTGTTGAGGGCAACATTTCAAAAGGTAGAGCTTCAAGGTCGTGACCACGGATTATGATGAGTCGCTTCACAGATGGCAGAATCCCAAATGCCGGAGACAAGAGTACAGTCAAAAGAGTCTCTGCTGTCGCTTTCTTAAAATAGGGTCTATTCAAGAGGACTGCCGATTCTACCGGAGATGAATCGATGAAACTCCCCACACGTTTGATCAGAGTTCTAATGCGCCCTCGCGTCGTTGCCAGGGGAAAAGCTTCAAGCGTATCTCTCGTTGCCACAAACAAGAATGCTTGGTTCTCACCGACAAAATACGACAAGACTGCGACGTCACCATCGACGATGTCTTCGTCCGAAGTCTGTCCATTCATCGGAATTGACGCCGATTCGCTTTCACGATAGTTTGCATCCCCCGAGTCCTCCCCCGAGAATGACTCTTCGCCCCCCATAAGCAAACCAGCGAATTCGTCAATCGAACGGACATAACTGGGCATTTGATTCTCGGGTTGAACATACGCCTTCAGTCGGCCTCGTTCGACCCTGTTCGAGATCTCATCTCTTGACCTCCGATGGATCGGGTACGAAGCTGCGACTTGTCTCGCCTGTCCACGACTGAGCAGCAGTGATCCGTTGCTCGAATTGTATAGCTCCGTCACTGAATAGGCTTCTCTCTTGCGATTGGCACGCATAAGTAGCGTTATGAGCCGCTCGAAATCGCCGATTATTCCGTCCGCACCTCGAATGCCAAGAAGTCCGCTCTTGGCCAGCCAATTTGTTCTCTCCCATTCAAAAATCGCCTTTTTTAGCCAATCAATCGTCTCCGCTTCAGTACCCAAATGCTCTGACAGAGCCGCCAAGTTGTGCGCAGCTTGAGCAACTACCTTTCTGAGAGACATTTGCTGACCTTCACTCATTGCCAATAGGAAGTACTCCCTCGCACGCCAAAAATGTCGAAGTGCCTTGTGGTAGTTGCCCAAGTTTACGAGGGCATATACCCTCTCCCTCGAATACTTGGTCTTACGAACAAGAGCAAGTTGCTCGCGAAATGCAGCTCCGGCTTTTGCCAGTTGACCTTGGGACATGTAGCAATTCCCTTGATTTCCCCGAAGAACTGCGATATCCCGTAGCGAAAAAAGCGGAGCACGAATGATCTTCTCTTCGAGGGAAAATTGACGCTGCGCCTCAGCGAATTGTCCTAATCCCATGTAGATCTGGCCAAGGGTTGAGTGGACACTGGCTGCAACGGTCGGATCAAAAGCAACTCCTTCCAGTGCCATGATCGCTCTTATTCCATATTCGAGCGCGATCTCAAACTCACCAACCTCCATGAACGCCCGGGCATTGTCTGCAAACGCCTTTGCCGGCTTGTTGACTTGTTCTTGCATCCGATGGGGGAGACGGACCTGTGCGTTTTGTATTGCTTCTCGAAAACGGCCTAGCTCCATAAAGCAATCAAACTCGCGAGAACCTGCGTCTCCTTCAAGATCATGGTCCCCTTCCTTTCGTGCAGATTCAATTGCTTTCCTTGCGTTGCCGAGTGAAGAAATGAAATCCGCTTCCATGAAATTGAGCTCAGCAAGACGTATTTGCGACCAACCTAGCCACCGAAGGTTTCCAATGGCAGACATTTCGCTGAGCAGAAGCTCCACTTGCGCATGCGCTTCAGCGAGACGCTGTTCTTGTATGAATGCTCGAATGAGGGTTGACCTCAACAAGCCAAGGCTCTCGAATTCATAGCGACTCTTCGCAGAATCGATCAAGGCAGAAATAATGTTCTCCTTCCTTTCATCTTGACCAGCCGCAAACAGGAGAACGCCTACTGCGATTCTGAAATGCAATTCTTCTGGGACCAATGTCGCCGCCCTTCGCGCTGCGTCTAGCGCGTTCACATAGTCACTTCTTCCCCAATAGGTGAGACACAGACCATACCACAGATCAGCGCGATCTGGCTTCCTCTGGCAAAGCACCTGATAATGTGAGACCGCACGAGAGACACCGTTTACACGCTCATAGGCGTAGACAAACCCTCTCACGAATCTTGGATCACGAATTCCGAAGTCCAAGGCGTATTGAAATGCCTTCTGGGCCGAGTCATAACTACCCAGTCGCATGTACATGCAACCTAAACCATAGTGAAGAAACGCGCCCCGCGAAGTCCCGTCAAATCGGCCCTCCAGGAAGCCCACACCTCCCGCCAGTGTCCCATTGTACTGAGAAATCTCAGCATACGTCTCATAAAGGCTAATGTATTCAGGATATCTCTTTATAAGTTCTTCGCAGCGCAAAGCGGCTTGCGCAAACATGCCTTTACCAACCATTTGTCGAAGGGCGATGTGATCATGCACTGAATTCGGATCTGTGGTTCCAAATGTGTCACTTATGCAGACCAGGCCCTGGAGGCATATGGTGAGCCACTTGACAAGTGAATTCATTTCAAGGTCAATGATCGTGGATTTCGTCAAGGAGTTTTACAGCCTGGACATCATGTTCCCCACCCATTCTCTTCACCTCTTCCCCCTCCATCTTCGCATCTTCGCGTTCATCGAGCATCAAGAATCCCTTCATCCGCAACCAATGTGCCTCCTCAACCACCCGGTTGTTCGTCGACTGCGCTGCGAGCCCAAGATGATCCATGGCACGCGCCACCCGTTCCCTGTCGTACCGGGGGAACAGACCGAATGTGCTCCGCTCCGCTGTTGCCAGCAACATCTGCCCCGCCATCAGGTGCACGACCGACATCGACTCACCGACCGGCTGCATCTGTACTATCCGCTCCAACTCCCGGATCGCAGCATCTTTGTCCCCCCCCACAAATTCACGCCTCGCCCATTCGATCTGCTCTTCAGCTTCGCCGCGCCAGCGTACACCGAGGTCCACATTGTCAACACGGGCAAGATCGTGATATGGCCCCTTCGTGAGCTGACTGACCAGAACAGAAGCTCCCAACAACACCACCACCGCCGCCGCAATACGCAACACGTACTTGAGCGCCGGCTCACCAATGGTCAGTCGACCGTGAGCGTCTCTCTTCTCATTTTCCAATGCCTCCGTGGCCCGCATCAGCTGCAACACCTCTTCGAGTTCCCGCGAGAGAACCTCGTCCGCCTCTACCGCTGCCAGCACACGCTCGGACTCTTCAGGCGATAACTTCCCGCGGGCAAACGCGATCAACCTATCCCGGTCGATTACTTCCTTTGTCATGGTGCGCCTTTCTCCCCCCTATTATTACAGCCTCAACGCCGTATTTGCGAAGCTGCCGCCGGATCCTCCGCAACGCCGATTCCTCCCTGCTCTTTATCGTCGATAACGCCAAACCCAGATGATCCGAGATTTCCTGGAATGTCAATCCCAAGAAATAGCGCAATTTGACGATTTCGTAGTCCCTGCTGTTCAAGCCGACAAGCACTTTTCTGAGAATCCTCATCTGCTCCCTGTCTTCCAATTCCTCCGACGAAGGGCCAACACCGAATAGTCCCTCCGCCTGCTCATCCCACGTCTTCATCCGCTCAGCTCGATGCCTGCTCTGGCCGGCACGATTCAGAACAGCCTTGGCAACATAGTTCCGGATGTGCTCCAGGGATTCGAACGGCTCCCCCTCCCGCAGCATTGCGGATTGCAGAACCCCGTGCACCACGTCTTCCGCTTCTGCTACATTGAAGTATACGGTGAGTGCAAGGTTGACCCAGAGCCGGAAATACTTCTTGTATGCCGCAGCCCAAAGGGCCGGCTGCGCGCATCGGTGCGAATCATTGGTGGTCATGAGTGAAGCCCTGTTCAAAGGGCGCGGCGTGAACTACTGTTTACGAGCGGGTGTAATTCAATCGTACACAACAGATCATCTTAAGTCAAGTCCTTTCGTGATTTCCCTCCGTGTGGCTACGCCCCGTGTGAATGCCCTCCCTCTGACTATCCTTGCTTTTGCCTGTTCCCCTTGGTACATTTTTCGGAGTTCTTGATTTGTTACCCATCTATGGACATCACGTGCCCCTCGTCCCCCCGTATATCGAATCCCTGGAACCCTACAAACCCGGCAAACCAATCGCCGAACTCCAGCGCGAACTCGGCATCGCCGACGTCCTGAAACTCGCCTCAAATGAAAACCCGCTCGGCCCGTCGCCGAATGCCCTGAAGGCCATGGACGGCGCGACGGCTGATCTGAACCTCTATCCCAACGGCGGCCTCGATCTTCGCGAAGAGCTCGCGCGACAATACAACCTGCGTATCGAGAACGTCATCGCCGGCAGTGGATCAGAAGGCATTATGTCCAATATCATCCGCACATTTCTCTGCGACGATGACGAGGTGCTGACTTCTGAAGGGACATTCGTGGGGTTCTACGTGCTTGCCCGCTCCCGCGGCATCCGCATGATTACCGTGCCGCTCAAGCAGTACCACTTTGATCTTGAAGCCCTCGCGGCCCGGATAACTCCACACACCAAGATTATCTATCTCGCCAACCCGAATAACCCTACCGGCACTATCTTCATGCGGCCCGAGTTCGATCAGTTTATGAAAAGCGTCCCCTCCAATGTGCTGATCATTCTGGACGAGGCCTACTTCGAATACGCCCGCGACAACCCGTCGTACCCCGATTCCATGCACTATCGCTATGACAATGTGATCACCCTTCGCACATTTTCGAAAGTGTACGGACTCGCCGGCATACGCATCGGGTACGGTTTTGCCCATGACTCTGCTGATCAAGAATTTGCTCAAGGTGAAACTCCCCTTCGAACCCAGCTCGCTCGCTCAGGCCGCGGGGATCGGCGCACTCAAGGATACCGAGTTCCTCCACCGTTCGCTCGCAGCGAATGCAGCCGGCAAACGGCAGCTCGGCGCAGGACTCCAGCTGCTGGGATACTCGATCATCCCTACCGAGGCGAATTTCTTCTGCCTCCCACTTTCCAGCGAAGACGAAGCCCTGCATCTCTACCAGGAACTCCTCCACAGGGGCATCATCATCCGGCCACTGAAAGGATTCGGGTTGCCGCACTGCGTCCGCATTACGATCGGGACAGGAGAACAAAATAACCGGCTGCTCACCGCCCTGAATACCCTGACACAAAACACATAGGTCCGGCTTCGCGGCCGGACCTATCGTTGCATCGATCAGACAAAATTCCTACTGCAGGATTACCCCGCGCTAGAATGTGCCGACAAATACACCCGCCTGTATCATGAACCCCCTGCCCGAAACATCGCTCGGCACGCCAAGCAATTCATAATTGTTGTCAACAGTCCACGACGGGAATGCCATCCCGACATAGCTCGCGCCGATACGCATGCCTAACCAGGGCAACAGCGCATACTCAATGTTGACCGTCGGCGACCAGATCAAGTACATCCCCGACAACGTGCGGGTCATGTTGCCTGGCGTACCGGCCGTCCAATGACCGAAGAGATCCTGCTCCCCAACCCAAGTGTTGTTCCCCCCGTTGCTCTGACGCAGCGTGAGATCCACGCCTCCCCCGCCCAGCATGCCCCCAACGGCAAGGTCAAGCCGTTCCATGAGCGGAAGCACGTATTCAACCGTGAGCCCACCAAAACCCACTCGCATTTCCGCGTCACGCCGAATGCTATTACCATCGATGGATGTGCTCTTCACTGCGCCCGTCAAACCCATTCCGCCGACACGAACATTCGGAAGGAGCATGATGTAGGCAGCACCCGCACCTCCGGTCATGAAGACACCATCGTCTTTAAGCGGTGCCCCTTTCGCTGCAAGGAGGAACGCATTGACCGGCTTGATATCAACAAGAAGCCAACCCGGCGTGAAACCGCCGAACAGCCCGACCTTGACGGCACGCGACCGCTTGGGCGGAATCGGCTCTTCCTGTGCAGAGCCAACGGTGAGCACAAAACCAAGAAGTACACTGACGCAGATCAGTCGTTTCATGTCTCTTGACTCCGGAATGAGTATGCAACTTGAATCAGAAAATGTACGAAACGAAGGCAAGAGAAACAAATCGCAGTGGTGTCCGGCAGGCTCCCTGCTGACTAGAACCCGAGGTCGGCTGCACGCTCCTTAAGGGCGGCAATGACAAACCCGAGATGTTCGTCCAGCGGTACTCCCAGCTCTTCGGCCCCCTTCTGAATGTCCTCTCTGCTCACCGCCCGGGCAAAAGCCTTGTCCTTCAATTTCTTCTTCACAGAAGAAACCTCGAGATCGGCGATCTTGTTCGGACGGATCACGGCCACAGCCATGATGAACCCGGCGAGCTCATCGCATGCGAACAGGGCCTTCGCCAGAGGCGTCTCGCGGGGAATATTCGTTGCAGGAACATGTGACAGAATAGTGCGGCGAAGCTCCTCAGACAGACCACGCTCCTTGAGTATCTCCGACCCCTTCATCGGATGGTCGGGAAACTGCGGATACATCTCGTAGTCAAAGTCGTGCAACAGACCGGCGACACTCCACTCTTCCCTGTCGCCGCCCAGCTTTCCGGCATACGCGCAGACGGCGGCTTCGACTGCCAGAGCATGTTTGCGCAGGGCATCCGACTTTGTGAACTCGCAGAGCAGCTCATGGGCTTCTGGGCGTGTCATGGTGTCGCTTCCGGGAGACGATTGCACAGCTGTCTCAACTCATTCTCAATGTTTGAAAGGAGTGCAGGCATGCTGCGCAACACCGCATCGGTAAGGCCTATGCCCACGTCAAATTGCTTCCCTTCAATGCCGTACAGAAGCAAGGTCTCCGGCAGGCGGTGCAACACCCGCGCCATTGCGATGGCCTCCACGAGGCCGAATGTATGGCTCGAGTAGTGGAAGAAATCCGCGGGGATTTCCTCGTTCACGGCGTCAAGGCGGTGCACATCCCCAATCGCTGCGCCGGAGCTGATTGCATCGACAATAACCACGCAGCTGTGCTTCTCCCAGGCCTCCATCATGGCCGCGCCTTCGCCATTGAACTCCAGGACTTCAACGCCGGGTATGTTCCGGCGACGGATCTCCCGCGCAGCGAAGATGCCGAGCCCGTCATCGGAGCGGTATTCGTTCCCCACCCCGGCAAGAAGTATGGCGCCTGTCATTCCCACGAAATCTTGACGAAATGCGTTGCGCAGGAAATGCACGGATCATAGTTTCGGATCGCTTGCTCGACGCGCCAGGTCAGTTTCTCCCGGTCCATGTCAATGTTTGCCGTAACAAACTTCCGCATGTCCGATTCAATCGACGGCTGGTTTTGCGCCGTGGGGGGCACGATCTTCGCATCGATAATCATGCCCTCATCATCGAGACGGTAGCGGTGGTAGAGGGTGCCCCGGGGTGCCTCGCTTGCACCGAACCCAAGTCCCGCCTGTGGCTCGACTTTCACCGAACAGGCGTCGGGCTCTTCGTACTCGGCGATCAACCGCAACGCCTCCTCATAGGCATACACCGTTTCAATGCTCCGCACGACAATGCTCTTAAACGGATTCTTGACGGGCGGCAGCACACCGACGTCCTGTGCAACCTGCCGGGCCATCGGCGTCAGCAGATCGAAGTTGAGATTGAAACGCGCCATTGGGCCCACCTGGTACGCGCCAATCCCCTTCTCGACGGAATGCAGTGCATTTGAATGAGGGATATGGCGCTCTTCAAAATGGAACTCATACTCCCGGATCGCAATGTCGAGTCCGCGCGTTGAGATGAAGCGCCCCCCGTTGAACGGGTACTCATCTGGATGACGCAGAGCGACGAAATCGTAGTCCTGTTCCAGATCAGGGAATTCGAATGTTGCCGTGAGTCTGACAGTCTCCACCGCACGATCGCGCGCCCACGTCAGGTCATCCACGAGCGCCTTGAGATCCTTCTTCCGGGGTACGCGGTAGAATCCACCTACCTTGACATTGATGGGATGGATTTCCCTACCGCCGATGACGCGTACCAGCTCGTTGCCGATCTTCTTCATGCGCAAAGCGGTCTTCACCAGATCCGGCTTGTCCTTTGCCAGCAGGAGGGCATCCTCATACCCCAGAAAATCGGGTGCGTGGAGCATGTACACATGCAGTACATGGCTCTCGATCCACTCGCCGCAATAGATGAGCCGGCGCAGTGCGCGCAGTTGTCCGCCTACGGTGATCTCGAATGCGTCTTCGATCGCATGGACCGCACTCATCTGATAGGCGATGGGACAGATGCCGCAGATGCGCGCGGTGATGTCCGGAGCCTCAGCATAGTTGCGGCCGCGGAGAAATGCTTCAAAAAACCTGGGCGGCTCGTAGATCCGGAATTTTGTGTCGACCACTTTGCCGTCGCTGATCTTAATATAGACGGCTCCTTCCCCCTCGACACGTGCGAGCGTATCGACCTTGATCACTCTATTCTTCATGGGCTTCGCTCTCCTTCCGGAATGCTTCCGCGTATGCATTAAATCCGCGGAACAGGAGCATGATGTCGCGCCGCGACTCACCCATGTCACGCAAATGCTTGCTCAGCGCAGGGGGATTGGGATTGTCCATCGGGCCAAAACAGCCATAGCACCCCCGGTCAAATGAGGGGCAGAGCGCACCGCAGCCGACCTGCGTGACCGGACCCAAACAGGGCAAGCCCTTAGCTACCATGACACAGATCGTCCCGCTCAGTTTGCACTCAACGCATACCGAGTGCGTCGGCACGTTCGGCTTGCGCTTATTGAGAAATGCATTCAGAACCTCCAGCAACTGGTATTTGTTGATTGGACACCCTCGGAGCTCGAAGTCCACATGCACATACGAACCCACCGGCATCGAACGGTCCAGTGTGGAAATGTGCTCGGGGGATGCGTAGACCAGGCGCGTGAAGTCCTTCACGTCCTTCCAGTTCCGGAGGGCCTGGATTCCGCCCGCGGTGGCGCATGCACCGATCGTAATGAGCACGCGGCACATTTTGCGGATGCCCCGAATGCGCTCGACGTCGTGCGGAGTCGTGATGCTGCCTTCGACGAGGCCGACCTCGTAGGGACCTTTGAGCACTCTCCGGCTTGCCTCGGGGAAATTCGCTATCTCCACCGCGGCCGCAACAGCCAGCAATTCGTCTTCGGCGTCGAGGAGCGAGAGCTGACAACCGTCGCACGAAGCAAACTTGAACACGGCGATCTTCGGCTTCTTGGCCGGCATGTCAGAGCTCCTTCCTGTCGAGTAACGGGCGGACGCGCGGGAGCGGATACACCGGACCTTCCTTGCAGATGAATGTGGGGCCCATCTGGCAATGGCCGCAGAAGCCGATGGCACACTTCATGTTCCGCTCCATGGAGAGGAATGTCTGCGTCATCGGCACACCACGGCGTTCGAGTTCATCAATGGTGTATTTCATCATGATTTCCGGACCGCAGACATAGGCCACCGTCGCCCGGGCATCCAGTTTAATGTACTGAAAAAGCGAGGTGACAACGCCGATGTGCCCTTTCCAGGAAGAATCCCCGCGGTCAACGGTAACCAAAACCTCCACGTTGAAGTCATTTTCCCATTTCTCGAGCTCCACACGATAGAGAAGATCAAGCGGGCTCCGGCCACCGTAGAGTATGATGATGCGCCCGTAGTCCTCACGGTTCTTCAGGAGCGTGTAGAGAATCGGACGGAGGGGCGCCAGGCCGATTCCGCCGGACGCAATGCACACATCCTTCCCGCGGCACGCGTCGATCGGCCAACTCGATCCGTACGGTCCACGAATGCCGATGATGTCTCCGCGCTTCTTCTGGGCAAGAGCAGTCGTAACCAGCCCGACACGGTGGATGGTGTGATCAAGCGTGTTCGTACGTGCAGGATCGGAACTGATCGACACCGCGACCTCGCCAATCCCGTATACGTACACCATGTTGAACTGACCGGGGAGAAAGTGAAATCCGTCTCCCAGGGGACCCATGTCAAGTGTGAGCGTAAATGTGTCATCGTTCTCCCAGAGGGTGCGGCGCACCGTTACCGGCTGGGTTACCATGGGATCCAGGACGTTCTCTTGGAGAGCGTCAGTTGTGAGTGTCATTGCGTCACTCCCGATTGCTGCATACCGTATACATCCAGCAGCTGGAGGCGCGTGGCTTCGAGGCGGCGTTCCATGACCTGGGCAAGACGCTTCAGCATCTCATAACCGAAGTGCGAATCGTTTTCGCACTTGCCGCGCAAGCACTCGCCGTCCAACGATATGGCACGTGTCTCAAGAACGACCACGCCGGTAAAATGCTGGCGGTACGGGGCAATGAGCCATGACCAACCCAGGGTCTCGCCCGGACCGACAGTCTGGATGCGCAAGTCTCCCTTGCCGGTTACCTGCATCTCGAGAGCCACACGGCCCGTCCGGATGAGGTAGAACTTGTTCGCCACCTGCCCTTCATGCATGACGATCGCACCTTCTTCAAACCGCTCGTTCGAGGCACAGCCCACCAGTGTTTGCATGTGTTCCTCGGAGAGGCCCGTGAGGAACGGATGCTGCCGCAGCAATTGACTCAGATCTTCTTTTTCCATGGCATGACTCCTCTATTCAAGGGTTGGTGTCATACTGGTTTCGCGGATCGCAGTCGCTTCCGCAGTGATGTCAATCCCCGACGGGCACCAGGTGATGCACCGTCCACACCCGACACAGCCCATTTTTCCGAACTGTTCCACCCAATTCGCCAGTTTGTGTGTCAGCCATTGGCGATAGCGGGTGCGTGTCGACATGCGAATATTGCCGCCGGCAACTCTGGTGAAATCCGTCGTGAAACAAGAATCCCACCGCCGCCAGCGCTCAGCATGCTCACCGGTAAGGTCCGTAAGATCTTCCACGGTGGAGCAGAAACACGTGGGGCACACCATCGTGCAGTTGGCACAGGCCAGACAACGTTTGGCAACATCGTCCCAACGGGGGTGTTCATAATTTTCGGTGAGCAACCGAGGAAGATTCTCTGTGTCCAGTGTCCGGCCCATTTGCCCGGCAGCTTCCTTCCAGAGAGCTTGCACGCGGTCGACTTCTTCTTGCTCCGCGTTGCGGTGCGGAAGTTCCGAGAGAATCGCCTCCCCTTGCTTGCTCCCGACCTCCGCCACGAAGTAATGAAGCCCGCCGCCTATGACTTCCGTGAGCGCAAGATCGTATCCCTCCGTCGCGTGCGGACCGGTGTTCATGGAAGCACAGAAACAGGTCCCCCCTGTCTTGACGCAGTTCACAGCAACGAGGAACGCCCCCTGACGATGCGTGGCATAGTTCCTGTCCGCATACGTTCCAGTCATGAACACCTGGTCCTGCAGTGCAATCGCATGCAGCTCACATGAGCGGACACCGAGGAAGGCATAGCGCGGGGGGTCGGCGTCCAGGGGGGGGTCTACTTCAAAGGCTTTGCCCGAGCGTGTGGCAGCAAAGAGGCGCAGGCGGGAAGGGAACAGGAACTTCTTCCACGAATGCGGACCCACATTGTAGGCGAACAGCGCGTCATCATCACGTCGCGTGATGGAGTAGCGTGCCGGTTCCTGGTCATCGGACCAACCACGAGGAAGTTCGTCTATTGAAGAAATCGTGTCGAACGTAATTGACCCGTCCCGAAGGGTCGGGCCCACCACAGTGTACCCTTTTGCCTGCAGCGCCGTGATGAGTCCCTGTAGAGCGCTTTCCTCAAGGATGAACATTCACGTGCCTCCGGCGAAGGTTTGGAGTCGGGAACAAGCGAGGTTTCACGGGACTCAAGGACAGATGCCGTGCCAGCTCAGATTACACAGGGAGGTGCCGAAATCCGATCAAAAGAGGGGATATGAACATGGATTTTCGCAGCTATGAGAAGTAGGCACAAAAAGGTTCTTAGTTATGCAAAAATGGGACGAGTGTAGAAATACGCAACAGGAGGAACGAGTGCAGGAGCACCACCTACTCTACCCCGATTCTCGGACAAAGCGCCTTCACCGGGCATGTCTCGCACACGGGTTTCCGGGCATTGCAGTTTTTCCGGCCATGAAGTACCAAGATCGACCCGACGTCGATCCAATCTCTCCGCGGAAACACCTCCATGAGATCAAGTTCAATCTTCTCCGGTGTCTTTTCGGCGGAAAGACCCATGCGCCGGGAGAGCCGGTGGACATGCGTGTCAACCACAACGCCGGACACGATCCCGAATGCATAACCGAGCACAACGTTGGCAGTCTTGCGGCCGACACCCGGCAGCGTGATCATCTCCTCCATTGTCTGCGGGACGTTCGATCCGAATCGGTCGACCAAAGCCCGTGAGCAGGCGACGATGTTTCTTGCCTTCATCCTGAAGAAGCCGGTGGATCGAATTTCAGCTTCCAGCTCATGAATGTCGGCGGAGGCAAAGTCAGGCGGTGATGCGTACCTTGCGAAAAGGCTGGGCGTCACCATATTGACCCGCTGATCGGTACATTGAGCGGACAGGATGGTGGCAACTAACAGCTGGAACGGATCCGTGTGCGACAGCGCGGTGGTCGCCCGGGGAAAGTTCTTCCGGAGCACCCGGAGGATTTGCGCTGCGCGTTGTCGCCGTGCCTCCTGTGTTTCACTGCGTCGCTTCATGGTTTCTCCAGCAGGCGAAATTGCATGCGCGCGGGAGAATACCCGGGATCGAGTATCAGCAGCCGTTCGATGACCTCACCATTGATGATCGTGCGGTCGACAATCTCCGGCACGTCTTGTACGGTGACTCCCCCGTACCAGATACCTTCGGGATAGATGACCAGAGAGATCCCGTGTGCACAGGCATCCAGACACCCGGCGTTGTTGACGCGCACGAGGGCTTTCAGACCACGTTCGTGTACCAGTGATTTCATCGCATCGCGGACAGCACACGAACCCTTTTCCAGGCAGCATCCCTTGGGATGCCCCTTGGGCCGCTCATTGATGCACACAAACACGTGACGTTCGTATCTACTCATGGCTCCAGTATGTAGTGGTGATGGTGACATCGCCTTGAACGCGGGCAAGACAGGCAGCCCGTTCATTGGCTTTGAACTCCTTCGTTCGCATAAGCTCTTGTTCGAGCAATCCGGGCGGCGCAAGGTGCTCTGCACCTTCGAGCACGGAGACCCTGCACCAGCCACAGCTTCCCTCGCCGCTGCACGACTGTCCAACGGGCGCCTGGCATTGGTTCGCGGCGGCGAGAATCGTCGCCCCTACCCTGATCTCTTTTTCCTTCCCCAACGGGACAAAACGTATACGCGGCACACTCACCTCGGCGGCACAGTATTGACAACGACCTCTCCCATCACCGTAGATGCTTTGATGGACAGACGCGCCGGAGCGGTGGCATAGAGGTCAGGCGTAAGAACCCTCTCCGGCGCAAATCCCTCCCTCTTCTCACCGTTCACCGTCACCGAACCGAGCAATGTGTCCGCCTTTACCTTCGCAACGATTGAAGCCGGCAGCATTACTTCCACCTTTCCAAACACGCATTCGACTTTCAGACGGTGTTCTCCCATTCCGACAGCAGCTTGCGTCAGGTCAACAACGGCATTGCCGAAGACCGTGGTGACTGCCCCCCCTTTGAAATTGCCGGAACGGACCTGGACCGCAACGTTGCCAAAGACATTCGATTCGTGGACCGACTCACTGCTATTCGTGGTCGCGATGTCGCCCGCGACACCCACTCCCCTTCCGTCGCCGGCTCCTTCCCTTCTTCTCGTGCCGAAAATTATCCAGATGCCCATCCCCACGAGGATCAGGGGCCAGTAGGTCCTCACTATCTCCCGGAAGCTGAAGATATCCATTCTGTCAAGCAACATCAGGACGCCGAATCCGATGAGAAACAGTCCCGCCCACATCCGTGCTGTGTTCTTCATGATCCCTTTCACCTCCTTGTTGACGCAAACGTCGCGAGCACATCGCTCGCCGAGCCCGCATTGATCACATCTTGTGCGCGGAGCCATCCTTTCCTGGCAACGCCGACACCGAAAGCCACGTCGTTAAGCCCTTCAATACTGTGTGCATCAGGGTTGATTGCGATCCGTACCCCGCGGTCCCGCGCGTACCTGCACAGACGCCAATCCAGATCCAGCCGCATGGGGTGAGCGTTGATCTCGATGCATTTGCCTGCGTCCGCCGCCGCGTCAATAACCTTTGTCATATTGACGGGGTAAGGTTCCCGTGACAGCAGCAATCGTCCCGTGGGGTGGCCGAGAATGGTGGCGTACTTGCTTGTGAGGGCCTTGATGATCCGCCGGGTCATCTGGTCTTCGGACATCGCAAAGCTGCTGTGGACCGACACCACGACATAATCCAGCAGCGCCAGCACTTTGTCCGGAAAGTCCAGGCTCCCGTCGGGCAGGATATCGCACTCGGTTCCTTTGAAAATCCGGAAGTTCTTCGTCTTCACATTCAGCGCATCGATCTCTTTGATCTGTTCCTTGATCCTCTCAATGCTCAACCCCCCGGCATATCCCGCGGCCTTGCTGTGATCTGCGATCCCCAGATACACCCATCCTTTGGCGCGGGCGGCCGCGACCATCTGCTGAATCGTGTTCACTCCATCGCTGTACGTGCTATGACAATGGAATGTTCCCTTGATATCCCGTTCGTCAACGAGCACCGGAAGAGCATTCTTCTCTGCAGCTTCGAATTCGCCCATATTTTCGCGGAGTTCCGGCGGGATGTACTGAAGCCCGAGGGCCGCATAGATGTCTGATTCATCACGGCACGCCGGCGGCCGCGTCGGTTTCCTGCCGGGTTCCTCTTCCTCGAGTTTCGAGAGGGTGTACTCATTGAGACTCCAGCCGCGTTGCCGCGCACGGGACCGCATCTCCACGTTGTGTTCCTTGCTGCCCGTGAAGTAGTTCAGTGCAAACGGAAACTCCTCGTCCCGCACGATCCGCAAGTCACAGTGAATTCCCTGCTTCAGCATGACGCTGGATTTGGTGTCGCCTTTCGCCAGGATGGACTGTACATCCGGATGAGCGGTGAACCGATCCATCAGCCGTGTGCGCGATTTCTCGCTCGAGCTGACGAGCAGGTCAATGTCACCCACCACTTCCTTACGGCGGCGGAGGCTTCCTGCCACTTCAGCGCGGATGATGCCGGGTTCTTTCCGCAGCGCATCCAGAAGAATCCCTGCGGCGGAGGCGGCCGGGGGATAATGGGACTTCTCCCCGTGACTCCGCAGGGTCTGGATCCCTTTCAGAATATTTTCCTGACTCTTCTGCCCGAAGCCTTCGAGTTCCGCCAGCCGGCCCGCTCGCGCCGCCATTTCCAGATCGCCGATATCCGTGAGGCCCAATTTTTCAAAGAGGATCTTCACCTTCTTCGGGCCAAGTCCCTGAATCCGCAACATCTGCAAGACACCGTCAGGAATACCCTTGCGGAGTTCCTGATACTCGATCGACGATCCCTTCTCCACCAGCTCCGTTATGATCCGGGCGATGCTCTCTCCAATCCCCTTCACTTCCCGGAGCGTTCCCGCCGCAACGGCATCCGCCACATCCCCCGGCAGTCCTTCAATTGCACGGGCCGCGTTGGCAAACGCACGCGACTTGAAGGGATTGGCCCCTTTGAGCTCAAGGAGCGTTCCCATCTCCTCCAGGACGCCGGCGATTTCCTTGGTATTCATTCTGCAGTGTTGCTCCTGATGAACTCCCGCATGGCTTCACTTCCTTTACGCAGCGTGCGTTTCTGCGTCACAAAATCCACGTGGTAGAGGCCGAAGCGTTTGGTGTACCCGTGCGCCCACTCGAAATTGTCGAGCAGCGACCAGCAGAAGTACCCCTGCACGTTGACCCCCGATCTCCGCACATCGCCGAGTACGCGGAGGTGATCCCGGAAAAAACCAGCGCGTTTCGTGTCGCTGTCGTCCGCCAGACCGTTCTCCGTTACGAAGACCGGCTTGGGGGTCCATGCCGCCACCATCCGGAGAGACTCCGCCAGCCCCTCCGGGTAAATCTCCCATCCCATGTCGGTCACCCGCTCCGGGGGCGCCTGCACTACCTGTCTGACCTTCCCCGTGTCATGCCACGAAAAGCGGAGACGGAACCGCGTGTAATAATTCAGCCCGATGAAATCGAACGCATCCGGCTGCACTGAGTTCACACGCACGCGAACCATGAAGGGAAAATGAAAATCCAATCTCCCGAGCAGAAGGTAGCGGAAGATCTCCGCGTTGAGATTCTTCTGCGCAAGCCGTGCAGCGATCGCGTCCAGCGGATGCATTCGCCGCGCCGGCTCGTACAGAAACACATTCGTCGCCAGCCCAATCTGCGGCAACGCGTTGAACTCTTTGCACGTCTGATACATGCACGTGTGCGCACGCATCATGTTGCCGAGAACAACACCCGCGTTCCGGAGATTCGAATCCGCCGGGGGAAATTCACCGGTCACGTAACCGTTCGCCGCATAGACCGACGGTTCATTAACGGTACACCAGTACGGCACGCGATCTGCAAGCCTCTCATAGACCTTGCGGCTGAAGCGCGCGAGTATGCCGGGTGAATCATCCCTCAGAAAGCCGCCGCGTTCCTCAAACCAGAGAGGATTCGTGAAGTGATGGAGCGTTACCATCGGCGTGATGCCCTCGTCGAGCAGCGCGTCCACCACTTCCCCGTAATGTGTCAACGCTGCATCGTCGAAGACTCCCTCACGTGGCTCGATCTTGCTCCACTCCACCGAGAAGCGGTAGGCATTGAGCCCCATCTCCTTTAACAACCGGATATCATCCCGGAATCGTTCCCACTGCTCACATGCGTTGCCCGCCCTCTGTGCGCCGGCGATCCGGGGACGCCCCGACGCATCACGCGCAGACTCAAAGGCGAACCAGTTGTTGTTCGTGCACCCCCCCTCCACCTGATGCGAAGAGGTCGCAGCTCCCCAGAGGAACCCGCGAGGAAAATGCTGCGGCGACGTCACCACAGATACATCATCTCCTTCGCCTTTCTTTCCAGCTCCTCCCGGAATTCCGGCGCTGCGATATCAATGAGTGCACGCACCCGCTGGCGTACGGTCTTCGCATACAATTCGGCGACCCCGTGCTCTGTGACCACGAACCGTACATGGTAGCGCGTGGAGACCACGCCGCCGCCGGGCCTGAGCGTTGCAACAATCTTGCTCGTGGTCTGCCCTTTCACGGTTGCGCTCGAGGGCAATGCAATAATGGGGACTCCGCCCTGGCTCCGCGATGCTCCATAGATGAAGTCCACCTGCCCGCCGACACCGCTGTACAGTCGCGGGCCGATGCTGTCGGCACAGACCTGCCCCGTGAGATCCACTTCAATTGCAGAATTGATTGCAACCATCTTTGCGTTCTGCGCAATGATGAACGGATCGTTCACGTACTCCGTCGGATGGAGTTCCACAATAGGGTTGTCGTGCACGAAGGAGTAGAGCCGGTTGGTGCCGATAAGGAATCCGGCCACCATCTTTCCGGGATGCAGGGTCTTCATCTCCCCGTCAACAACCCCCCGTTCCACGAGGTCCACCACGCCGTCCGAGAACAGCTCGCTATGTACGCCCAGGTGTTTGTGATTGGTAAGCTCGCGCAACACGGCATCCGGGATGCCGCCTATGCCCGTCTGGAGGGTCGCCCCGTCGGGGATGAGTCCGGCAATATTCCGGGCGATTTTCTGCGCGATAGGTGACGGATCGCCCATCGCCGTGTCGGGGAGCGCGTAATCCACCGGCACGACATAGTTGATCTTGGACACATGGATGAACGAATCACCCAGCGTTCTGGGCATACGCGGGTTCACTTCGGCGATGACAATCTTCGCTGACTGCGCCGCGCCCTTCGTCACACCCACTTCCACCCCGAATGAACAAAACCCGTGCTCGTCGGGGGGTGTGACATGAACCAGCGCCACGTCGAGGGGAAGTTGTCCATGCCTGAAAAGCAGCGGAACCTCAGAGAGAAAACAGGGGGTGAAGTCCGCCCGCCCTTCGTTCACCGCCCGGCGCACATCGTCGCTGATGAAAAGCGTATTCACGCGTATGTGCCCCGCCATTTCGGGTGCGACATAATCCGGTTTGCCGATTGTCAACACCTGAACGACTTCCACATCCTGAAGGGACTTGGCGTGGGCCACAAACGCCGCCATGATCTTCTGCGGAACCGAAGCGTTCCCCGTGAGGAAAACCCGGTTTCCCGACTGGATTTTCCGGACGGCCTCTTCGGGCGTGACTGTGCGTTCGCGCATCAGGTCCAGCAAGCTCATAGGGCCACTCCTTTCATCCCCAGATAGGATGCAAGAGTGGGGTTCACCACATGACCTTTGTGCACCATGACCCCCCGCTTCAACGGCGGCATGGCCTCGATCGCATGTTCCAGCCCGTGCAACGCGATCTCCTGAATGAACGGCCACGCAGCGTTATTGAATGCATGCGTTGCCGTGCGCGCAACCACCGAGGTCATGTTCGGTACGCAATAGTGAATGACGTTCTCTTCGATGTAGACCGGATCACGATGTGTGGTTGGGCGGCTTGTCTCAACACATCCGCCCTGGTCGATGGAGGCATCAATGATGACCGAGCGTGCTTTCATGCGTTTGACCAGGTCGCGCGAGATGAGAACCGGTGCCCGTTCACCGGGGACAAGCACACAGCCGACCAGAACATCGGCGAATCGTGTTGTCTTCAGGACATTGAAGGAGTGCGAGACCATCGTGACAAGGCGTCCACTCATTCCCTGCGCTTCGTCGAGCGCCTGGAGTTTCGCCAGGTCTTTGTCGAGGACATACACACTCGCACCCGCGCGAAGGAATGCGTGTGCGGCGGCGGAGCCGAAAGCTCCCGCCCCGATGATCACGACTTCAGCAGGAGGCACTCCCGGTACGCCGCTGAGGAGAATACCTTTCCCCCCATGATGATTCTGCATGAACGTCGCCGCAATCCCGGGCGTCATGCGCCCCGCAGCCTGGCTGAGAGGCAGCTGTACGGGAAGCGTCCCGTTGTCTGCCTGCATCAGGTCGTACGCGATGGCCGTGACTTTCTTCTGGAGCAGTGTCTCCACACGTTCGCGGCGCGACACTGCGAGGTGGAGAAAGCCCATCACCACGGCCCCCTCGTTGAGCATGCTGATCTCATCGGCGGTCGGACGCGCAAGCTTCAGCAGGAGAGATGATCGCGCGTAGAGTTCCAGCGGGGAATAGACGATCTTCCCCCCCTGATGCTCGTAGTCCAGATCGGAAAAGCCCGCGCCAAGACCAGCATCCTTTTCCACATAACAGGAATGCCCCATTGCCGTGAGGAGCCCGACCCCGGCAGGGGTCAGTCCGACCCTGTATTCATTTGCCCGGTGTTCCCGGGGGATCCCGATATCCATAAGAGTGCCTCCTGAAGTGGATCTGCTGATTCCCATCCGGATATCAGATGTGTGATATCAGTACTGACCGTCCATGATGCTCCGTCGCTCTCTACAGGTACTTTCCTGCCTTCAAGGCTTCTTCGTACATCAACAGGGCGTTCTCCGTCGGAGTGTTGTCCTGCAACATGTGCGTCGGGGAAAATGCATAACCGCCTCCCGGCATCATCGTCTGCAAGGTCTGTTGAACCATCGTACGGGTTTCATCAACCGTGCCGGTGGCGACGACCCCGGCCGTGGAGATACATCCGTGGAACGACAACCGGTCGCCGAACGTTCGCTTGAGATACGCGGGAGCCATGTTGAGCGCCTCGGGCTGCAGCGTATCAACGACCGTAATGCCCATGTCGATGAAATCTTCGAAGGCCCAGCTGCTGGACCCGCAGGAGTGAATCATCACGGGAATGCCGAAATGCTTCGCGAGGTCCACAAACGCCTGGTGCCGCGGGCGGATATGCTTCCGGAACAGGTCGATACTGATCATCGGAGCCCTCTGCGTTCCGAGGTCTTCTCCCAGCCAGAGCATGTCGATCTCGCCGCGTGCCGCCTCAAGCGCACGCTCGAGCATCTTCAGTTGTACTTCGTTCTTCCTGTCCATGAACCGGAGACATGCCGGTTCGTCGGTCATAAGGTCCACGAGCACTTGCTCCGGCGAGCGGATCATTCCGGCGGTATTGATCATGTCGCCGGCGCCGGGGTTGCCGGCCATCAGATAGTAGTGGCGATAGGTCCTGCAGAGGTCCCGGACTGCATCATAGTCGAAGTCGTCGGGGGAAGGCATTGGCCAGGCCTCGACGGTCTCGAGATCGGCATCCCGCAAGGGGAAGTCACAGTAATCCCAATAGCCGCCATCGCTGTGTTCGATCCACCGGGTCCGTATGCCCCAGAGGTCGATTTTCCGGTCAGGAATCGGTGCGTGGAGTTGCGGGCCGGTATATGGCGGGACGATCTCAAAAAAATCCACGTGCAGGATTTGCCTCAGAGCTTCGTCATCGCCGGGGGAAAAGCCGAAATGCTCTTTCAAGCGACGGTCGATATCCGGGTTCGCCAGGTAATCAATGGGAACACGATCCGGGATGTCGTGGGAAAATGCGCGACGGACCCGTTCTCGAGAAGTCATGGCATGGATGGGATTTCGGATGGTTAAGGCGAAACGGTGAGGCAATCTACTCAAACGCCCGGCAACAAGCAAGGCGGCCGGTGCGCCGCGCGCTTGCGGCTTGAATCGCATTTGGCTATCTTTCGTTGTTTTCAATCCTTCCGATCCCAGAATTGGAGTTCACCATGAAAGTGCTTATCACCGACGGAATCTCGCCCGAAGGGGCAAAGATCCTCAAAGACGCCGGGTTCGACGTCACGCAACAGAAGCTCACGCCTGAGGAATTGCTGGCCCGCATCGGCGATTACGACGCGATCCTCGTCCGTTCCGCGACCAAGGTCACGAAGGAAGTCATCGAAGCCGGCAAGAAGCTCCGGGTCATTGCGCGCGGTGGCGTGGGGCTCGACAACATCGACGCCGGCGCCGCCGCCGCAAAAGGTATCGCTGTGATGAACACGCCGGGTGCTTCGGCAGTCTCCGTGGCAGAACTCACCTTGGGGCATATGCTCGCGGTTTCCCGGTTTCTCCACTTGAGCACAGCAGAGATGCATGCAGGGAAGTGGCCCAAGAAGGAATACGGTGCGGGCATTGAGCTGTACAAAAAGACCCTCGGCATCATGGGACTCGGCAACATCGGGAAGGAAGTTGCCCGCCGCGCGCTTGGCTTTGGCATGCATGTACTTGCCCACGATCCGCCGTTCGCTCCGATGGACTTCTTCGTGGAGATCACAACAAAGGAACGGCTCCTCCAGCAGTCGGATTTCATCACACTGCATCTGCCGTTCGACAAGAAAGCAGGGCCGATCATCGGAGAAAAAGAGATCGCAATGATGAAGAAAGGGGTGGTGATCATCAACTGCGCACGCGGCGGCGTTATCGACCAGAATGCACTTCTGGACGGATTGAACAGCGGAAAAGTGGCAGCGGCGGCACTCGATGTATTCGAACATGAACCCCCCACCGCAGCCGAGATGGCGCTCATCAACCATCCGCGCGTCAGCGTGTCACCCCATATCGGCGGCTCTACGGTCGAAGCGCAAGATCGCGTCGGTACCGAGATCGCGTTAAAGGTCGTGAAGGCCCTTGCTCCCGAACAGTTGAAGTGAGACCTTCGCCGGGGCAAGACCTTCTCTGAGGAACCGGCTCTACCGGTCGGGATTTGAAATGACACAGCAGGCGGAAAGCGCGTGACCTTATGCTCTCCGCCTGCTGTGTACGTTGTAGCTGCGAACTGTCAGAAAATTCCCCGCAGGAATTCCGATTTCCGGATCATGTGATGGCTCTGCCCCCCCTCATGCTGATTGTAGGGATAGACCTCGATTCTCTTCTCACCCCGGTAATGGTTATAGGCACAGAAAACCGTACGGGGCGGACAAATGTCGTCCATGAGTCCCGTTGAGAAAAGTGCAGGGGCCGGCGCACGGGGAGCGAAGTTCACACCGTCGAAGTAGGAGAGCGTCGAAAAGACCGTCTCGATTTTGTCCCGATGAATCTTGCAGAACCGGACGATCTCGTAGTAGGGATCGCGGTCCGTGATTTCTGTGGCGACGCGGTAGTGGCAGAGGAACGGCACATCGGGCAGAGCGGCAGCGACATCAGGGAGAAGTCCCGCAACGGCCAGCGTGATGCCACCCCCCTGACTGACACCAGTCACTGCAATGCGGGAAGGATCGATTGCCGGATGAAGGCGTGCAGTTTCCACGGCCCGCACTGCGTCTGTAAACACGCGGCGATAGTAGTAGGTCACCGGTGAGAGAATTCCGCGCGTCATGAAACCGGGGATCTGCGGATTTGCAGGAAAGTCCTCGACGTCCGGCGTGTCTCCGCCTCCCCAGCTGCTCCCCTGCCCTCTTGTGTCCATGACGAGGTGTGCGTAGCCGAACGCACTCCATGTCAGCCAATCGAACGGTTTTGCACGTCCCCCGCCATAGCCTACGTATTCCACAATGCAGGGAAGTTTCAACTCCCTGTGGGCCGGCATAATAAGCCAGGCCCGGATCGGCTGACCGGCATACCCCTGAAAGGTCACATCGAACACTTCCACAGTTTTCAGGCCGGTTTCATGGGGAGTGAAGGTTGGAGCAAGCGGCACGGAGCGCGCCGCATCGAGTGTTGCCCGCCAGAATTGATCGAAATCGGGCGGTTCGGTGCGCGCGGGAGCATATGCGCGCAGCTGTTCGAGTGGCAGATCGGTAAACATGATGGAGACAATATACGATGCTCAGGCAATAAAGTCACACTTTTTCCCCTGGCTTTAAAGTCTGGCTTTTTCCCCAGGCTTTTTCCCCAGGCTTTCGAGTCATTTGCGCCAGGCTTACTCAGTTGACTGGCATAATTCATATCGCTTATGTAACTTGTTTCACAATCCTTCCCTTCCCTATCGCCAAAACACCCATGAATCGAAATCCTGGTCCCTGGCTGCTCACTCTTTTTCTCATACCAACCCTCCTTGCCGCCCGCACCGATACACTCCACGTGAGCCCCGCGGGAAATGATCGCTGGTCAGGACGCCTATCGTCAGCAAACATCCGGGGCACAGATGGGCCGCTTGCCACACTCGACGCCGCCCGACTGGCCGGCGGGAAAATCGCGCATGATTACCCGGCGGCACTGGATACCGTGCTTGTTCTCCTCCACGGAGGCACATACAGGATGACACGCCCGCTGGCCATCACTGCTGCCGATGTACCGCAGGCAGGGTGGCTCGTCTGGAGAGCGGCTCCGGGCACAACGCCCAGGATTTCCGGCGCAACAACCGTCACGGGCCTCGTCCCGGTAACAAATGCAGCCGAACTGAATCGCCTTTCCGCCGGGATGCGCAAATCTGTATTGCGGACCGATCTTAAGGCGCAGGGCATCTCCGAATTCGGTACCATCGCACCCAGGGGCAACCCCGGGATTGAGATATTCTTCAAAGGCAAACGGATGGATCTCGCCAGGTATCCGAATCAGGGGTGGCTCAACATCGCCGATGTCCCGCAATCCGGAGACTCCCTGTACAATCAGGGCCTGGAACGAGAGAAGCGTTACGATGGTGTGCCGGCCGGCCGTCATTACGGCCGCATCACATATGTGGGTGAGCGGCCGGCCGCATGGGCTCCTGTCGACGACATCATCGCCCATGGCTACTGGACATTCGACTGGAGTGACACCTACCAGAGGATCAAACGCATCGACAACAGACGCCACGAGATCACCTTCGCGGAGCCGCATCACCACTACGGATACACGAAGAATCAAAGATTCAGATTCCTCAATGTCATGGAAGAGATCGACACACCCGGAGAATGGTACATCGACCGGAAGGCCGGAGTGCTTTTCTTTGCACCACCGGGGCCCGTGCGTGACGGCGACGTCGAAGCCTCCATGATGGAGGCGCCTCTTACGATTCTCGATGAATGCGCACAGGTGATGTTTGACGGCATTACATTCGAATGCACCCGCGGTCAGTGCATCTCGCTGAAGGGCGGCTCACGCAATTCGCTCACCCGGTGCACGTTCAGGAACGGTGCAAGTGATGCGATCGAGATACTCGGCGGCTCCGGACATTCCGTAGTGGGATGCGAGATCTCGGACATGGCACGGGGGGCAATCCTTCTCTCGGGGGGAGACCGCACGACACTTGTCCCGTCGGGACACCTCGTGCACAACACCCACATTCATCATTATGGAGAGTGGCTCCGCACAGGCGCGTACGCCGTGATTCTCGACGGCGTAGGCCATCGGCTGACCCACTGCCTTATGCACGATGCCCCGTTTGAAGCCATTTACGTCAAGGGCAATGATCACCTCATCGAATACAATGAAGTCCACAGCGTGACAAAGGAATCCGGCGATGCAGGCGCACTGCACACCGGCAGGGATTACACATGGTACGGCAACGTGATCCGTTTCAATTATTTCCATGACCTGAAGGGTCCGGGCCTGCATGGAGTCATGGGAGTCTATCTCGATGACTGGGCAACCGGGTTCACCGTGATCGGTAATGTATTCTACAGGGCGGGGCGGGCAACACTCGTCGGCGGCGGGAGGGACAATATCGTCAAGAACAATGTGTACGTGGAGTGCAGCCCGTCAATTCATCTCGATGCTCGCGGGCGCGGGTGGGCATCATATTATTTTGACGGTGTTCACAACACCCTGTTCGACCGGCTCAAGGAGGTCAAGGGAAATCAGCCGCCTTACACAACGCGGTATCCCGCGCTTGCAAATCTTCCGGGAGAGACGCAGGACCTTCCGGTCAACAACCGGTTCGAGAACAATCTCTCATACGGCGGCCGGTGGATGGATATTTATGACTTCCACACATTCGACCTGCACATCAGCACATTCCGCAACAATATTTCCGCCGACCCTATTGTGCTGCGTCGCTGGAAAGCCGGCCAGAAGGGATGGGATCCCTACTATCTGAACATCGATCTCGTGGATGGGTACGAAGCCCTGACCCGCACCGACCCGAGGGTCAAAGAGATTTTCCAGGACGATGCGTTTGTTCCAGAGCCACCGTTCCGGTTTGATGCTCAACGACGTGTGATTTCAGTGCCGCTGGACTCTCCAGCCCGCAAAGCGGGTTTTCAGGACATCCCGTTTTCAGAAATGGGTCTGCTGAAATAGCGAAAAAGGGTGGAATTCTTACCTGTCACCTATGTAAATTCTACAAAATGTGACAACCGACACACCTCCGGACGCTCATACCTGCCTATATTGAGTCATGATCGAACAACGCGCACGCCCTCAGCGCCGTCTATGTTCGATCACAAGTACCACTGAACCAGAGAGAAGACTCAGCACGCCATGATCATGCACCGTAACAGGATGTTCGCCGCAGTTGCAGTCTTCGCAATGACTGCCGGTGCGATCCATCCTTCGCCGGCGCAGACCGCACAGGGCGTGCAATATGTGGGATCGATGAAGGTCGATGAGCTGGGAGTCCCCCGGGCCCTCTTCAATCTACGAATCCCGTCAACTCAACATTCTCCGGAACTCGCGGCTAGCTCGTTTCTGGCTTCCTACAACCAGGCGCTTCGCTTGAGCACCGCGAGTTCTGATCTCGTCACCGCCGCGGTAATAGACGCCCCCGGCGGCACGCACGTGCGATTCCAACAGATGTACAAAGGACTCCCGGTCTATGGAGCAGACGTTGTTGTGAGCGTCAACTCACTCAACGAAATCACCATGGTGATCAACAACGGCCGGACCGGTGTCGAAGCCCCGGCTGCTCCTTCGTTCGACGCTGCTAGAGCCCTCACCATCGTTCGCGACATTCTCAAGACCTCCAACCGGGCCATCGGCCAGGATGATTCCGCCACGCTGATCGTCTATGCCGATCAAAAGGGAGCATATCATCTTGCGTACCGGGTCGCAATGACCCGTGAGGAACCTGCGGGCGATTGGGAGGTCATTGTCGACGCGACGACCGGTGTGCTTCTGCAGTCACGCGACCTCTTCGTGGAGTATGAAGACAATCAGCAAATGAACGGCAGCGGCTTTGTGTACCTGACCGATCCATTGAGCGCCGCCCGTCAGAAGTACGGCACAGACGGATTCTCAGATAACGATGATCAGAATTCGGATTCGTTGGCGGCGTACCGCAGCCTTGTGGCCCTCGATTCGATCACGTTTTCCGGTGGAAGCTTTTTCCTCCGCGGACCGTATTGCACGATCATGGACATCGAGTCGCCCTTTGATACCGCGGTCACATCGCTGACGCCGGACGGATTTCAGTTCGACCGGAGCCAGATGGGATTCGAGGCTGTGAATGCATACTATCACGCATCGCTGGCGTACAAACGGGTCCGGGATCTCGGGTTCACCTCAAGCCGCCTGCGCAAGATCCGCATCGACCCCCACGGCTTCCAGGGAATGGACAATTCACACTACAGTCCTTCCGGGAACTGGATGTCATTTGGCACGGGAGGCGTCGACGACGCCGAAGACGCGGATGTCATCTGGCACGAGTACGGCCATGCCATTCAGTACACTTTCTCTCCCACCTGGGGCGGCGGGGAATCCGCTGCGCTCGGCGAAGGTTACTCCGACTACTGGGCAGCGTCCTACGCGCGCTCGCTGAATCAGTGGATGCGGGAAGACGATCAATTCTCATGGGTGTACAAATGGGACGGGCACAACGTGTACTGGTCCGGCCGCCGTTTGGATGATGCGAACACGTATCCGTTCGACAATCCATCGCCGCATGCAGCGGGTCAGGTATGGTCTTCCACGTTGATGGGCATCTGGAGTGAACTCGGCAGGGATGTCACCGACCGCATCGTCCTCAAGAGCCTCTGCTATCTCGGCTACGGGGTGACTGCCGCCGATGCAGCGAATGCATTGCTTCAGGCTGACCGCGATCTGTATGACGGCTCACACGCGGCTACATTGGGTTACTGGCTCGGGACCGTAAAGCATTTCATCGATCCCGCGACGGTTCAAAATCCGTCCACCGGCATCGAGGATCTGCAGCAAGATGTGCCCGCGTCGTATGCGCTTGCACAGAACTTTC
Source organism: Ignavibacteriota bacterium (assembly GCA_963801355.1). GTDB lineage: Bacteria > Bacteroidota > Ignavibacteria > UBA10030 > UBA6906 > Fen-1255. Next base: position 417,152 of record CAWDEM010000008.1, on the reverse strand, counting down.
CCAATCCCTTCAACCCGACCACAACTATAGGGTTCGATGTTCCGGGCGGGACACAAGGAGCCGGAGGCCCGGGCCGGGCTTTCAGCCGGATCAGGCTCGCAGTGTACGATCTGCTGGGCCGGGAAGTGGCGGTACTGGAGGACGGACAGAAATCACCGGGGCATTACAACGTGAGGTTTGACGCTTCAGGGCTAGCAAGCGGGGTTTATCTCTGCAGACTGGATGTCCGTCCGGGTGACGGCTCCTCACCCTCATCGTTTTCGCGCAAGATGGCTCTGGTGAGATAACCGCGATACTCCATCCGTCATGCGGCTCTCGATATAGGAGCGCGCGATCTGATACGCCTCCCGCATTTCCTCATCATCAGGCAGCGCTCCACGCAGTTTTTCCAGATATCCCCTCCGTTGAACGGCACGCATCGTCGGCGTAAAGTTCAGGTCGAACACCCAACCCAGCTGCAGCAGCGTAAGATCATTAAGTCTCGTGACATGGCGGCTTGCCACGATGCGGCCTGCGCGCAGATCTTCCATCACGCCCGGGGATACCCCGGGGAGATCCGGCAAACCGATGGATATCGCCTGATTCTTCCTCTCCGGCGGCGCATAGTGGTTCCCGATGGCCACACGCCAGATATCCAGTTTGTCAGCGTCGCGAAGAATGCGCGAAAAGAAAAGCAAGCGGGCCTCATTCACGGGTGGAATGTCCGGCTGATTGTGATACCTGATCGCCCGCCGCATCACCGACTGCTCACGAAGTGAAAGTGGACGCAACACTTTCTCCTGCTGCAGGATCTTCAGGCCCAACAAGGCGTGGTTTTCCGATTTCACGTCGGCAAACGTCCTGTATTTTGCGAATTGTGCAAATCTCCCCACGTCATGAAGCAGGACAAGCGCTTCGATCAGCCGGAGATCCGGTGCAGGACAGCCAAGTTCCCCCGCGATTAGTGCCGCTTCCCTGCGGACACGCCGGGTGTGCACTTCTTTGAGGCGCGCGTTCCGGCGAAGCTCGGCGTCACCCACGTCAAACCTGCGGACATAGGAGTGCCACCAGGCCCGGATTCTCTCGAGCTGGCGCTCCGTCACCGGTTGGCCTCCTCTCCGCACCGGAATTCATCAAGAAACGCCCGGATCTTTTCCAGACGGGGGCGGTCGATGGCGACCCGCACGGGAAGGTTCACCGCCCGCGCAAACTGGGCGCAGGCTTCCGGCATTCGTCCCATGTCGGCGTACAGTACGCCGAGTTCGTACCGGTGCCGCATGATATCCGGCGCAAGTGCGACCGCCTCATTCAGTGATTGCTCTGCCTCGGCAAACCCTCCGTCGGGGATGTCACCCACGAAGAGGGCGGCGAGCTGTTTCTTGAACCACCCGATATTTCCCAGAGCGCGGTAAAATGAACCACGGATAGAGAGAGCGATGTCGTCCTTTGGATTAATCGCAAGAGCACGATCGGTTTCTGCCAGCAGTTCGCGCGAGAGCGCAACCTGATCCCGCATCCCCACCTCAAGCGCCAGATACCCGAGCGCAGCCGCCAGCCAGGTGTGCCCCTCCCAGCTTTGTGGATCCTTGAGGAGGCATTCGCGGGCGCAACGCTCCGCCCTTCGCAGCACGGCCACCCGTTCCTGCTGGTTCTCCTCCACCTCTCCAATACAGACATATGCCCGCGACAGCCGGCAGAGCAGCACGGGATCCCCTGGTGCCTCACCCAGCGCCCCTTCGTATTCACGAACCGCAACAGGGTAGTCCATCAGGGCAAATGCGGCATCTCCCGCAGCCAGCTTCGCGGATCCATCACTCCGGGCATTCACCGGGTACGCAACGAGGAGAGCAATCAGGATGGAAATTCGAATGGTCATCATCGTTGAATCTACCGGTTTCGACTTCTACAAACAAGCGGAACCTTTGCGGGAGAGCTGGAGAAATCGTATGTTTCATAACCATGTTCCAAACGGAACCGATCATCTGGCTGCAGTCGTTTCGCTCCGACGCATTGACGTGGGTGATGCGTGGTATCAGCGTGCTCGGGCAAGAGACCTTATTCCTTGTGCTGGCGCTGATTGTCTTTTTCGGATTCAACCACCGGAATGGTTTCAGGGTACTGCTGACAATCCTCTGGGTTGGTCTCCTGACGGCGGCCGTCAAGTCATTCTTTGCCCTGCCGCGGCCATCTGATGCGGACATGCGCGTGCTGCTCCTTGAGTTTGGTGTGCCGAACACATCGCCGTTTTTCTCCCGCGGAGCCACTTGGTTCCTCGGGCTTCCCTCGCCGGATGTTATTTCCTACGTGCGGGCCATGCCCGGGCCGGATTATGGCCTCCTGTCCGGTCATTGCAGCAGTACATTGGCATTCTGGGGAGCCCTCGCGTATTTGTTCCGCAAGCGGTGGCTGGCCTGGATCGCTATCGGAGTGGCATTCCTTATGCCTATCTCCAGAATGTATCTTGGCAGGCACTTTGCGGGAGACACTCTTGCGGGATTACTGCTCGGGGGGATTGCAATTCTCTTCGTCACACTGGTCTTTCCCCGCACCCGTGACAACCGTGGATCGATTTTCCCCGCGCTGGCTGACAATACAACTGCTTCCCAGATCATAGAAATCATCTGCCTTATCGTGCTCCCGGGAGCACTGTTTCTGACTTCCGAGACTGCCAACGTCTTTTCTGCTCCGCTCCTCGCACTCGGGCTGGTCTATTACTTAACCTTGAAGCTGAGAGCTTTTGACAGCACCCGCGGCCGGCTCGAACGGATCATTTCCACACTTCTTGCTCTCAGCGTGGCGGTAGTTATGCAAATACTCCTCAAGGGTGCAATGCCCAAAAGCATCGCGTATGGCTTGGTCACATTACTCGCGTTCACAGTCCCCGCAGTTAGCATCAACCTATTCAAAACTATATCTTACTTTCGACGCGAACGGTAAAGCCTCTATTGATAATGCATTAACCTGGAGACCAAACATGAATTCCTCCTTATTCCGGAGAGTGTCTATCGGCCTTGCGTGTCTGGCCTTGCTGCCCCTTTGTGGGGCCGCTCAATCGCAACTCCCGACATTGTCGCCGGAAGACCTGCTGAAGATCAAGAGAGTCACGTCAGCTTCGGCAAGTCCAACAGGCGAGTTCATCGCCTATACAGTCGACTGCCAACGGCCTGCAGCGGAAGAGCCCGGAGCATCTTTTAGTGAACTGCACATCCTCAGGACGCAATCAAAATCATCACGCCCGTTTGTCACAGGCAAGGTCCGGGTCAATTCTCCCCTCTGGTCCCCTGACGGAAGTATGATAGCCTTTCTGATGAAGCGCGGGGAGAAAACCCAGGTCTGGGCGATCCCCGCTACCGGAGGGGAGGCAAGACAACTCACTACCGCGGAGGAGCCCGTGCTCGCCTTCCGCTGGCACCCGGACGGACGCCATCTGGCCTATGTTTCACAGCTACCAAAATCCAAGCGTGAAAAAGCTATTGATGCCAAGGGCTATGGCTTTGTCTTTTATGAGGAAAACCTCAGAGACCGGAACCTCTATCTAGTGGATATTTCCCAGGATACCGTGCCGGAACCCCGGCAGTTGACTCAGGAGCATAGCGTCTGGTCGTTTGAATTCTCCCCCGACGGTCGCATGATTGCGTTTGCAGCTTCGGACGATCCGCTGGTTGACCAGAGCTACATGTCCCAAAAGATCTTCCTGCTTGAACTGCCATCCGGGAACATTCGCCATCTTGTTACACCTCCGGGCAAGCTCGGGAATTTCACAATCAACCCCCAGAACTCGCATATAGCCTTCGTGGGAGCACGTGACCGGCATGACAACGCCGTCAGCCAGATCTATACGATGCCTCTGGCGGGTGGCACTCCCTTCGATGCCACCCCCGAGGGTCACCCCGGCCACATTACGTGGGTCGGCTGGAAGGATGCCGAAACGGTGCTCTACCGGTCAGCAGACGGCGTGAACACTTCTCTCCGCTCCGCCCGCCTTGGCAGCCGGGAGACCTCACTCCTTCTGGCATCCCAGGAGACCGGAATAGTCTTCGATGCGCCGCTGGTCTCCGGAAAAGGTGAGATTGTTGCTCTGATCGGCCAGTCCGCAACAACTCCCGGAGACCTTTTCCTCGTTACAGGCAAGAATGCTCTCGATCGCGCTACGACTCTGAATCCCTGGCTGGCCCGGCGGGCACTGGGCAATCAGTCGCTCGTGAAATACAAAGCCCGCGATGGCAGGGATATTGAAGGCCTCCTGATTCACCCCGCGGGCGGAGAACAGGCAAAACGCTGCCCGCTTATCGTGGTGGTGCACGGGGGGCCGGAATCACACTACTCCAACGGATGGCTCTCCAACTACAGCGAGCCGGGACAGGTATTCGCGGGAAAGGGGTACATGGTGTTCTACCCCAACTACCGTGCAAGCACCGGTTACGGGGTATCGTTTGCGGCGGAAGGCTTCGGTGATCCGGCAGGCAAGGAGTTTGATGACATTGCTGACGGAATCGAGGTCCTCACTTCGCAGGGGTCGGCTGACAGGGAGCGCGTGGGTCTCGGCGGAGGATCGTACGGCGGCTATGCTTCAGCCTGGTTTGCCACATATTACACGAAATACGTTCGGGCCGTGGCAATGTTCGTGGGTATAAGCGATCTCGTAAGCAAGCAGAGCACGACGGATATACCTGAAGAGGAACTGGCTGTCCATGCGGGAAAACCCATCGAGCAAACTTGGGAATTTTCGCTTAAGCGCAGCCCCGTGTACTGGGCCCACCAGAGCACGACGGCCACACTGATCTGTGGCGGCGCCGACGACACGAGGGTCAACCCGTCCCAGAGCCTGGAGTTGTACCGCCGGATGAAAATCAACAAGCATCCGGCCGTCCGCCTGGTTCAATACCCCGGGGAGCAACACGGAAATGCACGGCAGCCGGCTCGTATTGACCTGATGTACCGGACCATCGAATGGTATGACTGGTACGTTCGCGACGCCAAACCACTGAACGGCCCGATGCCCCGTTTGGACATCAGCGACAGGTATGGCCTGGATCTGCCGTAGCCCGCTTCACATCAGGAGTGTTACAGCGTTATCTGCTCCGCTTCCTTGCTGTGCGAGTTGTCTTGCGTTTCAAGGTTTTGACGCCGCGCTTTGCTCGTTTGACCTGCCGCCGGGCTGAAGTTTTCTTCGCGCGAGCTTTCCCGGGAGCCTTCGCTGAAACCCGCTTACCGCGCGCCGGCTTCTTTGCAGCAGCCTTCCGGGGTTTGCGGACTGCGGCCTTGCTTCCCAACCCGACGTCGGTGCTCTGAGCCGCAATGAGGTTCAACGCGCTCCCTGCCTTAAACCAGCCAATCTGGTTCTCGTTGAACGTGTGGTTTAGTCGCACTTCTTCTGTGGAGCCATCGGCATGGTGCAGAACGAGGGTGAGAGGAACACCCGGCGCAAATGAGCCAAGTCCCCGAATCGAGACGCGATCATCCTCGCGCACTCTGTCGTAGTCGGCAGGGTCGCCGAACGTCAACGGCAACATCCCCTGCTTCTTGAGATTGGTCTCATGGATCCGCGCAAAACTTTTCACGATGATCGCGCGCCCTCCCAACCAACGCGGTTCCATGGCGGCATGTTCACGGCTTGATCCTTCTCCGTAGTTCTCATCTCCCACGACCACCCAGCCCAGCCCCTGCGACTTGTACGAACGGGCGATTGCGGAGTAGGATTCATGGGCACCGGAGAGAAGATTTTTGCCGGCTCCGATGACGCCGCTGTATGCGTTCACCGCCCCGACGAACATATTGTCGGAAATATTGTCGAGGTGTCCCCGGAACTTGAGCCATTTGCCCGCGGGAGAAATATGATCGGTTGTACATTTTCCCTTCGCCTTGAGCAGCACGGGAATCTCAATAATGTCCTTTTCATCCCACGGCGCGAACGGGGTAAGCACCTGGAGTCTTTCACTCTGGGGACTGATCTTGACACGGATTGTACGGCCGGCGGGCGCGGGAGCAACATAGCCTCTCTCACCGGCCCGGAAACCGCGACGGGGCAACTCCTCTCCCGTCGGCGGATCCAGCGTCACCGCCTCCCCGCTATCGGTCGTCAATGCGTCGGTCCGTGGATCAAATGTCAACCGGCCCGCGAGCGCAAAAGCGGTCACGATCTCGGGGCTGGCGACGAACGCATGTGTATCGGGATTCGCGTCGTTCCGGCCGGCAAAGTTCCGGTTGAACGACGTGATGATGGAGTTCCTGTCCCCTTTTTGCACGTCATGACGTCTCCACTGCCCGATACACGGTCCGCAGGCATTTGCCAGGACTACCCCGCCTATGTCGGTCAGTGTCTTTAACTGCCCGTCACGCTCAATGGTGGCGCGGACCTGTTCCGAACCCGGAGTAATCGTGAATGCGCTGCGTGCGCGGAGACCGTGTTTCAGTGCCTGCCGTGCAATACTCGCAGAGCGTTCAATGTCTTCATAACTCGAATTCGTGCAGCTGCCGATAAGCGCCACACGCAGCTCTTCCGGATACCCGTTCTCCTGGACCGCACGGCCGAACTCGGAAAGTTTCCAGGCGCGATCGGGAGAGAACGGCCCGTTGATCATCGGCTCGAGCTCACTCAGGTTGATCGCGATGACCCGGTCATAGTACGCAGATGGTTCTGCAAGGACTTCAGGATCTGCACGGAGGAAGCCGGCTATACGATCGGCAAGGGATGCCACCTTCGACCTCCCGGTCGCGCGGAGATATTGAGCCATCCGCCCGTCGTACGGAAACACCGACGTCGTTGCGCCGATCTCGGCGCCCATGTTGCATATGGTCCCTTTCCCGGTCGCAGAGATGGAGTCTGCACCTTCACCGAAATACTCCACGATAGCACCGGTGCCGCCCTTCACCGTGAGAATTCCGGCCAGCTTCAAAATGACATCCTTGGCACTTGTCCAGCCGCTCAACGTGCCTGTGAGGTGCACGCCGATGATCCGGGGAAACTTCAATTCCCAGGGCATACCCGCCATCACGTCAACGGCATCGGCCCCACCGACGCCAATCGCCAGCATGCCAAGCCCTCCGGCATTCGGCGTGTGCGAATCGGTGCCGATCATCATCCCGCCCGGAAAGGCGTAGTTTTCCAGCACCACCTGATGAATAATGCCGGAACCCGGCTTCCAGAACCCGATGCCGTGGCGCGACGACACACCCGAAAGGAATTCATAGACTTCTTTGTTGTCAACAGAGGCCTGCTGGAGGTCCTTCACCGCACCCGCCTGGGCCTGGATGAGATGGTCACAATGGACGGTCGAAGGGACGGCGACGCGCGGGATGCCCGCCGACATGAATTGCAGCAAGGCCATCTGGGCCGTTGCATCCTGCATTGCCACGCGGTCGGGTGCAAACTCGGCATACGTCTTGCCCCGCTCATGTGCGGTCTTCAACGGGCGCCAGGAGTGCGCATAGAGGATTTTTTCCGTCAACGTGAGAGGACGGCCGACAACGCGCTGTGAAGCCCGAACCCGTCCGGGGAATCGGGCATATACCCGTTCGATGAGATCCAGATCGAACACCATGGTATCCTGCGAAGGTTGTGAATGGATGCGTGTGGGATTCGCATAATATACGCACACAGCCGGAGCGTTGCAAGCAGGTAGATTGCAATAAACCCCGAATTTTGCTACAATTTTACGACATGGAGGATCTGCCGCGTGCCCACAGAGCCACTCGAAGTTGAGCACCTGGAAGAGGAAGTGCAGACACATGAGCCGGCAAAAGTGATCCTCTTCAATGACGAGGTGCATACATTCGAAGAGGTGATCACCCAAATCATCAAGGCGATCCGCTGCGCGCGCGAGAAGGCGGAGGTCCTGACCTGGGAGGTCCACCATACCGGCAGGGCGATAGTATACACAGGGGAGATGCTCCGGTGTGTCGAAGTGAGCGCGGTTCTCGAAGAAATTCAACTTATGACCCACATTGAGGTATGATGAACGCTGACGAAATACGGCAGGGATTCCTCGATTTCTTTGCGCGGCACGGACATCGCATCGTTCAGAGTTCTCCGGTGATCCCCCACGGCGACCCTACCCTGCTCTTTACGAATGCGGGAATGAACCAGTTCAAAGATGTCTTCCTTGCCACCGGCACGCGGGAGTATACGCGGGCGGCTGACACACAAAAATGCATCAGGGTCAGCGGCAAACACAATGACCTCGAAGAAGTCGGGCGTGACACGTACCATCATACATTCTTCGAGATGCTCGGGAACTGGTCGTTCGGCGATTACTACAAGACTGAAGCCATCGGCTGGGCATGGGAATTACTGACCGGCGTGTGGGGACTCGAGAAAAAGCGCCTCTACGCAACCGTCTTTGAAACTGACGATGAAGCTGCCGGGCTCTGGAAAAGCCAGACGGATATTGACCCTTCGCACATCATCCGGTTCGGCAGGAAGGACAATTTCTGGGAGATGGGCGAAACGGGACCCTGTGGCCCCTGTTCTGAAATCCACATAGATCTGACACACGACTGTTCGGGCGGGAATCTCGTGAATGCCGGCGATCCCCGCGTCATGGAAATCTGGAACCTGGTCTTTATACAGAACAACAGGAACCAGGCCGGTGAACTGGAACCCCTCCCGGCCAAGCACGTCGACACCGGGATGGGATTCGAACGTATCTGCGCCGTCCTTCAGGGAAAGCCGTCGAACTACGACACCGACGTCTTCATGCCGATCATCAATGCGGTCGTGCAGGCTTCCGGCCGTCCGTACGAGGGGGACGAAGTGCAGGTCGCAATGCGTGTCATCGCCGACCACATCCGCATGCTTTCGTTCGCCATTGCAGACGGTGCGCTTCCCGGCAACGACGGGCGCGGCTACGTTCTCCGGCGCATACTCCGCAGGGCGGCGCGCTTCGCCCGGAAGCTGGAGATGCACGATCCCTTTATTTACGGGATCACGGATGCCGTGGCGGATTCGATGGGCCATGTCTTCCCCGAATTGCTCGCCCAGCGGGATCACATCAAACGCGTCATCCGGTCCGAAGAGGAAAGCTTCAATGCGGCGCTCGACCGGGGTCTGGAAATCTTTGAGTCGGTCATAGAACAGATCGGCCACTCCACCGTGTTCCCGGGAAGCGACGCATTCCGCCTCTACGACACTTATGGCTTCCCGCTCGACCTCACAGAACTTATGGCCGGGGAGCGGGGCTTGAAAGTCGATGCGGGCGAGTTCACAAAATTGATGGAAGAACAGAAGAGTCGCGGACGCATCGGCCCGAAGGCTGAGTTTCCGGGATCCACCGAAGACGCGCATCAGCATCTTGCCCTGTTCCCCGATTCACGGTTTGTCGGCTACGACACCCTGGACACCGATGCGGTGGTCGGTAAGGTGGTCGACGGCCGGTTTATTTCCCTCGATCGCACCCCGTTCTATGCCAGAGCGGGCGGACAGGTGGATGACGTCGGCATTATCGAGGGTGACCGATTCACGGCAGAGGTCGTACAGTCGTTCCGGCAGGACAAGCGGATCGTGCATGAAGTACGCTTGCGCAAGGGTTCGCCCGCCGACCTCGTCGCCGGTCCGGTCCACGCACGCATCGACATCCCGCGACGTCAGGACATCCAACGGAACCACTCGGCCACACATCTCCTGCATGAATCCCTTCGCCGGGTACTCGGTCCCCACGCCCACCAGCAGGGATCCCTGGTCGCTCCCGACCGTCTCCGGTTTGACTTCCCCCATTTTGGCAAGATCACGCCCGATGAACTCCGGGCTATCGAGGAAATGGTGAACGAGAAGATCGCCCAGAGAATCGCGGTCCGCACTGAGGTGGATATCCCGATCTCCGCAGCGCAGAAGATACCTAACGTGAAGATGTTTTTCGACGACAAGTACGGCGACTACGTGCGCGTAGTCATCATGGATGAGAAGTTCAGCGTCGAGTTTTGCGGTGGGACCCATGTCAGCAACACTGCCGATATTGGCCTGTTCAAGATCGTGTCGGAAACCGGCATCCAGAGCGGCGTGCGCCGCATCGAGGCTGTGACGGGTAACGGCGTTCGTGCGTACATCGAGGAACACCTTGCGCACGCACGGGAACTGGATGACAAAATCGCCGGGCTTATGCGCGAAGTGGAAGATCTGGAGCGCCAGCTTCCCGGCGAGAGCCCTGCACAGGCACAAACACAATCCGCGCCTCGCGAACGCCTGGTGATACCTGACGGGAGCTCTCTGGCGGAGGCCCTGACCATGGCGGAATCTGGTCTCCAGGAGCGCCAATCGGTCGCCGGGGCGTTGTCGCGCCGGACGATGGAGCTGAAGAAAGCTGTCAGCAGGACCAAAGTACAGGAGGCGGCTTCGAACCTTGACGCCCTTGTCGCAGGAGCTGTAATGGTGCAGGATATCCGCGTTGTCGCAGCCCGCGTGGAAGCGGCGGATCTGGATGAATTGAAACGGATCGGCGACGAACTGCGCTCAAAACTCCACAGGGGTGTCGGCGTGCTGGGAACAGTTCTCGAAGAGAAGGCCTCGTTTGTATGCGTCGTCACGGACGATCTGGTTGCGACGAAGAAACTACAGGCCGGCCGGGTTGTCGGCGAGGTCGCGAGGCTGGTGGGCGGCGGGGGCGGCGGCAGGCCCCACATGGCCACAGCAGGCGGCAAGGATGTCGACAAACTCGATGCCGCCCTTGCACAGGTGACGGCGATCGTGAAACACGTACTCCAGTGATCCTTCAACCACAACATCCGGTGCTCACGTGACACACCTTCCATTGACGATTCTCGCACGCCAGGCCTTCATACAGGATGAATTTGCCGCCAGCGCGGAGATCAAGAAGAAGACCTTTGAAGCCTGCGCCGACCGGATCGTGAAGGCAGTCGACGTGCTCATCGGTGCGCTGAACGCGAAGGGAAAAATCCTCCTCTGCGGGAACGGCGGGAGTGCGGCCGATGCCCAACACCTTGCGACCGAACTGGTCATCCGGATGAATCCGGCCATCAAACGGCCTGCATTGCCCGCGATTGCACTGAACGCCGATACGTCATTGCTGACCGCAGGAGCGAACGACATTGGGTACGACAATGTGTTCGCACGCGAGGTGGAGGCCCTCGGTCGGCCCGGAGATGTCCTCATCGGTATCAGCACCAGCGGCAACTCCGCCAGCGTCAACCTCGCCCTTCAGAAAGCCAGGGCGCAGGGTATGGCCACTATCGGACTGATTGGCAAGGAAGGCGGACGGATGAAGGACCTCGTGGACGTGGCCATCATCGTTCCCTCCAGCGACACGCAACGCGTCCAGGAGGCGCAGATCACGATCGGTCACATCCTCTGTGCACTCATCGAAAGAGAGATGTACGGGTAAACATACCATGAGCCGTCCACGGCGTGGAGATTCCCTTCTTCCCCTCATCACCGTCGCTTCCGATGCAATTGCCATCGAGGCGGCGTTCCTTTTTGCCTACTGGCTCCGTTTCCACACCAGCATCTTCTCCGCACTTGGATTCCTGCGTGAAGAAGCTCCGCCCCTCCGGGGCTATATCCTTGCGTCGCTGTTCGTCATCGCGATCTGGCTTCTCCTCTTCAATGCCCGCAAGATGTACGGAACACGGAGAAACGTCAATCTCTCCGATGAACTGATAAACGTTATCAAGGTCGTCAGCCTGGGCATGCTCCTGGTGATGAGCGCGGCGTTTTTCTACCGCACGTTTTCATACTCCCGCGTGGTCATCGTCCTGGTATGGATCCTCGCCATTTGCGGAGTCTTCGCCGGCAGGGTGGTGATGAGGATTCTTGAACGCCAGTCGTACAAGCACGGGCGGCATCTCCAGCGCGCAATCATCATCGGCGGCGAGGTGCTTGCGAACCAGGTGTACACACGCCTACACGGGCATCTGTCGTTCGGCATTACGATCACGGGATACTTTGCCGATGCGCCCGCACTGTTCCCGCAGGGGATCGGCGCAGCCACCTATCTGGGTCCACCCTCAGGCGCCCCCGACTATATCCGCTCCGAAGGGATCCAACTCGCGTTCATTGCCCTTCGGGCCGAGGACCATCAACGCCTCTTCGAGCTGATTTCCGAATGCGAAGGCATCAACGTCGAGTTCATGATGGTTCCAGACCTTCTGGATGTGATGACCAGTCAGGTGCGTGTTCGTGACCTCGAAGGAATCCCCTTCCTGCGACTGAAAGGCATTCCCCTCACACCATGGCAGAGGGTCACCAAACGCGCCTTTGACGTCACGGTGTCGTCGATCATCCTCATCATCCTCTCGCCGCTGTACGCGGCGATCGCTGCCCTTGTTCGGCTGGATTCACGCGGACCGGTGTTGTTCCGGCAACAGCGTGTGGGCCTCGACGGGCAGGAATTCATAATGTACAAGTTCCGTTCCATGGTCGCCGGAGCGGAAAAGCTCGATGGCGACGCAGGACTGGGCATTCGCAATGACGCCCGGCGCACGGCATTCGGCCGTTTCCTGCGGAGGACCAGCCTGGACGAACTACCGCAACTCTGGAATGTTTTTCGGGGTGATATGAGCCTGGTCGGCCCCAGACCCGAGCGCGCACACGTCGTCAGACGGTTCGGCACCGTCGTGCCGAAGTATCTTGATCGGCACCGCGTCAAGACCGGCCTCACGGGCTGGGCGCAGGTCAACGGCCTTCGCGGCGACACCTCCATCGACGAACGGGTCAAGTATGACCTGTACTACATTGAAAACTGGTCACTTGCCTTCGATATCCGCATTCTCCTGCGGACACTGAAGGCAGTGATTAGCTTCCGGGAACAGGAGTAGATATGGTCGCGCTGGTGGTCTTTTATCTTCACGTCCTGGCGTTCACGGCCGTGTTTACCAGCCGCTGGCAGGAAGAAGGGACAAAGGAAGGTGTTCTCGGGGTGATTTTTATGCTGCTGATCTTCTTCGTGGGATGGAGCATGGCGTCGTTTGTCATCAGGACCGTCATGCCCCCTGGAGGGCTGGGAAAGGTCTTTGACAATGATGCCGCGGCGCTCACGCTCCTAACGCTCGCTGAGGCGGCATTCTACTACTTCTACTTCCGCAAAGATTCGGACGAACCTGAAGATTCCGCTACTTCCGCGTGAAGCTCACAGTCACCACACACCTCTGATCGGGCTGTTTCTGAGGACGTGGCAACGGATCAAATTTCCAGAGCCGGATTTCGCGAAGGGTTGCCTCATCACACCGCGGGTTGCCGCTCTGCAAGAGTTTTGCCGAACGCACTGCACCCGCACCTGTGACAAGCAGTTCCGCCCTTGCCATCGCTTCCACCGTGACACCCGCCGGGAACTGCGGGACTTTCCCCCCGATTTTCCGCCGCTGGGCTCCGCCTGACCACCGCATCGAGTACACCACGCGCTCCAGCGGCGTTTTTTTTGTTGCCAGCGCAATCGACTGTTGACCCCTGCGCACGATTTTCCCGGCGACTGGCTCCGCGGGTCGTACCACCCGACTTGTGTCTGCTATTGTGGGAGAACTCACTGCGGGTGCCGGCACGGCTCCACCCACCGCCGGTGCTGATCCACCCCTCGGCACAAGGAGGAGAAAAAATACGACGATGAGAGGAACACTCGCCAATGATGCGCCGCTCACACCGAGCAAGGGCTTGTGTGTCGGGTCCAGGCGTATCATTCTTTCTGCCGGAATGGTTCGGGTTCAGCAATGTGCGAGCGCATCAGTATCTGAAAATCGCGACCGTGGTCGACGTCGTCGTTCGCGACGGGCTCATCGAGGAGGTCCAGGAACTCATTGGAAGCGGATTCAACTTCGTGGACGAGTCTCCTGACGCGCGAGGTGAAGAGATTGTATGCGATCATGGCGACGATGCCGACGATCAGACCGAAGGCAGTCGTCAACAGGGCCTGCCATATGCCGGATGCCAGGTCGGCCGGCACTGCCACGCCACCCATCTGCTCCAGATTCCGGAATGCCGAGATCAATCCCGCGATGCTGCCGAGAAAGCCGAGCATCGGAGCGACACCGCTGATGCCTGCAAGCAGCGAAAGGTGACGTTCCAGGCTGTACATTTGCTCCCTCGCCGCCACCTCGACCGTCTCCCGCACGCTCGCGGCACCCTGATCCCGTTTCAGCACACCACGACGGACGATACTCGGAATCGCCGCATCTTTCTGGCTGCAGTAACTCAACACCGCACCGATATCCCCGTGGCGGTAGAGGCTCTTGAGCTTTGGCAGAAAATGTTGTGAATCAAAGCGGCCGCGGTGGAGAACCATCCACCGTTCCAGGATGACATAGAGTGTGACAAGCAAACAGAGGAGGATCGGCCACATGACCACTCCTCCCCGAAGGAATGTCTCAAAGAAGTTCATTGGTGGTCCCGCGTTGTGACTTATTTGTCGCGCAGCACCGGCACCCAGACGAGGTCTTCGGTCATGGGTTGCAGCTTCGCGACAATCTCCTGAGCCTGCGCACGGGAGTCATAACGGCCGACACGCACGAGATACCAATGATCGCCGCCGAAGGTTGCGTCCGCAACGTATGCATCATAGCCTGCCCCGGAGAGAAGCTGTGCCTCGGCCTCCGCTTTGGACTTGGTCATCCACGCTGCAAATTGCACAGTGTACCTGCCTGCGCCGGGGGGAGCAATCGTAGCTGCCGGTGTGGACTTCTGTGCAGGCTTTGGGGCCGCCACCGATGGCGTGGTCGAAGGTTTGCTTTCGGCCGGAACAGCAGGGGCCTCACCGGTTGTCGCACCTTCGGCCGGCGCCGGTGAAGTTTCCTGGGGAACTATCAGCTCGGGTTCGGGCAGGGTCTCGGTCACTACGGGGGCTTTCTTACCCCATAGCTGGATGACCTTGAAATGATTCAACGCATACACGGCTCCTGCAAGCACGAGCAGAATCAAGACAACCAGAATGATGGGTGACATCTTGCCGCCGTTCGAACCAACTTCGCGAAGCATCGGGGTGGGGCTTGGCGCCTTTTCTTCCTGGGGCGCGCCTTCTCCGTCCAAGCCTTCATCCTTCAGATTCAATCGTGGCATAGTGGGAACCTCCCGTGTATGTGATCAATGCACAATAAAATCGCTGCGTCGCTGCAGCTCCCTCCCACACAAAAACGACAGCTTTGCGCCGCTGCATAAAGCGATTCGTGAAATGCTTGCCGTAGTGCCTTAATTTACAACTTGGCGGACCGGAAGTCAAGAGTTGAGAGCAGAACTGAGATGGGTGACAGGAGGGGGGCGCGTGCACATGGGCCTGACCCTTAGCTCATCATTTTCACTAGCAAAGTGTGCAAATAGTCCCGTTTTCCCGCGTAGGAACCGGATTTCGACTGCATGTCGGTCTCGGCGATCATCTGGAAAATGGCCTCTATTCTGGCCGCAGGATAGCGCTGAAGGGCCTCAAGATACTGCCTCTTCTTCCATGCCCAGGTTTTGGTCAACTTGAAGCCCTCTTTGTCGTCATGCCCCGACTTGCTCATGAGGTGATGCAACCGCCAGAGCAGACTAAAATAGTCCGTCAACGCCCACGTGATTCTGCCGATTTCCGCCCCTTCTTCGATCATGTGGTCGAGGATCGTCAGGGAATCCCTCAGGTTGCCGGCACCGATGGCGTCCTGCAGATTGAAGACAGTGAACTCCCGCGAGAATCCTCCTACGGCAGCGACGTCGTCGGGCAGAATCTTTTTCCGGTCGCCGACGAACACGAGCAGTTTCGCGATCTCGCTGTCGAGTTCCTTGAGCGACGAGCCCACTTGCGCTGCGAGCAGCGCGGCAGCCTCCCCGTCGATGGTCCCGCCCTGCTCTTCGACCCTCTCGGTGATCCATCCGTTCAACTTGCTTTCGGTCAGGGGGGCACAGGCGCATTCCGCGCCGCTTGTATGGAGGCCCGCAAAAGGCTTTCTCCGGAGATCCGCTTTCCGGCCAGCCAGCACCAGCACCGTGGAGACCGACGGACGCTCGACATATGCGGAAAGTATCTCAAGGTCCTTGGCGCTGAGTTTCTCTACGTTGCGGGCGACGACCACCCGCCGCTCACCCATCATCGGAAGAGAGGACGCGCGGGCAGTGATTTCGCGCGCATCGAAGTCCGCACAATCGAGTACGTCGAGGTTGAACGTCCGCTCATCGCGTGACATGGCGGCGTCCAGAATCGCCGCTATGCTTTCCTCAACGAGAAAATCCTCTTCCCCCTGTACCAGGTACACAGGAAGAAAATTCTTTTTCTTGAGCGAGGCGCGGAGCTCGCTGATCCCCGGAGCGCCTTTGGCCATCCTGTTGAGAGCTATTTTTCTGTTTCGGGTTCTTCGCGACGGATGGTGACGCTCTTCATTTTCACGTCCACCTTGGGCTTCCCGTCATTCGGTCCCATCTGCGGGGTAATCTCCACGTCGCCAATCTTGTCAACGACATCCAGGCCCTTGATCACTTTTCCGAAAATCGTGTAGTTCTTTGGCATGCGGGGCACATCGCGCAGCATGATGAAGAACTGGCTTGTGTTGGTGTTCGGCCCGCGGTTTGCCATCGCAAGCACTCCGTGCTGATAGCCGGCCTTGAAGGATGGCGTGCCGGAGTTGAGTTCATCCTCGAATTCCTTGCCGTAGATGCTCTTTCCGCCGGTCCCGGTGCCGGTGGGATCTCCACCCTGTATGACGAATCCTTTCGACACGCGATGGAAAATCACTCCGTTGAAATACTTTTTCTCCGCAAGGCGGACGAAGTTATCAACAGTCTTGGGTGCATCGTCACGGTACAACTCCGCTTCGATTGTGCCCATCGAAGTTTCGATAACGGCAATTTCTTTCACCTTGGCGGCAGGTTTCTTGTCCTGCGCATCACCGAACAACGGCAATGTCATCATCATCGCAAGCACCATGATAGTGGTTCGCATCGGTACTCCTGAGTTATGAATGTATCAGCTATTCCAGAATCTCGATCACACACAGCGTCACAAATAGTAGCTCATGCCGATCCTCGCCCCGACGCTGAACCAGCCCATCCGTGCCGGATCACCCTGTGCGTTGATTCCCGGGGACTTGTCGACCGCGTTGCGGAGCTCGCCAATGAATTCCCATCTTGCCTGCACTCCCAGATGCACAAACAGGTCTTCGCTCATTGCGGTGTTTCCTTGCAGCTCCAGCACCCCGCCTGCACCTGCTGCAGTATAGGAATCCATCAAACTGCTGTTGTTCACATACAGCTCCCCGAAATGGTAGCCCAGACCCAGGCCGGCACTGACGTTGTACAACCCTTCGTCCACAAGCATGCGGTGCAGAATGAGCGACGGCATGTGCACCTTCATCGTAAATTCGCCCGGGCCGTACGCCCCGGCAATATTGTAGATGATGTTGTACGTGTTGAGCAAATACGCGTACTCGATCTTCAGCATCCAGTCGCTCGAAAGAGGAACGAATCCCGCGCCGAAGAAGTTCACCCCGGCGTGGAATTCCGGCACACGTGTCGTCGGACGGAATGCTCCATTGATCATATCGACGACATCCCTGGGGCTGAGATACTCCACCCCCATGCCGGCGGCGATGCCCGGCCGCATGCGCTCAACCGTAGCCGGCGTCTCCGGCGTGCCCGCGAGGGCATACGGAACCACAAGGATCGCCAGCAGGAGTGTGCAGCGGAAGGAATGCATCACTTCCGCTCCCGGGGTTCATTGCCCACCGCCTCGCGAACCCTGATGTTGTCGCGAAGGAAGTAGTAGAGTCCGATGACTGTGACTCCGACAAAACCCACGGCATGTGTGATCGTCGCGTAGCTCAGCGAGAGAGTCGCATCGACACCGTACAGACGCATGAGGGTCTGCGAGGTGAACGCATGGTACGTTCCCGTTGCGCCCGGTGTCGGCAAGGCGACACCGATGCTGGAAATCGCCTGCACAACGAGCGCGCCGGCAAATCCCAGATGCTGAATATCGAACGCAAAAAAAGCGAAGTACACCATGAGCACGTACAGCAGCCAGATCAGACAGCTGAGGACCGTAATAATGATGAACCGGCCCGGGCGGCTCAGAAACATGAATCCGTCGAGGAATGCATGCACCCACCCTTCCAGCCGTTCGCGAACGCGAAGCGGTAGGATCTTCCCTACCAGACGGATGAGCACGTCCGCCCAATCCCTTCGCATCGCGAGGGCGATGAAGACCCCGAGAAAAACGATGGTGAACGCGGAAACCAGGATGCCGGTGTTGGCCAGCCAGGGGAATGATTCCGCGAGCGGCCCATGATAGACCACCGGTATAAGGGCCACCAGTACCAGGAATGAGACCATATCGATGATGCGCTCCACCACGATGGTGCCGAGCGCTGCGCTTTTCGGTATGCCTTCCAGCTTGCCGATCGTGTATGGCCTGACAAGCTCGCCTGCCCGCGGAAGGATGTTGTTCATCATGTATCCGACCATCACACCCGAAAACAGATTGCGCATCGACAGATTGGCCTTCACGGGCTCGAGCATGTACCGCCACCGCCATGCCCTCAGGTAGTGGCTCAGCATCAGACACGCGAAGTTCGGCAGCATCCACCAGTAGTTCGCCTGCGACATGGACTTGTAGAGTTTCCCGAAATCCGTGCCGCGAAATGCAATATACAGGAACAGTACCGTGATGATCGCACTGACGCCGTAGCGCAGAATGGAACGGAGTCTAGGCATGGGGTGATTAGTCGCGAAGATCGACAACTTCGACGCCGGCCGGGACCTGGTACAGAAAACGGGAGGCCGGGATGCCGGTGTTCATCTTGAACGAGCTGACCAGGTACGTTGTCTCCTTGCCGTGCTGGTCCAGGATCTCCACCCGGTGAATAAGCCAGTCGGAAGCGTGTACCCAGAGTTTCATCGTCTTCATGAGTGAGGACGGATCGCGGGGGGTGAGTTTCAACACGAACACATCTCCCTGCGATCCCTTTTCACGGTTGGTCAATATCGCCTCAAAGTCCTCCGGTGCGGCGGTGAGTATCCTCTCGGGCGACAGTGACCGCTCGTCCAGGCGGAACCGGTCGATGAGAACCTGGTTGTTCTGTTCGGAGTACGACCAGACGGTCTCGCCGTCCGTGACCACAAGCTGGCCCTCGAACTCAATGCGGTACCTGTGTTCCTTCTTGAATTGCAGGACACCGGTGATTTCCTGTTCGACCTTCGATCTCGCGAATTTCACCTTTTGCGAGAAACGCACTTCTGCGTCGTCCATTTCTTCATAGTTCTTGTGTACGCGCGCAAGCACTTCTACCGCAGAATCGCCCGCGAAGGCAACGACGGATGCCGCGACCAGTGCCAGACCGAGGACCACGATGCATTTCTTCATGAAACCCGCCATCTCCTTCCTTACCCCTGCAAAAGATCATCAAGCAGTGATTCCGAGTCCACCAGTACTTCGCGTGCCTTGCTCCCGTCAGAGGGTCCGACGATACCTGCTGCCTCCAGTTCATCAACCAGCCGCGCAGCGCGTGAATACCCGATCTTCAGCCGCCGCTGGAGAAGTGAAACCGAACCCTGCTTGTACCGCACGATGACATGGGCCGCTTCCTCAAAGAGCACATCGCGTCCGCCTTCGGCACTCTGCTCCGATGTCCGCCGCTTTTCGAGTGCCGAAGGAAGCAGGAAGGGTTGCGCATACCCCAGCTGGTTCCCGATATGGTCAACCAGGGCATCCACCTCACGCGGAGTAATCAAGGCATTCTGCAGCCGGACCGGCTTGGGGCTGCCGGCGGCAAGATACAACATGTCGCCGTTCCCCAGCAATTGCTCGGCTCCGTTCATGTCGAGTATAGTCCGCGAATCGGTTTTCGATGCCACCTGATAGGCGATTCGTGCGGGAAAATTTGCCTTGATGACGCCGGTAATGACGTCAACGGAAGGCCGCTGCGTGGCAACGATAAGGTGTATACCAACTGCACGGGCCAGCTGTGCAAGACGCGTGATTGGCTCTTCGACCTCCCTGGCGGCCGTGATCATCAGGTCCGCAAGCTCGTCAATCACCACCACCAGGTACGGCATCTTCACATGCCTGACTTCTTCGGAGTCTTTCAGCTCGCCGGCTGCAAGTTTCGCATTGTAGTCCTGGATATTCCGGACGGCTCCCTTGGAGAGCAAATCGTACCGTCGCTCCATCTCAAGCTCCGCACCTTTCAAAGCGAGGACGGCATTGTTGGGAGTCGTGAAAATGTCTTCGTCGATATCGGGCGACTTTGCCAGGAAGTGACTCTTGAGCTTCGCGTACTGGGCGAGCTCAATCTTCTTCGGATCGATAATCATGATCTTCAATTCCGAAGGGTGCATCCTGAACAACAGACTCGCGAGCATGGTATTGATACCCACGCTCTTTCCGGATCCCGTCGATCCTGCCATGAGAATGTGCGGCATCCGGCCCAGATCGTCGGTGAATACCTCGCCTGCAATGGTCTTCCCCAGGGCAAGGGGGAGGTTTGCCTGGGAATCCCGGAAAACACCGGAATTCAAGATGCTCCGGATCGTCACAATCGAGCGATGCGAGTTGGGAATCTCCACGCCCACCGCGGATTTTCCGGGTATCGGCGCCATGATCCGGATCCCGCGGGCAGCCAGCTTGAGGGCGATGTCGTTTTCCAGACTCACGATTTGGCTGATTTTTACCCCCACCGCGGGAACGAGTTCATACAGGGTCACCACCGGACCCGGGGTGACACTGACACTTTCTACTTCGACGTCGAATTGTAGCAAGGTTTCCCGCAAAAGCTCCGCATTCGCCTGGAGTTCCGCCTCATCGACGTCCTCCTTCCCGGGCTTCGGCGCATCCAGCAGATCGATTGTCGGGAACCGGTAAGAAATCTCCTCCTGCTGGGTGGGACTCGCCGGCCCTGGCGGCGTTTCGGAACCCTCATCCTCCGGCCCGCCTTCGTTGTCCGCATCCGCCTTGTTCTTTGTGAAATTCAATGTGCGGGTAATGGCGGTCTTTGCCGGGGTGCTGTTGTCACCATCAATTGCAGGCTCCGCTTCCGCCGCACGCGTGATGCGCACCGGGGCACGACGGACAGGTTGTGGTTCTTCTTCCTGATCGTCATCCTTCCTGTCGCGCGTGCGGACGGGAAGTCCTTTCGCGTCGCCATCCTCTTTCTCCTGCAGTTTCCGTTGTTCCCTCAACTCGGCTCTCGAATCACGCCACCGGCTGATCATGTCCAGCAGCTTGAGCCAACCGGTATGAATCCGCTCCACCATCGAGCGCACATCCAAATCAGCACTCACGATGACGGTTATGAACATCGCGACGATCAGGATGATGCTGCCTCCCGCACGGCCCAGCAGATGGGCCAGGATGGTGGAGAAAAATTCCCCGACTGCCCCGCTCCAGACAAGCGACGGGCCTGTTTCGGGCAGTATTCTGCGCAGCATGCCGAAAGCCGTGGAGAGCAGTATCATCCAGAGGAGCGCATAGTTCGTAAACATGACCGCGCGGCTAAAGTCTCCCTTCCGCAATATTGTCCACCCCCACATCAGGAGGAGCAACGGGAGGACAAGC
Organism: Ignavibacteriota bacterium; assembly: GCA_963801355.1. Lineage (GTDB taxonomy): Bacteria > Bacteroidota > Ignavibacteria > UBA10030 > UBA6906 > Fen-1255. The sequence continues at coordinate 395,724 of CAWDEM010000008.1, read as the reverse complement.
ACACTATATCCGACGGTGGAACGGATCAGGAAATCGGAGATGATCACCCCCACGAGGCCCAGACCGTTGTGCGTCGTGTCCCAGAGAGTACGGGCCGCGGGATCGCCGCGCAGTGCACCCCAGAGATGCCCGATCCGGACATCAGCATTCGCTTCATCGGCCGGGTCATACGTCACGAGGGAGATCAAGGTGAGTGCAGCACAAGCGATCAACAGGACCGCAATGATGATGTGTTTGCGGGGCGCGGATGTTTTGCGTGCTTCCCGCCTGGAGGAGGTGCCGCCGTTTTTCGATCGATTCTGAGTTGCCATGGGGTACCGCTCCACTCACACTGTTGCCGGTGCAGCGACTGTTTCGCGGCGATCGTTGACCTTCCGCAGTCGGAGCATGTTATCATCAAGGAAGGGCAGCACAGGGACCGTGTCCACGCCGGCACAGTACACCAGATCATCCGCAAAGCCAAGGCCATCCAGGAACTTCCCGTGTTCACATTGACGCAGCATACGGAGAATGTTCTTGGAATACACGCGGTACAGGGAATGCGCAGCGAGGGTCGCATCGCTCATGGGAACCTGTTCGTCCTCTCCACCCCTGAGCAGGTGCACAAGCATCCCCGCGCACACGGCATCCTCCAATGCAAACCCGCCGGCGTTGCCGGCACAGAGGATCTCCACTTCGGATGCATTGGCTCTGACGAAACCGGCCACGGCGTTGATATTGACAAAGCCGCATACCAGCGTGTGCAATCCATATTTTGCCCTCAGAATGAGCGAGGAGCCGTTGGTTGTGCTGTAAACAATCGACTTGTCGCGCACCCGCTCACCCGTATACTCCAGCGGTGAATTGCCGAGAGAGAAGCCTTCGATGATTTTGCCGTTGCGTTCTCCACCGCGGATGGTCACATCGCCCGCCAGATGACCTGCGATTTTCGCAGCCGCTTCCACCGTAGGCGTGGGAATCACTTCCCGCGCGCCGTTGCTCAGAGCGGCGATCACCGTCGTGCTCGCCCGGAGCACGTCGATCACCGCAACGGTCTTCCCCCGCAGCGCCATTTCGTCAACCTGGTACGGCGTGAGATATGTGCGGATCGGTATCATGCCGGCCTCTTGAGGAACGGAATAGTCACGACCATCGCCGGAACAGGTTTGTTTCTGATCATGATCTGGATGGGAGTCCCGGGCCTGGCCAGAGCAACCGGCACGTACCCCATCCCGATCCCTTTTTCCAGGGTCGGAGAGTAGGTACCTGAGGTTACCACACCGACTTCGCGCCCGTCGGCGCTGATGGGATATCCGTGACGCGGAAATGCCTTCTCCATCAGAGTGAACCCCACCAGCCTCCTCTTCAATCCGTCCCGCTTTGCATCCATCAGCACATCGCGTCCGTTGAACGCACCTTTGTCAAGTTTGGTAATCCACCCCAGACCTGCCTCGAGAGGATGAGTAGTCTGATCGATATCATTGCCGTACAGGCAGAAACCCATTTCGAGCCGCAGCGTATCGCGTGCCCCGAGGCCCGTCGGCCCAATGCCAAATTCCTTCCCGGCCTCCATAATCGCCCCCCATATGCGTTCGCCGGTGGCACGATCGGACGGGAAATACAGCTCGTACCCCAGCTCGCCGGTGTATCCTGTCCGGGAGATCACCATCTGCTGCCCGGCGACTTTTCCGTGCATCCAGTGGTAATATTCGAGCGGTTCGAGATCGACATCGGCAATTTTTTGCAGCGTGGTCCGGGCATGGGGGCCCTGTACCGCGAGCAGCGATGTTGCGTCGCTGACATCCTTCAACCGCACATCACCGCTGAGATGCCCTTCCATCCAGGCAATATCCTTGCCGATGTTGGAGGCATTGATGACCGTCATGAAGTGGTCGCCCATATGGTAGACGAGCAGGTCGTCCACAATCCCGCCGTTGTCATAGCACATAGCGGAATACTGCACGCGCCCCAGGGAGAGTCTGGCCACATCGTTGATGGTGATGGTCTGAAGGTACGCGAGGGCATCCGTTCCCCACACTTCCACTTCCCCCATATGCGATACGTCAAATATACCCACCTGTGTACGGACGCGTTGATGTTCCTCCACGATGCCGGAATACTGCACGGGCATTTCAAAGCCCGCAAACTCCACGATTTTCCCGCCGAGCCCGACATGAATGTCATAGAAGGCCGTGCGTTTCATGGCCATGCTCACACCCTATTTGTAGTTTTCCGTGACGTCTTTATTCTGTGCACGGGAGATGAACCGGAATTCACCGATCGGAATGGTTCCGTCCACCTCCAACTTGATCAGGACAAAGTACTTCAGCATGATGCGCTTCAGCCGGCTGAGAGTCCCTTCGCGCAGCGAGGAGGCAAGATTCGGGTTGACGCGTAGCACGAGACGCTTTTCGTGCGTCTCGGTCTTGAAACGCCGGAGCCACCGTTCGATCTGGTTCAAGGTGGTGGTTTTCGACTGGACGAGTCCGCTGCCGCCGCAGGTCGGACAGGCCTCGGTAAAACTGTGCACGATGTTCTGCCGGATCCGCTGGCGGGTGATCTGCACAAGGCCGAATTCTGTCATCGGCAAGACAGTCACCTTTGCACGGTCCTTCCGGAACTCCTTCTTCAACTCCTCGTATACCTTCTTTTTGTTCTTTTCCTCGTCAAGATCGATGAAGTCGCACACGATGATCCCGCCGATATCCCTCAGGCGCAGCTGCCTTGTGATTTCCCGGGCTGCCTCGAGATCCGTGCGGAGGGAGTTCTGCTCCTGCTCTTTTTTCGGGGCGTAACGTCCAGAATTTACGTCAATCACCATCATCGCTTCCGTGGGATCGATGATGATGTACCCGCCGCTCTTGAGCCACACCTTTCGGGCGAGCGTGGTTTCGATCTCTTTCTCCACGCCAAATGCATCGAACACCGGCGTCTTGTCGCGGTGCAGTTCAATCTTGTCAAGCAGTTGGGGGGACGTGTACTTGATGTAGGAGGAGATCTCCTTGTGGAGCTTCCGTGAGTCGATGACCACGCGGGAAACGTCGTTCGAAAAGAGGTCACGGATGACGCTTGATGTCGTGGCAAGGTCCTTGTACAGAAGACACGGTGCTTTCTCGTTCTTGACGCTTGTCTCGATTTCGCGCCATGTCTTGATCAGATCCTCGAGGTCGTTCTTGAGTGAGGTCTCCTCTTTCCCTTCGGCAACGGTGCGAATAATAACACCGAATCCCTCCGGGAGAATGGCCTGCACGATCTTGCGGAGGCGTCGCTTCTCGCGGTAGTTGGTCACCTTTTTGGAGATGCCGATTTTGCCGTCGAACGGAAGGAGAACCAGGAAGCGGCCGGCGAGGGAGACTTCGGAGGTGACACGCACACCCTTCTTTCCCACGGGCTCTTTGATGATCTGAACGATGATATCCTGCCCCTTTTCGAGGTGGACCTCACGTTCAGGACGACGCGGGCGGTGTTCGGGGGATTCCGCGGCGGGTGCAGGGGCGGTCTCTGCGTGGTTGTTCCCTTCACCTTCCTCATCGTCATCGTCACCGATCATTGCCGAGTATTCGTCAAGCCGGTTGCCGATGTCGGAGAAGTGAAGAAATCCGTCCTGCCCCAAACCCAGATCGATAAATGCTGCCTTGATACCGCTCATCACCTTGGCGACTTTGCCGAGGTAGATGTCCCCAACCATCTTTTCCTTGTTGCTGGTTTCAACAAACAGCTCTGCCAGTCGCCCTTCTTCGGTAATCGCGATGCGGGTTTCGTTGGCGGCAGCGTTGATAATGATCTCTTTCTTCATATGGAACTGTATATGGTAGGCTGAATGCCAGCTTCTGTGGCCGGCGATCCCCACAGCTCCGGAACGAAGTGAGCAGGCTCTCGAATAGGAACGAGAGACACACGGTTGTGATCACGTCAAACCCCTATCGTTAACCGTACTGTGGGACGAATTTCATTTGGTAACTGTGGCCCCCGCCTCAGGAAAGAATGGGAAGCGGCACGCCGCCTCATCCTTCACCTGAACACCTAAGGGGTAAGTTACGGAATATCATTGAATCTTGCAATGCCTGCAAACAGAAAGAGGCCAAGCACCCTGCGTCACACCTTGGGGTACCGACCGTTGCTTCCTTCCGGACCTGGCGGGGTTGAGCACCTTACGGTTGCACAGGACTTGACCTCAGTGGAGCTGATCGGGGTCGAACCGACGACCTCCTCGTTGCGAACGAGGCGCTCTCCCAACTGAGCTACAGCCCCGGGACAAAAGACTCCCGCGAATGCCAACATGACAACATAATACTGGAAGATAACAAGAGATGCGCGAAGAAGCAAGGGGAAGGATTACGGTACGAATTCCTTGCATGTCGGATGCAGGGTTCGTATATTATGAGTCATTGCTCCCGTGGTGTAATGGATAGCACGAGTGACTACGGATCACTTAGTGTGGGTTCGAATCCTGCCGGGAGCACCAACAATCGACAATTGTGGAAGGTGGATCCACGATTGTCGATTTTCTTTTCCCCCGTCATGCGACTTTCCCCTTGACACCGGCGATGAATGCCCGTACCCGCCCCTCATACACCGGTTTCATCGCATACCAGGCCGACATCCCGAGGAGACCCAGCAGAAAGCCGATGACTGTGTTCGTCGCCCGCCTCGGATGCTCCTTGCGCACGGGCGGACGGGCTGCATCCAGAACGTTCACCATGGTGATATTCTTGATCTCATCGATCTTTGCCAGCTCATATTGCTTCTTGAGTTCCACGTAGATCGTGGACTTCACGGTCACCTCACGGATCAACCGTTCCTGGATCAACAGCAGCGCCGGCGAGTCCAGTATGCGGCGGTTCCGTTCGCGGAAGTTCTTGAGCGCGTCCTCGGACTGCCGGAGCTCCCTCTCCACCTCCAGGAGCCTTGCGCTTATCCACTTCGCCTGCTCCGCAGCCGTGTTGATTCTCTTCAAACGCATGAAAAGGTCCAGCTGCCCGATGATCCCGTTGAGTGCATCCGCCGCGAGCTGGGGTTCTTCCATCTCCAGCGTCACCACCACGGTGCTCGTCTTGTTGTCGTACGTCGTGGTCATCAATCCACGGATCTCCCGCAACGCCTTATCCATATTCTCCTCACGGGTCTTCTTCGTGAGGTCGAAGTATTTGATCAGGTCCACGGAATCGGAATAGCGCTCTGTCGCATATCTCGCTTCGATGACCGGGCGCAGCACTGTCTCGCTGGCCAGGATCGTCGGATAGAGACGTGAAATCTCGGCGCCCGGGACGGCTATCCCCGCAAGCTGGGCAAGCCCGGAGAACTGACTCATGCTGCTCAGTTTGTTCCTGTCTGTCTCGGGCAGCAGCGATGCGGTAGCTTTGTATGTCAGGTCGAGGATCAGGAAATTCACGATCCCCGTCACCAGGGCTATCCCCAACGCAACGTAGAGCACGACTTTGCGGTGCTGCCAGACGGGCGCAAGGACTTCGTGCAACTTCCGGGCCGGAGTGCCCTTGCCTTCTTCAGCTCCGCTCATAGATGCATCCTTGGTTCATACGTGTGTATGTATTATTTTGAAACCTGAATCAGCGCGACGGTGATGGCGGCAAGACTGGCCAGAATCGTCGCGAGGTCACGAAGGATGGGAAGGGTTGTATCCGGCTTGTCGAGCTCCCTCGGGACGAGAATCGTGCTCCCGGGAAGTATATCCCCGTGCTCCCATTTCTTCCCCCCCGGCAAGAATACAACGGTGTTGCTTTTTTCGGCTTCCTCCTTGTACCCCCCGGCCTGGCGAATGTAGTAGCTGAGCCCCTCCCCTTCTTCAAAGAGCACCGGTGAAGGCACATAGACTTCACCGCTGACGTACACGACATCTTCGGTGATTGCCACGTGGATGGAGTCACCGTCGTAAACCACAATGTTGTCGCGCGCAAGTGGGTCTTCGATCGCGTTCCGGAAATCCAGCGGAATGAGTCCGGCGTTGTTGAATTTCCGGAACAAGCGTGAGGCTTCCATGTATGCGCCGGGCCGCAACCCGCCGGCCCTGTGCAGGATATCTGCAACCCGCTCCCCTTCGGACCTGATGGCATAGACGCCGGGATACATGACCGATCCGGAAATACGGACGAACTTCTGTAAGGTGATTTTCGGGTTGAACGGTATGAAGAGAACATCAAAGTCGTGCAACGCCAGATCGTCCGGGATACCTTCTTCCCAGTATGCCGTCCGGCTGTCAATCTTGATGACACGCGCATAGCTGCGTGTGTCCGTTGTATCAACCCGCGACAATTCCCAACCCTCAACAGATGCCGCGTCGGCAAGACCACCCGCCATCACCACGAGATCCGCGACGTGCATTTCATCAAGCCGCGGGTATTCCCCCGGCATCTTGACGGCGCCGAAGATTCTCACCGTGTGGCGCGGCGAAAACTGGCTCTCGCCATAGATGACGACGCTGTCTTCGTTCTGCAGCAGGATATTGTCCTGCCCGCCGCCGGCGAGTGCAAGCCGCGGGTTGAAACCGAAGACCTGCTTCCGGAGGTTGGGCAATGTGCGGAACAGCGTTCCGCGCTCAGAGAAGGAACTCAGACTGAGGCTGTCCGCGGCCCGGATCAGATCCGCAATCCTCATCCCCGGCAGTAACTGGAACGGCCCCGGCTTGTTGACGCTCCCTCCGATAGCTACGCGGTTCTGGAACCGTGACTGGAGTCCATAGACCGTCACGACATCCCCGGTTTCCAACGTGAGAGGACTCGAAAGCAGCGACGGCAGGGTGTCGAAGTTCGCGTCGAAGTCCAGTATGTCGCGGTCGTATTCATGCCGGCGGTTGAATGGGATGATCCGTTCGATGTGGAGACGATTCGTGTAAGCGTCAAAACGCGGTCCCCCTGCAAGGGTCACAAGGTCTCCGAGGTGCTCTCCTTCTAGAAGCTCGTAAATCGCCGGACGGAGGATACGACCGACGATCGCCGCGCGGCGTGTGACCGGTTTCACGAACACAATGTCGCCATCCTGCAACGGCACATCCGCTGACCTGTCGCCCTTGAGGATGTAGCTGTACAGGTCTATTCCGGCAACGGTTTCCCCCTTGCGCATCACTTGAATGTTGCGGAGCGTGCCCTCGGTAGTCGGCCCGCCGGCAAGATACATGGCATGAAGAACGGTGGACATCGAGGAGAGTCCGTAGCCACCCGGCTTTCTCACCTCGCCGAGCACGAGTACTTGAATAGTTTTCAGTTTTCCGATGGACACATCCAGGAACGCCCTCGCTCTGCCGGACCCGCCGGCGAGACCCGAGTAGACAGCCGACATCCGGCGCAAGAGCCGCTCACGGAACTGTTGGACCGTAAGACCTTGTGCCAGCACTGGACCGACCTCGGGCACATGGACGTTCCCTTCACGGTTCACCTGCAATTGATAATTGAGCTGGGTTTCTCCCCACACAGTGATCATCACGTCGTCCCCCGCTCCCAGCACATACGATGAGGGTGTGGCCACACTCAGCGACGGCACGAATGTGGAAGGAGGATAATGGAAGAGCGAATATCCGAACGGCTGGATCAGTGAGTCGATGCTTTCGCGGCCATGGAAACCGGCGACTGATTCCAGCTTGAGCGGGGGAGGAATTGCCACGGAGGGCAGGATGCTGTCGGATCGCAAGATATTCGGGTTGGCGCCTTGCCAGAACACGCGTGGATCGGTAGGCACACTCTTCCCGATCTCGCCTTTTGCCGCGTACCCCTTCAGCAGAAATTCCTCGAGCGATATTCCCAGCAGGCGGGCCCGCTTGGTTGCCTCCTCGATGCTCAGCCCGTACTCCTTCAACGCCCGTTCTATGTCGTCGGGAGACATCTGGCGCAGCTGAAGTTCGGCCTGCCGGCGGAGTTGTTCACTTGTTTGCCCCGTGGCGATCGGCCCCGACGCCTGGAGCAAGAGCGCGGTGCAGAGCGCGGCGCCGTACAGCGCGCGGGTGAATCTCGAAGCCGGGCACGTCAGGGTGTGCACGTACGATCCTCTTGCGTTTTGTTCAGGAATCCATTACTTGGGTGCAACAACGCAATTCTATCCATGCAAACTGCAATACTTTCCGACATCCACTCCAACCTCGCGGCGCTTGAAGCGGTGATCTCCGCGATCGACGAGCGGAAGATAACGACGGTGTGGTGTCTTGGCGACATCGTCGGTTACGGCCCCTTCCCCAACCAATGTCTGGAGATCATCCGGGCGCGTTGTTCCCTCGTGGTCACCGGGAACCACGACAGCGGTGTCATCGGAGGCACGCCCGTCGATGATTTCAACGAGTACGGGCTCCGGGCAATCTTCTGGACGCGGGGAGCGCTTGAAGCGGGCCACATGGCGTACCTGCGAGACCTCCCGCTCTCATTGACGCACGGCGCCTGCACGCTCGTTCACGCATCGCCGTTCGAGCCCTCCGAGTGGCACTATCTGCATACCGTGCGGGGAGGGGCGAAGAATTTCCGGGCATTCGACACGCGTCTCTGTTTCATCGGGCACACGCATGTCCCCGTGATCCTGGGCGAAGACGGCACGGTGAACCGCTACACGACTGATGGGCGATACATCATCAACATCGGGAGCGTGGGGCAACCCCGCGACGGCCATCCTGCTGCGGCGTTTGGGGTTTACGACAGCGATTCAGGCCGGTACGAGCTCGTCCGTGTTCCGTATGCAGTGGAGAAAACCGCGGAGGCGATCCTGAGTGCCGGACTCCCCGAATTTCTTGCGCGACGCTTGTACCAGGGAACATAGAAAATTGCACAAAAGCGAATGAAGAATCAAGCGCGTGGCCTTGCGCGATTCTTCATTTTTGCTTATCTTGGGTCAGTGTTTTCGGTCTTTTCGGAGCGGAATCCATCCTGGAGGGGTGGGTGAGTGGCCGAAACCAACGGTTTGCTAAACCGTCGTAGGGGTTACACCTCTACCGAGAGTTCGAATCTCTCCCCCTCCGCAGCCTCACACTCGGTGACTTTCGGGAGTCCTTCCTCGCCTTCTCACGAAGAATCCACACGCCGAAGACAGTCGCTGCAAACACAACGGCTCTCAACGAGTTCCAAACCCGCGTTGGGCAGATCCATATGTGCCCATTCAGAAAGCGGACGCCGCAGTCCGGCGTGCTACCCGCAGTACCCCATATTTTGAATTGACCGCACGATGGCCGCTGACATAGGACGTTGCCGCTTGACTACTCTCCGGGTGGCCGGTAGGCGACATTCTGCGCACGGCGAAGGGCGTCTAGAGTCTGCTCGACCGTGAGCAGCGGTGTTGTCTCAAATTTCGACAACGCATCACCAACGATGATCCAAATACCCCGTGCCTCTCTGCGGTGGCCCTGATTGAAATGGAATTTGAGATGGAAAAATTGGATGCCTCGGGTATAGTTCCAGCAGACATCTGCATTCACAGAATCCAAGTCTGAATTGCGGCGCTTACCTGAGGCGCGAAGTAGGTGTGCTACGCACTGGAACAGATTAAGTGATACATTATCGGGACAAATCCATCACCGTCTCGCTCAGATGCCTTAACGCAAAGTGGGCCCGCTTTGTTCCCTCCAAGCGCAAAGAGCAGGGGACCTGATCGTCGGTCGACATTCTGCCTCAAGTTCACCGGCTTTCTATTTCTTGAAAAGTCCCTCCCCCATCGACCTGTATTTGTCCCGGGGGAACTCCTTCCTGAGCATCTCCAGATAGTTCCTTGCCAAATCCTCTTCATGCCGGGAGATATGGATTTTCGTCAGGAGATAGAGTTGCAGGGGTCGGTTTTCGCTGCCGGCATTGAGGCTCAGACATTATTCCAGCACCTCTTTTGCCTTGTCTTGTTCGCCTCCAGCCTGTACACAGCACGGATACCATTAAACTGAAACACGAAGGGCCCAGTGATGGCTGCTGGACCCTCTTGTTTACCCTGAGAATGGTGCACCCGTCACCGGAGCAAGACGAGCTTGCGAGTCAGTACAAAGGATCCTGCTCCGCTCTTGGAGTCACGCCCGACGGCGTAGTCAAGAGGGCGGGCCTGAATCCTGTAGAAATAGACTCCGCTCGATAGCCCGCTCCCCTCGAACCTGACCTCGTGGTACCCTGCTTCCTGTCCCCCATCCTGAAGAAGGGCAACCTGTTGGCCCAGTGTGTTGAATACCGTCAAACTCACATGCGAGCGATTAGGCAGACCGTACCGGATCGTCGTGCTCGGGTTGAAGGGGTTGGGGTAGTTCTGTTCCAGTGCGAATGTGCAGGTTTTTTCTTCTTTTGCTGTGACTCCGACCTGAACTCCGAACGTCGGCATCGTGATAGCAGTCACCCCGCTTGTTCCCAGCGATAGGAGTGGTTCCCCGACACCGGTCAGAGTATCGATCGAGATCACGCTGTTGGGCTCCACGCCGACACCTTTCAGCCCGTACAGTTTGCCGTCAGGAGTGAAAAAGATGCTTGGTGTATAGGCACTGTCACCGGTTGCTCCTATAAGTGTTGCTTCGCCAGTGGTCGTATTGAGAGTGTAGACTCTGTCCTTGCCTGAGCCTGCTGGCAGGGCAGTTGCCCAGAGCTTGCCTGTGGGACTAAAGGCAATGCTTGCATAGGACATTCCCGGGGCGGTCCCGATCCCGACGGTGTCACCTGTGGCAAGGTTCAGCCGGTAGAGCCTGCCAAGCCTTGAAGCACCATAGAATTCGCCATTGCGATTGAAGGCAATCGCTCTCATGTTCATCGGGAAGGCGACTGCCGATACAAAATTCGCACTTCCACAGCTAATCCTGTAGACTGTCGACCCGGCAGGACCGGCCACTACCCCATAGAGCAGTCCTGTACTAGGACGGATTGTCAGGCCGTTAAATGTGGTGCCTCCAAGAGACCCGACGACAATGGGGATTCCAGTGGACAGGTTCAGTGAAATGAGCGATTTCGACGTGCCATAAAGCGTTCCCATCTGGGCAGGCTGCACAATGAGCCCTTTCCCATCGAGATACAGAGGGAGTGCCGGTGCGTTGAATGCATTACTCACGAAGACGAGCGAGTCGCGAATGACACCGTCCACACGCGGCGTGAAACGGATGCCGATTTTTACGGAGCCGAGACTCTGGATCACCGCCGGCAGCACCGGCTGCTTGACAACAGTGAAATTGCTCCCTGGCGACACAATGCTCGAGAGCGTCACCGCGTCGGTCCCGTGGTTGACGAAGTCGACGGTATTCGTGTCGGTCGAAAGTCCTGCTTCCAGCATAACGAATGCGAGCGAGTCGGGATGCACTCCCGTGTATCGTCCCCCGGGGAACCTCCATTCATAAATGTTGTTCGTCTCCCCGGTGGCCCAGCCGGTGGAGCCGTTGAAGAAATCGACATACCCCCCAACTCCATACCCGGTATGTGCAATTGTCCAGTTTGCGCCACCATCGGTTGTGTAGACAGTTCCATACAGGGCCGGTTGGACCAGCGCGGACTCAGGGCGCCAGAAGCTTCCAACATACATGCCCGATGTGTGAGGAACATACGCAAGGTATGCAATCCCAAGTTTGGATGGGGTGGAAGCCATTGTCCAGGTGACTCCGCCATCCGTGGTCTTCATTATCTCTCCCAATTGTCCATTGCCAAGACCGACGTTCTCATCCTGAAACTCGATCGTAGGCCACCAGTCTGTTGCACACTGGGGATGGACAACGACTGACCATGTCACGCCCTTATCGGTGGTTCTATAGATTCTGCCCGTCCCACTCGCGGAGGTGGGAAACCAGAGTGAATTCCCAGCAGCAGTGTACTGATTCATGATGGCGTACTCACCACTGTTTGGCGCGGGAATATTCGCCTCTGGGACACGCGACCAGCTTGCGCCGGCATTTGATGTTGTATAAATCTCAAAGTAGCCGGTTTGCGGATCGCCCACACACACGCCATTGTTGGCATCAAAGAAATGTATGAAATCGGCCCAGCCATTCTTAGTCTTGAAAGCAGTCGTATCTTCGTTCCATGTCACCCCGCCATTGGTTGTCCTGAAGACACCGCCACCTGCCAAAGCGCTGTGGTTGTGCATTAGCAACCACGCCCTGGATGCATCAAGCGCATAGATGCCGGAGCTGCAAAAAAGTGTTGGGGCAATCTTGATGGTGTCGCAAGTCCATGTTGCTCCACGATTCGTCGAATGGACAGCAAACTTGGCCTTATCGTAGAGGCCGGCAATCCCCCAAACGATGTTGCTGTCAACAGCTCGCACCGCCTGCACATAATAGGTGCTGGGAAGTCCGGTGATGTGATTGACCCAAGGAGTGTAGCCCACCGAGTTATTGCCGAGCAGCGCGTTCAAAGGGTCCTGACTTTGAAGCATTGGGGGCTGATGCGCTGCACAGCATGTGCCGTGGAGTCCGGCACGACCTCCGGGAGCGCCCTCCTTGAGTGGATAATCCTTTGCTTGAGCCAGTGAGGTCAAGAAAATGATTAGGATCGCGATCGTGGTTCTCATATTCCCTCCCCGAAGTGAATGATGATCGCCGTGAGTCTGGCGGTGCTCGCGAGACCAAGGCGTGACGTGCAGAAAAACAATGCCAAGCGAATACGCCGAATCCAGCCGTTGACCTGATGCAGAAGAGAGAGGGCCATCGGGTGGTGCGAAGGACAAAACACTCGGCAACTCGATGACTCCCGTGTCGAGCCACGATGCGTAAATACGGAAGACAATACCCGCAGGAGAGGAGGGAGTGCAGATGGAGGCAAGTTTCAGGTGCGCTTCCAGGTCTGACGCGGGAATCCCGCATTCGACCTATCAAGCTTGGCGGGAATATACGGCAGGACCTGTCAAATGTCTGTAGGACAAATGCTGAAAATCGTGTAGGAATTCAGGAAGTTTTCGTGTAGGAGTTTTCCTACAGGACATGCATTCGCCTTCATTCCACCCCCTGCAGAGGTCCTCTGAAGTACCTTTGTACCTCAATTGACTTCGCAGAGCTGACATGTCCTGTTCCGGGCACCGGGAAGGGTTCTGATCATCAGAGTTCTTCTTTGCAATTCTGGACGGCCAGGGGAGAATGAACCTCTCGATTCACAGAAATACCGCTCTCTGCGGGTTTATTGGCGTTTCGCAGAATTCGGAATAGGTTCCTTGAAAAAGGCAAGAGGGGAGGCCTCGGTTCGAGTAGGAACACATAAAACAAGAAACCCACACCTGCGTGTGGGCTTTATAGTTGGCAGGAATCGGGCGCTAATGTGATCAGTTGCGCCGAAAAAGATACGCCCGGACATTGCTGCCCGGGCACTTTGTTGCCACTCTCACTCGAAGATTAACGGGCCAAGAGCAATTTGCGCGTCTGCACAACATCCCCCACTCCGCCCTTGGAGTCACGCCCGACGGCGGAGTCCAGAGGGCGGACTTGCATCCTGTAGAAGTACACTCCGCTTGACAGCCCTGAGCCGTCGAACTTCACTTCATGATAGCCTGCGTCCCTCTTCCCATTCACCAGCATGGACACCTGCCGGCCAAGCACGTCGTACACACTCAACCTCACCTCCGAGGATTTGGGCAACCCGAACTTGATGGTCGTGCTCGGGTTGAAGGGGTTGGGATAATTCTGACTCAACGCGTACTCGGTTGGCAACACCGCGGCAGGTGGAGTCCGCCCAATCTCCGTTACCACCTTCGATACTTCATTCGACGGACTGCTCTCGCCCTGGTTGTACACTGCTGTCACCTGATAGAAGAAGTTCCCAGTGTAAGGAACCGGATCTGAAAATGTGGTCGTGCCGACTGCCACATTCCCTATCTTGAGCCCCGTCGTCCTGGCATTTGCCGCCCGTGAGCGATACACGTTGTACGAATACAGGGTCAGATTCGTTGCCCCCCCAAAGCTCCCGGCAATCTGGAGCAGGTAAGTCGTCGAATCAGACCCCAGGGGCTGCGGATCATAAATCGAAACCCCGATCAGATAAGTCCCGGCCAGGAGATCCTCCCACTCAATGGATTCATACCCGCTTGCAGAGGGGGTGTATGATGCATCGATGATGGAAGTGTCTGCGGGATCAATCAAGTATAGATCGCAGTCAGAAGAGAAACCCGACAGAAGAATCGTCAAACCCGGCTTCAGCGTGGTGACCTTGAACAGATCTTCGATGTCATCGCCAATCTCGTCCACCGTCCCTACATCACGCACCTCCACCTGTCCCCCCACTTCAATCAGTGTGTCACCCGTGAGCACTTGTGCCAGTCCCGGACTGTTGTTCGGCTCTACTTCCTTAATGATGCTTTGCGGCGAAAGCTGAATAGGCCTTCGTCCCGTGAGGAGTACACCAGATGTGGCCCCTTCTTCCTTCGCGCTTCGTGTGTATCGGGACAGGTTAGTGTGTTTCGACAGCGCCATACCTGCGCTTGCATTGAACTGGGCGCTAAGACCTCCCGGCGCGGGCAGTGTTGGCTCGAGCGCAGGCGCCGACCACATGAGCAGTACCTGTCCCAACGTCCTTCTCACCTGAAACACACCCACGCCTGTACCGGTTAAGCCGCCCGGATTAGTCACCGTCACGTCACGAACTCCGGCAGCGGCATCACCCGCAACGTCAAGCGTCACGCTCAATTGTGTCGCGCCCACGAATGCCACCGTCTTGACCGTGACCCCTGTGCCGCTGAACGCTACGCTCGCCCCATTGAGGAAATTCGTGCCGTTGATGCTCACAAGAACATTCGTGGTTCCCTGTACAGCCGCGTTGGGAGAGAGATCAGCAACCATCGGAGCCTTTGGTCCCTCGCCGGTCAACGCTCCCGTGAAAACCTTGAGCTCGTATTTCCCTCCGTTTTCCTGACGCGCATGAAAGACGCTGTTCCCCACGGTCGTAGTCGCACCAGCTGTCTCGTCGACTCCCATCACGACAATCCGATAAGTACTTGGATCCGGAAATGTACGTCCTGTGGTCGGGAGGGTGACGGTAATCACTGCATTCCTCCCACGACCGGGATAGTTGTCATTAGCAGCAATCAGAAAGTCCTCTGGATCATACAGCTCGACCAAAGGATCGTCGAGCGCCGGGGAACCGATGCCGTTGACGACAATGTTCACCGTCGAAGCACCCGACGACTGAAACAAATACGAGTCCCGCTGTCGAGGAAGAGAGATCGTTCCTTGTTTCTGCGCAGTGGTTTGTTCTTCCGATGTCGTACTCACCGTGAGATCCACCTTGTCATACTCACCCGCAGTCTCCAGCCGGGTGTAGAATGCTCCGAATGATTGTTCATCCGGGTTAATGTCATACCCACGAACGACATAGCGGTAGAATCCCTGCTGCGTGAGAGCTACTTTGATGAGTGCGGCATCACTCCTATCGATATCTGTATCATCTCCGAACGCGCTCTCATTCTTACCAAAAGTGGATCCATCCGGACTGAACAGTTCAACAAGTGGATCAATGGCGGTCACGGGCGATTTCTGACGACGCACTGTAATCGTCGACCATCCAACGTCCGCCAGCGGGCCGGCGGTTGGATGAATCTGGTCGGTGAACAGATTGAGTGCCTCCACCCCATCGATAACGGCGCTTCCAATCGTCACCGTGAGGCGCACGAATCGTGCAACGGTGAGCCCCGTGGCTGCGATGTCGAAATCTTGCTGACCGTTGCCGGACCCGACCGGAATGAAGGTATTCGCGAAGGGAGTATTGCTCACGGCAACCTGGTAAGAACCCGACGCAGCAACAACTCGCAGATCTGCATCGGGGCCGTTGACAATTTCATTGCCCGAGCCCATGTCGAGGATCACGCTCGAAACCGTTCCCGACGTTGTTGTCAGGGGAAGAGTGACGCCGGCACCGTTGTTCGGTCCTAGCAGATTCGCAACGCCGCCCGGAGGACTGGGGTCAAGCACGGAGGCCGGGATGGGAACCTGCGCCATGTCAATGACCGTTCCTGGGACTGGAGAAACCGATCCCGGAGTAGTTGCCATTGGTACTGTTGGATCAATTGCCTGATTGGGTAACAAGCCCATTCTCGACGGTGGAGCAGCACGCACCGGGGGCGTTCCGATCGGAAAGCCATCCACAATGGGTGGTATGAGAACGGCGATTGGAAATTGCGTCACAGAAACGGGGTTGGCGAATTTGAATAGGGCGGTTTCCGCCCATTCCCCTGCAACCAGACCGCCATTCACAAGGGTTTCCGTCCTCGGGGCTGGATGGTTAAAGTACGTGTCCAAACGGATCCCACGCGGCGGTTCCGGCAACCCGTTGATCAGTTTCTGTGGAAGGCCAACGTTGCCTGCGAGGTGAATCTGAAATTGCGCCGGAAACGGCCCGTACGAAGACGTATCCGCCACAGCAACGATAATATACCACCCATCCAGATCGATGGGAAATTGAATGCCCGTATTCGAGATCCCGAGGTTGACCATGTTGCCGATCGATGGGGAGTCGCTCTTGTCATAGAGTTCACCCCGCGGGTAGACCGGCGGCCTCGGCGGTGAAATGATCTTTCCGAGAACGCGTAGTCTGGCCAGACCCTTTGCAGTGTTGAGAAATCTGACAGCCGCGGTTCCGTCTGTGGATTTTCCCAGGAAGCAAAATGTGCGCGGAGCCCGTTGGCCCGGCGTCTGGAAAACTGCTTGCAGGATGGGTGGGCTGGGTCGGGTCACTTCATCGAACAATAGCAATCGCGGCGGAATAAACCTGACGTTGAAGCGAGCCACCTCGGCATACTGGCCCGGCCCGGTGAGGACTTTTGCAATCACCTCGACATCACGCGGTGTGGTATTGTAGATCTTCGTTGCATCACCACGGTTCTCCACCAATTCCTGAGGAACCCGCACGACAAGTGACTCGGGTCGCACAGACATAATGTCTGCGCTGTACCCCCCGATGGTCACAAGATTCTCGTCTTTGGAGCTACTGAATTTTACTTGACCGGCATAAACGGGCAGATGCGTCCATACCGCTACCTCGGGGTTCTGGACACTTCTGGTGAACTTGTATACCGAACGAATAACAAAGACGTGCTGATGACCGTATCCGTCTTCAAGACCATAGGTCCAAGACGAACCTCCAGTCTCGAAGGAGGCCCCAACAGAGGCGAAATGTCCCGCATCGAACTCGACCAGTTGGTTCTCCACATATCGCCGTGCGGAGTCGGCAAGAACACCGAGCGCCGGGGGAGCACACGTCGAAGAGGCCGACAACGTCACACTGCCGGGAAACTTGAGCGACTTGCTATCGATTGGTTGGGGGCAAGTCTTGGTTGTATCACCAATGTGAAGAATGGTGATGAGCCCCATGAAGTAATGGCCATAGGTAGTGTCAATCGCCGAATTCAGCAAGCCCACCGCAGAGATGGAAATGGTCACCGAGGGCGGGGAATCACCATCGATGCATACCGCGCTGCTGTCCCAACAAATCGTCCCTGTGATTGGTACATCAGGGATTTGGAGAGTGATCTTCCCGGTGAGAGTTGCCCACGAACAGGAGATGTCCACTGGAGTCTCCGTGGCACCGGGGGGAAGAACCAGATGAGTCGTATCGCGCTGGATGGCTCCGTCCTGGCATCGATTCGTCGAATAGACGTCGACAACTATCTTTGTCAATGTGCCGCTGAACTGAGTCTGGGCTGAGGCGAATTGTCCCGTGGCAGCAGCGCCAATCATGACGAGGAGAAGGAGCAAGCCAAGGCTGCGTGGAGAGGAGTTCATTCGAGTTCCTCGCAGGTCGTGTATCATAAGTGGAGGATGAGAAGCAGAAAGGGAGGGAAGTCCTGCAGACGGAACGAAAGCGGTCTCCCCTTTATACCTACCGACAATGTCGGCATTTCGAAGGCCCTTGGGCGGTCAGAACCAGGCTCCATACCATGTGGCGGCACGGAGTACGCACGCGGCGATCCACTGGCTGAGGTAGCCATTGGGCGCGTTTCTGCCAAAAATATACGCCGCCACATGAGCAAAGTCAACACGCACGCTGGGCTGAGGAGCCGCTGAAGAGCCGGTGCTGAAGAGCAAGCGCTGACGAGCGACGTTGGCCTCGTAGGTGCATACCCTGCGGGCGACTCAAGCAAGGCAGTTCAACCTCGCGGTAACTGCCCTGCCTTCTTCCCCCGTGTCGGGTTACCTGAGAAAGACCAATTTCTTCGTGGACACGTAGCTCGCCGCTCCGCTCTTGGGGTCCCGTCCGATGGCGGAGACCAGAGGGTGGACTTGCATCCGATAGAGGTACACGCCTGAGGACACACCCGCGGCGTCGAACTTCACTTCGTGATATCCCGCTTCCCGTTCGCCATTCTGGAGTACTGCGACCTGCTGACCGAGGGTATTGAAGACAGTGAGCAGGACGTGAGAACGGACGGGCAGGCCGTAACTAATTAGTCGTCGATGGATTGAAGGGGTTGGGGTAGTTCTGGTGTAATGCGAATTCCTCGGGAACCCCGGTGGCTTCATCGGTTCCCCCGGCGATGACTACTTCGAAAAGGAAGGCCTTCAAGAGTGCGGTCTGAGCCATTCCGACCTGGGGAACAACAGTAATCCCGGCAGTGTAGTACTGGGGCACAAGCAACTGCGGCCATACACTGAATCGTATCTCCTGCGAATCATGCGCTGCCAGGTAGAAGCTCGTCGGAAAGACGGCAACGGCCGTTTCCGGTACCACATTGACAGGGTCGATGGATACCGTGAGAGAGTCCGGCGCAAAGCCGTTATTCCGCACAATGAAGGTGGTATCGCGCACTTGTAACGTATTGGCAATGCGGCCAATGTCAATCGTGCCGGGATCCAGTGCGATCAAAGCTCCGCGCGTGAATGCGAATTGCGCGACATCTGCAAGACTCGATGATGTGCCGGCCGCCGGATCATCTGTCCGGATGGATGCGCGAAAGGTGCCGTCAGGACCCGGTGCATACATAGACCCCCACGTGCCGTCATTTGCTGCACCGTCACTGTGGAGGCCGTCGTCCTTCAATGCGACACTATCGATCACTCTTCCCAGTTTGTCACGAAGCGTCACCATGACGTTCAGTGCGTGCGCCAGGGGATTTGCGATCTGAGCCGTAATGCGAAGGGAATCCCGAAAAGGTTGCGAGAGCACGACATCGTGAGCATAGCAAAAGTCGACAATCGCCGAACTGAGAATCTTGCCCGTGGCGTAGGGTGTCCCGAAGCCCAGAAGTACTCCAATGGTCGGTGCGATATCCACCTGCATTCGCGGCATCGAGTCGATGACTCCGGGAGGTGTGTCTGGACCTATCGCCAGCAACATGAGATGCCTGCACCCCTCACACCCGTCCTCATGATCGGTGAACAATGTTGTGTGGCGCCCGTGATCGTTCGTCACAAACATCGTTGTCTTCCCTTTCATGACTGCATCGTTTTGTACCGTGTTCCATATGTCATACACCAGACTGTCCGCATCGCGCAACGAAGAGACATATCCATCCCAGCTGCCGCTGTGCGCCACACTGTCAGTGTGCGGTAGGTTCACAATAGCCAGAGTCGGGTGATTCGTGCGGAGAACCTGTTTTAGCGTATCGGCGGCCAGCTGGTCAACCAGTTCTGAAGGAGTGCTGGCGACAGAAGCCCCGAATGAGGGGCCATACTCTGGATGATCGCTGTACGTGAGAATGTTCAGTTTCGTTTTGCCCAGAACGACAAAATTCTGGTCTGCCCCTGTCCTCAGACTCTTCCGGGAATACTCGAACACTGTCGGCGTATGCGGACGTGTGAGACCATCATTCGTGATGGACTGCCATGCGCCGGTCACGATATTTGCATGCCCCGGGTTTGTTGTGGTGATACCGGCATTGAAAAAGGAAGTGTAGATCGCCCCTTGCGGCCTTAGTTCCGTCCATATTCTGGGAATCCATTGGTGTGTGGAATCCCCGAAACTCTCGGTATACCGCACGCCGTCGATCACAACAACGATGACAAAACGCGTGTGTTGAGCATAGAGGGTTCCCGCAAGGCAGAGGAGAAGCGCAAGAAGCTTTTTCATAGGAGGGACTGCCCTCGACAATCAGCCATTCGGGGAATATTGCAGTGAGGCCGAGATCTCAGGATACAGTTCCGCGAGCTTGTCCTGCGAAAACAAAAACAACACTTCATCTACGACTGGAAACTTCTGCGAACACGTGGGACAACGGAACAATGAGTTCTCTCGATTCAGCAGTACTTCACTCCCCGTTTTTCTACACGAAGGACAAATGAGGGCGTCATAGATGGAGAGATTGGGCTTACCGTTGCCGGTGAGTTTTCGACAAATGCCCGAAATCTGCCCACCGAGGAGAGATGCGGCAAAGTACTTCGTGTGCGAGGCCGGGGCGAACAAATCCGAATGTATAACACCACCCGCCGTCAATGTGACATCTCTTTCTTCGAATGGCAGCAGTGCTTGCTTCCATGAAGAAAGGGTGATGTCTTCATTCTCTATGATGCCGTGCTCAACTTCATTACAGCTCCTTTCACAGAGAAAGTGGTCGAACACCTTTCTGAGCTTACTTCTCTTCAAGGTCTTCTCGGAATATACGTTCGTCCCCTTGTAGAGATTGATGTGAAAGAGCCGTTTGTAGGGCTCCTCGTTGAAGAAGAAGCTCCCCCCCGGCAGGAGCACTCTATGTATTTCTTTCGCGATGGGAGCAGGTTCGGGAAAGTGATGAAGTGTTTCATAACAAAACACAAAACGAATCGAACCCGTCATGAAAGGCAGGGTATTGGCATCACAACATATTCTGATCGGAGATTTGGCCTTGTGGAACACATGCTGATAGTGACTGCAGCTTCTGAGCATTTCAAACGAGATATCTATAGCCGCACCGTGTAATCCGAGATCATTTTCCATGACCAGTGACCGTTGACATCTTTCCGCTCCAATCTCCAGGTACGGTGAAGACACGAGATGTCGTTCCAGCAGCACGTTCATCTGACCGATTGTGGTACTCATTTTCTCGACAAGAAGTGTTTCAATCCCGGATGCATCGAATTCATCATCAAGAACCTTCTTGCCCTCCACCTGCTGCTGGTAGAGCTTCTTCCTGAATTCTATCTCACCCTTCTGGGCAGCCAGCTGTTGTGTATCCATTCTTCGGTTCCTCTATCAGATGCAGGGCATAAGATAGCAAGGTTGGTTGTGAGGCGCAATAGCGGAAATAGAAATCTCACGGAGCCTGCACCACTGCGATTTCAAAAGGAGGAAGCGTCAGAGCCACATCAGTGAACACCGGTCCGCCACCGTGCTCCGGAGGCCTGTTCTCTGTCACCGTCAAAACCCTCCCGTCCACCAGATCCCGCCAACCCGATGCGGGCACGGGTCGCTCGAATCTTAGCGACAGGGACGCCGACTCGTCGCTCATGTTGTAGAGGACATACTGGTTGGTTCCGAAAAGGTACACACCCACCCCACCTGGACCGACGAGCTGAACACCAATCTCCTTGCTAAAGGAGTGCCGTATCATTGTGAGGGCCTGTACAGGGAGCCGCAGGAGGTCGTAGCTGTTCTCAGGCATGTTCAGGATATGGATAGTACCGTTGAGGTACTTCACGCTGAGCATTACACCAAAATCGTTGTCTTCCCGCACAACCGCGACGGCGCGCGCGTACGGCCATGTGGTGGTCACAATGCGGGGAAACACAAATGGCCTGTCCGCATTGAACACCTGATCATTCCATCCGATGCGGGTTCTAAACGTGGAAGACGACACGCTCCCCTCACTATCGAGCAGATTCAATGTGTTTCTGAACTCCGTGTTTTGCAGCTGACGGAAAAGATCCCACGTCATGAACACGTCCCGACCATTGCGCAGACGGTCGAGCATCTTGTCGGCAAGCGAGGAATCCCGGAGCGAGTGTCTGGTGAAGATCGCCGTTTGCGCATCCGCAGGGAACTGTCCGACCGGAGCGAGCGGAATTCCCGCCATCCCGAGATATCCGAAAATATTGTACTCTCCTGCAGAGCCGTAGGGAAGGTAGATGGGAACACCCCGCGCAGATCCACGCAGCAATCCGGCGACGCGATCGAACTCTGGGAGCTTCGACCTGAAGTGCGGATATACGTCGCTGAAGGGCCCGGTGTGGTGGAGATGTCCGCCAGACCAGAGGATGATCTCGGGTGTCTGGGCCAGCACTGCCTGCCAGACCTGTGCGACATAGTCGTTGCCCTGCCCCTTCATGGTATAGTTGTCAAGCCAGCTGCCGACCCATTTCGCCGGGTCGACACCGGACCACCACTTCTGGAAGACATAACCGCTGTAGATGGGAATGTGTTGATCATGAGTTGCACGTGTCCGCGTTTCGATCCCGACTGCCATTGCGTCATATTGGAGTGTCTCGTTGAGCACATCATATCCGTTCTCCCGGTGACCTTCGTACCAATTCGGGTACTTGATGATGATTTTTACACCGGGCCTTACCTGTCGCGCGGGTTCGATGATGTATTTCTTCGACTTCTCGAGGAGCAGTTGAGTGCGATAATCGGCCCAGGTGGACTTGCCGCGGCCGGCCACGCACTGGTCACACGTGCACGTGGTAAAAAGCCAATCGTCAAGGATAAAGACATCAAAGACCTGGGCAAGCATCCGCGCACGCCGTTCGAGAGTTGCGAGGTGCTCCGGGTTGTTGTAGCAAATCGGACCGCCCGGGACGGTCGGCACCATCGCACCCCAGACCTTCATACCCCGGTCACGAAAGCGCTTGGCGAGTTCTGTCATCAGCGCAACGTTGCCGTCCCCACTGTTGGGACATTCCAGATACACCTTCTCGGCACGTATGGGAGCCAGGTACTCCATTGTTTCGCGCATCGCGTCGGTGTCCGCTAGCAGCTTCACGATGTCCGGATAGGTGAAGTAGATTGCGTACTTCAGGTGAGGCCATCCCTTCGCCGACTGTTGGTTTGTGATTTGGGGGATGGCGAGACTGGCACCCAGGAACAGCACAAATCCCAGGGCCAGAAGACGGGTGGCGGAGGTTCTCATGGCCGCGTCTGCTGCGATCACGGAGACGCTCCAATCCAGAATTGCCGACCAGTTATGAGGCATCATTTTCCTCTCTCTGACAATAGTCCGATCTGCATATGGCCAAAATGTACACCAGGTCATGTTGAAAGGCAAGGAAGGGGCCGGTTATTTCCCCCACAGTCACTCTAGAGCGTTCACCGTAGGCAGAAGATACGGATGATGCCCGATTGACGATTGGGCGCTGATTTCGTAAGGTCATAGGTGACAAGGGAGAGAAACTATGAAAAACGTGTGGATACCTCTCATCGTGGGAGCCGTGGGTAGCTTCCTGCTGATCAAACACATGCGCAAGCAGATACTCTCGTTGCGCTTCGCTGAGCCGCGCCCGAAAGATGCCGCTTCAAAGAATTTCGGTGCCTTTCCGGTCGATATCCCGGAACAGCAATTTGAGGATCTCTTTCTGTAATTGGTCGTCTCTCACGGACACTGCATTCGCGAGGCGAGTCATCGTCCCGGCCCCTCAGATTCCGTCATACAGTCTTTCGAGCAACTTCCGCGCAGTCTCGACATTCTCTGCCTGCACATAGAGGTCAAAACCTTGCGGCATTCCCGTGCCGGCGATGTCGGAGCCCTGGAGAATCGATTCGATATTGTTGCTTTGCAGGAACGCCTGACCGGCTTCAGCTAGTGCCCGGCTCGGAAAGTTTTTGGCGAGAACGGTGGACCCTTGTGAGTGTCTGCTCATGATTTCTCCCTTGTCAACTCCTGGCGACCCTGCACCAGGTGAGTTCGTTCGAGACTTCCAAGACAGATCCTTCCTTCCCCCGCCCTGGTTCTAGACTGAACGTATGCAGATATTCAGGTATTGTCAAACAGACGCACTTTTCCCTTGACAAACCCGGGGCGACGGTATTATCTTCCATGTGCCACATCCACCAATCGTGTGGTTTCAAATCCCCGCTTCGGGGAGCGAATAAACAATGCGAATGCCGGACACAAACCACAGTGGGTGTGGCTGTCCGGCATTTTATTTTCTCAAGTGACCTTCACCGTTTGAAGATCACGAACACTCCCTGATACACGAGATACGCTGTCAGTTGGGGGCTTTCCTTGGCAGCGACTTACCGGATTTGACAATCTTCACCGCCTGGGCAAACCGCTCGTGAAAGGTCGTTTCCGTCAAGCCCGTCGCTATATTCGTCTGCATTTTCCGCTTTGTCACAACCGTTACCTTGCTGCTCCCCTTCTTTGCCGGTTCCACCCACACGCCAACGACACTGCCCGCTGAGACGAAGTCCGCGCCCACGGTGGTCAGCATGTAGTTTTCCGAGCGGTGCTCCTCTATGGTTTCCGCATCTTCCCATCGCAACACGGTCATTGCGATTTCCCAGGCCCGGTTTTGATCGACCGCATAAACCTCGACGGTTCCCTCTTCCTTGCTCTCAAGAACGTCGCTCAATGACGCGCACCCGGCCATAACGACGGATACGACTGCCACGATAACAACAACCACGCTGATCGCCTTCATCGTCGCTCCTTTTGATGTGGACAACAAAGACAGACACCATTCGTGAGGTCTTGATGGTCCCTCATGTGCCCCCATGACGCAGCAATATACTCGCGCTGAAGCGCTTTGTCAACTAGCTAGCTGGCAAGCAAGCTTTGGGCAGGCATTTGAGCAGAGGCATTTGGACAGGCATTTGAGTATGAGGTTGACTCTTTCCCCCTGATTTCCGTCTTTGACGCTAGCCCAGACGGTATACAAACCGAACACTCCTCCATCGTCAACGGTCTCCCCATGAAAACATCGTGCATATCCGCACTCGTGGCAATTTTTGTCACGCTCTTTGTCATTCCTGCCTTTGCACAGGATGCCAGACGCGACAAAGCGATAATGGTCGTCCCGAAGAATGAATTCTTCGATTCTCTGAAATCCCTTAATCCCCGTTTCCAGAAGACGCCAAAAGAGACGACCAGAAAGCTGGGCGTGGACTTCTCCATGCTGCGGCATCCCTCGAGCACGTCGGAGTTCACCCAGTCCTGGCATTTCTCTCCGGTCTCCCAGGCCTTTTCCGGCATGTGCTGGTGTTTTTCGGGGACTTCTTTCTTCGAATCCGAGATCGCCCGGCAAACCGGACGGAAGATCAAGCTCTCCGAGGTCTTCACTGTCTATTGGGAGTATGTCGAAAAGGCCAGACGGTTCGTACAGGAGCGGGGCAATTCCGCGTTCGGACAGGGCTCAGAAGCCAATGCAGTACTGCGAATCTGGAAGAACTACGGCATAGTGCCGGCGGAAGCGTACACCGGGCTCGTTGGAGACCGGCCCGTTCACGACCACGATCCGATGTTTGCTGAAATGCAGCACTACCTGAAGACTGTGAAAGAGGACGGTGCGTGGGATGAAGATGCAGTCGTGTCTACCATCCGCGCAATCATGAATCACCACATCGGTATGCCGCCGGAGCGTGTATCCGCTGACGGGAAGTCGATGACGCCGCGCGAGTATTTTGAAAATGTGGTGCGCATCAATCCGGACGACTATGTCAATGTCGTATCATTCCTGGAAAAGCCGTACTTCACCCGGGTGGAACTTGAGGTACCCGACAACTGGTGGCACGACAAGGATTACTGCAACGTCCCGCTGGACCTGTTCATATCGACGATAAAGAATGCTGTCCGGAAGGGATTCTCGGTTGCGATCGGGGGCGACACATCGGAGCCCGGCCTGGAAGGTCACGCGGGAGTGGCTATTGTGCCGACGTTCGATATCCCATCGGCGTACATCGACGACTCTGCCCGTAATTTCCGGTTCCGGAACGGCACGACAGGCGACGATCACGTGATCCACATCGTCGGATTTCTGCCGGACCAGGAGAAAGACTGGTTCCTCATAAAAGACTCCGGAAGCGGCGCACGCAACAACAGCCACCCGGGTTACTATTTCTTTCACGAAGATTACGTTAAACTGAAGATGCTCGCTGCAATGATGCACAAGGATGCAGCGAAAGATGTCACCGCGAGGATGACTCGCTAACAGCAAGGGAAGGATACTACCATGAAACTCCTCACCAGAACCGCATTGCCCATCTGTGTGTTGCTCGCCCTGCTTGTACCATCCTGCAGTGTCCTCCAGGACATGGCGAATGTGATGACCAATCTTACCAGATGTTCCTTCAAACTGGACGGCATAGGCAACTTTCAACTGGCAGGTGTGTCGCTGACGGGGAAGACGAGTCTGGGAGTTGTCGATGCGGCAAGAGTTGTAGCCAGCTTTTCACGGGGAGAGCTGCCTGCGACATTCACACTCAACGTCGCAGCGCTCAATCCAAATGACGGAACGGGAGGGACAAGCAAGTCAGCCGCGACTATGACCAGTTTCGCCTGGAAGCTGCTCATCGATGATACTCCGACGATATCCGGCGATATCGCCGAACCAATCACGATCCCGGGTACCGGTCAACAGACAATCATCCCCCTCAGGATGAACCTTGATCTTCTGAAGTTCTTCAAGGACAAGGGGTACGACAAGATCCTCAACCTCGCACTCGCGCTCGGAGGATCACAGGGTTCCGCGAGCCGGGTCGCGCTCCGTGCCACTCCAACAATCAAGACCGATTTCGGTCCCCTGACCTACCCTGGAGAGATCACTATCATCGACACGGAATTCCGGGGGAAGTAATTCCGGATCAGCCGGTCAGCGGAGCAGGTACACGCTCCCCGATGGCACCACTGCGTCAAAGATATCCTCGTTGTGCGAGATCAGCAGAATCGCCTGTCCGCGCCGCTGAGCCTCACGCATCAACGCCAGTACGCGATCGATGCTTTCGAAATCGAGCGCGCTCAGTGGTTCATCAAGGATGATGAGCGGCGTGGAAAGGGCAAACGCGCGCAGAAGATTCAGCCTCTGCTTCTGACCCCCGCTCAACTGCCACACCTTGCGGCCCCGTAACCGGGGTATCTCTTCCGCATCAAAAAGCCTTCCCAGCACTTCCACCACAGCTTCGCCGCTCCGCAGTGCGGGAACCGGCAGCAAGCGGAGCGTTTCCTCGACACTTGCGTGCGGATTCAACGCCTCGTCCGCGTGCTGGAATGCCATGGTCATTCCCTTTCCCCACAATATCCTCTGCCATCGCCGGAAGGGCGTCGTCTCGCTGAATTCCTCACCATCGAACTCCATGCCCACCTGTTCCGCACGCTGCAACCCGATCACGATCTTCGCAACAGTCGTCTTTCCGACACCGCTGGCCGCCTTGAGATAGACGAGTTCTCCCGCGTTCACGACGAGATCCGTATCTTCACGATCGCGTCCGGGCGTGGAAAAGTTCAGTGTCCTGCCAAAGATCCTGACTCCGCTCTTGACGCGCAACAGAGGTCTCAGAACTACCGGCACTTCCTGCGGACGCTGGTTCCGGAGCCACTCTATGAAAAGCTGCGGCTCGAATGCCCGGGCCTGCGCAATACCTCCGACAAGCTGCAATTCACAGAAGGTCGTAGGAGGAAAGAGGTCCCCGTGAAACGCCTGGACGTATCCAATAATGCCGTAATCATGCGTGATCAGAAGGATCGTTTCCTTGCGCCGGCGGTACCGCGCGAACAGCCGGTCAAGAAAACGGTCACGGGCCTCCCTGTCCAGACTTCCGGTAGGTTCATCAAAAACGAACAGCCCGTGGTCGGCCAGTTCCTGTTCAGCCCCGGCATCCATCTTTGCGAACGCCATCCCTCCCAGAAGTCGCTGTTTTTCACCGCCGCTCGGACGGTAAGGCTTTGGAAAGACCGGCAGGATGCCCGTCAGCGTCTCACTGTCGTCCGCCTTCCACAGTTCGCGCACGGGAGCGATGGGATCATGCGCCTCCGCGAGCGTGCCTTCGCATAACTGCTCCTCTACCGTCTGAAGCGGGTTGAGATGCGACGACGGCTCCTGAAACATGAAGAAACCGTTCTGCCTGGCAGATGCGATTTCGGGCCGTGCGCAATAATCACGGTAGGTCTCACCATTGATCACGACGCTGTACTCGTCCTCGCCCAGCAGGCCGAACAACGCCTTCCCCGCCAGCGACTTCCCTATCCCCGACTCGCCGAACATTAACGTGATGCCGTTCTTCACCAGAGGCACACTCCGCGCGTCCACGAGCACGCGGTCACTCACCTTCACGAGTATGTCGAAGCGTCGTCCGTTCATAAGCGGTAGCGCTCCATGATGCCGCCGGCCATCCGGTGGATGCAGAGCAGGGAATACACAATGAGGAATGCAACACTTACGCCCTGGAGATGTTCGAAGAAAAGCGACCCGAACATTCCGGGATCCGTAAAAACGCTTCCGATTACAAGAATATCCTGCTTGCTGTCCAGGTTCGCAAGCATGCTGCCGAGGGTTGTGGGAAGATTGACCAGATTCACCTCCGTGGAGAGTCCGACGGAGATGATGAAATCGATGCTGCAGATGAGGAAGATCGCGCGGCCGAAGAGCGAGACGGATTTCTGGATCAGATGCGCGAGACTGTTTTTGAGCAATATCTCCCTGTTGATGATGACCCTCGGTGGGACGCCGCACACCAGCAGCGCATTCACAAACTCCAGCTGTTCGTAATGCCTCACGCGATCGCGGATCAGGTCCACGACTTCCTGGAAGACAAAGAGCGCCGTAATCAGCGACGTGAAGAGGATCTGCACAAGCGGAGAGGGGAGATTTCCGCGGAGGATGAGCGTCGTAATAATAGCGTAGCCGACCAGCATTCCCACCATTTGAGGTATGGAGCGGAAAAGGTTTAGCACAAAGGTTCCGGCCAGGTACGCAACGCGTTTCCCTCCTCTCTCAAGTGCGTGCAGACCCAACGCAGTCCCCCAGCCGAGAAACAACGCGACGATGACGGCCACAAGGGCCCCAAACAGTGTATTCAAAAAAGCGGTCTGGATCCGCACCCGCGCCGGTGTGTTCAGAAAGAGCAGAAGCCACACACCCACGACGAACAGCCCCCCCGCCCAGAGCAGAGCCCAGCGTATGTCTTTTCTCTCCTCACGCTTCATTGTCGTATTTCCGGAGCTCAAAGGAGTGCCAGATATCAATGCATGCTTCAACGACTTTGACGGCGACGAAAATCAGAAACACAATGGCAATGGCGATGTCGTATTCCCGGAACAGCATGTGCTGCAGAAGTGCATAGCAGAGATGCCCCTTGATGTTGAGCGCCATCTCAATAATGACGAGTCCGGTCACGATGAATGTCACATGCTCTTTCATCGAGGGTATGAATTGGAGTCGTGCATTCCTGTAGATTTCGTGGAAGACATGCCCTTTCGCAATGGACAGTGGGGTGAAAATTACTGTACGCGGGAGGCCGCCGCTGCGATGCCATTCATAACTCCCCCGGACGCCTTTGACCAGGGCCGTGTCGACGTAACCTTTCCGGCTCTCCGTCACCAGCAACGCATACAGACGGCTTGCATAGTGCACGAGGACACCGTTGGTAACGACAGCAAGAAGTATGAGGAACAACACGTTCTCTGTGTCCAGCCGTGTGCGCAGTGAGTAGGCAACGACGTACGCCGGTGAGAAGAGCACAAGCGCCGCAATACCCAGCGCCGCGGCCTTCACAAGCAAACCTATCCGCAGGACGGCCGCCAGTGCCCCTCCCGTTCGTACGGCGACCACATAGCGCCACAGGTAGGAGGAACGTCCCTGTTTGGCGAGGATAAACTTCCGGATGGCCATTGCCCGCGCCACCGCATACGTAAGCAACAGCACAGTGAGGAACACAAAGACAAAGACCGCGTACATCGGGAGCAGGCCGGCGGTGGTGCCCCATGTCAGGGTTTTTCGCCCGCCTCCCACCTTGCGCGACGGGTCGGTCAGCTCTATGATACGCGCCTCCTCAATTGCGCGCATGAGGGAATCCACGGACTCCTCGCTGCCGGGATGCAGCAACCGGTAGGAATCGCGGAACAATTCCTTATGGAGCGCACGGCTCCAATCGAGCTCACTTATGCCCAGATACTGCGACAGCCGCGCGTCCGGGAGCCGTTCCGCTTCCCGTTGACTCTGCATCAGCACGATGGCGAGAAAGAACAGCACTATGCCGACCACGAACACGGCAGAAAGGTGTTCCAGAATAATGCGGCGGAGCGGCCGGATGGCGGGATCACCGGAGGGGGACGACAATTACACCTCCCTCGAGTGACGGGCGAAGTCCTGTTCCACGGAGCGCGCGTTCAAATTCCGGGAGGAGTTCCCTCAGGCTCCCGGCAAACGCACTGCTGAGCGATTGCGGCTCGATGGTGCAGCGGATCTCGTTATCGGCTTCGCGAAGACGGAACGCGGGTGGTCTTTTGTCCTCCCCCGCTTCTGCGGCCAGATGCCGGTACACGGACTGCAGGGTCCGATTGGCATCAGCAACGATCGGTGAGAGCCTGCGCCCGACACGCTCAGCCGACTCGTTCTGCGCGTTCGAAGACTCCACGGTCTTCCATTCCTCCAAGCGCGTTGCGGATGGCAGCACCAGCCAGCCGGCGGGCGTTCCGGATGGCAGTAGCCGCACGAACGTGCGTCCATCGGCCTCGAAGAGCCTCGCTGCACGTGAGCCGGAAGCAACTGTCACATCCCGTTCGTCGCCTGCACCTTTCATCTGGAGAGCCCTGCCCTGAAGAAGGGCTACGGTATCCCCCAGCATGAGCGCTCCCCGGACAAACGTGATCGATCCTCCGCCGGCGCGCCGGACGAAGGCCCCGGACTGGTCTTTCTGGAGATAGAACATCGTGCCGTCGATTTCCACAGCGGCGCATGGCGTGAGCCCGTCACCGAGCCTGTCGTTTTCACGAATGACCACCATGGGCACGATCGCTGGGAATGCCCTGTATTCACCGGTCGTCAGGCGTTGTTGATACTTGTTGAAGAGCACGAAGCGGTCGGGACGGTCTACCAGGAGAACGGTCCGCCTCTCCTCCGCCTGCAGCGTAACGCCCGCAAAGAAAAGAAGGCCCGCGATGAGAAACGCGGGCCTTCGCCGTTGAAGTAGCCCGATCACCGGCCGGCAGCTTCCCGCCATCTCTTTATCGTCGAGAGCTGCGAGGCGACACCGTACAGGTCAATGCTTGTGCTGTCGAACTGGGTGCTGAAGTACGCGAGCGACGGCACGGAGAAGAGCCACCCGCCGAGCGCCAGACTGTGCTCGAGCTGATCGATACGCCGGGCGTATTCCTGTTTGTCGCCGATATTGCGGGTCGACATGAACCCGTACAGATAGTCCAGGAACAGGGCGATGTCGGCCTTGTCGGGGGACTCTGCCACGGCGTCCAGCTGGCAGAAATTCGAGCCTTTCCGGAATGACTCCGGTGCGGCAACCTCGGTACCTTTGCTGTCCTTTGAAGTCTCCAGGGCAATCCGGTACGTCTGGAAGTCGGGATAGCGGAGGAAAACATCATAGAGGTCCAGCAGGAAGTTGCTCCGGTATCCGGTGAACGCCACCAGCACGGCATCGTAATCCCCTCGCTGAATTTCTTCATTGCCGACGGCCGTCACTTTCACCCTCCCGCGCGTGACCGTCGGATCGTTCAGGATTTGGATCAGATCTGTGAACTCTTCGCGGAATCCGAAGTTCGTGCAGGCTTTGATACGCACCGTGTCGGGAAGGACCGCGATGTTGGCGGAGGTTGAATCACCTATGGGCTCGACCACCTGCTCTTCGACGTAATAGGAAGAGTTCGGAAACACGCTCCGGTTCAAATAGTCAGCGTAGTTATCCACATTCCCCTTGTAGTCTTTGATGTGCCTCTGCTGGGGTGATCCGACCTTGAAGAACCGGTCCTCAATGAGCTTCCGGTCCAGGAGCTTTCGCAGTTCGGTACGCTGACCTCTGTCAAGCTTCTGGGTGTTGAAGAGAACGGCGAACATGGCGGTGCTGATATTGGATTTTGCAAAGAAGTCTTCGCTGTCGGCCAGGATCGGCGACACGGCGCCGAACGGGGATTCGAGCAGCACGTTGATCGATCCGTTGCGCATTTCTGTGGTGTATGTGCTGTTGTCGATGAACGAAGCCAGCACGACGCTCGGAATCGATGCCCCGCCGTCGGGAGTCTTGTAGTAATTCGAGACGCCTTCTTTGGGCGGGAGTGCAAGGTACGGCGTCGTCCCGATGGTGTAGTTGAGTGCGTTGAGCGGAGAACCCTCGGGAAGCACTTTGAACGAGAGGGTCTCCTTGATGTCGGCCTCCTTCCAGATCCGGTTGCTCCGGAACCGGAACTGGATTTCACCCCGTTCGTTCGGCCCCTCGAAGCCCGGTGCCTCCATCGCCTGAATCAGGAGGATGTAGTCGGGCGAAAGGCTTCCAAGCGTCATGATGCGCCGGATGGTGAACTGGAGATCGGCTGCGGAGAACAAATGCTCCCGCGTGCGGGCAATGGTGTATTCGTCGTCGTTCTTCGGAGTGACCTGGTAACTGTCATGCCATTTCCGGCCTGTCTTAAGGCGCACGGTAACCACATTGTCCTGGTCGACCCCTACCAGCTCGCCGAGGCCGTCTTCGTACACGATACCGCTCGGGTTTGCCGACAGATTGAATATCCCTTCAAACAGGATCTCGTCCAGCTTGTCAGAGAGAGGCGTCGTCCCGGGCAGGTGCGGATCGACCGCCGGTTTCTGATGGGCAATGTAGGGGAGAACAATACTGCCCGACAGATCCGGGCGATGCAGCAGCAGGTACAGAACAACGCCGACAACAACGACACCAACCGCGCTCAAGATATAGATCGTGTTTCGTTTCATAGTGTCCGGCCCTCAGTTCTTCTTCATAATCGGTACCTGCGCCATCGCGCTGATCTCGTACACCTTGAATGAGGCCTTCCTGAAACGCACTTCGAGGATATTGTTTCCGGCCTTGTCCATCTGTACAGGGGTTATTTGTGACTCATAGTTGTTGTCAGGCAGAGGCGCGGTAATCCGGAAACGCCCCTCATTTTTGAGGAGGTTCTTGTTGATCGTGATCCGGTCGTACCACGACTCCCCTTTCGCGGCCTCCGCAATTTCCTTTGGCAACTTGATGTTCACATCGAACACCGGGAACTGCGCATCGGATGGGATCTGCAGCTTGATGCGGAAGACGTATTCATTCACGCCGCGCTTGTTTGTCGTCACGGGGAATGCGAGAATCCGCCGGTATTCCTTGGGACGCACAATCCACTTGGCAATCATCGGATCACACTCGTTCAGCATACTGGCGATCTGTTTGTCGCTCCCCTTGTACATCTTGCCGTGCTCGACGATTGCGCGCGCACGTTCGACACCGTTTGCGTTGATGTCGCGGTTGAAATCCGCGTAGAGAAGGCGGATAGCCCCTTCCGGGAACTCGAGGGTGCGGACACGGGTGATGTAGTTGTCGATTTGGGCCCGTTTCTGGGCCAGATCACCCTCGCCGACTGAACTGAAGCCCAGCATATAGACGGGCATGAATGCGGAATCCGCATAGAGCGCGGGGACATTGGTGTATGATCCCATCGAGGATTTCACAAACGCATCCAGGCGCTCTTTGGTCGCACTTTTCACACCGTTAAGAATATCCGCTTCGAACCATTTGACGAATTTGTCACGATGGTGCGCAGCGGAAGCGTAGGATCGCCCGTCGCGCCCGTAAAAGAGGTCTGCGGTCTTCCGTTCAGCGGATTCCCAGAGCCGGGCGCCGATGTCAGAGGCAATTTGTTTCCCTGATGCAAACATGGACTTGAGGTCGTCGGCCTGTGTCGCCACTTCTCCCAGTTCACGGTTGATGGTCTGCACCGCCTGCGACGTCCCGTAGCGGGGATTGGAGACCGCCTCGGATCGCGGAAGGGAGGAACGGATATCGGCTGCGGAAACTTCCATGTTGCCGTAGAAATCCAGCGCCGGTGGAGACGTCGTCTTGGTGATGACGGCGTTCATTTCGCGCAGTCGTTCCTTGGCGTTTGAGAGCGCGTTCGATTCGAGATTGAATCGACGCACGAAGCCGCTCAGGGTTGCGAATTCGGATGAGGCCGGACGATCGCAGGCACGGAAGAGCTTCTCGATGGTTTCGATGGACGGTTTAAACGTACCGGGCTTGTCCTTCATGTCCGCCAGCTGTTTCTCGTAGTAAGGCACGGCCTCGTCAAGACGGTTGCCGATAACTTCCCGTGCATGCGCCATCAACGGGGCCGGGTAGCGGGATCCCTGCGTGAGAAACTCGAGATATTCCCCGGCATCCTTCATGAACTCAGCGGTGCTCTTCCGGGAGAACTTCTCCTTCTGGAATATGGTGAGCGCTTTTGCGTAGTTCTGCTGGAACTGCAACTCGTCGTCAACCGCCGCACGGAGCGATTTGTAGTTCAGATATGCGGAATCGTTCGATGCGGCGATGTCCGGGGGAAACAACTTGGCGACTTCCTTCAGCTCACCCTGCATCGCAAACAACACCTCGATGCGGGGTCTCAGAACTGCCAGCTCATCGGTGTAATCAACCGCCTGTATGGAAGGACCGGCGCCCGTTCCGGTGTAGGTCGAACGGTCGACCCGGTTATCGGCCAGCGCCGCCTTGAACTCCTTGTACTTCTTCTCGAATGTGTAGCGCCAACGGGGGAGATAGCGGTAGTCCATGCGGAGATCTACGTCCTGCCGCACCGTGTCAATCACCCAGTAGTACGTCGGACTCGCGGTATCGACATAGTACACACTGGTGGAATCAGTGATCGGCGCTTCGTCCTTCATCAGCTCTATGGGCTCCCTGCCGTCATCGAATGAGCGCGTCAGGTACGCGTTTATGTACCATGCCGCACTGGTCCGGAGTACAAGAGCGTAGTTGTCCTGGACGGGCCTCGGGAAACGTATGAAATACCGTTCGCCTTCGGCAAGTTGGAAAACATCCCGATCGTTTTTGAGTTCGATGAAACCACGCTCCTGGGGAGAGAGGGGCGGTTCTGGCTCCAGCTCCTTGAACGAAGCACAGCCCGAGAGCAGAGCCAGCATCACGAGAGATGAAAGTATTGTATTTCGCATCAATGATAACTCCATCCGTGGATGTGGAAGGTATACTTTAAATAAATGAAATAAACTGAAATAACGCAAAGGGATAACAAGAAAAGACGCAAAATGAGAGCCTTTGGGCTCGTCACTCTGCGTCTTTCTGGCTTGTTTGCGTTATTCTGCTAGGGTTTCGTCGGTCTGAGGTCAATCTCGCTGAACATGGCTCGTCCGGGCGAAGTGACCGCAAATATCAATGCGCTCGCTACATCTTCAGACTTTGGAATGTTGCTCCCCTTTTTTCCCCTCGCCGAAAAACCCGTCTCGACGGACCCGGGGAAAATTGTCACAACCCGGATGTTATGCTCACGGACTTCCAGCATCAGAGAACTCGCGAAGCCTCGCAAAGCCCACTTCGTCGCGCCGTAACCTGCTCCACCAGTGAACGCGTTTTTCCCGGCCAGCGATGCGATATTGACGATGTCGCCGCCTTTCGCAGCAATCATGTGCGGCAGCACTGCCTTTGTCAGGAGGAACACGCCGCGCACATTTGTTCCCCACATCGTGTCAAGCTCCGCCACGGAAAGATCCACCACCGGTTTGAACACACCGACACCGGCGTTGTTCACCAGGATATCCACCCGGCCATGGGCATCCACCACATGCTGGACAAGACGGGTCACATCCGGCTCCACCGCGACATCCGCCGTCAGACCTTCTACGTCGAGCCCATCGTTGTGCAGATCATCCACCGCACGTTTCACCATATCTCCGTTGCGCGCTCCCAGCGTTACACTTGCACCTTCCTCCGCCAGGGACCGGACGATCGCCAGACCTATTCCGCGGCTCCCCCCCGAAACAATGGCAACTTTGCCCTCAAGGCGTTTCATGAGCTCAGGTCACTTTCAATCAGGTGGAGGAATTCACTGCGTGTTTTCATGTCGTCCATGAACACACCGAGCATTGCACTTGTGGTCGCCACCGAGTTCTGCTTTTCGACTCCACGCATCATCATACACATGTGGCGTGCTTCCACAACAACACCGACGCCCTCCGGGTTCAGATATTCAAACAACGTTTCGGCTATTTGCCGGGTCAGGCGTTCCTGCACCTGCAGCCGCCGGCTGAAGACATCCACAATCCGCGGAACCTTGCTCAACCCGACGATCTTGCCATTCGGGATATACGCAACGTGGGCCCTCCCATAGAACGGGAGCAGGTGATGCTCACACATGCTGAAGAAATCAATATCCTTCACGACCACCATCTCGCTGTACTTCTCGGTGAAGATGGCGTCATTCAGGACCTTCTTGATGTCCTCTTGATAGCCCTTGGTGAGGAATTCATAGGCTTCGGCCACACGATGCGGTGTGCGGAGAAGCCCTTCACGCGAGGGATCTTCCCCCAACTCTTTGAGCAAATCCGCTACGATTGCTGCAAGATGCTCGCGTCGCTTCGATACTCCATCCATCGCAGGTTACTCCCCTCTGTATTCGACGAAGTTATTGACGGATTCGTACAGCTTTATGGAGTAGAGTCGGCCGTTGCTGATCTTTGGAGCCAGGATTTTCCAGAAGGCAATAGCGATGTTCTCCGCCGTGGGGATGACACCGCGCATGAAATCCACATCCAGATTCAGATGCTTGTGGTCCACGCGATCTACCACTTCACGTTCCACAATGCTTGCCAGTTCCTTGAGATCGATGACCATGCCGGTGTCGGCGGGAGGGAGCCCCGCGACAGTGACTTCGAGGTCATAGTTGTGCCCGTGGCTGTTCGGATTATTGCATTTGCCGAAGACGCGGGAGTTCTTCTCGTCGTTCCACGCCGGATTGAACAACCGGTGTGACGCGCAGAAGTGTGCTTTGCGGGTGACGTAGACCATGATAGTTGTAAGATCCGGGTTTGTATTAAGAGTTTTGTGATTATATCCCGGTCAGGGCTTCGAGCACTTCATCAACGTGCCCGTCAACCTTGACTTTGGGAAAGATTTTGACAATCACCCCGTGTTCATCGATCACGAATGTTGTGCGCTCGATGCCCATGAACTTCTTGCCGTACAGGCTTTTTTCCTTCCAGACGCCGTATTTCTTTATCATCTCCTTTTTCTCGTCGCTCAGGAGCGGAAAGGTGAGACCGTATTTGTCAGCAAACTTCTTGTGCGATGCGACGCTATCGGCGCTGACGCCGATGACAACCGTGCCCTTCTTTTCAAGGATTTTGAGGTTTTCGTTGAAGGTACATGCCTCTTTCGTGCAACCGGGTGTATTGTCCTTTGGATAAAAATAGAGCACGGCCTTCCGCCCCTTCAGGTTCTTCAGGCTTACCTCCTTGCCGTCGCCGGCCTGGAGGGTGAAGTCAGGTGCTTTGGAACCTGCTTTCAGCGTTGCCATGATTTTTTCCTCGTGCATTGTTGGGCTGATGCGACGGCCTAAAACGACTCAAGCGCTTTTTTGATCTCGTCGTATGGTGGCTCATTGCCTGGGGCTTCGGTAACCCAGACGTATTTGACGACACCCGATGCATCGAGAATGAACACTGCCCGCTTGGAGGCTTCATAGCCTGTCACACCGCCGAAGCCATCGTACACACCAGCGTACTTCTTGCTCGTTTCTCTCGTGAAGTCGCTCAACAGGGGAAAACTGAGCTTGTTCTGATCTGCAAAGGCTTTGTTGGCAAACGGGCTGTCGACACTGATACCGACGACTTGAGCCTTCATAGCGTTGAATGAGGCAAGCGCATCGCGGATCGCACACATCTCCTTCGTGCAGGCTCCTGTAAATGCACCGGGGTAAAATGCAAGAATAAGTTTATTGCCCGCAAACTCTTTCAATGCGCGCGGTTTGCGATCGGTATCAACAAGGGTGAAGTCGGGTGCTTTGCTGCCAATCGTGGGTATCATGGGTTGTGCCGGTTGTGATGTTGAGAATGAAGTGAATAGAATGGTAAGCGTGAAGATCAAGAGCATGTTTCTACACATCGAACTGCCTCCGGATAAAGTTCGTATCCTGCCGTTCACTTACAACGCCCGGAATCAGATTGCGGTTCCGGGAATAGCTTCGAGCTGCTTCTTCTAAAGCTTCGAGCTGAATTCCTCTAAAAATAGACGCCGTACCAGACCACGCCCGGTGAAAAGCGCACCGCGGGCATCGGGAGGTGGAAAAAATTGAGTGCTTCCGCCAACCCCCTCAGGAACTCCGTGTCCTGCGGGATGATCTCCCGCATGTCGAGTTCGGGTGCCAGGTACCAGACAAGATGACGACGCTCCGGATCCGCGTTGTCACGCACCGAAACCCCCAGTGCAAGTCCCAGAAAACCCGGCCAGTACCCCTGCCACGACTCGGGTAGAAGAGTCCGGGGGGTTACCGACAGCCAGAGAGTCTGGCCTTCGTAGTCGTCGAACAGTGTCTTCGTCTGACCGGGTATCGCGCTTGCCTTCCCCGCATCCTTCGGCAGATAACTGAACCGGAACTGTACGTTCTTCAAGAGTGGGACATGGTGCTGGAGGTACGGATACCAGGCCCCAAACAGGTTCGAGGCAAAATCGACTCTGTCGAATCCCCAGTACTCCGAGAAGCCGTCTTCAACCTCGACGTAGGTTTGAAACAATGTTGAGCCGACGGCTCCCCAGAGAATCGACGACGATTCCTCAAACCCCGCCCACCGGAGAGACTTGCCCAGGCCGAATGTGAACGCCGATGCAGCGTAGAGATGACCGACCTTGTCAACATTGCCTGCATAGGTGAGATCCTCCCGGACATGAAAGCTTGTCCGGTGACCTTTCCACCATGCGTTTTGCTGGTAGAAGTGAATAGCCACGACCGTACCGCCCACCACTCCGCCCACCACAGCGAGCCTCACAGGACTCACCGCACACAGGCTATCAGTCTGTGCCTGGACGCTCGTTGCCAGTATTACGACGCCAAGGACAGCCGCAGGCCAACGGAACATTCTACCTCAATGCAGGGGGGAATGCTTAGATCTTACGGGATTTGGAGGAGAAGAGCAATATTTGCATATTTTGATCTCATTCTCGAAAGACAGGAAATGGCTCTGAGACTTGCTCCGCTTCTTGCCGTTTTGCTGGGCGCGCTTTCGCATATCGCGGCCGCCCAGGCTGACTCGACTGCCTGGACATTCTTCCCCGACCGTACGCTCTTTTCTCCGTTGATGGCCAATCATGAAGAACCCCGCATGGGCATCCAGCAGGAAATTGGCGGCTCTGCCATGAAGGTTGCCGTCGGCAATGCAGTTCAAGTGTTCGAATACCATTCGGGCACCACCACCCTCCAGGGCAGCTTGCTGTTCTTCGTCTACGCGCTGGCAAACGACTATCGTGGATATCTTCTGAAGATTGATGCGGCCGACGGTTATTTCGGACTCGGGTTCAGCTATCACACAGACACGCCTTTCAGTTTCCGGTTGCGCGCCATCCACCTCAGCGCGCATCTGGTCGACGGCCACTTCAACGACGCGACAATGAGATGGCGTGACGACAAGATTCCATTCCCCTTCTCGCGCAACTACGGTGAACTGGTCGGCGCATATTCATCATCCGTAGGCGGTTTTCCCCTGCGACTCTATGCCGGTTTCGGTTACGCCCCGATCATCAAGCCAAAAGAGATACGCAAGTTCAGCACACTGGCCGGATGGGAACTGCAGTCGCCGGGGAGAACGCGTGCATACCTCGCGCACCATTTTTCCCTGCTCGGCACTCCCACGTACATCGGTTCAAATACACTTGAGGGTGGTGTGAAGTTTGCCAATGCCGCCGGCCGGGGCATCCGGCTCTTTCTTGTGTACCAGAATGGCTTGGACAACTTCTGCGAGTACTATAACGAACGGAAGGAGTTTGCAGGCGCAGGATTCGCTGTGGAGTTCTGGTAGCCGACCGCTGAGTTCACTTGAGGTGTGCCATGTACCACACCGGTCCCTTTCCCGTTGTCATCTTGACCGTGGGAAGGGGCAGCCGGAACGTGTTGAGCACCCGCTGCGTCAGGAGCATCTCATCGCTGCAGGGGGTGAGTGATTCGATATTCAGATCCAGTCCGATCGCAAATTCCCGCCGCGTGACGCCCCACCCCACCCCGTAGCCGATGGCGAGCCGGAGAAATTTCGGCCAGTACTGGTCCAGCGATGGAGGCAGCAGGTTATTGACGTCCGTTACCAGCCACACCGTCATCGCGTCATAGTCATTGGTGAAGTTGGCAGGTGACTTGATGGCATTCGACCAGTAGCTGAACTTGAACCCGAAATTCCGGAAGAAGGGCACTTCCGACTGCAGGACCCCATATCCGATGCCGAGGAAGCCCATCGTGAGGTCTTCATACGAAAAGCCCCAGGGGCTGAACCCGTCTCCGATTTCGATTTCCAGGCTGTGAAACGCGGCGATGCCTGCGCTCCACCAGAGCGCTGCTTCACGGCTTGAGCCTGCATACAGGAGGAATTCGCGGGTAAGGTGGAACGTCGCGTGGCTGCCGTAGAAATGCCCGATCTTGTCCATCCCGAGATGGGCATCGCCAAACCAGCCTTCGGAATAAAATGAGAAGGGCTTTTCTGCGTCTTTCCACCACGTGTAGTAGGAATCTGCCAGGATGCCTGCAGAGAGCACACCCACCATCCCGATGCCGAACGCATGCCGCAATGAGGAGATCTGTCCGCGCTGATATCCGTCATATGGTGGGATGGTATCCTGCGCAGGCGACAGAGAGGTTGACATGCTCAACAGCATGGCGACGGCGAGCGCTGCCCTTGCCTTGACCAATCTCATTCCTATTTCTCCAACCCCATCGCCACGCGGAAGTACTCGATGGTTTTCTTGAGGCCTTCCTTGCGGTCGACCTGTGCTTCCCAGTGGAGCAGCTTTTTTGCACGAGAGGCATCGGGCCGGCGCACTTTCGGATCATCTTCGGGAAGATGTTTGAAGACAATCTTGCTCTTGCTGCCTGTCAGTTGGATGATCTCTTTTGCGAGTTCCAGCATCGTGATCTCAGAGGGATTTCCGATATTGACCGGTTCAGTCACATCCGAGAGCAGCAAACGGTAGATCCCTTCGATCAGGTCATCGACGTAGCACACGCTGCGAGTCTGTTTGCCTGCTCCAAAGACCGTCACATCGTCTCCGCGCAGGGCCTGCGAAATGAACGAGGGTATGGCGCGCCCGTCATTGATGCGCATGCGTGGGCCGTAGGTGTTGAATATTCTGACAATACGCGTCTGCAAGCCGTGATACCGGTGGTACGCCATGGTCATTGCCTCGGCGAATCTTTTCGCCTCGTCATAGACACCCCGGAGGCCGACCGGATTGACGTTTCCCCAGTACGATTCGGGCTGGGGATGGACCAACGGATCGCCATAGATTTCGGACGTGGATGCCAATAGGAACCGTGCAACTTTGTGCTTGGCAAGCCCGAGCGCTTTGTGAGTCCCGAGGGATCCGACCTTCAACGTCTGTATGGGGAGCTTCAGATAGTCAATCGGGCTCGCGGGCGAAGCAAAATGGAGAATATAGTCCACCGGGCTGTCGACATAGATGTATTCCGTGACATCATGTTTCACGAAACGGAAGTGATCGTTCCCGATCAGGTGGGCGATATTCCGCATGTCCCCGGTCACAAGGTTGTCGATGGCGATTACGTGTGCGCCTTCAGAGAGGAGTCGATCGCACAAATGCGAGCCCAGAAATCCCGCACCGCCCGTCACCACCGCATATTTGTCGAACAACTGTCCCATGGCGTTTTCACCCGACAATTCTCAATGGTCAATCGACTATCGTCAATTGTTATTTTCCTCTTCCGATCCCGTAGTACACAAATCCCTTCTCCTTCATCACCTTCGGATCGTAGATATTGCGTCCGTCAAAGACGACCGGCTCCTTCAGAAGGGACTTCATCCGGTCAAAATCCGGCCGGCGGAACTCGTTCCATTCGGTGATGACGACGAGTGCATCCGCACCCTTCAGCGCGTCGTAGTAGTTCTCGAAGTACTTTACCGATTTCCCGAGGCGGCGTTCGGCTTCCTCCATCGCTTCCGGATCGTATGCACGGATCTTGACCCCTTCGCGTTGCAGTGCTTCTATTATGGTGAGTGACGGTGCCTCGCGCATGTCGTCCGTATTTGGTTTAAACGCGAGTCCCCAGAGCGTCACGGTCTTGTTCTTGAGCGCATCCCCGAAATGCTTCCTCATCTTGTTCACCAGGACCATTTTCTGACGGCGGTTTGCATCCTCCACCGCATTGAGGATGCTGAGTTCACAGTCATAGGTGCGGGAAGTGTTCAGGAGGGCGGAAACGTCCTTGGGAAAACATGATCCGCCGTATCCTGCACCGGCGAAGAGGAACTGTGATCCAATCCGCACGTCCGTGCCCATCCCCTTCCGCACCATGTCCACATCCGCGCCTAGCCGTTCGCACAGGTTGGCGACTTCGTTCATGAATGTCACCTTCGTCGCAAGAAAAGCATTTGCAGCATACTTGGTAAGCTCCGAACTGTGCATGTCCATGACGATGAGCGGATTGCCGGTGCGCACGAACGGTGAATACAAATCCGCCATGATTGCCAGTGCTTTGGGGCTGTCGCCCCCGATCACCACACGGTCCGGCTTCATGAAGTCGTTGACCGCCGCCCCTTCTTTCAGGAACTCCGGATTCGAGATAATGTCGAACGGGAGTTTCGTTTCGTTCGCGACAATTTCCTTGACCCGGTCACCTGTACCCACAGGCACCGTGCTCTTGTTCACGATCACCTTGTACCCATTCATGTACT
Organism: Ignavibacteriota bacterium; assembly: GCA_963801355.1. GTDB lineage: Bacteria > Bacteroidota > Ignavibacteria > UBA10030 > UBA6906 > Fen-1255. The sequence continues at coordinate 353,153 of CAWDEM010000008.1, read as the reverse complement.
TGCCGATTTTCTTCGAGACCGCGAGGACGTGCTGGAGATCGGCTGAACCATCCTCGGACTGAGGAGTCGGGAGTGCAAGAAATATTACATCAGTTTTCTTGACTGCGGATTCCAGGTCGTTCGTGAACACGAGCCGCTTCTCCTCGAGGTTCTTCTTGAGAAGATCGGTCAGACCCGGCTCAAAAATGGGGCTCTCCCCCTTCTTCAACACCTTCAGTTTCTGCTCGTCCACGTCAACACAAATCACGTCATTGCCGCTTTCGGCGAAGCATGTGCCGACAACGAGGCCGACATAACCGGTGCCTATCACGCTGATTTTCATGAGAATATCCTCGAATACGGGAACTTGACTGTATTGAAAGAAGCCTCATTGAACGTTTAGTATACTGAATGCAAGGGAAAGATACAAAAGATGGCCGGCATACCGGCCTTCATCATACCCGGCTTCACCGCGAAGGATCGCGGACAGAATCCGGTTTCTGATGTCAGCCGCTAGTACGCGCCTTTCCCGAGGACAACGACGGGGAGAGTTTGTGCGAGGATTTCAAAGTCGAAAAGGATGGATTGGTGTTCAATGTAGTACAGATCGAGGAGGATCATTTCGCGGAACCCGAGGTCGCTCCGGCCTGAGACCTGCCAGAGTCCTGTCATGCCCGGTTTCACCTGGGCGCGCTGACGGAAGTACCCGCCGATTTCGTCCTCAGCCTTCACCCGCTGAAAATCAGAGATCGGCAGTGGACGCGGACCGACGAGGCTCATGTGGCCTTGGAGTACATTGATGAGTTGCGGCAATTCGTCTATGCTGAAGCGGCGGATGAAGCGCCCCACCCGGGTGACGCGGGGGTCGTCCTTCATCTTGAACAATGCGCCGTCCGCGTCATTGTTGTCGAACAGGGATTCCTTCTGCTCGTCTGCATCCTGGTACATGCTCCTGAATTTCAGCAGGTCGAACGGCTCATCGCTGTCAGTAAGCGACCTTTTCTGTCTGAAGAAAACCGGACCGGGGGATTCCAGTCGGAGCGCGACGGCCACGAGCAGAAAAACCGGCGACAGCAGAAGGAGGCAAAGTGATGAACCGATGACATCGAAAATTCTTTTGCCGATTCTCTTGATGGCCGCCCATCTGGTGCGAACGGGGGCATACAGGGAAATGCCGGCAATGTCATGCAACCCGGTCTTTGAAAAAAGTGTGTCGGCTTCAGGACTGATGACGCGCATGCCGATGCGGCGTTCTGCGCAGATGGACTCCAGCATCTCGAAGGAGCCATTCAGGTCTGCGGATGAGAACGCAATCATTTCGATCTGGTGACGGTCAAGCACCTGTTCCACGGCTTGCCGTTCGACATGGAGCATGTGGTCGCCGTTAGTGGGACCGGGTGTGACGACCTTAGCCGTCACGTTGTACCCCAGATCGGGCATACGGCGGAGGCGGCGGACAAGCGTATCCACGTGCGGTACAGGGGCCGATTGCCAGGGTGTCCCATTGCCCGTAACCGCGTGTGCGCAATCCCCGCATGATGATCCTGACCGTAAACCACATCAAAACGTACACAAACGGAAACAAGACAAAGAACGTCATCAAAAGATCCCGTGATGCGTGGTATCCTTCGAAGATCACAACCGTGCATAGCACAATTGCGACTCCATAGACATATCCTTTGCCTGCCACGTATGCCTGGCGGCGGAAGGATGAATAAGCGGCTGTGCGGTAGACACCGAGGGCCACAAAGAACCCGAGGAACACCACGGCGCTGACGGCAATCACTCTGCCGTGGAGCGTCATCACATCTGCGAATTGGCCGGTGGAATTGTTAAAGAGGAGGGAAATTCTGAAGCATAGTGCGATGATACCGGCGTCGACTCCGATGGCGAAAAAACCCATAATCATCCGCCAGTTTCTGCGGAGCAACGCTTTCAATCCATCCATCAAGGAGTATCCGGGAAATTCTGATGCGTCTCCCCTACCGTCCCGGGAGTTTGTACATGGTAAGGAGAAGGGGGAAGAAATGCAAGACTGAGCCCCACCCGCGACTGCCGCCACTATGTCTACTTGATACCAGGCTTCAATCGATGTAAACAAACTCACGTACTGGGCTGTTATTTTCTCCCAGGTGTAGTTGGTTCGGATCCGTTCTTGAGCTCCGGATCTATAGCGCTCAACCGTGAGAGCATCGCTGTCCAACTCGTCGATCATTGAGGCAACGGCATCAACACTCTTCGAAAAGAGTCTTCCGTACTTTTCGTCGCACAACACCTCTCGGCTAAAAACCGTGTCAAGCGCGAGGATACAGCAACCGTCTCCCAATGCTTTCAGGAGGGTAGGGTTAGTTCCTCCGTGCTCATGACCATGGATATACACGTAACAATTGCAGTAAAGCTCCCGAAGTAGATCTTTGTCGTAAACATAACCAGTGAAAAGAGACACGTGGATCTTTAGTGGCCTTCACCTCATCGGCGTACTTGTCCTTGTACGGCACATCACCAACAACAACTAGCTTTCGCCGACTCGAAGAAGCCAAGAAACCTTTCACGATCAAATCAGCGTTATTGTCCGGTACGAGCCGTGCCACAACGAGATAGTAGCCTCCATTGTCCAGTCCATATCTGGCGAGGAGTCGTCTATCGAGGCTCTGCTGGTATCTCAGCCCCGTATGCGATGGTTTCGGACGACGCTCCAAAGGTGTCTCTGTAAATCTCCGCCATTCGAATCGAATCGGTTACCAAACAGTCGAAGAATCGAGTCGCTGCCAAGGAAGCGTAGTAAAAATACTTGGCACCAAGCCCTTTCCACTTTGGCCTCATCCACTCGAGCCCATCTACATTGATCACCGTGCGCACGCCGAATATGCGCATGATAATGCCAAAGGGGCCGTTGGCAGAATTTACAAAAAAAACAATATCGAATCGGTGGAGCGCAGCATGAAAAGCCGAAAGCAGGCTATGACTGAATTGGGAAAGCGATTTCTGTTCGATCGCTGGAAGGTAGACCAAACGGACACCGGACACTTCTCTCGGCTTATCGCGGAACAACTTGGAGTGACAGTAGACTGTAACGTCGTTCCCAAGCCTGACCAAGTCTCGGTGCCAGCTCGGATACGAACGTTTCGTAGCCACTATATACATACGGATATCCTCGGCTGCCGAGGATCGCAATTCTCATGATCTCTGTTCACCTATTCCACGGATGTGGGCAAGTAATTCCTTCGCAAACTTCTCACGTGAGAATTCCTTCATGACACGTTCTCGACCGGCGGCACCATACTCCTCTCTGAGGCTTGAATCCCTGATGAGCGCGCTGATTCGTTCACTTGCAGCCACTGGATCATCCCAAGGGATGAGGACGCCTGTAACTCCGTCGACTATCATTTCCGGAATTCCACCGTGATTTGTGCCAACTATTGGAAGCCCTGCGCCCATACCTTCAAGCACAACAGTGGGCAGTGGGTCTGGTCTGATGGAAGGGACGACAAGAATATCAATAGCCTTCATAAAACTCGTGACGTCGCTCCTGTATCCCAGGAATTGGACAACATGGGCAAGGCCCAAAGTCTCAACCTGATCTAAGAGATCCCGGTAAAGATATTCGTAGCCAGGGAAAACGTCTCCGACCACGCAGAATCTGGTTTCCGGATAGATGTCGTGAATATTTCGTGCGATCGACAAGAAATATCCCTGGCCTTTCCAGAAGTGTATTCTTCCGACCATCCCTACAACGACAACCGCACTCTCGAAACCAAAACGATTCCGAGCAGTGTTCTTGTCCAGGCTCATCTGACTCCTCAACTTTAATTCCGTAGTGAACCGTATGTGATTTCAATCTGATCATTTTGTTGCCGGAAGACCAGTGCCGTTCAACTGCCCGAGAAGCCATAATAACCACATCCGCAAAATGTGAAAGCATCCACGCGAGTCCCTTACTCAGAAGTTTCGGTTCGTCAATGATTTCAAGAACGTGCCAGAGATGCGGACGTCTCGACACAAAAGCGACAACTGCCCCCTCAAGGACAGCTAAAGTGTTGGAAAAAATCAGATCTACTTGCAGCTTCCGAACAAGCCACAGCAACCGGACGGACGAACCAAGAATCAACCCAACTCGACTAAAGACCCCACCCATGGACAAATGTTGCCTTCGTAGGATTCCAAGGTTCATCAGAACCGTTTGAAATCCTCGCGAATGGAGTTCCTTCTCCAGAGGTCCCTGGGCTGGCAGGACCACAATGCATTCGTGGCCCGCACTCTTCAATGCTATAGCCAACTCGAGCAGAACTCCTTCCCGACCCATAAAGATCTGACGCACTATGGAGACAAAGTACTCTCATTACGTAATCGGCATTGGGTCGTGATCAATGTCGCCCGACTTTAATTCGATGATATCCTCGTCTTTTCGAAATTTCATGGTACGCCCCGGCGACCCACCGCGACGGAATGGTGGTTCATCTTAAGTCCCACTGCTCCCCGCAGCGACAACTGAACCCCGACCTATCTCAACTCCCGCGAGGACGATGCTGTTCGCTCCGATCCAACAGTCATCCCCTATGATGATGGACTTGACAGTCACGCCTTGGTTCTTCATCGGAATATCGAGTCTTTCAAACACATGATTTTCGGCATATAGACCAACACGCGGGCCCGTCGAACGTTGTCTCCAATTTCAATGTACCCTGAACACCCCACGTAAGAAAAAGGACCGATTTTGAGTTATTTCCAACCTTCAGACCCTCCCCTACGGTCCCGCCGTATGGGTTCGAGGGTCGGATCAGCGCGTATGCGCCGACAGTTGTTCTGTCGCCGAAAGAGACTCCCCTCTTTGACAGCGCGTTGATCTCGCGGCCTTGTTCGGCAATGAAATTCCTTCCAACTGAAAGGTGGCTGGGATACTTCACCTATTACGCCGTGCCTCAGTAGCACCAGCCCACGTTTGTGCTTGAATCGCCATAATACCAGGAATCCACGCAACACCCCTGCACCTGCACTCAGAAGCATCGACGTAAGAGCCATGGTCGTCCATTCACTGGCAAGTTCTTCGCCAAGCCCACCTTGCCACTCACGGCTGGCCAGAAACACTTTTCTGCATTTCACTTTCCTTCCGTCCGCGAAGCAATGTACTCAAAGATGCGTCGCCGCAGCAAATAGAGCCTGCTTCCAACAATATAAAACCAATAGTGCTTGATGTCCGCGGGCAATCCCACCCCATACTTGTGTTGGATTTGTCGCGATTCTTCGCTCTGCGAATGGTGGAATGCATTGATTTCGACTGACTATGAAGTCTATAATTCGAAAGTACCTGATCTATGTAGTGAACCTTGACGCCAGCCGAGATTCGTACCCAGTATCTCATAGTCCATCGAGTAGTTGAGCGAATCATCGAGATATCCGAATTCCTCAAGCACCCTGCGTCGCAAGAATACCGATGGCTGGTAGATGCAGTTGCCTTTCAGCAGTCGCTCCCGATCGAAGCTGCCGGGCTTCTTAGTTCGTGTCACGGTTCCGTTTGCGTTGATGAAGTGGCAGTTCCCGTATACGACATCGACAAGTGGGTCTGCAAATACCCTTGCAATTGCAGCGAGAGTCTGCGGTTCGTAAGTGTCATCTGATGCGAGGAAGGCCCAAATGTCTCCTGTGATGCGGCGGAGACCTTTGTTGATCGCATGGGCTTTGGCCTTTGTCCGATTCGCTCATCCAGTAAGCAATATGATGCGCGTATCTCCGGATCATCTCCACCGAATTGTCCGTCGAAGCTCCGTCGATCACGATATACTCCAGATTTTCATATCCTTGATCGAGGACGCTGCCAATCGTTTCTCAAGGAAGGATCCTTGATCAAGCGAAGGTGTGACTATCGAAATTCGAGGCTTTGCGATTGTTTCCATCGTTTCTCGCAAGTAAACAGACCAAGAAACCGTTGACTATGAATGTCGGAAATCTGTATGATTTCGGGCTGCATTCACTTCATTTAGGATGGTCCCTTTGTGATTGAGCCGGCTTCATCGAGGTTTCCAGAGCTTGTCGATGCAATACGCGGATAATCATTGTGCCAAAGCCAAGATAGATGCCGAAGAGGACCTGGAAATCGTACGCCAACCCATAGAAGAACTGAGAAGCAGTGGCAAGCATTGTGAGTGTTATAGCCGCCGATACCCACGTTGGCCCCTTGACAAGCTTGAGCATTCTGTGCGATTGCCAAAGAATCCAAACCATGGTAACAACGACCAACAGAACCCCGACTACACCAGTCTTTAGAAAAAGAGAGAGAAATTGGTTATGAGGCGGAAGCTCTTCAATGTACTCGTTTTGTCCATCGGATACCATGTAATTGAAGTAACTCCCGTAACTCTGGCCACACCAAAACGTGTCCATGCCTTCTTCAATTGCAGCGGACTGGACTATGACGCGCCAACGAAAGTTGTCATCATCGATCGGCCTGAGTATTCCCCTCAAAGCCACTGCGACTTCTTCATCGGTGCCGGGTGCAAGCCATGCAAAAACCATCCCGGCTCCAATAAGCACCAACGCCGATACAATTATCACGCGAAATCTACCCGAGAAGAAGAGATACAATAGCAGGACTGAAGCCAACGAAGCAATGGCTGCGCGGTTTTTGGAGAGTATTCCAGCCGCCAGAAAGAAAAGGGCCGCTGCCTTTAATTTCACACTTGTATCCAATTTGTCGAGATTCCGGAGCAGTAACCATGAGAAGGCAAGGGCAAGAAAAAACGTCTGATTTGAATTTAGATACCTCACTCCACGGAAATCTTCTTGAGCAAATCCAAGAAATGGAGCAAGACATAGCATTATCAGCACCGTCCATGCAGAAACAAGAATCATCTTGTCAACTGCTTCGACTACTTTCGTCAGATCTTGCGCTTCAAATTCATCGAACAGAGCATATGGGAAGAAAAATGTGAAGAAGCGAACCACAGACCGAGTTTCCCCGAAGGCCCGATATCCGTAGAGATCTATGCCCGATAGTATAGCCACTAGCAGCCAGCCAAGGAAAAGAAGGTACGGCCATTCAAATGATGACGCCAAATGAGACTTCCAAGAATGTATAGCCTTGATCACCATCATTATCGCCATCGCGTGCAGAAGATCACCTAAGTAAATTCGCACAGGTTGCAGGGTTAGGATTTGGATGCTGTCCAAGTCCACTGGAAGGAAAGAATAAACAATAACGTATATGAAGAAAAAGAATCTCATTGGTTATTCATCTTTATCATCTATCGGTTCGGCATTTATCTCTTGGTCCACTTTCATATCCTCAGTGACATTTCGATCTCAGATGGCATTCCTCACCCACATGGTTTCCCGGCAGGTTCCAGGATTTGTAGCACCTCTTCCCAGACCTTCGAGACTGGAATACCGATGATACATTCAGTGACCCGAAGAGAACAGCGCCAATCACAGTGATAACACCCAAGGTAGTTAGTAACGGTCTTATGTTTTGTCGGCTCGCCGTACGGTAGAAATCGCCCGTACTTGCCCCCGCCGAGAATCGCTACGGTTGGGACGCCAATTGCGATAGCGAGATGTATCGGACCCGTCTCATTTCCAGCAACAAATCGAGCATTTTCAATTATGGAGGCGATATCCAGCAGCGTTGTCTTTCCCCTAAGATCCAGAATGTTAGTTGGAAATGTCGAGGGGTTGTCACTGCTATCGAGATCCCTCTCACTGGCAGTCCCCAGTAGAATGATCTGCAAATCCGGGGATTTATCTCCAATCTTCTTCGCCAGCTCAAGATAGGACGAAAAAGGCCACCGCCGGATCTTGGAATCAGCACCAGGCACCAAGATCGCGAAATCGTTTGAATCGAACATTCGACTTATCGAAAGACCTTTGATTCCTGCGTTTGGTAGTTGCCATAGCTCAGGACGAAGATCCTGATCTTCGCTACACCCAAGCGCGCGCAGTAAGACACCATGTCTATGATACTCATGCACATCGGGCGGAAATTGATCGAGGATCAACCTGGTGTATTGCCGATCATGAAGGCCCTTCAAATCAGTATGTACATCCCCCCATTCACCAAGCCAGCCGACAGAATCAGGGGCAGAACTCCACATCACGATCTCATCTCCCACCAACGTGCGAGAGTACATCGAGTTGACACTTGTCTCGCAGCGCAATGACCTCACTTCGTGCAGAACGCACAGTGCGTATACTGGATTCACTCGGTATCGGTGAACATCAACCGGGATCACTCCGTCCACGTAGGGGCAGGTTCCTGCTAACCCGGCGATGTGCTTCTGTGCAACAAGTATGAGTTTCTTCTCTGGAAACTGGCTTCGTATCCTTCTTAGCGCCGGCGCAAAAAGAGCAAGGTCACCCAGTGAGTCCAGACGCACCAGGAGCATCGTTTGTCTTCGCTTTCCCCCGATCTTTGAAGCGAGCTTTGCTAGACACCCAATGTAAAAGAATACCGTCCTGACAACATGGGATGTACGACGCCGAATCGAGTTCTCGCCGTTGTCATATGCGTTCGTGTGATACCAGTCCTTTTGTGTCATGTCAAAGTCCACGCGACAGATTCTCGACCTGGCACAACGCTATGCAGATAACCGCACATCCAGTTAATCTCCTTTTGCCCATCCTCCACGGATGCACTCGTTATCCTCTCCTGCTGTCTCCCACGAAGATCATCGCTCCATTACGTCCCGTGACAACACTTACGGGTGGGAGCTATCACAGGATGGTTCATTTCTAAGTCATCACGCTCTGTCCATGAATTCAGCGTCCACATTCGTCAGGACCAATTTGGTATATAGCAATGGCTTCAATTATGGGTTGTTTACTCGGATTGAAGGATGGACGGCCTCGGGAATCTCTTGCATTTCGATCGCATGAACAATCTCCCGCCATCGCTCGACAAAATGTTGCTCGTCAAATCTCATTGCACAAACAGCAACGACCCTCTTGCTGATCGACTTCAGCATTTCAGCACTCTTTTCAGACATCTCTTGGATGATGGCCTCTATCTCATCGAGACCGCTACCTCCGATTGTTACGCCAAAGTCCTCTGTGTCAATGCCGCATTCTTTGGTGACCAATGGTATCAGACCAGCCGACATGCATTGCACGACCGAACCAGGTTGGCCTTCTGAACACGTGGGGTGTATTATGAAGGCTGATTTTGTCATGACACTGTAGAATTCATCACTATTGACTTGCACCCAGCCGATCGGATGTATATTTGGAGTTTCGAACAGTTCTTTTCGATAACACGAACAAAAGTCTCTCTCGATGCGGAATCCGCTGCATACATACAATTGCAGGGCCGGGTGTTTTGGAAAGACCTCAAGCAACAGGTCCAAGCCTTTGTTCAATTGCGGCCCACTAGCAAAGAATACGAATCCTTTTCTCGCCGATTCATATTTCTTCGATTCAATCTCTGCGCGAGTTGAAGCAAAACCATAGTTGTTTAGAAAATAGATGACAGCGTCGGTGGCTTGAGCCCACGAGCCTGCGGTATGCTGATTCCCGAGACCAATAATCGCATTCGCCATCGAAACAAATGGCATGGATTCCTGGTTTGGTCGTGGTAGCGCCATCTTGCATTGTCTTCGTTTCCTCAGTTCGTCGAAGCGAGCCCGCATATTCCGATTATGAATGGCGTGATTCATACCAGTCGCCAAATACACTATTCTTGCACCCTTACCGAGGGCTGGTGTCAAACCCTCCGTGGTTACCTTATGGCTAATAACAAGGTCATAAATCGCTCTTGCCTTGAATCGACGATCACGGTAATGTGCCACATCGACAACGTATCCCAAGTCGTTGAGAACCATCGCGATTTGTCTGCTTTGCTTCAGGTTCTGATGGCCGAGGAACAAAGGATCATCCTCTTCCAGCTGGAAGGGTTTTGTCATGTAGACCAATAGAGCTCGTTTGGAGTACAAAGACTCCTGAACTTGGTTAACGTTGGATAGAAAGCGATACCCGACTATGCCTCGTATGGCATTTCTTAGTCCATAAGTCCGTTGTACGAAGAGACTCTTGCCCATTTATGCTGCCAGATGTTACGTAGGTGGACTTGCGTTTGACGACTGTTCTGGTAACCCTCAGTCTGACTTCGGCGGCGCTACGATCATACCGAGCTGTTGAGGTTCCTGCGGACAAGCCACAAGGAGCCTGGAGCGCCTACAGCATATCCAGCACAGATTGCAAGTATCGTCCCGAGAGCTGCGAAATGAGGAACGGCTGCAAAGGACACGAAGAGATATACCACAAATTGAGCGATGGCAATCACTGCCATTTGACGCGTCAAATTCATGCCCAATATCACTGCGCCAAGCCCACCTCCGAAGACAAGTCCCAAGGTCGTCATGATAGCGAAGCCTACACGCAAATCTAAGGGAAGGGGCATGGGCGATCGGAGAACGAGTGCCAAGATAGGATCAATGAAGAAAAGAAAGAACACAAAGGCCAGTATACTATATGTGCTGGCCATATAGAAATAGCCATGTAGGAGCGATCTAATACTTTCATGCTCTTTCCGCTTTGCGAGCTCAGCAACTTTCGTCCACATGGGCTGGACCACCACAACAAATGGAGTCTGTACTGCGATTGAGGCCTGGTACAGCAGCGAAAAAGTGGCAACAGCCGTGGCTCCATGATAAAAAGCCAGTATTGTGAATTGCAGTGCAGTCATCAGAAGACCAGCGGCTTGCATGACAAAGAAATCATAGCCTTCTATTCTGGATTCATTCAGAAGAGACTTAAGGCCGGAGAGACTGTCGGACTTAAGCGAAATCTCATTTCCGGCAACCAAACGCAACAGAAGGGTGAGAGAAGCCACGGTCATTCCCCCGATTAAAAACAGCAAAATGAATGACAGTGACCACGACAATCCGATTCCCAACAAGAGCCCTAGAAAGCACAAAACGTTGCCAATCATGAGATATGCCTCGCTCAAGCTTCCCCGTTGCATGGCATACGGAACCTTAAGAACTACCGAAAGAGGAAGCTGCACAAGAAAGACAATCGTCGCAATTGAAATGGCCAACGATGCCTCTCCATTTGTGACCGTGCTCAGTTTGAGCAAAGATGCCCAGTCAACACACCCGATCGCAGCAACTGCGGGCACCGCCACACAGATTGAAACAAGCGCCAAAAGCACCATACCGGCCGTGATATAGCGGTTTGCCTCGTCCTTGCTCCCGGTAACGTAGCAACTCGTGAGTCTGTTAACCAACGCTGAGGCGAGGCCGAAATCCAACAAAGAGATGTATCCAGAAATGGATGCGATGGTCATTGACAGCCCAAACCCCTCTGATCCAAGATAGTTGACCATCAGTGGAATAGTCACCAAACGGATGCCAATGCTCGAAAACCTGTTAACAATTCCAACCCCACCGGACCTGAAGATGGGCTGCCACAATGAGTTGTCGATAATCTTCCTTGTCACAAGATAGAATGGACTTCTCATGAGTGCTGTTCTATTGTCGGCGGGGCCGTCGTGAAATTTTCAAAGAACGGCCCCGGATTGGGGTCCAATTTGAACAACTCTGAGTCAGTCTTTCACACAATCGATGTCCTACTAGGTACGGACGCTTCACCCAGATTCAGGTCCCTAGGTCGCGTCCAATTCACTTGAACATCATCGATGACACCTTCGTCGCGAGATACTACAAGCGAGAGGGTCGACACCAGAGATCGTCTCCAGAGATCGAGCGTCCAAGGCGTAATAATTGGAGGCAGTAGGGTCCACAGTCAAGCAGGCTTGAGTCTTGTATTCTTCGAGAGCGGCAAAGGCTTTTGATGTTCTGATGGAAATGAGCCATGCATTCAATCGAAATCTTTTGCCACCGGGCGTTTTCCATGACCCGGTTACGAAAAAGATGAAGATGGAAGTAAAGAAGTGAGAGGTAAAGGCTGGAGATTTGAACGATGTCTATGACTGACATATCAGATGAGATCGACAGCCTCACGTCAACACAAACACACTATTCTCAGCTAACCGATTCCAACCTGCAACCCCCTTGACCTCTTGCCTCTCTCAGTCTCATGCGACTCGAGCGTCCTTGGTAACCTTTCTTGGGAAGTGATTTCGCTGAAACCTCGATCCCCTCTCAATGCATCGCTACTATCCAGGCCGCAGAATTGGTCGTTACGTTCGAGATCCCCCCTCACTTTTTCTAAATTCCTATTCAGGTTACTTACGTGGCTGGCCGGCGCCGAGGTGAACATTTGGACTCCATTGATCAGCCTCGAACTCCAGGCGAGTGGGACGTCAGGGTTTGGGAGAGCTCTGTCTCTCCACACCTTGTTTTTCCAGTGAGTCGCATGACCCCAAGTCCCACTCCCGTCACGGAACCGGCTCCGTATTCGACTGAGCACTTCCCGCTACCCCTTCTTCGTCGCCTTAAGCTGCTCCGCAATCCACTTATACGTGACCTTCAATCCTTCACTGAGTTTGTGCGATGGTTCCCAACCAAGCTTCTCCCGGATCAGACGATTGTCCGAGTTGCGGCCACGGACACCCAGAGGACCTTTGATGTGATTCAACCGCAACTTCTTCCCCGCAATCCCCATCGCCATTTCAGCCAACTGGTTTATCGTTACCATCTCTTCGGAACCGATATTCACAGGGCCCGTGAATTCACTCTGCATCAGCCGGCGCACACCCTCCAGACACTCGTCTATGTACAGGAACGACCGGGTCTGCAAACCATCTCCCCAAATTTCGATTTCACCACCATCGGAGCGGCGAGCAACTTTTCGGCATAACGCAGCCGGCGCCTTCTCACGGCCACCCTGCCACGTCCCGTCAGGCCCGAAGATGTTGTGGAAACGGGCTATACGAACAGGAAGTCCATAGTTCCGCATATAGGCAAGGAATAGCCTCTCGCTGAAGAGCTTCTCCCACCCGTATTCACTGTCGGGAGCCGCAGGATACGCCGAATCCTCGGAACACTTCGGGTTGTCCGGATCCATCTGGTTGTATTCAGGATACATACACGCGGAAGAAGAATAGAAAACCTTGCCCAGTCCCGTAGCCCTCGCCCGGTCTGCCATGTTCAGGTTGATGGTCGCCGAGTTATGCATTACGTCGGCATCATGGTTGCCCGAAAAAATGTACCCTGCCCCACCCATGTCCGCTGCAAGTTGATATAACTCATCAAACTTCCGATCGGTGATGTTCTTGCACACATTCTGATCACGAAGGTCGCCAATGACAAAATCATCTGCCGCGGTGGGACTGAATTCCGGATACTTCAGATCCACCCCACGTACCCAGTATCCCTCGCGCTTCAGCCGTTTGACAAGATGACTTCCAATAAAGCCTCCTGCACCACACACTAGAGCTGACTTTTGCTTTTCCATTTCTTCTTCCACAGATGGGTTGGACTTGTGTTTGAGAGCAGATTTCGGCCAAATTGGCACACATTCCGTACGAACGTCGCCAATCACACCCTAGCTGGCAGCAAATGACGTGCCATTGACCTACAAATTATCACCAAGTTGAGCAAGCATAAGCTCGCCAACATCATTCTCTTCAGCCAAGCGTTGGAGGACTGCTCGATCTATCCTATCCGCTGAAATCCGCAACATGTTCTTGATATCTCGTATGTGCTTTTCGCTCCCGCCCTCGCGAAAATACTGGAGCTTACGGATTATCACGTACTCAGGGGGCGCCAACCACGCGGGCTCACCTTCCACCATAACCTTCTCCCGGCGATCCAGACCCCATCGGTGAAGAGCTTCACCCCTGCTTATATAGAAGTCCGCCTTGAACCCTGTCGTCATGTGAATCACATTGAAATGCCCCGGCCCCGTCCCTCTGAAGGCCCCCTCCAGAATTTCCGGGGGCGGTACATAGAACACCTCCGCCGGAAATAATTGGGCCACACTCGAAGATTCCCCCAGATGCATCTCAATGACGATGTCGACATCATACGTCATCCGCGGCTCTCCGTACACCATCGCCGCCGCTGAACCCGTCACCATGTACACGATCCCAGACCCGTTCAGCGGGCGTAGGAACAACATCAACAGCGGACTATTCTGTTCCACTCTGCATCCACCTCTTGACTTCTTCGTTCACTTCTTTCGCAGTCCATTCGGGATGCATTGACCGCACGTACCCCTCTTTCAACCCCCACGCAGACCAAAATAGCTGAGTCGCTGCCCTGAGCTTCTCTTCCGGCGTCATATGCCGGAGTATGGAGGTCTGGATTTCTGTCGGAGAAGGCATGGTAGATTCTAATTTCGCGAACTGGCAGCCTGGCTGCCGATAATGGACAACCGGCTCCTATTCTCCTCATACCATTCAATGGTCTTCTTCAAGCCCGCTTCGAAACCCGTTTTCGCCGTGAATCCGAACCGCTCGCGCGCGCGAGTGGTATCCAGCATGCGCCGGGGCTGACCGTTCGGCTTGGAATGGTCCCACGCTATCCCGCCGCGGTATTCGGTCAATCGGGCAATCTGGTGCACAAGGTCCTTGATGGATATCTCAAACCCGACGCCGATGTTTACCGGCTCCGGCTCGTCAAACCTCTCGGTTGCGAGCACGATTCCTTCCGCCGCATCCTCCACAAAAATGAACTCCCGGGTCGCACTGCCATCACCCCACACCACGATTTCCGACGCGCCGCTTTCCCGTGCATCAACACACCTCTTGATCAGCGCCGGGATCACATGTGACGAAGCTGGATCAAAGTTGTCTCCAGGCCCGTAGAGGTTCACTGGCAAGAGATAAATACCCTTCATGCCATACTGCTGCCGGTACGCCTGCAGCTGAACCAGGAGCATTCTCTTTGCCATCCCGTATGGTGCATTCGTCTCTTCAGGATACCCGTCATGGATATGCTCTTCCTTGAACGGCACCGGTGTGTATTTTGGGTAGGCACAAATGGTCCCGATGATCACAATTTTCTTGAGTTCCGCCTGACGTCCGAGCTCAATAAGCTGAATGCCCATAATGGCATTTTCGTAAAAGAAACGACCGGGGTTTTCCCGGTTCGCTCCAATTCCACCCACGACCGCAGCCAGGTGGATCACGACGTCAGGCCTGGATTCCCGATACATCCGCCTAATGTCAGCCTCCTTCCGCAGATCGTAATTTTCGATGAGCGGAACGAAGATGTTCTCGAAGCCATGGGCACGCAGGGTGCGGACGAGCACTGTTCCGAGGAATCCGTTCCCACCGGTAACGGTTAGCCGTGAGGCTTTGCTGAGACTGAGTGGCATAGATGCGACGCAATCAACCTAAAGGTTAGGGATTCATAATGCAGTTCGAGAACAGATGATGCGACCCAAAATCGCCACGTCCAAATTTCTGAGCACAACTGCTCAGAACCCGCGCTTCCTTACTTTCTCCAAATCGGCCTGCACCATGATGCGGACTAATTCCCGGAAGTGGGTCTTCGGCATCCAACCCAGTTCCGTGTGTGCCTTCGTTGAATCGCCGATGAGAAGTTCTACTTCAGTCGGCCGGTAATACCGGGGGTCGACTTCCACCACCACCTCTCCCGTGGAGGCTGCTACCCCCTTCTCATTCTCCGCTTCGCCCTTCCACTCCAACGGCATGCCGAGCTCGGCGAATGACCGGTCGACAAACTCCCGCACGGTGTGTTTCTCGCCGGTCGCCATGACGTAGTCTCCTGGTTGCGGATGCTGCAGTATGCGCCACATCCCTTCGACGTACTCCGGCGCATATCCCCAGTCGCGCTGCGAGCTCAGGTTACCGATCGTGAGCTTCTTCTGGAGTCCCAGCTTGATGCGCGCTGCGGCGAGTGTGATCTTTCGCGTGACAAACGTCTCACCACGACGCGGGGACTCGTGATTGAATAAAATCCCATTCGTTGCGTAAAGACCGTACGCTTCACGGTAGTTCACGACGATCCAGTAGGCATAGAGTTTGGCCACACCGTATGGGCTGCGCGGATAGAACGGGGTCTTCTCGTTCTGCGGCACTTCCTGCACTTTTCCGTATAGCTCGCTGGTGGATGCCTGATAGAACCGCGTCTTCAAGCCGGTCTCCCGAATTCCATCCAGGAAGCGTAGCGTCCCGACGGCGTCTACTTCGGCTGTGTACTCCGGCAGCTCGAATGAGACCTTGACGTGGCTCTGGGCGGCAAGGTTGTAAATCTCATCTGGCTCAACCTTTTCAAGCAGACGGTTGAGATTGCTCGTGTCGGTGAGATCTCCGTAGTGCAGGAAGAACCGCTTGCCCGAAATCTCCGGGTCATTGTAGATATGATCGATGCGTCCGGTGTTGAATGAGCTGCTGCGGCGGATGATGCCGTGAACTTCGTATCCCTTTTCGAGCAGCAGCTCTGCGAGATACGAGCCATCCTGTCCGGTGATACCAGTAATGAGTGCGCGGGTCATGGTCGGGTCGGAAAGTGCCACGTGCCTATTTCCCTTCCTTCAGCAAGTCAATATCCGTCTGTACCATCTCTTTCACAATATCGCTGAAACCGATCCGGGGGTTCCATCCCAGCACGCGCCGGGCTTTGCTGCTGTCGCCTTTCAGCACCTCCACTTCGGCCGGACGGAAGAACCGGTCGTCTACCACAACGAAATCGCGGTAGTCTTTGTTGATGTACGCGAATGCGGCTTCACAAAACTCACGGACGGAATGCGCTTCGCCGGTGGCGACGACATAATCATCCGGCTCCTTCTGCTGCAACATCATCCACATTGCGGGGACGTATTCCTTGGCGTGCCCCCAATCCCGTTTTGCCTCAAGGTTTCCCAGCCGCAGTTCGGTCGCCAATCCCAGTGCTATGCGCGCGGTTTGGTAGGTGATCTTTCGTGTAACAAATTCAAACCCGCGCCGGGGAGACTCGTGATTGAAGAGGATGCCGTTCGCCGCAAACAACCCGTAGCTTTCCCGGTAGTTCCGGGTGAGGTCAAATCCGGCGACTTTGGAAATCCCGTACGACGATCTCGGGTGGAACGATGTGCTTTCACTTTGCGGCACTTCCCGCACCTTGCCGAACATCTCGCTCGAACCAGCAAAATAGAACCGGCACTCCGGCCGTGCGTCGCGCAAGGCGGTCAGCATGAAATGAGTGCCATTGATGTTCGTGTTCAGCGTGGAGAACTCATCTTCGAAGGAATAGCTCACAAAACTCTGTGCGGCGAGGTGATAACACTCGTCGGGTTTGACGTTGACGATCGTCCGGTAGATGCTCGGGAAACTCTCAAGCGAGCCCGCATGCAACTGGATGTCGTTCTGGAGGTGCTTAATCCGCCACATGCGGTGTGAAGGATCTTCAAGGGCGACACGGCGGACAATGCCGTGAACTTCGTACCCCTTTGAAAGGAGGAGTTCGGCGAGATAGGAGCCATCCTGGCCGGTGATACCCGTTATGAGCGCGCGAGGCATTTTTCAATATACAATCCGGGCGCCTCAATCGCAACGAAGTGCGCGGGGGACGGGATGATTGCTCGGCTGCTGTTGCGGATCCGGAGAGCTTTGCGTATATTTTTAAATTCAACCATGGAGAGGTGGCCGAGTGGTTGAAGGCGCCGGTCTCGAAAACCGGTATACCGCTTGCGGTATCCAGGGTTCGAATCCCTGCCTCTCCGCTCTTCCGTTTCCCCCGCATCGTTGTTACACAAAAGTGCTCACCTCTTGGCCACGTGTCCAAATCGTGCCCATCTTTCAAGGAACCACAGGGAAAGGTAGGGATACAGCATGGCCACTCCAAAGGTTACTCTCAAGCAAGGCGGTCATCCAAAGGCTCCACCGTCTACCAACTTGACTATCGAGTTCATGGAAGACGATATCGGCCGAAGGTGGGAACCGACAAAAAGAATGTCGTTCGGAAGACATCGAGCCAATAATACCACAAATTCCCGCTGCAGTCAGTCGACAACATTTAGAGTCGATCGCGGGCGGGGGCTCACCCACGATTCTGCCAGAAGGTACGCGGAAACGAAAGGATAGTCAAATGGCAAGTACTGATCTCGGTAGTGGCGGAAATCCGTAACTGTCACATTACTTCACCTGCACTTGGATTGGATTACTCTCAACAACAATTGAGCGAACGATTTCCTGAGTTTGCGTGTCTATGACAAAAACAGAGGCACTACCCTGACAAGACACATAGGCAAGTTTCCCGTCGGTACGTAAAGCAATCGACGTCGGCATCGCCCCCACAGGGATAACCTTTGCGATCTCTGCAGATGACAGGTCAACGACCGTCACGGTTGACGATTCGACGTTTGTTACGAAGGCAAACCTGGCGTCGCGTGTTACGGCAATCCCGCGTGCATTGCTCACATGAGGAATTCTCACAACGACGGAATCGGTTTCCGTATCGATGCCCTCCAGTTCATTTAGGTCATAATTTGCGATATAGAGATGTTTCTGATCCGGTGAGAACGCAAGGTCGAGAGGGCGTCCGCCAACATTGATCCTCTTTGTAACTATCTGGGTCTCTGGGTCTATCACAAATACGTACGGAATAAAGATCTGGCTCTGGTAGATCTTCTTGCCGTGATCTAGTCTGCACAATATCCCAGTTCCCTCTGAGAGTTTCTTGGTGATCTGGTTTGTACGAGTGTCCAGGAACCAGAGACCGTCGCTGGATTCGTGACCAATGAGCAAGAATCTTGAATCAGTTGTCAGGCTGAGATGAGACGGATGTTCGCCTGCCGGCACTGTTGCGATGGTCTTTCCAGTCTTCCTGTCAAAGACCGTTACATCGTTTGATCTATAGTTGGCGATGTACCCGCGGTCGCCTGCAGACATAAGGTCGACGCAGCAAGGACCATTTCCTGATTTGATTCTGCCAATGAACCGATTGGTTTCAGGGTCAAGCACCGTCACATAATCAAGGGTCACATGACTTATATAGACCAGACCGGATTTCGTGAAGTCGGCAGGTGAAATAGACAAGCCGTCAGCCTTTTTGGTTCGTGCTTCACCGGTCTGGGGGCGAATACTGGATTGTCCAAAAGCCATAACTGCAATTACGGCAAGGAACAAGATCATCTTGGGTCTCATGTGTTCTCCCGGATGCTAGGCAGAGCCGCAATAGTACATCGCCGTTCGCGGTTTAGTGCCACTTTCCCGATGGCGATACGGATCGCAGAAGGGTTCAACATGTCGTACACGATCGCTAGATGCTTCGTCCACCCAGCCGAAACGACGGTTGCGGGACCAGCGGGCAACCCTTCGACGAACCAGCTACCAGCAAGTCTCCCTGAAATGTGATAGTCGATTTTCCCGTACTTGTTCATCGGCAATGTACTAATGCCAACCCTCAGAGACAAGGCGGAGCGGAATTGCAGCGGCACCCGAAATCAAGAGCCCGGACATCGCTGCCCGGGCTGCAATACTCGCAGTTGCACATCCACACGCATTCGTCTTCACTTTTTCAACTCATAGCCGTTATCGGCAACGATGAGCCACTTGTCACCTTGTTTCACAAAGACGTCGATGTACGCCGCTTGTGATGTTGCCTCTTTACCATCCACTGATTTCAGTGTTATCGTCGCAATGTAGTGGACTATGGCAGTGTTTCCAAAGACCTGAATGGCAGCTGGTTGCAGAAACACGCTTCTTGCCGGGTAGGTCTTTACCATCTGCTCAGCCTGTTTGCGAAAAATGCTTTTGTCAATTGGGAGGGGACTGCCATGACCAGACCCACGATAATCTGGGTGAATATAACTCATAATCTTCTCCACGTCCCCCTTCTCTATGTCTGCGACAGTCTCTTCCTCAACCTTCCAGATTTCCTTCTGAGCCGCCGACCATTCTTGCGCAATGAGATACGCAGAAGGGAGCAACATCAGGACTGCAACGACCAAGCATAGCTTTCGCATATTAGCCTCCGTAAGGGTGGTTGTAGGTGGATACTGACTCGAGATAGGACTCGGTGGGTCGTCGGGTAGACAGTTATCCCAGAAACACTCGGCGGCGCAGCGACAACCGGCATGCGTTTCATAGGAGGATCCTTCTTTTCTGCCCAATCGGAAGAAACTCACCACAAGAGACGAAAAGGTCCATCCATCTGATGGTATCTTAAATCTTCGGCGTAGCAGCCGCGATGAGGATGCGGGATACGTGTCCAGCTCAAGAGCTCGCGCAACTGTTAGCTTAAGCATAGAGAGACTCGTGCCCCTGCAACTATTGTTTCCTATGAATGAACGGGGCATCCCGCTGAAGCGGGACGCGTCCCAACAATGACACGAGGGGATGTTTCTCGCAAATGATAGTTGGGACGGCACGAGCCGCTGTGGTGACGAAGAAGCTTGGGCTACAAGCGAGGCTGGCTACCGTGAACGAGAGACGTGAGTACAAGAGCAGAGGCAAGGATCGGACTTGCGCTCTCAGGCCTCACACGGCAACCGCCCCGTCCACCGCATGGAGACCGATGTTTTACCCGCGCATGATAACAAACGGTATGACGATTGTCAAATGAACGGCAAGGCCCAAAACGAGTAGAAATGCATCGTACCAGCCGTTGTAAACCTCTATGTTTGTATCCATTCCTCCCACCAGAACCGAGTTACCATCGAACTTCAATGACAGGACTTTGCCGTGCCACTTGTTGGAGGACTTCCAGTCAACAACATGGTCCATAACCTGATACTCCCCATCACATGAGCCGTCCTCGTAGAGGCGTGCCTATATAGTGAATATCCCGTATACCTGTTTCCCTTCATACCAACAACAACCCGGCCACCACAAACATCACTCCGGCAAAGGTCGCCGAAACCAGCGCATACGGCAGCTGCGTCTCTACGTGTTCAACCACTCCGGTCTTGGCCGAAATGGCAGTGATGACCGAAGTGTCTGAGAATGGAGAGGTATTGTCTCCGAATACTCCGCCCGATATACATGCCGCAAACATCAATGGCAAGGGGATATTCATGGCCTGAGCAACAGGAACCGCGAGTGGAACCATGATGCTGAATGTTCCATATGATGTGCCGGTTGCAAAGGAGATCAGACAACTCACAAAGAAGAAGATCAGAGGCATCAAAAATTCCGGAACGTTTCCGGAAGCCAGGCCTGCGATGTACTGGCCGGTCCCCATCTGCTTGCAGAGACTCCCCAGCGTGAGAGCCAGAGCAAGCAGAATTCCCACCTCCATGAAATCACCGATGCCCGAATAGACCGATTTTTCGATCGAAGGCCGCTCGGCTTTTGGCCTGAACTGCACCATCAATGCCAGGACCGCAATCGCTGCCAGGACTGCATAGAACACTGAAGCGGTCCCGTCACCCTTGAGCATCGATCCTCCTCCGGTGGCTGCCAGGGAGATCAGCATGGTGGCAACCAACACCAGGACCGGAAGGATAACGAGCAGACTGGCAGAAGGTGACGAATGAGAAGTGTCAGGTGCCTCGTCACTTCTTCCTGCCGGTTGGCCTTCACCATCGGCTGACTGCGGACCTCTTTCAGGATACTTCTTCATCGCCCCGAGGTTCCAGCCGAAGATCATGGTTAGGACAATCATCACCAGGCTTGCCATGCAGTAGAAATTCATGGTCATCGAGTTGATGACAACGCGAAAGGGATCTGCAATTCCCTGACCAGCCAGCAGAGTCATGTAGAAGGCCCCCCAGCTGTTGAAAACGATGATCGCCACCCAGTTGATACTGATGCTGTGAAGGAAATAGGCCAGCTTGGCCCGCGGGACGCCGATCCTGTCGTACAGGCTGCCTACGGTGGTTCCATTGACCATGATATTGGAGTAGTTCTCCAGGATCATGAGGAGGCCGATAGCCCACGTGAGGATGAAGACCGGCCTTTTCGTGCGGATATTCAAAGATTCCAGCAACAGAATCATCCCCTTGAAACCGCCCGAAGTTTCCATCAGCTTTATCAATCCGCCCACCAGAACACCAAACAGGATCAACTGCAGGTTACTGCGATTGCCGGTTACCTGGATCACCCGCTCGAGGTAATCCACCACAAAGCTCCACCTGGACGACGCCAGCAGGAACGCTGCCATCAGTCCGCCGACAAGTAGAGCTGGAATGATTTTCTTTTTCCAGAGGGCGAGTGCCAGGGCAATCACCGGCGGGAGGATGCTGAGGATACCGAGTTCCGTCATAACGTTTCGTCCTGGATGTTCGGTGGTGGTCGATGGATGAAGTCAGAGACACCGATGTTGAAAATGAAACCGCATTGGGAGCAGAACGGCGCGTGATGT
The DNA here is from genome assembly GCA_963801355.1 of Ignavibacteriota bacterium. Taxonomy (GTDB): domain Bacteria; phylum Bacteroidota; class Ignavibacteria; order UBA10030; family UBA6906; genus Fen-1255. The sequence goes on along the minus strand of CAWDEM010000008.1, from coordinate 331,032 downwards.
CGGCCTGAAGCAGCCGTCCCATAGTGAGATAATACGGACGTAGTGTTGTGAAGTCGATGAGGCTGTCGAACGCTTCGGACCGGTCACTTCGGAATCCCGTCCCAGCAATGTGGACACGCCCCCGAGTCGACTCCCCCGCCGTGCCAGCTGCTGCCCGGCCTCGCGCTTCAGTCCGATGATATGGATCCCTCTGTCAACCGTGTGCCGGAGAACCTTCTCGACATCATTGAGCTCCGGTTGGGACATATGGATCGCGTGCAGACGTGGGATGGTCGCGGCCATCCCAATGAACCGGTCTCCCCTGCCGCAGAAGTGTATCCCCCCACCGCCAAACGCTTCAAGCAGCTCCTGGTCGTACGGCTTGATGAACTCCTCGAACATCGCCGGCGACAGGTTCGTGGCAGAATCATCCCGTAGCATGATCCGTCCGCGGTGAAGCATATGCCAGTGAACACTCCAACGCTCCATCGGCGGGACGATCTCCAGCCAGCGTCTCATAAATCTCGCATAGGTTCCCGTAATTGACCGCAGCACGGCGTGGACTTCCTCCGGACGATCGATGAGATCGGTAAAGAGTTCACTCCCCACAAGAAGTTCACACACATCCATCGGACCCTGCAAATCAGGGTGATAGAGTGTAATGCGACGCGCAAGACGCGGGCGCTCCCGGAGCACGTCGCGGAAAAGCTCTCCCGTTTCGAGCACCGCGCGGGCCAGGCCCGCTGTCAGATCCGGCCCTCCCTTGTCCAGAAGTCGGAGTGCATCGTCCAACCCGCCCGGGAGCGGGTAGCAGGTAGGAAGAGTGTCTGTTGCCTCCGGCATCAGGTAGAGACTGGCGCCGTACATCGAAGGGAGAATCGGCGTGCCAAAGTTCGCACGAATACCGAGTAGTGCGCCGGTTCCCCCGGCAAGGATTCTGGAGTTCACCGAAAGCTGATGGTAGAGCATCAACAGCGGATCGGAGAGAGTCGAATTGAGACTGTCGCGGGCCAGTCAAGATTGGGAGGTCTCCGTAGAGACCTGTAAGGCGCGAACAGCGGCTCACTGCACCGTCCCTCCGCGAACTCCACCCAAGCCTCGAAAAGTGAGGCTTCTGCGGCCTCGTCAATCCGTTGTTCGAGGTCGTCCAGATACGGGGTGAGGTCCTGGAGTGTCATACCACCGTCAGCATGCTGCGTGGTAGAGGCGTGATGGATGTCTGCCGTATCGCTTCAACGCTGCTTTCGGTCGAGACGGATCAGCTCGGCGCCCGCGAGGAGTACAGCACCGATTCCACGTGTATCGTTTAGGGGTGCCGGACGATCGTAGTAGAATTTCAGATCGAATCCCACTTCTGTCCCGCGGCATATCCCCTCGATCTGGCCGTCTTCACGCACACGTGAGGCAATTCCCTTCCAGGCTTTGTGTGCAGTGTCGCGGTAGGAGGTTTCGATCATCCCGGTGTTCACGGCAAACGCAAGCCCGTAACAGAACATCGCAGTACATGAGGTCTCGAGGTACGAGTCCGGATGGTCCAGCACCTGATGCCACAACCCCGCGCCGTCCTGGAAACGGCAGAGCGCCATGAGGTGCCGGCGGAACAGCTGCTCCAGCGAATCCCGCATCGGATAGTTGGACGGCAGGTGACGCAGGAGTTCTGTCTGCGCCATGATCGCCCATCCGTTTGCCCGTCCCCATGAAGCAACCGAGACGGTCTTCGAGTCACTGAACCACGCGTGTTTGAGAAGTCCTGTCTCCGGGTCAGTCAACCTGGACAGAAACCCCGTCACCTGACGCGCCGCATCGTCATAGTAGCGTGTCTCGCCTGTCAGAGTCCCCATGCGCGCAAGGAACGGCACGCTCATATAGAGATCGTCTGCCCAGAGGGTCATGTATCTCGGATCCGGGCGGGAAAGCGTCCCATCCTCAAGTCGAAGCTGCACGTTGGTGATGTAGTTTGCAATTTTCCTGATCATCCGAAGATACCGTTCATCATGCTTCTGCCGATACGCGTCAACCAGCGCCGCGCCGATTGCGCCGCAGTCATCGAGCATGTTCATCCTGAATATCCGGTAATAGCTCGCCCGTCTCACCTGCAGGACCTCCCATTGTTCCTGGAAGTACGGCAGACAGTCAAAAATGAAATCAAAGTTGCGGATGACGTACGCCCGGAGTTCCTCCTCCTCGGTTGCATCGGCAACGCTCATCATTCCGCTCAAGACCACTCCCATGAAGTAGGTCCAGTCGTTATAGTCACTGGCAATCCGCACGGAGTGCGACACTTTCCCCAGCTGTCCGGCCGTGAGGAGTGCCTTTGTTGCAGTGTCGACAATCTGGTATGAGGTCTGTTGCACGATCCGGTCGGTGATGCGCTGAAGCACCGCCCGTGGATCATTCTGGGCCGTACAGGTACAGGCAGTGACCAGAATGATGAAGCCGGCGAGGAGGATTTGCCTTGCATGCCGTCTCATCGTTCACCTCAAGAGTGCGGCCGACTGTGCATCAAGAAACAATTCCACCCGGGGATGTGTCCGGAGCACAGAAGCCGGGCACGCGCTGCTTACCGGACCTCGCAGGGCATCATGCACCGCCTGCGCTTTTCTCGGCCCCGGCACAACGACGAAGATCCTCGGCGAAGTGAGAAGTGCGGGGATAGTCAGCGTGATGGCCTGCCGCGGCACGTCCGCAAGAGTCGGGAAGCTTCCATCGTTCACCTGCTGCTGCCGGCACCGTTCGTCGAGATCGGCGATCTTCACCGTGAGAGGATCGGCAAAATCGGCGATGGGCGGATCGTTGAACGCAATATGCCCGTTTTCTCCGATCCCCATGCACATGATATCGATGGGCGCCTGCTTCAGTACGTCTGCATAGCGCCTGCACTCGGAGGCGGGGTCCACCGTCGTCGGATCGATGTATTCAACCCGCCCGAACGGAACCCGGTCGAAGATATGTTGCCGCAGAAAGAAACCGAAGCTCTGTGGAGCATCCTTCGCAAGACCGAAGTACTCATCCATGTGGAGGCCAATCACCCGTTGCCAGGGGATGTCGTCAAACCGGACGAGTGCGGCGAGAAACTCCACCTGGGACGGGGCGGCGGCAAATACTACGCGCGCCTCCGGCTTGTTCTTCAGCGCCTCGAACAGCGCTCCGCGCACCGCTTGGCCGGCTGCATCACCCATCCGCTCACGGCTCGGAAACACGTGTACCGCCACTTCATGATTCTGCACGTATGACCTCCGCTCGTTTATGCCGATCGTCAGACTATTGCAGTAGCACTATTTATCTTCTTCTCCGCCCTTTGTCATCCATGTATAGTAGTCGCACAAAAACCGGACACCGAACGACGTGGCGATGTCTCTATTCACCAGCCAGACGCCCGACCCCTTTGTGCGTACCCGCGTCTCCAGCACACCGCCCGCGAGATTTGGATCGGGATGGTCCGGGGCAAACCTGTTGTTGAGGATCCAAGCTGCGGCACGCTCGATCTTGGGCCGGAATTCCTCGCCCACGCCGTACTCGAGAAGCCTGAGCCATACGATGCCGCAGAATGCAGTCGCGGAACCGCAGATGGAGTTCTTGTTGGATGTCCCGTTGAGAAAGTTTGTGTAGTAGAAGGTTCCGTCCTTCTGCATGAATTTTGCATAGGTCCGGGCTGTTCGCAGGGCGCCCTCCAGGTAGCGAGGATCTTTCGTCAATGCATACCCCTCCAGCAACGACTCCGCGTACCACAGATTGAAGCGCGGATGGAACGAACTGTCGCTCGCATTGTTTGGCACAAACTGCATCCACAGACCATGCTCGTCCTGATACGAGAGCAGGCTCTCGCAGAGTTCAAGGAACATCGTCCGGTAGCGCTCGTCCCTCGTGTACAGATACATATCCTTGAAGAGCGATCCCTCATTGTTCGGGCGTGCGACATCGAAGATCGTCTGCGTCTCCTTTTCCGGCCAGAAAGGGCTTCGCTCTTTCATGACCTTTCCCGTGAGCGGATCCACGCAATCATAGAACACGCGGAACTGGGGATTGTACATGTGTGCCAGCATCCAGCGGCCAGCATTCGTCGGGACTTCGGCAAATCGCTTCTCGCCGGTGGCCTGCTGCAACCGGAAGAGGCCGGGTGTACCATCCGACACCGTGGCGAACACGATATACTCCAGGCCGTCGCCGTGAATGGCGCGAACCATTCCCCTGAGGACCGGATGGTCTCTGATCTCCATCCCGACCCACCAGTCCCCGGCCTTCCGTGCCGCATCGAGATAGCGTTGTTCCCGGTCACGCGGTGTGCTTCCACCAGAGCGTAGATGAGCTGTCCGGTGTGCCATGGTGGCTCATAGTCCTTCCATCGGCCGTTCACCATCTGGTAATCACATCGGGATTTGCCCGTACTGTCGATCAGCACCTCGGTCATGTAGTCCGAACATGAAACGATGGCATTGAGAACCTCTTTCCGGAGGTCGCCCGTGGTTGTCTGCGCGCCCGTCGAGGGCACAGAAGGAGCACAAAGGAGAGGAACGGAATGATACGTTGTGATGTCATGTCGCGAGCCTTCAGTTCTGCAGACGATTCGGTACCGGTTTTTCCTGTTCCGCACGGAGGAATCGGCGAGGCGCCAGGAGAATCCCCAATCGCCGGACGTCCCGCCGGAGACCTTGATCAGGAGGTGATTGATTCCGTGGCTGAGAGGAAGCATAGACCGTGTCTGCATCGACGACCAAGCTCTCCCGGCCCTCACGCTGGTAGACCTGGATGCCGTTGATGAAAACACGCACGCTCCCTCCAAAACCCAGGAGCGCGGGAACTGTCATGGCAGCAGGGCTCTCAATCGTCGCATAGGCATACATTGTCGACTTGCCCGCCTGGGGGAATAACTGCGGAAAATCAATTTCCGCCGCGGTGCGAGCCGAGAGCCTGCTCCATCTGTAGGTTTTGCCGGCGCGGACGAATTCCTGCGTCACACGAGGCCGGATGTTCCGTGCTTCGCCTCCCATGGGAGAAAGATAGTCCGTCGTGATCTCGTTTCCCTCTATGGGTCCCGTAACGAGCCAGTCGCGGAAATACCCTCCTGTCGATTCGATGATGCCGAGTCGCACTGTCTCCGGCACTGGAAGGGGTCGGCCCTGTTCAAAGCCGGCCAGCGCAGCACGGAGGTGCTGTTCTACATCCGACAGATCCCGGATTCGATCGTCATAGGAACGCTCCACCGAATCAAGAGCGAAGAGGCGACTCTCCATCAGCCACGTCGTGATGGCACGGGTCTTCAGCCGCCCGTACTCGTCGCGCAAATTCGCGACAATATTCAAAGCTACCACGACATCCTCCCGGGCGCGCCCGGGTTCTGGCTGCTGGTCCTGCACCGCGACGCTGTAACGTTCCGCCGCATCGCGGATGCCAAGACGCAACCGGGCCGCTCCGGCGTAGAGCTCTGCAACGAACCGCATTGCATCCAGATCCTCCGGCCATACCTGAGAGTGACCGCTGCGAAGAACGGTATCCGCCGCGTCCGCAGTTGAAAGCACCCGTTCCCAATCTGTCATATCGAGGCGCATCGACTGGCCCGGAGGCGGGATAACGGGCTGCCAGAGATTCCGTTCACTCATGCCGTCTGTCGGCGCAAGATCAGCCAGCTGAAGGAGTGTGTCAATGCCCCGCGAGAGTGCGTGCTGTTGGTCGCCGTACAGCGCGACGTCGAATCGCTGCGGGAACGATGTGTCGAGCGTGTCGGAATTCCACATCTGATCGGCGGCATACGCCACGCCGTACCAGTCTCTCATGAACTGCGCCGTCCCCCCGTCATCCCATACCGTTGTGATCGCGCCCATGACGTTCTCCGCCACGCCGTCGCGGACAAACCGCCGGATGTTGGCAAATGACTGTCGGAAATTGGGAAGGACATTCCCTGAATTCAGCACCCCGGGGGTGACGAGCACATCGAACCCCCGGGATGTGAAGGGCGTGATGTAACGGCGGAAGTCGGCGAGCGAGTCGTATGTCCAGGTCCCGATGAGGACATCCCTGGGAACAAGTTCGATCACTTCGGGGTGCTCGAGCAAGACGTCCCCCCACATGACCATACGCACCCCCAGGCGCTGGAGCATCTCTCTGAGTTTCAGAATGTGCCCGAGGTACACCCTCCCCTTTCCGAGACTGTCCACCATCGCTTTGGATCGCCCGCGTCCCAGGTCAAATGTTTCGTCACAGTTTACGTTGAAGAACCGTGATGAGAATGCCGGAACCATCTCCTCGTAGACATCCCGGAGCAACGCATAACTCTCATCGAGTGCGGGAGAAAGCAAGCTCTTGCCATCCTTCAGATGCGCATACCGGGGCGTGGCCAGGATCTTGTCGAAATGGCCGAATGACTGGAAGTTGCCGATGAGATCGATATGGTACGTGCGGGCAAAGGCAGCGATCTCTTTCCACTCATCGATGCTGAGCGCTCCTCCGGGGGGTGCGAACTCCGGGTGACTCCTCGTGGCTACGACATGCTCTGTGTAGTAGGACATCGTGTTCACCTTCAGCTCAGCACACCTCCGGATCTGCTGACGGAAGTATGCGGGCGTCGGCACCGGTCCCCGGCTGATGTCGTCCATCACCGCACGGACACGGATGTCCGGCCAATCGCTCACCCTTACGGCCGGTATCCTGCCCTTTGACGAGGCTGCTCCTCTGAGAAGCTGACGGAATGATTGGAGTCCGTAGAAAACACCGCGAGGCGATCGGCCTGCCACGAGGATGGTTCCGGGTTCGATCAGCAGTTGATAGCCTTCTTCTCCCAGGTGGTCCTCCGCGGCAAGTCCTTTCCTTGCACAGAAGCGGTCAAACCGAGGATCATCGCCAAAGACGCCTGCCCTGATGAGAAGGCGGCCTTTCCCTGCGAACGATGGCGCCTTGCCATAGAGCGCAACGGAGGTCGAGCAGAGATCGTTGATCGCCGGCATGACAGCGGCGGTATCGCGGATAGCGAGCTGGATGGACGTTTGTGACGGGATGAAGGTGACGTACCCGCCCAGCTCCCTGATCACTCGGGGTTGGGGCACTATTGGCACCGTACGCTGTTCGCTCCGGGATGGACAGATACACATGCCACAGAGAACGACGGTCAGGAGGAGTTTCCGCATTGTCGATGTATCCGTTGTGATTACTTACCGCTGGCCTTCACATCCTCGACGAGAAACGATCCGCTCTGACCCTTTGGCCGGTGGTTCGCCCTAATGCGGGTCAGAGATCTCCAGTGCTCCCGCAGGAAAAATGCTGCACCTTTCGGATTCCGTTCGCGCGTAAATACACCTTTCTTGTTGAGAACCACTCGCCGGTAATGCTGCGGCGTCAGGAAGTCCGCAAAGTTCCAGACGTGAAATCCGGCGCAGAATGGCTTCCGGTCGGCCACCGATGCGTACGTCCGCAGAAATTCGATCTGATATTCCTCCGTGAACATCTGCGCCGTGGTCGCGTGATATCCCTCCAGCGTGTCCACGCCGCACTCGGTGATCATCACCGGACGTCCGTACCTCGCGTGGATCGCGTCCATCTCCTTTTCCAGCGACGCTCGTGCCCTCCCCAACTCCCCCGGCTCGGTGTACCAGCCGAAATACCTGTTGATCCCAATCATGTCCGAGGCCTCGAGTGCGACGTCCTCCGCCGAATATACCCCCATCGTGATTGCGATGGTGGGGCGCGTGGGATCGAGACTGCGCACATGGTCAAAGACGGAACGGAAATAGCGGCGGCTTGCGTCGTTCTGGTAGTGCGGCTCGCTCCAGAGGTTCGGCTCATTCATGGGCGACCAGGCAATGACACTGGGATGATTCCCGTCCCGTTCGATGAGGTCCGTGAGCGTCCGGCGGTGAACATCCAGTAATGCGGGCAGATCCTCGAACCGGTCGGACGGGAATCCCAGGCTGACCGCTGCAACTTCGTCGATCACCAGAAATCCCAGCCGGTCGGCCAGGTCCAGGACTTCCTCGTCGTACGGATAGTGGCTCGTCCGGAACGAATTCGCCCCAACCCACCGCATCAGTTCGAAATCGCGGACATACGCCGGGCGGAACTGGCCGCGTCCCACGATCGGGAAATCCTCGTGCTTGCCAAAACCCGCAAGATAGACCGGCTCCCCGTTCAGGAGCAACGTGCCATCCTTGATCGCGACCTCGCGAATGCCGAACGGCTGGGCGTACCTGTCGACCTCCTCCCCCGAAGAATCCCAGAGATGTATCACGGCCGAGTACAAGTGTGGTGTCGAAGGAGACCAGAGCAGGGGATTGGGAATGTCGACAATGCAGTCTGCCTTGCCGTGCTCGAAGGCGAGGTCGACGGACCGTGCCACGCACACCGTGTCCCCGTCATGGACTTCCAATGATCCGACGGCACCTGCCCCTGTTGCGCCGACGGTAAGATGCACTCTCCCGGCTAAAGAACTCTGCACGGCAATAGATGTGACCCGGGTGGCCGGCACAAGAAGAAGCTGCACCGGACGCGTGAGACCGCCGTACGGAAAAAAGTCAAACCGCGTCGGAGGAAACAGGTGACGTCGATCGTACCCTGCACCGTTGTAAGGAGCTGCGTCGGGATCGATTCCCTGCGGGATTGTCTCCATGGTCAGCCGGCTGTCGACACAGATCACCAGACGGTTGGAGGCCCCCTCCGCGCGCAGCGTTTCGGTGAGATCCACTTCGAACGGCAGGTACCCGCCTTCGTGGGAGCCGCACGGTGTTCCGTTCAACCAGACCGAGGCACGGTGATCTGCAGCGCCCATCCGCAGCAGGAGCCGATTCGCCGCTTTGTCAAACCGGGGCGACATAAAAGATGTCTCGTACCATCCGCAGCCGACGAAGTTCTTCAGGCCCCTCTCTGCGAGCTGTTCGTTCCAGGCACCGGGGACGGCAATCAACGAGGTCTCTTCCGGCAGACCCTTCGAGAACCACGAGTCGTTCTTGCCGGCGTCGTCTGGATCAGGCCTGAAGTTCCAGTACCCGCTCAGGTCGAGGATGGTACGATATGCATTCTGTTGGGGGAAGAGCATGGTGCCACTCCGGAGATTCAAGTCCCAATGCGAGCAAGCAGTATACCGCTGCCAATGATCGCGAGTATCAATATTGTCGCCGCGAGGAACCCGACGATGTCAACCCGATAGCGTTTGAAGGAAAACGTGCGGACGAGTGAGAGCAGATCTACCAGGAGCAGACTGTGGCCCTGTTGTTCAAGGGGAACGCCCGATTCCGCCGAAGGCGACGCCTCCGATTGCCCCTGCAGCACGGGCTGCACACCGGCTTCCGCAAGCCGGGCCTCCTCTCCCACCGGAGTGTGCAGCAACAGATAGAATGCCTTCAGCTTTTCTTCCGGCTCCGGAGGAGTCAGTAGGCTCACCAGCACAAACACGATTATGCCTGCCGGCAGGTACGCGGCAATCTGGTCCGCCAGGTTCCACCCGAGGGTTTGCGTTCCGAATGCACCGCCGTCGTGGCGGCCAGCGAGGCCCAGAGACCGTAGCGGTTGCCCCGTTGCCAGAAAACCGCTATCCAGAAAGGAATGCCGAGAAACGCGGTAATTTTCCAGATGATTGTCAGGCCGGTCACCACGTCCGAGAGGAGGAACGCGAATCCGACGCCCGCCACAGCCACGGCGATAGAGGAGATCCTCCCGACCCGCAAGACCTTCTGATCGTCAGCTGCCGCCCGGGCGAGTTTCCTGTACACGTTGCGCGTATAGAGGGCAGCGCCGTCAATCATGTACGCATCGCACACGGCCATGAGGGAAGCCAGCATCGCCGCGATCATGAGTCCCACCAGACCGGCGGGAAGGAGATTCAAAATGAGCATTCCGAGGGCCTGTTCGCGGTGACCGCCTACCACCAGTGTCGGAAACAGCGCGGCGCCAATGACCCCGGTAAATGCCCAGGCCAGGGTTGCGAATCGCTTCACAACGTTACCGTACGTCCACCCGGTCCTGCAGCTCGTTCTCTGACTTTCCAGCTCCTCCGATAGACATGTGGTGGGGCATGGCGATGACGCCGACCAGTCCGTTAATGGTTACCATCAGGATGAAGAATGGCCTCACTTCCAGGGAGGAAAACAGGTCGAACATGGCCGTAGGCAGCGTGCGGTGCAATTGTTCGAACCCACCGACGCGAGAGAGCGCAAACGGCACCAGCAGGAGCGAGAGTACGAGGATCAGAAAACTCTGGAGGACCTTGGTGGACACGGCGGCAACAAGTCCGCCAACGCTGCTGTAGCCGATGAAGGCGAGCGTAGCAACGAGTATCATCACATCCGCACTCAATGCACCCTGCGTGAGCGCTTCGACTGTGGTCGCCGTGCCGCGGAGCATCATGCCGATCTCGACCGCCAGAAACAGCAACGCCCCGAAGGTATAGGCCGCCGCCGCAGACGTCCCGTACCGTTCCTCAAAGAAGTCTCCCGTGGTCACATAGCGGAGCCGCCGGTAGATTGGCGCGATAATCCAGAAGAAAGGTGTACTGAAAATGTAAAGCCACTGATACCACACGCCGGACATGCCGACCTCATACGAGGCCCCGGTGACCGCGACGACATGATCCACCCGCGTCCCCACTCCGAAGGCCTTCGCTATCATCGAGAGCTTGCCAAAGCGCCGGCCGCCCATGAAGAAATCGCCCGAGCTTTTCACGGACCGGGAGGAACGGAAGCCGATGTACGTGATGCCGACGAGATAGAGGATGATCACTGCAAAATCGATTGTTGCGAGCCCCAGGATCATTCGTTGTCTCCCCGGCGCGAGGAGCGGCTGAGGAGATCACGCAGGTCGCCGACACCGCGGATCGACACGACCAGAGCGATGCCGAAGAAGAGAAGCGCAGCCACTGCGAGGACGACCAACCAGAAGAGCGCACCGTCCGTCATGATTCCTCCACCTGTTGCAGCTGTTTGGGGGGTGAGGTGTGTTGCGTGACAAGAGAACCCACAATCATGCCTAGCGCCGCCAAAATGAAACTCAGCATGCCCGCGATGTTCACATCGCTGATGAACACCAACCATGACGGCAGGACATCGCGTGATTTCTCCAGCAGGAGAAATCCTGCCGGTGCAAGAGCGCCCATAACGAGCGATGCATATGCGCCCACTTTGTTCGCCCGGGGCCAGTACATCCCCGCCACGACACACCCCATTGCACCGGACGTGTACATGGCACCCGTCACATACAGGTATTGGAATGCCGTGTCCGGAATTTGATACCAGAGACCGAACACGAGAAGGAACACACCGATCACGCCAGCAACGACACGTGTGATCGTGACGGTCGTCTTCTCAGGGAAGTCCTTCGGCCTGGCGCAGGCAATCACATCGCGGGCGAGCACAGAGCTCCAGGCGAGCAGGTAGGCACTGTAGGTGGACATCGATGCGGCGAGCATTCCGGCAACGAGCAGCCCGAGAAAGCCGGGGGGCACAATCGCGCCCAACAGCTTTGGCATCGCTGCCGCACTCGGCAGACCCGCGCCAAAATACGCAAGGGCCGCGATACCCCAGAACATCGGGATCATAGCCCGCCCGGCAAACGTCAATCCGGTCCAGAAGAACATCTTCTTCGCTACAGCCGGACTCTCGGAGGAAAGCGCCTTTGAAGTCCCGGGTTGCCACAACGCACCGGCCGCAGAGCTTGCGACGAAAATCCAGATGACAAAATTCCAGCCGAAGCGCGGGTTCGTGAATGGGTCAACCCCTGCGCTCCCCAGCGTGTTCGCCACGGCGGCACTCATGCTCGTCAGGTCGACGTTTACCAATACCGCGATGGTCGCGACGAGCATCCCGAACGTAAGGATCACGAATTGTACAAAATCCGTGACCACAATGGAGAACATCCCACCAAGAATCGTGTAGGCGATGACGACGACGATCATCACTGTCATGATGATGGCCAGTGCCCCGGACCCGAACCCCATGACTTCAGAGAGGAAGATGCCGTCAAACTTCAGGAATATCCCCATGTTCAGCACACCACCCAGGAAGAGGATAACTCCTCCGATGAGGCGAACATTACGCGAGTAGCGAAGTTCGTAGAACTCGGGGATGGTCATGACGCGGAGACGGCGCAGCTTTTCGATGACGAAGCCGCTGCGTCCAATAAGCATGTAGGCGATCATCGCCATGATGCCGATAATAAAACCCGAGAAGCCAGCCACATACCCGAGCTCTCCGTAGTACACGAACGTGACAGTCCCCAGCTCAGTGGCCACGAAGGTAGCGATGCCCAGCGATGTTCTCACTCTCCTGCCGGCAACCATGTAGCCGGCCAGGTTCTCGACATATCGCTTGGCCCAGATGCCGACCGTCACGGTCCCGACGAGATACACTATCGTCAGCACCCAGTCAATCGTCCCGAAATTCATGCGGCAAACACCTGCTTCCAGGATTGCGTGTACCGGCGTGGCATGGTCATCGGTGAAAGTCCATTCGTTCTGTCGTTGGGACTACTGATGCAGAGATCAGGTCCAGTGTTCAATTCCGATTCACCCGGGGAGAACACTGAAAGGGTGTTGGACCCGGCCCCCGTGCTCTGTGGACTCGGCAGCTTCAGGAGGCAATTGCAGGCAGCAAGTAGCAGGCGGAACAGCCAACGGTTCGACTATCCGCCTGCCACCTGTTCATTGCGAACTGCCTGCGTTGCCTCACCTCACGAAGGCCATCTTCTTCACGTCCACAAAACCGTTTGCGGAGAGGCGATAGAGGTAGACGCCGCTGGACACACGGCTGCCGTCATCGCTCGTGGCGTTCCAACGGACGTTGTAGCTGCCTGCCGGGATTGTCTCGTTGAGGAGCGTCGCCACTTTCTGGCCGAGTGCATTGAAGACCTCCAGAACGACATTGCCGCCCTCCCTGGAGATCAAACCTGATGTTGGTCTCCGGATTGAAGGGGTTGGGATAGTTCTCATAGAGTTGGAAGGCGGCCGGGATTGGTGTCCCGAGATCTTCGACTCCCGTGAGGGGGATCCCCTGCCACGTGAGGTCGCCCAGCGGCTTGCCATCAGCCCCCCGCGTGTACGCAAGGTGGGTGTTGGCGTACCTGAAGTCGAAAACACCAACGGTGTCAAGCCCCGGATTCGGTGGTGCAGGATTCGCATACCAATCCGTCACAACATTGGCGGGTGCCTCAGGGGCATGCTGGAAGGTGATCTTTTCGGTGTAGACTGTCGCGCCTGTCCCCTGGGTGGTCATATACGCCGTCCATAACGAGTCAAAATACACTTCCGGTTTGATCGTATCGGGAAAGGCCTTGATCACAAGTGAATCCAGGTAGAAACCGTTGTTGGTGATCTGCGCCGTCTGCGTGCCGCTTGCAGGCGGCAGAACAGACAGCCGAACCTGGATCTGCTGTTCACCGCCCGTGAGGTCAATCCCGCGCGGGTTCGCGCCGTAGTACCCGCCGTTGACGGCGAGGTTGTTCGTGTAGATCGCCTCAACGCACGGTCCGAACGTCACACCCCACTGACCGATGTTGTACATGGTGCAATGGTTCATCTTGCAGGATTTTGTTATGCCGCCGGCATCGCGGATGACGCGGCTGGTCAGGTTGTAGAAGGTGCTGTTCTCCATCCACAGGGTGTCGATGTCGTTGCCGCGGTCATCGAAACCACGTCCGTTGTTCGGACTGTCAGCGGTGCCGATATTGCTGATGATCGAGTTGTAGAAGAACACCCTCGCGCCCGTCGCGTCAAACCTGAAACCCGCCTGGGTCGCCTGATCCAGAATGCACGAGTCCAGGACGAGACGGATGTTGTTCTCACGGATGCGGATGACCCTCTCGTGCCCTCCTCCGAGTTCATCGAGGGCGGTCATGTAGATGTTCTTCATGCTCAGGTAGCGCGGGCTGCCCATGCCTCGGTCGGCGCGGTGCCGCCCGAAGGAACGCCCTGGATGATTTTCGGCTTGGCGCCGGCACCCGGTGCCGCCTCGAGGTAACCGGATAGCGGTGATCCATCGTGCCGTTCAGAATGTAGAGACCGCCCCGGACTAGGCGGTACACCGTACTGCTGTCAACGCGGGCTCCGGTGGCCAGTGTGTCCCCCATGATCGTGCTGTTGAGTGTTCCGAAACCCGGGGGGATGTTCACGGTCCGTTGGGCCCGTGCTGTTCCGCACGCCATGACGACGACGAGAAACGCCACGCACAGAACCAATCCCCCCCGCCCAAGAGTGAACCGTTGTTTCATAGTGCAATCCTCCATGGTTGGTGAACGTAATGGAACAGTGAAGCTGCCAATTGCCCTGAGAGCCTGCTTAGAATGTCACCCGCACACCGAGGTCGGCAGTCCATCCGAAGTACTCCTGGTTCGTCGCGTAGATCGCTTCACCGATGAATGCCTGGTCCGGCTGGTTCGTGATGTTGTTGATATCCAAGAACACGCTGAACAGAGACGAGATCTTGTGTGAGAGTGTCGCATCCCAGCGCACCAACGCCTCCGTGTAGCCATCCAGCTCACTCCGTGCACCCACCAGTTGAAGAGCTTTCCCCTGATAGGTCATGGAGATGCGTCCGGAGAATCCTCCTTTTTCATATCCCAGAGAGACATTCCCGATGTGCTCCGCCTGACCGGGCAGAGTTCCTTTCCGGAACGTGTTGATGATGACGGGCGTATACGGCGGGTCGGACTTCGCGGTCCGATTTCGAAGTATGGAAAGAATGTTTCGGAGTGTATGTAGGAGTAGTTGGCGTTGATGACGAATCCGTCGAACGGGCTGGGGAGATTGCGGAGGTTGGTCTGCACCTCGACCTCGATTCCCCACACGTTCGATTCGTCGCCGTTCACCGGTTCCGTCAACTCGTACGCGTTGAACTGTCCACCCTGGATCCGCGTCTGCCTGATATAGTCGATATCCCGGAGCTTCTTGTAGTATCCGCCCAGCGTGAGCAGACCCAGGTCGTTGCTGTAGAAGGAGACATACACATCGTAATTCGTTGCCTTCGTCTGCCTCAGGTTCGGGTTGCCGCGTGCAATCGTCTGCTCGGCAAAGACGATCCGCTCGTACGGCACGAGGTTGAAATAGTCCGGACGGGACAGGCTCCGGGTGTAGGCAAGTCGCACGTCGAACCAGGGTGTGAACCGGTAGCGAAGATGCATCATGGGGAGCACTTCATCGTAAGACCGGCCGCCCGTCGTATCACGTATGGCGCCGACTTCTCCGAGATTCCCCTGCAGGAATCCGAATTTCCCCCTGTACGACGTCGCGGTGTGTTCAACACGGAGGCCCGGAAGGATGGTCAGCTGCTCCCCGATGTTTGTCCCTCATCAGATATCCGGCGGAGACCTTTTCTCCGGCATCGTAGTCATCGAGCTCGACGTACCGGTTGAGTCCATAGTGGCTCATGTACGTTGGCATAGAAGCTGTTCCAGCCGATCCCGGTCAAGCCCGAAGGGCATCTCATACTGATCGCCCATGAAATTGTCGGCATGAAAATTCGGATCGGCGAAGTTCTCGATCAGGACGTTCTTTGCCCGGTACAGGGTGAATTTATCGGGGTTCGCCTGACCTATACGGTCAATCTCCGCGAAGGGGGTCATGAATTCCGTGACATTGCGGGTCCGGTCTTTCCCCCGGTATTTTCCGCCCACCTTCACCGTCCCTGCAATGTCTTCACCGAAACGGAACGGGATCGTGGTGTTGAGTTGGATGTCCCGCTCCTGGTCGACGACTCTCTGCGGATTGAACGTCGCATACAGAAACCAGGTCGAGGCCAGGTCATTCCTGGCGAACTGGGGGATCACCTGCGGCCCCTGGTCGTCAATCAGCCCGTCATTGTAGGCGCCGACTTCGCGGAATCTGCCGTAGTGGGAATACGGCACATCCTGCAAGCTGTTCGAATAGGCCGCCTGCCAGTCGATGTCCGCAAAATCGAACTTGTGCTCCCCTCTCAGGGAGGTGGTGAAAAGCCGTGTGCTTTGCTGCCGGTCGGTCAGGTCATACTCGGTCCAGAAGGACCCCACCTGGTAGCGCTTCCGGCGCGTCACCTGATCCCGGTCGGTCTTGCTGAGAAAGGAACTGAGGAACAGATCGGTGTTGCCCACGGTGTAGTCGAGCGTCGCTCCGGCTCCGTACCGGTCCCGGATCTCCGAGCGGTACGCCAGGTTCAGGTTTTCGATCTGAATGATGCTGCGCGTTTCCGCTCCCGCCGCTTCTCGTTTGAACACGTAGTCCGCGGACAGACGGTCGGAACCCCGGTTCGCGCGTTGCAGGCTCGCCGTCACGAGCACGCCCAGCTGGTCTTCGAAAAACCGGTCGCTGAGACTGAGTCCGCCTCTGTACTGGCCGTACTCCTTGCGTTGATGATTATAACCGGTCTGCCCGCGAAAATCTCCCCTGAGACCCGTTGGTGCGCGCTTCAACACGAGGTTGACCGAACCGCCGACGGCATCTCCATCCTTGTCCGGTGTCAGAGCCTTGAACACCTCGATGCCGGAGAGCATATCTGAGGAAATCATGCTGAGGTCAACCGAGCGGTCGGCCGCATCGGTGGACGGAATCCGCACGCCGTTGAGCGTGATGGAATTGAACTTCGGAGAGAGTCCACGCACGACGACCTTCTGCCCTTCACCTGCATCCCGTTGAATCGAGATCCCGGGGAGCCGCGCGATCGATTCGGCGGCGTTTTGATCGGGCAACTCCTTGATCCGGTCCCGGAGACGACGTTCACGATGGTGTTGGACGTCAACTGCTGGTTAATTGCCTGCACCTGCCCCTCAAGCTGTGCCGTGACCGTGACTTCGTCGAATTGTACCACGTCGAGCTGGAGCCGGATGTCGAGTCGCAGTGTGGAGTCGGGGGTAACCTGGACCGGCACGGAATTTTCTTGTACCCGAGATACGAGACGGCCACCGTATGAGAGCCCGGCGCCACCCCGGGAATGGTGTACTTCCCGTCGATGTCTGTCGACGCGCCGATAGCGGTCCCCTCCAGCATCACATGGGCTCCGACCATGGCCTCACCGGTTTTCGCGTCGATCACTTTCCCGGCGATGCGTCCTGTGGCCGCCTGCACCGAGACTGGCGATGAGAACCATGAAGCAGGCAAGGACGCAGAACGAGATGAGTCGATCGTGCGGCGCAGCGCGGAGGCGTCGTTTCATGGTCATCACGACTCCTGCGCGGTTTGTTGAAGTTGTCTTGAATCAGTGGTTACAACCGCGTCCCCGGCACAGCCGTAGCAGCGCCGCAGCCACAGGACTCCCGGATGACGAGCCCCGGCAAGAAGACCGTGCGCACCTGAACTTCTCTCCCCTCGATTTTTCCGAACAGAACGTTGAAGGCCTGAGCGCCAATGCGTGCCGTAGGCTGTTGTATCGTCGTCAGCGGCACGGCGGCGTACTTCCCCTGCTCGATGTTGTCGAATCCTATGATCGCGATGTCGTCCGGAATGCAGAGGCCCGCTTCAATTGCCGCCTTTTCGAAACCGAGCGCTGTGGAATCGTTGTAGGGGAAGAGAGCATCGGGACGCTGGCCCGGCGAACGTGCGAGCCTCTGTCCGATCTCATAGCCGCCCTGAAAGTAGTCCCTGACGCCGTGGACCGGAATGCGAAAGTGAAACCGCGGATCCAGATCTCCCCCGCCTCGCGGAGAGCACGGACAAATCCCTTCTTCCGCAATTCGCCGACGAGGTTTCCCCGCTCGGCGTTGACGTACCCGATCCGTTTGTATCCTTGTCCCAGGAGATGTTTTGCGGCCATGTAACCGCCCTCTTCATGATCAGTCCCGACGAACGGGATTTCCCGGTCCTCCATGTAGGAGACCATCACAAAGGGAAATTCCTCCCGACGCAGCATCTGGATCGTCGGCGTCGCATGGTACACGTGACGGAGGGACGCGATGATCAGCCCGCTCACGCCTATTTCCCGGAAATGCCGGATCTGTCGCTCTTCTTTTTCCGTTTCTCCTGAAGAATTGGAAAGGAGAACATTGTACCCCTTGTGGTACGCGGCTTCCTCGGCGGCCTGCACGATCATCGAGAAGAACGCACTCTGGAGGTTCTCGAGGACGATCCCGATGGAATGGTGGATCACCGGCTGCGGCTGCGGCGACTGTCTGGCGACGTAAGATCCCTTCCCCACCCGGCTGTAGATCCAACCTTGATGCGCCAGATGCGAGAGCGCCTTCTTCACCGTCATCAGGCTCACCCTGTACTCACGGGAGAGTTCCTGTTGCGAACCGAGTTGGTCACCGATGTGAACGGTCCCGGAACCGATCCTGGAGCTGATATCTTCCGCGATCTGCAAGTAGAGAGGTGCGGGTTTCTTCAGATCCACTGGCATTTTTTGCGCGTCCACCGATTCGGAAAAGCTCTGAGGGATATACCTGGTATACCTGGTAAACCAGGGGAAACATACTGCAAAGCTCAAAGAAAATCAAGCATTATTTTTGGGATCGCAGGAAATACCTAGAGTACATTCTCAGGGATACGATCCCGGATGAGACATCCTCACTTCTTCTCTTCATTCGCACCCCGCAGGATGCTGTGCACACCGGATGCGAGTCCTGTGAAGACCTTTCCCGGAGGAATTGCTGTCGCCGGATTCGGAATTCATTTTGCTATTCTCAACGTTCGTGCTGCTGGATGGGTTCCCTGCACTCATGGCGATTGCGACGACATCCATCGCGACGCGATCACGCGGGCGATGCGATCATGCGAGTGTGCCTTGACATTCGCTTTCTGAATTGCGTATACTTCTTTTAACCATGGCCACAGGGACTCAACACATGCGCATCAGGGCTTTCACGTTGCCCCGCTCCTCGCTCTTCTCCTTCCTCCCCTCCTTGCTGCAGAACTGACAACAAGGCCGTACGCGTTTGACGCGGGACCCGCAGGAGGCACCGTCGAACGGTTTTCAATTCCGCTCACGGCGGCTGATCCGTACACCGAGGCTCGAGGATTCGGATGGACCACTCCGGTGGACTCCGCATTCACGAAAGAGAAGGAACGCAACGGAACGCTGCGTGACGAGTTGACCTCCGACGGAGTGACCGCGAAGACTTCAACTTTCGCATCGATCTTCCGAAAGGTGATTGGTGGTTCACGTTCTGGATGGAAGTTGGATACGAAGATTCTGCAACGACGCTCCTCAGCATCAACGGCAGTCCCCGCCCGGTCGTTTGGCACATGCTGAAACCGGACGAAGAAGGCCGAACCGCGCCCTCTGCCGTCTACAGGGTCATCCATCTCAATTCTGCTCTGACCGCTCCCGGACTTTCGTTCGAGTTGCGCGGCGTACGGGATTCCGTCCGGCTGCTCGGATGCACATTCATACCCGGCGACGGCAGTGCCCCTATCCCGGATTCGAAGCCCGGCCGGTTGATTACGGATGCCGGGAAATACGGGTCGACTGTCTCCTCCGAGGCACTCTTCCGCGCGTTGACCATTGAACTGGAAAACAATCCTTCGGATGAACGACTGTTCTACTGGCGCCAGCAGATGGGACTGCTGGCCGAAGCAGAGCGCCTGAGGAACATGGAGGGATGGGAGTGGGCCACGCAGATCACCGGAGTATCGATCTTCGATCGCATGCACCAGGCGTTGATGCTGCTCGACGCGAACATCGAGAACTTCCCGCAGGAAACGAATCCCCTGATCGAACGTGCACGCTGGGTCAGGGGAAAACTCTGTTACGATCTGGTGCTCGAACGAGGAGGATGGTATCAGGCGCGAATCGGACGCGAGGATCTCCGCTGGCTGCTTGGGCGGTACCCGGAGGATCGGACGCTGGCCATGCTGAACGGGCGGCGGATCGACCTCCCCGATCCCAGCGACCATCTCCCTGCACCGGCGAATCCTCCCCGCTGGGCCGTGCTGGAGCGCGAGGCGATCAGCCGCCTCAAATTCGAAATCGATTGGTGGGTCAACACGCGCCAGAGCGCCAACGGTGAATTGGGAGGGAAGATCGACGACGATGTGGAAATCCTGCGTACGTGGATTCCGATGTTGCTCTTCGGCGATGAGACGACCATACGCGGGTGGAAGCGACTTGCCGATGCCGTCTGGGTTAATCCGCGTGTGCACAATGGATACTCAAAATACGTGCGGGATGTCGAACATTCGGCTGAGTTCATTTCAGATTCCACCCCCGAGCTGCTGCTCGTCGACGATGACTCCACCTACCTGAAACGATTGATGTTCACCCCCGATTACTTCGAACACCTCTGGTCTGCGAAGAACAGATACGGCCACCGCTTCTTCAAGTCGGCATGGCTCGGGGCAACCGGCATCGACGAACGTCCTCCCCGCAATCGTGATCTGGAGATGAACTCCCGCGCGCTGAAACCGTTGCGCTACCTTGCCTGGGCGACCCGCGACGAACGGTATGTACGGTTGACCGATGAATGGGCGCGTGCATGGCTCTCCGCCTCCCTCCGTACCGACAAAGGAAAACCGGCAGGCATCGTCCCGGCGTCGATCCGCTGGTCCGATGAAGCGATCAACGGCGATGAACCCACTTGGTACGAGCCTAACATGATGTGGGACTATTATTCCTGGTCCAGCAGGTGCGGCGGGACCATTCTGGACCACCTGGTGTTCACGTACGGTCTTACCGGCAACGATTCCCTGCTCCGCCCGATGGAACTTACTCTACAGCTCGTGAAGAACCAGCTGGCCGCTCAGAAAGACCTCAGCAAGCGCACTTTCGAGCCGGGAAGCGAACCATGGGTAGCCGAATGTTTGCTCCGCAACAATGCCTTCTGGTCGACCGTGCAGAAATGGCGGATGCTCACGGGAAATGACGCCTTCGACGACCTCATTGCGAAACAGAGTACACCCTATCTCAAATACCAGCTCACAAAGGGCGAGGAATCTCTCGAAGATGGACTGCTTGAGCTGCTCGAGACACTTCGCTACAATGCTCCCCTCCGGACATCGCTGGTGATGCACACAGACCGGGTCAGGATCCCGGGCACAGAACATCTCAAAGCCATGATCTCCGGAGATGCCACTCCCGAGGGTAATTCCCCCTACTTTGCCGTGTCATGGCGCGAGACAAACGAACATCTGGCCATTCTCGCCAAAACCTCGACTGAATCTCTCCTGACTGTGGATGCGTTCAACTTTAATGATGGGGATACAAAGGTGATCATGAGGCCCTGGCGGCTTGCACGTGGCCGCTACACGCTGGAACTGCGATCACAAGGCCGGATCGTCAAGACAACCGTCTCTGTGACAACGCCAGGTGAACATGTCCCCTTGACGCTTCCTCCGGGAGTCCTCACAGAAATTGTGATGACCCGGGTCCCATGATCCGTCAGCCACTTCTTTCGGAGCTCGATCCAACCGGCATGAATATGACAACGCGTCTTCGAAATACGATGCTTCTGACCGGATTGCTCATGCTCTGCGGAGCAGCATCCCTCGCCAGTCAATCCGGCATTTCATACAACGTCCGGGATTTCGGGGCGGTAGGGGACGGCGTCACTCTGGATACAAAGGCGCTTCAGTCGGCTATCGACCGTTGTGCAAGCCAGGGCGGGACGGTGTTTGTCCCTGCGGGGAATTTCCTGACAGGCTCCATCGACCTAAAAAGCAATGTCGATCTCTACATAGCAGCCGGAGCAGTGATTCTGGGGAGCAAGGACCTGAAGGACTATGCAGAGCATGTTCCGGCTTTCCGTTCGTACAATGACGTCTTCTTGAAATACAGCCTGTTCTATGCTGAGAGAGCGGAGAATATCTCGATTCGTGGTGAAGGAGCAATCGATGGTCAGGGAGGCGCGTTCAAGGTTACAACGACGGTCAGACCGGACCGTTACATGAACCGGCCGTACCTTCTCCGTTTCGTGGGATGCACTTCCGTGCGCATCCAGGGGATCACTATGCGGAACTCCGCCATGTGGATGCAACACTACCTCGGGTGTGACAACCTGATCATCCACGGGATCAGGGTGTACAACCACGCCAACAAGAACAACGACATGATGGATATCGACGGATGCAAGAATGTCGTGATCTCCGACTGCATCGGGGATACCGATGATGATGCTATCACGCTTAAGAGCACTTCACCCCTTATGACCGAGAATGTCACGATCACCAACTGCATCCTGAGCAGTCACTGTAATGCCATCAAATGCGGTACCGAATCCACCGGCGGATTCCGCAACATCACGGTGTCGAATATCGTGGTGAAGCCCTCGATGGCCGATACGGTGTTGTCGGGACATGCTGCGGGGATCAGCGGGATTACCCTCGCGGTGGTCGACGGGGGAATCATGGAAGGGATCACTATCGGGAATATCACGATTGATGGACCCCGGGTACCTGTGTATGTGAGACTCGGGAACCGTGCAAGGAAGTACACGCCGTCAGCCCCGGTTCCGCCTGCCGGGGTCGTGCGAAATATTTCTGTTCACGATCTGATCGTCAGCAATGCAGGGGCAATCGGATGCTCCGTCAGCGGCATCCCGGGTCATCCGGTAGAAAACGTCAGACTGAGCAACATCCGTGTCACGTATGCCGGCGGTGGCACTGCAGCGGATGCGGAAAAGGAAATGCCTGAACTCGAGGACATCTATCCCGAGAGCACTGCATGGGACAAGTTGCCTGCATACGGGCTGTACGTCCGTCATGCCCGCGGCATTTCTGTAGTAGACTGGACGCTCGACTGCAAGACGCGGGACATGCGTCCTGTCGTACGCCTGGTGGACGTGGAGAACGGGATCGTCGACGGACTTCGCGCGGATGTGGACTCCCTCAGCGAAGCATTCATCACGGTTGAAGACTCGCGTGCCATTACCATCCGGCATTCTGCGCCCGCATCACGGACAGAAACCTTTTTGCAGGTTCGCGGGAGCCGGTCCCGGGACATCTTCCTGCATGGGAATCTCTTTCGCAACGTCACGAAGGACTTCACGGCGGAACGCGGTGTGGGCGTGGTCTCGGAGGGAAATTTCCGATAGGTGGTGTGTCTGCTGCAATTGATGGCCGGTTTACGTGAACCATGGCACGGGAGTTCATTCATGCGTCAGCGTATACTACTTCTGCTCCTGTTGGTTTCCGCGGCTTCCGCATGCGCCCAATCCTCGCATGATATCGCTCTGCGGAAAGAGCTTGCATCCACGTTGATGGAGTTTGTGCCTGCGCTGACGAGCCGACAGATCGCGGACAAGGCAGACGAAAACTACGGGGCTCTGCGATGCGATCACTGCGGGGTTCTCCACACTCGTGCGGCAGAAGCACTCTATCCATTTGCGGTAGCCTCCCGCATCTCCGGAGACGCACAGTA
Source organism: Ignavibacteriota bacterium (assembly GCA_963801355.1). Lineage (GTDB taxonomy): Bacteria > Bacteroidota > Ignavibacteria > UBA10030 > UBA6906 > Fen-1255. Next base: position 307,831 of record CAWDEM010000008.1, on the reverse strand, counting down.
TGCGCGCTCTGCCGTTGCTCTCGGTGATTGGCTGATCAAACAGCAGCAGAAGGACGGCAGCTGGAAGGAGACTCCTGAAGAGTGGACCGGAACCACGACCGATCAACTGCTGATGATGGTGCTGGCGTACAGCCATCTGTCCGGCCTGCTCAATGAGAGGCAACGGATCGCCTGGAAGACTTCGATAGAGAAGGCCGCCGACTATCTCACCAGAGTGATGACCCCGGAATTTGCCAGCATCAACTATTGCGCCACCACTGCCGCATCCCTGGCTTCCACATACACATTGATACCCAAAAGCGATTATTCGGGAAGGGCGAAAGAACTCGCCCGCCGGACCATAGCGAAGATGGATCGCGATGGATTTATCAGCGCGGAGGGCGGACGGGGCCGCCTCGGAAACAAGTTGGGCGTGGACCTGGGATACGATATGGAGATGTCGCTCTGGGGCCTGGGGTATTATGCCTGGCTTACCGGCGACGAACGCGTCAGGGAACGGGTGCGAACATCGCTTGCCAATCACCTGTATTTCATCTATCCGGACGGCTCCATGGATGGATCCTGGGGAATTCGTTCCAACAAGTGGACGACCTACGGAAGCGCAACTTCCGATGGCTGTCAGGTACTTTTTGCCTTGTTCGCGGATGACGATCCCCGCTTTGCATCTGCTGCGGTCATGAACCTCGCTTATCTGAGAACGAACGTTAAGGATGGACTGGTCGGATACGGACCCCACTATTGGGATATCTTCTCAAAGGATCCTTGCATATATCCGACCTTCACAAAAGCCAAGAACCTGGCGCTTGCCTATGAGGTGGACACGCGGGACGTACGGCCTGCCGCAGCACTTCCGACCGAACTGCCCGGCTGGATGAAGCTCTTTCCGACACTCGACGTCGTCGAGGTACGTACAAAGAATTTCATGGCAACCGTGACGGCGTACCGCTACAAGGACTACGCCAAACGGTCGGGAAGCAAGTACATGTACCGGCCGACGGGCGGGGTCATATCAAATCTGTGGCTGAAAGATCACGGATCCCTCCAATCATCAAGCCAGACATTCTACTATCGATGGGAGCCGATGAGCTTTCCGGTGATGGGGGAATTAAAAAGCCTTACCCCACGAATCGAGTATGAGGATTCCACCGGCTATTACACAAATCTGTTTGAGTACGATGCTGTCCTGGAAACGCATCGCCAGGACACATCGGTCTTCACCTTGTCCGCCACCGGCGAACTCAGAGACAGCACATGGTTGAACGGAGCGGTCGGGTATACTTTGCATCACACGATTTCCGACACCTCCATCCGGAAGACCGTGACTCTTCACTATCGTGATGCGCAGCCGGAGATTACCATCGTGGAGCCTGTGATCGACCACAACGGGATGACCTACCGGCAAACCGATGCCGGAACGATACGCATTGCCGGTTCACGGCGGGAGGTGGTCTTCCACGTAGATTCGGGCGACGTGCGTCTGATGGCCGGGCGGGACCGGAAAATGTATCGCTGGCCGTATCCGGCTCTGAAAGCCTTTCCCATCGAGATCCATGTCATCCCGGCGGCCGGAGCGCTCGAGCAGACCGTGTCGTACACCTTCACCGTACTCGACAAGTAGCACACTCATGAGTTCTGCCAGAAAGTATCCGATGGCTTCCACACCATCCCAACCGCCGGTTTCTCCGCAGCCCGAAGCGGATAACACGAACCCGGTACCGGGAAGGACTTTTCACGTAAGGCCTCTTCCGGCCCTGCGATGGTGGATTGGAGGATTGCTTTTTGTCTCCACGGTCATCAATTACATCGACCGACAGACACTCTCTGTGCTGGCACCGTTTCTGAAGGATGAGTACCACTGGAACAATCAGGATTTCGCGCTTGTGGTTATTTCCTTCCGCGTTGCTTATGCGATAGGCCAGGCGGCCTGGGGCAGGATTCTGGACAGGATCGGGACGCGGAAAGGCCTGTCCTTGACTGTGCTCTGGTATTCCATCGCAGCAATGGTGACATCGTTTGCCAGCGGACTCCGGAGCTTCTGCATCTTTCGTTTTCTTCTGGGGGCGGGCGAGTCAGCGAATTGGCCGGGTGCGACGAAGGCGGTGGCTGAGTGGTTCCCCAAGCGCGAGCGCGGCTGGGCTGTTGCCCTTTTCGACAGCGGCTCGTCGGTCGGGGCGGTCGTTGCGCCGTTTCTGGTCATCTGGCTTTACCACACGTTCGGTGGGTGGCGGCTGGCGTTCGTGCTGACAGGAACCCTGGGCTTCATCTGGCTGATCGCGTGGCGTTTCCTGTATCATCGGCCGGAGGAGCATCCCCGTATCAGCGAAAAAGAACTTGCCATGATCCGGACAGAACGGTCAGACGATCCTACGGGATCCGACGAAGGTGCGAAAATCAGCTGGCGTGCACTGCTGAGACTTCCCCCAGACCTGGGGAGTGATCATCGGACGGTCTCTCACTGATCCCGTCTGGTTCTTCATCGCGGATTGGTTTGCTGTGTTCCTAGTGGCAAAGGGCATTGCCATCGAGGAAGGAATTTTAGTGTTCTGGATCCCCTTCCTTGCGGCTGATCTCGGCAATTTCTTCGGAGGTGGAATGTCGAGCTGGCTCATCCGGCGTGGGTGGTCCGTCGGCAAGGCCCGCAAAGCCGTGATCTGGTTCGGCGGCCTGGGAATGGCGATGCTCTCCACGACGGCATTCGTCTCCAGCCCCATTGCGCTTGCGGCCCTCTTCGGCTTCTCCACGTTTGCGTACGCTTCGTTCTCGACAATGATTCTCGTCCTGCCGTCTGACCTCTTCCCAAGCGGCTCGGTCGCCTCGGTCAGCGGTATCTCGGGTACCGGCGCGGGTCTCGGGACAATCCTCTCCACCTTCCTCATCGGTTGGGTGTCCGATACGTATTCGTTCGAGCCGATCTTTTTCGGGACCAGCGCGATCGCGTTGACCGCGATGGTGAGCATGTTGATACTGATCCGGAATCCAAACCGGCGCGAGGCGGAAATTGTGAAGAAGATCTGCTGAGACAGCGTTCTAGATAGCTATGTCCTTTGCGTACGCAAAGCACGCCGCGGCACCACCGGTATGCCAGAACAGCACGCTCCCCCCGCTTCCGTCGTTTCTGAACGCACCTCTGCGCATCATGTCAAGCAGCGCACCGAACGCACGCCCCGTGTAGACGGGATCGAGGATGATCGCTTCCTGTTTTGCCAAGAGCGAAAGCGCCTCCCGCTCAAGAGAACCCACGATGCCGTACCCCTCACCCAAATACCCGTACTCCACCGAGAACTCCTCGGGTGCCATTCGTGCACTGACGCCCATCACTTCCGCGGCGGCATTCGCGATCCCAGCCAACTCAACTTCGTACCGGTCAGGCCCGCGATCCCCTTTGTCTATGCTGATACCGAGGATCCTGCCTTCATACCCCGCGAGCTTCGCGCCGAGTGCGAGCCCTGCCTGCGTGCCGCCGGAACTTGAAGCGACTACCATCGTGCCGACGTGCTCGCCCATCGCGGCCAGCTGATCGACGGCCTCCCGCGCAGCTGAAACGTAGCCTTGCGCACCGATACCGTTCGAACCGCCGATCGGGATGATATAGGGTCTGTGCCCTTCCCGCTGCAGCCGGGTCGCAATCTCTTCCATCATCTCCCCGCGGCGGTCTCTGTCGGTCCAATGAATTTCCGCGCCGAGCATGCTGTCAAGCAACAGGTTGCCGTTGGGAATATCCGGTTTGCTTCCACCGACCACAAGCATACACCGCAAGCCAAACTTTGTTGCAGCAGCGGCTGTCTGCCGGCAGTGGTTCGATTGTGCCGCCCCCGCCGTGAGGATGACATCGGCGTTCCTGGCAAGTGCATCCGCGATCAAGTATTCAAGCTTCCGGGTCTTGTTGCCACCCAGCGCCAGTCCTGTCTGGTCATCCCGCTTGATAAGCAACCGCGCCCCGCCAAGCAGCGCTGTGATCTTCTCCAACGGCTCGATGGGCGTCGGCAGCTGCGCAAGCTGTACTCTGGGATTCTGCTTCATTGTCCGATTGCCCTGGTTGTGCTCTCTTCCTGCTGCCTATTTGAGGAACCTGATGGTCATCGGATACCTGTACGCCACTCCCTCATTCGCCTTGATCATGGCAATGATGATCATGATCAGACTGAAGATGCCCAGGCCGATGAGGAGTACGATGCCGATCAATACGATGATCAAAATGGCCGCAACGATGTAGTAAATAGTCATGCTGATCTGGAAATTCAGCGACTCCTTCCCCTGATCGGCGACAAGCGGAAACTCGTCTTTCTTGATCATCCAGACCACGAGCGGCCCGATGATGTTGCCGAACGGAAAGACGAACCCGGCAAGTGCAGTGAGATGACAGAGCATTGCCCAGGTATTCTGGTCTTTGTTCGGCGGCAATTGCGGGGCAGACGGCTGCGGATTTTCGTTGGGGGTGTCCATGGAGCATCTCCTATTGTGGTAAGCGAATATACAGCGATCCTTTGTGTTGTGCAACCGACCGGACGGGCATTTTGCCCTCGAGAACATTCTGCCCTCCAGGCATTTTGCCCTCGAGAACATTCTGCCCTGCAGACATTTTGCCTTCCGGCGATCGTATTCCTGATGTTCCGATTGACAATGTCCGCACTCTCTCCTACTTTGTTTACGGTCGCTCAGCCGACTTGATTCATCTGTAACAGCCCACATCCCATGGAATGATACCATGATCACAAGGGGCAACTCCTCCTCGCGTCCGGTGGCCGGACCACTCCCTGGGTACTTTGCCTGGGTCCTGCTGGCTGCATTACTACTCCTCGGCGCGGATGCCGCGGCACAAGTAAGATTTCTCTACGGGATGTACGCCACGGGATGGGGGGAAAACGAGGGCATTTACTGGACTGGCTCTACATTCGGGAAGAGAACAGGACCAAACGGCGCCAGACTCATGAATTTCTGGTACGATTCACTCGGAATGAACACATTCTTTATCAACACGTCCAACTTTCCGGAGGGTGGAGAAGACAACGCCCCCTATGTGAACTACCTGTACAAAGAATACGCGGCGGATCCCCGGACCGGCCGCAATTTCATTCGCGATTCGAGAATCATCCCCATTTACCGCTGTTTCCTCATTACGCGTGCAGCGGAAAGTCACTACCTGAAGTTTTCTCCATCGACACGCAACGAAGGCAACATCATCAATTTCGACAGCTCCTCATATTCCATCACAGCCGCCGATACCACGTTCACAGTTTCCGCGAAGAACGCGCCGGCCTCGGGCCGGATCATCCGTGACCTCACCGTCGTGGGAGGCGAAAAAAGACAGATACGCCCCCGGGAATGGAACACGCGCAGAGCACTCGCTTACTTCAAGCTCCGGTTCAGGCTCGAGTCGGCACGCGCCGGACACGAACTCACGGTGAATCTCATCAACAAAGCCTCGCGCGCGGGGCGGAAGAATTACCAGTTGATAGACAAACGCATCACGCTCGCCTCCGGGAAAAGTGAATTAGTCCTGCCGTTTACACTCGATCTGGCCGCCGGGCCGTCACAGTACGAGGCCTACGTCTGCCGCCTCGGACTGCAGGTGAACTGCACCATGTCAACAAAAAGCTCTCTCCGCATCAGAGACATCACCGTCTACGACGACAGCGGCAGGGTGGTCGTCGAGGAGACCGCGAAATTTTTCAACGCGTCGAAGCGGCGTGCGCTGGTGAAAACATTCACAGACATTGCGGCGGGGATTGCCGGCTCATCCGAACCGCGGAAGGTGTATCCCATCATCGCCGTCGCAGACGAACCCCACGTGGGCAACTACGCGCCAATGGATGCCGTCTGCACATACCTCCTCCAGCAGGACAAACGGTTGACGTTCTACAGTACCTGGCCCGATGACGAGATGTACCACACGAACCTGACAACCGTTACTCGCTTTTCGAAGATCAACCTGCACTACATCGCTCCGAATCACTATCTCTTCAGGTCGGATATACTCGACCACCGGCGGTCAATCTACCGCGACTTCGACGTGCTCTCGAGGTTCTGCACACACATACGCTCCGTGGCTCCAACCAAGACGATCATCAGTGTTCCCCCCATGTTCTCCTCCGGCAGTGATTTCCGGGCACCCACACAGTCTGAGATACTCTCGAGCGCATATCTTTCCCTCCTGGTAGGCGCAAAAGGAGTGGTATTCTACTACTCAGGGCCGTTTGCGGAAAGCGAACAAGCGCTCTATTCCTTCCACGGCGACGCCGGGCAGGTCGACAAAATGTTCTCGCTCCGCAATATGCATGCTCACAAGGTGGCCGCACTCAGGACGTTTGCGACATTTGTCAACGGAAACTCCGGCGAATCCGGGGGACTTTCCAACGGCGACTTCATCAGCACGTACGGCATTGACAAATACGGGATCGTGGGAACAACCAATGGTGCCGATGTTGTCAACACACGGAGCTACGCACAGAACGAGCTGGGCAACTTCTCCAAAACGGATATCGCCGGCATTACTCTCGTCGACGCGACCGGAACGGTGGCCTCGGGCGGCAACCTGGTGGGGGTCGCCCGTCTGGCTGACAACACGTCGACTCCGGATGTGACGTACTTTCTGATCACGAATCTGAACTCATCAGACAGGGATGTCCGCCTGAGTATCTCATTCCGCTCTTCCCATTCCCGGAATTACCTTCGCGTGAGCAACCTGACCTACCCGGCTGATCTGACGGACCGCAGTGTATTGCGCTATGGTACGGTGACAGCCACGCTGCCGGCCCGGGCGGCAATGATCCTGAAGGTTCAGAATTCCAGCACCCCATAACGTTCCGCCATGGATAATGCAATGAAAACGGCATTCACGACCCTTCTGGTTTTCCTTTGCTCCATATCCCTGCATAGTCAGACGCTTACCGTGCCTTCGCCCGACGGCAACCTGGTCTTCACGTTTTTCGTTGACAGTACGGCTACAGAACGTGGCTGCCTGTTCTTCACACTTTCTTACAGGAACCAGAACGTCGTCCTGCAATCACGTCTCGGCATCGTCACTCTCGACCTTCCCGCCTGGATCAACGGCTTCACAGTGGCGGGTCAAACACGCCGATCCCACAACGAACGCTGGAGACCGGTCTACGGGGAACGGAGTATGGTTACGGACAACTACAACGAGTGCGTGATCGATCTGATAAAGGACAATGACCGGAACAATGCACTTCAGGTAATCGTCCGGGTGTACAACGAGGGGGCTGCGTTCTGCTACAACTTTCCTGAGAACCTCTCGACATCCATCATCCACATCGCAAATGAACTGACAGAATTTAGTTTCGAACAGCGAACGAAGGCATATGTGACACCGTTTGCGCAGGAGCTTTATCACGTCAGGCCACTCCAGGACTGGGCGTACGGCGCCAACCTCCCTCTCCCCCGCTGGTCTCCCAGAACCCCTGAGTATGAGAGTGAACGCCCCCTGACCCTTCTCCTGCCGGGCGGGCTGTATGCCTCGATCGGAGAGGCGCAGCTTGTGGACTATGCGCGCATGAAATTCATTCTCTCCCCGGAAAAGAAGAATACCGTTGTCGCAAAGCTCTTCGGACCCGTCACCGAGTCGTCTCCCTTCAAGACTCCCTGGCGGGTCATCATGGTCGCGGAATCACCCGGCGAGCTGCTCGAGCACAACGACATTTTCCTGAACCTGAATGAGCCGTGCGCCATTCAGAACACCGGGTGGATCAAACCCGGCAAAGTTCTGAGGGAAGTCACACTCTCCACGGGAGGCGCCATCGAGTGCATCGACTTCTGCTCGCGGCACAAGATCGAGTATGTGGAATTCGATGCCGGTTGGTACGGGCACGAATACTCAAAGGAATCGGACGCCTCACGGGTGGATGTGGACCCACGGCGAAATCCAAAGAAAGACCTGGACCTGCAGCACATACTGGCATACGCAAAAAGCAAGAACGTTGGCGTCATTCTCTATGTGAACCACCGTGCCCTGGAGAAACAGATCGACGAAATCTTTCCCCTCTACCAGCGCTGGGGTGTCGCCGGTGTGAAATTCGGATTCGTCCACGTGGGCTCACACAAGTGGACATCGTGGGTGCACGAAGCTGTGCGCAAGGCGGCCAGATACAACCTGATGGTCGACATCCATGACGAGTACCGTCCGACAGGGTTCAGCCGGACCTATCCGAATCTGCTCACCCAGGAAGGGATCTATGGGAATGAGTGCATGCCGGAAGCCGATCATAACACCATTGTGCCGTTTACCCGTTTCCTGGCTGGTGCGGCTGATTACACTATTTGCTACTACCACCAGGCTGGAATAAAGGACGTCAAGGGCATCAGGACCACCTCCGCCCATCAGCTGGCACTCTCTGTGATCTACTACAGCCCGCTGCAGTTCGTTTTCTGGTACGACAGGCCCTCCGACTACCAGGGCGAGCCTGAAATCAGGTTTTTCGAGGAGCTGCCAACGGTGTGGGATACAACGAGAGTGTTGCTGGGGGAAATCGGGAAGTACGTCGCTGTCTCACGGAGGAGCGGACCGAAATGGTTCGTGGGTGGCATCACCAACAACGAAGCCCGGAGCCTGGCTTTCCCGCTCAGCTTTCTGGATGGAGGCAAAACGTACATCGCCTCGATCTACACGGACGGAGGGGAAAAGATCCGGACGCGCACGCACGTGAACATTGAGAAATTCAAGGTCACATCGGCTTCGATCATTAAGGCTGACCTGCGGCCTTCGGGCGGACTGGCTCTCGAATTGCGGCCTGCCGCCGGAGGAGAAGATGACCTGCTGCCTTCCTACTGAACGCCGGAAGCCCCGGATATCTGGCAAAAACTGGCGTGACTCAGGGGTTTTTGTGTAATCTTCACAATCCCCTGTAGAAAACACACCCATCCCTGCCCTTTTTTTGCCAGAATTCCCAAATTTTGGCTGTTTTTGCCGCTATGATCCCCGTCACAAGAATGGCACAGACCGTGAAACTCCTCACTCTAGTAAAACGAGAGTGGAGGAGTCAATGGAGCAGAGTGAACAGGGCACTGGCACAAGCGCAGTGACAGTCGGCGAGAATTCTCTGGGCGGGTCGCTACATCCGCGCCTGGCGTGGATGATGTGCTACAGAGAAACGAAGAACGTGCAGGCGGTCTGCCGGAAATTCGGCATCAGCCGGAAAACGTTCTACAAATGGTTGAAGCGCTTCCAGCTGGAGAACGGTGACTCGAACTCCCTCACTGACCGCTCCCGCCGTCCGCACCACTTCCCGCGGGCAACCCCCGAAGAAAGCATCCGGATTCTCAAGGAAGCCCGTGAGGAAACCGGCTACGGACAGCGCCGCCTCCGTGCGTATCTTGAGAAACACTATCAGATTACACTTTCCGAGCGCACCATCTGGAAAATCCTGAAACGGGAGGTTCAACAGGAAGTTGGTCAGCAGGATGGGATGGGAAGGGATGCTGCCTGACAGGACGGATTGCACACCGCTACACTGAGGATTGGCTGCGTGCACGGTTCACCGTGCACGTGCTTTTTTTAGGAGTGGGAGCAGACTTCAAGCGCGGGCGCGGACCCTGTTCGTTTTCCTGAAAGGTGTTACCGGATCTTCACCAGCTTTTCAATAGCCGAGTTTACAACCCCGCCTCCCCGCACCTGCACCTGGTAGAAGTAGTACCCGTTGGCTATCTCGTCTCCTTCTTCGTCCCGGCCATCCCACATCACCCGGTTGAATCCCACCTGCAACATGTGGTGCGGCACGACGATCTCACGCAGCTTCCGTCCGGCAATCGTGTAGATGCGGATGCTCACGTCATCAGGAGCCCGGTTGCCCGTCAATACGAACGTGAACTCCGTTTCGGAACGGAATGGATTCGGATAGTTGAACACGCGGAGAATCCTCACATCACTCTGCACCTGGACCGCCAACCGGTGCTCGATTGAATCCGTCCCGGCAGCGCCGTTCCATCGGTAAAGACGCACCACCAATTCATGTGTGCCGTCCTTCAAATCGGGAGCGAACTGCACTCCCTCGTCAAGAATCCGTGCCAGGACACCGCCGCCCGCGGCACTGCCACCTGTGGCACCGCCGCCCGTGGCACTGCCACCTGTGGCACTGCCACCCGCGGGCAACATCTCCGCCGCCGGGGAAACTAGCGACCGGTCGACAAACAACGCCATCCGTTCGCCGCCGGAGGTTACACCGCCGACATCAGCCAGGCGCACCAACAGGGCTGGCCGCGCGCCGATATAGTCACCATCCATGAGCTGTACACCGTCGGCAAATATCTGCACGGTTGCTTGCAGGGGCTCTTTGACAGAGGTGAAGTTCAGCGTGAAGCGTGCAGTGTTGTTTTCGGCGATGAGATCACGCGCGCCTGCAGGCGGAGACACCTGCACCTCAAGCGTCTTCATTCCGTTCAGACCCGCGGTGGAAAATCCGAGCAGGATTTGTTCGGCACCGTCGACGGGGAGCGACCCCACAGTGCCGGATGAGAGCACCGTGTGCTGCCCCGTGCCGGGATCAACCAGATTAATGCTCACCCGCGCGCTGTCCGCATTGCGATATCCAATGTTGTGTACGGTGACAGGCAGACCCATGTCTCCGCCACCGGGAGGTGCGCTTTGCGGCGAACCGATCGTATGTTGACTTATTGCAAGGTCGGGGGGTGGCTCCATCGTGAGCGAAATGGATCGCACGAGCGGTGAGTGGACAGGATCGGAAGTATTCAAACCGGAGCCGATAACGAATCCGGTATATTTGGGATCATCGAAGAGTTGATTCATGCCGGCCAGCGAGACTTCGGTGGATTTTGCAGAGAACGTGCGGATCGTATCCAGGATTCCGCCTCCCCTGTACCCGAGCAGTTGCAGCGTCGCTTGAGTTTTTCCCGGAATGATCGCACTCCGCCATTGCAGGGAATCCATCCGCACAGGCAGAGGGATAACAGAGGAGCGGTACGATCCCCTGCCGATACTGAACACATTTGGGATGTCCAGCTCCACGACCGCACTGTCGTCCGTCAGACGTTCCAGGGCCTCACCAGGATACCCTTTGCGGGAAATGAAGGCCCACGATTGTCCGGAGAGTACCGACCGGATGCGGGTGCTCCCCAGGGACTCGATGGCAGCATAGAGGCTGTCCGTGACATTGGTCTTGCCGTCGAAAATCACAATGATGCCGACATAATTGCCCGCAGGTGTGTTGCGGATGTATTTCACCATGCTGTCGGCCTGTGCGACTTGCGTGGCGACATCGAATCCGCGCACCGCGATCTCGCCGGTGAAGTCATTGACCCGGAGCATCAGGAAGCTATTGCCGATCACCCACCAGTAGCCCCGGACGGTCAGTTCATTGATTTTGAATACTGAATACCAGTCTTCCAGCCACTCGGTACGGGGGCCGAGCGAACGGGCGTACAAGTGAACCGGTGCGTTGCGTGCGAGCATGAGTCCCGAATCTGCCGGGGTCAGGTGATTGAGTACTCCGCGGCCGAACTGCCCGGCACCATCAACGGTGAGCCTGATTGGCCCGGCTGTTTCAGCTCCTGCAGCCGTCCGGAAGCTGCCGGTCACCCACTTCCCGTAAACCCCCGACGACACCGTTCTTGCACGCCAGTAGTAGACATTCCCCTCAGGGAGAGGCGGAGTCACCCACTCGCCGGAGACCGCCCCCGGGGTGACGAGATCCGAAGTGATCGTGAAGCCCGACGCAAACGAGGGGAGCACATCCAATTCGAACGAGTAGGTGAACGACGCGTGCTCGGACCCCAGCGGAGATGTGACACGAAGGCGCTGCGGTCCCGGCGGCACCACCATGCTCTCCAGCGGGTATACAGGCAGAACCAGATCGGCATAGATGTACTCATCCCGCACGACACTGTTGTTGCTCTTCGTAACCTCGGCGATTGCCCCGCCCGGATCCAGCGTCACGGTAAGGCGATGCTGTCCGGGTTCATTCGAGGCGTTCCATGGCACAGAAAGCGTGTCGCGGTGGCCGGTGGCACGAAACCGCAGCCCTTCGATCACCGTTCGTATGGAACCGCCGTATTCATCAGACATGGCCACCGAGACGCTGTCAACGGGTAAGAGACCCAGTTGGTGGACAACGAGACGGAATGTCAGATTCGTATCAAGCAGAGAAGGCGTCTCCGTGTTTAGCGTAAGGTCTCCGCCGCTTGACGAGATATCGGGTTTGACGGGGATCGGCATCTTACTCAAGGGGTCCCCGATCAACGGATTGAGCGTAACCATGCTGATGGTGACGTATCCCGATCCCGATTCCTGCCAGAGTTTATAGCGTGCGATTGCCGTCGCGGCCCCGAAGCGCCGGACGGAGTCCTTGGCCACTGCAACCAGCATACCATTCACCAGGCGCGTGCCGGAGTTGGCATAGCCAAGGGACGACGCTCCCCACATCGCAATCGCCGCCCGGTTGTCCGCAAGGACAAAATCTTCCGCGAGAACATTGCTGGATGGTTCGGCAAATGCCGAAACGTTGCAGCTGGTTGAAGCAATGAACGGCAGCATCCCCGTGCTGTTTTCCAGTTCGTTCGGATCACCGATGTCCACGTTCCATATCCGGCCTGCGGCATGTCCGAGGAAATTCACGAACGACAGCCCGCTCTTGAACAATGCTTGCATCTCAGCCTTCTTGTCGCCGTTAATCACATCATCCGCAGTCTTGTAGATGCGGAACGGCGTCCCCCCGACGGGCGGAGCCAGTACGTTGTTGGCGATGAGGGGCTCCGTCAGCATGTTGAATACGGTCTGTTCCGATATGCCGATCCCGCCGGTGATGAACATAAAATTCTTGTTCCAGTCTGCAAGAGGGGGTGTATCGAACCCGATCACTTTGTCAACCGTGCGCCGTGCCTGTACGGTGTCCTCCACGGGGAGACGGGCGAGAACCAAGGATGAAAGAAACGGATACGCCGGATCAAAACAACCGTACCATTCGTCGCCCGCGGGCACACCATATGCCGGCACGAAATCGATCTTGACGGATGAAGAAATGAATTTGTGCGGATCCCATGATGCGTCACCGAATAACAGCACAGATGACAGAGCGGGCGCGGCCCAGTGTGCATAGGAATGCCGGAGGAACGCCTTGATAGCTTCGGCGCTCTTCATCCCGAACCCGAACTCGTCATAAAGATCGTCCACGTCCACGACGAGAGACCGCACTCCGTTGCGTGCCGCTCTGTGGGAGGCCAACAATTGCGCAGCCGTACGGAATATCCTGTGTGTCACGATCAGGTAGTCTGCACCACCGGGTCTGTTGCGGAGATCGGAGAATTCTTTCGCTCGCATTCCTTGCACCGGTACCCGTCCCGCCTCCGAAACAGCTACATACCGGTGGTGGCTGCCGAGTGAATCCAGAAAGACTGCGGAAAAGCCGGTGGCGACGGATCCGTGCACCTCCACCCCGGAGATTTTGCGCAACGTGGCGATATCAAAGACTTCAATCGTGCTATCGGAAAAACCTTGCACGGTGTATGATGCCACACCCTGACCTGGATTCCCCGAGAACACGAGAGATCCGCCGGTGGCATAAAGGCCCCGGGTATACTCCACTTCAAACCAATCGAGATAAAACTGATTCGGAACACTTGGTGTCGACACTGAAGTGATCTTCAGTGCATTTACACCTTCTTTCAGCCATCCACCCGGAACTACCGTGCGCAGGAACCCCCGCGTGCGGCCGTTGAACTGCGCCTCTCCGACGAGTGAATCATTCACCCACACCCTCGCGATATGATCGGGTGTATTGTAGTGTAGAGTGGTGCTGAAAAGCTTCACGGTGATGACCGCGCTGTCGCCCGCGACTGCAACACGGTTATCCAGCTCGAAAGGAAACGATGTGGTGGTATTTGGGTAGAAATATGACCAGACCCATCCCTCTCCGGCCACCGGACCGTTCTGCGTGACCTCGGCCTCACCCGTTCCCTCGTAATAGTCGGTATTCTGTTCAAAGTGCCGAAGGGAACGCGCCGCGGCGATTGAAGTCGCGGGCGGTCCTGCCGCCTGCGGGGCGGCGGTCAACGGCAATGCGGTTCCGCGCCCTCCGAATGTGAGCCAGTACGTGCTGGTATCGCTGTAGAAATCAAATGCCGTGGAATCTCCCCGCCGCTGCAGGCCGTAGAACTCGATCGATGTGTCCCGACGCACGAGGAACGGCACGCTTGCCCCGCGAAGAAAGAGACGCACATCGCTTTCGCCATACGAAGTCATATTTATCCCGGCACTCTCCAGCTGTTGTCGCGAGAGGATCTGCCATCCATCCTTCGCGACAGGAATGCGTGCGTAGCGACGGCCCGACTCGAACCATGTGCCCGCACTGTCCACCGGTGGTTGTGCAGCCGCGCGTGTTCCTGCACGCCACGCGCGTGCCTCGTCATAGTTGAGAACCAGGCTGCGGTAGATTTCCTCGAACTGGGGATCAGCTTCCTGAACAGCCCCGGCCCGTGCCGGCGCGTTTGATGGATCAGGGGTGTAGCGGATACGGAGGTTCCCGGTGATAAGGCGTCGCAGGATCTTCTGTGCGGGGTTGTACTGGTACAGCGCCAGACGGATTGTGCAGATCCGCTGCTGCCGCAAAACAAAGGGTGGATCGACGGTGAGGGTAGTCGCGGGAACGAATGCATCACGGGCGTATTCTCTGGCATCCACCGTGTACGCAGCAACAGCTTCACGTTCTTCCGTCATGCTGTACGCGGGGACCGGAGCGACAAGCACCCCTGCGACTTCTTCATAGACAGGGTTCTGGAGGTCTGCGGTGACAGCGGCGTCGAACGGAACACCGAGCGACAACGGCTCGGTGGGCAGGTAAGGCCTTCCGGGGGCAGCATCACGCTCCTGCGGTTCACCTGCGAAGAGCGTGTATTCCCTTCCGGCGATTTCGATTTTAGAAACGGGGCGCGGCACGGACTGGACTGCAAAGGTCCATCCGCCTGCATCCCGGGAGAGAAGCCGATAGACAGTGCCATCGGTCGGAGGAACACCGGCCGCAAGGTGGGGCCCGGACAGATACACGGCACCAAGCAGCGCAAGCAACGCTCCCCTTCGCATCACTCTCACGTACCTCCCCGGATCGATTGAAGCATGACTCTGAGAAAGAAGAGCGGGTTGCCGATGAGATACCTTTTCCACAACCGGCCCGGTTCTTGCATCAGCCGGTACATCCACTCCAGCCCGTGGTTCGCCATCCACTCGGGGGCAATGCTTTTCGTGCCGGACATGTAGTCGAAGAGCGATCCCGCCGGCAGAATAACCCGGGATTCCAGATGTGAGAGATTGGCACCGATCCACTCTTCCTGCATCGGCATTCCGAAACCCACGAGGAGGATATCCGGGGCGGCCTCATTGATGCACCGGAGCACCGTATCATTCTCCGGCCCCTGCTTGTCGAAGTAACCGTTGTGCCATCCCTTGATTTTCAATTGCGGAAAACGACGGGCGGCCCGGTCTGCCGCGAGTGCAATTACATTTTCATGACCACCGAGGAAGTACACCGAGTACCCCTCATCAGCACAAAATGCGCAAAGTTCCCATGCCCAGTAGGTCAGAACGACCCGGGGTGGGAGCGTGAAACCCAGCAAACGCGCACCGAGACGGACACCCTCGCCGTCGCAGTATACGACGTGTGCTGAGTTGAGGAATGCCTTGAATTGTGGAAGGTCCTGAGCGAGATTTATTGCGTGGATATTCGCATATGCATACACGTCCTTCCCGTGCCCTGCCACACTCGACCCGATTGCCTCATGCAGGCCGTCCTTGTCGATCACGTCAACGTTTACGCCGAGAATGTTGCCTTTAGGCATATGCACTCGCAGGATTTGGAGTGCCTGCCCTGGCCAGAGAACGGATCGCCGCCAGCACTTCTTCGACCGTGATGGCATTCATGCACGGATTTTCAGGGTGCACGCAGGTCACCTGTGGACAGGGTGAACATTCGATGGAGTGAAAAAGGAAAGCACCTATCGCTCCACGGGGAGCAGTCAGATCCGGTGTGGCAGGTCCGTAGAGTCCCACAATCGGCACCTCCATGAGGCCGGCCAGATGGAGAGGGCCCGAGTCGTTGCCCACCATCGCGGATGCCCCATGCAGCAATGCGCCGGTGTCCACAAGAGACGTCGAAGAGAAGAGGTGCATCCGGCTTCCCTGTGGCGACCCCGTTGATGCGGCTTGCCAGCGTGCGCGCTCCCCTTCCTCGCAGATCACCACCACATCCTCATTGATTTCCGCAACAATTCTCTGTGCCAGCTGCAGAAAGCTCTGCACGGGCCATTGTTTGTATTCCCACCCCGCGAAAGGATGCACAACAACGAACGGCTTACGGACAGATTCCAGAAACGGTGCGATGCGCCGGTATGCATTCGAAAGCACATCCCGTCGCATTGCCGGAAGAGGCAACGACGGTGTCCCGGGCAGGCCCAGAGCATCACACACCTTCAACGCCCGCATTGTGAGGTGCTCCCTGCCATAGCTGGTTTCTGTGGCGGCCTTCTGTCCCCACACACTCACAGGCGACCTGTGGAGATATTGGATTTGCGCATTAAGGAACCGGAGATAACCGGCTTTCACGGGAGCACGGCATCCAATAGTCAACAGGGCATTCCTTTTCGCCGGGCTCATCGAGCAGGCCAGGTCAGCCCTTACCCGGCGGACCGCCCGAAGCGCCGGAAGAAAGCCACTTAAACTACGGGTCGCGTCCAGACCGACCGCCCTCATATTCAAATCAAGCGACTCGACGAGTTCCGCGTACTGACTTTGAACGACGCACGTGATTTCGGCCTTCGGGAAGGCACTCCGCAGGCGGGCCAGTGCCGGAATCATGCAAATAACGTCGCCGAGGCGTGTCAACTCCACGACAAGAATCGAGCGCATAGTAGAAAAAACTAATGAATTCCGCGGACAACTTCAATAATGACAGAAACTTACACGCAAGCGTTGAAAGCGGAGTGCATGATCCCGGCGACGACATCGGCGGAATAATTCTGAAGCACACGTGCACGACCGGCCAAACCCAATGTCGTGCGTCGCGAGGGATTTCGCAGAAGGTGCTCGATGGCCCGGACCAACTCCTTCTCGTCCCCCGGTTCCACCAGTATTCCGCCTTCTCCCAGCACTTCAGGGATTTCACCGCTGCGTGACGCCACGACAGGTGTGCCACAGGCCATAGATTCGATCAAGACACGGCCGAATTGCTCGACCCAGTGACTGGTCGGCAGCGACGGCAGAACGAGGACGTCCATGCTGCGAAGGATCCCAGGAACACGCGCATAGGGGACTGCGGGGACGAACCTGGTCCTATCGGCTACGCCCAGATCTCTTGTCAATTCTTCCAGGCTCTCTTGAGCCGGGCCCTGGCCGACGATCAACGCGCGCACGCTTCGGGGCAAATTCATAAGAGATTTCACTATTACGTGGACTCCCTTGCTCTCGGTCAGGCGCCCGACGTATCCAATAGTGAACGTGCTTACATCGGTCAGGTGTGCCGGTGAAGTCTCAGGGGCAAAGAGTGACGTGTCGACAGGGTGCGGAAGGTGCACCACGGAGTGCCCATAAGCCTCAAGCAAATGCATCGTGGACCGCGGACGGACGAACATGACGTCTGCAGGGTGGCGGCGGAGGAGATTGTCGCACCATCGGTGTGTGAAGGCAAGCCGGTAAGGGAAACCGATGGAGAGGTAGTCCAGATTTCTCGATGAAACGAGTGCGAGGCGAGTTCGGGGTGAAACCCTATCGATAGCCAATCGGCACTGGGCTGCCGTGTAGTTTTCCGGTTCCGCGTCGCAATAGAGCACATCCGGCTGCAACTTTCGCAGGATGCGCCGGAGATTGGAATAAAGAACGCGGTGCTGTCGGAAGCCGAAATGTATGCCGGTAGTGTGCACGTGGAGCAGACTGTCGGACTCTGCTTCCGCTTGCATGACTCCCCCCTGCTCCCTCCAGGCGACAGGAACCAGGAGATGGACATCGCAACCGTTGAAGCGCGCCAGCGAACGGTATGCGGAGCGCCGTGCTGCTTCCACTGCAATTGTTTCAAGTGCAAGTATGCGCATGAGCGATTCAGACCTCTCTCATTCCACTGCGGCCGAGCATGAAATCCAGAATCCCGCGGCACAGTGCCCGGGAACGCCGCCACTCACCCCTCAACAGGAATACGGCGGCGTATGCAGCACCATACCAGAGGATGCTCAGCGGGATGCCCAGGAGTTTTTGCAGCCATGTGCCGTGTCGGCGGATCACAATCAGGCGATTCCGCATCGTGTAGTAGTCCCTGAAGGGTTTACCCGCAACCTTGATGACATTCACGGATTCACCGTGGGTAACTTCCGCGGCTGGAGCGTACAGGAGAGAGTAACCCGCACGCCTCAACCGAAGCGAAAAATCCAGATCGTCCGTGTACGCATGCAGTGAGGAATCGAATCCGCCTACAGCAGTAAATGCGGCAAAACGTACGAGGAGGGCGCACGATGTGACGAATTCTACCGCCCTGGTCGACCGCCCTGCCTGATCTGCAGGCTTCCACATGCACTCGTGCACGCTGTTCCCAAGGAATGACACTTTGCCCCCGCCATACCAGATCAAGCCCGGGCGCCTTCCCGATAATATTAACGGTGATACCGCGCCAACGGAGGGCTCAGCTCGAAGTATCCCTTCCAGCTTTTCGAGACACGATGGCGTTACAAAGGCATCATTGTCAAGGAGCAACAGGTATTCACAGCCGAGATCCATGGCGATACGGGCGCCGATATTCACCGCGCACGGATGCCCTTCGTTACGTGCAAGCCCTACGAATGTCACTTCGGGAGAGAGCCCGGCCTGGGCTTCGCGAATGTCTTCTTTAGACTCGTTGTCAACGACGATTATCACTCGGGGGGGCAACACAAGCGCGCGAACATGTTTCAAACAAACTGCCGTCGAGTCTGGATCTCGCCACTGGACTATGACGGTGCCTGTGCCGTTTGGATTCTGCATTACCGTGGCCCTGCCGTCCGGAGAGGTGATCGGAGTATTGTCCACGCTTCCCCTTGAACAGCGATCTGCCACTCGTGATCGAGGAGATTCCGGATACTTCGTGCCGACTCATCATTTTTCCCAACAACGAGTATTTGTGAGAACTTCTCGAGCAGTGGGTACGAAGTCAAAATTGACGTAGTCCAGGATGCCAGGTCTGTTCCGGCGGGTGCTGGAAACCGGGCGTGGAGGGTGGGATTCATGATCACGGGTCCTGTCTCAGGAATCTCCGCAATGAGATTTTTGCGCGCATTATACAGCTGCGGGATTCCGGAAAGCCCCCCGGCGTATGCCGAGATCCTCTCGGAAAAAGCCGTGGCTTGAGGCCAGTCCAGCGCCAGGACATATGCGGCTTCACGGCCTTGCGTCGCACCATCGAGATCCTGAAACAATTGCGATGCCTTTTCATCGAACCTGCCAAACCAGAAGAGATTGTACAGCGCAGCAGCCAACGCAACGCCAACAAGAGCGACCCCCCAAGGAACTTGTATGCGGACTCGACCGAGGAGCAGGATCAAGAAAACAATCAAGGGAATCATGAATCGTGTTCCGGGTTGGTCGATCCCCAGAAGTGGATCAGGCAGGACGAGAACACAGCAAAGGCAAAACACGACCGGCGTCACAAATCGCAAGTCGAGATTCCGCTTCTTCAATGCACGTTGCATGCTCACGAGGAGAAAGACCCCGCATACCATGAACCATGGGAGATTTCCGTATGACGGAGGGACGGGCGACTCCACGCCGTTGACCCGCATGAACAGCACCAGAGGCTTCAATGCACTCTGCAGAACGGTGAAGATCGACCAGCTTCCTGCATGAGTGAGGACGGGATGAGAACCCAGTGCATACCAGAAGGCAAGCAGCGCTGAAGGAGCGATGACGAGGCCGAAGGAAAGGAATCTCTGTCTCCAGGGAAGTGGTTCCAGGAAAACAATGCCCACAGTGACGGCAATGGCTAGGACAAACGAAAGGCCGTGTGAAAAGTAGACCAGCACAAGAATGCCTGCAAATACGTGCAGATCGCGAACACACAGTTTGTTCCTACGCCAACCGTAGTAGGCTACCCCCCAGACAATGAGCGCAAGTCCGATTATGCAATTCTGCGAGAGGAACACCTGCCAACTCATCGCGAACGGAATCGTCAGGAGAGCGGGCGCCAGCCCATCCCCCCCGTGAAGCGCCTTGTTCGCCGCCAGGACTCCGAGTGGCAACGAGACCACGAGGATGCTAATCACTAGCTTGCCGGCTCCTTCGAATGTGAAGATCGGTCCGAGTCCGGCAACCAGCGCAACTAGCGCACAGTTTGGAACAGGAACGTTGACGAACGAGTACGAACCGACGTAGGCTGGATCTCCTGCAACGAGACCGGCAACGATTCGCGCGACAAGAATCCATGAGCTGTAGCCGGAAGGAACGACTCGCACACTCCAGAGAATCGCAACATCAAGAATGAGAATACCCACGCCGACCAGCCAGAGCCAATGGATGTTCTTGTGTGCGGACATTTTCATTCCCGAACGAGGATGCGCCAACCGGGCCTGCGTACCTCAATCATGAATCCCCTATCGCGGAGAATATTCGTGGCCTCTTCGACCAACAGACCGTCTCCGAACACTAGAATCGATCTGAAGCGGACAAATCGAGCAGGATCCGAGAACATTAACGCAAACCAAGTCGTAAGATCGGACCCGGTAATAACCGGATACAGACTGCGGAGCGTATCTTTCATCCTCACCAGCCCAGTCTCGAATATGCTGTACGTGATCCCGCGTTCGGAAAAGGTGTAGAGCGGTACGAAGGACATAGCGTTGATCGAAGGTGCAATTCTGGACGATGCATCGGCCCCCACATCCCAGTCCAATCCGATGATATACACCGGTTCACGTACGACGCCTATCGCGTGAAGGTCTACAGTGAGCCCCGCGGCTCGATTGTCAAATGAACGGAAGAAAGCGAAGTTGTACAGCAATGCCACAAATCCGGAACCAAGGATCAGAAGGTGCCAGCCCCGCATCTCTTTGCCAGCGCTTACGGAGAGAAGCAGAAGAAAAGCGGCGGGAAACATGAAGCGTGCGCCTGGTTGCGCCATGCCAAGAGCGGGGTCGGGGAGGAAGAGCGCGAGGAGCATCAGCACTCCCCCACTCCCCGCAATCCACCAGCGAACAGATCGAGAACGGACAGCCCCCCTCCCCAAGACAAGAGCAAAGAGCCCGATCGCTGCCATCCACGCAACATTCAGATATGTCGGAGGGAACGGTGGAGCAATCCCATACGATTTTAGGAAGATACAGAGCGGCTTGACGAAATGGCGAGCAAAGGTAATCGTGCCCCACACGGTATTGTCAGATGGCTGTGGAAGCATTACCGCGACATGCCAGACGGCCAACGCAACTGATGGAACAAGGGTCATCCCGATCCGCATTCGCGTGCCCCATGGCTGTGTCAGAGCCGCATTGATGAGGAGCACCACGAGCACACCATAGATGGCTCCGTGCGTGAGGAAGATTAGACAGATTGATGCTGACATCAGCACCCATATTGTGCGGGAGCGCCCATGGAACGTGACCATGAACAGCCCGAGGAACCAGAAGAGCATCCCGAGCGCAAGCGTATAATTCTGAGCGTTTAGTGCAAACATGGTCACGGCAAACGGAAATCCCATATACAGCACCGCAGAATCCCGCTTCGCGCCAAACCTCCTGGAGGCGAACCAGAATCCCCAGGGGAACAACAGCACTGAGATAGTCAAAAGAATCTTCCCAGCGACTTCAAACGAGAAAATTTGTCCGAGAATTGCGACTAGTATCGAGAATGTCGCATTCGGAACTGGCAAACACTGGATCGCATATTGCTGAGCAAACGTCGATTCTTCTTTTACCAGGTCTGCAAGAATTCGTGCCTGATAGAGCCAGTTCGGGTAGTCGTAGACCGGGATAAACCTGTACCACCAGATCAGTGCAACATGCCCTGCCGATAGGAGTACCGCCAGGTATATCCAAAGCCGACCGCGGACTTCTTCCTTCGTCATGCAAGAATCCTTCTGAAGAAATCTAGGTGCCCTGCAGCCACAGTGGAATCCTCATTCATCGTGATCCTGCAATCATTCGCAACGGCCGTGGCAAGCCCCCCAGAGCCGCGCTGACAGCATCCAGGTCCTGCTTGTGCAAAGGACGCAGAATGATCACAAGAAGCATAAATGCCGGCAAGAAGACAACTGCGGAAAGGCAGACACTGATAAGGGAATCGCTGAAGTCCGGAAGGAGGAGTGCCACCCCTCCTGCGACGAATGCAGCCGCCACGATTCGCACCCAGGCGATCCACTGCATGTTGACACCGCCGAGTCTCACCACCGAGAAGCCCCCCAGAAGGTTGAAGAGGAGCACTCCGGTGCCACCTGCACATGCAGCTCCAATCGCGCCCCATCGGGGGATCAGGACAAGATGCATCGCGACCGTGACGCAAGCTGCTACAGCACCGATCCGCACGACTGTCCAAACTCGACCAAGCGCCAGGAGGTAGTCTGTGTTCTCCCCTGTCGCAAACATGCGGGAGAGTATCCGGAAACCGAGGATAATCCTGAGTATGACCACGGCTCCCGCATAGTCGCCCGTATAGACAATGCTGAGCAGTTGCGGCGCGCAGACGATAAGAAAGCCGAGAACCGGAATGGTGAGAAACGATGTAATTCGCACAACTGTGGCATATAGGGAATTCATCCGCGCATGGTCAGTCGCGGCGTACTGCGATAAGGCGGCCAGCGACACACCCCCAAACCCCACGGTGAGAACAAGGAGTCCGACTTGAACTATTGAATAGGCGACATCATACAAAGATGCCGGAGAGCTCTCCGGGAGCAGCATAGTCAGAAACACCACATCTCCCTGGCGTCCCAGGAAGTAGTCAGTGATGGTGTTCAACCAGAATGCAGCACCAAAAGCAATCACGGGGGCCACGGCCATCGGGCGCACCTCCCCGGCCCATTCCGCTTTCGATGCCAACAAATACCCGAGGACCTGCATGGCGGATCCGCCAAGCAGGATTGCCAACACGCTGGGAACGCTCAGGGCGCTCCCGGCAGCGAGCAACGCCAGCAACTCAGCGCCGCGCGCCAAGACTCCGACAACTGCGGCCCGGCCGGTCCGGAACCGGGCAACGAGCAGCATGCCCAGAACCGGCGCCGCACCCCGCAGCAATCCCAGAGAGACAAGCAGACCCAGATACTCGGCCCATCCTTTGCCTGGTGCGGGGAACACAAAATGGAGTGCCGCCATGCCGACCGCGCAAACGCCGGCATAGAGACTGACACGCATGAGCAGGAGTCTTCGTACGAGATATCTTGTCTGCGGACCCGCCTCTCCCACCTGTGGCAGGAACCTGTTCAGGGAGACCTCCACGCCGGCAGAGGATAACACGATGAACAATTGCACGAGGCTCAGCATGCCGGCCAGCCGTCCATTCCCCTCCACTCCGAGCCCTCTTGCGATGACGACTGTGGAGAAAAAAAACAGCGTGTACTCGGCTACCTTGCCGACATGGTTCCAGACGGCACTGCGTGCAATATGACCGCTTGTGTGCGTCACAATGAGGGACAATATATCATTCCGTGAGAACAAATGGAATCGGCT
This sequence comes from Ignavibacteriota bacterium, assembly GCA_963801355.1. Lineage (GTDB taxonomy): Bacteria > Bacteroidota > Ignavibacteria > UBA10030 > UBA6906 > Fen-1255. Next base: position 284,212 of record CAWDEM010000008.1, on the reverse strand, counting down.
TAGACCGGGGATGACTATATCGATCCACATCACATCGAATGAATCGATTTCCTCAGGATTGAGCGGATCGCTTCCCAATCAATTGCAAATCGGTGGGTCTTTTTTTATATTTGAATGCACTACACCTGGAGAGGTGCAGGAGCGGTTGAACTGGCCACCCTGGAAAGGTGGTATACTCGTAAGGGTATCGTGGGTTCGAATCCCACCCTCTCCGCCGATGTTCGATTTCCTCACGTCGCTATTGCATGAAAGTGCTCACCTCTTGCCACATGTCCACATCATGCCCATCTTCCAAGAACCGCAGGCAACGGTTGTGTAGAGTGACTTCAATGAGATACCAGCTGCTCATCACGGGTCTCCTTGTCCTGGCCTTAGGGAGCACGGATTGCACAAAGAAGGCCGGCGTACCAAAGAATACACACGATGTTGTTTCTCAAAGCCACGGCTCTCATGGCATTGTTGTGTGGGCTGTCGACGATGGCATTCGCGTCAAACAGAACGACATCAATCACTGGTCACGGAATGACACGGGTAATACCGTCTGGCGCAATGGAAGGGTGGTTCTTGCAGGAGCAAGGAATGAGGTGGTTGCCTTCCAGCTCATTATCGCCACGGACTCGGCCGTTTCCGGGCTTGATGTTCGTTTGGACAGATTGACTGACGGCACAAACTTCATCAGGAACAGATCCGACGATCCGCTTCAGTACGTGGGGCGGAATATCGAACTGTTTGTGGAACAGTACCTGCAAATAACCAGGCAACTGCACAAGGGCCGGGTGGGATCTGACACGGATACTTCCGCGTACATGGGCTGGGTGCCTGATGCCCTCGTGCCCATCGAGGCCGATAGCGGTGACTATGCCAACGGGCAAGGTGGCGCTCCGTTTCACATTGCCGCAAACAACACACAAGGTGTCTGGATCGACATATACATTCCCAAGAGCTCCCCTGCCGGAGATTACCACGGGCAAGTCGTCGTCTCGAAGGGCGGGGTGGATATGCAGTCCATACCGGTGAACCTGACCGTCTACAACATCACGCTCTCAGACTCAACTCATCTGCATAATTCCTTCTTTGGGAGTTACAGCAACGTCGTGGCCCACGGGTTGCCTCCGGAGAACTATGACGGAACGTTCTCGGCGGAGTATATCAGCCTCATCCACAAGTACAAGTTGATGATGCACCGTCATCGCCAGAACCTGACCCATGTTATGCGATACGAGAATTTCGCGGGCGGCAAAAGAAAGACGAAGTTCTACGGCGACTACCTCACCGGCGCGGGCTATACGGCTGCGCGCGGATACGCGGGCCCCGGCACGGGTGTGGGCGACAACATGTATCTTATCGGGCAGTTTGCCATGCCGCACCATCCCGAGAGGATGAGCTTTGAGACGAACACGCAGGAAGGATTTTGGACCTCCGCAAACCTCTGGGAGCAGTGGTTTATCACCAATGCGCCAAAGGCCTGGCGTTTCTTTTATTCATGCGACGAACCGTTGAATTTCAACGCCAGGTATCTCCCGACCACGGTCCAACAACTGCACTGGATGCATAATAACCCCGGGGTAGGAAAGAGCTTGAAGGTGCTGGTTACCACTCATCTGTACACAAAGCCATTTCCAGAACCGCCCCTTGAGCCGCTGAACATTGACCTGGTGGCGGAAGGAATGGATGCCTTCCTTAGTTGCGGCCCTGCCGGCCCGTGGTTCGGATACAACGTTGAGAGCGGATGGGATGGTCATCCCGGCGGAAGTCCGGTGTATACTGCTGAGAAAGTAAGAGCTCTTCCTGCCCCTGCCGGCGGCCATCGTCTTGCTGGTGTCTACAACGGTCAGCGTCCTGACTACGGAGGCATCCCGTATCTTGATCTGCCGCCGACAGAAATGCGGGTGAATCCATGGATTCTGTTCAAGTATGACGTGGACATGTACATGCTCTGGGAAACGGCCTTCTGGGCGGAACGCCGGTACCCTGGTGCCAGGTGGCCGGAGGATACGCAGAACCCCTGGGCTGCCGCCGATGCGCACGGGGCGTCCTGGCTCTATAGCGGGGAAGAGAGGCTGATCCCGGGTAATGCTTCCTCAACATATTTCCCAAGGGATGATCGCAAATACAGGGGGCCTATCGCCAGTATTCGTATGAAGATGTATCGCCGGGGGATTCAGGATTACGAGTACCTGTACATGGCGGATCGAGTGAATCCGACCGCCGTAACTGCAATAGTGGATACCATCGTACCGGCGGCCTTCAATGATGCCAGACAGTGGAAACGGTACAACCCCGTCGGGAGAGTTGAAAGCGTCGGGGCAGTATTCGGCGATGGTGTGGTCAGGACATACCCGATCTACAAGGAAGACAACCACTCCTTTGAGCTTGCACGGAAACAACTGGCAAGTATCTTGAATAATCGCAAGATTCCCTCCGATGACAAGATGGTTGCTCGATGAAACTGTAGACATACACTGAGATTCCATTGGTGAAGCCGATGGTCATTGGGGCCGCGTTGCGAAAAGATGTTCTCGTGTGTTGCGCTGCGGCCGTTCTCTCCCTCCTGGTTTCAAACATTCCGGTGCTCGCTCAGCACCCCCCCAAGGTCCAGTTGCCGGTCAAAACCGTCACAAACGAGTTCTATGCCCCCTTCCTTATCAATCGTGTGTTCAACTACTACGGGAACAACGGCGACGGCTCCTACAACATGCTCGATCGGTTCGGCGGTGGATTTGAGTTTCCCCAGGGGAGTGGAAAGACAACCACCTTCGAAGACGGGATAGTATGGGGAGGCTATCACAAAGGGCGCTCCCTGCCCAAGGTCGGCGGTTCGGTCTACAGGCATGCTCTCCAGGCAGGCAGAGTGCTCTCACCGGGATCGGCTGCGGCAGATCCCGTCGCCGACGACCCCTCGCTTCCCAGATACAGGATCTACCGTGTCAGACCTGACGTCACACCTGCCACGCCTTTTGATCCCACGATGGCGACGACTCTCAATCGGCAGGAAGTGTCACTGATAAGTCGCTACGCTCCAGTGTCGGCACGGGAGCTCTACGATCAGTACATCCGAGACTGGATCGAATGGCCCGCCACCGATGGTGCACCGTACCGTGATCTCAATGGCAACGGGACCTATGAGTCTGCGACTGATATCCCTGGCTGTCCCGGGGCTGATCAGACACTCTGGTATGTGGCAAATGATGGCGATCTGGCCCGTGTCAACAGTCTCGCGGGCTCTCCGGTCATCGGTCTCGAATTCCAACGGACGGTCTGGGGGTACGCACGGGGAGATTTTTTCGCAAATACAATATTCATTGCCACGAAGATCATCAACGCAAGTGGTGCCCCCATCGACAGCATGTACATCGCACAATGGTTTGATCCGGATCTCGGTGATGCAACTGACGATCTTATCGGGTGCGATTCTTCGAGGAGCCTGGGCTATGCGTTCAACGGCCAGGCGAACGATGGTTCATATGGTGCCTCGCCGCCGGCCGTCGGCTTCACACTGCTGCAGGGCCCGATGATTGCAGGTGGACCAGGTGATACAGCTCTGTTTCAGGGAGGTTTTCGCTACGGCTACAGGAATCGTGGTATGACCGCTTTTGTGGGAATAATGAGCGGAGCGAGATTGTTTCACGATCCGGCAACTGGGTTTGGAGGTGAAATTCAATGGTATCGGAATATGAAGGGTACGACGGCAGATTCCGGCGACGCTTTCATCGACCCGACAACGGGTCTCGCCACAACATTCACCTTTTCGGGTGATCCCGTGACCGCCCAGGGATGGGTGGACGGATCACTCGTTCCCCCCGGCGATCGCCGCTGCATGCTTTCGACCGGACCCTTTCAGATGGCTACAGGTGACACACAGGAAGTTGTTCTCGCGCACCTCGTGGCGCAAGGCACCGACAGGTTATCCAGCGTGCAACTGCTTAAATCCCATGCAGAGAGAGTTGGTACATTCTTCAGAGATCCAGCACGCCCCATTCCTCCCAGAGTAGAGGCTTCAGTCACCTATCCTTCAACTCTTGAAGCTTCCGTACGGGTGACGGCAGATTTCAGGCCCGGCCATCCACAGAATGCAACTGTGCTTCTGGAGAGTCCCGATGGCTCCACGCTCACACAATTCGCAATTCTCGATGATGGTCTGCATGGAGAAGGGCTTGCAGGAGATGGTGTGTTCGGTTCCAGTATCACGCTCCCCCGTCAATCTACTCCGGTATCCCTGGCGATGTCGATAACAGACCACTCGGGGCTGGTCCACCTCTGGCATAACCTGCAGGAGGGCATCACCACAGCCGGACCAATCTACATCGATGATCCGAAGCTCTTTTCCGATAATGTCAATAACGATGGAGTAGCGAATCCCGGAGAGAACATTCGGTACGGCTTCACCGTCAGGAGTCTCAGCCTCTTTCCCCCTGGACAGGTCCTGCTGGCCTCCGGAGAGACAAAGATCCAGATACCTCTCATGGCAGCCGGCACGACCTATGCCATGCACTATGAATCGGCGGATCCGCAGAGCTATTGTACGATGACGCTTCCATCGGACTTCACAGAGGCGGAGGTTGTGATCCCGGTGCTTCTCTCAGATGCAAACCGAAACGTCTGGTCCGACACGATCTCCTTCCCCGTTGCTCCTCTGCCATACAAGCCAGCGGGCTATTCTCTCTTCCAGAGTGGAGGCCAGGCAACAGGGAACTTCAGCCTCCTGGTGGTTGATCCCGCCCGGTTTACCAATCATCGTTATGTCATTCGGGGGGTTGATTCTATTGACGTCGCGCGCAGCCACGGGTTCACACTCAAGGACTCGACGGATGGGAGAGTACTCCTCCTGAACCACCGGTTGCCCGATTCGCTCGGGCACAGTATCCTTATCACCGATGGCTTCAAGATACTGCGCGGGACAACAGATGTGCGGACGGGGACGATGAGAAATCTACAGACGGTCCAGGGTGCACTGCCATGGACGTCGTACGGTGTCTCAAACGTTTTGGGGCTTGAGGGATTTGGCGGCACGATCGGGAACGCATTTGACCATTGGCCGTCAGGGGGTGTCGGCTATAGTCGACAGCATGCCATTCGGATCGTCTTCTCGTCGGCATCGGCCCCCGCCTCAGATTCGGCGAATAGCTTTGCGTACCGCTATCTGCAAAATGCAGGTGCTCCCCCCGCAAAGCCGGAGTTCAGCTCTTTCATCAGGAATACGTCGGGGGTCTTTGCCTATCAGGACTACACCCGGAGCCTTCCCTTTTCGGCATATGATGTCAGTGAGAACCCGCGGCGGCGGCTCATGGTAGGATTTCTGGAGAACAATGTCGCGCTCGGGCTTGTGGATGGGAAATACGAGCCCCCCCTGTCAGGTACGCCGTATGATAACGGAGCCGCCGATGGTCCCAGAGAGTGGTTCTTCATATTCGATGCACCGTACAGTGAAACGCCCGATCCCGCCCTTCAAGTCGACATTTCCACCATGCATGTTCCATTGATGTGGATCGGGTACCCGGCACGCCGTGTCAACTTCCGTACGGGCGCGGAGCTACGCATTGACACATACCACGCACCCAGTTCGACGGACTGGTGGACGTTCGTACTCGACAGGAATGACTATATTCCGGCCTCGTATCAGCTGTACCAGAACTTTCCGAATCCATTCAATGCTGGGACTACGGTCAGGTTCACGGTTCCTGATCCGAGCTATGTGACGCTGAAGGTCTACGATCTGCTGGGACGAGAAGTCGAGACTCTCCTGAGCACAAGTCAATACCCTGGCGAAGTCAACGCACAGTGGAACGGGAGGAACAGCGAAGGAAACGTTGTTGCAAGTGGCGTATATTTCTACAGGCTCGAAGCAACGACCCTGGGCGATCCGGGGAAACGATTTGTGCAGGTGAACAAGATGATGGTACTTCGCTAAGTATCGCTAATGAATCGGCCGATCAATTGAAGTAGTTTCCTTGCGCCTGTTACCTCACAAGAACCGCGATATTGCAGGTGACTCGCGTTTCGTGTATACTCCGGTTATGCATCTCAGCCAACGATCCTCTCGGGGAGGGCGTTCCGCGCAATGAAAAGATCGGGGATGTTCATCCTCCTGCTGCTGTTCTGTTGTGCCGGCCGTTTGGCCGCGCAGCACGCGACAATAGCCGGGAGGGTCCTGGATGGCGAACGCGGGACACCGCTGGCGAACGCGAACGTTTTTCTGGCTAACACTCCCTACGGGACCGGCACCGGAATTGACGGCAGTTTCCGCGTCACCGGGTTCCCGCCTGGCGTCTATACGCTCGTGGTGTCACTGGTGGGATTCCAATTCCAGGCAAGGCAGGTTCATGTCGCGGTGGCCGATTCGCTCCAATTGACCTTCATCCTTGAGCCCCGCTTGTTGGAGACCGAGGAGATACAGTCGGTTGCCGTCGCGCCCATGGAGTGGAGGAAGCTCCTCAAGCTGTTCGTGCGGGAATTCATCGGACAGACATCCAATGCGGATGAAACACGCCTGCTCAATCCCGAGGTCATCAACCTGCGCAGGGACAGTGTGACGCGCCTGCTGATAGCCTCTACGGACAGCATCGTTCGTGTCGAGAACAATGCCCTGGGGTACCGGCTGTCCATCGTGCTGTCGAAGTTCGCATGGAACACTGACGAAGGAGGGGGGCAGTACCTCGTGTACCCGCGATTCGAGGAAATAGAGGGGGCGACGAACGACATGAAGAAGGAGTGGGAGACAAACCGTCAGCTCAGTTACCATGGTTCATTTGCACACTTTCTGAAGTCTCTCGTCCGCGGCACATTGGAGCAGGAAGGATTCACCGCTCACATCGGCTCTATAACGGCGTTGCGCGACGGACTCGAGCATCCCCTCACCGCCGACGCGTTCAGCCTCACGCCATTGGCGGATTCGGGGCTGTGGCAGTTTTCGTTTGATGGATGGCTGAAAGTCCAGTACCGGGGCTGGCGGAGGCGGACCAGCTACATTACGTTGAACAAAAGAGTTGCCGTTATGGATGATCGCGGGCATCTTGCCAATCCCCTCTGCTTCGAAACCCTTGGCGATTGGCTGGAAGACCGGGTGGCAGAGATGCTTCCCACCGACTAAGATAGCAGAGGACCTATGACAAGTCATCACGCTCTCCCGATCATGCTTCTATGTGTCGGCCTCAGCTGTGCTTCCACAGAAAGGACCAGGCTGAGGGATATCAATCCTACACGCATCTACGCGGCAACCGTGCCTGCGTTCTTTGACCAGGTGCGTCTGTTCAGCATACACGAAGGATTCCGTCTGGAGAGATTTGAGCAGGAGTCAGGAAGGATCATTGGACACAAGAATCTGAGCGTCTCTTCCTCGGAGGCCGGATTGGTCAATGAGGCCGTGACCAACAAGAGAATCTTAATGGTTCTCAAGATCAGGCCGAAGACGCAACGCGAGGTCTCGGTTCTTGCATCGTTCGTCTATGGAGACGAGCAGATTGTGCTCACACGTTCCGATGAAGAGGAATTGATCAGCTGCTATACGATGTTGTTCAGGCACCTTGATGAGAATCTCGGCCCGGGGCAAATACCGGGTCCTTGAGGAGCCGGGTTAACGCCTCTATGATGACACCTTTTTCGTTTTTGTTCCGGCCAGTCTTGTGTGAACATCACTCCTTCGACTCTTTGCCATTCTTCTCTTGTCCCGGGCGAAACGGTCAACTCTCGATTTGTCAATTTCGATAGCCTTGAGCGCCTCTGCTTCTTCAGCTTCTAATTCAGACCGTAACAGGAGAATCTGAGCTTCCACTGCTTCATGCTTGCGCTTCAATCCAATCTGTTTGCGTACAATTTCCTGCTGGTGCAACAATTGTTCGGCTTCTTCCTTCGCCTCTTGTGATAGGCGCGCTGAGCCCGTCAGGACACCGTCCGCGCCAACATAGACATCAAGCAGTTGGATACCATGGTTTGTCAGCTTGAACTCACGAATCTGATTGGAATGCTCCATGCCGCGCGATTTAAGAACGTACAATCCTCTATTGCGTTCACCTCCAATCTCAATGTCACGGAGGAGCAACCAGGTATCTATCAAGGACGAGATGTACGCATCGGTGATCTCCAGAGCATCGCCGGTGGAAGTGAGGCTTGTGAAGAACGAGGTTATCCGCTTCATCTTCAAAAAATCCACAAGACGCAGCAGCATTGTTTTGACGTCGGTGTGGTTCTCACCTGTAACGAATGCATTTATCGGGTCGAGAATAACGATCTGAGGATCGAATCTATTGATCAGCTTTATGCTCGTCGTCAGGTGAGTTTCCAGGCCATAGTGTGTCGGACGGGTTGCATGAAACTGAAGCAATCCTTTTTGTATCCAGGGTTCCAACTGTATCCCGATCGACTTCATATTGCGCACAAGCTGACTCGGGGATTCTTCGAAAGTGAAGAACAGCACGCGTTCTCCCCTCTTGCATGCAGCTTCAACAAATTGCGAAGCAATGCTCGTCTTGCCTGTACCGGCGGTACCTGAGACAAGTACCGTACTGCCGCGGAAGTAACCTTTGCCGGAGAGCATGGTGTCAAGACGGGGAATGCCTGTGGAAATTCTTTTGCGGGATGAAGAGAAGTTCAGTCCCAGGGAAGTGATGGGCAGAACAGAAAAACCGTCTTCATCAATAAGGAATGGATACTCATTGGTACCGTGCATTGAACCACGATATTTGACAATGCGCAGCCGCCGTATGGATGATTGATCGCTCACTCGATGATCGAGCAGGATAACACAGTCGGACACGTACTCCTCCAAACCGTGACGCGTTAACGTACCATCGCCCCGCTCTGCGGTAATAATTGTTGTCACGCCCTTCCTCTTGAGCCAGCGCAATAACCGGCGCAATTCAGTGCGCAGCATGAGAGGATTTGGCAACCCTGAAAAGAGGGACTCTATGGTATCCAACACAATACGCTTGGCCCCGATGTTCTCGATCGCATCCTGGATCCTGATAAACAGAGCGACCAAATCGTATTCGCCGTCCAGTTTCAAATCGCCCTGATCAACCCGAATATGTTCAATCTTCATCTTTTTGCGCTCTACAAGGTTGTCCAAATCGAACCCCAACGAGGCAACGTTTGCAGTGAGTTCTTTCGCCGTTTCCTCAAATGAAACGAAGACGCCCTTTTCATTGCACTGCGTTGCTCCGTAGACGAGAAACTCCATGGCGAAGAGTGTCTTCCCGCAACCCGCACCACCGCACACAAGCGTCGCTCTGCCTTTGGGTAATCCCCCGTCGGTGATCTCGTCCAATCCTTGAATATATGTGCGGGATTTTGGGAAGACATCACTATGAGACTGTGCTTTCTTGTTCTTCATGATATTTTATCTCGAGATTTTTTGAGCTGCCTGACACATATCCAGTTGTGAAACGCCTTCCACCACTTGAGAAGCTCAAGTACATGGCCCGGAGCATGGACACGGCCAGGAGCATGCGGTTCCCCGATTGGAGAGCCGCGAGTTGAACCTAAGGCAGTATACCAGACAGAACGCACGAAGGAATCAACCGAAAGGATGAAAAAGTAGTTAATCCCCGGAATGAGGAGCGAAGGCTTCTCTGAAACGACGCCTTGACTCTGACCATAGGGAGAGGTACTTTAGACATGACAGCCTCAGTATACCGTGTCCAAAGCGTGACCATTTTCTCCGGAATAGCAGGGTTACCTTGAGGATCCTTGACGCCATGCGACCTGCCTTCTCCCTCTATATCACGGTTCTCTTCGCCTCCTTCATTGCACATGCGCAACCCGTGCACGTCATCACCCTCGATGCCACTATCAACCCGGCCACTGCGGATTTCATACACCGGAGCATCGATCAAGCGGTGGAGGACGGAGCAGGGTGCCTGGTGGTCAGGCTCAACACCCCGGGAGGATTGCTCAAATCGACACGGATCATCGTCAGCGATCTCCTGACCGCCCCGATCCCGGTGGTGGTCTACGTTGCCCCCTCCGGCGCTCAGGCGGCATCCGCCGGCACGTTCATCGCTCTCGCAGCCCACATCGCGGCAATGTCACCCGGCACCAACATTGGCGCCGCACACCCGGTGGGCATGCAGGGGGGCGAAAAAGACTCGATCATGAATGAGAAGGCGACCAACGATGCCGCCGCGTTCATCCGGAGCATCAGTGAAAAACGCCACCGCAACGTCCGCTGGGCCGAAGAAGCAGTGCGGAAAAGTATCTCTATTACCGAAACGGAAGCATTGAAGGACTCCGTGATCGATCTGATCGCTCCGAATGTGCAAACGCTTCTCAACGACATCGACGGCAAGACCGTGACCATCGGTGAAGAAACGCGCACGTTGCATACCGCCGACGCAGAAATCGTTGAAATCGAGATGGGTTGGAAGCACAAGCTTCTGGATCTCCTCAGCGACCCCAACATCGCCTATATCTTCTTCCTGCTCGGTGTGTACGGACTCCTGTTTGAACTCTATAACCCCGGTTCTGTCCTTCCCGGCGTCGTAGGCGCGATCTCCCTGATCCTCGCATTCTACTCCCTGCATACACTCCCCGTGAACTATGCCGGCCTGGCACTCATTATCGTCGGTATCGTGCTGTTCATCCTTGAGATCAAAATCACCAGCTATGGCCTTCTCACAGTGGGCGGAGCCATTTCTCTGTTGCTAGGGTCCATTATGCTTATCAATTCCGATTCAGCACTTGAATTCGCCAGCATCTCCTGGAGCGTTATCATCCCTTCAGTGATCTTCACGGTGTTGTTTTTCGTCTTTGCCATCGGCATGGGTATCCGCGCACAACGGCGCAAACCCGTGACCGGCGTTGAAGGAATTTTAGGCGAAACCGGGACGGCCATACAGGATCTTTCGCCAACCGGGCAGGTGCGGATACACGGAGAAATTTGGAACGCCACGACCTCCGGCACGACGATCCCTGCGGGCTCCCCGATCGAGGTGTTGCGGGCGGAAGGCCTGCAACTTACCGTGCGATTGCGTTCACACTAGGCTTCAGAAAGGAATACTGCAATGGAATCCTTCAGCATCGTCCTGTTCGTCATCATCATCTTTGCTGTCATCATCATATCGAATGCCGTGCGCATCCTGCGTGAATACGAGCGCGGTGTCATCTTCCGGCTCGGCCGGCTGATCGCCATGAAGGGCCCGGGAATCATTTTCCTGATCCCGCTCGTCGACAAAATGGTCAAGGTCAGCCTCCGCACCGTGGTGCTCGATATTCCCCCCCAGGATGTCATCACCAAGGATAACGTCTCCATCAAAGTCAACGCGGTGGTCTACTTCCGCGTCGTACAGCCCGACAAGGCTATCGTCGAGGTGGAGAACTACCTCTTCGCCACCTCGCAGCTCTCGCAAACCACCCTGCGCAGCATCCTGGGTCAGTCATCTCTGGATGAGCTCCTCGCCGAACGGGACAAAATCAACTCCGAACTCCAGAAAATCATCGATTTCCATACCGAACCCTGGGGCATCAAGATATCCACGGTGGAAGTGAAGCAGATCGACCTCCCGATCGAGATGCAACGGGCCATGGCGCGTCAGGCGGAGGCGGAACGCGAACGGCGGGCAAAGGTAATACACGCGGAAGGCGAATTCCAGGCATCCCAGAAACTCGCCGACGCTGCCGTCATTATCGAACACCATCCCATGGCCCTCCAGCTGCGCTATCTCCAGACGCTGACCGAGGTCGCTTCGGAGAAGAATTCGACGACAATTTTCCCGATTCCCATCGACCTGATCGCCCCCTTCATTCAAGCATTCAAGGAGAAGAACAAGGCTTCGGGCAACGGATAAGGACATCCCGGAACATCACAGGGACGGAGGATGACGCCGCTCCTGCGCGGGCATAATGCCGAAGAACGAATTCTCGCCGTCCACCCATCCGGCGACGCGTCCATGCGCCTCTACATCCGCGGCGCGAAGTCTGTCACTACGCGCGACGAAGAATTCTTTCCGTTTTTCTACCTCTCTGACCCATTTCTCCTGGACGGGTTCACCCAGAAATTCTGGCTGAAAAAGGCCGAAGGTTCTCTGGCGTTTTCTCACATCTGTGTCTTCCCTGCCTGGCCGGTACTCTGGGATGCAGTGCGTCACATGCTCGACCGCTTCAACGCGCTGACCACCACCCGCATCGAATCATACACACAACTCGACGCCCTCCATCTTGTCCCCGACCCTGTCACGCAATTTCTCCTGCAAACGGGCCGGACGCTGTTCAAGGGGATGTCGTTCGACGACCTGCATCGCCTGCAGCTGGATATTGAGACCTATACCGACGGCCCGTACCGCTTCAGCAAAGCCACGAGGCCCGGAGACCGGATTATCCTCATCGCACTCACCGACAATCGCGGGTGGCACACTGTCATCGACGGACGAAAACACGACGAGCGCCGGATGCTCCGTGACCTCGTGCGGGTGATCAACGAGCGGGACCCTGATGTGATCGAGGGGCACAACATCATTGCTTTTGACCTTCCGTACATCCTCACGCGATGTGCGCGCCACGATGTCGAGCTGACCATCGGGAGGGACGGCAGCGCGGCAAAAACGGCGGAAGCACGCAGCGGCACCGGCGAATATCCCGGCGAGCCTGCTATCGCCGGGCGTCATGTGGTGGACACCCTCCACCTCGTCCAGAGCTACGATCAGTCAAAACGCAACATGGAGAGCTACGGGCTGAAATACGTGGCCCGGTATTTCGGATTCGCATCTCCCGACCGCGTCTATGTCAACGGCGATCGCATTTCATCCACATGGGACGAAGATCCTGAGACACTCGTCAGGTACGCTCTGGACGACGTAACCGAAACCGGACTCATCAGCAGGCATCTCTCGCCCACCTCTTTCTACCTCACGCAGCTGCTCCCTTCTCCGTACGGGACAGTCACACGCATGGGCTCGGCAGCGAAGATCGAACAGCTCATGGCACGGGAATATCTGCGCCAGAAACACTCTCTCCCCCGCCCTTCGCAGGGGATCCAGACCACCGGCGGCTATACCGATATGTACGTGACCGGCGTGGTTGCACCGGTCGTCCATGCCGACGTCGCCTCGCTGTATCCTTCCCTCATGATCGGCAACGGCATCGGTCCGGCAAAAGACACCCTGGGAATCTTCACCGCAATGCTGGAAGAACTCACATCACAGCGCCTCGATATCAAGCAGAAGGCACGCACCGCGACTGACCCCATCGAACGCTCACGCCTCGACGCAGAGCAATCGTCACTGAAGATCCTGATTAACTCCTTCTACGGATATCTCGGGTATAGCCGGGCGCTGTTTAACGACTACGCGCAGGCCGACGCTGTGACGCAAGCCGGGCAGGAGATCCTGCGGAAAATCATCGCCGCAATTCGCGAACATTACGGCATCGTGGTCGAGGTGGACACGGACGGGGTGTTCTTCGTGCCACCCCCTGACTGCATCGGTGAAGATGCGGAGCGGGGCTTCGTGCGGACCATCGCGCTCACCCTCCCACCCCGGATCGCCCTGGAACTCGACGGGCGCTACCGCCGCATGCTGAGCTACAAAAAGAAGAACTATGCCCTGCTTGGCTACGACGACCGTCTCACCATGAAAGGATCATCCCTGATATCCCGCAGCATCGAACGGTTCGGGCGGGCATTTGTCCGGCAAGCAGTTGAAAGAATTCTCAATAATGACATCGACGGACTCCATCGCGTCTACATGAACACCGTGAATGCCCTTCAAGGACACGAGATGAGCGTCAGCGAATTCGCGCGCGTGGAGACACTGAAGGATTCACTGGAGACCTACGATCGCGAGGTCCTGACCGGCAAGCGCAACAGAAGTGCGGCCTACGAGGTCGCACGGCAATCCGAACGGCGCGTGCGGGCGGGCGAACGGGTGGTCTACTACATTACCGGCACGGACCCGAATGTCAAAGGCTTTGAGAACTGCAAGCCGGCCGAAGACTGGGACCCTCACTTTCCGGACGAGAATGTTGCCTACTACGTGAAGCGTCTCGATGAATTTGCCCAGAAATTCAAGGATTTCTTCCGGCCACAGGATTTCGTCCGTATTTTCGCCCCGGATGACCTCTTCCCGTTCTCCTCCGAAGGGGTGGAGATCATCACCACGTCCGCCCCGGGCCAGCCTGATGAAGTCGAGGAAACTCCCGGCAGATTCGGCATCTGGCTCGACGAGTAGACTTCCACTTGCGTTTATCAGTGCGGTTCCTTACCATCCACACGGAATCACATTCGGGGGTGGCTCCATGGAAACAGGCACTGTCAAGTGGTTCAACAACGCAAAGGGGTACGGATTCATCACGCGTGAGAACGGGGAGGACCTTTTCGTCCACTTTAAGTCTATTGTGGGCGAAGGATACAAGACCTTGAAGCAGGGGGAACATGTTGAGTTTGAAGTGGAGCAAGGTCAGAAGGGACTGCAGGCTGTAGGGGTGATGAAGGCAGTTGTTGCCGGGTGATTATTTTCCTATTTCTTCTGTTGTCGCTGCGAATGCCCGCAGCGCCTGGTACACCCTCGCAAGAGGCAAACCCACCACCGTGTAGTAACACCCTTCGATGCGCGTAACGAACACTGCGCCGTAATCATCCTGGATCCCATACGCTCCGGCTTTATCCATGGGTGAGCCGCTCCGGACGTATTCCGTGATCTCCTCCATCGGCAACGTCCGGAATGTCACCCGCGTCGACTCAACGCCGCTCACAACCCGCCCCGACGGACACTCCAGCAACGCAAACCCGGTGTGCACCATATGTGTCCGGCCGCTGAGCAAGAGCAACATGCGCACGGCATCGGCTTCATCCGATGGTTTCCCGAGCGTCTCCCCATTGATCACGACGATCGTGTCGGCACCGAGCACGATCCCATCCCTCACGTCCTTGGCGCCGCATCGCGCTTTCTGGACGGCGAGTGATTCCGCATTCTGTGCGGGAGAAAGCAACGGATCCATAACCTCAGGGACATCGCATGGCGCGACACTGGGACTCAATCCGATTTGTTGCAGGAGTGCGCTCCGCCGCGGCGAGCGGGATGCGAGTATCAACGGATGGGAAAGTTGCATGCAGACCTTGTGAAGGGTTTCCTCTAAACGACAGAAGACTCACCCTGTGAGTCTTCCGTTGAACGATCGTCGTTGTGTGATGAGACTTACCGGAACATCGCTTTTATGCTTCCCCATGTACGCCGCACGCCGGTGGAGTTGTAGCGCGCGAGGACGTAGTATGGAGCGGTCGTAGTGCCCACGCAGGTGACACGGTACTGATACAGATTGTCGTTGGTGCGAAACACGGAGTTGTCGATGAATTCGTAACTCGCGCCGTTGCCCTGTGGAGATAGGAACGGATCGGTGAGTTGAATGAAGGGACCCTCCACGCCGGTCCGGCGCTCCACCATGTAGCCGCGCACATCGCGCTCATCATCACTGACCCATCGCACGACGATGGCGGAGCCGTTGCTGTATGCCGACAGCGAACCGTCTTTGATACCACCGGCGTACGCACAGGCAGCCATAATGGCAATGAACAGCACAGCCATGAATGCTCTACTCATGATTTTCCATCCCCAGTGGATGAGAGAGAGATCCCGCGCTTCTTCTTCCGGGTGGTGCGGAAGGCGGGACTTGAACCCGCATGCCTTGTGGGCGCCACCCCCTCAAGATGGTGCGTCTGCCAATTTCGCCACTTCCGCTTGACTAGCGAGCTCAAAGTCGGAAAAAGAATCGAAAAAGTCAACCTTTTCGTTAGAATTCCGCACGTACATGAAAGACCGCCGTGGCGTTCTTGTCCAGGCTCCCCACGGCAGCATTCTCCACAGACTCGAATAGGCCCCGCCCTTCCAGCCAGATCTGGTGTACGATCTCCCATGTAACCCGGAAATCCACGGTGCGCGACTTGTACAGAATCCCGTCCAGCCAGACCTTGGTCTCCGGATCGCCCCCCCGGTGCGGCAGAAAGACGTCCGAACCCACATTCTTGATGACCTGCCCGCCGGCATCGCGTATGTTCTCTCCCTTGCGGTCGAAACTGGTCCGCAAAGAAAACGTCAAATTCTGCGAAGGGAGGTAATCGATCCGGATGAACCAGGAATCGGCGTTCGGCCCGATCCGCGGGCCGAGGTTGCGGTCCAGACTCGTGTAATTGTCCTCGCGCGACCTGGCATGTGAGTAGATATACGGCTCGATCCGCGTGTACTCCAGCATGAGACTGGTATTTGCGATTCCGAACATGTCTGCATAGAACATACCCGCCTGCCAGGCATACATCGCATTCCATTTGTCGGAAAAGATGATCGGCAGGTTGATGTCGTCGAAGGTGATGCTTGCGCTGACCTCGATTTGCGGAATGAAGTGGAGCTGGACGTCGAATGCCCAGTAGGCGTTATCCCGTTCGCCCCGTGAACGTTGTGATGATTCGATGATCGTCAGGGGATTCAGATACGCCAGGTCCGGAGAGCGGTTGCTGTAGATGAGCATCTCCTGGAAACCGAAGTCAAAAAGTCCGGGGAGCGAAAATTCCAGCCTGTGCGCGACGAAGTACTTGTCAGCCGCGACGTCTTCGGTGAAGCGGGCGGAGGTATCCGACGGAACGGTGAAGACGACCTGTCCGCGCGTTCCGACCAGCCATGCATGGAGAAATGTGTACTTGAGCGACTTGAACTTCGCATCGAACCGGACAAAGTCATACGGACGGACGTTGTCCGACAATGTCATCTTCTGATCGTAACCGGTCCCCCAAAGGAGACGTTCCCGACCTACCTGGAGAGAGACCACGTCGGTGCCGTATCGAAGATAGCTCTCCGCGATATCGAAGTTCTGTGCGTTCCCCACCTGCAGAGCGTGACTCTGTGAGATGACGGGATCCCGGTAAAGCAGTTCTCTGCTTCCCCAGAACTGCGCGTTCGTCCATTGAACGTAGTATCCCAGGTGGCCATAGATGCTGCCCCTCGCCCTCCCCCCCACCTGCAGGTACTCCGTGTGTTCCGAGCCGAGAGCATCCCCGCTGATCAACCGTGCGTCGACATCCAACAACACGTTGGCGAATATCGAAATCGTAGAATCAGTATGAAAATAGAGATACTTTTCGCGGCTGCAGAATATCTCTCCTGCGGCTGCACCGAAAGTACTCTCCTCCGATGCGATCAGCCTGTGAAAATTCCCTGTCGTCCCGTCGATCTCAAAACGGAACTCGGCAAAAAAGTCACTGAGCCACGCTCGTTCGGCATCGGAGAGGCGGTCGTTCTTTTCTTCGACCGCCACGAGAAACCTCGCCACCTCAGCGCGGGAGAGCGGCAGAACCACATCGTGGTAGCGTTCGATTACTCCCTTCACTTCCATCCTTTTCAGGAAATTGTACACCGGGTTTGACACCGGGACGTTTTCCTGTTGTGCGTACGCGGCGGTGGCGCACAGGAGGAGAGATGCACACACGAGTGGTGTCGCAAAGGTCTTCATGCTAGCTCAAAGCCCCGGTGCACCCTCGGCATGCAGCGATGCCCAGGCGCAATCATCGTTGAACGGTGAATCGAGATAACAAGCTTCGATGCGACAGGTGTTTCGATCGGTTGCTTCGCAAGGGCTTCCGCATCGGTCAGCGCGGGTGTGTAATCCGGCACAAGTTTCTTCAGCGCCTCCTCCACCCTTTCCAACGCATTCTCCTGTGCCGCAGTTATGAGAAGTGCCACATCGTCATGCAACTCCTTGCCTCGCGGGAGTTTCTCACCGGGAGCGCACACGAGTATCTTCGAGTGCTCCGACTTCCGGAGCACCTCCCCCTCACCAAACTGATCCTCGTTCACCTTCTCCCATTTTCTCAAACCGGTGAACTTGATTTCGATGTCCCTCCCCTCCTCCTGCCCGCTCAGCCGGATCATATCCCGTGCGAGATCGAGGATTTTCGTCGGTTCACCCACATCCAACACAAACACTTCACCGCCGCGGCCCATCGTCGACGCCTGCAGCACCAGCTGAACGGCCTCGGGAATTGTCATGAAATGTCGGGTGGCATCAGGATGTGTGACGAGTACCGGACCTCCGGCGGCGATCTGTTTCTTGAAGATCGAGACAACGCTCCCGCGGGTCCCGAGGACATTGCCAAACCGCACTGTGACAAACGCTTTCCCTGTCCGTCCGGCCGCATCGAGCACCAGCAGTTCCGCCACTCTCTTTGTTACACCCATCACCGAAGTCGGTTTCGCCGCCTTTTCCGACGAGACCATCACAAATTGCTCAACCCCATGCTGCGCCGCCAACTCGACCAGAATCCGGGTGCCCATCACGTTGTTGATCACCGCGTCAGCTACATTCGCCTCCATCAACCCGACATGCTTATAGGCGGCCGCGTGGTAGATCACGCGCGGACGGTGGAGCTGGAGAACAAAATCCATTCGCTCACGATCTCTGATATTCGCCACAACGGAGTGAATTTGGAGTGACGGGTGGTCTTCGGAAATCGCATCCAGCTCGGACGCGATCTGGAATATCGAGTTCTCTCCCTGCCCCACAAGGATCAGCTCTGACGGTTCAAACTTCACAAGTTGCCTGCAGAGTTCACTCCCGATCGAACCTCCCGCTCCGGTCACCAGCACTCTGGCACCTTGCAGAGAGGCTTTGACCCGATCGTTATCGATCACCATCACCCCGCGTTTCAGGAGGTCTTCAATCTGGATGTCACGGAATTGCGGGACTGCGGCTGACCCTTCAAGGATCCCGTAAAGTCTGGGAATAGTCCGGCTCTTCACGTGCGCGTCATCACAGATCCTTGCGATCTCCCGGATGACGCGCCCGGAGACCTCCGGCAGAGCGATGATGACTTCATCCGCCATCTCCGATGTGATCAGCCGGGGGAGATCCTGGAGGGTCCCCAGAACCGGAACGCCATTGAGCCGGATTCCCATCATCTTGAGATCGTTGTCCACAATACCTACCGGTTCGAGTCCCCACCGGGCATTCACCCGGAGTTCCTTCACCACCATCGATCCCGCTGATCCAGCCCCTGCAATCAATACTTTCTGTTTCTGGGTCCTCCCGCCGCCAACTCTGCTCAGGTGGTCCATCACACGGAAGCCGAACCGGAGTCCTCCAATAACAAGCAATGTCAGCGCTCCGTCAATCACCGGCACAGCTTGCGGAAGACCGGAGAGGAGACCGACCGGTTTGAGGATCACAAGCGTGATCGCGATGCCGGCGATCCACGACGCGATTGATACAGCGGCAAGAATACTGAAATCCTCTACGCTGGCCAACCGCCAGTACCGGTCGTACAGACCCATCGGGTAGAAAAGCATCATCTTCCAGATGAGGGAAAGCAGCGTATAGAGCATGAGGTCGCCGGCGAGCTGTGAGAGCGGTTCCAGACTCTTGAACCGGAGGACCAGGGCAACCGAAGGGATGAGGCAGAGGAGAAAAAGATCAACCACCATCACCTGGCGTTTGCGTGGAGACAGCAACATATGATAGAGTTTTCCTGACACTCCACTCATCCCTTCATGCACAATGACAGTGCTTTCTACAGCAGCTCGAGCAACTCAGGATCGATATCGATCGAGACCGATCGTGCTATCGCGTCGAGAGACACGACCACGCGGGTGGATGACTTCACCTTCAACACGTACCCCTGCACCCCCATCATAGGTCCGGCTTTGACGCGCACCCTCTGCCCTTCCGACATGTACTCTTCACGCACGACACGGTCCGGGTGCCCGACCAGTATCCTGACCCAGTTGATCTGCTCATCGGGAATCGCACTCAGTCTGGCACCGATGCGGACAAAGTGCACGACGCCGTCTGTCTCAAGTATGGAAATCCGGTCCTTGAGATCGGTTCTGACAAACAGGTACCCGCGGAACAACGGCTCTTCAACTACTTTCTTTCTGTCGCTCCAGGTGTGTACTTCTTCAATCAGCGGGAGAAACGACTCAACACCTTTGCCGAGAAGGAGCTGGTGCGCACGTTTCTCGTAGCGGGAACGGAGATACAGAGCGTACCAGCGTGGGCTCAAGGGTACTATTGGTTGAGGAGAGGAGATCGGGGTCTTCTCGCGGTTGTTGTCCTCTTCGTGGGCCGATAGCATCGCGCCCTTTAAATCACCTTAAGTAAGGAGAAAACAATCGACAAAGTCAATCTTCATGTCTCACCGCAATATCAATGTACTCGATCTGCACTTCCCGCGTGACGGAGAACGTCAGCGAATTGGCTTCCTTGAGCAGTGACGGGTCGACACGAAATTGAAGCACACGCGTCCCGGGGACAGGCTTGAAATCCACCGGCTGGGGAAAGAGCATGGGCTCAAGCGGGTGGATACCCTTCCCCAGCTCGACGACATTCAGCCAGACCTTCAGCTCTTCGGGGGCAAGGTCTTCCTTGCATTCGACTCTCAATGTCACCGAATGCGGATGCTGCTCTTCAGCCGTACGAAATATCACGGTGCGGGTCTCCATTTTCGGCACGACCAGAGGCATGGGAGAAGCCGGCGTCACCATCGGGATCGGATGGCGGGTGGGTGCAATCGTGTACAGCTTGTCCTTCCGCGAGAGAAGCTCGCGATCCGCCAGCTCCGGCAATACCTCCGTGTCCACCTGCAGTCCGGCGTCCCACTGTACGAAATAGTTGAAGAGATAGATGCCATCTGCCCCGGCAGCGTACAACAATGCCGCAGACGCCCGTTTCTGCTCGCGCGTCATCCCTCTTGTGCCCATGGTATACTCAAGCCCCGCATACAGGGGTATGGCGCCACACGCGCGGCGGAATTCCTCCACGGGCATCTCGGGCTGTGTGGAGAGGAATGGCGCAATCGTGAGGAGATCGATCAGCCCCCTTGCAGACCAGCCCGCAGGGTCCAGACCGATATACGCACACGCTGAAAGTGCAGTCGGCACCCTCGCGGCCAGCAGGAAAGGTCTGCCGCGCCTCCCGCCGATCTCCCGGGTCATATCCCTGACCGTTTGCATGAACTCCGTCATGATTGACGTGTACACCTGCAGTGAATCCTGCCGCGGAGGGAAGTAGTATGGAAACCGCATGAAATCCAGTTCGAGCCCGTCAGGATCGTACCGCTCGCAGACTTCCCGCAAGATGGCGAAACAGTACTCGCGGACTTCCGGGATCGAATAGTTGAGCGCGTACGCACCCCAGCCGGGATAGCCGCCGACCCTGTACTCCGGATGTTCCTTCCAGAAAGGACTTAACAGCGGACTTGCAGGTTTGTCCACATCATGGAGTTCGTTCATACGGAATGACAGGAATGCACCCATACCTCGGAACCAGGCACGTTGCATGACCATGCCGACCGGATCAATGCTATCGCTGACCAGCTGCCGGAGGTTGTTGTTCATTCGCACGCCGTAGACGTCCCACGATTCGGGGGGGCTATTCTCCTTGCGCTCCCAGTGAAACATGGGCGCTACGGCACTCGGATAGCCCATGTTCTGGCCGGGATTCACATTGTGAATGAACCTGGAGATGCCCCGGCCCGCGAGAGCATCAATCCGCTTGTATGCCGCTTCGAGCGTCAGCGTGTCGCACGACATGAGTATGTTGGAGCCATCGTTGTTGTACAGCAGCGTCCCGGGAAGCACAGGCCTTGACAATTCTGCGAGCTCGCCCGAAGTGAGAGGCGCACGATCAAGTGCACGTGAAGTGCGCGGCGGTTTGATGCCCAGCGTCCGCGCAGGCGAGTTTGGCGGAAACGAAAAATCGCCGTTCCTCGGGTCTGCGAACAGCGGGTCGGCCACGAGCGAATGCCTGTCTCTCCCCATGGCCCTCCACTTCTCCATTGACAATGTGTCCATCATCAGCGGTGTTCCGCCGGCACACCAGTAGAGATTGTGATCAAAGAGCTCGGACGTCCCGGAATCTCTTTCCGCGAACATGGGCCCGCCGTCCCATGTAACGATGTTCTGCTCAAAAGCATAGCTCGTGTGCGGTTCTGCACGGCTGGTCCGTACCTGATACCCGGTGCCATAGGCGATGATGTTATTCCTGAAGACATTCTCCTTGCCGTAGTGCTGGTGGAACCCTTCGTGGGATGTGCGATAGATGACGTTCTCTTCGGAGATCGTGCCCGTCGTGCCCTCGTCATAGTAGATACCCCATCCGCCGTACAGGCGGGCACCGATATCGTGGAAGACGTTCCGGCGAATCATCGTTTGCCACCGGGCGCCTACAGTGTAGATGCCCCCCATGTCGGCAAGGATGTACCCGTCGCCGTCGGTTCGTACACCGATGTGATGGATGTGGTTGAGGGCGACAAGCGTGTTCCCGGCAATTGAAGGCCCGTAGCCCCAGGTCCACCCGAGGGAGATGCCACTGTAGTAGAGATTGCAGATCTCATTGTGAATGATGCGGTTTGCGGGGCTCTGCCCGACCCAGATGCCGACGGCACTGTGGAAAACCAGGCCGGCGTTTGCGATGGTGCAATCCAGAATCGTGTTGTGGGATGTGAACTGCGCGGTGTCCGCGGGTATCTTCGTTTCACCGAGCTTGATGCCACCCCCCCCCAGGTCATTAAACGTACATCCTTTCACCGTCACGAAACGCGATCCACGCCGGAGGAACATTCCATAAGTCCCGGCATGTGTCACTGTGCATCCATCAAAGACTCCATGTCGCATTCCTTCCGCTTCAATCGCCGCCGGCAGCCCTATGGCAGCCTGGCCAAAGCCACCCGAACGCAGCGTGAGCAGGTCTCCCTCGACAGTACCATCAATCCCCCATTCCGTATGCGAAAAAGTGATTCCGCGGAACACGAGGTGTTCCACATACTCACCGGATTCCGGCCGTCCCTGAATCACGAGTAGTCTCGAAAGACGGGGAATGACCGCTGTCATTGTCCTGGAATCCTCGCCCGGCAGCGGGAGATAGTGAATGGACTCATCCGCTCCGTCCCAGAACCATTCCCCAGGTGTGTCCATTCCCTCAGCAACATTGAGTAGGTAGTAGGGATCCTGCGGCTCAGTGCGGAAAACGGTCCGGAGTCCGAAACGCAGCGTGGATGAATCGCGGTTCCAGCCTGTCACCGGAAGGTGGGATTCCGTCCACCGATTCATCAACACGCACTCCGAACCTTCAAGCAAGCGCCAGTCCGGGATGGCGTTGGGTTCAACGGTGAATGACCATTGCCCTTCGTTCCAGAGTGTCGACGCAGTGACTTCCGGGGCGGCGGCAACACGCAGGTAGCCCTTGTCGGGATACCGCGATTGCGGACGCCGGACATCGTTGACCCAGAATTGCCGGAGCCGCCGGCCTTCAACCGGGATCTTGCCGATCCGGGCGGTCAACACACTTCTTCCGTTCAGGCTCCCCCGGCGCCACTCTCCAATGGCAACTCCCCCGCTGAGCACCGGGGCCTCTCCGGGGTACGCGGCATAGGTGACGGGATATTGAGCGGTTCCACCATCTCCAGGCTGGAGGACGAAGGGTACGGACAGCCGGTACGTCCCGCCGCGCAGGATGATAGTCACCGGAGCGCGGAGTCCCCCTTCCGTCCTTTTGATCGAGCGGACTGCATTCCGTGCGCCTTCAAGGGATCTGAATGGTTTTTGCAGAGTCCCGGTCGAAGCGTCGTTGCCCCTGGGGGAAACGTAGAAGGTCGTTGGTTTTGGAAAGGTGCTGGCAATCTGAGCTTGTGCGAAGGGCAACAGCAGAATACTCATGAGCACCGCTGATGCTGAAGTGAGTATCAAACGCATGGGGTTTTCTCCGCGGTAAGAATTTAGGGAGCGGCACAGGTTTCAAAGAGGTTTCAACGCCTGACTTTAAAGTCAGGCAAAAAAGTCAGAGCAAAAAGCCTGAGGAAAAACTCAGACTTTTAGCCCGG
This sequence comes from Ignavibacteriota bacterium, assembly GCA_963801355.1. Classification (GTDB taxonomy): domain Bacteria; phylum Bacteroidota; class Ignavibacteria; order UBA10030; family UBA6906; genus Fen-1255. The sequence goes on along the minus strand of CAWDEM010000008.1, from coordinate 260,430 downwards.
ACTTCATGGCAGAACGGATCTTGCGTATTGCAGTTCTTGCGGCACGTTCCCCCTCCGCAATGAATTGATCGCACGCAGAAAAATCCGCCCATCCGTAATTGCCCACTTTTGGCCAGAGAACAACTGCCGCCTGTTCCAGATTGTGGCGGGTCACCTGCATCCTGGAGATCACACCTGCACGCAACATGACATCGATCGCATTCCGCACAGGCTTTGATCTGGCGACGCTTTTTGTGACATCCACGGCAACCCGCGGAAAGGCCGAGAGACTCCGCGTGGCAAGAACAGGAACGGTGCTCGTCGGAGCGCCATCCACCAGCGTACGCCCGTTGAGGCTGATCGGTGAGATGATTCCCGGTATCGCAGAACTCGCAGCGATGGATTTTAGCATTGACCCGGTCTTGCAGATCACTTCTTCTCCCGCATAGATATCACAGGCCACTGCCGCGAAGGGGATTTCACACTCTTCGATCCTCACATCGTCAATAAGGTGGGATAGGAAATCCAGGAGAACGGTGGAATCCACGATCCCCGTCGACCAGGCGGACTTAAACATGCCGTATCCCCGCTTCACCCGGCCGTAGAGTACGGACGTTGTCCCGACGCCATCGGGAGCAGGCTCATGTGCGAACCCATCCATGACGATTCTCCGGAATGGCCGACTCTGAATCAGGCGCTTGATGCGCTCCTCCACCGCCTTCGCGCTGGGCTGCTGGGCGTACATCCCCCCAACAATTGCCCCCATGCTCGTTCCAACAATGTACTCCGGGGTAAGCCCTTCCCTCTCCAGCACTTTGAGAACGCCGATGTGCGCAAGACCCCTGGCCCCACCTCCTCCCAGGACCAGAGCGAATCCGCTTTTCTGTTTTCTGCCTGCCATGATGAATGCCAGCCCTATTTTTGCTCTACAAGCTCCACGCGCCGGTTTTTTGCCTTGCCATCCTCAGTCCGGTTTGATGCCACAGGGCAATACGGCCCGACACCCGCCGCCTTCAGGCGCGATGCAGCAATGCCCCGGCCGATTAGCGCTTTTACCACGGCATCGGCACGATCCGCCGACAACTTCAGATTATAGTCCAGTGCTCCAGCATTGTCAGTATGTCCTACAACATAGAGCACGAGTGCCGTCTGCTGCTTCAGAAGCTTCGTGATTTCTTCCAGAGAAGGGTTCGATTCGGGTTTCACAACCGACTTCCCTGTGTCGAAGTAAATGCCGTATATCGCCGCTTTGCCTGTTGCGGCTATGCCGGCGCTCAACGCAGCAGCATCCGCGACAACATCCTGCTTCATCGGTTTCGTCTCGACAATCGTCACCTCGTAGTTCCTGCCGTCATTGAATGCCTCGACGTGGGCGTATGTGGTCGCTCCGCCCTTCCGCAACTTTGCATCCACGAAACGATCTTCAGTTCCGAGGATCTCGGCGCCGATCTTTTTCGCCGCGCTTTCGTAGTTGCGGGCAATCTGCAGCATGCTCGGCTGGTGGGCGCCACTCTTGATGTAGTACTCTATCTTGGTCACCTTCCCCTCCCAGGTTGCATCCGGGCCGGTCAGGTATGCGGATGTGATAGCGTCGAAGTCTTTGACCTCGTAGTTGGAAATGTAGTATCCCGGCATTCGCGTGAACAGAGGATGATCCAGGCTCCCCTTCACATCCTTTTCCACCTGAGTGAAGACGGTGGAACCAGCAAGCAGCACCAGAAGTCCCATACCGATCACATGTCGAAACATGGCGTCCTCCGGATAATATGCATAGTGTTAAGGTATCAAAAACTTTTGAAAATAGCAGGTATGCGTTTGACATTTCCGTCGCGTACCACTATCTTTTTTGCATGTTGCACACGACTCCACTGCGGGAAATACTTTTGGCTTTCTTTGTCCTGGCACCGCTGCTTTCCAATCCTGGATATGGTCAGGTGCCCGGGCCCGGTCACGTCTTCCGGCGCATATCAACAGATGATGGCCTCTCGCAAAGTGTAGTTCTCTGCATGGCACAGGATCGCCGGGGGTTTATGTGGTTCGGCACTGAAGATGGGCTGAACCGGTACGACGGATACTCCTTTGTTACCTATCGATACGATCCGCTCGATTCCAATTCCCTCTCAAGCAGCTACATCTGGTCACTACACGAAGACCGTGACGGTCTGCTCTGGATCGGCACCTGGGGCGGTGGCATCAACTGTTTCGACCCTATCCGCAATTCCTTCACCCGTTACCGGCACGACCCGACGGACACTACGACAATCAGTCACGATCGCGTGACGGCGGTGCTGGAAGACTCCCTGGGAACGCTCTGGGCATGCACGGCGGGGGGCGGCATGAACCGCTTCGACCGCACCACGCGCCGCTTCATCAGAGTGCCGGAACTGTTCAGCACCCTCCCCATGCCGCGGCGCACTGCGCTGTTCTGCGCGGTGACTGACCGGGACGGTATCATCTGGATCGGCACGTACTCCGCCGGGCTCCTCAGCTACGACCCGCGCCGTGGAACCGTCAGGGACTTCCGGCACAAGGCCGGCGACGACGCGTCAATCTCCGACGACAGAATTACCGGTCTTTCGGAGGCGGACAACGGGGATCTGTGGGTTGGAACCTGGGGCGGCGGGCTGAACCTCTTTCACCGCTCCCGTTCGACATTCGAGCATTTTCGCACGGACCCTCGCGATTCAACATCGCTCCCGGGCGACATCGTCCGCTCGCTCTTCCGCGACCGCAAGAGGCAGCCTCTGGGTCGGGACAATGGGAGCAGGTGCTGCACGTTTCGACAGCGCGACACGCCGGTTTATCCGGTACCGCTATTCACCTTTTGTCTCCAACTCCCTCTCCGACGATGTCGTCACTTCACTTTTCGAGGATGACGGTGGAGTCCTCTGGTTCGGCACGTCGAACGGCCTCAGCGTCAGTTCACCTTACGTGCAGAAGTTCCCTCTCTATACTCGCGATATCAGGGATGGCAGCGGACTACACGGTAAAAGGGTCTTCGCCATGTGCGAGGATTCCCTTGGATTCATCTGGATCGGGACAGAAGACGCCGGTTTGAATCAATTCGACCCGCGCTCCGGACAATTCCGGCACTACCGCCACGATCCGCACGATCCCGGCAGCCTGCCCCACGACTATGTTGCCGCTCTCTTCACAGACAACCACGGCGATGTATGGGTGGGAACATACGGCGGGGGTCTGGCGCGGTTGGACCGAAAGCATCAACGGTTTCAACGCTACACGACCGATCCCGATAACAACGCAAGGCGTCTGAATGAGTATATCAGCTCTCTCGCGCAGGACCGCAATGGCGACCTCTGGGTGGGCACATGGATAGCCGGCATCCTCGTTACGAACCCGGCAGGTACGGTGATCCGCACGTTCGCGTATGACAGGCAAAACCCGAACGGTCTTCCGGACAATGACATCAGATGCATTTTCAGAGATCGCTCGGGATCGCAATGGGTGGGAACTGCCCGCGGTGGCCTGGCACGTTTCGATCCAGGAGCCGGGACGTTTCACCGGTACAGGCATGCACCCGGCAATCCGGGGAGCCTGAGCAATGACTACGTCCAGACCATTTTCGAGGATCGTCGAGGGAACCTCTGGGTCGGCACATTCGGTGGCGGGTTGAACAGGATGGATCCGCACAACGGGCAATGCACCCACTACACAGTGCAGCACGGACTCCCGAACAATGTGGTGTACGCAATCCAAGAGGACGAAAGCGGTAAGCTCTGGATGAGCACGAACAACGGGATTTCGCGTTTTGATCCGGACAGCGGATCATTCCGGAATTTTACACGGAACGACGGCCTGCAGGCGGACGAATTCAACTTCAATGCATCGTGCCGGGGGTCCGATGGGACACTATACTTCGGAGGCATCAACGGTTTCAATGCCATCGTCCCGCACCGCATCGCCCTCAATCCCCATGTCCCGCCCATCGTCATTACCGGATTCAACTTGTTCAACACCCCGGTTCCGCCGGACTCCACCGGGTGGGCTACAGGTGAGATAGTGCTTAATCACACGGAAAACTTCTTCTCGTTCGAATACGCGGCCCTGGACTATTCGCTGCCCGCACGCAACTCATATGCCTACACTCTCGAGGGTCTCGACAAGTCATGGGTGGATGCTGGAACACGCAGGCTGGCTGTCTACACCGACCTCGCTCCCGGCCGATATGTATTCCGCGTCCGCGGATCCAACAACGACCGGATCTGGAACGAAGCGGGGATGTCGCTGCGCGTTATCATCGCTCCTCCCTTCTGGGAAACTCTCTGGTTCCGGGTGCTGGGAGTGCTGTTCCTGCTCACCGCCGTCACAATTGCGTACCGGTTGCGCGTCGCTTCCCTCTTGAAAGTGGAACGGATGCGACTCAGCATTGCTTCCGACCTGCACGATGACATCGGCAGCAGCCTCGCGAGTATTGCGGTACTCGCAGATCTCGTTCGTAACAGGATGAGCGTCCCGCCGGCGGCAGCCGCACATCTGCTGGACATCAGCAAAGCAGCTCGCTCGACATCCGACGCTTTGAGAGACATCGTCTGGTTCATCAACCCCGAACACGACACCACCGGCAACATTATCGATCATCTCCAGGGGATTTCCTCCAAGCTCCTCGCCGGAGTGGACTCTACGTTCCAGAGGGACGATCGCGTTGCGGCGACACATCTCCCGATGGCTTTTTGCCGGGACGTCGTGCTCATTTACAAGGAGATCCTCAGCAATATCGTGCATCATGCGGCAGCCGGCCACGTGGCAATCCGCATCAGCGTTCATGGGGGGCGGTTCCTGATATCGATCTCGGACGACGGGAAGGGATTTGACACCTCCCAACCGTCCACCGGGAACGGCCTTTCCACGATGCAAAGAAGGGCGGCGCAGCTTGGAGGGACCATTGCCATCCGGAGCACGCCGGGAAAAGGCACAGAGGTGACCCTGGATGTAAAAATACCGTGAATGCGGTATCGTTTTGCAGCAAAAGACTTATTAAGTTCCGCTGTGCGTTAACCTTCCCCGGGGATTGTCCATAATCAGCGAGGGATCAAATGCAGCGGGTCAAGGCTCCTCCGGAAGAAGAGAAGGAACTGTGGGTTGTGGAGGACGATGCGCTTTACCGTAAGACGATCTCGGAACTCCTTCATGAAGTCGAGGGAATTCGCTGTGACCACGCGTTTTCGCGGTGCGAGGATGCATTACGCGCGCTGGAAACCGAACCCGCCCCCGACGTGATCCTCATGGACCTCGGCCTTCCCGGCATGAACGGTATTGAAGGCACGACCAGGGTAAGAGAGATCTCACCCGCGACCCGCGTAATTATCCTGACAATCCACGAGGATAACGAGAAAATCTTCGACGCGCTCTGCGCGGGGGCTTCCGGGTACCTCCTGAAGAGTTCGCCGCCGGAGGAGATCGAACGGGCAATGATGGAAGTACTAAGGGGGGGCGCCCCGATCAATGCCCAGATCGCCCGCAAGATGCTGGCGATGTTCACGCATCTGGCGGGTCCGCGCAGCCCGAGCCCCCTCACAGAGAGGGAGCAGGAAATTCTCAAATTGATGGTCGACGGCCTCACAAAGAAACAGATAGCAGAACGGCTTATTCTCAGCTATCATACGATCGACACGCATATCAAGAACATCTACGCCAAGCTGCAGGTCCATACCCGCGGCGGCGCGGTCGCCAAAGCGCTGAACGATCACCTGTTGTAGACCAAGTTCCACACTGGCCTGTGTGCAATTTTAGGCCTTTTCTGCGCCATGTGACGATGCGCACAGCAATCCACATGCCGGAGTGCGTATCATATGTGTGCAATGATCAAACAGGATCTCCATAGGGCTTACCTCTTCGCCAGGGGTTCAAGGGCGAAACGGATATGCATGTGCCTCCGCAGCCCCGGAGTTCAGGCTGTCGCCTTGTACCGGATGGCCCACTGGCTGCGAACACAGCCATTTATCGTGAGATTGCTATTGCGACCATTCGTCGCCTGGCAGGGGCACCGCATACGATCGAAATGGGGGATTTTCATCGGCCCCGAAGCCGAAATCGGCCCGGGGTTCTATATCTGGCACTACGGAGGCATTTTTGTCGCAGGGGAAGTCGTTGCAGGCGAGAATTTCACCCTCACACACGAAATTACGCTGGGCTATTCCAAAGCCAGGAATATCCTGGGTTTCCCCTCATTCGGGGACAATGTATATATCGCACCCGGAGCGAAAATCGCAGGAAGGATCAAGATCGGGAACAATGTCAAAATCGGCGCAAACGCGGTCGTTGAGAAGAACATTCCGGATAATGCGGTCGTGCAAATACGCCCGATGCTCGTCGTGACGTTCCCTGATCAACACGACCAAGAACTCAACCGCATGGAGAATTCAGCCGCGTTCCTTCAGCCTCCGCGGCCCGAGTATCCAGCATCCCTCACCGATACCACTGCATCTCTGCACAGTTCTCCCGAATACGTCGAGCATTACTAGCCGATCGGTTGGTTGTGAGTCCTGGGGCCGTGGAAAAAACACCATGACGCCCGCATGTTCAGCGGTCCTAAAGACGACATCGCCTTGCGCAAACCAACGTCACGTCCATTTCAACCCCTCAGCGCCTTTGATGTGTCAATCTCCCGCAAAAGCATGCGGAGCAGTCATGGCATTAACGCAATAAACAGAATAACGCAAAGGCAAGAAGCTTCGTTCCCGGCCTGTGGTGACCCGGAGCGTCGTGTTACGTTTTCTTCTTTTCAGCAATAATGCTCACCTGAAACAACGAACGCTCTTTGTGTCAACAAGGCAATCAATGTCCGACTGCCTGCAATTTGATGTTTTCAACAGCGCATCCATCGATGGCAAGATGACCATGCACTTTCGTGAACCTACTTACTTGATTGCTCCAGGCGTGGCCAGGCGTTCCATCAGGTCCCAAACCTGCTGCCGGTGTAAGAGAATCAAACGCACTTGAATTGGAATTGGCCCCGGTAACTGTGCCCTTTCTGATGATTTGTGAAAGTGAATTAGGCGGATACGCATGAGCCTCCACGTGCGAGACCTGCAATAAGAAATGTTGCCGTGGACCCTCCTGCTGTCCTAGTTTTCTTCACCAAAACGGCTGCTTTTGATCATTTGGCCAGAGGCGGTTGCTGGACACCGAGCTGCAGTAGGACAGAGGACCTGTCATACTCTGCGTGTTCTTCTGCGAGCTTGCCGTTCTCGAAGCGGCTCAGGCTCAACCCGGTTGCCTTGAATGACTTCCCGGTCGGGGTAAACCCTCCCGGACCAGTGTTCGTGCCGGTGATGCTCCAGCGCACCATTGCGTGGTCTGGCAAAAAGAATTCCTCTTCGATGGTCACTTTGAAGTCCGGATACATCCCGCGGATGGACGCAATGACCCCCTTCAGTGAATCTAACCCCCTGGACACATCGGTCGTCCTATCATGGCGCACGACTTGCGGAACGCAGATTCCGTCGAGAGCGCTGAGATTCCCCGTGTTCCATACTTGAACGTAGGCCTCCACCACAGGCTTGAGTTTTGCAGTCGCCTCTCGTACCGGGTCAGGGGATTGTTGGCACCCCATCAGGAGGCCGATACTGACAAAAAGAGCTGAGAAGAAGACTGGTCTCATGGTTAGTTCTCCCATAATGATGTTGATTGCTTCACCGTTTGTGAAGCTGCACGGCGCGCGGACCACACGACCGTGATGTCCAATTGTCCGCTATTCTTTCGATGTCCTCCCGCCGTGGTCGCCAATCATCACCCACTTGTCCCCTTGCTTCATGAGGATGTCGGTGTAGCGACCTGATTCCCATTTCTCCTTCCCCTCCGCATCCTTGTAGGCAGCCATCCAATAGTAGTGGACGTAAGCGACATTTCCGAAAACACCAATCGCTGCGGGTTTGATGCTTGTCAGAAGTGTCTTCGAGTTTTTGAATTGAAACTCCACGAATTTTCTCACTGTGGCTTTGTCGTTTGGCAATGCACTTTGATAGTTCCAGCCGAGGTAGTCATTGTGGACATAGGCCATAAATCCCTCGACATTCCCCGCATCAGCCAAAGCGCTGTAGGCTTCCACATTCTTCCAGACTTCCTTCTGGGCCGCTGACCATTCTTGCGAAAAGAGGTACGCAGAAGGAAGCAACATAAGGACTGCAACGACCAAGCATAGCTTTCGCATATTGACCTCCCTAAGGGTGGTTGTAGGTAGATGCTGACCTGGTAGTTGTCGGTGGGTCGTCGGGTAGGGCGGTATCGCAGTAACACTCGGCGGCTCGCTGACTCCTACATCAAGCCATTGAGCAATCGTGCCAAGACACTATCGGGGTACTTATCGGCTTGTCAGCCAGGGGGTCGTCGGAGGAGGCTCTAGTGCAGACCAACTAGTACAGGGTCAAACAGCGGCGGCTCGATGGCTGTGGAAGCCATCGTGCATACAACTGACCAAATATACTCCGGCCAACATGCAATGTCAACTAGCCGAATTGCTAGCTAGTGTCCGCGACTTTCCTCTGAGGCAGCAACCTTTGCGGCATCCAGTATGGTCGAGTTCATCCACTTGAACAACCTAGCTTGAAGCAAGAACCTCAATCGAGACTTCCTTTGAAGGGAATCCTGTTGAAAACCCGACTCAGCATCGGTTTTCCGGACGATCTCCCAGCGACCCCGCCTCGGATACCCCCTGACAGAGACAGCTCGAAATACCCCAACTCAACTGCTGATTTCCCGTCGTAGAATCGGTTGTGAAGGGGCTGTCGGGCTCACGCGAGTGACTTACATTAGTCTATCTCCACGTGGGGTCACGTGCGGCCGCTGGTCAGGTTGCCCGCTCCTTGGAGTCATTGCGCGTGGCCCAAAACGCGACCAGGAACATGACAGCGAAGACCCCATCGACAGTGCCTATTGCGATCCAATGACTGGGCACTCGTCCCAGCAGATACAACCACGTCAGGGCAACCGTCCCACTGCTTTTTGCCAGAAACGCTGGAATCATCATCGGCCGATAGCGAACCGGATCTAAGAATATGAACAGATAGAGAATCTGCCAACAGATATTCAGAAAAACGAACCCATAGTAGAACTCCGGCTGTTTCACCGCCATCACCTTCTCAGCAAAAGCGAGAGGAATCGCGGACAGTAATCCCAGGATACCAGCAATTAGAAAAACCCATTTCGCGAGTTTCATAGGTCCCCTTCTTCTGAGCTGCATGTCCAATGACGATCAAGCGTTTGAGGGCCGCGGCTTGCCTGCGGCGCTCACGCTCGCTCAATTTCATGCGGCATCAGGTGCAGTCGGTGGGGGAGCTACTTCAGAACCACCATACGCTTCGTTGAGACAAACTCTCTCGCTTGTAGTCGGTAGAAGTACACGCCGCTGGAAAGACCGGATGCGTCGAACTTGACCTCGTGAACTCCCGCGTCCCTCCTCTCATTCACGAGTACAGTCACCTCACGACCGAGCATATCGTACACACTCAATCTCACTTCCGAGGACTTGGGCAACTCAAACTTGATGGTCGTGCTCGGGTTGAAAGGGTTCGGGTAGTTCTGGAGCACCCGGTAACTGTTTTCACGATTCACTATAGCCGATTCCTGGATATGACTGACAACCCGGGCATCACCTTTCATTGCCGCGTGATTGCCTGCAACTGAAAGATCCCGGACATCCCGGCCCTCACCTCCGATCCCCAGATTCTCCAATTGTTCAAAGCGGAGGTACAACACGAGACCACTATCCGCACTCGCGTAGTATTCTGGCCCCAGAGTATCCTTCATTGTCGCCTGAATCTGAGCTCTGCTCCTCGCGGTGTTCCACACACGCACTTCATCAATCTCCCCGTCGAACCAATCAGCGGAGGCCATGGTATTAGGACGGCCGCCCACGGCGAGGCACATGCCGTCTGCATTAACATTATAGTCCGCAGAGGGCCAACTGCTGAATCCGTACTCATAGTGTGCTAGATCCTCTCTATCGACGTAGATATCCGTCCTGTCCAAACTGCGATTCACAGCCATAGCCATGTGGCACCATATGTCCTTGTATATCCCGAAGCTGTTCTGAATAAGCGCATACCCGCCGCCGAACTGCATATGGAGGGCCCAAAGATACAAGGTCTGGGATGACGATTGATAGTACCCCAGGTCGAGCATCCACCCTCCCGACTGACCTTCCTTGTTCACCAGGTTGAAAGCCCAATCTCTCTTCTTTTTGAACCACAATTCGACTGTGAAACTTGTGTCTTTGCCAAAGCGTAACGTTGGAGCATCGGGAACTTCTGCGCGATCCCCATTGCCGTCAAAGCTGCACACATGGGAAAACGATGGACTGATGTGCACTTGAGTGTGCATTTCTGATAGTGCCCGCCTCCACACGTTCTTTTTCGTGGTGCCAGCATAGAGATTCGTGTCATCGAGAGCGAGAGAATAGACGTCCGTACCGGACAGACCGGCATTCGCCGGTATCCAGCTTCCTCCACGATCAGAAGAGAGAAACACGCCGCCAGCCCACGTTCCTGCTAAGAGATCTGTGCCGCTGACTGCAAGGCATTGGACATACAGTTCCCAGACGCCGGAATTCACGGGTGTCCAACTCCCGCCACTATCGGTCGAACAAAACACTCCGCCGCCAAAAGTCCCTGCAAAGAGCGTTGCACCAATGAGCGCGAGTGACCTGACGTTCTTGTTTGAGAGTCCTACACTTTTCTCCGTCCAGCTTGCGCCGTTATCGGTCGAGAGAAACACACCTCCCCCTGCTGTTCCAGCGTGGAGATTCGTGCCGCTGAGCACAAGAGCTCGGACATCAGTGCTCGTCAGCCCACCATTCATGGCAAGCCACGTAGTGCCCGTGTCGGTCGACAGAAACACTCCCCGAGAGGTCCCCACGAGGAGATTCGTGTCCCTCACTACAAAGGCATATACCCTCGCGGTTGTCAGTCCGACATTCGCCGCTTTCCAGTTTGCGCCGTCATTCGTCGACACATAGACACCGCTGTTTGTCCCTGCGAAGAGATCCGATCCGTTGGCAAAAAGGGAATATACAGTCGTCGAGGGCAGACCTGTCTTGACTGCAGTCCAATCCGTGCCTCTATTGGTGGAAAGGAATACCCCCCCCGAAGACCCGGCAAAGAGCTTTGCGCCGTTCGTTGCCAAGCACATGACGGTGCCACTGGAGGGCCCGTTTGTTTCGACCCATTGTGCGGATGTACCGACGGAAACCAGAAGGAGCAAGCCAGCGAGACATGTGGATTGCGTTCTCATCTTTTCGTCCTTTCTACGGACTCGGCGCTGGAATGACTGCGGTTTGAAGCAGGACTCGATGAGTCGTTGGGTAGGACGATTGCCAGATGCACTTGACAGCAGACACACTCCATCCTCGAGCCATACGACAGATACTACGACGAGGACTGATGTGGCTGGAAGGACCGCGCGAGAGATGGGAGTGTAAGAGCAGAGGCAAAAATCGGACTTGCGCCCTCAGGTCTCATACGGCAACCGTCCCGTCCACCGAATGGAGACCTATGTGGCACCAACATAGCAACCCAGGCAACGAAAGTCAAGCTCCTGAAATTTCACCGTTTCATGCCAACTCAAGTGCCAGTAACTTGCCAAGGAATAGATCCTGGAGGGCGGATTGAGCATTTCGTCTTGCCGGAGACCTGTCAAGACAGCAATTTGGTTGGACCGTTTGAAGAAGGAGAACCGGGGGGATATAATGAAGAGCTGAGAGAACCACTAACCCATTGATTTACTTTGTGAGCGCGGGTGGGCTCGAACCACCGACCCTCTGCTTAAAAGGCAGATGCTCTACCCCTGAGCTACGCGCCCGAGCCCTTGTTGGGCTGTTTTGAAGGCCTTCAATTTAGCAAAATGACAGGGGAATATCAATCGCGAAAGCCCGCCTCCCACCACATCGCGCCCTCACGGCTCCGCCGCAGTGCGGATTTGATGCAGAAACGTGGAAAAATCCACCGGCTTTTCAATGTAACCCCACGCTCCATACTTCAACGCAACCTTCGCCGACTCTTCCGATCCGTGCCCGGTGACAACAATGATCTTCGCGTCCGGATCCTGCTTCCGGATCTTCCGCAACACCTCCAACCCGTTCATACTCGGCAACGCAAGATCCAGGATGACAACATCCGGCTCACGCTCCCTGTAAATCTGTATCCCCTGCGGACCATCCGCCGTAGAACAGATCTCGTACCCCTCGTCCTCCAACACATTGTGCATCAGGGCCAGCGTGATCTCGTCGTCATCGATCACAAGAATCTTCGGCATGCCGTGTTCCTTCCGGGCGTTGCTCAACGACAATAATATACAAATCTTCCGAAGTCAAACAAATACCACTCCTTACACTGAGGCCATCACCTTAGCGAAGTTTCATCGATGCCAGAACATGCAGCAGCTCTCCACTTACCGCACTGCGCCCCCGCTCGTTCAAATGCCCGCCATCACTCGTGTACTCATCCACCAGGAACTCTGCTTCGGTACCGTCGATGTCAACCGTGTGACGCCGGCCATCGGGAAATGTCGACTCATAGCGGGCCAGGTCGAAGAGCCCATCCCCCGGAAACCCCTCCCGCATCAACCGGTTGAACTGCGCCCGCATCTTCGCCGCCTCATCCCCCGAACCGCCACGACCCAGAAGCCTCTTCACCAACTGTTTCCAGGTTGGAGTCCGGGCAGTCAGAGGAGCAGTCATGTGCAGGATCCTGGCGCGGGGAGCAGCCTCCCGGACCCCTTCTATCGTTTTCCGGTACCGGTCAAATATTGCTTGCGGGTCGCTCCGTTCTTCAATATCCACATAGCAGAATTTCATAGAGACAACATCAGGCTCGTTACCGGCGATCCGTGTCACCGTCGACAGGAAGGAATCGCACTTCGACCCGGGGTCCTGATTCTGGCCAATGTATGCATGAGCGATGCCGGCAGCCGCAGGCATGCCATCGGCAGAGAGTGCGGCAATCTGGACCGAATCACCCCGCGACCGGGCGATTTCCAGCAAACCGTCCAGAAGGTTTTTCCCCACCGATTGATGCCCGAAGAATACCCGCATCGTTTTCACCGCGGCAAGATCGGCAGACACGTCGCCCTTCATATTCAATGGACCTTCCTGCGGCGAATCTCCCCGGCAGCCGGAGAGGAGAAGCACCGCGCATATGAGACAGTATTTCATGATTCCGTCGACCGTTTGATTTTCCCCCCCTGCGTCTTCGGGAGGCTCGCAACGAACTCCACCTGATGCGGCACTTTGAAATCTTCCAGGTGCTTGTGGCAATGCGCCTTCACGTGCTGCACGCTTAACTGCTGTCCGTCCTTGAGAACGATTTCTGCACGGATCGCCTGACCGAGCACCTGGTCGGGAACACCGATGACCCGGACTTCCAGCACCTCCGGCATCTGGTAGACGACGTCTTCCACTTCGATCGGACTGACCTTTTCGCCCCGGCTCTTGATGAGTTCGTCGCTGCGGGCAACGAAATAGAAGTACCCTTCTTCATCGGACCTGAACAGATCGCCTGTCCGGAGAATGCGCTCCCAGGGATAGCGCCCGGGGAGAATCATCCTGGCCGTTGCCTCGGGATCACCCCAGTATCCGGCCATGATGTTCGATCCGCGCACCACCATCTCGCCCGGAACCCCCGGCGGGAGACGGTTACCGTTCGCATCCTGCACCCAGAGCTCCACATTGGGCATGCCCGTGCCCACAGATGTCGGACGGGTGTCGAGTTGATCCGGCGGGAGGTACGTTGTGCGGAGACATTCCGTCAGCCCGTGCATGAGAAAGAGCTTCGTTTTCGGAAACGCAGCCCGCAGACGTGGCACGAAACTGGCAGGCAAGGCCGCCGCCGCGTTCGTGATAAACCGTAATGAGGCGACATCAGACGGTCTTATGTTCTCCAGCTTCAGGAGTATCGCCCAGACGGTCGGCGCCCCGGCCATGCCGGTTACCCTTTCCTCACGAATCTTCTTGATGATTTCAAACGGGTATCCGATCCCCTTCTCCAACACCAACCGCGCGCAGGTTTTCACAGTGACAAGCAGCTGCAGGAGCCCGTAGCTGGACGAGAGCGGAAGCACGTCCAGGATGACGTCTTCATCATTGTTCCCGAGATACTCGATGATGGAGTCGACGGCAACATCAATGGTCCGGTGGAGGTGCGTCACCCCCTTCGGCTTACCGGTAGAACCCGAGGTGTAGATAATGGAGGCAAGATCTTCGTCAATAACCCGTGGCAGCGTGACCGCTTTCAGCGGCTTCAAAAAATCATCAAACGACACACCCTTCCCTTCAGGGGGGGCACCTCCTACCCATATGACCTCCGCCGACCCCGCTCCCTGCTCGATCGCACGCAACACCAGGCCCTTTTTGTCCACCGGTGCGATCAGAAACCGTGCCCCGCAGTGTGACAGGATGAAGCCGAGGCGATCAACCTGTGTCGTCGGATTGACGACCACGATACACCCGCCGGCACGCAGCACACCAAAAATCGCAGCGACCTCTTCGACATTATTCTCCAGATACACCGCTACCCGATCACCCCGAACAAGCCCGCGGGCATGAAGATGCCCCGCTATTGCAGATGCGTGCTCATCCAGGGTGTGATACGTCCACCGCCCGCCACCCGCCACGAGCGCTGTCTTCTTCGGATGCTGTTGCGCCGCGTAAGAGAGATAGTTATGAAGTAGCATGGACTGTTCCTCCGCCTTCCCCCGGACTCCGGAAGATCATGTGCCGCTCAGTTTTGCAGACATGAAGGAAGTGATCGCACCCAGCGAATCGAAGTTCTCAGCCACAAGCTCATCATCACGAAATTTCACGTCGTACGTCTGCTCCAGAAAGCCTATCAACTCGAGTATCCCCGTGGAATCCACGATGCCTGCGCCGAGCAGGGATTGCGCATCGGGAATCTGCCGGGTTTCATCAAACAGAAGGTTCGTTTGGAGGAACCGCAGTACAGCGGTCCGGATTTCACCGTGTGTTGGATTCATGTTTTTTCGATGAGTCGCTCTGGTATCGTGCGGTCTTGCGTAGGGGCCGCATTCCCCCCCCTGAGAATTTCGTGATGCAGCAGTTGCGTTGAGAGAATTCCCACCAGTCCCATGTTGTCGGTGTTGCTCAGCAGCGCGTCGTTTCCCTGTTCCCGGACGACCCGGCGGCATTTTTCGTGGAGCATCGTAACAGTCCTGGTGTCGAACACGCCCACACTGTCCAACGATTCCGGGGACAGCATCTCGGCGACATACTCCGGCGCATCGACAAGAAAACTCAGCGCGTCGGGGGCCCTGTAAGGCTGTTTCGGCCTGTTGATGATTTCTTCCGGAATGACGCCGTGAGCAAGAGTTTTCAAAATGACTTTTTCCCTGAGACCGGTCAGCTTATGCGTTGAAGGAAGCGCAAGACAAAAGTCGATCACTCCGGCATCCAGAAACGGAAACCGTCCCTCCACCGAATGTGCCATGAGCATCCGGTCTCCTTGCGAAGAAAGGAGATATCCCGAGAGGAGAGTGACGATCTCAATGTACTGGGCGCGTTCCAGAGATCCCCATTGTGAAATCTTCCCGGGCAAAGGCACTGCACCTTCGATGAACTCCGCCTCCGGTTCGACGGAACGGAATTCCGGACGCAGAAATCTCCGGAGTTGCATCGTCGTGCGCCAGCGTGGCTCGTGGGAAAACCACGCAATGTCCGTGCGGTCAATCCCCTGCTTCCAGAAATTGTGGGCCAGCGCCTGTGCGGACTGCGGCGATCGTGCAAGATACGGATAAAGCCGCTGGAAGAGAAGCGGCCGCACGGCGGACTCCGGCGCGCGTCCCCAGAATCTTCTGATTTCCGATTCACGGAAGAGGTCATAGCCGGCCAGTAGCTCGTCAGCTCCCTCCCCCGTCAACACCGCCTTGATGCCGTCCTCTCTGACAAGACCGGAAAGAATGTACATCGGTGCCGGGGCGGTCCGAAGGACCGGCGCCTCCGTGTGGCGTATCACCTCAGGAAACACGCGCGCAATGTCGGAACGCGTCACTGCGATTTCCCTGTGAGTGCTTCCCAGGTGCCGCGCCATCATTCGCTGGTAGTATGATTCATCGAACTCGGCATCGGCAAAGCGCACCGAATAGGTGCGGTAGTCGGCGGGATGCGCCGCCAATCCGAGCGAAGCGACCACCGAACTGTCAAGTCCACCCGAAAGGTAACTCCCGACCGGCACATCCGCGCGGGTGAGCCTGAGCGTCGTTGCCTCAACCAGCCGCTCCTTGAGCCGTTCGGCGGCATCGCGTAACGGCATGCGTGACGACGCCTGATCCCCGGCAAACGCAGGAGCCCAGACGCACTTCTGGCTGAACGTGCCAGCGCGCTGATAGATGCGCACGGTCCCGGGACGGAGTTGCTTCACTCCCTCAAACACGGTCGCAGGCGCCACCGTGCTCCAGAATGTGAACACCTGATTCAACCCGTAAGACGAAAAAGTCCGCGGCACCTCATTGTCGGCGAACAACGCCTTTACCTCGCTGGCAAACCAGAGGCGGTTATTGCTCACATGGAAGAACAACGGCCGGACCCCCATGCGGTCACGGGCCAGAAGGAGTCGAACCTTCGCGCACATTCCAGATGGCCAGTGCCCACTGTCCGTTGAAACGGGTAAAACAATCGATGCCGTACTCTTCATACGCATGAAGGACGACCTCCGTATCCGACCGCGTGCGAAACACGTGGCCGGCGGCTTCAAGATCACGTTTGATCTCGATATAGTTGAACAGCTCGCCGTTGTAGACGATCCAGAGTGATTCGTCTTGATTCGCGAGAGGCTGCGCACCGGTCGTGAGATCAATAATCGATAGCCGGGTATGTACCAGCCCGGCCCGCCGGTCCCTGTAGATCGCCGAGTCGTCGGGCCCACGGTGACGGAGTGCCCGCGCCATCCCCCGGAGCCGGTCAAGATCCGGTGGAGGGCGCTGGTCACCGAAATTTATGATTCCGGCGATGCCGCACACAGGGCCTGATCCTCCATGAGCTTGATTTCGGTGACTTCATCCACCAGGAGTGCAGGGAGATGAAGAGGCAATGTCGTGCGACGCTTGCCGGTGATTTCCCGATAGACCCGCTCGACAACAGTGGGGTTGAGTTGAAGGGCAGCCGCGACCTCGGCCGCAGGATACCCGTTGTTGCATCCATACAGGCAGAGATCCATCAGGTCATGCGGAACCCCAAAATAGAATTCATCCTGTCCCTGGCTGAGCGGGAATGTATCCGTGGTCGGTGTGCGCGCAATGATTTCCTCAGGAACCCCCACCGCCGACGCAACTGCGCGCACCTGCGCCTTGTACAGATGCGCGATCGGCTTGAAGTCCGCCAGCCCGTCGCCCCCTTTGACAAAAAAGCCCTGATCGTATTCCAGCCGGTTGGGTGTGCCGCACACTGCAAAATTGCGGGCGTCGGCATGGAAATAGGCAAGCATCGTTCTGATACGCTGCTTGAAGTTCGTGGCTGCGACGAGTGTGAGATAGTCGCTGTGGTTGAGGCGCTGGGTATGCATTTCACCCCGGGGCGTCTGCACGGTCAATCGTGGCATGTTCAACCGTTCCTGATCCAGCAACGAGGGGAGCGTGATCTTGAATGTCCACTCCGGCGTAGCCTCAGGGAAAACAGATCGTACCACCTCCAGTTGTGTTCGATAGCATCCCGCGGATTCAAGGAGAGGGGTGATATCCCGGGTGAGAACTTCAATGCCGAGGGCTCCCGCCAGCTCATTGCCCAGGCGTGTGGAGTCGATCGAGGAATGCCGGTCAGGGAGGAGGAGGGCCAGCACATGACTTTTCCCGACCGCGAGAGCCGACAGCGCAGCACAGGTAGCACTGTCCAGCCCGCCTGAGACGGCCACAACCACTCCGCGCTTGTGGAGCACGTGAAACACCTGTGTGCGAACGCGCTCTGTGATACGCAGCGCCTCTCCCCTCGCATCAAGCGCGAGTATGTCCCGGTTGAATGGCATGTGTAATTGTGTTTGCATATATGTCATTTTTTCGTAGATTTTCAAGTCTAAACGAATTGGGCCATGCGGATAGCCGTTATATCAGATATTCACTCCAATCTTACGGCCCTCCAGCGGACCTTCGAGGTTATTGACCGTCTCTCCGTTGACCGGGTGTACTGTTTAGGAGACATTGTCGGCTACGGGCCGTCGCCAAACGAGTGCATCCAAATTGTCCAGGAACGGTGCTCAGCTGTCGTCAAAGGCAACCACGACAGCGGCGCAATTGACGAATTGCCGCTTGACCACTTCAATATCTATGGTAAGAGCGCCATCCGGTGGACAAGAACGCATCTGACACAAGCCAACGTGGAGTATCTCCGCGGGTTGCCCATGCTGCGGGTGGTGGACGACATCACGCTTGCTCATGCTTCCCCCCTGAACCCTGAAGACTGGCGGTACATCTTTGCATGGCCGGACGCCGAACGCTGCTTCATGGCGTTCAGCACGCGCATCTGCTTTATCGGCCACACACACATCCCCGTCATCGTTGGAGAAGACGGCTCCGTCAACACGTTCCGGGATGGGCTGCGGTACCTGATCAACGTTGGAAGTGTGGGACAGGCACGCGATGGAAACCCCCGGATTTCATTCGGGCTGCTTGATACGACGGCTGCGACGTTTGAAGTCATGCGGGTTGACTACAATATCGAAACCACGGCCTCCGCAATACTTGCTGCACGGTTGCCGGACTACCTTGCCCAGAGGTTGTTCCTGGGCATCTGAGCAGTCCGGATGTCAGCGCGCGAGCAGCCGCGCGAGCTCACGCATCACCAGCGCCGGATCGTCATCGAGCGTATGACGGGAAAAACGGCGAGCGCGCCGTATCTCGTTGTCGTCCAGGTCCGCAAAAAGAAGATCCGGCTCGAATAACCGTGCTTTCACCTTGACATCGCCCGCCGGGCCGATCACTTCCGAACCGCCGAAGAAATTCACGCCGTCTTCGAACCCCACGCGATTGCAGAACGCCAGGTACACCGAGAGCAGCCGGGCGTACGTGCGGTGATGCTCGCCGAGGGCATCAGCAGACCGTAGCGATCCCGCATCCCCGCCAAGACGCGTGGGACTCGCCGTCAGCGACACAACCATCTCTGCCCCATCCAGCATGAGAAGATACGGCAGAGCAATATGCCAGAGATCTTCGCATACAAGCACGCCGATCCTGCCGATGCGCGTGTCAACCGCACGGACCACATCCCCCCGGCTGAAATACCGCATCTCCTCAAACATCCCGTACGTCGGCGGATACACCTTCCGGTGCACGGAGCGCATGCGGCCGTCCTCACACAGGAATGCTGAGTTGTAAATACCGAACGAATCGCCTTCTTCAATTCCGCCCGCAACGATGCTGATGCCACGGCTCAGCTCCAACAGCGGGGCATAGACATCAGGCGGCGCAACGGTGCGAATCGCGAGATCCCAGTTGAGATCCTTCACAGAATACCCGGTGAGGCTCAACTCCGGGAAAAGCACCATCTGTGCACCGGCCTGCCGTGCACGCTCCGCTGCTTCGCAATGGATCGCGATGTTCTTGGACGGATCACCCAGGACCGCATCAATCTGCGCGACCGCTATCCTGCACTTCATTGCTGGGGCGCCTCCTCCGAGAGATCAAACATCCGGATATCCCTGACGTAGGGAATGGTCCTGTCCGTCCTGAGTTCGCCCAACCGCACCATCTTTCTTTCCATCCGGATCAGGTTGTCCCGGATGATGACGAGATACGCGCGCAGATTGTCTTCACCATGGACCTCAAGCAGCCCGTCAACACCCTTCCGCATTCCGGACATCGGCGCGCGGAGTTCTCCGATGATCTTCACGACAAGCTCCTGAATCACCTGCAAACGCTTCCGGGATATCTCCAGCTCCGTCAACTCGTCGCGCAAGGTCTGCCGTTCAATGACACTCAGGATGGTCTTGGGCAGCACGGGGGTCGAGATCTCCTCCTTAACGAGATAGTCTTCAACGCCGAGCTTCAGCACTTCCACGGCAAGGTCAAAGTCTTTGTTGACGGTCAGAAACACCACAGGGATGAGGATCCCCCGCTCCCGGATTTCGCGCGTGACATCCAGGCCGTTCTTTCCGGGGAGAAAGTAGTCCATGAGAATGACATCCAGATCGGCATCGGCTTCGATTTCCTTCAACGCATCGCGTCCATTCGCGGCCCAGCGGACTTCGAACGCCGCTCCGCTATGCCGTCTCAGGAAGAGCTGGACGAGGTGGGCAAAATCCTTGTTGTCCTCAACAAGGAGCAGGCGGACAGTGGTCTTTTCATCCATTGGACGGCACCGTGAAGAAGAAGGTTGAGCCGACATCCGGCGTGGATTCAAACCAGATTCTTCCCCCGAAGCCCTCGACAACTTTCTTGACGATCGTCAGACCCGCGCCTGTGCCCGGGCGATCGTCCGCTGGTTGCAAGCGTTGGAAGATTGCAAACACCCGATCGGCATCCGCCGGATCGATGCCGACACCGTTGTCAGTCACCGCGAATGTGACTCCACCTCCATCCTCAGTTGCCTCGACCCGTACCATCGGCAGTTCCTGCACGTTATGGAGCACACCGTTCACAATGAGATTGCGGAAGACGATTCCCAGTTCTGTTGGATCGCACCGGACGGATGGAAGCGTCGGTGACAATTCCACACGGGCCCGCCGATCCCGGAGGAAATACTCCAGGTCGAGTACCAGATCCTCCAGCAATGCGCCGACAGGGACCATCTTTTGGCTTGCCGGCACGCGGCCGATCCGCGAGAGGGTGAGCAGATCATCGATAAGCTGTTTCATGCGCACGCTGGACCGCATCACGGCCTGCAACTGCTCTCTGCTTTCCTCATTCAATGCCGCGTCACCGTCATCGAGCAGGAGCTTAGTATAACCGGCGATGGTGATCAATGGTTCCTTCAGATCGTGCGAGACAACATGGACAAACTCGTCCATACCGTCGCTGCGTGACGCACGTGACTCCGGCACGGGCTGCATCGCTTGCCGGATCGCCTGAGGATCGGCGATGTCCGTGACGAGTCCGTACATCGCATGCACGGTCCCATCCTCCGCGCGGAGATACCGCACCGCATCGCGAACCCGTATATACGACGCCTTCCCCTTGGGCAACATGCGGTACTCCAGAACAAACTCGTCCTGTGTGCCGGCCTGCCTGCTGATCCGTTCCGCCGCAATGGATCGATCGTCGGGATGGACCGCCGCGCGCCAGGCATCCGGCGTCGAAGTGATCTCCCGCACTTTGTAGCCGGTCAGTCGCTCCACGACCGGACTGCAGTAGAGGAATGTACCGTTCGCCCCTGCGACATAGACAACTCCCGCCACCCGCTCGATGGCGTCCTGGTAGGAGTCTGCCCGACGCTGGATCGCGTGATAGGTCGCCGCCTTTGCCAGGGAAAACCCGAGATGCCGGGCCAACACACCGAGGAAATCCTCGTGGTAGGATGGCACGTCATGTTCTTTCGTAGTGAGTAACATCAGAATCCCGGAAAGCGTGTCCTGATGCACCAGTGGCAGGAATGCAACGGCATGGATCCCCTCGCCTTCAAACAAGCCGCGGAACGGAAGATGTGCCGGGTACTCGGCAATGGTGAGGCGCACCGGTTCCATGGTCTTCGTCAGGAACCCCATCAATCCTTCCGCAGCGGGAAGTTCCTGCAGCTTCTCTTTCAGCGCAGGAGAGAGATGTTCCTCCATCTCAAGCAGTAGGGATGTGCCGTTGGCCGCAGGGACAAAAAGGGCTCCGCATTCATAGCCGAGCCATCGCACAGATGCTGCCAGCGTGGCACGTTGCACCCCGGCACGGTCGGCCGACTGATGGACGGCATCCAGAAGGTGCTCGAGTATTTCGTTCTCGCGCGCCTTCCGCTCGACCGCCTCTTCAGCATCACGCCACGGCGAGACATCCAGGCAGTGCCACAGGAGGGTCGGCGAGTTTTCGACGGTCAGGAGCTCGGCGCGGATTTGCACGCGGACCCGCGAGCCGCCCTTCCGGACTGCGGTACATTCAATGGACGGCGGCAGTGTTGTGCCGTTTTCGTTACTGCGTCCGTACTCCGCCACTGCCTTGCGGTCACGCGCAGCAAAGAACTGCGGGACCTCCTTCCCCACCATTTCTTCGACGAACATGTAGCCGAGCAGGTCCAGCAATCCTTTGTTGACATACACAAAGACGCCTTCGCGCACAAGTGCAATGGCGATGCTGCCGGACTCCACAAAGATCCGGTACCGGGCTTCAGCTTCTTCCGCCTGCCGCGCCCTGTCGCTGTACTGGGTGATGTCCTGTATCACAACCCGCACCACCCGCTTGCCGTCGTACGTGGACGGAAGTGCGGACAGCAGGAACCGCCGTTCACCCTCCCGGGTGGGAAGCAGCACTTCCTTGACGACCGGAAAACGCACGGGGTCCGTGCTGTTGATCATGCGTGCAACTTCCCTCGTAAGCGCGGTATTCCGGGAACCTGCGAAGGCGGAAAGAGACAGCCCGTCGGGCTGTCCATCGGTGAAGGAGACGAAGTGCTCGGCAAAAAGGGAATTGCATTCCAGGAGGCGGCGTGCCGAGAAGAGCGCCGTTGACACCGGGGAATCGGATGGTGAGATATCCGGCCTTGCGAGTCTGCTGCGTGATGTCGGAGTCGTGGTCATTGCGCTCACCAGCTGCCGCTCGAGCCACCCCCGCCAAAGGACCCACCCCCGCCGCTAAAGCCTCCACCGCCAAAACCCCCTCCTCCACCAAAACCTCCGCCCCAGCTGCTCCCGCCGCCTCCCCATCCCCTTCCTACCGGTGGGAATCCGCCGCCGATGAATCGGGTGTTCCGGCGCATGCGCGAAATGACGATGAACAGAATAATGAGGAACACAATGAAAGGGAACGAAAACATCGTGTCCTGATTGTCCGCCCGCGGATCCGCCGTATACTCGTTCCGGGTTGCCTTCATGATGGCCTCGACGCCGGCGTCAATGCCCCCTGCGTAGTCACCGGCTTTGAAACGGGGCGCAATTTCGCGGCGGATGATCTGCGCGCTCAACGCATCGGTGAGCACTCCTTCAAGGCCATACCCCACTTCGATGCGCATCAAGCGATCGTTCATCACGACCAGCAGAAGCGCACCGTTATCCTTCTTCTCCTGCCCGACCTTGTTGGCCTCGACAATCTTCAGACTCACTTCCTCCAGCACATCCCGGCCGATCGTGGGAAGAAGCACAACCACAATCTGCGTCGAAGTGGAATCTTCGAACTGACGGAGGCGGGCGTTCAGCGAAGCGAGCTCTCCGGACGACAATGTCCCCGTCTGATCGGTTACATACTCGCGCAGCACTGGAATCGGGGTTTGCGTTTGGGCGGCGCCCCCGATGGCACAGAAGAGTATGAGTGCCGCCAGTATTGCCCTTGCGGGCCAACGCTGGCGGCAAACCCGGATCAACCGGAGTGGATCAAGAAGTTGAGACATTCAGTCCCTAGAAAGTGACCTTTGGCGCTTCCTCCGCACCTTCCTTCGCCTGGAAGTAGGCCTTCTCTTTGAAGCCGGTGAATCCGGCAACCATCGACGCCGGGAAACGGCGGATGGTCGTGTTGAATGCCTGCACGGTCTCGTTGTACCGGCTGCGTGCCACGGTGATCCGGTTTTCGGTTCCTTCAAGTTGCTTCTGCAGATCCATGAAATTCTCGTTCGACTTCAATTGCGGGTACTGTTCCGCAACAACGAGGAGGCGCGACAACGCGCTGGAGAGTTGGTCCTGTGCCTGCTGGAACTTTGCAAACGCCTGCGGGTCTTCGAGAACTTCTTTGGTCACGGTCATCTGACTCACTTTTGAGCGGGCCTCCGCGACGCCGATAAATACCGTCTGCTCCTGCGTTGCGTACCCCTTCACGGTGTTCACCAGATTCGGGATCAGATCCAGACGCCGTTGGTACTGCGCTTCAACGTCGCTCCATGATTTACGGACCGTCTCATCCTGGCCCACCAGGTTGTTGTAGACTCCCAGACCCCAGAGGAAGATACCTCCGACGACAACGGCGATAACGATGAGAACCGCGGCAGAGATCATACAGCCTTTTGATTTCATGACGTCTCCATGTTATTACGGTATGGTATGTGGAAAACTCTTCGACAGCTCCTGGACCCGTCGCCACACACGCAATGAATCCTCTCCCATCAACTCCTCGAGGTGCCAATTGCGCACTCCTACCGGAATGAGACGGTAGGTCGTGTCCTGACTGCTCAACCCGATTTCGAATACTCCGGCAGTATAGGTGCTCCTCCTGAGACCTCCGAAAACAAGGTTGCCGAGCGAATACACAATCACACCCGATTTGTAACGCTCGATACCCTGCAAAACATGGGGATGATGCCCGATTACGGCGTCAGCGCCGGCATCAATGAGCGAATGGGCAAACCACCGCTGGGCAGCACTCGGCGTGTCGGCCTTTTCGGTTCCCCAATGAAGAATAACTACAATATACGTCGCTCCTTCTTCTCTTGCCACCTTGATGTCGCGGCTGGCAAGACGAATGTCTCGCACTGCTACGCCGGCGGTATTCTTGCCGGCACCCGGAGCCTCCCCTCCAGCGTAGTAGCCGAAGGCCGCGACCGTTTGGTGCCCCTTTGTGAGGATATGGGGGGTGTGGGCTTCCGTGCTGTTGTTGCCGGCCCCGATATGCCGTATCCCGGCCAAATCCAGATGACGGAATGTGTCCTCCAGACCTTCCCTTCCATAATCAAAGATGTGATTATTTGCGAGATTAACAACGGAAATGCCGGCCTTCTTGAGACTCCCCAGGAAACGGGGCTGCATCCTGAAATTGAAGGGTTTGGGGACAATTGTTCCCCGTATAGTGACGGGATTCTCCAGGTTCACAATGGAAAGATCCGATTCCTGGAAGAGGGTAAATCCGCGGAAGGCTTTGTCCGGATCGCGACGGGCAGCCTCTTCATAATGCCCGCCAAGCAGTACGTCGCCGCCGAACCTGAGGACGACCCTGGAAGAATCTTCCGATCGGGCGGAGGCCGGCGCAAAAGCCGCAATGACGATTAGAATTAGAGGGATGCGATGGGGCATGTGGGCTGTAGGGGGCTGAAGTCCGGGGATTTTCCCAGGGTCCTTTGCCTTGTGTGGACAAAAAAAAAGGAAGCCCCGTGGGGCTTCCCTTTTCTAAATGCATGCCTGTTAGTTAAGCATGAACTTGTAGCCGACTCGGCCGGTGAGGTTGCTGGCCGAACCTGAGGAGGCTATGAGCATGTATCCAACCCCGAAGTCGATTGTGGCTTTGGGACCCGCTGGGACCTCAAGGCCGACCGTGGGTGCAATCGTGAATTCGCTGGAGCTGGCGGAGCCTGACGGGAGAACCACGATGTTGCCAACCTTGACTTCCGGGGTCGAGACCGAAAGAATCATGAGGCCAAGTTCGGCCATTCCGTAGAAGCGCATCTTCCCTTCCGGTTGGAAGTAGTATTTGCCGCCAATGAGGATCGGAATTCCAGACCAGTTACCGAGATCGTGACCTTCCACCGATTTACCTGTCCAAATCAAGTAACCGGTCCTGAATGTCCCAGAGAGCTGCGGGGTGAATGCGTACTCGCCACGGGCAGTCCCGCCAAATCCGATGCTCACCGCATCGCTGAAGCTCCCCATAGGGACCAAGACATCCGCACCAATATTCAGGGCAAACTTGCCTTGTGCAGAAGCACTGAAGGACATGAGAGCGACCAAACCGACCACTGTGGCAACAAGTGCAAGCTTCTTCATCTTAAGGCTCCAGATAGTGAATGAAATATAAACCTCTTCCTATTCCCAATACCATCATAACAAGATAAGAATCTGAAAAGTTTCAATCAAGTTCTGGAGGATTTGGTCGGCTGCGGATTCCTGCGTTTTCTGCGCAAAATCGGCACTAGGGAATAGTGACCCCGAAAGATATCGGCAGATGGTTTGAGTTGCTCCCTTTTGTGAAGATCATGACGAACTTGATCTCAGCGTATAGCTTGAGGTTGCCGACCTGGAACTCGGAACCCCCGCCAAAATTCAATGCGAATTCCGTTGAGGATTCTGTTTTCCCCAACCCGAGCTGCTGTGTCACATCCTGCCCCTTGTAGCTCACCTTGGGATCACTGGCGCTCATCATATACAAGCCGAAACCCAGGATGCCGTACGGGGTGACGATGCTCTTGGTGGGTATCTTTCCAATACCGTTGATCATCAATCCCAACGCACCTATCCGCAATCCTTCCATAGTAATGTCGCCTGCTGCGACGCCCTGATCTTTGGCTATGAGTTCACCGTACTTTTTGTTGTCGAAGCCGAACATGTAGTAGTCCACGTTCAGTCGGACAGTGAGGAATTTCATGAGGTTGACATCTCCGTGCCCGCCAAATCCGAACCCCATGCCGTAATAGTCTTTCAACGGGTCGGGAAACATGGCTATGGAAAATCCCAGCTGTCCGCCCCCGCCGAAGCTGACCTGGCTCATGGCCAGATTGGTCATGAGCATAAGGAATACAACAGATAGCACAATCTTCTTCACGGCCGCCTCCAGGCTATTGAATGGTATGTGGTGTCAGAGCTGCTTCTGTCAGAGCTCGTATCGGAAAGCCCCCCGAATCAGGAAGGCGAACATGGTCGATCCGGTAACAAACACGGGACCTAGCTGGATATCCGGACCTATGTAGATTGATTTTGCCACGAGAAAACCAACACCGCCTCCGAAGCGAATGCCAAAATACGGACCCCCTGTGACGAAGATGAGGCTGAAGCCGCCATCCACGTACGGTTTCAGCGTAGAACCCTTGACCAGGATATAGTACTTGAAGTAGTCCGCCCATTCGATCGGCGTCCCTGATGTCGTATTGATGTTGAATTCCGTCCCGATGGCGAACTGTTTCGAAAAGACAACTTCAGCCATGGGGCCGAAATTGAAACCCGCGCTCGTACCCCCCCATCCACCGCTCGAGATCCCCAGTCCCATGTTGCCACCGACAATCCACCTGACATTCTGCGCCTGTGATGCTGTGTGAGTTCCCGCAAGCAGAATCGCCACCAGGCAAACTATGGTCAGTGTCTGTTTCATCAGAAGACCTCCCGGATGATTGTGATATATTCGCCAATGTAATGTGTAGAATTCATTTAAGCAAGGGAAGGTTCCCCCCCGGCTGCCTTCAGGAGTCTAGGGATACGCATAGAACCCGTGCCCGCTCTTTCTCCCCAGGTTTCCCTCCGCAACCATGCGCTTCAAGAGCGGACATGGACGGTACTTTGAATCAAGAAAGCCTTCGTGGAGAACGTTCATGATGGCAAGGCACACGTCCAACCCTATAAAGTCCGCGAGCTCGAGTGCTCCCATCGGATGGTTCAACCCGACCTTCATCACCGTGTCAATAGCCGAAGGGGTGGCCACACCTTCCATCACGGCAAACATAGCCTCGTTCAACATCGGCATGAGCATTCTGTTGGCCACAAATCCCGGGGAATCCGCCACTTCCACCGGGGTCTTTTCTATCCGCGCACATATCGCCCTGACCGCCTGCACAGTATCCGGAGATGTTGCGTGTCCGAGGACAACCTCCACAAGCGGTATGACCGGGACGGGATTCATGAAATGCATGCCGATCACCCTTCCCGGATGGCTCGTAGCTCCGGCAATCATCGTGATGGAAATGGAGGAAGTGTTTGACGCGAGGATGACTTCAGGTCCGCACACCGGGTCTATCTCGCGGAACAGGGCCTTCTTCACACCCGGATCCTCGAATACCGCCTCGACCACGATTTCGGCGCCGGTGAGCGCGCCCATGATATCGGTGCCGACCCTGATGCGCGACAGGGTTTCGTCCCGCCGCTCTGTGCCAATGGTACCCTTCTTGATCATACGATCGAGGCTTTTACCGATTGTCACCAGCGCACGATCCAGGGACGATGCCTGGAGGTCGACGAGGGTGACATTGAATCCATAGTGGGCAAAGACCTGGGCGATACCACTCCCCATAGTCCCCGCACCGATCACCACCACCGTGTCGGATGCCATTGTGACGTTATCTCCTGGTTAGTTTGTCTCTCGCGTGCGCAACATCGAAGAGGTCGGCACATCGGTCCTGAGAGTAGAATTTTGTGAAATGCCGTAAGAGGTGAGGGATGGGAGCGGAACAGAATCTTCGTCCCGCCGGAGTGCGGCGGGACGAAGGATGCAACGGTTGTCCCCTGTGGAAGTTCAGAGCTACGAATGATTGTGAAGGTGCCCGGCGAACGCTAGCTGCTCATCGACCGGAGAAATTCCTTGTTCGATTTCGTGCCGCGCATTTTCTCGAGCATGAACTCCATCCCCTCCACCGTATTCATCTCTGCAAGAAGCTTCCGGAGGATCCAGATGCGGTTCAGATCGTCGGCGTCGATGAGGAGTTCTTCCTTGCGGGTGCCGGACTTGTTGACGTCCATCGCGGGGAAGATGCGCCGGTCGCTCAGTTTGCGGTCGAGCACGATTTCCATATTGCCCGTCCCCTTAAACTCCTCGAAGATCACCTCGTCCATGCGGCTGCCGGTCTCGATGAGCGCCGTTGCAACGATGGTGAGGCTGCCGCCTTCTTCGATATTGCGGGCGGCACCGAAGAACCGTTTCGGCTTGTGCAGTGCATTCGCGTCCACGCCGCCGGAGAGAATCTTGCCGGAATGCGGGACAACCGTATTGTGGGCACGCGCGAGACGCGTGATGCTGTCCAGTAGGATCACTACGTCGCGCTTGGCTTCCACGAGTCGCTTCGATTTCTCGAGTACCATGTCCGACACCTGCACGTGACGCTCGGGCGGCTCGTCAAACGTGGAGCTGACGACTTCGGCATTCACCGACCGCTCCATGTCCGTCACTTCCTCCGGACGCTCATCGATCAGGAGGACGATCAGTTTGACTTCGGGATGATTCCGGCTGATGCTATTGGCAATCTTCTGAAGCAAGATGGTCTTGCCGGCTTTCGGCGGCGACACGATCATGCCGCGCTGGCCCTTCCCGATGGGCGCCAGGAGGTCCATGATGCGCATCGAATACTCGCCCGGGGCGGTTTCCAGCTTCAGACTCGTATTCGGATACAGCGGCGTGAGGTTGTCAAACAGCACACGCTCACGAATGGAATCGGGATTTTCGTCGTTCACAGCCTCCACCCGCAGCAGCGCAAAGAACCGCTCACCTTCCTTGGGAGGACGCACCTGCCCGCTGACCGAATCACCGGTGCGGAGATTGAACTTCTTGATCTGTGAAGGCGAAACGTAGATGTCGTCGGGAGACGGTAGATAGTTGTAATCCACCGACCGAAGGAATCCATAACCGTCCGGCAGTACTTCGAGAACCCCCCGGCTGAAACTCAGGCCCCCCTGTTCGGTCTGCGCTTCAAGAATCTTGAATATCAATTCTTGTTTGCGCAGATCGCTGTAACCGGAAATGTTAAGTTCCTTGGCGATTTGGTTGAGCTCAATGATTTTTTTTGATTTGAGCTCCGAAATGTCCATTGCCATGGATGAAAAGCCTCTCACGAAGTGAATTGGTTAGTGCGTAATGGCCAGCTCCTGTTTTCGACGCACTCAGGTCACTGCTGGGGAATAGTATTAAGGATAGTCGGGCGGACGAGTTACCGATAGAACAGATGTGAACAACAGGCGGTGCAGCGAAATGTCATGATGTAATGAGTATAGAGAATTTCCGCATATTTGTCAAGGTTTTTCATGCCTTTCCGCCGTCTTGAAAAATTGCAGCGCTTCACCCACCAGATAGTGCGATCCGGCCACGAGGAGCTTCCGCCGCGGGGGAGGATTGCCGGCACGAACCGTCTTCAGGGCCAGAGCCAGCCCCCGGGACACACTGCCGCCATCCTTCGCCAGAATTCCCCGTTCGGTGGCAATCCGCGCAATTTCGCGGCTGCTACGGGCCCGCTCGGTCGTAGGCGCGACAGTGATTACCTCCCGGGCAACCCTGCGTAGTTCATCCAGCACCGCACCCGCATCCTTGTCACGCACGATCCCGAATACCGCCACGGGATACACCACGTGCTGGTCTGACAGCGTGTCAGCCAGGACTTTCATGCCGTCAGGGTTATGCGCGACATCCAGCGTGACCTGAACGCCGTCGTGGGTAAGGGTCTGCATCCGTCCCCCAAGGCCGGTATTGCGAAATACATGCCTCAGCCCGCGTACAATGGCACCGGGTGTGAGCCGGGCAAGTCTGTGCCGCCCCGCGGCAAGAGACAGAGCAGAGACGGCAAGGGCGGCATTGTCGACCTGGTGCACGCCCGGATACCCGAGACGCGCGGGCGGGATACGCCACCGTGAACCACTGAAGCGGACCTCTGAACATCCCTTCCGGCTCCCCACAATGTATGGCGCAATGACATCCCACATGTGATGAAATGCGCTTCCCCGGCTCTTTGCGGCGGACCGAAGCACCGCGAGCACTTCAGCTGATGTCGACGCGGTCACCACGGGCACTCCAGCCTTGATAATGCCGGCCTTCTCCCTTGCGATGGCGCGGAGAGTGGTTCCCAGATACTCCGTGTGGTCCATTCCCACGTTGGTAATGATGCTCACCACGGGGATCACAACGTTCGTGGCATCCAGACGGCCCCCCAGACCCGTCTCGATCACCCCGATCTCGATCCGTTCGTCTGCAAAGTACCGGAAGGCAATACAGGTGGTGGCTTCAAAGAACGTCGCCTGCGTCCGTTCGAAAGCGGGCCTCATTTCCCGCGCATACATCACGAGTCGTTCTTCTGATATCCGAGCCCCATTTATCCGGATCCGTTCGGTGAAGTCGACGAGATGCGGGGACGTGTAGAGCCCGGTGCGGTAGCCGGCTTCCTGAAGAATTGATGCGATGAACGATGCGGTGGAACCTTTGCCATTTGTGCCGGCGACATGCACGACAGCGAATGTGCACTCCGGATTGCCGCAGGCTCTGAGGAGTGCGCGGATGTTTTTGAGGCCGTACTTGATGCCGCGGTACTGCAGGCCGTACAGGTAGGTGAGCGTTCGGCGGTACTCCCCCTCTGACCGTTTCACAACCAGCTCTCCAGCACCGACACACCGGTTTGCGCGTCGAGCGCCCCGACAAGTTTCGCGACGTCGTCAATACCGTGCTCGTCGCACCAGGTTGCGATCCCGTCGGCTACTGTAACCGCGGCAGCCGGATCGATGAAGTTGGCGGTCCCGACCTGCACGGCGGTCGCTCCGGCGAGGAAGAATTCAATGGCATCGGTGGCGCACATGATGCCTCCGATACCGATGACGGGGATGTGGACTGCGCGCGCGGTTTCGTAGACCTTGGCCAGCGCTACCGGTTTTATGGCCGGGCCGGAGAGGCCGCCGGTGACTGTCGAAAGCAGCGGTTTGCGCGTACGCACATCGATGGCCATGCCGATCAGCGTATTGATGACCGACACGGCGTCAGCCCCTTCATCCTGCACGGCGCGCGCAAACGAGGAGATGTGGGCGACATTGGGTGTGAGTTTGATGATTAACGGTTTTCCCGTGCGCGCCCGGAGTCGCCGGGTGATTCCGGCGGTCATCGCACAGTCGGTGCCGAAGTTAAGTCCCCCCTCCTTGACGTTCGGGCATGAGACGTTGATTTCATACGCGTGCACACCGCCTGCTTCCTCAAGCAGATCCAGCACGGCACAGTATTCATCCACGCTGCTTGCCGCAATGTTCGCCACGATTGTGGTATCGATCGACCGTAGGATGGGAAGTTTATCGGCGATGAAGCGACGCACGCCGATATTCGCAAGTCCAATTGAGTTCAGCATCCCGCCGGGCGTTTCCACGACCCGGGGGGGAGGATTCCCGTCCCGCGGCTTAAGCGAGAGCGACTTCGTCATGATGCCGCCGAGACGCGCCACATCCACGAGATCCAGGCACTCGTCGCCGTAACCAAACGTCCCTGAAGCGACGAAAACGCGATTCTTGCAGTGTACGCTTCCGAGTTGGAAATCCGTGCGTGTCATGTCAGATCGTCCGTCTCATGTCAGATAATGATGTCCCGAGCGTTGAAGACCGGACCATCTTTGCACATCAATGCATACTTCCGTTCCTGCCCCACAATTTCCACAGGGCACCCCTGACAGATGCCGATGCCGCAGGCCATTTGACCTTCGAGTGAGACCTCGCACGGGATGTTGCGCGAGACCGCCCAGGCGGCGAGGGCGCGCAACATGGGTGTGGGTCCGCACGCAAAAATGCGCGACCGAGGAATGTTCCGGGCATCCCAGACATGGGCGGCAAGATCGACAACGGTCCCGTGAAGGCCCCGCGTCCCATCGTCGGTGGCCACGCGGACATTTTGAAGATGCCCATCGATGACCAGACCGGCCGTGCGCGCGCCCAGTAGTGTAACAATATTCTTGCCTGCAGAGCGCAGGCCCGCCGTGGCGACCGGCAGTGGCGCTACCCCGAGTCCGCCGCCAATGAGAACGGCCGTCTCAAATGACGGTTCATTAAGATGATATCCGTGGCCGAGGGGCCCGAGGAGATCAAGCAGCTGTCCTTCCTGCACCTTTGCCAGGAGTGCAGTGCCCTTGCCCAACCGCTGGAACAGGATCTCAATGGAATCACCCTCGGTGCGGTAAACGCTGAACGGCCTGCGCAACAGCGGTTCTATGCCGTCGTGCACCAGTATGTTGACAAACTGCCCGGCCGCGACGGTTGTACTCAACTCGGGACAATGCAGAGACAATACGAAGACGTTGGGGGCGACTGGACGGAGGCTTAATACGCGGCTGTGGAGGTGGAGCATTAGCGAGGTACTCTGTCGTCAGGAATCCTGTCTGAATTGTCGAGTTTTTCAGCGCCGGGCTCCGCTGCCCTTCGCCGGCGCTTGTTCACCTGTTCCTGGTCCATCTCTTCGGGTCTTTTCTCCGGCGTCTTCACGGGCGGAACAACCGATGTCGTATCCGCTTTCGGTTGGGCAACCGACGTCGTGTCCGTTTTTGACCGGGCGACCGACGTCGTGTCTGTTTTTAACCGGGCAACCGATGTCGTGTCCGTCTTCGACCGGGCGGGCGATATCGTGCCCGTTTTGGGTTGGGCGGCCGACGTCGTGTCTGTTTTGGGCGCGGCCAGCTTCGCCTGACGGGCACTCTGGATTTCCGTCACCCGCGGCTGCACCCGCTGCGCATACGGAGTTCCCGGATAGAGCGCCACCAGACGTTCGTAATTTGCCCCTGCGCTGTCCATCTGACTGGTTTGAAACTCATACACCCACCCGACGGCATACAACGCCCGCGGCGCCAGCGGAGAGGCCGGGGCTCGGCGGACGATAGCCCTGAACGAATCAATTGCAGCTCCATTCTTTCCTGCTTGCAGCAGTGCAGTCGCGCGGCGGTAGCTCTGAGCCAGCGAATCCGGAGCCTGAACCGTAGGCGGAAGTCCGAGCAAACGCCTGGACTCTTCGGCAAAGGGCGATTCCGGAAAGCGCCGGATGATCTCCCTGTGGAGCGAGTCGGCGAACAACGGCGTCCCGCTCGAATCTTCCCCTTCCATCCGTGCGAGCACGTAGAGGGCACGCGGTGCCCCACGGCTGTCAGGATACTCGCGCAATAGACGATGGTACCAGAACCGCGCCGAGTCTGGAAGACCCATGGTGGCATAAAACAATCCCGCGATGTCATCCATGCGGTCTGCGAGGCGGACATTGATGGTGTCGAGCGAGAGTGCGGGTGTCTGAGGGACGGGCGGCTGCAGGACAGGGGGCTTTGTGCTGTCTGCCTGGGCGCGGCGTGCGGTGTCGGCAAGCGCGAGCCTGACTGAGTCGGCAAGCCCGAGCCTGACTGAGTCGGCATGCGCAGGCCTTGCCGTATCTGCAAGTGCGCGTCCTGTCGTGTCGGCGAGTGCATGTCCGGCCGCAACTGCAGGCAAATGTCCGGTCGAGTCGGCATGGGCATTGCGAGTGGAGTCGGCACGGGCATTGCGAGTGGAGTCGGTCCGGGTGCCGCCCCCGGCTGCATGCACCGTATCGGAAATATGAAGGGCAGAGTAACGGAGACTGTCGAGTTTGATGAGGTCATTCCGGAACACTACATATCGGGAAAGGTAGTCCGCCCTGCGGATGATCTGGAGTCTCGATTCGGCAGTGTTGATGGCACCTCGTCCCCGTTCGTAGACGGCACGGGCAGAATCGTACTGAAACAGGACGGTCTCATACAGCATCCCGAGGGCGAGATTTGCATCTGCGGCCGCCTCCGTGCGCGCATAAGCGGTATCGACGTACGCGTACTGTTCGATGGCTTTCTGAATATCACCCCGATCACGGTCAACATTTCCCAGCTCGTATTCAATCTGACCGAAGAATTCACGATAGTTCGAGTTGGAGCGGAGCGCAAGGAGCGTTTCCTCTGCATCGCCGAACCGTTGTTGCTTGTTGAGCATTTGTGCGACGCTGATCCGGGCCCGGTATTCCCCCAGATACGAAGTGCTCAGCGAATACGCCCGCTCGTAGGCAGCCCGGGCGTCGACGTACTTCCGCTCCAGGGCGTACATTTCTCCCACCTTCATCAACGCTTGCGCGCGTTTTTCGGATGTATCGCCATTCTCGCCCACTTGTTCGAAGAAAGTACGGGCACGGGCGTATGCTTTGTCATCAAGAGCAATCTGCCCCAGCACAAGTGCCGCTTCGGCTGCCACCTTGTATTCACCCCTGGTCGTTGCCAGATCCAGCACTTGCTGGGCGGTCATGGTGGCCTTCTCCACTTCCTTGCTTTTGTAGTACGAAAAAGCGAGCATTACCTGCGCCTGCAGAACGAGGTC
The DNA here is from genome assembly GCA_963801355.1 of Ignavibacteriota bacterium. Taxonomy (GTDB): domain Bacteria; phylum Bacteroidota; class Ignavibacteria; order UBA10030; family UBA6906; genus Fen-1255. The sequence continues at coordinate 225,670 of CAWDEM010000008.1, read as the reverse complement.
GCTTTCAGGGTAGCCGTCGATCAATTCTGTGAACTTCCGTTCGGCTTTCTGGTAGTCGTTCTGATAGTAGTAAGAGCGCCCGATCATCATCAGCGCGTCGTCTACCAGGCCGGCATCAGGATGATATTGGAGGAGCTTCGAGCACTTTTCGATGACAGATGTGAACTTGGTCTTGGTCCCCGGGCTGATGTTGAACGGAATCAAGAGATTCCGGCCGGATTCCTTGGTCTCGGGCATCGCCCACACTTCATCCTGCGCTTCGGTAAACGCCCGCTGGGCGTTGTAATAGGTGTTGAAATATGCAGTGAAGGAGTCCCAGACGCCGCAGGAGGAAAACTGCATCAGGGCAAGAGTCGCAAGGATGGGGAGAAGACGATGGACAGCAGTCCGCACAGTAAGCTCCGGATCGCACGAGGATCATAAGAACATAGCGAAAGGGGCGGGGAAAGTCAAACGTTAAACCTTTACCCCGCCACGAGGTCTAACACATGTAACCGGCGTGCTGTACTCTCACAACATAAACGATAGGTGATTCCATGAGACGACTCGTGGCAGTGGTGTTGATGGTAATGATGGGAACGCTTGCCTTCGCTCAGAACCGGACCGGCATGGGCAGAGGGATGGGCCCCGGCGACGGGACAGGCCCGATGCACGAACGCCAGGACATGATGGCCAAGCTTAACTTGAGCGAAGACCAGCAGTCACAGATGCAGAAGATGCGTCTGGACCTCCAGAAGAAACAGACGGCGCTGCAGGCCAAGATTCGCATCGCCAGATTGGAAATGGAGGAACTGTACGGCGCAACCAATCCCGACAAGGCGGCGATTGAAAAGAAAATGAAGGAAGTTTCTGATTTGCAATATCAGGAAAAAATCGCCATGCTGGATCATCAGTTCGGTGTGAAGGCGATCCTCAACCCCGAGCAACAGAAGATCTGGAAAAAGCACCTGCAGCAGGGAGGCCATGGAATGCGCGATCGGGTGATCGAACGGAGGATTGAGAAGAAGATCGAAGAGAAGGATTAGGAAAACGATCGTAACGGAGGGGTGACGTGATGCGTTCCCCCTCCACTACTTCCTGATCACCAGCTCCTGTCCTGCAATAATCTTGTTCCTGCCCAGATCGTTCCACGCCTTCAGGTCTGTTGGTGTGACCTCAAAGGCTTTTGCGATATCCCACAGTGTGTCCCCTTTTTTAACGATGTACACGACGGCCTTGCCACCCCTTGTCGTGCGCGATGCAGCGGGAGAACTCTGAGGCGTCACGATGCGCATGTTCTGCGCACTCTTGTGGATGACGAGACTCTGACCGCCGTTGATGCGTGATGTTCGCAGACGGTTCCAATGCTTCAGCTGGTCGATGCTGACGCCATGATCGTGGGCGATGGACTCCAGCGTCTCACCGGATTTCACGATATGGCTGTCGCCGTTTTCGGGTGTCGCCGACCGTGCCGGACGGGCAGTCTTGCTGGCGAGAGCTTCCTTCTGGGCGAAGGACATTCCCTCAATGCGTTTGTACGATGCCGCGTTGGACTCGTGGACGTAGATCTCGAGTGTCTGTCCGACACGGATACGGCTGCCATAGGCGATGTCATTCCAGTTGCGTATGTCAGCAGCCCGGCAATCGAACCACTCAGCGATGTGTCCGATGGTATCGCCCTTCTTCACCGAGTACGCGATACGCGTTGTTCCCCTGGGCTGCGCCGCGGAGGCCTGTCGGGTGGAGCGGGCCAACGCCCTGGCGACCCGTGTCCTGTCAACCGAGCGTCGCGATCTTTCACGCACAGATTCCATCGTGGCCGAAGAATTTACGAGCGAAGCAAACCGATGTGACCCGCGCGGCACCGGAATGACAACCTGTTTCCCCACAGAAAGACGTTTTGCCGACGCAAGCCGGTTGGCTTCCTTGAGCACCTCCACAGTAATACCGTAGCGAACCGCAATTCCACCGAGGGTTTCACCGCGTCGCACCGTGTGGACGACCCAGTCGCGTCTGGCGCTTTCCGGGATTTGCGCGTACTTTGCCCGGAACATTTGCGTTCGCCCCGGAGGAATGCGCAGCGTATAACGCTTGATGCCCGGAGGGGTGCACCATTGGATGAGTTCCGGATTCAGATCCCGGATCGTCTGCTCATCCACGCCGGCACAATCTGCCAGAAGAGAGAGATCAATGCCGTCGTCCACGCGTACGGTGTCAAATACGAGAGGAGGATACGGCACAACGGATTCGAAACCATACTGTGTGGGGTTTAAGGAGATCAAGGTTGCCGCAATATACTGCGGAACGTAGTTGCGGGTCTCCCGGGGAAGGCGGCGCCGCATCTCCCAGAAATCTGTCGAGCCGGTCCGCCGGATGCCGGAATAAATCCTCCCTGCTCCGGAGTTGTAAGCAGAGAGCACAAGATACCAGTCGCCGAATTCCTCGTACAGGTCGCGCAGATGCCGTGCAGCAGCGCGGGTGGCCTTCTCAAAATCGCGACGCTCGTCCAGAAAGAACGATGTGCGCAACCCGTAGAGCCGTCCCGTGCCCTTTATGAACTGCCACATACCCACGGCCCGCGCCCAGGAACGCGCATTCGGGTTCACACCGCTCTCGATCATGCTCAGGTGCACAAGTTCCTCGGGGACCTTTTCTTCGTTCAGGATTTTCCGCAGGAGAGGAAAGTACCGTCCCGAATTCTTGATCCATCGCTCCACGTGCACACGGCCCCGACCGGTGTAGAAGTTTATGTGACTCTCAACGAGGGAATTCATTACCAGCGGGACCGTCGTTCCCTGCACCAGGGTCAGCTGTGGTCCCAGTGCAACTGTATCCGCCAGTTCGGCGACCTGGTTCATCTTCTCCCGCAGGGCCGAAATCGAAGACTCGGGCGAAAGGCTGTCGATACGCGCAATATGCAATTCATAGTCCTCCACCACCGCCTTGCTCAAGTCCGCAAAGTCTTTGTTCGATTCAATCCCCGGTACGTCGCTGAGCTCGTCCAGGAGGGCAATGGCCTCTTCAAACTGCACCATCGACCTGAGGGAGTCGCCGTTTGCAGCGGCGGTCGTCGCAGACAGATAGTGTTGCCGGGCTGTTTCCAGCATCGCGGCAATTAACGAGTCGTCCGGAACGCCGTACGATTGGGTAAACACAATCGTCGAATCGGTTTCGAGGTTTTCAGGTTGAACGGGTTCTGCGGGGAGAGAGTCAGGTAACGCGGTGGACACAGTCTGGGGCATGAGGTATTCTGCCGACTGCTGGGAAGCACACCCCACTACCAACATCGCCGCTGCAGCGGCAAACAGACACGTACTTCTCATCATGCACCTTTCGCTACTATGAGTTCCTTCTCACTCTGCACTATGCTTGCGAAGAAGATTACACATAATACGCCATCCTCTGCTGAGTGTCAAGAAGAAGAACTACCGGGGAATTCTGAGCCGGGCGAACTTCAGGAGGAGTTTCTTCCGTCCGACAGAGGTAAATTCTACAATTGCCCGCGCATCGTCACCGTGACCGTCCAGGGCGACAATGTGCCCGGTCCCGAATGTTTCATGCGTGACGCGCAATCCCACCCGGGGCTCGAATTCTTCCTGGGAATGATTCTCGTAGTCCGGCATGGTGTCGGCCGCAAATTGATCCGTCTCCGGTGCCCGGTGGCGGCTCGGGTGGAGCACGGTCCGCGGCGTGCGCATGGATGTCGGGGCCGTACCGGCTGCCGCATGCCGGAGGAGACCGGTCTTCTCGGAGGAAAAAACAAAAGTCGGATCGATGTCATCGAGAAACCGCGAGCGGAGTGAATAGAGCATCTCGCCCTGGTGGTAGCGTGTATGTGCGAATGAGAGATAGAGGAGCTGTTCCGCACGCGTCATACCCACGTAGAGCAGGCGTCGTTCTTCCTCCACTTCCTCCTTGCTGTCAAGTGCAAGGGAGATCGGCAGCAGCCCCTCCTCCAGTCCGGCGATGAACACGACCGGAAACTCGAGCCCTTTTGCCGCGTGCAGCGTCATGAGCGTTACGGCATTGCGGCCGAACTCGGCCATATCCACATCCGAGACCAGCGATACTTCGGAGAGAAAGTCCTCCAGGGTCGAACCGGGATGCTGGTCGGCGAATTCGGCCAGCGCCGAAATCAATTCCTGTATGTTGTCCCTCCGTGCCAGGGATTCGGGAGTGTTCTCTTCCTTGAGGGCGCGGAGGATGCCGGTCTCATCCACGACCGCCCTGGCAAGTTCATTCGCCGACATTTCTGTTTTCAGCACAATATACTTCTGCAGCATCGCATGAAACTCCCTGACGGATTTCAGCGTGCGGTCGGCCAGCAGTCCCTCAAGGCTCCGCGAGTTCAGGGCAGCCATGATCGGAATTCTCTCCGCCGCCGCGACTGTACGGATCCGTTGCAGGGTAGTGTTCCCTATTGCCCGCGCGGGCACATTCAGGATTCGTACGACGCTTTCGTCGTCCTTCGGGTTCGCAATGACGCGCAGGTACGCAAGAATATCCTTGATTTCCTTCCGCTTGTAGAACGCAACCCCTCCCACGATGACGTAGGGTATTGCGGCCCTGCGGAGCGCATCTTCGATTGTCCGGGATTGTGCGTTCGTCCGGTACAAGACGGCAAAGTCATTCAGGCCCAGCTTGCGCTTGTGTGTTTCCTCCTGAATGTGGGCGACAATCCTCCGGGCTTCCTCCCTATCGTCGTTACAGATATCCAGTATGACCGCGTCGCCGGCGGCATTGCTCGTCCAGAGCTTCTTCGGAATCTGCCGCTCGTTGTGCCTGATGAGCGAATCGGCCGCACCGAGAATGGTCTTGGTGGACCTGTAGTTTTGTTCGAGCCGGAACACGCGACACTCTGGATAGTCTTTTTCAAAATCGAGAATGTTCCGGATGTCGGCTCCGCGGAAGGCGTAGATGCTCTGCGCGTCATCCCCAACCACACAGATATTCTTGAGCCGGGCGGCCAGCTCCTGCAACAGGAGATACTGCACCCTGTTGGTGTCCTGGTACTCGTCGACCAGGATGAATTGGAATCGCATCTGATATCGTTGAAGCACATCACGATGACGGCGGAACAGCTCCAGGGGTTTCAGGAGCAGGTCGTCAAAGTCCAGTGCGTTGTTCTTGAAGAGGCGGCGTTCGTACTCCTCGAAGATATCGCCTGCACGCTGCGCGGCCGGGTCGCGCGCGCCCTTCTGGTAATCAGCGCTGGAAATCATAGAGTTTTTGGCAACGCTGATGCGGCTGCGGATGCCCGCAGGCGGATACTGCTGCGCGGAAACCCCCAGATCGTTCATGATGCCCTTGATCAGGGACTGCGAATCATCGGTATCGTAGATCGAAAACGTGCGCGTGTAGCCGAGCCGTTCAGCCTCAATACGCAGGATGCGGGCGAAGATCGAATGAAAGGTGCCCATCCAAATCGCGCGGTTCGATGGACCGACGAGATCGGCAATGCGGCCCTTCATTTCGTTGGCCGCTTTGTTGGTGAACGTCAGGGCAAGAATGCTTTCAGGACGGATACCCTGTTGCAGGAGATACGCCGCGCGGTATGTGAGCACGCGCGTCTTCCCGCTCCCGGCGCCGGCGACAATCATTACCGGTCCTTCCGTGGCCTCTACGGCATCACGTTGGACGTCATTGAGCTGTTGCAGAAAAGACATGAGGCATGATACGGAAATTGGTTACGGAAGGCAACGCGCGGCGGGAACAGAACACATCTTCAAATCATCAAGGCACCCTCAAGCTTCAGGAGGAACTCTTTCGTCTTCACACCGCTGGCATAGCCGACAAGTGAACCGTCGGTTCCCAGCACGCGGTGGCACGGCACGATGATGGGCACGGGATTGGCGGCATTCGCACGTCCGACAGCTTGAAATCCCCGGCTCGTCCCCAGACGCTTTGCCAGTTGCTTGTAGCTGATCGTTGTGCCGTAGGGAATCTTTCCGAGTTCCCGCCACACACGCACCTGAAACGGCGTGCCGATGAGATCGACGGTCACCGTGAACTTCGCGAGCCTACCGTTGAAGTAGCGTGCAAGCTGATCGATCACTTCACGGTTGCGGGACTTGTTGTCTGCTACTTCACTGTCGTCAAAGTTCTCGCGGAGCCAGCGGAAAAAATCCCGCTTTGTCTGACGCGGAACACTGACTTTGCAGACACCTTTCTCCGTCGAAGCGACGTAGATCAGGCCTATCTTGGACTCAAATGATGTGCAGTAGACCATGGGACGAGGAAGAGAGCCCCGCGAGATGATGGCTAGGAAAATCGCCGACGTCCCCACGGGAGGGACGTTGGAGTATACAGAATAGACATTTGAAACGCAAGTTTATCACGCATCAATTCTGAAATCAGAGACAGAATCCCGTGACCGTCATCAGTCTTTCAGAAAAACGCCCGAACCTCCGCCCTCGCCGTATGCACCGGACGGCTCCCACCCTCGATGCGTCCCTCGTAGTTCACCGTCGCTTGAAGGAATTGTGTCATGCGATACTCGAAGGCACCGCGCCAGATCCATGTTTTTCCATTGACACGCCCCCCGGTCAATTCAAACGGAAAAGTGTCAAGGGCACGCGCAAGCTGCACTTCTTCACGCACAAACTCCGCACGGGCCTGACCTGACCCCTGGAGAGCATAAACGACTCTCACCGACTGCGCATTCAGGTCAGCTCTGAGTTCCGGAGCCGGCAACCCGTCGTTCGCCCGGCTTACGTCAAGCTTGAATCCGAGCTCGGCGTTCTGCCGGGGCCGGTAAGAGAGATCGTACGTGAAGCCGTTACTGACGATATCCCGCAAGCGTGGTGACGCGGTGAGTCCACTCACCCGGTCAATCCGGTTCACATAATCAATCTGATTGGCAATCTCCGGCATGAGCTGCAGGCGCACCCGCACCGACCGTTCGCGCTGAAAGGCATGCTCAATCCCGCCGCTCAGGTTTGTCACTCCTCTGCGCTCGGAAAACCGGAGACGTGTCGAGAACAGCGGGCTCCCCTCGAACATCAAAACATCCTGCGTGAAAATCGTCGACCCGGCTATGGTGGTCGCGTCCTGCTGGAACCTCGACAAGTGAAGCAGATAGATGCTCGAGAGATCGCGCGCCGTACTCTTCTCTTCAAGGCGCAGGTAGGTTTCCGATGTCAGGGCTGAAAGTATGCGGGCGATAGTGCCTTCATTCCCGATAAAGCGCGACGGCACGATCCGGAGCCGGATGCTGGTTTTCAAATCGATGACGGGGGTGAGTTCATCGGTCGGCAGCGTCACGGCAACGAAGTCACCGTCGAACCGGGCAAGAACGAACTCGCTGTCGTCGGCAAGGCCGTTGCCGTTCTGGTCGCCGAGGTACCGATACGTCCCCGTGCCGGGTGTCACTTTCACGAACACCCGTTCGAACTTCGAGGCCTGCTCCGTGGTAACCTCATAGTAGAGATCTGTCTCCACGCCGCGATTGAGGGGTGCATACCGCGTGCGGTTGCGCACCAGGACGGTCTGGATGTCCTGACTCCCTGCCAGCCGGAAAACCTCCGAATAGGTTTTCTTGCGCACCGTAACGTCGGTGGAGGACGAGAGCGCATGCCATTCGGTGAGGCGGGCGTTGTACGACTGCGTGAACGATTGCGACTCGCGGACAACCGCACCGCCCCGGAACTGGTCGTCGCTCCGCCATCCGAGCTCCGCCTGCATGGAGAATGGTCCGGGCGGTTTGTAGCGGATGTAACCGGAGTACGCATCGAACTTCAGACTCCCCGTCCGGAGGACACCGGCGGCCTGAGAGCCGATCTCGCGGCGCTCGCTCTCATAGCGGACCCCGGGCGTGAGGTTCATGAAGGTGTATTCCAGTCCTCCTTTGCGTCTGGTCCATTCGCTTCGTGTATCCGACAACGCATCCGTCGACGTGATTTCTTCGACGTTGAATCCCGCCGTCGGCAGTCCATCCCCTTGCAGCGCAAATGCCGCTTCCCGGCGTCGCGAATCCTGCAATGCCCCGCGGTGATTCCTTCCGTATCCGCCGCTGACAGATACTCCGTTCACCGGTATGTACGCCAGTGAGATCTCCTGTATCTCTTCATCCGCCTTTGCCAGAGAATCGACCCCCCACTTCCGTGTGAACTCGATGTCATCGACGCGATCGATCGGAACGAACTGAGCCTGCACGAAACGCTCCCTGGCTTTCAGCTGCATGCCGCCGAGATCCCATCCTCCGATGCGGATCGCCTTGGGCTCATATGCAGCCGCAAGCGTCACGGCATGAGCGCTGTTGGCTTCGTCTCCCAGTGAAGAAAGACGATTTGCATCGAGCGAGCTGTGGGCATATTCTCCCGCTATCCGGAGATCCTCTCTCGGTTTCGACTCAATTGCCAGATCGACCAGCTCGTGGAGCTGGGGAAGCGGCAGTCGACGGATTGGCAGGTATGCGCCGCCACCCGGGCCGACCCAGACGAAGAGCCCTGCGCGTTGCCGGTTATAGTCGCCCTTCCCCGCGCCCACATAGGTAAAGGTCACGTTGTACAGGGCAGCCGGGCTGCCGGGCGCGTACCGGTAGAACTGCGCCATGCCACCCCCGGCAAGAACGGTATCAACCTGCACGTACGCCCCGTTGGAATCCACGCGTGTGGCGCCGCTCAAAATCGCCCTGGACGCATCGTTGCCGGCATTCGCCAGGGCGGCTCGAGCAGAATCGCTGAATGAGAAGTCGATGGGCGCATCAGGATCATCCGCCTCACGAAAATAGCTCGCCGTGAGGCGGAGAGCATTGTCGAACATGGAAGTGGAGTTCTGCGCTGCAAACAGCGAGCGGGAGAATTGCCGGTCAGTGTACTCGAAATCCACCGTGATGCGCGAGGCCGATGTGATGAGCCTGCGCGTCATGAATGTGATCTCGCCGGTGGAGTAGTCTATGGTATAGTCGTTCGTCTCGCCGCGGGTTTGTTGTTCCCCGTCGATGTAAACGCGTTCAGTGCCCGCGATGACGATGATATCCCGTTCGTTGTTCCTTCCCGTGAGGATATAGGGTCCCTGCACGCCTTCAAGGCCGGTGAACTGTTTCGTGACAAACTTACCGCGCGTGACGGCACCCGAGATCAGAGCTTCACCATTGACTCTTCCGAGCCGGTATGCGGCGGTGCTCCGGGCACCCTGAAGCTTCCGGCTCAGCCGGGCGAATTCCGTGCCGGAAAAATCAAGCGTGAAGTCACCGAGCGTCGCCGCGAGATCCGTGCTGCGGATCTCGACAAACACCTTGTCGAATTCCTGGAGGGTCTGGGTAGTCCCTTCGGGTTGTATGGGCGTGTTCTCGTCGGTAAGGGCAGCTGCGATTTCTATATCGGACATGATGCGCCCGGACAGCTCGAGACGCAGTCCGGATGTGAGTGAGAGGTCGCGATTCGATCCCACCGTAAATCCCCGGAATATACTTCCGCTCTTCCTGAGGTCGGGACCGAAAACATCATTCATCGAAAACGTCGAAACCGGCTTAGCCACGCGGAGCGAGTCAGCGCGTGAAAGTGAATCAGTGGAAAGAACCAGGATCCGCCGTTGATAGGAATCCCGGAACGTAAATGGGAAAAACTCGTACCTGACGCGGGCGTAGGATGCCACACGGCCCGTCACCACTGCCTTGATCAGGGTGCTGTCGAACCAGATCATCCCCCGCCGGTAATCGATTCGGTAGTCCCGGCCGCGGACCAGAGTCGTGGTATCATTCAAAACGACCGAATCGCTGCCCGCGGCCATGAACCGGTGGGCAAGGACAAAAGCGGAGTCGGGGTGGAGGGATGCGAGCGAAATTCTTTCGTCGGCAGATGGAAGCGATTGGGCATTGAGAAACGACGGGACCACACCGGTAACGCATGCGAGGAGTATGATCAACATGCGTGCAACTGATAATGGTATTTCGGCCGGCGGGGTCATGCGGTGGAAATATACGGCAATGGGGGGTGGGAGTAAAGACAACGATCGGCATGGACAATGGGGTAGTGGACAATGGGTAGGGGCAATGGGTCGAGGGTGGCTGTGTGCGCTTTTCTCCTTGATTCTCGGCTGCGCAGAGCGTAAATTTGTATGCTAAAGTTCTCACAAGCCAAAGTGGCGGAATTGGTAGACGCGCTGGACTCAAAATCCAGTCTGGCTCACACCAGGTGAGGGTTCGAGTCCCTCCTTTGGTACAAGCCGATTGACGATAGTCAATTAGTCAACTGACCATAGTCAATCGGTTCCCACCACGCCCGGGATCCGGGAACATTGTCGCCGACACCAGTGTTAATAGAGGTACTGGATTCACTATAGAAGGAGTCGGCGATGAAACGTTTCCGTTACTGGTTGGCGATCGCGGCGTTTTCTGCACTTGCTCAGCAAGACAGCAGCAACGCTCAGACTATTCCCAATGCTGGTTTTGAGGCTTGGGTTGCAGGTAACCCGACCGGATGGTCGACAACAAACGACCCGCCAACGTTCCTCAATGTCACGCAATCCACTGAAGTCCATTCAGGGTCGTCTGCGGCTCGGGGGGAGGTCACTCAGATCGCCCCTGGTTTCGGGTTCCCCCCCGCCCTCCTCACTGAACCTGCGTTCACCATGAATTCCCGGCCGGGAGCCCTGCATGGATGGTACAAAGCTTCGCTGGCTACAGGGGATTTTTTCCACGTTGTTGTAGCCCTCATGAAGGCTGATTCCGGCATCGGAGGTGGCGCGTTCAACACTACCACATCCACAAACGCGTACCAAGAATTTGTCGTCAACATAGGTTATATCTCGGGAGAAACGCCCGATAGCGCGATCGTGTCCATACAGCTTAGCGGAACGTCAGGGTTGGCGACCATTGGGTCATACTACATCGTGGATGATCTTGCCTGGGGCGCAGCGAGTGCGGTGGGATCCTCCGACAACACCTCACCCGACCGATTTGCGCTCGAGCAGAACTACCCCAATCCCTTCAACCCGTCAACCACCATCACGTATCAGCTGCCCGCCCAGGGAGGTGTCGACGGAAAGGCTGCCAGTAGTGTACGGTTGGTGGTGTACGATATGCTTGGCCGGGAAGTGGCTGTGCTGGTAGATGCGAAGCAGAGCCCGGGCACTCACGAAGTAAAATGGAATGCATCAGGAGCAGCAAGCGGGGTTTATCTGTATCGCCTCAGTGCGTATGCCGAGGGTTCTCAAACACCATCCTTCGTGCAAACAAAGCTCATGACGCTCATCCGCTAGTCTACTAGTCGGCACATTGCCCGACAGTGACATAAGATAACAGCCGACCTTGAAACAAGGTCGCTCACCGCGAGGCCCTTCCGAAATGAAGGGCCTCTGCGTTTTCATGGGACCTACTCTTTCACTCCTCCAGCCATGATCCCGCTGATGTAGTACTTCTGGAGGGCAAGGAACACCAGCATCACCGGGAGGACGGTCATCACCGATCCGGCCATCATGAGCTCGGTATCCTGCACGTGCTCGCCCGACAGACTCGCGAGCGCCACAGGGAGCGTGTACATCGAGTCATCTGTCATGATGATGAGCGGCCAGAGAAAATCGTTCCAGGTTCCCATGAAGGTGAAAATTGCGAGCGTGATGAGTATGGGCTTGCAGAGGGGAAGAATGACCGACCAGTAAATGCGGAAATCCCCGGCTCCGTCCATTCTCGCGGCCTCGATCAGACTGTCCGGAATTGAAAGCGCGAACTGGCGGATGAGGAAGATCCCGAAAATGCTCGCCAGGCCCGGGATAATGACACCGAGATACGTGTTGACAAGCCCCATCTTGTTGAGCATAAGAAACAGCGGAAGCATTGTCACCTGGGCCGGGATCACCATGGAAGCAATCAATAGCTTGAACAGTTTCTCCCGGCCCGCGAAACGGTATTTCGCAAACGCATATCCCGCCATGGAGTTGACCAGCAACGAGATCCCTGTCACGGTGAGTGCAAGCAAGGCGCTGTTGATGACATAGTGTGTGATATTTAGCCGCGTGAAAAGCTCGACGTACTGCTGCATCGTCGGGTGCGCCGGAAGGAACGGCGGAGGGAACGAGCTTGCCTCGCCACCGGCCATGAACGACGCGGAAACCATCCAGAACAGCGGCGCCATCGTGACGACAGCCAGCATGAGCAGTACTCCATGCAGCCCCAAGGATTTCACGATGCGCATCAGCCGGCCCTCCCTCGCTGTAATCTCGTTTGCGCCACGGAGACAAGGAGAATGAACAGGAACAGAACGAACGCGATCGCGGCGGCATACCCCATACTCCACCACCGGAAGCCCTGCTGGTACATGAGCATGACAATGCTGAGGGTGCTGTTCAGCGGCCCCCCCTGGGTCATGACATATGGCTCGGCAAAGAACTGGAAATACCCGATCATCGTGATGATCGTGATGAACAACGTCGTCGGAGCCAGGAGTGGCAACGTAATCGTGCGGAAACGCTGCCAGGACCCGGCGCCATCGATGCTCGCAGCTTCGTACAGAGATTCCGGGATATTCTGAAGTCCGGCGATAAAGATGATCATGTTGTAGCCAAAATTCTTCCAGACGGCCAGGATGATCATCGCCGGCATGGCCCAGTTCGGGTCCCCCAGCCAGTCGATGGGATTTATCCCCACAAGCCCGAGCGCATAGTTCAACAGACCAAAGCGGGGATGGTACACAAAGCGCCAGACCACGGCAACCGCGACAAGAGTGGTCACGACCGGGGCAAAATAGACGAACCGGAAGACCGGCTTCCACCGGACCATCTTCGCGTTCAAGAGGAGCGCCGCACCAAGCGAAACAGCAATGGAAAGCGGACCGCCTGCCAGCAGGAAGTAGAGGGTGTTTTTCAGGGCCTTCCAGAAGAGCGGATCCCCGGCAATCTGCAGATAGTTGCGAAGGCCGACAAACCGCGCCACCGAAAAATTGCCGAGCGCATAGATATCGAAATCAGTGAAGCTGAGAACCAGGGCGGCAAGAACAGGGATAAAAAAGAAGAGTCCTATCGCCGTCAGGGCCGGCGCCAGGAAGAGCACAAGCGCATATGGTCTTTGACTATTCACCGAAGAGCAGCCAGCGGCGTTTTTCGAGTATCACGTCTGCATCCCGGTCAAGCCGGGCGAGAATTTCGGGCACGGGCGTCTTTCCCACCGACCCGATCTCGGCATAATCCTGTACCTTCATGGCTATCTGCTCCCACTGCGGAATTGCGGGGGGAGAGGCAAGCGCGCCAAGCTGGATCCGAAAGGCATGCAGATAGGGGTCGACAGCCAGAAGCGTGTCATCCCACACCTCTTTGCGTGCAGGGAGATTGCCCGTAATCCGGTAGAACTCCCGCTGCTGAGGGGCATCGGATAGATACTCGATCAGCTTCCAGACTGCATCCTTGTCTGACGCCGACCTTGCCATGGCCAGACTCGATCCTCCTGCCAGAGACACACCCGTCCCAGCGGGCCCGGGACCGGGCAACGGCGCAGTCATCCATCGATCCCGCATCTCCGGCGGAAGGCGCCGGCGAAACTCGCCGACGTTCCACGGGCCGGTGATGTACATCGCGAAGAACCCTTCTGCAAAACCCTGGTAGACATTGGTGACCTGGGTGACTCCGATCGGCGCCAGGCGCTCGGCAAAGAAGCTGCAGTAGAACTCAAAGGCGTCACGGAAAAGTGAGTCACTGAACGCACCACGCGTGTTCTGTTCCTTCAGAAAAGAAGCGCCCCGCTGCAGCGCAAGGATCGTAGGCGGAGCCCACTCGTTGGTCGGGAGCAAAATCGCATAGGCCTGTCTTCCCTCACGCACGGCAGCCTGCTTGAGCTTCCGCGACAGATCCTTCCACTCGTCCCATGTGGCCGGAGGCCGGACGTACCCCGCGGCGGCACAGAGATCCTTCCGGTAGAACAGGACCCTCGTGTCGACGTACCAGGGGATTCCAACGATCGCACTGTCGGCGCGGTTGGTCGCCCAGACACCAGGGAAGAACGATTGCTCGCTGACAACGCGCGATGTGTTGATCCACGGGTCCAGGTCCTCGATCGCTCCGAGCACCTGGAACTCCGGGATCCACGTGTTCCCCAGCTGGAACAGATCGGGCATCGAATTCCCCGCATAGGAGGTCAGCAGTTTCTCGTGTGCGGCGGTCCAGGGGAGTGATTGCACTTTCACGGAGATTCCGGGATTCCGCCGCTCGAATTCCGGCATGAGCTGCCGGATGTTGTCCCCCTCCGCCCCCAGCGCCCAGAAACGGATGACGGTTTTTTCCGGAGAACGGCCGTCGCACCCACTGATGAGGGCGGCAAGGGACAACAGCAGGCAGACCGGATATGCTCGCCACAGAAGCCTGTTCATCGGTACATGAACTCCACCTGTGCGGGTAATGCCTTCAAGATAATTTCACGACTCTCAAGGACCGGCACCGGCCGGCCATTAACCTCCACGCCGCGAAGCCTGCTCGCCAGGGGGGAAGCAATGAGCAATCTATGATGCGCAGCGTCAAAGCTGCCTGATACAGCAGCGAGAACACTCTTCCCGCTTCTCCGCAATGTGTAGCTGATCGTCCCGTGATATGTGGGAAGCCGCTCGACTCTGACACCGGCAGGGTCGAGGATCCACCGGTCCGGAATTCCGGCGCACAGGACATGAGCCGAATCCCGTTCGCGATCGTACAGGAACATCGTGAGCACCGACCGGATGAAATCAGATCCCACCCATGTGTGGGGCATGTCGCCGATATATTTCGGGGTTGCCGGATGCCGCCACACAACCTCGGCCCAGTGATTCCATGCAGTGGGCCGGCGATCGTTGAGAAGGAACTGCATGAGATCCGCCGCACGCTCCTTCTCCCCCAGCAGGACGAAGGATCCGATGATGCGGGCCTCGTACGGCGTGTAATTGACGAACATGGCATCGGCCTTCCGTTTCTGGAAGAACCCGTAGTACCGGTCGAACGTGTTGTGCAACTGCGGTTCCGGTATCGCTCCGAGTTCTCCGCCCGGCGCGAGTCCGACCGTCGTGGATGTCGCGTCAAAATCACCGAGCTCCACACAGCCGGGGATATAGTCGACGCCGGTTGTGTGCATCGCCAGACGCATCGATGCATAGAGATCCCGCTGGAAATCGTCCCGTTCTTCAGCGAACTCCCGGCTTAAAGCGTTTTCGCCGAGTGCCTCCGCGATTGCTGTGGCGTCTTTCAGCCCGCGCAGAACAAAAAAACAATCCCAGTAGGAGTGACGCGGAACGTCAGAATATCCCTCGTGACTGATGGACTCCGGCACCAGACCGAAACAGGCACGTTGCTCCGGCGTTCCGGTGCGGTACACCTCCGTCTTCCGCTCAGCGCGGAGAGACTGGATGTAGCGGACTGCTCTGGTCACCCCGTCAAACTTCCCCCGCAGCCAGGCCGTGTCCTTTGAGAAGAGGAAGTACTGCCGTATTGCATAGATGAATTCTCCGTGGCTGTCATGTTCGGGCACCGGGTCGGAACCCCGGGCATCAATCACGCACGGGACCTTGCCATTCGGGAATTGTCCCCGTGCATACCAGTCGATGAACTCCCGCACCTCCTCCTGGTGCCCGAGCCGCAGAAGAGCGGCACAGGTCAACGATCCGTCGCGAATCCACGAACGCTCGTAGCTCCGCGAGCCGGGCTGAATTCCGGGACCATCACGATTGATGAAAATGTATGCGAGATTCGATTTGAGTGTCCGCGCGACATCTTGCGCGGAAGGAGGCAGGGAGAACTCCACCCTATCAAGACTGCCCTCCCATGCCTTCACGCTCGCCTGCATCAACTCGTCAAACTCCGGAATCGCAGAAGGGTCCCGGCCATGGAAGGGGATGACGAAGTGTACTTCCTTTGTCTCACTCCGGTCGAGACGAAAATCATACGAGAGCCCTGCCGAGGCATGGCCGGAGTGATCGTACACGTGTTGCGCGCGCGGCAATTCGCCCCGTGCAAGATATTCAGTAATATCACCCTCGTCGAACTCCAGTGCGCCGAATCCGGTCGGCGCCTTCATCGGGATTATCATGGTGCTGTCCACGAAGACCATTCCGTCCCGGTACGAGATAGTGTCGACGCGCGCTGTCCCACCTTGAATGTTCAGGAATTGCCAGGGCGGGTTGACCTGGAATGGCCGGATCGCTACAAACAGCTTCCCGTGGAGGTTTTCCACCCTGGTTGTCAGAGAATACCGGATGCCGAGGAACGACTGTCCGCGTGCTCCGGCTGCGACTGCTTCGATCGTCAATGTCACCGCGCCTCTGTAGTTCCACGTGACGGAAGGAATGGGCAGATAGCCTTTGCGCAGCGAAGGGGTTGTGTTGACGTCATTCCAGGTTACCAGCCTCCCATCGACGAAGAGGAAGGGCTCAAGGGAAAACCGCACACGGTCCACCTCGATCTGACCCTGCTCGTTGATCAACGCCTCTTTGGCGTCCCCGCTCACTCCGACCACCGTCCAGTACGATTGCTGGTCCAGGAAGTACTTCGGAAAATAACCTGGAGGCGCCTCTCCAGCAATTGTCCGGTACAGGTTGTTGGATGAGGAAGAGAAGGAGGGATCTTTGATGTACATTCTCAGCATGACCGCACCCCGGCCGCGACTGTCGCCACGAGTGCGCAATTTCAAGAATCTCCCCTCCGCCTCGCCACAGGGGATGTACGCGCGCCCCGGCTTCCCACGCTGAACACCATATACATGATTCCAGTCATTTCCATCATCCGACGTGAGTATGTCATAGGAGCTCGCATAATCCGCACTGTCCCAGTCGATCACGGCTCCGCCTACCTCCTTCGTGTGATGGAAGTCGATGACCAGGGAATCGGGAGCGGCACCGGAGGCCCAGAATGTCAGGACAGTTCCGGCAGCGTCAATCCGTGCTTCGCCATTGATCACAACGGCGACTGCCCCGGCCGCAGCGCTGTCATCCAGGCGCTCGAACCGGAAATTGTCCACCCAGACTCTCCCCCTCCCTCCCGTTCCCGCTGACACGACGAACTGCAGCGCACGCACATGCCGGAGTTCTTTCCCCGCTGCCGGACCCCAGGCAAAGCTGAGATGCCGCTTCTTGATCCGTTGCTTCGTCCACTCTGTCGGATAGGTGACATTCAGCTTCTTTATCCAGTGAACGTTTTCGTATTCGTCAATGACCTTAAACTCGAAGTTGTTGATCGGAGTCTCTCCACGGAGGTCAAACGTGAATTGATAGTCTGCGGGAAGATCGATGTTGAACGGCTTTTCCGCAATCACGTAGCCGGCCCCTCCGGTCAGGTCGAATTCCATCATCATACACATTCCGGACGCTCCCCTGGCGGCTTCCAGCCTGAGCGCCGCCCCGTCGGAAACGATGGTCTTCCAACCGGCAAGCGTCGAGAAATCATCCAGAAGGACTGACACAGGAACAGTCTGAGGAACTGTAGAAAAAAGGAAGGCAAGGAGGAGGGGAATTGTGAACATCATGCCAGAGCCCTCAATGCTGGAGCCATGCCCCGGTGAACCCTGCTCGCTTCAATCCGCTCACAACATATGGATTCTTCTTCATGGTCTCCCACACGAAACCATTCCGGAGGTTTTCGATCATGACCGCAATCGGCCCCTGATCGATCCCGATATAATCCGCATCATACCACCCCGCCGGGGTTTCCGGGGTAATGAAGGTCATGTTGAACGCATCGGCGAAGCCGAACTCCCGGAAGAGACGGTCCCCGTGGCGGTTCCGCAATGCCTTGAGGGCAGGAACGCAGAGCTCCGGCGCAAATGCCACGGATCCCCCCGCCGCAGTGGGAGCAATTGTCCCATCATCATTAACCCAGTCCACCGAGACTCCCCGGGCGGCATATGTTTGGAACTTCCGCTCCCGCCCCTCGACGTGAAGAACAACGTCGCGGGGACCATCGCACGCCGTCAGCCCCCAGATGCTGTCCGAATAGCCGGCAAATCCGGCCGGATTCGCAATTGCATAGGATCGTTGCGAAGCGGTTGCCCGCCGGGAGTTCTCGAAGTAGTCAATGCCACGGGACCGCATATACACATCCTGAATCCC
Organism: Ignavibacteriota bacterium; assembly: GCA_963801355.1. GTDB lineage: Bacteria > Bacteroidota > Ignavibacteria > UBA10030 > UBA6906 > Fen-1255. The sequence goes on along the minus strand of CAWDEM010000008.1, from coordinate 207,698 downwards.
CCGGAAATCAATCCAGCAGTGGGAGTACTGGTGTCCAAAGAGGGGTCCAAAGCTGACGAACTCGGACCCCTGGTACTCCGCCCAGAGATATGTCGAGGTGTAGTAATTCCATGACTCCGCCGGGATTGCATGGGTCGGTGAACCGAGAGCAAGAATATACAGGATCATCGCCTCATCGTAACCGGTCCAGGTCTTCTTCACGAACCCTCGTTCGGGATACCAGCCAAGACGAATGCCCTGGGACCCATCACTCGCCCAGAGCCAGTCGACCCGCCGGTAGAGACTGTCGGCCATCGCCCGGATCTCGGCCTCCTGCGGCTCCGCGGCATCGAAGTAGCTCTGGCAGAAGAGAGCGCCTGCCATGAGCAGGCCTGTGTCGATCGTGGAGAGTTCACAATTCCAGACACGGAGCCCGGTTTGCATCGCTATGAAATGATAGAAGAGTCCGCGGTAGCCGGCTGTCGAGACCGGCCGGTCGCTTTGAGGGAGCTTCCAGAGGAACTCCAGCACATTCAGGACACGCCGGGCCGCCTCCGCGCGCGTGATCAATCCCCTCTCCGCCGCAATGGGGTATCCGGTCAGGGCATATCCCACCGCCGCGATGCTCGAGGGTGAAGCGGAAGGCCATCGGTCAGGACTCAGACCGGTTGTGGAATCAGCGGTCGCCAGGAAGAACTGCAGCGTACGTGATTGCAGGGTGTCGAGGAACGGATCCCATGAGGCGTAATTCGAAACGGTCGAGGTGCCGCTCCCCCCGCAATGAAGGGAGAGGAAGGCAAGCAGGAGAAATCCACATATGGCGAGCGAGCGCGTGCGTACCATGCTAATGGAGAATCATGAGTGCCAGTGACTATGTACTCTTCCGATGATCAATGCCAGCCCCTGCATGCTGTTCTAACCAAGAGACAATCATAACTGCTTGCCCCTGAATTCGATCGATGCTAGCGGAGCAGCACCATCCGCTTCACATCGGTGAACTCACCTGCGGTGAGCCTGCACAGATAGACGCCGCTCGCGAGGCCGGCCGCATTCCATGTCACCGTGTAGCTCCCGGGTTCTTTCTTTTCATCCACGAGCACCGCGACCTCACGGCCCAGTATGTCATGTACGCTGAGCCGCATCCACCCGTTGCCTATTGCCTCGTGCCTACTGCCTGTTCCCGGTACCGTGTATCCTATCGTTGTACTCGGGTTGAAAGGATTGGGATAGTTCTGCTCGAGTGCCCACTGCAGGGGGACGTTGTGTTTCTCGCCCGGCACAGAGACCAACGTCGCGAAGCCAGCCGCGGACAATCCGCGCTGTATCTCCGGCGCGGCCATGTAGCGTGTCCAGAGAGATCCGGTCCTGTGATTCTCGGTCATCAACGCAATTGGCCCCTGGTCGATTCCGATGACGTCGGCATCCCACCAATTCGCCTTAAGATTGAACGCATCGGCAAAGCCGTACAGCGTCCAGATATTCGTCCTGTACTGATCGTACATATTGCGCAGCGTGGGCAGAGAGATCTCCGGGGTGAACGGCATGGACCCCGCTGCAGCGGTGGGCGCAATCGTCCCATCGTCAATTGTGCCAGGGCCGGGCGCCCCCCGGGCACTGTAACCCAGGTAGCCTGTACCGTTTGGACCGTCGCACGCAGTCAACCCCCACACAAGCGCGCCATATCCGGCGAACCCTCTCGGGTTCGCAATGCAGTAGGCCTGCTGGGCAAGTGTGGCACGCCGGGTGTTCTCTGCGTAGGTGATGCCCTTTGCAGTCATGTAGGCATCAGCGATTCCTCTGAAGTCCACCCAGCAGTGCGTATACTGATGACCGAAGAGAGGAGGAAAACCCAGGAAGGAAAAACCGTACTGGTTTGAGTACCAGCTGTACCCGCTCGTCCATGACCCCCATGCACTCCCGGGAATGGCGTGGGCAGGCGCTCCCATTGCCAGGATATACAAAATCATCGCCTCGCAATACCCGGTCCACCGGTATGGAAGAAAACCGGACGCCGGTTGCCACCCATGGGTCAGCGACACTCCGCCGTTGCGCATCCAGTCCCATTCGACCCTGGCGTAGATTGAATCGGCAAGCTCGCGGATTCGCGACTCAAGGGAATCCGCACCGTTGAAGTACTGGCGCGCATCCAGAATCCCCGCGAGCAACAACCCTGTGTCGATCGACGAGAGTTCGGGATCCCAGCTGACCATCCGCGTTGCCGTGGTCATGTCGAGAAAATGGTAGAAGAAACCGCGGTAGCCGATCGTCCCGGAGATCCCGGTCCCCTGGGGCCCCTCCCAGAATGTCTGCAATGTTCTGAGTACGCGGTCTCGCGCCGCCGCACGGGGGATCCACCCGTGGTCAGCTCCGACATGAATCGCAGAAAGGCCGAAACCGGTAGCGGCGATGCTGGCCGGCGAGCCACGCTGGCTACGGTCACGGATCAGGCCATTTGACGGATTCGCCTCGTACCAGAAATAGTCGATTGCAGCACGCTGCACGTAATCCAGAAAATCCCCGTCGTTCAGAAACGCCGCAGGAGCGACGGCAACGGTGTCCGAGGGGGGACCCTCCACTGCTCCACCCCCGACAGCGCGAACGTAATACCAATAGGTTTGTCCGTTGCTCACCGTGACATCCGCCCAGCCTGAGAGCGGAGCTGCAGTTGCCGTCAGACGGGTATATGGACCGGCGGTTTGTATGGCGCGGTAGACATAGTAGCCATCCGCCAGCTGTACCGAATCCGGCTCCCAATGGAGAAGTACGCTCCGATCGCCGCTCCGGGCTACCAGCTCCCGCACAGCAACGGGGGCAAGAGTGCCCTCTTTCCCGACCAGGCAGACGTTGTCAAACCAGATCGTGTGCTGTACATTGTCCGCAGCCCGCTGACTGAACCAGAAATCCTTGAACTGCTCGAGCAGGAAGGAACCGTACGGTTTGAAAGCACCGAGCGGGATGCTTATCCGCTGCCACGTCGCAGTGTCAGCGTCAAGGCCCTGAGGCAGGAATGTCGCCAGACTTACGGTGGAGGCTTTTTGATTCGTGGTGCTTTCCAAACTGATCCAGGGAAGCATGGCCGTATCGATGATCGCCGGGCCATTGAACATCAACGTCAACGAATCATATTTCGACGCATCACGCGCCATCCAGGCCGGACTGGAGACGTAGAGACCCCAGAGAGCCCCCGGGCCTGATGTCCATTGCAGGAGACCGCACTGCGTCCCTGAGTACGCGCGTCCGGTAATTATCGGGAGTTTGTCGCTCGCCGCACCTGCAAGCGTCAGCAGGCTGCCGCCCTGGCGTGTGCCGAACGAAGCATCGTAGTACCCCGTACCGGCCGCATCGTCCTCGTCAAAGATGACAATCGGCGGTGTCGTCTGAGCGTGGCAGGGCGACGTCTGGATCCCGGCTGCACCAAGAACCGTCAGTATGGCAAGACCGAGCACGCGTGTTTTCTTCTGGTAGTTCGAGACAGCGTATGTGTTCATCGCTAAGAGTTCCCCATCGTGACAACAACGCGGTGATCGGTTTCCGGAGGGAACATTGGAAGAAGGACGCCCCGGCCCCGGGAAGTGACATTCACAGCCACGCCATCAATCTCCAACGCAGACACCCCGACGGTCGTCTTGTCGGGATTCCTCACTTCGATGTCGTACAGAGCTCCACGGAACCTCCTGCGCACGTGAAATCCCTTCCAGGCCGGCATGATGCAGGGATCCACGAGTAATCCCCCGGCGGTCGGCCTGATTCCGAGGATGCCTTCCATGGCAGCCCGGAAGAGCCACGCTGCAGAACCTGTGTACCACGTCCACCCGCCACGACCGTACCAGGGTGAATCCGGACCATCGATATTTCCCGCGGTGACATACGGTTCGGCATAATACTCGTCCGGCTTCCTTCCGCGTACGATGGGATTGATCTTGGAGAAGAGGCGGTACGCCATCTCCCCTCGCCCGATCCTGGCTGCCGCAAGCACCGACCACGTGGCGGCATGAGTGTAGACGCCCCCGTTTTCCCGCACACCGGGCGCGTACCTGGAGAGATACCCGATGTTCACGTCCGGCGTCTGGTATGCGGGGACGAGAAGGAGAGGACCCGCCTTGTATTCGAGGAACCGTTCAACGGCATCCATCACCAGCCCGCCGCGTGTTTCGTCCGCCACATCAGCTATGACCGCCCAGGTCTGGGCGTTCAGATAAATCATTCCTTCTTTGTTCTCTTTGCTGCCAAGTTTCTCTCCGGAGTCCTTCGTTGCACGCCAGTACCACTCGCCATCCCATCCCTCCTGATTGAGCACTTCACGTAGAATCTCTGCCCGTCCCCGGTATTCCACGGAACGGTTCCGCTCGCCCGTCCGGGCCGCGATATCCGAAAAATCGAGGAGTATCCTGTGAAGGAAATGCCCCAGCCAGACCGACTCTCCCTTCATATCCAGACCCACGGCACTCAATCCGTCATTCCAGTCGCCCGCCCCGATCAGTGGCAAGCCGCGCGGGCTTCTTCTTCCCCACACGCGGTCGATCGCCCGGTGACAATGGTCGAAGAGTGTCGCAGGCGTACTGTCGTCAAGAAATGGCTGCCGGTCCTGGAGAACTGCAACCTCACCGGTTTCCGCAAGGTAGTTCGCAACAACGAACGGGAGCCAGAGCAGATTGTCGCTCATGTCGTTGCGAAGACCGACCTCCGTGATGGGGTGCCACCAGTGATATACGGAGCCGTCTTTGAACTGATGCCGTGCATGCAGGAGTATCTGATCCCGGGTTCGCGCAGCATCGATGGGAAGAAAGATCTGGGAATCCTGCAACTGGTCGCGGAACCCGAATGCTCCGCCCGTCTGGTAGTATGCCGTCCTACCCCAGATCCTCCCTGAGATTGCCTGGTACTTCAACCAGTAGTTGACCATGAGGTCCAGTGCGGGATCAGGAGTAGTCACAGACGTAGTTCCGAGAAGCGTCTCCCACCGCTGGCTCACTGCTGCAAGAGCTTTCTTTGCTGACTCCCGGGATTGGTATTTCTTCGCGATATCCCGCGCTTCCTGAAGGGAACCTGCAGCTCCGAGCGTGAAGCAGACCGTCTTCTCCTCACCCGGTTGCAGCACGATGTGTGCTCTGAGGCTCGCGATCGGGTCAAGCCATTTCCCCGACCGGCCCTTGAGAGCGGAGCCCTTCACCCCTTCGGGCTGCCGGAGGGAACCGTAGCGCCCGAGGAAGGTCTCCTTGTCGGTGTCGAAGGAATTCGGGGCCTGGCTGCAGCCGTGGAATCCTACATAGTTCCAGTCTGCATTCCAGTGTCCCTTCGCCGTGGGGATTTCCCAGAGACGTTTTCTGGCAAATATCGCGCGCGCGTCCCGGTCGAATTCCGTCTCGATGAACGTCCGGTGAAATTCGCGATGCCAATCGGGCGCGGCACCGAGACACCATTCAAGGTAGGTAGTCAGACGCAACCGCCGGGTCCGCCGCGACGTGTTCTTCAGCTCGAGCATCCAGACTTCACAGGGTTCGTCATTGGGGACAAAGACCGTGAAAACGCTCCGTATGCCGAAGTTGCGCGACTCGATAACAGAGTATCCGAAGCCGTGACGGCAGCGGTATTCCGAGGGCTCGACCGCGACGGGTTTCCATGCCGCCGACCAGCAGTGGCCGGACTCGTCAGTGATATAAATGTATTTTCCCCAGTCGTCCCTCAGCAGGTCCTGTTCCCACCTGGTCAGCCGGTTGAGCTGTGCATGCGTCCGCCAGCTGTATCCGCTACCGCCCTGTGAAAACGTGAGGCCGTAGTCGCCGTTGCTGATGACGTTGATCCAGGGTCGCGGCGTGCGCGGATCGGTGATGACATACTCCCGCCCGTCCGCGGAGAAGTGACCGTATTTTCCTGGAAAGAGATTCGGCTCAGGCATGACACGCTCTCAATGAAAAGGAGCTCAGAACAGAAAGGGAATCAGAAAGCGATCCCCAGCGTCACCCGCTGGACTCCGCCGAGGCGGGCGTGGTCGGCCCAGCTGTAGTCAACCCGGAGATCATTGCCCAGACCGTCCCAGACAACTCCCGCACCGAGCGTCAGACCAAAGTCGCTGTCGGTCTGGAAAAGGGCTGCATATCCGGCGCGCAGAGCAAACACCTCGCGGTAAAACCATTCCGCGCCTACATTAATCGCGGGACTGTTGTCGCTGGGGTTTATTGCCTCCACCGCCACGTCCAGAATGTTGCCGTTGTCAACGCGCCAGGGATAACCCAGACCGACACGGAAGACAATCGGCAGGGCGAACTGATCGGTCACGAGGGAAGCGGGCAGGCTCGCGTTGTCACCGTATCTCGACGCATCCAGATCGTACCGTACGCGCAGGTCGGTCCCATCGAATGCGCCCTTGGTCCCGAAATTCACCAGACTGGCACCGATGCGCAAGCCATCTTCCGAGAGCCGGTAGAGTGTCCCCAGGTTGACAGAGAAGAGTCCGATGCTGCTGTGCCATATTCGTTCGGTGGCATAGTTCACCTGGATCCCGCAGCTGAACCGGTCGGTGATCATCATGCCGAAGCCGGCACCGATCAGAAGGTCTGTGACGGAATAGCGTTCGCCGGTCCCCATCGGTTGTTCCACGGTCCGCACATCAATATCACCTGACGAGAGGTGCGTGACGGCAACGGCCACGGTGCTCCGCTCCCCGAGGTGAAGCGCCGCCGCAGCATGGTTTAGCACGATGTCGCCAAACCAGACGTTGTGCGTAAACTGCAGGTCTGACTGGAGCAGTGAGCCGAGTGCAGCAGGGTTGTAGTATGCAGACATGGCCTCCGCAGAGGAGGTCACCCCCACACCTCCCATTGCAGAAGAGCGGGCGCTCGGCTCAATGAGTGTGAATTGTCCCACCGAAGTGCCGGTCTTGGACTGCCCGTGAAGCACCGACCAGGTCAGCAACGCTGCCGCGGCTATCAGTATGGTTCGTGTCATCGCATCACCTCACGATCGCAAACTTGCCGATGAACTCATCGAAGCCGGCGGCCTCGACATGGAAAAGATAGAGACCCGGGGCGACGTCGAGATTGTCTTTCGTGCGGAGATTCCACGGGATCATGGAATTCGTCGACCCATCATGATAGAGCGTCTGCACGAGATAGCCTGCCACCGTGTATATCCTGATGGTCGCACCGACGGGAATCCCCCGGAATTCCAGCCGCCGTTCGCCTCTTCCGGTGACTGCATACCGTTCCGGCTCGAAACTCGCGGCCCCCACATAGGGGTTTGGCACTACATATGGCTTTGACGCATAGTCCGCGACCGCCGTGCCGGCATCCACGCGCTGTCCGGTGACAGTGAAAGAGAAGATGTCTGCAGGACCGAGCGGGATTCTCAACTTCGCATCATAGATATCCCCTGCGCGGGGGGGGATCACGCCGGCTGCCCCCCCGGGGCCGGTCGTGTCGATCTGCACAAGCCACGTGACGGTCGGTGAGGAAGATCCCGCGATGGAGGTCACGACAATCAGAAGATCCCCGGCGACACTCAGCGTGCTGTCCGCATCCGCGTCGAGGAAATAGACCTTCATCTTCCGGGGCTCTTGCGACGAGACCGCCTCGACCTTGAACTTCACCGGCATGGCATCGCCGTAGATCGAGAGAACCGTCGTGTCAAGCGCCACGGTGCCGAATGTGATCCTGAAGTCACTCGGGTACCCCTCCCGGCGCACATCCGTCGAGTCCTTATCCACATTGGTGATCCGCAGTTTCGCGTTCGTGACGGCACCGGGCCGGAAGCCGCTTTTGAGGGTGTCAACCTGAGGAAACTCGGGCGTCCTGATAACCGGCAGCAACCCGTTCCCCACCGGACCGCGCCGCTCGCCGGAGAAATCCGTCCCGAAACTGAAGACGGCTTTCTGCAACACGCTGTCCACCAGTTCGTATCGCGTCGCATGTATCCCGTTGACCCGATCCGTCGCGAACCGGAGATGGTACGTGCGGGTGTCCGGCACCTGCTTCGAATCGACGATCTCGATCTGGATATCGGCCGTGCCGTCACCCTGGACCTGCCTCACGGGCGATGCGCCGGCGTCAACGAAACCCGGCACGCGCGGCTCGGGCCGGACCTGGACCACGTTCGGCGGCAGAACGACCCCGCCCCGCGGCGTGCGGGAGACGGGAATGGAATTTTCCGAAGGATAGAAACCCAGGGAATCCGATCCCCGGTCGTATGCACACACGGCGTAGAAATACTCCTGCCCGTTGTTGACCAGGGTGTCGAGGTACGTGTGCCGGAGACCGGAATCCGTCCCCAGATCGTACGCAACCCCGTCAATCACCTGCCGTGAAAAACCTTTGATGTCATTCTTCAGATCGAACTGCGCTATCGGTCTCCCGTTGCCGAACGTACCGGTTCCCCGGGCGTTGGTGACGACTCTCGGATCGCGAAACTCCGGATCTGTTGATCTGTAGACCCGGAACCCTTCGAAATCGTTTTCTCTCGTTACCGGGTCGATCCCCCGCTCCGAGACGTCGCTCCACGAAAGCCGGACAAAGGTGTCACCGGTTTCGGCACGCACGACGGGGACCGGTGGGGGGACGGCAAACTGGTAGTTGGCGTTGTAGATCTGCTGCACGGTTTTCACCTGGGTCCGCAGCTCGTCCAGATCCGCCCCGTAGGCCAGCGCAAGGCTGAAACGCTCGCGCTTTCCCTTGCGGAGTTCGAACGGGCCGGAAGCAAACAGAAAGCCGATGTTGTAGTTGAGGACGACAGAGGCATCGAACCGTGCGGAGGGGGTCGGATCGGTGAACTGCTGGTAGAGCAAGGGCGGCCAGAGCCCGAAGAACACGATGTCGTCCACGGGGTCGCTCCGCGACGGCCCTTTGATCCGGTTCATCTTGAATCCGGTCAGGCCGATCTGGTCCGATTCATCCTTGTCGGTCTGATTGAAGTCAGGTTCTCCGTCTGTGGGCATTCCATCCCCTTCACCGGGGTCGTTCGTGCCGGCAAGTCCGTCCTGGCCGACATCATCATAGTCCGCGACCCAGTTCATGTTCTCATCGCCGGTCCACCAGCGGCCGACGCGGTAGGCGGGGCGTGACGCAAGCGGCCCGTAAAAGATTTCGAATGACGACATCCCGTACTTCGCCTGCACGCGGGCCCGGATATTGTCCCGGCCGAGCACCAGTTCTCCCGCCGCATTGTCGCGGCTCTCATCGACAATCCCGTCCTGATCGTCATCCTGGGCGTTGAAACTGTTGCCGGGTGTCTCCAGGTAGGCATAGCCCAGATAGCCGGTCACCGCACAGTTGCTCGAGAGATCGGTCCCGTGCCCGAACTTGTCCCATGTATAGGTGAGATTTAGTCCGAATGATCGGTCAAAATAGGCGTTGTCGTCGTCCGACTCTGCAATCCCATCGCACGAGTATGTCGATCCTCCGACGCCGGAGTCCATGTAGAGGCCGAAGAGAATGTCGGAGTAGGACGTGCTCCCTTCGTTCACGATGTCATAATGCCAGAAGATGACATTCGTTGCCTGCGGATTTGCCCACTGGAATCCGCGCACTTCCACACGCAATCCCAGCCCGCGCCGTGTCATATCACGCGTCGCGTCGGGATAGAAATTCCACGCATCGTAGAAATCGTCATCCATGACGAAGAAACTTTCCTGATCGGCGTTCGGTCGTTTCCCGAAATAGCCGTTCCAGCTCCCGGGCCAGCCGGGGTCGAAGGCGTCGCTCTCTTTGTCCGGCCACGTGTCCGGCCAGGTCCTGCTGTCATTGCTCATCGCGATGGACCGCCCGACGTTGATGCCGGGATTCGCCTGCATATACCCCGGGCGCGGTTCAAACCGCATGATCTTCTGCGTGTACGGGCTCTCTACCTGCCGCTCACGGAAACCCGTCTCCATGATGTATGCGGGCACGCCGTTTTGCTGCTGCACGCGGCCGAGGACAAAAGGAGTGATCCCGTCACTGTAGTTCATTCCTGTCCCTTTGGGGACCTCGGCCGAATGAAAGATGGAGAGATCCACGTTGATCGGATCATCAGGATACGAACCCACCATGCCGTAGTTGTAGAACACGGTCCGGATATTCCCCGCATCATGCGTTCCCGAGCGCTCCGCATCGTTCCGGCCGCGGAGGTGTTTCGGCACCACAGGCTGCAGGACATCCTGTGCAATCGCGCTCCCGGCAAGGCAGAAGCAGAGCACCAGCATTCCGGGCCACCGGGCGATTCCTTCAACGTGGGACGCTTTGTTCAAGATCCGGTTCATGGCAACTCCTTCAATAACGAAGCCCGATTCCGAGTTCGATGCGCCGGGGCGCGGCAAAGCGCGACGGGTTGATCAGCGAAACGGCATCCGCCGGCGGGGTCAGCGTGTAGTATGGGCTCCCGGTCGTGGCAAACACAAATCCGTTGGAGTAACGGGAATCAAACAGGTTCACGACGCGCAGGAACACCGAGCAATCCAGGACGTCGATCGGCGGGTACCATTCGCCGCGAAGGTCCACGCTCACCCACGCCGGTTTCGGGGAGGAATTGCGCTCGAGCTGCGCCCCGAACCCGGACCCGACTGCCGGCGTATACGGACTTCCGCTCCCGTACCGGAGGATGACGGTGGCACTGTAGCTCTTCGGCTCAGCCAGTGCGGCGGAAAGATTCAGCGTGTGACGCTGATCCCACCCGAACGGTATCTGCCGGGGACGCGGATCCTCCCCCGCTGCCGCCCGGTTCGCTGTCTCCGCCGGATCACTCGAATTGCCCAGCGCGTTCTGGAATGTGTAGTTCAGCGAGAACGACAGCGATGCCGATAGACGGTAATCCACCGTTGTCTTCACGCCATACACCGAACCGAAATCGACGTTCGTGTATCTGGCATAACGCGAGTCGGCGTAGGTGTCAATGAACTCCACCCCCAGAAGATTCTCTATGTCCTTGTAATACACGCTGAGGTCTATCCCCAGCTGGCGCGCGAATTCCTGCTTCACACCGAATTCGTACTGTTCGGTGAACTCCGGTTTGATGTCGGGATTGCCCATCACGCTGAACCGTGAAGAACCGGCCTGCAGGTTCTTGAGAATCGAGTAGTCCGAACTGGCGTACAGATTGCCGAATCCCGGCATCTGGTAGAAGTGTCCCCAGGAAAAGTAGATCGCCCCGCCGGCGGTAATGGGATACGAGATCCCGAGCCGGGGAGCGATAACGACCTTCCGGGAAGTCCTCACCGGGACAGACTCGGGAGCTCCCGCAATCACGTTTGCGGGATTTTCGAGATCACTCGGAACCGTTGAGCGGGAATCATAGTATTCCGCGCGGACTCCGGCGCGGACGAGAAAGTCGGTGAACTCAATCCGGTCCTGCAAAAACGCCGCGATCGAGACCGGATAATAGGTCCGGTAATTCTGCGCCAGGGAGTCAGGCACCAGATAGACATCGGAGTGCGTCCCGTCGAGCACAACACCTCCGAGGGTTCCCGGCGAACCAAATCCGATGGCCGACGTCTGCCCTTCAATGCCGAGCTTCACCAGATTGTACGGCCCGATCTGCGCCGTCACCGCTCCCTTCACCAGAAAGGCATTTGTCTTCTGCTCGAACCTGCCGAGGTTGTACCCCTGCAGGATCGCCCCGAGCTCATAGTTTGCATCGCCGCGCGGAACCCCCGCCGCAAGATACCCGGGGTCGAGCACTGATTCGAAGGCGTAATCCTTGTAATGAAAATAGTTTTGCCGCAGGCTGACCGTATAGAAGAGCGCAGGCGAAAGAGAATGTGACACCTCGAAACCGTGGACGAGAGAGAATCGCCTTTGCGTCCGTTGTCCGTCAGGATTGAACCTGTAGGCAAAATCAGAGGCGCTTGCCTTGCTGGTACTCCCGATCGCCTGATAGCTTATCTGAAGATCGCCGAGGGCACGGTTCGCAATCTTCAATTGGCCCGACCATTCTTCAGACTTCGCCAGCGGGACTTCCTCATCGTCGCCTGTGGGGCGAAAGACCTTTTGTGCGAAGTCGGATATATCTGAAGGTACGAAACGACGGACCCCGTACAGATACCCGTTGTCCTGATAGCGTCGGACGTTAAGGAGAAATGATGTGCGCGGCAGGGGCACCGGGCCCCCGATGGAAATAGTGTAGTTCTGAATGGCCGGAGGGACTGCTTTCATATAGGGAAAATCACCGGCATCAGCCGGACCCGGAAGATACGAGCCGGCAAATACCTCGGCACTGGCTTCGTACCGCTCTTCAGAACCGGTCCGCAGCACGGCGTTGACAACCCCGCTCATCGCCTGTCCGTACTCAGGGTCGAACGACCCGCTGATCACCTGAACTTCCTGCAGGACGGACTTGTCGAGCGTCAGTACCGAAGAGTTATCGTACGGGTTATTCACCGATACGCCGTCGACCTGATACTGCACTTCCCCGGCCCGCCCCCCCCGGAAATGCCCGTCCACGACACCCGCCTGAAGGCTGACAACGTCGTTCAGACTCTGGACAGGGAGCGCGGAAATATCATCCTTGCTCAGAATTGCCATTGAACTCGTCATCCGCGTATCCACGAGCGGCCGCTCCGCCACGGTGACCACCTCGTTGGTTTCGATCATGGTCTCGGTGATGGTGACGTTCAATGTGGTGGTTTGCCCGGCACTGATCACAACACCCTTCACCAACCGGGGTTGATACCCGACGGCTCCCACACGGACGTCATACGTGCCCACGGGAACGTTCAATACCGTGAAATCGCCTTCCACATCTGCGACTGTCCCTGTGGTCGTTCCCAGGAGAACGATATTGGCGGAAGGCACAGGCTGATTGTTCTGATCAATGATTTTCCCCGTCAGTTTTCCGCTGGTGTCAGCCAGAGCCTGCGGGGACAGCAGGAGCAGCCCCATGAAGCCGGCGAGCAGCACAACGGCGGCCGGACTTATGAAGAGGCATGCGCGTTGAAAGCGTGGATGCTTCATACGTTCCTCACCACCATGGAAAGGAAGAGGAGGCGGTTGCAGCGCTGCCTCCTCCATGAGACGATGCAGGAAAGGCACAGCCTATTTGACAAGCATCAGACGAATGCTCTCCGACAACCTCCGCGCACCGGTCCGCTCCGCAACAAACTCGATCCGGCTCACATATGCACCGCTCGCAAGCGACGAAGCATCCACCGGTCGTTCGTACGAACCGCTCTCCAACCGTCCGAGATCGATGTGCCGCACCATGCGTCCGAGGACGTCGTACAGGACCAGGGTTGCCCGCCCGGCTTCCGGCAGGTCGAAACAGAATGTCGTTGTGGGATTGAAGGGATTCGGATAGGCCCCCCGCAGTGTGAATTCCAGGGGGAACCCTGCAACCGGGTCATCAGCCACACTCACAAGCAAGGCGCTATTGTCAAGGACACAGAATGCGGGACTGGCTTTTCCCGGCGCTTCTCGGAACCACCATGCCCACACCCCCGGGCTACTTGTGGGAGTGATGTCATAATCGTACGCGGTCACGCCGATTGCCACTGTTTTGTTCTGCTGGCCCGCCGTGTACCCCATCTTTGACAGGTCAAAGGAAGCTTCAACCGTGTACCCCAAGTCCACGTCGTTGTTGTTGTCGATCGTCGAGCCGGTCTTCAGCGCGATCCCGTACGCAATGGTCGAAGTCCAGTCAACCCCGTCCCAGAGCAGCATTGGAGACCCCGCATTGAGGGCAATCCCGAAGCGCCGATCCGGCAGGGCGTGGGCAAGTTTGTCGCGGAGTGAGTCGATGGGGAGCGTCATTGTGAGTTGGACACCATCAAACGCAGTGGCGCTCGCGAAGCTATTTAGAGAGCGGTCGCTCACATCGGCACCGAGAAACAGCTTGTCTCCCTGGAACGTCAGCTTCACTTTGGTCACACCGGCATTTACGACGGGCTGACTCATTTGGGGGTTCCACTCGCCGCTCCGGTCCTTCCCGATAGTCGGATACGTCGCACGCAGAGCGGCGTTTCCATACTGGATATCGAACGAAGCCACCGCGCTCCAGACCTCGTCGTTCAGACTACCGTCCACGGCGATCGCCGGATAGTTGCTCCCGTTCTTGATGACTAGGTCCGGGCCGTACACGGGAAGAGTGGCGGTATTGACGTTGACATCCTGCCGCACAAGTATTCGTCCCGCCATGCCCCCGCCGTCATTTCCCCACTCATGACCCCACCAAGCACACGAGAAGATAGCATCCGCGGCACCGCGCCAGTCGGCATCCCAGATATCTATGTTGATCTGAACCTCATCCACCGTATCGCTATTCGCCCTGTATCCAATGCTGTCGAGTGCCACGGCCAGCTCGATCGTATAGCCCAGGTCAGCGACACGCTGACCCGTTGCATTCGTGTCGCTGTTGGAGACACCATTTACCGAAGCCGCGGCAGTCACGATCCCCGCTTTCGGCAGAGATCCGCCGGTGAGATTCGGGAGTGCCCCCTCGGCCGAGGAATCGACCCAGGATATGAAGATATCACGGTGCAGTGTCACCTGACTCGAGGCCTTCTGCTTACGATCACAGATCCCCGCCAGAAGGCCGTCAGCGTTCTCCCATCCGGCACCGCCAACCGAACTGTCTTGGGCAATCACGGCGATGTAAACGCGATTGGTGGTCTTATCGGAAAGAAACTTGATGGTGGCGCGGGGACTATCGGCCGGTATTCCGCCGAGTGTTCTGGTGAGCCATCCACTGTTGGGATTGCCGTCTTTGACACCATAGGCAATCTGAATCGATTCCGCCTTCGCCCAGACTGCTTCCGTCAGCAGCCCGTCAAGCGTGATGGCAGGGCTCGCCGCCACGGAAATATCCCGCGCCCAGACATAATCCTTACGCGGGGAATACTGCCCCAACGCAAGCGTGACTCCGCACAGCACCAGCGCCACGCTCACAAGGAGTCGCCGTTGATACATACGTACCTCCCTCAATGGTATGTTGACTGAACACTCCTGTATGCATTTGCTCATTTGTACATGGGACCGGGGATGGCTCCCCGCGCTTATGATGCAACAGCGGACACCGGCAGGCTCACTTCGGGACATCCGCAGGATCCACGGAGGGCCAGTGTCGTGGGGATCATCCGGTGTTCCTTCCGGTGGGCATTCCGTTCTGCGAGTGCGCGGAGAAGCGTTTCCACCGCAAGCACTCCCACTCTATCGATGCCCACGTGTACCGTGGTGAGTGAAGGTCTCAGATATGAACTGATGGGAATATCATCAAAGCCTGCCACGGCAATGTCGTCGGGGACGCGGAGGCCTGCTCCCCGGAGCGCGCTCATGGCACCGATCGCCGCAGTGTCGTTGCACGCGAATATCGCCGTTGGCCGCGGATCAAGCTGAAGAATCTGACGGACGGCGTTGTATCCCGACGCCTCCGTGAAGTCACCGGCAATCTCGTATTCGGGTACTTGCTCAATCCCGCCCGCGGCGAGCGCTTTCCGGTACCCCTGGTGACGCTCAAGTGCGTCGATGTTGTCTTCGATCCCCTTGATCAGCGCAATGCGGTGGTGACCGTGAGTAACAAGGTGCTCCACCATTGCCGCCGACCCGGCAAGATTGTCGACGTTGTACGAGTCGTAGTCGTCTCCACAAACCCGCGCATTGATGAGTACGACAGGAAGGTGCTGGGGGAGGTTCTCCCTCAGAGTCCGCTCGTCGATATGCGGAGACATGATCAGGAGACCGTCAACACGTCCGCGCATCATCCGGATTGCAGCTTCGATCTCCGCGCGGCTGTTATGAGAACTGGAGACCATCAGATGATACCGGTGGAGCTGCGCCGTCTGGTCAGCCCCGCGAATCACTTCCGAGAAGAACTCGCCGAACAGATCGGGGAGCAGCAAACCGATGGCTTCCGTTTTTTGCCTGCTCAGACCGCGCCCCAGTGGATTGGGGACGTACCGAAGTTCCACCACGGTCTTTGACACAAGCGCCCGTGTCCGTTCATCCACCGCTCCCACGTTGTTCAACACGCGGGAAACTGTGGCAATCGAAACGCCTGCCTTCCTGGCTACTTCTTTGATTGTGGTCACGGCCGGGTGTGCCTCTACGAAGTCTGGAAACTCCTCCGGGCAGCAGAGTGGGGCTTTCTTCCGTCATGAAAGAAAGCCCCACCTCTTCGTCTGCATCAATTCAACTATTTCAAAAGCACCAACTTGTTCGTAGTGACGAAGGCAGCACCGCCACCTTCCACACCGAATGCCATCATCCTGTAGAAGTACACGCCGCTCGCGAGCCTGCTGGCGTCAAATGTCGTTGTGTACGTGCCGGGAGCATAATCCCCCTGCACCAACGATGCCACTTCACGGCCGGTGACGTCGAAGACGGCAATGCGGACCGTGCTCGCCGCCGGCACGTCAAAGCGAATTCGCGTGCTGGGATTAAATGGATTCGGGAAGTTCTGGTGCAGAGCGTACACCTGCGGAATGACACCCGGTTCGCCCTCAACTCCCAGGAGGTTGTCGAAGGAAACGACGCGCCACACCCCACCCCACTCGCTTCCCCACCACGACTTGTAGTACGATCCTGCCGTCGTGTCGTAGGAGTTCATCGGGTGCTGGTACCCGTCGGGGTCAAACACCGCCATCGACAGCTGGACGTTACGCGCCGTCGGCAGATAGCCTAGAGAATCCAGCTTAACCATCAATTCTGCCGTGTACCCGTTGTCCACACCCGTCGTGTCGTTTGCTTTCGAACCCGAAGCGAGCTTGCCCGCTCCCAGACCGTAATTGGCCGCGGGTGGCTCGTACCGGATTGTGTCGGCCGCTGTACCGGTGTTCTGGTAGTACAGCTTGAACTCTACATCGGTCCCGTTCGCGCGCCTGATCTTCAGGAACATCCCGTCGCCTTCCCAGTCGAACTTGCAGATACTCTTGTCGTCCGATTGGATGCCGATATACAGGTTTGCTCCCTTGCGCAGGAACTTCACCGTTGCAAGTGAACTATCCGTGTTCGGCCGATGGAATGTGCCGTAGAACACACCCTGATCCCAGTAGTCGTACGTGGCTTTAATGTCGAATTCTCCGGTCACCGTATTCTGGCCGGATGCCTTCTTCAGGAAGGCACCGTTGCCGAAGAGCAGATGTGTAGACCTTCTTGCCCAGTCTGCCTCGTCCAACACACCGTCAACCGTAATTGTCCCGGTGGCGGTAGGCGCGAATACGGTATCGGGGTCGTCAAACTTCACAGGCTCCGTCGAGAACGTCAGCGACCGGTAGACTCCGCCCCATTCACTCCCCCACCACGACTTGAAGTACGATCCCGCCGTCGTGTCGTAGGAGTTCATCGGGTGCTGGTACCCGTCAGGATCAAACACCGCCATCGACAGCTTCACCGTGTCGAGCGTGGCCTTGTACCCGAGCGAGTCGAGCCTGATCATCAACTCGGCTGAGTAGCCTTTGTCCACGCCCGTCGTGTCATTAACCTTCGAACCGGCGAAGAGATAGCCTGCCCCTTCACCGTAGTTCGCTGCGGGTGGTTCGTACCGGATCGTGTCGGCCGCGGTCCCGATGTTCTGGTAATACAGCTTATATTCCAGATCGGTCCCGTTCGACCGTTTGATTTTCACGAACAGTCCGTCGCCTTCCCAGTCGAACTTGCAGATACTCTTGTCGTTCGACTGTATGCCGATGTACAGGTTCACACCCTTGCGCAGGAACTTCACCGTCGCAAGAGAACTATCCGTGTTCGGCAGATGGAACGTGCCGTAGAACTTGCCCTGGTCGTAGTAGTCGTACGTGGCTTTGATGTCGAATTCCCCGGTCACCGTCTTCTGGCCGGCAGCCTTCTTCACGAAGGCACCGTTGCCAAAGGCGAGTGTGGGAGCGGTGGCCCACTCCGACTCATCAAGTTTGCCGTCCACCGTCATTGCGCGCAAAGCATTCTGCACCGCAATACCCGGCGGGTCATCGAACTTCACCGGCTCCGGTGAGAAGAGGAGCGAGCGGTAGACTCCACCCCATTCACTCCCCCACCACGACTTGTAGTATGATCCCGCCGTCGTGTCGTAGGAGTTCATCGGGTGCTGGTACCCGTCAGGATCGAACACCGCCATCGACAGCTTCACCGTGTCAAGCGTGGCGGTGTAGCCGAGCGAATCCAACTTGATCATCAACTCGGCTGAGTATCCATTGTCCACATTCGTCGTGTCGTTGGCTGTGGAGCCGGTCATGAGATACCCCGCTCCGTCGCCAAAGTTGGTCAACCCTCCGGGGCCTTCGTACCGGATCGTGTCGGCCGCGGTGCCGATGTTCTGGTAGTACAGCTTGTATTCCAGATCGTTTCCGTTCGACCGCTTGATTTTGACGAACAGTCCGTCGCCTTCCCAGTCGAACTTGCAGATACTCTTGTCGTCCGACTGTATGCCGATGTACAGGTTCACACCCTTGCGCAGGAACTTCACCTTTGCAAGAGAACTGTCAGTGTTCGGCCGATGGAAGGTGCCGTAGAACACACCCTGATCCCAGTAGTCGTAGGTGGCCTTGATGTCGAAACCTCCGGTCACCGTCTGCTCTCCCATCCCCTTCTTCAGGTAGGCGCCGTTGCCAAAGAGCAACGTCGGCGCCGAAGCCCACTCCGACTCGTCGAGCTTCCCGTCAAGTGTCATTGGCCTGAGCGCATTGGGGACGATCAAGGCAGCCGGATCGTCAAACGGCGAGAACGCACGCGGTTCCCCGAGCGTCCAGTCTGATGCGACTGTGGCGCCGGTCACCGTTGCGGTGTGCGCCACGGCGTCGACTGTCGTGGTATATTTGCTCCACTCCTTGCCTGTCGTATTCCGCGCACCGACATATGCAGTCTCGGTTCCCTGCACATCCGCCGCGGGATAGGCAAAAGTCAGATCAGCCGACGTGATCCCCATATTCGCTAGCTTCCAGTAGCGCTTCAATGCTAGCGCGCTGTTGATGAGGTTCGGATGGCTGCCATTGACCGCTTTCACCGCGGCATATCCGGAACCGGATGTCACGTTGACAACGACCGGCGAATACCCGCCGGCCGCTCCGACTTCAAAAGTCGTGGCGCCGCCGGGAGTGGGCTTTGCGAGATTGCCATCAACATACCCGCTTGTCCGCTCGACTTCTCCTCCGGGTCCGACAGCCAGTGTGTCAGCTCCGGTGAGGAGAGCGCCACTCGTCAACGTGAGTGTGGAATCCACAAGGGTGCTCTTCGAGAGCGTTACGCCGGCCGCGTTGGCAACCGCGAGCCCTCTGACATGTACGGGAAGAAGTGCGCCCGTTGTTTGCGCAGCGGTCCCGACGTAGGCATAGTTGGCACCCGGACTGAATGTCACGGTGTTGGTCCGGATCTGGCCGCCCGAGGCAGGAAGACCCTGAGGCAAACCCGTCCGGAACGTCGCACCTTGGCCTACCGTGAAGGTGCCTGCTCCGGTTACAAGCTGCGCCGGGGCGTCAAAGTACAGCGTCCCTTTTCCGAGGGTACCGGTATTCATTGTACCCGAAACATTCATCGTGCTCGTCACGCCTGTCGTGCCGGTGGGATAGACGCTCCCGCCGACATTCAGCGTGCCGGTAACGTTCAGCACTATGTTCTTCCCGGCAGCACCGCGGAGGTTCAAGTTTCCGCCGAGCATGTTCACTGTACCGCCAATGTTGAATGTTGTGCTGGCAGTGCCGTCAGTCGATGTGCTCGAACTGGTCGCGAGGTTGCAACCGTCAACCATCGTGACCGTCCGCCCCGGATTCACAGCGAATGTGATATTGTCATTGTTTGCATCATTAGCAGAGTAGATACCCGCGCCACCTGTGCCGGTCGATCCGATATAGGTGATCGTCGCGTTGGTCTCGAATTCCACTCCGATATTCGTTCTCCCGGCTCCTGTATGTGGACGGATGCGACAGATGTTTATCGTGCCCGAACCCTTGATAACCAGCGTCTGGTTCGGACCGTATACCTGCAGGCTGAGCACATCCGCACTGTCGGACGGATCGACTGCAAATCCAAAGACTCCGTCCACCGTCAACTGAGTCCCCTTGATGCGGATGTAACGGATGTCACTTGTGGGCTGCTTGACGTTCGTCGTGAGAACTCCACCTGCTTTGACCAACAGATCGCCGCAGTACTTCGGACTTGCTTCCACGACCACCGTGTGACCGGTATTGATGATAAACCCACTGGCTGTATCACGCGTGGCTGGAGCCGCAGGAGGAACTCCCCACGTCCCCCCCCAATCGGTGGAATACTCCCAGGTTGTGATGGCCCCCCAGTTGCCGCTTGCGACAGAACGCCACAACACCTGGGCGTTGGCAAGAGAGCAGACTGCGAGGATCAGTACCAGGGGAATTGTCAATCGGCGCATTGTGCCCATAAAGACCTCTGTTGATTGTGTGGTGATGGTGTTAGGTGGACTATTAACCAGCTCTGAAATTGAAGAAGCTCGCTGCAGGAAGGTATCGTTGACAACGAGCGAAAAACATCTGTAAACGTTTACATCATCCTGATACGAAGAATTGTAAACGTTTACATGGAAATATAGGGCAGGAATATCGATTTGTCAAGGGAAATCTATGGCTTTCTCCAGCACCCGCAGTAGACATCGCATGCGGCGGGCGTGTCGGTCACGCGCTCGAGGTCGCATCCGGTGCCCAAATCGTTGCTAAAGAAGCCCTCGTCGACGCACTGCAGCTTGTCACAAAATGATCTGATCATGGCATGATCGTAAATCCGGTGGGAATTGAAGGCAATTTGGGGGGCGGCTCGCGTGATCGTGGTGGAAAAGACCAACGTCCCGCCGGGTTTAAGGACTCTCATCATTTCCTCAAACGCTTTCCTGTCGGCCTCCATATCGATGTCGTCGCCATACCGTCCCAGACCGAAATGCTCGAGCGTGCAGAGGGAGACCACCATGTCAAAAGCGCCGGAGGGAATTTCGAGTTTCTTGGCGTCGGAGGTGACGATGGTTTCATTGGCCAGGGCAGATTGCCTGGGGCGGACATCCAGTGTCGTTACTTTGTAGCCCGACAGCATGCCGATGACGAAGAGACGGTACGAACCGATATCGAGAACAGCCGCCGGGTTGCACGCTGCGAGATGCCTGGCGGCAAACTCGCACTCATAGTCCATGTACGAAGCAGGGTGGGTCCCGGCGTCATACCGGAACTCCTTGAACACCCTGAATCTCCCGCCGCCGTTTTTCAATGCGTGCAGCTGCTGTGAGTAGCGCCGTTCGAATTCCCGCGGGATCTTCACGGCCTCCAGTGCGCGGGTTAACCGTAGTCCTACCGGGTGCAGGATTTTGTTGACTGGATGCATCGATGTGACTCCATGAAGTGCGGATGAACGATGGAAACGCAATACCGCAGAAGCGGCCGCACACAGGCAGACCGTGACGCCCCTACTTCTCCGCGGGCCGCTCGCCGTACACCGTCACGCTGAAGATTCCCACCCGATTCCGTTTGAATTCCCGGAGCTGATCGAGTGAGAGATGGCGCGCGAGAATCTCATTGGGAACTTCGATCTTGCGTTCCTTCTGGATGCGGATGTGTACGAAACCCGCCTCGCCGATAATTCTCAGGTATTCGTCTTTCTGCACAGCCCCCGCAATACACCCTGCATAGAGCGCGGCTTCATCGCGCAGTCCCCGTGGAAGCTCCCCTTGCAGCACGATGTCCGAAATGCAGAAGTGGCCACCGGGTTTGATAATCCGGTATGTTTCGGCGAACGCCCGAGCTTTGTCGGGCACAAGGTTCATCACGCAGTTGCTCACAACGACGTCGGCGACAGTATCGTCGACAGGGATCTTCTCGATGTCACCGGCACGGAATTCGACGTTGGCAAAACCGAGGCGTGCCGCATTGACGCGGGCCTTCTCCGTCATTGCGTCGGTCATGTCAATGCCGATGATATGCCCGCTCTCGCCCGCAATCGAGCGCGCGACGAAGCAGTCGTTCCCTGCACCCGAACCAAGATCCACAACGGTGTCGCCGGGTTTAATCAGTGCGAATTCAGTCGGCAACCCGCACCCCAGAGCAAGGTCCGCTTCGGGAACATACCCTGGAAGCCTGGCATAATCCTCTGCCATGACCGTGAATTCCACATCCGAACAGCCGCAGGTGCTTCCGCAACATGACGACTGATTCTGAACTTTTGCTTTGTCGGCGATGGCGCTGTATTTCTCTTTCACCATCTCCTTTAATTCCTGCCCGGTCTTCATAGTATCCTCCACTGTGCACAATATACAACGGGACCATTAAAATGCGAACGTCAACAACATCCCCCGACATCAGTCAGAAATTGAGTGAGCATTTCTCTCGCCTCGTTCCAGGCCTTCCGGTCAATGCAATAGCACACACGCGGGCCATCAATTTCACCATTGATGAGTCCGACCCGTTTCAGCTCCGCGAGATGCTGCGACACGGTGGCCTGAGAGAGCGGAATGTGATCGACGATGTCAGCGCACATACACACATTCTGGCCGGCCAAGAATTCCAGTATTGCTACCCGGGCGGGATGTGCCAGCGCCTTCCCCAGATCTGCGATGCGGTTCTCACGCTCGCGGAATGATGTTCTCTTGGAGATCCCCATAATTGTCCTATCGTAATATAACGATATTAGTTTCGGCTTGTCAAGGACAAAATCTCCTTCATTGTGTAAAAAGGCCTGCAGCCATGGCACTATATGGATAGTTGGCTAATATTAACCATTTCACAACCAACAAATCGTATAGCTTGAAGTGAAGTCCATGGAAATGACCCCGTCACTCTGTGGCATACGGCTTGCGACACGTTTACCGAATTTCGAAGCGCCTGTTCGTTCCTGATGGACGGCAAACCGGAGATTACCCACATCAACAAGTTCAACGGAGATCCACAGATGAAATCACCACGGTACTCTGCTCTCGCGGTCGTTCTGCTCCTCATGTCGATGGCGACACTCCAATCGTGCAAGAAGGACAGCGACAACCCCGTCGATGCAATTCAGACGGCGGCCACGATCGGTGTGCTAAGCACGACGCCGAATGTCGTGCTCGTCAGCAATCCGACAACCATTCAGCTCCGCCTTACCGTCCCGGCCAACGTGAAGTTGTATGACTCCACAGTGAAGGCCTACAGTCTGGACGCCGCCGGGGCCAATGCGACGCTTCTCGGCCAGCTGTATGACGACGGATCTCTCTCGCACTTTGACGACATCAAGGGCGACAACATCTACAACAACAGTTTCCCCTTCACGGCGACAACTACGGGGACCCTGAACCTCCGGGTCACCGCAAGCACAAAGCAGGGTCCGGCCGGAAATTCCAATGCCGCACCGTTGGGCGTGTACTCCAACCTCACGACGACCGAGTATCAAACAATCGTCCAGACCCAGGATTCAGCCGCAATCAAGTTGAGCCAGTTCCTGGCAGGAAATCCCGCCAACCTTGCCACGGCAATCACGCAATTGAAGACATGGCTGCAGGGAAAACCGGCAGTGCAGTCGATCACCTCCGGGGGCTCCTCTTCCATCAGCATCCTGTATACCTCGGGGCTGTACGGAGGCTTGTTCATCAACGAGGAAAATGCGAGCGGCACGGTGTTGACGCGCGGCGGCGCAGCCATCGAGTCACGCCGGACCGGCAACCGGATCCCTCTTGCGCGGCAGACGGTGGGGACAACATCCCGGGCGCCCCTTTCCAAATCCGTCGCCACAGGTGATCTGGACCCAAAGATCATCGGGAACCGCAGCGTTCTCATCTATGCGCCTTTTGAAGCGGCATTCTCGCCGGCCAATGAAGGAGGAAAAGTACAGGCCGTCCTGCAAACTTCGGGATTCCAGTTCGACATCACGTACCTCTCGAACCAGGCCGCGACGGTCGCAGCGTTGAACAACCTCACGGCATACGGTTTTGTCGTCCTGGCAACGCACGGGTCACAAGGCAAGGAATTTGCCACCGGTGAACTCGTCGACACCAACTCGGTGATCTACAAGAACAGTTACAAAGCGCTGATCAAAGCGGGCAAACTGGCGATCTGGAAGAACATGACGATCAGCACCGCCGGGGCGGTGAAGGTGCAGGGCAATGTGTACGTCATCCGGGCCCCGTTCATCAGTGACCTCACAGGGACCTTCTCGAATTCGGTGATCCTGAACAATTCGTGTGAAAGCACGATGAACCCCGATCTTCAAAACGCCTTCATCGGCAAGGGTGCCAAGACCTACTACGGGTATACCAAGGTCGTGAGCAGCACCTTCTGCGTCCTCAACGCCGACACGCTGGCGAAACGGCTCGCCAAAGATCTCAAGACGACGGCCGAATCGTTCATGGCGGGAAGCGATCCGGGCAGCCAGCACGCGGTGTATGAGATCAAAGGCGCCAACGACGTCCGTTATCCGGATTCTCTGATCAATGGTGATTTTGAGTTTGGCAAAATTGACGGCTGGACGAGATCCGGCGACGGGCGCGTGATCACACAGCTTGGCAGCGTGAATCCCACCGGGGGAAGTTACATGGGCATCATCTCCACCGGCCTCGGCTTCACAACAAGTACGGGAAGCATCTTCCAGACATTCACCATCAAGACAAATCAGTCGACGCTGACCGTGAAGTGGAACTTCCTCTCCGAAGAGTTCCTGGAGTATATCGGCTCCCAGTATCAGGACTACTTCCAGATTGCCGTCAGGGATCAGAATGGCGCCGAAACGGTTCTCCTCAGCCGGACGGTGGACGCAATCGCGTCGAGCTTTGGAGCGACAAAGGAATCTCCGGGCACCCTGATCAGCGCTTCCCCCGGGATTACCTTCGATGAAGGCGGGGTGTATATGACCGGCTGGCAGACCTCGAATCTGAACGTGAGCGCGTTCGCCGGCAAGCGGATCACGCTTATCATCCGTGCCGGTGATGTGGGCGACAGTGTGTATGACACCGCAATCCTCATTGACGATGTGTCGGTGAAATGACGCGCATACTCCTGATTCTGTCGCTTGTCCTGACCTTCTTTCAATGCGAAGGAGACTCCAGAGGGATGAAAGCGTTTGTCCACAAGAACGGGATCACCGTCGAGCACCGTGTGAGCTGCGCCGACCAGAAGACCGCAATGGCCTTGCTGAGGAATTTGTTTGCCGGAACAAACGACATGCTCCGTGTGCATGTCGGTGAAGACCTGATCGAGGGAATTCGAAAAGGCGCAATCGCGCTGGAATTCGAGTTTGACACACCGACGGAGTTTGCTTCGCCCGCTCAGGGCACATACGCCCTGCAGCGATTGCTGTTGCCACTCACGGGAGACTACGCGGGATCTGCACAGGACCCTGTCGTTACCGTCTTCATGGCGAACGATCAGGGTTTCATTACGGGCCCTTTGAGCTCTCCGGACGGGCGGCCGGTCCTCTTGAAGCTTGAGGATCTGCTGTCGGCACTCCCGCCCGTGAAATGAGTGGGAAGCCCTTGCATGCAACTTTTTCTGAGACCGGTAGATTTGACCTCCCCCCGGCCGAAGAGACATGGGTTGCATGGCAAAACGCAGGAGATTTCACCCGGGAGGAGATTGGCACAGCAGTTGTAACTTATGTCGTCACGAATGTAAGAGAACAAAACGACAGACATTCACTCACATCCACCACAATACTAAAGGAGCTACACCATGGGACAGCAGCAACTTCTTCTGATCATCCTCGGCGTTATCGTTGTCGGTATCGCAGTGGCGGTCGGAATCACGATGTTCACGGACAACGCAGTGAATGCCAACCGCGATGCGGTCACCAATGACCTCGTCAACCTGGCTGCGCGTGCCCAGCAGTTCTATCGCCGTCCGACTGCCCTCGGCGGTGGCGGGAACTCATTTGTCGGTCTGACCGGTACAACCGGCCTGGCAAAACTGACCAACCGTGCCGTCAATGCAAACGGGAGCTATACGATTCAAACTGCCGGATCGGCAACCGGTGTCGTGATCCGCGGCGTCGGGACCGAGCATTCCGATGCGTCCAACTTTGTAACGATGGACATCTACGTCTTCAACGACAAAGCGGATAGCGTGGTGCTGGTTCACTAATCAACCGGACCCTCACACAAAAAAAAAGGCCCCTGTAACCCGGGGGCCTTCCTGTTTGTGCCGGGGGGGGAACGTTATCGCATCAGCACCATCGCCCTGGACATCCTGAAGCCGTCAGCCTCCAGCCTGTATACGTAAACGCCGCTCGGAAGATTGGTGGCGTCGAATGTCACGATGTGAGGGCCCGCAGGCAGCATCCCGTTCACGACTGTCGCCACTGCTTGACCAATCAGATTATACACGGTGAGATTCACCATGCCGAATCCCTGCCCCCCCACGGTGAACCCGATAGTCGTACTCGGGTTAAACGGATTCGGGAAGTTTTGCCGGAGTTCGTACGCCGCCGGCTCCCGCTGCCCCGGCCCATCGCTTACGTCAGCTACGGTTGCGTTGAACGAGCCGCTCATCGCGGGTCCATGAATTTGGCACGTGTAGCCATACGCCCCGGGAACCAGGACAACGTAGTCGAATGATGACCCCGCCGATACCGCGAAGGTTGCAGCGCCGGCAGGAATGGTCGTCGAACTCAGAGGATGGAACTCGAAATTCCCCTGCCATCGTATGGTATCCCCCACCGAAACTGAGATAGCGCTCGGCGAATACGCCAACCCGACGCTTCCACCGAAGGTTACAACGTAAACCGCTGCTGCACTGGACGCTGTCGACGAGGACAGCGCAAACAACAGTCCGGCCATGGCAACCCGGAATAACCGCCCGGCAAATTGTGCTCGTTGCTCCATACACGGCTCCTTTGAGCGAGTTCCTGAATAGGCTGCAGGTCAATGCATGCAGCTCCATCCTTGTGAACGCAGAAAGGACTGAATGAGTTCCGGGCCACTTGGTTACGGGAGGAGCGAAACTTCGTCGAGTCTCGCCGTGTTATACATTATATACTCAGGAGGATTTCAGACGATGGCACTCAAACGTCTTTCACCGGAGCAAAAGAAGACCTTTGCGGGGGACGGCTATGTGCATACGCTCCCGCCCGTATTTTCTAGCAGTGAGATGGATGGACTCAATAGTGGACTCGATAACCTGCTGGCCCTCCTCAGGCCGGGCGAGACGTCCAAGGAAATCCGCGAGTGGCATGAAACCAGTCTCTTTCTCTATGACATTTGCATGAACGGTGTCATTTTGGACTACGTCGAGGATCTCCTCGGCCCCAATTTCTTCCTCTGGGGTTCGAACTTTTTCATCAAGGAACCGCACAGTCTCTCCACCGTCGGCTGGCACCAGGATGCGTATTACTGGCCTCTCCATCCCCACGAATCCCTGACCGTCTGGCTTGCCTTCGATGACAGCACAACGGAGAACGGGGCGATGACCGTAATCCCCGGGTCACACAGGGGAGGACTCCTGAAGCATGTACGGCCTGACAGAACCAGTTCTGTACTGCAGTTG
This sequence comes from Ignavibacteriota bacterium, assembly GCA_963801355.1. Lineage (GTDB taxonomy): Bacteria > Bacteroidota > Ignavibacteria > UBA10030 > UBA6906 > Fen-1255. The sequence goes on along the minus strand of CAWDEM010000008.1, from coordinate 180,385 downwards.
GAATGCGAACCTGGACAGTTCAGCGAAGCAGGCGCCCTCCAGGCCACGCTGCGGGCGGGCCAGGTATCTATTCACGATGACAAACTCGTCCACGGTTCCCCCGGCAATCCTTCTCCGATGAGAAGGGCCGGGCTCACGATCCGCTACTCAAAGACCAACGTGAAGTGCGACCTTGCAATCAATCCGCACTTCAAAACGTATCTGTGCCGTGGCATTGACGAATACCGTCACAATCCGCGGGGCATGGTGCCTGTACAGATGTACGGGAGGCTTGACCGCACACACCTGAGCGTCGAAGAGGCGGGGGTTGAAGCGGAAAAGCAGCTTGGATTGGTGCGTTAGCGGCGTTCCTGCGCGGGGTCGTCACGAGCCCTAGTGGTCGTCCATCGACTCCATTGCCGGTTGTTTCCTGTAACCGATGGGGACGGTGAAGAGATCTTCAGTGAGCCCACGGCGAATGATTTTTGTTACTTCCTGCGAATCAACGATTTTCCCTTCGAACCGGGTCACTGATACCAGAGGAAACAGCTTGAGTTGTCGGAGCAACTCCATGTCGGTTCCCTGGGATCGTGTCTCTGAATCTCCCAGGAGCGAGTCCAGGCGGGCGGCAAGATCGCCAAGGCTCTTCGTCCCCCAGATTTCTGTCTCCGATTCTCCTCTTTTCAACTTCAGCTGCTCGCACGGGAAGCCCAGAATCTTACGCACGCGCTTGGTGCGCACCACTTTCGGCTTGTCAGGATCCTGGTCGCGCTGTGGTTGCTCCGTCTCTTGATTCGCGAGCGAGACCTCAAAGTATGTCTTGTCCTCATCGTTGAACACATACGAGATCTTGCGATCGTGCCGGTAGATGACGGTCGATCCGGGAATTTCCCCCATCGATGGAATGCGGATCTTGGCCATGTCGCGGCGCACCCAGATGGTCATGTTGAAATACTGGCCGGCGCCGCGCTCATCGAGCGTGTAATTGCGGCTCTCGACAATTCCCTCGAACTGCGCATTCGCACGGGCCGCCGCAATCAGCAGCGCGACAAGCAATGACTTCGACAATGCCTTCATCGTCCCCTATCTGGTCAACAACATCTTCTTTGTGGCAACAATCCGCCTGCCCGCACCGTGTTCATCCCGGATCTGGAGCCGGCAGAAATACATCCCGCTCGCCAACCCGCTGCCGTCGAATACCACCTGGTACCTGCCGGGCGCCTTCCACTCGTGTACAAGGACGGCAACCTCTCGTCCGAGCACGTCGTACACGCGAAGAGTAGTGAATTGTGGGTCCACAATCGAAAATTGTATGATTGTGCTCGGATTAAACGGATTAGGATAGTTCTGCTCCAGCGCATACTCCAGTGGCACTTCCGGCACAGGCGACTCCGCAACAGCGGTCACCGCGGATGGGTCGTAGCAGAGAATCTCCCCATTCGAAGTTACAGCCCATCCGATCGTGGTGTCGGCGAAACTCACATGCGTGATCGAACCCGAGAACGGGTACAACGTCTCGGCAGTCCAGGTGACTCCGTCGTCCCGTGTGCTGAACGGCTTCGTGCCGGTGGCCACCCACGCCACACCTGTCGCCGGTACACAGGCAACCGCAGCCACCTGTTCGGTAGTGGAGAGCGGCACGGGGCTCCACGACTGTCCCCCGTTGGTCGACCGTGCCACATAGCCGTTATCGTGAACCGCGTAACCTGTGGTAGCGCTGTTGAAGGCGACACCAAAGCTGTTGCTTGAACCTGTTGCAGCGGAGGACCACGTGGCTCCTGCGTCAGAGGTATGCCAGACACGGTTCATGTTCGTCCCGAACCATCCGTTCTGCGCATCCGACCACCAGAACGAATTGTTCCAGCCGGCCTCGGATGTGTTGAGTCCGGGTTCGTTTGCCAGGTGAACCCACGTGCCGCCGAAATCCTGCGTCTTGAGTACAACGAACTTCCCGTCGAACGGCGGATCACCGAGTGCATAACCCGTGCCGTCGGGGAAGATTCTCACTGCGTCAATAAACGGACTCTGGCGCCCCGGATACGACTGTACCGTCCAGGTCGATCCCCCGTCGGCCGTGGCAAAGATACGGCCGTCGGAAGTGCCGACCCATGCGCGCCGGTCATCGAGGGCATCAATACAGTAGAGGTCCACGTCCTGCAGCGACCCCGTGGCATCCTCCCAACTTCCTCCACCGTCAGTGGATCGAAGGACCAGAGGTCCGGAAGCGGATCCATTGCCTCCGGAAGCCCAGACGACATCTTTGCTCGCCGCGCGCACGCTGTACAGGCTCGCACTGGATCCGTCGCGCTGGAGGAGCCAGAGCGGAACCTCCGGAAACAGCACAGCGCGGAATACCGCACCGTCTTGTTCCGTTCCGTTATAGGTCCAGACCACCCGCAGAGCAACCTCACGCACGCGGTCAAGAGCGCCGACCCGAAACGTCATCACCAGCACGTCTGTTTCTTCGCCCGGTGCAATTCCGCTCACAGCGGCAACACCGCTGATGACCTCCAGCGACGGGTCAGACGTGGTGGCCGCAATCCGGCAATCGGTTGCAGGCACAAAGAGCACGTTCTTCACCCGCAATGAAAGCACAAGCGTGTCTCCCGTAAGAAAGAGCTTCTGACCGTCGGCGGTCCGGAGTTCACCTGATGTAAGGTTCAGGGCAGCATGCGATTCCGTCAATGCGCGCTCGAAATTCACTCTTCCGCGGCCCAGGGAGCCGCCATAGCCGGGGTTCACGCTCTCGATCGGGTCTGCGGTTGTTCGGATCTGTGCGGCAATCTGCACCGGCGTCCATGCCGGGAAGGCCCCACGCAGGATTCCCGCGAGTCCTGCGACATACGGACTTGAATACGACGTGCCGCTTCCCCCGTTTCCGTATCCCCCGCCGGCAATCGCGCTGAAGATGTTCACGCCGGAGGCGAAAACCTGAACCCGCTTGCCATAGTTGGAGAACGGTGCAACTACATCGTCCGTGGCGTACGTGGCTCCGACACCGAGTACCCCCGTATAGTTCGATGGGTAATGCGCAGCAAGGTCGTTATTGCTGCTCTCATTCCCTGCCGCAGCGACGACGAGCGCACCCGCGGCCGTGGCGGCCGTGATCACATCCTGTTCGAATTGCGAATAACCGCCTGCCCGGCCCCAGCTGCAATTGATGACCGAGGCACCGTTCTGGTATGCGTAGACTATCCCCTCGTAGCCAAAGGAAATGAGATTGTCCCCGGAAGTGGCCGCGGCACAGACGGGCATCAATGCGCAGTTCCAGCTTGAGCCCGCCATCCCCTTGCCGTTGTTGGTGACGGCCCCGAAATGGCTTGCGGTTGCCGTGCCATGCGCATAACTTCCAGGCGCAGTGCTCACGCCGGCCGGATTGTAGGTATTGGTTGTGAAATTCCAGCCGACAATATCGTCAACGTACCCGTTGCCGTCATCATCAATGCCGTTCAGGTCGCCGGGATCGAACACGCCGTTTTGGTTCAGGTCTTCACCCTGTTTGACGTGGACGTTCGCCAGCAGGTCTTCGTGCTGCCAATCAGTCCCGCCGTCCACATCCGCAATGATCACCGCAGCGCTCCCTCTGGCAAGGCTCCAGCCGGCGTATGCGTTCATGCGTGTGAGCGCGGCTGCCTGATTGACCAGCAAGGGATCGTTCGGTTCGGTGCACAGGCGCTGGTAGTACTTCGGTTCGGCGTACTCCACACCGGGATCTTCCGCAATGTGCCTGGCAACTGCGACAGGATCGAGACCGTCGCGTAGCGTGAGTGTATACACCCGGGAGAGCCCGACGCTGTCGGTGGATGGCGGTACCTTCCCGAGAGAGGGGGTCGGCGGGAACATCCTGCGCATCGACGTCGCTCCCAGTCGGGTCCACGAAAGGAAGAGCGTCGTGCCGGCCTTGCCGGGGATCCCGGAGGTTTGCGTCGGGTCAGATCTGAACTTGACGATCACCGTGCCCGGAATGACATCTCCCGCTGCCGTTTGCTGCGATTCACAGGCAGCGGGGTGTCCTGCGCGTAATGCCGCTCCCAGCGGGTGCGGCCCTAAACCGTTCACGACCAGGGCGACTGCGAGAAGAAGATATGGGCGCAACTTAAGGTGGCGGTTGTGATACATGGTCGTTCCTTAAAGAAACGAATGAATGACCGTGAATGCAAGGGGCATCCCGGTGCCGCCTGGCATTTCGGTGCCGCATCCCGCTGCCGCCGGAATTCATATTGACTTTCCTGCCAGTTTTGCGTACTTTTGGTGCAACTACTCCACCATTGTTCAACTCGCACGGGATCGCACGCATACTGGACGTTGGTACTGAAGAGCAGCTGTGTATGTCGGATTCCGGAACCGAACGTCCTATGCGCATATCCTCCCTCGCGATTATTCTTTTCTTGCTTCCGTTTGTCTCGTGCGAGAATAATCCCCTCGACCCGGTAGACACTCAAGGCTCCGCGCCGTATCTGCAGTCGGCGACCGTCACCCCGGCGGCTTTCGACCTCGACGCAATGACCCAGGGGACTTCGTATCCGCTCTATGCAGCGCTCGCCGCAACTGTCAGAGATCCTCAGGGGGCCTCTGACGTCACTTCCATCACGTATGTCCTGTTCGCTCCGTCCGGCGATTCGCGGCTGGCATCCGGGAAATGCACCATCGTCATGCCATCCACCCAGTCAGAACCCGTCACTGGCAACAGCCCGCTTTCGTTCACCGTCGATGCAGGTGCAACCGGAGTCTACCGTCTGGAGATCTCGGCGGTCGATCAGGCGGGCCACGCGAGCGCGACATTTGTGCAGCAGATCCCGGTCTTCAGGGGAAAGAGCACTCCCGCCCTGAGTTCGCCTGGTGCCCGTCTCCTTGTCACGTCCGGTGCCGATTCCACCAGATACGCACTCAGCATCACTGCAACTGACGCAAATGGCCTTGGGGATATATCACAGGTGACCGTGCGTGCCATTGGGGCGAAAGACAACACCCTGCACGCAATGTATGACGACGGCGTGAAACTACACGCCGACGCAGTTGCGGGCGACGGGATATTTTCGCTGCCTTTGTGGGTAGCGCCGCTCGGTGATATCCACGATGTCATTTTTGAATTCAGCGCCGCGGACAGGGCAGGCCATGCGAGCAACGTTGCCCGCCGGCCCGTGGCCAACGCGGTTCCGCGGTTTGTCGCCCTCTCTGTGCCATCCACCATTCAGCGGCCCGCCAGCGGCACCAGCACGGTCATTTTCAGGGTCACGGTGGCCGATGATGACGGCCTCACGGATATCGATTCTGTCTATTTCCGCAACATGAGCGCCGCGAGTCCGGTTCCCTTTCCACTCTATGACGATGGAAACCTGCAGACCCATGGCGACTCCACCGCACATGACGGCTCGTACGCCTCAATCCTGGAAATCAGTTCCTCGAACTCCCCGGGAGTGAAGGCATTCATGTTCTCGGTCACGGACCGTTTTGCCGCGCGCGCCGACTCCACAAAGAACATCACTATCAATTGACGGCCATGACACGATTAGCGATCATCCTGACCCTCGTCGCGGCCGTTCTGGGAGCCGGCACAGACGGCTCTCCTTCAGCCGCCCGCGCTCAATCCCGTTTCTTGAAGTCTTATACTCTTGACGGCGCGCGCGGCGAGATCTCGGGAATAATCCCCAGCAATTCCGTCTCCCACATCTCTGTACGCGGTACCACCGTATGGATAGGAACGAGCAAAGGTCTCGCCCGCAGCTCTGACGGCGGACGGACATGGGAGCGGTTCGTACACGTTCCCCAGTTCGCAAGCAAAGGCATCTTTGCAGTGGCCGTGCGCGGTGATTCCGTCTGGGTTTCGACGGGCTTCTCCAAAGATGTGGATGGACAATCCGTGCAGACCGGCAGTGGGTACACCTATTCGCTTGACAACGGGACCGCGTGGTCCGCACTCGCCCAGACTCTTGACCCCCGGGGTGACAGCGTCGTGACGTACGGAATCAATACCGTCAGATTTCTCCCGATCGTCGTCCCCGAACAAAACGTGACGTTTGACATCGCCCTGAGTGCGGGCACCGTCTGGATTGCGAGCTGGTCAAGCGGGGTACGCAAATCCACCGATCGCGGAGCAACATGGCAGCGCATCGTCCTGCCATCGAAACTGATGCCCTCCATCGCACCCACCGATACGCTGGTGGGCTACAAGATCGACCCGCGGCAGGACAACAACTATCTCGCATTCTCGGTCTATGCCCAGGACGACGATACCATCTGGGTGGGAACAGCGGGAGGCATCAACCGGTCGACCGACGGCGGAATCAGTTGGACGAAGTTCAGGAAGGATCTTCAGAGCGAAGGCATTCTCAGCGACTGGGTGATCGCCATCGACGGGCAGCGGTTTCCCTGGGGCACGCGGATCTGGACTACCAACTGGCCGGCGGAAGGCGCGGATCAGAAGTACGGCGTGTCATACACCGACAACGGCGGGCGGACCTGGAGAAACCATCTCGCCGGATACAAAGCCTACGGCTTCGCCTTCAGGGACACCATCACCTACGTGGCGACGGAAGCCGGCGTCTTTCGGACGTCCGATGGCGGGACTTCGTGGACCCGCACCGGCACGATCATCGATCAGATCACCCGCGGGAGGATCACCGAAAACAAGTTCTTTGCGGTCGGCGTCGAGGGCAGCACAGTCTACTGCGGAAGCTCAGAAGGCCTGTTGAAGACAGAAGACTCCCCCGTCCATCCGTTCGGCGAAGAGTGGGAAATCCTCCGCTCTTTCGCTCCTCTCCCCGCATCCCCGGCAACGTACGCCTACCCGAACCCGTTCTCACCGAAATCAGAAGCGATCCGGATCCACTATGCGGTCCCCTCCGGCGGAGCATCGGTGACGGTCGAAGTTTTCGATTTCGGGATGAACCGGATCCGCACCCTGGTCAAAGACGCGCAGCGGACCGGCGGGGGCGAGCAGGATGAAATCTGGAACGGCGCCGACGACGCCGGGCAGGTGTTAACCAATGGCGTCTATTTCTACCGCGTGACACTCGACGGGCAGGAACCGGTGTGGGGCAAAATCATGGTGCTGCAATGAACCGCCTGTATCCGGGACTCGTTCGCATTTTCTTGATCGCGGTGTTTGCCGCACCATGCGCTTTATCCGTAGCCCACGCGCAGCTCGCCGGTCAACCCGGCGCAATGGGACGAATGGGCTTCGGCGCGCGGGGCATGGCAATGGGCAATGCCCTGTCCGCTGTGACAACGGGTGACCCGACGAGCTATTACAATCCGGCGCTGCTTCCGTTTGCCGAATCCCGCTCGGGATCTGCTTCGATGGGAATTCTCAGCCTTGACCGCTCTCTCAATTTCCTGTCGTATGCAATGCCCCTCCCGCCGAAAGCGGGGCTTGCCATCAACGTGATCAACTCGGGAGTCCACGACATCGATGGACGGGACGGGGACGGCGAGCAAACCGGTGCCCTGCGGACATCGGAAAACCTGTTCTTCCTCGGCTTCGGCATACGATTCAGTCCGGAGTTCAGTGCCGGCATAAATGTGAAGCTGCACTATTACCATCTCTACACCGATGTGGCGTCCACCACTGTGGGATTCGATTTCGGGGCCTACTACCTGGTTACCCCGCGGCTTGGCGCGGCGTTTACGGTGCGCAATTTCAACTCCCGCTACAAATGGGACACCGGAACGCTCTTTGGCCAGAGCGGGCAGACCAGCGAGGCACCCTTGCCGCAACTCTACACCGCGGCGCTGTCGTATCAATTGCCGGACAGTCTGGGTATCATCGGTGCCGAAGTGGAATTCAGCAACAAGGCATCCGTCCTCGCGCGGGCTGGAGCGGAATTCTCCATCCTTCCCGAGATTTCCGTCCGCGCCGGGGTGGACCGGATGGATCTCAAGGAAAAAGGCAACGGCATCAAACCTTCCGTGGGATTCACATTCAGGCAGCCGATGAGCGGGTGGACGCCCGCTGTGCATTATGCCTTCATCATCGAACCCTTCTCCCCGGCGGACATCCATGTCATTACCGTTTCTGTGGCGTTCTGAGGAAATCATGCACCGTGATCCAACATCCTTTGTGTTGTCGCGGGGAGCTTGTTTTGCTCTTCTCCTGATGTCTCTGCTCCTCGCCGCCGGAACACACGCGCGTGCGGGCGCCGGTGCAACCGGACTGGCATTCATGAAACTGGGCACATCCGCCCGGGGAGTGGCGATGGGGGACGCCATGACAGGGGCCGTCCGCGGCGCAGCGGCAACGTTCTACAATCCCGCCGGGCTCCGTGCCGGCACTTCTTCCGGGAGTAGTTCCGATCTTCTCTTTATGCACAAGGAATGGATTCAGGACACCCGCACCGAGTTTCTTGCAGCGCGGATGAGCCTCGGCGGACAGCACTCCCTGGGGGTTTCTGTTCTCACTAGCGCGGTACCGGATATCGAGATCCGCACCCGGCCCGGGGAATCCCAGGGGACATTTTCCTCGCGCGATCTCGCTGTCGGGCTTTCATATTGTTACGAGATCGAGCCCGGCCTGCGGGCCGGCTTCACAGCGCGCTATCTCTACGAACAGATTCTCGTGGACGACGCGCAGGGTGCAGCCCTGGACGCGGGCGTTCAGTACGACGGCCTGGCCGACGGCTTGACCGTGGGTGCGGTGATTGCCAATATCGGTTCCATGTCGAAATTCAGGAGTGAGCCACTGGAGCTTCCCGCCCTGATGCGCGCGGGGGCCGCTTATGCATTCGATCTCCCCGATCTCTTCTCCACGACGATTCTGGCTGCGGACGTCGAACATGTCTTCGCCGAATCGCAATTCCTTGCCAGAATCGGCGGCGAGTGGGGATTCAAGAACACATTCTTTCTCCGTTCCGGATATCAATTCGGGTCCACCGGCCGGGGGCTCAGCCTGGGCGGCGGGATTCAGTACGGCGTCTTCGGCGTCGATTACGGCTTCAGCCGCCTGGCGGATGATCTTGGCAACGGACATACCATTGCAGTGAGAGTAGAGTTCTGACGACACACAACTGAAGAGGCTTCGCCATGTTCGACTCGACCAATGCCGAACTCCTCTGGTTCATTATCGGCCTCGTGTTGCTCCTCTCGGAATTGATACTGCCCGGTTTCGTTATCGTCTTTTTCGGCATCGGTGCATGGATCACGGCGGCGCTTGCAGCCTTCGGACTCCTCCCCGGGCTCAACGCCCAGCTCCTCGTCTTCCTCATCTCCTCGGTCCTGTCGCTAGTGCTCTTCAGAAAGAAGGGGCAAAAGTACTTCAAGGGCGACGTGACAAGAGCCATGAAACCCGGGGAATCTCTGGACGACATTCGCGGGCAGCGCGCCGTCACGATCTCCCCCATCAACCCGAACATGCCCGGCGGTCAGGTGGAATTCCACGGCACACCATGGAATGCGGAATCCGACACGCCGATCGCCGCCGGCCAGCCGGTGGAAATCATCGCCCAACAGAGTCTCGTCTTGCGCGTCAAACCCGTATCCTAAGGAGAGGACACCATGGAAGAAAAGGCCAGCGCAGTGCAGATGCTCATCATTCTCGGGCTGATTCTTGTCGCGTTCATCATATTGATCAAGACGGCGCGTGTCGTGCCACAGAAGACGGTGTTTATTATTGAGCGCCTCGGCAAGTACAGCCGTACCCTCGAAGCCGGCTTCCATATCCTTGTGCCGTTCATCGACAGGATCGCCTACAAGCACTCACTGAAGGAGATCGCCATCGATGTGGCTCCTCAGATCTGTATCACCAAGGATAATATCCAGGTGGAAGTGGACGGCGTCCTGTACTACCAGATCATCGATCCCGTCAAGACCTCCTACGGTGTAAGCGATTACGCCTTCGCATCGGTACAGCTCGCCCAGACGACCATGCGCAGCGAGGTCGGGAAGATTGAACTCGACAGGAGCTTCGAAGAACGCGAGAAGATCAATCACGAAGTGGTCTCGGCCATCGACAAGGCAGCCGAGCCCTGGGGATTAAAAGTCACGCGCTATGAAATCAAGAATATTCAGCCGCCGGTCAGCATCAAAGATGCCATGGAGAAACAGATGCGCGCCGAGCGCGAGAAGCGGGCACTGATAGCGGAGTCGGAAGGAGACAAACAGGCCAAGATCAACCGCGCAGAGGGTGACAAACAGGAAGCCATCGCCAAGTCCGAGGGCGAGAAAATGAAGCGCATCAATGAGGCGGAGGGACGGGGGCAGGAGATCGAGCGCGTGGCCATGGCAACGGCCAAGGGGATCCGCGAAATCGCAAACGCCATCAACGAGCGCGGCGGTTCGGATGCGGTGAATCTGAGGATCGCCGAAGCCTACATCTCAGAATTCGGTAAGCTGGCGAAAACCTCGAATACGATGATCATCCCTTCGAATCTCTCTGATGCCGCCGGCTTCGTGGCGATGGTGAGCAAGATCTTCACCGAGGCAAGGAAAGAACAGAAGGCATAGCCCCGGCTCAATTCCAGTGCACCGCGTACCAGCGGGGTCTCTCCCATTCGGTGAACTTCACCGCCGGCGAGGGGAGGTGGATCATTGTCACTGTCTGCTGCAACAACTTCAACTCCGGATTCTCCACATGTAACACGTCGAGGTTGATGTCCAGCCCGAACACCGCTTCTCTTTTTGCTATCCTCTCATCCACTCCGTAGCCGACCGCCAGCTGGATGAATTCGGGCCAGTACTCCCGCCAATCCGCCGGCAACAGATTATGGACATTGAATGTCAACCAGTAGGTATGTGCATCGTAGTGATCGGTGAAATGGGGGGGCCACCGGTATCCCCCGGCCGGCACGTACGACCACTTCAGTGATATATTGCGCAGAAACGGCACGGCAATCTGGGCCATTGCGAAGCCGAGCCCGCCCAGATTGAACGCGAAATCGTACAGCGAAAAGCCGAACGGACTGAACCCGTCGCCGATCTCTATGGAGAGCGCGAAAAACGCAGACCCCCCCGCCGCAACCCAGTACGCCGTCGAGCTGTCATACCCGCCCCAGAGCATGACATTCCGGAACGAGTGAAAATAGAAGTAGGACGTATAGGCATGACCGATCTTGTCGATACCCAGGGAGTAGTTTGTGAACAGTCCGTCGTCGACAAAATGGAAGTGATCGGAAGAGCCTTTCCACCAATCGTAATACGAGCTGGCCAGCGAACCGGCGAACAGCCCTCCGACCGCAGTGGTGGCAACGATTTTTCGGGTGGACCAGGTGGAGTCCGGAGGAGGCGCAGAATGTGCGGTGAGCGTGTCCTGGGCCGGCAGCGACTGTGCCGCCAGCAGGAGTATGCAGAGAAATAACCTCATCGGGCGGACGGAGATCCCGCACGCCGTGCGAGAAAACTCTCCGCGTGCCGGACGATCGCGTCGAGATCGATCTGCTGAATGCACTCGAGGTTGAAGGGGCAGACGCGCTTCCAGCAGGGCGCGCAGGCGAGTCCTTCGGGAATGAGCTTGACACCGCGGCCGTAGAGATCGATCTCCGCTGGGCAACTCACACCGAACCAGACGACAATCTCCTTCTTCAGCCCGATGGCCGCGTGCATGCCGAAGGAGTCGCCCGAGATCACGAGGTCACAGAGATTAATGTAGCACAGACCCTGACGTACCCCTTCCGTCGTCGGGGTACTGAGGACCTTGCTGCCGACCCGACGGGCAATCTCCGCATTCCTGATCGTGTCTTCCGGCCCGCCGAGCAAGAGGAGGCGGACACCCTCAATGCCCGCCAGCCGCTCAATCAGCTGCACGTGTTGCTCAACTGTCATTTTCTTGTTCGGGTAGAGTTCCGAACACCCCGTATTGAAACCCACCACGAGGGCGGCCCGGTCAAGACCCTGTTGTACTTTGTACTCGTCGCAAAACGCCCGCTCCTCCGGCGTGAGCACGAGCAAGTACTCGTCGCGGCGGAACTCCAGTCCAAATTCCTCGCATTGCAGCTGGGAAACGGTTTTCTGATTCACGTGAAACTTGAGATGGTCATCCAACCCGAGACGGAAATTTTCCACCGCGGCCGCGTTCAGCGGGATGATCTTCCCGTCATCATTCAACCCGAATCCTTTGCGCTTTCGTGCGGTCACTCCCATCGTGAACGCTGCGGCGCGCTGGGATTTGTCGATGTTCAGCACAAGATCGAACGTCATCCGGTTCAGGATAAGCCAGCTGTCGGGCTCCCAGAGATATACCCGGTCGATAAGCGGATTCTCCTGTAACAGCGGTGCCGCATTCTTCAGCGTGATCCAGGAAATCGTGCTTTCGGGATACTGCCGCTTGAGCGCCGGGAGCAACGCCGTCGTCAGAAGGACATTCCCCATTGCGTCTAGGTTGACGATGAGGATTTTCGTGCCGATGGGCTCGGGCTGCACGCACTCCTGCAGGCAGTTTTCACCCGGGAAACAGGGCTTGTACCCGGTGAAGTGCTTACACGCCGGGATCTGAATGGGAGAAGTTGTCATTTGGCATCAATCGCCCGGGATTCATTGCATAGAGTATTTCGGACACTACATCCACTTGTTCCGTTTGAACATCCACAGCATCCCCCACGCCACGACAAGCATGAATACCGCAGTGATCGAGACACCGTACTCCCAGCTGGCGAGCGGCAGGTGAACGAAGTTCATGCCGAAAAAACCCGTGATAACGCTCAGGGGCAGGAATATTGTCGAAATGATCGTCAGGACCTTCATCACCTGGTTCAACTGGTTCGACGTCACCGAGAGATAGGCATCCAGCAGGGATGTAACAATATCGCGGTAGGAGTCCGCCATGTCCGTCATACGCACGAGATGATCATACACGTTCCGATAGAAGATCATCTCGTCGCGGTTGATCAGATCAAATTCGCCCCGCGACAACCGGCTGAGCATCTCGCGCTGGTACACGGCAACCCGCCGTATGGTCATGATGTTCCTTTTGAGGTGCAGAATGCGCACCATCGATTTCGTCGACGGCTTCTGGAAGACCTCGTCTTCCATTGCATCAATGGCATCATCCAGCTTGTCGAGAATCGGCGTGTAGTTGTCGACGATGTCGTCAATAATGAAATGGAAAAGAAAATCCGGCCCCTTCCCGAGCGTCAGCGGGTTTTTTGTCAGGAGCTGCATCGCGTTGGTGATTGACCGGAGCGGCGTATAGTGGTGGGTTACCAGCACCCGGGAAGTCAAATATGCACTCAGCTGGGATGTGCGGATTTCCATCCGGAACATGGCATCCTCATCTTCGGTCTCCATGACCCCTTCAACGGGATTGAAGATGATGAACAGATAGTCGCCAAAATCCTCTACTTTCGGGAGATGTCCTTCCGGATCGTTCCCCTTTTGGGAGTCCTCAATGGTAAGTGAATGGAAACCGAAGATCGACACGAGCAGCGTCTCTTCCTCCGCCTCCTTCGGATTCTCCATGTCCACCCAGATGACACCCGCCTCCCCATGCAGCGACCGGTGCAATTCCTTCAGATCAATGGTACGGATGGCGCCGTTGAGAAATTGATAGATGGTGATCATGATGTATTATTGCCGATCCGGTTGAGCGATGACCGGGCGGATCCAGTCACCGAAGTTGATCAGTTCCTCCATCCGGCAGGACCAGACGAGTTTGTTGTCATACACGGTGATGTCCGGGCAGCCGTCACACATACTGATGGCTCCGTTTTCCATGAAATCCGCCGGCTGGATGATCATGACCGACTGCATGTGCAGGCGCCGGAACATCTCGCCGGGCGACCGCATGACCCCGTGCAAATATGCGCTGGCGGTTTTCGCGAGACCGTGGTCCAGGGGTGAAAGCAGGAGCATCGATTTCCCCCGGCGGAGTGTCTTCGTGGCGGTGTACGCAAGATACGTCCCACGCAGAAGATGGTGAAGCGTCTGCCCCATTTCCATGAATTTCGGCCCCGTGTAGCCGTAGATCTTGTTCTTGGTGCCGACGCGCATGGTCAGCAGCCACTTGAAGTGATCGGGACGCTCGGTGCCGTTCAGGTAGGCCGACGGCATGAAGTCCGGATACCGCTTCCGGATCTCCGTCACGATATCTGTTGACATGATGCTGGTCATGCGATCCTCCTGGATCGCATAGGCGATCGGCGTCATGTCGATCTTCTTCCCGCCCACGAAGTAGTCGTACCCCTTGTAGACAGGCGCTGCCCGATATGCGATGAATACCAGGATATGCACAATGTCGATGTGCTCCTGACCCCATGAGACGATCTCCGGCACGTCCTTCAACGTGTGCTCGTACACGGTGGCATTGAACGCACAGGAAATGTCGCCCACCTCCGCCAGCATCCGGGCATACGTGAGCCGCAACTCGTTCAACTCGGCTTCTGTCTTGCCCTTCATGTGCGGACGATTCTGGCCGCTGTCAATATGAAATGTGAACCCTGCGACACCGGCTTTCTTCAGCGCCCGGAGTTTCTCCATCGTGAGCGCAAGCCCGTTCGTGTTGATGATGGGCTTATGCCCCATCTCCGCCACCAGAGCAACGATCTGTTCGATCTCCGGGTGGGTCAACGGATCCCCGCCTGCAATCGAGACTCCATCGGTTTTGCGGAGGCTCTTGAAGACTTCGAGTTCCTTCCGGATCTCTTCCACGGGTTTGTGACCCTTGGGGTCGTTCTTCCTGTAGCATCCATCGCAGTACAGGTTGCACGAGCTCGTCGGCTCAAGCCAGCTGATGGCATTATCGGGAAGTGTCCATGGAAGCCGGTACAATTCTGTGTGTTCGAGGACTTTGTCCATGCGGTGTGCTTCCTGAATGGCGTTATGGCTGGTCCATCACGGCAGAACAAATCAGTGTACTCAGAAAATCTGACTTGTTCAAGCGGTTGTGCTTGCGTATATTGGAATGATCAGGTTATCCCGTCATTCACACCGCACCACTGTCCCTATGCCCGATACTTCTCTCAGTCGCCCGGTCCATTCCGCCGCGTATCGACGCCGGCGTGCGTTCAACTGGCTCCCTCTCGGCCTGACGTATGCCTTCCTCTACATGGCGCGATATAACCTCACGGTGTCCAAGAATGCCCTGGGCGACCTGATGCCCAAAGAGGCCTTCGGGATCATCTTCGCCGCGGGTACAATCACCTACGCTTTCTCGTTCCTGATCAACGGGCCCTTGACCGACCGGATAGGGGGCAAACGCGCCATGCTGATCGGGGCGGCGGGATCCGCCCTGATGAATATCATCCTCGGCATCATCGTCTACGGGATCCTCTCGCTGAACTGGACGCTCAATTTGACGGTCGCATTCTCCGTGGTCTATGCCCTCAACATGTACTTCCAGAGTTACGGCGCGGTGGCAATTGTGAAGGTCAATGCGGCGTGGTTCCACGTGCGCGAACGGGGAATCTTCGGCGGCATCTTCGGCATCCTCATCTCACTCGGGCTCTACTTTGCCTTCGACTGGAGTCAGGCCATCGTGAACTTCACCGAGCAGATGAGCCCGGCCAATCCCCAGTACTGGCTTGTGTTTTTCATCCCCGCCGTAATCCTCTTCCTCTGGGTGCTCCTTGATCTTCTTGTGCTCCGCGATACGCCGGGCGAGGCGGGATTCGAAGACTTCAACACGGGAGATGCGTCGTCGGGCGAGGCTGATGCCCCGTTCAATCTGAAAGATATCTTCCGGCGGATCTTCACCAACAAAGTGCTCATTGTCGTCGGGATGATTGAGTTCTGCACGGGCGTCCTGCGGAACGGGGTGATGCACTGGTTCCCCATCTTCGCCAAGGAGCAGATCGCCGCCGGGCCCGGAGTGGCCGGCTCCTGGCAGTTCTGGTTGAACCACTGGGGTCTGATGCTGATGCTCGCGGGCGCGGGCGGCGGGATGCTGGCCGGATGGATGTCCGACCACCTGTTCGGATCGCGCCGGGCACCCGTAGCAGGGATCTTTTATGCGGTCCTGCTCGCAGCGACAATCACAATGATCTTCACCCTGTACGGAAACCCGACCGTGCTGGGCATCGTCGTGTGCCTCGTCTCGGTGGCTGTGATCGGCACACACGGCATGCTCAGCGGTACCGCAACTATGGACTTCGGGGGGAAAAAGGCTGCGGCAACCGCGGTGGGCCTGATCGACGGGTTGGTGTACCTCGGCACGGGCGTACAGTCATTGTCGCTCGGCTTCATCACCACATGGAACTGGCAGTACTGGCCGGTCTTTCTTGTTCCCTTCGCCGTTGCCGGCTTTGCTCTGACGAGACGGATCTGGAATGCGATCCCCCAAGGAAAGGCCGCGGGGCATTAGGCATCAATACTCTCCCACAACCTTCCCGTCACCCTCTCCAGCTCCGCGGCAATCAACTCCGGCTTGTGGGTCTTCTCCGGCTCGTTTTCGAAGACCGCATAAGGGATCTTGTGCCCCTTGACCTGAAGGAATTGCGGGTCTTTTGCCTCAAGCTTTTCCCAGTCGTTCGTCCTGTAATAGAAATCCATCTTCTCGTCCGGCAACGAGTGGTAGAGGATCGAATCTTCCTGCCCTTTCCGTGCGCGCCGGCGGTTTTTCCGGAGGGACTCCTCATAGGACACACGGATGTAGATTAAGCAGGCACGTTTCAGCACATCCTCGTGCAGGTAACTCATTGCTTCTGCAATCCCGTTTTCCCCGCCGCGTGCGAATTCAATGAGCGTTGTCTTCGACTCGTGATAATGCGGATCGCGAGCGAGCTTCTTCCTGTATTCGAGGCTGATGCGCTCGATGTACAGATTCCAGATGAAGTCGTCGGTGAAGTAGTACCTGGGATCCGTCCAGACCCGCTGTTTTCCATGACGGGTGAGAATATCGTCTGTTTCAAAAGTCTCCCATACGTACACGAAATCATCCAGCTCTTCAAAGTCGGCAATGTGGAACCGTCTGAGGCGGTCGGCAGGATCGGCCTTCTTGAGAAAGTCTATCACCTCCGACTTCCCCGCCGCCGGCCGGCCGGTGATGATCAGTACCGGAAAATGGGGTACGGCTGTCATGTGCGATCTCCTGTAAGAATTGCTACCGTGCGCGACGCAATGCCGGGCGCACCTCCGGCGTGATGTCGTGATCGTCCCGTATGCGCTGCTCAACGACCTCGAACAACGTCCGTTTGAGGAAAATCACATCCCGGGGAACGATGCCAATGTACCTTTCCGCCTCTCCAATGAAATAATCGCTGGCAACGCAACTGTACGCGCGACTCGTGTCGACCGGGTTTCCGTTGATACGCACGTCACGAAGCACAATCGTGGAATCAGGTCCGGATGCCCACGTCGCGTTGATGCCGGCCAGATGAATCTGCGACCTTGTCCGCACGGCGTACTCCAGCATGCTGAGGAGCTGGCTGCCCGTCAGCTGGAATGTCGCCAGGACATTCCGGAATGGAAGCACCTCAAACAGATCTTTCTTGCGGATCGGCCCGGCAGGCAGGTCCTTCCGGATGCCATGGATGTTCATGAAGCCGACATCCGCCCGGACAGCCTCCCGCTGCGCCTCCGTGATGTAATGCCCGATCGCGGTCTCACTTCCTCCCCTGATCCAGTCGCCGTGCAGCACACCGATCACCTGGCTGTATTCCCTCTCGATTTCCGACTGCATGGAATCGACCAGCATCGAAACTGCACTCGGCGGACGCTTTGCAGCCGCCCAGAGCTGAAGCAACTGCCCCTGTACATGCGTGAGGTGATGCCTGTCGACCGTCAGCGTCACAACGCCGAGATTCTCGGTATTGGAACCGGCCTGCACAATGTAGGTCCCGTTCACGAGGAGCGGGGACTTCAGCCGCGTATGAGAGTGCCCTCCGATGATCAGGTCCAGTCCGTGGACCGATGCCGCCAGCATCGAATCCTCATCCACGCCCTGGTGCGTCAGCGCCAGGAGCAGGTCGGTCTTCGGGCGGAGCTCATCCACATACTTCTGTGTGGTTTCTTCAGGAGAGAGTACGCGCAGACCGGTGAGGTTTGACTGCAGAACGAGGGAGTAGAGTTCCTGCGAAATGATCCCGATGATCCCGATACGGAGGCCATTGCGTTCAAGAATCGTGTAAGGAATGTTGTGCACGGGGAGCCGGCCCTGGTCATCTACAAGATTGGCGCACACAGTGGGGAACTTTGCTATCGAGGCAAGGGCGATCAAGTTTTCCTGCGAAATGTCAAGGTCGTGGTTGCCGGGACACCAGACATCGTACCCCATCAGATTCATCATGGCAAAGAGCGCCCCGCCGGATGCTCCATCGTACTTCAGCTCGGTGATGGGATTGCCTGTCATGACGTCTCCGCCGTCCACGAGCAAAACATCCGGCCGCTTCTGGCGGATGCTGTCGATCGTAAACGCCAGCTCCGTGAACCCTCCTACCATCGGCCGGGGTTGTGCTTTTACCCAGACGGCTTCGCGGGGGACAAAGGTAGCGTGCATGTCGTTCGTGTGCAGAATCGTCAGCGTACGCGATTGTGAGGTGAGCGGAGCAACGCTGCATGCGCTTGCCATGCACAAGAGCACGGCAACAATCAGAGTCATTGCGACCGGGCGGAACACGGTTGTTCTGTACATGCGGATCCTGTGATATGTGCGCATCAGAAATGAAGGTAGCCTGAATATACCAAGAATCACCCTTACATCCCACAGTTCCCTGGTTGCCTCACGTAAGTTTCTACTCCAAATCGGTTCCTTGCATTGAAGACGCCTCTTCTTTACCTTTGGTATCAGCTTCCACGCCCGCGGCCGGAATAGTCGCGGGGAGAAGTTCCCTTCGATCAGGAGGAATCACCCAATGGCACGGAAGAGCAGTACGCCTCTTAAGGCGGGGGTCACCGTCACGTGGTTCGGTCATTCGGCATTCTCCCTCCTTTCACCCGGGGGGAAAACATTGCTCATCGATCCCTGGCTTGAAAATCCCAGGGCTCCGCAGGGAGCCAGGGATGTCAGCCCCGTCGATATCATCCTCCTCACACATGGCCACGGCGACCACCTCGGGAACACCGTCGAGATTGCGCGCCGCACGAACGCCCGCGTGGTTGCCATCCACGAGATCGGATTGTACCTGCAAAGCCAGGGGCTGTCGCGCGTCGAAGGCATCAACAAATCGGGAAGCGTGCTCCTGGACGGGATCACCATTACCATGACTCACGCCGAACACAGCAGCGGCATGGAACCGGGAGGTGAACTCCGGATCGGCGGAGATCCTGCCGGCTTCGTGATCCGTTTTGAGAACGATTTCCGCGTGTACCACGCCGGAGATACCGGAGTCTTCGGCGATATGCAGATTATCGGAAAACTCTACAAACCCGATCTGGCAATGCTGCCGATCGGAGGCTACTTCACCATGGGACCCGTGGAGGCGGCACTCGCATGCACCCTCATCCGCCCGCGGCATATCGTCGGGATGCACTACGGCACATTCCCGGTCCTGAGCGGCACACCCGAGGAGCTCCGCAGGCATCTTCCGTCCGCGCTGCGGAACCGCGTGAAGATATTGAAACCGGGCATCCCCGTGGTGTTCCGGTAAACGCCAACTCCCTCCCATTCCTGGAGACCGCGCAGAGATGAGTTTCTTCGATCAGACGTTTCTCGGAAATACCGTGCAATCGTGGGTGATCGCCCTCAGCGTCGCCATCGGCGTCACGATCGTTCTCGCCGCCGTGAAAAGCATCCTGGTCCGCCGGCTGGGCGCATTTGCGCAGACGACCACAAACGACATCGACGACCTGTTCGTCGATCTTCTCCGGCGCACACGGTTCTACTTCCTGCTTGCAATCGGACTTGAAGTGGGGTCGTACGCCCTCGTGGTCAATCAGAACGTTGTGGACGTCAGGTGGATGGTTTTCCTGCTCCTGCTCCTTTTCCAAAGCGCCGTGTGGGGAAACGGTCTGATCGCCTATCTGCTCGGGAGGATGGCACGGAACAGGATGGGCGGGGATGGTGCCGGTGCGACAACTGTCGCGGCTCTCAGCTTCATCAGCAAGATCGTCCTTTGGTCCATCGTTTTCCTCCTGGCCCTCGAGAATCTGGGTTTCGACGTCACCGCGCTGGTCGCCGGACTCGGCGTAGGTGGCATTGCCGTTGCGCTTGCACTGCAGAACGTCCTGGGCGATCTCTTTGCATCCCTTTCTATCGTGCTGGATAAGCCGTTCCTCATCGGCGACTACATCGTCGTCGATACCCTGCAGGGCACGGTCGAACACATCGGGCTCAAGACGACGCGGGTGCGCAGTCTTTCGGGGGAACAAATTATCTTTTCCAATGCCGACCTGCTCAAGAGCCGGGTGCGCAACTTCAAGAGGATGCAGGAGCGGCGCGTGGCGTTTACCTTCGGGGTCACGTACCAGACCACCGAGGCACAACTCACCGCCATCCCCGGCATCGTGCGCGAGGTTGTCGGCGCGCAACGGACAGCACGGTTCGACCGGACCCATTTCCAGACGATCAGCGAATTTGCCCTGACGTTCGAATCGGTGTATTACGTGACAACTGCGGATTACACCGCATTCATGGATATCCAGCAGGCGATCAATCTTGCTCTGTTGCGGCGGTTCCGGGAGGAAGGAATAGTATTCGCATATCCTACGCGCACACTCATTGTGCGGCAGGAGTCATAGGCCGGCCGTACGCTCCGCGGTCTGTTCCGGCGCGCTGCCAACCTCCCCCACCTGCAGCGCAGGGAGCCTGCGGGCTCTCCGCGCCGCATCGTGGAGCAGGTATTCAATCTGCGCGTTGACGCTTCGCAACTCATCCGCGGCCCACTTCTCCATGACCCTGTACAGCCCGTCGTCAAGCCGCAGCAGGAAGCGTTTCTTCGCACTCATGTGTACAGCGTCCCGGTGTTGATGACCGGTTGCACATCGTGCTCAGAGACGAGAGCGACAAGAAGATTGTTGATCATCGCGGCCTTCCGCTCTTCGTCAAGTGCGAGGACCTTCTCTTCCTGCAACATCTTCAAAGCCATCTGGACCATTCCCACCGCCCCCTCGACGATCTTTTGCCGCGCCGCCACAACAGCTTCCGCCTGCTGCCGGCGAAGCATCGCCTGCGCAATCTCGGGTGCATACGCAAGATGACTGATGCGCGCTTCGGAGATTTCCACACCCGCGACCTCAAGCCTGGCCTGCACCTGCTGGCGCAAACTGTCTGAGACTTCCCCCGGGCTCCCGCGCAACGAAGCCCGGCCCTCTACATGAGCATCATAGGGGTAGTGCGACGCCAGGGTCCGGATCGCTGTCTCGCTCTGTATCGCGACAAATCCTTCGTAGTTGTCCACGTCAAACAGCGCCTTCGCGGAATCCACAACCCGCCAGACGATCACCGCCGCAATCTCGATGGGATTTCCCTGCAAGTCGTTTACCTTCAGCCGCTCACTGTTGAAGTTGCGGATCCGCAGTGAGACGTGCCGCTTGACGGTGAATGGATTCGTGAACCAGAATCCCGAATCACGCACGACACCGACGTAACTCCCAAAAAACACGAGAACCCGCGCCGAGTTGGGTTGAACAACAAAGAAGCCGCCGATCAGCAGCGACCAGATGATGACAACAGGTATGAAGACCCATAGCAGGGCCACGTCCCCGGTCATCGAGAGCCGGACGATAAGCCAGACGCTCAAAGCCAGTAGCAGCAGCTCAAAAAAGAGCCAGACAAAGCCGTTCATCTTCCATGCGGCCTTTTCCTGAATTGCATCCATGAGACCTCCGCTCTGTGATGTCATTATGATATCATAATTATATCATAATGTCAAGTGGAAAATCATCGCCGGCCCCCCCCAGATAAAAACGCCAAATCCAGGAAGAATTTGGCGTTTCTCTTACCCGAACACTTCATCGCTAACGTGGATGCTTCATGATCCTTTCTATGTCTGCTATTTCTTTCGGCACTCGCGAGCTCAAAACCTCCGACCCCTCGCCCGTAACCAGGACATCATCTTCAATCCGCACGCCGATGCCGCGGTATTCAGGCCCGACTCGTCGTGTCAGCAACGGGGATATAGAGACCGGGCTCAACCGTAATCACCATGCCGGCACGCAACGTATCCATCACACCGGCGTCGTGAACGTCAAGGCCCAGGTGATGCGAAACGGAGTGCTCGGTGAAGCGCGCAAAACCCGATTCCTTGACAATCGCGCGAGCCACCTCATCAAGTCGCTTCCAGGGAACCCCGGGCCGGATGGCGGCAATCACTGCGCGCTGCATACGCAGGACCGTCTCGTACACCTTGCGCTGCCCCTGCGAAAATTTCCCCGACACGGGTATCGTCCGGGTGACGTCCGCCGAGTACCCCTCCATCTCCGCACCTACATCCATCACGACAACTTCGCCCGCCCTGGCAGCGCGCCGGTTCAAATCGTAATGCGGGATGAGCGAGTTGGCTCCCGAGCCAATGATGGAAGGGAAACCCACTCCCCACGCACCGGCCCGGACCATCGCATATTCAACTTCCGCCTGCAGCTCATATTCCCGGATACCCGGGGCGCATCGCTGCATTGCTCTCTGCAGCCCGGCGTCCGTCGCTTCAATCGCACTGCGAATGAGATCCACTTCGGCCGCACTCTTCACCTGCCGCAATACGGAAACAAGAGGACCCGCATTCTTGACCTTCAGCTGCGGATGTTTCGCTTCTACTTCCCTCCGGCTCTCACGCTCCAGAAACAGCGGCTTTCCGTTCAACCAGTCCTGCATAAATCCTACGCCTGAAGAATTGGTGTACAGAGTCTTCACGACCGACAGGATCGAGTCGAGAATCGACTGAAAGCGCTCCGGCGGGAGCACCACTCCGTCACTTATTGAAGAAAGTGTGTCCCCGCCGTCCGTGGATTCCGGGGCGAAAAGCAGGATAGTCACTCTCTTCCCGTCAAGCATCACGCCCCGAGGAACGAGCATCAGTGTTACCCGGGGCCGGTTCAAGCCGCTGAGATACAGCAGATTGCTTTCCTGACGGTAGGGGTAGTTCACATCCGCATTCCGCATGCGCATATCGGGCGAGCGCAGGACCATAGCAGATCCCGAATCCATCAGCACCATCACCTGTGCCCGGCGTGCGGTGAAATCCAGCGGGCCGCCCGCAGCATGCCCCGTGCATGCGACCAGAGCACTGAAGAGCAGCCAGATCGAAAAGCGCATGCCTCTCACTTGCCACTCCCTTCCACGGAGAACAGCCGGCGCGTCGTCGTAAGACTCTGTGACATAGGTATGGTCATGTTCTCCTGCCCCGTCACTGCGGCGGTCATTTCGGTGTCGCTGCTGGAAGCTTCCTGCACTATCAGGCCGTCACCGTAGTCAAAATTCAGTGTGCCGGAGGTCTTCCCTTTCCCCTCCATGAACAACTCCATCCCCCTCATAGACCCCTTCCCCTCAAGCGTAATGTCACCTGCGTAGCCGATCTGCAGACATGCACGACCTTCGCAGACCGCCTTGCCCGTGACGGTATACGTCATCACATGATGGCTGATCAGTTTTCCGTTCATCATGTCGGTGGAGTCCACCACATTGGACTTCCAGGAACTCCCGACACCGACAGGCTCCGCTGACAGGCGGTGAAACCGTGCCGACTCGCGCATGGAAATGCCCCGCATCATGTTGCGGGACTGTTTAACGGTATCGATGATTTCGCGGCGGAGCAACGCACCTCCCGCCGTGACCGTCATCCGCGTCCGCTTCCCCAGGATGTCCTGCAACACCATCGTTGTGTCAGCCATGGGCGACTTCGTGGCGACTGTCATCGAGTCAAAAGAGGTTATGAACGTCATCGTGCCGTCATCCTTCATCTGCTCACCGGCAATGCGCGCGCGCATGGTGAGCAGCGTCGTGATCTTCATTTCCTGCCCCATCATTTCCTGGATTTGTACCCCCCGGGAGGTGTCAACATAGAGATATGCAGTTCCCGGCTGAAGGCGGTAAGTCAGCGTATAGGATTCCTGGGCCGTGCTCTCTGACGCACATGACACGAGCAGCGCCGCGGCAATTGACAGCAGCATGATCGGATGCTTCATTGTTTTCCTCGGAATGATGAATGAATGAGAGGCTCGGGCGTCGTGGCGACAAGCCAGGCCGTTCTGAATACCAGGTCGGCGACGCGCGCAATCTTGTCATCGTTAATGAATTGCGCCTCATCAGTGACACGATGGTAGTCCGCGTGCACATCGGAATGGAAGAACAGCGCCGGCACACCACGTTTCTGGAAAGAATCGTGGTCGCTCCCCCCCCACGCAGCACCGTGTTCGCCAGCAGGAATCCGACCGCCGCGTTTGCCCTGCGGGCGTCCTGCACAAGGAATGATCCCTCGGGTGACCCGATGATCTGCAGAGAATCCGGCGCGTTCCGTCCGACCATGTCCATATTCAGCATTGCCACCGTCTTCTCAAGCGGAAACAGGGGGTTCCTCACATAGTACGCTGAGCCCAGGAGCCCCTTCTCCTCTCCCGCGAAGGCGATCAGAAGCAGAGTGCGCGCCGGCTTTTCACGCATCGCACCCAGGGCCGCTCCCACCTCCATCAAGGCGACCGTTCCCGAAGCATTGTCGTCGGCACCGTTGAAGATGGAGTCCATGCCCGCACCCGCGTTCCGCTTTATCCCGATGTGGTCATAGTGCGCTCCGATCACGACGACTTCGTTGCGCAACGCCGGATCTGCACCCTGGATGATGCCGACGACGTTCTGCGTGGGCATGCGTTTGATGGCCGTTGACGTCTTCAGGCGGACCCTCACGGAACCCAGGGAGAACGAACGGGGAGAACAACTCCCGTCGATGGCACGCTGCAACGCACGAAGAGAATCGACGCTTCCCAACAACCCGTTGATGATACGTTCACCGACGTGCACGACCGGGAGTTTTTCGGATTCCTC
The DNA here is from genome assembly GCA_963801355.1 of Ignavibacteriota bacterium. Lineage (GTDB taxonomy): Bacteria > Bacteroidota > Ignavibacteria > UBA10030 > UBA6906 > Fen-1255. Next base: position 155,637 of record CAWDEM010000008.1, on the reverse strand, counting down.
CACCGCGAGCGCCAGCGGCAGGGCATCTCGCGGAATGATCTTAGACAACGACGGCCAGGGAAAACCGCGAGGCGTCAGTAGTTGGTGATTGAGTGGATCCGTGGCCACCAACACCCCTACCGCGCCACGCTCCCGCGCCTGCCGGACCTTCGACGCAACGGAAGAATGCGCGGTCTCCTTTCTCCCCGCGAACACAGACGCACTGTCCTCCTCACCGGGTTCATGCCGCAACACGAAGACAATCTTGCCCCGCACATCGATTCCCGCATAATCGTCGTAACCGTATTCGGGGGCGCTGATCCCGTATCCCGCGAACACCACCCCGGCCTCCACTTCCCGATGCGCGGTGTTTTCGAACGGAACGAAATCATCCTTCAATTTCATCGAATCCCTGCCCGCCGGGGTCTCGAGGAGAAGCGCGTTCGTATCGCCGAGGGAGACGATGTTCAACGCAAAGGGTTGCAGAAAACTTCCGTGCACCGGCTGGAGGCCCGCCACTGCAAAAGACCGCGCAATGTACTCCGCCGCAGAATCCAGACCCGCGCCCGGGGTCACCCTCCCCTGTAATGCATCCGATGCAAGATACCTGATCGCCGATCGCACCCGTTGGCGCGAAATCAGGCCCGCAGCGCGGTCGACCTCTCCTGTAGTCCCGCATGCGAAAAACAGGAACAGGAAAACCGGGAATGCCACGACAGAAATGACAATGCGGCGCGCCGCTCTCTTCGCCTGCAGCATCGGGATGATCACCTCAGACCAGATCTGCGAAGAGTTCGCGGCGGGGATTCGGAATGACAACCTTGTTCACCAGAAGACCCTTGGCTGCAACAACGGCGGATCCCGCATCCACCGCCGCCTGCGCCGCCGCGACATCCCCCGTCAGCGTGACAAACGCTTTTCCTCCGAGTGCCATGGCGAGCCGCAATTCGATCAGCTGTACTTTTGCGGCTTTGGCTGCGGCATCTGCGGCCTCGATCATGGCAGCGACGGAATATGACTCAATGATGCCCATTGCTTCCAGAACATCCACCTTGCCCGTGCCGCTGATTGCCGGAAACAACGAAGGATGAACGTTGGGGATCACGAATGTGTCAATGACCGATCCCTCCCCGATGATCTGACCCGCCTCCACACTCGACGTGACTCCTGCCACGTCACCGCCGACAAGCACCATATATTTGCCCGAGCAGATCGTGCGGGATAGGATCAACTCCACGTCGGCCGCCTTTAACATCGCATCGGCCACAAGGTACCCGGCGGCGATGCTGGAAAGCTCGATCAATCCAATGGCATTCTTTTGCATGCATCATCCTCGTTCGATTTCAATCGACTCGCCGACCGCACGGACAGTCCCGTCGACGCTTGCGTGGATACGCGCTCCGAGCGCACCTTCACGGATTTCCGCAATACACTCCCCCTCGCTGACATGTTGCCCCACCTTCACCAGAGGCACCGCAGGGGCCCCCACATGCTGGGAAAGCGGGAGCACGACACGGCCCGGGAGGGGAACCTCCCCCACGAACTCCGCATGCCGGTCGTATGCATTGAGCCCCAATCGCTTGATCAGCTGTTTCACAGGAGTCCGGCGTCCTTCATACATCGGATGGGGCTTTACGTCAGTCGGGCCCGTCCATTTTGCGCCCTGCGCTTTCATCTCCGTCTTGCTCCGGTCACATGCCTCCTTCGGGAAAAGCGCCTCCGGGCAGGAATACCATGTACACAGTCCGCACGCACAACAGAGTGCTGCATACTGATTCCAGTACACCTCGCCGGTCTGCGTGAACCCGAGGCTCCGCATGACCTTGTGCGGCTGGACGTCGTAACCCAGGACGTAGCGCGGACAGAGTTCGGTGCAAAATGTGCACTGATCGCACGCGGACTTCCCTATCCGGTGCATGGCCCGCTCCGGCTGCGATTTCCGGACGACAAGGGTATGGTCCGCAGGAAGCACAATCAGGCCCCCTGTGGTTTTGGTGATGACCTGCGACATATTGAACTCGAGCGACCCCATCATCACCCCGCCAACAAAGACCCCGAATGATTCCGTAGTGGCTCCCCCCGCTGCCGCAATGGCGTCGGCGAAGCTCATGCCCACCGGGGCGGCAAATGTCACCGGCTTGCGGACTGCACCCGTCACGGTGATCCATTTGCGGGTCACCGCGCGCCCTTGCGCCGCGCGGGCAATATTCATGAGCGACTCAACGTTGCTGACAACCACGCCGACGTTCAACGGGATCCCCTGGGGTGGTATCAGTCGCTTGGTGGCTTCGTAGACGAGGATGTACTCGTCGCCCGACGGATAAAAATCGCCGAGAAGGTGCACGACGATGTCCGGGTCCCGCAGGGCAGCTGTCACCGTATCGACCGCCGCGGTATTTTTCCCTTTGATGCCGATGATGCCCTGGCGGGCTCCCGTGGAGCGCATCAATAACCGGATCCCTTCGACAACTTCGGGCGCGTGGCGGACCATGATCTCAAAGTCTTTGTGCAGCAATGGTTCGCACTCCGCACCGTTGGCAATGACCGTGTCGACCGTGGCTGCAGCCTTGACGTGTGCCGGAAATCCAGCACCTCCGGCTCCGACCACACCGGCCTGACGGATCTGTTCCGAAATGTTCATCTTTTCCTTATGTTGCTGTACATGAACTACACGTGCACGGCAGAGCCGGACACCGGTGATTCCTGATGCCCCGCACAACGACGCAACTCTTCCGCGGCAGCCATGATGACTTCACGCGTGGCCGGGAGAGAAAAGGGCGGTTCCAGTGCGTGATTCGCCGCTGCGGATACGGCATCCTTGATGGCCAGCCAGGCCGATAACGCAAGCATGAACGGCGGCTCCCCGACCGCCTTGCTGTTTCTGATGGCACGTGGATTGGGCACGCCATCCAGAATCGTCACACGAAAGTCGCGTGGAACATCTCCGGCCGTCGGGATCTTGTAGGTGTCCGGGGAGTGCGTCAGCAGCCGGCCGCGGTCATCCCAGAGGATTTCCTCTGTGGTGCACCAGCCCAGCCCCTGGATGAACCCACCCTCGATCTGTCCACGGTCAATACCGGGATTCAATGAATCCCCGACGTCGTGAAGGATATCCGTCCGCACGATGCTGTGCGCGCCGGTCAGAAGGTCGACCTCCGCCTCCGTCACCGCGATGCCGAAAGCGAAATAGAGAAACGGCCGCCCTCTCCCGGCCTTCCTGTCCCAACCGATCTCCGGGGTCCGGTAGTACCCGGTGGCGCCCAGACTCACCTGCTGAAGGACCATCGCCTGCATGGCCTTCGCGAAAGGCATTATCCGTTCAGGGTGCCTCCGGTCGGCGACGGTGGCATTCTCGAATACGATGTCGTGTGCCGACGTCGTGGTGCCGCCATGGAGTTCCGTGAACACCTTCGCCATCGCAGGTGCGATGCGCTCTTTGAGTGTGTCAATCGCATTCTTGACGGCCATGCCGTTCAGATCCGCCCCCGACGATGCAGCGGTGGGTGAAGTGTTCGGGATCTTTCCCGTAGAAGTAGTGCTGACGTTGACGCATTCGACGGGGATGCCGAGCTCCCGCGCTGCTATACCCCGGATCTTTGTGTTCAACCCCTGCCCCATCTCGACACCGCCGTGATGCACCAGCACGGTCCCGTCCGTGTAGATCAGCACCAGCGCTCCCGCTTGATTCAGAAATGTCGTCGTGAACGAAATCCCGAACTTCACAGGGGTGAGAGCAAGCCCCCGCTTCAGGTGTTCGTGCGCACGGTTGAACACGTTGACCGCCTTGCGCCGGGCCTCATAGTCCGCAGACGACATCAACCGATCGTACATCACCGGCAAGTGGTTGCGCTCGACAGTTTGACCGTAGTGCGTTATGCTCCGGCCATCGTCTCCGTAGAAATTTCTTTTCCGGACTCCGGCGGCGTCGATACCGAGAGTGCGCGCAATGCGGTCGACAATCGTTTCAATGACCGCCATCCCCTGAGGCCCGCCAAAACCCCGGAAGGCGGTGTTCGGCGGAAGATGGGTTTTCCAGACGGTCCCGACAACGGAAATATCGGGAATGAAGTACGCATTGTCGGCGTGGAGCATCGCGCGTTCAAGTATAGCAAAGGAGAGGTCCGTCGCCATCCCGCCGTCTGCATGCATCTCGAGTTTCACCGCGAGCAGCCGGCCCTGGTCGTCAAACCCGGCTTCATAGCGCGTGAGATACCTGTGGCGCTTCCCGGTCATGATCATATCGTCGTCGCGGAACAGGCGGATTTTCACCGGCCTGCCCGTTGCGCCGGAGAGCAGGGCGCACCAGCATGCCGTGTGATTGGCCTGGGTTTCTTTCCCGCCAAACCCGCCCCCCAGGCGCCGGACTTCCACCACGACATCGTTCTTGCCGAGCCCGAGCACGTCAGCGACAATGGCCTGGGTCTCCGAAGGATGCTGGGTGGAACTGTACACGGACATCTCGCGCCCTTCGCCGGGAATGCAGAGCGCCACCTGCGTTTCCAGGTACCAGTGCTCCTGCGCTCCGCTGGCCAGGGCGCCCGAAAGACGGTGCGGAGATCCCGCAAGCCCGCCGGCAACGTCCCCCCGTTCAATTTTCCTCGGCGCTCCCAGAAGCATCCCCTGTGACATCGCCCCAGAAAGCGTCACCACCGCGGGCAGAGGTTCGTACTCGATCTCGATGCGCGCTTCTGCCGTGCGACAGAGTGCCTCGGTGTCTGCGGCGATCAGGAATACCGCCTGACCCGCAAATTCCACCAGTCCGTCAGCGAGGCATGGCTCGTCTTTTACCACCGGCCCCATCTGGTTGTGCCCGGGGATGTCCGCAGCGCTGAGAACGGCATGAACACCCTGTACCGCGCGGGCGGCGTCCAGATTGAAGCTCCGGATCCGGGCATGCGCATGCGGGCTGGTCACGACGCGTCCGACAAGAAGACGATCCGACATGATCATATCATCGACGAAAACCGCTTCGCCGGTGACATGAGACACAGCACTGTCAAGATGGTTCACCGTGTCCATGTTACGATTGCACGTCCTCCCAGAATTTCAACAACAGATTCCGGGCAATGGTCGTCCTGAACGCCGCCCCGCCGCGCACATCGCTCAGCGGAGAAAACTCGTGCGCGGCGATTTCACCGGCCTGCTCCGCGGTGGCGCGGGTCCATGGTTTCCCTCTGAGGAATTCTTCGGTGCGTCCGGCCCTGCGGGTCACTTCCGCCATCCCGCCGAACGCAAGAAGGATATCACCGACATCCCCGTGCGCGTCCCTTTCCAGGCGGAATCCGGCACTGACAGTGGAGATATCCATGTCCCGCCGCCGGGAAATCTTGTACGACTTCACTGCCGCGCCGGATGGCAATGCGGGTATGAAAATGCGCGAGATCAACTCGTCCGGACGGCAGACGGTCTTGCGGTACCCGGCGAGCATCTGCTCCACGGACACCCTGCGCACGCCGCCGGCACCGGTCAGCTCAATTTCCGCGTGAAGGGCCATGAGCACCGGCAGTGTGTCGCCGATGGGCGAGGCCGTCCCGACATTTCCTCCGATGGTTGCCATGTTCCGGATCTGCCGCGACCCGAAGACACTCAGCATATCCGCAAGAGGTGGAAACCGCCCGGCGGAGGATTCCAGAATATCCTGCATCGTCACCGCGGCACCGTAGAACACGCCATCCCCGCGAATTTCGATAGCGCTGAGTTCCGGAAGGTCCGCGAGATCAAGAATAGATGGAATCTCCTCGTGCTTTTTCGTGACCCGGAGGGCGATGTCGGTCGCACCGCAGATCACCAGAGCATCCGGATCACTCCGGCGTATTTCCAGAGCCTCTGCGAGCGAGGCAGGCCGAGCATAGCGTTGCGACCCGGTATCAAAACGCAACGTGTCCCGCGGAATCGAGGAAAGGAGTTCCAGGGTCGCGGGGGTTTCCGCGTCGAAGCGGTCCCCCTTGTTCCCGCTGCATGCCTCATACCCCGCATCGACAATCGAACGATATCCCGTACATCTGCAGAGATTTCCCGCCACGGCGTCAACGACTTCGTCGCGGGACGGTGAGCCCGCGGACTTGTACAGCGCGAACAGCGACATCACCACCCCGGGTGTGCAAAACCCGCACTGACTTCCGAAGTGATCTACAAGCGCTTGCTGGACCGGATGCAATGCTCCGGACGTGTCGCGCAGGTTCTCGACAGTGATCACTTGCTTGCCATGAAGCATGGGGAGAAACACCAGGCAGGAATCAACCGCACGGTAGCGAAGTCCGTTCGCTCCATCCGGCTCCGCGAACACGACCGTACATGCACCGCAATCGCCTTCAGCACATCCCTCCTTCGTGCCCCGATGACCCGGAAGCGTCCGCAGATACTGCAGAAGAGTCGTCGTCGGACATGGAAACCCTCCCGGCGGGAATTCCAGCCGGACAAGCCGCCCGTCGAGCACGAAGAGAACGGTGGAGTGCATTGGTCCGGAAATTTTCAGTCAATGTACGATAATCCGCGTGGACAATCAACCAAACGGACAGGGGCACCTTTGCGGGGTGCCCCTGTCTCATGGTTTCCTGTTCATCCGCGCTTACAGCACATTCCCCTCCAGCTCGTCTGCCAGTGCCCCGGCATCATACAGCTTCCGGAGCACCTCAACAATGACGGCACTGTGCACGGCCACTGCACGGTTGGAAGTCTCGGAATACAGAAAACGTCCCGGCAAGCTCTCGATGTTCCCATCAAAAATGAGTCCGACATACTCGCTCCTGGCGTTGATCACCGGTGAACCGGAGTTGCCGCCGATGATGTCGCACGTGCTCACGAAGTCCAGCGGAGTCGACAGATCCAGCTTGGACATGTTGTCGACATAGCGCTGGGGCAGTTTGAAGTCTCCCTTGTTGTCGAAGGAATATGCCCGGTCGAACAGCCCGAACAGTGTCGTCTTCGGCGGTGCAACCGTGCCGTTCATGGGGTACCCCTTCACTGTGCCGTATGAGAGACGGAGGGTGAAGGTCGCATCGGGGTTTGTGTTCTTTCCGTACACCGCGAAGCGCGCCTCGGCGACCTTTTCCCCGGCGCGGGCGGTGATACCGGCGATGTATCTCTCCGACCACTCTCGATCCTTCTTTGTGATGGGCGCGAGCCGGCGGGCCAGCACTACCATGGGATCGGTGGATGCCGCAATGGCGCTCTCGCCTCCTTCAAACAGCTTCCTGCGCACGGCGGGATCTCCCATCGTCGTACCCTTAACGAGCGTGCGGGCGGCCTCTGCGGGGGTCTTTCCATCCAGGACGGTCTTGACGAACGGATCGTCCGCTCCCAGGCCATCAAGCGCTTCCTGCAGGGCGTCTGCCAGCTGCAGTTCTTCAAGCTCCGGGTACACCGGGGCCGGAGAAAACAGGCGGAACTTTGTAGATTCAAGATTCGCATCCTGGTACGGAGCCAGACGCTCTCCGTTGGGCTTCTTGAGCTCTTCCGCAGCTTGTCCGAGCTGTGAGGCGAACGAGTAGAGTCTTGACCTGATGCTTCTGTACCCGCGGGTCTTCGACGTCGCACCGTCGCGGTTACCAACAGCACGCAACGAATCCCACGCCCATGCGTATTTCTCTTTCAACTGTGGATCAGCATTCACCCGGTCGCGCAGATCTTTGTCCTCGGCGGCTTTCTTTCCCATCAATTCCTTGTCCAGCAGTCCCACGTACTCGCCGGACAGTGCTTTAATGGAATTCTCGAGACCGAAGATCTGGCCTGATGCCTGGCGGGCTTGCTCCGGTCCGCGTTTGGCATAGTCACGCAGCAACATCACACGGCGCTGGAGACCCTTGATACGCTCGGGGTACACGTGGTCGCGCTGGAACAATAGCTGGTCGTACGTTTGCAGACGGTTGGTCGAGCCCGGATGGCCGGGGACAAAAACCAGTTCTCCGTCGTTTGCCCCTTTGCTGTTCCAGTGGAGATAGTGTCGGGATGCGACAGGCTTGCCGTCCTCGTATACTCTAAAAAACGTCATATCGATGTCGTGCCGGGGGAACGTGAAGTTGTCCGCATCCCCGCCGAAGAACGCAATTCTCATCTCAGGGGCCATCACGAGCCGGACGTCTGTATACTTCTTGTAGCAATAGAGCCAGTATTCGTTGCCCTGGTAGAGAGAGACTACGTCTGAACGGAGGCCCGTCTTCTCCTTGGCCTCTTTGCTTATCCGGGCGGTGACGGCCTTGCGGGCGTCGAGTGCCTGCTTGGGCGTCATATCCTGTGTGATGACTGCCTGCACGCGGGCGGTCACATTTTCCATCGACACCAGAACATTCAGTTCCAGGTCGGGGCATTTGATCTCGTCCTGCATCGTGCGCGCATAGAAGCCGTCGGCGACGTAGTCTTTCTGCTTCGACGACATCTTCTGCAGCTGCCCGCGCGCAACGTGGTGATTCGTCAGGACGAGGCCGTTCGGACTCACGAATGCGCCCGAGCCGCCGTCCATGAAGCGGACACTGGCAAGACGGACATGGTCCAGCCACTCCTGTGTCGGCACGAATCCGTACCGTTCCTTCAACTGCTTCAACGGAGGGTTGTCGAAGGTCCACATCCCATCGTCCGCCCGCGCGGCAGAGAATCCAAAGCATGCAACGAGCGCAAAACGCCACACTAAACCCTTGCGTGAATGCCAAAACATGAAAACCTCCAGGTGGAATTTGATTTGGAGAGAGCAGAGAGCGGAGTCCGGGATCTCCCGGGGGCCTGCATATCCAATTATACTATTCTACGAAAAGCGGGATTCAGAAACAACACGTCAGGCGGGTTTGTCGGCGGGTGCAACGGGAGAGTAGAGTTCCAGGAATCGGGAAAGATGCTCGATAATCGGGCCGGGTTCGGTAAACTGCATCAGTTCGTTTCGCACCTTTGCCACATTGGGCATCCCGCGGAGGAACCCGGCATAATGCTTCCGCAACTCGATGACGCCGGTGCGCTCCCCCTTGTGCTCCACCGCAAGCGCGAGGTGCTCTTTGAGCAACGCAACGCGCTCTCCAACCGTGGGATCGGGGAGACGCTGGCCGGTGGCCAGATAGTGCTTTGCCTGGCGGAAAATCCACGGGTTGGAGATAGCGCCGCGGCCGATCATCACCGCATCGCAACCCGTGCTGGCAAAGGCACTCCGGACTCCTTCGGGTGTCACGATGTCGCCGTTGACAATGATGGGAATCGACACCGCTTGTTTGATGCGCGGGATCCAGCTGTAGTCCACTGCACCCCGGTGACCCTGTTCACGCGTCCGGCAATGGACGGTCAGGGCCTGAATTCCCACCTGCTCGCACATTCGCGCGACATCGACAATGCGGATGCTGGCGGCGTCCCAACCGAGCCGGGTCTTCAGTGTAACGGGAGTCTTCACCGCGCGGACGACGGTGGACGCGATCTGTTCCATGCGCGGAAGATCCCGCAGAAGGCCCGCACCCGCACCGCGCATCGCCACATCCCTGACCCAGCAGCCGCAGTTGATGTCAATCAGATCCGGGACACAACTCTCCGCCATCTGTGCCGCCCCCTCCATCGCCGCCACGTCGCCGCCATAAATCTGTATGCCGATCGGTCGTTCCTCGGGGAGAAACCGCATTTTCTTCTGCGTCTTCACGTTTCCGCGCACGAGCCCGTCGGAGTTGACAAATTCCGTGTACATGAGATCCGCACCCATCCGTTTGCAGATCAGACGGAATGGGAGATCGGTGACATCCTCCATCGGCGCAAGGAATATCCCCTCCTCAAATGTCAGCTCACCAATCTTCATGACTCGCCAATCCTCATGACTCGTCAATCCTCATGACTCGCCAATCCTCATAACTCGCCAATCTTCATGAATCACCAATCTTCATGACTCGCCATCCTCGTGATTCACTAATCATCATCACGATGTAACTCCTGCTCTTGAAACAATCGTTGCATCGTCGACTACAACGATTTCTGAACGTGATCCACAATAGCCTGAGTCATCTCGATTGTCCCTACACCCGATTCGGGGTTCAGGTCCCGCGTTACCTTCTTCCCCTCTTTGATCACTTCACGGACAGAACGCTCAATGCGGTCGGCTGCCCCATACTCTGCGAGATGCCTCAGCATCATCACGCCGGCCAGTATGACAGCGGACGGATTGGCGATGTCCTTCCCTGCGATGTCGGGAGCACTTCCATGGACCGCCTCGAATATGGCAGCCGAGTACCCGATGTTTGCGCCGGGAGCAAGACCCAGACCCCCCACGAGGCCCGATGCAAGATCGGAGAGGATGTCACCGAAGAGATTCGTCGTAACGATGATGTCGAACTGCTGCGGCTTCATTACCATTTGCATCGCCGCGTTGTCGATGATCCGGTCATCGGTTACGATATCCGGATATTCCGCGCCGACATGACGCGACACATCCAGGAAGAGCCCGCCGGTGTACTTGAGAATGTTGGCCTTGTGGACTGTAGTGACCTTCTTCCGGTTATGACTCCGGGCATATTCATACGCATATTTCACGATCCGCTCCGACCCCGCGCGGGTCACAACACCGATGGTCTCGGCCGCACTGTGCTGGGGGTCGATATAGTGCTCGATGCCCGCATAGAATTCCTCGGTGTTCTCACGGACGATCACAATATCTACCGTCCCGAAACGGCAAGGAACGCCTTCAAACGACCGGGCGGGCCGGACGTTGGCATAGAGATCGAACTCTTTCCGGAGCGCAACATTCACGCTGCGGAACCCGGATCCCACCGGAGTCGTCAATGGCCCCTTCAGCGCCACCCGGTTCCTCCCGATTGAGTCGAGCACCTCCTGTGGAAGAGGATCCTTGTACTTGTCTATTGCGGGGAGTCCGGCTTCGACCTTTTCCCAATCGATGCTGACACCCGCTGCCTGAATGACGCGGACTGCCGCTTCCGTGATACTGGGCCCGATGCCGTCGCCGGGGATCAGCGTAACCTTGTGCATGAACTCCTCGAGGAAAGTGTGGCGTTAAAGGTATGAAAATACGGGGAGTGAGGCAACCGAACGAAAGCACGGGCCACAAGAGGCCCGGGTCACAGAAGAACAGGGATAGGCACAAAGTGCGGGTTGCGGGAGTTGACCAGGTGATAATTCACAGGAGTTCCCTGTCCAGCGACCGGTACTGAATCGCTTCACCCAGGTGCTCGGGTCGGATAGAAGGCAGTGCTGCCAGGTCAGCGATGGTTCGGGCCACTTTCAGGATGCGGTCGTACGCCCGGGCCGATAGCCCGAGCTTCGTAATAGCCATGCCGAGAAGTTCCTTGCCGGGTCCGTCGATTGTGCAGAACTCTCTGATGTCACGCGACAGCATATCGGCATTTGTGTAGAGCCCTTTCCGGTTGGCGAATCTCAATGCCTGGGCTGCCCTGGCGTGTGCAACCCGGTCGCGGATGCTGGAAGAGCGCTCGCCGCTCTCGTTGCCCGCCAGTTCCCGGTACTTGACGGCCGGAACTTCGATATGCAGGTCTATCCGGTCCATGAGGGGACCGGAAATCCTGGCCATGTACTTCTGAATCAGCGCGGTGCCACATGTACAATCCTTGTTGGGATCGGTATAGTGGCCGCAAGGGCACGGATTCATTGCGCACACCAGCATGAAGTTTGCGGGGTACGTTACCGACAGCCGGGAGCGGCTGATCGTGACTGCTCCGTCCTCCAGCGGCTGCCGGAGCACCTCGAGCACGTTCCGGGCGAACTCCGGGAGCTCATCCAGGAAGAGCACGCCGTGATGGGAAAGCGAGATTTCCCCGGGGCGTGGAACGGCACCGCCTCCAACGAGTGCTGAGTCAGATATCGTATGATGGGGTGATCTAAACGGCCGCGTCGCCACAAGTGCTGTATCCGGAGGGAGAAGTCCGGCTACGGAGTGTATCTTGGTCGTTTCGAGAGCCTCCTCGAACGTGAGAGGTGGAAGTATGCTAGGGAGCCTTTTTGCCAGCATGGTTTTACCTGAACCGGGAGGACCTATCATTATTATATTATGGGCACCTGCGGCTGCCACTTCAAGTGCTCGCTTAACATTCTCCTGTCCCTTCACGTCGGCAAAATCCGCATAGTACTTCTGATCTTGCGCGAAGATGCTTGCGACATCGACCGCCAGCGGAGCCAGTCTGGCGTGATCGGCATTGAGGAACTCCACTGATTCTTTGAGCGAGGACACCGGATAGACGGAAATTCCGGACACCATTGCCGCTTCCTTTCCGTTTTCCCGCGGCACAAGCATCCCTTTTATCCCGAGCCTCCGGATCTCCATGGCCATCGGGAGCGTGCCGCGAATAGGCCGGAGTGTCCCATCGAGGGCAAGTTCTCCCACCATCACAAAGTCCGGGAGCACAGCCGGGAGCACCTGGCCTGTTGCCGCGAGTATACCCAGCGCCATCGGGAGGTCAAATGAGGACCCTTCTTTCCGGATGTCAGCGGGGGCGAGATTGACAGTGATCTTACGCAGGGGAAATTCAAACCCGCAATTCCGGATTGCGGCAAGGATGCGCTCCCGGCTCTCCTTGACAGCGTTGTCGGGCAAGCCGACTATGGAAAAACCCGGAATCTGCCGCTCCAGGTTGGTCTCCACGTCTACAAGAAAGGCGTTGACGCCGTGCGTGGCGCAGCTGAGGACCTTTGAGACCATGGTTTTGCCCTGTAACAGGGAGAACTGTTTCTGTACAGGTTACTACAGCGAATGGAAGGTTTTTGCGGGGTGAAAAATAGATTACGGAAGGACCCTGATTTACGCTGAAGCCTGGGGAAAAAGCCTGGCTTTAAAGTCAGGCTTTGATTCTTCTTTGATTCTTGATTCAGTACAGCACTTCCTCCAGGCAGAGCCCCCTGGCGGGAGCAGTCCCGCCGGCCGCCGAGCGAGCTTGCACTGCAAAGATTGCGGAAAGGGATTCCAGAGGCGTGTGTCCCCTGCCGATGTCCACCATCGTCCCCACCATCGCCCGGACCATCCCGTGAACGAACCGGTCCGCAGCAACATGATAAATCAGCCGACCGTCGACGACAACCCATTCCGACATAACAACGGAACAGACCCGGTTCTCAACTTCCGCTTCGTGCTTACAGAATGCGCTGAAGTCGTGTGTGCCACGCAACTGCCCTGCCGCAGAGCTCATCAACGTAACATCGAGCGGATATTTCACAAACCAGCTCGCCCGGCGGTCCAGTGCCGTGGGTCTGAGGCTGATGCGATACGAGTACCTGCGCTGCTTTGCGTCGAACCTGGCATGGAACGTCAGTGGCACTTCGTCCACCGCGTGAACGCGGATGTCTTCCGGAAGCTGCCCGTTCAAAGCGGAAAAGAGCTTTGCCGGAGCGATGGGATTCTCCGTCTGGAACCCCGCCACCTGTCCACGCGCATGCACGCCGGAATCCGTACGTCCCGCGCCTATCAGCGTCACCTGCTCACCGAGCACCAGGTGCAGTACGCGGATGATCTCATCCTGTACCGCACGGCCGTTCAGCTGACTTTGCCAGCCCACGAAGTCCGTGCCGTCATATTCAACTGTGAGCTTCAGACACCGCATCAGAATGTTTTCGACACGGTCACCAGCACGCCGTGTTCACGCCCGGCCCCCCCGAGTACACGGCTGGAGAATTCCAGGCTACCGAGGGAACTTTCAAGCGAAGAATTGTACGAAATAGCCGCCCGCGCCGCGTTGATGGCACTCACGACATGATTGATGACAATTGCGGCGGCAACAAACTTCCGGTTATTGTACATCTGTTCGCTCGATACACGCTGCTCCCGGTACGTCAGCCGCGAATTCTCAGTATCCCACCGCCAGTACTCACCGGAAGCCGCACTGTAGAGCCTCTCCGGCTGCCGGTCGCGAAGACGTTTCTCGTTGTATTCATCCATGGTGATGAAATTGCCGACATCCACGAAAAACTGCTCGTCTTTCCCCCCGATCGCAACCCCGGCACGCGCCGCGGCAAATGTGCGCGCCCCGTCGCGCAAGTCATTCCCGTGGATCTCGAAAGCTGCATAGGTGAGCCAGAGCCCTCCTTCAGCAATCAAGAAGTACTTCCCGGAGCTGAATCCTTCCGCATACAACTCGCCCATGCCGGGAATAACCAGGGAGTAGAGAGCGGCGAGGCCCGCAGATTTGCGGGAATGGACCTGATCATCCACAGCCTGCGGGGCCGGGGAAGACTCCGGGAGGGCGGACAACAAATCGCGTGCGACTTCATCGTGAGAGAGGCGGGTGGACTGAGCCAGGCCCGTCGTGGACAACCCTGCCATACCGCACAGAAGCACCGCAGCACACCGCAGTCGTACCTTCATCGTGAAGCTCCTTTTTTGCGTGCAGATCGTACCAACGGCGCGGTGTGACGCCTCCTTTCAGTGGTATGCAGCCTGCGAAATACGTCGGCCCAGCGGCCGGAGAATATCATCACCGGCACCTGCAGTCGCTCTTCCAGATGCTCCCGTGTCATATCATCAAGAAAGAGGCCGGTTGTGTTTATGATATCCGGCGGGAGGAGGACAAGGTCAGCGTCCGAATACCTCCCTTTCAAAGCAGAATATAGACATTTCCCCGAAAGAAGTCCAGAAACAGTGACGTCGGGTCCAAATAACGTATTTGCCGCAACGGAGAGCTCGGCGGAGAGATTGCGGACCATTGCCAGCCGGGGCAAGACCTCCGAGCGCATCATGCCGCTTGCGAGTTTCCCCGTCACCATCACCAGCCGCTTGCGCTGAGGAAGGCGAGCGGGGAAATACGGGGCGGACCGCCGGAACTGCGTCACAAAGGTCCTCACCATTCCCACGCCGTTTTCAATCTGGGGAAAACCGTCGTAGTACGACGGAGGCGGGATGGCTCTCCCGGCGGTGATGAAGAACTCGTCCGAAGGATACACAAATGCCCGTCCGATCTCCGCGCGGAATTCGTGCTGCCATTCGCCGACAGTGGCCAGAAGAGACTGTGCATACGGTTTGTCCACACGCCGGAGTGCAGGCAGGTCGGCCCTGTGGTTCGTTAACCCCACCGGTACGACCGCAAGCGAAGTGATGTGCTTTCTGAAGCGGTAGAGATCCCGCACAGTCCGTTCAAGAATCGCGCCGTCATTGATACCCGGGCAGAGCACAATCTGCGTGTGCATCTCGATGCCGTGATCATGCAGGAGACCGATTTTCTCGAGGATCCGATCGTCCTTGGTGATCCCCATGAGCCGTTTCCGGACCTCGTGGTCGGTCGCATGGACGGATATATATTGCGGGGAAAGACGCTGGTGGATGATACGCCGGAGGATCGCAGGCCCTGCATTGGTCATCGTGGTGTAGTTGCCGTACATGAACGACAGGCGGTAGTCGCCGTCGCGGAAATACAGCTCTTTCCTCAGTCCCTTCGGATTCTGATCCACAAAGCAGAAAATGCAGTCGTTTCCGCAGGAAAGGATCTTCATCTCTTCAAATTCGAGACCCAGCGGTTCCTGATCGTCCTTTTCAATGTCAAACTCAATGATTGTGCCGTCCCGTGCGACCCGCAGCAGTACCTTCTCATCTCCTTCATAGAACCGGTAGTCCAGAATATCCCGCATGGGCTCACGGTTGATTGCCAGCAGTTCATCTCCCGCAATGACTCCTGCATCCCCGGCAACGCTTCCGCTCTGTACAGCCGTGATCTTCACCCCGTAATCTCCTCGACTGTTCCGTAGCAACGTTCATCGTGTGCACCGGCGATCCTGACCTGCACGAGAGTATTTTCCGGCGCGGCACTTTCGTCCACCCCGACACGCAGGAACGAGCCAGTAAAGCCGAGCCTCCGGCCGTCTTCCACCGTGCTCTCTGTCAACACCGTGACGCTTTTACCCACCATCTCCCTGCACCATGCCGTCCGCTTCCGCTCGCTGAGCTCGCGCAGCATGGCATTTCTTGAGGATCGCTCGTGCGCCGTCACGGGGCCGGGGAGCAACGCCGCAGGGGTATGAGGCCGCTCGGAATACGTAAAGACATGGAGATACGACAACGGCAGGTCGGCAAGGAATTGGTGCGTTTCCCGGAATTCCTCCCCGTTCTCTCCGGGAAATCCCACGATCACATCGGCGCCGATGCCGCTATCAGGAAAACGCGTGCGCACGCGGTGCACGAGATCCGCATACTGCGACCGGTTGTATCTTCGCCGCATCCGGCGGAGCACTGCGTCTGATCCGCTTTGCAGGGGAATGTGGAAATGCTTACACAGCATTTCGTGTTCCTCTATCGTATCCAGCAGTTCCTCCGTGAGAAGATTGGGCTCGATGGAGGAAATGCGGATCCTGCGGAGCCCCGGCACTCTCACCAGAGCCCGCAGCAGGAGAAGCAGCGACTCCCCCTGTTTGCGTCCGTAGTCACCCACGTTGACTCCCGTGAGGACAATTTCTTTGAATCCGCGTTCGACAAGCTGCCCGGCCTGGCGGACGCTCTCGCCGATGGGCTGACTCCGGCTCTCGCCGCGGGCCAGCGGGATTGTGCAGAACGTACAGTGGTAGTCGCATCCGTCCTGGACTTTGAGGTAACCGCGTGTGCGGTCGCCGGCAAGCGTGGACATTGCGGGACCGAACGTGTCGGCTGTCCCGACTTCAGACACGCACACTTTCGGTGCCGCATTCTTCCGGAAATCACCCGCAAAGTCGAATACCGTGAACTTTTCCTTGGTGCCGAGAACAAGATCGACACCGTCAATGGAAGCCACCTGCTCCGGGGCAAGCTGGGCGTAGCAGCCGGTCACGACGACGAAAGCGCCCGGCGACGTCCGCAGAGCCCTGCGGATGAGCTGCCGGCATTCCCGGTCGGCCCTCCCGGTTACGCTGCACGTGTTGAGGAGCACGACATCCGCCGGCTCATCCAGCTCGACGAGTTCAAATCCCCGATCGATGAACTGTCCGCCCAGGGACGATGACTCGGCGAAGTTGAGCTTGCAACCAAGAGTATGGAGTGCTATACGGGCCATAGGATATACAAAAAGGGGGCCGACCGGCGGTCACCCGCAGTCAACCCCCTCGGAATATACGGCGTGCTTAGTTCTCTTTCGGAATCGAGGTATCCCCGTCCGAGGTCTGCCCCGTTATCGTCGCGAGATCGGCCACCGTGTGGGTCGGCAGCTTGTGCGCGGCCATGTAGTCCTGCACCACGCGTGTTTCCTTCCCTTTCAGGAATTCCACGGCCGAGAGAACAATCTTTTTCGCGTCCTTGTCAAACTCAACGACGCGCAACGGCAGCGGGTCGCCGATTTTGAACTTGTCCGCGATATTCTTGATCTGTCCCATCGCCAGCTGTGAGATGGGGACAAAGCCATCCACACCGAGAGGCAACTCCACGATCACGCCCTTCTCGATGATGCGGACGATCTTGCCTTCCACCTCCGTGCCGATCTTGTAGTTTTCTCCGAACTTCTCCCAGGGATTGTCATCGATCTGCTTGTGGCCGAGAGAAATCCGGCGCTGGTCGACATCCACTCCGAGAATCACCACTTCAATCTCATCGCCCTTCTTCACGATTTCGCCCGGGTGACGGACCTTCTTCGTCCACGACAGGTCGGAAATGTGCACGAGGCCGTCCACACCCTGCTCCAGCTCCACGAACACGCCGAAGTTGGTCAGGTTGCGCACGATGCCTTTGTGCCGTGAGCCGACCGGGTACTTCTGCATGAGTGTCAGCCACGGATCCGGCTCGAGCTGCTTGATGCCCAGCGACAGTTTCTTGGCATCCTTGTCGAGGCTGAGGATCACGGCATCGACCATCTGGCCCATCGACACGACCTGCGAGGGGTGCTTGATGTGCTGGGTCCAGCTCATTTCGGAAATATGGATCAGACCTTCGATGCCTTTCTCGATCTCCACGAATGCACCGTAGTCCGCCAGGGAGACCACCTTGCCGGTGACCTTCGTACCCACGGGATACTTGGCCTGGATATTCTCCCAGGGATGCGGCTGGAGTTGTTTGTAGCCCAGCGAAATGCGTTTCTTTTCCTGGTCAAAATCCAGCACCACGACGTTGATCGTCTGGTCCAGCTTGACGATTTCCGAAGGATGATTGATGCGGCCCCAGGAGAGATCGGTAATGTGCACGAGGCCGTCGACGCCACCGAGGTCCACGAAGACGCCGAAATCGGTGATCGCTTTCACTGAACCTTCCAGGATCTGTCCTTTTTCGAGGCTTTCGATGATGGCCTTGCGCTGGCCGGCCATTTCTTCTTCAACAAGGACCTTATGGCTGACGACGACGTTTTCGGATGGGTGGTTGATCTTCACCACGCGGAAATCCATGATCCTGCCGATGAAGACATCAAAGTCACGCACGGGACGGACATCGATTTGCGAACCGGGAAGGAAGGCATCGATGCCCATGAGGTCGACGACGATGCCACCTTTGATGCGGCGGACGCAACGGCCCTGCAGCACCTCTCCTGTCGTGAACGCCTTGGTGACCCGCTCCCACACCCGCATGAAGTCAGCGCGCTTGCGTGACAGCACCAGCTGGCCATCCTTGTTTTCCACGCTTTCCAGGAAGACTTCAATTTCTTCTCCAACCTTCAGCTCTTCCTGTTTCGTGAACTCGGCGAGCGGAACGACGCCTTCGGACTTGAATCCAATATCGACGGACACTTCGCTGTCGCCGATGGCGACGATGCGTCCCCTGACGATCTCGCCTTCGCTGATTGTGCCGAGGGTCCCCTCGTACAATTTCAACATCTCGCTGTAATCGGCCTCGCTGTAGTCAGGGTCGAACCGAGATGACCGTGTCGTGCCTTTTACGTCAGCCATTCATCCTCCTGTTGTTCAACATACCATCCCGCACAGTGCGGGACATTCCACCGGGTGCTCCACGTACCGGCGTCATCGGGCGGTGTGGTCATGCCATCCAGTGGATGTACGTATTTATTGATGGGGTATTGTGAGTTAGTGATGACGTTCTGTACTGTTTTCTATGAAATGCTGAACGCGTTCCATCAGCCATTGGGGTGTGGATGTGGCGCCGCTGATGCCGACCGTTGCCGCACCGCTCAACCACTCCCATCGCAATTCGTCTTCCTGTTCGATGAAATACGACCTCGGGTTCGCCTCATGGCAGATGTCGTACAGCACTTTGCCGTTCGAGGAATTCCTGCCGGCGACAAAAATTATCACATCATTGGAGGCCGCAAATTCCCGGAGCTTCCGGTCGCGCCCTGCGACCTGTCCGCAGATCGTGTCCTTCGCATGAAAATCTAACGCTGACTCCTCAAATGTCCCGACCACCACATCGGCAATCTTCTCGCGAAGAACACGAGCGATCTCGTAAAACGTCGGCTTGTCCATCGTGGTCTGCGAAAACAAGACCGTCTTCCGCTTCGGATCCACCTTGTCGACTTCCGCAACGGATTTGATGACCACCGCCTGCCCGTTGGTCTGGCCGACCAGCCCGATCACTTCGGCATGATCTTTCTTGCCGAAGATCACGATCTGATATCCGCCGTCGAAGAACTTCCGTATCCGCTCCTGCACCTTGGTGACCACCGGGCAGGTCGCATCAATCAGGTCGATCCCCAGCTCCCTGGCCCGCGCATAGGTCTCGGGCGGTTCACCGTGTGCACGGATGAGCACCCGCTTGCCGGACAGCCGCGGCAGCTCGTCGTGGGCTACCGGTGTCAACCCCTTCTTCCGCAGACGCTCGATCTCCACCGGATTGTGGATCACGGGGCCGAGCGAGTACAGCTCCCGGTCCTCCTGCATCTGCTCTTCGGCGATATCAATTGTACGGACAACACCCCAGCAAAAACCCGAATTCCGATCGACAGTGACCTTCATCGAATCTCACGCTCCTGCACTTTTCCGGACACTTTCTCGAGGACAAGCAGCACCTGCTCTTCAATGGTCATGACCGACGTGTCAATTTCAATTGCATCATCGGCCCGCCGCAGGGGCGACACAGCGCGACCCGCATCCCGGGAGTCACGCTCCTGTATATCCTTTAGAACGGCATCCAGAGGCAGGTCAGTTCCCTTGACTGCAAGTTCTTTCTGACGCCGCCTGGCACGGGCTTCAATGCCCGCGACCATGTAGAATTTCAGATCGGCCTCGGGAAACACCACCGTCCCGATGTCCCGGCCGTCCATCACGATTCCCCCCTCTGCTCCCAGAAAACGCTGCTCCCGGACCATGGCACGGCGGACTTCCGGGTAGCTGCTGACAGGACTGACACCTTTTGAGACTTCCGGCGTGCGGATTGCATCGGTCACGTCTTCACCGTCCAACAACACCCGGGAGGCCCCGTCTCTCAATTTCAGCGCCACACTCGTGGCCGACATCAACGCCGCTATACGCTCCCTCTCGTGCACTCCAATGCGCTGTCGCAGCACCTTGAGTGCCACCGCCCGATACATCGCGCCGGTGTCAACATGAAGATAGCCCAGCCGCTCGGCGACCAGTCTGGCCGTCGTGCTTTTTCCCGACGCCGCAGGGCCGTCTATGGCAATCACAAGCTTCCGCGAGCTCAATCAGATACTTCCGCAAAGGAATTAAATATACGTAAATCGGAAACACATGGCAACTATTTTGCCCCGTGCTTGACAGGCACTCCCAATTCCATATATTCTATGGAAATACGGACCGCCATGCGCAAACTGACCCATGAAGAGATCTCCACCCGCCGGGTCCCAGCCCCCAAAATCGCCCAAATTGAGCGATTGCCGATCATCGGGATGCTGGACAATATCCGTTCCCTGTATAATGTAGGATCTGTCTTCCGAACCTCTGACGGCGCCCGCGTCGAAAGTCTTCTGCTCTGCGGCTTCACACCCCATCCCCCGCGCAAAGAAATCGACAAGACCGCCCTCGGGGCGACATCCACTGTGCCCTGGAAATTCTTCCGCGACCCTCTCGAAGGTGCCGCCGAGGCGCGGCGTCACGGCGCCAGGATCTGCGTCCTCGAACATACCACCGAAAGCATCCCCTACTACAACATCACGCCCGATCTTTTCCCGCTCTGTCTCGTCGTCGGAAACGAGCTGACCGGAGTCTCCCCCGCCGTGGTCGCCGGAGCCGACCTGGCAATCGACATACCGATGTACGGCGTGAAGCAATCTCTGAATGCCGCGGTCGCCTATGGGATCGCGATCTTTGAGCTGGTCAGAATCTGGCAGGAGTCGAAGCGGGGCCGTTGACGTCGTAGGCAAGCGTGAAGAAATCCGTACGTTCGAGCGTGTGAATTCGTATGACGCCCGCGCGCACGAGTCCGACGAGTATGCGCGAAGCCCGGTGTTCGGAAATGTTCACAAGATTGCTGAACTCCTTCGCGGTGATCCTCTCGTGTGCATCGAGATACTGGAAGAGCCTTTTCTCATTTTCTCCGAATTCAATCCGCACCGGCGGGGCATCCGCCCGTTCATTGCGCAGAATCTTCACGACCTCTTTGCTCGCCATGACCGTCTTGTCGTTCACTCGGATGAAGACGCGGGTTCCTTCGGTGCTTTCCGGTGATCCGTTGGTGGGCCCGGTGAAATAATGCGGCTTGTCGGCACTTTCCATGACCGTCGCCACGATCACATCTTTCCCGTGGAAGGGCACGATGTCGATCACAGGCAGGATTTCCGGCTCGCAGAACACCGTGCCCGCCTCCAGAATGAGCGCGGCTTCGCTCTTCTCGCTCTCCACACCGATGATCGAGCCGTCATCGTCCACACCGAACAGGATATGTCCGCCCTTCGTGTTCGCGAAGGCGATCAGTGCGCGGGCGATCTTTTCCGGTGTGGAAACCTTGCGCTTGAATTCAATGGTGAATCCTTCGCCCTGATCAATCAGGCGATTGACGTCCCGGTAATCCATTTTCACTCCCCTGCTGCGTCACAGTGGTATCCGGCGCCGGAGGAACCGCTGTTGAATCTCCGGGTGCCGCCCGGGACAGAACACCGGGATCCCTTTCGTCTTCCGTGGAATCCGGAATCCATTGGCGTGATGCCATGCGTCCCAGCACGATGGCTTTGCGGCGCATGACGTAACGGCTGTCACTGTTCGGCCTGTGACGCAGCGGGCTGGGAATCACGGCGGCAAGACGGGCTGCCTCATCCACGGTCAGCTGCGAAGCGGATTTGCCGAAGTACGTCCGCGCGGCCGCTTCAATGCCGAAAACCCCCCTCCCCCACTCCACGATATTCAGGTAGAGCTCGAGGATGCGCTGCTTCGGCAGCACCCGCTCCATCAGGAGCGTGATAGCCGCTTCTTTCAGCTTCCTGATCGGGTCCTTGGACGTCGAAAGAAAAAGATTCTTGGCAAGTTGCTGGGTGATGGTGCTGGCACCACGCGCGGGTCTTCCCTCTTCAAGGTTCTTTTCAAACGACTCCTGTACCTCGAACCAATCAATCCCGCCATGTTCGAAAAACGTGCCGTCCTCCGCGACGATGATCGCGTTGATGACGTGCTTCGGCACCCGGGAAAGGGGCACCCATTGCTTGACGATCCTTAACGGCTTGCCCTCCTCCTCGGCTTCGGAGAGACGCTGACGCATGAGGGCGGTCTCGGACGGATTCTCGGATTTCAGACGAACGACGCCGAGAAACGGCAGGGTGAGAAATTCCACAAGAACAAATGCCCCCACCGTGAGAAAGAGCGTCTTCCACTTGTGCCCGCGAATCCACGCCGCGGCGCGCTGCAGGCGTCCCGGAGGTGTTGCGCCGGTGCTCTCTGTCGATTCAACGGGTTGTTCTGCCAACGATGGGCCCTACGGATGATCCGAAAAAACGGCTTTGTGCGCTCATTCGTTGTGCGCATCCAGATATTCTTGCAGCAGCACACGCGCCGCCATCTCGTCAAGGACGCCCTTGCGACGACGCTGCTTTTTTTTCATCCCACCGCTGCGGAGTGCCGCACTCGCTTCCACGGTGGTGTAGCTCTCATCCCACGTCGTGACCGGCACCGCGATCGCATGCTGCAGCTGCTGGATGAACCGGCCGACTTCTTCTCCTTTTTTTCCGGCACCGCCGTCTGGAGCGTACGGCATGCCCACCACGACCACCACCACCTGGTGTTCGTTCACAAAACGGGCCAGCGCCGTGATCAGCGCCGCCGAATTCTGCAGCACGCCGGCACCACCCGCAATGACACGCAACGGATCGCTCAACGCCAATCCAACCCGCCGACTCCCGTAGTCGATGCCCAGCGCGCGCCCGATCATCGTTCGAACCGCTTATTCTTCAAAACGTGCCGCCTTCTTGACTCCGGGTACCCGGTGGATCTTTTCCACAATCCGCGCGAGGTGATCGGTATTCTCCACATTCACGATAAATGTGCCGTCAAAACGACCATCGGCTGAATCAATGCTCACGCTCCGGATGTTGGTGTTCAGATACCCGGAGATTGCATGCGTGAGTTCGTTGAGCAGTCCAGGCCTGTCATCACCCGAGACGCGTATGCCGGCGACAAAGAGCGTCCCTTGTTCCCCGGGGAGGTGCACCTCCACAATCCGGTCAGGCGCGGTCTGCATCATGGACTGCATGTTATGGCACGTGCGCCGGTGAATCTTGATCCCCTCGCCGGTGGTCACGAAACCCACCACATCATCCCCGGGAAGCGGCTGGCAGCATTTTGCGTAGTTGTGCAGGAAATTGTCCTGTGCACCATCCAAGATAATTCCCGGGGAAACGCCGCGCGCGGTGGTGATGAAGCGGTTGAACAAACCGTCGATGCGCGTGTCTTCCTGTCCGGCCGGCGAAGGGTGTTTCTGTTCTTCCTGAAATTGCGCTATAAGGTCATCCGGGTCAATCGTGCCGTCGCGTACTCCCAGATACAGCGACATGACCCCGTCGATTTTCCTTTCACGCAGGAACTGCGCGAGGTCGTCTTCATTGAGGCTCAGCTTGGACTTCTTGAGACGTTTTTCCCAGAGTTCGCGGCCTTCTTCGATGACTTTGCGCTGCTCTTCCTTGATCCAGCGCCGGATGTGCGATTTGGCCTTGTGCGTGACAACAGACTTTTCCCAGTCGGGATTCGGTGCCTGGCTTTTGGAGGTCAGGATCTCTACCTGGTCGCCGCTTTTCAATTTCGTGTCCAGGGGCACAATGCGGCCGTTTACTTTTGCCGCCAGCGTGTGGTCGCCCACTTTCGAGTGGATCTCATAGGCAAAGTCTATCGGGGTGGAGCCGCTCGGAAGGATCTTCAGGTCACCCTTGGGAGTGAAGAGATAGATCTCGTCCTGGTACAAATTGAGTTTGAAGCTCTCCATCAGCTGCTGAGTCGGCACCTGACCTTCCTGTGCGGTCTCAAAGATCTCGCGCACCCAGCTCACCCAGTTGGCGAGTTCCGGGTCCACGCTGGCGACGCTCTCCTTGTACATCCAGTGCGCCGCCACACCCCGTTCCGCCACCTCATGCATTGCCCGCGTCCGGATCTGGACCTCCACCATACGCCCTTCCGGGCCGACAACGGTCGTATGGATGGATTGATATCCGTTCTTCTTGGGGACGGAGATATAGTTCTTGAAGCGCTCGGGATTCGGCATGTAGGTATCGGACACGATGCCGTAGACGCCAAAACAATCATTCGGGTCATCTGTGTCCAGGATGATCCTCACGGCGAAGAGGTCATAGACTTCTTCAAGCGGTTTGTTCCGCTTGATCATCTTGTTGTAGATGCTGTAGATGTGCTTTGGGCGTCCGCTGATTTCGAACTTGTAGCCGGAGTCTTTCAGCCGCCGCTCGAGGGGCTGGGAGAATTTGCGAATGTAGTGCTCTCGTTCGCGACGGCGTGATTTCAGATCCCGGGCGATCTGATCGTACGCATCACGCTGAATATGCTTGAATGAAAGGTCTTCCAGTTCCCACTTGATGTTTGCCAGACCGAACCGGTGCGCAAACGGGGCATAGATGTCGAGGGTTTCCTTCGCCAGCCGGCGCTGTTTCTCCACCGGCAGGTATTCGAGCGTTCGCATGTTGTGGAGACGGTCCGCGAACTTCACGAGCATCACCCGGATGTCGTTCATCATGGAGAGCAGCATCTTACGATAGCTCTCCGCCTGGGTGACGTCGTGGCTTTTGAAGATATCGGAAATTTTGGTGGCGCCGTCGACGATGTCGGCAATCGTGTTGCCGAATTCCTCGCGGATGTCCTTGATCTGATACTCCGTATCCTCCGCCACATCATGGAGCAGGGCGGCCGCGACGGAGATATCATCGAGCGGGATTTCTTTGGCGACGATCCTGGCAACCGCATAGGGATGGTCGAAAAAGGGCTCGCCGGATGCCCGGATGTCATGACGGTGCGCGTTGAAGCTGAAATCGAAGGCGCGCCGGATCAGGGTTTCATCCACCCGCGGAAGGCTCTTCTGACAGATGAGTAGAAGATCGTCAAGCTTTTTTTTGTACTTCGGGTTTGTCATGGTTACCGGCGTCTGGAACCCCTTTAAAAAATATAGGTGCTCCGGGAGGTATTGTCAAGCTGCGCGGACGGAGGCCTATCGTTCGGTGCCGAACATGCGGTCGCCCGCATCGCCGAGGCCCGGCAGAATATAGCCCCGCGCATTAAGTTGCCGGTCAAGGACAGCGGAGAATATGGGGACATCCGGGTGATGCTGCTTCAGCTTTCGCACGCCTTCCGGCGCTGCGACCAGGGCCACAAAGCGGATGCGTTTTGCCCCGCGGCGCTTCAGAAATGTGATTGCCGCGGTCGCGCTCCCACCGGTGGCAAGCATCGGGTCGAGCAGGAGCACGAGGCTGCGTCCCAACCCCCGGGGAAACTTCGAATAGTAGTCCACCGGCTCGAGCGTCGTTTCGTTCCGGTAGAGTCCAACGTGGCCGACACGCGCTTCGGGCAGGACATCCAGGAATCCGTCGATGAGTCCGAGCCCCGCACGCAGCACGGGCACAACGACGATGTCCTCGCCGAGAACACACCCGTCGGTCTTTTCAAGCGGCGTCTGCACGCGGGTTTTCTTCAGCCGGAGATCATGCGTCACGGTAAATGCCATGATGGAGGAGATGCGCCGCAATGTCGTCCGGAAGAGATGGTTGTCCGTTTTTGCGTCCCGGATAATAGTGAGATCGCGCTTGATGAGCGGATGATCGATGATCGTCAGATGTTTCATGGTCGGGTTCCGCGTAGCCGGACTCTCTCGAGCACGTTCGCCGCCACCAGCAACGGATCCCGGAGCGGTGCGAAGGAGGGCGCGTAGGCGAAATCGGTTTTCTGAAATTGCTCCAGGGTCAGGCCCTGCTGGATCGCAAGGGCGAGCGCATGACTGCGCAGAACGGCACCTTCGGTGCCCCAGAGCGCGCCGCCGAGCACTCTGCCGCTTTCACGGTCCGCGGTGAGCGTGATTCCCAGCGGGACGCTTCCGGGCATGACGGCCACACGCGACCGGGCGGTGATGGTCTCACTGACCGGATGGAATCCTGCCCGCTGTGCTTCATGCGCGGCGAGTCCAACGCGTGCCACCTGCCCTTCAAACACCCTCAACGCCACACTCCGCAACACGCCGGGGAAGAAAGCCCTTCCACCTGCGGCATTCTCTCCGGCAACCCACCCGGCGCGGTTGCCATTCGTTGCCAGCGGAGCATAGACGGACTTCCTGGTGATGATATCTCTGTACTCGCAGCAATCACCCGCTGCAAAGATGCCTTCCACGGACGTCTGCTGCCGCTGGTCGGTCAGGATTCCGCCGGATGTGCCCAGCCGGATCCCTGCGGCCGAAGCCAATCCTGTCACGGGGATGATGCCGGCGGCCACGATCACGAGGTCGGCCGCAAATGTCCCGTCGGACGTGAGAACGTGCGTGACGCGGTTTGTCTGATCGGTCGGGAGGCCCACGACCAGGGATTGTGGAAGCACCGTGATGCCGTGCGACGTGAGAAGATCCCCGGCATAGTTGCGCGCGGGAGGGTCGAGGTCTGCCAGGATAGTTTCCCGCTGTTCCAGAATGGTGACCTCCATGCCACGGAGACGGAGGGCCTCGCCCATTTCTATGCCGATGTATCCGCCGCCTATGATTACGGCGCGTCGCGGGTGCTCGTTTTCCAGGTAGGACCGGAGGGCGATGGCACCGTCGAATGATCTGACGGTGAACACATTGCGTCCGTTTTCGCCGGCAAGATTGAGAGGCCGGGGCCTCGCGCCGGTCGCGATCACCAGCCGGTCATACCGTTCTTCGTAGATTCTGCCGCCGGACAATTCCCGCACGGTGACACTGCGGCGTGTGGGAGAGATTGACTCTACGCGTTGCAGCGTACGCACTTCCACGCCCTTCTCCTTCCCCAGGCTACCCGGCGTGTGCACTACGAGATCTTCCGCGCGCACCTCTCCTGCAAGAAAGTAGGGGATTTCACAAATGCCGTACGAGATGCTGTCCGTCTGTTCGAAAAGCGTGACCTGGACGTCGGGGTTTGTCCGCGCGGCCTTGCTCGCGGCACTCGGCCCCGCCGCCACCCCTCCAATCACCAGGATACGTTTCGTTACGGGCATTATTTCTTCTTCAGGGAAATCACAATGGGCACACCCGTGAATCCAAAATGCGCACGCAGTTGGTTTTCCAGGAACCGGACGTACGAGTCGTCGATGAGGCGCGGATCATTGCAGAAGAACGCGAAGACGGGCGGCTGGATTTTCACTTGCGTCACGAACTTGATCTTGATCTCCTTCCCCGACCTGCTGCTCGGCGGATGGGCGGCGATTTCCTCCACCATCACGGCGTTCAGCTGGCTCGTCGTGATCCGTTTGCGTCCCTCCGCATCCACCTGCTTGGCCATTTCAATAAGCTTGTAGATTCTTTGCTTCTCAAGCGCCGAAATGAAGATGATCGGGAGGAAGTCGTACAGCCGGAGACGTTCACGTAAGGCCCGTTCGAAGACCGCTGCGGTATGCTGATCCTTTTCGACAAGATCCCACTTGTTCACGGCAATCACCGTGGGTTTGCGTTTCTCCATTGCCGTTACCAGTACGTGCAGATCCTGGGCCTCGAGCCCCTGTTGCGCGTCGATCAGGATCACCGCCACATCACAACGTTCGATACTCTTGACCGTACGGACCGCGCTGAAAAGTTCCACCGATTCTTTGATGCGACTCTTCCGGCGCAGACCGGCCGTATCGATGAGCACCAGCTCTTCCCCGTAGTACTTCAACACCGCATCGATGGGGTCCCGGGTGGTGCCGGGAATTTCGGTCACGATGTGCCGGTCTTCCTGCAGCAAGGCGTTCACCAGGGACGACTTGCCGACATTGGGCTTGCCGATAATCGCGATCTTCAGGCGGGAATCGGTGGTTTCCTCGTCGGTGGCGGGGATTGCCTGCGTGACGACGTCCAGCAGATCGCCGATACGACGACCTCCGAGGGCCGACACGGGGAACGGTTCCCCGAGGCCGAGCGCGTAGAACTCTCCCAGCATCTGTTCCCTCTTTTCGCTGTCGGCCTTGTTCACTATCAGCAGCACTGATTTCTCAGCGCGCCGCAGCACATCTGCGATTTCACGGTCGCCGGGGAGAAGCCCGGACTCCCCGTCCACCACGAACAGCACCTGTTGCGCCTCTTCGATGGCGATCTGTGCCTGCTCGCGGATCGCCACCTCCATGACATCTTCCGAGGCGGGGACGAATCCGCCGGTGTCGATCAACGTGAACTGCTTGCCCGCCCACTCCGCATCGGCATAGTGCCGGTCCCGGGTGACGCCCGGCCGGTCGTGCACGATCGCGCGCCGGTAGCCGATGATGCGATTGAAGAGCGTGGACTTCCCGACGTTCGGTCGTCCCACAAGTGCGACTAGCCACCGGGATGTTATTGCCATTCTCGTCAATTCTTCCTACAATTTGCTCACCCAGGAGTGGGGAGCATTCATGATATTAAAGATACATCCGGTGACGCCCGAGGTACGCGTTGTGCGGAAAGCGGCCGAAATCCTTGCCGCCGGCGGCATCATCATCTATCCAACAGACACTGTGTACGGCATCGGCTGCAGCATTGAAAACAAGAACGCGATTGAACGGATCTATCTGATCAAGCGGCAGCGCGTGGACAAACCATTCAGTTTCGTCTGCTCCGACCTCACCAACATCAGCGAATACGCGCGGGTGGGCAACGCGGCCTTCAAGATCATGAAGCATCTCGTCCCTGGCGCATATACGTTCATCCTCCCGGCCGCGCGGATGAAACAGCTTCCCAAAATCCTCGTGTCAAAACGGAAGACCGTCGGTGTTCGCGTCCCCGACAGCAAAGCCACACTCGCGATCGTCAGGGAACTCGGGCACCCGATCCTCAGTACGAGCGCCACCGGGGAAGACGGCACTGCCTTGCACGATCCCGAAGAGATCAAAAATGTATACAGGAACTCCGTCGACCTCATTCTCGACGGCGGGGTGCTCCCTTCCGAACAATCCACGGTACTCGATCTTACCGGAGAAGCGCCGGTTGTGATCCGTAAAGGCTCAGGCGATATCTCATGGCTGAGCTGACGGCTCGCCTGTCATTCCGACCGTTATTTCGGCTCGCGGACGACATCACCCGCCTTGATCCCGCTCCCCGAGGCGATCTTGGCCCTCGCAGCTTTGCCGTTCAGCATATCGCTCTGCACCACGATGTGCGCGACCTTCGATTCTTCTGAACCCATGGAGAGGCCGGTATCGGGGTCCTTCAGCTCCTCCCCCTGCTGAAAGACGTCGAATTCCATACCGCTTTCAACATTCCCTTCCGACCCGGGCTTGATGATTACCGTCCCATCGTTGTTCACTTTCACGATACGGCCGGACCAGGGAATCTTCTCCATGTTGTCTGTGATCAATTCGACAGTCTTGTCGATCGCTTCTCGGGCGGCTTTGCCGACATCGGTATCGTTCCATTCGCTGACGTTGTTGAAATTGATGTTTTCGTAGCGTCCGGTGAAACCGATGGTGGATTCCGTCCCCTCTTCAGTCTCCGCGGCAAGAATCTCGCCCGTTGTTGTGTTGACCAGCCGGACATCCACAGCGGCGCGTGCCTGCTGAGAGCTCACGCCGGCGCCGAAGACATTAATGCCCCCCCCGACCTTTCGCTTCGACGTGCCGAGCTCGGAGACACCTCCGATAACCAGGAGGTCCACTCCGAGAAGCTTGCCGACCGCCGGCGCTGTCTCCGGCGTCACCATTCCGGAAAGACCGAGCTTCTGTTCCTGCATGACCTTTTCGATTTCTTTTCGCTCGATGACAATGAACTTCTGTGTCTTGACCAGGGCTGTCGCAAGCATATCGGCAATGCCCGTACCACAGCCACGGAAACCTTTTCCATCATCGAAACGTGATACTGCAATGCGTTTCTTGGGTTGAGCGCTCGCCAGAACCGCGACGAACACCAGAATTGCCAGGAGAGCTGCAGTGATGCGGCGGAGGTTCATCAGTCGTCCTTTCTTCATAATCGTGGTAACCGTGGAAGGAAATGTACCAAACCAAATGGGGGAATGCAACCAGTGCACAGAAGCGTCATGGGCTACTGACAGCGCGAGAGAAACGGTATGGAGGTGTTTTCTTGTGTAGGACTAGCGCAGGAGTACGTTTGTGCGCCGCTCTTCGCGCACAGAGAGAGAGCCGGACGGGTTGAGTGGATTGGGTTGAGTGTCGGTCGCCTGGTGAATTATGGCCCGCAAGCGATCAAGGTCGGTGGTAATCGAAGCAATCTCCTTCTCAATGGCAGCACGCGTCTCTTCTTTGCTTTTCTGTATCTTCGTCGGCATGAATCCTCCTGAGGCTGTCGAAGGAAGCCCACACATTGTGTATTGGAGAAAGACTTTCACCGGGAGTCGGAATGCACTGAGATCCGGCTCGGAATCAACCCTCTGGGAGAGGGGAGTGTGAAGTTGAGGCTACATCGGACAAGCGAAGCAAGCGAAGAATACCGCCTGATGCTGCGATTGGAGTGGCGGTTGAGTGTGGATCAGAGTACGCAGAGGGTTCGACAAAGTCAAGTTTTTTTTCTGGGCTGCACGCGAACAGCACCCGGAGGCCCGAAAGAGCACCAATTCCGTCGCGTTTTGACCCTTTCCGTCACCAGTCGCAAAGCGACCGCACGTACTCCGAGGATCCATCCCTCAACCAGCCATCCATCTGTGCTGGTTCCTTGAGCTGCTGGCCGCGCTGGCGGGGAACCACGATGAAGGAGCATCGCAATTCCGGCAGGGTTGTCATATCACCCCAGAGCTTCTCATATTGAAGCGTGGGGTACACATCTTCCTGTCCTTTCCCCCAACGCTTCTTGACACTCTTCAGCGTGATGTACGTCGGCATGCGCGAGGCAACAGTCCGTACGGCTTCTGTCACTTTCGGCACATCCGGCAGGTCATCGCGCACAAGCCCAAAGACAGCAAGTATCCGGTCTAGATCGATCCAGTATGTGGCGGAATTGTAGTACGACAAAGTGAACTCGAATTCTTCACGGGGCAGCGCGAGCCCCTCGATCAGCCGCACCCTCCCGTCGGTCCTCGCCAATCCTCCACCCCGGTCATCCAGTCTCCGCGTGATGACCTCGACGGTCATGCCGGCATTGCTTTCAATGTGGTGACCGAGGATGGCCGGATCGACGTTTGCTCCCATCGTGTCGATATTGTGCACGAGAAGGTGCTTCAGTTTTGGATGTATCTTGAGGACCTTCAGCAGGACCCCGTTGCGCAGAAGGTTGGGAACCTCGTACCAGTGTCCGACCGGATGAAGGCACTGCATCGGGAGATTGTCGGTGTAGTCACTCGCCTCACCGCTCCGTTCCGCCCAGTCCATCAACGAGGAACGGAGGCTCTCCTGCACCTTTTGTGCCTGTTCGTCGAGCAGCTGCTGAGGCATTTCGTGCCATGCATAGCGAAGGTCCCGCAGCGTGGGAATCAGCCGCAACCCGATGATGCCTCCCGGTGAAAGGTGCACATCGCCAGCGTAACCGTGGTTTGCCACCCGGTCGAGATACTGTGTGATGGCATCGTGCGTGAGATAGCCCGTGGAGACGATGTGCGGAATGACAGTCTTGAACCGTTTCATGGAGAGGCTGCTTTTCGCCAGGTGCGTTTCAATGAAGGTCCTGTGAGCGCTGCCGATGCGGCAAAACGGGTTCAGTGCTTTCACGGTCCCCGCCCCCTTCGTCCAGCGACTTCCGGCACCCGCTGCCAGCGTTAGGACTCCCACTGTCCCTTCCGCGATGGCATGGGACCCGGTGGATTCATACCGTGGCGAGGTACCTCGGGTGATTTCGTCGACGTCGCCTTCCTCCACATCCACGATTGTCGTGTTGACGGGCAGCCGGTTCTGGGCTAGACCGATGAAGCCATTCCGCAGATCTGCTCTCATTTGTTCGTGTTGCACTGCATCGAAACCATACTTCTTGAGCAACTCCGGCAAGGTCTGCCCGTGATGGGCCTGGGTCACGCCTTCAGGCAGGATCCTGTCGAAAATCTGCTCGAGCATCCCCTCCAGGAGCGGATGTGTTCTGCAGGCGGAGGAAAAATGCTCCAGTTCGTTCCGTTGGTCGATGGAGATACTCCGCGGATCCTTGCGCAGGAGTGATGGCACGGTGAGGGCATAATAGTGCCGCGGAAGCACGGCCGCTCCGCCGCACAGCAGCTCCGACGACGACCCCTGTTCGTTGACGGCAAACTCGTAGACAACAGGCTCCATCGCAAACGGTATACCGTGCTCGAGGCGCTTCTTGTGCGCCCCCATGATCTCCCGCAAACGTGTTTGCGCCTGACTCCTGCGCGATGGTTCGAAAAGGAAACCCATGCCGCCGCCTGACATGCCTCCTAGCATCCAGAACCCCCAGAAATCCTTGCCGAACTCTGCCGTGACATCCGCTATGATCGATTCGGTATAGAGGTTGGTGGCCCACGGGATGACAGTCTGAATCGGGCCGACGAAGTTCTGGTGGGTGGACTTCCCCAGCGCACGAATGTCTCCGCCCCGCAGCTGTGACACGATCTGATCGAAGAGCGTCAGCGCCTGCTGCCGGCCGAGCCATTCCTTTTCCGAGCGGAGCAGGTACCGTTCTGTCACCATTTCCAGAATGGGCCCGACATCCTGCGCCATACCTCCATGCACCAGTATGAGGCTCTCCTGCAAAAGCCTCCGTGTCTGCCCGGAGACATCGTCGTTGAGGAGAATCGTGTGGCGGGGCAACAAGCATCCGCGGCTGACACCGAACTCGATGTCGCCTTCCTGACTGCACACTCCCTGGATAAGCTTGATGCCGGGCCAGACTCCCCCGGAATCCTGCCAGCCGCCGCCCGAACCGCTCAGCCATTCACCCAGAATTGCCCGCGCCGCGACGGTACGCCGCTCATCCTCGGTCATGGTGCCCGTGAGGGATGAGATTTGTCCGGTGGCGCGCATGCAGACGGTGATAATCGAAGCGAGCAGCGTGGTCGACACGGCAAGACGCGACCCTTTAGGGATGCCGTTCACCTGGCTGACGATTTCAATGCCCAGCCCGGGCCCGATCAATCGCGCCAGAAGATCCGCAAGCGGCTGATTGGCACCCTCCATGCCCGGAGGGACGATAC
Organism: Ignavibacteriota bacterium; assembly: GCA_963801355.1. Taxonomy (GTDB): domain Bacteria; phylum Bacteroidota; class Ignavibacteria; order UBA10030; family UBA6906; genus Fen-1255. Next base: position 122,224 of record CAWDEM010000008.1, on the reverse strand, counting down.
CCGATGCAATGACCGCTCCTTTCAGCAGACCCAGATAGTCGGCGGCATAGTCAAAGAGCTGCGTAAAAGACGTCACTTCGGTGACCGCACCGAGATCCGCACTCGCAAGCCGGATCACCGGAGTATCGATGATCCGGAAATAGGCCTCGACCGGAGGGCGGGGGTTCTGCTCCCCGTCCTGCCCCCCTTCGTGCTCCCTGACAGCGAGGTCAATGGAGACATTCAGGACACGTGCACCTTCCGGGTAGTCCATGCCGAGAAAAAAGATGTCACTCCATCCGCTGTGCGAGAAATCCATCCTGACAGGGGTGCATTCATGCAGAAGAGGAAAGAGGCCGTCAGATTTCCTCGTTAAGGGTGCGACAACGCGCAAGGGGTGGTCTGACGGATGACCGGCTCTAAACATCCACCGGTTCCCCCGCACGGCACGCACGCTTGCGCGAACCTGGTTGGCAAGCGTCTGGAAGCCGAGACTGCGGTATGCAGAAGCCAGGGCGCTCGAGATGCCGTCACACGGGCCGGTTGCCGACTGTATCGCGAGGAACTGCTGTATGGCCTCTTCAAAGCGGCGGTGCAGGAGATCATTGTAACCGTTGAACGGGATCAACCCGCGGAGGGGCAGCCCGGGTTTCACGGGAATGTGAAAGCGGTGAATGGCGTACAGAAAGAAAAGTGCCCGGACCTGTTCGTAGAGGTTCGTGGCGGTCTGGCGGAAATCCTCAAGAGCGCTGCATTCGTCGAGCAGCTGCTCCAGCGAGGCTGACCGGCAAAAGGCATCCAGGGCCTGATCGCGCACCCGCCGGTCTTCAGTGGTGATGATGGCAGTTAACGCACTCATGCCTGGTTCCTCTCGCCGGCATAACGCTCGCGAAGCAGAAGCAGCTCCATGAGCATGGACAGGACCTCGTCGCGGTCCTCCCCGATCAGCGCAAGCGCAAGCTGCGCGTTCAGCAGGCCGTACTTGATCCCGACGTTGTACCGGTAGTCGTTCATTTCCAGCGCCAGGTACTTCTCCCTCTGCGCCATCTGGTGAAGCGCATCCGAGATTGTCCCGAGCCGGTGATCCGCATGCTGTTTGAGCTGATGATCGAGGATCTCCATCACCGTGGGGGTCAATACGTGGATGCCGAAAAAGCAGAGGTAATAGCCCGCGCGGAGACCCGGAACCAGTAACCGCTGCTCGGCTTCCGTGGGGGTAGGTTTTTCAATGACGGTATCAATCGAGTACAGATCGTTCCTGCCATGCATCCTCTTGCCGCTCACCGCTCCGAAATTCGGCAGCAGGCCCTCCCGGGTTGCCTGCACCGCTGACACTGCGCACGATTGCGCTTCGGCGGTTTCGACAACGCGCTGTGCACACCCCTTGTCTCGCCGGTTCACGTACAGGTGATCCCCGATCAGGTGCAGAAAGGGCTCCTTGCCTGCAAACTCCCGGGCACACCAAACGGCATGCCCGTATCCCCGCGGCTCTTCCTGATAGACAAAGGAAAGGTGCCGCACATGGTCACCGGCTACGGAACGAAAGGCGGACTCATCGTCGGGATGAATGACTATGCAGGTGTCGTTGATGCCGGCCCTCACCACCTCATCGATGATCACGCTCAGCACCGCCTTCTGCTGGCCGTCGCGGTCAATCAGTGTCTGCAGGGGAAGCTGGCGCTGGCCCTTCCCCGCCGCGGTGATGATGGCTTTTTGGATTTTCATGGATGATCCGTGGATGTCTGTGCGTGTGAATATCTGAATGAATCATAAAAAACAAATTTCCCGGGATATACAACTCAGGAATAATACAGGGCGTACTTCTCCATCGCATCCATGAGCGCCCGTACGTTTTCCAGTGGCACACCGGGATAGAGACCGTAAATCATCATCAAGCCGCCCTCTTTGCTCGCGAGGGCCCTCACTTCTTCGCGTATGAGCTCATCGATCTGACGTGGTGTCCCCCGCGCGGTGACATATTGCCGGTCGATATCCAGTTCAATACACAGCCGGCCGGCCAACCGGCCGGCAATCCATTCTATGCCGTTCACCGTATCCTGCAGGTTAAGCACATCCACACCTCCCCCGATCAGATCGTCAACGAGCGTGCGGATGTCTCCGTCCGAGTGCATATGCACGACGCATCCCCTGTCGCGCGCGGGTCTCATGAGCCGCTGATAGACCGGCCTGATGTATTCCCGAAAGTTGTCCGGGGACAACATGGGGCCAAGCTGCATGCCAAGGTCTTCCGGATACGCCATGATGTCCGGATCCAATGACAGCCATCGCATGACACACGCAAGATTGAACTCTTCCAGCATCCCGAGTAATGCCGTCAACCGTGGGTCCCTATCCATCATGTCGAAAACGAGGTTTTCGTACCCCCTGATGTCCATGAGGCGCATGAAGGTGTGCCCGTGCGGCAGCTCGCCAATGACCAGCTCCCCGCGAGTCTTCCGTCCCTCAACCTGTTCACGAAGGGCGGTCCAATCCAGAGGGAAGATGCCGTCCGTGGTGCTCGGATCGGGAGGCCGGTATGCACTGAACCTGGACCAGTCTGCAAGGGGGTGTTCCCGGACGGTTCCGGTGATGCCGTCATCCATCGTTTGCCACACACACCCCCACGGGTCCGTGTACGGCTCGTCTTTTCGTTCGTTCAGCGTGTAGTGCGGCTCCACGGTTTCCTGTCGCCTGAAGTTCGGGAACAGAAACCGGTGCGCTTCCATCAGGTCCTGTAACGGCGCATGATCATAGTGATGCCAGCATGCAGCGTTGATGTGGAACACCATGGGAACATACTCAGGGTTCTCGAACCGGATTGCCTTCAACACATTCGTGCGGTGGTCCATGCGTAAAGAATATCCCCTATTGCCGAAGCCTCTGAGTGTCGTGACCGGCGACGTTCACGACGGTGTAAAGTTCTTTTCGAACCAACCGACCAATCGTTCCTGCGTCGGGAACGTGACTACGCCGAAGACCAGGAGCAGGAGTGTGGACAGCATATTGACCCAGTACAGAGGTGCCGTCTGGAGAGTTCCGTTGACGGCACCCAGGGTACAGATGGCAAGACCGAAGAACGCAGCTCCTTCCATTGCCGCAAGCCGTGCAATAATGGCCACATGTTGCCGCGACACGACCTGTGCCGCCAATTTGTCGGTATCGGCTTCCGGAAAGGCTGCCGGCAAACCTCGCGGGGAGAAGATGCGAAGAAAGAGCAGCTGACCCAGGACCAGGGCACCGCCGAGAAAGGCCAGGTGAATGAGCGTCATCATCGAGATCATGTTTACCGCGTATGCGTCGGCACGCAGGTCCTGATACACAAAGTAGATGACCACGACGCACAGAACGTAGACCCATACGCCGATCATCAGCGCCAGCTGAATGATCCGGGTTACTTGCACGCTTCTGGGCGTGAGGGCGTTCTCGAAAGCCGCCCGTGTCAGATTACCGTGATATTCCATCCAATGATTCTCCCATGAAGGTAGAACAGGCAGTACTCACCTAAAACAGATACGGAACGAACATCTTTGTCCTCTTCATGTATTCTTCATACGCAGTGCCGAAGTATCGGACGCACTCGGCTTCATCGATCTTCGATGTCACGATCAGCAACACGGTCGCCGCAACCACCAGACACACCGAATACCAGGTTACTTCCTTAAGAAATGCTCCCCACGCAAGAAACAGCAGGGATCCGTACAGGGGATGACGAATATATTGGTAAATGCCGGATGTCACAAGGCGCGAGGTTCTTTCGAACGACAGCAAGGTGCTATCCTGACGCTGATTGCCTGGCTTGCCCACAACACGTATTAGATAGAGACCTTGTGCCAGCAGTATGAGAGACATCAGCAAGAAGACCCATGAGACGATCTGGCGGATCGAGAACGGATCGGAGAACCAGACTTCACTGTTGACGACAACCAGCGCGAGGATGGCTTCCCATGCAAAGAACCGGAAAAACCCGTGAGAACGAACGACGCGCAATGACCTCGATGAAATACCTGCAAGCCAACAGGAGATCACGAAAAACACGATCAGTTTGAGCAGCCCGCTATCCATGCTTACCGTTTCCCTGACCATTATCCGGAAAGAGATTCCCTGGCACGCTCCCTCACCGTGCACCCGCACCCAGGAAGTTTCCGTAACCGACAACCATCGTCGAGAACACAAGAGTCGCCAATCCGAGCGCAAGGGTTCTCTTGGTGGATCGGCTGCTCCCCGCCCATTCCTTCAGTGCGATCCCCCAGAGCGAACTGAAGATGATTATGCTCGCCATGTGGACGGTCCAGCTTGAGAACTTGTACTCGCCCATCTGCGTTTCGCCCATCGTGTAAAAGAAAAACTGCATGTACCAGACAACTCCGGCAAGCGCACTGAAGAAATAGTTGCGAAGCATCGGAACCCGTTCGGCACCGCCGGCGCTGAAGTACTGACGGCCCGTCCGGTTCCGGATGTTCAAGAACACACACCAGATGAAATTCGTCGTGAACCCGCCAAGCAACACGATGCAGAGTTTCGGCAGACCAGTCCAGAGCGCCGATGTGCCGTACCGGGCCGAAATCTCCGAGATCGGGGCGGCGGCATCCAGCCCGTAAGCCATGCAGGCGCTCAGGATACCCGAAACTGTGCCGACAAGAATCCCCTTGCTGAAGTTGAATTCACGGATCGTGGCCTTCTTCTGCTCATCGGTCATCTCCTTCTCCTTGGACCTCCCCGCCAGGCCGGCAATCGCAATGCCTGCAAGACAGACCACCACGCCCAGAAGAATGACCAGTCCCGAAGTCGTGCCCAGGACTTTGCTGACGAATTCCCCGTGGAATATCGGAGGGATCAACGTACCGAAGGCGGCACAGTATCCCAGGGCTACGCCCATGCCAAGCGAGAGGCCGAGGTAGCGCATCGTCAATCCGAATGTCAACCCCCCCACACCCCACAGGACTCCCCAGAAATAGGCCCAGAGGATGCTGGACCGCGGCGCCTCACTCAGTGTCGCGATCAACTCGTTCGTGTTGACAGAAGCCATAATCCACGGCGCGACAATCCAGCTGAACACCCCTCCGACAAGCCAGTACACTTCCCACGACCACTGCCGCACCGCTCGATACGGAGCGTAGAAACTACCAGCGGCAAGTCCGCCAAGCCAGTGAAAGAACACGCCGAGAAAGGGATTGGAGACCATTGCGCTTGACACCTGTTGAGATGGGGATGTCGTGTATGGCTGTCACTGCGGAAGAACAGCCGAAAAATGATATGTGCCGGATTCGACCGCGAAAACCGCGGAAGAGTCTTCGGTCCGCAAATATCGCACGCCTGCTGCCTTTCTGACGGGTGTGCCGCTCTCAGTGATGCTCTTGAGGCTCGTTGCCGGGATGAACACCGTTGCTGTCGTGTTCACCGGCACACGGATGTTCCAGTCGAAACGGCCTGCGTGGTTCGTCCATTCGCTCTCGATGCGGCCGTGGGGCGTCTTGTGCGCCGCCCGCACGAAATCCAAACCGGCTACCGGCGTCGGGCGCATGAGCACGTGTTTGAAGCCCGGTCGCGCGGAATCCGCCCTGATGCCGGCAACGCGCTCGTATAACCAGACCACCAGATCTCCTACAAGCATGACATGGTTTCCCGAATTCATCGCGGGATCAGCGCTGTCGCCGTTCCACAACTCCCACACCGTCGTCGCCCCCTTCTCCATCATATACCCCCAGCTCGGGTACGTGGTGTTCGTGGCGAACCGGAAGGATAGGTCGGCCCGGTCATAATCAGTGAGGACCCCGTTGAGCCACTGCCCGCCAACCAGACCCGTTCCGATGTGCCCTTTGGACTCCTCGGCGATTTTCCAGACAAGCCGTGCGAACACCTTCGAGCGCAGGTGCGACGGGACCATGCCGAATGCCAGCGGCAGGACACAGGAGGTCTGCGAGCCGTTGTCATAGAACCCGAGCGAATCGTTGTAGTACCGCCGGTGGAGACCCTCCTTCAGACTGCGTGCCAGTGCCGCAAAGCGCTTCGCATCGGGTGCGTTCCCGGTGATCGTTGCAAACCGCGTCATCAGCTGAAGATCATGGTAGAAGTAGCTCGTTGAGAGAATCCCGGGAGCAGTCTTGCGGAGAGGATCCTTCGAGTGGATCAATTCCGGACTTTCCGGGGGTACGCACCAGTCGCCATAGGTGTCCTTCTCGATGACCCCGTCCTTGATGTAGGCACTCATGTGATCGATCCACTTCACCATGCTCGGATAGTGACGGCGGATCAACGCTGTGTCGGCATACTGATCGTACAGCGCGCCGGGGATGATCACCGTGCTGCTCGGCCACGTGACATTGTCATTGTAGAGGGGCCAGTACGCGGGACACACATCGCTCACGCTCCCGTTCGGTTTCTGTGCGTCGGCCATATCCTGCGTCCATTTGGCATACAACGCTCCGATGTCAAAAAGGTATGACTCACCCCGGGACTCAGCGGATCGATCGCCGAGCCATCCCTGCCGTTCATCCCGCTGCGGGCAATCCGTGGGTATGCTTCTGTAGTTGCCCTGGACGCCCCTCACAACACTGCGGTAGGTTCTATTGATGACCGGATGTGAACACGTGAATGCTCCGGCCGTTTCAACGTCATCGTTCACGACCCGGCCTTCGATCGCCGAGATCTCCGGCCGGCCCGAAAATCCAGTCATCTCCACGAACCGGAAACCGTGATACGTGAATCGAGGCTCGAAGACTTCCTCTCCTTCGCCTTTCAGCGTGTACAGATCGGTTACCTTTGCTCCCCGGATGTTGTCCAGGTACAGCTCTCCATCGGGCTTGAGGGTCTCTGCGTGACGGAGGGAAATTTGCGATCCGCGCGCACCCTGTACGCGGAGACGGCACCATCCGACCACGTTCTGCCCCATGTCAAAAATAAACGCCCCCGGGCGCTGCTCTTTGACCGAGACCGGCTTCAGGGTCTCAACCACCCGGATTGGTCTGATCATCTGGGCACTCAGCACCCCGCCTGGCGGCGAAACGATCGCGGGAACCTGCCAGGTTCCGTCGTTGAACCCGGAGGATGACCAGCCTTCAAATTCTTTCCTCGCGTCGTATTCCTCGCCGTCGTATTCGTTATTGGCGATGATGGGGCCATCCGTGCTCAACCTCCACGATTCGTCACTCACCACATCCCCGGTCGTACCATCTTCGTTCTCGATCCGCAGTTGCAGGAGCAGTTTGGGATAGCCATAGGTTTGCGTGACAGTCGGCGAGCCCAGTCTCGGTGCATAGTACCTGCCGTTGCCGAGAATGACGCCGAGCGTATTTCGCCCCGGAGCGAGAGCCCCCGACACATCATGCGTCACATAGAACACCCGTTTGGGATATTCGCTCAACGCAGGCGAAAGCACGTGATCGCCGATCTTCTTTCCGTTGATGTGCAGTTCAGACAATCCCAGGCCGCTCATGTACACCGTTGCCCTGCGGATGGGCCTGTCAAGGGTGAACTCTTTCCGCAGCCATCGTGCCGCGAGACGCCTGTTTGCCACACCGCTTTTCTTCCCCCAGGGAGGCATCCCCACAGGACCGAGCGTCTGAGCGGTTACCCAGTGCGCGTCATCGAATTCCACCATTTGCCACCCCGCTGTCGCCGTGTCGGCTGTCTTCCACAATGAGTCGGTCGGAATGAGCAAGGAAGTCCCGTCCGTGAACCGGATTTCGAACATCCCGACGAGGCCCGCAGGATTTGGGCGGTCCCCTTCATTGGGAATGGGGAGATTGCGCACAGATACCGCCAGAACATTCTTCCCCGTGCGGACACCCGGCACGTTTCTCAGCTCGGCGATAAGGCGATGGCTCGTTGTCGTGCAGATGGGTACGTCATTCAAAAAGAACTCCGCGTAGTCATCCGCCGTGGCGTACAGGAGTGCGCGTTGCACCGTGCGGCCTTCAGGGATCACGATCGTACGGCGAAAGTACCGCGTCCCCAGGGGTGCCGCCTTTTCCGGTTGCCCGCCCGGGTACCAGATCCAGCTGGTGCTCGCGAGGTGGTATGTTGTGTCCACCCCATCCAGACCGATCCATTTCCCCTTCCAATCATTCTCCTTCAATAATCCCATCGTCCACTCCGCAACAGGGCTCCAGTGTGACGGCTTTCCTTTGCGGTCCCAGATCCGCACCATCCAGTAGTAGGGCATTCCCGATGCCAGTGGCGCGCCCTTGTAGGTGACCTGAATGGACTGCCCCGACCGGACTTTTCCGGAATTCCATCGGTCACTCTCGGCCTTTCGCAGGAGTTCCGGTGATGAAGCGACAAGTATCTGATACGCCGTCTGCTTCTGGCTTCGCTCGTCGGATTCCAGTATCCAGCTGAGGCGTGGTGTCGTCACATCGATGCCCTGGGGATCGGACAAGCCTTCACATCGCAACTGGTTGACGCTGACCTGTGAGACGATTGTCTGCATTTGTGCTGCCCTCGTATTAGAAAAGAAACACAGAGACAAAACGGGGAGTAGGAAAAGCGGGATGCCCTTGATGCACATGGATGACCCTTTCACGGGTAGAATAGAAGGAATATAGCCAAAACTCTTTGAAATTTCCCTTGACACCCCTTCCTTTTCCATTATATTGGGGTTGTATGTAGGCAAGCCACTACAGTGCACGCCAGCAGACATATCGGATTCCCGGGAGTATCTGGCACCGTGACCGGCGCTCGGGGAATACTGTCTGCAGCATCCCTCACCCGCACTACTACCACGACGATCGGCCTCCTTCCCGCTCCACAGCTGACGACAGTCAGCTGACGAACGGCCGGGGCAACAACGCTCACACCAGAAGCAACAATATCCACGAAGTAACAAGGTCAAGCAGAGTTCGCCTCGGACAGAGGAGTGTTGATAATGTCCGGAGGGATATCACAACCTTTCACGGATGATGAGGAACTGAGCCATGACAGCAGACACCACCGGGAAGCATCGGTCCGAAAAACACCATCAAATCGACAAGACCATCGCGGTGCTCGGAACGGGGAATATGGGTACTTCACTCCTGATCGGTATCGTCAAAGCGGGATTGACTCCGCCTCAGAAGATCACGGGGTGCGATATCAACAGTGAGAAGCTTCATGCCCTCGCGGCAAAGTGGCATATACGCACCGGCACGAACCTGCGCGACGCCGTCGCCGGCGCCGAAATTGTCCTGCTGTGCGTCAAACCGATGACCATCCCGAAGGTCCTCAAAGAGATCAAGCCGGTGTTGCGCGACGATCACCTCGTGATCTCCATCGCGGCCGGCATACGGATTGCCTTTCTGGAGGAGCTTGCAGGCCGTAAGCTCGGGATTGTCCGCACGATGCCCAACATCGCTTCGACCGTGGATGAAGGCGCAACGGCAATTGCGTATGGCGACCATGTCACCGGACAGCAGAAGAAGATCGCAGAGGCCATCTTTTCAGCTGTCGGGGAGATCGTCACCGTTGCCGAAGAACAACTTGACGCCGTCACCGGCCTGAGCGGAAGCGGCCCGGCGTACATCTACATGGTTATCGAAGCACTCATTGACGGCGGCGTAAAAATGGGACTCGGGCGCGATATCGCGACACGCCTTGCCATTCAGACCGTACTGGGGTCGGCCAAGCTCGTCAAGTTGTCCGGACTCCATCCGGCAATCTTGCGTGACCAGGTGACCACGCCGGGCGGGACAGCCATCAATGCGATTCACGAACTGGAGTCGCACGGGTTGCGGTCAATGCTCATCAATGCTGTTGCCACGGCAACCCGCCGCTCTGAAGAACTCAGCAAGGTGCTGAGTCAAGGTCAGTAACCATCATGCAAAAGCGCAAGCTGATGAAATTCGGGGGGTCCTCAGTGGCGAACCCCGGCCGGATGCGCGATGTCGCTTCGATCGTGCTCCAGGCAGCAAGACGCGGCCCTGTGCTGGTCGTGGTCTCCGCATATCAGGGTGTGACAAATCAGTTGCTGGAATGTGCCCGCCTGGCTGAGAACGGCAACGCGGAATTTCTCTCGTTGTATGAAACGCTTGTGAAGCGCCATCTGGACACACTCGACGAATTGCACGCACACCGTCCGCCCAAACGGGTGGCAAACGAAGTGCGGACTCTCCTCTCAGAACTCAACAATGTACTCCAGGGGGTCTACCTGCTTCGCCATTGCTCTCCGCGTACCCAGGATTTGACTGCAAGTTTCGGTGAACGCCTGTCGGCCCTCACCCTGGCATCCTATCTCCAGCGCACAAGGGCCGCCCGGTTCGTCGACGCGCGGACGTGTATTGTCACTGACGATCGATTCACGAGGGCAGGCGTATTGTTTCCTGCGACCAATGCGGCAGTCAAGAAAGTGTTTTCCGGCCTCTATGGCCGTTCGGGCAGGACGGCGATTCCCGTTGTGACAGGATTCATCGGAGCCACGGAAGACGGGCGCACGACCACGATCGGGCGCGACGGCTCAGACTATACCGCCGCGATTCTCGGTGCCGCGCTGGGAGTGGGGGTGATCGAAATATGGACGGATGTCGACGGCATTCTCAGCGCGGATCCGAGGGCAGTCAAGGCGGCGTTCGTTGTGCCGCACATGTCCTACGAAGAAGCGATGGAGCTCTCGTACTTCGGGGCGAAGGTTCTGCATTCCTCTACGATTGCACCTGCGGTGGTCAAACGGATTCCCATCCTCATCAAAAACAGCCTGAACCCCGCTGCACCCGGCACCCGCATCTCCAGCCATGTCAACCGGTGGGAGAGCGTCGCGAAGGGCATTGCCTCGGTGGATCAATGCACGCTGCTCACGCTTCGCGGTTTGCGGATGGTGGGCGTGCCGGGAACCGCGGGGAGGCTCTTCCGTTGCCTGGCGTCGCACAACGTGAACGTCATCCTCATTTCCCAGGCGTCTTCGGAACACACGATCTGCATCGCCGTCAGCAGCGTGGATGTGCCCCGGGCGCGCGAGGCGGTCAACGAGGAATTCCGGTATGAAGTGCTGTCGAAGATGATGTCACTGGACGAGAAACCCGGCCAGATGATCATTGCCGTCGTGGGTGACGGCATGGAAGGGACGCCTGGGGTGTCGGGAAAAGTGTTTCAGGCTCTGGGGCGCAATGGCATAAACGTCACTGCCATAGCCCAGGGCGCATCAGAACGCAACATCTCGCTCGTGATAGATGAGAGTCAGCGAATCCGGGCACTCAACGTGGTTCATTCTGCCTTCTTTGAACGGCGCAAAGCTCTCGCGGTGATTGTGATCGGACCGGGGAGCATCGGTGCTGCATTCTTGCGGCTGCTGCATCAACAGCGCAGATTTTTGCACGGACGGGGCTTTGAAGCGCGTCTCTGCGGAATCGCCGATAGTTCCCGGTTTGCGCTCTCGCCGGATGGCATCGATCTCCTCCGGTGGAAGGATGTACTGGATTCTTCCTCGCTGCGCATGGAACGACGGTCGTTCCTCCGTCACCTGGCGGAGTTGCAATTCACGAACGCCGTCATCGTCGATTGCACGGCGAGCGGAGAGATCGTCGACCTGTACGAAGACTTCGTGCGGCTGAATATGCACATCGTGACACCCAACAAGAAAGCAAATGTGCTCCCCTGGCGGCGGTACAAGCAGCTGACGGATCTTGTGAAAAGCCGCCAGAAGTATTTTCTCTACGAAGCTAACGTCGGTGCAGGGTTGCCCATCATCTCGACGCTCGATGATTTGATTGCCAGCGGCGACACCATTGTGAAGATCGAAGGGGTGTTTTCCGGCACGCTCGGTCATTTGTTCAACCGCTACGACGGCACGGTGCCGTTCAGCGCTCTGGTGCAGGAGGCCATGGAGCTCGGCTTCACCGGGCCGGATCCGCGTGATGACCTGTCAGGTGAAGATGTGGCACGCACACTGCTCATCCTCGCACGACAGCTCGGGCTGCGAATGGATCTGCGGCAGATCCGGACTGAGAACCTTGTGCCCCGTGCATTGCGTGGAGGACCTCTGCCGCGGGGATTCTTCGCCGCGTACAGGAAATCCGATGCCGCGATGCGGCGCCGCTTCCTGGAAGCCCGGGAGCAGGGCCGGGTGCTGCGCTATGCCGGCGTGCTCCAGGGAAGGGCGGCGTTTGCCGGGGTGAAAGGGATCCCGCAGGACCATCCGCTTGCTTCGACGCACGGGAGTGATAATGTCATTACCTTTACAACGCATCGTTATGCGCAATCGCCACTCGTGGTGCAGGGACCCGGCGCCGGAGCCGAAGTGACGGCAATGGGTGTATTTTCCGATCTTCTCAAACTCTTGCACTATCTCCCACAATGATACGTCCACGCAAAACGAGAGTATTCGCACCGGCAACCATCGCCAACCTCGGTTCCGGCTTCGACGTGCTGGGCCTCGCGATTAATCAGCCGGGTGACGTCGTGGTTGCCGAGCGCCAGGCCGCGCCCGGGCTCGCCTTTTCCGTGCGGACAACACACCCCGATGTGCCGGTTGATGCACGATCAAACGTCGCGGGCCACGTCGCCGTGTTGATGCTGGATGAATTTCATCCACCCTTCGGCATAAAGCTGATGCTTGACAAACGGATGCCGATTGGATCCGGACTCGGGAGCTCCGCTGCCAGCAGTGTCGCAGCCGCAGTCGCTGTGAACGCATTGCTTCCCCGGCCTGTTGAAAGAGCCGACCTCCTCCGATTCGCCATGGAAGGAGAACGAAAGGCGTCCGGCGCGGCACACGCCGACAATGCGGCACCCTGCTTGTTCGGAGGCGCGTGTTTGGTCCGCAAGTACACTCCTCTGGATGTGATCCCGGTTCCGACAAGAGATACGATCGTATGGGTTGTCGTCCACCCGCACACGGTCATCCGGACAGAAGATGCCCGAAGCATGCTGCCGAAGGCCATCACACTGCAGACGGCCATCAACCAGTGGGGAAACATCAGCGGATTGACCGTCGGGTTGGCGGCAGGTGATCCGGCGCTGGTGGGAAGGTGCATTGAGGACGCAGTGGCAGAACCCGTGCGGGCAAATCTCATCCCCGGTTTTGCCGACGTCAGGGAATCCGCACTGCGGGCGGGGGCGTTCGGGTGTTCGATTTCCGGATCAGGACCGTCCATGTTTGCAGTAACGGCTTCGGTCCACACGGCACATGCGGTGGCGAACGCCATGCAAAAGACATTTGCTCGCGCGGCGGGCATTGCGAGCGATGCGTACGTGTCGCGCATCAACCGCGCCGGCGCAAAAATACTCTGGACACGAAGCACATGAACAGTGTGAAACTCTGGACACGCAGCACGTGAACTATGTGAGCACAGCAGGACATGCCCCCGCGACGACGTTCCGGAAAGCCGTTTTCTCGGGGCTAGCTCCTGACGGCGGGCTGTATATCCCGGAGCGGCTTCCCCGCCTCCCGGCGGCATTGAGGAGAGAACTTTCGACGACATCTCTCCATGCGATCGGCCTTGAGGTGGCTGCAGCGTTCATCGACGACATTTCGCGCGATGAGTGTAGCGATGTGTTCAGGCGCGCATGGACGTTTCCCATACCACTCACTCACCTGCATGGCAACATCCACCTGCTCGAACTCTTCCATGGACCGACTCTTGCTTTCAAAGACATAGGTGTGCGATTTCTTGCCCACATACTTTCGCACTACCTGTACGAAACGCATGAGGATATCACGATTGCCGTGGCGACATCCGGCGATACCGGAAGTGCCGTCGCCCATGGATTCTTCAATGTGCCGCATATCACCGTGCATGTTCTCTACCCCTCCGGGAAAATCAGTTCGCTGCAGGAGCAACAGATGGCGACTCTCGGCGGGAACATTCATGCATTCGAGGTCGATGGCACGTTCGATGACTGTCAGCGTCTCGTGAAGCAGGCACTTGCCGACAAGGAGGTGGCTGAGGCCCGGCATCTGACCACCGCGAATTCCATCAGCCTCGGCAGATTACTCCCTCAGATTGGCTACTACGTGTGGGGAGTGGCGCAGTGGCGGAACACGCGCCGGAGTGAAGGAGCAGAGACCGCACCCGTCTTCGTGGTGCCCAGCGGCAACTTCGGTGATCTGACCGCAGGGATATATGCGAAAGCCATGGGGCTGCCGGCAGGGAAACTGGTGGCAGCGACAAACGTCAATGATGCCGGCGCTCAGTACATTCGCACAGGTTCGTTCGTCCCGCGCACTGCAGTGCAAACACACTCCAACGCCATGGATATCGGCAACCCGAGCAACCTGGCGAGAGTACGATCACATTTCCGCGACGATGTTACGGCCATGCAGAGTGCACTGGAAGCTGTGAGCATCACGGATGAGGAAACGCTCGGTGAGATCCGGGACACCTACCAAAGGACGGGGAAGATTCTGGATCCGCACACGGCTGTCGGGGTTGCAGCGGCGCGGAAGAGAAACGGAAAAGAACCGATCATAGTTCTGGCGACGGCACATCCCGGGAAATTCCCTGATGTCATCGAACGGGCACTGGGGATGCGGATTCCGCTCCCGCCGCAGCTCAGGGAAGCGCAAGAGCGATCCAAACAGAGCATCCGGATTTCTTCCCGGTATGAGTCCTTCAGGGAAGTGCTGCTTGGCGATTCAACAGGTTAGAACCACCAGTAGAGAATGTTGGCAATGCCGAGGACTCCGGCGATCAGGGTGTCTGGCACCGGCACGGTGTCTTCGGATTACCGCACATGCTGTCTCACCACCGTGATGTTTCTGAATCCTCAGGAAAGCAGGATCCCATCGCCGGGATCATCATTCGACAATGCTTTAATCGTTGTGGCGAGCCGTTGCCGGAATAGACGATCATTCTCGATATACCACGTACGCGCATTCTCTCCCTTGCGCTTCCGTTCTTCGGTGTTCATGTGATCGAGAGCTTCAACCGATTTCTCTATCGCTGCATCATCTACGCGATAGCCTTTACTCAGCCCCATGGTCCGCTCTTCTGCATACGGCACCAGAATACCCCGGTCCGGCTGCACAAGCTCATTCATCGGCGGTGCGTCTGTCGCAAAAACAACGGCCTTGCAGCTCATGGCTTCGACGATATAATGACCGAAGCCCTCCGCCGCCGACAGGCAGAAATGGACACTGTGGCTGTTCTGAAGCCGGCGGAGCGTCCTCTCGTCAACACGTGAGGTTACCCACTTGATATTGGGGGCTGGAGTGGCCGAAATCCCTTGGGCATGCCAGAGCACTTTCAGCCGGGGCCATTCCGGGTGCCGCAACCAGCATTGGACCAGAGTCCCGGTACCCTTCAATTCGCTGCTGCCGGCGATGTGGACAAAGCTGTCATAGTTGTGCGTCACCGTGCCGTCGAACCGGTCAACGCCGGTGAATCCGACGAAGCGCGTGCGGCACCCCAGCCGGTTGAAAATCTGTTCTGCATGCCGTGTCTTGCAAAGCACCCAGTCAAATGTCGGGAGAAATTTCGTGGTGTCGTCTCTCATCCATTCCTGATTCGGAATGAGACAATTGATGCGCGCGTACCGAAACCATCCGGGCTTCGCTGATTCCAGGAAAATGTTCATGTCATACAGCGGCCGGCGCACCATGGAACCGCCGAGCTTCCTGATCGCCCGCCTGATGCGTGACTTGAATTCACCATGAAAGACTGTCACTGTCACTTCAAAATCGGATTGGCGGAGAACTGCAGCAAGGATGGCGGCCGAACGGCGCAAACCGGCACCATGCGCCGGGGTGAGAATGTGGATATGGAGTCGAGTGTGCATACACACGTAGTCCCCATGCCTATCTATAGGTCCACCAGAGGAAAAGCAGGATAAGTACCAGCACAACCGAAGCTGCCGCATTCACGCCGTTCCGCTTTGTGTCGAGCGCATGTGAACGGTCAACTTCTGCAAAGGTCAGGTTCACGATCCGTTCGCGCGCGGGCGGCGCGGTCGCCAGGCTGACAAAAATCAAAACGAGTGAACACACAAGAAACAGGAATGCCGCGTAGTGCAGGAAATTCACCGTAGCAATGAACGTGAGAACATCCGATGTCAGGGGCGACATTTTGTTCTGAATTTCAAGGATGAAGCGGGCACCGCCGAGAACAAGGCCCGTGAGAAGGCACGCCATGGCTCCCTGTCCGTTTGCCCTTTTCCAGAGGATGCCAAACAAGAAACAGGCGGATATCGGTGGGGCGATGTATCCCGAAACGCTCTGGAGGTAGACAAACATCCGCTCGTCACTCATCTTGCCAATGAAGGGGATCCAGAGGAGCCCCAGAACCACCATGACCCCTGTTGAAAGTCTGCCGAAGCGGACGACGCTGGCGTCATCTGCCTGCGGTCTGAGACGTTTGAAGATGTCGATCGTCAAGAGGGTCGATGTGGAATTAAACATTGCGCTGAGGGACGACATGAGCGCAGCCAGCAGTCCGGCAACCACCAATCCTTTCAGGCCCGACGGCAGCAGTGTTGTCACCATCCAGGCATACGCCCTGTCACCGGTGACCTGGCCATTGGAGAGACTGTAGGCAATGAGGCCCGGCAGCACCAGGATGAATACCGGAAGGATCTTCAGGAATCCCGCGAATATTGTCCCGCTCCGCGCCTGATCGAGATTCCTTGCGCTCAAGACACGCTGCACGATATATTGATCGGTGCACCAGTACCAGATTCCCATGATGGGTGCACCGAGCAGTATCCCCGTCCAGGGGAAATCCGGGTCGTTCATCGGTTTGAACATGCTCCAGAACTCAGGGGGTGTCGTGGCAACCACCCTCTCCCAGCCGCCTGCCTGTTGAAGTCCGATCAGCGTGAGCATCACCGATCCGAAGATGAGAATGAACATCTGCAGGAGATCCGTGTAGATCACCGCAGCAAGTCCGCCCAGAACAGTATATGCGCCCGTGGCAACCACTATCACGAAAGCGGACGTATACATATCCCATCCGACAACTGCATGCAGAAGGATTCCTCCGGCATAGAGTGATATGGAGATCTTCGTGAGGATATATGCTACGATGGAGACAAAACTGAGATAGTACCGTGAAGCGGGACCAAAACGGCGCTCAAGGAACTCTGGCATGGTAAAGACGCCCGAGCGAAGATAAAATGGAGTGAACACCCAACCCAGGAGCAGAAGGATCAGGATAGCGAGCCACTCGAATTGCCCTACCGCCAGCCCCGATTTTGAACCTGTCCCTGCCAGCCCGAGGAAGTGTTCACTGGAGATGTTGGTGGCAAAGAGCGATGCTCCTATCGCAATCCAGCCCACATTCCGGCCGGCAAGAAAGTACTCTGTTGGGCTTTTTGTCCGCTTACGGAAATAGAAGCCGACGGAAAGCACTGCGGTAAAATACGCGGCGATGATGACCATGTCGGCAGGGGAGAGAGAATTCGTCATGGTGACTCCGTTCAACAGCTACGCAGCCGTGATCTTGTGCAGCCGCCGTATCACTTGAATCATGGACCGCACAGTGTGGTAGTTCACTTTCCAGCCGTGACCGAGGGCGTCGTCTACCACATTCCCTTCGCGGTCCACCCGCTCATACCATTCTCCTCCGCCCTCCATGTTGACCATGTGGGCAAAAACAAAGTCCCAGATATTCCGGAATGCGGCCCAGTATCGTTCTTCCCGGAACGAGAGATAGGCGTCAAGCATACCTACAAGGGCTTCTCCCTGCTGCCAGAATTGCTTCTGTGTGTGTGTCGTTGGTGACTGATCCGGTCCTTCGCAGTACACACCGCCGTAGGTGTGGTCCACACCGAAGCGGATGCAGTGATCGCACATGTTCCTGAGGATCGGCTCATAGGTAGCCCGTCCCTGTCCGAGGACATCACCTGCATGCATGAGGAGCCAGGCAAGCTCAACGTTGTGACCGTAGGAAGTGAAGTTAATCGGGTGAATGTCACCTTCGTCGGGTTTTGCGTCGCGGCCCCATGTCGTCGCGAAAATGATCGCAGGCAGGGGTTCGAAGCTGTAGGTGAATTGGGAATACCCTGTTCCCGATCCAGGGCGGAGCATTTTAGAAACCAGGAGGTCGATGATTTCCAGCAGCCGACGCCGGTGCGTGGGATGTCCGGTCATTTCGTAGTAGGTCGTCAATGCCTCCATCATATGCATGTGCACATCCAGGCTCTTCCGATCCCCGCCGAAGCGGCCCGGGCGGTCGGGCTGCCAATCCTGCTGCATGAGCTCGATGAAACCCCCGTGCCGTGTGTCCACCATATGTTCGCAGACGACCTGGTAGGTCGCATTCGCCGCTTTCTTGCCCTCGGCATTTCCAGTTGCAAGAAAATACTCGCTGAAGGCGTAAATCCCGAAGCAGTGTCCGTATCCCACTTTGGATTTGTTGGTCGGGTTTCCCTGTCGATCCGCGATCCAGTACCACCCGCCGTGTGTGGTATCCCAGTAATGATCGAGGATGAACCGCGCACACATATCCGCGAGTTCGGCGCAGCGGCCGTTGCCGTAGCCGGCGCGGTGGGCACTTGACATGGTGTACAGCATCCGGATTTGCGAGAGGAATGTCTTCTCGGTCTCCCCCGTCGGCTTGCCGTGGCGATCAAAAAAAGGGAGAAATCCTCCGTAGGCAGGGTCGGGCGAGCGTTCCATCCAGAAGGGAAGGAGTGATTTCGTCAGGTACGTTTGGGCGTCGTTTCCCAATTCTGTGATTTCGGCTGCCGTAGGCATGGTCTGCTCCGTGTGTGCATGATGTTCGACGACGAGAGGTCCGGTTGAGGTTTGGCAGCTCGAATTTACACAAGAAGAATCGGAGAATCCACATCTCTATGGCAATTCGGCAGGAGCAATTGTACACGATGGCCAGGCGCCGGGAGCCCGTGATGACCTGGAGCGGAGGATGGGCTCACGACGAGGTCGGTGGCATGGGAGTCGATATGTCGACTGTCAACCGTGCTGGTAGGCCATCGCTTTAAGAAGTGTGATCCGCTTTTCCACCGGCGGATGAGTACCCAGGAGGTCTGCCATGAACCCCTCCCGTTCGTTGGCTGTGCGCCCCAGGGGATCTGCAATACAGAGATGGGCGGTCCCCTGTTTTATTGCCTTAGTGGGTTCGTCTGCGTCTGTGATTTTCTGCAGTGCTGCGGCAAGTGCGATCGGATTGCGGGTCAACTCCGCACCGGAGGCGTCGGCAAGGAACTCCCGCTGACGTGAGACCGCCATGGCGAGGAGTTGGGAGATGATGGGTGCCAGGATGAGCGCAACGACCCATACCAGCATCAAAATCCCGAGCCCTCCTCCTCCCCCCTTCGAGTCTTTCTTCCCTCCCCTCCCTCCACCGAACCGGAGCATCCGCGTTCCGAATTCCGTGATGAGCAAGACAGTTCCGATGAGGGAGGCAACGACGGTCATCAGCCGGATGTCGTAGTTGCGGATGTGACTCATCTCATGAGCGACGACCGCCTGGAGCTCGTCGCGGGTCAGCCGTTCCACAAGCCCCTCTGTGACCGCGATAGATGCGTGCGCCGGATCCCGACCCGTGGCGAACGCATTGGGGTCCGGGTCGGGCACAGCATAGACCTTCGGCCGGGGCACACCTGCAGCGATCGCCATCTCGTCGACGATGTTGATGAGCTGGCGGTACTTGGGATCGTCTTCCTGTACCGGAACTGCGGTGGCTGAAGCCAGAACAGCGGCATCGCCGTTTCGCGCACTGCGGACTGCACCGATCCCTGCAATCGACATGGCCACTACCGTCGCCACCGGGACCGGAAAGCCCATCTCCTCATCACTCTCTAGAGCGAAACCGGACAGAAACAGATCCAGTCCGAATCCCAGAAATCCGACGAAGAGGACGAAACCGACGAGCACCAGAACAGTCAGCCTCTTGTTGTGAGCCTGCTGTTCGAAGATGTTTCTCGGGACGAGAGGCATCTGTTGGCTGCTACTTTTTCAGAGAAAGATCGACATTCGGCACGGCCCGTTCCGTCGCTTCGGTCACCTCGAAAAGCTCCGAGGGTTTGAAATCGAACATGCGCGCGATGAAGTTGGCGGGAAAAACCTGTTGCGCGATGTTGAATTTCGTCGCGATATCGTTGAAGAACTGACGGGCGAATCCGATCTTGTTTTCGGTGCTCGAGAGCTCCTCCTGAAGCTGCTTCACGTTTTCGCTCGCCTTCAAAGTGGGGTAGTTTTCCGCGAGGGCGAAGAGCCGGCCGAGTGCCCCGGTGAGAGCATTTTCCTTGGCCGCCGAGTCAGCGATCCCGGACGCCGTAGTTGCGGCATTCCGCGCCTGAATCACCTTGTCCAGCGTTTCCTGCTCGTACTGCATGTATCCCTTCACCGTATTGACGAGATTCGGTATCAGATCGTGCCGGCGTTTCAATTGCACATCGATTTGCTTCCAGCCGTTCTGGACCTGATTGCGCAACGTGACCAGCTTGTTGTACTGCCCGATTCCCCAGAAGAGAAGCAGGAGGAGTATGCCTAACACCACAAGAAGAATCATGGAGGGCTCCGGTCTGATGGATAGTAGTGCCTGGAAAAGGTGCGGAGATTTGTCTCCGTCAACGACCCATTCCTCGTTGCCCTAAAATACGAAAAAGTTGGACATTTTGTTGCCTGCGCGGTTGACGGACGCCTAACTCGTTCAATTCCTCAGAGTACCGATCATAATCACCGAACAGTATCTTTTCTTGAGAGTTGACGGAAATAGTGAGTACCTTTCCAAAGGGCATGATATATGAAGAACGGCGAACATCACCATCGAATCCTGTTGGCGGGTGCCACCGGCTATGTCGGCGGGAGACTCCTCGCGGCTCTCACGTCCGCCGGACACAACGTCCGGTGTCTGGCCAGGAGACCTGAATACCTCATGGCCAGGATCAAGCCACCCGGTGCCGTCGTGACCGGTGACGTTCTGAATCCTTCTTCGCTGGTTGGGGTCTTTGAAGGATGCGATACTGCTTTTTACCTGGTCCATTCCATGGGATCCGCGGAGTCCTTTGAAGAACAGGACCGTCTCGGTTCGACGAACTTTGCCAACGCTGCACAGCATTCATCACTCAAGCGCATCATCTATCTGGGAGGACTTGCCAGCGATGAGGGGGGATTGTCTCCTCATCTCCAGAGCAGGCTTGAGGTTGGACGGATCCTCCGCACCAGCGGCATTCCCGTCATCGAGCTGCGGGCTTCGATCGTCATCGGATCGGGAAGCCTTTCGTTCGAGCTGGTGCGCTCTCTGGCGGAGCACCTACCGGTCATGCTGCTGCCACGCTGGGTGAGCGTTGTGGCTCAGCCGATTGGGATTGAGGACCTGGTGAGCTACCTTGTGGCGTCGATGGACGTGAGCGTGCCGGGAAGTACCGTCATCGAAATTGGCGGTGCGGATGTTGTCTCATACCGGGATTTGATCGTCGAATACGCGCGTCAGAGGGGTCTCCGGCGCATGCTGATTCCGGTTCCCGTACTGACGCCGCGACTGAGCAGTCTCTGGTTGGGTCTCGTTACTCCCTTGTACGCTCGGGTTGGGCGCAAGCTTATCGACAGCATCCGCCATCCGACGATCGTGCGGGATCACGCGGCGATGAAGTTGTTTGAAATCAAACCCCTGGGAGTAGCCGATGCAATAGCGTCTGCAATACGGAACGAAGATCGCGAGTTTGCTGAGACACGCTGGTCGGACGCTCTTTCTTCGTCGGGATCCGCTCCCTTCGGCGGTGTGCGTCTGGGGAACCGGATTTTCGATTCACGCGTCGTCACCGTGTCTGTCCCCCCCGAAAAGGCGTTTGCGCCTGTACAGGCTCTCGGCGGGAAGAACGGATGGTATGCGTATGGTCTTCTCTGGAGGTTGCGAGGGGCGATGGACCTGGTGGTGGGAGGCGTTGGGATGAGACGGGGGCGGCCCGATCGGGAGCTTCGGGTGGGCGACCCGCTCGACTTCTGGCGGGTTGAGGCGTACGATCCCCCCTTCCATCTCCGCCTTGCCGCCGAGATGAAGGTTCCGGGCAGGGCATGGCTCGAGTATGAAGTGAAACCCGTCGACGGGGGGTCGACGATCAGACAGACGGCAATATTTCATCCGGCCGGGCTCGCAGGCCCCGCATACTGGTACGGAATCTACCCTGTACATGCGCTCATCTTCCGGCGGATGATACACGAGATCGCACGAAGGGCGATAACCCCTTCTCTGTAAATTGCCCTTGTTTCTCCCTTAGTTCCTTCAGTATTCTCAATGCTCCACATTCCCGGGATAGTTGATATTCACGTTTTTCTTTGCAAGCTTTCGCGCATCCACTTCCTGTCTCTATAGGTCACACATCAGCGATGGTGTTTTTCTCACTATGGGAGGGAAAGACAATGAAGACCAGATTTCTTCTCAGTTGTCCCGGACTCATTCTCACGCTGGCTGCATTCAGCCTGGGGTCGTCAGGGTGTACCACGAATCTGGCCACAGGCGAGAGACATCTGAGTCTCGTCAGTGAGTCACAGGAAATCGCCATGGGGAAGGAGTATGATGGGGAAATCCAGGGATCGCTTGGCGCATATGATGATGCTGAACTGCAGCGATATATCCAGGAGCTCGGAACCCGCATCGCTGCAAGAACGGAGCGCACAAATCTTCCCTGGACATTCCGAGTTGTCGATGATCCGGTGGTGAATGCCTTCGCACTTCCCGGGGGCTACATCTATGTCACCCGGGGATTGCTCGCACATATGAACAACGAAACACAGCTCGCGGGGGTTGTAGCACATGAGATTGGCCATGTCACTGCAAGACACTCGGTCAACAACATGTCAAACCAGATGCTCGCCCAACTGGGAATGGTTCTCGGCACGGTTCTGGCGCCCGAGGAGATGCAAAAATACGGCAACCTGGCCAGCGCTGCGCTGAGTATTCTCTTCCTGAAGTTCAGCAGGGACGATGAGTCGCAGGCGGACAATCTTGCCGTACGGTACATGGCGCGGATCAATCAAAATCCGAGCGAGTTGATCCAGGTCATGAATGTGCTTGAGCGGGTGAGTGAGGCCAGCGGCGGCGGGCGCGTTCCGGAATGGTTGTCAACGCATCCGAGCCCTCCCACCCGTGCTGAGGATATCAGGAGCCAGATGGACACGATGCAGATGAAGCCCGTCTACGCGAAGGTCGACCAGCCTGGATACCTTAACCGCCTCAATGGATTGACCTTCGGTGATAATCCGCGCGAAGGATATTTCAAGGGAAGTACTTTCTATCACCCTGATCTCAAATTTCGCGTTGATTTTCCGCAGGGCTGGAAAACCGCGAACCAGAAGCAGGCGGTGATCGGCCAGAGCGAATCGGAGGATGCGATACTGCAGTTGACGCTAGCCAACACCAAATCGGCGGACTCGGCGTCGAGCGGTTTCTTTGCACAACAAGGCGTTTCCGCAGGTTCGCGGCAGTCTTTGTCCATCAATGGTCTACGCTCCGTGGTCGGGACATTCTCCGCCACTACGGATAATGGCGCTCTTGCGGGCAGCGCAACTTTTATCGAGTATGATGGGAAAGTCTTTCAGATTCTCGGCTATAGCGCACAGCAAGCATGGTCGGGGTACCAGACTGCCGTCACGGGTGCGGCTCATAGCTTCAGCCGTCTGACCGATGACCAGGCGCTCAACGTGAAACCCATGAAAGTCAAAATTGTCACTCTGCCGGAGGCAATGACGCTCGAGCAGTTCGATAAACGGTATCCCTCCGAGGTCCCGCTTGCCACGGTGGCTCTTGCCAATCAGGCGGAACCGTCAACGAAGCTCAAGAAAGGCGACAAACTCAAGCAGATCGTTCAGCAGACCAAGTAGCGGTCTACTCCCCTCCCACCTGAAACTCCGGTACTGCTCCAGAATCGATGATTCTCACCGATGCAGAGCGAGTGCCAGCGGAAATGTGGGCGGTGTAAATCAACCCATCCCTCGTGACCGACGCAGTCCCGATGACCGCGCCCGACGGAGTCGGCAGGAGCACCGTTACCAGACAGATCTCGTTCCCCGGCTTCACGGTTCCCACTTCGGCAAACGGGTAGAGCTGCGCTTGTGCGGCGGGAATATCAGGTAGTGCTGACGTATACGTGACGCCTGATTCGGATGAGGCAATGCCAACGAGACGGGCGTACGGCCTCGTCACCGTGAATGCGTCCTGCGTGGCAGCAACAGTCCCTTTCCCATCCGAATTGTATGCGTAGAAACGAGCCTGAACGTTTGAAGGTTCGCTGCTCTTTATGATCTTGTCGACAACGACGAGAGCAGGAGGATCCGTGAGCGTCACAACTGTTCGTGTGACAGAATGGACGTCGGGGAGCACAAGGGCATATGCACGAGTCGCGTCGCTCGTCCAGTAGAAGTACCCATCCCGCTCTCCTGCCCGTATGATCGTTGCCGACGCCTGCGATGCATTTGTCCCGTCATGTCCATCGACGTATTGATGCCCCTTCCCATCAATCAACACGCAACTGTGTCCCCCTGTCAGCCGCATTTTCCAGGCAGGATCCCTGAAGCTGTATGGAGGCCGCATGGGGTCCACGACCAGTCGTTCGCCAAAGCATTTGAAGATGAGGCCGTTGCGGTCCGCGTGCTCGTGGTTGTACGCATCCCCGCTCCGCATGGCAACCACAAGATCGGCCGGCTGGTACCCAGTCCGTCCGACGATCCAACCCAGATCCGATAGCCACAGATGGGTCCTCTGGGGCGGCGGGATGAGGGGGACGGTCGGATCGTAATAGAGCACAGACCACATATCCCGTGAATGTGCAAGGTTTTCGCCGAACCAGCGTGCCAGGCCATCTCTCGTCTGCCTGGCAATCCAGAAGGAGGGTGATGCATGCGCCCCCGTGCTGGCGTCACTGAAATTCACGATGGCGCTGGGGTCGTCCTGTGCAGGCAGTGTCATTTCGACGAGGAAGTCCTGATAGCCGTTCCAATTGAGGAGGTCGGTCAGGTCCGCAACACCCGTACGGCGAAAAGCCTCAACGGCCTGGATGATGTGCAACGTGGTGTAATGGGCGTACGAAATCCCTTCGTCGTACGATCCGTCCCGCTTGTAGATGTCCCGGAACGTCCGGATGCTATGCGCCGCCTGTTCCAACCACCTCTTCGTGTCGGCGGTTTCACCATAGTATTCTCTGTAGACCAGCGCCGAAAGCGCAACTGCAGAAGCCGGGACTGCTTTGAGATTGTTGATATTGAGGATCATCGGCCACCGTGCAAGACTGAGGCCCCGATCCAGGGGGCGGTGCATGAAATACGTGCTCGTTGTGTCCACCGACCACCCCTTCACCTGCTCCGGGTGGCGCATTCCATAGACAGCGCGGTAGCACGGTTCTGTACCACGTTCCGCCATCGTCGCGAGCCAGCGTTTGCGCAGCGCCAGGGGGATGCGCTCTCCGAGAGCTTCGACGACGATCGCGACCGCGATAGCAGAATTCGGTGCGCGCTGAAAGCCGATAACGTCGGTCCCCGCCTCCAGGAAATAATCCCACTTCGGAAACTTCATCAGGGTCTCCACACACTCCTGCGCGAGGGCCGCAGCATCGGCGTCGCCGGCGTACACATAGAGCAACGCCATCTGTTGCGCAAGATTTCCGACCCGGGAGATATCATACAGATGGTCATTATAGCGCACCTCCGAACGCAAGAATTTCCGTTCCCGCGCACGGTCAACAGTGTCCATATCCTTTCTCAGAACGGAGAAGAGAGGATTGCCGGCATACAGTGCCCGGTAGCGGGCCACGGCGTGCGGATCGAAAAAGACCCCCTCATCGGGGGGAGCAGCCGGAGCATTCTGGAGACCCAAGAGGAAACAGAAAGTCAGTGGGATGAAAGCTGCACGGGAAATCATGGATTCTCCTTGCGGGCAGGAATGCGCCAACAATGGCGTTTTGCGTTTCTAGGGTTTCCTCAGGGTGATAATGGACGGTTGAACTCCCTGGAATTGCGGCATGCACATGCCGGCGTTAGCATTGATATACGTAGGGTCGCAAATCACGAAACGCTCGCGCCGCACCTGCACGGCATCGCCCGGCACGTTCCCGCGAAATCGAACGGCTGTCGAGATGTGCCCCGGATAGTCAAGCCCCACGACTTCCAGCCCGGTCAGCCGTCGTACAAGATACGCGAACAGAATGGCCCGATCTTTGCAATTCGAATAGTCATAATAGAGCACCTCATCCGGGAACATCGGTTTCTCGCGTCCGAACAATTCTTTGTCGACCTTATAGCCGAAAGCCGTTTGTGAAAACCGCAGGAGCATATTCACCGCCTCAACTTCATTCTTATCCGCCAGCAACGGCTTGAAGGCGTCATAAAGCGAAGAGGCAGCTCCATCGGAAATCGATCCATCGAAATACACGGCAAAATCAGTCTGCGGATAATGCTCGAAAAACGTGACGGCGTCACGGCTGTACTTTACTGGGACGCGGTGCTCGATGCCCCCGAACGTGAACGCAAGAGTCTTCTCCGCGACGGGCAGATTGAGGACCGGGACCCGCGAGACGGCAAAGCGAAGGGATCGGGTGGCAGAAGGATGTGTTCCTTCATACGAGTAGATCTGTGATTCCTCAGGCCTGGAGCGCGCATTGAGGGGAACGGTGTAATAGCGACGCTGGTCAGCTCCGAACGACAGATACATCACGCCATAGAGCTGCTCTTCGACGGGCAAGAGAAGCATCACACGGGAAGGTGTAAAACCAACGCGCGCATCGAAACCGGACTTCAGCAGAAGATACCACGTGAAGAGGGTTGCCCCGTCGCCCGAAGGACCGTAAATTCGTTCTCCCGCAGCGTGCAACAAGAGACAATACCCCCAATCGTTTAAGTGCCGTACCTCAGCAACCTTTTTCGACTCCGACAACAACTCATCGGTTGGCAAGCCGCTCATCGCCGCAAAGAAATCCGCTATTGACTCCTTGCTTGGAGAGTCGCTCACGCGTAGCCTCAGCGCTTCTTGTATCGGGAGGGAGAGTGGTGTTCCGAAGAACTTCACTTCACCCCCCCCCCGCGGGAGCAGGCAGAGTTGGCGGAACCGCAATAGATTCTCTTTGGGGAGGCGGCGGGAGGACGACAGGCGGCGCTTCTGGAGCGGGCAGTTTGGCCGCCGGCGGCTCATACACCGGGAGCTTGGGTAGGTCGGGAATCGGATCCTTCACCATTCCCTTCGCCAGCTCAACTCCGCGCCACTCCTTTGTGAGGAAATCGTAGAAGGCGCGGTCATTGGCATCACGGAATGCCTGTAATTTCTTCTGCTCGGCCTGTTGCCATGCCTGGAAGGCCGAATCGTTCTGTGCCTGAAGGAGAGGCGCGGCAAGGAACATCGCCACCAACGAAAAGGAAACGATGTGTCGTTTCATTTGAAATGCCTCCGGCTAAATCAGAGAGAATCCCGCTGATGTTGGAGTTGCACAAATTGAGAACTTATCCGCATCGTTTTGCAACCTGGAGCAAGAATTGCCGGCTATCCTGAGCCGTCTGCTCATTTGTATCTTCCAACAGAATGCTGATGCCTGGTTTTTCTTCAATGGCAAATTTTATCACCAGATCGTGCCGCAGCGCCCCGAGACCCGCGCTTGCACACTTGAACCGGCCGTTCTCGACAACGAAATCCTTCGCATGAATGATCGCAATCCGGTCGCCGAATAGTTCGAGCGATTCGCCGATGATACGCTCCTGCTCGAGATGGTTTTCGAGCGAAAGCAAATTCACCGGATCGAAGACAACTTGGAGATTGTTCGATGCAACGGTATCCAGCATCCGCCTCATCTTTTGCGGCGTTGAAACGACGTGCGATGCGACGGCCTCGATGCCGACGATGACGCCGAAGTTTTCAGCCTCCGCGACAAGCTCTGCGATGCTCGCGAGCGATTGTTGAAAAGCGGTCTCACCGTGGTTATCGGGATGAGGCGAATAGTCCGCATTGACCGAGCCGGTTTCAAGCGCGACGAGGCCATTGCCGAAATCGCGGGCGTAGCGCAGGTGTTCCTTAAAGAGTCCGAGCAGCGATTTTCGCGCCGTAGGATCGGGGTGAATCGGATTCACGTAGCAGCCGAGCACCGCGATTTGGACACCATGCGTGTGAAACGCCCTTCCGATTTCAAACGCGAGACCGGGATTCAAAGCGCCGGGTTTCATAGTGAGTCCGGCGATGGCCTTGCCGGGTGCGAGCTGCGTGCAGACCAGATGTTTTGCCGCGATCTTCGCAGCGAGTTCACCGGCTGACAGGCAGCCGAAATCGTGAGCACGAACGCCGATGCGAACGGGTTGAGAGGAGCTCAAGGTGCCGCCTCAATCGTCTTATGTGTGAGTGGGAGGGCGTCAATCATTCCGGACCGTGTCATCGCAGTTGTGTTCGGAACGATGACTGACATTGTGTTCAGCTTTATGCCGGCTGATTCGGTTCTGCGCGCGCCTTCTCTTGAAAGAGGTATTCACTAAGCATCAGAAGTGTCAAACCCTGGCCGTACAGCGTCGGATAGCGGGTTAGTTTGCCATATGCGTCAATCGTCGGCATGATTGGCGTACCTCCCGATACGCCCTCGACTGCGCCTTCTGGATTGATTTGTGTGATCACTCCCTCCATCGCTTTGAGGGCACTCGCCATTTTGTCGGGCTCCAGCAAATGGAGACGAACCGCTTTCATAATACCCGCTGCATTGCCTGCACTGCCTGATGTCTCTTGATAGAAATCAGGTCTGTCCATGACGGTGTGCCAGAGACCATTTTCTGCCTGGTACTGCAGGATACCATCCACCAGCTTCTTGTATCGGAAATTGATGTCTTTCGGTACTTCCACCAGGTCACGTAGAGTCTCGATGATGATTGGAGATCCAATCACCACCCATGAATTGCCTCTGGTCCAGAGGGCGCCCGACATATGATGATTTCCCACACAATGATATCCATGATAGAGGATCCCTGTTTTCTCATCCTGCAGAAGTTGCAGATGTGAAAGCAGCTGTTTGAGAACTTGTTCAGCCATTGTGATATTTGCCGTGAGCTTCGCCGTGCGTGACAAGAAGACCAATGCCATAAACACGGTATCTGCCCACACCTCTCCCGAAACAGATGCGCCGTGGAAGAAAACACTATCCTTGGATCTGCCGGCATTTGCCATTACCCAGTCCGCGTACTCGACCGCGATGTCCCGATAATACGGCTCTTGGGTTCTCAAATACATGTCCGGATAGATGGCAAGCGGCGTCAAGTAGTTGACATGGTCCTTTTTTGCACACTGGTGTTTGTTCTTGCCCACCCAATCCACCATGTAGTGCAGTATTTCGGGATCTTGCAGTTTTTCATAGTAGTCGGAAATTGCAGTCATGCCCACTCCAGCATTCCAGTCCCAATCATCAATATCCATACCCCAACTGGCAGGATCATGGTCAACCGCATTTGCAGTCTCCCGTTTCAATCCTGCAGTTCCCCTCTTCATGTATTCGTAAACCCTATGTGCTTTTTCTTGCGCCACCGATAGATCCATTTTGTTTGCTCCTTTTCCGTCCGCAATAAAATAGCGAATTCCCTTTGAAATCGATACCCTTGGCAGGGCAGCGATCGCCCACGTGCAGATCAATCTAATCAAACAGAGGGCCAATCCAAACACTCTACGGGGAGTTCCAAGGATTCACGGCGAGATGCGGAAGCTCGGGGTTGACGTCTCAAAATGTCTGGTTCGCACTATCGCAAAATCAACATCTTCTTCGTGGATACGAAATTCCCGGCTCGCACTCGATAGAAATACACTCCAGTTGACAGTTGAGATGCGTCGAACTGGACTTCGTGGTAGCCCGCGTCCATCCCGTTATTCACCAGCAGCGACACTTCGCGCCCCAGCATATCAAATACGCTGAGCGTCACGTACGTCGCTCGTGGTAACTCATACCTGATGGTCGTGCTCGGGTTGAAAGGATTCGGGAAGTTCTGGTCGAGGGCGAACATCTTCGGCAGAGTACCTTGATCAGAAACCCTTGTACCCAGAGGTGTTTGGACTCCCCACCCGTAGAGTACTCCTGTTCTTCCGCTGGCGACATCCTCAACCTGCAGTTTCCACCACCCGTGCGCATTGAGTCCTGCGAAGGCACTGAGGGGATCGTAAGGCTTCACGAGTGGGCTGAACGGAGCATGCAGCCCGATGGTGTGGTCCGTAGTGCCGGCCACTGAGTCGGCATCGTCAGAGAACACGCACATGATGTCATTCTCGTCGGAGCCGCGGCGAGTGAAGAGCGGAACGGTTGTGCCGCCGGGATGCACCAGTGTTATCCTCAGATCAGAACTGATTTCATGGTTGACCAGGACGAATGCCCGCACTCCGGAGAGGCCGCCCGCAGCCGGGACAAAGACAGAATCAAGGAGGAGACCGCCGGAAGCATCAGGGATTACCCATTGCCGGCGGCTGACGACATAGGAGACACCATAGAACCCACCCGCATCATCCCGTAGGAGAGGTGACACCGGTTCGTTGTCGAAGTACCGGTGAACCGACGTCATGTGCGCCCCGCCCCGAAAATGCATCTCCTGCGAGGGGACACTTCCCGGGTTTCGAACGGCGTCGAAATTCTGGCCGTCGAAATTCCAGACTGTCGCGCCTGTGGGTTTGGGAGTGCTGTTCCATGTAACCCCTCTGAACATCGACAGCCGGATCTCCTCCTCTGTCCTGACCTTGTTCGTCCATACCCGTACCTCATCGATCTGTCCCGCAAACCAGAAGTCCGACCTGCTGCCGGTGGCGTTCCCGATTGCAATGCTGTCGGCGGTGGTCGTGATTGTCGACCCCGGGGCTGTGCTCTTCGCGCCGACTGAATCCCCATTGATATACAGAATCATGGCCCCCGTCACGCTGTTGTACGTAGCCGCGACATGGGTCCACCGCGTGTGGCGGAACCCGCCGGCGGGTGAAGCCAGGGAGAGAGCGTTGGTATTGATATTGAAAAACACACGGTGTGACGGCTTGTGGATGTAGAGCAAGTAGTCGATCGCGCTGCCGCTCGTCTTCCCTGCAATCGCCTGGAAATCCGCTCCGCGAGTTGTATCACGTTTCACCCACGCCTCCACGGTAATCGCCGTGGTGGCGTCCGTTGACCCGGATCGTGGCGCGATGCAGTACCCCGTCCCGTCCAGTACCAGGTTGTTGTTGTAGTCGAGATGATTCAGCGCCTTCTGGCTGAGGTCCAGATACGACATATTCCTTTCCGTGCCGTCCTCGTATGTCTGGCCGGCTTCATCGAGTGCGTTTCCGTTCATCCGGTAGGCAGACACTAATCCAGCGTATGGCCCCGAGAGGGGGTGCCAGATAGCGAGAGGCATGTGATTGGTTTCGTTGATCTCGCCGCCCGACCGTGTAACATTCCAGATACGGAGTTCATCGATATATCCGGTAAAATAGTTTCCGATGCTGCCACCCCCGATCCCCGCGCCGATGTACAGCGAGTCGGTGTTGGCTGAGATCCCGTTACCAGACATCTCCCTCATCGTGTCCATGACGCCATTGACGTACAACCTCGCAAACCTTGAGGCGCTGTCATATGTGGCAGCAATGTGGGTCCAGGCGTTTGGGGCGATCCTGATCCCCCCCGTGATGTATCGTGTACTGTCCAGTCCCATCTCAAGGACAGCCATCGTGATCCTGCGGCGCAAGTGGAGGGAGTAGCTGGTGCGGTAATTCTTCTCCACAATGATCGCGTCACTCGGAACGGCCATCGGGAAAATCCAGGCCTCAATGGTGATCCCCGAGGTCGGTGCGAGCGAGGGGGAGTGTTTGACAGCGATATAGCTGCTGCCGGAGAATGCACCTGCCTGGTTGAAGTGGTATTGCGCGGAGCTGTCGACCGGCGAGAGAAGCAGAAGGAGCACGGGGAACAGACCAATCAAGTATTTCATAGTTCACCTTTCATCCTGGAGGTCGACGTGAAGCGGCCGGGGCAGAACCGCCGACCCGAGCAAACCACAGCCTATTCGACGCTACGCTCGAAAGCTACATTCCCCTCAGGAGAACGACAATACCGCAAATACGGGATATTTCGGGAGATTCACCCCGAATCGAGGGGATTTGTCAAGACTGGGTTCTGGCCCAGACAAAGCCCTTCAGGTACAACCCTCCCATGCAATCCTTATGGATTCCTTATGCATTCCACACGACCATTTATGTCCCGTGAATAGACTCCAAGGAGAGTACTTCGGACCTTTCACCATGATTCTCAAGCAATTTCAGACATCGGTAGTTCTCCTCCTGGTCCTTACGGCGATCTGCGGTGTCATCTATCCTCTTCTCGTCACGGGGATAGCGCAGATTCTCTTCCCCTCTCAGGCAAACGGGAGCCTTATTGAGAGGGATGGAAACACCGTCGGCTCCGAACTTATCGGTCAGCCGTTCAACGAACCACGGTATTTCTGGAGCCGCCCTTCCGCAACAACGGCATTTCCATACAACGCCAGTACCTCGTCGGGATCAAATCTAGGGCCGCTGAACCCGGCGCTCCTCCATGCCGTGCGCCAAAGGGTTCGCGACCTCAAGGCGTTCGATTCGCTGAATACACAACCCGTTCCGGTTGATCTCGTGACTGCGTCAGGAAGCGGACTCGACCCCCACATCAGCATAGCTGCAGCCCTCTTTCAGGTCCCAAGAGTTGCCCGTGTACGAGGCCTATCCGAAGATTCGATCCGAACCGTTGTGCAGCAGCACACCGAGGGGCGACAATTCGGAGTTCTGGGCGAGCCTCGCGTCAACGTGCTTCTCCTGAACATTGATTTAGATGCAGCACCCCACGGTGCGACAAGGAGGTAATCATGGATCTGCTCTATATCGGTATTGGTGTTGGCTTTTTCCTCTTAACGTGGGGCCTCTTGCGGCTGTGCGAGACTCTCCAAACAGACGAATCGGGAGAACATTCATGAACCCTATGTATATCGTCGCGGGTGTGATCGTCGTCGCTCTCTTTGTTTACCTTTTTGTTGCTCTCCTGAAACCGGAGCTTTTCGAATGACGTCCTTCGGCATACTCCAGATCGTAGGGTATGCGGCGGTGATTCTGCTGGCCGCCAAGCCGTTCGGCGGATACATGGCACGGGTGTTCCAAGGTGAGCGAACGATGCTTGACCCCATCCTCGGCCCGGTGGAACGGCTCATCTATCGGTTTGCGGCCGTCAGGCCCGACGAGGAGATGAACTGGAAAGCAAATGCTGTCGCCATGATCCTGTTCAACTTTGTCGGATTTGTAGCGGTGTACACGCTCCAGCGCCTGCAAGGTGTTCTCCCACTAAATCCGCAGGGGTTCCCGGCAGTCTCGCCCGACACTGCATTCAACACTGCCGTGAGTTTCACGAGCAACACCAACTGGCAGGCATATGGGGGTGAGACCACCATGAGCTACCTTACTCAGATGGCGGGTTTCACAGTCCAGAATTTCGTGTCTGCTGCGACGGGCATGGCTGTGCTCGCACTCTTCATCCGGGGAGTCTCTCGCCACTCTGTCCGGACATTGGGGAACTTCTGGGTTGACATGACCCGGAGCACGCTGTATATCCTGTTGCCGGTAGCAGTAATCCTGTCGCTTCTGCTGGTCTCCCAGGGAGTTGTGCAGAATTTCAAGCCGTACACGGCGGCGCACCTTTTCCAGCCAACGACTGATGCGGGAGGCACACAAGTCACCGAACAGCTCCTCCCTATGGGTCCGGCAGCATCGCAGGTTGCCATTAAGCAACTGGGTACGAATGGCGGTGGGTTCTTTAGCGCAAATTCCGCACACCCATTTGAGAACCCCACCCCACTCTCCAACTTGCTGGAGATGCTCGCGATTCTCCTCCTGCCCGCCGCGCTGTGCTACACGTTCGGTGTGATGGTCAAGGACAACCGGCAAGGCTGGGCTCTCCTCGGAGCGATGCTGATCATCTTCGTTGTGTTCCTTGGCGTTGCCGCCTGGAGCGAGCAGGAAGGCAACTCTGCTTTGAGCATGATGGGGATTGACCAGAGGGCAAGTGACCTGCAACCGGGCGGGAACATGGAAGGCAAAGAAGTGCGCTTCGGGATTGCCAACTCCGCCATCTGGGCAACAGCCACCACGGCTGCCTCGAACGGTTCCGTCAACTCCATGCACGCGTCATATACACCGCTCGGAGCTACCGTAACGCTGGTCATGATGCAGATCGGGGAGGTTGTTTTTGGCGGTGTCGGCTCCGGCTTGTACGGCATGCTCGTTTTCGTGATCGTCGCCGTTTTTGTGGCGGGTCTGCTGGTTGGCCGAACCCCAGAATACCTTGGCCACAAGCTCGAGGCATACGAGATGAAGATGGCATCGTTGCTCATTCTGATTATGCCCCTCACGGTTCTCGGTCTGACAGCGCTTGCCGTGATGCTCGACGCCGGAACGCACCCGGTGCTAAACCCCGGCCCCCGTGGCTTCAGCGAAGTGCTGTACGCATTCACTTCCCAGGGTAACAACAACGGGAGTGCCTTCGCGGGGCTGAACGCCAATATGCCCTTCTATAATGTCGCTGGCGGCATCGCTATGCTGATCGGGCGATATTGGCTCGCCGTCCCGACGCTTGCGTTGGCGGGCTCGTTGGCACGTAAGAAGCTTATCCCGGCCAGTGACGGGACTCTTCCCACGCACACGCCGCTATTTATTGTTTGGTTGATTGCCATCGTTCTTCTCGTTGGCGCGCTTAGTTTCTTTCCGGCACTTGCCCTGGGCCCGATCGTCGAACATTTCATGCTCCCCCGATGATTCCACAACACGTCCCATGAGCCCTCACACGTGACAGCACTCACCCACACACCGCCACTTTCGTTTCCTCTAGGGCTGTATCGTCACGCCCTGTGGGAATCAATCCTGAAATTGAACCCGCGCTGGATGGTCCGGAATCCGGTTATGTTCATCGTTGAAATTGGCAGTGCCACGACCACCGCCCTGTGGCTTCAGGCCCTAACCGGGGAGGGTGAGGCGCCGGCGTGGTTCATAGGCATGGTCTCCCTCTGGCTGTGGCTCACCGTCCTCATTGCCAACTTCTCTGAAGCCCTTGCAGAGGGTCGGGGAAAGGCCCAGGCTGAGGCTCTGCGCAGGGCTCGCCGCGATACGTCCGCCAAACGACTGCGTCAGCCGCACTATGGCAGTCACTTCACAACGATCCCCTCGACGGCGCTCCTGCGCGGAGACGTGTTCCTTGCGGAACCAGGAGACGTCATAGCGTGTGACGGCGAGGTGATCGAGGGAATCGCATCAGTGGACGAGAGCGCAATCACGGGGGAAAGTGCTCCCGTCATCAGGGAATCGGGGGGGGATCGAAGTGCGGTGACCGGGGGGACACGCGTGCTGTCTGACTGGTTGGTCATTCGTGTGACTGCCGATCCGGGTGGGGGATTCCTCGACAGGATGATCCGGCTGATCGAAGGGGCCAGGAGACAGAAAACACCCAACGAGATTGCACTGAACATCCTGCTTGCGGCGTTTACGATCATCTTCTTGGCTGTATGCGCTACCCTTCTGCCGTTCTCTCTCTACAGCGTTGCGGCAGCAGGCCGGGGAACGTCGGTTTCAATAACTGTCCTCGTCGCCCTCCTTGTCTGTCTGATCCCTACAACGATCGGTGGGCTTCTCTCCGCCATTGGGATCGCAGGAATGGATCGGATGATACGGCACAACGTCATTGCCACATCTGGCCGCGCTATTGAAGCAGCTGGGGACGTAGACATCCTGCTGCTCGATAAGACCGGAACGGTGACACTCGGAAACAGGATGGCAACCGAATTCTTGCCGGCGCCAGGTGTCTCCGCAGAGCGATTGGCAGACTCCGCGCAGCTCGCCTCACTTGCCGATGAGACGCCAGAGGGGCGGTCGATCGTCGTTCTTGCGAAGGACAAATACGGCCTTAGGGGCAGGGATCTGCATGACCTCGCCGCACATTTCATTCCGTTCAGCGCTCAGACCCGTATGAGTGGCACCGATATCCCCGGTACCGGGGGATCCCCGAGAAGGCTCATCAGAAAAGGCGCGGTCGACGCAATCACCGTCTTTGTGGAACAGCAGGGTGGCGCCTTGCCGTACGAAACAACGCAGACGGTTCGGGAGATCAGCCGCCAGGGCGGGACTCCGATCATCGTTGCTGAGAACAGAGAAGTGCTCGGCGTGATACGCTTGAAAGACATCGTCAAAGGTGGAATCAAAGACCGTTTCATCCACCTGCGGGCAATGGGTATCAAAACCGTGATGATCACCGGGGACAACCCCGTTACCGCAGCGGCTATCGCGGCGGAGGCGGGTGTCGACGACTTTCTGGCGGAAGCGAAGCCGGAGGACAAACTTCGGTTGATACGAGAATATCAGAAGGGGGGCCGGTTGGTCGCGATGACCGGCGATGGCACCAACGATGCCCCGGCTCTCGCTCAGGCAGACGTTGCTGTGGCAATGAATACCGGTACTCAGTCTGCCCGCGAAGCGGCCAACATGATCGATCTCGACAGTAATCCCACCAAGCTGATGGAGATCGTCGAGATCGGGAAGCAGCTGCTGATGACGCGTGGCACGCTCACCACGTTCAGCATCGCCAATGACGTGGCAAAGTACTTCGCCATTATCCCCGCGGCCTTTGCCACTACGTATCCGGCTCTCAGCGCATTGAATCTCATGCGGCTCTCGTCGCCGGAGAGCGCCATCCTCTCTGCGGTGATTTTCAATGCTCTGATCATCGTGGCCCTTGTACCGCTGGCCCTCCGCGGTGTGACCTACAGCCCAGTGAGCGCCATCCACCTCCTGCGACGGCATCTGTTGATCTACGGCGTCGGCGGCGTGATTGCGCCATTCATCGGGATCAAGATGATTGACCTATTTCTCACTACGCTGGGTTGGGTATGAACGACAACATGTCACTGCTGCGGCTCACGAAAGGGGCCGCTCACTTTCGGAATCACACTTCACCAAAAGAGTACACACGGGAACTATGAACACCACACAGATCATACTATGCCTCGTGATATTCGTCTATGTTGCCACATGCATACACCAGTGGCGACGATTGAGCCGCGGGGACAAGGGAAAACACGACAGTCTTGAATCCCCCCGGCTGAAGCGGTAGATTCTGGGGCCGCTGATGCGTATCTTGCATTAAGTGTCAATCTGACGCAAGAGGTTCATTTACTCAACCCGCGTGGAGCACGCAAAGGACTTGATGGCACCGGTTGACGAACGGCGGCCAGACCCCGACGACCTTCTCCAATCTCTGAAACGGCAAGAATTGCGGGAGACAAAGGGGAAACTGAAGATCTATTTCGGCATGTGCGCAGGCGTGGGGAAGACCTACGACATGCTCAAGGCCGCACACGAGGAAAGGTCAAAGGGGATTTCTCTGCTCGTCGGCTACGTGGAAACACACGGTAGGAGCGAAACGGAGAAACTGCTTACTGGACTTGAAATCCTCCCCCGCAAAACCGTAGACTACCGGGGCACCATCCTGCAGGAGATGGACACCGATGCGGTTCTCGCACGCAAACCTTCTCTTGTACTTGTCGACGAGCTCGCCCACACTAATGTACCGGGAAGCCGCCACACCAAGCGATATCAGGATGTCATCGAACTCCTCGACAGCGGGATCGATGTCTACACCACGTTGAACGTCCAGCATCTCGAAAGCAGGGCCGACACGGTTGCCCAGATAACCGGTTCCACCATTCGCGAGACAGTCCCCGACACCGTTTTTGAGAATGCGGATTCGGTGGAGATTGTCGACCTTCCACCCAATGAGTTGTTGAAGCGCCTCGCCGAGGGGAAGGTATACACTGCTGAGCGGTCACAGGAAGCCATCCGGAACTTTTTCCGTGCCGGCAACCTGACCGCCCTGCGGGAGATGGCATTGCGGCTCGTGGCCGAACGGGTCGATCATCAGCTCCGAGACCTGATGAAGAGCCAGCGGATTGCCGGGCCGTGGAAGTCCGGCCAGCGACTTCTGGTCGGCATCAGTTCCAGCCCGAGCACCATCAAATTGATCCGCTGGGCTCGCCGCACAGCCTATACCATGGATGCTTCCTGGGTCGCCGTGTACGTGGAACGCTCCCACTCCCTGTCCGGGGCCGCCAAGGATCGCCTGGCGAGAAACATCAAGCTTGCGCGCGAACTCGGGGCGGAGATCGTGACGACTGCCGACGAGGACATCGTCGAGGGCATCCTGCGCGTCGCACGGGAGCAGAATGCTACACAGATTCTCGTTGGCAAAACGAGCCGCCGCCTTCCGTTCTCTCCAAGCCTCCTCGATAGGCTGATCGAAAAAAGCGGCGAGCTCGATATCTACGTTGTCGGAGGTGACGAGTCGGCACCGGCCTCCCGCCGTCGATTGCGGCTCCCTGACATTCGCTCAGGGATCCAGCAGTATCTGATCGCAACCGGTGTCGTCCTGGCGGTCTCCCTTGCACTGTATCCGATGAGGTCTGCACTCGGATACCAGACCATCTCCCTGATTCTCCTGTTGACAGTTGTTTTGCTGCCGCTCAAGCTCGGCGCAGGCCCGGTTCTACTGGCAGCGGCCCTGAGTGCGACCGTATGGGACTTTTTTTTCATCCCGCCGCAATTCACGTTCGCGATCGGTCATCCGCAGGATGTCCTGATGTTCGGCCTCTACTTCGGCGTTGCAACAGTCACGGGAGTGCTTACCGCACGCATCCGTGCGAGAGAGAGGGCGGTAAGGGCGCGGGAACAACACGCTTCGGCACTGTATGGGCTCACCAAGGATCTCTCCGTCGCGCGCTCACAGGACGACGTCGTGCGCGCGGCGGTAGAGAACATCCGGAAGTATTTCGAAGCCGAGGCAGTGGTGCTGTTGAGCCAGGCCGATGGCGACATCTTCACCGAGGCACATCCAGCTAGTACATTTGCGATAGACAAGCGGGACTTCGGTGTGGCCGCATGGGTCTACTGGAATGAGAAGAATGCGGGCCGGTTCACGGACACACTGCCTTCGGCCCGCGCCACATATTACCCCCTTTCCGGCCCCCGCTATCCCCTCGGGGTCGTCGGGGTGCAAGTGCCTAAGGACGAGCGATTGACCATAGACCAGGAAGCGCTCCTCGGAAACTTCCTGCGGCAGATCTCGTCAGCCATCGAACGGGAACAACTGCACGATCTTACGCGGAAGACACTCGTGGTCGCTGAGTCGGAGCGGCTCTACAAGACTCTGTTCGATTCACTCTCACACGAGTTCCGGACGCCGGTCGCAACGATTCTGGGAACGACGGACCAGCTTCAGCAGGAGCCACAGTTCTCCGTGGGCCCCCACGCGGAGATTGTGAAAGATATGCACGATGCCGCCGACCGCTTGAACCACCTGGTCCAAAATCTCCTGGATATGACGAGATTGGAGTCGGGACTGCTAAAAATCAAGCGCGACTGGTGCGATGTCTCCGATCTTATCGGAACGGCTGTTCGCAAAGTGGAAGATCTCCTCCAGAACTACAAGGTCACGATTGATGTGTCTGAGTCGATGCCCCTCATTCAGGCAGACCAGGGATTGCTCGAACAGGCCCTGGTCAACATTCTTCACAATGCGACGGTTCACGCCATTGGTGCGACAGATATTGCGATCGCCGCGCACATCGAACAGAACGACTGCATCATTAGCGTGTCAGACAACGGCCAGGGCATACCCCCTGAGGATGTCGAGAAAGTGTTCGGAAAATTCTATCGCAGCCAGGGTACCCGAAGCGGCGGCACCGGTCTTGGACTTTCCATCGCTCGAGGAATCGTTGTCGCACACGAGGGTACCATATCCTGCGCGAACCGGTTGGGGGGTGGAGCACAGTTTATCCTTCGTCTCCCTCTCGGCTCGCCTCCTCCCTCCGTGGTAATGACATGAGCGCACAGACTCATCCGGCAACCGTCCTCATCATCGATGATGAGGTCCAGATGCGCCGACTGCTCCGGCGTACCCTCGAACAGGAAGGATACAAGGTGTTGCTGGTCGAGAGCGGCAGAGAGGGTCTGGCGCACGCGGGCACCGACAGGCCTGATGTTGTCGTTCTGGACCTCGGTCTCCCGGATATGGATGGTCTGGAAGTACTCAAAGAGCTGCGCTCTCGGTCTTCGGTTCCCATCCTTATTCTCTCCGTGCGCGAGGCAGAAGAGACGATTGTGAATGCGCTCGATGGGGGTGCCGATGACTACCTCACAAAGCCGTTCCGCACGGGAGAACTGCTGGCCAGAATTCGCGCGCTCCTCCGTCATCGGGTCTCCGGACAGGAAGACCAGGTCTTTACGTCAGAGAGTCTCACCGTCGACCTTTCGGCCCGAACAGTGGCTGTTCGTGGCCAAGCGGTGAGACTTACTCCTACCGAATACACACTTCTCGCCTTGTTCGTGAAGAACGCCGGGAAGGTCCTCACCCACAGTTATCTTCTCCGGGAAGTGTGGGGCCCGGCCTACGCCGAGGAAACGCAGTACCTCAGGGTCTTCGTTGGCCAGTTGCGGAAGAAGATCGAGCAAGATCCCACCACACCACGCATTCTTC
This sequence comes from Ignavibacteriota bacterium, assembly GCA_963801355.1. Lineage (GTDB taxonomy): Bacteria > Bacteroidota > Ignavibacteria > UBA10030 > UBA6906 > Fen-1255. The sequence continues at coordinate 81,898 of CAWDEM010000008.1, read as the reverse complement.
TTACTGAATCCGGTGTGGGGTACAGATTGGCCTGCTAGCGGCAGACCAGAGATCCCACGGGCTCGGCTCACCGGATCAATAATAGCCGCTCCGTCTCCACAAATGTGCCCGCCTGGAGTCTGTAGAAGTACACCCCGCTCGTTAGCCTGTTCCCATCAAACTTCACCTCATGATATCCAGCCCCCTGTTCCCCATTCTGGAGAACAGCGACCTGCTGACCGATGGTGTTGAAGACTATCAGGGACACATTCAATCTTTCGGGGAGACCGTAGCGGATCGTGGTCGATGGATTGAAGGGGTTTGGGAAGTTCTGCAAAAGAATGAACTCGACAGGGAACCCCTGGAGGAGCGGAGGCGTCGTCGTCTGAACGTTGTCTGAAAGCGGACAGCGCCACACTCCCTCTCCATACACCCCAGCAAAGAGATAACCATCTCGAGAGCTCTGGAGAGCTCGGACGGGAAGGCCGCCGAGGCCGAGATCCATCAGTTGGAGAAGATAGTTATGCACAAAGTGGAGTCTGAACACTCCCATCCCTCCCCCGTAGATCGCGTTACCTGGTCCGCTTGTGAAGCAGCTGATGCCAGGATCTTCAGTTCCGGGATTGTAAACCCAGTGTTGGCCGTTGTCAAAAGAAGTATAAACGCCGAATGTGAAGCCGATCGTCGCATACATTCTACCTACTGAATCGATAATGAGAGATTGCACGGGGGCGTACGGCAGATTATCATTCGAGAATTCCGTCCACGAATCCCCGTCATCGGTCGAGCGGAGGATGCCGGCAGGGCTGAGGCCGGCAAAGAGATTACCGATTGCGTCAACCCCGAGGGTCTGAACGGTCTCATTCGACCAGGAAGTGTTCAGAGCATCCCAGGTCAACCCACCGTCGGTGGATCGGAAGACGCCTTTCCCATCATTCCCCGCAAACGTCCCTGCATAGATTCTGCCATTCGGTCCCAGGGCAAAGCAGCGCACGTCGCGATTGGTCAATCCGGTGGCCACCGGGGCCCATGAATTCCCGCGATCTGTCGAACGGAAAACACCCGTTCCGGTTCCTGCGAACAGGCGCCCGGTGGAATCGGCGATAAGCGTCCTGACGTAAACACTGTCAAGTCCGTTATTCATAGTTGTCCACGTAACGCCCCGGTCCGTCGACCCGCATACTCTTGACATCCCCTCCGTGGCGGCGAACAGCGTTCCGGAGAAATCCGCAGCCAGAGCGAGCACGTGGGTGCTGAGAAGTCCACTGTTGCCCTCCGTCCACGAAAACCCTGAATTGGTGGACCGAAAAGCACTCCCAAACGTCCCGGCGACAAACGTCCCAGATCCGCAACTCACGAGGGAAAGAATATCCAGACTGGTGAGTCCATTGATTGTCCGATCCCAGGTCTTGCCGTCGTCGGTCGATCGGAATGCACCACCAATCGTTCCAGCGAGAATCGTCCGACCCGAATCTTGTGCGATACTGGAAACGAAGAGGCTCTGCAGTCCGTCGTTCCCAGCCCGCCATGACAGTCCGGCATCGGTCGAGCGGAATACTCCTCCGCCTGCTGTGGCCAGGATGACTGTGCCCCCGGGCGTAACCAGGAGCGCTTTGGCATAGGCATAGCTGTAACTGAAAACCTGTACCCATGATCCGCCGTTGTCGGTAGATCGGTAGACTCCCATGCCCTGGCCATTGTACCCTTCAATCCCAACGAACAGTCGCCCGGCTTGGTCAATGGCGAGCGTAGCAGCGTTGAGATAGCTGAGCCCGACATTGCATGCCGCCCAGTGCATCCCGTCGTCTGTTGAACGCATGATGCCCCCGGGGTTCGCTGATACAACCAAGGCACCGGATGTATCCCGGATGACAGCCCTCACGCCAAAATCCGTCCGGACGAATGTCCACTTCGCCCGCCCGTCGGCAGAACGGGAGAGTCCGTAGTGGGTGCTGTCATCTGTCGTCACAGCCAAAAGGTCTCCGCGCGGATCTGCGAAGACCGGGCCGGTGCAATGGATACCGGGGGGAAACTGGATACGGGACCAGGTATCACCACGATTGGTGGAGAGGTATGCATCCTTAAATGGTCCGGCCCCATCTGCCTCCGCAAGAAGCACGCCACGTGCGGACGCCGCGAGCGCAAGAATGGTGCCGCCGTATGGACCGTTGGTCTGCTGCCATGTTCCATTCTGGGAGTACGCGACGGTGGAAACCGTCAGGATCAAGAACAGACTTCGTCTCAATTTGGGACGCACATCGATGAACATGTTTATCTCACAAAGATCATTGATTTTGTTTGCGTAAACGTTCCGCTGTTCAGCCGGTAGAAGTATATTCCACTTGCCACACCCCTTCCCGGTACCCACGTTACCCGGTGAAGGCCCGATGACTGTATTTCATCAACCAGAGTGACAACGTGCTGACCAAGGATGTTGAGGATCTCCAATTGTACCGGTTGACGATCGGGAATGGCATATTCTATTATTGTTGACGGATTGAACGGATTCGGATAATTCTGGAGCAATGAGTACGTAACGGGGGCCTGGTCCGGAAGCCGGGAGACATTCGTTGCCTGGTTGTTGACCATGATGGTATCGTGGAAGATGCCCTTATTCCCTAGGTCGATGAGAATTCTCACGGGTGCCGTACTCAAAGAGTCCCACACAGGAATGATGCGCTGCCGGCTGTTGGCCGTCAGGGCAATGCCCCCGTGTTCGAAGTGCACAGTTCCCGACTTTGACACATCTGAAAGCGCAAGATCATAAAGCTGTGGCGACCCCCTCCCGGTAATATCGATGGCCTGATGGTTCACGATGGTGAATGTCAGGGAATCATCCGGATTCAGAGCCACATGATCAATCTGCAACTGTTGTTCCCTGTCAGCCCCCGCGATAATCGCTTCGATTGAACCGGCCTTTCGCTCGGAGTCTGCGCTGCTGATAGTCATGCCGTCCGACAGACTTATCCGATCGTGTTGGGAGGGACGGGCGTCGGTCCTGTAGAAAGCGTAGTATGTTGAATCTGCGAAGACGGCCGTGAGAGCAAGTGCATTCACGAATCCACCAAGCTCCATCGTGTAGCTACCCGCCGGGAGAGAGGATCCGATCGGTGAATGAGGAAACCCCGTAATAGGGATGATGGGAATTGCTCCGGGGATGCTGTCAGCGACAACCGAATCCGCGTATGCCAGCCTGTGGCCTGCCTCGTCGCGGAATTGCGTGATGGCTCCGAGTGGGCCGAACACTTCCACACGACCCGGAGCGCTGTAGATCGAGGGAGCATTCACGGTAGGCATGTCGAGTTGCTTGCTGAGGATGGCAGGATACAGGAAATGACTCACGGGCTCGGAAAGATACAGTCCCGTGCTGTTTGCCCATCCCAGCGGAGCATAGAGCCAGCGCTGGTTGTCAGTGGCAACGGAGAATCGCACGCTGGTGTTTCCCGGGAGGTTATTGTCATACACATAGATGTACGAAATCTCGGGAACCAATGAATCCGTCTCCACCCGGTATGGGGTCACGGCATGGCCGCCGGTTGCGCCAAAGAAGAAGATGAACCGGTCATCCCGTTCATCCGAGAGGAAGATTTTCTTCAACTCGGCCAAAGACGTATTCGGTGATGTGCCATTGACCCCCGCGCGGTACGCCGAAAAAGATTGTCCAAACTGGTAGAGAAAGAGGCGGTTGATGATCTTTCGGGTTGTATCAGTTATACCGAGCTGATTCAGTGTATTGAAAGGAGGAAGTGAAGGATAGGCAGTTCTGAACGCGGCCGCATTGTCAAAAGCCAGCAGGCTGGAAGCCGAAAAGCCAAAGCATGAGCCGGCCCAGTTTCTTTTGAGCGTTCTCCATCGGGCAACGGCTAATGGCCGATACGAGAGAATTTGCGTGATAGTGCCAACATAACACTGGGGCCAGCCAAATGTTTCGACAAAGAGGGGCCAATCAGGGAAGTCACTTGATCGCGCGGTATCAGCCGGTGAGATCCACGCTGCGGGATAATTTACGCCCGTGTAGGGGTCAATGCCGGTCGCGTAATTGAATCTCTGGAACCAGGCCGGCGGCCACATGTTCACGGCGGCATTCGCAAAGCTCCAGCCATGCGTATCGGGCGTGAACGCCTCGTAGGTGCTGTCGGGGCGGTACCTCGTCAGCAGAGTTCCCTTCACCTTGAACAACTCGCTCTCGCCGAAACGCGAAGGATCATCTCGTGAAGTGATGCGAATGCGGCACCGGGTCGAAACCGCCTTTGTCACCTTCCAGGGATGCATCCTCTCCTTTCCGGTTGTATCCGGAGTAATCACCCTATAGCTCTTGCCGCTATCCGCGCTGAACTCGATGCGCACATGCCCCGTGTCAGGGCTCTCCCAGCGTATCGTGTCCATCTCATCGGAAACCCAGAACTGACTCCTGACTGGTGCAGTAATCACATAGCTTCTGCCTATCCCCTTCGAGAATTCCGAGGTGTTACTGGAATCGTCCGTTGCAATCGCCGTAAAGTGTTCGTTTGTCGAAACCACACCAGAAAGCGTCGCAAAGAACGTGACCGTTCCCGAAGGTCCGGTTTGAGTGGTAATCGACCCGAGTGACCTCTCCCCTTCGCCGAACCCTGTGGAATTTCCAAGCGAATCGGCAAAGAAATCAATCGCGTACGTACCCGACGGCGAGCTGATAAGATGCCCGTACACATCTGTCGAAGTGGGGTGGCGTTTCAGTGAATCCAGTACGGGATAGTTTTGCAGACCATTTGCCCCGAGGTCGGCATCAAGCGTATCGTTCGCATTCACGCCGGGAGGGAAGAGATCGATGCCGAGCCCCGTGTTGCCGAAGATGGAATTGTTTCTGAGGAGATTCTTGCGTCCTCCGGTAACGGACACGCCTGCCCCTCCGTTGAATGCGATAATGTTGCCGTCGTCTGAAGCGGCTCCGCCGACGGTGTCGGATGATGCATTATTGATGAGCACGCCATGGAGCCCATTTCCCATGGGAATTGCGTAGGAAACGGAAATTCCAATCCTGTTTCCCCTCACTCGATTTCCCGACGCGCCCTCGTTCCGGATTTCAATTCCATTGAGAGTGTTGCCCGAGATCATATTCCCTTCAATGAGGTTGTCCGGAGCCCCGTCGACAACCACACCCTTGTTGTTAGGGATCGCGATGATCCCCAATTCGCCGACGCCGATGTAGTTGTTGAGCACCTCGTTCTTCCGTGCAGTGCCGACGAGGAATATACCAGGTGACAGGTTCCCGGCGATGATATTGCGTGAGCCGAAGGCAGGACCTCCAATCGTGTTCGCGATTGCATCGCGCAGGAACACCCCATTGCCTGCGCTCCCCATCGCATTCATCCCCGTTGCATCGGTACCGATATAGTTTCCGAGGACCTGTATGCCTGTCACGGTGCTGTCAATGATGGCGATACCGGATCCGCTCGCCGACCCTGCAATCACATTTCGGGCACTGGATTCCGTACCCCCGATGGTATCATTTGAAGCCCCACCGATGACGAGAATCCCTTCCTGTGAGTTGCCCAGCTTCACCGTGCCGGAGATGTCCGTTCCAAAATAGTTACCCCGAATGACATTCCCCTGCGCCCCGGTTCCGACCAACGCGACGGCTGAATATCCGTTTCCGGAAAAGATGTTCCGGGAGAATATATTTCTCCCCCCAATCCGGTTGTTCGCGGAATAGACGATGACGCCATTATATTTGTTTCCCACTGCCACGGTCCCCGATGCGTCCGTCCCGATGAAGTCGCCTTCGATAACGTTTCCGCCGTTCGTCCAGAGAATGATTGCTGTGCCGCCCAGGGCTCGGTTGATCGCGAACCCTCTGATGGTGGTATTTCCTGCGAAGACGTCGAATACCTGGTACGGGCCGAGGAGACTTCCGTTAATTTCAATGAGGGGGGTCGCGATAAACCCTGGCTGTGTGGATGCGTCGATGGTCACCGGATCGGTGATATTCGGAAGCTTAGAGAGAGGAATGATTGTGTGTACACCCGGGCCGGGAATGTCGAAACCAATCAGATCTAAGCCGGGACTGTTATTCGCGTCGCTGATGGCTTTTCGCAAGGATCCGTCTCCGGTGTCATTGGTCGTCGTCACAAGAAATACCGCAGCGTTCTTGTCTTGCTGGAGGTGAGGTGCGACGTGTGAAGCCGCGATCAATGAAGGAGGCAGAGAATCCGGAGAAAATCCCTTTTCTGCCTCAGAAATGGCAGTACCCGGGACCGGTATCGATTCAGGAGCAAACCCGTGGGTTTGTCCTGCACCTTCGAACGGTATCCCCAGGATGAAAACACTCAGCAGCAGAAGTGTAAAGCAGCGCATATCCAGATGCCTTTTATCTGTTGATCCCCCCCTATTTCACGATCAGGAGTTTACGTGTTTGAATGACGCCGTCGGCCTGAAGGCAGTACACATATACGCCTGATGCATAGCCCGCGGCATTCCATGTCACCCGGTGCGAACCTGCCGCTTGTTGGTTACGGACAAGCGTGCCAACCAAGCGGCCCAGCACGTCGTAGACGTTTAGCGAAACGTAGGAACGTGCCGGAAGATCGAACTGAATCGTCGTAGAAGGATTGAAGGGGTTTGGATAGTTTTGATGCAGGACACATCGGTCGGGGATCACCCCTTCAAGCAGAGAAGCACTGGTGACCGATCGCACGCGCACAAGACTGAATTTTCTTTCTGTCGCTGATCCGCCGGGTCCGCTGACGGTCAACGTCACCGAATAGTTCCCCGGTGTGACATACGTGTGTGCGGGGTTGATTTCATTGCCGGTGCTCCCGTCCCCGAAATCCCAGAGGAACGACCGGCTTCCCTCCCACGATTTGTTGAGGAAAGAGACGGCCAGAGGTGCGCTCCCCGAGATCGTTGTCGCCTCGAATGCAGCATGGGGGAGCAGCGTTTGCCTGAAGACGTCTCCCGTCTGAGGGGAAGTGGGGGCAAGGCCTCTCTTCCAGACGAGCATCTCATGATCCAAATAGAGGCCAGAATAGGCTCTGAACCCATCGTTGGACGTCAGCTGGGTAATCACATCGCCATCGAAGGCCACGATATTCCCAGCATGCAGCCAGGCGATTTTGCCGTTGCTCATCCAGTTCCAATACAAAACGGAATATGTCGTCCGTGCGACGAAGGAACGGCGGCCGCGCCCGACGTCATAGTACCACAGGTCAGCGGTCACCGTGGTGGCGAGCTGTGAGGCGTTGTCATACCACACAACGGCATTGCCGTCCGTGATAGGATTGTACTTCGATGTTCCGCCATTCGTGAGCTGTGTTCTGATGTGGTTTTTCGTGTCGTACATCATCACCTGTGACATGCCGCTTCGTTGCTCCGTCCATACGACCTTTCCGTTCCTGTAGCTGTAGTCGTATCCAGCCGCCGAATCGCTCAATGCAATTGTCGTGGATCCATCAAAGTACATGAGCCGCAGGGTCTTGCCGCTCAACCAACACGCCGTGTTTGCAGAACACAACACGTTGCCCGTGATCCCGCTGTCCGAGGAGAGCAGCGTAAGTCTTTTCGCGGCCAGGTCATAGAGCCATGCGTGCTTGATGTTATCGGGGACAGTCGTCCGAGGGCCGAAAAAGGCCGCCGAACCCCCTGCGACGTACGGATTTTCTGCCTGAACCGTATCCAGGAATTTCACCGGAGAATGAACGCCGTCGTAATAGAACAGGGAATCGAAATTCTTCCGCCAGAGAACATAGCCGTCATTGACCATCACGAAATCTTGAACTGACATAGAATCGGTGAGCTGAGTCGTCGTCGTCCCATTCCATGCGAACAGCCGCATATTCGATGAGTTCGCGTAGTTGCCCCACACCACATGAGAGCTGTCGGTCGTCTTGAATTTCGTCTGCTCCCAACCATTGAGTGCGTCCGTGGTAAGCTGCCGGTACGTGATGGGTCGACTCAGTTCCACGGCATCTCCCAGCGTCCATGCAATCAAATCATGATCGACAACTGGATTCTCTCCGGCTCCCAGATCCCGGATTTCCGCGTGCTGAACGGAGTAAGATTTGAGGTGCTTGGCGGCCCCGGTTCCTGACTGCCACACTACGAGATCATTGCTGATGTGGACACTGTACGCTCCAAGAGAATCCCCAATCGTTGTCGTCAGTTGAGTCTCCGAGTTGTAGATCTTGATGGAGCTGCTGTTCGAGATGGTGTCGCGCAGCAAAGCAACAGCTATCCCGTCGCTCACATCGTAGCCTGTGACAACGGAAGATCCTCCCGGGGATTCAGCGATGGTCAGCACTGAGTCCCCAGTATAGAACTTCACGCGCTGTGTGCTCCCAGCTGTCTGGAGCCAGACGGTCTGCCCGTCCCGAAGAATCGGGGCGCGGTTGCAGGCGTTAGTTGTTTTGGAGATGTCGGTTGTCGCCCGCCCATCGAACACGAAGACATTGGATGGGGTCGTCAGCAATTCGGAGTCTGCTGCCACCCAGACTACCTGTCCATGGTTGATGCTGGGTGCGGTATTCCACGTTCCCGCTGAAAGCAGGGTGTCCGTGCCTGACGCGAAGCGGTGAAGAACGATTTGCGTTGACGGTCCGGCTCCGCGACGGGCATATCCGGCAAGATCTCCGGAGACTGCCACCGGCTGGGCGAAATCAGGATTGTATGATGGTCCCAGGGAGAGTACGCGCCACGCATGCATATCAAAGGCCTTCACCTGCTCGCCGGCTGAATTCCAGACGATGTAGTCAGTGCCAATGGCCGCCGTCAGGGCAACAAGATTTGAATCCAGGGGGGTAATTCCTGCTCCGGAGTAGTATGTCAGACTGAGTTTGCCGGTATTGGGGTCCGAATCTGACCACAAGAGTCTCCCCCGGTCAATGCCGATGAGAGTTGGCGCGTTGGCGTTGAAGGTGACATTGATGATGCTGTTAAGGTGAACGTCCTGAGACCGGGTAGGGACGGTGATGGTGAGCAAAAGAAGGATGGCCGTCGCAATGGAGCTGAATTTCATGGAGTCCTCCCGGAACTAGGATTCTTTGAACCGGTCAATGAATAGAATAGGGGTGAAGAATGTGTTGTTGACGGAGTGCTGAGGTGAGGGAATTGCCAGCGTGAGAGTCCTTGATTTCGTCTACTCCCTGAGGAGCGACGATTCGTCGAGCACAATAACCCGCTGCACACAGGAGCTCCCGAGACTGCCGATGATGATCTCCCTGGTGGTATGGGAGAGGCGCATCCGCAATCGCCATGAAGGGAACAGTAAAGAAAAATGACGGCTAAAGCGTACCATAATAAAACCACTAGCACATCGTATTTGTTCCCCTCAAGCAGCGTTTCCCTGGGCTTGAATTACATGGAGTGCATCGAATTACCAAAACTACTTACAACCTGTCTACAGTGAGTTCCGATGTGGAGCACTTGAGGTTGATGCTCAAGATGCAACGATTCGCCAGGGACCTACAGCATCGGCCGTGGAGATGATATACGTGCGAAAGGTGTTTCAGGATTCCCGCGGATTGCTCTGGTTTGGCACTTTAGGGGGAATCGATAGCTACGAGTACGTCGCATCGCTGGTCCCCAACTGCTGCAAAACCTCCTCGATCGGCATCCCTTTGCTCTGAAGCACCTCTGCCTCTCGCAGCTTGCCGATAATCTGCTGCCGTAAGCCATGGCTTTCCCATATACCCCTCCTTCTGATCCAAGATATAATTCCACGAACTAATTCTTGGATCACGAGCGGGGGGCCAGGTCACAGACATGGTAGGCCTCTCTACGGTTGTGGTACATTGTTGGTCAACACACCAATAGAGACACTGAAATCGAGGCTTACCTTTTTTATGGCTTACCTTTTTAACTGGCTTGCCTTTTTAACATACCGTCTATGGACATTTAGCAGTGCCTGCCGTATATTTCCGCCAAGCTTACAGAGGTCGAATGCGGGGTCTCCCGCGTCAGGCCTGGAAGCGCACCTGCACTTTGACTCCATCTGCACTCCCTCTTCGAACGCGGGTACAGTTGTCGGCTGGATTGAATCCCTTGCTCTCCTTGTCTGCGACATCCCGGTTTCCGGAAGAAGGCACATCATGTTGTTTCCTCCGTCAATAGGCTGGTTGAAGCTCAACTCGCTCCAATATGTTTGTGTCCTTCTGTTCAGTCTGCATTGCGTTGTATTCTCAGCCCCCAAAGAGACAATTCGATTTCAGCATATTGGCATCGAGCAGGGACTTCCGAACAGTGCTGTGAATCGGATTCTCCTGGACACCGACGGGTATCTCTGGGTTGCCACAGTCGATGGTCTTGGCCGCTATGACGGATACCGCTTCCAGGTGTATCGTAACGACCCCGAAGATGAAGCGAGTTTGATTAACAACGACGTGAGAGCCCTCTTTGAGGATCACTATGGGGATTTGTGGGTCGGGACATATGCGGGGTTGAACAGATTCGATTCGAAGACGGAGAAGTTCACGCGATATGTCCACAGTGCTCATGACGAGCACAGCATCAGTTCCGATTCCATCACTGCCATAGGTGAGGATGGCAAGGGTGAGTTGTGGGTTGGAACGAGGAGTGCTGGCCTGAACAAGTTCAACGCACATGACAATACTTTCACGCGGCTCGTGCTTGATACGAGTCGGCTGACGGTAAGGAAAAAGACGTTGCGCGACAACAGGGTGCGCGCCATTATTCGGGATCACAAAGGGGTTCTCTGGATTGGCACACGAGGTGGTTGGTTGCACAGGATTGATCCTGTCACGAACGAATGGGATTGCTATCAAAGTGCTCGCACAGATACAAGCATTCTTGATCCCGACGGAGTGAGGACTCTTTGTGAAGATCATTCCGGGAATATCTGGGTTGGCACGTTCGTTGCCGGCGTCAAGAAGTTCGATCCGATGACGAAGACATTCGAGACATTCGTCCACCGGCCATGGGATCCCACAAGCCTGAGCAACAACGCCGTGAATCAGCTGCTTGTTGATCGATCAGGCGATCTGTGGATCGCGACATTTAACGGAGGCCTCGATAGACGGCGCTCGCAGGAAAGGAAGTTCGAGCATCATGTGAACAACCCTAAGGACCCCGTAACCCTGAGCAGTGATAACGTCACTTCTCTTTGTGAAGATCAATCCGGGACGGTGTGGGTCGGAACTGCAGTTGGCCTTGACAGGTATGTTGCGGAAATGAACATCTTTCGAAACTTCTCTCATGACCCTGACGATCGGCGGAGCCTGAGTAACAATTATATTGGATCGATCAAGGAGGATCGCAAGGGGAATCTATGGGTCGCCACTTTAGGCGGTGGACTTAACCGCTTCGATCCAGCGACCGCAGTGTTCGAACATTTCCTGCATAGTCCGAGAGACCTTAATAGCATTAGCAGTGATTACGTCACTGGTCTCTGTGAGAGTGGATCGGGTTCGCTGTGGATCGGCACGTTGGGAGGAAGTCTTGACAAGCTTCCCCCTGGAAGTCAGACATTTCAGCACTATCCGAAGACCATAAGTGACACACGCATCCGCACAATCTATGAGGATGGATCAGGAATGTTGTGGTTTGGCACATATAGTGCGGGATTGAAGAGATTCAATCCCCGAACGGATCAGCTTACACATTTCTTTCGGGATCCCGATAATCCTAATGGCATGATCGGTAATGTAGTCTGGGATTTCGAGGTAAATACTTCCCGTCGGGACGAAGAACTCCTATGGATCGCAACTGATCATGGGTTCACGAGATTTGACATGAAGCGTGGGGAATTCCAACAATTCTTCCCCGACACGCAATACACGAGTCGAAGCAATAATATCATGCAGACCCACCAAGATCACTCCGGCACAGTCTGGCTGGCAACTCAGGGCGGTCTCTGGAGCTTTGAGCCGAAAACCAGAACATTCGTTCACTTCACGACCAGGGACGGCCTGGCGAATGATCTTGTTTGGTGTATGGAAGAAGACGACCATGGACGGTTTTGGATCGCCACCGGCATGGGTCTTTCCCGATTTGATCCTCGAACAAAACATTTCAACAATTATGATGCCGGAGACGGTTTGCTGGGAATCCGGTTCTCTTATGGTTGCCATGCCAAACTCAGAAGTGGCGAACTTTGCTTCGGCGGCACCAGTGGTTTCACCATGTTCCACCCTGATAGCGTCAAGGAGAACACTCACGTTCCACCGATTGTCATCACAGGCTTCAGGAAATTCGACAATCCGGTGGACATCCGTCAAGCCATCGGCCGGTCCGGTGCGATCGAAGTATCGTACAAGGAAAACGTCTTCTCCTTTGAGTTTGCTGCATTGGACTTTTTACGCCCCGAAAAGAACGAGTATGCTTACATGCTTGAGGGATTTGACAGAGAGTGGGTGTACTGCGGTACGCGCCGATCGGCAACGTACACAAACCTCGATGGCGGAGAATATGTTTTTCGCGTTAAGGGATCCAACAACGATGGTGTCTGGAACGAAGAAGGGGCTTCCATTGCTGTCATTATCTCGCCGCCGTTCTGGGTAACATGGTGGTTCCGGATACCTGCGATGATGCTTCTGCTTGGCATTGCCGCTGAAACAGTCCGGTACGTTGAGAAGAGAAAGCTGATGAGAAGAATCGAACGGTTGGAGTTGGCGCGAGCGTTGGAGAACGAACGTGCCCGCATTTCTCAAGACATGCACGATGAGGTTGGGTCCAGTTTATCAGAGATTTCCATACTGGGTGAGTTGGCGAGAAAGAAGCCCGAGGAAGCGGAAATGTATATTCAGCAGATCTCCGAACGCGCAGCGGAGGTGATCGACAGCGTCAGCGAGATTGTCTGGGCACTGAATCCGAGCAACGACACACTCGACAGCTTCGTCGCTCGCGTGCGAAGGGATGCGGTCAAATACCTGGGCCTGGCCAACATATCCTGCAGGTTTGCAGCCCCTGACGTTGTTCCCGACCTCCCACTCCGCGCTGAGCTACGCCGGAATCTCTTCCTTGCAGTCAAGGAAGCTCTTCACAATATCGTCAAACACTCTGCGGCCACGGAAGTCTCGATCGCTGTGAAGTGTATGGAAGACAACCTGGAAATTCTTGTCTCCGATAATGGGAAAGGGTTTGTTCTCAATGATCGACTCGGGACAGGAAACGGCTTGAGGAGCATGAACAAGCGGATCGCAGATGTGGGAGCGACTCTCAGGATAGATTCCACGCCCGGTTGTGGAACGCTGCTTGCAATTCAGGCGACACTGAGGAGCCATAGGCCGACCGATTTACCTAATTCTAAGTATTGAATCTGACAGTGTACGTAGGTACACTCAATCCATGCCTATTAAAGTCGCAATCGTTGAAGACAACAAGAAGATTCGGGAGGGTCTGGCAATACTCATTGACGGCTCGGAGGGATTTCAATGCACGGCGGCCTACGAGAGCGCGGAGGAAGCCCTGCGTCATCTCCCGTCATACAGCCCCGATGTCGTGTTGATGGACATCCAGCTCCCAAGGATGTCTGGCATCGAGTGTGTAGAGAAACTCAAGGAGAAAAACCCGAATCTTCAGGTCATGATGCTGACCGTCTTTGAGGATGATGAGAAGGTGTTCAAGTCCATTGTTGCCGGAGCTACAGGGTATATCCTCAAAAGGACACCGGCGGCAGAATTGCTCGGGGCGATCAAGGATATCCATGAAGGCGGTTCCCCGATGTCTGACCAAATCGCCCGCAAAGTGGTGCAGGCTTTTCAGGAGATGGGTAAGTCTTCCAAAGAGACGGAGAATCTCACCGAGCGGGAGATGGAGATTCTCTCGTTCCTTGCCAAGGGATACCAAGACCAGGAAATTGCCGACCAGTTCTTCATCAGTGTCAAGACAGTTCGAACCCACCTCAGAAACATTTACCAGAAGCTTCACGTCCGGTCCCGCACCCAGGCTGTGCTGAAGTTCTTACGGAAATAGGCTGCTCTCTCTGCTCCATTGCTCCAGCACGTGAGCGATTAATTCAGCTGCTACTGTACGCACTTCTGCTGATCTTTCTCCCCCTACGCGTGCGTTTCTCCAAGAGATTACCGAAAAAGACCGATTTCCCTAGTTGATCTTTGCCATTATATTGGGCTCCACCAATCGCACAGCATGGAGCCACGGCGAAGTCTCACGTCCACGTGTTGCTTGTACTTCTACTCACTCATTATCAGAAAGGGCAAAATCATGAAAGCTCTGTCTATTGCTTTCTTCCTGATGGCAAGTATGGCGTTTGTGATGTTGGGATGTTCGGATAGTTCGGCTCCTGTTGCTGGGCCGACTGACCAGGCCGGACTTCAAAGCGCGCCTGCTCCCCTGGAAAAGGTGGAGCGGACAGACTTCACAGCAATTGATAATAAGGTCACGGCCGTTGAAATTAGCCCCGGCGATTGGAAGTTTGTGGGGAACAGGTTGATTATCAGCGGGATGGAGGTTGAAGTCGAGGAGTTAGCTAGCGACCCACGCATGGCGGGCTTATTGCACAACATTTGCGATTGTTCATGGAGTCTCACTACGGGGGAAGGCCCGCTGCATGGGAAATTCACGTTGAGGCCGGCCATCGGCGGAGTATGGGCGGGCTCGTGGGAAGGATACAGGACCATGACGGGTCCGGAAGAGTTCACGCACAATTTGAAGATAATTGGTCATGGGACTGGCGGAACAATTGACGGAATGAAGTTCGTCATGACGGGGATATATCATGCGTCAGCAGATCCGCCCTATGGCGAATACGAAGGATACATACAATCTCACTAGCCCGGACTTGCCCTCTTGGCTGGCGAGCCTCGAAGTACGCTAATTTTTTGTCGGCATCAAACTCAATGGCTCGATGTGGGAGCCGAAGAGCCACCGAAATTCCTACAGTCGTCGCATTGAGAGGAGGGCAAGATGAGAACCTGGTTCGTATGTCTCGCAGTTGCCGTTATTCTGCTGTGCACTCTCGCCGTCCTCGGCCCGTATCTCTATGCCGGGACTCCTACCGGCGACAATTGGAGACGGCCGTTGTCGCACATGATTACCACAGTCGACACCTGGACAACGAAAGCCAGCATGCCAACCGCAAGAACACTGCCTGGTGGATGTGTCATTGATGGAAAAATATACGTTGTCGGCGGAGCTCTGAATGAAACAGACCTGACACCAGCTTTGGAAATGTATGATCCAACGGGTGATACGTGGACCAAGAAAGATACTCTGCCATCCAGACTCTGTATTCCTGCAGCCTGCACATTCAACGGCAAGATGTACGTATTTGGAGGTATCAACCCCACTGTGCAGTCGACGGCTACGAAGAGGGTCTATGTATATGATCCAACGATGGGCACTTGGACGCAGAAAGCTGATATGCCATATATCAATGCGTGGTGTGGCATAGCAGTTGTCGATAGCCAGATCTATCTCATTGGTGGATGTACCGTAGCGCCAGGTCCACCGAGTCAAACGGTAATGGCCTATAACCCTTATACGCAATCGTGGACGTCGAAGGCCAGCATGCCGACAGCTCGATTTGGCTTGTCTGCCTCCGTCGTGAATGGGAAGATCTATGCCATTGGAGGATGTGATGCCAGCTATCAGCCCTACAAAGTCGTTGAGATGTACAATCCGGTAACGAATTCTTGGAGAGCCGTATCTGACATGCCGACGCAGCGCTTCGGTCTAGGTACCTGTGTGGTGGATGGAACAATCTATGCCATTGGCGGTTGTTCAACTACGGGTGCGTGTACAATCAATGAAGTCTACGATCCAGCCAAAAATACATGGACCACAAAATCTCCAATGCGGAAGGAACGGCTTGGGCTCTTTGTGGGTTCGATCCATAATAAGATCTATGCGATAGGTGGGTCGAATCCATACCCTCAGCCTACGATGTTTTCCACGGTGGAGGAATATTTGGTCAAAGAAGACTTCTGGACAACGAAGACCAAAATGCCTACCGCAAGATACGGTTTATCCACCAGCGAGGTGAATGGGAAGATTTATGCCATCGGCGGTGCAGCTGGTACGAGTATGACGACTCTTTCTACGGTGGAAGAGTACGACCCGGCCAGGGATGTATGGACCACGAAAGCCCCGATGCCAACCGCCAGGTTCTTTCATTCCACTAGCGTGGTTGATGGGAAGATTTATGCCATCGGGGGTGCACCACAGGCGAACCAACAAGTTGCGACTGTAGAAGCGTACGACCCGGCGACGAATACGTGGACCACGAAAGCCCCCATGGCAACCGCAAGACACAGTTTATCCAGCAGCGTGGTGAATGGAAGGATCTATGCCATTGGGGGTGGTCGCGTTGGTACGTGGGACGTGTCAACCGTGGAAGAATTCGACCCGACCACGGATAAATGGACCACGAAAGCCCCGATGCCGACAGTAAGAGGCGGGCTTTCCACCAGCGTGCTGGACGGGAAGATCTATGCACTCGGGGGTGGCTCTGGTACTATGGATGTGGCAGGCATTGGCGTCGTGGAAGCGTACGACCCGGCCACGGATAAATGGACTGCGAAAGCCCCCATGCCAACAGCAAGAAAAGGATTATCCACCAGCGTGGTAAACGGGAAGATCTATGCCTTTGGGGGCTATTCAGGGAGTGGAGTGAGCGCCCCTGTTCTTTCGACCGTTGAAGTGTATAGCCCGACGACGGACTTCTGGACTGGGCTAGCCGACATGCCGACGGCACGGGGCTTGCTTTCCACCAGCGTGGTGAACGGTAAGGTCTATGCCATTGGGGGGTCGGTGGCGCAGGGCTACCCTTGGGTGCCTTGTTCAACGGTGGAGGAATATACCCTCCAGACAACAAGCGTGGGGGTAGAACCCGGGGGAACAGTTGTACCGTCAGAATACGCACTTTCGCAAAACTATCCCAATCCGTTTAATCCGAAAACAGTTGTCGGCTACCTGTTACCAGTGGTCAGCGAGGTGCGGCTTGCCGTCTACGACCTTCTCGGCCGGGAAGTAGCGGTGCTGGTCGATGAGAGGAAAGAACCAGGGACCCATCAAGTGACGTTTGACGCAACAGGCCTCGCGAGCGGCGTGTATCTGTGCCGCATGACAGCAGGCGCCTTTGTGGATACGAAGAAGTTGATCTTGCTGCGCTGAGGCTTGAGGACAATCAGCGCTGCGGCCCGGTGGAAATCCATCGGGCCGTAGCGTCTCGGACTACTTGATTTTCCAGAAATCTGGCCCGCCATCGTCCAGCTGGAGTTCCGCTTCGGAAGGTTCAACCTCCTGAAGCATTTGATCGCGCTGGTAGAGTTGGCCGGGGCCGTTCCGGCCATAGAAAACCCCCACTTGAGCCTTGTCAAAATCGGAGTAAGCCGTTTCTACGTCGTTATCGACCGGCTCCATGCGGACCACAGTGTCGCCCTTCCATGTGGCTCGATACCGCCATTGCCTAAACCCCGGGTTGCCGACCACGATATCTTCCGTCCTGATCGGCAGAGGGTATGCCACTTCGATCCGATCTCCGGCGCGAAGCTGTCTCAGTTCGCGATAATTCCCGAACGCCGGCGCGGCGTTTGTCACATCCGCCCCGTTCACACGGACTCTCATCTCGGCAGCACTGGTGAACTCGGGGACGCGAACTCTCACTCCGCTGTCCTCTTTCAGGGTGATTCGCAGGAGGCCGCGGTATGGCTGTTCGCTGCGAATCTCCGCCTGGGGCAGTTTCTTGTCAATATGCATATTGACAGACAGGGTTCCGGCCTCGAACCGTGCGGCGTTCTTCCATAAAATGAAAAGCCCATGCAGGCCAGAGCCCCCGCAGCAGTTCTGGAGAACCCGCACCTTGTTCTTCAGCTCCGGGCCGCCCCAGTGCGCGTTCAGTGTTTCGCGGCAGGCCAGGATATGATTCGGCGAGCTCCATCCGGCCCAGGCGCCCAGGATGCGTTGGCCGATGCCGCGGTAGGTAAACTGCGCCGTGTCAGGGCGAGCGGTGTCGGACTCCAACCACGAGGCGTCCCGAACCTGACTCTCCACATAATGGTTCCGCACCAGACGCTCCATGTCGCCCCAATACTCAGGATGTCCATGATTGGCGAGAGTGACACCCACGCCCGCGAAATCCATCAGGGCGCACGTCTCGCAGGCAATAATGTCGCCCTGTCGTCCGATGACCTCGGGCAGGAAGCCGAAGCTCGTGCCGGTCGTCTTGACGTACCGATAAAGGGCGTCGATACGGCTGTACAGGACGGGGTCTCCGGTTGTCAAAGCATAGTCGGCGGCCCCGACCATTGTCCTCAGGTTGCTGTGCATGTGACCAGACAGGCCAAACGTGTTGTCCAGAGTGAAAGTGTGGCCGTGGACGATCGAGCGGTCGACAAGAATCCGGGCCGCCTCCAAACCCGCTTCGCATCCGAGCAGCCGCGCTGCGACCATGAAACTCTTGATCGCGAAGCCATTCCCAGAAAAGCGGCCGGAGCGCAGCCCATCCAACATCCCCTCGGCCATCTTCTGTGCCGCCTGCCGCAGGATATCATCGCCGCTCTCGACGGCGGCCGTAACCAGTGCATAAAGGGTCAAGGAGGCGTCTCCCCAATCCGCGACCGGCTTGCTGTAAGTGGTCGTGGGGCGATGGAGGAGTGCGTCGGAGGGGTCAATCAAAGATAGGACCTTACGCCGCCAGACTTTTTCGGTGGCGGCTTCCCGGCCGGTCATCCGGCGGAGCATGACGGCGCCCTGCCATTGCCGAGTCATCACGTCGCCGAAATCCGGCCAGTCGTGGACGGCTTCAGCGGGCTGAGTCCAAAACACGTTGAAATATGGAAGTCCATCCGCATCGACAAGACGTTCAAGGTAGTTGAGGGAGTTTGCGGCATAACTCTCGAGAGAAAAAGAAGCCGGCCTGGCCGCGAGTTTTCCCCCGCTCTCCTGTGGCTGTGGGCGAGAGTGATTTTTAGACCAGAGCGGCGCCACGGTGCCGGAAAGGACAACTGATGAAGCGCCCTTGATGAAATCGCGTCTCGAAAGGCTCATAGTTTGGCTCTCCGAATCGCCACAGTTTTAAGCGTCACTCTTCATAACTCCATCCGTGTGCAAAATAACCAATTTCAATTGAAATCGATACCCAAGTTCTGTGTCAAAGATCGGATTGTCAAAGATCGAAAGATCGAGTCAATCTCGGAATTGCGCGAATGAGGGCAGTTTTGCTGATTTGAATTACATGGAGAGCATCGAGTGACACACATCGCCTACAATCTGCCGACGGTGAGGAAGAAGAACCCAAACTCACTGCTTCGTGACGTGACCGCCGGAAGTCGGCTGATGTTTTTGCAGAAAGAAATGTTATCTTGCGCCAGAAGGGGGGGGGAAGGAGACAGGGGCAGGCAGCGGCACGTAGCAACTACTTGAACCGAAAGTCTTTGACGACAACGCTGACGCCTGGAGTCGTCTTGTTTATGTTGATTCTTTTGGAGGCCATCTCATGATCCGCGTCGAACATACCATTACGATAGAGGCTCCAGTTGAACAAGTGTTCAACTACGCAGCTGACTTCCGGAAATGGCACGAGTGGTTCCAGGGTGTCTCGGATGTCAGGAACACCACTGTTACTGTCCAGGGCAACGGCGCCCGATACGCATACAGGGTCAGTATCATGACCACCTTCACAACCGTCGAGACCGAAATCCATGATTTTGTGCCAAACCAAGGTTGGACCGGAATTGCTACTAAGGGCATTCCCCATAGAACCAAGTGGATCTTCGCACCAGTTGGTTCAGCCACCGAATTCACTTATGTCGTCGAAGGCCGCTTGCCAGTCCCGTTGCTGGGTCCGCTGTGTGATTCCCTGTTCCTCAAACCGCAGTGGGAGAAGATTGTACAGAATTCGCTCTCCAATTTGAGACAGCATTTCCTCGCGTCAGCAGACACCGTGTCTCGTTGAGCGAATGACGAGAGTACAGATGTCGAACTCGACGTGGAGATCAGGAATTGTCCAATCGTTCGATGATCCGTGGACCGTGGGTTGTGAAGGAGTTTCGAAATGAGAATTATTGACCTGGACGAAGAGCATCTACCTCTTTATCTCGTCTGCCTTGAGGATTGGTCGGACGAAGTCAAGGAGGCGGGCTGCCGTAAGGAAGTCTGGTATAACAGGATGAAAGACAAGGGACTCCGCGTGAAACTGGCACTCGATGATCAAGGCACCGTGGGAGGGATGATTCAATACGTCCCCATCGAATACTCATCTGCGGAAGGTGTCGACCTGTACATCATCAATTGCATTTGGGTACACGGCCACAAACAGGGAAGGGGGAACTTCCAGCGGAGGGGAATGGGAAGCGCACTTCTCCTGGCGGCTGAAGCAGATGCGCGATCGCTCGGCGCAAAAGGAATCGCTGCCTGGGGTATCGCTCTCCCCTTCTGGATGCGAGCCTCCTGGTTCAAAAGGCACGGATACCGGGTCGCTGACCGGGAAGGGATTATGGTTCTGCTGTGGAAACCATTCAGCGCCGATGGCATTCCTCCAAAATGGGTCCGGCAGAAGGCGAAACCTCCAGTCGAGCCGAACAAGGTCACCGTGACGGCGTTCTGCAACGGGTGGTGCACGGCGCAAAATATGGTCTTTGAGCGAGCAAAGCTCGTGACGAGCGAGCCGCAATTCGTGGACAAGGTGGTCTTTCGGGAGACCGATACATTCGATCGTGACGAGTTCCGCCGGTGGGGCATTTCAGATGCATTGTTCATCAACCGGAAGGAGGTGCGAACAGGCCCCCCTCCTTCGCGCGACAAGATACGAAAGCTTCTCGCGAGGCAGGTGAACAGATTCAAGTAGTGCCGTCCTGTTTGTTCTCGACGCAGGGCATAATATCATTGTCGCAGAAAGACTGATTGCTGTTTTGCGTCCGATCGTATTGTCTTTCGGTATTCAAATCAACATCTCACTCACTGTTCCGGCTGAGCGGGACACAGATTCGATGTGTCTATCTTCGGGCGGAGTTCGGCAAACGTGACCTACTCCAATCGACCGGGGGACTGATCCGAGCCCAGACGATATGTCAGTCGTCTGCCTTCCCGAGATAGCGATAGACCATGCCACCGAGGATGCCTCCCACGATGGGCGCCACCCAGAAAAGCCATAACTGAAACAGAGCCCAGTCACCGACAAAAAGCGCCACGCCCGTGCTACGCGCAGGGTTCACCGAAGTATTTGTCACCGGGATGCTGATGAGGTGAATCAACGTGAGACACAACCCGATGGCAAGAGGCGCAAAACCCTGTGGCGCGCGTTTGTCAGTCGCGCCCATAATGACGACGAGGAACATCATGGTCATGACAACTTCCGAGAGAAAAGCGGCACCCAATGAATACCCTCCTGGGGAGTGCTCAGCGTATCCGTTTGACGCGAACCCGGCGCTGACATCAAATCCGGCCCTGCCGCTTGCTATGAGATACAGGACTCCTCCGGCAAGGATCCCCCCAAGAACCTGTGCAATGATGTAGCCAGCCAGACTTTTCGCGGGGAAACGCTTTCCAGCCCAGAGACCGAAGGAGACTGCGGGATTCAGATGGCATCCAGAGATGTGGCCGATGGCGTAGGCCATGGTGAGCACTGTCAGCCCGAATGCCAGGGCAACGCCGACGAACCCGATACCCAGTTCCGGAAATGCTGCTGCCAGCACCGCACTACCGCATCCTCCCAGCACAAGCCAAAACGTCCCCACGAATTCGGCAACAAGGGGTTTCATTGGGAGCCTCCTTCTATACGGATAGATTGTGAGTGATGCAGTAACAAACCTTTGCCAATCCAGCGATGTGTCGCAGACCCCGTCGTCCCGCTGCCCGTCATCCAGGTATCACATGCGCAGATTCCTTCTACTTCATGGGCAGGCACGCAATGGTACGCTCAATTGTTAGCTGCAGGTACCCTTTGTGGATTTTACTTTCAGCGCTGCATACGCTGTTCGCAACCCTTTGGCTCGACAGCAGCTGCGTGCGCAAGTGCCGAGGGCGTTCGGCAGCCGACAATTGCCGGGGCCTCGTGGATTAGCTTGTCATTCTCGAGGGCCTTTACCATGAACAGGGCAAAGTCTACACGGCGCGTGATATTGCTTTTGAGGATGGGGTCACCGACGTGCCGACTCCAAACGGGCAAGCCCTGACTCTCGCCCTCTTCTAAGCCGCTTCCGCGCACGACAGTCCACCGTGTGTTGCTGGCAAACACCCGCCGGCATGCTTCCACCTGGTCGTCAAGGTCCGCAAAGCGAGCGAGTCGCACGAACCAGCCGAAGGCCTTCACGGCCGCCTTGAACGTCCGCGAGTACACATCCTTGCCGTCGCGCGTGATATGCCAGCCGCACGAGAACACAAGGCGCGCACCCGGGGGCGCGTAGTCGAGCACAGCCTGCGCTGTTCCGGTCGAATACTGTTGTACCCCCCACGGGAACAGCACGGTGAGTACCCCCTCGCACCCTGCAACCGCTTTCTTGATAACCTCGCGGTCGTTCGTTGCGCCAGGATTGACGGTGATACGTCCCTTGAACCTTTCAAGCTTGCCTACGCTGCGCTCCCGACACACTCCAACAACTTCGTAGCCCAGATCCAGCGAGTGCTGCACCATATACTGTCCGAGTTTCCCGGACGCACCAATGATACAAACCTTCTTCATAGTATCCCTTTTTGAAAATGCGTCTATCGGTCTGGTTGTCCTCTTCAAAATTCCATCCGCGAGCAAGATAGCGAATCCAAACTCGAATCGCTACTTTGTTCTGGTTCAGTGGACAGGACAAGCAGCCTCGATGATCAGATCCTTCCTCTCTTTGTCCTTCGCTATTCACATCAACATCTCAAGTCCGACTCGAGACATCTTTCTCCGAGAGCAGTTGGAGATACTCGCTCGCACGGCCTCGACATTCCGACTGCGGTCTTCCGATAGGTTCTTCTTCAGGGTCATGACCGAGTCATTCAACTCTTGAAAAGAGACAGTTCTCGTCCTCAAGCCCTAAACAGTCATCCGGTGGCACCGACAAGGATTCAGATTGTGCTAGAGGTGGAAGAGCCGATCAGAACCCGGCAGACCGAGGATCTCGCTGGCGCAACAAAACTTCATCAGACCCATGACAAACGACAATCCGTCAGCAATGGAAGACATTTTTCACAAATCACTCTCGATCTTGCAGATGAAGCCGAACCTTGATGTCGTGTTGCTTATCTCTAGCGGAGAAGCAGAAGCCGCTTGGTCTCCACGAAGTCCCCCGCCTGCAATCGATAGAAGTACAGTCCGCTAGAGAGATTCTTGCCGTCGAACTTCACCTCGTGATACCCCGCTTCCTGTTCTCCGTTTTGGAGAACCGCCACCTGTTGACCCAGAGCGCCGTAGACGGTCAGGGTTACCTTCGATCGCTCAGGCAAGCCATATCGGATCGTCGTCGACGGGTTGTAGGGGTTTGGGTAATTCTGGTCCAGGGAGTACGCCGCCGGAAGCGGTTGGCCGTCAACTGACATTGCGTAGGTCGGACGGACCCCTTCAGTGAAGTGTACTATCCCGTCCAGGTCGATTTGCTTCAGACGATAGTACCATGACCCCTGGACTGCGGTTACATCCGTGAATGAATAGACGTGAGGCTTAATCGTAGTTCCGTGTCCGGCGACGAAACTGTTCGCAATAGTCTCATACGCCGGTCCGTTATTTGTGGCAGCTTTCTGGACTTCAAAGCCGTAGTTGTTCGTTTCCGAGGCCGTGGACCATCTCAGCGTGACATACCCCGTCTGTTGGTCAATCGACCCGGCGAAACTGATAAGCTGCACCGGGACAGGCTCGTAAGTATACGGCTCATTCACGAGGTGCCACTCGTCTTCGACTTGACCACCGTAATCGCGCCGGAGGTAATTTGTGCGGAGACTTGCGCGGGTGAAATTGTCCAAATGTGTAGACAAATATGTTCCATCCGGAAACCATTCGTATAGTTGAATGTCATGCGGATTCAGAATGGATGCCTGTCCTCGTTCAATTGCCAGGTGGAGGAATCCAAAGTTCCCTGGTTCGTGACCACCGAGCCAAATGCCGATATTGTCGACATGGAACGGGTTTTTGCCGAAGATGATCATGTTTGTCAGGTGGTCAATCCCCTCACCATCCGGCCCCGGCCCGTACCAGAAAGCACCCTCGCGACCATACACGCCCTCGATGACATGGAGCCCGGGATGCGTGATGGAGTTGTTGTCAAGACAGCGCGCCGCCCAGATCTCCTGCCAGACTCCACCCTCTTCGCCCGGCCTGTCCCATCGCGGGATGCCGGCAGCCACGTGGCGTTGATAGTCATCCCAGATATGGGCTTTTGCGTCCGGTTGAACATTTGCAGGATCGATAGCCCAGGCGGAGTTGTATGCCGTGCAGTGCGCCTGATAAGGGGCCGCAATTGCACCCTGAATGTTCTTCGCACAGAGGCTCATCCCCATCAAATGTGTCTTGAACTTGCTGATGTTCAGCAGCCACGTATTGGGATCATTGACGGGCCAGAGAAATGGAATCCTCTTGAACCATTTCCCGTTTGGCACATCCACCCATTGAAGGTCGCTCTCCGAGATTACACCCACCGGATCGTCCAGGTCGCGCAAATCAGCACCCGTGCGTGCGGCCATCTGCGAGTAGCCGCTCTTGGCGAATGCATCCGGGTTATTCACCTCGCGAATGTAGAACTGATTCGATTGAATCCCGACGAGTTTGAGACTCTGGATCACTCCTTCGACAAAATAGGGGTCGGTGACAATCCCCATGTACTGCACCTCCTCGGCCGGCATCATGACGATGTTTGGCTTAATCGCGACACGATGCGCAATCGGAACTCCGGGAGTATCCATTGGCACAAACACCGAGGAGCCGAATGCAAGACCGGCCTGGAGCACGGCCGCGGAATTCGTCTTGGCGTCCACGTTCGTGCGCATGATGAAAACCGCGTCCGGATGGGATTCCACAAACGCATGGACGCCAAAATACGTCGAGAGGAGATTCCGCCCGGAGGCAAGCAGTTCAGCCGGGTCAAGCGCGAGTACTGCCCCGCCTGCAGCAAGCGATTTCAAGAAGGAGCGTCTATCAACCATTTCCGGAGTCTCCTCTTTAATGGTGGCACAACCAACCTTGCCTTTGATCCTTCATCTCCCGACCTATCCCGACTATCGCAGCAAGACAAGCCTGCGCGTCTCGACAAAATCTCCCGCACGCAAACGATAGAGGTAGATTCCACTCGGGAGATCACCTGCATCAAACTGCAGGCCGTACGAACCCGGCTGCATCTGTCCGGATGCCAAAACCGCAACTTCCTGCCCGAGCATATTCACTACTATGAGTGACACCTCCGTTATTACCGGAATGTCAAGACGGATCACTGTCGTCGGATTGAAGGGGTTGGGAAAGTTCTGGTGGAGCGCAAACTGATCAGGCACTCCAGTCCCCCAGAGTTCTACCGAGGTCGTCACGTACACGATCTTGTCATTTGCGGCGACAGACGCATTGCCTGCTGCATCCCGGTATTGTGCATACACTCTCTTTTCCCCGCCTGCAGTCCCCCCACCGTCAGCTGTGAGATCCCACCCGCTTTTTGAGACTGCATAGTCTGCCCATGAAGACCAAGCGAATGTATCGTTGCTGAATCGCATCTGGAACACACCGCTCCCACCAGCGTCAGACGCTCCCAAGCCGTTGAGACTGACAATCGGCGATGAGGTTGTCATTGCTCCGCTGTTAATGGATATTGTCCCTTCGCTGGGAGGAGTCTCGTCAAAGAATAGCTGGACTGTTGCCTTGTTTGCGTGGTCTTTGTTGCTGGAACCATCCTCTAGCCACAGGTGTAGCTGTTGACCTCCCTGTGCGGTCGCGGGTACGACCAAGGGCTTCTCAGTCTTTCGGATTCCGTCAGTGCTGGATGTCGGCGCCATCCCCTGCTTGTACCACGCAGCGGCAATCCCCGATGGATCACTCGGATTCACCCAATTGATGGAGAACTGATTGACATTCGTCCAGCTGGAAGGAGTCGCTGTCATGCTCGCGGGCACTCCCGGCGCCGATAGGTCTGCGCCTTGGTAGGTTATCCCGTCACTGTAACTGACTGAAGTATTCCCCGCGTTGTCGCGGTACTGTACATGTACTGTCTTCATCCCCTCATTTGACGTACCCCCGTACAATGACAGATTCCAGCCTGTCCTTGTTGACGCTAGTACTTCCCAGGTAGACCATGTACTGTTGTCATTACTTAATCGCATATGCGAGACCCCGCTTCCGCCGGCATCAGTCGCCCCTAACGTATTCAGTGTCACCGCCAGTGATGATGTCGTGGCCGCACCAGAATTGACTGCGATCGTGCCACCCGTGGGTGCGGTTGCATCATAGTACATCGTCGTCATTCCCCTGGCCGTATGGTCCTTGTTGCCCACGCCATCTTCCAACCAGACATACACCGGCTGTCCCCCCTCGGCAGTCGCCGCGACAGGCATGGGTTTGCTTGTTGACCGGATACCGTCCGCCGAAGTCGCGGGCGCAGAACCAACTTTGTACCATGCTGCTGCAATGCCGCTCGGGTCAGTTGGACTCGTCCAATCAAGAGAGAAACTCGAGCTATTCTGCCACCCCGAGGGAGTTGCCGCAATGTTAGCCGGCACACCAGGTGCCACAACATCCCCAAGGACAGCTGTGAAAAGTGGTCTACCCCAACCGCTACCGTCTGTGAGCGCTTCGAGCCCGATCACACACTCGGTGTAATAATATGTTCCGGTATCAGATGGTGTATAGTAAAATGGAACATTGCGCGATTCGCCAATCGCGTATGACTGGTTCTCGGCTGTCTGGTCAAAATCGTACCCAGAGGATCTATCGCGGTCCAGAATCACCCGCCCCGCTGCCATTTGTGCGGTTGCCCCTTCATAGGTCGGATTCTTTATGGCAAGTTCGACGCGAATCGTGGTACCAGTGAACACGGTGCCATTCTCGAGCACGACATTCGTTGCATTATTGTAGGCAGTGATCTCAGGAGCATATGGCGCATTGCGCGTGAAGTAATCCATGGTCGTCTCTCCCGCCGTAACAGCGATGCCAGACTTCGTACCCCAGTAGTGGTACGTTGTCCAGGGGGTACCGGAAACCGCGGGAACCGCAACCTTGTAACAATACATTGTCGTTGAAGGAATGCCAGAAAACATGACCATGCTCGAAGCATCAGTCGTCTGGGTGGCAATCAGGGCGCCAGCCGCATCGTACAGCTCCACAACTGCTCCGCTGCCAAAATCACCCCATCCCTCTGCATTGGAGACTGTGATGCTCAAATCACCAGTCCCGGGGCCTTTGCCCTGTACCCACAGGAGATACCCCCAGTAACTGCCGTCCGTTTTCGTTTCGATGCCACCGATTTCAGAGAACACCTCTTCGGCGTAATAGTACTGACCCTCGATTGTAGGTTTCACAGTGAAGCTGATTTTGCGGATCTGCCCGACATCATATGATTGATAGGAGCTTATGTCTTCAAAATCATAGGGGGGGCTTTTGTATCGATCGACAATGAGACGTGCCCGGGAACTTGCTGAAATGGCTCCAGGGTTGTTTGGATTCTTCACAGTCAGTTCTACGCGGATTTTCGTCCCCGCGAGGACACTGTCGCCGGTGACCTCCGCGTTGGTACTGTCATCGTAGACGTTGATCAGAGGGGCATACGGTGCATTGCGGACAAAGGATATATATGTCGTCGTATTTGCCACAGTGCTGACCCCTCCTTTTGAACCCCAGTACTGATCACCAAAGAGCAGGCTCTGACAGACGACATTGTATGAATACTCGGCACCGGAGGGGATATCTGCAAAGCCTGCGACCCCTGAACTGTTTGTTTTTGCCGAGGCAATCTGTGCTCCCGCGCTGTCAAAAAGGTTCACTGTTGCCCCGTCTGAAGGGTCGGACCAACCTTCGGCATTTGCGGTGGCAATGACGATGCTCGCTTTCCCTCCTCCAGTTGCGCTAAGCGTTACTTGTTGTGTTGCAAACGTTCCCCAAGCGCCACCAACGTTGCGCTTCAGGAGCGAGATTTGAAATGTTTCGCTGCTGTATGTTGGCTCCACCAGAAACGTAAACACCTGGCGTCTTCCTGCACTCACCTGGACCGGAGGAGTCACTGTGGTATTCCATGTCCACGGTGGGGCAGCTGTCCCATTCTCGTCTCGGACCTCGACTTCATACTCGGCACTTTGGGGGGAGACAACTGTAACAGTGAGAGTACCTTGCTGACCAAGAACGATATTGTCGGATGTGATGGTGGCAATGCCCGGTTTCTGGTATTTGAATGAGATGGTACTCACTGCATTGCCAATGCCTGAAAGAGATAGACCCCCCTCTCCGCCGTCTGCAAGAAACGGTCTTGGATTTGTGGAATCGCTGAAGATGGTCCTCCCCGTTTCGAACGAGAAGTTTGCCTGAGAAAGGTCTCCATTGCTCGCAGACGTCCCGTTAGGACGGTAAATGTAGACTTCATCCGGTGGACCTGAAGCGTTTCCCATGGTGACGGGATTGATGCGATACACGATGAGTCCTTCGCCGGGCAGAGTGCGATCGAACGTGCCTGATTTGCGTCTGTATTCGAGAACGAAATACTCCCGCGCTGAGTTTGGCGATGCAATACGATAACAGTTGTTCGACGCGCTCGAGGTGGGACGAAGGGAATACTGCCCACTTGTGGTGATTTCTGGGATTGAGGAGATCCACTTCAAATAGCCGTACTTCAGAAATGTGGCGGGATGTTGTGGCGGGTCGACAGGTGACGCCATGATATCCCAGACTCCCACAGGGTCAAGGCCTGCATGGTAGTGATAGAGGTCAGGCGCTCCGAGGGTGTGCATCATCTCATGACACAAAACGCTGACCCGCATCATTGATTCGATCTGCAAGTTGTAGACTGCAATCGTCTTTCCCGCGAGCTCGAGTCCCGAGGATCCCAGCCAACCCGTGTGTGGCCAGAGGAGCGTCGCCCATGCGGTGGGGGATCCCTTCACGATGAAGCAGACATTGTCTACGTACCCGTTGTTATCAGCATCGATTGTGAGATTGTTGGGAACCTGTGCGGCAACCGCCCCGACAGCCCGGGCCAACAGCGTTCGTAGGCGAGTGGAACACTGTTCATTGGTGTAGCCGAGGGTATTTGTGGCGCTGTACGGCACGTAGTACGCGCGGGGCTCGCTATCCTGGTACGACAGGACAGTGGCACCGGTCGACGCCGGATAGAACGTCGAAAACACCTCCAGGGCCCCGTACGACACTTCACGAAAGTAGTTGTACAGAGAACTGACGCCCTGCCCGGAAGCATTAAACATGTCACTGTAGACAGCTGGTGATCCGGTAAACTCTTCATCATCGCTGAACCGGACAAAGATCACGATGTTGTTGATTGTGCCCGTCGTGGGGGCGATGCCAATATCCAGGGGAGTCCCGGAGAGGATCGATGCTCGCTTCTGTGCCCATTGGTCGGATGAGATGTTAACGCCGGGCATCAAACCTGCACGTGCGGGATCATCCCTGCCGGGCAAGAATGAGGTAGGGCGGAGTTGACCGAGCTTAAGAGTGGCAAAGACATAGTAACCTGTGGCGTGATCCTGCATGATGGTGTAGTCGTTCTCATCATGAAGCCAGTTGTGGAACTCATCGCCTGTAGCAAGGCAGTGTATGATTGTGCCGTCGGGTTGCCGCACAGTCACTGGAACCCTGCTTAGGTAAACAGCATGACATGTGTATACACACAACAGCAGCAGGCAGGATGTGATTGCGCAGTGCAAGCGTTTCATCGAATGATTTCGTTCGATTGACACAATAGCCCGGTATCCGAGGATGGCATCCAATGACTATCTCCATAAATCAGATCACTGCCTTGAGCCATTCAACTCGACCATCCAAAGCATCCCGGCCGGGAGGTGATTCCCTCTATGAGGAGTCCTGCAAATCAGATTACTCTACCTGTTGGCATGGGTCACCCCCGGTCGGAGACTGAAACGTACTCGTAGATCTCTATTTGTTGGTGGGCGTACATGTATCCCCCGCCGAAGACACATGGACTGGGCAGCGACAGAAAACACCAATCGGAATTGGAGAAGGGGTGTGGCTGGGGACAGAAATCCCCCCCTACCTGAAAAGATACCCCGGATTTTCAGGAATGTCAAACTCTTGTGGCTATTCAGGTCACATATCTGTGCGGGATTCTCTTGTTGAGTAGAGAACTCTCCCCCACTATTTCTTCCCTTGCACAGAACATCTCACGCATCTGATGACCCATGATGGCATTCTGGCCCAGAGGGGGTTTTGCGAGGGGCATCCGGCGTGTAAAGGCGTGAATCGGCGCAGAAAGCGAATCCACGATTTTCTGAAGCACGCGTTCCTTCATTTGTCCTCCTGGGAGGGATAATATCGCAATGATTCATCCTCCTGCAAAGGACAATTTGGGAACATGTAACATATCTAATTCTTTAGCACGATTAGGGCTATCTATTTACGGACAAGTTCCACACGCCGGTTCTGTGCGCGCCCCAATTCGGTGTCATTGTCGGCCACGGGTTTTGATTCCCCAAAGCCTACGGTATTGAGCCTTCCGGAATCGATACCTCCTGATCTCAAATAAGCTGCAACAGACTCAGCCCGCTTCTGCGAAAGAGCCTGGTTGTGGGTGTCCGATCCTGCAGCGTCCGTATGTCCTTCGATGGTAAGCTTCCATTCCGGCTCGCCCTTTAAAACAGACAAGACTTCCTCCAGCACTGGCCTGGATTCGGACCTGATCACGTCAGAATCCGTATCGAAGAGAATGCCATAGACCCTGGCCCTTTTCTCGTCCAGAAGCTTCTTTTTCAGTTCACTGCCTACTGAACCGGACCAGTGGGGGCAGCCTCCAACATCATTCGACATCTTCGTGCCGGTCCAGGTGCCGGACGGAGCGCTTTTTGCACTGGCGGAGTGCCACCAGAATCCTTTAAAGGTTTTGCCGTCTTTGGAAAAGACCATGACAGCAGGTCCGTTTCCGTTGTTCTGCTGCCAGGTGAGCTTCATGACCCTGCCTTCGATAGCGCCGTTCAGGAGCCCCTCCTTGAATTCATAGCATCCTGTAAGGCCAGTTCCCTGCTGCCTTAAATGAAAATTGCGATAGTTGGTGGAGTAGGTTCCCGAGACATTTTCGGGAGTGGAAAAAGACGGCCTTTTGCCGTATCCCCGGAAGGAAAACAACTCGCTGTATGTCGTGCTTCCCTGATTGGTCTTGATGGTCAGCCGCACCCAGCGCGAGGCCGGTCCCTTGGCTGACGGAAAGCTCTGGCCGTCGCGTTTATCCGCAAGGGCAGTCTCTAAGACTTTTGCAAAGCCGGCCGTTTCGGAGGTATTGGAAACTTCCACCAGAATATCTTTGGCGCCGGCGCCTTGAGTGTCCACTGAGAAGTTGTCAAATTCAAAACGTTCCAAGACCGCCGGCTCTGTCATTTCAAAAACAAACACATTATCCTTTACATTTCCCTTCGCACAGGCCCATCCCGACTTTGTACCGTTATCCAGCATATTCTCGGCATTCCAGCCGCCGTACGATTTTGGTACCACTACCGGAAGAGTCCCTTCTTCCAGGGAAAGCAAATTGGTTAGTTGCTCATCCGTCGCAATAGAAACCGAAGAAATGGTTGCGAATAATAGACCAAAACCGGCCAGCCAGTATTTTTTCATGGAATCCCTCTCAATCTATTTGATAGAAAATTCTTCTAACGGACATAAGAGACGTGAAGTTGAATTGACCAGTTAGTTGGGACGCACTTTTTGATGAACAGAATTTAGAACATTTACACTGGCATGTCAAGGGTTGTTGACCAGACCCCGGTGTCGATGACAATATTCTGCTTTTGTCTATCTTCAGGCATTGGCGACCTGAGGGAAGATGTCTGGTTCTAGTGCCGGTGGTTTGAATCCCAGTGAGCTGTGCGGCCTGATCGTGTTGTAGTATTTTCTCCATTCCCGGAGCCCGAAGACAAACCAACCGGAGTATGAAATGGCAGCGGCATGTCTACAAGCTGGTGGGCGTAAGGTCTTGTTCTGAATTGTGAATCGTCTCGTGGCCCATGACAGCAATTATTGCTTCCCTGTGCTGACACGCCTGCGCCAGATTGAGAACGTCAGCGGGTAATCCCTGGAATGTGCTGCTGGCATTCCTGGGCACAGGTATCCGGAGAGGACCAAGACGTACATGCATACATACGAAAGCCGCGACACCGTGGCGGCATCGCGGCTCGTGTTTGGTTTACCCCGTAAGGGGGACTTCTTCCATTGCAGCTCTTCACAATTCCATCCGCGTAGATAACAGCGAATCCAAAGGGAATTCAATATCCAGTCTGGTGACTTCGCCTCACGGCTTTCGCTGCACGCATGTGCGTGTCGAGATGGCAATGCCCGTTGATTCATCAGCGGGCATTATTGGGACAATCAGCCGAAACTATCGGACAATAGCCAGCTTGCGCGTTTGGACGAAACTTCCCGCCCTCAACCGGTAGAAGTACACGCCGCTCGATAGCCCGCTCCCGTCGAACTTGACCTCGTGGTAGCCGGCTTCCTGTTCTCCCTGGACAAGAGTCGCGACCTGCTGGCCGAGGGTGTTGAAGACGGTCAAGATTACGCTCGAACGATTGGGGAGGCCGTAGCGGATCGTCGTCGATGGGTTGAATGGGTTGGGATAGTTCTGCTCCAGCGCCACAGTGTTCGGCAATGGCAAATCGTCTTCCTCGACCCCGGTCACCGCATCTGCAAACGTATCCTCCCAGTAGATCATTCCATCGCTCAAAATGTCGATCGAAAACTTGACCACATAGCCCCCCGGGCGGGACGGGGAATATCGAATCCTCTGAGTGCCTGTCCCGAAAGACGATTGTCCCGGCGCGAGGTCCCCGTACAGCAGTTCCGCCTTCTGGATCACTACGGTCGTATCCAGCGACCGCACCCTCGCCGTGACCTTTGGCACCGGCACGTTCGTTCCGGAATTCACCAGCGAAATGCGGTAGGTCATGATCTTCCCGGGGCTCGCGGCAGTGTCAGCGGATGAAAACGCATAACCGTTGAAGCGAATCGGGCCGGCGGAAGTCACAGCCCGCACGTTGGGGAGTCTTCGAGATGTGCCTCGAGTCTGATCAACCGTCTGGACGGAAATGCCGAAGAACCCCTCTTCTGACGGGATCGTCAACGTAGCACCCCAGATGCAGTCCCCCGCGGCACCGTCGCCGTGCATTCCATCGTTCATGAGAATGACGGAGTCGGCGGGAAGATTGTTCGCGTCTGCAATGATTGCCGAGACTGAAAGCGCATGACCCTCGGGATTTTCGACCTTTGCCCTTACCGCCACAGTATCGCCCGTTTTCGCGACCACGTTTCTGCTGACGTGAACGTCGTGCGCATGTGCAAGGCTTGAAATCCATGCACACGCGCGCTTGACCACATCATCCTCTCCCACCGCCACTCCAGCTCGGGTAAGCCAGACCTCTTCGTCCACGGGAACGCTCCTGTGGAGAAGAATGTCATTCATGTCCGGGGGCGTGTAGTCAGCGCCCCAGCTCATCCATGTTAGCCACGGTGAGGGGATTCCGGCTATGCTATTGATGGCCA
This sequence comes from Ignavibacteriota bacterium, assembly GCA_963801355.1. Taxonomy (GTDB): domain Bacteria; phylum Bacteroidota; class Ignavibacteria; order UBA10030; family UBA6906; genus Fen-1255. The sequence goes on along the minus strand of CAWDEM010000008.1, from coordinate 48,384 downwards.
CTTTGCTGAAGCTCCCGTTCGTCGGCAGTCCGAAGGTCCTGACCATGGGATGGTGCCGCAACAGGTGGGTCGACTTGTCTCCACCTGACAGTGCGAACGGCCCGCATAAGACAGCAATCGGTCGATCGTAGATCTGACGGTCAGTTTCCGTCAAAGAATGATCGGGTCCGTCATCACGCATCGCAAAATGGTCTGCAGGGCTGGCGCGAACACAGACACGCATCGGCTCTATGTCCTGATTGAACAATCTTTGAAAACCTCCAATGAAACCTGTTGCTCCGCCTTGGTTGAGCCGCAGATCAATGATGAGACCATCGGAGGCACTGTCGGGCATCAGCGCATTCACTGCTAGCACAAAACTGTCGAAGGATCCTTCGCCCCACCCCCAGGAGTAGATATACCCTATCTTCGTTCCGCGGACGTAGCCCCAGCCCACCAGGCGACCGCTCGCCACGTCCGGGAAAGGGACTCCGTCAACCGGCAGCTGTTCTGTGACATGGATCTCTGGCATTGGATCGGACAGAAGATTGGTCGGAAGATGGACCGTGTCTCCGGTTGCGTTCCTGACGACGTCAATGGTGTCAAAGAGATGCCAGTTCATTCCGGCACTGCCTAGTTGCTAACTTTGCAATAAAACCGTACACCCCTTCTATTCATTGATTTTGAAGGAACGACGAAGGATAGGTCTACAAGTTCCTTGATATTCAGAGACAACAGAGAGCTGTTCTTGCTCCAGATCCCATGTTGCAAAGACAAATTGGTTGACGTATGGGTCCGGCAGAAAGACCCGCTCATTCATAACTACGATGTGTGGTCTTGGTTCGTCGAGCGACGGTTCCACGAAGCGTACGAAGTTGATTTTCTTGTTGCGCCGCGTGCGTAAGTGCTCGATGTCGATTGTCCGCTTTGGTCCCAGACGCCGCGCACGGAACCGATCGACGAGCGATTGGTATCGGAAGCGGAAGAACTCACGGCCTTCATCGTTGAAGCGCTTGGTCTCTCGATCGACTTCTTCCAGAGAGCTGAAGCGATTCCTCAGCCAGACCTTCTCGGTGAACACGCGGTTGTGACCTTCGACCGCACCATTAGTCCATGGCCGGGAAGGCGATCCAAACAAGGGGACAACGCCCAGGTTCAGCAGGAAGACGACAAAGGTTCCCAAACGCCGAGGTGAGGTACCCGTGCCCCGGAACGGTCCCGCGTTATCCATGCGCAGGACGTGTGGAACAGGAAAGTCTGTCCACTGTTGGCAGAGGATCTCGATTGCCAAAGTGGCCTTTTCTGCCTCTGTTCGCTGGATCTGATACATTTTGAACGGCCTGTAATAGCAACTGGAGAAAATCGTCACGGGACGCGGAGAGCCGTCCAAATCCTTTTTGCCGATGAAGTCCGCTGACTCTTGGATCAGTCCCAGGCGGTGCATGGACACCACTGGGTACAGTAAATAGGCCGAGCCTCCCCGTCGTTTCGTTTTCGGCTTCCTGGTCTGGAGGCCGGCTTTGCGCACGACGCTGTCAATGAACCAGACCGACGGTACTTCCTGACTCGGGTAGCTTTTACAATAGTCCATCTGCACATACTCGCTGCCGACGAGATAGTTGTCATGCACGCGTCGCTGCTTGAGCCGGCAGATCCGTTTGACCATCGCGGGGTCGGTGTGCTTACGAGCTCGACCTTGCTTCCACCCGCGGTTGTCTATGTACGCTTCACGACCGAGCCACTCGATTACCGTGGCCCGACGCAAACGAAGGGCCTCGGCAATCTGACTGTTGTTCTGACCGACTTTGTGTAGCCGATGGACTTCAGCAAAGAGTTGTTGTGCTTCTTGTTGTTTCACCGGTGAGCCGTCCTCATCTTGTATGGTTTGTTTTCTGTGGCGACTCATGAAACTACCACAGAAAAGAACGGCTCACAACTCTTTAACAGGTGTACGGTTCTATTGCAAACCTAGCCCCTAGTAATTGGTGCGTACCTGCCCTGGCTTACCCTGACATAGTGGGATGCAAGGCGGGTGGGAATTGAATCTTCAGCAACTCCCGGATCAGATCTTTCCACAACCTCCCATCATAACCCAGTACGACATCGCCCCGAACCAGACCCAGCAGATGGTTGTCAACCGCCGCATAGATGAGCAGTGTGCTGTCCGGCAGCGGAGTAAGGCAGGCCCCAAAGTGGCGAATGGCTCCCCAGTTCTGGGACGGCATGTCAAACCCGATAGGATAGAGCAACGGCGCACCAGCGCTCAGCGGTGTTGAAGAAACGCCAACGTCACACATGTTCACATGGATGTCCTGCAAAGACTGCACAAGATGGCCGCAAATCCCAGCAAACCTCCCTCTGCTGACTCCCAGGGCTACGGTGTCCTGATAGCTTCTCATCTGTTGCCATTTGTCTTCTATCCCCCCGAAACCCGCATATTGCTGATCAACAGCATCCCAGAAGAGATCGAATATCCGAAGCTTCTCATCCGTTGTTTCGCCGGCTCCCCAAGTCGTGTCAATGATGTCGCGCCATTCAGCAACCGTATGTCTTCCAATGCGTTCCTGGCTCCATAAGGTTGTTGGCAATGTGAGCACGAGCATCAACCAGCATAGATTCTTCATTTCAAATCCCTCCTTTCAGTCTCTTGGATCTTGTAGAGGCCGCCCCCGGCACCATACCACCCTTGAGGCAGGGTGCTCCATGCCCTACGTCCTGTAGTGTTGATGCGTTGCCGCCACAGGCGATAGAATGCACACTCCACATCAAGAGAAACGCCAACATGAACCCGGGAAAATCAGCTACTATTGGAGAAGAACCAACTTGCGCGTCTGCACGAAATCCCCTGCATGCATCCGGTAGAAATACACTCCACTAGAAAGCCCGTGACCGTCGAACCTGACTTCGTGTATTCCCGCATCCTTCCTCTCATTCACCAACACGGACACCTCGCGGCAGAGCATGTCGTACACACTCAACCTCACTTCAGAGGATTTGGGCAACTCGTACTTGATGGTCGTGCTCGGGTTGAAGGGGTTGGGGTAGTTCTGTCCAAGAACGAAATGCCCCGGCAATTCAGAAAACCTCCCCACCGACGTGAACAACGGATCGTACTCCCAGACATCCTTCTCGACCGAACCGAAGTCAGTCGTCCCACCTATGACGTAGATCTTGCCGTTCACTACGGCGGCTGCAAACATGGTGCGTATGAATGGCATGTCCGGTTCCTTTGTCCAGCCCCAAACCGTATCATACGCTTCCACGTTTGATAGCACTTCACCGTAAACGCTTTTATACCCCCCCACGACATATATCCTCCCGTCAACCACGGGGGCGGGGTGTGACCAACCTCGTGGCGTGGGCATGTCTGTCTTCTTTGTCCATTCGTCTGTCTTCGCGTCATAAGCGAAGACTGTTTGGAATACTATCTTAAATCCTCCACCAATTGCATAGAGTAGTCCACCACATGGAGCCACCGCTATCCCTCCGAAGGTCTCCGGGATATCGGTTTTCCTCGTCCATGTGTCTGTTGCCGGACTGTACGCTTCGCAATTGTGCTCCGTATGATTCCCCCCAACATTATAGATTATTCCATCAACCACGCCTGCGGCTGCACCGAACCTGGGCGACAGCAACTGTGCTTTTGGAGTCCAGCCGGTGTCGGCGACGGGATCGTATGCGAGGACTTCTGAGGTACCAGCACCCATATAATGCCCGCCAATCGCATAGATGATGCCATTCACTGCCGCCGCGGAAACAAAACCCCTGGGTGTCGGTAGTGGCTTTTTCACCTCCCAGGTGTCCGCCGAAGGATCATAGACTTCGTAGTCAGCCAAATCAACAATATTTCTGTCCACTCCTCCGATCACATAAATCTTGTTATTGACCACAGCGGCACAGGACGCCGCCCGTCCTGTTGGCATATCTTTCTTCCTTGTCCAGGCTCCACTTTGTGCCTGGGCGTCAGGAAGGATCAGGACTGAGGAGACAAGAATGAGACAACATCTGATTGCGCCTGACATATGGCCTCCTATCTGTCTTGAGGTGTGTAGGGTCAACCAAGCAATATTAGTGGCCGAAACAGATGTTTTCTAGCAACGACGCGTCAAATGCTGACAATCTTGCATTTCTCACGGAAGACGATTTTCCATAACTCCTTCGATGAGAGCGGGTTAAGCGCTGCGTCGAAGTCTCACGACTTGCCGGGGGAATACGCACCTTCAACTACGAGATGGGATTGCGGAGGTAGCGCGAGGGGTTGATGCCGAATTGCTTCTTGAAGGATTTGGCGAAATAGGACGGGTTATTGAAGCCCACTTCCAGTGCGATTTCGGACATATTGCCAAATCTGCGTTCGATGAGCTTCGCAGCTGTGGTCAATCGAGTCCTCTTGATCAGGTCATTCGGCGGCTCGCCGACCAACGCCTCGATCTTCTTGAGAAGCACCGATCTGCTCACAGCCAACTCCGCTGCCAGTGACTCCACCCCGAATGTGGGATCCGACATATGCCTGGTGATGACTGCGAGAGCGTTCTGCAGGAATTTCTGATCAACAGGCGTGATGCTTTTATCCTCTATGTCATACAATCCGTGCCTTCTGAAATGCTCATGAATTCTCTTCCTCTGTTCGATGAGATTATGTATTCTTGCATTGAGTTCTGCCGGTTCAAATGGTTTCATGATGTAATCATCTGCGCCTGTCTCAAGCCCTTCGATCTTGTCCTGCTGCGACGCCTTCGCCGTTAGCAGGATGACAGGTATGTGGCTTGTTCGTTCGTCCTTTTTGATTTGATCACAGAGGCTGAACCCATCCATTTTCGGCATCATGACATCGCTGACAACGACATCAGGCATATGCTCAAGGGATTTCCTCCAGCCGTCCTCTCCATCCACAGCCTCCAGAATTCCATACTCCCGTTTGAGATCATTCTGTATGTAATCTCTGACATCGGCATTGTCTTCTACGATGAGCAGCAGTGGCTTTTCTGTTTCCGTGAACACGCCAATCTCAGGCTTCGCGGCCTTCGTCACTCCATGGTTGAGCAGCTCCTCCGGAACAGAGGAAGTCGGCCTGGCAATCAGTTCGCTCTTCCCCTCCTCCTCAACGTCGCATATCTCTTCCGGCTTCAAGTGTTCTTTCCCCAGAGGAAGGTGAATCACAACTGTTGTTCCCTTTCCTGCTGCGCTCTCGACTTCAATTGTCCCTTTGTGTAGCTCCACCAGTTCCTTTGTCAATGACAGGCCGATCCCGGTACCTTCCTGTTCTCTTGTATGGCTTCCATCCACCTGATAGAATCGATCGAAGATCCTGGAGATCTTGTCGGCCGGAATACCGATCCCCGTATCGGCCACAGCTACGGTCACGCGGTCTTCAGTTCTCGTCACCGACACGTCAATCCTTCCACTTTCAGGAGTGAATTTGAACGCGTTGGAAAGTATGTTGGTGGTGATCTTCTCGATCTTGTCCCTGTCTACGTAGGTGGATATTTCCATTTCGTTTACGTTGAACGTCAGCGTGATTCGCTTCCGTTCTGCATACGAAGCGAACGACAGCACCAGGGCTTTCAACAGTGGAACGATATTCAGACGGACTGTCCGCAGCTTCATGGCGCCCGACTCCAGCTTGGAGAGATCAAGCAGCTGGTTCACAAGCCCAAGAAGCCTGTCCGCATTCCGGTGAACAGCCTGCAAACCGCTTCTGGTGTCTTCCTCCTCTGTCCTCTCAATAATCTGTTTGACAGGTCCCAGGATCAACGTGAGGGGCGTTCTGAACTCATGGGAAATGTTCGCAAAGAAGCGCGATTTCATCCCATCCATCTCGCGCAGCTTCTCTGCTTCGAACCTGCTCATCTCATATTCCTGCCTCTCTCCTATTCTCTTCACCTGCATTTTCCAGGTGACATAGAGGGTGCCAAGAACCATCAGCGCGTAGAGAGCATATGCCCACGTGGTTTTCCACCAGGGGGGAGAAATGACGATCGAAACCGACGTTCCGGCTTCATTCCATACCCCGTCGTTGTTCGACCCCCTTACTCTGAACGTGTATTCACCGGGCTCCAGGCCCGGATAGGACGCATAACGCCGTGTCCCTGAATGCACCCAATCCTTGTCTAGTCCCTCCATCTTGTAGGTATACTGGTTCCTTTCCGGACTTATGTAGCTCAGCGCTGCAAACTCAAATGCAATGAAGTTCTCATCGTACGAGAGGCGGACATCATGCGGGAGTGGATACGCTTTGTCGAATTTTCTGAAGGATGTTATCACAACCGGCGGCACAAACGGATTGTCCTTCACACTGTCGGGATGAAAACGCGTGAACCCCCCCGCTCCTCCAAAATACATTTCACCGTTTCTTGTTTTGCACCCTTTGCCAAGGAACACATCCGCTGTCGGTTCCAGACCGTAGGAAGCATCATAATTCTTGATGTGATTTGTCTCAGGATCGAACTTCGAGATGCCCTTGTTAGTGGCAATCCACAAACAACCATGATCATCTTCGAGAACACCTCGTACGTCATTGCTGGGCAAACCGTCTTTTTCGAAATAGCGAACGAACTTCTTTGCTGAACGGTCGAGCTTTAACAAGCCATCATTTGCAGCGAACCATAGCCCCCCCTTGCTATCCTCAAGAACGTCATTAAACCTTCTCCCACTTACCGCTGAAGGTTTTCCGGACTCGGGGATGAATTCGATGATTGTATCCTCTGCCTGGTCACAGCAGAACAACTTGCCCATTGCGGTGGCAACCCAAACTGCACCGCCGGTATCTTCATAGATGCGATCTATATGTAGCCTCACATTCCTGATTTCTCTGAAGCGTGGCTTCTTGAAATCGACAAGAAAGAGACCGCCGAAGCGAGTACCGAACCAGTATCCTTTGCTCCCTTTCCAGCTGGCCGAAACTGAATTCGCGAACGATCGCGAGCACGGCTCCCAGTCATGTCTTGCGCCAGAACTATCTACCGTGGACAGCAAATCGTTTTCCCAGTAGAGCAACACCTCACCTCCCGAATTGTACACAAACTTCACGATATTCTTGCCAAACGAAAACGGAACGAATTCTTCTCTTCGTATGTCAAACTTCCTATATCCGTTAGGTATTTTGATCCAGAGTGTTCCTTCCTTTCCGCTCTTGATCACCTGGGCCGTGATATCCATTGGATATTTCTTGAAGGGCTGTTTTGCCCGGTTGAGCTTTTGTATGTAGGTATCTGTCCCAGCCCAGAGTGTTCCGGATCGCTCGTTACAAACGGCGTTTGTTCGATACTCATATTTGGTGAATGCTTCTGACTGTCTATCATAAGAGAGAAGCAATCTGCCGGTCGCCAGCCAGAAGGAACCGGTTGTGGCATCCTGGCAGATCTGGTGGACCTGATTGTATCCTTTCGGGGGGTTGTAGCGATAACGGGAAGTGGTCCCCGTCCTGGGGTTGAACTCCACCAATCCTCCATTCGTCCCCAGCCACAGTACCCCGGTCTCATCGGCACAGAGTGCGTTGACACAGTACATTGAAGTATCTACCCACCGCCCTTGCCGATTGCCTGAGTCATTCCAACAACGAATAAGCTCCCCCGCTTCAATGTCATACTTGTCAAGCCCTTCACGAGTCGCAAACCATAGCGATCCTTCTTCATCCTCGTGGATTGCGTTCACAGGGTTATGAGACATGCCAACGGAATCAGTGGTACCAATTCTCAGCGCCGTGAATTTCCCTGTTGCTCTATCGAATTGATATAGCCCTCCCTCAGTCCCAACCCAGAGAGCACCATTTCTATCTTCACGAATCGCCAAAACCTTATTGCCTGGGTCTTCTCCTCTGCCGGCTGGATCAGGTACATAATGCGAGAACGTACCGATTGTGCGATCGAATTTGTCAAGCCCAAGCGGGCTCCCTATCCACAGCACTCCCGCTTTGTCTTCATACAGGGTGGAGGCGTTGTTGTCAACTATACTCGAAGTATCACCAGCATCGTGTCTGTAAGACACGAAGCTGTACCCGTCAAACCGGTGAAGGCCACTATACGTACCAAACCATAAATAGCCGGTTCTATCTTGAAGGATGTACCTCACGGCGGTCGGCATGCCCTGATCAACAGAGAGCGGTTCGAATACCAGGTTGTCTTGTTGCGGATGGACGGGGGCGCGGATAAAGGCAAGGATAAGCGATAGCACGAGGAAGCTCTTAATGGCAGACATACTTTCAGACATGCCCCCCCTCCTCGGAGTTGGCACATGCGAGGCTTTGCTTGGCTGTGTGGAGAACTGATGCCGCGCTTGAGGAGGGAGTGCAGATGGAGGCAAAGATCAGGTGCGCTTCCAGATCCGGCGCGTGAGTCCCACATCCGACCTCTGTAACCTTTACTGCAATATACGCTAAGAATTGTCAAATATCTGTAGGACAAATACTGAAAGATCGTGTAGGAATTGTCCCGCAAGGGGGACTCATTCCATCCCTCCCAGCCGTAGAATCTGACAAAGACATTGTGTACATTTATAGAACTTCTTCTACCGATCCCGCCAAAACGGTGATGTGACGAGATACAATCTCCAGGAAGGTGAGAGACAATGCATCCTTTCTCTGCTTTACGTGGCCTATCGCTCTGTGTCATCCTCTTGCTGACCATGGCTGCTCGAGGGTCAGGTCAGGTCAATGATGATTTCCTGAATTCGTTCGTAACTGGACGAGAGTATTTCATGCTCCGAAGCGGCAATGCAAAGCTCATACTCCAGTCTGACAAATCCGGTCTGCAACCCGCAGTCACATACATGCTCTTTGACGCGAACAAACCCTGCCAGACGCTCAGGAAAGGAAGGGCCTTTAACTACACTCCGGGAAAGGCCTGTTCAGCAAGCGCGCTTGAAGTCGTCCTACGGGGAGTTCCCTTCACCGCACTCGGACGTACCACCAACGTGCATTGGAGATATCACGATGGTATCCCTTCGGTGGAGGCCCACTGGTGGGCTGGAGGCATCAAGGTCACGGAATCGTTTACAGCGTTGGAAGGCTCGAATACATTTGTCCGGAACATTACCCTGACAGGGAAAGACCTTGCGGGGCCGGATACAGTTCGACTCCGACTCTCCCTCCCGCCAGGCCGCTTTTTTGCGCATGAGTCCATGCTTGTCGGGATCGCTGAGAACGTCGCTTTTGGAATTGGATTCGTTGGACAGGCCTCTGCGATTGTCGACGAAAGACATGGGTATATAGAATCGCTTCCGATCTGCATTGCTCCTGGCAGCCAGGTCGCCGAGACGACACTTCTTGCTACGCGCATCCCTGCCGCGGGGTACTCCTACGAGCAGGAGTGCGGTGACGACCGGCCGCTGGCACCTGGTCTTCTGCGTCCGGAGAGGCAGACGAGTGGACTCATAGGTTTGAAGGGAGAATACTTTAACAATCCCGATCTCCATGGTACCCCGGTAGTCGTTCGCGTAGACACCAACTTCTGTCCATCCTGGGGTACCGCCTCGCCAGCAGAAGGAGTCCGCGCTGATTCCTTTTCGGTCCGATGGACGGGGTCACTCCTCCCTTTGAGGAGCGGCCGGCATCGATTCTCCCTGGTGGCTGACGAGAGAGCCCGCCTGTATGTCGGCGACACGCTTCTTATCAACTGCTGGGAGAATTCCCGAAACGTACGGCGAACAGGAGATATTGTGCTTGAGTCAGGCAAAACCTACAACATACGGATCGAGTTCGCCGAGCTCCTGGGTTGGGCGGGAGTTCGGGTACGGTGTTTTTTGCCTGGCCCGGCGCCTGAGGAGCCTGAAGTGAAAACGGGAGTGCAGAAGCTCTTTGACGCGCTTGCGGAGATGAAGGTTTCCCAGATTGGGCGCGAGATCGAGAAAACACGCAGGTACTGGGACCAGACGGGCTCCATTGCCACACGAGACTCCCTCGTCAAGGATCTGTTCGACCATGCACGATTCGCGCTCCCCGGAATGGTCGGGTCGGATGGGAAGATGGACGCAGGCAATTTCGAATACGGCGATCAATGGGTACGCGATGGCTCAAACGTTGCTCTCGGATTGATCCATGCCGGCCACTTCGAATCGGCCCGGGCACTACTGGCCCTCATTCTCACCGATCTTGTCTCAATCCAGGGTACGTTGATTTCTTCAGGCGCGTTCGACAACCCGGATCGCGAAGAATTCGATCAAATGGGCGAACTGATACACGCTCTGAAGGCCTACCGCGATTGGACCGGCGATAGCCTGCTCATCTCAGAACACCGCGCAAGAATCATTGCCATGATCGAACGGCCTCTTCAGGCCCGATTCCGCGATTCGACGGGGATGGTGCACAACCGGCGTGAGTACTGGGAACGCACCTTCGAGGACGGGTATGAGTTGGCGTACCAGACGTTCATGGTACGCGGTCTGAGAGACGCTGCCGAACTGTCGCGTCACCTGGGAGTACCGGAAAAAGCAGCCTTCTGGAGATCAGAGGCAGACGTGTTTCAACACGCGATGCTTGATCATCCGTCACGATCACTGGTGGACCGGGGAAGTCTCATAAAGCGGAGGAATATCGACGGCTCGGTCGCGGACTTCATCCCAGGTCAGCTGTCCGATCTCAGGAGAGACGATCCTGCCGCCACTGAAGCGTTCCACCGGCTGAATCCCGATGCGAGCTCTGTTCTTCCGATCGTGCTTCAGGTTGTAGACCCTAAATCCGCATTGGCTCGTAAGACCCTTGACCGGCTGGAAGAAATCTGGAATGCACGTTGGGAGTTCGGCGGGTATGAACGGTATCATTCCAGCTCCCAGCAGGATCAACCCGGACCATGGAGTTTTGCAACGGCTTCCATCGCCCGTGCACAACACGATGCCGGCCTCTACGACAGGAGCCGCCGTTCACTCGATTGGCTTCTGCACGTCGAGGGCGGAAGTGCCGGAGCCTGGTTCGAGGAGATTCCTCTGATACGATCACAGGTCCCTGGTGCGGGCATCGTCCCCTGGGCATCGGCCGAGGTGGCGTTGTTTGCGGTGAGACACTGGCTCGGCCTCTCCTTTGAAGGGAGCGACCTGGTTGTTCGCCCTGCATTGTTTCCTGGCGAGGGCGGATGCAGAGCTGATCTGCGTTTCCGTTCGTCCAGGATCAGGCTCGAGATCGACAGAGCAGGTGAGGTGAACTACGCGCTGATCAATGGCAAGAAAATATCCCCACGCCGGGATGGCTCCTTGCTTATCCCGGCGGAGGTGCTATCCGGAGGGTTGGACATCAAAGTGTATTCACGCCGGTGAATGCCGCACTTTCACCAGGGCTTCGAATGGCCGGTTGACAATAGGTAACATCGCGGACTGCCCGCCCTCTCTCGAGACAGAGGAAGAATCATTCCATGATCGCACAGAACATCGCACTCAACTCATGATCCACGATGGCATTTTGCACCGGATGGAATATTGAAGAGGCACAGGGACCGACCAGGAAGTCAAGAAGAAAAAAAAGCGGCTTCCTTTTGTGGAAGCTGCTTTTCCGTGTTTGAGAGTTGTGACGATTAGTCTTTTGAAACTGTCTCTCTTCGGCAGGGACCCGGGAATTGGCCTCGGCACCTCTTGGTTCCGGGCCAAGCGTCATGTCATACCCAGCGAAAACAGGTCATCATTGACCGATTATTCTGCACGAAGTGCAAGAAAACCGCACAAATCGGGTACATTCGTATTTGCAGAACCCAAATAGGGGCGTTTTTCGCTGGGGCGCCGGGATTTGAACCCGGGATCTCTTGATCCCGAAGATTGGGGTAATCTCGGAATCGCGTGAAATGAGGGCAGATTTGAATTACATGGAGAGCATTGAATTACACAGATCGCTCACAATCTGTCTACAGTAAGTTCCGAAGGGAGACACAGATTACGGTGATCCGGACGTGAAATGGTCTGGTGACCGCCCGCAATCATCCTTGAAGCACCTTGACACATGTTCACAAATACGTTAACTTGGTTCCATGCGATCCATTCAGTTCTATCGGACCGAAAACAACAGGTCTCCTGTTGAGGCATTTTTCCCGATTCCCTGTCTGATAAGCATGCTCAGAAGGTCGCTTGGGTGATGCGTGTTGTCGAGAGACTTGACCGGATCCCCGAACAGTTCTTAAAGAAGCTCGTTGGAACTGAGCATCTTTGGGAAATCCGATCACAGATCGGAGGAAAGAGCTATAGATTCTTAGGATTCTTCGATGGTCCTACACTTTTGATTGTGACCAACGCCTTCACGAAGAAGCAGCAGAAAACGCCCCCTCGAGAAATTGCACTCGCTGAGGCACGAAGACTGAATTATTTGCAGAGGAGAGAAAGATCATGAGCGATGTTGAGAAATATATCGAACGCCGCAAACAGAAGAACCCGAGATTCGCGAAAGACTTTGAGTCTGGATATCGCGCCTTTGAGTTCAGTGTCATGTTGCGTCAAGCCCGTGAGCAGGCAGGAGTGACTCAAGAGACCATCGCCCGCAAACTCCGAACCAAGAAATCTGCCATCTCGAGAATTGAGAACCACGCCGAAGACATTCGCTTATCCACTCTCGAAAAATATGCCAACGCTCTTGGCATGAAGATCCGCGTCCAATTGACGGAGTAGTTCGGGCTTGCGCCTCTTCAAGACTCCATCCGCGTACGAAGTAGCGCGTAAGGGGGACTTCTTCCATCCCTTACGCCGCCTGTCTGTAATAGTGGTGATGTAGCCCACCCAGAACAGCATTCTTGCGGACCGCACCCCCAGTCTTCTCCAGTTCGCGCGGCTTCGGAATGTGTTGCTGAAGCCCCTAATGCGGTCGCTGACCATTATACAACGCGACATACTCCTCCAGAATCCTCTGAGCCTGACTCCTGCCAGTCAGCAGAAAATTGTCCATCGCCTCTCTTCGCACTGTCCTGACAAACCGTTCCATGATGCTGGTCAAGTTCGGCCCTTCCACTCCTGTTCTGACCTACACGGGATTGTATGCAAGACATTCAGTATGGAAATGAACCCGTTTCCTCCCAACTCTCCGCAGCAGAATCTCGTTTTCCTTCTTGAGCAGAGCGTTTTTGGAGAGGACATCTCGTTTTGACCCGAGGGCCAGGAAAAACAAACGAAGGAAGGCGGCAAGGAAGGCAATCTTGATTGCTCTGAAAGTGGGCCATGCTTTCCAGAGCGACATATTGGCACTTCAACGGTCAGATGGAATACCTCCCCCCACGGGGTCGTTCATTTCGTTCCTTCAGAATGCCAGACAGAAGAGTTTTCGAGGTCATAAACAAACTCATCGATTACTGATTGGTCCATAGGGTCGCCGTTATACTCTACCGACCGACTGATCATATTATTCTCACCGGACATGATCTTTGTAACTGAATCGGCAACTTTGCACTGGAGGCATTCCGAGGGTCCGATAGTGAGCAAAGCATCAACTTCATTCTTCTTATGCTGAACCATTGAACCACCAACGGATAATACCGCCTCGCCGATTGAATCAAATCCGATATACGGAGAGATCTCTTTAATCTCACTCCTCAGATCAGGAAATATGGGAACTCCCGCATTCTTATGGAGTATTGAAGTTGGAACTGTTCGTATTCTGTGCCTCAGATATTGTTTCAGGATATTCTTCAGGCTTGACGGCAATTCTGATTCCCTCGCAAGGTTAAGGAAGTCGATCCATTCGGTAAAGGGAACGCGTTTGATTCTGAGTCCCTTCTCTTCCAGTTTCCGGGCAATATTCTGATTTGAAAAGGGATCGAGCCTGACATAGAGGGCGCCGTCAAGAGAGACTGTTTTTACTTTTCTGCCACTGATCAGGGGGGCAAGATCACGGGCAACTTCTCTGAACAGTGTTGAAAAGCCGAAGAGATGACCGGAGACTATCTCATACATCAGCTTCATATCACTTACATCAAAGCAATTAATGCTTTCAAGTTTGTTAATCATAAGAGAGTGGTAGTGATCAAAAAGCCTATCCGTTTCACCCTTTGCATTTTCCACCGGGCGGACATAGTCGGTACACGCGACAAGATTGTCGATGCTGATCATCGCCAGATAAATAAGTACGTCGAGGGCGGAGGGCATTCCATCAAAGAGCTCATTATCTGCGGTTGAGAGGATAAAGACGCGCCTCTGCAGTCCCAGATTGTTGATGATTAGCTTATCGAGAACGCTATAATTGCCGAAGCGGCAGGGGCCTTCGCTGCCTGGCATAAAATAGTATATCTTGAAATTCTCCTGAAGGAAGGGGGTCTCATAGATATAGCGGAGGAGGCTGCCAAGTGTAACTGACATCGGCATGCATTCCTTTCCGCTTGTAAATCTTTTTCCATATGCAAACGCTTCATGATCGGGTTGAGGGAGGGCTTCGCACCCGATACCGCTTCCTCGTAGAGCGGCCGCAACCATTCCGGAGGAGTGGCCGATGTAAGGCAGTAGAATCTTATCATTTGTCTTCACAATGCTCTTCAGCGTAACACGCGCCTTTGCGAAGACAGATGACATCTCGGGAGGGATATTGTCGCGGGATGATTTTCTGAATTCACTTACGCAGTGCAGAAATATTTCGAGTCTCATTTTTGTTCCGATATTTCCGGGATCGCCGTCATTTTCAATTATGAGGGAGGGTTTGCCATTCATCATATAATTGTAGTAGCTTTCGAGGAAACTGTCGGGGCCGCAGGAATAGTTTGAGCAGAAAACGGAGTAGATGCCGGGATCCTTACGTATGTGATCAGCAGCATTGAGAACGCTCTGGGCATAGCCCCAATAGACACCGGAGAAGCCGGAGGAGTTGTTCTCAAATGCGATACAGTCCATTGGAATGGGAATGACGCCGAGTTCGCGGAGATACGCTGGAACGTTTGAGTTGAGCCAGGGATTATGTATGGAGTATACTTTGCCGAGAACGATGACGGGGGGAATATGACTATCCCTGCAGACTTTCAGAGCGGATCTTCCGACTTCGAGGCACCGGGATGCAAATTCCTCCTGCGCTCTGATAGCGGAATCAAAAGCATTTCTCATGCGGGTATTGTCGACTCCGAGCGACTGAGAAACCGCAAGACAGCTTTCATAAAATTCCTTTGAATGGAT
Source organism: Ignavibacteriota bacterium (assembly GCA_963801355.1). Lineage (GTDB taxonomy): Bacteria > Bacteroidota > Ignavibacteria > UBA10030 > UBA6906 > Fen-1255. Next base: position 33,351 of record CAWDEM010000008.1, on the reverse strand, counting down.
ATTCTCCCTGCCGATCCTGAAGAGAGGGGAGAGTGTTTTGCACTCAGTATTTCCTGTGAGGGAGTTCTTTATGAAATATGAGCTTCCCTGGATGAGGGGGCACGCGGAAGTTGCTTTATCATTGAAGCAATGGAGGGAATTGATAAATACAGGATTAAAGAGATAGCCGGGATTCTTTTCAGACAGGGAGTGCATTTCCCCTGTATACATTAGAGCCGGGGAGCAGAGAGTGACATTGGCATTCTGCTTCCCTTTCCGGAGGAAGGATTCATAATCATCATCTTCGGTAACCACATTGAAGCCAAGGCGAGAGAAGAATGAAGCAAAGAAAGGAAACAATTCCACAAGGTGAAATTTGTCGGTAAGGGCTATGGACTTCCCCCCCTTATGATACGGAAGATTCTTTTTTGTGCTTTCGACTAGCAGGGCTCTTTCCAGGAATGGATTCGGAAAGCCGGCGGGCAGTCTTTCCTTCTTCTGCTTCTCCCATAGCGAGCATGCCCCCCCCCAGTAATATTCATTCGACTTTTGCCGATCCTGAAATATGACTTTTTCGATTGAGCATCTGTTCCCTTTCTGAGAGCATCCCTCATTTGATTTGCAGATAAAGTTATCTTTACCTGACTGGGTTATACTAAACACTGAATTGATATCGAGAGATATTGTTTTGTTCAGCGTCAGTTTCTTTTTGGCCAGGAGTGAGGCGCCGAGAGCCCCAACCGTACCGGGGCTGGCGGGAATTGTGACCTCCCTGCCTGTATAGCGTGCGGCCGCGCAAGCAAGGGCGTCCATAGCGAATGGCATTCCCTGGCAAAATATTCTTTTCCCCACCGGCCGGTTTTTCTTAACCCGGTTCATGTAATTGGCGATTATGGAATCGAACAATCCAACCGCGATGGCGCCTGTGCCGCACCCGGAGGCGACAGCTTTTTCAATAACATCGGAGATAAAGACTGAGCAATGCTGGCCGAGTGAAACTCCCCCGGAGCTGTTGAGTGCGGTCGAGCTGAGATTGTGAAAGTCATTGAAACCGGCGAACCTTTCGCACAATTCCTCAAGGAAGGAGCCGGTGCCGGCGGAGCAGGCTTCGTTGAGGGCAAAGTCGGTGATGATACCGTCAGAGAGCCGGATAAACTTGGAATCCTGCCCGCCGATTTCGATGATTGTATCGACGGACTTATCATAATAAAGGGCGCCGCTGGCATGCGCGATAATCTCATTTACGATATAGACGTTTTCATCGCCGAAGAGAGTGCGAAGAAGGGAGCCTGTGAGCATACGTCCGCTTCCAGTAACTGCGAAGAGGCTTATGGCAGATTCGGAATTCAGTGTTGTGATGGCATTGTGAAGGAGCGTCTTAAGGGCATGTACCGGTTCCCCGTTAGTAGGAATATAGTCTTCGTGGAGAATGCGTTCGGTTTCATAATCAAGAATGACGAGCTTGGAACCTGTGGAGCCGATATCGATGCCGGCAACAGTCCATGGAGATGTTTGTCTAGGAAGAGCGGGTTTTCGAGTTTCTGCTCTTTTTACTTTGGAAACAAACAGAGAGAGCGGAGAAGTTGTTTCCCAGGGACAACTCTCTTCGGTTATGAAACAATCATTAACATTGATATCAGCCGGGCCTTTATCGATGGCTGATAAAGCAGCGCCGATGGCATCGATGAAATGGTTGTCGTTGTGATCGGGAAGGAGGTTAATTCCCTTTGAACGGAAAAATGTTAGAAAGTTATTCCGGACCCGAGGGACAGAGGAGACACCCCCGGTGAGGAGCGCAGATGTAATTTGTGAGCCTGGTTTATAACTAATGATGATATTATCACAGATGATATCCAGTAGTCCCGCCAGGATACTCTCTTTTGATTCACCGGTATTATGGAGATGAGTGATATTTGTCTTAATGAGAACAGGGCATCGACCGGAGAGTTTAGAGGGACTGTAAGAATTGAGGTCAATTGAATTCAGTTCCTCTTTCGGAATATTGAACCTGGAGAGGATGTTGAGAAGAAAGTTACCACTCCCCTGCGCGCATTTTGAGTTCTCATGAAAGGAGGAGATGTGTTTATCATGAATTTCGAGAATTGAATTTGTCTTGTCTCCGATTGATATAACAACGCAATTACCGGTATCATGCAGGTAATTGAAACCTTTAACGCGCGCATACTTTGGAGGTATCTGGGGAAACCGGGTTACGCCGCAGAGGGAGCCGGTAACAATGATACCGCTGAGGCGGAGGATATCGGAGCTTTCAAGGAGGCTCTTGAGGGCGGCAATAGGATTATTATGATGTTCAGCAGAGAGACGGTTAATAATCAGGGTTTCTGAATCTTCTTTCTTCAGTTCAACCAGTCGAATTGCTGACGAGCCGATATCGATGCCTGCGTAGATGCCGTTCATTTTGGGCTGTCCGGGTACGCTTTCAGAGTCACATTATCGAGGCAGTCTTTCAGATAGCTGACCGGCTTATCGACGAAGAGGTTAATTTCGACGATGCAGTTGCGTGTGCAACGTTTGGGGTTCCACGTGCAGTCGGGGAGCTTTTCCTTATCATAGGCTTCTAACATGAGTTCGTGGAGGCTGTTATAGCTGAAGAGATTGCCGTACACTCTGTTAAGAGTCATGCATGGATAGAAGACGGCACCGTCGGGAAAGATTCTGGGATTCATAGTTGGGTAGCAGTTGGGGACGGTGGAGTTGAGCATGCTGTTAAGGAACATATCAGTAACCACAAAATTATTTGATCCGCTTTGTTTCATTCTTTTTATTTCTTTGATGAGTTTAACGAAACCGGGGTTAGCCGGGAGGTTCTCGGGGGCTTCGAGCCAGCTGTCGATATGCTGTGGGGCGATATATATGTCGTGCTCGTTGCAGAACCGGATAACATCATAGGCATCCTCAATCAATTCAGTGTTGATGAGATTATTGGCAACCATGACGAAGTCATATTTTCCCTGGAGTGAGGCGGCATATTTTATGTTGTCGATTATTCTGGCCGAAGCGCCCTTTACGCCGAGGATACCGTCCCATTTACTGATATTAAGAGAATCGAGGCTGACAACGAGGTAGTCGAGGTATTCGAGACAGTCAATATTCTCATGAAGGTTCAATCCGTTTGTGATCATCCAGAGGGGTTTGAATTTAAGTTCAACCGCCTTTTGCAGGATAGTTCTTATGTCCTTGCGAACAAAGGGTTCGCCGCCGGTGATATACAGGCCGGGGGTTTTGGGGCGTATTTTTTCGAGCAGGGTGAATATCTGTTCTGTATCGAGTTCGGGATAGTTTGGCACGAGGGTATTGCAGTAAGAACATCTTAGATTGCAGCGGAGGGTTATGAAGAAGCTGGCCGAGAGGGGGAGGAGAAAGCGGTCATTGGTAAAATGGCGTTTAAGAATATTATGTACAACATTTCTGTGGAACTGGAAAGAAACATTCTTCAGGCGGCTTTTCATATGGCGACCCGTATGAAGTGGCAATTGAGCTGTGTCCCAAAAGCCGGACTGTCGTGGGCCTGTCCCTCGTCAAAACTCCATCCGAGTCCAAAATAGCGAATCCAGACTACTTTCGCTACTTTGAATTGTGTGCCAACCAACCGGACAGAAGCCCAGATGCTCAGTTCCTTTCTCTCGTTTTGTCTCCGATTCTTCAGATCAAGGATTCAGATTCAGCTGGAGATCATCTTCCTCCGAAAGCAGCTCGAAATACTCGCTCGTACGTCCGCGAGACCCCGACTGCGGTCCTCCGACAGATTCTTCTTCAGCACCATGACCAATGTTTTCGGCTCTTGGAAGGAGACGCTGCTGGTCATCAAGCCGGAAACAGTCATCCGGTGGCACCGGCAAAGCTTCAGATTGTTCTGGAAATGGAAGAGTCGATCCGAAGCGGGCAGACCGAAGATCCCACAGGCCCAAATCGACCTGATCAGACAGATGGCAAACGACAACCCTCTATGGGGCGCCCCGAGAATTCACGGCGAGATCCTCAAATTGGGCTTTGATCTCTCAGAGGCCACTGTACAGCGATATATGCCCAAGAGACCTCAAAGGACAACCCGGCAACGTTGGAAAACCTTCTTGAAGAACCACTCCGCGCAAATCGTCTCTGTTGACTTCCTCGTTGTTCCGACCATCACGTTCAAGCTGTTTTACGTCCTAGTCTTCCTCTCTCACAACAGAAGAAGAATCATTCACTTCAACGTGACTGCCCATCCCACAGCCCAGTGGTCCGCTCAACAATTGCGAAATGTGTTCTGCGATGAGGAACCACCGAGGTTCCTGATACGGGATCGTGATACGAAGTTCGGCGAAGTCTTCACGCAGGTTGTTTCTGGTCTCGGCATGGAACCACTTCTGACCGCATACCGGTCACCGTGGCAAAATGGATACTCGGAAAGAATAATCGGAAGCATAAGGCGGGAATGCTTGGACCACTTGATCATTCTGAATGAAACGCATCTGCGAGGAATCCTGCGGGACTACTTCGACGGGCAGATCGACAAGGTGGCTGTTGTGAATGGGCTGCATCACTATTACTTCAGACGCGCCGCGTAGGAAGCGACCAGGTATCTCATCTACGAAGAATTCACAGATGGATTGCGGGAAATCTATTGCCTCGCCGAGGGAAATGTGACTCTTCGGAGAGAATTTGTGTGCACTTCCCTCTTCTTCAATCGACAACTCTTCCCAACTTACCTTCTCATTGCACAGAACACCACGCTCAACTCATGATCCGTGGTGGCATTTTGACACGGATGGAATATTGCAGAGGGACAAGCGCAATCGCCTCGTGATGATCCTCGCCCTGACTCTTCACCCCCGCAATTCGAATCGTCAACGCGTCCGTGTAGCCTATTGCCGCATGGACCATGAGCAAGCCCGCAGCATTCCAGTACTCATAGTCCAAAGCGGTGTCGGCAGCCTGTCGGAACCCGTCTGCAACCTGCAGGTAAGACTTGAACTTCGAACGGTCAACCGACTTTCGTACGCCACTTCGTGCCATCGAGCACCTCCTTAAGTGACGCACCCGCCAGCACCCTTCCTTCTGAGATGATCTCCCTTACCGGCGGTCGATGTTGGCGCGCCGCCCGACGGAATTCCTGCACGCTGTAGGCAAGCGGAGAAATGCGAATGCCATAGAGACGTAGGACAGCCGGCGCCAGGGCATGCACCTTTTCGAGTGCCTTCTGTTTTGTCGCAGAGGTCGGAACGATCAGGCAGAGATCCAAGTCGCTGCTTGGTGTCTCCTCCCTTCTGGCAACACTACCGAAGAGAATCAACGAAGTCACGTCCCTCCGCAGATTCCGACTCAGAGCGCTTCCTACGGAATTCGCAAACTCCGCCTCTACCTCAAGGAGTGGGAGAATCCCATCATGGAGCAGACGGTGCTGCCGATTCATGGTGAAGAAGTGGTCCCTTCCGCCCCGCTGTCTGGTCACAAGACGAAGCTCCTCAAGCGCTGACAGTGCCCGCAAGCATGATCGATGGTTCATCCCTGCCTGCCGGGCAACCTCGCGCCCAGACAAGGGATGAAGAACGTCCTTCAATACCCGCAAGACGGCAATATGCGACCAGGTCGAGAACACGTGGTCTAGAACATGGTACAGAACCATTGGCGACCTCCGGCTTGGATCCTATTGTATCCATATGGAGACTTTAGTATCCATAAGATACTTTCGGGGATACATATTGTCAAGCGTACCTGCAAATCTATTTCTCTTGTCTTTGTTGATTTGACTTTCGACGAAATCCCCCATAGATTCTGGTGTGCTATCGTGTATTGAGAGAGGCCTTGTGTCCAACCAGATGCATGGTCTTCATGCTTATGGAAAGGAGCAACAGCTATGCCTGACTATGAGTACCTATGCAATGATTGCAAGAAGACCTTTACCCTCCATCTTACGATCGCTGAACACGACAAATCCGCTGCGCCGACCTGCCAATATTGCAGCAGCACTGAGGTGACGCAACTGCTACCTCGCACAACGGTGATCACCTCAAAGAAGAGCTGATACACCAGCGATGGCGTGCACGTCAATTGGGGAACCCGAAGCATCTGAACATGATGACGGCGACGAGTCTTTGAGTACCCAACGCTGCTACATGCCTCATGTGTCCTCCCGATTGCACGGTGAGTTGAATGACCATCTTGCCGGCGCGAGACTTGCTTGGGAAATCTCTCACATGAAGCCATCTTATCGCTCGCGATTGACGGTCAACGAACTGGAGATTCGCGCAGCGCAGCTACGAGAACTCCTTCGCGCTTGCGTTGTCTGTGCTCGTGAGTGCGGAGCTCATCGCCTGAACGGGCAACGGGGCGTTTGCCGTTCCACAGATGTTGTCGTTGTTTCGCATGCTGGACCGCATTTTGGCGAAGAGCCGGAGTTGGTTGGCAAGTATGGCTCAGGCACGATTTTCTTTTCGTCGTGCAACCTGAAATGTGCATTTTGCCAGAACTATCAGATCAGCCAGCTCCGGCAGGGAAGATCCGTCTCCATTCAAGAACTCGCGGAATGCATGCTTCGATTGCAGACACACGGATGCCATAACATCAATCTGGTAACGCCGACACACTTCATACCACAGATCGTCGAAGCGATCGCAGAAGCAGTCAAAATGGGATTGTCCATTCCTCTGGTCTACAATTGCGGTGGATACGAATCTGTGTACACGCTAAAGTTGCTGGAGGATATCGTTGATATCTATATGCCGGACATCAAATACTCTAACAACCAAATCGCACAACGTTATTCTGGTGCCAAGGACTACTGGATGGTCGTTCGGGCTGCAGTGAAAGAGATGCACCGGCAGGTGGGTAATTTGGTCTGCGACGAACGGGACATCGCGCGACGTGGACTTCTGATTCGGCACCTCGTGTTGCCGAACGGCATCGGAGGTTCACGTGCTGTGCTTGACTTCATCGCAACGGAAATTTCGCTCGATTCGTACGTTAACATAATGGATCAGTATCACCCCTCGTATCGAGCCCAGAAAATTCCGGAGCTAAATCGCTTGATCGACGTTCGTGAATATGACGAAGTGGTTGAGTATGCACGGCACGCGGGACTTCACCGCACTTCACACGTCCCTTCCGCCCGGATCTGAGCGAGAGCACCGTACAGTCTTCTTTCTGGCGTTTTCCACTGTTTCACCTGGTCCAAAGGGCATTTTTACTCCCTAAGAAACTCCAACGCTACACCGTACCCCTGCTCTAAACATGAAAGGGCTCGGTGATAAATGCCGAACCCTTTGTTTACACAATGTGAGAGGTGGATTTGATTTTTCCCGGCCACACGGTTCCCGGTCACGCGGGCTTGGGACCGGAGGCAGGCACTTTCTTCAACACCGCGGCAATGACGGCGCCAGCGATGCCGCCGTGCACGAGTCTCGAGGAGAGGATCAACGATCGTCTTCGTCAGGTTCGAGAGGTTCGTGTAACCGTAGAGCATGAAGTCCGCGGTGAACCAGAGAAGAAAGCCCACGATCGCTGCGATCTTCGCGCCTTCGAAGGATCGATAGGGTGCCAGTTCGATTCCCGATCGCGTACATGATGAGAGCCGCATACGCCAGATTCGCCAGCACCAGCGCCCAATACAATACCTCGCCTCGATCCACGCCTGTGGCCGAGCCGGCGTTTGCGGCATAGAAGGCCGCGAAGGCCCAGTCGAATATGACGTAGCCAAAAATGAACAGCACAACGGCGCCGACGATCGTTCCGACCACGAACCGTTTGGTATCCATCTGTTTACCCTCCATTGATAGATTTGAGCTGCAGTGCAAGCCCCAACCCGCTGACCCAATCAGTCCGCGAGCGCAGAACCGCCTAGCGTGCATTAGGCTGTGAAACAGCATCAAGAATCTTGCGACTCATGTGGCAAGTTTGAGCGCCTGGTCGTTCACCTCATGATAACCGGCTTCCCGTTCGCCATTCTGGAGAAGGACGACCTGTGGGCCAAGAGTGTTGTAGACTGTCAGATTCACAACTGACCTCTGAGGCAGCCCGTAGCGGATGGTCGTTGATGGGTTGAAGGAGCACGACTATTTCTTCTTCTTTGCTTCAGGTTCTGGAGGCATCGCGGGAGCAGGAATATCCGTGGTCCAGATGTCGTAGGCCATTTTCCAGGATCCATCTGCCTGCTTTCTCCAAACGGTCACAAACTTGCCCGTGTCAGCGACGACCTTCCCACTCATCTCGTAAGTCTGGAAATATCTCCCGAGCTGGATCGCGAACTCACCGGCGCCTTCTACTGAGATCGTGGTACTGGTGAATTCTTTCATCTTCATTTCTGACTGCAGCCAACCTTTCATCGTCTTTTCTATGGCTGCTCTGCCTTTGACCATGGGCATGTTCGACGGCAGGATGACAGCATTCTCCTCATAGTTGCTGGCTGCGGCGGTCGCATCTCCCTTCACGGCCGCCTGTTCTTGGGCCGTGTAGGCTGCGTCAATCTTTGCCTTTACGGTGGCTGCATTAGGCCAGAGAGTCGTCGGGGTGGGCTCTACAACGGAGGAACTGGAACAGGGTCCAGAGTGGCGGCTCGATGGCTGGGGAAGCCATCGTGCGAGCAAACGTGAGACTGCAAGATCTTACAACCGAATGCGGAAGGTGAAACCCGCGGGAGAGGAGGGAGTGCAGGTGCGCTTCCAGGTCTGTCGCGGGAATCCCGCATTCGACATCTGCAAGCTTGGGCACAATATGGTAATCGGATAGAAGAAAGTCAACGACAATCCAGCTGAGACCCCACTGTTGCTCACCCTCTTCCCCAACTAGGAGAATGGGGACATACCACCCAAGCGGTAACCGTGCAGTGCGTGAAAGTACAAACGCTCCAACCATCGGTGCATCTTAATTACGCACTGCGCTCCACAACGGGAGGACTCTTTTTATTTGATAAAAGGGGCTAGACGGGCGGCCGGGGCAACGTGGTCAGCATTGATGGAAGGTCATAGTCCTTCCCTCGCACGCTACGCACGCTTCGAACCCAGCTGCCACCTGCAGCGGAAGTGTCCGGCCTGATGAATCGGGCTCATCCGTGGTATTACGAGAAGAGACTCTCACAACTCAACGGGTCATGAGGCTTCGATTTTCTTAGTCTTGGGTTCCGCACCCCCTGCCTTGATGGCGACCTTCACAGCATCTTCCATCGGGTCTTTGAAGGGCACCTCGATTCGGAGCAGACCGTGCTCGTAGATCGCTTCGGCTTTCTCAGGTTTCACCGGCCAAGCCAAAGCCAGTGCTGAAACGTACTCGAGGTCCCTTGCTGGTGCTGTGAGGTGGACGCTGTCTGCCAGGATCTTCAGATCGATGGTATCCGTTGGTGCTCCCGGGATGGCAAACTCCACTACCAACTTGTGTGTCTCCTCGTCGGCATATGCTACTGTTGTATTGGGCGCAATCCTAATCCGATTTTCCAGCATCATGGCAACCTCCTTGGTTGTCTATAAGGCCTATGCTTGCAGTTGACCCGGCGCAGTTCAGATTACCGGGACGGGACAATAGACGATGGACTGTGGACAATTGACATTGGGGAAGTGGAGAGCGCGTTAGTCTCCCTCTCCTGGATCACTTACCATCGCCGAATACCAGCCACGCTTGCTGCACAAAATAGGGGAAGGTCCCTTCCACTCCGAGATTCTTGGCAAATTCCAGACGCGCTTTCACGGCCTGGAGAAACTCCGGCAGTGTCTTTGACTTCATGGCAACTTTGTCGAGCTTGAGGATTCGTATGTAGTCCGGTGATATCATAGCTTCTTCTCTCCTTCAATAAACCTCAGAGCTGCTTCTGCACAGTGCACTATGAACGCAACATTGGTGCCAATAGCGATCGGAGAGACACTCGACAGGCACGACCGAGATTGCCAGCTAGGGGGGTCGTCGGGGTGGGCTCCACATGAGAGGGTCCAGAGCGGCGGCTCGATGGCCGACGGAGAACTTTGCCCCTCTTGGTTCCTCATGATGCTGAATCTGATGAAGTATACCGGACGGAACCCTAAGATGAATCAACTAAAGGGATGAAAGAGTAGCTAGTCTCCTGAAAGAGAGATTTGTGGCTGGCGCCTATCGAAATCGAGCTCCATATTTCATGCATTCTTCTTCGTTTCACCCCCTGAAAAGGTCCTCTTCACTCCCTTTTGACCTCGATTCTAAGCCCATTCCACTCCCTCAGTAGCCCCAGCGCTCAACAGTTTCCTTGAACCAAATGAAGAAGGCCCGGGAATCACCGAGCCTTCATTTTACCTCAACAATTGCGTGCCGACTCCTTCAGAAGAACCAGCTCACGCGCCTGGACGAAGCCTACTCTGCAAATCTCGATAACAACCCGCGTGCAGCATCTTTGTGAACAGAAACGGTCATAGTTTTCAATTTCACGAAGTCCTCGTCATAGAAGTAGTACCCGGGGGATGTGTTATTGTAGGCCATGCTCCCCGAGTCCTTGATCAAAAACCAATCCTTGCCGTCTTTCGCCACATATCCTACCAGGTGCAGACAGTGGTCGTTGGTGGTGGAGGCATTGCTGACGCGGAACTGGCGTGACAGTTCATCGATTCCTGCTGATGGAATATCGTACGAGGGAACAACGGCGATCCCAGGTGAACCATAGGAGTACCCCGCTTCGTGTATGTCACCACATATTGCCATTGAATAGCCGTCCCGGATAGCCCGCTTGATGATGTGCATGAAATCATCGAGGGGAATGTTGTAAAAGTCCTTGTCGTACCACCAGTTGTCCGGCTCTTCGAATTCCATCTTCCTGAAGTACGGTTTCTCAAGTGATGAGCACAGGTCAACGTAATTGTCAGGATTTAGACGAACAACGTTGGCAAGGTATTCCTTCGCCGTCATTTGTTTCTCTCCCACGGTAAACATTGTCGGCGGCGCGCTCAGATAGTGGTCGAGAATTGAACGGACCGTTGCAGCAACTTCCTCTTCGTTCCAGGCGTTCTGATCTTTGACACTGTTGAGATATGCCTTGAATTCCTTGAAGAGCGCGCTCCCGTGATCATGGTATTTGGCGTCTGTCGTGAGACCCGTGAAGGTTTCTTCCGGAACGACGCCATATTTCTTCCAGATGCGGAACACCGCATTTGCTTCTGACCCTTCGCCGATATGCGTCTTTCCGCGTGTCTGCACGAACGCTCTCGCTTTCTCGACATATTCCCAGTACACTGTGTGCAGTTCGGAAAGCTTGATCTTGCGCTGTGTCAGTCGATAGATTTCCGATTCCAAGAAGGAGGTTGTGGAAAAACACCAGCACATGCCCGATAATCCCTGGAGAATAGGGGGAAAATGCCACACGCTTGCAAAGTCAGCAACGCCCGACGGTGCCTTGATGGCCGAGAAATCGACTTGCATCTCTTTCTTCAACGTTTTGTCGGGATCGGTTTTCTTCAATGCGGCCTTGATGGAGTCCTTCATGGCGTCGTTCTTCACTTCGAAGACAGCACGGTCACGGCGGTCCTGTGCAAGCACGAGAAGCCGTGTGGATAGTAGCGCGAGCAAGAGAAGAGAAACAAAGACGCCTTTCATCGCTATCCTCCGTAAAAGAATGCATGATCTTGTCGATGGAATCACGAATCCATCCGACATGACAATTCACCGATCTCGTGAATGTTGCAGATATTGTAGTGATCGAGGGAAGAAGCGGCTTGGGCTTTGTACACCACGCCCATGCCCCCGCCGCCGAGGTGCTCGAGGATCTTGTAGTGGGAAACAACCTTGCCGATCATAGGAAACATACCTCATCCGTTTCTGTCATTCAAGAGCGCCCGATGGACCACATCACTGAGATCCGGCCAATGGCTTGCTTCCATGTTCCCGCACTTTCAGTTCCTCAAACCAGTTGAGCACAACATTGAACTGCCTAGGGCTCGGTCCTGATGTTCCCTTGAGAATCATGACAAGTGTCTTGCCGTCCGGCGCCATATCATAGCTGCGGTACCACGAGTTGTTGCCGAACGAGAAGTTGCCGCGGGCAAAGAGTTTCGGCTTTCCGATTTCCAGCGCGCGGCCGGCGCGCACGGACACAGAGACCAACGTTTGACGATTGGTATCCCAGTAGAAGAGCTCGTTGCCGTCAGGGTTCCACATGGGGGCAACGCCCCCTTCGATGGAAATCCGTGTAATATCCTCTAGATCCGGATAGTGTCGTACGTAGACCTCCCAACGGCCAGATTCGTCAGAACCGTAGGCGAGCCACCGCCCGTCAGGCGAAAGTACAGGAAAACGCTCGTTGTACTTCGTCCGCAACAGAGGCCGTGGTGTTCGGTCTCCATCGAGCGGCAGGAGCATGATGTCGTGCAATGTTTCGGGGAAAACGCCTTCCTGGAATATGAGCGCCTTACCGTCCGCCGTCCAGCACCCGGGCTGCTGTTTGTGGCTAGTCTCCGTAAGCGGCTCTCCAGGACCTTCCGCATCCAGGGCCTTCAGAAAGAGTCGGAACCCTTGGCCGGCGCGATTCGACTGGAATAGAATGTGCCTGCTGTCAGGTGTCCAGAGTGGTGTCCAATCGTTTCCCTGATCATCAGTGAATCGGCGCAACACGTTTCGATCCAGTTCATAGATCCAGAGGTTCACCCTGGCCTGGTGCCAGCTAAAGACCAGACGCTTGCCATCAGGGGAAAATCGAAGCCCATGGAATGCGCCCGGTGGTATTGGCAAAGGCTTGATTTCCTCCTTCCGGTTTACCAGCGCGACGGTGTCATTCTGCTGAATACCACTGCCCGGAGTGTACGCTAGCGTCCCCGTCTCAGAGAGTGCAAACTGTCTCACTCCATCCAGAACCGGGAAAGGAGATCCAGTGAGCTCGAGATCGCTGACACTGAAGGGCACAGCCCACAGGTCCCCCTCCCCGGTTCGGCTGTAGATGAGGTGGCCAGTCGGCGAGTACCTGGCGTATTCGCTTCCCTCCATCAAGAACCGGGTTTTGCCGGTTTCTGTTGAGACTATCGCGATGTAGTTCTCATACTGACTGCGAGAGATGGTAACGATGACTGTTTTCGCATCAGGCAGGAACTCCGGATAACCAAACCAATTGAAGGGCGTTTCCACTGTCACTTTTATCTGCCTTTCGTGGCTGGACCCATCTGCCTTGATTTCGAAGAGGCCATTACTCTCAACCCACTTGACAAACACAATGGTGTTGTCACCGCCCCATGTTCCGCCGGCCCCATATTCAGCTTTGCAGATGATCTGGGGAGCACCACTAAGCAGTGAAACCTTCTTCAAGTACCCGCCAGCAAAGAAACCAACCCAGTTTCCATCCGGTGAGAAAAAGGGATTACGGGCACCTTCGGTTCCGGCAATCGTCCTGGCTTGCAGAGACTCCAAGGCTCGGAAAAATAGGCGGGAGATCCCGTCACGTACCACGCCGTACACCAACTTCCGGCCATCGCGCGAGATGGCAACGGATGCGATGGATCCGGCGATTCCGCTCAGTGAATCACCTTCCTGCGAAAATACAGTGAAGCTCACCTGCCGTTGATTTGTGACCCTCGGTTCGGACCACGGTCTCCAGAATGTCCCAATCGCCACCAGTGCCATGACAAGTGCCACGAACCACGGGGTCAGTTGCCTCCAGCGACTGACTCGGCGAGCAGGCTGACTCAGTCCGATGTCAGGAGAAGAGGTTGTCATACGGGGGAGGTCGCTTTTGAGAACCCTCAGATCCACTAACATGTCGCTGATGTGCTGGTATCGGTCCTCGGGCTTCTTTCTTAGCGCTTTCGTGACAATGCGTTCCAACTCCATTGGAACACCGGTCCGCAGAGCAGTGAGTGGTTCCGGGTCAACATTCGCGATGGAATACATCACCGCATTGTCATAATCTCCCTTGAACGGCATCTGGCCGGTAACCATCTCGTAGATTTCCACTCCGAGCGACCAGATGTCTGTCCGGTGGTCTACAGAGTCACCTTTCGTTTGCTCGGGGGACATATAGGCGATGGTTCCGACCGTGCTTCCAGCCTTCGTCAGCACCGTCCGCCCAGTGAGCTTTGCCAATCCGAAGTCCACGATCTTTGGTACACCATCCTTCGTCACCAGAATGTTGGCGGATTTGATGTCACGATGGACGATGCCGTGTTCGTGGGCCTTCGTCAGACCCAGCGCGACCTGGATGGCGACATCGATGGCCTCCTCTATCTTCAGCGGCCTACGTTCGATCTTCTGTTTGAGCGTTTCGCCCGCGAGGTACTCCATGCACATGAATACCTGCCCGTCAGAGGTCTCATCGATATCGTAGACGACGCAGATATTGTTGTGCTGGAGGGCTGAGGCAGCTTTGGCTTCGTATATGAATCGCTGCTTAGCCTCGGGGTCGCGTGTGAGATCAGGAGGGAGGAACTTGAGTGCTACAAGGCGATCAAGCTTGGTATCTTCGGCCTTATAGACCACGCCCATGCCGCCTTCGCCGAGCTTTTCAAGGATCTTGTAGTGGGAAACGACCTTGCCGATCATGAAAAGGACCCTCCAGGCAATGTTGATCTCGCTATGCTCAGACCTCAAGCGCCTGCTCGAGTTGACGGGCTCGTTCCATGAGCCGGATGAACGCGGGATGATCCCGGAGGGATCTCAGGAGTTGGTCATGATCCATCATGAACCGATGGTTCGTGTATCCGCACTTGATTGCGTTGCCCAGCCAGTCGAGGGCGGATTCGTGATTCCCAACGCGGGCGAAACAGGTAGCAACAAAATAGCTCGTTTCTGCGGCGCGGCGCGCAAGACGGGAGAAGGTCGAGTTGCGAAGTGGCTCTGCCACTCCGGGCTCGTCTCCTTTCAAGGCCGCAAAAAATAGTTGGCTCAGGGGCGTAAATGTCGGCTGAGATCCTTCGGCCACGCAGGCGAACAGTTGCCGTGCTTCCTCTTCACGGCCGGCCTGGACGGCCGCGAATCCCACGATGAAGGTGGACCATGGCTCCCCGCGGGCAAATCGGTCACACGAGCGGTGCAGCTTGAGGAATGCGCGTTCTCCCCCTCCGTCAAGGAGATCCACATATCCTACCACGTGGGTTGTGAGGAATGTCAGCGGGTCGATTCTGGCTGCCTCATTGGCATAATGACGCGCTGCCTCGATTTTCCCTGCATCAGCGAGATAAAGGCTGAGCACTGCCAGCGTGTGGCTGTCTCTCTCGATTTCGAGGGCTCGCTTGGCCGACTGCACAAAACCCTGGATATCACAGCGGCGATGCCGGCATCCCGCTGTGGCAAAGTGCGACCAGGCAAGACCCGGGTCCAGAGCGAGAGCGCGCGCAGCATGTTCTTCCCCATGGCGAAGGACTTCCTCAGCGCCTTCGTCCGTATCATCGTACGCTACAAAGTCAATCCACCCCATTGTCGCATGAAGGAGGGCACTCTCCCCGTATGTCCGGAGGGCCTCTTCAACAAGCGCGCGTGCACGACCCAGGCCTCCGGGCGTCAACGTGAGTGCGAGCTGCCGCGCACGCAACCATACGTCGTGCGCCTGTTTGTCCACAAGCGGCCTTGCTGCGAGGTGCTCGCTCTCTTTCGGGGTCAGCGTGACACGCAACGCCTCTGCGATCCGGCGAGAGAGAGACTCCTGCAGGTCAAACACGTCATCGAGTGTTCCGGTGTACTTCTCCGCCCATAGGTGTGTGTCGCGCTCCGCATCAATCAATTGTGCCATAATGCGAAGTGCATTCCCAGACTTCCGCACGCTCCCCTCCAGCACGTAGCGCACGTCCAGTTCCCGCGCAATATCTGGAGTGCGCTTTTTCGTTCCCTTGAACGTCATGGCGGAGTTCCTGGAGATGACCCTCAGACTTTTTATGCCCGAAAGGTCCGAAATCACCTCTTCCGTCAACCCGTCGCTGAAGTACTCCTGGTCAGGATCGGGACTCAGATTCTCAAACGGCAGAACCAAAATCGACTTCTCCTGTTTCGGCACTTCGACGGCAGAAGTGGCAATCTTCATGAGGTCGTCCACGAATTCCCGGGCGGTTTGAAGTCTCTGTGTACGATCCTTCTGGAGAGCCTTTGAAATCACCGATACGAGGGGTACTGGGACATCTGCCCGGTATGTCGCGATCGGTACCAGACCTTCGTGAACAATTGAGTAGAGAAGAGCTGCTTCGTGTTCGCCTCTGAACGGAAGCCTCCCCGTCACCATCTCATACAGAACAACACCCAGCGACCAGATATCCGTGCGCTGATCAACTTCCTCGCCCCGCGCTTGCTCGGGCGACATATAGGCGGCTGTCCCGAGAGTCGAGCCTGACCTTGTCAGCATCGATCGCCCGCCGAGCTTTGCCAGACCGAAATCGACGATCTTAGCCACGCCGTCTGAGGTGACCATAATATTGGCAGGCTTGATATCCCGATGGACGATACTATGCTCGTGCGCCTTGGCGAGCCCCTGTGCCACCTGAATGGCAATGTCAATCGCCTCCTCGATTCTCAACAGCCCCTGCCCGATCTTCTCCTTGAGTGTCTCCCCCTTGTAGAGATCCATGACGATAAACATCTGACCATCGGGGATCTCATCGATGTCATGGACCGTGCAGATGTTGTTGTGCTGGAGAACAGAGGCGGCTTTGGCCTCGTGGACGAATCGCTGCTTGGCTTCGGGATCGCGTGTGAGATCAGGAGGAAGGAATTTCAGGGCGACGGGGCGGTCGAGCTTGAGGTCCTGGGCTTTATAGACAACACCCATCCCGCCTTCGCCGAGCTTCTCGAGGATCTTATAGTGGGAAACGACTTTGCCGATCATGGGAAGCCTGCACAGGCGTGTACTATTCCGACGGCGCAATGAACCAACGGTACGGCGGAATAATACGGAAGGGGCGTGCGAGAGTCAAACTGCCGATTTCAGCTGAGGCGATTGTTGGACACTGGGATCCGGGAATACGTAGGGGGACTCTCATAAACACGAAGCCGCGACACCAGGACGGCATTGCGGCTCAAACTGCCTCGGAATTTGCAGACACACTCTAGAATTCGTGTGCGGCCAGTGTACAATCGGCCTTATAGAATAGAATTTCTCTTTCTGCCGGAGCGCCGGCATTTGTATCTTAGATCTCTTGGCCCCGGGACAAGATCTGTTTTCCTGCCTGGCGAAAATAGAGCGCCACTGGCCAATTCTTGCTCACAAGACACATGCGACCTCTTGGTCCCGGGACAAGTTCATCCTTCCCACTTATCGAAAACAGGGCAGCAGCGACCGATTCTGCTGTACCAGACACAAAAGTACTAGCACAAATCTGTCACACTCAATTCTTGACTCACCTCAAAACTGCCCTTTTTAGTCGGGGGGGGGGATTTGAACCCCCGGCCTCTTGGTCCCGAAGATTGCCGCAATCTCGGAATCGAGCGAAATGAGGGCAGTTTTGCAGATTTGAATTACATGGAGAGCATTGAATTACACAAATCGCCTACAATCTGTCTACAGTGACAAACGAAAGAGATTCATGAGTCTGATCCCGCCACGATATGGTTCGCGCTCCGATGACACGAAGAGGTCACGGTAGAGGTCTTACGGAATGCAATCTGACCACACGCTCCGCTCATCTACAACACAGTACTCCTCTTCCTATCTATTGTCGCTTCACGAAACCGTTCCCTGATCGGATGGTTCACGATGGAATTCTGGCCCGAATGCAATTATGAAGAGGGACGTCCGCCTCCTGTTCATCTCAAGGAGAGGCAAGCAGGTGCCTTCAGACTGTTTTAACCCTCCAATCGCTGGGCGGCCTCATGTAACCCGAACGCACATATCACTTGACATATGTAATCATTTTCATATATTGGTTACATATCAAAACTATCGCAGGCAGCGCTAATGCCGCTCGATCCAACACAGCCGTTTGATCTCCCCCCGCTCCCCCCCAGCTTGAACTTCAAGCATGAGAGGTTCATCGATGTACTGCTGCAGACACGGACAGAATTGGGAGAACTGAACGGTTATTCAAGATCTTTGCCCAATCCCCTCTTACTGCTCTCCCCGGCAGTGGTTCGGGAATCCGTCGCCAGCTCCAACATCGAGAACATCAATTCAACGATGGAGGAAGCACTCCAAGCACAGTTGTTCCCTGAATCAGAGCGGAAAACAACCGACAAAGAGGTGCTGAGGTATCGAGACGCCATCCTGTGGGGCTTCGAGACACTGAAGAAACTGCCGATTTCGACCCGGCTAATCCTCGGAATACAGAAGAAGCTGATACCAGCCCCCGACACGGGCTACCGGAAGACACAAAACAAGATCGCGAACAGCGCTACTGGAGAGGTTCTCTATACGCCACCACCTGCGCAAGAAATCCCCCGGCTCATCGGTAACTGGGAGAACTTCGTGAATGCCGACGTTGATGGCATCGATCCGCTCGTCAAGTCCGCAATTGCACATTACCAGTTCGAGGCCATTCATCCATTTGGAGACGGAAATGGAAGAACCGGCAGGATACTGATGGTCCTTTCCCTGATCCAACAGAAGCTCTTGTCGCTGCCAATTCTATACATCAGCGGGTACATCAACGCAAATCGGAGTGACTACTACCGCCTTCTGCGGGGCGTAAGTTCTAGCGCCGACTGGTATACGTGGATACACTTCATGTTGAAGGGCTTTCATCTTCAAGCGGAATCCACGAAGGAGGTTCTCTTCAAGTTGATGGAGATGCTCGAGAAGAAAAGAGAGCACATACGTGCCAAACACAAGAAGATCTACAGTGCCGATCTTGTGGAAGCACTCTTTTCGAGTCCTATCATCACGCCAGTTAGTCTGGGGAAAAAGCTGGACATCAACTACCGTACAGCAAGCCGCTATCTCGCGGAGCTTGCGGAAGGCAAAGTGGTACATGAGCAGTTTGTCGGCAAGTATCACTTGTTCATCAACAAGCCATTGCTCGATCTGTTGAAGAAGTAGAACCCTCGAACTTGACAACTGGTGTCCCTCGTACTGCGATACTTACCCAAGAAACCCCAAAGGACGAACTTGGGGCAGGATCGAAATAATGTGACGTTGGTTGTAGTTCACACATTCAAGGATGTTAATCAATCAGATGCTTCGATTCGCATCCCACAGTGGGGAATATATGTGATCCTCGACTCCCGGACGCAGAACTGGATTGGCGGCACACGCCCTGGCACATCCTGGCATTCCTAACCCGCAATTCGTACCTTCTCAAATCACTGGAAATGAAGAGGAATGATCTCTATGGAGAGAAATGCCCCGTGCCCCTGTGGCAGCGGAAAGAAATTCAAGCATTGCTGCGGCGCGTCAACCATCAGGACTCCGTCGGTAATTTATGATCGATTGCGGCGGCTGGACGGAGAGGCCTCGGAGTACATCGCACGGCTCGCGAAGCGGATGTACGGGGAAGAGGGGCTTGCTGCCGCTTGGTCCGATTTCCACGGTTCCCCGGATGTTCCGTTGAACGAATCGCATCCCGAATTCGAATTCTTCACCAGATGGTTTGAATACGACTGGCTCCCCGAGGACGGCCCCGGACCGGGAGAGGCGATGCTTGAAAGCGATGACAGCAGCATCGATCCTGAGATTCTACGCCTGGTCGAACAACACTTGATTCACCTTACAGTTTTCTGCAGGTCACCGCACTGGAGCCGGGGATGGGATTCACGGCACGAGACATCCTGCGCAAGACCGACCATCGAATCATCGAACGCACGGGATCATCGACGCTTGAGCGCGGGAGTATTCTCTACGCGCGGGTTGTGGAGATGGACGGGACAGAATTCATGATGGGCAACGGGACGCGTGTCATTCCCTCTGCATTCATGGCGGACCTGGTCACGCTGCGTGAGACAATCCTTGGGAAGAAACCTTCAACCACCAGCCCCCTGCCCGACGAGATCCTCCTCGATTTCGAAAATCAAATGCGCCTATTCTACCTCAGGTTGATTGACGCGGCGTCGAACCCGGCGCGCAATCTCCAGAACACCGATGGCGATCCCATGCTTTTTCACACGATCCGCTATGAAGTCCCATCATTTGAACGGGCGGTTCAGGCCTTCAGGGATCTTGACCCGGAGATGAGCGATGCCGATGTCATGGGGACAAACATCAAGGAGCACGAGGAGAAATCCGCTGTGATCCATTGGTCGAAGCAGCGCAAGGGGCGTGGCAAAGATGAGACGGTAGTCCAGGCGGTATTCAGGATCCAAGCCACGACACTTGTTGCTGAGGTGAATTCCGCCAAACGGGCTCAGCGGGCAAGGAAAGAGATTGAGAGGCGGCTCGGAAAGGATGCGGTCTACCTGGGAACTGAAATACACTCCACGGAAGGGGCCTTGAAGAAGGCTGACCAGAACGCACGCAGCGAAGACGCCGTGAAAAGGGCCGAAGAGCAAGCGCGCCTGATGTCACTTCCGGAAGTGCAAGCGATGCTGAGGCGGGAGATGGAGAAGCACTGGGCTTCCTGGCCGGACACACCCGTACCGGCTCTGCGCGGGATGACCCCCCGGAAGGCAGCCAAGGATCCGATCGGACGAGAGCTCCTGGAATCCCTTCTGCTGGATTTTGAATCAAAGAACCGCCATGTTCCCGATGCGTTCAACCGCGTTGACACGGAGAAGCTGCGGAAGGAACTCGGGATGACGCCAAAATCAGGTCCAGAATGAGCAATCGGGGAGATTGTGACTGAGATCGAAATTGATCCGCTTCACTAGAGATGCCGGGAGTGAAGCCTTGGCTGCCGCGATACGTGCCTAGTCAATTCCGCCCGTACTGGGGACTCTTTCCATCCGTCACACTGCCTGCCTGAAGTAGTGATGGTGCAGCCCACCTAGAACGGCGCTCTTGCGGATGGGACCAACCATTCTTTCTGCTTCACCGGGTTTCGGGATCTGTTGTTGAATCCCGTACGGGGGACTTTTTCCATCCGTCACGCCGCCTGTCTGTAGTAGTGGTGATGCAGCCCACCCAGAACAGCACTCATGCAAACAGCGCCCCCCGTCTTCTCCGGTTCACCTGGCTTCGGAATCCGTTGCTGCTCCCCTGATGTGGTCGGTGACCATTATACAACGCGACATATTCATCTTGTCGTAATGTTGAAATGAACCTGCTTCTTCCCGACTCGCCGCAGCAGGATGTCGTTTCCCTTCTTGACAGCGCGTTTTCAGAGAGGAAAATCCTTTCTGACCGGAAAACATGGAAAAAGAAACGGAGCGGGGTGGCGAGGAAGATTATCATGTCGACTCTGAAAGTGGGGTATGCTTTCCAGAGCAAAATTTCGCCACTTAAAAGGTCAGATAGAATAGCTCCCCCCTACGGCCCCTCGCGCGGCGTCAGCAGCCGCCGCTGGTTAGGCGGCTTGCTTGCTTGTTGCGAATGTCAAGGATTTGCGGTACTTTTGCACATGCCCGAAATAAGCAGATTTCTCGGTATCATCATCGCAATATTCTACCAAGACCACGTTCCACCTCACTTCCACGCGAAGTATGGTGAGTTCGAGATCACAGTAACAATTGACTCAGGCTTGGTAACTGGCCAATTCCCAACGCGCGCTTTGACCCACGTGCTAGAGTGGCATGGTCTACACAGAACCGAACTCCTTGAAAACTGGAAGTTGGCGGAAGAACGAAAGCCCCTGAAACAAATCGCTCCATTGGAGTAGGCACATGATCCCGAGAATTGTCGATGCACGCCATGTCGAGGGTTACACCATTTGGATCAGATTCAGCGACGGTTCAGATGGCGAAGTCGACCTCAAAGCTGAACTCTGGGGTCCCATGTTCGAACCACTGAAAGATCCGCAAACATTCCGCAACTTCAAAGTCCACCCCGAACTGCACACCATTGTATGGGAGAACGGGGCCGATTTCTCTCCAGAATTCCTTCGCAAGTCGCTGCACGCGACCGCCTAACGGACCGCGGCTCACCTGCGCCGCGAAGACGGTCGTGCATTTTGAAAGAAACAACTACTGCCCTTAGCAAATGATCGCGGTCAATTCCTGCTCTTGTACCTCGTAAGGGGGACTTATTCCATCCCTACGCCGCCTGTCTGTAGTGGTGGTGATGCAGTCCACCCAGAACAGGGCTCTCGCGGACAGCACCCCCTGTCTTTTCCCGTTCTCCCGGCTTCGGAATCTGTTGCTGCTCCCCTGATGTGGTCACTGATCATTATAGAACGCGACATCTTCATCTTGTCGTATGTGTTGAAATGAAGTCGTTTCTTCCCGACTCTTCGCAGCAGGATGGCGAAGAAACTTGTCTTGTTTGCTCTGAAAGTGGGGGATGCTCTCCAGAGCACAATTTCCGCACTTCAAAGCTCAAATGGAATAAATCCCCCCCCTACGGGCCGGTCAGCAATTGCGAAATGCATCCTGCGACGTCGAGCCACTCAACTCATGATCCATGATGGCATTTTGCACCGGATGGAATATTGAAGAGGCACAAGTTTTCAGAACGCAAACGCCCGGACATCGCTGCCCGGGCGTTTCACGCTGCCTCAAGTGATTCACTGAACTTGGACATTCCCCCATTTGACCGGGACAAGGATATCCTCTGGCGTAGTAGTGGGGTACCCCCCGTCCACCCACATATGCACAATCATATCCACAACGTCGTTTGGCGCTTTGTCCCAAACACCCCGCACATCTGGCAGAGACGTAGTGAAGACGATGCTTTTCGTGTACTTGTCGGGTGGGGCATTCTTCCCTTCTCCATTATCGACGACAACAAAGGCAAAATAATAGCCTGCGTTTATCTTGTCCGTAAACGCTCCTCCAACCACGGCCGCCTTTCCACCCGAGTAATCATAGACTTTCAGTGACATCACCTTACCGTGCATCTTCCCCCACTCTTTGGGCTGACCGTGTAAATTCGCCTGCCATTCACCTGAGCAACCATCGGCGTATTCGCGTGCACTAAAAGCAAATGTCACAGGTCCGCCGTCGATAAAGTCACCACAGTTGCCGGATGCCGAATGAATCACCGGACCAGCCTTTGCCAAGGCGGTAGTTGAGGTTGCAGTCGAGAGTGCCTGGTCACTCGGCGCCACAATGGGTGCCGAATTATCCGAACATCCCAACAGCACAAACGCCATGCTCGCAAATAGCAGCAGAATAAGCGACAAGAGCTTCATGACTTTGCCCTTTCTGATCATTTGTGGAATGGATAAGGATTGTCGTAACACATCACTTCTCCCACGGCCTCCGGCACGTCGGCTGCCTCGCCAGCGACTGCTTCGCACGGAACCCCGATGGGGAGGTTCCGAACCGCCCGTGGAACGCCCGGGCCAAGTGAGAGCCGCTCTTGAATCCGCACGAGCGGGCGATGTATGCCACCGGCAAGTGTTGCAGCAACAAGGCCCGCGCCTCCTCCAGACGCATTCCTTGAATGTATTCATGCGTCGACTGCCCGGTCAACCCGCGCAATTTTCGGTTCAGGTGCATTCGGCTCATCCCGAGAACGGATGCTGCCACCGCGGTGGTGAATTCCGGGTCCGCCTCATGCTGTCCGACAACCTCTCGACATCGCTCCAGGAACTGCCGGTCACTCGCAGAAACGGGAGACCTTGTGCCCTTGGGATGCAGGTAACGCTCCAGTGCGTCGAAGACAGGAAGCCGTTTCACGGGCAGCCCCCTACAAGGGTGTTGGTGGAACAAAGATAGTTCTCATGCTACCCAGGATGCGCACGGTCATGTAACATATTCTTGCATAGGAGTAACATTCTGAGGTTTTTGGGGGATGAAATATGCTGTGCGGGACGACACCCCGGCAGCACGTTGACAATGCCGATCGATTGTGTTAGATTTGCCGCAGGGACTCTGCACAACCGCTGTTGTATCTCTTGTTTCTCCCCATGCCAAGACCCGTACGGGGTAGCGCCTCTCTCCGGGAGGTATCCATCGTGAGAACCTGCCACGCCGCCATTCTTCTTGCTTTGCTGCCGGGCCTTCTACGGGCGCAAATCATACGATCGAGCGAGGAGTTCCTCTTCGTCCCTCCCGGGATCGTCGCCCGATTGGAAAAATGCGAAGCCTTCCCCACTCTCGGACGCACGATGATAATGGGTTTTGCCCTGGACCATAAAGGGTTTCTCTGGGTCAGGACAAACCAGGGGCTAGCACGATTTGACGGGTATGACCTGAAGGTCTATCGAGAGAATCCCGCGGACACAACCGGGACCTCCAGAGTTCAGCTGTCGGCAATAGCCGTTGATGGAGACGGGTTCGTTTGGGGGGCAACTCCCGACGCTGGTCTGAACAAACTCGACCCTGCAACAGGCCGATCTCGCTGGTACCGCGGCGGGCCGGATGACTCGACATCCATCGGAACCGGCGCTACAAGACTGTTGGTCACAACCGACGGGCAGCTCTGGGCAGGCAGTCGATTCGGCCTGGCATCGTACCAGCGTGGGTCTGATTCGTTCATGCAATACAATCTGCCCCCAGACTGCCGGATTCTGGGAGATTTCCCGATTACCAGCCTCTGTGAGCTTGGCCGCTCCATCTGGGTCGGATTAGCCGGAGGCGGTCTCGGCCAGCTGAACAAAGATACCGGTGTCTGGAAAAGGTACACGCACAAGCCATCAACAGGTTACGGCCCAAGCCACGACATCGTCAGGGCAGTCTGCGCCGACCGACGGGGACATCTCTGGATCGGGACCCGGACCGGCCTCGATCGCTACGATCCGCACGCCGACGCTTGGGATCATTTCATGGTGTCACAGACTGGTATCTCGCTGTCGAAAAGTGGTGCCGCCATGACACCATCCATACGTGTTTGGGCCGTCGTTGAAGACGAGTTCGGAGGGATCTGGATCGCATCGGACGGGGCGGGCATCTTCCGG
Organism: Ignavibacteriota bacterium; assembly: GCA_963801355.1. Lineage (GTDB taxonomy): Bacteria > Bacteroidota > Ignavibacteria > UBA10030 > UBA6906 > Fen-1255. Next base: position 8,599 of record CAWDEM010000008.1, on the reverse strand, counting down.
TTCGATCCGGAGACCGGCAAGATGTTTCAGTTTCGCCACAATGATGCGGACGCGAATTCAATTCCAATCGACTTCCTTTCCCAGTTGAACGCACCGCGATTTAGACAGGAACGTCGATCGGCAAATCCACAAACCGCCAATTCCCTCGTCTGGATCCCGTACGGGTATGAGGGGGCCCACAAAGCCATCGTACGCAGAGACCCGTGCACGAGCGTGGTGATCCGCCATGAAAGGGCCCTGATGGGCGGACCAGCCATTTGTGACATCTCCCAAGACGCGCCTGGGAAGATCTGGGCAGCCAGTTACAACGGTTTTGTAGGTCGGTTTGATCTGTCGACCCACACGGTCAGATGGTACCAGGTTCCGGAGGCGATCGCCCACCTGAGCCAACTTCGCGACAGGACACTTCTGGTGTCGACGCGGTTGTCAGAGGCATGGACGTACGTTGCTGGACGCGACACCTTTATGCGCTTTTTTCCGGATCTGCGCATCCACCGCTTTCTTGAAGGGAGCGACAGCCTTCTCTGGCTTGGTTGCAGCAGCCGCAAAGGGATGTCATTCATTGCCGCCGTGGACAGGCGAACCGGGAGATCCTCCATCTATCCCCGGCGGGATCCTGACTCGGCCAGTCATCGTGATGAATCCGTGAGCACGATGTGCATGGATCACAGTGGTGACCTCTGGTATGGAACAAGGGGCGGCGGCCTCATTCGGTTCGACGTGAAGCAGAAGGAATATCGTCGCTATGCGGCGGACCCAGGTTCGGACAGTGCTCTCATTGCCAATAGTGTAAGTGCTCTCATTTCTGATTCCGCTGGACGGCTCTGGGTCGGCACAAGCGCTGGCCTGGCCCTCATGGACTGTGACCGGGGCACTTTCGAACATCTGCACAACAGCGTAGAGGAGAACAGTGAGGCGATGATCCGGGGTATGGCTGATGATGGTGAGGGGCACCTTTGGATCAGCGCACATGAAGGGGTGTTCTGCCTCACCAAGGTAACCCGAGCTTTCAGAATGGTCACACTACCTCCCCACTTTCAACGTTCCAACTTCCATGCCGCGAAGTTCGATCCCCAGGCGCGTACGGTGACGATCGGTGGTGCCGGCGGATTTTTCATATTCTCGATCGATGATCCGCCTGCCGCGCCCTCTCCACCGGCAGTCGTTCTCACGTCGTTCAAGGTTTTTGAGAAGCCCTATCCCCTTGCCGGCGAGATCTCGTCCCTCCCGTCGATCACGCTCCCGCATTCGGCGAATTTTTTCTCCTTCACCTTTGCCGCGCTGGACTACACGAACCCTGCGAAGAACCGGTACGCGTACCGGTTGGAGGGATTCGACCCGGAGTGGGTCATGTCAGGCTCCCGCCGCTATCTCAGCTACTCCAATCTTGACCCGGGCAAATACGTGCTGAGAGTGAGGGGGACGAACAGCGACGGAATATGGAATGACGAAGGGGCCTCGATAGAGATCACCGTGACACCCCCCTGGTACCGCACTTTCTGGGCGTACGGGGCGTATGCGTTGATCGCCGGAGTACTTTTCTATTTACTTTACGCTTACGACAGGAAACGCACGGCCCTGAGGCACAACCTGCAGATGAGGGAATTTGAGGCGAGAAAGATGCACGAGGTGAATCAGATGAAGTCGCGCTTCTTCGCCAATATCTCTCATGAATTCCGTACGCCTCTCACCCTCATCCTTGGGCCGCTCGAGCAGCCTGCAGTACTCCTCAACAATGATGAACACGCGCATTCCACGCTCGCCATGATGCGCCGAAACGGACTCCGCCTGCTACAGCTGATCAACCAGCTGTTGGACCTCTCGCGGATGGATGCCGGGCAGATGTCCGTTCAGGTGTGTCCCCTGGATATCGTGAAGCTCACCCGGCCATTGGTCGGGTCGTTCCTCTCACTTGCGGAACGCAAGAAGATCCGGCTTGCGTTCGACCCCGGCGAGGAAGAGATCATCGGTTATACCGACCGCGACAAGTTCGAGAAGATTCTGACCAACCTGCTGTCGAATGCATTCAAGTTCACTGACGAGGGAGGAGAGATCAAGGTCATTGCACGGATCAAGCATGATCCGGGGCCTCGCACGGCCGAAATTCTCGTGATTGATACAGGAATCGGGGTAGAGCCGCAGAACCTCGGGAAGATCTTTGACCGTTTCTACCAGGTGGACTCCCAGCTCACCCGGGAGCAGGGAGGCACCGGGATCGGTCTTGCGTTGACGAAAGAACTGGTCGAGGTGCTCAAAGGCGACATAACCGTACAGAGCACGCCGGGCAGAGGGACCACCTTCACTGTCCGCCTCCCCCTAGGAAAGGAACAGTGGAGTGCAGCGGAGACTGTCACTGACGAAACCATCCGCACCCTGCCGGCCGAGCATCGTGAGAGTGTGGGGGCGGGCGAAGAAGGAGCTGCAGTGGTGCAGCCGGAGGCTGAAGCACAAGCGGGCGCACCGGTCGTGCTCATCGTCGAGGACAATGCCGATGTCCGTGAATACATCCGGGGATTCCTCGAAGGCACCTACGGGATCGTCGACGCACAGAACGGTCAGGAAGCCCTGAAGATAGCACGCGAGACTACGGTCGATCTGGTGATCAGCGACATCATGATGCCGGTGATGGACGGGATTGCCCTGTGCAAGGCACTGAAGAATGATGAGACGACGTGCCACATCCCGGTCATCCTGCTGACTGCGCGGGCATCCAGCGAGGGTAAACTCGAGGGGCTGGACACGGGTGCCGACGATTACATCATCAAGCCGTTCGACGCCCGCGAGCTCACGGCACGAGCGAAGAACCTCATCGAGCTGAGAAGGAGTCTGCGGGAAACGTACCGGCGCCAGGTGACCCTGGGGCCCTCACGGATGGAAGTCACGACAATGGATGGGCGGTTCCTACAAGAACTCTCGGAGAACATCGGCCAGCACATCGCCGATGCCGACTACGACACAAAAACCCTTGCGCACGACATGTGCATGAGCCGGATGCAGCTCAACAGGAAGATACATGCGTTAACCGGGCATCCCACGCATGAGCTGGTGCAAGAGTACCGGCTGGAGCGCGCGGCGGAACTGCTGCGCAAACATACCGGCACCATCTCGGACATCGCATACGACGTCGGATTCAACAGCCTCTCACACTTTTCCCGCGCGTTCCATGCGAAGTTCGGCGTTGCACCATCGAAGTATGGCGTACAGCATCGAGAGCAGGATAGCCAGGGTCGAAAACCCTATTGACACCTGCGGGTCTTGGTGACAGGCCAGATGCACGCGGCCAGCAAAATTACACGCTCTCATCTCTGAAATCCTTATCGAACAGACCGAAATTTCAGAAATACCCGCAAGGGGGGGGGCTTATTCCATCCCTTACGCTGCCTGTCTGTAGTAGTGGTGATGCAGCCCACCCAGAACAGGACTTATGCAAACAGCAACCCCCTGTGCCTCTTCAGAATTCCATCCGCGAGCCAAATAGCAAAGCCGAACGACTTTCGCTACTTTGCAGTGTGCACCAACCAACCGGACAGTAGCCCAGATGTTCAGTTCCTTCCTCTCGTTTTGTCTCCGATTCTTCAGATCAAGGATTCAGCTTCAGCTGGAGATCATCTTCCTCCGAAAGCAGCTCGAAATACTCGCTCGTACGTCCACGAGACCCCGACTGCGCCCTTCTGATAGGATCTTCTTCAGTGTCATGACCGATGTCTTCAGTTCTTGGAAAGAGACACTCCTGGTCTTCAGGCCCGAGACCGTCATCCGCTGGCACCGGCAGTGCTTCCGAGTAATCTGGAAATGGAAAAGCAGGCCAACACCTGGCCGGCCAGCAATTCCTCAAGCCCAGATCAACCTGATCAAACAGATGGCCGCTGACAACCCTCTCTGGGGAGCGCCGCGGATTCACGGCGAGATGCTCAAGCTCGGGATAGATATCTCAGAAGCCACCGTGCAGCGGTATTTGCCAAAGAAAGCCCCAAGAACAACCAAGCAGCGCTGGAAAACCTTCTTGAAGAACCATTCATCACAAATCGTATCAGTCGATTTCCTCGTCGTCCCCACAATCACCTTTCGGTTGCTCTACGTCCTGGTCTTTCTCTCACACGACAGGCGTCGAATTATTCACTTCAACGTGACCACTCATCCTACGGCACAATGGTCCGCTCAGCAATTACGAAATGCTTTCTCTGATGTGGCACCACCCAGATTCTTGATGCGGGATCGCGACTTGAAGTTCGGTGAGGTCTTCACGGACACTGTATCCGCTCTTGGCATGGAACCTATCCTGACGGCATACAGGTCGCCGTGGCAGAATGGATTCGCGGAACGACTAATCGGGAGCATAAGGTGGGAATGTCTGGACCACTTGATTATTCTGAATGAGACGCATCTGCGAGAGATTTTGCACGAATACGTCCGCTACTACAACACGCAACGGACTCACCTGGGAATTGGCAAAGACTCACCTGAATCGAGAGATGTTCAAGTCGATGGCGAGATCAACAAGGTAGCCGTTGTTGGCGGGCTGCACCATTACTACTTCCGACGCGCTGCATAACAAGTGCGCGGGTTGCTTTTCTGTGAAGAGTCCTCGTGTGGACCACGGGGTATCTATGCCCTTGTCGGCAAGCAGGTGACTCTTCGGACGAATTCTGTGCGACATCTTTTCCTCTTGAACCCAAGCCTCTGCCCCCACCCACATTCTCATCGCGCTTAACCCGCACTCAACTGATGATCCCGTGTGGCGTTCTGCTGTGGATGGAATATTGACGATGGACAGGCCTTGAGGAAGGCTGACCAGAACGCAGGCAGCGAAGACGCCGTGAAAAGGGCCGAAGAGCAAGCACGCCTGATGTCACTTCCGGAAGTGCAAGCGATGCTGAGGCGGGAGATGGAGAAGCACTGGGCTTCCTGGCCGGACACACCCGTACCGGCTCTGCGCGGGATGACCCCCCGGAAGGCAGCCAAGGATCCGATCGGACGAGAGCTCCTGGAATCCCTTCTGCTGGATTTTGAATCAAAGAACCGCCATGTTCCCGATGCGTTCAACCGCGTTGACACGGAGAAGCTGCGGAAGGAACTCGGGATGACGCCAAAATCAGGTCCAGAATGAGCAATCGGGGAGATTGTGACTGAGATCGATATTGTTCCGCTTCACTAGAGTTGCCGGGAGTGCAGCCTTGGCTGCCGCGCTACGTGCCTGGTCAATTCCGCCTTTTGCGAGATTGCGCAGGAGTGAGAAAGTATATATCTGCCGGCTTCACCTCGTAATGGGGACTTATTCCATCCCTTACACCGCCTGTCTGTAATAGTGATGGTGCAGCCCGCCTAGGACAGCACTCCGGCAAACAGCACCACCTGTTTTCTCAGGTTCACCAGGATTCGGGATTTGTTGTTGAAGCCCCTGATGTGGTCGCTGGCGGTTGTAGAAGGTAACGTATTCCTCCAGAATCCTCTCGATCTGACTTCTGCCAATCAGCAGACAATTGTCCAGCGCTTCTCTTCTCACCGTCCTGAAGAACCGCTCCATGATGCTGTTCATGTTCGGCGCTTCCACGCCTGTTCTCACCGATACCAGATTGTAGGCCAGAAGTCGATATTGAACATCAACGCATTGTCGTGGATCAGATAGACTTTGCTGGCAATGCCTTCGCTGAACAGCATCAACTGCTGACGGACGAATTCCCTGGTCGGATTCTCGGTGATGGCAAACCGCACAATCTCCCGTGTTTTGTGTGAGATGATTGCGAAAACATATAATCGTTTCCCCAGCATGGTGTCAACCGTGACGAGTCGAGTAGCGCGGGGGGATCTCACCCCCACGCCCTCACAGATCCGGACGTGAGACTCGCGCCTCATCCGGCTCTTACCCTCCAGCCTCCGGCCTAATGCCGAGTTGCCACAGGACAAACAACTTCGGGTCCCGTAGCGCGATACGTCCCAACCAGTACATGGGCGCACGCGCTCGGCGTCTAAACCGTTTGAATTTCCATCGCGCCCATTGGGCGAGGGCCTTATTGATATGGCGGAGAACTTGAACACACTGAGACCGGTAGAACCGGCCATAGTAGTTCATCCATCCACGCACCACCGGGTTGATAAGCCGCGCAAGGTCCTCCAATCGCTGGTTGTTTCTGGTGGAGGCCAGCCGCCACTCGCGGATGGTCTTGCGGATCGCTCTGGCTGACTTGGTGCTAATCGCCGGAAGAAAACCCACAAAGTGTTTCCCCCAGCGATCCTTCGCCCGTCGAGGTTGGAAGGTGTACCCCAGAAAGTCGAACTTGATATGTTCATACTCCCCACGGCGGTCGTCATCTTTGCAGTAAACGATCTGAGTCTTCGTTGGATGAAGCTCCAGACCGCACTGCTCAAATCGGACCCGGATGGCTTCCCGCACCGCCTTGGCCTGGGATTCGCTCCTGCAGTGGACAAGACCATCGTCCGCATACCGCTCGAACCCGACAGCGGGATATGTCCGCTGCATCCAGGCATCGAACGCGTAATGCAGGAAGAGATTCGCTAGCAGCGGGCTGACGACCCCACCTTGCGGTGTGCCTCGCGTCCGTTGCTCCAGGCTCCCGTCCGGTCGCTGCACAGGGGCACGAAGCCACCGCCCAACGTACAGGCGAACCCACGGAAGGTCGGTGTGGTGGGCCACGGCGCGCTCAACCAGAGCATGATCCAGACTGTCAAAGAACGCTGTGATGTCCAGATCAATGACCCAGTCAGTGCCCCAGCAACGCTTTCTCGCCATCCCTACCGCACCGAGCGCAGACTTGCCGGGACGATAGCCATAGGAGTCCTCATGGAACACCGGTTCCACTAACGGCTCCAGGACCATCTTGACGACCGTCTGTGCCACCCGATCCGATATTGTCGGTATGCCAAGTGGGCGCTTGCCCCCGTTATCCTTCGGTATCTCGACGAGCCGCACAGGTGACGGGAAATACGAGCCCGACGACATCCGATTCCAGATCTTGTACAAATTATCCTTCAGATCCTTCTCGAATGCTGTCAGTGTCTCGCCATCCACGCCCCCTGCACCACAGTTCGCCTTCACCCGTTGGTAGGCTTCCCACACAAGTTGCTTTGGAATGCTGTATGGCTTGGCCTTAGTCACTGGCTCCTCTCCCGCTTCGCGGGATTGACCAATCTCTAAAACCGGAGAGTCGGGCTCCTTTGCTCGGCCCGCATTACCAGGCGTCTTCGCTCGTACGAGCCCGTCCGTCCCTGTGCCTCGCTTCGGTACTCTCATCCTAATGGGTCTGCCACTTGGATTTCTCCCTTAACATCAAGGCTACAGGTTCCCATGTTCCGCACAAAAGCCTATGCTCACGCTCGCGCCGTCTTCATGCCGGCCACCGCTCGGGCAGTCAGTAGGCATCTCCCGAACTTCATCCCGGACCATGGACTGGAGTCCGGTTTCGATGGCGTCCTTACGCTTTCGACACCTCATCAACGGTTCACTTTCGTTCGCCTTCGTGAGCTTCACCTGATCCCGTCAAGCGGGACCTTTTGCCGTAACGCTCACCACCTCGACCCTTAGATCAAAGCAGCTTACGGTGGTTTGGGCCCTGATCCTACAATCCGAGCCCGAGGGGCCTGCCCTCATCTTTTGTGCAGCAAGGCTGCGTTTAGGTGACCACGTTCAGTCTCCTTCCCGCGCCGTCATGGCGCACAGTCCATTGCGTAGATCGATTGAATCTGTGCTGTTAGGAACTTCTTCCAGGTTAGTGACCTCCGAATCTTGCCTCTCCGCCTGAAGTCCTGAAGAATCTTGCGGATAGTCTTTGTGCTCAGAGAGATATCCAGCTTCAACAGCTCGCCCTGAATCCGCTTCACACCCCACAACAAGTTTTCGTTTTTCATGGACAAGATCAGGTCCTTTACTTCTGTGTCGACAGGCTTACGGCCTCTTTTCGCCGGAGCGTGTTCAAACGTCCAAAACCGCGTTATCAGAGTTCGCTGCCAGCTGAGGAGCGTTTCCGGCTTAACCAGCGTAAGCCGGTATTTGATGTCAGCGGCCTTGTTCAGAACAACGAAGAAGCACTTGTCGTAGAAGCTGAAACAAACCCTCTTGTTCCCCACTTTCCTCACCAGGATCTCGTTCTCCTTCTTTAGCAGCGCGTTCTCAGTGAGGATATTCCTTTTTGACCGGAAGGCATGGAGGATGAAACGTAGGAGGGTGGCAAACAAGGCTATCATGTTGGCTCTGAAAATGGGAGAGGCCTTTCAGAGTCAAATATCACCACTTCTAACGTCAGACGGAATAAGTCCCCCCCACGCGCTACTACAACACCCAACGGACCCACTTGGGGATCAACAAAGATTCACCTGAGCCGCGAGAAGTTCAAAGGGACGGGGCGATTGACAAAGTCGCTGTTGTGAATGGACTGCACCACTTCTACTTCCGACGGGCCGCGAAAGAAACACTCAGGAGCTTGTTGCTGCAATGTTGCCCGCGTGGGCCGATGGAAATCTATGTTCATCCCTCGAGACAAACCGCCCTTCAAGCAAGAATCTTTACACCTTTCCATCCTTTCTGGGAAGAGAACCGGCTTGTATTCCGCTCATGATGCTTGAGAACATCGCTCAACTGAGGGAT
>CAWDEM010000007.1:0-35452 GCA_963801355.1 Ignavibacteriota bacterium | reverse complement strand
GTCACGGAACCGGCTCCGTATTCGGCTGAGCACTTGCAGCTACCCCTTCTTCGTCGCCTTGAGCTGCTCCGCAATCCACTTATACGTGACCTTCAATCCTTCACTGAGTTTGTGCGATGGTTCCCAACCGAGCTTCTCCCGGATCAGACGATTGTCCGAATTGCGGCCACGAACACCCAGAGGACCCTTGATGTGATTCAACCGCAACTTCTTCCCCGCAATCCCCATCGCCATTTCAGCCAACTGATTTATCGTCACCATCTCTTCGGAACCGATATTCACCGGTCCTGTGAATTCACTCTGCATCAGCCGGCGCACACCCTCTAGACACTCGTCAATGTACAGAAACGACCGAGTCTGCAAACCATCGCCCCAAATTTCTATCTCGCCACCATCGGGAGCCGCTGCAACCTTCCGGCATAACGCAGCCGGCGCCTTCTCACGTCCACCCTGCCACGTCCCCTCAGGCCCGAAAATGTTGTGGAATCGGGCTATACGGACTGGAAGTTCATAGTTCCGCATGTAGGCAAGGAACAACCTCTCACTGAAGAGCTTCTCCCACCCGTATTCACTGTCGGGAGCAGCAGGATACGCCGAATCCTCGGAACACTTCGGGTTGTCCGGATCCATCTGGTTGTATTCAGGATACATACACGCGGAAGAAGAATAGAAAACCTTGCCCAACCCCGTAGCCCTTGCCCGATCTGCCATGTTCAGGTTGATGGTCGCCGAGTTATGCATCACGTCGGCATCATGGTTCCCCGAAAAAATGTACCCCGCCCCACCCATGTCCGCTGCAAGTTGATATAACTCATCAAACTTCCGATCAGTGATGTTCTTGCACACATTCTGATCGCGAAGGTCGCCAATGACAAAATCATCTGCCGCGGTCGGACTGAATTCCGGATACTTCAGATCCACCCCGCACACCCAGTATCCCTCGCGCTTCAGCCGTTTCACAAGATGACTTCCAATAAAGCCTCCTGCACCACACACTAGAGCTGACTTTTGCTTTTCCATTTCTTCTTCCACAGATGGGTTGGACTTGTGTTTGAGAGCAGATTTGGGCCAAATTGACGCGCATTCCTAATAAGCGCCGCCAATCACACCATACGTGGCAGCAAATGACGTGCCATTCATCTACAAATTATCGTCGAGTAGACGATCCCAGACCCGTTCAGCGGGCGCAAGAACAACAACAACAGCGGACTATTCTGTTCCACTCTGCATCCACCTCTTGACTTCTTCGTTCACTTCTTTCGCAGTCCATTCGGGATGCATTGACCGCACGTACGCCTCTTTCAACCCCCATGCAGACCAAAAAAGCTGAGTCGCTGCCCTGAGCTTCTCTTCCGGCGTCATATGCCGGAGTATGGAGGTTTGGATTTCTGTCGGAGAAGGCATGGTAGATTCTAATTCCGCGAACTGGCAGCCTGACTACCGATAATGGACAACCGGCTCCTATTCTCCTCATACCACTCAATGGTCTTCTTCAAGCCCGCTTCGAAGCCCGTTTTCGCCGTGAATCCGAACCGCTCGCGCGCGCGAGTGGTATCCAGCATCCGCCGGGGCTGACCGTTCGGCTTGGAATGGTCCCACGCTATCCCGCCGCGATATTCGGTCAACCGGGCGATCTGATGTACAAGGTCCTTGATGGATATCTCAAACCCGACGCCGATGTTTACCGGCTCTGGCTCGTCAAACCTCTCGGTTGCCAGCACAATTCCTTCCGCCGCATCCTCCACAAAAATGAACTCCCTCGTCGCACTGCCATCACCCCACACCACGATTTCCGTCGCACCGTTTTCCCGTGCATCGACACACCTTTTGATCAGCGCCGGAATGACGTGGGATGACACAGGATCAAAGTTGTCTCCCGGCCCGTAGAGGTTCACCGGCAAGAGATAGATCCCCCTCATGCCATACTGCTGCCGGTACGCCTGCAGCTGAACCAGGAGCATCCTCTTCGCCATCCCGTATGGCGCATTCGTCTCTTCAGGATAGCCGTCATGGATATGCTCTTCCTTGAACGGCACCGGTGTGTATTTTGGGTAGGCACAAATGGTCCCGATGATCACAATTTTCTTGAGTTCCGCCTGACGTCCGAGCTCAATAAGCTGAATGCCCATAATGGCATTTTCGTAAAAGAAACGACCGGGGTTTTCCCGGTTCGCTCCAATTCCACCGACGACCGCAGCCAGGTGAATCACGACGTCAGGTCTGGATTCCCGATACATCCGCCTGATGTCCGCCTCCTTCCGCAGATCGTAATCTTCGATGAGCGGAACGAAGATTTGCTCGAAGCCATGGGAACGCAATGTGCGTACGAGCACTGTTCCGAGGAATCCGTTTCCACCGGTAACGGTTAGCCGTGAGGCTTTGCTGAGACTGAGTGGCATAGATGCGACGCAATCAACCTAAAGGTTAGGGATTCATAATGCAGTTCGAGAACAGATGATACGACCCAAAATCGCCACGTCCAAATTTCTGAGCACAACTGCTCAGAACCCGCGCTTCCTTACTTTCTCCAAATCGGCCTGCACCATGATGCGGACTAATTCCCGGAAGTGGGTCTTCGGCATCCAACCCAGTTCCGTGCGTGCCTTCGTTGAATCGCCGATGAGAAGTTCGACCTCAGTCGGCCGGTAATACCGGGGGTCGACTTCCACCACCACCTCTCCCGTGGAGGCTGCTACCCCCTTTTCATTCTCCGCTTCGCCCTTCCACTCCAACGGCATGCCGAGCTCGGCGAATGATCGGTCGACAAACTCCCGCACGGTGTGTTTCTCGCCGGTCGCCATGACGTAGTCCCCCGGTCGCGGATGTTGCAGTATGCGCCACATCCCTTCAACGTATTCCGGCGCATATCCCCAGTCGCGCTGCGAGCTCAGGTTGCCGATCGTGAGCTTCTTCTGGAGTCCCAGCTTGATGCGCGCTGCAGCGAGTGTGATCTTTCGCGTGACAAACGTCTCACCACGACGCGGGGACTCGTGATTGAATAAAATGCCATTCGTTGCGTAGAGACCGTACGCTTCACGGTAGTTCACGACGATCCAGTAGGCATAGAGTTTGGCGACACCGTACGGGCTGCGCGGATAGAACGGGGTCTTCTCGTTCTGCGGCACTTCCTGCACTTTTCCGTATAGCTCGCTGGTGGATGCCTGATAGAACCGCGTCTTCAAGCCGGTCTCCCGAATACCATCCAGGAAGCGCAGCGTCCCGACGGCGTCTACTTCGGCCGTGTACTCCGGCAGCTCGAATGAGACCTTGACGTGGCTCTGGGCGGCAAGGTTGTAAATCTCATCGGGCTCGACCTTTTCAAGCAGACGGTTGAGATTGCTCGTGTCGGTGAGATCTCCGTAGTGCAGGAAGAACCGCTTGCCCGAAATCTCCGGGTCATTATAGATATGATCGATGCGTCCGGTGTTGAACGAACTGCTGCGGCGGATGATGCCGTGAACTTCGTACCCCTTTTCGAGTAGCAGCTCTGCGAGATACGAGCCATCCTGTCCGGTGATGCCTGTAATGAGTGCGCGGGTCATGGTCGGGTTTGAAAGTGCCACGTGCCTATTTCCCTTCCTTCAGCAAGTCAATATCCGTCTGTACCATCTCTTTCACGATATCGCTGAAACCGATCCGGGGGTTCCATCCCAAAACGCGCCGGGCCTTGCTGCTGTCGCCTTTCAGCACTTCCACTTCGGCCGGACGGAAGAAACGGTCGTCTACCACCACGAAATCGCGGTAGTCTTTGTTGATGTACGCGAATGCGGCTTCACAAAACTCACGGACGGAATGCGCTTCGCCGGTGGCGACGACATAATCATCCGGCTCCTTCTGCTGCAACATCATCCACATTGCGGGGACGTATTCCTTGGCATGCCCCCAATCCCGTTTTGCCTCAAGGTTTCCCAGCCGCAGTTCGGTCGCCAATCCCAGTGCTATGCGCGCGGTTTGGTAGGTGATCTTCCGCGTAACAAATTCAAACCCGCGCCGGGGAGACTCGTGATTGAAGAGGATGCCGTTCGCCGCAAATAACCCGTAGCTTTCCCGGTAGTTCCGGGTGAGGTCAAATCCGGCGACTTTGGAAATCCCGTACGACGATCTCGGGTGGAACGATGTGCTTTCGCTTTGCGGCACTTCCCGCACCTTGCCGAACATCTCGCTCGAACCAGCAAAATAGAACCGGCACTCCGGCCGTGCGTCGCGCAAGGCGGTCAGCATGAAATGAGTGCCATTGATGTTCGTGTTCAGCGTGGAAAATTCATCTTCGAAGGAATAGCTCACAAAACTTTGTGCGGCGAGGTGATAACACTCGTCAGGTTTGACGTTGACGATCGTCCGGTAGATGCTCGGGAAACTCTCAAGCGAGCCCGCATGCAACTGGATGTCGTTCTGGAGGTGCTTAATCCGCCACATGCGGTGTGAAGGATCTTCAAGGGCGACACGGCGGACAATGCCGTGAACTTCGTACCCCTTTGAAAGGAGGAGTTCGGCGAGATAGGAGCCATCCTGGCCGGTGATACCCGTTATGAGCGCGCGAGGCATTTTTCAATATACAATCCGGGCGCCTCAATCGCAACGAAGTGCGCAATGGACGGGATGATTGCTCGGCTGCTGTTGCGGATCCGGAGAGCTTTGCGTATATTTTTAAATTCAACCATGGAGAGGTGGCCGAGTGGTTGAAGGCGCCGGTCTCGAAAACCGGTATACCGCTTGCGGTATCCAGGGTTCGAATCCCTGCCTCTCCGCTCTTCCGTTTCCCCCGCATCGTTGTTACACAAAAGTGCTCACCTCTTGGCCACGTGTCCAAATCGTGCCCATCTTTCAAGGAACCACAGAGAAAGGTAGGGATACAGCATGGCCACTCCAAAGGCTACTCTCAAGCAAGGCGGTCCTCCAAAGGCTCCACCGTCTACCAACTTGACTATCGAGTTCATGGAAGACGATATCGGCCGAAGGTGGGAACCGACAAGAAGAATGTCGTTCGCAAGACATCGAGCCAATAATACCACAAATTCCCGCTGCAGTCAGTCGACAACATTTAGAGTCGATCGCGGGCGGGGGCTCACCCACGATTCTGCCAGAAGGTACGCGGAAACGAAAGGATAGTCAAATGGCAAGTACTGATCTCGGTAGTGGCGGAAATCCGTAACTGTCACATTACTTCACCTGCACTTGGATTGGATTACTCTCAACAACAATTGAGCGAACGATTTCCTGAGTTTGCGTGTCTATGACAAAAACAGAGGCACTACCCTGACAAGACACATAGGCAAGTTTCCCGTCGGTACGTAAAGCAATCGACGTCGGCATCGCCCCCACAGGGATAACCTTTGCGATCTCTGCAGATGACAGGTCAACGACCGTCACGGTTGACGATTCGACGTTTGTTACGAAGGCAAACCTGGCGTCGCGTGTTACGGCAATCCCGCGTGCATTGCTCACATGAGGAATTCTCACAACGACGGAATCGGTTTCCGTATCGATGCCCTCCAGTTCATTTAGGTCATAATTTGCGATATAGAGATGTTTCTGATCCGGTGAGAACGCAAGGTCGAGAGGGCGTCCGCCAACATTGATCCTCTTTGTAACTATCTGGGTCTCTGGGTCTATCACAAATACGTACGGAATAAAGATCTGGCTCTGGTAGATCTTCTTGCCGTGATCTAGTCTGCACAATATCCCAGTTCCCTCTGAGAGTTTCTTGGTGATCTGGTTTGTACGAGTGTCCAGGAACCAGAGACCGTAGCTGGATTCGTGACCAATGAGCAAGAATCTTGAATCAGTTGTCAGGCTGAGATGAGACGGATGTTCGCCTGCCGGCACTGTTGCGATGGTCTTTCCAGTCTTCTTGTCAAAGACCGTTACATCGTTTGATCTATAGTTGGCGATGTACCCGCGGTCACCTGCAGACATGAGGTCGACGCAGCAAGGACCATTTCCTGATTTGATTCTGCCAATGAACCGATTGGTTTCAGGGTCGAGCACCGTCACATAATCAAGGGTCACATGACTTATATAGACCAGACCGGATTTCGTGAAGTCGGCAGGTGAAATTGACAAGCCGTCAGCCTTTTGGGTTCGTGCTTCACCGGTCTGGGGGCGAATACTGGATTGTCCAAAAGCCATAACTGCAATTACGGCAAGGAACAAGATCATCTTGGGTCTCATGTGTTCTCCCGGACGCTAGACAGAGCCGCAATAGTACATCGCCGTTCGCCGTTTAGTGCCACTTTCCCGATGGCGATACGGATCGCAGAAGGGTTCAACATGTCGTACACGATCGCTAGATGCTTCGTGCACCCAGCCGAAACGACGGTTGCGGGACCAGCGGGCAACCCTTCGACGAACCAGCTACCAGCAAGTCTCCCTGAAATGTCGTAGTCGATTTTCCCGTACTTGTTCATCGGCAATGTACTAATGCCAACCCTCAGAGACAAGGGCGGAGCGGAATTGCAGCAGCACCCGAAATCAAGAGCCCGGACATCGCTGCCCGGGCTGCAATACTTGCAGTTGCACATCCACACGCATTCGTCTTCACTTTTTCAACTCATAGCCGTTATCGGCAACGATGAGCCACTTGTCACCTTGTTTCACAAAGACGTCGATGTACGCCGCTTGTGATGTTGCCTCTTTACCATCCACTGATTTCAGTGTTATCGTCGCAATGTAGTGGACTATGGCAGTGTTTCCAAAGACCTGAATGGCAGCTGGTTGCAGAAACACGCTTCTTGCCGGGTAGGTCTTTACCATCTGCTCAGCCTGTTTGCGAAAAATGCTTTTGTCAATTGGGAGGGGACTGCCATGACCAGACCCACGATAATCTGGGTGAATATAACTCATAATCTTCTCCACGTCCCCCTTCTCTATGTCTGCGACAGTCTCTTCCTCAACCTTCCAGATTTCCTTCTGAGCCGCCGACCATTCTTGCGCAATGAGATACGCAGAAGGGAGCAACATCAGGACTGCAACGACCAAGCATAGCTTTCGCATATTAGCCTCCGTAAGGGTGGTTGTAGGTGGATACTGACTCGAGATAGGACTCGGTGGGTCGTCGGGTAGACAGTTATCCCAGAAACACTCGGCGGCGCAGCGACAACCGGCATGCGTTTCATAGGAGGATCCTTCTTTTCTGCCCAATCGGAAGAAACTCACCACGAGAGACGAAAAGGTCCATCCATCTGATGGTATCTAAAATCTTCGGCGTAGCACCCGCGATGAGGATGCGGGATACGTGTCCAGCTCAAGAGCTCGCGCAACTGTTAGCTTAAGCATAGAGAGACTCGTGCCCCTGCAACTATTGTTTCCTATGAATGAACGGGGCATCCCGCTGAAGCGGGACGCGTCCCAACAATGACACGAGGGGATGTTTCTCGCAAATGATAGTTGGGACGGCACGAGCCGCTGTGGTGACGAAGAAGCTTGGGCTACAAGCGAGGCTGGCTACCGTGAACGAGAGACGTGAGTACAAGAGCAGAGGCAAGGATCGGACTTGCGCTCTCAGGCCTCACACGGCAACCGCCCCGTCCACCGCATGGAGACCGATGTTTTACCCGCGCATGATAACAAACGGTATGACGATTGTCAAATGAACGGCAGGGCCCAAAACGAGTAGAAATGCATCGTACCAGCCGTTGTAAACCTCTATGTTTGTCTCCATTCCTCCCACCAGAACCGAGTTACCATCGAACTTCAATGACAGGACTTTGCCGTGCCACTTGTTGGAGGACTTCCAGTCAACAACATGGTCCATAACCTGATACTCCCCATCACATGAGCCGTCCTCGTAGAGGCGTGCCTATATAGTGAATATCCCGTATACCTGTTTCCCTTCATACCAACAACAACCCGGCCACCACAAACATCACTCCGGCAAAGGTCGCCGAAACCAGCGCATACGGCAGCTGTGTCTCTACGTGTTCAACCACTCCGGTCTTGGCCGAAATGGCCGTGATGACCGAAGTATCTGAGAATGGAGAGGTATTGTCTCCGAATACCCCGCCCGATATACATGCCGCAAACATCAATGGCAAGGGGATATTCATGGCCTGAGCAACAGGAACGGCCAGCGGAACCATGATGCTGAATGTTCCGTATGATGTGCCGGTTGCAAAGGAGATCAGACAACTCACAAAGAAGAAGATCAGAGGCATCAGAAATTCCGGAACGTTTCCGGAAGCCAGGCCTGCGATGTACTGGCCGGTCCCCATCTGCTTGCAGAGACTCCCCAGCGTGAGAGCCAGAGCAAGCAGAATTCCCACCTCCATGAAATCACCGATGCCCGAATAGACCGATTTTTCGATCGAAGGCCGCTCGGCTTTTGGCCTGAACTGCACCATCAATGCCAGGACCGCAATCGCTGCCAGGACTGCATAGAACACTGAAGCGGTCCCGTCACCCTTGAGCATCGATCCTCCTCCGGTGGCTGCCAGGGAGATCAGCATGGTGGCAACCAACACCAGGACCGGAAGGATAACGAGCAGACTGGCAGAAGGGGACGAATGAGAAGTGTCAGGTGCCTCGTCACTTCTTCCTGCCGGTTGGCCTTCACCATCGGCTGACTGCGGACCTCTTTCAGGATACTTCTTCATCGCCCCGAGGTTCCAGCCGAAGATCATGGTTAGGACAATCATCACCAGGCTTGCCATGCAGTAGAAATTCATGGTCATCGAGTTGATGACAACGCGAAAGGGATCTGCAATTCCCTGACCAGCCAGCAGAGTCATGTAGAAGGCCCCCCAGCTGTTGAAAACGATGATCGCCACCCAGTTGATACTGATGCTGTGAAGGAAATAGGCCAGCTTGGCCCGCGGGACGCCGATCCTGTCGTACAGGCTGCCTACGGTGGTTCCATTGACCATGATATTGGAGTAGTTCTCCAGGATCATGAGGAGGCCGATAGCCCACGTGAGGATGAAGACCGGCCTTTTCGTGCGGATATTCAAAGATTCCAGCAACAGGATCATCCCCTTGAAACCGCCCGAAGTTTCCATCAGCTTTATCAATCCGCCCACCAGAACACCAAACAGGATCAACTGCAGGTTACTGCGATTGCCGGTCACCTGGATCACCCGCTCGAGGTAATCCACCACAAAGCTCCACCTGGACGACGCCAGCAGGAACGCTGCCATCAGTCCGCCGACAAGTAGAGCTGGAATGATTTTCTTTTTCCAGAGGGCGAGTGCCAGCGCAATCACCGGCGGGAGGATGCTGAGGATACCGAGTTCTGTCATAATGTTTCGTCCTGGATGTTCGGTGGTGGTCGAAGGATGAAGTCAGAGACACCAATATTGATATGAAATCGCTCTGGGAGCGGAACGGACACGTGATGTCGGCCTGAAGCAGCGGTTCAATAGTGAGATAATACGGACTTAGTGTTGTGAAGTCAATGAGGCTGTTGAACGCTTCGGTCCGGTCACTTCGGAATCCCATCCCAACAGTGGACACGCCCCCTGAGTGGACTCCCCTGCCGTGTCAACTGCTGCCCGGCCTCGCGCTTCAGTCCGATGATATGGATCCCTCTATCCACTGTGTGCCGGAGAACCTTCTCAACATCATTAAGCTCCGGTTGAGACATATGGATCGCGTGCAGACGTGGGATGGTCGCGGCCACCTCAATGAACCGGTCTCCCCTGCCGCAGAAGTGTAACCCTCCACCGCTAAACGCTTCAAGCAGCTCCTGGTCGTACGGCTTGATGAACTCCTCGAACATCGCCGGCGACAGGTTTGTGGCGGAATCATCCCTTAGCATGATCCGTCCGCGGTGAAGCATATGCCAGTGAACACTCCAACGCTCCATCGGCGGGACGATCTCCAGCCAGCGTCTCATAAATCTTGCATAGGTTCCCGTAATTGACTGCAGCACGGCGTGGACTCCCTCCGGACGATCGATGAGATCGGTAAAGAGTTCACTCCCCAGAAGAAGTTCACACACATCCATCGGACCCTGCAAATCAGGGTGATAGAGTGTAATGCGACGCGCAAGACGCGGGCGCTCCCGGAGCACGTCGCGGAAAAGCTCTCCCGTTTCGAGCACCGCGGGGGCCAGGCCCGCTGTCAGATCCGGCCCTCCCTTGTCCAGAAGTCGGAGTGCATCATCCAACCCGCCCGGGAGCGGGTAGCAGGTAGGAAGAGTGTCTGTTGCCTCCGGCATCAGGTAGAGACTGGCGCCGTACATCGAAGGGAGAATCGGCGTGCCAAAGTTCGCACGAATACCGAGTAGTGCGCCGGTTCCCCCGGCAAGGATTCTGGAGTTCACGGAAAGCTGATGGTAGAGCATCAACAGGGGATCGGAGAGAGTCGAATTGAGACTGGCGGCGGGCCAGTCAAGATTGGGAGGTCTCCGGAGAGACCTGTAAGGCGCGAACAGCGGCTCACTGCACCTTCCCTCCGTGAACTCCACCCAAGCCTGGAAGAGTGAGGCTTCTGCGGCCTCGTCAATCCGTTGTTCGAGGTCGTCCAGATACGGGGTGAGGTCCTGGAGTGTCATACCACGGTCAGCATGCTGCGTGGTAGAGGCGTGATGGATGTCTGCCGTATCGCTTCAACGCTGCTTTCGGTCAAGACGGATGAGCTCGGCGCCCGCGAGGAGTACAGCACCGATTCCACGTGTATCGTTTAGGGGTGCCGGACGATCGTAATAGAATTTCAGATCGAATCCCACTTCTGTCCCGCGACATATCCCCTCGATCTGGCCGTCTGCACGCACACGTGAGGCAACTCCCTTCCAGGCTTTGTGTGCAGTGTCACGGTAAGAGGTTTTGATTATCCCGGTGTTCACGGCAAACGCAAGCCCGTAACAGAACATTGCAGAACAGGAGGTCTCGAGGTACGAGTCTGGATGGTCCAGCACCTGATGCCACAACCCGGTGGCATCCTGATAACGGCAGAGTGCCAGGAGGTGCCGGCGGAACAGCTGCTCCAGCGAATCGCGCATCGGATAGTTGGACGGGAGATGACGCAGGAGTTCCGCCTGCGCCATGATGGCCCATCCGTTTGCACGTCCCCAAGAAGCAACCGAGACGGTCTTCGAATCACTGAACCACGCGTGCTTCAAAAGCCCTGTCTCTGGATCAGTCAATCGGGACATAAACCCCGTCACCTGACGGGCCGCATCGTCATAATAGCGTGTCTCGCCTGTCAGGGTACCCATGCGGGCAAGGAACGGCACGCTCATATAGAGATCGTCTGCCCAGAGGGTCATGTATCTCGGATCCGGGCGGGAAAGCGTCCCATCCTCAAGTCGAAGCTGCACGTTGCTGATGTAGTTTGCAATTTTTCTGATCATCCGGAGATACCGTTCATCATGCTTCTGCCGGTACGCGTCAACCAGCGCCGCACCGATTGCGCCGCAGTCATCGAGCATGTTCATCCTGAATATCCGGTAATAGCTCGCCCGCCTCACCTGCAGGACCTCCCATTGTTCCTGGAAGTACGGCAGACAGTCAAAAATGAAATCAAAGTCGCGAATGACGTACGCCCGGCGTTCCTCCTCCCCTGTTGCATCGGCAACGCTCATCATTCCGCTCAAGACCACTCCCATGAAGTATGTCCAGTCGTTATAGTCACTGGCAATCCGCACGGAGTGCGACACTTTCCCCAGCTGTCCGGCCGGGAGGAGTGCCTTTGTTGCAGTGTCGACGATCTGGTAGGAAGTCTGTTGCACGATCCGGTTGGTGATGCGCTGAAGCACCGCCCGTGGATCATTCTGGGCCGTACAGGTACAGGCAGTGACCAGAATGATGAAGCCGGCGAGGAGGATTTGCCTTGCATGCCGTCTCATCGTTCACCTCAAGAGTGCGGCCGACTGTGCATCAACAAACAATTCCACCCGGGGATGTGTCCGGAGCACAGAAGCCGGGCACGCGCTGCTTACCGGACCTCGCAGGGCATCATGCACCGCCTGCGCTTTTCTCGGCCCCGGCACAACGACGAAGATTCTCGGCGAAGTGAGAAGTGCGGGGATAGTCAGCGTGATGGCCTGCCGCGGCACGTCTGCAAGAGTCGGGAAGCTTCCATCGTTCACCTGCTGCTGCCGGCACCGTTCGTCGAGATCGGCAATCTTCACCGTGAGAGGGTCGGCAAAATCGGCGATGGGCGGATCGTTGAACGCAATATGCCCGTTTTCTCCGATCCCCATGCACATGATATCGATGGGCGCCTGCTTCAGTACTTCTGCATAGCGCCTGCACTCGGAGGCGGGGTCCACCGTTGTGGGATCGATGTATTCAACCCGCCCGAACGGAACCCGGTCGAATATATGTTGCCGCAGAAAGAAACCGAAGCTCTGAGGAGCATTTTTCGCAAGACCGAAGTACTCATCCATATGGAGGCCAATCACCCGTTGCCAGGGGATGTCGTCAAACCGGACGAGTGCGGCGAGAAACTCCACCTGGGACGGGGCGGCGGCAAATACTACGCGTGCCTCCGGCTTGTTCTTCAGAACCTCGAACAGCGCTCCGCGCACCGCTTGGCCGGCTGCATCACCCATCCGCTCACGGCTCGAAAACACGTGTACCGCCACTTCATGATTTTGCACGTATGACCTCCGCTTGTTTATGCCGATCGTCAGACTATTGCAGTAGCACTATTTGATCTTCTTCTCCGCCCCTTTCGTCATCCATGTATAGTAGTCGCACAAAAACCGGACACCGAACGACGTGGCGATGTCTCTATTCACCAGCCAGACGCCCGACCCCTTTGTGCGGACCCGCGTCTCCAGCACACCGCCCGCGAGATTTGGATCGGGATGGTCCGGGGCAAACCTGTTGTTGAGGATCCAAGCTGCGGCACGCTCGATCAAGGGCCGGAATTCCTCGCCCACGCCGTACTCGAGAAGCCTGAGCCATACGATGCCGCAGAATGCAGTCGCGGAACCGCAGATGGAGTTCTTGTTGGAACTCCCGTTGAGATAGTTTGTGTAGTAGAAGGTTCCATCCTTCTGCATGAACTTCGCATAGGTCCGGGCAGTTCGCAGGGCGCCCTCCAGGTAGCGAGGATCTTTCGTCAATACATACCCCTCCAGCAACGACTCCGCATACCACAGATTGAAGCGCGGATGGAACGAACTGTCACTCGCATTGTTTGGCACAAACTGCATCCACAGACCATGCTCGTCCTGATATGAAAGCAGGCTTTCGCAGAGTTCGATGAACATTGACCGGTAGCGCTCGTCCCGCGTGTACAGATACATATCCTTGAAGAGCGATCCCTCATTGTTGGGGCGGGCGACATCGAAGATGCTCTGCTTCTGTTTTGCCGGCCAGAAGGGACTCCGCTCTTTCATGACCTTTCCCGTGAGCGGGTCCACGCAATCATAGAACACGCGGTGCTGGGGGTTGTACATGTTCGCCAGCATCCACCGGCCGGCATTGGTCGGCACTTCGGCATATCGCTGCTCGCCCGTGGCCCGGTACAAACGGAAGAGTCCCGGCGTACCATCCGACACGGTGGCGAACACGATGTACTCGAGACCGTCACCGTGAATGGCGCGTACCATCCCCCGAAGCACCGGATGGTCTCTGATCTCCATCCCGACCCACCAGTCGCCGGCCTTCCGTGCCCCATCGAGAAAGCGTTGATTCCCGGTCACACGGTGTGCCTCCACCAGCGCGTTGATGATCTGTCCGGTATGCCATGGCGGTTCATAGTCCTGCCATAGGCCTTTCACCATCTGGTAATCACAACGGGATTTACCCGTACTGTCGATCAGCACACCGGTCATGTAGTCGGAACATGAGACGATAGCATTGAGGATCTCTTCCCGGAGGTCACTCTTTTTTGTCTGCGCCCCCGCCGCAATGCAAAGAAGGAGCACAAGGGAGAGGGACGGGATGATACGATGTGATGTCATGGCGCGAACCTTCAGTTCTGCAGGACGACTCGATACCGGTTTTTCCTGTTCCGCACGGCGGAATCGGAGAGGCGACAGGAGAATCCCCAATCGCCGGAAGTTCCGCTGCAGATCTTGATCAGGAGGTGA
Organism: Ignavibacteriota bacterium; assembly: GCA_963801355.1. Taxonomy (GTDB): domain Bacteria; phylum Bacteroidota; class Ignavibacteria; order UBA10030; family UBA6906; genus Fen-1255. The sequence continues at coordinate 21,471 of CAWDEM010000007.1, read as the reverse complement.
TTGATTCCGGGGTTGAGAGGAATATAGAGCGTGTCCTCATCGACGATCAAGCTCTCGCGGCCCTCACGCTGGTAGGCCTGGATGCCGTTGATGAGAACACGCATGCTCCCTCCAAAGCCCAGCAGGGCGGGAACTGTCATGGCGGCAGGGCTTTCAATCGTCGCATAGGCATACATTGTCGATTTGCCCGCCTGGGGGAATAACTGCGCAAAATCAATTTCCGCGGCTGTGCGCGCGGAGAGCCTGCTCCATCTGTAGGTTTTGCCCGCGCGGACAAATTCCTGGGTCACACGAGGCCGGATGTTCCGTGCTTCACCCCCCATGGGATAAAGATAGTCCGTCGAGATCTCGTTTCCCTCCACGGGTCCCGTAACCAGCCAGTCGCGGAAATACCCGCCCGTCGATTCGATGATGCCGAGTCTCACTGTCTCCGGCAATGGAAGGGGTCGGCCTTGTTCAAAGCCGGCCAGCGCAGAGCGGAGGTGCTGTTCTACATCCGACAGGTCCCGGATTCGCTCGTCATAGAAACGCTCCACCGAATCAAGCGCAAAGAGGCGGCTCTCCATCAGCCACGTCGTGATGGCACGGGTCTTCAGCCGCCTGTACTCGTCGCGCAAATTCCCGACAATATTCAAAGCTACCACTACACCCTCCCGGGCGCGCCCGGGTTCTGGCTGCTGGTCCTGCACCGCAACTCTGTAACGTTCCGCCGCATCGCGGATGCCAAGACGCAACCGGGCCACTCCGGCATAGAGCTCTGCAACGAACCGCATTGCATCCAGGTCCTCCGGCCATACCTGAGAGTGACCGCTGCGAAGAACGGCATCCGCCGCGTCCGCAGTTGAAAGCACCCGTTCCCAATCTGTCATATCCAGGCGCATCGACTGGCCCGGAGGCGGGATAACGGGCTGCCAGAGATTCCGTTCACTCATGCCGTCTGTCGGGGCAAGATCAGCCAACTGAAGGAGTGTGTCAATGCCCCGCGAGAGTACGTGCTGTTGGTCGCCGTACAACGCGACGTCGAATCGCTGCGGGAAGGATGTGTCGAGCGTGTCGGAATTCCACATCTGATCGGCGGCATACGCCACGCCGTACCAGTCTCTCATGAACTGCGCCGTCCCCCCGTCATCCCATACCGTTGTGATCGCGCCCATGACGTGCTCCGCCACGCCGTCGCGGACAAACCGCCGGATGTTGGCAAATGACTGCCGGAAATTGGGAAGGACGTTCCCTGAATTCAGCACCCCGGGGGTGACGAGCACATCGAACCCCCGGGATGTGAAGGGCGTGATGTAACGGCGGAAGTCGGCGAGCGAGTCGTATGTCCAGGTCCCGATGACCACATCCCTGGGAACAAGTTCGATCACTTCGGGGTGCTCGAGCAAGACGTCCCCCCAGACGACCATGCGCACCCCCAGACGTTGGAGCATCTCTCTGAGTTTCAGAATGTGTCCGAGGTACACCCTCCCCTTTCCGAGACTGTCCACCATCGCTTTGGATCGCCCGCGTCCCAGGTCAAATGTTTCGTCGCAGTTTACGTTGAAGAACCGTGATGAGAATGCGGGAACCATTTCATCATAGACATCCCGGAGCAATGCATAACTCTCATCGAGTGCGGGAGAAAGCAAGCTCTTGCCATCTTTCAGATGCGCATACCGGGGCGTGGCCAGGATCTTGTCGAAATGGCCGAATGACTGGAAGTTGCCGATGAGATCGATATGGTACATGCGGGCAAAGGCAGCGATCTCTTTCCACTCGGCGATGCTGAGCGCTCCTCCGGGGGGTGCAAACTCGGGGTGACTCCTCGTGGCTACGACATGCTCTGTGTAGTAGGACATCGTGTTCACCTTCAGCTCAGCACTCCTCCGGATCTGCTGACGAAAGTATGCGGGCGTCGGCACGGGTCCCCGGCTGATGTCGTCCATTACCGCACGGACACGCATGACCGGCCAATCACTCACCCTCATGGCCGGTATCCTGCCCTTCGACGAGGCTGCTCCCCTGAGAAGCTGATGGAAGGATTGGAGTCCATAGAAAACGCCGCGAGGCGATCGGGCTGCCACAAGGATGGTTCCGGGTTCGATCAGCAGGTGATAGCCTTCTTCTCCCAGGCGGTCTTCCGCGGCAAGTCCTTTCCTTGCACAGAGGCGGTCAAACCGAGGATCAACGCCAAAGACGCCTGCCCTGAGGAGAAGGCGGCCCTTCCCTGCGAACGATGGCGCCTTGTCATAGAGCGCAACGGAGGTCGAGCAGAGGTCGTTGATCGCCGGCATGATAGCGGCGGTGTCGCGGATAGCCAGCTGGATGGACGTTTGTGCCGGGATGAAGGTGACGTACCCACCCAGCTCCCTGATCACTTGGGGTTGGGGCACTATTGGCACCGTACGCTGTGCGCTCAGGGATGGACAGATACACATGCCACAGAGAACGACGGTCAGGAGGAGTTTCCGCATTGTCGCTGTATCCGTTGTGATTACGTACCGCTGGGCTTCACATCCTCGACGAGAAACGATCCGCTCTGACCCTTTGGCCGGTGGTTCGCCCTAATGCGGGTCAGAGATCTCCAGTGCTCTCGCAGAAAGAATGCCGCACCTTTCGGGTTCCGTTCGCGCGTAAATACACCTTTCTTGTTAAGCACTACCCGCCGGTAATGCTGCGGGGTCAGGAAGTCGGCGAAGTTCCAGACATGAAATCCCGCGCAGAACGGCTTCCGGTCGGCCACCGAGGCGTACGTACGTAGGAATTCGATCTGATATTCCTCCGTGAACATCTGCGCTGTAGTCGCGTGATAACCCTCCATCGTGTCGACGCCGCACTCGGTGATCATTATCGGACGTCCGTACCTCTCGTGGAGCGCATCCATCTCCTTTTCCAGGGAAGCTCGTGCCCTCGCCAAATCCCCCGGCTCGGTGTACCACCCGAAATACCTGTTGATCCCAATCATGTCACAAGCCTCGAGTGCCACGTCCTCTGCCGAAAATACCCCCATCGTGATTGCGATGGTGGGGCGCGTTGCATCGAGACTGCGCACATGATCGAAGATGGCGCGGAAATAGCGGCGGCTTGCATCGTTTTGATAGTGCGGCTCGCTCCAGAGATTCGGCTCATTCATGGGCGACCAGGCAACAACACTGGGATGATTCCGGTCCCGTTCGATCAGGTCCGTCAGTGTCCGCCGGTGAACATCCAGCAGCGGTGTCAGATCCTCGAAGCGGTCGGAGGGGAAACCCAGGCTGACCGCGGCGACTTCGTCGATAACCAGAAATCCCAGACGATCGGCAAGATGGAGCACTTCTTCGTCGTACGGATAGTGGCTCGTCCGGAACGAATTCGCCCCAGCCCACCGCATCAGTTCGAAGTCACGGAGATAGGCCGGCCGGAACTGGCCGCGTCCTACAATCGGGAAATCCTCGTGCTTACCGAAGCCGGCAAGGTACAGCGGCTCCCCGTTCAGGAGCAACGTGCCCTCCTTGATGGCGACCTCGCGAATCCCGAACGGCTGATCATATCTGTCGGCTTCCTTCCCCGAGGAATCCCGGAGTCGTACAACAGCTGTGTACAAATGAGGTGTCGAAGGAGACCAGAGGCGGGGATTGGAAATATCAACAACGCACACAGCCTTGCCATCCACGAAGGCAAGGTCGATGGAGAGTGCTACGCACCCCCTGTCTCCGTCATGGACTTCCAATGATCCGACGGCACCTGCCCCTGTTGCGCCGACGGTAACATGCACTCTCCCGGCTAAAGAACTCTGCACGGCAATCGATGTGATGCGGCTGGCCGGCACCAGAAGAAGCTGCACCGGACGCGTGAGACCGCCGTACGGAAAAAAGTCGAATCGCGTCGGAGGAAAGAGGTGGCGGCGATCGTATCCTGAGCCGTTGTAGGGAGCGGCGTCGGGATCGATTCCCTGCGGGATGGTCTCCATGGTCAGCCGGCTGTCGACACAGATGACCAGACGGTTGGAGGCCCCCTCCGCGCGCAGTACTCCGGTGAGATCCACTTCGAACGGCAGGTACCCGCCTTCATGGAAGCCGCAGGGTGTGCCGTTTAACCAGACAGAGGCACGATGATCTGCAGCGCCAATCCGCAGCAGGAGCCGGTTCGCCGCTTTGTCAAACCGGGGCGACATAAAAGTTGTCTCATACCATCCGCAGCCAACGAAGTTCTTCAGGCCGCTCTCTGCGAGCTGTTCGTTCCACGCACCGGGGACGGCAATCAACGAGGTCTCTTCCGGCAGACCCTTCGAGAACCACGCGTCGTTCTTGCCGGCGTCGTCTGGATCAGGCCTGAAGTTCCAGAACCCGCTCAGGTCGAGGATAGTACGATATGCATTCTGTTGGGGAAAGAGCATGGTGCCACTCCGGAGATTCAAGTCCCAATGCGAGCAAGCAGTATACCGCTGCCAATGATCGCGAGTATCAATATTGTCGCCGCGAGGAACCCGACGATGTCAACACGATATCGTTTGAAGGAAAACGTGCGGACGAGTGAGAGCAGATCTACCAGGAGCAGACTGTGGCCCTGTTGTTCAAGGGGAACGCCCGATTCCGCCGAAGGCGACGCCACCGATTGCCCCTGCAGCACGGGCTGCACACCCGCTTCCGCAAGCCGGTATTCCTCCCCCACCGGGGTGTGCAGCAACAGATAGAAGGCCTTCAGCTTTTCTGCCGGCTCCGGAGGAGTCAGTAGGCTTACGAGCACGAACACGATTATGCCTGCCGGCAGGTACAAGGCAATCTGGTCCGCCAGATTCCACCCGAGGGTTTGTGTTCCCAATGCAGCCGCGGTCGTGGCGGCCAGGGAGGCCCAGAGACCGTAGCGGTTGCCCCGTTGCCAGAAAACCGCTATCCAGAAAGGAATGCCGAGAAACGCGGTAATTTTCCAGATAATTGTCAGGCCGGTCACCACATCCGAGAGGAGGAACGCGAATCCGACGCCCACCACAGCCACGGCGATGGAGGAGATCCTCCCGACGCGCAGGACCTTTTGATCGTCAGCTGCCGCCCGGGCAAGTTTCCTGTACACGTTGCGCGTATAGAGGGCAGCGCCGTCAATCATGTACGCATCGCACACAGCCATGAGGGAAGCAAGCATCGCCGCGATCATGAGTCCCACCAGACCGGCGGGAAGGAGATTCAAAATGAGCATTCCGAGGGCCTGTTCGCGGTGACCGCCTACCACCAGTGTCGGAAACAGCGCGGCGCCAATGACCCCGGTAAATGCCCAGGCCAGGGTTGCGAATCGCTTCACAACGTTACCGTACGTCCACCCGGTCCTGCAGCTGTTCTCTGACTTTCCAGCTCCTCCGATAGACATGTGGTGGGGCATGGCGATGACGCCGACCAGCCCGTTAATCGTTACCATCAGGATGAAGAATGGGCTCACCTCCAGGGAGGAAAACAGATCGAACATGGCCGCAGGCAGCGTACGGTGTAATTGTTCGAACCCACCGACGCGAGAGAGCGCAAACGGCACCAGCAGGAGCGAGAGTACAAGGATCAGAAAACTCTGGAGGACCTTGGTGGACACGGCGGCAACGAGTCCGCCAACGCTGCTGTAGCCAATGAAGGCGAGTGTCGCAACGAGTATCATGACATCCGCACTCAATGCTCCCTGCGTGAGCGCTTCGACTGTAGTCGCCGTGCCGCGGAGCATCATGCCGATCTCGACCGCCAGAAACAGCAACGCCCCGAAGGTATAGGCCGCCGCCGCAGACGTCCCGTACCGCTCCTCAAAGAAGTCTCCCGTGGTCACATAGCGGAGCCGCCGGTAGATTGGCGCGATAATCCAGAAGAAAGGTGTGCTGAAAATATAAAGCCACTGATACCACACGCCGGACATGCCGACCTCATACGAGGCCCCTGTGACCGCAACGACATGATCCACCCGCGTCCCCACCCCGAAAGCTTTCGCGATCATCGAGAGCTTGCCAAAGCGCCGGCCGCCCATGAAGAAATCTCCCGAGCTTTTCACGGACCGAGAGGAGCGGAAGCCGATGTAGGTGATGCCGACGAGATAGAGGATGATGACGGCAAAATCGATTGTCGCGAGCCCCAGGATCATTCGTTGTCTCCCCGTCGCGAGGGCCGGTTGAGGAGATCACGCAGGTCGCCGACACCGCGGATCGTCACCACCAGTGCAACGCCGAAGAAGAGAAGCGCAGCCACTGCGAGGACGATAAACCAGAAGAGCGCACCGTCCGTCATGGTTCCTCCACCTGTTGCAGCTGTTTGGGGGGTGAGGTGTGTTGCGTGACAAGAGAACCCACAATCATGCCTAGCGCCGCCAAAATGAAACTCAGCATGCCCGCGATGTTCACATCGCTGATGAACACCAACCATGACGGCAGGACATCGCGTGATTTCTCCAGCAGGAGAAATCCTGCCGGTGCAAGAGCGCCCATAACGAGCGATGCATATGCGCCCACTTTGTTCGCCCGGGGCCAGTACATCCCCGCCACGACGCACCCCATTGCACCGGACGTGTACATGGCACCCGTCACATACAGGTATTGGAATGCCGTGTCCGGAATTTGATACCAGAGCCCGAACACGAGAAGGAACACACCGATCACGCCAGCAACGACACGTGTGATCGTGACGGTCGTCTTCTCAGGGAAGTCCTTCGGCCTGGCGCAGGCAATCACATCGCGGGCGAGCACAGAGCTCCAGGCGAGCAGGTAGGCACTGTAAGTGGACATCGATGCGGCGAGCATTCCGGCAACGAGCAGCCCGAGAAAGCCGGGAGGCACAATCGCGCCCAACAGCTTTGGCATCGCTGCCGCACTCGGCAGACCCGCGCCAAAATACGCAAGGGCCGCGATACCCCAGAACATCGGGATCATAGCCCGCCCGGCAAACGTCAATCCGGTCCAGAAGAACATCTTTTTCGCTACAGCCGGACTCTCGGAGGAAAGCGCCTTTGAAGTCCCGGGTTGCCACAACGCACCGGCAGCAGAGCTTGCGACGAAAATCCAGATGACAAAATTCCAGCCGAAGCGCGGGTTCGTGAATGGGTCAACCCCTGCGCTCCCCAGCGTGTTCGCCACGGCGGCACTCATGCTCGTCAGGTCGACGTGTACCAATACCGCGATGGTCGCGACGAGCATCCCGAACGTGAGGATCACGAATTGTACAAAATCCGTGACCACAATGGAGAACATCCCACCAAGAATCGTGTAGGCGATGACGACGACGATCATCACCGTCATGATGATGGCCAGTGCCCCGGACCCGAACCCCATGACTTCAGAGAGGAAGATGCCGTCAAACTTCAGGAATATCCCCATGTTCAGCACACCACCCAGGAAGAGGATAGCTCCTCCGATGAGGCGAACATTACGCGAGTAGCGAAGTTCGTAGAACTCGGGGATGGTCATGACGCGGAGACGGCGCAGCTTTTCGATGACGAAGCCGCTGCGTCCAATAAGCATGTAGGCGATCATCGCCATGATGCCGATAATGAAACCGGAGAAGCCGGCCACATACCCGAGCTCTCCGTAGTACACGAACGTGACAGTCCCCAGCTCAGTGGCCACGAAGGTAGCGATGCCCAGGGATGTTCTCACTCTCCTGCCGGCAACCATGTAGCCGGCCAGGTTCTCGACATATCGCTTGGCCCAGATGCCGACCGTCACGGTCCCGACGAGATACACTATCGTCAGCACCCAGTCAATCGTCCCGAAATTCATGCGGCAAACACCTGCTTCCAGGACTGCGTGTACCGGCGTTGCATGGTCATCGGTGAAAGTCCATTCGTTCTGTCGTTGGGACTACTGATGCAGAGATCAGGTCCAGTGCTCAATTCCGACTCACCCGGGGAGAACACTGAAAGGATGTTGGACCTGGCCCCCGTGCTCTGTGGACTCAGCGGCTTCAGAAGGCAATTGTAAGCAGCAAGTAGCAGGCGGAACAGCCAACGGTGCCACTATCCGCCTGCTACCTGTTCATTGCGAATTGCCTGCGTGGCCTTACTTCACAAAGGCCATCTTCTTTACATCCACAAAACCGTTTGCGGAGAGGCGATAGAGGTAGACACCGCTGGACACACGGCTGCCGTCATCGCTCATGCCGTTCCAACGGACGTTGTAGCTGCCTGCCGCCATTGACTCGTTCAGGAGCGTCGCCACTTTCTGGCCGAGTGCATTGAAGACATCCAGAACGACATTGCCACCCTGCCTGAGATCAAACCTGATGTTGGTCTCCGGATTGAAGGGGTTGGGATAGTTCTCATAGAGTTGGAAGGCGGCCGGGATTGGTGTCCCGAGATCTTCGACTCCCGTGAGGGGAATGCCATGCCATGTGAGGTCGCCCAGAGGCTTGCCATCGGCACCCCGCGTGTACGCAAGGTGGGTGTTGGCATACTTGAAGTCGAAGACACCGACGGTGTCAAGTCCCGGATTCGGTGGTGCGGGGTTCGCATACCAATCCGTCACAACATTGGCGGGTGCCTCAGGGGCATGCTGGAAGGTGATCTTTTCGGTGTAGACTGTCGCGCCTGTCCCCTGGGTGGTCATATAGGCCGTCCATAGCGAGTCAAAATACAACTCCGGCTTGATCGTATCGGGAAAAGCCTTGATCACAAGTGAATCCAGGTAGAAACCGTTGTTGGTGATCTGCGCCGTCTGCGTGCCGCTTGCAGGCGGCAGAACAGACAGCCGAACCTGGATTTGTTGTTCACCGCCCGTGAGGTCAATCCCGCGGGGGTTCGCGCCATAATACCCGCCGTTGATGGCGAGGTTGTTCGTGTAGATCGCCTGAACGCACGGTCCGAAGGTCACGGCCCACTGACCGATGTTGTACATGGTGCAATGGTTCATCTTGCAGGACTTCGTAATGCCGCCGGCATCGCGGATGACACGGCTGGTGAGGTTGTAGAAGGTGCTGTTCTCCAACCACAGTGTGTCGATGTCGTTGCCGCGGTCATCGAAACCACGCCCGTTATTCGGACTGTCACCGGTACCGATATTGCTGATGATCGAGTTGTAGAAGTACACCCTCGCGCCCGTGGCGTCAAAGCGGAAACCCGCCTGGGTCGCCTGATCCAGAATGCATGAGTCCAGCACGAGACGGATGTTGTTTTCGCGGATACGGATGACCCTCTCGTGCCCTCCTCCGAGTTCATCGAGTGCGGTCATATAGATGTTCTTCATGCGCAGAGTAGCGCGGGCCGCCCATGCTTCGGTCGGCGCCGTGCCACCTGAAGGAACGCCCTGAATGATTCTCGGCTTGGCTCCGGCACCCGGTGCCGCCTCGATGGTAATCGGATAGCGGTGATCCATCGTGCCGTTCAGAATATAGAGCCCGCCCCGGGCCAGGCGGTACACCGTATTGCTGTCAACGCGGGCTCCGGTGGCAAGGGTGTCCCCCATGATAATGCTGTTGAGAGTCCCGAACCCCGGAGAGATGTTCACAATCCGTTGGGCCTGTGCTACTCCGCACGCCATGATGACGACGAGGAACGCAACGCACAGAACCAACCCCCCCCGCCCAAGAGAGAACCGGTGTTTCATGATGCAACCCTCCACGATTGGTGAACGTATTGGAACAGTGAGACTGCAAATTGTACCTGAGATCCTGCTTAGAATGTCACGCGCACACCGAGGTCAGCAGTCCATCCGAAATACTCCTGATTTGTTGCGTAAATCGCTTCACCGATAAATGCCTGGTCCGGCTGATTTGTGATATTGTTGATATCAAAAAAGACACTGAACAGAGACGAGACCTTCTGTGAAAATGACGCATCCCAGCGCGTGAAAGCCTCGGTGTAGCCGTCCAGCTCACTCCGGGCCCCCACCAGTTGAAGGGCCTTCCCTTGATAGGTCATGGAAATACGTCCGGAGAACCCTCCTTTTTCATATCCCAGAGAGAGATTCCCGATGTGCTCCGCCTGACCGGGCAGTGTTCCTTTCCGGAACGTGTTGATGATGACGGGCGTATAGGGCGGGTCGGGACTTCGCGGTCCGATTTCGAAGTAAGGAAAGAATGTTTCGGAGTGTATGTAGGAATAGTTGGCGTTGATGACGAATCCGTCAAACGGGCTGGGGAGATTGCGGAGGTTGGTCTGCACATCTATCTCGATTCCCCACACGTTTGACTCATCGCCGTTCACCGGTTCGGTCAATTCGAAGGCATTGAACTGGCCACCCACGATGCGGGTCTGCCTGATATAGTCGATATCCTGAAGTTTCTTGTAGTAGCCGCCGAGCGTGAGGAGACCGAGGTCGTTGCTGTAGAAGGAGACATACACATCGTAGTTTTTTGCCCGCGTCTGCCTGATGTCCGGATTACCGCGCGCGATGGTCTGCTCGGCAAAGACGATCCGCTCGTAGGGCACGAGGTTGAAGTAATCCGGACGGGACAGGCTCCGGGTAAAGGCAAGGCGCACATCGAGCCAGGGTGTGAATCGATAGCGGAGATGGATCATGGGAAGTATTTCATCATAGGACCGGCCACCCGTGGTATCACGGATTGCGCCGACTTCTCCAAGATTCCCCTGCAAGTACCCGAAGTTCCCTCTGTAGGATGTCGATGTGTGTTCAAATCGGAAGCCCGGCAGGATGGTCAGCTGCTCCCCGATGTTGATGTCGGTCATCAGGTATCCGGCAGTGACTTTCTCTCCGGCATCATAGTCGTCGAGCTCGAGGTAGCGATTCAGCCAATAGTGGCTGATGTAGTTGGCATGAAAATCATCCAGGCGTTGCCGGTTCAGTCCGAACGTCATCTGATATTGATTGTTCAGGAAGTTGTCTGCATGAAAATCCGGATCGGCAAAGTTCTCCACGAGGATGCTCTTTGCCCGATACAGGGTGAACTTGTCGGGGTTCGCCATCCCAATGCGGTCGGTTTCTCCGAAAGGAGTCCTGTACTCTGTGACATTGCGCGTCCGGTCTTTTCCGCGGTATTTCCCGCCCAACTTCACCGACCCGGCGATGTCCTCGCCGAAACGGTAGGGTATCATTGCATTGAGTTGAAACCCTCTGTCCTGATCGACGACTCTCTGGGGATTGAATGTCGCATATTGGAACCATGTCGATGAAAGGTCATTTCGGGCAAACTGGGGGATCACCTGGGGTCCCTGGTCGTCGATGAGCCCGTCATAATACGCTCCGATTTCCTGGAACCTGCCATAGTTGGAGTACGGCACATCCTGGAGGCTGTTCGAATAGGAGGCCTGCCAATCGATGTCGACAACATCAAATTTGTGCTCTCCTCTCAGCGAGGTGGTCACGAGCCGCGTGCTCTGCTGGCGGTCGGTCAGGTCATATTCGGTCCAGAAGGATCCTACCCGATAGCGCTTCCGGCGTGTCAACTCATCGCGATCGGTCTTGCTGATGAAGGAACTGAAGAACAGATCGCTGTTGCCCAGGGTGTAGTCGACCGTCGCCCCGGCCCCGTACCGGTCGCGGGTTTCTGAGCGGTACGCCAGATTCATATTCTCAATCTGTATGACGCTCCGCGTCTCCGCTCCCGCCGCCTCGCGTTTGAACACATAGTCGGCGGACAAACGGTCGGATCCCCTGTTTGCCCGTTGCAGACTCGCCGTCACGAGGACACCCAGCTGGTCATCGAGAAAACGGTCACTCAAGCTGAGACCGGCTCTGTACTGTCCGTACTCCTTCCGTTGCTGATTGTATCCGGTCTGACCCCGGAAATCTCCCCTGAGACCCGTCGGTGCCCGCTTCAACACCAGGTTGACAGTCCCGCCGACCGCGTCCCCGTCCTTGTCCGGCGTCAGTGCCTTGAACACTTCGATGCCGGAGAGGATGTCCGAAGAGATCATGCTGAGGTCAACCGAGCGGTCAGCTGCATCGGTCGACGGAATGCGCACGCCGTTGACCGTGATGGCATTAAACTTCGGTGCGAGGCCACGTACCACAACTTTCTGGCCCTCGCCCGCATCCCTCTGAATGGAGATGCCGGGAAGCCGTGCGATGGATTCCGCGGCATTTTGATCGGGCAATTCCCGTATGCGGTCGCCGGAGACGACGTTCACGATGGTGTTTGAGGTCAATTGCTGGTTGATCGCTTGCACCTGCCCTTCGAGCTGTGCGGTGATCGTGACCTCTTCAAATTGCACGACATCAAGCTGAAGGCGGACGTCAAGGTAAAGGGCGGAGTCGGCGGAAACCTGAACCGGCACGGAATACTTCTTGTATCCGAGATAGGAGACCACCACGGTATGGGAACCCGGCCCTACGCTGGCAATGGTATATTCCCCGTCGACATTTGTGGATGCTCCAATAGCGGTCCCCTGCAACATCACGTGCGCTCCCACGAGAGCATCACCGGATTTGGCGTCGATGACTTTTCCCGCGATGCGTCCTACGGCCGCCTGCGCCGAGGAAATGGCGACGAGAAGCAGTATGCAGGCAAGGACGCAGCACGAGATGCGCCGTTCCTGGGGGGAAAGTTGGAGGCGTCGTTTCATGGTCATCACGACTCCTGCGCAGTGTGTTGAAGTTGTCTTGTGTCGGTGGGTACACTCGTGTCCGCGGCTTGAGTGGTGGCAGCGCCGCAACCGCAGGACTTCCTGATCACGAGCCCGGGCATGAACACGGTGCGCGTTTCCACTTTCCTGCCTTCGATCTTTCGGATCAGGACGTCGAAGGCCTGAGCGCCGATGCGTCCAGTGGGCTGCTGTATGGTCGTCAGGGGAACCGCGGCATACTCCCCCTGCTCGATGTTGTCGAAGCCTATGATCGCAATGTCCTCCGGAATGCGGAGGCCCGCTTCGAGAACCGCCTTTTCGAAACCGAGTGCAGAGGAATCGTTGTAGAGAAAGAGCGCATCCGGACGCTGACCCGTCGTGTGCACAAACCTGCGCCCGACCTCGTATCCGCCCTGGAAATAATCCCGGACACCATGGACCTGAATTCGAAAGTGAAACCGTGGGTCCAGTTCTCGCGCATCCTCGTGGAGGGCCCGAAGGAAGCCCTTCTTCCGCAAGTCGCCAACAAGGTTTCCCCGTTCGGCATTGACGTAGCCGATATGCTCGTAGCCTTCTCCCAGGAGGTGCCTTGCAGCCAAGTACGCACCCTCTTCATGATCGGTTCCCACGAACGGAATTTCAAGGTCGTCCATATACGAGACCATGACGAAGGGAAAACCTTCCCGATACAACATCTGGATGGTGGGCGTCGCATGGTATACGTGGCGTAGGGACGCAATGATGAGGCCGCTCACGCCTATTTTTCGGAAATGCCGTATCTGCTGCTCTTCCCTTTCCGTTTGTCCGGAAGAATCGGAGACGAGGACGTTGTACCCCTCGCGGTAAGCAGCTTCCTCGACTGCCTGCACAATCATGGAGAAGAACGCACTCCGGAGGTTTTCGAGGACGATGCCGATGGAGCGGTGGATCACCGGTTGCGGTTCGGGCGTCTGTCTCGCAACATAAGAGCCCTTTCCCACCCGGCTGTAGATCCATCCTTGATGCGCCAGATGTGCGAGCGCCTTCTTCACCGTCATCAGGCTCACACGGTACTCGCGGGAAAGCTCCTGTTGCGAACCGAGTTGATCACCGATGTGAAAGGTCCCGGAACCGATCTTGGTGCTAATGTCTTCCGCGATCTGCAAGTAAAGAGGAGCCGGTTTTTTTAGATCCACTGGCATGTTTTGCGCGTCCACCGATCCGGAAAAGCTCTGAGGGATATACCTGGTATACCTGGTAAACCAGGGGAAACATACTACAAAGCTAAAAGAAAATCAAGGATTATTTTTGGGATCGCAGGAAATACCTAGAGTACATTCTCAGGGATACGATCCCGGATGAGACATCCTCACTTCTTCTCTTCATTCGCACCCCGCAGGATGCTGTGCACACCGGATGCGAGTCCTGTGAAGACCTTTCCCGGAGGAATTGCTGTCGCCGGATTCGGAATTCATTTTGCTATTCTCAACGTTCGTGCTGCTGGATGGGTTCCCTGCACTCATGGCGATTGCGACGACATCCATCGCGACGCGATCACGCGGGCGATGCGATCATGCGAGTGTACCTTGACATTCGCTTTCTGAAATGCGTATACTTAGCTTTTAACCATGGCTACAGGCTCAAGCACATGCGCAGTCGGGTCTCTCTCTATGCTCTGCTCTTCACACTTCTCCTTCCTCCCCTCTTTGCTGCAGAACTGACAACAAAGCCCTATGCGTTTGACGCAGGTCCCGCAGGAGGCACCGTCGACCGGTTTTCAATTCCGCTCACGGCGGCTGATACGTACAGCGAGTCCCGGGGATTCGGATGGACCACTCCCATGGTCTCCACATTCACGAAAGAGAAGGAACGCAACGGAACACTGCGCGATGATTTGACCTCCGACGGAGTGACCGCGAAGACTATCGGCTTTCGCATCGATCTCCCAAAAGGTAATTGGTGGTTCACATTCTGGATGGAAGTTGGGTATGAGGACTCTGCAACTACTCTCCTCACCATCAATGGCAGTCCCCACCCGGTGGTATGGCACTTCTTGAAACCGGACGAAGAAGGCCGGACCGCACCCTCTGCAGTCTACAGGGTCATTCACCTCAATTATGCTCTGACCGCTCCCGGCCTTTCGTTCGAATTGCGCGGCGTACGGGATTCCGTCCGGCTGCTCGGTTGCACATTCATACCCGGGGACGGCAGTGCCCCTATCCCGGATTCGAAGTCCGGCAGGTTGATCACGGATGCGGGGAAGTACGGGTCTACTGTCTCGTCCGAGGCACTCTTCCGCGCATTGACCATTGAACTGAAAAACAATCCCTCGGATGAACGACTGTTCTACTGGCACCAGCAGATGGGACTGCTGGCCGAAGCGGAGCGCCTCAGGAACATGGAGGGATGGGAGTGGGCCACGCAGATCACCGGAGTATCGATCTTCGATCGCATGCACGAGGCATTGATGCTGCTGGATGCGAACATTGAGAACTTCCCGCAGGAAACGAATCCCCTCATCGAACGCGCACGCTGGGTCAGGGGAAAAATCTGTTATGATCTGGTGCTCGAACGAGGAGGGTGGTACCAGGCAAGAATCGGACGCCAGGATCTCCGCTGGCTCCTGGGGCGGTACCCGGAGGATCGTAGGCTGGCCATGCTGAACGGACGGCGGGTGGACCTCCCCGATCCCAGCGACCATCTCCCTGCACCGGCGAATGCCCCCCGCTGGGCAGTGCTGGAGCGCGAGGCGATCAGCCGGCTCACATTCGAGATCGATTGGTGGGTGAACACGCGCCAGGGCGCCAACGGTGAGTTGGGAGGGAAGATCGACGATGATGTGGAAATCCTGCGTGAGTGGATCCCCATGTTGTTGTTCGGCGATGAGACGACCATACGCGGGTGGAAGCGACTTGCCGATGCCGTCTGGGTTAATCCGCGTGTGCACAATGGATACTCAAAATATGTGCGGGATGTCGAGCATTCGGCTGAATTCATTTCAGATTCCACCCCCGAGCTGCTGCTCGTCGACGACGACTCCACCTACCTGAAACGATTGATGTTCACCCCCGATTACTTCGAACACCTCTGGTCTGCGAAGAACAGATACGGCCACCGCTTCTTCAGGTCGGCATGGCTCGGGGCAACCGGCATCGACGAACGTCCTCCCCGCAATCGTGATCTGGAGATGAACTCCCGCGCGCTGAAACCGTTGCGCTACCTTGCCTGGGCAACCCGCGACGAACGGTATGTCCGGTTGACCGATGAATGGGCGCGTGCATGGCTCTCCGCCTCCCTCCGTACCGACAAAGGAAAACCGTCAGGCATCGTCCCGGCGTCGATCCGCTGGTCCGATGAAGCGATCAACGGCGATGAACCCACTTGGTACGAGCCTAACATGATGTGGGACTATTATTCCTGGTCCAGCAGGTGCGGCGGGACCATTCTGGACCACCTGGTGTTCACATACGGTCTTACCGGCAACGATTCCCTGCTCCGCCCGATGGAACTTACTCTACAGCTCGTGAAGAACCAGCTGGCCGCTCAGAAAGACCTCAGCAAGCGCACTTTCGAGCCGGGAAGCGAACCATGGGTAGCCGAATGTTTGCTCCGCAACAATGCCTTCTGGTCGACCGTGCAGAAATGGCGGATGCTCACGGGAAATGACGCCTTCGACGACCTCATTGCGAAACAGAGTACACCCTATCTCAAATACCAGCTCACAAAGGGCGAGGAATCTCTCGAAGATGGACTGCTTGAGCTGCTCGAGACACTTCGCTACAATGCTCCCCTCCGGACATCGCTGGTGATGCACACAGACCGGGTCAGGATCCCGGGCACAGAACATCTCAAAGCCATGATCTCCGGAGATGCCACTCCCGAGGGTAATTCCCCCTACTTTGCCGTGTCATGGCGCGAGACAAACGAACATCTGGCCATTCTCGCCAAAACCTCGACTGAATCTCTCCTGACTGTGGATGCGTTCAACTTTAATGATGGGGATACAAAGGTGATCATGAGGCCCTGGCGGCTTGCACGTGGCCGCTACACGCTGGAACTGCGATCACAAGGCCGGATCGTCAAGACAACCGTCTCTGTGACAACGCCAGGTGAACATGTCCCCTTGACGCTTCCTCCGGGAGTCCTCACAGAAATTGTGATGACCCGGGTCCCATGATCCGTCAGCCACTTCTTTCGGAGCTCGATCCAACCGGCATGAATATGACAACGCGTCTTCGAAATGCGATGCTTCTGACCGGATTGCTCATGCTCTGCGGAGCAGCATCCCTCGCCAGTCAATCCGGCATTTCATACAACGTCCGGGATTTCGGGGCGGTAGGGGACGGCGTCACTCTGGATACAAAGGCGCTTCAGTCGGCTATCGACCGTTGTGCAAGCCAGGGCGGGACGGTGTTTGTCCCTGCGGGGAATTTCCTGACAGGCTCCATCGACCTAAAAAGCAATGTCGATCTCTACATAGCAGCCGGAGCAGTGATTCTGGGGAGCAAGGACCTGAAGGACTATGCAGAGCACGTTCCGGCTTTCCGTTCGTACAATGACGTCTTCTTGAAATACAGCCTGTTCTATGCTGAGAGAGCGGAGAATATCTCGATTCGTGGTGAAGGAGCAATCGATGGTCAGGGAGGCGCGTTCAAGGTTACAACGACGGTCAGACCGGACCGTTACATGAACCGGCCGTACCTTCTCCGTTTCGTGGGATGCACTTCCGTGCGCATCCAGGGGATCACTATGCGGAACTCCGCCATGTGGATGCAACACTACCTCGGGTGTGACAACCTGATCATCCACGGGATCAGGGTGTACAACCACGCCAACAAGAACAACGACATGATGGATATCGACGGATGCAAGAATGTCGTGATCTCCGACTGCATCGGGGATACCGATGATGATGCTATCACGCTTAAGAGCACTTCACCCCTTATGACCGAGAATGTCACGATCACCAACTGCATCCTGAGCAGTCACTGTAATGCCATCAAATGCGGTACCGAATCCACCGGCGGATTCCGCAACATCACGGTGTCGAATATCGTGGTGAAGCCCTCGATGGCCGATACGGTGTTGTCGGGACATGCTGCGGGGATCAGCGGGATTACCCTCGCGGTGGTCGACGGGGGAATCATGGAAGGGATCACTATCGGGAATATCACGATTGATGGACCCCGGGTACCTGTGTATGTGAGACTCGGGAACCGTGCAAGGAAGTACACGCCGTCAGCCCCGGTTCCGCCTGCCGGGGTCGTGCGAAATATTTCTGTTCACGATCTGATCGTCAGCAATGCAGGGGCAATCGGATGCTCCGTCAGCGGCATCCCGGGTCATCCGGTAGAAAACGTCAGACTGAGCAACATCCGTGTCACGTATGCCGGCGGTGGCACTGCAGCGGATGCGGAAAAGGAAATGCCTGAACTCGAGGACATCTATCCCGAGAGCACTGCATGGGACAAGTTGCCTGCATACGGACTGTACGTCCGTCATGCCCGCGGCATTTCTGTAGTAGACTGGACGCTCGACTGCAAGACGCGGGACATGCGTCCTGTCGTACGCCTGGTGGACGTGGAGAACGGGATCGTCGACGGACTTCGCGCGGATGTGGACTCCCTCAGCGAAGCATTCATCACGGTTGAAGACTCGCGTGCCATTACCATCCGGCATTCTGCGCCCGCATCACGGACAGAAACCTTTTTGCAGGTTCGCGGGAGCCGGTCCCGGGACATCTTCCTGCATGGGAATCTCTTTCGCAACGTCACGAAGGACTTCACGGCGGAACGCGGTGTGGGCGTGGTCTCGGAGGGAAATTTCCGATAGGTGGTGTGTCTGCTGCAATTGATGGCCGGTTTACGTGAACCATGGCACGGGAGTTCATTCATGCGTCAGCGTATACTACTTCTGCTCCTGTTGGTTTCCGCGGCTTCCGCATGCGCCCAATCCTCGCATGATATCGCTCTGCGGAAAGAGCTTGCATCCACGTTGATGGAGTTTGTGCCTGCGCTACTGAGCCGGCAGATCCCGGACAAGGCGGACGCAAACTACGGGGCTCTGCGATGCGATCACTGCGGGGTTCTCCACACTCGTGCGGCAGAAGCACTCTATCCATTTGCGGTAGCCTCCCGCATCTCCGGAGACGCACAGTATGCGCGCTCTGCCGTTGCTCTCGGTGATTGGCTGATCAAACAGCAGCAGAAGGACGGCAGCTGGAAGGAGACTCCTGAAGAGTGGACCGGAACCACGACCGATCAACTGCTGATGATGGTGCTGGCGTACAGCCATCTGTCCGGCCTGCTCAATGAGAGGCAACGGATCGCCTGGAAGACTTCGATCGAGAAGGCCGCCGACTATCTCACCAGAGTGATGACCCCGGAATTTGCCAGCATCAACTATTGCGCCACCACTGCCGCATCCCTGGCTTCCACATACACATTGATACCCAAAAGCGATTATTCGGGAAGGGCGAAAGAACTCGCCCGCCGGACCATAGCGAAGATGGATCGCGATGGATTTATCAGCGCGGAGGGCGGACGGGGCCGCCTCGGAAACAAGTTGGGCGTGGACCTGGGATACGATATGGAGATGTCGCTCTGGGGCCTGGGGTATTATGCCTGGCTTACCGGCGACGAACGCGTCAGGGAACGGGTGCGAACATCGCTTGCCAATCACCTGTATTTCATCTATCCGGACGGCTCCATGGATGGATCCTGGGGAATTCGTTCCAACAAGTGGACGACCTACGGAAGCGCAACTTCCGATGGCTGTCAGGTACTTTTTGCCTTGTTCGCGGATGACGATCCCCGCTTTGCATCTGCTGCGGTCATGAACCTCGCTTATCTGAGAACGAACGTTAAGGATGGACTGGTCGGATACGGACCCCACTATTGGGATATCTTCTCAAAGGATCCTTGCATATATCCGACCTTCACAAAAGCCAAGAACCTGGCGCTTGCCTATGAGGTGGACACGCGGGACGTACGGCCTGCCGCAGCACTTCCGACCGAACTGCCCGGCTGGATGAAGCTCTTTCCGACACTCGACGTCGTCGAGGTACGTACAAAGAATTTCATGGCAACCGTGACGGCGTACCGCTACAAGGACTACGCCAAACGGTCGGGAAGCAAGTACATGTACCGGCCGACGGGCGGCGTCATATCAAATCTGTGGCTGAAAGATCACGGATCGCTCCAATCATCAAGCCAGACATTCTACTATCGATGGGAGCCGATGAGCTTTCCGGTGATGGGGGAATTAAAAAGCCTTACCCCACGAATCGAGTATGAGGATTCCACCGGCTATTACACAAATCTGTTTGAGTACGATGCTGTCCTGGAAACGCATCGCCAGGACACATCGGTCTTCACCTTGTCCGCCACCGGCGAACTCAGAGACAGCACATGGTTGAACGGAGCGGTCGGGTATACTCTGCATCACACGATTTCCGACACCTCCATCCGGAAGACCGTGACTCTTCACTATCGTGATGCGCAGCCGGAGATTACCATCGTGGAGCCTGTGATCGACCACAACGGGATGACATACCGGCAGACCGATGCCGGAACGATACGCATCGCCGGTTCACGGCGGGAGGTGGTCTTCCACGTAGATTCGGGCGACGTGCGTCTGATGGCGGGGCGGGACCGGAAATCGATCGCTGGCCAGATCCGGCTCTGAAAGCCTTTCCCATCGAGATCCATGTCATCCCGGCGGCCGGAGCGCTCAGCAAACCGTGTTCGTACCACCGTCCTCGACAAGAGGCACCCATGAGTTCTGCCAGAAAGTATCCGATGGCTCCCCACGATCCCCACCTGCCGCTTCACAGCCCGAAGCGGGACAGCACCAACCCGGTACCGGGGGGGAAGAGGAAATCGAGGAAGGCCGCTGGCGATGGCGATTGCACCATTGCTTTTTGACTCTTGATGGAGGTTATTCATTACATTCCAGGATCCACACAGACTCTCGGGCCTAGACTGTTCCTCAGAGGAATGATCTCAACAATTAGGATTTCGTGCTTGTGGTTATTTCCTTCCGGGTTGCTCACGCCATAGGCCAGGCGGCCCTGGGCAGGATTCTGGACAGGATCGGGACGGGAAGCGCCCGTCCTTGACTGTGCTCTCGGCAATCCCATCTCCAGCAACGGCGCATCGTTGCGCGAGCGCACTCGCAGAACTTAGCACCTTCTGTTCCCTCCTGGGCGGCGAAACGAGGAACTGGCCTGGTGCGACGCCAGCGGCGGCGAAGCGATCTGCACGAGGGCGAGCGCGGGCCGGCGACCCCGCCCTTTCAGCGCCTGTCGCGTGCCGGGCGGGCCATTGCGCCGTTTCTGGTCATCTGGCTTTACCAAACGTTCGGTGGGCTGCGGCTGGCGTTCATGCTGACAGGAACCCTGGGCTTCATCTGGGCGATCGCGTGGCGTTTCCTGTATCATCGGCCGGAGGAGCATCCCCGTATCAGCGAAAAAGAACTTGCCATGATCCGGCAGAACGGTCAACATGATTCCTATGGGATTCGATGAAGGCTTCGACGATGAGCTGGCATGTACCGCCGACCCTTCCCCCGACCTGGGGAGTGATCATCGGACGGTCTCTCACTGATCCCGTCGGCTTCTTCATCGCGGATTGGTTCGCAGTGTTCCTAGTGGCAAAGGGCATTGCCATCGAGGAAGGAATTTTGGTGTTCTGGATCCCCTTCCTTGCGGCTGATCTCGGCAATTTCTCTTCGGAGGCGGGATGTCGAGCTGGCTCATCCGGCGTGGGTGGTCCGTCGGCAAGGCCCGCAAAGCCGTGATCTGGTTCGGCGGCCTGGGAATGGCGATGCTCTCCACGACGGCATTCGTCTCCAGCCCCTTTGCGCTTGCGGCCCTCTTCGGCTTCTCCACGTTTGCGTACGCTTCTTTCTCGACAATGATTCTCGTCCTGCCGTCTGACCTCTTCCCAAGCGGCTCGGTCGCCTCGGTCAGCGGTATCTCGGGTACCGGCGCGGGTCTCGGCAGAATCCTCTCCACCTTCCTCATCGGTTGGGTGTCCGAGACCAACGGTTCGAGCCGAT
>CAWDEM010000006.1:0-31446 GCA_963801355.1 Ignavibacteriota bacterium | reverse complement strand
TGGCTTCAGGTTGGGTGACCACTGGACCCAAGGTGAAGCAATTCGAGACCGAGTTTGCGGCCGCGGTCGGCTCTAAGCATGGGATTGCCGTGAACTCCTGTACTGCCGCCATGCACCTCGCTCTTGAAGCCGTAGGCGTCAAGAGGGGCGATGATGTGATCACAACTCCTTACACGTTTGCAGCCACGGCGGAAGTGATTCGTTATTTTGACGCACGCCCTGTGTTTGTGGATGTCAAAGAAGATACCCTGAATATCAATCCAGCTCTGATTGAAGCAGCGCTGACACCAAAAGTCAAAGCGATTATTCCGGTGCACCTGGCCGGACTTCCTGTGGATATTGATGCCGTGCGGAATGTCGTCAGTGCACGTAATATTCCGCTGATCGAAGATGCTGCACACGCATTTCCCGCATCGTACCACGGGAGAAAAGTCGGCTCTCTCAGCGAGTTCACCACTTTCAGTTTCTATGCGACCAAGTCCATCACAACCGGCGAAGGGGGGATGATCACCACCGACAACGACGAATGGGCTGACCGTTGCCGGATCATGTCGCTTCATGGCATCAGCAAGGATGCGTGGAAACGTTACAGCGCAGAAGGGAACTGGTACTACGAAATCATTGCTCCCGGCTACAAATACAATATGACAGATGTGGCGGCGGCGATGGGTCTTGCTCAACTCCGAAAGGCAGAAAGGATGCGGGCGCGTCGGAAGCAGATTGCGATGCGCTACAATGAAGCATTCCGCTCTATGTCCGAACTTCAATTGCCTCACGATGACCCCGGCTGCGAACATGCCTGGCACCTCTACATGATCCGTCTGCATTTGGACCAACTCACCATCGGCCGTGCGGGGTTCATGCTGGAGTTCAAAGAACGCGGCATCGGGGCGAGCGTGCATTTTATTCCTCTGCATTGCCATCCTTACTACCGCGACGAGTTTGGGTTCACGCCTGAGGCCTTTCCGGTTGCCTACCGTGAGTTCTTGAGGGAAGTCTCGCTTCCGATCTACTCACGGATGTCGGATACAGATGTCGATCGCGTGATAGATGCTGTCGCCGGCATTGTCAACAAACACCGTCGTTGATTCCTCCACAACCGAGCAACCACATGTCGACCTATATTGTCACCGGCGCGGCCGGATTCATTGCTTCCAAAGTGAGCGAACAACTGCTGCAGGCCGGACATACCGTGCTTGGTGTCGACAATATGAACGACGCCTATGATGTGAGGCTCAAGGAGTGGCGGTTGCGCAATTTGCATCGATTGAACGGGTTCGAGTTTTCGCAATGTGATATCAGTGACCGCACGGCGCTTCGACCGCTGTTTGCCCGAACACCTGCAGGGGTGTTCAATCTTGCGGCCCGCGCCGGTGTCCGGCAATCGGTTGAAAATCCCTGGGTGTATGTTGAGACGAACATGACAGGGACAGTCACATTACTCGAACTCTGCAAAGAGTTTGGTGTGAAGAGATTCTTGCTGGCGTCCACGTCGAGCCTCTATGGGGCGCACAATCCCCGTCCGTTCAAAGAAGATGCCGATACAAACAGGCCTCTCTCCCCCTATGCAGCCTCGAAGAAGGGAGCGGAAGCACTGTGCCATACCTACCATCATCTCTATGGCATCAATGTAGCCATCCCGCGGTATTTTACTGTGTATGGGCCGGCGGGACGCCCGGATATGAGTCTTTTCCGCTTTGTGCAATGGATTGCCGAGGGTCGACCCGTAACGGTGTACGGTGACGGATCGCAATCGCGGGATTTTACCTACGTTGATGACATCGCCCGTGGGACGATCGCCGCCTGGATCTCCCCGGATACAACATCGTCAACCTTGGTTCGGACACACCGGTGGTGTTGAACGATGCAATTGTCTTGATCGAAGAACTGATCGGCAAACGTGCACAGAGGGTTCACCGTACCTTGCACGCCGCGGATGTCATGGCAACCTGGGCGGATATCACGGTTGCCCGCACACGACTGCACTGGGAGCCAAAGACGTCATTCCAAGAAGGGGTGAAGAATCTCGTAGACTGGTATTTCACGAACCGGGAGTGGGCATCAGAAGTGCGGACCGATTGACAACGGTACTCTGGTACCGCGTGAGAGAATGCCAAGAAGCATAGAAATACTGCTCGCCTTTCTGGGCACACTAGTGCTCCTGCCGTTGTTGCTCTTCCTTGGTCTACTTGTGCGGCTTCACGATGGTGGTCCGGCATTATACCGGGCGCGACGTGTGGGCAGATGGGGGAGGGAATTCTCCCTCTTCAAGTTCCGCACGATGGTTGTGGATGCGGATGCGCAGGGGATGGGTCTTACCACCAGCGCAGATAGCCGCATCACGCCTATCGGACGCTTGTTGCGCCGCACGAAGTTCGATGAGCTCCCACAACTGCTCAATGTATTGCGCGGCGACATGAGCTTTGTGGGCCCGCGTCCCGAAGACCCCAATACGTTGCATCATACTCCGCGGAGCAACGGAAAGTGCTTGACGTGCGTCCTGGTATCACGAGTCCTGCGTCGCTTCTTTACCGTAATGAGTCCGCGCTCCTTACCGGCCCAAATGCCGAAGAGATGTACATCCAGGAAATCCTCCCTCACAAACTTGAAATCGAGCTGAAGTATGGGCGCGAAAAGTCTGCGTGGGCGGACATGCTCATTGTATTTCGCACGATAAAGGCGATATTTAGATGAGAAGAAACCCCAGGAATCACAACTGTTGTTTCTAGAGGCGAAACTTTTGTTTCCAAAATTTCATATCTTTGGTCTCATAGGGCCCGGTTCCTTGAGCATATGGGCCCGCGATTTCTGGCATACTAATGGCGCCAGGGATGTAAGCATCCTTGTGCCTATTTTTGGACTTCTCACGTCTTTCCTCCCCTTCCCGGGGAGAAGAGATGTGGTTCAAGGCCCAACCTTATGATATCATACGATCATCAAGAAGAAGAGTCAGGTCCGGATCAGGAGCCACGTTTCCGTGATCTAGCTGCTATTCTCTCCCGGAACAAGTGGGTTATCCTGATTGGCTCTTTAGCCACGATGGCACTCTCGGCAGTCTGGACGCTTCAGAAGCCCCCGACCTGCGAAGGGACGACCATTGTCCTGATCAACTCCAAAGCCGGCCAGCAAGCGAACCCCTTTGCACAGGGTTTTGATCCGGGCATCAACAAGCTCACTAACGAAATTGCCATCCTGAAGGCGCGTGGACTGGCCCGCAAGGTAGCGGTTCAGCTCCTCAGTTCTCGGTACCTTGATTCCACGCACACCGAGGTGATGCCGATCCTTCTTCGTGAATCAGAGGAGGGTGCGCCAAGGACGTACGCGAACGTAGACACTGTCACTGATCGCATTCAGAAATCGGTGTCGTTCCTCCCCGAGAAGGAATCCGATGTGATCAGGATTGTCGCATCCAGCTCCGATCCGCGTGAGGCAGCCAATGTGGCAAACGCCTATGCGGATGCATACCTCGACCAGGTGATGCAGCAGAGCCGCTCGCGGTCGCGTTCGGTGCGGGAATTTCTTGAGAGCAGATTGGCTGACCAGCGATCGCAGCTTCGGCAAACGGAAGGTGCTGTCAAGGCGTTCATGGAGTCGAGCGGCGTTGTGTCGCTTGACGTCGAATCCAACCGGCTTGTGCAGGAACTTTCGCAGCTTGAGGCAACGCGGAATAGTCTGAGCATTGAAAGTGAGGGTTTACAGAGAAAGCTCAGTTCACTGCAAACCGAACTCCCACAGCAAGAATCGTCGGCTGCCAACGCGGTGGGGCAGGCGACCGATCCCTATATCAAGCGTCTCGGCGAACAGCTCGCCGAGCTCGAGGTGCAGAGCGATGTCACGATCGCGCAGAACGATCCGGCTGTATTAAGGCAAGGAGTCAATCAAGCCAAACTGAAGCAGCTCAACGACCAGATAGCCCTGCTGCGTGAAAACCTGCGCAAGCGGACAAACGATATGATCTGGGGAGCGGCGGGAAGTGGAACCACAGGTTCCCAGGCAGATCCGCTGGACTACATCAGAGGATTGCGCCAGCAGATACTGCAAACGAAGATCGAACTTGCGACACTCCAGTCACGACGGGCTGCACTCGGGAGGATTATTGCCGGATCGGAAGCCAAGTTTCGCAAGATCCCACGGCAGAGCCTTGAACTTGCACGTGTGCAGAGAGAGCGATTGAGCACCGAAAAGCTCTACAGCCTTGTCGAAGAGAAGTACAACGAAGCGGCAATCACCGAAAAATCAGATTTTGGCTACGCAGACATCGTTGACAGGGCAACACCCGAAGGATCAAAGGGACGCTCGTCTTTGCTGTTGAACACCATTCTCGGGTTGTTGGTCGGACTTGGGCTCGCAACCGGTGTGGTGTTTGTGCGTGAAGCGGTCGATGTGCGTGTTCGCACTCCCGAGCAGCTGAAGCGTCATGGTTTTGTTGCTCTTTCGGAAATTGCGGTGATGGATAAAGAGATGAAGATGCTCAGATTCAATGGATCTCTTCCGAAGGAGGCCAAATCATTTTCACCTCAGGTCAAGCTTGTCTTCCACCCCCTATCGTTTACTGCAGAGGGGTATCGCCGGCTGCGGGCGAGTCTCGTCCGTATGCAGACACAACATCCGACGAAAACGCTGTTGGTGAGCAGTCCGAGCCCTCAGGAGGGAAAGTCCACGACGTTGCTCAACCTGGCAATCTCCATTGCGGACACCAATCGGCGGGTGTTGGTGATTGACACAGATCTCAGGTGTCCGACAATTCACACGCTTCTTGGGCTGGAAAGATCGCCCGGGTTCACAGACTTCGTGACGGGAGATAAGTCCGACGAATCGGCAATTCACCATGATGTTATACCGAATCTGGATGTCATGACATGCGGCACTCCAGTGCGGCGTCCGTCCCGCTTTTTCGGACATATTCAAACGACTGAGGCGTTGTTGGCGCTGCGTAACCGGTACGCATGGATACTGATTGATGCTCCGCCCGTGCTAGTCGTAAACGATGCACCGGTGCTTGCGTCCAATCTTGACGGCACGTTGCTTGTTGTAGAATCCGGCGTGACGCGTCTTGAGGCTCTTGAACGGGCTGCAATGGTGCTCAACGATGCAGGAGCGAAACTCCTGGGTGTTGTGCTGAACCGATTCGATCCGAAGAACGCGTATGGAGTGTACTATGGGAGCCACAGATATGGTCATTATGACAACAGGCATTCCTACTACCGTCAGCACAATGGCAACGGGCATTCTTACCACCCTCACACGGCAGATGACGATGAAGCAGCTCTCGAACGGTCTGCAATGTGCTCAACGATACAGGAGCGACGCTCCTGGGTGTTGTGCTGAACCGATTCGACCCAAAGAGTGCATACGGAGGGTACTACGGGAGCCACAGATATGGTCATTATGACAGCAGGCATTCCTACTACCGTCAGAACAATGGGAACGGGCATGCTTATCACCCTCACACGGCAGATGACGATGAAGCATCCTAGGGAAAGAAGCACGACTTCTCCGGCAAAGGCGCAAACGAGGAAAGTGAAGAGACTAGTCTACCCTCTTCTCGCAGTTCTTCTCTGTAGTTTTGTGGCGCAGGCGCAATTCAACAAGGAAAACACTGGAGCACTCACGGCTGGTGCCACGACGAACTACCGTTACGCCGACCTGAATGAGTTTCCCATCACGGTGACGGTTCTGGGTGCTGTGCAACGGCCGGGACGGTATGAAGTTTCGCGCAAGATCGATATTGTGAACCTGCTCGCACTTGCGGGAGGGTGGCGGGATAACGCCGATATGTCCGATGTTCGGATCAGCCGCGAGAAAGTGCCGAGCGAACCTGGAGGTCGCGCTGAGCTAAGGCTCGATCTTGAAAATCTGACGCAGGTCTCACCAAAGTTCCTGCAGCTGCAAGAAGGGGATTGTGTACTACGTCGGTACGACGACACCGATGACGCTTCCGCTGGTGCTCTCCATCATCAGCTCAGCAGCGACTATGGCAATCGCGGTTGCATATTTTACGAATCGGTGATCCCTGAGAACTCAGTCCGAATTCTGAATTCCGAGCTTAGGACTCTGAATGGCTCTCCGGACAGACTCGTCGGAATGGGAGATGGAAGGGATGGATGCTGTGGTGGTATGCGATGTATGTTCGCAACAGGCAGAGAGGGTGGTTGATGTGAGGTTGCGGGGAGGAAGATCGAGACGATCTCCCGATGATAGAGGAGATACGGCAGTACCGCGACAGGAAGAAGAGGATAGTTGGCCCGATGTTCAGAGAGGGAGCCTGTTTGTCGGAACCGACAATAGGAACGAGGTGCGACACTTCAAAAAGACGAAGTGGTGAAATTCGTCGGCATCTGGCTGAAGTCTTGGCCGATTCCCAACAAACAGATTGAGTATGTCCGCATTGTAGGCGAGGAGCCATCCAAGATCAAGCGCAGACCGCATTGGGCTGCGGGAGAGCATGGTCGAGGCACTACAGAACCTTTCAAAGGCATTCAAGTTTTATTCTGACTTCAAAAGGACCGATGCGCGTAATATTGTCCGTCACGTCTATCAGTCGGTATCTGTTGAAGTCGCACCTGAATTTCTAACAAAGCTGTAACTGTGGTGCAGTATCCAGTGGGGGCGGTTGAACCCATTTCCTTGTACTTGACGCCAAGCTGCTAGTGTCTTGTGTCAGAGATACCTTTACAAAGGCGTTCGAGTTTGGCAAAGATTGAGTCAGCAGTTGCTGTCCACATGAAAGGATGCGGGTGTTTGTTGTACGTCTCGACGAAGCGTGTGATTTTGTCGATCAGTTCTTTGACACTGCTGAAGGTTCCCCGACGAATAGCTCGCTGGGTAATGATGTTGAACCAGATCTCCACTTGGTTGAGCCAAGAGGCAGAGGTTGGTGTGTAGTGCACAGTATAGCGTGGATGTGCTGCTAACCACCGCTTGACTTTCGGATGCTTGTGTGTGGCATAGTTGTCCACGACCAGATGGATATCCAGAGATCCAGGAACACTGGCATCGATCGTTTTGAGAAAACCGAGATACTCCTGATGACGGTGCCGTGGCTTGCATGAGGTCAGGACTTCGCCGGAGACAATGTCGAGTGCTGCGAAGAGTGTTGTCGTTCCGTGTCGTTCATAATCGTGCGTTACGCCTTCGACATATCCCAAGCCGATCGGCAACATGGGTTGGGTGCGGTTGAGTGCCTGAATCTGGCTCTTTTCATCAACACAGAGCACCATAGTCTTCTCTGGTGGATTCAAATAGAGGCCGACAATATCTCGGACCTTTTCCACAAAGAACGGATCAGTTGATAATTTAAAATGGCGTTGTCGATGAGGTTGCAGCCCAAACGCTCTCCAGATACGACCGACCGTCGAGAAGGAAATGTTGGTCGCGTCTGCCATGGTGCGGACAGACCAATGTGTTCCATCTTTGGGTTTGGTGTTGAGCGTCTTGCGAACAAGTGCTGCAACGTTTTCATCCGAGATCGTCCTGGGGCGACCGGGCCGAAGTTCTTCGTGCAAACCTTGGATGCCCATTGTGAGGAATCGTTGTCGCCATTTCCCCACAGAGGGTCTGGTCAAATGCACTCGATGAGCGATCTCTGTGTTCGTCAATCCTTCGCCCGCCAACAGGACGAGTCGTACTCGTTGTACAAGTCCAGCGGGCATACTCCGGGAGTTGGCAATAGACTCCAGTTGCGAACGCTGCTCTGGATCAAGAATTAAGGGTTTTCTGGGACGTCCGGTTTTCATGGGTTTTCTCCATAATACGTGATGAACCCATGATACGAAAGTCCTAAGACATAGTACAGCTATTTATGACACAATACACTAGCCCAAGTTCGACAGTTTGATTGAGAAAATGGTGGTTCCGGTTTGCATTCGGCACTTTCGTCAAAAAGTTTGCACTACATTTTATGTTGCATTGCAAGCCGAGCGGCGGCCTCAAGTTCAGGTCGTCGAGAAGAACCGCCAGATGCTTTTCCGGTTTCAAGACGCAGCGGAGTCGGAGCTCAGGTCCCGCCTCGTGTTGGTAGAACAATATCAGCGAGGTTGAGTTTTGTGATCTCCTCGAGAACTTTGCGCGGCTCATCGCCCAAGCCCGGCTCGCTTGCACATCTGGCCGAGACACTTCCAGAGGACATAGGCGAGAAAGCAGACCATGATGTGGGCCTGCACCCGGTCTTCTCTCTGATGCCAGATGGGCCGGAGCTTCAGATCCTGTTTGTGAATGCGGAACGCCGCCTCGGCTTCAGTAAGCTGGATATATGCAGTCCAGAGATCCTCCGGCGTCCAGTCGGCGATGTTGGTCCGCAGGAGATAACAACCCTCGCTCAAGCGAGCCCACTCGCTTAAGTTCGTGAGGAGCTTCCAGCGGACGCGTGACACGGTGCTTGTGTTCTTTGACTTTGATCCTGAACAGTGGGGCAGCCCGGCTGTAGCGTTCAAGCAGCCGGCCGATCCGTCGCTCGGCAACGCGTTCGTCCTTGATGCGGCCTGAGGCGCAACTCTTCCTTGATCCGCTCCAGGCCTTCCTCCACGTGAGCGATGAACCGGTCATGCATCGCCTGCTCTTTCTCTGCCCGGGCGGCACTCCGGCAGAGGATGAAGGTCTCATTGGTTCCCTCGGGTGAAGGGCAGAGCTTGACCTCGAGACCTTCGTGCACCTCGTGCCACCCTCTGGCGAGGAGGTGCTTCTCGAACTTCTTGAGCTGGTTTTTGGGTGTTCCAATAATGTAGCGGCGGCGCTCTTCGGCAAGGAGCTCGAGGTTGTCTTCACTGGCCATGCCGCGGTCCATGATCCAGACCCGGTCGCTCTTGCCGTAGAGAGATTCCATTTTGTCAATGATAATCTGCACCGTTTTCGAGTCGTGCCGGTTGCCCTCGAAGACCTCGTAGCCAAGAGGGATCCCCTCCTTGGTGACGACCATGCCGATACAGACTTGCTTGCAGTCCGGACGGCTGTCGCGGGAGTAGCCCCGCTTGGCCTGCGGGTTCTTCGCCTCCTCCCCTTCGAAGTAGGTGGAGGTAACGTCGTAGAGCAGAATGTCATAGTTGACGGCGAACAGTTCGCCAAGTCGTTCTTTTAAATACTGCTGGATCCTGTCTTTGTGCTCCAGCAACTGGTCCAGTGCACGGTAGAGGCGATTGGCATAGATCTCTTCATCCGGTATGCCGAGCAAATCGGCCAGTGCACTCGACTGGTAAAACTGCTCGGCGATATGGAGCTCACTGGACGGCTCGCAGAACCGGGAGACGATCAGAACCTCGGCCAGCCGTGCCCAGGGGATCTTCGGATGGACGTCCGGCAGGAGGCCATCCAAGAGCTCACTCAGACCGAGCTTTTTTCAGGATCTCCAGGGCAAGCCAGACATCGCCAAAGCGGCGAGACCGCTCCATGCGGACTCGACTTGAATCGACCTCAACCCAAGTCGGACTGGGCGGTTCCTCAAAGAGCGAGCCTTGAACTCCAGGATGATGCAGCGCAGCCTGTTGAACACCAAGCCGTCCGGCCTCGTCCATGTCCCCGAGATAAGAAACGACGCGATGCCGGGGGCCACGTTCGGTGCGGACCGATTCTACCAGAGCCCAGTAGTCGTGACGCTTGCTGTTTTTCTTAACCGAGATCTTGCGGAGAAACATGTGCCCAATATACAACACCACACCAGCCGTTCGCAAGAGGTCGAGTTTTCACTACACGACACTTTCATAGAGAACGTCACATCGATTATTGCAATCGCCAACTTCGAGAGAGAAATGATCAAAAATATTTTTCAACTGTCGAACTTGGGCTAGATATAGCGGGCAGCCCCACATCCCCTTTTTTCCATTTCGCCTTCTGGGAGAATCAATGCGCCTAGATGGCACAGTGGGCAATGCCCGACAATCATGCCACCATATATACACTCGGATGATCCCTGCAATCTGTTGCGCTAGGAACGGCTGTCTGAATCTTGCTCGGATCATAACTACTTTGTCGCCCAGCTTGGATGACCCCAATCCGTCCAAGATTCATTTGAGAAAACCTCAGTTAACCATCAATCGCGCAAAATGAGCCCCCAGGCAAGTCTTCTCTCTGTTTAGCATGAGGAAGAGGTGAGAAGAGATTGTCTGTGGAGAATCATATCTCCGTTCAGGTGGAGTATGCTCTATCCCAAGAGCCTGGACTACTAATCCCTATTGGCTCAGTCTAGATACGCTCCGCCCCTTCAGTCACACGGGGGGGGCCTAAGAAGGCTCTGGCTTCGCACGTTCATGCGGTAATGGGCGTTAGGCAAATGATTCAATAGCCCCCACCCCCTTGCAAGGCAACTATTGCTTCACTACTGAGTCTGGTGCGACTTCAACAGATACCGATTGACCGATGCAATCAACAGAGATCACAACCCGTGTCGATCCTTTCACGGTCAGAATGAAACCTTCGATGCCTTCGAACGGACCAGCAGCAACGCGTACATGCTCACCCGCAGCCAGATATGATTCACGCCGGATCTTCGATGGGAATCCCCCTGCAATGCGGATACTCTCGATCTGTTTGTCAGGAATCGGTGATGGTTTCACTCTAATTCCGACAAACTTCACGACCCCCTCGGTCTGCAGAATGGTCCCCCTGTTGCCGAGATCGGTCCGAACAAAGACATACCCCCGAAAAGAGAGGCTCGAGTACTTTCTTCGTCCTATCACTCCAGACATGGACTTCCTCGATGAGCGGGAGAAATGTTACACCCCCTTTCTGCCGGAACAGAACATCAACCCTCTTCTCATATCTGCTGCGCAGGTAGAGTGCACACCAACGCACCGCAGCTCCTGTACTGCAACCTATGCTAGTTTTGAGAATACTGTCTGTGACCAATCGCACAGCCTCTCGTCAACGCCTCGCAAGCGTGATATAGGATACTGCTGTCACGATCGTCGCTGCTGTAGCGACAATGGACAGGAAAATCGGCAGAGTCAACCGCTTTGACGTGCCGACATAGACGTAGTCCCCCTCCTGCAATTGCAGGAATTTCGGCGAGAGCTCGCTGGGCTCTTCCAGATCCAGTCTGAGATCAGTACGTCCGAGATTACCGGCCATCTGGACACGGCTGATGCGCACGTCAGTCAAGTCTGCACTCTCAAGCCAACCACCGGCAAGGGCCAGGAGATTCAGAAGATCGATTTTGCGCGAGATCTCATACCGCCCGGGTCTCTGAACAGGACCAAGAAGTGTCACAGTGATCGGCAACTCATTAGCATCCGCAAACCTGTAATTCGCCGTGGCACCAGGTGTGAGCACACCAGTGCCCATCCTGTCATACTGGCCGACGGCCGTCGCCATGCACGTGACCAGCATTGCAAGAACACAAGCAGCCGGAACCGCAGGCCGGCATGATCTATGCTTTTTCATCATCGAGAGTACTTGAACGATAATAGGCATTTTTGCTCCCATAGTGGCCATAGCGGTCACTGCCATAATATGACCCATAGGCCGATTTTGGATCAAATCGGTTGAGTACTATACCCAGCATTTTCCCCCCAGCCTTTTCCAATAAATCTGCCACCCGACTCAACGCTTCAAGCCGCGTCGAACCTGCAGATGCAAGCACAAGCGTCCCGTCAACGATTGCGGACAACACAGCTGCATCATTGACAACGAGAACAGGCGGTGCGTCCATCAGTATCCACGCATACTGCTGCCGAAGCACCGAGAGCTCGTCTGCGGTCTGGCGATGCCCAAAGAATCGTGATGGATGCCGCACAGTTGTCCCACAAGTCAATACATCCAGGTTCGGAACAACATTGTGATGTATAGCAGACTCCAGATTGGCCTCTCCCGCTACGACATCCGTGAACCCCGGCGCTGCAGGAAGATTCAACATGCTATGTATTATCGGCCGGCGGAGATCGGTGTCAATTACCAGAATACGCTGGTCGGTTTCCGAAAGTGATATGGCCAGATTGAGGAGCGTCGTAGACTTGCCTTCTTCCGGGTTGGCGCTCGTGACAAGCACTGCCTTGAGCGGTTTTTCTACCTGTATTCGAATGAGACTTGTGCGCAATCGCCGGTAACACTCTGCCGTGTATGACAGTGGATTATAAATGAGTTGAAGCTGCGGGGCGAACCCCTCTGCTCCCTTGGGAAGTGATCCGTTGGATTTCAATGTCTTAAGTTCACGGTTGAGCGTTGCGATCTCACCCAGTGACATGAAACCATGCCGGCTAAGCTGCTCCGGTGTCCGTACCCGTACATCTACCGCATCTCTGACGACTACGATGCCAATCGCAAGGCCGAGACCGATAAAGCATCCGAGAATCGTATTCAGAAGGAGCCGGGAACGTGGCTTCGCCGCCGCGGGTGTCGCACGATCTATAATGTCAACGTACCCAAATTCCGATTTCTCTGTAATCGACGCTTCATTGTATTTCTGCTCGACCAGACTGTACAGTTTTTCGCTGCTGAGTCGCTCTCTTTGTACTCGCGCAAGATCGAGACTCTGGCGGGGAATCTGCCTGAATTTCCCCTCGTACTGTGCGATGATACCATTCAGCGCGGTTCGCCGCGAGCGGAGTGTCTCAAGCTGTATCTTGGATTCCAGCAACTGCTCTCTCAACTGCCGGAGATAGTCCATCGGGTCCGCGCCCGAACCGGTCGCACCCCCGCCGCCAGTGCCCCAGATGAGTTCGTTGGTTCGCTTGCGAAGGTTATCCCTCAGCTGGTTGATCTGATCGCCTATCTCTTTCAACTTCTCCTGATTCGCACCTTGAGTCAGGACGGCCGGATCATTCTGTGCGACAATTACATCCCGCTGCACCTCAAGCCGGGCGAGTTGTTCGCCGAGCATCTTTACGTAGGGATCGCTTGCCTGACCCATGGTATTCGCAATCGAGGACTCCTGCTGTGGCAACTCTGCCTGCAGCGTATTCATCTTCTTGTTCACGCCCTCGATTTCGATGTTCAGGGAGTTCCTTGTGGCTTCCAACTGCGCAAGTTGGTCGACAACCTGTCTTGATTCCCCGTCCAGCGTCACCAGACCGGTTGATTCCATATAGTTCTTGACAGCCGACTCCGATTGCTGGAGCTGCGACCGTTGCTCGTTCAATCTCCCCTCCAGAAACTCACGGGCGGAACGGGAGCGCGAGCGGCTCTGTTGCATAGTCCGCTCCTGGTACACGTCGGCGTACGTATTCGCCAGCAGCGCAGCTTCAACGGGTTCAGTGCTCGTTGACACGATGCGAATGACGTCCGATTCTTTCTCGGGTGTGAAGTTAACCACCCTTTGCACCCGGTCCGTGATCGTGTCCAATCCGGCGAATGTCTTCGCCGCTGGATCATCTGCATCCCTCACGAGAATTGGCAGTACCCGACCCTTCGCTGAGTCGATATAGGGACTCATTAGGAGGGTTCCCGCCACTCGCCGGGCAAGCTCCCGGGCCTTCAGGATAGCCATCTCGTTGGCTAGCTTGCTGGTTGTCCCTTCAGGGTTCTGAAGGAACGGATTCGCCTGCTGTCCGGCTTTCATGTTGATGAGAACCGTCGTTGTGGCTTCACAGGTCGGCGGACTCCGGAGGGTGTACACCGCCGCGAGAAGAGTCACAGCAGCAGTCGTGATGAGAATCAACCACTTGTTCCGCAGAAGAAGGGCAACCAAATCGCGAAAACGCGATTCCTGCGAATCGCCAGGTTCCGCTATTGGCTGGTCGTATGTTTCCATGGGAGGTTTCCTATTTACTTATCAATAATAGGGAAAAAAGGAGTTCGGTTCAAATGCCAAGAATATCCGCTGGAAAACAGCAGTTGCGTGTCTCAGCGAATTCTTTGTAGATTGGCATTATGCGTGTTGCCATCATTTCTGATATCCATGGGAACCTGGAAGCCCTTCATCGTGTGATTGAAAGGGCTTACAAAGAAGGCGCAAAGGCAATTGTCTGCCTGGGTGATATCGTAGGATATGGCCCATTTCCCAATGAATGCATAACCCTTGTGCGCCAAGAATGCGATATTGTCGTAAGAGGTAACCATGATGCTGGAGCGGTTGGAGTCCTCCCCCTTGAGGATTTCAACACGGAGGGAAAAGCTGCCATTGAGTGGACCCGCCCCCGGCTGACCGCAACGAACAAGGAATTCATTAAAGAACTCCCTTTCACGCGTGTAGCTGACGATGTTACCTATGTCCACGCCTCACCCAGAAAACCACAAAACTGGGAATATGTGGCAACCTGGCATGACGCAACCAAGATGTTCGGCCACTTTGCTACCACATTCTGCTGCATAGGTCACACACACATCCCCGCTATCATCGCAGCAGATGGGACAGCCAATGGCTACCAAAAAGGACAACGACATCTCATCAATGTGGGCAGCGTTGGGCAGCCACGCGATGGCAACCCCAGGGCCGCATTCGCTCTCCTCGACACCGATCCCCTAGCCGTTTCTATCAAGCGCGTCGAATACGACGTCGCGTCCACTGCATCGGCAATCAGGAAGGCCGGCCTGCCTGAATTCCTCGCAAGACGGCTGGTGCACGGAATATAGGTTCTCTTGACAGTATGGATTTACAAGCATGAGGAAGTAGAATCCCCCCCTTCTAATGATACTAAACCAAGGAGTCTCTGTCAACTAACTGCAATATCGGGCCTGAAGATATACTGAAACGGTGATCTGTATCACACGCCCAGAAACACACAAGGGTTACAATTCATACATTACCTTCTTCTTCATCACCATCCGTCTTTCGCTCAATGCGACTTATCCACAGTCTGTTCTCGTACCGGAACGGCGGTTGGTGTTGGTGTGGTTGGTTTGATTAGGTATGATTTGGTTTGGTTAGGTTGGTTAGGTTAGGTTTGGTGGTACGGTACATTGTCGTGACAAGAAGCAGAACATGACATGTACAGTACCGGTACAAATCCCCAAGATGGCTGGTACAGTACCGGTACAAATGCTAAAGATGGGATGGACTGTACCAGTACAAGTTCAACTACGAGCGCTATTTACCGGAGTGGCTGGTAAAATTGAGCTCGGTGTGTTTCTGCTTGTCCGTGTCGTCCTCACTCTTGTACAATAGCATTACTCTCTGCCAGATTTGAGGATGGCGTCTGTATTTCACACGCAGCAACGGTCCGGCGTAATCCCACCAGTCATGGATTCGCAAATAGGGTTCAACGTCCAGCCAACGTGATTGAACCATCGCAGTAATGAACTTCTCTGTCTCATCTCCTGATAGTCCGACGGCGTCACCGACGTCCTGGAGAGTGAAGAGGCTCAGATCACCATCCGATGCGTAGCTGATGCACCACCACCAGAGCCTGTGAAGTTTGCCGATGGTTGTGTCAACATCCCACTCCATCAGTTTCATCAATCTGCGGGTCTTGGGGTGGTCGAGGATTTGTTGATGACTTTCGATCCAGGCCATGATGGGGTCTCCTGAAGGTTATGGAAAAACGGAATTCCTATCATACCCCCCCTACTATATAGACGCTTTCAGAGTCGATAATATTTCAGGCAAAATTTAATCTTTCCGATGGGCCAAGGTTGGTCATTGTACAAACAAAAAAAGGGCCAAAACGGCCCCAAAATCATCAACTTTTGACTACCCGCGACTACGTGTCTGCTGACATCCTCGAAAAGAATTTTAGGTGTAATATTTTGACGAATTCTGCGACCTGCCTCTGAACCAGTACCTGCTTACTCAGTCCCCCCAATAACACTTATTGCCGACACTTCAGGGCCATCGCGGAATAGGGACACCTGGTCCCGGGTCTTGACCGGATATGCTGTCCCTCAGGATCCCCTGCATCCGGCCACCGGACAGGGCCTTGCCCTCAATTTCGATTTTTAGCAGTGTGCCATCCTCACGCCGAATATGCAAGTCCTTGACGAAAGATATCCCCGCACACAACGATTCAATCATCGGCGGATCTGTTTGTGAATCCTCCGGAGACACAAGATCCTGCACTGACATGGCGAGAAGCTCTTCGCGGGTGTACCCGACCAACTCACAGGCTTTGGAATTCACTGCAATGATCCGTCCCGTCTGATCAAAAAGCACCATAGCATCCGCTGCCTGCTCCATGAGGATCTGGTACTCAACATCCCGCTGGAGAATGGTGCGGCGCGCAGCCTCACGATCGGTGACATCCGCAAAGGCGTGTACAAAGCCAAGCCAGTTGCCTGCGTTGTCCTTCATGAGGTGCGAGCGCGGCTCGACGCGGTGGATCGTGCCATCTCTGGCAGAGAGCATGCCTTCATCATTCAAACGGTAGACATCGTGCAGCGGGCGACATGCGGCTTCCCCCAACGTCCAGCCCGTAAGCCGTTCTGCTGCCGGGTTCATAAAGCGAATCACACCATCTTCACCGGTGACTATCACACCATCATCTATTGTATCAAGCGTTGCCGTGAGAAGCTGCTTCTGCTCGACCAGACTCCGCTCGAGCGTATGCCGCATCGAGGCGATCTGCAGAGCGGCATGGAGTTCCACCTCTTCGAATGGCTTCAACACATATGCAAACGGCTCGGTGATCTGGATCCGCTGGATCAACTCCTGGTCGGAGTACGCTGTCAGGTACACAACCGGGATGTCAAGCTGCTCACGCACACGCGCCCCAACTTCCACGCCATCTACGGAATCCTGCAAAGAGACATCCATAAGCACAACGTCTGGCATCAATTCGCCAATCTGCGCCAGTGCCTGCTCACCCGAGTTTGCCGTCCCGACAACCTCGTAGCCCAGGTGCTGCAAGCGGCTCTGTATGTCATGAGCCACAATCAACTCGTCTTCTACGATAAAGACTCTGATGGACATACCGGATACCCACCTTGAAGTTTAGCCGTACCTGAGCCGGATACAATAAGGCAACTTAATTTGCCCACTCCGCCTTATTGAGTCAATTCCTGAAAGTCTGATTCTTTTGTAGGAAAACAGGAAGAGATCTTGTAGGAATATTCCTACACTGAATTCGGGGGGATTTTGAGGGATTTGAGATAGATCTTTGTTTTCGTACATTTTGAGATGAAACAGGTCGCAGTTGGCATTCTGCACCGCGATGGCCTCGTGCTGGCGTGCCAGCGTAAGAAAACCGCGCTCTACCCCCTACAATGGGAGTTTCCCGGCGGTAAGGTGGAATCAGGCGAATCCCCCACCGATGCGCTCATCCGCGAACTGCATGAGGAACTCGGCATCGTCGCCAGGCCTGCGAAGGAATTCCATAGACAGGAATGGGACTATGGGGACATGGCCTACCGCGTCTTCTATTATAGGTCCACGAATTCAGCGGAGAGCCGGAAAACCGGGCATTTGAGACGATCCGATGGGTCAAACCAGAGGAACTCCTGGGGATGAACATCCTCGAAGGAAACAGGGATGTGGTGAGAATGCTCTGCAATGCAACTTCTGGTGACGGTGCCGCTTGACAGTCGGGAATACGTCATTGCGTCAGCCCTTCGGGCTTCGCAATGACCAAATACACACCACCGTCCTTCGCTGGTACCGCCGCAATGGCCGCTCACTTCCCTGGCGCGGAATCCGCAATCCCTACCGGATTCTTGTGTCGGAGATCATGCTCCAGCAAACACAGGTGAGCCGCGTGCTGGAGAAGTATCCCGCTGTTCATCAAGACATTTCCCACACTCCACGTGCTTGCACGCGCACGGCGGGCTGCGGTGATACGCACCTGGCAGGGAATGGGATACAACAACCGCGCTGTCCGGCTCCATATTCTCGCACAAATCGTTGTCGACAAACACGAAGGCAAAGTTCCCAACGACTACGATTCGCTGCGTGAACTGCCCGGCATCGGCCAGTACACAGCCCGTGCGATCCTCTCATCAGCGTTCTCAATGACGGAACCCGTGGTCGACATCAATGTCAGACGTCTCTTCTCACGCCTCTTCTGGACGATGCCCAGTGCAGAAGCCATGCGCCCGGAATCCGAGATCTGGAGTCTGGCAACGCGGTTGCTGCCGCACCGGGCTGCATACGACTGGAACCAGGCTTTGATGGACATCGGCGCAACAATCTGTACGGCACGGACTCCCCGCTGCACTCTCTGCCCGCTGGTGCGTTTCTGCAAGTCCCGCACAAGGTTGCAGCATGCCCGCACCCATGAGGATCCACCCCCACCCGGGCCAGCCTTGCCGGAGTCTCGCCCCAATAGGGTCAGCACCCGGGGCCGACATTCCGATGGGGTCAGGTCCCCGGGGGTCACGATTCCAATGGGAACCGGTCAGCTGCCAAACGCGAACCTTCCTACCGGGGCGTTCCCAACCGCCTTCACCGGGGACGAATCGTGGAACAGTTGCGCCGGGTGAAAGAAGGGTCGTGGATCACAGTAGGTACATTGACCAAAAGGGTTTTTCGAGAATTCGACGAAAGCTGATGTTCAGTGGGTGGAGAAGATCCTGCGCGTGCTGGAACGGGATGGATTGGTGCAGGTGCGGAAGAAGCAAGCAGGCGAGTAGTGGTGAGACTGGGATGAGGAAGGCGTCATGCCATACCGACATGTGAACGATATTATCGCCGCCCACGCCCTGCGCGGTCCCGCCATTCGTGCCCGTCTGGCCGACTTCGCAGCGGTACCGCGCGGGCTCTGGTTCTACGAACTTGCATACTGTCTCCTGACGCCGCAATCCAGTGCCGTCAATGCTTCGCGCGTCGTGGATGCACTTCAGGCCGCAAACTTCCTGGAAACCGGTCAGGATCCGACACCACTGCTTCGCGATCGCCGGCACTATATACGCTTTCACAATACGAAAGCCCGCCGCCTTCTGGAGGCACGGGCAGATGTATCCATTACTCTGTACAGAGCTGGAGTCGAGCAGGGCCCGCAGTGATGCTCTCACAACTGACGGACCCGCGTTACGGGAGTGGCTCCTTCGCAATGTCCGCGGCCTCGGGTGGAAAGAAGCATCGCACTTTCTCAGGAATATCGGCTACCAGGAATCTGGCGATTCTCGACCGACACATCCTGAGAAATCTGAAGCGTCACGGAGTGATCAGATCCATCCCGAAAACGTTGACGCAAAGCGCTACATTGCAATCGAACGTGCATTCCTGAAATTCAGTGGGGCCATCGGCATACCGATGGATGAACTGGACTTGCTGTTCTGGAGCAGGGAGACGGGGGAAATACTGAAATGATGCCCAATTCGGAGATCAACACAATGACATTTCTTGTTCTCGGCGCCGGCATGATGGGAAGCGCAGTGGCGTATGATCTGGCCAAAGCTTCTCCATCGTACAACGTGTTTCTTGCCGACATCAACTATGAGGTTGCGCAACGTGCCGCGCATGCTATCGGCCCCAGTGTTACGCCGATGCGGCTCGATGTGCGCGACGCTGTCGCGGTCGTCCGGGCAATGCAGGGGAAGGCAGTGGTCGTCAGCGCGGTCTCCTACTCCGTGAATGAGGAGCTCACGCTGGCCGCCATCCACGCAGGGGTGCATTTCTGCGATCTCGGCGGGAACAACGACGTTGTCTCCCGCCAGCTGAAAATGGATGCGGCCGCCCGTGCGCGCGGTGTTACGGTTGTACCGAACTGCGGCCTCGCCCCGGGACTGATTAATATCCTGGCCATCACGGGCATGCAGAAGTTTGACAGCGTCGATAGCATCCAGTTGCGTGTCGGCGGACTCCCGCAACATCCCCGCCCGCCGCTCAATTATGAGATCGTCTTCTCCGCAGAAGGCCTGCTGAATGAGTATCTTGAAAAGGCGGAAGTGATTGAGGATGGGAACCTTAAGACTGTGGAATCACTGACGGGACTCGAATCAATCACGTTTCCTCCCCCGTTCGGCACGATGGAAGCGTTCCATACGTCGGGCGGCATTTCAACACTCACCCGGATGCTCCAAGGCAAGGTGCGCCATCTCGACTATAAGACCATCCGATATCCGGGACATTGTGAGAAGTTCAAGACTCTCCTGGAACTGGGCTTTGCGGGTTCCGAACCGCTGATGATCGGACAGAACGTTACGACCACCCGGGAATTCTTCACCGAACTGCTGAAACGGAAGCTCTCGACCGGTGACAAAGACCTGGTGCTCGCCCGCGCAACACTCACCGGCACGGCCGCCGGAAACCCCCGGACGCTTGTGTATGAGTGCGTGGATTATTATGATGAATCAACGCAGATCACCGCCATGATGCGCACAACGGCATTCCCGACGGCGATCACGGCGCGAATGCTGGCTGAGGGAATCATTACCAGCCGTGGCGTTATGTCCCCCGAAGCGTGTGTGCCGGGCGAACAGATGATCAAGGAACTGGCACAGCGGGGCGTGAAGATCAACACAATTACCAATTGAGAAGTACCCACATGAGCACACATCCCCTTTCGGTCACTATCACTACACGTGACAGCACGGCTGGGACGCGACGTGCAACAACAGTACATCGTGCAAACGAAGCACCCCCGCTGGGAACTGTTGAAGATCTTTGTGCATGCACTGACACATTTGGAATTCCGGTGAGTATTATGGGAACCGTCATTGCGAGGCCTGGAAGGCCGAAGCAATCTCATTATTCATCAGTTGCACTTCCTCCTGTTCGTCTCATTTGCCGCCCACGCCCAGGACAACACCATCCGCATCGTCTTCTCCGACAATCCCGAAAAGAACACTGTCATCGGCGCTTTCCGCACAAAGGGAATCCTGTATGGTTCGTTGAGCGATCTGATACAGGTGTTCCAGATCCCCTCGTACACAAATCCCTCCACTCTCAAGATGGAGGTGAAGCCCGGCCCGTACCGGATCAAAGTGACCGGAGGTAATCCCTTCATTGTCGTGAGGGACCAGGCACAGAAACAAAGCGTGTACCAGCTCTCCGCAAACGTGATTTTCGCTGCAAACAGATTCTTCATTCCGATGCAGTCGGCCCTGCGATACTTCAACGTCCTCTTCGACAAGTCCGGCCGCTTTGACATGACACGTGGTATTCTGTACATCGGCACTGCACCGCCGCCCACGGCATACGACATCCCCTCCGTTTCGCTGGAACCGAAAACCAACGGCATGGTTATCCGCATCGCTTCACAAAAGAGGATTGAAGATATCGAGAGCTGGCTGCGTCCCGATGGATGGTTCTATGTGACCATCGCCGATGTGAAGGCGGACGTCCAGAGCATCAATGCAGTCAAAGGCACAAGCATCGTCAAAAACGTCGTGGCAATCCAGTCACCCACCTCCGTTCAGTTGACATTCAAGCTCACGGGCAAGATCGCCACAACGGAAATCCTGCGTGAAACGGGATCCAATGACCTTCTGCTCTCGATCCGTGTACCTGAACCGACAGAGGAATCTGTCTCAACCGGGAAACACGTATCGACCGAAAAACCCGTATCGACTGACAAACCCGTATCGACCGAGAAACCCGCATTCGGAAATGCAAAGAACGTGCCGATCGAGAAAGCTTCGTCTGAACCCGACCAGAAACCGCCGCGGGATGCTTCGCCCGATCTTTCTTCACAGAAGAGGCGGTGGGAACTGGATGTGATTGTGATCGATCCCGGTCACGGGGGAAGAGACCCCGGAACAATCGGTGTCACGGGAGTCAGGGAGAAGAATATCACGCTGGGTGTTGCTCAGCGCCTCGGCCGGCTTATCAAGGCCGACCGTTCGGAATTGCGTGATGTGAAGGTCGTGTTCACACGGACGACG
The DNA here is from genome assembly GCA_963801355.1 of Ignavibacteriota bacterium. Lineage (GTDB taxonomy): Bacteria > Bacteroidota > Ignavibacteria > UBA10030 > UBA6906 > Fen-1255. Next base: position 9,828 of record CAWDEM010000006.1, on the reverse strand, counting down.
GATACATTCATTCCGCTCTACCGGCGCCCGCAGATTGCGAATGAGGCCAGCGGCAAATTGTTCGTCAGCATCCACGGGAACTCGATGAAGTACAAGCCGCATCCGCGCCGGGGATTCGAAGTCTACCTCCTGCGTCCCGGCCGGACGGAAGAGGCGATTGCGATTGCCGAACAGGAAAACGCTGTGATCCAATTGGAAGAAGGCTACGAAGACCGGTACAAAGAGCTGACGGACGAGAACTTCATCCTTGTTACCATGGCACAAAGCGCATACATGCGCTCCAGTGAGCGCCTGGCGGAACTTGTGCAGAACCAGATGACGGGCGTCAAGGGACTGAGGAGCAACGGCGTGAAACAAGCGGGTTTCTACGTGCTTGTGGGTGCTGCGATGCCGAACATTCTTGTGGAAACGGCGTTCCTTTCAAACCGGCAGGATGAGAAGTTCATCAAGAGCGCCGCGGGCCAGCAGAAAGTCGCGGAAGCGCTCTACCGCGCGATCCGGAAATATAAGACAGAATACGAGAAGCTCCTCGCCGGGGAGTAGGCCCTATGAACAGAGTCGTCATTGCATATGCCCTCGCGCTTGCGGGCACGGCGGTCTGGTGCGCGCTCGTGGTTGCCGCACCTGGTTTCATGCACGCAGGCGGTGCATGGACTCCGATCGGCGAGACGATCTACACGGGATTCCATCGCATCTGTCACCAGATTGATGGACGATCGCTGCACCTTTTCGGTTTTCCTCTTGCAGCGTGTTCCCGATGCTCTGCGATCTATTTTGCATTCCTCGCCGGCACGGTGATCTATCCTTTCGTGCGCCCGCTGCAAACGCCGCACACGCCGTCCAGGCTGACTTTTTTGCTTGCCCTCGCGCCTGTGCTTGTTGATGTCGGCCTTGCGATCTCGGGTGTCCACGAGAGCGGCACGCTCTCCCGGTTGATCACCGGTGCATTCTTCGGCGTGATGCTTCCGTTCGTTGTTCTTCCCGTGTACCTTGGTGCGATTCTTGAGCACTCTCCCTCATCCTCAATTCACACACACCTGAAAGGATCATTCGATGCCTGAAAAACCGAGCAAATTGATGCCCGCCCTCTACGGTGGTATTATCATGGGCATCATTTCGGGGGTTCCTTTCCTCAATTTTGTCAACTGTCTCTGCTGCGCCGGCGTGATGTTCGGCGGCTTCATGGCGGTGTTCTTCTACAAGAAAGACCTCCCGCCGGACAATCCCACGTTTACGAACAGCGATGGTATGGCCCTCGGCGCGCTGGCAGGCGTCTTTGGCGCCGTGTTCGGGAATATCATCACAGGCATTCTTCTGGTCACCGTTGGCAATGTCACCGGTCAGGCGATGTATGACATGGTCATGGGGCTGTACGGCTCATTGGGGATCCTCGACAAGATGCCTCCGGATGCTATCGAACAAATGGAGTCCGGCATGATGGACTCGGGCCTGTCGGCCACAAGCATCATTCTTTCATTTGTCATCGACCCATTGTTCGGAATGCTCGGCGGGCTCATCGGCTACGCATTCCTGAAGCCGAAAGAAAAACCCCCGGCACAGACAGTGGCTCCGGTGTAGAGGGGATACAATGGACGATAGGCAATAGGCGATAGGCACGAGGCGATGGGCACTAGGCGGTAGGCACGAGGGGGACAGGAGTCGTCAGCAACCCTCGTGCCTATTGCCCAGTGCCTCGTCTTTTGCCTCGTGCCTATTTTTTCTTGAAGATCTTCTTCACCGCATCATCTATCCGTCCCTTCTTCTCCTTCTCCAGCCGCTCTTCCAGTTCCTTTCTTCTTCGTTTCAACGATGGAAATCTTCTCGTTCACCAGCGCCTGGTACTGGGCAAGCTGCTGCTCTACCTCTGCCTTGCGTGCATTGTAGACTGTCTCGAACTCCTGCCGCTTCTTGGCGATTATGGCATTGACCCGCGCACGCAATTCGGCCTGCGCCTTGTTCAGCTCCGCCCCGAGCACCGCTTTCACCCGGCCGATGAACAGTGCGTCAAGATCTGTTGCCAGCGCCACGTCAAATCCAGTATCCGTCTTCCATCCCCTGAGCTTCAAATCAAATCCGTTCACGCCGTCCAGCACATCACGTACCAGCCGTTCGCCGATGTGTGCCGGAGCACCTGCATAGCTGAACCCCACCTGCCGGAAGTGCAGATTGGCCGAACCGTCAAAGCGGTCGCCCGGAATACTTACGGTGACTTCGGCGGCAAGCTGCGATCCGGTGATCTTCCCCTTGAGAAAGCTCTCCGATCCGATCCCGATATCGGAAATGCCGATCCCCGTAATACCGGCTTTGTATTCATCCAGGGGCGTCTGCTTCCGGCGGTCCATGAGCGCTCCGAGTGTCGCCGACACCTTGCCGGACTGCGTCCCCGAGAGTTGCACGGTCATCGGAAGACCCGTCACGCGCTGGTCGCTGGTGATGTTCTTGGCCTCTCCTTTTGCATAGAGGTATTCGGTATCCTGTTTCCGGTCGGTCCCTCCGGACACCACAAGTTTCTGCACCCAGTATTTTGGGTATCCTGTTTCCACCGGGAAATAGATATCCTGCCCCTTCATCCGCGGCGGTGTTTCTATCTCCGGCTCGGGTTGGTACTCCGCGATCTTCGCACGGGCAATGTCAACGTACGAAAGGTATTTCTTCACATTCGCAATCAATTGCTTGCCAAGCAGCGCCTCGGCAAGCCCCATGGTATTGAGATCGGGGAGGCGCGCCAGGGCGAGGATCTTGCGGAAATCCTCTTTGGCAACATCGTCGATTCTGCCTGCCGAAGCAGCAATAGTATTAATGTCGCTTCTAATGGAGGTCTGGCGGGAATCGAGTATAGAAACAATATCCCGAAGCTCTTTGTACCCATGATCCACTGTCATGATAGCAGAAGTAATCGAAGCGACATCCTTCAGCGCCGCGGGATTGATGGCACGAACACTCGAATCGACCAGGATCGCGCGCTGCTTGGCATTCTCGATGTCGTTGATTGCGGCCGGCCACTGCGCAGCTCACTGCGGTTGCCTGCACCTTGAGCGTGTCAATGAATTTCAGTGAACGCAGATCCACCACTTTCAACAGGCTGTCCACATTGATTCCCGTGCGGAACATCGCCGGATCCAGCAAGCGGGTGTTCGATGATCCGCTTTTGCAGCGCTGCTTCAGCAAGGTCTGCGAACTTGATTGTTTTCCCCGTGGACGCGCCTTTGCGAGCTACAGCCCGGCTGCCCGGAAGTGATCCGTCTGTCGTTCGCTTGGTCCCCAGAATGAGATCATTCACCTTAGCGTTTTCAACGATGTACTTCCCGCGCAAGAGCTGGCCCAGGTTCATCGCGACTTCTACTTCTCCCGTTTCAAATATGTTTCTCCACGGATCAGTCGGATCAGCCACCTGTAGCTTGCTGAACTTCAATCCGAGGGGAGAGAATGTGACCGAAAGATTGTCAATCTCCACTCTTGCTCCCACAGCGTCTTCCGCCCCATACTCGAGGCCCGATTCGATCCAGCGGTCAATGAAGAAGTAGGCCACAACCGCGAATATGATGAACGGAATCAGGACGAAGAGGATAAAGTTCTTTCTCATGGCCTAGCCTCCGATGTCCCGGAGCCGCTCATACCACTGCACGAGAGCGCTTCTTTTCACTATCTGATAGATCTTCATCTTCTCCACGCGGGCGCCCACCGTCGTCCGGTATGCTATGACAAAGCGCTTCATGCCGAAGTAGATAGGGATGAAGAGAAGTAGCGCACAGAGAAAGCTTCCCATCACCACTGTATTGTTGAAACGCGTGAGCGGGGCAATCGGAGCATTGTACAGCGAGGTCCAGAGGCTGTGCAACGAGTCGATGTTCACCAGAACCTGGAATCCGAACCAGTGGAAAAGCGGATCCAGCAAAAACGCAACAAGGCTGAACACCGTGAGTGCCACGAGGGACGCCGAAAGGTTGACATTCAAAGCAAAGATGAGCAGCCAGACTACCACGCCCTGCAATGTCAGCATCGGAGAGAGTCCGAGTATGGAGCCGAGAGCGAACCCTCCGGCCACCTGCGCCGGTGTCTGTCCCTCACGGAGGATCTTGATGAAATCACGTACCAACTTGAGCCAGAACATTTATTACCTCCGCATTAGTACCCCACCGCTCTCCCCCCGCTCCGTGTGTCAGCCGCACCACTCCAGACCTTCCCGGTGCGGGCAATCGACGGCGCAATGGCCAGCATCCTCACGAATTCCAGCTTATGCCCCATCGACTCCAACGCCGTGCAGGTTTCCGCAGAAAATCCCCTTTCCTCCAGATAGAGCTGATCGGGGAGATGCTGGTGATGCAACCTGGGTGCGCTGACTGCTGAGTCAATCGGCATCTTGAAATCCAGGACATTCGAGATGACCTGGAATGTTCCAGAGATGATGTGCGGCCCGCCGCTGGCCCCCACGACGAGTACCGGAGAGTCTGTGGCATCCAGGATGATGGTCGGCGACATGGACGAGAGAATGCGCTTCCCGGGAACGATGGCGTTGGCCTCTCCCTGAACCAAACCGAACGTGTTCGGACTTCCGGGCTTCGACGAAAAATCATCCATCTCGTTGTTCAAAAAGAACCCTGCTCCTTCCACAACAACAGCAGACCCGAAACTGAGGTTCAATGTCGTGGTAAGGGCAACCACGCACCCCACACTGTCAACCACCGAGAAATGTGTGGTGTGCATGCCTTCATGAACAGGCGCCATCAATCCGGGAAGGATCTCCCGCGACGGCGTGGCATGGTGGAGATCAATGCTGGACCTGCGTTCCGCCGCATAAGATTTCGATAGCAGAGAATCCTGCGGAAACGTCACGACATCCGGATCGCCAAGCCAGTAGTTCCTGTCGGCGAACGCTCTTCTCATTGCCTCGGCAACCAGATGGATATGTTCCGGAGAATGCCACTTCATGCGGGGAAGATCATATCCTTCGAGCATGTTCGCGATCTGCGCAATGGTAATCCCCCCGGACGACGGCGGCGGCGTGGAGACGATACGGTACCCGCGGTAGTACGCCTGCACCGGAGTGCGCCAGACCGCCTTGTATTCGCTCAGATCCTGTGCGGTGATGATCCCCCCACCCCGCTCTATTTCCCGCAGGAGAAGCTCCGCTGTTTCTCCGGTATAGAACCCGGCAGGGCCGCGTTGTGCGATGCGCTGCAGGCAAAGCGCAAGGTCTGGATTCCGCCAGAAGCTCCCTTCCGCTATCGGGATGTCCTCCGGGCAAAAACAGAGCGGCAGATCCACGGAAACGCACAAGCCGCGCGGAATCCACGCGTACGGAATGCGCAAAGCTTCTGCTGACAGGAAACCCCTTGTCTGCCAGATGTATGGCCGGGTCCACCACATCACTCCACGGCAGCCGGCCAAAACGCCGGTGCGCTTCGTAGAGTCCAGCAACGCTCCCCGGGACTCCTGCTGCAAGATGACCGGTGACCGAACGCTCGGTTACCTCCCCGGCAGCATTCAGATACATGTCACGCCGGGCCGCAAGAGGTGCCTTCTCTCTGAAATCGAGCGCGGCGGTTGTGCCGTCAGGCATCCGTACAACCATGAATCCGCCACCGCCTATGTTGCCCGCTTCCGGCATCGTGACCGCCAGCGCGAACGCCGTTGCCACCGCAGCGTCCACGGCATTCCCTCCCCTTTGCATGATCTCGACGCCCGCACGCGAAGCCAGCGGTTCATCACTCACGACAACACCGTGCGGCGCGGTGACCGCGGCACTGTCGGGAGGATATGGCCAGGCATGATGGTCCGGCAAGAACCCGTCTATCCGGCCGCAGCCCGCATAAAGCACGAGCAGCACTGATACGAGGATTCTCGTGGACATTACTCCGTTTGCACGAAGTCGGTATGAGTCTTGCGCGATTCCCATGGCAATTTCTAACTTGTAAAGATACCGTAAACAGGTTCCATCTGCAACGGGCGCTTCGAAGAGAAACATGTATGATGTAACAGGTGGGCGACGGCATGTACGATACTCTGTCCCGCACGCAACCATGCGTATCGACGAATCATGAAATCTGTAATCTGAATTTCTTATCTTGTCTGCATGGCTCACTCCGGTGTGTACAACTTCGCTCTCAAATCGTACCAACTGGATCAGCGCGGCCGCATGCCCGTCTGGATCATCTTCCAGAACCTGCAGGAAGCCGCCGAATACAATGCGGTGGATCTGGGATTCGATACCGAGACACTGCTTCAGCGCGGCCTCACCTGGGTCCTCTCGCGTCTGCAGCTCCGCGTGACCTCGGTCCCGAAAGGACGGCAGGGCATGGAGGTGGAGACCTGGCCGTCTGACATCGTGAGCCGGTTCGCCCACCGCGACTTCCGGCTCCGCCTTCCAGGCGAGGAAGAGTATTTCGCGGTGGCATCCAGTGCCTGGATCATGCTCGATATGCACAAAATGAGACCGGTAACGGTGGCCACATACCTCCCTAAAGACCATGTTGTGCACCTCCCCCGCATGGTCACTGAACCATTTCCGGCTTTTGACACACAGGGTGAGCCGGAAGTTCTGACGGAATTCCGTGTGCGCAGATCGGACCTCGACCTGAACGATCACGTAAACAACGTGCACTACGTCGAATGGCTGGCCGAATCGGTCCCCGAGGAGCTCTGGCGGAACGCGGATGTCAGTGCACTCGACGTTGAATACAAACGCGCCGTGAAGTTCGGCGACACCGTGACCGTTTCCACATATGCCGCAGGAGATCACACATACATCCACCGGATGCTGGTAGCCGGCCAACCCGGAGATGTTCTCCGCGCACGGACGGTCTGGAAGCCGTTGCCCTAGAAAACGCCATGCAAATCGGACAGACTTTCGCTCATTACCGCATCATCGACCGCATCGGGACCGGAGATACCGGAGAGCTCTATCGCGCGATGGACCACCGCCTTCGCCGCATGGTCGCTCTCAAGTTCTTTTCACCCGGCTGCATTGCAGACGAGCAGGCACGTGAACGGTTCATGCATGAAGCTCGCACCGCTTCCGGCCTCGACCATCCAAACATCTGCACGATCCATGGCATCGAGGAAACACCGGAGGGTCAACTCTTCGTAAGCAGGGAATGGTACGGCGGCGAGACACTTCGCAACACCATCGCACGCGGACCCCTGCCGATGGAAGATGCCATCGGGATCGCCCGGCAAGCGGCCGAAGGACTCGCCAGAGCTCACGATGAAGGCATTACACACCGCGACCTCCATCCTGGCAACATTCTGATTACCCCGGAACGTGCGGTGAAGATACTGGACTTCGGCGTTGCAGCACTGACCGGAGCAACACAGCCCCGACGGCCCCGCGTTACCCCGGGAAGGCTCACCTACCTGTCGCCCGAACAGCTTCGCGGTGAAGAGGGTGGTGCATCATCGGATATCTGGGCATTCGGTGTCGTGCTGTTTGAAATGCTCGCCGGCCGGATGCCCATGCAGGATGAGGACCTTTCAAGCATTCGGAAAGAAGTCCCCGGATCAATCGTGCAACTTTGCAAGCAATGCCTTCAGGCGAACCCGGATGAGCGTCTGCACTCCATGCACGATGTGCTCGGGATGCTCGGTCACTGGCCGTTCGACGCCTCGCGTGTGACATCCCCCCTGGTCCGGAAACTTCAATCCCGTTACTTAGTGCCGCTGCTCGTGGCTGCAATTCTGCTTGTTGTCATTCTCTACCTCCTTCTGAGATGAGCAGCCTGGATGCTGACAATGGTTCCCCCGACACGCAAAGCCGTCCGCGCGTGTATATCCTCACGGGCCCGCAGGGCTCCGGAAAATCCACACTACTGAAAGACCTTCTCGCGCTACTGAGGCAGCATGGCCGCACCGTGGCAGGAATACGCGCTCCCGTGGTGGTGAAAGATGGCACGCGTATCGGCTATGATATTGAAGATGTACGCACCGGAAACACGATTCCGCTCTGTCGGATCAATCAACGGGATCCGGTTGCCTCTGTAGGCCCCTTCGGGTTCAACCATGACGGCATCCGTTTCGGCACCGCGGCGCTGTCACTCGCGGCTGTCGGACAATGCGATCTGGTGATTGTCGATGAGATTGGGCCGCTGGAACTGGAAGGCAGCGGATGGGCACCCGCGCTGCGCCCCTTGCTCGAATCCTATGCCGGCCGCCTCCTCCTTGTTGTGCGCCCGGATATTCTTCAGAAGGTCCTCGAAAATTGGAAGATCCAACCCGCTGCGACATGGAACCCGGCTCTCCACTCGGCCGACCACATCGCGGAACAACTGTGGAGACCAAGCAAAGATTAACGGTAGATGAAGAAATCATGAAGTCCGGGAAAAAGCTCAGGCTTTTTTCCCTGACATTATTCTCTAGCTTCAAGTCAGAGCAAGAAGCCTGACATTAAGGTCAGGCTTCAAACTTCTGCCTCTTTCTTCGTCTTTGTGCATCTCATCAGAGTAGCTATTCTCGATTAATCAAGGATTCCATGCCATGCTGAAAAGAGAAGCAATAGTTAAGCATATTCAGGGGGTCACGTTTGCGGGAAAGGCCGATACCGGCCACTGGGTCATGATGGACGGTCCCGCCCGGTTGGGCGGCAGTGACGCAGGAGCGCGCCCCAAGGAACTCGTGCTGATCGGCCTGGGCGGCTGCACGGCGAGCGACGTAGCGAACATTCTCCAGAAGAAGCGGGTTCCGTTTGAAGATCTCGAAATCCTTCTTCATGCTGATGCTGCCGAAGATCCCCCGCAGGTCTACACGAAGATCCACATCGAGTATGTGGTCTACGGAGAGAACATCAATCCTGCCGATGTCGAACGTGCAATCGAGCTTTCCACGACAAAGTATTGCTCGGTGTCAGCCATGTTGCGTGCATCGGTCGAGCTCACGCACTCCTACACGATCAAGCCTCCCCGGAGGCTGAGCGGTCACACCGCCGCGCAACTAACGGACTGATCTCCTCATCGATGACATACACCTACATCACACACGTGACGGATACACCATGACAATTTCCCAGATTCTCCTGTATGCGCTGCTGGCACTTGTTATTCTTTTCTACCTGCGGCGTTTTCTCCTGACACGCACTGTTACGCGCTACTCGCCCGCACAGCTTGCTGACCGCTTGAAAGAACCCGGGGCTGTGCTACTCGATGTCCGCACAGAAAAAGAACGGCAGGCACAGCTGATCCCGGGTTCGCTGCACATCCCGCTGCAGGAGCTCGGGCGCCGCATGGGGGAACTTGAGAAGCACAAGAACCGCGAAGTGATCTGCTACTGCCAGTCGGGCAATCGCAGCCTCACCGCTGCAGTCCGCCTCCGCCGCTTCGGTTTCAATGCCTCACATCTCGAAGGCGGCATCGCAGAATGGAATTTCAGCCAACGCACGAAAGGACAACAATGAAATACGGATTTTCACGCACGGTCGACCTCACGTATGAACGCGCCATCGAGCGGGTGACGGAAGAGCTCAAGAAGGAAGGGTTCGGAGTCCTGACAACCATTGACGTGCAGGAGACACTCAAGAAGAAGCTGGGTGTGGACTTCACCAGGTATGTCATCCTCGGCGCATGCAATCCCCCGTTTGCCCATCAAGGCGCTGCAGATCGAGGAACAGATCGGCCTGCTCCTTCCCTGCAATGTCATTGTCTATGAAAAGGAAGGCAAGACCATCGTGGCAGCGTTCGACCCGATGGTAATGAGCGTAATATGGAAGGGGCAAAGATAGAACTGGTTGCCCGGGAAGTGAAAAAACGTCTGGAGCGGGTCCTGCAGAACCTCTGATGTACAATCACCGACGTCGTCGATCTGGAACGAACTCCCCACCCGGCGACTTGCTGAGATGGAAGT
>CAWDEM010000005.1:0-11132 GCA_963801355.1 Ignavibacteriota bacterium | reverse complement strand
AACTCCAGATCAACGGATGACGGATCCATCTCCAGAAACTCAATGGAAGGCAAGAGCTGCGAGAAATCATTCCGTTCAGCCAGCGCACGACGGCAGTTGCCGGAGCGAAGGAGATTCTGGATCTGCTTCTTCGAGAGTGAGTCGACTCTGACTTTGATGATCGGCTCGGTGTACACGGTCGAGATGAATTGTTGCGTTAGCGTCTCATCGGCGCGGAAGAGATAGACGAGCGTTTTGTCTTGTTGTAGTGAACTCTCGAAACGCGCGCGTGCGAGATTTGTGTCTGTATGCTCGCGGTGAACCTCATCGAGCGTGACACACTCATAGACTTTTGGCCCGCGGAGGAAGAGCAGATCGTAGCTTTTTGCCGATTGCTCAGGATGGTAGCCGATGACGATGTACCCCTGCATTCCATCATGTTGCGATTCGGCAAGAGTGAACGGATTCAGGTACAAGGCCGGAATTTCTCCGAATATTTGCACGGCTCCCCGGATCAAGGTCTGGTTCTGTTCAGGGAAAATTTGTTCTTATATGGGGCAAATGCGGCGATAACTTGCCTGCCCTGAAATCATGGTTATCTGATAACCGCATTTCTGGAAATTCCCATTACTGCACACCATCGAGACTCTCTGGAGTCATCTCCTCTGGACTCACGCGCATTCGCGGCTCGGGAACAGCTGTGTTTGACATCCCGCCTTGCTGGAGCTGAAGTTCAAACTGCTGAAGATCCAACCTGTGGAGTGATCGTGTGGCGTTGAGGAGATCGAGCTTCGACCTGATCAACACGTCGAAATGGATCTTCCCTTGATCGAAAAGCATTTGTCTGAAGTGGACGATCTCGTTGACCATTCGGAGTTCTTCTGTGGCCAGACGTGTCTCCTGCTCAATGACTGAAAGCTTCCTGATGAGGATCTGCCGGACTTTGTCCTGGCGGTCAAGCAGTTTCGTGCGGAGATGTTTGAGCCGCGCCATTTGGAGAATTGCCTCTGTGTGCTTTGAGGCATCCAGGAGATCCGAGAGCGAGAGACTGAGAGTCAGCCTGTATGTGTCCCGTGGAATCAGATAGCCTTGAGATGTTGCCGGGTCGAGGAAGAAGAGATCCTTCGCACCGAGGCTCGCGCTCAGAGAGACACGGGGAATGAGACGGTGCCAGATGTCGGTCTGCACGATGCTCTCCCGTGCCTTCTGGATCTCGATATCCAGGAGATCCAGATCCAGGGAATCCTCCATGACCATGGAATTTGCCGCGGTGCTCGTGGCAGTCGTGCGAGCCTCACCGGTCACCTGTGCGCTCACAAGTGTGACAGCGGATAGCAGGACGAGCATCAGCATCAGAGGCAGAATCATCGATCGTGCCACGGCCCTTCCCTTTCGAGTAGTTCGCGTGCGGAGAAAACAACAGGACAATGCCCGAGGTCATGATTGATGCACCGGAATGAACGGTTCGCGCGCGCGGCTTTTTCAAGATCATGCCGCGTCATCACCGAGCTCGCACCACACCCTGGGCAGTCGAGATAGACAAGCTGATTGCGCTTGGGATCCCTCGGGATCACCCTGTGCCATCCTTGCGAGGAGGCGTATTTCTTAAGCGTCGCGATTTTCGGAAATCCCGTTTCGACATTCTCCTTGGCCCAGTGGAAAAGTTGCGTCAATTGTGTGTCCGTCAGATATCCCAATGCCCTGTAGTATTGCCAGACCATCTCGACGTCAAGCTTCTTGCCGAATGCGTGACAGAGTTGCTGCATCTCAGAGAGAAAGAACCGGGGTTCAATCATCGGGCAGCTCCGGCTTTTCTCCAGACTGTGAGCCCCGTCCGAGGGCGAGTGCCTCAAACCTCTTAGCCAGCTCCTCGAGTGCGTTTCCGGGTTCGAGTATCGCAGTGAGATATGCCGCCGGATTTGTGACTCCACTGTGGAGCGAGTCACAGGCGGATAAAAACGCAGGTCCGTGTTTGCGCAGCAGGGCCTCGATCTTCTCCATGTCCATCCGGGAAAGGTGTATCCTGCGGCCAATCCGGTCATAGAGGATCCGCTCGAGCTCTTGATCGGAGCCGGCGCGGACGGTTGCGGGAGAGATGCCTCCATGAGCAACGTCCGGGCCGCTTCCCGGCGGACGGGTCGGCGGTCGTTCTCCCGGACCGGCAGTGTCAGCCACGGCCCCTTCTACGAGGGGTGGGATAGGTGAGGGCTGTTGCTGGTGCCGGCCCGGTTGAACGGAGAGCTGTTCCTGGAAAGCAACCTTCGAGTCTGTGCCACGGCTGCTGCGGTAATCACCATCACCAATGCCGGCAGCAACCTGAAACAAATCCGCGCGCGGTTGTTGGTGTTGTTGTGGTTGTTGTTGGTTGGTTTGGTTGGATATGGTTATATCTGGTTTGGTCAGATCAGCTTTGGTTAGTCTAGATTGGTTAGATGGAACAGGACAGTAACGGTACATTTGCACGTTTTCGCCGGTACTGTACCCCCCACTTTGAGATTCTGCACCGTTGCCGGTCCTGCCGTTCTGTGCATTTGCACCGTTACTGTACTTCCCATTCCCTCCACTTGTACCGTTGTTGTACCTTCCATTCTCTGCATTTGTACCGTTACTGTACCTGCCATTTTGAGCAATTGTGCCGGTACTGTACCTCTCCTTCTGTGACTCTGTAGTGCTGTTGCGCGGAGTACACGCAACAGATGCACCGGTACTGTCCTTGACGGATTGGTTACTTTGAGCGGCACCGGGTGTGCCATCTTGAACGTTGTCTCCGACGCTATGCCTCTCACATTGGACATCCGTACCGGTACTGCACATCGATTCCTGATCAGATGTACGGTTGCTGCACGGGTACATTTGCCCTTTTCCGGGAGCGCTGCACCGGTCATCCTGGCTGGAGTCGGCATCGCTGTATTCGTCCTGATACAGGTTCTTCACTCGCTGCCAGACCTTGGGATACCGTTTGTACTTCACCTGTAGGAAGGGACCGACATACCTCCACCAGTCGTGGACACGGAAATAGGGAGAGGTATCCAGAAAGCGCGCTTGAACCATCGCGCTCACGAACTTCTCCGCCTGATCCACCGGGAGTCCGACCGCCGCGCCGAGTCTGGCTGCATTATGGCGCCGGAGATCCCCTTCCGGGGCGTATTCGAGACACCACCACCAGAACCTCTGGAGTTTGCCGATCGTGGTGTCGATGTCCCAACCCATAAGGCTCATAAGGTCAAGCGTCTTGGGGTGCGTGAGAAGCTGCTGATGACTTTCGATGTAGGCCATGGATCATCGGGATGGTTGATCTGTTGAATTGTTTCCCTCCTGCATACCCGGGACCTTTGAGACAGGAGCGAGACTCTGCCAGATCCTTCGGGTATCCTCGTGGCAGTTCTGCAGGCGCTGGAACGTGTGGAAGAGGGATGGAGGCGTAGAGGAAACGTGAATGGCGCAATTGAGTTCGATGAGCAAGGCATGGAGGCTCTTCGATGTGACGGGCTTCTTGGTACCAGGCTCAAGAAACAGGACATCGGCACGTGATTGCCGGAGGTTCAGGTAGGCGCGCAGCTTCACCAGAAATGCAATGTGAAGCTCGACTATGACCTTCGAGGAGACGCGGAGACACATCGCATTGCCTGTCTGCGTGATGGCCGACGGTCTGAGCCCGGGAATCTGGTAGAACCGGATGCCGAAAAGGACCAGGCAGATGAGTATCAGTTCATCCCGGCGGTACCGTATGGAATCTGGCCCGTCGCCGATCTGGTGGGCCTGCAGGTAGCCAAACATTTCGAGGATCTTCTCTGTGGGGATAGAATCACCCGGGATGTACAAAGGGGTGATTGCGGCGACAGGATTTGAGGCTACCAGTCTTTGCTGGATCAGGAAGTCGAAGAACTTCCTGATGGCCATCAGGTTCCTCTTGACCGTACTGGGCTGCAGCCCGGAGTCCACGAGCCGAGCGCGGTACTCTGAGACATTGATGTCCTCCAGGTGTTCAAAAGCCGTGGGGCCTTGATGTGTGATCAAAGGTTCAGCGAACCGGAGGAAGCGGCGGACATCGGCAACGTAGGCACGGGCTGACTCCTGTGCGATCTGATGGCGATGAAGCCAGCCTGTGAACGAGTTGATCAGTGCGGCATTTTCATGATAACCGGATTCTGAAACGCGCGTGGGCATGGTGCTCCTCGTTTTCTGAACGGGGGGCAATATACAATCGCAGAAGGCCGCTGGACAGCACTTATTTTTAAGCAGGGTCGGAGTGAGGTGTCCCTAGAGGACTCGCAGATGGGGAAATTGTGGCCGAAAACGCAACAACAGATGGTCGGGGGATGTGCTTATTTTTAAGCAGGGTGAAAAAGGAAACGTGAGATGTGGACCGAGACCTCTGGCGCTCTCTCTCTCCGTGAGGAGTCACTCGGAAGGAGGCTCTCCCGAAATCGGCCTACCCTCGAGTGGCTTTGGAGGGAAGGTAGATGTGGAGTGCGGATATACGGGTGTGGAATTTGGAGTCTACAGATCAGACTGGGGGATGAGATTGGCGGAACTGCAGTGTGCCTCTTGAGAAGCCAAGCGTGCGGGCAGCACGGTTCTGATTGTTGTGGAATCTGGCGAGCACACGCTGAAGAATGTAATGCTCGATGATGCGCGGTAGATTCTCGAAGGGGAAACTCACCATCTTCGTCGAGCATGTTCATCATCTTCTCGAATTCCAGGCGTTCTTTCTGATGGAGCAGATCTCTGTGTGAATAGGTTGCGCTTGCGCGCAGACATGCCATCAGCTCGACGACATTGTGTTGCCAGGGGTGACTTTTCATGAAGTCCTGTTCGAGCAGGCTGTCACCTGGCGGTAGGGCGGGATCGGACATATGCAATGGAGTGCTTGCGAAAGCGGGCAGCGATAAGAGGAATGTCCTGGGTCCGTTCCCGGAGGGGAGGAATGATGAACTTCGGAAGCCGGCGGAGATAGTTACGGAACGTTGGAAACGAGTCGGGAGCTCCCGTAGTAGCGAAAATCCTTCACCGACACGGTGAATACGATCCTGCTTTGCACGCTGCGCAGAGCCTCCATCGGGCGAGCACCGGTATTCCTTTGTGAGCAACGCCTCAGCCAGACGCTCCTGAACATGCGGCAGGGCGCATTCGATATTTCTCAGCAAACCCGTTGTTCTGAATTCGAAGAAGTCCCTGGAGTTCGATGCTCGCTTCAGGAGGCTCCGAACCGAAAAGCGAAAGTCGCTGCTCGCGCTCAGTGACGAGGGCGAAGTTGAGGGAGCGGAGCTGGCATTGTCTCTCGGCACTGAGAGCGTGAATCATACGAGCGACGAGTGCTCTGCCGACACCAGGTTCGCCAATGATCAGGATATGAGCTCTGCAATGGGCCAGGGTCAGCAATGCGCGGCGTATCTCGCGGATTGCAGGGTGTGTGCCGATGAGCTTGGGGGCCATGGCAAGAACCGGAAAGGGGGAGTCAAGACCCCCGCTCTTGATCCAGGCGAGGCTTCTCTTGTTCGTCTCTGAAATACTCGATGAGTTTCAGGACGAGCTCAAGGTCCTGTGATGCTTGCGGGTTGCGTTCGAGCTCCCGGACAACCTCCATCGAGGCTTCGGGTGAGAGATTGCCCATGGCGAAATCGGTCAGGGTGCAGAAATTGATGGTAGATGCGGGCATGGTGGTCTAAGGGATGTTGGTTCGTACTGTGTTGAACGATCGGCGCAGATGCTGAATCGCAATAAGCACGAATGCCGATGCAAGAATTGCTGTTTGAATGATGAGCTGATATTTCGGTACGAGCGAGAGAGCGACGAATGCAATCAAAGCCATGAAGAATACGCACACGACTGCGTGCCAAATTCTCTCGCGCTTCGTGTGGCGGTAGACTTGCTCTGCGTAGAGGGAGGGGATGGTCAATAGCTTTTTCTCCAGGTCGGCCGGCACCTCAACGTCAGGAAGGTTTCGCAGCCCGGCATCGATGTCTGCCATCGCTTGCACGTATGTCCTGCAGCCATTACAGGAGTCCACATGCTCCGACATATCATTCGTCAGGATGTGCGGGGGCATTGTATCCAGCAAGAAGTCATACTTGTCACGCAACTCCCGGCAGTTCATTTAGTGCCCTCCTCCTTCATGTGACCCACAAGCAGCGTATGGAGGTGACGTTTCCCGCGATGAAGCAGTATTGCCACCGTTCCCGATGGGATCTGCATTATGTTCGCGATCTCACCGTACGATTTGTTATCATAGAACCAGAGCGTGATTGCACTTGCCTCTTTGGGGGGCAGACTTGGAATAAGCCTATCCAGGTGTGCTTGCTCATCGACCCTGATAAGGAGATCTTCTGGATTCGGATCAGGATCGGCGATCTCCTGATTGTATTCTGCTTCTTCCAGAGAAATAAACTCCCTCGGTGCTTTTCTGAGGTAGGAAATGCATGCGTTTGTAGCTATCCTGAATATCCAGGTCTGCAATTGAGATCTCTCCTGGAAGCCATCAAGACCGTAATATACGTTCAAGAAAATATTCTGAGTCAGTTCTTCAGCCTCACGGAAATCACCGAGTGCCCGGTGTACTTGCCTGAAAACCGGTCTGTGGTATTCTCTTATGATCTTCTTGAACCTGGCGTTCTTGCTGGGCACTTGGGTCACTCAGCTGTGGGAATGACCTACCCCCCCTAATAGATTAGACGCATGTTAGAAAGAATTTCTTTCATCCCCAAAGGGATAAAACTGCAAACTTCATCCGACAAGCAGATTCCAGCACTTGGGGTCGTTGGGAAGCTCGCTGATTCATGCGTCTTGGCCATATGAGGCAGGTAGAAGGAGAAATCCTCACTCCGACATGAAAGAAAATGACCGTGGACAGCGTCTAATCATATAGAGGGGTACGCTACTGCAAAGGAGTTCTGCCATGGACTACACAGGTTTGGCCGTAACAGTGGCAATCATTCTTTACGGTCTGCTGGCGTACCGACACCGGGAACGGGTTTACAGGGAGACGATAGCATACCTACGTCGGGGCGAGAGACCTCCGGAGCGAACCCCGGGGATGGAAGTCTGGAAATTGGAAACAACGGGGGTGATCGGACTTGCAGCTCTGGCGACGGTGGTAGTACTGGTAATTTCGGGTTTTCACAAGGCCGGCCGGCTCGACACAGCCATGCTCTCAATCGCACTGGTCTTCGCAGGGCTCTTTGTGTTGCTTGCGTTGATGTTTAGGCGTGATCTCAAGAAGTACCGGGAGCTCAGAAGATCAGGCCGGGAGGTGAAATCATGATGACTCTCGGAGTACTCGTCGTGGCGGTGCTGGTATCGCTTGTGCTGGATCGTCAGGAGCGGCGGCACCGGTTTCATCTGAGCCTGGAGTATGAACACCTCGGTTGGGAAATGCCGCATGCGAAGCGGAGGGTTCCAAGATCCGAGGCGATTCTCAATCTGGTGATGGGGACCGGCTTGTTTGTCTTCGGTGGAATAGCGGCTTATGCGCTCTGGGTGGTCGAATCCATCGGCATGCCGATGGGGGGGCAGTAC
The DNA here is from genome assembly GCA_963801355.1 of Ignavibacteriota bacterium. Lineage (GTDB taxonomy): Bacteria > Bacteroidota > Ignavibacteria > UBA10030 > UBA6906 > Fen-1255. Next base: position 3,638 of record CAWDEM010000005.1, on the reverse strand, counting down.
ATCGCGGCGGCATTTCTCGCGGTGGGGATCGCGCTGATTACTGTGGGAGTGAAGGGGCTGAGGGAGAATCGCTTGAATCGGAAGGACGAAGCCTGATTATCCGTGATCGATGGATCAGTGATGATTGTGATCACAGGACGGCGGAAGGTGAACACGAGCGCGGGGTAGACAATACTCGGTACTGAAGGTACTTCCGCCGTCCCGGCTTCGGGGGCGGGAATTTTGACAGGCAACTCACGGAAGAAGCGTAAACCCTACGACGGTTTAGCGAACCGTTGGTTTCGGCCACTCGCACACCATTTTGACGGTTTTTCATCTCGGTGGTCACCAAACTGGGCACTATCATCGCAAGAAAAGTGCTGGCAATGTACCTGATGCCGTGGCGCATGTCAATGCCTGCTACACATTCATTCGGTGTCAGTTGTGCTTCCCATTGCGGGATGAAATTTCTGTCTCCGATCCTGCACGAGTCTCTCAGACCAGCCCGCATTTGCACATTCAACCCGCGCTTCAGGATTGATTCCTTGGCCAGAAACGGGCACTTGAGTTGGCATCTTCTGGGGGATCTCATCCGGGAGGTATATTTAGACGGGTCCCTCGGAGACAGGCTAGGAAATCGGGCCGTGAATTGGACAATCGTTCGGCGTACAGTCAAGACTTAGTCTATTCGTTTCAGCTCGATCGATTTGACACTCTGAACAATACGGGGTATCTTACACGACAGGGGGCGGCTCTTGCTATTTCCCCTTTTGCGACCAAACGCTTCTGCAGTACAACCTCCAAGACTTCTTTCAACCTCCGACAGGGGGGACTCCTGTGTGAACCGTCGTCGAGACTCATACCGTATTCAATTCGGATTGTTCCCCAAAGCCGTCCGGCACGGCTCGGTGAGAGTGGTGCACCCGTTGAAAAAGCGCTGGTAGAGAACCAACGCGCCCGACTGGTCAGATGGCTGGCAGGCGGATGTCCGCCAGTTGGCTAACGCCTTGGAATATGGAGTTGACGATTGGACGGCGAATTAGGAAACAACCGCAAATCCAATGAGAGCGCTTATGACCAAGATTCCCAGTTTGCTGCTCCTACTTGTTCTTGTTTCCACAGCCGACGGTGCAACTCGCCTGGTGATCACCGGGACCGCCAATCAAGTTGCTGGTGGTGCACAGAATCTCACCATCACGGCCAAGGACAGTTTCGGGAATCCGGCAACGGAGTATTCGGGCGACAGGACGCTCCGGTTCAACGGATCAGGACCCTCTCCCAACCCCGTGTCGTCACCAACCATTGCTGACAAGAATGGTAGTGTGGTCGCGTTTGGGTCATGGGTCACGATCAATTTTACTGCGGGTATTGCCCAGGTGTCCGGCAGCGCGAATGGCGTCATGCGTCTCTACCGCGCGGGAAAAGACACGATCAGTGTCACCGATGGGACCTTCAGTGCAGAGCGGAACGACCGTCTGATTGTCACGGTCAGTGACAATGGGCTACAGAAGTTCGTGTTCACTCTTTATTCGGTCCAACAGAGCGGTATTGCCTTCACCGGCACGAACACCCTGATTGCCCAGGACAACTACGGCAACGTCGTCACGAGCTTCAATGCGGCGTCGGACAATGTCACCGTCAGCGCGCTGGCCCCGTTGTCAGGCACAGTGACCGGTCTCGGGTCCGGGTCGAACAACATTCTCAATCAGGGCTCGGATTTTTCGGGCGGGGTCGCGAACCTCACCGGAAAACTGGTCTTCACCGGAGCGACGGGGAGCGCGCCATTTACCGCCGCTTCATCCACAAGCAAGGCCGGCACATCAGGTACCGTACAGATCGTCGCGGGGGGCGCGACGCGCCTCGTCATTAACGGTGTTGCCTCCATGCCCGCCGGCGGCACGCAGAATCTCACCATCACAGCCAAGGATGCATCCGGCAATACGGTCTCGACGTACACCGGATCGAAGAGTCTGATTTTCTCCGGGGCGGATTCTTCGATCAGCGGCTCTGCACCCACGGTGACGAATACATCCGGCACGGCTATTGCGTTTGGCGTTGCGACACCGATACTGTTTACAAACGGCGTTGCGACGGTTTCAGGCGGTAGCAATGGCGCAATGAGATTGTATCGGGCACAAACGGCGATCATCTCCGTCACCGACGGGACAATCAGCGCGAGCGGTGCTGACCGGCTCACCGTGACGGTGAGTCCGGCCGGGCTTGGCGGATTCGCCTGGAGCCTCACCTCGCCTCAAACAAGCGGTGTGGCGTTTGCGGGCACCAATACGCTGGCCGCTCAGGACGATTGGGGAAATACGATTGCGACTTTTGATGCCTTGACCACGCCCGTCTCGATTACCACATCGCTTGCCGGCACCGTCAGCGGTCTCGGTTCGGGGGGCAACAATATTTTGAACCGGGCCGGAGATTTTGTGGCCGGTGTGGCCAATCTGACCACTCTGGGGATGAAATACAGCGGCGCAATCGGAGCGGGAACGTTCACGGCCACAGGAGGGGGAAAAACGGGCACGTCGGGCTCCGTCCAAGTAAGAGATTCCATCAACCCGATTCCCACGATCACTTCGCTTGCTCCAAATCAGGGAAGCAGGCTCGCGCGGCTTGATGTTGTAATTGACGGAACGAATTTCATCGCGGGTGCGACCTCCGTCGAATTCTTTGCCGGGATCACGCTCAACCCTCCGTTGGTGGTCAATAGCTCGACCCGACTCACGGCCAACGTCACGATTACCGCAACGGCCCCCACGGGCCCACGCGCCATCAGCGTCGCGAATGCGGCACCGGGAGGAGGGACTGCGACCAAACCGGATGCGTTCACGGTCTACAATCCGGTCCCCAGACTTACGTATCTCTATCCATCCAACGGTCAACAGCTGCAAACGCTGAACATCGTCTTCAACGGGCAAGGCTTCATTGACGGGGTCAGTGCGGTGAGTCTGGGAACCGGCATCACGATCAACGAGCAGAACGTGCTCAGTGATACGGTAATTACGGCCAACGTGACGATCACGCTTGGTGCTGTGACCGGCCCACGTGATGTGTTCATAACGAACACCTCTCCCGGCGGAGGAGTCTCGATACTCACAAACGGATTTGTTGTGGGGAGTAATCCGGCGCCGACACTCAGCAGCATTTCTCCGACCACGGCGAAACGACTTGAAACGCTGAACGTGGTGTTCCGGGGCAGCAACTTCATAAGCGGTGTGACCACGGTGGATCTCGGTCCGGACATCGTTGTCAACGATGTGAAGGTCGATAGTTCCGGTAAGCTGACTGCCAATATTTCTGTGACAAGATGGGCAGCAACCGGGTCACGGACAGTCTACTTGACAAATGCGCCTCCCGGTGGAGGCAAAGCCAGTCTAGTGTCGGTCTTTTCGGTGACAAATCCGGTACCGACATTGACAAGCATCAATCCGTCGGCCGGCGCCAGGTCGCAGACGTTCAATGTGGTGTTGAGCGGCTCGAACTTTCTCAGCGGGACGACACTGAGCATGGGATCGGACATCACGATCAGATCGGGTGTTCTCGATACCGCCGCGCGCTTGATATGCAACATTACAGTTGGTAGTACGGCCGTCACCGGTCTGCGCAATGTGTATGTTAACAATCCACCGCCAGGTGGTGGGAACTCGAATGTA
>CAWDEM010000004.1:0-1657278 GCA_963801355.1 Ignavibacteriota bacterium | reverse complement strand
CATGCCCGAGCTCGTGCAGAAGTGTGCCGAGCCAGTACATGTTGTCAGACAAGTTGCACATTGTGCGGACATCGCCTTGGCGATCGATGTCTACCTCATATGCGTGTTGGTACTTTCCAGCACGGGGGGTGAGATCGCTGCGATCCAGGATGTCGTCCGCCTGAAGGCCTATACCACCGAAGAAATCCCTGGCCACCGCTTCGACATTCTTCCCCTTCACGAGTAGATCCAGATTGATCCCCTCGCCCGTTGGGGCTTCCTGAAAGAACTGATCTTCGTAGTGCCAGGAGCGAGGCGCGCAGGTGCGATGCCGAATAGTTTTGCCAGTTCCCCATCCAGCGATTGCTTCACCGAAAGGAAAGGGGCTTCGGTCAGCGTTGCCAGTTCGTCGAAGACCTTCAAGACCTCGCCCGGGTCCTGTTCGTCGGTGGCAAGCATCATCATGTAATAGTTCTCAAATCCGAGTTGTCGGGCAATCTGATTGCGGAGTTTGGCCAGATCGATCAGCATGGGAGCGACCTTTTTGCCCACTTGTTTCAGTGCTTCCCAGGCCGCGCGACGCCTGTCCTGATTCCGTTCAACGGAAAGAATCTGCTGGAGTTCGTTGTCGCTCTTCACAACGCCGGCCAGAGTACCCCGGTTTGTATTGAAGGCCATCGCAACTGCACTCTGCTTGTCTGTCAGCGCACGCAACATTGCCGTATCAACTTGATTCCGTGCAAGGTTGTTGAAGAGGATGATCAGCTGGCGTTGAAGGAGGGGGTCTTTCACCGATCCTTTCTCTTTGAGGGCTTTCAAGAACGCAAAGTCTGATGGGTTTGATAGGATCGTGCGGATACGAAGCTCCGCCGCAGCCATCTCGTCGTAGTACTTCTTCTCACCTGTGGCGTTTGAGTTCCACTCGGCCAGCAACCCGGACTTCATCAGCGGCTCAGTTTGTTCCAAGTGTGTGGTGATAAACGCGCGGAGCTTTTCTTCGTCACTTGCGCGCTGACACCCGAGGAGTGGAAGCAGCAGGACGAGCGTACAGCTGGCAATCTGTGGCAGGAGCTTCATTGGAGGTATCCTTTCGATCGCATCGATGAAGGTGGTGAACTACGACAAAGGAGACAACTGAACATTCAGAAGTTGGCCGAATACTCCGCCAGCGAGCAGAGCAGTAGCTTCACGGACTGGTCAATGAATCCAGAGATCACCAGCCAGCAGGCCGTCGGGTAGGCTCTATAGCGGAGGTACTAGAACAGTGTCCAGGGCTGCGGCTCGATGATCGGGGGAGCCATCATGTGAGTAAGTGATTCTATTCGGAACAATTGTGTGAACGCGGAAGACAATACCCGCGAAAGAGGAGGGAGTGCAGATGTAGGCAAAGATCAGGTGCGCTTCCAGGTCTGACGCGGGAAGCCCGCTTTCGACCTATCCAAACTTGCCGTGCAATATACGCTGAAGATTGTCAAATGTCTGTAGGACAAATGCTGAAAGATCGTGCAGGAATTGTCCTACGTGTTGTTACCTAGTGAAAGGACCCTTTCCACCTGTGCCTCTTCTAAACACCCGGACAAAACAGTAATTACAATTTCAAATCGATGTTTCTTCATCAGCTTTTCCTCTTTCAATCTACTCTCGGCCAAGCAAACCGCTCCCTGCTTTCGGATGGCTCAGAATGGTCTTCTGGGTAGGATGGCCTTGCGGAGGGAGAAGGGTAGGGGAAACGACCGTGCTCGAGGGGAAGTCAAGGTGAAAAGAGGCGCGCCCTCCTTGTTTGGAGAGCGCTGATCAAAACCTTCCTTTTGGGTGGAACAGCCCGATTTCCCATTTCGGGATCTCTTGGTCCCGGGACAAGAGCAGTTTTCACGCCTCGCGAAAACAAAGCGCCAATGACCGATTATTGCTACCCGGGACCTCTTGGTCCCGGGACAAGTTCATCCTTCCCACTCATCGAAAACAGGGCAGCAGCGATCGATTTTGGTGTACCAGACACAAAAGTACTAGCACAAATCTGTCACACTCAATTATTGACTCACCTCAAAACTGCCCTTTTTCGTCGGGGCGGGGGGATTTGAACCCCCGGCCTCTTGGTCCCGAACCAAGCGCGCTAGCCGGGCTGCGCTACGCCCCGATTTGATACAAACAGTTACTCGATGAACCGCAAACATGCTTCTCTCTTCCGATCCCCGAACCGAGCGCTAGCCGGGTCCGTCCCCGACTGCGTGGGGACGAGACTCTCGTCTCCGCCAAAAGGCGGAGACGGAGCTGCGCTACGCCCCGATGATTCTACAGCGACATAAAATTACGAAGAATCCAACTCCCAAGCAAGAGGATTCCCTGACTCAAACCCATCCGGGGACCCGAAACCCGTCATCACAAGCTTCAAAACCAGCCGAACCTACAAAATCCGACATCACTTTCTTGAACCGTCTCCCAATCGCTCCACGATCTCCCCCGCAACATCCTCCGCACTCCTCCCCTCCGCCATCTCCAACCACTCAATCCGCCCATTCCTCCGGAACCATGTCATCTGCCTCTTTGCGTATCGCCGGGTGTTCCTGCAAAACAGCTCCTCCATTTCCTCCCGCGAAATCCTCCCCTCCCGAAACGCAAATGCTTCGGCGTATCCAACGGTGTTCAACGCGTTCAACTCCGGACCATACCCCCTCCGCACCAGTCCCTCTACTTCATCCAGCAGCCCACCCTCAAGCATCTTCGTGCACCGCTCCCCGATCCTCCTGTGAAGATCGGGCTTGGGCCACGTCAACCCGAATATCCTGGACTTGAATGGTATCTCGGTCCTCTGCTCCTCATGCAGCCGCGAGATAGGCACCCCGGTCACATGAAACACCTCAAGCGCCCGGATCATCCGCCGCGGCTTCGTCGGATCCACACGTGACGCAAACACCGGATCTACCCGACGAAGCTCGCCAATCAACTCTTCCACTCCTCCCCGGGCGAACCGCTCCTCAATCGTGTTCCGCACTTCGGGATCCGCCGGCGGACCATCAAAGAAACCATCGATCAATGCCTGTACATAGAGACCCGATCCCCCCACCACAAGAGGCAAATGTCCCCTCGAGAAAATCCGCTCGATCTCTTCCCTCCCGCGTATCCCGAACTCGCCGGCACTGTAGTCCTGATCGGGATTCCGGATGTCGATGAAATGATGATGTACCCGCGCGCGCTCTACCACCGTCGGCTTCGCAGTGCCAATATCCATATACCGGTAAATCTGTCGCGAGTCAGCAGAGATGATTTCCGCCCCGAGTCGCTCCGCAAGCGGGAGCGATACAGAAGTCTTCCCAGATGCAGTGGGCCCCACCAACACTATGACATTTATGGATTCCGAGCACCCCTTACTGTATTCTGAATCACCTATACTGCATTCTGGATTCTTATCACGAGATTCCGAATCAACTGTGCTTGAGACTGTATCCCGACCGCCAGACTTCGAATCCATCGTCTGCTTCACCACCCCATCTTGCCTATGAGCGGAACAAACTTGAAGCCCGGTGCCTCCGTCCGTTCAAACGAGTCGCCACGCCTTTCAACGATAACGATGGACTGGATCTCCCTCCCCCCTACGGGGATCACCAGCCGCCCGCCATCCGCCAGCTGATCCAGCAGGGGCTGCGGTACATCAGGAGCAGCTGCAGTGACAATGACCCCCTGGTAGGGCGCGTGTGCGGTCCACCCTACCGTGCCGTCGCCACCCCGGGAAGCAACCTTGTAGTGCAACCGCTCAAGTATCCTCCGGGCACCCGCAAGCAGTTCAAGACTCCGTTCGATCGTGAACACATGCGCCCCGAGAACCGCAAGCACGGCAGCCTGATATCCGGACCCGGTGCCGACCTCCAGGATCTTATCCCCGCTCCTGACACGGAGTGCCTCCGTCATGAAGGCCACCGTATACGGTTGCGAAATCGTCTGGCCTTCGCCAATCGGCAACGACGTATCGTCATACGCCCTGACGGCAAAGTGCTCCGGAAGGAAAAGATGCCGCTCAACGGTGTTCAGCGCAGAAAGAACGCGCTCATCGGTCACGCCGCGTTCACGTATCAACCGCACCATCTCGTTGCGCTCTTCTGCAAAACGACGCACACCGGTGCGCCCACCACTTATTGGAATGATCATGAGGTTTGAGAAGGAATCAGGCTGAAGCGCGCAATGCCTTCCAGATGGATGCAAATGACCTGTCACTGTCAACGGCCAGCCGCGACCGCAACTCGCGCTGGAGTGCGCCCGGAGCTATCTCACGGTACAACGTACCGTTCTCGGCAATGGAAATTGTCCCGGTTTCTTCGGATACGATGACCACGATGACATCTGCCTGCTCTGAAATACCGAGCCCGGCCCGGTGCCGGGTCCCAAGAAGATGTCCCTGCCAGGTTGTGATACTCGAAAGCGGGAGCGTGCACCGCGCGGCCTCAACAACCCGGTCTTTGATGACGACCGCACCGTCGTGTAGCGGCGAACGCGGGTTGAAGATCGAGAGCAGCAACGTGCGGCTGATCGTGGCGTCCAGCCGGGTCCCGGTTTCTGCGTGCATCCGGATGCCGGTCGCGCGCACGAATACAATCAACGCCCCGTACTTCTTGCGGGAGAGCTCGGCCACCGCTCCTGTGACTTCATCAATGGATTCGTCCACATTCATTTTGAGGAAGAGGCGGACCACCGGAGTCCGCCCGACGAGCACAAGCAGACGACGCAGTTCCGGCTGAAAGAGGATGATGAATGCAATGACCCAAATATCGGTGATCGTGCGGAGAATGGATGTCATCGCCTTCAGGTTCAGGGCCTGCGCGATAAACGCAAATCCCAACACCAGGACCAATCCGGCAAAAATCTGGATCGCGATGGTTCCCTGAACCGCCAGATAGAGCCTGTAAGAAAGGGCGGACACCAGCGCGATATCGATGAGATCGATCAGCGTGACGGAGAGAAATCCAATGCGAAAAAGTTCCATAGGTTCACCCGCGTGCTTGGTGAATGGCGTCGGCAATCATCAGGGCCCGTCGCACAGGCTGCACGTCGTGTACCCTGACAATGTGAGCACCGCACATGGCAGCGGCAACCGCTGCACCTATCGTGCCCTCAAGCCGGTCCCCTACCGGAAGTCCGAGAATCTCACCGATGAAAGCTTTTCGTGAGGGGCCCACGAGCACCGGACAGCCAAGGGAGGCAAGCTCCTTTGCGCCGGACATCAATCGCAGGTTGTCCTGGAGCCCTTTCGCAAAGCCGATTCCGGGATCAACAATGACCTGCGCAATCCCCGCCTCCCGCGCTTTCGCCACTGCCGCCGCCAGCACTTCGCGGATTTCGCCGAAGAGATCCGCATACGTGGTTTGTTGCTGCATCGTGCGCGGCGTACCGCGCATGTGCATCACGACTACCGACCCCCCCGCCGCACCAACGACCCCCGGCATCTCCGCATCCGCGCCAAACCCGCTGATATCGTTGACGATGACAGCCCCCGCCTCGAGAGCCTCACGGGCAACAACGGACTTGCACGTATCGACTGACACCGGTATATCGGTTTGACGCACCAGGCCCCGGATCACCGGAATCACTCTCCGCAACTCTTCTTCCGCGGTCACCGGTTGCGCCCCCTGACCATACATCGTCCCGCGCGGACGGCTCGACTCCCCCCCAACGTCGACAAAATCCGCTCCCTCCCCGATCAACATCAGCCCGCGCTCGATCGCAAACGAGGGATCCAGAAACTTCCCCCCGTCCGAAAACGAATCGGGGGTCACGTTCAGTATGCCCATGATATGCGTTCGCGCGGCAAAATCGACGTCCCGCTTGCCGAACCGGAAGATCATCGCCGACTCCTCAAACAGAGAAGGTGACCGGATTGATCACCTTGACGTTGAGAGCACTACTTCTGCTTGCTCATCTGCACTTTGCGTTTTGCCTTGGAACGGGTGACCGCTTTGCGGTGCTTCTTCCGCGCAGCCTTTCTCTTCTTGTTCATCTCGATTCTCCTTTACACTTCGTTGCATTGATGTCTACAGATATCCATCCGAGCGGACAATGCGCTCCACTTCTTCGAATTTCTTGAGCCGCGGCAGAACATCGAGCAAATACTCCCGCAACATTTCCAGCCGCTGACGCTCCGATCTGAGTTCCAAAATGCTCTGCCGTTGTTCCAGCTCGAGTCCCGCCTTCTGCGCCATCACGAATGCTATGCCCGGGGTGACAGCATCAGGGTCAAGTTGCTTCACCCTCTCGCCGTAGACAATCTGCACGAGCTGGTTGTACAACCCGACTGTTTCTGCAACCAACGACGGATCTGCCATGGGTTCGTCGTCGGTGAAGAACTCCACTTCAGCGACCGCATACGGTGTCCCGGCCGTCCGCACCTCGACAATCCGGAATCGCTCCCGCCCCTCCGCCAGAATATCCATCTGCCCGTCGTCGTAGGTCCGTAACACCGCCGTGATCCCTGCCGCGCATCCTATAGTCGCAAACAACTTGTCCCGGCTCAACACAACGCCGAATTCGGACGACTCCCGTATGCACTGACGGATCAACACCTTGTACCGCTCTTCAAAGATGTGCAGCGGGAGCGCTGCATGCGGCAAGAGCACGACTTGCAGCGGAAACAGAGGGAGCTGCGTAAGGTCCATGGAAGCCCGGATGCTGAACGAAGTATACCGAAAAGCACGAAGAACTTCAAGAAAAAACAGACCCGTCGCCTCCTCTTCGGATGACGACGGGTCAACCCGCCGATTCCTGGTGACTCAACCTCTCCTCGATCCTGATTCCACACGTAGCCTTCAGAATCCGGACTGCCTCAAACGGCCCGCCCTACCCTTCGCGACCCTCGTACCAGGACGCTTGAATGGATTCCAGAATGCTCTCGGTCGCCGCATCCGGTTCATCCCCGAACGACGGCATCGCCACCACGAGGCGCTGCACGTCTTTCGTTGAGAGCCGCAACGGATCTTCGCCGGGATACCGCTCGGCGAGATCATGCGCCAATTCGTCGATATCCTGCCATGTCCATTTCATCAGCTGTATCATCTACCTGGCGTACTTCGTGTAGCGGTCGTTGACGCGACCCCAGTGGATGTGCGAAATGAAGTTGTCAATGTACGCGGCACGCTTCGGGCCGTCTTTGTGATAGTACGCGTGCTCGAACACATCCAGGGCGATCAACGGAATACCTCCCCAGATTGCGCCATAATGATGCTCGTCGACAAGCACGTTGAGCAGGCGGCGTGAGTAGAGCATGTCAAATGTCAACACACCCCAGCCGCTCAATTTTGCCGCAAGCGCAGAGGCTTTGAAGTCGGCCTTCCACGCATCGAAAGACCCGAATTCCTTTTCGATTGCGGCCTTGACTGCAGGTCCCTTCGAGGGATCGCCATCGCCCCCCATGACCTCCCAGTACACATCATGCAGCAAGGTGCCGCCATGGTTCCAGGTGGTGCGGCGTTTGAGCTCGCCGATCTGGCTGTAGTTGCCGTTCGCCGCTCCCCGGTCCGCCGTTTCCAGGGCTTTCTCGATATTGTTCAACGCTGTCACGTATCCCTTGTGATGCGTGTTGTAATGCCAATCGGTTGTCTCCGCATCCACCACAGGTGCAAGGAGCTTCTTCGCTTCTTCATCGGAATAGGGACGGGGGTTGAATTTCCACTCGTACGACATGGTTTTGTTCTCCTCTGGTTGTACTGGTTGAGAGAGTAGTGATGCAACACTCTTGAATTGCGGTGCCAGCGTCAGCAGGCCGCCCGCAGCGATGTTCTTGACGAATGCTCTGCGTCTCATGGGGCTACACTCCGAATGAACTGCCGCAGCCGCATGTCCGCGCGGCTTTGGGGTTCTGGAAAATAAATCCCTTCCCGTTCAATCCGTCACTGTAGTCCAACACGGTTCCGGAAATGTGAAACAGGCTTTTGGGATCCACAAACACCCGGAGGCCGTACACCTGCATGACCCTGTCGGATTCCTTCGGGCTTGCGTCAAACCCCATCACGTACGAGAGGCCCGAACATCCGCCTCCTTTCACGCTGACGCGCAACCCGTGGGTTTCGGGGATGTTCTCCTGAGCCATGAGGTAGACGCACCTGCGCCACAGCTTTCTCCGTAAGGGTGATCTCATCGTTGACGATTGCCGCCGGAGTTGTCATGGTATCGTTCATGAATTCCTCTCTGTTTAGAATCCGAGTTCCAGTTTTGCTGCTTCGGTCATCATGCTGGGATTCCACGTGGGTTCCCATACAACGTTCACATGGACATCGCGGATGCCGGGGACTGCACGCACCCGCGCATCGACATCCTTCGGTAATGTCTGTGCCGCCGGGCAATACGGCGATGTGAGCGTCATGGTGATGGTGGCCTCCGCCCTGGCATCGACACGCACATCATACACCAGCCCCAGGTCGTAGATGTTGACGGGGATCTCGGGATCATAGCACTTTCTGATTCCTTCCACCGCCAGACCTTCGAGCAATTTCTGCTCGACCGTGCTGATCTCCGTGACGCTGCTGGTCGTTTCCGACATGTTCACTCCGTGGATACCGTGGTCGCATCTGATTGTACGGCGGCGTGCAACGTATGCCATGCGAGACTTGCACACTTGACGCGCGCCGGAAATTCGCTCACTCCCGCAAACGCCGCAAGCTTCCCCAGACGCTCGATCGAGCCTTCCCCCTCCGCCTCACCTGTTACTAACCGATGGAAGTCCCGGAAAAGTTCCTCGGCTTCTCTGATCGTACGCCCTTTCACCATGCTGCTCATGACCGAGGCGGAGGCCTTGGAGATGGCGCACCCTGCTCCTTCAAAACTAATGTCGGCGATCCGTTCGCCCTCAAGTTTCACGTAGACGGTGTAATGATCCCCGCAGAGCGGATTGAACCCCTCAACACGGCGCGTCGCATTGTCCATCGCACGGAAGTTGCGGGGGGACTTGTTGTGATCCAGGATCACCTGTTGGTAGAGCTCGTTGACGTGCGACATCAGCCGAGGACCTCGATGACTTTGTACATCGCCTTGATGAATGCGTCGACCTCTTCCTTGGTATTGTAGAACGCAAAGGAGACCCTGGCGGTGGCGGGAACACCGAAGAACTTCATGACGGGTTGCGCACAATGATGGCCCGTCCGGATCGCTATCCCCTCGACATCGAGGATCGTTCCGATATCGTGCGGATGGATCCCTTCCAGGGTAAATGACAGCACTCCCGCCTTCTTCTGCGCGGTCCCGATGATTTTCACACCCGGAATGGTCAGGAGCTTTTCTGTTGCGTAGACAAGAAGTTCATGCTCAAATTGCTGGATTGCATCCAGATCGATCTCATGGAGATAGTCGATCGCCGCACCGAGACCGATCCCACCTCCGATGTTCGGCGTCCCGGCTTCAAACTTGTACGGGATATCGTTGTAGAGGGTCTTTTCGAACGTCACAGACTTGATCATATCGCCACCGCCCTGGTACGGCGGCATCTCTTCCAGCCATTTGCTCTTCCCGTAGAGCACACCGACACCTGTCGGGCCGAACATCTTGTGTGCCGAAAACGCATAGAAATCACAATCCAGATCCTGCACGTCGACGCGCATGTGGGGCACCGCCTGTGCACCATCCACCAGTACGGGGATACCCTGTGCATGCGCTCTGGCAATCAACTCCTTCACCGGGTTGATAGTCCCCAGGGCGTTTGACACGTGCGTCACAGCCAGAATCCTGGTCTTTCCGGTGAGCAACCGCTCGAATTCCTCAAGAATCAACTCCCCGCGATCATTCATCGGAATCACGGTGAGTTTCGTCCCGAGCTCTTCGCACAGGATCTGCCAGGGAACGATGTTGGAATGGTGCTCCATCGTCGATATGAGGATCTCGTCACCCGCGCGGACGTACCGTCTACCGAAGCTGTGTGCAACAAGATTGATCGCTTCCGTCGCTCCCCGGACAAAAATAATCTCGCGCTGGTCCACCGCATGCACGTAGTCCCGTGTTTTGACGCGGACCTCTTCGTAGGCCTGCGTGGCCCGCTCGCTCAGGTAGTGCACACCGCGATGGATGTTGGAGTTCACCGACTCGTAGTAACGCACCATCGCATCAATGACCACTTGCGGCTTCTGGCTCGTTGCGGCGTTATCGAAATACACGAGGGGTTTGCCGTTGACCAGCTGGCGCAGAAGCGGAAAATGATGGTGGCAGCCCGCTATCCGCATGAAATCGTGAAATGACACCGGGGCCGCCTGGACAGAGGCAGTAGTCATGAGAGTGTCCCCGTAATGCGCCCCTGCTTCAACCGCGCATGCAGGAGCGAGTCGAGTGTCGCACGCAACGCCGGAACGTGGACGCGGTCAATCACATCGCCGGCAAACGCAAAGGTCAGCATATCCCGGGCAGTCTGCACATCGATGCCGCGGGCACGGAGATAGAATACCTGGTCCTCGTCCAGCTGCCCCACCGTCGCGCCGTGCGTGCACTTCACGTCATCGGCAAAGATCTCCAGCTGGGGCTTGGTGTCGATGGTCGCTTCGTCGGAAAGCAATAGTGTCTTGTTCGTCTGGCGCGCGTCGGTTTTCTGCGCGTCCTGGCGGACGAAGATTTTCCCGTTAAAGACGCCGCGTGACTTGCCGTCGAGGATGGATTTGTAGAGCTCGTGACTCGCGCACCGGGGAACGGCATGGTCAATGACGGTGTGATTGTCCACGAGCTGTTCGCCCGCCGCCAGAGAAAGGCCGTTCAGCGTGCACTCCCCGCCTTCCCCCGTGAACAGTGCGTGCACGGTGTTTCGCACCCACCCTCCTCCCAATGTCAGGGCGTTCGCCACCACCGTGCTTGACCTTTCTTGCGTGAGGTAACGCGCGCCGTTATGAAACGCATACCGGCTTTCCACCTGCACGATATCATAATAAAGCATCGACTCTTCACCGACGGCCACTTCGCTCACCACATTGGTGAAGTAGCTCGCCTCTGCGGAACCGCAATACGTTTCTATCAGTGAAAGACTGCTCCGGTTTCCCGTCACGGCCAGGATGCGCGGGTGAATGGCCTGCGGTTGCGCCCCCTTTCCTGCATAGAAAAGGAGGTGGATAGGATCTTCACATGCGATCCCGTCGGCGATATGCACGAACAGTCCGTCAAGCAGAAATGCCGACTGCAGTGCGGTGAGCGCATTCTGCTCGACGCCTGCCAGCAGCCCGAGATGCGCAAGCGCAACCGGATGTTCCTTTCTGAGTGCATCCGCGAGTGGAAGCACTGTGACGCCGGCCGGCAGGCCCTCGAGCGATGAGAGATGGGGTGCGAACCGGCCGTCGACAAATACCGCACGCCGGATCTTGTCATCCTTCAGCAGGTACGGCCTGATGGTCTCCAGCGTGACGTATTGGCCGTTCTCCCGTTCGGCCAGCACGAAATTGACGCGTGCGAGTGCCGCCGTGTTCGTGAACCGCCATTCTTCATCGCGCCCTGTTGGAAATCCTGTCGCTGCAAACCGGGCAATGGCCTTCGTACGCAGTCTCTGAGCCGCCCCACCCACATCGCCGTTCAGTCCCTTCTGAAACTCCTCATACTGCGACCGGTACCATTCCGTAATATTCTGTGCCTCACCGCCCATTGTCGATTCTCTTTTTTCGCCGTCAATTATCTATGGAGAGTTCTTTGACCCAATCGTACCCGCGTTCCTCTAGTTCCAACGCCAGTTCTTTTCCTCCCGACTTCACGATGCGGCCATCCACGAGCACGTGGACAAAGTCCGGCTCGATGTAGTTCAGCAGTCTCTGGTAATGCGTCACCAGAATGATGGCGTTCTCTTTCGAGCGAATGCGGTTCACGCCTTCCGCTACAATGCGCAGCGCATCGATGTCAAGACCCGAATCGGTCTCATCCAGTATCGCCAGTTTGGGCTCGAGCACCGCCATATGAAAAATCTCGTTGCGTTTCTTCTCGCCACCTGAAAAGCCTTCATTCACGGGACGGTTGAGCAATTCAGCATCCAGGTCCACGATTTTCAGCTTTTGCTTCACGAGCTGCAGAAATTCCACGGCGTCCAGTTCTTCCAATCCACGATGTTTGCGGATGGCATTGAGCGCCGCCTTGAGAAAATACGTGTTGCTCACGCCGGGGATCTCAACGGGATATTGAAAGGCCAAAAACAGACCTTCGCGCGCCCGTTCTTCGGGGTCCATCTCCAGGAGGTTCTGCCCCTGGTAGAGGACTTCTCCTGCGGTAACGTGATAGGTCTCACGTCCCGCAAGCACGCCCGCGAGAGTGCTCTTTCCCGAGCCGTTGGGGCCCATGATGGCGTGCACCTCACCTGCATTTACCTGCAAGTTCACGCCGTTGAGGATCTGATTGCCGTTGACCTCCGCATGGAGGTCTTTGATGTAAAGCATGTGCACTTTCCTTACAAGTCTGTTAATAACCCCCTACCTTCAGCCTTCATTCCTCAATCTTCCATTTATCCCTTGCTCATCCGACGCTGCCTTCAAGGCTGACGCCAAGAAGTTTCTGCGCTTCGACCGCGAACTCCATCGGCAATTCCCTGAAGACTTCTTTGCAGAAGCCGTTCACGATGAGGTTCACCGCATCTTCGGTCGAAAGTCCGCGCTGTTTGCAGTAGAAAATCTGGTCTTCGCCGATCTTTGAAGTGGATGCCTCGTGCTCGACGCGCGAACTGGTGTTTTTCACCTCGATGTACGGGAAGGTGTGTGCTCCGCACTTGTCGCCCAGGAGCAATGAATCGCACTGCGAGAAATTCCGCGCGTTGACGGCATTCTTCTTGACCGAGACCAGTCCGCGATACGAATTCTGACCGTGCCCTGCGGAGATGCCTTTCGAGACGATCGTGCTACGCGTGTTCTTCCCGATGTGTATCATCTTCGACCCCGTGTCGGCTTGCTGGCGGTTGTTGGTCACCGCAACGGAGTAGAACTCCCCGACCGCATTGTCGCCGATCAGCAGAACGCTCGGGTACTTCCAGGTGATTGCGGAACCGGTTTCCACCTGCGTCCACGAAATCTTGGAGTTCACGCCCGCACACTTGCCGCGCTTGGTCACAAAGTTGTAGATCCCACCCTTGCCGTCTTTGTCGCCGGGATACCAGTTCTGCACCGTGGAGTACTTCACCTGCGCATTATCCATGGCAACGAGCTCCACCACCGCGGCATGGAGCTGATTCTCGTCGCGTATGGGGGCCGTGCACCCCTCCAGGTAACTCACATAGGCGCCCTCATCGGCAACAATCAGCGTACGCTCGAATTGACCCGTTTCCGCAGCGTTGATGCGGAAATACGTCGAGAGCTCCATCGGACACCTTACCCCCTTGGGGATGTATACAAACGACCCGTCGCTGAATACGGCCGAATTCAGCGCCGCGAAGTAGTTGTCGTTGTACGGAACCACCGAGCCGAGGTATTTCTTCACGAGATCTGGATGCTCGTGCACCGCTTCGGAAAATGAGCAGAAGATAATGCCCAGCTCCTTCAGCTTGCCTTTGAATGTGGTGGCAACTGAAACGCTGTCGAACACCGCATCAACGGCAACACCCGCAAGCTGCGCACGTTCCGATAGCGGGATGCCCAGCTTTTCATAGGTTTTCAGGATCTCGGGATCTATGTCATCGAGACTCTTCAGGCGGTCCTTCCGCTTCGGGGCCGAATAGTAAATCATGTCCTGATAATCGATTTCGGGATAATGGACGTTCGACCAACTGGGTTCCGTCATGGTCCGCCAGTTCCGGAACGCCTTCAAGCGCCACTCCAACAGCCACTCCGGTTCATGCTTCTTCGCAGATATCAACCGGACGATGTCTTCATTCAACCCGCGCGGTACAGCCTCGGCCTCTACGTCAGTAACGAACCCGTACTTGTACTCCCGGTTCGCGAGTTCTTCTATTGTCGACTGTTCGGTGCTCATTTCTTTACCGGCGGTGTTTTGAACTCTTCGAGGTGCACCATCCAGGTCTGCCGGTCAATCCGCCGGAGGATGTTTTCCCGCTCAAGTTGCGCGATGAACTGATGTGCAATATCTTCCGCGAGCCGGTAATCGACCTTCAGATTGCGCCCCTGCAGGTAGGATTGAATGCCAAACTGAATATCCCGGAAAAAAATGTTCGAGAGATGAAAAACCGGGAAGCGTTCCTTCAAGTGTACTAGCACATCCCGTTCATTGTTCAGTACAGTCTCTACCGGTTTCATTGGTATTTCCCCTGATTTGCGAATGCGTACAATACTTCCCCTGCCGCAGTGGTCCGTCCTCCGACCTCAGCAATGCGGCGTGCAGCATACACCACTTCTTCTTCGGTGGTGAACCGGCCCAGCCCGAATCGCAGGGTTGCAGCAACATCGGCGGTCGGCAACCCGATCGCCCGCAATACGTGAGAAGGCTCCTGGACCGCGGAACTGCATGCGGAACCGGTGGATACAGCGACATCTTTCATCGCAAGAATCATGGCGTCGGCACGCTTGCCAGGGAATGTGATGCTTGCATTGCCGGCCAGTCGTTCGACAGGATGGCCGTTGATTCGGATTCCGGGAAGCGCGTTAAGGATCAGGCGTTCGAGAAGTTCCCGCAAGCCTGTCATCCGCTTTGCATCGTCCTCCATCTCGCTCATAGCCAGCCGCGCTGCTTTCCCAAATCCCACTATCGCCGGTACATTCAGAGTACCCGAACGCATACCCCGTTCGTGCCCACCTCCGTCCATTTGAGATGCAACGTCAATCCGGCCGCCACTTCTTCTTACAAAGAGCGCACCGATCCCTTTCGGGCCGTACATCTTGTGGGCGCTGAAGGAGAGAAGGCTCACCGGAATACTCTTGGTGTCGATTGCGATCTTGCCAACGGCTTGTGTTGCATCGGTGTGAAGCAACACGCCTTTCTCCCGGCACACTGCCGCGATCTCCGCCATCGGTGCGATGGTACCGATCTCATTATTCGCCCACATGACGCTCACGAGCACCGTGTCCACCTCGATGGCCCGGGCCAGCGCATCAGGATCGACAAGTCCGAACCGGTCGACGGGGAGCACCGTACAGCGGATGCCGGACCGTTCGAGGGCAGTACAGGTGTCGAGAACTGCGTGGTGTTCAGTTGCCGCCGTCACAAGATGCATCTCTTCCCGGCCGGTCCTGCGACGGTGCCCTTCAACCACACCCTTGATCGCCAGGTTCACCGACTCGGTGGCTCCGCTCGTGAATACAATTTCCTCGCTCTCCGCGCCGATGATCCGGGCGACCTCTCCGCGGGCGACGTCCACTGCGGCTTCCGCCATCCAGCCATACTCATGGGTTTTGCTGGCGGCGTTGCCAAAGTGCTCCGTGAAATACGGCAACATTGCGTCAAGCACCCGGGGATCTACCGGCGTCGTTGCGTGGTTGTCGAGATAGACAGGGAGTCTCATGGTGTCACACAATTTCCGAAAGCGTCATATCGTGGAATGCGCGTTCGATGTTTGCCTGTACCTTGGTCATCGGTGACTTGATGGTGCACGCCTCGAACACCTCACAGCTCTGCGGCCCGTCCGCCAGACATTGCGTTATGACAGGGGCACTCCCCTCGATCGCATGAATGATCATCGATACCGGAATTTCACGGGGGTCTTTGGCAAGAGAATAACCACCCCTCATCCCTTGATGCGAAGTGATGAGACCTGCCTTCCCAAGACGCTGCAGAACCTTTGCGAGCAGATCGAAAGGAACTCCATACCGGTCGGCGACTTCCTTCGCGGTAGAGATCTCCCCGGCAGGCCTTGCAGCCATGTGACGGAGAGCAATGAGCCCATATTCGACTTTTTTTGAGAGGCGTACCATATTTGATAATAGGACTAAATCAGTCCGACTTTAGGCCAACAAAAATGCGCTTCCTTGCGCACTTATATAACAAAACTACAGGGGGTTGAGTTCCTGAAGAACACCCTAAGATAGCAGTATTGCCACAAGTTATCAACCCCAGTGGGTTCCGACCCCTACCTCCGACCCTTATCTCAGACCCCTATACCCAAAATCGAACATGTGAGGTCAGACCCCCATCCCAGAATCGTGCATGTGGGGTCAGACCCTTGTCCCCAAATCGTGCATGAGGGGTCTGACCCCTCGCCTCACTTCCCGAAAATCTCCCTGAGAAAGCGCGTCATTTCTTCGAATGAACGTTTGTCTGCCCGTGCATTGTAGGCAGCGCCCTTTGAGGGATCGTCGCCCGCGCCTGCTTGCGTGAAGGCGTGTACGGCGCCCCCGTAGGAGACAAATTGCCAATCCACTTTGGCATTTCGCATCTCGTCCTGAAACGCTTGAACGACTTCGGCCTTGACAAAGGGGTCATCGGCGCCGTGCAATACCAGCACACTCCCTTTGATCTTCTTCGCATCTTCCGGATTCGGTGTGTCCAGGTTGCCATGGAAACTAATCACGCCCGCGAGATCTGCCCCACTCCGGGCCAGCTCCAGCGCCACTCCGCCGCCAAAGCAATACCCCATCGCCGCCAGCCTCTTCGGATCTACCACGCTCCGCTTCTTGAACTCGTCGACAGCCGCCTGAGCACGGGCACGCATCAAGCTGCGATCAGCCCTGAATTTTCCGGCCTGCTCCGATGCTTCCTGCTGGTTCTTCGGACGAACGCCCTTTCCGTATATATCGGCAACAAACGCGACGTACCCGAGCTTCACAATCTGCTCCGCCCTCATTTTCACATAATCGCTGACGCCCATCCAATCGTGCACAATCACCACGCCCGGCCGCGGCGTCTTGACACTCGCGTCGTAAGCAATGTAGCCTTCAAGAACCGTAGAACCCTGCCTGTATTCGACCGGCTCAATCTTCACACTTGCCTTCACGCCGGAAGCAACAAACACCAATGCGAGCATTACCGCCAGAGTCTTCATAGTATCTCCCGTTGAGAATAGGTCTGAGGTATGAACCCATTCGGAAGGTCAGAGGTTCCACTCCAAATCGTAGTCTTGGAAATCCCCGTCATATTCGGTACCTTTTGTATCCATGGAACATTGGCGCAAGAACCTCTACGTACTCTGGGGCACGCAGTTCCTTGCCATGCTCGGCATGAACCTCGTTGTCCCGTTTCTCCCTTTTTTCATCCGCTCACTCGGCATCACCGATCCAAACGAACTTGCACGCTGGAGCGGCCTGGTCTTTGCCGGACCGTTCGTACTCTCTTTCATCGCCACCCCTCTCTGGGGAACACTGGGCGACCGTTACGGAAGAAGGACAATGGTCATCCGTGCGATCTTCGGACTCGCACTCTCACAGCTACTCATGGGATTTGCGCAGGATGTGGTGCAGCTGTTGATGTTCCGCGTCTTGCAGGGAGCGATCAGCGGATTCATCGCAGCCACGCTCGCCCTGGTTTCGACGACCACGCCGAAGGAACGGATGGGATACGCGATGGGCCTCATGCAATCCGCGTCGGCTGGAGGCATGGTGTTCGGTCCTTTCTTCGGCGGAGTACTGGCTGATCTGTTCGGCTACCGCCCGGTATTCTTCATCACCGCCGCTTTCTGCACAATCGCGGGATTCATAGTCATCTTCCTCGTCACCGAGCCGGCACCTACTACAGAGACAAAGAGGACGTACACAGTCCGGGAAAACCTCCGGCTCATGATGACCGACCGGAGACTACGCCTTATTGCCATCTGCCTCGTCGTCGGCCAGGTTTCCGTGCTGATGGTGGAACCGATCTTCGCACTTTTTATCGAAGGGTTCAGCACCGACTCGAAGTACATTTCAACAATAGCCGGCGGCATTTTTTCGATTGCCGGGTTGTTCATGGTCGTTTCCGCACCGTGGTGGGGGAAGCGCAATGACCGGAAAGGCCAGCGGAAGAATCTCGCGCTCGCTTTCGTCATTGTCGGTCTTTGTTATGCCGGACATCTTCTCGTACAGGACCTCTACCAGCTTGGCGCCCTGCGTGCGTTTCTCGGGTTTGCCCGCGGAGGAATCCTGCCGGCACTTTATGCCCTCACCGGTCTGTATGCTCCGGCCGATCGGCAGGGAGGCATGATGGCCATCGCTTCGAGCATGTCTGTTCTGGGCAACCTTATTGGACCCACTCTCGGCGGGTTCATCGCCGGCCACTACGGCATCAGCGCCGCCTTCATCGCGAACAGTATCCTGCTTGTGGCCATGGGTACCGCGGTCTGGCGATACCTTGACGCCACACCTGCCGCCCCCACAACGGCACCGGAACCACGAACGGCAAATGAGTGACCGCATGGCAACACCGGAACGGCTCTATCTGCTCGACGGCATGGCGCTGGCGTACCGCGCCTACTATTCCATGATCGCGCGACCGCTGCGTAACAGCCGCGGGGAAAATACCAGCGCCATCTACGGATTTGCGACGACACTGATGAAGATTCTCACCGAGGACCGTCCCGATCACATCGCCGTCGCGTTCGATACAAAGGAACCCACCTTCCGGCACGAGGCGTACCCTGACTACAAAGCCAATCGCGAGGCGATGCCCGAGGACATGGTTCCTCAACTCTCGAAACTGAAAGACGTGGTCCGGGCCTTCAACACGCCAGTCGTCGAACTCCCCGGCTTCGAAGCGGATGACATCATGGGAACACTCGCACGCCGCGCGGAGTCGGAAGGGGTGAAGACGTTTCTCGTGACCGGCGACAAAGACATGATGCAGCTGATCTCACCGCATATCCATCTCCTCCGCCCCGGCAAGAACGTATCCGAGATGGAAGAGGTGGACGAACGGGGCGTCATGGAGAAGTTCGGCGTGGCTCCAGACAGAGTGATCGACGTGCTCGCTCTCATGGGCGATAAGACAGACAATGTGCCGGGCGTGGCCGGAATCGGTGAGAAGACCGCAATTCCTCTGGTGCAACAGTTCGGGTCTGTCGAAGAGATTTACGCGGCAATCGACAGGATCCCCCAGAAAGGGATCCGGGAAAAACTCGCCCGCGACAAAACGATGGCGCTGCTGTCGAAGAAGCTTGTCACGATTGATACTACCGTTCCCCTTGCCGTGGATTTTCACAATCTTCGTGCCCAGGCACCGGACCTGCAGGCGGTCTTGCGTCTGTTCGAACAACTCGAATTCAAGAGCCTTGCGGAGCGGGTCCGGAAGATTTGGGCATCGGGCCGGAACGAAGATGCGCCGGCTCCCCGGGAGATGGCAGATTCCACCACGGCACCTCCCGCCGGGGTGGTGACACATCCCATGTCTTCCACGAGTATCCGCTCCGACCAGCACGCGTACCATTGTGTGACGACCGTGCCAGACCTTCAAGCGCTGTGTCGCATACTCGAGAAGTCCGACGTCATCGCATTCGATACTGAAACAACCTCCACCGATCCGTTGGCTGCCCGGCTTGTGGGCTGTTCGTTTGCCGTGGCCCCCCGGGAAGCCTGGTATGTCCCGGTTCAATTACCTCCACCGGCATCGGCGTCGGAGCTCTTTGCGGGCGACGGGGGGACGGCCGGATTCGACAACACGGCGGGTGCGCTGGAGCGCACGCTGGTTCTTGACCATCTGCGGCCGATCCTTGAGAATCCGGCAGTCCGCAAGATCGCCCAGAATGCCAAGTATGATATGCTCGTGTTGCGGCGGCACGGTGTGCATGTGCAAGGTGTGCACTTCGATACCATGGTTGCGGGCTACGTCCTGCGCGCTGACGCCCAGCATACGCTTGACGCCCTGGCGCTGGACGCGTTCAACTATGTCATGGTATCGTACGACGAACTGGTCGATACCGGCAAGAATCGTAAGCTGATCACCGCGGTGCCGCTCGAGCGGCTGGCCGACTACTCGGCCGAAGACGCGGATTTTACCATGCGCCTGTATCATCACCAGCGTGCACAGCTGCAGGCGAATCATCTCGATGAACTCTGCGATCGCATGGAGTTTCCGCTCATCGATGTGCTCGCGGACATGGAGTACGACGGCGTGCGGCTTGACGTCGCAAAACTCCGGGAGATGTCGGTAGCAATCGACCGCATCCTCGGCAGGCTCGTCTCGAACATCCACATACACGCCGGTACACCCTTCAACATCAACTCCACACAGCAGCTTGCCGATGTGCTGTTCAACAAGCTCGGACTCCCCCCGTTCAGGAAGACCAAGACCGGATTCTCGACCGATGTCGGCGTGCTTGAGGCGCTTCAGGGGCAACATCCGATCGTCGACGCCCTTCTTGAGTACCGGCAGATGAGCAAGTTGAAGTCGACGTATGTGGACGCACTGCCGGCGTTGATCCATCCCGAAACCGGACGGGTGCACACCTCCTACAATCAGACCGTCACGGCAACGGGACGGCTTTCGTCAAGCGATCCGAACCTGCAGAACATTCCCATCCGGACCGAGATGGGGCGCGCCATCCGCGGAGCGTTTGTCCCGCGTGACGAAGGCATGCGCATACTCTCGGCGGACTACTCGCAGATTGAACTGAGGGTGATGGCGCATATCAGTGAAGATGAGGCTCTGGTGGAGGCGTTCCTGCACGATGAGGATATCCACGCCTCCACCGCGGCGAAGGTGTTCGGAGTCCGTGCTGAAGAGGTGACGAAAGAGATGAGGCGGAAGGCCAAGGAAGTGAACTTCGGGATCATGTACGGCATCGGTCCGTTCGGTCTGGCCAATCGCCTGGGCATCAGCCAGAACGAAGCACGGGAGATCATCAACCGCTATTTCCAGCGTTTCCCGAAGGTGAAGCAGTACATTTCTGATACCATAGCCGGCGCACAGTCACGCGGATATGTCCAGACACTCCTCGGACGCCGGCGTTTTCTGCCCGACATCAACAGCAAGAATCAGAACACCAGGGGAAATGCAGAACGGCAGGCTATCAACATGCCCATCCAGGGAACCGCGGCTGACATGATCAAGCTGGCGATGATCACCGTTCACCGGAAGTTTCCGGAAGAAGGTCTTCGCGGCCGGATGCTGCTGCAGGTACATGACGAGTTGGTGTTCGAGGTTCCGGCGGGTGAGACCGAAAAGAGCGTCGCACTCATCACCTCCGCGATGCAGCAAGCCCTTCCGTTGTGTGTTCCGGTGAAGGTTGATGTGGGAATCGGGAAAAACTGGCTCGAGGCGCACTGAGGCCTCGCGTCCCTTTTAGGCAGTCCCACCCTTCTTCCACTGGAAGCCATTCAGCAGCATCGCCGCACCGAACAGCAAAACCGCCACAGGCCAGTAGCTGCTCACCGCGCTCCGCACCTCCCACACGGGAAGAACATCGAATTCCGCAAGCAGCATGGCGCCGCCGGCGGCGATGAGAGTCAGTGCCGGCACAAGAAGATGCCATCGCTGAGGATGTGCCGCCACCACGATACCGATCCCGATGCCGGCAATCACCAGGAGCAGCGGAAACCCCCATTCCTCATGGATCTCCAGTGCGCCAATTTGCCGGAGGGTTTTGTACAGGGCAAAGAAGAACAAAATGGTGAGCCAGAATATGCCTCCCTCCCGCCGCCGGGTGTTCCGGATGACCATGACCGCACTACCCAACGTCACGGTTGCCCAGAAGACCAACCACCAGCTCAACGCAAAGAAATGCAGGTGGTCGAGCAGCATGGCTGCCCCGACCACGATCAAAGCAATACCCAACCAGACTGGCCGTGTTTTCACCGCGCATTCCTCATCGGGTTGTTATTGACATCACGTCGTTGCGAGAGGGGCCGGCTCTTTCGGGACTACGAGGCCCATCAACAGATAGACGATAAAGGCAAATCCGGATGTAGCAAGTGCGCCGACAACAAACAGGAGACGGACAATCACCGGATCGATATTCACATACGCCCCGATCCCGCCGCAGACGCCAAGGATCTTCTTTTCGGTGATTGAACGATACAGGCGGCGGACCTCACCCGGCGCTGTTGCACCGGGGGAAGGCGCTGCTTCGCCGCGAGCAGGGGCTGCCTCACCGGGGGAAGGGGCTGCTTCGCCGGATGCCGTTTGCGGGCTGTTGGAGACCACCGGTTGTGCCGAGACGTAGGAGCGGCCGCCAAACAGGAACGCCACTCCGGCCAGAATCAGCAAAAGCGGAAAGGCAAAATGCCAGGGGAACCCCCACCAGTGATGCCAGACGGGAATTCCCAGATTGCCCAGCAGCCAGAACAGGCCTATGACGACAAGGAGAATACCCCAGAACCTGGAATCGTTTTGCTTCTTCTTTTCAGCGGGAGGTTCTTGCGCGGAGGCCGAATCCTCCTTCGGCATGATAATCATAGCCGCGATGTACAGTATCACCCCGGACCCGCCGAACAACGTCATAAGCACCCAGACAATGCGGACAAGCGTAGCGTCAATCGCAAAATACGCCGCGATGCCGCCGCACACACCGTCGATCATGCGATCGGTGCGGGATTTCTGCAACCGCCGTTCTGTCGATGCCATGGCGAGCTCCCTTGCGTTGTGTTTCTACTAGAGTGTACGGAGTCCGCGCCCGTGTGTTGCAGCCCCGAAAAGGAACGGCCCCGCTGCGGAATCCGCACGGGGCCGTAGAATCACCTTATGAGGCCAGACTCACACCTCCATGATTTCCTTTTCCTTCAGTGTAAGGATGGCATCAATATCCTTGATGCACTTGTCGGTCATTTTCTGTACTTCCACCTCGCCGCGTTTCCGCTCATCCTCCGAAAAGTGCTCGTTCTTCTCCGCTTTCTTGAGGTGTTCGATGGTATCCCGGCGGATGTTGCGCACGGCGACTTTCCCGTCCTCACCGAACTTCTTGGTGAGCTTCACCAGCTCGCGGCGGCGCTCTTCATTGAGCATCGGAATCGGCACGCGGATGATCTCCCCGTCCCTGATCGGGTTCAGACCGATGTTCGCGGTCTGGATGGCTTTGTGAATAGGTTCGAGCGCGGCCTTGTCGTACGCCTGGATGCCCAGCGTGTGCACATCCATGACGCTCACATTGGCAATGTGATTCAGAGCCATCGCTGAGCCGTAGTAGTCGACCTTGATCCCGTCGAGCAGTGCGGTCGTCGCCTTCCCTGTCCGAATCTTCGCCAGCTCCTGACGCACCACTTCGCTCGCCTTGTGCATGCGGTCTTCGGCATCCTTCAGAATTGTCTTGACCATGGCGGTTTCCGTATGGTGAATTAGGATGAAAGCTGTTCCGAAACCAGTGTGCCGACCGGTTCGCCGAGCAGCAGGCGCCGGAGATTTCCCGGCTGGTTCATGTTGAACACGAGTATGGGCAGACCGTTTTCGCGGCACAGGGTGATAGCGGTCATGTCCATGACCTTCAGATCCCGCTTCATAACATCCCTATAGGTGATCCGGTCGAAGCGCACGGCGGCGGGATTGTGTTCCGGGTCGGCATCAAAGACGCCGTCTACCCGCGTACCTTTGATGAGAACGTTGGCTTCAATCTCCACAGCCCTCAGCGCTGCAGCGGTGTCTGTGGTGAAATACGGGTTGCCGGTGCCTGCCCCGAAAATGACGACACGGCCCTTCTCCAGATGGCGGATGGCGCGGCGGCGGATGAACGGCTCGGCCACAACTTCCATCCGGATTGCGCTCATGAGCCGCGTCACCAATCCGACGTTCTCCAACGAGGCCTGCAGGGCGAGCGCATTGATCACGGTCGCAAGCATGCCCATGTTGTCGCCGGTGGCCTTGTGGATCCCGCTCGTGGAGTTCGATACACCACGGTAGATGTTACCTCCGCCGATCACGATCCCCAGTTGCACACCGAGTTCGCTGACCGTCCGCACCTCCTCGGCGTACTGCCGGAGCCGGACCGGGTCGATCCCGAATTGCTGATCCCCCATCAGCGCTTCGCCGCTGAGCTTGAGAAGCACGCGCTTGTAGCGGGTCATTTCCATGGCGGTCTAATTCTGTTCTTCGCCCAGGTGGAAACGGAGGAACCGGCGCACCGTGGGTACAGTTCCGGCAGCCTTCCCCGCCTCCAGCAAAACATCTTTGATGGTCTTTCCCTGGTCTTTGATGAACGTCTGTTCGAGGAGACACACTTCCTGATAGAACTTCTCCAGCTTGCCCATGGCAATCCGGTCGATCACCTGCTCCTTCTTCCCCTCGTTCTTCGCCTGCGTGCGATAGATTTCCAGTTCGTGCTCAATCGTGGCTTTGGAAATCTGGTCGCGGCCGATGACCGTCGGATTCATGGCGGCCACCTGCATCGCGATATCCCGTCCCGCACCTTTCACCGAGGCGTCCAGCGACAATCCGGAGAACTCCACAAGCACGCCGATCTTGTTGCCGAGATGGGTGTACGAACTGACAACGCCGTCGCCCGCCTCCACAATGTCAAACCGGCGCACTTCAATTTTCTCACCGACCTTCGCGAGCAGGTCGTTCAGGTGCTCGATCACTTTTTTGCCGGCGTTGGTGGAGTGACCGTGCAGGGCATCGATGGACGCCGGACGGTGTTTGGCAACCACTTCCGCAACGAGACCTGCGAACGACACGAAGTCTTCGCTCTTGCCGACGAAGTCGGTTTCACAGTTGACTTCCACAATCACGCCCAGTTTACCGTCCGCGCTCACGCGGGTGACAATCATCCCTTCCTTGGCCGAGCGATCGGCGCGCTTCTGTCCGACCGCCGCACCCTTCTTGCGCAGGAATTCGATTGCTCCTTCCATGTCGCCCTTGGAAGCTTCCAGGGCACGTTTGCAATCCATCATCCCCGCACCGGTCTTTTCGCGGAGAGTCTTAATCAATTCGCTGGTGATTTCCATTCTGCCTGTTCTTTCGTGTGCGTCCTATGATGCCTTGACTTCAGCCGCAGCATCTTTGCCGCGGTTCTCGGCTTCCGCCGCCTGCTCTATCCGTACCGATGTTGCACGTTGTTTGCCTTCCAGCACCGCCTCGGCGATCGCCTTGCAAATGACCTGGACGGACTTGATGGCATCATCGTTGGCCGGAATCACGTAGTCGATTCCGTCGGGATCGCAGTTGGTGTCCACGATGGCGAACACCGGGATCCCCAGCCGCCGGGCTTCCTTCACCGCAATAGCCTCGTTCTTCACGTCCACGACAAAGATCGCTCCCGGCAGGCGCGTCATGTCGACCACGCCGGAGAGCACCTTGTTCAGCTTGTCTTTTTCGCGCACGAGGAAGAGGGCTTCCTTCTTGGTGATCTTGTCGAACGTCCCGTCGGTCTCCATCTTTTCGATATTGGTCAGCCGCTTCACGCTCTTGCGGATGGTCGTAAAGTTTGTGAGGGAGCCGCCGAGCCAGCGTTCGCTCACGTAGAACTCGCCCGTGTGCAACGCTTCACTCTTGATCACTTCCTTTGCCTGCTTTTTCGTGCCGACGAAGAGGATGCGTTTGCCTTCTGCTGCGACGTTGGCAATTGCATTGGCTGCCTCTTCGAGGAGTTGACGCGTTTTCATGAGGTCAATGATGTGGATCCCGTTCCGCTCTATGAAGATGTACGGACGCATTTTGGGATTCCAACGGCGGGTAAGATGTCCGAAATGGCAGCCGGCTGCCAGAAGTTCGGCGACTTCGACGCGGGGCATAGCAGTATTCCTTCTATAGTTGATCTTCTACTCTCTTCATCTTCCGGCGGAATCCCGGCACTGCCAGGACACTGCCGCCGAAATCCAAGAGTATGCGTATTTACCGATACAGCACGTACAGTGTCAGCGTTTGGAGAACTGGAATCTCTTGCGTGCTTTTTTCTGACCGTATTTCTTCCGCTCGACCATCCGCGGGTCGCGGGTCAGCAAACCGGCGGCGCGCAACGCGGGCTTGTGATCCTCGCTCAGATCCACCAGCGCCCGGGCGATGCCCAGCTTGATGGCACCGGCCTGGCCCGTGCTTCCGCCGCCTTCGACATTGATGCGGGCATCATACTTGCCCGCCGTCTGCGTCGCATCCAGCGGCTTCAGTACGTCGGCGCGAAGGGTCTCAATCGGGAAGAACTCCTCGAGCGGGCGATGGTTAACGGTGATTTTGCCTGTGCCGGGCAGCAGAATGACCCGGGCGACCGAAGTCTTTCGTCTGCCGACTGCTGTCGTCGTGTGTGCGTGCATGCTGCGTTCAGTCTCCTGCCAGAAAGATCGTTACACGGAAAATGGTTGCGGTTGCTGGGCGGCGTGCGGATGCTCCGGCCCGGCATACACTTTGAGTTTTTTGAAGATTCTTGTCCCGAGGCGGTTGTGCGGCAACATCCCTTTGATCGCCCGCTCGATGACGCGCTGGGGATTCTTCCGGAGGACATCCTGCACCTTCTCGTACGTTGCGCCGCCGGGATACCCCGTATAGTGAAAATACTCCTTGAGTTCGGCCCGTTTACCGGTGATCTTCACCTTTGACGCGTTGACGACAACCACAAAATCGCCAAGGTCGGCGTTCGGCGTGAATTCCGGTTTGTGCTTGCCGCGCAGCAGGCGGGCTACCTCTGTGGCCACACGCCCGAGAGTCTTGCCATCTGCGTCCACCAGATGCCACTTCTGCTCTACGTCCTTGGCCGTGAAGAACCGCGTTGTCTTTTCCACGAAAAACACTCCTTGAAAAGGGTATTGACACCGGGGGAAAGTGTTTCAGATTTTAAAGTTACGCAATCCGCGGCACTTTGTCAAGAAAATCAGACACCGATGTGCATACCGGCATGGTAGGAACTCCTCACCAACGGGCCTGATTCAATGTGCCGGAAACCCATCATCATTCCCCGTTCCCGCAACAGGGCGAACTCCCCGGGCGTCACATATCGCGCTACCGGGAGGTGCTCCTTCGTGGGCTGCAAATACTGCCCCAGCGTTACAATATCGCATGAAACAGCCCGCAAATCGGATAATACCTCCAGCACCTCGTCATTTGTCTCCCCCAGACCCAGCATCAAACCGCTCTTCGTGACCATCCCTGCTCCCTTCGCCCGATCCAGGAGCGCCAGACTTCGCGCGTACTTTGCCTGCGGACGCACAGAGGGATAGAGACGGGGGATGGTCTCCGTATTGTGATTGAGAATATCCGGCTTCGCATCGACGACGATCTGCAGGGCAGCGGCATCCCCCTGGAAGTCCGGAATCAGAACCTCGACCGTCATGCCCGGACGTGCTTCCCGAGCCGCATGGATGGTCGCCGCAAAGACCGAGGCACCGCCGTCCTCAAGCTCGTCCCGATTCACCGAAGTGATCACCGCATGACGCACTTCCATGATGCGGACCGCCTCCGCGACCCGTGCCGGTTCTTCGAGATCGAGCGTTTGCGGGAGCCCGGTCCGCACCGCACAAAAACCGCAGGACCGCGTACACACGTCACCCAGAATCATGAACGTTGCCGTGCCCGCGCTCCAGCATTCTCCCATGTTCGGACAGCGCGCTTCCTCGCACACCGTATGCAACCGGTGCCGGTCCATCAATTCCTTCAGCCGGAGGTAATTCTGTCCGGAGGGAATCTTCACCTTCAACCATTCCGGCCGCCGCACTCCATCTCCTGCGTATGCCACGCTCCACACCTCCTCATTTGCACCGCTGATACTCTAGATCGTCATCGCAGGATCGATGCCCTGCAGGTTCTTCACCACCTGATCCAGAAACATACCGCCCAGGTTGCCATCCACCACCCGGTGATCAAACGACATCGTGAAGTACGCCATCGACCTGATCGCGATCCCGTCATCGATCGCGACCACCCGCTTCTGAATCATTCCGGTTCCAAGTATGGCAATCTGCGGCTGGTTGATAATCGGCGTGCCAATGAGAGTGCCGAAGACTCCGTAATTGGAGATCGTAAATGTGCCTCCCTGGACCTCGTCGGGCTTGAGCTTCCGGATTCGTGTCCGTTCGACAAGATCATGCACGGAGCGGGCAATGCCGGTGATGTCCTGGTCTCCGGTATTCTTAATCACGGGAACAATCAGACCGTTCTCGGCCGCCACCGCGAGACCGATATTGATGGACTTCTTCCGGATAATGGTGGTGCCATCGATTGAGCTGTTCATCAACGGATACTTTTTCAGCGCCTGCGACACCGCATGGACAATGTAGGGTGTGAATGTCAGCTTGAACCCTTCGCGGCGCTCGAACTCCGCCGCGTGCATATCCCGGTGGCGCACAACAGCGGTCATATCCACTTCATGCACCGCGGCAACGTGAGGCGAGGTCCGCACACTGTTCACCATGTGCTGCGCCATCTTCTGAACAAGGACACTCATCGGGATTCGCTCAACATCGGAGGCCTGCGTTCCATCCGGCGGCGCACCCCGGGACGCGTCTGGCAACGCACCCGGGGACGCATCAGGCGTCGCACCCGGGGACGCATCAGGCGGCGCACCCGGGGACGCATCAGGCGGCGCACCCGGGGACGCATCAGGCGGCGCAACCGGAGGCGCCTGCGGTGTCTCCGCCTCGCTCCCGGGCGCAGGGCGTTCCTGCAATTTCACTTCCGGAGTCTGCCGCCGCTGTGCAAGATACGCCAGAATATCTCTCTTGGAGACGCGCCCTCCCTCCCCGGATCCGGGCACGCGTCCGAGTTCCTCGAGCGGAAGCCCCTCGGTCCGCGCAATACTTAACACCAGCGGGGAATAGAATCTCCCTTCCGGATGCACAATCTTCGGGACGACCGGCGGTGCGGTTCCCCCCGGGACGACCGGCGGTGCGGTTCCCCCCGGGACAACCGGCGGTGCGGTTTCTCCGGGGACGACCGGCTGCGCGGTTTCCCCCGGGACCGAAAGAGTCTTCGCAGGAGCCGGTGGGGCCCCGACCGGGACCGGCTGACCCTGGGTGGCCTCGCTCTCGAGATAGGCGATCACGGTGCGAACGGGCACGGTCTGTTGCTCGCCGACCACGATCTCCGCAAGCACACCGGCGCCCGGCGATGGAATCTCCGAATCAACTTTGTCTGTGCTGATTTCCAGGAGCGTCTCATCCAGTTTCACCTGATCGCCCACCTTCTTGTGCCACTTGACAATCGTCCCCTCGGTAATGCTCTCTCCCATCTGTGGCATGACCACTTCGATCCGTGCCATCATCGGACTCCATGAAGTTGAGAAATAGGTACTCTCAGTACCGCGCGAGCTTTTCCAGCGCCCGCATGACATCTGCTTCCTGGGGAAGCATGGCGTACTCCAGTGGCGGCGCATAGGGTACGGGAGAATCCTTCGCGGCGACCCGGACCACGGGCGCATCGAGCCGTTCGAATGCTTCCTCCGCAATGATTGCCGCTATCTCGCCGCCGAACCCACCGGTCAACGTATCTTCGTGGACGATCAGCACTTTTCCGGTCTTGCGCACGGAAGTCAAGACCGTGTCCTTGTCCAGTGGATTCAACGTCCGGAGATCAATCACCTCCACACTGAGGCCGAGCCGCTCCTCAACCGCGCGCGCGGCATCAAGCGAACGCTGCACGAGCATGCCCCAGGTGATGACGGTGATATCGTCCCCCGGTTTCCGGATCTTGGCAATGCCGAATGGCAGGAGATACTCGGAGGAAGGTTCCGGCGAAGAGGCAAAGCCCTGACGGTACAACCCTTTGTGCTCCAGGAAGAGCACCGGGTCGTCTTCCCGGCAGGCAGTCTTCAGGAGTCCCTTTGCGTCGGCCGCCGTCGATGGGAACACCACACGGATACCGGGAATGTGCGTGAAGAAGCCGTCAATGGACTGACTATGATAGAGGCCGCCGTGGATGTATCCTCCCACTGCCACCCGGATCACCATCGGACATGTCCAGGTGTTGTACGAGCGATAACGCAACATGGCGATCTCGTCACGGATCTGCATGAAGGCCGGCCAGATGTAGTCGCCGAACTGGATCTCCACAACCGGCTTGAACGTGCCGCGCACCGCGAGTCCGAACGCCGTCCCGACGATGCTCGCCTCAGCCAGCGGCGAGTTGAACACCCGCTCCTCGCCGAACTTCTCCGTGAGGCCTTTTGTGGCGGTAAAGACGCCGCCTTTTCCGCGGCCGACGTCTTCGCCGTACACGAGCATTCCGGGGTTGCGCTCCAGCTCTTCGGCAAGCGCGTGGTTTACGGCATCCACGAGGACGATTTTCGGACCTGTATGCTCGGGCTCAACGAACCCGTCAGAGGCCACGATGCGTCCCGGAGAGTACACGAAACGATCAACCTCCGCCGGATCGGGAACAGGGAGGGTTTCCACGTCTTTCGCAACGCGGTCTATCTCGCTCTGCAATTCCGCCTTCAGCCGCGCGATGTCGTTTGAAGTAACGGCTCCACTCTCCAACAACAATCGCTCAAAACGCGGCAGCGGGTCCCGACGCAGATCCTCTTCCAGATCCCCCGCATCGCGGTATTTCCTCTGGTCATCCGATGACGAATGCGCAAGGAGCCGCACCACCTGGGCTTCAATGAGTGTCGGGCCTTCTCCCCTCCGGGCCCGGTTGACCGCCTCTTCCGCAGCCTGAAACATGACCGGGTAATCGCACCCATCCACGCAGCGGGCGGCAAGTCCTTCGTACCCCCGCACCATCTTTGCCACCGACCCCCCTGCAACCTGATCCGTCACCGGTACGGAGATCGCGTACCTGTTGTTTTCGATAAGGAAAACCACCGGCAGCCTGTCACGCGCCGCCCAATTCACCGCTTCGTGAAACTCCCCTTCGCTGGTTGCTCCCTCCCCGGATGAGACATAGACAACTTCATCGTTCTTTTCAAGAACAGCTCCCATGGCGGTTCCCACCGCCTGCAGATATTGCGTCCCTGTCGGACTCGATTGCGCAACAATACGAAGATCCCTCTTGCCATAATGGCCCATCATGCTGAAGCCGTTGCTGCCGGGACCGCCGCGACGGTGCATGGCTTCGCGTATCGCATCGTCAATGGTGTACCCGTACTGGAGGGCAAACGCAAGATCGCGGTAATACGGGTAGGCCCAGTCGTGCCCGGGACGCATTGCCGCGGCAGCGGCCACCTGTGCCACTTCGTGCCCGGAACAGCCGATATGAAAGAAGGCTTTGCCCTGCTTCAGCAGGACGAGGATCTTTGTATCGATCAAACGGGCGGTGAGCACCGTCTTATAGGCACACAGCATCCTGTCGTTGGAGAGAGTCACTGTCTATCCCAAGTTCCTTACATGTAGTCTCGTGGACGGTTCTCAGAAATACACGCGCACACACACCCAGCAGCGCGTCCTCCACTTCGGTCAACGGGACACGCCGTCCCAGAATTTCTGCCAGCGACGTTACACCCCGTTCAAAAATCCCGCAGGGAATGATATGGCGGAAGTACGACAGATCGGTGTTGATATTCAGTGCGAAGCCGTGCATCGTGACCCAGCGGCGCACGTGTATGCCGATCGCACAAATCTTCTCGCCTCCCACCCAGACGCCGGTGTATCCCTCGACACGAGACGCGCGGACGCCGAATGCCGCAAGGGTCCCGATTACCAGATCTTCGAGCTGGCGGAGGTATCGGTGAAGATCCGGTGTGTGCTGCGTCAAATCGAAAACGGGATACCCGACCAGCTGGCCCGGTCCATGGAAGGTGATATCGCCCCCCCGTTCAACTTCTACAACATCCAGTCCTTCACGGGAGAGCACCTCCGGAGAAGAGAGGAGATGGTCGGCATTTGCGGTGGTCCCCAGCGTGAGCACCGGATCATGCTCGGTGAGCAGAAGGACATCGCCGATGGTGCCGGCGATCCGGCGCTCCTGCAGATGACGCTGGAGCGCCAGGCATGCACGGTACGCCGACCGACCCAATCGTACCACCTCGATGCCGTGCGCTTCCGACTGTGCCGTCAAATGTTTATTGCCTCGCCGTATGCTGCAGCCGCCGCCTCCATCACTGCCTCACTCAGTGTCGGGTGAGCGTGGATCGTCCGGAAAATGTCCTGCCCCGTTGCTTCCAGCTTCTTGGCGAGCACGAGCTCAGCGATCATTTCTGTCGCCTCGGAGCCGAGGATGTGTGCGCCGAGCAGCTCGCCGTACTTTGCGTCAAACACAAGCTTGACCATCCCTTCGGTCTCGCCCATCGCAACCGCCTTCCCCATGGGCCGGAAGGGGCATCGGCCCACCTTGACTTCATACCCCTCAGCCACCGCCATCTCTTCGGTGAATCCCACACTTGCAAGCTGGGGTCGGCAATAGGTACAACCGGGTATGGTGGAGTAGTCCAGCGGCTCGGGGTTGCGGCCGGCAATGCTCTCCACGCAAAACACTCCTTCTGCGGAAGCAACGTGCGCCAGCCAGGGAGGGCCGATCACATCACCAACGGCGAACACACCGGGAACGGAGCTCCGGTAGTTCTTGTCCACGACGATATGCCCCCGTTCCACTTTCACACCGAGCGATTCGAGCCCGATGCTTTCCACATTCCCCTGAACGCCGACGGCCACCAGTGCAACATCTGCAGTCAGCTCTTGCGTTCCCGCAGCATTTTGTACCGTCACGGTGACTTTGTCGGGCCCGGTGGTCGCGCTTTCCACGCGTGTCTCGGTAAGGAACTGAATCCCCTGCTTACGTAAACTCGCTTCCAGCGCTTTGGTCAGTTCCTTGTCCTCGATGGGCAGAATGGCCGGCATCATTTCCACGACGGTGACCTTTGTCCCGATGTCGTTGTAGAACGAGGCGAACTCGATGCCGATCGCCCCCGCTCCGATAATCACCATGGAAGCAGGCTGCTCCGGAAGCGCCATGGCCTCCGTACTGGTAATGATCCGCTTGCGGTCGATAGTAACGCCCGGGAGGGACCGGGGTCGGGCGCCGGTTGCGACGATGATGTGCCTTGCCTTGACAGACGTCGTCGCTTTCCCTTCCGCCCGCACTTCAACCGTTTCGCCCGAAAGAAGGCGCCCCGATCCGCGGATGGAGTCGATTTTGTTCTTCTTCATCAAGTACTCGACGCCTTTGGAGACGCGGTCCGCGATCCCGCGGCTGCGCTTGATCACCTGCGGGAAGTCGAGGCGGACATTCTCTGCGGAGATCCCCCAATCCGCCGCTGAGCGGATCAGGCGGTACACTTCCGCATTCCGAAGAAGGGCTTTGGTAGGGATGCAGCCCCAGTTGAGACACACACCACCGAGGCGTTCGCGTTCGATGATAGCAGTATGGAGGCCGAGCCGGGCGGCGCGTATTGCTGCGGTGTAGCCCCCGGGCCCCCCCCCGAGCACAACGATGTCGTACTGTGACTGTGCCATGCGTTCCCCGAGAAGTATGCGTTCAGTTTGAGGTGACGCAATATGCCCAATGCGTCTCAGAAAATCAACGGAGAGGTGCCGGCTGCGCCTGCCGTTTCAATCCGTATCTCTCGATCTTATGGTAGAGTGTGACACGGTCGATGTCCAGGATTGAGGCGCTGCGGCTGATATTCCATCCGGTTTCACGCAGGATGACTGCAATATGCGCTCGTTCCATATCTTCGAGCCGTTTTCCCGTCGTGGGTGATGCGGTATCTGTGTGCAGGATGAGGTGTTCCCGTTCTATCATCGGACCCCGTGCCACGACCAGGGCACGCTCGATGACGTTCTGGAGTTCTCGCACGTTGCCGGGCCATGCATATGCCTTGAGAGCGAGCATTGCCTCCGGTGAAAACCCCTGCATCTTACGGTTCATAGCGCGCGCATACTTGCCCAGAAAGAAGTGAGCAAGTGCTGCCACATCACCCCGCCTCGCCCGCAGCGGCGGGAGCATGATCTCAAAGACCGTCAGGCGATAGTAGAGATCTTCTCTGAACCGTCCCTCGTGCACCGCCTTCTCGAGATCTTCCTGGCTGGCGCAGAGCAGTCTGACGCTGACATTGATCGGATCCACACCACCGAGGCGGATAATGTGCTTCATCTCCAGCGAGCGCAAGAGCTCTGCCTGGGCTTTCAGATCGAGCCTCCCGATGTCGTCCAGGAATACAGAACCGCCATCGGCCAGTTCGATCTTCCCTTTTTGCATTTGCTGTGCGCCCGGATAGGCCCCTGCTTCGTGGCCGAACAGTTCGTCCACCATAGGAAGCTCGCCGAGAGAACCGCAGCTGACGGTTATCAGCGGAGAAAAGCGCCGCGCACTCGCCTGGTGAATGGCCCGCGCCACGAACTCCTTGCCCGTTCCATTCTCCCCGGTAATCAGCACCGTGGTCTCCGCCGGAGCGACCGTTTCCACGAGCTCGATCGCGCGGCGCATCTCGGCGCACTCACCGATGATCGCGGAGTCGGCCGTCAGCTCGCTCACGGCGTTGCGCAGTCGCTGGTTCTCCAGCACCAGCTGCTGTTGCTCCAGCGCATTGATGACAATATGGTTGAGGTAATCCGGATCTATCGGTTTCGTGATGTAGTCGTACGCACCTTCCTTCAATGCGCGCACCGCGGTTTCGACCGTGGCGAACGCCGTCACAATGATGACCACGCTCTGGGGGCTTATCCGCTTGACGCGATGCAGGAGTTCCAGTCCATCCATGCCGGGCATTCTGATATCAGTGAGAACCAGGTTCCACGGTTCAGTCTGGAGCTTCTTCAGCGCAGTGAACCCGTCAGGAGCAGCATCGACCCGGAACCCATCTTCACGGAACCACTTGGTGAGCGACTCGCGGACAATGAACTCGTCGTCCACGACCAGAATGCCGAGTTCTTCTTTTTTCATTCACTCATTCCAATCGTCTGAGACTGCAAACGGCTGAAATCACTCAGCTTTGCGAAGTCACAAATCGTGCCATGGGAATGCCGCAGAAGAGAAGGCGAAAATGGCCCAATTTTCCCACAACTGGGAATAGCTGTTCACTTTTTCCTCATTTTAGGAAAGGGGAGCTGCGGGTTTGCCCGTTTTTCCGCCGATTTCTTGGATATTTGAACACATTCGCTCACTGGTTTGTGGCTCAAGTTTTGAGAGTTGAGCGCGTCAGTGCTGTTCAATCCTGCAAGGACCACCTATGAAATTACCGAGTCGACGGGCCTTCTTGAAGACTGCTGCCCTGGCCGGCGGAACTGTTGCCGGGCTCAATGCAACTGCAAAGGCAAACCCGAAGAACGTTCTGTCTCCGGAACGGAATGGCGTCCTCGTGGATACGACGGTGTGTATCGGCTGCAGAAGTTGCGAATACGCCTGTCGCACCGCTCATGACCTGCCGTCGCCACCCCTCGAGATGTACGGCGACAGGTCGGTCTTCAAGGAGATGCGGCGTCCGGATTCGGGAGCCCTTACCGTCGTCAATCAGTACGACAATCCCAGAAAGGCCGATCTTCCGTACTTCGTCAAAGTCCAGTGCATGCACTGCGATCACCCCGCCTGCGTTTCTGCATGCATCGTGGGCGCGTTTTCGAAACAGGAAAACGGATCGGTGATCTGGGACACGGACATGTGCATCGGCTGCCGGTACTGTATGGTAGCCTGCCCGTTCCAGATCCCTTCATTTGAATACGATAAAGCCATTCAGCCCGAAATCCGGAAGTGTGACTTCTGCATTGTCCGGACAAGTGAGAACAAACTCCCCGCATGTGTGGATGCGTGCCCGGTCGAGGCCCTGACGTTCGGGCCCCGCGATGAAATTATCCGGATCGCCAAGCAGCGGTTAATCACATACGGAGACAAGTACGTCAATCACGTGTACGGCGAGTACGAAGCCGGCGGAACAGGATGGGTGTACCTCGCCGGACGCGACTTTGCAGATCTGAAGTTCCCAAAACTCGGTACCACTCCGGCTCCCGGCGTGTCGGAAGCCATCCAGCATGGCATCTTTGCGTATTTTGTCCCGCCCGTCGCACTCTATGCAATACTCGGGGCAATCATGTGGATGACGAAAACCCGGAAAGAGGAGGCCTAGGCATGGAAGCGCACATGACACCAACCCCGATCAAAGCCAAGTTCCTCACACCGGGAGTCATCGTCTTGATCCTCCTGGCGGTCAACGGCATCGCGTTCCTGGCCGGCCGATTCTTTTTCGGCCTCGGCGCCGTGACCAACTTGAATGATCAGTATCCCTGGGGACTCTGGATCGCCGTCGACGTCGGCGCCGGTGTTGCCCTCGCGGCAGGCGGCTTCACGACCGCCGCCCTCGGCCACGTCATGCACCGGGAAGAGTACCACGCCATCATCCGCCCCGCGCTGCTGACAGCCATGCTGGGTTACACATTCGTCGCCATCGGTGTCTGTGTGGACATCGGGCGCTGGTATTTTATCTGGCACCCCCTCATCATGTGGAACGGCAACTCGGCCCTGTTCGAGGTCGGTATCTGCGTGATGATCTACATGACGGTGCTCTATATCGAATTCATCCCTCTCGTGACCGAACGGTTTATCGGCAAGGTGAACCTCCCGGGCATCCTCAGGGGGCTCAATCGTTCCGTGGACCGGTTGCTCCGCGTGCTCGACCGCGGACTCAACACGACCATGTTCGTCTTCATTATCGCTGGTGTCGTTCTCTCGACGCTCCACCAATCCTCACTCGGCACGCTGATGGTCATCTCCGGCGCGAAAATGCACCCGCTCTGGTTCACTCCGATCCTCCCGCTGCTTTTTCTTCTTTCCGCCATAGCGGTGGGATTCCCGATGGTCATCTTCGAGTCCACCCTGGCCGCACGGTCATTCAAGCTCAAGCCGGAAACCGAAATTCTGGGCAAACTCGGCGGCATGGTCGCACCGATCCTGGGCGTGTACCTCGCGTTCAAGCTCGGCGATATGTTTATCCGTGAGACATTCGTCTATCTCGCGGATCTGAATACGGCAAGTGTGATGTGGACGATCGAAGTGGTGGTAGGCGTCGTCATCCCGTTGCGCATGTTCCTCTCTCCTTCCGTTCTCAGGTCACCTGCGTTGACGTTCACCGCGGCGGCACTCGTCGTGTTCGGCGTGGCGTTGAACCGGATCAACAACTTCATTGTCGCGTATCAACCCCCCTACGCCCTGCATCCCTACCTCCCGTCGATAGGGGAAATTTCGGTGACCGTCGGCTTCATCTCTCTCCTGACCCTTATGTACAGGGCATACGTCATGATATTCCCGGTAATCAGCGTGCCGGAAGACCGACCGGCTATCCAAGCGAAATATGCCATTCGATCGGAAAAGTCATGAAACTCTGGATTCATTGTCTCACAGCGCTCGCGTTGCTTTCCCTGTCCGCGTTCGGCCAGGGATCCAAATGGGAAAAACATGCACCGCCGAAGCGTCCGGATGTGCCATGCCAGACGTGCCATGCCTGCCCGAAACCAACAAAGACAGACCCGTGCCTCGTGAACTGTCCGCGTGTGCGCATGCTCCCCGGCCATGCCACGGGGGAGACAGGCCCGGAAGTCTTGCGCATGGGAGACATGGCGGGCCAGTATGGTCCGGTGGTCTTCGCGCACAAGGCGCACGCCGAGATGTCGGAGATGTCGGGAGGATGCTATGGCTGCCACCACTACAACAGCACCTCCCAGGGGATCCTCTCCTGCCGTGAGTGCCACCCGAAGTCGAGGGCCCGTGCCGATCTCAGCATGCCTGATCTCAAGGGTGCATATCACCGGCAGTGCATAGATTGTCACCGGCAGTGGACACACACAACGGACTGCAGCGGATGTCACACAAAGAAATCCCAGGAGCAGACTGAAGCGGAGATGACGCGTGCTCGCACAGAGGCCGGCAAATCCCATCCCAGAGTTCCACTCCCCACAAAAGTGGATTATGCAACTCGCAATGAGGACGGTTCGTTTGTGACGTTTTTCCACGACGACCACGCGACACGGTTCGGGCTGGAATGCATCGACTGCCACCAGCAGGAAGGATGCGTACGGTGCCACGACGTGAACAGGAGCAGAGCCGATGACACCAAGGTGCGGGAAGTGAAGACACAGCTTTCCATGGAGCAGCTGCATGAGCCCTGCTTCACCTGCCATGGTTCGGACAAATGCGAGGCGTGCCACGTCGCAAAGCCGATGACGGCATTCGACCATGCACGGAGTTCCGGCTGGGCCCTGAATCGCTTCCACCGCGACCTCTCCTGTCAGAAGTGCCACGGCGACAAGAAACGCTTCACGAAAGTTGACCGCAAGTGCACGACGTGTCACAAAGGGTGGACGCCGGCATCGTTCAAGCATCAAATCACAGGGTTGCGGCTCGATGCATCGCACAGCGGGCTGGACTGTGAGTCCTGTCACGCGGAGATGAATTTTGCTGCAGCGCCATCCTGTGCGGGATGTCACGACGACAAGAGCTATCCGGCGGCACGGCCGGGCACGATGATCAGCTCCGTACGTGCGGTCGGCAACAAATAGAACGGTCTCCTGCGCAATGATCCGGCGGATTGGTGTCAGACTCATCCTCGTGGTCGGGATCACGGCAATCGTGATCATCGGGATCATTGCGTTCTTCAACATCCGTGCTCTCAACGCAAGTTTGTCCGCGGAGGTGGAACGTCACGCAAACCAGCTGACCGAGACGGTCAAGCACAGCACCAGGCTGGATATGCTCCGCAACGAGCGTGACCGTATCCAGGAAACCATCAGCGCTATCGGCCAGCAGTCCGGCATCGGCGACGTGCGGGTGCTGAACAAGGAGGGGAAGGTCATGTTCTCCTCCGTAGGGACCGACGTGGGCACCATTCTTCCGAAGGAGGTTGCTAATTGTCGCGCCTGTCATGCCAGCACACCTCCGCTGCAGCACCTGACCATCGACCAGAGAACCCGGCTGCTCCAGCCGGTAGGAGAGACGGACCGGTACCTGGCGGTCATCAACCCCATATACAACGAGACCTCCTGTTCCTCTGCCGACTGCCACGTCCACCCCGCACACGTGAAGGTGCTCGGTGTCCTTGATGTAACCATGCCGCTGCAAGAGGTCGATCGCCAGATCCGCGACCGTGTGCTGGAGATGGTGCTCTTCGCAGCAGGTGCTTTTGTTGCACTGAGCCTGATCATCGCCTTCTTCGTGCAGCGATGGGTCGCCCGGCCGGTGGCCGAACTGGTCAAGGGGACCCAGCAGGTCGCCGATGGCAACCTCAGCTACCACATCAGCCGGGAAGGCAATGACGAACTCGGCCGGCTCGGACGCTCGTTCAATAACATGACCGCCAAACTGTCCGAAGCCCGGATGCAACTCTTCCAATCGGACAAACTCGCGTCCCTTGGACGGCTTGCCGCCGGGGTCGCTCATGAGATCAACAACCCGCTGACCGGCGTGCTGACCTACAGCAGTTTTCTGCTGAAGCGCACACAGGATCAGCCGGAGCTGCAGGAAGACCTCAAGGTCATCGTACGGGAAACCCTCCGGAGCCGGGAGATCGTCAAGAGCCTGCTCGATTTCGCCCGGCAGTCGGTGCCCAAGAAGACCGAAGCACAGATCAACGATGTCATAGACCGTGCCACGACAGTCGTCAGCAACCAGCTGACGCTCCGGCATGTGGATCTGGTCAAGAATATTGACCCGCAGCTTCCGCCGGTCACCGTCGACGCCAACCAGATCCAGCAGGTCTTCGTCAACCTCATCGTGAACGCGATCGATGCGATGCCGCAGGCGGGCGGCACAATCACCATTGGCTCTTCATTGCTCAAGCTCTCCCCGGAGGGAACCGCATCCGTAAAGAAGGCTGCGTGCAGCAAGCGGCACGCGCTGATCGACCCGGCCGTGAAAATCAACGGTCTGCCGTCGATCAGGGTGAAAGTGCGTGCGGGGAACGAAGAAGGTATTCTCCACCTAGACCCCTTGTACGGCCGCCACCAGCACATGACCAGCATCCCTCTCTCCCCCGACCAGGAGATGACGGTGCAATGTCCTGAGTGCGGCGTCTCGCTGATGGATACGCAGGTCCGCTGCCCGAAATGCGCCGCGGCCACATTCTGGATAGAAGTCGCGGGACAGGGCAAATGGGAAGCCTGCAGCAGGTTCGGGTGCGACTGGCAGAGGTGGGAGTCGGTGGAGCGAGATGGAGTGCGCGACTATGTCGAGATCACCGTGGCCGACACGGGAAGCGGCATATCACGCGAGGAGCTTCCAAAAATTTTCGAGCCGTTCTTTTCCACGAAGGGACAGAAAGGCACCGGCCTGGGGCTTTCCGTCATCTGGGGCATTATTGACAACCATAACGGCACCATCACTGTAGAGAGCGAACCGAAGAAGGGAACGACATTCCACATCCGTCTTCCCCTCCAGCAGCCACGGTAGACAGGCATGAAGCCACACACAGACATCCTGGTCATCGACGATGAACAAGTCATTCTTGACGCGGTGACGAAAATCTGTACATCGGAAGGATACCGTGTTGTCACCTCCCTTGACGCGGAATCCGCCGTTCCTCTGCTTGACCGGCAGTCCTTCGGCCTCATCCTCTGCGACGTCATGATGCCCGGGATGGATGGATTCTCGTTTCTGAAACTTGCCCTGAAGAAGGCGCCGGAAACACCCGTCATCATGGCCACCGGGTTTTCCACGGTCGAGAACGCCGTGCAGGCTCTTACTGTCGGAGCGGTAGACTACATTCCGAAACCTTTCACCTTCGATGAACTAAAGTCGGCGATCCAGCGTGCTCTGCGTTTCCGGCAGATCCGTGAGCAGCAAACACGCATGGTCTCCGGCACGACGGAGGACGGAACACTCGTGGTCCCCTGCCCGCCGAAGTACCGGCGGCTGGGTTACACCAGCTGGGTATGCCCGCAGGGCGACGGTACGGCGCTCGTCGGGGTCACCCACCTCTTCGTGCGGACCATTGAACAGCCCACCGCGGTGGAAACCGTTCACCCCGATGGTGAAATCATCCAGGGAACCGTGTGCGCCCAGATCCAGACGTCCGACGGGCTGCTCCATCCGGTACTCTCGCCGATTTCCGGCCGGGTGGTGGACGTGAACGCCGAATTGAAATCCTTCCCGGCCATCATCGAGAAGGACCCCTATTTTACCGGATGGCTGTATCGCGCCATCCCGACGGACGTTGAGTACGAACTCGCACGCCTGCAACCATGCGGCTCTGATCCATTGACGTGATCAACTAAGGAGAGGCCTCCCATGTTACTGTTTGTTATCGCCGTCATTGTCTTCGTCATAGCGGACATCCTCATCCGCGTGGTGTCACGACGCATGCAGGAGAACAAGCTGCGGAAGGAACGCGAGAATGCACTCTCCGTCAGCCTCTCGCTGGACTTCACCCGCGAAGCA
The DNA here is from genome assembly GCA_963801355.1 of Ignavibacteriota bacterium. Classification (GTDB taxonomy): domain Bacteria; phylum Bacteroidota; class Ignavibacteria; order UBA10030; family UBA6906; genus Fen-1255. The sequence goes on along the minus strand of CAWDEM010000004.1, from coordinate 1,616,391 downwards.
AAGAGCCTGAAACGGGCGGAAGTCGACCAGCCGAAGGCCCGGATCCTCTGCGTCGACGACGAAGAAGTAATCCTCGACAGCTTCCGGAAGATTCTGGTGCTCGACGGCTACTCGATCGACACGGTGCAGACCGGCCAGGAGGCCCTCGGCCTCCTGCAGTCCCACCACTACGACTTCGTGTTCACCGACCTCAAAATGCCGGCCATGGACGGTGTGGAGGTCACGAAATCGGTGAAGCACATACGTCCGGACATTGATGTTGTCATCATCACCGGTTACGCCACGGTCGAGACGGCGGTTGAATGCATGAAGCACGGCGCCATGGACTATGTGCAGAAGCCGTTCACCGAAGATGAGCTCCTCGCATTCGTGAAGAAGATCCTTCTGAAGCGTCAGGACCGGATTGCGAAACAGCTGAAGCCGAAGGTCCACATTACCCATGTGGCGACGCTGGAGGGGATCGGCAACAATGAGTTCGCCATCCCCGGGGGCGTCTTCATCGCAGACGGGCATACGTGGGCGTCGACATTTGAAGACGGCACGGTCCGCGTCGGCATCGACGACTTCGCCCGGCGGTTGATCGGCACGGTGGACACCATCGAACTCCCGAACCTGGGAATGACGGTGCAACGCAGCGCCCCTCTCTTCACCGTGCGACAGGGAAAACACTCCATACCGTTCCTCGCTCCGGTCTCGGGAAAAGTCATTCAGGTGAACAACGCGCTCTCGAAACACCCCGAGGATCTGCAGGCGACGCCCTATGCCGAGCATTGGATGTGCGTCCTCGACGCCGACCATCTGGATGTGGAGATCCCGTCGTTGAAAATCGGGAAGTCGGCAGTCGCGTTTTTCCAGGAAGAAATCGAACGTCTGACGGCATTGACCGCCAGGATGAACCGGCGCAACCCCGACGGCAGTACATCGCCGATCGGCGGCGAGGTGTATGCCGGCTTGCTCCAGGATATGGATGACCGGGACTATGAGATGATCGTCGGAGAGTTCTTCCGGCGCTAGCCCGCAGATCCAGAGCCGGACTCCCCGAGGTCGAACGACCCGCGCCCGGCTGATGTCAGCTAAATCCAAGTCACTCACCACGTAGTTGAGGCTCACATGTCAGAATACGTCAGCAAACTCATTGCCCACGTGAAAGCGAAGAACCCGGCGGAGCCGGAATTTCACCAGGCAGTGGAAGAAGTGGCCCAATCGCTCGAACTTGTTCTCGAACGGCATCCGGAATACCGAAGCGCCAAGATCCTCGAGCGCATGGTTGAGCCGGAAAGGCTGGTCATGTTCCGCGTTCCCTGGATGGACGATCAGGGAGAAGTGCACATCAACCGCGGGTTCAGGATTCAGATGAACAGCGCTATCGGACCGTACAAAGGCGGCCTGCGCTTCCATCCCTCCGTGACCCTCGGCATCCTGAAATTCCTGGCCTTCGAGCAGGTGTTCAAGAACAGCCTGACATCCCTCCCGATGGGCGGGGGCAAAGGGGGATCCGATTTTGATCCCAAAGGCAAAAGTGACAGCGAAGTCATGCGCTTCTGCCAGAGCTTCATGACCGAGCTGTTCCGCCACATCGGGCCGGACACCGACGTTCCCGCTGGAGATATCGGTGTCGGCTCAAGGGAAATCGGGTACCTGTTCGGACAGTACAAGCGTCTGACCCGCGAATTCTCAGGCGTCCTTACGGGGAAAGGCCTGAATTGGGGCGGCTCTCTTATCCGTCCGCAGGCGACGGGCTATGGCGTGGTGTACTTCGCGGAGGAAATGCTCAAGACGAAGGGACAATCTTTCGCAGGGAAAACCGTCGCCGTGTCAGGATTCGGCAATGTGGCCTGGGGCGCCGTGGAAAAGGCCACACAATTGGGTGGCAAAGTTGTGACCATTTCCGGCCCGGACGGGTTTGTCTATGACAAGGATGGCATCAAGGGCGATAAAATCCAGTACATGCTCGAGATGCGGGCGAGCGCGCGCGACTGCGTGAAGGATTATGCGGACAAGTTCAAGGTGGAGTTCCACGCGGGGGCACGCCCGTGGAATGTGAAAGTAGATATCGCACTGCCCTGTGCCACGCAGAATGAACTGAACGCGGAGAACGCCAGATCACTCATCCAGAACGGCTGCATGTGCGTCTGCGAAGGTGCCAATATGCCGACGACGCTGGATGGGGTGAAAATCTTCCTCGATGCGCACGTGCTGTACTCACCCGGGAAGGCATCCAATGCAGGCGGGGTGGCAACCTCGGGCCTTGAGATGAGCCAGAACAGCATGCGCCTCACCTGGTCAAAGGAGGAAGTTGACCAGCGTCTTCACGAGATCATGAAGAACATTCACAGCACATGTCTGGCCACTGCTGAGAAGTTCGGTACACCCGGCAACTATGTCGCCGGTGCCAATATCGCCGGGTTCCTCAAAGTCGCCGATGCAATGATGGACCAGGGGTTGGTGTAGTCCTGCACTTCACGGGGTGACCCGTCAGGGTCACCCTGTGATATCTTCCTTTGCCGGAAACCACCGGTACCCGTCCCCCGACACCTTCCGCGACACCATCCCCGCGGTCCACCCCAATCCCAGCTGACTCAGGAACACACCCTCATGGAATGCCACGTGCATCGCCGGATCGATCCCGGTAATGCGCCGGAAGAGACCTCTGGTATCCGGCGGAAACATCTCCCAATCTTCCAGTTCCGTCACACACTCATCGGGCACAGTGTGAATCGACCGGCAGCTTTCGTGCATGAGGTTCACGGCCAGCGTCTGCGCCCGCGCAACCGCCGGCGTACAGATCACTGCGGCTTCGCCGTGTATAGCCTGAACCAGATTCTTGAACGCGTCATACCGCCAGAGCGCGTGACTCCGGTTATCGAACATTTCGAGACGCCCATCGGCGTGCCGGACCGTCGTGCACCCTTCGTCTGTCAGCCAGTAGGCACGGCCGCTGTCGGCAGTAATGTGCATCACCGGACCGTTTGGCGCGCCGCCGGCATGCGTCACGAGTATGTGGACCCTGACCCCGTCGACGGTCGTGATATGACATTGCACGGTATCAGCGCTTTCGATGCGATGGGCGCGCCAGAGCTCAGCCCGGACACTCCCGGGCGATGACGCCTCGGCTGCTCTGGGAGAGGCAAGATACAACGCGTTCATCACGTAATGGGCATGCGCGTTGTTGGCCGGACTATCGAGTATCCAGTCGTCACCAACCCGCAGGTGTCCGCTCCAGTCGTTCCGCTGAAAGTACTGCACGCTCCGGGGCCAGTTGCACATCAGTGAAATGTCGCGCACGGTCCCGAGCCGGCCGGCGGTCAACAGTTCCTTTAGCCGCCGCATTGAGACGCCGTATAGATGCTGGAACCCGACGGCGACTTTCCGGTGCGACCGCGCTTCAGCTTCAATGAGCCGGTCCACCTCCTGCACTGTCGCGGCGACGGGCTTTTCGCAGTACACGTGAAGTCCGGCCTCAAGCGCCCGGATCGATACCGGAACATGCCGATGAATGCCGATGGGTACCGTCAGCACGTCGGTAGTATCGACTCCACGATCGAAAAAATCATCCACCGATCGGTACAGAACCACCCCCTCTTTCTCGAGATCAGCGGCGAGCCGGGGGCGGGCCTTCCGGTCAATATCAAGCGCCACCACGCCCGCGAGTCGTCCCTGATTCTGCCGGGAAAGCCAGCGTACGGCATCGATATGCGTCAGACCGTAACCGCCGAGGCCGATCACTACAAAGCGAACAGTGTGCATGTCACTCCGTTCCTGCACCGCTGATAGTGGCGGAGGCGTTCAGCCTGTCACTCCAAAATCTTTCATTGCTTCGAGTTTGTTGATATCCACTTTCCCCGCTGCGTCCTTGATCCGGTTCATGTCACACTCGCTCCCGTCAACCTCGACCACATATCTCCCCCCGACGAGAATGTGCAGCTCCCCGCGCCGTGTCGATGTCCAGTATTGTTCCCAGGCTTTGTTCCCGTTGAAGGTGGTGGTCCGCTCGTAGCCCTCACTGGTTTCACGATCGATTTGCGCCATCGTCCATCCGAGGGTCGCCAGCCGCATGGCCCCCGTGAGACCGCCCATGTCGCTGATTTTAATACTGATGGAGGCACCGTTTTCGTCCGTGTAATCCGCAGAGGCCTGGGACACTTCGATCCCCATAGCGCCCGAACGTTCCCCTTCCACGTTTCCCCGGGTCAGTCCGGGAAGCGTTTCCGGTAGCAGCGCCTTCAGTTCCCGGAAATCGATAGGCTCAACTTTTTTCCCATCGTTGATGTCTTTCATCGCGTCGGCCATTTTCTGGGCGCCGTCGGCCAGTTTCCCTCCAGCCTGACCCAATTCCTTGGCAGCTTCTTCAAGTTTCTTCTGCTCGGCACTCTTGCCGCATCCAACAAGAAACATGGCAAGCGCGAGCGGCAGCACAAGCAGCATCCGCTTCATGGCAGTTAGACCTCCGGATTGTGGGGTGCAATGGTGGAGAATGGAAGCGTATTAGCGTCGGAATGTACACAAAGGAGGGAGAACAAACAAGACGTCTGTTCGGCCGATCACACTGCCCGATCACACTGCTCGATCACACCGCTCGATCACACCGCTCTGCACAGCCTATACCGCGATGGCACTTCTCAGGAGGCGAAGTTCGACTTCCCGCCGGGACAGCGCATGTTCTATCGCACCGCGCATTTCAACATCGTCGTAGGGTTTGGTGATATACCCCAGTGCATCGTCCACGCCCGCCCGCGACAGGGTTTCGCTGTCGCTATAAGCAGTCGCGTAAATCACCGGCACGTGGAGGCGCGAACGAATACATTCTCCTGCCTCCACACCATCCATTTTTCCCTTGAGATGGATGTCCATGAGAACGAGGTCCGGCTGCGCCTGTTCCGCCGACCTGATTGCGTCCTCTCCCGTCGACACCACCGCTGCAACCCGGTACCCCCACGATACCAGGCGGCGACGAACATCTTCGGCGGCGATGCATTCGTCTTCCACGATCACAATTGACTGCGGCGTAGCCATTCTCGATCCCCTGTCTTCTCGAAAAGTTTCAACGTAAACCCGCAATAACTTACGATACAAGATCGACGAAGTCAAGGCAAATCTTGTAAGGCTATATTTTTCAACATGATATAGCTCGCAAAATTCGACGATGGAGACCCTCCAGTAGGCGTGCTATTGGAAGATCTTTGCATTTTGTTGCGAAGTTCGGTATCTATGGGGGTTGTGTTCTCCTCCAAAGGGACCCCACATGGCCGATACGAAGACTTCTGCGCTGCCGTCCAGTGTCAGAATCGTTCTTGCACTGCTGATCCTGAAAGCGGTTCTTCCGGTGGCAGGCGAAATTCTTCAACGGCTCATCGTCGACGCTCCCCTCCCTTTCACCTGGGGTCTCCTTTCGTTCCTGGTTCCGGCGGTGCTCCTTCCGGCAATTATTGCCGTGACGTTTGTCCGCTCTCCCGCTGCAGGCTTCTGGGCGGCACTCGCATACGCCGGACTCGCGGCCACCGTAAGCGGGTTGCTCATTCTACTCCCGAAGATCGTCACGGGACCCTTTGTCATTCCGGATCCTGATCCGCAAGCCGAAGCCCGCGCGTTTGAGCAAACATGGCGGATTATCACCATCGGCGCATCGGTTCTGCTTGCCGTCTCTGTTCTCCACCCCGCGATTTTCCGCTGGGTGAAAACCCGTGAGCTGCAACTCCGCTCCCCGGGTCACCCCTCACACCAGGCTCCCATCATCCCCGCCCGCGCGGCGTGGATCATGCCGCTCGTCGCAGGTGCGATTGTCCCCACGGCGACCGCGTTCGCCGTGCAACGTTTTGTTGGAAATATCCCGGCGGGCGATGCATTGATGGATATCCTCATCGAACATCTCAAGGGCCGTGCCCTCTTGCTCGATCTGTTCAGCATGATCCCTTTCGCCATTCTCGCCGGAACCGCTATGAAAAACGCCCGGCGCATGTCACTGTTCACGCTCTGGTCAGTCACAATCGGCGGCCTTGCCGGCATCATCGCTCTCATGGTGCCGATGTACTACATGGGCTGGGAAACGATCTACAACGATGTGCGTGGAGACGAGAAATCGACAGGTGCTCTGGTCTTCTTTTTCACGCCGCTCTACTGCATTGCTACAATGCTCGCCGGGATGCTGATCGGATGGGTCACCGCTCGCTACCTTCGCAAGGGCATCGACGATCTCATCGAGGATCACACCTGAGCGCCCACACCCGCACAACCATTTCGCATTAACGGTGTACCGCGATACCCGCCGGCGTTCACTGCATTGCCGGATGCACCGGCCGACCGAACTTCTTCGCAGATACACGCGTTCTGGATTCCAGGAGGACCATCATGGCTCATCGTAAACTCGGCCGCGGCGTGGCACTTGTTGGCGCGGGCATGAGCGGCTTCGGCGTATTTCCGAAATTGACATCCAGGGATCTGTTTGTGCAGGCCTATCTGGATATGCTCGGGACGGTCGACAAAAGCATCTCCCCTTCGGACATCGAGGCGGTCTTTGTCGGCAACTTCAGCAGCGAACTGTTCGAGGGGCAGGGACACACCGCTCCGATCATGACCGAATGGGTCGGGCTGACGCCCCGGCCGTCAACGCGCATCGAAAATGCCTGCGCCAGCGGCGGTGCCGCCATCAGACAGGCCATCCTGGCCATCGCTTCAGGGCTGTATGATGTTGTGCTCGTAGGCGGAATTGAAAAGATGACCGCGCTGCCGACTGAACGCGTCACAGACACACTCGCCACTGCGGGCGACGTTCTCTACGAGATACCCGCGGGTTTCACCTTTCCCGGGTTTTATGCAGCCATGGCAACCGCCTACATAGCCCGGCATGGGGCAGTTGCAGAGGCACTCATGCAGGTTACGATAAAGAACCATGACAACGGCAGCCTCAATCCGAAAGCGCAATTCGGCACGCGCATCGCCGACATTATCGCCGCGAAAAAGACGGCCGCACGACAAAAGGGGAAACCGGTGCCCGACTGGGCGGACGAAAGGGCGTTTCTCAGCGATGACCGTGCGAACCCTCCCATCGCATGGCCACTGCGCCTGTTTGACTGCTCCCCCATCTCGGATGGCGCGGCTGCACTCCTGCTCGTCGCAGAAGACCGCGCCAGAAGCTATAGCGCCACCCCCCTCTATATCACCGGGAGCGGACAGTCCAGCGATGTGGCCCTTCACAGCAGGAGCGACTTCACATCCATTGGCGCGGTACGGCGGGCGGCAGCGGAGGCCTACGCAATGGCCGGCATTAACGCCCGCGACATCAGGGTGGCGGAAGTCCATGATTGCTTCACCATCGCCGAAATCATTGCTACCGAGGACCTGGGTTTCTTCGAGGCCGGAGAGGGTCGCAAAGCGGCAATGGAAGGGAGCACTCGTCGTGATGGTGTCCGACCGGTGAATTCATCCGGTGGATTGAAATCCAAAGGCCACCCTGTCGGGGCCTCCGGCGTCGGGCAGGTCGTGGAAATCTGGAAGCAACTGCGCGGCGAGGCGGGTGCGCGGCAGGTGCCCGGGGGACCCGCACTTGGACTCACGCACAATGTGGGAGGAACCGGGCAAACATGCGTGGTCCACATTTTTGAGAGGAGGTCATAGCATGAGCACCACAACCGACTTTACGCACTCGGCCTTCATGCAATTGCTCCGCGAGCACAGGCTCATGGGAGTCCGGTCGGCCGCCTCACAGGATGTCTATGTACCCCCGAAACCGCTCGCACCCGCACAACGGGAATGTGATTTGGAATGGGTACCGCTGAGCGGCAGGGGCACACTCGCAGCATTCTCCATCATCTACATCGCTCCGACAGCGATGATCCGCGAGGGCTACGGACGCGACAACCCCTACTGCACCGGGATAGTACGGCTGGAGGAAGGACCGGCGATCAGCGCGCAGATTCTCGGTGTGGATGTGCGTCATCCCGAAACGATCCGCATCGGCTCGCCGGTCAGCGTGGAATTCATCGACTCCGGTGAGGGAGGGCAGCGGAGGACGCGGCTGGGATTCAGGTCGGGCGCCTGAGGAAATCCTCTCTCTCCAGTCGCCGCGCAAGAAACACTCTCCTGTACACAATGCAGAGTACCCACACCGCGTTCAGGCCCAATACGTTCACCGCAAGATACCAGTCAAGCCTGCGAAACACCGAGAAGATCATGAGAATGAACAACTCAGTCCCAAGCCCGAGAAATCCTGAGAGTCTCAACGCAGTCCGGTCTCCGTACCAGCATTCCGGCCGGGGATTGCTGACGCCTTTCAATGACCAGCTGTCAATTCGCATCATGAGTCTATCCTGCCAGCCATACAGAACAAGGAACAGCCTCTGCATCAGCAAGGTGCGTGGATCGCCCGCCAGATCCCCTGTTTGAACCTCTTCCGTGACCCGGTTCAACTCATAGGCGCTCTGCAAATGGAGAAACGATGTTTGGTAGAAGACATGGTAGGACACACGAAGCGAGATACCCAGGAAACCCATCAGTCCGAAAAGGAATATCGGAAACCAGCCTGTTTCCTGATACACTGAAAATGATATCGCGCCGAACACGACCAGGTTCACCGCAATATCACCCACCGAGTCCAGAAAGCGCCCCCGCCGGCTGTACAGCTGCTTTGCCCGCGCTAGCTGACCGTCCGCGGAGTCAAGAAGATCTTTGAGCGTAACCAGAAGCCCTGCCAACGGGTACCAGATTGGACCGCCAAACGCATAGACTCCTCCCGACACGAACCCTGCAATGATTGAGGCCACCGTCACCTGGTTTGGAGTCACGCGGGTTGGATACAGAACGCGGACAAATTGGTGGGCGATGGGTCGGAGGAGATATACATTGATCAGTTCATCGGAGACGTCAGACTTGACCGATGACTGGTAAGATGGCCCGGCACTCGAGATCATAGCAAGCAAGATAGCTGATCCCCTTTACTTTTTCCACTTCTCGGGCCGCAGGGAGCGAACCGTAGCGCCGGCACGCCACATCTCGGAATTCCGCCACTCGTCCAGTTCGCTTTCGAGGCGGTCCCGGTAGCCGGCAGCCCCGCACGTTTCCAGCACCCGGCGCGTTTCCGTGCCGTTATGCACCGCTTCATATAAAGAGGAGAATAGCGGCCTGGTTGCTTCTTCAAACTTCTTCGCCCAATCAAGCGCCCCCCGCTGGGCGGTCGTGCTGCAGGCACCGATCATCCAGTCCACACCGTTCTGTCCCATCAGCGGATACAGACTCTGCGTGGCCTCCTCGACCGTTTCATTGAACGCCTCGCTCGGGGTGTGGCCTTTTGAGCGCAGGAGTTCGTACTGGGCCTTCATCAGGCCGGCGATTGCTCCGAGCAGCACTCCACGCTCACCCGTCAGGTCGCTGTAGACCTCTTTTTCGAACGAAGTCGGGAAGAGGTAGCCCGAACCGATCGCGATCCCGAGTGCGAGCACTCGTTCGCGCGCTCTGCCCGTGACGTCCTGGTGCACTGCGAAGCTGGAATTGATCCCGCTGCCTGCGAGGTAGTTTGTCCGGACGGTGCGCCCCGAGCCCTTCGGCGCGACCAGTATGACATCCACGTCGTCCGGCGGCACGACTCCGGTTTGATCTCGGTAGACAATGGAAAAGCCGTGAGAAAAACAGAGCGCTTGCCCCTTGTGGAGGTTCCTCTTTACCAGCGGCCACTGTTCCTTCTGTCCGGCATCGGACAACAGGTACAGCACCATTGTCGAACGGCGCACGACGTCTTCGATGTCATCAAACAACGTTCTGCCCTCTACCCACCCATCCCGCACCGCTTCCTGCCATCCACGTCCACCCTTGCGCTGACCCAGGATCACGTCGATGCCGTTGTCGCGAAGGTTGAGACCCTGACCGTGTCCCTGCGGGCCATAACCCAGAATCCCCACGACCTCCTTCTTCAACAGAGCCTGCGCCTTCTGCAGGGGAAATTCTTCACGGGTGATGACTTCCTCTTTGACCCCGCCAAAATCCATGATTGCCATTGGTTTCTCCTTGCTCATGAATACTTGTGTGTTTCGATTACAATTTTGGGTTCGCCATCTTTCTTTCTCAGTTGAAACCTTGCAGTATCCGGGCACCGACCTGCCGGGTCGTTTGCGTCCCGCCGAGATCCGGGGTCCGCAGTCCTGCCTCGATCGTTCCGTACACCGCGCTCTCCACAGCACACGCTTCCTCTTCTTTGCCGAGCGAATAGCGGAGCAGCATGGCTGCGCTCAGGATGGCACCCACGGGGTTCGCAACGCCGAGGCCGGCAATATCGGGAGCGGATCCATGGATTGGTTCGAAGAGACCCGGACCAGCGTCCCCGAGTGATGCTGACGGAAGCATGCCCATCGAACCGGCCAGCACGGAAGCCTCATCGGTGAGAATATCGCCGAACATGTTTTCGGTCACAACCACGTCGAACGACGCAGGCGCGGACACCAGACGCATTGCCGCGGTGTCGACAAGCATGTGCTCCAGCACGACCCCCGGGTACGACGCCGAGATTTCCGTGGCGGTCTTCCGCCACAGCCGCGAAGTATCCAGCACATTCGCTTTGTCAACGGAAGTCACTTTTCGTTTCCGCTTTGACGCAAGCCTGAACGCGAGATCCACGATACGCGCGATTTCCGTTCGCGTATATTCAAGCGTGTCGACTGACCTCACCGTGCCACCCTCCTCCCTGGTGAAGCGCGGCTTCCCGAAGTACAGGCCCCCCGTCAATTCGCGCACGACAACCATGTCGATATCACGCAGGAGATGTTCCTTCAGCGGAGAGGAACCGGCAAGCGCCGGATGCACCCGCACGGGTCTGAGATTCGCATACAGCCCGAGTTCCTTCCTGAGCCTGAGGAGTCCGCGCTCGGGCCGGATGTCCACAGGCCGGCTGTCCCATTGTGGACCGCCAACCGCACCGAGCAGGATTGCCGAAGACCTTCTGCACGCCGCAAGGGTCCCCTCCGTGATCGGAACGCCGTGCATGTCCACCGAGGCCCCGCCAAACGGGTGCTCTTCAAACACAAACACATGCCCGAATTTTCTGGCAACAGCCCGCAGGACATTCACCGCCTCCTTCGTCACTTCCGGCCCTATGCCGTCTCCGGGAAGTACGATGATCTGCGCAGTCACGGATGCTCCCCCTGTTCCCGGCGCCGTTCAAACGCTGCGATTTCCTTCTCATGATCGAGTATGTAGCCGAGTTCATCGGTACCGTGCAGCAAGCATGTTCGCGCAAAAGGATCGATCGAGAACCCCGCCTTCCCTTCCGGCCATCTGACTTCCTCTTCGGACAGATCGACATCAATGGTCCCACCCGAAGCGGCAACCTCGGCCAATGCCGACCAGGTCGCGGTGTCAACCACGACCGGCAGGAGTCCATTCTTCAACGCATTGGATTTGAAAATGTCCGCAAACGATGTGCTGATGACTGCACGGAAGCCGGCGCCGGCAAGTGCCCAGGGGGCATGCTCACGCGAAGACCCGCAGCCGAAATTGTTGCCTGCCAGGAGGATTGCCGCCCCCCGGTTCCCGGGCTTGTTCAGGGGGAAATCCGCGCGCAATGCACCGTCCGGACCGCGGCGCAGGTCCTCGAACAGGTGCATTCCGATTCCCGCCTTGTCGGTGACTTTCAGAAACCGGGCCGGGATGATCTGATCGGTATCGATGTTGTCCTGCGGAAGAACAGCGATTCGCGAGGTGACCGTTCGGAACGGCTCGCGACCAAACTCCGTGGTCCCGGCACTCATAGCATGCTCCTGACGTCCGTAAGACACCCGGTGACAGCCGAGGCCGCTGCGGTCAACGGCGACGAAAGGAACGTGCGGCTTCCTTTTCCCTGGCGACCTTCGAAGTTCCGGTTACTGGTACTCACCGCGTATTTCCCCGGAGGCACTTCATCGCCGTTCATCGCAATGCACATCGAGCAGCCGGGCTCCCGCCATTCGGCGCCCGCTTCCAAGAAGACCCGGTCCAGGCCCTCGGCTTCCGCCTGCCGTTTCACTGCGTAGGAGCCGGGCACGACGAGGGTACGCACAGAACCAGCCACCTTTCTTCCTCGCATCACCGATGCTGCCTGGCGGAGATCGTTGATTCTTGAGTTGGTGCAGCTGCCGATAAATACCACATCGATCGGATGGCCGGTCAGCCGGCTCCCGGGTTTCAGCCCCATGTAGTCAAGCGCCTTGAGCAGCGACGCACGCTCCGACGCATCACCGACACCCGCAGGATCGGGCACGGTCGCCGTGATCTGTGCACCCATCCCCGGATTCGTTCCAAACGTCACCATCGGTGCAAGGCGCGTCACATCCAGACCGATCGTCATGTCGTAACGCGCACCGTCATCACTGCGGAACGATCCCCAGCGTTTCACGGCAGCATCATATGCCGCCGGTGCGAACTCGCGGCCGGCGAGATATGAGAATGTCGTGTCGTCAGCTGCGACCATTCCTGCCCGTGCTCCTCCCTCAATCGACATATTGCAGAGGGTCATACGCTCTTCCATCGAAAAGGAGCGGACGACGGGGCCGGTGTATTCAAAAACACGACCCGTTCCCCCACCCACGCCGATTCGTGCGAGAAGCGCGAGGATGACATCTTTGGCACCAACACCCTTGCCCAGCGTGCCTTCGATCCGCACTTCGCAGGACCGTGGTTTCTGCTGGAGGAGGCATTGACTCGCAAAGACATGCTCCACCTCGCTCGTGCCGATACCGAATGCAAGTGCACCGAATGCCCCGTGCGTCGAGGTGTGGCTGTCTCCGCACACGATCGTCATCCCGGGCTGTGTGAGCCCGAGTTCTGGACCGATGACGTGGACAATGCCGCGTTGCGGATGGCCGGATCCATAGAGTGCGATACCGAATTCGCGCGCATTGTGTTCGAGCGCGGCAATCTGACTCGCCGCAAGAGCATCCCGTACCGGCCGCAGATCGGTGGGAATGCTATGATCCACGGTCGCCACGGTGCGGTCCGGACGGCGCACGCGGAGTCCGCGCCGTCTCAAACCATCGAACGCCTGGGGCGAGGTCACTTCATGAATCAGGTGAAGGTCAATGTACAGAAGCGTCGGAGCATCCGGCTCTTCGTGCACCACGTGTGCCTGCCAGAGCTTGTCAAACAACGTCCGGGGCGCCTGGTGTGTCATCGCCTATGCCCCCGCCTCCGCCGGTGTCGCAGCCGCGGCGGCATGTTTCAAGCGAATGGCATTCTGCGCACGGTTGAGTGCCTCGAGATACGCCTTCACGCTGCCTGTAATGACATCGGTGCTTGCCGCGCGGCCATTGAACACCACACCGTCAAAATCCACGCGAACAAACGCTTCGCCGATCGTGTCGTGTCCGTAGCTTACCGACTTGAGGACATACTCCGTCAGCTTTCCGGCGATGCCGGTGATGCGCTCGATGGCACGGTATGCCGCATCCACCGGGCCGTCACCCGTGGCTGAATCCACGAACCGCGTATCCCCTTTCCTCAGCTCCACTGTGGCCGTGGGGCGAACCCGCGTCCCCGTACTCACGTGAAGCTCTTCAAGGTGATAGTACTCTTCCGGCGAGGTCGCCCGGTCTTCCAGAATAGCCACGAGCTCTTCGTCGGCAACCTCCTTTTTCTGATCGGCAATCGCACAGAACTCCGTGTAAGCGCTCTCCAGCTCTTCCGGCGACAGCGTGTAGCCCAGGTCGGCATACCGTTGCTTCAGCGCATGTCTTCCCGAGTGCTTCCCCAGGACGAGCGTGTTGTATTTGATCCCGACGGATTGCGGGGTCATGATCTCGTACGTGATGGCGCTCTTCAGCACGCCGTCCTGATGAATACCGGCTTCGTGTGCAAAAGCGTTCGCACCCACAATGGCCTTGTTCCGCTGGACCATCATGCCCGTCACGCTGGACAGCAAGCGGCTGGATTTGATGATCTCTTCCGTTACTATACCCGTCTGCACACCCAGGAGTTCTCCACGCGTTTTTATCGCCATCACGATCTCCTCAAGAGCGGCGTTTCCCGCACGTTCGCCGATCCCATTCAGCGTGCATTCAACCTGCCGCACGCCGTTCTCGATCGCGGCAATGGAATTGGCGACAGCCAGGCCCAGATCATTGTGACAATGCGCGCTCAGCACCGCGCGATCGATCCCCCGGACGCGTTCCCGCACCTGGCGGAACATCGCGCCGTATTCGGAAGACATCGCATATCCCACGGTATCGGGCAGGTTGATCACCCCTGCGCCCGCCTCGATGGCCACCTCCACTACTTCACAGAGGAAGCCGATATCACTCCGCGATGCATCCTCGCAGGAAAATTCGACATCGGCACAAAGTGAACGCGCATAGCGGACCGCTGCGTCTACCGCCTTCAATACCTCCGGACGCTCCTTCCGGAGCTTGTATTTGAGGTGGATGTCGGAGGTCGCCAGAAACGTGTGCAGGCGCGGCCGGGAGGCTGCCTTGAGTGCTTCCCAGGCCCGCGATATATCGGCCTCGACCGCACGGCAGAGACCTGCAACAATCGGTCGCTGCACTGTTTCCGCCACGGCTCTTACCGCCTCAAAATCTCCCACTGACGCGATGGGAAACCCCGCCTCAATCACGTCCACCCCCAGCCGCTCCAGCTGACGCGCCATCCGGAGTTTCTCTTCCAGATTCATGCTGCAACCTGGGGACTGCTCACCGTCACGAAGCGTCGTGTCAAAAATGTGTACCCGGTCGTCGTCCATCGTTTCTTCTCCGTTCTCTCTTCATAGTGTCGTCTGTGGATCCACCAGCCACAACGGTCACACTTCGCCGTGGAATTCCCTCTTGAGTGCCACCTGCCCCGTTCGTGCCAACTCTTTGATGACAAAGGGTTTGAGCATCTTGATGATTGCGTCCACTTTCTGCCGGCTGCCCGTGGCCTCCAGTGTCAGCGTGCGCGGACTGATATCCACGACCTTGGCACGGAAGATTTCGGCGATTTGCATGATCTCCGGACGAGTCGCGGCTGTGGTCTGGATTTTCAGCAGCACCAGCTCTCTCTCCACGAAGCTTTCAAACGTGAGATCGATTACCTTAATGGTATCAATCAGTTTATGCAGCTGTTTCGTGATTTGTTCGATGATGGGATCATCCCCCTCTGTCACGATGGTCATGCGGGAGACGGTTTCGTCCTCCGTGGGTCCGACACTCAGACTCTCAATATTATATCCCTTGGCCGAAAACAGTCCCGCAATGCGCGAGAGCGCATTGAACTTGTTCTCCACCAGGACTGAAATCGTATGCCGCCTGCTGGTCACAGGCGCGGAAACCGATCGTCGCACACTAGTGGATGCGGACGCCATGGCGCTCCTCCTTTCTCATGTGTGCCGCCGTGGTACTGCCTGGAACGAATACGGTAACACCTTCACCCCCCGGATCAAGTGGGATGTCAATCATTTCCTTCACCGTCTGGCCTGCCGGGATCATCGGGTAGACGTTGTCTTCCGGTGCCACCACGAATTCGACCAGCACGGGGCCATCGCTGTACCCCATCGCGCGACGTACCAGCGGCTCTACTTCTGACGAGGTCGTTGCACGAAAACCCGGACAGCCGTGTGCTTCCGCAAGCTTCACAAAATCCGGACTTGTCATTTCGACCTGCGAATAGCGCCCTTTCCAGAAGAGGTCCTGCCATTGCCGGACCATCCCCAGAAACCCGTTGTTGATGACGAAGATCTTCACCGGGAGCTTGTGCTGGACAATCGTCGTCAGTTCCTGGGAATTCATCTGGAAGCCGCCATCGCCGCTGACGGAAACAATGGGCAGGTTCGGACGGGCGAACGCCACCCCCATTGCGGCAGGAAGCGAAAACCCCATCGTCCCCAGACCTCCCGAAGTGACGAACGTCCGCGGCTCCATGCAGGGGAAGAACTGCGCCGCCCACATCTGGTGCTGACCGACGTCAGTGACCAGAATCGCCTCTCCCCCGGTAACTTCGCCCAGGCAGTGGAAAACCTGTTGTGCACGGATTTCCCGGCCCGATTGATACCGCAGCGGATGCTCACGTTTCCACCCGGCAATCTTCGATTGCCATCCGGCGGTGTCGAGTTTTCTGACGAGGGGGAGCAGACTGCTGAGAACCCGCTTCACATCTCCGACGATCGGCACATCCACCGCAACGTTTTTGCTGATTGCGGATGGATCGATGTCGATATGAACGACCTTCGCTTCCGGCGCGAACTCTTCAACTTTCCCTGTTACCCGGTCATCAAAGCGGGCCCCCACGGCGATCAAGACATCGCAATGATGCACCGCCATGTTGGAGTACCAGGTGCCGTGCATCCCCAGCATCCCCATTGACAGGGGGTCGTTCGACGGAAAAGCACCCAGCCCCTGAAGAGTAGTGGTGACCGGACAGGACATCTTGCGCGCGAGGGCCGTCAGCTCCTTTGCAGCACCCGACAGAATGACACCACCGCCAACATAGAGCACGGGCCGCTCGGCCCCGTTGATAACATCCGCGGCCTTTTTCAACTGCTTCTGGTGTCCTTCAACAATGGGATTATAGCTCCTCATCTCCACTGTCGCTGGATAGTGGAACGGCGCGGTGTGTGCCATGACATCTTTGGGCAGGTCCACCAGCACGGGCCCGGGCCGGCCGCTGCCGGCGATGTGAAAGGCCTCTTTGATCGTCTTCGCGAGTTCTGTCACATCCCGCACGAGGTAGTTGTGCTTGGTAATCTGACGTGTGATGCCGACGATATCTGCTTCCTGGAAGGCGTCGTTGCCGATGAGCCGCAACGGTACCTGGCCCGTGAACACGACGAGCGGCAGGGAATCCATGTAGGCATCCGCGATTCCTGTGACCGTGTTTGTTGCCCCGGGGCCTGAAGTGACAAGTACCACGCCGGGTTTGCCTGTCACCCGGGCGTATCCTTCGGCGGCATGTGTCGCGCCCTGTTCGTGCCGCGTCAGAACATGCTGGATGTTGGAAAGATCACGAAGCACGTCATACACGCCGATTGTCGCTCCTCCGGGGTATCCGAAGAGCACCTCGACTTTCTCTTCAATGAGCGAACGCACGAAAATTTCCGCTCCCGTCATCACCGTGCCGGGCTTCGATCCCTCTTCGCTGTCTGACTCCCGTGTCATAGATGCTCCTCTCTTTGCTTGACTTAAGAACCGGCAACACGCATGCCGGGTTCCTCGTTTTCACAAATCTGTCACAGCCCCCAGGCTGCTGCTCGACACCGACCTGGCATACTTTGCCAGCACGCCGCGCTGCGGTGGCGGGGAGGGTTTCCAGGAAACGCGCCGCTTGTCAAGTTCGGGATCCGAAACATGCAATGTGAGTTGCATCGTTTCAGCGTCGATCGTGATCATATCCTGTTCCCGCACGAGTGCTATCGTTCCTCCGACGGCCGCTTCCGGAGCGACATGGCCCACCACCATGCCGTAGGTTCCCCCCGAAAAGCGGCCGTCAGTGATCAGTCCGACCGAATCACCCAGCCCGGCGCCGATCAGGGCGGAGGTCGGCGCAAGCATTTCGCGCATGCCCGGCCCTCCCTTCGGGCCTTCGTAGCGTATCACCAGGATGTCCCCCGCGCGGATCAGACCGGAGAGAATTGCCTCAAGACAGGTCTCTTCGGAATCAAACACGCGTGCCGGACCTGTAATCCTGGCCTTCTTTACCCCTGTGATTTTCGCCACCGCGCCTTCTGTCGCGAGATTGCCGCGCAGTATCACCAGGTGACCGTGCGCATACACCGGCGTATCCCAGGAATGGATGACCTCCTGCCCTACCGGCGGAGACGACGGGACCGGGGCCAGCACCTCTGAGACCGTCTGCCCTGTGATGGTCAAGGCGTCACCATGCAGCACGCCATGATCAAGGAGCATGCGCATCACCTGGGGGACTCCACCGGCTCTGTGAAACTCCGTTGTGACGTATTTGCCCGAAGGCTTGAGGTCACACAACACCGGGACACGTTTGCGAATGGGCTCAAAGTCATCCACTGTGAGTGGCACTCCGGCTGCATACGCAATCGCCAGCAAGTGGAGAACGGCGTTTGTCGATCCGCCGACAGCCATTGTCACGGCGATCGCATTCTCAAAGGCCTTGCGAGTGAGGATTGCCCGGGGAAGAATCTGGTTCTTGATGGCGCCTACTAGAGCGTCCGCAGATGCAGCGGTACTCCCGGTTTTTTCGGCATCCTCCGCCGCCATCGTCGAAGAGTATGGAAGCGACATGCCCATCGCCTCGACAGCCGAGGACATTGTGTTGGCCGTGTACATGCCGCCGCATGAGCCGGCACCGGGGCATGCGTGACGCTCGACTTCCTTCAGCTCGTGCTCGCCGATCTTGTGCGCGCTGAACTCCCCAACCGCCTCAAACGCACTCACGATCGTGAGATCCCGGCCGTTGTAGTGCCCGGGTTTGATGGTCCCGCCGTAGACAAATATCGCGGGGATATTCAGGCGTGCGAAGGCGATCAGTGCACCGGGTATGTTCTTGTCACACCCGCCGATAGCCAGAATGCCATCCATGCACTGGGCACTGCAGACCGCTTCGATGGAATCCGCGATGATCTCCCGGGAGACCAGGCTGTACTTCATACCCTGTGTCCCCATGGATATGCCGTCGCTGACGGTGATTGTCCCGAAGACCTGGGGCATCGCCCCGGCTGCCTTCAGGGCAGCCATTGCGGCATCCGCGAGGCCGTTCAAACCTACGTTGCAGGGGGTGAGATTACTGTGGGCGTTGGAAATTCCAACGATTGGTTTGGCGAAATCGGGGTCACCGAATCCCACTGCCCGCAGCATTGCACGGTTGGGCGTACGCTGGATACCCTCGGTAACGGTCCGGCTGCGGCGGTTCCACGAAAACGATTCCGGCATTGGGTTCATCCTCACTCAGACGCATGAAACAACAATTTCGGCCTGCCAGAGGCGAACCTTGCTTACCGGTAGATCAACTGAAGTGCTTTGTGGTGTGCTTGGTTAACCTCTGGCGTCCGGGTTAGTTAAGTAGCCCCAGAACCAGGAGGTTAAGGATAAGGAGGAGAATAGCCAACCAGGAGACAGAAATACGTGAGAATGCAACGGGTGTCCGTGCGGTGCTGCTGATGCCGGTATGGAGGCTGTTTCCCATTGGATTCACAGGTATGTTCTGAATATAAGAAATCGGGGGTGAGTGTCAAGTGGAAAAAGCATGCGGCACCATTCCGACTTTTTGGTTATCTTCGGATACATGAACCCACGGAGATGAAGGATCCCCCCATGAACGCACGAAGAATCATCGCTCTGCCCGTCCTGTTCGCTCTCTTTTGCACGCATCCCTTTGCAGCGCTCGGGCAACCCGAGACTCCCTCACAACACGACGCCCGCATGCAGTGGTGGCGTGAGGCGCGATTCGGCCTCTTCATCCATTGGGGGTTGTATGCCATTCCTGCGGGGACCTGGGGGGAGGAGACCGGCCATGCCGAGTGGATCCGCACGACCGCTCACATCCCTCTGGCGAAGTACGATGAATTCGTCAGCCAGTTCAACCCTACCCGGTTCGACCCGGGGGCATGGGTCCGTGCCGCAAAAGAAGCCGGTATGAAATACATCGTCATCACAACAAAACACCACGATGGTTTCTGCCTGTTCGATTCGAAGCAAACGGACTACGACGTCATGTCCACTCCGTTTCGTCGCGACATTATGAAGTCTCTCGCTGAAGAATGCCGGCGGCAGGGGATGAAGATGTGCTGGTACTACTCCATAATGGACTGGCATCATCCCGATTATCTTCCGAGGAGGGATTGGGAAAAGGACCGTCCGACGGAAGGAGCAGACTCCGCACGATATCTTCATTACATGAGAGAGCAATTGAGGGAGTTGGTGACAAACTACGGTGACATCGGCGTGCTCTGGTTTGACGGCGAATGGGAGAACACCTGGAACCAGAAGATGGGGCGTGAGCTCTACGACTATGTGCGCTCTCTGCAGCCTTCCATCATCATCAACAACCGTGTGGGAGCAGGACGGTCGGGCATGCAGGGGTTCTCCCAGGGAGAAGAATTCGCCGGCGATTTCGGGACACCCGAGCAGCAGGTTCCCGCGACCGGTCTTCCCGGCGTTGACTGGGAGTCCTGTATAACCATGAACGACCATTGGGGTTACAATAGTCACGACGACAAATGGAAGTCTTCGAGCGAGTTGGTGCGGATGCTTGCCGACATTGCATCGAAGGGCGGGAATCTCTTGCTGAATATCGGGCCGACGGCAGACGGTGAGTTTCCGGGCCCGAGCATTGAACGGTTGCAGGCCATCGGCAAATGGATGAAGGTAAACAGTGAAGCAATCTATGGCACGCAGGCGAGTCCGTTCAAGTCACTTGCCTGGGGACGATGTACGCAAAAGAAAGCTAATGGCGGAACGCGCTTGTATCTCCACGTGTTCGACTGGCCGCAGAACCGGCAGTTGGTTGTGCCCGGAATCCTTAACAACGCGCGGAAGGCATATCTTCTGGCGGATTCCCGCAGGCGTTCTTTGAAAGTGAACCGTCATGATGACGCGCTGGTGATTGGTCTTCCGCCGGCGCCGCCGGATCCCATCAACTCTGTAGTTGTACTCGAGATTCCCGGCCGGCCCGACATCGCCGATCCACCGGATATCGGATCCGAGTTTCCCATCTTCATAGACAGCGCGGCTGTGACAATTGCCTCGAATAGTAAACGGGCGGAAATCAGGTACACCACGGATGGTTCCACGCCGACGGTGAGGTCGCCGCGCGTCGATGGACCCGTGATCCTCCACTCGTCTTCGACTGTGAGTGCCCGTTGTTTCGTGAGTGGCCGTCCGGTCAGCGACTCGTCGCGGATCGAACTCAAAAAAGTGGAGCCACGGCCGTCTCTTTCGCTCTCCGGGCGCGAGGCCGGTGTGGGTTTCCGTTGGTTTCAGGGCAAGTGGGATCAACTACCTGATTTCGCATCCCTCACTGCAGTCAAGAACGGAATAGCCGCGTCATTTTTCCTTCCGCCGACAATGCAGGGGGAAAACTACGGTTTGGAGTACACCGGCTACGTTCGTGTCCCCGCGACTGCAGTGTACCGGTTCATCACCGAGTCGGACGATGGCAGCCGATTGTACATCGGTGAGTCAATGATCGTTGACAACGACGGGCAGCACGGCATGCAGGAGGTTTCGGGCGTGATTGCGCTTGCCGAGGGATTTCATCCGATCCGTGTGGTTTTCTTTCAAAGTTCAGGGGGAGAGGGGCTGAAGGTTTCCTGGGAGAGAAGTGGCGTTAGGAAGGGCCCGATTCCGGCGGAGGCCTTGTTTCACTAGCCTCCACGTCGAGCGCATCGAAAAATCATCATTCTCTTGATTATTCTGTGCCTTATCCTTATCTTTATGGTACTTGGTTGTGAATTGCAGATCCTTTCGTTAGTGGATAGTTCGGGGTAGTAGCTCAGTTTGGTTAGAGCGCCTGCCTGTCACGCAGGAGGCCGCGAGTTCGAGTCTCGTCTACCCCGCTTGTAAAATCAAGGGTATTCTGATCTTCCGCATCCCTTGATCCGCTTGCTGTAGACAGATCTGTTGACAGTTGGAGGTCAACATGTCTGTCCTTCCTTCAAGATTCTCCCTCTACAAACGTCCCAACCAGATCTATTACATCGGCTTCTACCGCGATGGCAGGCGCCATTGGAAGTCCACCGGGGCAACGACCAAATCTGGAGCGCTCAAAGCCCTCGCACACTTCCAGGAACTCATTCGGGAGAAGGCCCGACCTATCCCTCTCAGGGTCTTCGCTGCGGATTTCCTTGCCTATGCAGAGAAGAACTACTCTCCCGCGACCTTTGACATCTATCGCCGATGTCTGAGGAACTTCTTGTGCCAGATCGGAGACATCAGCTTGGGCAACATCACCGCGCAACATTTCGACCGCTACAAGACCTATCGCCTTGGTCAAGTCAAGCCCATCTCGGTGAACATTGAGCTGAGGACCTTGCGTGCGGCGTTCAACACTGCGCGGAAGTGGAAGCTCATTCCGCAGAGCCCATTTGAGGATGTGCAGTTTGCACTGGTCTCAGAACAGCTTCCCGTATTCTTCTCTCTCGACGGACTCGGGCGGCTGCTCGCATGTGTAGAGGAACAGTGGTTCCGCGAGGTCATTGTCTTTGCCGCTACTACCGGGTTGCGTCGAGGAGAGATCGCCAATCTGCGATGGGTAGACGTGCAGATGATCAAGAGGATTGTTCTTGTTCATTCTACCCCAACCTTCAAGACAAAGGCGGAGAAGCACCGAACGGTCCCGCTCAATGATGCAGCCATGCATGTGTTGGCATCACGGATCCCGGTAAGTCTTGGGAAGTATGTCTTCACGTTTGACGACAAGGCGATAGATCCGCAGTACATCACCCATTTGTTCAAATGGTACGTTCCGAAAGCAGGTCTGGATGATCGGCTTCACTTTCATAGCCTGAGGCATTCATTTGCGAGTTTGTTGGTCCAGAGTGGATCGACTTTGTACGAAGTACAGCGACTCCTGGGACATTCCTCATCAAAGGTGACCGAGATCTACGCCCACCTGCAGCCAGAGCAGCTGCACAGCACGGTGAACAGGATTCAGATCGAACTGAACTGACCGTTGAGGATCCTGGAGCGGCCCAATTGGGGCTGGAGAGGTCTGCAGGATGCGTTCTACGGCCCGAAATCCGCACGTGAGTGGGCATTTCCCGGGCGATCTCCACCAGAGGGCATTGGGGGAGAGGGGTCTGGGGGAGATAGGCCGGAAACTCGGCTGTGAGTTGGGGTTTCAGAGTTGGGGTTTCAGCAGCTGGCTGATTGACAATGCCGTATGTTCCGTGTACATTCGTGCATACTGGTGAACCACTTTCGGCCATCGGGCCGCCGCCCTGGACCCTGTTCCAGTTCTTCTGTTGTAGAGCCCACCCCGACGACCCTCCTGCATCTGCCTCGGCCACCCCTGTCCCCACATCCTCCAAGGAGGCAACTATGACGCTACGGTGTATCCAGCTTTCCCTTGCCTTCACCGTCTTCGCGGCTGCCGCCTCATCCCAGGGTGATCCTGGAGTCACGTCTCTCCCGCAAGAGCTGTCCTACAGAAGCGGGCTCGATGGTTCATGGGAGGGATGCACCCTCGGCGCGGCCTCAGGGAGAGCGACACGGGATGGACGCCCGATCATCTGGAAGACACGTGACGCTGAAAATCAGGACAACGCCATATTCCTGAACACGACATATGCGCACAAATTCTTGGCAGTAATCAACGCGGGGAGCAGGTCGAGCAGCTGGATGAGCCTCAACGACAAGGGGTTTGCCATCGTCAACTCGTGGTGCCCCGATCTTGTTTCGGCAGGAGGGCTGGGAAACGGCCCTTTCATGACGCTTGCTGCCGGCACCTGTGCATCCGTGGCGGAGTTCAAGTCCTTGCTGGACAGCACCAACGCTACGCAGCGGGGCACGGACGCGTGTTTTGCCGTGATGGATTCAACGGGGGCGGCGGTGATTTTTGAAACGGGCGGCACTGCCTACTGGATGTACGATGCCGCTGACTCGATGGCGGCCCCCCACGGATATGTTCTTCGGACGAACTTTGCCATGGCCGGTGGTGGCTCGTTAGGACTAGTGCGGTTCGAGCGAACGACTGCGCTCTTTGATGACTTCTACGCCGGTGACTCGATCTCGCCCAGGACAGTCTTTCGTCACCAGATGAGAGACCTCGCCGATCCCAGCGGTGTGCCATATCCGATTCCTTTCCACGGTTCCCACGGAGGAGCACCGTATGGGTACATACCAGCCGGTGAAACCATCTGCAATGTCGGGTCGGTTTCGGCGGCCGTTGTTCACGGCGTACTCCACGGGGAGCCGGCGTTCACTTCCACCTTCTGGGTCATCCTCGGCAATCCTGCCACCGGGATTGCTGTGCCGTACTGGCCGATTGGACGGGTACCGCCCCAGGCCGTCGATGCGCCTCGAGCTCCGCTAAACGCTACCGCCTTCGAGATCGCGTACAAGATATGGGGTGGACCTACGTGGGTGTATTACCTGAACTCATTCCCGCTCCGCAACGATGCAGGTGAAGGGATATTGCCGGACATCTTCGGAGCGGAGGATACCATCTTCGAAGCTGCGGACACGCTCCTCTCCGCCTGGAGATCCGGACTGTGCGATTTCTCGACCGTGCTCGCGGCGGAATCAGCCTATGCTGCCTTTGCACTGGACCAGCTGCAGAAAACCAACAGTCGCGTTGTGGCCGTCGACCCCACCGTGGGCGTGTCCCCTCCTGCAACATCTTCGCTTTTCCAGAACTATCCCAACCCCTTCAACCCGAGCACGACAATTCAGTATGCTATGCCCATTCGCTCACACATCACACTCACCGTCTACAACACTCTCGGCCAAATCGTGAAGGAGTTGGTGAATGGCGAAGTGGAGGCGGGGTATCACGAGGTGAAGTTTGATGCGTCGGGATTGGCATCAGGCGTCTATCTGTATCGGATGCAAGCCGGCTCGTTCGTCGAGACGCGTAAACTCATCCTTCTCCGGTAGATCCTGCTGAACAGAACGAGCCCCGGCAATCGCTGGGCCCTCTTGTATCTCTTCGCGCACCCCCCCCTCGCATGTAGCCCTCGGCGTTGGTTGACAATCCATTGAGCGGTGGTTATCTTGCCGCATCAAGGGATCTGCGGTCTAGCGTGAGAAGTCCCCGGACAGTTAGGGGTTGAGAAGGGGGGATTCAACCGAACGTTTTGTTTCGCAGCGCACGTGAGCCGCAAGTCCGTCATACATCTTGCGTCAGTGCTCATAGTGTTTTTCATGGAGGGAGGAAATGGACTTCACGTACAAAATAGTGTTCTTGTTATTCATTCTGCTTCTCCTGTTGGGAATACCGCACCACGCACAGAATGCTCCGATCATTCCTCTGTTTCATGTGTGGGAATTGAATGAAATCGCGCTGACAGCAGGCCAGAAATACGACAACTCTTATACGGATGTGACCTGCTGGGTAGATCTAGAAGGACCGGGCTTTTCCAAGCGCGTCTATGGGTTTTGGGATGGCGGCAGCACCTTCAGGGTGCGGGTGGTGGCAACAGAAGTTGGAGAGTGGAGATGGACGAGCGGCTCTAACCAGGTACGGGATGAAGGACTCAACAATCAATCCGGTAGATTTACAGCAGTACAATGGGCGGAAGAGCAAAAGGAAGCAAATCCGGTGCGGCGTGGATTTCTGCGGCCGACTCCAAACGGGCATGCCCTGCAGTATGCAGACGGTACATCCTTTTTTCTCGTTGGTGATACCTGGTTAGCCGGTACCACCTGGAGGCTTCCATTCAGGAACGCAGCTGCCTCAGGTGACTACGAGCCCGGACCTGGAATCGGTTTTGAGGATGCCGTCGCGTATCGGAAGAAACAGGGGTTTAATTCTGTAAGCATGATTGCTGGTTTTCCGAACTGGGAAGCGGACTACAATCCAAGCACGTATGCGGATTCCAACGGTGTGTACGTGAGGAACGCCTGGGAAAAGTTTGGTTATGATGTGTCAGCCGTGATGGGAACTGGTGCCTCCGGCGCTTCAAGTTATTGGGGCTCTTTTACTGCCAAAAACATGCGGGATGAGTATGGACATCTACCATTCGAGATGTCGAAAGACCATAGAGGTGTGGCCGATTTTGATCGTCTCAATCCCGAGTATTTCCAGAGCTTGGACAAGAAGATGAGATTCCTGTCTGAACAGGGATTTGTGCCATTGCTTGAAACGGTGCGGAGAGATGTTGGCCCCTCCTGGAATGCCTATTTCAACTTCAAGGGAAGCTTTGCACGGTATGTACAATACCTGGCTTCGCGCTACGGTGCTTACAATATCATTTTCAGTGTGATTCACCTGGATTGGATTCCGGCTGATTTCAGCCTAACGGCCGATCAGTTCAACAAAGCACTGACCTGCCATCTGGCAAAATATGGTTCCATGCCCTTTGGTCAGCCGGTGACGGTGCTCATCAATAACTCAACCTACACTCAATTCGGCCATGGCAATAGCGCTCCCTGGCTCACGATGCACAGTGTGGGAAACAACCCGAGAGATCATCGGGTGGCGAATGCGCTCGAAACGATATTCAAGCTGGATCCTGCCTACCCTGCGATCAACTTCGAGCCATACTACACCGGTTGGAATCATGAGATCAACAAGCCCGGTGGAGAGCGCCCACCGGCCAATTCCGATCGTGACAACTATTTTGCCCGGGCTCAGATGTACGGTTCCGTTCTCTCGGGCGGATTGTCAGGACATGTGCATGGAACGTCGGCGTATGATATAACTACGACTGGTGAACCGGCCGGGGCACGTCCTCATTTCTGGGTTGCACTGAAATATGAATCGGCCAAGTACATGCAGCACTTGCGAGACTTCATACTATCGGAACGTGGAAACTACCAGAAGCTGGAACTTGCTCGTCACGATGTGCAGCCCAACAAAGCGCCGGGAGCAGCGGAGGACGGATTGGATGGTTGGGCATATATGATGCGGACGCCGGACAAGAGTCTGGCTTTTCTTTATTTCGAAAATACATCCGTCCTTCCCACGCTTCATAATTTCATGCCAGGCTCGGCTTATTCATTTCAATGGTACCATCCAGTTACCGGCGAGTGGAAAGAGAAGGTGTTGATAAGAGCCGATGAGAACGGGGTGCTTCGTGTGCCAGAATTCCCGGACACGAAAGATCGAGCATCCAACGATTGGGCAGCGAAGATCGTCGCCAAATGACAATCTGACACACTGCCACGATACCCGTACCGCCAAGGCTGTTGAGAAGGCCCTCGACCGGCTGTGTAAGGTTGCTCCTACGCAGTCGAGTACTGCGTCTCGATTGATTCGCGTTTCTGAGGCTGGTGCAGTTCGAGTTGTTATGATGAAGTGCTTGTGAGCGATAAGAACTTACCTGCTGCCGAGGAATTCTCAAAAGCATCAGTTCCAAAGGATTTGATTTCTGTACAGGGCTATGTTGTGAATCAACGCGTGCATGCTCACATAACCTTGTCTGATGAAAATAGTGTCATCGGTGGTCATTTGGAGCCAGGAACAAAAGCGCTGACATTTTTTTGTTGTGACAATTGGGGTATTACCTGATGACTTGGATATTGAATAAACGACAACTATCACAACATCATCCAAGGAGACTATCAAGTGAAATTCAAATATCTGGGTGTGTTACCAGCAATCCTCCTGATGTGTGGAATTGGTCTGGCTCAAACGAAACAGAATGATTCAGTTGCAGTGGAGGACTTCAAACCTGCATCGAGCAATCAGCCAGGCAAGCAATTTCCTCAGGTCAATGCCGAAGGTCGGGTCCGTGCCAGCATTGCGGCGCCCGAGGCACACAAAGTCCAGCTGGATATCAGCGCTGTGAAATACGATCTGATCAAGGACGAGCAAGGTGTTTGGACTGGGGACTCGAAACCCCAGGATGAAGGATTCCACTACTACCAGCTCTGGATTGACGGAGCAGCAGTTCCAGATCCCGGCAGTTTGTACTTCTATGGCGCTTCCCGTTGGGGAAGCGGTATTGAAATCCCTGCCAAGGACCAAGACTTCTACGCCATGAAAAACGTACCGCATGGCGATATGCGCGAACATCCCTATTTTTCCAAAAGCAACAACAGCATGCGTCGTTGTTTCGTGTACACACCACCCGGATATGACAAGGACGCCACGACACGCTACCCCGTGTTGTACCTGCAGCACGGAGGCGGCGAAGACGAGACTGGCTGGCCCAATCAGGGAAAAACCAACCTCATCATGGACAACCTGATTGCAGAAGGTAAGGCGAATCCCTTCGTCATCGTGATGGACGACGGAACCTGGCGCATGCCGGGAACGGCTCGCCCACCTCGGCCAGGCGAACGTCCCAGCGGCCCTTGGCCGCCGGCGGGTTGGGCTGACGGCTTCAAGAAGACGCTGCTAGAAGATATCATCCCCATGATCGATGCCACCTATCGCACACTGGCAGATCAACGGCATAGGGCCATGGCCGGACTTTCCATGGGGGGCATGCAAACCCGGGTCATTACGCTCGCCAATCCAGATGTGTTTTCCTACATCGGTATCTTCAGCGGCGGCAGCCTCAGCATGGAGGATGTCAACAAATCACCCGGCTTTAAAGAGAAAGTCAAACTCGTGTTTGTCAGCTTTGGCAGCCGCGAACTTGAGAATCGCAGACCTGGTGGTCCCTTTGGCGGTGATCCCAGGGTCAATACCGATTCACTCAAAGTGGCTGGCATGAACTCTCATTTCTACGTCTCTCCACAAACGGCTCATGAGTGGCAAACTTGGCGACGCAGCCTGCATGAATTCGCACAACTTCTATTTAGAGACTGAAGGATAAAGACATGAAACGGCACTTGACTGTTCTGGTTCCATTGCTGGCTTTTTTAGGATCGTTCTGCCTAGCGCAGACCGACCAGACAACGATTACGGAAGATTTCAAGCCCTCTACACTCAATCAGCCCGGCCAGGAGTACCCGCAGGTCAACTCACAGGGCTTTGTACGATTGCGCATTGTGGCACCGCTGGCTCAAAGTGTCAGCGCGAGTCTGGGCGGAAGAGGGGGCACACCCCTCGCAAAAGCTGCAGATAGTACATGGATAGGGACGACGGCAAAACCGGAGGATTGTGGTTTTCACTACTACCATCTCACGATCGATGGAGGGGTATTCAACGATCCCGGCACTTTGAACTTCTACGGTTCTGTTCGTTGGGAAAGCGGTGTCGAAATCCCCGCCCCGGATCAGGACTTCTACGCCCTCAAGGATGTCCCCCATGGCAAGGTAGAGCAGATTCTTTTCCCTTCCAAGAGCACAAACACCTCACGACGGGCGTTTGTCTACACTCCGCCTGATTACGACAAGGATCAGAGGAAGCGCTATTCCGTTCTCTACCTGCAGCATGGCTGGGGCGAGGATGAGACTGCCTGGAGCAACCAGGGCCACGCCAATCTGATCATGGATAACCTCATCGCCGATGGCAAAATCAAGCCGTTCCTTATTGTAATGACCTACGGCGTGACGAACGAAATCAAGTTCGGCGGCCTCAGGAATTTCGATATCAAACCTTTCCAGACGGTTCTCATCGATGAGTTGATTCCCTATGTCGACGCCAACTTCCGTACGCTCTCGGATCAATCCCATCGTGCCATGGCCGGCCTGTCCATGGGCGGAATGGAAACAAAGATGATCACCTCGGCAAACCTCGACAAGTTCGCATATATCGGTCTCTTCAGCGGAGGGACTTTCTCGATGGCTGATGTCAACAAGACGCCCGGTTTCAAGGAGAAGGTCAAACGGGTATTTATCAGCTTTGGCAGCCGCGAGATCGAGAACCGCGGCAACAGGCCCAATATGTGGGGAGGCGATCCAAAAGCGAACGTGGACGCATTGAAACAGGCCGGTGTCAACAGTGTGTTCTACGTCTCGCCGAATACGGCTCACGAATTCCTATCGTGGCGCCGCAGTCTGTACGAATTCGCGCCGTTGCTTTTTATGGATTGAATGCTATGATGAACTCAAGAACAATGAAGCTACCCGCAAATCTCCTTGTGGTTTCGCTTCTTCTGGTAGTTACAGACAGCGAGGCCCAGAACTTCCAGAAGACGAATTATGGGATTACATCAACCATCAATTCCCTCGAAGTGGAAATTCAGTTCTACAATCCATCAACAGTAAGAATCCTAAAATCGCCACGACGGAAAACGTTTTCTAAAACAAGCCTCTCGGTCGTTGAGACTCCGCAAGACACGAAACTGAGCGTGAAGCAGTGCGGAGACGAGCTTGTTCTGAAAAGCACAAGTCTCCAAGTTGACCTCAACCTGAAAAGCGGTGCGATCGATTTCTCAACTTCGAGTGGCAGACCTTTGCTGCGCGAGAAAGAAAAGGGGGTCGCGTTTACGGATTTCGACGACGCGGGTGTGAAAACGTACAGTGCATATCAGTCTTTTGTTTTGGACAAAGATGAAACGATCTACGGATTAGGACAACAGCAGCAGGGAAAAATGGTTCAGCGCAACCTGCAATTGAACATGATACAGGGAAATACAGATGATTATGTTCCTTTCTTTGTGTCGGTCAAAGGGTACGGGTTGTTCTGGGACAACTATTCTCCAACCCTCTTTGAAGATAATCCGGAAAGCACGTCGTTCAAATCGGAGGTGGGCGATTGTATCAATTACTATTTTTTGTACGGAGGCAATGCGGATGGAGTCATCGCTAAGATGCGCGACCTCACCGGGCAAGTGCCCATGTTCCCACTGTGGACATTTGGCTATTTCCAGTGCAAAGAACGGTATAGAAGTCAGGATGAGTTGGTGGATGTGGTAAAAAAGTACCGAGAACTGGGAGTTCCACTCGATGGTATCATACAGGATTGGCAATACTGGGGCAATAATTACCTGTGGAATGCCATGGAATTCCTCAATGCGGAATTCTACGATCCTCAGAAGATGGTCAATGACGTGCACAACCTGCATGCACACATGCTTGTTTCAATCTGGAATTCGTTTGGTCCCCAGACAAAACAGTACAAGGAATTGGACAAGATAGGCGCACTCCTGGACTTCATGACGTGGCCAGCATCCGGTTTGGAGAAATGGCCGCCCAACATGGATTACCCATCGGGCGTAAGAGTGTACGATCCCTACAATCCCGCAGCGCGCGATGTTTTTTGGAAATACCTCAATAAAGGTATCTTCTCGCTCGGGATGGACGGATGGTGGTTAGACTCGTCAGAACCCGACCACATGGAGTTCAAGCCATCCGATTTCGACAACAGAACCTATCTCGGTTCATTTCGAAAAGTGCGTAACGCTTTCCCGCTCATGACGGTTGGTGGTTTGTACGACCATCAACGTTCCGTCACATCCGATAGACGCGTGTTTATTCTTACCCGCTCGGCATTTGCCGGTCAGCAGCGCTACGGCGCCAACACGTGGTCGGGAGACGTTGTGGCATCCTGGAAGGCACTCAGGCAACAAATCTCGGCAGGATTGAACTTTTCGCTCAGCGCCATCCCGTATTGGAACAGCGACATAGGCGGTTTCTTCCTATGGAATTTCCCTAACAAGCTGCAGGATGCAAACTACCGGGAACTCTATGTACGCTGGATTCAGTTCGGCGCATTTTGTCCTATGATGCGTTCCCACGGAACGGATGCCCCCCGTGAGATTTATCAATTCGGCAAGAAAGGTGACAAGATCTATGATGCGATTGCACACGCTATAGCCCTTCGTTACAGGCTGTTGCCCTATATTTATTCTACCGCGTGGGATGTCACAGCGAAGCAATCGACCATGATGAGGGCGCTGGTGATGGATTTTGCGGACGACAAGAAGGCACTGGATATCGACAACCAGTATATGTTCGGCAAGTCGTTGCTTGTCTGTCCAGTGACTGATTCCATGTATTCAAAGCCCGGCACTACCGTTGACGTCGAGGATTACGGCAAGATCAAAGCGTATGAGGTGTACCTGCCGAAAGGAACCGACTGGTATGATTTTTGGACGGGCGAAGGATTAAGAGGCGGACAATCTGTAGGGAAAGAAACCCCGATTGACATCATTCCGTTGTATGTGAAGTCAGGTTCAATTCTTCCTCTTGGTCCCAACGTGCAATATGCCACGGAGAAGAAATGGGATGCACTTGAAATCCGGGTCTATTCCGGTGCCAATGGTGAATTCACGTTGTACGAAGACGAGAACGACAATTACGGCTATGAGAAAGGTGCATACTCGACAATTACATTCAGCTGGGATGATGCGAAAAAGGCCCTGACAATCAGTGATAGAACCGGTTCGTTCCCTGGAATGCTCAACGAAAGGGACTTCAACATTGTGTGGGTCTCCAGGGACAAGGGTGTCGGAATGGAGACCGTAGGCACATATGAAAGAGTCGTAGCATATCATGGGAAAGAAGTCGTAGTCAAACCCTAGAACAATTCCTGCGAAACCGGTAGCAAAACAAACAACCAAACGGACATTTGCTTACCCGCGAACCATGAAATCTCTTTTCTCTTTGATGGTCGTTCTGTTCCCCTCCTTTTGTGTGGGACAAGCCACACGCGGGTATGAGCAGCTCTCCGATAGAGTGAATGTCGTTCTGCCGGAAGGGACACTGAGCATTTGTCCCCTGGCTGACAATGCCGTCAGGATCAAACTCTTCAAACGTGTTGATGATCGGGTGCCTGAACTTGTTTTTACTTCAGCTGTCCGGACTCCCAGGTTTACGGTCTCTGATTCGCCCTCAACACTCGAGGTGCGAGTCAGAAACATGGTCGTCGCTCTCGACAAGCAAGATGGCAGATTAGCTTTTGAAGATAGTTCGGGAGAAATATTCCTGAGCGAAAAGGCGGGAACACGGACGTTGGTGCCAGACTCTGTCATGGGCAAGCCGTGCTATGTGGTTGAACAGAGTTTTGAATCTCCCGCCGACGAGTGCCTTTTTGGGTTGGGACAGTTTCAGGACGGACACTACAACATAAAAGGCATCAGTCGCAGGCTGACGCAGGTGAACTCCCAGATCGCGATCCCGTTCGTATACTCGAGCAAAGGGTACGGATTGCTCTGGCATCAGTACGGGCTGACGGAATTCAACCCGGCCGACCATCCTGTTCCACTCGAGAATAAAGTGCGCTCAGCTGGTGAGGGGGAGAAAATGGTTGAAGTGACAACTACTTCCGGGACGGTGGAAATATCGCAGAACCAGATGTTGTACGTGGGGAAGTTAGTCGTTCACGAGGATGGAGTCTACTCCGTGTTTCTCAACCTCGGTGACATGGGCAACCGACAGTATGTTGCAATCGACGGCAAGCCGTGCATTGACCAGAGTAATTTCTGGCTTCCTCCTACAGCGAGCGCACTGGTTCATCTTGGGGCGGGTGAACATCGAGTCCAGGTGGTCTGCAAAGCAAGTAACAGGCCTACGGTGTCGTGGTCACGTGTGAGCAACGCGACCACCTTTCGTTCACCCAATGCAGAGTTGCTCGACTACGTCGTGTTCAATGGACCGTCTGCCGACAGCGTTATCGCCACATACAGAAACCTCTCTGGCTACGTTCCCATGCTGCCGCGTTGGGCGTATGGCTATTGGCAATGCCGTGAACGCTATGCCTCCGGCAAAAACCTTGTGGAGACGGTTGAGGAATTTCGCAAAAACAATATCCCCGTGGATGTTATCGTGCAGGATTGGCAATACTGGGGCAATATTGGCTGGGGTGTCCCACAATTTGATACAACAAACTACGCTAATCCGGCAGGTTTTATCGACAAGCTTCACGCTTTGAACGCCCACTTCAACATTTCGATTTGGTCGAATCCGGACAAGAATTCCGCAATTGGAAAAGAGTACGTTTCGAAAGATCTCTATGTATCGGATAGTAAATGGTTGGACTATTTCAATCCAGTCACAAGGGAAACGTACTGGAATACTTTGAACGAGAATCTGTTTTCCTATGGCGTCGATTCATGGTGGATGGATGCGACCGAACCGGAGAACGATGCCCTGCACGGGATGAAGACCTACCTCGGGCCCGGTGATATCTATCGTCTTGCGTATCCGCTGTATGTGAGTCAGGCGGTGTACGAGGGGCAGCGTAAGACAACATCCGAGAAACGAGTCTGCATCCTGACGCGCTCGGCGTTCCTTGGGCAACAGCGTTACGGTACTATCAACTGGTCAGGTGATGTTGGGGGAACGTGGGATGGCTACCGCCGGCAGATTGTAGCAGGGCTCAATTACTGCATCACGGGATTGCCATACTGGACCACCGACATCGGCGGCTTTTTTCGTCCTGGGCCATCGCAGTATGCGGATGAGAAATACCAAGAACTGCTCACCCGTTGGTTTCAATGGGGAGCTTTCAATCCCATCTTCCGGATACATGGGTACCAAACAGAGACGGAGCCCTGGAAGTATGGATCGAAGGTTGAAGAAAACATGCGGAAGATGCTCGGGCTTCGCTATCGCTTGCTGCCGTATATCTATTCCGAAGCATGGCAAATCACAAATGGCGGATCGACCGTGATGCGGCCCCTGGTCATGGACTTCCGTGAGGATGTCTCTGCTTTGAACCACCCCTTTGAGTTCATGTTCGGCAAAGCCATTATGGTTGCCCCTGTTACTGAAACCGGTGTTGCTGAATGGAATGTGTATTTGCCGGCGCATGCAGTCTGGTACGATTTCTGGTCCGCCGAACGGTTCGACGGTGGACAGACGATACGAACTGCCGCTCCTTTGGACAAGATTCCACTCTTTGTCAGAGCGGGGTCGGTCGTTCCGATGGGGCCATGTATCCAGTATTCCACAGAGAGCACTGATCCTATCGAAATCAGAATCTATCCCGGCGCTGATGGTGAGTTCACGCTCTATGAAGACGAAAGTGACAATTACAATTACGAAAAGGGCCTCTACTCTCTCATCACATTTCAATGGAGCGATGCGCAGAGGCGGCTGACCATTGATACGCGGAAGGGGTCTTTTCCTCGAATGATGAAGGAACATACGTTCAATATCGTGGTGGTGCAAGGAAACAGGGGGGGTGGCATCGAGTCATCGGCAGCGATAGATCGGACGGTCAAGTATTCAGGGAACAAGATCGTCGTAAATATTCAATAGACCAGAACGCCGGTTACTTAATGTGGCCACCACCCATGAGGGTCCTCATCTCCTCTGTGACATTCACGTGCATATCTGAGAAAGGCAAAGAGACATGAGGTGCATGATTACGTTCACCATTCTTCTATTCGCGACTGGAATCATCGGCAACCTCACGGCTCAGACTCAGAAGTCAGGGTTTCAGCCGACTTTTTCCTCGCTGGAAAAGTCGAACCCAGTGCCCGAGTGGTTCAAGGATGCCAAGTTCGGCATCTATTTCCATTGGGGGGTGTACACCGTTCCGGCATTTGGCAATGAATGGTATCCCCGCAGCATGTACATCAAAGGGTCGCCGGAAAACAAACACCATACGGCGGTCTACGGGGACCCAGCCCAGTGGCCATACAGCAACTTTGTTATGGGGGCAAAGGACAAGCAGGGGAAAGGTGTTCAGTTTACGCCGAGACTTAAGTCGGAAGGCGGAGCGTTCGATCCTGACGAATGGGCACAGCTTTTTGTTGATGCAGGGGCAAAGTTTGCAGGCCCCGTGGCCGAGCACCACGATGGTTTTTCGATGTGGGCGAGCAGGGTCAATCCATGGAACGCGAAAGACATGGGTCCCAAACTTGATCTCGTTGGTTTGCTGACTGATGCGATCCGTAAAAGAAACATGAAGATAGTCCTTTCTATGCACCATGCGTACAATATCACCGGATACTACAATGTGGTTCCTCAAACGAACGATCCGAAGCTTCAAATGCTCTATGGACAGCAGGGCAAAGACAAAAACGAGGCGTTCTGGTTAAGCAAGCACAAGGAAATCATCGACAACTACGAACCCGACGTCCTTTGGCAGGATTTCAACTTGCCTGCCATTTCGCAACCAGTTCTTCTGCGCTTCCTGGCTTACTACTACAACAAGGCTGCTGAGTGGAACAAGGAAGTCGTAGCCACATACAAGGATGGGTTGAACGACAAATGTGCTGTGCTGGACTATGAACGAGGCGGCCCTACGGATATCACCGACAACTACTGGCTCACCGATGATGCCATCAGTTCATCGAGTTGGTGCTACACCGAGGGGATTAGATACTACTCCAAGAAACAGATCCTGCACGGCTTCCTGGACAGAATCAGCAAGAACGGGAATTTGCTTCTCAACATTTCTCCGAGGGCTGACGGTATGATCCCACAGGAACAAAAGGAGGTTTTGCTTGCGATGGGTGTCTGGCTTAAGAAGTACGGTGAGGCAGTCTACGCAACGCGGGCGTGGGAAACATACGGTGAGGGACCGACAAAGATGGGAGCCGCCTTCGGCATCTTCACGGCTCCGGCTGAGGGAACAGCCAGGGATGTTCGTTACACGAAGTCGAAAGACAACTCGGCGCTGTATGCGATTCTGCTGGGTTGGGGAAATGGACAGAAGGACATACGGCTCGCTGCATTGTCTTCCACAAGGATCGATCTCAAGAACCTCAGATCTGTAGAACTTCTCAACGGCGGGGCCGGGAAATATCTGCCGTTGGAATTCATCCAGGACGTAAACGGAGTGGTCGTGAGCCTGCCAGAACGGTCTTTCGAAGAGATGGCATACGTTCTGAGATTCCGGTTCGATGGAAAAATCCCGCCACTCGACAAGTATGCGGATCTCGACTGCGCACGGCATTATTACCTCGTCCCTGGCAACAACACTGGCAGTCTGGTGCTTGGTTCTGATCTGACAATGACCGGAAATAGAAAGGTCCCTGAAAACCAGTGGAATTTGGAGTCCACAGGGAAGGGCTTTTACAGGATTCTGAGCCGCGACAACAACCGGAAGGTACTGGAGTACGATCCTTTAGGTCACCGACTCACAATGTCGATTCCATCACATAGTGACAACCAAGTGTGGAGAGTCGAAAGCGCACACGGTGGACTGCTCAGAATTTCGAACAAACAGTTTCCCGGGTTAGCGTTGTCCGTGAACTCGGTCCTCGCACAAGGAGCCAGGGCAGGACTAGTCAACTTGGAAGACAGCTCGCATCTTGGCTGGAAACTCTTGGAAGTCTGTGAGATGATACAGGAAGCATATACACGACATTTAATCCCGTGCGCTATTGAAGCCGAAGACTTCGATATCGGCTGCTCCGGTGATGCGTACTACGACAGAGATGAGGTCAATGAAGGGGGACAATATCGGCTCAATGAAGGAGTGGATATTGAGGAATGCGCTGCAGGCGGCTACGACGTGGGGTGGATCCATGCGGGAGAATGGATGGCGTACACGGTTACTGTCAGCAACTCTGCAACATACCAGATCTCTGTCTATGTTGCTTCATCCTACGATAGCGGGAGGTTCCGTCTGGAATGCGATGGTGCGGATAGAACAGGTCCTGTTGTGGTTCCCAATACTAAAGGATTTCAGAACTGGACGATTATGAAGAAGACGGTGAAATTCGATGCCGGTCAACATGTGCTGAAGTTCGTTGCTGGAGGCGACTTTTTCAATTTTGACAAAATGATTGTGGAGGAAACTCACTGACCTGCATGGTCTTGCCTTCACTTCACATGGGTCTTTTCCGAAACAGACATTGGGAAAGACTAGACACATGAAAAAGAGAAGCGTTCTCGGCGTATTGGTATGGCTTCATGTGCTCGTTCTCGCTGTTCCCGTCAAGGCACAAAGGTCCTGGGTCCAACCGATCGAATCGCCTATCGTGCATCCTGACTGCACCGTGACGTTTTGTTTCAAAGCCCCCAATGCCAAGAAAATAGAATTGAACGCTGAATTCATCAAGGTCCCTCAGCGTCTTCAGCGCGACACAGCCGGTATCTGGAGTGTCACAGTGGGTCCGGTTGAGCCAAATCTCTAG
This sequence comes from Ignavibacteriota bacterium, assembly GCA_963801355.1. GTDB lineage: Bacteria > Bacteroidota > Ignavibacteria > UBA10030 > UBA6906 > Fen-1255. The sequence continues at coordinate 1,578,968 of CAWDEM010000004.1, read as the reverse complement.
CCGTATTTTTTCATTGTCGATGGCGTGTCGGTGGTCGATCCGAACAACGTGAATTTCTTTCCCAATGAGCGTTTCAAGAGAAGCATGGTCGATATTCCGGGTTCAACGCCGGCAATCTATGCGGCGCGTGATGTGCTGCACGGGTTCCATCTTTCGACTCTTTGAATCCCAACCTCTCGCCGACTGAGCGACTTGAGAGAGCATCGGAGATCCTGGCGCCATACATTCTGGAAATCATCAAGGAGAGACATGAAAAGGGTGACCTAACCCCCAATCCGAAGCGTAGGAAGAAATTAGCGAAAAAGACGTAGTTGGCTGTGGTTATCACGGAATGATCGCCCCGCTCTTTGCCGGTTTCAGTCCGAATTCGAACATTATGAGGGTTCGTCCAGACCCTCGTCTACCCCGCACCAATTCGATGTGCAACGAAGCCCGACGCCGTCGGGCTTCGTTATTTCTGGAGGACTCCCCTCGTCTCGCCCGCGTTTGACTATGCTCATTTTCTGAGCTAACTCGCCATCATCCCTCTTCCTGAAGGAACTGTCATGGCTACACTCGTCGGTCAGACGGTTTCGCACTACAATATCCTCTCAAAGCTCGGCCAAGGCGGGATGGGCGTCGTCTACAAGGGCGAGGGCCTCAAGCTCACCCGTACCGTCGCCATGAAGTTCCTCTACTCGATTCTCAACTCGGATCCACTTCCTCTCGTCGAACTTCGAAAGGATGCCCCGGCCACTCTGGACCAGGTGGTGGCGAAATGTCTTTCCAAAAGTCCAGAGGATCGCTGCAGGCAATTCCACGAGCTGATCGTAGATCTTCGATCCAATTCAGACGGGACTGTTCAGACTGGCGGATCACGGAAGCACACTCTGGCATTCCCGCAGAAGCGGAGGAGGCTGCTCCGGTACGGGATGGCTGCTCTTGGGGTGCTCGGGGTCGCTGTTGTTGCTTACGTACTATTTCCGTCCCCGGAGAAATAGAGGGCCCCCCTCCGGGTTGAAGATGATCGCTGTCTGTGTTCTCACGTTGTCCTTTCGAGGTTATTGCCGGAGGAACCATTGCGGCTCGAGGAAGGACCCCGTCGGTCGCCGGGGTGGGCTGTGAAGAGAGGTCCAGAGCGGCGGCTCGACGGCTGAGGCCCATTGAGCGCTACTCCAAAGGTCACTCTCAAACTCCTGAAGCACGTTCATCTCTGACAGAGCCTTGATCTCCTGGTCTTTCCCGACCTGTACAGGCCATCCTTGGTCGAGGCCGCGGAAAAAGAAGAGCCCGGACATCGCTGCCCGGGCCGATTGAAAGACACAGGTACCCACTTCCATACAGTTTTGGATTGGAGGCTGCATTGATTACGACGCAAAATGCTTGGAGAAGACCTGATCGCATTGCCGGGCAAGGGAGAAGTCCTTCTCGGTAAGCCCTCCTTCATCATGCGTCGTGAGCTTCAATGTCACCTTGTTGAAACGGATATCGATATCCGGATGGTGATTACTTTCTTGAGCTTTCCTTGCGATCCGGTCGACAAAATCGATACTTTTCAAGAATCCCTCGAATTTGAATGTTCGAAGAATTCTTTGAGCGCGTTTCGACCAATTCGGAATGGTTTTCAAGCGAAGACTGACTTGTTTGGTAGTCATGGCCGATCTAATCATCATTAGGGAACAGTATGATGTTGGAGGTTTTGAGGGCCCGCATATGCAGAACCGGCCGGCGTGAGTCTGGCCTCCTACGTATCCTTCTGTGTTACATTCCTTCCTTGACCTCGATGATTTCGTCGGCAACCAGACCATGACCATCGCGATGCACTTTCATCGCAGCTTCCTTGTTGGGAGCGCTGACAAGACAGAATACCTTTCCTGAGCCTTCATCGAACCAGTATTTCAGATACTGCACCCCGTACTTCTTCTGAATCTCGAGGTCTTTTGCGTGGGCTCCAGTAACTGCTTCTGCGGTGAGGCCCGGTACGTGCTTGTGAATGTCCATGAACAGTGGCATAGTGAGTCTCCTTTATGATGGGTTCTGCAATTGTGATATGGATTAGGTACCAGAAACCTTCTCTCTAACACCTGATGAAAGATCCCGGAATCTGCTTCTCCTCCAATGACCCCAAGTGGACTACCGCATGGTATCTATAACTGACTTCGAATATTATTGGTTCCCTTGACAATAATTTGCCAAAACCCAACCAGGTCTCGTGGTTTTTCGCGATACGATGACATCGGTCCACCGATTTAGTCCGAGTGGCCCATGCTCTTCAGATCTTGCATATACTGATTATGTTCCTGATCCAGGCATTTTACGTCTTTCAGGATGGTCATCTCGCCCCTCTCCCGGAGCAGCTCCTTCATCAAGGGTGCTCTTGTTGAGAGAGTCCAGAAGCCGATTTCTGTGCTTGATTTTCGGAAATGAGGGGTGGCGCGTGAAATAAGGAAAAGGCCCGGAAGTAATCCCGAGCCTCGTCTTCATCTCATCAGATGGCACCGCTAACGAACCAGCAAAAGCTTCTTCGTTTCCACATACGATCCCGCTTCCATCCTGTAGTAGTACACGCCGCTTGAGAGACCGCTCCCCTCGAACTTGGCCTCGTGATACCCGGCATCCTGCTCCCCATTCTGGAGAAAGGTAATCTGCTGACCGAGAGTGTTGAAGACAGTGAGCGTCACGTGCGTACGATTGGGCAGGCCGTAGCGGATAGTGGTCGCAGGATTGAAGGGGTTGGGGTAGTTCCGCTCGAGCACGAATTCCCTGACCCCTTTGTCCCTTGCCTCGCAGACTTCAACAATCATGTCGGAGAGCGGCCGTCGAAAGACACTCTTCCGGAACAAACCGGCAAAGACGTACTGACCTTTGATGCCCAGACCGGTAGTATACCCGCTGGGCAGTGTGCCCTTCGCACTTTCCCACGTTGCTCCGTTGTTTGTCGACAGAAACAGCCCGCCCGTGGATCCGACAAATACATTGCTCCCGGTTCCGGCAATTGAGAGGAACGCGGTGTTGGTGATGCCGGTGTTGCTAAGGGTCCAGGTCTTTCCCGAATCCTTGGAGGCGTACATGCCGACGGCGTACGCTGCCGCCAACAGCGTAGTCTTGCTTAAGAGAAGACAATAGATCGGCTTCGCAGGAAGGCTTGCCGTATCGGCGATCCAGTGGCCGCCATCGTCTGTGCTGTGAAAGAGACCGCTCCCTGTGCCGGCGAAAAGTGTGTTCCCGATGATGGCGAGCGAGAATGCACTGGAGCTCGGGAGGCCGGCGTCCAGCATCGTCCATGAGGTTCCGCGGTTGGTCGAGAGCCCCACTCCGTCGGCTGTTGCCGCGAAGAGAGATGACCCCTTGAAAAGAAGGCTGAACACGTTCGGGCCCGCGAGACCGGTCCCGGCGTACGTCCAGTTGTCGCCGCTGTTGGTGGACCGATACACGCCGGGGACACACCCTGCAAACAACTCACCGCCGTTTGCTATCAGCGAATAAACACCCGTGTTCACTAAGCCTGTGTTTACCCGTGTCCAAATGTCTCCGTCATTCGTGGTGCGGAAGACACCTCCAAAGGCTCCGGCAAAGAGCGTCGTGCCGATGACAGCGAAGGCCTGCGTAGTCTGATGCAGGAAGCCCCGATTCAAGACAGCCCAGTTCGCTCCATTGTCCGTGGAGCGGAATACGCCCCCCTCGTTGCACACGTACAGAGAAGAGAGAATCGAAACGAGACCCCACGGCGTCGAGCTGGGCAATCCGGTGCCGGTGGCAGCCCAGCTACCTCCGCTGTTTGTCGAAACGAAGATGCTTCCCGAAGATATCCCTGCGAACAACCCTGAGCCACTTACCGCAAGCGACATCACTGCCAGGGAGGAAAGACCGGTGTTTGCCGCTGACCAAGTCACCCCGTTGTTGGTCGTCTTAAAGACACCGCCGTACGACCCGGCGAAGATGATCGAGCCACTGACCGCGAGGGCATTGATATTGGTGTTCGTGATACCGGATTCAGCATCCAGCCAGTTTGCACCCTGGTCAGTAGAGCGGAACAGGCCCCCTTGAGTGCCGGCAAAGAGGTCAGTGCCTTTGACAACCAGAGCAGTTACTTTCGTGTTGGTCAGACCGGTTGCGGCCTTCGTCCACGTCGCGCCGTCATCTGTCGAGAGGTACACGCCGCTATACGTGCCAGCAAACAGATTCGTACCGCTGGCTACCATGGCATGGACTTCTCCCGACAGGCCGGTCTGAGATGAATTCCATGTCACGCCGCTGTCGGTGGATGCGAAGATGCCCCCAAGACCTCCCGCAAACAGCTTCGACCCGATGATGTTAAGGGTATAGATGAATATTGAGGGCCGACCCGCTACGGGCTGACTCCAGGTTCCCCCGTTATCTGTGGACCTATAGACACCGCCTTCGTACATACCTGCAAAGAGGTACCGTCCCTGGGCGGCCACGCCCCTCGCGGGTCCCCCCTCAGGGCCATTTGTTTGCACCCACTGAGCCGGTGCATGATGACAAAGAAGGGCAATAGCAAATGCGAGACACACACGTGAAATCGTCATTGTGTCCTCCTTTTGCTCCCTTATTTCATTCTTTCCCAGACCTCGTATTGTTCCCATCTCTCATCCTGAAACTTTCCTATCCTCCGCGGGCCGATCTGAATCAGGGTGTCATTGTCGACTCGCACAGCCCATGAGCGCTATGCAAAAGACTATCATCAAAGATGCAGACGCATCTCTCATGATCTTTCTCCTTGTAGAGTGGTGTTTCAGGGAATGATGCAACCCTTGCTGAAACGAGGCACCTTGGAGCCCTCCGTCTGACCGGCAGCGCCCGTGCATGGTAATACCCATGACGACTCGTGCTCGGCGAGTTGTGGTTGATGGGATGCTCAGGGAATCCGTAGGAGAGATGGGAGTGTAAGAGCAGGAGCAAGAATCGGACTTGCGCTCTCAGGTCCCACACGGCAACCGCCCCGTCCACCGCAGGGAGACCTATGTGGCCAGAATATAATACCCCCCACCAGGATTGTCAATTCCTGAAAGTCTGATTCTCTTGGATCTGATTCTCTTGGATCTGATTCTCTTGGATCTGATTCTCTTGGATCCAGTCCCCTCCCCACCTTATGGGCAATTTGACTCTCATCGCGGCCAGGTGTATCTTGCTGCCGTTCTCCCTCCTACAGGAACTGTCATGGCTACCCTCATCGGTCAGACGGTCTCTCATTACAAGATCCTCGAGCACCTCGGTGGGGGGGGCATGGGTGTGGTGTACAAAGCCCAAGACCTCAAGCTCGATCGCTTCGTAGCCCTCAAGTTTCTGCCACCCGACCTGACACGCGATCCCGATGCGAAACAGCGCTTCATCCATGAGGCGAAAGCAGCCTCGGCGCTTCAGCACAACAACATCTGCGTCGTCTACGACATCGACGAAACTCCCGACGGACAGATGTTCATAAGCATGGAATACCTTGAAGGCGAAACGCTCAAGAAGAAGATAGAGCGCGGTCCGCTCAAGTTCGAAGATGCGATCGATATTGCCCTCCAGGTGGCGCAGGGTCTGGCCAAAGCGCATGACCACGGCATCGTGCATCGCGACATCAAACCGGCAAATATCATGGTCACGTCGGACGGTGTGGCCAAGATTGTGGACTTCGGACTGGCAAAACTCTCCGGCCAGACGATGCTCACAAAGACGGGCTCCACGCTCGGCACGGCAGCATACATGTCGCCCGAGCAGGTGCGGGGTGAATCAGCCGACCACAGAACCGATATCTGGTCCCTGGGAGCCCTTCTTTACGAGATGCTTTCCGGCAAGCGCCCGTTTGTGGCGGAATATGAGAACGCCGTGTTCTATTCCATTCTCAATGCTGAGCCGGCTCCCATCACCGGCCTGCGCACCGGAATCCCGATGGACGCGGAACGGATTGTCGACAAGGCGCTGGCAAAGCAGCCGCAGGAGCGCTTTCAACATGTGAATGAAATTCTGGTTGCTCTGCGGAAGCTCACGAAGGAATCCGGATCAACAGCCGGTCCCATTGTGCCTGACTCAGCGCATGCCGTGATGAGATCATCATTGTGGAAACGACCGGTACCTCTCCTTCTCGGCATTCTGCTTGTCGTTGCGCTGATTGTCACTGCGGCGTGGTTTGCGAAAGTGCGATATGTCGACAACCTGCCAGCGGGAGAAAGATCCATCGCAGTGCTCCCTCTGAATACGCCTAGCAAGACAGAGGATGATCAGACGTTTGCCGACGGTATTCATGGTGAGATCCTGACGCATCTTACCAGGATCAAGGAGATCAAAGTAAAGGCGCAGACCAGCGTTCTGCAGTACCGCGACACCAGGAAGACTATGAGGCAGATCGGTCAGGAGCTGGGGGTGAACTATCTGATGGAAGGGAGCGTCCAGAAGGCAGGGGGGCGCATACGCATTCAGGTGCAGCTGATTGACGCGCAGAGTGAGAATCACATCTGGGCAGACACATATGAGAAGCCGTACGGAGATATTTTTGCCATTCAGAGTGAAATTTCAGAAAAGATTGCATCCGAACTGAGGGCAAACCTGACTCCGCGTGAAAAGTTGCTCATCGGGCGCAAGCCCACAGAAAACACAGAAGCGTATGACTATTACCTGATGGGGAACCGCACTTGGATGATTGCCCAATCGAAGGAGGAAGACAGCCGGGCAGCCGAGTTGCTCGAGAAAGCTGTCGCGCTTGACCCCAAATTCGCGATAGCCTGGGCGAAGCTTTCGCTGGTGCGATGTGAGCAGATGTTCTTTGAACAAGTGCGCTCCGCCGAACGAATGAATCAGGCGAGGGCCGCCCTTGAGAAAGCCAAAGCCCTTGAGCCGGATCTTCCCGAAATCCATCAAGCCAAAGGTGCATACTACTATTATGCTGAACCGGATTCAATACGTGCATTCGCCGAGTTTCAATTGGCCCTGAATGACCAGCCCGGCAACAGTGAGTTTCTTGTTACGGTGGGGGCACTCCTCACAGCCCAAGGATATGAGAAGGAGGGGCTCGGGTATACTCTCAAGGCCTACGAGCTAGACCCAAGTTTCATGTCGGCGAATTTCGTCTGCTGGGGGTACTTCTGCATACGCCAATTTGCGGACGCGGAGCGAATGAGCGACGTCGTGATTGCACTTGAACCACGCAGGACAGGTTCCTACAGCTGGAAATTCACAACTTCTTTGTTGGGTCGAGGTGATCTTCCGCGGGCAAAGGAAGTGCTGGATGAGACGCGAAGGAACACACAGGAGAAGTTGACCGGCGGCGAGATCAGGATCCGCCTTTACGAGAGAGAGTACGCTGCAGCACTCGCATTCTGCAATGCGGACTCTTCGACGGACCCTCTCATGAAATCGGACATCTACAGATTCATGGGGGAGCACGCAAAGGCAAATGAGCAAGCTCTGGTAGCGGCAGCAGAGTATTCGGAACTGGTAGAACTGCAGCCCGACTGGGAACCTAATCACTTGCAGCTCGCGAGGGCCTTCGCCATTCTTGGTAAGCGTGAGGATGCTCTTCGCGAGGCAAACGAGGTTCTTCACCGTGGGCTGAAATTTTCAAACAATGGCGGCAAAGTACTCGAGATCGGCGTGATGCAAGTTCACGTCATTCTTGGCCACGACGCCAAGGCTATTAGCGAAATCGAACAGCTTTTGTCTGTCCCCAGTGTGCTCACGAAGGCTGAACTTCGCCTCGATCCCATCTACGACCCGCTCAGGAGCAATCCACGGTTTCAGGCACTTCTCTCGGAGGATGAGCGAATGCCGTCGCCGCAGTGATCGCAGAGTTACAGATCGTTCGGGTGACGGAGGCTGTGGCTGTGTGGGGAGAAAAAGAAGCCCGGCCAACAGTTGCTGACCGGACATGAGAGAACAAAAGAAAAATCACTTCATTGGCTTGATCTCCCCCGTCTCATCAATCACGACAGGGAATCCCTCAATCCGCTCTGGTATCCGTTTTGAGATCTCCGGGGTCTTCTCCTTCACCATGACCTTCAGACATGACTTTCCATCGTCATCCAAACCGTGGTAGAGACCCACGACGCCGGGGATAGCCATCAGGCTGTCGGCGTACACCTTGATCACTTCATTAATGTCTTTCATCGTTTGTGCAGTCTCGGTCTGGACATTTTTCTTCGCGCTTTGCTCACACCCCGTTTGGATCGCAATCATGGAAACACAGACGGTGACTACTATCACTGCACCATTTCCCTGCGACACTGTTTTCACGTTAAATCCCTGAACCGTGAAACAAAACACCCACCCTGAGATGTGCAAGGTGGGTGGCTGATCAGTCGCAGCATTGTAAGATTAGTTACCCACCATTGTTGCACCAAGGAACTTAAGTACTTCATCGATCGGATTTGCGACCGCAAGTGAGCTGCTACCGGCAAACAGAAGTCCTACGGCGCGGGGATTGGTCGCTTTGTCCTCAACCATCAATGAGCCGGAGTCTCCACTATTCAAGAATCGGCTTCCTTTGTTGGCGATGACAATCTGACCAGTGAATGTTTTCGTGAATGCCATACCTCCTGCACATTCATTCTCATACGTCACTGAGACCGTGCCATTCAATCCCGAGATTGTGCTGCGCGAGAGACCTGTCGTGCGCCCACTTTTCTTTACCGCCTGATTGAGTGATGCGGTAATGGTCTGCGAAGAAATGGTGCCAATCTCGAGGATTGCGCCGTCAGTACTGACCGTACCCGAGACTACCTCAGCAATCGCAGCATCTACGTTCGATCTAGGGAGGCTGTGGGAGAGAACAAGACTGGCCACGGCTTGCGCTTTGCTGGCACCACAGTTCACATCTATCAAACCCGGCTGGATCACCGGATCACCGTTCGCCGCTACTCGGTTGTTTCCACCCATTACGATGTCAGCTTCAAGAACATGATAGTTGCTGAGGATATACTGTTTTCCGCCCTTAGTTACGAGCGACCCCAGTGTTCCTCCGCAGCAGTAACCATTCGCAAGATCATTTCCCCACCCGCCAGAAGTACCAAGTTGGATCGGCGGGGTTTGAATTGCTTTGTGGTCCACCCGACTGCCACCAATCGGCTTACCCATCGCGCGAATGACCCCCGTGACTTCAACATCGACCTTCATGCCATCAAGGTTCGCGGGGAGATTTGCGACACCTTCCCTGACCGTGTAGATCTTCACCACAACATCACCCGCATCATTGAGTCCCACCGCGGTTCCGACAACGTCCCTCGACGCCATGAGCCGTTGCGTGTGTTTTTCCTGCACACGCATCGCAGCAAGAATCCGGGAATCACTCTTCGACAACGGGATCTGCTGGCCGGAGGTCATCGAGGTCGTTGATGATACCGGACTCGCAGGTTCATCACGATTTCCTTCGCACCCTGATAACATGAAAACAAAGGCCGCAACAATGAATACCGATATCATTGTCAGCCTGAGCAGAAAAGTCCGTCCTCTCGGCACGTTTGTTCTCCCTGGATGAGTTCGAGATGGACACGCAGAGTGCGTATCCGTGGAGTGCGGACAATCAGGAATTTAGTAGATTTTAAAGGTTCCACCAGCCAATGTCAAGCCGAAATTCTGCTGCCACATTGACTTACACCACGCTGCTGTGTAGATTCTCGTGGATTCTGATTCCGAGTCCCGGTCCGTTTCGTGTGTAGTTCCTCTTGTCTCAAATGCCCGGATGAGAAAGGGGCGCATTTTGAAGCACTGTTCTGCCGTAGCACAACTCGTCGCACTCTGTCTCCTGGCTCTGCCCCAAGCCGGCGCCCAGACGGATACGGTTGACGTGCCAAGCGACATCCCGCCGAGTATCGGGCATCTCAACGAAGCAATAAGGACAGTCACTGCATCAGGTACTCTTTCCAAAACCGTTTTTCGGCTTGAGCCTCACGGCTACTACCTGCTGACCGGGACAATCACGGTCCCTGCAGGAGCGCACCTGACCATCATTGCGCAGAAGCCAGGAAAGACACAGGATTCAGCACCGCCTCAACTTGTGTGGTCGGACACGGTGGGTTTTCCGCAATTCAACTTCCGGTGCTTTGGCAACATCACGCTGAAGAATCTCTGGCTATTGTATGCACGAACAAACGGTCAAAGGATGTCTGTGAGTCTGCAGATCGAGGATTCCCCTGATACGGTCAACGGACAGGTCGCAGTGTTCGATGGCGTCATCTTTGACCGTTCGGGCATTCCGGCAAACGCAAGCGGAGCAGTGGGAATAACCGCAAAGCACTTCCGGGGTTTTTTCAAGGACTGTTACTTTAGAAACTGTGTTGATGAGCACTTCAATTACTATGGAAGAGCCCTTTCCTTCCCCTTCAGCAGTGAGGGCTGGCATTCAGAAAGTGTGACTTTCGAGAATTGCACATTCGCAAACATCGGCTATGTGTACCAACAGGAGTCCGGCAACTACGCAGACTCCGTGAATTTCAATCACTGTACGTTCCTCAATGTCGTGATGTTCCCTCTGGAATCCGGCTGGTGGAGGCGACTCGCGATCACCAATTGCGTCTTCGTGAACACGCAGATGTTCGGGCATATCCCAGCGCTGGCAGGGGCAGATCCGTACGGCGGGACAATCTGGATTGACAGCGTGTCCCAGTTTGACCATACCGTCCCTTTCGCTGATCAGGATCGACATATCCTGTATGCCAACAACAGCTACTACATCGAGACGTGGCTCCGGAATTGGATGAACAAGAATCCCGCGAGCGAGTACTACCGCCAGACAGGACAACTCGACGATATACCAGCACCTCAGCCCATGATGAATGCGCGTACCATTCACTTCTTTGACGCCACGGATGCAAATGGACACAAGTTGTTCCCGTTGATGAACAGGAGTGCGTGCTACGATTCAACAAACCCTCACTTCAACATCCCTCCGAGTGACACTGCCAAGATCAAGACCTTCTTGTACTACCGGTGGTATGACGCCGAAGATATAGATTGGGCCTACGCGCCTGAGTTGTCCCTGCAGCGAATCTGGCCCCTCACGGAAGACCTGGCCTATACAAACCCGACGCTGGTGAACGCTGGTATGAATGGATTCCCACTCGGCGACCTCTACCGCTGGTGGCCGGAGGACTACGCCCGATGGGAACTTCAACAGGATGCGGAGAACGCGAGGATTGTGCAATGGCTGGAAACCGGTACTGATCCTGGAACAGTCTCGGTGGCGTTACTGCGTGGAGCCGAAGCTCCATCGGACTGTGCACTGGCACAGAACTACCCAAATCCGTTCAATGCGACAACAGTGGTCGGCTTTCGGTTGCCAGTAGCAGTTAGGGTGAGGCTCGGCGTCTATGACCTGCTGGGGCGGGAGGTTGCAATGCTGGCTAACGAGACGAAGGAACCCGGTAATTACGAAGTGAAGTTCGATGCAAAAGGTCTGGCAAGCGGAGTGTATATCTACAGACTCACTGCAGGAGGCCTCGTGCAGTCGAGGAAGATGCTGCTACTCCAATGATCCATATTGATGAAGCAGCACCCCTGCCGGTGTCGTGCGGGGGTCTTAAAGACGCGGGAAAACTGCTGCCCGGCAGGCTACATATCCTCGCCTTGACGCGCCATCCTGGCAATGACATCTACAAGAAATCCAGTCTCTTCTTCGGTCGGCGGGTCCACTCGAACATACGAAGCAATGGACTGTAGGTGGTTCAGATACTTGTCGCAGAGCTTGCTGGCGCATTCGGCTTCTTGCCGGGTGACAGCAAGGGTTTTCTCTTGAGGGCAACGTTCAAGCCACTTGCAGAGTTCTAGGACTCCCATTGACCAACCTCCATGTCGGCTAAATTCAGGGTCCCCTGGGGGGGATGAAGATAAAGGGCCGCATGGAAAAAAGCAAATAGAATACACTTTAAGGCCCTGCTGCTATCAGTAGGGTCTGTCAGACCGCCAGTCTGGCCTCTTTGCCCGGATGCACCTTCCTGGCATCGACTTCAGAAAATGTCTTCATCTCTTCCTGCGGTCGGCGGGTCGTCCTGCGGAACATACGAGGCAGTGGATTCCAGGCGATTCAGATACTTGGCGTAGAGATTGGCAAAATATTCAACATCGGCCTGAGTCGCCGTAATGGCCTTCTTCTGAGGCTTACGTTTCAGCCTTTGGACTATTTCATGGACTTTCATTGACTGGCCCTCCTTCTCCGGCAAGCTACTTCCCTACTGCACTTACACATCCTGTGCCACTCAATGTTCCGTCAAATCTGCTTTTCCAGGGGCATCCGTAGCGCGAAACGGGAGCATTTTGTTTAATCTACTGCGAAACTTTTGCATTCGCTGCTTTAAAGGCTACGGTATGCTTCCATCACTTCATGAACCTCTATGTCAGCTACATCGCCCTTCGCCGGACGCACCGCGACGGATGCCGTCCCAACGGATCGCCAGCTTCTGTAGTTCCATTCCACGGCGGGATACAAGCCGATAACAGGCACCCGGAAGGCATCGGCAATATGTATCGCCGATGTGTCCGGCGATAGAAGGAGGCTGGACTGGGCGATGAACGCTGCAAAATGATGGAACCCCAACCGCTCAGGGCAGAAGAAGCGGAGTGAAGGCAACCCTCTGGTCACCTCCGATGCCAGAGCCTCTTCACCATGTGCGGTGAGGAGAATGAATAAAATGGCAGGACTCGCCGCTGCGATCTCCGCGAGAAGTTGACACCACTTGCCGGTTTGCCAGTAGCGGCTCGGATGCCCCGCGCTAAGGTTGACGGATACCAATCGAAGGCCTCGGCTCCCCACTGCTTCGAGCCGGCGATACACCTCTTCCGCTTCCTGCCGCCCCAACTCCATCGAGGGCATCACCTCTTCCGGAGTGAATGTCAATCCTATGGCTTCGGGAATGCGTCGCAGGCGTTCTGTGATGTGAGTCTTGTCCTTTGCGGGGCATTCAACGGGATGGGTCAGGTATGGCCTGGTCTTCGGAAATGCAAAACCTACCTTCACCGGTGCGGCGCAGAAACGCGCCAGGAGGGTGCTCGTGCTGCTACTATTGTCGTTGAAATCGAGGAAGAGATCCGGCTTGAACATGCGGAGCTGGACAATCAGTGGGAGAATATCAATGCCTTTGTGAAAGTACCGCACGTGGTCCATGGTGTGATTGTAGCGCAGAAGCTCGCGATTGCGCGGCAGTGTAACGAGCATGATTGTCGCGCCCGGAAACGAGGCGCGTATCTTGCGGAAAACAAAATTGGTGACTATCAGATCGCCGACCTTGCCGACGCGGATGAGCGCGATGCGCTTGACCGTTTCCAAGTTCCTGGCAGTTTCCATACTCAGGCGGTCAAAGAGTCGATCCGGAGGCGAGAACCAGCAAGCTCGTCCGCTTTCGTGAGCAGAGCTTGAGTCGATAGCTGTGTCATGCATTCGTGCCCGTATGGACATTCAAGCTTATTGCACATGGAACAATGCAGATCGGTTTTGATGATATAGCCTGCGTTTCGCCCGAGAGGGCCGTGCTTCCGGGGGTCCGTCGGGCCAAAGATGCCGATGGTAGGCACATCGAGCGCTGCAGCGATATGCATCGGTCCCGAATCGTTGGCAATCACCAGCGTACACATTTTAAGAAAGGCTGCCATGAGACGAACCGATGTCGGCGGCGCGAGTTCGATGTCCTGCCCGACTCCCTTGCAGATGGCTGCCGCATCGTTCTCATCGCCCGGTCCCCACAGTACGAGAAACGCAGGGTGGTACCGTTGCATCAGCCCCCGACACATGGCGATCCACGTTGCCGGCGTGCAACGTTTCGATGGCCATCCGCCTGAGGGGACAATCCCGATCACCGGGCGTTGGCCAAACCGCGAAAGGAGCCATTGCCTCGCAGCCGTGTCGTCTTCAGGGAGGGTCGAGAAGTGGATCCGCCGCGACACAACCGGGATGTCGAGGGGCTTCAGCAGTTCAAGGTTGTGCTCAGCCGAATGGTGGTCTCCCCGTTCGCCGGTTCCCAGGATGTTGTACGCATACTTCCGACCACGATATCCATACCCGACGCGGTAGCCTGCACCCGAAAGACGCGTGATCTGGGCGCTCCGCGGATTGCTCCAGAGGTCGATGACAAGATCATATCGACGTCTCCTGACGCGCCACGCCGTGAGACACACAGGCTCATTTCTTTTCATGCCGATGACGTCGTTGACCAGCGGCGTATTCCTCACCGCATCCATGGCAAAGTGCTCTGTGAGATAATCGATGGCGGCGGATGGAAATGCCGCGGCAAGACTGTCCAGAATGATGGTGGACAACACGATGTCACCGATACCGCGGGGCTTGATGCAGAGGATGCGGTGAATCTGTTCTCGAGGGATGTTCATTACTCTGTAAGGTAATACCGGAAGGATAGAAACACAACTCTTGCTGGCCGCGATCTCCAGGGTGGCCGTTCAGAAGAGGCACAAGGTGAAGGGCAACCTGAACTTCGAGGTTGCTGCAAAGGCTCCTTCTACCTTCATCCAATCGCGAACAACAAGTGGGTCAGAATCTCAACCCGATTGCGAGCTGTGCATTGGTTGACTTTGAGAAAAATCCCTTCAGCTGGAAATAGGGATACACTGACTCACGCGTCCCTAAGGCGGCTCCGGTCAGCAGATTGAGTCCGACATTGGTTTCAGAAACACTGTTCACGCTCATGTACATCACACCCAAACCACCGCCCAGCCAAACGTGCGCATCATCACGGATGGGAAAATCATAATGCCCATCGCCGCTGAAAAATAGACTCGTGGCCCCGCTGACAAAGATATATTCGACCATCGGGTTGAGATACAAATTCGGTGCGATGCCTCCGATAATCCCGGCACCGAGTGAAGCGTCCGACCCATTGGTGAAATAACCCAGCCGCAGATCACCCCGCACCTGTGCGTAAGACTGAGACGTATTTGCGGCAGCGATAAGAACAATTGCCACACATATCATCAAGACCAACTTGGATGCTTTCATACTATCCTCCTTAACTCGTGGACAAACATAACGCAGAAGCGGGCTCCCCTGCCTTCGTTCGCAACAAACGGGCGGCTCGTCATAGCTTCGCGATCACCTTTCGCAGTTCTTCCTTGCTCTTCCCGATTTTCTTCTGAAGTCTTCCCAACAATTCCTCCTCCTTGCCCTCCACAAAGAGTACATCATCGTCCGTCAGGTTGGCATATCGTTGCTTGAGTTTTCCGCTGATTTCCTTCCAGCTGCCTTTCGTGCTGTTCGTGTTCATTGGCTGCCTCCTTACTTTTGTGAAAAGAGTCCATCAGTTGAACATGAACCGGTACTCGTCATAATTGTTCATCACATTCTCCACGTACTTCAGCGTCTCTCCCGGATTCCGGAACCACCCGCACCTCGGGCGATCCTGGGACCACACCGTCCGGTGCAACTCCTGATTGTCTCGCGATAACAGGGGCAACGCATTCTTGACGGATTCCCAGGCCATCGGGTCCTGATCAAGGTGTGCCGCCAGCTCCTGTGCATCATAAATGCGCCCGATACCCGCGTTATACGCCGCCAGCGCTAGCCGGATGCGATCGCCTTCGCCGGCCCCGGGAAACAGATTGTACAGCTTGCGCAGATAGTACACCCCTCCCCGGATGTTGTCTTTCGGGTGCGAAATGTCCTCCACCTTGAATATCCTGGAGAGTTCTTCGCTTGTGACCGGCATGATCTGCATCAGCCCCGTCGCCCCCCGATGACTTACCGCGGTCGGCGAAAACCCCGATTCCTGCTTCATGGTCGCAAGCACAAGACGCCAATCCAGACCATACCGTTCGGCGTACCGCTTGATGGTTGGACCGTACATCTCCACAAACGCCTCGGTGCTCCGATCGATCGAGTCATCGTCGATGTCCGTCCCGCCATTTCCCTGCACTGCGCCGGCAGAGATGGAGTCGGCCTGATCGACATCAGCCCGTACAGTGCCGGTCTGTGCCATGCTTCCGTCATCCGTGACATCTTTTCTCAGCGCACCGTCAACAAAATGCGTGCATCCGGACAGGACGAGGAGTGTACATACCGACATCATAAGTATTCTGGAGAGCATCCGGTTTCCTCCCGAAGGTGGAATTCTTCCCTTATGAACATCAACCGCCACGCGCTTTGCGCACCGGAAACCTGCAACCCTATTCTCCAGCTAGCAGTTGGAAAAACTGCTACTCACATCATCTACCACCGCCGATAATCCCCCCTCACACTCTCGACAACAAGGAGGAACCTTCCCTCTTCCACCCGCATCCTTATACTGTCGTTCGCAAGGACGGCGACTGTTTGGTCTCTGGCACCGTTCTGCTACCAATGACATTGACCAAGACGGCAATGATCCCGAGCACCAGAAGTACGTGGGTGAAACCGCTCAGAGTATGGGAAGTAAGGAGTCCTAAGAGACACAGGAGGACGAGAATTACCTCGATTTTGAGCAGCACTGAAGTACCCTTTCCAGTCTGGCTGAATGATTGAATCCAGAGGATCTCTGCTGATCTGCATCTGAAGTATACCGAACAGAGCCTCGGAATGAATCGGTCGAAAGGATGAATGAGTAGCTAGTCCCCGGAAGGACGGTTTCCGTATCGTCAAATTGCATTTCGCCTGATTTGCTCCTATTTTGAGACTATAGTTGACTTTCAGACGGTCGGCCAGTAGATTGAATGAGCAGAGTTCATGACGCCAACGGTCACGATCGGATTGCCGGTGTTCAACGGTGAGGAATTCATCCGTCAGACACTGGAGTCGATTCTTCAGCAAACCTACACTGACTTCGAGCTTCTTATCGGTGATAATGCATCCACCGATGCCACGCTCCCCATCTGCCGGGAATATGCCTCCCGGGATCCGCGTATCCGCATTCTGACATCGGATGTCAACAAGGGTGCGGCGCCCAACTACAATCGTCTCGTTCATGAGGCTGCCGGCAAGTACTTCCGCTGGATGGCGGCTGACGATCTGCTCGCACCGACATTCCTTGCGCAGTGCGTGGGGTATCTCGAAACCCATCCAGCCGTCATACTGTGTTATCCAACTACGCGTCCGATCGATGGACAGGGGAATCCATCGTCGAGGAAGCCGGAAGATGCACTCGAAGTCACTGCAGCCCGTCCTTCGCTCAGATTGCGTCAGTTTTTCGAGTCCTCTTTCTTGAACCGCCAATGCAATGCAGTACTGGGCGTTGTCCGCACCGAGGTTCTGCGGAGGACCGGACTCATCGGTTCCTACACGGCATCCGACAAGATACTGCTTGCGGAACTCGCGCTGCATGGGCCTTTCCACCAACTGCCCGACGCGCTCTTTTTCCGCCGATACCACCAGCAGGACTCGCTTTCAACCCATCCCAATCCGGCAGAGCGGGATGGTTGGTTCGACTCCGAGAAACGCAACCGGCATACTTTTGTGCAATGGATGTGGTTCGCGGCACACTTTCCGTGTATCCGGCGGGCGCGACTTCCCATTATGGAGGAAGCCGCCTGCTACGTTTCCATGTGGTACTATCTTACACTGTACCGTTACGCCCTGTGGAATGAACTCAAGAGGTTTCTCCGTTCATGAATGTCTTGTTTATCCCGAATTATTCAAAGACGAATCCGTATCAATTGTTGCTGAAAAGAGCTCTGGAGAAAACCGGCGCGCAGATTACACTGGCAAGGAGTCTTTCGCTGAAGGACTTCTCTTCACAACGGAGAGAACTGGATGTCTTGCACATTCACTGGACACAGCAGTTTTTTGACGCTTCAAGCTTTTGGCGTTTCTACGTATCTTTCTTTGCATCAATGGCTCGCCTTTTCATATTTCGCGCGAGTGGGATTCCTATCGTATGGACGGTTCATAATCTGGTCAGTCATGATAGCCGGCACCGCAGGAGTGAATATCTGTTCAGTGTATTTCTTATCGCGATTGCCAGGAGACTCATCGTTCATTCCGCGATGTGCAAGAAACAGTTTCTTGAGGAATATCATGGGATGGGGCGGGAGAAGGTCGCTGTCGTTCCTCACGGAAACTACATCGGAGTGTATGATGACAGCATTGCGCGAGAAGATGCCCGCCAGCGACTCGGTCTCAACTCACACGACAAGGTGTTCCTTTCGCTCGGGAATGTGAGACCGTACAAAGGGCTACAGGCGTGTATACATTCGTTCAAGTCACTCGACGATCCATCCGCACGACTCCTGGTCGTAGGAAAACCTATCACCGAGCACTTTGCTGATGAGCTCCGACGTCATTGTGCGTCGGATCCGAGGCTACGATGCGTGCTCACTTTTGTCGATGACCACGATCTCCAGGTGTATTTGAATGCAGCCGACGTGATGATATTCCCCTTCCAGAATATCTTCACGTCAGGAAGCCTCATACTCGGAATGTCCTTTTCCAAGGCCGTTATTGCCCCCAAGAAGGGCGCTATCCCCGATTATGTCGATGCATCGGGTGCATTGCTGTATGATCCGGATGTCCCGGACGGATTAGCGAAAGCGATGCGGGCAACATTAGAGCGGTTTGGTGAGCTACCTCTGATGGGTCATGCCAATTTCGAGAAGGCAAGAAAACTTGATTGGGACACTATCGGATTGAGGACAGTCGCCATCTATGACGAAATCGGGTCCCGCCCGGGAAAAAGAAGGGAGAAACTATGAAGGTCCTCTTCATTCCGAACTATTCCGTGGCTATTCCGTATCAACCTCTGCTGAAGAATGCCCTGGAGAAAACCGGCGCTCATGTCACGCTTGCCTACAATTTCCTCCTGAAGGACATCCTTTCGAGACACAGAGAATTGGATGTCCTGCATGTTCACTGGACAAAGCAATTCTTTGACACCTCTGGCAACGTTCGTTTCTACTTGAGCTTCTTCAAATCGCTGGGCCGTCTCTTCTTGGTACGCATGCGTGGCATTTCTATCGTCTGGACAGTACACAACCTGGTCAGTCATGACAGCCGCTACCGCAAGAGCGAACTGTTGTTTGGTGTATTCCTGATCACCCTCGCCAAAGGGGTCATCGTTCATTCCGACTCATGCAAAGAGCAATTCCTTCGTGCGTATCATGGTATCGGGCGAAGGAAAGTCACGGTAATCCCCATTGGACATCTGATCGGGATCTATGACAATAGCGTGTCCCGAGACGAAGCGCGCATGCGACTTGGTTTCAACTCCGGAGACAGGATTTTCCTTTCGCTCGGGCATGTGAGACCCTACAAAGGACTTCAGGAGTGCGTAGCTCTATTCAAGATCATGGAGGATCCGTCTGCACGACTGCTGATCGTAGGGAAGCCTATCACCGATGCTTTTGCTCAGGAACTCCAGCGCGATTGTGCGCCTGACCCGAGGATACGATGCGTGCTGACGTTTGTGCCCGATAACGACCTTCAGCTGTATTTGAATGCGGCCGATGTGATGATTCTGCCGTTTCAGAGGATTTTTACGTCAGCAAGCCTCATCCTGGCGATGTCTTTTTCCAGGGCAATTGTTGCCCCGAAGACGGGCGCCATCCCTGATTATGTAGATGCCTCGGGTGCAATTTTGTATGATCCGGAGGCCTCAGATGGATTGCCGAATGCGATGCGGGCAGCGATGGAACGGTTTGATGAGCTACCGTCGATGGGCCGCGCCAATTTCGAAAGAGCCAAACTGCTTGATTGGGACAGCATTGGAGTGAAAACAGCTGCCATCTACAACGGGAGTTAGTCCTCGCTTTACGCTACGTACGCTCACCCTGTGCAAGCCGCCAGGCCCGCTCCATCTGGTCCCGCCATCGTTCGATGGTAAGCAATGTCCCAACCTGCGCAAGGAATTTGTCGCTGCTCTCCAGAGTCGAGAGCATCATTTCGATATCTTCGGCCTTGAACAAGCGTGAGGAAATACTCTCCGAGGACAAGAGTAATGTCCGAGCCGTGGACCGGATTGTAGACCCCATCTGTTGTGCCGACCAGAGATCCTGTTCTCCCAGCTCTCGCTTTCGCGAGATCCCGAGTGCTCGTGTTGCAGCACTCTTCATGGAGCGAAGAGCCACTGCGGTTTCACCGATCTTGCTCGCCACCCGTGGGTATCCGAAGAGAGGCAGAAACCACGATCCGTTCACCAACGAGTTGTAGTAACCGCCCGGCAGGTATTGGCGAATCACTCTGCGGTGGAACCTGGCGGCGTATCCCAATGGCGGCGCAAGCTGCACTGCCAGCTTGATCAGGGTCGGACTGCAAAAAGGTGTGAAGTACTGAGCCCACCATGTTGCCCTCGCTGAGAACGAGCCCCACCGCCCAACACGCTCAAAGAGATAGAAGATGTCAACAAGATCCACCGGTTTTCGACAGAATTCCTTGCAGTAATCCTCCCGCTCCTTAAGGAAGGAAAGAACTTCAATTCGGCTCTCTTTGTCCTTCCAGGGAAGGCTGTCGATTCTCGTCCAGGTTTTGATGTTCAACTTGGTGACATCGTCATACGTCATCGCCAGAAGCGTTTTCTTGTTCTTTCCCATGGGATAGCATCCGCCCCTGAAAAACTCCGACGCCACCCCATAGAACCTCGGAGCAGGATCCACAAACTCAGCCCGCTCAAAGAGATTTGTCATCGCGCGCTTCCCGTCTGTGTCACCGTTCATCGTGAAGGCCAGGATGTCCAGGCTTCTCAAGAACTTCGAGGGCTCCGGCACTGCATGGACGTCAAGCACGTGGCGGATTCCGGCAGATCTGGCAATCCGTTGGGCCACGACGACATCGAGGTCACCGCGTTGTCCCTCAGTGCCAGCGACAATCCTCTCTTTCTTCACCGCTGACAGGACGAGAGCCAGCACAAACCGTGTATCCATTCCTGCGGTCAGATCACACTTCACATCGCCGGTGGTGCCGGCGACCGCAGAGATAAGTTTCTTGAAATGGTCCATCATAGCGGTCATCACCGCCTGATCGGACTTCTTCGTTTCCTTAGCTGATGGTCGCAGAGTGGTCAGCCGCGGCTCCCGGTGGGCTGAAACGACCCGGTCTTGGTATTGGAGAATACATTCAGGTTCGCATATTCTGGCCGCATCCAACAATGGCGTGCCTCCCAGGGCCCATCCCATGGCAGCTGCGGATTTTACGGCACGAATGTTCACCGAGGGGTGAATGAGGCCCGTGCCCACGATGGCCACATCGTGTGTGGACACCACGAGAGACCCGTCGATTTCCACGTAGCGGAGTGTTCGTCTTCCCAGGAGATCCGACACGATAGTACACCGCCGCGCGGCCCGCTCAACCACAATTGCCGAGAAACACCCGTCAAGGTCGCGAACTGCGTTGGGGCCGCCCGCAGCCCAAGCTTCCGCGACAGTGCGCGCAGCGCGATGATCATCTCCTCCGAACAGCTCGCCGTAGAAAAGAACGGCCAGATCGTCTGTGATGTCGGTTCCTAAACGCTGGCGCAGGTCTGGTGTCGATGGCGCCTGGAAGAGCCACCCACCCTGGATTTCAGGGAGGATGCCAGTGGTGATCCCGAGGGGAAGTGGAAACTGCGGAACGATTCCCGACAGAACACGACGAATACGATTGAGTGTTGTTTCGGCGGAGAGTCGCTCAAAGCCGGCGATGAAACAAAGGAGGTGCATGGGTGTGCTTCCCCGAGAAGTGTGGATGCCGCCAGACGCGTAACGCAATCCATGGTACGCAAATCGAGAAGACTTGTCAACGAAACGAAATACCGGGAAACAAGTGTAGTGCTGAGGGGGGCAAATACAGGTTCCTGTGCATGGGCGAAGGCGTGAAGTGAGCCCTCTTCGCAGGGCAGCACACAGGAACAATCAACCACTCTGCCTCGTACTTTCGGATTTGATTCTGATCCCAATGCTATCCAATAGGTGCAAGACCTTGTTCAACCCCCTTTTGGCAATGCTGGCCCGCGGCCGCACAGCATAGAGCCGCTCTACACGTTCTGCTTCCGGCAAACCGGCAGTACCCGGGAGGAGTTCAGCCATCACAGCGCGGAATGGCCGGCGGTATTGCATGGCCCAGTAGTGGAACACCAGATCGTCGCTCGCCCGGAGCTTCGTCTGCCTGGCCAGGCAGTAAGACAGCGCAAATTGTTCGGCGGTAATTACCGGCTCCTCTGCAACGATCCGGTCGGTCAGTGCGATAACGTTTTTCAACACAGGCAGATCGGCGGGGTGCAAGCCGACAACGCCGGCGTTCCACATCGCGTTCGTCGGGAGAACACGACTCTTCGTGAGTGGATCGCAGATGTTCCCACTCGACAGCAGCCGTGTCAGCTCGTGGTGGATCTGGTCCTCAAGGTCACAGACTCTTCCTTCGCGCATGTGAAGGACTGCCTCACCGGGGCGAATGCGCTCGAAGAGCCGGTCAGGCGACTTACGGAAGTATGTGTCACCGTCCAGCAAGACCACAGGCTCTCCGTATTTCTGCAAGATGTGTTCGAGAGTCTTCAGCTTGATTCGCCAGCGGAAATTGTGCGAACCCGCCCATTCCCGAAGTTGACGCGGATCGTATTGTTGAACGTCTGCCCGGAGGCCATCGAACTCGTGAGGTGCGGGGCAGAAGATGATGAAGCGATAGTCGGAGCGTTCCGGCGGAAGATACCGGTAGACACTATGGAGTGAGTAGGTGATCTCCTGGCTGAACAGGCCTGGACTGAACATGGCGTACACAATGTTCTTCATCTTTGCCCCTTTTGCCACCTTCATCATTTCTCTGCAGCACCATCCAAGCAGAACGGCAGTCAGCCAGATACGGGGAGGAGAGAAACACAAAGCCCCGACCAGCACCATGGTCAGGGCTTGTGAGGCATGCTTCGCACGTCCCTATCCCCTACCGCAACACCGCGTCAATTTCGTAGCGTTCGTTGGCTATTGCCTCGCCCTGTTTCGAAAACCACTTCGAGGTAGCCTTCGGTTTGCTGGCTTCGTTGGTACAGCAATACATCAGCCCACCCTCGGTCCTATTGGACAGAACTGTGATTCGGATCCCCCGATGCGTCGCCTTTGTTTTTGTCACTTCGATCATAATGCCACTCCTAGGGGGTTGTTCTTTATCCTCTAATGTACGTAAATCGGCGCAGAATTACCCGAATTTCTTTACTGAGAGTCACCTCAAAAAAAAAGATCGGCTCAGTGCGTCATATAGTGGGCGTCCATTTCTCCCGCCGGAATACGGACCTGAAGATAATTCTCTTTCGGTGGCAATGGGCAGTTGTAGTGCAGCGAAAAGGCACAGGCCGGATTGTAGGTGTTGTTGAAATCCAGCACATACATCCCGTCATCCCTTTCCTCTGCCTCCACGTAGCGACCCATGGGATAGCTCTCTTTTCCACAGGTCTGATCACGGAAAAAGATGCTGAGACTTCTCTCGCCGACACCCGGCTCAAGCAACCTGGTCACTTCAAGCCGGCACGAGACTCCCTTCACACGAAACTCGAACCACCCGACCCGGAGCGCCTTCCGACGATTCCCCCGCGTCGAGAGAATGACGACCGTGTCCTTCGTGGGATTCAGGTTCAGCGGCAGAATGTAACGATACTTGAGGTCCACCGGGAAGTACTTGAGCCCCTTGAACTCCTTGAATCTCGGACTGGAAGGGTCGAACACAATGAGCGCGGGGAAGGACTGATGTGAAAGTCGGATCGTGAACCGCCCGATGCCGATGGCCGACGGCGGCAGGAGCGCTGTTGACATACGAGTGCCTTTTACGGAAAACGCCGCCCCGGCATCCATCGTCTCCACGAGGAAGGAATCACCACGCACGGTGACCCGGAGATGGCGGGCGGAGATGTCCGGATCATCGATGCACACGTCATTTCCCTCTTCACGACCGACCGTGAGGCTGGACCGGTCGCCAAAGTCCACCCGGCGGATCGTGGCAAGGTACGACGACGCACCGGTTCTGAGCCATTCCAGGGTTTGTTTCCGCTCCTGTTCGATCAAGCGGGTCAACGAATCGCGGGCTGCGGGATTCAGCGCCTGACTGTTTCTCCCCTGTCTCCCCGTCGCATTTCCGCTGCCGGACAACAGAAGGCAAAGCACCATCACCATATTCATGAGAAGGAAGGATCCTGTAGGCATAGAAGTCCTCGCGTGTTTGTGGGCAGCGACCGGGGGAATCCGGACAGTTGTGTTACCGGAGGAGTATCGCCTTCCGGGTTTCCACAAAGCCCCCTGCTCCGCTCTTGGAGTCACGCCCGATGGCGGAGTCCAGAGGGCGGACCTGCAGCCGGTAGACGTAGATTCCTGAGGCGAGCCCCATCCCGTCAAATGTTCTTGTGTAGTGCCCCGGTCGCAGGGATTCATTCACCAGCGTCGCCACCTCCCGGCCGAGAATGTCGTACACTCGAAGGATGGTGAATTGTGTGCTCACAATTGAGAATTCTATTCTCGTACTCGGGTTAAACGGATTCGGATAGTTTTGCTCCAACCCGAAGTTTGCGGGGACTCCTGCCAACGTGCGAGTCTCCGCCCCTGTCCCGGTGGGGGCCGGCGAAAATGCAATCGACACCATCCCCGTCAGTCCCAGAGTATCGATCTCCGTCCCCACCCCTGTCATCCTATCGATCCGGGCCAGCCGGTTCTTGAGCGGGCTTGCCGGATTCCCGACGAGCCCGAACAGATTCCCCGATGGATCAAAGGCAAGATCAACGAGTGGTTGATTGAACCCTGTGTTGCCGACTCCGACTGTGTCTCCGGCCGGGAGCACGATCTTGTAGATGCGATCCCTGAGTGTTGGATTCGACCGTATGGAAGCCCAGAGTTCGCCGTTTGTTGGATCGAAGGCAAGTCCCGAAATTGAGATCTTGCTCGCTGCTGCCTGGACGGCGATGCCGGTCGCGGTGTCAATCGCATAGATGCGTCCGTCCACCGAGCCGACATGGAGTGTCCCTGCGGGTGAGAAATCCAGCCCTCTGAGGTCGGCAGGCGACCCCGGAGGAAATGTCACCCGCACACGGGGATACGCCTCTCCCGTTTCTCCATCGATCTGCACGAGTTCCCAGCCAACCGCTTTCGAAAGCCCCCACAGCATGCCCGTACGGGGATCAACCCGGGCCCCCACCATCTCGCCGTAGCACGAGGAACCGACCGGGACAAGAGCAGCCGTTGAGCTGTTTGCGAGATAGACGCCGGAGCCGTCGGACTTGCCGGACACCGCATAGCACGCACCCGGTTGTGCAGGCCGGATCTTCACGGTCCTCAGATACGCATCAAGCAACGCTGTCAGGGCCCTGCCTCCGCCGGCTTCTGACGCGTTGAACAACACGGCAAAGCTGGCACCCGTCCGGGGAAGATATCCCACGATCGAGACATATCCCATCACCATTCCCGTGTGACCCAGGACTCGCTTTCCATAATAAGAGCCCTGCCTCACCCCCAGACCATATCCATTCCAGTCGAGGCCTGTCGCGGCGTTCGCCGACATCGGGACAAGGGTCAACATCTCATGAAGTGATGCCTGCGACAACATGGTTCCTCCAAAAAGCGCCTGGATCCACCGTACCATGTTCTCCGCCGTTGAGATCATCCCGCCGGCGGTCCAGAGAGTGCTGAAGTGCGCGGCGACAGGTACGGACGCAAAGTCATTTCCGCTGTCCCACGGATGTGCCACCGGCTCATGGTGCAGCTCTTCAACCTCCAGATATGTATGGTCCAGTGCAAGCGGCGTAAGGATGCGCTCCCGTATTTCCGATGAGACCGACTTGCCGGTGACGCTTTTGATGACCATTCCCAGGAGGATATAATTTGTGTTGCAGTACCTGTAGGCACCTCCGGGAGTCGTGCGAGGGGGACCAACGAAAGTCCTGATGAGTTCCTCCGGAGTCCAGAGTCGGGTGGGATTGGACTCGACCGAATCGCCCTGGGCATTGGAATCATTCAAATAGTCGAACAATCCGGAGGTCATGTTCATCAATTGACGGATCGTCACCGACCCGGTGATGTTGGGGTAAGCGGGAAGCCACCGGCTCAGCGAATCGTCGAGTGAAAGCATTCCTTCTTCCGCGAGTCTCAGGAGCGTCGCGCTGACAAACGCTTTTGTGTTGCTCCCGACACCGAAGAGCATCGAGGGGTCGATTCCGACAAACGGGGCCCGTGACGAGATGCCGGAGACGCCCTGCCACGTGCCCCGCCCGGGGATGAAGACGGCTGCAGAAGCGCCCTCGATATCCTGCACTGCGCGGATGCTGTCCAGCGAACGCTGAAGCGCATACCCCAGGGTCGGGTCAAATGCTTCCTTCCCGGTTGGGTCCGCCGTGATGATGAAACCGCCTGCCTGCTGGTCCGAATGAGAGGGGTACCGCCTCGAGTTGACCGATTGGGCAATCTGGGTGTGCCGCACCTTCGCAAGCCGATCCTCTTGCACGTTGGCCATCAGTGTAAGAGAGAGCGGAACAATGAGAATCCAGTCACGGTATGCCACGTTCACTGCACCTCCTCGTCCATCACAAGATACCAAATCCCCCAACTATTGCCCTTTCGACTCTATGATGCTGAACAGGCGTATAGAGAACAACAACAAGCGGATCGATAATGTTCTGCCGGAATATCCGTTCCGGTGAAGATAATTGTTGCCTTTGTCGAAAAACTGTCGTATCCCTCAGCTACCACCGATTCGAGATCCTGACCGTCTATAATCCTGAGGGGAGGCTCGTCATGGCCAAAGGACATCATGGAACTGCAGGCAGTAGTTCTTCTTTGCTCGATCCGCTGATTGAACGCGTCAATGCTTTTTCCGCAGACAACTATTGGGACCTCGGCAAGTTTCTCGTTGAACGCGTAATCCCGGCCGCGCTCAAAGAAGGAGTGTTCGCAGAACAAATACTCAAGCGCATGGCTGAAATGCCGGGGTTCAAATTCCCCTTTTCCATGCTGAAGCAATGCCAGCGCTACTACACGTACTATCCTGATGTGGAAAAGCGCCCCCTTCCAGAGGTCTTCTATTTTGAGCTCGCCACCAAAGTGGACGACAGCCGGAAGAGGGACCACTACGAGAAGATGGCCATCGCAAGCAAGTGGACCATTTCCGATCTGCAGAAGAAAATCCGCGAGACCGAACACGCCCGCCGCGAAGATGAGAAGACACGCTATGGATTCGACCTCAAAGAGCGGAACATCTGGTCTGTAGATTCCGCCGATCCCAGGTTCGGAAAGTCAAACGCCAAAGGGCGCCTCCCCGGACAAATTGTCGCAAATGCCCTCTTCTATTATACAGAACCGGGTTGGGTAATCGTGGATCCGATGGCTGGCAGCGGTACAACCGGAGATGTGATCGATGCACTCCCGTATTTCCAGGACCGGAAATACAGAATGTACGACATAGAACCGAGCGACGGCAGAATTCGACGCGCCAATATCCTTCAGACCGGCATACCGGAACAAACCGGTTCAATCGACTACGTGTTCCTCGATCCCCCCCACGAGTACTTCCCTCGCGGCACAGAACCGGAGTTCTCTCCTGGAACGGCACAAACGGACACTCTGACGAAACTCAAGACGATTCTTCGAGAGAGCGCGCGGATACTCAAGCAGGGGGGACGCGTGTCAGTCGTCGTCGAGCAGACCGCCGGCCAATTTGGTGTTGTAGATTTCCCTTTTGAAGTGACCACACTCGCGCGCGGATTCGGACTCGTCTCCCATGGCAAAGTGTACCTCCCGCGCCACATCGAGGTGGCCAGACGACCGGCCTCCCCTGAAACAACGAAATCTCCGATCTCGGAATGCCGCGAGTTGCTCACGTTCGAAAAACAATCCGCGTGACGTGTCCCCCGTCGACTGTCTGATGAAAGAGAAACGCCCGGGTTTGTCCCGGGCGTTTTGCGTATACGATGCCACTTCCCTCCGCATAAGTATGCTAGAACCGCATGGAGACTCCAACCTGGAAAACGAGGAGGTCGGTCCTGGATTTGAGAATGTCATAAGCCACATTGCCGTTGACATTCCGGATTGATCCTTCTTTGAGATACTCCGCCTCGCTGCCGAACACATACCGTGCGCCCAGATCCACGAAGATGTCGCTCCTGTCTCCCTCATCCGGGCTGTATACCAGGAACATGAGACCTGCACCTCCGCCGTAGCTGAACGTGGCGTCCGAGAAGTTATTGCTGCTGGCAACCTCTTGCCCGGGCACATTGATGTTTTCAATCTCTGTCTCCGTGAAGAGGTAGTGGAGGCCGACCATCCCCTGAATGTAGGGGCGGAATTTGCCGGTATTCGGCTGCAGCCGGAGCATGGCGTGCCCGAGTATGAAATTATTCGTCGTCGTGACATCCACAAAGACGTCGGGAATCGTTGTGCTGAAAGATTCACGTCGGCTTGACGAACCGTAATTCATATACCCGAATTCTAGTCCCAGCATAATGGGTGTTCCTTCTGGCGCAAACCCGACGTTTCCTGCCAGTCCGTATCCCACATGGTCAACGTTTTTGCGGAATTCCCCCTGCGGGGAACCCACGAGGAAATCCAGTCCACCCTGCCAGGACTGCGCAGAGGTGGTCGTGGTCAGGGCGACAAAACCAAACAAAATGAGGGCAGTAGTGCGCATGGCGTTCCTTTCATCTGGATTCTTTGCATTGTACGCTAAACACATATCCCAAGTTGCACAGTTCCCGTCACTCCTTCAAGTCCAACGCCGATGGCATTATGGGGATTCTGCGGCATTCAGGGATGACCCAAATGCACACGCATGGGTGACATCATCGTTGTTTCCACAAAACACCAACGATTTCCCGTTGACATTAATATGCCATGATGGTAGATTTCCAGTGGGCTGGTCGGTCTCAAGCACGGGGGAAGAACGGCCGCTTGCACGGTATTCATTTGTGACTTGTTGACCGAATACATGCACAACTTCCTCATCTCTCCGAGTCTGCAGTTGGGTTTCGACCGGGACGCACACGACTGACAATGAAGGACCTTCGCGCCTCCATAGCGACATTCGCTCTTTTGCTGATCAGCACGGGATTGCTCCGTGCTCAGCAAGACGTTGTGCCCCGCCCGCCTGATTCTCCCGATGCTGTCCTAAACCCTACCGCAAACGGTCTTGCCTTCATTCAACAGCCGACGAACACCGTTGCCAACGCGCGCATCTCGCCTGCCGTAACGGTTCAACTCAAGGACAAATCCGGCAAGGACATCCAACAAGCCGGCGTCTCCATCACCCTTACCCTGTCAACTGGAACAGGACCACTGAAAGGAACCAGTACACGCGCAACCAATGCCCTGGGTTTGGCGACATTTGATGATCTAAACATCAGCCCCATTGGTTCCAAACGGCTGACAGCTTCTGCGACATCCTATACATCCGTAACAAGCGTGTCCTTCTCGATAACCCTGGGTCCCGCCACCAGACTGGCCATTCAGACCGAGCCTTCTTCCACGGCCACCGCCGGGGTGTCATTTTCCCAGCAGCCGGTTCTGTACGTGATCGATGCTGGAGGAAACCGGGTCACCACCGACAACAGCACGGTGGTGACGGCTGCGCGTCTCGCCGGAACGGGAACACTGCAGGGAATCCTCACGGCCACCGCAAACAATGGCACAGTGACATTTTCGAATCTCTCACACAATGTCGCGGGGACCATCTCGATTCTCTTCAGTAGTGGATCGCTGACCCCCGATACATCGAGGAACATCCTGGTGAGCCCGGCCTCCGCGGCACGCCTGGCATTTCTCCAGCAACCGTCGACCGCCGCAGCCGGCGCAGTGATTTCCCCGGCAGTCAGCGTAAACCTCCTGGATGCGTTTGGCAATGCGGTCACTACCACCGGAACATCGGTCAGCATGACCCTCGCTTCCGGAACCGGAGTCCTGAGTGGCACACTCACCAGAAGCACATCATCGGGTGTAGCCACATTCAACAATCTGAGCATTAACCTTATCGGATCCAAAACAGTAAGGGCAACGAGCGGAAGCCTCACGGCCGCAGTGAGTAATACCTTCACCATTACTCCCGGCCCTGCAAAGAAGCTGGCGTTCGTCCAGCAGCCGACGAACGCACCAGCAGGTACGACGATCTCACCGGCGGTGACGGTGCAGGTCCGTGATTCGCTCGGGAACAACGTTGCCGGGTCGGGGGTAACGATTACGATGGTGCTCTCATCCGGGACCGGCACGCTTGGCGGAACGAAGACCCGCTCGACCGACGCCTCCGGTGTTGCAACATTCCCGGATCTGAGCATCGACCTTGCAGGGACGAAGACTCTCTCCGCATCACACTCCGGCTTGGACTCTGAGACCAGCACTTCCTTCACCATCTCGGCGGGGTCAGCCACACAGCTCGAATTCGCGCAACAGCCCACAAATGCGATAGCCGGTGCGTCGATCTCACCCGCGGTTACCGTCCAGCTCAAGGATGCACAGGGGAATAGCGTGCGTACATCCGGGGTCTCCATCTCCATCGCGCTGTCGTCCGGGATCGGGCCGCTCACGGGCACTCTGACGCAACCGACCGATGCCACAGGCCTTGCAACATTCAACAACCTTCTCCTGAACATCGCTGGACCGAAAAGGCTGACCGCTTCGAGCCCGGGGCTGACATCCGTGCTCAGCAGGGAGTTTTCCGTCTCGGCCGCGGCTGCCAGCAAACTGGCGTTCACCACAAGCCCCGGAAACGGAAGCGCCGGGATACCTTTCGCGGTTCAACCTGCCGTCACATTGGAGGATGCATTTGGCAACCCTGTCGGTGACGTTGCGCAAACCGTAACGCTTGCCATACAGAACAATGCCGGACCGGGTGGAGCTCTTCTCGGCACGAAGAGCATCCCCGTGAACATGCTGACGGGCCGCGCAACCTTCACTGACATCTCTATCGATAAGGCCGGCGCCGGCTACACGCTCACTGCAACGGGTTCGACGGTGTCGACGGCACCGGGCAATGTCGTCAGCGCTCAGTTCTCGGTCAGCGCGGGAACGGCCTCCAAAGTGCGGGTCGAAAACGCTGCCGACGGGACGGGGATGGTCATCGGCAGCCAGAACGTGACATCGGGGACTTCGATCAAAGTCCACGCAATTGCGCGCGACGCGTATGACAACTTCGTAGCAAATGTAATTGCAGACTCATGGTCACTGACAAGTTCCTCGGGCGGCGTCGTCCCCGCAGATCTCGTGCCGGGTGCTGACATGCGGAGTGCGACATTCACCGGAAAGCTGGCAGGGACGGCAGTCATCGGGGTGACCGTGAGCGGCCTCACTGCAGTACCCTCCGGAACTCTGACGGTCGTCGTCGCCGGAGCTCCTTCGCAAATCCGTGTCGAATCAGCAGCGAACGGAACCGGAACCGTCGTCACCGACAGGAGCATTCCCTCGGGAAGTTCTCTCACCGTGTACGCAGTCGGCCGGGACGCCGCAGGCAATTTCCTCTCCAACGTTGCCGCGGATAGCTGGAGCCTGCAAAACAAAGCCGGAGGGGTCGTCGATGGGGATCTCGCTGCTAGTGCCGACAAGAAAAGTGCAACCTTCACCGGTAAACTCATCGGGACTGCACGGATTCGAGCAACATCCGGCACTCTCGCGACGATAAGTTCAGGCACTCTGACAGTCGTCGCCGGGCCTGCTACGACAATTGCGGCGACAGCGGGGACTCCACAGAGCACGCATGTCGGTACTGCGTTTCCCGCACGATTCAAAGCGCTCGCAAGAGACGCGGCGGGCAACTCCGCAAGAGGTGTCCTCGTCACCTGGAACGCACCCACGACCGGAGCAAGCGGAACATTCGCGGCGGGTGGCTCAGCTGCCACGACTGACAGCACCGGTGTCGCAACCTCGGGCGTGTTCACTGCAAACATACTTGCCGGATCATATATTGTGACCGCTTCCCTTCCGTTGGGCGTGGCGTCGGCTGGCTTCCTCCTCACCAACACGTATGGCATCGCCGCCCACATCGCAACGACGGCAGGATCTCCACAGAGCGCACAGGTGGCCAAACCATTCCCTGTCTCTCTGGAGGCAAGCGTCACAGATTCAACGGGAAACGCCGTAGGCGGTGTTTCCGTGACCTTCGCGGCCCCACCAACGGGACCGTCCGGTACGTTCCCCGGTAGCAGCCGGACAGCCACCGTGACCACCAATGCCACGGGTATTGCCAGAGCCCCCGCTTTTACTGCAAACAACCTCGTTGGCTCCTATCGCGTTGTGGCAACTGCGGCCGGCGTGGACTCGGGCACGGTCTTCGAGCTGACCAATATCTCCGGTGCGCCGGGCACAATCGTAGCTTCCGCGGGAACGCCGCAGAGCGCAGCTGTGGGATCACCTTTTACCACGCCCCTGAAGGCCATCGTACGGGATTCCTCCGGGAATCTGTTGTCCGGCGTCCTGGTAACGTTTACGGCACCCGGCACCGGTGCCAGCGGAACATTTGCCGGTAAATTGTTGATCGACAGTGTCGTGACCGACGGAACCGGCATAGCGACCGCTTCGACCTTGACGGCGAATGCAATCGTGGGTTCGTTTACTCTGCTCGCCAGGGCTCCCGCTATATCGACGCCGGCTGCATTCCTCCTCACCAACCTGCCCGCGCCCGTGGATACGTTCTTGATTGATGCGGCAGGTGGCGGGCCGATCGGAATTCAAACCGCCCAGGTGCCCTTCAATATCCGTGTCAGGGCGAATGATATGTTCGGGAATATATCGACGACGTTCACCGGCACGGCGGATGTATCATCGAACGGCGTTCTTGGCCAGGCAGGCAAGATTACCGCCCCATTCAACGCGGGGGTCCTCGCCTCACACACCGTGGCACTGCAAAATGCCGGACGCTTCATTATCATGGCGACACGGACCGGAGGAGCGGAAACCGGCCGATCCGATACGTTCGCGGTGATCAACCCCTCGCCCACGGTGACAAAAGTCACACCGTCTTCCGGGAGAAGAGGCCAGATCCTCTCCGTGTCCATCCTGGGTACGGGATTTCTCCCGGGCGTCACAACGGTGAGTTTTGGAGACATGATCGCGACCTCGACGAGCGTCAGATCCTGGACCGAATTGGCCGTCACGGTCTCCATTGATACGGCTGCTGCGACCGGAGATCGCGACGTCTACATCTTCAATGGATCTCCAGGCGGAGGGGTGGGATCTCTGGCCGGCGCTTTCGTCGTGATCAATAATCCGGCTCCGAGCTTCACCTCCCTCATTCCCACCAGCGGGGCCGTGCTCCAGCGACTGACGCTGGAGTGTACCGGTGACAATTTCTACGAAGGGTTGACCAGTCTGAACGTCGGAGCGGGAATAACCGTCAATTCCATTACATTCGACTCTTCCACCCACATGACTGCCGACGTCAGCATTACCGGATCGGCGGCGGGGGGAATGCGCAGCATCTTCGTGTCAAATGATCCGCCGGGTGGCGGCAATTCCCAGAGTATCTCTTTCCATGTCACGGCGCCGCCAACGCCATATCCTATCCCGGAATCACCGGAAAACGATCAACCCGGCGTGGATACTGTCTTGACATTCCGTTGGCATCCCTGGCCGGTGACGGGGGTGGAGTACTGGCTCCAGGTATCGACCAACGACGCCTTCGTCCCGACGGTCGTCGATGATTCAACTATTGCCGATACCACCAAACATGTGACTTCCCTGGCTCGCGGAGTAAAATACTACTGGCGGGTCTTCGCCAGGAACGACGTCGGCAACAGCGAACCCTCTCCTACCCGGGCGTTCACGCCATCATTTGAATATCCGGAGACGATATCGCTCTCTGACTCGGTCTGGTTCCCGTTGTATTCAGCCAGGGGAGAATACCAGACCAAGGAGTATCGTCTTGTGGGGATTCCGGGCAACTGTAATGTGCCTGTGCGCAGTTTCCTGCCGGGAGAAAAGGATGTCGACTGGGTGGTGTACTGGGACAACGGCGCCGCAAGCGGCTACCTCGTGCCATTCGACGGTACCGCCACCTTCAACTTCGTGCCTGGGCGCGCATTCTGGGTCTTGAACAAAGGCCCGATGAAGATTGTCGCTTCCGTGCCAACACTGCCTCTGGATTCTTTACGGTCGGTGACCATCCCCCTCCGTCCGGGGTGGAACCTGATCACGAACCCCTTCCTGACCACGGTCCAATGGTCGTCCGTGCAGAACGCTAATGGAACCGGCATCCTTCCCGACATCTGGACGTACACCGGCACTTTCGCCAGGACTTTTGCCTTCAGACCGGGTACAGGGTACATGTTCGACAACGCGGACAACCTCCCCGCCCTCCGGATCCCCCTCGGCTGGGCCGCCGCAAAGAGCTCCGTTCCTGCCGACACCACGCTTTGGAGAATTCACATCCAGCTCTCGTCGGGTGACATCACTGACGGGGCAACAAGCATCGGCCTCTCCCCGATTGCCAGCCAAGGGCGGGATCCGCTCGACCAGCGCATGCCCCGGGGCGTCGGACAACAGCCGGGGGTGTTTTTCGAGCGTCCGGGATGGGATTCGGATGCGGGCGTGTTTGCGACGGACATCAGAAAGGAAATTGAATCGATCGAGACCTGGCCGATAAGCGTCCGGGCGATCGTGCAGGAGCCGGCTCAACTCTCTTTCTCCGGCGTCCCCGACGTCCCTCCGCAATACCGGGTACTCCTGATCGATGACGAACGTGCGAAGGTCGCCGACCTTCGCGAAAATGCCGAATACCGGTTTACGCCGGCGACTCCGGTGTCGCGCTTCCGCATTGTTGTGGGAAGCGAGGATGCCACACGAGATGTCCTGGGCGAACTTCTCCCCAGGGAGTTCGCGCTGGGGAACAATTTCCCGAATCCCTTCAATCCCGCAACCACTATTCCCGTCGCCGTTCCACGCCACGCCAACCTGACACTGGGCGTGTACACAATCCTTGGCGAAGAAGTGCGAACCCTGTTCGCGGGTCCTCTGGAGCCAGGGCGCCACTGGTTCGTGTGGGATGGGAAAAACGCTGACGGCAACAATGTCGCTTCGGGTGTGTATCTTCTCCGGCTCACAGCTGATGGCGGTCAATATCTGACCGGCAAAATGCTTTTGATGAAATAGGTTGGATTCTACCATTCTCCTTTCGTAACTTGCTGCGTGCTCCCCGTCGGATACTCGTTGCCTTTTTCTCCTCTTTATAGCTTAAGGATATCCCCATGAACCGTTCCTGGAGCAGACGCGAAATGCTCAAAGCCGTGGGAGTCACGGCTGCCGGTGCAATGATCCCTCCCCGGGCTTACGCGGGGCTCGTTCCCCACGCCATCGAGTTTCAGCCGGATCCATTTTCCAAAACTCCCGACAGACCCGTGACGGCTATCGTTGCCGGAGCCGGCAATCGGGGGAACGTCTACGCTTCGTATTCCGAGAAATTTCCGACGGAGCTCAAGATTGTCGGCTTCGCCGAGCCTATCCCCTTCCGGAGCGATCGGTTCGCCCGGCGCTATGGTATTCCTCCCGGGAGACGATTCACAACCTGGGAGGACATCTTCAAAGCCGAAAAATTCGCCGATGCCGTGATCATCACGACTCCCGACGCGCTCCACTATGGCCCTGCGATGGCCGCGCTCAGCATGGGATATGATCTTCTCCTCGAGAAACCGATTGCCCAGTCCTGGCAGCAGTGCTCTGACATCATGAACCTTGCCATCGCCAAAGACCGCGTCGTCGCCATCTGCCATGTTCTGCGGTATGCGCCGTTTTTCCGAAAACTCAAGGAGGTTGTGGATTCGGGAGCGCTGGGGAGAATGGTGAGCATCCAGCTCATGGAGCCCGTCGAGCATATTCATATGTCCCACTCCTTTGTCCGTGGCAACTGGCGGAATACAAAGGAATCCAATCCTATGCTGCTGGCGAAATCGTGCCATGATCTGGATCTTCTGAACTGGCTCATCGGCAAGCATTGCACACGGATCGGGTCCTTCGGATCACTCACATGGTTCAAGAGTGAGAACGCTCCCGCGGGCAGTACCGACCGATGCACCGGCGGCTGCACCATCGAGGGTGAATGCCCTTATTCGGCCTTGAAAATCTACTATCGTGACCGGACATGGTTGACCCACATGGATCTCCCGGAAGAGGGCGACAAAGGACCCGCCATTCTCGAGCAATTAAAGAATGGACCTTACGGCCGCTGCGTTTATCACTGTGATAACGACGTGGTCGATCATCAGGTCGTCTCCATGGAATTCGAGGAAGGGATCACCGCCAGCTTTAATATGGAGGCACACACAAGTTATGCGCGCCGCCGCATCCGGATCATGGGATCCGAAGGCGATATCGTCGCCGATGAAAAGGACCTTTTTGTCTCTAATTTCAAGACCGGAAAGACCGATCGTTGGAACGTTGATGAACAGGCCGCAAGCTCCTCGGGCCACGGCGGCGGCGATTACGGACTCGCCCACGCGTTCGTTCAGGCGGTGAGTCAACACGATCCGGCTCCGCTTTCGACAACGATCGCCAGCGCGATGGAGAGCCACCTCATGGCGTTCCGGGCCGAAGAGTCCCGCGCCGATGGGTCGATGAAGCCGGTGGGAGCGGCGCACTGATCGCGTCGGATCAGAAGATCTTTCTTGCGCAGAGGCCCGGCTACACGAAATGACGCGGACGATAATCTGCAGATACCGGGGCAACTTCCTGCGGGGCTTGTGCCTCGCTGCCCTTCTCCTGTCCGTGCGACCGACCGGATATTCCCAGGAAAACGGAATCACCGGAACTCATGACCCCATCCCTGAGATTATTGCGCAGGTTGCGGAGTCGACGTATGCGAGCCACCTGCTCGGCTTGCAGGCATTCGGGACTCGCGATGCGTTTGCGTCGAATCACGACTCTGTGGCTGCGTGGATCGCCGGGCGGTTCTTGTCGTTTGGCTTCACAGATGTTGTCTATGACAGTTTTGCCGCCCGCAGCTCTAATCTCATGCAGCGAAACGTCATAGCGACGATCCACGGGTCGGAGGAGACGGTAGGCGAAGTCGTTATCGGCGCTCACTACGATTCCCGGTCGTCCACCGCGGGGCATGCCCCCGGGGCTGATGACAACGCTTCGGGTACGGCTGCGGTGCTCGAGATGGCGCGGGTGATGCAGTCAGCGGGATACAGACCGAAAATCACTGTGCGATTTGCAGCGTTTGCGGCCGAGGAAGCGGGACTGCTCGGGAGCCAGCATTATGCCGGTGCCGCCATGGGAAAAGCACAAAAGATCATTCAGATGCAGAACTATGATATGATCGGGTACCTTGCCCCCGGTGATGTGCGGCGGCAGGTATTCGTTATCTGGTACGACGGAGCGCGCGATATCGCCGAGAAGGATTCAGCTGTCATGCGCGCCTACACAACGCTCACTCCCGTTCTTTCGACAAGTTACCGGAGCCAATCGGACAGCTGGTACTTTTCTGTCCAGGGGTACAAGGCGTTTTTCAATATCGAATATACCTTCAATCCGTTCTATCACACAACTCATGACTCCGCAACCGCGCTGACAATGTCCTATGCAGTGGAGGTCACCCGGTCGGGGTTGGCGTTGCTGATTGACACAGACAGCCGGACACAGACGCATGTCCCATTCGTCGATGCGGCTCCCAGCGGGATGCGCCTGGAACAGAACTATCCCAATCCTTTCAACCCGAGCACAACGATAGGCTACACGGTACCGGGAACAGGGAGTAGGCACGAGGCAATAGGCAATGGGTGGGTGCGGCTCAGCGTGCATGACATATTGGGCCGTGAAGTCGCGGTGCTCGTGGATGAAAAGAGAGAGCCCGGGGACTACACGGTGACATGGAATGCGGCCGGCCTCGCGAGCGGCGTCTATCTTTGCCGGCTCACCGCAGGTGACGCAGCCCGGGTGAAAAGAATGTTGCTCCTCAGATAGCACTCATAAACCGGAATCCCTCAGCATGCATATCCACAGGTTCTCTGTTGTAAGTGTTGTCATCACGCTTCTCGGGGTTTGCCGCCTACCCGGTTCCGCCCAGGAAATTCAGCGGCCGACCGTTGAGTGGATGTTTTCATCTGAAGTCTCGCGGATGGCGGCGACACCAACCGTGCGGTGGCTCTCCAGCAGCCAGGCAATTTTGTACGACTCCCGCAAACTTCCCGCCGATCGCACTCTCGAGCTGCTGGACCCTTCCTCAGGCATTCGCACACCCATGCTGGATGCAACCGGGGCGCGCGAGCAGCTGAAATCCCTCCTGGGTGAAGGCGCCGCCCCGCCAAGCCTTCCGTTCCCGCAGGACATCGACGGCAAGGGAGCGACTGCACTGTACGACTTCGGTGGAGATCTCGTCATCCTGGATATTCCCACCGCAGCCTTCTCCCGCATCACCAAAACCACCGACAAGGAAACATGTGCTCGCCTGTCACCCGACGGTGAAAAGGTGACCTACGTCAGGGCGAACGACCTGTATGTGTTCGACCGCGGCACAAAGACCGAACTCCGGTTAACCGCTGACGGGTGCGACAGCATCCGGAATGGCACGCTCTCCTGGGTATACTGGGAAGAAATTTACGGACGTCATGATATCGGTTACTGGTGGTCCCCGGATTCGCGCTCTGTCGCGTTCCTGCGCACGGAAGAATCCGGCGTCAGCGTTCAACACTACGTGGACTTCAAGCCATGGACCCCCCGTGTCATCACGCAGCGCTACCCGAAAGTCGGCGAAAAGAACCCGTCGGTGAGGCTCGGGATTGCGGATATCCGGCGTGGAACAACCACCTGGGTAGATCTGAGCACTCAACAGCACGAATACATTGTGCGTGTCCAGTGGCTTCCCGACGGAAACCGTGTGAGTGTGCAAACGATGAACCGGCTCCAGACCGCGAAAGACCTCCTCTTTGCCGATCGGGCTACGGGCAAGGCCGCACACATACTCAAAGAAACAGA
The DNA here is from genome assembly GCA_963801355.1 of Ignavibacteriota bacterium. Taxonomy (GTDB): domain Bacteria; phylum Bacteroidota; class Ignavibacteria; order UBA10030; family UBA6906; genus Fen-1255. The sequence continues at coordinate 1,540,271 of CAWDEM010000004.1, read as the reverse complement.
TTCCGGATGGGTAAACATTGACGACGACTTGCTGTTTCTGAGGGATGGAAAGCACTTCATCTGGTCCTCGGAGCGAGACGGGTACAAACACCTGTACCGGTACACACTCGACGGAAAGCTGGTGAATCAGATAACCAGAGGTTCATGGGCGACATTTTCCGGCTCCGGCGGTGTTGCCTGGGTGCAGCGTTCCATTGTCGGGCTGGATGAACAGAACGGGTGGCTCTTCTTCACTGCGCTTGAGAAGGCCTCAATCGAGCGCCATCTCTATCGCATCCGTTTTGATGGCTCCGGGATGAAGCGGCTCTCCCGGGAAGACGGTTCGCATAGTATTGTCTTCAGCCCGGACGGCAGATATTACGCTGACAGGTTTTCGAATGCCTCAACTCCTCCCCGGCTGACGCTCCATCGTTCCTCCGGGGACACGATCCTTACTCTCGCAGCACCCAACGCGGAAAAGTTTGCCGCCAGGGGGATACAGTACCCGTCGTTCTTCACCATCCCGGCACGAGATGGTTTTCCACTCCCCGCACAGATCGTGAAGCCGCGCGACTTTAATCCTTCGCGGAAGTATCCTGTGATTTTCTTCGTGTACGGCGGCCCGTCGGCCCCGCAGGTGGTGAACAGCTGGCAGCGCGATGTCGTCTGGGACAATATTCTCGCGGACAACGGCTACCTTGTGGCCCGGGTGGACCCCCGGTCGGCGACGGGGATCAGCAAGAAGCTGGAGAACCTTGTTCTCCACCGCATCATGGGGGAAATCGAGCTGCATGACCTGATCGATGCGGCACGGTGGATGAAAGCGCAAGCGTTCGTGGATTCAAGCCGCATCGGCATCTGGGGGTGGAGCGGCGGCGGGTCATACACCATGCTCGGCATGACTCGTTCAGCGGAATTTAAAGCCGGTGTCGCCGTAGCCGGCGTGTCCGACGTGCGCTTCTATGACACCAAGTGGGGTGAGGCAGCGATGAAAACCGAGGCCGAGAACAGAGAGGGATACGAAGCGGTCTCGCTCCTGAAGTATGCGAAGGATCTGCACGGACACCTCATGATCATTCATGGCACCTACGACGACAACGTCCACATACAGAATACCTGGGCGTTTAGCGACGAATTGATCAAGGCCGGGAAATTATTTGAACTGATGGTGTACCCGATGCGCATGCATGGCATCTCAGATCCCGCGGCGCGGGTGCACCTGTATACCACTATGCTGGATTTCTGGAAGCGGAGCCTGTGACCGGTATGAAACCCCTCTACGTCAAAGTCGTCCTGTATGATCCCGTCACCGACACCGCCGAAGACTGGGCAGGCTTCCCCATATTCGACGGCATAGAGGTGCAGCTCGCAGAGGTCGATCCGGATGATCCGGAGGATCCGGAGAACCTGTTGACCCTGACTCCGGATCCGGTCCGTCACTTGTTCTACTCCACCAACCGCCGCTATCGCGTGAGTGCGGATCACTTTCTCCGTGTCTCGTTTGACAAGCGCAATTTCTCGAAGGCCACCAGAGCCCTCCATCATCCGAGCGAGATCCAACCTCACATGCTTCCTGTCTATTGCCCGGCCCGCATCCCGGTATGGGATTCAGGCTGGGACGATGGGTACGAGACGAATGAGTTCTTCCGAGACGATGACGTGAGCGTCTCGACGTCTCCGGAATCCCCCCTGCTGCTGAGAGTGCCACTGCGGCGGTTGTACGTCATCGGCCATCGCGGGGCACCGTACCGCCTCCCCGAGAATACCATAGCCTCTTTCCGCGAGGCGATAGACATCGGGGCGAACGGACTGGAGTTCGATCTCTGTCTGACAAAAGACAAACGTATTGTCATATTTCACGATGCCAGTCCCGACAGCACGCGGATCGTGTTCGAGGACTTTCCGTACGAGCTCGTGTCGCCCGAATTTGACGGAGAGACCGCACTGATCAAAGAGCTGAAGGATGGAGATTACCGAATCGCACGCCGGAGGCACATGTGGTCCGGCCAATCGTTTGATATTCTGAAGTTGAACCTCGACCAGGTCCGGCACTGGTACAAGTATCATCACGTCAAAGGCGCAGAGTACCCCATCCCGGACCTCGACGAGTTCCTGACATTTGTGTCGGGAGAAGTGCAACGCGTGAAGCTGCTCTTTTTCGACGTGAAGAATCCCTACTGGGATGAAGACGACCGGAAGCGGTATGAGGTGTACGGGGCCACGCTGGGAGCGTCATTGCGCCGGTATCCCGTACTCCCCGAGCGCCTGGTAATTGCCAACTCAAGCAAGAGGGTACTCGAGAGTCTCAAGGAAGGGCTCCGGCAGTCGGGGGAAGAACGGTGCGAATTCGCCTTCGACGCCGCCGGGAGTTTCGCGGCGATGTTCGGGATAAAAAAGAATCCCCTTGCCGTCGCGCGGGATATGGGGAATACCATCGTATCGATCGGCACACGATTCCGGTCCGGTGATCTGGAGGAAATTATCGAAGCCACCCGCGATCGCGACTATAACCGTCAGAGCATGCTCACGACCGTTCTTCACTGGACAATCAACGATCCCGCGCAAATGTACCATTCCATCGTGGCGGGGGTCAACGGCGTGGTCACTGACAAGCCTGACGTCATGCGCAGTGTTTTGACGCGGCTGGGAGTCTACACCGTCTGATGTTTACACCATACCAACGGAGAATCACCCTATGACTCCAGATACCCCCAGAGAAAGGCCGATGCCTGTCGTTGAGGATGAAAACCGACGTCTCCGGCATGCGGTGGAGGAACTCTCGACTCTTAATGACCTGGCACGTGCCATTGGCGGCGTGACCAATTCCCAGGAGATCATGCGCACCATTATCCACCGGTCTGTGCGTGCGATCCAGGCGGAACAGGGTGTCATCACCATGGTTGACCAAAAGTCTCATGAGCCCATGAAAACCCTGGTGCGCACCATGGTGCGTTCAGCCGCTGGACAGCCGTACCATTTCAACGAAAGCCTGCTTGGCTGGATGCAGCTGCACCGGATGCCCATTGCACTGAACAAACCGCGGGAGGATCCGCGCTTTCAAGGGGTGCGGTGGGATGACTCAGTGAGGTCGCTGCTGTGCGTCCCGCTCATGGTCAAAGGAGAAGTGCGGGGTGTTCTGACGGTCTATAACAAGAAGACCGAGGCCGGGTTTACCGAGGACGATCAGCGGCTTCTGGCGATCATTGCAGGCCAGTCCGCACAAGTGATCGAGAATGCCCGCCTCTATGAGTCGGAACAGGCGCTTCTACGCATGAAAGAAGAGATCCGGCTCGCTGCACGGATCCAGGCGGATCTCCTCCCCCAGGTGTTTCCCGATGTCCCGGGATACGAAATTGCCGGTCGTACGATCCCGGCACAGGATGTCGGAGGCGACTATTTCGATTTCATCGCTATCGAAGGGGGGCGCCTCGGTATATGCCTTGGTGACGTCTCCGGGAAAGGGCTCCCCGCCTCTTTGCTCATGGCCAACGTGCAGGCAACGCTGCGGAGCCAGAGTCTTACGAATTCACCGCCACAGCTCTGCATTCAACGGGCGAACAAATTGCTTCTTCAAAGCACCAGCCCGGAAAAATTCGTCACTCTCTTCTATGCCGTACTGGACATCACCAACCATACGCTCACCTATGTCAACGCCGGGCATGAGCATCCTTACCTTTTCACCAGCGCCACCGGGCCGACCCGGCTCTCCACCGGAGGAGCACCACTGAGCATTATCGACAATTTCCCGTTCGAGGAAGAAACCATTACGCTCCAGCCTGACGACCTGCTTGTGGTATTCTCCGATGGAGTCACGGAGGCAATGGATGTCCAGGAACAACAATTCGGCCAGACACAGCTGGATGCCCTCCTCCCTGACTGCAGGCACGCATCAGCTCCGGCCATCATCGAGCGCATCGTTGCGGCGGTGAAGCAGCACACGGGCAGCGCACCGCAGCACGACGACATCACCCTCGTCGTGGTCAAGCGGCTTTCTCCGTGAGAGACAATACTCCCATGGAACGCTCGTTCCGCAGAGATATGGCTGCGCTTGAGAATGTATTCGACTTCATGGAAACGTGCATGTCGACGTACCGTGCAGACCGTGATAGCGCGTCTGCAATCGCACTGGCTGTTGAAGAACTCTTCACAAATATCATCCGCCATGCCCGCGGGGGTCGGCAGGACATCAGCATAGGTGTCACAAGGAACGGCAATACACTTGTGGTTACCATGGTGGACACGGACGTTGAACCCTTTGACATTACGAACGCAGCTGAAGTCGACACGTCTCTCCCCCTGGAGCGCCGCAGAATTGGCGGGCTAGGCATTCACCTCGTAAAGCAGCTGGTGGAGAACCTCACCTACTCGTACTCCAACGGGCGGAGCACAATCTCATTCAGCAAAACACTGGAGACCTAGCATGCTTACGGTTACTGTGCAGGACGACGGCGAAATACTGCTCGCGGGCAGATTCGACGCTTCACAAGTCGAGGTCGCCAGTGCTGTGTTCGACCGGGTGGTAACAACCAGCCGTGTCAATTTCCAGAATCTGGAGTACATCTCGAGCGCGGGCCTGGGTGTGCTCCTGAAGGCACAAAAGCGACTGAGCGACTCCGGCCAGACGCTCATTCTGGTCAAATTGACCAAATTCGTTCGGGATGTATTCATGATCGCCCGGTTTGACCTGGTCTTCCCGATCGACGACAGTGAATAGGACCAACTTTTTGCCCCCTGCCGGGTATTTATGAAAGATGCAGACAGCCACGACAGAGAACTCGTCAGACAGTGCGTGAGCAGTGACGCAAAAGCGTTTGACGAACTTGTCGGCAAGTACCAAAAGACGATGTTCAACGTGGCGCTCCGCATGACCGGGGATTACGATGCAGCTGAAGAAATCACCCAGGAGGCATTCGTAAAGGCTTATGAGCGTTTGTGGACATTTAATCCCAAATACAGGTTTTTCAGCTGGCTCTATCGGATTCTGGTCAACGGGGCGCTGGATCATCTGGAACACGACAGGAAACACGCTCCGCTGAGCGATCAAATGGCTTCCGGTGAACCGGGTCCGGAAGAAACTGAAGAACGGGAAGACACTGAGGAGATTCTCAGAAGCGGGCTTCTGGAGCTGAACGTACAACAGCGCGCGGTTTTGGTTCTGAGGCATTTTGAGGAATTGACATACGAAGAAATCGGCGCAATTCTGGAGATATCAGAGAAGAAGGTGAAGTCAAGGCTGTTCTCCGCGCGGGTGCAACTGCGGACAGTGCTGGTGAAAAAGGGGCTGCGATTCCATGAGCACTAGTAAAACCACAGAACTCCTGAACAGGGAAATTGACGGCGTCTTGACCGAAAGGGAACGACGCACACTCGATACGCTCCTCGCGAAGGACGATGATGCGAGGGCCCTCCGCGAGGACCTGCACGGTCTCTTGCGTCTCTACTCGGAGAGCCGTCCGGCTGAGCCGCCTCCAGGCCTTAGGCCTGCAGTCCGGCGTGCGATCGAGGCACAACAAACCATTCAACGGCAGCCACGCAGGATCCAGGAGACCCTGGCCCGGGTGGTTTTTCCTCTGCGGGACCTGCGGTTGGTATATGCTTTCGTGGGAGGGATCGCCCTGGGAGGAGTCTCTCTTGCCCTGGTACTCAGCGCAGTCCAGCGGAGCACCATTAGCGAGCAGGACGTGGCGGGTTCCATGATCGCGCGGCACGCCGACCAGAATCTCTGGAAAACTCATGCCATCCTCACCTCTGCCGCAAAGGGAAGCATTGAGACGCTCAGCGAGGGAACTCTGGACGCAATGACTGTCCAGCTCGACTGCTCCACCCCGCTGGAGGCCCGCCTCCAGATCGATATCGGGTCTAGAACCGTCCGTTTCATGAGCCGGCCGGGATACGCACAAACCACGCTGGAACTCCTCCCCGGGAAAGTCATCGTCCGGGGGAATCAGGTCAAGGATTTACGCCTTGTTTTCAGCCGTCCGGCTTCGAATACGGAACCTGTCCGCCTCACATTCTTCGAAAACGGCGTATCTGTGTACGAGCATGATCTTTTTGACGGAGGCGGAGCGGCCACCAAACCGAAACAGTGAAACATATTTGAACTCGCAGGTAGCCCGGACGTAATTCGGATAGAGCTACCGCAGATAACACAGGGCGTTATTACCATACATTACAGGAGGCTACAATGGAGAGTCAAGAGAACAAAGCGTCGAAGAGCAAGAAGACACCTTGGCTGATTGGTGGTGCCTTGCTTGCCATTCTTGCTGTCGTCTACTTTTCGTTCTTCTACCCGCCCACTACGAGCGATGAAGCCACGGGAACGATTGGGGCGGCCGCAAAGTACCGATCAGAGCAGATCAAAGAAGCTGACGTCCAGCTAGCCGGACAGGAAGCAGCCGGTGGAGGAAGTTCGGTGGCTGCGACCGTGGAGGCATTCGATCGCATGGCGGTGGAGAAAAAGACAGAACTGGTGGGCAAGCAGGCGATGGAAGCCCGGGCGGCAATCTTTGCTCGTTTTGCGCAGGAACATGCATCCGCAATACTTGACCGCACTGCTCCCGAGGCACTGAAAGCAGCGTTGGAGCGTATGAGCCCTGCCGAGCGCAACTCCTTCTTCTCGAACATGAGTGCACTTGACCGGACGGCACTCGCCCTCCGGACCGACGCAGCTGAACTGAACGCTGCGTATGCCGCACTGGATGCTTCAGCAAAGGCCAGTCTGGCAGCAAGGTTCTCATCAGCCCAGTTCGAGAAGCAAGCCGTTCCCGAACGCCTCAAAACCTTCGAGGCGATGGCACCGGCGGAACGGTACGCAGTCTTGAAAACCATGCCGGTGGAGGCTGCCACCGCCCTCGCCGAAAGAGTGGCACCCGAGGCATTCATGAAGCCATTCCTCAAAACGCCGCCGGCAGAGCAGCGCCAGATGCTGGGCAAAGCACCGATCGATGAGCGAATGATCATCTACGCCGCACTGCCGATTGATGCGAAGACACTCGCCTTCGCCAGACTCCCTGTCGATCAACAGAAAGCGGCATATGATCGACTTCCCGTCGAATCGAAGCAAGCTCTCTACCGCACGCTCCCCTTGGAGCTAAGGTCGGCGATGGAAAAGACGGCAATGGAGGACAAGTCGGCTCCCGCGCAGAACTGACAATCACTGATAGCCCACAGCGTACTCACCGGGTCGGGCACGGAGGAGAGATCTCATCCTCTCCTCCGTGCTTCTCCATGTGGAAGCACGATGCCCCAACTTCGATTCTTCCGCACACCAGCTCTGGCCGTACTGGTCCTCTTTCTTGCAGGCACATCGCTTGCGCCGGCCGCCGATTTCTATACATTGCAGACCAGAAACATGCGGCTCGTGTACTATGCGCGGCAGCACTCATTCATCGTTCCCCACCTTGCGCGGAGCTTTGAGAATTCGATTGCCTTCCACCGGCGGCTGTTCGACTACACGCCTTCCGAAGATGTTTTGATCTTTCTGCAGGACTACGACGATTATGGGTATGCCGGAGCAACCAGCCTCCCCCGGAACTACATGATTCTGGGCATCGAACCCTATGAGTACACGTACGAGACGTCCCCCACCAATGAGCGGTTCAATTGGGTTACCAACCATGAACTCACGCACATCGTTGCCACAGATAAGGCCGCACCATCGGATCGCTTTTTCCGGGGGCTCTTTATGGGAAAAGTCCTCCCCGTAGCAGAGGAACCCCTCTCCATGGTGTACAGTTATTTGACTACCCCGCGGAAGTATTCCCCCCGGTGGTACCACGAGGGCATAGCGGTTTTCATGGAAACCTGGATGTCCGGCGGAATAGGAAGAACAATCAACGGCTACGACGAAATGGTGTTCCGGACGATGGTGCGCGACAGCGGTTACTTCTACGACTTCGTCGGACTGGAGTCCGAAGGCACCACCATCGATTTTCAGATTGGTGCGAACTCGTATCTCTACGGAACACGCTTCGTTTCGTACCTCGGCAGGCAATACGGGCCACAGAAGGTGATCGACTGGTTTGCACGGTCTGACACCAGCAATGCCTATTTTGCCTCCCAGTTCGAACGGGTGTTCGGGCGGGACTTGGATGATGAGTGGTCGAACTGGATCCGGTTTGAGCATGACTGGCAAGAAACCAACCTTGATTCCCTCAGGCGCTATCCTCCCACGGAGGAACGCGCGATCTGCGCTTCGCCGCTTGGGGCGGTATCCAGGGCGCATCTGGATTCCGCCGACCGGACGCTGGTACTTGCAGTCAACTACCCGGGTGAAACCGCGCACTTCATCGCGCTTAACCTCGACACAGGGGAGGAGCGGCGACTCGTTGATCTTCCTACCCCCTCCCTCTACAACGTCACCTCAACCGCGTATGACGAATCGCGCCACGCCCTGTTCTACACCACCAAGAATTCCCGGGGGTGGAGGGACCTGAGAGTTCTCGATGTGCGGAGCGGTTCAGACCGGACACTTTTGCGCAACGCACGCATCGGCGATCTCGCGTTCAGCCGGAGCGACAGTTCTCTCTGGGGAATCCAGCACCACGATGGGATATCGCGGCTCGTCAGGATCCCACCACCGTACGATTCCTGGCAGGAGATACTTCCCCTGAAGTATGGTATCGACCTCTATGATCCCGACATTTCCCCCGACGGGCAAATCTTCGCCGCATCGATGACCGAAATCAGCGGGCGTCACCAGCTGATCGCGCTTCCCATCGACAGTCTGCTGACCATGCGGATCAACTACGACGTATTGTATGAATTCACAAACACCGCTCCTCTCAATTTTGTCTTTTCCGGGGATGGCCGCTATCTGTATGGCTCCACGTTCCAGACGGGTGTCAGCAATATCGTGCGCTATGATCGTGAGCGTAGACAGATGGAGTGGCTGACCAATGCCGAGACAGGGTTGTTCCGGCCGGTGCCCGTCTCTCCTGATTCCTTTGCCGCATTCCGGTTTTCAACGCGCGGGTTTCAACCAGTGATGATCGCCGTCCAGCCGCGTGAAGACCTCAGCTTAATTGCGTATCTCGGACAGTCGGTGGTCGAGACCCATCCTGAAGTCACAACCTGGAAACTCCCTCCTCCTTCGCCTGTGAACATCAACATCGATTCCCTGGAGGTCTCCTCGGGCGAGTACAGCGGACTGGCACACCTGACTCTGGGCTCACTCGTTCCAATCGTTCATGGATACAAGAGTACAGTGGCATGGGGTGTGCGCGCGAGCATTTTTGACCCGCTGCTGCTGCACAATGCCGATCTGAGCGTGTCATACTCGCCGCAGCGGAGTCTGGCCGGCAGCGAACGGCTGCATGCCACATTCAACTATCAGTACTGGCAATGGAAGGTCCGGGCCAGTTACAATGCCGCGGATTTCTACGATCTGTTCGGACCCACGAAACGGAGCCGGAAAGGGAATGCGCTGACGGTGAACTACGGCGACCTACTGCTCGACGACCGACCGACCACGATGGACTACACGCTCGGGGTGGGAGCGTATTGGGGATTGGAACGGCTACCGTATGCTCAGGACATCGCAGTGACGTACGACCGCTTTTTTACTCTCAGCGGACAGTTGAAGTACACACGCACAATGCGTTCTCTTGGCGCCGTGGACGCCGAAAAAGGGCTCCAGCTATCCCTGAACAACTACACGTACGTCGTCAGGTCTGTCTGGTTTCCGCAATTCTACGCGACAGCGGATATGGGATTCGCCCTCCCCTGGGATCACGCGTCCGTCTGGCTGCGCACCGCCGCGGGCTTTTGCCCCAAGGATGAAGCGGAGCCCTTCGCCAATTTCTATTTCGGTGGATTCGGGAACAACTGGGTGGACTTCCGCGAGGCGCGACGCTACCGCGACGTCGAGAGCTTCCCCGGCACCCCTCTCAATGAGATCGGAGGCACGACATTCATGAAGGGGATGCTGGAGTGGACGCTCCCGCCGCTGCGATTCAGGCGTCTGGGGGTCTCCGGCCTGTACTGTACCTGGGCGCGGCTTGCGCTCTTCACGGGCACGATTGTTGCCAACCCTCAGCTTTCCTTATCGCAGCGCACTGTCGCGAATGCCGGCGCCCAGCTCGACTTCAAGCTGGTCATCTTTTCGAACCTTTCGTCCACGATCTCCCTGGGGTACGCTCTTGCCTTCGAAAAGGAACAGCGGACCACCAGGGAATTCATGATATCGCTCAAGATTCTCTGATGATCAATCTGCTCATCCCGCCGGCGGTCGCACTTCTGCCGGTCCTTTTCTTCCTCGTCAGTCTGATCCTCCTTGACAGCTTCAAGCTGGTACGTTCGCAAACGGTCGTCTGGACAATCGCTGCCGGCTGTGCCGTCGCTGCTGTGTGTTATGGCATCAACGTTCTGCTCTTGAGATTGACAGGAATGCACACCGCAGCATTGACACGCTATGTAGCACCGGTGATCGAGGAGACGGCCAAGGCGTTGTTCCTGCTCTACCTGATTCGCACCGACAGAGTGGGCTTCATGGTGGATGCGGCCATTCGGGGATTTGCGCTCGGCACGGGGTTTGCCATCCTCGAAAACCTGCATTACATACAGATGCGACCCGACGCGCACCTGCTTGTCTGGGTCATCCGCGGGTTCGGCACGGCGTTAATGCACGGCGGAGCCACAGCGATAGTCGGCATAATCACGAAGGCGCTGCTGGACAAGTCCGGCCGGTGGCGGGTGATGATTGCTGCTCCGGGGCTTCTCCTCGCGATATTCCTCCACGCCCTGTTCAATCACTTTTTCGTGACACCGCTCGTTTCCACACTCCTTATCCTCATCCTGTTCCCCGCTATCGTGAGCATCGTGTTCCGGCAAAGCGAAAGTACCACCCGCGAGTGGCTGGGAACGGGCTTCGATACCGACCGCGAAGTCCTGGAAATGATTTCATCGGGAGTGCTTGCGGACAATCCTATCGGCCAGTACCTGCATTCTTTGAAGGATCGCTTTCCGTCGGAGACGGTGGCCGACATGCTCTGCCTGTTGCGTGTCCAGAGCGAACTGGCAATCAAAGCCAAAGGAATGCTCCTCATGAAGGAGGCGGGGTTCGACGTTCCACGGGATCCCGAAGCTGCAAGCCAGCTGAAAGAACTCCACTACTTGCGCAGGAGCATCGGTCAGACCGGACTTCTTGCGTTGAGACCATTCCTGAACACCAGGAGCACAGATCAGTGGCAACTCCAGTTGCTGCAGCATGAGTAGCCGGTCCCGGATCGCATCCGGGCTCGCGGCACCTTACCTCAGCAATGCCGATGCACACCAGAGTATCGGCGCCTGCCCGTGGAGATCTCCCACATTCCTCTTGCGATCCAGGTAGTACTGCAGATCGTTCTTCTTGCCGGTTCCTTCGCACACTTCCCTGACGGCTGCATCGTCGTTCAGATAGAGAATGACTGCGAGCCACCCTTTTCGGGCGGCCGGGCCGTACGTCTCGCTGTCCAGCCAGCCATTCCTCACGCCGGTAATGAGCGCGAACGTGAACATTGCTGAACAGGATGTCTCCGGCCAGCTTTCCGGCTTGTCTATCAATTGACGCCACATGCCCTCCGCATCCTGAAATGTCAACAGGGATGCCATCATGGTCCGGTACCCTTCCATGATGCGAGGGCGATGGGGGTTGTCCGGGGGGAGAGAGCGGAGAAGCTCGCTCATCCCTGCTGCCATCCAGCCGTTACCCCGCCCCCAGAAGAATGGCACATCGGGGGCATGATAGAAAAGGCCATTGGGCTTCTGCAGTGAATCCAGATACACGACCATTTCCTGGGCGGCCCGGTCGATGTAGCGGCGATCACCAGTTGCACGATATGCCTGCGCCTGGGCAGCAGTGATCATGAACATGTCGTCGATCCACATGCGGGTCTGCCATGTGAGGCCCTTGCGGTAGTATTCCCACGATTCTTCGTTCGCCCTCGGGCCAAACGGCGCTCCCCACTGCCTGTCAGCCATCCGCTTCCCCGTATCGAGATAACGCTCATCGTTGGTCTGCATGAACAGTTCGAGCGGGACGGCGGCAAACACCGTCATGTCAACATGGTCGGGGAGCGGGACCAGATCTTTGAGTTCGCCGGAGAGCGGCTCGAATCGACGGATTAGCGCGCCCTGCAGGGCCGTATCGCCGGTGAGCCGGGCGAACTGCAAAGCACCGTACCACGTGCACACCTCAGGATATGTAATATGGTTTGCGGGCTCGGTGCGGCCTGAGAAAGCAAGCGGGGTTTCGACGAAACGCCGGGCCACACGTTTTCCGATCTCCCGCGGTGATTGGCCCTCGAGCCATCGTTCGAGCGTGCCTTCGCCAACCGGGACACCGCGGGTATCTTGCGGGATGCAAAGGGTAATTCCCGTAATGATCCCCACGGCCAGGAGTAGAACGCGCATCATGGCTCCTCCTTCGGAGATACCGTTGATTTGCCGGAAATCCTTCATGGATCTTCCCAATATAGCCAAAGATATGGCCTTTCCTTGCATCTGGGCTGTCCTGGCATTACCTTTTTGCAGATCCTCTACCAATGTATCACGGCTGCAACGGAAGAATTGTGAAATACGGTGCCCACTGCTATCTCTTCACGATGCGCTGGTCTGACAGCGACCTTCACCTGCTTGATCTGGCGAAAGAACTCGATTTGAGCATATTCGAGCTCTCTGTGGGTGACGATGTTCCCTTTGATGCCCGCCGCACCGGCCGGCATGCGTCATCTCTGGGAATAGAGCTCATCATCGGCCCCGGCGGTGCATGGCCCCTGGAATGCGACCTGTCCGCCGACGATCCGGCGGATCGCGCGAAGGGGCTTTCATGGCATCGCCGCCAGGTCGACACAGCAGCGGAATTGGGTGCTGTCGCCTATGCCGGCGCCATGTACGGACACCCGGGAGTCGTGAAGCGCCGCCGACCTCCCTCCGGTGAGTTTGGCTGGACGGCAGAAGGGCTCCATGCACTCGCGGAATACGCCGCGAGCCGCAATGTTATCATTGCCCTTGAACCAATGAGCCACTTTCGGACGCACCTTGTCAATACTCCGGAGCAGCTTGTCCGATTGATCGATCTCGCAGATCATCCCGGTCTCCGCATCCTTTTCGACACCTACCATAGCGTCACTGAAATCCGGAGTTACGCCAACGCACTCAGGACCTGCGGAAAACGTCTGTTCGGTCTTCACGCTTGTGAGAACGACCGCGGTGTCCCTGGAGGAGGAATCGTTCCCTGGACGGAAGTATTCAGCACGCTTCGTGAGATCGGCTTCGACGGCTATATCGGCCTGGAGGGGTACAACTCAGGATTGGATGATTTTGCCTACCAGAGGGGGATGTTCCACAATCTCTGTCCGGACGGACGGGTATTCGTGCGGAACGGAATCGCGTTTCTGAAAACGATGGAGGCGGAGATGCAGTGACCGGGCTGAGCCCGCCTCTTTCTAGACGTTTAGAATCGTCTCCGCGTGCAGAAGATCGGCGAACATTCCGTTCTTGATGCACTCGGCGTTGCGTCTGGCCTGCGCAAGTGCCCCCAGAATGTAGCGGTTTGCGATGAATACTTTCCGTGCATCGGTCTCCGCCTCATCCAGAAGAAGATAGCCGACCACGAGATATCCGTACAGTTCGACCAGATCCTTTGCAGCGACATCCTGAAAACTGGGGTCTTTCCGGTCCACCACCAGGCGGAGGCTGTCGTTGTACAATTGCCGGATCTCTTTCAGCGATGTCGCCAGCGGCGATAGCCTGCCCGGGTACTCCTGAGCTTCTTTCTGTTCAAAATGGGGGCGCATGATGTCGTTGATGACCGAACCGATGGCGGCAACAACCTGCAGCTGCGAAGTACCTTCATAGATATTGGTGATGCGTGCGTCCCGCGCCAGGCGTTCGACTCTGAACTCCTTCATGTACCCCGTGCCGCCGTGAATCTGGAGTGCATCGTAGGTGATCTTGTTCGCCGACTCTGTCAGCATCAGCTTCGTCAGCGGCGTGAGCAGACCCGCAAGTGCGGTGGCCTGCCGGAGTTCCGCCACCAGGTCGGTGATCGATTGTCCTTCTTCTTTCCGTTTCTCAATCTGCTCTTCCAGTTTCTCTTTGCGGTCGACGGACTGGGCGGCGCAGTAAAACAGCGACCGGTTCATCTCGAGCGTGACACGCATGTCGATCAGGATGTTGGAGACCGCCGGGAAAGAGTAGATGGGCTTGTTGAACTGGACGCGATCCTTCGCATACGCCAGGGCTTCCCCGTAGGCCGCCTGCGAGATGCCCAGTGCCTGTGCGGACACACCCATCCGGGCCCGGTACATCAGATCGATGACATATTTGATCAAACCGAATTTGCGGCTGCCCACAAGTTGTGCAGGAACATCGTTGAATTGCAGTTCGCACGTCGGTGATCCGTGGATACCGAGTTTATTCTCGATGCGCCGCACCAAAACGCCGTCTTTCCCGTAACACACGAAGAGGCTCAATCCGCGCCCGTCTTTGGTCCCGGCCTCCGAGCGTGCGAGCACCACCAGTACCTGTCCGTTCCCGTTGGTGATGAATCTCTTTACCCCCTTCAGAAACCACTCCCCTTTCTCATTCTGATATGCCTGCAATTTTACCGCCTGCAGGTCCGACCCGGCATCAGGTTCGGTCAGCGCCATCGCACCCGTGTACTCACCGGTGCAGAATCCCGGCAGAAATTCCTCCCGTTGCGCCTCGTTGCCGAATTTCCTGATCGTATCGCCGATATCCTGAAGTCCGAAAATATTCATCAGCGATGCGTCCGCGCGCGAGACGATTTCCACGGCCATCATGTAGACGGTGAACGGGAAATTCAGACCGCCGTATTTGCGCGGGAGAATCATCCCCATCAGGTCCGCTTTGGAGAGCTCATCCAGGTTCTTTCGCGTTCCCGCGGCATACGTGACCTCCCCGTCATGCCATTGCGCCCCCTCGTGATCCACATCCGCTGCCCGCGGCGCTATACGATTCGCCGCCAGGTCGCCGACGACCTCAAGAACCTTGCGGTAATTCTCCATGGCATCGTCGTAATTGACCGGCGCATCTTTGTGGTGCTTCGCCTGGGCAAAGCCGTCTTCCGCAACGGAGACAATCTCCTGAAGATTGAATCTCTTGAAATGAAACAGGATGTCAGGATTGTCTAGGAAGAAATTCGCCATGAGGACACCTATTTCAATTTGTTCCGAAAGACTTCAATGAACCGCGGGATCACTTCCGTGGCATCGCCCACGATGCCGTAATGGCTGATACCGAAAATGGGCGCGCCGGGATCAGTATTGATGGCGATGATTTTGTTCGACTCCTGCATCCCCGCGCGGTGCTGGATTGCCCCTGAGATACCGACGGCGATGTAGAGTTTCGGGCGGACGGTCACACCGGTCTGCCCCACCTGCCGTTCCGGCGGCACGAATCCCGCGTCTACCGCAGCACGGCTCCCGGCAACCTCCCCGCCCAGCGCATGCGCGAGATCATACACCAATTTGAAGTTCCCCTTTGATCCGAGTCCGTATCCGCCCGCGACAATGATCGGCGCAGCCTTGAGGTTCACCTTATTCTCTTCCTGATGCTGCTCGATGATCTGGATGAGCTCATCGACAGGATCGGGCACATACGGGAGCACAGTCACTTTGCCCGCCACCGGACTGTCCATGGCATGCATTTCCATCACGCCTTCACGCACCGTCGCCATCTGCACCGGATTGTCGGGAGTGATGATCGTCGCAATGATGTTGCCGCCGAATGCCGGGCGGATCTGGAGCAGGAGCTGCTTGTAGTCTTTCCGCAAATACGAGACATCGGCGATCTTCAGGTCCGTGCAGTCGGCCGTCAATCCGCTCCGCGTCGCCGACGCCACCCGTGGTGCAAGATCGCGTCCGATGATCGTCGCACCAAACAGGACGATACGTGGCGCATGCGTGCGGACAAGATCCGAGAGAATTCTCCCGTACGGCATCGTGCGGTACTGCCTGAGCGCGGGATGATCGATCACGAGTGCCTCGTCCGCCCCGAACCGGAATGTCTCCGCTGCCACACTCTCCATCTGTGCACCCATGACCACGGACTTCAGCGAGCCTCCCATTGCCTGCGCCAGCTTTCGTCCTTTGCACAGGAGCTCGAAACTCACATCGGCCGGCTTACCGTTCCGCTGCTCGATGAAAACCCAGACGTCACTCGACATTGTGCTCATGAGCGCATTATCCCAGGATGTGGTCATCCATCAGTTTCTCGATCAGTCTGCCGAGCCCGGATTTGGTCGGCTCAATCATCTCGTGTTCGCCGCCACTCAGCACCACCGACTCCACCTTGTAGACCTTCGTGGGCGATCCCGCAACACCGCACCGTTCAGGTTCCAGCTTGAGGTCGTCCATTGTCAGCGTTTTGATGAACAGTTCGCGGGCTTCGTATTCGTGGACCAGTCTGATCGACATAGAGCAACGAATTCCCCTCGGCCATTTTCTCGATTTCCATAAGCGATTTCGCCCCTTTGTACGCCATCACTCGCCTGGAGCTGAAGGGACGGGGTTCCACGGCATCTTTGATCACCGTCAGGAGCACAGGCAAAGGCGAACGCACAACTTCGTAGCCACCTTCAATCTTGCGCCGGGCCGTGACCGTACGGCCGTCAATCGAGAGAATTTCCTCCAGATAGGTGATCTGGGGTATATGCAGCTTCTCACACGTCTGCGGACCCACCTGGGCCGTGTCCCCGTCAATCGCCTGTCGGCCGCCGAAGATGAAGTCGTACCCGCCGATGCGTTTGATGGCCTCGGCCAGGACATATGAGGTCGCAAGCGTGTCGGCACCCGCAAACTTCCTGTCACTGATGAGAACGGTCTGATCGGCACCCATGTAAAGGCACTCACGCAGCACGTCAGAGGCGCGGGGCGGTCCCATGGTGATGGCGGTGACAGTTCCGCCGAACTGGTCTTTGACCCGCAAGGCCATCTCCAGCGCGACACGGTCTTCCGGATTAAACACCGCCGGCAACTTCGCCCGGTTGACAGTCCCGTCTTCCTGCATCACATTGCCCGTGATGTTGGCAGTGTCGGGAACCTGTTTGACAAGGACTATCGAGTGATACATGTTGTTCTTCTATCCCAAAAAAAGTGGCGAAAAGGTTGGGGGATCGAGGCTATCACGCGGCAGAAATCGTGCCGCCGGCAGAAGGGATTCACCGATCATCGCATCGTTTCAATTTAGCAAAATCCGTCCAGAGTTTCAACAAACCCGGGCGATCACTGGATTACTCCCCTTACCTCCCGTATATTTCGGCACAGCTCTTCAACACCTGAACATCACAATGATGCTGTATGAAGCGCAGCGCATCTCTCGACGCTTATCCCCGTATCTGGCGTACTGTCTCCCGGATTCCCAGGGGAAGGGTCGCATCTTATGGAACAATCGCACGGTTGAGCGGGTTTCCCACTCAACCACGGATTGCAGGATATGCTCTCCACAAGCTGCCGGATGGCATCGATATTCCGTGGCACCGGGTCATCAACGCCCGCGGCCGGATATCGCTGCCTGGCAAAAGCGGGGCAGAGCAGCGGCGATTGCTGGAGAAAGAAGGGATCCTGTTCGTCCGCGAACGCGATAAACATGAAGCAGTTCGGCTGGCGAGGAAGATATTGACATTCCTGTCTCGCTGCAATTCTTCTGGATGCCAGGTCGACTCCCCTCTACGGTGGCTCCGTCAAAAAAAAGCCCCTGCTTGAGATCCAGGCAGGGGCTTCATTTCTCCGCCTTCGGGTGACCAGCTACCGCAACAAAACCAGCTTGTTCGTCCGGGCATAGTCGCCCGCAACCATCCGGCAGAAGTAGACGCCCGCGGCAAGACCGGCTGCGTTGAACTTGACATCGTAATACCCCGGTGACTTCTCGCCGTCCACCAGCGTCGCGACAATCTCGCCAAGCGTGTTGTAGACCGTCAGCGTCACACGGGTTTTCTCCGCGACATCATAGCGGATCACCGTGCTCGGATTGAAAGGATTCGGGTAGTTCTGCGCGAGCACCGTGGTCATCGGCACCGCACCCTGCGCAACACCCGTGGTCAGGTCAACCCGCACGGGATCGGAGAAGTGCGCCGACTGGTCGAGGTCCATCTGCTTCAGTCTGTAGTACCATATTCCGGCTGCCGCATGCACGTCAGTGAAGGAATAGTTTTGCGGAACAATCGTCGTTCCGTGCCCCTCGACAAAGCTGTTGGCAAGCGTGGCATACGATCCGGTGCGTGAGTCTGACTTCTGCACTTCAAACCCGTAATTGTTCGTCTCGCTCAGTGTCGCCCAATTCAGGCGTACCCCCCCGGCACCGACCGCTGTCGCCGTGAAGGAGGATATCTGCACAGGCACCGGCACGCCGTTGAAACGCACGACAACTTGCACCGCGGGATAGTGGATATAGAGCGCGGTGCCCATCGACTGTGAGTAGACCTGGAACAGGTTCGTACCCTCATGCAGCTCCGAAGGATTGATCGCAAGATAGTCCAGTGAATAGAAATGACTTTCACCAAATTCAGGGGCATACCAATCATTCACGCGGAAGTAGTAACTGTCACCTGGTTCTTTCCCGCCGCAGATGCCGTTCCATGTGGAGAGGACGACTCTGGCATCAGTAGCCAACGACAGATCGGTCCCCGATGGGATATCGAAATGACACTGTTCGGAACGGTCGGCCCGGACGTAGAAGAACTCGGGAACGTCATAGGGTTTGTACAGCTTCACGGACATTCCAGTCCGCGACAATGTCAGGCCTTGTACCGCGTCAGTAACAAACCACACCCCGTCGTTATCCTGAATCCTGGCAATCAACTTCACTGAACCGGAGGCCTGATCTGGAACCCAGTCGGTATTCCAGGTCGCTTCGTATGGTGCGTTCCAGGCGGTGCCCACGTGTCCCGCAATGTTCACATCAGACTCATCATGCAGCCGGTGATAGTAGTAGTGCCAGTCCTGATACAATCCATCTCCGTCCGTGTCCAGGCCGTCATAGTACGCCAGGAAGTCAACCCGCCGGATGCCTGCTGCGCCGCTTGCAGAGGCGGAGACAGTGGGATGATCACCAAAGATGTCGCCTGATCCGTGCGACGTGATTGCGCCGGTCGGATGCGGCTTGTCGGAGCTGTAGTAGATACGGAAAATGATGCCGAACCACCCATGCTGTCCCCAGTCGAATGAGTAACAGCTCTGTCCTTCGTTTGTTCCTTCGAAGTAGTTCGTCCCTGTGACGAGATTGTCCAGCGGGATATCCACGACGACGTTGGACTGGCTCAGCCAGCACTGTCCCGCTCCTCCTGTCGTGGTCAGCTCGGGGATGCTGATCCAACTATGGCCATTTAGCTTCATTTTCTTCCCGGTGGTGCCGGTGTGGCCCTGCCAGAGGTCTATCACCGCCTCAGCACGTATGGCGCCACTGAGATCGTCGATTTCGATAGGGATTACGGCATTGACGAGATACGATGGATCCGGGATCCAGATGTTTGTGGCGTGAGGATCCGTCACTCGCCAGTCGGAGTACGCAATCATCGCGCGGGAGTATTCTTTGTAGATATCCCCCGGCTGCGGATGCCGGAAGTGTACCTGTCCGTTGGCCATCGCCCCTGCCAGTACAACGGGGAGCAGAGCGGCAAGGGCCGCTTTCCCAAAACGACGTAACCGGAAATGCACCATACTCGCCCCTTCGTTCAGAGACATCTGATGAAAAAGCCCCTGCCCGTGTCCCAGGCAGGGGCTTTCCAGTGCACAATAGAGGAGTTCTTAACGCACAAGAACCAGCTTGTTGATCTGCGTGAAGTCGCCCGCAACGAGACGGTACAGGTACACGCCCGACGCAAGACCGCGCGCGTTGAATTGCACATCGTAGTAACCCGTGGGCCTTTCCGCATCCACCAGTGTCGAGACAATCTCACCGAGGGTATTGTAGACCGTCAAGGTCACATGGGTCCGCTGCGCCACGCCGTAGCGGATCACGGTGGTCGGATTGAAGGGGTTCGGGTAGTTCTGCGCCAGCATCGTCTGCAGGGGCACCGTCCCTTCGACCGCACCCGTCGTCACGTCGACTCGCACGGGATCGGTCAGATGTTGCGTCCCGTCGAGATCGATCTGCTTCAGCCTGTAGTAGAAGATCCCTCCCGAGGCGCTGGCATCAGTGAACGAGTACTCCTGCGGGATGATTGTGGTACCGGCGCCCTTGACGAACCCGTTGGCAAGGGTTACATAGGAACCCGATTCCGATGCCGATCTCTGCACCTCAAACCCGTAGTTGTTCGTCTCGCTCAGTGTTTTCCAATTCAAACGTACACCATCCGCCCCGATTGATGTCGCCGTGAATGAGGAAATCTGCACAGGCACAGGCACGCCGCCGTAGCGTACAATAACCATCGGTCCCGGCCAGTGTGTGGTGATTTCGGTGCTCAAGGACGATGACCACATGTCATATGTGTTTTGTCCCTCACGGAGCTCATACCAGGGTATGTCCAGAAAATCCAGCGACCAGAAATGATCCTCGCCAAACACAGGAGCATGCCAGGAATTCACGGAATAGTTGTAGTCTTGCCCCAGGTCAAACCGTATCCCTCCGCTGACGCTGTTCCATGAGGAAATCACGAGCTTTGCACCGGTTGCCTTCGAGAGATCGGTCCCATAGGGGATATCGAAGTGGCAGTGTTTGACATCATCCGCGCGAACGTCAAAATCCTCCGGAACGTCATAGGGTTTGTACAGCTTCACCGACGTCCCGCTCCGTGTCAGCGTCAGGTTATCCACTGGGTCAGTGACAAACCAGACTCCATTGTAATCCTGTATGCGCGCAATCATCTTGACTGAACCGGAGGCCTGGTCGGGAACCCAGTCGGTGTTCCAGGTCACCGAGTACGGTGATCCCCAGGCTGTCCCGACGTGTCCTTTGATGTCAAAATCACTTGCAGATTTCGAGCGATGATAGTAGTAGTGCCAGTCCTCCCACACGCCATCGCCATCCGTGTCCAGACCGTCATAGTACGCAATGAAGTCGACACGCTGAATGCCCGCCCCGCCGCTTGCCGTGGCTGACACTGTGGGATTGTCACCGAAGCTGCTGCCTGACGAAGGCGAAGTAATGGAACCGGTGGGATGCTCTTTCCAGGACGCGTAGTAAATACGGAAGATGATGCCGTTCCATCCATGCTGCCCCCAACCGAAATCGTAACAGGTCTGGCCTTCGTTCCTTCCTTCGAAGGCGTTCGTGCCCACGAAAAGATTGCTGAGCGGCACATCCACAACAACGTTGGGCTGGCTGAAATAGCACTGGCCCGGACCCGGGGTTGTATACAGTTCGGGAATATTGATCCAGTCGTTGTTGTTGACCTTCATTTTCTTCCCGGTGGTGCCGGAGTGGCCCTGCCAGAGATCGATTACGGCCTCGGCACGAATCGCGCCTTCAAGATCGCCGATGTTGATGTAGAGGACGGTATTTGTCCTGTACTCTTCCAGCCACGGGGGTTTGTTGTATGATGCATTGGGATCTGTCACCCGCCACTCGTAGTACGGAATCATCGATCGCTTGTACTCTTTGTAAATGTCACCCGGCTGTGGATGCCGGAAGAACGGCTGTCCGGTCGCCATGTTGCCCATGAACGCGACCATGAGCAGAGCGACAGATACAAATCCACCCCATCGAAAGCACCTGGATCCCAACATTCGCATATCCTCCCATCAGTGATTATTAACCCTTCCAAACAACAATTGCATGCGATCCTGTGTACGCGCGCTCATTCTGTGGGTAGTCCTGCCTTCGGGAAGAGCCACGCAAACAGCGCATCGAATATGCATCACTCTGCTCTCCGGGTTCGAAGAGCATCGCAGCGCTATCCATAGCAAGTGCGATGGCTACAGCAAGTGAGCCTTCCCCTGAGCATACAAATATACCATCACACGGATGAATAGTCAAGCAGGCAGGAGCAGAGTCAACGGGCAGGAAAGTGTCAACAGGCGGGAGCAGAATCATCGAGCGCGTCATTCCTGCGGGGGACGTCCCGCGGCTTTCTCAGGCAAAAGCAATTGCAGCGTCATCCCCGCTCAACCGTGCGAGTGTACGATATCAGCCACATGCGCACGATGAACGGCTCCATCTCCGATGACCCGACATAGGTTTGTCGCAGCAGCCGCCCACACGCCAGGACTTGCGCATGAGAGGCCAAAATTTACGGAGCCCGCATGACACGACGGCGCCGTCTGCGCACACAATAAGTGCACTGCCCGGTAGCCCCACCTACAACGAGAGCCTTTCCCACACAATGAACGTACAGTGCCTCACGCGTGAGAATCAGTATCATGCACCTGCAGGCGAGACCGTACCCAGAAGTGCACAGAGTGCTTCAGCCATCGCGGCAGCGTACTCCGATCCCCTCTCACGCCAAAACAGGAGCGCGTTGCCCTCTTTCTTCACACCACGCCATTGCACTTCCGCCGACTCATTGACGCCGGCGACGATGGGGTCAAGCCGCCAGGTCCAGATCCGCTCTGAGCCCACTGACTTCCGGGGGACGAACCGCCATCCTTGCGGGGTCTGCGTGAGGACACGCCCGGCTGCCATGACGAGTGATGCAGTGGCCCACATATTCCGGTGCGCGTCAAGAATATGGTCCCATGAAGCGGGTGTGACTTCATTTGCCAGGGCCCCTATGATATCCCCTCGAGTGTCGCCGCCGATCGCGTAGGCGAACCAGGCCCGGAGCGAAGGAGAGAGGTCGCGGAAGATTGCCGCATGGTCAGTCTTCCAGTAAGTCCCCCGCTCATGGTCTGCATTGAACGCCCCCCCCTCGGTCGCACAAGGATACCAGTGAATGGGAAGTCCGGACCGCCATACTCCCACGAATGCCTCGGGATCGAGTCCCACATTCCATTCCTGCTTCGCCCCCCCTGTCGAACCCGCATTGAGCAGGACGGACCGGATTCGTGCACGAACCAGTTCGGGATTGCGATTGTACGCCGCCGCAAGCACGCGTGTGGAGCCGACGACTGACACAACAATCTTGTCGCGAGACTCCTCGAGGATGTCAAGGAGGAGTTGCACGCCCGATTGTTCCGCACGGGGCCTGTCTGTCACGGTATCCCCCGGATGGGCCAACGGTTGCGTGGGACCGGCGGCCACAGGAATCGCCCGGCCAAGGAGATAGCAGAGTTGCACGACAGGCACAAACCCGGGATCCCGACGGATGTCAAAACCCTCCGGGGACGACATCAGAAATTTCCGTGTAACATCAAGAATCACTCCCCGGAGATCGAACTCCTCGAGGGCCACCAGTGTCGCGAGATCTATGTGATCGTCAGGATCCTGCGGAGGATGGTACAGGTCTGTGATATGCACGATCGGGATCCCGCGTGTCGCTCTGCGCCCGCCGTTTAGCGTGGGTCTCTGCCCGGCCGCCGCGGCCAAACCCGTGAACGCAGCCGCTCCGGCAATCAAGAGATCTCGACGTTGCATCGGTCTGCCCTCCTGTTTGAACTTCACAGAATGTAGGGGCCGGGCCAGAGAATAGCAACTCGCCAGCACATCGTACGGATGTTCTGTGAAATACGCGGACTAAACGGGGAGGGGGGCGGGAGGCTCCGCCGGGACGTTGTCCTCCAGCGCCCTCTCCACTATTCGTCCATAGTCGGTCGCGGGGAAGCCTTCCTCGAAGGGTCCGGCATAGACTCTCTCTCTCCTGAAGAGGCGCGGCTTGTCGCCCGTGCTCCAGGCGGCGAACCCTGCAAGTCCGGAATGGCCCACCGCTTCTATGCGATCCGAGCACTCAGCAAAAAAGGCCGTCAGTTTTTCCGCCCAGTCGATGAGGATCGGATACGGAGGCACAGGTCGGTTGCCCCATTGCAGCCGGTAGGTCTCGCTCAAGGGATCTTCAGGAGATTCCTGTGTGATCGCTTCCGGGGTCTCAACGCCCCATTCTTTTACGAATACAGGATGCCGCTGCGCCAGAGGCACGGCCGCGTTGTTCTTTCCCTTGCCCGCCTCCATCCCAATGTACCGCCGCCATGTTTCAGGCCCGAGCGCAGGATACCAGTACCAGTGCACACCAAACACAATGTTCGGATTTTGTTCGTACGAACGGAATCGAAGATTTTCAAGCGAGGCGCTCCAGCATGGCCCGCCGAACCCGGAGATGAACACCAGAGCATGTCTGTTGATCCTGTGCACAACTTCTTCGAGCCCTTCCGCCCACCTCGTCCATTCGGAGACCCACCATGAGTGATATGCTGTCCTTCCCGCAGTGGACCGCACTGCCGGAAAAGACGGGAGCACTCCGCAGTACTCAGTCCGCTCTTTGTCCCACGGCACCACCTCATGTGGCTCGTTGCAGAGATCGAACATCACTGCTGTGCACCCCCGGTACCGTTGTGCCAGCACCGACCAGAACAGCCAGCTGTGATGGTCAGGAATATGCCCGTTGTATGGCTGCTTCCTTGATTCGATATGCAAGCGCCTGTGGAATGAGTCAGGCTCCTGCTCACGCTCATTTTTTCCCCGGTCTGCCGCGGGCATGAAGAGACGGAGGGTATGCAGGGCCAGCATGACGTAGATGCCGCGCTCCGCAGCCCAGACGATGACCTGATCGATGTCTTCGAGATAGCGGAGAGCATCTTCCAACCGGGGCTGTGCAAACTCGGGGAGCTCCGGCTCGTGGTACCCCAACAGCGTCCAGTCCTGATTGAGCGGCAGGCGGACAAGGTTGACATGCATCTGCTTCAGACGATCGAAGAGTGCCGGCGTGATCTGGGCGGCTTCGTACCACCGGCGCGCACGGCGCGCCTCCATGCTTTCATCCCGGTCGGATCTGATCTCGGCGTGAAAGTAGCGCGCATGGTTCAAGCCGGAGACATTGACACCACGCAATATGCAGGGGTGCGGAGTTCCCTCCCGGAGGATCGTATTGCCAACAACTTCGAGCCTCGGGAGATCCGGAAGTGCGCGGGAGGGGGAATAAAAAATGCCTGAAGGGGTGCCATGCAGAAACGGTAGTCCGTTTTTGGAAGACACCTCCGCCGAAGAGACAACCTTCCCCGCAGAATTCCTCCCGATTGCGCGGTAAAATACCCGCGCGTATGCCGCGCACTTCTCCCATATGCGTGCCGGCACCTGGTACACAAAGTCTTCCCGGCCTTCCCCGCATGCAAGGCTGTCGGGAGGCACAACATCGGGCGACCCCTCACGGCTGCTGAAATAGAACTCGGAGGCGTCCCGGGAACCTGCACCCATTGAGAATATTGCAGGATCCGTGCCGAGCTCGACATCGATTTCCATTGTCCGCACCCGGGGGCCGCACGCAATCACGAAGCAGGGCGGACGAGCATGAGCATCAGTGTTCTGGACCAGGCTCTCCGCCGTCGGCCGGATCGTGAGGGAGTCTTTGCCGGCCAGTCTCAAGGTTCTACTCATTCAAGGATGTGCGGAATTCGTCTTTACTCAGGCCAATGCGCTCAAACGGGATCCTCTCGAAGCCGACCCGCCATGCCGGCGAATCCTCCCGAAGACCGAAGTTCCCACGGGACGCATCCACAAAACCCGGGTCACCAAGGATGTTTCCACGCTTCGTCAATTCTGCCGCCATTGCAGCATCCTTTTGAGAGTACATGGCCGCGTACCCGATGTGGTAAGGATCATACTCCGGAAACCACTTGCGCGTCATCACGAGAAGCATCGTATCACCGACGACATTGTTCTCCACGCGGACGTGCGTGAAGTCCATGCCCTCGGATAGATCAAGCCAGGTTCCCCCGATGCTCAGGTTGTTCGTGACGGAATGCCCGTACGGCATGCCGAGATTCGTCGAATCGAGATAGCCGGCAAGCATCGGGTACCGGGTGCTATACGGTGGTTCGGTGTAACGGATGGCATGGAGTTTCTCCACGATGTTCCACGCACCCCCCGGTCGGAAATAGGATGTATGGGGCCAGACATAAATATTGACGGATGGATGACAATTCACAAAGATGTTGTTCCGGACGATATTGTCCCGGCCGCTGTTGAAGAAGACCCCGATGTCGACATTCATCAGGATGTTGCCGAAAATCGTCGTGTTGGAGCCGGGGAGGTCCAGATAGATCCCTCTGAACCCGCCTTCCCCGTACCCGTGCGAATCATGTATGTAGTTGTAACGGATCACTGTCCCCATGTCGGAATAATCGGCGCCGGTGTTGATCCCCCCGACATCTCCGGACTCATGGGCGAGATCGAAGAGCTCGTTGTATTCGATGAGGTGATCGTTGCCGTAGTACTGGATGCCGGAGAACGGCGCGTTGTGAATCCGGTTATGGGACACGACATTACCCACTCCTTGCAGGAACACCCCTCCATTGAATGCGTGGACGATGCAGCCGTAACGATGGATATGATTGTTCACGGCGTAGTTGCCGGCGGGCTCAAGGGCAAGCCGGTCACCGCCGACAATGCGTATACCGGTCGAGCCGACATCATGGATACTGCAGCTCCGTATGCCGTTCCGTTTTCCTCCATCAACGATGAGGCTCGTGTCATTGTCAATGTTCCGCACCGTGCAACCGGCGATCATATTGTCGGATCCGCGGCGAATTTTGACCGCGCATGCCCGCGATGCCTCAAAAACAACCCCGCAGAATTGCACGTGCGATGTGTTCGACAGAAAAAGCATGGGTTCGTTGAGCATCGACACTATGGCATCTCCCTCACGCATGGGGGCAGGTGGCCAGAAGTAGAGAAGTCCGCGCTGTGAATCCAGCACCCACTCCCCCGGGGCATCCAGTTCTTCCAGCACATTCAGAAAACAGTATCTTTGCCCCTGCTGGTATCCGTAGGGGTGGTGCGGTTCCGCTGGAACAATCGTGCGCGAGAGGGTATCGATGCGGCCGACTTTTTGATAGGCGTCCCGCCAGTCCCACACCCAATACCCGTGCATCCAGATATCGTCTGATGCAGCCCAGCCCGAAGGGCGGTCATCGTCATACCGGAACATGCCGCAATGTTTTCCTGCGGGCAATCCGTTTTTTATCACTTTCTTATCGCCCGGGTTGAGCACGGGTCCTCCGTCCTGCGGAACGGCGGCGATATGGAGCCAACCGGTGTCGGGATAACGCGCAACGGTCATCCTCTTACCCTTGAAGAACAGGTTCATCCGGCCGGGAGGGATGCCGAAGTCCGATATCCCCTGCGCGTTCAAGTCAGCCACCAGGATGCTATCCCGGTAGCGGCTCCGGATGCGTCGCAGCACCGCAGGATCCCGGACGGCGCGGAATTCCCCGGCGGTCCTGCCTCCGACGAAACGCACCTGCTCACCGGAGAATGCTGACCAGATGACCGGGCTGTTCTCGCTTCCGGCATCGAGTGAATCCAGGATCAGGCTCTTCGTAAATATGTACACACCGCCCCTGATCCTGACTGCGGGGGTGTTCCCGGCAGCGAGCAGGGATCTCACTTCGTTCCGGGCCCGCTCAAGCGTCGCAAACGGCCCATCGGTCTTTTCCGCATTCGGTTCCGGAAGAGTGCCGGACCAGGAATCGCTGCCGTTCACGGACACGAAGACTACGGAGCCGGGTGCAGCCTGTTGACCGGGAAGATATGCAGGCGACACACACAACAGGAAGAACACGATTGAGACGGGGCACTTCATGACGTGTACTCGCATGCGATCGCGGCGTCGGCATAGGCCTTCAAATGGTCGAGAGGCGTCTCAAAGAAGTGGTCCGCACAGGAGAGAATGTAACCGCCATCGTAGCCTACTTTTCGGAACAGAAGCTCCACCTGTGCCTTGATCTCGGGGAGACTCCCCTCGGTCAGCACCGAGTGCTGATCCATTCCGCCGATCAGGGCAATCCTGTTCCCCACTTTCTCTTTCAATTCCCACGGCTCCTGATTGCCCCCGATGCTCGGCGGGGCGAGGGTCTCGGAGGCGTCCGCGCCGTTCTGAATGATCAGCTCCTCAATGCCGCGTGTTCCGCCGCACGTGTGATAGCTCACAGTAAAGCCGAGATCATGCAACGCATCGTGGAGCTTGCGGTCGTAGGGCAGGCAGAACTCGCGGTGCAGGTCGGGCGAGATCAGGGTCGATGATGATGATCCCCCGCCGGTCTCCACAACATCGAATTTTGCTCCCCGCATCTGTTCGACGAAACGGAGTTTCTTTTCGAGCAGGATTTCCAGGAACGCATGCACCCAATCGGGCGTATCCACCGCCCTGAAGATCAGGTCAGTGATATCCATGAGGCATGCCGCATGTTGCCAGCAGCCGGCCTGGTCCCCCCACACAAACCCGCGCACAATGCCCTTGTCCCCCACCTCCTTATATGCCCGTGCGAGAGGGGGGAGGTCGAGCAATGGGACGGGCATGTACTTGCGTACTAGTTCGATATCCTCGTCGTGTTTGACAAGGTATTCGGTGATCCAGGTCGTCTTTCGATCACCGGCAGTTTTGTACGTGAGGGCTCCCCCGGGGGTGGTAATGAGATGATCGTTGATGCGATTGTCGGGATCGTCGCTGATCACCGTCACTTCGTCGCGCCATTGAGGGGTGGAGAACTTGGCGAAGTCGGCGCCCACAAGCCAGAACTGCCCCATGTCCTCGAAATATTGCACCGCTGCATCCATCCCGAATTTCTGGAAGGCCTGCAGGGGTGTCGCACCTTGAAGATACTTGTCCAGATGGTATCCCTGCCACTGATGCACGGTCACCGGGAGCCGGTCCGGCTTCTCTCCGTGCAACGCACACATCATCCGTTCTTTAGACGTCATCGTCTGGTACTCCATGAGGAGGTGAGACGCGGGGTTTGATAGATGAAAGGTACGACGACGCAACGACAGCCGCAACTGCAACGTTCGACTCGATGTATCATGGTTTGACTTTCCCCCCGCGATGCGATATCTTGGGTCCGTTCCACCTGCCTCACACTTCATCACCGGCCTCGACTATGAGACACGTGTGGCGTCTCGCCCTCATCGCCGCGATGGGCGGACTTCTGTTCGGCTACGACTGGGTCGTCATCGGCGGCGCAAAACCATTCTTCGAGCCTTTCTTCCAGCTCACCAGTGAAGCGGCGCGCGGGTGGGCCAACAGCTGCGCTCTGCTCGGCTGTCTCGCCGGCGCGGTAGTAACGGGCGGGCTGAGCGACGCGCTGGGGCGCAAGCGATTGCTGATCATGGCAGCTGCCCTCTTTGTTGTTTCCTCAGTTCTCACGGGGTGGTCCGGGACCTTCTCCATGTTTGTGGTCTGGAGGATCTGTGGAGGCGTGGCCATCGGCATGGCCTCCGTCCTTTCGCCTCTCTACATCGCAGAGATCTCACCTGCACAAATGCGCGGACGCCTTGTGGCAATGAACCAGTTCACGATCGTTATCGGCGTTCTGGCCGCACAGATCGTGAACTGGCAGATCGCAGAACCGGCTCCCGATGGAGCGACCGCCGAATTCATACGGTCATCGTGGAACGGCCAGGTGGGATGGCGATGGATGTTCACAGCTGTTGCAGTGCCCGCCTTGCTCTTCTTTGCAGGATCCCTGACACTTCCCGAGAGTCCGCGCTGGCTGGTTAAGAATGGGCGCCCCGAACCCGCCCGGCGGGTCCTTGCACGTATCGGCGGTGAACAGTATGCGCTTGCCGAAGTCAGCAGTATTCAGCAGAGCCTGGCCGCTGAAGAGATCAGGGTGGTGCACTTCGGCGAGCTCCTCGAACCAGGCATGAAGAAACTCCTGCTCACCGGCATCGTACTCGCGGTTCTCCAGCAATGGAGCGGCATCAACGTGATCTTCAATTACGCGGAGGAGATATTCCGCCAGGCAGGATACGGGGTGAGCTCCATCATGTTTACCATCGTCATCACAGGCATGGTGAATTTTGTCTTCACCATTATCGCGATTCAGACCGTGGACCGGTTCGGACGAAGGGCGTTAATGCTCATCGGCTGTGCCGGGATCGGGTTCTTCCATCTGCTCATCGGCCTTTCCTACCAGTATCACTGGTCGGGCCCTGTCGTCGTGACGTGTGTTCTGGCCACCATTGCGTGCTATGCATTTTCCCTCGCACCGGTCACCTGGGTCCTCATCGCAGAGATTTTTCCAAACCGGATTCGCGGGGCAGCGGTTTCCATTGCTGTCGCGGCCCTCTGGAGTGCGTGTTTTCTTCTGACATACACGTTCCCCTTGCTGAACGGAACACTCGGAGCCGCGGGGACATTCTGGCTCTATGCTGCCATTTGCGCGGCAGGATACGTGTTTATCCTGTTGCGGGTGCCTGAGACCAGGGGTAAGACTCTCGAAGCTATAGAGGCAGAACAGGCAGGGCAGGGACGCCAGGGCCGGACGTGACCCGGGCCTGGCGTTCCATGTATTTACTCGCGGGGAGTCCCGGCGGCCTCGGGTTGGTACAGAATTCCTTCTACTTTGAGTCGGGCGGTCCCGGCCGGGACTTCCCACTCGATGATGTCACCCACCCGGTAGCCGATCAACGCAGTGCCGATCGGGGCAAGCACGGAAATCTGACCTTTCTCCATATCAGCCCGCCCTGGAAAGACCAGCGTGAAGACAAGGTGCTCGCCCGTTTTGAGGTCGCGCAACACGGCTTTGCTGTTCATGGTTATGACGTCCGGCGGGACAGCCTCTCCAGGTACAATGATCGCCCGGTCCAATTCGTGGCGGAGATCCCGCACATGGCGTGCGTCACCGTTCGGCGTTATGCCTCTGGCTCCCACGAGATTGGTGAGCCGGGCAAAATCCTGTTCGGTGATGAAGATTGTTCGAGTAGTCATGGCATCACACGTTCTGGGCATAGGGTTCCTCCAGCAACTCTGCCGCATTCCCCTTGGCGGGCGATCCTGCAATCGCTGCGACGATCGGATCAACTGCGTTCTTGTACTCGCGCCAGTTCATCATGACCGACGTCGTTCGCGCACAGACGAAGAACACAATCCTCTCCCGTTTCTCAAAGCTGCTGTCAACGATCACCGGAATGCCAAACAGGTTGCCGAGAATCGGAGCAGCTCCAATTTCGCACTCCGGGAACAGCCGCTCGATGTCCCAGGCACTGGCCCTCACCAGCTCCCTGACGTGAAGCAGTTGACGGAGGGCTCTCTCGCTGACGACCGTTCCCGCCGGCACGACGGCCATAATGAATCGGTAGTCCGCCTTGAAGACCGCATGCTCCGCGACCTCGTCGCTCATGACATAATTTAGCCGGGCCAATTCCTGCGTCGAGAAGACCGGCGGGTGCGTGAGCACGCGAAAGTGCAGTGCATTATTGGTCAGGTAGTTGAAGATATCCGCTGCCGTTGCCATTGCGGGCCTCCTATCCTATCGCCGTTTTTGTGCTCTGCCGAGATTGACACTCCCCGCCCAGCGCAGAGAATCCGGCAATTGCCAGGAGGACGCCGGACAGTGCCACATTCCACTGTAGGGCCATCCCCTCGGCAAATGCGGGAATCGACTCACCTGCAACCATCCAGAGAGCGAGCAAAATTGCACACCAGCCCTGCAATCGCCGGCGCTCCTGCAACTGCCAACCCGCAAAAACGGTGACCAGGCTCATTCCGAGGACGGTGAACAGACGATCAAATGGACCCAGGGAGAAGAAGGCCGTCAAAATGTACCAAAGACCGAGAAAGCCTATGGTCCAGGCCTGCCACATGGCGTCAATCTCTCTCCGGGACGGCTAGTATTCGTCTGCATATCTACAAGTAAGACGCGTCAAGAAACGTGCCAGGTGCTCAGCGTGAGTTTTGAGGCTGCGCGCGGCACGTCTGAGGGAGAATCAGCTTGACGATGCGATGGAAGAACACGCATGGGGAGCACGAGCAGAAGGGAAAAGACTGATACTGCAGCTGTTTGAGGTGCACTCAGAAACCTCGCAGTACTTCATTCCAAACGGTGTGGGATGGTGTCAATCGGAGTGGTATGGTGTCGACTGAAGTGGTATCGTGCTCTCAGTCGGATGGAGTTTCTCCCGGAGGATCCGGTTGCGCCTCCTTGAGGCCCAGCTGCTTCATCATGTTCTGAAGCATGCGCCGGTCCATACCGAAGGTACGGGCGGTTTGTGACACGTTCCAATGATTTGTGCGGAGCCCCTCGAGCAAAAATGCAGTTTGCAGTTTGCGCTGAAATGCATCCTTCAGCGTGCGCTTCCGTGCCAGAAACTCCTGGTAGGTCGAGGGTAACGGACCCAGATCATCTCCGGCCGGGATGTGGAGATCCGATGGAAGGTCATCGGCCATGACGTACTCCCCCTGGGCAGCGACCATGGACCGGACTACCACATTTTCCAATTCCCTGACATTGCCCGGCCAGGGCAGTGCCCGCAGGTAGCTCAACGCAGAGGGTTCAAATCCCTTCAGCTGTTTTCCCACGCCTTCCCGGTGTTTGAGCAGAAAGTGCTGTGCAAGAAGCGGAATGTCCCCCGCGCGTTCCCGCAGAGGGGGGAGGCGCACATTGACGACGTTCAGTCTATAAAAGAGGTCTTTGCGGAATCTCCCCGCATCAACTTCGGCGCGGAGTTGCCGGTTTGTCGCGGCAATGATACGGAAATCCAACTGCAGCCGCTCCACGCCTCCCACACGGGTGACCGCTTGCTCCTCGAGCGCCCTCAGGAGCTTCACCTGCAGCTCCAGGGGAAGCTCCGCAATCTCATCGAGGAACAGCGATCCACCGTTCGCCATTTCGAATTTGCCCATACGGCGGGCAACAGCACCGGTAAATGCGCCACGCTCACTCCCGAACAGCTCGCTTTCCAGCAGTTCACGCGGAATGGCTCCACAATTCACGGCCACGAATGCGTTCGCAGCCCGGCCGCTCATGTCGTGCAGCGCGCGTGCAATCAACTCTTTCCCCGTCCCGGTTTCACCTTCGATCAAGACTGTGAAGTTCGTCGGTGCCACCTGCCGGACGGATTCCAGCACCTTCTGCATGAGAGTGCTGGCCGTGATAATCCTGGAGAAACCCTGGCTGGACCGGAGCTGCGAGCGGAGCTCTTCGTTCTCTCTCAAGAGACGGACGTGTTGCTCAGCGCGCCGGAGTGCGACGTCCAGCTGATCGAGGTTCACCGGTTTAACAATGTAGTCGAACGCCCCGTCTTTCATCAACCCCACCGCGTTCTCGATCGTCCCGAATGCAGTCATGAAGATCACAGGGATGGGATGCGTGCCGCCGCGGACTTCCTGCAGGATTCTGGTTCCATCCACATCGGGCATCCGGAGATCCGTGAGCACGATATCCACCTGATGCTCGCGCAATATCCGCAACGCATCCATCCCGCTTTCCGCAAGATGGAGGGCGTACGAGTCCTTGAGGTTCAGCTCCATTATGCGTCTGGTCTTCTCTTCGTCATCAACAACCAGCAACGTCACCAGCTTCTTCATAGTTGACTCCCATCAATGGGCAGCTCGAGAATGAACGTGGTACCTACAGCGGTGGACGTGAAAGTGATTTTCCCCTTTACACCCTGCACTAACATGTACACAATGGCCAATCCCAGGCCCGTGCCGTTTGGTTTTGTAGTGAAGAATGGATCGAATAACCGGGCGTGGTGCTCGACCGGAATGCCTGGTCCGGTATCCCGCACGCTGATCAGCATCGCCTGCGACCCTTCCGGCAGCACGCCGAACGTGAGGACTCCGCCGCGGGGCATGGCCTCAACGGCGTTCAGCCCCAGGTTCAACAGCACCCGCTCCACGTGCTGGGGCGATGTGACGATAGCAGAAACCGAAGGATCCATCTCCGCATGCATTTCAACGCCCCGTATTCGCGCGGCTCCCTGCAATGACTGGAGGACGCGCGCGATCACATCACCGATGCTGCACCGCTCCCACACAGGTGTGTGCGGTTTGGCAAACTGCAGGAATTCGTCCACCGTGCGACTCAACCGTTCGGTTTCCTCGACAATGTACTTTCCCGTCTCCCGGTGGAGATCCATATCCTCAGGATGCCTGAGCATTGTCTGGGCTGCAGTAGAGATGATGTTTAATGGGTTGCGGAATTCGTGTGCGATGCCCGCCGTCAGGCGACCGAGCGACGCAAGTTTCTCCATCTTTGCCACTCGGAGTTCTTCAGCCCGGATCCTCTCAACCAGGGAGTTGCGCTCGGCTACCATTGACACACCATCGGCGACAAGGGCAAGAAAATCAGTTTCATCCAGCGTATAGGCCCTGCCGGTTGTCACGGGACCTACCAGGAGGACTCCTGCCAGCCCTTTTTCCGTAAGCAATGGCACGGCATATCCTCCCTCGGCGGACATGAGCATCTGACGCTCTTCACCGGTAGCATGCGGGGCGAGTTCGGCAATCTCGATCGGCCGGTGGTCCTTTGTCGAGAGCACCGGCACAACTGTTGCATCAGTCAGCATGCGTGAGGCATCCCGCGCGCTCCGGAATACTCCGGCGCCGGCATCTCTCATCATCACATCCACCCAGGAAGCAGAAAGGGATTCATGCAAAAAGGCCTCGACCGCCGCCGCGAGACCTGCGACACTCGTCTCACGCAATGTCTCTCGAGTGAGCTGGCTGAATTTCTGGCGATATCGGAAGAGGTTGCGCGAGAGCATGCGTTCGACGACGGAATCCATCCGGACGATAATGGGTCTGAGAGCGACTGCGAGTATGACGACCAATACCATCTCCAGCAATATCCCGGTCCGTCCGGTTTGCTTTGCCAGCACATCGGCAAGATGCGTAACGACAATGACATAGAAGGCAAACATCAGCCCCGTGACCAATGTATAGGCGATCCCCTGCCCGCCGATCCGACGGAGGACAACAAGCCGGTTGCCGAGAACGACATACGCGAAGAAGAGACTCACCAGGAACGAGACGGCGCGGTATGCGATAGGATGCGGACTCCGGCCACGCAGGATGCCGAGCGCGCCAATCAACAGGATGAGACCGACGGTGACAAACATCACCGGAAGGATCCTGCGTCGCTCGTCACCCGATCGGGCCCGCCCGAGCCGGCGAATGTTGTTGACCATGGCCCAGGCAAGATAGAGGAAAATGAAGACGTACATCGCGACGCTCAACGGAGAGCCGGTATCCCCAACGACGACGTACGTGAGTGCCTCACCGTCGAATCTCCTCGGTACGATGGGTGTAAATGCATTCACTCCAACGAGAACTGTGAACACGAGGGGAAGGATGAACACTGACAGCCTGAATCCCCTGCGGTCAAATGCGGGATTGATAGAATGCGGGAAGACAAACGACAGGAGCAGGAGGAACGCCGGGGCAAACAACACCGAGGCCCCCATGATCGCCCCGCCGATCGCGGCAGCCTCATGCGTCGTGCTGTTGACCACGATGATATCTGCAGCATCCCACAACACAAAACAGAAGATCAGGAGAGCAAAGAGCCGGTTTGTCCGGCTGCGGAGGTCATCCAGTATGATGATGATAACGAGCGATACATTGATGGCAAATGCCAGGAGGGCGGGAAGCGAGTATGGCGACACAGGCGCACTCTCTCAGTACGGGATTCAGATGCAATGTACCCAGGGATCGTTAGAGAATCAATCTGAGCTTCTACCATAACCGTGCCGAGATCGGTGGCGGCCCGCGAATCAATCGAACGCACCCGATTTGCGCACTACTGGCTTGTCTTCGAAGCGTCGCCCACAGATGCCGCGTGCGATTTCATCGCACCGTCAATTCCAAGTGCCATTTCCCGCACCGCTTCGCAGGAATAACGCCGGCTCTGATGGCATGGAAATTGGTGTACCCCATGCGTAACATGGAGATCCGAATGATGATCACGAAAGAGTGCGGACAATGCGGCAAGGAAGTGAACCACGACAAGAGAGCAAGGTACTATTTCGAAGATGATACATGGGTGTGCTGTGACTGCTTCGCGAACGTGGAATACAGAGACATCCCGATACAGATGAATCCTGCGGGTGAGCAGCGCCGTCTGCGCAAGAACAGGCGCGGTCGGTGACATGTCGGTGCAATGAGTTTTCCGCCTTGTGAACACCCTTCCGAATTACAGAACCGCAGCGAATTTGGCTCGCACCTGATCATTCCAAGAGCCGCAACACTTGGGTTGACGACCACGAAATACCACCGCGATATTTCGTGGTACCGTGATATATCGAGGCTGACCGGGCAGACATGAGTTCAACGGTCGACCCTGTTCTCGTGCTTAAATATTGTATTACAATATGTTAGCGCCTATGACGGCGCAGCAGGAAAAACTGGCACAGAGATGGCGTGTATAAGAACGACGCCAGCGATCCAGGAAGCCTCCAGTCCCAAATCCTACACGATAGGTGATCGGGAAATCTGCCGGCTTGATGCGGGTGAAATCAGGAGAGACACTACGCAGTCTGGAGCACGAACGCTGTGCTCGCATTTACTTCACACCTTAACATAACATATCAGGAGAGGTTGTCCATGAAACGAAGCATACTTGCCGTTTTCTTGCTTGCCATGATGGCAGAAGTGGGGCTATCCCAGGTGCTGCCACAGCAAAGCCCGGGATCGTTCAACCGCTACGGCCGTTGGTCGTTCGGTGTTCAGGGAGGCATGAACATGTGGCAGAACGACTTTGACCGTCAGGACATGACGGGCGGTGGCGATGCCTTTCTGCGTTATTCACTGAGTCGCTATTTCTCACTCGGTTTCATGGGTGGGTTCGACGTTCTGCATTCGAAGAACGAAAATATCGTAGCGACGAGCAATGCACTGCGTCACTCATTTATCCAAATCAGCGGATACAACGGCGATCTGGTTGGGTGGCTCCACATGAACGCCGGGAAGCCCGTTTCACCGTACATCTATGCAGGTGTAGGCCAATTCATCTACAAACGGATTGTCGAAGGTGACGCACCCTGGCCGGCAGACGAGAAATACACCACAATTCATGTTCCCGTCGGCATCGGTCTCGACCTGGCAGTGTCCAAACACCTCGCCGTTAATCTGGACCTTGGCGCGCGGATCATGGACAACGCAACCGATAATTTCAAGACCGGCACGAAGACCTTCCTCGGGACCGATTTCTACCCCACAGGCAGGCTCGGATTGAGCTTCTTCTTTGGCAGCAGCGACGACGATGATGATGATGGCGACCTGCTTACCAACGGTTACGAGAAGACCATCGGCACCGACCCGAACAAGGCCGACACTGACGATGACGGGTTGAGCGACTTCGAGGAAGTCACAAAACTCAAGACCAGCCCGGTCAAAGCAGACACAGATGGCGACGGTCTGAAGGACGGCGACGAAGTGGTGAAGAATCACACCGATCCGCTCAAGGCTGATACGGACAGCGACGGTCTGTCTGACGGCGATGAGGTCGTGAAATACCGCACCGATCCCACGAAGGCTGACACGGATGGCGACGGTCTCAACGACAGTGACGAAGTGACGAAGTACCGCACCGACCCCATGAAGGCTGACACGGATGGCGACGGTCTGAAGGACGGTGACGAGGTCCTCAAACACCGCACCGATCCGCTCAAGGCCGATACGGATGGCGGCACCGTCAATGACGGAACCGAGATCGCAAAGGCGATGAACCCGCTTGACCCGACCGACGATATTCCAAAGCCGAAGATCGTTGAAGTCGGAAAAGCCATCGTGCTCGAAGGCATCGTGTTCAAGTCCGGGAAGTCTACCATCGCACCGGAATCAGAACCGACGCTCATGGAAGCCTTCAATACGTTGAAAGACAACCCGGAGATCTCTGTCGAGATCCACGGATACACCGACAACGTCGGCAAGGTCGCAGCCAACAAGAAACTCTCCCTCCGCCGCGCGGAAGCCGTACGCTCCTGGCTTGTGAAGCAGGGCATCAATTCCTTGCGCGTTGGAGTCAAGGGCAACGGCCCCGAGAATCCGATTGCGGACAATTCGACACCTGAAGGCCGGCAGAAGAACAGACGCATCGAGTTCTACCGGACGAAGTAAGGTCAATCGCGCGAGGCGTCTTCCTTCGAAGACGCCTCGGGCGGATATCACAGGTCACAGAATAGTGTGTTGTGTATTTACCATTCTCTTTTTTTGAAGGGCACGATCATGGGTTTACTCGATAACTTGGCCAACCAGGTTCTCGGCGGCAAGAGTACTCAGGGCAATCTCATCAATGCCGTCTTGAGTATTGTCGGAAATCAACAGCAGGGTGGACTGAACGGATTGATCAAGCAACTGACCAGCAATGGCCTGGGAGACATCGTCAATTCTTGGGTAGGCACGGGGAAAAATCTCCCCATCACGCCTGCACAGATCACGCAGGGCCTCGGCGGGAAGATGATTTCGCAGATCGCATCTCAGGCGGGACTCACTCCCGAGGCAGTGACAACCCAACTCGCTCAACTTCTTCCCCAGATAGTCGACAAACTTACGCCGAATGGTAAGGTCAGTCAGACGGATATCGCATCACAGGGGGTCAATCTTCTCAAAAGCCTCCTGAAGTGAAACCGTTCTCTTTCAGGATAGGGCCGGATCGGTGATCCGGCCCTCATTCTGAGCCTGCCCTCTCCAGCGGTAAACCGGTCACCTCTTCTCCCCACGCACACCTGAAACCGCCTTTCATTTCTTCTGTTCTGTTCGTACTTTGACAGTAGCATCCCAAGGAAACATGTTCTCCCATCCCCTCTGCACCACCGCATATCGCGCCCTGCTCGCAGTCAGTCTCGCGACGCTCGCTGTGCGGATCTCGATCGCCGAAGAGCACGGCCTCCGACCCTCTCCTGCCAATGAAGACCCGTGCGGACTCCCCGACACGACCTCACCGGCCTACCGTCTTGCAGCATCGCTGAACTGGGGATACGGCTACGACTCGTTGCAGGCCGATATCTCCCGGTGGTCCGCAAGCCCGTTTGTCACCGTGGATGTTGTCGGGGCAAGCGTGCTCAACCGCACCTTGTATCTCCTGACGATTCAGGACACGGTCTCGAGCGCGACCCCGCGGAAACGCGTCTGGATTCACGCGCGAACTCATCCCAACGAAGTGCAGGGAACATGGGTGACAAACCGGATGATCGCACAGTTGCTGGACACATCACAACTCGCGCGGCGACTTCGGGGCGGGTGTGTGTTCAATATCCTGCCAATGATCAATCCCGATGGCGTGGAGCTCAAGCTGCCCAGACAGAATGCCAACAATATTGACATCGAAAGCAACTGGACGGCGGTCCCCGGCGAGCCGGAAGTGCAGGCGCTGCGTGCCATGTTCGTGCAGCTCATGGCACAGCCCAATCCCATCCGCATTGCGCTCAACATGCATTCGGCGTACGGCACGGACAGGTATTTTGTGTACCACGCCGCGGCGGGCACAACACCCGGCTATGCCGCCATAGAACAGCGGTTCATTAATACCGTGCGGAGCTACTTCCCGGGAGGAATCAGGCCCTACGACTTCTTTGTGTCCTGGACGAGCGCGCCATCGCAGGTCTATCCCGAAAGCTGGTTCTGGAAGAACTGCGGCGAGAGTGTTCTTGCGCTCACATACGAAGACATGAACGACCCGTCTGCGCGCGCATTTGATTCCACCGCGAACGCCATACTACGGGGCATCGCAGACGAGCTCCACGTCACCTCGTCCCCGCTTGCACAGGACCAACCTCCACTGCCGGCCACGTTCGCCCTCGGGCAGAACTTTCCGAATCCGTTCAATCCGGGCACGACAATTGGCTACAGCCTGCCGGCGACAGGCAATGGTCGCGAGGCAACAGGCGCGTGGAGGGTACGGCTCGTCGTCTATGACCTGCTGGGCCGCGAAGTGGCAGAGCTGGTGGACGGGATGAAGGCGCCGGGCGAATATGCCGTTCACTTCCAGAACCGGGGTTTGACGAGCGGCGTGTATGTGTACAGACTCACTTCCGGGGTCGTCGCGCTCACCCGGACGATGCTTCTTTTGAAATAGACCTCCTCTTCATACTCGCGACAATCAGTGCCCCTGCCCAGAGCAGAAAGCTGGCAAGCAGACCAAGGATAAGCGCCCGGCGCAGTAAGTACGTCTCTCCGCCTTCAGTCGGGTAGAAGGAGTACGCCAGCTGGGGTTTGCACAGGTACCGCTCCACGTTGCCTTTGAGAAACGCCCAGTCCG
The DNA here is from genome assembly GCA_963801355.1 of Ignavibacteriota bacterium. Classification (GTDB taxonomy): domain Bacteria; phylum Bacteroidota; class Ignavibacteria; order UBA10030; family UBA6906; genus Fen-1255. Next base: position 1,500,288 of record CAWDEM010000004.1, on the reverse strand, counting down.
TGAATAACCCCGTGTAGATATCCCGGACATCCTCGACATTCGGCGGACGGCGGTACTTGAGAATCGAGTGCGCCGTGAACTCGTTCCGTATGTTCGCGTTGCAGAGCGGGAAGGATACGGTCATGACGGTATCGGTGCGCGGCACTCCGGGAAGCTTCTCCCAGGCGTAATCCACGTAGATTCTGGCAAACGTACTGTCAAAGGCATTCTGCTGGTTCAGGTGAAACAGCTCCGCTGTGTTGAGCACCTCCCCCCCCTTGTTGGCAATATAGATTTGCGCCTGCGACAGGTCCACAAACGCCCATCGGTTCTGCTCCCGGATGTACGACTCCGCAAACGCGTGGCCGGTGTACACGATGGTGTTGTCCTGCGTGCGCGCCCCGAAAACGAACCGCGTGGGGATCCCCGCCTGGTTTGCCCAGAACACGTAGATCTGCGCATTCTGCGTGCACCACCCCTTTCCTGTCCCGCTGACCATTTCGTTGTACAGCGTCCACGGATCCATCCACCTCTCCTCATCTTTGGGGACACCACCTGTTCCCTTCAGTTTCTTCCGGAGGAAAGGAACAAGCTTTTCCATTTTGACGAACGTCGGGTCCGTGTACAGAATGCCGATGTCATCTTTCAGTACGCGGTGCGCATCAGCGAGATTCTTTTCCCCCACGTATGCGTAATCATCGATCCAGTCGGCGACGGTGAGTTGATCGAATTCTCCGCAGGCGACATTTGAGCGGACGATATAGACATCTTCATGCTGCATACCAAGGGAGCCGTAGAACTCCCGGGAGTAGAAGCGGATGCTGATCTCAATCGCAGGACAGTAATTCTTGGAAACCGGGATGAGATCGTATGTATGAAGTTTCTGGTCCGCTGTATCGATGCGGAAAGCAGGCTGCATTCCGGGTACCGTTTGCGGTTGCGCACCATCCGTCAGCACCCTCCATTCCGCGATATTCTGGTTGCACACAAGGTGCAGTTGTATCGTGTCGCGGTTCACCACGGTCCATTTCCGTATTGTGGGAATGTCCAGCGGGTAATACAGGGTCGCGTACGAGGTCGGCATGAATGACGACTCCCATTCGCGGGTGAGAAAGACATACACATTGGCGGCCAGGACAAGCACAAACAGGAATCCAGCCAAGTAGGTGAACCAGGATTTTGGTCTCATTGCAGGTACCCTGAGGGGAGAGTCAGTGTGGACTGGTAGTAGTGTACAACATAGCGAATGCTTCAATTGCATTCAAGGATTCGATCATTGTGCAAGTTCACAGGATTCGGTCGTTGCATTTCGCCTCTGATTTTCCAATATTGTTCAAAACCGATAGGATTATGCGCTCTCCTTTGCGAATTTTCTTCCTGATTTCCGCATTCTGCTGTGCATTGTTCCTCACCTCGTGTGGATCCAGAAGCAGCGATGCTCCTTCACAATCCCGGGCGGTTCCTGCGTCCATGACCGTTCAGGGCATCGTCGTTGTGCCGGAACCGCTGGACAACGCCGTCCGTTCGTCCGGGACCGTTCTCGCCTCGGAAGCCGTCGATCTCGCTCCCGAAGCTGCGGGGCGTATCGAGCGTATCGCCTTCCGGGAAGGCTCAAGGGTCAGGAAGAACGACGTGCTTGTGAAGATCAACGACGACGATCTGCAGGCACAGCTCCGGAAGACTGAACTGCAGATCCAGCTCTCTGCCGATCAGGAAAAACGCCAGCGCTATCTCTTTGACAAGAATTCGATCAGCAAGGAGCAGTATGATATTGTTCTCAGCCAGCTGAACATGCTGAAAGCTGACCGTGACAATCTCCTGGCGTCAATCCGCAAACGCGAGGTGCGGGCCCCGTTTGACGGCATTGTGGGTCTCCGGTACGTGAGCGAGGGAGCGTATGTCACGCCGACAACACGCATTGCCTCAATGCAGAAGATCAACCCTTTGAAAGTGGATTTTTCCATACCGGAACGATACACGGGAGAGGTTAAAGTCGGCGATCGTGTCATTCTGCGCAGCGAGGAGAAGAATCTTGAATTCACGGGAAAGCTGTATGCCATCGAACCCAGAATCGACCAGCAACTGGGCACACTGCAGTTGCGGGCGATGTTTGACAACAAGGGCGAGCTGATCATTCCCGGAGCATTTGTGCAAATTGAACTGCACCTCAAACGCATTCCCAACGCCCTGCTGATCCCCACACAAGCAGTCATCCCCGTCCTGAAGGGTCAGACCGTCCTGGTGCGGAAGCACGGCGTGGTGCGATCCGTCCCCGTGAAAATCGGCATTCGGACATCGACCAGCGTGCAGATCACCGATGGACTCACTCCCGGTGACACCGTGATTACCACGGGCATCATGCAGCTGCGCCCCGGCATGCCGGTCAACGTGCGCGTGCCTGAACGATGAGTCTTGCCTCCATAAGTATCAAGCGACCGGTGCTCGCGATCGTGATGTCACTGGTGATCGTGTTGTTCGGCCTCATCAGCGCCACATTCCTCGGCGTTCGCGAGTACCCTGCCATCGACCCCCCGATCATCAGCGTCCGTGCAAACTACGCAGGAGCAAATGCCAGCGTGGTGGAATCCCAGATCACCGAGCCGCTTGAAAAGGCGCTGAACGGCATTCCGGGGGTCCGCATTATTTCATCGACAAGCAGCCAGGGTTCCAGCAGCATCACTGTGGAGTTCAATCTCGATGCGGACCTGGAGGCCGCCGCCAATGATGTGCGCGACAAAGTGTCCGGCGCTTTGCGATCTCTCCCGCAGGACATCGATGCGCCCCCCGTTGTCACCAAGGCCGATGCCAATGCTGATGCGATCATCTCTGTCACCGTGACCAGTGACACCCGAAATCAGCTGGAGATCAGCGATTACGCCGAAAACGTCCTCGCCCAGACGATTCAAACCATTCCCGGAGTCAGCGCCACGTGGATCATGGGGCAGAAGCGCTACTCGATGCGCCTCTGGATGAATCCCGCGAAACTTGCCGCCTACGGGCTGACCCCGCTCGACGTGCGCACAGCCCTGAGCAGGGAAAACGTGGAACTGCCCTCGGGAAAAATCGCCGGGAACCAGACAGAACTCATTGTCAACACCAAGGGCCGGCTCACAACCGTCGATGAATTCAATGACCTGATTGTCAAGGCGGACGGCAGGAACACGGTGCGTTTTTCCGACATCGGCTTTGCGAACCTCGGTCCCGAAAACGAGGAAACGTTTCTGAAACTGGGCGGAACGCCGATGGTCGGCGTCTGGATCGTCCCCCAACCTGGCAGCAACTATGTCGAAATCGCAGATGAGTTCTATAAACGGCTCGCGCAGATACAGAAGGACCTGCCGGCCGACCTGAAATTAAGCATCGCGGTTGACAATACCCGCTTCATCAGGCTCTCTATCACGGAAGTGGAAGAGACCATTCTCCTGGCCGTGACACTTGTTATTGTGATCATATGGATATTCTTCCGCGACTGGGTCATCGCAATCCGACCGTTGATCGATATTCCCGTTTCGTTGATCGGCGCCTTCTTCATCATGTATCTCATGGGCTTCACCGTCAATATTCTGACATTACTGGCGATTGTGCTGGCCACGGGTATCGTGGTTGACGACGGCATCGTGGTGACGGAGAATATCTTCAAAAAGGTGGAACAGGGCATGACGCCGATGGAGGCGGCATTTGCCGGGTCCCGGGAGATTTTCTTCGCAGTCATCTCCACCTCCGTCACCCTTGCCGCGGTGTTTCTGCCGATCATCTTCCTCGAAGGCTTTGTTGGCCGACTCTTCCGCGAGTTCGGCATTATTATCGCCGGTGCCGTGCTCATTTCGGCGTTCGTCTCGCTCTCCCTGACGCCCATGCTGAATGCCCGGATGATCCGAAAAAAACGGAAACATACCCGGTTCTACGAGATCACCGAACCGTACTTCGAGCGGATGAACCGGGTGTATGAAGGACTCCTGAACACGTTCCTGAAACACCGGTGGTGGGCCGGGGGCATCATCGCCGTCACCCTGGCGCTCATTGTGCTCATCGGCAGCACACTCCAGTCGGAACTCGCACCGCTGGACGATAGGAGCTTTCTCCGCGTGAATGTCACCGCTCCCGAGGGGACATCCTTCGAATACACCGATGCGTTCATGGATCGTCTGGCGGCATTCATCAATGATTCGATCCCCGAAGTCAGCACCTGTATGGCTGTCACCGCTCCCGGGTACGGAGGAGGTTCGGTGAATTCCGGCAGTGTGCGCATCAGGCTCTCCGACCCGTCTGAACGGAATCGAACACAACAGGAGATCGCCGACTACATTTCGGCTAAAACACGGCGGATGACCGAAGCGCGCGTGTTCGTGAACCAGGAGCAGACCATCTCCGCCAGCGGAGGCGGAGCACGCGGGGGTATGCCGGTACAGTATGTATTGCTGAACCAGAGTTTCGACAAACTCCGCCAGGCTCTCCCGAAATTCATGGAGGAGGTGGGCAAAAGCAGCGTGTTTCAGAATTCCGACGTCAACCTGAAATTCAACAAACCACAGATTGATCTGAGTATCGACCGAAACCGGGCGCAGAACCTCGGAGTCTCAGTCATGGATATCGCCCAGACACTCCAGCTGGCGTTCAGCGGTCAGCGGTTTTCCTATTTCGAAATGAACGGCTTCCAGTACCAGGTCATCGGACAGGTGGATCGAGCGAACCGTGATGAGCCACTGGATCTGAAATCGTTGTACGTCCGGAACGACCGGGGTAAGCTTGTGCAGATGGACAATCTGGTGGTGATGAAAGAGGAAAGCGCTCCGCCCCAGCTCTACCATTTCAACCGTTTTAAATCGGCCACCGTGAGCGCCAGCCTCGCCCCCGGCAGGACCATCGGCGACGGCATCGACGAGATGCACCGCATCGAGAAAAGTGTGCTTGACGACACCTTCCGCTCGGCTCTCGCCGGCGCTTCACGGGACTTTTCAGAAAGCTCATCAAATATCGTCTTCGCCTTCCTGATGGCCCTGATCCTGGTCTACCTCATTCTGGCCGCCCAATTCGAGAGCTTCAGGGACCCGTTCACGATCATGCTCACTGTGCCGCTGGCTCTGGCAGGTGCGCTGATTTCACTTTGGGTCTTCGGCCAGACACTGAATATCTTCAGCGAAATCGGAATTATCATGCTCATCGGCCTCGTGACGAAGAATGGGATCCTGATTGTGGAGTTTGCGAATCAGCAGAAAGCTAAGGGGAAGGATCGCCTGGAGTCAGCGCGTTTTGCAGCGGCGGCGAGATTCAGACCTATTCTCATGACCAGCCTCGCCACCATGCTCGGTGCACTGCCGATTGCACTCGCCCTCGGCGGGGGAGCAACAAGCCGGATCTCCATGGGCATCGTGGTGATCGGCGGCCTTCTGTTTGCATTCATACTTACCCTCTTCGTCATACCCGCGATCTACACGTTCTTCTCAAAAGAGCATACGCCGGCGGAGGCAGCTCAGTCGAGCCAGAGCACCGGTTGACGGTACGGAAAATTCCGCACCACTTCCTCCACCGACGGATCCGCCTCGAGTGATTTCCAGAGCTCTATGTAGGAGTGTTCATGAAATGCCAGCCCGGCAAGGAGCAGCGCCGGGTGCCTGACAGGCCAGTAGTCGTTGTACATGACATCAGGAGGTTTGTGCCAGGTGCTCCTGTCCCGAATGAAGGGGACCATGAACTCCATACCTCGTTTGAATGACCGTCCATCAGGCAACGCAAACGCGAACAGGTCCTCCCTGCCCAGCAGGCAAATCTGGCAGACCATTGCCATCGCATCGAGGGTGAACAGGCTGTACCCATACGGCTTGGTCCGTTGCAGTTCCTTCGGAAAGCTCCCGTCGCCCGCCATCTGATCGGGCAGCAGTACGTTCTTGAAGAAGGCAACGCACGAATCCAACCGCTCTTTGTCATTCAACATCAGCGCATATGCGCCGACCTGGACAGTCCAACAGACCGTGTGGTTGTTTCCCAGGCCGCGTTCTTCCAGACCGTACGGATGTGTGGTAAGCCACCACAGCAATTGCCGGAACCAGTTTTTCAGCGAAGCCAGATCGGCACCCTTGAGATAGCCCGACCGCTCCAGGGCCCTGATGGATTGGGCGACTTCAGCCAAGTGAATGCCGTCGATGACCCCCGGTGCCCGCCCGGTACAGATACCTTTGATAGCCTGGGAATATGTGAAGTGGGGGTTCATCATCGTGGTGGTATCGATGAACCAGGCGATGAGATGCTCCATAGCGCGATCGGCATACAGCCGGTCACCGGTGACCTTGAACGCGGCAACGAGTGCAGGGACGGTGATGCTCATCGAGCGCAGCACGTTGCGATGGGCCACGAAGTTTTCCGGATTGGTAAGGCCGTCCCGCCGGATGTACGGACCTTGCGGGTGATCCGGATCAGGCCACCAGTAGTCCCCCTCTGAAAAATAATCGTGCCTCCCGCCGGCGCTCCTCCCGCAAGGAATGGCCGTGATTGTCTGCGGTTCGGTTGTCAGGAGGCTGTCTGCCAACCTGAGAATGCGCGGGCGTTCCCAGCGCTCAATTTCACTTTTCGAGGAGACGAGGTCCCCGCCGACGACACTGCAACACGAAACCACCACAAGCGCCAGGGCCCATGTTCCCCTCAAGACATGCGGCACGCCGGACTTCCATTCCCACGTGGTCCTTAGCATACCTGAACGAAATCCATCCCTGTTATTGCAGCGAGTTTGCGGAGTCGGGACGCAACACGCCCCAAACCGATGGCACAATGGTGGGCCGGTCCTTCCCTGCTCCACCCATCGATAAAACCCTTCACGCCGGGGGCGAACCGATAACGGCTGTTTGTGTTTCCGATTTCGAGAATCGGACCGGGCACGGATACACCCTCGGCGGCCAGAAGTCTCAGCTTGCCATCATGGGTTTGGACGACTGAGAGGAGCGTTACCGGGCCGTTCCGCACACGCATTTCCACGGAGAGCCCGTGCCCGGGCTTTCCGTGGTAGACGCCCAGCGGCTTGAGAATAGGCTTCCCTTCCGCAATCCCGATGTGACCCGGACCGTCGTGGCCGAGGAGCACGACATCATCATCAAAATCCATCGCATAGAACTCGCTGAACGACCCGCCCGCGCCAAAGGCGTCCATGATCTTCATTGCCTGGGCATTCTTCACCTCGCACTCCCCCGCGACGGGAACATGCCGTGCGGTCAGAAGCGAGTTCCCGACAATGATCGATGTAATGATATCTTCTTCTTCGCTGCCCGGATTTCCTTCGTAGTAATAGGCAATGGCTCCCAGGCTCTTCTCGGCAACCAGGCGGTCCAACGCACAGGCCGTTCGCGCAGCCCGCTCGATCTCCGCGGGAACGCATTCAGGGGAGACTGCAAATGCCTGATGGATCTCCCCGATCTTTGTGTGCAGCTCGGCAGGCGTGACTTTCCCCCGGAGATTCTTCAGAAGGTCGATCTCCAGATGCTCCACATGCGTCCCGAACACCGACGTTTGCATCGTGGGATCCGAGTACACATCGAGCATGCCGTTGTAGTAGTGCCCCAGGATGCCCAGACGGGTCGTCCGCATCGTCTCCGCCACCCGCGCGGCATCCACCCACTCATCAATCTCCGACCATACCGAGGCGTCGGCAAGTGTTCCCGTAATCTGATGGAACGGTATTCCCGCACGATGGAAGACACTCGCAACTTCGGGAATCGCGCACGCCTGGCAGAATGCGAGCCATTCTCCGGTCATCGTCCCGCGGTCACCGAGAGCATTGAACCGGGCGTAGTCGATGCGGCTTTCCGGCTGCAGGTTCAGAACGATGACGGGCACGTGCGCGGTACGCACCGCCGGCAGAATCGTGGACGAAAGGGCATAGGTCGAGACATACAGAAACACGATGCCCACATTTTCCGTCGCAAACAACCCGGCAGCGCGTTGAGCTTTGTCCACGCTGTCCACAAGGCCGGCCGAAATCACTTCAGCCCCGGAACCGCACAAGCGGGTGTTGATCTGCCCGAGATAGCCTTCCAGTCTCTCCCGCAACCCCGAGAACTGGCCCCAGTAGGTATCCAGGCCAACACCAAAGAGTCCTATGCGGAGTCGGTTCAACCGGCTTTCCCTTTCTGTTCGATCCGGGCCCAGGTATCCTTCAGGGTCACGATCCTGTTGAACACGGGTGCACCCGGTCTGGAGTCCTTCGCATCTACACAAAAATATCCCATCCGTTCAAATTGGAAGCGTGCCCCGGGCGCTGCATGCGCCAGCATTGGCTCGACTTTGCACCGTGACAGAACCTTCAGCGAGTCCGGATTGAGGTTGACCAGGAAGCTTTCCGATTCGGCAACTTCATTGGGGTCATGCTTGACGAACAGCCGGTCGTACAGACGCACCTCGGCATCGGCGGCGTGGGGGGCTGAAACCCAGTGGAGTGTCCCTTTCACCTTGCGATTGGCCGAAGGTGCCCCGCTCTTTGTTTCAGGATCGTACGTGCAGTGGAGCTCGATGACGTTCCCCGCGTTGTCCTTGACGACTTCTTCGCACTTGATGATATATGCAGACCGCAATCGCACCTCTTTCCCGGGGCTGAGTCTGTGATACTTTGGCGGCGGGACCTCGCGGAAGTCCTCCTGCTCGATATAGATCTCGCGTGAGAACGGCACCGTGCGCGTGCCCGCTGCTTCATCCTCCGGATTGTTGAGCGATGAAAGCTCTTCCGTCCGGCCTGCAGGATAGTTTGTGATGATCACCTTGAGCGGGTTGAGCACGGCCATCGCCCTCTGCGCACGGGCGTTCAAATCTTCACGGACACTCCATTCCAGCAATGCAACATCAATGATGCTGTCCTTTTTGGAGACGCCGATCTTCTCGCAAAAAGTACGGATAGACTCCGCCGTGTACCCCCGCCGCCTGTAACCGGCGATGGTGGGCATGCGCGGGTCGTCCCATCCCGATACGAACTTCCCCTGGACAAGCTGCAACAGCCTCCGTTTGCTCAACACCGTATAGCTGAGGTTCAACCGCGCAAACTCTATTTGCTGGGGGTGGTAGACATCCAGGGCATCGAGATACCAGTCGTAGAGAGGCCGGTGGTTTTCGAACTCGAGCGTGCAGATCGAGTGGGTAATGCGTTCGATCGAGTCTTCAAGGCCGTGCGCCCAATCATAGGTGGGGTAGATCGGCCACGCATCCCCCTGGCGGTGGTGCGACTCATGGACGATCCTGTACATGATCGGATCACGAAGGTTGATATTCGGCGACGCCATGTCAATCTTTGCCCGGAGCGTGCGGGAACCGTCAGGAAATTCCCCGTTCCGCATTCGGGTGAACAGGTCCAGGTTTTCGTCCGCAGTGCGGTTGCGGTACGGACTTTCTTTCCCGGGCTCCGTGAGCGTGCCGCGCGTTTCGCGGATCTCGTCCGCAGTCAGATCGCAGACGAACGCCTTCCCCTTCTTGACCAGGTCAACCGCCCACTGATACATCTGTTCGAAGTAGTCCGAGGCGTAGAAGACCCTCTCCTCGATGTCACCCGCAATCCATTTCACGTCCTCGATGATGGAGTCGACATATTCCTGTTCCTCTTTTTCCGGATTCGTGTCGTCGAAGCGGAGGTTGCACATCCCCCCCGCATGCTCCTTCGCGATCCCATAGTTGAGATTGATGGACTTCGCGTGGCCGATATGCAAATAGCCGTTGGGTTCGGGAGGGAAGCGCGTGTGCACCCGACCCTGATACTTGCCCGTGCGGAGGTCCTCCGCGACGATTTCGCGGACGAAATCAGCTTTTTCGTTGACAGCCATGATACTCCGGAGGTGTGCGTGATCGAATTGTTTAAAGTACACAAAATGCACGGCGTTTTCAATTCTTCTCCAGTACAATCAGATATCCCTTTCCCGCCGGTATCGTCAGATCTCCGAGTGTCACATTGTGCCGGCCTTCCTGAAAACCGGGAATGGCAGGAATGCTCACCGTGCACCTGGCCGGATCAAGGCCGATCGTTTTCCAGTCAAGTGTGAGCGCACTGGACAGATCCTGGTCCCCCCACCCCGCGACAGCAATAATGCACTGTCCGACTCCCTTGTACAGTGTGGCCTTGACGAGACTATTCCCTGTCTTCACGGGGTTCTCGTTGTCCCAGTACCCCACCATGCTTTTTGATGCGATGCCGTATGCGTCCCAGAATTTCCAGAGCTGTGACGGATCTCCCGCCCATCCCGGCCGGTTTGTTATGCCGTACACCATTCCCCTCCAGGGATTCCCTCCGCCATTCAGCATTTGCCCGGTCAGACCGAACGGGATGCCGGAGACTTCGATCAGCCAGTGATCCGGCAACCGATTGTAATCCCGCATCTCACCTATCCAGACAAGATCGATGTACGGGAGAAGGTCCATGTACAGGTTCAGGCAATTGGTAAAACCGGCCTTGTCGTTGAAATGATTCCAGCTGTGGAAGTCAATCCGGCCTTCCGGGCGATACCGGTCAATCAGCTTTCGGGCCCGCCGCACGGTCTCGCGGTCGAGTGCGGAATCATCGATATAGACGCCATCGATGCCGAGGTGATCCAGCATCCAGTCCAGACCACCGATGTAGAAATTGTTCAACCTGCCGTCGGGAGTAGTGATCACGGCCAGGTCCAGTTCACCCTGGAAAGGCCCCTCCTTGATCCAATTCAGCCACGCGGGGATGTAGTTCTCCTTGAGGTTCTTCTTCAGCCACTCATCCGGTCCTTTCGGATTAATGATAGTCGTACAGGCGCTCGCCGGCCCGGGATAGATGATCTCGCCGTTGAGACTGTTGAAGGCCCAGAACTCCGGAAGATTCTTTGTCAGTTCACGCGTGGTATAGTACAGTTTCAACCGTTTGTGTGCCCGATGGGCACTGTCGGCCAGCAGGCGAAGAGCCGGCACGTTTTCGTCGAGATACGGGTAATTGATGAACGGATAGAGATCTTCGGCATGGTGGATGTTGATGATGTTTGCTCCGACACTGTCGGCCATGGCAATCTTGCGGAATGCATTGGTGCCGCCTCCGTGAAAATACCGGTCGCCCCAGCGCACTCCCGTGTCGATCGTCCGGAACGGCGTCACAAGGAGTTCGAAGTCGAAATGCAGCTCCTCTCCCGCCGAAAGTCTGCGGGGCGCGGAATATGCTCTGACATACGTCGTGGTGCCGGAATCGGCGATGCTGACTCCACCGTTGCCTGCATTGTCCCAGGAGGGCGGGAGACGCAATGGACCCCACCCGTAGTAGAGATTGATGAGTGGCCGTACATAGTTCTCGGCTTTCCATTTGATGCGCAATCCGGCGTTCACGTCCCCGATCCAGAGCATATCCTGATTCTTCGTGGTGTCCCAGTGCCATTCCCACCCGCCGGCACGGAGTCCGCCTTCGTGGTTCAGGCCCATCATGTAGCCGGTGCATTCCCTGTTCATCGGGATTTCGAGCCGGATGTCACGCACCACCATGGCCTTTCTGGGCTTCACGGTGAGTGCGTAGTCCAGAAAGCCGTCGAATTCCATCTGACCATGGCAGAACAGATCGCATTCGGGACTGCTGCTCTTGATTTCCCATGCGACGGTAGAAGGGGTCTCCTGTCGAAAACGAAGCTCTCCCGGAACCAGCCGCATGAAAGAACCATCTTGCTTCTCAACGATGAAGCGGAACCGGTCGCGGAGCAATTGTGTCCCTTTGTTGACGAGGAACTGATTGGAGGGTTCAAAGAACGATGTGATCGCAGCCGGGAGCCCATCCGGACCGAGCGTGACTGTGCGACCCTGAATGTGGAGCCCACGTGCATCGCGGCGGATCGGCTCGTATCCTTTTGAACACCGGTCATCCGCTCCGACGGCGGTATTGAGCCATGCCAGACGCGAAAGCGTTCTGGAGGAGTCGAAACCGTTGTTCACCACGGGGTCCCCTGAAACGTGAAGAACAACTTCTACAGCCCGGGATGTGACGCCGGCCGCGCTGAGTGTAATTGATGTCCGGTACACCCCATGTGCATTCGCCGGCACCTGCACACCGAACCAGAGCGGTTGGATACGGTAACGCGTAACCCGCAGCACCTTGCTGAACAGTCTTCCGCGATGGTCCCTCCCCTGTGTATTGAAACAGGTGATGGCGGATTCTGGAATGACTTGAGGACCCCGCAGGGGGACCCATGTCGCGGTGAGCCGGTCAAGATCTCTCCGGTGCGCGAGTACGCCGATCTGGAATACAAAGTACTCGCCGGGCCGCGTTGATCCGGCAAATCGACGCATTTCACCTGCTGTCCGCGACACCCATGCATCGGGAATCTCGTCGCGAAGCCGGATGGGATGCTCCCGGTCCTCGGGGAACGTGAGAAAATCAGCTCCGGGTTGAAGTGTCTGAAAGCGCTGGAGGATTCCAGGCGTGATCTGTGATTCTGCGATGCCCCCGGAATGCGTGACGATGAGCAGTGCAACAAGGAGATAACGAAGATTCATTGGGGCGGCTCCGATGTCTGATTGCGGTTCGGACCGAGAGAAGGACGGGCTTGATGCTCTCGAAAGAGTACAGCTTATGAACGGGATAATCAAGAACAAGGGCCGGTCACCGGTCCGTTGCTTCTTTCACAAATCGGGAATATTGCGTATGATAAGTCAATTCCCCACCGTTGACGATACACATCGCACCCGCTGGAGGGTGGATCTCGGTAGCTACCCCAACAACAGGCAAGTGCCCAATGGAACAGTCGCCCCTATCACATGTTCGTCTTTTCTTGATCCTCCCGGCAATGCTTCTGCTCCTGGGGCCCTGCGCCGAGTCGCCGGCACAGCGGGCGACAATCTCTGAAACCGTTCAGACATTCCGCACGTATCCATTTTCCGACCCGGATCCGGTGGCACGAATGAGCAACATCTATCCCTACTTCCGTTACCAGGGATACAGCATGACACCGGTGGATCGTCCATGGAAGGTTGTCACGTTGGAGAACCGGTTCATCCGCGTGCTTGTCGCCCCGGAAATCGGGGGCAAGATTCTCGGTGCCTTCGAAAAATCCACCGGACGGGAGTTCATTTATTACAACCGCGTAATGAAGTTCCGCGAAATCGCAATGCGCGGACCCTGGACATCCGGCGGGATCGAGTTCAATTTCGGCGATATCGGACACACTCCGGCGACTGCCACACCCGTGGACTATCTCACGCGCACAAATGCCGACGGAAGCGTGAGCTGCATCGTCGGAGCGCTTGACCTTCCTTCGCGCACGGAGTGGCGCGTGGAGATCCGGCTTCCGCCCGACCGGGCCGTGGTGGAAACACGTTCATTATGGTACAATCCCACGGCGGTGAGCACCTCGCTCTATCATTGGATGAACGCAGCGGCCGGCGCGGATTCGACCCTCCAGTTGATCTATCCGGGCAATACCTACATCAGCCACGGCGGGGAGGTTTCGCCATGGCCGGTCGACACTCAGGGAAGGGATCTTTCCTGGTATCAAAACAACGCGTTCGGGTCATACAAATCGTACCACGTCCTGGGCGCCTTCACCGACTATTTCGGTGCACGCTGGAATGATTTCGGCGTCATCCACTGGTCCCGGTATACCGACAAACCAGGGAAGAAACTATGGATCTGGGGACTTTCACGGGAAGGGGAAATCTGGAAGGGTTTGCTCACCGATTCCTCGCTGGGCAATACCCAGTATGTCGAGCTCCAATCAGGTCTCCACTTCAATCAGGCGGTGATGCAGAGCAGCAGGACGCCTTTCAAGCATATGACGTTTCTCCCGCAGACCTCCGAACGTTTCAATGAAACATGGTTCCCATTCAGAAACCTCGGCGGCGTCACGCGGGCAACGCCGGACGGCGTGCTGCACGTCCGCGCGTCAAACGGTGTGCTCCACTTCGGCTTCTGTCCTACCGGAAAGTCCACGCAGGTCATTACGGTGACAATCGAAGGCAAACCATGCTTCTCGCGTTCCGTGGAGCTCCAGCCACTACAGGTCGTTCAGGATTCGGTGGTTGCCGGAAGGCCGGATGGCGATGTTGAGATTCACATCGGAAACCTTCTTCACTACCGCAGCAGCGACGATACGGCGCGGCTTCTTGAGAGGCCGGTGAAGGAGGAGACACCCTTTGACTGGAATTCGGCTTATGGTTTGGCTGTTGATGCCCGCGAGCGCGTTCGCCAACGCGATCCGAAGGGAGCGCTTGAGTCATATCGGGCGTCTTTGCACAAAGACCCGGAGTTCCTGCCTGCGCTTTCGGGTTCCGCCGAGCTTTACCTTCGCAGGATGGATCACGATTCGGCACTGGCCTTCACAAAGCGATCTCTCACTGTAGACACCTATGATCCCGAGAGCAATTACCTGTACGGTCTGGCGCAGCGGAGCCTCGGGAAACCGTACGACGCCCGCGATGGGTTCGGGATTGCCGCGCGTTCGGCTGCCTACCGTCCCGCCGCATATCTTCAGCTGGCCGAAATGGCATTCATCGAAGGTCAATGGGATGATGCGGAGGAGTTCGCACTCCGCGCTTCCCGGGCCGGTGCTGACAACATCCCGGCCCTGCAACTGCGTTCTCTTGCTGCCGTACACCGCCGGGATTCCGCAGCCGTGAGCGAATTCATCTCTGACATTCTGGCCATTGATCCGTTGAACCATTGTGCGCGTTTTGTGGCATACCGACTGGCGCCGACCCCGGAGAGTCGCGATGCTTTTGTCGGGATGATACGCAACGAACTGCCCCAGGAATCCTTTCTGGAACTTGCCACGTACTTCGCCAGGCTCGGTCTGACAGGGGATGCCCTGGAGATTCTTTCCCTGGCTCCTGACCACCCGATGGTGCTTCTCTGGCGTGCCTACCTCGAATCACGAAGCGGGCGGATCCAGAAGAGCGCACAGCTGCTGGACAGCGCGCTCGCTGCGAGCCCTCAACTCGTTTTTCCACACAGACAGGAGGACCGGGAGGTTCTCCTCTGGGCAGAACAGCGCGCACATCACTGGAAAATTCTGTACTACCGCGCGCTCCTCGCGTGGAGCCTGGGAAGAAAAGAGGAGGCCGGGACGTTGCTTGCCGCGTGCGAAGACACGCCGGATTTCGGACCCTTCTATCTTTCGCGTGCAGGTTTTTGGGCGGATGCACCCCAACGCGCGTTGCAGGACTATCGAAAGGCGGTGCAGGTTGATCCCGGCGAATGGCGTACGTACAACGCCCTGGCAACATTCCTGAACGCCCAGGGGCAGTATGTGGAAGCCTTGCGGGTCTGCGAGCACGCCGTGGAACGGTTTCCGCACTCCTACGTGCTGGAATTCCTCCTCGCGCGGACACTGCTCTTCAATGAGAAATATGGCGCCGGTCACGCAATTCTTGATACCTTGACAATCCTCCCCTTCGAGGGAGCCCGGTACGGGCACGATGCTTACCGCCAGGCCTGCATCCTCCTGGCTGCACAGAAATCGCTTCAGAATGACGTCGAGGGAGCGCTCGCGCTGATGCGGCAGGCACGTTTGTGGCCGGAGCGGCTCGGGGCGGGCAGGCCGTACGACGTCGATACGCGCCTCGAAGATTACCTGGAAGCCTTCTTGCTGAAGCAGAAAGGGGACCAAGAAGGTTCTGCCGTGCTCCTCTCGAAGGTGTGCAAGTACACGCGCAATCGAAGCACGCCGGGAAGTGCATCGAAACTTGCCGGCGCACTGGCACTGCGCGCATCCGGGAAGACGAGGGAGGCACAGACAAGGCTTGAAGAGTGGAAAAGAAAAGAGCCCGCGAGTGACATCGCCAGGTGGTCACTCGAGGTGTTCAACAAACACCGGGAGAAAGCGCTGGCCCTCGAACGAGGTCTGCAGACGACCCTGCTCAACAAATCCTCGGGGGACCAGGAGTTCGTGCTTCTGGCTCAGGTGGTACACATGCTGCGTTGGTGAGACGGGTTATTGCAAGGTAGAGAGAAATCTGCGGGAGGCAAGCTGGTCTTTGACATCACGGGCAAGAACGACGGGAAGAGACAGCGTGCTTTCAAACTCCTTACGGGCTTCCACATCCCTGTCCAGAGCCTTTAAAAGGAGTCCGAACGCATAGTGGTGCCTGATGACCGTCGGCGCCAGAGCGATGGCCCGGCGGAACGCAACTTCAGCTTCTTCATATCCCCCATCGGGGAGGCGGCCCAGAAACACTTTGGCCAGCTGGCGCTCCAGCCAGCTCACGTCTCCCAACGCGGCGTAGAAACTGCCCAGCACGGAGTAAGCGACGTCGTCGTTGGGGTTGAGACTGATTGCCCTGTCGAGATGGTACTTGATCTCATGCGCCATCCGCACCTTCGATTTGCTCCCCTCAAACATGGCAATGCTCCCCAACGCAACCGCCAGCCACGTATGGGCATCCGCATTCATTGAATCGAGTCTGACTGCACCGCGGGCCAGCTGTTCCGCTTTGCGATAGTGCGCTTCACTCTCCGCACCCTCGGTGACATCACCCAGACACACTTCCACCCGGGCAAGCCGCCAGAACACGCCGGCAGTATCGGGACGGGTTTCGAGAAGCGTCTGGTACGCGGCAATCGCAGACACGTAATCGCGCGTGACAAACTCCCTGTCCCCCGGAAAGACCTCCGGGGTGGCATCCACTGAACCGAGTGGGAGCAGAAGCGCGAGCAAAAAGATCATCTATCGTACAGCCTTTCATCTGTTGACATCATAAACAGCGGATCGGCGCGGCGGGTTCCGTTCAGAGGAGAGGGGCACTCTCCCCCCGGTGTCACCTCCCTTTGATATATCGTTCCAGAAACTGGATGGAGTCGGCCTGATCCTCGATGATCCATTTGACAACGTCGCCGATCGAGATGATGCCCACCAGATTTTCCTTGTCTATGACTGGAAGATGCCTCACCTGATGATCGGTCATGAGCCGCATGCATTCCCGGACTTCGGATTCCGGCGTCACAAGGATGGGATCGTGGGTCATGATTTCACGGACTGCTGTATCCCGGGAGAACTTGTTCTTCAGTACGATCTTCCGGGCGTAGTCGCGTTCGGAAAAAATACCCACCAGCCTGGTAGCATCCATCACGACCAGGGCACCGACGTTGTGCTCCGCCATGACTTTCAGGGCCTCAAAGACCGATGCAGCGGCCTCAATAGTGAGCACCTTCGACCCTTTTCTCTCCAGGAGTTTGCGAGCAGTCGTCATTTCCTTGTCCTCTCGGCTTGTAGTTGGTCAAACTTCCGGCCGTATGCTGCAGCAATTAACGTGCACCGGGAGAGAAAGTCAAGGCGTGCTCAATGGATATTCGCGCCCCGATTCCGTAAATTAAGGAAAATACGACTCCGAACCTCCAGCCAATGCCCACGAAACCCTTCTCCGAAATGACCGGGAACGACTATGCCGCTCTCGGATTCAAATCCGGTCTCGAAATCCATCAACAACTGCTGACGTCGAAGAAGCTCTTTTGCCGGTGCCCCGCCGCACGCTACAGCGATCACTTTGACGCGGAGATCCTGCGTCACATGCGGCCCACGCTGTCCGAACTGGGTGAATACGACGGCACAGCACTCATGGAGTTCAAGACAAAGAAAGAGATCATCTACCAGATCCATCGGGACACGGTATGCACCTACGAGATGGACGACACCCCGCCGTTCGAGCTGAACGATGATGCACTGGACATTGCGCTCGGCATCGGAATGCTCTACGGTTGCTCTATGGTCGATGAGATCCACATCGCCAGGAAACAGTATCTCGACGGAAGCATCCCCACCGGATTCCAGCGGACCACTATCGTGGGTGTCAACGGATCGATTCCATTCCGGGACCGCACTATCACCATTGTGCAGCTCGGCCTTGAGGAGGATGCATGCCGGGAGGTGAGCGACGTGGGGCACCGCAGAACCTATCTCACGGATCGACTCGGGATGCCTCTCATCGAGACCGTCACCGCACCGGACATGCGGACGCCTCAAGAAGTCGCGGAGGTTGCCGAAATTCTGAGAAGACTCGTCCGCAGCACATCAAAGGTCCGTACGGGCGGGGGCGCCGCCCGGCAGGATGTGAATGTGAGCATCACGGGGGGAACCCGCATCGAGATCAAGGGTGTTCCCCGCATTCCCGACATCCCGCTGCTCACCTACAACGAAGCAATGCGCCAGCGAAATCTTCTGCGCCTCAGAGATGAGCTCCACCGGCGCGGCATCACCCGGGATTCCTTCGACGCAAGGACCGAAGTGGTGACAAAGCTCCTTCGCAAGACCCGCTATCAGCCGATCAGAAATGCGGTGGCCGACGGACTCGTGGTGCAGGGCGTTCTCCTGAGGGGCTTTCAGGGACTGCTGCGCTGGCAAACACAGACCGACACATTCTTCTCACGTGAGATCTCCGACCGCGTCAGGGTCGTGGCCTGCCTGACGACATTGCCGAATATCATCCACTCCGACAGCCCGAGCGAAACACTCCCATCCTCAGAGTGGCGCACGCTGCGCAAAAGCATGGGGGCCACTGACGATGACACGCTGGTGGCCGTCTGGGGGAGTCCACAGGACGCCGCCCTGGGGGCCTCTGAGATCGCTCTCCGGGCGCGCGAGGCGACCATCGGCATTCCGTCAGAAACGCGCCAGGCGCTTCGCGACGGAACCAACGGCTTCGAGAGGATTCTCCCCGGCCCCGACCGGATGTACCCCGACACGGACCTTCCCCCCCTCCGCATCATGAAGGAACGGCTGGAACGACTCCGGGTGGACATTCCTCCGCCTTACTGGGAACGGGAGCGATGGTACCATGTCATCGGTGTCCCGGAGGATCTTGTGGTTCCGCTCAGCACTTCGCCGTTTGCCGGCCTGTTCGCGCGCGCAGTGAAAGAATGGAATGTCGCTCCGGCGATCGCCGCCGAGACTCTTGTGCAGTTTCCAAAAAGGATCAAGAAAAAAACCGGCAACCGGGAGGGATTCACCGTAGAAACCATGCAGGAAGTACTCCTGGCAATCCACGAGAAATCCCTCGCCAGGGAGGGCATTCTTCCCTCTCTTCTTGCCGTGGCACAGGGAAAACAGTTTGTGCGCCACGCCCTCCCCCCTCCCTGTTCGCATGACGAACTCCAGTCCATCGCCGGTCGTTGCAGCGCCGACCTTCAGGCCATCAGGCTGCATTCCCCGGCCAATGCGAAGCGGCGGCTCATGGGTCTCGTCATGGGGCAGGTCCGGGGACGCATCCCGGGCCGCGCGGTGGCAGAGTACCTCGGACTGATGACACCGGAGGCCGGGCGATGAACGACAACTATCGTGGCTACCGCGGTGAAGCCCTCAGCACGTTGACGGAGTACAATGCCCAGGTCTGGAGCGACGTAGAAGTGCGGACCGATCGCGGATCTTTCACGGGAATTGTTCTCCCCCGTTCGGAAACTGCCGATGCGAACCACATCGTGCTGAAACTGCGGAGCGGGTACAATGTCGGTATCGCAGCACGGAGCGTGCAGGCCATCGCAGTTCATGGGCGCAAGGAAGCCCACTACAAAATCCCCGAGAAGGAATTCCCGTATGATCCCAAGAAGCCGCGCGTGAAATTGCTTGGCACGGGGGGGACCATCGCGAGCCGTCTGGATTATCGGACGGGCGCGGTCATCCCTGCCTTTTCACCGGGAGAACTCTACGGCTCTGTGCCCGAACTCGCCGATCTCTGCAATCTCGAAACCGAAAAGCTGTACGGAGTTTTCAGCGAGAACATGGGGCCCGAGCAATGGATCGGGACAGCGCAGGCGATCGGTCGGGAGATCGAAAAGGGAGTTCAGGGCATCGTCATCGGGCACGGTACCGACACCATGCATCACACCGCGGCGATTCTCTCCTTCATGGTGCAGGAGTCGCCTGTGCCGATCGTGATGGTCGGCTCACAACGTTCAAGTGACCGGCCGTCGTCGGACGCCGCGCTGAACCTGATGCACAGCGTGAAAACCGCCGCCGAGAGCGACATCGCCGAAACGATGGTGTGCATGTTCGGACCCACCTCCGACGACTACGGGCTTCTCCACCGTGGTACACGGGTCCGGAAAATGCACTCGAGTTATCGTTCCACATTTCGCACCATCGGTGACATCCCCCTGGCAATGGTCAGCCGCGAGAAGATTACTCCTCTCCGGGGAGACTACAAACGCCGCCGGAGAGACCGGCACGTTGTGGTCAACACCGCCTTCGAAGAGAAGGTCAGCATTGTGTACTACTATCCGAACATGAAGCCGGATATCATCGAATCCCTGATCGATAATGACTACCGCGGCATCATTATCGCCGGCACCGGCCTCGGACATGTCAACAAGCCGCTCTACCCGTCGTTGAAACGCGCGCGTGAGAAGGGGATTGCGGTGTATATGACCGTGCAAACGCTCTGGGGGTATGTACAGATGTATGTGTACGATACCGGCCGCGACATGATGGAATTAGGGGTCGTCCCCGGGGCGAACATGCTGCCCGAGGTTGCCTACGTCAAACTGGGATGGGCACTGGGACAAACTCATGACGTACAGAAGGTGCGGGAAATCATGATGACCCCGATCGCCGGGGAGATCACCGAGCGCGAGCCGAGTAACGGCTACTTGATTTTCCAGGGAGGAATACCGGAGGTCGAGGAGTTCATTTCGCGGTACAGAAGATAGTCGGGGCACAAAAAAATATTGCCCATGATCCGTACCGAGGGGATCATGGGCAATCGTATGCCTGCGCTTGCACCGGACAACCGGGGCACTACTTGATTGCCAGCAGCTCCACTTCGAACACCAGAACCGCGCTGGGCGGAATGACGCCGCCCGCCCCCTGGTCGCCGTAACCCAGCGACGGGGGTATCACGAGCTCCCATTTCGAACCCACCGGCATCATCTGCAGGGCTTCGGTCCATCCTCTGATAACACCGTTCACCGGGAATGTCGCGGGTTCTCCCCGCTTCACCGAGCTGTCGAATTCCGTCCCGTTGATCAGCTTGCCCACGTAGTGCGTCGTCACCGTTGAGGTTGCCGACGGCTTTTTGCCGGTCCCCTTTGTCAGGATGCGGTACTGCAATCCGCTCGGCAGCGTGATGACGCCTTCCTTCTTGCTGTTGGCGGTCAGATAGGCCTCACCTTCAACACGGTTCTTTTCTCCGGCCAGCCGGGCATTCTCCTGTTGTTTCATCTGCATGTCCTTCTGGAAGGCAGTCATGGTTTCCTGCATCTGCGAGTCCGTCATGAGACGGCTGGCACTGTCCAACGAGGCGTCCATGATGCCACGTACCAGCACATCCGGGTTGATCTTGATGGAATCCCGTTTCATATTTTGACCTATGTTCAGCCCGATGCTGTAGCTGACTTTGTCAGTCTGCGTCTCGAGTTTCACCTGCTTCTCGCTTGTGCTCTGGCATCCGGCAAGTCCGACCACGAGGGCGGCGGCCCAGTATACATTCATGATACTACCTCCAGGTATGAGATTGTGCATGCGTACAAATCAAAGTAAAATACGAATTCCCGCCGTAACAACCAACATATCCCCGCGTGCGGACTGCCGCCGCGGGGCGTATTTCAGTGGTTTGACCAGCGCTGCTCGCCCG
Organism: Ignavibacteriota bacterium; assembly: GCA_963801355.1. Lineage (GTDB taxonomy): Bacteria > Bacteroidota > Ignavibacteria > UBA10030 > UBA6906 > Fen-1255. Next base: position 1,478,796 of record CAWDEM010000004.1, on the reverse strand, counting down.
CGGAGGATGAGTATGACTCCATCTTGTGGATCGGCTTCTTCTTCCGCGCGGTCATTTCCGGCGCATTCTTGCGTTGAGGACGTGCATGACGGCCGATCTGCGGGCGGTACTTCGGCCGTGCACGATCCGGCATCGCGGGTCGTTCACCCGGCGCGGCCGGTGCGGCAACCGCCGCGGGCACTCCGGGATACTGCTTCAACGTACACCGGCGTCCGGTGAACCGTTCAATCTTGCGAAGGTAGTCCTGCTCCTCGTTGCCGACAAACGTCAGCGCAGAGCCGGTTGCCCCGGCACGGCCGGTGCGGCCGATGCGGTGGATGTAGTCTTCGGGATACGGGGGGACGTCGAAGTTGATGACGTGCGAGATCCCGGTGACGTCGATGCCGCGTGCTGCGATGTCCGTTGCCACAAGCACCCGGACCTGCCCGCGGCGAAAGCCTTCCAGCGCACGCTCTCGCTGCCCCTGCGTGCGATCGGAATGAATGGCCACGGCTGCAACACCGCGCTGACTCAGCCGGCGGGTGATCTTGTCCGCACCATGCTTGGTCCGCGAGAACACCAGCACGCTTTCCATGTTTTCCTGCTTGAGCGCATGGACGAGAAGGTCCGTCTTCGACTCCTTCGGGACTGCATAGAAGTGTTGCTCGATCGCTGCCACGGGATTCCCCTGCCTGTCTGCTTCCACGGTTTGAGGATCATGCAGAATGCTGGCCGCCATCGACGCGATATCAGAAGAAATCGTGGCCGAGAAGAGCAGCGTCTGCCGTTTCTTGGGTATCGCACCCACAATTTTCCGGATGTCCTTGATGAAACCCATATCCAGCATCCGGTCCGCCTCGTCAAGGACGAGAACTTCCACCTGCGAGAGGTCGACGGAACCGCGCTGCATGTGATCCAGCAAACGACCGGGGGTGGCAACCACAATATCCGCTCCAATCCGGAGCTGCTTGAGCTGGGCGTCAATGCTCACGCCACCATACACGGAAAGCGCCCGCAAAGAGAGGAAGCGGCCGTAGTCGGCCACTGCCTGCTGGACTTGCTGCGCAAGTTCGCGCGTGGGCGTGAGCACGAGTGCGCGGGGATCACGTTGGTGACCGTGCTGCGTAACACCGGCGGCGAGCCGGTGCAAGAGCGGCAATACAAATGCCGCGGTCTTTCCGGTGCCTGTCTGTGCACTAGCGATAAGATCCTTCCCCGCCAGCGCCGGATGAATGGCGAGCGTTTGGATGGGCGTCGGTGTCGTATACCCGACCGCGTGAACTGCGTCCAAAATCCTGTCAGAAAGACCAAAAGATGTAAAACTCATAAAAACCTTTGTGAAATATGATACAACAATGAACTGCTCGGGCAATCCGGAGGCAGGGGAGCAGACGCTGGACGTTTGACACAATGGAGAAACGCCGGACGCGGGCTCAAGAACCCCGGGGGCCCAGGTGATGGTCTACAATACAGCTGAACGCGCTGGTAGAACTGGAGGCGAGTGTTGTGTCGATAAACTTCGGAGGAGCGGTACCCGGGGGAATAACGGATAGCGGTCTACTGTTTCAGTCCCGACAGAACCTGACGCATCATCATCAACACTTCATGATAGTGATTTCGCCGATCACTTCCTAATGAAATCGCGATCTCTTCCCTTCACGGCAATCTTCCCTCTACCATGAACGGCGCTTTCCGCCGCCGCGCCCACCGGGACCCGATTTTCTTGCCTCGCGCGGCCGGGCTTCTGTAACATCCATGGATTGTCCCTTGAGCTGCTTTCTGTACAACCCTGCGATGGCCGCCTCGGCCTCTTCTTTCACGGGCATCTCTACGAAGGCAAATCCCTTTGAAACACCCGAGAATTTGTCCTTGACAATGCTGACAGAGGCGAGTTTTCCAAAGGGCTCAAAAAGCTCACGAAGTTCCACTTCCGTCACGTCGCGGCTGAGGTTCCCAACAAAGAGATTCATGCGATTTAATCCTGCGTATGGGACATGCTTAACTCACAGCATAAGATGAACAATTTTCAATTCGTTTCCTAATCTTTTCCCCTTTTGTGAGAATTCTTTGCCATATTCCGAATATCCCCGGGCTCTGAAGGTCAGCAACTTCTCTCAGCAGAGGCACACCATGAGACTCCCGTCAATGCAAAATATCGCGCACGATGCAGCAGAGACGTTCGCCCGCTTTCCTCTCCCGCTTCTCAGCGCCATGATAGGAACCGCTTCGGCAGTAATTCTCCTGGATCATGAAGGACCGGCACAACCAACAGTTTTCTGGAGTATGCTTTTCGGGGGCATTCTCGGAATCTCCATTCTCACCGGAGTCACGCTCGCGGTCGAGAAACGGAATTGGGGCCGTGGTGGAGAATGGGGCATAAAGATCGCTGCAGTACTCATTGTCGCCGCATACGCCTGCACGGTCCCTTCCGACCTCGGCGAGGCACCCGCGATACACGCGATCCGGCTGCTTCTACTGGCCTTCGCCGCACACCTGTTTGTCTCATTCGCCCCCTTCATCGCCGACCGGGATATCAACGCGTTCTGGCAGTACAATAAGACGCTCTTTCTGAGGATCTTCATCTCGGCACTCTTTGCCCAGGTGGTGTTCGCCGGTCTGGCATTCGCCCTGGCCGCCCTGGACAACCTCTTCGGCATGCAGATTCCCGGCAGACGCTACCCGCAGCTCTTCATTCTGGTGAACGGGATGTTCACCACATGGTTCTTCCTGACCGGTATCCCCGAAGAGAGGGAATCATTCAGTGCTTCATCGGACTATCCCAAAGGGCTCAGAGTCTTTGCACAGCACATTCTGCTGCCCATCGTTCTCATCTACCTGGTGATTCTCTACGCCTACCTCGGCAAGATTCTCATTTCGTGGGAGTGGCCGGAGGGGTGGGTCAGCAAACTTATACTGGGATTTTCCGGCACCGGAATACTATGTCTGATGCTGTTGCACCCTCTCAGCGGCCGGACGGAGAATCTCTGGATCCGCACGATGACACGATGGTTCTACGTTGCGTTGATCCCCGTCATCGTCATGCTCTTCCTCGCGGTCTGGCGAAGGGTCTCCGAATATGGCGTCACGGAAGGGCGATATCTTGCCGTTGCCCTTGGTGTGTGGCTGGCCGTCGTGGTTTTCTATTTTCTCGCCCTCCCCCGGAAAAACATCAAGTTCATACCGGCATCGCTGTTCCTGGGCACCATACTGGTGACGTTCGGACCCTGGAGCGTCTTCGCAGTCGCGGAACATAGCCAGGTCAGTCGCCTTGAGGCACTCTTACAGAAAAATGCCATGTTCGCCGGCGGGAAAGCTGTGAAGTCGGCCGGCATTCTCCAGGCATCCGACACACGGGAAATCAGCGCCATCCTCTCCTATCTCCATGATATTCATGGATACGATGCAATCCAACCCTGGTACAACGAAGCCCTGAGGGAAGATACGACGAAGGCGGGTGTGAGGTACAAGAGCGCGGAAGATGTTGCGGCTCTGTTGGGGATTCAGTACACGCGGGCCCGGGAACTGCCCGGCGGCGTTACTCTCCTGACGGCAGATAGAGATAAGGCTTTTGATATTCGCGGCTACGACTACATGATGCGGTCACAGAACATTAACGCGGAAAAAACCGGCCGGACATACCGTTGCGAGCACTTCAGCTACCGGGTGAGTGCAAGCCTGGATACGCTGACCGTCACGTTTACACGAGACGGGATACCCCTGGATTCCGCGAGGATCGATATTGGGCGTTTCGCACGAACCGTGTTGTCAGATCGTGACAGTGTGGGCTCCGACACCATTCCGCCGGAGTCCATGAGTGTGGTTAACTCGGCCGGATCCTTCCGGGTGAAGGTTTGCCTCGCCGAAGCCCGGCTGCAATCGATCGATCACCAGATAAAGCTGCTGAGCTATAAAGGGGATATTCTCTGTTCCATGGACAGCAGCCGGTGAAGACTACCGCCCCGCGACCGGGGCATTCCTGAAGTATGCAAAGACGCCAAAAGCCCTGACCGCCTCTCCCTGAGCGTGGACGGTGCCGATTTCGTCCACGCCGTACCCATCTTCTCCGCCCTCCGGATTCCACCCGTTGCGGATACCGTGATCGGCCTCCCGGTGAAGGAGCACCCGCGCGGCACCATGGTGGTTCGTCCAGACGTGCTCGAGCATCTTCGCGACCTTCACGGGAACGTCATGCAACTCGGCCGGTGCGATCGAGTACGCATCCATAAGAAAATGAACGAATGCACCGTTTCCATCCATGTGCAGCTGGTAGAAATCGACAGGGTCAACCCAACCGGCTTCCGGGGAAAGAATCCGCTGTGTTGTTTCAACGACGATCTTCTTGTACCGGGGATCCCCTGTCGTCCGGTACAACGATGCGCCGAGTGAACAGTACCCTGCTCCGTCCCACGGAAGCTCCCGTCCGAAAGCAGCCCTTCCCTCCCTCCCCTGCCACCGGCCGCTTCCACGATACAGCCTCTTCTCAACGCCCGGAGAGATTGCATCTCCGTTCCACACCAGCAGGGCATCCTTAAGATACCGTTCATCGCGCGTCGCATCGTACAGGCGGCATGCGACCTGTGCCATCTGGTTCATATTCGTGTTGGTAAACACGGGATCGTTCACCCGCGCGCCACGCGGGTAGTTGTACCAGGTCCAGTATCCTTCGTGGTTTGAAAGCATTCCTGCCGCACGCGCGTCGTTGTACCGTTGCGCGGCATCGCTGACCAGCCCCATGTTGGTCTTGCCGGTGATCTCCCACCATGTGAGTTGGGCGAGACATGCCCATGCACGGTCGTCCAGCCAGTACCCGTTGGAAAGCCGGGTGAGGGGTTGTTCCACAAAGTGAAACCGGAGGAGGGCGGAGTCGTGCGTGGCCGCAAACAGGTATGCATCCCCCATTGCCCCATATGCACCCTCCCAGCCGGGCGTATAGACCTGATGATAAAGACGGTCAATCAGATACGCCCGCTGGAGCCAGAGATCCGTCGGCAGGGGCTGATGGCTGCCCCCTCCGGCCTCACTCTTTGCGAGACGCGCCGGAGGAGAATCCCTGGCAGGATTCACCACGAGGAAGGCCGCCGCCAGGACAAGCAGTGCAATCCCCGCGATCCCGACATACATGATGGCCCGCTTCCGGGAGGCAACGCCATGCGGACGTTTCTTCCGGGGCGCCGAACCGTGAGACGAAGTCATCTCACCCACTTTCTTTGAAAGTGCCAGAACGTCAAGCGATCGACAGCTGTGGAACAGCTGCCGGCACTACAGCAGACCGACCGCCTTGGCAATCAGCAGGAGAACGCTGAGGCCAATTGCAGAGAGCACAAAAATGACCTGCCATGCCGGTCTGCCTGAATCAACGCTGGTATTCGCCTGTGGAACCGGCGCGGGTTTGCCTGCCGGTTTGGCGACCATCGGGCCCTCGATCTTCACTTCGGGCGTGGTCGGTTCTGCGACAGATTGACGACGTGCTTTGCTGCGGTGTGCCATGAAGTACTCCTCGGTCATATTGGGCCTGCGGGCAAGGGGTCGTTTCCTCCCGTACCCTGCACCATCGACTGCCCGTCCCGGCAGATGAGGTGAAGGACGGGATCATACGCTTGCAGGCAGGACAATGTGTTGCGCTGGATCGAAACGCCGGACCGGCGTGGCAGTCAGATGCGCGGAGGAGCCCTATCATTGCGGCAGAACGAAAGCGAGGCGTGCGGGGTGAGGCAGAATCGTGGCTCGGGAACGATCTCACATTCTTCATGCTGATGGATCTGAGGCTGAAGAACGGCAACGGCCGGCGGAACTACCACTGGTTTGACCAACGGCATGTGCCGGCGGTAGGAGACCGTGAGACGCGGTGGTTCCTTCCCCTTCCCCTTGAAGTCGGCGTAGACCTTGTTGCCGGTGCCGGTGGGCGGAAACGTCACTCCGGATGCCTGTGCACAGGCTCCTCCGAGATAGAGGAGCGCAAGCATTATCATCGCTATGTTTCGCACATGTGTCACGGGGTCGGCACTATGGTCATGGAGATGTATTCAAGAACAGTGATTGCGGTGAAAATGTCAAGCGGAAAGAGCCATAAAGCCGCACACAAAGCCGCATCCCCAAAATCGCACCTTTGACATTGGCCGGCCAAATCATAGATTGATATCGTCATCTATCCTTTTTTCTCATCCTTCACAGCTCTCTTCACCCATAGAACATACCATCATGAAGAGTCTCTTCTCTCTGGTATTATGTGCCCTGGTGTCATCGGCGAATGCGGCCGATTTCTATGTTTCACCCGCCGGCAACGATAAGAATCCGGGAACACCCGACAAGCCCTTTAGGACACTGGAACCCGCCAGGGACCGTGTGCGTTCGCTCAGAGCGGAGGGTGGCATCGCAAACGGCGACACCGCAACGATCTGGCTACGGAGAGGCACGTACGCCCTCGTCCGGACGTTTGAGCTCGGAAAGGCTGATGCAGGAACACCGGACGCACCCCTGGTTATCTCGGCATACGGCAATGAAACTGTGCGCCTTTCCGGAGGCGTCCCCCTGCCGGTCACGGCTTTCCGTTCGGCACGAGCCCCTGCAGCGCTGCAACGCCTCCCGGCGTCGTCGCGCCCTTTTGTTGTCGAAGCCGATCTGCGAGCACTCGGGATCAGGGATTTTGGCACGCACAGACAGTACGGACACGGGCTGCCGGTTGTGCCCGCCCCGATGGAGCTATTCTGGAACGATTCGGTGATGCAAATCGCACGCTATCCGAACGCAGGCGCCATTCTCATGGGTCCGGTGATCGATACCGGATCGGTACCGCGTATCGGTGACTACAGCGGGCGTGCCGGACGGTTCCGGTATACCGATGTCCGCCACAACAGGTGGGTCTCTGCACCGGATGCATGGCTGCAGGGCTTCTTTCATCACGGCTTCGCCGACGACAAGATCAAGATAGCCCGGATCGACACCGTGCGGCAGGAAGTGACGCTGGCATCTCCCCACATGTACGGACTCGGCAGCGGCGAGAATTTCAATCAATACGTGGCGCTGAATCTTCTCGAAGAGCTCGACACCCCCGGCGAGTGGTACGTGGATCCACCTTCCGGACTTCTTTTCCTCTGGCCCCCCGGGGACATGACAACGGCACGCATTGAGGTTTCCATTCTGGAACAACCGCTGATTGCCATTGAAGAGGCCTCGGACTGCGTGTTGCGAAACCTCATTGTCGAAAATGGCCGGGGCCTGGGCATCTCCATGGAAGGCGGGGCACGCAACCGCATCGCCGGATGTACCATCAGGAACTTCGGGACGGTCGGGGTGATGCTGGGATGCGGAGCCCGCCAGACCTTTCCGCATATCACCGCAGATGACTACACCGGTGTTCCCTCATCACGTGAAGTGGGTTCGTTGCACTCACAGATGTACCGGAATACCGTCTGGGATCGCAATGCGGGCAAGGGCCACGTCATCGAACGGTGCGACATCTACAACACCGGCTCCGGCGGAATTATTCTTGGCGGCGGGAGCAAGAAAGACCTGGTCGCGGGAGGATGCACCGTGACCGATTGCCGGATTCATGAGTTCACACGGAGGAACAAGGCGGGCGCCGCCGGTGTGATCGTCGACGGCTGCGGCAACCGCGTGGTTCACAATGAAATATTCGACGGCGACCTGCAGGCGATCATCGTCCACGGAAATGATCACGTGTGCGAATTCAACCGAATTCACCATGTCGCCCGCAACGCGAATGACGCCTCGGCCTGGTACCTCGGGCGCGACCCGAGTGACCAGGGCAACATCGTCCGATGGAACTTCTTCTACGAAGTTGGACGCCCCGACCGGAAGTGGATGATGGGTGTGTATTGCGATGATGCAACCTGCGGCGTGCTGATCGAAGGAAACGTCTTCTATCGCGTCGCTTCGTACGGAACGGTGTACAGCAACGGCGGACACGATATCACCGTACGCAACAATATTTTCATTGAGGGCTTCGGGCCGGCGTACCAGCTCAAGTCCATGTGGTATGATTTCGGGCAGTTTGAAATCCCCTACTTCTTCGGTGAAAACGGCATCTACACGAACCGGTTGACCTGTTCTGTGGACATCCGGATCCCTCCCTACAGTGAACGCTACCCCGGGCTGAAAGATTGGCTCGACCTTCTTCCGGACGGCAAGACCTATGTCGGTATGCGCCCCCGGCGAAATACTTTTGACAGAAACGTGCTCGTGAACTACGACGAAACGTTTCGCCTGGTGGGTAAGTATGCGCAGTGTGATTTTGGTGACAACTATATCACCCGGACGGATCCGGGTTTTGTCAATTCCGGAGCTCTCGATTTTCGCTTGAAGAAAGACGCCGACGTGTACCGGAACCTGCCGGAGTTTCAACCAATTCCGTTTGAACAGATCGGCCCACGCCGATAAACGTGTGCAGTCTCAAGGAGTGAACCCGTGAAACGAATTGCCGGCCTTCTCCTGATCGTACTTCTCCCCGCGTTGCTCGGACTGCGGGCGCAGGACCGCCGCGACCGCGCGGTGTTCGAAGTAAAGAACGATCGCATGAAAGATTCCATCAAAGCGGAATTGAAACGAGCCGGGCCGGACGAACCGGCAAAGGAGAAGATGCAGCTTGATTTCTCGACTATATCGGCCCCCTCAGCAATCCCTGAATTCAAAAGCGTCTGGCATTTCCCTCCTCTTCCCCAGGGCCTCTCGGGGATGTGCTGGTCCTTCTCCACAACATCCCTCCTCGAATCGGAGATCTATCGACTGACAAGATGCGAGATCAAGCTTTCCGAACTGCACACGGTGTACTGGGAGTATGTTGAGAAAGCAAGAGCGTTCGTACAGACACGAGGGAAGACACATATCGGCGAAGGCTCGGAGGCAAACGCGGTGTTCCGCATCTGGAAGAAATACGGTGCCGTGCCCGGCCCGGCGTACACCGGCTTCAAAAGCGGAATGAAATTCCATGACCACGAAAACACTCTTTTCCCCGAGATCGAGAACTATCTCAACGGCATCAGGGACCGCAATGCCTGGAATGAGGAGGAGGTCGTCGCAACAGTCCGTTCCATCCTGGACCACTATCTGGGCCCCCCGCCTGCAACGGTGACAGTGGACGGCAGGAACATGACCCCCCAGGAATATCTGGCCGATGTCGTGCGTTTGAATCCCGACGACTACGTGGACCTCTTTTCGCTGATGGAAAAACCCTACTTCCGGAAGGTGGAGTTCGAAGTGCCGGACAACTGGTGGCACAGCATGGACTACTACAACATCCCCCTGGATGATTTCATGCGAACACTCAAGAATGCCATCCGCAACGGGTATTCCGTAGCAATCGGGGGAGACTTCTCCGAGGCGGGGTATTCCTACGGCTCCGCCGGGATCGCCGTCGTGCCGTCATTTGATATCCTCTCTTCGGGAATCGACGAGCTGTCACGGCAGTTCCGTTTTAGTAACGGGACCACCACCGATGATCACGGACTGCACCTTGTGGGGTACACCGAAAAGGATGGCAAAGACTGGTATCTGGTCAAAGATTCATGGAGCACTGCTTACAACAGCGCGCACCCGGGGTACTACTTCTTCCATGAAGACTATGTGAAGTTGAAAATGCTCGGGATCTCTGTGCACAAAGATGCGGCCCGTGATGTGCTCGCGAAGTTCACCGAGTAGTCCCCCGCAGTGTCCGGTTGAGAAATGCCGCGACGAGCGTTGAGGTTTCATTGAACCAGGGGTGGAAAAGCCAGAAGGTGTGCGGTGTCCCCTGCAACGTGTGCACTTCGGAATACACACCGCGAGCGTTCAGTCTGGCAATCATCGCATCCCGTCCCGCGTGAAACCGTTCGATTGAACTGTTGATGAACATGATCGGCGGCGTCACCGCACTCGCCCACGTCAGTGGTGACGCCTCTTTCCAGAGCTCCGGCCGGTCATGATACGCATTTCCGAACCACAGCTTCCCCGCCGAAGGCTTCGCCGGATCAAGGTCCTTCCCGCTTTCGGCACTGTCGGTGAAGTCCACAACCCCGTCGATGTCGATAATCGCCTGCACGGCCGTGGAATAGCCGGGATGCGTGCCCTTGCTCTCGAATTCCTTCCGGTCTCCCGTCGTTCCGAGGAGGGCCGCGAGCGTCCCTCCCGCTGACCCACCCATGACGGCGATGCGCGACGAATCGATGCGGTACTCGCCGGCATGAGCGCGCATCCACCTGATTGCCGCCTTGAGATCCTGCACTGCCGCGGGGTACTGCGCCTCCGGCGAAAGCCGGTACTCTACGGTGACAGCGACGAACCCGTGGGCGGCAAGATAGCGCGCCATCGGCGTCTCCATCTTCCTGTCGCCCGAACGCCAACCGCCGCCATGAATGATCACAACACCCGGGAACGGCCCCTCACCCTGATCCTCGGGAGCGAACAGGTCAAGCGAAAGATGCCTGTACCCATGCGCGGTGTACACGAGGTTCACCCAGACACGAACCTCAGGTGACGGCGGCACCACCACAGGCACTGCCCGGGGGTGCTCCTCACGAAGCTTCTGCCACACAATCCATGTCGTAAATGACGTATCCAGAGGTGGTGACATGGGATCCGGAGTCCGGGGCCTCGCGGTTACGTTCGCCCCCGGTGCATGGGTTTGCTGCCAGACCGGATACTGCTTCAACACTTCTGCCGGATCTTCCGTGTACCACGCGTACCCCGTTCGACGTTCCCGTTCGACCTCCGCGAGCGAATAGACTATTTTCCCGTCGCGGTTGCAGAAGAGAGGTACCTGCGACCCGAGTTCGTAATAGCGCGCCCAGAGAGGCGGAGCGTTGGGATCAGACACGAGGATTCTGTCCGTCTCGGTAGTGTGGTACATGTACTGCGCCCGTGGCGCTCGCATTTCCCTCACCCGCACGCCGGTGATGCGCGTCCGGTCAAACCACCGTACCGCACACTGAACGGCGTTGACGACTTCTGCCGACGGTGCGGGCAATGACATCAGAAAGAGCACGATTTCCGCACTTTCCATTCCCGTGATTGCCACGGGTTCGAACGAACGAGCCGGCCGGGGGCTGAAGTCGTGATTGTCGTGCTGCTGTGCCCATGCGGTCAGCCCTTCTCCGTCCCTGATCTGACACTTCACGATGCACTCCACCCCCTTCGTGAATGCCTTGCGTGCTCTGGCACGCCGTGCCGGATCGAGGAACGAGTACTCCGGTGTGTTCTCCACGATCCGCTGAAGCACTTTCATCACGCCGATCATCGCACCGTCGTTGAACGTGATGTAGCGGCGGTATCCGGTGGTGTCCGGATAGAACTGCTGCCATCCGCCGTTGGGCAATTGCGCCTTCAGGATGAAATCAATCCCGCGCACACATGCGTCGCGGTGCCGGCCCTGATGCGTGATGCGATACGCTTCGGCGAGATACTGCACCTGTGAGTGCGTGGCGCCATTGTCAAAGGTCGTCGACCTCCCGTTTTGTTTCTTCGCAAGGATGCTTTTCTGTGCATCGGTGAGGATCGCCCGCATATCGTAGTTCTTGGGCCACCCGCCATTCGGCTTCTGGTAGAGCACAATATTGTCCGCAATCCGTGACACTTCCTGCGTGCCGTATCTGGGTCGTCCGGGTTGAGGATCTATTTCGCGCGCCTCATCCCGGATATCGTACCAGTGATGTGCACTGTCATAGAAACTCTGGGTACTTACGGTGTCTGCGTTGCCCATGGCTCCCGGGTCAGGCATCGGATACTTTTTGATTACCAGATACTTCAGCTCTCCGTCGCCGGCATTCCGAATGCCGTGCCTGACCTGCGGCGGACAATAAAGACTGGTATAAGGATCCACCACCCGGGTCTTTCCGTCGAGGGAGAATTCCGCCCGTCCCTCCAGTACAAAGAAAAACTCGTCTTCCCGGTGAGCATGAGGGGGATGGGTTCCTTCGTGCGGTCTGATGACACTCAGTTTCAACGTCCGGCCGTCCAGAAACTTCTTGTCGGCAAACCAGTACTGGTATCCGGCACCGGTCGACTCAATCCGGGCCTGCGTGAAACTGTTCACGCAACGGTCAATGTCATAAGTGTTCCCGCCGGCGACTGCATGTGTTTGTGCAGCGGACGGTACCATCGGGAGACACATGACTGCGAGGGCGGTCATAACGATTGAAGGAGTACTCATCTGCGTTCCCTGGCGAATCGTGGTTCACAAAAAGTACGATGGAAGCACCCCAAGTTCAAGCCTGTGGATGCACCATTTTTTTTTGCCGGGCATTTATGCCTTATGCACACGTAACTATCCTCACTCATCCGCGTAGAATGATGCAGGAGAGAACTGCAAATCCCCCATTCCAGGTAATCGGCGAGGCTCGGCATGACACGACAGAATCACATCACCCTTCTCGGCGTACTCCATATCGCGCGAGGCGCGCTGGTTCTGCTCATCGGTGTTATCTTGTTTGGGCTTCTGACGGGTGTCGGAGTTATTTCGGACGATAGCACAGCCCTCGGGGTACTTGGATTCATTGGCACGGCACTCATGCTCCTCCTCGTCGCGCTCGCCATTCCATGCGTTCTGGCTGGCATCGGCGTGCTTTTGAGACGCGAATGGGGCCGGATTACGGCTCTGGTTGTAGGCATACTGAGCCTCATCGACATTCCCATTGGCACAGCCATCGGCGTGTACTCGATCTGGATCCTCATGAATGATGAAACCCGCGCGCTCTTCCAGAACACACAGGCAACGGTGATTCAACCCCCTGCACCGGCACCGCAGGCGTAGCCCGTTCCGACGATTCTCACCCCCCATCCTGTGCTGATATCTGAAATCCATGATTCAGGGCCGGGTGGGGGCCTTCCTTCATCTCTCCATTACATCAGCATACCGGTTGCTTCCACAGAATGCATCCAACGGCGATATTCCTTACATTTGCCATACCGCAAAGAGGTGAGAAATGACAGAATCGCCTCTGCATCCACCCGCCATTCAATAGGGCGAAAGGTCTTCAGTGGGAATGCGTTTCCCCGGGTTCGTGCGCTTACTCGTAGTTGCTGCTGCCGCAACACTCATACTTCCAACACCTGCCCGACCACAAGTCCGGGTGAGGATTCTCTTTACCCACGACCTGCATTCGACGCTTACCCCGCACACGGTCCTCGCCGCCGACGGCCGACATGTGTCGTCGGGAGGATTTGCGCGGCTCGCCTCCGCTCTGAAACACTCCTCATCCATTGACCCCGATGGCACCGTGATAGTTGACGGGGGCGATTTCACTATGGGAACGTTGTATAACGCCCTCTACCTCACCGAAAGCCCCGAGCTCCGCCTGTTGGGTGCGATGGGGTACGATGTTGTCACCTTCGGCAATCACGAATTCGACTTCCACCTCGAGGGACTTGCGGCCTATCTCACCATCGCCCGCACCAAGGGATCACACCTCCCGCAAGCCGTCATCTCAAATCTCGACATCAGCGCTCTCACAGAGGCCAATGACTCACTGAGGAGGTCGTTCGAGGGGTACGGCGTGCGGCATCTGGCCGTTATCGAACGCAAAGGTGTGCGCGTAGGAATCTTCGGACTCATGGGGAAAGATGCAGCGGAAGACCTACCATTTCTCGAAGGTGCATCATTCCAGGATCTCGTCGGTACGGCACGACGCACCGTACGAATGCTCCGTGACTCCGCAAAGGCTGATATAGTGCTCTGCCTGTCGCATACGGGGACGACCGAGACCCAGACCCTAGAAAACGACATCGATCTTGCCCGCAGCGTTCCCGGGATCGATGTTATCATCAGCAGCCACACACACCGGATACTACAGAAGCCCCTGCTGGAGGGAAGAACGATCATCTGCTCGGCAGGTGCATTCGGCTCACATCTGGGAGTTCTGGACGTGCAGGTTGCTCCTCCCGCACGACCAATCCTCGAACACTATGAGCTCATGCCTATCGACTCTACGCTGCCCGAAGACAGTGCAATTGCCGGAGCAATCAAGGTTTTCGGCGCCCTCGTTGACAGCACATTGTCCGCACGCTATGGCCTGACGCAGAATCAGGTGATAGCGGAATCCGGTTTTGACTTTGAGCCGCTGGAGTACGCATACGCACACCCCGGAGAAACCGGCCTGGGCGATCTCGTTGCCGACGCGTATCGCTACGCGGCCACGAAAGTCGGCCCGGCCGGCGATCCTCCGATTGATGCAGTGATAGTCCCGATCGGCATGATCCGCGGGTCTTTTCTCCGCGGCCCGCTCACCGTCGCGGATGTCTTCCAGGTTCTTTCACTCGGCCTGGGCCCGGACAAGCAGCCGGGGTATCCGCTCATCACGTTTTATGTCACAGGCACGGACCTGCTGAACACCCTGGAGATCGAAACCACCCTTGCCGCATTGAAAGAAGATGCGCATCTGCAAATTGGCGGCGTACGCTTTCGCTACAACCCCTACCGGCTTCCCTGCAATCGTGTGACAGAGGCGCAAGTGATTGACTCCACCGGAAATCTCCATCCCATCGTGGACGATCAGCTTTATCGCGTCTGCATTTGTCTCTATTCCGGTATCATGCTCAGCGAAATATCTTCGCTCAGTCGCGGGCTCATTACCATCCAACCCCGCAGGAGGGATGGCACGATGATCGCCGACTGGCAGGAGACTTTTGTCGATGCAGACGGAATTCAGCCCGGCACGCAGGAACTCAAGGCCTGGGTGGCCCTCCTGCGTTATCTCCAATCGTTTTCCTCCCCGCAACACCCCGGCACGCCGGACATTCCCGGCCGGTACAGCGCTCCGGCAGGACGGTTCGGAGCTGAGTCTTCGTTGAACCCGATCGACCTCGTGAAGAACCCCAACCGGTTTGCGGCAATCGCCGCGGTCCTGGTGCTGGCATTTCTCTCTGTCGCGCTGTGGATCATCAGACGGGTTCTCGGGCGACGCCGGGGCAGCGCTGCCCGTCAGGCATAGAGTGCCTTCCTCATGTGCAGAAACCGCCGCCGGTGCAGTTTCAGGTCCGGCGCAAACGGTTTCCCCACCGCTGCCAGGCAAAGTAGACCGGGATACCCAGAAGGACGATGCCTACTCCGGGTATCGTATAGGAGGGTTTAAAAATCAGCAAATCCCCTGCGATGGCTGCCGCGGCGCACATATACAGTACGGGAAGAACGGGATACGCCCAGACCCGATATGGACGGTCCGCATCCGGGCGACGCCGGCGCAATATAAAAATACCCCCCACTGTGAGGATGTAGAAGATCAGGACCGCAAAGATCACGTAGTCCAGCAGATCGCCATACGTGCCCGACAGGCAGAGCAGACTCGCCCAGAACGCCTGGACCCAGAGGGCGGTCGCGGGAACCGCATGGCGGTTCAATGATCCCGCGCTCCGGAAAAAGAGTCCATCCCTTGCCATCGCATAATATACGCGCGCGCCCGCGAGGATCAACCCGTTGTTGCACCCGAACGTCGATACCATGATCAGCGCGGCCATGATCAACGCCGCAGTATCCCCGAATATCAACGATGCGGCAGCCGTCGCGACACGGTCTTCCGTCGCAAACTGAATTCCCCGCCGGGCGATTTCCGTGGCTCCCGGTGTCCCCTGCACCGGCAACACCATGAGATAGGCGAGGTTGGCAAACAGATAGAGCACAACGACGACTCCCGTCCCCAGGACCAGGCTCAGCGGAATCGTTTTTCGTGGCTCAACCACTTCTGCTGCGGCAAAGGTGATGTTATTCCAGGCATCGCTGGAGAACAGAGCCCCGACCATCGCGGCGCCCAGTGCGGTGAGTATGCCGATGCCCGACAATGCCTCGATGCTGATGATGTTTCCTGCTGCGACATGCGTCCATGTGGCGTTCCAGAAAGAGGTCAGGTTTGCGGCAATCGCCTCGGCGTTCTTTCCGACAATGACGCCGATGAGAATGACGCCGATCAGCGCAGCGAGCTTCGCAAAGGTGAAGACATCCTGCAGTATTTTCCCCCCGCGGATCCCCCGTGTGCTGATGAATGTGAGTGTGAGGATGCTGGCGATTGCGAGCACCTGCGCACTTGTGACATGGAAGGTGCCGTACTCGAGGAGAGTGGTGCCGAGGCCCGGCAGAAGGACGGCGGTGTACTTGGCAAAGGCAACAGCAACGGCGGCAATTGTCCCGGTCTGAATTATGGCGAAGAATGTCCAGCCATAAAGGAAGGCGACGAACGGACTGTAGCTCTCGCGGAGAAACAGATATTGCCCGCCCGCCTTCGGGAACATACCCGCAAGCTCCCCGTAGCAGAGGGCTCCGGCCACGGTGATCACGCCGGTGATGAGCCAGACAAGCAGCAGGTATCCCGCACCACCCACTGTGCGGGCGATATCAGCACTCACGATAAAGATCCCGGAGCCGATCATTGATCCGACAACGATCATGGTGGCGTCCAGAACCCTCAATTCGCGTCTAAAGCCCTCTGGAGGGGTGATGTTCATAGGTCATAGAGGCCATAGGGGTCTGACCCCTGGCGCACGATGTGGTCATAGGGGTCTGACCCCTGGCGCATGAGGTGGCGCATGGGGTCTGACCCCGGGACCGCGCTCCCTGGGACCGTGCTAGGACATGTGAGCCGATTCGGGAGCTGGTTCTTTGGCCTCGCGTGTAAATGAAAGAAATATCATGAGGACTGCCAGAACTGCATACGCAAGTGCGAATTGATAGGGAATTTGCTGCGCCAGTCCGGTCAGTGTCCACGGGAAATACATACTGCCATCGGGCATCGCTGAATGAATGACCCCGAAAAACGTGAGGCAGGCAAGGACCAGGAGGTATACCGCAGACACCCGGATGCGGCGGTTGATCATCTCGGCAAGGAAAGCACCCCAGAGCATCGCCGTGATGATGAACCCGTTGCCCAGAGCTACGGTCACCAGCAGTTCCGGCAGCGGTCCCCCGGGCGCATTCATCAGCTTGTCGAAAGTGGCGGGCAGAACCATTTCGGGATTGCCCAGCTTGATCGCCAGGAGACGGGCAACAGTGGGGAAAAATGCCAGCGCCACAGCAGGGGCATGTCGTGCCGGACAGGCCTGGAATGACTGCACAATAATATCAAGGGCGACAAAAATGAGTATTGGCGCCAGAACCGCGCGGGGGATAAGCTCGATAATGAACGATATATAGCCCAGCATTCCGCCGAGGCCGATAAAGATTCCCGTAAGCAGCGTGTACCCGGACCGCGCACCCATCCTCTTGTAGGCAGGCTGGCCGATATAGGGGGTGGACTGTGCGACACCGCCACAGATGCCGGCGATGAGCGTCGCTACCGCCTCGGTGAGGAGGATGTCCCGGGTCTTGAAATTGTCTCCCGCAACGCGCGCACTCTCCGTGACATTGATGCCTCCCACAATGGTCAGGATGCCGAAAGGAATAGCAATGGGAAGGTATTTCAGTGCCGGTCCGATTCCATCCAGAAATGAGAGTGTGGGGATCGGCAGCCCGAAGTGGAAGTTGCCCACGGGAAGCCCGGGAAAAGTCCCACCCACCAGACCGGTGTTCCCGAGAACATAGTATAGGAGCGTGCCGATAACCACCGATATCAGGACGCCAGGGCTGTTCCATGGCAGCTTGATCCCCGCAACAAGCGTGTACAGAACGATTCCAAGTGCCACAAGCCCAACGAGCGGGATGCCGAATACGTCCACGAGGGGGATCATGCCGATGAGAGCCAGACCAATGCCCGCAAGGGAACCGAGCAGGCCTGCTTGCGGCACAATTTTCTGGACCCATTGTCCGACGAAGGAAAAGACGACTTTCACAAGCCCGATGATGACCATCGTCGCCATGCCGATATACCAGGTCATCATGGCCGCGTCGCGTTCCGTCATCCCCGATGCCTTCAGGTCGAGGAAGGCAGGCCCCAGAACGACGAGGGCGATGCCTATGGTGGAGGGTGTATCCAATCCGAGGGGCATGGCGGTGACGGTGCGGTTGCCGGTCTTCTTCGCAAGACGGAACGCCAGCCACGTGTACACCAGATCGCCGAAGAGAACACCGAACGCCGTGCCGGGAATCATGCGCGTGAACACGATATCCGCCGGAAAGCCGAATGCAAATGTCAGGATGCCCGCGAGAAAAGAGAGCACGGTAAGATTGTCAAACATCAACCCGAAGAAGCCGTTGAAGTCTCCGAGCGTGAACCAGCGGTAGCGCGCAGTGGTATCGTTCATAGTGTCATCGTGTGTGGTTTATGAGAGTATGCCGGCAATGGAGGCGGTCATCCACGTGGCAATCGTGCCGCCCAGCACCGCCTTGAGTCCGAATTTCGCAATGTCGCTCCTTCTGTTTTCCGCCAGCGGACTGATGCCGCCGATCTGGATGGCGATGGAAGAGAAGTTGGCAAACCCGCACAGGGAATATGTGGCAATGACTATCGCCTTCTGCGAGAGGAGACCTGCTCCCACCTGTTCCGCCATCCGCATATATGCGACGAACTCATTCAGGACAAGCTTGATGCCCATCAATGAGCCGACGTTCAGCGCGTCCTTCCAGGGGACACCGATAATAACGGCGATGAACTGGAAGACGAGACCGAACAGGAGTTCGAGGGAGAGGGGTTTGCCGAAACTCGTCACACACAGTGCATTGAGTCCGGTAATGTCACCGAGACCGTTAAGCAGAAAATTCAGGAGTGCGATGAGCGCAATGAATGCGAGGAGCATGCCTGCCACATTCAACGCGAGCCGGAGCCCGTCCCCTGCGCCGCCTGCGGCGGCTTCGATGATGTTCGCATGCGCACGCTCGATCTTCACGCGCACGGTGCCCAGCGTGGCAGGCATTTCCGTCTCCGGATAGAGCATTTTGGCGACGACCATCGTTGCCGGTGCTGCCATGATGCTGGCTGCGAGCAAATGGCCCGCGAACATGATCTGCGAAGGCCCGGGAGCCACACCCTGCCAGGTCGCGTAAGCCACTCCCAGCATCTGCATGTAGGCGGCGAGCACGCCGCCGGAAATGTGGGCCATACCGCCGGTCATGATGGTCAGCAGTTCCGATTGGGTCATGCCGGCGATGTAGGGGCGAATGACCAGCGGCGCCTCTGTCTGGCCGATGAAGACATTGGCAGCAACGCACAGCGACTCTGCACCGCTCGTACGCATCAGGCGTGCCATGACCCAGGCCATTCCCTGAACGATGCGCTGCATGATTCCGAGAAAATACAGCACGGCCATCAAGGAAGCGAAAAAGATGATTGTCGGCAACACCTGGAATGCAAAGAAGAAACCCATGCTCCCTTCGGCCCCGGGCCCTTTTGCCAGCGAGCCGAACACGAACTGCGCGCCCTCGCCCGCAAAACTGAACAGGAGGACAAAGAAACGGCTGATCTGAAAGAAGATGTCGCGGCCGATGGTGGTTTGCAGCACAAGGAAGGCAAAGGCAAACTGCAGAAGGATGCCGACAACTACCAGACGCCAGTTAATACTGCGACGGTTGCCGGAAAAGGCGAACGCAAGGGCGGTAACAAACACGAGTCCGCCAAGGCCGCGGAGAAGGCTGAGAATATCCATGAAATCCTGTGTGTGAGAGCAGACATGATCCGGGAGGGAGCCAGGGTGGCGGTGAAGTGACTTCCGGATGGAACAGGGCCACCGAGGACCGTTTCGAAAGTATAGCAAATACATGCGTTTTTTGCAATCTTTACCTTTTTTTCATAGCGGAGAAAGAAATAGCTTGACTCCTCTGACTGGTCGTTGTATATTGTGACCCATTAGTCATAACGATTACTCGACAGTCAATTTTAGGACTGGGTGGACGAATGAGCGAACTCACTACACAGGAAGCCCTATCCCGGAAAGAGCGGGAGAAGCGCACCCGGCAACAGGAAATCCTGAAGGCTGCGCGCGAACTCTTTATTTCCAGGGGGTTTCATGAGACCACCCTCGATGAAATCGCACGCCACGCGGAGTTTGGCAAGGGCACACTCTACAACTACTTCGCGAACAAAGACGAGATCTTTCTTGGCATAATCGAACAAGCAGTTGAAGAGACTCTGGCTATCGCGCGAGAGTCCGCGTCCGCGCCGGGGGATATCAGGGAGAAGCTTCGCAGCTATGCCGGGAAAATGATCGCCTATGTAAGGGCCAACGGGGAGTTGCTCCACATCATCTATCATGAGTTGCACCGGAGCGATGGCCCCACGAGCGTCACCAAGATGCGAGAAATGATGAACCGCGCACACGGCTCGTGGCAGGTGCTGGCTGAATCTTTGAAAGAGAGTATAGACGCCGGCACGTTGCGCCAGAGCGATCCGACGCAACTCATTGTCCTTTTTGACGGCATGGTGAGAGGATATTGTTTTCAGCGCTTCACGGTTGATCGTGCGCGCGCCGATGACGATTTCGCTGCGCCCGCTGAGCTTATTACGTCGGTGTTTCTGGATGGTATCGTAGAAAGAAAAAGCAGAGGATAGTCCCATGAATGCTCACCGTCCGGCCCTGTTCGGCTTTGCCGTTGGAGGTGCCGTCCTTGTACTCTTGATCATGACCGCCGTTCCGGTGTACCCGCAGAATGCCGGAACGCCGATGGTTATCACGCTCGACAAGGCTTTGGAAATCGCGGCCAAACAGAATCGCGACATTCAGGTTGCGGCTCAGGATCGTCTCAAGGCCGAAGCTCAGATTACCGAGGCACGCGCCGGGGCTTTCCCCCAGCTGAATGTCTCCGCACTGTACACCCGGAATATCAAGAACGCGGTGATGTTTGTCCCCCCCAACAGCCTTATCAATCCGACTTCCAAAACGATGACGATTGAATTTGGATCGGCAAACGCCTACCAGGCGGGAGCCACGCTCACTCAGCCACTCTTGAATTGGCGCGTGGGCGTCGCCATGGATATCGCCACGACGTACTCCGACTACGTCGAACGTGCCTACCAAACGACACAGGAAGATGTCGCGCTGCAGACCAAAAAAGCATTTTACGGCGCCCTCTTCATGCGTGAGCTAGTGCGTGCGAATCGCGAAGGACTCGATGTTGTGCGCGCGAACCATGAAAATGTACGCGCTCAGTACAAGAATGGTACGGCGGCTGAATTTGACCTCCTGCGGGCCGAGGTCCAGGTCGCCAACACCGAACCCCTCTATATCGCGGCGGAGAATTCACTTGAGCTGGCCAAAAACAGCCTGAAGAACGTTTTGGCTCTCCCGCTCGACCAGGACATCGATGTGCAGGGAGATCTTACCTATCAGGATGTTCAGCAGGATGTCCTTGAGCTGCGCCGGAGTGAGGCCATCGCCACCAACTCTGCAATCGCCCAGCTTGCTCTTCAGGAATCCCTGCTTGAAAAGAACATCAGTATCGAACGGGCTGCCCACTACCCCACGCTGGATTTGTCCGGTTCGTATCAATGGCAATCCCAGGACAACACGTTCATGTTCAAGGACTACCTCTGGGCCAACTCATTCAACGTAGGCCTCAAGCTCTCATTCCCGCTTTTTGATGGATTCAGGGCGAGCGCGCGAACCGAGGAAGCCATCATTGACCACCAGAAGATCGTGACGACCCGGCAGAAGGCGGAAGAAGGCCTGCGGCTCCGGATCCAGTCCTTTGAATTGCGCATGGCGGAAGCAAAGAAACGTATCGAGGGACAGGAGAAGTCTCTCGGCCAGGCTCAGAAGGCCGTTCAGATTGCACAAACACGGTTCAAGAGCGGTGTGGGAACTCAGCTGGAGCTGATGGACACACAGGTTGCCATGACACGCACGCAAACAAACTACGCCCAGGCGATCTATGACTATCTCGTCGCACGGGCTGAATGGGAGAACGCAGTTGGCCGGCCGCGCTGATGGATCGCCGAAAGAGAGCGTGTCGCGCACGACGGCTTGTAGACATGAAACCAGAGAGACATAGAGAATAATCAGGAGACACACACCAGTGAAGACTACTTTGCAGAACATCCTGGCCCGGAGCGCGTGCGTTCTTGGCCTCGTGACCCTGGCTCTGCTCGCCGGTTGCGGAACCCACAAGTCCGACTCCGTCCCGGGTGAAGCCGAAGGGGCAATAATCAGGGTGCCTGTCGAGGTTGCCACGGTACAGAAAGGAGCCATCTCCGTCGCACGAGTCTACTCTGCAACGCTCGAGGGACAGGAGCAGGCCAACATCGTTCCCAAGATCTCCGAACGCATTGCCGGAGTTCATGTCAGGGTGGGGATGGCCGTTCCCGCCGGGAGGTTGGTTTTGACACTGGACAAGGCCGGAGCCTCGTCACAGTTCTACCAGGCCGAGGCAGGTTACCGGAATGCCGAGAAGTCCCTTGGGCGGATGAAATCCCTCTATGCCGAAGGCGCGGTCTCGCTGCAGACCCTTGACGCTGCGCAGACCGCATACGACGTTGCGCGCGCGAATTACGTTGCTGCCCGCAGCATGGTTGAGCTTACGACACCGATCGCCGGCGTGGTCACTGCCGTGAACGCAAATATCGGAGACCTCACGTCGCCCGGAGCAACGCTCGCCACTGTGGCACGGATTGACCGGATGAAGGCCATCTTTAATCTCAACGAAACCGATGTCACTGCTCTGGCCGTCGGGCAGAAGGTCGGCATCACTTCGGAAGCCCGGCCGGATCTCACGGTGCAGGGCAGCATCGTGCAGATTTCCCGCTCGGCCGATGTTCGCTCCCGTTCGTTCGAAGTGAAGGCAATGTTTGCGAACACGCCGGATCGCTGGTTCCGCCCCGGCATGTTTGCCAGGGCACGGCTGCAGGTAAGCTCCGGAGCCGGTATCCTCTCGGTGCCCAACACAGCCATACAGACAGATGGCGTCATAAGCAAGGTCTTTGTCGTGAAGAATGGTCAGGCACATCAGCGGGTCGTGGAGGTCGGCATGAGCGACGGGGAACGGACCGCCATTCTCAAGGGCATCCTCCCCACCGACAGTGTGGCAACGGTTGGCATCAACAACGTTCGCGACAGCAGTTATGTGACCGTCGCGCAGCAGGCCGGTTCGCGCTGAAGAGATCCCACTAGACAACAAGGCAGAAGACCATGAAGCTTGCTGATGTCTCCATAGATCGCCCGGTGTTTGCGACGATGATGATTCTCGCTCTCATTGTGCTGGGGCTGTTCTCATACATGAAGTTGAATATCGACCAATTTCCTGACGTCGACTTCCCGTATGTCACCGCGACAACGGTGCTCCCCGGGGCCGGGCCCGAACAGATCGAAACCGACGTGACCAAGAAGATCGAAGACGCCGTCAACACCATCGCGGGTGTCGATCACATCCAATCCATATCCCAGGAAGGCGTGTCCATCGTCATCATCCAGTTCAAATTGGAGGTGAAGGGACAGCAAGCCGCCCAGGATGTGCGCGAGAAAATCGCCGCCATACGGAGCGACCTTCCGGCGGACATCGAGGATCCGGTCATCCAACGTCTCGACCCCGCCAGCACGCCGATTTTCACGTTGACCGTGTCCGGCGAACAATCGCCGAAAGACATCACGACCTTCACAAAAAACGTCATCAAGAAACGTCTCGAAACCGTCTCGGGGGTCGGGCGGGTGGACTTGATCGGCGGCGCGGAGCGGGAGATACATGTCACCGTTGATGCCGCACGGCTTCAGGCGTACAATCTCTCCATCCAGGACGTCATCCAGAGCGTTGCGGCGGCGAATGTCGAGATCCCCGCAGGAAATCTCGAACAGGGCAGCCGGCAGATCCTCCTCCGCACAATGGGGAAATATACCAGTGTCGGGGATTTCGCCAAGGTGGTCGTCGCGACACCCGGCGGAAAGGTCGTCCACCTCTCCGAGGTCGCCACGGTTGAGGACGGCATCGAGGAACAGAAGAGCCTCTCACGGGTGAACGGCATGCCGGCCGTCGGCCTCAGCATACTGCGGCAATCCGGCAGCAACACGGTGCGCGTCGCCGACGCCATCCAGAAACAAATCGCAAAGATCCGGTCGGAACTTCCGCCCGATATGCATCTGACGATCGCGCGCGACAACAGCACATTCATTCGCGAGTCGGTGAACGACGTCATCTTCGACATCCTGTACGGCGGTCTGTTCGCCGTCATCGTCGTGTACCTTTTCCTTGCCAACATACGCTCAACCCTCATCAGTGCAATCGCATTACCGACATCCATTATCGCCAGCTTCATCATCATGTTCGCACTCAACTTCACGCTCAACACCATGACGCTGCTGGCGCTCTCCCTGGCCGTGGGTCTCCTGATCGACGATGCCATCGTGGTGATCGAGAATATCTATCGCCATATGCAGGACGGTGAGACACCGATGGAGGCGGCGAAGGCGGCAACAAGCGAAATCGGCCTCGCAGTCATGGCGACGACCTTCACCATCGTGGCAGTATTCATTCCTGTGGCATTTATGCCGGGTATTGTAGGGCGGTTCTTCTATGAATTCGGCATCACCGTTTCGGTGTCGGTGCTCGTCTCGCTGTTCGTGGCGTTCACGCTCACCCCGATGCTCTCCTCCCGGTGGCTGACTGAGAAGGATGAAGAGCTCACCAATGAAGGAAACATCATCCGGCGCGGGCTCTACTGGTTCAACCATGCGTTCACCGTCCTGAGTCAGAAATACCGGGACGCCATTCGTTGGTCGCTCGGCCACCGTGCTGCTGTTGTCCTGGGATCCATCGGCATCTTTCTCTTCAGCTTTTTCCTGATCCGCTTCCTCGGCACCTCATTCTTCCCCGCCATGGATCAGAGCGAATTCAATGTCGTTGTCACCGCGGCGCCGGGCAGCTCGCTCGCACAAACCAGCAACCTCTGCTTGTCGGCAGAGAAAGTCCTCCGGACCTTTCCGGAAGTGACCACCACACTCACAACGATCGGTGCAGGCAACGATCCCGTGACCAAGGGGACGATTCTCGTCAAACTGGTCAAGAAAGCGGAACGCCGTAAAGGCGTCGAGCAAATCATGGATGAGGCGCGACGTGAAATCAGCCGTACTGCCGGCGCGAATTTCGGTTTTCAGGTCTCGGGCGGCATGGGGGGAAACCAGAAGGCGGCAATCATGAGTGTCCGGGGAGAAAATCTCGCAACGTTGCGGGACATTGCCGGCCAGGTGGAGTATGTGTTCCGTACGACTCCCGGGGCCGCCGATGTGGAGAACAGCCTCGAGACGTCGAAACCCGAAGTGCGGCTGAACATCGACAGGGAAAAAGCTTCAGACCTCGGGATCAATGTCGGCCTGATCGCTACGAGCGCCCGCGCCATGGTCGACGGCTACGTCGCAACAAAATTCCAGGAGGGGGAAGAACAGTATGATGTCCGGGTCCGCCTGAATAAAACCGACAGGTCGTCGCTCGAAAACGTACGGGCGATGACCATCAAAAGCACCAAGGACGCCGGCAACGGCCAGAAATTCCTGATACCTCTCGGGTCGGTGGCGGATATCCAGCAGGCATCCGGACCCTCCAAGATCAACCGCTTCGACCGCCAGCGCGAGATTCGCATCGACGCGAATCTCAACGGACGACTCCTCGGGGAGGTGCTGGGCGATGTCCAGGCGCGCATCAAACAGGCCGGGCTCCCGTCAGGCTATTCCGTCAGCGTCGTCGGTATGGGCGAAATGCAGGCGGAATCGTTTGGCAATATTCTTCTCTCTCTGGGACTGGCGATCGTGTTCGTCTACATCGTGCTGGCCTCGCAATTTGAAAGCTTCCGGTACCCCTTTGCGATCATGCTCGCCCTCCCTATGTCACTCATCGGCGCCATCGTTGCCCTGATTCTGTTCAACAGCGCCCTCTCCGTTATGTCGCTGATCGGCATTATTATGCTGATGGGCCTGGTCACCAAGAACGGCATTCTGCTTGTCGATTTTGCCAACGTGCTTCGTGACAGAGGGCACGAACGGTCTGAGGCATTGATTATGGCGGGTGCCACACGGCTGCGCCCGATTCTCATGACCACCTTTGCCATGATCTTCGGGATGATGCCCGTGGCCCTGGCCTTCGGCGAAGGAAGCGAGCTCAGGTCACCCATGGGACAGGCAGTCATCGGCGGCTTGATCACCTCCACACTGCTCACGCTCTTTGTCGTGCCGGTGGTCTATTCGATTCTCGATGACTTCTCCTTCGGCGCATTGTTCCGCAAACTTGCCGGAGTCATTCCCGGAATGAAAAGGAAATCTCACTCATGAAAATCGCACTCACGGTATGCAACGATGTATACACCCCTCGACTGATGTCGGTTCTTCATACGCTTGGTATCGACTTCTACACACAGTGGGATGAGGTGAAGGGGAAAGGGCACGGAACGGAACCGCACCTCGGCACGCGAAGCTTCCCGGGACATAACTCCGTGCTGATGATCGCCTTTCGCGAGGAAGAGCTGCTCGAGAAACTCGTGACGGAGATCATCGAAACGAACAAAGGAATACTTCGCGCGGATGACAAGATCCGTCTTTTCCAGCTGCCATTGGAGAGAATTGTCTAAGTGAACACACAGGTTCAACCAGGGAGGTCTGTCATGCATCGCACGCTGATTGCACTGCTCTGCGCTATCGCTCTTGCCGCGCAGACGGTTCCGGGACAAACGGCGCCGGCGGACGGGTTCGGCTGGTCTGTTGACCTCGCACAGCACTACTCAATTGTACCGGATGTCATCTACGCGACTGCCGACAACTTCGACTGCAAGCTGGATGCGTACGTACGGAAAGGAACAGACGCACCCGTGCCCACAGTCGTGTTCATCCACGGGGGCGGTTGGGTGATCGGCACGAAGGAAACGGCGTTGCTGGCATTTCTCCCCTATCTGGAAATGGGCCTCTCCGTCGTGAACGTGGACTACCGCCTCGCGCGGGTCGCCCTCGCCCCCGCTGCGGTGGAGGATTGCAGGCTGGCGTTGCGGTGGGTGATGAAAAATGCACGGAGGTACAACTTCGATTCCAGCCGGATCATTGTGACAGGAAGCTCCGCCGGCGGGCATCTCGCGCTCATGACCGGCATGCTCGACTCGGCCGCAGGTTTCGATGCAACGCGCGAGTGGGATCAGAACCTGGTCCCGCTGAAGGTTGCAGCAATCGTCAACTGGTACGGCATCACTGACGTGAAAGACCTGCTTGCCGGTCCAAACCGGCAGAACTATGCCGTCTCATGGTTGGGAAGTCAGCCTGACCGCGACCGGCTTGCCGCGCGTCTTTCGCCCCTCACCTACGTGCGGAAAGACGTGCCCCCGGTCTTTACGATCCACGGCGACAATGACGATCTCGTCCCGTACTCGCACGCCGTGCGGCTGCATTCCGCACTTGACAAGGCAGGCGTGCCAAACAAGCTTGTAACGATCCCGGGGGACAAGCATGGTGGTTTTTCGCGGGATGACATGGTGCGCATTTTTGCCATGATCAGGGTATTTTTGAAGGAAAACGGGATACTTCAGCCGTAGAAAGACAGCTCGACATCACAGGGCTTTTTTTCTTGCATCTCTGTGCAGTTTTCATAGATTGCATGGTATGAAAACCACGTCATTCTCCGGCTACTTTTTCTATTTTTACCGCGCCATGAGGCCCTCGTGTCGGGAATGACTCTCCCTTGACCATCGCAGAAACAAGGAACCCCGACTCTCAGTCGGGTTTTTTCGTTATTATGGACACTCCATCAGAAACCGTCGCCATCCAGGGAATCGCCGGATCGTTTCACGACGAAGCGGCGGCACAGTATTTCACCGGTGCGTACCTGCCGGTCCCCTGCGAAACCTTCCGTGACATGTTCATCCTGCTCAAAAAGCGGAAGGTGAAGTATGCAGTCATGGCCATTGAAAACACCGTCGCCGGAACGATCCTGCCGAACTATGCGCTCCTCCGGACCTCCGACATGGCCATCATCGGAGAAATCTATCTGCCGATCCACCAGAACCTGCTCTGCCTTCCTGGACAAAAACTCGAGAACATACGGGAAGTACACTCACACCCCATGGCCATCCAGCAGTGCCAGGCATACTTTGAAAGACATCCGCAAGTACGCCTTGTCGAGACGACGGACACCGCAGCGAGCGCATTATGGATCGCCAGGCATAAGAAGCATGGCTTCGGGGCGATCGCCGGCAAACGGGCGGCTCAGCTGTTCGGACTCCAGGTGCTCGCCGCGGGCATCGAGACCGACAAGCGCAATTTCACGCGTTTCCTCGTGCTGCATCAACGCTCCGAGATCAACGGAACCCGTCCGGCACCTGACAAAGCAACACTCGCCTTCCACGTGCCCCACACCCGCGGCAGTCTTGCCCGCGTCCTCACTATCCTTGCGCATGAGGGCTGCAACCTCACCAAGATCCAGTCGTTGCCGGTCCTCGGGCGTGAGTGGGAGTACTATATGCATGTCGACCTGGAGTTTGAGTCAGCGGAGCACTATCAGGCGGGCCTGGAGGCCATTGCACCTCACGTTCAAGAAATGAAGATCCTCGGAGAATATCCGCGGGGAAAGAAGAACGCATGATTGTACCTCTCGCCGACCGTCTGCACACTGTTGACGAGTACTACTTCGCCGTCAAATTGCGGCAGATCCGGGAAATGGAATCGGCAGGTCAACGCGTCATCAATCTTGGCATCGGGAGCCCCGATCTCCCGCCGTCCCGTGAGACCATCGATTGCCTCGTTGCATCGGCGGCAGACGGACGTCACTACAGCTATCAGCCGTATAGAGGAATTCCCGAACTTCGTACTGCAATGGCCGGCTATGTGCGCCAGCACTTCAAGTGCGATCTCGACCCGTCCACGGAAATACTTCCCCTCCCCGGTTCAAAGCAGGGGATGTTGTACGTCACTCTTGCCTTCGTGAATCCCGGCGATGCTGTGCTCGTTCCCGACCCGGGATATCCCACATACGCGGGCGTTGCAAGGATGACAGGAGCACGGGTCCTGCCGTATCCGCTCGATCCGGCACATGATTGGGCCCCGGATTGGGCCTTCCTCGCACAAATGGATTTGCATGGCGTGAAGCTTCTCTGGGCGAACTATCCCCATATGCCGACAGGCGCTCCCGCCCGGAAATCAGTACTCAACGACCTCGTGCGATTTGCCGGGGAGCACCAGATTCTCCTTTGCCACGACAATCCTTACCCGCAGCTCGGCGACAGCGACGAGTTGTTGAGCATTCTGGCATGCCCCGGGGCGCGCGAACTCGCAATTGAACTTCATTCCATGAGCAAATCGCACAACCTCTCAGGCTGGCGCATCGGATGGGCTGCGGGCAATCATGCGTACATCGATGCGATCGGCCGTGTCGCCAGCAATGTCGAATCAGGAATGTCGCTTTCACTCCAGCATGCGGCAACGGTGGCCCTTCAGAGCGATCGTTCCTGGTATGACCGTCTCCGGGCCGAGTACCGCGCACGCCGGATGATGGGCGAACGGATCCTTAACCGCCTGGGTTGTACAGTCAGTCCCTCCCAGGCAGGAATGTTTGTGTGGGGTGAAATCGTGGATTCTGCGGAAGACGCAGAAACCCTGGCGGATGAGGTCCTCGACCGGGCGCATGTCTTCCTCGTTCCCGGATCGGTTTTTGGGGAGCGCGGCGCCGGCTATCTCCGCCTGTCACTCTGCAGCCCCGTGCCCACACTCACGGAGGCATTGGCGCTCATACACACGTGTACAGCCTCTTCATCCTGGAGGACGTCATGACCACCGTTGTCATCGGTCCCGGCCTCATTGGCGGCTCATGGGCGAGAGACCTCCGTGCCGCCGGATTCACCTCCCGGATCATCGGCGTCGATAACAACCCCGGGAATGCACGCCTGGCACAAGCCATCGGACTGGTCGATGAAATCCGTCCCCTCGAACAGGCTATAGAGTCAGCAGATCTGGTCATCATTGCCGTCCCGGTCACTGCCACTGCGCAGCTCCTCCCTGCGGTGCTGGACGGCATCCCTCCATCCGCGGTGGTGGCCGACATGGGCTCGACCAAGCACGGCATCTGTTCTGCAGTGGAACGGCATCCCCGCCGCGGGCGGTTCGTGGCTTCGCATCCCATCGCGGGCACGGAGAACAGCGGTCCGGCAGCCGCGCTCGCCGGACTGTTCCGCGACAAGCTGGGCATTCTCTGCAACCTCGAGCAAAGCGATCCGGACGCCGTCGCGCTGATCCGCCGCATCTACGGTATTGTCGGTATGCGCCTCCTGACGATGGATGCACAGTCCCATGACCTGCATGTCGCGTACGTTTCGCACATTTCCCATATCACATCCTTCGTGCTGGCCACGACGGTTCTGGAAATCGAGAAAAATACCTCAACCATATTTGATCTCGCGGGTTCCGGTTTTGAATCGACCGTTCGTCTGGCGAAAAGCTCACCGGATATGTGGACACCGATATTCATGCAGAATGCCACATACGTCTGTGAGGCTCTGGATGCCTATATCCGCAACATCACGCACTTCAAGGAAATGATCGAGGCAGGGTCGCATCAGGCATTGCACACCACGATGAAACAGGCCAACGAGATACGCCGCGTTCTTTCCGGGCTGAACGGGAACGGCAAACAACCCCCGGCCGCGCCTGCTGGAACTCATGAGAGGACAGAATGATGGAAGCGCATCTGCATTTCATAAAGGACCGACCCCTCGGGCTTACGCTGGATCGCCCGATCATCATCTCGGGCCCGTGCAGCGCGGAAAGCGAGGAGCAAGTGATGTCCACCGCCCGGGCTCTCGCGGCGCTGAAGCGGGTCCACGTACTGCGCGCCGGAGTCTGGAAACCCCGGACGCGACCATCGGCGTTCGAAGGCATGGGACGACCGGCCCTTGCGTGGCTCCGGATGGCCCAGGAGGCAACCGGTCTGCCCACGGCGATCGAAGTCGCCAACAGCAGGCATGTCGAGCAGGCGCTTGCAGCGGGAATTTCGATTCTCTGGGTGGGGGCGCGCACCGCAGCCAATCCTTTCGCGGTGCAGGAAATTGCGGACGCGCTCAGGGGTTCGGATGTCCCGGTCCTCGTGAAGAACCCGGTAAATCCGGATCTTGAACTCTGGATCGGAGCGCTCGAGCGGATCAACAAGGCAGGCATCACCCGGCTGGGCGCCATCCACCGCGGCTTCTCGACGTTCGAACGGTCGCGGTACCGCAACAAACCCAACTGGGAAATCCCCATCGAACTGAAGCGACGGATCCCCGGACTTCCCCTGATCTGCGATCCGAGCCATATGTGCGGGTCGACGGAACTGCTTCAGCCGGTCTCACAGACGGCACTCGACCTGAACTACGACGGCTTGATGATCGAGGCACACATCCGCCCGGCGGAGGCGTTGAGCGATGCGAAACAACAGCTGACCCCGGCGGAATTGGGTACGCTGCTGTCGCGACTTGTCTTCCGTCATGAATCCATTGACGACGTTCTCACCCGGACAAAGCTGGTGGAGCTTCGTGAGAAGATCGACAAGATTGATAGGGACCTGCTGGAGATTATGGCGGACCGTATGTCGGTCGCCGATGAGATCGGTCAGTACAAGAAGGACAACAACATCACCATTCTGCAGTCGACCCGGTGGGACGAAATCGTCCGCAACCGGATGAAGGTGGGATTGGAGAAGAACCTTTCAGCCGGCTTCGTGCAAAAGCTCTTTGAGATCATCCACAAGGAGTCGATCGATCACCAGTCGCGCGTGATGAACATTGTCTCCAGCGTTGAGGAGATTTCTCTGCCGGATACAACCGGGCCGGCGAGTTGACCGGTCCCCTCAACGGGGCGTGGACAGTATTCTGAGAGCTTCCCGCGCCACGACAAGTTCTTCGTTCGTGACCACGACCATGCCGGTGATTGTTGATGCAGGCTCCGTAATGATCTGTGCATGAAGGCGGTTGTTCTCTTCATCCAGCCGTACGCCGAGAAATCCGAGCGAACCCAGAACCTCGCGCCGCAGTGCAGCATCGCGCTGGCCTATTCCTCCCGTAAAGACGATGGCATCCGCTCCCTCAAGGAGCACAAGATACTCGCCGATGTACCTCTTGATGTCGTAGATGAAACGCTGGCGTGCCAGCAAGGCCCGGTTGTTCCCCCCGGCAATCGCAGCATTGATTTCCCGCATGTCTGCAGAGACTCCGGAAATTCCCGCCAGACCGCCGTTTTTTGAACATTCCGCGAGCGCTTGATCCAGCGTGATTCCCTTCTTTGCCATGATATAGGGAAAAACAAAAGGATCGATGTCGCCCACACGAGTCCCCTGCAGCAGGCCGGATTGCGGCGTGAATCCCATGGATGTATCGACTGATGCCCCGTTCTGTACCGCACAAAGGGATGAGGATCCCCCGAGATGGCAGGAAATCAGCCTGTGGTTGTCCGGCGGGAGTCCGAGGATCCGGACAGCTTCTGTTGCAATGAAGCGGTGCGAGGCGCCGTGGTAACCGTACTTCTTCACCCCATAGCGTTCGAACCATTCATACGGCGCACCATAGAGCCGGGCATACGTAGGAATAGTGGTGTGGAATCCCGGTTCAAAAACACCCACGAGCGGCACCTGCGGGAGCAACTCTTTGAACATCCGGATTGCAGTGAGGTACGGCGGGTTGTGCGCGGGAGCGAGGTCACGGTACGCCTCCATGGCCTCCAGCACATCTTCGGTCAGCAGCACGGAGCCGTTCTTCTCGCCGGCCTGGATGGTCTTGAAGCCGACGGCTTGAATGTCCTGGAGCCCGTGCAGAACTGCATGTGGAGATTCCGCCAGGAAATGCAGCGCGTCCTTCACGGCCTCACGGTGCGACGGAACCGGCTGCACCCGGCTGTCCACCTGGCGCTCGTCCACCCAGTAGGTGATGATGGCGTCTTCCTTGCCCACACGCTCGGTATAGCCCCGGGCACGAACACGCTCGGAAGGCATATCCAGCAACTGGAATTTGAAACTGCTGGAGCCGATGTTGCAGACAATGACATTCATTGAAGCATCTTCAAACGCTGCATCACCGCGTCGGTAATCTGCGCAACGATATCATCCTTTGACCGGGCTTCAGGTCCGGGGATGTCGTCCGGCGAAGGACAGGTCTGTTCATCTTCACAGGATGCACAACCGACAGTCGTCCGGATGCCGAACTTTGTGCGCAAATCCGTCAGCTTCCGTACCTGTTCGCTGTTCAGTACGTTCATATGACCCAGTTGCTGGGCGACAAACGCAATGTGCGCAAAATGTTCCAGCGTCTCCATCTTGTGGTACGCGTTGACCACATCCTTGCCGATGGTGAGGGCGCCGTGGTTTGCCAGGAGAAAGGCATCATACTTGTCGATGATCTTCAGCACCGGCTGGAAGAATTCCGACGTACCGGGCGTTCCGTATTCCACGATGGGAATGCCGCCCAGCACGATGACCACCTCGGGGAGGATGCACTTGTCCAGCGGGATGCCCGCCACCGCAAATCCCGTCGCATAGGGCGGATGGGCGTGGCAAACGCTCATGACGTCCGGGCGGTGCTTGTACACGGAGAGATGCATGAACATCTCGGAGGAAGGCTTTTTGATGCCCGACACGACCTTGCCTTCCATGTCGAGAACGATCAAATCCTCCGGAGTCATGAATCCCTTGCTGACGCCCGTCGGGGTGATCACGATGCGTTTGTCGTCAAGGCGGGCGCTGATGTTGCCGTCGTTGGAGGCCACATATCCGCGCTGATACACGCGGCGCCCGACCTCCACGATTTCTCGTTTGAGAGTGAGGAGATTGCTCACGCGCTGTCCCTTCTGTTACTTCTCGATTCGTTGCGGAAGAATGGTCTCAATGTCGTCGTGCGGGCGGGGGATGACATGGGAGCTGACAAGTTCCCCGACACGCTGCGCCGCCGCCGAGCCGGCATCGGTGGCGGCTTTGCAGGCTGCGACATCCCCGCGCACAAACACGGTCACCAATCCGCCTCCCACCAGCACTTTGCCGATGAGCTGCACGCGTGCCGCTTTAACCATCGCATCCGCCGCCTCGATCGACCCGACAAGCCCGCGGGTTTCAATCATGCCAAGCGCTTCCATTGCCATGTCTGTCTCTCCTTAACGTTGAAGTGATGATGGTGTGTTCGCATCCACACGCTGATATCAGGTACCTGGTCCCTGCTGCGGTGATTGCTTCCGCCCGGTGCGCTACGGAACAATCCGCAGATTACCGCTCACGGCCAGCCGCCGTACACGCGCAAAATCCTGCGGTGTACAGACTCCTTCGCCGGTCGGACTTGACACTGTGTGAGAAAACTGCCCTTCTCCGCCTATCCCGCCGAGCCCCGCAAGACTCGAGCCGTTGACCACCACGATCGATGTGTTCATCATCTTGCTGAACCGGGTGATCACGTCGAGATTGTGAGAATGAATCATCGCCGTATGGCCGAAACCGTGCTCCGCCTTCACCGCAAGTGCAAGGGCTTCTTCAACATCATGCACTCTGACGACAGGAAGGTAGGGCATCATTTGCTCTTCCTGAACAAACACGCAATCGAAACGGGCCTCACCGAACAGCAGTCGTGTGCTTTCCGGCACTGTTCTGCCTGCCGCGGCGGCAAGGACACTGGCATTTTTGCCGACGAACTCCTTGTTCACCGTCGCCTCGCCGTGAGCATCCTTCGGAATTGCCTTCGATGCCAGCTGTTCGATCTCCGGCTGCGTCAACCGGACGGCGCCGTTGCGCGCCATGGCATCCATGAAGCGGTCGAAGACCGCGTCGACAACGAAGGCTTCCTTCTCTGCAATGCAGAGGATATTATTGTCAAAGGAAGCCCCTTCAATGATCGCCTTCGCCGCGCGGTCGAGATCCGCCGTGGCATCCACGACCACCGGGGGGTTCCCCGGTCCTGCCGCGATGACTTTCTTTCCCGATCCGAACGCCGCCTTGACAAGCCCCGGTCCCCCGGTCGCTGCAATCAACCGCACTGCGGGATGACGGAAGAGGGTATCGGCGCTCTCGATCGTGGGGACGCGGATCATCGTCGCGAGGTTCTCGGGGCCTCCATTGGCCCGGATAGCCCGGTGAAACAGCTGCAGCGCAAACGCAGAGGTGTTCTTTGCCGCCGGATGCACATTGAATACCACGCTGTTCCCCGACGCAATGATGATCACCAGACTATTGAACAGGACAGGGATCGGATGAGTGGAGGGGGTGACGGCGGCAATGACCCCGTACGGAGCATATTCCTCGACGACGAGGCCTTTGTCACCGCTCCAAGAC
Source organism: Ignavibacteriota bacterium (assembly GCA_963801355.1). Taxonomy (GTDB): domain Bacteria; phylum Bacteroidota; class Ignavibacteria; order UBA10030; family UBA6906; genus Fen-1255. The sequence goes on along the minus strand of CAWDEM010000004.1, from coordinate 1,443,755 downwards.
CGCGTCGTGAGATCTTCCGTCCCCGGCGTGGCGCTCGCTGCGTTGTGAACTTTCACCACCTTGTCTTCGTACCGTCCGAGGCCGGTTTCATCCACCTCGCGACGCGCGAAAACTTCTGCATTCTGGTGCATCGCTGTCCGCAACGCGTCGATCACGCGGTCCCGCGTCTCCCGTGAGGAGCCCGCCCACTGCCGCTGCGCTTCCTGCGAGGCCGCAATGGCATCTGCCGCATCATCAAAAATCCCTTCGTCGCCCGACGCGCGACGGCCAGCCAACGGTACTAAACCCTCGGCGTGAAGACGGGCAATGACAGTCTGAATAATCTCCGTGAGCGTTGACTGGTCAAGGATCATATGAAGATATCACTTCCCTGCAAAACGATTTAGAATATGAGTTCACCGGTCGCGCCGGTTCCAAGACCCGCCGCATTGGCCTCATCGGTATCGATATGCATCTCGCGGAGAGCATTCTTCCCTGCCCGGATCAACACCTGATCAAAGGTCACGCCCAGAGGTCCCGGTGTCCGCACGCTGACCTGTTGTCCATTGCGCACACCGATGCGGGCGGCATCATCCTCACCGATATGAACATGTCTCAGCGCCCGGATAACTCCTTCGCGGAGTTGCACGACCCCTTTCGGGCCGATCAGCACCGCCGGATGGGTTCCCGCAATGTCGCCGGAAATGCGGGCGGGCAGATCCATGCCGAGAAAGCGGCCGTCAGTATACGAGAGTTCAACCTGTGTGGCTTTGCGGACAGGACCGAGGATGCGCACCTGTTCAAAGACCCGGCGGTTCACGCCGACAACGGCAACCGTCTCGTTGGCGGCGAATTCGCCGGGCTGCATCAGGTCGCGCAATTTTGTCAATGACGCCCCCTGGCCGAAGAGGACCTCCAGATGTTCCTGACAGATATGCATATGCCGGGCGGAAATATTCATCGGGACCGCTTTGCCGGCAGTTCCGCGAACTTGTTTCTCCACAGCTTCCCGCACCATGCGTTCGACGATGGTGCGCAGCTCCCCATCCGTCATACGCCGCTCCTTTCGCGATCGACGCTGTCCACAATCCCGACAATGACGCTGCGCAACGGCTGACGCGAGGAAAAGCCAAGGATCTCCATCGCCGCCCGGCCCTCAGAAGCAACCAGAACCAGATTTCCCACCCCCGCTCCGACGGTGTCCACAGCGACCATTGTGCCGGATTTGAGATTTCCCTCGGGAGTCACAGGCCTGACCAGCAGGATTTTCTTATTGAGATATGCATCGTGCTTCATCGTCGAGACCACGTTGCCCACGACCTTGCAGAGAATCATGCTGTGCCGTCCGTGACTATGTCGAGCCGGTCGACCAGGCCGACGATGGTGGCATCGCTGGGGATTTGACGGTCAGAGAAGGGAAACGTTGCCTCTGCGCCGCCGACCCAGTAGACGAGATCCCCTTCACGCGAGCCGACGGTGTCCACGACGATAAGCTCTGTTCCCAGGGTTTTGTCGTTTTCATCCACCGGCTGCATAACATACAGAGTGAGGCCGTTCAGTTTGGGGTCTTTGGCGGTCGCCCAGACCTTTCCCGTGACGCGTCCGAGCTTCATGAGCCCTTTCGGAACACGGTTTTTCCGCCGTATTCGATCGAGTCCACGATGGCCACGATGCTGGTATCGGTGGGAATATTCGTGAGATCGTCCACCTGCCGCGCCGAGCTGCCGCGGACCACGATCACCACTTCCCCTTCACCTGCACCCACCGCATCAACCGCGACGACATGGTTGCCGGAAGGCTTGGTATCCGGGCCCACCAGATTTACGAGAAGCAGCTTGCGCCCCTTCAACCGGGCAGCTTTTGCAGTGGAGACTATAGTCCCTTCGACGCGCCCGAGTTCCATTGGGTTATTCCATGTTTGAAGGAAGAGTTGATTCAAAAATGTACGAAACGAATTCACGGAAATCCAGCAGCAAGACGAATCCGGGCAAAAATAGTGGGATTTTCCCCGCCGTATGCGTATGTTGAAGGAAATCCAGTCGCCGGCGGCAAACTGATCCAAATGAATCTTCTCAATCCAGGGAATCTCTCCATGCGTCCACACGCTCGAGTCGTTGCCTTTCTCGTTGCTGTCGTTCTTGTGGGGGGCTGTGCTTCCGAATTTCCATTCTTCTCCGAAAGCTACAGAACGGTTGTCGGAGAACAAGATCTCCAGTCCCTCGTTTTCCACGTTTCTTCAACGGTTGAGTTCCGATCACTGCGTCAATTGGATTCGGTGCAGCAGACCGGGCCCTTCAGAAAGACAGGCCATCGCTCCCTATTGATCAATCAAACGACACCGGGACGGATCCTTGCACAGGGAGACGGGTGGGTGACGGTGGATTTTGGGGAGGGCATTATACTCAACTTCGCACGGCGTGCATCCGACGGCGTGTATGCAACGCCGGGCTGGGGAACAATAACCATTCAGGGTGAGCGCTACGATCTTGCAGTGGGCATCATGAGCGGCGAAGATGTGGAATTGCGAGTTGGACGTTCACAGCCATAGGTGACGGGGCAGGACTCGCCCCTCCCCCGTCAGCATCACACCTCTCTGTACGCAGCAGCGGTTCTCTCCGCCACGACCTTCCAGGTGTAGTTGTTCAGGACATGCTCGCGCAAGACGGGTGTCTTCTTTGCCTGCAGTGCGTCCTCTATCCCCTTCCGGATTGATGCTGACGATGACGGTTCCACATACCGGGCGCTCGCACCGAAATACTCGGTAGTTCCGCCATAGGGAGTAATGACGATTTTTGCGCCGGCAAGGGCGGCCTCCAGAGCCGCGATCCCTGGAGTCTCGAACAACGACGGAAGCACGAATGTATCGCATGCTGCGTATGCAGAAGCAAGCATGTCCGAGGAATTGTCCAAGCCGTCAATCAACAAAATATGTTTGTGTCTGGCGGCCTCCCGCACGCAGGCATCTCCGTAAGGACCGGAAATGATGCGCCCGATGATGACCGCGGGGTGATCGATCGCCGCCAACGCTCGAATGAGCGTCAGGACGTTCTTGCGTGCATGTCCGATGTGTCCGACATTCAGGATGAAGTTCCGCCGCTTATACGTTCTCTCGAAGAGCGAAGGGTCCGCATCTGCAAATCGCGCTTCAACTCCGTTGGGAACAACGGTTATTCTGGATGCCGGGATACCGTAACCCTTCTTCAGCAGGTCAGCTTCGGCCCGCGTATTTGGCAGCACCTTTGCCGCCCAGCCGCAGATATCCGCACACAACGCATAGTCTGACCAGATGCCCGGACCGATCTTTTGCAGCACACGCGAGCCCGCCAGCCCCGCCCGTACGAAACGGGGGGAGTGCCGGGAATAAGTGATGGGAGACACCACGAGAGGCACATTCAAGGCATGGATCTCACGTGCCAGATGGTATGTGCCGATGTTCGCGGCAAAGAGGTGGAAGAGGTCGCCGGAAGCGAAATTCGGCGGATTCCAGACATCAAACAGCCGGACGTCCAACCCGACCGCACGCAGCCCCTTGACGGTCTCCCGGATTTGCGTGAGCGGCCCTCCCCTCAGAATCGAAAGGGACTGGTACCCGCCTATGTGAACGGTCACTTCAGTCTCCTCAGCATGGTTGAATACAGGTCACCAAGCATGCGACGCGGATCACTTTCGCGGATCCGGCGGAGGTCGGGCGGCACCACCGGCCGACGCGGGAGGTCCCATTGCAGGGCTGCCATCGAATGCGCCCGTGCCGGTGACACGATGACTTCCCGGGCATCCGGGCGAACGACATGCAAGGATACGTCCACAGCCTCGGCAAGGTCGCCGTTGCGGACAATGATGTGTTGACCTTCAATTTCGATATCCACATCCAGCAGCGCGCGCTGCTGCCACCACCGTGCGTACTCGCCCATTGTCAGCTTCGCGACACCGGGATGTTGATACGCATCCAACATGGTATGAACGACATCCCAATGCCTGTGCGTCGGATGGTGGTAGAAGAACAGCGGCATATGACGTGACAGGAGATCCGCAGCCGTATCTTCAAAGTACTGTTGCATCACACGCGCACCGGCGCCTGCCCGCCTGAGGCTCCCGATACTGATGGGATGTACCGGCACCTGCAGGGTGGCAAATGAGCCCGTACGGCGCGCGGGCAGGAAGGGAACCGTGTCATACCCGCAACTGAATTCCGAAGAGTATTGGAATCCCATCCTGTCAATGAGGGCGGCATGGGCAGGTGTCCATGTACCGAAAGGGGCTGCGAAACCTCCGACGGCCCATCCGGCGGCGCTGAGGAGCTCAGAGCCGCGGCGAATGTTGGCTGCATCGGCCTCCATATCCCGGCCAAACCGGTGTTCATAGCAATGAAGACCTATCTCCTGTCCGTCGAGCGTGCGAAAGTGCGGCAACCAGGTCTCGTGAGCCCGCACATCCAGAAACCAGCTCCCCCGCACGCCCGCCTCACGGATGATGCCGTACAGGATATCAATGTCATCCCTGGGCGCTCCGTCGGTGTCAACCCGCAACGTGGCCACCGATTGCGATCGGCCCGGATAGTACCAGAGATGGGCATACGGGAGTTTCCGCACGTGGTGGAGCCATGCCAGGGCGGACCGCACAAGATGCCTGACTTCTCCCCGGGAAACCAGGGAAACCCGTTCTGAGGGGAGACGTTCTTGGGGACAATAGAAGGCCTTCGCTGTCACCCGCGCATCGGCCATTGCCGTCTGGACGTCGAACGGCAGGGCCACTCCCACACCGCCGCCCAGCTCGCCCGCAAACACTGCGTGTTCATTGCCGTCTGTACGGAGATGGTTTGCCTCCCGGGGGATCTCCCCGGTCATGGCGAGATCAATCAATCGCACGGGGGCGAAGAGAGGATCCCCATCGGAGATGATGTATCGCAAATGTGCCGGCCGCGTGCTCGTGTGTGCCAGCCCGTTGAAATGATGGGCCGACCCGAGGATCGCCCCGCCGTGCCGCAGGTATTCTGCGGCGTGATCGCGTTCTTTCCCTTCCAGACGGTGGGTAACGATCAACACGCTGCACAGATCCCACCAATCCGCCCGTGCGGGAAGATGCATCCACGGCAGCCCTTCCTGCGAGAGAAGAGCTTCCCATGCGGGTGAAGGCGAGACCAGACCGGCCACAAGTTTCATAACAGGAGGGCGCGCAATTGCGCGCGGTCATTCTTGTCTATGGCACGAGTCGCCATCATGAGAACACCCCAGGCAACAATGACTATCGCAGCCGCCACCGCGGCATGGAGCACGGAGGACCACCAGCCGATGAGGACCAGCGGCACGAGCACCAATGCACCTCGCGGCGTGAGGCCGGATTTCACGAGTGGCTGTAATCGCATAGCTTTCGTTGCCATGAGGATGAGTGTCACCGCCTCACCGACCGCCGCACCCGCGGCTGCACCGGCAATCCCGAAAAATGGAGTAAGGACAATCACGGCGATTGACAGGAGAGCCGAACCCGCAATCATCCGCCGCGCATACGCACCTTCGTTCTTCGTGGCGATAATTGTGCAGACGGCGACGGAATTGAGCAGCGTCAAACCAACATACACAAACAGCACCTGTGTAACAACAGCCGCACCGTCATATGCCCCACCGAACACCAGATCGATCACCGGGGGGGCGACAAGCGCGCCGACGAGCGCAATGGGAACCCCGATGAGCCAGACGAGCTTCAACATCAAGGTCAACACCCCCGGCACTTCGTCCGGCCGCTCACCAAGCAGACGGGTCAGAGCGGGGAGAAGGACCGCATTGAGTATCCTGTCTGCCATCAGCAACAGGAAGACCAGCTTCGTCCCGGCGGTGTACAGGCCTGCTTCAGATGTCCCGAGGAAATAGCCTACGACGAGAGGCGGCAAATTGAACACCATCTGGCCGAAGAACATCGCCGCTCCCGTCGGGGCGTTTTGCGTCAAAATAGCACGCCAGAGGACGGGCGTCCAGCCAATCTTTGGCACTCCGTACCTCCGGGCAAGGCCGATCAGCAGAGCCGCGGCGGTTATCATATTTCCGATGAAGAACGCGACCGGCGCGTACAGGACATCGGCGGATGAGCGGATCAGCATGAAGACACCGGCCGCATATGCGGCATACCCCAGCACCCGCGCGATACTGAGAGGGACAAAATCTTCTTTCCCCTGCAGAACCCAGTCGACAAACATGGCCATTGGGAAAAGGGAGAGGAGGGTGAGCAGAATGCAGCTTGTCAGCTCAGGGGAACTGACGATGAGCGGCACAAGAATGCCGGCCAGGAGCGCGATAACGATCGCCATTGTCATCCGGACGACCAGCACACCCCCAATGCGTTCTGACATCGACCCCGACGCTGCGGCTACGTTGCGGGTCTCGATGAGCGGGATGCCGGGATTGGCAATCAACTGCATGTGGCTGAGCACAGCCAGAGCGATACCGAAAATGCCGAAACCTCCCGGGGTGAGGACGCGCGCCAGGTACACCGTAATAGCGAAGCCGATGATTCTCCCCGCGGTATCGCCGGACACCAGCGACACTATGCTTCGCATGAGCCGCTTCATCTGCTTGCACCTGACAGCAGCTGTGTAAGGGCATTCTCCCTCTGTGCGACCGGATAGAGGGCGATGATGCGTTCACGCGCCCCTGCACCCTGATCGTCCGGCGCCTGGAGCGCTTCCCGGATCGCGCCGACGAGCGCCGGCACATCATTGGCCGGTACGAGCCATCCCGTATTGCCGACAGCGGTGGATGTTCCGCCGACATCCGCGGCGACCGGAATGCAGCCGCAAAGCATTGCTTCGCACAATGCATTCGGCAACCCCTCGCTGCGTGAGGGAAGGACGTAGACTTTCGAACTCTGGTACAGCAGCGCAAGCTCCTCGCGGGCTACCGGCGGCAGCACCTGGACATTCGGCGGCACGGGCTCTCCGAGCAGGCCGAGCACGGCCGGCGGTGTGCCGACAAGCACGAACCGTTCCTCCTTCAGTTCCCTCGCAGCCGCGAAGAAAAGGTCGACACCCTTTATAAGGAGTCGCGCCCGCGTCGCACATCCGGCAACACAGAGCACCGACCGCTGCTTCGATCCGGAAGGACGCCATCGACTCGAATCGTATCCGGTAGGAATCACGGTCACATTGCCGCCGTCGTAGCGGGCGAGATGCAGGGCCGCGGTACGCAGCGCTTCTGCGACGGGCAGCACCCCGGTCGCGTGCCGGATCGCCCAGCCGACCAGCGTACGCTTCACCGGTGAGTGCCAGGGGCCGTAATCGATGCCGTCAACGTTCATCACGTCCACACCGCCTACGACGATGTACGACGGTTTTCCGAATACGCGTGCACATGCAACCACGACAAATGCGTAGAGAGAGGCAAACCAGGTGAACGTCAGGTCGTGGCGAAGCACTCCGCGCAGGATGGGCAAGAAAGCGCTCACACCGTGAGTCAGGATGTGCTCAACCGCGAAGCGTCTCCGCAGGAGAGCGAGATCGTCGAGTATAAATGCAGAAGTGAAAGAGGAAGTGAAGAGTATCGAGCGTTGCGGCAAGTGCACGTCCGGCAAGGAGTTGGACAGCTTCTCACTGGCCCAAAGATACGCCAAAGCGCAGTGAGTTGCAACAACGTGACATCCAACAACCTGAGGTCACTTCTTCTGAGCCGGCACGAAATTGAGGGAAGCCGAGTTCACGCAGTATCGTTTGCCCGTGGGTTCCGGACCATCGTCAAACAGGTGTCCCAGATGTGCTCCGCAGCGGGCGCACATGATCTCGGTGCGCGTCATGAAATGGCTCGAGTCGACTTCTGTGCGGATTCTTCCTTTATCCACCGCGTCCCAGAAACTGGGCCAACCGCAACCTGCATCAAATTTCGTGTCAGAGGTGAAGAGTTCCTGACCGCACCCGATACATGTGTACACTCCTTTTGCGGTAACGTTCCAGTATTTCCCGGTGAACGGCCGTTCGGTCGCCTTCTCACGGGTCACCGCGTACTGCTCGGGCGTGAGCTGTTTCTTCCACTCTTCCTCGGATTTGGAGACGGTTTGCACCTGTGTATCCCCCTTTAGAGCGGGTTGTGTTGATGTCTGGGCAAGAATATAGAATACGGAGAAGAATCCCAGCGCGACGAGCAATGCAAATCCAGATGGTTTCATGTCACTACTTCTAACAACATGCGGCTGGTGCAAAGTTCCGAACGTTGCATGATGGTTTCAGGAGAATCCGATTGGCGCATGATGCTTTGAGGATGAGACCGTCTCCCGGCATGTTCCTACCGGAGGATCTCATCAATCCTGCGCAATTCTTCAGGCGTGAGTTCTAGCCGGGAGATGGCAGCCACATTTTCCTCGAGCTGTTTCACGGAACTTGCACCGATCACGGCCGAAGTCACCGTGTCGTGGCGGAGTACCCAGGCGAGTGCCAGCTGTGCGATCGACTGCCCGCGTGCCGCGGCAACCTTGCCGAGGAGACGGACTCTGGCCAGCTTCTCTTCAGTGACGTGTTGCGGGCGGAGAAAGCCGTGTGGCTTGCCTGCCCGGGAATCGCCGGGAATGCCGTGCAGGTACCGCTCCGTCAACAGCCCCTGTGCAAGAGGCGAAAAGACAATGCATCCGATCCCCTCGTTTCGCAGGGTATCCAGAAGCTCCGGCTCAACCCACCTGTTGAACATGTTGTACACCGGTTGATGAATCAAGCAGGGTGTGCCCCGTTCACGCAGAAGTTGAGCTGCCCGGCGCGTCTGTTCCGCCGGGTAGTTGGAAATACCTGCGTACAGCGCCCGTCCCGACCTTACGATGTAGTCAAGAGCTCCCATGGTTTCCTCGAGGGGAGTATCGGGATCAAGGCGGTGGGAATAGAATATGTCCACATAGTCCAACCCCATGCGTTCCAGACTCTGGTCGGCACTGGCGACCAGATATTTTCGTGAACCCCACTCACCATACGGCCCCGGCCACATGAGGTACCCCGCCTTCGTCGAAATTATCAACTCGTCGCGATGTGCGGCAAGGTCTGTCCGGAGCAGCGCACCAAACGTTTGTTCGGCCGATCCCGGGGGCGGACCGTAGTTGTTCGCGAGGTCAAAGTGCGTAATTCCCAGGTCGAAGGCTCGCCGCACCATGGCACGTGCATCTTCAACCCGATCAACTCCACCGAAATTATGCCAGAGACCGAGCGAGAGCAGCGGGAGTCGGACGCCGCTGCGTCCACAGCGCCGGTACGGCATTGTGTCGTATCGATCGTTGTTAGGAATCCAGGGAGACATGGCTACTCCTCCAGAACACCGGAGAACATACCGGCACGAATGAGATCGACGATCCTGTCAATATCATGCGACAGTGCTCGATCGCCGCGCAGGGGGGCGACCGCCTCCCGCAGCCGGCGGAGCGCTCTTCGCGTTCCCCCGCCGGGTTTGTGCGCGCGATATCCGAGCGCTTCGTAGGCGCAGTGAAGCTCGATCGCCAGCACACGCTCGACGTTCCGGAGAATCTGCCGGGTCTGCCGGGCGGCGATCGTGCCCATGCTCACGTGATCCTCCTGATTCGCCGATGTAGGAATCGAATCTCCGCTGGCGGGATGAATCAGGACCTTATTTTCAGACACGAGTGCAGCGGCGGTGTATTGCTCGATCATCAATCCGGACTCCACACCGCCGTCGCCTGCGAGGAATGCCGGCAGCCCGCAGTTGTGATGAGAGTCCAGCAGTTTCGCGGTGCGGCGTTCGGAAATATTCCCGAGTTCGGCGACGGCCAGACCGAGAAAATCCATGGCCAGGGCAACCGGCTGCCCGTGGAAATTGCCGGCGCTGAAAATCTCGTTGGTCTGCGGAAAAATCAGTGGATTGTCGGTTGCGGAGTTGATCTCCTTCCCGACAACGCCTGCGGCGTATTCAATGGCATCCCGCGAGGCGCCATGCACCTGCGGGGCACAGCGGAGTGAATAGGAATCCTGCACCTTTTCATGGGTGTCGTGGTCCACCCGATCCACAAGCCGGCTTCCACTGATCATGATGCGGATGTTGCGGCCGGAAATGCCCTGTCCGGTGTGCGGGCGGGTCGCGAGTACTCTCTCATTGAACGGAGTGGCCTTGCCCTTCAGCGCTTCCAGTGAAAGCGCCGCGGCAATGTCTGCAATATCCGCCAGGCGCCTGGCATCGTGCACGGCAAGCGCACCGATCGCTGTCATGGCCTGGGTGCCGTTGTTCAGCGCAAGACCTTCCTTCGCTTCAAGTACCACCGGGGTGATCTTCGCAGCCTTCATCGCCTTGCGGCCCGGCATGCGCTTCCCGCGGTAGAATGCCTCACCCTCTCCGATGAGTACTGCTGCGGCATGCGAAAGAGGAGCAAGGTCGCCGCTCGACCCGACCGATCCTTGTTCGGGTACGACGGGATGAACTCTGCGATTCAACATGTCAAGGAGGCGTTCGACGGTGGAGACACGGATGCCGGAGTACCCGCATGCCAGGGCGTTCGCCCGGAGGAGCAGCATGGCCCGGACGACTTCTTCCGGAAACGGCTCGCCCACCCCGGCGCAATGGCTGAGAATCAGATTGCGTTGCAGCTCACGCAGGCGGTCGGGTCGGATAAACACGTTCTGGAAAGCTCCGAAACCCGTTGTAATACCGTAGACGATGGCATGCTGGCGGATGGCCCGCTCAACCCACTCCCGTGAGCGCTTCATCGCTTTGCGTGAAGTTGCCGAAAGATCAACCCGCACGTTGCCGCGCGCCACGGCGACAACCTGGTCGATCGTTAACGCTGTACCCGACAAGAGAACCCGCTGCGGCATCACTTTTCTCCGAAAATCCTGAAGATCAGGCTGGTTGGGGACGTGAAAGGGTTTCACGCACACAGGCGATGACATCCGGAGCAGGAACCCTCACCTGCGCCTTGCGGGAGAGGGCGAGCCATACGTCACGCTCCTTCCCTTTCGCCGTTTTCTTCCGGTCCTGCACCGTCGCCCCGAGGATAAGATCCTTCACCGTGACCTCATTATTGGCAAACTCATCGCTCCCTATAATGATGGCGACAGGGATCTTCTGGCGATTGGCATACTGCAGCTGTTTGCCAAGGGTGGTTTCATCGCCGAGGTAGAGCTCGGTGTTAATTCCCCCGGCCCGCAGTGTCCGTGTCAGTTTCATGTAGTCGTTCATCCGGGCCGGTTCCATCACCGTCACCAGGACCTGTGCGGTGGAAGACACCATCTGCACGAGGCCGAGCTTTAGCATCGCGGCGAACAGGCGGTCCACGCCGATCGAAGCGCCGACGGCCGGAATCTTCCGTCCGAGGAAGCGTTCCACAAGCCCATCATAGCGACCTCCGCCGAAGACCGATCCAAATTCCGGCGCATCCGTAAGAATCGCTTCAAAAACCGGTCCGGTGTAATAGTCGAGTCCACGCGCAATGCTGAGATCCAGCGCGACGCGGTCATCGGGGATGTCCAGGACATCAAGCGCGGAACAGATGAATTCCAGCTCCGCCACGGCCTCTGCCGCAGAGGGCACGGCGGTGAACAATGCAGCCATGCCGGCCAGCACATCCTTCCGGTTTCCCTGAGGAAGCGCGAGAAATTCCTTGATGCGATCGGCGGACCCGGCAGCAAGGCCCAGCCCCGGAATCTTGTCCCCCGAGACATCGATCCGGCCGGCGGTCAGCTCTCCAGCGATGTTCTCCAGCCCGATCTTTTCCAGTTTGTCCAGCACACGGAATACGGCATGTGCCATGTCGCGGGGAATTCCGGCATAGTCCAGAAGGCTGTTGAGGACTTTCCGGTCGCTGAATCTCACGCGGAAATTTTCGATGCCCAGGGCGCGGAGGGTGTCGTACATTCCGCAGAGGATCTCCACGTCTGCCGCGTTGGAGGTGACACCCACCGAATCCAGGTCAAACTGGAGGAATTCGCGGAACCTGCCCGGGTCGGGCTTATCGGCCCGCCACACCGGGGCGACCTGGTATCGCCGGAACGGCAGCGGAAGATCGGGGTACTGCGCGACGACACGGGCCAGCGGCACTGTCAGATCGAACCGGAGGGCGACATCTTCTTCCTCCGGATTTTTGAAAGTGAAGATCTGCTTGGTATTCTCTTCCCCGTAGCCCATGAGCGTGACCCGGTATTCCTGCGCCGGAGTGTCGAGAGGGAGGAATCCATACCGTTCATAGACCTGCCGGATGGTGGCAATGATTTTCTGCCGGGCATTCATCTGGGCCGGAAGGTAGTCACGGAAGCCCCGGAGCAATCGGGGCTCAACTATTCGTTGTTCAGTCGTCATTGGGAATCATTACAAGTATGACATGGGAGGGAGGAGTACTGGCGGATGGACTCGAACCATCGACCCCCAGATCCACAATCTGGTGCTCTAACCAACTGAGCTACGCCAGCATTGAAAACGGCTTGCTTTGAACGAGTGCGACATTGCGTATCATGATACGCAAAACGACAAATAATTGCAATCTGTGGACGCACACTACCCGCTGAGTGCGCGGTTCGCGTTTGTGGCCGACAATTGTTTCCCGTAACACCTTCTCCGTTTGTGCTGCCGGGAATCATAGGTCTTCCATTGTGCCTGGACTTTCGAATTGCCCTCCAATTCCCTGTTCGTTTCGACTTTCTCGATCTTGTTCTTATTGAAGGCCAGGTTCGATTCGTGGATCAAGATCGCGTTGATCCCTTTGTTCTGCATATCAGGGCGCACAGCTGTGAGGTAGAGATCAACTCGTCTGTTGTGCTTCAATGCCCACAACACATGGATGAAACCAAACGGAAGGAGGCGGCCCTTACATCGCTGGAGCGCCTTTGAAAGTGAAGGCATCGCAATGCCAAACGCAACCACGTCGTCGCGGGAGTCCAGCACAACCGGCACATATTCGGGAAGAATGAATCCGAAATATTGTTTCACATACATGTCGATCTGCTTCTCAGATAATTCAACGAACCCGAAAAGATCTCTATAGGCCTCGTTTAAGACGTGAAAGATCTTCTTCGCGTACGGAAGCACTTCTTTGGCTTTCCTGACTCTCAGAACCCTGAGATTATTCCTTTTAAGGGCGATGTCTGCCATTCTGGCAACTTTTTCGGGAATCTCACCGTGCATCGTCACTTCATATTCAATCCAGTCGGTGTCTTTTGAATATCCCAAGCGTTCCACGTGCCGTTGATAGTATGGGTAGTTATAGAGCGCCCCCAGTGTGCTGATTTCTTCGAAGCCTTCAACAAGCATTCCTTCACCGTCCATGTCCGTGAAGCCCAGCGGTCCGTGAATGTGATTCATCCCCCGTTCTAAGGCCCAGCGCTCCACTTCCTGGAAGAGTCCCCTGGATACCTCCTCATCGTCGACAAAATCACACCATCCGAAACGGGCCGCCTTCTCGTTCCACTTCTCGTTGTATCGTCTGTTGATGATTCCGGCGACGCGTCCAACGATCTTTCCATCCCTGCGGGCAAGCCAGTACTTTGCTTCACAGAAATCGAATGCGGGGTTCTTGTCCTCCCGGAGGCACCGTAGTTCATCTGCGCGCAGGGGAGGCACCCAATACCTGTTGGTCCTGTAGAGGGAGTATTGAAACGAGACAAATTGTTTCAACGCGTGCAGGGTGGTCACTTCTTTCACTTCTATTCCCATAGGCGGGCTCTATTGCTTTCCACAAAGATATCACAATGGATGCCACTTTCAAAGAGAATATAGCCACCTGACAACGGATTCCTGTCACGGTTCTGTCAATGAGTTGTCACAGGTCCGCAATAGGTACGATTTTCAAGTTAATTTTGCTATTCTGTAGCAGAGGGAGACTTGACGAAGCCCGGGAAAGCATCAGACCAACGACAGGACTACAGTGAAAACAGCAAAAATCGTTGTCACGGACTATATTGAACCGGATCTGGAATGGGAGCGAGCTCAACTTGCCGTTTCCCCGGTGATTTTCGAGGCGTTTCAACTGAAATCTTCTTCCCCCGAAGATCTCCTTGCCCGGATCCGCGATGCTCATGTCCTTGTTGTCAATATGGTGCAGATCAACCGCGAAGTCATTCAGCATCTGCATTCCTGCAAACTCATCATCCGTCACGGTGTCGGATATGACAACATCGATGTGCCTGCGGCCACGGAACGTGGTATCCGGGTCAGCTACGTCCCCGACTACTGCAGAGAAGAGGTCGCCGAGCAGGCGATGATGCTTCTCCTGGTCTGTCGCCGTAAGTTCATAAGACAACAGGAATCGCTTGAGACCTCCGTCAAGAAGGGACAGTGGGATTTCAGCAGTGTGGGCGCAATCCGCAGGTTCTCGGGTACGAAAGCCGGCATAGTGGGGTGCGGCCGGATCGGCAGCCTTATGGTCAGGATGCTCCGGGGTTTTGGAATCGAAGTGATGGTGCACGACCCTTACCTGAGCGAGCACCGGCAGGCTGAACTCGGCATCACGTGCATTCCTCTCGAAGACCTGCTCCGGGAAGCGGATATGGTGACGATCCATCCGGCGCTCAGCCATGAGACGAAATACATGATCGGTGAACGCGAACTTCGCATGATGAAACCCACGGCGATTCTTGTCAACACCGCACGAGGTGCCATTGTGAATGCGGCGGCTCTTGCACGGGCATGCACAGAAGGCTGGATTGCGGGGGCAGGCATCGATGTGTTCGAGAAAGAACCTCCGGAAGAGAGTTTCGTGTTGCGGGGCATACCCAACGTTGTTCTCACCCCGCATCTCGCCTGGTATTCCGAAGATGCCGGTGTGAGTATTCGCGAAAAGATCATGGAAGACATCCGGCGATTTCTTGAAGGGCGTCCCCCCAGGTTCCCGATCAACAGCGTCGATCCGAAGGAGTGAAGTAATGCCGCTCGAAGAACACATCGTCAGCGAAACAATCGAATCGCTCGCCGGGGAAACGACCGAGTTTCTCTGTGATCTGATCAGAATCCCTTCGATCCGCGGGAATGAGGGTCCGGTGAACAGACTGGTGGCCGAGCGAATGAAGGACCTCTGCACGGACGCCGAGCTGATGCAGATACCCGAGTCGTTCAAAGATGACCCCCTGTACAGTTGGCCTCTCCCCGGCCTCACATACGAGAATACACAGAACCTGCGTCTCACAGTTGCCGGCACGTCGCCTGAGACATCCCGCAGTTTGATCCTCAACGCACATGCGGACGTGGTCCCGCCTTCGAAGAACCAGGACAACGCATTCCAGCCGAACGTCCGAGGGGGAATCGTCTACGGACGAGGAGCGTGCGATGACAAGGGGCAGATTGCCGTCATCCATCTTCTCCTTTCGACGCTGAAGAAGCTGCACCTGAGGCCGCGCGGAACCGTGACAGCGGATATCGTCGTCGAAGAGGAAAACGGCGGAAACGGCACGCTGTTCATGACGCGCCGGCCGGTTCATGCCGACGGTGCGATCGTTCTGGAAGCTTCAGAGCGGAAGATCTATGCGGCTGTGCGCGGCGCCGTATGGTTTGAGGTGATTTGCCGCGGGAAGCCCGGACACAGCGGACGTGCATCGGATGTGGTCAGTGCGCTGAAAGAGGCAGTCAAAGCGATGGGCATTCTCGAACAGTACCACGACAGGCTTCTTGCCGGGTCCCGAGGGTTCAACCCGTTGTTCGACGCGTACGAGAATCCGATGCCGGTGACGTTCGGCATGCTGCACGCCGGCGACTGGCCCGCCACCGTCCCAGGGACCGCCTCGATAAAAGGGGTCTTCGGTTTCCTTCCGAACACCAATGTCAAAACCGTGCAGCAGGAGATGATCGGTGCGATCAGAAATTCTCCCCATCAGTATCTTCGCGAACATTTCGAGATTTTGTTTAACATGTTGAACAACGAGGGGAACCAGGTGCCTACGGATCATCCCCTTGTGCAGGAGTTGATGGCTGCCGCACGCGACGCGGGCACCCCGATGGAGATCTCGGCAATGACCGCGGCATGCGATGCGTGGCGGTATTCCCTCATGGGCATTCCCACGGTGGTCATGGGCGCTGGCAGTCTCAAATACGCCCACGCGAACGAAGAACAGATTGCCGTGGCGGAAATCAAAGAGACGGCCAATATCCTCCTGAGGTTCCTGGAACGGTGGTGCGATTTTTCAACGACGTAACGGAGAATCGATGCGTGCACTTGTCAAGACCAAGAAGGGGAAGGGGTTCATCGAGCTCAAGGATGTTCCGGCCCCGTCAATCGGCGATGCTGAAGTCCTGATTGATGTGAAGGCCTGCGGCATCTGTGGCACGGATCTGCATATCTACAACGACGAGTTCCCCTACTACCCCCCGGTGATACTCGGACACGAATTCAGCGGGACGATCGCCGCGGTCGGCCGGAATGTCGGGGGGTGGGCGGTTGGTGACAGGGTGGTCGGCGAGCCCCACACGATGGCCTGCGGGGTCTGTGCCCTGTGCAGGACGGGGAATCGCCAGATATGCCCCCACAAACGCTCCCCCGGCTGGGGAATTGATGGGGCGTTTGCCCCGCTGATGCGATGGCCGGAACCGGGCCTTTTACACCGCATACCGGATACTCTCGGATTTCCGGCAGCCGCCCTGACTGAACCTCTGGCAAACGTGGTTACGGACGTTATTCTTCCGCAGACGGTCATGGCCGGCGATGTCGTGGCTGTCGCAGGACCCGGTCCCATCGGCATCATGGCAGCCCTCGTCGCCAAATATGCGGGCGCATCCACCGTGATCATCTTTGGCGTCGATGACGATGAGGAAACACGGTTGCGCCTCTGCCGCTCCCTTCCCGCAATCGACCACGTCGTCAACGTTCAGAAAGAGGACCTGGTAAAGCTGGTGCATGACGTCACGTCCGGACGCGGGGTTGATCTGTTCATCGAAGCCTCCGGCGCACGCGCTGCAATGCAGACCGGAGCACTCATCATTAGGAAACTGGGGGTGGTCACGGCGATCGGATTGACGGGGAAACCGGGCATCGAATTCCCCTATGACGCATTCATGATGAAGTCCGTGCGGTATCAGTTCAATGTCTCGACGAGATACGAGTCATGGGACCGGGCGATCCGTTTCCTGAACGCCGGTCTGATTCATTCCGACAGGCTCTTGAGTCATACGGGTTCAATCGAACAGTGGCAGGAGTTCTTTGATGCACTTCTGGCGAGGAAAGCGTTGAAGGGGATGTTTCTCTTCAATCAATAGCAGCGGGGGCAGTTGCTGATCAGCTCCAGAGAGTATCATCATCGGAAACCGGCAGGGAGACAACTCTGCCCTGCTTTGCGGAGCGGTACATTGCCAGGACAATTTCCAGAGTAGGTCTCACGGATGCCACAGGAATAACGACGTCCCTGTCTGACCCGATGCAATCTATCATGTCCTGCACGACGACCATATGATCTCTGTGGCCGATGTCTGCGGCTCCGCCCGCACCCGTGGCCTGTGACGAATTGCCGAGCGCCCGTATGTGTTCATCTTCAGGTCGCTCGTCTTTGAATATCCATGTCTGAATCTTTTCGCCGACCATTACTGCAGTCCCATCGGTACCATGCATTTCAATCCTGATATCCATCCCCGGCCAGAGAGCCGTTGAAAGCTGAACAACACCCTCCGCCCCGCACATGAACTGTATGCGCGCCAGTGTTTCATCTTCAAGATTGATCCCCGGATGACCGATGTTCGTCATTCTGGCATCAACTGACCTGGCCTGACCCGCAAAATACTGCACCAGGTCAATATAGTGAAACCCCTGGGCTACGGTCACGCCGCTGCCGCTCCTTTGCTGACCACGCCATCCGTCGGACGTGTAGTACTCCTGCGGTCTGAACCACTTCATATACGCATCCGCGTGAAGGAGTTTTCCAAATCTGCCGGAATCCGCCGCTGACTTGATGGCCTGCACGGCCTTCCTGACTCTGCACTGAACAAAACAGCCGAATTTGACATTTGCCCTCTTGCATACATCGATCATCTCATCCGTTTCTTTCAGGCTCATGGCTGGCGGTTTTTCCGTGAGAACATGCTTGCCTGCATGTGCGGCCTGAATAACGACATCTGTATGCAGGTGATTGGGAGTTGCCACACAGACGACATCCACACTCCTGTCGTCGAGCATCTGCCCCAGTGACGAGTAGGCCTTAACGCCAAACTTCTCCGCGACCTGTGAGGCTCTCTCCCGGGCGACATCAAAAACACCGATGGCCTTACCGCCCCGGGAATCTCTGATTGCATGCAAGTGAAATGGGGCGATCAGCCCGGCACCGATAATACCAAACCCAATAGTCGCTTCCATGGAATTTGTCCCAGTCACAATGTCGGGAGGAGCCACGTATGCTGTTTCTCACACTTTGTCGGTCGAGTCATTCGTGTACCTACAACTACAGACTCATGAGCACTCTCTCCATCGCAGCAAGACTCTCGTCGGCCTGCTGTTGTGTGATAACCAGAGGCGGAGCGACCCGTATGACATTGCCGTACATTCCGACAGAACCGACCAGCAGGCCGTTTTCCGCACATTTGTCGATGATGGGCCGTATGAGCCCGGGAGCGGGCTCTTTGGTCAGCTTGTCCTTTACAAACTCAATCCCCATGACAAGTCCGCTGCCCCGGACATCGCCTACATACTTGCATTTGTCGGCGATCTGTTTCAGGCCCTTCTTGATGTACTCACCCAGGCGGGCGGAATGTTCTACGAGGTTCTCTTCTTCAAAGATTTCGAGCACCGCGATCACCGCAGCATTCGCAATCGGATTACCCCCATAGGTACTGCTCATTTCACCCTTCTTGAGACACGAAAAAACATCTGTGGTCGAACACACTGCAGAGACCGCCACACCACTGCCGATTCCTTTGCCAAGAACGACGATGTCAGGCTGAACATCTTCATGCTCCATTGCCCACATCTTGCCCGTCCTGCCGTACGAAGACTGGACCTCATCCAGTGTGAAGAGCAGACCGTTCACTTTCCCCCACTCGAACAGTTTCTTGAGCCAGCCCCTGGGTGGAAAGATGAACCCGCCGGCTCCCTGATAGGGCTCCGCGATGATTCCTGCGAGAGACCCCGTCGAGTTTGCCATGACAACATGGTCAAGATAGGTGAAGTACTTCTTGAACCCCGATCGCTCATCACACAAACCCAGTTCATCCCTGTAGGGATTTGGATAGATCGCGCGGATAATACCCGGCACCGTAGGACCGTACTGACGTTTCGGTCCGGCCATTCCGCCCACTGCAGCAGCACCGGGCGTCCGGCCGTGGAACCCGCCTTCAAAGCTGAGTATTTCGAACTTGCCGCTCCGTCTCTTCATTAACCGCAATGCACCTTCTATTGCCTCAGCCCCTGTGCTCAGGAAGAAACACTTGTCCAGATGCTTTGGCAGGGCTGATACGAGCCTTTTGGCAGCCTCTATGCGGTAGGTGTTGGCGCATTCATAGTTGTTCAGCAAATCCCGGGATGCCCTGGTGATCGCATCCACCAGATGAGGATGGCAATGACCGACGTTGGTGACCAGAACTCCTGAAGTCCAGTCAAGGTAGCTGTTGCCGTCAACATCATTGACCACGCACCCCTTCGCAGACTTCCAGACAATCTGGGCCTGATAACCCACCACATCGGCTTCATAGGTGTGCCACTCTGTGATGAGCTCTTTGCTCTGCGGGCCCGGTATTAGTGTCACTTTACGTATATCGCCCATCGGTAATTCCCTTTTCTACAGTAAGAGCAAGACCCCATCTGCCAATCCACGCGTTCTGTACGATTTCTCGTTCATGTGGACTGAGATCGTCTTCCCCGGTCAGGGCACTTCTTTCTGTACATTCACCCAACTCCTGCTCTGGTCTGATTTGTAGATCGCTTCCACCACATGGAGCACATCAATGGCCTGGCGTATAGTGATGGAGGGTTCCCTGTCTTCGAGAATGGCGTCTGCGAAATCGTCAATGTACGCCTTTCCCATGTAGCCGGAATAGCCGCTTACCTTGTCCAGGTCAAACACGAATTTCCTAGCAGACGAGCCGGCGACATTTTCACTGTCGCTGTAGAGTTCCAGGATATCCGTCTGACCGCGCATCTGCCGGAACCTTGTTCGCCCTCATACCTCGGGGCATAGCTCAGCACCCCCTTTGTCCCCTTGATTCCCATGTACAGGTCTCTGCCGTTCGGAAAGCAATCCGGCACAATATAGCTGGTCGAAAGTACACCGACGGTGCCTTTGCCAAACTGCAGCAATGCGACCGAGGAGTCTTCGACGTCGTATGCCGTTGAGGTTTTGGTGTTGACCGCACAGACCTGCTCGATGTTGTCTCCGAGCACGTGACATAGCAGATCAATCCAGTGGACGCCCAGATTGTACATCGGCCCGCCGCCGGATTTGGCCTTTTCGAGCATCCATCCCGCATTTCCCCTGATATACCTGTCCACCTTGCCTGCGGCCAATCGTGCTTCCACAGAAACAATCTTGCCGATAACCCCCTGCTCGATGAAGTCCTTCATTGCCCTGATAACCGGATGATACCGCCAGCAATAGCCGGTGGTAATCTTGACATTGTTTCTCCTGACTGCTTCGGCGACACGCCTGACATCCTCAACATTTCTGGCGATGGGTTTTTCCATCAACAAATGGATTCCTTTGTCAGCGCACGTAATCGCCGCATCGGCGGATTCGCTGTGCGGCAGGAACATGGCGACGATATCCACCTGCTCCCGCGCAAGGAGTTCATGAAGATCCGTATAGCCCCGGATTCCGAAATCCCCACAAAAAGCGCCGACCAATGCCTTTTCTTTGTCAAACGCAGCAACGACTTCGGTCTTCGGGCATTGTTCGAACAGCGCCATGTACCCTCTTGGATGCAGATGGCCAAGACCAACAATGGCCACTTTCAGCGTGTTCGTCTCCACCTGATGTTCTCCTGTGCTACAGACATGATATCCCGGCGTGATGATGGGTGAGCGGCGTGAAGGAGAGCTTCATCCAAAGAAAAGTACGGAATTGACGCGGTGAAGTCAATTGGAACGAATTCAATTCGTATATTGATGGTACAACCTTTTCCAAATCGCACGCTTCTTCTGACGGACACCGGGGCATCTCCGATGACGAAACTGAAAACGCTTCTGGGGCTCGTGTTCTGCATGTCATGCTGTACGTCAATCGCTCGACCGGCGGACCAGGACCCTTCCGGTCCTATCATCACCCTTCAGTCGGTCGTGTACCAGGTCGGAGACAAGTGGTATTGCCCGCTCTGCAGGCAGGAAGTCGAGAACAGAGACCGCTCCGCGATCGACCTGAAATTGACCCTTTCCGAGTGGCATGACGTCCTCATCGACAAGGACTATTTTCTCCACAAGATCCGATATATCAGCGACGAAGAGCTCGTACAGTCGCTCCACATCGAGACACTCGGGCCGGCTCTTCGGGCAGCCTTGAAGGCAAAGAATCCTGGCCGCATATCCGCGCTTTTGCATAGGTACTTCACATCCCGGCAAGACAATAACCGGTTGTCGGCATACGATGCGCAGAACAAGAAGTACTTCATCACCATCGATGAATTCAGGCGAGAGGCCCTCGCCGACAGTGCACGTTACAATACCATAGTGCGTTCAGCACAATCATTCTACACGCCTGAGCAAGGATACACGCTTCATGGCGTCCATTGGGGCAAACGTATCGATTTCAATCATCACTATCCCCACGTCTCAAAATATGGCGTCCATTATCTCCAATTCATCGACGACCAGATCAATTACTATCTTCTGACGCGAGACCCGGCCACACCGAAGGCATTTGAAGTCGTCTTCAATCAGTGGTACGATCAGCTGGACAGTGTGAAGAACGAACAGGTCATCCACATGATCAGATCGTACGACTTCATCTGGTATGAACTGGGACTCGCCAACAGGAATGAGAGACTCATCAATGCCCAGAGAGTCTTTGCCCCGCACCTTTCGCCCGAGACCAACAAACGGCTGCTGAAGATCATACTGGGTTCGACCCGGTGGCTTGACCAGTGTGTGCAGCGCACCCCGTTTCACCCGTATAACTGGCAAACACATTCAGCCCTGACTCTGTCCTACGCGGCAGCCGTCTTCCCGGAGTTCAAAGAGTCTGGAGCATGGCTGGACCGCGGCAGGAAGAACATGGTCCTTCATCTGGAAAACGATATCCTGGATGACGGCGGCTATGTGGAGCGGACCAGCAGCTATGCGTCCTACATGTTTTCCGTGTACTACCGCTATATGCTGATGCTGCAGTATTTCAAGGACGATCCATCCTTGCGCACGCAATACCTGAGCAGACTTGAAAAGAACATGGAGTTCTTTGTGCTCACGAATACGCCGGTCGGTGTCAATCCGGCATTTAACGACGCACGCAGAGGCAAGAACCTGTTGCCTCTTTTCAAGGAGATGGGAGAGTTCTTCAACCGCGGGGATTTCATTGGAGCGGTCAAACATGAATTCTCTCCGGAAGCCATTGCCTCCATGTCTGTGCCCGTGACGGCACCCACGACGACATCCATCGACTTCCCGGACTCGCGGTTTGCGGTCATGCGCGATTCGTGGGACCCGCGGTCGTATTATATGATAGTCAATTACGGCGACTGGCAGAATCATTGTCACTTCGACCAGCTGGATTTCGAGATCTATGCCAACGGCGTTCCCATCGCACTTGATGCGGGTTTGGGACCTCTCGGATACCTGGACACACTCCAGGTCAGCTGGTACAAGCATCCGTTGTCACACAACATGGTCACCATAAACCGGGCCGTGCCGGAAAAGATGGACAAACCCGGCTATGACAAGCACTGGTCAGTCCTGAAACAGAGCATCTTCTTCGCGGCAACGCACGACGGCTATGTCCGCTATCAGAAGGCTCACCACCGCCGACACATCGTGTATTCCAAAGCCAGATACTGGTTGGTCATCGATGAAGTACGCACAACCGGGAGCGGACAGGAAATGGAATTCAATTTGCACACTCCCTGTTCGATGAAAGAAACCGAGGACGGGTATATGTCGATACAGGACAACGGATTCCTGATCAAGCAGGACCACCAGGATGCACATGCAACACAAAGGGTCCTGAGCAGGGGTGGCGCCGATCTGACCGGCCTGCGCGGCGAGCCTGGCAACCGGGAAATCGACTGGCTGATTTTCCGCAAGGTGCTTGCCGGCGATCGCCGTGTCAACAGAATGGCGACTCTGATCTACCCGTTTGCGTCACAGGCCTCTTGCGATCCTGCAGATGTGTCGGTGGAGAGGATGGCACTGAAGGATACAGCCGCGATCGGATACAAGGTCAGAACAAAGAACCGGGAAGACATCGTCATTGTATCTGACGGCACGTACCGGAAATTCATGGACACGATCGAAGGCGACTTCACGTACGGCGTGTTCAGCGCTGCCGACGGGCGCATTGACTACGCGGGGATCACGGGCGCCACACGGTACCGGATCGATGGGGTGGGGGAAAATACACTCGACGCACAAATGGATTTTGAATACAAGAAATAAGGACCGCCATGGACCTGCAGATTCCCGGCCGCTATTATCGCATGTATCCGCCTGATGCATACCTCGGCCATGCCAAGGAGATGCTCAGTCTGCCTCCCGGCCAAACCGCATTCATGCTGATCGACGTGTACGGACTGGGCTACAGTCAGGGAGAACCAGAGCCCGGGCGGCCGGCGCTGTTCTACGCAGGTTCAACTGAAGTGGAGCGGCGGGTGATGATCAATTGCATCAAACCGGCCCTGGAGGCTTCCCGCCGGATTGGGTTGCCGGTCATCTATGTCAACAACGCCAACCAGATGGTGGCTGCGCAACACAGTGCATTCGGCTCCCTTCTTGTCCGCACGCACGGTCTGACCGTAGAAGAACGCTGGGAAACCGATCCGGTCGAGTTCCGGTTCAGCAAGCTGATTGAACCCCGGCCGGGAGAATACATCGTGCGCAAGCAGATGTACAGCGGCTTTTTTGAGACGTGCCTGGAGAGCCTGCTGAGAAACCTGGGGATCAAGAACCTGGTGGCGGTGGGATTTGCCGCGAATGCGTGCGTGCAGGCGACGCTGACCGATGCGCTGTACCGCAACTACCGTGTTATTTTGCTGCGCGATTGCACTGCGGCGATGGAATATCACGACACGATCGGAGACCAGGCGATCACGCATAATGTCATCCGGCACGTCGAAGCGTTCCTCGGGTATACCGCGACCTCCCCGGATTTCATCCGTAGTTGCGCGCAGATCCCGGGGCGGCAGTAAAGGGCGCGATTTCCCCACCCATCCCCAGAATCAGAATCCTTGCCTCTCTCCCCTTGACCTCAATCGCTGCGTCCAGGGCGTGCTGGGCTGTGGAAAAATAGCGGAATCCCATTCTGTTCGCTTCATCCTCACTGATTCCCGGAGAGGCCAGGTAGCAGGTTGTCCGTGCAATAAGCCTTCCCCCCTGCACCAGATTGTGCCCGACGACCTTCGACACCTGCCCGGATTCTACCAACGCGCGAACCTTTTCCATGGGTTGAAATCCATAGCGGAGGACTTCCGGATGAGCCCGGCAGATACCTTCCAGGAGGGGGCTGACGACTATTCCCAGTGCATGGTCGGGAATGATGCATTCGAGGGCACAGAGCGCCTTCACGCCCTGCCACAGATCCTGGTCCAGGGGATGGGTGTCGATGATGAATATGTTCGCATCCTGCGGATCGTCGATCTGCACGCCGAAGATCTCGAGTGAGCGGGCAGCACCTGCCCTGTGCGCCTCAACGGGATCCCCGCAGACTGCATCCACAACCCGATTGCTTCCATCCATGATGACGTTGACGATGTACGTCAGGCCGCCCATCCTGGCAATTGCGTCGATGTTCTCCCGCATCGGGTTGTCGCGGACCCCGAGCACGGCGTGTTGAGGGTGTTGTACACTCTTCCAGTGAAATTCCCCCACCGCTTCGTCGGTCGCAACACCTGGAGCAATGATCTTCCCCCCACCTGAGAACCCTGCTGCAGGATGCGGAGCGATGGATCCGATGCCTATCACGACATCCGATTCGTGCATAGCCTTGTTGAGCACGACATGGGTTCCATCCTCAAGCGTGCCATATTCATGCAATGCAGACGGGTTGTTCCATTCGTGATTCCTGATCTCATAGCCCTGTGCAATGGCTTTCCCGAACCGGTCCTCGATTTCCTGTTCTGTCATGAACCGGTGGGTTCCCAGGGCAATCAGGATGCGCACCTGCGGCTTTCGCACACCCGCATGGCGAATGTCTTCCAGCACGCTACCCAGAACATCAAGGGCAGGTGTGGGGCGGGACATATCATCGACGACAAGCAGGACCGAATTGTGCGGCTTCAGGAGTGCGGGAAGCGGAGGAAGTCCGATCGGGTGCAGCAAAGCCTCGCGCACGATGTCACGCACGTCCTTCTGCACACCCGGCAGGGATCTCACCTTGTATATCCTGACATCCGTTCCGTCAGGAATACATATCCTGTCAATACCCTTGATTGTTTTGTAGGGAAACCTGTACTCCAATGCCATACCCTCAGTATTTCCCATCCTGAGTTTCAAAATGGGTGGGTTTGCCGAGGCTCTCCCCCCCTCGCTGGATCCAGCCGGCAATCCATTCGATGATCTTACCGATAGGGACTGAGGGATTTCCAAAGAGAGAATTTGCCTTTGAGGCATTGCTGAGGTACGCCTTGCCGTTTTCAAGGCCTGCGATCCTGGCCGGTTTGCCGAAAAGCTGGCCAAACCTGGTTGCGATCCATCGTACGGAGACCAGTTCCGGCCCTGTGATGTTCAGGCTTGAACTTGGACTTGTTGCACAATCAAAGCTCCGCAAGACCTGATCACAACAATCCCCTTGCCATATGCCATTCATGAACCCTGTCGTCACGTCAACCGGTTCGTCATTATAGACTTTCCTGGCAATGTCGACCAGGACTCCGTACCTCAGTTCAAGGGCGTAATTCAGGCGAATCTGGACCACTTTTGTGCCCTTTTCCGCGGCATAATAGTCGAAAATCCTTTCTCTCCCAAGACAACTCATCGCATATTCGCCAATCGGACACGTTGCATCTGTTTCGACGGAGCCTCCGGTAGAGACATCCACCACCGGATACACGCAGCCTGTTGAGAACACTGCAATCCTGGAATTCTTGCACCCTTCTGCCACATTGTGGGGAACCATGACATTAATGGCCCAGGTGAGCCATTCGCTGCCGCTTGAACCGAACTTCCTGCCTGCCATATACACGATATTTTCGACTTGAGGGAGCCGGTCCACAGCCTTGCGGTCGAGCAAATCACACTGCAGAGTCGAAATTCCTTTTGCCTCCGGGAATTTCAGTGCCTGAACATCGACGGCATATACCTTCTTCTGCACGCGGGCTTTCTCTATTGCCCTTGCGGCCATCATCGCCATCGTGGGACCTATTTTGCCGCCGGCACCTACGATCATAATGTCGCCTGCCAGACCCCTGACATACTCAACGAGAGATTCCGAGGGGGTTGACATGAATTGTTCAAGCTGGGTTACCGATGCAAATCCATCCGGCAGTGTCTTCATTGTATTTTCCTTTTCGACGTCGCGACATCCATGAGAGTGTCGCGGAACCGTGCGAGAAATTCCCGGTCGTTGGTGTGGAACCACGCTTTTGCATTTTCACCGAGGGTCCGCCGCGCCGCTTCGTCCATCCCGAGAAGGCGATCCACCGCGCGCTCCAGTTCCTCCGGACCGACATAGAAGTTGGTCCCCATCGCCCGTGGTTCTGTCCGGGCGTATCCCGCGAGTACCCCGCGATCCGGCCCGACGAGCTCGTTCATCGGCGGGGCATCGGTCGTCACAATGCACGCGCCGGTGCTCATGGCTTCCACAATGTAGTGCCCGAAACCCTCGGTCTCCGAAGGGCAGAGATGGATCCCTATGGCATTTTGCATGCGGCGGACTGCGGTTTCCTCGAGGTACGTGGTCACTGTGGTGATGTTCGAAGCAGGAACCAGCGCCACGGGTGGGTCATAGGCGCACAGGGTAAGCCGCGGCCACTCGGGATGGCGCAGCCAGACTTCGTTGACTGTACTGGTTCCCTTCTGATGGCTTGAACCTGCCACGTGCAGGAATTGGCCGTAGTCTTTCTTCACCGCGGGATCACATCGATCAAGACTGGAGAAGCCGATATAGCGGACGTTCGCACCGATTGCGCTGAATAGCCGTTCAGCATAATGAGTCTTGCAGAACACATAGTCCATCAGGGGAACTTTGGCACGGAGGTCATCGAACGTCCACTCCTGGTGAGGAACGAACACATTCACGCGTGCAAGAGAACACCAGCTCTCATCGATATCTTCAGCGAAAATATTCACGTCGAAGGGGGGCCGGGAGGAAATCCGACCTCTGAGTTTACGAACGGCACGAAGTACCCGGTGCTGCCATCGTGGATGGAACGCGGTGATGGTCCCCTCCACACCGCTTGCCTGCATGGCCCGCCGCCACACCAGGATATCATGGCGTAGTCCGGCCGTATGCACGTGGATAAGGAGATTGACACGGAGTCTGTTTCGACGCGTCGTCACGCTTTCGGCTTTCGCGACATTCCCGGAAGAATCTCAAAAAAGTGCGCAACGGTCCGGATGCCGCCGAAGAAATTCGGCAGATGGAGAAATTCATCGGGGGCGTGCGCATTCTCATCGGGAAGTCCGAAACCGAGAAGGACCGTATCGATCTTGAGGAGTTTCTTGAACTGCACCACAATGGGAATGGAACCACCATCCCGCTGGTAGAGCGGTTTCTTGCCGAAGCCGCGCTTAAGTGCGGCAATGGCTGCACGTACACCGGGACTCTCCATGGAGGTGATCACCGGTTCCCCTCCGTGAAGCGACCGCACCTTCACCTGTACCCCCTTCGGTACGATCCTTCTGATGTGCCGTTCGAACAAGCGTGCCGCCTTTGACGACGACTGATCCGGCACAAGACGCATCGATATCTTGGCGGAGGCCCGTGACGGGAGGACCGTTTTGGCACCTTCCCCGGTGAATCCGCCCCAGATGCCATTGCATTCCAGCGTGGGGCGCGCCCAGAGCCGCTCAAGTGTCGTGAACCCCTTTTCACCGTACAACTCCCGCACGCCCAGGTCACGGGCATATCTGGCGTCGCTCCAGGGCAGCTTCTTGTACGCCTTGCGTTCCTTCAGCGAGAGCTTCCGAACGTCGTCGTAGAAGCCCTTGACCGTTACACGTCCGTTCTTGTCATGAAGATGTGCGATGATTTCTGCGAGTGCCTGAATCGGATTGAGTACCGAACCTCCGTACGAACCGGAATGGAGGTCACGGCTGGGTCCCGTCAGGTCGATCTGCATGTAGGCCAGACCGCGCAGTCCGTAGCAGATGGATGGGACGCCCTTCGCGAACATAGAAGAATCCGAGACAAGCACGACATCCGCGGAGAGCATTGCCGCATGTTCGCGCACGAACCCTTCCAGATGCTCGCTTCCGATTTCTTCCTCACCCTCGATCAGAAACTTGACATTGACCGGCAACGCGCCCTGCGTCTTGAGGTACGCCTCAACGGCCTTCAGGTGAATGAACGTCTGCCCCTTGTCGTCCGAGGATCCCCGTGCAAAGAGATCGTCTCCGCGGACCGTCGCCTGGAAGGGTGGCGACGTCCAGAGTTCGAGCGGTTCGGGAGGCTGTACGTCATAGTGACCGTAAATCAGAACCGTCGGCTTGCCCGGTGCCCCCAACCACTCGGCATAGACAACCGGATGTCCGGGTGTCGGCATGATCTGTACGTTGAGCAGACCGATCCCCCGCATGTGATCGGCCAACCACTCCGAGCACCGCTTGATGTCCGGGAAGCAGCCGGGATCTGTGCTCACGCTGGGGATGGCAAGGAGGTCCCCCAGCTCCCGTATGTAGCGGTCAGTATTACCGTCGATGTAGTCGAGAACGGAATTCATTTCACGGATCCTTTGTTGACTGTAGAAGATACCATTCAATCGCAGGACTTTCAAGCCGGCGATCGGCGGAACCACGAGGGCGGAGCTACGGGATTCCCGCCGTAAAAATCACTACTTTACGCACAACGACGCTCTCACAGGAGGAACGCACGGATGAAACTGGCCCTCAACAATGCCCTCATCAATGTGCTGGAATCGGGAAACCCTTCGGCACAGCCTGTCATTTTCGTGCACGGTTTCCCGTTCAGCCATGCCATGTGGCACCATCAATTGCCCTTGGTCGCAAAAGAATTCCGTTGCATCGCCTATGACGTACGCGGGCTCGGGGAGAGTTCCGCGGGCGACGGACTGATCACTGTTGAACGTCACGTGGATGATCTCATTTCCCTCATGGACAGCCTCCAAATAGCGCAAGCGGCGATCGTCGGATTGTCGATGGGAGGCTATATTGTCCTGCGGGCACTCGAACGCGACCCCGGCCGGTTTGTCGCCGCAGTCCTCTGCGACACCCGGAGTGAGGCCGACACCAACGAAGGACGCTTGAGCCGCGCAAAGGCTATGGCTGACGTCACACTGCGCGGTGCGCCGGCGTTTGCTGCAGATTTCGAGAAAAAGATTTTCGCCCCGGAATCGTTCCGCCGCATTCCTGCGGACGTCGCGATGGTCCGGGAGATCATGGCCCGGACGCCTCCCCGGGCCATCGCCGCCACGCTGCTGGCGCTCGCTGCACGCACAGACACCACGGCGTCACTTGGTTCGATCGCCATCCCCACGTTGATCATGGTGGGAATGCAGGATCTTATCACGCCTCCCGAAGCTTCACGCGCAATGCACGAGCGGATTCCAGGTTCCGTGCTGCACATTATTCCGGATGCGGCTCACATGAGCCCGCTGGAAAACCCGGATGAGGCGAACACGCATCTTCTGCAATTTCTTAGAACAGCGTGTAAATGAACGGCGCCAGTGCCGATCCCTGCGTTAACACGATGAGCAGGCTGAGCAACAGCAACATCACGAGAATAGGTCCCAGCCACCACTTCTTGCGCACCTTCATGAATGCCCAGAGTTCCGCAAGAATGGAGAGACGGGAAGTCGAATGTTTTTTCATGATGCCTCTTCAGAAGAGGTGCCGGTAACTTTCTTTTGCATTGGGCTCGGGGTTTCGCTTCACCCAATAGGTTGCCGCTGAACGATCCATCTTCTTCCCCAGAACGTCTTTCCCCAGCAGCCGCATGACAACACCGATCGGCGTCAGGATCAGGAAGTAGAACACCGAAAGAAGCAGATGCGTATTGATCCATGCAAGGATGAATGCGAACCGCATCCAGGCCACATAGAACGGCCTGAGCACCGAGGGTAACACCAGCCCGGTCAACAGGAAGACAGCAGCAAGCATGAAGGGGATCCACATCTCCCTGCTGCCCTTCCAGAGCATGAACACGCCCGCCAGGGCACTCAGGACCGCGAATAGGATCCCGAATCTGCGGATTTCTCCACGTCCTGCTTTGGGCTTCTCAATCAAGCGTGAACTCCTTCTTCCAGTCACCCTCTTCCTCCAGTGACGGCTGTTCTGCTTTGTTCAACACAAAGCTCCCGATCACGAGGTAATCCATCTCCGTGCGCATGAAGCAACGGTATGCTTCCTCCGGCCGGCACACGATCGGTTCGCCGCGGACATTGAACGACGTGTTGATGATCACCGGGCATCCGGTGCGCTCCTCAAAGGCTTTGATCATGTCATAATAGAGTGGATGATCCTCCCGTGCCACCGTCTGAATCCGGGCGGAGTAGTCGACGTGCGTGACTGCAGGTATCGTGGACCGCGCAACATGCAGTTTGTCAATCCCGAACAAGCGCTCCTGTTCCCCGGACATGCGTATCTGCAATTCATCGCGTACGGGCGCGACCAGCAGCATGTAGGGGCTCGCATGATCCAGTGCAAAGCATGTTGACGCCTTCTCCGCAAGCACCGCCGGTGCAAACGGACGGAACGATTCCCGGAATTTGATTTTCAGGTTCATCACCGACTGCATCGCCGGCGAACGGGCGTCACCAATAATGCTGCGTGCACCGAGTGCCCTCGGCCCGAATTCCATCCGTCCCTGGAACCATCCGATCACCTTCTCCGATGCAATCAATGCCGCAACGTGTGCGGGCAGTGTCTGCCGGTCAACCCGCCGGTACACCGCGCGGAATGTCTTGAGAGTCTCTTCAATCTCACCATCGCTGAACTCCGGTCCGAGGAACGACCCCTGTTGGGCGTCCTTGCCCCCCGGCGCCGTGCGCGGGTTGTCACAGTACGAATACCAGCCAAAGAGGGCCGCCCCCAGAGCCCCGCCTGCGTCTCCTGCCGCCGGCTGGATCCACAGGTCATCGAACGGTCCTTCGCGGAGTATCCTGCCATTGCCGACGCAGTTGAGCGCAACACCTCCTGCAAGTACCAGGTTCTTTTCCCCCGTCTCCCTGTGTACGTGCCGGGTCATGCGAAGCATGATTTCTTCGGTCACGACCTGCAGTGAACACGCAAGATCCATCTCGCGCTGCGTCAGGGGAGATTCCGGCCGGCGCGGCGGTCCCCCGAACAACTCCGCGAATCCCGGGCCGGTCATCGTGAGGCCTGCGCAATAGTCAAAATATTCCATATTCATCTTGAACGACCCGTCTTCTTTCAGATCGATCAGATGTTCATAGATGGTGTTGACGTACCTTGGCTCGCCGAAGGGCGCAAGCCCCATCACCTTGTATTCCGCTGAATTGACCTTGAATCCGGTGAAGTACGTGAAGGCGGAGTACAGAAGTCCGGGCGAATGCGGGAAATGGAGTTCGCCGAGAAGAGTAATACGGTTCCCATCGCCGGTTCCATAGCTCGTCGTCGCCCACTCGCCGACGCCATCCATCGTGAGAATGGCAGCGCGGAGGAAGGGTGACGGAAAGAACGCCGAAGCGGCGTGCGCCTCATGGTGCTCGGTAAAGAGCAACGGGCCATCGTATGCGAGGGCCTCCCGGATCAACGAGGGAATCCAGAGCTTTTCTTTGAGCCACAACGGCATGGCCATGAGGAACGAACGCAGGCCGCGGGGTGCATAGGCAAGATACGTTTCGAGTATTCGCTCGAACTTCAACAGAGGCTTGTCATAGAACACTACGGCGGCGAGATCAGATGCCGTGATGCCGCCGTGCGTGAGGCAGAAGTCAATGGCACCCGCGGGAAAGCCAAAGTCGTGCTTCTTGCGGGAAAAGCGTTCTTCCTGTGCGGCGGCAATCACAATGCCGTCGCGCACGAGGGCGGCGGCGGCATCATGGTAGAAGCAGGAAATCCCCAGAATATAGGTGGGCTGGCGGGCCATGGTGGGAATCAGAGCTGGAAGGATTTGATGTACTCAACCAACCGCGTGCAATCGTCAAGGGTCTCCAGACGGGCGGCGGAACCACCCTGGCGGGCCAGTTCATGGAACTCCTGGATAGTGCGCACTTCCATCTCCTGCTTCTTCAACTGTTCAATGCTCTTTGCTGCAGAGGCAGCCGCGGAGAGGGTGGTGAGGAAGGGCACCCTGTACTCGTAGGCCGTCCGGCCGATCGCATGCTCGTCCTGACGTGACACCTGACCCAGCGGAGTGTTGATAATGAGCTGCACCCACCCATTCTTGATGATATCGATGATGTTCAGTGTTCCTTCGCTGGCCTTCAGGACCGGCCGGTTGCGGATCCCGTTCGTGGTGAGGAATGCGGATGTTCCCTCCGTCGCGATCACGTTGAATCCGAGACGGAGATATGCGCGGACAATGTTGATCGTCCTCATCTGCTTGTCGTTGTCATTCACGCTGACGAAGAGCGTTCCCGCCACAGGGAGATTCGTGCCGGCCGCCATGGACGCCTTGGCGAACGACACCCCGAAGCTGCCGGAAATCCCCATCACCTCGCCCGTCGAACGCATTTCCGGGCCGAGGAAGTGCCGCGCCTGAGGGAATTTCGGAAACGGGAAGACGGACTCTTTGATGGACACATGCTTGGCCCACGGGTATCCATGGATGCCCAGTTCTGCAAGCGTCCGTCCGACTTTCAGCTTCGCCGCAATTTTTGCAAGCGGAATGCCCGTCGCCTTGCTCACGAAGGGTGTCGTGCGTGATGCCCGGGGGTTCACCTCCAGTACGTAGACCACCCCCTTCTGCATGGCGTATTGAATATTGACAAGTCCGACCGTCCGTACGCCCAGCGCCAGTTGACGGGTATACGTCACCAGCGTGTGCAGTTGCACAGGATTCACCGCGTACGGAGGAAGAACGCAGGCACTGTCGCCCGAATGAATTCCCGCCTCCTCGATGTGCTGCATAATGCCGCCGATGAACACATCCTTGCCGTCGCACAGCGCATCGACATCGAATTCATACGCGTCTTCCAGGAAACAATCAATCAGGATGGGATGTTCGGGTGAAACATGCACCGCCTTCCCCATGTACTCCTGGAGGCCTTCGTCGTTGTAGCAGATTTCCATCGCCCGTCCGCCGAGTACATATGACGGACGCACAAGCACAGGGTACCCGATCCGGTGGGCGGCCGCAAGCGCTTCGTCCATCGTGGAAGCCGTTCCGTAGGCCGGGCACGCAATCTTCAACTCATCCAGAAGCGCTCCAAACCGCTTCCGGTCTTCGGCCAGGTCAATACCCTCAGTAGACGTCCCCAGAATCGCGTACCCGTTTGCTTCCAGCGCTTTGGCTAGTTTCAGCGGCGTCTGTCCGCCGAAACTGACAATGACGCCAACAGGCTTCTCGAGATCGCAGATATTGAGCACATCCTCGAGCGTCAGCGGCTCGAAATAGAGCTTGTCCGTGGTATCGTAGTCCGTGGAGACGGTTTCAGGGTTGCAGTTCACCATGATCGCCTCGTACCCCTCTTCCCCGAGACCCATCACCCCATGAACGCAACAGTAGTCAAATTCGATTCCCTGGCCGATACGGTTCGGGCCGCCCCCCAGGATAATCACCTTCCTCCGATCCGATCGCTCCGATTCGTTCTCGACTTCATACGTCGAGTAGTAGTACGGTGTCTCGGCTTTGAACTCGGCACCGCAGGTGTCGACCGTCTTGTACACCGGGAGGACCTTCTTCGCAATGCGGTCGGCGCGCACGGTCTTTTCGTCGGCCTTCCGCAGAAAGGCTATCTGACGGTCGGAAAACCCGTACCGTTTCGCCTTCCAGAGAAGATCGCGATCAAGCGACCGTGCTGCGGCGATCTCATCCTCGACGCGAAGAATCGAACGGAGACTCTGCAGGAACCACGGATCAATGGCGGTGAGCGCGTACAACTCTTCGTCGGTCATCCCCAGCTGCATCGCATAGCGCAGATAGAACAGCTTGTCCGGCCGCGACCGGGAGAGGTATCCCTTCACGTGCGCGAGCCAGGGATCACGCTGCATCTCGGAGAGCGTGGCGACATCGATGACGTCCTTCCCATCCGCTCCCAGACCAAATCTCCCCTGCTCCAACGAACGCAGGGCCTTTTGCAACGCCTCCGGGAATGTCCGTCCGAAGGCCATGACTTCTCCGACCGACTTCATCTGCACACCGAGCACCTCATCCACGCCGCGGAACTTCTCGAAATCCCAGCGCGGGATCTTGACCACACAGTAGTCGATGGTGGGTTCAAAACACGCCGGGGTCACCCTGGTAATGTCGTTCGGAATCTCATCCAGCGTATATCCCACAGCGAGCTTGGCCGCAATCTTGGCGATTGCAAAACCGGTGGCCTTCGATGCAAGCGCTGATGATCTCGAAACGCGGGGGTTCATTTCGATCACAAGGCGGCGACCGTTCGATGGGTTCACGGCGAACTGGATATTCGACCCTCCCGTTTCCACGCCAATCGCCCGGATGATCTTGAGCGCATCATCCCGCATCGCCTGATATTCCTTGTCGGTCAGTGTCTGCTGGGGTGCGACCGTGATGGAATCCCCGGTGTGAACTCCCATGGGATCGAAATTCTCAATCGAGCAGATGATAACCACATTATCCTTGAGGTCACGCATCACCTCAAGCTCGAATTCCTTCCAGCCGATAATCGATTCTTCCAGGAGAACTTCGTGGATGGGACTGGCTTCAAGACCGTGGGTCACCTTTTCTTCAAACTCGGCGGCATTCAACACGGTACCGCCACCTGTGCCCCCGAGCGTGAATGAGGGCCGGATGATGACGGGAAATCCAATCAGATGGACCAGCTCCGCGGCTTCTTCAAGCGAGCGGACAAACCCTCCCTTCGGCGTCTCCAGTCCGGCAGTATCCATCGCGGCCTTGAAGAGCTCCCGGTTTTCGGCTTTCCTGATCGCCTCCAGTTTCGCACCGATCAACTCCACATTGTAGCGCGCCAGAACGCCGCTTTCCGCCAGCGCGACAGCAGTGTTCAGGGCGGTCTGCCCACCCATTGTCGGGAGCAACGCGTCCGGCCTTTCCCGCTCAATGATCTTTTCCACGAACTCGGGAGTGATGGGCTCGATATACGTGCGATCCGCCATATCCGGATCGGTCATGATCGTGGCCGGGTTGCTGTTCACCAGAATGACGCGGTAGCCCTCTTCGCGAAGGACCTTGCAGGCTTGTGTACCGGAATAATCGAATTCGCAGGCCTGGCCGATAACAATTGGGCCGGACCCGATGAGGAGAATAGAATTGAGGTCAGTGCGTTTGGGCAACGAGCGGGATTCCGTAATGGTCGGAATGAAATATACGAACGTTGAGGCTCTAGTGCAACACACAGGGTGCAAGACAGGGCATTCCACTGGGCATTCCATACCGGGTATTCCCGTGTTGACTTTCCGGGATTTCGTGGTATCTTCCGGACATGCAGTCGCTCTCCGACCGGAGGTCCTTTCATGCGCATTGTCATTCTCGACGGCTATACGTTGAACCCCGGCGACCTCAGCTGGGATGTCATGCTTACTCTTGGCGACTGCGTCATATTTGACCGGACGGCACCCTCCGAGGTGCTCGGACGCAGCGCCCTTGCCGACGTGCTCCTGACGAACAAGACTCCGATTTCCGGGGCGTCCATCAATGCACTTCCGGATCTCCGCTACATCGGGGTGCTGGCAACCGGCTACAATATCGTTGATACGGAAGCGGCGGGGAAACGGGGGATCCCGGTCACCAACGTCCCCGCCTACGGCACAATGTCCGTGGCACAGGTCGTCTTTGCCCATCTCCTCAACCTCACGCACGGCATGGCCCATCATACGGCCGCCGTGCGGAACGGCCGCTGGACGTCAAATCCCGACTTCAGCTTCTGGGATTCCCCGTTGATGGAACTCTCCGGACTCGTCCTCGGGATAGTGGGTCTCGGCCGCATCGGCAGCGCTGTTGCCGGAATTGCACTGGCGTTCGGTATGAAGGTGATTGCCTACGACCCCGCTGCGAGCCGCCTGACTCCTGAGGGGGTTCGCCTGGTCTCTCTCGAAGAGCTGTTTACGGCAAGCGATGTCGTCACGCTCCATTGCCCGTTGACTCCCGCGACGATGGCGCTTGTGAACCGGGATCGACTTCGTTCGATGAAACCCACCGCCTATCTGATCAACACCAGCAGGGGACCCCTGGTGGACAGCAATGCCCTCGCCGAGGCGCTGAACAGCGGCTCCATCGCCGGAGCCGGATTGGATGTCCTCCCGGAAGAACCGCCGCCGGCGACGGAACCCCTCCTGCAGGCCAGGAACTGTTCGATCACTCCGCACTTCGCCTGGGCCAGCACTGCCGCCAGAGCCCGGCTATTGAACGAAGTGGCGGAGAACATAAGAGCGTTTCAACGGGGGGAGAAAAGAAACGTCGTCAACATATAGCATGCTGAATGGCCATGCCCCGACATCACACACCTCAGCATCCCGCATTCTGCGATTACACATGTGAACATGCGGCATTTGCTCCCAACGATGCCTCGGGAGCGTGCAGACGCGAGCAGGCGGTATATTGCGTGCTGGTGAAGCGGTACAACAACAAAAATGCGCATTGCCTTGCAGCAACGCGCACGATCGGGCATCCGGGAAACCCCCGCAAACGCTTTCACCCCTGACATCATGTGCAGCATCCCCGGCAGGAGAAACGCCGGGGCGCACAATCAGCAGCATCCCACGATGGGCGGATCGGAATGTGAATGCGCACGGGGTTGCACTTTCACTTCGTACTGCCCCAACACGATCGCCGCGTACCACCTCCTCCCCGCTTCGACCAGCACCACAACCGCACAAACAATCATGGCGATGGTAAAGGCGCAATTCACGTACCCCTGCACTGCCGTGGCGGGATTCCCCGTCATCGGCCAGTAGGTGTCTGTGATATTCAGCACCGCGGCTGTCAGCGTGGTGACGGCCACAAAAACCATCGGGATCATTGTCACCCACGCATAGCGCTGTTTGCGTGAGTTGATCAGCACGCTCGTGGTCACGGAGAGAGCCACCGCGGCGAGAAGCTGGTTGGCGGTGCCAAACATCGGCCAGATGGTGCTGATGTTTCCCGTCCAGAGGAAGTACCCCCATGATGCAACGACGATTGACGTGGCAATGATATTGCCGGGAAGCCAGTTGGTGCGTTCCATCGGCGTCCAGAGCCGGCCGGAAAACTCCTGCACCATAAAGCGCATCACACGCGTACCCGCGTCGATCGTCGTAAGAATGAACAGGGCTTCGAACATGATGGCGAAGTGGTACCAGAATGACATCAACTTCGCCAGGCCCGGCAGGCCGGTAAAGATCTGGGCAAACCCCACAGCCAGCGACACGGCCCCGCCTGTCCGGCCGGCCACCGTCTCCCCCACTTCGCGTGACAGCATGTCAAGATTCACAGGAACCATACCGAGCAGCGCGAACTTTTCGGCGGGAAGGTTGATGGCAAAGTAGTCTGCGGGGTGCAGCGAACAGGCGGCGATGAGGGCGACGATGCCTACCAATCCCTCCATCAGCATCGCCCCGTAGCCGATGAAGCGCGCATCGGTCTCTTTGTTCAACAGCTTCGGTGTAGTTCCGGACGCAATGAGGGCGTGAAACCCGGAAATCGCGCCGCAGGCAATAGTGACAAAAAGGAAGGGAAAGAGCTTGCCTCCGATGATCGGCCCTCCTCCATCGGCGAAGGGCGTCATCGCGGGCATCTGCAGCACAGGGTTCACGACTATCACGCCGACCACGAGGGCGGCAATGGTGCCGATTTTCATGTACGAGCTCAGATAATCGCGCGGCACGAGGAGCAGCCAGACAGGCAAGACCGAGGCAAAAAATCCATACACGATGAGGGCGATGACAATCCCGTTCCGGGAGAGGGTGAAGTAGGGCGCGAGAAACGAGCCCGGAACATAGCTCCCGAGCACCACACAGGCCACAACGGCAGTCACACCGATGATGCTGGCTTCGGCGATTCTCCCGGGACGGATGCGGTACATCCAGAGTCCGATGAACAATGCGATGGGAATGGTCATGGCAATCGTGAACGTTCCCCATGAGCTTTCGCTCAGGGCGTTGACCACCGCCAGTCCCAAACCCGCAAGCGCGATGACAAGGATAATGAGTATCGTTATCGAACCTATGAGACCGGCAAGGGGGCTGATCTCATTCCGGGCGATCTCGGCGAGTGATTTGCCGTCGTGGCGGGTGGAAGCGACAAGGACGGTGAAGTCATGCACGCTGCCGGCGATCACAACGCCGGCGACAAGCCAGAGGAAGCCCGGGAGAAACCCGAATTGGGCGGCGAGGACCGGACCGATGAGCGGACCGGCTCCCGAAATGGCGGCAAAGTGGTGGCCGAAGAGCACCCATTTATTCGTCGCCTGGTAATTCTGCCCGTCATGAAAGCGGTGGGCGGGAGTGACCCGTGAGTTATCCAGGACCAACAACTTCGCTGCAATGAATGCGCTGTAGTACCGGTAGGCAATACTCATGACGCAGAGAGCGATGAGTATCAACGGGAGAGCATGCATCTGAAGATTCCTTCGACTGGGATGGAAAATCCGGTCCGTGCAGGTTCATCAACGCCGTTGAAATATTGCAGAAAAAGACGGGAACTGCAAGCATTACCAGAAGGCGTTTCGCAGGTGGTTCAGGCGCGCCACGCCGCGGTGTGTTACGATCCCGATGACATCGAACCTGCACTGGCGGTCGCGAATCCGCTGCGCCGCAAGGTACGCGCAGGCCACCTTCCGGATCCGGCGGGCTTTCATCGAGGTGATCGCCTGTTCCGGAGTGCCGAAGTGATCGTCACTTCTCGTCTTGACTTCACAAAACACCAGGAGGTCGCCTTCCTCAGCGATGATGTCCACCTCCGCATGATGGAACCGGTAGTTGGTCTCAAGAATGCGCATGCCCAGTTCTTCAAGGTACTCTCGCGCAAGCTCCTCACCGAAGTTGCCAAGTACGCTCATCGTTATGCTCTCCGTGCAGGTGGCAGAAGCTGCGGCGGTGAATGGGACACAGGCCGTACTGTTCGATCGCCATCCGGTGTTGCGCGGTGCCATAGCCTTTGTGGCGGGCGAATCCGTACGCCGGGTACAACACATCCTGCTCCACCATGATCCGATCGCGGGTGACTTTTGCAATGATCGATGCCGCAGCGATGGCGTGGCACCGTGCATCCCCATCGACGATGGTCGTGAATGGAATGTCGCCGCCTGCGTAACGGTTGCCGTCGACCAGGAGATGAGAGGGCCGCGGGTTCAGCCCGTCAACCGCGATGTGCATCGCTCTCAATGTCGCCTGCAAGATGTTGATCTCGTCAATCACCCGGTGATCGACGATGCCGATGCCGACCGCAAGCGCGTGCCGGCAAATACGCGAGAATGCTTCCTCCCGCCTTGCCGGCGAAAGCCGTTTCGAGTCATCTACCCCCTCGACGACACAACCCGCCGGGAAGATGACGGCCGCCGCAACGACCGGCCCGGCGAGCGGCCCGCGGCCGGCTTCATCGATGCCCGCAACGTGCTGCACTCCCCGACCCCAGAGGAGTTGCTCGAAACCGAGAGGAGCTTCAGAATTCATTGAGTATCCCGACGTGTATCTTCCCCTGGGCGAATGAATCACCCCTGCCAAGCGCGAAGCTGACACCCAGATTCCCGACCGGCGAATCAAACCGGAGACCGATGCCGTAACCGAATTGGAATGCTTGTCCGGGTGCAATTCCCTGCCGGGTGGCTGCAGGACGGAAGTAGTACCCCGCATCGAAAAACGTGTACAGGAATGACCGGCGGGCAAGGAGCAAGCGGTACTCCGCATTCACCCAGCCAACCCGCGTGCCGGCGAACTGCAGCTCGCGTGATCCGCGCAGACTATTCGTGCCCCCGAATCGGTAGAGCTCACTCTCATCAACTGTGGCCCCCTGCACCTGCCGGCCATGAATGCCGAGCGCAACGACCTGCCGCGAAAAGAGCGAGAGATAGGAGTCCAGATCCACCGTGAATCGCTGCACCCCCCCCGACACCGTTTCACCCCCCCCGGGTGTCGTCACCGTCTTCCGCCCGTAATTGTAGTCTGCGCGGTAGCGGACCCCGCTCGCTGGACTGTAGATGTCGTCACGTGTATCGTACATCACCTCCACTCCCACACCCATCGTGGAACTCCGGGGCACGCGCGCGCTCGCGCTGTCCGCGGAGGGAATAACGCTTTCTGTACTGCCGATCATGCTCACCGCCAGCTCTTCGGAGAGCATCCATTCCGCCCGCAGATTCCCTCCCTGCTTGACGTAGCTTGTGTCCTGCCGCCGTTGCTGGAATTCAAGGCCCGCGTTCAAAGGCATACCCAGTACCCACGGTTCCAGATACCCGATGCCCAGCTGCTGCGAATGCCTGTCTTCCTTCTGCCACCGGAAATTCAATTTCCGGGCGGTACCGAAGAGATTCCGCATGGAAAACGCGGCCATACCGGTGAAATATCCCCCGTCGTCAGACCCGGTACCGGGCATGTACCCCGCAACGCCATCGAAGGTATTTGTGCTCCCCTCCTGCACCCGGAGAAGCACCCCTCCGGCATCCCGCCGGAGGTAGAGCTCAGGTTCGGACACTGAGGAGAAGATGTTCAGCCGGAGGAGACGTTGGCGGACGGCTTGCATGCGATCCGGATCATAGAGTTCGCCCATCCGTATGCGCGACTCGCGAAGTATCACTCCGGCCGCGGTCTCGCGGTTGCCTTCAACGCGCACCTCCTGAATGCTCACTCGCGGTCCCTCGTCGACCATGACCGCCAGGGAAAGCGTATCGGTTGTCGCACCGCTGATCACCGCGAGCGAATCGATCGTACAGCGGGCCATCGGATACCCCTGTCGTTCATAACGCGCCAGAATTGCGGCGACAT
Organism: Ignavibacteriota bacterium; assembly: GCA_963801355.1. Lineage (GTDB taxonomy): Bacteria > Bacteroidota > Ignavibacteria > UBA10030 > UBA6906 > Fen-1255. The sequence continues at coordinate 1,402,598 of CAWDEM010000004.1, read as the reverse complement.
CGGACTCCAGAAGTCCCTGGTCCAGGGGCGAACCCGTGCGCGAATCCAGCAGACCGTGCAAATCCTCTGAAGGAATCGTGGAGTTCCCGTGGAATTCCACTGTTCCCAGTAGGATTCTCCGGTGTTCCTTGATCAGGAAGATGAGGTCCACGGTGGAACTGTCCGGTGTGAAGTGCTCCTTCACACCCACAGAGACATTGAGGTAACCTTCGATACGGAACCGTTCGACAATGAGCTGTACATCGTTGCGCAGGGCCGCAGAGGAATACGGCGCGCCGTAGCGCAGCGTTGTCCAGGCGAGGATTTCCCGGGGGGTAAACGCGGTAGCTCCCTCGATGGTCACATCTCCCACCACGGGAGAGGACATCGCCGGGAGCCGGTGAGGGTATATGATCAGCGTCGCGACGAGCAGCAGCGCAGCCAACCGTCCGGCGAAACGGGTAGCCGTGCACGCAAGGAGACGCACGTCAGTTGCGCACCCGATTCCACACTTCCCAGACTGGTGTATCAAGCCGGTAGTCGCCAAAGCCCGTCTGATCGACGAATACAAATGAATAGTTCAGTTCGTAGTATGCCCAGATTTCATACGGCTTTGAATCCACATCGAACGGGTGTCTATCGACATTGTTGGGAGCGCCGAACATGATATAGACCATTCCCATGTCAGTGCGCCATCCGGCAATATAATGACTGAAATGCTTGTTTGCGTAATCCACGCGGGCATAATACTCTTCCATTTTCTCATTGCGCGGAGTATTGGGATTGGGATCGCGTTTCTTCCAGAACTCCAGGAACGCGGCCATTTTCGCATCGGCGGTCGTGGCATCCTGCATCGGGGAGAGATCATCGTCTTTCGCAATATATTTGAGCTGATCAATTGCCAGGTCGAGATCTTGCACTGACCGCGGTAATCCATACCAGCGGGCACTGATGGACCTGCTGGAACGTGCGAGGACGTTCACGTCTCCCTCCATCGGTGCACCGGGCAAACGTGCGGATATCGTCAGCTTGTAGTCACCGAGAGGCAGCGTCCCATGCGGCACCCTGAGAATGTATTCGCCGCGCCCCGGTTTGAGGGCTGCAACGGTGTCCGCGGACAATTTTTTGTCCGATTTGAGGGCACTGATATCCATGGTGAACCGCACAGAGTCCAACCCGCGTGTGTTGTAGGCCTCCAGATAGACCGAAAAGGCATCGGGTATTGCGCCGACGTTCGCGGGTATATTCGGCACGATCGATCGCTTCTCTCCCGTGGTGCTGACACGACTCAGCACCAGAATGTCGCTCAACAGGAAATCTCCCCCGGCAAAGTCGGGCACCGTGACCTGCTCCGAGAGCGTGTACGATGAACCGCTTTCCTTGTCCCGTACAACGACCCGAAGGGCGTACCGGCCGTGCGGCACCTGAAAACTCCGCTGGGTGAAACTGAAGGCACTGGGCGAAGCCGACCGTTCAAACGGGACCCCTGTCACGTTTTCCGTCCAGAGTTTTTCATTCAGGAGGACTTTCGAGGAGTCAAATAGCGAGAGGGTCATTTCATAGGCTGCAGCATACAGTTCGCCTTGTTTCACGAAACTCAGGTTCTCGTACCCCACCTGGACGAAGACATCCAGGCGGCTGTCGGGACCGTTCTGAGCGGCAAAACTGACTGCGTCTAAGAATATTGAGGGGGCTCCCCGATCAGGCGTCACCCCGCTGACTTCCACCTGAGCGACTGCGGACACCAGCCCCCCGGAAAACAGCAGGAGTCCTGCAAGAAGAGATCTGCTGAACCGGTTCATGGTAACACCTTTCCCATAAGATCATATTCATAAGATTCAACGATTTCCGCATCATAAAAGGTCCCTACCTGAAGGGGAAAATCGCTGACAAGATGCACTTCGTTGTCGATTTCGGGGGCGTCATGCTGCGTCCGGCCGGTGAATCGGCCCTGTTCCGCCCGGTCGACCAGGACCCGTTGGCGCGTGCCCACCAGCGCTGCGTTCCGTGCCTCGGAAATATCCTGCTGGAGTTCCATGATCACGCCGCGGCGACGCTCTTTCTCCTCCACCGAAACCGGATCTCCCAGGGGGAAAGCCGCCGTTCCTTCCTCCGATGAGTAGGTAAAGACGCCCAGGCGTTCAAATCGCTGCTCTTCGACGAATGACCGCAACTCCTCAAACTCTGCCTCCCCCTCGTCCGGGTACCCCACGATGAGTGTTGTCCGGAGAGCGATGCCGGGAACGCGGTCGCGGATAGTGCCGATAAGCTCCCGGAGTGCCCGCGCCGACATACCCCTCGCCATGGATCTCAACACGCGCTCGGAGGCATGCTGCACAGGAATATCAATGTACTTGCAGATCCGTGGGTGTCTGGCCATGACTTCGAGCAGCTCAAGAGGGAAGTGGGCCGGGTACGCGTACATCAACCGCACCCACCCGATCCCTTCAACGTCGGCTAGCCGATCGAGAAGCTCCGGAAGACGACGCCTTCCGTCGCGGTCGACACCGTACGCCGTGGTATCTTGCGCAATCACCACCAGCTCGCGCACGCCGCTCCGCGCCAGGCCCCGGGCTTCTTCGAGCACGTCGCCTAACGGCCTGCTGAGATGTCTCCCCCGCATCAGGGGGATCGCACAGAAAGAACATGGATGGTCGCACCCTTCCGAGATCTTCAGGTATGCGGTGTGCCCCGGGGTCGTGAGCACACGCTCTCCCAGCAGCTCCTTTTTCAGATGCCCGCCAAGCTCTTCGAGCACGTCAGCAAGCTGGTGCGTGCCGAAAAACCTGTCCACCTCCGGGATGTCCTTCTCCAGGTCGATGCGATAGCGTTCAGCAAGGCAACCCATGGCGTAGACCCGGCGCAGGCGGCCCTCACGCTTGTGCCCCGCTGTCGCAATGATCATCTCGAGCGATTCCGCCTTCGCCGCGTCAATGAAACCGCACGTGTTCACGACCGCGATATCGGCATCGGTGATGTCGTCGGCGAGAGGAATGTTGTTCAGCCGCAACTGCGCCATGAGTTTTTCGGAGTCCACGGTATTCTTGGCGCAGCCCATCGTGATGATGTGCACACGCGGCTTCCTGCCCCTCGTTCCCTTCGTCCCCGCCATGTGCACCTCAGAAGACAATGAAGTCAAGATAGACAAACAGCAGTGGAGCAACAAACAGAATGCTGTCGAAGCGATCCAACACGCCTCCGTGACCGGGAATGAGCGTCGAGGAGTCCTTGACCCCCGCATCCCGTTTCAAGAGTGATTCGGCGAGATCCCCGATCTGTCCGAAGATGCCGATGATCCCGCCACACACCAGCGCGTCGCGGACAGCAAGATACGGAAGGAGCAGTTGCCGGGACAGCAGGAACACAAGGATCGCAGCTATGAACCCTGCAACGGCACCTTCCCAGGTCTTGTTCGGGCTCACACGGGGGAAGAGCTTGTGGCGCCCGAATGCCCGGCCGGCAAAGAACGCCGCGGAATCGCATGCCCAGATCGCGGCGAAGACAGCGAGGACGGAGTACCCTCCCCACCGATAGATCTCGGCCACGATTGCATCCGGGATCGAGGCCCCGGTCACCGCGAAGTGGGCGTACACCGGGAAATCAGCCGGCACGAACAGTTCCCGGATCCCGATCAGGGATCCAAGCGATAACGCCACATAGAGACTGCCGAAAAGGGTCGTGGCGATGTTCGCCAGCGCGCCGGGTTTGTTGCGGAAGAGCTCCACGCCGAGGATCACCGGAAGGAATATCAGCACGGAGATGAGAAATTGCTGCGACATCGACGGGAAAGGCACTGCCATGCCCATGGAAGTGAATCCCCCGATCATCACAACGTGAAGCTTGTCGTACATGAACACCGCGAGCAGGCAAAGGCCGAACAGCAGGCCCGTGGCAGTCTGAGGTGAGGTCCCCCTGGCGCGGGCCAGCCCGTACAGTTCGAGGAGTCCGACCGCTGCAATCACGGCAATGAAGAAGAAAAAGAGATACCCCCCCCACAGGGTCATGAAGACGATCAGTGGGATGCCGACAAGTGCAACCAGTGTTCTTATTGTCAGATTGCTGATGGGCATAGGTGCGCCGTTCAGGCGGCCTCGTCAGGTGCAGTAGCACGCACGAAGTAGTACGTAGCTGCGACAAAGACCACCGCACACGCGAATGTATTGAAGTACACCATCGTAGCGTTTGTCCCGCCGCCGGGGGCAAACACCAGGTAGTTCTCGCCCAGATCGAGGTAGACCACACAGCACGCGATGAAGTTGTTCAAAAAATGAGCGGTCATTGCAAGCACGACATTCTGTGACCGGTAAACAACAAACCCGAAGAACACACCAAGAACGACAAGGGGGATGATGCTGAAGGGATTCAAATGATACATACCGAATATGATCCCCGCGATGACCGCAGCACGCAGCCCGCCTGCCACCTGTTCAAGGTCGCGCTGAACAAGACCGCGGAACAGGAGCTCCTCGACAATTGCCGGCACCAGGGCAACCGTCACCACGACACCAACGAACTCCAGTGGAGATTTTGCCGTCACCAGCATCAAATACGTCTGCTCAATCAGGTTCTTGAACATCTCAGCGAAGCGTTGCAGCTGCGGCGGGAGCGGAATCGCATCCTGGGCGATCATGTAGCCCTGCAGGACCTGCTGCAGCGCAACCACCGCTATGCCGACGATGAGGATGTCAAGTGGCCGGGGAAGCTTCAGACGGAGCGGTTCAACGACGCGGCCGTACCGGGCGCGTGCAAGGAGCACCGTCGGAAGAAAGATACAGAGAATCTGTCCGGCGGCCGTCGCCAGACGCATCCAGGCTGCCGTCTCCTGCGTGGGGATCCAGCCGACGAGCAAGAGTGTGGCAGCGCCCGCGATCAGCTGATAGAGGACAAAGACGATCAGGAGAGTCAGGAGAGCGAACGCAACGGGAGAGATTCTCCGGAAAAACGGCTCCCGCGGCGGCGGTGTCACTGTGAAGTCATCCATTCCGGAGTCTCGTTTTGATGAGCGCCGCAACCAGCGGTATCATGATCTCGTGATGCCCGGTGAAATAGAAACCCCTTCCTCCGTCCTGTGTGGGGCGCCGCTGGACGTTGACCACCGGCCGGTAGTGCACATTCATGTCGAACACTGCCGTCGTGAACCCGCGTGCCCTGGCTCCCAGATTGCGCGCAACGGTCAGCGCTTTCAGGAAGACCTCCGGCATAATGACGGCACTGCCGACGTTCAGCACGACCCCTCCGCCGGTCAGTCTGCAGCAGAGCGCGCACAGTGTTCGAAAATCCCGGAACGACATTTCCCCCGTGACTCCGCCGTCCATGGTGGGTTGCTGGTGCACGATGTCCGTACCGATGGCGGCATGAACCGTAAGAGGCACGCGGAGTGCCGCGCATGTCGCCAGGAGACTGGCGCGGCGATGGGGTGCCCTGAGCTGGAGCAACTTCCTCCCGAGCGCCTCCCCGTAGCCCAGCGACGTTTGATGAACGGCGGCCGCCAGGGTACCGTTGATGAAGTCCCCCGTCTCCCGGGCCATGCCGAATGTGCCGTCGACCAGATTCTCCGCCACATCCTCGGATGTCCGCCCCCACAGCGCCGCTTCAGCGTCATGGATGGCCGATGCGCCGTTCATCGCAACCGAGGTGATAATCCCGGAACTGATGAGGTCGATGAGCACCGGCGCCAGTCCGACCTTGATGACGTGTGCGCCCATCAAGAGCATCACGGGCTTGCCCCGGTGGCGGGCCCGCAGGATGTCGTCAACCGCAATCCGGAGATCCCGGGCGGCGAGAATGTCCGGGAACGTGCGGGCAAATGCCTTGAATGAATCACGCCGGGCGTCGAAGACGCCGGCGAACTGGGCGGAATGGACCTTGCTCTTTCTCGTACGGATGGGGATTGTACGCACCTTCCCGAGGTCCACGCGCGGATTTGCAGTCACCGCCGTGAGATGCTGGCCGGTTCCGGGCCTGGGTGGCGGTCGTTTCTTAACAGGTTTCATAGAAGAGGCCCCCGAGGGCTGTTGTTCATCGCACGCGTGCCGTCACGGGTCCGATCAGGCCGGAATATTCCCGCAGTTCTGTGTCGATCGAGCCGATGACGACTTTCGTATTCACACGGACCGGCATCTTCATGGCGTCATCGGTCAGCCAGATGACGATTCTCCCTTCGCTCTTGAATAATCCACCCTCCTTGACAAGCGGCTCAACGACGATGGTGCGGAAGGTTCCCGCCGCTACCTCAAGTTCCTGCCTTCCCAGGATCTTCACACCGAGCTCATAGCTCGTATCCTTGTAGAAGTTCTGCAACAGCATCATATCGCCGGTTTTGTACGCCGTGAGATCGACAGTTCGCACATAATAGAACGCGGAGAGAATGTCGTGCACGTACGCAGGAATCGGATGCTGGCCTTCGCTGGTCCGTGCAATCTTCTTGATATGGTCGAATTCGGCGATGAAATCCCTGCTGTAGGATCCCTCGCGGATATGCTGTTCGAAACGTAAAGGTGCAATCGCCTCCGCATCGATGAACGTCAGATACCGATCTTCCACTTTGTAAATCCACGAGAAGCTCGGAAGCGAGTTCACGGTGAACTGAACCCGGAATGTCTTTCGTCCCTCAACGGTGTCGAATCTGGGGATTGCCATCACCGCCTCGCCGGCTGTGATGTACCCGTAGTTCACGTCAAAGACCAGACGTTCCCCCACGCCGAAAGCCTCGTTGTTGATGCGGCGCAATTGATGGGCGGCAAGAGAATCTGCGGTGCGCTTCCGCGCAAGGGAATCCGCAACGGCCCGGGCCCGCGAAGCTTCATGCAGGGAGTCAGCCCGCCAGCGCGCAGTGCTGTCTGCGCGGGAGGCAGACTGCGCCTGCGACGGGACCGCCTTGGCCGTCTTCTTCTTTGTCTTCAGTTGCGCCTCCGCCAAACCCGGAAGTGCAGCCGCAAGGCCGACAGCGATGATCACAGAGTATACTGCGAGCTTATTCATCTGCCTGTTCTTTCACCGCAAGCCACACATGTTCGACCGGAATGCTCTCCATGCATGCGCAGGGCCTGCCATCCGCGCACTCCCGGCAATCCACGGGCTTCGCCGGGACAAACACCCGTTTTCGTTCCGTATACGGACCCCATCGGGCGGCACTTATGGCCCTGAGCTGCGGATAGAGTCCGACCACCCGGGTGCCAACCGCAGCGGCAAGGTGAAGCGGCCCGGTGGAGTTCCCGACGACCACCTTCGCGTCCGCGAGCAGTGCCGCCAGCTCCGGAATCGACAATGTCCCCGCAAACATCAACTCCGTCTTCCCCGCTTCGCCGACCATGCGGACCAGATCCGCTTCCGCTTTCCCGCCGGTGACGGCCAGCCGATACCTGCCCTCCCCAGCAATCGCCGCCGCCAGCCGGGCAAAATGACCCGGAGGCCAGTCTCTGGCTGATCCTCCGCTCCCCGGATGCAGTACTATGAGAGGCTTGCCGGCAGAAGATGGGCCGAGACGCCCGCGCACGGCCGACCTGGCAATGGGATCAATTTGAATGTCAAAGCGGGGGCGTATCCCCTCGCCCGTAAATCCCGGCTGTACAGCCCCCAGCATATGCAGGTTGTATTCCAGTTCGTGAAACCGGGCGTCTTTCCTGTGTTCAAAGATTTTCCGGTTGAAAAGAAAACTGTACGCGCGATATCCCGAACCAATCCGTATAGGAATGCCCGCACGCGCGACAAGCCAGGCCAGGCGAGGGGTCGGGTGAACCACGAATGCCGTGTCAAAATTCTGCGCCCTGATCGCCGAGAGTAACCGGGGAAAGCTTTCCTGGCGGCCCCCGACATCATCCCAAATGATCTCATTCAGGGAAGGATTGCCACGGACCACTTCACCTGTGTAACGGTTCAGCATCATCGCCAGGTGTGCATCCGGAAACCACTCCCGCAGCAACGGAAGCATGGGCAACGTGAGGATAACGTCGCCAAGCCTGTCCGTCCGGATAACGAGAATTCTCCGGGAACCGCCCGCACGAGACTTGCCTGTCAGCATAAGATTACAATATACCGTACACCCGGTAGAACCGCAACCTGACGGCGCCCACCCGGGCTAGCCCGCGGGTTTCGGTCTGAGTCCCCGTTTTTCTTTTTGCAGGGCGAGTATTTCTTCCTGATACAACGCTGTATCCTCTCCCCGCAACTCCGCATCTTTCATCTTCCGGTACACCTGCCGCATTCCCTCGTCCAGACGTTGCAGATGAAGCAACAGTATGCAGTCATTGGCAATTGCGTAGGGGTCGGGTGGCGGAGGGTCCGTTCCCATTTCCCTCCAACCCTTGCTCAGTTCGTGCCGGGGCATGATCAGGCGTGCAACCAGCTGTTTGGTATCCTCTGTGTCCAGCTCGTCTATGAGTGTGCCGGGTTCCCACGGTTCGCCTCCCTCTTCATGGGCGTCGACTGCCTCGATGACACGCCGCACAGCCCCCGAAGTGAGCAGGTCCTTGTCGATGCGCGAGAAGATATAGCGCAGCATCGCGCCTTTCTGTTCGAGAATCAGACGGAGGAGTTCGCACTCAGCAGCCGGGATGGGCAGGTCCTGATGCGGGGCCGTTTCGGTTACAGGGGGGGACGGCGCCTCGGGCAGGGTTTCCTGCTTCCGGCTGAAGCGTTGCTGGGACGCGGGACGTCGCATGAACTTCTCCATTTCCCGCTGCAACACGCTTTCGTACACGTCGTATTCCTGCGCGATGCGTTTCAGATAGAAGGTGCGTTTGAGCTCATCGGGATACTTCGCGATGGTCTCGACCAGCGACCTGATTGCCTGGGTTTTCCCTTCGGGGGTGGCAAACAAACCGCCGGCGCGAAGTTGACGTGCGCGGAAATCCACAAAAGATTCGGCCCCCTCGAGAAGAGCGGCAAAAGCCTTCCCGCCGTTCTTCCGGATGAAGGAATCAGGGTCTTCCCCTGCCGGCAATTCCGCTACACGGACATCCAGATCGTGCTCGATGATAAGGTCGCCCCCCCGCAGGGTCGCCTTGGATCCCGCGGAATCCGCGTCGTAGACCAGTGTCACCTTCCGCGCATAGCGGCTGATCAGCTGGATCTGCTCATCGGTGAGCGCCGTCCCGCTTGACGCAACGATATTTCCGATCCCTGCCTGAACGACGCTGATCAGGTCGGCATAACCCTCCACGAGCACAACGAACTCCTTGTCGCGTATCGACTCCCTGGCCTGATACAGACCGTACAACACCCTGCTCTTGTTGTAGATCGGCGTTTCGGGGGAGTTGATGTATTTGCCCAGGGTGTCGTCCTCGCGGAGCTTGCGGGCGCCGAAGGCAATCGTCCGTCCGCTGGCCGAGAGGATGGGAAACATCACCCGGCCGCGGAAACGGTCGTAGTAGCCGGTGCCGTCCTCCCTTCGCACCAGCAACCCGGCCTTCTCAACGAGGGCGGGATCACGATGCTCTCTCCGGGAGAACTGGAGGAGATCCTCCCAGGAGTTCAGAGAGTAGCCGAGTCCGAATGCGCGGATCGTCTGATCCGTAAACTCCCTGTGCCGCAGGTATTCGAGGGCCAGTTGACCCTCGACGTGATTGAGGAGGTTGTCCTGAAAATGCAGCCCGGCGGTTCTGCAGATCTCGAAGAGTTGTTCCTGTTCGGCATCACCCTCGCGCTGTTCTCCGCCCGCGGAGGGGAGGCGGATGCCCGCGCGGTCGGCCAGAAACCTAACGGCGTCGACGAATGTGAGCTTGTCGCGCTCCATCAGGAACGTGAAGACATTGCCTCCCTTGCTGCACCCGAAGCAGTGAAACATCTGTTTGTCCGGGCTGACGGTGAAGGAGGGGGTCTTCTCCTGATGAAAAGGGCAGAGACCGACATAGCTGCGCCCGCGTTTTTTGAGCCGCACGGTGGAAGCGACGATGTCCACGATATCGGCGGCGTTGCGGACTTCCTCAATCTTGTCGTCTGGAATGCGCATGAGAATAATCTACGGATTGCGAGAGAGAGAGGCAATAAAACGGCGGCGCCGGCGCGGTGGAATCCCGGCCGGCGCGATGCCTGTTCAACAACCCGACAGAACACTCAGACCTGTACATCCTCCCCGATGTATTGGGGACGCACGCGGGCAGGGCGGGCCTTGCGGCGCGTGTACCGGCGCTCGACGGTCGGCGTGGGAATCTTCGGTTCTTCCTCGACATCTGGATAGGTGAAGATGTCGTACTTGTAGTTGCGGAGAATGATCTGGTTGCCGTTCCGTCCGAGCACATACTGCGGAAGGAGCGGGATCTTCCCTCCCCCTCCGGGTGCGTCGATGACAAAAGAAGGAATGGCGAGACCGGATGTATGCCCGCGCAACTTGTCCATGATATCCAGCCCGACGCTCACCGGCGTCCGGAAATGATTGGCACCCTTGGTGATATCCGCCTGGTAGAGGTAGTAAGGGCGCACGCGCATGGCAAGAAGTTTGCGCATGAGTTCGAGCATGGTATCGGCATCGTCATTCACCCCCTTCATCAGCACCGACTGGTTCCCCAGGGGGATGCCGGCGTCGGCAATCATTTCACAGGCCCGTTTGGCTTCGGGGGTGCATTCCCACGGGTGATTGAAATGCGTGTTGATGTAGAGGGGATGGTACTTCCGGAGCATGCGCATCAGTTTCGGCGTGAACCGTTGCGGCAGCACGCACGGCATCTTCGTGCCCAGGCGGATGATCTCCACGTGGGGGATGGCCCGCAGGCCTGCAAGGATCCTCTCCAGCATGAAATCGGTGAGCATCAGCGGATCACCGCCGGACAGGATCACATCGCGCACCTCGGGATGGGCGGCGATATAGTCAATCCCGTCCTGGATGTACTTCATATTGATCTTGCTCGAATTGCCCACTTTCCGTTTCCGCGTGCAGAACCGGCAGTACATCGAACACTGACTTGTCGTCAGGAACAGCACGCGATCCGGATACCGGTGAACGATGCTCGGCACGGGACTGTGGGAGTCTTCGGCGAGGGGGTCTTCCGGGAGACCATCTTCCTCGAGCTCCTTCGCGTCGGGTATACATTGAAGCCAGATAGGATCACCCGGGTACCGAATCAAACTAAGATAGTAGGGGTTGATCCGAATGTGGAACAAACCGTTCAGCCGGTCCGCCAGCTCCTTGTCGAACCCGAAACGCTCTACGAGGTCTTTACCGCTGTCCACACTCTGTCGCAGCATCTCCTGCCAGAGTTCCATACGTGCCTTTCATCCTCCGTGTCATGGGACAAGATATTTGCCGAATACCACAAGATCATCACCGGGGCTGTAGTAGTCCCGTATGCGGGCCAGCTCGGCATATCCGCGCCGGTGATAGAAAGCCCGCGTGGCATCGTAACGTGGGGTCGAAGATGTCTCGGCGACGATGAGACGTCCGCCGGATGAGCGGACGAACGCTTCAGCGTGCGCGTCGAGGGCGGATCCGACGCCCCTGCCATGATGCCATGGTGCGACTGCAATCCAGTACAAATCATACGTGCCGGTCGTTCCCGGTGTCGGACCAAGGCAATAGTAGCCCACGGCCGTTCCGTCCTCATCGCTCACAGCGATGCAGTAGTCTTGTTGACCGGGTTCGTCCAATACGGTATCGATCAATTCGAGCGCGATGGTGACTTCGTCCGGGGAAAAAACGCCGGTCGCTTCCACAAGCCGTTGGAGGGGTTCCCGGTCGTCACGGCGCAGCGGCCGGATAACCGTAGCGGCATTCCCGCTCATTGCGCGCGCTCCAGTGCGGATTCCACGATTTTGCCGATGGTCTCCGGGAAGGACAAACCCGCGGTCCGGGCGGAACGGGCAAATCCTGCGTCGTCGGAGATATCGGGATTGGGATTGACCTCGAGCACGTACGCATCCCCGCCGGGTGTGAGCCGGAAATCAATCCGTGCATAGTCACGGCAGCCTATCAGGTGAAAGCACTCGAGCGCGACGCGCTTGAGCTCGGCGTCTTTGCCGGAGGGAAGCTTTGTCGGGCAGACGCCCTGCGTGCCCTGGTAGGCGATGGTGCCGTTCATCCACTTGGCTTCATAACTCACAATGTGATGCATGCCGGGAAGGAGTCCCGAAAAATCAATTTCGGAGATCGGCAACACCTGAGGATGTTTGTGGCCGAGGATTGCCACATTCAGCTCTCGTCCGTCGATGTACTGTTCCACCAGTGCGGGTTGAGCGAATTCTCGGTGGATATGGAGAACCTGTTTGCGCAGCTCGGCGAGAGTAGTGACTATGGATGCATCGCTGATGCCCACGCTCCCGTCTTCATGTGCGGGTTTGGCGATCAGCGGGAACGTCAGCCCGTCCTTAAGGCTGATCCGGTCGGCAGCGCGGAACACGTGCGATTCCGGGGTGGCGATGCCGCGCGCGCGAAGGATTTCCTTGACGCGGGGCTTGTGCAGTGCGGTCCCGAGGGCCAGAGGACCCGCTCCGGTGTACGGAATTTTGAGAAGTTCGTACAGGCCCGCAACGTTCATCTCCTGGAGGGATTCGTTCTCGAGGCACTCCACGAGGTTGAAAATCAGGTCCGGTTTTTCCGTGCGCAGATAATCGATCAGACGGAAGATGTCACTGTTAACATTGAAAATCTGTGTTTTGTAGCCGAGCGTGACCAATGCCGTCTTGATGTCTTCCATCTCTTCCATGACGCCCACTTCGGAGAGATCCAGAGGCAATGGCATGTCCTGCACAGCCGGGCCGCGGGGAGGAGCAATAGTGCCCTCCAGGAGGCGGCCGTTCTCAGCTATGTACTGCCGGGCTGCTGCGTCTCCCACCACAGGCTCGTTATAAAGTATTGAAATTCGTAATTTTCTTGCCATAATATATCCGTTATTGTGACATCGTGGACGCCAGCGCAGGAGTGCGGACGGGGACACCGCAGCGCTGCATCGCGATATCCAGAACGGCGTTGATCAACTCATTGTAACTCATGCCCGCTGTCCGGGCTGCCTTTGGAAAACAGGAATTGTCCTCCGGACGCGGCAGAATGCCCGGGAGGGGATTCAGTTCCAGGATACAGGGACGCCCGCGTGCATCCATACGCACATCAACCCGGGTCCAATCACGGCAACGAAGAATGCGGTACGACTTCCTGCAGAGCTCCTCGATCGCCTCCGCTTCGTCCGGCCGCAGCGGCGCGGGACACGCATAGATCTCGAGCGGTTTGTCCGTGGTATCCCAAATCCACTTCGCTTCATACGAATAGATCGGGTTCATGCCGGGGGGCAACGCATCAAAGCGGATTTCCACGATGGGCAACACCCGCACCTCGTCACCGTTGCCCATGAGTGCCACCGTGAATTCGCGTCCGGGCAGAAATTCCTCCACCAGGGCGGGCTCATGGTACACCGTGAGCACGGTCTGCACTTCGCGCTCGAGTTCATCGGGCGTCCGCACGACGCACGAGTTGTAGATGCCCTTGCTCGATCCCTCATGCAACGGTTTGACGATCGACGGAAACTTCACGCGCGCGTCTTCAAATTCGTCCATCCCGTGAATCACGACAAAGGGTGCCGTGGCGACACCGTGGTACGCCAGGATCTCCTTCGCCCGCGCCTTGTCAAGACAGACCGTGAGTGTGAGCGGATCGGAACCGAGGTAGGGGATACGCAACAGCTCCAACATCGCGGGTACCTGCGCCTCGCGTGACACGCCGTGCAGACCTTCGGCAATGTTGAACACAAATGCGGGCCGCAACCGGCGGAGACGCTCGAAGGCATCCTCATTCGCTTCGATCAACTCGACGTCATAGCGTTCGGCGATCGCATCACGCACCGCATGAATCGTCTCGTAGGTGTCCCACTCGGCAAACACATCATTCGTGCGCGCGGCATGTGATGTGACGTCAACGGGTGATGAGCTGGATGGTGGTTCTGCTGCCTGCTCGGGGATGTTCGCTGAGGTGGGTGGTGCTTCCGCTTTGGCGTTGAAGACGAGCGCAACCGTCATCGATGATGACGTAGGCCGTGAGTATAAATGTACCAGAACCTCTCCGCAATGTTCGACGAACTCATTATGGTTTGTAATATACGCAATTTGGAGAGGTTGTCAAGGAAAAAGTGCAATTTCAACCGACTTGAAGCAATGTCATCTCCTCGACGAAGCGCGATCGAAGATGGTCGGCGAGAGCGCGATGAGTGTCGTGACGGAGATGAGGATCAGCTGCGACAAGTGCGAAGGCATCGTCGCGCGCTTGCGCGAGCACCGCGGTGTCCGTCACGATGTTCGCCACCCTGAACTCAGGCATACCGCTCTGCCGCGTGCCGAAGTAGTCCCCCGGACCGCGAATCTCAAGATCGACCTCGGCGATGCGGAAGCCGTCCGAGGTTTGCACCATAGTGGCAAGCCGGCGCTCCGCCGCATGGCGTTCCTCGGCGTTCTCCTGCACACCGCGGACACGGCGCGCCAGCCATCGCTCGGCGAGAAGCACACAGTACGACTGCTCGCCCCCCCGCCCCACCCGCCCGCGCAGCTGATGCAGCTGCGACAGGCCGAATCGCTCCGCATTCTCAATCACCATCACAGACGCATTCGGTACATCAATGCCCACCTCGATCACGGTGGTCGCGACGAGAATGTCCAGCTCCCGCTCCTTAAAGCGGCCCATAACGGCCTCTTTCTCGTCACTGGCCATCCGCCCGTGCAGCAATCCGAGCCGGAGATCCGGGAAAACCCGCTCCTGCAGGGCTTCATAGTGGGACGTTGCCGCCTTCAGGTCGACCTTCGACGATTCGTCGATGAGGGGATAGACAAAATATGCCTGTCTCCCCTTCTGAACCTCCCGGCGAACGAACGCGTACACCGAATCCTTCTCGTCTTCATACTTCAGAACGGTCCGCACCGGCTTCCGCCCTCGAGGCAATTCATCGATCACCGAGACATCCAGGTCGCCGAACACCGTGAGCGAGAGTGTGCGCGGGATCGGGGTTGCAGTCATCACCAGCACATCCGGGTTCTCCCCTTTCGCACGCAACTGTGCGCGCTGCAGGACCCCGAATCTGTGCTGCTCGTCGATGACCAGCACGCCGAGCCGGGCGAACGAGACCTCCTTCTCGAATAGTGCATGTGTGCCCACAACAATCTGAGCCGATCCGCGCCGCATGTCTTCCAGAACGTCACGGCGGAGCTTTGACCGCTGGGCTCCCACAAGCAACCGGTGATTCACCGGAAGCGCTCCCAGAAGGGAGGCAATGGTCCTGTAGTGCTGCTCGGCCAGGATTTCGGTGGGCGCCATGAATCCCGCCTGGTATCCATTCTCCACCGCAACCAGCATCGCGACAAGTGCAACGATGGTCTTGCCGCTCCCGACGTCTCCCTGAAGGAGGCGGTTCATCGGTCTGGGCAATGCCATGTCGGCGAGAATTTCACGAATCACACGGGCCTGGGCGTGCGTGAGCGAGAACGGGAGTGCATCCACCAGCTGACGCGCAAGACGGCTCTGCACCGCAAAGGCGATACCTGGCACTTCGTGCTGCATCATCTGGCGCCGCAACGCAAGCTTCACCTGAAATTCGAACAGCTCCTCGTACTTCAGCCGCCGCAGCGCCTCCTGAAGCTCACGCGGCCCCGGCGGAAAATGAACATGCTGAAGAGCTTCGCGCAACGAGACAAACTGATGCCCCTCGCGCAGGACCTGCGGCAGCGGATCGGGAATCTGGTCCGCGTGCGCGCGGAGAATGTTCCCCAGAAGGCGCCGGAACCCGGCACTGTCCAATCCCACCCCGGAAAGCTGTTGCGTGGATGGATAGAGCGGAACCAGTCCCCCCGCGTGCAGTGCCCGGCTCCAGTCGATTGTGCCGTCCTCCCCGCCGGTCCCCCCGATCCAATCAACATCCGGGTGAACAAACTGCATGACATTGCTGAACCAGGTCGGCTGTCCGGAGACCGCGAGCGTGTCCCCGATGGTGAACCGGGTCTTCCAATAGTGTACCCCCCCGAACCAGATACATTGGAGTGAACCGGTGTCGTCACCGAGGACAAGTACAAAGCGGGCTTTCCGGCCCACTCCCAGCACACGATATGAGCGGACGGTGCCCACGACTGTTGCTTCCCGCCTGATCTCCGCGTCGGACGCAAGGTCTCCCTTATCCGGCAATGAACGCAGTTGGGCGATGGTCTGCACGGATGTCCGGTCGAGATACCGCCGCGGCACGTAGAAGAGCAGGTCTCCCACCGTAGATATCCCTACTCCGGCCAGGGTCTCCGCCTTGCGAGGGCCGACGCCTTTCAGGAACTGCACAGGCTGTGAGAGGAACGGTGTGCCGGGTGTCATGAGTGTGCGGATCGCAGCATCGTTCGTTTCCAAATTGCCGGGGGAAAACCGGGATGGCGCACGAGCCGGGAGGTCCAGGCGGGCGAACTTGCGACAGGATCAGCCATTCAGTCTCCTTCCTGGATGCGGTGGTTGAAGCAAGATACGATTGAGCACGTCCACACGCAAGTTTCCGGTTGTCTCTTATCGCCAAACGTCGTATCTTGTTTGAAATTCATTCAGTCGAGAGGGACTGTGCTCGAACAGCTGCCGACGCTTGAGGAAATTATCATATGGGGTGGGTACATCGGCCTCTTTGCCATCGTGTTTTCTGAGACGGGACTGCTCGTCGGATTCTTCCTTCCCGGCGATTCCCTGCTGGTGACGGCAGGGCTGTTTGCTGCACGGGGTCAGCTTGACATCACGATACTGGTTCCCCTCCTCTGTGTTGCTGCGATAACCGGCAATGCCAGCGGATACTTCATTGGCCATAAGGCCGGGCAGGCCCTGTACAATCGACCCCAGACACGTTGGTTCCGGCGGGACCACCTGATCAAAACCCACGAGTTCTACGAAAAATACGGCGGCATTACGATTGTCCTCGCACAGTTCATGCCTTTTGCACGGACGTTTGCTCCCGTGGTGGCGGGGGTCGCAGATATGAAGTACCGCCGTTTTGCCATGTTCAATGTTGGCGGTGCCATCGTCTGGATTTCAAGCATGACACTGCTGGGATACTTTCTCGGCCGGTCCATTCCCGGGATTGAGAAGCGTATAGAATATGTCATCGCAATCGTTATCTTCGTTTCCATTCTTCCCTTGCTATACAAGTACCTGCGGCATCGTTCGGCCAGGCGCCGTGAGCAGGCCGCCGGGCAAATCCAGAAGAATGGCACTTCTGCTTCGTAGCGCCGTCGTTCAAACCGTTCATTCACTCTCCATGTGCTGCTCCTCACTCACTTAGAAAGGAGTGACTTCTGTATTATGGAACTCACGCTCATTTTTGGCATAAGTATTCTGGGGCTGTTGTTTGCACTCTACCTGATGCGCGATGTTCTGAAACGCGATACGGGCACAGAGAAAATGCGGGAGATCTCCGACGCCATCAAGGCGGGCGCGGAGGCTTTCCTCAGCCGGCAATACCGCACAATCATTTATCTTGCGGTGGCCCTGGCGTGCCTCATTTACATCCTCTATGCATTTGTGCGGGCGCACTCGGCGAACGACCCGGCGGCGCCGTCGGAACTGGCGCTCTGGACAACGCTCTCGTTCGTTCTGGGCGCGCTCTGCTCCGCAGCGGCCGGCTACATGGGGATGTGGGTCGCTATTCGCGCCAACATCCGCACGGCGTCAGGGGCGACGCGCGACATGAACAGCGCGCTGCAGCCGGCGCTCCGTGGTGGCGCAGTATCGGGGTTTTTCGTCGTGGCATTAAGTCTGCTCGGTGTCGCCGGGCTGTTTGCCGCCGTGGAAGCGGCCGGGGTCACTGAGAGTATTGAAAAGATCCCCCTGCTCATCGTCGGCTATGGATTCGGCGCAAGCTTTGTGGCGCTGTTTGCCCAGCTGGGCGGCGGCATCTACACCAAAGCTGCCGACGTCGGCGCGGACCTTGTCGGCAAGGTGGAAGCCGGGATCCCGGAGGATGACCCGCGCAATCCCGCGGTCATCGCCGATCTGGTGGGTGATAACGTGGGCGACTGTGCAGGCCGCGGTGCGGATCTGTTTGAGTCGACGGCAGCAGAGAACATCGGCGCAATGATTCTGGCGGCCGGCCTCTTTGCCGCCAACAAGGATACCTTCGCCGCCAATGGCCTCCCGCTCGCCGGCATCATCATGTTCCCCCTGGTCGCCCGTGCGTTCGGCATCATCGCTTCGGCTATCGGCATCCTTTCCGTGAAGACAAACGACAAAGAAGACCCGATGAAAGCGCTGAACCGGGGATTCTATGTCAGCGCAATTCTCGCAATGATAGGATTCTTCGTGGCATCCCGGTGGCTGCTCGGCGCCGAATACTATTTCAACTTCTTTCTGTGCGGCCTTGTCGGCGTGCTGACGTCGCTCGCATTTGTGCTCCTGACGATCTACTACACTGACTACAGATTCCGGCCGGTCCTCTCCATCGCCGAAGCATCAAAAACCGGTCCTGCAACCAACATCATTACCGGCCTCGCAGTCGGCATGGAATCCACAGGCTACCCGGTGCTCGTCATCGGAGCAGCCATCATAGGCGCCTATTTCCTTGGCACCGCCTCCGGTCTGGCACATGCCGGTTTGTTCGGGACCGCTGTTGCCACCATGGGCATGCTTTCAACTGCCGCCTACGTCCTGGCGATGGATACATTCGGCCCGATTACGGATAATGCCGGCGGCATCGCGGAAATGAGCCACCAGTCGAAAGAGGTGCGCGACCGCACCGACCGCCTGGATTCGGTAGGCAATACCACGAAAGCTCTGACCAAGGGCTATGCTGTCGGCTCCGCGGCCCTCGCGGCATTCCTCCTCTTCAGCGCGTACCTGGACGAGGTAAAAGCGTATATGCCCTCGTTTTCCGGTGCGATCGATCTGAACAAGCCTGAAGTGTTTGTGGGTGCATTGCTTGGCGCGGTCCTCGTCTTCCTCTTCTCATCACTCGCCATCAAAGCGGTGGGAAGAGCTGCCGGCGCCATCATTACCAACGTCCGTGAGCAGTTCAAGAACAACCCCGGCATCATGCAGGGCACGGCAAAACCGGATTATGCCCAGTGTGTGGATATCGCCACGAAGTCCGCCTTGCGCGAAATGGTCGCGCCGGGTCTGCTTGCCGTCGGCATGCCGGTCGCCGTGGGCCTTGTTTTCCGGGGGATCTACGAGCTCGCCGGCCGGCCGACCTTCGGCGCGAGCGGTCCGGAAGTTGTCGGCGGTTTGCTCATGGTGGGGACAATCACCGGCATCCTCATGGCCCTCTTCTTGAACAACGGGGGAGGCGCATGGGATAATGCCAAGAAGTACATTGAGACCGGCGCCTTGGGCGGGAAACGCTCGGATCCCCACAAAGCAGCCGTCGTAGGAGACACGGTCGGAGATCCGTGCAAGGATACGGCCGGACCTTCGCTGCACGTGCTGGTGAAGCTCTTGAGCACCATCACGCTGGTGCTGGCGCCCCTGTTCATCTGAGACGCAGCGCCCGTACATGTGCACAACCCCGCCGGAGGTGAACTCCGGCGGGGTTGTGCTTTCTCCGCGAACCATCGGTGTTCACTCCCCGGTCACCATATCTCACCTTTCGGGTCCCGCGTCATGAGATCGGAGCAGGCGCGGAGCGGATCCTTCCCTTCGAAGAGAACCTTGTGTACCTGCTCTATGATGGGAACTTCCACTCCCACACGCTTCGCCAGATCGTGAGCGGACTGCGTCGTAGCGACCCCCTCGGCGACCATCACCATGCCTGCCAGGATCTCCGGTAGCTTCCTCCCCTTGCCGATTTCGACGCCGATGTGCCGGTTGCGGCTGTGATGGCTCATGCAAGTAACCATCAGGTCGCCGACTCCCGAAAGTCCCGCAAACGTGCGCTCCTGGGCACCCAGTGCCACGCCGATCCGGGCGATCTCTGCAATGCCTCTCGTCATGAGCGCTGCCTTGGTGTTGTCACCGAGTTGTGCACCATCAATGATACCCGCCGCGATGGCGATGACATTCTTCAGTGCGCCCCCGATCTCCACGCCGCGGAGATCATTGCTGGCGTATACCCGGAAGTAGGGGGTCATGAACACCGATTGCACGAGGCGCGCGGTTTCCAGTGAAGCGGAAGCCACCACCACGGTTGTGGGGATGTGCCGGCTCACCTCTTCCGCATGGCTCGGTCCGGAGAGTGTCGCGATGCGGTCCGGCGTAAGGCGGGGTAACGTGTCGTGCAACATCTCCGACATCGTCATGAGCGTGCCGTTTTCGATACCCTTGGCGACATTGACCAGCAACACGTCGTCGAACGCCATGTCACGGCACTTCTCCAGCGAACGGCGGATAAATTGGGAGGGGATGGCTACGACGAGCATATCCCTGTCACGAATTGCCTCGACAAGGTTGGTGGTGACGGTGATGGACTCCGGAAGGCTTATGCCCGGGAGGTAGGCCGGATTCTTCCGCGTGCGCAGGATGTTCTGTGCGTCCTTTTCGTCATACGACCAGAGCATGACGGAATGGGAATTCTCCGACAGCAGGATGGCCAGGGTGGTTCCCCAGCCGCCCGCACCGAGGATTGCAATGCGCATACGAACGAAGGGTGAGAAGAATCAACCGGCCTGCGAGGGGAGTTCGGACTTTTTCCGGAAAAACCGGAGTGTCGTAATCCGATTCTCCGTTCCCCGCAACAGACGCTTGATGTTTGAACGATGAGTGAAGATGATCAACAACGAGATGCCGATACTGAAGAAGATCAACGTCCCGTACCCTTCCACCTCCACCATGAACACATTCTCGCGGAAGAACATCGTCAGCGGGAATGTGACCGCGGCACTGAGAGAACCCAGCGAGACATAGTGGGTAAGCATGAAAACGAGGGCAAACACGGCGAACGAGACCCCCACCTCAACCGGGGCAATCCCGATCAACACACCTCCGGCCGTGGCAATACCCTTCCCCCCCTTGAACCCCGCAAACACTGTCCAGATGTGACCGAGAATCGCCGAGCAGCCGGCAATGATGCGTACCACCGTGAGGTCATCGAAAGGCGTCGCATTGGAAAACGGCAGGGCGCCATACATGAACCGCGCAACAATCATGGTCGCCACAAGTCCCTTTGCCATATCCATCGCAATCACGAACGCACCCGCTTTCCAGCCAAGCACGCGGATCACGTTCGTCCCACCGGCATTGCCGCTTCCGAAGTGGCGGATGTCGATTCCCCGGGCCTTTCGGGCAACGATGATGCTCGTGGGGATAGACCCGATGAGATAGCTCAGCGCAGCTATGATGCTAATGGGAAGCATGGAATCCTGTGCATAATGGAAATGGAGGTTGTAATATACCAAAATGGAAAACCACGCGCAACACGGCCGACCTACGACAAGAGGAGTCTGGCGATACGGAGGTCGTCTCTTGTCGTAATCTTCAAATTTCGAGGGCTTCCCTGGACAATACGGACCGGAATTCGCATTCTTTCGACCAGGGAAGCGTCATCGGTTCCGGCGAAATGCGCTTTCAGAGCCAGCTGGTGGGCCTTTATAATGAGATGCGTCCGGAACCCCTGGGGGGTCTGAACGGCCCAGAGAAGGTGACGCGGAAGGGTAGAACCGTAGAAACCGCGATTACCTTCTATTTTGACCGTATCGTTCAGGCGGACTCCCACCACCGCCGCCCCCCATCGTTCTGCCGCATTGATGACTTCTCTAACGACCTGCAGGGAAACCAAGGGCCTCACGGCGTCATGAATCAGCACAAGTGAAGGCTCCCCCTTCAGTTTGCCGAGTGCCCTCCGGACGGACACCTGCCGTTCGCGACCGCCTTCCACGACCATTGTCACTTTCCGGCATCCCTCTTTGCGCAGCAGACGCTGTGTGCGGGCGACATAGTCCGCCGGAACGGCGATAACAATCTGCCGCACCGCAGGGATCCGTTCAAACACCCGCACAGAGTGAACGAGGACCGGCCGGTCAATGAGACGGAGGAATTGCTTCGGTACACGCCCCCCCATGCGCCTCCCCGTTCCGCCGGCGGGAATGATGACCGCGATGTCACGCATTCTTCTTCGGGAAATATTCAATCATGAAATGAAATTCGGGAAACATGTCGGGTAACCGCATCATGCTGAATACCATCACGCCGATGGAGAATCGATCGATCCACGACGAGCGCGGCCATCCGATGTGAATGGTCACCTGCTTATGCGGAAGCTCGTATTTCAGCACGTACAGCAGCTCCGTGATGCTATCGAACAGCGATTGACCGGTTTGCGCAAAACGATAGTGGTTTTCGGACATGCGGGGTGGTATGCCCGTCCGCGGTGAGTAGAATGTAACAAAGGCCACCACGGGGTTGGGAAGCAATCCTTCTTCCTGGGGCCGCTTGAAGAAAATGTCAATGGTATCGCCCGGGGCGTCCGCCAGAGCGAACACCATCTGCATGGGCGTATCGGTCTGTGCCACCTGCACGATTTCGGGTGCGCGCCGCCGCGCGACGCGGAATCCCACCAACAGGAAGAACACCGACACCACCGACCAGAGCGCGATGCCGTACGGTTTGCTCATCGCGAGATAGATGAAGCAACTCAGGAGAATCACAAACAGCACGAGGGTACCGAACCGCGACGTATGGTATTCACGGATCTCCTTCGTTCCCGTAAAATACCGGTAGTACAGCAGGCTGCCCATGTTGATGGCAAAACTTGCGACGAGCCCGAGGGCGTACATCTCCGCCAGCATCCTCTGGCTTCCTGAGGTCAGAAGAATGATCACCGAAAAGAAGATCGCATTGAGCACATGGATGCGGTACAATGACTGGCGGTCATTCGTCTTGATGATCCAGCGAAAGCTGTACCGGTGCGCCACACGCTCCATAAGTTCGCTGGAGGCCACGAATGCCGTGTTCACGGCCATGATGAGTGCAATGCTGGCCACCCCCCCCACGATGAAGCCGAACGGGATGCCATTCAACCGGGCAGCAAACTGCGTAATGAGATCTGTTTCATGATGCGCAGGATCGATTCCTGAACTCAATACCAGCATGGAGATCATCGGGGTGAAAATTCCGGTGGTGAGCGCAAGGAAGATATACGCCTTGCCCGTATCCTTCCAGCTGCGTGTGAGTCCTGCAGTCTGCACAACGGACTCTATCCCGGAGTACGCGAGTATGCATCCTGCGACGCAGACCACAACGAAGCCGTAGCCGCTCCAGAGCGAGTGGTCCCGGAAAAAGGTGCCGACATTGGCATAGCTTGCGCCGATTTGCTGCCAGGAAGAAGCGGGGGCTTCGTACAATGCCGAGGCGAGCAGGGTCAGCAAGACGAGCGCCACAAAAAAGAAGATGCCGAACGTGAACCGGGCGTTTTCCTTGATCCCGATGATGTTCAGTCCGGCAATCCCCCACACCACGGCAAACTGGATCCCCATCTTCGTGACCGGGCCGAGTGCAATGAAGGTCAGGCCGTTCTCCACGGCGCTGACAGTCGAGATGCATGCCGTCAGCACGTAATCGACCATGATCGACGCCACGGCGATGAACGAGAACGTCGGCCCCAGTGTAAGGTAGGAGAATGAATACACGCCCCCGCCGCGGATCTTGTGGTGGTCAAGAATCTCCGCGATCTCCACCATGCGGGTCGAGAGGAAACGCATCAGCAGCGAGGTGATCGCGATGAAGGGAATGGCGTAGGACCCGATGAAGCGGAAGGCCTCGCTGGGAGCGTAGAAAATCGAGGTAAGCTCGTCCATCAGCGTGATCACGGCGATGGAAAGCCACGTCAGCCACCACCGGCCGCCGCTGAAATAGGCAAGCAGGTTCTTCGTGCGGAACAGCCGCACGAAGAGCCCGATCACTGCGACGTTGACAAGTATGAGAAGGGCGAGTTTCATGGACACGCACGCCGGGCGACGGCTACATCAGCAGCATTGCATCGCCGTAGCTGAAAAACCTGTACCCCTCTTTAATAGCCCGCTTGTACGCCTTCATCATGAAATCACGGCCTGCAAAGGCCGACGAGAGCATGAGCAACGTCGATTCCGGCATGTGAAAATTCGTGACCAGCCGGTCGGCAATCTTGAATTCGTACGGAGGGAAGATAAACTTGTCCGTCCATCCCCTGTTGGCTTTCAGATGGCCGTCGGTGGTCACGCTCGATTCCACGGCCCGGCAGGTGCTTGTGCCGACCACGAATACATTGCCCTTGGCATCGATGGTCTTGTTCACCGCGTCGACGGTCACGTCGGGAATCTCGTAGTACTCGGAATCCATCTTGTGCTTGGTCAGGTCTTCCACTTCAACGGGCCGGAATGATCCGAGGCCGACGTGCAGGACCACCGGCACGATGCGCACACCCTTCCGTTTGAGCGTCGCCAGCAACCGTTTGGTGAAATGCAATCCCGCCGTCGGAGCCGCGACGGCGCCGAGGGATCTTGCGAACACGGTCTGATAGGACTCCTTGTCCTTCTCGGTGGATTCACGCTTGATATAGTACGGCAGCGGCATCTTGCCGATGCGCTCAATGATTCTAAAAAAATCACCGCTGACATTGAAGCGCACGGTGCGGCCACGCGAAGTCGTATTATCGATGACTTCACACCACAACCGCCCCTCATCGAAAAAGATCTTGTTGCCGATGCGCACTTTGCGGGCGGGGTCGACAATCACATCCCAGATGTTTTCCTCCTTGTTCAGCTCTCGCAGGAGGAAGACCTCGATTTTCGCGTTGGTCTTTTCCTTCCGGCCGAACAGCCGGGCCGGGAACACCTTGGTTTCATTCACCACCAGGCAATCCCCCTTCTTGAAGAATCTGGTGATATCGTGAAACCGCATGCTCTCGATGGATTCGTCGGCACGGTTCAACACCATGAGGCGCGCATTATCACGCGGGTTTGCCGGGTACTTGGCAATCAGGTTCCGCGGCAAGGGGTAGCGGAAGTCGGAAAGTTTCATGCTGCATACACTCCTGATTGATCAACAACTCCCCGCGCGCCTCCCGGACCAACCGGGGGCACGCGGGGGACGTGTCGGGCGATGATTATTTTCGCTTCCGTGGAGTTGCTTTTTTCGCGGCGTTCCGGACTTTCTTCGCGGCGCTCCGGACTTTCTTCCGCGCCGGCTTTGTTCCGGTTGCCGCGCTGGCACCGCCGGCAATCGCGGCCTGCGCCGCCGCCAGCCGGGCAATCGGCACGCGGAACGGTGAACAGGAGACATAATTCATCCCGACGCGGTAGCAGAATGCCACCGACGACGGCTCGCCGCCGTGCTCGCCGCAGATGCCGATCTTCAACTTGGGTCGCGTCGCCCGTCCCTTCTCAATGGCCATACGCACAAGCTGACCAATGCCCTCCTGATCCAGTATCTGGAATGGATCCGCCGGCAGCGTCTTCAGCTTCAGGTATTCCGGCACAAAGCTGCCGATGTCGTCCCTGGAGAACCCGAAACCCATCTGGGTGAGATCATTCGTTCCGAAGGAGAAGAACTCCGCTGATTCGGCGATTTTGTCCGCCGTCAATGCTGCACGCGGAATTTCGATCATCGTCCCGTAGAGATAGTCGATCTTCTTCAGGGAGTACTTCGCGCATACCTCCGCATAAATGGCATCGACGATGGCACGCTGATGATCCAGTTCATTCTTGATGCCGACCACCGGGACCATGATTTCCGGAAGCACCGTCTTGCCCTCGGCCTTGAGCTCGGCTGTGGATTCCAGGATGGCACGCACCTGCATTTCGGTGATTTCGGGATACGTGATGCCCAGACGGACACCACGATGACCCATCATCGGGTTGCTCTCATGGAGCGCATCCGCGCGCATGGCGATGTCTTCCACCGTGATGCCGAGTGCCGATGCCAGCTTCTTGCGTTCTTCCGCGCCTTTCGGCACGAATTCGTGCAACGGCGGATCAAGCAAACGCACGGTGACCGGCAGTCCATCCATCACCGCAAGCGTGTCTTTGATGTCTTTCTTGACAAACGGATAGAGTTCGGCCAGCGCCGCGCGGCGCTCCCCTTCCGTGCGGGAAATGATCATCTTCCGCAGGATGAAAAGCGGCTGTTCGGAGTGCTTGCCGTAGAACATGTGTTCGGTGCGGAACAGGCCGATGCCCTCCGCGCCGAACTCGCGCGCTTTCTGGGCGTCGGACGGCGTGTCCGCATTGGTGCGCACGCCGATCGTGCGAAACTTGTCCACGATCTTCATGAAGTGCACGAACTGCGGATTCTCCGTGGAGCTGACCATCGCCAGCTTGCCGGCATACACATACCCGCGCGTGCCGTTCAGTGTGAACCAATCCCCTTCCCGGTAGACCTTCTCACCTACGGTCATGGTCCTGGCATGCGCATCAATGTGCAGTGTACCGCAGCCGACGATGCAGCATTTCCCCCAGCCGCGGGCGACAAGCGCGGCATGGCTTGTCATGCCGCCGCGGGCCGTCAGAATACCTTCGGCCGCACGCATACCCTCGACGTCCTCCGGATTCGTCTCCTCCCGCACCAGGAGCACTTTCTTCCCCTGCTTCGCCCACTCCACCGCATCGGCCGCCGTGAAGACGATCTGCCCGCATGCGCCCCCCGGACCCGCCGGCAACCCGCCTGCAACGGGCTCGGACTGCTTCTCCGCCTTCGGATCGACGATGGGGTGCAGCAATTCATCAAGCTGATCGGGTGTCAGACGGCTCACTGCAGTCTTCTCGTCGATCAGTTTCTCTCCCAGCATGTCCATCGCCATGTTGAGAGCGGCCGTACCGGTTCTCTTCCCCACCCGGCACTGCAGCATCCACAGATGCCCTTCCTGGATCGTGAACTCGATGTCCTGCATGTCATGGAAGTGCTTCTCCAGCTTCACGCGGATGTGATCCAGTTCCCTGTACAGGCCGGGCATCGCCGTTTCAAGCGACGGGAGATGACGGTTGTACTCGCTCTTGGTGGATTCATTCAACGGGTTGGGAGTGCGGATGCCGGCCACCACGTCCTCGCCCTGCGCATTCACGAGCCACTCACCGAAGAATTTGTTCTCGCCGGTGGCAGGGTTGCGGCTGAAGGCCACACCGGTCGCCGAGCTGTCGCCCATATTCCCGAACACCATCGCCTGGACGCTCACTGCCGTACCCCATTCGTCCGGAATACGCTCGATGCGGCGGTACGATACTGCCCGCTTGCCATTCCAGGAAGAGAAGACTGCGCCGATCCCCCCCCAGAGCTGTTCGCGGGGATCATCGGGGAATTCCTTGCCGAGGACTTCCTTCACACGCGCTTTGAACCGCTCGCATAGATCCTTCAGGTCCGCAGCAGAGATGTCGGCATCGGATGCATAGCCCTTTCCGGTCTTCAGCTCGTGCAGCATCTTGTCGAGCTGCACACGGATGCCCTTGCCTTCAGCCGGCTCGATGCTCGCGGCCTTCTCCATGACCACGTCGGAGTACATCATGATCAACCGCCGGTAGGCGTCCCACACAAAACGTTCGTTCTTCGTCTTGGCGATCAAGCCGGGGATTGTCGCAGCACACAGCCCGACGTTCAGAACGGTTTCCATCATCCCGGGCATCGACCGGCGCGCGCCAGAACGGACCGACACAAGCAGGGGGTTGGCGGGGTTGCCGAATTTCATGCCCATAACCGATTCGATGCGTTTCAGCGCACCGTTGACCTCTTTCTGCAGCGAGACCGGATAGGTCCGCTTGTGGTCGTAGTAATAGGTGCACACTTCCGTCGTGATGGTGAAGCCGGCGGGGCAGGGAATGCCCAGCCTGGCCATCTCTGCGAGGTTTGCACCCTTGCCGCCGAGGAGTTCTTTCATCTCTGCGCGGCCTTCCGCTTTTCCCTTACCGAAGTAATACACGTACTTTTTCATGCAACGTCCTTAAGAAGTGATAAAGTGTTGAATAGCTGCTGTAAAGTTTTGAATAAGTGCATACATCAAAGGGTTTTCCGAGTCATCCATGCGCTCGGGATGCCACTGTACGAGCCGGGCGAACGCGTGTGCCTGCGGGTCTTCCCATTCCACGGCTTCGATGACACCTTCGGGTGATCGCGCCACAACCCGCATTCCCTGTCCGACCCGCTCGATGGCCTGGTGATGAGAGGAGTTCACATCCCCTGACACGACTCCACACAGTGCATGCAGACTGCTGCCGGGCACAATGTCGATGCCGTGACGCCGGTCTCCCCCATCGCCCCTGTGCGACTGATAGCCGGCGGCTTCGATATCGGGCAGCAACGAACCTCCATGGAACACGTTGAAGAGTTGTGTTCCGCGGCAGATGCCGAATACCGGCATGCGCCGCCGCAATGCCGACTCGATGACGCGCATTTCAAACGCATCCCGCTTCTTGTCGACTTCCTGTGCGATCGGCACCGCATCGGGACGGTGATACAGGAGAGGGTCCACATCACCGCCGCCCGAGAGCACTAGCCCTGCGCACTGCACCACTTCCGCACTATTGTCCCGGGTATACGAAAGCAGGTGGATTTCCACATCCGGGATCCAACGCTCCATCCATGCTGTGTAGCGGGCTTTTTTCACCGCGGAGCCCATGGCATCCGTCAGCGCAACATGAAGCATTACTGAACTCCTGTCATCAACCCGGTGATCATCGCGTCCAGTGGCTCCGGCGGCATTGCGCGCACCTCCAGCAGCGGAACCCAGAGCGGCATTCCTCCGCGCAACAGATCCATCGCGCCCCGGTCAGCGCGTATCCGCATGACATCTTTCTCCGTCGTCACAAGCACATCCGCCCGCACATCACGCGCACCCGCCATGATCTCCGTCAATTCAGCATGTGTGAACCGGTGATGATCACGAAACCTGCGCTCGCCCGCCAGACGGGCCCCCGCACGGATCAGGTCCGCGGCAAACCGCGACGGGTTACCGATGCCGCTGAATGCATAACACGCTGTTCCACGCAAGCGGTCAGCGGAGTAGCGTTCCCCTGCATGGGGTTCCTCGAGAGCCTCCAACGAGCGTTCGATGGACACGATGGGGCCGGCGAACCACCTCCGCAATGCATTGCCCCGCTCCGTCGCTTCCCCGGCGTCACGGCACCCGGTCAGGGCAACCATGTGCGCCCGCCGCAGAGCGCGCATCGGCTCACGACGCAACCCTGCCGGCAGCAGGGGTTCGGCGGCAA
This sequence comes from Ignavibacteriota bacterium, assembly GCA_963801355.1. Lineage (GTDB taxonomy): Bacteria > Bacteroidota > Ignavibacteria > UBA10030 > UBA6906 > Fen-1255. The sequence continues at coordinate 1,373,600 of CAWDEM010000004.1, read as the reverse complement.
GGTCACTCGATCCATCCACCGCCACCAGATCGCAATCCCGGTGGAGCCAGCGGTGCTGAAAGCCGTCGTCGGAGATGACGATCTGCGCCCCGCACTGCCGAACAGCCGTGACCGCGGCATCGAACCGTCGCTCACCCACTACGACCGGCACTCCCGGGAACTTCCGGGCGATTTGCACGGGTTCATCCCCGCCGGTCCCGGCATCCGCATACACGCGCTCACGGTCCGCAACGACCACCACCCCCCTGCCCGTCCGCCCGTATCCGCGGCTGATGACACCGGGAGACAATCCACGTTGGCGCAGCAACCGCACCAGCATCTCAACAACCGGTGTCTTCCCCGTACCTCCCGCAGTCATGTTTCCGACGGCAATGAGCGGGACGCCGACACTGCGACACCGGAAGATGCCGGTGTCGAACGCGGCATTGCGAACCGCGATGATGGCACCGTACACCCACGAAAGAGGGAGCAACACCTTACTTGCCGTACCCCTCCTCCTTCAACTGTTGCTCCACCCGCCCGAGTTTGTCGTCGGCACGGTACGTCGTATGGAGTTGCTTGAGTGCGAGCAACATATTGATCTTATCGTCATGTGCCCGCCGCCATTGGTCGGTTCCCTCACCGGCACCCTGAGTGCGGAGTGCGGCAAGCCGGGCCTCCGCTTCCTTCACGCCCGCAGCCAGAGTCTTCTCGGCGGTCTGGTCGCGTCCGATCTTCATGTAGGCACGGCCGAGCAACCGGTAATAACTGGTGATATACGGCGAGCTCTTGAACCGATCGATCGATTCCTTCGTGGACTTGATGACGCTCTGGAAGTCTTCGACTTCAAAATACGCCCGGGCGAGGTTGAACAACTGGCGGTCGTACGGATAGAGCTCGGCGTTTTTCCTGGCATACCGCACGAAGGAGCGGTCGTCATTCAGACTCATGGAGATTTCGCACAAACGCTCGTACACATCCGATGTCCGGTCACCGAGAGCATCAAGTCGCACAAAGTACATCCGTGCCGTGCGCAAACGCTGCGTGCGTTCGCGGCTCTTCTCGGGCGCCCGCATAGCCCATTCATAGTGCAGCTGGGCCAGATCCCTGACGGGTTCAACAACACTCGTGTCCATTTTGTATGCCCGTCGCAGTAGCGCCGCGGCGCTGTCATACTGCGACTCCAGATACAGCTGGTGTCCTGCCCGGTAAAGCTCCTCACGGCTCACCAGCGTGGGCGCCGGTTCCGGACGCGGGATTTCCGCTGTCGGTCCGCAACCCGAAATGACGGCAAGCACAAGGAACATCCCAGCGAAGAGTCGCCGGTTCATGCTGCAGCCCTCCATGCAAGGATGGATTTCGCCACTCTCATCGAGGCGCCACCAGCCCCCAACCGATCACGGACCACCGAGAGGCTTGCGCGCATCGCGGAGGCCGCAGCCGCATCCGTAAGGTACGGTGTCATGGTTGCCACAAGCCGTCCGGGGGTGCATTGCCCCTGTATCAATTCAGGTACGATGCCGCGACCTGCGACAATATTGACCAATCCGATATGGCGGACATCGACAAGCATGCGGCCGATCGCATAGGTGACCGGAGAGGTCTTGTACACCACTGCCATGGGTGTCCCGAACCATCCGGCTTCCAGCGTGGCGGTTCCGGAGGTCACAATCGCCGCGTCGGCATGCCGCATGAGATCGTACGTCGCATTCTCGATCAATCGGAACCCGCTTGACGCCGGCACGAATGACGACACCACCGCGCGGCCAAGATTAGGAGCAACGCCGATCGCCACCTGCAGGTCCATCATGGTGCTCAGTGTCTGTGCGCTCGTGACCATCGTTGGCAAAATGCGTTCAATTTCTTGCACCCGGCTCCCCGGGAACAGGCCGAGCAACTTCTTATCCGGAATCAGCCCGTGCGAGTGAAAGAATTCTTCGCGGTTGGATCTGACCTTCAGTCGTTCCACAAGCGGATGACCGACAAACTCCACGGGGATACCCTGGGCTGAGTAGATTTCCTCCTCAAACGGAAAAATCACGTGCATCTTGTCGACCAGCCGCTTCATCCGCTTCACGCGGCTCCTGTGCCAGGCCCAGACCTGCGGGCTGATATAGTACAGCACCGGGATGCCGCGCCGGTGCGCAGCCTGTGCAAACCGCAAATTGAACCCCGGATAGTCGATGAGGAGCACGACATCGGGACGCCGGCGGTCCATCTGTTGTTCGAGTGCGCGCTGGACACGCATGATCGTGCGCAGATGACGGACGACTTCCACAAATCCCATGAACGCCATGTGGGACATGTGTACCGTCAGGTCCATGCCCTCCCGCCCCATCTCGCCGCCGCCCATACCGAAGATCTCGATGGAAGGGACAAGCCGCCTCAACTCCCGCACGACTCCTGCAGCGTGCAGGTCTCCCGATGGGTCGCCCGCGATCATCATCACCCGCTTGACCTCCACGTCACCCTCTCACCGATTGCCATACGAACAGCGCTGTCAGCACAAGGATCACAAGCCCGATTGCCTGCAGGGTGCGCCGTTCCGAGGCGAGGCCCTCGCCGACACTCACCCGTTTCGGTGCAGGCGATGCATCACGATACGGCGACAGCCGCGGAAGAAACCGGTGGACATTCCGCCTGTACTCCGCGTATGCCGGTCCGAAGTGGCCGGCAAGGTACTCTTCTTCCTGCAGCACAATCAGGGTGTACTGGCACACGAACCAGAGAAGCGCCGCAATGAGCAGCCATGGGAAAAGCGCCATCGACATGATGCCGACACCGGCGTACAGGAGCATGTTCCCGAGGTACAGCGGGTTCCGCACGTACGCAAAGGGTCCCGTGGTAATCAGGTACGTCCCCCCCACGGATCCCGTTGTGCGTGTCTCCGAGCCCGCGATCGACACTCCCCAGAATCGGATCGCCTCCCCGAGGGCTACGACAGCAAGGCCGATGCAGAGGCTGGCAATCGACGGTCGCGCAAACGCCAGCATCGCGAGGAGAAACGGAATGGGTGTATAGCTCCGGTACTTGAACATCCATGCGCGTATGCTGTGGTCGGTGCTCATGCTTCCGCTGCAAATGCCTCTCTGCGCCGTTGTTCCGCCCGGGGACGGCGGCGTATGGTGCGACGGTGCGCCAGAGCTTCCAGTCGAGACCGGACATCGTGCAAATCGTTGTAGGGAAAATAGCTGATGTTCTGTTTCTGGCACCACGCCTGCAGCGCTCCCTTGGCGAAGACGATATCCGCGTACTCAACCGGACACCGGTCGGAGTACCCATCCCCCGCATAGGCGATGACGTCCTCTTCCCCGCATGCAGTCAGCATGATATTCCGCTTGCAGCACGCGCATCGGTCACACTCGGCATTGCCAAAAGGGAATTCGAGAATCGGGGCCGCGCGTCCATCATCGCCTGCGGGTTCCCACCGCAGCCGGTTCGCATAGTACGGGATGTCATCCAGCGCCGCGTTGTGCAGCAACGGCGCGATATAGAAGTCCAGACCATCGCTCAGGATCGTCACGGGGATGCCCGCCCCCTCACAGAACCTGATCAGGGCGGTGAAACCGGGGTCGGTCTGGCACGTCTGGAGGAACGCTTCGGCATCTTCGCGCCGCACGCGCCCCATAGCCTCACGCTCTCCCTCAAAACAGGCGCGGGCTGAAATGATGCCTTCGCGGTAGCGTGTAATCCATTGCGCACAATTTCCTCCGCCAAAGTGGCGGAAGAACGCATTCCCCACATCGCCGCGCGCGATCGTACCATCAAAGTCAAGGAACAGTTTCAGTGCGTTGCTCACGCAATCGCCACCGTCGCAGATGCAATTTGCGACTCCTGGTTGAAACGCACCGTCACGAGTTTTGAGACCCCCTCTTCCTCCATGGTGACGCCGTACATAGCGTTCGCCGCCTCCATCGTCCGTTTGTTGTGCGTGACGACGATAAACTGCGTGTTTCCGGAAAACTTACGTAAAATGCGGGTGAAACGGTCAATATTCGCATCATCCAGAGGCGCATCTACTTCATCCAGAATGCAGAACGGACTGGGTTTCACAAGATAGATTGCAAAGAGCAGGGCGGTGGCCGTGAGAGTCTTTTCGCCTCCAGAGAGGAGATCAATTGAGGTCGGGCGTTTTCCACGGGGTTTCGCGACGATTTCAATGCGGGCCTCCAGCGGATCGACTCCCTCCTCGAGTTTGAGATCACACTCATCTCCGGGATCGAACAGACTCTTGAAGGTCTCGATAAAATTTGTCCGGATGAGGTCAAACGTGTCGAGGAATTTCTTCTGCGCCGTCGCGTTGATTTCCTCGATGGTGGCCAGAAGGGTTTTTTCCGCGTCCAGCAGGTCCTGGCGCTGTCCTACCATGAAGGTCAGGCGCTGTTTTTCGGTTGAATACTCCTCAAACGCAGCGAAGTTGATATTCCCCAGCGACTTGATCTTCTCCTTCAAGCCCTGGATCTCTTCGCGCAATTGGGCAAAGTCGACGAATTCCGAATCAGGGTAGGTCTTCAATGTAAGACTGATTTCGAATTCCTCCTGGGCACGGCCGGTCAGGTGTTCCGCGCGGGCCTGGAGATCGGCAATCTTCAGCTCGGTGTCATGAAGGATGCGCAGAGCATCGTCATGCACCCGCCGCTGATCCCGAATGCGGAGTTCCGCCGCATGCATTTCATTCTTCTGGCGCGTCGCCGTAGCCTCTATCTCCGCTCTCCGCTGTTCGCGGAGAGTCCGTTCCTGATAGAGACGTTCGAGTTCGAGACGGTTCACTTCCACACCCGTCTCGACGACGCCAATTGCCTGGAGGGTCCGTTCCGCGTCCGCACGGTGTTTCTCAAGCGTTTCGACAATCGTCTCGAGGCTCTGCGTAGCGCGCGCAAGACTTGCCGTGACTGCCTGGGTCTCATTGCGCAGGTGCACCAGATCAAGTTCGATATCCTGCGTCACCCGTGCGCGTTGTGCCAATTCCTGCTCGAGCCGATCCAGCGCGGCACGCGCGTCCTGCAACCGCCGGTCGATCCCCTCCTGCTCCGCCCGGACCGCGGCAAGGGCGGGCTCATCGCCGGCAATCTCGGTCTCAACCGATGCGATTTCCGTCAGGAGCCTCGCCTGCTGTTCCTTGCTCGCGGCGATGCTCTCATCGGCACGCTTCCTCTCAAACGCCACCTGCGCGATCCGCATTTCGATCGCATGCATTTCCCGCTCGATTGCCTTCACGGCATCCTGATGCCGCTTGAGGTCGAGCCCATCGTGCTCGGCAACCACGGCATCTCGTTCGGCGGCGATCGACGACAGCCGGGCTTCGAACCCCGCCATCTGTTCGCGGAGCTCTTCAATCTGATGCCGCTTGCCGATTGCCCCGCCTTCCTCATGGCGGCGGCTGCCACCACGCAGCACACCCACGGATGTCGCGATCTCGCCATCAAGTGTTACACACCGCAGGCCCACATGGTCACGCGTCACCTGCCGGGCCGTCTCGATTGTGTCGACGAGCAGCACGCGATCCAGCAGGAAGCCGAATAGTGACGCAAGCTCCTCGTCAAAACGGGCCACGTCAAGCGCCCAGCCGCGTATTCCCGGTACCTCCGGAATCTCGTAACGTCGGTTGATGAGCGGCAGACGGTCAAGACAAACAAACGTCGCTTTCCCTTTCCCCTGCTCCCTGAGAAGGAGGATCCCCTGCTCCGCATCCTCGGCCCGGTTGACGACCACGAGACTTCCCGCGTCTCCCAAGGCAGCTTCAATCGCCACCCGGTATTCGTCTTCCGCATGCACTGCATCCGCAACAGTCAGCGTTCCGCGCGACGACCATTGCTCGCTCGCACCGAGAAACCGCACACTCTCCGGAAGGCCTTCCCGGCTCTCGATCAGCCCCTGGAGAAATTCCATGCGGCCGGCAGCCCGCTCCATCTCCGCACGGACTTCCGTTGCCCGGCGGTGCAGCTCATCCGCACGGTCCCGCAAATTGCGTTTCTTCTGCTCTGCATCGTAGAACTGCATTTCTGCTTCCGCGAACGACCGGCGGAGCTGATGGTCCTCGTCTGTCAATCCAGAAAAATTCTCGCCCAGCCGGACCAGGTCCGCGGCGTATGCGGCAGTATCCCCATCGACCTCTCCCAGGTTCGATTTGAGGACTTCCAGATGCCCCCTGCGACGGTCGTGTTCTGCCTGACGCTCCGCGCTGCGCTGGACCGCCGCCAGCAAGAGCCCGTTCAAGCTGCGCACTTCCACTTTCTTCTCTTCGACCAGCTGTGCCGCTTCCTCCAACTCGCGCTCACGCAGAGCGCTCTCTTGGGTGATAGCAGTCTCACGGACGGCAAGAGTTGTCAGCGCGCTCTGGGACTCTTCTCGCAGTGTCTCCTGCCGCACACGCTCCCGCTCCAGTTCCTGATCCTCACCGGCAAGACGGGCGATAAGTGCACGGCCGGCCTTCGCCTGTTCCGCCGCGACAAGATTCCTCTCATCAACCCCGTGTATCGCCTCGCGCTGAAGCACCACATCACGCTGGGCTTCCGCCAGCTCCCTCTCGGAAGTCAGAACCAGGGTGCGCAACTCCTCCAGTCGTCCTTCGATGAGGCTCAGGTCCTCGTCCGTCACCGAACGCTCCTGTTGCAGGGTCTGTCTGCGCGCGAGCAGGGGCGCCAGCCGGGAGTGCACCTGTGCAAATTCGCGTTCAAGGAGGTCTATTTCCAGCGCCCGGTGCCGCTCTTTCACGCCGTTGAACTGTTCGGCACGCCGGGCCTGGCGCTCCAGCGAAGAGACTGCCTTCTGCACTTCAGAAACGAGATCGTTCACCCGTATGAGATCTGCTTGGACCGCTTCAAGCTTCCGGTAGGCGGCTTTCCGGCGGTGCTTGTACTTCGTTACTCCCGCGGCCTCCTCAAACAGGCGGCGGCGCTCGTCCGTCCGGTCGCTGAGAATGATCTCGATCATCTTCAACTCGATCACCGAGTACGCATCCGCCCCCATCCCCGTGTCCATAAAGAGGTCCAGGATATCCTTCAACCTGCAGGGCGCGCCGTTCAGCAGGTATTCGCTTTCCCCTGAACGGTAGATTCTGCGCCCGACGGTGACCTGGGAATATTCGGAAGGGAGAATGCCCTTGGTATTCTCGATGACGAGCGACGCCTCCGCCATGCCGAGCGGCTTCCGCGTCTTCGTGCCATTGAAGATCACGTCTTCCATTTTTTCGCTGCGGAGCGCGCTGTACCGTTGCTCCCCCAGTACCCAGCGAATTGCATCGACGATGTTGGTCTTCCCGCATCCGTTGGGGCCGACAATCGCGGAGATGCCGCTGTCAAAGCGCAGCGCCACGCGCTGCGCGAATGACTTGAAGCCCTGAATTTCCAATCGCGAAAGATACATTACCGGCCCGCACCCACCATCGAGTAGAGGAATGACAGATACATCGGCGCCGACTGCACGCGGTCAAAATAGAGGTACGCGAAACCGCAGCACGCCGCAAGCACGAGAAATCCTATGGCAAGCATTTTCGGAGGATATACGTCATACACAATCGACACGGCCTTCATGAACCGCAGCAGAACCCAGACAAACAGCACTGCAACAACGATGAGCGATGACGCGACATACACCGGCCCTTCCATGACGCGGTACAGGATCATCCCGACCGGAATCAACGCCAGCAAGGGTGTTGCGGACCAGATCGTGGCTGTGTAGGCATGAAAGGCAAACACCCGTGCTTTCATGACCAGCCGCGCCTGGTGGACTAGGCCGGAGAGGAGAAGAAAGAACACAAACAGGATCAGCGTCAGGACACCGATGAACCGGAGGGGATCCCAGATCAGGCGCACCATAGCCGCTTTCACATCATCGAATACCAGTACGTACGAGAGAAGGTTGTCCAGGAACAGGCTGTCCCGGAAATGCAGGGCTACACTCGATAACACGATCGCTGTCGCGACCGAGACAATGAGCGCGAGGAACGTGGTGTGGACAACGGACACAGCGTACTGATCCCGCACGTCCGCAAAGAAGTTGTAGCTGTTCAAAAGGGAACGGTTGACGTGCTCACGGAATCGCCGGTTGGCGTTGTAGACATAGGCCACCAGGATCAGGGCGACAAACCCGACGAGGACATAAATAATCGGGGCCCGCGGTGCATAGGAGCCGGCTGAGAGCGCAGCACCCCTCTCCCCGCGGAAGCCTGCCCGCACGGCCTCGTAGGATAACCTCCGCTCACGACGATCGCTCACCAGACCCATGGAGTGCTTCCAGGGATCTCCGGTGTGCACCGTCAGCGCCGGGCGGTCACCCTGCCAATCGTTGAACGACCAGATTATCGCTCCATCGAAGTCGAGCGTCCGGAGATACTCAAGGCGCTGCATGAGGAAGCGCGCCTGCGCCTGTTGCGAGAGCGGATCGTTGAACCCTTTCAGGTTTTCATGATCTACTTCGTAGCCGAACCTGGCAAACGTGACAATATCCCTGCGTTCTGCCCGCCACTCCTCAAGAGCTGCCTTCGTCTGCTTCGCATCCGATACGTACACGTTGACCACCTCGATATCCGTCACTCCCCGGCAGCTGTCTACAACCCCCAGACGCAGTCCGCGGTATGACGGACGTCCGTCCAGTGCATGAAGGCTCTCCAGCACCCGGGTAATGAACGCTCCGCCGTGGTGAGGCTCGCACTGTAGCTCATCGCCTATTCCCCATGCCAGCACCGAAGGATGATGCCGATCCCGGAGGACCATTTCCCGCATCATCCCGGCTGCCAGATCCTGATAGGTTTCTGTGCCAAGAATCCCGGCGGGGCATTGGGCCAGGGGCAGCTCTTCCATCGCGCACAAGCCGTACCGGTCGCACAAATCCAGCATGATCGGGTCCGGTGCGCACCCCACAAACCGGATGGCGTTCGCACCCAGATTCTTGATCTGCACGATGTCCCGTTCCCGTTCTTCCGGGGGAATTGCACTCCCCCAGTTGGGATGGGCTTCGTACCACGAAACCGCGCGCACGACTAACCGTTTGCCGTTCATAAAGATATCGCCGTCGCGAAGCTCAACCGAACAGAGACCGTACGGCAGCCGGTATTCGTCTATGAGCGAGGTATCCTTGCCGCGCAGCCGGACCAGCTGGCATTTCACAATGTACAGATCAGGGGTATCAGGCGACCAGAGCCGGGGTGCCGCAATCACAACTTCCGCCTTGCGGGCCGCACTCCATGCATTATCCTTTTCCTGCAAAGGGACCACCGCGCTGCGACCCACCGACAGGCCGGTGACCGCCTCCACGACTTCACACGCAAATCCAAATGCCGTCCCGGCGGAATCAACTGTAAGAACCCCTTCAATCTGCGGCGTGACGAACACGCGTCCCGGGCCGCCGGTCACAGCCGGAAGCCGGCTCTCAATCGAGGCATCGCGCAGGAAGACCTTCGGCGTCGCAAGAATGTAGATATCGCGGTGAATCCCCCCATAGTTGCGGGCACCCCAGGTGAGTGGACGAAGAGGCAGCGTTGCCCGTGCATCCAGCTCATTGTTCACCCGCAGCCGGATGGTGTTGTCTTTGGACGCCTGGAGATCCTCGGGAGGGATTTGTATGGTGAAGGGTGTGCATCCCCCCGCATGATTCCCGATGAACTCCCCGTTGATGCTGACGTCACAACTGTAGTTTGCGCCTTCGACAACAAGGAAATATCGATAGATATCCAGACCCTTGCTGCTGATTTCGAAGGTACGCTGGAAATCCACAGTGCCGACGAAGTCATAGGAACTCGGAACCTGGACCGTCCCTGCCTCGCCGTTCTCCAGAACGTACGTCCAAGGGCCGACCAGGTCGATTCTCTTCCTTGTGGGGGTAGAAGACAGCGAGCTTCCATGCTCATCCGCGAAACCGGGGGTGGTTCTTTCGAGAAATCTGGTGGTCTCGGCGTAAGAACACGGAGAATGGAAGAGTTCAAAGGAGAGGAAGGCCAGGACCAACGCAGCCAACCCACGAACTGATGTCAATCTCACAGTTTGGTTTTCAGGAGGTTATCGAAACCTTCTCCACAATATACAGAGAAAATGGCGCCAAAGCAACGGAAAATCTAGGTTTTACGGTTTCGCAGCCCTCATAATCGCCGCAAATGAGTCGGCTTTCAGGCATGCTCCTCCAACAAGTGCCCCATCTACGTCATTTTGCGTGAGTATATCTGTCGCATTGTCAGGCTTCACGCTCCCGCCATATTGAATAACGATTTTCTCGGCAAGAGCCCAATCGTAGAGCTGCGCGATCTGTTTTCTGATGATCTGGTGGACCTCCTGAGCCTGCTGCGGCGTGGCGACTCTGCCGGTGCCAATCGCCCAGACCGGTTCGTACGCAATAATCACGCTCACCATATCCTGCGGCCCTATGCCGAGCAGCGATCCTTTAATCTGGGTGGTGACCACCTGCCCTGTTATCCCTGCCTCCCGCTCCTGCAACGTCTCCCCCACGCAGACGATGGGTTTCAGGCCGAGCGACAGGGCTTTCTTGGCCTTCTGATTGACAACTTCATTCGTCTCTCCGAAATACTGCCGGCGCTCGGAATGCCCGAGAATTACATACTCACACCCCGCAGACTTGAGCATTATGCCGGCGATTTCACCGGTGAATGCGCCTTCGTCATGCTGCGACATGTTCTGCGCGCCGAGTTTGAAGGCTGATCCCTTCAGGGCTGCCGCCGCCGCTTGCAGGGACGTGAACGGCGGACAGACAACGGATATCACGTTGGGCGGCAATTGTGGCACTGCGGCTTTGAGTTGCGACAGGAGATCCGTCGTTTCCTGCAGATTCTTGTACATCTTCCAGTTGCCGGCGATAATCATTGTTCGCATGTGTGTGTTCCTGACTCGCTATTGTTCTTGATCAAGGAACCCGTGACCGGGATTGTTCCGTCAACGGGTGTGAAAAAATCCTGCGATGGAACGGGTGCCTGACGGTCAGCACGGGTCGGGTGGATTGGCGAACGACTTCCGCAGTATTGTTCCCGATGTACGCGCGCCGCAAGCCCTTGCGCCCGTGAGCCGACATCACGATGAGAGAGACGTCCCGATCTTCCGCAAATCTGATAATGGAATTGCTGGGCTCGACATCCCGGTCGCAAATCAATTCCCAGGCCACTTCATCCGCCTGGGGATGGTGTTCGGTCAGTGGTGTGAGCTGTTTCAGCAGCTGATCACGGGGCTCGGGTTTCTCCAGCTCCGAAATGCATTGGATAAACAGTCTTGCATGCGATTGCCGTGCAATCGAGATTGCATAGGCTAACGCGGCGTTCCCGGCGGGCGAGAGATCGGTCGGGCAAAGCACCGAACCAATGACTCCCTCCTGTTTAGGGGCCTGCTGGATGCTGAGAACCGGCTGACGCGAAAGGCGTACAACCCGTTCGGTTGTCGACCCGATGAGGTGCTGGGCGAGGTGGGACAAACCCCTGGTCGCAAGAACGATGAGATCGTATTCCTTGCGCTCGCTCTCTTCCACGATGACTTTGTACGAGCGTCCCGGCAGCACCATCGTGTTCACCGTCACCGTGTATCCCTTCACGCCCTCCCGGATCCTGGCAAAATGTTCTTCAAAAAACGCCGCCTGCCGTTTCTTGAACATGCGTACCGATTCGTCGTCAATCTCCCGCGCACCCAGCGGCGACACGGAAAACTCATCGACATGCAAAACGGTGATGTGAGCATTCAGGCGGGCCCCCAGATTTATAGCATGCTCCAGGGCGTCGTCCGCATGGTAGGAAAAATCGGTCGGCACCAGGATATTGCGGATTTCGTACATGGCTATCCCTTCCGTGCGGAGAGCTTCTTTCTGAGGAGTTCATTCACGAGACGGGGATTCGCCTTGCCCTTCGTCAACTTCATCGTCTCGCCCACAAAAAAACCGAAGATCTTCTCGTTCCCCGAGAAGAATTGCTCGACCTGCCCCGCATGTGCGGCAAGCATCCCGTCGATGATTCCTGCAATCGCCCCTTCGTCGGACACCTGCATCAGTCCCTTCCGCTTGACGATCGCAGCGGGCTCCTCCCCGGATGAGAGCATCTCGTCAAACACCTCCTTCGCGATCTTCCCGCTGATGGTCCCCTCCTGAATCAACCCGATCATCGCGGCGAGCCGGGCAGGTTGCACCGGGAAGGCTTCCGGTTCACTCGCGCGCTCTGCCATCACCCGGAGGATGTCGGTCATCACCCAGTTGCTCACTGTCTTTGCATTCCCCTGGAGGTCCGCGCCGGAGATCGCATGTAAGGCATCCAGCGTCGCCTCGAAGTAGTCCGCAACAACTTTCTCCGACGTCAGCACATCGGCATCGTACCGGGGAAGTGCAAACTGTTCGCAATACCTCTCCCGCCGGGCACGCGGTAATTCGGGTAGTGAGGCCCGGACCGCGTCCACCCATCCTTGATCGACGACCACCGGCACGAGATCAGGATCCGGGAAGTACCGGTAGTCGTGCGCTTCCTCTTTGCTGCGCATCGGGATCGCCACTCCGGCATCGGCATCCCAGAGCAAGGTCTCCTGCACAACCTTTCCGCCGTCATCGATCAACGCGACCTGGCGATGGATCTCGAACTCGAGGGCCCGCTCGACATTCCGGAAAGAGTTCATATTCTTCACTTCCGTCTTCGTTCCCAGGCGGGTATCGCCGCGTCTCCGGACCGACACATTCGCATCGCACCGGAGGCTGCCTTCTTCCATGTTGCCGTCGCAGATGCCGAGGTACGTGACAAGCTGCCGGATCTGCTGGAGATAGAGGTACGCTTCGCGGGAAGAGCTGATGTCGGGCTCTGTGACGATCTCGATGAGCGGCACGCCGCAGCGGTTCACATCCACCAGCGTATCCGCCCCCTGATCATGGATGGACTTGCCCGCATCTTCTTCCATATGAATGCGTTTGACGCGGATCCGCTTTCGCGTGCGTTCGTCAAGATCAATCTCCACCATCCCGTCGGAACACATCGGTTCTTCGTACTGGGAAATCTGATACCCCTTGGGGAGATCCGGATAGAAGTAGTTCTTGCGGGCAAAGATTGACCGGGGTGCGACCGTGCAATGAACGGCCAGACCCATCCGGAGGATGAACTCCACCAGCGCCCGGTTCAGCACGGGAAGAGTGCCCGGCATACCCAGGCAGACCGGACAGACATTTGTGTTGGGTTCACCGCCGAACCGGCTGGAGCAACCGCAGAACGCCTTGCTTTCGGTCGACAACTGCGCGTGCACTTCCAGCCCGATTACCGGCTCATACGGGGTCGACGTCATCAGAGACATAACCGGAAACCCTTCACCCCTGAGCTTTTGGCGGAGAGCCACATCATGCGATCGCTTGCGTAACCTTGAGTGCCGCTTCTTTCAGACTCGAGGCGACCAGGAAGTTCATCCCGGAGCGGGCAAGGATCTCCGCAGCCATCTCCGCGTTCGTCCCGGCCAGGCGCACCACGACGGGGATGTGCACCTGCACCGTGCGGGCGGCCTCAACAACACCTGCGGCGACACGGTCACAGCGCACAATCCCGCCGAAGATATTGATCAACACCGCTTTCACGTGCGGGTCGGCCAGGATAATCTTGAACCCCGCCTCCACCGTCTCAGCGCTTGCACCGCCTCCCACGTCGAGGAAATTGGCCGGCTGCCCCCCTGCAAGTTTGATGATGTCCATGGTCCCCATGGCCAGGCCTGCCCCGTTCACCATGCATCCCACGTTTCCGTCAAGTTTTATGTAGTTCAGGTTTGATTTCGACGCTTCCACCTCAAGGGGATCTTCTTCATCAAGATCACGCAACGGATAAAGGTCGGGATGCCGGTCCAGGGCATTGTCATCGAAGTTCATCTTTGCGTCGAGGGCAAGCACACGCCCGTCCGCCGTGACGACGAGAGGGTTGATTTCCGCCAGCGAGCAGTCCATGGCTTCGTATGCCCGGTACAGGGCCAGCAAAAATCTTGCGGCGTTCTTCTGCACTTCGCCGGTGAGGCCCAGCCCGAACACCAGTGCACGCGCCTGGAACGGCCGGAATCCCGCGCCGCGGTCAATGTGCGCCTTGAGGATCTTCTCGGGCGTCTCCGCCGCCACTTTCTCGATCTCCACCCCCCCCTCGGTGGATACCATCACCACATTCTGTGATGTCGCGCGGTCGAGGGTAATGCCGACGTAGAGCTCGCGTGCGATCGCTATGCCCTGCTCGATGAGCAGGCGTTTGACCAGACGCCCTTCCGGTCCGGTCTGGTGTGTCTTAAGATACATGCCGAGCATCTGGCCGGCGATCGTTCGCACCTCGTCGAGTGACCGGGCAACCTTGACGCCGCCACCTTTTCCCCGGCCTCCGGCATGGATCTGGGCCTTGACCACCCATACCGACCCTCCCAGATCCATCGCAACACGCACTGCTTCCTCTGCAGAAAACGCGACCTGACCGGCAGGCACGGCGACGTCGAACCGTTTGAGGATATCCTTCGCCTGGTGTTCGTGAACTTTCATCGGATGATTCCCGGCTGATTAGTGCTTGATCAATTCGGCAACCGATTTCGCCTGAAGGAACAGCAACAGATAATCCTTGCCACCCGCTTTGGAATCCGTCCCGCTCATATTGAATCCCCCGAAGGGATGCACGCCTACCAGCGCGCCGGTGCATTTCCTGTTAAGATACAGATTGCCGACAAAGAAATTCTCGTCCGCTGCGGTCAGGTGTTTCCTGTTCCTGGAGTACACCGCGCCCGTCAGGCCAAATTCGGTATTGTTGGCAATCTCCAGGGCATGGTCAAAGTCTCTCGCTTTGATGACAGCCAGGACGGGTCCAAAAATCTCCTCCTGTGATATCGTTGCCCTGGGTTCGACGTCGGCAATGACCGTGGGACGGATGAAATATCCTCCTTCAGCCGCACGCACTCCTCCCGCCACGCAGCGCCCGCCTTCGGCGATCCCCTTCTGTATATACGCCATGATACTCTGGAACGATTTTTCATTCACTACCGGTCCCATGTACATCGCCGGATCGGTGGGATCACCAACAGTAAGCGCCTCCGCCTTCTTCGCAAGGATACCGACAAAGCGGTCATACTCCTTTTCCACCACAATCGCACGCGAACAGGCAGAACACTTCTGCCCCTGAAAACCAAACGCCGACACGAGTACGCCCTGTGCCGCTTCTTCGATATTCACTCCTTCATCCACGACAATGCTGTCTTTGCCCCCCATTTCAGCGACAACGCGTTTCAGCCAGATCTGACCGGGTTGTACCCTGGCCGCCACCTCGTTGATATGAATACCGACTTCTTTGGATCCCGTAAAGGACACGAAGCGGGTTCTGGGATGCGCGACAAGCGTGTCACCCACTGCTGCACCGGGCCCGCTGACGAAATTGATGACGCCCGCAGGCAGTCCGGCCTCTTGCATAATTTCCACGAAGGCCCACCCGATCCGCGGGGAATCACTGGAGGGCTTCAGCACCACGGTGTTGCCTGTCACCACGGCGGCAGAAGTCATCCCCGCAAGGATTGCCAGCGGAAAATTCCACGGTGGGATGACCACGCCAACCCCGAGAGGGATGTACACCAGCTTTCCCCTCTCACCGGGATTCTTGACCACCGGGTGATTGACGCCGTACCGCAACATCTCCCGGCCGTAGTATTCCAGGAAATCGATGGCTTCGGCCACATCCGCGTCCGCCTCCGGCCAGCTTTTGCCAACCTCAAAAATCTCGAGGGCGTTGAGCTCGAATCGCTTTTTGCGCATCAATTTCGCGGCTTTGAACAAGAAGTCAGCCCGTTTCGCCGGCGGGACGCGCTTCCACTCCTCAAATGCCGCCTGGGCAACCTCCATTGCCTTGTTCGCAGTCGTGACATCCCCCTTCTGGAAGACACCGACCACCTCAGTCGGCTTCGAGGGGTTGTACGAATTGAACTTCTGGGACATGGTGATGCGCTCGTTGCCGATGAGAATGGGGTACTCTTTCCCCAATGCAGCGCGTACTTTTTCGATTGCTGCTTGCTGTTTCTTGCGGTTCGCAGCCGTTTTGAAGTTCAGGACCGCTTCATTTTTGAATTTTGTGATGGCCATTGGTACCTCTCGGTGAGTTGTGAAGTCAGACAATAAAGTCAGGGAACAAAGCCTGGCTTTTTCCCCAGGCTTGTCAATCCAACGAACGCTCGGCTGCCAGCAGGGTGTTGCGCATCAACATTGCAATGGTCATGGGCCCCACACCGCCTGGCACCGGGGTGATTGCACTGGCGACTTCCACCGCGGACGCAAAGTGCACGTCACCCACCAGCCTGGATCCGCTCTTCGTGGTCGGATCAGGAACACGGTTGATCCCCACGTCGATGACCACCGCCCCCTGTTTGAGCATGGCGCCGGTGATCATCCCGGCCCTTCCCACCGCGGCGATCAAAATGTCGGCGTCCTTCGTGAAGTGAGCAATGTCCCGTGCACCGGTATGCGCAACAGTGACGACAGCATTGGCCCCCATCCGCTTCTGCAACAGCAAGTTTGCAACTGGCTTGCCCACGATGTTGCTCCGGCCCACGACCACCACGTGCTTCCCCGCCGGGTCATTGCCGCTTCGCGTCAACAACTCCTGAATCCCCGCGGGCGTGCAGGGCGCGAAGCACTCCAGTCCAATGACCAGCCGGCCGACATTCACGGGGTGAAATCCGTCCACGTCCTTCTGGGGATCGATAGCCTCAATGACATGCTGTTCATTAATGTGGGGGGGAAGCGGCAGTTGGACGAGAATGCCGTGGATCCGGGGATCAGTGTTCCATGCCCGAATGAGAGACAGGATTTCCTTCTCGCTCGTGCTTTCGGGCAGCTGCAGGGTTTCGGAGTGAAACCCCATCTCCGCACAGGCTTTCCCCTTGGACCGTACGTACGACTGTGAGGCGGCGTTTTCCCCGACCAGTATGAACCCGAGCCCCGGAACGATGTTCCGGTCCTTCGCAATTACTGCCGCCGCCTTCTGGACTTCGCTCCTGATATCCGCAGCTATCTTCCTGCCGTCAATGAGCGTCGCTGCCATTGTTGTCATCCAAATTGAGGGAAGATGATCTGTTCCATGGAGACGGCCTTGCCGGTATCGGCATCGGCACGGATATGAAGCGCGCACAGCCGCACATCATTGCTGGCAACTTCATACTTGTGCGGGGTACCCAGCATCATCCGCCGGAGGGCCGCGTCTTTCTTCATCCCGAGCACGGAATCGAACGGCCCGGTCATTCCCACGTCGGTGATGAACGCCGTTCCCCGGGGGAGGATGCGACCGTCGGCCGTGGGCGTGTGGGTGTGCGTGCCCACCATCGCGGTGACCTTGCCATCGAGGAACCATCCCATGCCCATCTTCTCTGCTGTGGCGTCGGCATGAAAATCCACGATGATGATCTTGCTCTCTTCCGCCATCTTCCCGACCGCCCATTCTGCGGCCCTGAAGGGATCATCAATGGGCTGCATGTACACGCGCCCCTGGACGCTCAGCACGCCTGCCTTCCCCTTCTCCCCCAGATCCACCACGATGAAACCGTTCCCGCCGTTATCCTTGGGATAGTTGAGCGGACGGAGGATGCGCTTGTCGCTGCCCAGCAGTTTCCGGCTGTCCCAGCGATCCCACACATGATTCCCGGTAGTGATGACATGCACGCCGAGTTCGAAGATCCGCTTCGCGTGTTCCTCGGAGATGCCTTTGCCCTCGGTGGCATTTTCGCCGTTGACAATGACCAGGTCGGCCGAGTATTTCTTGACGAGCCCTGGCAGGAGGGACGTGGCGAGATCCAGGCCGGGTGTGCCGACGATGTCGCCCACAAAGAGGATATTCAGGGATGAGGGCATCAGAGGTTGGGCTGGAAGTTCCTGACCTCTTCAACAATCACATCGACAATGTCGGCTTCCTTCACCTTGCGGATCATTTCCCCCTTGCGGTAGAGAATCCCCATGCCTTTTCCCGCTGCAATGCCGATGTCCGCTTCGCTGGCTTCTCCGGGTCCGTTCACCACGCATCCGAGCACCGCGATTTTCACCGGTTTTTTGATCCCCTCGAGCCGTTTCTCGAGCTCGGCCATGATCGCGAAGAGATCCACCTCCAGCCGGCCGCAGGTCGGACATGCAATCAGCTCCACGTTCCGGGTGGCGAGTCCGAGCGACCGGAGGATCTCCTTCCCTACCTCCACTTCTTTGACAGGCTCGTCGGTCAATGATACGCGAATGGTGTCGCCGATCCCCTCGGCAAGCAGGGCACCGATGCCGACCGCAGACTTGATGGTGCCCGTGCGTGTCGGTCCGGCTTCGGTCACGCCGAGGTGCAGCGGGATATCCGTGCGCTGTGCGACCAGCCGGTAGGCATCGATCATCAGCCGCACATCCGTAGATTTCACGGAGATCACCACATCCTTGAATCCGAACTCATCACAGATCTGCACATGCCGCATCGCGCTCTCGTACAGCGCCTCGGCAGTGGGATACCCGTGCTTTTCGAGAATGTCCTCTTCGAGCGAACCGCTGTTCACCCCGATGCGTATGGGAATCCCCTTGTCTTTCGCCGCACTGAGGACCTGATGGATACGGTCCCGATTGCCGATGTTCCCGGGGTTGATCCGCACCTTCGCGACGTTCCCCTCGATTGCCTTGAGTGCAAAGATGTGATTGAAGTGGATATCGGCGACGATCGGCACCGGGGATAGCCGGACAATTTCCGCAATGGCATCGGCGGCTTCCCTGTCGTTCACGGTGACACGTACGATGTCGCAACCCGCTTCCGCGGCCGCGACAATCTGCCCAACCGTCCCGGCAATATCGGCGGTTCTGGTTTTCGTCATCGTCTGGACGGAAATGGGTGCGTTTCCTCCCACTTTGATGCCGCCGATGTTTACCTGGCGGGTCATGCGCCGTACGCCGGACTTCGCCGTCTGGCGGCCTGCCGGTGTATCAGCGAGATTGACAATTGGAATTTCCATGGGACCTGTATGTCAATGAATCCGCTTGCTGGCTTCGTTCAGCATGCTCTTCTCTTCATCGGTCAGGCTCTGGTAGCCGCCTGAACTGATCTTGTCGAGAATCGCATCAATCGCTTCCTGTGTGACCTCCCGGGAGCTGCTGCGGTCGCGGTTTGCAGGGCGGCCGGTCTGAATATCGAGGAACTCCGCGTCCCGGACCGGCGCATCCATCCGGCGGACCCGCCCGGAATCCCTGTAGGAGGGAACATTGTGTTGCCGGCCGGTGAGGCCCTCAAACCAGCGCCGGACGGGGATAAGATTCAGGTCCACCGCCATGAAGATGAAACCCACGAAGGCTCCACCCAGATGTGCGAAGTGCGCGACGCCGTCTGTTGTGCCGGTGACACCATACATGAGTTCCAGACCGATCCAGAGGATCACCATGTACTTGGCCCGGATCGGCAGGAAAAAATAGATGTAGATCAGACGGTCGGGGAACAGCATACCGAACGCCAGCAGCACACCGAAGACCGCACCCGAAGCACCCACCGTGGGTGCGCCCTGTCCCATGATCAGCCCGACGAGAAGATTCGACAGACCGCCGCCTATCCCGCACATCAAGTAGTAGATCAGGAACTTCTTTGAGCCCCAGACATTCTCAAGCTCCATGCCGAACATCCAGAGCGCCAGCATATTGAAGAAGATGTGCAGGAACCCGGCATGCATGAACATGTAGGTCAAGAGCTGCCAGGGGTAGAAATGGGTTCCGATCGGCCAGAGCGCCAGATACCCGGCAAGAACCTCAAAGATGGGAATACCCGAATATGTGAACGACCGCAGCAGAAAGTCGAAGAGCAACCAGACAATGACGTTCGAGAGAATGAGACCTTTGATGACAGGCGGAAAGACGCTGAACCCGCCAAACCGTGGCCGGTAGGAGCCGCCAGAATCACCGGGGTTGTAGTACGCCATCGTCCTGTTCCTTCATCTACGGAATAACACCTCGCGCGCGCGGCCGGTTCACTTCGTGTCGAGCGCGGCCAGTCCCGGAAGGATCTTCCCTTCGAGGAATTCGAGGGATGCCCCGCCTCCGGTGGACACATGCGACACTTCTTTCTCATAACCCGCTTGCGCAATCGCTGCCGCGGAATCCCCGCCTCCGACAATGGTCGTCGCCCCGTTGCGTGTTGCATCAACGAGCAGCTTGGCGACTTCCATAGTACCGTTGGCAAAGTTGGGCATTTCGAACACTCCCATCGGACCGTTCCACACGATCGTCTTCGCCCGGCGCAGTTCCATATTGATGATCTTCACCGTTTCCGGACCGATATCGAGCCCCCGCCATCCCGGCGGAATCTTGTTGACGGGCACGACCTTGCGCTGCGCGTCATTGTCGAATCTGTCCGCCACGACGCAATCCACCGGCAGTATCAGCCGCATGTGCTTGGTCTTGGCCTCATCCAGGATTTGCTTCGCAAGGAGTATCTTTTCCTGCTCGACGAGAGAGTCGCCTACTTCCATTTCCTGAGCCCGGAAGAACGTGAACGCCATGCCGCCGCCGACAACGAGTGCATCGATTTTGGGCAGGAGGTTCTGAATGACGTCGATTTTCCCGGAGATCTTCGCCCCGCCCAGAATTGCCACATAGGGGCGCTCGGGGTTGCTCACGGCCTTGGTCAGGTAATCGATTTCCTTCTTCATCAGGTACCCCGCAACCGCCGGTTTCAGGAATCGCGTGACTCCTTCCGTGGATGCATGCGCGCGATGTGCCGTCCCGAATGCATCGTTCACGAACACATCGCCCAGTGAGGCCAGCTCCCTGGCGAATCCTTCGTCGTTCTTTTCTTCTTCGCCGTGGAAACGGAGGTTCTCAAGCAAGAGGACATCACCCGGCTTCAGGGCATCGGCTGCGGCGTGTGCTGGCTTGCCGATGCAATCGTCTGCGAATTTCACCTCCCTGCCCAGCACCGTAGCAAGGTGTGCGGCCACGGGCCGCAGAGAGAACTCGGGCGTGGGTTTCCCTTTCGGCCGTCCGAGATGGCTCATGAGGATCACTGCTCCACCGTCCGCGAGTATCTTCCTGATGGTCGGGAGGGATTCGATGATGCGTTTGTCGTCGGAGACCTTCAGATCGGACGTCATGGGGACATTGAAATCGACGCGGACGAGCACCTTTTTGCCGCGGAGACTCAGATCGTCAATCGTTTTCGTGGTCATGGCGTTTGGTCCTTGTTGAAAAAAAATGCGGCCACCGTTTCCGTAGGGGACACGGCAGCCGCGTGATCATGCAACACCACTCAGGCCATCTTCTGCAGCAAATCGACCACCCGGCAGGAGAATCCCCATTCGTTGTCGTACCAGCCGAACACCTTGATGGTGTTCCCCTGTGACATTGTCAGCTTCGAATCGAAGATGCAGGAGTGCGGATTGCCGATGATATCGTAGGAGACGATTTCATCTTCCGTGTATTCCAGAATTCCCTTCATCGAAGTAGCCGCAGCCTGTTTCATTGCGGCATTGATCTCATCCTTCGTGGCGGGTTTCTTCAGTATCGCGACTAGATCGGTGATGGATGCATCGGGCGTCGGAACACGGAGGGAAAATCCGTCGAGTTTCCCCTTGAGTTCGGGAATGACCTTGCCGACCGTGCGGGCTGCACCGGTTGTCGTGGGAATAATGGAGAGCGCGGCGGCACGGGCACGGCGCAAATCTTTGTGCGGAAGATCGAGCAATCGCTGGTCATTTGTGTACGAATGGATCGTGGTCATGAAACCGTGGTCCACACCCCACGTGTCGTTCAGCACTTTCACCATCGGCGCGAGGCAGTTTGTCGTGCAGGATGCATTGGAGAGAAACACCTCTTTGCCCGTGAGGATGCTGTCGTTCACGCCGAGCACGACCGTCGCATCAATTTCGTCCTTCGCCGGGGCAGTCAACAGCACTTTCTTCGCGCCCGCCGTCACATGCATCGCAAGTTTCTCGCGGGTGGTGAAGATGCCGGTTCCTTCTATCACGATATCGACACCGAGGTCTTTCCAGGGCAATTTCGACGGATCTTTTTCCGCCATGACCTTGTACTTCTTGCCGTCAACTACGATGCCATCCGCCTCGGCAGTTACCGTCCCGCCGAACTTGCCGTGAACGGAATCGTACTTGAGCAGATAGGCAAGCGTCTTTGCGTCTGTGATGTCGTTGATGCCGAGAACATTGAATCCACCGGTCTTCAGCAAGCGGCGGAAAACCAATCGACCGATACGGCCAAAACCGTTAATGCCGATATTGATTGCCATGTGCAGGCCTCCTGTGAGCGGAATGCAATAGTGAGCGCGAGGAAAAACGCATAAATCATATTAATTTAGCAACGTTGCGCCTCATTGTCAAGAAAACTGCGCAACCCTTTCATTCATTCAACCCTTCCATTCATGACCCTTTCATTCATGACCCTTTCATCTTACAGATTCCTCCGGTCGGCTACTCCCACCGAGCACGCAACGATCTGCCGGGCGCCTGCACGCCGCAGAGCCATCGCGCAGGCACCCAGGGTGGCCCCCGTGGTGATCACGTCGTCCACGAGCAAGACCCCCCTGTCCCGGATTGCCTCGATCCGCCCCGGCATCACCGCGAACGCACCTTCCATGTTGGCTTTTCGCGCATCGCTATCCAGGGCGGTCTGCGTGGAAGTGTAGCGAACCCTCCTGACCACATCCGGTCTCACCCGCAGCCCCAGAGCTTTCGCCATCCCCCTCGCGATCTGCTCGCTCTGATTGTATCCCCGCTCCCGCTTCTTCGCCTTGTGCAACGGCACCGGGATGATTGCATTGAATCGGCCGGGATGCGCCGAGCTCCGAACGGCGTTGCCAACCTGCTCCCCGAACCACCGGCCGATGCCTGCGGAGCCCCGGTACTTCAGCTGGTGCAGAAGCATCTGCAACTCGTGGCCTTTCTCGAACCTGTAGAGGGACACCAGATCGTCTACCAGGCCGTCGGCACAGAGCCGTTCGCGTGCCAGGAGGTACAGAGGGTCTGCAGCGTCGAGAGCCTGTAACGGGGCGATGCACGCGGGACAGAGTATCTTAAACCGTGGGGGGAGGAGAGAACCGCAACCATAGCACAGAGGTGGGAAAAGAAAGTCGGCAAACTCCCCGATGAGAACGCCGACCCGTGCAATACCGCTGTTCATCGCATACCTCCGTTCCTATTTCTCCCATTAGTACCCCGGAACGGAGAATTTTGCGGTAACGCTAGTCCATTTTGTGCTTCGAACCCTGCAGGGCTTCCAGTTTCTGGATCTCGTCACGGAGGTTTGCCGCGCGCTCAAACTCCAGGTCTTTAGCCGACTGTTGCATTTCCTTCCGCAACTCATCGATCAGGTCGGCACGCTGGTCGGGTGTGAGATAGCGGACAACCTGTTCGGCGACTTTCGGCATCTTCGAGCGCTCGCGCCGGGCATCGCGTTGTGCCTTGACATCGGCGACCGCGGTTGAGGCAAGCACGTCATTCACCGATTTGAAAATAGTCGCCGGGTTGATGCCATGCTCGGTGTTGTAGGCCACCTGTCGTTCCCGCCGCCGGTTTGTTTCATCGATCATGCGCTGCATCGAACCGGTGATCTTGTCGGCATACATGATGACACGGCCGTTGACGTTCCGGGCCGTGCGCCCGGCGGTCTGTATGAGCGATCGTTCGGACCGCAAGAACCCCTCCTTGTCTGCGTCCAGAATCGCCACCAGGGAGACCTCAGGGAGATCAAGTCCCTCGCGCAGCAGGTTCACTCCCACCAGTACATCAAAGTCGCCGAGCCGAAGATCCCGGAGGATCTCTACGCGCTCCAGCGCATCCACCTCGGAGTGGATGTACCGCACCTGAATGCCGATTTCGGTCAGGTAGTCCGTGAGGTCTTCCGCCATGCGCTTTGTGAGTGTGGTCACGAGGACGCGTTCCTTCGTGGCCGCCCGCGTGCGGATCTCCGCAATCAGGTCGTCGATCTGATTTTTTACGGGCCGGATGTCCACGGAGGGATCAATCAATCCCGTCGGACGAATGACCTGTTCGACCACGACGCCTTTGCTCTTCGCCAGTTCATAGTCGGCCGGTGTCGCACTCACATAGATGACCTGGGGAACCAGGTGTTCCCATTCGTCAAAGGTCAGCGGACGGTTGTCAAGGGCGGACGGAAGCCGGAAGCCGTGTTCGACGAGTGTCACCTTGCGCGAGCGATCGCCGTGATACATGCCCCCGATTTGCGGAATCGTGACATGCGACTCATCCACCACAACCAGATAGTCCTTGGGGAAATAGTCCAGCAGACACGCCGGCCGCGAGCCCGGCGGCCTTCCGGCAAGGTGCCGGGAGTAGTTCTCAATCCCGGAACAGTACCCCACTTCTTTCATCATTTCGAGATCAAACCGGGTGCGTTGTTCGAGACGCTGTGCCTCAAGCAGTTTGTTGAGGGTGCGAAGTTCCGCGAGCCGCTCTTCGAGCTCGATTTCAATGCCTTTGACCGCCTCGTCTATGGTTTCCCGCGAGGTCACGAATTGTTTTGCCGGATAGATGACCTCATAGTCCGTGTCTCCCAGCACTTTTCCGTCGAGTTTGTTGATGTAGGAAATGCGTTCGATTTGATCGCCGAAGAACGATATGCGCACCGCCTCTTCGTTCTCGTACGCCGGTATGACCTCCACCACGTCGCCCCGCACGCGCATGGTGCCACGGACAAACTCGAAGTCGTTTCGCATGTAGAAGATATTCAAGAGCTTGCGCAGAAGCGTGTTCCGGTCGATCCTTTCACCTTTCCGCACCACGACAATCTGGCTTGCCCATTCCTCCGGCGCGCCGATGCCGTAGATGCAACTCACCGAAGCCACCACAAGGACGTTCCGGTCACCGCTCAACAATGCGCTGGTCGCCCGCAGTCTGAGCCTGTCAATTTCATCGTTGATGGAAGCATCCTTGGCGATGTACGTATCCGTGGAGGGGACGTACGCCTCCGGCTGGTAGTAGTCGTAGTAGCTGATGAAGAACTCCACACGGTCTCGCGGGAAGAAATTCTTGAATTCGCCGTACAGCTGCGCCGCAAGAGTCTTGTTGTGCGACAGAACGAGGATCGGCTTGTCCAACTGTGCAATGACGTTGGAGATGGTAAATGTCTTGCCGCTGCCGGTCACACCCAGGAGGGTCTGGTGTTTGTCACCGCGCATCACGCCTTCTTTCAACTGGCGGATTGCATCCGGCTGGTCACCCGACGGCGAATAGTCGGAAATGAGCGTAAATGGCATCGAAATTGGCCCGCCCATGTGAAAGGGTCTGTTCTCTATAATAAAGTGCGGAAGGCCGCAACAAGATGCAACTTGCGTGTGTATTTGCCGTTTCGTACTTTTCCTCCACACAGAGCGAGATCGCCATGAAGATGGCCGGCCTTTTGCTCGTGCACTGGGGAGTGCGCATCGTCCTGATGCTGCTCTTCATCACGTTGCTGGCGCTGGGAATCGTGGGCGGAGACTTGACGTTGATCCGCATCGAAAGCGCCACGCTATGACTGGACTGCATCGGGATCAGTTGATCCCGGAACATCCCGCAACAACCAGAGAGAGCAGGCCGCTCTACTCCAGACTCCGTAAGATCCGGCTCTTCATTGTTGTGGGCATCGGCCTCATCCTCTCCAACGGTTACTACCCCGTCGCGTTCACCAAGCAGATCTATGCGGGCCCCCTCAAACAGGGGTGTGTGCCCTTTCTGAATTGTCACGCCTGTCCGTCAGCCTTCATGGCCTGCCCCATCGGTATCCTGCAGTCGTTTGTCGCAATCAGGCAAGTGCCGTTCTTCCTGCTCGGCATGCTCGGTTCAATTGGCATGTTGTTCGGACGCGCGGCGTGTGGATGGCTCTGTCCCTTCGGCTGGCTTCAGGACACCATCCACAAGATCCCGAGTGTGAAGTTACGCCTGCCCCGATTCTTCAAATCCGGCAAGTTTCTTTCGCTCGCCGTCCTCGCAATTCTCCTCCCCCTGCTCACAGAGGACCACTGGTTCTCCCGCATCTGCCCCTGGGGGACACTCATCGCCGGGATTCCCTGGATGCTCTGGAACCCTGTCGATCCTGCATTGGGAGCCCCGGTGATCGAACCCGATATGGTGGGATGGCTCTATGTCCTGAAGTTGTCTATTCTCGGCATCTTCCTCGTCTTGTTCATCCTGATCAAACGACCTTTCTGCCGCGCACTCTGCCCGCTGGGCGCAATCTATGCCTACTTCAATCGTGTCAGTCTTATGCGCATGCATGTCGAAGGCAAATGCGCGGACTGCGATCTCTGCGTGAAGGTCTGCCCGGTGGACATCAAAATTTCGGATGATCCGAATTCGCCCGACTGTATCCGTTGCTTGAAGTGTACGGTGTGCAAACATGTCTCCGTCACCTGGGGCATTTCTCATGAGCGAGGCCCGGAACGATCTGTTTCAACAGCTGCCCAAGGTTGATCTCCTCCTCGAGGATGGGCGACTGGCTCCTCTGCTGGAACACTATCCGCGTGAACTTGTGGCAGATGAAATCCGCACATACCTCGAGAGTCTTCGCGAGCGCATCCGCGACGGACACCTGCAAACAGTAGGTTCCTACGATGCGATCCTGGGCGAGATCATGGACCGGGCTCAACGCAATCTCCTGCCGGGAGTCCGGCAGGCCGTCAATGCGACCGGCGTAATTCTTCATACAGCCCTCGGGCGCGCCCCGCTGGCACGCAGCGCGCAGCGCGCCCTGACAGATGCAGTCCGCAGCTACTGCACTCTGCAACTGGATCTCGACACCGGCAAACGCGGCGACCGCTACCGGAGTGTCGAGCATCTGCTCCGGAAGATCACCGGAGCAGAAGCGGCCGTTGTCGTAAATAACAACGCAGCGGCCACACTTCTGGTACTGAACACGTTTGCGGAGGGGCGTGAAGTCATTGTGTCACGCGGTGAGCTGGTGGAGATCGGAGGCTCTTTCCGCATACCTGATGTCCTCCGACGCAGCGGCGGACGACTTGTTGAGGTGGGCACAACGAATCGTACCCATCTTAAAGACTACCGGGCCGCCGTCTCCCCCGAAACCGCAGTGATACTGAAAGTTCACCAGAGCAACTATCATATCGTCGGCTTCACCAGCCAGGTTTCGATACACGAATTGTCCGAGCTCGCACACCAGCACAACCTCATCGCCATCGACGACCTCGGCAGTGGCGCCCTTCTTGACCTCCGCCGCTGGGGTCTGCCTCATGAACCGATGGTTCAGGAGTCGATTGCCGGCGGGGCCGACCTCGTGTGCTTCAGTGGCGACAAGCTTCTTGGCGGGCCCCAGTGCGGCATCATCCTCGGTAAGCGTGCACTTGTAGACCGTCTCAAAAGCAACCAGCTCATCAGGGTGTTGCGATGTGACAAGATGACATTTGCAGTGCTGGAGGCGACACTCCGTCTGTTTCTTGATGAAGGCAGTCTGGCGCGGGAGCACCCTGTGTTCCGTTCCCTCACCGCGTCACAGGATACCGTGAAAGCCCGCGCTGTGCACCTGCTTGATCTCCTCACCCCGATTCTTGGGAGCCGCGGGAAATGTTCTGTGGAACAAGATACCGCCGAAGTAGGCAGCGGATCGCTCGCCGCAGCCACCCTCCCGACATCAGTAGTCGCGTGCACCATCGAGGGCCTGTCGCCCGACGGCCTTGCCCGTGAGCTCCGCCTGTCAAGCACTCCGGTCATCGGACGCATACGGGATCAATCACTTCTGCTCGACTGCAGAACGATTGCCGACGATGACGTGCAGCTCGTTGCCAAGGCATTTCAGGAAGTCGTGCACCATGGGTAGCCCTCACACACGACATGTAGTCATGGGCATGGCGGGACATATCGACCACGGAAAGACTGCAATTGTCAAAAGGCTCACCGGCATCGATACGGACCGCCTGAAAGAGGAGAAGGAACGCGGGATGACCACCGACCTCGGGTTCGCATTCCTGGGAGACTCGGTGGCCATCATCGACGTCCCGGGACACGAGCGGTTCGTCAAAACCATGGTGGCCGGTGTGACCGGGGTGGATTTTGCCCTTCTTGTCGTTGCGGCGGATGACGGCGTCATGCCTCAAACCCGGGAGCATCTGGAAATCCTCCGTCTCCTGAAGATTCCCCGCGGGCTGATAGCGCTGAACAAGGTGGACATTGTGGCACCGGAGTGGCTGGACCTGGTCAGCGCCGATATTGCGCAGCTGGTGAAGGGTACTTTCCTCGGCGGAGCTCCTCTGTACAGGGTGAGCGCCGTGACCGGAGAGGGCATAGACGAGCTGCACCGCGCCATCCTCCGGGAAGCCGGGTTGGTCCGCCAGCGGACCGACAAAGGGGTCTTCCGGATGCCCATCGACAGAGTCTTCTCCATCAAGGGCTTCGGGACGGTAGTCGCGGGAACGATCGCTTCGGGCAGTATCCGCGTGGATGACACGGTTGAACTCCTCCCCATCGGCAGACCTCTTCGCGTTCGGGGAATCCAGGTCCACGATCAGACCGTCCAGGAAAGCAGCATTGGGCTTCGCACGGCAGTCAATCTGCAAGGGCTGGAACGTGAAGTTGTGGAACGCGGCGACGTGCTTGGGACCCCGGGATACTACCACCCGACGTCCATGGTGGATGCTCATCTTCTCTACCTCGCCACTGCACCGGGGCCGTTGCAGCACCGCACGCGCGTCCGCATCCATTTGGGGACTACGGAAGTCATCGCACGGGTCCTCCTTCTCGACCAGGAAGAGCTGAAGCCCGGGAAGGAGGGTTTTGTCCAGCTCCACTTTGAGCGGCCCATCGTGGCCGACGATGGAGACCGGTATGTCCTCAGGAGTTATTCGCCTCTTCAAACTCTTGGAGGCGGGACGGTCCTGGACGTCAGGCCCGGAAAACACCGGAGATTCCAGGGCGATGTGCTTGAACGCCTGCAGCAGGCGGTCAAAGGCGACCCAGCAGAACATGTGTTGCAGCAACTCCAGCGATTTGCCGTTGCACCTGTAACCGCAGCTGAGCTTGCTAGGACAGCAGCGATCCCTCTGGAGACATGCCTGCAGTATCTCCACGTCCTCGAGGAGCGCCGTTGCGTGCTCTGCCTCGAAGGCAAGACGTGGTTTGCCCTCAGCAACAAGCTGACCCTCCGCACGCACGTGCTGGATGCGCTGACGCGTTTTCATCAGGAGAACCCTCTCCGCGTGGGTGTCCCCGCCCCCGAATTGGCTTCTCGCATCAAACCGGCCATTGACAAGCGGCTCCTCGCAATCATCGTAGACGAACTCCTGAAAGAATCACGTATCGTCAAACATGGAGAGCAGCTCGCTTGTGAAGGGCACACCGTATCCCTCTCCGCCGACCAGAAAAGACTCAGGGACATGATTCTGCAGAAGTACCTCACGAATCTGCTGACACCACCTGATACCGGGGAAATTGTGGCCGAACTGGGGAAGGGCGCCGAGAAGTTGGTCACACACATCACGGAATGCGGGGATCTGATTCACCTCGAAGAGGGCCTGTTGATGCACAGGAACGGCATCACAGAGGCACAAAAACGTCTGGGCGAGTACCTGCGCATCCATGGCAAGGGCACAACCAGTGAGCTCCGGCAGCATCTGGCAATGACACGCAAGTATGTAGTTCCCCTGCTGGAATACCTGGACAGGAATGGGTTCACCGAGCGGCACGAAGATGTGCGCGTGCTGAAGGGACTTTGATGGGACAGGAATTGCGAAGCTTGCTGGCATCTGTGGGTGTCAATCTCGAGCTGCATGACCGTCTGGAGGCCTACAACTCCGCGCTGCACAAGCGAACGTTTGGTGCTGCGGAGCGGCGGCCGTCTGCCATGGCATTGTTCGACGAGGCGTTTTACGCCAGCCATGGCGCACGCGTAGCGGAAATCGCCGCGCAGAGAAGCGCGGGCAGCAAATCCATCGGAACTTTTTGCATCTATGTGCCGGACGAAATCGCCTTTGCGGCAGGTGTCATCCCCATACCCCTCTGCGGCGGCAGCAACTGGCCGGTGGACTACGCGGACAAAATGTTCCCGCGGGATATCTGCCCGCTGATCCGGTCAACGTTTGGCATGGCATTCAGCGGAACCTGTCCCTACAAGAACCTCAAGGATGCCGTAGTCGGTGAAACAACTTGCGATGCTAAGAAGAAGGCCTGGGATCTCCTCGGCTTTCGTGTCCTCGAAGTGCCCCAGAAAAAGAATCCTCTGGACAAAGAGCTCTGGCGCTCTGAAGTGCGCGAGTTCCGGCAATTCATTGAACAACTGAGTGGCACGACGATTACCTGTGAAACCCTCCGGGAGTCAGTTGCACTTGTGAATAAACGCAGGAGGGTCCTTCAGGACATCAACGCACTCCGGAAAAACGAAGAGCCTCCCCTGTCCGGACTGGATGCCCTGCTGGTCTCTCAGGCAGCCCTCGCGATGGACCCGACCGCCTTCATCCGTATTGCACAGGAACTCCTGGATGAGCTCAACGACCGCGTCCAGCGAGAAGTCCCGGCCTACCCGCACCGTGGCCCGCGGATTCTTGTGGCCGGATCTCCGTCACCCCTCGGCTATGCAAAAGTCCATTTCGCGGTGGAACAGCACGGCATGCGAATCGTTGCCGACGAAACATGCACGGGTATGCGGTACTTCCGGGACCCGGTCGATGAATCTCCTCGTGACATAGACGGCCTGCTGGATGCGATTGCCGACAGGTACTTCGCCATTGACTGTGCGTGCTTTTCGCCCAACAGCGAGCGTGTGGACAACATCCGGCAGATTCTCGACATGTACCACATTGAAGGCGTAGTGCATCACATTCTCTCATTTTGTCATGCATACAATATTGAGGCGCGGGCGCTTGACAGGGAACTCGGCAAACGATCTGTGCCTTCGCTTACCATTGTGACAGACTATTCGTACGAGGATCTGGACAGACTCTCCGTGCGCCTGGAATCGTTTAGCGAGGTGCTCCACGAGCACAGCAAGACTCATGTTGACATCGGGCATTGACATCGGCTCAACCTCAATCGAGGTGGTGCTTCTGGAAGACGGCGTGATGCTTGGCCGGGGGATGTGTCCATCCGGTCCGTCGCCCGGAGAGAATGCCGGATTGCTGTACCAGCGCGTTCTGGAGACCCACGGCATTCAGCGGCAGGACGTGCAGTGCACCATTGCCACGGGTCTCGGCCGGCACTACTTCACCGCCGCCGATGGAACATATTCCGAAATCCGGTGTCACGCGACCGGTGTACACGCATGCTTTCCGGATGCTCGCACGGTAATTGATATCGGCGGCCAGGATTCCAAGATGATGCGGCTGGATGCCCGGGCCTCGGTGCTGGAGTTCGCGATGAACGACCGCTGTGCCGCGGGGACCGGGCGATTTCTGGAGACCGTCGCACGAACGCTCTCGGTGCCGGTGGAGGATACCGGCCGGCTCGCTCTTTCCACCACGGCAATTTGCGAGATCACTTCGATGTGCGCGGTATTCGCCGAGACCGAGATCGTGGGATTGCTCCATCAGGGTATCTCCGCCTCCTCCATCCTCAATGGCGTGTTTCAGTCCGTCGCGCGCCGTGTGATCGGCATGGCTGGCCGGCTTGGATGGGAAGACCAGGTGATCTTCACCGGCGGCGTTGCCCGCAATCCGGGAGTGGTGGCCGCGCTTCAATCGGTTACCGGGCGGACGATTCTGGTCCCCGATGATCCGGAATTCACCGGCGCACTCGGCGCTGCACTGCTTGCAGAGGAGTGGAAGGACAACACGTTCGCTGTACATCCCCTCAATAATAGGATTGGATGTCCGCCATGATAGAAACGGCTCCCTACATGCCGGGTGGCAAGGAGATACGACTGCTCTCCTACGCCGCCTGCGCTGGGTGAGCGGGCAAAATCTCCCCTGCCAGGTTGGCAGGGATTCTTTCCCGCCTTCCCCGGATATCGTCACCGGATATCCTGGTCGACATGGATACCATGGACGACGCGGGTGTATACCGTCTCACGCCGGAACTGGCGCTGGTGCAAACACTGGATTTCTTTCAACCGGTGGTGAACGACGCGCGGACTTTCGGGCGCATCGTCGCTGCCAACAGTCTTTCCGATGTGTGGGCCATGGGCGGACGGCCACTGACGGCGATGAATATCCTGGCGTATCCCGCAAAGCTGATACCCACCGAAGTCATAGCGAAGCTTCTCACCGGCGCAGCGGAAAAACTCCAGGAAGCCCACGTCGTCCTCATGGGCGGCCACTCTATGGAACAGGAGCAGATTTTCTACGGCATGAGCGTGACCGGCACGATCCATCCTGACCGGGTTGTGACCAACGCACACGCGCGTGCCGGTGACGCGCTGATTCTCACAAAATCGCTTGGCACGAGCATCTATGCCGAGGCACTTTCGAAAGATCGCCTGACCATCGCACAATATGAAGAGTTTGCCACAAGCATGCAGCGTCTGAATATGTACGCCTCCGGGGTCCTCGAGAAGTTCGAGGTCAGCGCGATGACGGACGTTACGGGATTCGGATTGCTCGGTCACGCGTTGCCCATCGCCCGGAACGCCGGCGTGACTCTGGTCTTCCACGCCTCGCTCCTGCCTTGTTTTGAATCAACTTTTGCGCTCATGGATGTATCGCCATCAGCTCACAAGATCACATCGGATCAGTACGTCGAACCCCACACAATGCGCTCGGATGCGGTATCCGGGGCCCAGTTCAGGTTGATGACCGATCCGCAGACATCCGGCGGACTCCTTGCGGCGGTCCCGTCAGATCGCGTCCATGAAGTAGTACATGCATTGCACGAGGCTGGAGATACTGCGGCGCGTCAAGTGGGAGAGGTCATTCCCTTGATGCAATCACCGGAAGGAAGGCCAGTCTTCTTGAAACTGGAGGGATAGTCGTGACCTGGAGGGTCTTGGAATTCTCCGGGGGAATCGCGAAATTGGGCCGTTGTGATCGGGGATGAAAGGGAACCTGGTGGTCCCCGCGGACTTCAAATCCGTTGTCCCGGACTGAAAAGCCCGGGAGGTGGGTTCGATCCCCACCCGTCCCCGCCATTTTCACCGCTTTTGTTCTTGCCCACCTCACGCGCTGCACAGGAAATTGCACTCGGAGTGTGCGATTTAGTGTGCGCTCACTTTCACCGTCCGACACTCGAAAGGACGGTGGACGATGTTCCTCTCGAAACAAACAAAGGCCCGGACATCTCTGCCCGGGCTATTTTTGTTCAATTACTGGCTATAGCTCATCTCAACAATAGCAGCTTGCGCGTCTGAATGAAGTTTCCTGCTCCGCTCTTGGAGTCACGCCCGATGGCGGATTCCAGAGGGCGGACCTGCATCCGATAGAAATACATCCCGCTTGACAGCCCTGCTCCGTCAAACTTCGCTTCATGAACTCCCGCATCCCTCCTGTCATTCACCAGCACCGATACCTCACGACCGAGCATGTCATACACACCCAAAGTCACTTCCGACAACTTGGGCAACTCGTACTTGATGGTCGTCGTCGGGTTGAACGGGTTGGGGTAGTTCTGGTGAAGTGCATATGCTGCAGGAACGCCTTCCTCGATGGGGACATCCAGCACCATGTCGACCGCATCGAAATATACATTTTGAGGCCCGTAGCCGACGTAAGCGCAATTGCCGCGGTAATCTGTTCCTCCGATGTCTCTATCGAATCCAACGACCGGCGCGATAAGTGTCGAAGGTTGATACTGGCTCACATCAGTAGGCTTGGTTGTGTAGAATCCCGTAAGCTTGTCCATGACCGCTTTGTAGTAAATGGTGTCAGTGCCGAGAGATGAGCGATATGCCACCCTCCAATAGTAACCGGTCTTCCACGGCGCATAGCTCACCGAGCTGAGTTCCTCAACTGCCGTGCTTGCGGCGATGCTGTCCCGGCTGAATGTTTTGAAGAGATCTGTAGTGTAGAGGTACAGAATATCGTTGTACGTCGGTGCGCCCGTGGCACGAGTATAGGTGATGATAGCATTGCCCCGGATCGGGTCAATTGCCATGGAAGGATCATAGTCATCCGTCTTGGTCACCAAATAGGTGATTGTCCATCCACCGGAGAATGTGATCGAATTGCGGGCAGCGCGGATTTCGCGACTCGGAGTTGTAAACCGGGTAAACGCAAGGCACAGACTGTCCGGGGTCGTGCTCCAGTCGATGGCGATGACGGGCGTCGATTCCTGGACGTTTTTGATGGAACTATCGGGGGTGACCCAGTTCTTCCCCCAGTCCGTCGTGCGGGTGACAAACAGGCCACGCGGCACATCCGTCGCAGGGTTTACAAATTCCGCGGCAACGTAGTGATAGGTCGTCCCGGGAGGGTAGTATGTGCCATCCGTGCAGATGCTTGGGTTCCTGAAGTTGGTGGAAGGGCTCGCAGGGGCAATGAGTTTGTACCGCCAATCCGAGCCGTCGCTCAGTACGCTCCCCCAATAGAGATGACCGCCGCCGGCTGCGCTCTTGTCAGTCTTGAGAACAAGCGAGAATCCCAGTAGCCACTTACCACCAGCCGTATCGGTGACGCACATATCGAACGACTGGAATGCCTGACCGGTCGAATAGAATCTGGTCAAGAAGGTCCAGTTCTTTCCCTCGTTCGTCGAACGATAAACGAGGATTTGAGAGAGCGTGTCTTGGTATTTTGCATTGATACCGATATAGATGCCTTTGAGGGTATCTGCATCGATGGCAAGCTGGCGTTTGCCGTTTGACCATACGGGGCCGGTGTAGATCTTCACGTCGTTGCCCCAGAGAGGACCCGCCGTGTTTTCCGGCATGTCGTAGCTGCCCCCGTAGATCAGCGGCGCGGCATCCGCGGGAAGAGTGGGCATGGCGGTGAAGAGTATGCGCTCCAGCTCCCTTGCACGGGTGTAATCACCGGCTTTTCGGGCTTGCGACAATTCCTTTGCCAGCTGCTGGACATCATTGGATGGACGTGTCGCCACGTTGATCTCGTCGTTTTGCAGCTCCTCAAGAGACTGCGCCGGCGCAGAGACCGCCCACAACAGCACGCATGCGATAAGCACCGCGACTAGACGCATGAGCATCATGACAGTATCCTCCAGTTGATGAATTGGGTTTGGCCTGCCTGTGTGTTGTTCTGGTGCGGCATTCCTGGAAATATACGGTTTAATTGCTGGGCATTTCAATACCGTATTCGCGGTATTCCGTGCCGTTGGGTGACGGGGAGCCTGACGGAGAATTGCGTCTTCCTCGCAAGTGATTCCGCGCGCAATATACTCCACCGTTCGAAGCGGTTCACTGGATGGAGACAAAGTGGACGGGCCCGACAATGCCGGGCCATGAATCATTGTGCGCCAAGGTCAGCGTAACAAGACCAGCTTCCTCGCGTCCACATAGCTCCCAGGTCCGCTCTTGGAGTCCCGCCCGATGGCGGAGTCCATAGGGCGGACCTGCATCCGATACAGGTACACGCCTGATGAGAGTCCTGATGCGTCAAACTGCACTTCGTGATACCCTGCATCCTTCTCGCCATCAACCAGCTGTGCCACTCGTTGACCGAGCGTGTTGAAGACTATCAGAGCGACTTGCGAACGATTGGGTAAGCCATAACGGATCGTGGTCGTTGGATTGAACGGGTTGGGGTAGTTCTGGCAAAGCAGGAAATCGGTCGGGAGCTCTCGCAACGCCGGGAGGCCACTAAGAGAAGAGAGCATCTCGGAAAGTGAGCGGCGATAAAGCCCACCCAGAGTCGAACCAGCATAGACGAGCAAACCATCGCAGGACACGAGAGTTGTGGCCGCGCCGGACAATCCCTGGTTGGCCTGTTGCCAGGTTATGCCATGATCTGTCGACACACATATGCCCTGGTCTCCGGTGCTGGCGATGATCGTGTTGCCGGAGACCGCGAGGCCCCTCACCAGCGAGCCGGCCAGCATCGTGCTGCCGCTTTGCCAGGTTTCGCCGTTGTTGCTCGACACAAAGAGGCCGGCCGAGGTTCCGGCAAAGAGGAGCGAACCATCCAGGGCGAGCGCGCGCACGGTGAAATTGCCCAGGCCGTTGTTCTTGCGTTGCCAGCTGACAGCATTGTCGGCAGAGCGGAAGGCTCCGAAGTTCAATGACCCTGCAAAAATGTAACCCTGGCCCACCGCGAAGGAGAGAAAGGATGTCCCGTTCTGGTCGGCTTCCGATCCCTGACCGTAAAGCCAGTTGGCGCCAATGTCTGTGGAATAATGAATTCCACGAAAGCCTGGATTGGCAAGTAGGACATTGCCCGCGGCGCCGAGCACATTGAAGGGCAGATTTGCGAACTGGGAGCTCGCCGCAAACCAGTTGGAATCAGACATCTCACGACGGAAGAGTCTTCCCCCGGACGTCCCCACGAAGAGAGTAGTACCCGCAACAGTCATGGCCGAAATGTCGTAACCCGTCAGGCCCTGGTTTGCAGGAGCCCAGGTATTGCCCATGTCGGCCGTGACATAGACACCAGTGCGGTTAGTGCCGACATACAGATTCGTTCCGAAGAGTCCGAGACCCATCACCGTTCTTGTAGGCGCACCCGCTCCGGCGTCTCCCCAGTGAAGGCCCGCATCACTCGAGACTCTCACTCCTTCCTCCAGCGCCGCATAGACAACTGAGCCGTCGGATGCGAGCGCATCCACTTGAAGACTCGACAGTCCGAGATCCACTGGAGCCCAATTTGCGCCGTTATCAGTGGATGCAAACAATCCTCTTCTTGCCGTGCCCGCCAGGAGTCTCCGCGCCGTCGACCCGGGGAGAACAACGCTCGCCAGGCACGTCACATTGCTGTCGGTAAGTCCCGTGCCGGCAGTTGACCACGAAACGCCGTTGTCTGTAGAGATGTAGACCCCTCCATTGTGGACGCCTGCAAAGATCAGTGTGTCAGTCGACGCGAATGCGGTCACCCGGCCGTTGGCGGGGAGACCGGCATTTGAGGAAAACCAATTCTTTCCACCGTCTGACGTTGCGTACACACCCTGCATAGTCCCCGCAAAAATCCTGGAATCCTTCGAAAAGAAGGCGTTCACAGTTTCCATGGCGAGTCCTTTGCCGAAGGGCTGCCAGGTCGTTCCGCGATCCGGAGAGAAGAACGCTCCATATCCGGTTGGTCCTGCCAGGACTCCAGTGCCGATAGCTGTCACACATCCAACATCCTGACTGATCAGCATCGAGTTGACTGGAGCCCAAGTAGCACCGTTGTCTGTAGTGAGCAGCACACCTCCCCCGCGTGTCGAGGCAAAGACATCCTGTCCGATATTGGTCATGCCGGTAACATTTTGGCTTGTGAGCCCAAGATTTGCGCCTCGCCATGAGATGCCATTGTCAGAGGAAAAGTAGATGCCGGCGCCCGCGGAGCCGACAAAGAGCCCTGCGGGGGTCTTTAGGAGACAGGAAAGGAAGCCTGACGGTCCAACCTGAACCCACTGACTGAGACCGGTTTCCGCCGTGAGGAAGAGCGCAAAGAGCGCGCAACCGAGGGAATTCAGAGTGTTCACGTGGCACCACGTCTGTAATCCGGGAAGAAGGAGACTGGACTGGACTGGAATTCAGGGGCAATCTCAGGCAAATCAGTCTATGGTAGATCAGTCTATGCTATGATAGTGAAGGACATGCCCACAGTCAAACAACTGTCGCATCGTGAAGACGTGCTCCCCCCCGTTTCTCCCGATTTCTTCCCAAAATTTCTCCCAAATTCCTCCCAAATTCGCCAAATCTGTTGACATTGATCTTTCGTTCCCCTAACTTTTCCCCCAGATGGAGTCCCCCGTCATATCCTGGTCCTAAGGGGAGTGGTTATGGCTCGCGGCAGGGAATCACACACCATCAGTCCAATTCTTCTCATCGTCATTTCCCTCCTTTTTTCCTCGTTTCTCACCAGCTGTGTATCGTCACGTCAGTCGCTGCAGATGGAAAGCCGCGTCAATTGCGCGATCATGAAAAACCTGCAGGACAATGACGAAGATATCTCGCAAATCGAGAACGGTACCGGCGCCGTCGGGGAGGCTGCGGCCTGCCCTACCTGAGGGTAGGGCCATGTCTCAGGTGAGACATATTCATAGGCTCTGCAGGTACCACGTCGCCATCATCCTCCCGGCGCTTGCCCTCGTGTCTTCGTCCCTTTACTCACAGGGTTACGACGACTCGTTTGAGCTGAAGAGCAAGCTCAAAGTTGAGCTTCAATACGCCGATTATGGGGAGTACGAATACCCCGAGCCGATCATCTACAACTACGGCGTGTCCGGTTACCAGCAGAACTTGCCGTACATCGCGAACTTCCCCGAGAAGCGGGCACTCATCAAATACACACGCCTTGTCGGCAAAGCAGCTCAACTCGGGGTGAAGTACCAGTACTCTGACATCAAGGAAGACGTAGCGCAGCACCTGGCCGAGATCAAGTATACCCGGAACTTGAGTTCAACCGTCGTCGGAATCGCAGCAACGCAGTTTCAATATGACTCCCGTGGCTTTGCGGCCTTTCAAGCCGGTACCGGAGCACTGTGGGATATGAGCGCTCTCACTTCTGTGCAGGGCGATATCCAGTTCTACTTTCGCGGTGCCGACGCCGGTCCGGTGGGCGGGAAAATGGGTACAATCAATCTCCGCCTCAAGGCGCGCCAGGTCCTGACACTTTCCACGGCGGTCCAGGCGGAATACGTGTACTATAACGCAAATGGAGATCTGTTTTCATTCAATTCACACAACGTCAGCGTCTGGCTTTCCCAGTTCCTGCCGACCCAGACCGCCGTGCATCTTTCGCTCCGCTGGTACACGAACTCCATGGGGATTTCTTCGCTCGCCCCGGCTCTGGAAGTCGCTCAGTACCTGAACTGGGCGACGACCCTCTGGGTGAAATTCCGTCTATATCAGAACAAGAGCGACAATGTGAGCCTGGGTGAAGAAGGCATCATCATTCCGGACAACATGCGGTCACGGGCATTCAGCGTTCAGTTGAACCGTGAAATGTCCGCTGTCTGGCTGCTCTACACAAAATACCGTTACTATGCCAGCAATCTTGGTGTCCAGATGAACACCTACATGCTTGGAGCTGTCTATGCATTCTAGGAGAGGGAGAAGATGACGCGCAGGCATTATCGCATGCTTCTCATTCTGTGCGGGGCAGCGTATGCCATTGCGGTGAAGGGCTGCGGAGATCCACCCACGGGGATGCCCGAACCGTTCACC
Source organism: Ignavibacteriota bacterium (assembly GCA_963801355.1). Taxonomy (GTDB): domain Bacteria; phylum Bacteroidota; class Ignavibacteria; order UBA10030; family UBA6906; genus Fen-1255. The sequence goes on along the minus strand of CAWDEM010000004.1, from coordinate 1,334,543 downwards.
GGCACCCTCACGGTTACGGCGATGGATACGCTTGTGTTTGATTCAATCTCTGTCGCCCTGGACGACATTCCTCAGGGGAAATTGCCCAATCCCTGCACCCTGCATGGAGTTGTCGCCGGGATGCACAAGCTCACCGTGGCAGACAGCTCGGGCGCCCGCTCGGATACGATGGTTACAGTCCGCCGCAACGAGGTGGCGGCTTTGCTCATGCGCCTGACAAAGATCGGCCCATTCCTCGACAACGAAGCGCCTGACTTTACCGTGCGGACCATTGATGACTCGCTGTTCGAAATGCATAAGCAGAGGGGGAAAGTCGTTCTCCTCGTCTTTTTCGAACATACGTGAATGGATTGCATTCAGACGGAGTTGCCGTCTGTGCAATGGCAAATCTTCATAAGCTTCCCGCGTGAGAGTCTTGCGGTGGTGGGGGTGAACAACACATCTTCAGTCACGTGGCTCCGCACATTCCGTACCCAGAGCGGCGTAGCGTACCCGCTTGTCTATGACTCAACCAGCGCACTGTTCGGCGCATACCGGGTTGGCATTTCTTTCGGCAATGTGCCACCCACTTTTATCATTATTGATCGCAAGGGAGTAGTCCGGTACCGTATAGACAATCTGTACAAACGTACTACCGAAATGTACACAATGATCCGCAATTTGCTCTCCGCTCCCGGTTGATCACCCGGAGGCGGGTGGGCACAATCAAGCAGAGGTCCGCATGAAAACTCATTTGCTGTTTCTGGTGTGTCTGACGATACCTGTCATGCTGGGTCCTCCAGAGATGGCGGGACAGACCCCCGGATGGGAATCCGTCGGCCCTGAAGGAGGATACATAACTGCACTCGCGCAGTCACGTTCAAACACCAGTATATTATATGCTGCAACACAGAGTTATCCGGGGAACGGGTGGAAGACAACGGATCACGGCGAACATTGGTTCGCCACAGCGACCATTCCTTCAACACCTCAAATGCTCGAAGTGGATCCCTCCAATCCATCACGTGTCTATGGTGTTGCCTACTCCATTCTCTTCTCCAGCACCGACGGCGGAGGGACGTGGACCTCGATAAACCTTCCCACCAACTGCTATGCGCAGGATCTGGCGCGGGATCCAGCGAGCCCGTCCACATTCCATCTGTCCGGCTACTTCTACGACGGGTCCATATCGTCCTTTGCCTACTTTCGGACGACGAACAGCGGAACGGACTGGACCGTACGCACGCTTGCGAGCGGAACCGGCTACGGATACGCTGTCGCGGTTGATCCAACGAACACCCAACACGTTTATGCAGGGGGATATGTTGTTATTGGTTCGTATATCTATGGCCGGATTTTCAAGAGTACAGACGGCGGTTCGGTCTTCGGTGACATCACGGGAACACTACCGGGCATGGTGAATGACATCCTTGTCGACCCGGGCGGCGGAGGAAAGATCTTCGTCGCCTCCGGAGCGGGAATCTACAGGAGCAGCAACGGCGGCAGTTCGTGGACTGGAGTGTACGTCCCGGCGCCCGAGAAGCTTGCATTTTACCTGCCAAATACGGACGTCATGTTCGCCTCGACGTACAGCTATGGCGTCTATAAGAGCACCGACGGCGGGGCCACCTGGGACACTACCTCCAGTAGCGGCATTGTCGGCAGCGGCGTGGACCCATTGGTCGTTGAAGGATCGACCCCTGCGTGCGTGTTCATCGGCAACAGAACAGGAGTGTTCCGATCATCCAATGCCGGTGCATCATGGAGGCAGACGAGCACGGGATTGAATGGCACTATGGTCACCGCTCTTGTGTGCGCTCCGTCGTCACCCACGATCATGTACGCAGGGATCAATTACAGCGGAGTCTTCAAAACCAGCGGAGCTACCCAATCCACGGTAACGTGGAGCAGACTGCCGGATTTCTATTCATGCGAAAACGTCACAGACGTCTTCATCTCTCCCGTCAACCCGGAGCGTCTGTACGCCTTTGAAGGCGGTGGGTGAGGCACATCGGCGCTCCTCAGGAGCACAAGTGGCGGGTCCACTTGGATAACTCTCGACGATTCCATGGATAACGGTTATGTCGTAGCTCTGGGGTCAGTATTGTACCAGGGTGGCAGTGGAAAGCTCAATCCCGCAAGCACGACCGAGCCATCCCATATGGCTGTCTACCAATCGACAGACGACGGAACACACTGGACGCGCATCGCTTTGGACACCGCCGGGGGTGAGGTGCAGACCCTGGCTATTCAAGCCAGCAATACAAATATCATGTATGCCGGTGGAGGAGTGTATGCCTCCGGCAGCACGTGGCCAACCTACAGCAGGATATACAAGTCAACCAATGCCGGAAGCACGTGGAATCAGATCGGGAGCAGTACCTTCGGCAAGCAGTATGAATCAATCACGAAAATCGTCATCGATCCCTTCAATGTAAACGTGCTTGCGGCAACGACAAACAATGGCGTGTATACAAGCACCGACGCCGGTTCAAGCTGGACTGTGCCGGCCGGCTATATGTACGCATACACGCTGCTCTGCAATCCCGACAGCAGCGGGATCTACTATGCCGGGGCAGCAAGTGGTGTGTGGCGGAGCACAGACAGGGGGAAGAACTGGAACAACTTTTCCAACGGCCTCGGCAATGTGCGGGCGACATGTCTGGCGTACGACCGGACGAACAGGCGTCTCTACGCGGGCACGGAGGGAAGCGGTGTGTACCGCTTGAACCTCTCGGGTTCTGCCGCCGTGCGGGACCGCGCAGAAGGTCTGCCGGAGACATTTGTCATGCGTCAGAACTATCCGAATCCTTTCAACCCCACGACAACCATTGAGATCGGCGTGCCGGTACAAACACTATGCCGTTTGACAATCTTTGATGCTCTCGGCCGGGAGATCACCTCTCTGGCGAACGAGGTACTGTCTGCCGGGTACCACAGGTTCCGGTTCGATGCATCGGGGCTGAGCTCCGGGGTATATATCTGCCGCTTCTCCAGTGGAACAACGATGCTTGCACAACGCATGGTCCTCCTCAAATGACCCGGGAATCTATGAGACGCTCAGCAACCATACTTGCCATTACCGTATTCACGATCTGCGCACACATGCTCTTTGCCGGGGAAGGATTGGCACCGGGCGTCAAAGCGCCGGCCTTCAGCCTGCCGGCAGTGGGAACGGGCAAGAACGTCACGCTGCAGAGTTACGCGGGCAAGAGCGTAGTGATTCTTCATTTCTGGAAGTCGAAGTGAAGGGAATGCCAGGCGGAGTTTCCGCCTCTCAAAAAGATCTGGAGTGAATACAAAAACGTCTCGATTCTTTCGATCAACCCGATCGACATGCGCGGTCGTGTGGAGGCCGACGCACAGAGCTTTAAGCTTCCCTATACCGTGCTGTACGGACGGGATTCGGACGTCATTTCCAGTTACGAAATCGTCAAGCTCCCGAGAATCATCGTCCTCCGCTCAGACGGGAAGATCGCCTTCACCGAGCGCTTTGCCTCTTACGAAAAATTGAAGGCAGAACTCGGGAAGGTGCTCGTCACAAAGAAGGAAACACCCCCACCGAAAGAGGCGAAGCCGCCCAAGGCGAAAAAACCGGCAAAGAAGACGACACGGAAGAAATAGGATCAGGGCACACAGAGGCATCACACCCGCGTGCCTACCGCGTTTTGGTTGTGATCGTTTCCAGACCATGTGCGGCCGGCCCGGTTTCGCGGCGGCGCAGCAAGAACGCGAACACGAATCCGAAGAACCCCAGCGACGAGAAAATCCACATCCCCGGCGTGTACCCCTCAGGGTGCATCGCCCCCGCACCGGCAAGATCGTTCGCCCATCCAATCAAAAGATTGAACGCGAACAATCCCACGTTCTGGATCATGGTCATCAACCCGTACGCGGTCCCCAGCTTCGACTGATCGACGACATATGCAACCGAGGGCCACATGATCGCGGGTATCAGGGAGAAGGCAATCCCCATCATCGACATCGGAATGACAAGGTACGCGGGGATGAGTGAATGGATATCAAAGAAGTCGATATTCAAGGCGATGTATCCCGAAAGTCCGAGCGGTGTTGCGACATCGACCTTATAGGCCATCATAAGGTAGACGGGAATGATCAGCACGGAGCCGAACATCATGAACAGGGCGCGCTTCCCGACTCGGTCCGCCAGGAGGCCGAATAACGGGGTGAAGATCATGGCGGCCAGGGTCAGCATGCTGGAGAGATTCCCCCCCACTTCCCGCGTCGTGCCGTGCGCCTCCTGAAAGAACTTGATCGCGAAGGTCTGAAAGGGGAACATCGCCGAATAGAACGTGACGCACAGCGCTGTGATATACCAGAACGACCCTCCAAAATTGAAGATCTCTTTGATGACGACCTTCTCCTGACGTCCATCGCTTTCCACCGCATACCACCGCGTTGCCGAACGGTCGAGGAGCGCATACAGCGCCGCACAGAGCATGGCAAATACGCCGGCTGCGACGGTGATAAGGAGCGGGGTCTGCCAGTATTCGTAGAGACTCTTTCCCCACGTCGGGGCGTTCAACGCAAGGAACGAACCCAGACGGGCAACAGTGAGATTGATGCCGAACGCAAACGAGAGTTCTTTGCCCTTGAACCAGCGGGCCACAGCTGTGGTGACGGCGACGATCATGGATTCTGCACCCAGGCCGAAGATGAGCCGCCCGGCAGCCATGGAGACGATATTTCCCGACGCCGAGGTCACGGCAGCCCCGATCATGATGACTGCGGTGAATATCACCACGGATTTGCGGGTGCCGATGCGGTCGATAATCAGTCCGCCGATGAGCACCATGATGATATTGGGGAAACTATAGATGGCGTTGAGGAGCCCGATTTCGGAATCGGAATAGCCGAGCTGGGCTTTGAGAACGTCGGCAAGCGGACTGATGCTGTCATAGATGTAATAGTTGCCGAACATCGCAAAGCTGATCAGGATCAGCACGAGCCAGCGGAACCACCCCGGGGGGAGGGGATGCGTTGCATCGAAGCGGGACGTTGTATCCATGGCCGGTCTTTCGTCTGGATGCATTGGCAAAGTGACCAAATGTACATATTCCCCTTCTGGAAAGAAAGCAGCAACGCGGACCCTCCCTCTCGCATAACTCATCGGAATTTGTTATCTATGGGATGAAGGAGGTTCCCCATGGACATACTGCTCCGCAAAACCCACGGTCTCGAGCGCCAGATTGACGACTATCTCGACCTGGTGATCCGGGGTTCCCTGTTGTTCAGAGAAGGACTGAAATGCTATTGCAGCGGAGACCTTGAACATTTCAGTGCGAACCTGCGCGATCTCGATGCCATCGAAAGCAGCGCCGATGTACAGCGCCGCGCCATCGAAACCCGGCTCTACTCCGAAACACTGATCCCCGATTCCAGGGGTGATGTCCTGGGCCTCCTCGAAAGCATCGACCGCGTCCTGAACCGGATCGCCGAAACACTTACCCAGTTTGACGTGGAGATGCCGGACCTCATCGAGGAACTCAAACCCCTCTTCCTGGAACTGACGGATGCATCCATGGCCGCGGTCGAATCAATGGTCAGCGCCGGGCGTTCGTATTTCCGCGACCCCGATCGTGTCCGGGACCACATCAACAAGACGATGTTCTACGAACATGAGGCTGATTTGAGGGGGGACCAGATCAAGCGGACGGTCTTCCGGATGAACCTCGACCTCAGCAACAAGATCCACATGCGGTACTTCGCCTATCACATCGAAGGCATCTCCGATGAAGCCGAAGATGTGTGCGACCGCCTCGCAATCGCCACCATCAAACGGAGTCTGTAGGCCCCCCGATGATCGAATGGCTGTACATGAGCACCGGACTCTTCCTGGGATGGTCCCTCGGGGCGAACCATGCGGTCAACGTCTTCGGATCAGCGGTATCCTCACGGATGGTGCGCTTTCGCACTGCCGCCATTATTGCCGGTGTCTTCGTCATTCTCGGCGCTGTGGTCAGCGGAGCCGGCCCAACACGCACACTCACCACGCTGGGTGCGGTCAATGCGATTGCAGGATGCTTCACGGTGGCACTTGCCGTCGGGCTCACCGTCACATGGATGACCACGATCCGGCTCCCGGTCAGCACCTCACAGGCGGTCGTCGGCGGAATCGTCGGCTGGAACCTGTTCACGGGATCCCCGACCGACACCTACTCTCTTTCGCGCATTGTCAGCACCTGGCTCGTCGGTCCTCTTCTTTCAGCGGTGTTCGCGTTCCTCTTATTCAAGGCCCTGACGGCACTCCTGCGCGGCCGTCGGCTGCACATACTCACGCTGGATGCCTACACGCGGACGGGGCTTCTCGCCCTCGGCGCGGCGGCATCCTACCTGCTGGGAGCGAACAATATTGCCAATGTCATGGGGATGTTCGTTCCCGCCGTCCCGTTTGGCGATGTTGCCGTCAGCGGGCTGTTCACCTTCAGCGGCACCCGCATGCTCTTCTTCCTCGGCGGCCTCGCCATCGCTGTCGGGATTCTCACGTACGGCGAACAGGTCATGATGACGGTTGGCCGTGACCTCTACAAGATCACCCCGCTCGCCGGCCTGGTTGTCGTGTTGGCGGAAGTCCTTGTTCTCTTTCTCTTCACATCCGAGTCCCTCGAAGCATTCCTCCTCCACACGGGGCTCCCGACAATTCCGCTGGTACCCCTTTCCAGCACACAGGTTGTCATCGGCGCCGTGATCGGCGTCGGTCTCGCAAAGGGGGGCAGAGGGATCAATTACAACGTTCTCGGAAAGATCGCGGGTGGATGGGCTGTTGCGCCGGTTGTTGCTGGACTCAGCTGCTACATCGCGCTGTTCATTGCACAGAATGTGTTCGAACTCGAGGTCGTGAAGACCTCAAGCTATGTCATTACCCCGGGTGTCCGGCAGGAGCTTTCACAGCGGGGGCTCGACAGCAGGGCTCTCGCCGCACTCGACGGAAAGCCAATCACCGGCTCGGCACAATTCCGTCAGACCCTGCAGCGGATTCGTCCCTGGTCGGAAAAGGAGATGGTCGTCCTCTTCGACTGCGCCGACCTTGACACCCTTGTCGTGGACACTGTGCGGGCGTTCACTCAATCCGAACCCCTGCCCCTCACGCCGCAACAGCACCAGTCACTCGCCGCGCTGCACGGGAGCATCTTCGAGCACCGATGGGAGCTGGATCGCGCCCTTGCGGAGGCGGACAGCAGCTGGGGTGAACTCGCGGGCCCGTCCCCGCGGAAGCAGTCGGCGGCCTTCCGGCAATTACAGCACCGGCTCTATGAGATCTTCCGTGTTCACCCGCAGCTCTCCGTCCGGAGAAGCCTCTAACGCTGCCAAAACCTCTATGCAGTTTTTTTCTTCCCGTAGACCGCCGCCACGACGATTCCCATGATTATGTACTGCACGATGCCTAACAGAAACCACTTGAGAGCCAACGAATACGGGATGGCAATCATGGTATACGTACCATAGGCCATGCCCATGCTCATCCAGATACCGATATACAGGCCGTAGCGCACTCCCTCCATGATCCCCTTTCCCTCGTAGCCCTTTGAGAATATCAACGTGAAGAAAAACGCGCCGACCAGCATGAGCACGTGATACACCCACATGAATGACATCATGTCAGGCCGCCAGAGGTGAGCCATGGCCTCATAGTCGGCCTTGAGAAGAAAGCCATCCACGAGAAAGCTGAGGATTTCCGCGGTGACAAATACCGCTATGAAACCCAACCAGAATTTCTTGTTCATGGTTGTATCCTCCTGAATGTGATAGATGGGGAGCAACAAAGCCCGAAGCCTCCGCCCCGGGCGTTGTGTATACAGACAGTGTTCTTTCCGGACCGTACCGTACGGCTACGTGGCATTCCTGAGGATTCCCAGCAGGAACTGCCAGTACTTTTCCACGGTATCGATGTGGATCTTCTCGTCGGGCGAATGCACGCCCTCCAGTGTCGGACCGAATGACAGCATGTCCATACCGGGACACCGTTCCCCGAGGATTCCGCATTCGAGCCCGGCATGAATCGCCTTGACTTCCGGGTCTTTATTGAACAGTGTGTGGTACGTGTTCCTGGCAATAGCAAGGATGGGCGAATCCAGATTGGGTTTCCACCCGGGGTAACCATCGCTGTGCCTTGCCGCAGCGCCGCCGAGCTCGAAAATCATCCGGACGGTCTGGCATATGTCGGCATTTTCCGAAGCCACAGAACTGCGCTGGCTGGTCACCACTTCCACGACCTTTTTCGTCGTCTTGATTGTCGCGACATTCGTCGACGTTTCCACGAGCCCCCGAATATCGGAGCTCATCTTGATGACGCCGTGGGGCAGAACGCCGAGTGTCTGGAGAATCTTCTTTTGCAGCGTCTTCTTCATGACTCTGCCGCGCTTGACGCCCTTTTTTTCCTTCAAGAGTATGGAAAGATCGGGGTCCACGTTCCCGAGTTCCGCCTTCATGATTTCCTCGCACGCGGCAACGGTCTTCGCCGAATTCGCCCATGCCCTTTTCGGAACAAAGACCAGCGCTGAAGCCTCGCGCGGGATCGCATTGTGCTTGTTGCCTCCACCGATCGATGCGATGCGGACGCCGAGAAGAGAAAGGGGTTGCAGTACGCGTGTGATAATCTTGATCGAGTTCCCTCGATTTTTATCGATCTCCAGGCCCGAGTGTCCTCCCTTCAAGCCGGTCACTGTGAGCTCCGCCGCGATCAGGCCGGCACCGGCAGCATCTGTCGCCAGCTTCCAGGATCCAAAAGTGTTGCGGCCGCCCGAGCACCCCACATAGAGATGGCCCTCCTCCTCCGAATCCAGGTTGAGCAACGTCTTGCTCTTCAGCGCGTCGGCGCTGAGATTGCTCGCCCCCGTCAGGCCGGTTTCCTCATCAACAGTGAAGAGGAATTCAAGCGGACCGTGTTCCAGGGAGCGGTCTTCCATGATCGCAAGGTTCGTCGCGACGGCGATGCCGTTGTCGGCGCCGAGCGTTGTGCCATTGGCCATCAACATGTTTTCCTTGCGCACCAGCTCAATAGGATCTTTCGAAAAATCATGTATCGTGTCGTTGTTCTTTTCGCAGACCATATCGAGGTGACCCTGGAGTGCGATGCTCTTCACTTGCTCCCTCCCGGGTGAGGCCGGTTTGCGCACGACGACATTGCCGAACTTGTCTGCTTTCGCCTCGAGGCCGAGCTTCCTGGCGGTATCCAGAACATACTTCACGATCGCTCCCTCGTGCTTGGAGCAGCGCGGGACCTTCGCAATTTCCGCAAAGTACTTCCAGACCAGCGCAGGTTTCAATCCATCAATGGCGTTGGACATACTGTATCCTCCTTTGTGATTCATTGGAAGTGAATAGGCACCGGGCGTCAGGCATTGGGCATGAGCACCAGTCACCCCATTGCCTATTGCCCCATGCCTATTGCCCGCTCCTCTTACATCATCGCGCTTGGCGGCGCGGGCTCATCCGGGCGGCCGGCCTTCGACAGCGGCACACGAATCAGGTACGCTGCGAGTACACCGAACACCAGAAGTGCCAGCCACGGACCGACAGTCTCAAATCCGGGAATGGTCCAGAACTCCGCCTTCTCGCCCATCTGATCGCGCGCAAAGACCACCACGGCGATAAACAATCCAATAAGAGCTTCGCCGGCGATCAGGCCGGAGGCGCTCAGGATTCCGGCGTTTTCCACCCGTGCCTTCTGGGCGTCGTTGAAGCCCCGTTTCCGGGCCATCTTGTCAACGATACCGCGGATGACCCCCCCGACGAAAATCGCAAATGTTGTTTCCAGGGGCAGGTACATCCCGACAGAGAACAGCATCGGGCTGCGGACCTTGATCAGGATGAGGGAAATGCCCATGGCAATGCCGACAACCACCAGTGGCCACGCCATTTCTCCGCCTACAATTCCCTGGGAAAGCGCGGCCATAAGCCCGGCCTGCGGGGCGGGGAGCGTCTTGCCGCCGAACCCGCCTCCGGCGGCGTTGGCCGCCAGATCGGAATTATGCAGCACATACAGCGGGAAGAACATGACGAGCCCGGCCAGAATGACCCCGATGATGTCCCCTATCTGCATCTTGCGGGGCGTGCCTCCCAGGATGTGACCGACTTTCAGGTCCTGAAGCATCTCGCCTGCAACCGCGGACGACACGCACACCACGGCGGCAACACCGAGAACCGCAGCCACCCCGGATGGTCCGTTCAAACCGATGATAACCATCGTGAGCGCGGCAACGACAGTCGTTGCAAGCGTCAGACCTGAAATCGGGTTATTGGACGAGCCAATCATGCCGACAAGGTTTCCGGAAACAGCGGCAAAGAAAAATCCTGCAATGAGCATCACGACGGCGGAAAGGATTGCCCCCAGGATCATGCCGGTAAAATAGAAGTAGAGGGCGATCATCAAACCGAACACGATGGCAACGACGAACAACACGAACTTGAACGGCAGATCCTCCTCGGTGCGGTTTGTGGCACCCACGGCGCTTGCTGATTTTCTGACGTCCGCCATTCCGCGCTTGATCCCCAGGATCAGGTTCTTGCGCATCTTCCAGAGCGTAAAGGTCGCGCCGACCAGCATGCCGCCGACCGCAATCGGCCGGACGATGTACCGGTACAGGTGACCGGCAAGAGCGGCCCAGGCGGCATCACTGTCACCACCGCTTGACGCAAGGTAGCTGTCGATCTGCAGGGGGCCCAGGAAGAACACAAGCAGCGGAACGAACAGTCCCCACGCCAGCAAGCCCCCGGCGAAGTTCAGCGCGCCGAGTTCGGGACCGATGATATACCCGACGCCGATATAGGCGGGCGTCGCGGCGGGAGCGGAAATCGTGGTGACACCGCCTGCGGCGACTTTCTCCGCCTTGTCGCTGAGCCCGAGCTTGACAAAACTCTCCTTCACGCGTCCGACCATCACCTGAAAATCGTTCGACGCCTGGAACACGCGGAATCCGTCGAGCAGCTTGATCAGCGCACCGACACCCATGGCCTTGAACAACTGCATTGCGGCATCGGCCCCGCGCTGTCCGGCCTTGTGAATCTCGCCTGCAGCCACCGACTCAGGGAATGGCAGCGATCTGTCCTCCACCATGACACGGCGGAGCACGGTGACGAACATGATGCCCAGAATTCCGCCCAGGATCATGAGAGCGGAGGCCGTGAGGTACTCGGTCCACATTGTTTCCGGACTGAATTGCCAGAGTCCGAGAACAACGAATGCAGGAATCGTGAAGACAGCTCCTGCGGCCACCGATTCGCCGATCGAGCCGACCGTCCTGGCGAAATTTTCTTCGAGTATGCTCCCCTTCCAGATACGCAACAGCGCCATCCCGATGACGGCGGCCGGATAGGTAGCGGCAATGGTCATGCCCGCTTTCAGGCCCAGATACGCGTTTGCCGCACCAAGGACGACACACATCACCAGGCCGATGATGAGTGCGCGGATGGTAAACTCCTTCATGTCCGTATCCGGAGAGACATAGGGCTTATGAGTGGGTTCCGCCATGTGTGCTCCTCGTCAAGAGTAGAGTAATTGTTGTAAGACTATCCTATGCGTTGCGCGTGAACAGTGCCTTAAACACATACCCGGCGATCTCCGGATTCTCCTTGAATCGCCGCGTCGAATATCCGTACCAGTGTTCACCGTAGGGAATGTAGAGCCGCACAGCGTGCCCATCGCGCACCAGTTTCTTCCGGAGCTCGGGCCGCACCCCGAGGAGCATCTGAAATTCGTACTGATCCTTCCGCAGCCCCAGCTTTTTGATCAATGCAACCGCAGCGTCAATGAGCACGCTGTCATGGGTGGCAATGCCGACGTAACTGCCTCCCGTCAGCATCTGCTCGAGAAGTTTCCGATAGTTCCCCCGCACATCTTCGCGCGACTGAAAGGCGATCTCCTTCGGCTCCTTGTAGATGCCTTTGCACAGTCGGAAGTTGGCCCGGTCCGCCATGAGATCCCGCACATCGTCTTCCGTCCGGAAAAGATATGCCTGTACAACAATACCGACGCCGGAAAATTCCCTCCGCACTGTTCGGAACACGTCGAGTGTGTCGGTGGTACAACTGGAGTCCTCCATGTCGATGCGGACGAAATTTCCATGGTCGAGGGCAACCTTCAGTATGTCACGAACGTTCTCGACACAGAACTGTTTGTCGATTTTCAGACCCAGTGAGGTCAATTTGATGGAAAGATTCGAATCGAGTTTTTCCTTCGCAATGGCATGCAGTACCACGATGGATTGCTTCTTGGCGGCAATCGCCTCGGCGCGCGTGCTGATGTCCTCCCCGAGGACATCCATCGTGCCACGGACCCCTTCGCCGTTGAGCTGGCGGACGCACCGGATCGCATCTTCGAGCGTCTCACCGGCAATGTAGCGGCCGGCAAAAAAGCGGATGATGCGCCGGGGGACAAGCGGGACCGCGGCGACAACCAATTTGTTCAAAAAAAGCATGGATGGTCTCACAAAAGTGGCAAAATCAAGGCCTTTTCGGATAGAACTGTGGAATCAGGTGAGAACGGACAGCAAGACGCAGCATGTGCCCACAATATAGCCATGGTGCCCCTGATATGCAAGAAATCGACCGGTTCCGCTCAACGGAACATGAGGTTCACTATCCACACGGCGGCCAGCATTCCCGCGAGATCCGCGATGAGGCCGGTGGGCACGGCGTGGCGTGTATTCTTGATCGAAACGGTGCCAAAATAGACCGCCAGTACATAGAACGTCGTTTCGGAGCTTCCGTACATTGTCGATGCCATGATGCCGATGAGCGAGTCCGGGCCGTGCACGTTCATCAGTTCCGTCATGATTCCCAGCGACCCGCTCCCTGACAGGGGTCTCATGAGTGCCATGGGCAGCGTCTCGGGGGGCATGCCGACCAATGCCGTCACTGGTGCCAGAACGGTGGTCAGCAGCTCCATCGCACCGCTTGCGCGGAAGATGCCGATCGCTGCGAGCATCGCCACGAGATACGGGATGATCCGGATTGCCACGTTGAAGCCGTCCTTGGCGCCTTCGACGAACACTTCGTACACCTTCACCTTCTTTACCAATCCCCAGCCAAGGAACACAAGAAACATGAAGGGAATGGCGACGAGGGAGATGACCTCAATCAGGTTTTTCATGAAATCGCCCATGCTACACCTCCATCGCTTTCTTGTACTTCGGGAGTCGCTGCAGCACTTTCGACGCGACCACACCCGCAATCGTGGCGCACCCAGCGCCGACAATGGATGTTCCGATAATGATGCCGGGATTGGACGATCCAGCCGCTGCACGTACGGCAATGGCCGTCGCAGGCAGCAGGATCAAGCCTCCGGTGTTTATGGCCAGGAAGGTGACCATCGCATTCGTTGCAGTCCCGACCTTCGGGTTGAGCTTGTTCAGCTCTTCCATCGCCTTCAGACCGAGAGGGGTAGCTGCATTGCTGAGGCCGAGCATGTTCGCAGCGATATTCATGATCATGGCACCCACAGCGGGATGATCGGGCGGGATATCCGGAAACAGCCGTTTCGTCACGGGCGTCAGCATGCGCGTCAGCACCAGCAGGAGCCCGGCTTCCTCGGCTACTTTCATCACGCCGAGCCAGAGTGCCATAATGCCGATCAGGCCGAGAGCAATGTTGACGGCAATCGCAGCGTAGTCCAGCGACGCCTGAGTCACACTTCTCAATTTGACAAATCGTACAGATTCAATGATGACTTGCAGGCGGGCGGAAGATCGGTCTTCCGAAACGGTGAACTCCGACACTGCGCCGAGCAAGCGGTCTTTGCTGCCCGCGGATTTCGCCATCTGCCGCCACCACGAGGGAGATTTGTCGGAAATGTGCATTGTCAGCGAAGTGGCACCGTCGGCGCCGATGGAAACGGTGACGGGTTGCCGGGTTGCCTCCTGCGTGCGCTGGGCGCCGTAGAAACTGTTGAAGTAGTCCGGCGCCACCACAAGTTCCCCTTCCCACGCCTGACGCACTCCCGAGGGCGCTTTCGTCACCAGAACCGTGCCCGTGAAGGGTTGTCCGTTGCGATAGGGATTCTGAAATTCATCGGCAATGTCGTTGCCGACGGCGACGAAGAGACCGACCAGTATGAGGCCGATCCAAATATAGTTCAGCATTGCTACTCCGGCTGTGGGGAAATATGACGTACCAGGGCTACCATGCAAGGCGAAGCGCAAGTCCGGCACCGCGCTGGGGGCCACGGATGGACAGCGTCGGACTCACGTCGAAACCGTAGAGGCTGGCATCCACGTATGCATCGACGATGTTCAGCACATAGAGTATCAGAAAGTACCAGGCATTTGCATCGCGCAGGCTCTTGTAATCATCACGCAATTTCTGGTAGGTTCTATTGCCGCCGCCCGGCAACGATGCGAGATAGAGTTGCCGGTAGTCATCTGCATTCCCGTTGTACCGTATGAATTGGGCGGCAAAATACACACCTATGCCCAGTACCAGCGGTGCCTTCCAGTATGACTCGTTGTACACCTGCCCGGCCCCCGGAAGCAGGGCCGAATACAACATCGCCAGTCCGGTGGACTTCCCCGGTACCGCCGCACTGTGCAGGGAATCCCCCGGCACGGTCCGCAACCCGGCCACGGAAGAGTCTCTCACCGCGGTGGTGTCGGACAGGACGGTTTGCCCCATTGAGGCTCCCCGGGCGATGACGATCGCCAGCGACAACGTCAAGAGGCACCGGACCACGGAGACCTATCCTGTAACGGCCGCTATGGCATCGATCTCCACGCGGGCATCACGCGGGAGCCGTGAGACCTCGACCGTTGTTCTGGCCGGGGCGGCATTCGTGAAGCAGGTGGCGTACACGGCATTCATCGCCGCAAAATCGCCCATATCTGTGAGGTATACTGTGGTTTTGACGACGTGCGGCAGACCCGATCCGGCCGCCTCCAGAATGGCTCTGAGATTCTCCAGTACCTGTCTGGTCTGCGATTCAATGTCCGCACCGATAATCTCTCCCGTCGCAGGCACGAGGCCGATCTGACCGGCCGTGAAAACAAAACCGCCCGATGCCTTGACTCCCTGATTGTACGGACCGATGGCGCCGGGCGCATTCTTTGTGGTAATGATCGCGTGTCCCATATTCTCCCGCTTGTCTGTGTTCACAATGTGTTACTCCTGGACCTTCTCAAATAATTCCAGAAGGCGTTCCAGATCTTCAGCCGAGTAGAATTCCAGCACAATTTCACCCCTGCCCCCCTGCTGCTGTCGCACATGCACGCGCGTCGACAGAAGCCTGCGGAGCCGGTCTTCGACCGCGGAGATGGTTCCGGATGATCCGCTAACGGACTTGCCCTTCCTTTTCGCGGTCTTTGTTCCGCGCTCACGGATCAGCCGCTCGAGTTCACGCACGGAGAGACCTCTGGCGACAACCTTCTTGAAGAACGCGAGCTGCGAAGCGGCATCCTCCAGACCCGCGATGGCGCGTGCATGACCACCCGTCAGCTCACCGGTGCGCACGGCGTTCTGAACGGGTTCGGGCAGTTTGAGAAGGCGAAGTGTATTCGTGACGGTCGAACGGTCCTTGCCGATACGCTGGGAGACTTCCTCCTGCGTGAAGCTGCATTCGTCGATGAGACGCCGGTAGGAGATCGCAATTTCGATGGGGTTGAGATGCTCGCGCTGGAGGTTCTCCACGAGTGCCAGCTCAAGCATCTCTTCGTCGGAGTTGACGCGGATCACATACGCAGGGATCCTGCGCAGGCCCGCGCTCCGGGAAGCACGGACACGCCGCTCGCCGGAAATGAGCTGATAGCCGCCTTCGATCCTGCGGACCGTTATGGGCTGGATGATGCCTTTCTCCTGGATCGAGCGCTTCAGCTCATCAAGCGCAGCAGGATCAAAGTCCGCACGGGGCTGGTAGGGATTGTGCTGGATCCTGTCGAGCGCGATGTGGATGATCGTCTGATCAGTGAAGCCATCGTCCGTCGACCGTTCTCCGGGTTCCGGGGACTCCGCCTCGGGGCTTCGAATCAACGAGGCAAGACCACGGCCCAGGGCAAGCTTGTTCTTCGACATGCTCAAGAGTCCTTATCCCATCCGGCCGGCGCCCGCTCCCGGCGCAAGGGAGTGGTTATTGCGTGAGAGGAATTCTCCGGCAAGATCCATATAGTGCCGCGTCCCGGAAGAGACCGCATCATACAGAATGATGGGTTTTCCGAAACTCGGCGCCTCACTCAGCCGCACATTGCGCGAGACAACAGTCTTGAACACTCTCTCGCCGAAATACTTCCGGACTTCTTCAACAATCTGATTTGAGAGACGCAGGCGGCTGTCATACATTGTCATCAGGACGCCTTCGATATCCAGCCGCGGGTTCAGGTGCTTCTTCACCATGTTGATGGTGTTCAGCAACTGACCCAGTCCTTCCAGGGCATAGTATTCGCACTGGACGGGGATGAGAACCGAATCGGCAGCAGTGAGGGCATTCAATGTCAGGAGACCGAGGGACGGCGGGCAATCCACGAAGATGAACTCGAAACGGTCCCTGATGGATTGCAGGCCCATCTGCAGCCGCCGTTCGCGATGTTCAATATCCACCAGTTCCACCTCCGCCCCGACCAGGTTGATGTGTGCGGGAAGGACGGAAAGATGCGGCATCTGCGTCGGCTGCACAATCTCTTCTGCCGTGCGTCCGCCGACCAGCAACTCGTATGTGCTGAGGCCTTCCGTCGACGAAGGCAGGCCCAGGCCACTGGTTGCATTAGCCTGAGGGTCTGTATCCACCAGGAGCGTCGTTCGCTCCGCCGCAGCGATACATGCGGCAAGGTTGACCGCCGTGGTGGTTTTCCCCACCCCCCCCTTCTGATTTGCAATCGTAATGATTTTGCCCAAAGGCGTGGAACCCCGTGAAACATGAAGAGTAAATAAAGATAATGCTTTCCGATGGGAAAACAAAGAACGGCGGGCCGAAGTCAGGGTGAAGTCAGGCCGAAGTCAGGGTGAAGTCAGGGTGGAAAACAGTGTGAAAGACAATGTGGAAAGACAGCGGGGTGACTAAGGCAACGGGGGCTACTCGAAAAGGTCCCCGCTGGCCACGGTATATCCCCGGAGAAAGTCGGTTGCCGGCATCCTGCGGTGTCCTTCCTGCTGCAGTTCCAGAATCTCCAGATTTCCATCGCCTGAGGCGGCATAAATCATTTCTCCGCTCACGCGCACGGTCCCCGGCGGGTCGTCGGGCTTACCTGACATCACACGTGTCCTGTAGAGTTTCAGCAGCCGTCCCCGGTGCATGGTCCAGGCCGCCGGTTGGGGGGAGAGTCCGCGGATGAAATTGTGGATCCGCTCTGCGGGTGCATTCCAGGTTATGCGGCACTGCTCCCGGAAGATCTTCGGAGCCGGAGATGCGAGTGCGGCATCCTGCGGCCGCGGGATGATCGTTCCCGCCTCAACTCCCCGCACAGTCTCAACCACCAACCGGGCTCCGAGCGACGCAAGCCGGTCGTGAACGAGGCCGGCATCGTCATCCGGTCCGACCGGGAGCGTTGTCGTGAGCAGCAATTCTCCCGTGTCCACCGCATCCGTGAGAAAGAACGTCGAGACACCTGTTTCCCGCTCCCCGTTCATGATTGCCCAGTTGATAGGTGCTGCGCCGCGGTAGCGCGGGAGCAAAGACGCATGGAGATTGAACGTCCCGTGGAGGGGAGTGCTGAACACGTCCCGTGGAAGGATACGGTACGCGACGACGACTGCAAGGTCCGGGGCAAGCGCGCGCAATGATGCCGCGAAACCGGGGTCTTTGACGCTTGCGGGTTGGAGCAGCGGAATTGCATGGCGGAGGGCGACTTCCTTCACAGGCGTCGGGGAAAGGTGCTGTCCCCTCCCCCTCGGTTTGTCAACGCCCGTCACGACGGCGGCAATTGGGTATCCAGCCGCAAGCAAAGCCTCCAGACTCGGGACTGCAAAGTCCGGTGTCCCCATGAACACAAGCCTGAACAACGTCTATCCGATCACTTTGGGTTGGTTTGGCACGACGGTATATTCGACTTCGAGCTCGCCGCGGTCGATTTTGTTGAGACGCCCCCGGTGGAGTTTGCGCTTGAGGAGATTCAGGCGATCGACAAAGAGTACCCCGTTCAGATGGTCTACTTCATGGAGGATCACGCGGCTGAGAAGCCCCGCGGCTTCGATTTCCCGTTCGTCAAAATTCCGGTCACGAAATTTCACCCGGATGCGCTCAGCGCGCTGCACTTCATCACGAAGTGCGGGAAGGCTGAGGCACCCCTCCTCCATCAACCACTTTCCTTCTTCTTCCACCACTTCAGGATTGTACATCTTCAGAGGCTCGAACTTCTCCACGCCCTCGCTGCCGGTCATATCGACCACGATAAGGCGCTGCAGCAAACCTAC
Source organism: Ignavibacteriota bacterium (assembly GCA_963801355.1). Taxonomy (GTDB): domain Bacteria; phylum Bacteroidota; class Ignavibacteria; order UBA10030; family UBA6906; genus Fen-1255. Next base: position 1,316,216 of record CAWDEM010000004.1, on the reverse strand, counting down.
TTGATTAGCTGCAAGCCCGACGCCATTTGCCTTGCGCATCGTCTCCAGCATGTCGTCCGCTGCCTGCGCAAGATCCGACGAAGGCCGTTTAACAGGCCGTGCCTTCTTCCTGAGGACGGGATGATTAAACGTATAAATAGGCAACTGTGCCACGATATGCTCCACACATTGTCAGGTCGAACCGATTACCGGGGCGACGAGGCGGTCGGGCGTTGGACGACGCGCCGTGCCCCAATAAACCGCTTCCTGTAGTACGTGCTCTCCAGAGACGATAACGTCACGCCCTTGCTCACGCTCGCATGGGCGAACAGGTCGTCCTCGATATAAATGCCTACGTGCGAGGGGCGGCGCCCGGTGGTATTGAAAAACACCAGATCGCCGAATTCCAGGTCTTTCTTGGCCACGGGTGAGCCGACGGTGAACTGCTCCCTTGCGGATCGTGGAAGTCTGCGTGCCGCCCCGCTTTCATAGACCTTCATCGTAAGACCAGAACAATCAATACCGTCCCTGGCGTTCCCGCCATACTCATACGGAGCGCCCAGGTAAGACACGAGCTCGATCAGCAGCCGGTCGCGGTCCAACCCCGCGGGCGTGCGGTTGGAGTACCGGGTGACGGGTGCGGTGTTGGATGTGAGCTGCTTCCGCACCCGGTCGACGTCGATCTTCCGGTCGTCTTCGCGTTCCTCTTCCTCGCGGATCCGTGTCGCAAAGCGCATCTCATTTTCGTCCTCAACGCGTTCGCCGGACGCCGGATCGGAATTGAAGCGCGGACTGGAAGCCGCACAGCCTGCAAGAAACTCCGGGGCGATGGCGCACAAGAGCACCAGCACCCCTCCGGACAGCAGCCGTCCCGCACTCCATGGGCCAGGCATGGGCACCTGCATCAACCCAGGTAGGCACGCAATTGCTTGCTGCGGGAAGCATGGCGCAGGCGGCGGATGGCCTTTTCCTTAATTTGCCGCACACGCTCCCTGGTCAGCTTGAATTTCTCCCCGATCTCCTCCAGCGTCAGCGAGTGCTCCCTGCCAAGTCCGAAGTACAGACGGATCACTTCAGCCTCCCGCTCGCTGAGCGTGGAAAGCGCGCGCTCCACCTCGCGGCTGAGCGATTCTTTCATGAGTTCGCTGTCCGGCGCCGGCTGACGCTCGTCCTGAATCACATCCAGCAACCGGTTGTCTTCACCCTGCGCGAAGGGCGCATCCATCGACAAATGCCGCCCGGATATCTTCAGGGTGTCGGACACTTCGAAGAGCGACATATCCAGCTCTTCGGCAAGTTCGCTCGCACTCGGCTCCCGCTCGAATTCCTGCTCGAGAGAACTGAACGCCTTGCCGATCTTATTCAGTGCACCGACCCGGTTGAGCGGCAGACGGACGATGCGCGACTGTTCCGCAAGGGCCTGGAGAATGGACTGCCGGATCCACCACACCGCATAGGAGATGAACTTGAATCCCCGGGTCTCGTCGAACCGCTTCGCGGCCTTGATCAGACCGAGATTTCCTTCGTTGATGAGATCGCCGAGCGAGAGTCCCTGATTCTGATACTGCTTCGCGACACTCACCACGAACCGGAGATTGGCTTTGGTGAGTTTCTCCAGTGCGCCCTGATCCCCCTTCTTGATGCGTCGCGCCAGCTCAATTTCTTCATCGGACTTGAGTAACTCAACCTTGCCGATTTCCTGCAGATACTTGTCGAGGGACTGGCTCTCTCGATTCGTATACTGCTTCGTAATTTTCACCATGCATTCCTCGTGTCAGGTTGCTTCAACGTCTTGCGCCCGCATTACTCCGCCACTGCTGCTTCCTGAGACACCTGCGACAGGAAACTGGTCCCCGCCAGCGAATTCCGGAGGTCGAAATAGCCGGCGATGGTGGCTGCCACATCCGCGAACGTCGACCGGGTACCAAGAGCTGCCCCCGCTTCCCGCCCTCCCACGACACAGAGCAACGGCACATATTCCCGGGAATGATCGGTGCTTCGGGCCACGGGGTCGTTGCCGTGGTCCGCCGTCAGTATCAACAGATCTCCAGTGCCGACAGTTTCAAGAAGGCCCGGAAGCCGGGCATCAAATGACTGCAGTGCGGCGGCAAAACCCTGCGGGTCATTCCGGTGTCCGTACAGCGTGTCGAAATCCCCCAGGTTGGCAAAAATCAGTCCGCGCCGCATTTCCCCTGACCGCACGATGAGCTCATCCATTCCCTCGGCGTTGGTCCGCGTATGCCGTGACCGCACGAGACCGCGGTTTGCGAACAAATCATCGACCTTGCCAACACCGACGGTCTCGATCCCGTTGGATGCAAGGAGATCGAGTAAAGTGTCTGCCGGCGGATCGACCGAAAAATCCTTCCTGTTTGTCGTACGGCTAAATGCCCCGCCGGTTTCCACGAACGGCCGCGCGATCACGCGACCCACCGCATCTTCCCCCGTGCAGACCTCCTCACGCGTCTGCCGGCATATCTGATAGAGCCGTTCGAGCGGTATGACCTCTTCGTGCGCGGCGATCTGAAAGACGGAATCTGCGGAAGTGTACACGATGGGATACCCCGTATGCACATGCTCCGCTCCGAGTTCCTGAATGATCGCCGTACCCGAAGCCGTTGTGTTGCCCAGATACCCCCTGCAACCGGTGACGGAGAGGAAGCGCCTCATGAGATCCGCGGGAAACCCATGCGGATAGGTAGGGAACTCGCGCTGGAGGATAAGCCCCGCCAGCTCCCAGTGACCCGTGGTACTGTCTTTGCCCCTGGATTTCTGCGCCATGCGGCCGTACAACGACTTGGGTTTTTCCACCGCGTCGACGCCACGAATCGCAGAAATGTTGCCCAGTCCGAGCCCCGCAAGAACCGGTAGCCGCAAACCTCCGACCGCCTCGGCGGTGTGTGCCAGCGTGTTGCTCCCCTCGTCACCGTATTGACCGGCATCCGGGAGCGCACCAATCCCCACCCCGTCCAGTACAACCAGAACGACTTTACCGCCGATCAGGCGTACACCTTCTTTTCGTTGCACTTGCACACTTGAACGCGACGCTCGTTAAACTTCCACGAACCGGTTTGGGCGGACTTTTCCGACGTTACCATGAGAATAGGCTGAAAAACCTCGCCGCAGACATGGCATTTCGACCCTTTGATCATTGCCGCTTTGGCTGCCTTGTCCGCAAAGCTCTGTTGTTTTGCCATGGAACTGTGCTTCCTTTCGTACTGTAATGTTGATCAATACACTCGAACGCCGTTGCCCGCCACCGCCGCCACTTTGGCATGAACCTGGCTCGCGTTGGCCATCAACTCGCGTGATTTCATGCCTTCGCTCAATCCGCACACACCCATGCTGACGGTGACGGAAAACGTCTTGCTCCCGTAAGAGATGACGTGGCTCGCTATGTTCTTTCGGGCTTTCTCAGCCCAGAGGTACGCGTTGCTTGCGGTCATGTTCGCAAGGATGACACCCAGCGTGTTCAGGTCGACGGACCCGACTGTATCGTATGCACGCAGCTGTGCCTTGACCAGCGACGTCACTTCGCGGAAGATGACATCGGTAACCTCGCGTCCGTAACGCCGCACATGGTCGTCGATACCGTCCACGGTCAGGGTCACATACGCAAGTTCACCGTTCATATCCTCGGCCCGCAGCACTTCCTCCTCAACACGGCGCAAGAAGAACTTCTTCGTCATCAGTCCCGTCAAGTGGTCGATCGATAGATACTCTTTGACGACGTCGTTCATGAACCCGACTTCAAGTACGGCGGCGGCATTCTCCACCAGGCGGTAGAGCATTTCCACCTCCTGTCCCGTGAAGCCCGCGTGTTTCCTGCCTTCGACTGCAACCGCACCGTAACAGCGATTGTAGGAGCTGATTGGCACGCAGATGAATGCCCCTTCCCTGGGGAGACTCTCCCCCACATGGTAGCGTGGTCGCTCCTCACCGGCGAGGTCCGGTATGACCTCCACCCTGTTGCTCGTAATCACTTCACCGACGACACTGTGCGCAACGTCTACGAGCTGCGACGGCAGCACCGCGGGGTGCCCGGATGGATTGATGACCTTCTGCACCGTCCAGCCACGCACGTCATCGTTGTACATGGTCACCGTCAGTACCTCAGGATTGACGAGACGGCCGACCTCCTCCACAAGGGCGGCCATGACCGCGTGCTCAGATTGGTCCGCCTTCACACCATCCTGCAGACGCCGGATTGAAGCCAGCAGTTCGGCATCAAGCAGGAGATCGTACTTGTCAGTGTAGCTCTTGATAAGCCCGGAGATGAGCTTCGTGAACCGTCCGAGGAGATCGACGGTCTCCTGCCCGAAGGCATCTTCCGCCGTGCTGTCCGCAACCAGCACTCCCACCGTATCGATATCCTGGGCGCTGCTTCTGTAGAAGACCGGCACTGCCACTGCGGATCGCACTCCCGCAGCCGATTCATAGTACCGGAGCATCTCCGTTTCCGCGGCCGGATTGACAGCGGACACGATCTGTGGTTTTCCGGCGGTCGCAACCGTGCTCAGCAGATCGGTCCCTATATCAAACCGGCGGGTGGTCATAAATGCCGCACTATCTGTTGCCACCCCCTCCAGGACAATCTGGTTACGGTCGGGATTCCTCCAGAAGAACGCAGCGCTGTGGGCAAACAGCGTATTCTTCACCACGATCAGCGCCTTGTCCACCAGTCCATGAAATTCCGCACGGGGTTCACTCTCTCGTCCCGATACGTCCGTGTCAAGATCGAAAAAATCCACAATTTCGGTATCGCGGAGGACCGGGGCGCCGGCATCAATGATCGGCTTTGCAGATTTGGAAGACGGAACGATATGCGGTTCTTCATCCTCGTGCTTCACTACATAGCCCTGCGCACCCGGCTGATAATCATCGAAAAGCATCCGGTTCTGTTGCGACTCCGACTTTTCGGGATCCACGGCGTGCTCCTCTTTTTTGTCTTCCTGGCTCCCTGCGACGCCACGGTACTTCCGGCGCAGGAAAGCAAGAAAACCCGTACCGGCACATGCCGCTTCCGGAGAAGGCGTGATGTCCCCGAGCAGTAACAGAACAACGACGGCGGTCAAAAGCGCCAAAAGACAACACCACTCCCTCCAGATCACCGAAGGAGTCCGGTAGTTATCCGCCATGTTGTTTCTGTGATTTTTGGTCAGATAGCACAATATCGTTGAAATTTAACGAAATTTGCCAGAAGAGTCAAGAAAAACTGGAGAAATTCGAGGCAAAATACTCAATTTCCGGCAGTTCCGAGTTACGAAATCACCGTGCCGGATAGTGTTTGTATCCCATTATGGCGTTCATGTAGCTCGAGTTCCCGGCTTCCCATTCGCCTTCAATGATGGAAGGATTCCCGCCTCTTTCTAGAAACCCTGCAACAGACGCTTTACCCAGGAGCTTCCCAAGCCACCGGTGATTGAGCTTCACCGTGTCGGGGTATTGACGGAGCAACTCTGAAATCACCACCAGACCTGTGAGGACAGGGCGGAAGAGGAGACGGTCGCGCATTTCCAGCCTCACGCCATAGCACAATGCCCCCGCATGCTTGGAAGAAGTCGGCGTGAACTGCGCAGGGATGAAGCTCACTCCCGGGAGCTGCCGGGCGTTCAGTTCGGCGGCGAGGGAGTCGGCGTTGAGAAATGGCGCCCCCAGGAGGAAGAATGGTGCCGTCGTCCCCCGTCCTTCACTCACGTTCGTCGCCTCGAGAAAGCAGGTGGCCGGATAGACCTCTGCCGTTGCGGCCGTTGGTATGTTCGGCGAAGGTGCGATCCATGGAAGTCCAGTGTCCTGCCAGCTCATGCTTCCGTTCCATCCCTCCATCCAGATCACCGCGAGATCCGCCTTCACTCCCCCCGCCAGCCAACCCGATGCATTCATAAACTGCGCCAGTTCGCCGCATGTCATTCCGTACACGACAGGGATGCGGACCATCCCGACGAACGATCGCAGTGAATCGTCAAGCAACGGACCATCCACCATCGCGCCGAGAGGGTTCGGCCTGTCCAGGACCAGAAACGGGATATGGTGTTCGGCGGCGGCCTCCATGCAGAGCTTCAAAGTGCTGATGTAGGTGTAGAACCGTGCCCCGACGTCCTGGATATCGTAGACGAGCAGGTCGACACTCTGGAGCATCTCCGGAGTGGGTTTGTTGCGCTCGCCGTACAGCGAAAAAACCGGCACGCCGGATTGCGCGTCCACGCCATCCTGCACATTCTCGCCGGCGGCCGCTGCACCGCGAATGCCATGCTCGGGTCCGAACAGGGCCGTGACGGTGATGCCCGCCTTCTGCAGGGTGTCAAGGATGAACTCTCCGGAACTCAGCCTGCTGGTCTGGTTGACGACCATGCCGATCCGCTTACCCTCCAGTATCTTGATATGGTGGGAAACCAGGCGATCGGCACCCGTACTGACGGGGGGCCGGTTCATGGCCGAGGCGTGTGCAATCATGATCATAGAAAAGATGGCGAAGTGTTTGAGCATGGGACTATTCTAGATGATTCCTGTTTCCCGGGCGATGCACCACGCGGCGATACTCATACCATCCCAGATCGCGCCTTCCCGGATTTTTCCGGCGATTTCTTCGGGTGACAGGGTCACGAGCTCGAACTCCTCGGTGTCGTCAGGCGATGCCCCGACTTCGCGGAGGTCACGGGCGACGTACACCCGGCACAGCTCATCGGTGACACCGTTATACGGGTTGAAGGCACCGATGCACACAAGCGAGACTGCAGAGTATCCCGTCTCTTCCGCGAGTTCGTGCCAGGCCGTCTGGTCGTGTGTTGAACCATCCTTCACCGCGCCGCACGGAAATTCCAGACTCTCCCTCCCCCCGAGATATCTGAACTGGTTCACGAGAAGAATTCTGCCGTCTGTTGCCACGGGAATAATGCAGGAGGATCCGTTGGAATGCACATAGTGATACTCTCCCTCCTGCCCCGAAGGCAGGAGTACGGCATCGCGCCCGTAGCTCCACCAGAGATTCTTGAACTGGATAGAACGGGAAATCGTTTTCCAGGCTATCAGCGCCATGACGCGCGTCCGTGGGCTATGGTCAGTCCGCTACCTGTTTTCCGCAAGCTCTTTTTCCGGGAAAAAGAAGGCGATCTCGATGGTGCCGTTCGCGGGTGAGTCGGATCCGTGGACGATGTTCTCGCCCTTGCTGTCTGCAAAGAGTTTGCGGATAGTTCCTGGAGCGGCTTCGGCAGGATCGGTCTTCCCGATCAGCGTGCGGAAGTCGTCCACCGCATTTTCCTTCTCGAGCGCAACCGGCATGCAAGCGCCGCTGCACATGAACTCCACGAGACCGGTGAAGAAGGGGCGGCCTGCGTGGACGGCGTAGAATGCGCCGGCGCTGGCCGGGCTCAACCGCACCATCTTCATGCCGAGAATCTTGAATCCTGCTTTCTGAATGCGGGAGATGACTTCACCCTGGAGATTCTTCCGGACACAGTCCGGTTTGAGTATCGCGAGTGTTCGTTCAATGGCCATGGGATTTCCTCGGTTTGGCCTTTGCCGATTTCAGCGCGCGCGCCATTGTCTCACCAATCAGCGCAGGGCTCTCGACGACATAGATGCCTGCTTTCTTCATCGCGGTCATTTTCTCCTCGGCGGTTCCCTTGCCGCCGGAGATGATCGCCCCCGCATGTCCCATGCGCCGCCCGGGAGGGGCTGTCCGCCCGGCAATGAATCCGACGACCGGCTTCTTCATGTTCTTGCGCACGTAAGCAGCCGCTTCTTCTTCCGCCGTCCCGCCGATTTCTCCGATGAGCACAACACCGGCGGTTCCAGGATCATCGTTGAACAACTTGAGAGCATCCAGGAAGCGGGTTCCGATGACCGGATCACCGCCGATGCCTATGCAGGTCGACTGCCCGATCCCGCGCTCGGTCAACTGCCAGACAGCCTCGTACGTCAATGTGCCGCTCCTCGATACCACGCCCACATTTCCCTTCTTATGAATGAAACCGGGCATTATGCCGACCTTAGCCAGCCCCGGAGATATGATACCGGGGCAGTTGGGACCGATCAGGCGTACCCCGCGCCTGGCGACAAAATCGTATGCCGTCAGCATGTCGCGTGTCGGGATGCCTTCAGTGATGCATACAATCAATGCCACGCCGGCATCGGCCGCCTCGAGCATGGCATCAGCCGCAAATGCGGCCGGAACGAAGATGACGGACGTGTTCGCACGCGTCGCCTTCACCGCCGCGGCCACCGTGTTGAACACCGGCACCTGCCTGGGAAAGGGATCACCATCCGTGCCTCCGTAGGTCGTTCCGCCTTTGCCCGGGGTGACACCGGCGACCACCTTTGTGCCGTATTCCATCATTTGCTTCGTGTGAAATGTCCCTTCGCCGCCTGTGATGCCTTGCACCACGAGACGGGTGTGCCTGCCGACGAGTATGCTCATAGGTTCACATTGAGATGATGTACTGTTGCGTTGTGAGATCCGGCACTGTGATCCTGACGTCAGCCGGTAGTCGCTCAGGGTTTCTGCAGCTGCTCAATGGTGTCGGCGACGCGGAGAATCATCGATTCGTCGAACTGTTTGCCGATGACCTGGACGCCGATCGGGAGGCCGTGCCGGTCGGCGCCGCAGGGAACACTGATCGCCGGAACGCCCGCCAGGTTGGCCGACACCGTATACACATCCGAGAGATACATCGCGAGCGGGTCATCGACCTTCTCGCCGAGGCTGAACGCGGTGGTAGGACTCGTCGGCATCAGGATGCACTCCACTTCTCTGAATGCCGCGATGAAATCATCCTGGATAAGACGCCGGACTTTTTGAGCTTTCCGATAGTATGCGTCGTAGTAGCCGGCGGAGAGCACATAGGTCCCCAGCATGATTCTCCGTTTCACCTCGTCGCCGAAGCCCTCAGTGCGAGAGCGCACATACATTTCTGACAGGTCGCGGACGGGGGCGGCACGGCGGCCGTACCGGGCCCCGTCATACCTCGCGAGATTAGAGGATGCCTCTGCGGTCATCAGAATATAATACGTCGAGATTGTGTACCGGGAATGGGGGAGAGAAACTTCGCGGAAGATCGCCCCCTCCCGGCGCAACAGCTCGACCGTCTCTTCAATTGCCGCCCGGACCTCTGCGTTCAGCCCTTCGGCGAACGCTTCCCGCGGCAACCCGATGCGCACTCCCCGCACATCGCGCGTCAATGATGTGGCATACTCGGGAACAGGAACCGACGCCGATGTCGCATCCCGCGGATCATGTCCGGCTATCACCTGCAGAACGCGGGCGGCATCGGCGACGCAGCTGGCAAACGGTCCGATCTGATCGAACGATGACGAGAGAGCGACGAGCCCGTACCGCGACACCCTGCCATAGGTGGGTTTCAGGCCTACCACGCCGCAGAAGGCCGCCGGTTGTCTGATGGAGCCCCCGGTATCGGTTCCCAGCGCGGTATGCGCCATCCCGGCCGCCACAGCGACGCAGGAGCCACCGCTCGAGCCGCCCGGGACGCGCGTTTCGTCGACAGGGTTGCGCACGGGACCGAACGCGGAATTCTCGGTGGAGGAACCCATCGCGAATTCGTCGAGATTGGTCTTCCCGATGATGATCGCGTCTTCCTGTTCCAGCCGGGCGACGGCTGTTGCATCATACAGCGAAACGAAATTGCCGAGAATCCGTGATGCACAGGTCAACCGCTCCTGCTTCACACACAGAGCGTCTTTGATGCCCACGACCATTCCGGCTAAACGGCCTGCGCGTCCCCCGGCAAGTCTCCGGTCGATGTCCCGCGCCCGGGTGAGGGCGCGCTCGCCAAATACGGAGAGAAAAGCGTTCAGCCCCCGCCTGCGCTCAATGCTGTCCAGAAAATTCTGTGTCGTCGCTTCGCACGTTGTCACACCTGAATCCACCGCGCGACGCGTCTGTCCATATGTGGCGGATGTCAGGCTCACGCTCCTTTGCGTCGCCATGTCGCTACGGTTCGATCCGGGTCGATTTCTCCAGATCCTCTTTTACACCGCGCATTGCACTCTTGAACTCGCGCAGTGCTTTGCCAAGGCTCTTTCCCATTTCGGGCAGCTTCTTGGGCCCGAAAAAGATAAAGACCACCAGCATGACGACGAGGAGTTCCGAGCCGCCGATGTTGTCGAACAACACGGTGGGTTACCCTTTCTGCTCCGGAGTCTTGCTGTCCAGCTTTTTGGACTCCGTATCGATTTCCTCCTGGATCTCCCGCGAGGCTTTCCGGAACTCGCGGATGCCTTTGCCAAGGCCCTGTGCGAATTCGGGGATCTTCTTTGCCCCGAAAAACAAGAACAGCACAGCGATGATGAGAATGATTTCCGTAGTGCCGATGTTGCCCATTACCTGTTCCTCCTCACTTGCCTTTAGTGAACTTGCGCGCCTTCTCCATAACCATGCGGCACGACGCGGGACATCACATGGTTGAGCAGTGAATCAAAGAGCCGCCTGCCATCGGTATGGCCCAGGAGCGGATCCGAGGCCCGCTCGGGATGCGGCATCATTCCCAACACATTACCTGCCTCATTGATGATGCCGGCGATGTTGGCCAACGAGCCATTGGGATTTGCCGCGGGTGTCACCGCGCCCTGTGCATCGCAATATCGAAAGACTATCCGCCCCTGTTCTTCCAGCTGGCGGAGTGTCCCGTCGTCCACGAAATAATTGCCGTCACCGTGCGCAATGGGGACGGTCAGTACTTCTCCGGGAGCATAATCCCCTGTGAACGGCGTGAAGGCGTTCTCGACCCGCAGGTGAACGTGTTTGCACACAAAGCGCAGCGAATCGTTCCGCAACAACACTCCGGGGAGGAGCCCCGCCTCGACGAGAATCTGGAATCCGTTACAGATCCCGATCACCAATCCCCCGTCGGTTGCAAAGGCCGTCACTTCCCGCATGACGGGCGAAAAACGTGCTATCGCCCCGCACCGCAGATAATCCCCATAGGAAAACCCTCCGGGCAAAATCACCGCGTCCACGTCCTGCAACGAATGCTCCTTGTGCCAGAGAAAGACCGCATCCTGACCGAGGATCTTCTTGCACACCTGGTAGGCATCGTGGTCGCAGTTCGACCCCGGAAACACCACCACCCCGAATCGCACCAGACCGTTCTTCACGCTACGCTCTCCACGTCAAACCGGTAGTCTTCCATCACCGGATTCGCCAACAGTTTCCTGCAAATTTCTTCAGTCGCGGCGCGCGCCCCGTCAACATCGCTCCCATCAAAGGTCACTTCGATATACTTGCCCATGCGGACGGATTGTACGCCGGCGACCCCGAGCGAGCCGATCGCATGCGACACTGCTTTGCCCTGCGGATCCAGGATAGAGGGACGCAATGTGATATGAATGCGGGAACGAACCATGGGAGCTCTTTCAGGAATCTACACGTGAATGACCGATGCGCTCCTCCCCTTCATACGACGGTCCGGCATGGACGAGCCTCTTCACGGCGCTTCCCAGGTACCGGATCAGTCCTATCAGGATAAACAGCATGAACAGCGGAAAGATCGCACTTCCTGCCGTGACCGACACCACGATCGCCGCAAGGGCGAAAAATATGAACTTCCACGGCTCCTTCCGTATGGCCCGCGCCGAGACCTTCGGAAGCGTATCGTAGCGGACCTTGCTCACCATCAGGAATGCCAGCACCACGGTCAGCCACGGGAGCACCGCCGGCGCAATGGCTGTGAACGGCTCGATGCCGTTCACGGCGTTGATGATGAAGGAAGCAACCGTAATGGCGCTGACGGGGACCGGCAGGCCCACAAAATGGTCCTTGTCGAAACCGACGAGCTGCACGTTGAAGCGCGCGAGCCGCAGGCCCGCAAAGATCATCAACAGCGAACTGAGGAAAATCCCGAGCCCGTCCATCGAGCCGAGCCCATACTGATACACCAGAAACGCCGGCGCCGCACCGAACGAGACAACATCCGACAGCGAGTCGATCTCGACGCCGAACTGCGATGTAGACTTCGTGATGCGCGCCATGATGCCGTCGAGCGCATCGAATCCCGCCGCCAGGACGATAAACCAGCAGGCGGGAATGAATTCATTGTGGCTCGCATGGATAATGGACATGAAGCCGGAAAACATGTTCAGCACGGTAAAGAGACTGGGAACGACCGCACGTGTGATTCTCATTGGCCTATCCGGCTGTGGAAAAATGAGCAAGCACCGTCTCTCCCGCCACGGTCCTGTCCCCGGCCTTGACGCGTACGGAGACCGACCGCGGAAGAATGACGTCAACGCGCGAACCGAACTTGATCATACCGAACCGGGCCCCGGCCACCGCCGTATCGCCTTCGTGCACCTCCGCGACTATCCGGCGGGCGACAAATCCGGCAATTTGCTTGAAGAGCACGTGCCCGCGTGGATGTGCGATACCAATATGCGTGCGTTCATTTCGCACAGAGGCCTTTTCGTCAAATGCCACCATATGCTCTCCCGGAAAGTGCCGGAAGTATTCCACAGTGCCGGAAACCGGGAATCGATTGACGTGAACATTGAGCGGAGACATGAATATGCTGACCTGGATTGCGGCTCCGTGCAGGTACTCATCGTCGGTCACATCCCGCACAAACAACACTTTGCCATCTGCGGGGGCGACAACCAGATCGGATCCTTCCGGGGCGGTTCTCTCAGGGTCCCGGAAGAAGAAGAGCGTGAATACGAGTACAATAAGTGACACAACCGCCACAGAACCCTTCATGGCGCGAGCGTCAAGGAGGAACCAGGAAATCAGGAAACCAACGAGACACAAAACCACAACCACGCCGACCACATCGTAGCCGTAGCGTGTTATCACCGGGGAGGGCCCTGTTGAACAACAGCATTTGCGAAGCATTTCATCATGGTAAAGTACCAAAAGGGAGGCAGAAAGTCAAAAAACAACGCTCCCCCGTCCGTTGTGAGTCGGCCGGACGGAGGAGCAAACGTTGCAGGGTTTACTTGACGTGGAATTCGATGCGCCGGTTCCGGGCCCGGCCTTCAGGCGTATTGTTTGACGCGACGGGATTGCGGATGCCATATCCCTTCGCCGTGAGCCTGCCGCTGGGAATGCCCTTGGCAATCAGCCACATGCGGACCGACTCAGCGCGCCGGCTTGAAAGCTGCTCATTGCTAATCCGGGAACCGACATTGTCCGTGTACCCGGCAATTTCGACCTTCAACTCGGAGTTTGTGACGAGGGCGGCGTAGGCCCGCTCCAGCATATCTTCCGAATCCCTCGTCAGTGTCGCGCTGCCGCTCAGGAATGTGATCCCCGGAAGGACTACCGCCCTGCCGCGCTCGAGGATGATCGTCTCCTTCATGATGTCATCCTTGGGGTCCAGGGGGTTTGTTCCGCGGATGATTTCCGCCCCATCGATCAGGCCTCCGCCGTCCGTGTCGGCCTTCAGCGGATCGGTGTGATACTTCGCGACTTCTTCCCCATCCACGATCCCGTCGCCGTCACTGTCCGGATTCAGCGGATCTGTACGATGTACCCTGACTTCATCGCGGTCGGAAAGACCATCGCCGTCGGTATCGACTTTGAGAGGGTCGGTATGATATCTGAGCACTTCATCGCCGTCGGTCAGGCCGTCACCGTCGGTGTCAGGTTTCAGCGGGTCGGTATGGTGCTTCGTTACCTCATCTCCGTCGGCAAGCCCGTCGCCATCGGTGTCGTACCTTGTCGGATCGGTATGGAACTTGGTGGTTTCATCACCATCGGTCAACCCGTCGCCGTCCGTGTCCGCCCGTAGCGGGTTCGTGCGAAACTTCTGAACCTCGTCACCGTCAAACAGGCCATCGCCGTCGGTGTCGGGGTGGAGGGGGTTTGTGCCCATCCTGCGTTCCTGACCGTTGGTCAGACCGTCTTTGTCGTCATCGTCGCCATCGCTCCTGCCGGGGAACCAGTGGAAGCCGACTTTGGCGGAAAGGCCGAAATCGGGGGAAGAGTTTTCCCTCAGATCCATCGCGTCAGTGAAGTTCATCGCGCCGAGATCAAAGTCGAAGGCAAAGCTGCTTGACGTGAATGCTTCGATGCCCAGGCCGACGGGGATGATATATGTCGATTGCTGCTGATCATCGGGTGCCGGCACTCCATTTGCAGTCTTCCGGTCGTACAGCATCATCCCGCCGCCGAAACGAACATAGGGGGAAACCTTGGCTGAGGGAGCAAACCGTATATATCCCGAGAGGGAGATTGGATATGCATCAACATGGAGGTAGGAGTAGGGCAATCCGGGCAAGGGGCCATCCTGGAAGGTTTTGAGCACATCCAACCCGCCGGACAACCCGAGGGAGAAGACCGGAGTGAGGCCGTAGCGAATACTCAGCGTGCCGCCCGGCCCGAATTTCTGAACGTTAAGGTCACTCGCCCAGGTATTGAAGCCGCCCAGAACCCCGATCGCCCAGCGTCCATCAGTGTTTTGCGCAACCGCGCTCCCCGAGAGCATGAGAGCACAGAGGCTCATGACAAGGATTGTGGAAAACAGCCTGTCCATGGCCAACCTCCCTGGCATAGTATGAACTAGATCATATGAACATAGGGTAAACCAACTGGAAAGTCAAGGAATCCACGCTGAGACCGCATGAGCTGAGACCGCATGAACCTCCATTCGTTGACACTTTCGAGGGAATTGCGTAAATTAACTCCGCTTTGAAAGTTTGCCCCGTCGTCTAATGGCAAGACAGCAGACTCTGGATCTGCTTATCGAGGTTCGAATCCTTGCGGGGCAGCGATTGTTCCGGCCTTATCGTCTAACGGTCTAGGACGCGGCCCTCTCAAGGCCGAAATACGGGTTCGATTCCCGTTAAGGCTACACCTCGACCCCACCGAATCCTTACCATCACACAGGTGCGGAAATTCCAATGCCCGTCGTAATGCCCGGTCATGTGTCCGGCAGGGTGCACATCTCGTGAACCGCATCTGTTGCCTTACTCTCCTCATGCTGCTGGCCGCTCCATCAGAGGGGCTCTTATCTCAGACCCTTTCACGGGGTGTTGAGGGACCAGACCTCGCTGCAGATATCCGTGGCGTCGTCTCCGACAGCGCCACTGGAGAACGGCTTCTCGGCGTGAACCTCACGCTCATGGGAACACGTCGGGGAGCGACGACCAACAACAGTGGTTTCTACATCATGACCAGTGTCCCCACGGGAACCTACGAGATGGTCGTCAGCGCGGTTGGCTACGAACGACGTAGTGTCCCGGTCAAGGTGATCGGGACCGAACCGATCACAATCAATCTGAAGCTCACCGAACGAGTCATTCAAACAGGTGAAGTGATCGTCCGGGCCGGAGGCCTCTCGCCGCTCACCGAACGGAGCGCGAGCGTCCACGTGATGACGCCGAAGGAGATCCAGAGCCTTCCTGCCATTGCTCAAAGTGATCTCCTGCGATCGCTGCAAATGCTCCCCGGCATCACTTCAACATCAGATGTCAGCGCGAAATTCTTCGTTCGGGGGGGAGCCGGCGACCAGAACCTCATACTGCTTGACGGCATGAAGATCTATAACCCGTTTCATGCCTTTGGATTGTTCAGCATCCTCGACCCCGACATCGTCCGCTCGGCCGAAGTATATACGGGCGCGTTCCCCGCCGGCTACGGAGGGCGCCTGTCCTCGATTGTGAATGTCACGACAAAGGAAGGGAATCTCTCAAGAATCACGGGGAATGCGAGCATCAACTTCCTCTCCGGAAAGCTTGAGCTCGACGGGCCATTCTCCGAGGAAAACTCCTGGCTTATCAGCGGACGCACATCGCTGTTCAGCCATGCCATCGACCGCCTCGTGCCAAATCCTGCACCGCTCTCCTTCTATGATCTCTTTTTCAAAGGCACGATCGGCACCTCCACCGGCAGAATCGGTATCCGGGGCTATACCAGCGGTGACGACGTCAAACCCATCGCCCCCGACCAACCCAACCACTCCTGGCGCAATGCTGCGCTCTCCGCAGTTCTGTCCGGCGTGGCCGACGACAGGACCTACTTCGATGCCACCGTGACGTACTCGTACGCCGAAAACACACGGGAACCAAAACAGGCGGCGTCGGTCACACCCGCTTCGTCGAGACTTGAAGAGCTCGGACTCAAAGTGGAGCTGACGTCATTCATGGAGAATCAAAACACTTTTTTCGAAGGGTTCGAAATCAACTTCCCTTCCGTCGATGATTCTCTCTTTACGAACAGCGTCTACCCGAACGAATTCAAGGATAGCCAGGTCGATTGGTACGCATGGGTCCGGTATCAGGGGAAATGGGGAGACCTGGGGTACGACCTCGGTCTACACGCTGACGTGCTGTCGATGGTCGGCGGCGGTCTCCTTCGACAAGGACTCCAGCCCCGGATCACTGTTTCGTACGACCTGGGGCGGACCTGGACCACCAAGGCATCATTCGGCGTGTTCACGCAAGACCTCATCACGATTACCAACGAGGATGATTTGATCTCCCTGTTCGACGCGTGGATATTCTTGCCCGAAGACCTGCGCCCCGAAGAAGCACGCCACTATGTCCTGGGCCTGGAGGGAAACATTCTTCCTTCCCTGGCGCTCAGCCTCCAGGCATACACAAAGGACTACAGGTCCCTCACACTGTACAATGCGCGCAAAGTGTATGCTGAGGACCCGGACTATATCAATGGCACGGGGCTTGCGCGCGGCGTGGAAGCTCTCGTACGATTTGCTTCTCCGCTGGTGGACGTCTTTGCTTCGTATGCGCTCTCCGACGTTACTGTGAGTGCGAACGATGTGACCTATGCCCCACGGTACGACCGCAGGCATACAGTAAAAGCAGTGACGACCTTTCATGTTGTGGACGGGCTTGAGCTCACGTTACGGTGGGACTACGGCAGCGGTTATCCGTTCACCCAGAACGCGGGCTTCTATGACCGGCTCCTCCTCTCCGGCGTCGGCACCGACCCGTTCCCCGGCGGCACCGGATCACCGTCACGCTCCCTGGGAGCGAAAAATGCGGCACGGCTCCCCGCATACCAGCGCTGGGATGCAGGGTTGACATACACACTCTCGGTCGGCACGTTCCGCGGGACGATCGGGGCAAGCCTCATCAATCTTACAGATCAGAAAAACATCCTGTATTACGACCGGAACACCGGGAAAACGGACTACATGATTCCCTTCTTCCCCACCGCCTCCCTTTCTCTTGAGTTCTAGGCCATGAAGAAGCACCTCCCCATAGGACTCAGTGCGGTCGTCTGCTGCATGCTCATGGCATGCAATCAGCCCTTCGAGCCGGATGGACCGGTCAACAGCAAGCTCGTGCTCTATAGTATTCTGAACTCTGCATCCACCACGCAATATGTCCGGGTGTCGACGACGTACGAGGCCCCCCCCGGACCCGAGATTCGTGATGCATCGGTGCGGATGCTTTACGACGGCAAAACCATTGAGTTCCACGACACGACGATTGCATCCACCGACGGGGAAGGGCGGATCACGCCCCTCAACATCTACGTGGCATACAACCAACCGGTGCACCCCGGCAGCAGATATCTCCTTCAGGTTGCGACGCCCTCGGGGCTTGCCGCCACAGCGAGCACGACCGCCCTCGGTCTGCCAGCGTTCACCCTGAGTAATCCGAGAATCCTCGATCATACCGACGCTGCACGGATCACCCTGAACACGTCATTCGGCACATTCACCGGCGCATTCGTCATGCACTTCTATCTGGACTTTTATGCGTATGTGGAGGGAGGATGGGAATTGCATCGCGTGGAGGTCCCCCTGAGCAGCCGCTACGACACCGACGGAAACCTGCTGAAAACGTACCCCTCATTGGCCCTCGTGCAGGCCCTGGCGGCATCGCAAAAAATTGTGCAGATTCACTTTGATGCGCTTCAGTACACCCAGACGCGCGCCGAAACCATCGTCAAGTATCCGGCTGCACCCATCGTCTGGCTCCGCGCGGCATTCATTCTCACGCAAATCGACGATGTGCTGTACCAGTACTATTACGTCAACAACGGGCCGATCGACGAATCAAGCATCAGACTCGACCAGCCGGACTTCACGAACATCCCTGACGGCCTCGGTGTGTTCGGCAACTCCGTCACCGTCACGGTGACGTACCCCATTACGCAGTAACTCCGCACGAACCGTCAACGGACGACCATCATTCGCTTTGCTTCGGTGTACGGCACCGCGTGCGCGCCATCGCCGCAGGCTTCAATCCGGTACGTATACGCACCGCTTGCCAATCCCGCAGCAGAAAACGTCACCGCGTGTGTCCCCGCTTCCTGTCTGCCATTCACCAGCACTGCAACTTCCCGACCAAGCAGATCATAGACAGCAAGCCGTACCGTGCCGGGAACGGACAATTGATACCTGATCACCGTCGCCGGATTGAAAGGATTCGGATAACACTGTTCAAGACGGAATTCCGTCGGCACCGGGAGTGCTTCGCCGACTGCGAGCGATCCTACCAACTCGCCCAGTGCGCGACGGCAGACGCCTCCTCCTCTCGTTCCGGCATACGCGTACGTGCCGTCAATGGCAAGAGCTTGCACAGTACTGACACCGAGGCCGGCGCCGGCGGAAGTCCACGTCGATCCGTTGTCCGTCGATAGAAACAGACCACCGGCAACGGATCCTGCAATGAGAATTCTCCCGCTTTCGAGAAGGGCGAGGGCTGCGTTCGACCCGAACCCTGTCGTGCATGGACGCCACTGTTCCCATGAATCTGCGATCACGTAAGGACCGGCACTGGTGCCGGCAATACAGAGCGAATCCATCCGGGCCAGTGAATAGACTTCCGTCGGCAGCAGCCCTGAATTGAACGGGGTCCAATTCTTCCCCTTGTCCCACGAGGCCAACACACCTTTGCCGCTCGTGCCGGCAAACAGAGACAAGGTATCGCCACCGAACGACTGAACAATCGTGCCGGCAAGATCCCGGACTGATCCAAGGCCGTAACTCCACGACTCTCCGTTGTTGGTGGAGGTGTAAACCCCACGGCCTCCGGGTCCGCTGCAAAGAATCGACCCGACCATCCGTACGACGTTGACTCCCGCCGCCGGCAACCCCGCGCCTTTCTTTGTCCAGGCGGCATCGCCGTCATTGCGGGCAAACACCCCGCTGTCGGTGGCGGCAAAAACCGTCTCACCGTTGCGCGTAAGCGAGGTGATATGGACTGACGTGAGACCTTCATTATACCGCAACCAGGAAGCGCCTCCGTCAGTCGAAAGGCAAATGCCTCCTTCCTTCGATCCCGTGAGCAGCCTGCCATTGCCAGGATCTACCGCGCTGATGATGGAATTGGTGAGCCCCACGCTGAGATCCGACCAATGGAATCCTCCGTCACCGGACATCATGATGCCGTCGCCAACACCTGCATACACGACCGGCCCCGACACTGTGAGCGACCCGATCATTCTATTGACGAGTCCAAGATCAACATCGTTCCACGATGTGCCACTGTCGGTCGAAACTGACAACCTTCCGCCCATCGTTGCGGCGATGAGATGCGGGCTCCCTCCTGCCGGTGTGACCGCTGCCAGTGCAACGACGACGCTGCCTGGCAGGCCGGCATTGACAGGGACCCAGAACGCCCCGCCGTCAACGGAACGAAACACACCCTTGTTCAACGTGCCGGCGAATATCGCCGGGCCGGCGGTTGCAAGAGCGATGACCGCGTTTGTGGTCAGGCCGCTGTCCGACTGCGTCCATATCTTGCCGCCATCGCTCGAAACGTACACACCGCCTGATGATGAGCTGCCAAGAAGCAGGCCACCGGCACTGAGAAAGGATGTGGCGGTTCCTGACGCAAACCCCTTTCCGGCAGGGGTCCAAAACTCCCCATTGTCCGTCGAGACGAAAGCCCCATAGATCCCTGGCCCTGCGAAGAGGGTCGTGCCCACCGCCACGAGTGAGCGGACGTCAAGAGAAATCAACCCCGAACTGGCCGGATGCCAGCTCGCGCCGCCATCCGAGGTCCTGAAGACGCCGGCTCTACTCAGAGCGGCAAACACGTCTGTGCCGATGGAAGCCAACGCCGCGACATCGGCATTCTCGAGCCCTGCCGACCGTCGCTGCCAGGAACCGCCGTTGTCCGTCGAGCTAAATACTCCGCCTCCATAGATGGAGCCCGCGTAGAGAACATCCCCTCCCCTGGCAACAGCAGTAACCGGACCCGGCGGTCCGAGTGACACCCATTGGGCGGGAAGCAAGGAGACAGAGAAGAGGACAACACTCAGGAGGCAACCACACAATGCTGGGCGGTTCATGGTGTTTCCGGACAGGGAATGATTGGCGACACGAGGAATATACGGCATTTCTCCGTAAGAACGCCATACGGTGCCAGCCCGCATCATCTCAGGAGGATCATCCTCTTGACATCGTTGGCATTCCCCGCAGATAAGCGGGAGTAGTACGTACCGCTGGGCAGGCCGGCGCCGCCCGGGGTGAACTCGACCGAGTAGATCCCCGGCGACATGAGTTCATCCACAACGACCGCCACTTCGCGGCCCAACATGTCGTACACAGCCAGCCTCACCCGGCATGGATCAGGATTCCCGCCGGACGACTGGCGGGCGGACGGGACCGCGAAGCGCAAGGTGGTTGACGGATTGAAGGGATTAGGAAAGTTTTGAAAGAGCATCGCCCGGTCAGGCAGTACCGTCGAGGCCGACACATCGGTCGCTGGAGCGTTGCCGGTTCCGTTCAACGGAACGCACACGACCTCGTACAGTGTGTTATTGAACACACGCAGAGTGTCCGTGTACGCCGCCTGACGCACCGGGGAAAACCCGACGCGGAGCACAAGACTGTCCAGCCGGGTCAGCGTCGCAGGGAGCTGAAGTCCGCTGAGTACAAATCCGCCCGTGTCGAGGCGCACCGAATCGATTCTCACTTTGACGCCGTCGTCAAGGGTGTTCAGCCAAAGGGTCAGGAAGCGCCACTGCATCGTTCTAATAGCGACGCTGCCAAACTCCAGGGACGGCGCCGAACTCACGAGAACCGGAGCGGGCGACTCGCCGTACACCACAACGGTTTCGACACCACCGTTTGTCACAATGAGGACGGTGTCCTGAATATGCCCTGTCGTATCGGGTGCAAAGAGGATCTCAAACGTGAGGCTGTCTCCTGCGCGCACTCCTGCAGGAGTGGGCGTTGGCACGCGAAAGTGACGTGTCCTGGTGTAGAACTGGGCGACCTCCAGCGGTACGGTCCCCCGGTTGTACAGCATAACGTTCTGACCGATCACACCACCCTTCCTCACCGAAGGGAATGCAAGCAGTGAACGCGAGACAGCGACGGTCGGGGCGGATGCGAATCCGGAAAGCGCGACCTGAAGACCCGGTGTGAATGAATCGTTGTGGATCGAAAGGGCATCCGTATGCGTACCGTATGATGCCGGTGTGAATGTGACGTCAACTGTTTGCGACCCCCCCGGCCCTACGGTGGCAGCATTGACGTTGACTGCGAATGACGACGTACCCGTCGACATCCGTTCGATGGTGATTGTGGAGGTCCCGTCATTTCTCAGCACGATCGTGCGCGTGCCTCTCTCACCAACGGGCACGTCGCCAAAGTGGAGTTCCGTCGTTGAGAGCTGTAACGGCATAGGAAGCCGGACGGTGCTGACGACCCGGTCAAAGAGCACCTGATGACCCGCATTGTTCAGGTGCGCGCCATCGGCGTCATATTGCGGAAGGATGCGGCCGCTGCCATCTGCCAGTCCATACCAGAAGTCGATTGCCCGGTAACGGCTGAAGATCGCATCGTTCATCAGCTGGAGAAGTGTCCGGGCGGTCGCACCAAGCAGCCGCGGTTGGGAGGTGGTGATCCAGACGGGAACACCTGCTGCGTTCCCTTCCTGAACGACCCTGTCGTAATTTGCCACCTGCCGGTCGACCGGAATGAAATCTGCACAGTCGTTCGTGGGGAGATTGACAATGATGAGGTCGGGCTGAAGCTGTAGTGCCCTTGTGATGTTATGCCCCGGGGCAGAAAGGTACTTTGAGACGTTCCACGGGCTTGGTGGTGCAAAGCCTGTCGGCATGATGTTGAATGTTGTATATCCCCCCACCGCCAGATTGATAACCTCATGGGAAGGAAAGATCCATCCAAGGTACCTGTCGTACTTGCTTACCCAGGAGCTGTCCAGTGGTTTGGCGGCGGATCCGACCGCCGTTGAGGAGCCCAGGACGACAACGCGGAAAAACTGAGAGCCCGCCGCGGAAGCGGGAGCCACAACGCCGGGGGAGGCAGTGAGAAATCCCAGGAAGGCCACACAGAAGAATCGCATCGCCCGGAGACGCACCACCATTGTTCACCTCGTCCTGCTCTGTTGTCAGAAGGCACAAAACCATTGCACTCGTGCGGTCAAATGACCCGCTTGAGCCAGTCCTTCATCATGGAAATGGACTAATGGATTCCCCCCGGGGATCTCAAGATACGCAACAACGGGCAAAGAAACAACGGCAGGCACAGGGAATTAGAAAATCCCGAAAAGCTCCGAGCCCATGAAAAAGATGAAGATTTGATGCGCGTAGCGGACCGCCCGGCCCCACGATTTTTCGAAGAACCAGATCACCCGGTTCGGGATATACGTCACAGCCGCCTTCTTTTTGATGGTCTCGACAAGCTGTGCAAAACGGGCCTCATCGCCGTCGACTACTGCGGCAAGAAGCGGGGCTAGAAGACCTCGCGAACTGCAGAACTTTGCCAGATGATGAACGATGATGGGGTATTCGAAGACCCGCACATTGGGGAATGATGAAAGGTAGAGAGCATGGCGACGGTCGCTCTTGTCGCCCCTGGAATAATGGATAGTGATGCGCGTAGTTGGTCTCAGGTGCTCTTCGAGGACAACGCGGAGATCCATGAACGGCTTCCCCGGCGGGAACTCCTTTTGCAGGGCCAGGAGTTGTTCGGGAAAACTTGTGTCGTCGGGAACCATGAGCCGCGTCGGGGGATTGAATGCATGGATCTCGTCGACACCCAGCATGACCCCGAACAGAATGGCGGCGAAACCTCCCCCGGAATTCCCGATCGCAATGACGCGACTGACATGCTGGCCGTCGACGATGTTCCGGAGTGACGCGGCGACCTCGGGCACACTCCCGCCCAGCAGGGCCGTTCCCTTCTGATACCAACGCTCATGCACGTCGCGCACATAGATCCGTTTGGCATGCAATGCAGACGTCGCGCGGACGAAATCAAAACGGGGTTTTCCGTCGGGAGCCGGAAAAACCGCGAAACTCATAATAAGAGTATCACTGGCGTGATCGCAGTCCAGTCGCAACGCGGTCTCACCGGCGTGCAGATCCTCTGACGGATGCATCCGGGAGGATTGCGTTCTGTTCGGATTCATTCTCTCTGCTCTCCAGCTTCGATCAAATCAAGAAAGTGCCCGTACACTTCGTCGTAGTGGCCGGTCCCTTGTGCGTCGTAGGTGTGCACGGGGAACGAGCAACGCACCAACGCGCGCATTTCCTCCGGATTCCGGAGTTCTCCGCAGGCCATGAGCTGCATCAGGATGTTGCCGATGGCTGTCGCTTCAAATGGGCCCGCGGAAACCGGCCTGCCACACACCTCAGCCGTGAGACGGTTGAGCAGATGATTGCGTGCGCCGCCACCTACGATGTGAAGGGAACTCACACGCGCACCCACAAGGCAATCCAGCCGCTCAAGAACCAGGCGGTACTTCAGGGCAAGACTTGTCAGTATGCAACGCACTGTCGCACCTTCGGTCCCGGGCGGGCTCTGCCCGGTCCGCTCGCAGAACAACCTGATCCGTTGCTCCATGTCTCCCGGCGCATAGAACACGGGATGATCGGGATCGATGAGCGCACCGCCCGCCTCACTGGCTTCTGCGAGTGCAACGAGATCGGTGTACGATCGTTCATGGCCCGCAGCTTTCCAGTAGCGCTGACATTCCTGCAGTATCCAGAGTCCCATCACATTCCGCAGCAGCCTGTAGGTCCCCCCGACCCCTCCTTCGTTTGTGAAGTTCCAGCGCATCACTTCGGGATCGAGGCACGGACTGCCGATCTCGGCTCCCAGGAGAGACCATGTCCCGCTGCTGAGGTAGGCGCTTCCCGCTCCTGAAAGCGGTGTAGCAACAACTGCCGACGCCGTATCATGCCCGGCAACAGCGATGACCGGAAAGGGCGCAATGCCAAGGTCGGCTGCGATCGACCGCGACAGCATACCCCGGATCGCGCCGGGAGGGGAAGGAATGCCGAACAGATGTTCGGGCAGATCCATCGCCGTGAGGAGCTGCGTGTTCCATGTGCGCGACGCCGCGTCAAGCATTTGCGTCGTGCTCGCATCCGTGTACTCCGTTCCTTTCACTCCCGTCAGCAGGTAGGCAAGCAGATCGGGCATCATGAGCAAACAGGATGCATTCTCAAGAATTGCGGGCGCTTCGAGCCGTGTCGCAAGCAACTGATAGAGCGTATTGAACGGTTGAAACGCCACGCCGGTCAGAGCGAAGATCTGCTCGCGGGGCATTCTCTTAAAGGCCTCTGCGAACATTCCGTCCGTCCGGGGATCGCGGTAATGATAGGGATTCCCCAGCAGCTCGCCCCTTCCGTCCAGAAGGCCAAAGTCCACTCCCCATGTGTCGATGCCCATCGAGGTGATCAGACCGCCGGCCTCTTGTACTCCCTTTCGGATCCCCTCCTGGATTTCCGACATGAACCGGAGAACGTCCCAGTACATCCGGCCTGCACAATAGACCGGTCCATTGGAAAACTGGTGGACAGTCTCGACGCTCAGCCGCCGGCCATCATAGCGCCCGAGGATCGCACGGCCGCTGCTTGCACCGAGATCAAAACCGAGGAGATGGAGGGCTGTCGTTGCCATAGGCCTGGAGAGGTGGTAGCCCGCTCAACGCAAGGTTCTACTGCGCCGCTTCACGGAGCGGCTTTGCAAAGGAAAAACCGAAGAGGCCGGGGTTCTCGCATATACAAGCGGCGGAAACGATCATGAACACATAATCGTACGTCTGCTGCGGGATCTTTCCCTTGTATGCGGACAGGAATTTCCAGAAGTTGCGTTCCCGCGGGTTCTCCGGAAGCTGGCGGACAAGCTTCTTCACAATATTGTGTCCCCAATTGTAGGAGGCCATGACCAGCAGGCCCGAGGCCTGCGCTTCCGTGTTGTAAATATCGCGAATGTACTTTGCCGCCGCCCGACTCGCTTTGCCAACCCGGTGCCTCTCGTCCCGAGGATCCATCCGCGCAAATTCCTTGAGCGGCCCTGTCTTCAGACCGTACTGCGTGGCGGTCATGGGGATGAATTGCCACATTCCCTTTGCAATGCCGTAGTCGGTGGGTGGGCCGACTGCCGAGCTGTCGAATTCACTTTCCTGCAGCGCGAGGAAAAAGAATTGCGGTGGCATGTGCTCTTCCATCAAGGTCCGGGAGATCAGGTCCGTGTACCCGAGCCTCTCCGCCCGCTCAAGGGAATGCACAAGCCTGCTGGAAAGCTTCCAGAGACCGATGTACCGTTTCACTTCGCCCACAAAATCGGGGGGCATCGTGAGCTCGCATTCGCCGAACATCCTCGCGACACGGAGAATCGTCCGGTTGCTCTCATCCATCCCTTCCTTGTAGACTCCGAGCTCGCTGATGTATTTGTCGTAGCTGGCGTTCAATTGCAGTAAACGCGAGCGGGACGCCTGCAATTCAGCGGTCGAAAGCGTATCGCCCCGCGCGGTGATCCGTTGTTCGAGCCGTGCGAGGGCCAGCTCGATCTCCTTCATTTCATAGAAGACATCTTGCGCCAGTGCTTGCTGTTTTTCGAGCTGCCGGTGTTTGATATACGCATAGCCGCCTGCGCCCGCTGCGACTACAGCCAGAACCGCGATAATCCAACCATATTTCCTCGCTTGATGGCGGAGGAATCGGGTGAGAAGCCGGTGGGTCGCCAGCCGGTATTCACCCACCGGAACGTACCCGCTCTTCCGGAAGGCCTGACGCACCGCTTTTGTGAGGACATGGTGCGGCATTGCGCGCACATCGAACATCAAAACCTGGCCACCCATGCCGAACAATATCTCCGTCTCATTCTCCAATTCGAGAGTGTCAATGGGTTGTCCGTTAAGGTAGGTCTCTCCCTTGCCACTCCTGTCCCGAAGCCACCAGCTCCCTTTCTCGAACCAGACTTCTGCGTGGACCGGACTCACGTCAGTGTCTTCGAGCACCACTTCACAATCCTGGGAATTACCGATGAGAAACCGATCGTGGAACTTCAGGGTGAGCTCGGGGGTGCCTTCACGGACCAATGTGACATAGATCGTGGGCCGGACAACGGAACTGAGCGGGTTTGAACGCGGCTGATCCATGACGTAAATGTACAAAACCAGTTGGCAAGCATCAAGTCAATAGTCTTGTGTTTCTCTCCCGGCATTGCTATACTTCATGAGCCTGGCTCCACTATTGACCCGCTGAAAGTACTCCCATGAAACTCCGCACTCTCGGTAAAACTGACATGCAGGTCTCCGAAATCGGCTTTGGCGCCTGGGGCATCGGCGGCTCCATGTGGCTGGGGGCAACAGACGACGAGTCCCTGCGTGCCCTCCACCGGGCAGCCGACCTCGGCATTAATTTCATTGACACGGCCTATGTCTATGGCGAAGGCCATAGTGAGGAACTCATCCGGCAGTTTCTGCGGGAACACAAGGAACGCATCGTGGTAGCCACGAAAATCCCTCCGAAGAACATGCTCTGGCCCGCAAGGCCCGGCTGCCCGCTTTCCGAAGCCTTCCCCTACGCCCATATCATCAAATGCACGGAAGAGAGCCTGGAGCGATTGGGCGTCGACACCATTGATCTCCAACAATTCCACGTCTGGCAGGATGACTGGACGGACGTCTCGGAATGGTACGAAGCTGTCAGCACTCTGAAGGCGAAGGGCAAGATCCGTCATGTCGGCATCTCCATCAACGACCATCAGCCTGAGAATGCCCTCCAGGCCGTCCGTTCGGGCAAAATCGACACCGTCCAGGTCATATTCAATATTTTCGATCAGACACCTCTGCGGGCGCTGTTGCCACTCTGTGAGCAAGAGAATGTCGGGGTGATTGTGAGGGTCCCGTTCGACGAAGGGGGCCTGACCGGCGCGATTACACCCGACGCGACATTTCCCCGGGGCGATTTCCGCAACCGGTATTTTCGGGGGGACCGCAAACAACAGGTTGCCGAACGGGTGGAACGGTTGAAAATGCTTCTGGGCAAAGAAGTTGCATCCCTCCCGGAACTCGCACTCAGATTCTGCCTGCAACCTGCAGCCGTGTCCACGGTCATTGCCGGCATGCGCAGCACTGGGAATGTCGAGCGGAATTGCGCCGTCTCTGACGGCCGCCGGCTCTCCTCCGCATTGATGACCATGCTCCGTCAACATGCGTGGGAGAGAAATTTCTACTGATGCGCTGCGGGTACACACGTTGTCGCCGAGGAATAGCAATGGCTTCGCATTGTCGCGGTTTCCAGAGAAAATCGTGGCCGCTCTTCATCGCGGCCGCTTTGCTCGCCGGTTGCATCACGACACAACCGACCACCGAGGAATATCGCAAGGCGCTCGGTGAAGCAATTCAGAAGCACGACGTCAAGTTCCCTGCCCCTCCAGGAACGAAGATCGACTCCATCATGGTGAACGACACGTCCCGCACACTCGACGTGTTCCTGAGCAGGGAGTTTTCCATGATGCCATTCCGGCAGCCCGATGTCGATACGGTCTATGCGGGAATACGGGATTTCTTCGGTGAGAGGTTCAACGGCTATCGCTACAGCGTCCGGACGCTCCGGACCCCCATCGAAGAACTCATCCCGAATTTCTTCAGGCGGGACACGGCACATTACGACAAGAACAGGATCCCGGTCAACCGTTCTTCGCTTGTTGAGCCGGTGGTCTCACGTACGAACCGTCTGTCGGTGCCCGTCCGCGGACTTCTCAATCGCAACATCTCCCTCTGGCACAGCCATGGTTGGTACTACAATAACACTGAGAAACGGTGGGAGTGGCAACGGCCCAGGCTGTTTCAGTCGGTGGAAGATCTTGGCCCGCTGTCATTCACAATTCCCTATCTCATTCCGATGCTGGAGAACGCGGGCGCCCGTGTCTTTGTGCCGCGTGAACGCGATGTACAGACTCATGAAGTGATCGTCGACAACGATTCGCTCCCGTCATCCTACAGTGAGCGCAGCACAGACCCTGCGCATGGCTGGAAAACGATCACCCCCGGCTTCCGGCCGTCACGCACCCTTGCAGGCAACACGAATCCGTTCCGGTTGGGGACGGCGCGCCGGGCGTTGAGTGACGCCGGGGCCTCAGCAGAAATCCGCTGGATACCCGCCATCCCCGAGACAGGCGACTACGCCGTGTCCATCTCCTATGCGATGGCTGACAGCAACGTGTCCAACGCAGAGTATACGGTGTTTCATGCCGGCGGAAGCACCACATTCCGCGTGAACCAGCGCATCGGCGGGGGCACCTGGCATCGTCTCGGGGTATTCACATTTCGTGCCGGTACGCATCCGGAGAGCGGCCAGGTTGTCCTCACCAACCGGAGTAGCCAGCCGGACAGGTACGTCACCGCGGATGCCGTCCGTTTCGGCGGAGGTATGGGAGTGGTCGAGAGGGGTGGTGCGGCAAGCGGCCGCCCGCGATTCAACGAAGGTGCCCGCTACTACCTGCAGTTCGCCGGCATGCCGGACACACTCGTGTACAGTCTTAACAACGACATCAATGACTACAAAGACGATTACCAGAGCCGCGCGGAGTACGGCAACTACCTCTTCGGATCCCCCTTTGGTCCGAACAAGGACAGATCAGTGCCGGGCCTCGGCATCCCCATGGATCTCTCGCTCGCCTTCCACACGGACGCGGGCATTACGTCGAATGACACAACCGTCGGGACATTGTCCATCTACAGCATCGAGGCCTTCGATTCATCCCTGACGTTCCCTGACGGCGTCTCCCGCCTTGCCAACCGGGACTTTGCCGACATCATGCAATCGCAGATCGTGAGTGATATCCGGGTGCTGCACGATCCGGCCTGGCGCCGCAGGGAGTTGAGAAACGCAGATTACTCTGAATGCGTCCGCCCGAATTTTCCCAGCGTGCTTCTCGAACTTCTGTCCCACCAGAATTTCCTGGACATGAAGTTCATGCAGGATCCGCAATTCCGGTTTGACGTCTCCCGGGCGATCTACAAATCCATGCTGCGGTACCTCTCGATACCGGACAACCCGGCCTATGTCGTGCAGCCCCTGCCGGTTTCGCATTTTTCCGCCGAGCTGACCTCCCACGGCGACGTTCTCCTCGGCTGGTGGCCCGTTGCCGACATGCTCGAACCGACCGCCTCGCCCGACAGCTATATCGTGTACACACGAATCGGCGACGGCGGGTTTGACAATGGCACTCCCGTCAACGGCGTGACATACCAGGCCTTCAATGTCCCGACCGGCGTGCCGGTGAGTTACAAGGTCACCGCTGTCAACGCCGGTGGAGAGGGCTTTCCCTCGGAGATTCTGACAGTGTGCAGCATCGGCGCACGCGCTCCCACCGCGCTGATCGTCAACGGGTTCACCCGCACCGCGGCACCGGGAATCGTCGAGGAACCGCGTTACGCAGGATTCGCGAACCTGCAGGACGCAGGCGTTCCCGATCACCTCGACTACAATTTTCCCGGACAGCAGTACGACTTCGATCCGCAGTCACCATTCAGATCGAACGACGGCCCGGGGCATGGCGCGAGCATGGCGGACGACGAGGCACGCCTCATCGCCGGTAACTCTTTTGACTATCCATCGATCCATGCATCCTCCCTCCGCGCGGCCGGGTTTGCAGTCAGCTCGTGCAGCGCAGAAGCCGTTCAGGACTCACTCGTCGACCTTCAGGCCTACACTCTGGTGGACCTGATCCTGGGCGAACAGAGGCGGACCCACCGCGTACGATCTTCCCTTGACACTCTTCTCGGAGTCCGGTTCGCCGCATTCCCGGAGCGGCTTCGGGAAGAAGTGCGGGAGTTCACGGAAGCCGGCGGATCGTTCTTTGTTTCGGGGAGCTATGTTGGCAGTGACCTGTATGCGATACTGCCGCACGACAGCTCGGGGATGCGTTTTGCCCGCGAAGTGCTGAAATGCACCTGGGTCACGGGACACGCCTCCCGTACGGGTACGATCGTCCCCGTAGCGCCTCCTTTCCTGGAAAACAAGGTCCCTGTGAGCTTCTGCACCGACCTCAATGACAGGATCTATCCCGTGGAATCTCCTGATGCTCTCGCGGCGGTCAAAGGGGGGACCACCCTGCTGAGGTACGGTGAGAACCTCTTTGGCGCAGCTGTCGGCTATAGAGGTACGGCAAACGTCGTGGTCATGGGTTTCCCTTTCGAGACCATCACCACACAAGCCGCACGTGATGCGATAATGACGGGAGTTGCGGGGTTCCTGCGGGGCGAACCGGATGGAGCAGGGCGTTAAAGTCGTTGTGCCAGTCCTGCCTGCATTTGGTCGACAAAAACTGCGGCTCGTCGGGGATTAGAAGCAGCTCATCTCAAAGCAGTGGAAAATCTTCCCGGGGTTTCTATACTAGTGGTATAATGATTCCCCGCGGACACATCCTGCATCTCCCGAATTCCGAGCCGGCACATCCGCCTGCTCTGGGCGCAAGGATACGTACGCAGATGCGTCCATGGGGCGTCACGATCACCGACGTTGCCATGGCAATGGGAGTCTCCCGTCAGTACATCTGGCAGATACTGTACGGGAAAACCCCAGTTTCGGAGCGCAAGGCACAGGAAGTAGCTTCGTTCGTATCGAAGCTGATTGACCGTCAGAAATCCGGGTCATCTTTCGGAGAACGTTTGCGGAGATCACGGATCGCCGCAGGGCTGACACTGAAAGAGGTTGCCGCACAGATTGGATATTCATGGGTTGCGGTCGAGAGGTGGGAGAAAAACGTATGCAGACCGAAACCCGGAGTGCTCTGGCACCTCAGACATGTGTACGGCGTCGGAGATGACTGGATGCCCGCGATTCAACCCGCACACACCCCCCCTCAAGCCGTCTGATCCCCCCTTCGATTATCCATTACCCGTCACCGGATAATGGATAATCGGCAGGAAGGGACACTTTCAGAACCCGAGCTTCACCGAGAACACGTGGTTGGCATCGAACACTTTGACGGCGCGGTATGCATAGTCCACGGTGATATCCGTGCTTCCGAGGGAGTACTTGACACCTGCCCCGAAGGAAGCGCCGAAGAGGTATTCGCGTTCATCGGTCTCGCGTTGGGCGAAGTCATACCCCCCCCGGACGAAGAACATCTCCTGGAATGCATACTCCAATCCCAGACGGTATTCATCATCGGAGAAGTTGTTGCTTTGGAAAGCCCCGGAGACAAGCATGGTGTTCGCATTGTCAATGTTGCGCTTATAACCCACCCCGAACTCGATAGAGGACGGAAGTTCAAACGGGGCTGCCTGTATCTGGTACAAGCCGGCAGGCCGCTTTTGCGCATCGACGGTCGCCTGCGTCAAGAGTCCGGAACCATCATATTTCATTGAGGGACCGACGTTCCTGACTACCACTCCGAGGCTGAGGCCGTCGATCGCGGCGAGGTTATCGTATGCCACGCCCACATCAAACGCGATCCCGCTGCTGTTGACATCGCCCATGCGCTCTGCAACAATCTTCGCTGTAAGGCCGACCGCCACCCGGTCGCTCAAGAGACGGGAATATGACAATCCGACAGTAAAGAACTGCGGCGTGAATGTTTGACCCGTACCGTCGGGGGCGGTGGTCGTAGTCACGGGAATATCGCCGATCGCCAGTGACTTCAGCGAAAGAGAAAGAACACCGAATCCCTCAAATTGTGCTGCGATCGCGCCGTAGTTGACACCGATGTCTGCGATGTAGCTCATGTGCGAGACGTACACAGACGCCGAGTTTCGCATATGTGCGATGGCCGCAGGATTCCAGTACAGAGCTTCGATGTCGCGCGTGGTTCCGGTGGTCGATCCCCCCATGGCGATATCGCGGACACCCACGGGGATCAGCAGCTCCGCTGCGCCGCTGGTACCGCCGCGGTTGCCTGCACCGGCCATGGCGGCAGATACAAGACCGGCGCTCATTGCCAGAACGATGATCAATCGTCGTGTTGTTTTCATTGCATGATTTCCTTCTGACATTAGTACCGATCCAGGATCTGTTGTTCCTGGACGATGGCAAGTTTCAGGATTTTCTTCGCCCCGCCCAGAGCGGGCATGTCAATGTGGACGATGTACAATCCGCTTCCGACGGGAAGACCGGATTCGTTCGCCAGATCCCAGCGTTCAAACTGGCCTGTACTGTTCTTCCGGATTTGCCGCACCTGCACGCCGGCAAGGTTGTAGATGGTGATGATCGCTTCTTGCGGCAGATGATTGAATGTGACAAACCGGTTGTACTTGTTGATCTCCTCCGTATTCACGCCGTAGTATGGATTCGGGAACACGTTGATCACTCCGGCATCGGCCTTCGCTGTCTCCGCATTGTACGTCACCGCCGGCGCGGAGAAACTGAACACATCGGCTGCCGCGTTCACATGGTTTGCCTCGATGAGAAACTCGTCATCCGCATTCCAGGCCACGGCTGCGCGCCGGGCAGGCGTGCAGAAGTACATGATCGGCATACCGGTGGTATTATAGATGTTCACCATCAGCTGCGGATCCGGGGTCGTGCTGTACGGCACGTCGAATATGAAGAACCACTCCCGCGGGCCGGCGCCGGCCACGTTGTCTGCATCACTGTAAAACGGCGGCCAGTATTTCCCGTCCACGAGCCCGCCGGCCACATTGTTCTCAACGTGTCCGACCATCAGGCGGGTCGGAGGGGTGGTTTCCATGTTGTATGCGGCGAAGGGCATACTCTGCGCATATCCCTGATATGCGTAGCTATCCAGAGTGTTCGTGATGAACGGCGCGAACTCCGGTTTGGCGGGCGGATTCTGGGCAAGCCGCACATAGCGATACGCGTACGACCAATCCGGGTCAGCGGGATCCAGCACGTTGCCATTGGCATCTGTCGCACAAAGCTTCAGCAGCACGTTCCGCAATTTGTCGTCGGCGATGCCGTCGCCCCACCCGTGGAGCGCACTCCCCATAGCACCGCTGAATCCCTCCATCTCGAATCCGCTGGCGCCGCCGGCAAATGTCCACCGGCGTTCACCATTCGGGATACTCCAGTCTTTCATTCCGGGCGGCGGACCCAGCACTTTCACCTGGATGCCGTCGATAATCAGGTAGTCGTCGTCGCCGCTCTGGTTTGTCTGGCTGCGGAGAAGAGTGTCTCCGCGCGTGGTGTTCACAAGTTTCCACGACACCGTTCCGCCTGCATCCTCAAAGCGGACACTATACGAGTGCCCCGTAGTCCGTGCCGGATCGATCACCAGGGGAATCACGCTGCCATCGCTGCTCCCCGTGTGCTCCACTGCACGGATGGTATCGCCTGCAGCGCCACTGTACCGCACGCCCGGGTTTGCGGAATGCGGGACAGCCACAAATATCTGGATAGGGTTCTCCAGATTGTTCGGCACAGCATTGGGATCGCTGTTAAAGGAGTAGGCAGTGACGGCGAAATAGTAGCGGGCCCCATTCACCAGGGGCACTCCACCGTTCAAGGCATCCCCCTTCACGGCAAGATAGCGCTTGATGCCGCTGTCGGTCCCCAGCTGCACAACCTTTGACGAGACCACGCCGATGCTCGCATCAAACACCTGGTCGACAATGCGTGTGACCCCGTCGCCGGCGAGATCATAGACGGCAATCTTCTTCCCCTCCGATACCGAGGCGCCCTGAGAGGGAAGCTGATACACATTGTATCCCTGGAACTTGAAACCCCTGTTATTGGCATTCTCCGTTGCCGTGACTGCGGGCTGGTCACTTCCCCAGTTGAGCAGGATTTCGGCGTCCAGCTCTGTGATCGTCACCTTTGGAGCCGGCGGCGGCGATGGCAAGCGGAAGAAGTTGTCATACGCGAGTTGTGCAGACTTATCGAAGAACTTCAACAGGTTGACGGCGGTAAGACGGTCAACACCCGGAATGGCACCGGCGAAGATCTCGGCAACCACGACCTCCTGTGTATCTCCGGGTGCCATCGAAAACGGCCCTGAAGACAGTCCCATCCGACGATCACCCATATTATACTGTCTTCCGTCCACCCATCCTGTTCCTGTCACGGGGTCTCCGGTGAGCACAAACGTCGTTGGATTTCCCTGCGGGTCTTGGAAGAGCTGGCCCGTGAGTCCCACCCGGCCGCGCATGAAGTTGTACATTTGCGTGGATCCTTCGGGCGTACCCTGCACGGGGTCGGCGAGCGTGAGGTCGGACTTGATGAAATAGAAAAACGAAGTCATCGGAAGATTCCGGTATCCTTCCAGGGCCTTCCCCCGGAATATCGCTGTTTGTCCGGGCGCGGGAATCCTCGGACCTTGAAAGAAGTCGAAACCACCCGCCGGGGGAGGTAACTCGCCGTACGTCTGATCCACATTCTGGGCATTATAGATGAACCCCAGACTGAGTGAGGTGTCGCATCCGCAATAGTCATCGTCGGAAAATCCAAGATCGGGATCCGACCACATCGCGACGTACATGCTGTCGAGGGTGACATTGCTTCTATTGATCAGCACGAAGCTCTTGAAAATCATACTGCCGAGAGGTCCGTCCTGTGAATACGCCCAATTCGTTGTCTGGCATTCAAGGCCCAGGGGCGCAGCACCGTAAAGGTCAAATGTGTTCGTCGCATTCAGGTCATTCGCAACGAACCAGACTGTCTGATCCGAACCCGGGACGCCCGGTACGTCCACAGAGGGGTCGTAGACGCCGTTGGAGTCTGTATCCTTGTACGGAGCTCCATCCTGCCATGGCCATTGCTGCCAATCCGATTCGTACTGTGCCCGCACCTCCGCAGATGTTTTGTCTTCATCAGCCATCTCGGAAGAGAGATCACCGGTGCGGTAGTCGGGTCTGACACGATAGATCCGCACATGGGCAGCGTTCGGGTCTTCCGGTGTGCCGTTGGGCAGGATCTTTCCGGGCTGAAGCCCGGACCGGTGCCCGGAACCGCCGACACGGACTTGCGGATCTCCGGCAATTTTGGCGCCCCAGAGGAGGCCACTTGAATACATCGCGGTTTTCCGGCTTCCTTTGGGGAACACCAGGCCGGAGTTCTGCTGGGCTGGATCGATGTCGGCTGTTCCGTCATTCCGCAGCACTGTCGAGACATTGTTGATGTTGAGGTAGGTATAGACGGGGCTGCCATCCGGCTTCATCAACTGCCGTGATTGCGCCGTGCCAGCGCGGCGTTCGCCCGCGACACCGAGTGCGACAGCCAGACAGACTATTGTGAGAAGAATTCCTGATCGTTTCATAGTATGCGGTTCCTTCGCGATTAGTACTCGAGACGCACGCCAACGCGGATCTGCCGGGGCGGCCCGTAAAAATAGGGCACGGTTTGGAGCGCCACGGCATTCTGATAGCGCTCGTAGTAGTCAATGTTGATTGCCCGGTACACATCGGCGTACTGCTGGCCGTAGGTTTGCACGAGCGCCGCCCCCAACGTTGGATTGCTCAGCACGCCGTCATCATCCGTTGACCCTGTGCGGAGGAAGACATTCTGGATATTCTTCGTGTCGAACAGGTTGATGACCTGAACGAAGAAATTCGCGTCAAGGGTGCTGAACAGGCGCACTGTTTTGTCGATGCGGAGATCCACCTGGAAGGTCCACGGCGTGGTGGATGCGTTCAGGGGTTCCACGGGGGTGCGGCTTCGGGCTTCCCCTTCGAGGTCGGAGCCGCCGATGCCGCGGGTGTACGGATGACCGCTCGCAAACGCGAGCACGGCAGAGAGACCGAGTCGCTCAAGCACGGGGCCCGAGTCGTCACGCCCGAAGCGGTAGTCCAGACTGACGTTGCCGCGGATCGCGTTATTGAACTCAAGCGGTGACACGTACAATGGCTTGAATTGCGTCACACCATCAAGTGGTGCACCCACGATGCCCCGGGCGGAGTTGGGGAAGGACCCCGTACCCCGGGCGTCCTGGAACGAGACCGATCCGTTGACCTGCAGCCGTTTCGTCCGGCGCATGGTGAAGGTGAGTTCCATCCCCTTGGTCGTTGCAAAGTCCCCGTTTGCGAGCGCGAAGTATGCTCCGAGCGCGGAAGACGCAGCGGTATTCCACTGCTCATACACGACCTGGTCCTTGATGTCCTTATAGTATCCGGTGATATCAAATGACGCAAAATCACCGATCTGCTGCGTGAACCCGATTTCATACTGGGTCGTCCTCGTGGGGCGCACGTCAAAGCCCACGGGTGAATGAATGTAGAATCCCCCCCGGACATTGGACGAGGTTGCATACAGCCCCTGGTACACGTCAGCCAGACGCGACTGTTGCACGAACTGACCGAACTGCGTATGGAACACGGTCTGATCAGTGACGGGGAAAGAAAGCCCGATGCGCGGGCTCACTGCATGAAATGCCCCGGCCTTTGCCATACCTGCCGGATCAATCGCACCGCTGTAGGGATCGATGGCAAGGTCCGGACGTGTCGGGTCAATGAACACGTAGTTGTCGATATTGATGTAGTCGTAGCGAAGCCCGATATTCACGATCAGGTCTTTGTACTCGATTTTGTCCTGTACATACGCCGACGCAAACACCGGATGTTTCGGGCCGGTGATACCGCTCTCGTCAATTTCGTTCCCCCAGACATCATAGCCGAAGTTGTTCACACCTCGGTTGATCAGGATTTGCTCCGGTGTGACCTTGTTGGGATCGTTGTCGGCCAGCGCAGCATTTGCCGCCAGGAGACCGGCAATAGGGAAAACGCTTTCATTGGAGAACGAGTAGTTCCTGATGGAATAGCGCTGGAATTCGCCCCCGATCTTGAGGGAGTGCTCGGAGCCGATCTGCGTTGCAAGTGCTCCATTCACGCTGATGTTCGTCCGCCTGTACTTCACGTACCCCGCGAGAACATCACCCGGCGCATTGAAGCCAAAGTCGTAGAGCACTCTTCTGGTCGGCCGGAGGTATCGCCCCACCTGTCCGCTTGACACATCGACTGCCGACCGCTGCCATACCCACCCTGCATTCGCGTTTGCGACACTGTCGCCATAATGCAGAAAGTCGTCTTCCAGGTACGGGTCCAGTTGTTTCTGTGATTGATGGAAGTAACCGAACGTAAGCTCGTAATATGTTGTGGGGTTCAACAGGTGCGTCATCTTCAGACTCCCGGCGCCGTTCAGTTGCCGGATTTCCTCTGTCCTGTCCGCGTTCAACAGGTTGGCGATGGCACCCGCATTCCTGTGGCTGTTGTACATATTGTACTGCGTTGTGCCCGTGAATGTGCCCGCCAGCCGGAACGTCAGCGGGGCGAAGTCCATCATCAGGGTGGCCGTC
This sequence comes from Ignavibacteriota bacterium, assembly GCA_963801355.1. Taxonomy (GTDB): domain Bacteria; phylum Bacteroidota; class Ignavibacteria; order UBA10030; family UBA6906; genus Fen-1255. The sequence goes on along the minus strand of CAWDEM010000004.1, from coordinate 1,278,855 downwards.
CCGGACAAATCCTGGCGCGGGTTCTTGGCAATCGAGCCGGCGGGATACACGAGATTGATCGAATCGCCCGTCTGCCCGACCACCGGCCCGACATCGATCCCTGGATAGGGCTGCGGGTTCTGGTCACGCTGGTACTGGTAGTTTACGAGACCGAAGAGCTTGAACCTGTCTCCCATCAATGGACCGCTCAGGCTTGCCGTGAAATCATTATAGCCGAAGCCGAATGACCCCAGGTGTTTTTTTCCGTCGAGCGCCTGGGAGCGTCCCTTAAACGTGATGTTGTCGGTGATGTACTGCATGGATGCCTTCCAGTCCGACGTACCGCTCCGCAATTGCTGCTGGATGATCCCCGCGTTTGCTCCGCCAAACTCGGCATTGTACCCTCCTGCCTGCACCTGGATCTCCTCGATGGCATCCTGGACGAGGGAGACCGCACGCGCCCCTGTCATCGGATTGCGGATATTCACGCCCTCGAGATAGTATCCCGTTTCGTCCTGACGGCCACCGCGGATGAAGACTGCGCCATCCTGGAAGACCACGCCGGGAGCCAGGGCAAGGATGTTATTGATGCCTCTCACGGGCAGGGAGGCAATGTCGTCCGAGGTAGTGATACGGACGGCATTTGTTGCGCTCCTGTTCACCAGAGGCCTGTCGGCCACAATTTCCACCGCCTGCAGCGCAACCGCCTCAGAAGAGAGGGCAAAATCAAGAGAGGTGGTAAGATCATTATTCACACGGATGTTCGCGACGCTTGTTGACGCATATCCGATGAACGTTGCCTTGACGGTGTACGCGCCGGCCGGCAGATTCAAGACGATATATTCGCCGTTCACGTCGGACGACGCGCCGTACAGAGTGCCTTGGACGGCAATGTTCGCGCCGACCAGTGGTTCAAGACTCTCTTTGTCCGTGACGCGTCCCCGCAGCTTTCCGGAGGCGAACGTCAGAGCGGGCAACAGAAGCAAAAACACGGCAAGGAACAGAGTTCTCTTGCGCATGGGACTCTCCTGGAAATGATGAAACGGAATGATGAGTTGGTAGAGAAAGGCGTATCAAGATTTGCGATCGCATCACCTCCTTCGCGGACTGGGCCGAATAGTCATTACATTTCAGCAAACAAACGCTGGATCATTGTACGACTCACACTGATAATCACAAATCCGTTTGCGACGAAGTGCGGGTCCTGCAGGACAAAATGGAGAACACGGGAGCCCGTTGTCACCGGCGCGCGAGCCCTCCCATCGTCCCGGCGGGGTGCTTCGTCGATGCGCCGGACGCCTTCATCGCAAATGTGCACCCCGGCGGATGGTCCTTCCGTATATTCGCATGATGGACATCGGGAGTCGAACCGCAAAGGAGGGTCACATGAAACACGGTGTGGGTGTGGTCGTGTTCGTTATGCTGGCCACCGGTCTCGCGGCCCAGGCGTGCGCGACAAAAATGGTGCAGGATTCCCCCCCCGCCACCAGGGAGATGATCGCGCGCAACTTGATGAGCGGGCTCGCTTCCAGAAATACCGGCGTGCGGGAGAGTGCGGCCTTCATGCTGGGAGAGGAAAAAGTAATCCGGGCTGTTGTGCCCTTAATGAAGATGCTGCGGGACAGTGAGGAGGAATCGTCGCGTATCGTCGCGGCGCTTTCGCTCTGCAGGATGGGTGAGCCGCGGGGGGTATATGCCGTACGCCTGGCCGCCAGGTTCGACAGAAGTGAACGGGTGCGGACCCTGTGCGCGTGGTTCTACAACCAGTACGTGAAACCCGGTTCGTTCGAGTTCAATGACACCCGATCCGATGTCGCCGGCGCGGACGGCAACGCAGACCGGGAGAACAGCCGGAAGTCAATGCATGCCGGAGAGGCGCTCGAACACACGATCGCGGAATGACCGGCTCAGCGTGAGCCGGGTCCCATCGTGCAACACCACGGCATACTCGCCGTGGAAAAGGGGCTGCATCTCCTTTATCCTCGGGATGCTGACAATGGTGGACCGGTGGATCCGGAGAAACCGATCGGCAGCGAGTTGCGATTCCATATCACTGATCTTTTCCCGCACAAGATGCTTCTTCCCCTGGCAATGCAGACAGACGTAGTCCCCCTGTGCTTCGATCCAGTCGACTTCCTCCACCCGGACAAACGTAATGCGGCCCGCGCTGCGTACCATGATGCGCCCCGGCCCCTGGCGTTCGTCACGGGTGCCATCCAGCATTTCAAGTATGCGCCGGCTGAGCTGGTTCCCGCCTTTCTCCCTCAGTTGTGACTTGGCGCGCGCCAGCGCTTCCTGGAATCTTTCTTCGTCGAAGGGTTTGAGGAGATAATCCAGCGCGTGCACCTGGAATGCCCGGAGCGCATGCTGGTCATAGGCCGTGACAAATACGACGAGGGGGAGTTCATCGGCCGAGAGCGATTCGAGAGTCTCAAACCCGTCCATTTCGGGCATCTGGATGTCCAGAAACACCAGGTCGGGGTGCAGGGCCTTGATCTGCTCGGCTGCTTCGACACCATCGCTGCATTCCCCGATGATGTTGATTTCGGGATCGGCTTCCAGAAGCTGCCGCACGCCCTTCCGGGCGAGAGGTTCGTCATCGACGATCAGCGTGCGAATCCGTTCCATCAGGCAACTCGCGACTTGTGGTACGGGATGGTCAATCTGACATCGACGCCTCCACCGGCCGGAGTCGAGAGCTCAAATCCCTGCGCGGTCCCGTAGAGGTGCTGCATGCGTGCCCGCGTGTTCCGGATGCCGATGCCTTCTTTGAACTGTCCGCCGTCCGCAGCCTGTATCCCCTCGCCGTTGTCACGAACGTGGATGGTGAGGCTGCCGTTTTCACGGACGGCTTCGACAAAAATGCGCGCAGGCCCGCGGCGCCGGGAGACTCCATGCTTGATCGCATTCTCCACAAGAGGTTGGAGGATGAGATTCGGCACCAGCGCCTCCAGAACCTCAGGATCGACCTGTTGGTCAACGGTCAGGCGGTCGCCGAAACGCAATTGCTCGATCTGGATGTAACGACTGAGATACTCCAGCTCGCGCCGCAATGTCACTTCCTGCTCTCCCGCGCTCTCCAGCGTCAGCCGTAGAAATTCGCTCAGCCGGGCGATCATCCGGCTCGCCATGTCGGGGTCTTCCTTGATGAGGACCATGATGCCGTTGAGCGTGTTGAAGAGAAAATGCGGCTGCAGCTGCATTTTGAGTATTTGCAGCTGCGCCTGCGTCAACTGCGATTCAAGCTGCGATGCCTGCAGCTCACGATCCCGGTCCCGCTTGTACAGATACCATATACCGGTGACCAGGACGAGCACCACCATGCCGATCAGTATTCCAAACCACACGGTCTGCGAAAAGTGTGGCCGCAGGACAAAGGGGAAGGAAATACCCGCCTCGTTCCAGACCCCATCGGCGTTGCGCGCAATGACCCGGAAACGGTACTTCCCGGGAGGGATGTTCGTGTAGAATGCTTCGTGCCGGGTCCCTGCATCAATCCATTCCTTATTGAAACCTTCGAGGAGGTAACGGTATTGAATGCGCTCCGGCGCGTTCGAGCTCAGTCCGACAAAATGAAATTCAAAATCTCCATTGCCCGGCGGATACTCGCCATTCGGAGTGGGCATCCCCTCTGTGTTGTCAATCCGCACGCGCTCCAACACGAGAGCGGGAGGAACCATGTTCGTGGGCAGATGCGCGGGATCCACCATGACGACTCCGAACGTGGAGGGAAACCAGAGCTTGCCATCCGGGGTGCGCGCAATGCTTGCTTGAAATCCCCCGTTGAATTCATCGCTGTACATGCCATCGCTTGTGCCGAACGACTGTACGGCAATCGATGTCCGGCGACCATCGAAGTACTCGGTCAATTCGGCCGCACTGATGCGATACACGCCGTTGTTCGAGGTTAACCAGATCCATCCGTGTCCGTCCGGCACCACACCCATCACACCTTCTTCCGGGAGCCCTTGAGCCGGGGTCAACACCGAAACCCTTGTTCCCCGGATAACGCTCAATCCGCTCCCCCCGCTCGCCACCCAGACTGTCCCCGCGGAGTCAACAACCATCGTCGTCACCAGGTCGGAGGAAAGCCCTTCATGCCTGGTGAATTTCACACAGGTTTTCTCGTCGAGCACCGGCACGGTCTCCGACCGGCCTGGAAGCCTGTACCGCATGACCCCCTCGAACCGGGATGACAACCACAGATTGCCGGTCCTGTCAATGCCCACATCACGCAGCTTGAGGAGTTGACCGCTCTCTGACGTAAGAACGCGGTGGGCTTTCTCGCCGACAAAACACCAGAGCCCCTCCGGCGATGCCGACCAGATTCTCCCGTACTGATCCTCTGTGAGCGACATCGTTGCCCCCACGTGATATTCCCGCACGCTCTGTGCAGCATATCGCGTGACACCCATCGCGCCGCCTACCCACCGCACGCCGGCATGGTCATGCACAAATGAAAAGACGGGACCCTCATGATGTTTTTTCCCGGGGGAGAAGGACGACGGCTCAAAGACACCGTTGCGGTATTCCACGAGATTCCCGGTAGCCGTCGATGCATATAACCGGCCGGGGGAATCGGCAAAGACGCCCCAGACCATATTTTCCGCCGCGTTCAGGCCGGTGCGATATGTGGTGAACTTGCTGTTGACGAATCTGTTCACGCCGCCCGCCGAGATCCCTACCCAGAGCACACCCTCGCGGTCCTCAAAGATCGAATGCACTTCATCCCCCGAGAGGCCTTCATTCGAAGTGAAGTGCGAGACGCGGTCATTCACCACCCGCGACAGACCCCCTGCCATTGTCCCGACCCAGACCGTCCCGCGCTGATCCTCCACGAGAGTGGAGATCTCACCAGCGCCCAGACCGTCCTTTATGCTGATGTTGTGCAGCGAATCCCCTCGCAGAATGAACAGGCCATCCCGTCCCGTTCCGATCCAGAGGGCTCCATGCCGATCGCAGAGAAGAGTCGTCGGCACTGCGGCCAACGCACGTTTTCCCGAATATTCGGTCTGCTGTGCCGGCTTGCTTTTTCCTTCGGAGGAACCCCATGCAGAGGAGACTATGAAAGGTTCAAAACAATCCCGCTCTCGAATCCAGACGCCGCGAGGCGTGAGCGCAAGAATGCGCCCCTCCGTGTCCTCCTCTGCACGATACACGGTGTTGGATGGGAGGCCATCCGCGACAGTATAAAGATGTTTGAGGGAATCACCGTGGAACTGTGCGAGGCCGATCGTGGTCGAAACCCACACGTCGCCTTCCCGGTCCTGCTTCATAGCGCGTACTGCGACGCGTTCCGGTTCAGAGGGAAGAGTGAGCCGCCGGAATTCCCCTTTGCACATGCGTGACAGCCCTCCGCCGTTTGTGCCAATCCACAGAGTGCCGTCATGATCAGTCAGGAGAGCGATGACATAGTTGGTGCCAAGCTGGGGAGTATTTCGCGTGTTGAACGTGGAAAACGATGTACCATTGAAGCGGGCGAGACCTTCCATTGTGCCGAACCACAGGTATCCATCATCAGTCTGCGCAATGGAGGTGACGGAGTTCTGAGGCAGACCGTCCCGCTTCGTCCAAAAACGATGGGCATACTGGGTAATGTCACGCGAAGGATCGAGTCCTGCCGATTGCCCGTTGAGCGGAACGGGCAGGAAGGAGAAGAGCAGTATGGTCCGGCAGACGTTTCGCCACATAGACACAACCCCGGTCAATGACGCGAGACTTACCCACGCTGAGGGCATAATACTTCTTTTTTCCTGAGGAGCAATGCCCGCAGCGACGAAGCGCGTTTATGGACGATGAAGTGGGGAAAAAGCACGTCAAGCTGCCGATTGCAGTCGCTCGAATACACGCTCACGGAAAGATCTGCTCATAGTGAGGCGCGTGCCGTCGTAGAGAATCACCGAGTATTCTCCAAATGAAAGAGGCTGCAATTCCTTGATTCTGTCAATATTGACTATTGTGGAACGATGAATTCGCAGAAAATGGTCCTCCGGGAGCTGTTGTTCAAGGCGTGATATCTTCTGGCGCAGGAGATGCTTTTTCCCTGCATTGTGTATCCTGACATAGTCTCTCTCGGCCTCAACCCAATCGATGTCTTCAGCCTTGACAAAGCTGATCCGTCCGGCTGTTTTCACCATCAGCCGGAGTACGGATTGCATTCCCCGTTTCGCACGGTGAAGCACCTCCTGAACGGTCCGGTCCCCCTGCTCCAATCTCCTGGCGAGCGCACGGTCACATGCGCGTGCCAGGGCACTCTCGACACGATCGGCAACCACGGGGTGAAGGATGAAATCCAGGGGTTGATAGCGGAAGGCTTCGATGGCCTGGGAATCATCGTTGGCGGTGAAGATGACGGCCGGTTTCGGGTCGGACTCCAAATCACCGACCAGCGCAAAAGCTCCGCCTCCGGCAAGATCTACGTCGGCAATGAGCAGGTCAGGAACGACTTTCCCCAGGAGAACACGGGTTTCCTGGACGGATGATGTTGTACCTATGACGCGGACAAATCGGTTCTGCTGGAGACACCGGAATAACAGGTCGTTCGGAGCGGCAGCAGTCACGGCGACGACAACGCTCAGCACTCCGCGGGGATCCATCGCTTCTCTCCTTTTCCTGTCCAGCTAGTGGTACGGAATGCACGGGCGGAGGTTTCACTCGTTGCCGAGGCGATGGAAGGAATATCCCCTTGCCCGGAGCAGGGTTACAAGCGAATCCAGTCGAGCATAGAACTTGTCGGGGCGGGATGGGTCAGCGCCGATGTGTGTGAGAAGGAGGAAACCGTTCAATCCGGAGGATGATCGTTGTTCAAAGCTCAGAATCCTTGAGAAAATCGTATCGGACGGGACATAGCGCTCACCCAGAGCGGGATAGGTGTAATCAGCGTTTGACGACGTGCCGGCCGTGAAATTCACAAGCGTGACGCCGTTCTGATTGCACCACCCAGCAATAGAATCGTTGTACCATTCATATGCCGGAAGGAAATACTTCGATCCCTCCGCGGATATTCCCAGGGATTCCATGGCGGAATAGTTGCCGAAAAGATCCTCAAGAAACTCTCTATGGCTCACCAGCAGCGAATCACGGTTTTCCCATGGAACATACAGGAGGTGCCTGTCGGAATGTGGTCCGAGGTAGTGCCCATCTGCGTGAAGAGCAAGAATAGTCTGACGGAAGGAGGGGTTGCGAAAGAAATCGCCGGTGAAAAAGAATGATCCCTTGATCCCCTGCCGCTTCAGCGTCATCCGGATGGATTCCCCCCCGTCCGCGAACTCATGGCCCGTGAACACCAGATAGATCGCCCGCCGGGTCGTATCCATCCTCACAATCCCGCCATGACTATACACGGCGCGCGTTGTGCCGGGCCGGGTTGAGCACCCCTGCTGGCATGAGGGGTCATACCCGAACCAATTGTCAATAGTCAATAGACTATTGACGATCATCAATCGGTTGGGGTCAGACTCCTGTGCGCATGGGGTGCATGAGGGGTCAGACCCCAGTGCGCAACCCAAAGATACAGCGATCAGGACAGACCGATTCCTCATGCGCGCGCGCCGGAGTTTGTCAGACAAGAATAGGGGTATTTCCCGTTTCAGTCAAGCAGTGCTGCGGTTGTGCAATACGCAAAACACTGGATAGCCAGTAAAACGGTGGACACCGGGGGTTGATTTTCGGGGAATTTTCGTGCATCTTTTGCAATGCTGACTCCACGTGAACGCTGGTTGGCCCTTTTCAACGGCGAGAAACCGGATCGTATTCCCACTGATTATTGGGCGACCGACGAAGTGACCGAGCGACTCCTGCGCGAGTTGCGGTGCGCGAACAAGGAGGAGCTCTACACTACGTTGCACATCGACGGCGTCGTGGAGCTCAAACCCGTGCACACCGTGGACCACTTCCCCATAGATGCTCGTGCGGACATCTGGGGGATACGGCGCAAGGCTGTCAGCTACGGAGCCGGGAGCTATGACGAGTTTGCCAATCATCCGCTGGAGAATGTCAGCTCGGTTGAGGAAATCCACGCGTATGGTTGGCCGTGTGCCGGAGACGTTGACTTCGACCGCTTCGCACGCGAGGTCGCCGGGTCGCCGCCTCACCGCATACTCTGCGCCGGCAACTATGAGCCGTTCCTGCTCTACTGCGCACTGCGCGGCATGGAATTGGCTATGATGGATCTTAAGGTCGAACCCGAAATCGTCGATGCCGCCCTTGAACACATTTTTCAATACCATCTCGAGCTGAACAGCCGGTTGTTCGAACTCGGCAAAGGCCGGATTGATATCACCTACGTTGCGGAGGATCTCGGCGGACAGACGTCTCTGTTGTTCGGCGTACCTGAAATCCGCAAGTACATCCTTCCGCGTCAGAAGAAGATGGCGGATCTGGCACGCAGCTTCGGCATCCACGTCTTCTATCATACAGACGGGGCAGCGCGTGAGATCATTCCCGATCTGCTCGACGTCACGGGCATTGAGGTTTTGAATCCCATTCAGTGGCGCTGCCCGGGAATGGAACGGGAAGGCCTGGTCAGGGATTTCGGGCGACGCGTGATTTTCCACGGCGCAGTCGACAATCAGTTCACTCTCCCGTTCGGGTCGGTGACGGACGTGCGCAACGAGGTCCTGGACAACATCCGCATCTTCAGTGGCAGCCGCTGGATCTGCGCCCCCTGTCACAATATCCAGCCGGTGACGCCGACAGAGAATATTACGACACTATACAAAACGATTTACGAACACGGAGTGTGATCCACTCCGAGGAAACTCAACGGGAAGGAGATCTCTTTCGATGGAAGATCTGAAGAAGATGTACGATGCCATTCTCACCGGGAATTTCAAGTCCGCACGTGAGATCACACAACAGGCGCTGGCCGCGGGCATCGATCCGCAGGCGCTCGTGCAGGAGCAAATGATCCCTGCCATGGACGAAGTCGGACGCCGCTATGAGGCCAATGAGTACTTCGTGCCGGAATTGCTGATATCGGCCCGGGCGATGAAGGCTTGCCTCGAGCTGATCCGTCCCCTCCTGGCGGCCAGAGGCGCCGAACCGGCGGGCCGCGTGGTCATCGGGACGGTCAAGGGTGATTTGCACGACATCGGCAAGAATCTGGTGGCAGCCATGCTCGAGGGCGCGGGTTTTGAAGTCATTGATCTGGGTGTGGACGTTGCCCCGGAAAAATTCATAGCAGCGCTGAACGAACGACGCGCAGGCCTCGTGGCGATGTCCGCCCTCCTCACCACCACGATGAATTCCATGAAGACGACGGTGGATGCCATCAACGCCGCCGGAGTGCGGAACAAGGTCAAGATCATGATCGGTGGGGCACCGGTGACGCAGAAATATGCCGACGAAATCGGCGCAGACGGCTACAGCAACAATGCCAACGCGGCAGTCGCGCTCGCGCGCAGGCTCTCCGCCGCGTAGGAGTCCCGCAATGTCCTCCCTGCTCGCACAACTGCTCGGACCGGATCCGGTCATTACCGACGGCGCATGGGGTACACAGCTACAGGCATTGGGTCTGCCCGCCGGCGAGTGTCCCGATGGTTGGAATCTCACTCACCCGGACCTTGTGCGCCGGGTGGCCCAGAGCTACGTGGATGCAGGGAGCAAGGTGATCCTCACCAATACCTTCAGAAGCAACAGGATTACCCTGACGGCTCACGGGCTTGGGGACCGCGTTCTCGAGATCAATCGCGCGGGTGTGGAAATCTCGCGCGGAGCTGCAGGTGCACGCGCCAGGGTGTTCGCGTCCATCGGGCCGACAGGGAAGATGCTGATGATGGGAGAGGTGAGCGAGGAAGAGGTCTTCAACGCATTTGCAGAGCAGACATCGGCACTCGGTGCGGCGGATGCCCTTGTCATCGAAACAATGTCCGACCTCGAGGAGGCATGCATTGCTGTCCGCGCGGCAAAGACCGTCGGTCTGCCGGTCGTCGCATCGATGGTCTTCGACTCGGGTAAACAGAAAGACCGCACGATGATGGGATCGACACCGGAGGAGGTGGCCGAGGCGCTTACCGAGGCGGGAGCGGACGTGATCGGTGCGAATTGCGGGCTGGGCATGGAGGGCTACATACCCATTGCGCAACGCCTCCGCATGGCGACACCGCTGCCTATCTGGATCAAGCCCAACGCGGGTCTCCCGGAACTTGTTGACGGGCACATCGTGTACCGTACCACTCCTGCCGAGTTTGCGCGCCAGGCGGAATCCTTGCGTAAGGCCGGCGTGGCATTTGTCGGCGGGTGCTGCGGGACCTCCCCCGAATTCATTCATGCACTGCAGAAAGCGCTGCGGCCCTGATCCCCCGGCGCCCGTAGCCCGAATCCCGTGAAACTGAAACTTGTTGCGTGCGAGGTTCTCTATCGTGAGCTCTGCGCGCTGATTGCCCGCTCACCGCATCAGGTGGATCTGGCTGTCCTGCCAAAAGGACTCCACGATATCGGCGCCGATGGGATGCTCGCCCGTCTGCAAGCCGCAGTGGACGCCGCCGACACACCCGGGTATGATGCCGTGCTCATGGGCTACGCCCTCTGCAACAACGGTGTCAGCGGACTCCGCGCACGGACACTCCCTCTGGTTATTCCCCGCGGTCATGATTGCATGACCCTCTTCCTGGGCAGCCGCGCCCGCTACCAGCAGTACTTCACCGACAACCCCGGCACCTACTTCCTCACGTCGGGATGGATTGAACGCGGCGAAGCCTCCGGCGAACTCAGACAACTCTCCATTGCAGCCAAGAACGGAATGGACATGACGCTCGCACAGCTCACGGAGAAGTACGGTGCAGAAAACGCACAGTACCTTTTCGAACAGCTGTGCGACACGACGAGGAACTACCGGCAGATCTCCTACATTGCCATGGGCGTCGAACCCGATGACCGCTTTCACAAAGAAGCGGAAGCCCGCGCTCGCGAACATGGATGGAAGTTCGACGCCGTGAAGGGCGACCTCGCACTCCTCGAGCACCTTGTGCATGCCGTATGGAATACTGAGGAGTTTCTCGTCGTGCCGCCCGGACATCGCGTCGTCGCCACATACGACGAACGCATCATCGACGCCCAACCCGCCTCGGAATGAACGAAACGGTCCACATTCGTCTCCGCCCGATGGGCGCGGCTTTCGACGCCCCTCGCGGCACGCCCCTTCAAGACGTGCTATTTCCCTTCGGCGTGGAATTTCCCTGCGGAGGGAAGGGAAAATGTAAAGGATGCCGTGTTCGTGTTATCGAAGGAGATCTCCCGGTCAATGACGAGCAGGAGCGGATGCTCACACCGGAGGAACTCGCGGCCGGCTGGCGTCTCTCCTGCCAGTGCAACGCTGACAGTGACCTGGTCCTGGAACTGGCGCAATGGGAAGCCCAGATCCTCGCCGATACGACCAGCTTCTCCTTCGTCCCGAAATCCGGTCTGGGCATCGCAATTGACGTGGGGACGACCACTCTCGTCGCTCAACTCCTGGATCTGGAACGCGCTGAGGTCCTGGCCGTCAGGACAGCCCTCAACCCTCAGGCCCGATTCGGTGCTGACATCATGTCCCGCGTGGGATACGCCGTCCATGAGGGCGGGCAGGCCAGACTCGTGGAGGCCGTGCGCCGGCAGATCGGGAAGATGATCGTGGAGTTGCTTCAGGGGGCCGGGCGGGCGGCCGATCCTGTCCGGGATATCGTCCTTGTCGGCAACACCGTAATGCATCATCTGTTTTCCGATCGTTCCGTAGAACCCCTCTCGCACTATCCGTTTGAACCGGAGCACCTCGGAGGGACGATATGTGATGCCCCGCAGCTCGGGTGGGCTTTGCAGGGAACACCTCAGATCCGGTTTCTTCCGGACATCGGGGGATTCGTCGGCAGCGATATTCTGGCGGGAGTTTTTGCCACAGGGCTGCAGAACGCCGATCGGCCGCATGTGCTGATTGATCTCGGCACCAACGGCGAAATAGTGATCGGCAACGGCAGGCAGATGCTCTGTGCCTCGACTGCCGCTGGTCCGGCATTCGAAGGTGCCCGCATTTACATGGGTATGCGTGCATCGACAGGCGCTGTGTCGGCCGTGCGGACGAACAACGGACAGCTCCTCTGTCACGTGCTCGGGAACGTCGCCCCCCGCGGGATATGCGGGAGTGGATTGGTGGATGCGGTCGCCTGCGCACTTGATCTGCAGCGGGTCCTGCCAGGTGGCCGTCTGGCGGGCGGAGAACCATCACTCATGCTGTGTGACCCGGTCAAAATTTCCCAGACGGACATCCGCGAACTTCAGCTGGCTAAGGGTGCCATTGCGGCAGGGATCCGGCTGTTACTGCACGAGCTCACACTCCGGGGCCCGGAAATCGAGAGGGTGGATCTTGCAGGCGCTTTCGGCAACTATGTCGACACCGCGAGTGCCCGGCGCATCGGGTTGCTGCCATTTGCTCTGGACCAGATTCATCCGGCGGGCAACACCGCACTCCTTGGCGCCAAGATGGCCCTGTTTGTCGATCCGGCCGTATTTGACGCCCTCGCCCACCGCATCGCTCACGTCTCGTTGAGCGGACTGCAGGGATTTCAGGATGCGTATGTCGAAGAGATGCTGTTCCCCGCGAACATTGAGAGCACATCAGCGTGAAAGGACTCTGTATGACCGCAACACCGCAACTGGTCGCAACGATTCTCTCTTCTCCCAGCCGTCTTTTCATGCCGATCATAACGTTCCCCGGTGCGCGACTCACGCATACCAATGTTCGCGAAATGGTGACCGACCCGGTGAAGCAATGTGCGGCATCGGAGGCACTGCAGGCACAGTTCCAGACGCCCTTCGTTCTGTCGGCAATGGATTTGAGCGTTGAGGCAGAAGCCTTCGGGGCGACAATCACGATGGACGACTGGGAAATTCCCTCCGTCGTGGGCCGTTACCTCACGGAGGGCAACGGCATCGCGTCATTGGCGATCCCGAAGATCGGGACGAAACGCACCGGAGTCTATCTCGCGACGGTACGACGGCTGCGTGCACGGGTCGCCGGCGCGCTGGTTCTCGGCGGGATGATCGGCCCCTTTTCGCTGGCAGGTCGACTCTATGGCGTGAGTGAGGCGCTGGCGGAAACCATGGGCGAGCCGGAACTCATGCACACGCTCCTGGAAAAGACCACCGCATTTCTCATCGCCTATGCCCGCGCGTTCAAAGAGGCGGGTGCTCACGGCGTGCTCATGGCGGAACCTACGGCGGGATTGATGTCACCGGCGTCATTCCGGCAGTTCTGCACACCGTACGTCCGTCAGATCGTTACAGCGGTAAACGACAACGACTTCCAGGTGATCCTGCACAATTGCGGGGCCAGGATCACCCACCTTGCACCGAGCCTTGAGACCGGTGCGCGCATTTTTCACTTCGGAAAGCCGATGGACATCGTTGCAGCGCTGGAGCAGGTTCCGAACGACGTGGTACTCTGCGGAAACCTCGATCCGTCGGAGGTTTTCGTCAACGGAACAGTCGCGGAAGTCACGCATGAAAACAGAGAAGTTGCTCGAGGCAACGGCACTGTACAAGAATTTCGTGATCTCGTCGGGGTGTGATGTTCCTGCTCAGGCGCCGATGCAGAACCTCTGGACATTCTTTGCTGCGGAGACCAGCTAGAAGAATGTATAGTACGGCTGGCCTTTCGCCATGCGTTGTACGAGAAGCGCGAGCTCGCGCGAGTGGTAGTCTCCCCACATTGTTGCTTCTCCACAGGGGACCTTGTGCCCCTCCGGCACATAATCCCACCCGTTGGGACGGTGGTACACCGAGTGCAGAATCAACCCTTCATGTGCGGCATCGGTTGACAGATAGGGCTCCCCGAAAAGGGTCTTTGCCACGGTGAGCCCCGCCTTCCTGTAGCGGGTTCCCTTGAGGTCTTCCGCATTTTTTGAGAGAAAATTCCCCAGTCGAATGAGTCCCTGCGCTGCAATCGCCGCAGCAGAACTGTCCACCGGCTCGTGATCATTGAACGGGTCGGCGGGGCGGTTCAGGTAGTCCCCCATCCGCGCCAGCCCGGGCGCCCCGGTGTCCCAGTAGGGAATGCCATCAACAGGTGTTTGCGACAGATAGAACTCTGCAACGGCGATCGCGGTGTTGAGGTATCTCTTCATGATCTCTTCCTTCGACTCCCCGAACACGAAGTCAGTTCCGGCAAGAGTGTCCAGAAATTCAAGCTGTTCTGCGAAGCCGCAGAGTATCCACGCATGGCCCCGTGTCCACGTGCTGAAGGGAGAGTATCCCTGTTGTGAGCTGGGACAACGGTAGGAGCCGTCGTTCAGGTTGAATATTGCCTCATGGGCGACCCTGCCCCGGACGTCATACGCATCGCGTCCTACGCCGAAATACACGTTGAACTCGGCCGTCGCGTCGGCGTGGCGGATGAGCCGGTCCAGAAGCGATATCTTCCGGTCCTTTTCTCCCATCAGCACATGGCCGAACCGGTGAGCCACGGCGAGCACACGGAGCGAGCGCACCGTATCGGCAAAGAGAGAGTGCGGCCCGTTAAAGGAATAAATGTACCCCCTGCCGCTTCCCAGATCGGTCCACCGCGCAGCCTGAACTGCGCCGCTCACCTTCAGGGCCAGAGCATAGAATGCCCGCTCCCACGGATTTTCGGGCATTCTGCCCTCGTTCATGAGCCGCAGCAGATTGCCGTAGGTGCTGATATTGTTGAAACCGTGGTCGTGCACTCCAATATGACTGACATGAGTGGCCATGTACCGGACCGTCGCATCGCGCCCGATGGCGAGGAAATGTTCATCACCTGTCGCGTCAAACTGCAGTATGGCAGACCCGAACTGGAAGCCCTGCGTCCACTCAGTCCACCCCCGCGACGTGTATTCACCCCGCACGGTGAATACCGGCGTACCACGCGCGGGATCCCAGCGTTTCTGGAGTGCGTCGATCTTCTTTGCCGACACAGAGAAGACCCTGTCGATTCCGGGAAGGAGCTTCTCCGGGGTGAGAGATGTATCGATGGTGAGCATGATAGTCGTTCAGGTTAGTGTTGATGTTAGAATCTTCTGAGATGCATCCCACCGTCCAGATAGATGACACTCCCGGTGGAATATGGGAAGGCCCCGGTCACTAGTGCGCCGACAGCTTTTCCGACGTCATCGGGGCGGCCCCAGCGGTTCTGGGGCACGAGCCCTTCGCCCATCATCCTCTCGTACTTCTCCTTCACGACACTCGTCATGTCCGTCGCCATGATACCCGGCCGCAGTTCGAAGACATGAATGCGCGAGGAGGCGAGCCGCACGGCCCAGAGCTGTGTCACCATGGCAAGGCCCGCCTTGGAGATACAGTACTCACCCCTGTTGAGTGACGCGGTATTCGCGGATATGGAGGAGATATTCACGATGGAGAAACCGTGAGGAAGCAACGGATCGGGGCGCTGCGAGAGCCAGTAGTTGACGACCGCCTGTGTGAGAAAGAACGGGCCTTCCAGGTTCACCCGCATGACGCGATCGAAGGATTCTGGGGAAGTTTCGGTCACATCTGCACGCACCAGCGGACCGACCCCTGCATTGTTGACCAGCGCATCGATTCGTCCCAGTGCGCCAAGCGTTTGTTCGACCAGCCGCACCCGGTCAGCCTGTTCGGCCATATCGGCCTGGAACGGGACGAACTTCTGGTCAATCTGACTCTGCCGGGAACGGCAGAGTTCGACTGTCTCACTCGCTGCGGCGGCGTTTCCGGAGAAATTGACAACGACGGAGAATCCCAGCTCCGCCAATTGCACGGCGATACCCCGCCCCAGTCCACGGCTTGCGCCTGTGACGATGGCTACCGGTGTCGTGTCAGCCACGTGGTGTTCCTTTCTGCGACAGAGGAAGATGTTTGAGCGCTCGATCCCTCGCGCCGGCATCTGTGAGATCATGATACAATTCAGGGCGGCGGGATGCCACAATCGCCGTCGTGCGCGGGTAGGCCTTGTTGAAATAGAACTGTGTCACCCGGCCCTGGGCGATGTCCAGGTCTACCGTCAGAACGCCGATGCGCCGGCCGATATCGGCAAGGACCAATCCGTCCCGGCCAATGAGACTGGTGCGTCCGATCATCTTGCCGGGCATCCACTGTCCTTCGGGATAACCATAGCAGGCGGACAGCAACGGAAGCCCGGTATCGACGGCCCGGGCCCGGTACCGTATCTCCCAGTCCACCTCCCCCCAGCCGGACTGCACGTGAGGAAAGAGGAGGAGTTCAGCTCCACGCACCATGAGTACCTGTGCGACTTCGGGGTACTCGATGTCCATACAGGTCATGATGCCTATGCGCACACAATCGAGCGTGAAGACGGGGAGTTCGTTGCCCCGCTGCATGCCCAGATCCTGTTCCGGCTGCGTGTCATGGGATTTCTGGTAGCATCCCAGAATGTCGCCGTTCCGGTCAAAGACCACAGCCTGGCTTGACACTGCCCCCCGCCAGGTGCCGTACATCGGCATGATCACATTCATCCTGTACTTGCGCGCGGCCCGTCCGACCAGCCCTGTGAACTGTCCCGGTATACTGTCGGGAAGGTAGTCCTTCTTCCGCGATGAGGTGGACCGGTGATCGAGGTTCGCATACTCGCCGAACAGGACAAGGTCGGAGGATCGCTCTCCGGCAATCCGCAGGAACGACAGAATGTCTTTGCGATTCCGGGCACGGCGTGCGGCCGCGGAGCCTCCCTCCACAACGGCAGGGAGCTGTGCGGCACTCACCCTGATGATGCGGCTCATCGGTGCTTCTCCTTGTTCTCCGCCTCCGTCACTTTGACCTGCTTGCGGAAATACCAGACCATCATCCCCCCGATAAGCGTGGTCCCGAGTCCAAGAGCCGCGCTCAGGATGTGTACCTGAGGTGCGGCAGGGACAATCGCGAGGCCGAGGACGGTGAGGCCGATAGCACCTGTCATTATGCCGACAAGCCGGTACGACTCGAGCGCATTGCCGGACCATCGCAATGACTCGTCTGTAACGGGGGTCCGCAGATCCGCGTCGAAGGCCTCCCGGTTGCGCGCTCTCTCCGCATCCCGTTCCTTCCAGAATTTCGACAGGAAGAACACCAGCGCCGAGATGCCGACGCCGCCGAAAATGTTCACTTCGTACTGGTGCGGTGTCACGTCAATCACCACATTTGCGATAAGGACAAACAGGAGCCCCGCTGTTGCCGAGGCGCTTGCCGACCATGATGGTGTTTTCCGGAAGATCAGGCCGAGCATGACCGGCGTGAACATCGAGGGGCCAAACCAGGAGTAGTACATGAGCGCAAAATCAAACACTCCTTTTGAGCGCTGGACGATGACCGCCGTGATGATCGCAAGGATGCCGAGCGTAAACGCCGTCACCCGGCTCATCAACAGCTGTTCGCCCGCAGGCGGCACCGCATGACGGACGACCGTGCGCAGGCGGACGTAGACATCCCGTACGAGTATGGAGCCGAGGTAGTTGAGCTGGGTATCGATGGATGTCATGGTGGCCGCCAGAATAGCGGAGATTGTCAACCCGATCAGGCCGTTGGGAAGAAGTGTCAGGGCGAGCGTCACATAGGACGCCTCTGCCGGCTCGGTGAGTTGCGGCCAGAGGTGCGCCATGTCCGGAAACATAACGCGGGCGGCCATGGTCGGTGCTATCCAGAAGAACGGCAGGAAGAGACTCAGGACGGCGCACAGGATAGCCATCTTCCTTGAATCGTGCTCCGTCGGGACGCTGTAGTAGCGTTGGCCGATATGCCATGCGGCATTGTAGCCGATAAGGGAGCTCAGGAAGTAGGCAGTGTAGAATTCCGGCCGCGTGAACAGATCACGCAGGCTCATGTACTCCGCCGGAGCCTCCGCAAAGAGACGCTGCACACCCGACAGCATGTTCCCCGATCCGAGAGCCATGAACGCCAGCGGGAAGATGAGCAGGCTGACAATAAGGATGATGAAGAACTGGAGAGAATCCGTGATCACCACCGCCCATAGTCCGCCGGCACTCGTGTAGATGAGCATGACGACGCCGGTGATGATCATCGATGCTTCAAGTCCCGTCAGACGGAAGAGCCCCAGGTCCACCGACCAGCCCATAATCCCCAATGCCGAGGCGACAAAAATGCAGAGTATGTAAATGCCCAGGCCGAGCCCCATGATGGAGGGTACGATCGACAGGAGAGTATAGTAGTACGTCGTCCCCTGGGAAAAACGCCTGGTCAGGAACTCCATCGGCGAGGAGAGACGTGATCGGCGCCAGAGGGTCGCATACACGAAGTACCCCAATCCGTAACCCCAGAATGCGCTGGTGAACATGATGACCGCGCCGCCGCCATACTTGTACGAAAATCCTGCTGCGCCGACGAACATGAAAGCCGAAAAACCGGCCACGAAGGTGGAGAGCCCGGAAATCCACCAGGGGATCTTTCCACCTCCTTTGAAGAAATCATCCACGGTCTTGTTGAACCGTGTCAGATAGATGCCGACTCCGGTGAGCAGCAGCAGATAGCCGGCAATCACCAGGAGATCCAGGATGTTGACTTGTTTGATTTCGCTAAGGAGCATGGGAATCAGATCTCTGTTGGTTCAAGTGGGGAATGAGTTGTGCGATAAGTTGTGCGGTTCTCCTGCGGACCAGGTGTCGCGCCTGTGCCATTGCTTCCTGCAGTCCGGTTTCCGGTCCCACCAGGGCGGCAAGGCCCAGAAAGCCCTCCGGGCCCACGAAATCACCCTGTGTGCCGGTGATGTCTCCGACGATTGCGGCAACGGGGATTCCCCTGCGGCGGGCACGGGAGAGTACACCCGAAAGTACTTTGCCATAGCGCGTCTGTGCGTCAATCCTCCCCTCTCCTGTCAGCACAAGATCGACACCGGCCAGCGCCGCGTCAAAACCTGTCTGATCGAGAACGAGGTCAATCCCGGAACGCAGAGTCGCGCCGCAGAATGCCACGAGTCCGGCACCGAGACCGCCGGCAGCACCGCTGCCGGGCACATGCTGGACATCGATGTGGATCGTTTCAAGAAGCAACTCCCGGTACTTCGTGAGTGCTGCATCGAGAAGAGCAACGTCGCCGGGTGAAGCACCTTTCTGCGGTCCGAATATCGCCGAGGCACCTTCGGGTCCCGTGAGAGGGTTACGGACATCGCATGCGACGAGAACGGTCGTCCCCGCGATGCGCGGATCGACTCCGGCAACATCAATCGACGCAAGGCGCTCAAGTGCGGCACCGCCGGGCGGCAGTTCATCCCCCGCGTTGTCGCGGAGCCGCACGCCAAGAGCCTGCGCCATCCCTGCACCCCCGTCATTCGTCCCGCTCCCCCCGATCCCGATGATCAGGGTGCGCGCTCCGCGATCGAGGGCACAGTGAACAATTTGACCCACACCAAGAGTGGTGGTAATGCGGGGATCACGTTGTTGCGGGGGGACCAGGCCGAGCCCGGCGGCCTCTGCCATCTCCAGAACGGCGGTCCGTGAGGATTCCACGAATCCCCAGCGGGCTTCGACCGTCTGGCCCAGGAGAGGCCCGGCCACTCTCGCCCGCTGGATTTCCCCGCCCAGCACAGGCAGCAGCACATCCAGCAGTCCTTCACCGCCGTCGGACAGCGGCATCAGCGTGACCGGACTCCCGGGGATGACGTCGTGAACGCCCTCCCCCATAGCCTCAGCCGCCTGCTGCGCGCTGAGCGTTCCTTTGAAGGAATCAGGTGCAACCAGTACCGCAATGTCCCGCCCGCGCTTTATCGCTGCACCTCCTTTGTGAACCCCGGAACACGCCACTGGTAGTCTGGATCGACGTACGGTTCGTCGTTCTCATGACCTGTGGCAAGTGCGATCTTGCGTTTCAGCAAGTCCCCGAAGTTACTGTAGTAGATGAACGTGGTTTCCGCCACTCCCGAGATCAGGATCCAGTTCGTGGTGGAGGTTTCCCAGAGCTCCAGCAGGTCGCGCGTGTTCTGAATGTCGTCAAGCACCATCTTCCGCAGCAGCTCACGGCATTCTTTCCTTTTCGCCGCGTCGTGTGTCGTCAGGTACGTGTGCACGCCTGCCACCCAGGCGGTCACGGCACGTTGCGTGCGGTACCAGTAGAGCAATCCCCGTGTCCGGTCATATTGATCCCGGGCGCAGGAACGCGCCTGGTCATTGGTTGCGCGGTCCAGGAGGGATTTGGCCAGCGCAACCGCGCGCTCCATCCTCGGGAACAGGTCTTCATCCATGTGCTTCACTGCGAGCCAAGCCCGTTCGGGTTCACAGAGATCAAAGCCCACATCGTAGCGGAAGTCGACCCTGGCCCGGTTGTGCGACGTCGCCAGCAAGAAGTCTTCATAGTATGCACGATCGGACTCCGGAATGGCATCAATATCGGGAACGATCGGCCGGATGAACAGCCGGTACCAGACGCTCCATCCGGAAAAGATCCAGATGGGGATGGGGAAACAGGTGTACGCGTCTTCGGAGATCTCCCAGAGACGCACCAGGTCGGCGGCCAGTTCAGGTCCGATCCATTCCGCGGCTTTCTTCAGGAGGAACGAGGGCAAATCAAGGTTTCGATCAAACTGGAATGCCCGCACGATTTCCTGGTTGATATTGTAGGGAGCAAAGGACTGTTGCGTGGCCCCGCCCAGGTAGGCGGCCGTTGTCACGCGCGCAGACGCCATATCATGCAGTTTTTTGTAGATCATTGCCGGGAATGCTGTACCGATGATCGGATCGTGATTCTGGAGAGCGCCGGGGACGCAATAGACATCAGCGTGCGATCCCTTCTTCTCGAGGTCGTCGAGGACTGCCCGTTCCTGCTTCACGAACGTGCTATAGAGAGCCGTGCCGTGAATCTGCGGCACTTCCTCGTAGCGTGGATGTTTGTAGGCGAGTTCCCATCCCTTGGTCAGAAGAGACGACACTTCGACGTCCAGCCCTTCTTCGAGCATGCTCCAGATGTAATCGTGCTCCTCCCAGAATGGTTCGAGGCGGATGAGCGTCCTGAACCGCGGATTCACACGCCGTCCCGCATCCCTCAGGGTCTTGATGAAGCGGACGAGGTTGAATGCCGCGGCGGAGGCGATATCCTTTGCGGCCAGCCATTCGCGCACGAGGTAACCACCGCCGTTGCGGCCCACATAGAGTGAGCTCGTGTACTCGAAGCCGGCACCGCTGTCATTCGACCAGACCGAAAGGTAGTCCAGTCGCGGCACCTCATGCATCAGATTTTCCATCAATTCGGAATAATGATCCAGGACCACGGGATGTGCCACAGAAAGATTGAAGCGCGGCCTGAAGCTGCGCATCGGATGATCCACCCGCGCGCCGCGCAAAACGGGATAACGGTTCAGCAGTTCATCGGGTACGGAGCGTGGTTCGAAGCAGACCAGCCCGGGGATGAGACCATATTTTTCGGCCAGTGCCGCGTTGTGTTTCAGGTTGTTGAGGTTCGCCTGCAGGTAGTCGTTGTCATAGATTCCCTTGTTCAAGCGGCTTGTGACGAATTGGTCAAGCGCCGGGCAGTACGTGTAGAAGCGGTGGAGGACTTCACCCCGCGGGCCGGTTTCTATAGGCACCGGAAAGGCAAGGCCGTTCACTTCCGCATAGGTCGAACCCATCCGTGCCAGCGTCTTGAAGTGCTCTTCCTTGTTAAAATCCCGTGCTGTGCGCGCGATTTGCGTCAGGAGAATGTCGTACACCGGTCGCACTGCAGGGAACGTCGGTATGAGGATTTTCCCATCGTGAAATGCGGCAACATTCAGAGAGGCCCACTCGTCCTGCACGAAGGTCCAGACCTGATACAGGAGATGGGTGTGTGAGGCCAGGAGCTCCATCCCATCTCCCTTCACACGAACCATCAGCCACCGTTCATGGGTGGCCAGAGCCGGGTGAATTGTCTTCCACGCCGCGGAGTCACCGGCAACGGCGACGCGCACGCTCCGGGGAGCAACAGAGAGGCCAGGCGACCGGCGGACGTTGGCCGACGGACATGATGTACTCCGCATCTCGTTCGCGACGGTGGATTCGACAAGCGGGCCGGATGGCTGGATGTCAATGACAGTGATTGTGGTCAGGAATTGTTTGAGTATCGGCATATCCAGCACCTTTCTGAAAACGGGGGTTAGGTGACGATGAATTCAGTGACAGCCACAGATGGGAGAAGCGACATGATGTCATGCATCGACACGGACGAGACACTCCAGACCGCGGCATTTGCCGCGCCGGCAGCAGCGCCAAAACAGACGCTGCTTGGATGGTCCCATCCCCGCGATAATCCATACAGAATCCCGGCCAGCATGCTGTCCCCGGATCCTGTCGGATTCACGGTTGGGACAGACGGCGGGGTGATTTTCCAGCACCCCGACCGGCTCGCTGCATAGCACGGCCGGGGTCCATCGGTGAGAACGGCCAATTCGATTCCTTGTCCGACAAGCGCAATCAGTGCGTCGACCACGTCGCGTTCACGTTCCAGTGATGCACCGGCGCTGCTCCGGTATTCCTCGCGGTTGACCTTCACCACATCCGGCATGGCAGCAAGCGCAAGGTTCAACGGTGCGCCGTACGTATCCAGTGCAGTACGGACGCCTCGTGCGCGCGCTTCCTGCAGAATGTCGGCATACACATGATCGGTTGCCGGAGCGGGTGAGCTGCCACAGCATGCCAGCCACTGACTGCCGGCCAGAAGCGTAGAGCACCGGGCCACGAGCATATCCGCTTCCGCTGGCGTGACATGATGGGGCGGTTCGAAGATGCACGTCATCGTGCCCTCCGCGTCCAGATATGTCACCCCTTCCCGTGTCATGCCGTCGATCCGCACGAACCGGTGTGCGATTCCTTCGGCGGCCAACAACCGGTCGCACTGGAGACCGACTTCTCCACCCCAGAGGCCGGTGGCCTGCGCGGAGCAGCCCAGCCGGTGGAGCTGGCGGGTAACGTTCACTCCTTTGCCGCCGACAATGCACGACACTTCCCGGGCGCGTGTGATTTGCCCCACCGCGAGGTGTGACAGTCGCACGGTCTTGTCCAGCATCGGGTTAAGGGTGACCGTCGTGATCATCGGACCAACGTGCGCGCCTGCGCTGTTGCTGTGCAGTTATGGTTCTGATTCGTATACCCGCCACTTCGAGATGCCGATGCGATCCGGACTGCCATCGGGTTGAAGGGCATGCGTACAGGGTAGTGCGCTCATGACTTCCTTGCCGCGGTGGTATACCTTGAGAACATTCACCGCGCTGAAACGCGGCACGGTTGTCTTTTCGTCGGCGACAAAGAAATGTGCGTCCGTTTCAAACTCCCCATAGGTGGTTTTGCCCAGCGCATACGGGTAGCGCGGACGGATGTTTTCGCGTGCAATCTCCGAGTCGAGGTCGAGCTTCACCCCGATCAGCAGCGACCGCCCGCCGGTTTCGAGGCGGACGGCAACCGCCCCGGCGGGAGACGAGGTCGGGACAAGAGAAGCACGCGGCACATCGTCACTCCCCTTCACCCGGTCAAACGGCGTGAGGATCGTGACGAAGAGTTCCCTGTCGCCGGTTTTGTACTGGCTCGCAATGGTCTGGTACAGCGCGGTTTCAGTCTGGCGGTGCCGCGAGATTGGAGCGCTCCCTTCCGACTTACCGGTGCGTTCAAGGAATTCCACGCGCAATCCCGATTCCTGCGGAAAGTGCAGGGATTGCAGCGAATCCGTTGCGATCCTGAACACACCGTCGCGCAGGCGTTCGATGTGCTGGCCATGCCAGAAGGCGGTAAGTGTCATGTAGTCCGGCCTCGTGGCCTTCACCGCATCAATGACCACGAAGACTCCGAGGGATTTTACGTAAGCGATGATCCTGTCCCAGTCATAACCAGGAAGCGATTCGCTCACCCTGGTCCGGCTCATGTCCACATCGCGGAGACGGACAAAGTCTATCTTGCGCGTCTGCACGGCCCGGTAGGCGCCAGAGTTCCGGACAAACTCGAGTACCCCCTGATGGAGATCACGCTTGTTTGCACGCACCACGAGACGGTTGTGAAAATAGTCCTGGCGCCACGAACCGAAGGGACCGCTGGGAAGGGAGTCGCGATAGCCTGCATCATGGAGCAGCACAGATCCGTTGTGCATGAGCAAGCTGATGCTGTTCTCATCGGCGTGACCATGATGCATTTTCTCTTCTTCCACGGTAATGGTATTCCGGAGATAGTGGCGGCTCATCCATCCGCCGTCCCCTTCATCCCTGTAGTTCAGCAGCAGGTACGTGGACCGTGCATCCCAGCCGTTGCGGAAGACCACCTTCTTGCCGATGACGTCATCCAGGACCTCCCCGCTGCCGGCATCGGGCACCGCCGGAATGATCGATTCGTCGACCCAGCGATGTGCGTCGCACAAATGGTACGCCGCGCCAATTCCCACCGTGTCACCCCGCGTGCGCGCCGTCGCCAGCAGCGTGGCGGCAGCCCATCGCATCCTGGGGTCGCGGAACACGGCGGCACCCCGCTCGAACACCGCGACGAAACGGAGCGCTTCGAGCGACGACTCCCAGTATGCGTCGCCAAAATCCGGCACCAGCCCGGCCGGAGATATCAGTTGCGTAAAATATTCAAGGTAGTAATGCAGGAACACAGAAGAGTGCACCCGGGGCGTTCCGGCCGCCTCCGCATAGCGGAGCACAGTGTGGAGCCACACCGGGTGATAGACCGTCGCGTCTTCGACTTCCCACGCCTGCAGATTGTCTGCGCTGATGGCCTCGGCCGTGCGTATCCATTGCCGCACGTGAGGATGCTGCGGCAGGGCCTGCGCTCCCAGGAGAAACCCCAGCGCACGCAGCATCGCACGGTTGTGGCTCCCCCATTCGGGAAACGTATAGACAAAGTCGATGCTTTCCCCGAGGTCCGTCTCAATCGTCTTGCGTTGTGCGGGTGTAGCCGAGGGGCTCTCACGCACGGCGAGATATGCCTGGGCGAAGGGAGCAATAAAGAAGAAGTTGGTGAATGCCGGCACGCCGCGCGCATACTCGGCGCGGCTCGCGGCAAATCCGGCCGGGAGCGTTTTCCGCAATGACCCGTAATCGGCGAGCAGCTGCAGGGCACGCCGGGCATACCGTTCATCATGGTTCAGCGAATACAAATATCCGTACGTGGCGGCAAGATAGAGAGGTGATGCCGGAGGATTGTACCCCCAGAGAACACTGTGATTGGGGTTTTTCTTCCAGGCGTCCAGGTCTGAAGGCAGCGTGCGCCAGCACTGGGCCGCCGACTTCTCGATTTCGGCGAGATACACGCTCTTCTGCGCCTGTGCGGCATTGCTCAGGACAAGTACCCAGGCGACGAGGCCGATCGCCATGACGGTGAGCCGGCAAGATTGCACCGGTCCCGCGAAACGCCGGAGCTGAGAGTGACAACGTCTGTCAATGGTCATGTGTGACATGTGCCTCATCAATCATGGCAATGTAGTTGTCTACGGGGACATAACTGGGAACGGAATTTCCGGAGCCGATGGCATACCGGCCGACCTGCCCGCACTGCTGCACGAGCTGTTGTACACGCTGCCGCACCTGTAATGGAGTCCCTCCGGAGAGGATATTAATATCAATTCCCCCGAGCACGGCAATCCGGCCGCCGTACATCCGCTGGAAATCCTCGACGGGTACGATGGCATCTTCATAGGAGTGCTTTCCGTCGATACCGACCACCGTGATCAGATCATCCATGATGGCTGAGAGGTTGCCGCAGGAATGCAGAAAGTACGGTATGCCGTGATCATGCGCAATGGCGGCAAAACGTTTGTGCCAGGGGAGGGCGTACGCGTGCAGGTCGCGGGGGGCGATCATCGTGGCCGTACGGTACCCCATATCATCGCCCGGGAAGAGCGCAATAAGCCTGTCCAGATCAACCAGGTGCCGATGGAATCCCAGCATCAATTCGCCCAATCTGTCCGCCACGGCACGGACGAGCGATGGGTCTTCGTACAGGGCCGCACACAACCCCTCGAACGACATAATCCAGGAGAGATGTTCAAAAACGCCGCCGCCATGGCTGCTGATCAGGCCCATGCCATCCGGCAGGTGAGAGTTCAGATATTCGAAGGGCGAGAAATCAAACTCCTCGACCTTCGGCCAGGGATAGCGCTCAAATTGTTCCCAGGTGGTGATCATTCCTTGATGTTCATCCTGCCATGCGCGGTCTTTCATGCTTCCCGGTGCCGCATCGGGAATGAGGGTTTTCCGTTCGGGAAACGGGAGCGAAAGCTCGAACCGGACGAAATCATAACCCATTCCCGACCAGAACGCAATCATATTGTCAAGGTACCCCTTGCATGGGGCCCCGCCCGGTCCCGGCGGAACCCAGGGCCGCTGCAACAATTGTTCGATAACGGGTTGCATCACCACGTCATCCACGATGTACTCGACGAGCGGAACGCGGTGCCCCGGGTGTCCGTGCATGAGGAGTCGAATGAACTCTCCGCCATCGGGCGCAGCACGCTTGAGCGGTATGTGGCTGTAGGATTCTGATATCATGATTCACGCAGGAGTTGTCCTTGATCAAATGCTGCGCACAGACAGGCGATATCGCCGATGGATTCACCCAGAGCGGCCGGCACGATGCTGCACACGGAGGCGGCCTGCGGCAGGACTTCCTCTTTATAGATGCGGAGCGCAGGCTCCACCAGAATGTCCATCAACCGCATACCGAGGCCACCCAGTACGATGCGTTCCGGATTCAACGTGTCGGCAATCATCGCAAGTCCACGTCCGAAATACCGGGAGGCAGTCGCAAAGACATGCAGCGCATCAGGATCACCGGATCGTGCCGCAACGGCCAGTTGAATCATATCGGGAGGCAGCGGCCACCGGCGCGGGAACTGTGAGTGTGCCAGCCGTGTGATGCCGGTCCCGCTTGCATATCCCTCAAGTGACCCGGCTTTGCCATAGCAGTCAGGTCCATCCTCGGCTATGCGCACGTGCCCGACCTCCCCCGCCACATCCGACGCGCCCCGGTACAGCCGGCCGTCAAGTATCAAACCCGCCCCGAAACCGGTTCCCATGGTCAGGAATACGAGGCTGCGTGCACCCTTCCCTGCGCCGAAATACCATTCGGCCAGCGCCCCCGCATTACCGTCGTGCTCGACATACACCGGGAGTGCAAAACGGTCTGCCAGGAGCTTCTTCAGGGGAATGGCATCCCACCCCGGCAGATTCGGGGGCGAGTGCACCACTCCCTGAAGAACATCCAGTGGACCACCAATCGCAACGC
The DNA here is from genome assembly GCA_963801355.1 of Ignavibacteriota bacterium. Taxonomy (GTDB): domain Bacteria; phylum Bacteroidota; class Ignavibacteria; order UBA10030; family UBA6906; genus Fen-1255. Next base: position 1,251,733 of record CAWDEM010000004.1, on the reverse strand, counting down.
TGATGGCGGCCGGTGTGTTTGCCGCCGATTTCTGAATCGTCTCGACGCCATTGACAATGTCGTTGAAGACTGCATCAAAACCCCGTTGCGGCGCCGTCGCGAACTGGAGCCGCCGGAGTATCCGGCCCTCGTCGCTTCCTTCGACGACCGCCGTCTTGGTCCCGCCGATATCCAGGCCGATGATGCACCGGTACTTCATATCAGAAACCTCCGGACGATTTCCCGCGCCAGCAGGAGCTCGTCGATGTCAAGGGATTCTGTGGCAGTATGCGCATCGGCAATGTCGCCGGGGCCGAAGACGATGCAGGGTATGCCCGCGGCGAAGTAGATACCCGCGTCGGTCGCATAGTGGGCACTCCCGACAACCGCCGATCCCACCACCGCTTCAATTTCCCTCCGGAGGAGATCAACCTCCGGGCAGCCCCCGGGCACTTCCATGCCGGCCGCCTCAAGGTGCGGGGCATCCATGGACCAGCCGTCGATCCCGCTGAGAGCACGCTCCAGGTCACCAATGATGGCTTCCCTTCCTTCACCCGGGAGTGTCCGCCGGTCAATTTCGATCGAGCAGCGGTCGGGCACAATATTGACAGCTGTCCCGCCTTCGATGACCCCGACGCTCATCGTGGGCGTACCGAGCGATGGATGGGGCACGCGCCGGGTGAGTTCGCCCGCGTGCTGTTCCACTGCCGCGAGCACGCGCCCCATGGCATAGATGGCATTCTTCCCGCGGTCGGGATAGGCGGAATGCGCGGCTCGCCCGGACGTGTGGATCCTCCATCGGGTGACACCTTTGTGGGCCGTGATGATATGCAGGCGTGTCGGCTCGCCGCAAATGCCGAAATCCGCCCGCATCCCGGCGGCGACCGCCAGCCGGGCACCGGTAAACTGATACTCCTCATCAGCCACAGCTGCAAGAACAACGTTGTACCGGAGCGTCTTATGTTCCGCGACCAGTGAGCAGACGGCGTCCATAAAGGCAGCGAGAGATCCCTTGGTGTCACATGCTCCCCGTCCCTGCATCCGCCCACCCACAACCCGTGCATCAAAGGGAGGCACCGACATTGCGTCCGCTTGAACGGTGTCCAGATGGGCTTCCAGAAGAAGGGTGCGCTCCGCGCCTGCATCAATATGCGCCAGGACATTCAACCGGTGGGGTCCTACGTCCTGGAGCTCTGCAGCAATCCCCCGGTTACGCAGGTACCCGGCCACAAAGTGAGCAATCGGTTCTTCGGTGTATTCCCTGCCCGTGCAGGTGCGCCCCATGGGATTCATGCTGGGGATGCGCACGAGATCGGCAAGAAGCTGAACTACGGGTTGCATAGTTCAATCCTCTACGACGGCGAACACACGCGCCGGTGCCCCGTCACCGTGCGCGATCAGCAACGGCGCGGCAATCAGACGCACCACACCGTCGTTTAACCGTGCGGTGTTGTTGATATTGGTCACCAGGGGAATCCCGAGACGGAGCATAGTTCGGTGCACATCCATGGTGAAAGGAGTATCCGCGGCGAGCAACGGGATAGGGAGTGCAGCCAGGTATTCCGCGCCGGCCGGGGAAAGCGGCGGATAGGTTGTGTAGTAGTCAGCATCGCCGAACCGCGCGTCCCATCCGGTTTTCAGCACGACAGCCATCCCCGGCTTCAGGGAACGTGCCCGGAGCTCTTCCGCGGTGATTTCCTGGCGGGCGTGTCGCGGGGTCAGGTCGACCACACGCGCGTCCTGCACCCAGAGCCCCGGATCATACTGGTCAATCGTACCCATGCCTTCGAAGATATGGCCCGGCGCGTCGATGTGCGTGGCCGTATGCGTGCCGATGCTGAGCTTGTGGACAACGCACCGGTGCGTGGCGTAATTCGCCGTCTGCTCCAGCGATGTCGGCGGATGCCAGGGAAAGTAGACGGGGATGTCTGCACTGATAGGATGCGTGAGATCAATGACCTTCATGAACGATGCCCCGGTCGTGATGGATGCGGTGACATATCGGGGACCCACACGAATGCATCAACCGGACAGGATTCGAAGCAGAGTCCGCAGCCGGTACAGTGTTCCACAACAACAACCGCCGTGCGGCCATGGGGGTGGCCTGTGCGTTCTTCCATGTGGAGTGCATCAAAGAAGCAGACAGGAGGACACCGGTCACAGGCTATGCACGTTTCTTCCAGGACCCTTGCCACGGGAGGGTGCTGGGCCGCAAAGGGAGGAGGCAGAGGCGGCAAGCCGGGATATTTTTGCGCACCGCTCAAGACTCTGTCTCTTTCCATACGTTTCGTGCACCCTCAAGCGGTTCACCCGACCATCGCACGATGGACTCCGGTGAAGTCATGGATGCCACCGCCCGCCCCCGGATCGCGTCGAGGCGTTCAATCCCCTTGCGCTGCAGATATGCAGTGACTTCCGCGTTGATCCGTGAAATTGTCTCCCACCCATTGATCATGATGGCCGAGAGGATTTGCACCGTTGATGCACCGACCAGTATGTACTTCAGCACATCCTCTCCGTTGATCACCCCCCCGGTCCCGCTGACGGGAATGTGCAGCTTCAGGTAGGCTTCGGCCACATGCCGCATCGTGTAGTACTTGGCCCAGGGCCCTCCGACGCCGGCATAGTATCCATGGAGGATCGGCTGCTGGCTTTCAACATCCACATCAATGCCTTGAAGCCGGTTGCAGAGCGTGACGCCGTGCACGCCGAGCTGTTCAGCCGCTTCGGCCTGTGCCTCGGTCAGCGACCCCGGCGAGAGTTTGGCGAGAACGGGAATCTTCACCCGATCCAGCACAGCCCGCATTGCCCCGACGAACGTCGTGTCAAATTGCAGCGTGCCCGGGCGGTGGGGAGACGAGAAATCCAGCTCCAGAGCATCGGCTCCCGCCCGCTCGACCTCCGCTGCCATGGCAGCCCAATCGGCCGCATCGTCGGCGAAGATGCTGCCGATAATGGGAATCCCGGCGTTCCGTTTGCAGGTGCGGATAAACTCCCAGTAGTCCTCAAGCGAACCGCTGTATCGCCTGCTCGTACGAATACAGCGAAAACTGTTTTGACCTGCCGGCAATCTGCTTGTCCCAATCCAGCAATTTGTACCGCGGCCGGGGCCAGAAACGCATGTACTCGAATTTGTCGGAGCATGCGGTTTTCAGCACGACTGCACCGGCGCCGTGCCGCTCCGCCAGACCGATCTGATTGACGTCGTGGCTTGCGGGACCCGATCCGACGATCACTGGACTCCGGAGCTGCATTCCCAGAAAGGAGGTGGTCAACATCAGACCAGCACCTCCTTGCGTACCAGGTATTTTTCTACGACGCCGGGCACCAGTTGATAGGCGTTGCCGGTTCCCCGGGGAATTTGGATCTGGCCGTCATGGACTTCCAGCAGCGGCGAAATGCAATCTTCCACGAACCAGCGGCTTGAGGCCTGAACGTCGGTGGGAAAGCGGAAGTTGGGCAGTGTCGCCAGATGCACGGTCTGCGCTCCGCCGATGCCCAGTTCGGGCATCGTGCCGCCCCAGACCGGAATCCCCGCAGCCGCGCACATATCATGAATGCGGATGGCATTTCTCAGCCCGCCCACGCGCTGGATCTTAATGTTGATGATGCGGCAGGCACCGATCTCGATGGCATGCTGGACGGCTGCGGGATCTTCCGCGCTTTCGTCGAGGCAGACGGGCGTCGCGAGCAGGCTTTGCAGTCGTGCGTGCCCTTCGAGATCTTCTCTCGCCAGCGGCTGTTCGATCATGATCATGTCGAACTCGTCGAAGCGGCGCAGGTGGTCGAAATGTCCGCGCGAATACGCGCAATTCGCATCGACCATGAGGGGCAATGCACCAAATTGGCGGCGGATCTCACGCAAGGGCTCAATATCCCATCCGGGCTGCACCTTGATCTTCAGCCGCTTGTATCCGTCGGCGAGACGGGGTTCTATCATTGCGAGCAATTCTGGAATCGTCGGCGCGATGCCCACGGCGAGACCGGCATCAATCCTTGTGCGGCTGCCGCCAAGCAGTCTGGCCAGAGGGACCCCCTGCCGCTGCGCCTCCAGATCCCAGAACGCGGTCTCCACGCCTGCCCGCGCAAAGGGATTACCGCCGATCGCTTCCAGCACGCCGCACACATCATCGAGAGTCTTCGGCCGCATGGAAACGACTGCCGGGATGATCCGCTGCTTCAGATCATCCCATGTCCCCTCCGGGGTCTCGGGAGAGTAGAACGTCCCCGGCATCGGCGATGCCTCGCCAACACCCGTCATGCCATCCGCGTCCACGGAAACGAGAATGCCGTCTTTCTCCGCCACAACGCCGTTGCTGATGCGGAATATCTCCACCAGGGGGATGCGGATATGGGTCAGTGTTATCCTGTCAATTTTCATCGGTAGCGCACCGGATTGCTCAGCTCACCGATTTTCTGGATGCGGCAGACCACCGTGTCGCCATGGCGGATGGGCCCGATCCCTGCAGGGGTGCCCGTGGAAACGATGTCTCCCGGTTCAAGAGTGATGTATCTGGTGATGAATTCGATAACCGTGGGGATGTCAAAGATCAGCGCGCGCGTGTTCGCTTTCTGCCTGACCCTGCCGTTCACCCGGCATTCGACGCTGAGGTGCACCGGCGGGCGGATCTCGTCTTTTGTCACGATCCAGGGACCAATCGGAGAGAACGTATCGAAGCTCTTGGACCTGAACCACGGATGGCGGTTGCGGATATCATGCGTTTGAAGACTGCGCGCGGTCACGTCGTTGCAGATCGTGTATCCTGCGATGACATTCCACGCGTTGCGTTTCTTGACTTCCGTGGCCCTCCTGCCGATGATGACGGCGAGTTCCACCTCATGATCCATGCGGCCGATCCCGCGCGGGATGCGCACCGTTTCGCCCGGTCCGATCACCGATGAGCCTGCCTTCAGAAATATGATGGGCTCCACGGGCACCGCGAAGCTTCCTTCTTTTGCATGGAGGACATAATTCAGTCCGAGAGCGACAATTTTCCCCGGCCGGAACAGCGGCGCCCGAAGGCGTGCATCAGAGGGAAGGCGCAGGACACGCTGCAGTGAGTTCTTCCGCACGAATGCTGCTACGGCCCGGAATTGTTTTTCGCTGAATTCCCCGCGCTCCAGGAGCTGGTCGATGGTCGTGCGGGGAAAGACGGCAACGCTCTGGGCCAGCAACATATACGCGGCATGGGCCCTGGTATAGTCCAACCAGCGGCCATCCAGCTCCAGACCGACGGCGAGACCCTGAGCATGTTCATACTGTGCGATCTTCATGCCATTCCCTTTCCCGAAGCGGAGCGCCCCGGATCGGATGCGTCTGTAAACCAGATGCGGAGTGTGATGATTTCTGAAGACCCGACCCGCAGGCGCACGTCGTGCCCCTCAAGAACCGGAAGCGGCTCACCGACCGTCTCATCGAGCCGCGAGGCCACAACCCGTGATGGAGACGCCGCAAAGCGGAGGAGGTCCTCCACCGTCGCGTGCGAAGGGTTCCAGAACCTCATGACAATTCCCCCGCCTTCTTCCGCCTCCTTCAGCGCGCTCATCACCAGTCGCGACGAACCCAGCGCGGCGAAGGATCCTTCCGCCGGGAGGGGTGTCGTGTTCTTCCGGCGCAGGGGCATCAGCGGCAGATTGAACCGCTCGCATTCCTGTTGAAGGGACCGGCCGTCCGCATATTCCGCCGCACTCAGTGGCAGCACGGCGTAACGGAATGTGCGTTGTCCGGGACACTGCGCATCCGGTGTCTCGTTGTGCCACCCTGCCTTTCCGCCGGGGCGTGTAATCAGGTCCTCTGCGGCCAGCAGTCCGACACACCGCAGCAGCGTCACGGCAAGTGTGCCATGGGGGCCCGGGAGCAATTCGTACTCCGGCAGGCCGTCTGTCATTACCACGAACGCACGCCGTTTATCCCGCACGGCCACAAACCGCTGCATGGGCGCGACCCTTGCCGGGTGTTCAATGCTGAAACGCCGGAGATCGTACTGCTTCCGGACGCGATGGAGAACCGTAAACTGGCCGTCGGCATCCACGGAACTGGTTCGGATACCGGATGGGAACAGGACGCGAAACCGGTGATCACGCGCCCGGTTGTCGACCGTTGTCTCGAACAGCACTTCGCGCCCGGAAGCGGAGAGCGACACGGTGGTCACGACCGGGAGACGCACAGTGCGTGCGCTCCGCGACTTACGGCCTTTTGCAGCCGAGGCGGGTACCGTCATGACGAGAGCGATGCGCAGCGTCGCACGAAGCGGACCGCGCTCTACTACTGATATCTTTGCGCGGGAGCGGTTGGACAGTATGCAACGGTCCCGGGCGGGATACGAATAGTTATACTCATCACCCACGTCGCCGCCATCCTCAAAGACGTGCAGACCCCGCATCACGCTCCCGGTGGTCTTGTCTTTCAGGGTAATTTCTCCGCGCGGGTGGACATCCACACGGAGCATGGCATTTTCGATCCAGGCACGTCCGGCTTTTACCCTGCTCTCGTACGTCGCAAAACGCGACCGTTTCTGCACGCGCCACCCCTTGAACCCGAGGGGTGGAATTCTTCGGGCATCCACCAGAATCGAAAACCGTTGGGTGTATGTCTGCTTCGGATAGTTATAGTTCGAATACGTAATGTCGTACCCCTCGGTGCGGCGGAGGCGCTGGATCGGCACTTCCTGCCCCTCTTCGTCAAACAAGGCAAATCCACGCACGGGGGGTAATTTCGGAGCAACCTTGACATCGGGGTTCAAGCCGACCACGACATCCTGCAGATGGAAGTTGACTTCCGCCGCGGCGACCTCCGACCGCGGCACGGGCGAGGGATTGAACAGGAACACGGAGCGATCGTCACCGGCCGCGAGGTCATCCACGGGGAGAAGATGCTCGAGCGACTGCTCCGCGACCATCCTTCCGACATCCTGCACCGCCGCGAACCGGGTCATCATTTCCCGGTGCACCGGATCGATGCTGCAGCCGCAAATGCTGTCGTGTGGATGATTCTGGAGAAGAGTCTTCCATGCATGCAGTACGAGCGGATGTTGGGAGCGTGCGCCGGTGGCGACGGCAATGGCATTCAGCGGTTCGGCATAGCGTTCCAGTAAGAGTTGGGCACGCCAATTCGCCTGCTTGATATACATCCTGCTGGAGTAGACGCCTCCCGTGACGGCAAAAGCATAGCGGTACCCGAACAGCAATTCGCCTTCGACATCCGGCAATGTGCCCGCCTCCCCGGCCACAGCATCGGCATACGCCTGTACAGTACTCTGGATGAACGTACCGGGAAATGAACGCCGCAGCAGATCAATCGAGCGCGGCAAACGGGGATCCGGCCAGTGGTGGTCTCCTCCGCTCATCACCAGTCGGTGCGAGGTTGTCGCACGCGCATCCAGTTCTTCTTTCATGGCTCTGAAGCGGGCAACAATCTCTTCGTCCTTGTCCTGGTGGAAATACGCAGTGCTGTAGCCGTGCCGGAAGAGGTGGATCATCATGCAGCGGGTGCCATCCGGGGCGTGCCACCAGTACTCCGAAGAAGTCTGTCCCGGTTCACCGCCGAATCCACGGTACACGAGCACCGATTCCATGCCGAATCCGCGGAGGATCGCCGGCATCATGGCGATGTGGCCGAACGAGTCGGGGATGTAGCCAACCTGCATGGGCGTACCGAAACGCCGGCATGCCTTGATGCCGTAGAGCAGGTTTCTCACGGTCGATTCGCCACTGACGAGAAATTCGTCGGGCAGCACGTACCAGGGGCCGATCACCAGGCGTCCGGACTGTACGAGTGCGCGCAGGGCCTGTTCGCGTTCCGGTTTGACCACCAGATAGTCCTCCAGCACGATGGCCTGGCCGTCAAGCGTGAAACAGGTGAAGACGGGATCGCTCGCACAGATCTCCAGGAGGTCGTCGACCATGTGCACGAGCATTGACCGGAACTGCTCGAAGGATTTGTACCACTCACGATCCCAGTGAGTGTGTGCGACGATATGATATGTCGGTGTCATATGTACTCTGTGAATGGACGGATGGCAGTGGAAGCACCGACGGCGGTGACACAGCTTGCGGCAACGGCATTTGCCACGCGGGCGGCTTCGATGGGTGTGTACCCCTTGAGTGTGGCGGCCAGAAACCCTGCGATGAAGGCATCGCCCGCCCCTGTGGCATCGACGACGTGTCGCACCCGCACCGGGGGGACAAATGCCGCGCCCCCGGGGCTTGTCATGTAGCATCCATCGGCGCCGAGCTTCACCCCCACCACGCCGGATGCACCCCAGTGGCGCAAACGGCGGACGATGTTCTCGGGCTTCTGTTCGCGGGTGAGCACGGCGGCCTCATCGTGAGACGGTATGAAGTAATCGACGAAGGGCAAGAGCCGTCGCATGAGAGCTGGTGCATAACGCGGATTGCCGCCTGTATCGACGAGAACCCCCGCGCCGGTGCGTTTCTTTACGTGCGCGCAGATGTACGGCAGGTCCTCCTCGATTTCGTGCAGAAGCCCCAGATACCCGAACGCAAAAACCCTCGCCCGGCGAATAATGGGGAGCCCTTTGACAATGTCACCCTTGCCGAACCTCTCCAGACAACCCCGGGTGTGCAGGAAGGTACGTTCACCCTGTGCGTCCACTGCCACAAATGTGGCTGAGGTCTGCATGCGAGAGTCCACCACCACACCCTCAGTCCGCAGCTTGTGCCGCCTGTATTCGTTCAGGATGAATTCGCCGAGTGTATCATCGCCGATGCGGGTGATGGCTGCGACCCGGAATCCCAGCTTTGCCAGATCGATGCCCGAATTCGAGACGTTTCCCCCGGTCGTCAGCGTCACCGATTCCAGCAGCTGCAGCCCTCCCTGAGGAGGCGGACGACGGAGGTCGATCGGCCGGCCAATGACATCTGCCAGGGCGACCCCTGCGACAACTACGTCGATCGACGGGCGGGGCAACGGTTTCATTCGGTCACTTGCAGAGTTGTGAAGTCGAGCAGTCGTCTCTTGTCCTTGTAAGTCATCAGCAACCGCTGGCTGCCCACATCGGCGTTGAGAAAAGGCCCTTCGAACAACCGGTAGCGTGACAGATCGACCGTATTCCCGTCCAGGATCCGGCTCTCGGGAAACGCGAACTGCATCCGGTGATTCTCCAGCGTGACGTACTCAACGCTGACGTGACCCGGCTCAAGCGTCGCACGGGGGAGGTGTTTCCGCAACCCCTCACAAAACCGTTCAAACGTGGCCACCTCCGAAGCGGACCGCACTTCAATGACGTAGCCGTTCTGGGGATGGTGGCTCCGGAGGCGCCAGTGCACGACGGACTGACCGGGCGGAATATTCTCCGGACGACCGATGGCGTTCTTGGCCTGTGCCGGGGTCTCACGCTCCTCCATCCAGACATATCCCTGGAGCGGAAACCATCCGATGAACGTCCGGCCGGCTTTACAGAAAATCCAACCGGATGGGTCGACCAGGCGTTGTTCCAGGCTGCCCGGGAAGAAGCCGTCAATGTGTTCTGTTGTTGTGCCGGGCGCAATATCATAGAGCACCAGGAGCGTGTTGTTGTGCTGGAACGTGCGTTCAAACGGCGAGCCCCCCGTCCACTTGTCAGGATTGTTGTAGGTTCCCTTCGACAGTGTCACATCCGCAATGAGCGGCTTAAGCTCCTCCGGAAAGAACAATCCCAGCTCATATGCTGACCAGTACGGGTGCAAGCCGAAGATGGTTGTGGTAGGCTTCCCGCTGAGGAACCGGACGCCCCAGGTGTGTTGCTGAATAGGTTGAAGAATACCCCCCTGCAGGGCCCCCAGGCCGTAGTCTGCGGTGACATACGTTTGCTTGTAGACCGGTGGATTCATTTCGCTGCCGAAGCGGATGACGTTCCGCACGCGTTTCCGCTCTTTGTGCAGATACGGTGTCGAACGGTCAGTGGCAATTCTGTAGATGATATCCGGCATGCGATACTTGCCGGCGGCCGGCAGGAACGCCCAGGAACTCTGGGTCGGCTCCCCCGTGCCGAAGAACAGATACGCAAAAGCCGACGCACCGGAAAGCAATGGTGTGAAGACCGCGGGCTGGTAGATGCGGCTGTAGCCGCCGAGGTATTGCCCGTCAAGATGATCGGCGGCAAAATCCGCGAGCAGGTAGTCCATCATCATGGACCCGCGGGTCCGCATTGCGGGATCCATGGCAAAGTCAGCCAGGAGAGACATGGAGACGGCGTATTCAGGGAAATAGTCCGGACTGTCGAATTCACCCTGACCTATCGTTGTGGTGATGCGCGTCCAGTGTTCGATATATCCGCGGGCCTCCGCCAGGTTCTCATCGGAACTCTTCCCGTTGAACCACTCCGACCCGGGCAACCCGGGCCACTGCTCGGCCGCGAGGAAAAGCGAGGCATAGTACATTGCCCAGTGGTTTTCCGTGTCACCCCTGTATGGCGCATAGGTTTTCCATGCGTTCCGCACCGCCTTTCGCGTGGCGGCGGACATTTTGTCCTTTCCATGCAGATACGCACCAATCACCGGATACATCCAGAACATGTCCCCGCGGCAATCACGAAGCTGCGTCTGAAACATACTGTCAGCCAGGCGGATGTTATTCCCGGTTGCATAGCGCGCGGCAACGACGGTATAGCTCAGGGCCGTGGAGGTGTCATACGCGGAGACAATATACTGTGCACGTTGCTCAAAAGACTTCAGGGATTCCTGCCTGCTCTGCGCCTGCGCAGGAGCCACGGAGCAACAGATGAGAAGACCGAGAGTGAGAATAGCGTTTGCGTGTATAGTGACGTTCATAGTCATGCTCTTCGATTACGGGTGAATGACGACAGTCCACACCTGGGAGTCCGCAACGCCGGTTCTCCGCCAGGATGCCGCCCCATCATCGGATCTGTAGATACCTCCCCAATAGGCTCCTGCATACACGCGCGCGCTGTTCCGCGGGTCCACGGCGATGGAATGGAAGGTCAGCACATCAAGACCGTTGTTCATGCGCTTCCACGTGCCGCCGCTGTCGGTGGACTTGTACACGCCGGTGACATATCCGGCGGCGTAGATCGTGGAAGGACGCCCGGGATCGAACGCGATCGTGTAGAACGTCGGATGATCGATGCCCGATTCGCATTTGTTCCACCACCTGCCCCCGTTGGTGGAAACATACAAGCCGTTGTTCTCGGTCCCCACCATGAGAACATCCGGGTCCGTCGGGTGCTGGGCAATGGTGCGGACACCGGCGACACTCAATCCCATCCGTGACCAGGACTCGCCGCTGTTGGTGCTCTTGTAGGCACCGTCTTCGGACGCGCAGTAGACGATTTCTGGCCGTGCGTGATCGACAAGCACGCAGGTCGTGAACTTGCTCGCAATCCCGGTGTTGCATTCCTTCCAGGAGGAGCACCCGTCCGTGCTGCGGAATATGCCGTATGCGCAGGCCAGATAGACTGTCTGCACGTCCCGCGGATCAGGACAGACGTTCAGCACTTCGGTGATGTTCCAGCCTGTGGTGATCCGCCACGTTTTCCCCCCGTCAGATGATTTGTGCAGGCCGTTGCCGGATGCGATATAAATGATCTGCTGCCCCGTGCCCGGATGCACCGCCACACCGAACGCACGAATGTTGTTCGGTCCGACGTGCGTCCAACCGGTATCCGCGGAAGGATGCTGCAGATGCACGCCCGTCCGCGGGTTGGCAGCCCCAACGACGAACAGCTTCGTGGCGACAATGGAACAATAGACCGTTGATTCCTGCGCGGAGAGCTGGACTGTGGTCCACGCCGTCAGAATCAAGGCAAAGAGTGAACTCCGTCGGATCATCATTTCCTCTTAGTTGTCTGTGACCTGCGCGCGGGGGAAGTCCAGTGTGCGCGTCCTGACGCCGTCGGTCATCCGGATCACGCCGGTCCCCACGGTGCTTTGCATCCACCGCCCGTCAAACAGTCTGTCGACCGGGAATGCCACCGGGCGGCCGTCGAGCAGGCGCTTCCCGCCGAACGTGAACTGCATCCGCTTGCCGTCCCGCGCTGTGAACGCGGCGGTGAGCGTCGTGTTGAAATCGCGTGTGTCAGGTTTCCGGCTCCGCAACTCCCTGGTGAATTTCTCGAACGATCCGGCCTCGGACTGTGAAGAGACCTCAACAATCACACCGTTGCGGAGAACACTACTGCGAAAGCGCCAGTCCACGTCCTCTTTGATCCATGTATACGGCGCGAGAGGATACACCCCGATATAGACCCGGCCTTTGCGGCAGAATATCCAGCCGGACCGGTCTTCCGTGCGCTCATCGAGATTTGCCGGGAAGAAACCATCGATATGGGGTTGCTGCGTACCCGCTTCGATATTGTACAGGACGATGAGCGATCCGCGATGCTGAAACGTTTGTTCGAAGGGCGAGCTGGAGTTCCATTTGTCGGGACTGGTGTATACCTTATGGTAGCGATCGACTTCGGCGGCAAGAAATGCCTGTTCCTCCGGAAAAAACATCGCCAGCTCATGTCCGGAGGCGTACGGATGGAGTGTAAAGAGGGTGTTGTTGGGTTCAGGCGTAGCAAACGTGACATCCCATGTGTGCTGCTGGATCGGCTGCAGAATTCCGCCCTGGAGGGATCCCAGGACAAAGTCCTTCGTCATGAACGTGTACTTGTACACCGGCATATTCTTCTCACTCTGGAACCGGATGATGTTGCGGGTGCGTTTCTTCTCCCGGTGTACGTACGGCTGCGTGCGGTCACAAGCCATGTGCTCGATGACCTGGGGGAGCCGGTAGCTGCTCAAGGCGGCGAACACCGTTTCCCACGATCCGCGATGCCGCGGGCGATACCGCACTTCATTCCACTGCTCGAATTGCGGACGACCGAAATAGAGCCAGGCCCACATCGTACTCGGCGCGCCGAGCGGGTTGATGATGTCTTCAGGATAATCCCTGCTGTGTCCCCCGCCATAACTCCCCTCCAGATGCTCCGCAGCGAAGTCCGCCAGCAACAGATCCACCATCATCCCCGCGCGCTTCTTCATTGTGCCGTCCAGGGCAAACTCGTGAAGGACAAGCATGGGTGCGACAAACACGGTCATGTATGTGGGTGAATCGAATTCGCCCTGTCCGATGGTGCTGGTGATATTCATCCAGTACTCGAGCCACGCGCGGGCTTCGGCGAAATTCTCCGCGGAACTCCTGCCGTTGAACCACATGGTGCCGGGGTCATCCGGCCACGTCTGTGACGCGAGATACATCCCTGTGTAGTACATCACCCAGTGGTTCTCCGTATCCCCCCGGTACATCGTGCGCACCCTGAATGCCTCGCGGATTTGCCGGACGAGCGAATCGGGGAGCACGTCGCGCGTGTGGAGATACAGGCCGATCAGCGTGTAGCAGTAGAACATCCCTCCCATCGCCCGGTCGTGTGTCAATGAATCGAGGATGTGATACGCCTGGGGCACATCATGACCCGTTCTGAGCTTTGCGGCAATAGTGAGAAGGTTATACTCCGATTCGCCTGCGGCAACCTCGAGGACCCGCGCGCACCGCGCATCAAACGCGGAATCCACCGGGCCTCCAACCGCGTGTGCCGTCGTGAGCATGCCGAGGGCCATTCCAGCCGTGAGTACCCAGCCGGCCGTGCGTCCCCACCGAAGTCTCCGGGAATTCCTCATCGCGCTCCCCTCCTGATCCCCTTGCCTGTGCTCAACCCCCAGACCTGGGCTTCGGGCTGGCTGTTGAATGTCCATGTTCCGCCGCCGTTTGTGCTTTGAAACAGCCCATCGTTCAATGTTCCCGCAAACACCGCCGGCCGCTCGCCGGGCAGCACGACCAGTGAATGAACGACAAGATTTGTCAGTCCGTGAGAGCATTGCGCCCAGCTCTTACCGTGATCGGATGATCGATAGACGCCTCCGTCATGCGTTCCGGCGTACATCCGGGTCGGATCGTCCGGATCGAAGACGAGACAATAGACTGTCTTATGCGCGAGGCCCCGGCTTGCGGAATGCCATGTCGCCCCGCCGTCCGAGGAGGTCCAGATGCCATGCTCTTCCGTACCGGCCCAGAAATGTCCATCACCCGAGGGATCCTGAACGATTGTCCGGATATCCTTCCCTTTGAGCGATGTCGGCCGCCAGCGGTGTCCCCCGTCGATGCTCATCAGGACTCCAGTCTCCGATGCAACCAGCACGCGTTCACTCCGATTCCGGTCAATGCAGACGTCGGCGGCGAACCACCGTGAGAGGCCGTTTCTGCGAAACGCCCAGGTCTCGCCGCCATCGGTTGTGGCGATGGGACCGTAAGCTGTCGCCGCAAACACAGTCGCCGGACGATGCGGGTCCACCGCAATCTTCAGCACTTCCGTCACTTCCCAGCCTGTGGTCACTTTCCAGCTCGACCCTCCGTCCGTTGAACGGAGCACCCCATTGCCGCATGCACTCCAGAGTGTGCCGTCTGCGCCCTCAACAGAATAGAAGGTGCGGATATATTCGCGCCATCCCATATGTTGCCAGGTCGCTCCCCGGTCGGTGCTTGCGAAGAGCCCGATGGCCGGGTTATCGGCGCGATTCCACTGGTGTGCGCGCGAGCTCAAGATCGCCATATATATCGTGCTCTCTTGTGCGGATGTGCATGCCAGGCAGCATGCCAGACCCGCCACGAGCCACGTTGTTCTCCACACCATGCATTGCCTCCGCGTCCTGTTCACGGAATATTCACCATGGTCCCTTCACGCAGGACCTCTGCCGGCACATCACCCTGGTCCTTGCCGTTCACCGTCAGTCGATACTGTGCGAGCAGCGGCTCAGCGCAGACGATGCGGATTGCGCGCGGAGTATGGACGTCATCCCTGATGTGCACCCGGAGTGCCGTCCCATCCAGAGCAACACTTTCTATTGTACACCCATCAATGCCCACCCCCCATTCTCCTTGCAGGTTCACATAGGCGTCACCGTATTGCGGCGCGAGCAGATGGATCGAGACGACGGCACTGCCCGTGCCCCAGTGCAGTCCGGTCACGCCGGCAAGCTTGTCCACTGCAGAATGTGCGTAGTTTTCGGCTGTCCTGGGCGACTCGGGAGATTCAAACAGGGAGAACTGTGCACGCAATGCTGCAACCGCCCGCTCGCAATACTCTCGCCGCCCGGTGCGTTGATAATAGCGCATCAGCGTGACGGCGAAGTACGCCTGCCGCGAATCACTCCACTCACCGTCGGTATTCTGAACGCCAAACCCTCCGAAGAGGGGGCACGAAAGCCATCGCGGGCTCCAGACCTGCTGGTACAGGCATAGATAGTCGAGGATTTCTTCCCCCCGGTCTCTGTACATCCGCTTTCCCGTCAGGTCTTCCAGAGCAAGGCAGGCTTCAGCCGCTTGATGCATTGACAATGTATTTTGAGGATGCTGATGGGTGAATTGATCGAAAAAGCCCAGGGGTTTTCGGGAACATGAAAAGAAGGTCTCGAAGTCGAACCACTTGTGACCGGGGACGATGTCGTGAAGGATGTAGTCCATCGCTTTCACCGCGGCGTTACGATATCGGGGTTCATCTGTGCGGCGCGCAAGTTCTGCAAGAAAGAGTGCTGCGCCCGCCGTTTCGGCATTTTCGTCGCGAAACTCCGGGGCCGGTTCCAGCGACTCGGGATGATACCAGGACGGAATAACACCTCCCGGTCTCTGATGTGCGCAAAGGAAATCTGCACATCGACGGGTATACGTCAAAATCTCCGGCCGTCGCGCAGGGACGAGATCGGACCACTGCAGCAGCCAGTAGCCTGTCCACGCATTGTGGAACATCGCATAGTACTCGCCGTTACGAATTCCCCCCCACGCGTGGTCCGCAACCCAGTGTCCGCCGGCGCTGTCCATATAGAAAATGGAGGGGGCGACCCCGCCCGGGTTCGGAGCAGCGAGGGCAAGATTCAGCACGCGTTCCGCTTGTTCGGCCAGCTGCCGATCCCGGCTCGCGGTACCCCACAGAGACATCCCGTAGGCGGTCCGTAACGCATTGAACCACACATTGAACCATGTGTCATTGTCCGCGGTGGAAGGGAGCTTGTTGCTCCACGCCAGCCGACCCTGCCGGAGCAACGTCACCGGTGTACCGTTGTACACCGTATCGAGAGCGACCTGCGGAAGATAGTTGTACCACGCCTTGTGGATGTAGGAGGAGAAGGGCTCCTGCTGGGGGCCCGCACCGGCGGCGAGTGATTTTGTCCCGAACTCCTCCCAGAGAAAGCGGACGACCTCCCGGTAGCCGGACTGCTCTGGCGCATCGGCCCGGAGAAAGAGGGAATACCCGAAACGCACGGTGGTATCCTGGAGTTGCACAGCCATGCTGTCGGCATGGCTGTAGTAGACATGTGCGCGCTTCACCCATGGGAGGAGGCCATAGGACAGCATCGGCACAGAACCGGAATCCACGCGGACATCTGCTCCGCTCTGGATGCGCCGGTCGCGGACGTCGATTGCCGTGATGTCGGGGACCAGTGCCGCAAAACGGGTCTCCCTCTGCAGGATGAGGGCAGGCGAGCGGAATGTGTGGTCGCCTATCACATCCCCTTCTTCCGGCCGCAATTGCGGCGTAAAGACAAAGTCGGGGAAACACCGGTGTGGTTCAGTTGCGCCGTCAGGAACAAACGCGTATGTCGAGAGAATGTGGGAGACGCCGGTCGGTGCGGTAACGGCACAGGTCACCTCCACACGGAAATAGTCTTCCCCGCCATGCAGTATCACACGCTTTGTGAGGCGGATTCCGGAGTTCCCGGCGGTGAGCAGCACTGACTGATCGCCGTTGGGCAGAGTGTGCCGGACAGCCTGCGAGAACCCCGGCTCCCAGGGTCTGCCGTTGAGCATCAGGGAGGGCTCCGGTCGACGCGCATGCCCTGCCACGAGCAGCGTGTGCCATTCGCCCGCAGCCCATGCCGAGTAGGTCTCCCGCCAGGCACCTTCAGCATGCCGCACTTCAAGGCGCACATGGTGATTATTCAGAATAATCATGGACTCCTGTCCAGCCGCAGCTGTTGAGAGCACCGCCGATATCAGGAATGCCGCAACGATCATTTACCACCGGACGCGCCGCTGGATCTTGCGCATATTTTCCCCGAAGATCCGGCGCTTCTGGGCCGGAGTGCAGTGTGAGTATGCAACCCAGCCGAATTGTGGAATGGGATCGCGCATCGGTTGATCTGTGCCGAACAGCACGCGTTCCGCACCGATATGCTCCACCATGAATTCGATGACGCGATAGGTCACGCTGGTCAATGTAATCTCGAGTGATACGTTGGGGAACTTCGTGGCGATCTCGATCCCATCGCGGGCCGCGCCGAACGAACCGCCCTGGTGTGCCAGAATGAAGTGCATCTCGGGATAGCGCGGTATGAGCGCGTTCATGTCGGCCACGAAATTATCGGAGGGATGAATCAGTGTATAGCACCGGTGCCGGTTGCCGTAGTCAAACCAGGGAGCCCAGCCCGCATGACTGTACGGGAGCCCGGTCCGCGGGAAATAGGGTTTCAATCCGCCCATGCGATACCGGCCATGTACCTTTGCGAGCTCGCGCTTCCAGTCCTTGACGTACTGGGGTTGCAGAGTTGCATACCCGTGGTAGAATTTGGGATACCGCTTCATGGCATCGTGCACGACCTCGTTCCCCTTCTCGTAGTCGGCCCAGACACCGATCCAGGAGCTGATGCACATGGATGAAATGCCCATCGTCCGTGCCCGCTCGAACATCGAGGCGGCATCGGAGAATGGTTGATGCATGAAGCCCGTTCCGTGGGCGCCGTCATGGGAGATGTGTGCGTGCGCGTCGATAACCAGCACGTCACGGAGCGGTGCGCCGGCTTTCGCCGTGCGGAGTATCGGATCGCGCACAGGCTGCGGCCGGTAGGAACCGGGCATGGATTCGAGGTGCAACAACCGGGCAAGATTCTTGCCGGCCACAAGGTCTTTCTGTTCCCCGGTGAGCGTGCAGTAGTCGACAAATGCTTTTGCCGCTCCCATGGATTTGTCGAGCGCCCCGGTGCCGAGCAGCAAACGCTCCGCACCGAACCAGCCTGCATACACCTCAAGCGCGCGGTTGGCCTGGTGGTTTGAGAATTCGAGGCACAGATGCGGGTGCTTGGCCATGAGAGGATACAGATACCGTGTTGCTTCCCAGCGGGAACCCTGCAGGAGAACGTGCAGACGCGGATGGCGACTCAGGGCCGCATCCAGCTCCGTCAGCAGTACCTGGTTGAATGCATCAAAGATGTCGGGATGGTACATTGCGCCACCCTCGACCATCAGGAGGATGTCTTCCTCTTCGAACGCGGAAAGCAATTCGCCGCAGAAGTCCTCGCTGAAGGGGTAGTGGTGTGTACGCGGATACATCTTTGCCGCCCGGATGCCATGGTCGCGCATCTCCTTCATCAGATCCCGCGGAGGGAGCATCTCTCCCGTCTGATGCGGCATCACAGACCAGACGCCGTGCAGCCGCGGACTCTTCTTCAATTCTTTGAGGAGTATCCGGTTGCTGTACGCCGGATCATATTCCTTCCCCAGCCAATGTGCCACCAGTGCGCCGTGAATGCCGCACCATTCCATTTCTTCGAGAAGGTCTTCTGTTGCGTAGCGGGTCTCCTGGTCCTTCGGGCCCCGTCTACCGATCATGGCCGAGCAATCAAAATATACGCGTCCGTTCATGTTTACCACCAGAATGGTTTGACGGTTGACCGTTCCCGGACTTCGGCATCGAGCGCACGCCGCAGCGCGCGACCGGCTCTGTCCAGTGCCTCATCGATATCCTGCGCCTTGTGCGAATAGGAAATGAACCAGCGGGGATTCGCAAAAATCCCCTCACGGTACAGTTCACGCTGCCAGAGAAATTCAAGGCGGTCATGATATCCGCTGTCGGGGCCGGAGAACTTCAGGAAGGATCCCACAGGCAGGCCCGCCGCGGTGGCTTCCACGCCCGCCTCGCGCGCAATGCGGTCCAGTCCTTTCATCAATCGCGTCCCCATCGCGCGCAGATGCTCGTGCACTTTCTCCCGCTTCATGATCCTGAGCGTGGCGATGGCGGCTGCAATGGAGAGTGCCTCCCCGGCATAGGTCGTGGTCATTTTAAAACGGTACAACGTCTCCATATACTTTCGCCGCCCGACATACGTGGAAAGTGGATACCCGTTGGCCAGCGCCTTCGCATATCCGGCGAGATCCGCATTCACGCCGAAAAACTCCTGTGCTCCTCCCGGTGCCAGCCGGAATCCAGTCAGGATCTCGTCCATCACCAACAGGATTCCGTATTCCGTCGTCAGGGCACGGAGATGACGGAGATACTTCCCGCTAGTGTCTTCGTTGAAATCGTAGGGAATCGAGATCACGCATGCCAGACGCTCCCCGTAGAGCCGGATCAATCGCTCCGCCTCTTCGCAGTCGCCCCATGGAATGATCTTGACATACTCCTTCAAGACCTCGGGAACGCCGTTGTTGGGGCTGTCTCCGGTGGCAAACCAGTCGGCGTACCCGTGGTAGCCGCTCATAAGGATCATGTCGCGTCCGGTATAGGCGCGGGCGATGCGGATGTTGCAGGAGTTTGCATCCTCCCCGGTCTTCATGAATCGGACCATCTCCGCATTCGGCACCATCTCGTTGATCAGCCGCGCCAGATCCAGCTCGATGGGGCTTGCCATGCTGAACAGAACGCCGTTGGCCATCTGGGACCGCACCGCATCATCCACTTCATCGTAACAGTAGCCGAGCGTGACGGGCCCGAGGGCCAGGCGGAAATCGATGTACTCCTTCCCCTCCATGTCCCAGAGGCGGCATCCCTTGCCGCGCACGATGAATTTGGGCATGGTCTCATTGAATGCATCGTAGGGTCGCTTTGCATTCGTCTGCGTCCCCCAGGGAATGAGACGCAGCGCCTCTTCAAAGTGCCTGTCGGATGGTTTCATTGTGTGACCTTAGAGTGCTCATGACATGACGTCATAGTGTGACCTCGGGAATATCGCCGGAGCGGGCGATCGACAGACCGGCCGCGACGGTGGCGGTCCGTTGGAGAAACGTGCGTCTTGAGTTGTTCACGATCGACTCACACAAGTGGCGGTTGCATATAGCTGCGAAGGATTTCTGCGTTGTGTCTGGAATTCTCTATCAGCGGGTGACAGTGCGTCTCGATGGTGATATGCTTGACAATGTTGTCGTGGAGCAGCGCCTGGACCTGGCCTTTCCAGTCAAGCGCTCCGGTGCCGATGGGCACACACTGGATCAGGGATCCTTTGGTCGTATCTTTTGCGTGGACATTGATGATCACATTCTTCACGGCTTCATAGCCTGTCGGAAACGGCGTCTCATCCGTACCGTAGGCGTTACAGGGATCCCAGTTGGCACCGAGCGCGGTATGGCCGACGGCCGTGATCAGCGCGTGTGTATTCTTTCCCGTGTCGCACCAGAAGCCGGGTTCGTTTTCAATGGCAAGGCGGATGCCGCTCTTGTGCACCAGCTCGGCGGCACGGTGCATGTACTCCACGGCGCGGTGGAAGTTTTCCGGGGACTCGCCTGCTTCCCGCTGGAATCCGAAGACGATGATCATACGGGAGTCCAGGCGTGCGGCGAGATCCAGCGTTGCCGGCAGCACGTTGCGGAATTCGTCCTCGATGGTGGCCGTGTCCGCAAGGTGCGCCTTGAACATCCCCGGGGACAACGCGGTCACACGCACCCCTTCCTGTTTCACGAGGGAGATGACCGCGTCGATCTCGCGGGGTTCCACCCGCGGCACACGTCCGCTTATGAGGCAGCGCAGCTCGTAACGTGTAATGCCCCACTGCAGCCCGTGGCGTAACGCGGTAGGAAAATCCAGGGCGATTTCGTCGCTGACAATGCCAAGGGCAAGTTCATGCAGTGCTTTCATGGTGCG
Organism: Ignavibacteriota bacterium; assembly: GCA_963801355.1. GTDB lineage: Bacteria > Bacteroidota > Ignavibacteria > UBA10030 > UBA6906 > Fen-1255. The sequence continues at coordinate 1,230,911 of CAWDEM010000004.1, read as the reverse complement.
GCTCCTGATAACCGAGTTCTCTGGAAATGACGGCCCCTTCGCGTTTGAGAATCTCAACAATCGACAGCAGCAGGGATCTGTTGCGCCGGGCCCGTTCGGACTGAAGTGCGGTCATCAGCGCCGCAACGATTTTGCCGTAGTGATCCCGAAGCGGCACTGCGAGAACGCAGAGGTCGGGCTTGTACTCGGCATCATTGATGACGAAACCGTCCCTCCGGATTTCCTTGAACCGGTTTTTGAGGCGGGACAGACTGGTGATCGTCTGGGGCGTATAACGCTTCAGGCCCCGGCGTTGAATGGCGGCCCGGAGCATCTCGTCATCGGCTTCGGCCAACAGTACCTGGCCCGAAGCTGTGGCGTGGACGGGCGAGCGCTGGCCCAGCCGGGCGACCATCCGCCAGATCTCGGGGGTGTCGGCACGGTCAACAATGATCACTTCGTTATCTTCAAGGATGGCAACGTAGTAGCTCTCGCGCGTCTCATCTGCCATGCGCACGAGATGGGGATGGGTCACAGTCTTCAGGTCGATCTTCTCCAGCGCACGGTTCCCCCAATCGATCAGCTTCATCCCCAGCGTGAAGATGCTGCGGGTACGATCGAGCTGCACGATGGATGCCTTCTCCAGAGTGAGGAGGATCCTGAACAGCGAGCTCTTGGGATATCCGGTCTTTCGCGACAAATCGGCCAGGGAGATTCCCGTGTGGGACCCGGCGAGCAGTTCGAGCACTTCCACTGCGCGCTGAACGGCGGGGACAGTGTACTCGTTCGGCATAGTACCCCTGTTTAGCACATAAAATATCGTTTAATTAGTGCATAGATACAATACCCCGCCGGCCGGGCTCGCCTCACGCCGGACGACGGGGTTCAATGCCAACGAGCGTGTACGGGCCCTTCGGAATCACCGCCACGCGTGTCTGGGGTCCAAAACGCGCGATCCCCGCAGCGACCTCCGCTCCGACGGCCGGTGCCGAACGCACGAACAAACGATCCCGCTGTTCCGCCGGTATTCCCTCCGACACAAGGACGATCTCCGCATCCCGGGCAATCCGCGCACATTCCTCCAGCTGCCATTGGTCCACGCGCACAGGGTGATGTTGCAGGCTGGACAGGAACTCCTCCGGTGAAGCATAGCCTGTCGCCATTCCGGCGAATTCCTCGCTGCCGAGACCCTCGGTGCATGCGGCGGCAAGGATAAGCATTCCCCCCTTTTTCAGGATCGGCGCCGCCGCGGTCAAACCCTTGACCGCCTGGTACAGGGTCAAATCCAGCGGATAGCCCGCCGATGTGGTCACCACGATGTCCACGGGCTCGCGGACAAACGCCGAGACGGCTTCGCGGACATGCGCGACACCCGCCGTATGTGCGTCCACCGGGTCGCCGGCAAAGACGCCCGTCATTCGCCGATCCGCATCAAGCGAGACATTCAGAATGAAATCATGTCCCGCCATCCGCGCGATAGCAAGGAGCTCCTCATGGAGGGGATTTCCTTCGATGATTCCCTCCCGGCAGCGCGGATGTTCAATGAACCGCGGGCTGTGCAACGCTTTGATGGTCTCTTCGCCTGCACAACCCGGAGCAATGAGCTTCCTTCCGCCCGAAAACCCCGCCATCAGGTGGGGTTCAATAAACCCGGTCGTGATTTTCAAGTCGGCTGCACAGTACTCCCGGTCAATGTACACGGGAACACCTCCCGGTGTCGGGCCAAGCGCCTTCTGCTCTGCGGGGATGCGGGCGCGATGATTGACGATACGGCAGGTGCGGAGGATGTCTTCTCCCAGCATCTGCCGCAGCTCCTCGGGGCTGCTCGGGCGGTGTAATCCGGTTGCCACGAGAATCGTTGTCCGTTCCCGCGGCACCCCGCCGTCGGCCAACGCGTCCAGCAGTGCGGGCACGAGGAGAGCGTTTGGCACCGGCCGCGTGATGTCGCACACCACGATGCATGCCGACTTCTTTCCGGCGGCAAGTTCGCGGAGAGGCTTTCCTCCCCGCGGCCGCTCGAGGCTCTGCCGTACATCCCTTTCGGGATGCGCGATGACAGGTGCTCCGGGCATGGACAGCACGCCCGCAAGATTGCGGTCGGGAATGTCAACGTCCAATCCCGACCGTCCGTATGCAAGATGTACGCGCATCAGACGGTTTATTCTTTATTCCCGGAATATTGTGCTGCGCTGCGGATTTCCGATTTCTTCCCGAAGTACCACATGAGGATTCCGAAGAGGATCATGATGAACACGATAATCCCGAGAATCACCTGCTCGCTTCCGTCGAGGTCCGTCAGGAAGATCAGCGTCATCAGGAGTCCCATAACTATTGTCGTACCGCCGACAAGTGGAAATGTAGAGATCTGCTTCCGCCCGGCGCCGAAGACTTCCTTCGCCACGTCTACGGGCGTGTCCAGCTTCTTGAAGAACTCATCAACGATCTCACGCTGGGCCGGTGTTTCACGGGCAAAGAGGGCGGCAAAACCGAAGACGCTGCCGCCGAGAACCAGTGCGCTTGCCAACGCAACGATCTGCTGCCATCCTGCGGTCCCGGCGGGCAAGCTCGAGAGATAGATTGCGGCATATGCGCAGATCACCGACGCCGACAATACTGCGAGCACTGCCTTGTTCCGGACGTACAGCTTGCCGAGAGCATACGAGCCGACGAAGATGCCGAAGCTGCTGACGAACGCAATATAGACCTGCGGACCGATGTCCCACCCCAACACATAGCGCGTCGTGACACCGACGATCAATCCCCATGCAATGGCGCCCACCGCGGACCATTTCGGCACGCGCCGGAAAATCAGGCCGAATGCCGTCGGCACGATCACCGGGATGTTCAACAGCGTGAAGAACGCCTGCATGAGATTAAATATGCCAAACGTGCTCGTGATGAATATCACGGCAAGAACCACAACGAGGAGTCCGAGCGCCACCGAGAACAACCGCCCGACCTTCAGGAGGTGGCGGTCATCACTGTCGGGCCGCACCCATCCCTGGTAGATATCCCGGGTGAGAATCGAGGAAACCATATTGTACACCGAGCTGAGCGAGCTCATTGTTGCAGCAAGCATGGCGGCGATAAACACGCCGATGAGTCCGTTGGGGAGAAGCTTCAGGCACAACCCGATGAAAACCAGGTCCTGCGGATTGTTCCCGATATACGGCTTAAAGAAATCGATCTGGCTGAGATCGGGCCAGATGACGCTTGCCACCAGCGGGGGCACACCAAACACGAACGGAACCGTCAGGAACAGCCCACCCGCAAGCATTCCCACCCGCTTTGCATCCCGTTCATCTTTGACGCTGTAGAACCGTTGCGCGGCACCCGATGCAGTCCCGAGGCACATGATGATGAATATTGACAGGAGCCAGTGTTCAGTGTAGTGCACGCCGTTGTACATATGGTCGAAGCTGAGCGCCGGCAGCGCGTCGATCAAATTCCGGGGCCCGCCGACAAGTCCGAGTGCCAGGGGCATGACAATGAAGGTAATGCTCAACAGGATCACTCCCTGGACGACGTCGGTGATGGAAACGGCCCAGAGGCCGCCCATGAACGTGTACACCAGGATGACGAGGCCCGTCACCACCGTCACGGTGATGATATCGAGCGCCATCACCGGCGCGAGAAGCTTGCATGTCGCCGCGAGCTGCACCCCCGCCGACAGGGTGAAGTTCAGGGAGATGACGAGACTGAGGAACTGCTGCGTCGTGAAGTTGAAGCGCGTATTGGTATATTCGACCGGAGAGATCGATCGTGTCCTGCGCCACTTTGACGCAGTGAGCAGCGAACCGAAGAAATACGACACCGACCAGGTCCCGAAGTAACAGATGGCAAACCACCCCGTAGCATAGGCAAAACCCGCCGCGCCGGTGAATGTCCATGCGCTGAAATTCCCCATATACAGGGTCATGCCGGATACCCACCACGGGATCATGCTGCCCCCGGCAAAATACTCTTTCGCACCTTTGTTGACCTTCATGAAATACAGACCGATGCCGAGCATGAACAGAAAGTAGGCACCGATGACAAGATAATCGTACGTGTTTACAGCTTTCATGTGCGCTCCAACAGACGAAGTTGTGAATGTGGTGTTGGGGGTCGTGAACTCAAACGTCACGGGGCGGAGCGAACGCCTGCAATCGCTTTGTCAACTTCTTCAAACGTATTGTACAGATGCGTCGAGACACGCAATGCGGCGAGTCCACCCTCGGTGACACTCCGTGTACGCACATTCAACGTGTCCAGGTGCTTCTGCATCTCGAGGTGCCCTAACCGGTCATGCACGAATGTGATCATTGCGCTGCGCAGGGCGGGCGACGAAGGCGACAGAACGGTGACACCGGGAATAGCTCGCAACCCTTCGTACAGATGGTCGGCCAGCGCACGGTCGCGTTGCCAGACGGCTTCAATCCCGATACGCTGGATAAAGTCGATGCCTGCGCCCAAACCGTATCGCAACGGCGCGCTGACGGTACCGTACTCGTACCGCTGCGCGCTCTTTTCATAAGAGTAGGTTTCCTTCAGGAAATCAAAATCGGCTGAATAAGCGCCGACAAACATCGGCACGATGGTGTCCTGCATATCTTTGCGCACGTACAGCAGACCGGTCTCCTTTGGCCCCAGGAGCCATTTGTGACCGCTCGTGGCGTACGCATCGCAACCGATATCGTGAAGACTGAACGGCATCATGCCGGCCGATTGGGCGCCGTCAAGGAAGCACCAGATCCCTTTTGTATGCGCCAGCGTGCAGATCTCCTTCACGGGCAGCACCAGGCCCGTGGTGGTCACAATGTGAGGAATAGAAATCAACCGCGTACGGCGGGTCAGGAGTTTGCCAATCCGGGCCAGATTCTCTTCTGCAGATGTTGTCGACGGTTCGAAGCGCCGGAGACTCAACCCCTTGTGCCGCGCCAGGGGCATCCAGGTCAATGCATTCCCCACGTGCTCGTGTGTCGTGAGGATGATCTCATCGCCCGCCGCAAACGGCAGACCGTTCGCCACAACGTTGACGCCTTCCGTCGTGTTGCGCATGAAGGCCAGCTCGGCCGCATCGCACCCCAGGAGCGTCGCCGCACTGCCTTTCACCGCGCACCAGAGCTCTTCGGAGTGCCCCGTTTCCGACATGCGCTCCAGCTCGTCCATCTTCGTCTTTACCGCATCTATGACCGCATACGGAGACGCCCCGAGTCCGCCGGTATTGAAGTACGCGCGCTCGCGGGTAAGCGGGAACTGGTCACGCACAAATGCCCAGAACCGCTCATCGTTCGTATTCGTAGCCGGCCAGGGGGGCCGGGTTACCGGGGTTGCCCGCGCCAGATGCGGGGCAACCGCACCGCCGACAAGACCCGCCATGCACGCCGTCAGAAAGTCTTTCCTCTTCATCGACCCGGGACCTCCAGAATAATATCCGTTTGACTTCCTTTTTTGCGGTGCACAAGCCTCAGTGCGCCGTCCTTGACCTCCGCCTTCACTCCATTCACCGTCGCCGATGCTTCGGTTGCGCGTCTCACGGTCACGTCGTAGGTCGAGCCGCGAACGGTGAAGGCCGTGTGCAGACGATCGACGCCCCGGATGAGACGCGGCCGGATGACGATGCCGTCGAGATCGGGACGGAATCCGAGTATGTGCTGGACCATCAGCACAACCACCTCCGCCCACGTCCAGCCAACCACGGAGACCGGCGGAGCCGGCGGTGTGATACTCGGGCCGTACCGCTCAAACCATCCGCCGGACTTGCCTCCGTGAATTGTGCTGACCCAGTCGATGGCACGCCATGCACGTTCGTCATCTCCCATCTCGACTGCAGCCCGCGCCATCAGGATCGAGGCAATCGGCCAGGGAGCCGGCGGATCGGGCTCGCTCGTCGTATTGTAGCGCGCATACCCGCCAAAGTCCCATTGTTGATTCCACAATAGGTCCATGTCCCGGAGCGTGGCGCGTGCAATCTCGCCCTTCGGATCGACATACGCATAGATGATCGGATAGATGTCGGCACTGTCCGGTTCACAGTCAGGTTTTTCGTTCAGGGCAAGCGGGGATCCCGGGGGCATGGTCGTGCGGTCCGGGGGTATCATGTACCGCTGCCACCGCCCATCAAGCGTTCGTCTCTTGATCAAATGTCCGTCTTCGATGAACCGGAATGTGGGGTCGTGGAACATGATCTGTTTCAATTCGGCGGAGGCAGCCGCCCAACGATTTGCCGTGGCGCTTTCACCCATTGCCCGGGCGAGTTCGGTCCCCCGTTCCAACCCCATCATCACCCAGAATTGATACGCCAGCTCGAAGCCGTCTTCAACACCTTCGCGATCGCTCCGTTCCCAGAATTCCCTCTTGTTGCGCAGGAGCCGTGTGCGACGTCCGCGGAATACGTCCTGCAGCGGATAGTCACCGGCCCGCACAATTTGCGGCCAGTACTTCTTGACGAGATCACGGTCGCCGGACCAGCAGAGATAGAGCCATGCCGCATACAACAGCTGCCCGTTCTGATCCAGCTCGGTAAGGTCCGTGCCGGACCAGCGGCTTGATTCGACCAGGCATCCGTCCGGACCAACGTTCCGCGAGAGGTTTTTGAGGAGCACGGCCCGTGCTTCCTCATGCATGCCGGCCATCGACAACCCCTGGATCATCATCACGTCGTCACGTACCCATTCCATATTGTACTGCCAGTATCCGCTGTCGCGTTTGCCGCTCCGGCCGAGATGCGCTTTCAGACCGCTGCGGGAAACGGCGTAAAGATGGTCGAGCCGCTCATTCCCCGCTGAGAGGACCGGCTTCGACTTCCAGTAGGCGACCGTCTTCTTCCACAACTTCGGCATATCAGCCGCCCGGAGGAGCGGAGTGCCCGGCCGGATGGCGTACACAAACCGGGCGACAGCTTCCTTGCCCGGCGCGATGGCTTCGAGCTGCGTCGACACTTCATAGCGTCCGGTGGCCTTTGCGTCGCCGTCCAGACAGGAAAGTGTGATCTCGGTATACCCGCGCCCGAATGCGATGCTTTTCTTCGGGTCGGTCCCGATGTCATCGAACACCGTGAAATTGGGAACGAGCGGCAGCCGGACAATTGCGGGCAGGGCTGTCGCGCCGGTGTTGCGCAACGTTACCTGGCGGATCAGGTACGCCCCTTCCGAGGGGACATAGATCTCTTCTTCGACCATCATGACGCCCGCCTTCCAGAGCGCGGAAATCACGGGGACCGACTCGACCATCTTCCACTTCACCTCGACAAGCGTGTCCGGAAGTACCCAGTAGCTGTTGTTCTCGATCGTGACAGAAAGCCTGGAATTTTCAAACCCCCGCTCGGGGTGAAAGAGATACGTGCTCCATTTCCGCGAGAATCTTTCGGCATCCATGAGTGTCATGCCGAGAAACGTCTGGGGAAGATCTCCCGAACGGTCGGGCATGTACTGCACAACAGCCTGCAGCTCACCGTTGCCAATGAAGAAGTATTCGATGCCCGGCTGGTAGGTCGAGAAATCCTGGTGGAGCCGTTGCGGATGCTTTCGGGCTTCCTGGGAGGCTCCGCCCTGCGGCCGATCAAAGTCAAGCATCTCGTCAAGGGAAAGTGCACCGGCAGCGGGAACCAGGAGACTTACGGCCGGTGTCCTGAGAAAATCGCGTCGTTTCATGTATTATCCTTTGTAGGACACTTCAACACGTGCATTGCCCCGCAGTGCAAAACCGGCGTCGGCATACGAACTCTGTTCAACGGTGGCAGCACGTGCCGCGACGGCCCGCCTGTTCACCCGGACACCGGCAACACGGGCACCCTTTGGCAACAACAGGTGCAGCTGAACCTCTCCGATGCCGGTCACCTCCAATGTCATCATGGACCGTGCGGCATCATGACGATACTGATAGCTGCATGAAGCTCCGCTGACACCGTATGCCGCCACCACCTCGGCATCATCCCGCCCCGCAGCCAACCATCGCGGAGAAAGCTTCACGCGCCGGAAGCATGCCCCGGCGTCGACAACACCAGCGAGCCCTTCGATCAATGCGTACAGCATGGCGGACGAACCCCACCCGTCCGTAGGATAGGCCTCCGGACTGGTGCTGGTTTCGCGGGTGGCATGACGGCCATCCGGGAAATACCAGAGGTAGGTTTCGTTGGCTTTTGTCAGTTCATGGTATTTGTACAGCTGCTCGACGCCGTAGGATTCACATCCGTGCTCGAATGCCGCCCGGGCGAGTTCGCCGCCCACCAGCGGCATGATCCCGCCGTTGCAGTAGGCCCCCGCGACGATCTTCTCGTCACCGTAGATCCCGTCCGGAAACGGCGGGTCGATGCTGAACCATTCCGCAAACGCGCCGGTCGCCTTTCCGCGGTTCCGATATTCCTTGATGATCGCGGTGGCCATTGCGTGGGTCGCCAGACCGCGGTTGATGTCCATCGGGTTGCTCAGGCTGAGCTGCGCGCCTGTGTCAACCCCGGGAACCGTGACCGGCACAAGGGGCACATGATGGGTGTAGAACCGCCCGTTGAAACAGAGAGCATTTGTCCGGCGGCGAAGACCGGCAGCAAAGCGCCGCCAGTATGCCGCTCGCTTGTTCATCCGCACCCTGTCGAGGAGCACGGCAAGCCGCAGGCAGGCTTCGTAATAGCCCGAGTTGTCGCCGTGCATGATCCCCCAGAATGTCTCATCGGTAATCTGGAAGTTCAGCCATGGATGCCGCCCGGCGGTGTAGTCAAAGTCCCATGTGTCGATCGTGTAGGCACGTTTGACAAGCTTGTGCCGCGGATCCCACCGCCAGGGATCGTTGAAAATGTACGCAAGGGCCCGCTCGGCGTGCGGCAGCATGCGTCGCAGCCACCCGTCGTCCCCGGTCGCCTGCCAGGCCAGGTAGATGCCGTTGATGAACCTGTACTCGACGTCCGCTTCCACCGGCACCCTGACATACTTTGCCCAGTTCTCCCGCTCACAGGGAAGTTTGTCGGGAGTGAGCGTGAAATAGTCGAAGAGCCACCCGCGCGCGGTCTGTGTCTCGGCGAAGTGCTCGATCATGCTCGTCATGTCGCGCTCCCAGTACCGGAACCCGCGCATCATGTCTGTGTGATCCCGGAGCCAGAGACTCGGTCCGTCCGGTGACCGGTACCCCCGCACGCGCGAACCCAGCGCGTTCATTTCCGACACATCCTGATCCAGAAAGCCCTTGATCCGGGGAAGCAGCTCGTCCAGCCGGGGATCGCCGGTATGCAATGATGTGACTCTCGTCGTCATGAGGGTATTACATCCCCCGCCCGATAAACGGGAAAAGCGGTCCGTGGAATTCCTCGCCATCCGCAAGGTTTCCCCTGTCGCCGACGATGTGTTCTTGCTTCCTGTAATGCGTGCCCGCGGGCATGAAGATCGTTACCATCGCGCGGCGGGGTCCATCCGTAACATTCGGCCCGGCATAGTGGAACGTCAGTCCGTGATGGAATGTGCAGCTCCCGGCTTTCATCTCCATGACCACCGGACGGACATGCTTCATGGATTCCGGAAGCACACGCAGCAGACTCTGTTCGTCTGCCGTGCCCAGATCGACAGGATCCAGCGGACCCAGCACATGCGAACCGGGGAGGAACCACATGCACCCGTTTTGCACGGTGACATCGTCGAGCGCCATCCAGCACGAGAGCGCCCCGTTTTCCTTCATCGGCCAGTAGACCTTGTCCTGGTGCCACGCCGTCGCCTTGCTGTCTTTCGGGTACTTGATCAACGCGTGGTCATGCCAGAGGCGGACGTACGGCGACCGGGTGAGCTGACGGGCGATGTCCCCGATACGCGGACTGAGCGTGTACTCTTCAATGGCGGGATACCGCTCCCAGACATTCACCATCTGCAGGAAGACCTTGGCATATCCTTCATCTCCCCTGGGCCCCCAGTTCTCCTGCAGGCGTTTCCGGTCCTCGGCGGCGACCTCCACAGCCGACCGCAGTGCGACGACTTCTTCACGCGTCAAAACGTTGTGCAGCTGGATATATCCGTTCTCCTCGTAGAAGCGTATCTGCTCTTCAAGCAATGGAAAGGTGTCGTCGTACAACATGATATCTCCTCTTGAGTATATGGAAGACTCCGGGTCAGTTTTTCATCCGCCACATGTACTGGGGATCGATATACGGCTCATCATGGACATGGCGCTCCATCAACGCAATCTTGTGCCCCAGGAGGTCACCGAAGTTCTCACCGTACAGATGCAGGGATTCGCCGAGCGCGGATACCGGCATCCAGGATCCTGCCGAATGCTGCCAGAGCGTGAGAAGGTCCCGGGTGTTCGCGAGTTCTCCGGCAACCATTGCATCACAGAGAGATCTGAACTGCGTTTTCTCCGTCTCTGTCGTGGCTTGAAGATAGCCGTGCACCGATTCCGTCCATGCAACCGTGTTGCGCATCGTGGTGTAGTAGCACCGTGCGGCGCGAAGCCGGTCCTGCAGATCTGGAAACACAGGGGGCACCTGGTCCGTGGCGTGCGTTCCCTGCAGAAGCTCGTGACAGAGCAGGATCGCCCCGGTGAGCGGGGGAAGCACCTTCTGATCAATCTCCTGCCGCAGCCCGCCTGCTTGCTCGACGGTCAGAAAGTTCCACATCATGTCATTGTTGAGATCGACACGTGCCGGATTGTTGAACGTTGCCAGGAGGAACTTTTCGTAGTAGGCCCGTTCCCCTTCAGGGATGGCGTCGATGTTTGGCACGAAGGGACGCACCCAGAGGCGAAACCATGGAAACCCGAACGTGCTCATGGGGATAGTCGGTGGGTACGCGCGGACAGCTGCGTCGGACAGCGACCAGACGCGCAGCAGCCGGGCCATATGCATCTCACCCGCCCACTGGCGCGCACAGCGCTCCAGAAGCGGCTCCGGCGGCTTGTCATGGTTCGCCTGGAAGGCCCGCACCACCTCACCATTGATGTCGTACGGGACCAGCGACGGAGGTGCAATGTTCGTCAAGGTTGCGCGTGCCCCGCTGCGGAACGCATCGCGCAACCTTTCATACACAAGAACGGGCGCCGGCACTCCGAGCACGTTGTTGTCGCACAGATCCAGCTTGAGATGCACCTGTGCTCCCGTGGCTTCGATGGCTTCGCGCCCCGGACCTCCGGGTTGCTCCTCAAAGAACGCGAAATCGCCCGCATCGATGCCGTTACCCAAGTCCGGAATGATGTACTTGCGCTCGGCGAAGAACGGACCGAGATCGCATATAAGGTGGAATGCGGGATTCACCCGCCGCCCTTCCTCCGCCAGGAGGCGGTAATACGTCATAACGTTGCCCGCTGCCGCACGTGCAATCGCCTCGTCGCCCTTCCATTCTCGCAGCAAGTACGGACCTCCATTGCGCCCGGCATACAAAGAACTCACGAATTCAAATCCCGCACCGCTGTCATTGGTCCAGACATGGATGAAGCCAAGGTCCGGAACCTCAGTCATGATATTCCGGATCAATTCACGGTAATGTTTCTGCACCGCCGGGTGCGCCATGGCAAGTGTATACCGGGGGCGCAGGGTCTCGCGGGGATGATCCACTCTGGCACCCCGCAGATAGCCAAAGCGGTGCCAGAATTCCTCCGGCATCGACCGAGGGGAATTGATGTGGAGACCGGGAATCACTCCGTACTTTCTGGCAAGCGCTGCATTGGCACGCAGCGCGTCCCGATTTGCACGCACGTACTCCGCGAGGATAGTACCCCCGCACGAGTTCACTGTCGACAAACTGATCGAGGTCGGGACTATAATCATAGAACCAGTGGTATACGTCGCCGGGAGGGCTGCTTTCGTATGGACGGGGTCCCCCCAGACCGTTGACCGTCACATGCGTAAATCCCGCCCGTGCGAGTTGTCGCACGAAGGCCTCGCGGTCAAATCCCCGTGCCGTTCGCAGACTGCCGACGAAAAAGTCATTGAGATTGCGCAACCAGGGGAAGGCCGGACGGTACGTCAAGGGTTCCGCCAGCCCTGGGACCGGGCTGTCAATCCAGTCCTCTGCGATCATGGAGAAAAGCGGGAAGAGAGCGGTGGCGTGTGTTGCCTGCAATTCCACTGCGTGATTCGCCGGCCAGACCAGTTTCCCCTCTGCAGGAGACTGTCGTGGGCCACCCACCCGAATGACGAGTGTGCCTGCCTCAGCCGCAGGAGGTTCTGCACTGACGGCAATCTCCGCCTCCGGCGAGAGGCTCTCGCGCCACGCTTCTGCGACTGTCCGGCACACAGCGGGATCCGATTGCCGGATGACAATCCGGCGAAGCGCAGCGTGCTGCCTGCCGTACCGTGAGTTCGCTCCGCTGGGGCATGCCGGGCCTAGGCTCCTCCGATTCCTATCAACTCCTGACGAACTACTTTCGCGCCTTCAACCATGGCCTTCAGTTTTCCGAATGCCCTGTCGCGCGGCATGAACTTCATGCCGCAGTCGGGCGAAATGTACATCCGGGCCTCCGGAATGAATTCCAGCGCAGTCCTGATCCGCTGCGCGACAGTCGCCGGCAGATTCGATGTCCGGGGATTTCACGTCAATCACGCCGACCACGACCTCCTTGTCGGTTTTGTATTTCTTGAACAGATCCAGTCCCGCACCGTCCGATACGGCGAACTCCATGCTGATCTGGTCAGCCCGGGTGTCAAGAATCGCCGGAAAGAGTTGTGCATATTCCCCTGTGAAGAGTCTTTTCAGCTGATAGTTGCCGTAGCAGACGTGCAGGGCGATTTTGGCATTGACCCCGTCGACCAGCCTGTTGAACGACTCGACGAGCCATGGCATATCGGCGGGATACCCGACCCACACCGGTTCGTCTATCTGAATGAACCTGCACCCCGCCCCGACAAGGTTCTTCAGCTCCACGTTCAGCACATCGGCGAGGTCGAACACGAGCTCCTTGTCCGACGGATAGTACTCATTGGTTGCCCTCTTGGCGAGCATTTGAGGACCGGTCACACACACTTTGGTCGCGTGCGTTGCGTGTGCTTGCAGGAATGCAAAATGGTCATCCATGCCAAGGCCGTTCAGTCGTCGCACCTTGTCGCGCACAACGGGATCTTTCATCTGGATTGAGGGATCCAGATTCCCGATCGGTTTGAGTTTGCCGGACATGTCAAACCCGTGAATCCGGGCGGAGAAGAAGTTCACCATGGTTTCCCGTCGCAGCTCACCGTCGGTGATGATATCCACGCCGGCGAATTCCTGGTCCATGATGGCCGACCGCACGGCGGCATCGTGGGCTTCGACAACATCGGCGTGCGTCAGCTTTCCCTGGGCGCCGAGATCGCGGACGGTTTCAAGCCATCTGGGAAACGGATAGCTGCCGATGACGGTTGTGGGGAGCAGGGGCAGGGGTGCTTTCGACGTGGTCAGCACGATGGGATCCTCTCTCGGTCATATCCGTTGTGGATGGTGGATCCACCTCCACAATTGATAATGAAAGGGGGGGGTAATCACCTCAGGGTACACGTTTCAATAGTTCGCGTGACTCCCGCAAGGAGACTACCCCCCTCTCAAAGACCACCGTCTTTTTGCTCCACTCAGGACGGTGGGACAATCACCCGCCTTTGTTCGGAGGTCGGGTGCTCATCCGGGGTTACTTCAAGCCAATCTTCAACGAGAAGCGGTGCACGTTGTCCAGCAAGTCCATCTTCGTGTACGCGTAGTCCACGCCGATCTTCATGCCCGCGAAGTCGCCCATCAGACCGGCGCCTGCCGTGAAGCCTTCGATCGTGTTGTTGATTGCCGTCCTGCTGCTGGTGCCGCCGTCGTCGGTGCCCGTATAGTTGAACTTGTAGCCGCCGCGGAGAGCAATCACGTTGACCAGCGTCAATTCGCCACCCGCAAAGAAGTATTGCGGGCCGTCCTGCGTCTTCACGGCATCTACCGCCACCGTCAGCTTGCTCTTCTCCATGGTCACCGGTGTAATCGCCGTGCCAATGGTGAACGACATGGGGAGACCGAACCCGATATCATAGTACTTCAGATCCGAGCCCAGGTTGTTGAACCGTGCGGCTATGGTCCAGTCCATGACGCCGATGTTGTAGACCGAACCGAAGTCGACCGCGAATGCACTGATGTTCTCCCCGTCGACAGACTCGAAGATCCCCTTCACCGTCAGACCGAGGGAGAAGTTGTCCATGACGTACCGCGCGTAGGAAAGCTGGACAGCCATATCGCGGTAGTTATACGTCGCCGAGGTGTTCTGGTCAATCTGCATGGCTGCAAGGACCGGGTCAGTGTAGACATCGCGGTCAGCGACGATGTCCGAGACTCCGAACATGATAGCCCCCACACCGATGGTCCCGACGTCCGGCCAGTTGTAGGTGATCGCCGCGCTGTTGTGGTTGAGGTCAGCGATCCATTTGTTGTAGTTGAATGATGCTTGCCCCATTTGATCACTTTTCAGGGCGATGCCGGCCGGATTGTAGAACATCAGGTTAGCGTCTCCCGTCAGGCCGGTCACGGCGGTGGCAAGAGCCGCTTCCCGCGCACCGACGTCGATCTTCAGAAACGAAGCACCCGTCAGACCGGCCTTGTTGGTCTGTGCATCCGCCGTGGCAGCCACAAGTAGGACCACCATGACGCAACGCATGAGCGTGTTGAATGTTTTCATGGCATAAGCCTTTTCGTGTTTACGTTGTTATCGTCAGCGCATGATGGTGAGATATCCGACCTGCTTGCCGCCTTCATACTCGGCCACCCAGATGTACAGTCCACTGGCGACCTCGATGCCGTTCTTCGAGAAGAGGTTCCAGTAAATCGTGCCGTTGCTGGGGCCGGTGGACTTGAAGTTCAGCTCCTGTATTATCTGTCCTGCCACGTCCACGATAGTGATTTTTGCCTCGGTCGGCAGATTGTAGAATACCACCTTGTGGTCCGACGCGTCCAGAGCATTGTCAAAGAGCGCCTTCTTTTTGTACGGATTGGGCTTGCAGCTTATCTTGACCACGCCGTTCTGCAAATCGGCAAGCGTCATGGGGGTCCGTTCCACTGCTATGGCGGCACCCATATTCTTCAAACCTTCGGCGGTCTTTGGCCAATCCACGTTCAGGAACGCGAATGGATAGGTGTTCGCCCACAATCCTGACGCGCCATTCTCGTTTATTTTCGCTGTCTCCACGAATTCTGTGCTGGCCGGCTTGTAACCAGCATAGGAAGAATTCAGAGTCATCCCTGTGTTGGTATAGGCGGCAACATAGTACCAGAATTTGAAGCCGAATGGTGCTTCATTGTCCATCCAGGAATAATTGTACCCGCTGGCCGAGTTGTCGGCGAAGCTGCCGGCCTGGGCTGCCGGAATCACCTTGACCAGGTCATAGGGTCCCCAGCTGTCCGGAACACCTCTCTTCCCCGCGATATAGTCGAATGCCTTGAAATCGGGGTTCATCGGCACCTTCAGATTCTCAGGTGTCGGTCCGGGAGTCATGCTCTTCCAGTAATCATCGACCACGCGCATGCCTGTCTTTGTCCAGTCGATCGGGACTGCCTGCGACGCACGGTAGATCTTGTAGCCGCCGAAATTCGGCCCGCTCTCTGCACGGTTGTCCCAGCGAAGGACGGGAATACCCGGGGCCTTCGAGTCGATCCGGATCTCCGGCACGGCCGGATAGTTGTCCAGGAAGGCATCGCCGTTTTCATACACATAGCGCGCTGCCGCAAGGGCATTGAGCACTCCCTGCAACCGGAATCCGCCCATCTCGACGAACGTCACCGTCATCGTCTCGCCTACCGCGAGGCTGAAGGGCCCGAGGCCGTGGTACGTGTTGCCGTCGAAGTTGTTGTGCTGCGTGTAGCCGATTGTCCAGTTCGGTTCATGCGTGATTTCTTCGAATGCGGAAGGGTCTTCCAGCGACAGGAGTTTGCGGTCTCCGTTCGGCCTCGATGGAGAAGCCTTTGGCACGAACGATGTCGGGTCGCCGGTTGTGCCGGAGGCAAAGAAATTCGGGTTCGGGCTCAGATCGAGAGCCGATGAGCTCCGGCCCCTGCCGCCGTCTTTGTACCAGGTCCCCATGGAACAGGATGTGTGTGCCTCTCGGATCCCCGTACCCAAGCCCGAGGCCGCGAGCGACACCTGCTGAGGTATACCAACCACGTTGGGTTCCGGTACCGACGGCATCAGTCCCGTAAATGGTCTTCTTCGGGTTGCCTGTAGCATCCTTTGCACCAAGCCAGGTCCATCCGTTCTGTACATCCGTGTAGAACCTCAACGGGTTGTCATTGATCCCCATGTCGTTGACATTGGGACCGCTTTCCCCGGGGTAGATCACCGTCGTTGCCCAGGGGTTCCCTTTCGGGTCGTTGTCACCGATGTATCCTGCAACGCGCCGGGAGATTCCCCAGGCGGAACCACGGCCGGCGTTGGTGCCCAATCGGGCGGAGAAGCCCAATTCGCAATCCATGACCAGCGCGAGAGCTTTGATGACGTTGTTTGTCCTTTCGGCAACGCCGTCACAGTTCAGGTCTACATTCCCCGTGTTCGTCATCGTGACGTTCATGATGATGAAATCACTCATCGCGTTCCAGCGCAGGCTGTATTGGTGGACATCAATCTTGACGTCCACGCCGATCGTCGTGGGCCACCCTGCTTCATACAACGTATGATGCCGTTTCGTCGCATCCACCCACTTTGTTTCGCGTCTGTAGTCGCGGGCCGGGTCACCGGCTCCCAGCACGACACGGGGAGGAGTCTTTGCGGGCTTGTTGGCATAAGCAGCCATCGCATAGTTATTCCCGGAAGTGGAGTAGTACGACGGGTTGGTGGCGCCACCGATGGTGGCCGGGTTGAATGTGGGGTCAGGATCGTATGTAGAGATGTACATCGCCATGCCCCAGATGTTGGAGTTGGTCCATCCGCCCGGCCACATGATGGTCGGCGTTGACCACGAGCGGTCAAAATTCCCCAATCTGACCGATCGTTCTGTCATTTCCTTGGCTCCCTCCCAGTACTGGGGGCCCACGGTGTTGGCCGCCTGGAAGGATTCCCACAGGTTCCCGCCAATCATCACGCCATCACCGTTGGCCGGAATCATAACACCTGACGTTGCGTTCTGCAGGGGTTGACCATACAGGGCGACGGTCATCCCGAGAACGAGGAGACAGAGCACGGCGAATCCTCGTCCCAGGGTCCCTACCTTACGTCCAAAGTTTATGATGTTCATTTTCCAAACCCTCATGATTCGTATTGTTGTTGTTGGTCCAAGAGAGACCCTAGAACTGGTAACTCACGCCAAAGTAGATCTCACGCGGGACGTCATACACGGTCGATCCGTCCTGAGTGACCGAGCGCTGGATCGTCGGTCCACCTGTCGGATCCCCGTCTCTTTTCCCACGCGATCTGCGGGACCGTCGCAGTCGACGACTGCTGGTATGCAACGATGCTGGTCCAGTTGAATGCATTCATGAGGTCGACATAGAGTGCGAACCGACTCGCTCCAATTTTGAAACCCTTTTCGAGGCGCAGGTCCACCCTCTTGGTCCACGGGCCTTCACCAACTTCACGCGAACGGGGATCCGCCAGCGTGAGCGGGTAGTAGAATCCGCTCTGAAGCGTCCCCACGGCGCTCAACATGATATCATACGGAACGCGGAAGAACACATTGAACCCGACGCGGTGCGCACGATCGTAGCCTCCCGTCAGACTGGTGTTGCCACCATTCACGTGCTGCTCGATGGTGTTCCAGTACTTGATGTCATCAAAAGGCAAACTGCCATCGTATTCGGCGCTGTCAGCCAATCCGTAGGAGGTGACGTTCTTGTCCCCAGCGGCACGGACTGCTTTATGTAACTGTATGCGTAGCTTACGCGCCCTCCCACAGTCAGCCAATCCGTCACCGGCACGGCATTCCGCCGCAGCGTCAACTCCACACCGCGGGAGTCTGCATAGCCGAAATTCGTGTTGATGTAGTAGAGCTTTGCAAGAGTGCTTCGCGGAGTCACGACTATCGTGGTGTACCCGTAATTCTGGATGTCTTTGTAGTACGCGTTCACATCCAGACTGAAGTTCTCGAAGAGTGCATACTGCACGCCGAGTTCGTAGCTGGTGGACTTGATCGGGTCCTGGTCCACTCTCGGGAGTTGAGCAAGCGAGGGGTTCCCCCACTGGTTGTAGTATGTGTACAATCTTGAGAAGGGCTGCGACTGGTTCTGCTGTGAGAAAGAGAAGTACACGGCTGCCCGGTCGCTGATGGGGTGAGACACACCCAGGCGCGGAGAGAAGAACCACTTCATCTTTGCATTCGGACCGCGCACCGAAACCAATGCCTGGCCGCCTCCCTCTTCTGTCACCGAGCGTGTAGGGCTTGAAGAAATTCGCCCAGTCGGCTGCAGCAAGATCAAGAGCGTCCACACGGAAGCCGAGGTTGATGATCAATCCGGCGTATTCCATCCTGTCCTGCAGGTATCCGCCGTATTCGTTCGGCTTGAGGTTCCAGGTCTCTTCCACGTAGTTCTTGTACGAAGAAACGTTGCCGCCGATGAAGCCGGCACGGCGGATCATGTCGAAATTGTGCATCCGGGCCTGCAGACCGCCACGGAGCTGATGGTTTTGTGTGACCTGACTGGTGAAGTCACCTTTCACGGTCACGTTGCTGTTCGTGAAATCCTCATAGTAGATGCCGGGGCGGGCAATCTTCCAGTTTGCAGCACCGGACATCGTCACTCCGCTCTCGCTGTACGACTCATTCCTTGGCGAGGGAGAGAAGAATTTCCACATTTGAGAGTTCGAATTATTCGCCTGATACCTGTTCACCTGGGCGGTGTCGGCGAATTCGAGGAAATCACCGTCTTCATACAGGTCAGCACCAGCCGTCATTGTTGTCGTCAGAAAAGCCGCGACGGGAATTATCTGTCACGCCGCTGATCTGAAACTCAGCATACGAGGAGGGGGAGATAATGTACGTCAGCCGGACCGAACCGGTGAAGTTGGCACCGTCCGACCGCGGGACACCCTCCAGGAAATAGCGGAAGTCGTCCATGTAGCTGCGGTTCTTCCATCCAAGCAGCTTGCCCCGATCTTCCACAAGACCGATGAAGCTGAGTTTGAGATTATCAGTGAGGTTCGAGTTCACTTTCAGCGTGGCGTTCGCCCGGCGGGTAAACTCAGCCGGAAGACGCCCGTGAGAATCGAACCACCCCAGTGTCAGGTAGGCACCTCCACCTTCCCCGAACTTCGACCCGAGAGCCACTTCCGCCTTGTATTCCGGCTTGCCGGTCTCGTATTTGTCCGGGGTCCACGTGAACCTTCCACCCTTCTCCCGTTCTATTGCCGATGCGTTCGCCAATAGACGAGCTTTCTCCGCATAGTAGATGCCCTGGTCCCAGTACAGGTCCGGCCCTTTGTAATGCAGACCGCCCATCTGGCTGACGCGCACATCCACACGCCCATTGAACGCCTCGCGGGCGTCACGGAGCGAATACGCCACCACACCTGCGGTCGCGTTGCTGTAGTCCGCGCCGACACCGCCCGTCACGAGGTTCGCTTCCTCCACGGCGGAGACGTTCAGGTTGACCAGAGAAGCCCGCTGGCTCTCTGTCTGACGGTTGATGCCATTGTAGCTCATGGCCGAAGTGAACCCGCCACCGGACCCGAATGCAAGACCTCCGGCATCAGCGGCAGCAGCATAGAACTGGTCCGTCATGTCGATACCTTCGACAATCGTCTTCGTCTCGAACGTCTTCCCTCCACGGACGAATCCCTTGAACGTGGAGGCCGACGTGGCCACCAGCGACGAGACGTCTGAAATCGGCAGCGTTGTAAAGTCGTCACCGCTCATTGTGGACTTCGCCGACGTCTGGCTTTTGTCCACCGGCGGGCGTGTTGCTTCGATCACGACTTCCGAAATGCCGACCGTCTCCGATTCCAGCGTGAAGTTGACGTTCACGATCTGGTCGGACCCAACGCGCACGCCCGTCAGCACTTTCGGCGTGTAGCCCACGGCAGATCCGCGCACCCTGTAGGTTCCAGGCGGAACGTTCAATACAAAGTAATTGCCGTTGACATCAGCCGACCCTCCCATCATCGTCCCTTCCAGGATGATGTTCGCCCCCACGACTGCGGCACCGTCCGCTCCTTTGACCGTGCCGGAGATCTTACCGTTCCCGGCAAGTACGAGACTTACTGACACCACAACAGTCAGCAAGGCTACGGACAGAAACTTGTACCATAGTTGCCTCATGTCGCTCCTCCTTTGGAGTGTTGTTTGTGTGGGAAAAGCAAACGAAGTGTGAGAAGCCACCACCGATCCGTGTTGGGAACTCCCCTTGAGGATTCTACCACATGATCCGGAGATCACCGAGTGAACGCCGCAAGTTGTGAAATAACGCGTTGAGAAAGAAGATAGGAGAATTACACCAACACCACCAACAGCCGACAGACAGGATGGGAAACGACGGTGGCAGTATTCACCACGCAGCTGTTTTACTATGTGAATGGTGTTTTACCTTTGGAGTATACAGCATTTTTTTGTGCCTGTCAAGTCCTTTGTGCAAAAAGAGCACCGCGCATGTCTTGACATTGTCATCACTTTCCTCCATACTGAACAATTAGCGGCCTTTCTCTATGACCGACCGACGTGATTTCCTTAAACAGACTGCAGGCGCGGGCGCTGCCCTCGGACTTATGCCATCCATCGCCACGACGGACACTGCACCGTCGCCGGATACTCTGCCCGGCAGCACGCCACTCCAGCTTCCCCCACAACACCACCGTCTCGACCTCGCCCCTGCGTCCTGGATCTGGTATCCCTCGACACGGACGTTGCCCAATACGGTAATCCTCTTCCGGCGTACTGTACGCCTCTTCCGCTCCCGGTACGCAAGGCTGACGGATGGATCGCTGCAGACAGCCGCTATCTCCTCACCGTCAACGGACGCCGCGTCCAGTGGGGGCCTGCCCCGGCGGATCCGCGACGCATGGAAGTCGATCCGCTCGATCTCGGTGAAGTACTCACACAGGGCGAAAACGTCATTGCCGTGACCGTACTGTCGTACGGCCACGGCGACGGCACGCATCCCATCGGAAAGCCGGGATTCATCTGCACTCTCTCTATAGAATGTACTGATGGATCGACGCTGACACTCACTACCGATCAGCAGTGGCAATGCCATCTGGCAACCAGCTGGCCCCCGGGACAGTACAAGCGCTGGTATCTCCGCTCGTTCCAGGAAGAGTTCGACGCGCGTCTTCACCCCCACGGGTGGGACAGCCCCGGATTTGTACCCGATGACGCATGGGTCTCCGCCCTGCCTCTCCCCTGCCCCGCGTCGCTGCCGCCGATCTGTTCCAGCTATCCCGATTACCTGATGGATGCCACCGCCGACCGGAGTATTTGCTGTCTGCTGCCCCGATCGATTCCCCTACTGCACGAAGCCGCCGTTCCGGCGCTCCGTCTACGCGAGAGCCTTTTCTATTATATGGAAACGCCCGCCGGAAGAGTATTTTGCGATGGCGCCGGCTGATGCCTACACGCAGACTCTTTTCTCCGGCATATACGAGAATCCTCCCGGAACGTGGCAATGCCAGCTTGCACGGAATGGAGGAATTGCACTTACATTCGAGTTCTCCGAGCAGATAGTCGGCTTTCCGGAATTCACTATCAGCGCCCCCCGGGGAACGGTCGTTGAACTCCTCGTACACGAGGCGCACTCGCCCGGCGGACCGGCCCTTCTCAATACACATTTTCACGCGTGGGCACGATTCATCTGTCGCGAGGGGGAGAACCGATTCCGTTGCTTCGACTACGAAAGCCTCCGCTGGCTGCAGTTGCATGTCCATGGTGCGGAAGGCACCATTGTCGTCTCGCAGGTCGGCGTCCTCCGCCGGCTCTATCCCTGGCTCCCATCGCCCGGAGATTACTCTGTCCGAGCCACCGTTGCAGCGGCTCATGGACGCATGTGTCAACACGCTGTACAACTCCGCCCAGGAGACATTCGTCGACGGCATGGGACGCGAGCGGCAGCAATACAGCGGCGACGGCAGTCATCAAATGCATGGCGCCTACCTCGCACTCGGGGAGACCCGCCTTCCCGCCCGGTTCATAAGCACCTTCTCACAGGGATTGATGACCGACGGCTTCTTTTTCGATTGTTGGCCCGCCTACGATCGGCTTGCCCGCGTGATGGAGCGCCA
Organism: Ignavibacteriota bacterium; assembly: GCA_963801355.1. Classification (GTDB taxonomy): domain Bacteria; phylum Bacteroidota; class Ignavibacteria; order UBA10030; family UBA6906; genus Fen-1255. The sequence continues at coordinate 1,208,849 of CAWDEM010000004.1, read as the reverse complement.
GCTCGATTTAACCCCCTGGGGACCGCTACTGGATCATGCCGTGGGATTCGGGTTCGATTGCTATCAGCACTATCTCTACACCGGGGACGTCGCCCAGGTTGCGGAGGCCGCAGTCAGATTGCAGCGATTCGTGGCTTATCTCCACCGCATCGTGGGTCCCGACGGTCTGTTGCCGGTCCTGAACCTGGGTCTCCCCAACGTCTGGATCGACCATAACGCCTTCAAACAGCAGCGGCACAAACAGTGCGCGTTCAATCTCTATGCCGCAGCAATGCTCAGACATGCGTTCGCTCCCCTTGCCTTCGCCACCGGTCATGCCGCATGGGGCACGTTCGCCCGGGACTTCGCCGGGAGGATCGTCGAAGCCACGCAGGCATCGTTCTGGAGTGAGAACGAGCACCTCTTCGTGAACAACCTCCCCTGGCGAAAAGAGGAGGGCGAGACACGCATGTGTGATCGATCACTCGCAACTGCAGTCCTTTTCGGACTCTGTCCAGACGACGACACCGCGGCTTCGCTCAACGTACTGGCCAACTGTCCGCCCGCGATGGGCCTTTCGTATCCGGCCAATGCCGGCTGGCGGTATTGGGCTCTCGCGGAAGGGGACCTCACCGATGTCATTCTCCAGGATTTCAGGACCCGATGGGCGGGAATGGATTCCGTACTGCTGAACAATACCGTCTCAGAGAACTGGACGGCACAGCCCGACTCGGGCGATCTCTGGAGCCACTGTGCAATTGTGCCGCTCTATGTCGCATTCATGAGTCTCGCCGGCATCAAGCCCACGGCGCCCGGGTTTGCACGGTGCACTATCACTCCCCGGCCGGGAAGCCTGGAAAAACTGGAACTGACCGCATTTACCGTCCGCGGTGACATCGTTTTTCGATCGCGCGGCCGAAGGGGGGATCGTGAGCTGCGGCTGCGTGTTCCGGATGGTATGGAAGCAGAATTGAAACTCGACACCAGAGAGCGCGTGACGCTCACTCCGGTTCCCGGAAAGAAGTACCCGCGCTACTCGCATTTCTTGCTTCCGGCGGGCAGGGAGACTGTGCTAGGGTTGAAGTTCACGTAGGGCCGGCAGGAATCGGGTACACCGCCTTTGACGCATTATATCGTCCAGCAGCAGGAGCTTCCCATGATCGTCGCCGACCTCGCAGCCATCGAAGGCCGCCGGTATCCCGCCCGGAGGAAAACGCAGAACCTCGTCGGTGGCGCTTCACCGATTCAAGCAGCCGGCTTCGCCATGGGTCATGTCACGCTGGACCCGGATGGCGGTCAGGTCCCCTGGCATAATCAGGAGCAGGAAGAAATCTACTTCATCATCGAAGGCACCGCGGAAATGTGCCTGGGCAACGAACGGCGCACACTGAGCACCGGACAGGCAGTCTACATTCCGTCACGGCAGTTCCATCAGATCACGAATACCGGCGGCACGCCGCTCCGCATGCTCTATTGCTACGCCCCCACCGGTGACGTGGCCCACTGGCGTCAGGAGCTCAGCGGGACGCTTCCCCGCGCAGGTATTGAAGCGCCGGCGCTGCCTGGAGGTGCGAAGCCGCAATGTGTGGAGGGGAAGGCACTGTAGGCACTAGGTGTTGGGCACTGGGCAATGGGGAAAGGGACTTCCCTCGTGCCTATTGCCTGAACAAAAGGTGAATCCCGGCATATCTCTGGAGAAACACATCATGGCGACAACAACACACCATGTCGGTATCGTGATGAATGGCGTCACAGGCCGGATGGGATCGAATCAGCACCTCACGCGCTCAATCGCTGCGATCATCCGCCAGGGCGGCGTCCGGCTCAATGACCGCGAAGTGATCATGCCCGATCCGATTCTCGTCGGACGCAACGCCGCGCGTCTCGAGAGTCTCGCTGCCGCCAATGGTATCGCGCGATGGACAACCGATCTTGGCAAAGCGCTGGATGACAGCTCCAATATGATCTACTTCGATGCGCAGATCACCAGCCTCCGCGTGCCCAGCATCCGGGCCGCAGTGAAAGCCGGAAAACACATCTATTGCGAGAAGCCCACTGCACTGACCACCGACGAGGCGTACGAGCTCTATCTCCTGGCGGAAAAGAAGGGCGTCAAGCACGGCGTGGTACAAGACAAGCTCTGGCTTCCGGGCATCCTCAAGCTCAAACGCCTGATCCGCGAAGGGTTCTTCGGACGCATTCTCTCTGTGCGCGGCGAATTCGGATACTGGGTCTTCGAGGGGAATTCCATCCCTGCCCAACGGCCGTCATGGAACTACCGCGCGGAGGACGGCGGCGGCATCATTTTTGACATGCTTTGCCACTGGCGCTACCTCCTCGACGACGTCTTCGGTAAGGTGCAGGCGGTCTCCTGCCTCGGCGCCACACACATCCCTACGCGCTGGGATGAACGGGGAGCTCCGTACCAGTGCACGGCCGACGATGCCGCCTATGCAACATTCGCACTGGACACCGGTGCGATCGCGCAGTTCAACTCCTCCTGGACGACACGCGTCCGCCGCGACGATTTGCTGACATTGCTTGTCGATGGAACCGCGGGCTCGGCGATGGCAGGACTCCGCGACTGCTGGATTCAACCCGCTCATGCCACCCCGCGTCCGGTCTGGAACCCCGACATCGAGAGTCCAATCAACTATTTCGACCAGTGGATGCGCGTGCCGGCGCAAGAGGAATCCGAGAACGCCTTCAAAGCCCAATGGGAGCTTTTTCTTCGCCACGTGGTGAAGGACGAACCGTTTCCATGGAATCTCCTGGAGGGCGCACGCGGCGTCCAACTCGCCGAAATCGGCATGGAATCCTGGAAAACCAGAAAGTGGATCGATATTCCCGAGTTGAAGCCGGTCATCAAAGGGTCGTAACATGGACTTCCCTGGCCTGCAACATCAGTACATTGCGGCCCTCCGGGCTGACATCATCCCTTTTTGGGAAAAACACTCGATCGACCGGCATGGCGGATTCTTCACATGCCTGGATCGATCCGGAACAGTCTACGATACCGACAAATTTGTGTGGCTGCAGGCGCGCCAAACGTGGATGTTTTCGATACTGTACACGCGCCTGGAAAAGAACCCGCAATGGCTCGAGATCGCGAAGCACGGTTTCGAATTCCTCCTTGCCCACGGTACCGACAGTCAGGGGAATTGGTACTTTGCACTGACGCGCGAGGGCGCGCCGCTGGTGCAACCCTACAATATCTTCTCCGATTGTTTCGCCGCAATGGCGTTCAGTCAGTACGCCCTGGCTTCCGGAAATACAACCGCACAGGAGATCGCGCTCCGCACCTACCGGAATATTCTCCGCCGCAAGGACAATCCCAAAGGCAAATACTCAAAGATCGTTCCGGGCGTCCGCCCGGTGAAATCCTATGCGCTGCCGATGATCCTCATGAATCTCATCCAGGAACTCTCCTGGCTTCTGGATCCGGCGGAATATGCCACGACGCGGGACGCACTGATCCACGAGATCTCCGGATTCTTCATCGACGCGGAGACCGGACTTGTGCACGAACATGTCGCCCCGGATGGGTCGCATCCTGATACATTCGAAGGCCGGAGTATCAATCCCGGACACGGCATCGAGGGAATGTGGTTCCTGATGGATCTCGCAAGAACCACCGGGGATGATGCGCTCATTTCCCGCTCCCTCGATACAGTCCTGCGGACACTGGACCGGGCGTGGGATCAGGAATACGGGGGCATCTTCTACCTCCTCGACGCGCAGGGGAAGCCACCGCTGTCGATGGAATGGGACCAGAAACTCTGGTGGGTGCATGTGGAGACACTCATCGCGCTCCTCCTCGGATACCGTCTCACCAGGCGGCCCGAGTGCCTCACCTGGTTTGAGCGGGTCCATGATTATACGTGGAATCGATTCCCCGATCCGGAATTCGGTGAGTGGTGGGGCTATCTCGACAGGCGTGGCGATGTGCTCATTCCAATGAAAGGCGGAAAGTGGAAGGGATGCTATCACATTCCGCGGGCGCTCCTGCTATGTGCAAATCTTCTCGGTGAACTCCGTGACTGATCAACCCAACATCCTTGCTGAAGCCCCGTATCGCGATCTCAGACTTGCTGAGTACCAGATTGCCGTACTCCCATGGGCTGCAACTGAACCACACAATCTCCATCTCCCCTACGGCACCGATATCATCGAGACGGACAGGATCGGCCGTGAAGCCGTGCGCCTCGCCTCTGCAGGCGGGGCACGAACGATTCTTCTCCCGACAATTCCTTTCGGCGTCAACACAGGACAACTGAATATCCCGCTCACCGTGAATATGAATCCGAGCACCCAACTGGCGGTGCTCGAGGATGTCGTGACGTCCCTTGAACATCATCGTATCCCGCGGCTTGTTATCCTGAACGGCCATGGCGGGAACGACTTCCGATGGATGATCCGGGAACTCAGCTTGCGGCACACGATGTTCCTGGCATCGGTAAACTGGTTTCGCTCTGTTCCTCTGAAAGACTTTTTCGATGTCCCGGGGGATCATGCCGACGAAATGGAAACGAGTCTCATGATGTTCCTCGCCCCGGATCTCGTGCTTCCCCTGACCGAGGCGGGCAAGGGAAAGGAACACCGGATGACTGTTACCGCCTTCCGCGAAGGATGGGCGTGGACACCGCGTGAGTGGACGCGGGTCACTGACGATACAGGCACGGGAGACCCCGGGGCGGCAACCGCCGCAAAAGGTGCCCGTTACTTTGCCGCTGTCACATCGAAGGTCGCCGGATTCCTTCTGGAACTCGCCCGGACCGATGCTGCGGATATGTACGAGAAGGAATGACCCCGACATGATGAAACCCGCCGCCTACGCAACATCATTGAGCGTCGTCGCCGCCCTCGGCGGTCTGCTTTTCGGCTACGACACGGCTGTCATCTCCGGTGCCATTGGTTTCTTGCGCTCGTACTTCAATCTGGGCCCGGCGGAAACCGGATTCGCCGCATCCAGCGCTCTTCTCGGGTGCATCCTCGGCGCGGGGGTCGCCGGGCCACTCAGCGACAGGTTCGGCCGCAAACGTGCCCTCCTGTTCTCTGCCGTGTTGTTCACCATATCCGCCATCGGTTCAGCCGTTCCCCGCACGCTCATCGAGTTCAATGTTGCGCGCATTATCGGCGGCATCGGGGTCGGCATGGCGTCCCTGCTCTCGCCGCTGTACATTGCGGAGATTGCTCCTGCAGGTATTCGCGGCCGACTCGTTTCCTATAACCAATTTGCGATCGTGAGTGGCATCCTGCTCGTCTATTTCGTCAACTATTTCATCGCCGGCCTCGGTGATAACCCGTGGAATATCACCACTGGATGGCGGTGGATGTTCGGCTCGGAGACACTCCCGGCGCTGTTGTTCTTCCTCGCGCTCCTCGCGATTCCAGAAAGTCCGCGCTGGCTCGTCAAGCAGGGCCATGATGAGCGTGCATTGGAAATCCTCTCACGCCTCAGTGCTCCCGCCGAAGCCCGCACAGAAGTCGCAGCAATCAAAGCGACACTTGCTGAAACGACTCACGCTGCGGCGGGGCTCATGTCGCCCGGAATGGGCATAGCTCTCGCTCTCGGCATCGCTCTCGCCATTCTGCAGCAAATCACCGGCATCAATGTATTCATGTACTACGCGCCGGAAATATTCAAGCAGATGGGCGCCGGAACCGATAGTGCGCTTCTCCAGACTGTTGTCGTGGGGGCTTTCAACGTCACATTTACCGTGGTCGCCATCTGGACCGTCGACCGTATCGGCCGCAAACCGCTCCTGATCACCGGCGCCTCCGGCATGGGTCTCTCCCTTATCGGGCTCGGCCTTGCGGCGTTCTATGAGACGACCCATGGGTGGGTCCTCATTTTCGTCCTGGGTTACATTGCCTGCTTCGCACTCTCAATGGGCCCGGTTGTCTGGGTCGTTCTGTCAGAAATCTATCCCACCCGGCTCCGCGGGCGTGCTATGGCAATAGCCACTCTGCTCCTCTGGGCCGCGAACTTCGCGGTTTCGCAGACATTCCCCGTCATCAACGAAGACCCCTGGCTGGTCGCGACGTTCCGGCACGCGTTTCCGTTCTGGCTCTATGCGTTTTTCTGCGCCGTCATGGTGATCGTTACGTGGCTGTTCTTGCCGGAAACGAAGGGAAAGACTCTCGAAGAAATCGAACTCCACTGGAGACAGTGAAATAGCCGGACGCGCTGCACTGCGGATGTGGCTGACGCTTCCTTCATCTCCGGATACAGGTCACACCCGCGAACGATGAACCATATCATCATGCCGCTACGCACCATACTTCTCATCGCTGCTCTTTCCGGTACTTTTCCGCCGTTGTTCTCTCAACCGGCGGACTCTACCTGGTTTCCCTTCGCCCCCGCACGTCACCTCGCAGCCATCGGCCTCGTTGACGATTGGCACAAACCTCTTGTCACCGAGACAGGTTCGCTCGCGTATGATTTCGGCCCGGGTCCGTACGCATTCCCGCTGACGGAAGTTCTAGTCGGCACGCTGGAGGGCAACCGTCCCGCGATACGCCAGTGGCTTCCCGATGCTTCTGTGCCGATTGTCGCGACACGTCTCTCCACGGAAACAGCAGTGTGCATCGTACATGCATTCACACTGATCCCGCGTGAGACAACAGCCGCCCATACCCCACGCAGCGACGCGCGGGTGATGCGAACAGGAGGCCTCAACGGCGCTTACGGATGGGCCACCCCACCGGCCGGCACAGACCCTTCGTTTGCAAATGTCGCCTGGGGCACAAACAGACCTCTCCGGTATTCAGTGCGCGTTGAGCCGGGAAGCCGCAGGCTCATTGCGCTGGGTTTCTGCGAATCGTACAAGTCTACAGCCGGTGCACGAATCATGACCGCCGAGGTCGAGGGCGATACACTGCGCGACGTAGACCCGATGGCCGGCGGAAAGCGAAATCAGCCGGTCGTGCTCCTGACTGCCGGCCATGACGTGAACTACGATGGTGTCTTGACGATCACCGTTCATCCATCACCGCGCTCGCCGGATCCCAACATCATTCTTAACACGTTCTGGGTATTTCCCGCGGACGCCCAGGTGACGCCCGGCGATCTGGTGAATGGCAGGGCCTCCGCACACGCGCAAATGCATTGGAGCTGCGGGACGGAACTCACGGAACTCGTCACGGGCATGCGGACCGACGCACTCCTTGCCACGTTCGAGGGAAGAAATGTCACCCCGGTCATCCGGATCAGAACGCGCCGGCCGCTGGTCTTTGATGCGGCGACGCACCGGGTCCGGTGGCAAGGCCGGCCGTTCCTTGCCAGCCGGCCGGAAGCGGATTCCGCATCCTGGCATGGCGACACGCTGCTGCTCTTCCTCCCTCGCGGATCGCGCCGCGCGGAGATCGTCGTGATGCACGGCTCGGTCGGCACAGACACCCGCGTGCATGTACCTGACCTCCGCGATGAAGAAGAACGCTGCAACGCATACTGGCAGCACGAGGCGCCCGTCCCCCGCATGCGTATCCGCGTACCCGATGCGCGCATGCAGTACCTCCTGGATGCCTCGGTGCGCAATATCTACCAGGTTCGGGAGAAGGTGGACGGTTTTCTCCAGTATCAGCCGGGCCCGACGGTGTACCGCGGGTTGTGGCTCGCCGATGTCCTGGTCTCCGGCAACACATCCCTGACGTTCGGCGACACCGCTTCCGTGCGGTCAGCACTCGAAGCCGGATTCCGGAGCCAGTTGCCGACGGGCCAGTTCCGCAGCCTCTACCCCTCGGAGGCGCTCAATGAAACACCGGTATTCCTCACCATGATGTGCCGTTATGCCCGCACGGCAGATAACCCGGGGTGGCTCACACACAACTGGCCGATTCTCCAACAGGGCGTGCGCTGGATTGCATCGGCGCGGATGCGGACGCTGGATGAACCCGGAGCCGCCTACGCCGGTCTGCTTCCGCCGGGATTCGTTGACGGCGGCATTTCGCACCGGGCCGCCGACTACGGTTCGCTCTGGTGGGCAATGGTCGCGCTGGAACATGCCATCCAGGCGGCGCGGGATATCGGCAGGGAGAGCGAAGCGGACCAATGGAGTGGTCTCCTCGAGGGGTTCACAACGTCATTCCGCACGGCCGCCGGCCGGGACATGCGGGAGGATTCGCTCGGCCATCGATACCTTCCTATCACCGTGGCGGAAACAGACCGGACTATTCCGCCCCAGCGCGGACAGTATGCTTTCCTCCTTCCCCTTCCTTACGGCAACTTCTTCTTCGCCCCCGACACACTCATGCAAACGATTCTCAGGGGCAACCTGGCCATGCTCGACGCGCATAGTGCGGAAGGTTTGATCTTGGGCAGCGGATGGCTGCATGACGGAGTGTGGCCATGGCTGGGCAACGTGCACTCCACGGCGCACCTTCTTGCCGGCAACAGCACCCAGGCGTGGAACATCCTCTCTGCGGTTGCCGATCATGCATGCCCACTGGCGACATGGATGGAAGAGCAGCAGTTGCGCACCGGGGGACACGGACGACGGGGGATGGGTCAAATGCCGAGGCATCCGCCCTGTTCGTGCAGGCGCTCGGCTCGTTGCTCGTGCTGGAACGCTCCGAGAGAGTCATTCTTTGCGCAGGCATCCCCGATTCCTGGCTGCGGCCGGGATCCGTGGTTTCGGTGGATGGTCTGCTGACCCGCCGGGGTCCGGTTTCCCTGGTTCTGGAAGTGTCATCCGATGGGACCGGTCTGACGCTTGACATCCGGACAACACGAGCTCACGGGCAAGGCGGAAGAATAACACTTGATCTTGCCCCGCTCATTCGTGCCGGCTTTCACTCTGCCGATGGGGCTAGGCTACCGCCTGCAGTCGATCTGCCCTGGGGGTCAACGTATCAACGTACACTGAACCGACGGTGAACAGATGCGACGGATAATGCTCTTGAGTCTCCTTGTGCTCGCGGGGACGCCTCTGAGGGGACAATCACGCGAAATCGATTTCCGCTATGCACCTGCCTCCTGGTTCACGGCAATATGTTTTCCGGGAGATTGGCACAAGAGCGTGGTCACGAGCCAGGGAACGCTCGGAGATGACTTTGCGCCCGGCCCGTACGCCCGTCCACTCTCGGAGATCACGTTCGGCGTGCAGGGCCGTCAGCTCCGACCTGACACTGTGTTCCTCGAGGGTCCCCGGGTGCCGATTGCGAGCGCGGTCCTGAGCGATGACGACCTCACCGTACACCAGAAGATTTTCGCAGTCGTACCGACGGGTCCCAGGATTCCCCAACGCGTGTTTCTTGGCGGAAGACTCGAGCGGCTGGATGGACTTGCCGGTTGTTCGTCGTGGGCCTCTCCCCCGGAGTATGCAGATCCGGCCTTCCGCGGGGCCGCATGGGGGGTCAACAGACCACTGAAATACCGTGCCCGGGTCGATCCCGGGAGCTCGCACCTGGTTATCCTCGGTCTCTGCGAACCCTACAAGACTCAGCCCGGCCTACGAACACTTGTCTTCCGCGTCGAAGGGAGCGGTGATGCAATCGCCGACCCGGTGCGCGACGGCAAAACTAATATTCCGTACGTGTATCGGTTCGCCGCATGCGACGTTGACAACAACGGATGGCTGGACATCGAAGTCCATGCGTCGATGTCCAGTCCTGACCCGAACGTGATCCTGAATGCCATCTGGATGTTCGCCAACGATACGGCTGTCGACGACGATGCAGTCATCCGTGGGGGCCTGACGGACAGTGCTGAGCTTTACTGGCGGTGCGGCACGGAGCGCGACGCTCAATCCGAGGTACTGCGTGAGGACGCCCTGCTCGGTACATTTCCGGGCGACACGGTTGTCCCGACACTCATCATCCGCACACGACGACCGCTGGAATTTGACGACGTCACGGGTTCGGTGCTTACGCTCGGGCATCCCTATGTCCGCACCGTTCCCGCGGCCGTGGCGGCACAACGCACAGCCGATGCGTTGATTCTCGAATTTCCCAGGGGCACCACCGAAGCAGCCGCAATCGTGTCGCACGGCGCGACCGAGCGCGTTGAAGATGTCACCGCTGCATCCGTTCATGCGGCACTGGAGATTGCGCGCCTGTTCTGGCAACAGCAAAATGGTCTCCCCTATGACCGCATCCTCCTGCCCGACAGTGCGCTGCAAGCGTTGCTCGATGCAAATATCCGCAATCTCTATGCGATCGCGGATACGGTAAACGGTCGGATGCAGTTTCAGCCGGGTCCCAGCGTCTATCGCGGACTCTGGGTTCATGACGCGGTGTGGCATAACCTGGCCGCCCTCATGCTTGGCGATGCATCAGCAGTGCGTGCATGCGTCGAAGGCATCCTCACGTATCAGCAACGCGACGGCCGGATCGAGGTCATGGCACCGTACCCGATGAACCGGGAAACACCGCTTGTGCTGTTTCTCATGCACACTTATGCGCGCCTCGCCAACGACAAACCGTGGCTCGAACGGCGATGGCCGGGGGTGCAAAGCGGCGTGCGGTGGCTGTGGAATCTCCGGAGTACGACGTTGAAGAATCCGGGTGACGTATCATACGGACTCTTTCCTCCTGGTTTTGCAGACGGCGGACTGGCCGGACTCGAACCGGAATACGGGAGCGTGTACTGGGGACTTGTCGGCCTCTCGTCAGCGGTACAGGCAGCGCACTGGCTCGGCCACAATGACGATGCAGTGCGCTGGAATGAGTATGCCAGAGAGCTTCTCATGGCGTTCCGCAAGACCGCAACACGCGACCAACGCACCGACCGGTTCGGCAATCTCTATCTCCCGATGAAAGTCGGCGATACTTCATCAACCACTCCACCTCAACGGGCAAACTGGGGGATGCTTGATGCGCAAGGCATCGGACACTTTTTTGCGCCCGGTGACACGCTTGTCCTCGGTACATTGCACATGCTCCGGGCTGAAACCCTTGAGGGCCTCCCTCCCAACACCGGTTGGCTGTCCAATGGCCTCTGGCCGTTCTTCGGAACCCTGGAGGCCATTGCTCACCTCTCTGAAGAGGAGAACGACGACGCTGTGGCACTTCTGTACGCGGTTGCCAATCATGCGTCCCCTGCGTGGACCTGGGTCGAAGAACAGCTCCCGCGCGAGTTGGGCACGAGAACAACGGGAGACGGGTCCAATGCCACGGCGAGCGCCCTGTTCATCCAGCTTGTCCGGCGTCTGATCGTGCTCGAGCGTGACAGCACGATGTGTCTTCTCGCCGGCGTGCCGGCACGATGGTACCGGGCGGGCAGGCATCTTGAGGTCAGGGGCATTCCGACGCTCTTCGGACGATGCACGGCCCGGCTCGATATTGCTCCCGACGAATCACGCGCCACGATCGTTGTGAGCCCCATGTCGGGTGGAGCTGCACAGGGGATGGTGGAATTGCATCTCCGCCAGCTCAAGCAGGCAGGATACGTGCTGCGCCTGGGGAAAGATGCCCCCGACATTCTCCGGTTTGCATCGGAGAAAGGCTTCCGGCTCGTGCTGACACGTCCCGGCTGATGCAGCTCATCCATTTCGAGAGTCACTTTCTTTGCGTATATTTTCATAAGCAATTGTCCTCTACCTGGAGAACCCATGCGCCACCTCGTCGCGGTACTTTGGATATGTGTATTTCTGCTCACCCTTGTGTGTTCCTCCACTTCCGCACAACCCGGTCCGGTCGACAGAGCGGCCCTCGCCGCAGAGGTCAAGAGTGAATTCCTGCATGCGTGGAATTCCTACAAGACATATGCCTGGGGTCATGACGGACTTCGACCCCTCAGCAAGACACCCTATGACTGGTATACCGCTCCTCTCTATCTGACACCTCTGGATGCGATGGATACCATGTTCCTTATGGGGTTGAAGGACGAAGCCGACAGCACGCGCGAATTCATTGTCCGCAATCTCACATTTGACCATGACATCTACGTCAAGGTGTTCGAAATCAACATACGCATGCTGGGAGGGCTGCTCTCCAATTACCAGCTCACGGGCGACAGCCGGCTGCTCATGCTGGCCAAGGATCTTGGCGATCGCCTCATCCCCGCATTTGTTTCCCCGACAGGACTTCCCTATGTGGAGGTGAATCTGAGGACCGGGGATGTGCGCGGAACGAAAACGAATCCCGGCGAAGTAGGCACACTGCTGGTCGAGTTTGGCACACTCAGCATGCTGACCGGTGACATGAAATACTACCACTATGCAAAGCATGCGTTTATCAACGTGTTCGAGGCCCGGTCCGAACTTGGTCTTGTCGGCGAGCAGATCGATTGCGAGACAGGCGAATGGTTGAAAACCGACAGCCACATCACTGCGTGCATTGACTCCTACTATGAATATATGGTGAAGTGCGCGCTCCTGTTCAATGATGAAAACTGCAAAGTGATGTGGAAAATGTCCGACAGCGTGCTCACCAGGTATCTCGTGGACTCCACGGCATCAGGCGTGTGGTACGGTCATGCGGACATGAACACCGGCAAACGCACGAAAACCTGGTTCGGCGCACTCGATGCGTTTTTCCCCGCCGTCCTGGCGCTTGCGGGCGAAACACGCCGGGCGGCGGAACTCCAGGAATCATGTTTCCATATGTGGAACAGGCATGGTCTCGAGCCGGAACAGTTTGATTACATCAAAGACGAAGCCGTGGCCCCGCGTTTCTTTCTGAATCCCGAAATCATGGAGTCGGCATATACCTTGTTCCGGAAAACCGGAGATGTGCGCTACCTCGAAATGGGCAAGGTCTTTCTGGACAGTTTGAAGACCTACTGTCGCGTGGAGGGCGGCTACGCGGAGATCAAGAACGTCGTGACCAAGGAGAAATCCGACAGGATGGAGAGCTACTTCCTCGCCGAAACGCTCAAGTATCTCTATCTGCTGTTTGCACCGCCGGAGACACTGGACTTCGACAACGTGATTTTCAACACCGAAGCGCACCCAATTCGCAGGACCTGGAAACCATGAAGCGATACCGTCCGCTCACACCCGATGAAGAGGCACGCAACATTCTGGCCATGATGGGCGGACCGGAGAGCCTCGGCAGATCTATGGAGTTCCTCCGGCACCATTTCGATGTGATCCAGGGTCGATCACAACTCTTGCTGACACTCTCCACCCTGGTCCTCACCATCACGGGATTTTCAGGGCCGAAAATCGCACAGACGAACGACTTCGCGCGCTACAGTCTGGCGTTCGGCATCGTCTTTGTCCTCGCCGGCATGATCATCCTTCTCCTCGGTGGTTTGCGTATCCGGTGGACGACACAGTTCGACGAGGAGACACCCGAACTCACAATTTCCCGGATCATCCGCTACCGCAATGGGAAGACCAAACTCTATTTTGTGGAGCTGGCGTTGTTGGTCATCGGCCTTGCCGCGTATGTGGCCGCAGTGGTCACGTATCTCATGAACGGTTGAGCAAGCGGCTATTCTCCGTCGCATGATTTTCTCCGAAAGGATTTCCATGAAGAGCATTCTCCGTCCTGGTCCCGGTCCTGTTCCCGGTCTCGCCCTCGGCCTCGCCCTCCTGATGGCATTGTCATCCCTCTCCTGCGGGAAACAGGGAACGACAAAACAGACCACCATCGCGGTCATTCCCAAAGGCACGACGCATGAATTCTGGAAATCGATCCACGCCGGAGCAATCAAGGCGTCGCGCGAACTCAACGTGGACATCATCTGGAAAGGGCCGTTACGGGAGGATGACCGTGATCAGCAGATTTCCGTGGTGGAAGATTTCATCAGCCGCGGCGTCGCAGGCATGGTGCTTGCCCCCCTCGATGATATCGCCCTGCGTGCCCCTGTCGCAAATGCCACCAGCGCCGGCATACCGGTCGTCATCATCGACTCCGATCTGAAAAGCGACGACTACGTGAGCTTCGTGGCCACCGACAATCACCTGGGAGGCGTCATGGGCGGCCGTGAACTTGCACGGCTGTGCGGCAACAAGGGCAGGGTCATCATGCTGCGCTGCATGGAGGGATCTGCGAGTACGGACAACCGTGAGCGCGGATTTCTTGATGCCATGAAGGAGTACCCCGACATCACAATCGTGAGTGCCAATCAATACGGCGGTCCAACCGTGGAAACGGCCTACAGGGCATCGGAAAACCTCCTCGCACCGCTGAAGGTTTCCGTCGGCAGGCTGTCCATCGACGGCATCTTTGCTGTGAATGAATCGACCACTTTCGGGATGCTGCGTGCCCTCCAGGATGCCGGCTGTGCAGGACAGGTCTTCTTTGTGGGGTTCGACAGCTCCACAAAGCTCGTGGAAGCGCTCCAGAACAATCACATCAATGCCCTGGTGCTTCAGAATCCCTTCCGCATGGGCTATGACGGCGTGACAACAGTCGTCAAGCACATCCGTGGAGAAAAAGTCGAGCGCAAAGTGGATACCGGCGTCACGCTGGTCACGCCGGCAAATATGAACCAGCCGGAGATCAAGCAATTGATCTCCCCGGATCTTAGCCAGTGGCTGCAGTAGAACCATCAGCGACACTCCCCCGCTTTGCCATGCGGGGCATCCGGAAGCAGTTCGGGGCCACGACGGCGCTGGACGGGGTCGATTTCGATGTCTTCCCGGGCCGGATCCATGCCCTGGTCGGAGAAAACGGGGCAGGGAAGAGCACCTTGATGAAGATCCTCTCGGGTGCGTTGCATCCCGACGCTGGATCCATGGAGCTCGACGGAAGACCATTTGCCCCCCGATCGACGGAGGACGCCCGGCATTCAGGGGTGGCAATGATCTATCAGGAACTCTCGCTCGCCCCCCATCTCTCCGTGGAAGACAACGTGATGCTCGGCATGGAGCCGGTGCGGTGGGGTATGCGGCACCTGCAGGAAATACGAACCCGGACATTGGCCGCGCTGGAACAGCTCGGACACGGCACTCTCGATCCCACCGTGCGTGTCGGCACGCTCCCCATAGCCACGCGGCAGATCGTTGAGATCGCCCGCGCCCTGGCCGTCGGCTGCCGGGTCCTCGTGCTTGACGAGCCCACAAGCAGCCTCACGCTCGCCGACATCGAGCGGCTGTTCAAGGTCATTTCGTCACTCCGCGATCGCGGCCATGCGATTGTCTACATTTCGCATTTTCTGGAGGAAGTGAAGCGCATTGCGGATAGCTTCACCGTTCTGCGTGACGGCCGCACGGCCGGAGAAGGAAGCACGGACACGGAAAACGTGGACGGCATCGTCCGGCTCATGATCGGCAGGCGCATTGACCAGCTGTATCCGAGAACCGAGCGGACGCCGGGAGAAATCCTCGTGGATGTCTCGTCGTTGCATTCTCCTCCGAAGACCCTCGACGTGTCGTTCAGCCTCCGGCGTGGCGAAATCCTCGGTATCGGAGGCCTCGTGGGCGCCGGACGCACCGAGCTCGTCCGGGCGCTGTTCGGCCTGGCACCCGTCATCAGCGGCACTCTGCGCATGAAAGCGCTCAGCGGATGGATGCCGCCTGCTGTACGCTGGGATGCGGGTACCGGCATGGTGAGTGAAGACCGCTCGACAGAGGGACTCGCGCTCTCGATGACCGTGGCCGACAACATCACGTTGACGCTCCGGAAGGATGCGGGCCGGTTCGGCTTCCTGTCGCCATCCCGGCTGAATGACGTGGCAAGACGTATGGACAGAAAGAATAGGCATCCGCAGCACCAGTCCGCGTCAGCTCGTCGGCGCTCTGTCGGGAGGGAATCAACAAAAAGTCGCCCTTGCCCGGTTGTTGCACGAAGACGTGGACATCCTCCTGCTCGACGAACCCACGCGCGGCATCGATGTGGCCAGCAAAGCACAGCTGTACGAAATCATCGATCGTCTCGCTGCGGGTGACCCGTCGCAGGATGTTCCACCGAAGGGCATCCTGATGATCAGCAGCTATCTGCCCGAGCTGCTGGGCATCTGTGACAGGATTGCCATCATGCACAGGGGAAAGCTCGGCCCCGCCCATCCCGTTCACCAATGCACAGAACATATGTTGATGCTTGAAGCTACCGGACAGGCGGGCGCATCATGAAATCCCTTGCCCGTCTTTCACACACGCTCGGTCCGATCGCGGGCCTCATCGGCATTTTCCTGCTCTTCGCGGCAATCGGCCCCGGGAGCTTCTCTTCGTCCAACAACCTGGAAACAATCGCGCGGCAGACCACCATCGTCGGTTCCGCCGCCCTCGGGATGACCCTCATCATCATTTCGGGCGGCATCGATCTCTCTGTCGGGTCCATGATCGCTCTGGTCACTGTGGTCATTGCCGCATTGTTGCAGGCCGGCGTCGATCCGCTTTTCGCAGCGCTCGGCGGAATTGCGATCGGAGCGCTGTGCGGATTCATCAACGGATTTCTCATCACCCGTCTCAAGGTGGTTCCCTTCATCGTCACCCTCGGCACCTATCTCGTTGTGCGCGGGGCGGCCAAAGGCTTTGCCCACGAGCAAAAAATCGACGCCCCCCTCACATGGCTGATGGAATTGCTCGCCGCCCTGCCCCCCGGTGAAGGATGGCGCATCGTGCCGTGGGGGGTCTGGCTCACGGCATTCCTCGCCCTTCTGGTCGCCGGCATGCTCATCTATACCCGCCTCGGCCGCCATATCTTCGCCGTCGGCTCGAACGAACAGACCGCCCGCCTCTGCGGCGTCAACGTCGATCGCATCAAAGTCATCGTCTACTCCCTCGGCGGCGCCTTCGCGGGTGTCGCGGGCGTCTTCCAGTTCTCCCGGCTTACTGTCGGCGATCCCACGGTCGCCATGGGAGTGGAACTTGACGTGATCGCGGCGGTCGTCATCGGAGGAGGAAGCCTCTCCGGCGGAGAGGGATCCATCCTCGGCTCCATCGTCGGTGCATTGATCATGACGGTCATCCGGTCAGGCTGCGCCCAGATGGGACTGCCGAACTGGGTCCAGGAGATGGTCACCGGCTGCATCATCGTGCTCGCGGTGGCAATCGACAGATGGCGGCAGAGACGACGGACGTAATCATACCTTCAGAATACCAACGACAAGAGACTATGCGCACAACATTCATCAAGACCTGCTTCCTGGCAATTACTCTTCTTCCGGGTGTGCACGCGGCCGAGAAAAGACCCCTCAACCACTCAGTGTACGACAGCTGGAACAAGGTGTCGGGCGAATGCATTTCCAAAGACGGCAAATGGATAGTGTACGTTGTCGAACCCCAGGAGGGGGACAGCCGCCTCGTTGTATACAACGCCGGCTCCGGCAAGGCGGATACTGTTGCACGCGGCAACGCCCCGCGGATTTCCGAGGACTCCCGGTTTGTGGCATTTACCATCAAACCGTTCTTCGCCGACGTGCGCAAGGCGAAGATCGCCAAGAAGACAGCCGATGAACTGCCCAAAGACTCACTCGGAATCCTGGAATTTGGAAGAGACACCGTCGTGCGCATCCCGCGCGTGAAGTCCTTCAGACTTCCGGAGAAGGGGGCGGGATGGATTGCGTACCAACTCTTCAAAGAGGCAGCGAAGTCCGACTCGGGTACATCCAGCGCAAAGGCAGGCCCGCGAACGGACGCAGCAACTGATGAAAATGAGAAAAAGGACGAACCGGGAACAACACTCGTCGCGCGGGAGCTCGTCTCGGGCGAGGAATTCCAATTCCCGCTTGTCAATGAGTTCCTCTTCTCCAAAAACGGCCGGTCCCTGATCTTTGCATCCACAGGCAATGACAGCACCACACTACCGGGCGTGTTTCTCTTCACCACAACGAACCGCCATCTGGACACGCTGAGCAGAGGGAAAGGGGTGTACAAGCAACTTGCGTGGGATGAGGAGGGCACCCAGGCGGCATTCCTGGCTGATCGGGACACGTCCAAGAACAAGCAACGTTTCTTTGCACTCTACTATTGGCAGCCGGGCAGTGATTCGGCGGCCCTGCTCGCCGATACGTCCATGGTGAACTTCCCCCGGAGTTGGCTGCTCAGCGAGCATCGCCAGCCGTCGTTCTCCAGGAATGGCAAACGTCTGTACTTCGGCACAGCACCGATTCCCCTGCCGGAAGATACCACAATGAACGAGGAAGTCACTCCGAAACTGGATATCTGGAGCTGGGAGGACGATTTCATCCAGTCTCAGCAGGTACACGACCTTGCCCGGGAACAAAAGCGGTCGTTTCTCGCGGTGCTCAACCCGGCATCGCGGGAATTCACCCAAATCGCCAACCTTCAAATCCCGGAGGTAACCGTAGGCGATGAAGGAAACGCATCGATGGCAATCGGCCTGGCTGACGTGCCATACCGCAAATTGGTCTCGTGGGAGGACCATCCCTTCAACGATGTGTATCTGATCGACGTCAAAACCGGAGCGGCAACAAGAGTGATCGAGAAGCTCAAAGGTACCGCATCACTCTCCCCGCGTGCCCGGTACATCAGCTGGTATGATATGGGGCGCCGGCACTGGTACACCATGGACGTGCAGACACGCACATCCACACGGGTGACCGGGTCTATCCCCGTCCCGTTATACAACGAACTCAGCGACGTGCCCGACGATCCTCCGTCCCACGGCTCTCCGGGATGGACGGGCGGAGACTCCACTCTGCTGGTCTATGACAGGTATGACATCTGGGCTGTCGATCCAATCGGAGTCCGGCCCGCAACAAATCTCACGGCGGGGGCCGGACGTGCGCACCGGACGATGTACCGTTACATCCGGACCGACCCTGAGGAGCGTTTCATCGGGCCCGGAAGTACCATGCTCCTCAGAGTTTTCAACAGAACCACCAAGGATGCCGGATTCGCGGTGCTGCGGGTCGACTCACCGGGGACGCCGCAACGCCTGATCCTCGAATCCCGCGATTTCAGCACGCCGCTCAAGGCAAAGGGCGACAGCACGTTCATCTTCACAATATCCAGTTTCAGCATGTGTCCCGACCTCTATGTCGTTCATGGCCGCCGCTTCACGGACATGCGGCGCATCAGCGACATCAACCCTCAGCAGAAGGAGTTCCTCTGGGGGACAGTGGAACTCTTCGCATGGAAAACGCCTGACAACACACCCCTCGAAGGACTGCTGTACAAACCCGAAAACTTTGATCCGAAACGGAAGTATCCGATGCTGTTGTACTACTATGAGCGGAATTCGGATCTCCTGCACAGGTACACACCGCCTCAGCCAAGCAGGTCAACCATCAATCCGGCGTACTGCGTCAGCAACGGCTACCTGGTGTTCATCCCCGACATACGCTATCGCGTGGGCCATCCGGGGAAGAGCGCCTATGAATGTATTGTCCCCGGCGTGAAGAAACTCATTGCCGCGGGATTCGTTGATCCCACGCGGATCGGCCTTCAGGGACAGAGCTGGGGAGGCTACCAGACGGCCTACCTCGTCACGCAGACATCGATGTTCCGGGCGGCGATGGCGGGTGCGCCGGTCTCGAACATGACCAGCGCGTACGGCGGGATCCGCTGGGAATCCGGCATGAGCCGCATGTTTCAGTACGAAAAGAACCAGAGTCGCATTGGCGGAACTCTGTGGGACAAGCGTGATCTCTACATCGAGAATTCCCCCCTCTTCTTTGTTGATAAGGTCACGACGCCGCTACTGATCATGGCGAACGACAACGACGGCGCGGTTCCCTGGTACCAGGGGATCGAACTGTTCACTGCGATGCGGCGGCTCGGGAAGCAAAGCTGGATGCTGACATACAACGGTGAAGCGCACAATCTCACGCTCCGCAAAAACAGCAAGGACCTGTCGGTCCGCATGATGCAGTTCTTCGATCACTTTCTGAAAGACGCCCCGATGCCGGTGTGGATGAAGGACGGCGTTCCGGCGATCAACAAAGGAAAAACACTGGGGCTCGAAGTGAAATGAAGCGAAAGATGGCACGAGGTACTGGGCATAGGGCACGGGGTACTGGGCATTGGGCACGAGGCACTGGGCATTGGGCACGGAAGCAGGGCCGGCGATGGATCACTGCTCCTCGCGGTGCTGTTCACCATGGGAGGGCTGCACGCGCAGGAAAGTCCGACGGCCCGTTGGTACGATGAACCGGAGTACGAACCAGCCGAACACCAGGTGGACATGCGGCATATGCGGCTGGAGGTCTCCTTCGAACCCGCAATCGGGCTAGTCAGGGGAACAGTCACGCATCAATTCTCCCCGTTGCGGGCACGCGTGGACTCCCTGTTCTTTAACGCGCCGGGCATCCGTATCATCTCGGCCCGGGCGAACGGCTCTTCTGTGCCTTTCAGTATATCGCCGGAGGGAGTCACCGTACACTTTGCGCGGCCGCTGCACTGGAACACCATCGACAGCGTCGCGTTTGTGTACGAAGCGACACCGCGCCAGGGCATCTACTTCGTCGGGTGGAACGACCCCACCGGGCGAAGCAGGAAGCAAGTTTGGACGCAGGGACAGGGCAACGACAACCGACACTGGATTCCTTGCTACGACGAGCCGAACGACAAGCTCACAACGGAAACCATCATCACGTTCGATAGCGGGTATCGCGTGCTCTCCAACGGCACACTCGTGGACCAGCGCCGGAATAGCGGCGGCACGACGACATGGCACTACCGTATGTCCCATCCACACTCAGTATATCTGGTCATGCTCGGCATCGGGAAGTATGATGTGGAAGAGCGGCATTCGCGCAGTGGAGTCCCCCTGCATCTCTGGTATTATCCGGAATACCCGGAGCGCGTCGAGCCAACATATCGGTATTCCGCCGAAGCAGTTGATTTCATGGAACGTGAAACGGGTATCCCCTACCCATGGGAATCGTACGCGCAGATCCCGGTTCAGGATTTTCTCTATGGCGGAATGGAGAACACGACGGCCACCGTGTTCGGCGATTTTTTTCTTGTCGATCGCCGCGCGTTCCTCGACCGGAATTACGTCAGCGTCAATGTGCACGAACTTGCACATCAATGGTTCGGTGACTTCGTGACCGGGCGAAGCGGGAGACAATCATGGCTTCATGAAAGCTTCGCCACCTTCTATGCAAAGCTCTTCTTGAAAGACATCGGCGGCGAGGATGCATATCAGTGGGAGCGCCGCCGGGAGCAGGATACTGCGCTTCGCGCATCGGAACAGGACCTTTTCCCCATCCTGCACTCCCGTGCGGGTTCGGACAGGGTATATCGCAAAGGCTCCACGGTCATCGACATGATGCGATACGTGTTCGGCGAAGAGGAGGTCCGGCGCGTCATCACACACTATCTGCAACAGCACGCCTACGCCAACGTCGAAACCAATGACCTTTACCAGGCATTCCAGGATGTACTCGGCGTGTCGCCCCGCTGGTTCTTCGAAGAGTGGATCTACCGCGGCGGTGAACCCCGTTATGTCGTTTCCTATCAGGATGTCACTGCACGCGCAGGTCAACGCCGGACTGACGTGCTGATTCAACAGGTACATCAGACCAATGACCTGGTGAAGTTGTTTGCCATGCCGGTGGTGTTCGAAGTGCACTACCGGGATGGCAGTGTCGACCGGACGCGCCAGATGGTTGCGCAACAATCCCAGACGGTGTCTGTGCCGAATCCCGGCGGGCGGGAGATCGCGTTTGTCCTGTGTGATCCAGGGAGTTGGATTACGAAGAGCATATCCTTTCCAAAATCCTTCGCCGAGCTCGAAGCCCAGGTGATGGGCGCTCCCGAAATGATTGACCGTTTCGATGCGTTGCACGCGCTCGCCGGGACTCCGGCTGATGCAAAAAGGAATCTCCTGACAAAGGTGTTTGCCCGTGAACGCTTTCCCGGCATGCGGGCTGAGGTGATAAAACAGATCGGCGGAGACGACTCTCCCGGGTCCCGGGCCCTTCTCCTGCGGGCAATTGCCGACCCGGCAGTGGAGGTACGGTCGGCCGCCCTCTCGGCTGTCGACCGCATCCCGGAGGAGCTGCGTCCATCATTTGAAGGGCTGATCACCGACTCCTCCTATGCCCTCGCGGCATCCGCCATGGAGAAATTGAGCGCACAGTTCCCGCATCGACGTACCCACTACCTGACATTGACAAGGGATGATCGTGGGATCGGGAACCAGCTACGCGTCCTCCGGTACAACATCAAGGCTGCAACCGGCGACCGCGCGTCGCTGGATTCCCTCGTGGACATGGCGGGACCGTCCTTTGAGTACCGCACACGGGTGAATGCCTTCGAAGCCCTCCGCTCACTGAACCATCTCGACTCGACGTGTGTTTTGAACCTGTGTGATGCGTTGATCCACCCCAACAACCGGCTTCGCGGACCAGCGGCAGAGGTCACCGCATATTTTCTCCGGCAGTCAGCGCACAGGGAGCTTTTCACCGCGGTAGTCGACAAACACCGTTGGACCGAATGGCAGCGCGGGATCCTGGAGAAGCTCCTGAAGCCGGAATAATCCACAATTCTCGGGCTGCTCATCAGGAAGAGATAGCTGATGCTCATACGTGTTCTGGTGTCGGTGTACTTCTGGACATTCATGGCCCTCAGCTCTCTCCTGCTGTACCCGGTGGCACTGTTGATCAGATTGGCGACCTCGCCGTTCGACAGCCGACTGAGGATTCTCCACCGATTCACATCGCTATGGGGTTCACTCTACACGTGGTGCACGCCAATATGGAAGGTTCGCATCACCGGGGAGGAACATCTCCCCGGTGATGTACCTCATGTCATCGTTGCCAACCATCAATCGTTCGTGGATATCCTGTTGCTCTTCCGTCTCCGCCTTCATTACAAGTGGGTCTCCAAGGTGGAGAACTTCCACGCGCCCCTGATCGGATGGAACATGAGCCTGAACCGGTACATTCCCATTGCCCGCGGGACGATAAAGGGAAACCTTCAGATGATGCGGGCATGCGAGGAAGCGCTAAAGGCCGGGAATTCTCTGATGATGTTCCCCGAAGGCACGCGGTCGCCCGATGGCGCGATGCGACCATTCAAAGATGGGGCATTTGAGCTGGCCTTGCGGACACACTGCCCAATTCTTCCGATCGTCATCGATGGAACCGCACGGGCTCTTGCCAAAAAAGGGATGCTCCTTCAGAAGAGTCCCGACGTGCGTCTGCAGGTTCTCCCGGCAATCCCTTATTCTGTTTTTTCCGGCATGTCGACGAGGGAAGTGAATCGGTTGGTGTGGGAAAGGATGAAAGACAAACTGGGGTCAGGCCAGGAAAAACCGGGGTCAGACCCCCTGTGCACAGGGGTCTGACGCCATGGTGCTTCATTTCTGCTTCTGCTGCTGGTAATTCTCGTACTGTATGGACTTCTTCGCGCGGCGGCCATCCTTGTCGTCGCTCCGCAGTGTCTCATCATATCCCTTGATCCGCGCCACCTGATCCCGGATGGCGCTTCCGGCAGCCCCCGGGGCGGCGGCGGCCGGCGAGGCAAGGAGCATTTCATTCGCCCCGGCCAATGTGCGCGAGGCTTCCTCCTTGTCCCCCTTGTCAAGCATTTCCATCGCCTTCAACACGTTGCGGGTCGATACCGCCACATCCGCCCTGGCCTGCTCTTCCAGATCCCTTTGCCGGTCGACTGCTGCTGCATCAGTTTCATACTTGATACCGCTGGCAAACGATCCGAGATCGCTCCCTTCCGATGATGCTGCTGCAACGAGTCTCCCCTTCGCAATCGTCAATGACCCGGCGCCCGGAGGGACTTCCAATTCCAGGATAATTTCCCGGGTATCTTCTCCGTAGAGATCACCCACAGCTATCTGCACGTTCTGCCCGGTGCTGTGATGGTTGTATCCGATGGCGTCGAGCAAGGTGACTCCGCGGCCGAGCTCAAGCTCGACAACGACATTCTGCGCCATCACGTCCGAAAGCCGGTCAAATTCCTTCCTCAGGACGGCGGCGAGGTTGCGCGAGCTTTCCAGGAAGTAGTAGTTGCCGCCTCCATTTTCTGAGAGGCCGACCATCAGGTTTTCATTATAGTCCAGCCCGACGCCGATGGTGGAGAGCGAAATAGCATGCTCCCGTTGTTTTCGCGCAATGCCCTGCAACCGGTACGGATCAGTGATCCCCTGATTGGCCAGGCCGTCAGACAGTAGAATGACACGGTTCACATATTCCCTGCAGCTGTTCTTCTCGACCTGCCGGAATCCTTCAAGCATGCCGCCGCCGAGGTTTGTCCATCCGCGGGGGTTGATATCTTCAACAAGATTCCGGATGCGCTCCTTCTCTGAACCCACGCGTGCAGCGGCTCTGACCACTTCGACCACATCATCGTAGATGACGAGCGAAAAGATGTCGTCCCGCTTCAACTGATCGATCAAGGCAACCAGTGCCGCCCTCGCATAATTCATTTTTGACTCTTCCGACATCGAGCCGCTCCTGTCCAGTACAACGCAGAGGTTCACGGGCCGGCGTTCCGGCCGATGGTGATCACGGGTAGCTATGGCAAGCCGCACATACACGCGGCCGCCGGCGGTGGAGACGGCGGGACAGCTCACGCGTCCTTCGAAATGGACTCTCTCCCGCGGTGGGAATGTGAATGCCATGCTCTGGACGGTCAGTAGAAGCGGCAGCAGCAGACTCGCGGCTATTCTCATGACGCACCTCCACACAGTTGTTGGAATTGTTGGATTTTGCTCTCCAGCCTTCTGTATGTTGATGCATTGGGGGCCCAAAAGGTGAACGCCTTCCGGTGGAAATTTTTCCTCCGGCATCTTGGATATGTGCCGAATATTGGCTACAATCGGGGAATTCGCGCCAGGAACCTGCATGACACCCGACACCCCAATCCTGAAACCACGTCTGGGCATATTCGATACCAGCATGATCGTGGTCAGTCTGGTCATCGGCATAGGAATCTTCCGCACACCCTCTCTCGTGGCGACGCACACCGGATCCGCAGCGCTCTTCTTCACCGCGTGGATACTCGGGGGCGTGATCAGCCTGATGGGTGCGCTCACATTTGCGGAAATCGGCTCCCGGTATCCACAGCCCGGGGCTTACTACAAAGTGGTGGCGGAGCTCTACCATCCGTCGGTGGCGTTCATGCTCAATTACACAAACGTCACATTGGTCAACGGGGTGGGGAGCGCAGCGGTGGGAATGATCGGCGCCGAGTACCTGATCACGGCTCTTCTCCCGCCGGAAGCCCGCACTCCCCTCAACGCACAGTGCACTGCAGCGGTACTCGTCACGCTCCTTCTGGGGATAAACTTCCTGGGGATCAAGGCGGGGGCCAGGACTCAAAACATCCTGACTGTTGTCAAGATCATCATGGTGCTCTCTCTCATCGGCGCATCGTTTGCCAGGGGGGGTGCGGCGGCTTCGCCCGCGGCGGCGACGCCGGATATGACTTCGCCGCTTCTCGGCCTCGGTGTCGGCATGATCTCGGTGTTCTATACCTACGGAGGGTATCAGCAAACCATCAATTTCGGCGCCGACGTCCGATCAGCTTCCCGCACTATGCCACGGGCAATCTTCTTCGGCATCGCGATCATTGTGGGGCTGTATCTCCTGATCAATGCCTGCTATGTCTCGGTACTCGGCATGGCGGGGGTGGCATCGTCACAACTCGTTGCGGGAGAGCTGGCGCGCGTGGTGTTTGGAGAACACGGACAGACCGTCATCTCCATTGCCATTTTTCTTTCAGCAATGGGGTTTCTCAACGTGACACTGATGACGATCCCTCGTGCGTACTATGCGATGGCGGCTGACGGCACAATTCCGCATTGCTTCATGCAGGTCAATCCCAGAACGCAAGCGCAGGAGTTCACACTCCTTTTCTTCGGCGGCATTATCGTTCTCTCAATCTTCCTCCTCGGAACATTCGAGCGCCTGATGAACTATGTTATGCTCTTCGATTCCATCAACATCGCACTCGTCGCATCAACCGTGTTCGTTCTCCGCGCCCGCAGGATCGGTGAAACAGAGGGGTACTACAGAGCACCGTTGTTCCCCCTTTTGCCCGCTCTGTTCATTCTCACGCTGCTCATGATTACGGTATATGTCGTCCTCTCACAGCCGGGTTCCGTCTGGGTGGGACTCCTGTTTCTTCTGGGTGGCTATCCCCTGTTTCTGCTCCTTCGTCACTTCTCGCGTATGAAGAGTTGAGTGTGCCGGTGCGAATGACTACTCCAGAGTCACGCTCAATCCCGGCACTTCATGGTATCCCTTCTCGACCACCTGTTCTCCCTTGAACACCGCCCATGACGGAAGTGCCTGAAATCGCTTTGTCATCTGGTACTGTTGCAGTGCGCTGTTGCTGACGAAGAGGTAGATGTTCCTGCCGGCATTGAACGGATTCGCACATGCCACAAAAATCCCGTTGTCCGGCTCGGCGTAGAGCCTACCGCGCCAGCGGAACCAGTTCTGTCCCAGCGTCAAACCGGCATTCCCGGCGCACAAGGCGGCAAGACTATTATCGGACGCCCCTCCGAGGACGATCAGGTCTCCTTTTGCCATTTCCTGACGGTTCATCTCCGCATCCTGCCGCAGCGGAGAGAAGATCTCGGTAAATTGATCTGCAAGTACGGTCTGGAATTTCAACGCGGCCGTGTGGTTTGCCTCTATCTGCCGTGTGGTTCCGTACACAATCGTCGTGCTGGAAAAATCATCAAAGAAATTGGAGAATGTTGCGTACTCCATCCGCTGCACCGGGATGTCATTCCCCGCATTGAACACCACGGTGCGCGGTGTCCCGGCAACCCGGAGGGTGACACGTTCGTCCCCACTCCTGACGGCGACCGGCTTCCATACAGACCCCTTGTCGGTCACGATTTCCACGGCCGTCGAAAAGAGATACGGTGTTCCGGTTTGTTGAATATGAAGCACGAGGTCTTCACCGGAGAGTGAAGCGGCAACGCTCACTTGCGGCAGATCGTCGCGGTCAAGCCAGGGCAGGACAAGAGCGGCGACAGGCTTACCGCTGATCTCTTCCGCGGCCGCGATGAACTGCTTCGTGGTCATCGGCTTCTCGCGGAAGCGGGTATGCACGGCGTTCATGACATCGGCAAACGGGGTATTGCCCAGGGCCAGGCGGAGCTGATGCAGCGCATAGGTGCCCCGGATGCGCGGGATGACATAGTTGTTGAACCGGTCGTATACCCGTTGGGCCTTGACCGGCACCATGGTGCCCTCGCGCGCCACCGTGTACAGCAGGCGGCAATTCATCTCGGCGAGGCCGTCACGCAGCACGGGCATCGTCGAGGAAGGATCAGCAGTCATGCCATTGAGCATCTGCCAGTATGCCGCTGTTGCACTGGCGAACCAGTTGTCCCCTTCCGTTGCCGGATAGACGGTGTTGATCCAGAGTCGCTGCTTGTCAAACGAGTATATATCCTTCACGTCAGCAAGATCGACCACGGGCTTCCGGTCGGGCGGGGGGATGCGCCGCGAGGCCTTCACCTTTTCCACAATGTACACCGGGTTGATGACGGAATAGCCCAGGGAGAGATGCGGAATCACATTGGGAAGATCGGGCATAAGCCTGGATCCCTTTTCCGGCATCTTTTCGCGCAGGGTGACCTTGCCGTAATGAGCAAGGAACATCATATGCGAGGCCATTGCAGACGTCGTCACCTTGCCGTCGCAGGCATGCGGGCGGTTCACCGGTGAGGAGGCAATGACACGCACAGCACTCCCGGCGTCGATCTTCCCCTTCTCACGCTGATAGAACTGTGTAAATGCAAGATCGCGGTTTACGTTGGAGTACACGACGTCAAAGGGCGCGTTGGAAGGGTCGGGCACAAATTCCTTCCTGACTTCGGGGTCTTTTGCATTGTTCACGCTCCAGTAGAACCCCTTTGTATCCCCCGGAAATTCACCGCTGGAACTGCGCCAGAGTTTCCACTTCTTCGTGCCAAGCAGAAGTATGGCAATCTCGTTCGTGCGCGCATCTCCGATCAACCAATCGTTCGTGTACAGGCCGTTGTTGTTCTGAGTCAGGATGTTCACCACCTGGTCAATGCTGGAGGCGTATTGGGCCGCACGCCGGATGCGGGAGGACTGCGGTTCACCGTTGATGTCGAACGGTGTCTGCATCGTGGTTGTTTCGCCGATCATGATGCCCGCATCGTTGATATAGAAATCCGCACCCGAGTGTACGCCGCCCGGGAAGGTTTCATAGACAAGCCGGTGTCCGCGGGAAGGCTGCACGTCACAGATGACATCCCAGTGCACGCCCGTATACCCTCCCCACATGAACAGCTGTGCAAAGACGATCCCGCCGTCCGTGGTTGCGGGTCCATTGGCCAGAAACGATGAACATTTGTGCAGCCGCTCGGCCGCCTGAGCTTCCTCCTGCTCCTTGTTGAAGCTGCGGCCGCTGAGGGAATGGGCGGTCTCGTTCAATGCGCTGCCCAGCTGACCGAGATCCACGGAGGAATTCAGGGTAACGATATCCAGCAGATCGATCGGACGCCCGCCGGACGTGCCGCCGGCGTTTGCCGCGCCATCCGCGATGCCCTTCATCTCTTCCAGATACTCTTTGTCGTATTTGCGGAGCAGCAGGGCGTCTGTCAACGTACGCAGTTCAACCCAGCCGGCACGCGGGTTGTCGCCGTTCTGCCGGATCGCGAGCTTGTCGATGAATATCCCGATCTCACGCGAGAGCAACGAGCCGTACTGATACCCCCGCTGGTACGGTTCTCCTTCGATATGGACGAATGTCCACCCCTTGTCGGTGTACCGGAACGCGGGTCCGAACCACTTTACGGTTTCCAGAGGGACATAGGCGGCGATGTCGTCCACCTCTTCGACCTCTACATCGTCGAACCAGGCCTTGCCGGTCGCGCGGCCGTTCAAGCCGAGATGCAGGAGGACGGAATCCGCTGCCCGCGTCGCAAAAAACAGTATCTCGCTCCTGGTCCAGTCATGTGTACCACCGACTACAGTGGCATGTGTCTCAAACGGGAACGATGCCATTGTTGCCGTGGCAGACACCGCCGTAGGATACCGGGATGTCGGGTCCGCGACGGCTCCGTCCGTCTTGATCCATACGGCGAGCCGGTACAGACGGCCGACAACGAGCGTGAGGGGCGCGGACGCGACAGTGCAGGATCCGGGCGCCGGTGCGTGGCACATCAGACTGGCGCTCCCGGAATGACTCACCGAGCGATCGACGGCCGTTGTCACACCATCTGTGCTCCCGTGGACGGACCACGCTGTGGCTCTTCCGGACTGATCGGCGAGTTCGAAACCCGGATTCGTCAACACCATCGGCTTTGACTGCGCAAGTGCAGCAACGGCAAACAGCACAGCGAGTACCATGCCGCCCGCACAGACAACCCTGCAATAGTTCATTGGAACCCTCACGAGTATGGATAGAACACAAAAAACAGTAATGTCGTCCCATGGGCGTCGAGCCCGAAGTACCGGGAGAGGATTGCTAGCATGGAAGTCTCCGCAAGGGCATGGGGTCAACCGGGCAACGGAGGAAGGAGTTCTGAGGATTCCCGAAGGCGGGCCGCACTGAGTTCCGGGGACACGTCACGCTGCGGATTCGCAAGCATCTCATAACCGACCATGAACTTCCTGACTGTCGCCGAGCGCAGGAGCGGCGGATAGAAGTGGAAATGGAGGTGCCACTCAGGGTGCGGGAGGGCATCCGTCGGCGATTGATGTATTCCCATTGAATAAGGGAAGGAGACGCCGAAGAGATTGTCATAGCGCAGGGAGAGCCGCCGGAGAAGGTCCGCCAGGGCTGCGCGTTCCTCGCCCGTAAAGTCGAGCAACGACGACCTGTGACGGAGCGGAAGGAGAAGGGTCTCGAACGGCCAGACAGCCCAGAACGGGACCAGCGCTACAAAGTGATCGTTACTGCACACCAGACGCTCCTCCCGGGAACGCTCAAGGACCGCGTAGTCGCACAAGAGACAAGAGGCGTGCCCGTTGCGGTATTCCTGCTGCCGGGCCTGTTCCATGGCCGGGATCACGGGAATCGTGCACTGCGCCCAGATCTGCCCGTGGGGATGCTGATTGCTGCATCCCATGAGTTCACCCTTGTTTTCAAATATCTGGACATACGCAATATCTTCAAGGCCGGCGAGCGTGCGATATTCTTCCGTCCAGGCATTGACGACACCGGTAATCTCATGCGTTGCCAAACCGGAAAGCGTCAGATCGTGGCGGGGTGTAAAGCAGACGACCCGGCAGACGCCGGATTCACTTTCGGCGCGGAGAAGATCGCCATCCTGCATCGTCAAATGTGCCTTCAGTGGTATCATCGCGCTGAAGTCATTGGTGAACACGAATGTCTGCTCGTAGCGGGGGTTCTGCGCACCGCCAAACCGCATGTTGCCGGGACAGAGATAGCAGTGTGGATCGTATGCCTGGCGAACCTCGGAGACAATCGCCTCCACTTTGCCCTGCCACGGGCGTTGCGTGCGCTGCGGCGATACAAGAATCCATTCGCCTGTCAGTGGATTGAACCTTCGGTGGGGATGATCCGGGAGTGCGGTCATAATGTGGTATGCTACGAAAACTAACAGAGCGAAGCAAGCTTTTGCAGTTCTCTCCCCTTCTTCCTACATTGATTCGAAATTTTCCAGACCATGGTGTGAATCCATTCCTCGAAATTGAAGCCGTCTCCAAGTCGTTCGGGGGCACACGTGCCCTGGACGGGGTGACGCTTGCTCTAGGGCAGGGCGAGGTCCATGCCCTTATGGGCGAAAACGGCGCAGGGAAGTCGACGCTCGGAAAGATACTGGCAGGCATCCATGCCCCCGACGGGGGAACGTTACGCATGGCGGGGCGGGTTATGTATTTTGCCTCCCCGCGCGACGCCCGCAAGGCCGGCATCGGAATGGTTCAACAGGAGCCGGCGTGCTGCCCGGATCTGAGCGTGGCCGAGAATCTGGTCCTCGGACAATACCCGCGTCGCCGGATGTTCTTTGTGGACCGTGCTGCGATGAGGACGACCGCCACGCGACTTCTCGGGGATATCGGGGCCTCGATCGACGTCCGGGAGACAATGCGGCATCTCTCCGTCGCACAGCACCAACTTGTCCAGATTGCCGCTGCGGTCGGATCGGGTGCCCGGGTACTGATATTCGATGAGCCCACGAGTGCGCTTTCGGAAGCCGACGCCGGGCGGCTGTTTGCGCTCATTGGCACATTGCGTGATCGCGGAGTGACGATCATCTACATCTCCCATCGTATGGCGGAAGTGGTCGCCCTGTGCGACAGAATCAGTGTGCTGCGTGACGGGCGCATGATCGGGACACTCACGCAATCGGAAGCCACTCAAGATGCCGTCGTCGGGATGATGATCGGGCGTCAGCTGAAGGAGTACTTTCCGGCGCATCTCAACAATCCTGTCGGACCCGATCTGCTGCGTGTGGAGCATCTCAGCTCACCGGGGAAGTTCGAAGATGTTGCGTTGACCATCCGGGCGGGAGAAATCGTCGGGATTGCCGGACTCGTGGGCGCCGGAAGAAGTGAAATCGCCACGGCCCTGTTCGGCCTTGATCTGCGCGCGCGCGGGACGATCACGCTGGAGGGCAAGGATATCTCCCGCGCGTCTGTGCGGACGCGCATGAAGGCAGGTCTCGGTTTCGTGCCGGAGGACCGGAAGCGATTCGGCCTTGCGCTGGTGCTCAGCTGCCGCTTCAACTTCTCATTCACTCTTCTGGAGATCCTCACGAAGGCGGGGTTCCTTCGCCGGCGGTTGGAGAACTTCCTTCTCACAAAGCACTTCGCAGAACTCGGCATCAAGACTGCATCATTTGAAAGTGAAGCGGGCAGCCTGAGCGGAGGAAACCAGCAGAAAATCGTGCTCGCGAAATGGCTCGCCCGGTCATCGCGCATTCTGCTGCTGGATGAACCCACACGCGGGGTTGACGTCGGGGCCAAGGCGGCAATTCACGTGCTGATCGACAACCTGGCGGGATCGGGAAAGGGTATCCTGCTCGTTTCATCCGAACTCCCCGAGATTCTTGCTCTCTCCACACGCATACTCGTGATGCGTGAGGGACGCATCGTGGGCGAGTTGCAGCGCGGCGAAGCATCGCAGGAAAAACTGTTGCGTATGATGTCGGGGCTCCATGCTCCCTCCCCGTCCGGGGGTGAACGTCACAATTCGGAGGAAACATGAAAGCATCTGAAGTCCGCAAAATCCAAAAGAACACCCTTCAATATCTCAAGAAGGCGCACATAGCCGTCACGCCGGAAGAGGCGCGGCACATCGAAGTGGCTGATTTTGGATTGGCAATGGTCGACACAATCGGACTGGAGCTTGTTGTCTACGAAAACAACGACCGGTACTGTGCAAAAGAGATCGTGCTTATGCCCCGCCAGACATGCCCCGAACACCGCCATCCACCGCGCGATGAGCACAATCCGGGAAAACAGGAGACGTTCAGGTGCCGTTGGGGCATCCTGTATCTGTATATCGAAGGCCCGGCTCTGCGCAGGCCCAAAGCCAGAGTGCCGAAAGCGCGCAAAGAGCACTTCACGGTGTTCAATGAAATCGTCCTGAAACCCGGGGACCAGTACACGCTCCCACCCAACACATTGCACTGGTTCCAG
Organism: Ignavibacteriota bacterium; assembly: GCA_963801355.1. GTDB lineage: Bacteria > Bacteroidota > Ignavibacteria > UBA10030 > UBA6906 > Fen-1255. Next base: position 1,176,508 of record CAWDEM010000004.1, on the reverse strand, counting down.
GCTGGTCCGGGAGGCGCTGTGGTGTCGGAGTTTTCATCTTCAAGTGACGACGCCTCGGATATCTTCACTGATCCACTCATCAACAGGATGCCGGTCATTACTCAATGACAGTCAGAGAACGTTTCCGGGCCGCGCTCGAGCGGCGGGCAACCGACCGGTTGCCCGTGACGACACATCATCTCATGCCCTCGTTCCTCAATCGCGTTCTGGGAGGAATAGACAACGAGGCGTTTTTTGACCGCTTCGGTATCGACCCGATTATTTGGGTCGCAGAGCACGCGCCTGACACGGCTCACGGCGCCTACTTCGATCCCTCCCATGTCCCCGGGGTTCTTGAACCCCGCAGGATCGTCTCGGACCAATGGCGCATCACGTCTGCGACTCTCCCGGATCCCCAGTATGTAACCGTGCGTTACACGGTTCATACGCCCACGAAGGATCTCACTACCGTTCTGCAGAGTAATGAGCACACCACATGGGTCAGCGAACGATTGGTCAAAGACCCCGCGGATATTGATGTCATTGCGGCACACGCACCCATGCCGCGGTGTGATGTCGCGGCAGTGAACGCCATCTCCGCATCTACAGGCGAGCGGGCGATGATTAGAGGCACGATGGTTTGTTTTGATCTGTACGGCCAGCCGGGTTGCTGGCAGGATGCCTCTGTCCTTTTCGGCATCGAGAACCTGATACTCGCCACATACGACGACCCCGAATGGGTGCACGCATTCCTGCGTGTGCTTCTTGCGCGGAAGTTGAGTTTCGTGGATTCATTGCGGGGAGCCCAGTTTGACGTGATCGAACTGGGAGGCGGCGATGCGTCGTCGACGGTGATCTCGCCCGGGGTGTTTAACGCGTTCGTTGCACCGTACGACTCACAACTGATCGACCGTGCGCACGCGGTCGGACAGAAGATCGTCTACCATACATGCGGCGGGATGATGCCGTTCCTCGAGATCATCGCGGGCATGGGACCCGATGCCATGGAAACATTCACGCCCGCCGCCATGGGGGGCGACACGTTGCTCGGGGAGGCCAAGCGCAGGATCGGAGACCGCGTCTGTATGATCGGAGGGTTCGATCAGTTCCATTTCTTCACGAAGTGCACGCCCGCGGAGACACGCGCGGAAGTCCGCCGCTGCTTCCGTGAAGCGGGGCCCGGAGGCGGCTACATCCTGTGCCCTTCAGATCACTTCTTCGAGGCGGATATTCCCCTGCTCGAGGCGTTCGCAGACGAAGCCAGGAAGTGCGTGTACTAGATCCCTCTGTTGTTCAACCCACGCACGCCATACCGGAAGAACAGTCCGCCGGCCACCAGCGGCAACACTCCGATCAACACTCCACCGGACACCACATCCGCGGTGTCATCAACGGCAACGATGCCCAGGAAAAACGCCAGAAGCAAGCCGAACATGACCATGCCGCCCATGCTTGCGCTTATGACCCCCACGGCGATTTGCATCATCGGTATCACGCGGGACCGGACCGCCGGTGCCTTCATCACAGCGCCGCCGTCCGGTGCTACCCGGGTCACCATGTGCGCCAATTGTTCCCGCCGGAGGCCCCGGCTGAGCCGGACCGCCCAACTCCACGAGATGAGGAGCACGACGAGTGTGGCTGCCGCCAGCAGAAGCTCCGGGTCGCCCTCGAGCGCGTTCATGGTCATCAGCGGGAAGTCATAGACACCATGCAGGAGGACGGCGATACCATATCCCTGAACGATGAGCGCAGTCCGGCGCGCGGGGTTCTTCCAGGCCTGCCCGACGTAGTAGCCCATAATTGCGCCGAGAAACGCATGGAGAGGAACAGCGGTGAAGGCGCGGGAAAAAGCCACACCTGTTCCACCGTCCACAACGTAGAGAAGGTTTTCTAAGGCGGCAAACCCCAGCGATGCAACCACGCCATAGACGATCCCATCCATCGGCTCATCGAATGCCTCTTTGCGCATACTGTAGAACAGGAGCACCACGAGTTTGAAGAACTCCTCGGGAACAGCAGCTACGAAGAATGCTTCCAGCGCGCTCGCCAATACAGGATGCTCGATCCTCGCAATCGCGAGATGGATCGGAATGCCGATAGCCAGCACCGGAATGACTGCGAGAACCCCAAATCCGAACGTGGCCCAAATCACGCGGGCCGGTTCCGGATAGGCGTCACGGGCATGGAAATACCAGACGAGCAGCACAGAGGGGACGATCGCGGAAACAGCGAGGAGAGTCTGCACCATGGTATGTGAACGGCCTTGCGGTTATTGGGGGCGGATCGACTCCCAGGTCCGCACTCCGTAGCGGCTGAGGTAAATCGGGATGTTTTTGAATAGGGAGTTTTCCTGCTCGATCTCCCTGACCATATGCCGCTTGACGAACGAGGTGTCACCGGAGAGAATTGTCACTGAGCCGCCAAGCCCCCCTGCTCCGTTCACCTTCCACCCCAATGCGCCGTGAGCCCTGGCGATTTCAATAACACGGCGGGCGTCGGCACTCACAAGCTCGGGATGCAGGTGCGATTGTGCCTCCGTGTTTTCAATCATCGCCCTCCCGAGCGCCTCGAAATCCCCTTCATAGACTGCATCACGCGATTTCTCCGCCGTCAGCCTCAGCACCGCAAGCCGAGGCGCATCAGGGCCTTCATCCTCCAACTCCTTGATAACCTTTTTGTGGAGTTCAGACGAATCGTGCGACCGGCCAAGGAAGATCAGCACCAGGCGCCGTTCAAGTTCCCACCATATCGCATTGGAAACCTGTATCTGCGATACCGTCGCCCAGGGGAATTGCCTCATCTCGATGAAGTTGATGCCCCCGAACGCCGAACAGATCTGATCCTGTATGCCGCACTGCAGCCCGAGCATTTGCATCTCGACATGATGGGCCGCCTGGGCAATCTCGTGCGGTGTCATCCGGCCGGGCGTAAGAAGGTCAAGTGCGGCAATCAGCGCCACCGAAACGGCGGCGGATGTCCCTGTTGAAGCTCCCGCGGGTGCCTCGGAAAAGATTGTGACCTGGAGGGTCACGTCTTTGGGGACCTTCATGTAGTGAATCGCCGCCTCCAGCAGCGGATGCTTGTTCCAGCGGCCGGTGTCGGGCACTACCGCGTACCGGTCGCCGTAGTTTTCCGCCTGTATCATCACCCGGTCCTGACGACCGTCGTGGCGGAAGACCTCTACTTGCACTTCGGCATACGGATAGACTCCGATGTTGAAGATCTTGCCGTGACCCGAAAACCATGTGTCGGTCCAGCCTCCGTTGTCGGCGATCCTGATCGGCGCGACGCTGTTGATGACGCGGAGTGGTTTCATTCCGGTTTGCTCCATCGTGTGGCTCCTTCCTGGGACTTCAATGTAGAGAGGATGATGGGCAACTTCAAGTTGTGTTTCCCGATGTTTTTCTGTAATTTCGACCAATATCCGCAATGTGTATCTCACCGGAGTCACTGACGGACGTTCATCATTCCACACAATCAGAGAACGTAATCATGAAATCCATATACCTTGTCGCCAGCGGTGATCTACGGCCGGCCGCCAATCAGAAATGCGAGCCCGCACAGGCAGCAATGGAGGCGCAAGTCACCTCGGCGGTAAAGAAGCTCGGCGGCACCGTAGTCCGGGCACACCCGTACGATCCGGTGAAACAGCACGGTTTTATTGACAGCCAGAAGTACGGTATGGAAGTTTTTGCCGCAATTCCGCCGACTGCGCCGCTCATCGTCGCTGAATCCGTCTGGCAATATACGCACCATGTCCTCGCGGGTCTGCTCACCCATCGTGGCCCCATCCTGACCGTCGCCAACTGGAGCGGAACATGGCCAGGCCTGGTGGGTATGCTGAACCTGAATGCCTCGCTCACCAAAGCGGGGGTGGCGTTCAGCACACTCTGGAGCGAGGACTTCACCGATCCTTTCTTCATGAAAGGGTTGGCCCGCTGGCTCAAGACCGGCACACTACGGCACGACACTTCGCACGTCACGCCGTACAACAAGGTCCGCGTTCCTGCCGCCGCCGCAAAGACAGGCATCGCTGTTGCCGCGACATTGCTCAAGCGCAAGGCCATCATGGGCATCTTCGACGAGGGTTGCATGGGCATGTACAATGCCATTATCCCCGATGAACTCCTTCATGCGACAGGTGTGTTCAAGGAGCGGCTCAGCCAGTCTACCCTCTATGCCCGCATGCGCACCGTCGGCGATGACGAAGCACGGAAAGTGTTCGATTGGATCATTCAGCGCGGCATGCGATTCGAGTTCGGCCACGATGAGGCAACCGATCTGACGGAAGCACAGGTGCTGCAGCAGTGCAAGATGTACATCGCCGCCTTGCGGATTGCCGATGAATTCGGCTGTGACACCATCGGCATCCAGTATCAGCAAGGGCTGAAGGACCTTGTCCCTGCTTCGGACCTGGTGGAGGGTCTATTGAATAACGTGGAACGTCCTCCGGTGCTCCATGAGCAGTCGGGCAGAGAGCTGTACGAGGGCGAAGCTCTACCTCATTTCAACGAAGTGGACGAATGTGCGGGCCTGGACGCCCTCGTGACCTATCGCCTCTGGCGCCAGCTGGGATTCTCCCCCGAAACAACCTTGCACGATGTCCGCTGGGGCCGCACCTCTGCTGTGAACGGGCGCGAGAAGTTCGTCTGGGTGTTCGAAATCTCGGGAGCTGTCCCGCCTGCCCATCTCGTCGACGGGTATCGTGGTGCTGTCGGCGAACGGCAACCTCCGATGTTTTTCCGGCTCGGGGGAGCAACACTGAAGGGGGTCAGCAAACCGGGACCAATCGTCTGGAGCCGTGTATTCGTGAAAGACCATGCGTTGCACTGCGACATCGGACTCGGCGAAACAGTGGCTCTTCCGGAAGAGGAAACACGCGATCGCTGGAACCAAACGAATCCGGAATGGCCGATCATGCATGCGGTGCTGCAGGGAGTCAGCCGCGACCAGATGATGGCCCGCCACCAGTCCAACCACATCCAGGTGGCGTACGCTCCGGACGCAGCCGGGGCACGGCGGGCAATGTATGCGAAGGCAGCGGCCATGCGTGCGCTCGGCGTGAAAGTGTACTTCTGTGGCGTCCGTTAAAGATCACCCCCTCGCCCGCGCCTTCCTCTCCCTGGCCCTGGTCATGGTGCTCGGAGCGGTCTTCAACGCGGACGGGACTTTTTTCCAGTGGGCAACCCAACGGGATATGCTGCGGCAGGTGTCGGTCTATGGCATCCTGGCGTGCGGCATGACCGTGGTGATCATTGCCGGCGGCATTGATCTTTCCGTCGGGAGCATTCTCGGACTCTGTGCCGTCGCATTCTCCCTGCTCTCGATGCATCAAGGAGTACCGGATGCTATCGCCGTCGGCGGAACGCTCCTTCTGGGGACCGCCTGCGGCCTGGTATCGGGCGGGGTGATCGCCCGCTTTCGCGTCCAGCCGTTCATCGCGACTCTGGCAATGATGGTCTTTGCCCGTGGACTGGCAAAACTCATTTCGGGCGGAGAAAAGATCTCGACCGCAGTACAACTTCCGGATGGCACGTACCACTATGTCGACACCCCTCGCCTCTTCGACCTGATCAGTGCCCGCATGGCAGGCGACAATCTTGCCGTGGTCACTGTTATCCTTGTGGTCTGCCTTGTGCTGGTGTGGGTGCTCCTCACACATACCCCCTGGGGGCGGCAGGTGTACGCCGTGGGCGGGAATGAGGAGGCCGCACTCTACGCGGGCATCCCGGTGGGCATGACGAAGCTGTTCGCGTACGGATTTTGCGGCTTCACATGCGGGATCGCCGGCATCTGCCAGGCGGCGCAGGAACTGCAGGGTGATCCTGAAGCCGGGGCGACATACGAGCTGAGCGCGATCGCCATGGTGGTCATCGGCGGCACCTCCCTGCAGGGCGGCAGAGGGTCCATCTGGCTGACGCTTCTCGGCGTCTTGATCATCGGGAATCTCGAGAAAATCCTGAGCATCAATGCGGTCGGAGAAGAAACACGGCTCATGCTGACTGGACTCATTATTCTTGCCGCGGTGCTGTTTCAACGCGGCACATAACCACAAGGAGCAATTCCATGCAACCCTTGTTCCGGACACTCATCCTCATGACGTGCGGTCTGGCGCTGTCTATGACACTCACGTTCGCCCAGTCACCCCGGTGGACCATCGGCATGAGCCAGTGCAATCTCGGCGAGCCGTGGCGGGTCCAGATGAATGCCGACATCAGGAAGGCGGCGGAGGGACACCCGGAATTGCGTGTTGTCTTCAAAGACGCACAGAACGACAACCTGCGCCAGAGCGCGCATGTCGGAGAGTTCGTGCGGCAGAAGGTGGACCTGATCATTATCTCCCCCAAGGAAGCAGCTCCCCTCACCAAGCCGGTGGCCGATGCATACCGCAATGGCATTCCCGTCATCGTGCTGGACAGGCGCGTCGTCGGCAACGAGTACACGTGTTTCATCGGTGCGGACAACAAAAAAATCGGCCGTGCGGCGGGCAAATGGATTGTGAACCTGCTCGGGGGAAAGGGTACAATCGTGGAACTGAAGGGGCTCATGACGTCGACGCCGGGGCAGGACCGGCATACGGGATTCCGCGACGGAATCGCCGGGAGCGGCGTGTCTGTGGTCTTCGAGGCCGACATGAAATGGCTGGAACCGAATGCCCGGAAGGAAATGGAGTCGGCACTGGCCCGGTTCCCGAATATCACGCTGGTCTATGCGCACAATGACCCGGGCGCGCATGGGGCGTATCTTGCCGCCAAGGCCGCCGGGAGGGAGAAACAAATTACCTTTGTAGGCATCGACGGCTTGCCACAAGAAGGCCAAATGTACGTCAGGCAGGGAATTCTCTCCGCGTCCTTTGAGTACCCGACTGGAGGACGGGAGGCCGTCACCACAGCCCTGGAAATCCTCAAGGGGAAGAAGGTGCAGAAGGAAGTGACATTGCCTTCGCGGGTCTTCACGCGCGGAAATATCGACAAGGGAGGCGAGTGGTTGAAAGAATGAACTTCGACTATGTCATCGGAGTCGATGTGGGCACGGGAAGCGTCCGTGCCGGCGTGTTTGACCTCGAAGGAAGAATGGTCGGCCATGCTGTCCGCGAGATCCAGATCTGGCGGCCCAGGGAAGATTTCGTGGAGCAGTCTTCAACCGACATCTGGGCACGGGCGGGCGAAGTTGTGCGTGAGGCCGTCGCCGTAGCGGAGATTCATCCTTCAACCGTGGTCGGGCTCTCTTTTGACGCGACCTGTTCACTCGTGGCACTGGATGCTTCCCTGGCACCAATCACCGTTTCACCCACCGGAACAGCAGAACACAATGTCATTGTCTGGATGGACCATCGCGCCATCGATCAAGCCCGGCGCATCAACGCCACCCATCATCCTCTGTTGAAGTATGTGGGCGGGGTGATTTCTCCGGAGATGGAACCGCCGAAACTCCTCTGGCTGAAAGAGCATATGCCGGCGACGTGGAAAAGGGCTGCCCGCTATCTTGACCTTGCGGACTTCCTGGTCCTGCAGGCCACCGGACAGGATGTGCGCAGCCTTTGCACCACGGTGTGCAAATGGGGATTTGACGGAAAGAAAGCACGGTGGGATCCCACCTTCTATGGCAAGCTCGGCATGGATGACCTCCTCACAAAGGGGATGATCGGCGACAGGATCATGCCGATGGGTTCCTATGCCGGCGAGCTCACGCCGGTCGCGGCGCAGCACCTCGGCCTCACGACGGCCACGAAAGTGGCTGTCGGCATCATTGACGCGCATGCGGGGGGCATCGGCGTAATGGGCATGGGCTTCACCAGCACGCCGAAGCCTGCAGCCCTTGAACGGGTCCTCGCGCTGATCGGCGGCACGTCCTCCTGTCATATGGCCGTGTCGCGGTCGCCCCACTTCATCAAGGGGATCTGGGGGCCGTACAGAGATGCCATGATCCCTGGACTCTGGCTTACCGAGGGCGGACAGAGCGCGACAGGCTCGCTGCTGGATTTCATCATCCACTCTACATGCCGCTCGGAAATTGTCACCGCTGAAGCGCGCGGCCGCGGGGTCACCGTCTACGAATATCTGAACGGCGTCGTGTCGGATATCAAGCAGCGAGAATTGGAAGGGCCGGCGATCGTGAAAGATCTCCACATCCTCCCCTACTTTCTGGGAAACCGTTCGCCGCACGCCGATCCCGCCGCCCGGGGCATCATCAGCGGACTCTCACTGGACGATAGCATCGACTCCATCGCGCGGCTGTACTATGCCACGATCCAGGCAATCGCCTACGGCACGCGCCACATTATTGAAACGATGAACGGCAACGGGTTTGCCATCAAACGCATCCATGCGTGCGGCGGCGGCACCCGCAACCCCCTCTGGCTCCAGGAACATGCCGATATCACCGGCTGCGAGATCATCCTCCCGCGGGAACCGGAGGCGGTCCTGCTCGGCACCGCAATGCTCGCTGCGGTCGGCGCCGGAAAGTTTCCTTCCATCCTGGATGCAGCGGTCCGCATGAGCTCGGCCGGGCAGAGGTTTCAACCGCAGAAAAAGCATGCGCGCTTTCACGCGGCAAAGTACCGGGTCTTCAGGAAGATGTATGATCATCTTCGATCGTACCAGGAACTCATGAGGCCGTTCTGAACTCACATCGAAACGGAGAACACATGACACCGATGCGTATAATTCCCATCCTACTCGTCTTTGCCGGAGGCACCATGATGGCTCAACAATCGTACAACGGTCTTGGTTTGGGGCTCGGGACGCTTTCACGGCTTTCACACGCGAAGACCCGCTCGATCAGCCCGGAGAACTTCACCGGAGAAAAGGGCAAAGGGGGAACGGCCACCGAGGGGACGGGTGCCAAAGCCGCCCGCGACCTCGGGCAGGGGTGGAAAATCTCGCCTTCCGTGAAGATCAAGCCACAGGAGATCTTCACACTCGCGGAGATCAAGGGCCCGGGCGCCATTCAACAGGTATGGATGACGCCGAGCGGACACTGGCGCTACGCGCTGCTGCGCATCTATTGGGACGGCGAAGCCACACCGTCCGTCGAAACGCCGGTGGCCGATTTCTTCGGCAACGGCTGGTGCCAGTTCGCGCCAATCGTTTCTCTCCCGGTGTGCGTCAACCCGGGCAACGGCTTCAACTGCTATTGGGAAATGCCCTTCCGGAGATCATGCAAGATCACCGTCGAGAATATCGCCGAGGAAGACCTGTTCCTCTACTACCAGGTCAACTACACACTCACCGATGTTTCCGACGACGCGGCATACTTTCACGCACAATTCCGCCGCGTCAACCCGCTCCCGTACAAACAGGACTACACCATTCTCGATGGTGTGAAAGGCTGGGGGCATTTCGTCGGACTCTACATGGCCTGGGGGGTGAACAACAACGGCTGGTGGGGAGAAGGAGAGATAAAGTTCTACATGGATGGCGACGGCTCGTACCCAACCATCTGTGGGACCGGCACGGAGGATTACTTTTGCGGTTCCTACGGTTTCGAGGATCCCAAGACAAAACAATATGTGGAATTCACCACCCCGTACACAGGGATGCCCCAGGTCATTCGCCCTGACGGCCTCGGTGCCAACTCCCAGCAACGGTTCGGACTCTACCGCTGGCACATTATGGATCCCGTCAGGTTCGAGAAGGATCTTCGTGTCACCATGCAGGCCCTGGGATGGCGGTCAGGCGGACGCTACCTGCCGCTCCAGGACGACATCGCCTCGGTGGCATTCTGGTACCAGACGGAACCACATGCACCGTTCCCCAAGTTACCGGACAAGGATGTGCTGGAAGTGAAGTAGACGCAGACCACGCGAGACGGAGCGCCTCCGGCACGCTGCATCGAAAACGGCATGCCGGAGTGCTGCGCGTTACGTGAAGGGGAATGGATCGTTGGTCAACCGGTAGAGGATCTCCCCCGCTTTGGGCACGAGAAGCACTCCTTCGATCTCACGGTCTCTCCAATCTTGCAGGGTGATGGAACGGGGGTCACGATACCCGAGATTCACCTTGCGGCATTCCGCCTCCGGAATTCCTGTCGCAAGGATCACGGATATTCGCGGGTACTCGACACCGTCCACCATCGTTCCCACACCGCGCACGTGCGTGGAGTGTGCCAGGACCCCCCGCGGGATATGGGCAAAACGGTCAAACCGGGAGAGAAAATAGTCCCGCACATGATAGCCGATCTCACCGATGAGTTTCCCGTGCGTAACGGAAATCTCCTTGATGTGCGGCGCATAGATGATGACCTCGCCGCCGTCCGCTACGACCGGTTCGAGTTTGTACGTGCACTTCGCTCCCACCCAGAGGTCGTCGTACATCGAGGGCGCGCAGGAGAGCACGCTGTGATACGGCCGGTCTTTGTACAGGATGTGGATCAGGTTTGAGAGGTCTGCCGCCCCTTCCCACGCTTCTTCCGGAGTCCCGCAGTACAATCCCGCCAGTCCGTGTCCCCGGACGACCAGACTGCAGCAGTACCGCCTGACAGGAAGCAATGAGGCGGCCTTGTTGACGACCGCACGCACCGGGGTATTCTTCCTGCCGATGATCACGGGACTTGTGATAAGTGCGCCCAGCCAGTGAAACATGTCGATGATCTCCGGTCCCGAAATGCCAGGGAAGAGATACTTGTTGCCGCCCGAGAAACCCACTACTTCATGCGGAAATACCGGTCCGACAATCATCACCAGATCATACTCGAGCACCAGTTTGTTGATCGTCACATTCACGCGTTCACTCATGAGCCCGCGTGAGATGTGCTCCACGTCGCGTTCGCTGATCGTGCCGAGGGAGACCAGCTGCGAGGGATCATTCCAGTGATGGTTGAACACACGGATCCGCGGGAAGAGCCGGGCGCGTTCCCCCGGAGCCATTTCGAGCCGCTGGTCAATGGCCGCCTCACTCATCGGGGGATGCGTCCCCAGCGCCACGAGCACATCCAGGTGCTTCACGCGCGGCTGCAACAGGGCGGCGATTTCCCGGAACATCAACCCGATGGGGGCAGTCCGCGTGCTGTCAGGGATGACCATCAGCACCCGCTTCCCGTCGAAGGCTTCCTTCTCGAACGCGGCGGAAAGAATGGTGCGGACCTCCTCAACGGCCAGATCGCGATCAGTGAAACCCGAGCCGATCATGCATCCTCCTGTGATTCCTGCAGGGTGAAACCCAGCGCGGACAGGGACTCCCGCACGGAGTCGCATCCTCGCCGGGCAATTATCAGGGTAGCGTGAAACTCGCGCCGCACGGGATAGTGGGCCCGTTGACTGCGGAACTCCGCGCCCCGGGCACCGTCAGGCAATGCCAGCAGTTCCCGGAGCCGCCTGTCATCTTCCCCTATGCTGTAGCAACAGTTGATGACGCGGCGGAGTTCTTCCTGCCAATCAGTCAGCGGTGAGAGTTCGATCCGGCCGGCCCGCGGTGAGGGCATGGCCGCCGGGTCAGGCCACTGCCGCGCCACTCCGAAGTGGCGCACAATGGACTCAAACATTGCGCGCGCGGCATTGACCTTGCCGTCAAACGAATATCCTGCGATGTGCGGAGTCCCGATGAGCACCGTGCCGAGAAGCAGAGGATCGATATCCGGTTCTCCTTCCCAGACATCGAGGACGGCGGCTGCCAGATGACCGGCAGTCAGAGCGGAGTGCAGTCCCCTCCCCTCCACAACAGCACCCCGGGAGGTGTTCAACAGCACGCTCCTGCGTTTCATGCGGAAGAGGCGTTCCCGGTTGAACAGATGGAAGGTCGGGTCGTCACCCGTCCGGGTCAGGGGCACATGGAGGGAAACCACATCCGCTTCCATGATCGCATCAAGGGAAACAAAATCCCGGCCGCCTGTCTTCCGGGCGACCGGGGGATCATTTTGGAGAATCTGCATGCCGAGAGCGCGGCCGACGCGCACCACCCGGCTCCCGACATTACCGACGCCGACCACTCCGAGGATTCGGTTCTTCAGTGAGATGTGAAGACGGGCGGCGGTCTCCAGGAGCGCTGCGGCGACATACTCGGCGACGGAATTTGCGTTGCTGCCGGGCGCACTCGCAAAGCCGATACCGGACCTCTGCAAGTATGCGGTATCCACGTGATCCGTGCCGATCGTCGCCGTCCCCACGAACTGCACACGCGTATTCCGGAGCAGAGGTTCCCCGACTCTCGTCTCCGAGCGCACGACCACGGCATCCGCATCGCGCAACACCTCATGCGTAATCGCAGCAGTATCCAGCTGCCGCACTTCTGCGATTCCGGCGAGCGCATCAGCGAGAAACGGGTTCTTGCTGTCGACCACGATCACCATGCCGGGTCACTCTTCCCACTGTGTATGGAAAATGCCTTCTTTGTCGATGCGGCGATATGTGTGCGCGCCGAAGAAATCACGCTGGGCTTGCAGCAGGTTCGCGGGCAGGACCGCCGAGCGATATCCATCATAGTATGACAGGGCACTGCTGAACGCAGGGACCGGTACGCCGAGTTCCACCGCCGTGGCAACGACCTTGCGCCATGACGTCGACGCTTCGCGGATGGCTCCGGTGAAATATGGATCGAGCAGCAGATTCGCGAGCGCCGGATTGCGTTCGTACGCTTCCTTGATCTTGCCCAGGAATTGCGCGCGGATGATGCATCCGGCACGCCACAATGATGCAATCGAGCCAAAACGAAGATTCCACTTATACTCCTCGTCGGCAGCCTTCAACAGTTGGAACCCCTGCGCATACGAGCAGATCTTTGATGCATACAGAGCTCTTCTGATCATCTCGATGAATTCTTCTTTGTTGCCCTTGAATACGCCGTTGGGGCCCGCCAGCACGGTCGACGCCGCCACCCGCTCTTTCTTGAGGGCGCTCAACATGCGGGCAAACACAGCTTCGGCGATGGTCTGCGCCGGCACACCCAGATCCAGTGATACCGTGCTCGTCCACTTGCCGGTTCCTTTTTGTTCGGCCGTGTCCAGAATGACCTGCACCAGTGCTTTGCCGGTATCCGGGTCCTTCCGGGACATGATTTTGGCCGTGATCTCGATCAGGTAGCTGTTGAGCTCACCGCCGTTCCAGGCGGTGAAGACGCGGTGCATCTCGTCCGGGCTCAGCCCCAGCACCTTTTCCATCAGGAAGTAGGCCTCGCAGATCATTTGCATATCGGCATATTCGATGCCGTTGTGCACCATCTTCACAAAATGGCCGGCACCATCGGAGCCGATCCAGTCACAGCAGGGAACTCCGTCAGGAGCCTTCGCACTGATTTTCTGGAAGATCGGTTTCACGAGCGGCCAGGCGGCGGCATCACCGCCCGGCATGATGGCCGGACCGTGCAACGCACCCTCCTCCCCGCCGCTCACCCCCGTCCCGATGTAGAGGATGCCGCTGCCCATGAGCTGTTTCAGCCGCCGGCGGGTGTCTTCGAAATAGGAGTTGCCTCCGTCGATGAGGATATCACCCTGCGTGAGGTGCGGGCGCAGGTCATTGATCACTGCATCCACGGCCTTCCCGGCCGGCACCATGATGAGTACCATTCTCGGCGCAGCGAGCAGCGCAGCGAATTCCTCTTTGGAATCCGTCGCGACGATGTCGGATCCGCTGAACTTGCCGACGGTGCTTTTCACTTTCGCGGGGTCCAGATCAAGACCTGCCACGCTGTACCCGTTGCGGGCGATGTTCAGAGCCAGATTCTGACCCATAACGCCCAGTCCCACAACTCCAAATTGCTGCGTCTTCATAACGATCTCCGGAATACGATGTTAGACACCTGAATATGCCGAGAATCCGCCGTCGACGGGGATCACCGTTCCGGTCACGAACGCTGCTGCCGGCGAGAGCAGCCAGAGAACGGTGCCGAGCAAATCGTGCGGTGTTCCGAACCGTGCCATGGGCGTGTGGTCGATGATTTTTTTGCCACGCTCGGTCAGGGCACCCGTTGCCTGCTCCGTCAGCAGGAACCGGTTCTGGTCGGTCAGGAAAAAACCGGGGGCGAGCGCATTGACCCGGATGTCGGGTGAATATTCCTGTGCCATATGCACGGCAAGCCATTGGGTGAAGTTGCTGACACCGGCCTTGGCCGCAGAATAGGCCGGGATCCGGGTAAGGGGACGGAAGGCATTCATGGAAGAGACATTCAGAATCACGCCGCGCCGGTGCTCGGCCATGGCTCGTCCGAAAACCTGCGACGGCAGAATCGCCCCGACAATATTCAAATCGAAAACGAACCGCAAGGCCTCGGGCGGCAGCGCGAAGAATGACTGGGCGGCACCGGTGGTTGCCTTCGGGTTGTTACCGCCGGCCCCGTTGATGAGAGTGTCCACATGGCCGAAGGCTTCGGTGACCTGCTTCCTGGCTTCTTCCAGACGGTCGGGAATCAATACATCAGCCTGCACGGCAATCGCAGTACCGCCGGACTTCACGATGCGGTCAACGACCTTTTGTGCCAGCGCCAGATCACGGTCGAGGACCGCCATCCGGGCGCCGCATCCTGCGAGCGCAACCGCCATCTCGCTGCAGAGCACCCCGCCGCCTCCTGTAATGACCATCGTGCGGTCGGAGAAATCATAGAACTTGCTCACCATTTCCGAAATCATGTGAGAGCCTCCTTGGAGGAAGGAACGTCAAATCCGAAATACGACTTCGCGTTGTAGTAACTGATATCCGAAACCATCGGCCCGACCAGATCGATCTCATTGGGCAGGAGGCCGCGCTGCATCTCATTGCCGAGAATATTGCAGAGGACCCGGCGGAAATAATCGTGCCGCGGAAACGAGAGGAAGCTGCGGGAATCAGTGAGCATCCCGACAAACCGGCTGAGCAGCCCCAGATTGGAGAGCGCATTGAGCTGCCGTTCCATGCCGTCCTTTTGATCCAGGAACCACCATGCGCTCCCGTACTGCATTTTTCCGGGGACACTGCCGTCCTGGAAATTCCCGATCATTGTCGCCATCAGCTCATTGTCGCGCGGATTGAGGTTGTAGAGGATGGTTTTCGGCAGCGCCCGGGCATCATCGAGTTTGCCGAGCATGCGGGCAAGCGGGCGTGCGATGTCAAAGTCACCGATGGTGTCGAACCCCGTATCCGGACCGAGTGTGCGGAACATGCGGGGATTCGTGTTGCGCAATGCCCCCAGATGGTATTGCTGGGTCCAACCACGCTCGTTATCCATGAGGCCGAACTCGAACAGCAGCGCAGCCCCGAATTTCTGGGCATCCGCGGCACTCACCTGATGGCCGTCCATCGCACGCCGGAAGATGCCGGCAATGTCGGCCGCAGAGGCGTCGTCGGCCACGATGCTCTCGAGTCCGTGGTCGGACACGCGGCATCCGAGGTCATGAAACACCCCGTGACGTTTGCGCAGCGCATCCAGGAAATCCATGTAGGAGACAATCGTCATGTCTGCTGCAGCGGCCAGCCGTTCCACCCACCCTCTGAAGAAGACCGGATCATCAACCCGATGGGCTTTGTCGGGACGGTACGCCGGGACCATCTTCGCTCCGAATGTGGGATCCGCAGCCACCGCGCGGTGGTGCTCGAGGGTATCCGTGGGATCATCCGTCGTGCAGATGACCTCTACGTTGAATTGACGCAGAAGCCCGCGCGCCGAGAAGTCCGGTTGGTGCAGGAGCTCATTGCATCGATCCCAGACCCTGCGCGCCGTCTCTGTGCTTAACAGGATGTCGTCGATGCCAAACGGACGCCGCAGTTCCATGTGCGTCCAGTGGTACAACGGATTGCGGAGGGTCTTCGGCACCGTTGCCGCCCATGCTTCGAATTTCTCCCAGTCGGTTGCATCACCGGTGCAGAAACGTTCGTCGACTCCATTGGACCTCATCGCGCGCCACTTGTAGTGGTCGCCTTCAAGCCAGACGCGCGTCAGCGTGTCGAAGGTACGGTTGCGCGCAACATCGGCGGGAGGCAGGTGCGAGTGATAGTCGATGATCGGGAGGTCGCGGGCATAGCGTTCGTACAGCTCGACCGCGATGTCGTTTTCCAGCAGAAAACGCTCATGGATGAACGGGCGTGTCTTCATTGGTGTGCTATCCCTTATTCATGTCGAACAGTTCAAACCGCGGAGCGAGCAGGTGGTGGATGGCAAATGTCACCAGGTATGCGAATGCGCAGATGGTGAACAGCACCGTATAGCCGCCGGTGATGTCTCCGGAGGCTTTAAACACATCGAGGAGCCTTCCCGTCAAGAACGGAAAGAACATCCCGAGAAACGCCCCGGCCATGCCGCCGATACCGGTGACCGAAGCCACTGCGTGCTTGGGAAACATGTCAGACACGGTGGTGAACAAGTTCGCTGACCAGGCCTGGTGTGCGGCACCCGCGAGTCCGATGAGCAGCACCGCTGTCCAGTCACCAACTGTGGTGACAGCATAAATTGGCACCACCAGCAACGCAAAGAGAAACATTCCTGATTTGCGTGCACGTGTCACGGTCCAGCCCCGTTTTGCCATATACCCGGTGATCCATCCTCCCGCAATACTCAGAACCGTCACGATGGCATAGATCGTGACGAGATGGACCCAGCTTTCTTTGATATTCAACCCGCGTGTCTGCTTGAAGTAATCCGGAAGCCAGATAAGGAAGAACCACCAGATGGGATCGGTGAGGCCTTTTGCAACAAGGAATGCCCACGTCTGCCGGTACCGGAGGAGACTGCCCCAGGAGGTCTTCGCCCCCACGACCGAATCGTCCAGATCACTGTGAATGTGTGCGAACTCTTTCTGCTGGAGATGCTTGATTTTTTCCGGGACATTATAGAACGGTATCCACAAGAACAGCCAGAGGAATCCGGCGATGCCCGCGGCGATGAAAGCGGCCTGCCAACCCCAGGTGAAGGCAATCCACGGGACGACCGCCGGAGCGATGATTGCGCCGACGTTGGTTCCGGCGTTGAAGATGCTCGTGGCAAACGCCCGCTCTTTTTTGGGAAACCAGAGCGCCACCGCCTTGATGGCCGAAGGGAAGTTGCCCCCCTCACCCAGACCAAGCGCAATCCGGGCACCCATGAAACCACCCACACTGCTCACAAGGGCGTGCCCGATCGCAGCAACGCTCCAGGCGGCGATGGAGACACCGTACCCGATCTTTGTGCCGAAGCGGTCAATAAACCAGCCGAAGGCCAGGAGACCAATGCCGTATGCACCTTGAAATGCGGAATTCACGATCCCGAACTGCTCGTTGGTCCACTGCAGCTCCTCATCGAGAATGGGCTTGAGCAGGGAGAGAATCTGACGATCAATGTAGTTGACAGTCGTGGCAAAGAAGAGCAATGCACAAACGACCCATCGGTAGTTGCCGGCGAACAGCCGTCCGACACTGCTGGTTGCGGTTGTGTTCATAGATGTTCCTGTAGCTGGTTGATCCTGTCGATCGCTTCGTTTGCCTGAAGCGCTGCCCGGGTTATGTGATTGCGCATCAGGGTACATGCGCGCTCGTCGTCCTGCCGATTGATTGCGTCGAAGATTTCACGGTGATAGTCCAGCGCTGAGCTCTTGCAGTCGGCGATGTTGCCGTAGACCATCGTACGGATTTTGGGCATCAACGCGAAGATCGGCTCGAGAACAACGGGCGCGATGGGATTCTTGCTGGCCGCGGTGACGGTCGAGTGGAACTCCTGATCAAGGACGCTTTCAATGTCGCGGTCTTCCGGATCACACCCCTCCATCTTCTCCAGGTTTTTCCGGAGGACGGCGATGTCTTCGGCCGTCCGGTGTTGCGCCGCCCAGCGACATACCTCCGGCTCTATCGCGCGCCGTACATTGAACACGTGGAGAATGTAGTCCTTATCGAATTTGAGCTCGAGGAATAACCCCATCGTGGAGACGGCGTGCGATGATGACATGTCGCTGACAAACATGCCCCTTCGCTTTCTGATGGTGATCAGCCCGCGGGCGCTCAGCATGCGCAGGGCTTCGCGCACCGCCGTCCGGCTTACGGAAAACATCTCACAGAGCTCTTGTTCAGTGGGAAGTTTTTGCCCCGGGACAAGTTTCCGATCCCTGATATACTGTTCGACGTTTTCGACAATCACCTGGCTCAGCGTTGAAGGGCGTTGGATTTTGGTAAACGGTGTGTCCATCAGGACCTGCAGGGGTAAGTATATCGTATTACGTATGATGTATGGACAATATATGGAAATTGTTGAAAAGTCAAGCAGATTCAAGGGCGTGAGGAGACGGGGGCCTGACTCCATTTCCCCCTTGCATTCAACAACTCCGGAACGTATGTTGCTATTCCTAATATCTCATCGATTCTCTGGAGATCCATCGCCATGCAAGCTCTCAGTCTCGGTGTCATGGACTGGCTCGTCATTGCCTCCTACTTCGGCGTCGTGCTCGGACTCGGCTTCTACCTCAAGCGCTACACAAAAAGCGAGGAGGACTTCTTCCTTGCGGGCAGGAGGAACAGCTCGTGGGTGGCCGGCCTTGCGTTCCTCTCTGCCAACCTCGGAGCGCTGGAACTGCTTGGCATGACCGGTAACACGTTCAAGTACGGCATGTACGTCGCACATTTCTACTGGATCGGCGCGATTCCCGCAATGCTGTTCCTCGGCATCTACATGATGCCCTTCTACTACAGCAGCCGCATCAAATCGATCCCGGGATATCTCAAGCTCCGTTTTGACGAGAAAACCCGGGTCCTGAACGGCATCGCCTTCGGCGTCATGACACTCCTTGTCTCCGGCATCAACTTGTACGCCATGGCCCTCGTGCTTCGCACGTTTGTCGGGTGGGACTGGAACGTGAGCATGTGGATTTCGGCAATCACGGTCGCTGTGTATGTGGGCATGAGCGGTTTGATGTCCGCCATCTTCACCGAGATCATCCAGTTCTTCCTGATCTGGTTCGGGCTGTTCCTTGTGTCTATCCTCGGCATCGTCGAAATCGGCAGTGTCCAGGAAATTCTCAACCGGATTCCGGAGTCGTTTTCCACTCTCTGGTCCACATCCGGCGACGCATCGCAGAACGGCATGATGATTACCTGGGCAGGAATTGTTCTCGGCCTCGGGTTCGTTCTGTCGTTCGGATACTGGACCACCGATTTTCTGGTGGTGCAACGGGCGTTTTCCGCGAAAGACCTCCGCTCTGCGCGCATGACCCCGGTGCTCGCCTCGTTTTTCAAGATGGCGCTCCCCTTCATCGTGATTCTGGCCGGCCTGATCGCCCTCGCGCTCTCCCGTGACCCCGGCAGCGGGTTCGCATTGATCCAGGAGGGAGGCCAGGTGAACTACGACTCCGCGCTGCCGTTGCTGATCGCCCGCTACTATCCGAGTGGATTGATCGGCCTCGGGGTCACGGCATTGCTGGCCGGATTTATGGCAGGGCAGGCGGGAAATATCAGCGCATTCAACACGGTCTGGACCTACGACATCTACAAGTCGGTGATCAACAGGAATGCCTCGGACGCACATCTGCTCTGGATGGGCCGTGTCGCCACGGTCGCAGGAGTGTTGCTCAGCATCGTGACCGCATACTGGGCGAAGAGCTTCCCGAGTATTATGGACTACATGCAGGCGATTTTCTCGTGGGTGAACGCTCCGCTGTTCGCCACCATGCTGCTCGGCATGTTCATCCCCTGGATCACCCCCACCGCCGCCTTCTGGGGCCTGCTTGCCGGCATGGGATCATCCTTCTTCCTGTTCCTCGCGGTGAAGTTCCAGTGGGTCGATAACTCGGTGCTCACACTCTCCACATCGGCAAGCGATATGGCCGCGAATTTCTGGCGCGCCTGGTGGGCATGGCTGATCTGCTTTGTCTCGACCATCGTCATCAGTTTCTTCACGAAAAAGAAACCTGAAGCTGACCTCGTCGGCCTGGTAAAAGGATTTACGCCTGCGGTCGGCGAAATCCACGTCCCTCTCATGCGCAGACCGGAGACCTGGGCAGTCATTTCCGTCGTCGTGCTCGTCGCGCTCAACATCTACTTCTGGTAAGGAGAACACGCCATGAAATCGATCTGGTTCTTTGTCGGACTGACCCTGGCGATCATGGGCGTGTTCGTCGTTGTGGCGGGGATTTTCGACTATATCACTCCCCCGGCGCGCCAGACAGCACTGGGATCGACACATCCTGCGATCTGGTGGGGAGGAGTGATGGTGATCGCAGGCACCATTTTCCTGTTGCGGGAGAAGAAGAAACCGTAGCGCGGAGGCACCTCTGTACACCGGGTCGCGGTTATTCGGCCCCCTTCTGCCCGACATAACTCACGATGTCCTCTCCGCCATCCACCCCGATGACATTGCCGGAAATCCACGACGCGCCGTCTTCACACAGGAGGACGAGTGCGCGGGCCACATCTTCTGGCGCGGTCAGGCGTCCGCCCGGATTTTTCCATCGGGCAATCTGCAGCATCCCGCCGGAGCCGGGGATCTTCCGCAGCGCCGGCGTGTCTGTCACACCGGCCATCAGGGCATTCGCGGTTATTCCCAGAGGGCCCAGCTCCATCGCCAATTGTCGGATGTGAGATTCCATGGCCGCTTTGGCACCGGACACCGCACCGTACGCCGGCAGCACGCTGTGCCCGCCGGAACTGGTCATGCCGAATATTCGTCCCCCGCGTTTCATTAAGCCGCGCCCCACCAATCCCTGCACCCAGTAGACAAGACTGTTGGCCATGACGTCGATGGTCATTTCCATCTGTGCCTGTGTCAACGCCTCATCCGGCTTCTTTGCGATGAACGGCTTCAGGGTCCCGAACGCGAGTGAGTGCAGCAGTACCTTGACCGTCTGTTGCGAGTGAGTCCCGAACCGTTCCTGTATCTCGTCGAGCGTCTCATTGCGTTTGATGGCGTCTGCCGCGTTCATATTGAAGAAGATCGCTTCTCTGCCGGCGTGCCTGATCTCCCTGAGAACTCCTTGCACCACGGGCATGGTCGCCTGCCGGTCCAGGTGGACGCCGAAAATATTCATACCGTGGCGGGCGAACTCGATTGCGCTTGCTCCCCCGAACCCGCTGGAAGCGCCCAGGACGAGAGCCCATTCATTCGGTTTGAAACGCATTTCGTGTTTCATCGGATTTCCTCGGTCTCTCCGTTACTCGACGGTTACGCTTTTCGCCAGATTTCTCGGCTGGTCCACATTGGTCCCCCTCGCGACGGCCATGTAATATGCAAGCAGCTGCAGGGGGATGATATTCAGAATCGGTCCGAAGAATCCGTAGGTCCGCGGGACGCGGATCACGAATTCGGCGAGCCCCTCGATCTCCGTGTCATCGTCATTCGCCACCGCGATAATGCGGCCTTTCCGCGCCCGGACCTCCTGGATATTGCTGATCACTTTGTCGTAAATGCCGTCCCGGGGCACGATGA
Source organism: Ignavibacteriota bacterium (assembly GCA_963801355.1). Lineage (GTDB taxonomy): Bacteria > Bacteroidota > Ignavibacteria > UBA10030 > UBA6906 > Fen-1255. The sequence continues at coordinate 1,155,248 of CAWDEM010000004.1, read as the reverse complement.
ACACCACCGGCATATTCTTATCGATCAGCGCGATCGGCCCGTGCTTCATTTCAGCGGCAGGATAGCCTTCGGCATGGATGTACGAGATCTCTTTCAGCTTCAACGCCCCCTCAAGTGCCACCGGGAAATTCGCGCCACGGCCGAGGTAGAGCACATGCTGCGTGTCCTTGAATTCCTGTGCGATCTTTTGAATAGCCTCGGTGTGCTGGAGCACCTGCGACACTTTCTCCGGCAACTGGGCAAGCTCCCTGGCCAGCGTGATGCCGCGTTCCCGGTTCATCCCGCGGACCCGTGCGATCATGATCGTGATCAACGCAAGGACGGTGAGCTGGGATGTGAAGGCCTTGGTGGAAGCAACCCCGATCTCCGGACCCGCGTGCACGTAGACCCCGCCGTGCGATTCCCGGGCAATGCTGCTCCCCACGACATTCACGATCCCCAGCACTGTGGCCCCTTTCTGCTTCGCCTCGCGCAATGCAGAGAGCGTATCCGCTGTTTCACCGCTCTGGCTGATGAGCAGCACCACGTCGTCGATATTGACGATCGGATCGCGATAGCGGAACTCGGACGCATATTCCACTTCCGCCGGCACCCGCGCGATCTGTTCCAGCATATATTCGCCTACAAGTGCCGCGTGCCATGATGTACCGCACGCCGTCAGAATGATCCGGCGTGCACTCAGAAGCTTGCCGATCGTGTTCTGCAGTCCGCCGAGCTTGGCATCCCCTTCTTCTACAAGCAGGCGGCCCCGCATCGCATTCAGAATGGTGTTCGGCTGCTCGTTGATTTCCTTCAGCATGAAATGATCATAGCCACCCCGTTCAATCTGCGATAACTCGAGGGTGATCTGATGAACGGATTTCTCCACGGCCACGTCGTCAATCGTCATGGTCCGGATATGCTCTGCCGTGATTTCCGCGATCTCGCCGTCGTCAAGGTACACGACCGAACGCGTGCGGGCAACAATCGCGGAAGCATCGGACGCGACATAGTTCTCGTGATCGCCCACGCCGATAATGAGCGGACTCCCTTTGCGCGCAACGACGATGCGATCGGGTGCCTGCGGCGACAGCACGACGATTCCGTACGTTCCCTCCACATCGGCGAGTGCCGCACGCACCGCCGCTGTCAGATCACCGCATTGCTCGAACGCGACCCCGATCAGATGGGCGAGCACTTCGGTATCGGACGCGCCCAGAAACTGATGACCATCACGCATCAGCTTCGTTTTGATCGTCATGTAGTTTTCAATGATGCCATTATGGACAATGGCAATCTGTTTCTTCTGATCCCAGTGCGGATGGGCGTTGATGTCGTTCGGTTCGCCATGCGTGGCCCACCGTGTGTGACCCATCCCGAGGGGTGCAGTCAGTGCACCATCTTCCTCCCCCAGCAACTTCGCAAGCTCGGACACCTTCCCCGCTTTCTTGCGGATGAGCAGCACACCGTCGCGGACAACCGCGATCCCCGCAGAATCATATCCGCGATACTCCAGCCTGCGCAGGCCTTCGAGTATGAATGGAACACAATTCTGCGTTCCGATATATCCGACGATGCCGCACATGGTTACCTCCCTGTTCCCGGCAAATAGAGACTAGGTGACCGTCCGAGTATGTAGGTTCATGTAGTTGGAATCCGGTGAAGCATGTTTTTGGACGGTTCACCAGTATAGTTCTTTGACAACCGTTCGTTTTTCTTGATCAGGTGACCAGGAGCAGATCCCGTATCGCAGGTTTTTTGAGACAAGCGGTGAACAGTTTCCTCAGATTATGTACCGCGCTCACCAAAAACCATTCAGCTTGCACCTTTGGGTGACCTCTGAGACTGAACTGCCGGAAGCCGAGCGCATGCTTGATCTGGCCGATCGGTGGCTCAACGATCGCCTTGCGTCTGGCGTAGAGCCGTCTCCCTTTGAGAGTTCGAACTTTGCGTCGCATGCGGTCCTGGAGTGTGAGCCCCTCCGGCATCCGCCCACGGGGAGGGGGATCATCTCTCAGGCCATTCTTCTCTCGACCACACGCGATGTAGGCATCGATCTTTCGTCTCTTAAGGTAGATAATGTTGTCCTTGCTTGCGTATCCAGCGTCAGCAGAGAAGACCCGCGGTTTTCGGGGAAGTCGTGAGAGCATGTACTTTAGTTGCGATTCATCTGTCGGGCTGTTGGAGACATCTGTTGCGACAATTATCTGATGCGCGCTGTCCACTGCGAGTTGGGCATTGTACCCCTGAATGAATGTTTTCTGGTATGGCATGATACGGGAGTCCGGATCGGTGAAGTTTCTCTGGGCACGGTCCGTGGGTGCTGCCTTACCGGTCTTGGAGTTCTTCTCGCTCTTTACTTTTGCCATCGGCGGCCCGGAAGGAGGATCATCGTCCTTGTTGTGCTTGGCTTCCTCCTCCAACGCCCGTTTGGCCTCCATGATCCTGGCCAGACGTGTCTCGCGGCGGACGAGTTCTTCGGGGAGTTCATCTCCCCGTTTATCGGGGCCATACTTGCGGTCTTCCCGTCTGTCAGTCTTCTCGGCCTCTTTGAGTAAATGAGCGATCTCCTGCCCCAGACGACTCTGTTCCTGCTTCATGCGGCCGTAGCTCATCGCCTTGTGTTTTGAAGCGTTGGCTTTCACCTTTGTCCCGTCCAGTGCGATGTGGCCAAACCTCACCAGCCCCGCTTTCTGGCAAAGGATGAGGATCTCTTTGAACAGATGCTCTAATGATGTCAGGTGTCGCTTGCGAAAGTCACTGATTGTCCGGAAGTCTGGTCCATTGTTCGCCGCCAGCACCCGGAAAGCGACATCTTCCTGGCAGCGCTTGGCCAGTTTCCGTGAGGACCAGATACCCGTTGCATATCCGTACAGGAGGATCCCCGTCATCACCTTCGGATGGTACGGAGGAAATCCCCGTTCCTCCCGTTCATACACGCTGGTGATCGGACTCAGGTCGATCTTCTCCAGGATATCTCTGAGAAAGAACACCATATGATCCTTCGGCAGCCAATCTATCAAGGACGGCGGCAAAAGGAACATCTGGTCAGGCTCAAACGGACGGTATGTCTTACTCATCGCTCGACTACATTGTGGGACATCGACTGTTTCTCCCACAAATATACGAACAGATGAGGACGTTACACTATATGTGGAAAACTATTACTCGGACAGACACCTAGACAAAAACATAGCCAAATCAGCCCGTGAAGTCAACCCTTCGGGGAGAATCCCGCAACACTGACCATCCGTCCCGATCGATGACCGTCACGTCGGTACGAGTGATATGACGACTCTTCATGGATCGTGCACGCGGGATGCACCTCAATCGAGACTGCGGACACACCCGCACGGATAAGCTGGGCACGGTTGGCGGATTTCAGATCTGCAAATCGCTTTCCATCCCGCATGGTGACATGCCCGGCATCCAATGCCCCGGCCACCTCCGCGCCGACTTCGTAACAGCACCCTCCGGCGGCCGGACCGATGAATGCCTCGATGCGGGAGGGGAGAGCGCCGTACGCAACCTTGAGCGCGTCTATGGCGGCCGGGACGATGCCGGCAGCCGTTCCGCGCCACCCCGCGTGCACCACGGCGAGTGCGTGCGCGGCCCGGTCCAACAGGAACACCGGGACACAGTCCGCCACCGTGACACACAGGTAGAGCCGCGAACAATCGGTGATCATGGCATCGCAGGCCGGATACGTCCCCGGCGCATTCACCCGCGTCACCGAGCTGCCGTGCACCTGCTGCATGAAGGCCAGTTCGCCCATCCCTATGCCCAGCTCTCCGAAGAATCGCGCACGGTTCTGGCGGACGTTGGCAGGATCATCGCCAACCGCAAAGGAGAGATTCATGCCGAACAACGAGCCTGGAGGTCCACCGGCGCGCGTACTGAGACCTGCGGTCAACCCCGTCCCGTGTCCGAAACTGGATGGACGCACTATGGAGAGCACGTCGCTCATGACACCTGCGGATCCTGCTCGAGCGGGATATCGAGGACGACCGTCGTTCCCTGGTTCACGACGCTTTCAATCACAATGGACGCGCCCAGGTCATCCAAGGTCTTCTTCACAATCGCCAGACCCAATCCCATGCCGTCCGTCTTCGTGGAGAAGTTCGGCTGAAAGAGCTTCCGGCGGACTTCGTCGGAGATGCCCGACCCATAGTCCCGGAATGCCGCGCTGATGCCCGTGGCGCTGCGCCGGACCGTGACTTCGATCTTCACTTTGCCGGCGGTCGCCTGGACACCATTGCGGATGATATTGATAAAGGCGCGCCGCAACTCTTCACGATCGGCCTGCAGAGGAGGAAGTGCAGGTTCCACATCGATCTTGAATTCTACGCGTGTATCCGGACGGAACAGTTGCACGGCTTCGCGCACAACGCTTTCCACATCACACGCCTCGACTCTCCTCCGGGGCATCCGGGCAAAGTGTGAGAACTCCGAGGCGATGCGGCTGAGCGTGTCAATCTGCTCAATCACGGTTCGCGTCACCGCCTCCAGGATAGCACTGAAGTCCGGAGCATTGTCGCGATAGGTCTGGCGCAGATGCTGGACGGACAACTTCATGGGCGTCAGGGGATTCTTGATCTCGTGGGCAATCTGTCTGGCCATCTCACGCCAGGCCAGTTCCCGTTCCGCCTGCACAAGTTCGTCGCGGCTGCGGCGCATATCACGCGCCATTGCATCAAACGCCTGCACCAGTTCCCCGATCTCCCCCTCTGCTCTGGGCAACCGTGCCGAGATCTCCAGGTTCCCCCGGGCGACGTCGCGGGTCAACATGGTGAGTTTCTGCACGGGGGCGGCAATCCGGTTCGCAAGCACCATGGTCGCAATCACGATCGCCAGCAGAACCACCGCGTAGACCCCGATCAGCACGGCGTTCCGCTCCGAGAGTTCCCGGTCCACTTCTTCCTGCCTGTACAGCGTCGGGACACCCACGATGCCGATAACGCCGCCTGCTGCATCGAGCACCGGCCTGTAACCGACTTCGTACTGATACAGCCCCACATGTTCGGTCTGCATATGGTAACGCCTGCCGTCGAGCACGACAGCGGCATAGGCCCTGCCGTTCAGCCGGCTGTCCAGCAGCCCCGTTGTGTACAGCTCCGGACGGCTGCTGATCCGCAATTCGTTGCCGACATAGATATTGAAATCCGTACCGACGTTGGAAGCGATCAGCTCCACACGATCGGGTCGCAACGTCAGATCCGATGTGACATCGGCATACTCCCCGATTCCAGCGATCTCTTGGGCAATGGATGCCGTCTCCCCTTCGAGGCGACCGGACAATGTTTCGATCACCCGGCGGTGGACTTCATACTGGCTGTAGAACATCAACAAGCCCAGCGGAACAAACGCCGTGAGCAGCATTGCCGTGAGCAATGTGTCACGGAAAGTGAACCGATACCGCCTGCCGCGCGCCCATGCAACAATCACCGACGCACCGACTCCCAGCAGCGCGACGATAATGAAGACGAGTGGAATCTTGACAAGACCCACCATCGTCATGAGGATGTGTTGATGTGCCATACTGAGAACGATGACATCGTGGCTGTCCGGGCCACGCCGGACAGAGTAGCAATCATAAGAGGCATCCCCGATTGTCTCGGTACTCCAGACGGTCGGCGATTCCGGACGGTTGAGCGTGGCCCGGACATCGTCCGACAGCATGTGCGTGTAGGGAAAATCCGGGTTCGTTGTACGGACGAGCAATGCATCCCGGTACTCGGAGAGCGTGATGGGACGGTAGAATGCCTCGATAGGTTCGCCGGCGCTTCTGCGCAGGATTGGAGGGTTGTCCCCTCGGAACAGCTGCTGCTCTCCGGCGGCAATCACCACGCGCGCGTATCCGGAGGTGTGTCCCGACGGATCCCGCAGGAGCGCTGTCCCTCCATACACCCGCACGGCACTGATGCCGTCGCCGATGCTCTTGATGCGGACTTTCCCGAGCGAATCCAGGGGCAGGGTCTCCGCGAACGGGATGATCAGCGACGTCTGGCTGCCGATCGCAAACCTTCCCACTTCTCCGCCGGAAGAATCCAGAACCACAAAGAGCGCACTGTATCCTTCCCGGCATGCGTTACTCCGGGCCCAGGCCTCGAGCGGAACGCTTGTTCCTTCTGCATCCTGCTTCGCGTGCATTTCCGTGCGCGCAAGCGAGACTTCCGTCAGTTGGCGAAGCCCGTCATCGACGACCAGCTTCAGCCACCCATCGACAGGACGAAGGAATTCGACGGCAAAGGACTCCATGCGACTACGGACCTGCTCCTCAATATTCCGCTGCAGCAACGGCAGCAGGAGGGCCAGTGTCATCACGCCGGAGGCAACCATAAGGGTGCCTGCGCGCACCGGTGCGGCGCCTGACTCCAGCGACAGCCGCCAGAACGCCGCCGCGATGAACAGCACTGCACACAGGAGCATATACGGTATCGACATCAAGGGCTCGTCCTGCAGCGTACCAAAAAGCACGGCGGCGGTCACATAGAGGATGATCACCCGGAGCAATCCCGCGTAACCGCCTCCGAGCCAGGCAAGCAGGTGTTCCGTTGTGCGCACGGCGAGGGCGATCATACACATGCACAACATGCCGAGAGTCAGGATCATCACACCCATCCCGAAGGCGGGAAGGATGATGGCCGGATCACCATATCCCAGCGTGGAGTCATAAACAGCGCTGCGCACGACCGCGCCGAGACCCCGCAGGGTCCAGAAAAGCAGGAACGTCGCCAGAATGGCCAGAATGGTGTGCCCGAGAAAGCGGATGACGCCCGGTGATTGTCGCTCTTCCCGTTGGTGCACAGCTGTCAGCGGGGCGAGAGACCAGAGGCTGAGGGAGAGAACAATCGTAGTGATGAGCAGGTCCCCGACGGATCGTGCGAGTCCGCCCCCGAACCCCGAGGCGAAGAGTACGGGGTCAAAGATGCCGTGGGGAATCACGCGCCCCGGGAACCCCAGCCACACCCACACGTACCGCATGACCCAGAGCGCCAGGGTCAGTCCAATCGCGCCCGCCGGCCTTCCGCGGCGCGGGAGAAGCCAACGGGCAAGGGGCACGGCTGCTGCGAAGCACAGAAGCACAAGGAGCACGGTGTCGAAAGCCGCGAAATCGCTCCGGAGGCGTTCGATAACCGCCGACCGTCCGGGCCGGAGAACACTGACCGCTCCCACGCGACGGGCGTCGATGCCGTACAGGGGGACCGCGAGCCAGCGCCCGTCTTTGCGGCCGGTGGCGTTGTCGGAGAAGTCAAATTCGATAGGCGTTCCCAGCCGGGTTCCCAACCGATCGGCAAGCCCGACGTAGGCCATGAACCTGTTGCTCAGAGGATAATCAAGTTCGACGATCTGACGGACGGCAACGACGCCGACGATCATCCCACCGCTCCGCGCCGGCGAGACTACAAGCAATTGTGAGGCGACCGGTGTTCTCGCGACTGTCGACGTGATTCGTCCGGTCAGCGCAATCTGTACCTCGCGGCCGATAGAAGGTCCGCTGGATCCGCCCCACGCGGCAAGCTCGCCATCCGCATCATAAATCTCCACACCGCATTCGTGCGTCTCGGCCGCTGCGGTGACAGCGGCGAAGAGTGCACGCCGGTCGCTGTGCAGGCCACGCAGATAGCCTCCAACATCCTGCTGCTGTCCCACCTCCACCGCGATCCGTCCGGCCGAGCGTTGGAGATCGTCAAATTCCTGCACGGCAACCGCAGCATCCGCCTGTGCCTTTTCCGCCTGGAAGCTTTCCCATCCCCGTTCCAGAACACTCACCCGCACGAGACGGATTGCCTGCGACAGCAACAGCAGGCAGAGAAGAAGAACGATAATCGCAGTTTCGCGGAATCTTCGTTCGGAAAAGAGGCTGCGGATCCGGTGTGACATTGAGGGCATTGCGCGGAATTCAGTAGATGCTGAGGTGTGTGATCATCCAATCATCTTCCTCCCCGGCGAGGGAAACATACAGGTGTGCGTCCTCCCGGACTCCTTGAAAGAGATATGTGACACTGCCGGTGGCATAGGGATTTGGCGCCGCACGTTCGACACTGGAAAGCTTTACTCCAAGCACCTTGTGCCTCCGCAGGAAGAGTCGAGCACGTAGAACGCCTGATGTGCGCTGTAATGCGCCTCTTGGCTCTCGGGCAGCTGAAGGTAAATGCGCTGTCCGAGATGGGAGGAGAAGTGCGCAACCGATCCTGCCAGCATACCCTTCTCCAGGTCCCCGAATACCAGCGCGGCTCCCCCACCGGGCTCCTGGAGCGACTGGGCACGGGCACATATAAAGGCCGGACCACCGATCAACGGCGATCCGGCCAGAAGTACACCGCATATGAAGGTGCGCACGTTAACCATGTATCCCCTATGCGGAAAAAAGTACGCCAAAGAGCGACGAAAGTCAACCGCCCATATCAACCACCCGCCTGCAGTCCGCCTCCCCGCACCGACGGTACATTCCGCTTCATCAGCCGGTTCGAAGGAATCAACTGATACGCCCAGTCAAACACCGCGCGGTTCTGCGAGAGCGTCGAAATCCGGAACTTGGCGTAGTGATCGTCCCAGGTCCAGACCACATATGTGTGACCGGGTACGAGTGTCACGTCGTGGGTCGGCGACCATCCACCTGACGGGGCCTGACCGATATCAAGGATGGAACCCGTCGGACCCATATCCTGAATGTCGGTATCCTGTCCGACGCTCATGCGGTATTGCCCGTTCGCCCTGTCATAGACCATGTCTGCATACTGGTCGTTGTCCGCCACCACAAGGTATCTGGAGAAATCATACGCCGACTGAGCCGGATTGATGACGGCATTCATCAGAGTAACATCATAGCCTTCCGGACGCGGGATATCGTACGCCACGTCGGTGCTCAACTCGCTCTCGTTGCCATCATAGTCGTAGGCGCTCACAGCGTAGTAGTACACCGAACCGTTCTTTGCGCCGTCGTCGCAGAAATACGCGCTCTCCGAGGAGCCGATGAGCTCATACCGGCCATTGTAGCTGGTACTCACGTACACATCGTATCCGGCCAGATCCGGTTCGCGGTTTTCATCCCAGTACAGCTCGATGAAATTGTCTCCCGTTGCCGTGTACAGGCCCCTTGGGGGCATCGGAGCGGTGAAATCCGGTTCATGGAGCCAATCATGACATCCGGATCCGGACAGGAGGATGGCCAGGAGAGCAAGTGTGTAACCGATCGTTTTCATGTGAACCTCGCCTTGTCTAACAATTCCACAAGGCTTGGTTCAAACAATGTGCCATCGCTGAGCAGAATTCAAATCCCCCGGAAGTCCTCAATTTCGGCAGGGACCACGGGGGATTTGTATGGATGGAAATGCAGACGTCTATTTTAGTGGACAGTCAGCACCAAAAGACGATACCGTTGTTGAGAATTCCGAAGGGCTTCCCCACCAATCGGACTCCGCCGAAGGGGGTGTTCCTTGCGCGTGATTTGAACGACGACGGGTCCACGATCCATTCGGCCGCCGGGTCGAGCAGGGTAAGATTTGCCTGCTCGCCTTCTGCCACAGCAACAGGCGGAAGATGAAGGAGTTGCCGGGGATTGGTTGAGAGCTTTTCCACGAGCTGGTAGAGAGAAAGGACATTCTTCCGGACAAGTTCCGTCACGGCCAATCCCAGGGCCGTTTCCAGTCCGATGATGCCGAAGGGGGCTTGAGCAAACTCGACTTCTTTCTCGTCGTACGAATGCGGGGCATGATCTGTGGCGATGACGTCAATCACGCCCTCTTTCAGCCCTGACTTCATTGCTTCCACATCCTCGCGGGTGCGGAGCGGAGGACTCATCTTTGTATTTGTGTCGAATGTAGAGAGGGCCTCATCCGTCAGTGTGAAGTGATGAGGCGTCACCTCACAGGTTACGTGAAGGCCTTTCGCTTTGGCATTCTTGATATGATCAAGCGTCTCTGCAACGCTGACGTGGGCCGCATGGTACTGCCCGCCGGTATACTCGGCCAGCCGGATATCGCGGGCGATCATGATCTCCTCACCCACCCGCGGCATAGGGGGAAGTCCGAGAGAAGCCGACGGATACCCTTCATTTGCAACGCCGCCCTTGGTGAGTGCGGGATCCTGGGCATGCTGGATGATCGGTTTGTTGAACATCGCGCTGTATTCGAGCGCGCGCCGCATGAGTTCTGCATCATGCACGGGTTCGCCGTCATCCGAGAACGCGATGGCGCCTGCAGCGGCAAGCTCCGCCAGCGGGGCCAGATGTTCACCTTTCCGTCCGGCCGTCACGGCGCCGACCGGGTAGACGTCGACCAATCCTCCCAGCGCGAGGCGCGCACGGCCGTGAATGAAATGGACAATCGATTCGTCATCGATCGGAGGATTTGTATTGGGCATGCAGCACACCGCGGTGAACCCGCCTGCCGCCGCGGCCGCGCATCCCGACGCAATGGATTCCTTGTACTCATAGCCCGGTTCGCGAAAATGCACATGCATGTCTATGAATCCGGGCGCGATGATTTTCCCCTTGAGTTCAATCACCTGCGCGGCACTCGCCGAGAGATTTGCACCCGTGCGCTCGATGCGACCGTCGTGTACCAGGATATCCAGCACTTCATCACGCCCCGTGGGAGGATCGATAAGCCTGCCGCCCTTCAGAAGTAGTTGCATGGGTGTCTGCTGTTGAATGATGAGTTCAGTGATTACTCTCTGTGAAGCTTCTAGCTGCGCGTCGACAGCAAGTACAGCACCGACATCCGCACAGCAACACCGTTGAGCACCTGCTGGAGGATCACGGAATGCTCGCTGTCGGCCACATCCGCGGAAATTTCGACGTCCCGGTTGATCGGGCCGGGGTGCATGATCGTTATCACCCGGCCGGCTTTTTCCAGGCGCTGCCGGGTAATCCCGTACGTCTGCCGGTACTCCCGGATCGTCGGAAAGAGCCGGCCCGCATCCCGTTCCAGCTGTATGCGCAGCACGTTCAGGACGTCAACTGTCGGGAGGACGTCATCCAGGTGATGGTACACTTCGACGCCGAGCCGCTCGATCTCGCGTGGAATCATGGTCGCCGGTCCACACACGGACACCCGCGCCCCCATCGTCTTCAGGCCCAGGATATTTGAACGGGCGACCCGGCTATGGGAAACATCCCCCACGATACAGACATGGAGATCATTCAACCTGCCGTGCTTCTCGCGAATCGTGAACATGTCCAGCAGGCCCTGCGTCGGGTGTTCGTGCGAGCCGTCGCCCGCATTGATGACGTTCGCGTCGATGACGCGGGAGAGGTAATGCGGTGCGCCCGCAGCGCTATGACGCATCACCACCATGTCCACCTTCATCGCTTCAATGTTTCGCGCCGTATCCTTGAGGGTCTCCCCTTTGCTGACGCTGCTCCCCGTCGCCGAAAAACCGAGGACATCCGCAGAGAGGCGCCGTTCCGCCAATTCGAAGGAGAGCCGTGTGCGTGTGGAATTCTCAAAAAACATGTTTGCGACGGTCTTTCCCTGAAGCGGGGGCACTTTCTTGATGGGACGCTCCAGCACCTCGCGGAATGAGACCGCGGTATCCAGGATCAACTGAAGATCTTCACGGCTCATACCGTCCAGGCCGAGAAGGTGTTTGCTGTGCAGTGGCATGGATGTTCTTTCTGGTGGTCGGCGTTTCACTCTTCGGGATGCATCAGGAGGACGGTGTCTTCACCATCCACCTCTTTCACATGCACGCGAATCGACTCGTTCGCGGAAGTGGGAACGTTCTTCCCCACATAGTCCGCCCGGATCGGCAACTGCCGGTGTCCGCGATCGACCAGGACCGCAAGCTGGATGGTCCGGGGGCGGCCGAGATCAATCAGTTCATCAAGAGCCGCACGGATCGTCCGGCCGGTGAACAGCACATCATCAATCAGGATCACGTCGTGGCCGCTGATGTCGAACAATATTTCCGTTCCTTTCAGCTGCGGCTGCTCCAGCTTGCCAAGCAGGTCGTCGCGATACAGCGTGATGTCCAGTGAACCGATATGCAGCTTCGTGTGTTCGACGTCTTCGATGATTCTGGCGATCCGCCGGGCGATGAATTCCCCCCGTGTGCGGATGCCGACAATGACAATGTTGGAGGCCCCTCGATTCTTTTCCAGAATTTCGTGTGCCAGCCGCGTGAGGGTCCGGTCGAAACCTTCATTGTCAATGATTTGTGCTTTGAGTCGTCGCATCGGAGTATTCCGTTATGCTGGGGCGGGGTGTGAGAGTTCGTCCGCGTCGCGGGAACTCATCAGGTATGTTCGTTGGGAGGTTCAGGTTCACTGCGCAACCCTTTCCTGCCTCTCCGTGCAGGATTTAAAGGGGGTGGGCGATATAGGACTTGAACCTATGACCTCACGGATGTGAACCGTGCGCTCTAACCAACTGAGCTAATCGCCCTCAAAACCAGGAGAATATACGCGTTTTGCTGCGGATGTGCAAGTCGCTTCTGTGACGGCTTCGGACGCCTTCGGCCGGTCTATTGAGCCCTTTCAAGCTGAAGAATCTGTTGCATGTTCCTCAGGAGTTGTTCCGGACCGTAGTCTTCCTCGCCGTCAATGACGTACTGTTTCAGGAACTCCCGGCAGAGGCTGAGAGGAGGCTTCCCCGCATTTGATTCCTTTTGAGATTCTTTCAGGCAATAGAGGGCGGCCGACTTGATCCCCTTTGTCCAGCGGAGTTTGGCCCTCCCCTCACGGACCGCCCGGGCCCCCAGCAACTGCGCCTCACGGAGTGACAGCTTCGGCTCCATGTCCTTGAAATGAATCTGGAGATAGTTCATTGCCCCGACGATTGTGCGCTGATGGGACATCTCCGTCCCGATCTCCAGCAGTAATCGCCGCTTCTCATGTTCCTCTTCCGGTGTCAACTGACTATCGCGTTTGAGGTGCTCCACATTCTCCTCGACACCCCGCTTGCGTTCCTCAAGTGTCGCAAGTGTGATCGATGACCGTCCCTTGATCTCCGTAACCGACAGAGTCTCACCACCATCGGGACCGACGACTGTCAACATCATTTTCGCGCCGGCGGCTTTGGACACACGCGCAACGTGCAATTCATCCAGCATCTCCATGCACTGGCGCTCTGTCATCCAGATCCCCGGCGTCCGTTGAGGCATATCGTGCATTGCCTGTCTCCACACGCTCTAAGGCCGGCTCATTCGCGGCAAAACCCCGTTTCACCCCTTGTTGGGAGAGCAACTTTCATACCATCCGGGATGTGGATATGCCTGTCCGAATCGTGAGGTCTGACGGGGGTGCATCGACAATGAAGTCCAATATTGGCCACATGTTCACCCTTTTGCCTTGTCCCCGTTTTCAGCCGGCAAGTCCCCGAGATCGAAGTATTCCTTTATCTTTCCTGCTACTTTGTCGCCGACGACGGCTGCAAGCTGTTCGGTTGTCGCGAACCGGACTCCCTGAACAGACCCGAACACTTCCAGAAGCTCCTTCGCTCTCTTGTCGCCGACGCCGGCGATGAGATCAAGCTCCGTCCGCAACGTCCGTTTCTCCCGCAACGTGCGGTGATAGGTAATGGCGAACCGGTGTGCCTCATCGCGTACCTGCTGGAGCAACCGGAGTCCCGTCGAAGTCTTCGCAATGAGTTCGGGGTCGCTTTTGCCGGGGAGGAACACCTCCTCCAGCCGTTTGGCCAGGCCGATAATGGGCACACCGGACAGCCCGAGCGCAGTGAGCACTTCGACTGCGCTGGAGAGTTGCCCTTTTCCCCCGTCGACCATGATGAGATCCGGAGGCGTCCCCTGTTCATCAACCAGCCGGGTATACCGCCGCTCGATCACTTCGCGCATGCTTGCGAAATCATCCGGGCCGTGCACGCTCCGGATCTTGAACTTCCGGTATTCGCTCTTCCGCGGCTTTCCGTCAACAAACACCACCATGGATGCGACCGCATCCGTCCCCTGGATGTTTGAAATGTCGAAGCACTCGATGCGTCTCGGTAATCGGTTGAGGCGCAGGTCTTTTTGAAGTGACACAACGGCATGGGGGACATAGTCGGACTTCTTCATCCGCTGTATCTTCAGTTCATCCAGCAGGAAACGGGCGTTGGTCCGCGAGAGATTCACCAGCGTAGTTTCCTCTCCTTCCGCCGGGAGGCGCACCGACAGGGGAGCACCCCGACGGTTTGTCAGCCACTGCTGGACAACAGCACTATCCTCCGGGGGCTCGGGTACGAGAATGTCAGCGGGAAGATCCTCCGCCTCAAGATAGTGCTGCTGCAGCACGATGCTGAGGATTTCGGATGAGGGCCTGTTTTCCACATTGTTCATGTAATAATGCCGCCGTCCGATCATCTTGCCTTCACGAATCGCGAAGATCACCCCGCAGGCATCGTCTCCTTCCGCCGCAAAGGACACGATATCCCGATCCCCGCTATCCAGCAGGGCCACTTTCTGCCGCTCGCTATACGCTTGCAGTCCCTTGATACGGTCCCGCACCAGGGCCGCATCCTCAAACCTCATCGCAGTGGAAAGCCCTTCCATCTCCTCACGCAGACGGGCGATCAGGGTGTCGGTCTTGCCTCGCAGCACGGCGGCAACCTGGTCTATCATGCTCTGATACCGTTCCCGGGACACCAGACCCTCGCAGGGACCTTCGCACTTCTTGATGTGGTAATCAAGGCAGAGCCGGTATTTCTTGCGTGCGATCGAGTCGGCATCAAGGGCGAAATTGCAGCTGCGAATCATGAAAATATCCCGCACCGCCTTCAGGGCGGAACGGACATTCTTCACGTCAGTGTAGGGGCCGAAATATCGGGACCCGTCACGCCGTATCCGCCGCGTGACAAAGACACGGGGGTAGGGTTCATTGGTGACGACGATGTAGGGATAACTCTTATCGTCTTTGAGGTTGACGTTGTACCGCGGACGGAGTTTTTTGATGAGATTCGCTTCGAGGATCAGCGCCTCGACTTCGGAATCTGTCACGATGATTTCCAGATCGGTGGCACGTTGAAGCATGAGCTCAATGCGGCGGTCCACAGAGCGGGATTTCTGGAAATACTGCCGCACGCGGTTCCTGAGGCTTTTTGCTTTCCCTACATAAAGTACATTCCCTTCGGCGTCCTTGTGCTGGTAGACGCCCGGACCTGCAGGCAGCGCTTCGAGCTTCTGGGCGAGCGACACTGACTCATCGCTGATCCTGATGGAAATGATCGGTTGAACAGGTTCTTCCATCGCGCCATCGCCTCTACCGGATGAGCAGCATCGACTTCACCGCAACCCTCCCGCCTGCCTGCAGACGGACAAAATACACACCGCTCGCCAGCCCCGGACTTCTTTCGCCGGCAGCGGGAAACGTAACCGTGTACCGCCCTGCGGGCCTCTGTTCGTCTACCAGCACCGCCACCTCACGCCCCAGCATGTCATACACACGAAGACTTGTGAATTGTGGATCCACGATCGAAAATCGTATGGTCGTACTGGGATTGAACGGATTGGGATAGTTTTGTTCCAGCAGGAATTCCGATGGTTGTTCCGGCGCTTCCGATATCCCTGTGGATACAACACTCTGTTTTAGAACCAGGCTATCAGGGTCCAGTACAATCGACGTCGGAGAAAATGAAAGGGGTATCCGTGTCACAAAAAACCGTTCATCGGGAACAATGGTGAACATCGTGTCGCGCACGCCGTTCGTTGCCCTTACCTGCAGCGGGACCGTGAACGTCGGCCATGACGGCGTTTGCTCCTGTGTTACGCTGACGGTCAGTGTATCAGATGACCAGCTGAACGTGCCGGCGTACATCGGCCATCCCGGACCGTACACCCACTGATCAAAGAACCACTGCATGCTCTGCCCGGTGACGGTATCGACAACTGCGCGCAGATCTCCGGTGGTCGCGTTTCCTCCGGCATACAGGGCGCGGTAACGGCCCAGGATCCGGAAGAAAAGGGAATCGCCGACCACCCCCCGGAGTGTATGCAGCACCCATGCGCCTTTGCTGTAGACGACATCGTCAAACAGATTGAAACCCTGCCCTTCGGGGTCATACAGCGATCCCCGCCATGACGCGTAATTGAAGTGTTCCAGCGCGCCGTGCATATAGCGCCTGAGGGCGTCCCGCCCGCCTTTCTGTTCCTCCCAGAGGGCCTCTGCATATGTGGCAAAGCTCTCGTTGAGCCAGATATCCCTCCACGTTCCGCAGGTCACCAGATCGCCCCACCACTGATGTGCCAGTTCATGCACAACCACTTTTTCATTGGTCTTGAGAAAGCGGTTCAACGTGGTGATGGTCTGGTGCTCCATCCCGCCGTAAGCAAACGGCACAACGGCAGTCATCCCGTATTTGTCGAACGGGTACGGCCCGAACACGGCGCTGAGGCCCCCGATCATACTGCGCACCACAGGAAGATACGCAGCGCACTCCGCGGAGTCCTCCGGCCATACGTAATACTGCACGGGCACCGTATCCCCTGCAGCACGCACAAACGGAACGGTCGAAATGGTGAATCGCGACGCAGTAATAGAGAGGAGATAGGTGGCGATCGGGTGTGCCTCGCGCCAGTGCCACACCATGGTGTTCCCCGCCGCTGCAGTCACCCCCATGAGCTTGCCGTTGCTGGCGGCGACATAGCCCGCAGGCACTGTCACCGCAAGATCAGCCGTGGCCTTGTCATCCGGCGAATCGACGCAGGGCATCCAGAACCTTGCGTCCGAGGGTTCCGCAAGCGTATACCCCAGATTGGAGGGAATGCCGAGTGTATCAAGGAAGAAGTAGTATCCCCATCGTCCGCCCGGCCTCCCGCCTTCCGGACGACGGTAGTCAATAGCAACCGATACCGTATCGCCCGCGGGGCGGCCGGCACCGGGACCGCGCAACGTGAGTGTTTCCTGAACGCCGTCGAGGGATGCCGACCAGAGTTCCCCGTCCACTGTTGCCCGGTCAATCGTCAGGCCCGCCGCATTCACCACGATTAGTTGCGCCGCACTGTTGAGGCGCATCGTCATCGTGACGCGCCCTTCGAGTGCTCCCCCGGTCATATCCAGTGTCACCTCGATGTTATAGTGGAGGACATCAAGGAGGGGGAGGAGTGTGCTGCCGGAACGGCGTTGCCCGCCGGCGGACCCGACGGATGCCGCCAGGACCAGGCACACAACCGGCCACCACAATCTCTGCGCCGACAGGGGCTGGTCAGCTTTTCGCCATGATCTTCGCATAGAGCATTTTCCCGTTTGCAACCAGCATACCGGTCAGGACGAACGCTGCACCCACGAAGACCATCGACGCAAGTCGTTCTTCCAACACCAGGGCGCCGATCAGGACGGCGACGATAGGATTGATGAAGGAGGAGAGTGAGACGTATACGGCGTCCATTCTCTTCAGCAGCCAGTAGTATGCCATGAACGTGATCACGGAAGCCACAATCGTCAGGTAGGCGAGAGAGGCAACCGCCGGCCACGTCCAGACCACGGGCTGCCCGGATTCAAACAGCAGGCTCAGTACCAGGAGCATCACGCCCCCCATGGCCATGCCCACGAAATTCATCGCCGTGGGGCTCACGGGCTCTCCATGTTTCTTGATGATGATGAGAGCGATTGCCTGGATGCAAGTGCTGAGGAGGATTGCCGCCATGCCCAGCACGCCCTGAGTGCCCTCGATCGAAAGATCCGAGGAGAAAATCAGTACGACCCCGACAAAACCCAGCGCGATTGACGCAACCTTGAAAAAATCCAGGGGCTCGTTCTTGAGCATGAAGTGGGACAGGAGTGCCACCCAGAGGGGAAAAGCGCCGAAGAGAATACTGCTCAGGCCCGTTGGAACATACTGTTGTCCCCAGTAGATCAACGCAAATGGGATGCCGATCGTAAGAATACCCAGTGCGGCATAGACCTTCCACGCGACATGGGACGTCGGGATGACGCCGCCGCTGACCCGGAGGAAGGCGAACAGTACGGCGGCGGCAACGCAGCAGCGGATGCCTGCCGACAAAAATGGCGGGATGGTCTCCGACCCAATACGAATAGCATACCAGGTTGTTCCCCAGACCGTCGAGATGATGAAGTATGCCAGCCAGATGCCATAGCGTTCAGAGCGCATCATCCCCCCCGCCGTAATTCTCTTCAACTCGGTTTCTCCATGGACATCCGGAGGGCTCCACCCGGCGACATCCGCCGCTCACTCCCCGTACCCCAGCCTTTTGATCCACTCGTCCTTCTCCCTCCACTTCTCCCGCACCCTCACGTGCAGTTCGAGGAAGACGGGGTGAGCCAGGAAGCTCTCGATCTCGTGCCGTGCCAGATGCCCGATCTTCTTGAGCATGGCACCCTGTTTTCCGATGACAATCCCTTTCTGGGAGTCCCGTTCCACGATGACATCTGCACTGACGAACCACTTGCCCGCTTCACGTTCTTTGAATTCGACGATATCCACGGTCGTCGAGTACGGAATCTCCTCGCGGCAGGACAGAAAGATTTTTTCGCGGATGATCTCGGAGACAAAGAACCGGTCTGAATGCTCGCTGACAATATCCGTGGGATAGTACGGAGGATGCACGGGGAGAAGTGACACCAGGGCACCGAGCAGCGGGTCTGTTCCCTCACTTCTCAGTGCGGAGATGGGGAAGACCTCGGTGAAAGGAAATGCGCTGGCATACGCCCCGATGATCGGGAGCAGTTGCGCTTTCCGGACAAGGTCGATTTTGTTCAGGACGAGGAATGTCGGTTTCCGGAATCCCTCGATCTTTTTGAACGCCTCCGCTTGCACCAGACCCGTGCCCAGCTTCGGGTCCGTCGCGTCCACCATGAACAGCAACACATCGGCATCGGCGATCGCCGATGCTGCGCTGCGCATCATCGCCTCGTGCAGCAGGTAGCGCGGAGTGATGATGCCGGGCGTATCGAGAAACACTATCTGGAAGCCGTCTGCGGAAAGGATCCCCAGCACTTTGTGCCGGGTTGTCTGAGGCTTGTCGGTGACAATGGAGATCTTCTGTTTCAGCAGGCAGTTCATCAGCGTCGATTTGCCGACATTCGGCTCACCGATGATGGTCACATACCCGCTTCTGAACTCTCCGCCGTCTCCCTCCGGTTGGCCGTTCACCATCGTCCGTTGTCCATGGGCAATTGGTCTCTTCTTAGAGTGCGGCTTCTCCCGCCTCACCCGTGCGCACACGGACCGCATCTTCGACATTGTAGACGAAGATCTTCCCGTCGCCTACCTGACCCGTCCGCGCCGTTTTGAGGATCGCGTCGACTACCTGATCCTCCATGCGATCAGGCACGACGACTTCCAGCTTGATTTTCGGGAGGAAATCGATCTGGTATTCGGATCCTCGGTAGAGCTCGGTATGGCCCTTTTGCCTGCCATACCCCTTCACTTCAGTGAGGGTCATGCCCTTCACGCCGATTTCGGCAAGGGCTTCGCGGACATCGTCGATGCGGAACGGACGGATAATCGCTTCGATTTTTTTCATGCCGTGGTTTTCCTTGTGGTCAGGGGGTCCGTTATCGGCCGTGACACTGTTTATATTTCTTGCCGCTCCCGCAGGGACAGGGGTCGTTGCGCCCGATTTTGTCGCCGACGTGGATGGGCTGGGGTTTACCGGCACGCGGAGGACCGTCCGCCGCGCCGGCGGCGGGCGGTTCGTCGGGTGCCCGGTTCGACCGGAACCCCATGCCGTCCGTGGCGTCATGGGTGATATGCATCTGCTGCGGTGGCCGTTGCGGCCCGCGGATCGGCAGCTGCTGCGCCGCCGCGGGGAACAGCCGGAAGACCGTGGTGACCGTCTCGGTGTTCACCAGATCCAGCAATTCCATGAACATCCGGAAGGCCTCTGTCTTGTATTCCACCAGAGGATCCTTCTGGCCGTACGCCCGGAGGTGGATCCCCTCTTTCAGATCATCCATTTCCCTCAGATGGTCTTTCCACTTCTCATCGATGTTCTGGAGCACGACCATCTTTTCGATCTGCCCCATCATTTCCGGTCCGAGCTTTTCCTCCTTGCGCTTGTAGAATTCCGAGGCCTCCGCCAGGATCTTCGCCCGCACACCGTCGGCACCCAGATCCTGCCATTGCGCCGGCGTCACATCGAGATTCACCAGCAGCTGGGCCCGCAACTCATCCTGCAGGGCCGTAATCTCGCCTTCATCATAGTATTTCTCCACCAGCTTCTGCGCGAATTCCTCGGCCAGGTCCATGATGTCGTCTTTGATGCGATCACTCACCAGCGCCTTCCGGCGGCGATTATAGATGACCTCCCTCTGCTGGTTCATTACGTTGTCGTATTCCAGAAGGCGTTTGCGGATACCGAAATTGTTCTCTTCCACCTTGCGCTGGGCGCGTTCCACCGACCGGGTGATCATGCGGTGCTGGATCACCTCACCCTCTTTCAGCCCCATGCGCCCCATGACGGAGGCAATACGATCGCTGCCGAAGAGGCGCATGAGATCGTCTTCCAGCGACAGGAAGAACTGCGATGAACCCGGATCGCCCTGGCGTCCCGATCGGCCGCGCAACTGGCGGTCGATGCGCCGCGCCTCGTGCCGCTCCGTTCCGACGATATGCAAACCGCCGGCCTCCCGGACCCCGGGACCAAGCTTGATATCGGTACCGCGTCCGGCCATGTTCGTGGCAATGGTGATCATACCCGGCAAGCCGGCATGCGCCACGATCTCCGCCTCACGCTGATGGTGCTTGGCGTTCAGCACGTTATGCGGAACATTCTTGCGCTTCAGCATGCGGCTGAGCGTCTCCGACACCTCCACGCTGGTCGTGCCGACCAGCACGGGCCTGTTCAGCGCACGCATCTTTTCGATCTCTTCGATCACCGCGTTGTACTTTTCCCGCTTCGTCTTGTAGACCAGGTCTTCCATGTCCTCCCGGATCATCGGCCTGTTCGTCGGAACGACGACAACGTCGAGCTTGTAGATGTCGAAGAATTCGCCGGCCTCGGTTTCCGCCGTCCCGGTCATACCCGCGAGCTTCTTATACAGACGGAAGTAGTTCTGCAAAGTGATGGTCGCCAGCGTCTGCATGTCCCGCTCGACCTTCACCCCTTCCTTCGCTTCAATTGCCTGGTGCAGCCCGTCAGAGTACCTGCGACCGGGCAAGAGACGGCCGGTGAATTCGTCCACAATCATCACCTTACCGTCTTCGCTGACGACGTATTCGTCATCCTTTTCGTACAGGGAATAGGCCCGCAATAACTGCGAGACCGTATGGATACGGTCGCTGCGCTCTGAATACAGAAAGGTCACCTCATCCTTCTTCTGCCGCGCTTGATCCTTGTCGATCGAGGCATCATTATCGATGAGGCTGAACTCCGTTCCCAGGTCCGGCAGCAGAAAGAAATCTTTGTCGCCCACTATCGGGGTGACGTACGATCGCCCTTTGTCGGTGAGATTGATCTGGTGATTTTTTTCGTCGATGGCATAGTAGAGCTCATCGTCGATTTCGTGCATCCGGCGGGACTGGTCGCGGAGGTACTCGGACTCCGTCTGCTGGACGAGGCGCTTGTTCGATGGCTCGGAAAAGAGTTTCAACAGGCGGGGGTGCTTGGGTAGGCCGCGCGATGCACGGAGCAACAGCACGCCCGCCTCCTCCTGTTTCCCGTCCGCAAGCAGCGTTTCGGCCTCCGCGACGATCTTGGAGACGTACGTGCGCTGTGCATTGACCAGCCGCTCCACGTGCGGCTTCATTTCATTGAATTTGTGGTCTTCGCTTTTCGTCGGACCGCTGATGATCAGTGGCGTCCGGGCTTCATCGATAAGCACCGAGTCCACCTCGTCGACGATCGCATAGTAGTGCTCCCGCTGCACGAGGTCAATCTTGTCGACCACCATGTTGTCACGCAGGTAGTCGAAGCCGAATTCGTTGTTCGTTCCGTACGTGATGTCGCAGGCATATTCCCGCCGGCGCTGCGCTGAATCCATGGTGTTCTGAATGCATCCGACCGTCAGACCGAGAAACTGGTAGACCTGGCCCATCCAGATGCTGTCACGTTTCGCCAGATAATCGTTGACCGTAACAAGATGGACGCCCCGTCCGGTCAGCGCGTTCAGATATATCGGCATCGTTGCAACGAGCGTCTTCCCCTCACCCGTGGCCATCTCGGAGATCTTGCCCTGGTGCTGCACCATGCCGCCGATAAGCTGGACGTCAAACGGCACCATGTCCCACACGGCGGGACGTCCGAGCATGTCGAAGGTCCATTCCCGGTCTTTCAAACGCCGGCACGCTTCCTTCACTACGGCGAAGGCCTCGGGGAGAAGCTCGTCAAGTACCTCATTCGTAATCGCGTCCCGCTCCTTCTCCAGCGCGGTGATGTTGTCCAGGAGTTTCTCCCGGGCACTGGCATCCATATCCCCCTGCAGATCGCTCCGCAGCCCCGCGATCTGGTCTTCCGTCTCCTTTACGGCATCCTGAATCTGATTTCGGAATGTCGCCGTTTTTGCCTGCAGATCTGCATCGCTCAGAGCCTGCAGCGCCTCACCGTGAGCATTGACTTGCTCCACGAGCGGACGCAGTGCCTTCACGTCTTTTTCGTGCTTGCTGCCGAAGAACTTATTGAGAATGCCCAACATGGTCACCACCACAATAAAGTGAACGAGACAATGAACTAATAATATAACCAGAATCCGAGTGTCGTGCAATCTGTTGATTTTTCAATGAATCTTTGCCAAAATGAAGGAGTCATCAGAAAAGGAATCCACATGCCGGCCCGAATCACACTCGTTCTTCTCACCGCCCTCCTCGTGGGATGCACAGGCAGCCGCGAGATATTCCGGACTCTGCCTCCGCCCCCCCCATCCGTCGGAGCCCTGAGCGTCTCTCCCATCCCCGGGATCAAAGCCCGGATCGATGCGCTGATCGCGGATTCCCTTTTTCCGCCGTCCAACATCGGTATCAGCGTTGCCTCGCTGACACACGGCGACCAGCTGTACGCGCTGAACGAACACATGCTGTTCAATCCTGCGTCCAACCAGAAAATCCTGACCACGTGCACCGCCCTCGGCACTCTCGGCACCTCATATGGTTTCTCGACCGCCGTCTTCACGGATTCGGTGCGACGGCTCGTGGTACTAAAAGGGTATGGCGATCCGCTGACGTCAACCGGCGATCTCGACTCGCTCGCACGCTGTGCAGCTCCCCTCCTGTCCGCAACCGCCCCCTGGCGCGTGGCGGTCGATATTTCGTTCTTTGATGATCTTCCCTGGGGGACAGGGTGGATGTGGAACGATGAACCGGAAGCCGACGGGATGTCCATCTCCCCGGTAACACTCAACAACAATACCATCACCGTCCGGGTTCTCCCGGCGGCGGAAGCCGGTATCGCTCCCATTGTCTCTATCGATCCACCCACATCCTATGTCACTATTGAAAACACCGCCACCACCGTGGCGGACACACCGGCGGTGAGCCTGGAAATCTCCCGCAAGTGGAGGGAACGCTCGAACACCATTACGGTCAAAGGACAGATCCGGCTCGGGGGCCGTGGCCGGACTGCGCAGCTGAGTCTCTGGAAACCCGAGCTGTACGCCGGATCGGTGTTTGCGGATCGGCTCAGAGCGTGGGGGGTGCCCGTGGAAGACCCGGTCATCGTCGACACCGTCACCGCAACCATGGTCGAGTTGCAGCGTCACGTGCACGGCATCGACACCGTCATAACCTTTCTGAACAAGGTGAGCGACAACCTCTCGGCGGAATGCGTACTCAAGACCATCGCCGCGGAAAGGTACAAGATCCCGGGCTCCGCCGAAGCCGGCAGGTCCCTGGTCAATGAGTTCCTCACGGCCTGTGGTGTAGATACGAACCGGATTTCGGTTGCCGACGGTTCAGGCCTGTCGCGTTACAATCTGACGTCCGCCGCCACCATGGTCCGTGTCCTGGAGCAGGTCTACAGGGATACCCGGAGCTTCCCGCTGTTCTATCATGCCCTCCCCGTCGCCGGGGTGGATGGAACGATCGAGTCTCGCATGCGCGGGACGCTTGCCGCGGGCAACCTGCGCGCGAAGACCGGATCACTCAGTGCCGTTTCAGCGCTGTCGGGATACGTACAAACCCTCGACGGCGAGATGCTCGTGTTCTCGATGCTTATGCAGAATTTCCCCGGGGCCACACGGCCGTACCGGATGGTCCAGGATGCGATCGGAGAGTATCTTGCGGGGTTGAAGAGGGGGGAGACCAATTGACGATGGACAATGGATGATGGACAACGGGTGATGGACAACGGATGATGAACAACGGATGATGAATTACGGATGATGGACAACGGATGATCCATCACGGCGCAGCAAGGAACACCACTCCCAGCGGCGGCAGCGTGAGTGAGAGCGACTGCATCTGCCCGTGGGATTGCACCGACTCCGTGTGAAGACCGCCGCCGTTCCCGACGTTCGCACCACCATAGGCATCGCTGTCACTGTTCAACGCCTCGCGCCAGTACCCGGCAACGGGAACTCCCACCCGGTAGCCGCGGCGAATGACTGGCGTGAGGTTGCAGGCGACCAGGATTCTCGGGGCGTTCGCTCGATCCTTCCTCAGAAACACGATGACGCTGTTTTCCCAATCGTGAAAATCGACCCAGCTGAACCCTTCGATCGAAAAATCCACCTCATGCAACGCAGGTTCAGCGCGCAGGAGCGCATTGAGATCGCGCACCCACCGTTGTACCCCGACGTGAAACGGGAAGGCCAGGACGTGCCACTCCAGGCTTTCTTCATGGTTCCATTCGCGCCACTGTCCCATTTCGTTGCCCATGAAAAGCAGTTTCTTCCCCGGATGGCCGAACATGTACCCCAGGAGCAACCGCACATTTGCATATCTCTGCCATTCATCCCCGGGCATCTTTCCCACCAGCGCCCCTTTGCCGTGCACGACTTCATCGTGAGAAATCGAAAGAACGAAGTTCTCCGAGAATGCATACCAGATACTGAATGTGAGCTGATTGTGGTGGAATTTTCGGAAGACGGGGTCCTTGGAAAAATAGTCCAGCGTGTCGTGCATCCATCCCATATTCCACTTCATGCCGAACCCGAGTCCGCCGACATAGACCGGCCGTGACACCATCGGCCAATCCGTTGACTCCTCGGCGAATGTTTGCACGTCGGGGAACTGCCCATACACAACCTCATTGAACCGCTTGAGGAATGCGATGGCGTCGAGATTCTCTTTTCCGCCGAACACGTTCGGCACCCACTCTCCCTCCTTGCGGGAATAGTTGAGATACAGCATGGAGGCGACGGCGTCAACGCGGAACCCGTCGATATGATAGCGATCCAGCCAGTACACGGCGCTGCTGATGAGGAACGAGCGTACTTCATTCCGGCCATAGTTGAAAATATAGCTCGCCCAATCCGGGTGGTAACCCTGCCGCGGATCCGCATGCTCGAACAGGTGGGTCCCGTCGAAATACGCCAGGCCATGTTCGTCCCCAGGGAAGTGGGAGGGCACCCAGTCAAGGATCACCCCGATCCCCTGTTGATGCAACGTGTCCACCAGAAACATGAAATCCTGGGGAGTCCCGTAGCGACTCGAAGGTGCAAAATACCCCGTGGTTTGATATCCCCAGGAGCCATAGAAGGGGTGTTCCATGATCGGCAGGAGTTCCACGTGCGTGAACCCCATGTCATGGGCGTATTCCGCAAGCAGGGGAGCAAGTTCGCGGTACGTGAGGGACCGGTTCCATTCTTCGGGCACCCGCCGCCAGGAACCGACATGCACTTCGTAGATGCTCATGGGCGCATCCAGCGCATTTGCCGTGTGGCGGTTCTTCATCCACTCCGCGTCATTCCAGGTGTAGTCCAGTGACCAGACCACAGAACCGGTCTTCGGCGGACATTCCCAGAGCACTGCGAACGGATCGCCCTTGTCCGCCTGATACCCGTTGTAGCGCGACTCGATGTGATACTTGTAGATCATCCCTTCCTTGATGCCGGGGATGAACAGCTCCCACACGCCGGAGTTGTCGTGGCGCGGGTGCATCCGGTGCGTGTCGCGCGCCCAGCCGTTGAAATCACCGACCACGGAGACGCGCTCCGCGTTCGGTGCCCAGACACGAAACCATGTCCCGGCCGTTCCATTGCGGGTGCCGACATGTGATCCCAGTGTGTCGTGGAGCCGGAAGTGATTGCCTTCTTTGAACAGATACACGTCGTGGTCGGTCATGGAATTGTCCTTTGCGTGGACTGATCGTCGTCGGGGGCATTCCGCTGCATCGGCACGAAACGCACGGGCATGACCTCCCGGCGGGTGAACTTCCCGTCGCGTTTTTCCCCCACAACAAGCGTCTGCACGTCGTACGGGGATCCCACCGGTATCACCAGACGACCACCCTCCTTCAATTGCGCGATGAGAGGCGCGGGAATGTCTTCTGCCGCCGCGGTAATGACGATGCCGTCGAAGGGGGCATGTTCGGGCCAGCCGAGATAGCCGTCTCCCGATCTGGTCACGACATTCGTGTACCCGAGCGCGTAGAGGCGATCCCTCGCCATTTCAGCGAGCGCAGGCAGTATCTCGATGGTGTATACGGTGTCGACGATCGTCGCCAGCACCGCCGCCTGATAGCCTGAACCGGTGCCCACTTCGAGAACCCGTTGCCCTTTCCGGGCATGCAGGAGCTCGGTCATCGCCGCAACCATGTACGGCTGGGAAATCGTCTGCCCTCCTCCAATCGGCAATGGAGTGTCGGCATAGGCATTGCGGACTTCGTCCACCGGCACAAACCGGTGGCGTGGCACCAGGCGCATGGCCTGCAGCGTTCCTTCATCGCTGACTCCCCTGCTCACGATCTGTGTCTGAACCATCTGTTCGCGCTGCCTGACATATTCGTCGGGTACAGGGGAACAACCTGTCATGAGAGCGAGGATCACTGCGGTGTCCGTGAGGTACAGGGTTCTCGAGATGTTGATCATTGTTGTTGTGTCTTCTATTCCCTCGCGGTCAATCCCATGTAGCGGAGGTCGACATCACGAAGCGCGTCTCTGGCATCTTCCTCCTGATCGCGCACCACAAACAACACCGCCGGCTGAATCAGCGGGCTGACTCCGTTGAATGCTTCGCCTTCGAAATAGTATTCGATCTCCGCATCGTCAAGAATTGACTTTATGATGGCAATATCAGCGGCATTGTATGTCGACAGGACACGGACGTAGCCATTGGTGGAGTGATCGGGTTCGGGGGGAAGCGTGCGCACGAGGGGAACTCTGCAGTCCGCGCATTCCGTAATCCCATTGAGGTATTCGGTTGTGCATTGAGGGCAGAACATGAGGGAGCTCCGGCGATGTGGGGTGCCCTATAAGCTAACAAACGGCCGGTAAGGTGTCAAGCGGGGAGAGGAGCAATCCGCGGATTGTGCCCCCGCCTCAGACTATGCCCAGGCTGAAGCGGGGGACCCACCGTCCACAACCCGTCAATATCCAGGCTATTCCAGCGGCCGGATGCGGATGTTGCCGCCGGAGGTGTGAGCGTAAATCATCGGCCCGCCGCCGTTTATCGTTCCTTTGATCGACGTATCCTTGATCTTGCCGGAAACGGTCACCGGAAGATCGCACTCGACATCTCCTCCGCTGGTGGAGGCATCGATGTTCGCGGCACTGTTCCTGGCAATCTGCACGTCTACATTTCCGCCGGAGGTCTGCGCATGCACGCCCTTGTTCACCCCCCGCACTTTCACAATGACATTGCCGCCCGAGGTCTCCGCACGCGCCTTTCCTTCGACGTCGGCAACCGTGACATTCCCACCCGAGGTTTCTCCTTCGACGTCACCGGTCACCGATCTCACATAGACATCGCCGCCGGACGTCCCGGCACGCACGTTGCCTTTGACCGATTCCACGCGAATATCGCCTCCGGAGGTATGCAGGTCGATTTCCCCTTCAACCTGTTCCACATGCAGATCACCGCCGGAAGTCGTGCCTTCCACTTTGCCTTGAATTTCCTTCACCACCATATCCCCCCCTGAGGTCGCAAGATGCACGCTGTACGCGCGCGGCACGGTGATGGTAAACCTGGCATTCACATCATACGAGCGGAAGATCTTCCATCCACCCCGATGGCTCTTCCCCTTCACGTCAACACCACCGGATGTTTGTGTCGCTTCGAGCTCGAACTCATCCAGATCTTTCTGCCGTCCCTCCATCTCCACGAGAATGCTGACTTCATTGGTGCCCGAGCCGGTCACGTAGACCGACCCGAGATCAGTGTTCACCGCGAGCGTTCCGCCGGGGGACACCTGGAATTTCTTTTCAAAATGCCGGTTTCCGGCGCGGCCGTCAACGGACGCGATGACCATGAGCAGGCAGAGGAATGCGACCAGGCGGAATGAGGACATAGCTGTACCTCCTTGTTATGGGGAAATGCCCCAGGGAGAAACCACTTTCTTGTTTAGACGTGCTCTGACGCCGAAAGGTTGCGCGCTTTTTTGCTTTTCCTGCCCCTTTTTCCTACCTTGGTCAACCTGTCAGACAATACTTGCCGGATGATCATGTCACGTTTCTCTCTCCTGCTTGCGATTGCGATGCTCGCAGCAAGTTGTTCTCAGGATCAATCACGCACCGGCACTCCCGGCCAGCCACGAACCGCCAGCACACCCATGCCTGTTATCCCTGAATTTGCCGGGCCCCGCGCCTTCGATCTCCTGTCGCAGCAAACATCCTTCGGGCCACGTAACCCCGGATCAGCGGGGCATCGCGCGTGTCTGCAATTCCTGGTCTCGTTTCTCACATCAAACGCCGATGACGTGCGCACACAGGAGTTCACCCATGCAGGCTATGAGGGCGAAACTCTCCACCTGACCAATGTCATCGCGTCATTCCGGCCCGGATCTGCATCCCGGATTCTCCTTTGCGCGCACTGGGACACACGCCCGCGCGCCGAACGGGACCCGGATAAAACAAGACAGCGGCAGCCCATCCTTGGCGCCAATGACGGAGCAAGCGGCGTCGCCGTGCTTCTTGAGATCGCAGCGCTCATGAAAGCCACTCCGCCGCCCATCGGAGTGGATATCGTCCTGTTCGACGGAGAAGACTACGGCCATGAGGGCGATCTCAGCCAGTATCTGCTCGGATCGCGGCATTTCGCCCGGACCATACCGGCGAATTACCGCCCACGATACGGTGTCCTTCTCGACATGGTCGGGGATGCGGATCTTGAGATTTTCAAGGAGCAGCAATCCGTCCGTTCCGCTCCGGATGTCGTGAAAAATGTCTGGGATACTGCACGCGAATTGGGTATCACGCAATTTTCCGACCGGATCGGCGACGAAATCATCGACGATCATGTGCCGCTCAATGAGGCAGGCATCAAGACCATCGACATCATTGACTTTGCCTACCCCGATCAATCTCATCGCTACTGGCATACACACAACGACATCCCTGAACACTGCAGCAGCGAGAGTCTCGGTGCTGTGGGCAGAGTGCTGACGAGTGTCGTCTACAGGAGCGTGCCGTAGAAACTGCGGCGCACCTCCCGGACTGTGGCCAATGCCCCCCGGTTATTTCGAAATAGCCATTCACGCCGATGTGGAACTCTTTGACCGTCTCGCCGCATTGCTGGGACAGATCGGCTTTGAAGGGTTCTGGGAAGACGGCACGATCTTGAAGTCCTACATCGGAACGGAGCACTGGTCTCCATCCCTGCTGGCAGATATCAACGGGGTAGTAGAGCTCCTCCACAACGCGGCCGGTACTCCTCTCCCCACCGTCACTGTAACTCCAATCGAGAACACCGATTGGAACGCCGAATGGGAGAAAACCATCCGGCCGATCCGGGTCGGCCGGCATCTTGTGATCGCCCCCTCATGGCACTCATCCGGCGCAAGCCCCCGGGACCTCGTACTGACGATTGACCCAAAGATGTCGTTCGGTACGGGATTTCACGAGACAACGCGTCTTGTCCTCCGCCTCCTGGAGGACACGGTGCACCCGGGCGATCGGGTGCTTGATATTGGCACCGGCACCGGGATACTGGCCATAGCGGCGCTCAAGCTCGGGGCTGCATCAGCCGTGGGCCTTGATATAGACGAGTGGTCGGCAGTAAATGCGAGGGAGAATGCGCGGGTCAACGGCGTCGCCGACCGGTTCACCTTCATGCAGGCGACGCTGGCGGAACTCCCGGCCGGGCAATTCGATCTGATCGTCGCGAACATCCAGCGCACCGTGCTTGTCCCGCTCATGCCCCGCATGATCCGGCGCCTGAGTCCATCAGGACATCTGATCCTCTCCGGATTGCTCCGTGAGGATGAGGAAGAAATCGCCCGATCCTTATCTGTAGCCGGCGGCCGCATCCTTTCACGAGCCGCCGAGCACGAATGGATAGCCCTGGTGCTGCAATCAATGTAGGGATCACGAGTGTGCCCCTGCCCGGCCCGTGCAGGAGGTGCAATGCGGACTTGTCGACCCCCTTCAACCTGTTCTCACCCGCTGTACGATTTCTTTGAGCACGGCCAACGCCCTCTCGCCATCCTCCGGACTGCTCATCCTCCCGAACGAAAACCGGACCGCCGCTGCCGCAGTCGCGGGAGATCTTCCCATCGCCAGGAGGACATGGGATGGCCGGATGCTGCCTGAAGTGCAGGCCGAGCCGCTCGAGGCGGCGATTCCAGCGAGATCGAGATTCACGACCAGCATCTCCCCTTCCATCGGCAAGCGTGTACTGTCGAACGAGAAATTCAAAATGGTGGGAAGTCGCTCGGAGGCCGTGGAGTTCACACTGACTTCGGGGAATTCGTCTCTCACTCTCTGCTCCAATGCATCTCTCATTGCAGACAGCCGGAGAGCCTCCCCGGCCATGGATTCCACCGCCAATTCCGCCGCCCTGGCAAAACCGACAGCCAGCGCAACATTCTCCGTGCCGGGTCGCCTGCCCCGTTCCTGCCCGCCGCCAAACATGACCGGGCTCCAGGGAGTGCCGCTCCGTATGTAGAGCGCACCGATGCCCTTGGGGCCATACACTTTGTGTGCTGTGAGACTCATGAAATCGACTCCGAGCCCATTGACATCCACGGGGACTTTCCCCAGACACTGAACGGCGTCTGAATGAAGCAACGCTCCCGCCTCGTGTACAGGACCGGTAATTTCGCGGAGTGGCGTGAGTGCACCCACCTCATTGTTCCCGTACATAAGGGAAATCAGCAGTGGACTATTCTTGAGCGCTGCATGCAGGGCGTCACGCTCGACAATGCCGTGACGGTCGACCGGAAGGATAGTCACGGGATAGCCGGTTCGACCGATCTCTTCGCACGGGGAGAGTACAGCGTGGTGCTCCGCCGCGGCAGTCACAATACCCCGGCGGCCGCCGGCCGGCGCGGCGCGGAGAGTGCCTGCAATCGCCGCGTTGTCAGACTCCGTCCCCCCGCTCGTGAATACCACTTCTCCCGGCTGCGCGCCGATACAGCGTGCGATGGTCGCCCGGGCCACCTCGAGCGCGGCCTTTGCTTCCCGGCCCGCAGCATGGATCGATGACGCATTCCCAAATATCCGGCCAAAATAGGGTTCCATCGCCTCACGCACCCGCGGATCGACCGGGGTCGTGGCCGCATAGTCACAATAGATCATGTCCATAGTGGACGTCCTGATGGGAGATGGTAGATTGAGCCTTGCTGATTACTCAATGAATGAGGGCACTTCGATCCTCAATCCTCGATCTTCGATTGCTCTTACCGCAAGACGATGAGTCTCTTCGATTCCACGCGGCTGCCCGCCCCGCTTTTTGCGTCACGGCCGGGCGCGGAGTCCAGTGGGCGGACCTGCAATCGGTAGCAATAGACTCCGCTTGCCAGACCCGAAACGTCAAAGCGCACAGCGTGTTGCCCTGCCTCTTTCGGCTCATTCACAAGCATGGCCACTTCCCGCCCCAGCAGATCATACACGCGAAGAGTCGTGAATTGTGGATCCACAATCGAAAACTGTATGGTCGTCGCCGGGTTGCAGGGGTTGGGATAACAGTTCTCCAGCCGCACCGGAGACGGTGTCTCACGCTCACGCACTGAGACATCTGAGAAACCGTAGGCGCGCGCAAGCAGAACGTTTGACCACATCGACAGCTTCCCCCCGCTGTCGTGCACCCTCACACGGAACGCAACCGTGCGGGAACCTGCTGAGTCGTAGTGGATATTCTTGTCGATCCATCGCGTGGCCGGCCCCTGATAGACAGTTTCCCAGCTGTCGTCTCCCATCTTTCGCTGCAATGTCGAGGATGCAACATCGGACTCCAGCGGCTGCCCGTCACTCCACTCTGCTCCCCAGGCAAGGGGGAGAACACCGGGCAGGGTATCGGTGTACGACGGATCCATGCCGATATACCTCCGTGCCGGAGGAGCAGCAAGGGGATCTGACGAAGAGCGGACAACTGCCACGCGGTCGATAATTCTCAGAACTTCGAGTGAGAATGTCGTAGGTTGACCGTTCCAGTTGTTGCTGTTGGGATTGCTGTACGGTGAAAACAGTGTGATGGATGACGTGTCATAGGCTCCCGAGAATGATTCTCCGCCGAGGAAAACCCCGCACCGGACGGGCCCGGTGTCTCCTTTGAACGCGTACATCCAGTTGACGGCGCTGGATTGCGTGGGGATTTGATCGCGGTGAGATTCGCCGGTAACGACCCGGGGATTCCCGCGGCTGAATACCGGCACTTCCTGGCCGAAGCATGCAGCATTGGTGCCAACCTGCTCCCACGCCCAGTTGCCATCCGATGGCTTGATACGCAGATTGTCCAGGTCCAGATACGGATGCTGCTGGTGGAGAATCCAGATCCCCGTGTCACCGGGATTGAGCGTCACGTCGTCGAAAATCGAAAGCCGCTGATGGTTTTCGATATAGAAGAATTCGAGTGGGTCTCCGTTCGCAGGATGATATTTGAGGGCTGCGCCGGTCCGCACATAGTCAGAGAGAGAGAGATCGAGGTCGGACTCGATTTCAGGAATGTTGATCCAGCCCAGCCGTTCCCGTTCGTAGGCATTCATACAGGACGAGAGTCGTTCACCTGCACAGAGGATTCCCCAGTATTGATGTTTTCCGGCAAGTTGAGTGCTGTAGGGATGAAGGCCGCCCAGGAGCCAGTGGCCGAGCTCATGTGCCATAGTCTGCATTGCCCGGCCGGGTGAATCGCCGTAGGGATATTCGCATGTCACGCCCGAGCCCTGTGAAACGACAAAGCTCTCGGGAAATCCCATCTCGATCCGCTTCCCGTCCACCGGTATGGCCGCTTTGTACCCCAGAGATGCCTCGCCCAGATACCCGAACAGTGTTGTCCGCCAGATCATGACAATCATATCGACAACACCGTCAGGAACATTGACGTTCGTGTAATCCGCCACCCGCGTCCACTGATCATACGCTGAAAAATCAATGAGTGAATCGAGCCGCTCCTGAATGATATCGGTATTCGCGCGTCCATATGAGCCATTGGCGTATTCAGACCCGGAGCGGGCCGACTCAACCCAGAGCACGTCGCCGATAAGGGCATATTGCCCCAGGGACATCTCGCGGAAATAGTGCGTGAGGTTAAACGGCTCAGTCGAACGCGTCAGTGTGTCGGGATCGATGAATTTGTGCATGAAGAGGGGCGGTTGATGGGCGGGCCAGTTGGGATGCGGCGTCTCGTCATCGGGGAAGCTGGCAAATACGATGAGGATGCGGAGAGTCCCCCGCGCCGTCATGTGTTTGCCTCCGATTTCATCCTGGGACCGGATGCGCTGGGGACTGACATGCAGGCCGCACTGGGCCTGGGGGTCACCTGCCGGTGCCATCGCGCTCAGCAGGAAGCCGGATGCAACAGCGGCACACAAGAGTGCAATCCTATGTCGAGCGGTCTGTTTCACGAACCTCATGACAGATGAGCAACCCACGACTCTCCCCCTGGGGGATGCAATGTGCGGAATTCTCTGCCTCTATGCCACCCGGGCAAAAAAGAAGGCAGGCTGCATATCGCCGCCTGCCTTCGGACTTCGTCCTGATCCCGGTGAGCCGGTATCAGCGTGGAACCGTTACTTCAGCAACAGCATCTTCTTTGTTGAGGAGAAGTTGCCGGCGTCCAGACGGTAGATGTACATACCGGTGGCAACCTTCGCACCGTTGCTGTTGGTGCCGTCCCACGTCGCTTCCTTGTTGCCTGCACTGAGGGCGTCGTTCAGAATGGTCTTCACGACAGCACCGGTCATGTCGTACACCACCAACGTGACCTGGCTCTCTTGCGGCAGGGAGAATCGGATTGTGGTCGACGGGTTGAACGGATTCGGATAGTTCTGATCCAGCCCGAATTCCGTGGGCAGCCCGGCGAGTTGCCTCACCGACAGCGGGGTCCAGCCAAGGCTCTTGTAGAGGATGCCGACCGCGTACTTCGTGTTGTGGATGCCCAAGCTCCCGTCATTCATCACAACGCGGTAGTTCCAGATACCGGCAACGAGATTGAGCTTGCCGTTGACGGCCGCGGAATCGCTGGCCTTCAGCGTACCTGAACCGATCACCTCACCTGTTGAGTCTTTCGGCAGGATTGCCTTCAACTTGTCAAGCATTCCCTGGACTTCGGTCTGCACGCCTTCGATCTTGCCGTTGCGATCGTAGTCGTAGCCTGCTTTAATGTCGTTGAATTCTTCGATCTCACCATGGCAGCCGGCGCACACAGCTGTCGGCTTGTAACCGGTGGACGCTGCTCTCGTTGTGTCAAACATGAAGGAGTGGTTAAGGTTGTTCTTCACCGTCGTCACGCTCGGATCGTGAGCTGGACGCTCCGCCATGTGGCATGTCGTGCAGCCGCCTTCCAGACCCAGGTGCGTGCCGATGCCGGTGAGGTTCTCGTCGCCGTACTGGTAGCCACTGGTACCCTGGAGCATATCCATCTGGCCGCTCTCGTGCGGGCCGAAGCGGCTGGCAAACCCGTAGTACGGAGGCTTTGCGGCGTTGACACGCGCCCGTACATCGTAGCGTGCGTGGTGGCAGTTTCCGCAGAGGTTTCCGGTCTTGGAGCGCTGAGCAGCCGGAAGAATGTAACCGTTGATCAGACTGTCACCATTCAGGCTCATCGTCCGGATCATCCCGGGGTTCGAGTTTCCATGAGGATCATGGCATGCAACGCACGTGATCGGGCCGGCATCGGTCGTTGCATTCCACACTGCTGCAAGACCCGAGATATCCTTGTTGTGGTCTATGTAATAGATGAAGCCTTTGCCGGTGTGGCAGGGCTGGCAGCTTGCACGGCCACCCTCGGCCGGTTCCCAAGCTGTGCCGCTCGCATGCAGGGAGGTCCGGAAATAGCTCCCGATGCTGTGTTTGCTCGATCCATCGTGGCACTGGTTGCAGACGCCGGGGTCGAGTGTCCTGCCAATCTTCGTCTTGTCGCCGCCTGCTTTGTGGTCTGCAGCCGGACCGTGGCATTGCTCGCAGCCGATTGTCGCCAGCGACTTCTGATTGCTGGTGAGCGAGACCCAATTTGTCGAATCGCCCGTCGTGGTCCAGTAATCACCACCAAGGAACTCCAGGCCCTTGTACCAGGTCGTATCCCAACCGGTTGCTTTGACCAGCACGCCAAAGTTGCCGTTCGTGGCAGTGGTATCCCATCCGGTTGTGTGGCACTTGATGCAACTGGCGCCATAGGCACCTTTGCCCCGCTCGACTTCGAGCATACCGGTGATTCCTTCCTTGAACACCGTGGCATGCGCAGAAGTCGACCACGCGGTCTTGATCGCCGCTGCGGTCGACGGGGTCGAGGGCAGAGGGGCAGCGTGGCAGAAGCAGCCTGCGCTCGCATCGGCACCAACGCCGGTGTACGTGCTGGCAAAAATCGTGTCGCTTGCAGTCTGTCCGCCGACAGTCGCGCTGACAGCATACAGGCCAACGACGTCCGGTCTGATACTGTTGATCCACTTTCCATTAGCACTATCGAGAGCCGCAAGGGTTGACCCGGCCGGCTTCGCAGTGATGGTCCAACTTGGTGTTCCGACTGCACCCGAACCTGTTGTGTCTGCAATGAAGTACGAACGGCTTCCGACACCAACTGCCCGCAGCCCGTTTTGAATGTTCCACGGACCCTTGGATGTCGTCGTTCCAGCCAATTCATTCCAAGACCGTGCAGTCTTCTTCACCGTGATCGCCGCCGAAGCATCGAACATTGGTGAAATCAGCAGCGCGGCGATCAGCAACACGCCAACTACAGTACAGAAACGCGGCATGGTGTTACCTTTCTATTTTTGTTAATGGTGATTGAGAAAACCCAGCTCCATCGCTCAGACGATACCCACTTTCCGCCTCCATCTGTCCCCCTGGCGTCCAGCGATGTGGAGCCGCACCCGATATTGCCTGGAAAGGGTTTTCTCGGCAAATTCGAAACGAAGGACGTAAGAGCTAACGGCAAGAACGGAGGAACGGCTGTACGGCATCAGCACAACTAGGGTTTCAACTGTTGTGCCAACAGACGTGTGCGAAGGCCTAGTCCCGCAAAAGAACGAACCTCGTAATTCGACTCAAAAATGCGGTTTTCTTTAGGGTGAAACATGAAAGAACCACCCAATTGTTGATTATATCAACACTCAGGTGGTCAGATTTGCCACAAATGGGAAAACGGAATCCAATTTTGGGAATCGACCGCCTAAGGACGTATCTCCTCACCTTTCATCCGTCGGCGCTGTGTCTCCCGAACGGCATCTCTGAGTTCGCGCTCAAACTTCCGATCGAACAGCAGGAGTCTGGCCCTCTGCCGGATCGTAAGAATGTCCGACAGGCCCTCATGGAATTTTGCCCGCTCCTCCATCATTCTTACATCGATCGCCAGGACGTCGGGGAATGCCTTCTCGATTTCCCTCTCGTCGGCCGATTCCGATATCAGCTTGTCAATCCTGTCCAGCGCATCATTCTTGAGCTTCATCAATTCCCGCCGGTTCTTTTCATGCTCGTTGAACCGAGCGATGAAACGCACCGATTGCTCTTCGTTCAGATCGAGCGTTTCGACCATGCGGATCTTCATGAGCTGCTGGATGCGCTCGAACGAGTGCCTGTTCTGCCCGGAGCCCGGCCCCGGCGGCTGCGCCATTGCCATCACCGGAAACAAGAGCAAAGACGCCACAGTAAGTATTCGCAACATGCGCATAGTTTTTCCTCGACTATTTCTCCACAGAACTCAAAGCAGCCAGCACCTGATGCAACTCCTGGTCGGACAGACCTTCAACCAGTGTGGTCGTTCCGACGTTCTCCACGTAGAACTCCTCCGCCTGATCACGCGCATAGGTCACGAGGCTTCCGTGGACGTCGTTGAACAGTGCTGTGTCAGGGGCCGCCATGGATGCAACGTACAATGATTCGACTGTCGCAGTCGTCAGCCCCGCGGTGGCCTCCCGCAGCGATTCCACGTCGTGCTGCTGGGGAGCGTAGTATTTCAGGCCGATAAGGAACGAGAGGACAGCCACAACGCCGGGAATAGCCACACGCGCCGCCCAGCTCAGCGACAACGCGACACCGCTGGTCGATTCATCGATCCGGCGGTTGATATCAACGCGCTGCCGGGACCAGAAGGCGGCCGGAGGCTGCGGCTCGACGACAGGCCCCTCCAATGTCCGCACCGACTGTTCCAGAGCTTCCTCTTCCTCATCGGTCGCGTATTTTCGCTCATGACGCAATCGCATTTTTCAGATGCTCCCGCACCTTGTGGAGTGCATGAAAATAATTCGCCTTCAACCCCCCCACGGAGGTCTTGAGCACGTAGGAGATTTCTTCGTACGACATCTCATCGTAATACCGCATCACAAAGACAGCACGCTGCTTGTCGGGCAGCAGTGCAACCGCGCGGGCGACGAGCGACTCCATTTCCTTCGCCTCCAGGTCCTTGTGGATGTCCTCGTGCGAAGGGAAGACCTTTCTCGCCAGCTCGCTTTCCCTCAAATAGCTTATCAGGTGTCGTTTGCGGAGGGCATTCAGAGAGAGGTTGATGGCGATGCGGTAAATCCAGGTGAAAAAGCTTGCGTCGCCACGGAAATCCCCCAGGTTCATGAACGCCTTGACGAATGTCTCCTGCGTCACGTCGTCTGCGTCAGCATGATCCCCGAGTATTCTGCGTGCCGCCCAATAGATGCGCTCCTGGTGCCGGCGCATCAGCTCCGAGAACGCCTGACGTTTTCCGCCACGTACCTCCTCGACAAGCTCGAGATCGGTCAACGGCTCCATGGTATTAGACAGCCCCGGAAGGGGAGCGTTTAATCACTTCTCTTCTGAATAGAAGAATTTCTGCAGTTTTTTGAGGGTTTTCGACATGTCCTCCGATATCACCTTGGTATCGGAAAGAACGGGCATGAAGTTGGTGTCGCCATTCCATCGCGGAACAATGTGAAAATGAATGTGGTTGTCGACGCCGGCGCCGCTTACACGCCCCAGATTCGCCCCGAAATTGTACCCCTGGGGACTCATGACAGCGTCCAGCGCCCTTATCGAACGCTGGACGGTCTGCATGATTTCGGACAGTTCGTCAGCACGCAAATCCTGGAGTGCGGCGGTCTGCCGGTTGGGCACGACCATGAGGTGCCCGCTGTTGTACGGGTACCGGTTCATGATCACAAAGCAGGTCTTCCCCCGCCAGACAATGAGATGCTTGTCGTCATCCCGGGATTTGCGCGCGGCGGTCAAAAAGCTCTGCGTGCTCTTCTTTTTCCGCGGCGGGTCCTTGAACGACGCGATGTACTGCGACCGCCAGGGTGACCACATGCGTTTCATGAGCGGAACTACGCCTCTTGCTCTTTGTTCTTGTTCTTCTCCGATGCGGCAATGATCTTCTCTGCGGCCTCGCGGGGGACTTCTTCGTAGTGCGACATTGACGCCGTGAAGACACCGCGGCCGCCGGTCATCGATCGCAGAATTGTCGCATACCTGTGCAATTCAGCCGCGGGCACCTGCGCACGGATGATCTGATAACGCCCTTCGGAATCCATGCCGGCGATCTTCCCGCGCCGCGAGGAAATATCGCCCATGACATCTCCCATCGCATCCTCCGGCACTTTCACTTCGAGATTGAAGATGGGTTCCAGCAACACGGGCCTCGCATCCACAAACCCCTTGCGGAAAGCCATCGACCCGGCGATCTTGAACGCCATTTCCGAGGAATCCACATCGTGGTAGGAGCCGTAGTGCAGGGCGACACGGACATCCACCACCGGATACCCGGCCACGACCCCTTCCTTCATGCACTCCACGACGCCTTTTTCCACCGCCGGTATGAACTTGTTCGGTACGACTCCGCCTACGATCTCATCCACAAACTCAAAACCACTCCCCCGCTTGAGCGGTTCGAGGCGCAGGTGAACATGCCCGTACTGTCCGTGTCCGCCTGTCTGCTTCTTGTGCTTGTATTCCGAATCCTTCACGACCGCCTTGATGGTCTCACGGTAGGGCACTTTGGGTTCCACGAGATCGACATCGACGTTGTACCGCGCTTTCAAACGTTTCACGATAATATCGAGGTGCACTTCTCCCTGCCCGCTGATGATCGTCTGATGCAACTCAGGGTCGACGCGGAAATTGAACGAGGGATCCTCCTGGTGGAGTGCGTGCATTCCCGAAGAGATCTTCTCTTCGTCCCCCTTTGACCGGGGAACAATAGCCATACTGAACACCGGCTCGGGAAAAACCGTGGGAGTGATGATGACCGAGACTCCCTTGACAGTGAGCGTGTCGTTTGTATGGGTGTCCTTCAGCTTCACCACGGCCCCGATGTCGCCCGCGGTGAGCTTCCCGATTTCCTTCCGGTCCTTCCCGACCATCACGAAGAGCTGTGCCAGCCGCTCGGACTTACCGTTGGTGTTGTTCACCATGTCCAGGCCCGGGCTGACGGTACCGGCGTACACCCGGAAGAACGACAATTCCCCCACATGGGATTCCGACACGGTCTTGAACACAAACATCACGGGCTGCCCGTTTGGGTCCTGCTGGATCGCAACCTCGCCGCCCCCTGCGTTCTTCGCGTGCACCGCACCCATTTCATGCGGCGCCGGCGCATAGTCGCTCAGGAAGTCCAATATCCCTGCCGTTCCCACGTTTTGCGTGGCCGCGGCACACAGGAGCGGGAAGAGCTTGCGCTGCCGGATGCCCGCACGAAAACCCTGCTTGATTTCTTCCGGAGTGAGCGAGCCACTCTCGAGATACTTGTTGAGCAAGGCTTCGTCGGTTTCTGCAATGAGTTCGAGCATCTGCTGGCGCAATTCCTGGGCCTTTGGCAGAACGTCCGCGGGGATTTCTTCTTCGGAATACTTGCCGTTCCCTCCGGCGGCGAACTTCAGGAGCTTCATCCGCACAACGTCCACAATGGCTTCAAATCCCAACCCTGCCTTCAGGGGAAATTGAATGGGGATGACGTCATGACTCAGGATTTCTTTTGCCTGATGGACCACCTTGTCGTAGTCTGCGTTCTCCTGATCCAGCTTGTTGACCACCAGGATCACCGCATCGCGGTTCTCCAGTGTGTAGCGCCATGCCAGTTCGGTGCCGACCTCAACACCTTCCACGGCTTTCAGGTGCAGCACGGCGGTATCGGTGACATGAAGAGCCGATTTGACATCGCCGGTGAAGTCCGTGTACCCGGGAGTGTCGAGAACGTTGATCTTGTTGCCTTTCCATTCGCAGACCAGAAGGGCGCTGCTCACGGAAATCTGGCGTTCAATCTCGTCGCTGCGGTAGTCGGAAACGGTATTCCCCTCTTCGACCTTGCCAAGGCGGTTGATGGTGCCGGCGGTGTACAGGAGCGCCTCGGCCATCATGGTCTTTCCCGCACCGCCATGTCCGATCAGACAGATATTCCTGATATGATCCGATGCAAATTCCTTCATGGGTATGTTCACTCCTACAAAATGGGTGCGCCGGCACGGGCATCCGCAAGGGAATGTCGGCGATGGTTGGTAAGAACAGTGTTTGCGTGGGGGAACAGCCGTGGGCAGGAACCCGAATCGAGCGGAACCGCACGTCCCGGGCGCCGAACTCCTGGAGTGGCGCCCGGAAGGTCAGGTCCGCACGCGCTCAACGAACGTGCGCACACCTTTGAAGACCGCTGCCACGAAGGAAACGGTCTCGAGAATTGGTCCTTCGATTCGCTCCTGTACCCTTCGTTCCATCTCCACGACATTTTCGGCGACGAGTTTGACGGACGCGATGGACTCACGCACCGCTGCCACCTGGTCATCAACGTTGTCGGTGATGCCTTTGACCCGGGCCGTGATGTATTCCATGTTATCCAGCACGGGCACGGCGCGATTGGTGATTTCCCGGACATCCTTTTCCACATTGCCGATGGTGTCTCGCACACGCTGGAGGACGACGATCATATAGACGCAGAGTGCGGAGAGGCACAGTAGTGCGACAATCTGGGCAATAACGAGTACGAGTTCCACAAATGCCTCCTATGGCAATGCTGATGTACTCACGACCGCCGGCGTTCATCCCGGAATGCATCCACCCCAGCCTTCACGGCATTCTTCACGCGCGTGGCATCTTCCACGACCGGAGTCGCTTTCTGGCGTGCGTCTTTCAAGACATTTTCGGCATCCACCAGGAGCGTGTCCGCCTTCCGTTTCGCATCGCTGATCAAGCTGTCCGAACGCTTCTTTGCTTCCGAGACCATATCGCCGGCTTTTGAGCGCACGGTGGTAAGATACTCATCAGCATCATCCCGGAATTCATCTGCGCGCTCGCGGATATCCGCCCGCAGTTCCTTGCCAGTTTTGGGCGCATACAACAGGGCAACAATCGCCCCGACGGCTCCGCCCGCGAGCAAACCGATCACGAGACCTTTCAACATGCCATCGTTCTTTGTCATGACGAGCCTCACACCTGTTGAAAACAATCGCAATAGAGTTGAATTTTATGATAAAAAGAACAGCCTAGAAAAGCAACCAGATCGCTCCCTTCCCGGAGTACGGGGGGTGTCGGGATGGCAACCGCGTTGAGAAACTGTGCACCATCCGGTCACCCCCGGAAGCGTTGCGGGTGCGTCAGCGCAGCTTCTTCTTGTGACGCTGTTTTCTCAGCCGCTTCTTGCGCTTGTGCGTCGCCATCTTGTGGCGCTTGCGCTTTTTGCCGCAGGGCATGCTGCCTCCTTTCTTCGATTACGGGATCAATGAATGCTGCTGGAGGATCTGCTGTGCACGCATCCCCAGGTCCGATTTCGCGTCCATCGCGGCGGCCTTTTTCAACCACCTGTTCGATTCCTCAAGCTCTCCTCTGTGCAAATTCACAATGCCGAGGTTGAACGCTGCCGGCTGATGCGACGGGGTTCCTTTGAGCGCCGTCTCCATTTCTTGAATTGCCAGGGCATAGTATGTGTCTGCGTGGAGACTATCCGCCAGACCCATTTGATCGTAGCAGATGCCGAGGTCAACCCTGGCATCCGGATTCCCCGGGAGCATTGACAGGTAGTTCTTATACTGCTCGATAGCCCGCATCACCATGCCGTGATCATGAAGCGCGTTGGCCAGGCGGAGCACCGCGCCGGCATCCTTCGGATTCGCCTTCACCGCGGCTTCAAGCGGGGCGAGGTCGACAA
Organism: Ignavibacteriota bacterium; assembly: GCA_963801355.1. Taxonomy (GTDB): domain Bacteria; phylum Bacteroidota; class Ignavibacteria; order UBA10030; family UBA6906; genus Fen-1255. Next base: position 1,112,817 of record CAWDEM010000004.1, on the reverse strand, counting down.
GCGAAGGGGCGAGCGGGGACTGCTGCGGCATGGAGGCCTGCACTGCCGGGGCGGCAGATGTTGCGCGGTCACGCGATAGCTCCGTCCAGAGAACGAAGAGCAGGAGCCCGCCCACGGCGATGAACGAAATCACCTGCCAGGGTTCGAAGTGGCGCATACTTTTTTCGCCGGTCTTCTCCTTGGGTGAACGCCTGGCCTGCACCCGTTGCGCTGCTGCCGGACGCATGTCCCCCCACTCAAGATCTTTTCCGCATGCCCGGCAGCGTGCATCCCTTTGCTGCACTTCGGCCCCGCATGCACCGCACACATGCCGTACCCCTGCCATTCCTACTCCCTGGATTATTGCTGGTCCGACTTCTTCATGTTCTCATTGACCAGCATTTTCACTTCCTTCGATACCTTGAACAATGGCACCCAGTGTTCATCCACCATCACCTGCTCACCGGTCCGCGGATTCCGAGCCATCCGCCCCTTCCGTTTCTTCACCTTGTAGCTGCCGAAACCACGGATTTCGATATTCTTCCCCTCCTTCAACGCACTAATCACCGTGGAAATGAATCCGTCCACAACTGCTTCAGTCTCCACCTTGGTTAATCCGGTGGCAGTGGCGATCGTGTCGACGATGTCTGCCTTGGTCACCGATGATCCTCCTGAGTGGTTGATGTTCGTGGTCGCTCGGGCCCGGATTACTGCGGGCCGGCAAAGCGATATGACAGTACCGGCCGCTCCAGGATTTCCTGCTTGAGCGACGTCAAGCCTTCCGCAACGTCACTGGTCAGCGCGTCCAGCAGACCGCGATGTCTGCGTTCTCTTACTATCGACGGCTGCCCTTCGATGCCGGCGATTGCAGCGGTGATCTGGATGGCGTCTTCATATGTCCCGAGCGTGTCAACCAGGCCGAGTTCAAGGGCACGCTCCCCCGTAAACACCCGGCCATCAGCCAACCCAACCACATTCTCGTGACTGAGCTTCCGTTCGCGTTCAACGACAGCGATGAACTGCCGATGGACACCATCCATCAATTCCTGAAAATACCGCTGATCCACGTCGGTCATTTTCCGAGTGGGCGTTCCGGCATCCTTCAGTTTCCCCGCCTTGATGGTTTTCACATCGACGCCGATCTTGCCGAAGAGTTCCTGAAGCTGCAGGAATTCAGAGATGACGCCAATGGATCCGGTAAGTGTCCCCCGGTTGGCAACAATCCGTGAACCGCCGCACGCAACATAGTAACCGCCGCTGGCTGCAAGGCTTCCCATTGAAACGACCACCGGCTTCCCGCCGTCCCGGGTCTTGCGGACTTCTTCGTACATCTCCTGGCTTGCCACGACACCCCCGCCCGGGCTGTCAATACGCAGCAGGATTGCCCTCACGGCGCGCTGCTCCCTGTACTTCTTGAGCTGTCGAACGATTTCCTCGGATGAGCTGATGTCACCCTTGAGTTCAACGACGGCTATCTTGTCTCCCGATCCGGTTGTTATCGTTTCAGTCCGGTCGCCCGAATCCGATACCAGAGAGAACATCAGGAGCGCAAAAGCCGCGACAACAACCACAAGAATAGCGAGGATGATGAGGAACCACTTCGTGGACTTGCTCATGGGGTACTGTGAAATTCTGTAAGTTATTGATATATCGTAATATACCTAAGATCTGTATCTTTGTCAATCGTGGAAGGGCACAAAAAAAGGAGCCGGCCGGCCCACCTGCCGACACGGCTCCCATATACGAAGGAAACCAGCTTACCGAACCTTCACTTCGATTTCCTTTCGTTTTGCTTCCTCGGACTTCGGAACAGTGATTGTGAGCACACCGTCTTTGAAGGCCGCATCAACTTTGGCCCCGTTGACAGTCGAGGGAAGCGTGAAGCTTCTCTGGAAAACCCCATAGGAACGTTCCACCCTGTGGTAGTTTGCCCCTTTGGATTCCTTCTCCTGCTTCTTCTCGCCCCGGACAGTCAGTATGTTATCCTGCAAGACGATTTTCACATCATCCTTTGCAACTCCAGGAAGCTCAATTTTCACGACGATTGCGTCATCGTGTTCGGCGATATCCAGCGCCGGGTTCCAGGCAGCCGTTGCAAGGCTGTCCTCTTCCGGTTCGTTCCGGAAGAAGTTGTTGAACATGCGATTGATTTCCCTCTGAATGTTCATCACATCCGAGGGAAAAGTCGCCAGGTCACGTGCCGGACTCCAACGAACGATTGACATGGTATCCCTCCTTGGTTTGTGTGTGGTTAGTTAATGTGGATTTCCCGTGGTTTGACGTTTTCGCTCTTGAGGAGCTTTATCGTCAGGACGCCCTGCTCATACCGCGCGTCCACATTTCCAGTATCGATGCCGTCTCCAATACTGAAGACCCTGAAGAACCCGTTGTCTCCTATTTCGCTCAACAGAAGTGTTCCTTCCTGCGTGTGCAGCGGACCGACATCCGCTTTGACCCGCATCTCGCCCTTTTCGAGTGTGAGGCTGATCGAGTCACGGGTCGCACCGGGGAGATCCAGCATCAATATGTAAGCATCTGAGGTTTCATAGACATCTGCCGCAGGGATGCGGTATTCTCTTTCTGGAACAGACGACTGACTATCATTTTCCCTTCGGACAACAACTTCACCGTTTTTCATAGTAGCGGTCTCCTCTCTTACTTTATGCCAATTTCACGCGGACGGGCCTCTTCGGCCTTGGGAAGCACGATCCGCAGGACTCCATTCGTCATCTCGGCGGAGATACTGTCTGTCTTGACGGGATGAGGAAGCTGGACTGTCCGGCTGAATTCTCCATTCTGCCGTTCACTCCGGATCCACTTTGCCCCTTCGGGCAACACCTGAGATTTCCGTGTCCCCTTGATTGTCAGCAAGTCCTCCGTCAGCGATATCTTGACGTCTTCCTTCTGGACACCGGGAAGCTCCATGACAACGTGGGTTTCGTTCTGACGTTCGACCAGGTCCAGAGCCGGCGATCTCAAACCACCGAAGTCCGGGGTGAGAAAATTGTTGAATAGCGACTCAATCTCGTTCTCGAACCGGGTTGTGCCATCCCAGACCGGACGGATCATCGGAACACGTTCGAATTTCACTAACATTGCCTCTCCTCCTGAATAATTATTGATCCTTTGTTGACTTCATTGATCTTCTGCATCAAAGTCACTCAATCGCTGTGCCAAATCGATTAAGTTATTTATTATCAACTAGTTATAGAGATAACCGCCCGCGCGTCCGCGTGAATCCTTTAATATTATGTCGTATTGGCATATCTAACAAGCCATAATGGCACTACTATATGAAACCTTGTCATAATATATGCCATATTGACATTTAGTATGGTAAATTGTCACACAGGCGGAGGAAAAAAGCCTGACTTAAAAGTCCTAGAAAGAAGTCAGAGAAAAAAGCCTGACTTAAAAGTCAGGCAAGAAAAGGTGGGGAAAAAAGTGAGTGAATGAAAGGAGGGGGGAAAGTATGGGGAAAAAGCCTGACTTTAATGTCAGACTTTAAAGTCAGGGAATGAAGTCAGGGGAAAAAGCCAGACTTGATGATCTCGGGGTGGCTTCTGAAGAACTACGAGATATTTTCCTCCAACCATTTTTCCGCATCGATGGCCGCCTGGCAACCCGATCCCGCGGCAGTGATGGCTTGCCGGTACATACTGTCAGCGACATCGCCGGCTGCAAATACTCCGGGAATATTGGTCGCTGTCCCCCTCCCCTTCGTCACCAGATACCCGACCGCGTCCATTTCAAGCTGCCCTTTGAACAATTCAGTGTTCGGCTGATGACCGATGCCCACAAACACACCATCGGTCCTCAGATCGGTTGTCACTCCCGTCCGTACGTTTTTGACGCGAACCGCCTTAACGCTCTTTCTGCCATTCTCATTCTTGCCGAGCACCTCTTCAACAACAGAGTTCCACAAAAACTCAATCTTCGGATTCTTCGCGGCCTTTTGCGCCATGATCTTCGAGGCACGAAGCACATCGCGTCTGTGAATGATCGTCACTTTGGTCGCAAACTTCGTGAGGAACGTCGCCTCCTCAACCGCGGTATCTCCTCCACCGATCACCACGACTTCCAGACCTTTGTAAAAGAAGCCGTCGCATGTGGCGCAGGCAGAGACCCCGTACCCCATGTACTCCTTCTCAGAAGACAGCCCGAGCAACCGGGCAGACGCACCTGTTGCGACAATGAGCGCATCGGAGGAATGTTCCTCTTCATCGGCCCGGACGCTGAAGGGGCGGCTCCGGAGATCAACTCCTGTCACGCTTTTGAAGAACGTTTGGGCGCCGAAGCGCTGGGCCTGCTGCCGGAAATTCTCCATCAACTCGGGCCCGAGAATCCCCTGAGGGAATCCGGGGAAATTCTCCACCTCGGTGGTGATCGTCAGTTGACCTCCCGGCTGCACGCCTTCAAACACGACCGGGCTCAAATTCCCCCGCGCGGCATAGAGCGCTGCGGTAAGGCCAGCAGGACCGGACCCGATGATGATCAATCTGTGATGCGATGCCATTGCTCTACCTTTTACTGTATGTTCTGAATAAGATGCCCATTCGTCGCGTAAGGGGTCATCCCTTTGATGCCAGATTTCTCGCGGCATTGCGCACATTGCGCATGAATCCTTCCCATCGCGCGCGACGAATCGCGCTCTTCCGGAACTTCCCCAGAAACTCCTCCTCCGTCAGTGCGAGCAGCTCGTCGGGTGTCTTTCCCTCCAGACCCGTTCCCGGAGCCCAGGCACTCTCTTCCGACGGCCGGGCGAACTTGATATTCCACGGACAGACATCCTGGCACACATCACATCCGAACACCCATCCACCACACCCTCCGGCGAGTTCCTCCGGGATATCCCCCCGGTGTTCAATCGTCAGATATGAGATGCACCGGCGCGCATCAAGCACATACGGAGCGACGAACGCCCGGGTGGGACAAGCATCAAGGCACCTCGTACAACTCCCGCACCGGTCCGTCGCAGGAGTATCAGGGACCAGCGCAAGCGTGGTGAGAAGAACGCCGAGAAACACCCAGGAGCCCTGGTCCTGTGTGATAATGTTGGTGTGTTTCCCCTGCCACCCGATGCCCGCACGCACCGCCCAGGCTTTCTCAAGAACGGGTCCGGTGTCCACATAGAACTTGCCCCCGGCGCCCGGTTCTTCCGCGGATATCCAGCGCATCAGCTCAGTGAGCATACCGCCGAGCACATCATGATAATCACGACCCCGCGCGTACTGCGAGATCTGCACTACACCACGCTCAGGCCGGTACTCCCGCGGAGCGGCGTAGTTGAGAGCTACAACGATCACCGACCGGGTGTCGGGGAGGACCGCACGCACATCACGGCGCTCGTGTGCGCGCCTTCGCATCCAACCCATCGTCGCATCATAGCCCCACCCGCACCATTCATCGAACAGCGCAGCCTCGTTCTCCAGCACCGCGGCATTCGCAACACCGACGTGGGTGAAGCCCAATTCCCGCGCCCGCCGTTTCACATCCGCCGATGTCAGCATCTGCACCTAGCATTCATCATGGATCCGGATTTTCTGCACACCCATTCCTGCCTCCTGCCATTCAACGGCGAAGGTCGGAACTCCTTCCGGAGCCGGTCAGCGGCATCGCAGAAGAAGACCGACCTTCGTCAGTCACAGAGAACCGCGGGGTAAGGTTATCCCTTGCGGAAGTGCGAAGTGGATGAGCTCAGCTCGGCAAATTCCTTCTCGGGATGCATTTCTTTGGCACGGGCCACCAGGACCTCTTCGCTTTCGACCTTCTCGGGGTTGGGAACGCAGCAATCCACCGGGCACACAGCCGCGCACTGCTCCTGATCGAAATGCCCGACGCACTCGGTGCACTTTTCGGGTACGATATAGTAGAAGTCGCTTGAAAGAGCGTCATACATCTGGCCCTTGTACTCATACTGCACACCGCCGGCATAGATCGCAGTATTCGGACATTCCGGCTCACATGCGCCGCAATTGATGCACTCTTCCGTAATCATCGTTGCCATTTGGGTATTCCTCTATTGTTGATGCGAAACATACTCTGGAAACTGTCTCGTAGGTCAAACGTAACGAAAAGGGGCTGGAATTGCAAGTTTCCGTCATACAATATTGAAATAGCGTGCTTCGGGGTGGTGGACAATGATGGCATTCGTGCTCTGCTCCGGTTCCAGAGAGAACTCGTCTGTCAGCTTCACGCCTATGCGTTCACCGTCCAGGAGCTGGAACAACTTCGTTTGATCTTCCAGATTGGGACATGCGGCATAGCCGAAGCTGTAGCGTGATCCCTGATACCCCTGTGAGAAGAGCCGGCGGATGTCCGGGGCATCCTTTCCGGCGATTCCCAGTTCCTCCCGAATCCGCTTATGCCACAGTTCAGCCAGAGCCTCCGCAGATTCCACGCTGAGCCCATGAAAGTAGAGGTAGTCTTTGTAGTCGTTTGCGGCGAACAGCTGTGCCGAATATGCGGATGCAGCCCGTCCCATGGTGACGAGCTGAAAAGCCACCACATCCACGCGTCCGGATTCCGCGGAGGCAAAGTAGTCCGAGAGGCAGAGGTGACGGTCCCTCTTCTGACGCGGGAATCTGAACCGGAGCCGTTCAGTGCGCTGATCGTGATTATAGATGATCAGCTCGTCTCCCGATGAGCAGCACGGAAAATATCCGTATACCACTTTCGGCTGGAGTAGTCCATCGCGGCGTGCGCGCTCTTTCAAGTCCGCGAATTCAGGATGCACTTTCGTCGCCAGGAGCACCTTGTACTCTTCATCACTCATTGTTCCCTTGCGGACCTGCCACTGGCCCCGTATGAGAGCGACCTCGTTGACAAACGGGAAGACGTCGTCCAGCGGGATCGCCTCTACCACCCGCGTACCCCAGAACGGCGGCACGGGGATCGGCACGTCAGTGCGGACCGTTGAATGTCGCGGGCCGATGTCCTTCGCTGCTGTTTCTCTGTACCGCTGATCTTCCACTTCGGCAAGGGCGATCTTCGCTTCCGTGCCGGTCAGCGTGTCCGCGGCGTCGGTCCGCTCCCTCGTGTGCGCGGCAAGTTCGCCATGTGCTATCTGTTCCATGAAGCGCAGACCGTCGAAGGCGTCATTGGCATACAGCACCGGTCCCGCATACACGGCACGGAGATCCTGTTCGACGTAGCGACGCGTGAGGGCCGCACCTCCGAGAACAACGGGAATGGTGATGCCGCGTTCGCTCATCACCGCCAGATTCTCTTTCATGACGAGTGTCGACTTCACCAGCAGGCCGCTCATCCCGATGGCGTTCGCGTGGTGCTCCTCAGCCGCGTGCAGCATGGTCTCAATGGGGCACTTGATCCCCAGGTTGACAACCTTGTACCCGTTATTGGTGAGAATAATGTCGACGAGGTTCTTGCCGATGTCGTGGACATCCCCTTTCACGGTGGCGAGCACCAGCGTTCCTTTCGCCGTCGTCGCGGCCTTGTCCATGAACTGCTCGAGATGTCCCACCGCCGCTTTCATAACCTCCGCCGATTGAAGCACGAACGGCAGCTGCATCTGGCCGCTGCCGAACAATTCGCCCACCACCTTCATCCCGTCAAGAAGAATCGTGTTGATGATCTCCAGAGCGGGGTACTGGTGCAGGGCCTCATCGAGGTCGGACTGCAGGCCGACCTTATCGCCATCAATAATGCGGTTCTTGAGCCGATCTTCGACGCTCACAGCACGCGCAACGGCTTCCCTCTTCTGGGGGGTCTGTGCTGCGTAATGGGACATAAGTTCCGTTAAGGGGTCAAACACCAGCTTGCGGGGTGCGGGACCTGCGCTCATACAGGGACCTCCTCGAAGCGACGCTCGTCGAAGATCAGTTGCCGGCACAGTTCCCGGCCGCGCTCATCCACCTTGTACAGCGGCATGATTTTTCCCGCGTGCACGATGGCCATGTCGAGCCCGGCCTCAATGGCATAGTGGAGGAAGACACTGTTGAGCACGTGGCGGACCTGCGGCGACAGACCGAACGAGATGTTGCTGATCCCCAGCAATGTGTGGACGCCCGGAAATTCCTTCTTGATGCGCCGGATCGCGTCAAGGGTCTCTATCCCCGCCCGCCGGAATTCCTCGTCACCCGAGCCGAGGGTAAAGGTGAGGGTATCAAAGATGATGTCATGGGGACGCATGCCGAACGTCCCGACGGCAAGGTCATAGATGCGCCCGGCGACCTCCAGTTTCCGGTCGGCGGTCTTCGCCATCCCCTGCTCATCGATCGTCAGGGCAATAACCGCCGCGCCGTACTGTTTGCACATGCGCAGGATCCCCTCGGCGCGGCCGGTGCCATCTTCGAGATTGATGGAATTGATCACCGCTTTGCCGCCGATCAGCCTGAGGGCTTCCTCAATCACGGGCGGTTCTGTCGAATCGATGACGATCGGCAGGGTCACTTGCGTATTGAACCGGAAAATGATCTCGTGCATATCCTGCGATTCGTTCCGCCCGACAAATGCGGCGCACACATCGACCATATGCGCTCCTTCGCGCACAGCCTCCTTCCCCATGGCAACAATCCCCTCCCAGTTCTCTTCAGCCAGCAGGTCGCGGAACTGTTTGCTGCCGTTCGCGTTTGTTCGTTCACCCACCAGAACGGGCGCGGGATCAACGTGGAATGGTGCCGCCTGATAGAGGCTCGACGCACCCGGTATGAAATCCCAGGTACGCTCGCGTGGCGCCAGAGATCCCACCGACGCAACCACCTGGCGCAGATGTTCTTTCGTGGTCCCGCAGCATCCCCCCACCACATTCACGCCCAGGTCCCTGACGAAGTGGGTCAGTATTCGCGCAAACTCCTCGGGCCCCAGCCTGTAGTGCGCGTGCCCGCCCACGTTTTCGGGTATGCCGGCATTCGGCATGACAAACACCGGCTTCGGGCTTGATGCGGCAAGCGCGCGGATATGTTCCGACATTTCCTGCGGTCCGGTTGCACAGTTCATGCCGATCACATCGACATCGAAGGGTTCCAGGGCGGCCAGCGCCGCTCCGATTTCGGTGCCCAGAAGCATTGTGCCCGTTGACTCGACCGTCACGGAGACGATGATGGGGACCCGTGTGCGCGATTCCTCGAACTGTCTGAAGATGCCATACAGGGCAGCTTTCGCCTGCAACAGATCCTGACAGGTTTCGACACAGAGCAGATCCACACCGCCGTCCAGCAATCCCTGAGCCTGCACCTTGTATGATGCTGCCATGTCGTTGAACGGGATGTGGCCGAGCGAAGGAAGCTTGGTGGTCGGTCCCATGGAACCGGCGACATAGCGTGGATGAGCCGTTGTGGAGAACTCATCGGCGAGGCGCCTGGCTATCTGCGCCGCCTTGAGCGAGAGCTCGTACGCCCGGTCTGCAAGTCCGTACTCGGCAAGGACGATCGAGCTGGAACCGAAACTGTTTGTCTCGATCACGTCGCAGCCGGCCTCAAGGTAGTCGTGGTGCACGTTCTCCACGGCCGAGGGCCTGGACACGACCAGAACCTCGTTGCAGCCGTTCAGATGCTCGCCCCCGAAATCATCAGCAGTGAGATGCTGCCCCTGCAGGTGCGTCCCGGTGGCCCCGTCAAACACAATGACTTTCTCGCGAAGACGTTGGAGGAATGGGGTCATGCTGGAGTGCTCGCCATGCGTTGACATGTTTCGTAGAATTGTTCCATCATGCGCCGCACGACTTCGGCGGCGGCCGGAACGTCCCGGACCAGTCCGGCGCTCTGGCCGGCCTCGAACATCCCTTCTTCCAGGTCCCCCTCGAAGATGCCGCGCATCTCCCGTTTTCTCCCGAGCAGTGCAGTGAGTTCCTCTTTTGTTGCACCGCGGCGGTCAGCCTCCAGAGCTCTGGCTGTAAAGGGTGTCTTCAACATCCGCACGGGCATGAGGGCCTTCATGGTGAGCACGGTGCCGCCGTCTCCTGCTTCCACCACGAGGCGTTTGTACGTCTCGTGCGATGACGACTCCACCGTCGCGGCAAACCGGGTGCCGACCTGCACGCCTTCGGCGCCCAGAGCCAGAGCCGCAGCCATGCCCCGGCCGTCGGCAATGCCCCCGGCCGCGATCACAGGGAGCGATACCGCATCCACCACCTGGGGGATCAGCGTCATCGTGGTGATCTCGTCGATGCCGTTATGCCCCCCCGCCTCAAATCCCTCCGCGACAACTGCATCACACCCGGCCTCTGAGGCTTTCTTTGCGTGTTTGACCGCAGCAACAACATGCACGACCGTGCATCCTGCCGCCTTCAGCATTGCGGTAAACTTCACGGGGGAACCGGATGAGGTGAAGATGATCCGTATCCCTTCTTCGATGGCAATACCGAGCAATTCCCCCGCATCCTCACGCATGAGGGGTACATTGACGCCGAGAGACGCCGTCGTTGCTGCACGTGCAGCGCGGATGTGCTCCCGCAGCAGGTCGGGCTTCATGGAGCCCGCGCCGATCAGACCGAGTCCGCCTGCACCTGAAACAGCAACGGCGAGCTTTCTGCCCGCCGTCCACACCATCCCTCCCTGGATGATCGGATAGCGTATTCCGAACATCCGCGTCACTCGCGTGGCAAGAGGGGGCGGCCATTGAGATTGCACTGGTTCGCTCACGCTCAATTGCTCCCGAATACATCAGGAATCACCGAGGTCTCTCCGGTAAGAGAGTACAATGCAGTGCCCGGGTTTCCGGGTTTCAAACGCAGGAGATGTTTGCCAAACTCCCGGTTCCGGACAACGCTGAACATCCGCGGCATATCCAACGGGAGTACACTGTTTCCATCCGGGAGCAGCATTGTGTCGCTGCCTTTGTTTTCCGCGGTCAGCGGCTTCCCATCCTGTTCAACAGTAACCGCTGTCACGCTGTTCCGGGGAGGAGCCAGCACGACATCGAGGGCGCTCCCGCTGTACAACATCGACACGGAACCCTCCTCACCGGCAGAACCCAGCCATCGCACACATTCACGCTCAGCCCGCCAGGTCCCCTGCAAATAGAGCCGTCCGTCAACATAGATTTCGGGGTCTCTATACTCGGCTTCCGATTCGGGCGAGTATCCTTCGACGTTCCCCAGACTGCCCCTGACATAGCCGCCGAAGACCTCCGGAGTCGCGCGGTAGCATGGCACTCCGGGGATGTCGGTGTCCCGCAAGGGATCCATTAATTCCGGCAATTCCTGATGCGGATTCGCGTCATATAAAAGAGACTGCAGGGACCGTTCGAACGACCGGTAACTTCCGCTCCCGATGTTCTGACACCGCACAAAGCAGTCTTTGTCGACAAGGTATTTCGTCGGCCAGACGCGGTTGCCGTAGTTAGCCCAGATCATTTCGGCATTATCCATGACGACGGGGTACTTAATCCCCAGCCGGTCGATTGCTTTCTGGACGTTTTCGGGCTCCCGGCCGAACTGGAACTTCGGCGTGTGGACCCCGACGACAACGAGGCCGTTGTCCGCATAGCGCCGGTGCCATTCCTGAACGTACGGGAGCGCATGGAGTGACGCAGTGCAGGAGTAGTCCCAGAAATCCAGAAGCGCTGCATGGCCCTGGAGTTCGGACAGGAACACCGGTCCGCCGTTGAACCAGCAATTCCCCAGCAATTCGCGCGCCTGCATGCGGCGCGGCATGATTTCGAGTATTGTCATTCTGTGGCGAATATACCCATTCAGGGGCTGAATATCAAATTTGGGGTCTGACCCCTGTTCGTGCTAGAAGAGGTTCCGCAGGATGAGCCGCAAGGTAGTGAGAATGACAACCGTGATGAACATCGGCCGGATAAATTTTACGCCGCGCTTGATCACCATACCCGAGCCGATGCGAGCACCGGCAATCTGCCCTCCGGCCATCACCAGACCCGGCAACCAGAGAACATGGCCTCCGAATGCAAACACGATGAACGACACAATGTTGCTCGTGAAATTCATCACCTTTGTGTATCCCGTGGCACGTGTCAGATCGAAACCCAGAACGAGGACGAACACCATTGCCCAGAACGATCCCACGCCGGGGCCGAAAAAACCGTCGTAGAAACCCAGAAGCAGCCCGAAGACGAGATAGAACAGCATGCGCCGCATGCGGGGCTCGTGCACGGCGGCGCCGAGCGTCGGCGTGAAGAGCATGTAGACGGCAATCCCCAGCAGCAGGAAGGGAATCACGAGGTTCAGGACTGATGGGTCGATCTGTTGGACGGCGAACGTGCCGGCAGCGCTGCCCGCCAGAGTGAAGGCCATGCCCGGGATCGCGTCAGAGAGCGAAACGAGATCTTTTCGCACGAAATGCTGTGCCGCGGTGTAGCTCCCGAAACTTGCCTGCAGCTTGTTGGTGCCCAGAACCATTTGCGGGGGAACGCCGATGCTCAACAGCAACGGAATGGTAATCATGCCGCCGCCTCCGGCGATGGCATCGACCCATCCGGCAAGCATGGCGCCGCCGAACAACACGGGGTACATCCAGAGGCTTACTTCGAAGTTCATCGTCCCGGCTCGTGGCCATGGCCTTCGACAACGATGACGAATTCCCCTTTGAGGTCTTTCGGCCCGAGATCACGATACAGTTCACGTGCGGTGCCGTGGAAGATCCGTTCATCGGGAAGCGTGAGATTGAATGCGAGGCAGCATCGACGGGTATCCCCGAAGGTGTCGGCGAGATCGCGCAACAGGGCACTCAGGCGGTACGGGGTTTCCATGAGAACGATTGTGCGTCGCTCGCGCTGGAGTTGCCGGAGTTCCGCACGCCGGCGTTCCTTTTTCGGAGAGAGCCAGCCATAGTACAGAAACTGATCGATGGCAAAGCCCGTAACCGTGAGCGCAGGCATGAGGGATGACGCGCCCGGGATGGGAACGATGCGCACGCCCGCCCCGGTGGCCGCACGGACCAGCATCTGTCCGGGATCTGAAAACACGGGGGTCCCGCAATCGGAAACCAGCGCCACCGATTTCTCCGCACTGAGGGCCAGCAGCACCGTATGCGTCGCTGCAGCTTCGTTATGCTCGTTGAGCTGTTCCAGAGGCTTGCTGATCCCGAAGTGCTTCAGGAGCTTCTCGCCTTCACGGCGTTCTTCGCATACGACAAGATCCGCGCTCCGGAGCACCTCGAGTGCACGGAACGTCATATCTTGCACGTTCCCTATCGGCGTTGCAACAAGATAGAGGATCCCCGCCATTCAGGCACCCCTTCCCGCCTCCCGCCTTTCCAGTGCCACGAGCAGGAGCGCGGTCACCGGCACGGCGATGAGCAATCCGACAAACCCGAGAAAATATCCGAACACGAGCAGGGAGAGAATGAGGACCACGGGATGAAGGCCGACCTGCGACCCGACGATTTTCGGCGCGAGCACCGTCGCTTCGAGCAGCTTTTCCGAGAGGTAGAGGATCACCACGACAATGACCTTTGTCGTGACGGGCTCACCGCTAAACATCGCCACGAGGGTGGCCACGACCATGCTGACGGCCAGACCGACATACGGTATGAAATCGAGCAACCCCGTCATGATCCCCAGCACCAGCGGCGAACTCACCCCTGCAATCCAGAGCACGAGTGCCGCGATGGTTCCCTGGATGAGCGCCACGATCACCGAGCCGCGAACGTACCGGCCCATCAATTCATCCACCGCGGCGAGTGTCGCGCGCACCGTGTGCTGGCGGGGGATCGGGAAAAGGGAAACAAATTTCTTTCCGATGACAGGGAAGTCCTTCAGGAGGAAGAACACCAGGAACGGGATAATGATGATGTTGACGACCTGGACGGCGATGGAGGAGATGCCGGTGACAACGCCGAACACGCCTGTGACGAGTGACGACACGATGCCTTCCAGGCGCGGAACCAGTTCGGTCGTGAGAATTTCACGTGCCTTTTCCACGGGAATGCCGAGTTGTGCAAGGGCGCGTGCGGGTTCGTCAGATGCAAGCCATGCCTTTGTGTTCTGCACCAGCCATTGCAGGCCGTTCACAAGGCCTTCCATCTGTCCGGCAATCGCCGGCGCGACAAAGAGCGCCGTGCCGACGAGCGCGCCGACAACGCTCAGCACGACGAGCAGACTTCCGCCCCATCGCGGGATACGCAGCAGGCTGAGCCGTGTGACAAGCGGATCAAACAGGTAGGCCAGAACGTAGGCAACAGCGAACGGAACGAGCAGTGCAGACACCGTGTGGAAACCCCAGACCAGGAACAGGAGGATGATGGCAACCATGACCCGGCGGACAAACTCCTGCGATCGGAAAGGGTACAGCAGGTACAATACCGCGGCGACAACCACGAACGGTGAGAGGATTTCACGCACGCTGTAGGCCACACCCAGGAGGGCGAGACCCGCGAGCGCATACGCTGCAGCGCCGGACGTAGTGCTGGAAGGCCGGGGCAAGCGTCGTTGGAGCATGGATTACCTCCCGGTGTGGCCGAAACCGCCGTCTCCCCTGTCGGTCGGATCAAGCGATGGGCATTCCTCCCATTCCGCTTTGACGTACGGCGCGATCACCATCTGTGCAATGCGGTCACCGCGCCTCACGGGGAAGTCCACCTCACTGAAGTTCGTCAGAATGATGCGCACCTCCCCACGGTAGTCCGCATCGATGGTACCGGGGGCGTTGAGGATGCCGATCTGATGCTTGATCGCGAGGCCGCTGCGCGGCCGGATCTGTGCCTCGAATCCCGGCGGTATGGCCATGGCGAAGCCCGTCGGGACGAGCACGGTTTCCCGGGGCCGGACCACCAGGTCGTGCTCCACGGCGGCACGGACGTCCATGCCGGCGGCACCGTCGGTTGCATACGTGGGGAGGGGGACGTCGGAAGTAGCGGGTGAGAGACGGGTGATCGCGATTTTCATTTCGTGACCCGGCTTTCGAATTCCCCGCGGAATGTCTTGAGCATGCTTTGCACCGGCCACGCCGCCGCATCGCCGAGCGCGCAGATCGTATTGCCTTCAATGTTGTTGGCGATATCGCGCAAGAGGTTGATATCCGCATAGGATCCGTCGGAGTGTACGAACCGCTTGAGGATCTTCTCCATCCAGCCGGTCCCCTCGCGGCAGGGCGTGCACTGGCCGCACGACTCATGATGGTAGAACTGTGAGATGCGCCAGAGCACTTTCACAAGGTCGGTATCCTCATCCATCACGATCACGCCCGCTGTGCCCACCGAAGAACCGGCGGCCTTGAGGCTTTCGGCGTCCATACAGACGCCCTCGAGCGAATCGCCCCGGAGGACCATCGTTGACGATCCGCCGGGGATGACGGCTTTGATCTTCTTGTTCCCCGGCACACCGCCGCCATACGCGTGAATGATCTCAAGAAGGGGAACGCCTGTGGGCATTTCATAGACGCCGGGCTTGTTCACGTGTCCGCTGATGCCTACGAGAATCGGACCGGGGTGACGCGGCGCGCCGATTTTTGCATAGGCCTCGGCACCGATGCGGAGGATCACCGGGACGTTGGCGATGGTTTCCACGTTATTGATCGTCGTGGGACAACCCCAGAGTCCGTTCTGCGCGGGAAACGGCGGCTTGACCCGCGGATATCCGCGCTGGCCTTCCAGGGAATTCATCAAGGCCGATTCTTCGCCGCAGATATACGCCCCGGCCCCACGATGAAGCGTGAACTCGAGGCTGAATCCCGACCCGAGTATGTTCTGGCCGAGATAACCGTGCGCGTACGCGTCATCGACCGCCTTCTGGACGAGATCGATCCAGTGTTTGTACTCACCCCGCACGTACAGGTACGCCGTGCCGATCCCCATCGCATAGCAGGCAATGACAGTCCCCTCGATCAGCTGGTGTGGGTTTTGTTCGAAGATCTGCCGGTCTTTGAACGTCCCCGGTTCACTCTCGTCACCGTTGACGCAGAGGTATTTCGGCTTCGAGGACTCGCGGGGCATAAACGACCACTTCAGGCCGGTCGGAAAACACGCACCGCCGCGCCCCCGCAGGCTGGACGCTTTCACCTCGTTGGTGATGTCCGGGGGCTTCATGCCGAGGGCCTTCTTCAGCATTGCATAGCCGCCGTGGGCTTCATAAACGTCGAGACGGTGATATCCGGGAATAGGGGGAAGGAGCAATGGTTCCATACTATTTCAAGTCGTCCAGGATCTTGTCCACCTTGGATGCATCCAGGTTCTCGTAATAGCGATCACCGACCTGCATCACGGGTGCGGTGCCGCAGGAACCGAGGCATTCAGCTTCAACCAGTGTGAAGCGGTTGTCCTTCGTGGTCTCACCGGTCTTGATCTGCAGTCGGTCTTCAATGTGCTTGAGAATGCTCTCGCTGTTGCGCAGCATGCACGAGACATTCGTGCAGACCTCAAGCTTGTGCCGCCCCACCGGCTTCCGGTTGAACATGGTATAGAACGTGACGGCACCGAGGACGTGGTGGTAAGGCACGCCGACGAGATCACCGATGTACCGCATACCCTCTTCGGAAATCCATCCGTGTTCCTCCTGCCACATCCAGAGTGCTTCAAGCAGCACCGACTGGGGATGCTGGTAGCGCGCCTTGCGCGCTTCAATGCGTTGGAGATTGCTTTCGGAGAGTCCGATGGTTTTTTCGCCCGTACTCATGCGTGACTTCTGTGCGTGTTGTTCATTTATCGGCTTCCCCCATCACCGGATCCATACTCCCGATCACTGCAACGATGTCGGAAATCATGCCGCCTTTGAGCAGCAACGGAAGCGTGGAGATATTGCATGTCGAGGGAGTGCGGATCTTCATTCGCCATGGCTGACCGGTCCCGTCCGAGACGATATAGAACCCCAACTCTCCTTTTGATGACTCCACGGCCTGATATACTTCGCCGACGGGCGGGTTAATGCCCAGATTGACCAGCATGAAATCATGGATCAGCTCTTCCATCCGCGTATAGGTGCGTTCTTTCGGCGGGAGGACATGTTTCGTGGCAAACGCATTGTACGGGCCCTGGGGCAACGTTGCCAGCGCCTGCCTGAGGATCTTTGCACTCTCGCGCATCTCGGCGAGCCGGACATAGAACCGGGCCAGCGCGTCGCCTTCGGGGAAGGTGATGACATCAAAATCCAGCTCATGGTACATGAGATAGGGAACGTCACGCCGGAGATCCCGCGGTACGCCGGAGGCACGCAGCATCGGCCCCGTCAACCCGCACGCAATCGCATCCTCCCTGGAGATGTGCCCCACGTTTTCGCACCGGTCGATGAATATCCGGTTCGTCTGCAGGAGGTTCTGTACTTCGTCGAGGTCCTTGTCGAACTCGCCGAGAAACTGCCGGAGCATCTCCGTGGTCTGCGCCGTCCAATCCTGCTGCAATCCGCCGATACGGGTGTAGCTTGTCGTGAAGCGTGCCCCGCACAGCACGTCATAGATATCCAGGATCTTTTCCCGTTCGCGGAACGTCCAGAGCAGCACCGTCAGTGCACCCACATCCATCGCCATGCTGCCCGTCGCCACGAGGTGGGAGGCAATTCTGGACATCTCGCTGACCAGCACCCGGATATATTGTGCGCGCCGGGGAGATTCGATTCCCAGAAGCTTCTCCACGGCCAGGACATACGCAACATTGTTGGAGATAGGTGAAAGGTAATCGAGCCGGTCCGTGTGCGGAATGAATTCGTGGTACGAGCAGTTCTCCGCAATCTTCTCATAGCCGCGGTGGAGATAGCCGATCTCCGGGACGGCGGCAAGCACGGTTTCCCCGTCGAGCTTGATGAGCAGACGCAGCACACCGTGCGTCGCCGGATGCTGGGGACCCATGTTCAACACCATGGTGTTATCCAGCGGATCGGCGATCAGTACCGTCGTGTCTTGATCTTCAAGCGCGGCCAGAATCTGGCTCCGCCTGGGTTCTTCAAGTGAGCGTGCTGCCAAGGAGATCGTCCATTGAAATGAAGAGTCGCATATCGTTGTGTCAGCGACGCGGCAGTGGAATCGAGTCCGGGATCCCCATGAGCGGGAAATCTTTCCGCAGGGGGTAGTACTCGAACTCTTCGGGCATGTACAGCCGGCGCAAATCAGGATGACCGGAGAATTTGATACCGAACATGTCGAACGATTCACGTTCATGCCAGTTGGCCGCCGGCCAGACAGCCGTCACCGAAGGGAGCTCGGGGTGGGCTTCGTCGACAAGAGTCTTGATGACAAGATAACGGCGGTTCTTCAGCGAGTAGAGATGATACACAACTTCGAATCTTGCCTCCGGCCGGTACCGGTCGACTGCGGTCAGATCAATAAGCATGTCGAACGCCAGCCCGGCATCGTCCCGCAACAGCGTGCAGACACTGACGATTGCTTTCGGGTCGACCGTCACGGTGAACTCCCCGCGGAATTCCTGCGTCGCTGTGACGACGTCGGGGCCGAGAGAAGAGAGCTTTTTCTTTATCTGATCATTCATGGGGTGGACCCGGCGATTTGCGACGGCGCATGCCTGGGGCTTAGTCCGAACGTGCGTTCGCGGTCAATCTTTTTCTGGAGTTCCAGCAATGATTGCAGGAGGGCTTCAGGGCGCGGCGGACAACCCGCGACGAACACGTCCACGGGCATAAACTGGTCAATCCCCTGCACCACCGAATAGGAACGGAACATCCCCCCGGAGGAAGCACAGGCGCCCATGGAAATGACCCACTTGGGTTCCGGCATCTGATCGTAGATCTTCCGCACGACCTTTGCCATTTTGTACGTCACGGTACCTGCGACGATCATGACGTCGCACTGTCGCGGGGTGAAACGCATAACCTCGGAGCCAAACCGGGAAATGTCAAAACGGGGGGACGCAGCAGCCATCATTTCGATGGCACAGCAGGAAATCCCCATCGGCATCGGCCAGAGGGAGTTCTTGCGGGCCCATGCGATGACGTCGTCGAGGCGCGCCGTTAAGAAACCATCACTGTGCAACGTCTCCAGTCCCATTGCCTTCTCCTTGCTACCGCCAGTCCATCCCGCCCTTGCGCCACTCGTAGGCCAGGCCGAGCACAAGTATGACGAGGAACACTCCCATACCCAGTATGCCGGCGACATCAAGTCGCCTGAAGACGACAGCCCACGGATACAGAAAGACAATCTCGATATCGAAGACGATGAAGAGCATGGCGACGAGATAGAACTTTACCGAAAACCGTTCGCGGGCGGTGCGGATCGGTTCCATGCCGCTTTCGTAGGTTGAGAGCTTCTCTTCCGTCGGCCTGCGCGGCCCGAGCCACTTGTTGATATTCGTAAAGATGATCCCGGCAATGACGCCGATCAGGAGCATGATCACGATGGGGATGTACTGTTCGATCATTCCTGCTTTTCCAAACACCGTGACGGGGGGGAAAGTTTGAAGAACGTGCCCGGCTGAAAACGCGTCGGGCACGGTCAAGTGGTAAAAGTTACCGAAAAGAGGCTAGAATGTCAACGCGGTCAGGTGATCCCCTCGTACATGCCATTGATAATATGCGCATACCGCTCTTCGACCACCTTCCTGCGGATTTTCTGCGTCGGGGTCAGCTCCCCTTCTTCTATAGAGAACTGTTTCTCCAGAAGCGTGAAGCGCCGGACCCGCTCAAAGTTTGCCAGGTCCCGCTGGATCTTGTTGATCTCTTTATCCATCAGCTCGTTGACGAGCGGATCGCGGGTCAGGTCAGTGTTCGTAGCGTAGGAGACGTTATGGCTGTCGGCGAATTCGCGGAGCGCATCAAAATCCGGAACGATCAAGGCAGTGAGGAACATGCGGCGGTCACCGATGAGCATGAACTGCTCGATGTATTTGCTCGAAAGGAACAGATTTTCGATGGGTTGGGGCGCGATATTTTTTCCACCCGAACTGACGAACAGATGCTTTTTCCGGTCCGTAATATGGAGAAATCCCCCGGGATCAAGAAAACCTATATCCCCGGTATGGAGCCAACCCTCGTCGTCTATGGACTGACGGGTGGCCTCGGGGTTGTTCCAGTATCCTTTCATGATATTCGGACCGCGGGCAAGGATTTCGCCATCCGGGGCGATCTGGACTTCGACCCCGGGGACCGCGGGCCCGACGGAGCCGAATTTGTAGTCGTGCAGACGGTTCACGCAGATGACCGGAGAGCTTTCCGTGAGTCCGTAGCCTTCAATGATCGTGAGCCCCACGGCGTCAAAGAACTCACCAAATTCCTTGCCGAGCGCAGCACCTCCCGAGCAGAAGAATTTCATGCGCCCTCCTGTCTTCTCGCGAAGCTTACTGTACACCAGACGGTCGGCGATGGCGTGACGCAGCTTCAGGCCCGGACCCACATTTCCCCGTTTGTGTGCCTCTGCAAATGTCCGGCCCACATCGATGGCCCAATGGAAGATCTTCTTTTTCAGCGGCGAGCTCGCGTCCATCTGCTTCATGACACGGCTGTAGATCCGCTCAAAGAGCCGGGGGACGGTGGTAATGATCGTAGGCCGTACTTCCAGCATATTATCGCGAACCGTCTCCACACTTTCGGCATAGGCAATCGTTGCGCCGCACGACATCCCTGTGTAGTATCCCGCCATCCGCTCGAAGGAATGACTCAGGGGGAGAAACGACAGCATGATGTCCGTTGCTCCAATTTCTATGACCTGTGCCGCCGCCTTGACGTTCGAGACGAGGTTCTGATGGGTGAGCATGACCCCTTTGGGATTTCCGGTTGTACCCGAAGTATAGATAAGGGTTAACAAATCATCGGGCTTCACCATCGCCATCGATGCTGAAAGCAGGTCGGGTTGCTCTTTCCGCAGTGCCTTGCCCATGTCCATGACCGTCGAGAACGAGAGGGTGTCCGGTTCGGGGATGGGACCTTTCTCCGCAATGAGGATGACCTTCTCCAGGGTGGTGACCTCGGGATACACACGCATCACCTTATTCAGCTGGAACTGGTTGGAGACGATGGCAATCTTCACGCCGGCATCGTTGAAGATGTACTCGATCTGCTTGGCCGTCATTGTCGGGTACACGGGGACGTCGATTGCCCCCATGGAGGCGATGGCCATATCGCTGATGACCCATTCCGGCCGGTTTTCCGCGATGATGGCCACGCGGTCGCCGCGTTTGACACCGAGCGACGCCAGCCCGAATGCGAACAGCTCAACGCGGCTTCGGACGTCAGCGTAGCTGATTCCCCTGTATGTGTCATCCACCTTGTGCATGAGCAGTGGTCGGTGTTCGCCTGAGAATTTTTCCGTCAGGCGCCAGAACATTTCAGGGATGGTAGCAAAATCGACTGCAAGAGACATGGGGTGATCCTGGTTAACAGGGGACGTGAAGGGTTGAAGTGTCGAATGATACCTCAGCGAAAGTTGAAAAGCAAGGACTGAGTGAAGATTCGCTCAGATATTCTCACGCACTGTGCGCTCATAGAATAATTCTGCGCGAAAATTCTTTGGGCAAAACTTCAGCATTGACATAGAGATCGAGCACTTGCCGAAAAATTAACTTGACTTCTCTACGACAACATGCTATATTTTTCGCCACGACTCGACTGTTGTTCGCCTTCTGTGGCAGCCGAATGTCGGAAGTCCTTACTGTTCATTATGGTACACGCCTTGCCGGGGACCTGGAACTTGGCAGGAGGGACGGACAGACCGGAGACTCGCCGAGTTCTCACGGCAAGAACCCCACAACCCCGGCGAACCACACTGACGATGTAGAGCGGTCGAAAGACACGCCCCCGGAACCTACCGGCGGCCTGTCAGGTTCTTTTACTGTGTCTCGATAAGCAGGTTATCATGATGGAGTCCACGAGCATGCCCCGCAAGGAAACCACAACAGAAGTCTCCACACAACAGCAGACTTCAACCCCCCGGCCGGAAAACAGTCCGGTGGTGATGAATGAAGCAGTGATGGACCTTGCATTGGATTGTCGCGACTACTATGGCGACAACGAACTCGCCGGGGATGTGCTGCGGTCGAAGTACCTCGCACCGAGCGAACAGGGGCCGATGCACATGTGGAACCGTATTGCCCGTGCGGTGTCATCTGTGGAAAAGGAGAACCAGGAATTCTGGCACAACCGGTTTCTGGAAATTCTCTTTGACTTCACATTTGTTCCTGGAGGCCGCGTCATGCACGGCGCGGGCCGTGAAGATGCCAGGCGCCGTCCCACCCTTTCCAACTGTTACGTCGTCCCCATCCAGGAAGACAGCCTCGAAGGCATCTATCAATGCATCGCCGAGTCCGCCATGGTCTACCGCACCGGTGGCGGCGTCGGCACTGATCTCTCCGTGCTTCGCCCGGAGGGTGCGCCGGTCAATGCGACCATTGACCACTCGCCAGGTGCCACCGCCTTCATGAACCTTTTCAGCGAAAGCACCAACACGGTGTCGCAGGCGGGACGGCGGGGTGCACTGATGCTGACCATGCGGGTCGATCATCCGGACATTGAGCACTTCATCACGATCAAGAACGACCCGCGGCGGCTCAAGGTCCAGTATGCGAATATCAGCGTGCTCATTACCCACGAATTCATGCATGCGGTAAGCTCCGACAGTCCTTTCAACCTGCGCTGGAACGGCAAAACCTACCGCACGGTCAACGCCCGCGAACTCTGGCACAAGATTATCAAGAATGCACACGCATCCGCGGAGCCCGGGATCATTTTCTGGGATACGATGCGGGATTACCACAATGTGGAGTATGCCAATCCACTCGCCAGCACGAACCCGTGCGGCGAACAACCCCTGGCAGCGTATACCGCATGCAATCTGGGCAACATCAACCTGGCAAAGTTTGTCGATGCAGAAGGGAAATTCGAGTACGAGCGCCTGGCGGAGGTCACCCGTATCGCCACCCGGTTCATGGACGATATCATAGACTACAACATGAACAACCATGCGCTGGAGAAGATCAGAAAGGCCGTTGCATCCGACCGGCGGATCGGACTCGGTATAACGGGCCTTGCCGATGCTCTTCTGCTCATGAAGATCCGCTATGATTCACCGGGAGCACTTGATGCGACAGACCGCATCATGAAGACTATCAGGGACGAGGCATACCGGACGTCCATTGCGCTGGGACGCGAAAAAGGGGTGTTCCCCCTCTTTCGATGGGAAGGGTATTCCCGCAGCAAGTTTGTCGCCTCCCTGCCGGCCGATATTCGCGAAGAGATCAAGAATCACGGCATCCGGAACAGTACCGTCCTCACGGTCCCTCCGGTCGGCACCGGCTCCATTGTGGCCCAGACCAGCTCCGGCATTGAACCGATCTTTTGCACCAGCTACCGTCGCCGCGTCAAAAACGCCGACGGTGAATCATTCTCGGAGTACAAAGTCTATCATCCCCTGGTCAAAAGGCTCTTCGGTGACGACGTGAGTCTCCCGGACTACGTGGTCACCGCCCACGATATCGATCCCTTCTTCCGTGTGAAGATGCAGGGCGTGATCCAGAAGTATGTGGATAGCAGCATTTCCTCCACCGTGAACCTCGCGGAAAACGTCACCGTGGACACGGTAGCGGACATTTACATGGCTGCATACAAGGCCGGTCTCAAGGGTATCACGGTCTACCGCGAAGGAAGCAGAGAAGGAATACTGCAGACAGAAGACTACGCGAAGAAACAGTCTGCCGCTCCTGCATCTCGGCCTGAGGCCAGACACGCGAAGGGCCCGCGCCAGCGTCCTCACCGCACCGTCGGCATTACCGAACGTGTGAAGACCGGCGAAGGTTACCTCTACGTCACCATTAATGAGGACGAAGAGGGTCTGTGCGAAGTCTTTACGACGATCGGGAAGGCCGGAGGGAACGCCGCCGCGCAATCGGAAGCCATCAGCAGATTGATTTCTCTTTCGCTCCGTTCGGGTGTGCAGCCCCGTGAGATCGTGAAGCAACTCAAGGGAATTTCCGGGCCAACGCCGGTATGGGACGGCCAGGGAGGACAGGTGTTTTCAACTCCGGATGCAATCGGCAAGGTGCTCGAGCGCTACCTAGACAGCCGCGACGAGAGCTTGTCTGCCAGGCTTGGACACAAACCGTCAGCGGGCAAAGTGTCCCCGCATATTCATGTAGCCTCGGCACATCCGGTGACGAACATGACATGCCCGGAATGCGGAAGCAATGTGGAGCATGTCACGGGATGCGTGGTGTGCTACAATTGCGGATGGAGCAAGTGCTGAGGCAGGAATAGTCCCCGGCGAACGCGCACCAGGGATGCAGGGTACAAAAAGAAACCCCTGTCGAGCTTCTCGGCAGGGGTTCTCCATTTCACCGCGTCTGTCCCGGGGACCGACGCAGGGTATCAGAGGATCTTCTTCACGGCCTGCTCAAAGTCCGCTTCTTCCATTGATCCCACGGTTTTCGACACAATGTTGCCCTTGCGGTCGACGAAGAATGTCGTTGGGATACCTTCGATACCGCCGTAGGCCTCCACCTCGGTCTCTCCACCCACGACGATGGGATAGGAGATCGGATTCTTGGCGAGGTAGGGCTTCAAGTCTTTCCATCCACCGCGGTCGAGGGAGATACCCACAATTTCCAGTCCCCTGGACTTATACTTCTCGTACACCCTGATCATGCCGGGGATTTCGCGACGACAGGGACCGCACCACGTCGCCCAGAAATTCACGACAACGGCCTTCCCCGCCAACTGTTTGAGCTCGACCACTTTCCCATCCATCGTCGACAGCTTGAAATTGGGTGCGGGATTAGCCGCCACCGCCAGCGAAGCCAGCGCGAGGCTGAGAATCATGAACATCATCACACGCATCGATCTATTCATTGTCTCCTCTTCGATTGAAGTACTACACTAAGATACAAATGAAGAGTTGAGGATGCAAGGGAATGATTGTGTGCACGCGAGGAGTGTGTCTATTCGTACCGCAGGGACTCGACCGGATCGGTGGAGGCCGCCCGCCGGGCCGGGAAGAATCCCGCAAGCAGTCCGATGAGGGCAAGAATAGACGCCGTGAGCAGCATTGTCCCCGGCGAGAAGACCGGCCGTCCGAAAAACTGCATCACCCCGTCGTTGCTCGGGAGTGTGCGCACAAACGAGACCACACCCCAGCAAAACAGCATGCCCAGCACACCGCCGATACATGCGATCAACAGCGCTTCGAGGATGAACTGCGCCATGATGTGGTTCCTCCGTGCTCCTACCGCCATCCGGATGCCGATTTCCCTCGTCCGTTCCTTCACGACCACGTACATAACGTTGGCCACGCCGACACCTGCAATGAGCAGCGTCAGGAATCCGACACCGAACAGGAATATTGTCACGCCCAGGGTGATCTTCCGGTTCATCTTCGCGTTTTCGATGAAATCCCAGATGAACAACGTCCGCTCATCAGCCGGATTGAAATGATATTTGCGTGCGAGTACCCGGAAAACTTCGCGTTTCACTTCCTCCTGAAGTTGCGGGGCGCGGGGATGTACAACGATTGAATTGACGTGTGTGCGGCCGAACATGGTCCGCATAGTGGAATGCGGCATGATCGCCCGGCGTGAATCGGGCCCGTTGTTCATACTCGTCTGTAACTTATCCTGCAGCAGGCCGACGACGGTGAACGGGATAGTCTCCAGGAGGAGCGTCCGGCCGACCGGATCCTGGTCGCCGAACAGGTCTTGTGCGATCTTCACGCCGAGCACGAGCACGCGGCGTTGCTGTGTCACATCGGCATCGTTCAGAAACCGTCCGCCGACCGCGGGATACATCCGGCGCATTTCCTCGAAGTTCGGATTGACTCCCTCGCACTCCGTGTTCATGGAATTGCGTCCGGCGGTCAGCCGCACAGTTGCGCGGTATTGGGGACTCACCACGTCGATTGCCGGGATGGCCTGACGGAGCAGCGCGGCATCCTCTTCCTCGAGCCTGATGGGTCTTCCTTTCGGCACCCCTTCAAAGGGCATCCCGGTCTCCCCGCCATACAGAATCATGATCTCGTTTCCGGCGTTGAGAAGGCCGTTGGTCATCTGCCGGCCGAGCCCTTCGCCAAAGGATAGCAGCAGCACCACGGCTATCGTTCCCCACATAATGGAGAGGATCGTGAGAAACGCGCGCGTGCGCTGGGTATTGAGATCCTTCAGAAAATCTATGACGAGTTCGCGCCACATATCAGGCAATTAGGCAATGGGCAATAGGCATTGGGCATTGGGCAATAGGCATTTGGCAATGGGCAATAGGCATTTGGCAATGGGCAATAGGCATTAGGGACATACTCAGGTGCGGAGACAGTCGACCACATTCAGGTTTGCCGCCCGGCGCGCCGGCAGAAGACCCGCGCTTAAGCTCACGACGGCAAGCACGGCGACGGTGGCGAGGGCAACTTCAAAAGAGACTTCAGGTGTCCCGACAAATTCCTTGATGGGAACATACTGCATCGCTTTCACGATAAGTGCGGCAATGCCGAAACCTATGACCGAGCCGAATGCGACAATCAGGAGCGTTTCGGCAAAGAATTGGAGCAGGATATCGCGTTTGCGGGCTCCGACGGCCCGTTTGACGCCGATCTCCCGTGTCCGCTCCTGAACAACGATATACATAATGTTCGCGACCCCCAGCCCACCGACCGCCAGAGTGAAGCTGCCGATCAATCCCATGAAGATGTTGAAGGCGAGGAAGAAGACAAAGATGAATTTGTCGAATTCCGCCGTGTCCCATATCCATACGGCATCCTTGTCCGTCGGGTCGAACCTGTACTTGCGGCCGAGGACGGTCCGCACGCTGCTGACAGTTTCCGACGAGTGCCGCGGGTCCTTCGACGTGAAGATAATATTGTTGAGCCGGTTCGCGCCGAACACGGAGGCAAAGGTCGACGATGGAATGAAGATCCTGTCCTGGTCCCTGCGGTTGTACGACGAATTCTGCGTCTTCTTTTGCATCACACCGATCACCGTGAACGGAACGGTTCCGACGTAGATCAGGCGACCGATGGCGTGCGTCTCACCGAACAGCAGTCTCTTGATCTCATCGCCCAGCACCGCCACGCGCTTCCTCTCCCGCACGTCCGGATCGTTGATGAACCTTCCCCCCTGTTCGGGAATGATGTTGCGGATGTCGCCGTAGACCGGCACAATACCGGAGATGAGAGGTGTCGTGATATTCTCGCCGACCCGGACGGGAGTCTCGTACTGACTGTACTCGGGGCTGATGCGGTCTATCCCCGACACCTGTGATGCGAGCAGGTGAACATCTTCCTCGAGGAGGCTCATGGGCCGGCCGATGCCGAACCCCTCAAACGCTTTTGTTGTCCGCCCGGGAAACATGATGGCCACGCTCTCGCCGATCCCGTGCATGTTGACGGAGAGCTGGCGCTTGAACCCCATACCAAACGCGAGAAGCACGACGATCGCCACCGTTCCCCAGACGATGCCGAAGACCGTGAGTGTGGTGCGCAGTTTTTGCGCGGTGAGGTCCCGCACGAATTCGCGCAGTGTGGTGATCAGACCGCTCATTCGATTTTCTTCACCGGCTTTTCGAACACCTCATCACCCTCCCGCAGACCGCTTGTCACTTCGACCTTGATGGCGTCACTCAATCCCGTCTTGATGACCCTCTCTTCCTCCTTCCCTGAGCCGAGGGGAACCTTGACGAATGCCGAGTCGTTGCGGAAGGTCACCACCCGCTCGGGGATGGTCAGCACGCTGTCTTTCTTCTGGATGATGATGCTGGCATTCGCGGAATAGCCCGCACGGAGAGTCGTTTTCGTTCCTCCGGGGACGGAGATCTCAATGGGGAAGACCGTGGCATTTTCTTTCTTCTCTGCTTTGAGCGAAATCTTGTACAGTGTGCCGGTGATCTTGTCGGTCGGCAAGGCGCCGACCTTCAGTTCCGCAACCATTCCCTCCCGCAGCTTCCCGACATCGATTTCATCCACCGTCCCTTTGAATATCAATCGTTCCATGTTGGCGATTTTCATCAGCACGGTGCCCTCCTGATAGGACGTCAACGGGGTGACCGGATCTCCCACTTCCACGGTTTTGCTGAGCACAAATCCATCGATGGGCGCCTTGACGATCGACTCGATTTCGGTATTTTCAATCCGTATTCTGCCGCTCTCCAGCAAGGCAAGCCGTTCTTTTGAAAGTTTGAGCTGCAACTGACCTTCATCATACTGGCGTTCGAAGTCCTCATACTCCTTCCGGGAGATGAGTTGCTTCCCGACCATGGATTCTTGCCGGACGCGCTGCTTTTCGAGGTTGGTCGTCTCCACTTCACGCATCTGCACCTGACGCTTGGCCTCGGCCAGTTCGAGGGGAGTCGGATCGGGTTTCACCTCGAGCAGCGGGTCACCCGCCTTGACGTATGCCCCGGCGTCGGCAAAGATCCGGCGCACAACACCGGAGACTTTTGACTTGACAGAGATTTCGTTCTTTGGCTCGATGGTCCCCACAGCGAGGGCCTTCTCGACGATATTGTCACGCGTCACCTTCACCCGCGGAAGATCCGTGGGAGCATCGCCGCCGGAGCCCCCGAACGTGAAGAATGCAGCCGCCACAATGGCGACAGTGCCAGCGGTAATCAGGATGATTCGGGTTTTCATGAACGCTCTCCGGGTGGGGTACAAGGGGTCAGAACTCCGCTCCAGGAATCCTGCATGCCCTTATCCTGATACGCGGATTGCACTGAGCATGTTGCGCACTGCAAACCAAATCGCACAAATCGAACGGCAACCTTGCGCGGGGCAGCCGTTCTCTGTATCTTCTTTCCACCTGTGTCGGGATGCATGCGTGACCGTCATGCCCGCCTCAAGGTCTGAGAGTGCAGACCCCTCATAGCAGAGAAGCGCATCAGCCGCATTGACATTGCCACAAGCACACTATGTCTACTGATAGCGTCCTCGACGATTTTCACCCGATCGTTCGGGACTGGTTTCTTGAAACCTACGGCCGGCCGAGCCCCCCGCAGGAGCTCGGCTGGCCCAGTATCGCGTCCGGCAAACACACACTCATACTTGCGCCGACAGGTTCCGGCAAAACCCTGACCGCCTTCCTCTGGGCCATCAACCATCTGGTTGAACAGCGCCTGCGCGAGCCCCTCCCTCCCGGGGTCCGCATCCTGTACATTTCTCCGTTGAAGGCGCTGAACAACGACATCTACAGGAATCTGGAGACCCCGCTTTCAGGGATACAGGCAAGAGCGGAGAAGTCGGGGCTGGATCTGCCTGCTATTCGCACCGCGGTACGCACCGGCGACACCCCCGCTTCGGCGCGCGCGGCAATGCTCCGGCATCCTCCCGATATCCTCATCACGACACCCGAGTCGCTGTATCTGATGCTGACGTCCCCACAGGCACGCAAGCTCTTTACCACTGTCCAGTACGTCATCGTGGACGAGATCCACGCGCTGTGCAACAACAAGCGGGGGGTGCATCTGTCTCTGAGCATGGAACGGCTTCAGGAAGCCGCGGCACAGGAATTTGTGCGGATCGGTCTCTCGGCGACGCAGCGACCTCTCGAGAAGATTGCAGCGTACCTCGGCGGCTCAATATCCGACGGGACATCCGAAGCCCTCCCCCGCCCGGTCAACATCATCAATGCCGGGCACAAGAAGGTGATGGATTTGCGCGTGATCTGCGCTGCGGAGGATTTTTCACTGCTTCCATCCGATGGCGTCTGGCCGTTGATACTGGACGAGGTTCTTGCGCTGATCCGGGCGCATCGCTCCACACTCGTGTTTGTCAATAACCGCCGTCTGGCCGAGCGCGTGGCGGCAAAGTTGAACGAGCGCATCACCAATGCTCCTGTGTCAACGATCAATCTTTCCGCCGTGCCGGTCGTGACAGCCTGGACCCTGGGCGCTCAAGAGTCTGTCGAAGCGGCTTCATCCGATGAACCTCTTGTCCTTGCATACCACGGGAGCATGTCGCGCGAGGCCCGCGAAACAATGGAAAACGATTTGAAGGCCGGGCGTATCCGGGCGCTCGTTGCCACATCTTCTCTTGAACTCGGCATCGACATCGGGAGCATCGACCTTGTCATTCAGCTTCAATCGCCCAAGGGCATCGCCCGGGGGCTCCAGCGTGTGGGGCGGTCAGGCCACCTGATCAGCGGCACGAGCAAGGGGAGAATCTACGCTACGCATCGTGAGGACCTGGTGGAATCCGCGGTTGTCGCGCGGGCAATGCATGACCACGAGGTGGAAGAAACCCACATTCCCGAGAACTGTCTGGATGTGCTCGCCCAGCAGATTGCCGCCATGGTGAGCGTCGAGGAATGGGATGTGGACCACCTTTTCGAAGTCGTCCGGCGGTCCTATTGCTATCGATCCTTGAGCCGTGAACTCTTCGCCGGGGTCCTTGCAATGCTTGCCGGCCGGTACGCGCACGAGGCGTTGCGGGAAATGCGCCCGCGCATTTCGTGGGACAAAGTGAATGGCATCGTGCGCGCGCTTCCCGGCACTTCACACATCGCCATTACCGGGGGCGGCACGATTGCTGACCGCGGATTGTACGGGGTCTACCTCGAAGATGGCAAAACCAAGGTCGGAGAAGTCGACGAAGAGTTCATTTTTGAAAGTCGCCCCGGGGACACATTCATACTCGGCACAAGCGTCTGGCGGATGATCGACATCTCCCCGGACCGGATCACCGTCGCCGCTGCGCCCGGGGCCCCGGCACGCATGCCCTTCTGGCGGGGAGAAGGGATCGGCAGAAGCTTTGAACTCGGTACGATCGTGGGGGAGTTCCGGCGGACGGTGGGCGGGCGACTGGACGATCCCGGCCTTCTTCCCTGGATCAGCGCCACGTACCCGGTCGACAGCCGGTCCGCATGGAACCTGGTAGAATACCTCAGGCGCCAGCGCGACGCAACGGGAGTGATTCCGGGAGACCGGTCCATTGTTGTGGAGGGATTCCGCGATGAAATCGGTGATCCGAGGATCGTGATCCACTCCTGCTTCGGCCGCCGTGTCAACGGACTGCTCGGTCTCCTGCTTGCGCGCCAGGCGGAACAAAAACTCCACGCCTCTCCCCAGATGCTGTACAATGACGATGGTGTCCTGCTCCGTTGTCCGGAGACGCGGCATATTCCCCTTGACCTTTTTGACGGGATCGCGATTGAAGAGGCGGAAAATTTTGTTCTGCAGGATTTGCTGGACTCTCCGGTGTTTGCCGGTCAATTCCGCCAGAATGCCGGGCGGTCCCTCCTCATGCCGAGGGTGGCGCCGGGAAAACGGACTCCGCTCTGGCTCCAGCGTCTGCGCGCAGCGGATCTTCTCCAGGTGGCAAGGAAGTTCGATGATTTCCCGGTGGTGATCGAAACAGTGCGCGAAGTATTGAATGACGTGCTGGATTTCCCCCGCTTCCGTCAACTCCTGCGCCGGCTTGTCTCCGGTGACATCCAGATACATACGGTGGAGAACGAAGTCCCGTCTCCGTTTGCGGGCAGCATGCTGTTCGACTTCATGGCAGTGTATATGTACGAGTACGACCAATCGCGTCCCGATCGCCTGAGCCAGTATGTCTCTGTCAATCGCGAATTGCTCTCCGGGGTCGTGGATCTCGAAACGCTCACTTCGCTGATACGGCCGGAAGCCGTGGACCATGTAGAACAACAGCTCCAGCATGCCGGGGAGGGGACCAGAGCCCGCACGCCGGAAGAGCTGATGGAAGTGCTTCTCCGTCTCGGTGACCTGACGGAAGAGGAAATTGCCGCGCGATGTGCGGGGGACTCTCAGGCAATGCTCAGGACTCTGGAGGAGACGCACCGGGCTTCACGTCTCACCGTCGGCAGCGCGCCCCGATGGGTTGCGCTCGAAGAACATGAACTGTACGCGCAGATGAATGCCGATCCCGCCCTCGGGAAGATCTTGCGTCGCTATGTTGAACATCACGGGCCTGTTCCGGTCTCCGAACTTTCCCGCAGGTATCAGATCACCGCGGACCGGGTCCAACAGGTCACCGCCGGTTGGGCGGACGACCGGAACATGGTTCGCGGAAGATTTCGCCCGCCGTCAATGCCCGGTGCCGATGAACCCCAATGGGTGTACCGCCCCAACATCGAACGGATTCACCGGCAGACGCTCTCGCTCCTTCGCAAAGAGATACAACCCTGCACGCTCGAAGAATTCATTCCCTTCCTGCACCGCTGGCAACATCTTGATGGAAAGAGCCGGTTGCAGCGTGACGATGGCGTCGACGTTCTCCTCGGTCAATTCGAGGGACTCTCCTTGCCCGCTGACACATGGGAAAGGGACGTGCTGTATCGTCGTCTTTCAGAATACACCCCTGACCTGTTGTCGCATGGGACGTCACCGTCAGAGTGGGTCTGGGCGGGGGTTGCCCAGGGAAGAATTCGTCCGTTCCGCCGCGGCAATGGCGCCGTGTTTATTGCACCCGGGGCTGGAACCAGTGAAGAGTCCGGTGAAGCGGCACGGCGGATTCACGATTTCCTTTCGGCGTACGGTGCTTCGTTTCTCTCTGATATCCGGGCGGAGACACATCTTTCACTTGCAGCGGTGAACAACGGACTTGCAGAGCTGTTCTGGAGCGGTGCCGTCACGAACGACACGGCAGCGGAGATCTTCAAGCTCAGAAGGTCCCGCTCGGAGGAGACGGATCTCCCGCTGGAGCCGGTGCGCTTGTTGGGTCCGCGCCGTTTCTCTCAGAGCTCACCGCTGGTTCAGCGGGCCCGCAGGGCAGTGCGGGAGGCTCCGGGATGGTCGGGCAGATGGTCGCTGCTTCAACATCCGGGAGTGATGGGACCTTCTCTTTCCCTGGAGGAGGTCGCAGCACGGCAGGCGGATGTGCTGCTGCGTCGCTATGGAATACTCGCGCGTGAATTTCACCAGCGTGAAGACCTGCTCTCCTGGCAGATCATTGCTGCAGAACTGCAGCGCCGGGAGATGCGGGGGCAGATCCGCCGGGGGTACTTCGTGCAGGGCCTCTCCGGGATGCAGTATGCCATCCCCGATGCGGTGGATCTGCTCCGTGAAATTCGCCGAAGCGGCGGCGCATCAGGCACGGCATACCTCGTCAACGGGATGGACCCGGGGAACCCGTATGGTCCCGGCATCCCATTTCCGTTCGGCGAAACAGCGGTGCAACGGACTCCGGGGACGTATATCGCATTCCACAACGGATCGCCGGTTGTGTTGATACAACAGTACGGCGGAAGACTCTGGACGAAGGAGGGAACTTCCCATGAGCTGATTCTGGCCGCAATGTGGGAACTGATAGGCCTCACCAGGATTCCCGGTGCGCTGAGACCTGTGAAGCAGATTGACGTGGAGTACATCAATGGGTCAAGGGCGGCACTCGAGCCCCTGGGTGAACTGCTGCAGACGATAGGATTTGTGCGTGCACCGAATCAGACGCTCAGATACGAAGGATACCGGTAGGGAACCACCTCATTGGTCTTTTCGCGCGACCCACCATGTCTTCAATTTACCCATCGCTGGCACTTCCGAGAAGTTGAAATCGTCCGATTCCAGCACCTGAAATCCATTCAGGGCAAGCGCCTTGCAGAGTTCCGGATGCGTGAAGCACCGTTCGACCACCACTTCCTTCTCTTCTCTCCGTCGCGAATTGATCTTCCAACACACGGTGACGCGTGACCGGGCAATTCTGCGGTGTGGATTGTAGTGGTTCTCCAGCCGCAGTGCAAAATCCCGGTGTTCGAGGGTTTGTATTCCGTTCCAGAGTGTCCGGTAGCATGTTTCATTGTTCACATCGAATATCAACCATCCTCCGGGGTTGAGCGAATGCGCCATACCACGGAAGGTCAGATGCAGGTCACGCAGCGTGGTCAGGTGATTGATCGAATCGAACAGACACGTGCATACATTGACGCGTGATCTGACCCGCAGGTCTCTCATATCCTGATGTCCGATGCTGATGTCCGGGCGGAAGGGACGGCATTTCTCCCGTGCCTGTTTCACCATGCCGGCTAGAGCCATCCACGCCCCGGATGCGCCAGCCGTACGGACGAAGAAGAAGGGCAAGTGAACCGGTTCCACACGCCACATCCAGCAGCCGGGAGGCCGGAATGCCGAACCTGCGGAATGTCCTGAGGAGTCGTGGGAAGATCAGGGCCGAGTAGTCCTTGCCGTACGTCGCCTGCCACCTGTCGTACAAGGCCGGGAGGATTGTATAGCCTGCGGGCTTCACCGTGCAGCGGAAATGGTCGGCCGGGATACCGATGAGTCGTTCATCATTGCCATGAAATCCCGGAAAAGATAGTCGCTGTCGTGCGGACCGGGAGAGGCTTCGGGGTGGTACTGAACGGAAAATGCCGGCAAACGCCGGTGACGAAAGCCTTCGTTTGTGCCGTCGTACAGGTTGACATGTGTAATTTCTGCCTGCAGCGGATCGAGAGAGTCCGGATCGACGGCAAATCCGTGATTCTGTGAGGTGATTTCAATTTTGCCGGTGAGGAGGTTCTTTACCGGGTGGTTGCCACCCCTGTGGCCGAACTTGAGTTTGTAGGTTTTGCCTCCGAGAGCAAGCGCCAAGAGTTGGTGTCCCAGGCAGATGCCGAAGATCGGCACTCGTCCCAGAAGCACCTTAATGTTCTCGATCGCCACTTGCACGGGAGCAGGATCGCCCGGGCCGTTGGAAAGGAAGACTCCATCGGGTGCAAGTGCAAGCACATCGGCAGCGGGGAACTGAGCAGGAACGACGGTGACATCACATCCGTACATGACGAGGCGGCGCAGTATGTTTTGCTTGATGCCAAAATCGTACGCGACAACCCGGAAACGGGGATGTCCCGATCCGTCACCCGGGACATCAAGTGCAAAGTCGGTCGAGTCTCTTCCGGTCCATTCATACGGCCTGGCGCACGTGACTTTCGTTGCCAGGTCCATGCCGACCATGGAAGGGACGAGTCCGGCCTTCCGTACAAGAGAGGCATCATCGAGGTCGTTCGTTGACAGGACGCCACGCAGGGCTCCTTCTGTGCGGATCATGCGGGTCAGCATCCGGGTGTCGATACCGGTGAGAGCAATGATCCCGTGCTTTTCGAGCCATCCCCCCAGATCCATCACGGCGCGGAAGTTGCTCGGATGCGGCATGTATTCTCTGACAATCACGCCAGAAACCTGCGGCGCTGCCGACTCCATGTCTTCCTGCGTGATGCCGTAGTTGCCGATGAGCGGGTATGTCAGCGTAACTATCTGCCCGCTGTACGAGGGATCCGTATAGATTTCCTGATACCCCGACATGCTGGTATTGAAGACCACCTCGCCGCTCACTTCTCCTGCTGCGCCGAAGCAATCCCCTTCAAACACCCTCCCGTTTTCAAGGGCCAGCTTTGCTTTCATTCACACGCCCCGTTGAGACTCTGGCAGTTTTCCACATCAAACCCCGCTGGACCGTCTCTGACACAGCTGCTCAAAAAGAAACGCAAATCATTATTCCACAATAGAGTACGGGCTATCGCTTAAACTGTAACTTCCAGGGCAAACAACTTGTGTATAAGTTTGTGGATAACCGGTCAACTCTGAAAATCTCCCACGGAGACGGGAGCACGGCGGAGCACAACAAAGGGAGCACAGCTAAAATGGGAGATCGCTTTCTTGCTTCCCGCTCTCCATCGGCCCCGCAGAAGCCTCAGGAGGCACATAGGCTGAATTGCCTGTGCCCGAGCCGGCATCTTTGCTGTCGAGCATGATCATGTTGTTCGCAACGATCTCCGTCATGTACTTCTTGACGCCGGTATTCTTGTCATCGTAGCTCCGTGTCTGGATCCTGCCTTCGATGTACACTTTGGACCCTTTGCGGAGGTATTGATGGCATATTTCGGCAAGTTTCCGCCAGGTTACGATATTATGCCACTCGGTACGCTCCTGGGTATTGCCATCCTGGTCCTGCCAGCTTTCGTTCGTGGCGATGCTGAATGTTGCCACGGCGACACTCGATGCAGTATAGCGCACTTCCGGATCGCGCCCGAGGTTTCCAATGAGCATAACCTTGTTCAAGCTCTTTGCCATGCGACTACCCTTTCGTAAAATGCATGAAAGCCCTCACACTCCGCCTGCGGCATATGTTGAGGTCCAATGAATACACTATCCGGTCATTGTAGCGTCAATGAACACACTTCCCGGTCATTTGTCAACCCGTCCCTCTCTCGGGTCCGGTGCGATGATCAAGCCGTCCACGCAGAGAGCATACAGATTTCCCCCGCTGACGACAAGCGACAGCACACGTTCGTGACGACCTGCGAGGATCTCCGTGAGAGAGGCGGCGAACGCGGGGCGATGCACTGTGTCAAAGCAGAAAAGAGAATCCCCATCCACGATCAATGCTCCCCGGTCGTCAGCGAAGAGCACCGTCGGGTGCTGCAGTATGCCATCCGGTAACGTCGCCAGGAAGTTGCCAAATCCATCGTAGACCAGCACGCGTGGCGGATCCAGAACATACACCCAGTCATTGGCACCGATCTCGATCTGCAGCGGGTGCCGCAGTCTTCCCGCGCCGCCTCCAAAGCCGCCGAATGTCGTTTCCACCCGGTTTGCCGCATTCACCTTCACAATCCGGCTGTTCTCCGTGTCGCACAGGAACAGGTCTCCGAGCCGCGAAAGAGCGACATCGGTGGGATATCCGAATCTCTCCGAAGCCTCCTCTGCTTCCCTGGTGGAGAATGACGACACAAAGCTCAGGGTCCTGTCAAACCGCTGGATCCGGTGGTTCCCGTAGTCGGCCACCAGGACTTCGAGGCCGTTGCGTGCCCAGAGGCCGGCCGGCTGGTCGAAGCATCCGTTCTCCCAACCCGGTCCCCCGCTTGTCGCTACCCGACGCAGAGAACGATCGTACATCGTGAGTGTGGCAGCCGGCCCGTCAAGAACAAACAGGTTACCGGAGACGTCCACATCGATAACGGTTCCGTGGACGGGGTATGGCTCATGGTGTTGCGCGAACAGATGGGTCTGCACGCCAAGCAACAGGATGAACAGCCCGGCTCTGTGCACTGTGTGCCTCACGACTGAACGAGGATGATATTACTACAGCGTAGCCCCACTTTTTCCGATGCGTGAAATCGATATTTACTTTTCAATGTACAAAGACAGAGCGCAAGAAGAAAGGCACCGTTCGACTCGATGTATCAATGAGGCAACAAGGGCAGATCCGGCCGCTAGTTCTTTCTGTATGCAACAATGTTTGCCAGAAGTCGGTGCGCCCCCGGATGGTAGTTCACCAGCTGCGAGAGAATATCCGCTGCCACAAGAGTAATAGACCCATCCCCCACCGTCAGCGTACAGATAAGCGGCACGGACCCGGTTCTGGCCTGGCTTGCTCCACTGGAGTGAGGAGCCGGCCGGCGGATCTCCGTGAACGCCCGGGAGACGACCCATCCTTCCCAGTCTGCCGGAGTGATCACGTTGGGTGAGCTGAACAACCCCGGGGAATCCATCGTCACGGGCGCGTCGCACGGAAGCGGATCGATCGGTGCGAACGCTGCGCCGCACAACGCCGTCAGCCACACCGCTGCATCCGCGCCATGCTGCGGAAACACCACTGCATGTCCGCCTCCGCGAATCCAGCCGGCGAGTGCCTCTCTCGTTGCCCGCGTGCAGAGTGTATCAGAGAAGAGATCACGATCCACGACGATGGTTCCGAAGCGCGGCATAGTCACTGCTGCCTGCTGCACGGCAAGCAGTTCATGGGGCTGCCGCAGCACCCGCAACGCATCCGCCAGCGGAGAGCTGTCGATTGTCGAGAGCAACCCTACGCTGACTGTCGTGTCTACCGAGGTCTCGAAATGATGTACCGTAATTGACCGTCGCCCCCCTTTCCCCGAGAGTTCGAGCGTACAGAGCCGGTAGCCTTCTCCGGGCGGAGGATCGCCCGGCAGGTACAGTGTGTCAGTCAGGATCTGGTCTTTGTGGGAAAAGAAGACCGGAAGCTCCGTGAACAGACCTGAAGAATCGGTGAGCGTGACGGTACCCCGGAACCGATCACGCGAAAAGTTTTGCAGTTCGTAGATGACCGGTGACGACCGATCATCATAGATGAGGGGCGTACGCAGTGCGAACGATCGCCGTGGACCCAGGTGCAACCGGATCTTCCCCTGGTACATATAGTTGTATTCGCGTTGCGGATCCTTGTGCACGATGACATAGGGGAATATAGTGCTCATGACAGGCTGCGTGAGGCCGTACTCGGAGGCAGGGACCGCAAACGGGACATCGGCCGGAGTGAGGATGTTGAACGACGACACAGAATCCAGGGAGAAATGATAGTTCATGCCGTCGTTGATGGTCCAGTCGCCGGCGCGGGCAAGAGGGAAAATGATTTCCGTCTGGCCCTTCGGCCGCCGCGGACTCAATGGCGAAACGCGGAGATAGAACAGCTGACTGGCCGTCAGAAGGCTCTCGCTGGCTTCGACAGTTACTGACACTCCGAGCACCGTGCTTCGCAGGTCTTCCAGTCCGTTCTTCCAGGTCGCCATGAGCCGTTGCTCCTGTCTGGTCAACCTGCCGCTCTCCCTGGTCAGCGTTTGTTCCGCAAGATCAATCGCACGCGAAACCGGCAAGAGCGACGCCGATCTCACGCCGCGGGAACTGGACGTGACAGCAGCTTGTATCGCTCGTTCTATGCTCTTCATTCGCGGGCTCACATCAGGCAGACCGCTCACGAGCTGTTCGGGTGAGCGAGGGGCGGCAAGACTCCCTTGTTGTGACAGGATGCGGTACTCCCGTCCCGCGGCAAGCCACTCCCCGACCCGGAGCCGCAATGTGCGGTAGAGTTGACCCGCCGACTGCGCGATTGCGAGTGAGGTGGCATTCACCAGCGGATGGTTCTTCATGAACACGTGAGGGAGTGCTTTCGCCCTAGTCTGGACAAACACGCGCGACACGGTCCATGGGAGAAGACCCTCATTGCG
Organism: Ignavibacteriota bacterium; assembly: GCA_963801355.1. Taxonomy (GTDB): domain Bacteria; phylum Bacteroidota; class Ignavibacteria; order UBA10030; family UBA6906; genus Fen-1255. Next base: position 1,074,163 of record CAWDEM010000004.1, on the reverse strand, counting down.
TGATGTATCAATCGTTGTCGCTGCACGTGCCACAGCTTCCTGCAGGGCCCGGAGTGCCACCGTATCCCGCGCGGAGGAACGATTGATGACCCGCCGGTCCGGGCAAAGAATGACAGCATCCGGTTTGTACCTGCGGATTACCCTGGTAAGCCGCCTGACTGCGCCGACGGTATCCCAGAGTGCCTGTACATTCTCACTACTCCCCGCTCCTGGCAGATCCGGGATATTGGCGAACCATGCCTCTGCGTCGAGAAACGCAGCGATCCGGTCAGCCTCGAGTTTGCGTTCGCCGGTCATCCAGCTGGGATATCTCCCGAGCGTATCGCCGGGTGTTCCCTCACCGTTCGTCAGAAACACAACAGCGGTTGTCGCCCCGCGATGCAGGCGGAGATACGCCATGAGCGGCAGGTCCTCGTACCCGGGTTGAAGTGCCACAATCATGGCAACCGCCGGACGTTGGATGTCGAGACAACGCTGATGAACAGCTGCAGGTCCGTCCGGCGGAAACAAGGGCACACCGCACTCCCCCGGTGAACTTCCGAAAAGCGAAAATCCGAGGAGAAAGATCAGAAAGCGTTCTGGGGAACGGTATCGTGTATTCATAGGGGTGTTGGCTCAACAATTAAGAGGGCCGGCATGGTTCCATGCCGGCCCTCAGGTTGCGGAAGCTGCACTGCCGCAAACAGCGACTACAAACCGATTGTCAGGGTCACCACGTTACTGGCATCAAAGTACTTCATATGCCGGTACGCGTAGTCGAATGACAGGTCGATACTTCCGGTGTTGTAGTGCAGGCCTGCGCCGATCGTGAAGTCATAGATATATTCACGTTCGCCCAGGACATCCTTCTTCGATTGGCCGGGAAGCGTATAGCCGCCGCGGACAAAGAAGAGGTTGTCGAAGCTGTATTCGGCTCCGACGTTGTACTCGTCCTCCTGGTAGTTGTTATTGCGGAACATTCCGCCAAGCCTGGCCACGTTCTGGTCGTCGATCTTGTGCGTGTAACCGAGACCGATCTCAAGGCTCGACGGCAGCTCATTGGAGGCGGCCTCCACAGTGTAGAATTGCGTACCGCGCAATCCTGCCTCCGCTTGGCCCCGCTGGATAAGATTGGAGCCGGTGAACTGCATATTGGTCCCGATGTTCTTCACCGCGATACCCAGATCAAGACCCGTTGTGCCCAGGTTATGATACTGGATGCCGATGTTGAATGCCATGCCTGTGGCGCTCATGGCCAGCATTCGCTCGGTCACCATGTTTGCCGTCAGACCCACAGAAATGCGATCCGTGAGGCTTTTCGCATACGTAGCACCGATGGTGATGTATGACGGGGAATAGTTTTCCCCGGTTCCATCGGGGAAAGAGGATGTGGTAACAGGAATGTCGCCGAACGCCAGGGACTTCACCGTGAACCCCAGCGTGCCGAATTCCCCGGCCTGGACGCCGAGGGCCGCATACACAACATTGATGTCAGCAATGTACGACATTGTTGACACCATACCTTCGACCGAATTGCTCATTCTGCCGAGGCCGGCGGGGTTCCAGTAGATTGCATCCGCGCCGCTTGAGAAGATCATGCTTGATCCCCCGATCGCTATGCCACGAGCACCGACCGGGATCAGGAGTTCCTGCGCGCCGGCTGTGCCGATGCGGCTCCCGTTTGCAGCGTCGGCAACAGCAACGACGCACACCACGAGCAGCAGGCACAGGACCGACCGCATTAGTGTGTTCTTCATAGAAAATCTCCTTAACATTCCGATTTCGCGTTCAAGATAATTCCCGTCCCAACCCGTCGTGTGACGGGTTGTGGACAGGCGTGGAGTCTTACCAGCGATCGAGATACTGTTGTTCCGGAATTATACCCAGTTTCAGGATCTTGGTAGTGCCGAGGTCCGGCAGGTCGATATACGCAACGTACATACCTGCAGAAACGGGGAAATCGGCACTGTTGTTAAGATCCCACTGCGCGAACTGTGTGGCATCATCTTTCACGAGCGTGCGGACCAGAACACCCGCAAGGTTGAATATGCGGATAGTAGCTTTCTGCGGCAGATGATTGAATGTGACGAAACGCGCATACCGGTTGATTTCCTGCGGATTGAAACCGAGATACGGGTTCGGGTACACATTGATCAGCGCCACATCCTGCTTCGCGAGGTCGTTGTCGACCGACACGGCCGGTGCCGTGAACGTGAATACATCTGCTGGTGTGTTTGGCTTCGTCGAAATGATGCGGAACGTCGTCCCGGCTTCGGGCATCGTCATCGGCAGCTGCCCGGGCCGGTAGCGACACCGCCGATATTCCAGCCCACGATGACCATGCGACGCATCACGTCACCGGCCGTCGCGGGACCGAGATATGGATCCCCGCCCGCACCGATCGTAGCCGTAGTCCCGCGACGATCGCATCGTAACCAGCCTGGCCCGGGGCCTTGTTGACCGGTCTCACCCAGTAGATCCAATCCGTAAAGGGATCATTGGCTCCACCGGAGACTGAGTGGGTGGCACCGCCACCTCCAAGGTCAACAGTGTCTGTCCCGGCCTTCGCCAGCAGATTGAACTGGTTGTTGCCGTCCACGTCGAGAATGTACGGGAACAGCCGATAGTCATCCGCCGTGTTGGTCGGGGTGTTGATCCCAATGTTCCAGAGTTCAAACGGCACGTCGACAATCTTGTCGGGTAGACCTGTAAACGCTCCGGCGAGCAGGGCCTTCCGCCGGCAGCCGTGAAACGGACCTCAAAGTCAAACGGTACGATCGGGCCAGCCAGCACCACCCTGCGTGACGCGGGACACGAAAAAGTCGGATAATGGTGTCATGGTGGTAGCATTCATGCCGGTGGATACCGTCCACCCCTGGGAGGCAGTCTGAATTTTTCCGGCGGATTGCTGACTCGTGCCGTCCGGAGTTCCTGAAGTCGACGAATGGGAAAACCCGACGCGTTGAATCGAATGTAGCAGCCTCCGGCGGCATGATCGGCCCCGACGCGGTTGCTACCACGGTGACTCTTTCGAGTCGTTCGGCGCACCTGCGACTTCACGGCAATACCGTCAACGATAACCGTGCCGGCGATCCGTTCCGGACTGGTCGGTCTGGTTCCTGGCAACCGTGTCGGTCCTGCCACCGAGTGTACGGAGCAGATGCCACACACGCTTCCCACCGTAAGTGCCGAACACAACCCGGTAGCGCCCGTTAGAACTGTCGGCTTGACCACCTGCGCGAACACGCTCCCGTCACTGGAGCCGGCCGTCCGCGTCACCGTGACGGTATCGCCCGCTCCACCGAAAACGTACACCAGGGGCCGCAGACTGCGGATGGACGAGCTTCGAAGCGCGAGCCGGCGAGCTTTCGAGGCTGTGCGTCCCCGCGGCTGCCGGCGGATTGTTGTTGTAGCTGAACGCCGTCACACCGAAGTAGTAATTCGTCCCGTTGATGAGAGGTCCGCCTGTGTACCTGCTCGACGTGAACGTCATGGTTCGGATGAGGCCGGCATCGGTTCCCCTCTGCAGAACCGTCGGCATGTTGAGGCCTGTCGCGGCATCGTACACCGTGTCTACGATTACCTTTACCTCATCGACAAGATCATACGTGCCGATGAGTATGGGGTCTCCGCCCGTAACCGGCGGCGGATACTCGTAGACGTTGTACCCCTGGAATGTGAATCCCTGATCCACAGTGCCTTCTGTCTTGTCGATGGTCACTGCGTCGCCCCAGCTCAGGATGATCTTGCCGTCCAGCTCGGCTACGGCAACGTTCGGGGCCGGAGGAGGAGCGGGAATCTTGAACAGGTTGTTATATGCCGCCTGTGCTTTGTCGTCAATTGCGCGCATCACACTGATGCTCGAGAGGCGGTCGCCTCCCACCCCTGCAAGATTCGCGACGACAAGCTCCTGTGTGTCGCCCACGGCCATCGTGAACGGCCCTGTGACGAGGCAGATACGACGGTCAGCGGCGACGATGCCGCCCATGCCGTCAACCCAGCCCGAGGAACCGTCTTGGGCTTTCACAGGATCTCCGGCGAGACAGAACTTTGTCGGCTGGTTCGTGACCTGATCTATGAACGGGACGCCGGTGTTAGCCACTGTTCCATTCATCAGGCGGTACCATTCTACGTCGCCGTTCGGGCCTTGATCAGGATCCGAGTAGGCTGCAATGGTCGAGATGAAGAACACGAACCTGGTCATCGGCATGTTCTTGTAGCCATAACGGTATTGCAGGCGGAATATTGCCGAATCGCCCGGGGACGCAATGACCGGGCCCTGGAAGAAGTCAAATCCGCCCGCAGGGACAGCTGTCCCGTAGGTCTCGTCCACCGCGTCACCGTTGTAGACGTAGCCGAGGCTGCGCGTAGTATCGCACCCTGCGAAGTCGTCACCCGCGTTGCCAAGATCGGGATCCGACCACTGCACCAGGTACATGCTGTCAATCGGAGCACCGCTCTTGTTGATAATGAGCGAGCTCATGAATATGGTGTTCCCAAGAGCGCCGGAACGCTTGTAGCCCCAGATCGTCCGCTGCATTTCCAGCCCTATCGGCGGGCAGCCTGCAAGGTTCTGCGTGCGGGATTCTTCCATGTCATTCGACACGTACCAGAGCGTCTGGTCCGAACCCGGCTGGCCGGGAATGTCCTCTGTCGGGTCGTACTTCCCGTCTGCATTCACATCTTTGTATGGTGCACCTTCGGTCGCGGGCCATTCGTTCCAGTCAGCTACGTACTGATTGTAGATGTCCTGGGCCGAAAAGCTCTCATAGCGACCGATGTACGCCACTTCTTCACTGTTGATTTTTGATTCCGCGCTCGCGTAGTCAACTTTCGGTCCGATATCGGGCCGGACGCGGAAGATACGGTTCTTCGCAAGCGCTGGATTTTCCGCCACTGGGTCGGTCGTCGCAGTACCGGCGGTAAGAATCCTGCCGCCCTGTAGTGCATGGCGGTACACCGAGCCGCCGACCTTTGCGGTAGCACGGCCTTTATGATAGCCGCCCCACACAACGCCGTCTTCAAAGATGATGCATTTGCCACCACCTTTGTAGAATTCGAATCCTTCATTGTCCGTCGAGAACTTGTTGTAGGATCCGTCTCCGTTGTTGCTGTAGTAGTTGAAGACGTTGTTGATCAGGAACGGACGGTACACATCATTCGTGTTCGTCTTCTCCAGCTGCGCCTCCTGCTTCTTGCCGGGGAGATCCGCCAGCGCAAGGGAAGCCGCAAATGCCAGGAGAACAGCGACAGAATGAATCACTGTCCATATACGTGGAATTTTCATCATCGGAGAGCTCCTAGTATTAGTAATCAAGTCTCACGCCAAACCGGATCTGCCGCGGCGGACCATAGTTGCCAGAGTTGTCGCCGAGAGACACCGCGCGGTAGAAGTCGACATACTGCTGTCCGAAATCAAGCGCATCCGCCCGTCCGCCGTCCGTCGAGAACCATCCATCGTCTGAAGGATCGCCCGTCCGCATGAATCCATTCACCGGGTTTTTCGTCCCGAGCAGGTTGATAACATAGACGAACACATTCAGATCAAGCGGCCCCAGAGTGAACGTCTTGTCCAGGCGCGCATCCAGCTGGAAGAACCAGGGCGTCGTGGACGAACCGATCGGCTCCACGGGTGTGCGGAACCGGGGGTCGGTCGGTGACGAGCCACGCGACGTCGCGATCAACCGGGTGAAGTTGTGCCCGCTGTTGAAGTTCAACATGAGGTTCAACCCCATCTGCTCGAATATCGGACCGCCGTCGTCCTTAGCGAAGCGGTAGTCAAAGAGCAGCGAGCCACGATGTGTTTGGTTCCAGTCCGCCGGGAACGTGTAGTGCGGCAGCGAAACGATAGAACCGGCAGACCAGAGACCTGCGGTGCTTGCCGTGTTGGACCCTGTTGTCGTCACGTTCGAAAATGTGTAGCTCAGGAATGCGGTGATACGATTCTGTCGCCGCATCGTGAACTTGAACTCCACACCTTGGGAGGTCGAGAAATCGCGGTTAACGAGGGCCGCATAATTCTGGCCGCCCGATCCTGCAGCCGGAGCCACGTTCGTCCATGCGATCTGATCCTGGATGTCTTTGTAGAAAGCATTGATATCAAAGGAGGCGAATTCAGCAATCTGCTGCGAGAAGCCCGCCTCATACTGTGTTGTGCGCGTGGGCTTCAGGCCCCATCCCCAGGTACCCGTCACAAAGTAGCCACCCTTGATGATACCGGCCATGGTTGCAGCAGCGAGATACGAATCACGCAGCTGGGTTTGCTGGATGAACTTGCCATATTGCGCGTGGAAGACCGTCCGGTCGGTCACGGGGAACGAAAATCCGATCCTCGGGCTGATCTGGTTCGTTTTTTCCGTCGCAATGATGTCTTCCGAGGCGATGAGATCGGCCGATGTAAATTGCAGGTCGGCCGGATCCACCGCTTCCTTACTGTCAGGATTGATGAAGTCATAACGGAGACCGAGATTCAGGATGATGTCCGATAACTCGATTTTGTCCTGAACGTACGCAGCCGCAAAGACAGGCTTGCGCGGCCCCATGTAGTACAGGGCGCCGTTCTTGTTGACGTCGGCATCGATCTCGTTCCCGAACACGTCATACCCGTAGCTGTCCGTCCCGGTGCCGCCGATCTTCATGAGGTTGAGCTCCAGCGCGTCCTGGCTGGTCGCCTCGTTTCTTAAGCGGTACCACGACAACTCCGTGCCGGGGCTGTAACGCCGGATCGTATAGCGCTGATATGACCCGCCGAATTTCACTTCATGCGATTTGAGTTGCGACGTGAAGTCAATGCGCCCGCCCAGAGAAGTTTGGGTGCGCTTCTCAAACCCCGCAATCTGCGTCCCCGGCTGGTTGATACTATAGGCGGTACCAAATAAATAGTAAGGGCTGTAGTTCAACGAGGCCCCCCTCAACTGGTACCCCAGCGCTGCGTTCGCAGCGGAATCGCCGTAGGCGAAGACGTTGTCAAGGAAATCAGGATCTTCGGTGCGGTAGGTACTGTTGTAATAGTCGAAGTTCGCCTCGTAAAACATGGTCGGCGAAAGAACGTGTGAGATCTTCACGTTGCCGAAACCGTTCTTCGCCGTGTTGATGTTGAGGCGGTCTTGGTTGAACAGGTTTGTCAGAACCGTCTGGTCTTTGGACTTTGTGACGCCGTACGATCCCGCCAAGCGGATCTGGACCGGGGAGAGGTCGAAGAGCAGTGTACCGGATCCGACGATATCGCGCCGGTAGCCGCCAAGGGCGTTCCCGCCCGGGAGTGAAATGTCAAGAGTATCACTGGCTGGGGTTCTGTGCGCAGCCGTAATTGCGGACTCTGTGACTATGGCGTTCGGGCCGGTGAAGTTGTACGGGCTGCGGACGGAGACCGAGGGATCACCCTGGTACGTAACCTGTCCGCTCCCGAAGAACCGGATGTTGTTTGAGCCGAGAGGGCCGCCAATCGTTGCTGTCACGTCACCGTAACCGTAGGAGTATCCACCCAGCTTCTTTTCCTTGTGCAACTTCATCCAGTTATCTGTTTCGGCAAGGACGGTCGCTTTCCACCTGTCCGGGTTGCCAGTGCGCAGCTGCGCCTGCACAAGACCGGCATTGGCCCCGCCGTATTCGGCGTTGAAACCGCCGGCTTGTATCTGAATCTGCTCCACAGCTTCAGCGGTCACAGACACAGCGCGCCCGCCGAACATGATGTCGTTGATGCCGACACCTTCAAGACGGTAGCCAACTTCGTCTGCGCGGCCGCCACGAATGTAGACGTTGCCGCCCTGGATGACGACGCCGGGTTGTGCCTGAAGAGCCGCATTGATGCCGCGGGCAGGAATCTTCTGGAAGAACTCGTTGTCGATAATACGCACCGCGTTTGTGGCGCTCTTGTTCACCAACGGGCGTTGGGCCACGATTTCCACGACCCCGACCGTGACGCCCTCACTCGCAATCTGGAAGTTCGCTTCCGTCGTGAGGTCGTTGTTCACCCGCAGGTTGGAAATCGTCATTGCCTGGTACCCAATGTACATTGCCCTGAGTGTGTAGGTGCCAGCCGGGACGTTCAGAATTGTGAACTCGCCGGAAACGTTGGTCGCCGCACCCATCTGTGTGCCGACGACAACAACGTTTGCTCCCACAAGAGGTTCTCCTGTCCCCGCGTCCGTTACCTTCCCTCTGAATTTGCCGGAAGCAAAAACAAGGGCAGGTATGAAGGCCGCGACGAATAGAGCCAGGAAGAGCTTACGTTGCATATTGTGCCTCCTTTTTGTGTTGGCTGGAAAATCTACAGCGGTAACTGCAACTCACAATGCCCCGCGCGCATGCATTCGTGCGTTCGCTGTTCGCCTCGCAACGAGAGATGGATTAGTGCGGACACGTGAGGGACACCTCATCGAGGCCCTCGCAGAACGATGCCCTGCATGATTGGCGATCACGCACACGGGGAACAAATGGAATGAAAGGTGAAAAGGTGTATCAATTGTATGCCCGCTGAATCACCTCCTTCGTCGGATATTAATGAATAGCTCTGGAATGTATAGAAGTGGCGGTGATTAATATAAATACCCCCTTTGTGTTTGTCAAGTGTTGAATTTCAAAACAGGCGCATTTCGTCGCTTTCTTTAGGCCAAAATAGGCTCAGAACGCCATTTGCACCGCAGCGACGCCCGCACCGGCAGGAAATGCGTAACCGCAGGTCCTGAGTGCCCTCTCAAGAGCCGCAACTACGGCGACCATGTCCAGCTCATCAAAATACCCAAGGTGGGCGATGCGGAAGATCCTCCCGGTAAACTCCCCCTGCCCCCCGGCAACCGTGATCCCGTTCTCTTTCTCAAGAGCGGCCGAAAACTTCTTCCACTCTATCCCCTCGGGGAGCCAGATAGGCGTCACTGCATACGAAGGTGTGTCTGAAAACAACCGCAGTCCGAGGGCGGCCACCCCGGCGCGAAGCGCGGTCGCCAACCGTCGATGCCTCTCCCACACCCGCTCCATTCCCTCAGCACGTATCATCTCCAGAGCGGTATCGAGCCCGGCAATGAGGGAGATTGCCGGCGTCCAAGGTGTGTCATCTGTTTCAAGGGCCTTCAGAGCGCGGCGCAGGTCGAAATAGAATCTGGGCATCGTGGACCGTTCCATGGCGGCGATCGCGCGTTTGCTGAGCGCCACAAATGCCAGACCCGGGGGAATCATCAGACCTTTTTGCGAACCTGTGACGCACGCATCGATGCCCCACCCGTCAAACCGGAGCTCGTGGGCACCTACCGACGTTATGCCATCGACGCAGATCAATGCGTCGCTCTCCATGCGGACCGCCTTTGCAATCGCTTCCAGGTCAATCACGGCACCGGTTGATGTCTCGCTGTGCGTCACATAGACCGCTTTCGCCTCAGGGTGCGCGCGCAACGCATCGGCAACACGGGCAGCATCGACCGCTTTGCCCCACTCCACTTTGATTTCTATGGCGTTCAACCCGAACGTGCGGGGCATCTGCACCCAGCGCTCTCCGAACTTCCCGCCGTTGACGGCAATCACACTCTCCCCCGGCGAAAATAGATTGATGAACGTTGCCTCCATCGCCCCGGTGCCGGAACAGCACAATGTCATCACCGGCTGAGTGGTCTGGAACACGTAGCGGAGGTTTTCATTTACGCGATGGAACATCGCGCGGAATTCGGGATGGCGGTGGTGAATAAGCGGTGCCGCCATGCGGAGGAGGACTTGCTCTGGAACGGGTGTGGGGCCGGGAGTGAAGAGGCGTGTTTTCACAAAGGACTGCTATGCTTTCGTCAGGTGCTCCCCGATGATCTTGACGACGTCGTTTTTGCCCAATCCGGTGATCGAGGAGAACGGCAGAACACCTCTGCAGTTGGCAAAGCGGGCGAAGGATTCTCTTGCCGTGTCAACGAACCGGGGCATCTTGCTCACCGGGAGCTTGTCGGCTTTGGTCAGCGCAACGAGGAAAGGAATTTCGTAGTAGTCAAGCCAACCGACCATCATCATATCCAGTTCGGTCGGTTCGTGCCGGGCATCCACGAGCTGGAGGACGAGGGAGAGCTGCTCGCGGGTCTTGAGATACTGCTCAATCAGCTTTCCCCAGCTGGAGCGAATCTGTTCCGGGAGCCGGGCATAGCCGTAGCCGGGGAGGTCCACGAAGTAGAACTGTTTGTTGATGACATAGTAGTTCATTTCGCGGGTTTTTCCCGGTTCTGAACTGGGTCGGGCGAGGGACTTCCGGTTGCACAGCTTGTTGATGAAAGACGACTTGCCCACGTTGGAGCGGCCGAGGAAGGCCACTTCTGACAGGCCGTCTTTGGGAAGCTGGCGGAGGTTGACCGCCCCGAGAACGAATTCCGCCGTGGTAATCTTCATACGCGAGGAGACACTGCCGCCATGTTACGCTGATGCCGAAGCATCCGCCGCCTGCTCTTTCGGAGCTGCGGGGGCTTCAGCTTTTTTGACTTTGGCCGTCTTGCGTTTCGGCGACCCTTTTCCAGCCGCCTTAGCCGTCTTCTTTGCCGTCTTCTTCTTTGCCGCCGATTCCTGGGCGGCATTGAAATCCACCAGCTCGATCACGGCCAATTCCGCTGCGTCACCATACCGTTGACCGAGTTTCACAATACGGGTATAGCCGCCCGGACGCGTGGCCACCTTCTCGGCGATCACGGTAAACAGATCGGTCACCGCTTCACGGTCCTTTACCAGCCTGGCGACTTCGCGGCGCGCATGGCCGCCGGCCTCGACGAACTTCTTGGCCCGGTCCCCGCCGGTCACGGCCTTGGCATCAGCCGCACGGGCGTGTTTTGCACGCGTGATCATCTTCTCCACCACCATGCGAAGTTCTTTCGCCTTCGCCACGGTGGTGGTGATCCGTTTGTGCTTCAGCAACGCCGTTGCGAGCGCACCCAGGGTGGCGCGGCGATGGCTTGCGGTGCGTTTTAATTTCCGGCCTGATACACGATGTCGCATAATAATCGTCCGCTTAGGTGTCTGTCACTCAGTGTCTTTTAGGTACTTATCCACATCCATGCCGAAGGTGAGCTTCTCCGCCTCCACGATTTCGGAGAGTTCGGCCAGGGATTTGCGGCCGAAGTTGCGGAACTTCAGGAGCTCGCTTTCGTCGCGGCGCACGAGATCCGCGATGGTTTTGATATTCGCCGCGCGGAGGCAGTTGTGGGAGCGGACCGACAGCTCAAGTTCGTCCACGGCAGTCATCAGCACCTTGCGGATGCGCTGGAACTCCGCGTCCTGTGCCGACTCCACCTTGGGCGCTTCGGGCTCGACGTCGAAGTTGATGAACAGCTGGATGTGGTCGCGGAGGATCTTGCCGGCGTATGCCATGGCGTCTTCCGGCGTTATTGATCCGTCGGTCTCCACTTCGATGGCCAGCTTCTCGTAATCCGTCTGCTGGCCGACACGGGTGGTCTCCACAAAGAACCGCACATTGCGGATCGGCGTGAAGATCGCGTCGATCGGGATAAGACCCAGCGGCTGGTCGGGTGCCTTGTTCTCTTCCGCGACCATGTACCCGATACCCCGGCCGACTCTGAGCTCCAGCTCGAAACTGGCATCGCTGTTCAGCGTGGCGATCGGGAGATCCGGATTCAGGATCTCGATGTCCGACGATGCCTGTTGCAGATCACCGGCGGTGAAGGTTTTCGGACCCTTCAGGGCGATGACCACCCGGTTGGCCTTCTTGTTGACCATCTTCATCCGGACCTGCTTCAGGTTGAGGACGAAATCCGGCACATCCTCGACAACACCGGGGATGGTGGAAAACTCATGTGCGACGCCGTCGACGCGAAACGCGGTGATGGCATAGCCGGGCAGCGACGACAGCAGCACGCGTCGCATGGAGTTCCCGATGGTGACCCCGAACCCCTTTTCCAGCGGCTGGACGATGAAGCGCCCGAAGGTCGAGGAGTGGGTCGATTCATCCAGGTGAATCTTCTCCGGCATCTGGATTGTTCCCATGGTCATGGCGTAGTCACCCTCTCTAAAGGACATTACTTCGAATACAATTCAACGATGAGTTGTTCGTTCGCATCGAGCGGAATGTCTGCCCGCTCGGGAACATTCAGGAACGTGCCGACCATCGCTGCCTTGTCGAGACTCAACCACGGCAGCATGGCGGTGTCCTTCATCCGCTTCATGGAGGCATGCAGCACCTCCAGCTTCTTGCTCTTGTCCCGCACCTGTATGGTATCGCCTGCCTTGAGCAGGTACGACGGTATGTCGACGGGGGTATTGTTCACGAAAAAGTGACCGTGCACCACCAGCTGACGCGCGGCTTTCCGCGACGGCGCGAAGCCCAGCCGGTAGACCACGTTGTCCATCCTGCGCTCGAGGAGCTTCACCAGGTTTTCCGCCGTGCGGCCTTCCGCCCGCAGTGCGCGCGCGAAGAGGTTCTTGAACTGCGCTTCCATCAGTCCGTACATCCTGCGGATCTTCTGCTTTTCGCGCAGCTGGACGCCGTACTCGGAGACCTTGGTGCGCCGTGATTGGCCGTGTTGTCCGGGCGGATAGGCGCGGCGCTCCATCGGGCACTTCTCCGTGAAGCACTTCGTCCCCTTGAGGAACAACTTGTGCCGTTCGCGACGGCATAATCTGCAACTTGAATCGATGTATCGAGCCATAGAAGTTTTTCCTGCGTTATACTCTGCGTCTCTTTGGCGGACGGCAGCCGTTGTGCGGAATTGGCGTCACGTCCCGGATGCTGCTGATCTCAAGTCCTGCGGTCTGGAGCGCACGGATCGCCGCCTCCCGTCCCGAACCGGGTCCTTTCACAAACACTTCCACTTTGCGGAGCCCGAGATCATGCGCGGTCTTTGCCGCCGCTTCCGCCGACACCTGCGCGGCAAACGGGGTATTCTTGCGGGACCCCTTGAATCCGTTCTTGCCGGCCGACGACCAGCTGATCGTGTTACCGTACACGTCGGTGATCGTCACAATAACGTTGTTGAACGTTGCTTTGACGAATACTTTGCCGCTCACATCCACCTGGATTTTCTTCTTCTTCCTGGTGAGATCGGCTCTAGGACTGTTCTGCTGGCTGGTCTTCGCCACGTCTTCCTCCGATAATGATACTCGTCAATTGTGGAGGTGGATCCACCATTCACAATTGTGGATTGTAGATCCACCATTCACAATTGTTACGTCTTGGCCATCACTTTTTTCTTGCCGGCCACGGTCTTTCTGCGGCCCTTGCGCGTGCGTGAGTTGGTACGCGTCCGCTGGCCCCGCACCGGTAACCCCCGGCGATGACGGATACCCCGGTAACACCCGATGTCCATCAACCGTTTGATGTTCATCTGTGTCTCGCTCCGGAGCGCGCCTTCCACTTTGTATTCGGCGGTGATGATCGAGCGAATGCGCTGGACCTCATCGTCGTTCAGATCGCCGACCTTCTTGTTGATATCGACGCCCGCCTTCGTCAGGATGGCGAGTGATGATGCGCGCCCTATCCCGGTGATGTAGGTCAGGCCGATTTCCGCGCGTTTCTTCTTGGGCAGATCAATTCCCGCAATACGAGCCACGCCTGTGCTCCTCCTTTAGCCTTGACGCTGTTTGTGCTTGGGGTTCGTACAGATCACGCGAACCACCCCTTTGCGCCGGATAATCTTGCAGTTCCGGCAGATTTTCTTGACTGATGACCGAACTTTCATGCGCTGTCCGCTCCGTCCTTATTTATACCGGTAGGTGATTCTGCCCTTAGACAGGTCATAGGGCGACAGTTCCACCGTCACCTTGTCACCAACCAGGATCTTGATAAAATTCATCCGCATCTTGCCCGAAATGTGGGCAAGAATCGTGTGGCCGCCGTCCAGGCTCACTTTGAACGTCGCGTTCGGCAACGTCTCCGTGATCACACCATCGACCTTTATGGGCCCCTGCTTAGCCATGATGTGTCAGGATCTCGGCCTCTCCCTGTGTGATAGCCACCGTATGTTCGAAGTGCGCAGAGGGTCGCCCGTCTGCCGTCCGCACCGTCCACCCATCCTCACCCAGGTGCACCACGTATGTTCCTGCATTGACCATCGGCTCAATCGCCAGCGTCATCCCTTCCCGCAATAGCACTCCCGTTCCTTCCACGCCAAAATTCGGTACAGCCGGTTCCTCGTGCAACTGTTTGCCGATGCCATGTCCCACCAGGTCACGGACGACGGAGTAGCCGGCGGCCTCGACAACTTTCTGGACGGCGGCGGAGACATCATGCAACCGGTTCCCTGCCTGCGCCCTGGCGATGCCTGCCCCCAGCGCTTCCTCCGTGACGTTCAGCAGCCGTGTCTTTTCCTCACTGATTCGCCCCACCGGGAATGTCCGGGCACCGTCGCCGAACCATCCACCCTTCTGCACCCCTACGTCCACCGACACGATCTCCCCCTCTTGCAGTTCCCGCCCGTCCGGAATTCCATGGACGACCACATCATCAATCGATACGCACAGCGTGGCCGGAAACGGGTTCCGGCGGTCCGGTCCGTATCCTTTGAAGGCCGGGGTGCCCTGGTGTGACCGGATATATTCCTCGGCCAGAGCATCCAGTTCGCTCGTTGTTACGCCGGGGCGGACGTACCCGCCGACGAGCGCCAGCACCTCTGCGACAATTCTTCCGCTTTCGCGCATGAGCGCAATGTCGCGCTCCGTCTTCAACGGCACTCGCGCCATCGCCTCTCAGCGAATCCTTCCCTTCATCCGTCCCGACTTCATAAATCCGTCATAATGCCGCATCAGAAGATGCGACTCAACCTGTTGCAGCGTGTCGAGTGCGACACCCACCATAATCAGCAAGCTCGTGCCGCCGAAGAACTGGGCGAAGCTCGGCGTCACACCAAACCGCGACACCACCGCCGGCAGGATCGCGACGATCGCCAGGAAGATGGACCCGGGCAGGGTGATCTTCGTCAGGATGTTATCAATGAAATCGGCCGTGTGCTTCCCGGGACGGATGCCGGGAATGAAGCCCCCCTGTTTCTGCATGTTTTCGGACACGTCCTTCGGATTGAACGCGATAGCCGTGTAGAAATACGTGAAGAACACGATCATGATTGCATACATGACCGAATACGTGGCCGATGTGTACTCCAGATATCCGGACAGAGTCTGCACAAATTCGCTCTCGGGGAAAAACGTCAGGATCGTGCTCGGGATGAACATGATCGACTGTGCAAAGATGATGGGCATGACACCGGCGGTGTTCACACGCAGGGGAATGTACTGCGTCACGCCACCGTACACCTTGCGACCCACGACACGTTTTGCATACTGCACCGGGATGCGACGCGTACCCTGGGTGACCAACACGACGCCCGCAATGATGGCGATCATGACCGCCAGGATAATCAGGCCGATGATGATGTTCTGGCTCACCCGGAACTGGTCAATAATTGAGTGCGGAAACCGTGCGATGATACCGATGAAGATGATGAGGGAGATGCCGTTCCCCAGACCGCGTTCGGTGATCTGTTCACCGAGCCACATCATGAAGATGGTGCCCGTTGTCAGGTAGACCACGGTACTCAGGGTGAAGCCCAGCCCCTGCACTTCCATCGGAACGATTGGGAGCCCTTCGACGGACAGGCTGGTGAGTCGCACGCTGACCCCCCACGCCTGCAGGGCGGAGACAAGGACCGTGCCGTAGCGCGTGAGCTGGTTGATCTTCTTCCGTCCCTCTTCCCCTTCTTTTGACAGCTTCTGGAAGTAGGGAACGACGGCGCCGAGGAGCTGCAGGATGATCGACGCGCTGATGTACGGCATGATGCCGAGCGCGAAGACCGCCGCATTCTTGAATGCACCGCCGACGAAGAGGTCGTACAGTCCGAACAGGGTGTTGGAGGCCTGGCTTGCCTCTGCTTTTGCGAGCAGCGAGGCATCAACGCCGGGCAGCGTCACGTGTGCACCGAGGCGCACCACCAACAGGAGTGCCGCGGTAAACAGCAGACGCGTCCGCAGCTCCTGTATCTTGAAAATATTCCGGAAACTTTCGCCGAGCTTTGCCATTACTCTTTGCTGGTTGAGCTGATCGTTTGGGTTGTGCCGCCGGCGGCCTGGATTTTCTGGACTGCGGAGGCACTGAAGGCATGGGCGGCGACACTGAGTTTGGCTTTCACGTCACCCGAGCCGAGAATTTTTACCTGCATCCGTTGTGAGCGCACAACGCCGAGTTTCACCAACACTTCAGGAGTCACGGAACCGCTCTGCAACTTGCCTTCCGTTGCCAGGCGCTCGAGGGTCTTGAGGTTGACCACCTGGAACTCCACTTTGAAAGGACTGTGGAACCCGCGTTTCGGCACCCTGCGGGAAAGCGGCATCTGTCCGCCTTCAAACCAGGCGCGGGACTCGGACCCGGAGCGTGATCCCGCACCCTTGTCTCCGCGCGTCGCCGTGCTGCCGTGGCCGGAACCCTGGCCACGCCCGATACGCTTCCGTTTCTTTCGCGCGCCTGCGGCCGGCTTGAGTGTACTCAGAATATCCTGTGCCATGATCGTCTGCTTTCTTCCTCAGATTCAACCGCTATTTCACTTCTTCCACGGTCACGATATGGTGGACTTTCCGGATCATGCCGCGAATCGCCGGCGTGTCCTTCTTCACCACCACATTGTTCGGTCGCCCGAGCCCCAAGGCCTTGATGGTACGTTTCATCGATTCAAGCTGGTCAATGACGCTCCGCACCTGTGTAATCTTGATCATGCCTGCCATCGTCGTATCCTTCTTCGCTTAAGCCGTAGTCTGAACCGGTGTCGTGCCGAAGAGCTCCGGCAGGGTGATACCGCGGCGCGCTGCCGCCATGCTGGCATCCGTGAGACCTTCCAGAGCCGCCATGGTCGCTTTCACGACGTTATGCGGATTGGACGAGCCCATGGATTTCGTCAGGACGTCGTGGACGCCGGCGGATTCGAGCACCGCGCGCACTCCGCCACCCGCGATCAGACCCGTGCCCGGCGAGGCGGGCTTCAGCATCACCCGGGCCGCACCGTACCGGCCGATCACCGGATGCGGAATCGTCCCCTTCACAATCGGCACCTCGACGAGGTTTTTCTTGGCATCGTCGACGCCTTTGGCGATCGCATCAGCGACCTCATTCGCCTTCCCGAGGCCGATGCCCACATGGCCTTTGGTGTCGCCGACCACTACGATCGCGTTGAAACTGAACCGCCGTCCGCCTTTCACAACCTTTGCCACACGGTTGATATGGACGAGCTTGTCCTTGAGTTCGAGTTCGCTTGTTTTGATTCGTGCCACCGATGGTCCTCGCAACGTTACCACAATGTTATTCTATCGTGCATCCTCTACTCGCGCTGTCGGGAGAGGATTCGAACCTCTACTCACGGCTCCAAAGGCCGCTGTCCTGCCATTAGACGACCCGACAATGAAGACCGTCATCGGCCCCGGACACCGAAGCGGCGCGCGGGTCAGAACTTCAAGCCACCTTCCCGTGCGCCATCGGCCACCGCCTTCACGACGCCGTGATAGCGGAATCCGTTCCGATCGAACACCACCTGGGTGATCTTCTTCTCCACCGCCTTCAGGGCAAGCAATTGTCCGACTTTCTTCCCGACCGCCACCTGCCCCTTCATGTCCTTGAACTGATCCGCCAGATCCTTGGAAACGTCGGAGACGCCGAACAGCGTCTTTCCGGTCGAGTCGTCCACAACCTGAGCATACACATGACGCAGACTCCGGAAGACGGTCAGGCGGGGTCGCTCCGGCGTTCCGGAGAGCTGCTGCCTGATGTGCCGCTTCAGACGTTTGCGATTCTCTATTCTGTTCTTCGTGATCATACGTTCCGCACTCCCGCTGGACTACGTGTTTACGTTTTTGCACCGCCGGCAGCGGCCGCTTTGCCGGCTTTCCGCCGGACCCGCTCGCCTTCGTACTTCACGCCTTTGCCCTTGTACGGTTCGGGCGGACGGAAGGAGCGTATCTTCGCTGCGACCTGCCCCACCAGCATTTTGTCGATGCCGCTGACGAGGATGCTCGTTTGCGTCGGCGCCTGGATGGTGATGCTCTCGGGCGGCACGAGGAGGATGGGATGCGAGAACCCGAGCAGCAACTGTAATTTCTTTCCCTTGAGCTCCGCACGGTACCCGACGCCCACCAGCTCGAGCTTGCGCGAGTAGCCGGTTGTCACGCCGGTCATCATATTCTGGACCAGTGCACGCCAGAGGCCATGCAGGGCCCGGTGTTTCTTCTCGTCGGAATGACGCTTGACGAGCACCTGGCCGTCCGCCACTTCGACGGAGATGTCGGGATGCACGGTTGCTGTGAGCTCACCCTTGGGCCCGGTGATCTTGATCTCGCGTCCCGCCAGGTGCACGTTGACACCCTTGACGATCGCTACAGGTTTTTTGCCTATCCGTGACACTGCAGAATCTCCTTCGTTACCAGATTTCGCACAGCACTTCGCCGCCGACCCGCTGCGTGCGTGCCTGTTTGTCGGTCATCACGCCGCGCGAGGTGGAGATCAGGGCGATACCGAGTCCGCCCAGCACCCGGGGCACCTCTCCGGAATCCACGTATTTCCGGAGGCCGGGACGGCTCACGCGTTTGAGCCCGCTGATAACGGGCTGGCCGTCATTGTATTTCAATTGAATGTGCAGCACGCCCTGCGCGCTGTCTTTCGTTTCCGTGAAACCGCCGATAAACTTGCTTGCGACCAGCAGTTTGGTGATTTCACGCTTCAAGTTGGAAGCCGGGACGTCGACGCGCTTCTGGCCCGCCTGCAGAGCATTGCGCAACCGCGTCAGATAGTCGGCGACCGGATCGGTCATAGTCATGGTCGGTGTCTCCTCAGTCTCGCACGTTCGGTCATTGGGTGCCGCTTACCAGCTGGCCTTTGTCACGCCGGGGATTTTCCCCTCAAGCGCGAGTTCGCGGAAGGCAATGCGGGAAAGGCCGAATTTCCGCATGTACGACCGCGGGCGCCCCGAAACGTTGCAGCGGTTGTGCAAACGCGTGGGACTGCTGTTGCGCGGCAGCTTCTGCAGGCCCTCATTATCACCCTTGGCCTTCAATTCCTTGCGCAGCGTCGCGTACTTTGCCACAAGCCGTTCCCGCTTGCGCTGCCGTGCCTTTGAACTGGTCTTCGCCATACTGACTCTGCTCCTGTGCACTTATGCTTTTGGTGTTGCGAGGACTTCCTGCCGCTTGACGAACGGCATGCCGAACGCCTTGAGCAGTTCATACGCCTCTTCGTCGGTTCTCGCCGTGGTCACAAACGTGATATCCATGCCGAAGATCCGGACAATCTTATCGACGTCTATTTCCGGGAAAATCGTATGCTCCTTCACCCCGATCGTATAGTTGCCCCGCCCGTCGAACGCCGTGTCGGGAAGACCCCGGAAATCCCGCAGGCGCGGCACCGTGACGCTGATGAACCGGTCCATGAACTCATACATGTGCGTCCGCCGGAGTGTCACACGGCAGCCGATGGGCATCTTCTCGCGCAGTTTGAAGTTTGAAATGGATTTCTTCGCGCGCGTGATGACCACTTTCTGTCCGACGATGGCTTCGAGGTCTTTCGCCGCCGCCTCGACCAGCTTCGGGTCCTGCGTTGCCTGGCCGACGCCGATGTTGACGGCGATTTTGTCGAGTCGCGGCACCTGCATCACGTTGGAATACTGGAACCGCTTCATCAGCGCCGGCACGACCTCATTCTTATAAGTGACGCTGAGGCGTGCGACAACTTTTTCCTTCGGGCCCGTGCTCTTGGGGGCCTTTGCGGCCGGCGCCCCTTTCGGTTTTGCTTCCTTCGCCGGGCGTGCGGCTTCTTTCTTGGATTGCTGCTTTTTCGGTTTCTCGTCGCTCATACCAGTGACCGCTCAATAGATGGTTTGTGGACCGTGGCGTCAGAACATCTCGCCCGTGGCTTTTGCCACGCGCATGCGCCGCTTCTTGCCGATGGATTCGTCTTTCACCACTTTGGTGCCGACCCGGGTCGGCTGATTCGACTTCGGGTCCAACAGCATCACGTTGGACATGTGGATCGGCGCTTCGCGTTGCACGATGCCTCCCTGCGGGTTGCGCTGGTTGGGGCGCGTGTGACGCTTCATGATATTCACCCCTTCGACAATGATCCGCCGCGTCGCAGGGTAGACCTTGAGCACTTTGCCGGACTTCCCGCGGGAATTCCCGGCAATCACAATGACGTTGTCATTCTTCCTGATATTCATGCGCGCTGCTTCCTTATAGCACTTCCGGTGCGAGGGAGACGATCTTCATGTATTGCTTCTCGCGCAGTTCGCGGGCCACCGGCCCGAAGATGCGGCTGCCGCGCGGCTCACCCTGCTCGTTGATCAGCACTGCGGCGTTCTCATCGAACCGGATGAACGAACCGTCTTTACGGCGCGTCTCTTTCCGCGTGCGGACAATGACTGCGCGTGCAACCTCCCCTTTTTTGACCGTGGCGCCGGGGATGGCGGACTTGACCGACACGACAATCAGGTCGCCCAATCCGGCATACCGCCGGTCGGACCCGCCCAGCACCCTGATGCACCGTACCTTCTTGGCACCAGAGTTGTCAGCCACGACGAGATTTGTTTCTTCCTGGATCATTGCATTGACTCCGTGGGCCCTTGCTCACTTTGCTTTTTCGAGTACTTCCACCAGCCGCCACCGTTTATGTCTGCTGATCGGGCGGGTTTCCATGATTTTTACCGTGTCGCCGACTTTCGCCACGCGCTCTTCGTCGTGCGCCATCAATTGCGTGGTGCGGCGGAAAATCTTCTTGTACACCGGATGCGGCACCCTGCGTTCGATGGTCACCAGAATACTTTTCTGCATCTTCGTGCTCACCACTTTTCCCACACGCACTTTGCGACGGGTGGAACGCTTCGGCGTGGCGGCTGTTGCGTCGACTGCGGTCATGACGTTTTCACCTCGTTGGTCTTCGTCGATGTCGGTGCCGGGGTCGCTGCGGCGGCGGGCTCCTTCGTGCGCAACACCGTGAGAATCCGCGCGATGTCACGGCGCACGGTGCGCACTTTTATAGGACTCTCGAGCTGGCTAGTCGCCAGCTGAAAACGCAGGTTTGCCAGGCTCTCCTGTTCGTCACCGAGCCGCTGACGCAATTCCTGGACCGACAATGCATTGAGTTCATGAGCCTTCATACGCTCTCCCGTTTGCCTCAGGCGCCTTCGTAGTCGGGCCTGATACTGATTTTCGTGCGGATCGGCAGTTTGTGCGAGGCAAGCCGTAAGGCCTCAAGCGCCGTCGCCTTGACCGTGCCGCCCACTTCAAACATGATACGTCCCGGCTTCACCACTGCAACCCAGTACTCGGGCGCCCCCTTGCCTTTCCCCATGCGGGTTTCAGCGGGTTTCTTCGTCACCGGCTTATCCGGGAATATTCTGATCCAGATCTGCCCCTCCCGTTTCATCATGCGGGTCAGCGTCACGCGGGCGGCTTCGATCTGGCGCTGGGTAATCCAGGCGGGTTCCAACGCCTTCAGGCCGAAATCCCCGAAATTCACCCGGTCACCGCGGGTCGCCTTCCCCCGCATCCGTCCACGCTGGGCTTTCCTGAATTTGACTCTCTTGGGCATCAACATTGTCGAAGTTCTCCTGCGTTATCCGCGTTCCTGTCCGCGGCGGGAAGGCATCGGACGCTCCATGTTCTGCTGCGCATCCAGCACCTCACCCTTGCAGATCCATACCTTGACGCCGATGGCGCCGTAGATGGTCCGCGCGGTCGCGGTGGCATAATCGATATCCGCCCTGAGTGTGTGCAGCGGAATGCGTCCTTCTTTGTACTGCTCCGTGCGCGCCATTTCGGCACCACCCAGACGGCCGGCGCTTTTCACACGAATACCCTCCGCCCCCATGCGCATCGCGGCGGTGATCCCGTTCTTCATCGCCCGGCGGAACGCAATGCGTCCCTCCAGCTGCTGGGCAATATTTTCCGCCACCAGAAAGGCATCCAGCTCCGGCCGCTTGATCTCGTTGATGAGAATCTTCACTTCCTTGTTCGTGATCTTCTTCAGCTCTTCCTCGAGCTGGGAGATCTCCTTGCCGCTGCGGCCGATCACGATGCCGGGACGGGAGGTATTGATGGTGATGACCGCGCGCTTCGGTGTCCGCTCGATCATGACCCGCGAAATGCCGGCCTTCTTCAGACGGTTGCGCACGTAGTTCCGGATCGTGCGGTCCTCCTCCAGCTTGCTCCCGAATGATTTCTCATCGTACCAGTTGGAATCCCAGGACCTGATGATCCCCAGGCGCAAACCGATCGGATGTGCTTTCTGTCCCACGTCAGCTCCTTGCAGTGCGTTTACTTCGATGCCTTCTTTGCAGCCGGCTTCGCAACCGGCTTTGCGGCCGGCTTCGCGGCGGCTTTCTTCGCCGGCGCGTTGACTGTCTTCTCCGTCTTGGTCCGCTTGGGTGCCGCAGTCCGACGGATCGCTTGTTTCGGTGCAACGACAATCGTCACATGATTGGAGCGTTTCCGCACGCGGAAGGCGCGGCCCATCGGTGCGGGAAGGATGCGCTTCATGACCATCCCCACATCCACGTAGGCCTCCTTCACAATCATCTCGCCCGGTTCCAGGCGTCCGGCCTCGTCCTTGTTCTGCAGGTTCGAGACCGCGGAACGCAGGACTTTCTCGGCCACGCGCGCGGGATGCTTCGGCGAGTAGTGGAGGATGTTCAGTGCCTCATCCACCGATTTGCCGCGGATGAGATCGATAACCAGCCGCATCTTACGCGGCGAGGTGCCGATATACCGGTGTATGGCTCGTGCTTCCATGCGTGCTTATCCCGCCTTCGTCGTTTCTTCCTTCTTCACACCGGGGTGTCCGCGGAACAACCGCGTCGGTGCGAACTCGCCCAGCTTGTGACCCACCATCCCTTCGTGCACATAGACCGGGATGAACTTGTTCCCGTTGTGCACCGCGAAGGTGTGCCCCACGAACTCGGGGGTGATCGTCGATGCGCGCGACCAGGTCTTCACCACCTTCTTCTGGTTCGATTTGTTGAGCGCCGCAACCTGCTCCGCCACCCGGTTGCTCACGAACGGTCCTTTTTTCAGCGAACGGCTCATACCGTCACCTTCTCCGTTTCACGATGAACTTGCTGGATGCCTTTTTCGTCTTCCGTGTCTTCTTCCCCTTTGTCAGCCATCCCCACGGTGAGACCGGGTGTGGATTTCCCTGGGGCGACTTTCCTTCACCACCGCCATGCGGGTGATCGACCGGGTTCATGACGACGCCGCGCGATTGCGGGCGGATGCCGAGCCAGCGCGACCGGCCCGCCTTGCCGACGCTGAGGTTCTCGTGATCCGCATTGCCGACGGCACCGATGGTGGCCAGACAATCGATGGACACGCTGCGCACTTCGCCTGACGGGAGGCGCAACTGGGCGAGCTTCCCTTCCTTGGCCATCAGCTGCACGGCCATGCCGGCGCTGCGCGCCATCTGGGCGCCTTTGCCCGGCCGGATCTCGATATTGTGCACGAATGTGCCGGCCGGTATGTTCGCCAGCGGCATGGCATTGCCCGGTTTGATTTCCGCATCCGGGCCGGACCGGAGCACCTCACCCACCTTCACGCCGTCCGGAGCGAGGATATACCGGCGCTCGCCGTCTTTGTACTGCAGCAACGCAAGACGCGCGGAACGATTCGGATCGTACTCGATCGCCGCAACGGTGGCGTCCATCCCAACTTTGTTCCGCTTGAAATCGATGATGCGGTAGAAACGCTTGTGCCCGCCGCCGCGGTGACGCGACGTGATCCGTCCGGTGTTGTTCCGCCCCCCGGTGCGTTTTAACGGCTCGATGAGGGATTTCTCGGGCCGCGTCTTGGTGATTTCCGTGAACGCAGGCACCGACGCCCATCGCGTTCCCGGCGTCACCGGCTTCAACTTCCGAATGGCCATGATTGCACTCTATCCTGTTAATCGATCAGACATTCTGGAAGAATTCGATCTTGTCGCCTTCTTTGAGGCGCACAATCGCCTTTTTCCACTCGGGCGTGCGGCCGGCAAACCGGCCCCGGCGCGTCATCTGCGACTTGGTCTTCCCCTTGACGCGCACCGTGCGCACATCCAGCACGGTCACGTTGAATTTCTTTGCCACTGCACGGGCGATGGCGATCTTGTTTGCCGCCAGATCCACTTCGAAGGCATAATGCCCCTTCTCCTGCAGCTCAGTCATCTTCTCCGTGACGATGGGGCGTTTCAGTATGGACTTCATGTTCGATCCGCCGCGTTAGTTTTTGAACGTATTCTGCAGGACTTCCAGAGCGCTTTTCTGGATCAGCAGCACCTGCGTGTTCACGAAATCATAGGTGGATGCCTTATCGGCCTGGGCAACCTGCAGGCGCGGAATATTCCGGCCCGACCTCACCACCGCGGCATCCGGCTTCGCAAGCAGGAGAAGAGTCTTGGTGTCACCCAGCGCGAGTGCCTTCAGGACAACCACCAGCTCTTTGGTTTTGGGGGCGTCGAACGAAAAATCCTCCACCACCTTGATCTGACCGTCACGGGCCTTGATCGAGAGGGCCGACTTGCGGGCGGCGCGGCGCATCGTCGCCGGCAGCATTGAGGAGTAGTCCCGGGGTTTCGGCCCGAAGATCGCGCCGCCGCCGACCATCACGGGCGACCGTGAGCTTCCCTGCCGCGCCATGCCGGTGTGTTTCTGGCGGAACGGTTTCTTTCCCCCGCCCCGCACCTCTTCGCGTGTCTTCAGCTTCGCCGTCCCCTGACGCTGGTTGTCCAGGTAGGTCCGCACCGCGCGGTAGACGAGATGCATATTCGGCTCAACGCCGAAGATTTCCTCGGAGAGCTTCACCTTCTCGCCGCTCTTTGTGCCGTCTTTCTTATAGACTTCCAATTCCATCGCCACACCCATTGGTTACTGGTGAGACTTCACCTTGTGGATCTCAAGATAGCCGTTGATAGCGCCCGGTACCGAACCTTTGATCAGCAGGAGATTCGAATCGGGAATCACGCCGACCACCATGAGGTTGCGCACCGTCACCTGCTCTCCGCCCATGCGTCCGGCCATGCGCTGGCCGCGGAACACCCGCGAGGGATACGAAGAGGAGCCGATGGAGCCCGGGGCCCGCTGGCGATCGCTCTGGCCGTGGGTCTTCGAGCCACCACCGAAGTGGTGACGCCGCACCACGCCCTGAAAACCTTTCCCTTTCGACGTTCCCACCACCTTGACGATGTCGCCTTTGGTGAAGACGCGGTCGACCTTGATTTCCTGACCGGGTTGAACGTCGCTGACGCCGTTGCCGCGGAACTCCCGCACCAGGCGGGTGGGCTTCACGTTCGCACGGGCAAAATGGCCGCGCAACGGTTTTGTCACCGTGCGCTCCTTCCGTTCTTCGAACCCGACTTGCACCGCCTCGTACCCGTCATGATCCACAGTCTTTATCTGTGTGACGTAGCACGGGCCGGCTTCGATGACCGTGCAGGGAATGACGTGACCCGCATCATCGAAGATGCTGGTCATGCCCAATTTTTTTCCAAGTAGTCCTGTCATACCACCATCCATGTATGCATGCACATACCGTCACGAGTCCACCCTGCGACACACCTGTGCCGTTGTGGGCACTGCTCCCGACGCCGTTTTCCCGTCGCCCCGGGAGCACCATGCCCCCGGGGGACAGTCACCGAACTGCTCGTATGCGGGTTAGACCTTGATCTCGACGTCGACGCCCGCGGGAAGATCCAGCTTCATCAGGGAATCGACGGTCCTGTTCGTCGAGTTGAGTATGTCGATCAGCCTCTTGTGCGAGCGCGTCTCGAACTGCTCCCTCGACTTCTTATCCACATGAGGTGAACGAAGCACAGTATACACCGTACGCTTCGTGGGTAACGGAATCGGGCCGGAGACCACAGCGCCTGTTGACTTGACAGTCTTGATGATTTTTTCCGCAGACTTGTCGATCAGGTTGTGATCGTACGACTTGAGTTTGATTCGTATCTTTTGTCCGGCCACGTGAATACCACTCCAATGGGAATTATTCGAGAATCTTCGTCACGACGCCGGAGGCGACCGTGTGTCCACCTTCGCGGATAGCGAAGCGCAACCCTTCTTCCATCGCAATAGGGGAAATCAGCTCAATAAACAGTCCGTCCACGTTGTCGCCCGGCATCACCATCTCGCTCCCGGCGGGCAGGGTCGCCACACCGGTCACGTCCGTCGTGCGGAAGTAGAACTGCGGACGGTAGCCGTTGAAGAACGGCGTATGACGGCCGCCTTCCTCTTTCTTCAGCACGTACACCTGGGCGGTGAACTTCTTGTGCGGCGTGATCGAGCCCGGCTTGGCCACCACCATGCCTCGCTCCAGCTCTTTCTTGTCGACGCCGCGGAGCAGCAGGCCCGCATTGTCACCCGCCTGCACTTCGTCCAGCTCCTTGCGAAACATTTCGGCGCCGGTGATCACGGTTTTCTTGTGCGCACCGAGACCGATGAGTTCCACTTCGTCGCCGACCTTTGCGCGGCCGCGCTCGACACGGCCCGTACCCACCGTCCCGCGTCCGGTAATCGAGAACACATCCTCAATCGGCATCAGGAACGGCTTGTCAATCCCGCGCTGCGGCACCGGGATGTACGTGTCCACTGCATCCATCAGCTCCATGATGCACTTGAACGCCGGATCATCGGGCTTGCTGTCGGGTCTGACGGCAGCTTCCATCGCCTTCAGGGCGCTGCCGCGGATGATGGGAATCTCGTCGCCCGGGAATTCGTATTTCTTCAGCAGGTCGCGCAGCTCGAGTTCCACGAGGTCCAGCAGCTCGGCATCGTCCACCGCATCCACCTTGTTCATGAACACCACGATGCGTGGCACGCCCACCTGACGCGCGAGGAGAATGTGCTCGCGGGTCTGCGGCATGGGCCCGTCAGTCGCGGCCACCACCACGATCGCACCGTCCATCTGGGCGGCGCCCGTGATCATGTTCTTGATGTAGTCCGCATGGCCCGGGCAATCCACGTGCGCATAGTGACGCTTCTCGGTAGAGTACTCCACGTGCGCCGTCGCAATGGTAATGCCGCGTTCGCGCTCTTCGGGAGCGTTGTCGATGCTGTCGAACGTGCGGATCGACGCCAGACCCTTCTTGGCGAGAACCATCGTGATGGCGGCGGTCAGCGTTGTCTTGCCGTGATCGACGTGCCCGATGGTACCAACGTTCAGGTGTGGCTTGTCGCGCGTGAATTTCTCTTTTGCCATTGTATGTTCTCCTCTGGATAGACGGAAAATTTATGCGGTCGCTGTGTCTTTGCCTTTGATCTTCTCGATAATCTGATCTGCCACACTACGCGGGGTCTCGTCGTAGTGCGAGATCTCCATGGTGTAGATTGCGCGGCCCTGCGTCATGGACCGGAGCACGGTCGAATACCCGAACATTTCCGACAGGGGTACGTTGGCGCGGATGACCTGCGCATCCTTCCGCGGAGCCATGCCGGTAATCTTCCCGCGGCGGGAGTTCAGATCGCCCATCACATCCCCCATATACTCTTCGGGTGTCACCACTTCGACGCCCATGATCGGCTCGAGGATGACCGGATCGGCCCTCCGTGCGCCCTCTTTAAAGGCCATGGAGCCGGCGATCTTGAAGGCCATTTCTGACGAGTCGACCTCGTGAAACGAGCCATCGTACAGCCGTACCTTGATATCCTCCATGGGGTATCCCGCCAGGACGCCGTTCCGCATCGCTTCCACAACGCCCTGTTCCACCGGACGGATATACTCCCGCGGAATCGTGCCGCCGACAATGTCGTTTTCGAACTCGAAACCCTTCCCCTTCACGTTCGGCATGACTTCCAGCCACACATGCCCGAACTGCCCGCGGCCGCCGCTCTGGCGCACGAACTTCCCTTCCGCCTGCACCTTCTTGCGAATCGTTTCCTTGTACGCCACCTGCGGCTTGCCGATGTTTGCCACCACTTTGAACTCGCGCCGCATCCGGTCGATGATAATCTCCAGATGCAGCTCGCCCATACCGCTGATAATGTTCTGACCAGTCTCCGGGTTTGTGGAAATCCGCAGCGTTGGATCTTCCTCGGAGAGCTTAAGCATTGCCTCCGCGAGCTTTTCCTGATCCCCCTTCGTCTTGGCCTCGATCGCCACGTGAATCACCGGATCGGGGAACGTCATTTTCTCGAGGATGATCGGATCCGCTTCGTCACACAACGTGTCGCCGGTCCGCGTGTGTTTCAACCCCACCGCGGCGACGATGTCACCCGAATACGCTTCCTCGACGTCTTCACGGGAGTTGGCGTGCATCCGGAGAATGCGGCTGAGGCGCTCTTTCTTGTCGTTGATCGGATTGTAGATATACGACCCGGATGTGAGCGTCCCGGTATAGACCCTGAAGTAGGTGAGTTTTCCCACAAACGGGTCGGTCATGATTTTGAATGCGAGCGCGGTGAACGGTTCGCTGTCGGACACCTTCCGCTCGATCTTGTCGGTCAGGTTGATATGGTGGCCGACAACGCGTCCATCGTTCAGGTCGAGGGGCGACGGGAGGTAGTCGATGACGGCGTCGAGCAATTGCTGGACGCCTTTGTTCTTGAAGGAACTGCCGCACAGTACCGGAATGATGCTGACTTTGAGGCACGCGCGGCGCAGGACGACCCTGATCTCGTCCGGCGTAATTTCTTTCCCCTCGAGATATTTTCCCAGCAGCGTGTCGTCCTCGTCGGAGACCGCTTCGAGCATCTTTGTCCGGTACGCCTGAGCCCGGCCGAGCATGTCGTGCGGTATGGGGATCTCGTCCCATTCCGTGCCCAGCGACGAGTCGCGGTACATGCGGGCCTTCATGGTGACCAGGTCGATCACCCCGGCGAACATATCGCCTTCGCCGACGGGGATCTGGACGGGCACGGCATTCGTGCCGAGGCGCGCCTTCATCATTTGCACCACATTGAGGAAGTCGGCACCCACGCGGTCCATCTTGTTCACAAACGCGATGCGCGGTACACCGTACTTGTCCATCTGACGCCAGACGGTCTCCGACTGCGGTTCCACGCCGCCGACGGCGCAGAACAGCGCCACAGCGCCATCCAGCACGCGGAGCGAGCGCTCCACTTCGGCGGTGAAGTCCACATGACCCGGTGTGTCGATGATATTCACGCGGTGATTATGCCAGAAGCAGGTGGTCGCCGCCGAGGTGATCGTGATGCCGCGCTCTTTCTCCTGCTCCATCCAGTCCATGGTAGCGGCGCCGTCATGGACTTCGCCCATGCGGTGCACCACGCCCGTGTAGAACAGGATGCGTTCCGTCGTTGTGGTTTTTCCGGCATCGATGTGCGCGCTGATGCCGATATTGCGCGTCCGCTCAAGCGGATACAGTCGCGGCATTCCGTCTTACCACTTGAAATGGGCGAAGGCCTTGTTGGCTTCGGCCATTCTGTGGGTTTCTTCCTTTTTCTTAATGGAACTACCTTCGCCGTTCGAGGCGGCGATGAATTCTGACGCAAGTTTGTGGGCCATGGAGCGCTCCTTGCGGTCGCTCGCATACCCGATGAGCCAGCGGATGGCGAGGGCCGTGCTCCGGCCCGCGCGCACTTCGGTTGGCACCTGGTAGGTGGCGCCGCCGACACGCCGCGCCTTGACTTCCAGGACCGGCCGCGTATTGGAGACCGCCTTCTTGAAGACGTCCAGGCCGGCTGCCTTCGTCCGTTCCTCGATGATGCTGAACGCATCGTAGAGGATACGCCGGGCGGTGTGCTTCTTTCCCGCCTTCATGATATTGTTGACGAATTCCGATACCAGCACATCATTGAATTTGGGATCGGGAACCCGATGCCGTGTTGCCGCTCTCTTCTTTCTCACTGGCTAAGGACCTGGGTTAGGATTGCTACGCAGTTTTCTTTGCGCGTTTGGCGCCGTACTTTGACCTGCCCTGCTTGCGCTCGGCTACGCCTGCCGTATCCAGCGTACCGCGAATGATATGGTACCGGACGCCGGGGAGATCTTTGACCCTGCCCCCGCGAATCATGACAATCGAGTGTTCCTGCAGGTTGTGCCCTTCACCCGGGATGTAGGCGGTCACCTCGATCCCGTTGACGAGGCGGACACGCGCCACCTTCCGCAACGCGGAATTGGGTTTCTTCGGCGTGGTCGTGTAGACGCGGGTGCAGACTCCGCGTTTCTGCGGGTTCCCACCCATCGCCGGCGCCTTGCTTTTATAGGTCACCGCGTGGCGGCTTTTGCGAATCAACTGGTTGATGGTTGGCACGTATTGCTCCGGAACGGCAAATTCGTTACGTAGAAAGACAGCTTTTCAAGGTACGAAATGCACTATTTAATGTCAAGAAGCCGTAATCCGCTCCCGCACGCGGGTGCGGACGGGAGTCCCGGCTTCGGCGGCCTGCGCTTCCGCCGCCTCCGCCACGAGATCCGGCGGCGTCACCATGATGTCCACGAACTTCTTCAACCCGGTTCCCGCGGGAATCAGGTGACCCATGATGACGTTTTCCTTCAATCCGAGAAGATAATCGATCTTCCCCTCGATGGCTGCATCGGTCAGGACTTTCGTGGTCTCCTGGAAGGATGCGGCGGAGATGAAGCTGTCGGTGGAAAGGGCCGCTGAGGTGATTCCCAGCAGCACGGGCTCGGACGTCGCCGGTTCCGCATCGCGTTTTTCCGCCCCTTTCTTCCCGCGCTTCTTCAGATCGCTGTTGATCTCCCGGAGCTTCTTCTTCACAATCAACTGGCCGTTCTTCACCTTGGCGGAATCGCCCTTGTTGACCACGTAGTCCTTGTCCACAAGGCTCTCATTTTCCTCTTCGAACACGAGCTTGTCGATGTAGTCTCCTTCCAGGAACTTCGTGTCACCCGACTCGATGATCCGCAGCTTCTGCATCATCTGCCGCACGATCACTTCGATGTGCTTGTCGTTGATCTTCACACCCTGGATGCGGTAGACCTCCTGGATCTCGTTGACCAGGTACTCCTGGACCGCGCCGACGCCCTTGATGCGCAACACATCGTGGGGATCGATGGCGCCGTCGGACAACCGCTCGCCCGCGCGGACCACGTCGTTTTGCTGCACCAGCACGTGCTTGCCAAGGGAAATCGGGTACTTCCTCACATCCTTCCCGTCGTGGCTGGTGACGATGACTTCACGTGCGCCGCGTTTCTGCGCACCGAAGCTCACGATACCGTCGATTTCCGAAACGACCGCCGGATCGTTCGGGCTACGCGCTTCGAACAGCTCGGTGACGCGCGGCAGTCCGCCCGTAATGTCACGGGTCTTCCCGATATCCCGCGGAATGCGCACGAGAATAGTCCCTGCCTTGATATGCTGCCCGTCATTCACCGCAAGATGCGCACGGGTCGGGACGATGGCGCTGCCGACCTTGTGCCCCTTGGCGTCGTGGATCACGACACTCGGCACGAGACTCCGGTCACGCGAATCGATGACCACTTTCTGAATATGGCCCGTTTGCTCGTCGTCGATTTCGCGGTAGGTGACGTTCTCTTTCAGATCCGAGTACCGCACTTCGCCGGCATGCTCGGAGAGAATCACAGCGTTGTAGGGATCCCATTCGTAGATGATCTGGCCTTTGTTCACCTTTGCACCATCCGCCAGCAGCATGGTGGCGCCGTAGGGCACATCATACTTCGTCAGCACGCGATTGTCCTGGTCGATGACGTTGACCACACCGCTGCGTCCGAGCACGATGATACGGGTTCCTTCTTCTTCCTCGATCTCGATGAGTTTGAGACCTTCGTACTGTATGGCGCCGTCGAATTTCGACTGGACGCGCGACTGCGACTCGATGAGGCTCGCCGTGCCGCCGGTGTGGAAGGTCCGCAGGGTGAGCTGCGTTCCGGGTTCGCCGATGGATTGTGCCGCGATCGTCCCGACGGCCTCACCCGGCTGAATCAATTCGCCGGTCGTCAGATTGCGGCCGTAGCAGAGCGCGCAGACACCCCGCTTCGCCTCGCACGTCAGCACGGAACGGATTTCCACGGTCTCGATCGACGTTTCGGAGATCTTGTCCGCTTTTTCCTCATTGATCATTTCGCCTGCGCGGGCGATGGCCTTGTTGGTCATCGGGTCGATGACGTCGTGCACTGCAACGCGGCCGAGTATACGCTCATAGAGCGGCTCCTTGATATCCTCGCCTTCCTTCAGGGCTCCGGTCACCACCCCGCGGATCGTGCTGCAGTCATGGATGGTGACGATCGCATCCTGGGCGACGTCGACGAGGCGGCGCGTCAGGTATCCGGCATCGGCGGTTTTCAACGCCGTATCGGCCAGGCCTTTGCGCGCACCGTGGGTGGAGATGAAGTACTCCAGGATGGAGAGACCTTCGCGGAAGTTGGCGATGATGGGGTTCTCGATCAATTCGCCGGTGGCACCGGAAAGGCTCTTCTGGGGCTTGGCCATGAGACCGCGCATGCCTGCCAGCTGGCGTACCTGCTCTTTGGAGCCGCGGGCGCCGGAATCGACCATCATATAGAGCGAGTTGAAGCCTTCGCGTGAATGTGACAGGGCTTCAAACAGGCGGTCGGCGACCCTGCTTGTGGCCCGCGACCAGATATCGATCACCTTGTTGTAGCGTTCGCCACGTGTGATGAAGCCGCGCGAGTACTGGCTGTCGACTTCGTCCACCATCTTTTGCGCCCGCCCGATAATCTCGTCTTTCTCTTTCGGCACCACCACATCATCGATGCCCACAGAGAGACCGCCCTGCGTCGCATACCGGAACCCGATATCCTTGAGCTGGTCCAGAAACTCGGCGGTACGGAGATTCCCGACGTTTTGGAACGCATTGGCGATGATCTGCACGAGACGTTTCTTGTTGAGCAGCTCGTTGTAGAAACCGATTTCCTTCGGCACGATCTGGTTGAACAGCACGCGGCCGGTGGTCGTTTCGACCAGTTTGCCTTCGATCCGCACCTTGATGCGTGCGTGCAGGCCGACCTTGCCGTGATCGTGGGCGATGATGACTTCCTGGGGCGATGAGAAGACAAGGCCTTCGCCCGGATCGCCGCTGCGCGACTTGGTCAGATAGTAACACCCCAGGACCTGGTCCTGTGTGGGTGTCACGATCGGCGCTCCGTGCGCCGGTGACAGGATATTGTGGCTCGACAGCATCAGGATGCGTGCCTCGAGCTGTGAATCGAACGACAGTGGCACGTGCACGGCCATCTGGTCGCCGTCGAAGTCGGCATTGAATGCCGTACACACCATCGGATGAATGCGGATGGCCTTGCCTTCCACGAGCACGGGCTGGAACGCCTGGATGCCGAGGCGGTGCAGCGTCGGGGCACGATTCAGCAACACCGGGTGGCCGTCGATGATGTGTTCAAGAATCTCCCAGACCTCGGGACCCTTCTTGTCCACCATCTTCTTTGCGCTTTTCACCGTCTTCACGATGCCGCGTTCGATCAGTTTGCGGATCACAAACGGCTTGAACAGCTCCACCGCCATGTCTTTCGGGAGGCCGCACTCGTGCAATTTGAGTTCCGGGCCGACCACGATCACCGAACGGCCGGAGTAATCGACACGCTTGCCGAGGAGGTTCTGACGGAACCGCCCCTGTTTGCCCTTCAGCATATCGGAGAGTGATTTTAGCGCGCGATTGTTGTCGCTGCGCACGGCATTGACGCGGCGCGAGTTGTCGAAGAGCGAATCGACGGCCTCCTGGAGCATGCGTTTCTCGTTCCGCAGAATCACATCCGGCGCTTTGATATCGATGAGCCGTTTCAGCCTGTTGTTGCGGATGATCACACGCCGGTACAGGTCATTCAGGTCCGATGTCGCGAACCGCCCTCCTTCGAGGGGGACCAGGGGACGGAGTTCGGGCGGAATCACCGGAATGATATCGAGCACCATCCACTCCGGTTTATTCAGCGGAGAGCCTTCGCGCTCGCGGAATGCTTCGACCACGCGCAGACGCTTCAGGGCCTCCTGTTTCTTCTGCACGGAGGATTCTTCGCGGATCTGCGCGCGGAGTTCCGCCGCGAGGGCTTCGATGTCGACGCCCTTCAGCAGGTGCTTGACCGCTTCGCCGCCGATCATCGCCACGAACCGGCGCTTGTCGGTCAACTCCAGCTCGTCATTGTTTTCCGGCAATGAACCCAGCACCTCGAAGAACTGCTCTTCCGAGATCAGGTCTTTGCGCTGCAGACCGGTGAGTCCGGGGTTGACCACAACATAGGATTCGTAGTAGATGATCTTCTCGAGATCCTTCGTGGTCATACCCAGAATATAACCGATCTTGGACGGGAGCGAGCGGAAGTACCAGATGTGCACCACCGGAACCGCAAGGGCGATATGTCCCATGCGTTCACGGCGGACGCTTTTCTGCGTGACTTCCACGCCGCAGCGATCGCAGATGATGCCGCGGTAGCGGATCCGCTTGTATTTGCCGCAATGGCATTCCCAGTCCCGCACAGGCCCGAAGATCTTCTCGCAGAACAGGCCATCCTTCTCGGGCCGGAACGACCGGTAGTTGATCGTCTCCGGTTTGGTCACCTCGCCGTGCGATCGGGCGAGGATCATGTCCGATGAGGCGAGGCTGATGGTGATCTTGGAGAACGTCTTGCGTGCTTCTCTATCGTGACGCAGCAAAAGGGCTTCCCTCCTTCCGGTGGTCAAGCTACTCGAGTTTCACATCCAGCCCCAGACCCATCAATTCCCGGATCAACACATTGAACGATTCGGGGACGTTCGAGTCGGGGAGATTGTCGCCCTTGACGATCGCTTCGTACACTTTTGCGCGACCGGCGACATCATCACTCTTGACGGTGAGAATTTCCTGCAGTACATGGGCAGCGCCGTAGGCCTCAAGCGCCCACACCTCCATCTCGCCGAACCTCTGGCCGCCGAACTGGGCCTTGCCGCCGAGCGGCTGCTGAGTGATGAGCGAATACGGCCCGATGGACCGGGCATGAATCTTATCGTCCACGAGATGCGACAGCTTCAACATATAGATGACGCCGACCGTCACCTCCTGGTCGAACTTGTCGCCGGTGCGGCCGTCGTACAATACCGAGCGCGAAGACTGGCTGAGTCCCGCCTTGCCCAGTTCCGCCTGCACGTCTTCCCAGGTGGCGCCGTCGAAAATCGGTGAGGCGTACCGTGTGCCGAGCGCCGCCGCAGCCCAGCCCAGTGCGGTCTCGTACAACTGACCCAGGTTCATACGCGAGGGCACGCCGAGCGGGTTCAGCACGATATCGACCGGTGTCCCGTCGGGGAGGAACGGCATGTCCGCCGATGGCACCACACGGGACACCACACCCTTGTTCCCGTGGCGGCCGGCCATTTTGTCGCCCACCGACAGCTTCCGCTTCTTCGCCACATAGACCTTGGCCAGCTGCACAACGCCGGGGGGCAATTCGTCCCCGAGCTGGATCTTGTTCTTCTCGTGGCGGAACTCTTCTTCCACGCCTTCCAGTTTGTCGAAGTACGCGGCGAAAATCTTCTGGATCGTCGCGTTCTTCCGCTTCTCTTCCACCCAGTCATTCGCGGGGTCGAGTTTCTCCAGCTCTTCGTAAGTCTGGAAGGTATCGACCTTGAACGTGGTGCCGCTGCGGAACACCATATTGCCGTCCGTATCGCGCACACCGACGGATTTTTCGTCCTGCAGGACCACGCCCAGTTTGCGCGCGAGTCGCTCGTGCAGGTCCGCGAGCACTTTGCGGCGCTGCCGGTCCAGTGCATCGCTCCGGCGTTTGTCTTCTTTCTTCGACTCCGCATCTTTCTTCTTGCGGCTGAAGAGTTTTGTATTGATGACGACGCCCTTCATGCCGGGAGGCGCCTTCAACGACGCGTCCTTCACGTCGCCGGCTTTTTCCCCGAAGATCGCCTTGAGCAGTTTTTCTTCGGGCGTGGGATCCGATTCCCCCTTCGGGGTGATTTTACCGATAAGGATATCCCCTTCGACCACTTCAGCGCCGATGCGGACGATTCCGTTCTCGTCCAGATCCTTCGTGGCGTCTTCGCTCACGTTCGGGATTTCCCGGGTCAGTTCTTCTTCCCCGCGCTTCGTGTCGCGCACCTGCAGCTCGAACTCCTCGATGTGAATCGAGGTGAACACATCTCTGGAGACGAGGCGTTCGCTGACGATGATGGCATCTTCGAAGTTGTACCCGTTCCAGGGCATGAACGCAACGACCACATTGTGGCCGAGGGCAACCTCACCGCCTTCGGTGGCGGCGCCGTCGGCGAGCACGTCGCCTTTGCGCACCCGGTCACCCGGTTTGACAATGGCGCGCTGGTTGATGCACGTATCCTGATTGGTCCGGAAGAACTTTGTCAGCGGGTACTCCACCCGGCGTTTGTCCTCAAAGGACACGAGCGCTTCGACGCTGTTCTCGTCGATATCATATTCCACGACGATCCGGTCCGCATCAACGTACGCGACATTGCCGTTCCGCTCGGCCACGACCACGGCGCGTGCGTCGCGTGCGATCTTTTCCTCGAGGCCGGTTCCCACAAGAGGGGATTCGGGGCGGAGGAGCGGCACCGCCTGGCGCTGCATGTTGGATCCCATCAGTGCGCGGTTGGCGTCGTCGTGTTCGAGGAACGGGATCAGGGCTGCGGCGGCGCTGACGATCTGGTTGGGCGCCACGTCCATGTACTGAACCTCGTCCGGCTTCACGACGGGGAAATCACCCTGGTAGCGTGCCTTCACACGGTCGCTCTGGAAATTGCCGCGCGTGTCCAGAGGCGCGTTGGCCTGGGCGATCGTGTGATTGTCTTCCTGTTCGGCGGTCAGGAACTCGATTTCGTCGAGTACGCGGCTGTTCTTGACCTTGCGGTACGGTGTTTCGATGAATCCGAATTCATTGACCCGGGCATGGATACAGAGCGAAGAAATCAGTCCGATATTCGGACCTTCCGGCGTTTCAATCGGGCACAGGCGTCCGTAGTGCGTATAGTGGACGTCGCGCACCTCGAAGCCGGCACGCTCGCGTGTCAGACCGCCGGGTCCGAGGGCCGACATACGGCGCTTGTTGGTCAGTTCCGCCAGCGGGTTGGTCTGATCCATGAACTGTGAGAGCGGATTCGTCCCGAAAAACGCATTGATGACGCTGCTGATCGTCCGCGCGTTCACCATATCCTGCGGCGTCAGGTTTTCGCTGTCACGCACGTTCATGCGTTCGCGGATGGTGCGGGCCATGCGCGCGAGACCGATGTTGAACTGCTGCGCGATTTGCTCGCCGACGGTGCGCACCCGGCGGTTGCCAAGGTGGTCGATATCGTCCACGGAGCGTTTCTTCTGCTGCAGCTCGATCAGGTAGTTGATGATGGCCACGATATCCTGTTTGGTCAGGGTCGTGGTGTTCACCGGAATGGTGAGGCCGAGCTTGCCGTTGATGCGGTAGCGTCCGACATCGCCGAGGTCGTACCGTTTCTCGTTGAAGAAGAGGCGGTCGATAAGGGTTTTGGCGGTTTCCAGGTCGGGAGCATCCCCGGAACGCAGCTGCTTGTAGATCGCGGTGAGCGCGTCCTCTTCCGAGCGGACAATGTCCTTCGAGATGGTCTTCGCAATCACCGATTCTTCGCTGCCCTGCTGGACGAGCAGGCGGAGTTTCTTGACGCCGGACTTCTTAATTCTCTTGATGTGTTCTTCGGTCAGGACGGTATCTTTATTAATGAAGATCTCGCCCGTCTTCCTGTCAACGACGTCGCTGCAGATGGTCCGCCCCTCAAAGTCCTTCAGATCTGATTTCCCGAGATCCACTTCCTCGACGAGGCTGAACAATTCGAGGATTTCATCGTCGGAGGAGTAGCCCAGGGCGCGGAGCAGCGTCGTGACGGGGAACTTCTTCTTCCGGTCGATATAGGCGTACATCACGTTGTTGATGTCGGTCGTGAACTCCACCCATGAGCCGCGGAACGGGATAATGCGCGCGGAGTAGATGGGCGTGCCGTTCGGGTGCATTGACTCGCTGAAGAAGACACCGGGGGAGCGGTGCAGCTGGCTGACGACAACGCGCTCGGCGCCGTTGATGATGTACGTCCCCTTGTTGGTCATGGTGGGGAGGTTGCCGAGGTAGACGTCCTGCTCGATCGTATTGACGAAGCTCTTCCCGTCCTCCGACTTCTGCGAGAGGCGCAGCTTGGCTTTGACGGGGACGGCGTAGGTGAGGCCGCGTTCGACGCATTCGGCCACCGAGTACTTGGGCTTCTCGACGTAGTACTCGATGAATTCCAGGAGGAAATTCTCCCTGGCGTCGGTGATCGGGAAATTCATTTTGAAGACCGCCTGCAACCCTTTATTCTTCCGCCGCGCGGGTGCAAGGTCGGCCTGCAGAAAGCTCTCCCACGACTCAAGCTGGATGTTCAGCAGGTCCGGCGATTCGATAATTTCCGGAATCTTGCCGAACGTGATACGCTTGTTGCCCTGATTCTTCAAGAGCACCACTCCTTCGTGTTGATGGTCTCAAACGCCCGGCGCCCCCGTCTCCCTGACAAGAACGCGCAGGCCACATCACGGGCCTGCACGGGGAGAGTCATCGCCTGAGTACAGCGGCTTGCCGGGCAGTGATAATACCCGCCGGGGCGGACCGGATGCGGTCAGCCCCGGCTCGACACGACTTACTTCAACTCGACCGTCGCTCCGGCTTCTTCCAGCTCTTTCTTGAGCTTCTCGGCATCGTCTTTCGAGATGCTTTCCTTCACGGGCTTCGGAGCACCGTCCACGAGATCCTTGGCTTCTTTGAGTCCGAGACCGGTGGCGGCACGGACAACCTTGATCACGTTGATTTTCTGCGCGCCGGTTTCTTTCAGCACGACGGTGAATTCGGTCTTCTCTTCGACAGGCGCTGCCGCAGCACCGGCGGCGGGCATCATGGCGCCCATCATCATCGGGGCCGCAGCGGTCACACCGAACTTTTCCTCCAGCGCCTTCTTGAGCTCGACCGCCTCAAGGAGGGTGAGCTTTTCAATCTTCTCAACGAGTTCCTGCACTGCTGACATTGGGGTATCTCCTCTGGTTTATCGTCTTCTATCGTTAATCTGGTGTCCGCGTTACGCGGCCTGTTTCTGTTTGCCGACTTCGTCGATCACACTGACGAGGTCGCGCAGCACCGCGTTCACCGCGCCAGGCACGCCTGCGAGAGGCGCCTGGATACTGCCGAGTATGGCTGCCACAAGTTCCGGCCGGGACGGGATTTTCGCGATCTCCGCCAGACGGGATCCTTCGTACATCTCGTGCTCGATCATGCAGACCTTCAAGGAGAGCTTTTTGTGCTTCTCCGTGAACTTCTGAATGATCTTTGCCGGTGCGACAGGATCGTCGTATGCAAACGCCACGCCGGTCGGACCGGCGAGCTTGTCGAACACGCGATCATATCCGCCCACCTGCTCGAGTGCCTTCCGGATCAGGGTATTCTTCGCGACCCGGTAATCGATGCCGGCTTTGCGGAACTCGCGCCGGAGTTCCGTCGCCTGTTCCACTGTCAGCCCGCCGAAATCGGTGAAGAACATCCCGTGCGCGCGGCCGGCAATTTCAGCCACTTCGGCGATGATCTGATCTTTTTCCGATCGTTTCATGCCTTCCTTTCGTTGTCACAGCGCCGAACACCGTCTGGAGAGAAGCCCCGGTCCGTGAGGCCGGGCAACAGACGTACGGCTGTGAGGTGATGCTATGGGTACTGAGTGCGTAACATGCGTTTAGTGCCGCTCCGCAGCCTGCGCGCGGTCGATCTCCACACCCGGCCCCATCGTGCTCGACAGATGGATGCTCTTGATGTACGTCCCTTTCGCCGTGGCCGGCTTCAGCCGGAAGACGGCGGCGATGAATGCGTGGATGTTCTCGACCAGCTGCACCGGCTCGAAGTTGGCTTTGCCGACAGAGGAGTGCAGGATGCCCGCCTTGTCGACGCGAAATTCGATCTTTCCGGCTTTCACTTCC
Organism: Ignavibacteriota bacterium; assembly: GCA_963801355.1. Classification (GTDB taxonomy): domain Bacteria; phylum Bacteroidota; class Ignavibacteria; order UBA10030; family UBA6906; genus Fen-1255. The sequence goes on along the minus strand of CAWDEM010000004.1, from coordinate 1,034,378 downwards.
TTGACGGCTTTGGCGACGTCGGTGGTCACCGTGCCGCTCTTGGGGTTCGGCATGAGACCGCGGGGCCCGAGGATCTTCCCCAGCTTGCCGACCTCGCCCATTACGTCCGGGGTCGCGATAATGACGTCAATATCTGCCCACCCGCCCTGGATCTTCGTGACGTAGTCCGCCAGACCCGCATGATCGGCCCCTGCAGCTCTGGCCTCTTCATCACGCGGAGGACGTGCGAGCACCAGCACGCGCACTTCCCGGCCGATGCCGTGCGGCAACGCCACGGTGCCACGCACCGCCTGATCCGCCTTCTTCGGGTCAACACCCAGGCGGACGGCGATATCGACGGACTCCGTGAACTTGGCTGTCGCGGTTTCTTTGACTTTCGCGACCGCCTCTTCCACACTATATGCCTTGGGTTCGATTTTCTGTGTGAGTGCCTTGAAGCGTTTACTGAATTTCATTGCTCCGTTCTTTCATAATGTGGTACAAACGTCCGCTCCATGCGGACTCCCACGACAGCCTATCACACCATAAGAGAGTATTCTGTTCCGCGTCGCTCATGGCACACAGCGGGCGGCGCGAACGCGTCAGCCTTCTACAACCGAAATGCCCATGCTGCGTGCCGTGCCGGCCACCATGCTCATCGCGGATTCCACGTCGTTGGCGTTCAGGTCGGCCATCTTCAGCTGGGCGATCTCTCGCACCTGTTTCGACGTCACCGTCCCCACCTTGGTCCGGTTCGACTCAGCCGATCCCTTCTCCACCTTCGCTGCTTTGGCGAGCAACACGGCGGCGGGGGGAGTCTTCGTGATAAAGGTAAACGACTTATCCGAGTAGACCGTGATGACCACGGGGATCACCATCCCCGGCTGGGACTGTGTGCGCGCATTGAACTGTTTGCAGAACTCCATGATGTTCACGCCCTTCTGGCCCAGGGCAGGGCCGACGGGGGGCGCAGGGTTTGCCTGCCCGGCAGGAATCTGGAGTTTGACGAACCCGGCAACTTTCTTCATGACTGGTGCTTTCCGCTATTCAGACAAACACTATTTCTCGAGTTCCACCTGGCTAAAATCCAGTTCCACCGGAGTCTTCCGGCCGAAGATGGATACCATGACCTTGAGTTTCATCTTCTCTTCGTTCACTTCCTGAACGAAACCGCTGAAATTGTTGAACGGCCCGTCGATCACTTTGACCGCTTCGCCGAGACGGAAGGGGATTTCGAGCACTTCCACATCCTTCCGTTCCTCGATCTTCCCGATGAGCCGTCGCACCTCGGAAGGCTGGAGGGGCGCGGGCGCGTTCTTCGGCCCGACAAAACTGATGACCGAGGGTGTATTGAGGATCAGGTGCTGCGTGCCTTTGTCCAGCACAGCTTCCACGAGGATGTAGCCGGGAAAGAAGGTGCGCGTCTTGCTTTTCTTCTTCCCGTCTTTCACCTCAAAGACCTTCTCGGACGGCACGATAACGGACGAGATCTTTTCCGACAACCCCGCCTGCGCCGCCTCGTTCTCGAGATAGGCTTTGACCTTGTTTTCATGGCCCGAATACGTGCGGACCACGTACCATTTTTTGTCCACCTGGGTCGCCCTTGCTCTTAAAGGATCTGCTGCATCACAAAGCTGATGCCGGTGTCAACCACCCATACGAAGAAGGCAATGATGAGGCAGACGAGGAGCACGATGATCGTGGAGTCGCGCAGATCGTCCTTCTTTGGCCAGGTGACCTTCTTCATTTCCTTCACCACGTCGGTGAAGAAATTGATGATTTTTTCTTTCATGGGAATATCCACGGACTATCGCATAAGACAACATTGACAATAGTCACTAGTCCATTGACGACTGTCAATCGGGATTTTATTTGCACGTCAGGAGGGACTCGAACCCCCAACCTGCGGTTTTGGAGACCGCTGCTCTAGCCAATTGAGCTACTGACGTGTGCGCAGACAGGGGCACACCGTTGCCCGCAAACACAGGCCGGGTCAGCGCGTTTCCTTGTGTGTCGTGTGCTTGCCGCACCAACGGCAGTACTTTTTATACTCCACCCGGCCCGTCTGTTTCTTCTTGTTCTTCGTTGTGGTGTAGTTCCGCCGCTTGCAGTCGGTGCATTCCAGGGTGATGATGTCTCTCACGTGAACCTCGGTGCTCTCTGTGATGTCTGGCGTGGTGGCGGTGATGTGCTGCGTGGACCACCGTTTGAGCTTGCGATCGGGATTGAACCGATGACCTCTTCCTTACCAAGGAAGTGCTCTACCAACTGAGCTACGCAAGCAACCAATTCACAATTGTGGAAGGTCGATCCACAATCCACAATTGTCCGAGCGGGAGACGGGACTCGAACCCGCGACCAACAGCTTGGAAGGCTGTGACTCTACCAACTGAGTTACTCCCGCAGTTCGCACACCCGCGACCCATTGACCATAGTCGATTGTCCATGGACTATCGTCAATTGGTTGTGGGCAGGGGAGGAGTCGAACCTCCGAAGGCCGGAGCCGACAGATTTACAGTCTGTTGCGTTTGACCACTTCGCTACCTGCCCGCTTTCAAAGAACCACCACATCCCATTCCGGGAGCGAACTGTCGACCCTGCCTGCGACGCAGAACCTGTCCTCTTGAGCTGGCGATCAGACTTGAACTGATAACCTGCTGATTACAAATCAGCTGCTCTACCGATTGAGCTACGCCAGCAGACAGAACACCCCCTCGTCGCGCCCCACCAACACGGCGTGACTACCGGGGTAACTTTGACGGCTAAGCAAAGTAATATAAGAAATTCCGACAAATAGTCAATCAAAAAAGATGCTTTGTTGCTCAAAAGCGGGGTTTGTGGGTCATTCGAAACGGCCGGAATTTCCCGCGTCTCCCACCCCCAGACGGGCTGCCCGCGAAAATGCCTTCTGCGACTGCTCCCGATCCCCCGTCAGAAGCAGCTGTTCCCCGATCGCCCGGTACGCGGATGCGTACAACCTCCAGAACATGTCCTCAATCCTCCCCTTCCGGGCAAACGGACGTATCCGGAAGTCGGGGAGCGCAGGCACGGCGACCAGCGCGTTCCCCCTCACCAGGCGGAACGCCAACCCCTCCGGAACCCTCCGCAGCCCCCCGGTATACTGTTCTTCTATCTCTGCAGTCACATACACGGGCCGCGCCGGCATGCTCTTGTCGATAAAGCTCAGAATCATTCCGGTGAACTTTGCCTCGATGACCTGCGATGCGTACGGGAGACCGTGCTCGAACTTGTACAGTTCCTTGAGGAATCCTTCCACCTCCGGACGCGAACCCTCGATAAGCCAGGGATACCGGGATTCCAGCACGTGGAAGTACCACGATCGCCGCAAGAGCTCTTTGTCAATAACAGCAATGTCATTCCGCTCACCGCGCACCAGTTGATAATAGTGCGACGCCGAAACCCAGTAGTCCCATTGATACGACAGAACAACTGCGCTCGGCTGCAATGAGGCGAACATGTTGTGCGTGTAGTCGTCGGCCAGATAGTTCTCACTTTCATCGACACGCGCGTAGTGCACGAAGAGAGGAATGACGCCCATCGCGACGGCGATCACACACCACCATTGCTTCGCCCGTCCGACCTTCCGTCCCCACCATACCCCAACACTGAACAGACCGCAGGCCGCCCAGAGACCGGTGCACACGTATGCCAGCAGGAAATATGCATCGATGTCATGAATATCGTAGTTGACCGCCTGGAACACGCACACGGCGAACAGCAAGAAAGTCGCAATCGCGGTCTTCCGGTGCGCCCGCCAGAGCGCCACGGCGCCGATGACGCCGCAGACCAGTCCGACAACGGCGAATTCGCCCGGGATGGACGTGAGAAAATATGACAGCTGGCGTGACGCTGCTTCGGGCGACGAGAAGATCCAGACGCTGTACTGTTTCCCGCTCAGATGAGACAGCAGCCGTCCGAGATCAGTCGGATTTCCCCAGTTCATGACCGGTGATTGCGCAGCCCGCAGCGGCAGGTACAGATACGGTGTCAGACCGAGCAGGAAAAATCCGGCCGACTTTCCCGCCACCGTCCAGCGCGAATGTCCCCGCGGACCGTCCGCGAAGTACAGATACAGCAGACCCGGCAGCAGCATTATCGTGGTCATATGATTGGTGAAGCTCAGCCCGAGAAAAAACGCAGCGGCGTACCAGTACAGGGGCAACCGCTCATCCCGGGCGCGGAATGACAGGAGAAGAACAATCCCCAGCAGCAACAGATGGAGCGAGTAGACCTCGACGGCGACCGCCTGGAGCCAGAAGGTCTCCGAGAACGCCAGCATCATCGTTCCCCCCGCAGACGCAGAGAGCAGGAGCAATGCATCCGCTTTTTTTCCGCCGGGGAGGCGCTGCCCGAGCAACGAGACCAACCGGTAGGCGCAGAGAAAAATCATCAGTACCGCGCCCGCGGTGTAGAGGGCCGCCATCCAATTCAGCCGGACGATCTCTTCCGATCCCAGCGGGATATGTGCCGCGATCCACCCGAGCAACGTGAAGAGCGGATATCCAGTCGGATGGGCGATGCCGAGCGTCACCGCCACCGTGGCCAGTTCGCCGCTGTCGATGAAGCCCACAGTGGGTGACGATGTCAGCAGGTAGATGGTCAGGCCGGCCGACGCAACACCGGCAGCCCATACCGCGGGGCGCATCACCAACGGCATCCTCTCCATTATCCCATTCCTCCTTTGGCAAGCCGATCCGCAGCACTCATGAGCACGCGGCGGATTTCCCGCATTGTCCCGGTCACCGTCGCGGCGAGTTCTGCGCCGCTCTTCACACCATACCGCCTGGCCAGTGTATCGAGCCGTGCGCCGGTCGGCAGAATCGATGATCTCTCTTCCAGTGTGACGCGAAGCAGGAGCTCGAGCCGCCGGTACGCCGCGTAGGCCTCCCTGCACAGTTCGGCCTCCGCGGCCTCAAGGAATTCCCCGGAGGCTCCTGTAAGGAGTGCCCGAACCGTTCTGTTTCCCGGGGGAGGGGATCGACGCTGCATCATCCACATCTGCACGAGGAACTCGATGTCGGCCATGCCGCCGGGGCCGAGCTTGATGTCGACAATTGCACTGCCCCGTGTGCGGGAGCGGGTCTCCATTTTGCGGCGCATGCCGATGGTGTCCGCCACCCAGCCGGCGGGGAGAGGTGACGTGAACACATGCCCGAAGAGCATGTGCAGCACACGCTCGCCGAGCTGTCGGTCACCGCACACGAAGCGGACTCGCGTAAGCATTTGACGCTCCCAGAGGGATGCGCGCCGTGCCAGGTACTCTTTGTACCGGGCGCTATCCACAACCAGCGGCGCATTGCGCCCTTCGGGGCGCAGCCGGAGGTCGGTTTCATACAAGCGCCCTTCGGGGCCGATGGTGCTCAGCGACGCGACGATGCCCGCGGCCCGCCGTTCCGCCGCGGCAAGCTCACGGCCCCGGGGGGCATGGGTCACAAAAAGCAGATCGAGATCGGCATCGAGGGTCGCCTCCCGGGTGCCGAATTTCCCCGCGGCGAATACTGCCAGTGGCGGACCGGATGTCGAACCCTCTGAAACGACACTCACTATATAATCTGCGAGATTGCTCAACTCTGCTGTCATTTCTTCGAAAGAGCAGAATCCCAGAAGGTGGCGCACACACACCAGGAGTTCTCGTTGGTGTTTCAGGTGCACCAGGCTTGATGTGGGCGGCAACGACAATGGAGCCGGCACACTCAACGCCGTGATGTCTCCGGCAATCGCATCGAGCAACGGAGGGTCAGCCGCAAGCGCGCGCATACACCATGGACCAAAGGCGGAGATGTCGGTGATGAGCTTCCGGAAGCGTGCATCGGCAAGTTGAGTGTGAAAACCTCCGGGAGAGGATTGGGCACCGGCAAGAATCGCCATACCGCGGAGGGTGAGATCCGGGTCCGGAGTCCCGGCCACATCCTGCAGCAGAACTCCCGCCATCTTTCTGAATCCGCTCCGGATCCGTGCATCTGTGTCTTGCGTGTCCATAAGCCCGGACCCTCCGCTCAGGACGCGCAGATCGCGGATCGCCTGGCGCACATCCCGGAACCCGTGCTGTTCCAGAAGCTGCCGGGCAATCTGCTCGGGAAGCAATCCATCGAGCAGTGCCGACACATCTCCTCCGGTCACGCTCTGCTCGACGCGCATCACCGCATCGAATACCCGGCGCACGCTTCTCCGGTGCCGGTCAACTGCATGCTGCAGGCTCTTTCCTGACGTCAATCCGATACGGCGTGCCAGACGCGTGAGTGCCCGCCCGTCCGCCGGGAGCGTGTGGACCTGCGTGTTGTGCATGGTCTGGAGCCTGTGTTCCACCGTCCGGAGGAATACATACGCTTCGGTGAGCGAACGCGCCTCCGTTTCGCCGACCAGCGATGCCTTGCGGAGCGCCTCCACCGCATCAAGGGTGTTCTCCGTATGGAGGGAGCGGTCACGCCCGCCGTGGATCAACTGCAGCGCCTGGACTATGAATTCAATATCCCGTATCCCGCCTGCCATGAGCTTCACGTTTGCCGCATCGCCGATGCTCGCTTCAATGCGTCCCTTGATCCGCGCAATCGATTCACCCGGGTGTTCCATCAGTGTTCGCGGGTAGACAAATGGCTCGAGTGCTGTGAGGAAACCCCCTCCCAGTTCCCGGGACCCGGCAACCGGACGCGCTTTCAGGAGCATTTGTCGTTCCCACAGCTCTCCCCGTGACTCATAGTACAGGAGGTAGCCGTTCACCGGGCGCGCCAGAGCACCGGCACCTGCCTCAGGGCGCAGGCGCATGTCCACGCGGTACATGTGTCCCTCGGCCGTGGGCTGGGTCAGATTCTGCACCAACCGTCCGGCGAGCTCAATAAAGAACTCATGGTGCGAACATGAGAGACCCGGGGTGGTCCCGTCCGCGCCGTATACGAACAACAGGTCGACGTCGGAACTGTAGTTGAGTTCCCGCCCGCCGAGTTTTCCCAACCCGATGACCGCGAACGGCTCTGCAGGCACGGTGCCGTACTTCTGCCGCAACTGCTCACACGTGGCAACCAGCACAGCGTCGATGACCACATCGGCAAGGTCCGAGAGCTGGGATGTAATGAAGCGGAGATCGGTCAGCCCGAGGATATCCTGCACTCCCACACGAAGCACTTCGCGGCGGAGAAGGCGACGGAGGGCATCGAGCCGGCGCTCCGCCCGGGGGAACGCCTCGCACAACCTCTGCACGTCGGCCCGCACATCATCCTTGTGCAGCGGAACAGAGAGCACACCGGAAGCCGTCAGCCAGCGGAAGAGACCCGGATCCCTCACAAGTATGTCGGTGAAGAATACTGAATCACCGAGCACCCGCACCATCATATCGAGCAGAACGGAGTGTTGCAGCAGATCGTTGAACAATCCCGAACGGCTGAGCGTGGCTTCGGTAAACCGGAGAAGCCCCGAAAGAGCAAGGTCAGGATCCGGAGCCGCCGGAAGGTGAACGGAGAGAGCCTTCGTAAGGTCTGCAGGCGTGAAGCTGCTCCCGGAGGCGAGCATCTGCTCATGCAGTGCGGTCAGTGCCCGCTCTGCGCGGCGCGTATCAGCAAAACCCAAACGGGAAAATTCCGGCAGGGACATTGTGAATGGTACAAAAAAACCGAGAGAGAGAAAAGACGGGGAATGCCGGGACGAGAGCCTGGGACGAGAGCCTGTGGGACGAGAGCCTGCCGTGCCTGTTTGCTTTTCCCTCTCCCCCTCGCTATATTTGCTTGTAAGCTACTGTAGCGCAAGAGGATGCGATAGACGACAATGATTACCCTTTACGCCCTGTTCCGCAAACCGGAGAACCCTGAATCATTCGACGTGCACTTCCACGATTCTTTACTTCCGTTGTTGGAGAAGGTGCCCGGTCTCCGCGGGCTTCAGGTGACACGCATCAACGGCGCTGCCTTTGGCGAATCCAGGTATCATGTAGTGGCTCAACTCACGTTCGATCATCGGCACGCCATGGATGAGGCGCTTTCCTCCAAAGAGGGAAAAGCAGTCGTCCGGAACATTATGGGCTTCGCCGCCGATCTTGTCACCGTGTTTTTCGGGGAGCAAATCCGGTGATGCTTCCACGAAAATCCGCCGGGACACCACGCCGTGCGATTCGATCGCTCCCCCTTCCCGCACTCATTCCCTGCGCCCTCCTGGCGGGAATGATTGCAGGCTGTGAGCCGCCTGCGGAGCAAGAACTGCAATGGGAATTCCTCCACGGCCCGTATGCCCGTGAGATCACGACCCTCATGCCGCTGAAGCAGAGCCAGGGACACCTTCTTGCCGGGATGGTGAACGGGGAGATCTTTTTGTCTGCATCCAACGGTGAGTCTTGGATCCGCAGGACTCCTCCCGCCCCCGGCATGACGATCCATGCCTTCGTGCAGCACCCGGATACTCCCGGCTCCATATACGCATGCACCGCGGGCGGACTGTTTCTCAGCCGCGACGGGGCCAGTTCCTGGCAAAGGCTACTGCCCGCTGACACATCGCAGCGGCTGGCCGTCAGGTGCTTTGCGATCGATCCCTGGAAAACCCGGACATTCTTCGCCGGCAGCGAAGGCAACGGCGTCTTGCGATCGACGGATAACGGCGCGACATGGGCCCCGGCAAATGGCGGCGCGGATTCCGTCCTGCGCAACGCGGTGGTGTACGCACTCCGTATCGATGCGGACCGTCCCGACCGGATGCTGGCTGCCATCGGCACCGGAGGGCTCGCCATGTCGGAAGACGGCGCTGCTCAATGGCGCCTGCTTGTCGACGGAAGAACCACCGTCGCCGCCGCGATAACACACGTCGTGATGGAATCCGGGAACGGTTCCACCATTGTGTACGGGACCGATGCCGGCAGTATCTATCGCTCGAGCAACCTGGGAGCACTCTGGAGTCCGTCGCGGGAGGCAATCACCGGTGATAAGATCCGGTCGCTCGTGCCCGATCCATCCCATGCCCGGCAGCTTCTCGCCGGCTCCGCATCCGGTATCCTCATTTCCACGGATTTTGGCGGGAGCTGGCATGGTGCCGGGGAATCGCTTCCATCCGCGGGCACGTCCCTCACGCTCGGCCCTGGAACACAACCAACGTGGTATGTGTACGGCCCGGCACTCGGACTCCAACGTTCTGGTGACGAGGGACGCACGTGGTCCACCATTGACTATCACCTCGGCGGCACGACTGCCTACGTCATGGCAGCCGATCCCCTGACCCACGACATTGTCGTGGCATCGGGTCCGGCACTCCTCAAGACCACTCCCGGCACCGCCCGATGGATTCCTCTGACATCAGGTCTGGCAGGTGGGGACATCACATCATGTGCGTTTGACCGCCATCAGCGCGGATCGATCTACGTCACGACCGGACTCGGGTCATTCTCATCGCAGGATGGGGGCACGACATGGCAGGCGTGCGCGCGCCCGCTCTCCGCTCCGCCGACCATCGTCGTCCCGCATCCCTGGTTCTCTTCCCGGCTACTTGCCTCCTCGCCGAACGGCAATTTCTATTCCACTGATCGGGGAACGACGTGGCGCGAGTGCCGGCCTCCCGGGAATAATCCGCCTGCGCGTTTATTCACATTCCGTCCGACGGATGCGGGTGCCGTGTACGCCGGCGCGGGCGTCCGTGGCATACTCCTGTCTTCGGACGGCGGCATTTCGTGGGATGTCACCCGGTTCGGTCTCGATCAGGACACCATCGAGTTCATCTCGCTCGACGGCAACGACAGGAAGGTTTGCTACGCGTGGACACCGCAGGGTCGTTGCTACCGCTCGCTGAACGGCGGGCTCGAATGGGGGAGATACACCTCGCCATGGGAGACCGGCGATCAGGTGCTGCTGGCCATGGATCCATTTTCACCGTCCGAAGTAGTCGCGCTGGCCAACGGACGGACATTGTTTATGTCGACCGACGGGGGCACCACCTGGACACGCGTGCTCGAACGCCGGCTCCCCACATCACCCGTATCCATCAGCTGGGACAGTCACACCGGCTACCTGCTGGCAGGGACGAGACACGGCGGCGTCTATCGCATGAATCTCAGCGCAACGTTGAGAGCAATCGACACCGGAAGGGAATTGTAATCAGGAAGGCAATACCGACTATGAACACGCGCGCGCTTTTTCTCCTCGGATGTTCCGGGCTCATGACCCTGTCGATCACATCTGCGCAGCCGAAGCTTCTTGTTGTGGAGGGGAAGAAGTTCGACCTCGGCACCGTTCTTCGCGGCACAGTAGTGGATCACACACTCACGCTCAAGAACGCGGGCAATGAGCCGCTGCGCCTGGGTCCCATCGAGGCATCCTGCGGTTGCACCGGCGCAATCGTTTCGAACGAGAATCTTCGCCCCGGAGAAACCGGCTCACTTGCCATCACGTTCAACTCGAAGAATTTCACCGGACGTGTGACCAAGACCGTTACCGTACGAACAAGCCCTGCCACGGAATCCCCGTTGCTCATAGAGTTCACCGCCACCATCATTGACGAAATAACGGTTACTCCCCAGCAGTTCTGGTTCAAGGATGCGGAAGTCGGAAAGAAAAGCCGTATCACCATCACGATCATGAACACCGGCAAAGAGCCGTTCCGCCTGACCGGTTGGCGCTCGCAACTCGCGGGATTCACTCTCTCGCTGCCGTCCGCCCCGGTGGACACCGGCAAGAGCGTGGAAATCATCGCCGAGTTCACTCCCGAGAAGGCCTCCCCCATCATATCAGATGCCGTGTTCGTAAACACATCCAATCCGCGGCGTGCGGAAATCTATCTCCCCGTTTACGGGAATGCCCGCGCATACAAGTTCGAGTAGCTGCCGGCACGGCGTCCTGACGCAACAATCACCCTCCTTTCCCGTCTTCATGAGAATAACGGGACGGCTCTCCAACGGGAGCCCCCGGCCGGGGAAAACGATCCCCTGTGTCAACCGATTACCCCCGACCGGTGTCCAATAGACAAGAATCTCACACGCAGGAAATTCCCGCATGCCGGGTGCCGATGAGCGGCAGCTGATCCGTCAGGCCCAGGAAGGTGATCATGCCGCCTACCGGACCCTGGTGGAACAGCACATGAAGCAGGCCTACAATGTCGCGTTCGGTTTCGTTCACGATCACGAGAGCGCGCGGGACATTCTGCAGGAGGCACTCATCAACGCATACGAGGCGCTCCCTGCTTTCAGGGGAGACGCACAATTCGGCACGTGGCTTCACCGTATCGTCATGAATCTCGCTCTCAATCAGGTGCGCGCCCGCTCAGCCCGCGCCAGGCGCGAAACCTCCGGCTCTGCCGATATCCCCGACACTCAGGAAGAACCAGCGTTTCTGCACTGCGATCACAGAGAACATGTCGAGCGGGCATTGCACGAACTGCCGACGCTGCAGCGCGCGGTGGTGATCCTGCGGCATCTTGAAGGGCTGTCCACACGCCAGGTCGGCGATATACTCCATTGCTCCGAAGGAACGGTGAAGACTCACCTGTTCCGGGGTCTTCGGAAGCTCCGTAAACGCCTGGCGTATTTGCAGGGGGAAATTGCATGAACAGCCACCGTACGATCCGTCTGCTGCTGTACGAGTATGCCGCCGGCACGCTGGATGAACACCGGCATATGCTGGTGCAGCAACACATGGACAGCTGCCCGGAATGCACAAAGGAATGTGCCGGTCTGCGCAGGATGCTGGAGATCCTGCCCGGTGAACCCGATCCGGCGGCCGACCTGCCCCCGGCATTCTGGGCGGAGTTGCTGAATGACGTCACCGCACAACTGCCTGCCCGTCGCGGGAAGATTGCCGTTCCCGCGTGGATAGCCGAATGGTGGAGGTTCTTTTCCCTCCCCCGTCACCAGGCGGTAGCCGGAGCCGCCGCGCTGCTGGCGCTCACAGTTATTATTGCCGGCACATGGACAGCGCTCCGGCACGAACCTGTTCACGAACCGGCGGTGGTCGCCGCTGCACCTGCTCCATCGGAGCAGCCGGCAGTCGATGCGCGTCTCAAGAAATACCTGCGCAAGTCAAAGGCCCTCCTGGTGGAGTTGAACAACATGCCCCTGCGCGAGGGTGACCCGATAGACCTTTCGCTGGAGCGTACAACCTCGCGCGCATTGCTTCATGAGGCCAGGTATCTCAAGACTCAACCTCTCGACGGAATGTCCGCCGCGCTCATTGCCGACCTTGAAAAAATCCAGACGGCACTCGCGAACACCAGAGATCGGGAGGAAGTCCCCGGGGTGCAGCTCATTCGCGGAGGAATCCAGGATGAAAACCTGCTGTTCAAGATCCGGATTGCAGAGACGGTATTCACAAGTATTGAAGACGGAACCCGACATGGTGCACGATAGGCTGATCATTGCGCTGCTCGCGGGATGTTTGCTGTTTGTCGCGGACCCGGGTGCCGCGCGACCTCTACACCCGATGCCGCCGGGCGTGCCTGTGTCAGAGGCCGGAGAAACAGATGATCCGGCGTACGCCCTGTACCGCGAGGGATACTCTTCCGTCCTCCGGGAGGACTGGGCGGAGGCGCGGAAGATCTTTGTGGAACTCCGTCGCCGGTTCCCCGCCAGCAGCTATCGGGAAGATGCCGAATACTGGACAGCATTCTCCTGGAAACAGGAAGATCCGGAGAAAGCCCGGGAGGCGTACGAGAAGTTCATCCGTGAACACCGGGGGGGCAGGTACTTCGGCGATGCGATTGCGGATCTGCGGATGCTGGAGATCGAGGCGGCTCTGGCTCGCGTCCCGCAGCCCCCCCCTTCGCTGGCTCCTGTTGCAGAGGAGATACGCATTGAAGTGCCCGGAGAGCTGCGCAGGATCGAGCTCGACATGGAGCGCCTCGCCCGCGCGCAGTCACACATGATGAACAGGAGCCTCATGGTGATCCGCGAAGGGGACACGCTGCTGGCGAAAGCCTTTCCCTCGCAGCCGCGGATACGCATAGCCCATCCCGGGCTTGATGATCCCGAACTGCAGATGCGCCTGAACGCGCTGGATGCAATGATTGCGGGCAAACGCGACGAGGCGGCATTCAATGCCCTGCACGAGATCGCCATCGACGACGCTCAACCGGTGCCGATCCGCCAGATTGCCCTCAACTCCCTCGCCGGCTTTTCCCGGAAGGACCCCGGTGCAGTGTTCCTTATGGTGGCCGACCGCGATACCAACGAGACCATCCAGCGGATAGCCATCGAGCTGTTCGCGGCGAGCAACCGCCCGCGCAGCGACCGTACGGAACGATTGATGAACATGTTCAAGCGTTTCGAGGGCTCAGGACAATCCCGCCAGGGGGTGCTCAGTACGACGCTCTATGCACTCGCCGTCATAGGTGATGACCGGGCGATAGACTTTGTCGCACAGATCGCACGTTCGAGCAAGAACCAGCCCCTCCGCGACGATGCGATCTTCTACCTGGGGAACATCGGCACTGACCGGGCCCGCCAGGCGCTGCTCAAAATTGTCAAAGGTGAATGAGTATCCTGCGTGTCAACCACATCAGAGGTTCGGGTGTCAAACGCGCAGAACCATCAATGTCATAGCACGGAGCTGGTCATGAAAACATGCAGAGCACTGTTCGTAGCGATCATCGCCCTTCTCTTGACCGGGATGTCATGCACCAGGGCGCAAACTGCGCCCGATCCCCCCCGGAAGCACGCAGCTTCCGAGCAGGGCAAACAGCGGGGATGGCTTGGCGTCTCTGTCGGCGACGTGGACGCGGAGGAAGCCGCACCCGCACACACAAAGTCGACCGCGGGGGCGTTGGTAAGGGGGGTGACGGAATCGAGCCCGGCTGAAAAAGCCGGCATTGAAGAAGATGATATTATCGTCGAGTTCAGCGGCAAGCCAATCGCCGGAGCTGACGATCTTGTCTCCGCCGTTCGGAGAGCCAAACCCGGTGACACCGTCCCTGTTGTGGTAATGCGGGGCACGCAGAAGAAAACCATGCAGGTCACATTGGGCAAGTTCCCCGCAAGAGCGATCGAATTGGGCATGTCCATGCCGCGGGTCCCGAACATGCCGCGATTCCACATCCAGACGCTCTACGGGTCCGAGATGTACGGCCTGGATGTCATGGACCTCAACGGCCAACTCGGGGAATACTTCGGAGCTCCGTACGGTAAAGGGGTGCTGGTCAAGCGTGTGACCGGAAAGAGTGCGGCGGCGAAGGCCGGATTCAAGGCGGGTGATGTGATTCTGATGGTGGGAAACGAGGATATCGAGCAAACAGAAGATCTCATGTCCGCACTGGACGAGTACGAGCATGGTGATACGGCGACATTTACGATACTGCGCAAAGGGGCGAACCTTACCCTGGCGCTAACAGTGCCCGAAGATGCCGGGCGTACACACGGATATTTTGAGCGCGAACTCCAGGTCTTGCCGGAAGCACATTCGCGCATTTTCCCCTTCAATAAGGAGGAATTCCGGGAAGGCATGAAGCACCTGCAGGAACGACTGCGGGGTGTGGGTGAGGAGATAAGAACAAAAATGCAGGATGTGCAGCGGAAACTCAAGCGTGAGCTTCAACAGGTGGGAACCTGAGCGGGGTGCTGAAGCATCACGATTCACGGGGAATGGGTCAGGGATTGAGGGAGTGAAGCAGGCCCGTGCTGGAGCTCCTCAATCCCCCATTCCTCCTCAAGCCCGCCGGATGGCGGGCTTGTGCCTTCTGCCCTTTCATTTCTGATTAACCGGTCGTCATCCCCCGCTCCTCCAGTTGGATACCAGCCGATTCGATACCCCCATTCGATAAACCCATTCGCTACAACCGATTCGATACTTTCACAATCCTGTTGAGGAAGTCATCTGTTTTGCCTATCTTCCGTCTATTCCGTGACGAGCTTCACCAACATTCATTATCCAGAGGAACTGTCATGAAGAGTGCTGCCAGAATTCTTGGCATGACCGCCTGTGTCGCGCTGGTCGGCCTGCTCATCGCCGGTTGCGGTGGACAAAAGACGGTTACTCCGATCGCCGTCGGAGAGATGCAGGAGTACCGCGATCCGCAGTACGGGTTCCGCCTGCGTTTTCCGTTGGGGTGGACAAATCAAAGCGAAGCTGGCAAGACGCGGATCTACAGTTCTGACGAGACAGTGCAGCGCTTCGTTGACCCCACGGGTGCTTACGCCGATGGCGTGATTATCGCCGTGGACGTTACCAAGACACCTGCGCCGGATCAGCAAAAGGCCACGCTGATCTCAGAGATGAAGGCTTCCGGGCGGGTGCTCGCACAGGAAGTCGCCTCGACCATGGGCGGCAAGCCGGCGGCGACCGTCGGGTACACCGCCAGCTGGAGTAAACAGGTGAAGGAACAAGGGGTGCACATCTACGTTCCACTCGACACTCTCCTCTTTGATATCACTCTTGCGGGCTTCGGTGATCAGTATGCCGCTCACAGCCTCATCTTCGACGCAATCACCAAAAGCTTTGAATTCGCGAAGCCGGTGGAGAAGGGGCGTGATGAGACTCTGCCTTCCGAGAATTTCACGAACTATGACACAAAGCTCTTCTCATTCCAGTATCCGGAGAACTTCAACTTCGTCGACGTCTCGAAAGGAACCAACGACATGGCGCTGGGTCTCCGGGGCGTTCGCCAGGATTGTTCCATTCTCTTCCACGTGTTCGGCGCCAAGGGTCTGACAGTCGACAAAGTCGTCGCTCAAAACAAAGGCAAATATCCGGGCGCTGCCTCGGGCAAGGCGACGGTCGGCGGACTCCCTGCGGTCACCCTGACGTATGCACCGACGAGAGAAGTGGAGCGCCGGTTCTATTTCGCGGTAAAGGATGACAAGGTCTATCGTGTGACCATGGACTGGTACAAACCCCAGCGTCAGCAATACCTTGCCACGTACGACAAGGTCATCCAATCGATCAAGTTCAAGTGAACTCGATGGAACATTCCTTCGTGACGACGGCGTTTACTCTTGACGGCTACCGGACTGTGCGGAACCTCGGCATCGTCCGGGGGATCACCGTCCGCTCCCGTTCCATCCTGGGCACTGTGGGTGCGGGCATTCAGACGATATTCGGCGGTAATATTTCCCTCCTCCAGGAGCTCTGTGAGAAGACCAGGCAGGAGGCGTTCAGCTCCATGGTGCAGCATGCCGAGGCTCTCGGTGCCAACGCTGTCGTCGGGATGCGCTACGATGCCAACGACGTGATGGCCGGCGTCACCGAGGTCCTCGCATACGGGACAGCGGTTGTCGTAGAAAGAATCTGAGACCGAAAGGAGTTTGTATGCGTACTGTGCTTTGTGCAGCAGTCCTGTTCCTGATCCCCGCCATTCTCTTCAGCGAACTGCCCGCCCAGGAACGCAAGATACTGAGTCCTCGGGATTCCGTGTTCCTGACCCTGGACACCAATGTCATCTCCGTGAACTACGGCCGCCCTTCGATGCGGGGACGGAAGATCATGGGAGACCTCGTTCCATGGAACAAAGTCTGGCGGACCGGAGCAAACCAGGCCACTCACCTGAGGACGAATTTCGATATGACCTTCGGCGGCGTGCCCGTACCACGTGGCTTGTACACCCTCTGGACGCTTCCGTCACAGTCAGGCTGGAAGATCATTCTGAACAAACAGACCGGTCAATGGGGAACCAACTACGATGAGCGGCTGGATCTCGCGAGGTTGGACGCCATGCCGAAGAGTCCTCCTTCGCCGGTTGAGACATTGACGGTCGCTCTCGAACCCACGGGGAAGACATCAGGCCTCTTTATGCTGATGTGGGAAAACACCCTGATCGCGGTCCCCTTTGAAAAGAATACGAAGATCCGTCCGATCAGCCCGGCAGATTCTTCTTCGATAACGCTCGACAACAAACGTCTGCGTGTCAAGTACAGCAAACCCTACGCCCGCGGGAGAAGCATCTGGGGAGTTGTCGTACCGTGGGATTCGGTCTGGCGGACCGGTGCGAACCTGGCGACTTCGTTCGAAACAGAAGTGGATCTTCGGGCAGGTGGCGCAAGGATTCCCAAAGGTGCCTACACGCTGTATTCGCTCCCCTCAGAAGGCATCTTCACGCTGATTGTCAGCAAACGACCGGGAGGCACACCGCCCAACTATGACCCGGCGCTCGATCTGGCCAGAATTCCCATGAAGCTGCAGAAACAGGACAGCCAGGTGGATCCGTTCCGGATCTGGTTTGAACCCCGGGATGCCCATTCTGTCTGGCTGAAACTGGGCTGGGCCGAACGCACGTATGGCGTCATATTGAACTCCCGGCGCTGACATCCTGAACAACACCTTCCATTCCGGGAACCTGTATGGACATCAAGGGCAAATGCGTGCTGGTCATCGGTGGTTGGGGGCTCGTCGGTTCCGCCGTCTGCCGTAAGTTCATGGAAGAGCACCCCCGTCGTCTGGTAGTCACTTCCCTTACAGAGCGTGAAGCCCATGAGGCGGTTGCCGCGCTCCGCAAATCCTATCCCGACGTCAATCCGAGGATGTTCGTTCCCTGGTGGGGGAACATCTTTGTCCGTGAAGAACTCAAAGACATGCCCCGGGAGAAGATCCTCGCGAGTCATCGATACCGCACGATGATCATGGAAGACATCCTCGAGGAGCTGTCGGGGCCGGTGCTGCAGCGGTCCACACTGTATCGCCTGATGCAGCGATACAAACCGGACATTGTAGTGGACTGTGTCAATTCAGCGACGGGGATCGCGTATCAGGACATCTACCAGACGTCGCGGCGGGTTGTGAAAGCCCTCAAGGATGTACGTGGTACACGCGGTGTGCCGCCGGAGCATCTGGTGGATGCGACGGAAAAGCTCCTCTGCACGCTCTATGTGCCGCAATTGATCCGTCATGTGCAGCTGATGTACCGGTCCATGCAGCTGGCGGGGGCGAAGATCTATGTGAAGATCGGGACAAGTGGTACGGGGGGGATGGGACTGAATATCCCCTACACGCACAGTGAGGAAAGGCCATCGAGGGTCCTGCTTTCGAAGTCGGCGATTGCCGGCGCCCACACGCTGTTACTCTTCCTAATGGGCCGTACGCCCGACGCACCGATCACGAAAGAGATCAAGCCCACGGCAGCGATCGCGTGGAAGGGCATCGGCTACGGTGAGATCAAGCGGCGCGGCAAGCCGATCCCCCTTGAGGATTGCCCGATCTCGAGTGCGGTGAAGCTGAAGAAGGCGCTCACACTGACCGTGCCCAACGTTGCGCGGCCGCGCGGCGACACCTTGCGTTCGGTGTTCATTGACACGGGCGAGAACGGATCGTTCTCCCGCGGGGAATTCGAGGCGATCTCCACGCCCGGCCAGATGGAATTCGTAACACCCGAGGAAATCGCCGAGAATGCGGTGTTCGAAATCAGAGCGGGCAACACGGGACACGACATCATCAACGCACTGGACAACGCGACGCTGTCGCCGACCTACCGCGCCGGGTACATGTTCAACAGCGCGCTGGCCGCCATGAAGAAACTTGAACAACAACACGGCGTCGATTCGGTGGCATTCGAAATACTCGGTCCGCCGCGTCTCTCCAAATTACTGTACGAGGCCTACCTTCTCAAAGTGTGTTTCGGGGATGTCCGGACGGTCGCCCGGACCGATGCCGGTATCCTCAGCAAACGCCTGCTTGACCTGATCCAGGCCGACGATCAACTCCGTGCGCAGATTATTTCCATCGGCATCCCCATTCTCCTTCCCGATGGCGTGTCACTGGTACGGGGTTCGACGATCAAGATCCCCCCTCCGCGGGGCGAACAGGAAATCCCTCTCACGGCGAAACGCATCGACCAGTGGGCCCATGACGGGTGGGTGGATCTGCGCGTCAAGAACATGAAACTGTGGCGCGAGCGGTTCAGCCAGATGATCAGACATGTGGAGAGCCTGCCGGACGACGAAACCAGTTCGCGCACGATGTATAACCGGGAGTACTGGAAGAATCTCACCGAAATCGATCCCGGCAAGATATGCGGATGGCTCTTCACCTTCGAAGAAAAAGGCCGGCGGATGAAAGCATGACACCACCACAGGCCCCATCGGCCGGCACCTCGCCTGGTCTCACGCAACCGGTGCAGGTCCTGATCGTTGAAGATGAACGGATCGTCGCAGGAGATCTGCGCTCCCGCCTGCGGAGGATGGGGTACCGCGTCGCCGCAATTGTGTCGACGGGAGATGACGCAATCCGCGCGGCGGACGAACATCATCCGGATCTCGTCTTGATGGATATCAGGCTGGAAGGAACGATGGACGGCATCCAGGCGGCCGATACGATCCGGAGAAACCATAACATCCCGATCATCTATCTGTCAGCCTATGCCGACCAGTCCACCGTGGAGCGCGCAAAGGTCACCGAACCCTTTGGATACCTTCTCAAGCCGTTTGAAGACAGCGAGCTGAGAACCACGATTGAGATGGCGTTGTACAAGGGATCGATGGACCAGGAACGACGCGGGCTCGAGGCGCAGCTGTTGCAATCACAAAAGATGGAGTCGATCGGTACGCTCGTGGTGGGCCTGGCCCATAATCTGAACAACATCCTCGCCATCGTGATGGGCTACGCATCACGGCTTGAGCGGTGTCCGGATGATCCTGCAAAAGTGATGCAGAGCGTCCACGCCATCAACCAGGCCGTCAGGCGCGGTGCGGGGCTCATCCAGCAGCTCATTGGCGTCACCACGAAATCCAATCTCCAGTATGCGACCGTGGATGTGAATACCATGCTGGAGGACCTCATGAGCATGGTCATTGAAGTCTTTCCGAAGACGATCACGTTTGTCCAGCGTCTGGATCCCTTCCGGCCGAGGGTGTCCGCCGAGCAGAACCAGCTGCATCAAGCGTTGCTGAACGTGCTCTTGAATGCGCGCGATGCAATGCCCCAGGGCGGAACGATCACCATTGCGACCCAGACGGTCAACAGCGCATCTCTGCGGGGGCGGTTCCCTAACCTCCAGGATATTCCGTACGTGAAGATCACGATTGAGGATACGGGCGAGGGCATGGACGATGAGACCCGGCGGCACATCTTTGAACCGTTCTTCACCACCCGGGACCGCGCCACCTTCACGGGTCTCGGGCTGTCCGTTGTGTATGGCATTGTCACCAGCCACAAAGGCTTCATCGATGTGAACAGCAAGCCCGGCGAGGGGACGTCGATCTCCCTCTTCTTTCCCGCAGAAAATCCCGAGGCGGGTTCTGTTGCAGCGGATACCTCCGTCAGTGCATCACCTCAAGGCGGTCCCGAGACAATTCTTGTCGTGGAAGATGAAGAGATGCTCAGAACGCTCGTGAGGGAGGTGTTGACACGGACGGGGTATTCCGTCCTCTTTGCGAATGACGGCGAGGAAGCACTCCGCGTGTACGATGAACACCGTGAGACCATTGACCTTGTGCTACTGGACCTCGGGTTGCCCAAACTGGCCGGCGATGAGGTTCTCATCTCGTTGCGGCAGCGGGATCCAGGGCTGAAGGTGGTGTTCAGCACCGGCTACGTGCGGAAGGAACGATCGGAGGAGTTGCTCGGTCTTGGCGCGCAGGGGGTGGTCTTCAAACCCTACACTGTGGCCGACATGCTGGAGACTATCAGGAAGGTTCTGGACGGACCTGGACCGGCGACGGTCACTCCTCCTCACGAATGACAAATTCCACGTCCTGCGGTCGGCGCTCGTCGTGCAGGCGCCGGAGCGCCCGGTAGGCATCAAGACTGCCGCGGCGCGCGGCGACTCGATAGAGCCGGACGGCTTCGGCGATGCGGGGGGACATGCCGCGTCCGGATTCGTAACAATATCCGAGCGCCACTTCCGCAAGGACGCTGCCGTCTTCCATCCCCCGGAGCACCGTGGCCAGATCCCGGGCGACCCCGGCGGAATCCTGCTCCGCGCGCAGGCGTATCGCGGCAAGCCTCAGCTCCGCTTCCCTGCTTCCCAGTGCTGCTGCCTTCTCCCAGAGTTCTTGGGCATGTGCGGCATCCATGCCGACCCACCGCCCGGTGAAATACCAGAGTCCCAGCTCGATGAGCGCGGGGACATGGTCCCGGTCGGCAGCCTTCTTGAGCAGCTGCACGGCCTGTGCCGGCGTGAGAAGAGCTTGTGCCTGAGACAGGGCTCCTGTGAATCCCAACGCATGTAGCGCGCTCCAGGCGCACATGGCTTCCGGCTCGTCGCGGCGCGCACGGGTCTTCAACGCCTGCACAACGCCGGGCTTGGCCAGAATGGCGTTCAGGAGTTCTCCGGCGCGGGGAGACCCCATCCGTGCAGCGCGCACGTATGCGGCAATAGCGGTGATGTCGTCACGGGGGACTCCCAGGCCCTGCTCGGCACACTTCCCCACGAGGGCCAGTGCTTCCGGGCTTCCCACATCAGCAGCCCGGCGGAGTGCGTGCACACCCATGGAATCGACCTGCAGGTCGGTGTCAAGCATCTTCGACAACCCGAGCGCGCGACGCATATCCGGATCGGAGCCCAGCAGAGCGGCGTGCAACATCATTCCTTCCCCGGGCACCGTTGACGTGTCGACGATCCCGACAGGGAGAACGGGAACCTGATGCATGGTCTCGGCATCTGCGGCACGACGCGCGGCGAAGCGACTGGCCGAGCGCTCGAGCTCCGGAAGACTTTCCCTGGCCGCACGTGAACCGGAGGCAGCGGCCTTGCGCACCCAGTACAGGGCTTTGTCGAAGTCGATGGGCACAACCATATTTTCCGCGTAGAACAGCCCCAGGATGTATTCGGCTTCCGGCATGTCACCCTCCGCCGCGATGCGGAAAGCCCGGAACGCCTCGAAGGGGTTCCAGTTCACACCCCAACCATTGAAGGAAAGAATGCCGAGATTGAACCGCGAGGAAAGCATGTTTTGCGCCGCAGCTTTGCCGAACCAATATGCGGCCTTGCCCGAGTCCGCCTCGATCCCTTTGCCCATCATGTATCGCACCCCCAATTCATGCTGGGCAATCGGATCGCCGGCATTCGCTTTTCGTGAGACCTGGAATGACTGCCAGATGTCGTCAAGGACATCGGACGTACGCAGGAGCGGGGGCTGCGGGAGGGATGGCCGTTTAAAAACGGGACTGTCGATCTTCTGTTGCGCCTGCAACTGAGGACCGACAGTGCCGCCCGCGAACAGCGACAGGAAAACCAGGACGGGGAGAGGGAATCTCATCAACTATTCATAGCGAAGCGCCTCGATCGGATCGAGCATCGCCGCCTTCCATGCAGGATAGACGCCAAACACGAGTCCAACGACGGAACAGCTCACGAGTCCGATCATCGCCCAGTCCCATGGAATGATTGCCGGCACTTCCAGAAGCAATCCTACGACATTGCCGCCGAGAATGCCGAACACGATCCCGATGAGTCCGCCGAGTTCTGACAGGAGGACGGCTTCAATAATAAATTGCTGGAGAATGTCGCTCCGCTGCGCGCCGATGGCTTTCCGGATCCCGATCTCGCGCGTCCGCTCCGTCACCGAGACCAGCATGATGTTCATGATGCCCACACCCGCAGCAAGCAGGGCAATCG
Source organism: Ignavibacteriota bacterium (assembly GCA_963801355.1). Taxonomy (GTDB): domain Bacteria; phylum Bacteroidota; class Ignavibacteria; order UBA10030; family UBA6906; genus Fen-1255. The sequence continues at coordinate 1,011,947 of CAWDEM010000004.1, read as the reverse complement.
AGCTCACCAGGAGCACGCCCATCCGCAGGTACAGGGTGAAGTCGTTGAACTGCTTGATGAGGGAATCGTTGGAGAACCACGCAAAATCGTCCTCGTCGCCCGGTGCCACTTTCCGCGCAGTCCGGAGGATCGAGCGGGCCTGCTCGATCGCCTCATCCAGCACTTCGTTGTTGAGAGCCTTGACCATGATGTTGACGCTCCGGCGGTGCCTTCCGTAGTTGTCCATGTACGTGCTAATCGGAATCGCCCCAAAACTGTCCTGATTACCGCCCAGCGCACTTCCCTTTTTGGCAAAGACGCCGATCACCTGGTACACATTGCCGTCGATCCTGACCGTTTCCCCGATGGGATTAATACTGGGGGGGAAGAGTTTGTCGACAACCGCGCGCCCGAGTATGATCACCGGACGGGCCAATTCCATATCGGTATTCGAGAGCGGCCGGCCACTCTCCACAATCCAATCGTTGGTCGTAATGCCATCGACGTTTTCGCCCTGGAGGGTGACATTGGGATTTGTCTTTGCTCCGCGCCAGACCATGGTCTTACCGTTTTCCCACACCTCAAGTCCCACGGCCGCAGCAAGAGTCGCTTTCTCGCGTACTTCCAGTCCCTGCTCGTACGTGATATCCTTCCTGTTGTGGAACCTGCGGTGGTCATGCGGACCCGTCTGAAATGCCGGGTATTTCTGAATCTGGAACGTGTTTGCCCCGAGCTGTGTCATTCCCTCTTCAATGCTGTTCTTCAACACGCCGACAGCCGTCATCACGGATATGATAGAGAAGACTCCCACGGCGATGCCGAGGAGGGTGAGGAGTGAACGGAGCTTGGAAGTGCGAATCGCACTCAGCGCCATACGCAGTGCTTCACCGAGGTCGGCGATTTGGAGCATTATTCTACTCATACCGCAGTGCCTCCACCGGATCCATTTTGGCGGCCCGGTACGCCGGCAGGAACCCTGACACGAGTCCGACCACAAGGGAGATGATGATGGCGATCGCCACGACCGATAGGGGCATCGCCGTGGGAAGGACCTGATCGACGACAAGACTCAACGGGAATGCGATTGCCAGGCCGATCACGCCCCCGATCAGGCAAAGGGCTGCGGCCTCGATGAGAAATTGCATGAGGATGGTGCGGCGGCGGGCCCCAATCGCTTTCCGTATCCCGATTTCTTTGGTGCGCTCCGAGACGGAGACGAACATGATGTTCATGATGCCGATCCCCCCGACGAACAAAGAGAGGCCGGTGATGAAGAGCCCGATAGAAGCGATGATCAGGCTGATGGGGGCGAACGTCTGGGTCAGCAATTCCTGCTGGTTGATGTTGAAGTCGTTTTCCTTCCCGGGCGCGATCCGGCGGATCTTGCGCATGATGCCTTCCAGTTCGATCTTGGCATCTTCCATCTTCGCCACGTCTGCAACATTGACCTGAATCGTGGCATCGCGGCGGCTGCCGAAGTGGCTTTGAAACGAGAAGAGCGGGATGATCACGAGGTTGTCGGATGTGAAGGTGCCGAAGAGTCCGCCCTGTTTCTCGAGAACACCGATCACGGTATAGGGATGACCGGCAACGCGCACCACCTTGCCGAGGGGATCTTCACGCGGAAAGAGTGTCTCCGCAACATTCGCACCGATCGCACAGACCGGGCGCCCGCCGTTGGATTCTTCCACAGTGAAGAACCGACCGTCTTCCAGTGTGACACCGGCAGCCATCATGTACGCTTGCGTCGTGCCGGTCACAAACGCATCTTCCATGCTCAGGTTTCCGTAGGTCGTCCGTCTGCGGGTGCGGACCACGGGGGCCACGGCGTCACTCAATTTCGCCTGCCGTTCGATCTTCTGCCCGTAGCTGACTTCCAGGCGTCGCCGGTTGCGGTAGAACGCCCAGTCTTCATTGGACACCCATGGAAAGCGTTGAACGTAGAGCACATTGGTTCCGAACGCCGCAGCGCTGCGGGCAAACGCACGGTCCACCCCTTCGATCGCCGTCGCCATCAGCGTGACGGACACGATGCCGATGACGATACCCAGGGTCGTCAGCACCGAGCGCAATTTATTGGCCCGGATCGCCCGCAGGGAGATCAGCAACCCCTCTTTGATTTCAGCAAGCAGGTGCATCTGCGGCTCCGTTCTGTCTCACGCAACACTCGCTACTGCAGCGCGGCGATGTTGCACCGGTCCATCCGATTCGATGAGACCGTCACGCAACCGGACTGCACGGTGGGCGTGTTCGGCAATGTCAGCTTCATGGGTGACCAGGATGATCGTATTTCCCTGATGATGAAGCTCTTCGAACAACGCCATGATTTCCTCGCCCGTCTTGCTGTCGAGATTTCCAGTTGGTTCATCCGCCAGGATGATAGACGGCCGCGTGACAAGTGCGCGGGCAACCGCCACACGTTGACGCTGACCGCCGGACAGTTCGTTGGGTTTATGATGGACACGATCACCCAGGCCGACGTGGGTCAGCGTCTCCAGTGCACGTTGTTTCCTCTCGCCGGCACCGAAGCCGCCGTAGATCAACGGCAGCTCGACATTGTGCAGGGCATCCGAACGGGGCAACAGGTTGAATGTCTGAAAGACGAACCCGATTTCCTTGTTCCGGACCTTTGCCAGAGCATTGTCGTCCATTTCGCTGACGTTCACACCGTTGAACTGGTATATCCCCGAAGTCGGCGTATCCAGGCACCCGATGATGTTCATCAGCGTAGATTTTCCCGAGCCGGAAGGACCCATGATGGCGACATACTCATTCTTGGCAATCGCCACCGAGACGCCCCGAAGTGCGTGCACTTCCTCCGCCCCGCCCATGTCATACGTCTTGACGATATCTTTTAGTTCAATGACATTCATCGTGCTATCCTTCAGCGGGTTTCTTGCGCACATCCTTCTTCGGCTCTTCAATGCGGACCTTGCTGCCGTCCTCCAGCTCGCGGTTGATGGCCTTATAGCTGCCCGAGACGACGAGGACACTGTCTTTCAAGCCACTGGTGATTTCTATCCACTGGTCGTCGCTGATGCCCCGGCGTACCGGTGTGCTCTTGGCCTGGCCATTCTCCACCAAAAACACAATTTCCTGGGCCTTGTTCTCTTCTTTCTTCTTGGCACTTGTCGATGCCGCAACCGGCGCCTGTTCGGCCTGCTCGCCCTCCTTTACCTCCACCTTTGGCACCCGCGTCGTAAGGGACTGGATCGGTACACAGAGGATGTCGTGCTTCGTCTCGGTTTCAATATCGGCTGTCATGGACATGCCGGGACGGAGCGACAGCGATGCGTCAACGACACGCATCTTCACCATGAAGTTCGTGACCTCTTCCTGGGTCCCCAGACCCTTTGAGGTGGCCGTGTTGGCGATCTCGTACACGACGGCATTGGCCTTGCGGTCAGGGAAGGCATCCACCGAGATGCGAGCCGTATCGCCGATCGAGACCAGCACGACGTCATTCTCGCTCACATCAACGCGCGCTTCCATGCGCGAAAGATCGGCAATCGTCATGACATCGGTGCCCTGGAACTGGACGGTGCCCAGCACGCGTTCACCGAGTTCGGAATTTAGCTGGCTGACGGTGCCGTCCATCGGGGAAACGATGGTGGTCTTCCGCAGACTTTCTTCAGCCTGGTTCAGCGATGCATTCGATTGCGCATAGGCAGCCTTGCTCTGCTCATACGCGGCCCGCGCCTGATCGAATTCCGCCTGGGAGACCATGCCCTTCTTGAATAGAGTTTCCACGCGTCTGAATTCCGGTTCTGTGCGGCTCAGGTTGGCCTTGGATTGAAGCACAGCTGCCGCGAACTGCTGGCGCTGGGCGACGTAGAAGTCGGGTTTGATTTTCATCAACAGTTGACCCTTCTTCACTTTTTGCCCTTCCTTGATCGGCAGGGCGACGATTTCACCACTCACTTCGGGGGTGATTTTCACGAGGACCTCCGGTTGAATCTTCCCCGTCGCCGTCACCACCTGGGTCACCGTCCGACGCTGTGCCTTCTCTACCTGTACTTGAATCACCGGCTCTTTCTTACTGCCGAGGAAAATGATGATGCCAAGTGCCACGATCACCAGAAAGAGCACACCGAAAATGATGATCTTCTTGCGTGTTTTCTTTCCATTCTTTGCCATAACGGCGCTCCTTCTGTGCGGTTAGTATGCTCTCTCGCCGAGTACGTACTCGACGTTCCGTTTCGCGATGATGTAGTTATACGAGGCGTTCACGACATTTGCTTCAGCATTCACGAGCCCCGCATTTGCGGTCAGGAGATCGAGCAGTGTGCCCGCACCAAGATTGTAGCGTTCTTCGGCTATTTTCCGGTCTTCTGTGGCAGAGGTGAGTCCCTTCTGGCTGACGTCATACTGCTTCATAGCCGCGTCAAGGTCAAGAAGGGCCTTCTTCACCTCGACACCGATGCTTCGCTCGGTTTGCGCGAGCGTGATCTCCGCATTGCGTTTCGTCGCTGTGGCGTTTTGAATGGAAGCATTTGTCGCGAACCCGTCGAACAGCGTCCAACTCAGCCGCAAACCCCAATACATCGTCTTGTAATCCAAGAGATCCTTGAACGTCTCATTGTTTGCCGACAGCCCGGCATTGGCGCTCAGACTCGGAAGATAGCCCGCGCGCGCCGAGGTCACACCCGACTCCGCCGCATCGAGACCCGCCTTCAAACTCTGGAAGTCCGGCCGCGCAACCAGGGCCCGGCGGGTGAGATCACGCAGGCTCTGGTATTTCTCCCTGGTCGCCTTGATTTCCACGGAATCCAGGGATCCGGAAAATGCGGGATCGGCAAAGCTGAACTCCTGTGCAACATCCAATCCGATCAACGCCACGAGATCCGCCTTTCCTTTGTCGAAGTCGTTCTGCGCGTTGATCTGGGCGAGCTCGTCTGCAGCCACCTGTGATTGCTGCCGGTAGACATCCGCCAGCGACAGCGCGCCGACGCGATTGGATTCCGTTATCCGCTCCAGCTGGCGAACGTCGCGCTTCAGGTTCTCATCGCTCACTCTGACCAGCTGCTCGCGGCGCAAGACGTTGAGGTACGCGCTCTCGACCTGATAGACGATTGATTGCCGCGTCCGGGTCAGAGAAAGGTTGTCCTGGGTCAGTGACGCATTAGCCCTGTTCAAGTTGGATTCGCGAACGAAACCGTCAAACAACGTCAGCGATGTGCTCAGACCCGCCGAAAAGCTCCCGGTGGTGGCCTTCTGGTTGGTGCCCGGGATCGCGACTCCTTGAGTGTAAATCGGCCCTTCTTGCTGATTGCGTTGCCAACCACCGCTGGCACTTAAGGAGGGAAGGTATCGTCCGTACGCAGCCAGCGAACTGCTCCCCGCAGCGTCATAGATGTTCTGCGCCTGGAGAACACTCAGGTTGCGTTCCAGGGCCACTCGCGTGGCCTCTTCCAGTGTCATTGTCTGAGGTTGAGCAAATGCCGTCAGACCTGTCATCAGCAGGATTGCACACAGGGCTACAGCACTCAATCGCATGGTACACTCCATTTCTCTTTCGTGAGTGAATACGTGGGAGGAAATCAGCGGAAATGAACCTTTCTTCATTTAGACGCTTTTTCGCCTTCCAAAGTTTCATTGCCGGGACGCCGTTGGGGGGGTTTCTTGAGGTTTTCGGGCAGGCCGGCAAGCACATCGTCTTTAATACGCAGCAAATACGCCAACGCTGCATCGTGTTCATTGGGGATAACGCCGTCCAGTATGGCATCTTCGATGGCCCTTTTAAGCACACCAACTCTGGGTCCCTCGGCAAGGCCGCACATGGACATGATTTCTTCGCCGCGCACCGGGGGCTGCCAGCTCCGCCACCGGTCTTTTTCTTCGACCTCCCGCATTTTTTCGGCCACACGGTCGTAGTTCCGAAGGTACCGGCCGACAAGTGCGGGGTTTTTTGATGTAATGTCCGCCCGGCAGAGCATCATCAGATCGTCCACCTGCTCTCCCGCATCCACCAGAAGACGGCGTACAGCCGAATCGGTGACCAGATCGCCCACCAGCGCCATGGGGCGGAGATGAAGACGGACAAGCTTCTCAACATACGGTAGATGCACCAGGGGAAGACGGAGGCGGTGAAAGAGCTTCCTCATCATCCGGGCGCCGACCTCTTCGTGGCCGTGAAAAGTCCAGCCGACCCCCTCCTGGTACGCCTTCGTGCGCGGCTTGGCAATATCATGCACCAGGGCCGTAAAACGAAGCCAGAGATTTTCACTCACCGCGGCGACGTTGTCGACCACCGTGCAGGTATGCAGGAAAACGTCTTTGTGATGAAAGTCGTTCCGCTGGTCCACACCGGCCATGGCCGCGATTTCCGGAAGCACACTCTGGAGGATGCCGGTCTGCGCCATGAGTGTGAACCCGGTGGAGGGTTTCCGGCTCTTCAGCATCTTCAACAGCTCCTCGGTGACGCGTTCCTGCGACACGATGCTCAGCCGCTGTTTCATCGTGCCGATGGCCTGCAGGACTTCCGGATCGACCGTGAAATCCAGTTGCGCGGCAAACCGGAGTGCGCGCAGCATGCGCAGGGGATCATCGTCGAATGTTTCCGCCGGGTCAAGCGGAGTGCGCAACCGCCGTGCCGTGAGATCCTTCCGGCCGTCAAACGGGTCAAGCAGCACACCGTACCGTCCGGTATTGAGGGCCACGGCAAGCGCGTTCACGGTGAAGTCCCGGCGGCGCAGATCGTCCGCGAGTGTGCCGGGCGACACGTCGGGCTTCCGCGACTCTCCCCCATAGCGTTCCTTGCGCGCCCCCACAAATTCCAGTTTCCCTTCCGACAGGGGGATCATCGCGGTGCCGAAGCGATCGAAGGTCACCACGGTGTCGATTCCAAGATCCTCCGCAACACGCCGGGCAAACGCAATGCCATCCCCCATGACGAGGATGTCAATATCCTGGCAACTTCGTCCGAGGAGCAGGTCACGCACGTACCCGCCGACCACATAGACCTCCCATCCCGACCGGTCGGCGATGCCTCCGATCCGGTGCAGCAGGGGATGTGAGAGATCCACTCTGTCTGATGCGGTCGTCATTCACGCGGGCAATTGTTGTTGATCGATCTTCTGCAGAATACTTGTCGCAACTTCGAGTGCGCGCCGGGCATCATCCGCCGTCACCACCGGTGTCCCGCCGGTCTGCACCGCGTTGACAAATAGTTCCAGTTCGTACCGCAATGCATTCACTTCGCGGGTTTCCGGCTGTTCGTAAATAATCTTCTTGCGTTTGTTCCCGATGCCCATTTCTCCGAGGACCATTGTCCCCCGGATCTCGGGAGCATCTTCGGGCATCAACCGGAAGACTTCGGCCAGACCCTCGGCAAAATCGATGGAAATGTAGGCATTCTGCTGGAACAGTCTCATTTTCCGCATCGACCGCTGGGAGATGCGGCTTGCCGTCACGTTCGCCACGCAACCGTTTTCAAACTGGATCCGGGCGTTGGCGATGTCGATGGTATCCGACACCACGGCGACTCCGCTGGCGTCGATCTGTTTGACGGGAGACTTGACGAACGTCATAATCAGATCGATGTCGTGGATCATGAGGTCCAGCACCACGGCCACATCCGTTCCGCGGGGTTTGAACTGTGCGAGACGATGCGTCTCGATGAAGAGCGGTGCGATGTCATACCCCTCCAGGGCGAGTATTGCGGGGTTGAACCGTTCGATATGCCCTACCTGGACAACGAGTTTTCTCTCGGCGGCGAGAGCGCACAGCTGATTGGCCTCAGCGACAGTCTGCGTGATCGGCTTTTCGAGAAACACGTGCAGCCCGCGGGCGATCGCCTGACCGGCAATCTCAAAATGCGTTGTTGTCGTCGTGGCGACAGTGACGGCTTCCACCTGGCCGAGCAGCTCGTCCAGTGTTGCATATGCCGTTGTCCCGTTTTCGGCGGCGGCCTTGCGGGCCTTTTCCGGATCCGTGTCGAACACGCCTACGAGGTGTGCCGTGGGGATGGCCGAGAGCATCTTGGCATGGAGTGCACCCAGATGCCCGACGCCGATGACACCAATACGCAATGCGTTCATGCCGGGGGCCTGTGCTGATGTTCGACAGTCATGACGGCATCCCTCCATTCAGGCGGGAACTGCACCACACCTCAAACTCCCCCACAGTCGAGAACGCACGCTCCGGATGTGCGCCGAGCAGGCGGGACCGGTCATACGCATCCCACAAGACGCCCGCGAACGCCACCCCTGCATCCCGGGCTGCCATCAAATCCATCAGGGAATCCCCGACCATGACCGTTGCGTGGGGAGACACATGGAAGGCATCCAGAATCTGGAGGATTCCTTCCGGATGCGGTTTGAAACAGCGCACGTCGTTCCCGGTGACAATGTGTTCGAAGAACGGCAATATCCCCAGCTCTTCGAGCGTGATCAGGGTTGTCCGGCGGCCCTTCCCGGTGAACACGGCGAGCCGGATCCCGTGACGGCGGAGCATGGCAAGCACCGGTACAATGCCCTCATGGACTTCGGCCATCTCTTTGTGGTGGGCGCGGTAGTACGCGCACATTTCGTCCATGACGCGCGGAACCATGTCCACACCGAACACTTCGGCAACGGCACCCTCTTCAGGCGGACCGAAGTGGCTGACGATCTCCTGCGGCGTGAATGTATGCCCGAGGTGGAGTTGTGCCACATGGTTGAAGGTCGCAAAGATCAATTGATTTGTCCGCGCGAGCGTTCCGTCGATGTCGAAGATCATGCACGCAAGCCGGTCGGGTGTCACCATACGATCGCTTCCAGAGAATATTCATGCTAAACAATTAATATACGTACGAGCGTGCCCATATTCAATCCGTCCGCTTGAAGTTCGGGGGAGTTGTTGGTACATTAATCATCACATTGCGACTGCGCTTATGCCCCCCTCTCCTCCGATTGCCCGCCTGACGCTGAAGCGTCATGAAGAACGCCGGATCCTTGCCGGCCACCCCTGGGTATTCAGCAATGAGATCCGGGACGTGGTGGGTTCTCCGACGCAGGGGGATCTTGTTGAACTCCGGGATGCCGGAGGTCTCTGCCTGGGCTATGGATTGTACCACCCTCACTCGTTGATCGCCTTCCGGTTCCTGTCGGCGACACCGGTCACTCCCGACGCAGCGTTTTTCACTACGCGCATTGCGACCGCGCTCGCACTGCGCGAGAAAATCTTTCCGGGGAGCACCTTCTACCGGCTCGTGCACGGCGAAGGAGATTTCCTGCCCGGACTGGTCATCGACAGGTTTAACGACCAGCTCGTGATTCAGACTCTTGCGGCGGGCATGGACCAACGGATCGACGCTGTCTGCGATGCCCTCGAAGCGTTGCTGCATCCCGCTTCCATCGTCGAACGCAACGAATCGTCCCAGCGAACGCTCGAACATCTCCCCCCCCGCAAGGGCATTCTTCGCGGGAGTGCAACGCCGACGGAAATCATCGATGAGGGGGTGCACTTCATCGTCGATCCCCTGGGCGGGCAGAAAACGGGTTTCTTCCTGGACCAGCGTGCCAACCGGTTGCTGATCCGTCGGTTCGCACGTGGAGCACGCGTGCTTGACTGTTTCTGCAACGACGGGGGATTCGCACTGCACGCAGCCGCCGGCGGGGCGATCTCCGCACACGGCATCGACAGCTCTGCTGATGCGGTAGAGCGCGCTGAACGGAATGCGGCGCTCAACAAAGCCGGCAATGTCACGTTTCAGCACGCCGATGTCTTTGAGGCATTGGCCGGGATGGCTGCGGCAGAACGCCGGTTCGACCTCATCATTCTGGATCCGCCGTCGTTCACCAAGAGCAGGAAGAACGTCGCAACCGCAAAGAAGGGATACCGGGATCTGCACCGGGCCGCATTGCCGCTCCTGGTGAACGGAGGATTTCTGGCGACGGCATCCTGTTCCCACCATATCCTTCCCGGGACGTTTGTAGAGGTGGTCAATGCCGCGGCGCGCGAACTCAACCGGCCCCTCCAGCAGCTGGCCTGGCGCGGGGCTTCTCCAGACCACCCCGTCCTTCCCACAGTGCCGGAAACGGAGTACCTCAAGTTCGCCCTGTTCCGTGTCCTCTGATTGCTTTTGGCCCGGCGAGAACCTATTTTTGAACAGGAATGTTGTTGGTGAGAGAAAGGAGTGTGAGCAATGAACGCGCGCCGTACTGTGCTCACCCTGCTCGTCGCCGGGAGCGGACTGCTTCCGGTGACATCGGCGGTCGCCCAGGATCCCCGCCGTCAGTGGGATCCGGCATCATCCCGGGATACCGTGGTGCAGGCAGGGAACCTTCCACAAGATCCGACGAGCCCGGACAGATATCCCAACATCTGGAGTCTGGACATTCTGTTGGCGAATGACGGCTTCGGTCTTGGAACAAGCTACCGGAGATCGGTGACGCCCGACCTTTCGTGGTTTCTTTCGTTTTCGGTTTCCGAGTCAAAGGACGAGCGGGAAGTCGAATACTACGATTACTACTATGGCATCTCCGTCACCCCGGGGAAGCTCAGTCGTTTCCTGGTTCTCCCCCTGATGGGTGGTGTTCAGTACCGGTTATTCCGGGACGATATCGTGGATACGTTCCGCCCATTTTTGACTGCCGGCGTGGGACCCACGATGGTCTACATGATGCCGTATGTGCAGCTCACCCAGCAGCCGGATGGCAGCTACTTCCCCGAGCAGATGGACTATTTCAAGGCCATCGGCAAAGGGCAACCGCATTATACATTCGGCGGATTCGTCGGCCTCGGTGCGAACTTTGGCACGGAACGTTCCAACATCTTTGGAGTCAACTTCCGCTACTATTTCACCTATATTCCGGGCGGAGGGCTCCCATCACTCTATAATGAGCGTACCGGAGCGGTCGCAGCGACCAAGGAAAATTTTGGAGGGTTCGTCATCAACCTGAACATCGGGATGGCCTACTAATTCAGCGTCGGGATGGCGTACTGCTTCAGTGCAGAGATGGCGTACCAAATGGCGAAAGGCACTGACGATCGCGCCGACTCTCCCCTCCAATCGACGCGCCGCCAATGCCTTTCAAGTCTTACGGCAGCTGCAATATAGGTGCTCCCCGCCGGCATCACCGTGACGCGCGTCACGGTGCGTCGAAGAGAGATGGGTGACACTGAGGGGGGGCGCTATCCAGCGGCAGCAGGTCGTAACAATCCCTGCAGGTGCTTCCCGGTAAACGATCCCTTCTGTCCTGCGATCTGCTCGGGTGTTCCTTTCGCAACGACGCTCCCTCCTTCATCCCCTGCTTCCGGACCCAGATCGATAACCCAATCAGCGCATTTGATGACATCGAGATTGTGCTCGATGATGACAACCGAATTCCCCGCGTCGATCAGCGCGTTGAAGCATCGCAGGAGTTTTGCAATGTCGTCGAAATGCAGGCCGGTCGTGGGTTCATCGAAAATAAACAGCGTGTGACGGTCTGCCGGCGGCGAGTTAAGGTGTGCCGCCAATTTGATCCGTTGTGCTTCTCCCCCCGAAAGCGATGTCGCCGGCTGGCCTACCCGGATGTACCCCAACCCGACGTCCTGCAGTACCTTCAGCCGCGACGCGATTCTGCGCCCCTGCGCCTCCTGACCGAAGAATTGAGCGGCATCATCCACCGTCATCGCCAGCACGTCGTCGATATTCTTCCCGCGGTAGCGGATGTCCAGGATTTCATGCTTGTAGCGCTTGCCTTTACACACATCACAGGTAAGATAGAGGTCGGCAAGGAACTGCATTTCCACTTTGACGACACCATCCCCCTCGCAGGCATCGCATCTTCCCCCGGGGACATTGAAGGAAAATGCTCCTGGTTTCAGCCCGTGAATGCGCGCCGCCGGCGTCGAAGCAAAGAGCGTCCTGATCAGGTCGAACGTATGGATGTAGGTTACCGGGTTCGACCGGGGTGTGCGGCCGATCGGCGATTGGTCCACCATCTCCACTGCACTGAGCAGCGCCACGCCCTCGATGCCACGGTGTGCGCCGGCACGCACGCCCCCCTCACCCAGCAGGCGCCGGAGGCCGTTGAAGAGAACATCATGGACCAGCGTGCTTTTTCCGCTTCCGCTGACCCCGGTGATGCATACCAGGAGCTGCAACGGAATGTCGACATCGATCTGTTTCAGGTTGTGTTCTGAGGCGCCCAGAATGCGAAGCGCGAGTCCCGTCGGTGCTCTGCGCTGCCGCGGCAGCGGTATGCTCTTGCGTCCGGAAAGATATGCTCCCGTCAACGACGCGGGGTCTTTGACAATTGCGTCCGCGGGGCCATTGAACATGACCTGACCGCCCTGTTCGCCGGCACGGGGTCCGAGATCGATGATGACGTCGCTGGCGCGCATCATGTCGGCGTCGTGTTCGACCACAATCACGGTATTGCCCACCCGGCGCAGGGCCTGGAGGATTGCGATGAGCCTCCCATTGTCCCGCGGGTGCAGGCCGATGCTCGGCTCATCAAGCACATAGACCGCGCCGACGAGAGAGGAACCCAGCGACGTAGCAAGATTGATGCGCTGTGATTCGCCGCCCGAAAGCGTGCTCGACAATCTGTCGAGCGTCAGATAGCCGATGCCGACATCATCGAGGTAGGCGAGCCTTCTCTTCAATTCCTCCAGTATGCGCCGCGCGACCTCCACATCGAACGGAGAGAGATCAAGCGTCCGGATGAATTCCCGTGCCTCATGCACCGTCATCCGCACGACATCCGGCAACCGGCGTCCGGCAATCCGGACATTCAGCGCCTCCGGGCGCAGCCGTGTACCGCCGCAGCCCGGGCATATGGTATATGCGCGATACCGGCTCAACATCACACGATAGTAGATCTTGTATGCTTTTTTCTCGACCATTGCGAAAAAGGCGTTCAGTCCGGGATATTCCTCGAATCCTTCGAGAATAATCCGGCGTTCGCGTTCTTCCAGATCGCGCACAGGAACATCCACCCGCAGGCAGGCCTTGTGCGCAATGCGCAACAGTTCGCGGAGGTATTCCCGGAATTTCGGTGTGGACCACGGCTGGATGGCGTTCTCCCTCAGACTCTTCCCGGCATCCGGAATTACCAGGTCCATGTCGATACCGAGCGCACGGCCGAATCCCTGGCAGTCGGGGCATGCGCCAAACGGATTGTTGAAGGAAAACAGGGGCGGGTCGGGTTCCTCGTACGCAATCCGGCATTCGCCGCATGCAAAATTGCGGTCGAAAACGAACGTTTCGGCCGGATCCAGCAGGACCACTGATGCAGCGCCACTGCCCGAAGCAAATGCTGTCTCGATCGAATCCGCAATGCGTGTGGTCTCCTCTCCGGGACGGTAGACGGTGCGGTCGACAACAACCTCAATATCCGCCGCCTTCGTCCGCGCGGGGACGGGTTCCTCCGTCAAATCAATGATCTTCTCCTTGACACGGATGCGGAAGAACCCTTCTTTCTGAAGATTGGCAAGCGCCTGGTCGATGGTCTCTTTGGGATGCGTCGGAAGCGGGAACGTGATCAGCAGGGGAAGCTCCGCGGCTGCACGCGCCTCAGCGGCGCGCTGCAGTGTTGTCAGCACCGTCAATACCGAATCGCGCTCGACCACGTTGCCGCAATTCCTGCAGTACGTTTTCCCGACGCGCGCATACAACAGGCGCAGGTAGTCGTAGACTTCGGTGGATGTCCCGACGGTGGATCGCGGGTTCCGTGTGTTGGTCTTCTGCTCGATCGCCATCGCAGGGCTGATTCCCTGGATGAGATCGACGTCCGGCTTGTCCATCCGTTCCAGGAACTGCCGTGCATACGACGAGAGGCTTTCCACATAGCGCCGCTGCCCCTCGGCGTAGATGGTGTCGAATGCGAGGCTGGATTTGCCCGATCCGCTCACTCCTGTGATGGTGATGAGCGCATTGCGGGGGATCTCAAGCGAGATATTCTTGAGATTGTGCACCCGCGCACCGCGGATGACAATACGTTGATGCACGCTGTCCGGCGATTGATGGGTGGAAAATCTACGCGCAAGCAGTGTAAAAGAAACGACAAAAGGGAGGGAAATGCAAACCTTCACCCCGTACTCCCCCCTCCCCGTGACGGGGAGGGGGGGAGGGGTGAAGGCATTTAGCGGACCTGGCCCCCGATGGTGTAGCTCAGGGAGTTTGGAACATTCGGTCCCGTGACGTTGATGCTCAGGTTGACCGGCGTCGCATCCGTAATGCTCCATGTGCCGTCTTTCAGCGTAAAACTGAAATCGGTGGTACCGGAGCCGGACATGATAACATCGGGAAGCTCGATGCTGCCGTTCACGCCGAAGACAACGATGACCTGATTCTGTTGCTGTCCCGAAGTCGGCGGCGGCGGAATGGTTGCGGCCACACCGATGCGCGTTCCGGCCGCGAGCGGATGTCCGAGTCCATCTGCCACTTTGAATGTGAACGTCTGTGAGCCGGCATTGGCAATGTCGAATGACGTGGGGGAAACGCCGCTGATGCTGCCCGGTCCGCTCCAGAGGATGACCGTACTGTCTTCAATGACGGCTCCTCCCTGGCCGAGGGTGCGCGCAACGACGTAGTGGTACCCGTCCCCGAGCGCCGGTGTGGCATAGGCGCCCATTGGCGCGGGATTGCCGCTGTACAGGATCACACTTCCCAATCCGTCCTTGCTGGTGAAGACAGAGGGTTGAATCACGCCGCCGCTGCTCCGGAAGTACACCGCGGTCCCCGGGGCCACCGGGTTGCTATACATATCTCCGACGAGCACGGCGATGCCATTGGTCTTCCCCACCCAGCCCAGCGCCGGGAAATTGTGACGTTCTGCCGAGATGGAGAAATGTGACTGCACGGGGAACCCGCCGTTGATGACGAGACGCACGGGGCTGGAGGTGATCAGCCGCGATCCCACGGTTGTCGAAGCGGTCACCTGCACGACACCGGCCTTGGTTCCCGCGTTGAACGTGGTGAACGCCTGGCCGACCTGATTGGTGGTCACTGACGGCGGAGAGATGTACTCTCCTCCATTGGGACCGTTGGTCGATGCGAACTGCAGCTGGACCGCATGTGCGACATCGATGGGCAGACCGAGAGAGTCGCGCACCTCATAGCCAAGGATCGCGGTCTCTTTGCCGCCCACTCCGTAGACCGACACTTCCTGAACTGTCGCGCCGAGGAATGTGATGGTCTGCGCCAGCCCGCTGGATGTGCCCCCGGGATTCACCACGGACTTCAGGGACAACGGGAGCGAGAGGGCGACGACGGTTCCTGCCCGCAGGGTCACTGCAAATGTCGTATCGCGATAGCCCGTCTTCCTCAGGGTCAATGTTGCTGTCCCTGTACTGTCGGTGGTAAATGTCAGGCGAAAGCTTCCGTTTGCGTCCGTCGTTGCGGACTGGCTTCCCGCCGACACGCTTTGCGCCAGCACCGTAACATCCGCCAGATAGGCACTTGTGCTGGCATCCAGACAGACTCCGCTGACGACGCATTCGCCCTGAGAAGCCACCGACTCGTCTTCATTGCAGCCCACCATCGTCAACGCGCAGACCACGATAGCTGCTGCGACCACTCCTGAAACGATCCGTTTCATCGGAAATCCTCGTAATCGTATGAATGAGTTGAGCGTACGCTCGTCCTACTTTTCGGTCGCACTGTGCATGCTCCGTTCACGCTTCATTTGTTCTTCCCGCCAACGCGAATAGAGATCTTCGGTCTTGACGCGCTGTGTGATGCGTTCCTGCAGCGTAGGCACCAGTTCGGCCTTTAACAGGATCACCAGCTCTTTCTTCACGGACTCGTCCTTGTCATAGCCGAACAGATACCGCAATCCCAGGACGTACCAGGGAAGGTCCTTCAGGTACGGGACACCGGTCCGGATGGTCTGGGTTTCGTTATTGTACAGGCCCCCGATGATGGTCTCTTCGCCGTCCAGAAGCAGAAGATTGGTCTGTGCCTGGGATTTGTTGATAATCGTACTCACCGCCCCCGGCGTGACCGAGCTCCGTTCCACGTCGACGGCGATATGAATGAACGGCACACCCTGTTCAACGATGACCTGCGGATTGACGTTGACGATGGTGCCGGCGCTGTAGAATTTATCGATCAGGTTTCCCGCAAAATCGCGCTCGCGGATGGAGAAGTCCTGGCCGACCTGTATTCTGCCTTTCTCACCCGAGCGGACGATCAGCGTGGGGCCCGACAGGATTTCGCCCAGTTTGTAGTCGGAGAAGAGCTGCGCCACGACGTTGATATTGGCGAAGGACATTTTGGGAGTGATATCCGCTTTGAATATACCGTTGCTGAGGTTGTCCCCCCCGGCAAACTCCACTGCCGCGCTGTAGTCCTTGGTGCTCTTCATGAAGCTCCAGTTCAGCCCGACTTCCTCCAGGCGGCCGAGATCCACCTCAAAGAAGACCGCCGAGAGTTTTATTTCGCGGCTCCGGAAGGAGGCGACTTCCTTCATGATTTCCACCGAGCCGGCCGCGACGCCCACCGGGCGGCCTTCGCCCACCGGCCCGCCGCCGGTCTCGCTCGGCGTTCCGGTCGTCACCTGGATGTAGGTCTCATACTCCGCGAAGGAGAGGCCGTTTTTCCGGCAGATCATCTCCAGGGCGTCACGCCACTGGTATCCCTGAATGTCGACATTGATCGGCATCGTTCGCCGTTCGGTATCGATGATGATCTTGTTGGTGAATTTTTTGCTGACCTCACTGATCGCGACCAGAGCTTTGTCCAGCGGCGTTGTGGGCGCTATGGAGACAAGCTCCTGGGGCGGTGTATACTCACGCAGTGCTTTGCGTTCTGCCTGCGAGACGCCCTGTGCGTTGACGCAGATCACACCCGCTACAAGGGCGATGACGACATATGCTGCTTTTGCGTTCATGAGTTCCTCGATCCTATCGTGTCTGAGCGTTCTGCTGCGGGCCGTACCGGATATTGAGCGCCACCTTCTCGATGATGCCTCCCTTGTTCAGAGTGCATTCGAGCCGGCCGCCCTGGGGGTCAACCTTCGTGACGTAACCGAGATACACCTCATCCCCTTCTTGCATCGTTCGAATCGCGTTGCGTTGATCCAGGACAAACGCTTTGCCGGGAATGACGGCTTTCAGGTCGGAGCGTTCGATTTCCACAAGGTCATTCATGTTCGGCGGAAGCCCCGCGGAGATCACCGGCATGAACGGGTCAACACTCAGGTGGTTCGGACTGATCGACCGATCACCGAGGGAACTCGAGAGTTCGGAGATCGACGAGAAATAGGCATGCACGGTCATGTCGAAGGTCACGACAACGCCTCCCTCATCCGTCTCTGTCGCGGGGATCTCCAGACCCTTCAGGGCGATGTTTTGAATCTTGTACAACCGGCGGTCGTTTTCCAGATACCAGATAAACCGGTACAGATTGGCGAACGGCGCTTCGCCCTTCAGCGCATAGACGTTGTAGCCATAGTTGTCCAGCGTCGTCGTTCCGGTGTACAGCATATCCAGCTTCACCTCGCCGCTCAGATCAATCAGCCGGCTGAAGTAGGCGTAGCTTTGCGCCGTGATGTCCACGGGAGGAATGTCCTTGTTCCGCGCCTCCCACCGTTTCTGGGTATCCGTCAGCGTTGCGCTCAGATCATTGAACTGGTTGATCAGGTTCGGCGTGTTCTGCAGTTCCTCATCGATCTTTGCGATTTCCTTCTCCACGCCCGTGATGCGCTTGGGCAGGTTGAACGCACGGATGTACGTTCCCACGGCAAAGATCAGGAACAACAGGACCCCGAGGGCGATACTGTTGCGTAATTTATACGACACGACCGTCGCTCCTTTCCGTGAGCTGGTTTCTTACTTGGCCGCCGCGATGAGCGTCGGTACCTTGATGCGATACTTATACACCGTTTCTTTCCGGATTTCTTGCACGTTAACTTCCTCCAGGACGGAGCTGTCAAAGAGTGCGGACAACCGCGGGATGCGCGTCCGGTAGGTCGTGAACCCGTTCACCACCATCTCCGGATCCTTCCCCGCGGTCAGATCCGTCAGCCAGATAGAGTTCAAATCGTCCACGCCGTGACTCATCTGGGTGAGCACCTTGCTCCAGCGCTCGCTGCCCGGCACCAGGCTGTCATACAGGGCCATGGACACCTTGTAGCGGGTGAGCTGGTCCTCGAGCGCGGAGATGGAATTTGACAGCGTCATATTCTCAGCCCGCTGGCTTTCCTTAAGGGTGAGGACATCTCCGAGGTCTCTCAGTTCCCGGGCCTTGCCCGAAATCTGCCAGGTGAACAGGAACGTCGTGACGAAGAGTGCAACCATCAGCGCGTAGCCGTGCCATGCCAGCCTGAACATGCGCTGCCCTTCGCGCACCGTGGAGGGGAGGAGGTTCACGTTATAGACCTGGGGATTACCCGGATCGAGGACCTTCATCGCGGCACCGATCGGCACGGCATACTCCGACAGCGTCTCCTGCTGTTCGGCTGCCAGCTGGCTGCAGTCCAGACGGGGCGTCATCAGGTAATCAACTTCCTGATCCGGCAACTGCTGGCTCAGGAACTCCTTGAAGCCGATGCGCTTCGATTCTCCGGCCAGGATGATTCTGCGAAGGTGCGGAATGGCCAGGTTGTCCTGCTCCAGGAGGAGCCGGCTGTACACCGTGTTCTGCAGATTCGGGGAGTCGTACCCCTCACCGATGATCGGCGCAAACTGATGGAACTCGCTTCCCCGCATGAAGATCAGGCGGGTAAACTCCGCGCCCACGTAAACGAGCACGGAGAATTCCTGCGGTTCGAATTCATAGTTCGCACGCACCAGGTTCATGAAGGAGACGTCCGCACTGTCAATCGCGGAGATCGTCGGAAGGCGGTTGCCGATGTACCCCTTGATATCATCAAGGGAGTTGATCAGACTCATCCCGTCTTCGCGCACGATGCAGAGCAGGTTCCCCTCATCGGTCTTGATTGCGTCAACGGCATCAGCAGCCGGTTGAAACGCGCGGACGGACTTGAGCTCGTTGAGTATGCGGTCCTTCAGTTTCTTGCCATGCAGCCCGAAATCGCTCTCGAGCTGATGGTAGTATATCGAGGGCTCCGCGAGACTGTACGTCAGCGAATACCTGTTGCGCGGATAGTTGGCGATGAGGCCGAGAAGCACGGCATTGTTGTCTTCGCGGCTTGTCTCCGAAGGCTGCTCCGGGGCGGGGGAAAGCGGCAGGCTGAATGCGTCTCCGCTGTCGGCCTGTGTGGTCATCACCTCGTCGAGAACCTTCCTATCCTGTAACTTTGTTGCCAGCGTCGCCGATTTGAGTTCTTCGATGACGATGTGCCGTCGCTGCACCGAGAGATGGGCCAGCTTGACGTCAAGCCCGTCGACGAACAAGCCGATTACGGTCCTGCCGCGTCCTTTTGCGGTCGCCATGGGTGTATCTTTCCGTTGTGAATTCCTCTCCCGCCTAGTCGCCGGTGGGCGACATATTCAGGAGCTGCTGGAAGCGCCGTTTGTTGTTCGATGATACCATGGCGTTCTCCAGCGATATCTTTTTCTGCAAGTACAGCCGCCTCAGATCCTGCTCGAGCGTGATCATTCCCAGATCCCCGGACTCGGCCATCATCTGGTAGATTTCCCCCGTATTGTTATTCTTGATTGCAGCGCGGACGGAGGGAATCATGACCAGCACTTCCTTTGCCAGCAAGAGTTTCCCCTCAAGATTCGGCACGAGTTTCTGCGACATCACACAGCTCAGCGTATCCGCCAGCCGGATGCGCACACGCTCCTGCTCGATCGGCGGGACTTCGCCGATGATACGGTCGATGGTTTCGACTGCCGACGCCGTGTGCAATGTGGAAAATACCTTGTGGCCGCTATCCGTGATTTCGAGTGCGGTCATGATCGTATCTGGATCCCGCATCTCGCCGATGACGATGATATCGGGATCCTGCCGCAGTGCCTGAATGGCTCCATCTTTGAAACCCAGGACATCGCGTCCGACCTCGCGGTGCCTGATGATGCACCGGTCCGGCATGTGGACATATTCAACGGGCGAAGCGATGATGACCACGTGCCCGTCGACCGTGTGGTTATTCGCGTCAATGATGCTGTCAAGGGTCGTGCTCTTGCCCGATCCCGTGATCCCCGTGATCAGGTTCAGTCCTTGCGTCGTGTGACTGAGGCTGAGCACGCGGGTCACATTGGGATGCAGCTCGAGGTTCTTGTAGGGGCGAATCACCGCGTTGATCGCACGCATGTTCAACGCAAGATGGTCCAGGTCAAACGATGCGTTCGCCCTGAACCGGAACATCCTGTCTCCGTCCAGAATGCTGTACGAGAAGTCCAGGTTGCGATTCTCATACAGAAAGAGCCTCTGCCGCTCGATCAGGATGGTTTGAATCAAAATATTGAACTCGTCCAGAGTAAACGTGCCGAGCTCCTTGCAGGGACGCTTCTCACCGTAGATCCGGTACCACACGGAGCCCGCGGTGCCGTAACCGCCGATATCGATGTCGGACGCGTTCGCGCGCGGCATCCGCATCAGGTACGAATCCATCAACTTGCGCAGTGCGGTCCTTTCAGCCGGAGACATCCGGGACACCAGGTCACCAATGAGCATCTGACGTTCCATTCCCGGGGCCGTATCGGGAATGTTCTTCGCAACCTCTTTCAATGTCCGTAATGCAGTCTCCATCGTCTCCTATGCCCTGCTGCGTCTTTACTTGAAGATCAATTGTTGTGCCAGAGGTCACAATCCCGGCTTCCCCGTTACACGGGGTATTGCGGGGTTTCTCCCTTCCTTGAACACATCGCCCGGCTACTATTGGCCATTTCTACAATATTCCCCACTACTCATACCATGCAAGAATTTCATAGGCGTTCGTCGTAGGGAAGAACGGCGGCGAACTCGTCCGGAATCGCTCATCGAACCGGATGTTCACCGACAACCCCCTTGTAATTGACGTGTTCGTGGTGGCAGCGATATCCTGCACCGTCCATCCGCCCAGGGTCCAGAGGGTCCCGAGTGGCCGTGAGTTGTAGTTTTCGACCTGGATGGAGCTAGCGTAGCTGAAGAGTGCCGCCATGACCGTGAAGTTGGGTCCACTTGTCGCCGAGTTATCCCTGATCGTGATGCTGTTGTGCGCGACGATACCCAGCATATCTGTGGACGTGGGATTGGTGCGAGGATCGGTAGCATAGCGGATGTCATTGTCAATCATGGTCTTCCCGCGGGAACTGCTGGTTGTATCCAGGGACCCGACGGTATAGCGCCCCTTGACCGTTCCCTGCACATGAAGAACGCCGTTGCTGTTGTTCAGCACGATCGCACCATTCGGGGCAAATGTTGAGAGCAGCGATGTCGTGTCTGGATTTGCACCACGGTGCCAGGCGATCGAATCACCCTTGAAATTGAGAAACAGGTCACCGTTCCCGGTGAAGAGTTTCCCGCCGGTCGCGGCCCTGTCGCGCAACGTCTGATAGTTCTTGTTTAACGGGATGTTGACACCGCTTTCGACTCCGGCGTTGAAGATCGGGTGACCGGACCACGATGTACTGTCAACACCGTTCATCGTGGTGACTTTCCCCCCGAAGTACGGCGTGCCATGAGTCCTCAGCTTCCCTTGAACGTGCACGGGACCGAATGCCGAATCGCCGGTGGCCCAGTACACGGCGGCAGCGGAAGTGCCCGCATAGAGCGCGAATTTGGCGAAGTTGCTCGGTCTCAGCGTCACGGTCACTGACGTCGTGCTGTCATCGTAGAGAGCGGTTGAGCGCAGCGTCAGACGCCGTTCTCCGGTATTGGGATCGATACTGCTGGTCGAATCAACCGTTACCGTAAATGTCCCGCCATCGAACGCCACGGGCGTAGTGTAACCTGGAAACCAGGCGTTGCCATTGATATTCGGCGGGTACTGGTACACGTAGTTGGCGGCGAAGTTCGCGCCGGCGATGGCGATATTCCGTCCCTTCACCCCCTGATAGTATCTCAGCGCATTCTCGTACGCCTGCACGCTCATGTCGGACATGAGCACGCCGCTCAGGAGGAGCAGTGTGATGTACCCCATCACCAGTAGTATCGAAGCGCGGCCCATTGCATTTCCCCCTTATCTGTTCCGGTAGTTGCGTGATGACAACCGCATCTGTTGCCAGAACGCTGATGAGTACTGCTGGTTGACCGGTGCGGTCTCCACCAGTTCCGCGGCAACGGTGTTCTCGACGATAATCGAGATCTGGATTGTCTGGATCTTCTGCAGATTCGCGGCGGACACCGGCGACGCGATCGGGATCCCCTGGCCGTCATAGTACCGCAGCACGAAGCTCGTGACTCCGAGATTTGCGCCGAGCGGCGTTGCCGCATTGACAACCCGGTAGAGCATACGGTCACGGGGGTTGATCGTCGACGCCAGGTCACTTGCCGGTCCGAGATAGTAGAAGACGCTGTCCACACTCCCGTCCGGGCCCGAGCCGTCTATATCCACATCGGTGAGGAATTTGATTCTTGCAGAATCGGCGAGAACAATGGCCTTTGTTGGGTCGGGAAGGTTGTTCGGTTCCTTGCAATAGCCGATTTTGCGAAAATCGTACTCGAGCAGCTTGGTGATCTCGACGAGGTTTTCCTGCACGAGCAGCTCGCCGCCGTACGTCTGCATGTTTTCCGAGTTCGCCGTTCCCACCCGGATCGTCGACAGCAACAACCATCCGAAGAGGATGAACGAACCGATCACATCGATGATAACCTGGGAACCCATGGCGCCTTCCTTTGTTGGAGCTACCGGAAATACCAGTAACTGTAGACCGATGAAAACCTGAGCGTATCACGCATGGACGGGCTCGAGACCCAGACCCGGAGGCGCTTATGGTACGTTCGAGACCCGGATGGTACCACCGTGTTCCCCGAGATCGTCACATAGTCCACGGAATCCCTGATCAGGAAGCTGGCGGACCGGAAGTTGATGGAGTCGCCGTTCACCCATTTGGACAGGCCGTGGTAATCATCATAGTCATCAAAGGTCGGCTCCGTTTCACCCATTTCCTTGCCGAGCGTGATCGTGAGGGCGGCAGGCGATGCGATATCGTTGGAGACGGTATGATCATCGAAGGCCTTCCCTGACGCGCTCTCGAGCTGGGAAATGCCCAGTGATGTCCCCATGATGAAGTACTCCGACGTCTCTATTGCCGTGCCGCTGTCAAAGACAGTGTTGTTCATCATCAGGATCGCTGTCCCGAGCAGGGCCAGCGCGAAAACACTCAACAGCGTTTGTCCGAGTCCCATGCTTCGTACCTAATCGTCAGTGGTGGCTGCCGCGATTTCTTCGAGTGTGGTCTGCCCCATCTTGATGCGTTCGATGCCGGACCGCCGGAGTGTCCACATGCCGTCGCGGATCGCCTGGTCGCGCAATTTTTCCTCGTCGACTTCTTCTCCGGCCTTCGCGATGAGATTGCGGATTTCCCGCGTGAAATAGAGGGCTTCGTGAATCGCCGCACGCCCTTTGTATCCGCCAATGCACTTATCGCATCCGATCGCCTCGTAAATCGTGTGTTGCTCCAGATCCTCTTCGGTAAAGCCGAATTTCAGGTAGACGTCCTTGTCGATTTCGTCCTTCCCGAGCGGGCGTCTGCACTCTTTGCAGATGGTGCGAACCAGGCGCTGGGCGACGATGATGTTGATGGCGTACGCAATCAGGAACGGCTCAATCCCCATCTTGTAGAGGCGGGAAATTGCGCTGGGCGCGTCGTTTGTGTGCAGGGTGGAGAATGTGAGATGGCCGGTGTTGGCCAGTTTGATGGCGATTTCCGCGGTCGTCTTGTCACGCATCTCGCCGACGAGCACGATATCGGGGTCGTGGCGAAGAATGCCGCGAATAGCCTGGTCGAAGTTCATCTTGGGACCGATGCGCAGCTGGCGGGCTCCCCGGATGATGTACTCCACAGGGTCCTCCACCGTCAGCACGTTCACGCTGGGATCGATCACCTGATGCAGTGCAGCGATCAGGGTTGTACTTTTTCCGCATCCGGTGGGACCGGTCAGAATGACGATGCCCTGCGGCCTTTCGATCGCCTTATGGAAGAATTCATTCGAAGGCCCCATGAGCCCGAGCTTGGTGAGATCGGTGATGACCTTGCGGTCGTCAAGCACGCGGATCACGATGCTTTCGTACTTGTGCCGGAACTCGATGCCGACGATCGGCATGATGGAAACGCGGAAGCGGATCATGTGATCGTCGATCAGGCGCTGGATGAAACCATCCTGTGTCATTTCCCGTTCGAACCGGTCGACGTTCTTTGACCGGTCTTTCACGACCGCTGCGATTGCTTCCGGCATCGTCTTTTCCTGCGCATGCCAGAGCTTCAGGCCGCCATCCACGCGGAACCAGAATTCCGTGCGGTTCCCTTCTTTTGCGACAATGTGGATATCGCTCGCGCCCTGCCGGACCGATTCGACGAGCGCACCTTCCACCAGGTTGACGAGTGCGCTTTTGCTGATCTCCGCTTCCAGCGCATCCTCATCAAGTGCGGTTTCATCCTCCTCTTCTTTGACTTGAATGCCGACCTGGCTGACTTCCAGTTGCCGCAGGAATTCGTTCTCGGGCGGGATGACCTGCTCCAGCAACGCCTGCAGGTCTTTGAGCCGGCAATAGGCGATCTCGTATTTCTTCGCGTTGAATTCACGGGCAATCAGCGGGATGCGCCGATCGGTCGGATCGGAAGCGATGATGATCAGCTTGTCCGCCTGCTTCTCGTCGAACTTCAGCGGAAGCATCTTGGTCTGCATGACCAGTTCCCGGATATTCTGCGGGAGCACATCAATGTACTTCCGGATAAAATCGATCCGGCTGCGGTCGGTCCGTTCATCGGCGAGATAGATTTCCCGGAAGGCGTACAGGTCCGCCACTTCACGGAACACCGCATCATGGTCGGCGCCGAAGTCATTCACCAGAATCTGCCCGAGGTTTCTCCGGTTCTTCTTGTCTTCAGAATCTTTGACCCTGAGGGACTTCTCGAGCGTTTCGTAGTCGATGACACCCTTCTTGAGGAGGGCGAAACCGATCTTGTCTGTGATATCGATGGGTGGCATCGTGCCGTCTATGCGCTAGGTCAGGGGTTTGTCAATGCGCAGCTCGATTGCCTGGCCGGCCGCGGGATTCTTCGGGCGGATGGTGGCTGTCTCGGAGGAAACAATCGTGAGGGCTGTCAGCACGATCATGATGACCATCGAGATCCAGAGCTGGATAAACTCGATCACATTGCGCATCTTGTACGTCGTTTCTTTCTCGTAATACTCGGCCAGCTGGAGGGCGGTGTTTTTCACTGTGCCCGTTTCCGCACCCGAGTGAAAGCGTGAAATTGCCGTTCGTGTGAAGACCCCGGTCTGTTCAAACGCCTCCGTAATACCCGCCCCCTTCTGGATCATCATGGGAATAGCAACGTTCTTGACCCGGGCTTCCATATACTTGTTGCCGCAGGCCTCCGCGGCCATGCGGATGACTTCGATATTCTCACCCGAGCCGCTGTAGAGCGCATAGAACACGCGGCAGAAGATCTCGATGCTCGTTTTCTGCAACAGCGTGCCGATCACGGGAACGCGCCAGATGTACTGATCGCGCAGCAAGCGGCCGCGCTCCGTCGCAAGGAACCTCGCCAGCAGAATGATCGGAATGGCGGTCAGCACGAGAATGATGAGCATGTTGTCTACGAGAAAATCGCTCATGGCCAGCGTCGCCTTCGTCATCGGCGGCAGGTCGATCTTGAATTTCACAAAGAGTTTCGCCGTGGCCGGAAAGATGTAAGCCACATAGTACACCACCGCCCCGAACAATACCACGAGTGTCACGATGGGAGTGATCAGTGCGCTGCGCAGGTCCTTCTTGAATTGCGTTTGCCGCTCCAGGAACTTCGCCGTGCTTTCATAAATCTCGGCCATGTTCCCGCTCTTGGAAGCAAGGCCCAGCATGTGGGCCGCAAAGCGCCCCAGCACCGCTTCGTGCTTGACGAACGCCTTTTCGCTGTCCTTGCCCTGTTTGAGCTCCATATTGATGTCTTTGACCGCCTCGCGCAGTGTGCGGTTCTCCAGGTCATTGACGAGGAGCTGCAGGATCTCATTGAAGGGGAGCTTCTGCCGGATCAGATCGGCGCTCACCCGCACGAAGGTCACAATCTCGGTGGCCGGCGGTTTGGATTTGAAGTTGAAGAGCCGCTTCTGGATGCGAAGAACCCGGAAGCCCATTTTCAGCAATGCATCTTCGACCTCGGCACGGGTGAAAGCCTTCTGCTCACCGATAATCGGCTTTTCTGTCCCCCGTTGCACCTTGTACACCCATGTCGATCGCTGGGTGACCTTCACCAGTTTGAATTTGCGCTGCGCTGCAAGTTGCGATGCTTTCGTCTTGGCTCCACGGAGAGAATCTGCCTCCAGGAGGCCCTGCACCGGTTTCCCTGCGACTGTGATACCTTCAATTCTGAATTCTGGCATTGCGCCACCCTCGTGCTGTTGTGTGCAGAAAACGCAAACAGGGCATTGCTCCCTCCTCGTTGGCTCGGCCCTCCACCACCTGATGATCCCCCGATCTCAGGTGCACGAACCAACAAGGGGAGGACATCCCCTGTACGACTCCCCTGTCGTTTCAGCTGCTAGTTCAATTCGGTTACCAAAATCGAGTCCGGGGTGACCGTGATGGCCACCATCACCGGTGTTGACCGGTCATAACCGATCTCGTGCCCGGTCCCTTGAATCGTCACCGACGAGCTGGTTGCACCAGAGACATCATATTCCCCGTTGTGGTTCTTCGCGCTCTGTTCAGTCAGCGTGAACCCCACAAACGAGCTGCCGCCACCTCCCATAGACTTGGGGCGCCGGTAGAACACCTGCGCCTTCGAAGCGTGCGACTCCAGATCGGTTCCAACGGCATCTCTGTTTGACGCTGCAGCGCTATCAGAGAACAATGTGATCCCGATGGCAATCGACAAACCGATCATCAGCACCCCGACAATGATGAGCAACAGCTGCTGACTCCCCATGTCTCTTCCGCTCCGTTTTGCTCATATCCGAGGCCCCCGGTTGTTCCGGGGGCCTACACGCACAACCTGCTTCTAGTGAACCAGCACCACACTATCCGCTTTGTCGTTGAAGACGTAGATGTCCATCGTTACAAAGTTGGACGCATCGGAATGCTCGGTCCCGACGCCGCGGATCACGACACCGGTTGCCGATCCGGCAGTTTGAATCGTATAGCTCCCGTTTGCATTGACGGCACGGTTGGTCAGTTTTGCCAGGCCGGTTGTACCGGTCAGACCGACAAATGAGTTCCCGCCACCGCCGAGGGCAGTCGGACGGCGATAGAACTGCTGGGCACGCGCAGCCAGGTTGACGAGGTCATTGGTGACCGCATCGCGGTTGGCATTCACTGCGTTGTCCGTGAACATCGTGATTCCGACCGCCACTGCGATACCGACAACGATAACGCCGAGGATGATCAGAAGAAGTTGCTGCTGTCCCATGGTGTAGCTCCTTTAGGTTGATGAGTGGGTGACGTACTTGTTCCTCGTTTCCTCTTTCAATTCCTGCGCTCATTTTCAGCAACTGCCGTGCCAACCCACTCCTCATTCGAAGAACTCGTTTTGACATGGCACCGGCAGAGAGGTTACACAGACAGGTGATAATTCTACCACTGGAGGTAAATATTACCGTGCAGGGGTTTGAGGTAGAGGACTGGATACAGGGGCTTGAAGCAGAGGACCTGAGAGAAGTTGCTGGACGGAATCCTGAACGTGAAGTAAACACGGAGACTCAGAAATCTGAGTCTCCGTGTGATTCCATATCACGTCTCTCAAACAGCGAAGTGAAGCAGCTGATCGACGGTGGTTTGACCCTTGTCAACCAATTCCAGCCCTTTGTTGCGAATGGGGATCATACCATCAAGCATGGCTGATTTGATGACAGCATCGTTGTTCAGACACCCGTCAGATCCCGCAAGTATATCGCGAATCCCCGGGGTTATGGGAAACGCCTCAAAGAGCATCTCCTGACCCAGATATCCTCCGTGGCAGTCGATGCATCCCACGGCACGATGGACCTTTGAAGGCGCAGATTCTCCCTCACGGAGTCTCAGATGCGCAATGGCGAGCGGCAATGAGGGCGGCTGCAGCTGTTGTTTGCAGCGGGAACAGAGTGTCCGGACGGTTTGTTGGGCCACGACGGCGCTCAACGCATCACCGAGGACCAGTCCGTCACCCACGATGCGCAGCAGACGTGCCAGGGAGGTGACGGCGTCACGGGCATGGATACTGCAGAGAACCAATTGCCCAATATTGGCCAACCGGAGCGCCACTGCAGCGATCTCGGGGCCGTCAATTTCTCCCAGGAAAACAACATCCGGATCATGCCCATCAATTGCGCGCACGGCATCGCTTGCCGAGAGGCGCGGGTTGAGTTTGATCTGACGAACACCGTCCACCAGATAGCTCAGCCGTTCTTCAATCGTCATGATGTTGAGCGCAGGCTTGACTATCGACTTCAGCGATGCGGCGATCGCCGTGCGGAGGGCATAGTGATCGAAGCCGGCAAAGAGGACAATCCCTCGCCTGCCGGTGAGTGCAGCGTTCAGAACGTCTGCCGAATGTGCGTCGAGTCCGATGTTCCGCAGCGAAGGTACAGATTCTGTTTCCCTGATGAGGTGAAGCACAACCGACTCATAGCGCAAGCCCGGATCACCGGAAGCGATCGGGATACTGGACGCGCTCATGCGCAGCGGCATCTTCTCCACCATCCTGAATATCATCCCCTGCTGGGCAGCCATCCGCTCATAACGATCCATGTTGCCCGTCAACATTTTCAATGCGGTCGGTACTGCTTCGCATCGAACATCCTCCATGCTGACCCAGAGGGAAAGGTGACCATCGAGGCGGAACAGGACGTCCGTCCTCCGTGGTCCCAGCGGCATGAAATGGATTTCCGTCGCACGATTCCGCAACGCGTCTGCAAAGATATTTTCCAGCAGTGAGTTCAACTGCGTCCGGCTGATTTCGCGGTCCATCACACTTTCGAAATCAGATTCGGTGCTCTCGGCCGGCGGGGAAACAACTTTTTCCGGGGTAGGCTTTTCACGCTCAGCAGTGAGCACACCCCAGTATTCAATCCAGTCGGCCTCCCTCAGATAGCAAATCTCAAATTTCTTGTATGGGAGTGTACGGGCCAGCTTGTGGATCTCCCGATCGGAGGGGTTTGGCGTAACCAACACAATCTTGTCAGGCTGGTTCTCGGCATGATCGTACGGAAGCAACTGCGCTTTCAGGAGCTGTTGCATCACGTGCTCCGGGAGAGCGCGAAGAATCTTGTTGATTTCGGATGGCAGTAGGCGGCGCACCGACCGGTCGCGGGGGTCGATGATCCTGAATGCGTAATATTGTGCAATCTGTTGGCGCACCACATCGCGGTTGATGCCGAACTCCTGTTCGATCATTTCGACCATGGTGCGCTTTTCCGCCACATTCTGGTCTTTCCACAGGGCCGCCTGGGCGGCCTGGGCGGGGGTAATGATCTGATTCTTAACCAGGTGGTCAAAGAAAGACGCCATGACATGCGGGCCGACACGTCCTCCCTGAGCCACCGGTTCTTTCGTGTCCATGGTAGGCGCGCTCATCCCGGTTTCGCCTCTTTTTCGATTTTCAGGCTATTGATAAGATCGAGAACTTTTTCAACCGGGGTGGTTTTGCTCAAAAAGAAGTCAATCGCGGGGTCCACAACCAGGCTGCGCGTGTGCTCGTCATCAAAACCTGACATGAAAATGAAGGGAATGTCCTGTGCATCGGTGAACTCCCTCACGTAGTCGTGGAATCGGACACCATCGAGAGTCGGCATGAAGACATCGGAAATTATGAGGTCAACGCGCTCAAATTCCAGGGCTTCCCGTGCCTGTTTCCCGTTTTCCGCGAGAAGGATATTGTGCCCGTTCTCACGGAGAATATCCCCCATAATAGCGAGAAAACCTCTTTCGTCATCGACCAAAAGAATCTTCATACCGAACCTATGAGTTCTGGACGTATGTTGCTCCGTGTCTCAACACCTCATTGACGAAGCAATTTCTGCGCCAGAAATCCGGGACGGGATGTCCCAAGGTGGGGGGGGGGAGAAATGGTGTGGGCCCTGCAGGACTCGAACC
Source organism: Ignavibacteriota bacterium (assembly GCA_963801355.1). Classification (GTDB taxonomy): domain Bacteria; phylum Bacteroidota; class Ignavibacteria; order UBA10030; family UBA6906; genus Fen-1255. The sequence continues at coordinate 981,930 of CAWDEM010000004.1, read as the reverse complement.
TGCGACCAACAGATTATGAGTCTGTCGCTCTAACCAACTGAGCTAAGGGCCCGAATTGGAGTGAATTCCGCACGCCGGGACATCCGGCAATGACTGCGGAATATACGAAACGTCGGCGTGAGCGGCAAGAGGGGGGGCCTGTTTCAAGTGGTGTCGCGTCTCATGTGTGCTCATGCGCCATGGCACAGCGTGGCGGGACCTGCCATAGTATATTGTCACAGCACCGGGGAGCATCGGTCTCCCCAACATCCTCCCCGCTTAGGCGGCAGACAGAAGGAGTCAAGCCATGAAAAAGGCCACGCACGCAGATGCTGTGCTAATTGCCCGTTCGATGAACATGAAAGTCGAAATCGTGTGGGATATCATCGGCGGCATGATTTACAGTTCATACTCGGAGCTGGTCATGGCGGTCTTGATATGCCTGAAGCCGCTTCCGCTCGAGCGGTTTTCCTCTCCCAACAGTACAGACATGCAATAACAGCACTAGAGGAAACATGCAGACACGTCCCGCTACCCACGCCGAGGCGGTCTATCTCGCCCGCGCCCTCAACCTGAACATCGAAACCGTCTGGAGTACCATCCGTCCTCAGCCCTCTGCGTCCTACGCCGAGCTTGAACGGGCAGCGGAGAGATATATCGCCCGACAACAGCAACCTCCTCCGCGCACCGACCGGAATCTGCCTCTCGTGTGATCACACCCCCGACATATCCCCCTGAGTTGTGTTGACTTCCGCTGCCGTTTTCTGTACATTGAACAAGTGTAGTGAGCCGCATCCGCCCGGATCCCGCGACCCCTGTCGTCTCTTCCGGGGGCATTGCTGTATTGTCTTCCGCAGGAGGATCAGATGGCGAAGGGAAAGCATATTCTCCACCACTGTGCACACTGCGACCGCATCGCAAAGATGGAGTTGATCGGCTCCACCGACCAGCAGCCCGAGCGATCATGGTACCGCTGTACCCGTTGCAGGCATGCAAGCCTTATCAACCTGGAGGACTTGCGACGCGCGGAACAGGAATCCAAACGCAAGCTCGACCGCGCTGAGGCAAGCGAATACCATCCCGAAAATAGTTATGCTGTCGGGCAGGCAATTTTCCATACCGACTGGGGTGATATCGGGAAAATTGTTTCGAAGGAACGCACCTCCGGGGGAGGGAGTGCGATCGTGGTCTCTTTCCAAAAACTCGGCGAACGGCGGCTGATGGAAAATATTCCCTTCAGCCCCGATAGCCCCGAATAACCGAGAGGAGGTGAATCCGGTTGGTTGGTATCGTCGTCTCTGAAAATGAACCCATCGATCGCGCGATCAAACGCTTCAAGAAGAAGTATGAGCGCTCGGGCGTGTTGAAGGAGTTCAAGAAACGGGCCTACTTCAGCAAGCCGTCAGTCAAGAAGCGCATGAAGAAACTGAAGGCCATCCGCCGCTCCCAGCGGAACGCAAGCGAACAGTCCTGAGCAAAGAACCCACCGCAAGGTGGGTTCTCTGCGTTATGCTTCCCCTTCCCTACTGCTGATCCGGCGCCGCTTGCTCGCCACCCTTTTCCACCCCTTTGATGTCCTGCACTTCTTTGCGGATATCCTGCGCCTTGCGCTTCAACTCGTTCATATGTTTCCGGACGCGCGTGCCGGCTGACTTGTTCCCTTTCTCATAAAACTTCACGAAGTCTTTCTCGAACGTCGTGAGCAAATCCCGCAATTCCTGCAAACGATTCATGGTATTCCTCCTTGACAATACACGTGATAGGTCTTTAGCCGCTTTCTTTCAGACTTTAAGTGAAGGGACGGATACAAATGCCTTGTTCAAAAATCGTAAAAATGACCAAAAAACGCAAGAAAAAACTCTTGACTTGTGGGCAAGTATTCACTATTTTTATTTAGACCAATTCTAAACAAGTGAGATGCCGATGAACAGCGAAGCAGCACAAGAAATCCTGCAAAAGTACCTGAAATCCCAGGGGAAATTGAGGTCGACGCCGGCCCGGATGGCGGTGCTGGATGCCATCGTCCAGACCCAGGGGCACTTCGACGCTGAGGGGCTTTATTACCGGCTGATCTCACATGGCACGAGGATTTCGAAAGCCACCGTCTACAACACTCTCGACCTCCTTCAGGGATGTGGTCTGATTTCGAAGTACCGCTTCGCAGAACACTCGTCACGGTACGAAAAAGCTTTTGGCAGACCACACCATCATCACCTCATATGCCTGCAATGCGGCGATATCCTCGAGTTCATGAATGAACGCATGAACAAATTACAGGAAGAGGTCTGTACCTCCAAAGACTTCACACCGCACAGTTCGAGTCTGCAAATATTCGGTACCTGCGCGAAATGCACCAAGACGCGGTCAACGGAAAGGAAAACGTGAGGATGGAACAAATTGCGTTGGAGAAGCTCTCCCCCGGCGACCACGGCACGGTTGCAGCCCTCAGGGGTCTCTCCGTCCGGGCCAGACAGCGGCTGCTTGAGATGGGTGTGACCAGCGGGACACACCTTCAATTTGTCCGCCGGGCCCCGTTTGGCGATCCGATCGAGATCAACATGCAAGGGTACCGGCTCATGCTCCGCTGCACGGAAGCCCAAGGGATCTTCGTCTTTCCCGAAAAGGATACGTGAGCGGATGAACGCATCCAATCGGCAGGCCGGCACGGTCGCCCTCCTGGGCAATCCCAATAGCGGAAAGACCTCTCTCTTCAACGCGTTGACCGGCTTGCATCACAAGGTCGGAAACTACCCCGGTGTCACCGTGGAAAGGAGAGAAGGCCGCTGTGTCCTTCCCGGAGGCAGGGAAATCACCATTCTGGATCTCCCCGGCACGTACAGTCTGCACCCCGACTCTCCAGACGAGCGGATAGCGGCCGACGCTCTCCTTGGCCGGACACCATCACCGCCTCCCGAAGTCGTGCTCTGTGTCGTGGACGCAACGAATCTCGAGCGCAATCTGTATCTCGTCACGCAGGTAATGGATTGTCATCTCCCTGTGGTCGTGGTGCTCACCATGTGCGACCTCGCCGAAGCGCGGATGATGCGCATCGACACCCGCCTTCTGTCCGAAGCTCTGGGTGTTCCGGTGGTCAAGACTGTAGCGCACAAAGGGGAAGGGATCGGGGCCCTCCGGGAGGCTCTCCTGACCGTCCCCCGCTCCAACGGCAACGTGCTGCGCTGGGCATTGCCCGAGCCGCTGCAGCGCGCGCATGAACAGCTCGCCGAAATGCTGCGCACCGATTCCGGAATGACGTTGCCGGCTGCTTCACACGAAGCCACTGCCCTTCTTCTTGCCCCCGGGGCAATCGCCGGGCGCGATGACCGGAGCGGCGAACGCCTGCGGGAATACCTGCGCACGACCCGGGAGCGTCTCACGTTTCTCGGTATCGATCCGCCTGCAGCCTTCATCGAAACCCGCTACGCGTGGATCCGCAACCTGTGCACGGCGGTCATGCACACCCCGGGCCGCGCGGACCATTCGCTGACGGACCGCATCGACAGGATTGTGACGCACCGTGTGTGGGGACTCCTTCTGTTCCTCGGCGTCATGGCGGTGGTGTTCCAGAGCATTTTCAGCTGGGCGGCTCTGCCGATGGCGTGGATCGGCAGCGGCTTCGACGCGCTGGGACGTCTCATAACATCTGTCATGCCGCCGGGAGATCTCCGCAGTCTGATCGTGGATGGCGCGCTCGCAGGTGTCGCCGGTGTTGTCACATTCCTGCCGCAGATTGCATTTCTCTTTTTCTTCCTCGGTCTCCTGGAAGACAGCGGCTATATGGCGCGGGCCGCATTCATCATGGACAAACTGATGTCCAAGGTAGGATTGCACGGCAAGTCGTTCATTCCCCTTCTCGGGTCGTTTGCATGCGCCATTCCCGGCATCATGGCGACCCGCACAATCGAGAATCCCAAAGACCGGCTCGCCACCATCCTTGTAGCTCCCTTGATCAGCTGCAGCGCCCGTCTGCCTGTCTATTCGCTGCTGATTGCGGCGTGCATCCCCCCTGCGGTCTTCCTCGGCATTGTCTCCTCTCAGGGGCTCACCCTTCTCTTCCTGTATGTGGCCGGCATGGTATTGGCACTCGCGATGGCATGGCTGTTCAAGAAGACCCTGTTGCGCGGCGTGCCCCCGTTGTTCATCATGGAGCTTCCGCCTTACAAACTCCCATCGTTGAGGACGGTTCTTTTCCTTGTATGGGAACGGGTCCTCGCATTCCTGAAAACAGCCGGCACGATCATACTCGGCGTTTCGATTCTCCTCTGGTTCCTCGCGACGTATCCAAAGTCCGACCACGCGACACCCGCACAACGGCTCGAGCAGAGCTACGCCGGACAGATGGGGCACGCAATCGAACCGGTGATTCGTCCGCTGGGCTTCGATTGGAAAATCGGCATCGGGTTGATTTCATCGCTGATGCAACGCGAAGCATTCGTCAGCGCCATGGCCACTATTTACCACATAGCCGACGACGACAATCGTCCGCAGGTTGCGGCATTGAGCCACGCCATGCAGAACGATATGAATCCGCAGACGGGGCTCCCGACCTTCAGCCTTGCAACAACGCTGGCTCTTCTCGCATACTATCTGGTTGCGCTGCAGTGCCTCTCCACTGTGGCGGTCGTGCGGCGGGAGACCAACAGCTGGAAATGGCCGGCCTTTCAACTGTTCTACATGACCGCCCTTGCCTATGGTCTGTCCTTCGCCGTCTACCATGGCGTACACTTTCTCGGAGGAACCTGAGATGGACTGGCAGACACTGTGTGCCCTGGCCATAGTTGCCGGGGTTGCCGTCCTTCTGGCCCGATGGAAGGTACGGTCGCTTCACCGGGACATAACCACGCCGTGCGGCGGATCCTGCGCATGCGGCGCATCGCCCCGGCAGGGAGGACAGGATGGGTCACTTGAAAAGACCATCGCCGAACCGTATCATAAGATTACAGACAATCAGGAGGGATACCGTGAACGATCAGAAAACCGCCGCCATCACTGAGGAGCAAGTCTACGGTGCATTGCGCGACTGCTATGACCCGGAAATTCCGGTCAATGTCGTTGACCTCGGGCTCATCTACGATGTGAAGATAATTGATGACTGGGTGGGGGTGAAGATGACCCTCACGACGCCGGGATGTGGCATGAGCGGAATGATTGCCCAGAGCGTCAGAAACCGTGTGCTCGCTCTCGAGGGGGTCAGAGAAGCCGATGTGCGGATCGTCTGGGAGCCGGCATGGACACCCGAGCGGATGTCGGCAACCGCCCGCAAACGTCTCGGATTCCAGAGCTAGGTACCGGTTCGCGGTGTCCTTCGACTGCCGAGCAGTTGGTGAAGTTCTCGTAACGGCAGGAAATCCGGATCAGCGTCTTTCCAGAGCGTCCTCAAGCGGTCTCCCACCTCGATCACCATGCGCCGGTCACCCAGCTCGTTGTACACTTTTGTCAGAATGAGCAGGGCTTCCGGCGCATTGGGGTTCACCCCCAGTGCACCTTCCACCGCATCGAGCGATGGCTCATACTGACGGGCTGCAAGATATGTGCGTGCGATCTGGGTGTAGACCGCACCCCGCATTTGCGGCGAGGAGTATTCCAGCGCCGATTTGCATGCGCGCAGCGCTTCTTCATACCGGCCTTCTTCGGTATAGACGCGCGCCCGCATGATGTGGTACCCCTGCATCGTGGGGGAATCGGTTTGATGTTTCCGCTCCAATTCCTCCAGCGACTGCCGGATGCATTCCTCGGCTTCCGCAAACCGTTTCAGCTTCGCCAGCGCATATGACAACTGCAATGCGCTGCCGAGCAGGGATGAGTCGATCGCAACAGCTTCTCTGCTTTTGCTCACCGCCTCTTCGTAGGCGCCCCGCTGCATATCCAGATAGGCATACAAACGCAGACGCAGGGCTTCGGTCGTGGATCCCCCCGGCACCATGGTGAGTGAGCGGTCAAATTCCTTCCGGGCGTCTGCCAGGCGGCCGTGCAAGGCGTACACTCCGCCGATCTGGCGAACGGAGTACCAGTAGTCCGGCTTGTGCTCGAGCGACGCGCGGTATTGTTCGAGCGCTTCGTCGTACCGCCCGGCGCGCAGGAGGATGTCAGCATAGCTCGCACGCGGATCGGCGGCATCCGGCGCCATGCGAATATACCGCTGCATATAGCTCACCGCCTTGTCCTGTTCGCCCAGATCTGAATAGGCATATCCGAGCGACATCACGCCGAGGGCAAATCCGGTATCGGCAGCTACTGCCCGCTCGAACATCTTCACCGCGGCTTCGATATTCTTCTCCCCCGTATACAACTGTCCCCGCACGAGGTACGCTTCGGCCTCCTTCGGATACAGAGCGATGAGTGAGTCAGCCACCGCCGCCGCCCGCACGTTTTCGTACATGACACGGTAGTACCAGAGCCGGATGAGAAGCTGTTCGCGTTCCGTAGCACGGGAGCTCAGCATCAGGGCACGGGTCACGTCGTGGCGCGCCGCGGTTTCATCCATCGTATACATATGCAGGAGCCCCAACCGCCCCCAGGCGACGGCAAACGTCGAGTCTGCCGCGATTGCCTGCTTGAACGACTCCGCAGCCTCCGCGTAATAGAACTTTTCAAAATGGCCGACTCCTTCTTCGAAGGCCCGTCTCGCTTCCGCGGAGGGAGTGCTCCACTTCGTCTGCGACCCGCACCCTCCCACCGTCAGTGCAAGGGTGACTGCCACAAGACTGCTGCACAGTGCGCGTATCATGCTCTGCTATGCCCCTGTCTGCCGGTCACCCGTTGCGAGCGACCGCAATCGTTTCAGATGCACTTCCATTTTATCGAGGGATTCATTCATCATCGTGCAGTACCCCGCCCGCTTCTCCGGATTGTCATTCGACGATTGCAGGAAGTAGACCGCCATACGGAGAATCCCCATGGGATTGCTGAGATCGTGGCAGATCTGGCGGATCTCCTTCATCATGTCTTCCAGCGCCGCGGGCGGAACCGCTTCAGGAGTGTCCATAGTCGTCCCCGTCGTTCCCGGGCCGGCTTATGGCCAGCGGGCATTCTCGATGTTGGTGATCTCGCGCAGCAGTTCCTTCTTCGTGAAGCTCGATTTGCTGACCAGCCCGGAGACCGCACTCCCCAGTTCTTCCTGCATGGTCTCGTCCACGTCCAGTGAGGTCAGGACGATAATGGGAATTGCACGTGTTGCAGGGATCTGTTTCAGCTGATGTGCGACTGCCACGCCGGACATTTCCGGCATGAGAAGGTCGAGGATGACCACATCAGGACGCTCCCGCGTCGCAACCTCCACACCTTCCTGCCCGTGAAAGGCTTTCAGGACCCTGTACCCTTCGTTCTCCAGAATCACCTGGACCAGATCCGTGGCGGCCCGATCGTCATCGATCACCAGCACCGTCGGCTTCTCTTCTTCCTTCGAGGGAAGCAGATGGACGCGGTCAAGAGCCTGCACCAGGTCATCCCGGTTCACCGGTTTCACAAAGTACTCCACTGCTCCCAGGCTGAAGCCCAGATTCTTCTCATCAATAATGGATACGATAATGACCGGAATTTGTTTGCAGAGCGGGTGCCGTTTCAACTCATTGAGCACCTGCCAGCCGTCTTTTCCGGGGAGCAAGAGGTCAAGGGTGATGACGTTGGGGTGCAAGCGCTTTGCCAGATCCACGGCATCGGTGCCGTTTCGCGCGATTTCGACGGTGTAACCTGCAGATTCGATGTACACCCGGAGCAGCTCCGCCGCCGGGGGAGAGTCTTCCACGACGAGCGCCAGCGGTTTCTCCCCCCCCTCTTTGCGCCAGTTTTCACGTTTGAGTGCGTCCAGCAGCATCCCCGCCTGCACGATCTTTTCAGAGGTGGCATCGACGACCATCGGCACTTTGAAGGCTACCGTCGTCCCCTTCCCCCACTCACTCTCTATCCAGATCGTCCCACCGTGCAGCTCCACGAGTTTTCTCGAGATCGCCAGACCAAGTCCAATCCCACCCTTGTTTTGGCCTGTGTCCGACTTCGCCTGCTTGAACGGTTTGAATAATGTCGGGAGGTCTTCTTTTCTAATCCCGGTCCCTTCATCCTTCACTGCAAAGTGGAGGTCGTTCCCCACGCGTAACGAGCTGACCGTCACCGTCCCTCCGGGATGACTGAATTTCACCGCGTTGGAAATCAGATTGATCAGGATCTGCTTGAAGCGCACCTGGTCGACGACAATCTGATCGATCTCGCTGTCAAACGCGAATTTCAAGCGCACCTGCTTGTCTGCAAGCATACCGGCAAGTACGCCATTCACGCTTTCCTCAAAATAGCTGACAGGATAGCTGGCGATGTGGAGATCCATCTGCCCTGCCTCTATCTTTGAGAGATCAAGGATGTCGTTCAGAATGTGTTGCAGGTGCCGCCCGCTCATATTGATGTTCTTCATGAACTCCCGGGTCTTTTCGGCCCCGAGATCATCCATCGTGCCGGACAGGAGCTCCGAGAACCCGATAATGGAATTCAACGGCGAGCGCAACTCATGACTGAACATGGCAAGAAACTTCTTGAGCGTGTCGCTTGCTTCCAGCGTGCGCTCCGTTTGTGCTTCAAGCTCCAGGTTCTTCATCCGCAGCTCGTCAATGAGCCGTTTGCGACTCATCGCCAGCGCAATATCCTTCGAAGCGATGTCGAGAATCTCCATCTCTTCCTGGGCGTATGCGAACTCTTTAATCGTCAGCACTTCGATCACGCCCTGCAGCTCACTCTGGACGATGAGCGGCATGGCAATCAGTGTACGGAGCGGCAGGCCGTGCACCGATGCGCCGGGCAGGTGTCCGACGGTCCCGGTGTCGATGTGTTCCGTGAGGATGGGTTCACGCGTGAACGCCGTTCTCGCCGCGACATGCGGTGCATCGGCACAGACCCGCTGGTGGGCGATGTGTGCGGGCACGTCGACGCCGAGCAGGGTCGGGGCAACCAGCCGCACTTCGTTTCCGCGTGGATCGTAGAGATAGACGCACACGAGGTGCGGCGGGATCTCAAACGCATCGGCGATGACCGTGGCCGAACGCTGGCACAAATCGTCGAGATACTGGGCACCGTTGACCGCCCGTGAAATCTCGACGAGAAATTCCTTGCGCTTCTGGTCTCGTTTCCGTTCGGTCACGTCCTGCAGAAAAACGGAGAGCCCGTCTTCCGCGGGATAAATCCGGACGTCATACCACCGCTCGAAACGTTCATCGCGGTAGGCGGTTTCGAAACTCTGATAGGTGCGGGTCTCCATCGCCTGGCGGTATTTCTCGCCGAGCAGGGCCCCGCGCGCATTCGGAAAGACATCGAATACATTCTGACCGAGGACTTCCTCGGCCTTCAACTGGGTTCCGACCTCTGCCGCGCGATTCCAGTACGTGATGATGTACCGGGAGTCCATTGCAAAGAACCCGCCGCTAATGCTTTCGAGAATGCTCTCGTAACGAAGCTGGTTCGACATGGGGATCAGCAGATGCCTCGTTTGTGAACAGGGGGGGTGTAATCCGCCCCTAATTAGCTAATTTAACAACTAAATGCAAGAGCAATCTTAAGAGATACTTTAAGCGGACAGGGGGTGGGTGTTACAGGGAGATGCCCGTAAGAAGGCGGAGCGCCTCGCGGTATTTCTGTGCGGTGGTAGCAATGACGTCCTCGGGCAGCGGAGGACCCGGCGGACGCTTATCCCAGTGCAGCGACAACAAATAATCCCGGACAAACTGCTTGTCGAAGCTGGGTTGTGACGCCCCACAACGGTAGGAATCCAGAGGCCAGAACCGGGATGAATCCGGCGTCAGCGCTTCATCGATCCATAGCAGACCGCCGTTGTCGTCCAGGCCGAATTCAAATTTCGTATCCGCGATCAGTATGCCCCGGGTCTCCGCGTACGATGCTCCCTCAAGATAGAGCCGGATCGAAAGATCCCGCAATTGCGCGGCAAGCGAAGCGCCGACAATATCCTCGACCTGCGAGAATGTAATATTCTCGTCATGCAGTCCGACTTCGGCTTTGGTTGTGGGGGTGAAGAGCGGCTCGGGCAGACGCTGCGATTCCTGCAACCCGGGCGGGAGTGTGATGCCGCAAATTGCTCCCTCGCGCTTGTAGTCAATCCATCCGGAACCGGTGACGTACCCGCGCACGACACACTCGACGCTGAGCGGAGCGGTCTTCTTCACAAGCATGCTCCGGCCCGCAAACAGGTCGGGCCGGGAACAGAACGGCTCGGGAAACGTGTCACTTGCTGTACTGAGAAGATGATGTCCGACGATATGGCCAAGACGCTGGAACCAGAATGCGGAGACCTGCGTGAGCACTTTGCCCTTGTCGGGGATCCCGTCGGGGAGGACGACATCAAACGCCGAGAGGCGATCTGTTGCGACGATGAGCAGCCGGTCACCCAGGTCGTAGATATCCCGCACCTTCCCCTTTTTCCAGGGGGTGAACCCGTCAACGGCGGTAGTGCTGATGACATGAAGGGGCATGGACGCAGATGTGACTATCGGTCGAGATTCGTTCCGAGAATTTCTTCAATCGTGCCGCGAACGATGGCATGCGACGGCGGTGACGCCATGCTCGGACGGCTGATGTTGTCGAGCTTCAAGCCGCGCCATTCCGTCTGAATCTTGTCGTTCACGAATTCCTGGACCGTCCTCTGCAAGTTGCGGGCCTGGAGCTTTCCTTTCTTCAGCGGATCAAGAAAGAGGTCGACCTTTATTTCGGAGCTCGAGATCTTGGTCGGAACCAGCATATAGTTCAGCGTGCCGGTGGTGCGCCAGGAATACGTCCGATCGATCTGGTTGAACGTTGAAGGGATGTTCAACAAGCTGCGGTCATCGGTACGGGGGACGAGAGTGAGCGTTACCCGTTCAGTCCGGTGTGGTTCGCGCGCTAATGGCATTGACGTACACTCCTCATGAAAATCGCTGCTCCGTTGCATTCGCCTGTTTCAATATAGGGACAAAACCCGGACAACGCAACACTCTCTTTTGCCTCCTGCGCGACGCCGTGATGTAGATCACATTCCTGGCGGTGGTGATGTGAAGCTGGTATCGACGCGCAGTGCCGTCCGGAGCCGGACCAGATACGCATCCCGCGGAATATCACTCGCGCCGAGACGGGCAAGGTGGGGGGTCAGGAATTGGGTATCCAGCAGCAGGAAACCACGTTCCCGGAGCCGGCGCACGAGATACCAGAGAGCGATTTTTGAAGCATTTGACACATGACTGAACATGGATTCGCCAAAAAAAGCACCCCCTATGGCGACACCGTAGAGGCCTCCGACCAGCCGGCTGGAGGACCAGGTCTCCACTGAATGGGCAAATCCCATCTCGAAAAGGCGGCCATAGACCGCGATAATCTCCCCGGAAATCCAGGTATCCTCGCGGGCTGCACAGTGCAACATGACATCGGCGAATGCGGTATTGACACGGACCTCGAACTGCTTCCGGCGTTCGATCCGGCGGAGACTTCGGGAGACCTTGAAGCTTTCAAGAGGAAAGATGGCGCGCGGATCCGGCGAGTACCACGCAATCGGCCCGTTCCGACCCTCGGCCATGGGGAAAAAACCATCTGCATAAGCCCGGAGAAGAAGCTGTGGCGTGAGTTCCGTGCGTGGCCGGATGCCCGGGCCCGGCACCATTACGCCCGCCTCGCCTTTCGGATGACGTACTTCTCGTACATGGCCTCGAGCCGTTTCTGCGACACGACGTCCAGATCCTCGTCATCCTTGTCCCGCTTGACGTACATCGCGAACGTTTCTTCTTCATCCCGCGTCATCCGGTGCACAAAGTCCCTGAGATCCAGAATCATCCGGTGTTGTTCCACGTGTGTCATGGAGCCTCCATGCACAGAGTGTACAAAAAAAGAGCGGAAGCTACAACTCTCTCATATTGCTTTTCTTGGCCGGATTTGTGAAATTGGTCGCCGAGGAAAGGAATCTCGATGACACCCCAGACGAAACCCCTTGCAGCAGCTGTCAAGCTCATCAGGCCGAAGCAGTGGATCAAGAATCTGTTTGTATTCTCGGCACTGATTTTTGCCAAAGAGCTGTTTCAGGCGGCGCCTTTCCTGACCGCCCTCCGCGCGTTCTTCGTGTTCTGCCTCACTGCAAGTTCCGTCTATATCATCAACGACATCCTCGACGCGGACGCGGATCGGGCTCATCCGAAGAAACGGTTCCGTCCCATTGCCGCAGGCACCGTCTCCGTGCCCCAGGCGCTGGCGTTGCTCGGGATTCTTGTCTGCGGCGATGTCCTGCTCATCTGGCCGCTGCCGAACATGTTCAAGGCAATTGTCGCGACGTACTTCGTCATGAACCTGGCGTATTCCTTCAAACTGAAGGAAGTGATGCTGCTCGACGTCTTCATCATAGCGGCCGGCTTCATGCTCCGCGTCCTCGGCGGTGCGTATGCCATCGGGGTTGTGGTCTCGAGCTGGCTCGTTCTGTGCACGATGTTCATCTCCCTTTTTCTCGGATTCGCCAAGCGGCGGGGAGAACTGGTGTCGTCACAGGCGGCGGGCGGGCAGTCGGAACGCAAAGTGCTCCAGCAGTATCGTCTGGAAGTACTTGATCAGATGTTGACGATCACCGCAGCCGGCACGGTGATTTCGTACGCACTGTATACTGTTGCACCTCGAACGCTGGAGGTGTTCGGCACGGACAAATTGATTTACACCACGGTCTTTGTGATCTACGGGGTGTTTCGCTACATGCATCTCACCAACTCGACCGACAGCATAGAAAACCCCACCGCCGTTGTGGCGTCGGATATTCCCATCCTTGTGGTCGCCGGATTGTGGATAGCCGCGTGTGTGGTGCTGATCTACTTCAGAGGACTTGTTCCGGGGCTGTGACATCACACGCCCGATACCGGAGCCGGAAGATTGGAGGCCGGGTATCGGGAGTGACCGTACCTTTCAATTCAACCCGCAGGATCCACTGCAGCAACCTCCCTCGGCACAGGGCGGAAGATCTTGACCGCGTCCCGTACTAATCCCGGGTGCCGAAAGCAGCCGCGTATGCTTTGTTGACGCACAAGAAGGGCAGACGACATCCTCCTCGATTTCCTTCACTTTGTGAAACACATCGTACACGTTCCCACAAGCGTCACAGCGATAATCATAACTTGGCATCATCTCTCCGGTTCTCTGGGACGAATGGTTTTCATCTATATGATGCGGAAAACGCCGCTCAGGGTCAACTTTGGGCCCTCCGGACCCTGAAGTTGACTTCCCTGGCACATTTGGTTATATTTTTCAGGGTGAGTGGAAGATGAAAGCCATGGAACCCAGGCCTTGCAGCATGGTGTTAGAGATAGAGAAGGCGAGCGAGTGCAGGAACACTACATACAATAGGCACGCGAATGGAAGGCAATTTTTCGAACAGGGTGCAGGATGTCATCCGTTTGAGCCGCGAGGAGGCAATCCGGCTCGGACACGATTACATCGGCACCGAACACCTGCTGCTTGGAGTGATCAAGGAGGGCGAAGGGATTGCGGTCAAAATCCTCCGCAATCTCGGGGTGGATCTGTTCAAGCTGAAGAAGGCAATTGAGGATACGGTCAGGACGTCCGGCGGGACACTTACCATCGGCAACATACCGCTGACAAAACAGGCCGAGAAGGTGCTGAAAATCACCTATCTTGAGGCCAAGCTGTACAAATCGGATGTTATTGGCACGGAGCACCTGCTGCTTTCGCTGCTCAGGGATGACGACAACATCGCGGCGCAGATCCTCCATCAGTTCAACATTCATTACGACGTGGTCCGCGCGGAACTCGACAACATCATCAGCGGCAAGCCCTCGGGTACGCCCCAGCCGGGTGCGCAACAGCCGCATCAGCCTGCTTCTGAAAAGAAGCCCGAAAAATCCAAGACTCCGGTCCTCGACAACTTCGGTCATGACCTGACCAAAATGGCCGCCGAAGACAAGTTGGACCCGATTATCGGACGGGAAAAGGAGATTGAGCGGGTTGCGCAGGTCCTGAGTCGCCGGAAGAAGAACAATCCCGTTCTCATCGGCGAACCCGGCGTAGGCAAGACCGCCATCGCCGAGGGGCTCGCGATGCGGATCGTGCAGAAGAAGGTTTCGCGCGTACTCCATGGCAAACGTGTGGTCACGCTGGATCTCGCCGCACTCGTTGCCGGGACAAAGTACCGCGGGCAGTTCGAGGAACGGATGAAAGCCGTGATGAATGAGCTGGAGAAGGCCAAGGACGTCATCCTGTTCATCGACGAGTTGCACACCATCGTGGGGGCCGGCGGCGCCTCCGGTTCGCTCGATGCATCCAACATGTTCAAACCCGCTCTCTCACGCGGCGAATTGCAGTGCATCGGCGCCACCACTCTCGACGAGTACCGGCAGTATATTGAAAAAGATGGCGCCCTCGACCGCCGGTTCCAGAAAATCATGGTGGACCCCACCACCGTCGAAGAAACCATCCAGATACTGCGGAACGTCAAGCACAAGTATGAGGAACATCACGGCGTCCGCTATACCGACAAGGCCATAGATGCGGCGGTGAAGCTCAGCGATCGCTACATCACCGACCGTTACCTGCCTGACAAGGCCATCGATGTTCTGGATGAATCGGGTTCGCGCGTACACCTGGCGAATATCCATGTGCCAAAGGAGATCCTGGACCTGGAAGGGGAAATCGAGAAGATCAAGCAGTCAAAGAACCAGGTGGTCAAGAGTCAGAATTTCGAAGAAGCGGCCCGGTTGCGTGATCTCGAAAAGAAACTGCTCAGCGATCTGGAAATCGCCAAGCGGGAATGGGAGTTGAAAGCCCAGGATACCGTTCATGAAGTGAACGAAGAGAACATGGCGGACGTGGTCGCCATGATGACCGGCATTCCCGTGAACAAGATTGCCGAATCCGAGTCCGCCAAGCTCCTCAAAATGGCGGAGGTGCTCAAGGATCAGGTTGTAGGGCAGGATGAAGCAATCCAGAAGCTCACCAAGGCGATTCGCCGGACGCGGGCGGGGCTGAAGGACCCGAAGCGGCCGATCGGTTCATTTATCTTCCTCGGTCCAACGGGCGTCGGAAAGACGGAACTCGCCAAGGCGCTTGCCCGCTACCTCTTCGATACGGAGGATGCATTGATCCGTATCGACATGAGCGAATACATGGAGAAATTCAGCGTGTCGCGCCTCGTTGGCGCGCCCCCCGGGTATGTCGGCTATGAGGAGGGTGGACAGCTTACAGAAAAGGTGCGCAGGAAACCGTACTCGGTCGTCCTGCTCGACGAGATCGAAAAGGCGCATCCGGATGTCTTCAACATTCTGCTCCAGGTGCTTGATGACGGTATCCTGACTGACAGTCTCGGCCGCAAGGTGGATTTCAAGAACACCATTCTCATCATGACCTCGAACATCGGCACGCGGGATCTAAAACGGTCGGGCGGCATCGGCTTTGGCACGCAGTCCGCCGGAGATGAATACGGTGCAATGAAGTCGACGATTGAAGAAGCATTGAAGCGCGTGTTCAATCCGGAATTCCTCAACCGCGTCGACGACGCGATTGTGTTCCATCCGCTGGACAAGTCGCACATCAAGGAAATCGTCCAGATCCAGATTCGTGACCTGTCCAGGCGGCTCGAGGCACAGGGCCTCACCCTTGAGTTGACGGCCGAAGCGAGTGAATTCCTTGCGGAGAAGGGCTATGACCCCGCCTACGGGGCACGGCCGTTGCGGCGCGCGATCCAGAAGTATCTTGAAGATCCCATTGCAGAAGAGCTGCTCAAGGGGGTCTTCGTCGAGGGTTCCGCTGTGCGCGTCAAGGTGAACAGTGAAACCGGCGAATTGTGGTTCACCAGCGCCACTAACGACAAAGGGTCGGGAGGTATTCCGGCCGAGAACCCCGCCGGAGCCGGCGGCACACCGACGACCCCGCCGGGTCAACCCGAACCCGGCAAGAAAGAATAGCGTTACACAAGCCCCTTCCCGCTTTCCCGGAAGGGGCTTCGTGTTTCTCCCGGACGCGCCATGCCGGGCAGTTCCGCAACGGCGAACCCGCGCGCGCCCAGACTTATCAAATGCTCGTTCTCCCCATCCTGTAGCGTACACACCGGCATGCCGCAGTGCACCCTCAACCGCACGATTGCTTCGGTGTTTCCACCCCGCAACGCATACGGCACAAACAGGACGGTGGCCAATGCAGCAATGAGGAGGTTGCGTTGCCTGGCAAGATCGCGCGTGACGCGGCGCTGTGATCCGACAAAGGGGGAGAGAATCAAGAGCCGCTGCTCCGCCAGCGCGGCGTCCCACGCACGGGGGATCCCGCGTTCATTCAACCGCCGGGCGGGACAATAGACAACCGGGACGTGCCGCGCAAGCAGCGTCTGGAGACATGTGCGCTCCATGGGGGAGTGAAAGCCCCCAATGATTACGGCACCATCCTGCGGAGTCTTTCTGGCAAAGTCATAGGCGCTCAGGACGATGCTGCCCGGACACCGGACGGAGCACAGCAGACCGACGGAGGTGCGGGAGAGGAGACCGGCATCACCGACGACCGACAGTGCCGGCCCGGCGCAGCCGTCATCCGGGCCAAAGAGGCCATCCCGCCGGGTCCACGCGAGCCAATGCCGCACCCCAGGCGGATACAACGTATCGCCGGGGCGGACAGTCAGGATCGACCGGGATCGTGCGGGTACGCGTGTGTGGTGGGATTCCGTGAGCAAGACCTCGCCTCACGGATTACTACACACCGGAAGGGAATTTTGCGATGCCGGGCAGTCTACTTTTTCTCGTCGGCGTGGTGTTTCACGACCCTTGCTTGCGTGAGAAACACCACCTCTTCCGCAATATTCGTAGACAGATCGGCCACTCTCTCGAGATTGCGGCTGATCCGGATGAGATCGAGGCCAATCTCGACGGGCAGGTTCTTCTCATGGATCCACCCGATGACCTGCCGTGCATTGGATCGGTTCAGGTCGTCAATCTGGTCATCCCGGGTCAACACCGCACGTGCCTTTTCAGGTTCAAGGTGCAGAAAGGAATCCAGTGCATCGCGCAACATCCCCCGTGTCATGTCCGTCATTTTGGGGATTTCAAGATATGTGGTGACGGCCGACGATTGCAGGAGTGTGAGGACCGATTGGGCGATGTTGACAGCATGATCCGATATTCGCTCAAGGTCATTGTTGATCTTCAGCGCCGCGATGATCAAGCGCAAATCGCTCGCGACAGGCTTCTGAAGCGCGAGAATGTCGACCACCGCGTTGTCGATCTCCAACTCCAGGGAATCCACGCGCTGGTCGTTCTGGATGACCTCGTCTGCCAGCAGTGTGTTCCGCTCGGTAAGCGCCCTGATGGCGTTATGATAGTTTTCCTCCGCCATGCTCGCCATTTTCATGAGCATGGTCTTGAGACCGTCGAGCTCGCGTTCAAAATGCCGTTCCATACGTTCTCCTGGGGTTCACGTGCACACCGCCTTGGTTACCCGAACCTGCCGGTGATATATTCTTCGGTTCGTTGCTGCGCCGGCGCGGTAAAAATCTGTTTGGTCTCACCGAATTCCACAAGCTGACCGAGATAGAGGAACGCTGTCGCATCACTCACCCGGGCGGCCTGCTGCATGTTATGGGTCACAATGACGATCGTGTACTGCTTTTTGAGTTCGCGCATCAGTTCTTCAATGCGCAGAGTGGCAATCGGATCGAGCGCGGAACAGGGTTCATCCATCAGGATGATTTCCGGCCGCATGACGAGGACCCGGGCAATACAGACGCGTTGCTGCTGCTCCAGTGAGAGGGAAAGCGCGGAGTCGCTGAGCCGGTCCTTCAGATCCTCCCACAGCAGCACCGCGCGTAATGCCCGTTCCACAATGCCGTCGAACTCATTGCGCTGTGCCTGCCGGTGAATCTCCAACCCGAACGTGATGTTGTCCCGGACGGACAGGGGGAACGGATTCGGACGCTGAAAGACCATGCCGACGCGTGACCGGAGGGCGATGAGATCCACCCTGGGGGCATAGATGTTCTCGTTGTGCACGCGGACGTCGCCGGTCACCCGTGTCCCGTCGATGAGGTCATTCATCCTGTTGAAGACCCGTACCAGCGTGGATTTGCCGCAGCCCGATGGTCCGATCAGTGCGGTAATCTGGCGTTCCATGATGTCAATGTCGATGTCGATCAGGGCATGGAAGTCCCCGTAGAACAGATTCAACCGCCGTGTCTGGATGATCGCTGATTCCATCGCCTATCCGAATTTTCCGGTCACATATTCGTCCGTGCGCGGATCCGACGGCCGCGTGAACACATCCTTGGTCGCACCCAGCTCCACCAGGTCGCCCATCAGGAAGAATGCGGTGCGCGTCCCGACGCGGGCCGCCTGGGCGACGTTGTTGGTCACCAGAATGATCGTATACCGTTCGCGCAGCACCAGCATCGTTTCTTCCACGCGCGCCGTTGAAATGGGATCCAGCCCGGACGTGGGTTCATCGAACAGGATCACTTCCGGCTGCCCGGCCAGCACGCGGGCGATGCAGAGACGCTGTTGCTGGCCTCCCGAGAGATTCATGGCGGGCCGGTGCAGGCGGTCTTTCACTTCATCCCAGAGGTATGCTTCGCGCAGGCTCCGTTCGACCAGGTCCGCAAGCTTCTCTTTCTGGTGAACGCCGTGCATCCGGGGGCCGTAGGTGATATTGTCGGCAATCGACAACGGCAGGGGAAACGGAAGGGCGAAGACAATGCCGACCCGTGCGCGCAGCTGTTCAACATCGATCGTGTCAATGTCGACATCATCCAGAGTCACCTTTCCGGTTTTCTTGAAGTCCGCATGCAGTTCGTTCAGGCGGTTCAACGTCTGGAGAAACGACGACTTCCCCGAATTGGCGGGTCCGATAATCGTAAAGATCTCATTCCTCTGGATCTCGAGCGAGAGATTCCTGAGCACGCACGTGTCCCCGTAGTGAAGACAAAGATCGTGGACGGAGATGTGGGTCGGCATCGGCTCACCACCGTTTCTTCTTCCGGAATCGATACCGGAGGATGATGGCAGCAAGGTTCAGGATCAGCACAAGCAACAACAGCACGAGAGCTGTGCCGAACCTGAAGTCCTCCCGTATTCCCGGGACCTGCGTGGAAATCACGTAGAGGTGATAGGGCAGCGCCATTGTCTGGTCGAAGACCGACGTCGGCAACGTGGGCAGATAGAACGCCGCCACGGTGAAGAGGATGGGCGCAGTCTCGCCAGCGGCCCTTCCCAGTCCGAGAATGGTACCGGTCAGAATTCCCGGCAACGCATGCGGAAGGACGGCATGCCTGATGGTCTGCCAGCGGCTGGCGCCGAGCGAAAAGCTCACCATCCGGAATGACGACGGAACGCTTTCCAGTGCTTCCCGCGACGCCGTAATGATCACGGGGAGGATCATGATGCCGAGTGTCAGGGATCCGGACAGGATGGAAACACCGAACCCGAAGAACGCGACGAAAACGCCGAGGCCGAACAGGCCGTAGACGACAGAAGGGACGCCGGCAAGATTGACGATGGCCAGCTTGATCAGACGGCTGACGGCGTTGTCTTTCGAGTACTCGACGAGGTAAATCGCCGACATCACCCCCAGGGGCACGGCAAACAGCACGGCGCCTGTCACCAGATAGATCGTTCCGAGCAATGCGGGGAATATACCCCCTGCATTCATGCCGCTTTCCGGCATGCCGAAGATGAACTCGAAGGAGAGTGCTGATATGCCTTTGTAGGTGATGATCGCCAGAACGATGATCACAGGCAGAATGACGAGCACGGTGCAGAGGAAGAGGATTGTGACTGCAATGCGTTGTTGTGTCCGGACGTTCATTCTCGTCTCTTCGTTGTCCGGTGCAGATACAGTTCTGCGACACCGTTGATGGCAAACGTAATCACAAACAGCACGATGCCGATGGCGAACAGAGCGGCGTAGTGGTCGCCGCCCTGCACGGTTTCCCCCATCTCGGCCGCGATGGTTGCAGTCAGCGTTCGAACCGGCTGCAGGATGCTGTGTGGTATGAGCGCGGCGTTGCCCGTCACCATCATCACTGCCATCGTTTCGCCGATCACGCGGCCGATACCCAGCATCACCGCGGCAAGCATACCCGGGCGGGCCGCATACGCGACGATCCGCCAGGTGGTCTGCCATGTCGTGGCACCCATTGCCGCAGCGGCTTCACGGTATTGCCGCGGCACGGCCGTAATGGCGTCTTCGGCTATCGAAACGATGGTAGGCAAAGCCATGAACGCCAGGGTGATGGAACCGGTGAGTGCTGTCAGACCGGTCGGGAGGCCGAACAGGGATTTGATGGCGGGACCGAGGGTCACCATGCCGATGAACCCGATTACCACTGAAGGGATGGCGGCCAGAAGCTCGATGCCCGCTTTGAGAATTTCCTTCGTTCTCTTCGGCGCGATTTCCGCGACGTACAGCGCGCTCGCAACGCCCAGGGGGACAGAAATGACGGCTGCTCCCAGCGTGACGAACACGGATCCGACAATCAGGGGAAATGCACCGAATTGAGGAGGGTCGGAGATCGGATACCAGTTGCCGCCGAAGAGAAACTGAAGCACGCTGACATGGCCGAATATCGCCAGACCTTCTTTCAGCAGAAAAACGAAAATCAGGACCACAATGATAATCGACGTGATCCCGCTCAGGAAGACCAGGCGTTCAATGCACCATTCTCTCAGCTTGCGGACTGTCATGCAGCGTCAGGGAGCCGGTTCACAGCACGGGAACAAAGTCCAGGGTTCGCACAATGTGCTGTCCTTCGGGTGAGAGGACGAAATCCACGAAGGTCTTTGTCAGACTTACCGGCTCGCCTTTCGTGTAGAAGATCAGCGGCCGGGAGATCGGATACGTGTTGTTTTGAATCAATGCAACGGTAGGCGCAAAGAACGGTGCCTGTGCATCAACGGCGACTTTGAGGACCTTGATGTGTGCGTTGATGTACCCCATGCCAAAGTACCCGATTGCATCGTGGTTTTGAGACGCCTCATCCACTATTGCCTGGGAGCTAGGAAGCAGGAGGGCTTCCGGGGAGAACTCTTCCTTTGCGTCGCTACTTCCGTGACGCAGCACGTGCTCTTTGAAATACACATGGGTTCCGGAATTCACTTCGCGTGAGAGCAGAACGATCTTCGCATCGCGTCCCCCGACCTGTTTCCAGTTGGTGATCTTGCCCGTGTAGATGTCGGCAAGTTGCGGCATGGTGAGCTGGTCCACCGGATTGGCGGGATTGACGACAACGGCGAGCCCGTCGAGTGCGACGATGATCTTTTTCGGCTCTACGCCGCGTTGTCGTGCGAGGGCAATTTCCGACTCCTTCATTTCGCGGGAGACTTCGGCGATGTTGCAGGTGTTGCTGATGAGTGAAGTGATCCCGTTACCGGATCCGCCTCCCGTCACGGCAACCGATGTCCCCGGGTTCTTTTTCATGAACTCTTCCGCCCAGGCCTGGGAGAGGTTCACCATGGTATCGGACCCTTTGATCTGCAGCGTGGTGCCGGCGGAGTCGCTTCTACGGCTGCAGCCGGGCCAGAGGACGAGCAGGATGAGGGATGCAACGGCGGCGATGTTGCGGAGTGAGTAGTTCGGCATGGTGCAATTTCCGGACGAGAGTGGTGATAGACTGGGGTCAGTGATAACGGACGCCTAAACGGGGATAATATAAGGCTTTCCTCGATCATCTGCCAGTGGAGCGGAGACAAGCAAAAGCCCCGTCCGGGGGGGACGGGGCTTTTCACAATAACTCTGGCAACGACCTACTCTCCCACACGTTCGCACGAGTAGTACCATCGGCGCTGAAGGGCTTAACTGCCGAGTTCGGAATGGGATCGGGTGTAACACCTTCGCTATGGTCGCCAGATGTTTCAATTCTGACAATCGGAAGAGCGGAGCTGAAAGCGCACTGAGCGTATTCTTATTGGGGCACCCGATGCATATCGGGGACAATAAGAATAATATGGTAAAATCTCACGACCAATTAGTACTGCTCGACTGAGTACATTACTGTACGTACATCTGCAGCCTATCAACCTCGTCATCTCCGAGGGGTCTTGAGGGGCTTGCGCCCGGGATACCTCATCTTGAAGCGGGTTTCGCACTTAGATGCTTTCAGCGCTTATCCCATCCGGACGTGGCTACCCTGCGTTTGCCACTGGCGTGACAACAGGTACACCGTAGGTCCGTTCACCGCGGTCCTCTCGTACTAACGGCGACACTTCTCAAGTATCCTGCGCCCACATAGGATAGGGACCGAACTGTCTCACGACGTTCTGAACCCAGCTCACGTACCACTTTAATTGGCGAACAGCCAAACCCTTGGGACCTTCTCCAGCCCCAGGATGTGATGAGCCGACATCGAGGTGCCAAACCACGCCGTCGATTTGAACTCTCGGGCGAGATCAGCCTGTTATCCCCGGAGTAGCTTTTATCCTTTGAGCGATGGCACTTCCACTTGCAACCATCGGATCACTAAGTCCTGCTTTCGCATCTGCTCGACTTGTAGGTCTCGCAGTCAAGCTCCCTTATGCCTTTACACTCGTCGCATGATTACCAACCATGCTGAGGGAACCATTGAGAGCCTCCGTTACGATTTAGGAGGCGACCGCCCCAGTCAAACTACCCGCCTAGCACGGTCCCTTCCGCGGATTCACGCGGAGAGGTTAGAATTCAAACAGAACAAGGGTGGTATTTCACTGGTGACTCCATGGAGACTAGCGTCCCCACTTCAACGTCTCCCACCTATGCTACACATGTTTTGTCCGAACCCAATGCTAAGGTATAGTAAAGCTTCACGGGGTCTTTCCGTCCATATGCGGGTAACCGGCGTCTTCACCGGTACCACAAGTTCACCGAGCCCATGGTTGAGACAGTGACCAAATCGTTACACCATTCGTGCAGGTCGGAACTTACCCGACAAGGAATTTCGCTACCTTAGGACCGTTATAGTTACGGCCGCCGTTTACCGGGGCTTCAGTTCAAAGCTTCTCCACCTTGCGGCGAATGACCTCTCTCCTTAACCTACCGGCACCGGGCAGGTGTCACACCCTATACGTCGACTTCACGTCTTCGCAGAGTGATGTGTTTTTGTTAAACAGTCGCTTGGCCCGTTTCACTGCGATCTTGATGCGCTCTGGAGGGCGAGCCCCCTCACGCGTCGAGACACCCTTTATCCCGAAGTTACAGGGTCAGTTTGCCGAGTTCCTTAACCATGGCTCACTCGAGCACCTGAGGACATTCATCCTCATCTACCTGTGTCGGTTTGCGGTACGGTCTGCATACAGTCTCCTATGCGAGGTTTTTCTTGGCAGCATGATTACGACCAGTTTATGGGCTTGCGCCCTCCCGTTCGGCTCTCGGAGATAACTCCCGGGCGGATTTGCCTACCCGGAACCCCTACCACCTTAGACCGTCTAAGCCAGCAGACGGCTGGTCTTCACTCCTGCGTCACCCCTCATAGTCAGACGACTGCACACAGGTACAGGAATATTCAACCTGTTTTCCATCGCTTACGCCTTTCGGCCTCAGCTTAGGGTCCGACTAACCCTGAGACGATTAACGTTGCTCAGGAAACCTTAGATTTTCGGTGTGCCGATTTTCCATCGGCATTATCGTTACTTATGCCTACATCTTCTATTCTCTGCGCTTCAGCATGCATCACTGCACACCTTCGTCCGGAGACCCACGTTGACCGTGGTCGCACAGAGAATGCTCCTCTACCGCTCCGCCTTGCGGCGAAGCCCGTCGCTTCGGTACGAGGTTTAAGTCCCGAGAATTATCGGCGCTGGGTCGCTTGACTAGTGAGCTATTACGCACTCTTTAAATGAATGGCTGCTTCTAAGCCAACATCCTAGTTGTCACTGCAACCCAACATCCTTTGTCTGTTAACCTCGATTTGGGGACCTTAGCGGTCGATCTGGGTTATTCCCCTTTTGGCGGCGAAGCTTATCCCCCGTCGCCTGACTCCCAAGGAACATGTCAACGGAATTCGGAGTTTGTCTGGGTTTGGTATCGTTGTGACGACCCTAGCCCAATCAGTGCTCTACCTCCGCGACACTCTGTCTTGAGGCTAGCCCTAAAGCTATTTCGAGGAGTACGAGCTATCTCCCGGTTCGATTAGCTTTTCACTCCTACCCACAATTCATCCGAGAAGTTTTCAACCCTCACCGGTTCGGACCTCCATGAGGTTTTACCCTCACTTCATCCTGATCATGGGTAGATCACCAGGTTTCGCGTATACCGCACGATACTGAAGCGCCCTATTCAGACTCGCTTTCGCTACGGCTGCGTCTCTTGAGAGACTTAACCTTGCATCGTACGAGTAACTCGTAGGCTCATTAAGCAAAAGGCACGCAGTCACTTTTCTGCCCGTGCAAGCACGAACAGAATTGCTCCTACCGTTTGTAAGCACACGATTTCAGGTACTATTTCACCCTCCTGTTAGGAGTGCTTTTCACCTTTCCCTCACGGTACTTGTTCACTATCGGTCACTGGAGAGTATTTAGCCTTGCGAGATGGTTCTCGCTGATTCCCACAGACTTCCACCTATTCCGTGGTACTTGGGAACGCTCACCAGAGAGCCGGGCAGCTTTCGTCTACAGGACTTTCACCTTCTATGGTTCCACTTTCCAGAAGATTCGACTAGCCATCCGGTTTCTTACTCTCCGACCTCCTCACGACTTGGTCTGAGAGCGCCCCACAACACCACCCGCACAACGGTCGTGTCCTTTACTGTGCGGGTTGGTTTAGGCTCTTCCCCTTTCGCTCGTCACTACTCAGGGAATCGTTATTACTTTTTCTTCCTAGGGGTACTGAGATATTTCAATTCCCCCTGTTGGCTCTGGTACGCCTATGAATTCAGCGTACAGTTCCACCACATGACTGGTGGAGGGTTTCCCCATTCGGAGGTCGCCGGGTCAAAGGTTGTTTCCACCTATCCGACGCTTATCGCAGGTAACCACGTCCTTCATCGCCTTCCAGTGCCAAGGCATCCGTCGTGTGCTCTTACTAAATTCACCAAAAATCCTTATTGATCCCGATACAGAAACATCAGGTGCTCCAATAAGAATACATCTTGACAGAATTCTTGATCAGTTTACTTTCAGCGGCCGGCCGCATCGCCTTTGTTCGTCCCGCATACCGCGGGACAACTACCGACGTTGCCACCGAACCAGCTCTTCCTGTTTGTCAAAGAACAACCAATTGACCATAGTCAATCGACTATAGACTATCGTCCATTGGTTGTGGAGCTAACCGGGATCGAACCGGTAACCTCCTGGTTGCAAACCAGGCGCTCTCCCAATTGAGCTATAGCCCCGTAGACTCCGGTGATCCAGCGACCACGTTCGCGCAACCCTACCTGACGGTTTGTGGGCCTGACTAGAGTTGAACTAGTGACCTCACGCTTATCAGGCGTGCGCTCTAACCACCTGAGCTACAGGCCCATCACAACTGACAACTGTCAACGGACAATTGACAATTGTCAATGTGTACAATAATAAGTGTGCATAGCCGCAGTGTAATGACTTCGAGACTCTGCTCACGGTACCGTTGCGACCCCCGTGAAGGGTCGATGGCACCATAAGACTCCTTAGAAAGGAGGTGATCCAGCCGCACCTTCCGATACGGCTACCTTGTTACGACTTAGCCCCAGTCACTGGTTTTACCTTAGTCGGCTGCCTCCCTTGCGGGTTGGCGCACCGGTTTCGGGTACCCCCAGCTTCCATGGCTTGACGGGCGGTGTGTACAAGGCCCGGGAACGTATTCACCGCGTCGTGCTGATACGCGATTACTAGCAATTCCGGCTTCATGGAGTCGAGTTGCAGACTCCAATCCGAACTGAGGACGCGTTTTTGGGATTGGCTCCGCCTTGCGGCTTGGCAACCCTTTGTAGCGCCCATTGTAGCACGTGTGTGGCCCTGGGTGTAAGGGCCATGAGGACTTGACGTCATCCCCGCCTTCCTCACTACTTGCGTAGGCAGTCCACCTAGAGTGCCCAGCTTGACCTGATGGCAACTAAGTGCAGGGGTTGCGCTCGTTGCGGGACTTAACCCAACACCTCACGGCACGAGCTGACGACAGCCATGCAGCACCTGTACCAGCGTGTATTGCTACAAGACCGGCTTTCACCGGTTGTCGCTGGCCTTTCAAACCCAGGTAAGGTTCTTCGCGTTGCATCGAATTGAACCACATGCTCCACTGCTTGTGCGGGCCCCCGTCAATTCCTTTGAGTTTCAACCTTGCGATCGTACTCCCCAGGTGGGGTACTTAATGCGTTAACTTAGGCACTGAACCTCGCGGCCCAGCACCGAGTACCCATCGTTTAAGGCGTGGACTACCAGGGTATCTAATCCTGTTCGCTCCCCACGCTTTCGCGCCTCAGTGTCAGTTGCGGACCAGGAGACCGCCTTCGCTACCGGTGTTCTTCATGATATCTACACATTTCACCGCTACACCATGAATTCCATCTCCCTCTGCCGCACTCAAGACCTCCAGTTTCGAAAGCAATTCTGCGGTTGAGCCGCAGGATTTCACCATCGACTTAAAGGTCCACCTACACGCCCTTTACACCCAGTAAATCCGGACAACGCTCGGATCCTACGTATTACCGCGGCTGCTGGCACGTAGTTAGCCGATCCTTATTCGCAGAGTACTGTCAATCCCGACAGATCGGGACATTCATCCCCTGCAAAAGAGGTTTACATCCTAACGGACTTCATCCCTCACGCGGCGTCGCTGCGTCAGCCTTTCGGCCATTGCGCAATATTCCTCACTGCTGCCTCCCGTAGGAGTCTGGACCGTGTCTCAGTTCCAGTGTGGCTGATCATCCTCTCAGACCAGCTACCCATCGTGGGCTTGGTGAGCCGTTACCTCACCAACTACCTAATGGGACGCAGGCCCATCTACAGGCACCCTTGCGGGCTTTGATCCCAGCATAATGCTATGCCGGAATATCATCGGGTATTAGTCCAACTTTCGCTGAGTTATCCCCGTCCTGAAGGCAGGTTGCCTACGCGTTACTCACCCGTGCGCCAGTGTACTCCGGATATTGCTACCCGTTTCTCCTTGACTTGCATGTGTTAGGCACGCCGCCAGCGTTCGTCCTGAGCCAGGATCAAACTCTCCGTTGTGGTTTATTACACCGTTGAGTCTGATACTCAGCGCTCACTCCCTACCTTTCAGTAGAAAGGATCGCCAAGATTGAGTGCTCGGAGTCATTGACTTTGGCTATGCACACTGTTTTTCAAAGAACATTCTTCGTCTTGCTTGAAGACCGCAATCGTGGCGGGCTTTTAATATACAACCTTTTCCCCGCGATGTCAAGTACCGGATGTTTCTCTCACACGAATTATTTCGTGGAATTCCGTGCCCGAAATGGGCTGCACTCAACAACGCTAAGGGCCTGCCTGGCGGTTCCCGTGAAGGGTTAGTATGGTAAGCTTTTCCCCCCTTAATGTCAACTCCGCCACCAGACAAACCCAGAAAACACCCCCCCTTTGCTGCACCCCCGAAGCCTCACACGGATCGGGAAAGCAATGAGGCAATGTCCCAATCCCTCATCACGCCCAATTGCCGCCTGTCGGTAAGATCGTAATGAATCGGCGTCACGGAAATATACCCCTCGCCAATGGCCACCTCGTCGGTGTCGCGATCGGTGTCCGTGACGTTCATGTGGCCGGTCAACCAGAAATATTCACGGCCGGCGGGATCACAACGCACATCAAACGTATCTTCCCACGAGGATTTCCCCTGCGCCGTGATCTTCACCCCGCGGATCTTCTCTGCCGGAAGCGGGGGCACGTTGACATTCAGCAATGTTCCCGCGGGCAGCCCTTTGTCGGCCACCAACTGCACGAGCCGTGCCGCAAACCGGGCCGCCGGGCTGAAGTCGGCCTCACCGTAGGTTGTGAGTGAGACGGCTATCGAGGGAATGCCGAGTATCGTCCCTTCGGTCGCCGCTGACACCGTACCGGAGTACATGATATTGATTGCGGTATTGGAACCGTGGTTGATCCCCGAGAGAACCATGTCCACCGGTTCCTTCACCAGCTGCTTGACAGCGAGTTTCACCGCATCGGCCGGAGTGCCTTTGACCGCGTACCCGAACAACTCGCCATTCTTGTGAAAGGGGAACGCCCGCAGCGGGTACTGCATCGTGATTGCGTGTCCCACAGCACTCTGCTGACGGTCGGGTGCGACCACGGTCACACGCGCGATCTTCCTGATCTCCTGCACCAGCGCAAAAATTCCGGATGCGTCAATGCCGTCGTCGTTGCATATGAGAATGTGCAGCATAGGTGATAAAGAGCAGGCAGGAGGCACGGAGCACGAGGCACTGGGTTTCTCCCTCGTGCCTGATGCCTATTGCCTCATCCCCTCAATAGCTCTCCTTCATTGATGGAAACTCTCCGGATTTCACATCCTGGATGTATTTCCGGAACGACTTGCGGACATCGCCGGCAAGTTCCCCGTACCGCCTCACAAAGCGGGGTTTGAATTCCTCGGTCAGACCGAGCATATCATAGACCACAAGAACCTGTCCGTTGCAGTGCGGCCCCGCGCCGATGCCGACGGTGGGGACCGCCAGCACGTCGGTGACCTTCTTCGCGAGCTTCGAGGGAATCTTTTCAAGGACGATCGCAAACACGCCCGCCTCCTGGAGAATCTTCGCATCCCGCACCAACCGGTCCGCTTCCGCCTTGTCCGTGGCGCGCACTTCATAGGTGCCGAATTTGTTGATCGCCTGCGGCGTCAATCCGAGGTGCCCCATCACCGGAATACCGATTTCAACAAGGTGCCTGACTTTCTCCGCAATGAACGCCCCGCCTTCGAGCTTCACCGCGCCGACCCCCACATCTTTCATGACACGTCCACAATTGCGGACGGCCTCTTCGAGGCTGTTCTGGTATGACATGAAGGGCATGTCCACCACGATCAGCGCATTTTTCACCGCCCGTTTCACCGCTTTGGCATGGTAGATCATATCCTCCACTGTGACCGGGAGGGTGGTTTCATGCCCTTGCACAACGTTCCCCAGGGAGTCTCCGACGAGAATGATGTCGATGCCGACCTCGTCGAGAAAACGCGCGATAAGGAAATCGTACGCGGTGAGCGCGCAGATTTTCTCGCCTGTGCTTTTCATCTTCATGATCGAGCGGGTAGTGACGACCCGGGGCTTCTGTTCGGTCTGGGCTGTGCTCATGGCATGTCTCCTGCTGGTTGCGGATCCTCGAGCTGGATACACAACCGTGGATGGTGGATTCACATTTCCGTCCTGAACTGTATCCCCCATTCTTCCTCAAATCCGCGCTTGATGCAGCCGGCGAGGCGATCGATGGCGACACCGGCTCCGGTGATCTCCCGGAGATCCACGGTCTTCGTTTCCATCTCCCGGCGGACACGGTCCATCACGGCCCGATCGGCAACGCGGAGAAACTCCACGAGCCTTTTGTGTGCCGGGCCGCAGAGAATGGATCCGTGCTGGAGGACGACGTCACGCTCCCCATCACCGTACCGCCGCTGCGCGCTTCCCACCAGTTTCCGGCCCCGCCATTCGATTTCGTAACGGGCGGAACTCGTGAAGCAGGGAATGGCCGAGGCATGCCGGTACGCTTCCGGGAAGTTGGGCTGTGATTTCTGAAGAGTGACTTCGACACCGAACAACTGCAGGCCGCGCACGAGAGCGCGACTGATATCGTTGTACACCGTCATAACGGCGCGTCGCCCGGTGTACATCACCACGCAATAGGTGAGTTCCTCCGCATGAAGAATCGCACGCCCTCCCGTCGGCCGCCGGACGACATCGATACCCTCCGCGGCGCATCGGCCGAGGTCCAGATCCTCGGGAGACTGGTGATGGCCGAGCGAGATTGTCCAGGGCTGCCAGCGGTACAGGCGAAGCGACGCGAACGCGCCGTCCCCGGACGACGCCTGGAGCGCGAGGGCCCGTTGCTCGTCGGCGCGCATGTTTTCCGCACCCCGGCATGCGCCGGAATCTTCAAATCTCCAGTTGCCGGGAGCGGACGGAGGATCAGGCACGGAGACGCGGAGCCCCGATAATACCCCGTTCACTGGCACGGATAAACTCCACGACGTGAGCGACCTCGGGGAATGCCATGAGGGCAGGCTCCCCCGCGATACTCTCGAGCGCCTGCGTGACGTTCTTGCCGGACCGGTACACCAACTGGTAGGTCCGGTCAAGCGCATCGATTGTTTGTCTGCTGAAACCTCTGCGTCGCAGGCCGATGGAGTTGAGACCTTCGAAGACGAGGGGGTGATTGCTGGCGAGGCAATACGGCGGAACATCTTTCGAAACCCGCACACCGCCGCCCACCATGGCATGGCATCCGATGTGGGAAAATTGGTGGACCGGCGTAAGACCGCCGATGATTACCCAGTCTTCCACGATGACGTGCCCTGCCAGCATTGCGGCGTTGGCCATGACCACCTGATTGCCGACCACGCAGTCGTGCGCGACATGCACAAATGCCATCAGGAAGCAATCGGTGCCGATCACGGTACGGCCCCCCTCGCCGGTCCCGCGGTGAAGCGCCGCAAACTCGCGCACCACCGTCCGATCCCCGATCTCGCACACGGACAGCTCGTTCGCGTACTTCAGATCCTGCGGGGCGTGACCGATGACGGCCGCGTGGTGAATCCTGCACTCTTTGCCGATTCGGGCCCCGGTGGCGATCAACGCATTCGCGGCCACGCTGGTGCCGTCGCCGATCTCCGCCCCGTCTTCGACGACGGTGAAGGGGCCGATCGTCACGTTGTTGCCCAGTTGCGCCCTGGGACTGACTACCGCCCGCGGATCAATCTGCGCCGTCATAGTGTTCCGGCTTCAGGATGAGGGTTTCTTCGCATCGTTCCGATCAATAATCGACGCCATCAGTTCCGCCTCCGCGACGAGGCTCCCGTCGACATACGCTTTTCCGCTCATCGTGCAGATCCGGCTCTTCCGCGTCGTCATCTTCAGTTCGAAAACCAGCTGGTCCCCCGGGACCACCGGGCGGCGGAACTTTGCGTTGTTGATGGACATGAAGAACACCAGTTTGTCACCGGGATTTTCCACGCCGTTGAGGAGGAGGACCCCGCCTGTCTGGGCCATGGCTTCAATGATCAGGACGCCGGGCATCACGGGTTGACCCGGGAAATGCCCCTCGAAGAACGGCTCGTTGACGGTGACATTCTTCACCCCGACAACGCTTTCGTCGATCTTGAAATCGATGATCTTGTCAATCAGCAAAAACGGATAGCGATGAGGAAGGATCTTCTGGATCGCGTTGATGTCGAAGACCACACCTTCTTTGCGTTCGTGCTGATATTTGCGTATGAGCTTCTTTTGCTGGTACAGTTTGCGGATGAGCCGTGCAAATTCAATGTTGCTTGCGTGGCCGGGGCGCGCGGCAAGAATCTGCGCCTTCAGCGGTACACCGATCAGTGCAAGATCGCCCATCAAATCGAGCAGCTTGTGCCGTGCAGGCTCGTTCTTGAACCGGAGAGGGCGGTCGTCGAGTGTGCCCTTGGTACCGAGGATGACCGCGTGCGTGATACCCAGCTTGCTGGAGATGCGGCGGATTTCATCGTCATCCAGGTCACGGTCGACAATGACGATGGCGTTGTCGAGATTTCCGCCCTTGATCAGCCCGGCGCTGTGGAGCATTTCCACTTCGTGGAGGAAACAGAATGTTCGCGTGGGAGCGAACTCCGTCACGAACTCCTTTTCCAGGTTGAACAGACCGGTGTGCTGACTTCCGAGCGCGGGGTTGTTATAGTCCACCATCACGGTGATACGATAGTCGTCGAGTGGCAATGCGACAATATCGACGCCTTTCGCCTCGTTGTGATAGGTGACGGTCTGGTCGATGATCAGATAGTCCTTGGGTGCATTCTGCTTTTCGAAGCCGGCCTTGAGCAGCACATCGACATACGGCATGGCGCTTCCGTCACCGATGGGCGGTTCGTTGGCGTCAAGTTCGATAATGCAGTTGTCCACCTCAAGCCCCACGAGTGCCGCCATCACATGCTCGATCGTGTGCACGCGGGCATCGCCGATGCCGATGGTCGTCCCGCGCGAAATGTCGACCACGTGGTCCACGTCCGCCGGGATCTCCGGCGACCCGCCCATATCAATGCGACGGAACCGGATGCCCGTGTCTTCGGGGGCGGGCCGGAATGTCATTGTGGTCAGACTTCCGGTGTGCAGACCGACGCCGTGGATGGAGCCCAGTTGTTTGAGGGTGCGTTGTTGGACGAGCATGGGGTGTGTGAGAGTTTAGGGTTGAGGTTGCGCTCTTCAGGAGATTGCGGTTCAGCTTACTGTTGAGGTCCGGACCGGCTCTCTCCCTCCGGAGGGGTGTGAGAGCCCAAACGCTTGACGAGGTCCCGCACCGTCGCGAGGAGATCCGGCAGCTGGGGAAAGGACCCGTAGATGCGCATTGCTTCACGATGGGGGTACGCCGGGGTCCCGAAATACGTCGCGTTGGCCGTCGTCAACGAACGGTGAACACCGGATTGCGCTCCGATCTTGACGCCGTCGGCCACCTCGATGTGGCCGGTGAATCCCACCTGCCCGGCCACCATGACATTGTTGCCGATCCGCGTGCTGCCGGAGATGCCGCTCTGTGCAGCCATCACGGTGTTCTGGCCGATCACGACATTGTGCGCGACCTGGATCAGATTATCCAGCTTCGCGCCCTTTTTGATGCGGGTTTCGCCCAGCGTGGCGCGATCCACCGTCGTGTTGGCTCCGATTTCGACATCGTCTTCGATCACGACGACGCCCATCTGTGGAATCTTCTCGTACGAACCGTCCGGTTTCGGCGCAAAGCCGAAACCGTCGCTGCCGATGACCGCGCCCGGCTGGAGGATGCATCGCGCACCGATGCAGCATCCTTCGCGGATGCTGACGTTGGCGTACAGGATGGAATCGTCTCCGATGCGCACATCATCACCCACGGTGGCACAGGGGCCGATCATTGTGCGTGCACCGAGCTGACACCGTGCCCCGATCACCGCGTGTGCTCCGATGCGCACATCGGCGCCGAGCGTGGCGCTGGAATCCACGACAGCCGTCGGATGAATGCCGGGGGGGAGCGGCGGCGGAGGCGGGTGGAGCTTCGCCAGAATCCGGACGAACCCGACGTAGGGATCGGCCACGCGCACAAGCGTCAGGGGCGGCAGCTCGGGCGGCCTGCCTTCCACCGTGACGGCACGACCGACAATTGCCGCGGATGCATGCGTTGTGGCAAGATGGCGCGCGTACTTCGGGTTGGCGAGGAACGTGATTGCTCCCGCGCCCGCCTCTTCGATTTTCGCCACACGGAGGATCTCCTGGTCGGGGTTCCCCTCGAGCGTCGCATCGAGGAATTGGGCGATCTCCCGGAGTGTCATGCCCGGCGTCCGCTTACTTGCCGAACGATTGCATACGCGAGATCACCCGCTGGGTCAGATCCAGTTTGTCGTTCGAATACAGCAAGAGGATCTCCCCGCTCTTGTCGAAGATGTAGTCGAAACCATCTTCCTTGGCGATTTCGTCCAGAACCTTGAAGATCTTGTTCTGGATCGGCTTCATGACTTCGTTTTGTTTCTGGAACAGCTCACCGCTCGGGCCAAACTTCTTGTTCCGGAAGTCCGACACTGCCGCATCCATGTCGCGGAGTTCCTTTTCCTGATCGCCGCGCACCTGTTCCGTCAGAATCAGCTTCTTCTTGTCGTAGTCATCGAATTTCTTCTTCCACTCCGCCTGCATCTTCTGCAATTCCGTCTCCCATTGAGCCACGAGGGCGTCGAGAGATTTCTGTGCGTCGATGGCCTCCGGCAGCGTTTGCATGATGGATTCGGAGTTGATGTGGGCGATCTTGGTCTGTCCGATCCCGAACGCCGTGACGCACACAAGCAGCAGGATAACGACTGTGGATTTCATACGCATTCTCCGATAGGTTGCGCCGGTGAGCGGGATTACCGCCCCCGCTTCAGACGGTCGATGACCTTGAAGGTGACGTCATGTGCCGGATCGCCGTAGAGGAGAATCTGGATGGTTTCGGTCTTGTCGAAGACAAAGCTGTACTTTTCTTCTTTTGCGACGGCGGCGATGGCGTTCTTGATCCGCTCGCGCAACGGGGTGAGCAGTTTTTCCGTTTCGCGGGCAAGCTCGCCGTCGTTGCCGAGTTTCGCCACGCGGTATTCTTCGGCCTTGCGCTGGAACTCGACCAGTTTCTGCTGCTCCGTCTTCTTGGCGGTCTCGGTCATCAGCGCTTCCTTCTTCTGATATTCATCGTAGCGCGCCTGCAACTCCCTCTGCATGGCCTCGAGAGAGTCCTGGATCGGCTTGCCGAGTGCGTCGATCTTGCGCTGCGCTTCCTGGGCCGCCGGGAGCTCCTGGAATATCTTGGCGGAATTGACATAGCCGATTTTCTGGGACTGTGCACGTGCGCCGGTAATGCACATCGCGACTGCGAGAAGGGCAAAAACGTATTTCTTCACGTCTACCTCGTTCTTTGTATGATGGTGTGAATTGAGCAGGACATCAGAACCCGCGCCCGAAGACAAAGTGGAATTTCCAGCCGTCCGCTTTGCCGTCGCGCGGATACACGTCGTCAAACCCGTAGCCGTAATCAAACCCGATCATCCCGATGGGATTGATCTGGATCCGGGCACCAAGACCGACGGATCGCTTCAGATCAAAAAAGTCTGCACGGGAGAACGATTCAAAGACATTGCCGCCCTCGGCGAAGGCGAGGACATAGATGGGTATCGGATTGATGGAGACGGCAAAGCGAAGCTCGAGTGTCTGCTTCGCCATTGCCCGCCCCCCCACAATTTCACCGTTCGCGTTGCGTGGACCGACCGATTGATCTTCGTACCCGCGGAGTGGCGTGGTGGAAATATAGCCCAGACCGGTACCACCCATGAAGAACAAGTCCACGGGCTGGATCCAGGAATCCTTGTAGAACTGTGCAATGTACCCGTACGAGGAGCTCAGGTAGAGCGCCAGCTTGCTGGAATTGAACAGCGGAAGGTACCACTCGCCGCTCAGGAGCCACTTGTGAAAATCGAGGTTGCCGGGGAGCAAGGGGCCCCCGGACATTTGAATCGAGAGCGAGACATTGGACCCGGTGGTTGGAAAGATCGGGTTGTCAATGCTGTTGCGGGAAATCACCTGTGTCAGACTCACCTGTGTGGACCGCCCTTCGCGGTAGATGCCTGCACCGTCGCGCACTTCGTTGACCTGGCCGTCGATGATCCAGTCGCCGCGGAAGTAGTCGTCGGGCCACCGGAAACGTCGGCCGACACGGACTGACCCGCCGGTCCGCTCATAATCAAACGTGTAGATCTGCCGGGTGTCAAACAACGTCACCCCCAGCAAGGTTGCCGTATCGAACAACCACGGTTCGGTGAATCCGAGTGTGAATGTGCGGTAGCGCGATCCTTCGCCGAACATCCATTCGAAATTCAGAATCTGACCCGCTCCGCCCGAGAGCGGCTCGCTGATGGAGAAGTTGTTGATCGTGAAGCCCAGAGCACCCGTGACACCGAACGCCCCGCTGTAGCCGACCGACGCGTTGATATTGTCGCTGGATTTCTCTTCCACTTCGTACGTGAGATCCACCGTCTTCTCGTCCGCAAGGACGTAGTCCGGCTTGATCTTTTCCGGATTGAAATAATTGAGCTGCGAAAGCTGGCGGATGCTGCGCACAATCGCAGCGCGGCTGAAATAGTCGCCGGGACGGGTATAGAGTTCACGCCGGATGACCTTTTCCTGCGTTTTCGTGTTGCCTTTGATGTTCACGTGCGCCAGCTTGAACTGGTTCATCTCGTACACGCTGATCTGGATATCGATACTGTCGGTCCCGACCCGGGTCTCTTTGGGTTCGAGGTTGAACCGGAGGTATCCGTTGTCCAGGTAGAGTGATGCGACATCGGACTGGTCTTCATTGCCGCGGAGGTTTTGTTCGAACTTCTCGGCGTTATACACTTCCCCGGGGAGTATATTCAGGCGGTCGTTCAGGATGGCGTCGGGGTACACCGTGTTCCCCTGCCATGTGATGTGGCGGATCTTGTACTGCGCACCCTCGTTGACGCGTATGTGGATGAACATATCCTCCTTGTCCTGGCTGTACCAGATGGAGTCGGAAAGGATCTGTGCATCGCGATACCCGTGTTTCCGGTAGAACTGGATGATCTTGCCTTTGTCCTCTTCGTACTTCTTCGCGTCGAATTTCGCCGATGACCAGAATTTCCACCAGGCGCTTTCGGAAGTCTCGTCCATTGCGCCCCGGAGATCGCCGTCATCGAACGCCGTATCGCCGTCGAAGGTAATGCTCCGGATGGTGACCTTGTTGCCCTCATCGATACGCACTTCCACATTCCTGCGCCGGTCGCCGGTGTCGGCAGGAACGGTCGTGATGTCTACCTTTGCCAGGAGATACCCATCCTTATCGTAGAGTTTCTTGATGTCCCGCTCCATTTTCTTAAGATCGGCAGGGGCAAGGACCTGGCCGCGGACCAGGGGCATGACTTTCTTGATGTCGTCAGTGCTCAGCTCGTCGTTACCTGTGATCTCCATGGTTTCGAAGCGCGGGTATTCTTTCACCTTGATAAGCAGAAAGACGCCATTGCCCATCTTCCGGTCGATGGACACCTGCACGTCTTCAAACAGGCGGAGAGACCAGAGTTTCTTCACGGCATTGCCCACCTGATCGCCGGGTACGGCAATTTCATTTTCGACCTTCAGGCCCGAATTGGCGATAATCGCCGCCGGATCAGCAAGGCTGTTCCCTTCGACGGTGATGCCGAGGATCTTGTAGACTTCCTGGGGAGGTTGGTTTTGCGCTTGGAGATGGAACGGGACAGACAACAGCACGCCGATGGCCACCAGCACAGAAGCTTGCTTCTTCATAATGATCAGGGTCCTACCGCACTCTTGAGAATTCGACCGAGGCTCCCCTTTTTCGTCTCGGGCTGTTGCACCTGTTCGCTCACCATGCCGAACCGGCGTTCGCGCCTCTGATAGGCGGCTATTGCTTCATACAGTTCCAGACGCCGGAACGCAGGCCAGTATTTCGGCGTTATGTACAATTCAGTGTAGGCCAATTGCCAGAGCAGAAAATTGCTCAGCCGCAGTTCCCCGCTCGTGCGCACGAGAAGATCCGGATCAGGCGCCCCGGCTGTTTGCAGCTGCCCTGCCACGGTTGCTTCACCGATCTCATCCGGCCGGAGCTGCCCGTCGGCGACCTTGCGGGCAATGGCCTTCACTGCTTCGGTCAGTTCCCATCGTCCGCTATAGCTCAGTGCGAGCATTAAGGTGAGTCCGGTGTTCTCGGCGGTCTTTGCTCCGGCATCGTGAAGTTGTGCCTGGATTTCGCGCGGGAGTGCGCGCACGTCACCGATGGTGCGGACGCGGACATTGTTGGTGTGGAGGCGGTCTGTCTCGTCGCGAAGGGCGGTGAGCAGAAGCCGCATCAACATTGATACTTCTTCCTGGGGACGCTTCCAGTTTTCCGTCGAAAACGTGTACAGGGTGAGATAGCCGACGCCCAGCTGACCGCAGGCCTCGACGATATCTCGAACGGACTCGACGCCCTCACGATGGCCCGCAATGCGCGGCAGCCCTCGCTGTTTCGCCCATCGGCCGTTTCCGTCCATGATGATGGCAATATGTCGGGGAATCTCCCCTGAAGAACGAAGCTGTTCCTGCTTTGGCTTGTCTTCGCCCGACGCTTCCTGCGGACCCCTGGTCAACTAATACACTCTCCCATCAAAGATAGACGTGTCCCGCCCGAGAATTGCAGACGGCTGGAAGAAAAAGGTAACGGTTTTCGCCTGGAAAGTCAAATTTGACTTTCCCTGCCCTTTCAGGTATATTTTTTGGCAATTGTCTCTCTTTTTCACACCGAGGACCCCTATGGCGGCAATGCCCAACATGTCCGGGATGATGAAACAGGTGCAAAAGATGCAGGAGCGCATGGCGCAGGTCAATGAAGAGCTCGAGCACAAGACCGTGGTTGGCGACGCCGGAGGCGGCATGGTGAAGGTAACCGCAAACGGGAAACAGCGTCTCACCGCGCTGGCGATTGAGAAGGAAGTCATCAATCCCGACGATCGCGAGATGCTCGAAGACCTCATTCTCGCCGCGGCCAACAAAGCCATCGAAGAATCCCAGAAACTTGCCCAGGACGAGATGTCGAAAGCAACGAGCGGTCTCTTGCCGAACATCCCGGGACTGAACCTGCCGGGGCTGTAAGGTGCTCTACACATCTGAGGCTTTGCAGCAGCTGATCGAGGAATTTGCGCAACTCCCGGGCATCGGGCGGAAGACCGCGCTCCGCCTTGCCCTGTTCGTGCTGAAGCGTCCGCGGGAGGATGTCGTGAAAATGGCCCGCGCACTGGTGGACGTCAAAGACCGCATCACTTCCTGCTCCGTCTGCTGCAACATCACCGAGTCTGACCCGTGTGCCATCTGCACGAGCACGAAACGAGAGCGCACGACGGTGTGCGTCGTCGAGGAACCGAGCGATGTCATGGCTCTGGAGAAAACCAATGAGTTCCGCGGGCTGTATCATGTGCTCGGCGGTGCGCTCTCTCCGCTCGACGGCATCGGGCCGGATGACCTGAAGGTAAGGGAACTGCTCCGGCGCTTCCCCGGCGAGGTCACCGAGGTCATCCTGGCGCTCAATCCGACGGTCGAGGGAGAAGCCACGACGATCTATCTCGCGAAACTGCTGAAACCGCTGGGAGTGAAGGTCACACGGCTGGCCCGGGGCATCCCTGTCGGCGGGAACCTGGAATTTGCGGACGAAGCCACGCTGTCGAGGGCACTGGAGGGAAGGATCACACTGTGATTCCCCGTTTCCCGGCATATCTCGGCCTGTTCAGCCTTCTGTTTTGTGCGTTATTTACGGGATGCGGACTTTTTGAACCGCGCGATCCCGAGGAACCGTCCCAATCCAGTCTCAATTTCAAGCCGCCCACGGAGCCGTCTGTTGTCATTGCCAACCTGCAGAGCGCAATCGAGCAGAAGAACGCCGCCAACTACATCAGCTGTTTTGCCGACCCGATGAAAGGAAATGCGCCCTTCATCTTCACTCCTTCTCCCGAAGCCGCAGGGTTGTATACCGGGGCTCTGGAGTCATGGACGCTCGGCGACGAACAGACCTATTTTGAGAACCTCATTGCCCGCAGCTCGGCGCAGGCCTACTCGAGCCTTACTCTCACCGCAACGGGATCCACGGTCTCTGCCGACTCCGTGGTGTACGGCTATGACTACACGTTTGTGTTCGAACATAGTGATGAGGGCTTTCCGAAGAAAGCCCGGGGCACGTTGCAGTTCACGCTGCGCCCGAGTCAGAGCAATTACTGGATGATTCAGCGGTGGGTGGATTTCAAGACCACGAATGATATTTCGTGGAGTCATTTCAAGGGCAGGTTCAG
The DNA here is from genome assembly GCA_963801355.1 of Ignavibacteriota bacterium. GTDB lineage: Bacteria > Bacteroidota > Ignavibacteria > UBA10030 > UBA6906 > Fen-1255. The sequence goes on along the minus strand of CAWDEM010000004.1, from coordinate 942,558 downwards.
TGACTAGGCCAGGCGGGAGAACCCGAAGGACGAACAGGGCGGCACAGGGAGAGGGCGCGCAGCCCGTATGCCTGCCCCTGCTTCTGTGCACGTGCCTCGTTCTCCCGGGCTGCATCAATCCCTTCGCCCCGGGGTGGGACAATGCTCCGGCCGAATCCACCTGCAACCCGCAGACGGTGGAAGGGATGTTCCAGTGCTTCCAGGCCGCGTACACGTTCCGCGATACCACGGTGTACGGACAACTTCTTGATCCGGAATTTGTGTTTGTGTACCGCAACTACGACCTGGGCATCGACGTGGCGTGGGGGCGCGATGATGAATTGCGGACAACATTTGGTTTGTTCCAGAACGCCCAGAAACTCGACCTCATCTGGAACAATATTATTACGACCACCGCGGAATCCACGAGCGTGAATATCGTCCGGGGATTCAATCTGACACTGGTGTTCAATCCCAGCGACATCGAACGGATCGACGGATATGCGAATCTCACGTTCCGCCGGAACCGCATCAACGATCCGTGGAGAATTGTCCGGTGGCGGGATGAGAGCAATTTCTAGATCACAGAGAAGGACGCAGAGAAAGCGTTTCACGTGCAGCCTTTCTCTTCCGAGCACGCAGCCTTAACCTGAATTTCAAGCTTTCAGAGTCTTTTTGAGTACCCTATGAGCCTCTCCTATACTCTCCGCGAAAGCTTCTCGGGTTTTCGGCGGACAAAGATCTCAAGCACGATTTCCATTCTCACGGTGTGCATCGCTCTGCTGCTCCTGGGTCTTTTTGCAGTGATCACCATTCATGTAGACCGGTTCATGGTGCAGTTGCGGAGCCAGGTGGAGGTGGAAGCATTCTTGTCCGAACCAATCTCAATCATTACGGTTGACAGTCTCGGACAAGTCATCGCATCATTCCCGGAGGTCGATAGTGTGGTCTACGTGTCAAAGGCAGATGCCGCCGAGATATTCAAAGAAGAAACAGGCGATGACGTTTTCAATGTGCTGAATTTCAATCCCTTCCCCCCCTCATTGAAGATACATATGAAGGACGGATTCAAAACGCCCCAGTACATTCAAGGGGTGGAGTCGCGACTCCAGTCGATGAGCGAGATAGACAGCGTCATATACCGCAAGGCCATGCTCGAAACGATCGACCAGCGCGCCACCACGGTGCACAATGTCGGGCTTGGACTCAGCGCTCTTGTCGGGCTGTCGGCTCTCATCCTCGTGTCCAACACGATACGGCTGGCGATCTATGCAAAGCGCGAGTTGATCCGGACAATGGAGCTCGTGGGCGCGACCCGGACATTCATCCGTCTCCCGTTCTTGCTGGAGGGTGTCTGGCAGGGACTTTTGGGCGGGGGACTTGCCGCAGGGATCCTCTACCTCATTCTCACGCGCGGGGTAGGGTTCTTCTCCAGTGAGCTTGCCGAGTTTATCGGAATGGACATGGTGTTCTATGCTGGTGTGGTTGCGGCAGGGGTTGCCCTTGGCTTCGTCGGAAGTGTCATTTCCGCCTTCCGGTTCATTCGTCCGGGAAACAGCCGATAGGGTTGCACAAGTAGCCGGTCTTTTGTACCATTGAGCATCGACGCGCGTTCATACCGGTCAGAGCATCCCATTTTGGTTCACCTCTCCACAATTCCGGTGTCCACAATTGCAGCGAGCGGCATCTATGAGAAGACCAATATCATTTATCAAAAGCTCGGTCGGAAGAAAGCTGATCATGGCGCTGTCCGGACTCTTCCTTGCCAGCTTCCTTGTCGTCCATCTCTACATCAACCTCTTTCTCTTCGTACGTGACGACGGCCGCGAGTATGACGCGTATGCGGAGTTCATGTCAACGTATCCGCTTCTGCGTCCCCTGGAGGTCGCCCTGTTTGCAGGGTTCCTCCTCCATTCCGCTCTCGGCATCTGGCTCTGGCTGATGAACCGGCGCGCACGGCCGGTGAAGTACGCTCTGCGCAAGGCCGGTGAAACCAGCGACTTCTCATCGCGCATCATGTGGGTGACGGGTCCCATCATCGCCGTCTTCCTCGTAATTCACATCCAGGAATTCTTCATCGTTTCCCGGTTCCTCACTCCCGGGCGGAGCATGTATGATATTGTCGCGGAGGCATTTCTAAATCCGTGGACCGTTGCACTGTACCTCGTTGCACTTGCCCTCCTGGGCTATCACCTGCATCACGGATTCCAGTCGGCGTTCCAGACATTCGGCGTGCGTCATGAGCATTACAAGCGCCTGATCGACCTGGTGGCAGCACTGTTCTGGTTGGTCATCCCGCTCGGGTTTGCCGCAATGCCACTCTACTTCTTCTGGGGCAAGTAAGGAACCATCGCCATGACACTGAACGCAAAAATACCATCCGGCCCCATCGAAAAGAAATGGGACAACCATCGTTTTTCCCTCAAGCTCATCAACCCCGCAAACAAACGGAAGTATACCATCGTGGTGGTAGGCACGGGACTCGCGGGGGCCTCCGCCGCCGCGTCGCTTGCGGAACTTGGCTACAACGTGATCGCCCTTTGCTACCATGAATCCCCGCGCCGGGCGCACAGCATTGCCGCCCAGGGAGGCATCAACGCGCCGAAGAACTACACCAATGACGGCGACAGCGTATATCGTCTTTTCTATGATACGGTGAAGGGCGGGGACTACCGTGCGCGCGAAGCAAACGTCTACCGCCTCGCGGAGGTAAGCGGGAGCATCATCGACCAGTGTGTCGCCCAGGGTGTTCCGTTCGGCCGTGAATACGGCGGATTGCTCGACAACCGGTCATTCGGCGGCGCGCAGGTGTCACGCACATTCTATGCGCGGGGACAGACCGGGCAGCAGCTGTTGCTGGGAGCGTATTCCGCACTTGTCCGGCAGATGGATGCCGGCACCGTGAAATTCTATCCCCGCCGCGAAATGCTCGACCTCGTCGTCGTCGACGGCCAGGCGCGCGGTATTGTCGCACGCAATATGGTCAGCGGAGCACTTGAAGTCTACACCGGCCACGCCGTGGTCCTTGCCACCGGCGGCTATGGCAACACGTTCTATCTGTCGACAAATGCCAAAGCCTGCAATGCCACCGCCATCTGGCGTGCGCACAAGCGGGGCGCGTACTTCGGGAATCCCTGCTTTACCCAGATCCATCCCACATGCATCCCGCAGAGTGGTTCGTACCAATCGAAGCTGACGCTCATGAGTGAGAGCCTCCGCAATGACGGCCGCATCTGGGTCCCGAAAACCAAGGGCGATACCCGGGGCCCGGGAGATATTCCGGAAGAAGAACGCGATTACTACCTGGAACGCCTCTATCCGTCATTCGGCAACCTCGTGCCGCGCGATGTGGCTTCGCGCAGAGCAAAGGAAATGTGTGACAAAGGATTCGGTGTCGGCCCGACACAACTCGCGGTCTACCTGGATTTTGCCGATGCCATACAGCGCAACGGCAAGCATTGGATCGAAGAGAAGTACGGCAACCTGTTTGATATGTACCATGAGATTACGGCCGAAGATCCGTACAGAGTCCCCATGAGGATCTATCCTGCGGTCCATTACACCATGGGCGGCCTCTGGGTGGACTACAATCTCATGAGCACGATCCCGGGTCTGTACGTGATCGGTGAGGCGAATTTCTCCGACCACGGCGCTAACCGCCTGGGTGCAAGTGCGCTGATGCAGGGGTTGGCCGACGGGTATTTCGTGCTTCCGTACACCATCGGCGACTATCTTGCCACAGCGGCATTCTCCCAGGTGCGACCCGATGACGGACCATGCAGAGAAGTATCCAGGGAAGTGGAAGAGCGGATCGCATCGTTGATGTCCATCAAGGGACACCGGACGCCCGACGACTTCCATAAGGCCCTCGGCTCGATCATGTGGCACAATGTCGGGATGGCCCGGAACAAGAAAGGACTGGAGACGGCGATCAGCGACATCGCAGCCCTGCGTGAGGAATTCTGGCAGGATGTCAACGTGGTCGGCTCTTCGGATGATCTCAATATGGAACTCGAACGGGCCGGGCGCATCGCGGATTTCCTGGAACTCGGCGAGTTGCTCGCCCGCGACGCTCTCCATCGCAACGAATCCTGCGGCGGGCACTTCCGGGAGGAATATCAGACCGAAGAAGGCGAAGCCAAGCGCGATGACAAGAAATTCAGCTACGTTGCTGCCTGGGCGTATACCGGCGACCTCGCCAAGCCGGACCTCCACAAAGAGCCGTTGGAATTCGAATACGCGAAACCCTCCCAGAGGAGTTATAAGTGATGAACTTCACACTCAAGATCTGGCGACAGAAGAACCGGCAGGCCGAGGGCGGGCTTGTCACCTACACCGTGCGCGATATCTCTCCGGACGCCTCGTTTCTGGAGATGCTGGATATCCTGAACGAGGATCTGGTGACGAAGGGCGAAGAACCGGTTGCATTTGATCACGATTGCCGCGAAGGCATATGCGGCAGCTGCGGCATCATGATCAAAGGACGCGCCCACGGCCCGAACCAGCGTGAGACCACATGTGAACTGCGGATGCGCAGTTTCCCGGACGGCGATACGATCGTTGTTGAACCCTGGCGGGCCAGACCCTTCCCGGTCATCAAAGACCTGATCGTCGACCGCACAGCGTTCGATCGCATCATGCAGGCCGGGGGGTATGTGTCCGTCCGCACTGGGGCGGCTCCGGAAGCGAATTCCATCCCGGTCCCCAAAGCCGACTCCGAGGAGGCCATGGATGCCGCCGCATGCATCGGCTGCGGCGCGTGCGTCGCTACATGCCCGAACGGCTCGGCAATGCTCTTCGTTGCTGCGAAGGTCTCCCATCTCGTCCTGCTGCCCCAGGGCCGCGCGGAACGGAAAGAACGCGTGGAACAGATGCTGGCGCAAATGGACGCGGAAGGGTTTGGTGCGTGTTCAAATACCTATGCCTGCGAAGTGGAATGCCCGAAGCACATCTCCGTGGATCATATTGCACGGCTGAACGAGGAATATATCCGGGCAAAAATCGTATAGGAAACTGCTCCCTGGCGGGCCATCAGACCCGCCAGGGATACATCCAGTCCCGCGGATCACCCGCTACTTCAGACTCATCGACAGCGGACCATCCCCCACGTCATACACCTTCTTCTGCGCGTACGTGTTGTCCAGCATGATCACCTGGTCACCGGAAAAGTCCGCCACATAAATATTGCCGGACAGGTCGACCACGGTCCCCGAACCACCCTTCTTCAATAACGGATTTGTCGAAGAATCCTTGATGGCATACGTGGACGCATTGTACGTGATCAACCCGGTCCCGAAGAGACCGCAATAGGCCATGTTGTTCGAAGCGATCGTGATGTTTCCCGGACTGCCGCCGATCGTCAGATTTTTCACAATGGCATCCGTACTCGGATCAATCACCGCAACAGATCCCACGGTTGCACCATAGTCGCCGCTGCACAGCACATGAAGCTTCCCGTCAGGAGCGATGGCAATCGCCTGGGGATTCTTGCTGACGTTGAGGGTCGTGCTCACCGCATCCGTCGTCGTATTGATCACCGTCACCGTTCCCTGCCCGTAGGCATATGTCTGGCCGTCAAATGCAGTGTTGGAGGCATACACCTTCGCGTTGGCAATCGCGATGCCCGACGTGCCGACCCCCGCCGCAATGGTCTTCACCACCGCAAACGTCGTTGGATTCACCACGACCACCGAGTTGGACATGGAGCAGGCAACGTAGCCCTTGGTGTCATTCAGAATGGCGATCGTCATCGGGTTGCTGTTCGCCGCAAGGGTAATCGTGCCCAACAACGCATAGCTGTCCGCGTTGAAGACCTGGACGGTATTCGACCCGGAGTTCACAACGAACAACTTGCCGCTGTAATAGAGCACATGGTTCGGGTAGAGGCCGACGGTTGCCACGTTGTTTGTGGCAACACCGGTGTTCAGATCGATCACCGAAAGCGTCTTCCCCAATCCGTTGAGGACGTACACCGCCTTTGAGGTGGCAGGCGGGGCGGTCACTTCATCGTCGCTCTTCTCACAGCCGGCAAGCAATCCGATGGCAACGGTGAGGGTGAAGAGGACAAAGGTTTTGAGTTTCATGATTCCTCCTCTAAAATGCATACATGAGCGGTGAGAGAGCTTCCCGCTGTTATGGTTTCCCAATTTGCTCTCCTTGGGTTTGATGTGCATCGTACAGCTGTGCAAACTTGACGTTCAGGGAGAGACGCAATTCCCTCCCCGGCATGGGAAATCCTTCCATCGCCTTGTACTCCAGGTCCTCGAGGTTTCTGATTTCCAGCTTCAGGTCCGCCGACACCGGGTCATGCAGGATAGTGGCGCCTGCAATGACATTCGTGACATGATAGGGATCCAGAAGAATCGTGTTCGCCGTGTTCGTGTACCGGGAGGAGAAGTAGGAAAACTCCACAAGCGCGGACAGGTCACCCCATGTCGCGCCGGCCGAGAGCGTGTGCGCATGACGGGAGCGGTAGGGTAGTCTCTTGTCATACTCCGTGTGCTTCTCCGTCTTGTTCCGTGCATCCAGATAGGTGTAGGTCCACTCCACACGCAGGAGCCCCTTCCAGGGGTCCAGTGACACCCTCGACTCAAGGCCGCTGATGTTTGCCTTGCCCACGTTCGTCGGGCTCCAGAGCCCGCCCGCCCCCTGTTGCCACAGAATCAGATCATCGACGGTGTTGTGAAAATACGTGGCGTCGATGCCCAGACCGACAAGGAGAGGCAGGCGCACCATGAACCCGGCATCGAAGTCCTTCCCCAACTCCGGCTTCAACTCCGGATTTCCAGCCGAGAATGCGTCCTTCGGCCAATACAGGTCGTTGAACGAAGGAGCCCGGAAGGATGATCCGTAGTTGGTCTTCAGTGAAGCTTGCCAGACAGTCCCGGCACTCAGCACGACGCCGATCTTCGGACTTATCTCCTCGCCAAAATCGGAGAAACTGTCCCACCGCACCGCAGGGATGGCGATAACCCTCCGGAGGAAACTACTGCTGCCGAGAAGCGGTGAGAGCTCGGTCTGGGCGTAGATGCTGTGCAGCGTCCGCCGCGGCGGTGTGACCGTAGTGGTGCCGGACAAATAGTCGCGTCTGACAGCATACCCCCCCGTCACGGTACTCCAGTCCGTCGCAATGAGTTTTGCCTGCGCTTCTGCTCCCCATGCGATGTTGTGGCTGTATGAATGCTCGGGATACGCCGATCCGGCATCATCGTAGTTGTACTCGGAATTCATAACGTACGATTGCAGCTTCACACTGTTGTAGGGCGATCCGAGCTTGTGCTCAAACACCAGATTGACGGACTGATCTCCTTCCTTTTTGCGGGCATCATACTTGGGCTGTTCAATCGAGCCGGGAGATCCCGATCGCGCAAAGTGGGCCTGTGCGGATGCCGCAATCGATCCGCCCAGGCCTTCTTCTCCGAGAGTCCATTTGGCTTTTCCAAAGAGGCTGTGGGAACGGAAATCCGCATTCTGTCTCTTCTGTCTTTCGCCGAGGGGCGTGGTGTACTCAAAGTCCCCATCGGTGACGAGATACTTGTACGACAGGAAGCCGAACGTGGCCTCGCTGGAAAGAGTCGAGTTTACCTCCAGACCCCTCATGCCGAATGATCCGCCGGTGACGTTCGCCCCGGCAGCGAACGATGACTCGTGCGGATGGGATTTCGTGATGACGTTGATGACCCCGCCGACAGCGTCCGCCCCGTACAGGGCGGATGTCCCGCCGCGCACCACCTCGATGGTCTCGATCCCCTCCGTTGGAATCGTGCTGAGGTCCACCTGACCTGTCTGGGCGTTGTTCACTCGCTGTCCATCCACGAGCACAAGCACCTGGCTCGCGGTGGATCCGCGGATGGAGACCGTTTTCAGGTCGCCCAGCGTGCCATACGTGTTCACGCGCACACCGGGAAGCCGCTCCACAGCCTGGCCGATATCCTGTATGTTCCGCTGCTCCAGCTCTCGTGCGGGAATCACATCCACGACGGCGGGCACGTCGCTCACCAGCGAGCGTTCCCGTGTTGCCGTCACGGTCACGGGGTTCACCTGGTAGACCGTCTCCTCCAGGCGGAAGATCAGGGTCGCGCCATTCTGCCCGGAAACGACAATGTCGGCTGTCGACGCGGCATACCCCACGGCGCTCGCACGGATACGGTGTGGTCCCGGAGGAACAGCCGTAATCTCGAAGTATCCCTCTCCGTTGGTGCACACCCCGAGGACTGTCCCCTCGACGAAGACGTTCGCTCCCGGAATCGGGTGCCGGGAGGTTTTTTCCAACACCCTTCCGGACACCACGCCGCCGTCCTGCGCCTGCAATGGCACAGAGCTGCAGAGGATCAAGACAACAAGAACCAGGAGCTTTGACATTGATCGACCTTCACGAAAGGAAATCAGAATCCGCACCCGAGCGTAAACCGCAGTTCACGGCCGGGCACAGGGGACCCCTCCACCGCCGTGTAATTGAGGTCGGCGAGATTGTTCGTTTCGAATTTGAGCGACCAGTTGAAATCCCATGCTTTGAAGGAATAACCGATATTGCCGTCGACAACATTATAGGCATCGAGCCACTTCGTATTTGCCGCTGTCGTGTACCGTTTCCCCACAAAGTGATCCATCACATTGAGCTCGACTCCAAACAGGCGGAGCCCCAGCGTGATATCAAATTTGTTGCGCGGCCGGTAAATAAGGTCTTTGTTTCGCGTCGCCTTGGACTCGCTTTTGTCGAGGGCCTGCATATAGGTGTAGTCCGCACCCAGCTCGAGAACATCACCAAGGGGTTTCCACCGGAACGCGGTCTCGATACCGTGCCCTTCAGTCTTCGAAATGTTGCTCGGGCGCCAGAGACCGTCGCCCCCGGGGGCCCAGAGAATCAGATTATCAAGGTTGTTGACGTAATAGTTGCTGCTCAACGTGACTTCACCCAGCAGGGGGTAGCTGATTGAAATGCCGGCGTCGTAGTTCACGCCGATCTCCGGAACGAGGTTCGGGTTTCCCTCTGAATAGCTGTCCTTCGGCCAATAGAGGTCGTTGAACGTCGGGGCCCGGTAGGAACGGGTGACGTGCGACTTGAGCGTGAGTGAAAAGGTACCACTGTGCTTGAGCACCACCGAAATCTTCGGGCTCCACTCTGCGCGGAAGTCGGAGGGATAGTCGTAGCGCAGCGCCGGGGTAATGGACATCTCGTCAAAGAAGAAGGGGATCTCCTTGAAACCCACCGTGGCCATAGTATACGCGGCATGGTTGTTACGGTCGCGTCTGCCGATATCTGTGCTCGTGAGCTTGTCATGACGATACGTGTAGCCGTAGGCAAGTTCGAGATGATCGCTGACGGACCCGGTCTGTTGGACCTCAAACGAAATCGCGTCGTTGTCATGCTTGCTATCCGATGGCGCAATGCCCACGGGATTCTTGTACGTCAACTCAAAGAAGAGGAAATACGTCTGCACCTTCAGGCCAAAGTTGCCGAAGACGTTCGCCTGGTCATAGGCGGCATTGATGTTCTTGTTGTTGTAGCCCAATCGCGCAAACGGAGTCAATTGATCGATGATCCCCGGGGCTCCCGTGCCCGCATTGTACATGCTGCCGGAGAGTGCAAAGGTTGCTTCGTCGGAGAGTGCATAGGACCCTTTGAGAAACAGGTCATGGATGGATTGGTCGTTGTTCAGCCAGGGGCCTTTGACGCCGGTCGTGGGCGTCACGTAGTCGTAGTCCCCGCGGGATGTGGTCCGCTTGTATGATACCAGGTAGTTCAGATGGTCGATCCGGTGTGCCAGATCCAGGGCTGTCACAAACGTATGAAAGGACGCGACAGTCACATGCGCATTGGCGTTGATCTGGCTTGCCTGTTCCGTGGATTTTCCCCGTGTCGTGATCTTGATGACGCCTCCGACTGCATCCGCACCGTACAATGCCGAACTTCCCCCGCGGATAACTTCTACTTTTTCCACGATATCGATCGGGAGGGTGATGACATCGACGCCTCCTCCCTGAGCGGTGTTCAAACGCTGATTGTCAAGGAGAATCACCACTTTGTCCGGGGCCACATCGCGGAGTGCAATTTGGCCATTGCGGACATACACGCCGGTGATATTCTTCAGCGCGTCCCCGACATTCTCACACGCCAGTCGCTTGAAGTCCGCCCGCGTCAGCACGGCCTCCGACGTGGAGACTTTTTCCGAAAGCTTGAGTGTGTCCTGCTGCGAAGCCGCCGGTGCGACAAGCAGGACTGCCGACAGCGCGAACAACGCCAGCGATGTACACAGGAAATGCTTCATATTGCCTCCATGATACACTGAGATCTGAGAATGTCAACTCTTTACTGCGTCAATTGCCACTCCTTCGGCGGCGAGTTTTTCCCTGGCCACAAGTTCGTCGATCTCCGTGGGCAGAGCGTAGATCCCGGGATCGCGCTGTGGAGTGCGCAACAAATAGTGGAGCGACGCCAGCTGGAGTGAGAAGGACATATCCATAATTTCTACGGGATGACCGAATCCGCCGGCGATATTCACGATGCGTCCGTCGGCAAGCAGAAAGACATTCCTTCCGTTCGGGAGAAGATAGCCGTAGACATTCTCCCGTGCTTCCCGTACCGACCTGGCTATTGTGCGAAGGCCGGGGACATCGGTTTCCAGGTCGGAATGGCCGGCATTGGCGATCAGCGCGCCCTCGGGCATTAGCGCGATATGCTCCGTCCGCAAGATTCCTTCCAGTCCGGTCGCCGTGACAAAGATGTGGCCGATGCGCGCTGCCGATTCCAGCGGCATCACCGTGAATCCATCCATGTGGGCTTCCAGAGCCTTCCAGGGATCGACCTCCGTCACCACAACGTGCGCCCCCATGCCCCGCGCTTGAGAGGCAACACCCATCCCCACCCAGCCGTAGCCGAGAATCACCACCGTCCGCCCGGCGACGTTCATATTCGTCAGGTGCGTGATGGCTGTCCAGGTCGACTGTCCGGTGCCATACCGGTTGTCGAAGAGGTGCTTGGATTTCGCATTGTTCACGGTGATCGCGGGAAAGAGCAGTTTCCCCTCCGCGGCAAGATGCTGGAGGCGGCGCACCCCGGTCGTCGTCTCTTCGCTGAGGCCTCTGAGCCGGTTGCCGCGCTCGGGCTGCGCATGGAGCGCCATACAAAGATCCGCTCCGTCGTCGAGCACTGCTTCGGGTCTCGCGTTCGTGATGAATGCCAATTCGGTCCGGTGCTCCTGCTCGCTGACCCCGTGGCGCGCGAAGACGTGGATACCTTCTTCGACCAGGGCGGCCGTCACGTCGTCTTTGGTGGAGAAGGGGTTGCTCCCCGTCGCCCACACATCCGCCCCGAGCTTCTTCATCACCAGGCAGAGGTAGGCGGTCTTTGCTTCGAGGTGGACGGAAACGGCGAGGGTCCTCCCCTGGAAAACATCGTCCGCGCGAAAACGGTCGCACAAACGGTTGAGCACCGGCATCCGGGGGGCCACCCATTCGATTTTGCGGCGCCCTTCCGGCGCCAGATCAGGATTGGCAACGAGAAATTCTTGCTTCATCGCGGTGTCTTTTGTCTCCGATACTGTGGCTGCCTCGTTCATCTGATCCATCCGAGCTCCCAGGGGATCGTTCCCGGGGGGTCCGGAAAGACCTCGGGATGCAGAATGCGCGCCAGCTTGCGGATCGCCAGCACCTGGCGGGGACCTTCATGCTTCAGCAGGGCGGAATCATAGTAGAGTACGCGGCTCCGCTGAACAGCCGCGGTGGAGTCATATCCTTTGCGCGCATAGATCTCAGCAAGCGGTGTAATCCCATCGTACCGCCCCAGCTTTGCATGAAGCCAGATGGGAGAAAGAATCACTTCCGGGTTCCGGCGGACGATCTCTTCGTTCGTCGTTTTGAACACCCCGCAGGCGCTGTCGGCAAAGATGTTCTGTCCACCGGCGGCCTCGATGAGATCGTTCAGCGGAGAAATCGCGCCCACCGCCCACGGACCGATATGGTTGATCTCTATATAGACGCGGGTTTTCTGGAGGGTCCGGCTTTTCGCTTTAATGGAATCGATCTCGGCCCAGTACTGCGCGGTCAGCTGGCGGGCGTACGCGCCCTTCCCGATAGCTTCACCGATCTCCTCCATACTCTGGAAGACATCGCGCAGAGTCCTGGGAACATAGTGGAGCACTTTGTAGCCTTTGGCGCGAAGCTCCGCGGTAATTTTACGCTGGAAGTCCGTATCCGTGAGAATCAGGCCGGGCTTCAGGGAGTCGATCAAGGCGAAGTCTGTAGTGTTGAAGTTGCTGACGATTTTCACCCTGCCTTCTGCAATGTCGCGCAGGACTTCCGGGGGCTCGATGCACACGCTGGTGGCGCCGACGAGCTGTCCTCCGGCCCCCAGCGCGTACACAATTTCGGTAGGCGTCGGCGAAAGGCTGACAATCCTGATCTGCCCGAACAGCGGAGAGGCAGCCAGGACCATCAAGCAGACAATGCCCGCGATGTTCTGTCCGGGAACGTGCGTGAGCTTCTTCATGGGAACATTCCTTGATCTGTTTCAGAGATACTGCGTCCAGAATTCCTCGAAGCGAGAACAGAGCTTCAGCTTCGCATGCTCATCCAGCCCCGATGCCGTGACTCCGTTCAGGCTCAGGGTTTTGATCTCGGCGGGCGTGAATCCCAGCTGCTCGAGCAGCAAGAGATATTCTCCCGTGAGAGAGCAATCAAACATTGTGGGGTCATCACTGTTGATCGTGACATACAGATGCCGGTCGAAGAGTGTGCGCACCGGATGCCCGCGCAACGACGGCACCACGCCCGTCTTCACATTGCTGGTGATACACACTTCGAGCGGTATCTTCCGTTCAGCCAGCTGTGCCATCAAAGCGTCATCCTCGCGCGCCCTGATGCCGTGCCCGATGCGATGGACGTGAAGCCGGTCGAGCGCCGCCCGGATCGATGCCGGTCCATCCGCTTCGCCTGCGTGCGCGGTGAGCAGCAAGCGCCCCCGGTCCGCCTGCGCGTAGACCTGTGCAAATCGCTCCGCCGGATATTCTTTCTCCCTCCCCCCCAACCCGACGCCGATCACCCCGCGGTCACGGTACCGGAGAATCTGTTCGATCCGTGCCATTCCCTTTTCCGGACCGTGCTCCCGGTTGATATCGGCGATGAGATTCCATTCGATACCGGAGTCGCGCGTCGCGCGGGCGCAGCCGGCGAGAATGGACTCCGTGATCTCTTCCATACTGATGCCGTTGTCCTCGAAATCCCAGGGTGAAAAGAACGGCTCAACATACAGAACATTCTGCCGGCTCAGCGACTCGAGCGTATGGTATGCCAGGAGCTCAAAGTCTTTGCCAGACCGAAAAAAGGAATTCTTCCAGTTCCACGCATCGATGAAACCGGAGAAGTCGGTGTAGGTCAACCGCGCCTGCAGATCATCCGTCGAGTGGATCGACGAGGAGGGCTCATGCTTCCTGATGAGCCTGAGGAGCGTCTCGAGCGTGAAGGCACCTTCAAGATGGAGATGGAGTTCCACCTTGGGCATCTTCCGCACCCGCGCCGACCACTCCGTTGTGTCGCTCATGGGTATGATCCGTTTTTCCGCTTCACCGGAGATGGAGAAGTCCGTAACGATTGGCATACATGAAATTCGCCCATATCCCGTTCCAGAGCAGTCTGGTCCGGTTGCCGTTTGCCTGAAGGTTGTCGATGCACACGTCCAGGCCAACGGTTGATCCCCTCCCGGGGAAATGGGGTAATTCCCGGAGCGGGATTGACGCTTCAACGGTGTACTCGTCATCCGTACGTTGTGATCCGAACCTGATATCTTTCATCGGATGCGCATTGGGATAGACCGATATCCAGTAGGCCTTCCGGTGATCGTCGGATTCCGGTGCAAACACCGCAAGGAAGATGCCGTCGGTGAAGAATCGTTGTTGAAAACTGAGGGAATCACGAAGGTCGAGGTAGAGCGAGACAGCATCGGCCTGATACGGCTCAGCTTCGCGGCTTGCATGCAGGATGTCGGGATCAACCACACGGCCGGCGAAATAGAGCTCCGAGTCACCCAGAGCGACCGCAAATTCGCCCGATGACTCCTGTGGCCCGGCCCATCGTCCGGGCACAAGCGTTACCTGGCTACGGGATGCAATCGTGATCGGCCACGAGCCCGGCCAGTCGGCCAGATTGCCATCGATGGCCATGCGTCCGTGCAGTTGCACAGACGCTACGGTGTGTACGATGACCAGTTCTTTGGTGACGGGGGGCCCGAGTGCCGAATCACCGAGGCGGAGAGTGCATTCAAAACGGGGTCTGGGTCGGGTGGTAAATGCAGAAGTGGACCCGGCGCGCGCGGTGAATGCGAAACGGAGGTCGGCCCGGTCACCCGGCGCAAGCACAAATTCCCGTTCATACCGATCCAGCGTGAACATTTCCGGGGAGAGGACCCATCGGAGGTTCCCGTGGAGCGGAGCGGCGAATACGTTCTTCACCCGCACTGTTGCTGTGGCCGTTGCGGAAGAGTCATCCCGGAGAAGGAGGCGGGGATCGCCGACAACTTCATCGGCCAGTTTCATGAAGAAAGCGGAGCTTTCCCTGGTCACAATATCATCCTTCATCACAGAGCCGGGTGTCATGACAGCATAGGAGACGCTGTCGTCACGGACGGAGATCAGCATGTAGTGGTGGAAATCGCCGGTGCCGGTGGAGGTTTCCGGCATCATCCCGCCCGCCCCTCCGGTGATGTAGTAGCGGATGCCGTCCTGTATCCCGGAGCGCTGATAGATATGCCAGTGTCCGGCAAACACAGCCCTGACATTGTACCGCCTGAGCAGTGGGTGGACTTCACTCTGCCAGTTGCTGGCGTTCCCGAACGCCCAGAGCGGGGTGTGCACACCCACAAAAATGTGACGGGCCGATCGATGGGCTTCCAGGTCGTTTCGCAGCCACTCCAGCTGCCCGGCGGGGATGGTGTTGTGCCCACCAAGGTCGAAGCTGTTCAGGCTGATAAAATGGACTGCACCGATGTCCCAGGAGCCGTACAGACTGCCAAAGTGCTTGAGGTATTCCCTCTGGCTCCGCTCATCCCAGATATCATGATTCCCGACAGCATACATAAAGGGAATCGTGAATCCCCGTACCGCCGCAAAGAAGCCCTCCCACTCCCGGCGGAGCATCAGAGAATCGTCGGTAAATCCTCTGATCAGGTCTCCCACGATCATGATCGCATCAGGGTTCAACGCATGCAGGTCGCGGAGGATTTCCCGGAACGCAAGGGGTTCCTCGGTCGGAGGTTCCTCGGGCTGCGGATCACCCATGACTGCAAAGGTCAGGCGCGTGGAAGACGGAACAACCACCGTTGCGTGCTGTGCGTTCGCTGTTAGGGCGGACACAGTGGTCGCGAGTGCAAGAATGATGAGATGGCCGTATGCGTTCACACGAACTCTCCCGCAGAGCGATGGATTGACACTGTCATTTTCTTCGGTACAGAGCGAACTGGGTCAGCCTGTACGCGTACGTCTCCAGATCAAGATGATTGACCGTCTCGATGGTCTGCAGTAACGCCGCCGGAAATGCGTCGATGCCGGCATAGGCTCCCGCGATTCCTCCGGCGATGGAGGCAATGGTGTCGGCGTCCCCGCCCAGATTCGCGGCAAGGGTGATGGTCCGCACCGGATCACCGCCTGCGAACTCCACGAGAGCGAGACACGCGGGAACGGTCTCTGTCACTGCCACACCCGCACCGATGATGTCATAGAGATAGCCGAGGAACTTCTCGTCCGTCGGGTGCAGGGCGCCATAGTGCCGTGCGAGGTCCAGACGCGCGGTGATGGATGCCCCATACCAGGGACGCCCTCTCTGCATGCCAAGCTCAGCCCCGACACGTGCCGCCTGCAAGACACCGTTGATGCCGTCAACGCCGGTGATGCCGGCCGCAATCGCACATGCCACCGCCGAAGCACCCGCGATCGCAATGTTGGTGTTGTGTGTTGGAAGGCAGGCAAGGGCGACGTCGTCAACAGTTTCGAGAATTTCTCCTGCGTGGATGATCCCGACAGGGGCAATCCTCATGCATGCACCATTCGTATCTCCGAATGCGCCGGTTTCATTGATATCCTTCCCTTCCTTGATGGCGCGCAGCGCGCGGAGGGAACTCGGCCCGAGCAACGAGGACTGAAAGCCATTCAGACTTTCGGCCCAGCGGAGAAGACCCAGCGCCAGGTTGCGCGGGATGACCCCCCTGTCGTCAAGGATGGCGTCGGCCACAACAAGTGTCTGCATGGTATCATCAGTCACCTGTCCGGCAAGCAACCCTCCGTGAATCGGGTGCCCCGGCGGTGGCGGCCTGAAGGCGTCGATTCCCTGTGGAAATGCCTTGCGGACGGCGTCGGGAGACATCATGGATGTCGGCATCCCCATCGCATCACCGCATGCTACACCGGCAAGACACCCGAAGGCTTTTCTAAAGAAGGCTTGTTCACTGATCATTGTTGACCGTCCTTTAGAGGACACCTATGCCGCCGCGCATCATCAGAAGGCCTGTTAACAGCACTGCGCAGGTGATCACGATGGTGACATAGTCTGCTCGCCGCATCTTCAAATCCTCAAGCTGCGTCGATTGTTTTGTGGCACCGAAGCCCCGGTTGACCATGGAGATAGCCAGCGTCTCCGACATCCGGATGCTGTCCACCACCATGGGAATCATCAGTGTCAGGTACGCACGCATGCGTCCGAAGAAACCCCCTTCTGAAATATCCAGGCCCCGGGCCCGCTGCGCGTCGAGTACTTGCGCAGCTTTTCCTTCCATAGTGGGAACAAACCGGACAGCCATCGTGATGATGAATGCAAATTTCTGTGAGATCTTCAGGCGGCGGCCCAACCGCAGGAAATCATCAACCGGCGTTGTCTGTGCAAACAGCGATGACGCAAGGACAAAAATACCCATACGGCACACAAGGGTCAGACCCACAAGAATCCCTCCCACCGTCAGCGGCGCTGCGTCTCCCGGAAAGAGGAAAAAGAGCACCCGCTGTGCGGCGGCGGTAGTGAACCGCTCAGGGGTGAAGGTGAAAGCCGTCACAGCAAACATGACGGCGAAAACGGGCGCCAGCAGACCCAGCATGCGGCCGATTCCCTGCAGGGGCAGCCGCATGGACCACGCCAGAATAAACAGACCGAGCAGGATAGCTCCGTTGATGAGGGGATGCTGAAAACCGAATGCCAGGACGATTGCCACCACAAAACAGAACAGCTTTGTCCGGACATCCAGCTGGTGCAGAAGAGAGTTCCCCGGCCGGTACTCAGTGAGCATACCTGTGTCCTTCCTGAGCCGGGTGGGGCAGCAGAGATATCATTTGCTCCAGCGTGACCGCCGGCAACGGCTCCCGCCCATCAACAACCGCATGCGCCAGCTCCGCCATCGGAGGAAGGGCAAGCGATGCATCCTTGATGGTTGCTGTCTCCTTGAAAACCGCTGCCGGTGAGCCGTCGGCAACGACACGGCCCGCCTTCATCACCACGATGCGCCCGGCATGTTCCGCGGCCAGCTGCATGTCGTGTGTGATGATGATAATCGTATGCTGTCGCTCGTGCAGCGCATGGATGAGGGTCATCATGCGTTGTGTTCCTTGCCAGTCAAGACCGGTCGTCGGCTCATCAATGACGATGATTGGCGGGGCAACGGCCAGCACGGTCGCGACAGCCAGAAGTTGCCTTTCGCCTTTCCCGAGAGTACAGGGATGACGATCACCCATTTCCTGGAGGCCGACAAATTCGAGTGCCGATTGAATCCGCAGGCGGGCTTCGGCCGGAGAAATGTCTCCGGCATGCCGCAGGCCGAATGCCAGCTCCTCAGTGACGGATGAACAGAAGATCTGATGATCCGGATTCTGAAAGACAAAACCGACTTCATGGCTGAGGCGTGCAACCGGGCAGGAGCGCGTGTCCTTGCCGTTGACAAGCACATGGCCCGCATCGGGCCGCAACAGTCCGTTCAGATGCTTCGCCAGTGTGCTTTTGCCGGCACCGTTTCTCCCCACAATCGCAACAAACTCGCCCTGCTGGATCATCAAGGAGACACCCTGCAGGGCCTCGACCGAATTGCCGTACGCATGATGCAGTCCGTCAATGACGATCGCTGCCGGGACGCTCGTGGTCGCATGAGGTGCAGGGTCGGCAGCCGGGCTGCTTGCGACACCCCGCGCAATGAGGGGACGGAGGAGACCGGCAACTTCATCCACGGTAAGACCAGCAGACCCGGGCGGGAGCATTGCCATCGCCTGTACACGGGTGAGAAGCTCCATGAGTTGTGGTGGTCTGATTCCGTACTCACGGCAGCGCGACACATCGGAGAAGAGCTCCAGGGGAGGACCATCCCACACCACGCTTCCGCTGTCAACGACCAGGAGTCGATCAGCGTATCGTGCAACCAATTCCGTGTCATGGGAAGAGAGCACAATGGCCATGGGGCGGGCACGGCGTAGACGGTCCAGCAACTCGAACAGGGTGACCGCCGTGAGGGGATCGAGCTCCGAAGTGGGTTCGTCCAGCGCGAGGAGCACCGGTTCCATGGCGAGTACGCCTGCAACGGCGAGCCGCTGCATTTCTCCGCCCGAGAGGGTTGTGGGCAGACGATCCTCAAACCCCGTCAGGGCGACCGCCTCAAGTGCGTTCCGTGCGTTGTCGATCACCTGAGCACGCGGAAGCCCGAGGTTGCACGGACCAAAGACGACATCGTTAAAGACCGTGGAGCCGATAATCTGCGCTTCCGTATCCTGCAACACCATTCCCACCCGCCGGGCAAGTGTCTGGACGCGGTACCGGCGGGTGTTCATGTGGCTGACGACGACGTCACCCGAGAACTCCCCCTCATGGAATTGCGGGATGAGGCCGTTCAGCAAGGAGAGCAGTGTGGTCTTCCCGGCTCCCGTCCGCCCCATGAGCGCAACGAACTCGCCGGCGCGTATCCTGAGTGACACGCCCTGCAGCGCCGGCACGTTCATCCGGGGGTATGCATAGCCTACTGCGCGTGCTTCCGCAATGGCTGGTTGTTCGTTCATGAAATCCTGCCGACAATGGACACCGGCTTGTGCGTGCGGTCCCGCAGAGACTCTGTAAGCCCCTCCGCCCCGGAGACCAGAAAACAGGTAGATGGGCCCGCCGAGATCCCGACATCGATGGCGCACTCTGTGGCCGGAGTGAAGCCCCTCTGCGCCGAGACGGCCAGTTGATGTGCTTCGTACCTGATACCGCGGGAGCCCACCGGAAGAATGTCGTGGACGCCCTCTACTGCGGCAGCGCCGAGCACGGCGACTGCGTCGGCGATTTCCGGGTCTCCCAGAATAACCGTATGACGTGGACCGGACTTCGGAATGCCCACACAGTACACGGCATCACGTGTGCGCGCGGTTCCCGGCCGGAAGCGGGCCTGTTCGACGATACCGATCACCATGACCCCCATGCCGGTCTGCGTCGTCGGCACATTATCTTCCGTGCTGCCGGAAAGAGGGAAATCCGGACCAAGGCCGATGCCGGCAAGCTCGTCTCTCACACCGCGGATGATTTCTTTTCCCAGCGGCTCCATCTCGACCGCAAGCACATCGAAAGCGGCAACCGCCAGAGCACCACAGGCAACGATCTCCATGAGCGGAACCCTGGTCGCGAAACGTCCGCAGACGTACCCCGTGGTCTGTACGGTGTCGTGAGGCTTGGGTCCAATTCCTCCGTCGGAGTCGACCGCAACGACAAACGAGAGGTCCCCGAGCAGGTCGATCACGGTTAGATCGCGGACTTGCCGTGTCCGGAAAATCCCGCCGCCCTGTGCGGCTGCCGCGCTCCGGTACCTGGCCAGGAGGTCACGATATGGTAGTTCCATGTCCAAAGAATCACTCAGATGAGATTACTCTTCTTGACGACCGCATAAGCAGCGGCGGCTATCGCCACATTGGCAAATGACCCGATGGTCAGAGGGACCACGAGTGCGGCGGCAAGTCCGATTCCTCCAAACGGGACGATGAGATAGGCGGAGGCAATGCCGTTGAGCGCCGTCGCAACAATGATCCCGACAGTCGGGTGAATCCGGGTCGCAAAGAACCTGTACGCCATCACCCAGCAAGCCATCTGCAACGCAATGTAGAGATGTATGGGGAGGCCGAGGGGAAACCCGGTTGTCAGAGCTGTGAGCAGATGACCCATCGCTGCAACCATGGCGCCCTCGCCATAGCCGAATGCAACCGCAGAGAAATACCCCATGCACGAATCCAACGCGACCGTTCCTGTCGGACTCGGAATCTTCGTCATCGCGCCCACGGCGCTCAGGGCGATGAAGATGGAGATGCGTGCAATCCGCTTCGGGGTCAGGAACGGCCGCCGCACACCGGCCAGTTCGATCTCCGGCGGAGGGGGGACGAATGGATCAATCCAGGACTCCCATTGATTCATGAAGTCGTCCCTCTCTTCAGTTCGATATCAAACTTGCATCGATCTCCCCGCAGCAGCGTCCTGACCAGCTCGATGATCCGTCCTCCTTTTTCGGTGGACAGTCGTTCGAGGAGCACCAGCGGATCGCCGATCCTGATTTCAAGAAGCCTGGCTTCATACGCATCCGATTTGACGGCCTGAAATGTCTCCCTGACCGAGTCGATCCGAAGCCCGTACCGGTCCTGAAGCGTCTTGAGCAGCGACCCTCCTTCGAAAGGGGTATGGATCAATCCCGGACAGAGATCGGACGGGAGAAACGATGTTTGAAGCGCGATCGGCTTCCCCTGCGCTTCCCGGAGTATCTGAATGTGAAAGACGGGCATGTTCTCGGGAATCCCGAGGTGACGGGCGATGGCGGGAAGTGCGGGAACTTCCTTGGACTCGATCGATCTGTTCTTCAATGAACCGTTGAGCCCCACCATTTCCGATGAAAAGCTCAGCATCGAGGTGATGCTTTGCGTGATCTTCGGGTTCGCTACAAAAGTGCCTTTCCCCCGTGTGCGATAGATCAGCCTCTTGTTCACGAGAGCCTGGATTGCCTGAAGGACGGTATTCTTGCTCACACCGTACTTCCTGCACAGCTGATTTTCCGAGGGAACGGGATCACCGGGGTTCAGGAGGCCTGTTTCAATCTGATCAATCAGGATCTCCATGAGCTGGTAGTAGAGAGGGATGATGCTTTCCCGTTGGAGGGTGGGATCGGGGATCTGTTTTTTCAAAGCGGGTTCCTCCGGTTAGAGGGTTATCGGGTTAACCCATTAATTAGCTAAGCAATATTCATGCCCCGAAATCGTCCACAATTCAAGCGTTTTCCGGCGCCGGCTTCCAACTAATGAGAATGGCGGGGAGGGAATTCCCAACTCCTGGAATTCACCAGCTCCGAGAACTCATCAGCTCCGACAACTTGCCAACTCCGAGAATCCAACCGGGATCAGGGGCCTGCCGTCTTGCGGGACGCGGAAAATACGCTTAGTATTACAGGATGACCGGTACCCCGAAATTCCTTCCCGCCCTCTTCGTTCTGGCAATTGTCGTTACGCGGCTCCCGTTCCTGTACACGGGCTACGGATCCGACGGGGATGCCTGGAGAGTGGCACAGGTCAGCTACACACTCTGGACCTCGGGAGTCTATGAAATGTCCAGACCTCCGGGCTATCCCGCGCATGAGATCGTTTCCGCTCCCCTCGTCGGTCTCGGCGGATCAATGCTCTCAAACGCTGCGACGCTTGCCGTGTCCCTCATGACGGTCATGGTGTGGCATAGGCTCGTGCAGGGCCGCACCAAACGACCGGCCCCGCTCACTTTCGCCTTCGCGTTCGCTCCGTTGTTCTGGGTGAACTCCGCCACGACGATGGACTACGTCTGGTCGATACTCATGATTCTTCTGGCGATGCACGCCGGCTTGAAGATGAAACCCCTTAGCGCGGGAATCTGGGCCGGCCTCGCCATTGGATTTCGACCGGCAAATGGCGTGCTCCTGATCCCGCTGGTCTCACTGCTGCTTGCGGAAATCTCCATGCACAAAACGCTGTCCCCCTCTGCACTTTCCTCCCGGAATACCATGTGGATCGTGGTGATGAAGTTTCTTGCTGCCTCCTGTGTCACGGCCCTGATCGTTTTTCTTCCGGTTTTCCATACCTACGGAATGTCCGGCTGGCTCTCCCAGCTCTCCAGACAATTCGATGCGGACAGAATGAGTCTGACGGAGAGACTGCTCACGTGCGCGTATCGTGCCGTCTATGCCATCGGGCCTCTGGCCGTCATCGGCGCGGCATGGATCCTCGCGAGGCCCGCTGCATGGAGATCTGCATGGGCGACCCGTGATTCCCTCTTCCGCCCGTCGTTGATCGCCGTGAGTGTCCTTATTGTTCCCTTTGTACTCTTTCCGTTCGAAAAATCTTATCTTCTCTCCGCTCTTCCCTTTCTCCTGCTGCTCCTGGACCGTCTGGCCACTCCCCGCGCGATTGCGCTCTTCACGCTTTGCCTCATATCGTTCGCCTTCATCAACCCGGATGTCATCACGCACTGGGGTGCAAAAGGAACTCCCGGATTCAACGTCCACACAGGATTCGTGCTTGAGGAATTCCAGACACGGCAGGAGTTGCATGCATGGCGAAGCAGTCTTGCGTCCATCACGGTTCCGGACAGGACGGTGATTATGACCGGTGTGGGACCGATCTTCTGGTTTGAGAACGATGCCGTGGAGCCTGTGCGGAGTCCCTTTGTCAGAGACGTCCATGACGTCGTTGTCCAGCGAAAGGGAAACACGTCCGTTCTGTTTGTACCGATGATTCCGCGCGGAGAGGCAGAACGCCTGGAGCGGCTGGGTTGGAGGGTGTTATGCGACGAGAAGAACCGGGAATACATCGAACGCGCTACGGGGCATCACACGGGCGTGGCCGCGCCGCCTTCCTGACGGAATTCCCCTTCCCACCGGGCGATCACCACACTCGCGAGGCAGTTCCCCACCACATTCACCGTGGTGCGGCCCATATCCATGATCTCGTCGATGCCCAGGATAATGGCGACCCCCTCGAGCGGCAGCCCGAATGAAGCGACGGTGCCCGCGAGGATGACAAGCGCTGCCCGGGGAACGCCAGCAACACCTTTGCTCGTCAAAATCAGCGTCAGCATCATCAGCAATTGCTGGCCGACGCTCATTTCTACTCCGGCTGCCTGGGCGACGAACACTGAGGCAAGAGCGAGGTAGAGCGTGCTGCCATCCAGATTGAAACTGTAGCCCGTCGGGATGATGAACGACACAATGCGCCTGGGAACCCCGATCCTTTCCATCCCTTCCATGGCCTTCGGCAGGGCCGCTTCGGAGCTCGTGGTGGAAAATGCAATCAGTGCCGGTTCTTTCACTGCACCGAGGAACTCGCGAATCGGCACCCGGGCAATGAGCGCGACTCCCCCGAGCACAACCACCGAGAAGACCAGAAGTGCCCCGTACATAGTGAGAATGAGAAGCCCGAGGTTGATCAGCACGGAGAGTCCGCGGTGGCCGACGGCGAACGCAATCGCCGCTCCGACGCCGACGGGGGCATAGCGCATCACGATGCCGGTGAACTTGAACATCGTTTCTGCGAGACTGTCGCAAAACGAGAGAATCACCTTGCGTTTCTCCACCGGTATCAACGCGAGTGCAAAGCTGAAGATGACAGCAAAGACGACAATCTGCAGCACTTCTCCTTCTGCCGCCGCCTGAACGATGCTCTGCGGAAAAATGTGCGTGATCACTTCGGAGATGGACTGCTGTTTCCCGGCAATCTCTCCGGTCTGCGTCCCCGCATGGATATTGACTCCCACGCCCGGTCGCGTAAGGTTGACGGCGACCAGGCCGACGATCAATGCCAGCGTGGTGATCACTTCAAAGTAGATCAGCGCTTTCACGCCCATTCTCCCGACCTGCTTCATGTTGCCATGGCCTGCGATGCCGACCACGAGAGTCGCGAAAATGAGGGGGGCGATGATTGACCTGATCAGGCGGAGGAAGATTGTGCTGAGCGGCCGGAGGGACACGGCGAGATCCGGGGCAAACCACCCCAGGACGAGTCCGATGCCCATGCCGACAAAAATCCACTGTGTCAGAGAAAGCCTGGGAAATCTCATGGATGTGGTGCCGGAGTTCACAACTGGTGGCAGGAACGGTTTAGTGAAGAACAAGGTGCAAAGAAGGGGGAAGAAAGGCAACTGTCCGGCGGTTTCCTTGCAAGCCATCCAAATTACTCGTAGTTTAACGGCAGAGAAACGCACAGGGGGAGAATGACACGTCACTATCGCATCAGACGTATGCTCATGAAACGCACGTTCACGGTACCGCTTGCCATCCTTCTTGCAGCGCTGCTTGCCTCTGCTCCCATTGCACTCTCCCAGAACACCAAAGAAAACGCCGACTTCAAGCTCGCGATCAATCTGTACAACGACCGGCTGTATGATCTCGCCCTCGAGCAACTGAAACAGTTCATTGCTGCGTACCCGGCCACTTCCGAAGGAATCGAAGCGCGGTTCTATTTGGGGCTGGTGCAATCACAACTCAAGCAGTACGACGAAGCCCGGATCACCTTCCAGACCTTTGCGTTGACGTATCAGGACAATCCCCGCGCGCCCGAGGCATGGTGGAATGTCGGCGAGGCGTATGCCGCGCTCGGTAACATGAAGGAGGCGGCTCTGGCGTATGAACGCGTAAAGGTATTCCACCCGAAGAGCAAGTGGGCACCCGATGCATTGCTGCGTGCCGCGCGGTACTTCGCCCTTGCCGGTGAGAGGGACAATGCCCGCAGGTTGTTGCGCGGGATCCTGCAGGAGTATCCCGCCAGCACCGCCGTCGTCGGCGCCCGGACCCAGCTCGGCCAGATATACTTCGAAGAAGGCAACCTCGCACTCGCACAGAACGAGCTCAAGCGCGTCGTCGATGGCGACCCTTCCCCTGATGCCCGCGCGCAGGCATTGCTGATCCTGGGGAACATCCGGCAGAACATGGGACGGCCCGATCAGGCGCGGACACACTACCAGGAAATCATCACGCAATACAAGTCCTCCGCGGCGTTGCAGGGTGCCCTTGTCAGCCTCGCCAGACTCGAAGCAGCCGCGGGAAAGACCTCCGAAGCCATCGACTATCTCCGGAAAGCTCTGGCCCTGACAAAAAACGTCGACACCGTACTTGCGCGCGAGGCGGTCATAGCGCTCGGCGACGCCTATGCTGCTCAGGGCGAAATGCAGAACGCTGTCGCACAATATGGTCGTTTCCTTGAATTGAGCCCGGCCGGCGCACAGGTGCCGGAGGTGCTATGGAAACTCGCCTCTACTGCCGCCCGGGCGCAGGATTTCCGGAAATCGAATGATGCCTGCAACCGTTTACTCAAATCCGCGGGGTCGGACGAATACACGCAGCACGCGCTGCTGCAGCTCGCACACAACGCACGAAAACAGGGAACGCCGAATCTCGCCATACAATACTACGGCAGGTTTGCGGAATCATTCCCCGAGCACCGCGCAACACCCGCCGTGCTGTACGAATCCGCAGTCATTACGGAGAACGACCTTCATGACACGCGCAAGGCATCGGCGATCTACGACATGCTGGCCGACCGGCATCCGCGATCCGCGTTCGCCGATGATGCGTTGATCGGCGCCGCCCGCTGCCAGGAGCAGTTGCGCGAATTCGACAGGGCGTTGCAGCTGTACAGCGAGTTCCTCAGGCTCTTCCCCTCTTCGGACTTGCGTGAGCAGGCTGAAGAGCACATCGCATCGGTTGAGACGTTCGAGGCCAAAAACAAAGACGCCGGCCTGGAGAAACTTGCATTGCTCGTAGGTGACGTCGTGTCGGAAAAGGACCGGAGCAGCATGGCATACCGGCTCGGCGAGATCTCCTTCAAAGACCTCAAGAACTATGATGCTGCGGCGACGCAATTCGCCAATGCCATTGCGGGAAACCCTGGCGCACCCTACCTCCCGGATGCACTCTATCTGCGGGCGCGGTCGCTCGAGTTCCTGTCGCGCCGGGACGCCTCACGCGTACCATCCGCCATCGAAGCCTACCGGGCATTCATTACCCGGACTCCCACCGACCCGCGCGCAGCCGAAGCCCGGCTCGCGATCTTCATGCTCAGCACAGGTTCACTGGGCGAGGCCCGCGCGGCGTATATCGCCATCACGACGGCCAACCCCGCTTACCCGTACCGGGATGCGATGGTGTTGCAGTTGGGGAGGCTGCTGGAGAAGGCCGACAGCACTGCAGCCGCCCTTGCCGCGTTTACTGAAGCCGCGCAGATCTCCCCTGCATCACCCGTGGCCGAACAGGCGGGGTATCACAGATTCCGGATGCTCCTCGCAGCCGGGCTCACCGACTCAGCCGTCGCCGTGGGGAACAGGTATTGTGCGGGATTTCCCGACGGCAGACACACGCCGGAAGTGCTCGGCACGCTGGGAGACCTTGCACTGAAGCGCGGACAGGCGGACCGGGCGGTCGAGCTCTTGCAGCAGATCACCACCCGTTTTCCTTACACCGATGCACATCACAAGAGTCAACGAGCGCTGGCCGATGCACTCCTTGCCAGCGGCGACCCGCAGAGCGCAATTGAGCAGTACCAGGAACTGCTCGATCCCGTCTCCGCCCTCCCACCTACCACCGGGCATCGTGACCCTTCGCTCCTCCTCGCCCTTGGCAAAGCCTATGCGTTGGCGGGCGCTTCGCAACAGGCCAAGTCGATGTTATT
Source organism: Ignavibacteriota bacterium (assembly GCA_963801355.1). Classification (GTDB taxonomy): domain Bacteria; phylum Bacteroidota; class Ignavibacteria; order UBA10030; family UBA6906; genus Fen-1255. The sequence goes on along the minus strand of CAWDEM010000004.1, from coordinate 915,931 downwards.
CGCCCTCGTTGCCGGCGAGGGAACAGGCGACCGTGCGGCGGAAGCGTATTCGGCACTCGGCATGATCTACAAGAATGAGGGATCGGCTGACCTTGCCACTTCCTACTTCAGGCAAGCAGCCGCTGCTGCGCCGGCAACAGCAACAAGCCGGGAAATCGCTGACATCCTGTTCGAAAGCGGCGAGTACTCCGACGCGCTCAGGCAATACACCCTGCTCGCGCAGCTTTCCAAAGACGACAATGAGCGCCGGAATTTCCGTGCGCGTGCGATTGTGGCAACCCTTCGCACCGATGACATCGCCCGGGCCGACAAAGAAATCTCCGGATTCCTCAAGACGTACAAAGAGACGGACAACGAAGCAGCACAGTTCGAGCTGGAACGGGGCAACGCGCTCTTCCGCAAAGAGGAATACGCCGGGGCGCTGAAATCATTCCAGCTGGTGGCATCCAAATTCGACGACACCCCTTCCGCTCCGGGCGCCCGGTTCTGGATCGGCAAGGTGTACGAAGCCACCAACCGTCTTCAGGAAGCGATCGCACAGTTAGAGACCCTGACGAAGGAGCATCTTGACTCCGGCATTCTTCAGAGAGTGCACTTCGCCCTCGGCAACATCTACTACCGCGCGGAAAAATGGGACGAGTCCATCAAGAACTATCGCGTGGTCACCGATTCTCCGCAGCCCGATCCGGCATTGCTCCCGTATGCGATGAGCAATCTGATCGAGACGTACGAAACTGCCGGCGTGTTCGATGGTGCGCTCACGCTCACGCGCAAGTATCTTGACCTGTATCCGAACGCCGAAGATGCGTTTGACAAGAGAATCAAGATCGGGATTCTCTACCAGCGACTCGGGTATCACGATCAGGCCGTGCTGCACCTCCAGTCGCTCCTCGACGAGGCCGGAAGCGATCTTGAGGGAGAGATCCGCTACTACATCGGTGAATCATACTACTATAAGGGCGACTACCAGCAGGCAATTCTTGATTTCCTGAAGGTGCCCTATCTGGTAACCAAAAAGGGAAAGATTGACTGGACCGCGAATTCTTTGTACATGTGCGGGCAATCATACGAAAAAATGGGACGTTCCGACCAGGCGCTGACCATGTACAAACAGATCATCGATCGCCCGGGCATCGACGAAACGTTTAAGGCGGCAGCCCGCAAAGAGATCAACCGCGTCTCCGCCATTATGAAGAAGAATCCTCAAAAACCATGAACGCTCCCACCAGTGACATACTGCTCGACACACTGATTGCACGCACCATCGGCAAAGAATCGTTCCTTTCCATGGGCGCGTTGCTTGCAGCCCCGATTCCACCAGGCGTGGCCCGCTATATGCACACCGGAATCGTCAACCGGCTGGCAGAAGATCTCACCCTTGCACCCCATTTCGCGCGCCTGGCATCTCCGGCCGCAGGCCCGGATGCCGTTCGGGATGCACTCCTCACCCACGCTGCCGGACAATATGTATTTCCCCGGGACGAATTTCTCGAGTTGCTCGAGAATGCCACACGTTTTACCGAGAACTATCTCTGCCGGCCACGATGGACGCTCTCCAGCTTCCTCTTCCTTGATCAGCCGGCAATCACCACGGAGATGCTCCTCCACAAGCTTGACTTTATTGCCGACTACGCATATCTGCCGCAGCTCCTGCGCCGGATGGTGACCAGCAGCGGCAGACAAGTGGTCACGCCTGCTGAATGCAGCGCCGCCATCGCCCGGATTGACGATGCAGTGATCCGCGAACATACGCCCCGTGAACGGGGCCTCCTCGCAAGGCCGATATTCCGGTTCTTTCTCCTCACCTCCGACATCGAGAACAAGCCGATTGCTCTCCGCGCACTGCTTCTCTTCCTCGAAGACAAGCGACTCGGCCCGCTCTGCGAATATGTCGAGGGCGTCTGGCATATGCGGGGTAAATCGGATATCACCATAGAAGAGTTCATCGAGCTGAACGAGGATTTTGCAGCCGGACAATCTTCTCCCACTTTGACCCCCGCGATGGAGGAGCCTCCAAAGCAGCTGCCGGGCGAAAGTGCTGAGCCGGCAACGGCGGTTCCGGAAATGGCTGTACCGGCAATCGCAGTTCCGGAAAACGCTCTACCGGACATAGCCGTTATTGATGTGTCCCCTCCTCCGGAGATTCCTCCGTGGGAACCTCCACCGCGTGATGCGGCGGCACAGGAAGCGCCGATCAAGGAGTTCGGATCTTTCGAAGAAGACCTCACGCCACCCACGATACCTTCACTCCGGGAGGAGCTCCTGAAGCCCCCCGAAGCTGAACTTCCCGGGACCGGACCACCTCCCCGTCTGGCGGAGATGATTCCGGATCCTCTCCGCCGCCGTTTCGTCCATGTGATTTGCGGCAGGGACGCGGAGTTCTACGAACTGGTCATTGCGCGACTCGATGAAATGCATTCGTGGGCCGAAACTTCCGCGTATCTCCGGGAACTTTTCGATATCAATGACATTGATCCATTTGAAAAGACCGCGATTGCCTTCACCGATGTGCTCCAAAAGAGATGCAACCTGTTCCGGACGGCACAACAATGAAATTCGTCGATCTCGTGCAGATCTCTCTCAAAGCCGGCGACGGTGGTGACGGTGTGGTCAGATTCCGCCGTGAGAAATATGTACCCAAAGGAGGGCCGGACGGTGGTAACGGCGGAAGAGGGGGTGACATCATCGTGCGCGCGAACCGCCATCTGACGACCCTTCTGGATTTTCAATACCGTACCGTCTATCACGCCCCCCGGGGCGAAAACGGCGCCGGTTCGACGAAGACCGGGAGGAGCGGCAGCGACCTTGTGATCAAGGTTCCGGAAGGCACCCTGGTGCGGGAGGTGTCTTCGGGTACAATACTTGCAGACCTGACGAAACATGAAGAAGAATGCGTGATCGCCAGGGGTGGCAAGGGGGGACGGGGTAACGCGACGTTCGCCACATCCACGGATCAGGCACCGCGACGGGCGGAGAAGGGAGAACCCGGCGAAGAAAAGGAGATCGAACTCGAGCTCAAGTTGTTGGCGGATGTCGGACTTGTGGGGTTACCGAATGCCGGGAAATCCACTCTCATCTCGGTCATCTCCGCGGCACGCCCGAAGATCGCCGACTATCCTTTTACAACGCTCATTCCGAACCTCGGTATTGTGCGTGTCGCCGAGGGCAGAAGTTTTGTCGTGGCAGATATCCCGGGATTGATAGAGGGCGCACATCTGGGAAAGGGGCTTGGCATCCAATTCCTGCGTCACATCCAGCGCACCAAGGTGCTCGTCCTTCTGGTGGAAGCCCCACGCGGCAAGCTCAAAGAGGACTATGCCGTGCTGACCAACGAACTGCAGAGCTTCGACGCGGAGCTTGCGCGAAAACGTTCGATCGTCGCGGTAACGAAAATTGACACCCTTGATGGTCCCGCGCTCAAGAAATTACGCTCCATAAAACTCGGGCGGAAAGAAATGCATTTCATTTCCGCCGTAAGCGGTACCGGAGTGCGCGAACTGATACAGGCCATTGACCTTGCACTCAGGAAGCCCCGGCGCCCCACGCGCCCCTCCCGCGCAACAGCACCGGAGCTCGTGTGATTCCCGCCCTGTTCAGGCACCGCGGCCCGCTGACGGCTTCCAGGCTGGGGTTCATGGTGGGCCTTCTTGCCTGCGCTCTCATCGCGACCTCACTGTTTGCGCTCGCAGTCGGCAGCGTGAACGTGCCCCTCTCCCATGTCATCTCCGCCTTCACGGGCATCGGTGATGCAACCGGTCCGGAACGGACCATCGTTCTCGCCATTCGCCTTCCCAGGGTATTACTCGCCATCATTGTCGGGGCGGGACTCTCCGTGGCCGGCGCGATGCTGCAGGCAATGCTCCGCAATCCCCTCGCCGAGCCGTATATTCTGGGAATTTCCAGCGGCGGAACCATGGGTACAATTCTAGTGGCAGCGATCGCCGGGAGTGCGGGAATGGTGTTCGGTCCGGTCGCATCATTCGCCGGCTCCGCGCTCGTCATGTTCCTTGTCTATATGCTCGCACACAGGCGGGGCCGCCTGGATCCCTATACGCTCCTGCTTGCCGGAGTGATGGTCGGCGCCTTCTTCAACGCAGCCGTCCTTCTCACGTTCGCGCTGTTCAACCAGGAGCTGCGCAATGCGTTCCTCTGGCTCATGGGGAACCTGAGCAGCGCACAAATGGAATCGCTCTGGATCGCCGGACCGTTGACACTCCTCGGTGTCACGCTGGGTGGACTCGATGCACGGCGGTTCAACCTGATTGCCACGGGGGAGGAAACGGCGTCGCAGCTGGGCGTGAATGTGCGCGCGTTGCGCAAACGCACGTATATTGTGGCGTCACTGATCACCGGCGCCGTGGTATCGGTGAGCGGAGTGATCGGGTTCGTGGGATTGATCGTTCCTCATGTCTGCAGGATTTTGTTCGGTCCGGATCACAGAATTCTTCTTCCCTCCTCATTCCTGCTCGGCGGTGCCTTTCTGGTGCTCGCGGATACGCTCGCGCGGACAATTATTGCACCCGCCGAAATCCCCGTCGGTGCGGTGACGGCCGCCCTTGGTGCTCCCGTGTTCGTGTACCTTCTGAGACGACGGTGAGAAGGCGTTGTGTTCTTCTCTCCTTTTCCGTAGATTAAGAGTATTGTAACCCAACTGACTGTACCAGAGGTATGTCCGTTCTCACCATCGACAACGTTTCGTTCAGTTATCTCGCAGATGTTCCAACGCTGCGCAATGTATCATTCTCTGTTCAGCGCGGCGAGTTCCTGACGCTCGTCGGACCGAATGGCTCGGGCAAATCCACACTTCTCAAGCTCCTGGACCGCATTTACCTCCCGCTCGAAGGCACGATTCACCTGGAAGGAAAACCGCTCCCCTCCTACACACGCACCGATCTCGCCCGCACGATTGCCTTCGTGCCCCAGGAACGGGAAACGCAATTCCCGTTCACTGTCGAGGAAATCGTGCTCATGGGCCGCGCACCGCATGCGGACGGACGCCTGTTCGAGAGCTCCCGTGACAGGGAAATCGCCCGGCGCATGATGGACCTGACGGATATTCGCCACCTTGCGGATCATACCATCACGAATCTTTCCGGAGGCGAACGCCAGCGCGCATTCATCGCCCGCGCCCTCGCGCAGCAGGCCCCGGTCATTCTGCTGGATGAACCGACCGCCTACCTCGACATCGCGCACCAGGTGGAAATCTTCCGGTTGCTGCGCTCGCTGAGCACCGATTCGGGACTAACGGTAATCTCGGTGTCTCACGATTTGAATCTTGCGGCGATGAATAGTGATCGCATTGCGATGTTGCAGGCCGGGACACTCGCCGCGCTCGGTGCGCCCGATGACGTCCTGACCGCCGACCGTATCCGGACGGTCTTCAAGGCCGACGTCCTGGTTGACCGACACCCGAAGCTCGACTCCCCGCGCGTAACCGTGCTCCGGTGAGCGGAAGAAAGGATTGCCCTGGTGAGACGACGTATTATCCGCGAAAAGGTTGTTCAGGCGCTCTACGCGCACGAGATGTCGGGAGACCCGCTGGAGCACGTGAATGCCTGCGTGTTGATCGGACTCGCAGGCAACAAGCCCGCACATGAATTCGCCAAGAACCTCGTCGAGGCCACCGTCGCCCACAGCGCGGATATCGACAAGATCATCCGTACGCGCGTGGCCAACTGGGATTTCAAGCGCATCGCGATTCTCGACCGACTGATTCTGCGCATGGGAATTTGCGAACTTCTTTATTTCCGCGAAATCCCGCCAAAGGTCACCATGAATGAAGCCATCGAACTGGCGAAGCTGTTCAGTACAGAGAAGAGCGGTCAGTTCGTCAATGGCGTGCTGGACGCGGTGCTCGCCGAAATCAAGAAAGGCGGACCCGAAGCGCTCGTTGAGGGCGCCGTCACGAAAGCAGGGAGGGGCCTCTACGACGGTGATCCGGATACGCGGGTACCCAAACCACGGACCAGACAGCAGTGATCCCCCAGCCTCCCCACCGGGACGCCGCAACACGAGGACAGATCTTCAGCTGGACCCTGTTTGATTTTGCCAATACGGCGTTCTCGGTCATCGTCGTCACCGTCATCTTCCCCCGGTACTTTATCGGTCATGTGGCCGGCGGCCAGCGCTGGCTCTGGGGACTCGCGGTCAGTCTCTCCATGCTCAGTGCCGCCATACTCGCCCCGCCGCTCGGCGCCGCCGCCGATTTCTCCAGAAACCGCAAACGGTACCTGCTCATCTTCACCCTTGCATCCGTCGCCTGCACCGCCCTGTTGTACACCATCCACGAGGGGATGATCGTTGCGGGCATGCTGTTTTTCATCATTGCCAACATCGGGTTCGAAGGGGGAATCGTTTTTTATGACGCATTCCTTCCCGGCCTGACCACGCGCAAGAACTACGGACGCGTCTCAGGCTACGGCTTCGCAATGGGCTACGTGGGCTCTCTGACGATTCTGCTCATTGTGAGCGCGATGCTGCCACCATCATCGGATCCGGGGTACCTCGGTGTCGTGCGCCTTTCGTTCATCGTCGCCGCAGCTTTTTTTCTGACGTTCTCTCTGCCGCTGTTCCTCTTCGTCTCCGAACCGCCTGTTGCGGCCCCCCCCCCCCCGTCATTGATGCGGGCAGGGATGCAGCGCGCGCTCGGCACACTCCGCCTGCTCTTCGTGGAGCGTCAACACCCGTCGCTCGCCAGATTTCTGATCGCGTTCTTCATCTACAATGACGGCATCCTGACGATCATTGCATTTGCTGCGATCTTCGCGGCACAGGTGCTGCAAATGAGCGATACCGAGATCATCACCTTTTTTGCGGTCGTACAAACGAGTGCCATTGCCGGCTCCGCCGTATTCGGGGTCATCACCGACAAGATCGGTCCGAAGAAGACCATCAGCATCACTCTGATCCTCTGGATCGGCATCGTCATCGCAGCCTATTTCATCACCACAACCGGACAATTCTACGGTGTCGCTCTGGCTGCCGGCGTCGCCATGGGTTCCTCTCAATCGGCCAGCCGGAGTCTCATGGCACTCCTGACTCCGCGCAACCGCGAAGCTGAATTCTTCGGCTTTTATGACGGCTTGTGCGGAAAGGCTTCCGCCGTCGTCGGACCACTGCTGTTCGGAATACTGTCGGACCTCACCGGTGAACGGAATGCCGCGCTGGCAATCGGCGTTTTTTTTGTTGCCGGATTGGCGCTTCTGCAGGGAGTCACAGAACCTCCCTCCTATCCCGAAAAGCAGGCAGTCTGATGAGCAGGGCCTCCGGCTGAGCAGGGCATCCGGCGCTTCAACTGTTTACTTTGCGCCCCTCTTTTCATAAATTAAACGATGGCTGTCTATTTCATCTCCGATGTTCACCTCGGCCTCGGAACGCGTGCCGAGGAACGCAAAAAGGAAGACCGGCTACTTGCCCTGTTGCAGGACATCCTCCCGAACACCGAAGAGCTGTACATTGTGGGGGACCTGTTCGATTTCTGGTTTGAATACCGCACGGTCATACCGAAGGGATTCCACCGCACGCTCGCAGCGCTGCAAGCTTTCACCGACGCTGGAATTCCCGTGAAATTTCTTACTGGAAACCACGACTGCTGGATATTGGATTTCTTCTCGGAAGAACTCGGAATCGAAACCCACATGACGCCGTTCGAAGCGCACATCCAGGGACGCCGTGTGTACCTGCACCATGGTGACGGACTCGCGACACACGACCTCGGCTACCGGCTCATCAAACCGGTTCTGCGCAACCGCGTCGCCGTATGGCTCTACCGCTGGCTGCACCCCGATCTCGGAGTCCCGTTGGCGCGTGGCTCCTCCCGGACAAGCCGGTCGTACACATCACAGAAGGATTTCGGTGAAGAGGAAGGCCTCCTGAGATTCGCACAGGCACGGATTCGCGAGGGTATGCACATTGTGGTGATGGGACACAGTCACCGACCGTCAATTCTGAGAATTAACGGCGGCGTCTATGTCAATCTGGGTGACTGGGTCACTTTCAACAGCTATGCTATAATGGAGGCCGGCATCATTCGCCTTGCATCATGGGACGCCACGCGGGATTGAGAGCATGACAACAAAACCGAACGGACAGTACTCAGCCGAAGAACTGGATCGGTACTTCAAGGACCCGGAGTTCCGTCAGCAGCGCATACGTTCTGCCGCTGCGCCGGTGGCCCGCCGTCGGCTGCGGGTGGCGCTCATGATCGGCATTCCGTTGCTGCTTCTCTTCACCGCCTTTGTCGTCTACCTGTTCAGCGGTCTCCCGACTCTCGAGAAGATTGAAAACCCGAAACCCGAGCTGGCCACGCGGGTGTTCTCCTCCGACGGTGAAATCCTTGATCAGTTTTTCATCAAAAACCGTTCCCAGGTTACACTGAAAGAAATATCGCGGAGCGCCGTCGAAGCACTTCTGGCCACCGAAGACAAGGATTTCTACAGTCACTGGGGGGTCGACGCGATCCGTTTCGTGAAAGCGATGGTGAAAAACGTGCTGTCGCTGTTCCAGCGTCGTGAAGGGGCCAGCACCATTACGCAGCAACTCTCGCGCAGTCTGTACCTGGGGCATGAAGATGCCAATATCTTCGACACCATCACTCGCAAACTCCGCGAGTTCATCACCGCCATCCAGATTGAACGGACCTTCACCAAAGACGAAATTCTCGAGGCCTACCTCAACGTCGTCTATTTCGGCCGGGGAACGTACGGCATCGCGTCGGCCGCCCAGCAATTTTTCGGGAAGCCGGTCAACGAGCTGACACTCACGGAATCCGCATTGCTTATCGCCCTCGTCAAGGGTCCGGCCTACTACGACCCCATAAATCACCCCGAGCGTGCACTCTCACGTCGCAACATCGTGCTCGGTCAGATGCAGAAGTACGGCTATCTGACGCGGGAGGCCGCGGGCGCCGCTCGCCGGGAACCGATACAGCTGCGTCCCTCCGATGAGTTCACCCGAAGCGGCATCGCTTCCCATTTTGTTGAATACATCCGCCAGACACTCTCGGAGAAGGCTGAGAAATACGGATTCGATATCTATCGTGACGGCATTACGGTCTACACGACATTGGACAGCCGGATGCAGCGGCACGCCAACCGCGCAGTGGAAGAGCACCTCACCATTTACCAGCGGCTCTTCGACAAGCAATGGCAGTGGGGGAAGGAGCGTGAAGCACTGGGTTTCGCGCTGGATCAGGCAGTCCGGACATCGCCGGAGTACCGCAAAACCGAGTCACAAGCGGAGCGCGACAGCGTTTCTGCCGCGCTGCGAAACAACCAGGCCTGGGTCGACTCAATGCTGCAGGTGGCCAAACAGGTCGAGGTCGGATTTGTAGTGCTGGAGCCGACCACCGGCGGCATTCTCGCGATGGTGGGCGGTTCGAACTTCAAGAACTTCAAGTACGGCATCAATCATATCACCCAGATCCAGCGCCAGGTCGGATCTGCATTCAAACCGTTCGTGTATACGGTCGCTATCGACAATGGGTATGCTCCGACATTCGAGCTGATGAACCAACCGGTTACCATTATGATGCCGGACGGGAAGAGCTGGCGGCCCTCCAACTCTGATAACAGCTTTGGCGGGAAAAGCACGATCCGCGAAGCAATCAAGATGTCTATCAACCTTGTTGCCATCCGCGCAATTCAAACCATCGCGCCGGTCAACCAGGTGATCGACTATGCGAAGCGCATGGGGATCACCACGCCGCTCCCCCCCTACGTGTCACTCGCACTTGGCGTGGGAGATGTCAAACCGCTGGACATGGCGGCGGCATTCGGAGTGTTCCCGAACCATGGAGTCTATGTCGAACCAAACGCGATCGTGCGGATTGAGGACAAGGACGGCAACATCATCGAAGAGAACATGCCCACGCAGCGCGAGGTGCTAAGCGAAGCAACGGCCTTTCTCATGACATCGATGCTCGAAGGCGTCGTGAACGGCGGCACCGGATCCCATGTACGCGATTTCTTTCAACTGCCCGCCGCAGGGAAAACCGGCACCACCCAGGAATTTGCGGATGCCTGGTTCGTGGGCTTCACACCTCAGCTTTCGGCAGCAGTGTGGGTCGGCTTCGATAACAAGATCGTCCGATTCAAGAATTGGGATGGTCAGGGAGGCCGCGCTGCCGCCCCTCTCTGGGGCCGCTTCATGAAGTACGTCTACGAAGACCCCAATATCGGCATGCCTCTGGAGTATTTTGTGAGACCCAACAGCGTGTTAGAGGAAACCATCTGTACCGAGACAAAACAACTCGCCACTGAATACTGCCCGAAAACCATGACGGAGTATTTCACTCCAAAGACTCTTCCGGGACGCTGCAACAAACACACGAGTTCCAAATGGCAGGAAGGTGAGGAAGGACTTGGTACGATCAGTTTCTGAGAATGCCCGTCATTCCCAGGGTTGCGTATCCCATTCGAGGAGTTCGTTCCCATCATTGTCGACGGGGACCACTGCTCTTTTCCGGCTGGCCAGGTAGAAAGGGATTGCTGCCACGGCGAGTAAGGCTGCAACTGCCAACACTGTCTTATGCATTTCTTCCCCCAGTTGGGTCTTTGGCTCAGTATACGACAACGCGAAGCTGGTTACTGTGATCGGAGTCACAATAATATACGAACGAATGGTTAAAGATTCGCTTAAAGTGGCATTAAAAACTATTCATGTTATCAGAGATTAGGTTCTATGACCTCCCGGCCTCCCAACATTCACGAGTTCCTCAAGACTCTCCGTCTCGAGCCGGCGGGGTACGTACCCAACGCTGAACTTGGTGTTCACCCTGTCGTCAAGGAGAGGTTTCTGGGTCATTCAATAACTTCGGTCGCAGACGAGATCGAATTCTGGTGGAAGGCCGGATATGATTATGTAAAATTGCAGCCCGAGGTGAACTTTGATCCGGCCGGTATAGCAGCCACACGTAACCTGATGGCAAACGAAGATGGGACCGTTGTTCGCAAGTGGGCATCCGAGCAGAATGGGATCATCGTCAGCAGAACGGACCTGGACAAATATCAGTTCCCCGGCATCGATGAGATCGGGTATGAACGAATAAGGGAGGGCAAGAAAAACCTTCCTCCGGGTATGGGGATTGTCGGGCAGTACGGTGACATCTTCACCATGACATGGGAAATGATGGGATTTGAGGGCTTTTCGATGGCGGTATATGAGGAGCCCGACCTCGTCTACGACCTGAACCAGAGACTGGGGGAAATCGTCCTGTCAATGTTTGAAAAAATGGCTGCTAATCCGGCAATCGATGCGCTGTGGTACAGCGATGACATTGCATACGCGACTGGACTCATGGTCTCCCCTGCCATTCTGCGACGGTATTTCTTCCCCTGGCTCAAAAAGATTGGCGATATGTCCCGGGCTGCCGGCAAACCGCTCATCTTCCATACCGACGGCGTGCTGTATGATGTCATGGAAGAGATTATCGGTTGTGGTGTGGACGCCCTCCACCCGATCGAGCCGAAAGCGATGGAATTGGCCGAGGTCAAGAGGCGGTATGGTGACCGGCTCTGCCTGATAGGTCACGTGGACGTGGATATGCTCGCGCGGGGCACAGAGGAGCAGGTCCGTGCGCAGGTGCGCAAGAACATCGCGGCCGCATGGAATGGCACCGGTTACTGCGCCGGATCAGGAAACAGCATACCCGAGTACGTGAAGTACGAGAACTATATCGCAATGCTGGATGAAGTGACGAAGAGCAGGGAGAAGGCCCGTAAACGGGCTTATTGAAATCAACATCTGATTTCCATAACTTAGAATGATGCGCAACCACACACCTACACATGCCCTTGCCCCGGCCCCGAATCCCAGATAAAAAACGGGTCAGGATAGTCCTGGTCGAAGACAACCGTCTTCTCCGCGAGGGTCTGACCGTGATGCTCAAAGAGCAACCGGACTTCACCGTCGTCGCATCGCTGAGCAACGGTGACGCGCTGATACGGGGGAAAAAGCTCAAGACCGATGTGATTCTCCTGGATTTCGTCCTGCGGAGCAAGACGAGTTTGCGCCTTGTGCATTCGATCAGAGAAACACACACCAGCACGAAGATCATCGTAATGGATCTCGCGCCGATCCAACCTTCCCTTGTTCAATACGTTCAGGCGGGCGTGGCTGGATTTGTGCTGAAGGATGCAACGTTCGCCGATTTTGTGCGAACCATCCGTGAAGTTGCGCAAGGAAAGAAGGTGCTCCCCCCTCTGCTGACCTCTTCACTCTTCTCCCAGATCGCCGATCATGCCGCCAGCGACAGCAGGCGTAACCCTTTCAAATCGGTCCGCATGACGCAGCGGGAGCGCGAGGTTGTTGAGTTGATTGCCGAAGGGCTCAGCAACAAGCAGATCGCCCACCGGCTTGATCTTGCAGTCGACACCGTTAAGAGCCACGTCCACAATATTCTGGAAAAACTCCAGTTGCACACCCGCCTCGAAATCGCCAGTTACCGGCACAGTGCTTCTGCAATCGAATGACCTTCGTGTTCCCTCCCCCAAAGGGACCAGTCCTCTTTCCATCCCTCCGAGCGATACCCACTTAACAGAATTCTGAGCATCCTTCTGTACGCAGGTCCACATCGGGAGCATCCCGTGAGACCCGGTGTAGTTCGGTGCCGTGCATACTGCACGATGACCCACAACAGAGAGTAGGGCCCCGTCTTGCCCGGCAAAAGGTTGTCATCCAGTACTCGCCCTTCAAAACGTCGCGGGAGGGCCTCGAAGGAGTTCGATGCCACGTTCGAACTCGTAAGGGAAGGTGTGCGCCGTTTCATCTTGAGCGATGCATCGATCGGTGACTTCCACACAGCGATCCATACTGCCCTGAAGAACGGTGAAATGTCGCCCCATCCCCTGACGCGTGCAGTGCTAAGGAAAATCATCAAGCAGGCCATTGTCGAGAAGCAGCAGCAAGAGAACAAATCATCTGGCAGGAAAAGAACAATCAGGAGAAAAGTACTTGGCGCGTAAATTGCGGATCGGCATCATTGACCTTGCCAGCAAGAGTTCCACACGTGCGCTCTGGGCAAGAGTGATGAACGCAAACCTGTCGAGCATCATGCCGCAGGTTGTTGGTGTCTGGTGTCAGAGGGCGGGACATGATGTGTCGTTGATGTGTTATACCGGTTTTGAGGATCTCGAAAAAGAACTTCCCCGTGATCTTGATATCATGTTTATCGGTGCCTTCACAGAGGCTGCCCTCCTCGCCTACGCACTCAGCAGCCGTCTCCGTGCTCAGGGCGTGGTTACTGTTTTGGGAGGACCCCATGCACGGTGTTATCCAGAGGATGCCAGAAAATACTTCGACTATGTCCTTGGCTTCACCGATGAGGCGGTGATCAACGACGTCCTGCACGATTGTTCGCGGCACGTGCCGCTTGGTGTGCGGCTTTCGGCTCCGCGGCAGCCCGCGGAAATACCAGGAGTCCGGGAGCGCTGGGGGTTCATTGAAGCCACTCTCCGTAAAGCTCCCCTGATAAAGCTTGTACCGATGCTCGCCAGCACCGGATGCCCGTACACATGCAGTTTCTGCATTGATTCGTCGGTTCCCTACCGGCTTCTGAATACAGACGTCATTCAGGAGGATCTCCGGTTCCTTCTCACACGTTTCAAGCGGCCGCTCGTCGGCTGGCACGATCCGAATTTTGGCATCCGCTTTGACGATATCATGGGTGCAATTGAAGAGGCCGTTCCCCCCGACAGCATCGACTTCATCGCCGAAAGCAGCCTGTCCTTGCTCTCTGAGCCGCATCTCCAGCGTCTGAACCGTAACGGGTTCAAGGCATTGCTGCCGGGTGTGGAATCCTGGTTCGACCTTGGAGAGAAGTCGCGCACCGGATCGGTCCAGGGTGAAGCTAAAGTACAACGTGTGGCGGACCACATCAATCTTGTGCTCCGCTACATACCGTATATTCAAACCAACTTTGTTCTGGGCCTGGATTCCGACGCAGGGGCGGAACCCTTCGCACTGACGAAACACTTCATTGATCTTTCACCGGGGGCGTTTCCCGGTTACTCGCTCCTCACCTCCTTTGGCGAGGCTGCACCGATCAACTACCAGTACCAACAGCAAGGCCGGCTCATCGGATTTCCATTTCATTTCCTGAACAACAACTGCGCTATGAACATGCGGCCAAAGAACTATGCATGGCCTGCGTTTTACGAGCATGTCATCGATCTAACGCGACATTCATTCTCCCGAAGGGCGATCTTTCGCCGTATGGCTGCAACCAGTGGTGTTGTCCCGCGATGGCTGAACGTGATCCGCGCGATTTCTTCCGAGGGATATGGACGGCTTCGCTATTATGCGGAAGTGCACCGGCAGCTCATCTCCGATCGTGCGTTCCGTGACTACTTCGAACAGGAAACGGATATCCTGCCGGCTTACTATGAAATGCAAATCAAGAAAGATCTGGGTCCCCTCTGGCACTCACTGCCCCCGGGTGCGATCTACCATGACCCCTACGCATTCCTGAAGTCCCAGGAGACGAAGGAGCGCGAGGTTCCCGTTGCCCTGGAGTCGACCGGCTGAGAGAATGACGAAATGCTGCATATCCACTTTCGGCGTTTGGGCTTGCTATTGAGCAGAATAAGTCATACTATATATCATCGTACACCGTATTGGGCCTTGTCAAGCTGTTGTTGAAATCGCAACCATGGCGCATCGTTGACCGGGTTGCGATTTTGCGTTTCCAAAGCACACTTTCGGATGTACATGACCGCGTTCGCCGGTTGCGGACTTTCATATACAAAGAGGTGTGTTCCATGGAAACAGGATCTGTGAAATGGTTCAACGGAGCCAAGGGCTTCGGTTTTATTCAACGTGAAACTGGCGAAGATGTATTCGTCCATTTCAAGGAAATCGTCGGCGAAGGGTACAAGACCCTGAACGAAGGCGACAAAGTGTCATTTGAGGTTACCCGGGGACCGAAGGGTCTTCAGGCCACAAACGTCACAAAAGCATAATTTTTTCTGACCAGGCTCAATGCATCACCCCCGGCCGGATGTTCCCGGCCGGGGGATTTTTTTTTATCATCGGTAGTTTCTACCATTCCCATGGAGCAAAGTGCCCACTTAGGCCAGAAAAAGGCCCTACTTGTGGGGTGATTGGGTGGCACGGCATTTGCCCTTTTTCCGTTGACGAATCGCAATATTGATGGAGCCAATCACCGGACATAGAGCATCACTTATGTAGGGAAACGATACCATGGGACAGCAACAGCTTCTAATCATAGTTCTCGGCGTAATCGTCGTTGGACTCGCGATCGCAATCGGCATCACAATGTTCACAGATAACGCATCTGACAGCAACCGTGACGCCGTCAGCGGTGACCTTGTCAACCTGGCTGCGCGCGCGCATCAGTATTATATACGTCCGACGACTCTCGACGGTGGAGGCAGCTCCTTTGTCGGCTTGACCGCTGATGCTGCTGGCCTCACGAAATTAACGGACCGCCCCATCAACGGTAACGGCGAGTACTCGATTGTGTCGGGTGGCACGGCGAGCGGAGTTGTGATCCAGGGTATCGGGACCGAGCATGCTGATGCGTCAAACTTTGTGACGATGCAAATACACGTCTACAACAACAGGGCTGACAGCGTTGTGGTGATTCACTGAGGACTCTGTGACAGCGTCGCCTTTCAGCTAGCCCGGCCGGCGCTCGACGGCCGGGCTTTTTCTGACTTTGCCCGCCCCGAAGGGCGGCGCTCCCAACTACTACTTCTCTTTTGACACGTCTACCGGCTTCATATCAAATGAGCCGTCCTGTTCTATGAAGAAAATGGACTCCGAATCCGCGACCCCACCGCTTTCATGCTTGAGTCCACCAGGAACAAAGACGTAAGAACCCGGTCCATACTTCTTGCCGTTGTACGTATATGCTCCTTTGATAACTACGATCTTCGTCGCGTAGGTATGGGAATGGAGCGGGGCCTTGAAGCCTGCAGGGAACTTCGTCAATCCACCATATGCGCCCTTGGTGTTGTCACCCCAAAGCATTACGCTCATGACACCCGGGGCTCCAGCACCCAGCGGTACCCATTTAAGGTCTTCCGCAGCCCACAGGACCGCCTGTTTATTCGTCTTCCCTTGAGCCGAAGCTACCGTTGCCCCCAAGGAAATCAGTCCTACAAGGAGCAGTACGATGTACGATGTGACTGTCTTCATAACAAATCCTTCCTTTAGAATGTAATGGATTGAGTAGATTCTTTCGTTCACGGAATCCACGTCTCAATTGGGACACCTTCCTCAGACGCGTGCGAAGCGTGGCCTGAGGTGAGGGAGACTGTAGGAGAGGTTGCTGAGAAGCCGCGAGTATGTGCAAGAAGATCCCTCTGCTCCCATGACGGTCATATATGCTAACGCAAAGGGTGTTCCTTTCGTTCCTTGCACAACGTGAATCCGTGTTAGACGGAGGATACCCGATTGATTGCGTGGCTGTAATTCATTGTACCCACCTTTTCGTTTGCCCACCTGATAAACGTTACTTCAGAAGCATCAATCGCTTGGTCTGCACGAAGTCTCCCGCTCCGCTCTTGAAGTCACGCCCGACAGCGGAGGCCGGAGGGCGGACCTGCATTCTGTAGAAGTACACGCCGCTCGATAGTCCCGAGCCGTTAAAGCGAACATCATAGACACCCGCAGGCATCTCCTCGTCAACAAGTGTCAGGACCTCTTGACCCATTACATTGTACAACTTCAATCGCACGGAGGAAGCCCCGGGAAGTTCAAACCGAATAGTCGTACTCGGGTTAAATGGATTGGGGTAGTTTTGCGCAAGCGTTATGCTCTGGGGGATACGGGACTCAACTGGATCAATCGGGATCCCGGTAATCAGTGTCGGACCCGTTCCAAGCGTAGTGCCGGATTGGTTTGCCAGATAGAGGTTTGCCCAGGACGGACGTGAGACTTGCAGTCCTGCATACTGCGCCTTCCACTCTTCATCCGTGAGGCGTTTGAAGTCTGAAGAGACGTACTCGTAATAGCTCAACACCGGCCCAACAAACGCGACATTCCCGATCTGTGGTAATTCCGTGACCACAAATGCCATATTGAGAGGACCCGTTCCTGCATGAAGGACCCATCCCACAATCGCTCCCGACGCGTTGGCGGGGCTCGTATGAACGTCGGCCACAACAATGTCGTCCTCCGTAGTCGACGGCGGTGCCCCGAAAGACAGATCAGCATACCACCCGTTGGGAAATCCATCCCGGCCGGATCCACACGGTCCCAGGTAGATTGTCCGGCTCAGGAATCCTTTCTCGGATTCGTCGAGTTCAATCTTGGACAGTTCCTTTTCTGCAATCGCGGCTAGTGTGTCCGCAGTCTTCTTCATGTTCACGAAATACGCGGCAACATCTCCTACCTCAGGGATCGTAAGATGACGGAAATAGGCCGCTGCGGTGTCAGCAAGCCCTGAAAGCCGCCGGTAGAATTCCGGAATCGGCTCGACGTACCCGTAGGGAAACATACAAGCCGGGATGCCGGTATAGGATTGTTTTGCATAGAGGAGATTATCATGCCTCAGCTCTGCCCAGGAAGCCATCTGGGTGTTCATTTTCTCCTGCCACCAGGCGGCGGTCTGCATGAAAGGCGGAAGCCCGGCTCTCTCCCGTGGAGGATTCAAGGCCCGAATCGCGTTCAGCCAGCCATTGTAGATTGTCGTTCGCCAGAATTGAGGCTCGTACGCATCAATGAGGTACCGCAGCGCAGCAAGGTTGGTTGCATAATGATATTGATCAAGTTCAGGAACGAGGAGCTGTCCTGAAGCATCGTTGCCGAGCGCAAAGAGGACATCCTGCGTCGAGGGAAGCATCCGCTTTATCTTGGTGTTCTGGTATACGATCTTGTCGTACACTACGCTGCCGGTCACGTACGAGTCAATAATAAACCGTTGACCAAGGAGCAGAAATGAAGAAGCGGGCTGTATCTGTTCTGTCGCGAGAGGACTCCGCGAACAGAGCATCTGCGAAAGTATCCTCTGGTATGCCCATGCATGTTCGAGCAAGGCCGACTGAAAGCCCCTGAACTTCAAGGTATCGAGCATCTCGTCTGCACCAGCCATTCCGACATCAGCAACCAGCCCCGTCAAGTGGTTCAGGGTTACATTATCCGGATCGCCGACGAAGAACCGAAGGATACCATCGATCTCACTTAGGGATGTTTCCGCCTCGGACAGCATGACAGCCTCCCTCAGGAGGAGAGCGGCAATCGCCTGGCGCTGGATTTGCGCCTCGGTGTATTGTTCCTCTGTTCCCGTTGGCGGCGAAAGATAGAACTCCGTTCTCCCGAGCCACATCAACGATTGGAAGTATCTCGACAGCTCCTCGCTGTGTGTGTAGTGCCCACGGACCGTGAATTGACTGTAATCCACGAGGCGAAGCGAGTCAGCGAAAAGCGGTTTCGCGCCTTGCTCCCACTGGGCTTCGGCAATCTTCTGGAGGAGGTCGTTCGACGCAGGTAACGTCGATATATAGAAGGGAACAACCGTTTGACCCAATAGCCTGCGCGCTACCGTAAGATACAGATCGACGTCGGACAGGCTTGGTTCCATCTCCTGCCTCTGGGCATACCGCATCGCAAGTACGGGGATCTGTGCATGAATTGTCGTCAGCGCACTCCTAAGCTTGGGAATCATTGCCGCATATTCAATCCGTTCGAGGATCAGGTCGTATGATAGATGCAGCGCATGGAGAATCGCGTCGGTCGAAATGAAGACGGGCAGGTCGGCTTTGTATATTTCCAGGAACGCGGATGCGAATGTTTTTGGTCTTATTCGTTCTGTGACAACAAATCCGTGCTGGCCGAGCAAGGCTCTTTCGTCTGGTGTCAGCTTGTAGATCGCGTCAATCGCCGGGAAATGAAGTGCTGTCGAGAAGGTCGTCGGCGCGTCCTTCTGGAAGTAACTCGCCGGATGAAGTGCGAGGAGCTGATCCGAACTCATGTCCAGGTGTGCTGCAAGGAAGGCCTTGTATGCGGTCATGTCGAAGTCGGGAACGGATTGCGCATTCACGACCACCGGGGAGAGTACCGAAACAACGATGAGCAGAAATGTTGCCCGTATTTGTTTCATTGCGCACCTCCGTTCACTAGACAGTAGAGTATTAGAGCCTGCCTTGGGCTCGTGTCGGTGAGTCGTCGGAAAGGAGGAACGCTCGACGACGCATTGACGTTTCCCTCGAGATCCGAACAGCATTCAGTACGATGGATTGGGCGGTTGGATGAGCCGGTTGGTAACCGCGTAAGAGAGATGGGAGTGTAAGAGCAGAAGCAAGGATCGGACTTGCGCTCTCAGGTCTCATATGGGAACCGCCCCGTCCACCGCATGGAGACCTATGTGGTCCAAATTTACCACCCCCCAGAAGAATTGTCAATTCCTGAAAGTCTGATTCTCTTGTAGGAATTTCGGCAATTTTTGTGTAGGAATTTTCTTACATGGTGCGAAGCTCTAGGAGGCGTTTTCACCCCTTTTCTGCGTGGTTCAAAAGCCTTTTCCACTCCCTCTATGACCGCAACACTACACCGTTCCCCTTGCTCCAAAGAACACCCCCCCGGAAGCAATCCCGAGCCCCGTCTTCATCTCATCATATGTCGCCTCCTCCCCTCCCCAAAAAGTACTCTCTTCCCGCCTTCGGTGAAGTCAGCAATTGTTCGGTAGTTCATGACATAGCCGGCCGTCCTACTGCAGCAGTCGCACCGGCACTGTAACCCGGCATCCCCCTTCACGCTTCTCGATGGTGATCTCAGATTTTGGGAGTGTTACTGATTTCCCCCGCCACAAGATGGTCACGGTGGAGTCTGTTTCCTCCAGGAAGTTCTCTATCTCCAACACGTATCGGGAGTTTGTACCGCCCCACTCTGGGGTTTCAGGGAGCCCTCCCGATTTCATTGGAGAAACGATGTATCTCCAGTTAGGGGTAAAGACGTATTCACCAATGAGGGCGCCGCCGTTCGTGGCGAGGAGTGCAGCGGCAATCCACACCCAATCCTCGGTCCTATGCGTACGGGTCGAAAGCACGTTTGATGAACTCATGTTCGCCATGCCCACGGCCATTACTGCCACAGTACCGACGGAGGCTCCGATGGGACGGCCTAAATCTGAACCTTGAATGAGAATGGATTCGACGTTCGTCAGGGGAATGTGCAAGTTAGAGTCGGCGACACTAAGCACAACGGAATCAGCAGTGATCTCAAGAATGCTGGCCTCGTGCTCGACGGAGTCTGTCAGCATGACCGTTGCTTCTTTCCCCACAAGAGATGTGGCATTTTCTTTGGTCAGAGTCTGAGATCTCTCAATGTGGCCCCAGAAGCAGCCGGAAAACATGGCCGCACCAACCAAACAACCAAGAATGTGCGTTTTCATTCCTAATCCCTTTCCCGTTTCCGTGTGGGAAAGATACTCACATGTGAAGAATTTCCTGTCACCAATTTGTAAAACAATTATAGAGGACCGCGGACCGGGCGACAACGCCGTCCCGATGGTTTTTTTGCCTCTTGGCATTCTCCGGACTTTTCCTTACATTATTTCTACATAAGCCGATTAGCGTATTTGACCCCGGTTGCAAATCCTCACATTCGTTCGTCACGGTTTGGGTTTTGGGTTAGCCGAGGTACTGAAAAGAATGCATTTTTGACGCCCGGATGGCGAAATTGGCAGACGCGCTAGCTTCAGGAGCTAGTGGCCGCGAGGTCGTGCAGGTTCAAGTCCTGTTCCGGGCACTAGATCACCATACAGAAGAGCCCCCATCTCGTAGCGAGATTGGGGGCTCTTTCATTTTCCAGTGTAACATTCATTGCAGAAGGAGAAGCTTTCGCGTCTGGACGAAATCGCCCGCTCCGCTCTTGGAGTCCCGCCCGATGGCGGAGTCCAGAGGGCGGACCTGCAGCCTGTAGAGATAAACTCCGCTGGAGAGGCCTCCTCCTTCAAACATGAGTTTATGTATTCCGGCCGTCTTCCTTTCCTGCACAAGAACTGATACTTCGCGGCCAAGCACGTCGTATACGGCCAACCTCACGTCCGCGCTGATAGGCAACTCGTACGTGATGGACGTGCTCGGGTTGAAGGGGTTGGGGTAGTTCTGGTGCAGAGAATACGATGAGGGCAATTCGGTTGGCGTATTCTCCACCGACACTACCATCTCAGAGAGTGGACGTCGCCATACGCCGGCCCCCCGGGTCCCAGCGTACAGATCTGTACCCACAATTGCCAGGGCATGAACGACGGAAGAAACCTGGTCAGATGAATTCGTTAAACCGTCATTGACGGCATTCCAGCTCGTGCCGTTGTCCGATGAAAGGAAGACGCCGCCCTGCCAGGTCCCCGCGAAGAGATTGTTGCCACTGATTGCGAAAGACAGTATATCCGCGTCAGTGAGTCCGCTATCCGCAGGAGTCCAAGTGCCGCCGTCGTCTGTCGAAAGGAACATGCCTCCCTCTTTCGTACCCGCAAAGAGGTGCGACCCCTGAACGGCGAGGGCCAGGACTTCGAATTTCGTCAGCCCGTTATTGACGGCAGTCCAGTTGATTCCGCCATTCGTTGAGCGAAACACGCCCCTCTCAGTCCCGGCAAAGAGATTCGTTCCACTGACAGCGAGGGCATAGACAGCAGTATCTTTCAGGTCCGTCGTGGTAACAATCCCGGCACCCGGAGTGGGAATCCCAATGCGCAGCACCCCGTCCCTCGCCATCCCTGCAAGAAGCTCCGTACCGTTGACGGCAAGGGCATACACCAGCCCTTCGGCCACGCCCAACCAGAGAAAGTTCCATGTGGCACCGTCGTCGAATGAGTAGAACACATGTTCCGTGGTCCCCAAGTAGAGCTTCATCCCTTCGATGGCAAGCGAACGAGCCCAGCAACTCACAACGTCGGACCAGCTATCACCGCGGTCAGTCGAACGAAACACTCCGTTAATACCCCCTGCATAGAGAGTTTCACCCCTGCTCGCAAGGGCTTCCACAAACACGATCTTCATATCGGCGCTGGTTTTGCTCCAGTGCTCTCCGCCGTCCGTTGAACGAAAGACTCCACCATAGGTCCCGGCAAAGAGAACCACACCTTTGATACACAACGCCTTCACGTTTGGATTGCTCAGACCCGCATCGAAGCGGGACCAGGATCGTCCGCCGTCAGGTGTGCGATAGAGCCCGCCCGGCGTGCCTGCAAAGAGATACGGAGGGGTCACGGCAAACGCTCTGACAGACGGATCCATGCCGGCAATGGTGTCCGCCTTCCAGTTCCTCCCAACATCAGTCGAGCGGAAAAGACCGTCACGTTCGGTTCCCGCAAAGAGACTCGTGTCGATGGCGGCAACAGTATTGACGATCTTCCCGGCAAGTCCAATAAACGCCCAACTGGTGCCGTCATCTGAAAAACGGAATAGTCCACTATCGGTTGCAGCATAAAGATCTCTGTCGATCACGGCAAGAGAGTTGACGAAGATATTGGTCAAGCCTTCATTGACGGGAAACCAGCTTGCACCCTCATCCCTCGAACGAAAAACGCCACCGCTGTCCGTCCCCGCAAAAATATTGGTGTCTTTCACAGCGAGACTCCTCACGCCGTTGTCTCCCAGACCGGCATCCGCATGAGCCCAGCTATTCCAGTTGTCCGTGGAGCGACCCACTCCAAAAGGACCCCCGGCAAAGAGAGAAGTTGCCGATGCACTGTTGGGTTTGACGGCAAGGCACAGAACCGTCCCCCTCAGTGCAGTGTACACCCAGCTCGTGCCGTTGTCGGTTGAGAGAAGTATACCGACCTCGGTTCCGGCAAACAGATACTCGCCGCTGGCGGCAAAACAATTTACCTCTCCGCCCTCAGGGCCGCTCGTCTGAAGCCATTGCGTGGATGCAGAAGAGCACGCTAGCAGAGTAGCGAGCGCGAGGTGAACGAGAGATCTTGTCATCCTGTCCTCCTCCAAAAAGGGATATGCACCGTGGGGCTCTTCGGGGATCTAGGCATGCGACGAGGCGTCAGCCCCCCAGGCGGCACCGCTGCACATGGAATCCTCATGCGAGTCGTCGGGGTGGGCTCTAAGGCGGAGGAACTGATACAGGGTCCAGAGCGGCGGCCCAGAGGCTAAGGGACCATTGGGCGCCAAACAGTCTGTGCCGGCAATATACGCCGACAAAGGTGTACACGCAAGGTCTTTCAGGAAGGAGGAACCGCGTCACCCATCCCGGGGCGGCGAAGCCCTCTGTTGCTGGTTCAGTTCATGCGTCGGACGGACGCTTGTCCTTACGACTGGGAGGGAATCCGAAAACTGAACGGTACTAAACGATGGCGAGGATATCAGTAACGTCACCTCAAAGTAACGTTACCTTTTTCGTTACTTTTCCGCCGTGGCTTCGGGGGGTCCAAGGGCATCTCCCTGATAATCCACCAGGAGCCCTCCGTATCCCCAATTGGCTTCGCAGAGTCGACATTTCCTGTTCCGGGCACTGGGTCAACTTACAGAAGAGCCCTCCATCTCGTTAGAGATGAGGGCTCTTTCAATTTTCGGCTTGACGGTCATTACTGCAGAAGGACAAACTTTCGCGTCTGGACGAATTCTCCCGCTCCGCTCTTGGAGTCCCGCCCGATGGCGGAGTCCAGAGGGCGGACCTGCATCCTGTACAGATACACTCCGCTCGCAAGTTCTGAAGCATCAAACTTGACCTCGTGATACCCAGCCTCCCGTTCCCCCTGGACGAGCGTGGCTACCTGCTGCCCGAGTGTGTTGAAGACGGTCAGGATCACATGGGAGCGGCTCGGGAGATCGTAGCGGATAGTGGTTGAGGGGTTGAAGGGGTTGGGGTAGTTCTGATACAGCTGATATGTCAAGGGCACAAGCTCCTGGGTCTCAACATCCACAGTGATCTGCTCCTCCTGCGCACCCATGTCAGGATGAGTTTCCGTCGGCATTGGGCGTGCCGTCCTGTCGTAGTCGCTTGTTGGCGCATGGTACCAGACTCCACCAATCTGAATGGAGTCAATGCCGCGTCCGATGCAAGGACTACTTGACATCAGGTTACACATTGAATCCCCTGGCAAAAGAAGCGGATCGGCGTTTATATTCCCCGTGTCTAGCCAGCCACCCCTGACATCCGAATACGCGATCGTGACCTGTCCTCCCACCTGCCAGACCTCCGTGTCCTGATTCTGATCCCACAGGATCGAATTGATGACAACCGGATATGAAGAATCTGCGTAAAGGCCACATCCAGACGACGCTTGATTCTCGCATATGGTGTTGTTGATCATCTGCGGCCGACCCGTAGACGCGGTCCCACCCACATAGACCCCTCCCCCCATCCTCCCCTCATTGCCCGTAATGATGTTGTTGTAGATTTTCGGGCTGCACTCCCAGACGCACACTCCCCCACCCCGTTGCTCCCCGTTCCCGATCAACTTGTTTCCGCTGATTCTGTTGTTGCGGAATTCCGTAGAGTCATTACAGTCGCTTATCAAGACACCCCCGCCGTACAACGCCGCAGGTCCCTCGAGTTCGTTCTCAGTGATGACATTGTGCTCGACAATCCCCCGGTATCCAACAACGGACATTCCCCCGGCGAGACCGCTTTGACCGTACTGATCTACACCCGTTGAAGTGAACTTGTTTCTGGTAATGATATTCCCGCACAGGAGCAGTTCCTTCTTCCCTCGTTGAACATCTGTCCAGCAGCTTATCCCGGCGCCGTCGTCAGCGCTTCCCCCTGTGAAACCTTCATTGCCTTCAATGCGATTCCGCTGGATCCTCGCAGGTAGCGAGCAGAGCACACCGGCCCCTCCAACGCCTTCTGATCCTGTGACGGTGTTCCGGGAGATTTCGTTGTCTTCAAGAATAAGCCAGCCCCCGGGCTGATATGGGGATCCGGCGGAAACACCCCCTCCAAGCGCAAACGTGAGCTGAGACACGTTGTTGGAAATGATCCTATTGTGGCAGATTCTAGCGCCGGAGCCCGCCTTTATCCAGATACCACCACCCACGCGGTAGCCGGAGGGGTTCACAGAGCCTGTTCCGCCCGTGATGGTCAGCCCCCAGAGTACAGAACTCGTGTCCTCGCCATTGATGAAGAGTACGGTGGAACCCCAGTCGGGACTGGCCGGCCGACTCCCATTGATGACAGTACTGTCGATGTGCCTCGCGTCCATGTCGATGAGATAGTGGCTGGCTACCGTGATGGCTTTCCCCATGAATCTGATGTTCTCATAGTAGGTGCCGTCTGCCACGAGAACAGTATCTCCGTCGAGGGCCGCTTCGATAGCACGCTGTATGGAGCCGTACTGTGATGGTACGCGCCGAATGGCCGCCGATGAATCGTTGAATGCAGCGAAGAACGCCACGGCCCCGACGGACACCAGAAGGAAATGATAAGGTTTCATATGATACCTCCGCACGTGGTGTAATCCCGGCAAGGACTTCTCGTTGTGGTTTGTGCAGGGCGGCTTGCGCACACAACAACCGTCGACCTGTGTTCGGAAGGTACGCTCATGCGGCTCCGGAAAGCTAACACGGATTCAGCATCTACCTGCAATTATTCGGCACAGCGGCTGGATCCGGAGCCTACACGCCCCGGTGGATCTTACCTCTGAGGAGACGGGTCAGCCTGCTCGGGTGCTACTTGCGGGTTGCCTCAGGGGTTCTGGAGGGGGAAAAACCGAACTTCTTCTTGTAGGATCGTGCAAAATACGACAGGTTGTTGAAACCGACGTCAAAGGCGATTTCAGAGACTGTTCCCGCTCGTGCCTCGAGCATGTGCCGCGCCTGCTCGAGCCGGATCGCACGAATGAACTCATTGGGACGCTGGCTTGCGATGCCCTCGAGCTTTCGCTCAAGCTGCGAAACACTGAATCCAACAATCCGGGCGAGGGATTCAACGCCAAACTGGTCGTCTCGAAGGTGCTGCTGCACAGCCTCAATTACCTTTCGCAGAAAAACCTTATCCAGAGACGTGACAGGAGCATTCTCCAGGAGAAATCGCCCCTCACGGACAAAGCGTTCCCTCAGTTTCCGTCGGAGGGCGATGAGATTCCCCACACGAGCCTTGAGTTCCCCAACATCGAACGGCTTGATGATGTAATCATCGGCTCCCCGTTCCAGTCCTTCCAGCCTATCCCTCGAGGTCGCGCGGGCTGTCAGGAGAATGACCGGAATATGGCTGGTCCGGTCGTCGTCTTTCAGTCGCCTGCAGAGCTCGAACCCGTCCATTCTCGGCATCATTACGTCGCTGATCACGAGGTCGGGGATCCCATCTATCGCCACCTGAAGACCTGCCTCCCCGTCGGTTGCTTCGACGACGCGATAGTCAGCCTTCAGGGACCCGGTAAGGTATGTGCGCATATCCGGGTTATCCTCCACCACGAGCACGAGCGCCCTTTGCCGATCTCTAGCCTCCCGGGCACTCCGTGTCGACTCCGCCTCGGCTCGAGGGACCTCAGAAACCTCCACAGAAGGCCCCTGGACTTCGTCCTGATCAAGTTCGTCTTCCGCAACCTCGTCTGAACCGAATTGGCCCTTCCCTATGGGCAGTTGGATTCTGAATGTCGTCCCCCCTCCCACATGGCTTTCCACAGAAATGCTTCCGTGATGCAGATCGACGAGTTCCTTCACCAAGGCCAGCCCGATACCGGTTCCCCCTAGCTCACGCGCCTTCGGTTCCTGAACCTGGTAGAACCGCTCGAACACTTTGTCCAGGCTTTCGGGCGGGATCCCGATGCCGGTGTCCGACACCGTGATTTCCACGCAGGAGGGCCCTTTGGAACCGCCGTCGTGTCGACCATCATGCGCCCCAAGCGCAGCTCTCACCTCTACCTTCCCACCATCCGGCGTGTATTTGAATGCGTTGGCGAGAAGGTTGTAGATCACATCCTCAAACTTCTCCGGGTCCAGAAAGACCTCGATGCGGTCAGGGATCGCGGTGAACGAGAGATCAATGTCCCGCAATCGCGCATGAGACTCAAACGTGGCGACGACTCTGTTCAAATAACGCACCAGATCAACCGGGTGGGCGTGAAGCTTCAGCCTTCCGGCTTCGATGCGCGCGAGGTCCAGAAGCTGGTTGATGAGCCGCTGAAGGCGTCGTGCGTTCCGCTCCATGATCCCGAGATCTTGGCGATCCAGCTCGTTCCGCGGCCGGGAAAGCAACCGCGAAACGGGTCCAAGGATCAATGTCAGGGGGGTTCGGAACTCATGCGAGATGTTCGCAAAGAAGTTCGACTTCTGCGAATCCAGTTCCCTCATCTTCTCCGCCTCCACCCGCCTCAGTTCAAGTTCGTGCCTCGTTCGGAGCCGGCGTGTTTGCAGCCGCCAGGCCCCCACGATGGTCCCAACGGCCAAGAGAACATATCCAGCGTACGCCCAGCGTGACCTCCACCAGGGGGGCGTGATGGTAATAAGAAGCGATGTTCCTTCTTCGTTCCATACACCGTGATTGTTCGATCCTTTGACCCGAAACACATACCTGCCAGGATCGAGATTGCTGAAGCTCGCGGTCCGCTCTGTCCTGCAGTAGGTCCACTCGTCCTGAAAACCCTCCAGCTTGTACGCGTACTGGTTCCTTTCGCAGTGTGTGAAACTCAATGCTATGAACTCAATGGAGAGGGTATTCTGAGAGTGCGAGAGAGTCACCCGATGAGTGAACTGAACGGCGGTGTCGAGATCAAGACTTTCGTGAAAGACCCGGATGTCTGTCAGGTACACGGGTGGGACACGCGTGTTGCGGCGGAGCCGCTCGGGATAGAACCCCAGAGATCCCGATGCGCCGGAAAACACCATTTGCCCGTCGGGTGCTCGAGCGGCGTTCTGGCGGGCACCGCCGAAGTCGATGAACGGCAGGCCGTCGCTCAGGCCGTAGCTGGTGATGTGTTTGCGACGGACATCATACATGCAAATGTCTTCTATCGTGGAGCACCAGATATTCCCCCGGGCGTCCTCCAGCACCTTGAGCACAACATCGCTTGCCATCCCGTCGCGCTCAAAGAAGTGTGTGAACGTAGATGTCTCCAGGTCCAGTCGATTCAGCCCAAAATCCGTGGCGATCCACAGCGCATTGGTGTCCAGGATCCCCGCTCTGATGATGTCGTTTACACCGTTATAGCTCAGAGAATTTCGTTCGCCGGGAATGCGCACGAACCGTTTCACATCCAGGGGCCGATCTTTCTCCATCCGGACACGGAGAATCCCTTCACCCATGGTTCCCACCCAGAGTGCTCCGGATTGATCCTCGCAGAGTGAGGCAATTTCTGCGACCGGCCCACTTCTGGTGGGGAGATCGACCGTGATGAAACGGTCCACCACTCTATCGTAGAGCCGGAGGGTGGAATTCTGCAGCGCCACCCAGAAACCGCCGCCGCGTCGCGCAAGAATGGCCCTGAGGAAATTCGAGGCGACCTCACCGGGGTATTTCCTGATTCCTTTCAGCTGCAGCACGGCTCCGTCACGGGGGTCGAGCCGGTTCAGCCCCCCACCGTTCGTCGCGAGCCAGACGTAGCCACTGTCATCTTCGCAGATTCCATTGATACGGTCTGCACCGATACTGCGGGGGTCATCCGGACGATGCCGGTAGTGTGTGAAGCGACCAGGGCGGGGGTCGTATCTGTCGAGGCCGGTAGAGTAGAACCCGAACCAGAGATTTCCCGATCGGTCAAAGAACACGCTCTGCACGCCCGTGCTGCTCATGCTGTTCGCTTTCCCCGCATACCTCCGGTAGTGGATGAAGGGGTTCTGAAGGGAGTCATGCTTGTACAGCAATGACCCGAACGTGGAAGCCCACACGTTCCCCCACCGGTCCTCATACAGCGACACGATGATCTCCTTCCGCAGATCCGGGTAGCTTGTGAATGAGGTCTTCTTCCCGACCGCCAGTCCATGCAAGGGGATCGACGCCAGTCCCTCATCCAGTGTACCGATCCATAGAGTCCCCCCGCGGTCTATCAGGAGGGAACCGATCCTGTCGGAGGGGAGCGAAGTCGGATCCAAAGCATCGTGCTTGAAGCGGCGGAATTGCTCAGTGTTGCGGTCAAACATGTTGATCCCCCCGCCGTCCGGAATCGCCTCGAAGCCCGTGCCGATCCAGAGATTTCCCGCTTCATCCTCGCAGATGGAACCCACGGTGTTATGACTGAGGCTAAGTGGATTACCGGGTTCATTGCGATAGTGGCGAACATCGCCCGTCCTGGGGTAAATCCTGGTCAAACCACCCCGGATTGTACCTGCCCAGACATATCCCTCACGGTCCTTGTGGAGGGCAAGGATGAAGTTCTGCCCCTTGGGTGGGGTGGACGACGCGGGGTCGGTGAGGTCGTATCTTTTCCAGCGCGGGGTCCCCCCGGAATCCACGGTCAGGTGAATAACACCTCGATCTCCGGTGCCCAGCCAGACTGAGCCGTCGTCGTCTGCAGTCAACGCGTTGATGAAGTCGCTCGCCACTCCTCCCGAAGCCGCGTTGGTGAGTGCATGGTGGACGAAGCGGCCGGTTTTCTGATCGTAGTAGTTGAGGCCGCCTCCATAGGTCCCGATCCAAAGATTCCCACGGTGATCTTCGTCGATATCCGTCACCCAGAGATTCGAGATCGCATTGGAATCATTGAGAGCAACCGTGTAACGCTTGAAGCTGTACCCATCGTAGCGAGTCAGGCCGACCTGAGTGCCAATCCAGAGAAATCCGAACGAGTCCTGGTAGACGCAGGTGGGAAAGATGTTCTTGTAATCCTCAAACCGCGGATGAACCTCCTGGGCCTGGAGCACGCAGGGGAAGAGTAGGACTCCAAGGATCCACGAGAGATCCGAAACGAGGGGCGGATGCTTCTCCATTGCAGGTGGCTCCTACGTGCGAGGCATGGGGATTGCATCAGGGCTCCGGTAACATCCGAGGCACTGAGATGTGACCTTCCCTGCCTTATTATCGGAATGTCAGCCCGGGGTCGTCGAGGAGGACTCTACAACGGGGCAACTGGTACGGGGTCCAGAGCGGCGGCCCTCAGGCTGAGGAAGCCATCAGGCACCGATGTCTGTGCCAGAAATATACACCAGCGTAGGAGAACGCGCAAGGGGTATCGAAGGGCGCAACGGGGTCACTCTAGACCGTGCCAAGGACGCCACTACCGAAGGGGCATTTCCTTCAGAATCCACCAGGAGCCGAGCTGATCGTCGATTGACTTCGCACAGTTGACATGTCCTGTTCCGAGCACCATAGAAGACAATGACTTAGAGCAGTGAGGTTAGCGGCCTTAGCCTCCGAATGTATGCCGTATACGTAACGGTATACGTGAAATTCGGAGGCTTTTTTATCCACCACCCCTTTCTCTCAAAGAACCGCGCACCGACAACTACTTCATTCGCTACCAGGATACAGTCGGCGGCTGGCACTCCAAATCCACTTGTACTACCAAGAAGTACGACGCGGTCGACGTATGACAGGATATGGAAGAAGAGAAAGGGAATCAGCCGCCAGGTCACCTTGCGGTAGGTCGTGCGTTCGAATGTCGAGAGATCCGCGGGCGTCTGCGCGTGATTGTGGGAGACGACCTTGTCAAGCATGGGGTTTAGCGCGAGAGTGTGCGATAGTGACAGCAAGAAAATCTAGCGGCACGGCGGCAAGATATTGCAGGGAAGGCTGATAGTCAACTTCTGAGGGTACTAGGGCCCTCGACATACTAGGGCCCTCGACCCTTCGACTCAGCCCACCTCAACAAAAAAGGCGCCCCACCACATCGAAGAGTGGCGGGGCGAGTGTTTCGTTCATTTCACTCCATTCTGCTTCGCTGTTCCTTTGTTCTTGAGATTGCCTCTATCCCTACGGCAGCTCAATCTTAAACGGCACTTTCAGACCTTCCCAGTGGAGGAAAGCGGTTGCCGAGGTTCCTTTAAGGTCATCAAAGCCGTATGTGAGCCACTCCATGTGCGGGGTTTCAACGGGAGTCACACTGACCCGCAGCGCATCGTCTTTGGGGTCGTAGGAATAACTTCCCCAGCTGGAGTTGTTCTTGCTGAAAACAACGATCCATTCTTTTTCCGAAGGGATCATGTGGATGCCGTATTTGCCCGCCGCCAGTTTCTTTCCTTCGATGAGAACATCCTTGCTCAGTTCAATGGTCGTATTCTCATCGGCGCCGGCCCGCCACGGATATGGCTTTCCCCCGGAGTATTCGTTTCCCGGAGCCATGCCATACGGCACGAGGCCGCCCCAGATCTTTCTTCCTTTGACTCCCGGTCTGCCGTATTGAATGGTGATATCGGTATTCGTCCCGAGTCTCTGCATGACGCCGGCCTGGAGGCTGGGACGCACCTCGTTACCCTGGGCGCATGTGGTTGATGGCTGAGTCAAGAGCAGAAACGCGATCACGGACAAGCCTATTAGGCCCGCGCGTATCATGATTACCTCCCTGTGTTGTGGTGGAGAGTCTTGTTTGAATCATGGTGCATCGCGATTGACGCTTGAGATTCGCTTTGTCGATCAGTTTCCAACCGGTAGATTCATCCGTCGCAGCAGGTCCTGGAAGCGTGCGTCGGAACGCAAATTGTCCCAGTCCCAGAACACGGCAAGCCGCATCAGGGGAGACTCGCGCGCCTCATATGCCCGTTCCAGCCAAAACATGGCTTTGTCGTTGTCCCCCCCATGAGCGAACATGCGCGCGATCCGGATAGCTGGAACGTGTCTTTGGGCCGAACGTTGTGCCATGATTTGCCCGGTACGCCGCATTGCAGCGCGGTACGCGGCCTCGCTGACCACGCTGTCTGCGCTCAAAGACTCGCCAAATTCGCCGCCACCGCTCGTCAGGAAGTAGTTCTTTGCTTCTGACAGCGCTTGCCCGTACCTACCCTTCTTATAATAAGCTCCCCAGAGGCCTAGATAATTTGCCGACTTATTCGGACCCGTTTCGAGGAGTTTGAGAAAAATGGGGATGGCCTCGTCGTAGCGCCCCGCGTAATTGAGGTTCCACCCGTAGTAGGTACGCTTGAAATCATTCAAAGGATCCAGCTCGAGGGCGCGCTCCATCTCAATCTCCCACTCTTTCGACCGACCGAGGTAATGAAGAAAGTCAGCATAGAAGAAATGCCCATCGGCCAGGTTTGGATTGATGGCGAGCGCCCGTTTGAATTCCAGCTCTGCACCTCCCCAGTCCCAGTCCGTCGCATTCTTGATATTGGCGAGATCAACGTGAAGTTCCGCCATCGTAGAATCCATCGCAAGTGCCCTGGCAACAAATGCTTCTGCCTTAGGAAACGTCTCACGGGGGGGCTGGAAACCGGCGTCCGCCCGTATCGCCCAGACCCTCGCGAGTCCGCCGTATGCAAGGGCAAAGGTGGAATCTTTTTCCAGAGCCAGATTGAAATATCGTTCCGCCTTGTCGAGATCTTCCTTCGTCTGCTTGGTATAGTGAAACGTTCCCTGCAGGTACGCCTCGAACGCGTCAGACTTCACATTTCGAGGGACCTGAAGCCGTGCCTGCTCGGCAGACGTCAGACGGAGTTCGATCTGTCGAGCCAGCGTAGTGACGATCTCGTTCACCAGGGGAAGCACATCTCCGGCTTTTCGAATGTAGCGTTCGGACCAGACGGTATTCTCCGTTGGCGCATTGATCAGGTGAGCCGTCACCTGAATCTCGTCCCCGAATCTCGAAACCGATCCGGTCAGCAATGCCCTCACGCCAAGTTGCTCTGCGATTTCCCGCGGCGACAACGAAGTATTGGCAAACCGCTTGACGGATGATCTTGCAATGACACGCCGGAACCCACTGAGCTTGGCCAGGTCAGTAATCAGTGTCTCATGGATTCCGTCCGCCAGATAGGCTTGATCGGGATTGCCCGAGAGGTTCTCGAACGGAAGGACGGCCAGGGAATCTATCGCCTCCTTCCCACCTCCCAAGGAAACGAGCACCGCAACCACGATCGTTATTACCATGAGAACCAAGGCACCATATACGTAAGGCCGTTTCTTCCGCGGGATTCTCAGGGTAAACGTTCGCGACGTTGCTGTGCCTGCCTCGACTTGTCGTTTGAGTGCCTGCAGGTCTGCCTTCATGTCGCCGACGTGCTGGTAGCGTTTAGCGACATTCTTGGCCAGGGCCTTCTCCACGATGCGTTCCAGCTCGACGGGAAGATGTTCCTGCGCGTTCCGCATCGGCTGGGGTTCCTCACCGAGGATCAGGTAGATGAGGGCTTGCTCGTAGTCCGCGGCAAACGGAGGCTTGCCGCAGATCATCTCATATAGTGTGACGCCCAATGACCAGATGTCCGTCCGTTGATCGACCTGTTCTCCCCGCGCCTGCTCCGGCGACATGTATGCTGCCGTACCGACGGTACCGCCGCTCCTGGTCAGCACCGTCTGGCTCGAGAGCTTCGCCACTCCAAAATCCAGAATCCTCACGATACCATCCCTGTCGACGAAGATATTGGCCGGCTTGATGTCGCGGTGTACAATCCCGCTTTCGTGAGCTTTCTCCAACCCTTGCGCCACCTGAATGGCGATGTCAATCGCATCTCCAATTCGTGAATCCCCCTTCGCGATTCGCGATCTCAGCGTCTCTCCGTCGTAGCAATCCATCACTATGAACAGCTGGTGATCTGCGGTCTCATCAAAATCGTGGATTGTGCAGATGTTAGGATGTTGGAGGGCTGACGCGGCCTGGGCTTCGTGCATGAAGCGGGTTTTGGCTTCATCGTCGCGGGTAAGATTCGGAGGAAGGAACTTGAGGGCTACGGTGCGCTTGAGGCGAGTGTCCTGGGCTCTGTAGACGACGCCCATCCCGCCTTCTCCCAGATTCTCAAGAATCTTGTAGTGGGAAACCGTCTGACCGATCATGGAATCTCCCCCGCGCATGTATGATTCCTACGGCACGAGGTACCAACAATACGGCGGCAATATACAACGGGTTGGGGGCAGAGTCAATTGCGCGCGAATTCTTCGGTGCCGTCACTTCGTGTTATCCATCAGACAACGGTCCAGCATCGCAAACGCTTTTGCCCGGGCTTCCTGAGGGATGGTGTGTCCTCCGTGGAAGAAATGCGCTGCAAAGTTCTCGCGATGCTTGTACAGTTCGTAGATTGGCTCGATGCGAGGTACCACCTGGCTCCTGATACTTTCGCCGCCGGGAAAAACCTCATCATCCAGCGAAACGGAGAGGAAGAGCGCCCGCGGAGCGATGAGAGAGAGAATATGATGCCAATCGAAGGGAGTCTGATCCACTTCTTTGAGTCTGATATTCTGGAAGGTTTGCAGAGTCATTTCTCTTCCGCCGAGAAAGAACCCGAGCTTCGGTATTAATGCTGTGGCATGCGACCAGCGAAACGTGTTGCCGTCGGTGCGGAATGGGACGAAACCGCAGCTTGAGATCACGACTTTGATGCGGCTGTCAAACGCGGCAGCAAGCAGCGATCCGTACGCTCCATGCGAATGCCCGATCGCGCCAATCCGCTCCGGATCGACTTCGTCCAGCGTCTGGAGGTAGTCAATCGCCCGTGATTTATCCCAGATCATTTTTCCCGCAATGGACCACTCCTTATGCTTTTCATAGAACGCAATGGCATCGCCGTAATGGCCAAGCAACGGATTATGTCTCTCGCCGAAGCAGATTTCATCCGGCGCAATGGTAACGTAGCCCCGCTCTGCCAGCTCGGGCGCAAATGCCATCGCGGGATTTCCATCGATGCCGGCAGCTTCGCGTTTGCCGTACGGATTCGTCTGGTGTGCGCACAACGCTGCGGGATGCCTCCTGACGCCATCTTTCGGGAGAAAGACATAGGCAGAAACGTCGTCGCCTGATTCCACCGTATAGACGACTTTCCGGCGCACATACTTGTCAAAGTCCTTCTCTTCCACGATTCTCGGATTGAGCGGGGGTGTGGCACGAGGAAGATCTCCCAGGACCTGCAACAGGATGTGCTTGATTTCTTCCCGCTTCGTGAGCCATTCTTCGGGGCTCACAATCCTGCGGCCTCCCACCGTTAGCAGGTCAACAAGCTCATGCTGCCCAATCTGATCGGACAGGTACCGCTGTGGTTTTGTTCCGGTCAGGGCCCGCCATTTGTCCCAGCTCCATGCGTAATAGAACAATTCCTGGAACATTGATCCTGGCACTACTGAGCCAAGCCCCAAGCAGAGTGCGGATGCATTCGTCTTCAGAAATTCACGTCGATACATGGAGAGGCACTTTCGTCAAGGTTTATTGAATGATACAGAACCGGGGTCTACGGCACTTCCCCCTCGCCGGAGCCTGCAGAAAAAGAGCTCCAGAGAATCTTTGTGCGATACCTCAGAAACGTGCCGTTTACCACAACATACGATAGCCGGCCGTCGTTTCTTTTCCTGATGAGAACAAACGAGGCGTCCGTTTGCATCGTGTCGTCCGCATACGCCCCGGATGTAAAATGCAGATTGTCGACTGATCCAGCATGTTGAACGACGAAGTGTTGCGCAGAAAGCCTGGCCACCCGGGGGATGTCGCTGGCAGCACGGAATGGAAAGAGGAGGATGGGAAACTGGTTGGCAGAGTCTGCCAGGCTGAGCTGGTCGAACCTCACCCAATTGATCTCCTCTGTTCTACCCGGCACCCGGTCACTTGTACTTGCCGCCATTCCTTTCCCGACCCGGCTGGTACAGTTCACACCAACTGGAATAATCCGGATCCCGGGAGCAGATTCGCTTTCGAATCCCGTACCAGCGGGAAGAAGAACAGTGGGAGAATGAAAGTACCAGGAGAGAGTGTCATTGCTGCGGCTGCAGTGAAGGTCATCCACGACAAGCCAGTAGGAAGGCTTTACGAACGCAATCTGCCTGCGATGGCGGACAAGGAATCGCCGGTATCCGTTTTCTTCTCCGGCGAAATAGTCCACGGTGGCGGTGGAAGCCCACTGAATGTTCTCTCCCCGCAACCCTTCCCGTTCAACGTTGCTGTCGTTGACGACAACCATGTTGTGTGCCGGCGACGATCTGTACCAGGTGAGATAGAGGGAGTCGTCGTAGGTCAGGCCGATGCCTGCGTCCACGGCGAGCGGTGTTCCGTAAGCATAGAGCTCGAAATCGAGGAGGTCCAGGTGAGTATGAAATCCTGCGGACGGGCCGTAATTGACCGTCATGTACAATGCATCCCGCGACCAGTCGCTTCGCATGACGGTGAATCCTGACGCGGGCAAATGGCGGGAGGTGTATCGCGGACGGGCACCGCTGTCGCCTGCGGAAAGCCGTTTTCGGTCGCGCGTGATTCTCTCCGGAAAGAGCCCTCGATGGCTGTCATTGATGGCCGGAACCTCGCCCGTCGGAGTAAGCATGTTTCTCCACCATTCGAACGTGCGGCCCATGGATGCATGGATGCGCCTCGCGGCTCCCTGCTCGGTCTCGTACGCTGCAAGGAGGTATGCCAGGTTGCGGTAGTTCAGGTATGTCGCCATCGTGTAGTTTCGGGGGGAGCGCTCGGAATGTCCGCCATCGGGGAAAAAGTCCTGCTCCAGGTGTTCCATCATCCGCTGCAGACCTGTCTGCCGCCATTGTGCCGATTCGCGAAACTCGGGGAACACAAGCGCGAGCTGGACAAGCATGTATGAGCCGTGGACTTGCCAGTTGCCCGGCCTGTACCCTTCCCATTTCTCCAGTTGATAGAGCCAGCGCCCTGCGGCAAGGAATGTCTTGAGCAGCCGCACTTGGGACTCGGGGCTTCGCTGCCGGCGAGGGAGAAGGTAGTACTCGATGAACATCCGGTTCCGCATCCCCAGCCCGAGCTCATAGTAAACAACATCCAGGGAAGGAAACCCCCGGGTGATCGAGTTGCGCTGCTCGTACCACGCGTTGAACAGTTTATCAAACTTCTCCAGGTATTTCTCATCACCTGTGAGTACCGAGGCCATGAGAAGCGGACGGGACCAAGTCCAATAGTGAAAACCGTATTTCCCCGACTGCCCCATATCTCTGTTGAAATCCAACTTCTCTCCAAACGTGATAACGTTGTCTCCCCACGTCGGGATCGTGTTCTGCAGTATCAGGTCTGCGCGGGCAATGATCGTGTCCCGCTCGTCCGCAGACTGGAGCATCGCATCCCGGAAATCCATCGGGGATTCCAGCATGTCAGTATCCTGCAGAAGATGGTCCATCGAGGTTATGTACGCGGGCTGTTTTTTCCCCGACCAGTACGCACCCCACGCGATTGCCGCCCGCTCGAAATCTCCGGCACTCACAGACTTGCGGAGGTCCTGGATGTCTGAGCGGTCGAGGTCAATCGAATTCCACAGGCGAGCATTATCAATTTCCTGTATGGCCTCTCGGACGTAGGACGCGTGGCGCAACAACGAGCTGTCGGAAAACGACGTCTGGGCTATGGCCCGAAAGGGAAAACCCAACGGGACGATCAACAGGAAAAGGACGGCACAGGGGAAATGAGGCGGTCTGGAGCTCATGCGAAAACATAGGCAACCCGAAGTTCTAAATCAACATGAACGGTCGGTGTGATGTGGGACTACGTCCGGGTCACGGACGCCAGACAGAGGTGACGGCAGCTGCCAAGATAACGATCCTCCACTGATTCACTTGTAGGAATCTAGGAAGTTTTCATGCTTAGAGGACTTGTGAAGCGGATTTACTCCACCCCCGGTGACCCGAGCCCCGAGACGCCGTCGAGATTGAGAAACGCATTGAATGGCAGTTTGCTGGAGATAATGATCTGACCGGGTTTCTGTTCATCGAGGTTCATCGCCCAGTCGATTCTGATCAGGCCCGCACCCTGGACTTTCGTATTCTCAATGCGGAGCCCTACACCGGCGGCATTGGAGAATCGCTGTCTTCCGGGGTGAGCATCCCCTGACCAGACCGTCCCGCCATCCAGAAACAGAGCCCCCCCGACCCGGAAGAAGAGCAGGTTCAGGTTGGTGAAGATCCGATGCTCCAGGCTGTAGGTAATCATCCTGTCGCCCGCAAAGCTCCTTTCACCATACCCCCGAAGGCCCGTTGACGAGCCGAGGAGGAGCTGGCGCCGCCCTGACCATCCAATACCTGCAACAGCATTCACCTGCGCCACGAGGGTTTGAAACGCTGAGATCTTCAGATGGTGGAGGAGTAGAACAGAGACCGTCGCTTCTTCTTTCCGAGAGCCGCCCCAGTAGCCCTGGAAAGACGCATTCCATCCCATGTAGAATCGATCCGTGAGAAGCATAGCATGCTGCAGCGTCACGCCTCCCACGTAAAGAGGCGCAGATACTCCCTGTACGAGGAAGTTTCTTCCCAGCGTCACTCCTGCCCAGAACCCCACGGGCATATCTTCGGTGCGTCCGGAGCTGTTGAGATTGGAGCGCTCGACAAACGCCCGATCCAGGTAGCTTGTGCTGATGGTGACGAGATCAAGGTTATCGTAGATCCGCGGCTCGATGCAGTTGGTCCGGATGCGCAGGTAGCTGATTGCCGGCCGCACGAGAGCGCGGGATCCGAAGGACATCGAGAGCCATCCGCACTGCATTTGTCTTTCCGTCTCTTCATCATAGGCCAGCATGCCATCGCGATAGAACACCTGTTTCTGGCGGCCGAACTCCGCACTGATCCCGCCAGCCCAGGGTGTCCTGTCGGAATAGTACGCCTGCTCAAGACCGACGGTAGTTCTTTGCTGGTCCCATCCGTTTCTTTGCTGAAGGAGTGCCTGCAGTCTGGTTCCGAAGAGGTTCCTTTCCCGCAATACCACTTCCGTCCCGTGGGGGGATGGACGGTCCGTCCGGTAAGAATAGCTCAGACTCAGGCTATGCCCCCCACCAAGGAAGTTGTCGTCTTTCAGCGTATAGCGTTGTGCTGTGGCTCCACCCTCCTGTTTGTACGCGGGAAGCATATCGATGCTCCAGCGATCCTGTGTCACCACGGCAACAACGGCGGATGTTTCTGATATTGCATATGAGGAGATCGTCACGTCGCCCAGGTATCCGAGTGCGCGAAGATTCCGCGCTGATTCCTGAAGGACTGTTTCATCAAGCGCGTCCCCCTCTTTGAAAAGAAGTTCTCTTCGCACGACGTCTTCGCGCGTCAGGACATGGAGACCGTTGACAACCGAACCCAGGAAGTGACGGTCTTCGACTTTCGTGGTGTCGAAGATATCTTTGCGCACAATCTCGATCTTGTCGATGTAAAGCGGAGGGTCAGCCGGGAAGAGTGTAGATGGGCAGAACTGCAGGAAGGTCAGCAATGCCAGAGCGGCCTCGTGCAGTCTGCTGCGGGGAAAGCGCATGCGGTCCCCATTGGCGTATGGTAGATGGTTTGGCACTCCGTTATTAACCATTAGTCACGTAAGTACACTTTTCTCGAGTCAGGCTATTTGCCTGGCCGCCAACTATATCCATCCTACCTATAAGAAAGCGACGGGTCAATCGATCTATAGGATGAATATGGGATTAACCTCTGTTCTTCTGGCGATGAGCAATTTTCGTCCAGTATCCGAGGCCTGGTTATTGTTGCAGCCACAGGGTCCACCGGTTCCGGGCACGAGGATTACTCCTAACATCCTCGGTTATGATTGATCCTTCCGCGGGCGAGGTTTCGCAAGTCATTCTCGTGAGGAGAGCGAGACAGCTATTGGCCTACCCCTCGAACTCGCTTATGGGCAACTGCGACTGGCGGATGATCGATTTGAGCGTTCCACGCTTGATCTCGGCGTGGTTGGGGACGGGGACAGTAATGGTCGAGCCGGGAATCCTCTTCTGCATGACAATGTGAATGCCTCGTTGTCGCACCTCCACGAAGCCGTGATGGGAGAGAATCTGACAGACGTCCCGGCCGCAGAGTATGCGGAGCTAGGCAACGGCTATCTCAAGGCGGGTGATAAAGATTTCATCATGAAGCCGCTCACGAATTTCCTCAGGAGAAGCGGATTCAAAAAAAAGCTCTATTGCTTCCTTGAGGTTCAGGCGCGCATTTTCAACGCTTGCTCCCTGACTCGCGATGTCGAGTTCGGGACAAAGCGCAACGTAAGAATCGTCTTCCCGCTCAATGATCGCCGTAAACTGATGTGCTGTTGCCATCGCAAGCCTTCCTCTCAATCGTTTCCACTCCCATTGCATATAAGCTACGGTAAAAAATCATTATTCTCCACAATGGAGAAGAGGCCGATTCCCAGGTGAAATCACTCATATTACCATCTCACATGGAGGGTGAAATCACCGCACGACGACCAGCTTGCAAGCCTGGACGAAATCGCCCGCTCCGCTCTTGGAGTCACGCCCGATGGCGGAGTCCAGAGGGCGGACCTCCAGCCGATAGAGGTAGACTCCGCTGGAAAGCCTCGACGCGTCAAGGTTCGCCTCGTAGATTCCGGCTTCCCTCCTTTCGTTTACCAACACCGACACCTCACGACCGAGCAGATCATAGATGGCAAGCCGTACCATGCCGGCAGATCCCACCTGATAGCGAATCACCGTCGATGGATTGAATGGGTTCGGGTAATTCTGGAAGAGCTTCGTTTTCTCGGGAACATCAGAAGTACCATGCTGCGCTACTCCGGTCGCAGCCTGATTGTTGAACTGCAGTCCCCAAATGTAGAGGCGACCAACATCCCCACCTGAGACATCATTCACGCGCAGTCTCCACATGCCTTTCGCGCTCCTCCCCCCAAATGTCCCATTGAGCGAGGCCCACGGCTTCACACGTGGGAGCCAGCCAACCGATTTATCATATGCAGTCGCGCTGTCAGCCCAGTCATCGTAAATTGCATTGATGTTCTCCAGAGGGTGGAGAAGTTGTCCCCTGTTGAACACGATGACGGAATCTCCGGCTGGATGGACAAGGGAAACGATGAGATCCGTCGTCATCGTGTGATTGATTGTGAGCGCGAGGCGCATACTCGAAATCGTCGGTTCGTCGACTACCGAGAGCGAGTCTTCGATCATGTTCCCTCGCGTTTCTGCTGCCGGGATTCGCCGGTCTGAGGCTTTCAACATGAAGCCGTAGGGATAGCCGAGATCGTCTGCACGCAACATAGGAGAAGTCGGGACGCTGCCATAATATGCCGGGTGACTGAACCGGGCTGTGCCATTAAATCTCATGCGGAGGTCCGAAGACATCCCTGATGCCAGGGAGCCGTCAAAGTTGTAGATGCTCAAGGGCGGCAAGTCCGGCCCCCTGTGCCAAACGTCGAGTCCGGCCGCCATCCATGTGGCGATCT
Source organism: Ignavibacteriota bacterium (assembly GCA_963801355.1). Taxonomy (GTDB): domain Bacteria; phylum Bacteroidota; class Ignavibacteria; order UBA10030; family UBA6906; genus Fen-1255. Next base: position 874,842 of record CAWDEM010000004.1, on the reverse strand, counting down.
GTTTTCCTGTCCATATACCAGGTGATATCACGACGTTATCTATGTAGCCACGGAATGGTCCGTTGTAACCCGTTCCGATGAAAAGAGAATCACTGCTTGCGATGGGGGAAGATGCCACCGCAGGGGCCGCGCTGGTATCAAGCGATCCATTGAGATACAGCGTTGCAGTCCTGGTTGTGTCGTTGTATATCGCGGCTATGTGAGTCCATTCGCGAATGGGAATCGGCCGCCGAGACTCCAACACGGTGGGATTGTTGATCCTGAAGGCGACTCTATTTCCATCGAGATAGAGTGTGTACCCGACTATGTGAGCCCCTTCACGTTTCTGGAGGATGATCCCCGTCTGAATCGTGTCGGGCCATACCCAGCACTGCAGCGTGTGGGATGAGCTGAAGTTGTTGATGGTCGAGCTCGGTGTCGAGAGATACCCGCCCCCATCAAAACGGACAGCTTCGTTGGGGATGAGTTTCCTGGATGGCCCGGTTCCCACACTTGCGCCAGACACATTCCCCCGGATTCTCACGGTTAAATCATTCCCGGAGAAGTCCTGGGGCGCATATGGTATAGGCGCTTGTGCCAAGAATTGGAACGTGATGGAAAGCACCACTCCTGAGTATGGGCCGGATACGTAGGCGAGGGTCATGAACCTGTTGCGTTGGATTTCCGTCAAACTCAATGGCCTATTCCATATCCGGATTTCGTCGAGGAGACCGGTGAACTGGGTCATAGGAGGATTGTTCGTGTGAAACCCGACGAAGAGTGAGTCCTGGTTCCAACGTATCGGGGAATTCACACTTGTACGCACTGTGTCAAGATTGCCGTTGATGTAGCTTGTGACTGTCTTCGCCGATGAATCGTACACCACCGCAACGTGGGCCCACTGACCATCGGGGAGCACCGCTTTTCCAAGGAACACCGGAGATCCGCCGATTTCAAACAGGATTCGTCCGCTGCGGAGGGCCAGCGCAAAGCCTGTCCCTGGTGTGCTGTATTTGCACAGAAGGCCCTGATCCCCGGACGTGGACACATTAGGGGCATTGACCCAACATTCGACAGAGATACTCCCGCTGAACTGGAGAGTCGGGCTTGATGGGATTGCGAGATACCCGGGATAAGCGAAAGAGGCCGCCCAGTCCCATACCATCTGTGCTGATCCAGTGATGACGAAGAGGAGAAGGAGGGCAACAACTGCGAGAGTCCGCCGCATAAGACCTCCAGTCATTCATTGGGATACGGTGGAACCGAAGTCTCGGTGTCGGGGCGAAAGATAGTGAATTTGTGGTCAACTCGCTACAAACTTGCCGAGTTCCGGAGGCAGCACGCTTTCAATGAATATGGAGCAGCGCCAGCCTGCGGAAGGCAATTGCAAACCAGATCAATCGGAAAAGGAAACAATCAAGCCTTCACAAAGAGTCTCACTTCCCCGAACTGCATTGAGAGCCTGTGTTCGATTGCCGCAGCACCTCCCTCCACGGAAGCCATCGGGTGCGGCAGCCTGAAGACCCGTTCACCTTCATCGGTCGCGACGAGCATTGCTGCGTCCTTGGTGGCCCGTACATTGTCGGGTTTGGAACTCCAGAGCTTCACTCCCGCCCGCCCTGCAATCCACCGGAGCAATTCTACCGGCATCGGTCCCGTTCCCACGTAGATCGACGTGAAGCCATCGTATTCCTTGCTCGCAAATGCAATTTCCTGACTGTCACTCCAGGTGCCATGGATGCGGAGCATTTCACCCTCGCGCGGTACGACCGTAAAACGCGGGTAATGCGGCTTCTGCACACCAAACTCCCGGAAGTACTTCAGTTCATTCTCTTCGATCTTGCACCGGATCATCATCGGGCCAGGTGCATCCATCCGCCTGAATGTGAAACCGGTCAACTCCTCCATCTGCGACGGCTCGAACTTATGTTGACCAATGTAGCCCGGCGCGTAGAACCAGAGGACCGTTGCACCTGATCCTTTGAAAAGCATCCGGAGCCGTTGCACTTCATCCCCTGTCAGGAAGAATGTATTGACCATGAGAAAGAGCTTGAATCGAGAACGGTCATCGGGGGTGAGATCAAAACGGTACAGAAAATCCGCTGGCGTACCAATCCGGTTGATTGTGCGCGCCTGTGAGTTTACCATCCAGTGGCCGATAAAATCGCTTATGACAATACCGTGGTGCTCCCACGGTTCTTCGGCCTTCCAACTCTTCGTCGCAAGCCATGACTTCGGTTCATAGACCGCGGCGATCTCGGAGATCGGACTGATATCGAGTATCGGGCGCTCTTTTTCTCCCAGACTTAGAAGCGATCTGATTTCGTGAATCATTGGAGGATCATCGTACCAGCTCTTGTTGGCTTTGAATGGTGGGCTGAGGTGTCCGAAGTCGAACAACCAGCCGGCATGACCTGTGGCAAAAACCTGACCGATATCACGTTGGAGGATCTTGAGTGTTCCTTCGATTGTATCCGAACCGGAACCGCCCTCGCTCCGCCGGTACGGCTCCAGGTAGGTACTGCAATCAATTTCTGATATGAACATTTTCTTGTTTCGGCGTATGGACTCGCTCAGCACACGGTATGCGCCGTCGCCACCAACCCCACGGGCACGGCCAAGCCAGTTGCCCGCGTCATCGATCACGTCGCTATCCCATCGCTGATTGCCGGGGACATTGCTCCGCTGATATGTATACGGTGTCGCGATGAAGTCGATGTCGGGAGAATGGAGCACCGCGTCCGGCACGAGGTGCCCAGCTTCCTGGATCATGACATTTTCTAGAACATAGCAGAAAAACGTACCGCAAATGACCCGCCTCCCGGTCTCTTCCTTGACAATCTTTGCAAACACTGCCACCGTCTCTGCCGTGTTTGCGTGGTACTTTCTAAGAAAATCGATGACATCCCCGTCGGTCTCGGGGTCGCGCAACAACGGTCCATCCTTGTCGATTCGACGCTCAACCGACGGCACTGGTCCAGCCACCTTCTGCATCGGCGCACTGTAGTCGGGAAACCAACGGCATCCGAGGTAATGCCACTCACCGGTGTGCATACCGGACACGTGGTATCCCATCATTCTGCTCTTCAAGGGCGACGATTCCAGATGCCTCAGGAATTGCCGGAGTGTCTCCGCAGTCTCCTTCTTCCAGATCTCGGAGGCAAACGATGCGCCATATGGATCGTTCAGCGACCAGTTCAGTCCCGAGTCCCTGTCGACATACTGTGGGAGAACATTGTATTCCTCAGGCGGTACAGGGAGTCCGCACGTGATGAGTTCCTGAGGATGTGCCTCTTTCCACCACACCGGAGCATAAAGGTGAATGCGTGGAAAGAGAAACGCATCGGGAACGATCTCCAGGAGCTTCGCGAAATACTTATCGTATTGTGTCCAGTCGTACTTCCCCGGACCAATCCAGCCGTCTTCAAGGCCGATCAACGGATGCAGAAAGCGTATTCCGGCTTCCCGATAACTCTTCGCCGTGCGGAGTGAACTGGAGCTGACGGCAAAGAACGGGAATTCCTCCTTGCCGTTGAGAAACAGTCGCGCGCCCCCTCGCTCGATCAGGATCTCCGATCGGCACGGCGGTTCCGTCCGGAGCAGATCCAGACGCGTGAGAATGCTCTCATCGATCGTGGCAGTCATATGCTCGAACCTTTCAAACGGAGGTAAATGAGCCAGCTGTACGGTGGCAAACGTTGCCGCCAGATTTTTCAACGATTCGCGTCGGTTCATGGGTTGTGGGATGCCTTCCTTTTGAATTTGAACTTCTCAAAAGAGCCGGTGGATGCCTCGGGATTTCATCAGAGGCTCCTCCAATTGCTGAGAAGCGGAGCTACGATCGGTTGTAATGATAGCCACAGTGTCACGCCGCTGGACGCAACCACCGACGTCGTCCGGACGGACTTCAATGGCCCCGCTCTGCAAGTTGCCGGAGAGGGTTCTTGAGCGGAGGGACCAGAATGGGGACCAGAGCGGCGGCCCTTGGGCTGAGGAAGCCGTCAGGGACCGATCGGCCAGCGTGTTGTCCTCAGCATTGTTTGCCTCTATAACTTCGGGCTCACTTCGGGAGGATTGGTGTTGCACAACCGGGGTCGCGAAAGGCAGGACGAGAAGAGAAAAGAAGACAATGACACAATAGCTCTTGGGGGTTGAATTGGCCATAGAGAAGCAGGGCAAATTGGCTGTGCCTCTTCATAACTCCGCACGTGTGCAACATAGCGAATCCAAACTCAAATCGCTACTTCAGTTCAGCGTCAATCGCTGTTTTCCACCAGGGTCTCCTCTCGATCGAGATCCAGACGCAGACACACGAACTTGTGGGAGGCAATTACTTCAGGCCATTGAGCCCACGTCTGCATACTACTTTATGTTACATTCCTTCCTTGACCTCGATGATTTCGTCGGCAACCAGACCATGACCCTCGCGATGCACTTTCATTCCTGCCTCGATATGCTCCACCAACTGGCGATTGCGATGCCGATTCGCTATGTTTCATACATCGACCCATTGGAGAGGCACGGCTTCATCGGTTCGTTCTTTGTTTCTCACCGGAAGAAGAAGTATGAAGAACATTCTCATTGTGCTGCTGTTCGTTCCAGTTGTGGGCATTGCCCAGACGAACTCAAGAGTACTTGAAGATAGCATTCCGCCTGACCCCACGGGAATGCGCAACCTGACATCCGTCGAATTGGCCCCGGAGATGGTTCCGGGCTGGAACGTCGGCAACTCGTTGGAGGCCATCGGCGGTGAGACAGCATGGGGGAATCCGCTCATCACGCAGAGACTCATCGATTCAATCAAGGCAGCGGGATTTCGTGCCGTGCGTATACCGGTGGCCTGGAGCCGCTTCACCGATACAGCAACATACTCCATTGACCCAGCCTGGCTGGCGCGCGTGGAACAGGTGGTCAACTACGTTCTCAGTGACAGCATGTATGCCATCATCAATGAACATTGGGACAACGGCTGGATTCAACCGAGGTATGGTTATCAGTCGTATGTGAACAACAGGCTGGCGGCGATGTGGCGCCAGATTGCAGTCCACTTTCGGGACTATGACGACCATCTGATTTTTGCAGGGACCAATGAAGTCATGGTGACCGGCAACTACGGGACACCGACGAAAGAATACTATACCGTCCAGAATAGTTACAATCAGACATTCGTGGCCACGGTGCGATCAACAGGCGGGCGGAACTACTATCGCCACCTGGCGGTACAGGGATTCAATACGAACATCGATCACACTGTGAACTATTTTGCCGTGCCCGCTGATGTCGTGCCACATAGACTGATTGTCGAAGTCCACTACTACGATCCATACAATTTCACAATAAATTCCAGCAGCACCGTTTATCAGTGGGGGCAGAACGCACCAAAGAGCGAAAGCTGGGCAAACGAAGCGTACGCCGATGGACAATTCCAGAAGATGAAGACCAATTTCATCGACAAAGGGTATGGGGTGATGCTGGGCGAGTACGGTGCCCAGGCCCGCTTGAATCTGGGGAGTGCAGCGCTCAATGCCGAACACGCCGGATACCGACTATACTACATCCAGTATATCACCGGATCCCTCTGCAAGCATGGGCTTGTACCGTTCTACTGGGACAATGGCTATACCGGTGACAATGCTATGGGACTTTTCAATCGGTCCACCGGTGCGAAGGCATATCCGGAGATTATCCAGGCAATTATTCGAGCAGTCGATGCCACGCCCTCCGGCGCAGACATGGGAATATTGAATGCGCGTTCACAACCAGCAGAATCCTCCCTAAAACAGAACTATCCCAACCCGTTCAATCCAACGACCACGATCACCTTCGGCTTGTCAAAACGAACGCACGCTGCGTTGACAATTCATGATGTGCTTGGCAACGAAATCATCAGGTTGGTGGACAAGGAATTGGATGCAGGAACACATTCAGTGGTGTGGAATGCATCGGAGTATGGCAGCGGCGTGTATTTTTGCTCTCTGGAAATGCAGAATTCCCTCCTCACCAAACGCATGTTACTTTTGAGATAGCTGCCGGACCTCCCGGAATCGGCGATATCGTGACCGGGTGCAGAACACAATCACTGACCGTCGATGCGGAAAAGCGCACTTGCGTGAGAGGAGAGCTCGACGTGTAGTCGCCCGGCCTTGCCCAGCGAGCGGTGATTCCACAGGTCACGGATGGCATGGCGGCCCGTGCTGAGGCCAACATCCTTCCAGGTGAAGTTGAATTGGCGAGCTACGGAATCAATGTTGAACACAGCGATGTACTGATCAGCACTCTCTGGGACGGTGGAGCGCCAGACGCGCACGCCGGGTCGTTCAAGCATCTGACGGGGCGCCTGCCCGTGTTGATTGACGCTGAGCACTTCGGTGTTGGTGAGCAAGGCGAGGGTTGGTCCGTCGAGCGTGTGTAGGCTGCCGCCAATGATGAGTGGTGAGCGAAAGATGCTCCAAAGGGTCATCACCGTGCGCTGCTCATCCGGTGTAAGCCTGGTGGGAGTGCCTTGGCCAGCCGAGTCGGTGAGGCGAAGTTGGCCGAAGGGCAGCATGTCAGCGTCAGGCCAAGTGTTGTGGTCACCGACGAAACGGGCCCAATCGCGCGCATAGTCAAACTGCCCGCGCACGAGTATCCAGTCGTCCCAGAAGTCATCTGAGATGCGCCACATCTGAGCGTGCTGTGCGAGGAAGGAGGCGGAATCGAGGGGCGCGGGACCCGGTGAGATGCTGAGTACGATTGGCCGGCCGGTGAGATCAAGCGCGCGACGCAGGGCGGAAATCTCGAGTGGCTGAAAGCGATGGCTTCCCATGTCATCGGCTTTCACGAAGTCGACTCCCCACGACGAGTAGAGTTGCGCGATCGCGTCGTAGTACGCCTGCCCGCCCGGCTTCCGTACGTCAATCCCCCACATGTCCGGGTTCCAAGCGCATCCATTCGTTGTGTCCGCGACGTCAGCGGCACGGTATGGGGTCCCCACAATAGGTGTGTTTTTCTTAACCGCCTGACGCGGGATACCCCGCATGACATGGATGCCGAATTTGAGACCAAGGGCATGAACATAATCGGCAAGCGGCTTGAATCCTGCCCCATTCGCCGAAGAGGGAAACCTGTTCACGGCAGGTATCAGGCGCCCGTACTCATCCATTGCCAGGGACGCTCCAGGGATGTACTCGTGTCCATGCGCCGTCGGCTGGTACCACTGGATGTCCACCACAACATAGCGGTAGCCAAAAGGTGCAAGGTCGCGAGCCATCGCGTCTGCATTTGCTTTCACCTGTTCCTCGCGCACGTTGGTTCCATACGCATCCCAGCTATTCCAGCCCATTGGTGGCGTGCTTGCGAGCAGCGCATCTTGTCCCGAAAATGCGATGGTGGAGCTGGGGGTGGCGAAGAGCATCTCTTTGACCCTCACATCGTACGGGCGTGTGTCGCGCGAACCCGATAAAATCCCCGGGAGTGTTGCAGCAAGGAGGAGCAATAGAACATTTCTCATCATGGATCACCTATGTGGAGCCCGGCCCGGGTGGGCTCTTCAGCTTGCCGGCCTCAGGAGGAATATCATCTCCTTGCAGATGTCGATGGGCTCTCGTTTGAAGCTGCCGTATTGTTCAACTACCTCAAGCCCGCAATGCCGGAAGAGGAGAAGAAGTTGAGGGTAGGTGTAGTATCCCAACTTGAATGGTGACCGCTCTTCCTTGATGAGCCGGTCTCCATCGAACGTGCGGAAAACGAACTCCCCCTCAAAATACTGCTGGAGAAAGTTCACCCCGGTCCTCCTAAAGTACCTGCGCACACGACGCCCGACATCCTCCGGAGCGCGCCATTCGAGTTCGGGCGTTTCACTACCCAATGGTTCCAGCAAAGCCGAGTAGCTTGGATAGAACACATCGAATGCAAGAATACCTTTGGGCAGAAGATGAGCCTTTGCCGCGTTCAGCGCGCTGATTTGATCCTCGATTGTATACATGTGTTGCATCGGCCGGAAAGGAATGATGGCGAGGGGAAACTTCCTTTCGAGTGAAAATGTACGCATGTCACCGTTGAACACCCTCACAAGATTTCTTATTCGCTCCGGTTCTTTCAGAAGCTTGGAGTTAAGGACTGTCAGTTGTTCTTTTGAAAAATCGATTCCCCAGATCTCAATTCCATTTCGAGCGATCTCGAGGAGAACACGTCCCGTGCCGCACGCGATTTCGAGGACCGGCCCGCCATAGCGCCGGGCGAGGTCCAGATAGAAGGGTACATCGTCGAGGTTCGGATTGTTCTGGTAGGCGCCATCGTAGTACTTTGCGCCAACAGCATATAACTTTTCATCCATCGCGCTTCCTTTGGATAATCGACGCAAGTAGGGTTAAGGAAAAGCATCAAACATTCAGGCAACCCTCTGTCGCGGCAGTAAGAAATACCCAAAGGCAACCCCGAAGAAGAGGTAGATGGCCACAATACTCCACCCGAGCAGATTCATTCCGCCGGAGAGTTGAATCAGTAGCATGGCAATGAATGCAATGGCATCATACACGAACAAATCCCAAAGTATCGCCCGCCTCGCCACCGATTCTTCGGCATTTCTGGCAAGCCAGACAAGCAGGAAATTACCCACGAGAGCCGCTCCGTATTCCCTGGCAGTGATTGCGGCTCCGGGCCCGAACGAGCTCCCCAACATAGTCAGCAACGGGTCAGGAAGAAAGAGCAGAATGGGTCCGAAGACCACGCAAACAACCGCCTTGATGATCATGAGGGTCTTGAGTGTCATGGCTATCCTCCTTTGATTTGAGCGCAACAGTCCGGTCGAGCTTCAGGTCCAGGGCTTCATAGACAACGCCCATTCCACCTGCACCAAGCTGCTGGAGAATTTTGTAGCGGGAGATCGTGTGCCCGATCATGGGAGACCTGCACGTATGCGCGTGATCCCGACGGCACGAGGTATCAACGGTACGGTGGCAATATACGCCGGCGTGGAAGGATAGTCAATTATAGAAAAGAATGTCAAGAAGAAATAATTCACCCTGAACGGAGAACGGGCTTCGTTTTCTGACATTCCGCCACACTTTCGGGCTGAGCGCAATGTATGGACTCGTGTCCCTGTTCTTGAAGAGTCTTTACTTTGCGCGGGTACGTGTTCTATTCAATTATCTGAGCTCTCTATGGGCTACGGCAAATTCGAGTATACACGGGAGGGGGTTAACCAAACAACTGGCGTTTGCCTCTGCTGCAAAGCAGATAAGGCGCGCATTGACTATCGTGAACTCTCCCTCCAACTGGAGAAGACCCATCGATGTTCAGGGATCTCTCAGATCCACGCTGGGCTGCTCTCAGACCAGTGCACCGTGCGGCGACAATATGATAGACTCTTTTATATGACTTTCTGTACCTCGTCCTTCCAACGATACGGTTCGTAGCGTGTGCCACTCTTCAGCATCCCGTAACTGATCCGTGCGATGTAACGGGCAACAGCGTGACGTGCGTTGTGCTCGGCGATACCTCGAGCGAGGAGATGATCGTAATATGCTCGGATCGGATTCGCCCCCCTGATAGAGGCCAGGGCAGCAGTCTTGTAGACGGACTTCAGGACTCTGTTGTACCGCGGCTTTCGCTGACCGTAGCTGCGCCCGCCGCTGAGTTTTTCATGTGTGACGAGTCCGCAGTAACAGAGGTACTTTCCTGCATAGGGGAATCGCCTCGCATCCACCACCGTGGCTACGACCTTCACTGCTCCGATCGTACCGATACCATCGATCTCTCTCTGGTAGCGGACCAGCGTGTTACGCCGGGCCACATCGGCGAGACGTCGCTCATACTGCTGTTTGCTGCGCCGATAGAGGTCGATGTTCTCCTGGAGCATTTCCCCAATAAAGGAGGCGCTCTTCCCCTTGTCGCGGTGCCCCAGTGTGAGGGCCCTCTTCTGGTTCAGGGCGCGAACTCCGGCACAGACAACATCCTGATACGCGCTGACCAGTGTTCTGAGTTCGTACACTCCATTGTCGCTGTGGTAGACCTCCTTGAGAAGTCCTGCCCGCAGCAGCTCGCACAGCTTTCCCGCGTCGATCTTATCCGTCTTCGGGCCGTGCCACAACAATCTGTTGTGGAATGGATCACAGACGATAATCCTTGCTACACAATCCAATAATTCCAGATACAACCAGTGCGCAGTCCCGGATTCCTCCAGCGTCATGATCGTGTGACCCTTGAACGACCCGAGGTATTGCTTCAGCTCTTTCAAGTCGGGCTCACGTTCGAAGATCCGGGGATGATCATCATGACGCGACATATGCGCGATCGCCATCGTCTTGAGAGACCATTCAAGGCCGACATACTGATCGTACAGGATAGCGGACTTGCCACTGTCAAAACTTCGTGTTACCTTCTGGACACGCATACGGGCCTCCTTTCGTCGGTGAGATGTCACTTTGGTTATCCGGAACGTACGGATATCTACACCACCACGAAAGTGAGGCCTTTTCTATTTTACCAAACAGGACGCCAAGGTCAAACAGGACGCCAAGGTCAACTAACCAGGTCAACTACCCAGATAAACGTTCGACGAGAGAACAACACCAATAAACCACAATATCCCGATAGCGATGTTGTCCAGTAGTCAGGCTCCGGACAGCAGTATCGTGCACGCTTTGACAAAAGGGTTACGTAGTTTGTCTGTGCTGTATCAGAAAGAAAGCTCATCTTGATAACTCTTTCCCATTCTCCAACGGCGTTCTCGAGTCTGGCAAGCACATCATCAACAACACGGTCCGCTAAGCCAAGTCGTTCCTTGCCAAAATAGTCAATAAGGAGTGGCCGAGACAGATTCCTCTTTCTGCCATCTATGGGCAGTGCAATTTCCTCTTGGACACCTTTCAAAGCAATGGTGGTATTCACAAGATCGTAGGCGGGCGAAAGTTCAATCTTATCATTTCTTCGTACAAGTGAGAAGTTCTTCAAATGCATGTCTTCGTTGCCTACCAGATAGTTGAAAAGGGTGAGCCGGAACAGTTTCACTTTCTCGACAGACGGGAAGGTGCAGTGCGTATCGATAATGCGTATTACCTGTTCCATGCTGGAATCATATTTTGTATCCCTCGTCTTGCCTGAAAGCTGCGCGAAGTCCTCAACGGCTATTTTCCCTTGACCTGTGCGGTCAAAACGTTTGATGAAGTATGTGAGGGAATCGTCTTTTGAACACAGTAAGCCATGAATGGGTATCTCAACTCCAATTGATGCTGCAAGCCTCATCGTCAAATCCTCGTTCTCCGGCACTTCGGGAAAATCATTTTGTGGCTTGAGTATGTATTCTCCGCCAGTGTCAACAATTTCGAATATCCCCTCGGTGACATTGAGGCGAGCGCTGAGCTTCGGTTGTATTCCCTGGATCGACATTTTCGAGGCTCGGGCAACCGCCTCATGTCTTTGTTGCTCTGCAGAATATGGGAGGACCTGAAGTCCTCTGAGCCTGCGCGACAGGATTCTCAGTCCGGCTGATGAGTATCGCGTCCCGGAAGGGATTTCTTCATATGTTATGAGACAACGATTCATGGCATTTGTTCGACGGTCACTGCACCAACGAGATCCTCTCCGACAACAATGAGCTGACCGAAGAAATCATCCTTGTCTAATTTTTTCTGACGTAATAGACCTTCCAGCATGATCCCTTCCGGAAGAACCCCATCAAAGAAGGGCGGGAAACGATCAAATGTTGTTTCTTTGATCTTGACCGGCATGGTCAACGAGACTGGATCGCCACGATAGTCATCAAGATACCTGAACACGTACTCCGTCCCTCGATTGCGTTCTATGAACACTCCTGCTGGGATTCCCTTCACAAACACCCTAGCCTGTCTCACCGAGGGTCTCCTTGGCATATTTTTCCATGAGTGGACTTTCAAGCTTGACTGTAATATTCAGGACCTGGAGGACCTTCCACAACGTGTCGAGTTGGATCGATTCCTTCCCTTTCTCAAGGTCGAAGACAGCCGTCTTGCCGATTCCGGCAAGCTTGGCAAGCTCTTGTTGACTCAAACCTGCCTTCCTTCTATGGTATCGTGTAACCTTGCCTATCTCTTTGATCGAGTTCATTGTTTACCGTTATGGCGGTATTAATTGGTCACTGTCATATCATAATACTGCTTTGGCAGTACTATGTCAAGCATAATCTTCTTATAGCGGTAATTGTAACTACGGGTTGACTCATTTTGCTGCTAGGGCGGCAATCACCAGTTCTCGAGCGCGAACTGTCACGACCAAAACTCTTGTGGGGCAGCGGACACCAGACTGTATGAGCGAATCGGTGCTCCTTATCCAGCTTCTCAGGTGACCAATTGTGAACAGAGAGGGGATCTAGGGCACAGGGTGCAGCTCGATGCTGGGCTCGAGCGTTTGGCCTTGCGTTACTTCTTCCCCACCGGAACGGGTTTCAACAGGAGATCCTGAAAATCGAAGCTGAAATCAGTCGCGGGTGAGACCGCTTTCATGGTCGCACGGTCGATCGCCCCCTCGGCGCTCAGGGCGAATGTTACAAAGGCGTCAGCTCTCAACTCACGATCCCGCCATCGGACGATGAAGGTGTCGTACTGCCAGTGTTCGAGATCGCCGACCATCCCGGGAGAATGTGAAAACCGCATCACCAGCCCTTTGTCCTCCTTCGCAATCGATACCGTCCCGTACCATGCGTCCTCGTATGCGGCCGCGTATTTGTCCAGAGGCAGAGACGGGCGGGAGAGGCTGTCGCGCACAAGTTTGGTCTGGCGTTCACGGGCGGCGCGGAGTGAGTCGGCACGCGCTCTGACCCGCGCGAACCCGCTGATCCAGTCAGTATCGCCGGCTCCGGTGTAATGATCCAGGATCCGGCACGTAAGCGCCATGAACGCATCCTCAGACTCCTGATTCGTGAAGACAGCGACGCCCAGTCTGAGCTCGGGAATCATCGCGATGCGGGAGACGAACCCCGACAGGCCTCCCGTGTGGCTGACAAGCTTATACCCGCGGTACTCCCGGAGTCCGAAACCGAGCCCGTAGCCGGCGAAATTGGACCGGAGTGCCGCCAGTTCCGGAGGCGGAGGGCCGACGGCCAGGGGTGTTACGACCGACCAGAGCTCTCGCGTAGTGGAAGGCTTGAAGAGTCGCGTCCCGGTTATGGTCCGGCCGGAATCCAGCTGCACAAAGAGCCACTTCGCAATATCACGGGCGTTGGTGACAATTCCTCCCGCAGCGTCTGAATTCTCACTCACGAACGGATTGACTGGTCTGACTACTCCATCCACGCGAGCGTGGGCCGAGGCGGCATTGGGGAGCCGCTCGATGTCCGAATGTCTGACTCCGGTCTCCTGCATATCGAGTTTGTCGAGGATACGCGTCTTGACGAAATCGTGCCAGTTCCGTCCGGAAACCGCTTCAATGAGTTCGCCGGCTGCAAGATAGAGAACGTTGTCGTAAGCGTACGCGCTGCGGAAGCTAGTCGAGAGCGGGACCTTCGCCAGCCGCTGTACGATGGCGCGCTGATCCAAATCGCTACCGGGCCAGATGAGCAAATCTCCGGCACCAAGACCCAGTCCGCTCCGGTGCACCAGGAGGTCGCGAACAGTCAGCTCGGCGGTGACATACGGATCGGAGAGCCGGAACCAGGGGAGGTAGCGGATGACCGGCACATCCCATTCGAGCTTACCCTCTTCGACAAGGAGGGCCAGCGCTGTAGCCGTAAATGCCTTCGTGTTTGAGGCAATCGCAAAGACGGTCCCGGCATCTACCGCACCCGGCGTCCCCATCTTCTTGAGACCGTACCCCCGGGCGAGGAGCACCTTCCTATCTTTGACGATCGTCAGGCTGATCCCGGGGACGTCAAACTGTTTCCGGACACGCTCTACGTAAGCGTCCAGATCAGGGGGGAGGGATGGCTGTGCGAGAATTTCCGGGACCGCGACTGCCGCGAGCACAAGCAGGATAAAGCGCGAGAACACTGTTGTTTTCATCGGTGACTCCGCAAGAACAGGGTTTGGATGGTACGAATCGTTCCGCCAGGGTCATGACATGTGACTGCCGTAAGTTACATTAACCATAACCCAAATGTAACTCAAAATGCCCCAGACATCGGGGCATTTTTTTCTCCAGTAAGCTTCTTGTCTCTAATTTCGGCAGCAACCGTCAGCGGACGAGCACGAGCTTGCGCGTCTGCACGAACTCCCCCACTCCGCTCTCGGATTCAGGCCCGACGGTGGACTCTAGAGGGCGCATCTGTATGCGATAGAAGTACACACCGCTCGAGAGTCCTGATGCGTCAAACTTAACCTCGTGAAACCCCGCTTCCTGTTCCCCGCTCTGAAGAAGTGCTATCTGCTGACCCAGCGTGTTGAATACCGCTAAACTCACGTGCGAACGATTGGGCAGACCATAGCGGATGGCCGTACTCGGGTTGAAGGGGTTCGGATAGTTCTGTTCGAGAGTGTAGGTCTGCGGGATTTGGTTGGTCGGAATGGCGACGCCTGTCCCGGTCAATTCGCCCAAGGCCGGATCAGAGCTTCACCCTCCCTAAAAATGACTTGATCCGTCCCAGCAATGGGTGCAGAGTTTCTCCTTAGGCAGGCCGATGGCATCAACCAAATCGCAGAGCTTCTGATAGCGTAACGTCGTCAGGCCCAGCCGCTTTCTGATTTGATCCACCATCGTCTGATACTCGCCGTTGCCGGGCTCGGAATACTCCTTCAGCAGCTCTTTCTCTACTTTCCCCTCAAGTTCCTTGATCGCGATGTGCGTGGCAAGCTCCATGTTCGATCGGGAGCGGCTGAAGTTCAGAAACTCGCACGGATAGGTAAGAGGCGGACACGCGATCCGCATGTGCACTTCTTTCATTCCCGCCTCATGGAGGGCGCTGGTGTTGTCCTTCAGTTGCGTGCCGCGGACGATCGAGTCGTCCAGAAGGATCCCCTTCTTCCCCCTGATCACGGATTCATTCGGGATGAGTTTCATTCTCGCCACAAGTTCCCGCATCTGCTGGCTCTGGGGCATGAAGCTGCGGGGCCAGGTGGGTGTGTATTTCGCATACGGCCGCTTCAGGGGGATACCCCGAGCGCTGCTGTATCCATACGCGTGCCCGATGCCGGAATCCGGCACTCCAGCGACGAAGTCCGCCTCGGTAGTATCGTTTTGCGCGAGCGCTGCGCCGCAACGGAAGCGGCACTCATCGACATTGATCCCCTCATAGAAGGACGGGGGATAGCCGAAGTACACCCAGAGGAATGCGCAGACCTGCATCTCTTCATTCGGCTTTCGCAACTGCTCGAGTCCGTCGGCGGTGATCCGGACAATCTCTCCCGGTCCGAGGAACTTCTCAGTCTCAAATCCCGTATTGGGGAACGCACAGGTTTCGAAGGCGGCAGCGTACGCTCCCGGTTTCTTGCCGATAACGATCGGTGTCCTTCCGAGTCTGTCACGCGCCGCTATGAGGCACTCTTCCGTGAGGATCAGCATGGAGCATGATCCCTTCACCAGCCTGTAGACATTTTCGATCCCCGACGCGATTGTTTCCCCCTCCGCGATCAACATGGCAACGAGTTCTGTGGAATTTATGGATCCGTGACTGAGTTCCGAAAACGTCCGCCGTTGCTCAAGGCACCGCTTCTCGAGCTCAGCGATGTTGACGATCCGGCTCACCGTGGCGACTGCAAAACGGCCCATGTGGGCAGTAAGGACAATCGGCTGGGCTTCTGAGTCGCTGATGACACCCATCCCCAGATTGCCGGAGAACTCGCTCAGGGTAGGTTCAAACTTGGTTCTGAAATACTCTGCCTCAAGACTATGGATTGATCGCTGAAAACCATTTTCGGGGGAGTACACAACCATCCCAGCCCGCCTGGTCCCGAGATGAGAGTGGTAATCGGTTCCGTAAAAGACATCGTGGACACAACTTGTTCTTGAGACACTGCCGAAAAATCCGCTCATGATTTTCCTTGCTCTCGCGTGTGACAGAGGTGAGCGCAGGATCCGCCGACAGTGCGTGGCAGTTGATCGTGCACTCTATGAAACAGGGGTACTGTAATATACCCATTTCTCTGTTGTCTATGGGGCTGCCGATGCCAATTCACCAACCGAGACGGTCTCCCAGCCACTTGGACTCACTTTTTTTAATGAGGCAGCAACCGTATCAGCATCGGACCGGACTTCTCAACGAGGCAACAGACACGCTGAGGGGCGGAGGGCCTTAGATGCTCGCGTCTTGCTTCCCGTAGAACAGCACGCTATCTTGATTGAGGAACTGAGGGCGACCCCATGGCATCACAATGGGTGTGCTTTAGTAGTTGCGCGCCTCCACCAAGCGGACGTTTTACATATGTCGTACTTCACAACAGGCAACTGATCGTGAAAACAGCGGTGCTTTTTCTTCTCATAATGTTACCGCCGGCGGTTCTCGGCCAGCACATTATTATCAACGAAGTCATGTCTTCGAATCAAACCTCATTCTTTGATGAGAATGGAGATGCGTCCGATTGGATTGAGCTGTACAATCCGGGAAGTGATCCCGCCACTCTCACGGGGTACGGCCTCAGCGACGATCCTCTGGACAGCCTGAAGTGGCGTTTCGGCGACACAGTGATGCCGGCCGGCGGATATCTCATCGTCTTCGCATCGGACAAAAACCGTCACGGCGCACAACTCCACACGAATTTCAAGATCAGTGCGTCCGGTGAAACGCTTGTGCTTACCGGCAGCAATGGGGTGATCCTCGACAGAATCGCAGTTCCGGCATGTGCGACCGACATATCGTATGCGAGGATAACGGACGCGGGAGCTGCCTGGGGCTTTCAGATACCAACGCCGGGATTGAAGAACACGGGCTCAACGATCGCGGGGTGGGCGGACTCGATTGCGCCCTCACACCGCGGCGGTTTCTACTCTTCACCAATCACAGTGTCGCTCTCAGCGGGCGACAGCAAGATCTTCTACACTCTTGATGGAAGCAGGCCCGATTCCACGAAGACCGCATACACAGGGCCTATTACAATTGCGGCAACCACCGTGCTCAAAGCAATGAGCACCAAAGACGCGTACCTGCCCACCCGCCCCATCACTCACACCTATTTCATCAATGTGGCATCAACGCTGCCAGTGATCTCTCTTTCCGCATCTCCGTTTGATCTTTTTGATCCCGATTCGGGCATCTATGTAAACTATACAAAGGATTGGGAGCGCCCTGCTCATATTGAGTTCTTTGAGGACGACAAAAGCCCGGGATTTTCTGAAGACTGCGGCATCAACATACACGGTGCCCAGAGTGCAGAGTGGGCGCAGAAGTCTCTTGCGGTGAAGTTCAAACAGGCGTATGGCCGTTCGACGCTCGAATACCCTCTCTTCCCCGATTTCCGGGTGACCACCTTCGATTCTTTCGTCCTGCGGAACTCCGGCAATGACTGGCAGTATACGCATATGCGCGATGCGATGATGCAAATGCTCGTCAAGGACCTCGATATTGACTACCTGGAGTATCGTCCTGCCACGTCATTCATCAATGGCCAGTACTGGGGAATCTACAATATCCGCGAGAAAGTGAGCGAGCACTACGTCGAACATCGTTACGGAGCGGATCCCGACAATATCGACATGATTGAGAACAACATGTCGGTCATTTACGGCGACTCCCTGCACTTCCGGCGACTGCTCGACTTTATCAGTACACACGACATGTCGACGCCGGCCGCGTACGCCTACCTTGATTCCGTGATAGACCTGGATGAGTGTATTCTGTATTTTGCCGCGCAGGCCTACTATGACAACATGGACTGGCCCGGAACCAACCTCAAATACTGGAGGCCGCGCACTCCATCCGGCAAATGGCGGTGGATTTTGTTCGATTTGGATTTCGGATTCGGGCTGTATGCTCATGGCGCGTGGGAAGACCATATTGCATTCATGTTCGCTACCACACCAACCCGCTATTCCAATCCGCCCTGGGCGACGCTGCTGCAGCGCAAGCTGGTGGAGAACCCCGTTATCCGGAACCGATTCATCAATCAGATCGCCGATCTGTTGAATACGAACTTCAGGAGTTCACGAGTCGTCACTGTCATCAACACCATCGCAAATCATATCGCCACTGAACTCGTACGACACAGAGCGCGCTGGAATCTCACAGGTGAGAATCTCACGAAACTCACCACATTTGCCCAGGACCGGCCGGCATACCTGCGCACACACGTCCGCAACTACTTTGGCTGCGGCAGTGACGGAACACTCACGATCAATGCGACGGAGGGGGGAACTGTACGGCTGAACACACTCACGCTACAGGGTACGGCCCTGCCATTCACAGGAGTGTATTTCCAGGGGAATGCCATTCATGTCAAGGCGATTCCCGATCCGGGGTACAAGTTTGACGGGTGGAGCGGAGCGGTGACATCGCAGGATGACTCGCTGACGCTGAACGTCGTCAATACAACAGGATTGACGGCGGCGTTTTCCCCCGACGGCAGCAGCACCATCAGCGTTGTGATCAACGAGATCAATTACAACTCATCCCCTCAATTCGATTCCGGTGATTGGGTAGAACTCTACAACGGGAGCCAGGAGGACATCGACATCAGCGGCTGGAGGTTCACTGACAGCGACCCGACTCATGTGTTTACGTTTCCAGCCGGGACCATTCTGGGTCCGGACCAGTATCTGGTACTCTCGGAAGACAGCGTGTTGTTTACGTCCTGTTTTCCCGCAGTGACGAACTTTTTCGGAGGGATGGGGTTCGGTCTCAGCGGCTCGGGTGAATCCATGAAGCTCATGGATGACGCGCTCCATACGGTTGATTCCCTCGAGTACGATGACCAACTACCATGGCCTACAGAAGCCGATGGGTTAGGCGCATCTCTGGAATTAGTGAACCCGGCACGTGACAACGCCCTGGGATCTAACTGGAAGGCCTCTCTCGGACACGGCTCACCGGGGAGGAAGAATACGGTCAGCACGTCAGTCGATGCGAAGAACAGCTCTCCCGTGCCGAGCACATATGCGCTGGCACAGAACTACCCTAATCCATTCAATCCGTCCACAACAATCGAGTATCACATCGCCAGGTCTGGTTTCGTGTCGTTGAAGGTGTTCGATGTTCTCGGACAGGAAGTGACAACGCTGTTTGAAGGGGAATGCGAACCCGGGAGATATGTCGCGGCATTCAATGGACACCAATATGCAAGCGGTATCTATTTGTACCGGCTGACGGCAAACACCTTCATGGAGACAAAAAGACTGGTCCTCATGAGATAGGGACAATTGGCCCTATAGTAGATAGTGTCAGCCGATACTAACTGAAAGTCTTGTGCGTCGCATACCCCTCTTGCATCTTCACTAATTCTCCCCGTTCTTGCGGCTACTGAAGCTGCCACACTCACTACAGTCCGGGGTTCGTTCATTCTTCCAGGAGGGGGAAACAGTGAATAGACACAGTGGAGGTTTCTCAGCGGTCGCCATCCTTCTGACGCTTTCCGCCGGGCTCATCTCGGCAGCTGGACACGGCGGCAGCGCGGTCGTCAACCCTACCCGCTCCGGGACGGCGGTCCCTTCACCTCGCCTCATATCGGCACTTTCGTTCGGACCGGCAGTGATGGTTACGAACACGACCGACGCCGGCCCCGGCTCACTCCGGCAGGCTATCGTCGATGCGAACCTCAACCCGGGCCCTGACTCGATTGCGTTCGCTATACCCACCACTGATCCGGGGTACAACCCGGCAATAGGCATTTGGACGATAAAACCGCTCACGCCCTTCCCTTCTATCTCTAACGACGGCACGCTGGTGGATGGACTAAGCCAGAAATGGGCTTCGGGAGACTCTAACCCAGCCGGCCCGGAAATCCAGATCGACGGCAGTCTTGCAGGAGTGTACCCCGATGGCATCGTGCTGAAATCATCCTGGAACCAGGTGCGCGGGCTCGCAATCAATCGATTTGGTGGGAACGCCATCAAGATCCTCGGTCCAGGCATCAGTGCGAATCTCATCGTCAACTGCTACCTCGGCGTCAGCCCGGATGCGAAAAGCAAAGCCGGCAATGGAGAATCGGGTGTCTGGGTGTACGAGTCATCGTGGAACGCCATCGGGTGGCCCGATACCACACTGGGGAATATCATTGGTGGAAATGGTATGGCCGGGGTCACGTTTGCAGGATCCTCAACGCAGTTCAACCTGGTATCAGTAAACTGCATCGGGACGGACACGACGCACACACGCGATCTCGGAAATGACAGCGACGGCATCTTCTTCTTCGACGGGGCATCCGACAACGCAGTCACTGGTTTCGATTTCCCGCATCACGTCGTGATCCGCAACAACAAGGGTGCAGGCATCCGGGTGAGCGGATCGGCGACAGGGCGAAACTTTCTTGGAGCAGGCTCGATCACACACAACGACCGGCCCGGGATTCTTCTTGAAGACAATGGCAATGCCAATATGCCCGCACCAACTGTTACCGAAGCAGACGCCGTTCACGTGGCGGGAATGGCTGAGCCGAACGCCATGGTCTTGCTTTATCGAGATCCGGAAGACGAAGGGGAGGAATATTTTGCCACAACATACTCGGACTGGTACGGCAACTTTTCGTGGAGCGGTTCCGTGCAGGGCCCTTATGTGACTGCCGTCGCGGTCGATACCATGGCCGGCACTTCCATCAACAACACTTCGATGTTCTCGGCGCCATTCTCACTCACGGGTGTGTATGTCGTACGAACGACGGCCGACAGCGGCAACGGTTCTCTCCGCCTCGCCATAACATGCATAAACACACACAAGGGTCCAGACACCATACGGTTTGCAATCCCTCCAATTGACCCCGGCTATAATTCCCTGACCGGCACCTGGACGATCACGCCACGGTCTCCGCTGCAGTATGTCAGCGACGGTCCTCTCGTGATCGACGGCTTCTCGCAGTCCACGAGTCTCGGCTATGATGCCAACCCACTCGGACCGGAAATCGAGCTCGATGGAAGCCTGGCTGGCCCGTACATGGGCATTTCCATCGCTGCATCCGGTGTGGATGTGCTCGGCATGGCAATCAACCGCTTCGAACGAGATGGCATCGTGTATGTCTCTGCAGACGGCGGCCACGTGGCAGGGTGCTATATCGGCACAGACCCCACCGGAAGCACGGCGGCAGCAAACACCAATGGCGTGACTCTCCACGACCAGACGCGGCATGTCGTCATCGGCGCAGACGGCCCATTGTATCCCGGAAATCTCATTTCCGGAAACTACAATGGCATCTTCATACGGGACTCCTCGAGCAACAATGCCGTGCGAGGGAATATCATAGGGCTCGACCGCACCGGAAGCGTCAAACTCGGGAACAACTTCACCGCTATTAGCGTAATGGCCTCCCCTGACAACACGATCCTTGGCAACCTCGTAGGCGGAAACCGGGACGGAATAATGATATACGGACAGGCAAGGAGAAACCGCGTCGAGGGCAACTGGATTGGATGCGATACCCTGGGAACTACCGACCTCGGTCAAGCCTTCACCGGGATCTCCATACTCAACAGCGAACAGAACACGATCCGTGCAAACAACGTTGCCTTCAGTGGCACAGTGGGAATTCTGGTGGATGGATCGCCTTCATTACACAATAGCATCACGCGTAATCGCATCTGGTCCAACAAGGGTCTGGGAATCGACAATACAAACGGCGGCAATGCCGAGTATGCGGTGCCGTCCATTCTCTCGAAAACCGGCCTTCTTGTTTCGGGCAAAACTGCAGCGCTCGACAGCGTGGAGCTCTTTGCAGACGATGGGACGCAAGGTGCGGTATTCCTTGGTGCAACAAAAGCAGACGCAGGGGGCAATTGGACGGTAAGTCTCGTCAGTGCTCCGCCGTTCTCCCATCTCACAGCCACCGCAAGAGATAAAGATGGAAACACCTCAGAGTTCAGCCTTCCGCTCACGGTAACGAGCGCAGGTCAGAGCACAACATGTGACGTCCCGAAGGAATTCGGGCTGGAGCAGAATTATCCGAATCCGTTCAATCCGGCAACGGAAATCAGGTATCAGGTGCCGGTGGGCGGTGGTGTGCGCCTGGTCGTATACGACCTGCTCGGCCGGGAGGTGGCGACGCTGGTGGATGAATGGAAGGAAGCAGGGTACTACCCGGTGATGTTCGACGCGCGCAACCAGGCCAGCGGGGTATATTTGTACAGGATGACGGCGGGAACATTCGTCGCGGTGAAGAGAATGGCGGTTGTCAAATGATTCTCGGGAGTGTCAACGTTTCCTGCCCGAGGCAATCTTCTTGCCGAGGCGATTCAGAAAGTCTGTTCTATCTTGTGGAGTCATCAGGACATCGAATCGACCGATCGCCCGCTGCACAAGAAGCGACGATATCCAGAAATCGTACAGCGCATTCGCCGCCACCTGATCGGCCTGTAATGCACCATTTTGTGCATCAAGCAGACTGAGTATCGATACACCGCCACGCGAGTAGGCCTCGGTGACGATATTGAGTGTTTTCCTCGCAGCTTCCTGTTGCCGTGTTGCTTGATCCATCGCGAATTTCGACGCTTTGGCGTGTTCCATCTCCGCCCTGATGCGCAATTCCACCTTCTCCGAAATCGCCTCGCGCTGTATCCCATATTGCTCGATCTGAATTGCCGACTTCTCCTGCGCTGCCCTCGTTCCCATTCCGTTGAACAAGTTCAATGACAGCTGTATGCCGACGCTCCAGTTGTTTTCATCAGGAAGAGCAGGAGAAAGGGAGCCAAGAACCGTATAGAGAAACGCCTCGCCGGGGGTCCCCGGAGCCGGAGCGCTGCTGAGAGCGGGAAGTTGAAACGGAGAAACGATCTTTGAAGACGCAAACCGGCGACTGTACGTTCCGAAGGCGCTCACTGTCGGAAGAATGGAACTCAGCTCCAATGACGTCAGATTGCGGTTCTGTGCCTCGAGCACCGCGTCGAGCCGGCGAAGCTCGGGCGACAATCGGGAAGCTTCAGAGAGGAGGAATTCGCTCAGGAATTCAAATCCGACCGGCTCATCGAGACATGCCAGAACATCCTTGTTTGTAATGAACATCGTGGTGTCGACCCCGGGAACATCGACAACATTCACCTGGTTCAGCATGGGGATTCGGAGAATCTGTTTAAGCGCGAGGAGCGCCTGGTTCATCTGTGACTGCATGTCCATGGTGGTTTTGCGAAGACTGGCGATCTCCGCCTCCCACCGGAGGGACTCCTCCGGGCTGGCTGCGCCGGTCGCCTGACGCACGCGTGCCAGTTCGAGATTCGTTCTTGTAAGCTTCAAGTTATCGAGCAACAGGTAGTACATGCGTCGAATGCGGAGGTAATTCAAGTAGTATTGCGCGCCTTCAACAATCGTGTTGAGTTTGGTGGTTTCCAGATCCTGCATGCGGGCATCCTGAAGGGACGATTGTATGCTGAGATTCGCGAGTACAGGTTCAGCGAAAAGCACCTGTGACCCGGACGCTTCGAGCGTCGCGCTGCGTTCAGGCTGTCCGCCAGCAAGCGCACGGTCGTTGTCGATCTGGAGCCCTGTCGCACTGACATCAATCTTCGGAAACAACGCAGCCCGGGCAATGGCTGTGTTGAAACTCTCTGCACGAACCTCACGAATCTTTGCCCGGATCTCCAGATTGCGATCAGCGATAATCCGGATGGCCTCCGCCAATGTAAACGTATACGCGCCCGGCAACGTCGAATCGCCTCCCACCAATTCCGCTTCCAGCAACATATTCCAATGTGGAGAGACGCCTATCGCATCCGCCGTATTCAGGTTGAGAGAAAGGCGTTTCCCCGGTGTAAACACTACCGGCAGAGACCCAGGCTCTTCCCCTTCACCCACAATGCGTTGCACCGTCAGCGCGATACGCCGTGCAAGCCGCGGGAGGATATCGGGGTTGGCGGATGCAAGGATACCGCGGCGGACCTCGGTATCGCCAAAGTAGGAAAAGCTGGGGAGTCGGAGCTCGATGAATGCTTGAACGAGTTTGTCGAATTCCATCGCCGGGAGGTTCGGAATGGGTTCGACAAAGACCGCGTCTGCGTCCCGCGGTATGTTCTTCAGCACTTCGCCGGCTGACGAGTCAATAAAGAGCTCGGTAATTTCCAGTCCAAGCCGCTGACCGATGCGCTGCATCGGCTCGGGCCCGGGAGGGAGAACGCGGTCATACGGCCTGCTGGCTATATTCACGAGCTTGCGGATCGGCACCACCTCCCTGAAAAGCTCAAGATCCCGAACAAACGTTTGAGGATAGACCAGATAGCTCAGATTTTTTACGCCGCTAGCCCCGTTCACCAGGGGGATGTGCTGGCGTGCGGCATCCACCACCACAGGAGCAATCACGGGCTTCGGCAACGGGCCGCGCGTAGCCAGGTCCTGGGAAGCAATCAATCCCATGCCCAGAATCATGTCCACATCGGGGTCAGCCAGAAGTCGGTTGTTTATTGCCCGAATACCGGCCAGTGTCCAGTCGCCGACAAAGATCTTTCCGGGGTCGATTGCGACAGCGGCTTCCTTTCCAAATACCTCCATGATGCTCCTGTCAAGAAGCTCCTTCATTTCGCCGTTACGCTCCCAGGGGCCATCACTCACGACTGCAATGCGGACTTGACGGGGAAGCGGCATGCCGTGCGCAGCTGTTGCAGCTCCCGCGACGACGGCGACGACAATCGCAAGGCCGATCAGGCGTTTCATATCGTGGCCTCCTTTGATTCCCGCCTGCGCGCTCTCATCCGACGGAGCCGGAGCATGGCGAACGGCCCCTGGAAGAATGCCGGGACGAGTACTCTCCAGCGGTCGATCCAGGTATACACGATGGGAACAATTACCAGCGTGAGAAACATGGAACTCGTGAGCCCGCCGATGAGAGCCCAGGCAAGACCGTTCTTCCACTCCGCGCCGGCTCCCTTTGCCAGCGCAATCGGCAACATGCCAAAGACCATCGAAAGTGTTGTCATGAAAATCGGGCGGATTCTCATCTGGCCCGCCTCAATCAACGCATCCCGCGTCGAGAGTCCGCGTTCCTTGTTCTCGTTGGCACGGTCCACAAGCAGAATAGCGTTCTTGGCGACCAGGCCCACCATCATGATAATACCCAGCATGGAAAAGATGCTCAAAGCGTTTCCCGTCAGCGCCAGCGTAATCATGGCCCCGATCAACGCGAGGGGAATGGAGAACAGCACCACCAGCGGATAGACGAACGAATCATAGAGGGCGACCATAATCAGATAGACAAAGAGAATGCTTGCGAACAGGGCAAGCCCCATCTGACCAAAACTGTCGCTGCGGTTCTTCTCGTCGCCGATGAACTCCACGAGCGTTCCCTCGACGTGCGCCGAACCAAGTTGTTTCTGAAACTCCGCCGTCACATTCCCCAAGGGCATGGTGTTGTCAACGTAGCCCGTGATCGTGATAGAAGAAGACCGGTTGTACCTCTCGAGCTTGGTGGGACCCGACGCTGCCACAATGTCGGCAAACTGCCGGAGTTCCACCTGCCGGCCCATGGGTGTGAGGAATGAAAGACGGGCAACGTCGTCCGGGTTCGACCTGTCGAACTTGTCAAGGATAACTCTGATCGGGTACTCCTTTTGCCCTTCCCGGAGCTTCGACTCATCATCGCCGGTCAGCGCGACGCGGAGGGTTGTTCCTACGTCATACACTGTCAGTCCGAACGTCGCCATTCGTTGCCGGTCCACATCCACGCGAGTTTCCGGATTGCTCTGCTCATACGAAAACTTCACATCTGTAACGGTTGGAGTCTTCCGCATTGCGGCTGCGACCAGGTTGGTCATCGCGAGCAGAGAATCGGGGTTACTCCCGCGGACCATCACGGTGACGCCGATTCCAGCAGCCTCGCCGGTGATGGCGATCTGGTCAATGTACACCTTTACTCCGGGGATCTCCTTTGACCTGTTCTTGATGTCGTTGGACACATCATCGGTCGACCGCTTGCGCCTGTCCCGATCCGTAAGAGCAACATAGATCGATGCCACATTGCTTGCCATCGTGTTGGCTGTCCCCAGTCCCACGTTCGACATAATCTTTCGTGTTTCAGGCATCTCCCCTATCATCCGCTCAATCTGCTGAGCGATCCTGCTCGTGTGTTCGAGCGTGGATCCGGGGGGTACCTCCAGATTCACAATGAACTCCCCGCGGTCAGACGCCTTGATAAACTCGGATCCCACAAGTCCGACCGCCGGCAGTGCCAGCGCGGCAACAAACAACAGGACCGCCGCGGCAAAGTATTTCCAGCGGTTGTTCAGACTGTTTCTGAGAAGGACGAGATACCGTTCGACCAAGCGCTGGAACCCCTTTTCAAAGGTTCCGGCGACCCAGCCTCCGAGCGAACGGCGAGAGAGTTCCTGGAGTCTCGCGAACCGCGACGCCAGCATCGGGGTCAACGTGAAAGAGACAAACAGACTCATCAGCGTCGACACGACAACGACAACCGCGAATTCCCGCATGATATCCCCCACGAGCCCGACGATCAGCGTCAGGGGGACGAACACCACCACATCGACCAGCGTGATCGAGAGCGCAGCAAACCCGATTTCGTTCCTTCCCTTGAGCGCTGCCTCCCAGGGATGCTCCTTCAGCTCGAGGTGGTGATGGATATTCTCCAGCACGACGATGGAGTCGTCGACGAGGATGCCGATCACCAGAGACAGCGCCAGGAGGGTCATCAGGTTGAGTGAATAGTCCAGGGCCCACATCGCAAGCGCGGACGCCACGAGCGAAGCAGGGATGGCGATGAGGACGATGATGGAATTGCGGACGCTGTGCAGAAACAGAAACATCACCGCGGCAACCAGGACGATCGCCATCAGCAAATCCACCTTTACGGCATCTGCGGCTTCGATCGTAAACAACGACGCATCCGCCACGATTTCGAATGTGAGGTTGATATCGCGGTGCGCGCGTTCCAGCCCGGCGATCGATTCCTTCACCTTTCTGCAGACTTCCACGGCATTCGCGTCAGTTTGCTTGAGGACGTTGATGCCGACGCAGTTTCGGCCGTTCAAGCGCGAGATCGTGGTCGGGTCCTGACGGCCGTCTTCGATTTCTGCGACGTCGCCAAGACGTACTTCGCCGCCTCCCTTCGAACGCGAGACGACCAGATTCCTCATATCCTCAATCGATACGAATTTCCCCGAGATGCGGACGATGGATTGTGTCTCCTGCCCTTTGACGGCTCCGGTGGGAAAATCCAGGTTCGACGCGCGGACGATCTGGGTGATCCCCGCGATGGACAATCCGTACGCCCGGATTTTCTGCAGATCCAGATTGATTCTGATCTCACGAGTATCGCCACCGACGAGATCAATCTTCCCCACGCCATCGATTTTTCCAAACGATGGTTCAATCTCGTCTTTCAGGAACTGCGTGAAGTCACGGGACGGAAGGTCACCGGAGACGCCCATTTTTAACACCGGCACCTCGTCAAAGGAGAATTTCTGTATCACCGGCGTCCGGATGTCCCTGGGGAGCTTCATCAGCAGCCCGTTGACCTTCTGCTGCACTTCTTGCATCGCCTGGTCCACATCGGCAGAGTATTTATACTCGAGGCTGATAACCGAAAGCCCTTCGTACGAATTGCCGTAGATGTTCGACAGCTTCTCCACGGAGGCGACGCCTTCTTCGATTTCCTTCGTGACGCTGTTTTCCACTTCGGACGGCGACGCCCCGGGATAGACGGTAGAGATGACGATCCACGGAGGAGCCACTTTGGGGAGCAGCTCATACCGCAGCTGGAAATACCCGAACACACCCAGTAATCCGAGGGCGAGGAACACGACGATGATCAGCGTAGGGCGCTTGATCGAAAGTTCAGTAATGGTCATAACGGTTTCGCCTCCAGGTGTGGGCGCTACTGCTTCGAGACTATCTGCACACGCGCCCCGTCCACGAGGTTATTCTGGCCGCTGATCACGACGGTGTCGCCTTCAGCAATGCCCGAGGCCACCTCATACTGCCCTTCAGCCTGTTGGCCGACGACGAATGCTGCGAGGTGTGCCTGTTGCCCGCGGATGAGGAACACCCGTGCATCTTTGACGCTCCCGATCAATGCGATACGCGGGATGACCAGGGCGTCCGTCGGCGCAATGGAC
The DNA here is from genome assembly GCA_963801355.1 of Ignavibacteriota bacterium. GTDB lineage: Bacteria > Bacteroidota > Ignavibacteria > UBA10030 > UBA6906 > Fen-1255. Next base: position 846,795 of record CAWDEM010000004.1, on the reverse strand, counting down.
TTGAACAGCAGCTTTGCGAACATGCCTGCCTTGAGCGGGTTTTTGGTGCTATTCGGTACGACGATCTCTACAGGATAGGTGTGCGCTTCGTCTGCTTTCGCAGCAATGTTGTCAATCTTGCCGCTGAACGTCACGCCCGGATACACGTCCGTGCCGATCTCCACCCGGTCCCCGGGCTTGAGCTGAAACGCCTCGCGCTCCGGTACATTGACGCGCACCTTGAGCGAGCTGATATCGACAATATTCGCCACCACCATTCCCGGCTGCACCATCGTGCCAACGTCGACGAAGCGGCTGTTCAACGTGCCGGCAATCCGACTCTTCAGCAGCGTGTTCTCCAGCTGCCGGCGGGCGATGTCAAGCTGGTTTTCCGCCGCCTTCATGGCAAGGCGTGATGCGTCAAGCTGCGAAACGGAAATCGAATTTTCCTGGTAGAGCTCCTCGGCCCGTTGGTAGTCGCGTCGCGCTTTCTGGTAGTTGATCTCCGCAGCGGCCTTTGTGGAACGCGGAATCTGGTCGTCGACCTCCGCAATGACGGTTCCCGGAGCGACGTGCGAACCGACCTTCATACGAACAGCGGTCACCGCACCCTGTGTTTCCGAAACGACGTCGACATCCATGCGCGCATTGACGGTACCGACAAGGGAGAGACTGCTTACGAGCTTCTGTTTCTTGACCACTGTCACAGAGACCGGCACCTCGGTGGCTATGGCACTTTGAGTCTGTTCTCCGTTTTTCCGGCAACCTGCGATCCCGGCAATGATAATGAGGGCAAGTGTGCCGGCAATCATCGTCAGCTTTGTCATAGGCTTTTTCATCGATCGAACTCGAGGCATGTGGGGGAGAGGATCCGGGGAGAATAGATGCTGATGAATATAGCATCAACAAAAAGGAATGTCAACCTGGTGGAAGAGGTTTCAACCACCCTGTTTCAACCACCCTTTACCGGCTTGTCGTTGGTGATGATATCTACAATAATCTTCCAGTTTCCATCCATCTTTCTGTAGACAGTAACCCATTCTTCCGAGCAATCTACAAGCCCCTTTGGCGTGTTTTGGCTGAAGCGACCAGAGCCGCGGGCGTATGCAAGGTCGCCGGAAGCCGCCACCTCGACGGCGTCTATTGTGCCGGAGGAGGTTTCAGATTCAACAGTGTCGGCAAGCCAAGATTGCAGTGATTCTCGAATGGCTTGGTGGCCAACCCGCATTTTGGCATCTGGAGCTATCGCCACAGCATCCGACGCATAGAGAGAGACCAAGTTGTCGATATCCCTCGCCTTGAATGCAGCAGTCCACTGAGCATCGATACTGCGTATTGCATCAGCTTCAGCACGAATGTCAACCGGCGGTCTGTGGGTGCATCCGATGAGAACAAGGCACACGCATGATAAGAGCGTGGAAACCCGTCCGATAAACATAGTGACCTCCGGTATTGTTATGGTCGCCCCGATCATATGGAGATCCTCAGGGAAGAATCGGGATCGGAAAGGCTCGTCGAGGATGCTTCCAGAGTACCATCGGGGTAAATCCTGCGCTGCAACAGATTACTTCGAGCCCTTTTCTGTCGTGTACTGTGCTGCCTCTTTTGCAGTGGGAACGGCGTATATCGCCATCAGTGTGATTTTCCATTCCCGATCGACCTTCTCGAATGCCATAATTCTGGTCTGCTCCCATAGAGTCGACTCACCCTTGTAGGTCAAATCCCACTTCGCCTTGAAGATTACCCAGGCATTTGTCTCATAAATATTGAATTGGAAGTCGGAGAATTCAAGATGAACGTTCTCATATTCTGAGTCAATTCTCGCTATCTCTTGCTTGCTCCGTTCATTGATGCTCACCCAGCCAAACAGGTCCATCTCTCCTTCTTGCGACATATACATCTTCACCGATGAAGGTTTCTGCACCCAGGTGGCAGCCATCTGTTCCAGACTCTTGTCGAAGAACCCTTTTTTCTCAGCTTCAATGACTGCTCTGATCGCTTCCTTTTCCTTGTCGATATCAACCTTGCGCTGACATGATGAGAACAAGAGTGCAAGACCAATAACGACATAGACAATGAAATTCGACTTTTGCATGACAACCTCCTTCGTGAGTGTGGTTCCAAACAGCAGATTAGTCCGACACCGCTGTGCCGATCATCGCCGGGCCTTCACTTCACCGGCCCGAGATACCGGTCGAACCAGCCAAGTGTCTCTTTGATTACGTCCTTGGCGGGTGCATAGTGATCAGAATCGTACAGCAGAAGGCGCTTCTGTGCTCGCGGAGTGCCTAGGCGTTCGTACATCGGCTGAATTGCAATGTCACAGGGGAAAAACATGTCGTACTTCCCATTGAGCATTAGCGTCGGGATGTGCACACGGGGAGCATAGTTAAATTCGTCCGCTTCCGGCCGGGGAGAAGCGTCAGCGGCAAATCCGCCCAGGATGAGAACGCTTGCTTTCAAGCGCCCTTCAACTGCCGTGAAGATTGTTCCCAATCGCCCACCCCAACTGATACCCAAATACGCAAGCTTTGAAGTGTCTATGTCCTTCCTCGTCGCGAGATAGTCGATTGTCCTGCCGAAATCCTTGACCCAATTGATCAGGAGCTCAGTGTACGCATTCTGATATTTCTTTTTTGGCCAGGCCTTAAAAAAATTCAAGTCTATCTTGTTCCGTTCGTATGTTCCATAGTAGATGGGGTAGACCACAGCGCGTCCGCTCTTCAATATGTAATCGAATTCGGACTCAGCATCGATTTCGTCGCTCGTCGGCTCCCAGAAAGCGTAAATGCCGGGGAACACGATGACCGTCTGAAAAGGCCCTACAGATTTCTTGGGCAAGAACAGGAGGGCAACAACTCGTTCGCTCGCATAGGCCGCATCGAATGTGATCTTCTCTCGGACCCAGTCCGGTGAAACCTCGTCCCTGCTCTCGACGGCAGGGTTGAGGTCAGTCTTGTCATAGGCAAATTGATCCGCATACACATGGAAGATCGCATCTGATACTGGCTGTTCATGCTTGTAGTCTCTTGTCGGCCAGTCCACCAGACCAAATGCTCGATGAGGGATCTTCGCTTTTTCCACATATCGAACGCATCGGAACCCGTTCTTTGCAGAGCGATCAAACGCCGGAGCCTGACTCAAGTGGCCATACATATAGGAGGCATCATTCCATGCGCCTCCCCGCACGCATCGACCCCCTTTCGTTTCGTTAAGGCACCACTCCCGTACATTCCCCGCCATATCATACGCCCCGAATGAACTCATCCCCTCGTGGGTCCCGACGCGAGAAGGGCCAGAGCCACCGAAGTTGCTGAGGTTTCCAATCTTGGTCGCAATGCCCTGAAAGATCATCACTAAGCCTGCAGCACGGTACCAATGGTATGCGGTCGGGAGATCCTTCCCCGAGAATTCTGCGTAGGCTGCGGCTTCATACCAGCTCACCCCGGACACCGGATAATCTCCCTGTGCATCCGGATAGTCTCCCGCTTGCCATGTCGAGGGGCCCGGCCTCCCGGTCGCGTCAACGAATTGCTCCATCGCTTCTTGCCAAGAGAGCTTCTTCCCGTCCCCGGTGAACTCATACTTCCAATACTGAGGGTTCTTGTACCCTCCTGCCTCGATGAACTCCATGAACTGAGCGTTCGTGACCTCATATTTGTCAATGAAGAACTCGCCAAAAGTCACCACGGTGTCTTCTATCTCGCTCGACTTCCCCCCGGACACCCTTACCATTCCCCGTGGTGTCTTTCCCAGTGTGTCCAATTTCCTGTAGAGCGAGTCTTCCCGGAGGGACACTGCCATCACGGTGTCAAAGGCTGCTTTCTCGAATTTCCAACGGAAGAAGCCTGTGGGTACCCTTATGCTGTCTAATGGGGTCACTCCAGCATATTCCCATTCACCTCCCAGAGACGAATACTCTTTGTAGTAAGCTTTGGCACCCGGGGGATCTGTGGAGACCTTCATTCGAATTGAAAACTCCGGCCAGAGCTTTGCCAGTGCGGAGTCGTCGGGGAGGTACCTCTCCGCCTTGCTGGCAATCTTGAATGCATCTTGATATCTGGCCCACGTTCCAGTCATACGCGCTTCTTCTGTCAGCCGTTTGATTTCGGGGATCGCTTCGCTTTTTGCCCATTGGATCTTCCCGGCTCTGTCTGCGTACCAGGCAAGTGCACCGGCAATCACAATCACTGCTCCAATCAGCGGTACGAGTATCTTCGGATGCATGAACCTCCGTGCAAGACCCACAAGGTTCTCCTGGGCTGTCGCAGGTTGGAGGAGGGTGCTCTTGAATCCGGCAAGATCGGCAAGAAAGTCTGCGGCATGCGTGTACCGTTCCAAGGGGTTCTTCTGGAGTGCTTTCCGGACAATCTTTGACAGCTGCTGCGGTACGTCTGGTAGGATCTGTGCAATCGGTTTCGGATCTTCATTGAGTATGGAATAAATGAGTGCAGCATCATGCTCGCTTCTGAACGGAAGCTGTCCGCACAGCATTTCATACAGTATCACTCCCAGCGACCAGATGTCCGTGCGCCGATCAACTTCCTCACCCCTCGCCTGCTCAGGCGACATATAGGCTGTTGTGCCGAGCGTTGAGCCAGCCCTGGTCAGCATCGATCGTCCGCCGAGCTTTGCCAGCCCGAAATCGACAATCTTGGCCACCCCTTCCGAAGTGATCATGATGTTGGCCGGCTTGATGTCGCGATGAACAATGCCGTGCTCGTGTGCCTTGGCGAGGCCCTGGGCGACCTGAATGGCGATGTCGACAGTCTCCTCAATGTTCAACGGTCCGCGTTCAATCTTCTTCTTCAGCGTCTCTCCCTCATAGCAGGCCATGACGATGAAGATCTGCCCATCATCTGTCTCGCCGATATCGTGCACGTTGCAGATGTTCGGGTGGTCGAGTGCAGAGGCCGCCTTCGCCTCGTGCACGAACCGCTGCTTTGATTCTGGGTCACGGATAAGGTCAGGAGGGAGGAACTTCAGGGCGACGGGGCGGTCGAGCTTGAGGTCCTGGGCTTTGTAGACTACGCCCATTCCTCCACCGCCGAGCTTCTCAAGGATCCTGTAGTGGGAAACAGTTTGGCCTATCATGTACGGAGGTTCATTGGTTCAATTCCTTCGATCGAATGGGTTCTCGATAAGTATCAGTCTTGATTTCTCCCGCACCTTTTTGAAGACTACCTGTTTATCGTTCCAACTCAGCTGCAAATCCATGCGGAACGGGTTCAGACCATTGAAGACTGCAGGCAGGCGTTGCTGGTGACCGTCAGGGAGCGACAAGCGCCACACCTCCCCATTGGGCTTGACATACAACAGATATCTGAGGTTGACCGTTGGCCAGGCAGATCCAAAGTACTCTCTTCCTAATAGCAGTGTGGCAACCGTGTCCTGCCCCCGATCCGACCGCTTCAACCACCACCCTTCCTGTCCTTTCCTTGAGCTTGCCACGAGTATGTGTCTCGCGTCCGGCAAAGGAAACTCACAAGTGAAATTCTCACTCACCTTTATCGGTTCTGGTCTATCAACGGAGTACAAAGAAGTAAAGACATTTGGCGCTGGAGCGATCGTGACAAACTTCAGTGAATCTATCCACCAGGTACCGATGCCTTTGCCAATGAGTTTAGGTGTACTCGGGTTGCGTGATTCGATGAGAAACACCAGGCCAGAATCATAAGGCGCCCACAAAGAAGTGGTAATGAACCTCCCATCGGGAGACCACCTGGCATTGACATAGTTGCCTTCTCCGGTTGGAAGTTGTATACGGTTCGATCCATCACTCTGCATGATAAATACTTTCTTGCCAGGATCCCTCAAATCCCCAGTATTCATTGAGAAGGCAATCTGCTTTCCATCGGGTGAAAATGTCGGAATGGTGGCTAATCTTTCATCAGAAGTCAACTGTCGCGCGTTCCTGCCATCTGCGTCGGCACTCCATATGTTACTACTGTATCGTGTTTCCAGATATAGCAGGCGCTGGTCATCACCCGACACCCTCATCCCTACATCTGGTCCTGTACCCCTGGTGATCTGCACTGGTTCTCCTCCCTTCGCGGCAACCATCCAAATGTTCACGTTGCCGCCTTTGCCTGAAGAAAAGAGAATCTGGTCATTCGGTGACCATGCAATATCATCAATGGGCTTCCGATAAGAAGTCAGTCGACGTTCTTCTCCTGATACCAGATCGCGAATGATGATTTCTTCAGAGTTCGCAAACGACCGTAGCCAGGCAACCGATTCCCCATTGGGAGACCAATCAAAACCGTACGATCCCCACACATATCGTAGACTGTCAACAAATTCGATACGATCGTCGCTTCCATCCGGTCGCACCGTTCTGAACTCACGTTTACCGGATTGGGTGACATGCGCAAGGCATGTATATCCAATCCTCGTGCCGTCCGGTCGCCATCTACCATCGGACCCTGGTTCAGCGATTTTCCTGCTTGGTCCACCTGATGAAGAAATCACATGGATCCTTCCCGGCATATTCGTTTGGCTACAACAATAGAGGATTTCGCTGCCGTCGGGAGAAATATCCACCGATTCTATTTTGTAATAGGGTTCAGTGACAAGTTTCTTAGGAGTGCCTTTGGTAGCATTTGTGAAATACACCGACCATCTCTTGTCATCATCGCAGGCACCAAAGGCGATCCAGTTGCCGTCGCGTGACAGACTGGGGTAGCTTATCTGGTTGTGGGGAATTTCTAGAGGGTGAAAGGTCATATTGGGATTCAGCCGTGGTGCTCGGGACGGCAAAGCGACAAAGAGAATAATCGCTACAACAAGCACAAGAAGGCCGACCAAAGCTGTCCAAATGAGTGCTCTTGGGGACTTCTTCCTTTTGCTCGGTGTCAGCGATTGTTGTTCTTCAGGGGGGGCTCCACCCCTTTCGATCACTGCGAGAGGTTGCGCAGGAACTCGAGAAACTCGCGATGTCTGCTTCTTCACCCTGCGAAGGTCTATCAGCATATCATGAACCGTCTGGTACCTCTCCTCCCGATCCTTTTCCAGTGCCCGGTCAAGTATGTGCAGCAATTCTGATGGCGCATCCGGGAGATAATGCTGCAGGGGCTCCGGCTCCTCGTTCACAATCGAATACATCATTGCCGCTTCATGCTCCCCCCGGAACGGCAGGCGACCGGTGAGCATCTCGTACAGTAGTACTCCGAATGAGAAGATGTCGTTCCGTGCATCCACCTCTCCTCCCTGGATCTGCTCAGGTGCCATATAGGCCAGTGTTCCCACGGTGCTTGAAGTTCTGGTGAGTTTAAGCGATCCCCTGAGCTTGGCCAACCCGAAGTCCATGACCTTCACCTGGTTCTTCGTGTTGACCATGATATTTTCCGCCTTGATGTCGCGGTGGACTATTCCGTGTGTGTGCGCCTCCTGGAGGGCTTCGGCAATCTGGATGGCATACGTGATCGCATCCTGCATCTTCTTCACGGGAACGATTTCGCGGAGAGTCCTCCCCTCTACGTATTCCATTACGATGAACTGCTCTCCGTCATACTCCTGGATGTCATGAATGGTGCAGATGTTAGGATGATTCAGGACGGCGGCGGCGCGAGCTTCCTGCAGAAAACGCGCCCGTTCAGGCTCGTCGGTACCGAGACCATGGGGAAGAAACTTCAGGGCAACCGTACGGGTGAGCTTCAGATCCTCGGCTTTGTAGACAACCCCCATCCCCCCTTCGCCGAGCTTCTCGAGGATTCTGTAGTGAGAGACAGTGTGGCCGATCATTGGAAGCCTACATGGGAGGACATAATCCCGACGGCACGAAGACCCAGCAGTACGGCGGCAATATACAACGGAGTGGGGCGGGAATCAATTGGCGCCAGTCTCAGCGGCGACCTGAGAGAAGTTCTTGAGTCTCCCCATGTGAGCGGGAGAGCCAGTAGCGTTCTATCTGCTCGAGCGTCAGGCCTTTGGTTTCCGGAACCAATTTCCACGTGATCCAGATGGCTGGAACCAGCATGAGCGAAAAGAGCCAGAAGGTTCCATACGGCTGTAAAGTCTCAAGCATCCACGGTACGGTCTGACCTATAATAAACGTACCAACCCAGAGCGTCAACGTGGCAATCGACATGGCCCGGCCCCGCACCGCGTTGGGATAGATCTCCGACAGAAGCGTCCAGATCACCGGCCCATACGAGAAGGCGAAGAATGCGATGAACATGGGAATGAAGATCATCAAGAGAGGCCCGCCAGTCTGCCCGGTATAGAACACAGTCCCGATTGCCAAATGGGACAGAATCATGCCGACGCATCCCGCTATCAGAAGGACCCTTCTCCCCATCTGGTCGATTTTCCATATTGCGATCAGAGTGAAAAGTACGTTCACAACCCCGATGATGACCTGCCCACTCAACGATCCCCCCACCCCGAATCCGGCTGATTCGAAGATGCGAGGGCCGTAGTAGATGATGGCGTTGATGCCGGAAAACTGCGATAGAATCGCGAGGGCCATACCGATAAGGACAGCGCTACGGATTCCCGGAGCAAGCAACTGCTTCCATGAAATCTGCTCCTGAGCAAGGATCCCTCTGATCTCTCCCACTTCCCTTTCCGCGTCTTCCTCACTCATGATGCGGTTGAGTACAGCACGCGCCTCTGTTTCCCTCTTCCGTACCATGAGCCAGCGCGGGCTTTCAGGCACAAAGAAGAGCAGCATGAGGAAGAGGACTCCGGGAAGAGCCTCCGCCCCGAACATCCCCCTCCAGACTTCCGCCGAGATCGTCCATTGCCAGAATCCACCCTCCTCGAACCGCGTGGCCTGGCCCAGCGATAAGAGTTCTGCGTTGGCAAAATACGCGGCGAGAATCCCGATGGTGATTGCCAGTTGATAGAGCGATACCATCCGGCCCCGGATGCCCGGCCCGGACATCTCCGAGATAAACAGAGGCGACAGCATGGACGCCACCCCGACGCCAAGACCACCTATCCACCGGTAGAGAATCAGGGCGGTCAGATTACCGGCGATCATGCAGCCGACAGCTGACACAAGCAAGAGAATCGCAGAGAGGACCAATGTCATTTTACGACCAAACTGATCTGCGAGAATTCCCGCAAAGGCCACACCGACGACACATCCCAGCAGTGCTGATCCAACAAACCACCCTTCGAGCAGGGCGTCCATTTGAAATTGTGTCCGCACGAATGTCAGAGTCCCGGAGATGACCGCTGTATCATACCCGAAGAGGAATCCACCCAGGGTGGAAATCAGACATATCATGATGAGATACGCTGTCTTGTTCACGCTGTCTCCCGTTGATGATGCTGGAAGATACAAAAGACCGGCTCGATATTCTTCTTGTTCACCCTGCAGATTGGCAGAGATTGAAGGGCAGTATGGCGGTTTTCGATATTTCTTCACAACTTTGAAGAAATCCGCTCCTCAATGTAATCTTTCCCTCCTCTGGCTGGGGCATCATCCGATGCATCAGCGAACCCTCTAAACCTTTCCAACAATGCTCTTTCGCACATACTGTCGGGAGCCCCACGAGAACAGAGCAGCACATCTCCCAGGTTTCGCTAGAGCACTGTTCAGTGCAGGCGCTGATGCCACTTCATAATGATTTCCTTGGATCTCAATTGTCAGCGTGCTGTCTTGGAGAGTCTGGGGTTGAACTTGTGCTTCCAATGCGGGGCAGAGGATACACACGGCGGCGAAAGAGCAAGCCATCGCTTTCATCATAGGTGTCCTGCGGGAAAGTGGGTGTTGAGGAGCATAAACAAGGCGTGTACAGCACGTTTGACCTCACGGACGAGGAATTCTCTACAAGAACACTTCATTGCTTCGATAGACAGATCCCCGGTATCACAATGAAGAACAGGCTTGGAATCAGTTCCAAGCCTGTTTCTTTCGCCTGCGGATCTCTTGCTCGTCAACGTAAGAGAAGTAATTTGCGCGATTGGACGTTACTTCCCGCCGTCAGACGAGACATGTACACACCAGTCGCAAGATTCGAACCATCGAACCTAACCTCGTGAACTCCAGCGTCCATTCTGTCATTCACCAACACGGATACCTCGCGGCCAAGCATGTCGTAGACACTCAACCTAACTTCCGAGGACTTCGGCAATTCGTACTTGATGGTCGTGCTCGGATTGAACGGGTTGGGGTAGTTTTGACTGAGATGGAGTTGGCGCGGAATGTCTCTCGGAGCGGTCCCTTCGAAGAAGGTCACGCCGCCATCCGACGTATGCATGATAGCCCCGTCCCAACCTACGAGCCATCCACTCCTTGCATTAACAAAATCAATTGAGTAGATGGACCCAACAGGGATGCGGGAACGCTTCCAGGTCCGCCCCCCATCTGCCGTGTAGAGCACCTCTGATCCCACGGCCCAGCCAACCAAACTGTCAAGGAACATGACAGATCTTGTAGAGCGGTTACCCCCACATTGAACCGTCCAGCTCATTCCCCCGTCATTCGTATTCCAAATGACGCTTCTATCGCCAAGGACGTTCTGAACACTCTTGCCCAGTGCGATCGGGTTAGGAGAATAGGATCGGGCACCCCATCCATGGACCGAGTCAACGAAGTCTATTGACTGTGGACAAGCTCCCCCCAATGAGCCTTCCCAGTTCACGCCGCCGTCTTCCGTACGAAGTACACCTCCATATCCAGCGATCCACCCGTGGCTGTAGTCCACAAAATCAACGTCGAACAGTATTTCGGTGGTGCCGGATTCTTGTTTGCTCCACTGGCTACCAGCATCCTTTGTGTACAGGATTGTCCCCCCCTCGCCCACTGCCCATCCAGTGTTTTGATCGACGAACGTGATAGCGTACAGATTTCCCCGAATACTGGGAGCTTGTTCCTCCCAATACTTGCCCCCATTGGACGTGTGAAGAATAAGAATATCATGGTTTCCCGATACGGCCTTTCTCCCTGTTGCCCAGCCATTCATTGAATCGTAAAAGAAAAGGTCGTTCAAATCGGTGAAATATGGCATTGTTGACGAAGTAGAGTCTTGCGCCTCCCAGGTGCCCCCCCCATCGCTACTGTGATAGATGCCTGGCCACCCTTCCCCAACCACCCAACCTGAGAGTTGATCTACAAAATCGACGGCCCGCAAATCGCCAGATGTGAAGGTCTTGCTCTGGAATTCCCACATCCACCCCCCGTCGGTGGTCTTCTGGATTGTCCCGTTATTCCCGACACGCCAGCCAATGTCGTTGTTGACGCAGCAAACTGAAAGAGCTGTCATAGCGGTTGGCTGCACCTCCCAATGGTTCCCGCCGTCAGTGGTTAGAAAGAAACCTCCCCATCCCGTGGCAAACCCCCGATCCGCGTTTGCAAAGTAGACAGAGCTGGCGGAAACGTTGCCCGACTGTTGGGTCCAGTCCATTCCTCCATTGGTTGTTTTGAGAGTGATGTTGGGTGCGCCAACAGCCCAGCCCGTGGTGTCGTCAACGAAGAAAACCGATTCAAGGAAACCATTGACCCCGCCTGATTGAGAGATCCAGTGTTCACCGCCATCGGAGGTCTTCAGAATGCTGACTGCACTCATTTCTGATTCGCCACCAACTGCCCATCCTGTGAGCGTGTCAACGAAGAAGAGCGAGAGGGTCCCCCATCCTGTGTTTCCCTGTATCGACCAGTGTTCACCCGCGTCAGTAGTTTTGAGAATCGAGCGGTGCTCCAGTTTCCCGACAGACCCAACCATCCATCCAGTGTGCCCATCCGTGAAAAAGATAGGTGTTCGGCCCCAATCACCGGCCGACGTATCAAGAGAGAATTGGAGTGACCAGTGCAAACCGCCGTCCTTTGTGTGAAGGAGAACGGGTTCGTATACTGGAGCATACCACGATTCCCCGCCTGTTAGCCTTCCGCCAGTGGCCCATCCTGTCTTGGCGTCGACAAAGAATACCTGGCCGATCCAATCTGCATTGCACGCCTCCTGGAAGTGCCAGGTTCTGCCGCCATCTGTTGTGTTGATTATGGTACCGTACCACCCAGCCGCCCAACCTGTGTTCTCGTCGACAAAGCATACAGAACGCAAATGGCTCGAGGTCGGCACTGGATTCTGGAAATGCCAGCTCTCTTGTCCTGACAAGAAGCCGACGGCGGCAAGCTGCGCGATGCATAGCAACTTCACTGGTCTCATTTCTCTGTCCTCCGCTAAAGGGCACAAGGCTGCATCATTCTTCACAACTGGAGCTAAACTGCGTCGGCGCTGGGCAAGAGTCAATCGCACGTCTGTGGTATTTCGCCTTCCCCAATCAGGAAGTGCATTTCCGGGGCTTCTGCTGATAGATATGCGTTGGGCCTGCAGCCCGTTGACAGCTGCACGAGCTTCGGATTTCTTCTGCATTTCCACGAGACCATACCCTTTACGAGACTGCTGTGCGCCCAATAATCATCACCGGGCCGAATCTCCGGTTTGCTAGGAATCTATCGCAAAATCAACATCTTCTTCGTGGATACAAAATTCTCGGCTCGCAGTCGATAGAAATACACTCCGCTTGACAACCCCGAGGCGTCGAACTTGACCTCGTGATACCCTGCGTCTTGCTCCCCATTCTGCAGAAGAATGACCTGCTGACCGAGAGTATTGAAAACAGTGAGTCGAACCGTTGCCCTGTTCGGCAGGCCGTAACGGATGGTCGTAGATGGGTTGAAGGGGTTGGGATAGTTTTGGTCAAGCGCAAACACCTTGGGCAGAACCTGTTCAGGCTGACCAACGCCAGTAACAAGATCTGCAAACGTGTCATTCCAGTAGAGCACTTCATTGCTCGAGATGTCGACCACAAACTGGACTACGTAGTTTCCCGGGCGGGATGTTGAATAACGCACTCTCTGAGCGACCGTCCCGGCAGACGATTGGCCTGCCGAAAGATCTCCATACCCCAGCTCAACGTTCTGGACTAATACGGTTGTATCCAGCGAACGTACCCTCGCAGTGACGTTCGGCACCGTTGCCGTGGTTCCACGATTCCTCAGCGCAACTTGGTAGCTCATGGTCTTCCCGGGGCCTGCTACGGTATCAGAAGTTGAGAACGTGTACCCGGCGAACATGAGGGGACCCGCGGTGGTGAACCGGGCAGCGTACGGCAGCGGATACGTCGATGGATCAGTCGGATCGGCCACCCGAAATCCAACGTTGTAGAATCGTTCACCCGCAGGTACAGACCAGGATGTCCCCCAGACGCCATCGCCACTCGCCCCGTCGCCGTGAAGACCGTCATCAGCGAACGCAGCGGAATCTACAGCAATGGAATCTGCCTCGAAGTAGGCCATAAGCGATATCAGATGATCGCTCGGGTTTTCTGCGTGAGTAGTCACTTGAATGGTATCACTGCCGGGTTTGCAGAACCGTGCGGAAGCGACCACATCGTGGGCATGAGCGACGCTGCGGATCCACGCCAGTGCGCGCTTGACGACGGTATCCTCCCCTTTCACCACATCCTCCTGTGTCAGCCAGACCTCCTCGTCAACGGGAAAGTCAGCGCGCTCGAGCATGCGTGGTGGGCTATAGTAGTCCATACAGATTACGTCTGACACATCCATGTCGAAACCAAAGAGGTTTCGCAGCAGTTCCTCGTCCCAGTGTCCGGCCATGCATCCGCGTGTGGGCTTCCCGAAGAACCGTGCATTCGGAACATGCTTCAACATGTACGCAGACACGTCACCCATACTCGCGCAGACCGGGCCTACGAGCACAGCAACCGGCCGGTCATAGACCGTCTCAGGGTCGGCGTCAATGTACCAGTCTTTTCCGCCTGCAGACCCTGGGGGTGGGAGGAACTTTGCGAGTGCGAAATAATCCGAAGCGGAAGCACGCCGATACATGTCGAACGTGTATGTCTTGAAGTTCATCATTTTCGCAAGACCCTGTCCGAGATGGTACAGCGTTTCTCCTCCAGTGTCATGACGGATATCAATGATCATGCCATCCGTATCCCACAGCGCATCGACTGCCCGAACAAACTCATCGCGGGTGGCGGGCTTGGTGTGTGCCGTGACATAGACATAGCCGACGTTCGTTCCCTGGACTCTGCCATAGGTAACGGGCCTCGTGTTGAAATAGAAAGGGTGCTTGTAGTCCGGCTCAGGAACTCCGGCAATCGCCAGTGACTGGTTGTTGTACACAAGTTGGGACACGTTCAGAGTTTTCAGCGTGTCCACTGGCAGGTGGAGCGTGTCTCCCGTCGGGTACTTCACCACATCGATGGTATCGAACAAGTGCCAGTTCATCCCCGCGGCCGCAAGCCATAGATGTTCCTGCGAACTCCAGGAGCCGCCAAACAGTAGAAAGGAGGGCATCTCCATGGCTAGGAGTTCCTTCCACAGATACCTCCATGGAGACCCCTCATACCCCAGGACAACGTCACCCGGGACCAGTCCGAGCGGATGGTTCGGTATCGTCCGTATCACCAGAAGTGAGCTGTCTGGCAATGGGGAAAGAGTCGCCCCAAAGTGATTCGCGTCCACACCGTACATTACCAGAACCGGGGTCCCCCAGGGAGGATAGATGACCCTGCCTGCCGCCATGTCGACCTTGAAGTAGGTGCTGTCCAACACAATGGTATGCGCCTCCCGCAGACTGTAAGCCAGGGCATTCATGATTCCGGAGAATCTGCCGTGACTTGTGGAGTCGGTGATCTGGTTGCGATAGTAGGTGCGGAGTGAATCCCAATTGATCCCAAGCCCGTTGAACGCGGAGAATTTGGTCTGGACGAAATCGGCAAACGTGTTGAACACCTGCAACTTCTGTTGATACGGCAATCCAGGGCCCCAGTATTCATCGATGATCTTCCTCCATTCAGCCTTTCTCTTGTAGAATGACGGCTTGCTCTCGGTCATTGCCGGCGATATCGTTGGTTCTATGCTGCTCCCAGGGATTTCACTTTCATTCTGTGTCCAAAGAGACGAGGTTCCAAGCAGGACAAGCATGAGTGTGGCCGTTGCAACATGCAGACCCCGGTTTGTTTTCATTGTCGCCTCGCTGCTGGATGAACACATGCTGCAAAAGATCCCTCGGCTGGTCTCATCACAATGAGTTTCATCGTCTTAACAAGGTCTCCCGCCTGCCCGTCCCGAGCATCGGTCGGGACGAGGTCCCGCCGTGCCAAAGGCACGACGGACAGATGATAGAAGTACACACCGCTCGCCACGCCGCCGGATACGTCAAGAATCTCGAGCGTAGAAGCTTTGGCTATGTAAACGAAAATGCTCTCTGCGGCAACCGCGTTGCAAGGACCCGTTGTCCACACGCCAAGGAGGGCCAGAGTGCTATCCTGGAGCCTCTGAGACTGCGCTTGCGCTCCTGGTGCGGAGCATAACACGCGGACAACGGCGAAAAAGCACTTTAGCGTTTTCATATTAGGTGTCCTCCAGGAAGACGAATCTCCAGGAGTCAGGGTCCGGGGGCGTTCCACCCGGTTGACGTCAGTTTCGAGGAATCCGCCAAATCAGAACAGGGTCAATCTACAAGAAGACTTGTCAGCCAGGAGGATGTCGGGATGGGCCCCTCGACCCCGCCAGAGGCGGGACTCGGGGCAAGCTCTACTGCGGAGAGGCTGGAACAGAGTCCAGACCGACGGCCCAGTGGCTGAAAAAGCCAAGGGGTGCCGCTACCTACCTGCATGGTATGTGGAGAAATTAGCACAATGAGGAGGGGGGGTACCAAGTAGTATTGTTTCAAACTCAGGTAATTCTGTTACATCCGGCGAGGGATAGAGGAGACTGGGTGTCGAGCCACGGTCAGGAGAGGTTCTATAGTGCCTTGCCTGGGTTTTCGGCTTGAATCGAGGCGTTCCTGACTTCGGAGGGCGCCTTTCCAAACTGCTTGTGGAAGCACTTTGAGAAATAGGACGGATCGTTGAAGCCGACGGCATAAGCGATTTCTGAGACCGTGCCTGTATCCTTTTGCAGCAATTCCATTGCCCGGTGGAGGCGAAAATAGCGAATGAATTCCCCCGGTGATAGGTTCGTCAATGCAACGAGCTTGCGATGCAGCTGCACTCGACTCATTCCCACCTCGGCGCCGAGTCCTTCGATGGACAGATGCTCGTCACCCATGTGCAGTTCAACTGCCACTATGACTTTGTTCAAAAATGCATCATCCATCGAGGTAACAGCAACTTCGCCCGGCCTCAGCGGAGCCGATGCTGCAAACCGTTCCCTCAGTTTTTGCCGCTGGTCAATCAGGTTCTTGACCCTCGCAAGAAGCTCCTTCGGCTCGAATGGCTTGATCAGGTAATCGTCGGCGCCGATTTCAAGCCCTTCAATTTTATCCTCGCTAGCCGCCTTCGCCGTGAGGAGGACAATAGGAATATGACTTGTCCGTACATCGCACTTCAATATCCTGCACACTTCGAAGCCATCCTTCTTCGGCATCATCACATCGCTGATTACGAGATCCGGGATGATTTCCTGTGCCTTCTCGATGCCTTCTGCTCCGTCTCGCGCTTCTCTCACCTGATAGGCCGGAACAAGGTGGCCTTTGATGTACGCACGGACGTCGGCATGATCCTCGACCACAAGAACGATGGGTTTCCCGCTCTTCTCTCCTTCAGACCCTCTTCCTTCCATGGGTTCTTCGGCAGCCTCGCAACCAACGCCTGCTTCCGATTCCCGCACCGCCATCTCAACGCCCTCAGGTACCTCGACAATCTCATCGTCCGTCAGGTGGTTTCGTCCCAGGCGCATCTGGATGCTGAAGATCGACCCTTTTCCGACTTTACTCTGCACGTGAATCGTTCCATGATGCAGCTCGACCAGTTCCTTCACGAGGGCAAGACCGATGCCCGAGCCTTCGTGGGCACGCGTCTGCGACGCATCGACCTGATAGAAGCGGTCGAACACCCTATCGAGTTGCTCGCGCGGTATGCCAACGCCGGTATCACTGACATTGATTTCAGCCACTTCAATCGTCCCCTCGTGAGAGGAAACGTTCTTCCGTTTCAGCGTGCACGTTACCGAACCCCCTTTGGGCGTGAACTTGAACGCATTGGAGAGCAGGTTGTTGAGAATCCTCTCGAGCACCTCGCCGTCACAGTACACTTCGATCTCCTTCTCTTCAACATCCACCGTCAGCCCGACTCCTCCTCTTCCATCAACTGTCGCAAACGAATATGCAATCCCCTTGACAAGTGGGACGATGTTCATCCTGCTTGCCCGCAATCTCATCCCGCCGGCTTCCAGCCTCGAAAGGTCCAGCAGCTGGTTGATGAGCCGCAAAACGCGACGGGCATTCCGCTCTGCCACACCGAGATCCTTCTTCTCGCCTTCTTCGTGCGCCTTCTCGCGCCATTTGTGAATCGGTCCGAGCACAAGGGTCAGCGGAGTCCGGAACTCGTGTGAGATGTTGGCGAAGAAGCGGGACTTCATCCTGTTCACGTCACGCATCTTTTCTGCCTCAAGATGCTCTATCTGCAACTGCTGGGCGAGTTGCATGCGACGCATCCGAACACGGTAGCCGGCACTCAGAATGGTGCCGATAATGACAACATACACGAGATAAGCCCACGTCGTTTTCCACCATGGCGGCGTAATGACAATTGAGAGAGAAGCTTCTCCCTTGCTCCAGGTTGAATCATTGTCTGATGCCTTTACCCGAAACGAGTATGTTCCGGGGTCGATATTCGTGAAACTCACCGTATGTTCATTGCCAATGTAGATCCAGTCCTCATAGAGTCCTTCGAGTTTGTAGGCGAATTGATTTCTCTTCGAGGTCGTCAGATTGAGGTCACTGAAGTCAAAGCCAAACGTATTCTCATCATGCTCCAGGGTTATGACTCTCTTAACATGTATCGCCGTATCCAGCTTGACGCTCTCGTGCCAGATCCTGAAGTCGGTCAGGAATATGTGGGGGATGGCCTGATTACGGAGCACCTCCTCCGGATGATAGCCGAGAACTCCATAGGCCGCACCAAACAGGAGCTGGTGATCACGCGTCACAGCACTATTCTGGCGGGCTCCGGCAAAACCCGTCACGGGTAGACCGTCATTCTTGCCATAACTGCTGAACTTCCCTGTTCTGACACTGAAAACACACAACTTGTAAGCTGTCGATGCCCAGATGTTTCCTTCATTATCCTCTAGAAGTTTCAGCACAAAATCGTGCGGCAGACCGTCTTTTGCGAAATAGTGAGTGAACGTCTCTGTCTTGAGATCAAGCCTGTTCAACCCTACGCTGGTCGCAATCCATAACGCATCGTTGTCAAGAACTCTGGATTGAATAATGTCCGTAGTGTGATTGTAGCTCAGACTGTTCTTGTTCCTTGGATCGTGCACATAGTGTTTGACGCTCTTGATCTCTCTGTCCGCGACTGTCAGGCCGTACACTCCGTTGTTCATGGTACCAATCCATAGTGTCCCCCTGCTGTCTTCGTAGAGTATTGACGTTGCCTCGTCTGCTGAAGTGCTGCTGTCAACATCAAAGAACGTGAAGGTTCTGCTTTCCTGATCATACAATTGCAGCCCTTCACTCACAGTGGATATCCAAATATCATCAGATCTGGATTTGAGAAGGAATCTGACGCGGTTTGACCTCAGACCAGACGGCCTGTCGGGATCTGCCTTCAGATGCGTGAAAGTGTCATCGGAAGGATTGAAGACGTCTATTCCACTATCAGACGTTCCCAGCCACATGATACCATCGTTGCCTTCGCAAATCGCGTTGACCCAGTTAGAACTGATACCAGTCGGACTCTTGGGATCACATGCGAAATGCTTGTACGCACCACTTCTCGGATCAAATCTGGTTACACCGCTCCAGTTGTAACCGAACCAAATCTTGTCCTTTCGGTCAACGTAGATGCACGCAACTGCGTTACCGCTCAGACTGTTTCGATTGCCGGGAACATGTCGATACCAGATGAATGGATTCCGGTGTCCATCGTACCTGCAGACGTGCATCGCCAACAGACCCACCCAGATGTTGTCCAGTCTATCTTCATAGACGGAGTGGATCATCGTACCCCCGACATTCTTTCGTCTGGCAAATACCGGCTTCCCACTGCCATATAGATGTTTCAATTCTATCGAACAGAGTCCGTTATCTGAAGTGCCAACCCAAAGAGTATTCGCATGATCGATCAACAGGCAGAGAGGAGAATTTGAGCAGAGGCTGGTGGGGTCCAAGGGACTATGCTTGAACGTCGTGAAGTTCCGCGTTTTGCGATCAAACCTGGATAATCCGTTTCCTTTGATACTCAAGGCTCCGTTCCCTGTTCCAATCCAGATATTCCCTGAGTCATCCTCACAAAGACAACTAATAGAATTGGAGCTCAAGCTGGCAGGCTTGCCGGGGTCATGTTCATAGTGTCGGCGTTCGTTGGTGGCCGGGTCAAGACAGATGAGCCCGTTTCCAAACGTGCCAACCCATAATATGCCCTCGCTATCCTTGAGTAGGCACCAAACAGAAACTTCCCGTTCGTCGTTGTTGGCCTCTCTGGCGGCACGAAGATCACACCTTCTGTAAACAGCATTGCCGTTGCCGTCAAAGCTCATGCGCAGCAATCCTCTCTCCTGCGTACCTATCCACAACGTGCCGTCATCGTTGACAACAATGCTGCAGATGTTTCTACAGTTGATTGAGCTGGAACTATCCGGGTCCTGAAGATAACGGGTAAACTTATCGGTCCTCTGATTGAAGTAGTTCAAAGCTCCCCCCCATGTACCAACCCACAGGTTGCCGTCTCTGTCCTCCTTCAGAACGGTCACCCAATTGCTCGATAATGACGTCGAATCGAATGGGATATGCTTGTAGAACTTGAGATTGTATCCATCATATCTGGCGAGGCCCTCCTGCGCCCCGATCCAAAGGAAACCGTTAGAATCGTGCAAGAAAGAATATGCCACTCCTATGGTGATATGTTCGAATGCGGGCTCTAGCGGTTGACCACGCACGGGGGTAGTCAGCGAAGCAGCCAGGATGACACAGGCGAGCTTCCTGCACGGGAAGCATGGTCTCCTCAGAGCTTCCCTGTATTGGAAATGCATCCTCTTCATAACCTTGCGCTCATGTGCCTTCCTTCACAAACCATACTTCACTGACCGGGAGGCTTTGGAAGGATGTCGCGAGGAAGTATCATCTTGAGCCTCACAGACTAAGCGAAAAGCCAGACGTCCCATTTCAAATGAGTAAGTGACGGCCTACCGTGTCATGATCAAGCGACCCACCTGAAACATGAACTCAAGAGGGAACGTCAAGGATTTCGTTAACGGACTAAGAGCAATTTGCGCGACTGCACGAAGTTCTCTGTTTGCATGCGATAGAAGTATACGCCGCTTGACAAACTGTTCCCGTCGAACTTCACCTCATGGTACCCGGCTTCCTGCTCCCCATTCTGGAGAAGGGCGACCTGCTGGCCGAGGGTGTTGAAGACGGCGAGCGTCACATGTGATCGAATGGGCAGACCGTAGCGAATTGTCGTACTCGGGTTGAAGGGGTTGGGATAGTTTTGATTGAGGACTATTGCCTCCGGGATTCCGGCACTTGGTGGCGGCTCAACAGCAGTAACAGTGAACGGTGCACTAAATGTCGATGTGTTGTGATACGTTGCACCGGCTGTCGTGTCCACCGCAAGGGCTGTCACATGCGGCCCCTTCGCCTTGCCGTTCCACTGGAAATTTCCACTGGCGTCAGCGTACGTCGTCGCAAAGTACTCTGCTCCCTGGCTCCCCGGATCGTTGTACAGGAGGACCATGCTCCGGGCGAGAGCGGTGCCCTTCACGGCGGTCGAGGACACGGACGTAATGACGGGAGGGGCCATCCAGTCGTTTCCCCCGGAATTCAAAGCGATTCCCCAGGAACCATTCTTTGTAATACAACCTGCGCCGAGGAAATTGCGGACAGTCCCGGGTTGACTGACCAGGATTCCTCCAGACACATTGTACATGATGACAACATTCAGAGGAAAATCGAACCCGGTAACCGAGTTGTCTGTGGCACCATCAGTAATGACCACACCGATGTTTTCATTCCCCAGATCGACTTGACGTGAGAAGTTTGTCCCGATGAAATTGGCCGTTACGGCATTGAACCGGGAGTTCGTGCCGGCAATCACCACTCCGGCCACGGAGTTCCCGCCGAGAATATTTGCCGAGGCCGTATCGAAGAAACCGACCGCGTTCAAGGAGGCATTGAGTATCCAGACGCCTGCATACTTGTTCCCCACCTTGGTTGCAGCGTCAGGGCTCACCCCGAGGTAGCAGCGAGCAACGATATTTGCATCTGCAGACGGCCCTTGAATGAGGATACCGTTCCAGCTGAACCCGGTTATACACAGCCCCACTATACGGTTGAGTCCTGATCGTAGTGTCAGTCCGTTTGATGGAGTCCCGACCTGAGACCCGTCAATCTGAATCTCAGGGCCTTTCGGGTTGGAATCCCCAAGAAAAGCGGTTTGGCTTAACCCGTCGATCGTTGTGCCGTGATCGGTAAGATCCGGAAGAGGGGTAACTGGTCGTATGGTCCAGACTCCTGACACCGGCGAGTACCCTTGATCGCTGGTGGGAATGGCAAACGTGATCGTATCCGCGCCGACATGAAGGTTTGCATCGGTTATTGCCTGCCTGAGTGTTCCAGCGCCACTGTCGTCCGTATTCGTGACGAGCATTGCTGAGGAGACTCCCAACGGCGTCATGACGGCCAGATCGGAGAAATGTGTCGTGGTGCCGTAGAGGTAGTTCGCACCCACATCGCGCGAATTGGTGATGTCCGTCCAGAGGCCGGTGTTGGCGTCGTACCGGTGGAGTGCTGTGGCAGCTTCTTCCCCAGATGCGAGACCGGCGTCATCGTACTGAAGGCGGACCGAGACATCACCTTGAAAGACTGCTGTTGTCGTGACCATCAAGCGCGTCCCGCCAAGCGTCAGAGGAAGAAGTTTCTGACCCGACGGAGGAGCCGCGCCTGTTTCGGATGGCTCAACTGTTGTCAAGCCTGCGCCAGTGACCTGAGAGAATGTGAGCATACTTGCGGAGCCAAGATCTACGATCACATTTTGACCCAGGTGTGTGCTGATTTGCGCGAACAAGAGAAGCACGAGCACAGAGGTTTTCATGGCGGCCTCTTGTTCTGTTTCGATTCTGTTCCATTCCACCTGATCGGGGATTGAATGCTCAGGTCGCTTGGTGAACCAGCGGGTGATCGCGTACGAGAGATGGGAGTGTAAGAGCAGAGGCAAAAATCGGACTTGCGCCCTCAGGTCTCATACGGCAACCGCCCCGTCCACCGCATGGAGACCGATGTACATCGCCCGAATCTACTGAACTCATTATGCATTGTCAACTAGCGCCCGCCCCATCATTTTCTCATTTCCTCTCCCTTGTAAGGTTCAGAAAAGTATTTCGCCACAGTCGAATTGAAAAGATCTGGATTAGTACTGGTTATCCAATGTGTCTCACCCGGGAAAATGCATAGATTGGACTTGGGAATATTCCGATATATGAATAGCGTATGTTCTTCTTGAATCAAGTCTCTGTCACAGGAAAGGACTAACACAGGCGATTGTATCTTCTTCAGATCATCAGCTGAAATATGTGGTTGAAATTCCATCATTCTATATCGTTGTTTGATAAGATACCAATCTTGCGTTGTATCATTTCTGTCGATCATTTCTTCTGCTTGCCTTCGGACTTGTTTTGTTTGATCAACTTCGCGGGGATAGAGGGCGGTTGGTTCAGGCCAGAGGTTCGCGCCAAAAAGCCGCAATCTTTTTTACTTTCTCCGGGAAGTAAATCCCCATCAGTAACCCGATGATACCACCGTCACTTCTCCCGATTATGTAAGTAGAATCCACTTGCAAATAGTCCAGAAGAGAAGCTACATCCTTTGTCATTTGCATGTACGTAAGGGAATCCTTGCCCAACTCGGACTTGCCTCTTCCCCTACAGTCCATTGCGATAACCCTATACTGCTTGGAGAAATATTCAATCTGGTGCTCCATTCCTTTGATATTCCCGCCGTTGCCATGGAGTAAAATAAGGGGATCCCCTTTACCGTATATTTCATAATAGAGTCTTATACCGTTGAGAAGTGCATAGTTGCCTGCATCCTTGTTATCTCCATACGGAACAGGAGATGCAGGTCCTGATTGTCCTTGCAGATGTACCGTTCCCAACAATATTGTCGAAGAGCATAGCAGTGCTGCAAATATCATGCGAGATCTCATTCGGTGAATACTCCTTTTTGATTGGCCTACAATCGGCTCACCCCACAAGGAATGCCAGAGTGGCTACTTCGACGAAGTGCGCTTAACGTGTTCTGCGACGAACGCAGCATCTTCCTCTATGCCCGTGATAAGTCCCGATTTTCGCTTACGGAGCCATGGCATCCCAAGAAAGTACAGCCCTGACGCATTCGAAATGCCACTGCGGTGTGCAGGCCGTCCGCTGCCATCCACGACGCCGTCTTTCAAGTAGCTGAAGTCTCCTGTGAAGCCGGTGGCCCAAATTATCGACTGGATATCTTCTTTCCCGAGATCAAGTACTCTCATGGATGAAGCAGATAAAGCATTGGTATCAGGTTCGTCGGCCGGGTCAAATTCAGGCGGTGGGACATTCAATCGATTTTCCGCTATGAATTGCTCGATCAATGTCTTTATTCTACGGGACACCTCATCCGCAAACCTGATATGATTTGCCGCATTGGCCTGCAGGTTGACTTCACTTCCGCTCACGCTCTCGATCCTTCCGATGATTGCAGCACCTCTTCTTGCTAGAGATTGAAGACTAATGGTATGGCCGAGCGGACCGACGCCGGATACTTGTGGTTGTCTCACTTCCAGGTCTTTGGGGTCAGTGATATCCTCAGTTGTCACATCATAGAATCCGACCTTCAGCAACCATTCGAGAATATCACTGCCACGGTATCTACGCGGGACCCGTCCAACGGCGCTTGTTGACAGGTAGACTTTCTTGCCTGCCTCGATGAGATCCTCCGCCACCTGAAGCCCTGTCTGTGCGCTCCCCACAACGAGGACTGCACCATCGAGCAGATCCGAAGGCGCCCGGTATTCACCAGCGTGAAATTGCCTGACACTTGAGGAGATGTTCTTCGCGAATGCAGGGATCTTGGGTTCATTCATCGCTCCGGAGGCAACTACCACCTGCCGACACGCATAGCTCCTTGTCGTTCCATGCACCAGTGCTGTCACATGGTACGCCGAAGAGTTGCGCTCAACAGAGACCACACGGGAATGTTCCTGGACAGGCAATTGAAATCTGTTCGCATAGCCTTCGAGGTATGAGACAAAAGCCTGTGCGCAGTCGAACCCGTCCGGGTTCGCTCCTTTGTAGGTGTCACCAGGCAGCATATTGAATTTGTTCGGTGAATTGAGTGAGAAGGAATTCCAACGTTTTGTGCGCCACGTTTCACCAATTCTGTCACGTTCCAAAACGATGTGGCGCATGCCATACTGTTTCAGGAAATGGCTGATGCCAAGGCCTGCTTGACCCGCACCAATGACAGCGACATCGAAAGCTGGTTCCGCTGATCTGGACGGGTTGTCCATGTGATTTCCTTTCATTCCCTGTCCCGGTATTGCTGGCGTCGTGACGAATATGTCAGGTCGGCGAGAAGCCTTTTGTGATTATGTAAACGAAAAAGCCCAAAATTCTGTTCCAGACACAACTGCGCTAAAAATGGCACATGTTCATATTCCGCATGAAAATCGCGCTTTCCAGCTCATTTTCGCCCCTTCACCGATTTGATGATTCCATTTCCCAGAAACTTCGACAAAAAAAACTGCTGTTCATCGGCCCCTCGACAGGCTATATTTCCCTCCATTCGGAAAAGGAGGACTCCCATGGCATGGATCGAAAGTCATCAGCAGCTGCTCAACCATCCCAAAACACTGGACCTTATGAATTCGATGGGTTGGGACGTCGACATTACTATTGGCAAGCTCAACAGATTCTGGTGGTGGTGCCTGGACTATGCCCCTGACGGGGATCTCCGGCGACACAAGCAAGCGAGCCTTGCAGCAGCCGTCGGACTCCCGGCCGATCAGAGCAAGAGATTCGTCAGGGCGATGATCCAGTCAGGCTGGATGGACAGACTTCCCTATTTCCGCGTGCATAACTGGTGGCAGTATGTCGGTCCCTTCCTGCAGGTAAAGTATAAACGTCACCCTCAGATCTGGCGGCGCGTGCAAGCCCTCTATCAACAAGAGGGGGGGTACAGTAACGGTACAGTTGCGCAAAATGAGGGGGACAGTAACGGTACAAATACACAAGATGAGAGGGACAGTAACGATACAGAGGCACACGATGGGGGTGACAGTAACGGTACAAATGCCCAGGATGGGAGGGACAGCAACGTTCCACCTAACCTAACCAAACCTAACCAACCTTATATAACCAAACCTGACCTCATCAAACCTGACCAACCTCACCAACACCATCACCGCCATGGCGATGTTGATGAATCGCCGGCTAACGTTATTCATGCCGTCCCCGCAGATATGACTCCGGTGATTCTCGAGCAGGATCTGGAGCGGATGATCTGCGAACGGATCGGCCGCAACACGCCCCTATCGCGTCTGGATCTGCGCAAGATTGAAGTCCTCAGGAACAAACACGGACCGAAGTTCGACCGTGCTTGCGAACAACTATACGGCGGGGTGAAGAACCCCCCGGCGTACCTCCGTGCGATTCTGGAACCCAACTGCAGAGCGGAGGAATTGGCCACATGGCTGCAGGAGATGGCGCTGACCCATGGGACAGCGGCAGACACGTCAGCGAAGGGAAGTTCCGGAATGCGCAGCCCGCTTCATTCGCAGAGCGAAAAGATATAGACCAGGCGACAATGCAGACATCAGTTGCCGCTGTTCCTTTTCTGCATTTCATCCCGAAGCAGGGCAAGCTCCTGGGCAAGAATCTTGTTTTGCCTCTGGAGTTTTGTCGCCACAACCGAAAGGTGAACCAGGAACGCGGTGATTGCGAACAATGCTACTAAGAACAGAAGAGACGGAGCGTAGTAGACACCAAGAGCGGCTGCCAGCACCTCCAGGCTGTTTCGCCATATCGACAGGAGAAGCAATGCCGCCGTCGCAACAATCCAGATGATAGCATATTCTTCCCGCAGCTTTCCTTTCAGAATCAGACGGCCAATCACCGTAAGGAAGAGGATGCTTCCGAGAATGCTGACAATTTGTATCCGGAGGGGGACAATCGTGTCCATGAGCGTTATCCTTCCTCATGATTTCTGAGGACCGCAATACACATGGCGAGGGAAACCTTGATCATATAGACAAACCCGGCAAACGTGTTGATCGATGACCGACCACCCTGTCTGTCGTTCATGAGCACAGACACTTCGACGATCCGGAGTTTTCGTTTCGTGAACGAAATTATCGCTTCCGGTTCAGGATACTGGTCCGGGTACTCCCACGCGCACACGTCGAGCGCCACGCGATTGAATGCGCGGAATCCGGATGTGCTGTCGGTAATGCGCCTACCGATCAGAACCCCAACGAGTGCATTGAAGTACCGGATGCCGATACGGCGGGAGAGCGTCGAGCGGGAACCTCCCTTCAAGAGAAAACGGGAGCCAATGACAACGTCTGCGCTGTCGTTAAACACCGGTTCCAGGAGCCGCCCGATCTCGCGTGCAGGATGCTGGCCGTCACCATCAACCTGGACCACCGCGTCGCATCCAAGCTTCTGTGCATAGCGAAATCCGAGTTGCACTGCTGCGCCGATGCCGAGATTGAAGGGGAGATTGAGGCAAGTACAGGGAAGCCCTTGCAACGCTACGGAAGTCCCGTCAGAGGAGCCGTCATTGACTACAATGATATGCGCATCCACACTTTGCACGTGAAGCGAAGAATAGACATCCTCTACCACACCGCGGATGGCTTTTTCCTCGTTGAACGCGGGGATGACAACCGCAATGGTACGCTGACGTGGTTCCATAGGTGCGGTGCAAGGTAGAAAATCCACAAATTAATTCCAATTCTTTCATCAATTCACGAATGTCAGTACATTGGCGCTAACGTCTCCGGGCCCACATGAATTTCAATACCCTCCTGTTTCTCGAAACAACGGTTGCCGGAACCCTGATGATCGTTGCAGTCGCGTTCATCCTCGGCCGGTCCGCAGCAGAACTTCTGAGGTTGCGTTTTGATTCCTTTACCGAGGAAACGGCATACTCGGTCGCTGCCGGGTTGGGCATTGTTGCGCTGGTGGTATTTCTCCTCGGGATTAGTCGACTCCTTTCTCCGTGGGTCCTGGGGTTCGCGATCGCTGCGCTCCTTATCGCAGGTGCGTTCATTCTCCTTCAGGCCGACCGACCGGTCATCCGGATACGGAATATCCTCCGTTCCCATCTTCTCGTCGCCCTTGTCACTGCTCTTGTGCTTGTTCCTCTGTTCATGCTTCCCCTGTATCCACCGACGGCTTCTGACTCCGTCACGTATCATCTGGCGGTCGCGCAGAGTTACATACAGACGGGATCAGTGCAACCGACACCCCAGTACCGCTATGCGGTATTCCCCCAACTCGTGGAAATGCTCTTCGCGTCAGCTCTCATGATGGGCAGTGATATCCTTGCACAATGCATCAGCCTGATCTTTCTGCTTGTCACCGCATTAGCCGTCGCCGCTTTTCTCAGACATATCGGCCAGAAAGCAGCTTCGTACTGGGGGGCGGCACTGCTCCTCTCCAACTCCATTCTCCTCGTCCTGGCGGGAGTGGCCTACACTGATATGGCGCTCGTGGCGTTTGTGACACTGGCAGTTCTCTCATTCGAACGCTGGTATGAAGACAAGAACGACCATTGGCTGGTGTTGAGCGGCCTGATGATTGGTTGCGCGGCGGGAACCAAGTACTCTGCCCTGTTCTTCCCGCTGGCTCTCGGGGCGCTGTTGATCGTTGTGCTGCTGCAACGACGCTCAATACGACCGCTGTTCACGTTCACCATTTGCGCCATCATAACCGCCTTGCCGTGGTATCTGTACAACGCATACCATACCGGCAATCCCGTATGGCCTTTCTTCTCCTCCCTGTTTGGTCACGCATACTGGAACGACGCTGATGTGCAGGGACAGACCGCGGACCTGCTTGCATCATACGGCACGGGGACCAGCTTGCGCGCGTTGCTGATCCTCCCCTGGAACCTCTTCATGCACGCCGAGTATTTTCACTCGGATGCAGGGCTCTCGATATCGCTCCTGATTGGCATTCCCTTCGCGATGTATGAGATTGCGCGCAAGGCATATGCCCGGAGGATCGCAGTCGTCACACTAGGCTTCATGTTCTTCTGGTTCTTTACCTCGCAGATCCTCCGCTATCTCATTCCCGTGCTGCCGCTCGTTTGCGTTCTAGCTGCAGCCGGCATGGGCCGCTTTTTCGAACAATTCTTCCCCTCATCCAGGCTGGCCAGGACGTTGGCAGCCGTTGTTGTCACGGTACTTCTCATGCTTCCAGGATGGCGTTTCGTCCTGCACACGGTGACTTCCATGGGGCCACCGCCCGCCATACCGGAGGAACGCGCTGAATACCTCGCGAAGCGTCTTCCCTCGTATGGCGCCGTCCACTATTTGAACAACGTTGCCGGATCGTCGTACAACCTCTACTCCTATGGTGATGCGCGCATAGCTTACTATGCGGAAGGAGAATTTCGTGGGGACGTGTTCGGCCCGTGGCGCTATAGCCGACTCACGGGCCTGCTGGGAGGCAGCGAGGATAGTCTGCGGCAGGAACTCAACAGCATGGGAAGCAGCCACCTTCTCATCCGGGAAGGATCGGGTGGCTCCGAATGCAAGCCGGAATGGCTGGTGAGACGGTTTGTCGTTCCGGTCTTCCGGACCCCCGGCACCGCGCTCTTCGCCGTAAAGGAAGAGCCCCACTCCGCGGTCTACGGCCCTGAGATGGTCGTCGCTCGGCCGGAGCAATCGGACAGCGCTGCAGCGAATGGAATTCACTTCACAGCCCAAGGCGGCGCACTGTATTACGGCACCTGCGTAGGGGAATCCCGATCGGCGCCCGCGACTATTCTTTTCCAGGTGACGTGGCTGCGCAATGACGGCAAGCCAATCAGGACAGACGAGACGACCGGTGTGTTTTTGCCAAGAAGTGACACCCTCCGCGTGCTGTCTACAGCCCCCTCCGGCTCAGCTTCAGGGCTCATTTCCTGCTCGCCCATCGGCGATGCCGATATCTCCATCGGGTCGTTTTCTCTCCGCACAATCCGGTTTCAGCCTGCAGCCCATTGACGGCGGGTCAGACATCATGGAGTGCCAAAGCTCTCCACTGAGACCTCGCCAGTCAATCGGATATCCGCGGAAGAAGAGCCGACGAGGATCCGGAAGACCCCGGGTTCGGCTTGCCATCGCCGCTGCTTGGGGTCCCAGAAAGAAAAGTCGATAGCTCGGAGCTCCTGTTGGATGGTCTTCTGTTGACCCGGCTTCAGGGACACCCTGCTGAATCCCTTCAATTCTTTCACCGGCCGCGGAACCGTGCATGCAACATCCTGCACGTACAGTTGCGGGACTTCGGTTCCTTCCCGGACTCCGTTATTCTTCACCGTGAAGTTCACAGTGACCACCCCCTGTCCGGCCTTCCCACGCGAGACTTTGAGATCGCGATACTCGAAGGTCGTATACGACAATCCGTGGCCGAACGGAAAGAGCGGTGTGATGTTCTTCTTCTCGTACCATCTGTATCCAACGAAGATGCCTTCATTGTAGCGAACGTCATACACCGGATGAGCCTTTTCCGCGTCGCCGTTCCAATCGGTATACAATTCCTCCCCTTCCGGTATGTACCCCGCACCTGGAGAATCGTGGAATTCCTTCTCAATCGTGATCGGGAGTTTCCCGGACGGATTCGTCTTTCCCGCAAGAATCTCCGCAAGCGCGGTGTTGCCCGACTGCCCGACATACCAGGCATACACTATTGCGCCCGCCCTGTCACTCCAGCCGGTCATGCGAATACCGCTCCCCGAAGTAACAATAACAACCGTGTTCCGATTCCCGCCGACACATCGACCCACGAGATCCTCCTGTTCATCCGGCAGTGCAAAAGGTCGATCCCATCCCTCGCTGTCGGCCGTCCCGACATTGCACAGCACGATGTCGGCGGAGCGTATCTCCGCATCGCTCGGGTGTTGTGTAAACCTTATGCGTTCCCCGAACATCTTCCGGAGCTCATCGAGCATTGTTCGCTGGTTGTACCCTTTCACTTCCGCCGAGCCTCCGCCGGCAACGGGTTTCTCGACATACGGCCCAGTGAGGAGGATGACCTTTGCCCGGCCGTCGATGGGGAGAATACCATGTTGATTCTTCAGCAGGACAATGCCCTCGGCGGCAGTACGGAGTCCGATCTCTTCATGCGCGGGAAACCGCTCGAGGTATGCGGGCAAAGCCTCCCGTTCATCCAGCCGCATCACGAAGTACGTCTGGAGAATGCTCATCACCATTCTGTCGATGTCGTGCATATCGACCGCACCCTTCGCGATGAGCTCCTTCCCGTTCTCGAGCGCGATGGTGTGGGGCATCTCGAGATCTTGTCCTGATGCGGCGAGCTTCGCAGCATCGTGCACCGATGTCCAGTCAGTCATGACGAGACCCTTGAAGCCGAGGTCTCCCCGGAGCAGGCCGGTGATCACCCGCTTGCTTTCTCCACACCATTCTCCGTTGAGCAGATTGTACGATGTCATGACTGCGCGAGCGCCGGCATCGATGCCGGCCTTGAACGGTGCAAGGTAGATCTCGTGAAGCGTTCGCTCGTCGACAACGGAATTGCTTTTCCGGCGATAGAATTCCGTATTGTTCGCAACAAAGTGTTTGAGGGTGGCGATCGTGCCGGTGCTCTGGACACCCCGGACATAGTGCTCGATCATGCGTGAGCGGAGAAACGGATCTTCCCCGAAATACTCGAAATTCCGCCCGCACTGTGAGTGCCGGTAGCTGTTCATACCCGGCCCGAGCAGGATCCCGATGCCCCCCGCACGGCACTCTTCTCCTACCGCTTCTGCGTAGGAGTACGCAAGGTCGACATTCCAGGTCGCCGCGAGGAGGATCGGGCACGGGAATGCGGTTGAACGCTCGAGCTGATACTTCGAGAGGTCGATATCCCGGAAGGATCCCCTGATGTGGACGCCCTGTGTTGCGTCGGTCATGTACACTTCTCGAAGACCCAGCCGGGGGAGAGCGCGAATAAAGAACGATTTGTCGCCGCCGATGTACGCGAGCTTTTCGTCTACTGTCATGCGCGCCAATACTACCCTGGCCTTTGTGTAGGCCTCCGCCTCTGTACATGGCTGAAACACGGCAGGTTCCCTACCGGGTGTCTGGCCCAGGACATGATTCAAGGCGAGTCCCAGGCAAATCATGAACATGGAGGCTATGCGGGGCATATGTTCCGGGTGCTTTCATGGTGTGAAGTAGTGTATGAAGGTACCCAAAATTACATCTCTGGTCGTCCAGGTGCAAGTCCGCGTTCGAATAGAAATTTAACAACAAGGTCCGGAACACAACGAAGGGGCTCATGTTTCACCTTGCTCATACCGCTTCCCCTCCTTACCTTGGGCCAGGAATAACAAGGAGAAATCGTGATGGTTGGCCTGACAGTGTTCCCCCTCCTGCCTCTCCTCCTCACCTGTTCGCCTGAAGACGCTGAGCGACCCAGGCTGAACGAACTCGAGTACTTTGAGACCAGAGACTACACTGTTCTGGTGTACAGCAACTGGTACAACGAGCTCTTCAGCGATTCCAAAATGAGCGGGGTCGAGATCATCCATCACGGGGTGAGGACCGCGACCAATGGAGATGTCAGGCTCGACCCGACGCCGGAGCAATGGGACCCCGTACCTCAGTTTGTAGAGCGAAAAGTCGATAGAAATGGGCAAAGCATTGAGGCGTTTCTCAGGTATCCCTCGTATGGTTTCGCATACTCAGTGCGTGTAGCGCCACAGGCGGGGACGATCGTCATTTCCGTTACCCTTGAGAAGCCGCTTCCTGAAGCTCTGGAAGGTCGGGCCGGGTTCAACCTTGAGTTCCTGCCGTCCGCGTATTTCAGCAAGGCGTACCTGATTGACGGAAAGAGCGGATACTTTCCACGGTTTGCTGGCGGTCCCATGGAAAGGGTGTCTCCGGGTCTCGTCGAGCCGAAGTCCATCGCGTCCGGGCGCTCGCTTGTTCTTGCGCCGGAAGACCCTGCAAGGCGCGTCTCGATATACTCGAATTCCGGGCAGTTGTTACTGTATGACGGCCGCAATAAGGCACAGAACGGATGGTTTGTGGTTCGCTCGATTCTGCCTGCCGGAAAGGCCGGCAAGGTAATCGAGTGGGTTCTCACGGCCGGCACGATCCCGGGGTGGACCCGGCCGCCCGTGGTTGCCTATTCGCAGATGGGTTATCATCCCAATCAAAAGAAGATTGCGGTTGTCGAACTTGACAGAAACGATCTTCGCCTCCCCATTGCACGCTTGTTCAAAGTCACGGGGAGCGGGGAGGAAACAGAAGTGTTCAGATCGGAGCCGAAACGGTGGGGCCAGTATCTTCGTTATTCCTATGCAACGATTGATTTCACACCTCTCACGGAGAATGGCCTCTACGTCCTTGAGTACGGTGACCAGCGGACGGCCTCTCTAAGCAGAACCCCTTTGGTGTTCCCATCTCCACGGGCACCTGGGGGGGAAACGGGTACATTGTCGGCTTTGCCAATACGAGTTATCTCCTGCACAAAGCCTTCCCTGAGATTGTCGGGGCAGAGTTCACCTTGAGGGCCCTGGCGTACCTCTTCGGGTGTCATCCTGGCTCGTCGACGTCGTTTGTGTCGGGGGTTGGAGCTGTGTCAAAGACAGTCGCCTACGGGAACAATCGAGCAGACTTTTCCTTCATCGCTGGCGGTGTGGTTCCCGGTATTATCATTGTCAAGCCCGATTTCCCGGAGAACAAGGACGACTGGCCCTTCCTCTGGGGGGAAAATGAATATGTCATCACTCTCGCGGCCGGTTACCTCTATCTGGTCCATGCCGCGGATGAACTGTTGAATGCGTCGGCACGAAAGGCTTCCCCCTGAAGAGCGATGGATTCGCGATGACCTGCAACACTCTCAGATTGAGCTGGAGTCGGGGGGCTGCCGCCAGTATCCACGCGGCAGCCGCCCGATTTGGTGAACACCGCAAAAGCGAGCGTTCTGTTCCGCGGGAAGACCTGTTGCGGGCAACCCGGAAATTCTCAGACGGAACGCGACTCACATCACGGTTCTCCGGGACATGACGCTATGGCTTGGCCTCAAAGATCCTGTTGAAGGGCGTTTCCGCAATGCGCGTGAAGTGAGATAACCCTCCCTTGTTCACTACTTCTCTGAGTGATTTTTCGGAGGCCAATGTTCCAAGCGGGATGCCGCCTCCGGCAATGGCGTTTGGCATACACACAAATACCGATGCTGCGGAATATATTCTTCCAACCGGATTGAGATTCCCCGCGACGTCCTCCGTGGCCATCGGCTCGACGATGAGCACTGTTCCGTCGGGGGCGAGAGCAGAGTGTGACCGACGAATTGCACCGACAGGATCCGGTAGATCATGCAGACAGTCAAAAAACGCGATGAGTGAATAGTCCTTCCTCGGAAACTCCGTGGCGCCCGAGACTTCAAAAGTGATGCGGTCTGCGACGCCCGCTTCCTCGGCCGCCAGTCTTGCACGTGCAATTGATGCGTTGTGGAAGTCAAAGCCCCAGAATCGTGATTTCGGATAGGCCTTCGCCAGAATGATCGTCGATGCGCCATGTCCGCATCCCACATCGGCCACGCGTGCACCCGAGATCAATTTCGCCTCGACGCCCTTCAGCGCGGGAATCCACGACTTAACCAGATTCTGTTCATAGCCCGGCCTGAAAAACCGTTCCGTCCCTTCAAAGAGCCCAGGATCGTGCTCCGTCCAGTACATGCCGTCTCCGGATCGAATATTGTGAAGAACGCGCCCCTCCGCCTTTATGAGCGCACTGAAGAGCTGGAAGCCCCCGGCGACGTAGAATGGAGAGTCTTCATCCGCCATCAGGGCTGTCTGTTCCGGGGTCATACTGTACTGGTTTTCTTCCGGATCATACATGATGTAGCCGCCTGCTGCCTGGTTCACCAGCCAGTCACGTACATAGCGCTCGTGTGTTCCGGTGATCGAGGCGAGTTTCTGTGAGTCCAGTGGACCGTAGCGTGCGACCGCCTTATACAGGCCAAGCCTGTCTCCCACAACAGCCATAGATGTGCTTATAGTAGCGCCGAAGTCCGTCACAGCTTTCCCAAGCAGTGCTTCAATCTTGCGCTCGTCAATAGCGGTGGCGTGCTCGACCGCTACCTCTTGGACCCCACGTTCATTTCCTCTCATCTCACCCTCCTCGTATATTATTGAATGTATAGCACATAGTGATTTCTGCCGGTGTTTTGTCAGTGCGTCACGGGCGGAGATGGGATTCACAGACTGGTTAGCTGCACGGAGTCAGTCATTCAGGAGGGAGGACTAGAGTCAGACTTTCATCTCACGCACATGCCGCACATCCATCAGAACCAACGGTTTCTGCACTTAGTTCCCGGTACCCCCCCCCTCAGGGAGCGTAGTCAGGCATGAAGTTTTTCTCCCTTTGCCAGCATGATAAGTATGGCCCTCATCCGCTTTTCCCGCGTTTCCGGTCTTTTCGCGGTTTGCAGCCACCAGGCGATGGCATAGGTGTTTGTCCTGGTGAGCGTTTGAAAAAATGTCTCGGCTTTTTTGTTTCCGGAAAGTCTCCGGAGAAAATCCGCGGGGAGGTCCATCGTGCTTCCGGGGCCATATGCATTCGTCCACCGGCCGTCCGCTTTCGCGGCCCGGACCTCGTTCAGGCCGGCAGGTTTCATCTTGCCGGCTCTCATCAAGCGGCGGACTATGTCAGTGTTTCGCTTCGACCAGGAGCTTTTCGCCCGGCGTGGAGTGAATTTACGCAGATACGATTTCGGGTCGTACGATTTCAGCTGCCCGTCGATCCAACCGCACGAAAGCGCGACCTCCAGCGCCTGATCATAAGTCACCGATGCAACGCCGGAATCTTTTTTGAAGAACCGGAGCCACACACCAACTGAGAGGTCCTGATTCTTCGCGAGCCAACGCTCCCACTTCTCCGCCGAAGCGAACGAAAGAATTTCGGGAGATTGTGAAGTGTCCATGTTTGTGTGTGGAGTCATATGGAATCCTCAGAGAAATTCACCTATGCTGAGAGAACACAACTCTTTGTTGAGAGTTTCTAGAGCGCGCCAACATCGATCAGGCTACCGGTAGGTTTTGTCGTCAACCCGCGAGAGGTCTATGCCCTCCTGCAGCTCTCCAAGTGTCACGATGGCAAACGTGAACACTTCGGTCCCCGGCTCCAGATGCCCCCCGAATGCCCTGTCCGCGTCCGCAAATGTCACATGCGCATGGACCCTGCCATCGATGACATAACCATTCATACCCGTGATATCAGCCGGGGCTACAGGATTTTTGACGTCGATGGTCTTTGAGGGGAACGTGCCATTGCTGACAGTATGATAGTGAATGCTGCGCACCGACCCGATCCCCGAGAGGATGACCGCATTGCGTATCTTGTGCTGTGCAATTATCCGCTCGAGGCCCTGGAGAAGATCGGTTTGATGTTTCTCACGCACGACGAGAATGCGTCGAAATTGCCCCGCTGTGATGGAGACCTCCGGCACCGCGTCGCTATTGAGTTTCGCGTCGTCGAGCGGCGTCGTGGCTCGTAGTACTTCTGTGCGGGTCAGCTGGGCCTCTGCGGCCGTTGCTATGCAAATGAGTGCAAGGGCAAAGATCCATGTGCGCATATCAGACTCTCCTTGGTGCTGAATATCCCGATAGACCAAAACGACATGCTGTAGAGCTTCTGGACTACACAGAACTTACTTCAGCGAAGGTATAACTGCAACGTGCGTTTGACGAGCATGGGCCGCAAGGAGCTTGGGCCGTATACTTACTCCTCAGCGCTGCAGCTTTTCCGGACCTCAAGTTCATGAGCAATTCGCGGGTGACCGGGTACCGCCATATCAAAGCTAGTGAAAGGAGCGAGATCATAGGACCTGCCAGCAGTGTCACAGCACACAACCTCCACAGGGTCTCCGGAGCCTGAACGACCTCCTTTCCGGGTTCAAACCCGATCAATGTCAGGCTGTATCCACTCACCAGGACGGCGATAGAGATCGCACATTTTTGGGCGAAGCTGAAAACAGCGGCATACGCGCCATCTTTGTTGATTCCAGTCTTGATTCCATTGATTTCCGAAACGTCAGCCATCATGGATGTGCCGGTAGGAAAGATGATACCGTTGCCCAGCCAGTAGAGCCCGTGGAGAAGCGCAAAAATGACAAATGCATACGGAATGGTCAATGCGGAGATCGTCACAGACTGTCCGGGAGTCAAGATGGCCGGAAGAAACAGCGCGGCAAGCACGACATTGCAGGCAACGCTCAGCGATCCCGCAAATATCACCGCGCCCTTCTTATCCAGTTTTCCCGACAGAAAAGACGCCATCAATGCACCCGCACCAAAACCAGCCATGCTCCCTCCATGAACCACCGACTTTTCAATACCGCTGAATCTCATGAAATGCTCATAGAGATACATCTGTAACGAACTGACAAGTGCAATGCCCACCGTGACGACAATAATAAACACGAACGCGTACCGGGGATAGAAATCCGAAACGATCTCCTTCATATTCCGCAGGAAGCCGCCGACAGAAGCACCCTTGACCGGCATGTGCCTGCTGTCCTTCATATACTTCCTTGTTGCGACGACGACAAAGAGAATGCAGCAGAGGGACACAGCGGCGAAACTTAGTCCCATACGCAAGTAGTTCTCCTCAACCGATGTCGCCCTGACGATTTCGTTGTGAGAGAAGAAAACGGACCATGCCAGCCCCGGACCCAGAATGTTCGCGAGCATATTCATCGCGGATCTGATCCCCTGCAGTCTTACCCGACCGCCATAGTCGGAGCACATTTCAAATCCGAGCGCCGTGTATGGGATGTACAAGACGGTGATGGCTGTCCGCTGAACAAGATTGATGCCGACAAGATACCAGAACAACGTCTCCGCATTCGTTCTAAACACACTCGGGACATACCACAGAAACACATAGGCGGCGATCACTGCCAGCCCTCCCAGCAGGATATAGGGATGACGCCGTCCGAATCTGCTTCTGGTGTTGTCCGTGATATGACCCATCACGGGATCGGTGATGGCATCCCAGAACACTGCTACTGCCATGGCGATGCCGGCGTCTGAATGCTTCAGTCCCAGGGCATCCGTGTAGTACAGCATGGCAAACCCGAAAAGCGAATTCATTATCAAAGAATTGGCGCATTCCCCTACAGAATAGCTGACCATATTCGCACGCGAACAAGGCTCTGCCGGTTCCGACATCGTTCTTTCCTTCAATCTCGTAGACCACGTTCTATGAATCACGGTGACTCCACCAATATAGGGGAGAAGAATCACGAATGCGACTGCCGCACACCCGCTCCTTGAGGTTTGTATCGAGACTGCGTACCTTTGCATGGTGGATGCGACTTGTGCCGCCCGATCTCTACTCTCCTCCTGAAGGTTCCGTGACCGTCCGCAAACAAATACTTGCAGTTCTCAAGGGTCAGAGCACCGACCGGATTCCAAACGTGGAGTTCGGCTACTGGAGCGAAACTCTTTCCGCCTGGCACTCACAGGGGCTGCCCGTCACAGTGACGACAGATGCCACCGCCGAGGAACACTTCGGCCTGGATGGCATCACGCTGTTCAAACAGCTTCCGATATCAAACGGGCTGTTTCCCGCCTTTGAGCGGACTGTTCTCTCCAGGCATGGGGACCGCGAATTGATCAGGGACGATGAAGGAAACATCTGCGAGGTGTTCTCCGAACACTCGAGCATGCCGCGCTATGTCAAGTTCGGGCTGGAAACCCGGCAGGACTGGGAGCGCTTACGCCGGGAGCGTCTTGATCCGGACACGAACGGGAGGATTGGCGACGTAGAAGCACTGCTGCGGCAGGCGCAAGTCGATGGATCGCCTGTCTTTTTCCATGCCGGCTCACTCTATGGCTGGCTGAGAAACTGGATGGGCGTCGAGGGCATTTCCATCGCCCTGATGACCGACCGGACATGGGTCGAGGAAATGATGGACCACCTTATCGAGCTAACTCTCACATTGATCGATCGGGCGCTGCCGGTCCATGGTGTGGACCTTGCCTGGTGGTGGGAGGATATGTGCTACAACAGGGGCCCGCTGCTCTCTCCCCGTCTTTTCAAAGAGATGATGATCCCCCGCTACAGCCGAATTACCCGCGCACTGACGGAGCATGGTATTGACGTCAACGTGCTGGATTGCGACGGGCGCATCCACGAGCTCGCACCCGGCTGGCTCGAAGCAGGCATCAACTGCATGTTCCCCCTCGAAGTTGCTCATACTGATGTATTCAAGCTGAGGAAAGATCTGCCCGCGATCCTCCTCTTCGGCGG
This sequence comes from Ignavibacteriota bacterium, assembly GCA_963801355.1. Lineage (GTDB taxonomy): Bacteria > Bacteroidota > Ignavibacteria > UBA10030 > UBA6906 > Fen-1255. The sequence continues at coordinate 808,377 of CAWDEM010000004.1, read as the reverse complement.
TGTGGACAAACACGCCCTCATTGCGGGCAAGAATGCCATCGATGCGGAAATGGATCGCCTGCGGCCCCTGATAGATCAGGGGCGGTATATTCCCTGCGTCGATCACAGGGTCCCGCCGGATGTGACATACGACAACTATTCCTACTATCTCGAGGTCAAACAGAGGGTCCTGGGACACTACCGACCAGAAACCCGTCCCGGTCGTGTGCGATCGCGGAGGTGTCACCGCAGAAGTATCAGCTGCTTCGTCTCGAGAAAAGTCCCGCCTCCGCTCCCCGACTCACGCCCGACGGTGGAGTCCAGAGGGCGTGCCTGCATTCTGTAGTACAACACGCCGCCGGCAAGGCCTGACGCATCGAACTGTACCTCATGTTGCCCGCCCTGCACTTCACCGTCGACCAGTTGTGCAACCTGCTGGCCGAGGGCATTGAAGACCGTCAGTCTGACATGAGAGCGATATGGCAGACTGTAGCGGATCGTTGTCGAAGGATTGAAAGGGTTCGGGTAGTTCTGCGACAGCGCATACACCGCGGGAGCAATAGCCGGGACAGCCGTTACAGCGTTCACCTGCACCGGCTCCGACAGATGAGCGGTGCCATCAAGGTCAACTTGCTTCAGCCGGTACCACCGCGCACCGATCCCCCCGGTAACATCGCGATAGGTGTAGTTCCGGGGAACAATGGTCGTGCCGTGGCCGGGGATAAAAGCACCCGTCAATTCCGCGAACTCTCCCTCCTCTGAGTCTTTTCTCTGAACGTAGAATCCGAAATTGTTGGTCTCGGAGAGAGTGGTCCACGCGAGATCAACAGTGCTTCCTTCCTGCTGCGTTGCCGTGAAACTCGCCAGTTGCACCGGGACCAGTTCGTCAGGCACACCTTCCGTCCATCGTATACCGCTCACTGAAACGGCACCGCTGGTCGCGGAAGGATCGTTCACCTTCAATTGCACAGCGGCCCCATTCCTTGTCACAATAGTGTACGCGGCTTCCACCAGACTGTTGTTTTTTGTGCTCACTCTCTTAATGCGCAACGCCTCCCGCGTGGTCCCACCGGGCAACGTGAGTGTGCCGTAGGCGTCCACTTCACACGCGACGGAGTAGTGATCGCCCATTGTCAACGACAGGGGGACGGGGAAACCGGGCAACGTGGCGGTACCGACAAGCGAGTCGACATAATCGAAGGACCAGCTCTTTGACAGTTCGACGGGGAAGCGATACTCGATCGCCGAGGGCAGACCAAACCACCGGGCTGAAAAAGGAATGGGCGTGCCAGGTGAACTGTCGAGGAATCCAATCCCGTTTCCTTGAACGCCGTAGTAGTTCAGGTCATCGCCTATACTATAGTAATAGTATGCCTGGGGGGACGTCAGCGTTGCCCATCCAAGAGAACCGGTATTCAGGCGCATGGCAAGTGCTGGATCAAGAAGGGCGTGTGTGGCCTGAGGGAACCCGGCAGCATACAGCGTGGACTGTACAGCCACACCTGTCCGTGTCTCAACGAACTGGGTTGTGAGGCCGGTGAAATCCCAGCTTGCCGGGCCACCCGGCGCACCGATATCCGCGGATGTGGTCAATGTGTCATGGTGATATGTCACAGCTTGCCCGATGGCAAACATCAACGTCACATCGTCGCGTCCGATGACGACGCCCTGACACAAGGCAACGTTCGCCCCGACCGACAACACCGAGGCGCAAATGGCGAACCGCATCGTTCTCTGCATGACCCCTCCTTGGGTTTCAGTGGTCAAATCCACTTCTCATCAATCCCTTCATTTCACCGCTCCCGCTGCCAGCCCTTTAACGAATGTCTTTCGCATGAGGGCAAAAAGCACTAACGGTGGCAGACTGAACAGCACCGCCGACGCGGCCATCTGGTTCCAGAGATCGTTGTATTCCCCGACAAAAAGACCTATGCCGACGGGGATGGTTTTTGTGGCATCCGACGATGTCAATATCAGGGCAAAGAAAAACTCGTTCCAGGAGCCGAGGAAAGCAAACAGTGCCGTAGCCCCGATGCCGGGGAGGGCCAGCGGCAATATGACCCTGCGGAGAGCACTCAATCTTGAGCATCCGTCAATCAGCGCCGCGTCTTCTATCTCCCTGGGGATACCCTGAAAGAAGCCGTACAGCAACCAGATGACAAACGGCAACAAGACGGACGAATGGACAAGAATCAATCCGACATGCGTATCATAGAGCCCGATCTCTTTCAGCAGCTGGAACAGCGGAATGATGACGGAAGCGCCGGGCAGCATTTGCGAGAGAAGAAACACCAGAAGGAAGATGCGTTTACCTGCAAACTGGAACCTGGAGAACGCAAACGCCCCCAGACTTCCAACGAGTAGCGTAATGATGGTCGCCGATGACGCCACGATCATGCTGTTCAACGCATAAATGGAAAACGGCAGAAAGAAGAACATGTCCCTGTACGGTTTCAGGCTCATGTTCAAACTGAACCACTCCGGGGGATACCGGTTCACCTCCGACAGCGGCTTCAGGGAAGTGGAGAATATCCACAGGAACGGAAGCAACACAAGAAGAGACAACAGAATGATCAGGGCCGTGAGAGCATATCGTTTCATGCGGATTCCTTCCCGGAGAGGACTCTGAGATACAGGAAGGAGAGGGAGACAAGCAGCATGAAGGTCATAATGGAGAGCGCCGAACCTTTACCGAGATCAAAAAAGACGAACGAGAATTCTCTGACGAGTACGGGAAGGACCATGGAGGCATTCATCGGCCCCCCACGCGTCATGACAAACACAATATTGAAATCATTGAAGCTCCAGATCACACCGAGAACGAGGAGCACAGAGAACACCGGTTTCAGATTGGGAAGTGTGATATGGAAAAACTTCCGGACCATCGTGGCTCCATCGACAGCAGCAGCCTCATATTCTTCCAGGGGAATAGCCTGGAGCCCCGCAAGGAACATCACCATCGCAAACGGATAGAACTGCCACACTCTGGCGAAGATGACGCAGGCAAGGACGGTCCGGGGATCTCCGAGCCATGAGGTGCCGGGGTCGATGAGGCCTGCCGAGGAGAGCCAGTAGTTGATAATTCCGAAATGGTCGTTCAGGAGCCACTTCCAGGAAAAACCCGCCACCACCGGCGAGATGACCCATGGTATGGTATAGAGAAAAGAGGCGATGGTTGTGATCCGGCCGATTTTCATGTTCAGCAGGAGGGCAAACCCGAGCCCGATCACCAGAGCCAGGAGGGTGCCAACCAGCGCGTAGATCAGTGTGTTCCGCAAAGAACTCAGGAAGAGCGGGTCATCCAGAACGTGGGCGTAGTTGGAGAGTCCAACCCATCCTCCCACTCCACTCACCAGGCTCACGTCCCTCACGCTGTTCACGAGATTCTGAACGAGGGGATAGCCCAGAACAAATGCCGTAAACAGCAGTGCAGGGAGCAGAAGCAGATAAGGAGTAGCTTTTTTCATTTCGTGCCTTCGATGACCTCCTGTGCCTCCCGGGCGGCCTGGTCGAGCGCATCTTTGGGCGTCAGCTCACCGACGATCGCCTTCTGACAGAACGGGGTGAAGGTATTGCTTGTGAGTGCGACGATTTTGGGATGAGGAGGCAACGGTCTCGCATGCTTGAGTTCATTGATGTAAAGGGGCAGATCTTTGATGTTCTGCGCTTCAGGGCTGTTCAGCGCAGAGTGTGTCGTGGCAATTGCACCGAGATCTTCCCGGATCCAGGCCATATCGGCCTCTTCGTTGCGGAGATACTTGATAAACTCCCACGAAGCTTCCAGGTTCTTGGACTGCGCGTTGATGGAATACATCACCATATCCTGCAGGGTGGGGAGCGTGTCGTATTGATCAAGCATGTTGTCAGGAACAGGTACGCTGACGACGTACACGTCTTTGCCGGGGCTCATCTCATTCACCATCGCCCTGATCCAGGGGCCTTCGATTGCCATCGCCGCCTTGTTGCCGCAAAACACGTCATTGGATTCGGAATGTCCATACGCAAGAAACCCCGGGGCGATCGAGTGATCCACCTGATACATTTCAGCGAACAGCGTCAATGCCGCGACACCCGCAGGCGAATTGAACACCACCTTCGTGAGATCGTCAGACATGAAGTCGGCTCCCGCCTTGTAGAAAAATGGCACCATACGGTAGGCGAATCCCCCCTTGTCGCCGCCTATAAGGACGAGACCGAACTGGTCGATCTGGCCGTCGCCGTTGGTGTCCCTGGTGAGACGCTTTGCCGCGCTGCGAAATTCCGACCAGGTTTTCGGAGGCACCATGTGTGCTGCGTCGAAGAGTTGCCTGTTGCAGACCAGAACAAACGCAATGGCGCTTGACGGCAAACCGTAGTAGTTGCCTTTGTAGTGTGTCGATTCGAACAGCTGAGGGACGAACCACTGTTTTACCGAATCGAAATCCGGGAATTTGTTCACGGGATAGTAGTAGCCCGCTTCACCGAATTCAGAGGCATAGTTGGCGTGCGTATTCACAACATCCGGCCCCGTCCCGGTGCTGAAGCTTGTATACAGGATCTCGCGGATCATGTTCCAGCTCTTGTCACTCTGGACAACCTTGATTCCTGGATGCGTTGCCTCGAAGCTCTCGGTCCTCTGACGCAGCCAGACCATCAGGTTCGGCCTCCCGCCGAAATTCCAGTCCTGGATTTCAACCATCTCGCTTTTTTTGCCGCAGGAAAGGATGAGAAGAGAAAGAAACAGAGTGTTCGCGTATGCGTGTCTCATAGTTCACCAGTGATGAAAGAATCGCCCGGTATCTATCGTCCGGCGGCGTCCCGTGCAGTGTTTACGAAGGTAATGAAATTCTCCGGCGGCGTCCCGGGGAGCACCGCATCCGCCGTGGAATGGATGTGGGCGAAGCCGCGGACCGCGTGTACCATGTTCCGCACCTCTCTGGAGATCTGTTCCGGCGCAGCATCCCGCAATATTTGAAGATTCAGATTTCCTTTGGAACAGATGCCCGGATCAAGACAGCGACGCGACTCCGCCAGATCGTTGTCGCCTTCCGGTGGCGGCGCAATGGTCTCAATCACGTCAGCTCCGAGTGTGTTGAACGTGCCATCCTTGATGAGCTGACGGGTAAAACCGCAATTGTGATACCAGAACAGGCTGTCGTGTTCTCTCGTCCATTGTGCAAAAGCGCGGATATACGGAAGATCCATCGACGCAAACAATGCCGGGGACGTCATTTCCAGCCCATAGCTGGAATCACTCATGAAATCGATCCCCTCCTCCACTGCGATTGCCATCACCTTCAGGGAAGCACGGAACACGGCCTCCATGCTGCGCAGGTACACCTCGCGATCGTCCGTCCACTGATAGAAGATCTGCGATGGACTGATCTGGTAGCCAAGCCATGCCGGATGGGGATGCCCCAGGACAATGACGCCGTTCTCACCCACCTTCTCCCGCCAGGTCCGGAAGTACATCCTGAGTTCATCGTTCCGGTCATCGATCTGATCGCACGCGGACACGAGCATTGCGTGATCGTGAGGAGTATTGACCGGACAGCCCGACTCGTCACTCCACGGCATTTCGACTCTTGGCGACCGGCGCACCCACTCACCCCGTTCCGTGTCGATGGTCCGGACCACATCCACACCATCCGATCGTGACTCATCGATCCGCCAATTGAAGATCAGGCCCGAACAGTCCGTCATGAACATCGGCTCATAGCCGAGGTGTTGTGCCAGCCTGATTTCATTGGCGACGGGGTCGTCCGTGACCGGCAGGCGTGTGGAGGCCAGCGTCGCGTTAATAACATCAGGATGTGGAAGGAACGGAGAAACAATCGGCGGTGACGATGCGGGATCCCTGACGTAATGCAGGAATCGCTGACGGGCGGTAGTCGTCATGATTTCCGGGGAAGTATGGCCAATCAACCTTCTGCGATGATGCGATCGACGACGATCTGCCGCATCTCCGGCGACAGGCTGGCAAAGAACGCGCTGAAACCGGTCACGCGCACAACAAGATCCGGATGACTGGCAGGATCCGCATGTGCTTCCAGGATGGCTTTCTTATCGAGGATATTCATATTGATCTGCGTTCCACCAAGCTCAAAATGTGTCGTGATCAGACTGACGACCTTGTCAATATCCTCCCTGCTTTTTGAGAGACCGGGGTCAAGCTCAATTTGCATCGGCGCCGTGTTTCCGTACCCCGGCTGGATGGAGGCGACCGCGAGAGCAAGAGCGGTCGGAGCGGCATCTTTGCGGAAGCCGGGATCCGGATTGGGCCCGTGTGAGATCGGCGCTCCGGCATAGCGTCCGTTGGGTGTGGCACCCACATCTTTCCCCATGAGGATATTCGCAGCCCAGGAGAACAGTCCGGGAATCATATTGAACCCGTGCGGCGTAGCCTTTTCCTTCACCAGCGTGGTGAACATGCGGGCGACAAATTGTCCGTACTCGTCGGCACATGATCCGCCGCTCCCGAATCGGGGAATGCTCTTCATCATCTGCCGCATGCGCTCCCCTTCCGTTCCCGCCCAATTGCCGTCCAGCAGTTGCAGCAGTGCGTGCCAGGAGAGCTTGCTCTCCCGTTCAACGCGCTGCTCGACGGCGGCGAACGAATCAGCCACGGTTGCCAGGCCTGCTCCATCGACGCACAGATTATAGAACTCCACTCCGCCATGCGATGCATCCCGGCCTTTTTCGATCGGACCGGAACACAAAAGGTCCAGAATGAGCTCCGGAAATACCCGGTACATATGGTCCATATGAAAATCCAGGCTTTCCGCGATGACTTCAACACTGCGGCGCAGGTGATGCTCGAATCTCTCCCGGAGAAGGAGGATGCCCGGCGTCCGGGACTGATCGGCCATCATGTCGCGAAAGGCAACGTCGAACACAGCGGGGAGATTGATCTTCACACAGTCATTCACTGTATACTCGCGTCCGGGGATCGCACACCAGTGGCAACCGGAGTACGCCCGCTCCCTGCCCAGCGCGATAGGATATCCATTGCGGGCAAAACCCTCGCTTGTGCGATCTACGCCCAGAAACTTCGGGATGCCGGTCTTGTCCTCAAACAACATCTCAACGCCGCGACGTACCAGAGCAGGATCCACATTCTTCCCCACACTCACTCCCACGTTCACCGGGATTTTGAGTCGATGTGCAGCTTCCAGCACGAGATGCGAAAGGGCATTGGTCGTGTCATTGCCCGCGGCATCAGGACCCCCCAGCTGTGTATAACTGGTATCCATGAGGAAGTAACAGCACAGATGAAAGATCGTCTCCTCGTCCGTCAGCGTCCCCTGGCTCTTTTCCCTCTCAAAATAGGGATACAGGAACTGGTCGATGCGTCCGAGCGAGCCGCTCATGTTGTACACCTTTGCGGCGAGCTGGTACCACAACATCCACTGACAGGTCTCCCGGAAGGTTGCAGGCGGCCTGTTGACCAGCGCCGCATTGATATCCGCCATTTGCAGCAGATTGCGGCGCAGCTCGGGACGCTCCTCCCGTTCCGCCATTTCACGTGCAGCCAGGGCATGCCGTGAAATCCAGTGCTGAATCCCCAGCACACAGTGTTCGAGTCCATCATAGAGTTCGGTGGACTCCTCGTCCGTATTGACGACGCGGTAATCACGGATCTTGTCGAGGAGACCGCCCCACCCGAGGGAAAAACCAATCGTCATGTCCTGGCAGAAGTGCTGGACCGCACCGATGCCGTGGTGCAGCCTGTACGTGGTCTGTCCTTCAGACAGGTGTGAGTAGTCGAAATCCGGATTCCACGCGGGTTCGCGATAGGCAAGGAAGCTGGCCATGTAGCCCCCTGCGAGGGAGCTAAGCGGATCAATGTACGGCGGATGAGTATCCAGCAGGGCGTGGAAATTTTCACCGCACGCCCGGGCGCCAAAGAATCCGCCACCGGGATGATTACTCCTGGGCACGAAGTTACTGAAGAGCGCATCGGCGATGGTGATGCCGGAACCGCTGACAATACGCACGATCTTGCGTATCTCCGGCGGCGGAAGCATGATGGGGAGATCGTCCATATCGAGGGAACCAATTGCACGCCTCTTTTCTTCTGTGTGACGTAGCTTCGTCGCACGAAGCATATCGACGCGCTGTCGATAAGTGAGTTCGTTCATCGGAGGTGTGTGCATTGATTCCCTTCGTTCATGGTTCCGTGCGGTTGTTCTGCGCGCCTACCGGACGCTGACAGCAATCCCGAGACTGCGCGCCACGCCTGCGAGCATCTGCATCTGTTCTTTTGATGGAGAGTCCATGCCTGAGGCCTTGTACTCCAGTCCGAGGCTCCGGTATTTGTCAGACGACAGCCTGTGAAACGTCAGGAGTTCGTACGTGATGCCGGCGTCACCGTCCATCCCGATGCCGTAGGCCTTTCGCAGATCTATCAGTTCCTTCACGAACGAAGCAATCTCTCTGATATCTTCCGGAGAGTCGTTCACGGTCGGCACAACCGGTGTCCGGAATATGACAGGTACAGTACCCGAAGCGAGTGTGCGGGCATTGTCCAGGATGCGCTCGTTGGACCTGCCTGTTGCCGACCGGTGGCGGTCTCCCGACATATGCTTGACGTCCATCATGATCAGATCGGTCACGGGCAGAAGCGGCTCCAGGAACGACCACGGGCAATCGCCGCACGTTTCAATGGCGGTGTGCAGATGATGATTCTTGCATTGTCTGAGGATTTCCAGTGCAAAGGAGCTGCTCAACGACGGCTCGCCGCCGGAAAGTGTCACTCCTCCGCCCGAGGACTCGTAAAATGGCCTGTCCCGGAGGACCTCCTCCATGACCTGTGCAACGCTCATGACCTGACCGGCGAGCTGCAGTGCCTGCGCACAGCATGCTTCTGCACATGCTCCGTGATTCTGACACAGATCACGGCGAAAGACATGCACACCGTCGCGAATCTCATGTGCGGAGTGAGGACACACCCGCACACACTCGCCGCATGTAATACACCGTTCAGGGAAGAACTGAATTTCTGTATATGTGTGTCTTCCCTCGGGGTTATGGCACCAGAAGCAGGCCAACGTGCATCCCTTGAGAAACACCGTTGTCCGTATTCCCGGGCCATCGTGGATGGAAAACCGCTGGATATTGAATACATTGCCCGAAGCATTCATACTACAACGTACGCCATCTATCAGCGAAAATCAACGATCAAACTGCAAGGATTCGACCAATCTCATGGATATGCAAGAAGAATGCGCACCGGTCCGATCAAGCCGGAAGGGAGTAGTGGCGAGTCCTTGCCGAAATGTTTCCAGCTGGCAAAGGAAAAACGCCCGGTGGTCGGACGGCGTTCTCCTTTCACAAGCCATTCAGGCCAGCGAAGGATATTCCCGCCTGGGGCAAAGTCGGCATCCGGCGGCAGACGTTCGTCTCCCACCAGCCTGTTGCGCCAGAGATTCGCAACGGAGATTTCCAGGATATTGTGCTTGGGCGTGAGTGCAGAGCGTGCGTCCAACCGCCACGGGGACGTCCAGAGTACCCCAAGATCATGTCCGTTCAGACGTACACGAGCGAGATTCATGACCTTGCCGACATCCAGCCAGACGCCGGCCCGACTGTGTCCCCCATCGGAGAGGTGAGCGGAGATTGCCACAGGCAAATCAAAGGTCTTTCTGTACGTAGCTGTCCCGCTGAAGAACTTCACCCCTTTTTCCTTCCGTTTGCTCCAATCATCGAGATGCCGGAATGTGATTGTTCCGGGGCCACCCCACACAGTGTCAAAGGTTACCTGCCACGGGCCATCCAGCTTCAAGGCATTGTGCATTCGCGGAAAATTGCTGCCGGCATGTTGCTCCTTTCCGGGAGTCTCTGCAAACACGATGAAGATGGATTGATGCGGCTCAAAACGGAGAACAATCGATGTCCTGCCGTGCACGTCCACGAACTCCGGCAGCTTGCGCGAAATTCCCTCCACCGGATCCCAGAGTTCCGGCTGTTTTCCGCTTACGCGGAAGACGCACGCGGCAGTGACCACACGCTCTTCAGGGTTCGCCACAAAATAGATCTCGGTTTCACCATATCTTCTGTGTGTGTAGCGCAGCGATGCATCGGTTTCAAAGTCCGGTTGCACACCTTTATTGCGCAAGACCTTTTCGACCAGAGCGAAGTCACCATATTGCTCTGCTTCCGGCTCACCCATCCCATCCGCTGATGTGCGCTTCCGGAAGTTGCCGGCGTACATGGCCGTGCCCGAAGCTTCGAGCCGCATGATGCGGCATGGTTCTCTCCCGACCGTATCCTGCCTCTCCGGATCGTATGGAGTTCCGGTCGACCGCACCCAGATCACCCGACCCTTTCCAAAGGTATGCTCTGTAACATCCATGCCGTTGCATTCCCCCCACACTTGACCGGCGATTTCAGCGACCTCCCGATCACAGTGCGGATACCCTGACAGACCGGGCGACTTCCGTGGTCGTGGTCCGATGACCGTTGCTCCTTTTGCGACAAGACTGCTGACTTTCCGCAGCAACGCCGGCGTCATAGTCGCCCGTTCAGGAAGTACCAGAACGCGATACCGCATTCCATCAGGGAGGACGAGATCACCATTTTCAACTGACATGCGTGCGATGAGGATTTCCGGGGCACAGCCATCGAAATTGTACCCACGCCGATCGGGGGGATTGCCACGCACTGCCGATGACGGCGGACGGAATACCTGCGGGGCACCCTCCGGGACCAGATAGCACACATCCGCTACAGGAAGACCCTGTCGCAGCATGAGCTGGCATCGTGACAGATAGGCGTGGTACGCGGGGGCCATATCCCACCACGTCTGGGTCCGCTCCCAATGTATGCCGTATGGGCCCATCGTCATCCCCGGGCGCAATGCAGGCCACGGTTGATGCTGATACCGATGGAAAACGAAACGGTTCACACCTGCACAGAAAGCCCAATCCCCCAGCACTTTCATCGAGCCGGGGTAGGCATCCCAGTGTTCAACGTCGCTTGATGTAAACGCCTCAGCCGCTACGACAGTCCTGCCACAGGTATGAGCTACAGACGATGCCTCAATGACACTGTAACTGGTATTGAAGCCGTAAAGCCAGAACTCGCACATGGGGACGTCCGCAATGGAGCCCAGGCTCATATCGGCGCAGGGCGTCATATCGTAAGGCTCGATGGATATGCCGAATCCATTCCGGCGTCCCAATTCCCTGAGATGTCCTGCATGATTCTGCAGAATGAGTTCCTGGATTGTCTGGCGCAGGTCCCAGAGGAATCGTTCGGAGACTTCGCGGGACTCGACCACTGAACCGGTCAGAATAGGGAGATAGCTCAGTAGATCGTAGCCGCGGCGCGCTCTGAATTCCGTCCGGAAGGCTCCCGTCCAGTTCTGTGCACCCATTTCCCAGCTATCAATGTGCAGCATTTTCCAGCCGCCTGTGGCGGATGCATCCCGCGGGCCGATTTCCCGCAGTAAGGCCCCGACAAAGGCATCAAAGTGAACATTGAGTGCCGCAGTGTCCAGCTTGTCGCACTCCAATCCTAATCCGGGCGTCGGCGCCGGACGGGTGTTCGCGCCGGTGCTCGTCCGGCCGAGCCGTAAGACCGTCCAGTTCCCCCCGGGCACATCCCAGGTGAAGACTCCCTTGGCATCCAGATGGTTACTGAGATTCACGATGTGAGACGTGTCGATGGCCCCCCCAGGGGCGGTGGGGGGATAGTCTGCGAAGGAGGGAATGTATGACGGCACCGAGGTCATGGAGGAATACGGTGCCCGCACGTAGAGCGCCTTTTCGTCGATGCCCGCGATACGGTCGTTACCCGTGGGTGTCGGGTATGCGAGGACAGCGACATCCCGATAGAATTTGTTCTTCTCTTTTTCCTGCCCGGGAGGAAGTACTCCGTCGCCGAAGAAGGCAGGGCGTCGTACGGGCTGTGACAGCGTATCCGCAAAAAGTTTCGGTCCGCGCATGATCGTGGCGCTTGACACAATGTGCTGCATTCCCTGTTCCGGTTTCACCCACGGCCCGCCGCTTCCTGTCCACCCGGGGCCGGTGATCAGCGTAATCTCCAGACCCAGTCGTTGCGCTTCAGCGATAGCATGCCCAAAGTGCCGCCGCCACTCGGGACTCATAAATTTCACCGGTCCTTGCGGGATGCCGACATTCACCTCCATAATGATGGCTCCGCCGATGCCGGCATGTTTCATGCTTTCAAGGTCAGCGGTAATCCCTTCCCGGCTCAAGTTCCCGTCCATCCAGACCCAATAGACCCATGGACGGAGCGAGTCAGCGGGAGAGCGAAAACTGTTGAGGAGTGTACCGGCCTGTCCGGCCGCGATTGACAGCATGAAGGAATTCACAAGTAGGACAACGAGGAATCTTCTCATACCAAAAGTCTCCCTGGCTCCGTATCACATCAGAGGTACAGCCGTGCAAGCTTCCAGCCGATGTCCTCCGCGAGTACATCTGATCGGTTGAACAGCGCGATGACAGTCAGAGCACGATCGGGAATGCGCAGAATGAATGTCCGGAAGCCGACCGTTGAGCCGCCGTGGTAATAGGCCGGAATACCGTCAAGACTCCTCATGTACCATCCATATCCGTACCAGATCCTCCCTTCTTCAATAGTTGCGTGGTGTGAGAGCATTTCGCTCATCGATTGTGCGGACACGAGAGAGCCAGCGGCAAGCGCTGCATTCCATTTTCGCAAGTCGGTCACTGATGAATAGATGCCGCCGTCGCCGAGGACAGAACTGGTCATGCTCTGGTCTGTCAGCGCAGGTCGTCCCGCCTTGACTGTAGCAGGTGAGTACCCGTACGCTCTCTGTGGAACTTCGGAGACCCCGCGCTCGTACGCCACCGTGTTGTCCATCCCCAGGGGCGAAAAGATGTTATCCTTCAGAAAGCGGGCAAAGGATTCGCCGGAGACCCTTTCGACGACCAAGGCGAGCAGTGCAAAGCCGGAATTGCTGTAGGCGAACGATGAACCCGGCGCACCGCGGGTACTGTCAATATTCTTGAGAAGTTGAAGCACATCCCTGTCGAGCAGGGGGACGACGGTGGACTCCGGCATCACATCCTCATATGCTGCGATGCCGGATGTATGCGTGAGCAAATGCTTCAAGGTGATCGTTCGACCAACCGGTGCAAAATCGGGAAAGAAGTCTGTCAGGGGTTGTTCCAGTGTCAGTTTCCCGCGTTCGGCCAGCATTACCACAGCCATCGCGGTAAATTGCTTGGTAACCGAGGCAAGCCTGAAGTTGGTGGTGAGCGCGTTCGGCGTTCCGGCCTCAAGGTCCGCAATTCCAAAGGCGTCTGCATAGAGCACCGAATCCTGCCGGAGTACCATCACTGCACCTCCGGGTTCACCGGCATGCCGGTAGGGATCACAGACTTCGTTGCTTCTAGTAAACAGCGAAGATCCGCACGAAAGGCCGAGAGCTCCAAGAAAGAAACAGGGAACAACGATCCTAAGCCTCATAGTCCAGCACCTCATGAATATCGGTGGCTTTGCGCAAACCGGATTTCGAAGACGGTAGAGTGTTGGTACGACGCGGCGGCGGTCTGGTGAACTCCGGATACACTAGAATGTAGTGCCTGGGCATGCGAGAGTCAACGTTGTTTCTTTTCTGGAATTATCTGTCGATATTGTGGCCACCGATCGTGCCATCCCGGCCCGGACCCCGTGCGCCGTACCCAGCGATCACGCGCTCTTTCTCCAATCCACCGCTACAACACCCGACTTCTGCAGGAGGGACATCAGCATCATGCAGCTCCATCCGATCGATATTGTCATTGTCATAATCTATCTGCTCGCCACCGTCTCCATCGGCGTTGCTTTTCAGCGGCGTGCCACCAAGCGGCTTAGCGCATATTACCTGGCAGAACGCCAGACGCGCTGGTGGATGATCGGGCTCTCGGGTTGTTCGAGCTATGTGGATATTGGCGGCACAATGCTCATCATCGGCGTCATGTTCTATGTGGGTATCAAGTCGGTCTGGATCTTCCATATCGGCTGGGGTTTTTTCAGTATGGCGATGTTTATGGCATTCCAGGCGAAGTATATCCGGCGGTCCGGGGTCATGACTCCCGCGGAATGGATGGAAACCCGGTTCGGGAAGAACAAGGAGACAGAGTACGTGCGGACGCTCATGGCAGCGTTCATCCTGCTCTCGTTACTGCTCACACTCGTCTACGTCGCAGTCGGCACAGGGAAGTTTGCGGAGGAGTTTGTCCCCCTTCCCCGGTGGGAATCGACACTGATCATTTTTGTGGTTGTCGGGGTGTACGTTACGCTCGGTGGGTTCTTCGGTGTCATCTGGACCGATATCTTCCAGACCAGCCTGATCATCATCGGCGGGGTCTGTCTCACTATTGCGGCACTCCAACTCCCCGACGGACTCTCCACACTTGCCGCCAGGAGCCCGGGATGGGATTCGCTTGCCATCTCATGGACGTTGTGGCCGGACTATCTCACCAGGGTCCCCGCGAGTTACCAGCAGTACTTTACTTTTGGCCCGCTGATGTCCGCAAGCCTGCTCTGGCTCGTTTTGAGACTGTTGACGGGTCCGCTGGGATGGGACTTTAACTTCTTCCTCACCGCAAAAAACCCGCGTGAGGCCTCCCTCTCGGCGGGTATCTGGACTGTCGGGCATACCATACGCTGGCTCGTCGCCGGCTCGTTCCTCTGTTTCGGGGTGTACTATCTCGGAATAGAGAAGGCATTTGACGCTGAAAGAATCATGCCGCTGGTTGTGAAACATCTCCCCATTGGTGTTGCGGGACTTCTGATGGCGATCCTCCTCGCCGCGCTCATGTCGACCCTGAGCGCCATCATCAACGTCACGAGCAATGTCGTTCTCAATGATTTCTTGAAGCGTTCCGTAGCCCGCAACCTCCCCGAACAGTCGCTTGTACGACTCGGCATGGTCGTCTCCAGTGCGGTGATCGTTGTCGGGTTCGCGTTCAGCTTCATGTACGAACAGATCATTTCGGCCTGGGAGATGCTGCTCTATGTCATGCTGACCATGATACTCGTTCCGGGGACATTCCGGTGGCACTGGTGGCGCTTTGGCGCGCGTGCGTTCATCTGGAGCGTGGCAGCATCCACAACCGTCGTGTGCATCCACAAGGCATTTCTCGATTTCCTGCCGCTCTATTGGGCCATCATTTTTCTCATGCTCTCCTGCACTTTCGTAACCGTGCTGATTACATGGCTCACCCCGCCTTCGGACATGGATACCCTGGTCAGGTTCTATGCTAAGGTGCGTCCGTTCGGCTTCTGGAAACCCGTACGGGAGGAGGCGGTGCGACGCGGACTCGTCCCGTCCAATGATCCCATGCCAAGGATGGATGTTGTGAACGCTTTTGTGGCCTCATTCTTCCAGCTCTGCCTCGGCATCGTTCCGTTCTACATGTTCCTGAAGGAATGGAGTCATGTCGGGCTCTGGCTGGGCATCACGCTCCTCACGGCTCTGGTCCTCTACTTCACGTGGTACAAGAATCTTCCTTCTCCCGACGAAGAATAACCGTTCGTTCCGGCAGCCCGATGCAGGAGCATTAATACGACAAGAACCCGACGGATAGCCGGGTTCTTGTCTTCTGGATATATCAAAGGCGTGCTGCTCTAAGCAATGCCCCGTGCATCGGGGCATTGTTGCTGGAACATTCCATGGGAGAAAGCGGCGGTGAACTTTTCGCTCTCAGATATGGGACGGGTGGATGAGGTCGGGGCTCAGATGGCTATTCCAGATTGCTCCTTATCAACAGAGCCTTGCAAAGCAACTGGAGGCCCTCGTCGTCGCACTTCTCCGCGACTGATTTGATGACGGCGTCCCCCGCATCAGAATGCAGCCCATCCAGGGCGAGTGCAGCCAGCCGGCGCACTACGCGATCGGTTTGCGGACTTGTCAGTTTTTCCTCAAGTGGAGTGATGAGCGAACTGAATGGATAGTCGGCGGCAATCTGGGACAATTCCCGCAGAGTCTGAAGTGCGCTCTGTTGCATTGCGACGCTTTCACCCTGGATGCCAGCCAGAATGGTTGCCTCAGTTTGAGGCATTATCTTCTTCTGAAATTCGGTGTAGTTATGCTGCCGCTGAAGACGAGTGGTTGACTTGCTCTCTTGGGCCTGCACCAGCACTGTCGCCAGCAGAAGTCCCACAGCCAGGAACACCGCACGATGTGTCATGTATGCCTCCATGGTAAGTTACACGTGAATTAGACCTGCAATGAGCCTCATATTTGAACGAGATGAGAGCAAGGGGTGACCACGAACGCTCAGTCGCCGCCAATTCAGATCACGGGCAACCCAGCATAGGGGTGAACGCATAGAGCGCCTGGAATGTTCCCGGGACCGGGGCAAATAACTCAAAAGGAAGAAGTTTTCGTCCCCTCATATCTTTTGGAGCTCCTTCGTATATTCCGGTACACACCGGCAGGGTGCCGGTGCACCTCGTACCGGCGGTATCAGCACGCGTGAAGAACCTGGAGGCAAGTGCCATGAGGCATGACGAACAATTTGTCGATACCGGAAATCCTTTGAGCCGCAGGGGTTTCCTGCGGACCGGCCTATCAGCGGCGGCGGTCGCAGCGGTATTTCCTGCAGCGTCGGCGGGCAACAAAGCGGCCGCCCTTTCCAATGCGGCCTCCGATATACAATCCGGAGAACTGGATGAGGTCAGCATCAGCGAGCTTGCGGATGGTCTGAAATCCGGTAAGTACACATGCCGTTCCCTGGTGCAGAATTATCTCCAACGCATTGAGGCCATTGACAGGCAGGGACCCGCCATCCGGAGCGTCATCGAGATCAACCCTGACGCACTCGCGATTGCAGAGGCACTCGATAGGGAGATGAAGGAAAAGGGGGCCCGCGGTCCACTCCACGGGATTCCGGTTCTGCTCAAAGACAATATCGATACCGCCGATCGCATGATGACGACCGCCGGCTCGTTGGCTCTCGTGGGAGCGAAGCCGCCGGAAGATGCCTTCCTTGTGCAGCAACTGCGACGGTCAGGCGCAGTTCTCCTCGGAAAGACGAACCTGAGTGAATGGGCCAATATCCGGTCAAATCATTCGACCAGCGGTTGGAGTGGCCGGGGCGGGTTGACGAAAAACCCCTACGCTCTCGACAGGAATACCTCCGGATCCAGTTCCGGCTCTGCTGCGGCTGTCGCAGCAAACCTTTGTGCTGCGGCGGTGGGTACGGAAACCGACGGTTCCATCGTCAGTCCGTCATCAGTCAACGGCGTCGTCGGGATCAAGCCGACCGTTGGACTCGTGAGCCGCACGGGAGTGATTCCCATTTCGCATTCGCAGGATACCCCAGGACCCATTGCACGCACGGTGCGGGATGCCGCACTGCTTCTTGGCGCGCTCACCGGCGTTGACCCGGCCGATGCCGCATCGCACGGGAGCCGGGGAAAAGCTGCCGATTATGTGAAGAGCCTGGATCCGGGCGCCCTGAAGGGAGCCCGGATAGGTGTCGTGCGCAAATACTTTGGCTTCCTGCCGGCTGTCGACGACATTTTGAAAGCCGCTCTTGGCGTGCTGAAAGCCCAGGGAGCAATCCTGATTGATCCTGCCGATATCGCCGCACTCGGCACGTTCGATGATTCCGAGTCACTCGTTCTCCGCTACGAGCTCAAAGCCGACTTGAACGCGTATCTCGCACGCCTCGGACCGGATGCTCCGGTGCGGTCCCTCAAGGATATCATCGAATACAATGACAAGAACGCGAAAACCGAAATGCCTTATTTCGGTCAAGAGACATTCCTGAAAGCAGAAGCGAAAGGTCCGTTAACAAGTAAAGAGTATCTCGATGCGCTGAAAAAGATCCACCGGCTTGCGCGTGTCCAGGGGATAGACGCTGTCATGAGCAAACAGAGGCTGGATGCGCTTGTGGCTCCGACAGACGGACCAGGATGGGTGACGGACCTCATCACCGGCGATCATTATATCGGCGGGAGCTCGACGGCAGCCGCTGTAGCAGGATACCCGAGCATAACAGTTCCTGCAGGGTTCATCTTCGGCATGCCCGTTGGTGTATCATTTTTCGGAAGGCAATGGGGTGAAGCGGGGCTGATCAGGCTGGCGTATGCCTTTGAACAGGCAACGAAAGTCCGGCGGCCACCTCGGTTTCTTCCGACGGCCGCAGTGAACGCATAGCTGTTTTCTCTCCCACCGAGCGAAGAACAGATGGGTGCTCACACTTCGAAACCGTCAAAAGGTTCGCTCATCGGGCCGGCGGCGTTACGCGCCTTGCCCGCGGGCATCTGGGCCATGGGGCTGGGCTCGATGTTCATGGACATCTCTTCGGAGTTGATCCACAGCCTCCTCCCTGTGTTTATGGCCACAAGCCTTGGCGTTTCCATGGTCACCATCGGTGTGGTCGAAGGTGTGGCCGAAGCGACAGCGGCGATTACGAAGGTCTTTTCCGGTGCCCTGAGCGACTTCCTCCGCAAGCGCAAGTCTCTGATGGTCCTCGGCTATACGCTGGCCGCATTCACCAAGCCAATTTTTCCGCTGGCGAATTCCATCGGTTGGGTCTTCGCCGCCCGGTTTATCGACCGTGTGGGTAAAGGGATCCGCGGCGCACCCCGGGACGCCCTTGTGGCCGACATTGCGCCACCGCAGCTGCGCGGAGCTGCATACGGCTTGAGACAGGCTCTTGATTCGGTGGGTGCTTTTGTCGGCCCGGTGCTGGCGGTCATCTGTATGGCCTGGTTCGCCAACGATATCCGGGGTGTGATGTGGATCTCTGTCCTGCCGGCCTTCATCGCCGTGGCGCTGCTCGCTGTGTACGTCGAGGAACCCGGGCGCAGTGGCGGCGGCGCGGCATCGCGAGCACCGCTTTTGCTAGGGGATGCCAAGCGCCTGCCGCTGCGCTACTGGTTGGTGGTGTCGCTCGGTGCGGTGTTCACTCTGGCGAGGTTCAGCGAAGCCTTCCTTGTACTGCGGGCTCAGGACGTCGGGCTCGCCATCGGCTACGTGCCGCTGGTGTTCATTGTCATGAATGTCTTCTATGCGTTGTGCGCATATCCGGCAGGTGCAGCCGCCGACCGGTTCAGCCCCCGCACCTTGTTGCTTGCCGGCCTTGTGCTTCTCATCGCCGCCGATCTCTTGATGGCATCGGCCTCAGCACCGTTCATGGCCTTGAGTGGGGCCGCACTGTGGGGACTGCATCTGGCATTGACACAAGGTTTGCTGGCAAAACTTGTGGCTGACACTTCGCCGGCCGAGTTGCGGGGCACGGCGTTCGGTGTCTTTAACCTCATCAGCGGAGTGGCACTGTTGCTCGCAAGCGTCATTGCCGGAGAGCTCTGGAGCAGGCTCGGGGCTTCAGCCACGTTTCTAGCCGGGGCAGCATTCGCCTCGATCGCCGCACTTGGCCTGTTGGCTTACCGTACCCGGCAAAGAACTGCAGTACAGCAACCGGCGTTGTGAGAGCAACTTTCCCGATTATTTCAGCAAAACCATCTTTTTCACGTCAACCCGAACGCCACTCTCCGCCCTGGTTTCCAGTCTGTAGAGATACACGCCGCTCGCAAGCCGTGAAGCGTCAAACGCAAATTCAAACCGGCCCGCTGGAAAGCGACCATTCGCCAGAGTCGCCACTTTTCGTCCGAGAAGATCAAAGACCGCAAGGGTCACATCACTGACAAGCGGCCATTCGGCCCTTATAAGTGTGCGCGGATTGAAAGGGTTCGGGAAATTCTGCCCGAGCGAGAAAATGAGCGGCACGGAAGGCTCGGATTCCGTCGATACCAGCGCGGAGCTCAGCCAGTTCTTGACGTTGAACGCATCTGCATTGAGCCCGAGTTTGGCTGCGGCGGGCAGGGCCGCGCCTGAGAATGCCGGTCCTTTCTTCTGTGCCTGAGTGATGAGCGTATCCTGCGCCACAAAGTACATGTAGATCTTTGTCTCTCCCGGCCGCACCGTCACATTTCTCCACTCCCACTGCAATTGGTCCTGACTGCTCCAAACGGAATCGATTCTGTCCTCCCCTCCCGTGCCGTCATAGATGTGCGATAGTGCCGGATCTCCTCCCGGAGTCATGTTGTCATCCGTGAGCAGCCACGAATCGGATTTCTGCCAGACCGTGTCGCCGGATGACGTGGCGAGGTATCTCATTCCGCTCCCTGCACCGAAGTTCGAGGAGACAATGACATTCACGTCGATGGGTGAAGTGGTGGGATTGGTAAGAATTTCCTGGATGCGCATGAAGCCCAGCGTATCGCCCTGGGCGGCCGTCGGCACAAAGAACTTCCGGCTCACAGCAAGCCCGCCGATGGTCTGCGGTTTGAAACAGAACTGCCGGCCGTCGCATTCGGAAAGGCTATAGTCCGGCAGCATATTGTACCAAGCGTTATTGATCTTAAGCATGTATGCCCCATCGTACGCGTCGCTCCACCCATCAAAGAGGTACGTGCGGTCGGAGTATGTACATGGATCGAAAAGCATCCCATTGATATCCGCAAGTCCCTTGTATACGCCGAGCGCATAGTAGCAGGCCGCCTCGTTGGGGACCACACGAGCAAAGTATGTTCCCGTGGACGGGAATCGGATATTCGCAACAGCGCCGGAGAAACTGGTGGGAAAACTATTGGTGAGGATCCCTGACATGCCGTGCAATGAGAGCCGGGTGCTTCCGATTGAGAGACCGTCCACAAACTCGAGAAGTACACCGATCTCATTTTCAAGACCCTCGAAGCTATAGAAGTCCGTATCGGGAGAAGCAATCCCTGCATCAAGTCCTGGGAATATCGTTGCATTGGTAAGAGAACCCCATTGGACAGGGGAGGCCATAGCTTGTGTGTTGTTCGGTTCACACGAATCCGCCTGAATAGATCCCTCTCGAGTGGTTTGCAGAATATACGGGCCCCCTGACCCGCTGTTGATTCTCACCCGGATATAGTGGTAACCGGGTGCCGTAGCGGCTGAATAGAACCAGGGGAAATTGCCAACGTAAGTTGTGATGTGCTTTGTGGAGTCAGAGCCGACGAACGATATCAGAAGATTGACGAGATCGCCCGTATTCTTCGCGCTGGTTGCGATCCTGACGATATCCCCCGGCTTCGTGTAGATCTTGTAGATATCCGTGTCACCGGGAGCCACAGCCGCATTGAGTACGGTGCTTCTGTAGTTGAGCGGTGTGGCGTTCAGGAAGTTTCCGTTGAACTCATTCTCATCGGTGAACGCAGACGGCCAGAGTTGTGCCACTATGCTTCCGGGTGCCGAGATAGTCCCATCAAGCCCGCCTCCGGACGCACGATTCCACGCAATGGTATCGCGGGAATCTTCGAAGTGATACACCGCAACAAGGCCCGGTTCATTTCCTTTTGCCTCGTACTTCCAGAGGGAATTGATCTCAGCTTCTGAGCGCACGACATTCCAGAGGCGGATCTCATCACACATGCCCCGATACAGATCCCCGACCGGGGATCTTCCGAAACGCAAACTCGACGTGTTTTTGCTGAAGCGCACCTTTGTTCCAGTGAGCGTCGATGCCATGATGCCGTTGACGTAATAGACGACGACCCCCGCAACGGTGTCGATTGTCACGGCAACGTGTGTCCATGTCAGACTATCGGAGGCAATCCTTGGCCCGCCGGCCCAACCCTCGGGCCACCCTACCGTCAATGCGACGCTATCGGTCCTGCCTACAATCGCTGCAACTCCGAATGTAAGCCCGTAGGGACGGTCTTTGTCGACCACCGCGGCATAGGAGTCTGCAACTGGTTCCGGTTTCAACCACGCCTCAATTGTCAGCTGCGGGGAAAAATCGAGTGGGGCGGCATTGAGAACAGTAACTTTCCCGGAAGTGGCATTGAGCACGTTATTGTAGTTGGTTTGGGCAGCAAGCGAGGCTGAAATCAGCGTCAAGAGCAAGACACCGAATACGCAGCGCAGGTGTGCCGCAGGAGGTCGAAGTGCGAGCGCCATGATAACTCCCCTTTGAGTGGAAGAAAGAACGGAGGAAACGGGCAGAGAAAGGACTCAAGCAATGGCGCCGAACATTGCACCCACAGAAGCCGTGATGGCCATCGCCAGAGCTCCCCAGAATGCTACGCGGCCCGCACCAACGGCGATAGGTGCGCCGCCGACCCGGGCGGCCACGCCGCCCATGAGCGCCAGAAACGCGAGAGAACTTCCAGCCACGAAAGGAATAAGGATCGAAGACGGACTTACCAGGGTCATCACCAGGGGCAAAGCTGCACCTACCGAGAATGTTGCTGCCGATGCCAGTGCCGCCTGGATCGGCCGGGCAGTATGCAATTCCGATAGCCCGAGTTCGTCGCGGGCATGGGCCCCAAGCGCGTCGTGCTTCATCAGCTGGACGGCGACCTGTTGTGCCAACGAATCGTCAAGGCCCCTCTTCACGTAGATTGCGGCAAGCTCCTGGCGTTCGAATTCCTCGTCAGCTTTCAGTTCGGCGCGTTCACGATTCAAATCGGCTCTCTCGGTGTCTGACTGGGAACTGACCGAGACATATTCCCCTGCCGCCATCGACATGGCGCCTGCAACGAGCCCGGCCACCCCGGCGACCAACACATCGCTGCGGGCCGCCTGTGCAGCGGCGACTCCCACTACCAGGCTGGCCGTCGAAACGATACCATCGTTGGCACCCAGGACCGCGGCACGCAACCACCCTATGCGCTCTGCATAGTGCTGCTCAAAATGAAGTGCACGCATTCAGACTGCCTTCAACACGAATGTGACCTTCATGTTGACCCGGTACTCGGTGATCTTGCCGTCTTCGACGACCACCTTCTGATCCTGAATCCAGGCGCCTTTGACATTCTGGAGGGTCTTGTTGGCACGTTTGATGCCAACCACAATCGCATCTTCGAAACTCTTTGTGGAAGAAGACGTGATTTCGGTTACGCGTGCGATGGACATGATCTGACCTTTCATAAGTGTTGCAGTGGGGAGGTAGGTTTGCAGTTCCTGTTGAGAAAGTACGCGATATGACGTGCAAAAGCAATGTGGAGTCCTATGCCAAAGTGCCGGGAGTCATCCGGCGGATCACACCTCCAGCTTTCGCCCTCGTGTTTCCGGGAATGTCCATATCCATGCACCAGTCAGGAGGGCAAAAAGTGCCGCCACAAAAATTCCTCCTGAGAGACCGTAGGATTGCGCAATCACGGCGATCGCGACCGGCGTAAAGAACTGCACGCCTCGGGCCAGATTGAATGCGGAACCCATCGCGGTACTCCTGATGTCCGTCGGGAAGAGTTCAGCAAACAACGGACCGTACCCGCCGAACATCCCCGTCCCGAATCCCACCAGGAACATGAACACCAGAATAACGGCGGGCTCCGCTGCGATGAGGTCCCACAGGAGGGTGATCATGACAAGCCCGAGAGCCATGACGACAGAGTATATGGAATAGGCGGGACGTCGCCCGAGACTGTCAGCCACAAAGCCAAACGTGAAGTATCCGAGAAACCCGCCGGCCTGTGTCACGAGAACCCAGACGGCCGATTTCACCATAGAGAATTGCCGTTCCTGGTGGAGATATCCTGGAAGCCAGGAGTAGGTGAACCAGTATGCCGACATGTCAAAGATGGCAAGGATCAGCGCAAGGACGAAGTACTTTCTGTAGGATGTCAAGAGGAGCTTCACCTTCTCTCTAAGATCGCTGATAGCTGAAACCTGCTTTCCTCCCTTCTGTGCGGAGAGCTCCTGCCGTGCGATCCAGACATCGGACTCCGGCAGCTGTTTCCGGATGAAAATGACAAGCACCGCCGGCAGGAATGAAACGAAGAAGGAGGCCCGCCATCCGATTACCGGAGCAACGAATCCGCCCACGGCAGACGCTAGCGCGACCCCGATCGGGGCACCGGTTTGCATGAACGCACCGTACCGTCCCCTGACCCGCGCAGGGAACGCCTCACCCACATAGGTCTGACCTGTCGCCCACTCCCCGCCGACACCCATCCCGGTAATGATGCGGAAGACTATCAGGAGTTCAACGTTTGGAGACAGGCCGCTCAGGAGTGTCCCGGCGCTGTATGTGAGAATGGTCCATTGAAGGACGCTCTTTCGTCCGTACTTGTCCGCGAGGATGCCGAACACCACCCCGCCGATCGCCGTTGCGCCCAGTGAAGCGCCGAGGACCAGAGACAATTGCACATTGGAGAGGTGTAATTCCTGTCCGATGGGAATGAGCAGGAATGTATAGAGAATCAGGTCGTAGAAATCGAAGACCCATCCCGCCCAGCTCATGAAGAGAATCTGATAGTGCTTGCGGGTGAGCTTCTCGGCTTCGTTGAGAAGTGGCATTCCCATAGCCTCAAAGAAGGATATTCCTTCTTTTGAGAAAGAATGTTACACTATGATACTTGTACCACCGACTGAGGAATAAGGATATGAATATGCTGCTCTTGATCTCAGCACTCGTCATTCCGATTGCCCCACAGGGCGCCGGGGACCCCATCAGCAGAAACCCGTGGAGGTGGTTCCCAGCATCGATCTCCAGCGGTATGTCGGCACGTGGCACGAAATTGCCCGTTTTCCCAACACGTTTCAGCGTAAATGCGCCGGCGACGTGACCGCGACCTACACGCTTCTTGAAGACGGCACCATCAAAGTGGTGAATCGATGTCGTCAGGCCGACGGAGAAACAACGGAGGCTGTTGGAAAAGTCCGCAGGATGAGCGACGACGAACCCAACTCCAAACTCGAAGTCCGGTTCGCCCCTGCCATACTTTCCTTCCTTCCGTTTGTGTGGGGAAAGTACTGGGTGATTGACCTTGCCGCCGACTACAGCTATGTAGTCGTCGGTGAACCAAGTCGCGAGTACCTGTGGATTCTCGCACGATCTCCGTCGTTGGACGCCGCCACCTATGCCGGGATCCTTGAGCGGATCACCCGTCAGGGCTATGACACTTCCCGATTGACACAGACACCGCAGTGAGCTGCCCGACCGCACGTGAAGACGTGCGGACCGTTCACCGCTTCTGTTGAAACAACCAGGTGGTGAACTTGAGCGACCCGTATGCTGCGTCCCAGGAATTGTGTCCGATGCCGGGCAACTCGGTGTATTGCACGGCCGCCCCGGCAGCAGTGAGCGCGGCTGCGGCCTGCCGCGATTCGTCCACCGGCACTGAGGCGTCTGCTTCACCATGGAATATCCAGATCGGCACGCGGGCCAGGCGGGCGGCGAGGGCCTCAAATGGTGCTTTCTCGGCAACAGGGATTACGGTCTCGACGATTTGATAATGTCGTTTGAAGGGGGTGACCCAACCGCACACCGGCACAACCGCCGCAAACATAGCCGGGTTGCGGTACGCAAGATACCACGAGCCGTTTCCACCCATCGAGAGCCCCGTGAGGTACACTCTCCCCGTATCGATCTGAAATTCCTCCGTTGTTTTGCCGAGTGCCGCCATTGCCATGTGCGCCGTGGTCCCCACCCAGAGTGAATCCTTCGGTGCCTGGGGAAAAACAACGATTGCCGGAAAGCGTGAAGGATGCTGCCGGATCGCCGCCGCGAGGCCCACCTGTGTTTGCAGCAGACCGTCACGACCCTGCTCTCCCATCCCGTGAAGGAAAAGGATGACGGGCCAGCGCTCGCTCGGCGCGTACGAAGACGGGACATAGACCTGATAATGATAGCTCGACCCTTCGAAATCTATGAACCTGTCAAGAAAACCTGTTTCCATGCGACCCTGTGCCAGAGATTGGTGAGCGCTGAAGGGGAGCCACATTGTGGCTGCAGAGAGGATACTTCTGATGATCCACACGCGTGCCATAGCACAGCCCTCATTGTTTCCCCCGCAGGCCTTAAGCAGCTTTCTTGCGGCGAGAGGTGTACACCAAAATGGCACCGAGGATGATTAAAATAATCGCCGGAATCAACAGGGCAATTAGTGAAAGGAACAACGAACCCACCCACTCGGCTGTCGAGACGATCCAGTTGGTGGTGCCGAGCGACGTGGCTGTCGAGCCTCCCCGCGCAACAACGGTCGCACCCTGTGTTAACCCTGCTGCCGCACCGCCTGCAACAACGGCGAGAGTCCATTGCAGAAAAGGACTCAGACCGGTGATCGAGGATGCCATGACCATCACGCCGGCGATGACTGCAACGGGAGTCGTGACGTGATCAAGCGCGTTGTCGAACCACGGAATGTAGTATGCGGCAATTTCACACACCGTGGCAATTGCAAAGGTCTTCATCGCGATGGTCGTGCCAATCCACTCAAATCCCGCCGCGAGCGGGAGATGACCGGTCAATGATTGAAACCACTCGAAGCCCGGAGGGAGTGAGAGCGGGGGACCGTGATATCCGGCGATGCTCATCACGAGCATGGGCACGAACACACGAAAGCCGCATGCGGCACTCAGTGCAAGCCCCGTGATAATGCTCAGGATCGTCTCTCCGGTCATGGGGAAGCTCTCCTATTGATCATACCCTACTCACCGCATACAAGCGCGTATGGTGAATGGCCCTTCACCATCGGTCCGAACTTCATCGGTGCGAATCCGAAAGTGCTGTTCTAAAAGCACTGTCTATTGGACTAATCGCCAGATCAGCAGGAGGAGGACTGCACCTACGATTGACATAATGAAGCCGGCCGGATGGAATTTCGCCCCTTCCGCAGGTTTCTTGATCAGCGCGCCGATATATCCTCCGACGAACGAACCAAGGATCCCGATGACCGTGGTCGCAATGAATCCCATTTGATCCACGCCGGGCATCAGGGCACGGGCAATCAGGCCCACGACGAAACCGATGACGATGGCCCAAATCCATTGAAATAGCTTCATTTGTTCCTCCTTCAGGTGTGATGGTGCCTAATGCGCTTTTGAAAACGCAGTATATGGAATGGCTAAACCGGAATCAAGCGTCGGGGAAAAGGACTTTTGCTATCATGGCCCACCGGTGATGCCAGGTGTGGCGCTGCACGACCGTCTCGTAGTTCCGCTCGATCAACGGTGCGTATGCTCGGGGATCGTTAAGAAGTGCCAGAATGTGTGCGGCCGGATCATGCATGTCGAGTTCAACCACGGGATTGTAGCCGAAGAGCGCGGTCAACTCCGCCGGTGCATGCCCGACCACAAGGCACTTTGACACCATTGACTGCAGGTATCTCATTGACAATACTTCAATGTCGCCGGTGAAGGTCCGGAACTCACTTCACCGCCTCCACGTTGAGACTGATCAGCATGCCATGCTCTTTATCCATATGAGGAATATAAGCCTGGGAATAGTCATCAAAGTCCCGGTGGAGTGTTGTGCGCCAATCATAGCGGTGCACGTTTGTGAAGCCGGCCGATTCCAGAACGCCCCGGAGTGCCTTGAAATCGTACGTCGTGCGATGATAGATGCACTGCACACCCGATGCCGCGTGTATTTGCCACCTGCCGAACAGTGGTCCGTGGATCAGCGACAGGTCGCCGTGCTTCTGATACACCTGGATCAATGCTTCGAAATCGGGCACGGCGACCCGTAAGACACCGCCCTCCCGTAGCACCCGGCGCCACTCACGGAGCACATCAAGAACTTCCACGCGGTCAAAATACTCCAGCGCGTGACAGACATAGATGAGTTCCGCGGCGTTGTCGGCGATCATCGGAAGAGTCCGGATGTCATGCCGATGGTCAATATGGGGATAGTCGGCAAGGTCAATGTGCGTGAAACCGGGTATGTAGCGTTTGTCGCAACCAAGGTGCAGCTTCATGCTCGTGCTCGATTCCGGGGAGGGTGAAAACAGGGCCTGGCAATCGTATAAATGATACGCCAGTGGAGATGGAATGTCAAGGAGCACTTCCTGCAGGGAAAATTCGAAAGGGGAGATTCCGACGGAAAGATTCAAGAAACTGCGCACCGTGGACGGGGATTATTGATTCTTGCGCGACGATTCCATAGGTTCTTATATACGAGTCACCCCCCACCATCTCACCATGGAAACGCCATGAAGCCTCACATGCGATACCTTTTGATTGCCTGTTTCACCGCGCTCTTCTCGTGCACTTTCTTTGCCGCAGATAACAATCACGGCGTGTTCTTTGACCGCTCCGATGTTGCGCGGTCCAGGCAGCTGTACTCCACACATCCGGTCTTTGAAGCTCTCAGACATCGGATGGACACTGTCGACCGGGCCCGGGAACGAACATTTCTTCGGACCGGTGTGCATTACAACGACCACCTCTTCGACATCGAGCGCGTGGGGACTCTTGCCCAGCAGATGGCACTTGTCTATCTCTACACCGGCGACCGGGATGCCGCCCTGCTTGCCGAAGAGTGCATAGAGACCCTCATGAAGTTTCCGAAATGGGACTACTTTCTTGAGGGCGGGAAGGATGTGATCGGTCTCCAACGGGCTCCCAATTCAGCCCTTGCCGTCGCGTTGGTCGTGGAAGCGCTGGGCGATCGTCTCCCCGGGTCGCAGACCGACCGGTGGCTCCAGACCACGGCCGCCCGGGGGATAGAGCCGTGTTTCCGGGCAACGTACGGGATGCGCTATCCGGACCGCGTGAAGGGATGGACCATGGACACAACCAGCACCTTTTTCGTTCATCGCCCGCTCGATCGGGGCATCAGCCTGGCGCGCTGGCCGATCATACTGAATACGATCAACCTCAAAGCCATTCCCGCTTCTGCCCTTGCCCTTGCCGCTCTGGTCTACCGGAATCACTTCGGGGAGAATGCCGATACGCGGCGCTGGCTGGAACAGGCATCCTACAGCGTAGGCACATTCGGCGACATCTATGCGAAGGACGGGTCGTACAATGAAGGCGTTTCGTACGCTCACTACACCACCCTGCACCTCATCCAGGCCATCGATGCGCTCAAACGGGGAGGCGTTGCGGATCTGACCGACCTCCTGAACTGGGACGGTTACCAGACCTATATGCTCGAGATGACCTTCCCTTCCCGCGAAGACCCCACAACCACCGTCAACTTTGGTGATGCGAGCACCGGATCTCATGCCTCTGTTCCATTCTGGATTTCCCGGCAGACGCGCAGCGGCCTTGCCCGTTGGTTCGGCGAGAATATGGCAGTGTCACGCGATATCTGGTCCGTGCTCTATTATGATACTACCCTTCGCGCAACCCCGCCCCGGGAATCGACTCATCTCTGGCACTCGGACCTGGACTGGGTTGTCGGGCGCACCGGATATGCAACCGACGACCTTGTTGTCGCAATGCGGAGCGGCCAGCCGTTCAATCATGAGCACGCAGACCGGAACGGTATGATGCTCAAATGCTACGGTGAACGCCTGATCGTCGATCCCATGCGTCCGCCCTATGGATTCCGTGACCCGTCGTGGAAGATGCGGCTCACAGCCGGGCACAGCGCCGTCCTTATCGACGGACAGGGACACCAGTACGTTGATGGACATGACGGTACGAACGCGTCTCTTGCATCGGCGTCGATCATCCGCTGCGGTGAACGGGACGGATGTCTCTACTGGACAAGCGACGCAACACCGGCCTACAAGCTGGTCCAACCGGATGTCGCAGCAATAACACGCACGGTCATCACACTCACCCGAATCCCCGCCGTAATCATCGTGGATAAGGTAATCAAGCACTCCACGCCGTCGACGGTGCAGGCCCGCTTCTACACGCACAACTCCGACGCGAAGGGAGCAATTGAGGCGAACGAAAAGGGATTTGTCGTACGGAGACCTTCGGCGAGCTTGTTCGGGTTTGCCGCCTCCTCAGCAGGCACGGGATTCACATCGGCATTTCCGGATATCCCGCTTGAAGTTTCCCGCCGGCACCCGTACGCCGACGTAAGCACGGTTCAACCCGGGAAAGAGGTCTGTCTCGTTACAGCGCTTCTTCCGACTACCGGCACTGCCGCCGGCAATGTGACAATCCAGCGCGATTCCACAACCTACACCGTCGTAATTCCTCAGAAAGGCAAGAGTGTCTCTGTTCGCATCCTGGATACAGGCAATGTCCCTGAATTCGAAATTATCGAGCCAGAAGAATCGAGGAGGTGAAGAGCAACTGTCCGCTTTGTGATGCCCATGGGGAACCGTTCCGCGAGCAGTACATGATTTCGCCGGTCGATGACGAGAGCCGTGCTCTTTTCAAACCGGGTCCTGTCGAACACGGAATCAGGCGCGACGAACACGGGAAACGCGATTCCGTTGGCGGCAATCCACCGCCGCATATGTCGCGAGGAATCGGACCTGATGAATTGATCTTCTTTGAAGACCAGAAGCACCCGGTCTGAGTTTTCACCGAATCTTGATTCGAGGGAATCCAGCAAGACAGTGAAATCATCCAGGCACAGAGGGCAGTTCAGGTCGGTATAGTTCATGAGCAGCAGGCCGCGGTTTCCGTTGTCGCGTGCGGCAAATCGAGCGTCTGCGCGTTCGGCAAAGCCAATCACCGCATCGAATGTCAATCCGCTTCTGTCTGTTCCCCCGCGCAGAACCAACAGAACCAGCAATACTTCCAGCAGTACAAGCATCCCTCCGGCAACGAGTCGTGCACTCACTCCGGTACTCGCATCTCCTCCAGACGGCACTGCGTCGCGGCGGGGAGTGCAGGCGGCCAGGACGGCAAAGGCATTGAACAACACAAGGTCAAGGAACAATTCCTGCGTATTACTCAGGGCTATCCCTATGATACCGAAGCAGTTGCAGCTCATCTCTTCCCCGGATAGAATTGCTGCGGAGAGCACCCAGATGAAGGCACCCACCACGACACAAAAGAGCAGAGAGATCATCCTCGTCCTGTAATCCGCGAGTAGCGCGAGTGCTCCGGCGATCTCAATTGCTACAATGACCATCGCCACGCCGGGGGCAACTGCGTGTGTGGCGGGTACCAGGGCTGCCACGGTTGCCGCGAACGTTCCGATCATGAGAAGCTTTCCCAACGCCGGCAACGAGGAAAACAGCGCCGAGGAAGAATGACAGCGCCCGAATGATCATGATGGTCTCCGCAACTGGTAGACATGGATGAGCATGCGGGCACGTTCGATACTGAACAGCCGTTCATGGCCGTCACAACAGATGCCGGAGGATGCTTCCTGAAGCTTCAATCGGGACATGACTCTCCCGTGCGGGTTGACGACGTAGATATCCTGACGGGGGTTCTCGGTGTAGGCATCAGCGAGCAGGTAGATCATGCCGTCCCCGCCGGCGGTGACACCCAGGAACATATTCTCTTCGGGGATTGACACACTGGCCGAGAACAAGCCGGTGGAGAGCTTTCTGCGTCCAGCTTCGGCGCGCATTCCAGGAACAGAGAAGTCCCGGACGAAGCGCCCGGCGGAATCCCGGACCTCCACGATATTGCGGGTCATGTATGCTACAACCAGCTCTCCGTTGTCTGTGATCGCCAGCGTGAAGACACTGTCGAATATGTCCCCGGAAGCGTGCCGGAGAGCTATGCGCGCCAAAATGTTGCCGCGGATATCAACACGGAAGAGCGTCTCACCCCGGGCGTTGGGCAATTGCCCGATCCAGAGTTGCCCGGTGCCGTCGAAGGCAAGCGCGAAAACGGGTCTGTCAGTGTGAAACGTACAAAGGTGTCTGAGTTGGTGCGTGAAGACCTGCACTCGTGTGGATTGGAAGTCAGCAACGGCTATCAGGGTGTCGGTTGTCGCGACAGGACCTGGCCCCCGGAACTCTCCGTTGCCTTCACCCCTGCGGCCTGTGGAATACGCCAGCTGCCAGTGTGCGTTGAAAACCTTGATGCTGCATTCCAGTTTGTCCGCGACGACCAGGTGTTCGCCGCGGAGGGCTGCAAGGCCGAAAGCCCCCAGGATGAGATTCTCTTCGGTGAGGCCGATTGTTGCATGCGGGGCGAGGTTCAGAACGGTCTGCGCTCGAGTGGCGGCCGGCTGCGGGCTGGGAGATATCATGAGCACGCCGAGAACAGAAAGGTACTCCGGCAACATGTGCATCCAGCGAAGACCGTTCATGGCGTTCTCCCGGATCAACAGAAAAGATACGCGATGGCGCAGCCGGTCTCGCAGGCGTCGACCAGAGGAAACCAATCACCGTAGTAATTACTGCACCAATTGGCGCATTGCCGGAGTGCATTCACACACGATGCCGGCTTTGCAAAGGAATCAGCAGTGATCGTCGCGCAGAGCAAGAGCACGATGACAAGCGCAATCAGTATTCTTTTCATGGCTGCTCCTTGGGGGGGGTACGTGAGTGTGAGTTCGTCAATGGTGTCTCGCTTCGCGTCCATTGATTCTCACCAGATTACTACAGCCGGAGTGTGTGTTTTTCGATGAGGGAAGAGGAAATAGTGATGAGCATGGATGTGCGGGGCCGGGAGTGAATGGGGACTTGGTAATCAGGACGGCTTCACGAACACGTAGAGCTTCGCATCAGTATCAGACACTATGTACATCCGGCTGCCGATGAACGCGATCCCCTCCCCCTGATTCACCGGCGTACTCCATTGCCCGAGCAACGCTCCGGTGCGCGAGATCTTTATCACCATCTGTGATTCATCGCTGACAATCCAGAAGGCATCCGTTGCGGCATCGTAACAGATGTCGGAAATGTCCGTGGTGTATGGCAGCGTCGTGCGTTTCACCTCTGTGGTTCCCGTATACTCCAGCATCATCATCGGGAACTTTTCGTTGATAACGACAAGATGACCGGCAGCGTCCATGGTCACACCTTCAGGACCGTGTTTTGTATCCGTCCGGACACTGATCGGGAAGGAGGCGATCTTAACCCCGTTGGGGAGATATGAGGTGATCTGTGACAGGGTCTCCTCCGCCACATAGAAGGTGTCCGCGTTCGCCGAGAGCGTAACGCCTTCGAGATCCTGCCCGTCCACCGGGAGCGTGCTCACGATGAGGCCGGTGGTGTCAATGACGAAGATCGCCGCCCGGGAATCTGACACCATGTAGAGCTTCTGCGTCCTGGGGGAGTAGACAAGCCCTGACGGTTCCGAGATGCTCATGGAATAGGATGTGATGAGTTGGAGCCGCTGCACCGCGGGCGCGACCGGGTTGCTCTCGGCCTGCTCACTACGACTGCACGATACAAGACAGATCACCCACGCCGCCATACACATGACACAGATCCTGGGAAGTGCGGTCATGATGGAAGAGCGACCCGGTGCAGCGACAATGCCAGGACTCATGGTGCATCCCTCAGCTTTGGAACACAGGAGCCCATCGTCCGATGGGCTCCTGTGGCAATCCGGCAGCA
This sequence comes from Ignavibacteriota bacterium, assembly GCA_963801355.1. Classification (GTDB taxonomy): domain Bacteria; phylum Bacteroidota; class Ignavibacteria; order UBA10030; family UBA6906; genus Fen-1255. The sequence goes on along the minus strand of CAWDEM010000004.1, from coordinate 775,293 downwards.
CACGATGAGGTGCCCGCATTACTTCATGACGGTGAGCTTCTTCGTTTCCACGAAGCTGCCAGCGCGGAGCGTGTAGAAATAGATGCCGCTGCTCAGATTTGCCGCGTTGAACTGCACAGTGTACTGTCCCGGTTGCTCAACTTCGTTCACCAGGACCGCTACCTCACGCCCGAGCACGTCATACACTCTCAGAGTGGTAAATTGTGGATCCACAACTGAGAATCGTATTGTTGTGCTCGGATTGAAGGGATTGGGATAGTTCTGCTCGAGGGTGAACCGTGTAGCGACGGAGCCCTCCTCGCGCACTGCGGTACCTGTGCCGTTCGTGAGACTTTTTGTCGTCGGGCTCATCTTTACCCAGGTCGCCGATCCATCGGGTTTTCGTGCATACGATGTATCAATGCCAAGCGCAGGGATTGCGACGCTATCAATGATGATGCCACCTGCGTTCTCAAGCCATATTTTGTCGCCGGTGCTTGACAGGCCGAATTTGTCATTGAGTCCGACCGTGGCAGTATCGGTTACAATCACAGTGAATCCGTGAGCAGGGACGACAGTTCCTGCCGGGAAGGGTTTTTTGTCCTTTGAACCCGACTGACCACCGTCGTCGTAGATCTTGTAGCCGGAAATGTCGATCGAGCCGTCGCTGGCATTGTAGATTTCAATCCAATCAAGAGCGCCAACCACGCCGCGGGAATAGACTTCATTCATCACGACCTGGCTGTTTGTCGTCCCCCTGGTTACCGGCGACAGCTTCACCCAACTGGCCGATCCATCCGTCTGCCGCGCCACGGAAGTGTCGTTGCCCAGCGCAGGAACAATGACGCTGTCGAGCAGAACACCCGAGGTGTTCTCCAACCACACCTTGTCGCCGGTGCTTGACAGGCCGAATTTGTCATTGAGTCCGACCGTGGCAGTATCGGTCACAATCACGGCGAACCCGTACGCAGGAACGAGGGTCCCTGCTGGGAATGGTTTCTTGTCCTTTGAACCGCTCTGGCCACCGTCATCGTAGACCTTGTATCCACTGATATCGATCACACTGGCCGAATTGTTGTAGACCTCCACCCAATCCAGATTGCCCACGACACCACGCGAATACGCTTCGTTCAGGAGTACCTGCGCGAAGCTCACCGACGCGATGGTACACGCGACGAACATCGCCGCAAGAATCCTATACAGTTTTTTCATCGTTGTCCCTCCTGGGGAGTAGGATAGTAAGTGATACCCATGTACATGTTCTATTGCCAAAATCGGTCCCTCCTACTGCTTGTTCGACGTGCCCTTCGTTATGGTGTTTAGGAGTTGCCACGTTGAACCACCATCGGGGTATCTCCCGTACGTCTGTGTAGTCTCCATCGCCGGAATTTGCACGTGGTCAATGACGCCGCCGGCAGCGTTTTCAAGCCACACTTCGTCTCCGCCACTTGACAGCCCGAAGCCATCGTCGGCGATCCCTGGCGAGACCGTATCCGTGGTCACCACATAGAACCCATGAGCGGGGACGACAGTACCTGCCGGAATGGGTTTCTTCGATTTTACGCCCGTCTGACCGCCGCTGTCGTAGATCTTGTAGCCGGTAAGATCAACCGCCGTGCCGCCCACATTGTAGAGTTCGACCCAATCGAGATTGCCGGGAGTTCCTCTGGAGTAGGTATCGTTCATGACTATCGCTCCCGGCACAACTACAACAGGCGCGACAAGCGTCGGCTCATCCCGAGAACATGATGCCAGGACCGTCAAACCGATAAGAGTGATCACGAGAAGGATCTTCGGATAATGCGAGTTCATATTGAGACCTCATGAAAGATATGACAAATCTGTGTTCAAAGCCATGGGACTGATTACATCGACGCCTGGAACCGCATCTGGAGGAACGAGAAGTTGTCTCCTCCTATCATCCGGCCCTTGCTGGTGGCGTTCTCGTCCAGGTTCACGTTCGAGAAATTCAGCATAATCTTGATATTCACATTGGGATACCAGTTGACCCCGAGCATCACCTGGTTGCACTTGCCCCCCCCGATGCCGGCATCATGATCATTGAGATTGGCATGGCTGAACCGGGCGGCAACTTCCAGTGCGCCCCACTCGCTGCCCGGCGGGTCGATCGGGCCGAATTCCCCCTCATCGACGAAGTAGCTACGGGATTCGCCGGTGAGCATGTAGCTGGCTGTCAGGTATCCTCCCATGAAGTTGCCGGTTGGTTTCTCGTACCAGCGGTGCACTGCCGTTGTGAACACCTCGCCCTGGACATAGAGCGGACCGCAGGCAGCGGCCAGCTCGCCGCCCATCCGGTCGTAGTAGTTCACGTCTGTGATGTCGCCGGAGTGCAGGGGCTTGGGATCGAACACGTAGGTCTCGGTCCGGGCTTTCAGTTCGATGGTATTTGGGGCGAGGTCGGGCGTGACGTCCGGTGTCTTCGAGGCGTATGCCCCGCCGATGTGCAGCGTCTTCCCCTTCTCATTGATCGGCGCGAAGGTCACACGCGCCACCGCCTCGACCCCTTCATCCAGCGTCCCCTTGTCAACCCGCGTGCCAAGCTCATGCCCCATCACGGCCAGCGTCAACTGGCCGAAGTCGGTCCAGTAACGCCCCGCCAGCCCCATGCGCCGGCCGAGCGTGAACGCGTTGGTAGGCGTTGAACGCTCCAGAAATGTCAGCAGGCGGGAGCTGCCGAGCCGTTCCAGACCAAATGGCTCTTTGAAATTCCCGACCTGCAAGGCGAGATTCGTCTTGGGAAAACTATACCGTATCCAGATGTCTCTTGCGTCCAGGACGGCATCGCCGAAATCCATATCGATTTCCGCCTGCCAGTTTGTCCAGAGCACCGTCTTCAAGGCCAACGTCGCACGGCGCATGATGGTCCCGTTGCTCAAGGGATTCTTGTTTTCAAAATACATGGCACCGTCAACCTGGATGCGCGAGTCGATCCACCACTTGAAGGCGCCGTCTTGCGACTCGAATACCAGCTTTCCCGCTCGCTGCTCGACACCCAGCGGCACCCGCGACCCCTCATCTGCGCCGCCCTCCGACTGCGCAGACGACACGCACGGGAGCAGCATCAACAGTGCACACAAAACTCCTGCGGCTTTTTTCATTGTCCTTGCTCCTTGTAAGATGATGAATGAATGTTCTTGCCTGGAATACTCCCAACCGTTTCCGGTGATTTCAGCAGGTCACGGAACGCAATAAGATATGCGGCGGCACACAGCACCAGTCCCAGGATCAGCCATGGGGATTTGGCGGCCGCCTTCGCCTGGAACACCAGCGACAGAACGTCTCCTTGTTGCACGGTGGAATCTGTCAGCGTCACGCAATGGCGGCCGTCTTTCATGCCAAGAATGTAGGGCGACCCGGGCGTGTTGGCTTTCCGCACCGGGAGACTCGAGACGACTTTGTTGACCACCATCTCCTCCGGCAACACCACGCAAACCGACGCCGCTGTAATGGGTGCGATTGAGGTCTGCACCAGCCTGTACGAGACGACATAGACCCCGAAGTCCTCCGTCGACGCCTTGGCAAACGATGTCACCTGAGCGAGCCGGAACCTGTACTCCAGAGTATCCTCCCCGGTGACTGTCCCGCTGAGGGCAAGAAACGTCCTGCGCTGTCCCTGCACGGTTTGCGCAAACAACTGCCGCACGTTCTCGCCGTACACGACGGAGTCAGGCCACCCTGCGTACGCGTACGGAACCACGATCGTGTCTCCCCCGGATAGCCCCCGGGCGATGGTGCGCACGGTGATTTCCGCGCCGCCGTCAGATGCAAGAGAAACGGTTTCGGCGTACAATGACAACGGTACTTCCCGGACAGCCCCGGTCAGCGGGGAGACTGCCGAAAGAAGCAACGCCATGCAGATGAGCAGAGTACGCATTTTCCTATTCCCGGGACCTAAGGGGTAATACCAAGAAAACGGAACCACGTGAACCCGGCCACCACCAGGAGAACAAGGCCGATCGTTGACACAATCACGCCGTACCGGAGATTCTCGAGCACGGAATATTGTCCCGTAGTGAACAGAATGACGTTCGGCTTCGCGCTGATCGGGAGGCCGATGACCCAGTCGATAGTGAATGCCGCCGGCAGCGCGAGAGCGAGCGGTTCGAAGCCCAGCTCCCGTGCAAGCCCGATAATAAACGGAATGAGAATGATGGTGCGCATCGTTTTGCTTGTAAACACCAGATGCGAATAGAGCATGAGTGCGACGACGATGACATACACCTGCCAGAACTGCACGTCGCGGCTGAAGTGGATGAGTTGGAACACCTGTCCGATCACCCACTGCGCCGCACCGGAATCGTTGAGCGCCAGTCCCCCGGCATACGCCCCGGCACTGAACAGCATAAGATGCCACGGGATATCCGCCTCGTTCCACTTCAGGATGCCGACCTTCGGCAGCAGGGCGATGATTCCGCCCACCATCGCCGCCATGACAGGATCGATTTCGAAGCCGAACATGCTCCGGTGGAACCGGTCGGTGAGCCAGAGAAGGATCACGATGCCGAAGATTGCCGCGCCCTTCAGCTCCACCCGTGTGATCTTGCCCATACGTTCCAGTTGCCGTTTCAACGCGTCAAGCCCTCCCGCAATGCGCGGAGTGGCCTCCTCCGGCTTCAGCCGTATCAACAATTTCGGCCCCAGGTACCATGTCGCGAGGAGGAGCAGCAGGACAACCGGAAGATTGGCCAGCATCCAGTCGGAGTAGTACACCTTTGTGCCGGCAAGATCATAGATGAAGCCAATCGCAATGATATTCGCCGTGCTTCCGGTCATGAATCCAGAGGAGGCCACATTGATGCCGACAAGGTTCTGCAGGAGGAGATTCTTACCGAAGCTGTTGGGTCTTTCGCTTGTCGAACCATAGATCGCGCCGACAATCAACATGATGGGCAACGTCATGACCGCGCGCGGGGCGGTGGCGGGAATCAGCGGAGCGAGAATCAACTGCAGGATCACGAAGGCAAAGAGCATCGGCATCCCGCGGCGGCCGAACCGCACGATAAGGTTCAGTGCGATGCGTTTGGCCAGCTGGGTCTTCACAAGCAGCGAGCTCAGGATGAACGCCATGACGTTCAGCCAGATCACGTCATACCCGAGCGTGCCCAGCACGTTGCTCATGTCCCATCCGTTGAGGAACACGAGAAACACCATCAGGACGAGGGAGGTGACGTGGGTGGGGATGGCTTCGGAGATCCAGAGTATCAACGCGAGCGAGAAACTTGCGAGCACGGCCTGGCCCGATGCAGTCAACCCGGCCGGCGTGGGCATGAAATAGAGCCATCCGAAGACCAGGAACCCGAACGGGATGCTGAAATACTTCATCCGGCGTTCGAAGCGCGTTACCTGCTTCTGCGGAATGACCGCGAGCTTGTGCTTCTCAAGGTCAAGGATGTCGTCGAGCTCGTCGCTCGTTACCGCTTCCATTGCGTGTAGGGCGTCTTAATCAGATTGGAGTTGAAATACCGGGGGTCTCCTGACACCTCCTTGCCAACCCAGGAGGGAAGGTCAAATGTCTGCTGTTCATCCTTCAGCTCAACCTCCGCAACGATCAGTCCCCGGTTCTCGCCAAAAAACTCGTCGATTTCCCAGGTGAGACCCGCGTGCTGGACCTTGTAGCGTGTCTTCTCGATCAGCGGACGTTCACACAGGTCGTCCAACATCGCATTTGCGTCGGCCGTCGGAATCGGGTATTCAAATTCGCTCCTACTCACACCCACCGTGACACCTTTGATTGTCAGGAATCCTTTGTCCCCGACGGTGCGCACACGAACCGTCCGTTCTTTCACAGTGGAGAGGTAGCCCTGCCGGTAGGAGACGCCGGAGGTCCCGCGTTTCCATTCCTCCCCGATGACAAGAAACTTGCGTTCAATTTCTTTGGCCATAGTGCTGATGCCTCCTGACATGCGGTTTAGGGAATCGCGGCGAATTTCTTCAGCGCTTTGAGATAGTTGATATTCTCGAACTTGTCCAACCCCAGCATGCACACCGTCTCCCACACGAGTTTGGGGTCCTCGTGTTCAACCGCGATCGTACGGATCGGCTGGTTGTCGAATTTCAGGTTGGCGATCTCCACAATGCAGTTGTTGATCGTGTAACCGTGGCGCTCCTTGTCCACGTGCACCATCTTGAGATCGGGATGCTTCCGCACAAGGACATTCAGGAAATCGTCGTAGCTGTATAGCATAATCGCCGATGGGGGCACCTCCACCTTCCAGGCTTTCACCGTCTCACGCACCTGATCAGGCTGTATCGGAAAACCCGCCTTCATCAGGGGGTACCACTGCTCGAGCCTGTTCTCGTTCACCTGCACGAGATACTTGATGTCCATGAGCATGTCACGGATCTTCGTGTTGTCCATGCTGCGGGTCGAGAGGATGTACACCTCTGCACTTTCCCGGACTTTAGCGGGATACGTTGTGATTTTCTCTTCGGCGACGCCGAACGCATTGCCGAATGTCCGCCATTCCCAGCGAGCCACGATCTTGTCCATTCTGGTCTCCCTGAATACAGTGATCCCCACGTTTGAGACAGTGTCCGTCTCAATGGGTTCACGGTTTCGTGAGGTTATCGCCCTCGAACTCTACAGCGGCATGCAGCCTGAAGCAGTGTGCGGCCCTATCTCGATGCACACGTTGATGCAGAATGTACGAATTTACTCATTTCCCACCCCATTTTCAAACGGAAGCAACCCGAGGAGTACCGTAGGGTTCTTTTGAACGAAGAGATGCAGTGCCCACTCCCCCGGAAAGAGAATTACCGGTTGCCCCTGAGCGTCATTGGCCAGGATCGCACCGGTCGGCAGCACTTCCGGCGTGAGAAGTTGCACATCCACGGACGGATGCACCCAACGGACAAATTTCCACTCGGTCTGTTCGAGCCGCACCTCCGCCCCGTACTCGCTCTCCAGACGGTACTGGAACACTTCAAATTGCAGGGGACCGACAGCTGCGAGGATCGGAATCTGCGTCGACGAATTGCGAGGTTGAAATCCCTGCACCACGCCTTCGCGGAGCAGCTGGTCAACCCCCTCCCGGAACCGTTTGAACTTTGACGGATTGGGATTGCTCAGCAGCGAAAAGCACTCAGGAGGGAACCGTGGTATTTCATCGTACACAATCCCCGGATCTTCCGTGAGTGTGTCGCCTATGCCCAGGAGCGATTGGCCCACGAACCCGACGATGTCCCCGGGGTATGCTTCATCGACAGTTTCACGATCGCGTCCGAACAACTTGGCGGCATTGGAAAGCCTGATGGTCTTTCCGCTCCGCGGATGTATCGCCGTCATGTCCCGCGAAAAAACGCCGGAACAGACACGCAGGAACGCGATCCGGTCCCTGTGGCGCGGATCCATGTTTGCCTGAATCTTGAAGATGAAGCCCGAGAAGACATTCTTGTTGACCGGAATCACGACACCGTTGCTTAGGCGCGGCCGCGGCGATTCGGCATACTTCAGAAAACCGTCAAGCAGCAGTTGCACGCCGAAATTGTTCCGCGCGCTGCCAAAGAACACCGGTGTGATGCGGCCGGCGAGCACGTCAGCAGGACTGAACTTGGCTCCTGCCTGGTCCAGCATCTCCATCTCTTCCGCCAGCGACTTCCGCTCATCGGCATCCATGCGCTCCGCGATGACGGGATCCGCCAGCGAGCCGATCTCTACAGGCACCCGGTAAGCACCGCCCGCACCGAATTCGAAAAGATGTACTTCCTTCGAAAGCCTGTCGAACACACCGCGGAATTGGAATCCCGTCCCCAGTGGCCAGTTCATCGGAAACGCCCCGATGCCCAGCACATGTTCAAGCTCGTCAAGAAGTTCCAGAGGATCCCTGGTCGGCCGATCGAGCTTGTTCATGAATGTAAAGATCGGTATTCGCCGCCTCCGGCATACTTCAAAGAGCTTGCGGGTCTGCGTCTCAATACCTTTCGCAGAATCGATCACCATCACGACGGCGTCGACCGCGGTAAGCACCCGGTACGTATCCTCGGAGAAATCCTGGTGGCCCGGCGTATCAAGCAGATTGATACGGTAGCCGTCGTACTCAAACTGAAGCACTGTGGAGCTGATCGAAATGCCCCGCTTCCGTTCGAGTTCCATCCAGTCTGAAGCCGTCTCACGCTGCTTCTTGCGGGCCGTTACGGAGCCCGCCAGCTGGACGGCATTGCCATAGAGGAGAAATTTCTCGGTGAGGGTGGTCTTGCCGGCGTCAGGGTGGGAAATGATCGCGAATGTACGCCGGCGTTGAATTTCTTCGTTGATGCCCATGCTGTCCGCTGGTTAAGGGATATCTTTATAATATACGAATATCCCTCTTCCCCAGCCAGCGCCACACCCTGCTGTCATTTGAGAAGCAGCATTCCCCGTGCCTCCGCCGCGTCATCGACAGCCAGTCTATAGAAATACAATCCGCTGGCGAGGAGACTGCCGTCAAACCGTACCCGATACTCCCCCGGATCCTCCGGTTCATCAACCAGCACTGCCACCTCGCGACCGAGCACATCGTATACGCTGAGCCGCACCCACCTCTTACCTGTTGCCTCCTGCCCATGGCCTATTGCCTGGTGCCTATCGCCGGTTCCCGGTACTGTGTAGCCTATCGTCGTACTCGGATTGAATGGATTTGGATAGTTTTGTGCCAGGCGGGCACGCACCGGCAGGGCGGCGGGATGCGGTTCAATACCTGTCGTGGGCGAGAATGTCGACCGGAGAATCGTCCCGGTGTTGCCGACAATCAGAGCGGTGTGACCGTCAAGTACGGTGAGTCCGCGAAGCGACACCATCGTGCCGCTCAGATCACCTGACCAGTGCATGCCGCCATCCAGGGTTTTCATGATCGAGCCATTTTCGCCCACCGCCCACCCCGAGTCACGACCGGCGAAATGCACACCGTTGAGATGCGATCGCGTATTCACAGGCCGGAGTGACCAGGATGTCCCGCCGTCGGTGGTCTGGAAAATGCGGCCGAGCCGTCCCACCGCCACGCCTCTCCCCGTATCCACAAACGCAACTGAAAGAAGAGTCGTCGTGTCGGTCACGGACCGCTGTGACCAGGTCCGACCGCTGTCCGATGTCAGCAGTACCGTGCCCGCATCACCGGCAATCCATCCTCGTGCCTGGTTCAGGAAGAACACGGCATTGAGCTTCGTTGTAAGCCCGAGCGGAACGAGTGCCCAGCTGTCACCGCGATTCGTGGTCCGATAGACCACACCGCCTGATCCCACAACCCATCCGGTCGTCGGCGACACCATTGCACAACCGGTCAGCCGGCCACCGGACGGCAGGGTCACCGCCAGCGAAGACCAGTTGCTTCCTCCATCAACCGTCCTGTAAATCATTGATGATCCAATAGTCCAGCAGGTGAGGCTGTCCAGCGCGGAAATCGCGTACAGAGCCGACTTGGGTGCACCGACAAGACTGTTCCATGAGGTGCCGCCGTCCGTCGAACGCAGGACCACGCTGGAGCCGGCTATCCAGGCGGTGCGTTTACCTGCACCGCTGATGGCGTTCAGCGCATTTGTGACCGGCGGAGAGATCCTGACCCACGTCGGGCTCTGTGTGCGGAGGGTGACGGTGAAGTACATGCTGTCGCCCGGAGCGCCGACACCGGAGACATCGAGATTTCCCAGTGCTCCGGAGGTAAGGTAGCAGGCCGGATTGGTCGTATCGTTCATTGCCACGCGGCCCGATGTGCTGCTCAACGCAGCAAGGTTCAGAGAGCCGTTCTGAGGTCCGGCCGGACCCGGATTCCCTCCCGGCCTGTAGACATAGATCCCATCGGGAGGCCCGCTTGCATTGCCGCTCGCGAGACTATCGATCCTGTACACGATAAGGCCTTCCCCGGGGATTGAATTCTCAAACACCGACGTTCTCTTCCGGTATTCCAGGACGAAGAACTCCCCGGGGTTGGGCGAATCGATGCGATAGCAGTTCATCACTGATGAACTCACCGGTCTCAGCGCATACCGACCCGAAGCCGTGATGCGGGGAAGATGTGCGATCCATGTCATGTATCTGAACCGGATATACGCGCCCGGGTGCTGCGGAGGATTCGACGTCGACGCCATGACATCCCAGCCTCCCACGGGAGTCACCGCATCGGGGGACGCATACCGGTAGGCATCCGGAGCGCCGAGGGTGTGCATCATTTCATGGCAGAACACACCGACCCGCGCCATTGATTCGATCTGCAGATTGTAGCCCGCAACTTTCTTGCCTGCAAGAAGCGGTCCCGAGGATCCCATGGACGACATGTGCGGCCAGAGAAGTGTCGACCAGGCGGTGGGAGAGCCCTTCACGATGAAGCAGACATTGTCCACGTACCCGTCGTAGTCGGCATCGATTCCGAGGTCGGCGGGAATTTGCGGGGCGACCGCCCCGACAGCCCGCACCAGCAACGCCCGTTCGCGTGCGCTGCGCTGTGCATCGCTGTAGCCCAGGGTGTTGGTCGTGCTGTATGGCATGTAATACGCCCGTGGTTCGGTGTCCTGGTATGACAGCACTGTGGGGCCTGGCGATACAGGATAGAAAGTCGAGGACACTTCCAGAGTTCCGTACGATACTTCACGAAAGTAGTTATAGAGAGAATTGACTCCTGCGTTGGAGTTATTGAACATGTCACTGTACACGGCAGGAGCGGCAGTGAACTCCTCCTCATCGCTGAACCGGATGAAGATCACCACGTTGTTGATTCTCCCGGTACGCGGGGCAAGCGCAATCCCATGAGGCACATAGGATTCCCACGCGGCGCGACGGTCGTTGACTTCCTGCGGGGAGAGGTTCACGTTGGCGGGGAGCCCTGCCGTCCGGGGATCATCCACACCGGGGCGAGCTGCCGATGCAAGAATGTCGCCGTTCCGTTTGACGGCATACATGAAATAGCCTGACCGGGAATCCTGTATGATGGTGAACCCGTCGCGATCGTGCAGCCAGTTGTGGAACTCATCGCCTGAGGCATAGCAGTGCAGGATTGAACTGTCAGGCTGTGTCACGGTGACAGGGACATCCCTCAGGAACGCACCCGGCATCATGGAGTGCAGAGCGAGGAAACCCACGAGGAGGCCGATCAATCGGCGATGAGTCACACGAATCTGAGTCACACGAATCTGAGTATGGAACTCCCGTAGGGAGACAATACGGTGCTTCTTTCCGGCTTAAGGTACAGCCTCACAACTCGATTGTCAAGCAAACCATGTGCCAGGCACATCTTCCGGCCGGCCAAGTCTGCCGCCGGTTGCGTTTAGCACCCCGGCTCAGTAGATTCGGAGCAGGGGGTTGTAGCAGCGATCTCCATTCATCATCCACAGGAGTCCCCATGGCCACATTTATTCTTCTTTCGAAACTCTCGGCGAGCAGCTTCGGGACGCCGAAGAACCGTGAGCAGGTCGGTCGCAAATGGTTCGCCGAGGTGAAGAAGAAATGCCCCGAAGTCAAATGGATAAATCACTATGCCCTGCTCGGATCATTTGACTTCATGGATATTTATGAAGCTCCTGATGAACGAGCCGCCGCGAAGGTTTCCTTGATTACGATGGCCAAGGGGGCGGTGAAAGCGGAAACCTGGTCCGCACTGCAGTACAAGGACTTCCTGAACGTTGTCAAAGGACTCTGAGACTCCGATACAGGAGACCGCAACGGTCAATGTCCGGTGCTATGCAGAACTGAACGACCACCTCGCACCCGGATTGCGGTTCACTGCATTTCCGGTGCCGGTTCCCGGAGATACCACCATAGCCGGGCTTCTCGCGCTGTTGGGAATTCCCCGGTCGGAGGTGGATCTTGTGCTGCGCAACGGCGAAGTGGCGCAATTCGAAACACATATTGCGGGTGGTGACCGGGTCAGCATGTATCCGGTCTTTGAGACATTCGATATCGGACGGATACAACGACTCCGATCACGACCTCTTCGCAGGCCGGCGTTCGTGCTGGATGTTCATCTGGGAAAGCTTGCGACGTTCCTCCGGATGTTTGGTTTTGACGCGTTCTTCACGCCGACATCGACCGATGACCAGCTCATCAGTATTTCACTGGAAGAACACCGTGTCCTCCTGAGTAAGGACCGGGCGCTCCTGCGGGACCCGCGCCTCGTACGCGCATATGCCGTAGAGACAGACAATCCCCGGAAGCAGATCCTGGAAGTTGTGAAACGCTTCGACCTCGGGGGATCGGCCGAACCCCTCTCACGTTGCCTCCCCTGCAATATCCTTTTGGTAAGTGCAGCAAAGGAAGCGGTTCTCGAACGCATTCCAGCCCGGGTTGGAGCCGCATGCGAACGCTTTGCCGCTTGCCCCAAGTGCGGACGCATCTATTGGGAAGGGACGCACTACAAACGAATGATGGCGTTCATTGCAGAAGTGGTAACGGAAGCGCGTTAAACAAAAACCCTCCTGCGGGGTCTAACTGAGGAAAGACGAGGCAAGAATTGGAAAAAACCCGAAAAATCGCGTCTTTATGATGCTGGGCCTCATTGTTAAAAAGTGCGGAACCAACCCCGTTTTCACTATGCGTAGGAAGTCCTCATGACCAAGAGAGTTGTTATCTCATCCCTGGTTGTCCTTGTTCTGGCTGCCGTCGCTTACTATCTGTTTGTTGGCAACAAGGCGGAGAAGTATGATTTCAGATTCGATACAGTCACGACCGGCGATCTGACCGTGTACGTAACCGCGACGGGGACAATCAACCCGGTAACGACGGTAGATGTGGGAACACAGGTCTCGGGGATCGTGGCAAAACTCTACGCTGATTTCAACTCAGTCGTGAAGAAGGGCCAGGTGATTGCGCAGATCGATTCAACGTTTCTCGTGCAGGCGGTGAAAGACGCTGAAGCGAATTTTGACCGTGCCAAGGCACAATTCGACGAAAGCCGGCGGAGTCTCACCCGGGTGGAGACCCTGCTTGTACGGGGTCTTGAATCACAGCTGAACTATGACGCTGCACTTACCACGTTCCAGTCCAACACCGCCTCCATGAAGTCCGCACAGGCAACAATCGACCGCGCAAAAATCAATCTCGCCTATGCCACGATCTACGCACCCATCAGCGGGGTCGTAATCAACCGCGCAGTCAATATCGGCCAGACTGTTGCTGCGAGTTTTTCCTCGCCGACACTCTACACTATCGCCAATGACTTGAGACGGATGCAGGTCCTCACCACAGTCGACGAATCGGATATCGGGCGTATCAGCATGGGCCAGGAAGCCACGTTTACGGTTGATTCCTATCCCGACGAGACATTCCGGGGAATAGTAGCACAGGTACGACTGGCGCCGGTCACTGTGCAGAATGTCGTGAACTACACCGTTGTCATTGCCGTGAACAACGATCAATTGAAACTCATGCCGGGAATGACGGCCAATGTGAAGATCCTCGTTGCGAGCGCACAGGGCGTGCTGAAGATCCCCAATATGGCGCTCCGTTTCCAACCACCGGTTGACGTCATCGATACAACGAAGGCAAAGGGAGCGCTTGGCTCCCGGGGCGGCGGGAGAGGTGACACGGGGATGGCCGACAGTCGCCGCGAACGCTTCCGCGCGCTCCGCGATTCTCTACAGGCCGCGCCTGCGGCAATCACCACAAAACCGCCTACCCACACGCAGTTTGGCATCGACCTCCGTTTTCCGGAGTATCAGAAGAACGCCAGTGTGGCGTCACAACCGACGGGGCGTGGCCGGGTATGGGTCGTCAATGCCTCCGGCAAACTCGAGCCGGTAATGGTGCGGACCGGAATTACCGACGGGAAGTCTACCGAGGCGGTCAGCCCCGTGCTGAAAGCCGGCGACCGGGTCGTGCTGGGCATCAACTATGCGAATGGCGCTCAGGCAGAGCAGGCCAGAAGTCCGCTTACTCCCCAGAGTGGTGGTGCGCGCCCGGGAGGAGGTGGGTTCCGATGATCGGTACCAACGGCAAGACTCCCGTTCAGACGTCGAACGGGCATCTCATCCGGATCGACCATCTTGTCAAGACCTATCAGCTCGGTGAGGTAGAGGTTCATGCACTGCGGGGCATTTCCCTGACAATCGCACGGGGCGATTTCGTTGCCATCATGGGAGCATCCGGTTCGGGCAAGTCAACCTTCATGAACATCCTCGGCTGCCTGGACAAGCCCACGCGCGGGACGTACATGCTCGAAGACATCGATGTGGCAAAACTCTCGCGGGATGAACTTGCACAGCTACGGAACAGGAACATCGGATTCGTGTTCCAGGGCTTCAACCTGCTTTCACGGACTTCCGCACTCGAAAATGTGGAGCTGCCGCTCCTCTATGCCAGCACAACCCAGAAGGACCGGCACCAGCGGGCCATTCGTTCCCTCGAAATCGTCGGCCTCAGCGACCGGGTGCATCACTTCCCCAACCAGCTCTCGGGCGGACAACAGCAACGCGTTGCCATCGCACGCGCTCTGGTTAATGATCCGAGCATCGTGCTCGCGGATGAACCTACGGGTAATCTGGATAGCAGAACAAGTGTCGAAGTGATGGACATATTTCAGCGCCTCAACCAGAAGGGTATTACCATCCTGCTGGTGACTCATGAACCCGATATCGCGAGTTTTGCCAAACGTCAGATTGTGTTCCGGGATGGCAAGATCCGATCGGATCGGATCACAACTGATCCGCGGGGCGCGTCCGAAGTGCTCAAGGAAATGCCGGCAATCGATGAGGACGACGAAGAATGAAGCTCATGAATATCCTGCTCTCAGCCTTTCGCGCATTACGGCGGAACAAAATGCGTTCATTTCTGACGATGCTCGGCATCATTATCGGCGTCGCCGCAGTGATCGCAATGCTTGCGATAGGCCAGGGTGCGCAGTTCTCGGTTGAACAACAAATCAGCTCACTGGGTACCAATGTCCTCATCATCCTGCCGGGAGCACAACAGACCGCCGGAGTACATTTTGGTGCAGGATCGGTGACCACTCTCACAGAGGAAGATGCGCAAGCCATCACACACGAATGTCCGGCCGTTGCCCTGGTGTCGCCCGGAACTCGAGCCGGAGGCCAGGTAATCGCAGGAAATCTCAATTGGGCCACGGGCATTGAAGGAACGGGGGCGGATTATCTGGAGATCAGGAAGTGGTCGGTTGAATACGGCGATTTCTACACGGAACAGGACATTAAGGCGGCCGCGAAAGTGTGTGTCCTCGGCAGCACTGTGGCAGACAACCTCTTTCCTGACGAGAGCCCTGTCGGACAGAATGTGCGCATCCGCAATGTTCCCTGTAAAGTGGTCGGAGTTCTGGCCAAGAAGGGACAGAACGCCATGGGGCAGGATCAGGACGACGTCATTCTTGCACCGTATACCACCGTCGGGCGCCGCCTCAGTCGGTTCCCCTACCTCCGCCAGGTTCTTGTTTCCGCAACGAGCCCGGCGAACATCAGTGTCGCCCAGAAGCAGATTACCGACCTGCTACGCATGCGGCACAAACTCATTGCCTCCGAGCCGGATGACTTCACGATCAGGAATCAGGCCGATCTGGCCACCGCAGCAACAGCCACGACGGATATACTCACGATCCTCCTGGCAAGTATCGCCTCGGTCTCACTTCTCGTCGGTGGCATCGGCATCATGAACATCATGCTGGTCTCCGTGACGGAACGAACAAGAGAAATCGGTATCCGGATGTCCGTCGGAGCACGGTCCCGCGACATCCTTCTGCAATTCCTGGTGGAGGCACTGGTCCTCAGTCTCCTCGGGGGTACAACGGGTATCCTCCTGGGAGTGATCGGCTCGTCACTTATCTCTGGCCTTGCCAAATGGCCGACTATTATTACTACGTTCTCGATCATTCTTTCCTTTGGATTTTCTATTGCCATCGGTGTTTTTTTTGGGTTCTACCCTGCGCGAAAAGCAGCAATGTTGAACCCGATTGACGCGCTCCGGTACGAGTAAAAGTCTCGAGTAAAAGTCTCCTCCAATCGTACCCTTGCCTCTGCCTCTGGAATATCCTACCTTCCACCGTCGTTCCCACTCTCCATCCCATATCTCAGGAGGCAGCTATGGTATCCATCGGCGCTCTCTGGCTCCCCATCCTTCTTTCGGCGGTATTCGTATTCATTCTCAGTTCGTTGATCCACATGGTGCTCGGATATCACGCGAACGACTACCGGAAGGTTCCGGATGAAGACGGGCTTATGGAGGCTCTGCGCAAATTCAACATTCCCGCGGGACAGTACATGATGCCCCGTGCAGCCACCTCCAAAGATATGAAGTCCCCGGAGTATCTGGAGAAGGTGAAGAAAGGTCCCGGAGCGATCCTGACAATCTGGCCCGGTGGTTCTGATTCCATGGTCGGCTCGCTCGCCCAGTGGTTCATGTACAGCATCGTGGTGAGCATTTTTGCAGCATACGTTACCGGCCGCGTTCTGCATCCCGGTGACCCCTACCTCTCTGTTTTCCGGTATGCCGGCGTCACTGCATTCGCGGCGTATGCCATCGGCGGCTGGCAGGAATCAATCTGGTTCAAACGTCCATGGTCGGTAACGCTGAAGAGTACCTTTGACGGGCTCCTGTATGCATTGGTAACGGCGGGAACGTTCGGCTGGTTGTGGCCGGCAATGTGAACCACCACGTGCGAGGCTGACATGAACGATTTCTGTGTACCACGACGCGAATTCCTGGAAATGCTCGCAGGAATGTTCACTACCGCGGCCATCGACTGGGATGCACTCCCCTTCTCTCAACCGTCCGCCAGACAACCCTCCGGCTATGATGCCATCATCATCGGGTCCGGCCTTGCCGGTCTCTCCTGCGCGGCGGCATTTGCACGGCAGGGCTTCCGGCCTCTGGTGATCGAACAACATGACAAGGTGGGGGGCTTTGCAACGGCCTTCTCACGCCCCGGCGGGTTCACATTCGATGTGTCGTTGCATTCCACAACCGTTGGTGAACGCAACGGCGTGCCAAACCTCATCTGGGGCTTCCCCGAACTCGCCGATGTTGAGTTTGTGCCGCATCCCTTTCTCTTCCGCACAATATTTCCCGAACACGACATCCGCGTGCAGCAGAAAAACCCCGCAGCCTATGTTGCCACGCTGCACACCCTCTTCCCCGATGAGAAGGAAGGCATTACCGGGCTCTTCGACGACATGAAGGGACTGGCCGGCGATATCGGCCGCATCTCGGATGCAAAGGGGCAGGTGGACATGAGCAAGTTCCCCGTCGATTTTCCTCATCTCTTCAAGTTCCATCAATGGACCTGGGGCCAGATGGTCGATTCCCGAATCAAGAATCCCCGCCTGAAAGCCATCGTCTCGGCTCAATGGGGATATTACGGTCTCCCGCCTTCCAAGCTCTCATGCTTTTACTACGCCATGCCGTTCATGGGATACCTGACACGAGGGGGGTACTATCCGAAGGGCCGCTCTCAAGACATCAGCAACGCGTTTGCAGGATTTATCAGAAGTCATGGTGGAACCATACTTCTTGGCACCACAGTGAAACAGATTCTGCTCAAGAACGGCGCCGCCACCGGAGTCGGGACAGCAGACGGAAAGACGTTCGAAGCGAAAGTCGTCGTCTCGAACGCGAGCCCCTTCGCTACATTCGGCACGATGATCCAGGATCAGGCGCTGGTCGGCAACTATCTGACGGAGTGCCGGAAATACAGTGTGAGCCTGTCGTGCTTCCAGGTGTTCCTCGGTCTGAAGACGAACCTCGTCAAGAACGCGGGGATTACCGATTCAGAAATATTCTACGAGCCGGCGTACGATCCCGAAGCAGGCTACGCGGGCCTGCTCAACGCGGATGTCGAACATGGCGGCTACGGCCTCTCTCTCTACGACAACATCTTCGAGGGTTATTCTCCTGCCGGGAAGAACACCATCAACATCCTGACGCTGCAGGGTTACGACCACTGGGAGAAGTTCGCGAAGGACTATTTCGCCGGAGAGAAGCGGGCCTACCGCAAGGAAAAGGAAAGAATGGCAGACGTGCTGATCCAGAAAGTGGAGAAGACGTTGCTTCCGGGACTTTCTTCGGCAATAGAGGTCAAGGAGATCGGGACGCCTCTTACCAATATACGCTACACCGGCCATCACCGCGGAGCAATCTACGGATGGGACCAGACCGTGAACAACTCCGGTTCACAACGCATCGGCCACGCTACACCCATCAAGAATCTCTGGCTTGCCGGAGCCTGGTCGAAACCCGGTCACGGATACGGCGCCGTGATTCCCAGCGGGCTGGAGTGTTTTGCGGAGATCGTGAAGAACTGGTAGGCAGGATCACGCGCTGCCTGGTGCATGAGGCTGTCATGCTCATAGTATGCTGAGACATGGTGTGTTGTCAAACACAATTCACTCCACCTGGTAGCCAAACCGGCCCGCATACTTTGCATTCACGGGGAATTTCATCGAGGTCGTTGTAGACGACCCGAAAATCCCTTCACCTCCCTGGATATTGGTGTAGGTCCGCTCATCAAGACGCACGGAGAACTGGTCCATATACCCGTTCACGCTGCTATAGTACCGCGAGAGCGCCTGATCGCATTCGATCACTTGAAGCGTCAAATACTGAACGTGGATGCTGGATTTATCCGCGATTCCCTGACCGATCCCTTCCATGAACCGGTCCAGAGCGTCAAACTCCACTGCCAATGAAGCGGTGGTCTGGTACGAGCAATACACAGGAAGATACTGCCCGTTATACTGCACATATTTGAGCGGGACGGGTTCGAAATGATAGTGCGTTCCGGCGCTGTCCGTGACAGTATACGTGAGCAGAAGGCGGGGAAAGAACAGGTGCTCTTCCGATGAAAGAAGACCCTCCCACACAAGCAGCCATTTGTCTCCGATTGTGTACCGATTCACGAGGGTGGTCACGCCGTTGGCGAACTGCGGTATCGACTCCGCGGCATTGAAGTCGGGAACCACCGTAGAGGCTGAAAGCACTGTACTGTCCGGCAGCGTCGCCCGAATGACGACAGCATCCCGTGCAACGATCGTCATTCCTCGAGCATAGTAGTAGTGCACGGCGGTGGTGTATCGAGACGTATCAAGCCGTGCCATCACACCCTGGCGGAAAATATACTGCTGTCCGCGGACAGTAAGGACGATTTCGGCTCCCCCGACAAAGGGGTCAAAGGTGTTCAGTGCCGGGTTCAAACCCTCAACATCGTACATTCTGTCAACCACGGCAAACTGCATACTACCGCCCAACGGCGTTGCATCCACAATACAGAACAGGTAATACCGGGTCCCGCCGGGAATCTTAGGCGAGAAATCCTCATCGCAACCCGGCGCCAGCAGGATTGCCATGATTGCACCTGTACACCACACGGGTATTCTCATAGTTCCGCTTTGACAAGCACTGACGGTGCGAAACGCAGCATATAGATATGTTCGCCGGTATTGCGGTCGAGATAGAAAATATTCTTACGATCGTACACATTGGTAACGCTGATGCCGATGGTCAGCCGCACAGGTTCAATGTCAACCCGTTTGGTACAGCTGAGGTCCAGACGATGATAGACCGGCAACCGTTGGGAATTGCGTTCTCCCCAGGCTGTAACCGGTTCCTGGGGATTGAGCACGTCGATGGGGGAATCCTGGGAAAGGACCACACGATCATAGAATCCCACAATCGGCGTGAACGGCAACCCCGACCGGAGAGACCAGACTCCGGAAATGATCCATCCGTCGCCAAGCTCCAGCCCTGCATTCACATTGACCACATGGCGTACATCGTACCGCGGCGTGTAGCTCACCCCGCCGATATTCAGCCGGGCCCGGCTCAATGTATAGCTGGCTTGCATTAAGACGGCATCCGTGAGCCACTTGACAGAGCATTCGACTCCGTACGAGGTTCCGGCGACATTGACGTGATCGGGCGCCCCCGCTGTGAATTTCTTCTCATTGACTTCAAAGAGATTGAACATCGGCTTGTAATACCCCTCGACGTTCAAAGAGAGCCGTTCCGAAAGGTCATACTCTATCCCTGCGACAAAATGCGCCGCGTCGGAGGCCCGCAGGTAGTCGGGCACAATGATCCATGGTTCAAAGATCGAAATCACATCCGTTTCGTTCATCAACGTTGTGACTTCCTGTGAGTACCACCCGGCTGCCCCATGGAACACCAGCACGGGCACCGGCGCATAACTTGCCCTGAAGCGCGGTTCGAAAATTACCGAGCCAAATCGTGCCAGCTGTTGGGGCCGGATACGCATGCCAATATCGAGGCCGAACGATTCCCACCGCAGGAAGTGATAATTCACATACATCGTTAAATCCCATGCCCGTTCATCAAAGGAGCGCTTCAAGCGGAGAAGATTTTCGGTCACGTACCGGGTTGAGAGAAACTTCGTCTCAAGACCGAATTGCAGTTCGTCCCTGCTGGTGTACACGTATCCGGCATCTGCAGAGACCGTGACATCGCGCACGGTGTTTGACCGGGGGACAGCCTCGCTTGCATTGGGGAGCACTTCCGCGTCAAATCCGCTGTACGCCACGCGCACGGTCGAATGCAGCGGATTGGGCCACACCTTGTGCCATTCAAGCCCCATCGCGGTGTTCCGTACCGCATAGTCCTCCTTGAAGGGATCGTCGCTGCGCACATTGTCGGCGCTGAGGAAGCCATGTGCGCTGAGCGTGCCATTCTCATCAAGCAGGGGATTCGCATAGTTCACTTTGAATGAAAGGTCATAGAAATCGAACGGGGCGCCAGATGACCGCAAGAAACGCTCAAGGGCCTTTGGTGATATGCTTTTGCGCCCGGCAATGAGAAATGACCCATCGGGAATGGGGCCTTCAATGGAAACCTTGCCGGTCAGTAAACTCGCCTGTGCAGAAGCGCCAAACCTGTTCTTGTTGCCGTCGCGCGTCTGGACGTTGAGTATCGACGAAAGCCGGCCGCCCAGCTCGGGGCCAAACCCGCCTTTGTGGAATTCCAGGCCCGCGATCACATCCGGATCCACAACGCTGAGGACACCGAGGGCGTGAAATGGACTATAGATCGTGACGCCGTCCACAAGCAGCATGTTCTGGTCTCCCCCACCACCCCGCACATAGTAGCGCGCAGTGACATCACCGGTCATCGTCACCCCGGGACTCATCTGCACGATACGGAAAATGTCGGCTTCCGTGTTGATGGGGGCCAGATTAATCTCCCGAACGGAGATCTGCTGTAGTCCCACCTCCCTGTCGGTCGGTCGCCCGGACCGATCACGTACAATGGTCAGCTCCTCCATCTCGATTTTGCCGGGCGCAAGGCGTATCCGGAGGTGCGTTATTTCTCCTTCACGCACCGGAACAGGAACCACTTTCCTGCGATATCCCACCATCGAAATGATGAGAGCGTGGTCTCCCTCGGGAACGCCGGCGATATAGAAAAATCCCTTGATATCCGTTGAAGTACCACGGGAAATCCCCCGCACCGTAATGTTAGCAAAGATCAGCGGTTCACCATTCGTTGAGTCGGTAACAAAACCGCGAACACTGCCACCACTTTCAGCATGCGTGTGGGTACACAATGCCAGAAAGAAAGCAAGCAGAAGGCAACAGGATCCAGGCAGACGTTTGCGTATGACTGTATGTGGAAAAAATGACAAGAGGAACCTCCTATTCCGCAAGAAAGCGGATCATTCCCGGGGGTTCAGGATAATGACATCTCCGGATCTGGTCTCCGGGACGGTCGTAAGATGTACGACCTTCCCGTTGTGAACCACACCCGCAATCGTGGTATTGAACGGCGCATGAAGTTTGAAATCCACATTCCATCCCTCCGGCCAGGCCGGCAGGAGATAGCATGTGCGTCCATCACTCTGAAGGAGCATGGCCTGTAGTGTTTTGAGCAGGACACTACCGTGGTCCTGATCAGGCACCCAATCATAATTCGGTCCCCAGAATGCCGGAAATCTGGACTCCGCATGGCTCTTGCTTGCACGTCCGATAGTGTACTGTTTCGCGGAGTCGGCCATACCCAGGTATGCCATGAAAATGTCATCCTGACGCCACCCGAAGTTGCCACGGTCTTCACGATATTTCAGCGCGGCACTCCCCAATTTCTTGTTTGGTTTCTCGAATGCGACGAGACGGAATGGGTAAACAGCATAGAGTTCAGGGTTCTCGATGTTCTGCTTGTTCGCAAAGATGTCGGCTGGGGCAAGCATCGTGACTCCCTCAACGGTGCGTGTGGGGAGATCAGGTATTTTGCTGCGCAACACACTCCAGAAGCGGCGGAGCTGAGGCGTGGTGAGCGATCCGGGGAGAGCGGAGAGCCGTTCGAGCACCGCGTGAAGTCCGGCGATTTCAGGCATCGGATTCGTGCACTCCCACCAGGTTTCGCATGCCTGCGAGGGGTACATGACCAGCTTGCCTATCGCGTCGGTCGCATAGTGCTCATCGAAGAACGTCAGAATCTCATGGGCGGTGGGCAAGAGCGTACGCGACAGGAACTCCGCATCAAGGGTGTGGTCATAGTAGTCGAGCATCAGAAATACAAGCTCCGGGCCTGACACCCATTCCCATTTGTGATACCTGTTCTCCTGGAGCTTGTCCGAGCGCTGTTCATACGGAGTCCAGCCATACACTTCGTTGAACTCATCCCCCCAGAACAGGATACACTCGGGGACAAAGGCTCCACCGTGGTTCGTGTACAACCGGGTCCGGTAGCGGAAGAGCGGCATGAGCTCCTGCGCATACATTGCAAACAACGGCTGGATCAGATCCCAATCACCGGATGTGCACATGCTCATGTAGGGGAGGCGTGTGTTCTGCCACCAATATCCCGGGCCCCATTGCCGGTAGTCGGCATCGCCGGGTTTGCCGGCAGCCGGCACCGTGAATATTGAGCCGTTGAATTTGATGGGGAACTTTCCCCTCCCGGCACACGCCGCGATGAAGCGCTGCAGGGCGTATGCTCTGCTCACGAGAAAGGCATCGTCGGAATCCTTCCGGCTCGCCCCGCTCCCTGCATACACGTGAATCCAGCTGCGGTTCCAGAACTCTTCCCACCAGCGCATGTGAGCTTCTTTCCTCTGATGTCGCGGGACAGCTTCCGTCTTTGCGATGACACTATCCATAGTCGACTGCCACTGTCCAGGCGAGGCGGGATGCTGTGTGACGACATACGTGCTGATCCGGTGGTGGTCCGACGGGGGCAGTGAAAGTCGGCGGGCGTCCACCCTCCTGGAGCCCGGGGCGGTGATGACAGCTCCGAACGTGCGATGCAGGAGCGGATCGGTGCGGGGAAAACCCTGCAGGCCCTGCAGCTGTGCGCTGATTGCCGGACCGACTGATTTGCTGTTGTGGTGGTACCAGCCGATGCCTGCAGAAGGATTCGCAAGCAAGACGTCGGGTTCGACGATCGTGAGTCCACGGCTCTTGCCGTTGGCATCACAAAATGTATCACTGACCTCAATGCTCGCCAGCGTGTCCTTCTTTGTCCGCCACATTTCGACAGCTGCCGAGGCGGCGATGGCGTGATCGCTCTTGATCTCGACCTCGATAACCGGGTGATGGGCATCGACCCACATCTGCATGGATACGGTGTTGTCGCCCGCCCGGAACCGGACGGAGATTGTGCCGTCAACAAGACCGAGCGTTTGCTGAAATTGTTCCAGGGGAGTGATAGGAGGTGGATCCAATTGTATGCGCACGCGTCCCACCTTCAGCAGGCGTCCATTGTCGTCCCAGCTGTCGGTTTTGCCAATATAGAAGACCAGATCCCCCGACTTTTCTACCCAGCCATTCACGCTGATGTCGCCGTTGCCCAACGGCATTGATCCGGTGTAATCATTACTGGGGGAATCCCAGACAACATTGTATCGTGCTGTTTTTGCGGCTTCCGCTGCAGCAGGCTGCGGTCGCAGTTCGCCTGCAGCGATCACGATAAGACATGCCGCGCAAATAGGAATGTGGGCTGCAATTCTCATCGACTACCCTTTCGCAAATATCACGCGCAATGGGGAGGCTGCCGGCGCTAGATGCGCAATGTATGTTCGCCGCGTATACGGAGACGCACCGCGTACGTTCTTTCGGACAGATGTTCAACGCCGGTTATTTCATCATCATCCAGAAAACACCGTCCCGGGGCCGGAGCAGTGTACACCGCATCGACACGGCCCAGGGCACGGATGTGCGCCAGCACTGATTCCCCATCCACGGCCGTCTCGAGCAATTCCGCATTGACCAGCTCCATGAAGCGGCGCGGACGGGACACTGCATCGTAGACGACCTCGAGTAGATGCTCGCCACCGCAAGAATACCGGGACGGCACCTTCATGCATCCCTGTATTTCTTCACCGTCGACACAGAGACAGCAGTCGCCGGATCTGCTGTTGTGCACCCTCACATTCCACAACGTTCCGCGATGCTGGATCCCGGATAACACCACCTCACCCAGGGGGAGCGCCAGCGGGATGAGAGTGATGCCTCCCGGATCGAACTCCAGTCCGACAACACCCTCGAGAAGCGCCTGATACCAGCCGGTGACGCAATTCAGATTTGACGGCGCCCCGTGACGGAGCCAGGAATTGTTGTCTGTCTCACTCAGTCCATCCAGAGCGAGGAATTCCGGCGCATATCCCAGGTGATCGAGGACCCTCTGAACGCTTTGCAGCCACATCATGATCTCCGGCGCCCGGGCCGCTCTCCGCAGGACTTTCAGCACATAGAGATCCCAGTGCGGATACCAGGAACCTGTCGCTGTCTCCGACCGTGCGTTTCTGTCCCACGACGGGAGGAGCCGCATGCCCAGCGAGGACTGGTGATTCAGCGCGATGAATCCAGCACACGCGGCAATCTTCGGTCGCACAAGCGGCCACCCCAGCGCCGAATGCAGAAACATGAGGGTGAACAAGGGGTGACTGATGTTGCGATCTCCGGACATCAGATCAACAGCATCCACAAGAAAGCCCGTGTCATTGTTCCAGAAGCGGGCCAGAAACGAGGCTTCCAATCGTTCAGCCATGTGAAGCGCCTGCCGGGATGTAACCTCGTCCCCCATCACGAGAGCAATATCCTCACATGTGCGGCAGAACGTATAGAAGTTCCCGATTTCGAGGGCGACCGCACTGGATTCCGTGCGGCCAAACCGGCGGGGCAGATCCGGATAGAAACCGATGTTCCTGAAAAGACCATCGGCATCAGACTCTTCACGGAGCTGCGCCAGAAGTCCGGTCATAGTCGGATACACCTCTTCAAGGATTCGCTTGTCCCGTGTCTCAAGATATAGAGAGTGAGCGAGAGACATCAGCAGAACATCCAGGGAGCCGCGCGGCTGGGAGTCGAGAGGATCCAGGGAACGGGTCCATTGCATCGGGATGAGACCGCCTTCGTCCCTGTGAAGATGCACAAAGCGGAGGGTGGTCTCTGCTCCCCTCATATTCCCCCATCGCAACGACGCGGACGCGGTCACCATGGCATCCCAGGCCCAGATCCAGTAATACCGCCCGGGCGTAGCACGGGGAATGCCATGCTCTTTGATGACGCAAGACTCGACGAGTCCCGGAACCGTCCCGAAAAAATTGTCGATAAGCGGAAAACCCGGGATGTGCAACACAGGCGCGCTGGACGAACGATGCGTATGGCGTTCCCGGACTTCCGCGGCGGCGAGAGCGGGATCGTCTTCCGTTGCAGCGCCGTCGCATCCATCGATAAATTCTACTACAAAAGGCGCCGGCTGATTCAGCCCGTCGGCAGCCGGTGCAATAAACGCCAGGTCCTCGCCCCGCTCCTCCTTCGCATACTTCCTTCCCCCGAGGACCACGGTCACACCGGCGTCGTAGACCGGCACCGGAGAGTCGACATACGCCGGCAGGAGATCGTCCACGGTTGCGAATCCGGAACGGCACGCGCGCCGGAATATCTTGCGGCGCAGCGGCTCGGGTATCAGGAAATCTCCGGCGTACGGACCGGCGCGTTTGATCCATTCGCCAAGAATTATTGTATCACGGAACCGGAACACTGCATGAGAATCGGAGGGGTCGCCCGCAGACCATGCCCGGTGTCCGTGCACGTCCATCAACAGCGAGCTCGCGTGGAAGAACACCACGAAAGCGACGCCCTGAGCCCCCACCGGAGAAGCGATAATGATAAGTCGACGTCCGGCTGTCGTGATAGAAAGATCGCACCGGCCGATCGGAGAGGCGCCTCTCACAACTACGAGACCTGGTGTCCAATCAATGTCCACAAAGTGCAGCGGATGCTCCGTTCCCGCGCGATCGCGCACCCGGAATTGAAGGACTCCTTCTCCCCCCGCGAGCACCCGCGAATTGCGGCTCACAGGCTGCACGCCGTGATACCCGATTTCGCCGACGCTGCTGGTCTCCGACGAGATGAACGCGTAGGTCCTGTCGTCGGAGATCCAGCAACCCTGGTCAACACGTGCGTCGGGCTTGTTGTTCACGTCTGCCTTTTGCACGAGAGCCAGTGCCCGTTGAATGAGAGCTCAACGTCGTCGCGCACCATCAATCGAAACAGATCATCAGTGCCGGGGATGAGGCGTGGTTGTACATTCGGCGCGAATGCATAGCACCAGACGAATCGTGCTGCGGTCGAAGTGACCCGGCCCTCCAGGTGGAAGTCTCTCCTTCCGTCGTTGGGATATGCAGGGACAAATTCCGTGAGTGCGGAGGACCATGATACCGCCTGCGGGGCAAACACCGCCAGGCGGATTCTGTGGCCCAGGCTGTAAAGCACCGGATCATTCGACGGAATCGGAACAAATTCCTCCCAGGAGTGGGCATTCCATTCCAGCGATCGGGGGGCATCGCACCGGATGATGTCGACGCCGGCGACAAACTGATCGCTTTCCGCACAGAGCGCCCGGCGATAGTACTGCACACCGAGGTGCCGGAGGTAGGCCGATGTCAGATCCACCGAGATGTCAACTCTCGTCCCATGGTTTCGCACTTCGGGACGCAGGGCGAGTGTCTCCGGAGGGAAGAAATCCGGCAACCACACGCTGGAATCGCCGATCTGACCCTGGCCATCGATTGTGACTACATTGTGGAGACGTGTATCTCTTCTATAGACGGGTCCGGAACCGTTCGCGAGAAACACTCCACCACTAAAAATCAAGAATGAACCATTTGCAGGGTCCCCATGGCCATAGGCGCCATATTCTCCCTGCGTGTACCGGTGCATGCCGAGGGGGGGCCCGGAGCGCAGGGTGAAGACCGAATTCCCAGTGCGCATACAGACTTGCCCTCCGTCGGGAAAATGATAAAAGCCGGATTCCGGCGGGCGGGCCTGAATGGCTGGATCGTGGAAGAGAAATTCATAGAGCCGCCGTCGCGCCGGGATACTGCGGAAATCCACGCCCGCGTGTGGAAGATTTTCCAGCAGCCTGCCCACCCATTGAGCTTCAGTCGATCCGGTGCGGGCAGCGATCAGGAAATGGCACCAGCTGTCACCGCCGGTCCGGTACTGTGGGTCACCGAACGTGGCTCCGTACAGCCCGTCCGGAGAGACCGTGGCCGCACGAAAACGTGATGCGTGTGCAAGTCCCCGATGACCGTGCCAGAGATCTTCTCCCGTGCAAGTGCGCACAATCTCAACCCAGCGGAGGAGAAATCCAAACTCATAGATCCAGAGGTTGATGCCGTGCGGATAAAATCCATCTTCGGGCACCAATTGCAGTGCACATTCCAGAGAGCCACGAAGCCAGGCCGCCCATTCTTGAGCCCGTGGATGATCTTCCCAGAAGAGAAAAGAACATGCAAGCAGTCCGAGTCCGCATCCGAGGTAGTGAGCCTGTCCGTAGTCGCGCCGTTCATTGCCAAGATGTACGAAACACACGTCGGCTACTTCCCATATGCGGAGCCGGGCGGCTTTTTCCTCTCCCGGGGACATGAACGAGACAAGCCAGTCATAACCGAGGCAGAGGGTGAAAAGAACTTCGCCGGCCTGCGTATCGATGTGCAGGGGTTCAAAGTCGGGCTGTCCGGTTTCCGCACAATAGTTGCTGTAAGCAACCAGGGCGTGACTGACACGATCCTCATCCGGAAACATCATGGCACTGAATGCCGACAGGACCACTCGGTCTTCAGACGAGAGCCGTTCGGGGCCACCGGGGATCTTGGCTTCCGCGGTTATATTGAAGGGCAGGTTCCAAGAGTGCAGTAACCCGGCGATCTTGTTCCACAACACGACATGTGTCTCCCTGGCCTTGCGGCGAAGCAGCGGCAGGTCCCTGGGGGTGAGGAGGAGCCGGGGGTGAACGCTGGACAGGTCTTCCCGGAGGAACACCTCCCTGTCGACGGCCTTGAGAGCGACAGTGCGGTACAGAATCACGCGCCGCGGGATAATCGACGGATGAGGGCTGGACAGTGTAATTCCGCCATCGCCGTTGCACACTATCCGGCTGACGTAGCGCACGATCGCACTGTGCATCTCATCCCCCCAGAATGTTTCCCGAACCTCGGCTTCCACCGATCCGTGCCGGATGCTCAACGCCGGAAATCGGGGGATGCCACGCCATCCCGGCCACGGACCGACGCGGATGCCTGCAGGATCCCGGGAAAACTCCATGCCGGAAAATGTGTAGGGCCCGGAGGGGTCCTTCCGGCGCACGGAGCAGCAGTATTCTGCAAGCGGGAAACCCTCCGCAGAGCATTCGACAATCAACGTCACTTCGCCCCGGACCGCCGGAGGAATTGCGGCGGCATAGGCTTCGCCGGGTGATCCGGGTGCCAGCACATCGATCGTGCCGAGAAGAACAGGGGGACCCATGGCATCTTCCTCTCGCGTTTGTCACGTAGATGTCTTGCGTATCCGGATGGTCACCATTACCGGTGCTCCTGTGAGCGGGAAAAAGACCCGGGTCAACCCGCAGCACTCCGGCAGCTCAACGGTGGAGTCGCGATACCGGAGGGCACCCGAAAATGTATAGCCGTGCCTCGACGGACAGAGAGAGACGACGGTCCCCCGGCGCACCGGCGTCAACGTTGCCCAGCTTCCTTCAGGCGCATCCAGCTCGTTGCTCGCCGGCAACGAGTGCAACCAATCGAGAGCCGACACGATGGTAGTCCCCTCAGTCGTTGGGGTCCACCTGCACGCGCGTCCTGTTGTCAGAAGCCGGGGCTTTCCGTCCATGCAGAACACATTCTTCCCGCCGGCCCGCATGCGGGAACAGATCTCCTCTGTGAGCACCCCGGCGAACGGGAGGATGACGGCGCGGTAGCGGGTCTTTCGGAGAACAAATTCATCCTTCACCCACCGGCCCTCACGGCACAACGAAGGAGCGTGCACATCAACCTGAACATGATTGTCGAGCAGGGCGAGAATGAGCCGGAACACCCCGGCCGAGACGGTATCGGCGGCGGGCCCGGCAAGGGCATAGAGGGTCTCAACAGGAAACACGACGAGAATCCGGGATTCCGGGAGCTTGTGTTCGACCGCCTCGTGATGTTTGGTCAATCGCACATTCCACTCCGGAAAATGCGGCCAGGTACTGTGGTGTGGATATCCCGGAAGCTCCGGAGATCCGAGGAAAGTCCGTTCTTCGCCGATAGTGCCGACCGGACCATACGCGTGTGCCATCCACCGTAGACCGAAGATCGCCATTGTATCAACACAGTAGTCCATGACCGTTGTCTGCCACCCTTCCCCTCCATCGTCACCGACAGTCCAGAGATTATTGTAGGCGTATCGCCCCGTGCTCATTTTTCCCAATGACGCGCATATAACGTTCATCGCAGCGAGGTTGGCATACCACGGCGCGTCCGGCGCACGCAGTTGATCGATCCCTCCGATATCCACGAAACCGCCTGTTTTGGCCTTCATTGCCTCCCAGAGATCGAGGCTGCCATGGTTCATGTCGCACATGTCGGCAGATTCAAAATGCCACGTGTCGTGAATCCCCGACACCGTCCGTGCGCCCCACAATCGCTGCACCTGCTTTGTTGTCACCCGGTTGGCGGCGTTCAACGTCCGCTGCACAGATCCGTAGTACGCACATCGCACGCGGATGTGGCTTCCATTCGGAGCAGGAAGCGCCAGCTTCCAGAGATCAGAAAAGAGGGGCTTTCCAGCACGCCGCTGGTACTCCTTCAGTATCTCCCCTGTGCACGGCAAGGTGCCGTACGTACAGGTGAAGCCCGCCTCGTCCCACATGATGCCGTCCGCCGCACATCCTTCCTTTTTCAGGGTATCAAGCATCGCCGCATACCGGCGCATCTGCGATGTGTTGGAATAATCGACGTGACTCGTTTCCGCATGAAAGAAGGCGAGGACACTCCACCCGTCTCCCTGGAGATCCGGAAGGGTCCCAAAGGCCTCCACATACCGCGCCCGCGCGTTGTAGAAGAAACAGCTGTGGGCAGTAATATCCAGCACCTTCTCCGGCATTTCTTTCCCGGGGAGCAATCGGACGGCATATACGCGGGCAATGCCCCGCGGATAGTACTCTATGGCGACTTCATTGAGTGTGTGCACATGACGTGGCTCGAGGACACAGCGAACGGAGAACTGCCCCTCGTGAATGCTCCCGAAGTTCGGAAACTGATCGGCACGCGACCGGTTGCCGAAGAGCAGCACCTCCATGCCTCCTTCTCTTCCGATGAGCTGCCGGGAGACAAATCGCGGATCGGGCCCGAGCCAGCAGGCGATACCGTAGCGGCGGCATAATCGCCCGACCGCACGCAACGCCGCGCGCGCAGGGGGGTCATTCCAAGTGTAGCGGCTGCACCGCACATACACCGCAACCCCTCCGAAGCCCGACTCGCGTATCTCGTGGAATTGCGATTCCAGTGCTGCCCTCTGCTCAATCACGCTGTCGGTCAACGTCCACACCATTAAGGTGGACGGAGGAAATGGTCCATGCGATTTGGGGTTCATACATGACTCCGAAATTGAACATCATCAAACCAGCACTTCCCTGCTCCGTGCATTTCCAGGAGGAGATGGATTCTGTCTGCAACGGGATACACGGGAGGAGTAGTCACCTCAAGATATGTCCACTGCGCGGTGCCTGTCAAACCGGCGGCACAACGGAAGATATCATACTGCCCCGGGTCATGGAGACCGGGGCTCCCTTTTGTGTGCACCCGGATCGCCACGGACGCCGCTCCCGACACGAGCTCGGTTTTCACGTACGCGCCAAGCCGGTACTGCGCACCCTCGATGAAGTCCGGCTGGCGGAAGGCAGGCCCCAGTGCTGTCGCTTTCCACATGGCTCTGGCGGAAGCCGGAGAATCGATGCACACTGATGCGTGGTCAACCCGGCCGCATGTCCGGTCAACGAAAAAATTCACTGCGCCGGGATCGCCCGCGTGAACCTCCGTTTCCCACGGCCAGACATCGGAGGGATCCCGTTCCGTGGTCGCAAGTGTCTCGGCGAAGGTCTGCACCCCGTCGACGATCACAGGAGTCATGTCCGGCTCGGGAGCGGAGGCCGGAACAGCCGACTCCACAAGACGGTTCCCCTCCCGGGCATCGAGCGCCGAAAGCCGGTACGCAGCCAGGTATTCCGTTCCGGCGGCCAGCGATTTCGCAACTGCATCAGTGCACACTTTGTAGCCCAGGTGCGCATCCCACATATACGCACAAATCCCGGCGGTGACAGTACTGGCCGAGAGGAGTGTGACGCACAGGTTCTCCTCCTCAAGGAGCCACACCATCCGGTCCCCGGTATGCAAAACGATATTATGTTTGTCTTGTGATTCCAGATGATGGTGCGGGATCTTGGTGACGCCGGTACCACGGTCAATATAGCAGGCACTGTAGCACACGGGCTTGTGCAGTTCGGATGAAAATGCACCGTCCGGCCAGAGGTTGCAGAACTCGACCTCTCCATGGTCTGGATTCGGTGTCACGTACCATGTGCAGCCTTCCGGTATGCGCAGCCTGGCCCGTATCTCAACGTCGTATCGCCGAAACCCCTCATCTGACCGGAATGTGGTCTCAAAGGTGCTGTGCACTGTACCCGACCGTGTCGTTCCTTCGCAGACGACACTCACAGAGTTCGCCGACGCCTCGACGATGCGAAGCCGGCCATTGCTGCCCGCATTGCGTTCGGGATCTTCATGGTTTGCATATTGCTCCCAGTAGAGCGGCAGGGGAACTTCATCGCCGATGAGCAACCGCCCGCCGGGTCGGAAGCGAACATTCCGAAGATGCAGATCACGGATTTCGGCAATGACCTCATCCCCGTCTCTGACGACGAGCGACGAGTCACCTGTCTGGAGAGTGGTCAGCGCCACTATCGAGGCCTTTCAGAGCTGATTCAATATCCCTGCGAAATGCCGGTCTCAAATCTTCTTTCTTTGAAAGATCGCTGAGTTCCCTTCTAACGCGGGCATTGATTTCAGGCATGCGCGCTGCAAGTTCGCCGACGGTGATCGAGCCGGCCCAGAGGCGGTCCAGCAGCGGTTGAAGCCGTTCGAGAATGGATGCAGAGGTCCAGCTGGAATACCGGACAAAGAAACGGGGGTCTCCACCGTCATGCCGGAGACTGAGGTCCCACACCTCCCGGAACCCGGAACCCGCGAGTCGCGGGTATCGAGCTTCCCATCCCCCCACGAAATCGACATCCTGGAGAACCGGATTAGGCTGGTATACTTCTGCACGCGCGATAACCCACTTGAGGGCTTCCCACGCCGCCCGGGGATTCCCTGTGCCTGCGCTGATCGAAAGTCCACCGCTCCCACTCCTGAAGTACCTGACCGGCTTGCCGGAAATCCGGGGGAACGGAGCCACACCCCATCTGATGTTGATCGATTCAATCAGCATTTGGTGTGGGACTGCTTCCACGAGCATGCCGACCCTGCCACTTTCCAGGAGTTGCGAAGGCTGCATACCCAACGCCTGTATACGACGGAGATCCGGCATGATCTTTTCTTGCATCAGCGAGAGGTACATGGTGAACGCTTCGGCAGATTCGCGGGTCATCGATGCCGTGAGCGCATGCGGGCGGATATCCGCACCATTCATCAGCTCGAGCATTTCAACAAAGTGGCTCCCCATGAAAATGCCGTATGTTTCCGGCGTACCGTCGCCGTCCGCGTCCTTCGTCAGACGGCGCGCAATTACACGCATGGCCTCCCAGGTCCATGTGGTATCCGGGTACGGCACACCGGCCGCGTCGAACATATCACGGTTATAATAGACACCGAGTGTATAACTCCAATTCCCAACGCTGTACCAACCACTATCAACGGATCGTCCGGCTGTGACGACTGCCGGCCAGAGGCGTTCGATAAACGGGTCACCTGCGCTCAACGAACGCAGGTCCAGGAGCCTCCCCTCGGCGGCAAGATAGTCCCGCATTGTCGTGTTGGTATAGAAGATGTCCGGGGTTTGTCCGGCGACCATCATTGCGTACAATTTTTCCTGGCCCGTAAAGGGATTGAGGCGAAGATGGATGCCCGACGAGACCTCGAACGCGGGGATTTCTTTCTCCAGGGCGGCGATATCCGAAGCATTCGCGGCGCAATTGTACACAATCTCCGGACCCCCGGCGTGTTTCCTGCATGACGGCACGGCCATCAGGTTGAGTGCCACCGCCCATAAGAGCATGCGCCTGGTGCTCATCCCCGCAATCCTCCCATGGCAATTCCTTTGATGAAATGTTTCTGGGCGAGCGCAAAAGCAATGATGTTCGGCAGCATAATGAGAACTGCGCCGGCCATGAGGAGGTGCCACTGCGTTGTGCCGGTTCCCACAATCTGTGACTTGAGCATGTTCAGCCCCAGGGTCAATGTGGCCAGCTCCGGTGAGTTCAGGTAGATCAGCGGCCCAAAGAAGTCGTTCCAGGTGCCGATGAACGTAAAGAGGGCGACCGTGGCAAGTGCCGGCCGGGCCAGGGGAAGGACTATACTCCAGTAGATTCTCAACCAGGAGGCGCCGTCGAGCATCGCGGCTTCATCGTATTCCTTCGGGATCGTCAGAAAGAACTGGCGCAGGAGGAAGATCGAGAATGGTGAACCGAAGAATGCAGGAACAATCAACGGCAGATACGTGTCAACCCACCCTATGGAGGAGAAGAACATATACAGCGGAATCATTGTCACCTGGCCGGGAAGCATCATCGTGGCGAGGCAGACGGAAAAGAGTGTTTCCCGCCCCTTGAAGCGCAACCTCGAGAAACCGAAGGCGACAAGTGAGCATGAAAGCAACGTGCCTGTCACGGTGAGGGCGGTAATCAATGCCGTGTTGGCAGTGTAGCGCCAGAACGGAAGGAGCGACGTCACGTCTCCATAATTCCGCCACATGGCGCGTTCTGGAATCCACCGGAACGGCTGGGCGAAGACTCCGGGCAGGTCGTGCAGCGATACGGAGAACATCCATGCAAATGGCGCAACAAAAAGTGCACTCATCACCAGCAGGCAGAGGTATGCGCCGGAGCACCAGGCGACCGTTTGCCAGTACGGTTTCTTGAGGCGCGAGTGCTCCATGGTTACCGTTCTCCGGCTTCATAGTATACCCATTTCTGCGAGAGCCTTTTCTGAACGAGCGTAACGATCAGGATGAGGCAGAAGAGAACCCACGCGAGCGCAGAAGCATACCCCATCTTGAATTCCTGAAACGCTTTCTTGTACAGGTAGAGAACGACGAAGAGTGTTGCATTGTTCGGTCCGCCCTCGGAGCCGGGCTGTGCAGTCCCGGTCATGACGAACGCCTGCGTGAAGACCTGGAGCCCTCCGATGAGGCCAATGACCAGGCTGAAGAACACTGCAGGGGAGATCATCGGCATCGTGATGGAGCGAAATCGCCTGACGGGGCCGGCACCGTCGAGTGCAGCGGCCTCGTACAGTTCGTGCGGGACCCCCTGCAGGGCCGCCAGAAATATGATCATCGATCCCCCGATGCCCCACAGGGACATCACAATCAACGCCGGTTTGGCCCAGTTGTCATTCTGCAGCCAGAGTGGTCCTGCCACGCCTACCACGCGCAGCGCGCTGTTCAAGAGTCCGAACTCGGGGTTGAACACCCAGATCCAGAGGATCGACACCGCGACAAGATTTGTAATCGACGGGAGGAAGAAGATTGTCCGGAAAACCCCGATGCCGGGAAGATGCTGGTTCAGCAAAAGTGCCAGGCCGAGGGCAAGCACTGTCGCCAGCGGGACCGCGAGGAGGACGTAGTAGGCCGTATTGAAGAGGGATTGTGCGAACAGGGGATCGTCGCCGAACATGCGCTCGTAGTTCTCCAGTCCGATCCAGGCCGGCGGTGAAAGCATTGTCCACGAAGTGAAACTCGCCCCGAAAGAGACGACCATTGGGCCGAGGGTGAAAACCAGGAAGCCGACAAGCCAGGGGGCAATGAAGGCGACTCCGGTCACCTGTTCCCTCCTTGCACGCGACCATTTCACGGCATCACCTCGTGGCCGAAGAGCATCGGCGGGCAGAACGGTCCCGTTGCGGCGCCACCCGCATTCACGCTAAAGTGCTCTTCGCAATCGGGCGTCCCATTCCATCGGCGCGACACGACCACCTCCTTGAAGGGGTCATAGGTGAATTCCATGGAGTCGTTGCCCGATGCAAACCGCACCGTGCGCAGCGTGGCATCATGCCCATGCTGATCGAGAGTTGCCTGTCCGGCGTTCCGCAGAAATCCCTCCCATGTCATCTCGGTGGAGGTGGCGAGGACCAGCACAAATCCTGTCCACCAGCGATTGATGGCCTCACGGGAACAATCGATGGCAGGGCCGTCATAATTGCTCATCGAAATCACAAGATAGTCGCCGCATCGCCAGAATGTTACGGGCGTGGCGGATGATGCGGGAAGCGGCTGGAGCGGGAGTATCATCCCGAAGGTACGGTAGTCGCGAAAACAAATTCTGGCCGAGCTTGCACAGGTAAAAGGCAAACCGGGGATCGGGGCCCCGTCCACCAGAAGTGCGTCAAACGGCGCGTGATGCGTGAACAGGAAATCCAGCCGGAATTCTGTTACTCCAAGATGACCTGCGCGTTTCGGCGTGTAGCATGCGATGAGGGTGTTCTTATGCTGATAGGTCGCACATCGCCCCTCTTCGTACAGATAGCTTTCGTCGATAGTGGTTTTCGCCACATGACAGTGATTCACCTGGCCGGCGCGGCTGCCATTGAAGACACCCCGCGTGTACGCCGACCGAAAATCCGCAAGCCCCCGGATCCCGTCGTTCCGCCGTATGCGCAGCATCACGCTGTCGGCATGGCCTGCATTGACATAGGGCATGGAAGCGGAACCGAGCGCATACTCGGTGGTCATGTACGTTGTGAGATCGCTCCACCCGCCGGGGTAGACTTCCTCATCGAATGCAAACGACGATGCTTCCGTGCCGGCGTTGCCTGTCGCGCGCCTGCTGTTCTCGTGATAACTTTCTCCGTACGTGGTCTTGCGAAATTCATACGGAAAGGGTTTCTGCAGGGCGATCGTGCGCGCCAGGTCCGGCACATGAAAAGGCAGTATCGCCACCAGGGCATTCTGCACAAGGGTCGACGGATGGTTGTAGCGATGACACAGAGCCGGCTCAATGCAGAGGGGATCGCCGAACGCGGCAAGCATCGTGAAATGCAGCGCCGAACATCCTCCCATCGAGTCATCCGCGTACGAGCGCGAGTGAGGGCCCGCGAATTGACCGCTCGGAAAATGAAAATGCATCGCCACATCGATCCAGAGGCGTTGCTCCAGGAACAGGGCCAGGTGCCGCGGCTCCTCAGACCGGGCGTGCTCTGCAATGAGGGCCAGAAACCAGAGGTCGAGGGCGGTATACGTGAGACTGTTGTATTCCGACATTTCCGACTGCCGGCGCCGGGTGCCGAAGTGATCACCGATGCGCTGACGAAATGCCTGCAGACGGGCCGTCCCCATTTCCGTCGCCCATGCCGCTCCACACCGCTCTCCTCCGAGGATCAATGTGGCATATGCCGCCAGCGGATGGTTGACGTTCCCGTCGTGCAACTCACACAACGCTGACTCACCCAATGCACCGCATATCGCCTGATCCAGCCGTGCTGTCGTAGCGGCGTCAATCATATCCGGAATCTGGTGCAGAATCGACAGCAATGTTGCGGGGGTATGGGTTGCATCTTCCGGTTCCAGCGTTGCAATCAAACGGCCACCGAATCGCCGTCGTTCCGCATCATGATCAAAAAGCAACGCAATGGCGTACCAGTAGGTATCCCTGGTGATGATGCAGCGGCCGGTTGAGGGGTTGAAGTAACGGTCACCGGCTTCCCTGGCGATGTCCATCAGCCAGCGCCGCTGTGCCGGGAGCGCGATCACAGTTACTTCCTGTCCCGCAGATGTTGTTTGATCTTCTCCGCCGCGTCCTGAATGACTTTCGAGACGCTCTCCAGATCTTCCGCAATTTGCGGACCGACGGTTCCCTTGAAATGTTCCTTCTCGAGTTCAAGGATATACAGGGCGACTTTTCTCCGATCTTCGACAGTGAGGTCTTTGATCGCGGTTTTGATCTCTTCCACCTGCATGCGCGTGTCCTCCATGTTTATCTCACCCGTTCATACTGAATCATGTATTTCATAAGGCGGTCTGTATCGACAGTGATCCCCAGCCCGGGCCCTGGGGGGATATCAATGAAACCGTCGCGATCCAGAACGACGGGAGGGTCGGCAATGTCCTCCGTGAAGTAGTTGGAGGTTTCGGAGGTATCTCCCGGCAACGAGAATCCTTCAGCCGTCTGGAGGTGGATATTTACCGCACGGCCGATCCCCGTTTCATCCATCCCCCCTGACCAGGCGTCGATGCCATGCTCCCGCGCGTAGCGGGTTATCCGGAGAGACTCCAGCAGTCCGCCCACTCTGCCCTGTTTGATGTTGACAACCCGGCATGCACCGAGCGTGATCGCCGTGACAACATCCTCGATCGAGTGCAGGCACTCATCCAGACAGATCGGCGTGGCCAGCTGTCGCTGCAGAAGGGAGTGCTGGTAGATGTCACTGTAGGAGAGCGGTTGCTCGATCATCGTCAGCCCGAATGCATCCAGTTTCCGCAAATGGTCGGCGTCCGCGGGCGTATAATCGCCGTTTGCATCCACCATGAGACTCAGGTCGGGGAATCGCTCGCGCACCGCCCGTACCCATTCGACATCCCGACCCTTTGTGATCTTCATCTTGACGCGGTGGTATTTCTTTGCCACGGCGGCGCTGACCGCCTCCAGGAGTTCGGATTGCGTATCCCGCAGGCCGATGCTGATACCCGACATGATCTTCTTTGCCGGAAAGCCAAGCAACGTGTGCAGCGGAACTGCACCCTGGAGCGCGAGGAGGGTCAGCAGGGCATTCTCCACCGTTGCCTTGGCCATTTCGTGGCCACGCACATGACGAAACGCCTCCATCATGCCGCCTATCGTGGCTCCGGGTGCGACAAGCGGCAGGAGGAAGTCTTTGATGATGTGACGGACGGTGGCCGTCGTCTCGGGAAGATAGAAGGGATCGGGATCAGCGACACACTCCCCCCAGGAGACGCATCCGGCGCTTTCCAGCCGGAGCAAAAGCACTTCTTTATGGGTCCAGGTCTGAACACTGGTCCCGAACGGATGCACGAAGGGGAGTTTCACCGTGAGGAAATCCACGCGGTCGAGCGATGGAATCGCGCCGCGTGCGGCAATCTGCGTCATGGGCTCGGACATCAATGAAGTGCTCCTTCTTTCCGGTGTGCTTCGCGCGGAGGATATCCGGGTGAAAGATACGCAGGGCTCCGGTAAGGAGCAAGGAGACAGCTTGCACCTCGATGTCCGGCATCGTACATTAGGATCAGTTCACTGCACCCCTTCTGCCATACACGTACTCTCGAAGAACATGCAACCAGACCCACGCCGGCTCGTTTGCTGCCTCGGACTGATGATTTCCCTGATGCTTCTTACTGCTGCTGTTTCGGCCCAGGTGATACAAAACTTCACCATCACTGCAAGTGACGGAGTGAGCCTCGAAGCAACTCTGGCGCTTCCGGACAGCGGCGCTCCGGCTTCGGGCTTTCCGACTGTTGTGCTTATTCACGGATACGGCGGAGACAAGGACGGGATGTCTTTCGTCAGCACGTACCTTACGACGCTCGCGTATGGATGCCTCACATACAGTGTGCGTGGTCAGGGAAATTCGGGTGGACTCTCAACAACTATGGGTCCACGGGAAACTCAGGATCTCCTCGAGGTCATCCAGCATCTCCGCACCATGCCCGGTGTCGATCCCGAACGCCTTGCGGTCGCAGGGGGGTCGCAGGGGGGAATCCATGCCTGGATCGCCGCAACCCACGCCATGCCCGGGGTCAAGGTCATCGCCTCACTCGTCGGCCCGCCGTCGTTTTCCCTGGATCTCTTTCCGCACAATTGTATCAAACAGCAACTCCATTTTGAACTCAACCTCGGGGCAGTCCGGTACGATCCGCTCAGGGATCGCCTGCGCGAGTTTGTTGTGAAGGACCAGTACGACAGCGCGCTCGCCTTTGCCGCCTCACGTGACCTTGAATATCTGCTTGACAGCGTGCGCATTCCGGTTGTGCACAGCACGGGATGGGGGGATGTGCTCTTTCCGGTCAACGGCGCTATCCGCGCGGTCAACAGGCTCACGCAACGGGGCATTCCCGTCTGGTCCTACTTCGGCACAAACGGGCACGGGGAGCCGGTCCATCTCGGTGAGTACTTCTACGAGCTGGGTTTGATGACGTCGTGGTTTGACCGCTGGTTGAAAGGGGTGCCCCTGGACCGCTCGGATGTCCCGTTCATTGTCTATGCAGATGACAGGCCCGGCTGGCCGCATCACGAGGTCGTCGGCTGGCCTCCTGAGCCTCAGGGAACTGTGCGATTGTACCTGGCAGGGACAAGGCTGCAGACAACGTATCCTTCACAGGCCATAGAGAGACCGTTCACCCAGTCCTATGATTCCACGTATACCCCGGCAGAGGGATGGGCTGATGCCTATTCCGGGACGGCCTTTACGAACGCATTCCACGCCTCACCTGCCCGCTTCCTTTCAGACCCCCTCGCTGACACGCTCGAGGTGACCGGCATCCCCCATACCGTTCTGCGCCTGCATTCCGACGCCTCCCGATTCCAATCCCACCTTCGCATATTTGATGTCGTACAGACAGACACCGGCTCTGTATGGTCGCTGATCACGCGGGGGGCGAATGGCGTGCGTAAGAACATCCCGGGGACTTCCCTCGAAAGCGGGTTCGATTGTCAGGCTCTCTCGCACCTGCTTCCGGCGGGGCACCGTATCGGCGTTGAAGTCACGGCTCTCGATATGTACGATGACTACCGGGCGCAAATCATTCCGTATTTCAACAGTGCAACATCCGGCGTCAGCTCTTCGGCGGCTGAACCGTCATATGTGGACCTCCCGCTCGTGGGGGCGGCACGGTTCGTCGCCGTAGCTCCGCCGCCTGTGGCACAGCCCTCGGCAATGATACTTCATCAGAACTACCCCAATCCCTTCAATCCCACCACAACGATACGATTCTCTCTCGCTACATCGCAGCAGGTGCACCTGGAGGTTGTCACGATCCTCGGCCAGCAGGTGGCCGTCTTGCTGGATGGCGTCGTTGAGCAGGGTCAGCATGCGGTGCAGTTCAACGGCAACGGCCTGGCGACAGGAATGTATATCTGCCGGATGATGACCCGGTCATCAACGCTGGAGCGCAAGATGCTGCTGATCAGGTAGCTTACCTTGGGGGGTTACTTCAGGAGGACCAACCGGGCGGACCGCACTGCTTTTCCCGCCTGTATCTGCGCGATATATGTGCCGGAGGCGACAGGACGTGAGGCATCATTCGTGGCATCCCATCTGAGTGTATGAAAACCGGCATCCTGCACTGCCCGGAGGAGTGTCCGGACGCGTGTGCCGCGCAGATCAAAGATCGTTATCGTGATCTCAGCCCGCCCGGGCAGTATGTACGCGATGGTCGTCGCCGCGTTGAACGGATTGGGATAGGTCGGCAGCAACGAGAAGCCTCCGGCATCGGCAACGATCCGCGATGTCAGACCCGCTGGGGCTTCTGTCTCGAACGCGCCGAGATCCGGCGCGCTGCCGTTGAAGGACAATCCAACATCGGTTCCTGCATCCACGAGCTGACTCGAGAGCGCGGGAACCAGATACGTGATGTCCGGGAGGCTCCCGTCAGCTTTGCGTGGCCCTCTGACGCCCGTAGTGTCAATGCTGATGAAGTCCGCGGGAGTCACCTCGGCGAACGGCGGAAGCCAGCTGTTGGTCTGTTGCAGCGACCTGGTGTTCAGAGATCCGTACGTCCCGAGCGCAACGCAGTTGATCACTGACAGTGCCTTGCTGCGCGAGTAGGCCAGCGTGTCGGCCACGGCATAGTTCGTGCCATTCCTGTAGGCTGTGCCGTTGAGGATGGTGATGGAGCCGCGGTTGTTGTTCTGGTCGAATCCCTTCACGCGATTGTCGAAGGCGATGCACTTCTTCAATATCATGTTATGCATCAAATCCTTCGTGTCGCTTCCGCCGGTTTTGTAACCGTTGCCATTGCCGATGCTTGCGCTGCCATCCCAGAGATAGCCGTTGCAGAAGCACCAGCAGGACTCCAATGTCGTTGTCACGTCGTCGGCGCCGCGGAGGTAGCCGTCCCAGCCGTCGTCGGAATTCTGCCACGCCCTGCATCCAAAGAAGTAATTGCCGGTACCCACATCAAGTTTGGGCGCAAAGCCGTCCGCATTCCCCTGGGAAGGATCGGCGTTGTTGTACGAATCGCAGTTGATGATCTGATTGGCCGACGCTCCTCCGCCGAGTTGCAGTCCCGTGTCGCGGTTTTCAAAGAATGAGCAATGTTCCACGATATTGTGCGAACCCGTGATAATCATCCCGTTGTCACCCGCCCCTTTGATATCCAGCCCCCGGATGTACCAGTAGTTCCCTTTATGATATATGCCCCTGTTCGTGCCGCTGGTGGCCTGGCCGGAGCAATTCAGGAGCGGGCGTTCTCCCGGATACGCCAGGAGGTGATAGCGCGCGTTTGTGAGGCCGCTCCTGGATATGGTGACCGTCGCCGCGAGTGTGTACACTCCTCCCCTGACCAGAATTGTGTCACCGGGGCTGAAGACGACGGTGGAGAGTCCCACAGCCTTGGCGAGGGTCAGGAACGGCTGGTCGATTGTGCCGGGATTTGTATCACTGCCGGTCGTCGCAACATAGTAGGTCGCGGGGTGAACCTCAGTCAACGGGAGGACAACGCACGCGGCAATGAGGCACAACGCGAAAACGGAGCGCGCAGGCAGAACAGAGCGTCCAGGTAGAACAGCGTGTGCAGGCAG
The DNA here is from genome assembly GCA_963801355.1 of Ignavibacteriota bacterium. Taxonomy (GTDB): domain Bacteria; phylum Bacteroidota; class Ignavibacteria; order UBA10030; family UBA6906; genus Fen-1255. Next base: position 733,157 of record CAWDEM010000004.1, on the reverse strand, counting down.
AACAGAGCGTCCAGGTAGAACAGCGTGTGCAGGCATAACAGAGAGTCCAGGCATAGCAAAGTGTCCAGGCAAAACTTTCAGGTAAAAAAGCACACTCAAAGTTAGCGTTAACTGTATCGATGATTTTAATATATGGAAAATCGAGTCGAAATTCATTTGAGTTCGAATCGATGTTTCTCGGAGATATGGGGAAGAGACCCTGTTCGCCGGCACTTGACTTTCTATAGAACTATGTCTATATTTATCGAAATAGTTCTATAGGGAAAAAAGATGACACAACCCGAACATGTCGACCAGTATGTGCGCTTTTTCAAAGTCCTCGGGGAACCCCAGCGTCTCAGGATTGTGGGATTGCTCGCCCAATCCCCCCGGACCGTGGAACAGATCGCCAAAGTCCTGAACGTGGGTGTCTCCACGGTGTCGCACCATCTTTCCCGTTTGTCAGATGCCGGGCTGGTGTCGGCGAAAGCGGAAAGTTACTACAGCATCTACCGGCTCAATACTGAAGCGCTGCGGGTCATGGCCCGGACGCTGTTGCAGCAGGCGGAGAAACCGTCGATATCCGAGGCCGACAATCCGGACGCCTATGAGCGGAAAGTCCTCGCGACGTTCACAGAACCTGACGGCCGCATCAGAGCCTTTCCAACGCAGGAGAAGAAATACCTTGTGCTCGTCCGCCACGTGTTGAAAGCCTTCGCCCCCGGCGTGCGCTACACCGAAAAGCGTGTGAATCAGATTCTGGCGAACTTCAACGAAGATACCGCGCGTCTGCGCAGGTCGCTTGTGGAATACCGGTACATGGCACGCGAAGGCGGAGGAGGCAAATACTGGAGGATTGACACGCATGGCGGTGTGGACGGGTCAGCGCGAACGGACACCATATAGCGCCGTACTCTCGTGACCCGGAATTTCAACTCCCCTTAGTGTCCGGCACGGATCGCGGCGGCACGGTCCATAATTGCTTCGCGTGACTCTCCGGCTGCGGCATACATGGCAAACACGTTTTCCAGCGGCGTTTCCGGAGGCACGGAATGCGACGCAGCGAGAATATATCCCCCGCCGTCTGTTGTCATGTTATCGACAAGCCTCAACGTTTCCCGGAACACCTCATCGGCTGTACCCCGTGGGAGCAGCTCCTGCGTGTCCACTCCCCCCATGAACACGAGATTGCGGCCGAATTCCTTCTTCAGGCTTGACGGTTCCATACCCGGACAATTGCACTGGATGGGGTTGAGTATGGTCAGCCCGATCTCGATCAGATCGGGTATGATCGGGCGGATGGCTCCGCAGGAATGATACGCGACAGGCAGGTTGCTCTTCTTCCCGACGGCGAAGATGCGGGAGAGGTGTGGACGAATTGATGCGCGCCAGCGTTGCGGGCTCAGCATCATTGCCTGCTGTCCGCCGACGTCGTCTCCGGTCCACAACCAGTCAAGCGGGAAACGCTTGCACGCTTCGCGCGCCAGATGGACGGAAAAATCCGCCGCTTTCTCCAGGAGCACAGCCGCAGATTCCGGCGCGGCGGCCAGATCCAGCAGTGTATCCTCCATCCCGCGAATGCGGAACAGAAGTTCGAGCAGACAGGGGGAGATATCGCAACCGATAAAGAAGTCGTTGCGATTGGCGATCACGGGGTCCATGAGCCTCAGGAGATCATCCGTACGATCGTACGGAAACATGTATCCCGGAATCGCCTCCACGTTCGCGTTCGCCAGCGGTGATCTCTTGATCTGGTTGAAGAAACCCTCCCGCACCCACTCGATGCCCCAATAGTCGGTATGCCCCTCCCCTTCACGATCATGAGTAATCCCCTCCATGGCGAAGTTGTTGCCGACCCAGGTTTGCCGGATGTCATCCCCCATGGCATCGGCCACCCGTTGTTCCGGGATGCCAAGATGCCGCGCAAGGCGCGCAAGAGTGGCGGGGTGAAACCACATCCAGATGGGGACCCGGTCAACGGGTTCGCGCTTCAGGGCTGCAGTGACTCGGTCACGATGGCGCATGGGGGTTCACAATTCTGACAGTGAAAGTTCATCATCACGATGAACAAATGCAATATGGCCCGCCAATGCACTCGTTGCGAATGGTCCTCCATTTTGCGAGATTGTTTCATCCTTGTACCCCCACGGAGAGCCGCCATGCTTGAACTCCAGACGAATCTCAAACGCAAGATAGAACTCCTCGGGCTCGCTCTTGACAACACCGAGTGCTACGGCGTGAGCGATTTCGCCGTATTCTTCGATAGAGACGTCCCGACGATCAAACGCGACATGCGGGACCTTCGCAGTGAGGGAATTGACATCCACTCAGAGCGCGGCAAAGGGATTCAGATCGGACGCGACGTCGACACCGGGACTCTCCGGCGTCTGATCATTCAGTACATGGGGTTGTGCACGGCAGAGGGAGGCGCCGATCGCGCCACCCGCCTCATGGTAAAGAAGGTCAGGGGGCAATCGCTCAGCAACCTCGTACGGCTCCAGCAGTGCATCGAGCAGAGGAAGGTGGTGCGGATCGATTACCAGAAAGACGACCGGCGCAGGGAGAAAAACATCGAACTGCGGCCCCTTCTCATTTTCAGCAGCGAAGGATACTGGCGTGTCCTGAGTCTCGACGAGGGAAGAATGAAGCAATATCATCTCAACAAATTGCTACACGTGCGTCCTCTCGACAAGAAATTCACACCCCCTTCGCACGATGAGATCGACCGGGTCTTTCGCCATTCATTCCGCAGCTGGATCGGGACGGAGGAACATCACATCAAGCTTCGCCTCGACCGCACATGGGCGGAGCGGATCAAGCCCCAGCAGATGCTGGAAACCCAGGTGATTACTGAAGATACCGACGGCTCGGTCACCTTTGAGGCGACGGTTAACTCGCTTACCGAGGTGGCAAGCTGGGTCGTGAGCCGGGGTAAAGGCGTGACCGTGCTCGAACCCGAAGAATTGCGGACAATGGTCCTCAACATCGCACGCGGGGTCCTCCAGAACTATCCCGCGTAAGCTCGGGCGCACACCTCGGGCGGGAACGCACGTTACTGCAGTTGCCGTACACGCACCTCGATCGCTCTGTCCTTCTTCAGAAGCTCCAGAAGCGAATTCACGTCTGTACGGCCGTAGTGGTACGGGTAGAGGATTTTCGGTCTGAATGCTCTCGCCGCATCCGCAACCATTTCCGGCGTCATCGTATACGGCAGGTTCATCGGCAGAAAAGCGACGTCGATATTCTTCAGCGCCTTCATCTCCGGCGAATTTTCCGTGTCACCGGCCACATACACACGCGTCTTCCCCACGGTAAGAATGTAGCCGTTTCCTTCGCCCTTCGGGTGGAATACTTTTCCCTCTGTGGGGCCGTGCTTGAGGTTGTACGCAGGCACAGCACTCACGGTCATATCTCCTATGGTTCGCATCGCATTGTTCGCGAGGACAATCCCGCGCGTGATCTTCTGTGCACAGGCTGCCGTCAGAATCGTCGTGGTTGCCGCTGTTTGTATCTTCTCGATCGCCGCGGCATCGCAATGGTCGCCGTGATGATGGGTAATCAGAATGACGTCCGCTTTGGGTAAGGCATCATAGTCAGCATACTGCGAGACCGGGTCGATATGAATCGTCTTTCCCCCCACCTGCATCATCAGCGTCCCGTGTCCGATGAACGTGATAACCAGATCCCCCGCTGTCGTCGCGATGGTGTCTTTCTCGAATCCTGCATTCGCACCGGCTCCCTGAAACGCCAGCAGCGTCGCGGCACACAACAGCACTGCATGTATCTTCATGGCATTCCTCCGAACTTTCCCACATTGAGTACTGTGCTCAGCGGATGTGAATGGACCTCATCGAAATCGAACCCAGGGTGACCTCTTCCGTGAAAAATGACAGGTTGTCGTCCTTCTCCTGGACGGCAAGGCAATACAACAGCGGAAGGAAATGCTCATCAGTGGGGATAGCCAGCCGTACCTCTTCTCGCCGGTCCAGGAGGGCTAGAATTCCCTGATGATCCTGCTGCGTAATCATGCCTGCAATTCTTTTGTCAAACTCCGTCGCCCAACCGTAGGCGCTCCCTCCCCAGTCCAGTATCGCGAGATTGTGCACAATATTGCCGCTTCCGAGTATCAGAATTCCTTCGCGACGAAGAGGCGCCAGCTCCTTTCCCAGGGCATAGTGCGCGGCGGGCGTCTTCGCGCGATCGAGGCTGAGCTGTACGACAGGGATATCCGCAGCGGGGTACATGCGAGACAGCACCGACCATGTACCGTGATCCAATCCCCAGGATGCATCACTTCCTACGGAGGTTGAACGGCATAATCCGGCTACACGCTTTGCGAGTGCAGACGACCCCGGCGCGTTGTACTCCACCGCGAAAAGCTCCCGGGGAAAACCGTAGAAATCATGGATCGTCCGTGGCGACACCATTGCGGTGACACGCGTCCCGTCACTCTCCCAATGCGCGGAGACGCACAGCACCGCTTCGGGCCTGGGAAGTTTTCTGCCCATTTCTTCCCACGCCTGGCTGTATGCATTCCTTTCGATCGCATTCATCGGGCTGCCGTGCCCGACAAACAGCACAGGCATGCGGTTCTTCACCTGCGGCGGCATCGTGCCCTCACTCCGTGTTGATGTGCTGCATTAAAAAGCCGTGATGAATCCTGCGCTCACGCGGTGCGCCTTTGCTTCCAGATCGTAGGTGTACTCTCCCACAAGACGGAAATTACGGGCAAGCAAGTACCCGACATGCCCAGTGAGCGTCCGGTAATCCAGAGCATCCACTTCCGAATCGACCCAGTTCATCAACGCCGCGCCATACCAGCGCCCCTTGTCGCCTCCCGGGGTAATGATCAGCTCTCCAAACGCACCGCGCGTTTTCACCTGGTAGCCGCCCGTCAGATAGAACGGATTGTCGTCCCTTCGCTCGACATACTGCACATTCAACTCAACGTTCTCTGCCGCAACCGTCAGATCCGGACCGGCCATCCAGAGCGTGTTCGTCTTGTCTCCCTCCGCCTCGCGGCCCCAGTAGACAAATCCTCCAAGACGCAGGTTCTCGGCGAGATCCTGCGAAACACGGAAGAACGTATTCTTGTATTTGTCACTGTCAAATTGGCGCGCGGCATCAGCAGCTCCGATCCCTGCACCATTCAGGATCTCCACGGCGATGTCCGTACCGGAGGGCAATCCATATGTCAGCATGACGCCGCGATCATAGGTGAGGTTCGCCATCGATTTCCCGGGCTTGACTCTGTAGATCTGATAGTCCTCCAGTGTCAGCCGCAATTCACGTTTAAACAGGGGATCCGATACCTGAAACTGACCGAGATAGACGTCCAGCGGAGAGTTGAAGACGTTGTTGAACATAAGAAACGCGTCTTCAAGTCCCGCCACTTCCCCCCGTTCGCCAAAGAAGAAATAGAAGTAGTAGGAGATATCCTTGGCGATCTGTCCGCCGGAAAGCAATTTCACCAAATACGGCCACTGCATGTCTGTACGGCCTTCTGAACCGGGTTGCCAGCGGCCGAAGCCCTCGAGCCGGATGGCAAAAGGAAGCTCTCGCAACAGCATGAGCAGTTCGTCGCCGGTCTCGCGGAATGCACGGGGCGCTTCCTTGTCGGCCAGCACAAATCCGTTACCGGCGAATTCGTCGCCATAGGGCTTCAGTTTCGGGACGGGATGATGGCAGGTATTGCAGGACATATCGTACTTGCGCGCAAAGGCGGGAATGGCATACGCATCCGTCAGGGTTGCAGCGCACAGCAGCAGCACACACACGAGCGACACAAATGATCTGGTCATGGAAGTCCCTACGGCAATATGGTTACACTGGTGGAATGCGTGTTCACTTCAACAGTCTCCGCCTCTTCCTTCGGAACGCCGAGGAACTCTACGATCGGGGTCGGCAGTTTCTGGTAATTCAATGTGGCTTTCACCGTGAGAGTTCCCGGCGCACAGTTTGTGGGTATGCTCCAGGTGAACGTTTCGATCTTTGTCTCCCGCGGACCGATGCGATAGTCGGTGGACTGGGATGCCGTGTTCCATTGCATGATGGTCATCCGGCCCTGCGGGTCCAGATACGGAAGACGGAAGATCCTGTCTCCCACGGGCACACCGTCACGCTGGACGCCCTGGAAATCCGGAATCTTGAGCGGGATCCCCATGTCCTGATAAGCGAGCGTGTTGGCCGCGATGGTGTATTCTTCTCCGGTGAATCCTTTCTTGTCGACAGGCAGATGGAACACGTTTCCCTTCGCGTCTGTTGCCTCAACGTGCAGCCAGACCATTCGTTCTTCGGCCGAACCGGTCGGAAACTTGTGTCCGGCTTTCTGGTTGAACAGCGCAACGGTGAACTTCATACGCTCGCCCGGTTCCACCTCGCGAATGTCGGGATGGATCCGCAGTTCTATGGTTCCCCGCACCTTGCCGTTGTCATGTGCGCCGTGGAAGAGATGTTGGGCGGCATCCGGGAGTTCCGCCGACATCGTGGCGTTCCGCCCCGGCGCATAGGTCATATGGCACTGCTGACAGGGTACACCCTGCTTTCCGTACGGCCCCTCTTTCCATTCGAGATGGGTCGACTTGACCCAGATGCCTCGCGGGTCTTTCTCGTTGTGGCAGGTGCCGCAGAGCTCCGCCGACTTATGGAAATCGGACTTCTTCGTTTCATGGGCCGGAGACACCAGGCCGTCCCGTGGACCGTATTTCACTCTGCCGGGTTCCGAATAGAAATTGTAGTTGAAAGGCGTGTCTCCCTTGAACCCTGTGACGGTATGGCAGATATCGCAGTGCACCGATTCGTTGGCGCGGCTCTTCGCTTCGGGCTTCGGCGGTGGCACATCATTCGCGAGAAACGCCATGGGCGTATGGCAGCCATTGCAGCCCGCTTTCACGCCCGCAACGATCGGATCGATTTCGGCATGCGGCACGGCAAGCTTGAAGTACTCGATCTCATCCCAGTGGTGCGTGTACGCCTGGGACATCATTGCCTGCTGCCACTGCTGGTAGAAATCCACATGGCAGGACGCCCCGCAAAAGGTGGGGCGCTCAAAGTTTTCATACTTCCGTGTGCCCAACGCGTCATCGCCGGCTTTGGGAGCTTGTGCGATGGCACCCACCGGCACCATGGCGGCACAGATCAACGCAACACCACGCAGTATTTTCATACGATTGCCCCGCTTGAAAGAGAGTGTAACAAACGGACTGACCTGCGATCGACTAGGAAGGTAACTGAAAGCAATGTACGCTCTGGATTGTCTTTATGCAACCAACGTTCGACTCGATTTACCAATGAGGCAACAGCACCAACGGGTGCACGAGGTTGCGAATATAGAATCTCGGCAATGTACGAGGTTACGGCAATCCCAGCAATTTGTGCGTCTGGAGACTGAGCCTCCATTGCGGGTGGTTCAGGCAATACTTGACAGCAAGACGGGTGTGTATCTCGCGCAACGGTCCATCCATTGGCTGCAACAGAAAGTTCTTGAAATCGAGGGCTACGAAATGCGAAGGGTCGGCGCCGTCCTGAGGATACACGAGCTTGAGTTCGTGCCCTGATGTCAAGCGCAGCTCCGCGTTCGCCTTCGGACTCACACACAGCCAATCGATGCCTTCCGGGGCAGGAAGCGTGCCGTTTGTTTCCACCGCCACCGTCACGCCCGCTGCATGCAGGGCGTGAAGCAGGGAGGAATCGAGCTGGAGCAAGGGCTCACCGCCGGTGCAGACGACGTAGGGGGGCTCTGTTTCTCCATCCGAAGGCCAGAGCGCAACGATGGCATGAGCGAGTTCCCGGGCGGAGGAGTACGATCCTCCGCCCGGCCCGTCAGTGCCGGCGAAATCGGTATCGCAAAACTGACAGCGTGCAGTATCCCGGCCTTCTTCCTTGCCGCTCCACAGATTACACCCCGAGAATCGACAGAACACCGCAGGTCTCCCCGCATGGACCCCCTCACCCTGCAGCGTATAGTAGATTTCTTTGATCAGATAAGGCATTGGCGCACCGTAGTCACGTGCGCCAATTAAGTGAGAAGAGGCTGAAAATGCAACTTACGGGGTCACGATCAATCCCAACCAGAGCTGCAGCTGGTCCAACTCCTGCCCGTCAAACCCTTCGCGGAAGTTCGGTACCATCAGCAGGCGCAGATTGAGCTTTTCCGATGGTGACACCCCGATCCCTGCGAGGAACGTCGTCCGCACATCACTGACATGTTCGGCCGGAACAGTGTACCGCTCGCCGAAATTGCTGTTCTGCGTCAGGGTGCCATTGTAGTCCTCGTACCTGTAGCGGAAGAGCGCCAGCGTTACTTCATCAATATTCCACGATGTCATGTCCCTGTTGATACCGATCATGAATTGCAGGAGTTTCGACGCCCGGAGTGTGAGGAACACGGGGATCTGCAGGCTCGAGCGCTTCGACGCGAACGTCCAGCGAAGGTCCTTCGACTCATCCTGGGTGGATCGCCAGTTGTAGTTTTCTTGCGATTGCCGGTACTCATACCGGCTGGCCATCACGACCGATTCGCTCGTGGAGATCTCCATCGTGTACCACTCCAGTTGTGCCCCGATGGAGAGCTCAACGCGATCGTCCATCTGCCACCGAAGGGTTCCCATCAGACGGTCGGTGGTGATATGCTGCGTCCCGCCTCCCGATCTCGTGTCCGAGAGAATCGATCGCGATATGCTGGAGTATGGTTGTTCGTTGTATCTGTTTGCGTAGGTGCTGTAACTCGTATCGAGAACACTCGAGGCCAGACCAATATCAATTGTTGATTTCTGGTGCCGATAATAAACGTTCATCCTCATTGCCGGCGATGTGCGTGCAAGAATATCCGCCCCGTAGTACGAGGTGGTTCCCTGGTGGTTCCACTGGTAGAGTCCGTTGCCCGACCGGTTGTAGTAGCTGTCATATGTCGTGGAGTTGTACAGATGGTACGAGGAATCGGTCGCATGCAGCGCCTGCACTGCGTCGCCCCAGAGATTTCCCGCTGTCACGCCGAAGGCAACGTTATCATTAACGTGATACGTCACACCACCCCCCAGATCCCAGGCCGCGTAGCTCTGCGCACGTGCCTCCATGTTCGACCAGAGTGATGTCGAGCTGCCCGAGTAATCCCAGTAGTTTTGGGAACCGTAACTGCCGTCGCGATGAAACATCGCCCGGCTGAGCGTCGCACCCAGATCCAGTCCCCAGGGGGCCCCATACCGGACATAGACCGATGCAAAATGCCCTGCCTGGCGCATATTGTCCTTGCCACTGTACTTGTCGACAATCGGCATCGTCTCCGAGGCTGCCACTGTTCTTCCATTGAAATCATATCCGGCGGCGGTTCTGTAAATATTCTGAGGAACGCTGTAGTACTTCGCATCCTGAAGGATGTATTGGTACGTTGCGGCGGCGTAGAGACCCGGCGCTGTTTCAGGAAGCGGACGGACAATGGCGCCACCGGAAAATACAGGCTCCAGTTCGCGTCGGGTCTCCAGGTATATTCTTGGATAGGGCATATAAACAGACGAACTGGCTGCGTACCGTACATCATACAGATTCATGTAGGCCGGTACAACCCAGTTCTCTTTCTCCGTAACATTCTTCGCTCCGCGGAAATCTGTGTAGAGCCAGGCATCACGTGTGGAATCCAATCCGAGACGCGACGGATTCACGATGATCTCCTGCAGCGGGTCGCCCAGCAGCCCGACCGTGGTTCCTTTGAAGCTTCCTATGCCGTAAGGCATCAGGTGGTTTGGCGCGAAGAAGAACTCGGTCTGCTCGAATCCCTTCTCCAGAACGCGCTCGCCCCAGTATTGCGCTGACAACCAGGACGGAGATCCCACCAGCATGAGCAGGAACAACGTGAGGAAACGCTTCGTGTTCATAATCTCCCTCAGTATGCAGCCTTGTAGGTGATTTCCACCGGCACCTCCGTCACTGCACCCGCCATGACCACTCCGGGGACGAGGTGACCCGCGGAGTCTGTGCCGTTCGCATAGTAGAGGGAACCCTCCACTACAAAAACACTGTACTTGCCCGGCGGAAGAGAGACCTGGTAGAACCCCGATGTATTCGATCGCACTCTGGCCACGAATTCCGTCAAGATCTGCTTGAAGAAACGTCCATCGCCGGCCCCCACCACGGAGTCGAATCGCGTGGCCTGGAAAATCCAGACTTCACGCTCAATAGGTGTGATCGTTCCCGAGGAACGACCTCCGATGCTTGGCATGAAATCCCCCTCCCAGAACCTGACTCTTCCCCAAATCCCCTGAGTAATCGTGACATCGTTGTTCTGTTCTTCCGTCAAGTCCGGGCCGGTCAGGTCCGAACAGGAAGCCAGAAACGTGAGCATGCACGCGCACAATATCTGTAAGAGTCTCATATTTGCCATGCCCCCGCGATGTGTGAGCACTGTACACGGCACAACCGACACACTCCAGGGAGTGATGAATGCACCATCCAGCCTTACACGTACCCACCCCGCGCCGCTGGGAGGAGTTTGTATTCAGGTTTCGCCTGGATCACCTGCATGATGACATTCCGCAGTTCAAGGAGCGCTTTCCACTGCGTATCATTCGGATCCTGCGGGTAGTACCAAACAACTGTCTTCTCCTGACTCCCGTACTGAAGCCGCAGCAGGTCCGGACTCGGGTCGGGAGAGATGAAGACGCCAGGCTCCCTCTGAAGAGTATCCGGGAGCGAGAAGAAGTCGATTCCCACTGCCTTCTGAAGGATCACATCCTGTTCATCCGATGTGAGCCAGAATGGAACGGTGACGGTCCCGTCAAGAACGAGGTCTTTCTGGAGTGTCAGGGCGAACGTGTTCAGTTCATCCCTGAATCCATACTGCAAATCGATCTTAAGTGCCTGGACTTCCGGTACCGGCTCGGGTGCGTCGGTGGATTGGGAGCAAGACCCGAACAGCAGAAGCAATACCGGAGTCAGCAGAAACATGATTGCCTTTGATTTCATGATCGTTTTGCCGTCAAGATCTCATCAATTCTATCACTATCAAGGATCCGTTCGACTATTCTATCACCATCAACGATGCATCCCCATTTTTCACCGCTTCGAATGTCCCGGTACTAGTGATTCCCACAAAACTGATCCACGCCCATACACCAAAGTACCGGTTGCCGTCGAGTGTGCCGGTCAGCTGAAGATTGTTGTCCCTGAATTGTGGGTTGAGCTCTATCCATAATTTGCCGTCGTGGAAGCCGCCCACAAGCGTTCCATCGCCGGTTTGCGGACCAATGTTTCGGGGATTTCCTACCGGCGCGAAGTGCCACTCCCCCGAAACAGATTGGGAATCGGCGAAATTCAGTGTGAACCAACCGTGTACGACAAGAACGCCTGCAGAATTATAGCTCGCATACTGATACCGGCCTCCTTGCGTCGGATCGGTCGACAGATCTTTGCACGATGTCCAGGAAAACATCGCCAGGAGAATCCCGGCGTAGTGCCATGTACATTTCATGGATGTATTCTCACTATTGATGTCGTCATCTGCACAACACCATCATCGTTGTCATGTGTGAGTTGTCCCCGGTTTCAGAAACGGATATTCATTCCGACTGACGGATAGAGCGGAAACAGAGTAAGTTCCCTGAGTTCCACCGTCCATATGGTTCGCGGATTCGAACTGCCATTCAGGGTCCAGATGAATGGATCCAGGAGACCGTAGGCATTCAGCATCCGGAGCGTGAACTGACATGCCACTCCCCAGAGCACCACGCGTTTCATGACGCTGACCTCGAACCGCTGAAAGCCGGGAGTCTTGCTCCCGTTTGCATCAAGTGCGAAAGAGCGCGCATAACTGTACGTTGGTCCTGTGGAGGGGTCGGGAGCGATTTCGGCGTTCATACGGAACGGTGATGCCGTTGTCATCAGGGGAGGTTCGGAGGCAAGGACACACACTGCACTCACCGTCCAGTCATCACCCGGAGAGTACGTCGCCCAAAGCTCAAGTTCATGCCTGCGGTCAAACGCCGGAGCAAACGGTTCTCCATGGTTCACCTCGGCAAACGTGTCGAGCAGCCAGCTTAACGTGTACCGGAGGGAGCCCGTGAACACACCGAAACGTTTGCGCAGCGCGACACTCCCGCCGTAGGCACTCTCGGTGCCATAGTGCAGTGCCTGATGTAGACTTGAAGACTCGCCGCGCTGCGTGAGGATCGTGTATCCGTGATAGTCGTGGGTGACGCGATAGTATGCCTCCGCGGAAGCGAGATAGGCTTCGGCACCCCAGTCCCGCTCGGTCCCCGCTGTGATCTGAAGCGCTGTCGAAGGTTTCACCGTAACGTCTGAAGGGTACCAGAACAGAGTGGGATAGAAGAAAAATACGCCGGTGTTGCGGTATGGATGGATGAACTGGTTGATCGCGGTCAATGACGTATAGAACCTGGTGTTGTCGTCCAGCGCGACGATGAGCGAGAACCGTGGATCAAGCCCGGAGCGTGAGCCGTTCTCCCCGATAAACGAAGTCGCACGGGCCCCCAGTTCCGCCGTCAGCCCGTCGGTAATACGCCATTGGTCCTGTAGATAGAGGGCCAATTCCCAGAATCTGAATCCGTCGAAAGACATAGGTGCATTGGAAAGGGAGAATTCGCTGATATCCCCGGTGATTCTGTGGGCATTCAGCTCCACACCTCCACGGATCGTGTGCTCTCGATCGAGAAAATGTTCGGCATGGGCACGGAGACTTATGTTCTCAATCCGGTAGTCCGACGAATACGAGGCGGACGGTTCAATTGTCCAGGGGGCCGTCAGTCTGTGATCCAGCGACAGGTCATGGCGGGAATACCCGATGGAACCATACAGGAACAACGATGACGAGCTGATGCCGAACCAGCGGCATTGGAGATTGCGGTTTGACCATTCAAATGCATTGTCCAGGTGCCCACCGGCACCCTCAACGCCATTGGCGTATGTATCCCCGCCCAGATATCCACTCAGAAAGAGCCGGCTGCTCCCTGACAACCGGTAGTTTGCCTTGCCGACGAGCTCATAGGACCCGGACCGGCTCGGCGTAGCGTCGGCCCTGAGGAAGGGTACAGCAGGATCCACATATGCCCTCCGCCCCGAGACCAGAAAAGTCGACCTGTCTCCGAGCGGCCCTTCGATCAGCAGGTGTGTGCCGAGTGAACCCATCCCCGCAATGCCGGCGATTCGTTCCTGTGTCCCTTCCCGGATGGACAGATCCAGAAGCCCACCTATCCGTCCGCCGTAGAAAGGCGAGAGTCCGCTCATCTCTGACTCTACGTCGTTCAAAATATCCGGTTGAAAGGTGGCCAGCACACCACCGAAGTGCGATGGATTATAGATCCTCGCACCATCGAGCAGATACTGTGTCTGATCCGAAGGAACGGAGCGTACATAGGTCCCACGCACAAGCCCGCCAGCCGGTGAGGATTCGGTCCGATGACCTTCCACGGTGAATTCCTGCATGAAGATCTCCACCTGCCGTAGGAAGAGATCCACCCGGCGGGCGTCCCGGCCTTCGATGCTGAATGCATGGCTGCACGGTGCATATCCAATGGCCCTGACCGTGAGCACGTAGTCTCCCAGCTCGACATCGGGGAGCGAATAGAACCCGAACGAATTCGTCGGACACCACCGGACCACCTCGCGGCTCGCGCCCTCCTCAGCCTTCTGCAGGAGTACGGTTGCCCCGGCAACCCATCCCCCCGTGAGAGAATCGGACACCACACCATTGAGAGCGGCGGTAACGCGATCCGGCGACCCGGGACGGGACCTGAGGACAAACTGGTTTCCCATTCTGATCCACATCAGGCCGGTCCCATCCAGAACCTGCTCAAGAGCCTGTACGACAGTGCAGGAAGAGCACCGGGTGGTGACCTTCGACCCGCTGACATGAATGTCGAAGTAGACGATGGAGATGTCATACCATCGCATAAGGGAGTCCAGCGCATTTCGCATCTCCACATTCTCGAACCTGAACGTCCGCTGCCGCTCCGGGTCCTGTGCGTGGGAGGGACTCGAGAACGCACCGACGATACCAAGAACGACGCAAATGTTAATACAATACGTAGCCGTTGTTCTCATGACGATACGATGTCCCCGAGAGAAGGCAGAGAGTCTTGATGGCGGATTCGACATTGCCCCCGTCCACCACACCCGTGATTGTTTCGATGTTGAACTTCGGAGCTTCGGTCCTCACAGGCACGCCGAACTGATCTGCAATTTCCCGGCATGCGGAGGAGAGGGATGTCTGATTGAAGAGAAACTTCCCTTTCATCCACCCAGGGTAGTCCTCTGCGAACGGGAGACGTTGCGGTGCTCCCGGGACCTCTCCTTGTGTGAACATCGTCAGTTGTCCCGCATTCAGAAGCACAGAGCTGTCTCTTCCGTTGTGCGATGAGGTTACCTCGACTCTCCCGTGCACGACAGCGACCTCATTTTCGTCATGCCGTGTCCGTACATTGAATTCAGTTCCAAGGACACTGACCGCGCCGAAATCCGTTTCCACGATGAACGGCGTGCCTGTTTTTCGCACTTTGAAAAACGCCTCCCCTCTCAACACGGTGCGCCGGCCCTCCCCCGGCTTGAGCGGGAGCAGAGCCAGTGTGGAAGTGTGATTGAGTGTCACCTCGGTGCTGTCTGCAAGGACGATCGTGCTACGCTGTCCGACTCCGGTCTGGTAGAAGGGGGGTGCAGCCGCCGGCGACGGCCAAAACAGCACAACGCCTGCAAGAACGGCCAGAGAGCCGAGGGCGATAGCAATTCCGGGTTTGAACCGGTACGTGTAAGATGCCGCCCGGGGTGAGGAAGTCACTCGAGAGGATTGCACCATTCGCGCCCTCAGGAGATTCCATTGACGCGCGGTGTCCGGATCCTGTTCTGCAATTCCGGATCGGTCTCGTGCCAGCGCCTTGCCAATCACTTCGTCAGGCACGGAAGTCGATTCGCGGCTATTCAGATTGAGCCATTTGAACCATCGGATTTTTCGGACCATAGCAGGCCTCCTATTCATATAACGAACCAGGGGGCTGTGCCCCCCATTGCCAACGGGGGGTTGATTCCGTTCAATTCCCGTTCTACCTTTCTGAAGGATCATATGGTCTCGCCGGGCACAGATATCGATTTGCTGACACGGGTGAAGGAGTCAGATCCTGACGCCTTCGGCGAACTGTTCCGCAGATATCAACCCCTGGTGTACCGGCAGGTGTACTTTCGCGTACGTGATGTGGACACGTCGCACGAGATTGTGCAGGAAACCTTTGTCCGCATCTGGGAGCACCGGTCGTCTCTCAAACCACACCTCCCGTTCCTGGCCCTCACCCTGCGCATCAGCCAGAACCTGGTGCGTGACATGGCAAGACATCAATCCACGCGTGACCGCCTGGCCGGGGACGTTCCCGTTCCGGCTGCTTCTGAAGGAGATGATCCGGTAGAGATACTCCAGCTCCGGATGCTGGAGGAACGGATTGTGGGGATAGTCAACAGCCGGCTGGGTGAGCGGTGCAGGGCTGTTTTTCTGCTGAGCAGATATGAAGGAAAATCCCATCTGGAAATTGCCGCATTGCTGGGCATCAGCGTGAAAACAGTGGAGAATCAGATCGCCCATGCCCTGCGAACGCTGAAACGAGCGCTTGCGCAATAGTTGCAGCACAAAACGGGAAACGGACGCAGTCCAGGTGGGCCGTAGAGGCGGACGACAAATACGCGAGCCGCACCGGGGTTTCCGATGCGGCTCATGTTCTTTCTATCCCTTTGCCACAGTCTATGTCTTGATCCCGCCGGACGCTTGATCTTGTCGCCGGTCTCAGGCCGCCCTACTACTTCACAAGCACCATGCTCTTTGTTTCGACGAATGTGCCGGCGTCACCGGTAGCCGTCAACCGGTAATGATAGATTCCGGTTGACAGGCCACGCCCGTCAAACTGAACACGGTACGCTCCTGCCGGCTTCTGTTCATCGACGAGCAACGCCACCTCCCGGCCGAGCATGTCGTACACGCCGAGCCTCACCCAGCTGGACCCCGGACCCGACACCGCAAACCCTATTTGAGTGCTGGGGTTGAACGGATTCGGATAGTTTTGCTCCAACCCGAATGCCGTGGGAGTCTCTGACAACGGAGTGTAATCCGGCACTTCCACAGTCGGGGGCATCCAGACCACCGCTGTCACTCCAACTGTTCCGCTGGAAGATGCAAGCGTATCCGTCAACGTCACCTGGACGGAAGCACCGTTCCTTGCCAGGAGGACGTATCCCTTGTGCACGCCGTTTGTGGCCCCAGTGAACCGATCGATTTTGTAGAGGCGCAACGCCTGTTGCGTTTTTGGGCCGGGAAGCGTGAGCGGCCCGTAGGCATCAACGGTGTAGGTGACGGTATGCTTGGTGACACTAGGACCAATTGGAAGACCGCCTAAGAAGTCGGCCTTTCCCGAAAGAGTTTCATCGTATGTCGTGCTCCACCCGCCGGGCATCGTTAAAGGAAGTCCGTAGTAGATGGCCGCCGGCGACCTGAGCCAGGATCCATTGGCGGGGAATGAGCCACCCAACATGTACGCGGTCCCGGCCCCAATCAGCCCGTGATCTTGCAGGTCCGTTCCCAGAGTGAAATATTCAAAGCCTGTGCCCTTCAGTATGACTGTTGTGCTGAGATCCGCATAGTAGAACGAGTAGGTGAACGCCGTATCCCGCACAGCATGTGTGGCAGTAGGGAACTGGCTGGCATACGTTGAAGTCCTGGGATTAACGCTCACCATCCTCATGAACGACGTGGTTTTCAGACCGCTGAAGTCCCAGCTGGTCAGGCCCGGGGCTCCGATGTCTGCCGTGGTTGTCAGTGTATCGCTATTGTTGAAAAGGACATTTCCGACTTTGAAAATTCTGGCGACATCCGCGGTATCCATAGTGATTTGCGCAAGTGCGCCGCTTGTCGCAGTGCACAAAATGATCGCGCAAGTGAAATATCGAAGCATTCTCTGCATATCTCCTCCTTCAGGAGTCAATTGAACATTCCCAGCACTACCGGTGTGTCCAAGATCGGCAATATCGGCAAAACCTGTTGTGATCCGTATCACATCCTCGCTTCGAGCACGAGCATGTAGGTCCGCGGCGGCATCATGTTGCCCATCAGTTCTACGTAGTTGTACTGGAAGGCATTATTGACGATCGCGGTGGCGCTGAAAGGGGCATTTCCGACGCTGAAATCAACCCCCAGACGGAAATCCGTCACCAGGATTTGCGTCCTCTCCTCGGCATCCGGGACGATGCCGTAGTTCCCGAGGATATCGTCGACGCGATCCACCCGGCTGATGAAGCGGAAATCCGTAGATGCGCGCACCGGGCCGATATGACCGGCGAGTGAGGTGTAGAAGATGTGGCGCGGCCTGTATTTCAGCATATCGTGCTGCGTCAGGTCTTCGGGCCAGACATATGTATAGCCGAGATTGTACTGCAGAGCACCCTCGAAGAATCCCAGCTTCAACGACGTTTCAACACCCTGTATGCGGGCTTCTGCCACGTTGCGCCACTGGAATCGAAGAGCGTTTTCCGCGACATCCGGCACGACTTCAATCAGATTGTCGAAGTCCGATCGGAATCCTGCGATATCAAAAGTTCCGAATTCGCCCAACCGCTGCGATACCCCGACCTCGAACGACCAGCTTCGCTCGGGTTTGAGATCTTCATTGGGTCTGGCAATGATGTTGTTGAATCCGGCCATCAGGAAGGCCTCGGCCACCGAGGGGACGCGGAATCCCCGGCCGATTGACGCGCGCACTGTTGTTCCCTCGGCGGGGGTGTACGCAAGCGCTACCTTCGGGTTCAATGAACCGCCCGGCGCGGTGACCCCCACGGAGGTGAAATCATACCGGCCTCCGAGGGTCAGGGTGAGTGGTTGTGCCAACCGGATTTCATCCTGCGCGTACAGGGCGAACCCGCCAATGACTCTCTGACTGATCACGTCCCCCCCTATCAGGTCCACATTCCCCTCGGCGCCGAATGTCAATGTATGGGTGTCATTGGGCATCAATGTCGCCTGTGACTCCAGCCTGAAGTCGTCCGCCACGGATTCCGCACGCCCCACCCCGCTGCGGGTCTCAAATCCCCAGTCGTTGTGGAACCACATGGCACGCGTGGTCAGGGCAAAGCCTTCGTTTATCACCGTTGTATACTGCCCCGTGGTGAAGAAACGGATGGACTTGATATTGTCGTCCGCCTGTGCGAGCGGCGGAAGATACGCCGAGTCGAGGCTCCGCCAGTAGAGGAATTGCCCGCCGTACTGATACAGCAACCCGAACGTCATTGTCAGCGCATCGTTCTGCGCGTAGTCCTCCTTGACCTTGACGAAGACGTTGTACCGGCGCCGGTAATCGTTCTTGCGGTATCCGTCATCAAACTGGCGTGACAGAAACAATCCAAGGCCGAGGTTGCCGACGCGATAGGTGTGGCTCACCGACTGTCCATTCACAAACCGCCATTTGTCGCTCCATCTCCACTCCTCGTGCGAGGGTTGGTTGTATACTCCTCCAAAGAGACGGAGAGTCGTGTTGGGCGTTTCCGGGATTTCCTTGGTAATAACGTTGATGACGCCTCCGAGGGCGTTGGAGCCGTAGAGTGCGGAACTTGCACCCTTTACCACTTCGATCCGGTCAACCATTCCGACGGGAACGGTTTCAAAGTTGAGTTCACCGGTGTCGCCGGCGATGAAAGGGATGCCGTCCAGCAGCATCAACACACGGCTTCCTGCGCCCCTGCTGTATCCGCTGGAGCCGCGGATGTTCACCTGGAAGCCCGTCATGTTCACACCCGGGATATACCGGAGCGCATCGTCAATCACCATCGCATTCCGCTGGCGGATCTCCCCCGCATCGAGCACGGAGATGCTGACCGGAACTTCTTCCAGGGATTGGGCCCGTCTGCTTGCAGTCACAACCACCTGGTCGATCTGCACCGGTGACGACGTCAGGGTGAAATTGGCAACGGCATCCTGGCCTTCTTCCACAGCAATGTCCGTGCGGGTACTCCGCTGGTACCCGACCATCGAGACGGTGACCGAATAGCGGCCCGACGGGAGATCCGCAATACGGTATTCTCCCTTGAGATTAGTCGTAGTGCCGCGAACCGATCCCTGCACAAGAACAACCGCGCCGATGAGGGGTTCGGTCTGGCGGTCGGTAATAGCAGTGACCCGGCCGGTAATGTTGCCACCGGCTGCCAATGCAAGCGCAGTAACGGAGGCGAGCAATGCGAGTGTCAAAGAGATGCGTTTCATCGCCATGGTTTCGGGGGAAGGTTGTTGAAGTCGACGGAGATGTTGACATCTTTCCGCATGCGGTGGGCGCGCACAATCACCGGCGCCGGATCAAAAGTCCCGGGCGTGAGCGTGAACACACCGGCGGGAGCCCAGTCGGCGAAATAGTCCGGCCCGTACCGCCAGGCCAGAACCACATAATTGTAGGTGACCTCCTTCAGTATCGTCCCCTCCTTGGTGAAGGTGTAGTGCACCGTGTCCGCGGATTTGTTGCCGAGGATTTGCAGCGCCGGCAGGACTCCCGTGGTAATGTGAGGGTAGATCGCCGCCCGCATTGCAAAAAGGGCCTGAATGAGACCGGTGCTGTCTGCCGGATATTCTTCAAGTGCCACAAGGCGGAGTTCCAGGATGTTCTCAGGAGGGGGCCAGTTCTTGTAGAATATGATGCCGCTAAAGCCGGTCTCTTCGGTGATGGGGCCCATTCCCTGGTCACATCCTGGGACGACCCCCATGAGAATAACCAGCAATGCCAGCAAAAAACGACCGTTTGTCATGGTAACCTCTGTAAAACGGAAAGACACTACAGAAAAATGGCTTGATTGAACTTGCTAATGTGCCGCCAACAGCATAGATTCGTAGAGGATACCCCCAGGGCAACACTCACAAACGTTCGATGGACATTAAGACGACTATAACTACCCAAGGAGGGACTATGAAACGCTTACTACTCTTTTGTGCCCTGCTTTTCGCGTTCTCAGCCTCGGCGCAGACGATTGGGTTTGGCGTACACGGTAATATGATCAATTCTGACGTAAATGCAAAGGTGAAACAACTTTTGCAGATTGACCAGTCCAATTCCGGAACGCTGCAGGTGGCACTGGACGAAGTGTACGGCCTCGGATATGGCGGCGGCGTTCATCTGGATATCAATCTTCCTGTCATCACCTTCCGTATTTCGGGCGACTACCTCACCGTTTCGCCTGACAAGGACAAATTCTCGACCTACGTTAAGCAAAGTTTTGGCGCCTTGCCGGTATCGTACGTCGAAGGTGGCAAAGTAGACATGATCTCGGGGAACGCCAATGCGAAGCTCGTTGTGCTCCCGCTACCGGTGGTGAAACCCTATGTCACAGGCGGCGTGGGCGTCTGCAACGTGAAAGCCACCGATGTGACCCTTGCCTTGAGCGGCGCCAACATGAAGCCGGTCACGATCCTGAAGCAGCAGACCGTCTTCACATACAATGCGGGCGTGGGAGTTGACTTTGATATCAGCGGCACTTTCATCTTCGCCGAGATGAAGTTCAATTGGATCCCCCTCGAGGAAGGAACAGTCACACTGGTCCCCATTGTAACAGCAGGCCTTACGTTCTGACAACACGGATACGTACCTGACTCAACAGCCCGGCTCTTATGAGCCGGGCTGCGTTGTTTGAGACCCTTCGCGCGACAATTCACCCTGCGGATTCGTCGGCCTCAACGGCTTTCTTTGACATCCGTCTCCGGACGTCGGCATCCAGGTGCTTCTTGCGAATTCTGATGGATCGCGGCGTCACTTCCACAAGCTCATCGTCGCCGATCCATTCGATGGCCTGTTCCAGGGTATGAATGTGCGGCGGCTCAAGGCGGACCGCCTCGTCGGAACCGGATGCACGCATGTTGGTCAGCTGTTTCGTCTTGCAGACGTTGACGGTCATGTCATGTTCCCGGGCATTCTCCCCCACGACCATCCCTACGTACACTTTCGTGCCCGGCGCGATAAAGAACACAGACCGTTCCTGGAGCTTCCACATCCCGTAGGCAACCGCCTCCCCGGCCTCCATGGACACCAGCGCGCCTTTCGTGCGGTGCACCAGGTCCCCCTTATACGGCTCATACCCGTGGAAATTATGATGGAGGAGGCCTGTGCCCTTGGTTTGCGTCAGGAACTCACCCCGGAACCCGATCAATCCCCGCGCGGGTACGACGAATTCAAGGCGCGTGTTTCCGCTGCTGCTCAACATGTTCCTCAGTTCGCCCCGGCGCCGTCCGAGGTTCTCAATCGTGATGCCCACAAATTCATCCGGTACATCAATAATCACGTGTTCCATCGGTTCGCAGAGCACGTCGTCGATCCGCTTGTATATCACCTCGGGCCGGGAAACCTGAAATTCGTATCCCTCACGGCGCATCGTCTCGATCAGAATCGCCAGGTGCAGCTCCCCCCTGCCGCTCACCTTGAATGTGTCCGGAGAGTCGGTGAGTTCGATGCGTAAACTGACGTTGGAGCGAAGTTCCTTGATCAGCCGCTCGCTCAAATGCCGCGTCGTGACGTACTTCCCGTCCAGCCCTGCGAAGGGGGAGTTGTTCACGACAAAGTTCATGGAAAGCGTCGGCTCTTCAATGGCCACGAAGGGCAGCGCCGTGGGGTCCGACTGATCAGCGATGGTCTCGCCGATGTCCACGTCCTCCATCCCCGCCAGGGCAATAATGTCTCCGGCACCGGCCTGTTCCACCTCGACACGCTTCAGCCCCTCAAACGTGTAGACTTTCGTGACACGCGCGTCATCGACCACCCCGTCGCGATGAATGATCTTCATTGAAGAGCCGAGATGAATCGTGCCACGATGCACCCTGCCGATTCCCAGACGCCCGAGGTAATCACTGTAGTCGATCGTGGTGACAAGCATCTGGAAAGGGGACACGGTGTCGCCCGGCGGAGGCGGAACGTGCGTAATGATCGCATCCAGCAAGGGCATGAGGTTGGTACTCTCCTGATCCAACTCCTTCTTCGCTATGCCTTGCTTGGCGATGCAGTAAATGGTCGGGAAGTCAATCTGCTCATCATTTGCGCCAAGGGAAAGAAAAAGCTCAAACACCTCGTCCAGGACCTCGTGTGCACGTGCGTCCTTCCTGTCGATCTTGTTGATGACCACGAGAGGCTTGAGGTGAAGATCGAGCGATTTCTTGAGAACGAACTTCGTTCCCGGCAGCGGACCCTCCGCAGCATCGACAAGCAGGAGGACGCCGTCAACCATGGTGAGGGTGCGCTCCACTTCCCCGCCGAAATCAGTATGTCCGGGAGTGTCAACGATGTTGATCTTCACCCCACTGTAATGGACGGACGTATTTTTGGCCAGAATGGTGATGCCACGCTCCCGTTCCAGATCATTGGAGTCCATGACGCGCGTGATCAGCTGCTGGTTCGACCGGAATGTGCCGGTCTGGCGCAGCATGTGATCCACAAGCGTGGTCTTCCCGTGGTCGACGTGCGCAATAATTGCGATATTCCGGATGTCATTCCTGAGCTGCATATGCCTTCTTCCTTACCCCCGTTCGTGCGCAAGAAGAAATAGATATTAAATATGCGAAGAAACAGAGTAGCATACAACCAACCATCGGAACCAAGTCCCGGTCCTTTGCATTTGTCCGCAGGCCGAGGTATTATGTGGGAAGACTCATCCGGTGTCCACACCATGCCCACGGCATCACATACCAGAGTGCTGCTTCCCGCCGGCATCATCGTGGGAACCCTGATTGCACTTCATGTGTGCGGCGTCTACGGCATTGGTTGTTATGCGGCGATCTTTCTCTTCTCTTCATCCGTCTATATCTGGCTCGCCATTGAAGTGCAGCACGCAGAGCTCCCCGAAAGCACCGTGCTGGGTCTCCTGGGCATCGCTCTCCTGCTCCGCGCAACGTTCCTCTTCGCCATGCCGGTGGGTTCGGACGATGTCTTCCGCTACCTCTGGGACGGTAAGGTGCAGGCAGCTGGCATCAACCCCTACCTCTATTCCCCAGATGCTCAGGAGCTGGCAGTTCTCAGGTCAGACCTGCTCCCGGCCGCCGTGAATCATCCGGAGATGAAATCAGTCTATTTTCCGCTCAGCGAGTGGATATTTTATCTGAGTTACCAGCTTGCAGCCGAAGCGGTGTGGGGGTTCAAACTTTTCCTGCTTATCGCCGAGACCCTGACGATCACGGCGTTGTGGCGCCTTGCGAAACTCCTGGATATGCCGCCCGTACGCACGTTGCTCTATGCTCTCTGCCCACTCCCGATCATGCAGTTTGCATTTGACGCGCACCTTGATGGACTGGGCCTCCCCCTCCTTGCGTTCGCGCTGCTCTATTACCTTTCTCAGAAACAAGGCCGGGCCATGGTTCTGCTCGGCTTAAGCCTCGCGATCAAACCCGTCGGATTGCTGCTCCTGCCCTTCTTTGTCCTCGGCGCGAGGAACACCTCAGCGAGAGCATGGATCCTGACACTGCCGTTTGTTCCTTTCGTGCTGCAGTTTCTCCCGTACCTCCCGTCATCAAATCCGTTTGAAGGACTGCTCACATTCAGCCGGCACTGGACCTTCAACGGTGTTGCCTTCGAGGTGGCGAATCTGTTTCTCGCCGACAACCTCCCCTCGCGTCTTCTCTGTGCGGGATGTCTTGTGATCTCCCTTCTGGTGCTCCTGCGGATGCGGGGGAGCCAGATCAGGAAAATGTATCTCGCCACGCTGGCACTCCTGCTGTTCTCGCCCGTCGTCCATCCCTGGTACGTATGCTGGTTGGTGCTCTTCCTGCCGCTTGTGCGTCAGTGGTCAGGAGTGATTCTCGCGGCCACGGTGAGTCTCACGGTCTTCACGGTCATGGAGTACAGGTCCGTGGGTGTATGGGAACAGCATCCGCTTGCAATGGCAGGAGAATACATACCCGTTCTCGTGGCGCTGGGGATCGACTTTTGGAAGGGGCGGCGGGAGACGGCGGGTGCGTGAACCTGCCTGCCTCCCCGGGATGATGGAGGCAGGCGAATCCAGGGGAAGATCTGGTTATTCGGCGACAGCAGCCTGCGCGAGCATTTCTTTCATTGCAGTTCCGAGGCGGCTAATCCCTTCAGCAATCCTCTGCTCGGGCATGTTGGAGAAATTCAAGCGCAGGGTGTTCTTACGCTGCGTGTTCGGGAAGAAGGACTCACCGGGAACGAATGCCACTCCCCGGTCGAGGGAGATGCGGAGGAGCCGGCGGGCATCCACCGCTTCCGGCAATTCAAGCCAGAGAAAGAGCCCGCCCTTCGGGTGCGTGACGGTGACGCCCGGAGGCATCTCGGTCTCCAGGGCTGCCAGCATTGCATCTCTTCGTTTGCGGTAGACTTCCCGCTTTTGGACGAGATCTTTTTCGATATCGTATGTCTGCAAGTACGCCGAAGCAATCATTTGGTCGAGTGTGGAAGAGTGCAAATCGGCCGCCTGTTTCAGCACGACAAGCTTGTCCAGAATGGGCCTGCAGGCGGCAATCCATCCGATGCGAAGCCCCGGACAGAAGATCTTGGAGAATGTTCCGAGGGTGAGGACTAATCCTTCGTTGTCCATGGCCTGGATCGCCCGGGGGGGCTCTCCTTCGAACGTCAATTCGCCGTAGGGGTTGTCTTCGATAATCGGCACGCTATAGCGTTGTGCCAGTGCCAGCAAACCCCGGCGGCGTTCAAATGACCATGTACGTCCCGTGGGATTCTGGTAGTTCGGCACGACATAGATCATCTTTACCCGTTCCCCGGTCCGCAGCGCATGTTCAAGGGCTGCGAGGTCCATCCCGTCCGCGTCAGTTGCCACTTCGACCCAGCGGGGCTTGAAGACATTGAATGCCATGACCGCCCCGAGATATGTCGGGCTTTCGCAGATCACGGCATCACCCTCGTCTATCCAGAGTTTGGCGATGAGGTCCAATCCCTGCTGCGATCCGGTTGTTACAAGTATATCCTCGGCACCGAAGTGTGTTGACCAGAGGGTGTTCATGCGGCTCGCGATCTGTTCGCGCAGCGGCTGAATCCCTTCAGTGGGAGAATACTGCAGCGCCACGCGTGCCCGCGTGCGGAGGATCTCTTCGGCAATCCGGGCGATCGCAAGATTGGGGAACAACTCCGGGGCAGGCAAGCCTCCGGCGAACGATATCATGTCGGGGTTCAGGGTCACTTTGAGAATCTCGCGGATATCGGAAGCCCGGAGGATGCTCATGCGGGATGCAAAGGATGTCTGCATGGTCGGTTGTCCTGAACGTACACATACTTCACACAGGAGCGATTGAGCTGAACTCATTGCACTGAGGGCTCATCCGCGAAGCACGCGTGGCCGGGATGAACGGTCTCTGCGAGCTCTGCTGTCACTGACAATATATCCAAAATCGATGAGTATCAACAGCCGGATTGCTTCTCTCTGAACTGCTTCTTATTATGAAAAGACTACGGGGGAGATCCACACCCCCGCGGGCGAGTAAGTTGGCACCGTAATTCATCTCGTGGAGTGATCATGGATACACCTGAACGCAACAGATTCATGGAAGTGTCACTGTTCCGTCTCATTGTTACAAACAACGGGGCGGACACCAAAGTCGCCACGCTCATCGGAATGAACACCACGATGCTTGCACTGCTGGCTGCTCTTGTCACGCGCCAGGAAGTCGTGCAGGCGTGGGTGGTGGGTCTTGTCACCCTCGCAGCGCTCGGCTTGCTGCTCAGCCTTCTCTTTCTTTCGCTCAGTTCTCTCCCACGCACTTCACGACCCGCCCGATCCATTGTCTTCTTCGGATCAATATCTGCAGTTACCAGCGGTACTTTTGCAGAGCGCGTCAAGACGATCAATGACGAGGAGTATCTCGAAGACCTCACGGAACAGTGCTATCGCACCGCGACAATTGCGACACAGAAATTCCGCTGGATACAGCGCGCACAGATGGCCTGGTATTCCAGCATCATCCCCTGGCTATTGTCGGTGTACATGCTCTACCAGAAGTAGCCCCTCAAAACAGGCGCGACGCAGACCGGGCACCATGACCGGTCTGCGTCGCTCGACAAC
This sequence comes from Ignavibacteriota bacterium, assembly GCA_963801355.1. GTDB lineage: Bacteria > Bacteroidota > Ignavibacteria > UBA10030 > UBA6906 > Fen-1255. Next base: position 707,159 of record CAWDEM010000004.1, on the reverse strand, counting down.
CGCGTTGTCTACTTGTCTCTGGGCACGTACGTCTTGTTGCCGTTCGAGTTGTAGTAATAATGGCCGCCCCGCGGTCCTTCGTAAATGGGGCTGCCATCTTTGGTCTTCCCGATGATCTTCGCTCCTACAAACTCTTTTACGTACGTCTTGTTGCCGCTCTCCCCTATGTAGTAGTGCCCTCCCCGGGACCCTGCATACACACTCTTCCCATCCGCGGTCTTGCCGACGATTTCATCCCGTTCGTCGTTCTTTGGTTCCAGTGCAGGTTCTTCCCGTTGCTTCTGCTCCTTCGGTGCGTTTTCTTCCTTTGTGACACGTTCCTTCTTTGCCCGCTTCTCGACGGGCGTCTTCTCCGCGTCGGTCTTGGTCTTCGCTGCGTCGGTCTTGGCCTTCGCTTTCGTCTGCTCTTTCGCCTTTGTTACGTCTTTCTTCAAATCCTTCTTTGCTTCTTTCTTGGATTCTTTTGTCGATTCTTTCTTTGTGTCTTTCTTGGATTCTTTTACCGATTCTTTTGCCGATTCTTTCTTTGAGTCTTTCTTGGATGCTTTCGCGGATTCTTTTTTCGCTTCTTTCTTTGACTCTTTTGTGGCGTCTTTCTTCTTTTTTGTTTCCTTCACTTTCGTCGCTGTTGTCTTCGCCTTCTTTTCTTTGTCGCTCTTCTTCGATTGCGCCGTCATGTCAGAAGTCCCGACCAGCAGCGCCAGGACCAGAAGCCACACGCCACAATGCATTTTCATCGCCTTGCCTCCGGAATGTGGACTGCAGAATTCACTCATGGGAAAATCTATAGACCGTCGTGGAAGAGTATTTCTTCCCGGCATCAAGTACTGTCGATGGAAACTCCTGTCTGTTTGGCGAATCGGGGTAATGCTGCGTTTCCAGGCAGAAGCCCGAGCGGTACACATACGGGTGGCCTTTCTTGCCGATATGCTTCCCGGTGAGAAAGTTCCCCGAATAGAATTGCAGGGCGGGCTCCGTCGTCAATACTTCCATGATGCGCCCGGTGGACCGATCCTCCACACGTGCGGCCTGCGTGAGCGCATTTGTGGATTTGTTCAGCACCCAGTTGTGGTCGTACCCGCCGCCCAGCTTCAACTGTTCATCATCGGCGCCAATCCTCTCTCCGATACGGGTCGGCTTCCGGAAATCCAGCGGCGTGCCTTCTACGGACCTCAGTTCTCCTGTGGGAATCAACCCGGGATCTACAGGAGTGAAGAGGTCCGCATCAATTGTCAACACATGATCCAGAATCGTGCCGCTTCCTTCCCCGGCCAGATTGAAATAGGAGTGGTGCGTAAGATTTGCCACGGTCGGCTTGTCACTCACGGCGCTGTAGACAATCTTGAGCTCGTTGGAGTCTGTGAGCGTGTAGATCACATCAACGAGAAGCGTTCCGGGATATCCTTCTTCTCCGTCCGGACTCACGTACTTGAGGTGCAGCGCAGGACCTTCCCTGGATTCGGTTTCCGCTGCATCCCACACGACCTTGTCGAACCCCTTCAGACCCCCGTGGAGATGGTTCTCACCGTCGTTGACGGCCAGGCGATAGGCCACCCCGTCCAGGGTGAACTGACCCTTGCTGATGCGATTGCCGTAGCGCCCTATTAATGCACCGAAATACGGATTATCGGCGATGTAGCTGTCGAGCTTGTCATAGCCCAGCACGACATCACCCATGGTGCCATTGCGGTCGGGTACAAGAAGCGAGACGACAATGCCACCATAGTTTGTGATCTTGGCTTCCATACCATTCCTGTTGCGAAGCGTGAAGAGCTCCACGTTCTTGCCATCCCGTGTCTCGCCAAATGGCTGCCGGGAGATCTTCGTGTCACCGGGGCCGCAACCCGACCCGAAGACCGCGCTGAGGCTGAGGATCATCGCCATGGTATACCTTTCGAAGCATCTCATCATCGGAATTCCTTACGATGGGGGATAGGAGTACTGCTCCCTCGGTGGATTCAAGATAGGCGGATTCTTCGAATATGCAAATACTTTCTCTTCCCGGATCGATCCTTTGCAGAACCGGCAAAAATCTCGTACTTTAGGAGAGTTCATCGAGCTCCATCCGTTCACATTGATCATGAGGAAGCGAACACTATGAAAAAAATCGTGCTGTTGCGCCACGGCGAGAGTACATGGAATAAGGAGAACCGGTTCACAGGCTGGACGGATGTCGGGTTAAGCGACAAAGGGCTCAGGGAAGCACATGATGCCGGCAAGACCCTCAAGAAGGAAGGATATCTGTTCGACCTTGCCTACACCTCTGTTCTCTCACGCGCCATCAAGACTCTCTGGGTCGCCCTTGAAGAGCTGGATCAAATGTACATCCCGGTGTACAATCACTGGCGGCTCAACGAACGCCATTATGGAGCACTGCAGGGATTGAACAAGGCGGAAACCGCTGAAAAGCACGGTATGGATCAGGTGAAAATCTGGCGACGCAGCTATGACGTGCCGCCGCCTGCATTGACGCAGACTGATCCCCGCTATCCCGGCCGGGATCCGCGCTATGCGTCACTGGGTGCGGCGGACCTTCCGCTGACGGAATCCCTCAAAGACACCGTCGCACGATTTCTCCCCCTCTGGCACGACACCATTGCCCCGACCGTCAAGAGCGGCAAGCGTGTTCTCATCGCAGCACATGGCAACAGCCTGCGCGCACTGGTGAAGTACCTGGACAACATACCCGAAGCGGAAATCGTGGAGTTGAATATCCCGACGGGAATCCCGCTTGTGTACGAGCTGGACGACTCGTTGAAGCCCATCGCGCACTACTATCTCGGTGACACGGCGGCCATCGAGGCCGCGGCCAAGGCTGTGGCCGATCAGCTGAAGAAGAAGTAGCCGCGTTTCCGTCCGGATGCTGTGCGCAGGATTCTGCCCAGCATGCGGGTCGTCGCAACAAGATGTGGACCTTTGTTGAGCAGTACCCCCTGAGCGTGCGAAGCCACGGCGGCATCGATCATTTCCGCTCTCGAGGGGACACCCCTTTTGTTCATCGTCTCCAAAATCTCTGTGGCGACGACGAACGGAAGCCGGGCGGCACGGCACATGGCCAGGAGGACGGCTTCGAGGTCTGCAAGGCGCTCCCAGCCGTACTCCACGGCTAGATCCCCGCGGGCCATCATGATGCCGCTTCGCCGCCGGCGCATGGTCGCCAGGACTATTGACGGAAGCTGTCGCACCGCTTCGCACGTTTCGATCTTGATCACGATCCCGGGTTTTCTTCCCCGTACCCGCTCCACGCTCTCCTGCAGTCGCTCCACATCCTCCGCTGTTCTCACGAATGACAGGCTCACAAGATCCGCGTGGTTTGCGGCGAACCGGAGATCCCTGCGGTCTTTCGCCGTCAGCACCGGGGTATGCACCACCGTACGGGGAAGATTCATCCCCTTGTCGGCACGCAACGTCCGTTCTTCACCGGCTGTCCGGGCGATACGCACCCGGAATTCTCTTCTGGACTTCTTCTGAACGACACCCTGGATGATCCCGTTGTCGAACATCACGGGATCTCCCGCTCTGACACACTGAAACACCCCGGGCAGAGTACAGGAGATGTGAGCCGGACGGAGCACCTTGCCGTTCGCATTGTGTTGCGCGGGTTCGCCGGGCCGGGGGTCGTTGTGGACGACCAGGATGTCACCCGGACGCAGAGGAATCTTCATTTCCACGCGCGGGAGTACGCCGATTCGCGCGATGCGGTGACGACCGCGCCGATCCACATGATCCAGCCGTGTCCCGCTCTGCACGTATGCCGTCTCGTGGATCTCCGCCAGCCGAACACCGGACTGACTTCTCCCGGCAGTCAACCTGCGTTTCTTTCCCCGTACATCGATGAATGATATCCGGTCGCCTCTGCGAATTCCGGCGAGCCAGCGCTGCGGCACGGGAATGACCGTGGGATGGCCTTCTTGTGGACGCGAGGAGGGTCGGCTAAGCCTGACGACTGCGGGTGCCGCGGTGCGGCCAAAAAGGTCCCGGCGCGGCCGCAGATGCGCAACCCGTGGTCCGGGAACCATATGCCCCGTCCGGAGTTTCGGGCCAGAGAGGTCCATCAGGATCCGGCACGGCAGTCTGGTTGTACGGCTTGCAAGGCGGACATTCCGGATCATCGCATTCCACTCCCGCCTGCCGTTCTGCGCACAATTGATCCGGGCGATGGTCATTCCCGCTTTGAGGAGATCTTTCACCACGTTCCGGTCGGTCACCGCTGCATCGGGAAGTGTCACCATGATGTGCGAGGAGAAGCCTTTGCGCTTCCGGCCCAGCAGATCTTCCGACCGTTGTGCAAGCCCGTCGTCCTGTTCACGATGAAGGAGGGGGGGCGTCTGTCCAACGCCTGTGAGAGCCTCCAATAACCAGCGCGCCCTCTGGATTCCTATGGTGATGCGCGCGGGCCGTACGGCCGGGAATTGCATCCCGAGGGTCTCGAAAAATCTCTTCAGCGCCGGCGTCGAGCTGTCCTGCACAGCCAGGAACGCCAGGAAATTGCGGGCGCTCCCGCGCAATGAAGGGTCGACGGCCTCAAGGGCGGCGCGGTGAGCCTGTTCCCTTTTGCCGATCTCCACCTGCAGGCGGTTCAGCAAGGCGCGGAATGCGGCGAGTTGACGATGCGGATCGGTCATAGGATGACTGGTGTGGACTTCCAAAGATACAATGGAGGAGTGTCAGCTGCAATGAGATTGATGAGGTAATGGCTGGAGAGAGGAGGAGTGGATGAGTACATCCGGGGTGGGACGTGATCTGCAAAGGTCCTTGGAAGACAGTGCGGACACAGACGGCTCTTCCCCGAGCTCAGCCGTCTACCGCAAACTGTCTTCCACGAGGCCCCGACAGGAATTGTTTTCCTCCCCAAGCACACTCTTTACGACAGGAACAAGATCGTCTATAATTTTCTCTTCCATGATGACGGCGTCTGCTCCAGCTTCTAACAGGAGCGCATTGACGCTGTCATGAGGATAACCGCTCAGGACAATGCATCGCATGGATTGGTCAATTTTCCGAAAAATCGCCAACTGTTCCTGGATCGGCTGCCCCGGAAAAGAATCGCTCAGCACGATCACACGCGGGTGGTGTTGCTTCAGCAGCGCTTCCATCTCTTTGGCGTTCCTTGCTTCTACAACACGTGCGGCGTGAATCTCTCCAAGAAGGATCTGTCTGATTCCGTCGCGCACATGTGCATGCCCGTGACCAACCGCCACGGTCAAACCTGCAATCTCAACCATACGCTCCCCCCGATGGATCCCGGCGGTTTTATCAAACTTCCAGCTGCACTCCAGTGCGGGCAATGTACACCGGTGCGAGGAGAGGGTCAATTCCTGAAACGCTGATTCTCGTGTAGGAAAACAGGAAGGTACATGTAGGAATTTCGGAAGGGCCTGTAGGAAGATTCCTACAGACGGCTACATCCTCGCATATCCGTGCGAAATCGCATAATGCACGAGATCCGCGTTCGTCTTGACATCAAGCTTCTCCAGAAGCCTTGCTCTGTATGTACTTACAGTCTTGACGCTCAGGATCAGGATTTCGGAGATTTCTGTGAGGGTCTTCCCCTCCGCGATCAGACACAGCACCTGCATCTCCCGATCAGAGAGCATTTGAGACTTGGCGCCGTCTTCCAGGACTGCTTCCAGAGCCAGCCGCTCGCTGAGCGCCGCGCTCATGTACTTTCTGTGGGCGAGAGCGTGACGGACAGCCTGTGCCAGCTCGTCGGAGGCGCTTTCCTTGGTAATATATGCCGAGGCACCCGCCCGCATCATCCGGACGGCAAACTGGTCCTCCGGATGCATGCTCAGGATCACCACCGGCAGGTCCGGATAATCAACCTGCAATTCTTTCAGCACATCGAGTCCGTTCCTGTCAGGAAGAGAGAGATCCAGAATCACGACGCTCCAGACGCCGGAATGGACAAGTGAGATCAGCTCCGCCGCGGTTTCCGCTTCAACGACTTCACAGCCGGCGAATTCTTCAGCCAGGGTCTGCCGTACGCCCCGACGCACGACGGGATGATCATCCGCGATCAAGATTCGAATCATAGTTCACCCTGTTCGATGGGAAAGGTCACACGAACCGTCGTGCCGCCGCCGGGCTGTCCGGTGAAGTGCATGCTCCCTCCGATTCGCGCCGCACGTTCCTCCATGCCGACAATGCCGAGTGACTTAGGGCGATGAATTTCTTCTTCATGAATTCCCTGGCCGTTGTCACTGACCTCCAGATACAATTCGTCTGCGGCATAGCCCAGGATCACTTCGACCGATGTCGCGTGGGCGTGCCTGGCCACATTGGTAAGCAGCTCCTGGAAGATACGAAAGAGTTGGGTTGCCTGCTCGTGGGAAACGTGTGGCTCCTCGGACTGTTTGTGGAGGCAGCATGTAATACCCGTGCGGGCCTCCCATTCCTTTGCCTGCCATTCCATCGCCGCCATAAGGCCGAGTTGATCCAGCAGGGCAGGCCGCAACTGGCCGGCAATCTTCCTCACCGTATGGATAGAATCATCCAGCATCCCGTTCATCTGCTGGATGCGACCCTCTATGCCATCGGCGACCCGCCCACCCATCTCGTGCACCCGCTTGCGCAGCCAGGAGAGATCCATCTTCAGCCCGGTCATCAATTGGCCCAGTTCGTCGTGAATCTCCCGTGACAACTGGGTTCGTTCCTCTTCCCGCACCGATTCCAGCCGGGCGGCGAGTGCGCGCAGCTGTTCACGGGATTCACGGACCTTGCCCTCCGCAAGCTTTCGCTCGGTGACATCTTCAACGTGGGTCAACACCATGTCCGGGGGCACGTACGAGTGAATCACAATGAGATCCGCCGTTCGTGCCTCCGTAAGAGAACGGTACTGCCTTTCCTCGCGGACCACTGATTGTGACGCATAACACTGCTCGATCTGTGCAATGGACTCCGGCATATCCTTTATAATCTCTCGAAGGGATCTGCCCACCCATGCTGCCACGCTGCCGAGGGACAGCGCCAGTGCCGCGTCATTGACGTCCACAAGGTAGAGTTCCTTCCCGCTGTGTTTCCAGGTAAAGGTCGGGATGGGATTGCTTCTATATTGTGCACGAAAACGGGCCTCGCTCTCTCGTACAGCCCGGTCAAACCGGCGTTTGCGTTCCCAGATGGCTGCAGCCAGGGCCAGCACAAGTATCCCCAGGAGCACCAGCGGAACAGCAACTGACGGACGGAGGTAGAGCGGAGGCGGGATGGAGAAGTCGACACTGGCGATTTTGGCCGGCCCCTTCCGCGACGCAGGATGCAATTCGACATCAAACCGGTAATTGCCCGGTCTGAGAAGGCTAAAGGAGACCGTGCGCTCCGGATTCCAGGCGGACCAGGGCGAGTCCCCGAGACGATGGCGCGTCCGTATCTCCGCCGGAGCGACATCCCCCCAGTACGCGTTGACGGTCCATGACAGCGTAGCGCGCCCCTCGTCGACGAGCGGCGTTTCCAGTGTGAGCCTGGGCGGAATGGCATCGATTTGGTCCAGGTCGAGAATGCTGACGCCTCCCCCCTGAGAACCCGCGTAGATACGCCGGTCCGCGTAGAGGATGGACCAGATCTCGCTATTTGTGAGCCCTGCGCTTGCTTCAAAATTCATCCATGTCGTGCCATCGTAGCTTCCTATGCCCTCCATCGTTCCTATCCAGAGGCGCCCGTCCGGATCCACCTGAAGATCCCAGACCTGGTTGCTGACCAATCCATCCTCGACCGTATATGAGCGCGCTGTCCCCGTGCTGTCGATATATCCCAATCCTTCCCACCTTCGACCAAACCAGAGACGATTCGTGGAATCTACCGCGAGTGTGAATACCGCATGATTTGAGAACTCCTGACCGCACCTCCAATATTGCCACGTACCGTGAAACAACCTGCTGAGTCCCGTGAGAGTGCCAAACCAGAGTGCGCTGTCCCGATCCTCCACCATCGCGTATGCACGGCCGTCGAGAAGTCCGTCGGCCGGGCCGATATGCGAAAACGTGCCGCCTTCGTAACAAAACACCCCCGGCTCCGCCGGAGGAATTCTGTATATCTGTCCGGCTGCCATCCCCATGAACCAGAGTTTGCCGCTTCTGGTGAGTACAATCTCATGGACGCGGGGAGCGTCGAGGCCCTCTGCCGGACCAAAATGGCGCCATTTCTTGCCATCCCACCGATACGCCCCGGGAAACGTGCTCCCGCTTCCGATCCACATGTTCCCCTCACGGTCCTCGGTGATTGCCGTAACGCGATTCAATGCCTGTCCGCCAATCGATCGAATGAACCTGCTGCTGCCGTCAGCGGATCGCACGTAGAGCCCCTCCCGCGTGCCAACCCAGAACGAACCATCGCGCGATCGGGCTATACTGCTAACGATCTTCCCGGCCATGGTCTTTCCGGTTGCCCAGCTGGACCAGCGATTTGATTTCAACCGGCAGAGAAACAGGCCGCGTTCGGTGCACACCCAGAGATCGCCATTCGGGCGGAACCGGATATACCGGGGAAAATTCACGGGAGACGGAAACGGAGGAAGTGTCTGTGTGCCGCTTCGTGTGTGGAGACGCAACTCTCCCGATGCAAGCAGAAGCAGTGTCTCCCCGTCGGGAGAGACATCCAACGAAATGACCCCGTCTCCTCCTTCCTGAGGGCGATGCCGCAACTCTCCCCCCGGATTCCAGAAGTAGACATCCGGTCTGCCGATTGTCGTCTCGAGGACCGCCGCCCCCGAGCCCGCGTCGTTTTCCTCGAAGTGGGTTACTCGCAGGTAGTATATTGGAGAAGAGATCAACTTGTCCCACTGATGGCCATTGTAGCGATACAGAGCTTCCTGCGTATTCACCAGCATGGAGTGGCGCGTGAAGGTGATCCCGCTCATGAAGACTCGCGGGGGCGCGTTTGGTTTCAGATGCGTGTCGTACGGTGAGGGGAATGGTTGCAGCGTGCCACCCGACTCCCGGAGCAGCAGACTATCACCAACAAAGATTCTCACCCCCTGTGACCATTGCCCGGCAAGCAAACGCACAGCTTTGCCATTGCTCCGGAGGTCAATCGGATGGACAGTATCCTGATCGACATGGTAAGCCTTTTTAGAGGTAAAAAGGAGTAAACCGATTGAATCAGGGGCAAATCCGTACTTTGCCTGTACGCTGTAACTGACTTCGGCAATGGGCACATGATTCCACCGGAATTCATCGAACCAGGCCAATCCGTGGGACGTCTGCGCCCACACTTCACCCCGGGGCGTTTCCAGCACCTTGAGAATCCGCTCTGACGGCAGTCCGGATTCTGTTCCGAACCGCACCCATCGCCAACCCTCGTATATACGGTTGATCTGGGACGGAGAGGATATGGGGCAGGCACTGATGAGGAAGAGAAGGAATGCAAGAGAAACGACTCTGGCGGTCATGGAAAGTGTCTCCTTGCGTGATTTGCGGCTCTGAAGAATGACCTCACACTGTTCGTGAGAAGATCGGCTTCTCGCGCGTCATTCGTTCCAGATACGCATCGAAGCACATCGCAATATTACGCAGTAGCAGGCGGCCGGGACCGACGACCCGGACACCCGAATCGGTAAGCTCCACCAGGCCATCCGACGCGAGGGGCTTGAGCCCTTCGAGCGCAGTGGCAAACACCGCAGGGAAATCAATAGAGAATTTCCGTTCGACCGTCGCAAAGTCCAGCTCGAGGTCACACATCAAGCGCATGATCACGAACTTCCTGAGGTGATCGTCGCCGGTCATGCGATAGCCGAGGTGCGTTGCATGATGTCTGGCATCGAGTGCCCGGTAATACTCCGGGAGATTCTTGGCGTTCTGTGCATAGATATTCCGGAAATGGCTGATGGACGACATCCCGAAACCGTACAGATCGGCCCCCGCCCGAGTCGAGTAACCCTGAAAATTCCTGTAAAGTGTCCGGGCCGCCCGCGCGCGGGAAAGTTCGTCGTCAGGCTTGGCAAAATGGTCCATGCCGATGTACTCGTACCCGTTCTGCGTCAGCTTCTCGATGGTCATTTTGAGCATATCGAGTTTCAGTTCCGGTGACGGGAGGTCTTCGGGACGAATGAGTTTCTGATGGGGTTTCAGCCAGGGGACATGGGCGTAGTTGAACACGGCAATCCGGTCGGCGCCGTAGGCAATGATGTCGCGAACCGTCCGCTCAAACGATGCCAGCGTCTGGAATGGCAGTCCGTACATCAGATCGAGGTTGATGCTCGTGAAGCCGAGCTCACGCGCCCAGGTATAGACCTGCCGGGAAGTCTCCGGTGGTTGCACACGGTTCACCGCCGCCTGCACGTGAGGATCGAAATCCTGAATCCCCATGCTCATGCGGTTGAAACCTGCCTCCCGGAGTGCTTCCAGGTGCGGGAGGGAGAGTTCCCGCGGATCGATTTCCACACTTGTCTCGGCGTCCGCGGCGATCGCAAATGCGGACCGGATTGCGCCCGCGATGGAGACGATCTGGTCGGGCGAGAGATGCGACGGAGTGCCGCCGCCCCAGTGCAGCTGTGTGGCCCGCCTGTGCGGAGCGATCAGCGGCGCGACAAGAGCCATTTCCTTCTGCAGATAACGGTTGTATTCCTCAATGCGTTTGCGGTCCCGCGTCACGAGCATCGTGCATCCGCAAAAATAGCAGAGCGTATCGCAGAAGGGAAAATGAAAGTAGAGTGAAAGATCCGGAGAGGCGTCCGGGGTGTTCGTCGCTGCAATTTCCCGGCGAAAATCGTCCGCCGTGAATGCAGGGCTGAACAGCGGAGCGGTCGGATAGCTGGTGTAGCGTGGGCCGGGTCTGTCGTACTTCTTTAACAGGCTGACATCGATATTCGCAATCGCGCCTTCCATCAGCTCCTCTTTCCGTCATCCACCGCCAGGCTGAACATCCGGGCGATCAGAGAGCCGGACGCTCGAGCATCCGTTTTCTCGTATAGGCAATCAGGCCTCCCGAGTCGACGATGACCTGACGCGCACGCGGCAGTGGCTCGAGCGGGAAGGCCGCTCCGCTGGTTGTGTTCACCACGCGATTGCTCTCGATGACCAGGTCATCTCCTGCAGCCGCGGTGATCCCTGGTGAGACAACGAGACGCAATCCCAGGTTGATGGCGTTCTGCATGAATATCCGCGCGACACTGCGTGCGACGATGATCAACTCATGCCCCTTGAGCGTGGACACAGCCTGTTCGCGGGAGGAACCGCAGCCGAAGTTACTTCCCGCAACAATGATACTGCCGGCGGGAATCTGTCTGTTCCTGAGTCTGCCATTGAACTCCGCATCGTCAACAAACGCGAACTGCGGTGTTTCCGTCGGAAGCACCGTTGCCATGTACCGGCCCGGATAAATGACATCCGTTGAAATGTCATCGCCGACGACATAGACCACTTGTGCCATGGTGTTTACACTCCTTTTCTCGGATCGGCGATCATTCCCGCCACGGCTGAAGCAGCGGCGACAGCGGGCGAACAAAGATACACGTCCGCCGTGGGATTTCCCATCCGGCCTTTAAAATTCCGGTTCGTGGTCGACAGCGCAACCTCACCGTCTCCCAGCGCACCCTCATGCACGCCCAGGCAGGGACCGCAGCCCGGGTTCATCACCACTGCACCTGCGCGCATGATATCGGCGATATAACCGCGTTCGAGCGCCCGCTGATAAATCCGGCCCGACGCCGGAAAAACCAGCATACGGGTGTTCCGGGCAACCTTCTTCCCCCGCAAAAGCGACGCCGCAACCTCGATGTCGTCGAGCCTGCCGTTCGTACATGAACCAATCACCACCTGATCTACCCTTGTCCCCACCACGGCACCGAGGGGCTTCACATTGTCCACGGAATGCGGACAGGCAACTTGCGGCTCGAGCTTCGAGACATCAATCGTAAGGGTCTGCGCGTAGACCGCGTCCTCATCAGGTTGCACAAGGTCAAGGGGATCGGTCACTCCCGATTCCTCCCGGAGATACTGCACCGTCTCTTCATCGGCCGGCACGATGCCCGACGTGGCCCCTGCCTCGACAGACATATTGCAGATCACCAGTCTGCCGGATGTGGGCATTGCCCGGATAGTCTCGCCGTGGAACTCAATGACACGGAAGTTCGCCCCCTGGGAGGTCAGTTTCCCGATCAGATGAAGGATCAGATCCTTCGGTCCTACCATCCGCGGAAATCTGCCGTGAATCACCACCTTGATAGTCGCCGGCACTTCAACGTTCACCGCATACCCCAGCGTCCAGACACTGGCCATCTCCGTCGCACCGATGCCGAACGAGAACGCGCCAAGAGCGCCATGGCTCGTGGTGTGGGAATCGGTACCTACCACCACCGCGCCGGGACGGACATAACCGCTTTCGGGGAGAATCTGGTGACAAATACCGCCGAGATCACCGCGGATGTCATGGAACTTGCTGATCATGTGGCGCGCTACAAATTCACGGACCTTCTTCTGGTTGGTGGCCGTCTTCGGTGATTCCGCGGGAACCCGGTGATCAAAGATGATCGCCACTCGAGACGGATCCCAGACACGTGCCTCACGGCCGGTATCCTTGAAAATTTCCAGGAACTGATTCACCACCAGCGCGGCATTTTCGTGCGACATCGCCAGATCCACCTTCGGTTCGAGCACGTCGCCTGCCTTCACAACAGCCTGTCCGCTTGCACGCGCAAGAATCTTTTCGACGACTGTCATTCCCATGAGATGCCTTTCCTGTTCCGGGTTCACACCACACGCTTTTCTTTCAATGCTGTAATCTGCGCATCTTCATATCCGAGTTCTTTGAGCACTTCCGCGGTGTGCGCGCCGAGCGCTGGCGGTGGAGCTGTGACAGTCCCAGGGGTCTTCTCAAACTTGGCGGTCAAATTGAACAACGGAATTGAGCCTATTCCTTCAACATCGACCGTGCTGAATGTGTTCCGGTGGGTCACCTGCGGCTGGTGCAGCGCGGCGTCCAGGCTCAGAATGGCGCCCGACGGCACATCGTGATTGTTCAACACTTCCACCCAGTACCCAGTTTCCCGCTCCTGGAGTTTTTCCTCCAGCAACAGTGTGAGTGCCTTCCGGTTCTTCTTCCTGGTATCACGCTCGGAGAACCTCGGGTCGTTCCTGAGTTCCGGCACGCCGAGGACATCGGTGACGGCTTCCCACTGCTCCTGTTTGTTTGCAGCAATATTGATGCTTCCATCCCTGGTGCGGAACGACCCGGAGGGAGCGGCGGTAAAATTGTCATTTCCCATGAGAACCGGTTGCTGGCCGCCGATCAGCAGATTCGCCACCACCCAGCCCATCAATGGCATGATGGAATCCAGGAGTGCCACATCAATCCATTGGCCTTCCCCCGAACGCTCTCGCCAGTAGAGAGCCGCCATGATGGCGAACGCAGCATTCAATCCGCCGACAGTGTCGCACACGGGAAAACCCGCACGCAACGGACTCAGTTGCTCATCGCCATTGATGGCCATCTCCCCGCTCAGCCCCTGGATGATCTGATCGTAGGCGGGCTTCAAAGCGTCCGGGCCGGATTGGCCGAAACCGGAAATACCGCAGTAGATGAGCCTCGGATTGATGGCACGCAGCACTTCATACGAAAGACCCAGGCGACCCATAACGTCCGGACGGAAATTCTCCACCACGACATCCGCGGTCGCGGCCAGCTTCTTGAAAATCTCCTTCCCCTCAGGCGCTTTGAGATTCAGGGTGAGCGACTTCTTGTTGGCATTCTGGGCAAGAAAACTCGTTCCCATGAGCCGCCGGTTGTATTCCGGAACACATCCGAGTTTGCGCGCCAGATCACCGTCCGCCGGATTTTCCACCTTGATGACCTCCGCGCCGAGCAGGGCGAGGTGCAACGTGGCAAACGGGCCCGAAAGCACGTTTGTCATGTCAAGAACTCTGATTCCCGAAAGAAGCGATGCTGCAGATGATGTCATGTCCGTGTCGCGCTTGAGGCTACTGAGGAATGGGGCCTGTTTTGTATACCATACCGGGCATATCCCGATTGAAGAAAGCAGCAACCTCACGGGCTACAGCTATCAGGCCGTCGAGATTGACGTCTTTCCGGAGGTTCATCCGCTGGAGCATGTGCACGAAGTCCTCTGTGCAGACATTGCCGCCCGCAATTTTCGTATACGGGCATCCACCCAGGCCGGCAATCGAAGATTCAACCGACTGGACACCCACCCGGAGCGCCGCAGAGCAGTTGGCGATCGCCATGCCGTACGTGTTGTGAAAATGACAGGCCAACTCGATCGTGTCGTCCATGGCCCGGATGGCCTCGAACAAATTCTCCACCATCGCGGGTGTAGCATGGCCGGCCGTATCTGCAAGACTGATGCTTGTCAGGCCGGCCTCGAGGTACCGCCGCACAATCGCGACTGCGCGGGCCGGAGGAACTGCGCCTTCATACCCACAGCCGAAAGCGGACTGCACGGAAACCTGGATGGCCTTTCCGGCTTTCAATGCTGACACGGCCATGCCGATGATTCGATCGGTGGCTTCGGCCGTCGGCATGCCGGTATTCTTGCGGCTGTGTGTCTCACTTGCAGAAACTCCCATGCAGAACATGTCCACGCCACATGCCATGCCGCGCTCGAGCCCCTTCTCGTTCAGCACAAGACCCGAAAGCACGACCCCCGGCGGCCTCGCCCCCGGCGCTGTAAGCTCACGGAACACCTGATCGGTGTCCGCCATTTGCGGCACCTTGACAGGATGCACGAACGATCCGACCTGGATGACGTCCATCCCGGCCGCGGCGAGAGCACGGACCCATTGGAGTTTTTGCGCGGTCGGGACGGATGCAGTTTCCATCTGCAGTCCATCCCGCAGACCGACTTCATGCAGGACGATGTGTGGTGTCAGCATAGATGTGCGGCTATCGCTTCGGCAATATCCGTCGTCGAGTGCGATCCTCCCATATCGTAGGTGCGGATCTTCCCTTCTCTGATCACCGCAGCCGTCGCCTTTTCGATCTGCGCGCCTTTTTCCGTCTCACCGAGCCAGTCGAGCATCATTTTTGCGGCGAGAATTGTCGCAATCGGGTTCACCTTGTTCTGGCCTGCATATTTTGGTGCCGAACCGTGAGAGGGTTCGAACACGGCGAGCCGGTGTCCGATATTCCCGGAGCATCCGAAGCCGAGCCCGCCCACCATCTGGGCGGCAAGGTCGGAGATAATATCGCCGTAGAGGTTCGGGGCCACAAGAACGTCGTAGCTGAAGGGGTTCTTCATCAGCCACATGCAGATTGCATCTACGTTGGCTTCATCGAACTGTATCCCGGGATACTCACGCGCCACATGCCGGGCCTCCTCGAGAAAAAGGCCGTCAGTTGCACGCACCACATTTGCTTTGTGTACGATCGTCACTTTCCGCCGGTTGTGTTTCCTGGCGAATTCAAATGCCGCCCGGACAATCCGTTCCGATCCCCGCTTGGTGTTGACCTTGCAGGAGATGGCGAACTGATCGCCCTGCAAATCGCGGAAGGCAGTGAACGGCTTCGAAAGCTTCGACAGCATATCCGAAAGCTCCTTGGGCACCGGAAAGAACTCAACGCCGGCATAGAGGTCTTCCGTGTTCTCTCTGAACACCACCAGGTCAATGCCGTCTTTGAAGTTCAGAGGGTTGGCCGGATAGGCTTTGCACGGGCGGAGACAGATATACAGGTCGAACATCTGCCGCATCCGCACAATGGGCGAGCGGTACACCAACCCCTTCCCCTTCAGCTCGGGAATCAGTTCCGCTTCGGCAGCCTTGACGGGTTTCGAGGTGATGGCACCAAACATCGCGGCGTTGACGCGCCGCAAGAGATCGATTGTCCGCTGGGGAAGGGCGTCCCCCTCCTTGCACCAGAATTCCCAGCCAATATCCCCGTGCACATATTCCGCGTCGAGCTTGATCCGGTCGAGGACCAGGCGCGTGGCGTCCATCACGTCTTTTCCGATTCCATCCCCGGGCAGCCAGGCAATTGTGTATTTGCTCATAGGGGTTCCGGCACTCCTTGTCCTTGAAGTTGGTCAGGCGAAGCTGTCATTGATCCGGTCGGTGACCGCGAATTTCGCGGTCAGGGTCTCCCGTTTCTCCCGCAGCAGGTGCAATCCCCGCTCGCGATCGGCGATCAACGCATCAAGCAATTCCTTCACGTCGGGGTAGTCACACTCCGCGGCGTACTGACGGTACAACGCGATGGCTTCCTGCTCCCGGCGTTCCATCACGTCCAGCGCATTGCACAGACCTTTGCACGAATGCACACACGTCCGCTCCATAAGCTCCTCGCGTTGTTGAACGTCCAGTGCTGCGGGCATTCTGCCCCGTCAGACCATTGCCGGTTGGCCGGCGAGTTCCATTCCCCGCCGCAATGCCTGCTCGTTCAGCGGTAACAGGTTATGGTACCGTTCGGGCAGGGCCTTGCGCAGGGCTTTCATGATCGCATCGATTTCCACGACATGGGTTCTCTCGAGAAAAGCGCCCAGAACGATCATGTTCAGCACTTTGGTGTTCTTCAGCTTCAAGGCCTCATCCCCCGCGGGGATCGGGACCACCTGGATATCCGTGCGGCGCGGCGGCGTCAGCATGCTCGTCGAGTCATAAATCAACAGCCCGCCGGGCTTCACGGCCTTTTCAAATTTTTCGAGCGACGGCTGGTTCAGCGCGATGACCGTATCAAAGGTCGTGACGATAGGCGAACTGATCCGTTCGTCCGAGACAATGATGATGCAATTCGCCGTCCCACCGCGCATTTCCGGACCGTACGAAGGCATCCAGGTGATTTCCTTGTTCTCGATCATGCCGGCATACGCCAGGGTCGCTCCCAACGAGAGCACACCCTGTCCGCCAAAGCCGGCGGCTAAGAGTTCATGAGTCATAAGTGCATCCTTTTGTCGACAGTCTGCGATTCGTTCAGTTCATTTCGGGACTTTGATGTCGCCGGGCGGATAGAAGGGGAACATGTTCTCCACCAGCCACTCATTTGCCTGGAGCGGGGTCATCTTCCACCCGGAGGGACAATTGGAGACTACTTCAATGAAACATGTGCCTTTCTTTTCCTTCTGATATTGAAAGCCCTTGGTGAAGGCCTTCTTGAGTTGCCGGACGGCATTGGGCGTGTGCACGGACTGGCGCGTCACGTAGTACACACCCGGGAACGTTGCCACGATCTCCGTCATCCTTATCGGATAGCCGCCGGTCTCCACGTTGCGGCCGGTGGGTGAAGTCGACGTCTTCATGCCGATCAGCGTTGTGGGAGCCATCTGCCCGCCGGTCATGCCATAGATCGCATTGTTGATGAACACGATCATGATGTTCTCGCCGCGATTACAAGTATGGATGGTCTCCGCGGTACCGATCGCCGCAAGATCGCCGTCTCCCTGATAGGAGAACACGTATCTGTCCGGGAGAATGCGTTTGACCGCCGTTGCGACAGCGCTCGCTCTTCCGTGCGCGGTGCCCTGCATGTCGATATTCATGTA
Organism: Ignavibacteriota bacterium; assembly: GCA_963801355.1. Taxonomy (GTDB): domain Bacteria; phylum Bacteroidota; class Ignavibacteria; order UBA10030; family UBA6906; genus Fen-1255. The sequence continues at coordinate 689,740 of CAWDEM010000004.1, read as the reverse complement.
GTTGTAGGCGAAGACCGAACAACCCACCGGCGCGATACCGATGGTCTTGTCCTGTATGTCCAGTTCCTCAATCACCTCCATCAATACCCGGTGGATAACGCTGTGGCCGCAGCCGGGGCAGTAATGGAACCGTGTATCGGTGAGGGTATGCGGCTTTGCGTAGACGCACTCGAGCAGTTCCTGCTCTTCCACCGTCAGATCCTGTGTGGTTTCCTGAGACATGTCAGTGCGCCTCCGCCGCTTGTGGAACCTCGGTGTGGATCATCGAGCGCAATGCACTCACGACTTCATCCGGGGCGGGGATGATGCCTCCCATCCGCCCGTAGAAATGCACCGGTGTGCGCCCTTCGACCGCGAGACGGACATCCTCCACCATTTGCCCTGAATTCATTTCGACCACGAGCACTCCCTGCAACCCCGGCGCCAGTGTCCGCAACACCGCCGAGGGATAGGGCCACAAGGTGATCGGCCGCAGCAGACCTACCCGGATTCCTTCCTTACGCAGAAGCTGCACCGCGCGATGGGCAATCCGCGCGGCAAGGCCATAAGCAACAATCACATACTCCGCGTCTTCCGTGTTCACGAGTTCGTACCGGACCTCACGTTCAGCAATCTTCTGGAATTTTGCCTGCAGGTGCCGGTTCACTTCTTCCATCTGTTCGGGCTGCATGTGGAGCGTCGTGATGAACGTCCGGGGATGCTCCTTGCCCTTTCCCGTGGTCGCCCAGGGCTTCGGCGGAATGTGCTCGGCAGGAACGTAGTCACGGAATTCCACTTTCTCCATCATCTGTCCGAGGGCCCCATCAGCAAGAATCAGCACCGGTGTCCGGTATGTGTCGGCAAGATCAAACGCATCGTACACAAAATCCGCCATCTCCTGCACGCCGGACGGCGCGAGGACGATGAGACGGTAGTCGCCATGGCCGCCTCCTTTCACCGACTGGAAGTAGTCACCCTGCGACGGTTGTATGGTGCCGAGACCGGGGCCGCCACGATTGACGTTCACGATCAGACACGGCAGCTCCGCGCAGGCAATGTACGATATGCCTTCCTGCATCAGGCTGATTCCGGGACTTGAGGAGGAGGTCATCACGCGCGCACCAGCACCTGCTCCGCCGAATACCATATTGATCGAAGCTACTTCGCTTTCGGCCTGCAAGACGATCATGCCGCGTTTGCGCCCTTCGCCTGCGAGATATTCCAGCACTTCGGACTGCGGGGTAATGGGATATCCAAAGTAGGCCTGGCAGCCTGCGCGAATCGCCGCCTCCGCCAGCGCCTCATTGCCTTTCATGAGTCGAATGTCTCCCACGGCTATTTCCTTTCGTCGTCAATCGTCACGGTGATGTTCTGCGTCACGTTGGTGATCCGCGCAATAGGGGTCTTCCCCTTCTTCTTTTCACGGTACACCGTGATGACGGCATCGGGACACACAAGCGCACAATTCGTGCACCCCGTACAGTTGTCTTTTACCAGCACTGCATAATGGTAACCCTGAGCGTTGATTTTCGGGGAGAGTGCGAGACTCTCCTGGGGACATGCTTCAATGCAGAGTTCACATCCCTTGCAGGTTTCGATGTCAAAAGTCACTTTACCTTTGGCCATCAGCGATTCTCCTTCCTGGGCTTGGGTTGTTCATACACCACCCGGCGGACTGTGCCTCACCGGGTGCGGTTCAATACATGTTCAAGATCTTTGATGATATCTTCCGGTTTCTCCAGACCGATGGCCAGGCGGACCCCGCCCGGATCCAGGCCTTTGGCTGCTTGCATTTCAGCGGGAATTGCCGAGTGGGTCATCGACGCGGGATGCTCGATCAACGTGCGGATATTGCCGAGGCTGACTGCCAGCGTCACGCAGTACGCTTCCTGTGCAAGGGTATTGATGAATCGTTCGGCGCGCTTCAACGCGTCCTGGGGACCGGCGCCTTTCATGACGAAATAGATCATGGAACCCGGCGCGAAATTCCCTTCGAAGTCCCGCATCTGCCGCCGGGCAAGCTCGGCCTGGGGGAACGACGCCAGCCCCGGGTATAGCACACGCTCAACTTCCGGACGGGTTTCAAGAAATTCGGCAACGCGCTCCGCCGTCGCCTGCATTTGCCGCATCCTCACCGCAAGCGAAGGGAGTCCCACCACCAGCACGGGCCAGGCCGACTTTGACGAGAGAATGCCGCCAAAATCCTTCCGGAACAACAACAACTGGTCGTGGCTCCACCGGGGCCCGACCACAGCTCCCCCGATATCCGTGCCGAATCCTCCGATCCCTTTTGTCAGGGAGTGAACGACAAAATCGATGCCGAGAGCGATCGGACGCTGGCAGAAGGGCGTCGCAAATGTGCTGTCCACAACGGTGTACACCCGATCCTTGGGATCGCGGCCGGCATTGACGCGGGCTGCAACGTCGGCAATCGCCTTGAGATCCACGAGCCGCATGGTGGGATTCACCGGCGATTCCATGTACAGTACACGCGTGTGTTTTGTAATCGCTGCAGCCACTTCCGCGGCATCACTGAAATCGACAAACTGCACGCCGATCTTGAGGCGCGGGTACCAGTTCGTCAGCAGCGAATAGGTGCAGCCGTACAGCACCTTGTGGGCCAGCACTTCGCTGCCGGAGCCGGTGAGAATGCCCAGCACCCCCGAAATTGCCGCCATCCCGCTGGCAAACGTGACCGCGATGTCACCACCCTCTGCATACGCGAGATTCTCTTCGAGCATGTCCTTGTTCGGCTCGCCGAGACGGTCGTAAATGTAGATGGGCACTTTGCGTGTCACATCCACCTCGTCCGTCGTGTGCGCGAATTCCGTGAATCCCTGCGCCCCCCGCTGTGCACTGTCGAGGCGGTACGTCGCTGAGGCGGATATGGGCGGCAACAAATGATGACTGTAGTCCCACCGGGGATCATCCATGCGGCCGTAGATCAAATGGGCTTCAGTGGAATGACTTTGATCGCTTGTGTTCTCGGGACCGTCCTTTGTTGTATCCATAGACACCTGATTTCCTGATGTTCAAGAGAACCTGTAACTCCGTCATACACGCAACAGAACATCCTCCAGAGGGCGACGGGCAGTCCGGATCGGCTCGGAGAGGGAGTAGCCGAGGCGCAAGAGCAGCTGCGGCGGCACTGCGGCCCCGAGAATCTGCTGCAATTGCGTGCGCAATACTGGAACCTGGATCGGCATGTTGAAGAAACTGGCATGGAGTCCTTCACCTGTCAGCACCAGGAGTATCTGTTCAAGGAGTTCACCGACTGCAACATAGTGTGGGACATGGTCTTCGCTGCAGAGCGCTATCAAGCCGGGTGCTTCGAGGCAGAGATGCCTGTCATGTGCAGCCCGGATCTTCCCGATGTCGATTACCCGCGCCGCCCACGGGGCTGCAGCGACCACCTTCGCGTCGAGGCCGCAAGCCTGTGCCGGAAGTCCGTCCGGATGAGACTGTGCATGCATGTGGAGCCAGGCGGAGACATTCCGCCGGTAATCCGCATTTTCCAGGAGCATCCTGTCACCCCGGGTAATCACGTCGGCAATGCGTTCGTTGCGATCCCCGTCCGTCGATACCATCACCATCAGATCGGTCCCGTGCGCAAGACCGCGCACCCGCTCCAGAACTGCCGCGGGGATCCTGCTGAGCAGGAAAGGGTGCCTGTTGGTGTGACGCTGTGCAATGAACCCGTAGAGCCCGGCCAGATCCAGCGTCTCCGGAGGACAATCCCGGCATGGCGTCAGGCGGACGGAGGCAAGAGGTTCTTCGCTCGATCCGCTGTAGTTGTAGATGACATCGCATATGTAGCCTGCAAATGCCGCGGCAACGCGCAGATTCATCACCGCGGCCCCGATACTCATCATCATTTCCCTGCCGTCTGGATCTGCCGCGGGCATACGGCGGGTATAATCGGCATACACGTCAACGCCGTCTGCTGTCACCCGGAATTTCCACGGCTGCGTGTTGTAGGTGGACGGTGCGAGCACCGCGGAGCGGAGCAGAAACATCATCTGCTCCGTCCAGCTTCCGGTGGATGGGGGGGCGTCGAGCGGCCCGGCGACCGTCAGATCTGCCTCTAGAGCGGGTTTCACTCCCGGACCTTTCCGTTGCCGTCGCTTCCCAAACGGATGGCATCCACCGGACAATCCTCCAATGCCTCCATCATTTCATCTTCCTCGGCCTTCGTTCGGGGCTGCCGGGAAACGAAATAGGTGTTGGTCTCCTTCTGGTAATCAAAATTGTCGGGTGCAATGGATGCGCAATATGCACATCCATCGCAATCCTCGGTGGTGAAGAACCGTCCTCCGACATTAGCCGGCAGGCGCCGGAGCGTTTTCGCCGCCACTTCATTCATGCTGCCTCCCTCATACGTTTGATGATTGCCAGGACAAATCCTGCCATCATGACCAACGTCCCTCCCCACAACAGAATGATGAAGGGCTTGACACTCGCTTCGACCATCAATGTCTCAGGCCGGGCCGGTGGGGCATGCGCGCGTTGAAATCCCACGACAATCTTCGAAGGTGATGCATCACCCATCCCCACGTTGACCTTCAACAGGCGCACCTCTGTCCCGAGCAGCTTCGACATGGCAGGCCGGTAGTCGGTTTCGCCCGTCTCGCGCTGTGCGAGGGCGGGGAATAATGTCTCGCGGGCTTTGCCACGCTCCACTTCCAGCACCGCTGCAATGGCCACGGTTGAGCCGTGTGCGCCCATTCCCCCCCTGTCCGGGCCCATATCAAACCGGACAAACTTCACCCGGGCATTATCGTGCACGATTGTGGCCCCCTTCGCCAGTTCGTGCTCTTCGGGCACCGTCCCGCCTTCGGCGGGCTCCAGAGAAACCGGCGACAGATAGAAGTCCGACGTCAGCGACGAGACAATGTCGGGATTCCGCATGATCCCTTGCTGGGGTGCTTCAAACATCACCGGAAGAATAGTAAATGTCCGTGTTCCTTCGGTGGCTGTGACGCGAAATTCGTACTTGCCGTCAGGGCGGACAGTGTATCCGTCGTAGGAGAGTGTATGTCCGAGCACCTGCACGGGTTCGTGCTGGGGCAAGCCGACGTGTGCTGTTTCATCGTACACGCCGGTGCTGACCACACCGATCAAGAACAGCGCAATACCGATGTGGGCCAGCTTGCCGCCAAGCAGCAGTATGCCGCCGCGGAGTCCCCTTGCCCCGATGTCGATATTGACAAGGAGCGCAAAAATCGCCGTGCATACCATTGCACTCGTCAGAGGGTCCCGCATCCCCGCCGCCACGAGTACGGCGGTGATGAGGAGCGCCGCGAGGAGAGCCTTCCACGATTTCTGGATCGTGAAGCGGATGTCCTGCTCCTCCCACTGCGTGTACAGACTGATGCCGATGAGCAATCCGAAAAGGATGCCGACCGGCAGATTCGTGATGTCGTAGAAAGAGGTTTCGACACGGGTAGTGGAGAATATCGGAAGGCTTGTGCCGAAGAGAATCACCACCGCGCAGAGCAGGAGCGCGATGGCTCCGGCACCGAGCAGAATCTCACGCGTCAACCATCCCGTGCCGGCGTGTGGCGGTGCCAGGTCGCGCATGCGCAGGACCATGACGGCGATGCCCATGACCGCGATCAATGCAAGAAAGATGAGGAGCAGGACATACACCGATGCGCCCGGATCGGAGAACGAATGCACCGAAGCATCGCCCAGGATCCCGCTCCGGGTCAGAAATGTGCTGTAGATGACAAGAAAGAACGTGACAATGGCAAGGAAGAAGTTCGTCCGGCGGTACTTGCCGGTCCTCCGCTGTGCAAGCAGCGTATGCACGAGAGCAATGGCCGTCAGCCATGGGATCAGTGAGGAGTTCTCAACAGGGTCCCACCCCCAGTAGCCGCCCCAGCCCAGCACACCGTATGCCCAATAGGCGCCGAGCATGATGCCCAGTCCCAGCACGAAGGCACCCGTCAACACCCACCCCAATCCGTCCCGGGCAAATGCGTCATACTGCCGTGTCCAGAGTGCTGCGACGGCCTGGCAGAATGGCACACCCATCAGAGCAAAACCCAGAAACAGGACGGGAGGATGGATGACCATCCAGAAGTTCTGCAGCAGCGGATTGAGGCCGTGGCCGTCCGCGGGTATCTGGCCCGCCGGCACGCCGGGGTACGCATCCCAGATCGAGTGGAAAGGGGTTTTCGCAAACACGAGGAGCAGGAGCATCGAGTTCACGAACAGGTAGACCGTGAGCACGGCTGGTGTAGCTGACCGCGACCGCATCAACCAGAGGGCGATGAGCGACGAGCAGAGAGTCCAGAAAAGGAAACTCCCTTCCTGCCCTGCGTAAAACGCAGAGAGAAGAAAATGGAGCGGCAGCGATCTATCGCTGTACCCGTACACATAGGCATTGCTGAAATCATGCCGGATAAGCAACAAGATCAGGATGGCGCAGGCGATAACAACAAGTGAGACGCTGGAGAGAAGCAGTGCGCGCGGGACGGTCAACCTTTCGTCCCGTGTAGAGGCGGCACGGAAATACAGTACCGCCGAGGACACCGAGGTCAACAGTGCAAGAAGCAGAACATAATGTGCAAGAACAGTCATTGGTACTCCACAGATGCTTGGGTGCCCTATACCGTTCAAGTTGCGTGCCACCGGTCCACCATCACAAACACGCAAAAACGACCATTAGATAGCGATTTGAGGGAATTTGCGCTCTTCTGCGCTCAATGGGATTCCAATCTCTGGGAAAACCTTTGCAGGAGTGCAAAAGCAGGAATCCCGGCCCCGCATGAGCGGAACCGGGATTCATTGCACAGGGAGTGTGCTCCCTAGCCGTTCAGTGTGACGTCAGAATGACCGCTCGGAACCAAAGCTGTTGGCCTTGCCATTGATGTGCAGTGCCTGATTGATGATCTGGCCTGAGCCATTGACAACGCCGATGTGGCAGTTGACGCAGCTGTTCAGATTGAACGCCATGTGACCCTTTGGCGTGACGGACTCCGCTGTGCCATGGCAACTGCCGCATGATGCCACCGAAGCTCCTTCGCTCCACGACGGTCCCGCTGAGGCACCGACCATTACCGAGTCCGTGAAGATATACGCATAAATGGATTCGGACTTCTTCATCTGCCAGTTGCCGTGGCAATAGGTGTTGGCACACTTCAGTGTTGTCGGATTGTATGTTGGAGCGGGATCGAAGGTCCCTCCCCCTGTTTTCAGTCGGGCGAGAGTGTCATTGAACGCCACTTCGGCCGGCAGCGGTGTATCGACATGTCCGGAAGCGAACAACGACGCCGGCTTCGCATGGCACTCCGCGCACTTCACTGGCCTGCCCAGGGTGCCGGACAACAGATGTTTGGCATGCGCGCCGACCCCTCGCGCGCTCGTGAGAGAATCACCCAGCACGCTTTTGGGCGGCGCGGCCGAGAGGGCATCGCTCGCCAACGCGCGGAATTGTCCGTGACAGGTATTGCACGCCTCCGGCGATTTAGCCGCTCCGGTGTTGTCCACATGGCATCCTGCGGTTGAGCAGGAGACGTTCACGACCGATCCGCCTGTATATGCGTTGCCGTGGCAGCTCTTGCACTGAGCAAGGGGATACCCGTGACTCAACAGGTAGCCCGCATGCCCGGACGCGGCGACAAACACGGTGTGGGGATACGATGCATGACATGTGAAGCAGGCTTTCCCGCTGCTTCCGCCGGCAAAATCACTTCCGTGGCACTGTGCACACTCTACCACCTGCCAGTTCTTTGTCTTCAGGAATTTCCCGTGTGAGACCGACGATGCAGGATCCAACCATCCGGACTTGTGCGGGTAGGAGGCATGACATGTGTAGCATGACTTGCCGCTGGTCCCGCCGTCAAACCCTGTGCCATGGCATTTCGCACAATCAACCAGCTGACCCATGCCAAGGCGGAGGAACTTGCCATGGAAGTTGTTTGATGAGGCATCAAGCCAGCCGGCTTTGTGAGGGAAGGATTGATGGCAGGAAAAGCAGCCCACGCCGCTGGTCCCGCCCGCAAACGACTTTGCGTGACAGGTCACGCACTTCGCGTAATCATAGTTGCCGGCCTGCAGGATTGTACCGTGGAAGTTCGCAGACGTCTGGTCATTCCAGCCGGTCTCATGGATTTGTGATTCCGGTTTGTTGGGCGCGGGAAGGTCTTCGTTCAGCGCACCGCAACCCGCGGCTCCCAGACCGAGGAGAATAGTAATGATGGCACTCCCTAACGACCTCATCAATGCTCTCATGGATATTCCATCCTCCTTAGCCGTGGCAATAGCCGCAGAAGTTTCTGCCTTTGACCCCGTCAGGACGCGCATTGAGGTCTGTGTGACAATTATAGCACGTGGCGCCGCTATTGACGTGCCATGCACCGTGTTCCCCTCGCATGTACCCCGCCTGATGTGTCCGGGGATCCGTATTTTTGAAACCATCGCCATCGGCGTGACAGGTAATGCAGATCGGGTCATTGCCCTGTGTATCATGGCAGTTCACGCAGGACTCGATGTCGCGCCGGGCGAGTTGGGCATGACGGCCCCCGCCGCTCCCGACGCCGAGCGTCGTGAAACCGGCACCAAGGTGCCACGATGGTTTGAAGGAATACGATGTGATATTGTCTCCCGCCGCGTGGCATTCACCGCAAAACTCCTGTGCCGCATGGCAGGTGTAGCATTCCGACGATTTTGACTTTGCGTCGATACCATGGGTGAAGCGATAGTTCATATCGTGAGCGCGCTGCAGCGTCGTTTGCGGTACCGACGTTCCGGGAAAGACACGCGGATTGGGATCGCTCATCAGCGGACCGTTCCCGAACTGCATCACCGCACCCGGCGTGTGGCATTCGCCGCAGAAATTCTGTGTATGACAGGTACTGCAATTGGTCTCCATGCCACTCAGACGGGTCAGGTTCTTGTGATTCCTCTTGAACCCCGCCACAAGGTGATCCGGAGGTATCAGACCTGTCAGCTGTGTGTGACAGGATTCGCACGCGTTGCTGGCTTTCCTATCATTGTGACACGTCGCGCAGACAGCCATCGCAGGCATATGTTCCGGACCTGCAAAATCGGCTTCATTCAGCCCCGCATGGCATGTCGTACATTGCACGCCGGGCATACCCACATGCTGGACGTGCGAGAACTGGATCTCACGCACCTGCCCAGGGGCCGCCTGTACGTTGTCCGGATCAACGTGGCAGAAATCACACTGATTGTTGATCTGTTCCTCATGGCAGGACATGCAGTTGTCGTGCACACTGCGGAGATTGTCGGCGGAGAGTTTGCTGGTGGATGCGTTGGGATGACACGTCTCGCAACCGACACCCGCGCCTTCGATGTGCGTTTTGTGTGAGAATTTCATGTGCGTGCTGTCATCAAGCCGGGGCCACCCGATCTGTGCCGCCGGGCGAACCGCGAGGGCCGCCGTCACGAGCAGGCCGGCCGCAACCACCAGAACGATAGACGAGCGCCGGTTCATCGTGTGCCCTCCCCGTTGAAGAGTGAAAGCCGCTCTGCAAACCAGTACATGAGTTTCACCTGCACGCGCAGATCGCGCCGCATCAAGGTGTTGTTCAGCCATTGCCCCTGCACATCCAGCGAGAATGAAGGGGCGGGTCGCACGATGGCCCCGGCCAGAACGCCGAACGCACTCTCACGCTCGCTTTCCCTGCTCAAGCGGTACGATGCGTACGAGACACCGGCCATCGGCACGACAGTCTTTCCCCAGAACGGATACGTGCCCTGCAGACTGACCGACTGCAGCTCTCCCGCATAGCCGTCACTGCCGGAATAACTTGCACTCCCGTAGGCGCTGTTCACACCGAGGGTCCACCGCGTGCTCTGTTCATCTTCCGCGTAGGAGACATGTGCCAGGCGGCCGAAGGCGCGAAGCATCGGCGTAAAGCCGTAGTCCACCCCGCCTTCAATCTCATCCACCGCATTCGTGACGAATGCCGAGAAGATGGAATTGAAGGAGATGCGCGGAAGACGGTGGATATAGTCACCGGTGACGGCAAGGTCACTGGTGACGTTGACGCGTACGCCGCCCTGTGCCCGGGAGGTCCGCACATTCTTGAAATCGTAGTCGTACCGTCCGTACACCGACAACCGGTCGCGGAACGTGTAGGAAGCGTCGGCACTCCCCAGTTCTTCGGCGTCGGCGTCATGCATGACCAGGTACGACACAGGAGTAAAGGATGTATCGCGCGTGCGGAGCGCCATGTAGGGATCACGCTCTTCCCGGCGGTTGGCATAGCTGATGCCGATGCGGGCGTCGGGGATCATCGTAGTGACAATCTGTGCGCCAACATGGTAGTTCTCGTGCATGTTCTTCCTCACACCGGCGAACTCGGGCGACACGGTTGCCCCGCCGAAGCCCGTCACGCGGATCCCGCGGTTGAGGAAATAGGCCTGCGCCACGAGCCCGTCGATGGAACCGTTGCCGACTCCCGCGAACACCAGCTGGCGGCCGAGATGCAGGTCCACGCTCTTGCCGATGTTCAGCCAGCTCACATACAGATTGAAGAGGCGCACCCTTCCCGCGTCACCGAACTCGCCCACGACATTTGTCGTCCCCAGGAGCGATGTGTGCAGGGCGACATCACCCTGGGCGGCCGACAGCTGGACGGCCTGGAACGCACGCACCGATTGGTGCGATGTCCCGACGGTGTCGAATTGTTCCCAGGCATAGAACGATGTCGCCAGGCGTCCCGTCACCAGTTGGGCGGTTGCCATCGCCACGCTGAAGACCACCAGCATGATGAGACTGAGAAGGCGTATTCCATTCATACCAATTCCCTTTCAAGACCGCCTTATGGCAATGAGGAGGTGCTCCCCGCACAGGGATCCCGGGCCGCCGTGTGGCGGCCCTGTGGTTCCCTTCAACCCCGGACCGCTATTTCTTCGGTAGTTTGTGCTCGATCTTCGCCCACATCTCCTCCATCTTGAATCCCTTGAAGGTCGGGCTCTTCGCGTTGTGACAGGTTTCGCACGTCTTCGCTTTGTCGCCGATGATCAGGCCGGCCTGAACTGCTTTCGCCTTGTTCTCGGGCTTGTTGTGGATCATCTTGAACCCGGACGCCGGACCGTGGCATGCCTCGCAGGTGACACCTTCCTTCACACTAAAAGTGGCTTCGACATTTTTTGCCGTGCCGCCGCCGGTCACATGACACGAGAGGCATTCGGGGGCTTCTGTAGGAAGTTTCTCAATGCCTTTCTCCTTGGCGATTTTCTTGGCTGCCTCCGATTCAAGCGTCTTGAACGCATTCGCATGGGCGCTCTTCTGCCAGATCACAAAGGTTTCTCCTTTGTCCTTTGCTTTGTGGCACATAGCGCACGATTTCGTCCCAACGTACTTGTTCTCTGCAATGCCCGTGAACGCGAGGACGATCGCGAACACCAGAACTCCACTCAACATGCGTAGATACCGCATACTGTTTCTCCTTGAAGGTTAATGTGATCGTGGTTGTTGACGTGTTGCTTCAGCGTGTCGCTGGCTTCGCTCAATCCTTCGAATATACAGGTAGAGGGAAACAGCAAGGATGGTAATGATCAGCGTTGCTGCTCCGAGTCCGATGCGCCGGAAAAAGTATTCGTCGACGGCATGTTCTGCGTCGCCGATGACGACCGTGGCCACGGCAAACCCCTTCACCGCCGTCTCCCGGAATTTTTCTTCATTGAAGGCATGGACCATCGTTCGTGTTTCCAACCGCGCCTGCCGGATGTCACGAAGCTTGAATTTCGCCTCGCCGATCTCCATGCCTTTTTGCTCCGCTTCATCCACAAGGCTCCGTGCCCGGTCTTCGGCACGCTCCAGACTATCCATCACGATCCGCATGTTACCCGCTGCGATATAGCCTTTCTCCCGCTCCTGCCGGCTGTGGCAGCGGCTGCACGTAGTCCCTGGAGAAGTTCCCAGCAGAACATCCCCTGCGGCTACAACCTCATGGTTCCCATGGCATGTTTCGCACTCCGGCATTCCCATTTCGTCGAAACCCTTCTTGTGAGGGCTCGACGAGAACAGGTCGGCGTTCAGCGCGTGACATGTGCCGCACACCTTCGAGATCGATTCCACTCCCGGAGGAGTAGCCCCGTGATTTCCGTGGCAGCTGTTGCACGCGGGTGCGCCGAGATCGCGCTTTTCGAGCAGCGCCACGCCGTGTACGCCCTTCGCATACTTCTCGAATTGGTCGGTCGGGACGGCATACCCTTTCATATAGCTCGCGTTGCTGTGGCACGAGGCGCAGGTCGCAGGAATATTCGTCGGATACACTTTCGACTTGACATCCTTGACCGAAAGGATATCGTGACTCCCATGGCAACTCACACATTCCGCAGTCTTGGCATCACCGGCGGCATTCTTGGCCCCGTGGACGCTCGTGCGATATTTTTCCCTCTGGTCGACCGGCAACGATGGGTTGTACGCCCGCATAAATCCCGCGTCGCCATGACAACGGGAACATGTAGTTACTGCGTTGAGCGGATAGACCGGTGAGGCGGGATCAGTGACTCGTGCAATGCCGTGTGCATTGTGGCACGTCGTGCATTGGACGATGCGTGCTTTCCCGCTGATCGACAACTTGCCGTGCACACTTGACTGTAAAAGAACATACTGGTCGGTGGGAAGCTTAGAGCGAAACCCTTCCATCCGTGCCGCCTCGGAGTGGCACCGGGCACACACCGCCGAAATATCATCACCCTGGGGAACACCGATGAATCCTGCCCCGCGATCCATCGCCTTCTCCATATCATCTGTGGAGGAGTCGCCTCCATGGCATCCTGCACAACTGATGCTTTTCAGATGATGAATATCTCGCTTATAGAGCGACGACGGCTTGTCCCCCACAGCGCCATGACAGAGCAGACATTTGTCTGCAGCCAGAGCTGTGGTCACACAAAGACCGACGCAGACCACCGCCGCGCACACGACGGGTCGCATGAGGTTCGTACTCACAGGAACCACCCCAGTAGTGTAAAGATAACAATGTAGATCACCACAAACAACCCTACGTAGGTGATCAGCCGGTTTCGTTCCCCCCGGGAGCTCTTGCGGTCCCAGACCGGTACCAGGAGCCAGAGCAGACCCGCTGCTCCGAATGCGAGAACTCCAAACACCTCACCGTCAATAAACCAGAGTCGTGCAGGGATATACTTCAGCGACTGGAACATGAAGAGAAAATACCATTCCGGCCTTATGCCGGCGGGAGCAGACGCGAACGGATCTGCCTTCCTTCCGAGCTCCCACGGGAAGAACACCGCCAGCATAGCCAGGATATTGAGAATGATCAGCCAAAACAGGAGGTCGCGAAGGAGGAAGTTTGGGAAGAACGGCATGGTCTTCGGGTTTTCGTCAGGCTTCGATTCGAACTCCTGCGGCTGACTCATGCCCTGACGTTGGACCAGCAGGAGGTGAACGGCCAGGCATACGGTGAAAATTCCCGGCAGCACCGCAATATGAAAACCGAAGAATCGTGAGAGCGTCGCGCCTGTGACGTCGGGTCCGCCCCGGAGGAAGATCATTATCGGTTTGCCGACGACGGGGATCACACCGGCGATATCGGTTCCCACTTTCGTCGCAAAAAAAGCCAGCTCATTCCAGGGAAGCAGATAGCCACTGAAGCCAAACCCGAGCCCGACAAAAAGCATCACCATGCCGGTAAACCACGTAAGCTCACGGGGGCGCCGGTACGCCCGCTCAAAGAAGACACTGAACATGTGGATGAGCGCCGCAAGAATAAACAGGTTCGCCGTCCAGCTATGGATGGATCGGATCAGCCAGCCAAAGCTCACCTTTGACATGATAAACTGAATGCTTTCGAACGCCAGCGATTCGCTTCCTTTATAGTACAGGAGAAGAAGGATGCCTGTCACGACCTGAATAATGAACAGAAAGAGCGACACGCCTCCGAAATAGTACCAGATCGAGCCGCGATGAACGGGCACGTACTTCTTCGCCATAAACGCTATCAGGTCGTCGAGCTGTACCCGTTCATCTATCCATGTGTAGAGTCTGTTCCAGATCGTCTTCATGTTTTCTTTGAGATGAGGATATCATCCCCCCGAACGACTACTCTGTACTCATCCAGCGGCCGGGGCGGCGGACCCGCAATATTGGAACCGTTCAAGTCATATTTCCCATTGTGGCATGCACACCATATCACCCCCAAGTCCTTCCGGTATTGCACCGTGCAATCGAGATGGGTGCAGGTCGCAGAAAAGGCGCGGAGTTCTCCGGCAGACGACCGGATCAAAATCACCGGTTTGTTGCCGAAGCGGATGATGGCCCCGCTGTCTTTCTCAAATGTGCTCAGCTTTCCTGCATTGACACTGCTGACTTCCACTTCCGCCTGCACGGGTGGCCGCATGTACGCAAACAGAGGATACAGCACCGAAACGGTCCAGGCAACCAGCCCCCCCCCGAGCAGGTATTTAAGAAAATCCCTTTTCCCTTGATGATTCGTATCGATCTCGTTCATGACAGTTCTCTGGGGAGGTTCATGGAGTGGATCGCCAGATCGTGTGCGACTGTTCATTGCTGATTATGACAATCGCTGCAATTTGTCTCTTTCCATGCGTCTCCGATGTCCGTCGGATGCCGATACTCGATGCCGGTCAGCGAGACCCGCGCGGTATCCTGCTGGAACTGCTGGGCAAGAATCGTGTGACAGACGTTGCAGTCTCGCGACAGCACTTTCCCGTCCTCCGACACATGCTTCCCATCGTGACAGCGGAAACAGCCAGGGTAGTACAAATGTCCGATATTGTTCGGGAAGAATTTCCAATTTACACGCATCTCAGGAAAATAATTGCGGCTGTAAATCTTCTGGACCTCGGCGACTGCACTGTCGATTTGTTTCTTCTTGGCGACAGCCAGGTCTGGATACGTGGTGCGATAGTAATCCTCAATGGTCAGTTTGATGCTGTCCAGCGCCCCCTGCCTTAACGCGTAGGGATTTTCAAGCGCGTTCACCGCGAGCCCCTTCACTCCAGGAAGGGTCGGGTCAATCCACCCCATCGCCATCACACGATTCACAGACCGGGCCGGCGGATGGTAGATATGGGTGGGACGATTGTGACAGTCGATACAATCCATTCGTCGGGTTTTGGCGTTCCGCATCTCCTCATCAGTGAGCGTGCTCTCAGTGCTCTTATAGATTACCACCTTCCCATCCGGACCCCGTGAACGGATCCAGGGAATTGTCTGACGGGACGAATCCGCCGGGAGATAGGTCAGCTCATTTGCGATATTCATGTGCCAGTGGATGCCCGAAGTCGGCCCGGCCTCTGAATTCCCGCCGCCGATCTTGATCAGAAGATCAATCGACCATGTCGTATTCTGGTCATCTGAAAGAAAGTAGGTATTCTTCATCAGCTTCTCGCTGAAGAAGTGTTTCGGCCAGTGACACTGTTCACAAGTTTCCTGAGCCGGACGCAGGTTTTCGATGGGCGTCGGAATCGGGCGGGGATACTTGTTGAATGTTGTAGCGTACAGCTGGTATGTCCCGGAGAGTTTCGATCGGACAAACCAGTCAGCACCCGAGCCGATATGACATTTTACGCAGCCGACTCGGGCATGCGGGGAATACTGGTATGCGGTATACTCCGGTTCCATGACCTGGTGACATGTTTCCCCGCAGAATTGATCCGAATCCGTATGTTCGTACGCCTTGAAGCTGCCGAATGCCGACAGGAGCAGCAGAAGTATGGCCCCGAACGACACGGCAACGAAAGCCGATCTGTGATGTGGATTGTTCAGGTCGATGCGGGGCAGGTGCATCCCGTGCGGGTGTCCCTTGCGGGCATCCCGATGTGCACGGAATATCCCGACAATGGCAATAATGAGGCCGAGGAGAAGAATCGCCGGCAGCACCACGAAGGCAAGGATTCCCATGTAGGGTTTCGGGGTCCCCGACATGACCTCGAGCAGCATGAGGAAGAAGATGAGTCCGAGGCTGACACCGGCAATCGCAAAACCAATGAGCGATACAAGATTGTAGAACGATGCAGGGAAGATCCTTTTCATGATACTGCCTGACAGCGGTGGTGAAACAACAGTGCTGGCCGGATCATTGGTACGCGAACAGCATCGCGTAAATGATCCACACGACCATGCTGAACCCGATGCCCAACGCAAGCCACGCGAAGACACGGATAGAGCGAATCACGATGGGCTGATATGATTCGACGAGATGCTGCTCCAACGTTCCATCGTTGACGAGCCGATCGTACTCTGCCGGTTTATCCTCCTTGAGCTCCTCAACGGCCATCCGACCCGTGAAAATCACAAGGTCCATCGGAAACTTCTCGGGGCGGAGGTGGGTATTAAAGAAATGGACCGTAAAAATGAATCCCGTCGCCAGTAATGCTTCATCGCTATGAATAATTGTCGCGACGTTGATGAGCCAGCCAGGAAAAATCACAGTAAAGACCTCGGGGAACCAGAGGGTCAGACCCGTGGACCCGATCACGACCATTCCCCAGAATACGGCAAAATAATCAAATTTTTCCCAATAGGTCCACCTGCCGAATTGCGGCCGTTCTCCCAGGCCGAGGAACCATTTGAGCGATTTGAACGATTCATCAAGGTCCCGGCGCGTTGGCAACATCGTATCCGGCCCGAAGAGCAGACCCTTCCAGCCGCCACGTTCCCTCTTTGCCCGATGAAAGAGGTCAATCAAGTGCGTGACAAAGACGCCGATCATGACCGTGGCGGCAAAGCGGTGCACATAGCCGGCGATTTCATATCCTCCGAACAACCGGGACAGAATTGACGCCCAGGCAGTGTACGAAAACTTCAGCGTCATCCCTGTGAGTGCCAGGCTGAGGAAGCACACGATCATCAGAGCGTGCAGGATCCTGTTCAATCGCGAAAACCGCAGGAACTGACGTTCGTTTCTCTGCTCTGTGCTGTCAAGCGCCATCGGTTGTCTCGCCTTCTGCAGATGTTGCCTTCGCTTGTTCCTCGAGCGCCGCCTTCGCGCGCTGGCGCTTCCAGCTCAACGCCCGCGGCAGCCACAGCAATGTGTGAACACCGCTGACAACAAACGTCCCAATGAGGAGTCCGGTCATCCCCCAGAATGTCCAGAATAACCAGGGATATTTCTCGGGGTCATGATGCGTCGCGTGTGTCAGATAGCCCGCGAACCGTCTGTTCGCGCCACTGTGGCATTGTTGACAGGTAGCTACGACATTGTCGCGGCTGAGACGAGACCGCGGGTCACCAATCGCCCGTATGTCATGTGCCCCATGGCAATCATAGCACTTTGCTGTCTTGGTGTATCCGAGTTGGGAGACTTTGCCATGGTAGGTTTCAAAATACGTCCTGGCGATAGACTCATGGCAGCGACCGCACTGATTCATGATGGTGAGCTTGAATCCCTCTTCATCCGCCCGTCGAATGGTATGGGCGCTGTGGCAGTCGTCGCATACCGGAAGTGTCTTGTCCGTTTTGCCGCGCTGGGTCACGTGGACGCTTGAGGCAAACTGCTCTTCCACACCATGGTGGCATTTGCCACATGTCGAGGGGACGTTGGCGGGATGAATGCTCGAGAGCGAGTCGCTCCTCGGAAGGACGGAGTGAGCGGTGTGACAGCTTGTGCACATCGCTGTGACAGTCAATCCACCCTTGGCAATTCCCTTGCCGTGAGTGCTTTCACGATACCGTTCGACAATCTGTTTCTGGTCTCCGGTGTAGCGCACCGCAGCTTTTTGCCCTTCACGGTGGCAGCGAGCACAGAGATCGGGCACATTGGTCGGGAATGTCGCAGACCGGGCTTGTGCCTTCCCCAGCACCCCATGTGTACCGTGACACTCCTTACAGGTCGGTGCATTCGGATCGTTCTTGGCGTTGAGTTGTCCGTGTGTGCTTTTCACATACTGTTGACCGACCTCGGCATGACAGGAGGCGCAGTCGACCTTCAGTATGATTGTTTCGCAGGGACGTTCCTTGGCGACGTTGACTCCTGCATGGCACTGGCTGCACGAGATGCGTGCGTGGCGCGATCCGGCAAGCTCCGCGGGATTTACCGCCATGGTCCGCCGATCTTTGGCGGCTACAAGATCTGCCCGTTCGTGACAGCGCATGCAGTCTTTGTCAGCCATTCCCTGATCGTAGAACACACGCCGTGCCTTGTGGGGCTGGTGACAGTCAACACACGCCGGCAGCACATGAGCTTCCTTCTCCCACAGTTCGCCTTTGATCACCTTGCGATGCACCATCTCGATTTGCGCATGACACTTGGTGCAGGTTGCCGCAATATTTCTCCGCGCGATGGAGGATGCGGGGTCCGTGTGCGGCAGTATCGAGTGCGCCGTATGACATGAGGCGCAGGTTGCTGAAACGATCAGGCCCTTCCGCAACAATCCTTCACCGTGTATGCTCTCTGAGAAGTTCTCCAGGATATGATCCTGGTGAATAGTCCGCCGTCGTGCCACCGGCGCGCCTTCCTGGTGGCATTTGCCGCAGAGAAAGGGAATCTTGAGAGGAGAGACCGAAGAGCGCACATCTTTTATTGGTACGATGGCATGAGCACCGTGACAGTCGGCGCATCGGGGAGCAAGAGGATCACCACGCTTTGCAGCTTTGCCGTGCAACGACTCAGCGTGCAGTTGCACTTCCTTCGCATGGCAGTCAGAGCAGACTGCGGGAGCCAAGGCGTCTTCGTGCGGCAGCTCCTTGCCTTCCACATCCTTGTGACATCCAACGCAAGGAACGGACCCATGCACGGACCCGGCAAACTTCCTGGCGTCGACGTACATAGAAACGGTCTTACCCTGCTTGGTTCCTTCCAGAGACTTATCGTCGTGACAGGCAAGGCAATCGCTCGACTCCTGCGCCGCAACAAAGAGCCTGCTCACCAGCAAGAGAGCCACAATGGCAAGGATACGGACGATGGACGAGCGAGCGGTCATCAGATCAAACCTTTTCCGCGCCTTCTTCCGCCTCTTCCTCCGCCTGACGCTGGCGAAGCCTGTGCGCCTCCAATTCGAGAGGGTGTTCTTCCTCCATCTCCTCTTCTGTCAACGTTCCCTTCCAGAAAGCAAGATTGATGGGATACGTGTCAGGGTTGAAGATAACGAAATAGAAGTGCCAAACCAAAATGGCAAGCGTCGCAAGCCAGGCTTCGTAGAAGTGCACCGTCCGCGCGACATCCCACCAACTCTTGGTAAGCAGACCGAGGGTGACATTGTCAAACCACAGGATGAAACCCGTCAGCGCCATGACAATAGTCCCCCACACGAGCGCCCAGTACTCGCTTTTCTCGATGTAGCTGAATCGCCCAAACTTCGGCTTCAGTGGAGACATGCCGATGTTGTATTTCAGCACCGCCAGGGCATCAAGGAGATCCTGCCTGCGCGGAAGCAGGTCGCGTATGAGCTCCTTGCCGCGGGGGACGTACAGGATATAAAAGATGTGGTACAGCCCGGCCGCGACCATGGCGACACCGGCAAGGCGATGCAAAATGCCCCGCAACTCGAAAATCACCGGACTCACGTTCATGATCGGCGAGACCCACCAGGCATCTGGATACCGGAGGGCAAACCCGGTGAACACGAGAGTGAAAAAACTCACCAACAGCGTCCCATGCTGTATTCGTTCGCCAAGACTCATCCGCACATACAGGCGGTGGGGAGCATACGGTCGTACAATTTCTCCACGGCGATACCCGAGTTGCCGGCGGGACTTCTTTACGAAGTCCAGTACGTTGTGGAGAAACATCCCGCCGATGAGCACAACGATCAGAACGATATAGCCGTTGGAAACGAAGTACAGGATGTCATCCGATCCGGAGGCGGCGATAATGTGCACTTTCCCCCGCGTGAAATTCTGGTTGGCGCCCGGATGACAGGTCCCACACGTCCTGCTCAGGTTTGCCGGGTGGATCCGCGAGGTTGAATCGGTGGAAGGCTTGATGTCATGGATGCCGTGACAGCTTGCACAGTTGGCCACTTCAACCGCACCAGCCTGTTCAGCGAGACCGTGATAACTATCTTGATAACTCTTGAACCTGTCACTGGAGAGACCGAATTTTTCGGTGAGCTTCACTGAGGCATGGCAGGGGGAACAGACTTGTGCAGACACATTGGCCGCAGCCACCGGAGACCGGATGTCCTTGGGAGAAAGGATGTTGTGTTCTCCATGGCAGTCGGTACACGTCGGCGACGCGCCAACACCGCGCCTGAGTGCGACGCCATGGATACTATAGTCGTATTGCTCGCGGATGGCAGAATGGCATCGCGCGCACGTGTTTGCGATATTGGCCTTGGCAACAGTCGAGGTCGGATTCGACCCCTTCTTCATGTCGTGGCTGCCGTGACAATCAGTGCATGTCGCCGCTGCGTTGTTCCCGGCCTTTACCGCCTGCCCGTGAACGCTCGCCTCGTAGCTCGACACAAAACCCGCCGACGGTCCGACACGGGCACGGACATCAGGGTTATCGAGATGACACGCGAGACAGACTCTTGCCTGATTGCCGTGGGCTGTAGTCGAACTCGAATCCTGCGGTGATTCCACGTTGTGCTCGCCATGGCAATCGATGCAACTCGGTGCCCCCTTCACTCCTGCCAGAAGCGCCACACCATGATCAGACTGGACATAGCGAGCATTCACCTCGCCGTGGCATCGGGCACATATGTTTTCCGCATACGCTTTTCGACTTGCGGCTTCCTGCGAGGAGACACTTTGTACGGCGTGCGTCGTGTGGCAATCCCCGCATGCGGCTGCCGGTCCCTTCCTCCCCCGGTTCCGGCCGTGAACACTTGTAGCAAAGCCCGCAAATTGGTCACCCGAGTGGCAGGTGCTGCACGTGGCCGGCGTAATCCTCGGTTTGTGAGGAAGCTCATTGGGATTGAACCCCTCATGACATCCCACACATCCCAATCCGTTGTGAGCCGATGTGCCATAGGCTGTTGCATCCACAAACAGGGAAACCGTCTTCCCCTTTTTGGTCATTGACAATGACTTGTCACCATGACACGCGAGGCACTCCGAATTTGTTTGCGCGGCTGTCGGAACAGCGAGCAATCCAAAGGCGAACAGTAGTAAGAAATGCCTCACAAGTATCCTCTCCTTAGAAATTCTCAAAAAATGAAACACCATTGAGGCGGATTTGCATATCTGGGAATGGCATGGAGGTCGGACTGATCGGCTCACGAAGGCGTCAGCAACTCCTCAATACGTCTGGAGATCGGTGCAATTTCCAGGGGCTTGTAGAACACCGAGTCAACGTGTTCCCGGATCGCCCGATCGAGGACCGTTTCCCTGGAGTTGTACACGTAGAGGAGAATGATCGGGAGCTTGGGACTCAATCCGCGGAGGCATTCCACGCGTTCGATCAGTTTTTGGGAGGGGACCGCGTCGACCAGCACCAGGTCTGCCGAGTAGTCCGCGACAAGATGATCCAGCATACCCAGGTTGGTGGTGGTGATCACGTTGAACCGGTCCTGGAACAACATGGATAGGCTGAAACAGAAGTTCAGATCCGGGCTGTACAGGATGATGGTCTTCTTGGCTTCGCCGGAATCACCTTCCGGAGCGCCCGCACGCTTCTGCGAGTCTGTATGTGGCGTCTGTTTCATTGAGCGGAAGTCCGCTGTCGGCCTACCGTAAGTGGAGTTCGCGTTCCACGTCTTCGTCTTTGATGAGGTTCTCTCTGAGCGGCCGTGGCTTCACCGTGAGGACCGGAACCTGCGAATGTCGCACCACCTTTTCAGTGACGTTGCCCATCATCATGTGTCGGAGGCCTGTATGGCCGTGCGTTGCCATAACGATCATGTCTATCCCTTCCTCCTCGGCGAACCGCAGTATGCCTTCCGTCGGCGTGCCCGTACGCACGACGAGGTGCATCCGGAGCTCAGGAGGAAGATTCTTTTCTGCAAACTCTTCGAGGGCCTTCTCCGCTTCCTTCTCGGTGCTGAAGTGCAGGTGTGCCTCCCGCATGTGATGCCCTTCCTTCTTGTCGATCACCAGGAGAAAGTAGAGCCGGGACGCATACAGGGTGCCGAAAGAGGCCGCATGCTCCACTGCAGCAAGCGAATAGGGAGAAAGATCCGTTGTGACCAGTATTTTCTTCAAGAAGATCATGGACCGTGACCGCCCTTCACAGTGGGCTGTTTTTCAATAGTTGTGCCAAAGGGGAAAACGCGGCGGGAGGGGCAAGAGGTCCAAATTCGAGCGAAAAAGCAGTGTTCTCACCCCGGGTGCGTAGAAAAGTTTCCGAATTGTGGGAATGCCGGGGCAGAAATTCCTAACCCTGCGAAGGCACGTTCAACTCCTCCAGCTTCCTGTACAGGGAGGAGAGGCTGATCTTGAGGGCCTTGGCGGTCAGCTCTTTGTTGTACTGGTTCGTCCGCAACACATGACTGATGTACTGCCGCTCAAAATCGTCCACAGCCTCCTTCATCGAGCGACGGGCATCAAAGGAATACACTGCGTCCGTGCGCTGATCGAAGAACGCGGGAAGCTCCTTCTTGGTGATGATGGAGCCCTCGGCAAAAATCACCGCCCGCTCGATGATATTCTCCAGCTCGCGGATTTCCCCCTTCCAGGAGTGCCCGATGAGGCACTTCATCACTTCGTTGTCCACACCGTGGATGTTCTTGCTCATTTCATGGGAGTACTTCGACACGAAATGCTGCACGAGAAGGGGGATGTCATCCACCCGTTCGGAAAGCGAGGGAAGATTGATCTCCACGATGTTGAGGCGGTAGAAAAGATCTTCGCGATATCTTCCCGCCTCGACTTCCTTCTGCAGGTTCTTGTTCGTCGAGGCAATGATGCGCACGTCGACGTATATCGGCATCGACATCCCGACCGGCGTTACCTCCTTGAGTTCGATGGAGCGAAGAAGCTTTACCTGCAGGTGCAGCGGGATCTCACTCACTTCATCAAAAAAGATCGTCCCGCCATCCGCCGCTTTGAAATATCCTTCCTTGTCCATGGTCGCGCCGGTAAACGCTCCCCTCCTGTGACCGAACAGCTCGCTTTCGAAGAGGTTCTCGACGATCGCGCCGCAGTTGACCGCAACAAATGGACGCGTGGCGCGATGACTGCTGAAGTGAATCGCCCGGGCCACCAGTTCCTTCCCGGTCCCGCTTTTTCCGTTGACCAGCACCGTTCCGTCCGTCGATGCAACCTTCTTGATGGTGTCGAACACCCGCTGCATCGCCGGGCTCTGTCCGATAATCTGATCGAAGTTGTATTGACGGTGCAACTCGCCCCGGAGAAGCTTGTTCTCCACGGTCAGCCGCCGGCTGGACAGTAACCGGGAGATCTTCACGATCAGCTCATCGAATTCCACCGGCTTCAGGATGTAGTCCACCGCGCCCTTGCGGAGGGCGGCGATGGCGGTGTCGATGGATCCGTACGCGGTGATGATCACCACAAGTGTTTCCGGACTGTGCAGCGTCACCTGCTCCAGCAATTCAATGCCTTTCATCTCCGGCATTTCCAGATCGGTGATGACCAGGTCGAACGTCTGCTCGCGGATCATGTCGAGTGCGAAGCGGCCGTTCGCCGCCTCCTGAACACGGAAGCCTTCCTTGGCGAGAACAAAGGAGAGCGATTCCCGTATAATTTCCTCGTCATCAACGATGAGAATGGATTCAGGCATGCGAATAGTCCTTCGGATTCAACGGGACCTGGATGCGGAATGACGTCCCCTTCCCCCGTTCACTGCTGATGGTGATGTCTCCCCGGAAACTCCTGATGATGCCGTAGCTGACCCAGAGCCCCAAACCCGTTCCCTCGCCGGCACGTTTCGTGGTAAAGAACGGCTCGAACACCTTCGAGAGGTTCTCCGCCGGAATCCCCTCGCCGTTATCCGTGATGGTGACATGGACGGAGTTGTCATCCCGCTCAAAATCAGTGGCGATGATGCCCGGTTTCCCCTGCAGGGCATCCACGGCGTTCAGCAGAATATTGATGAACACCTGTGCGAGTTGATCGGGGACAAGAGAAAGCAGCGGGATCTGATGCCGCACATTCGTCGAAAACGTGACCTGCTTTGCCTTCTTTCCCATCTTCACGATTTCCACGGCATCGGTCAGAACCTTCACCACGTTCGTCGGCTGGACCTGATAGTTGGATGGACGGGAAAAATCGACCAGGTCGCGGATGATCTTGGTGATGCGGTGCACCTGCGCCTGTACAAGTCCCAGCTTGTCCCGCGCAAATTCATCATCGATGGTGCGCTGGAGCACCTGCACGATGGAGGAGATGGACGTCAGGGGATTGCCTACTTCATGGGCGATGCCCGCGGCAAGCGTGCCAATACTCTCCATCTTCTGCGAATGCATCAGCTGTTGCTCGAGGGCTTTCTGTTCGGTGATGTCACGGTGTGACCCGAGGTATCCCACCACCTTGCCGTCCATGTCCATGATCGGGGAGATCAGCAGCTGGGCGAAGATCGGGGTCCCATCCTTACGGCGGTTTTCCACCTCGGAGTTCCACACCTGACCCGCGCTGATGGTGTCCCAGACGCGGCCCCAGAATTCCTTGGTGTACTTCTTGCTGGAGATGACGCTGGGATTACGTCCGATCAATTCCTCCTTGCTATAACCGGTTGAGCGCTCGAAGGCCGGGTTGACGTAGATCATCCGGCCCTGCGCATCCGTTATCTGGATGGGATTGACGGTATAGTGCACCACGTTGGAAAAGCGGAGGAGGTCCAGTTCCCGCTGCTTTAATTCCGAAATATCGCGCCCGAAGACGAAGAACAGCCGGTTGTCGTTCGTTTCGATGCACCGCACGGAAACGAGGACATCCATCGCCCTGCGGCCGGCCTGATGGAATCGGACTTCTGTTTCGCTGAATCCATTGATGCCGCCGAGCGTATCGAACGGCGGACGCGGGGAATCGGATGTGAGGAGCGCCGGAAATGTCACCGTCCCGTGTGACGCGGGGGAGAGACCTGTGACCGCACGAGCCCTGCGGTTGCAGTCAATGATGGTCAGGTCGGATCTCAGCACAAAACACATGTCCGGGACGAGATCGAGAACCTGCTGGAGTATTTCCGGTGGGAGAGCCATTCGTCAGACAGAGGGAACATACCAATTTCAGGGGGGTTTTCCAAACAAAAGGCGGGCCGCACCTGCAGCCCGCCCTGTGGATGTACCGGAGGCCCTGCGCTATGTGCCGGCGCTGTAATCCTCATTGTACTTCACCTGCGCGGGCGTGAGTTTGTCGATCGCGTGCCCCTGCGTTCCCAGTTTGACGAGTGCGATCTCCTGATCCTGGGATACGGGGATATCGTGTACGGCGTTCTCGAGGCGCACTCCCTTCCTGTGCAGTTCCACCAGCCGGAGTTGCGACATAAACTGGTTGGCAAACGACATATCCATCACCTCGGAGGGATGCCCTTCCGCCGCCGCGAGGTTCACCAGCCGTCCCTTCGCCAGCAGGTAGATCTTCCGGCCGTTCTTCAGCGTATACTCCTCGTTGTTGCTGCGGATTTCGCGTTTCCCCTTTGACACCGCGGCGAGGTCCGGAATGTTGATCTCGCAATCGTAGTGCCCGGTGTTGCAAACGATAGCACCGTTCTTCATCGACCGGAAGTGACGTTTCACGATCACATCCTTCACGCCGGTGGCGGTCACGAAGATGTCGCCGACGGTCGCAGCCTCATCCATCTTCATCACGCGGAACCCTTCCAGGGTCGCCTTCAACGCGGCGGTGGGTTTGACCTCCGTGACGATGACGTTGGCACCGAGGCCTTTCGCCCGATTCGCGACGCCGCGACCGCAGTGGCCGAACCCGGCCACCACGAAATTCTTGCCGGCGAACAGGACGCTGGTTGCCCGCAAGATGCCATCCAGAGTAGACTGGCCGGTTCCGTAGACATTGTCGAAATCCCATTTGGTTTCGGCATCGTTGACGGCAATCACAGGATACCGCAACGCACCGTCGGCTGCCATCGCGCGGAGGCGGTGAACACCTGTTGTCGTCTCCTCCGTTCCACCGATGACGTACCGCTTGGCAAACTCGGGATGGTTTTTGTGAATCGTAAAAATGAGATCTGCCCCGTCGTCAAGTGTCAGGTTCGGGTGGAATTTCAGTGTCTCCTCGATGCACCAGTAGAACTCCTTCACGTTCATGCCGTGCCAGGCGAAAATCGAAATACCCCCGGCGGCCAGAGTTGCGGCCACCGCATCATTGGTCGAAAGCGGGTTGCATCCACTCCAGCTCACTTCCGCTCCCGCAGCCTCAAAGGTTTTCACCAGAACTGCGGTTTCCTTTGTGACGTGCAGACATCCTGCGATCTTGTATCCCTTGAACGGCTTGGTCCTGCTGTACTTCTCGCGAAGTGCCATCAGGACAGGCATGCGGGATTCGGCCCACTCGACGAGCTTCGATCCGTCCTTCGCAAGCTTCAGGTCGCGAACTTTATACGTGCCGGCTTTCTGGTCCATGTGTAGTATCTGCTGTTGTGAGAGTTCATGTGTGTGAATTACTTGATCGCCTTCAGGATGACATCGACAAGGTCCAGCTTCTCCCAGCTGAAGTCCTTGTCATTTCGCCCGAAGTGACCGTATGCAGCGGTCTTGCGATAAATCGGGCGCAGGAGATTCAGACGCTTGATGATCCCCCGCGGGGTCATGTCGATTTCGTTCAGTACCACCTTCTCCAATTCCATGTCGGGAATCCGTCCCGTCCCGTAGGTGTTCACGTGGACGGACACCGGCTCTGCAACGCCGATGGCATAGGAGACCTGGATCAGGCACTCATCGGCCAGTCCTGACGCGACAAGATTTTTCGCCAAATGGCGCGTTGCATATGCCGCGCTGCGGTCAACTTTGGACGGGTCTTTACCGGAGAATGCACCGCCGCCGTGGGGCGCACGCCCGCCGTACGTGTCAACAATGATTTTGCGTCCGGTGAGGCCGGTGTCACCGTGCGGACCGCCGATTTCGAACCGCCCCGTGGGGTTGACGTGAAACACCGTACTCTTGTCCAGCATCTCCGCTGGAATGACGTGTCTGACGACGTGGCGGATGACGTCTTCCCGTATCTTCTTCTGGGAAACACCGGGGTCATGCTGCGTGGAAATCACCACCGTGTGCACCCGGACAGGTTTGCGGCCGTGATACTCGATCGTCACCTGGGATTTCGCGTCCGGCCGGAGATAGGGCATCAACTTCAGCTCTTTCTTCCGTATCTCGGAGAGCCGCTTCACGAGTTTGTGGGCAAACATGATGGGCATCGGCATGTACTCGGGGGTCTCGTTGGATGCGTAGCCGAACATCATCCCCTGATCTCCCGCCCCGCCCGTATCAACCCCGCGGGCGATATCGGCCGACTGGGAGTGAATCGATGAGATCACGGAGCAGCTTTCGGCATCGAACCGGTACTCCGCCTTCGTGTAGCCGATGTCCCTGATCACGCTGCGGACGATGTCCTGAACCTCGATGTAACCGTTGGTCGTGATTTCTCCGCCAACGAGAGCGAGGCCGGTGGTCACAAAGCACTCGCACGCAACCCGCGAATGCTTGTCCTGCGCAAGAAGGGCGTCCAGAACGGCATCGGAGATCTGATCGCACACTTTGTCAGGATGTCCTTCGGACACGGACTCGGATGTGAAAAGATACGACATGGTCTGCCTCAATTGTTAATAGATGTTACTGAAATTCAAGTTCTGAGGAATCTCCCACGTTGAAGCGCTTGTAGCTTCCCTGGACGACTGCCGCGTTGCCGATGATGGAGTTTTCGAGGAGAACACGGCTGACGCGGGCTTGCGAGCCGATAATCGTATTGCGCACAACCGCCTCGCTGAGTTCTGCACCGTCACCCACCGTCGTATTCGGGCCGACAACGCAATCACGAAGCGTCGCGGTGGGCGAAATGTACACCGGCTCGGTGATGACGACACCCGGGATCGGACGGTACGTCGACTGCTTCTGGAGCAATGCGCGGTTGGTGGAGAGCAGGGTCTCGGGTTTGCCGCAATCATACCACCCCTCGACGTGAAATGTCTCCATGCGCTCGCCGCGATCTATCATCAGCTGAAGCACGTCCGTCAACTGGTACTCCCCCTTGGTGCGGATGTCGCGGGTAACGACGTCATCCAGGCATTCACGCAGCAACGGGGTGTGGGCAATATAATAGAGCCCGACAACCGCTAGGTTCGTCGCGGGATGGTCCGGTTTTTCCACCAATCGGGTGATGACACCGTCGTTCGTCTCGGCAACGCCGAAACGCCGGGGATCATCCACCGCTTTCACGCCGATCGCGCTGACCGGACGCCGGAGGACCGGACGCAGATCCACGTCAAAAATCGTGTCTCCCAGAATTATCAGCACCGGGTCCTTGTCCAAGGCTTTTCTTGCGGCGTAAATTGCGTGTCCGAGACCCAGCGGCATGTCCTGTTCCGTAAAATCCACGGGGAAGCCGGCATATGCAGAGCGGACAAAGTCCTTGATCATGTCGCTCATGTGGCCGACGACAATCGTCGCCGAAGTGACGCCTTCGGCAATGACTTTGTCAATGATGTGGCCGAGAATGGGCTTGCCGGCAACATTCAGCAGCACTTTGGGCTGGGTAAAGGTGTGCGGACGGAGACGCGTCCCGATTCCCGCAACCGGTATTATTGCATGCATGTTAGGGTCCAGGTTAACAAAATCGTTACATTGTACGCAACTCCAGCACGAGAAGCAAGGAATCACAAGGGTTCTGTGACGGCCGGCACATGCGCATGCGTTGATTCTGGAGGATGAAATCCTTATCATCCCTGCAACATGTGTTGTCTCACTCACGCCAGTGTTGCATGCCCCGGAATTCTCCTCAACGCGGCACAAGCAGCCGCAAGCAGCAGCACGTCCACACCGTCCTCACACAGGATGTGGCATTCCGCGCGAAAACGAATGGACTTGAGGCATGGGAGTTCGTCCACAACGCACTTCCGGAGCTGAACTTTTCCGAGATTGACCCATCGACAACGTTTCTGGGGCGGCGCCTGGATCTGCCCTTCATGGTTTCCTGCATGACCGGCGGATACGCCGAAGCGCTGCGTATCAATCGCAGCCTGGCCGAACTGTGCGCGGCCAGGGGCATTGCCATGGGCGTCGGCAGCCAGCGGCAGACCCTGGAGGATACGAGATTCCACCGCTCGTTCTCTGTCGTCCGGGAGGTGGCACCCGAAATTCCCGTCGTTGGGAACATTGGAGCCGCTGAAGTCGCCATGATGAAAGGACCGGCTCCGGCGTTGTCCCTTGTCGCGCTCGTTCGTGCCGACGCGCTGGCCGTGCATCTCAATCCTGTGCAGGAACTCCTCCAGCCCGAGGGTACCCCGGCGTTTCGCGGAGTGCTGAAGGGAATCGCAATGCTGGTGCGTGAACTCCCGGTCCCGATCATCGTCAAGGAAATCGGGGCCGGCATCTCCACCGACGTCGCACGGCGCTTGCTTGACGCCGGTGTGCACTACATCGACGTGGCGGGTGCAGGAGGCACAAGCTGGGCCGGAGTGGAAATTCTGCGCCGCCGGGGCCACAGAGCCGCGGTGAGATTCTGGGACTGGGGGATCCCCACGGCTGACGCTGTACGGGAAGTGGCTACCCTGAAGCACACAAACCCTTCGCTGCACATTACTGCTTCGGGGGGGATTGGGGCAGGACTTGACGCAGCAAAGTGCTTCGCGCTGGGTGCTGATCTCGTGGCATCAGCGCGGCCGGTGTTGCAGGCGCTTACACGCGACGGCGCCACGGGGGCACGCCGATTTCTCGACGCATGGGTGTTCGAACTGAAAAGTGCGATGTTTCTCACCGGCGCGCGGACGCTGACCGATCTCCAGAGCGTTCCTCTCCGACGGACACAACGACCATGAACCGGCACTTTGCACGGCGCTACGACAAACTCCGCCTCCTGGTAGACGCTTACCTGGCAACGCTGCTGCAGCTCCGCACGCCCGGCACGCTCCGCGATGCCTGCAACTACGTTCTCACTACGGGGGGAAAACGCCTGCGTGCGGTGCTGGTGATGCTTTCCAGCGAAGCGGCAGGAGGCACGGCACGCCAAGCTCTGCCGGCTGCGGCGGCGGTGGAGATCATGCACAATTTCACTCTTGTCCATGACGACGTCATGGATCATGCGCCCTCCCGGCGCGGAGTGCCCACCGTCCACGTGAAATGGGACCTGAACACGGCGCTCCTGGCGGGCGATACCCTCCTCGCCGTCGCGTACAGTCAACTCTTGAAAACCCGGCACGACGACCTGGGCAGGCTCATCCGTCTCTTCACCCGCGGCGTGTACGATGTCTGCGAAGGTCAGGCTCTGGACCTGTCGTTTGAGAAGCGCGACGATGTCAGCGTGCAGGAATACTTTGATATGATCGCGCGGAAGACCGGCCGACTGATCACCACCTCCACCGAGCTGGGAGCGCTGATTGGCGGCGCATCGCCCGGGACCCTTCGCGCGTTGAGGGCATTCGGAGACCACCTGGGGAGGGCCTTCCAGCTGCAGGATGATCTGCTGGACGTTGTCGGCGACGAACATCATTTCGGGAAGGCGATCGGCGGAGACATTATCGAAGGTAAACGCACATTTCTGTTGTTGACCGCGCTCGAACGGGCGCGGGGGAGTGATCGCAGGCTGCTGGAGCGGATCGCACGGCGCAAAACCGGGATACCACAACTCCTGTCAGCGGCGGACCGGCGCTCGATGGTACGCAAGGTCCGCACCATCTACGAGTCCTGCGGCGTCATCGACGCGACCCGTCACAAGGTGGAGCTGTATACGCTGCGCGCGCACCGTTCGCTCGCCGCCGTCCCGGCTTCGCCGGCACGTGCAATGCTTCACTGGCTTTCACTCTCTCTGCTTGACCGTGCATCCTGAGCCATGATCGAACGTACCGTGACCATCCGCAATAGAGCGGGGATGCACACACGCCCGGCGGCAGCTCTGGTGAAAACAGCGGCAAAATTTAAGGCTGAATTCACCATCAAGAAAGATGCCTTCGAGATTAACGGAAAGAGTATCATCGGCGTCATGACCCTCGCCGCCGAAAAGGGATCCAGCCTCTTATTGAGGTTTGACGGACCCGACGAAGAATACGCCGCCGCGGCGGTGGTGGATCTCATCGAGCGCGGCTTCGACGAAGAATGACATGAACGACACAACCCTCACGCCGGACGAGATTATCATCAAAGGGATCGCCGCAGCACCCGGCATCGCCACCGGGCCGGCGTACCTGTTCACCAAACAGGCGCCGCACGTCGAACCCAAACACATCGCGCCCGAGGACGTGGAAGCGGAGGTCGAGCGGCTGACCGCGGCAAATGCGCGTTCGGAAAAGGAGTTGCGTAAAATTCTCGCGTTTGCCGAGCAGAAACTCGGCTCCGAAAGCGCAACGATCTTCGAAGCCCAGGTCATGATCCTCTCGGATGCGATCCTGATGGGCACGATCAAGAAACGCATCGCTGACGAGTTGATGAACGCCGAGTACGTCGTCAGCACGGAAATCAACAAGTACCGGCAGATGATGATGGCGTCGCCCGACGAGTACATGCACGAACGCGCGCGTGATGTGGACGACGTCATGAACAGGATCATCCGGAACATCCGGGATCAGAAGCTCTATTCCCGACTTGAGGGTGCCTCCATCATCGTGTCCGAGACACTGGCGCCGGCCGACACGGTGATCTTCAGCCGCAACCAAACACTGGGGTATGCGACAGACCTCGGGGGCGTCACATCGCACGCAGCCCTGCTGTCCCGCTCTCTGAAAATACCGGCAGTCGTAGGCCTGCACACCGCGACAAAACAGATCAAGACCGGAGACCTCCTTGCCATTGACGGCTATGCCGGCCTGCTGATCATCAACCCCACGGCGGAGACGCTGCGGATCCTTCAGGCCCGGGCGGATCGGTTCTTCGCCTTCGAGCAGCAACTCGCCGGCATCGCCGCCCTGCCGGCAGACACGCTGGACAAGAAACACATCGAGCTTTCATCGAACATCGAATTTGCAGAGGAGATCGACTTCGCCCGCATGCAGGGATCGGAAGGCGTCGGGCTTTTCCGCACAGAGATGCAGCTGGTCGGCCGGGCCGACTACCCCGGCGAAGACGAGCAGGCCGCCCTGTATGCCAAGGTTGCGGAGGCATCGTTTCCGCATCCCGTCATTTTCCGCACGTTCGATGTGGGAGGGGACAAGCTTGCCCCGGATGGCCTGCATGAAGAAAACCCGTTCCTTGGCTGGCGCGGCATACGTGTGATGCTCGACCGGCCGGATATATTCCTGGATCAGCTCCGCGCGATCCTCCGGGCCAGCGCGCATCGGAACGTCCGCATCATGTTTCCGATGATCTCCACACTTGGTGAAGTGCTGAAGGCCAAGAGCTTCCTCAAGCAGGCCATGGAGGAGCTGAAGACGCGCGGGGTGAAATATGACACGCGGATCAAAGTCGGCGCCATGATCGAGGTCCCCGCTGCCGCCATGATGGCGGAACAGCTTGCCGCCGAGACGCATTTTCTGAGCATCGGCACCAACGACCTGACGCAATATGTGATGGCGGTGGATCGGGGAAATGATGCCGTCGCCTCCCTCTTCCAGCCGTTCCACCCGGCCGTGGTGCGCACACTCCGCAACATCGTCGATGCCGCACATCGGAAAAATAACTGGGTGGGCGTCTGCGGTGAGATGGCGGGAGACCCCCTGGCCACGGTGCTTCTGGTGGGCATCGGTGTCGATGAGCTGAGCGTCATCCCGCCGGTTCTCCCGGAAATCAAAAAAATCATCCGTTCCATCAAATTCAAAGACGCCAAGCGGGTTGCCGACAAGGTCTGCGCGCTTCACACCGAAGCCGAAATCCGGGCGTTCCTCTCTTCCATCATCAAAAACAAAGTGCCGGAAATCCCCTACGAACTCTGACCATTCCAGCACGCACCGGGAATCCACCCATGACTTCTGACGATATTGACAAAATCGACCACGCCGGCATGTTGACTCTCCTGCGCGAGTTCCCCAACCAGGTCCGCGATGCGCTCGCGATCGGCGGAAACGCCGACGTGCGATTGAAGTCCGCCGGCATCCGGAATATCGTGATGTGCGGACTCGGAGGCTCCGCCATCGGCGGGGACCTGCTCCGCAGTTATCTTGCCGGTGAGCTGAAGATCCCCTTCATCGTGAACCGCTATTACCTCCTGCCGAAATTCGTCGGCCCGGACTCGCTGGTCGTGATCTCCAGCTATTCCGGAAAAACGGAGGAAACGACAACCGCCCACCGCGAGGCGCTGCGGAGGAAAGCCCGCCTGCTGTGCGTGTCGTCCGACGGGACCACCGAGCAGCTCGCGCGACGGGCCCATTCGCCGTTCATCAAAGTTCCCGGCGGGCTCCCTCCGCGGGCCGCCCTCGCTTACTCCTTCTTTCCGCTCCTGATCGCCCTCACGAAAGCCGGATTTATCAAGAACCGGCAGAAGGAAATCGCAGAAACCCTCGCCCTGCTGGATGAGAACGCCAAGCGCTTCGCGGGCCTGGAATCCGCGTCAAATCCGGCGCTCGCCCTCGCACAGAAACTGCATCACCGTATCGCCATCTGTTATTCCTCCACCGAGCGTTTCGATGCGGTCAACACCCGCTGGCGTGGCCAGATTGCCGAGAATGCCAAATCGCTGGCATTCGGCCACGTACTCCCCGAGATGAATCATAACGAGCTTGTGGGGTGGAAGGTCCTGGAAAACCAGATGCGTGAGATGGTGGTCATCTTCCTGCGCGATAAGGGTGACCACCAGAGAGTGCAGATGCGCATGGATTTGACGCGCGAAATCATCAGCCGCTATACCGAACACGTCGAGGAAGTGTGGAGTGAGGGAATGAGCCCGCTCGCACGTATCTTCTCGCTGGTACAACTGGGCGATTGGTTGAGCTTCTACCTGGCCGTGCTCCACGGTGAAGACCCGACGCCGGTGGCGGTGATTGACTACCTGAAGCAGTCTCTCGCCCAGCGGTAGCACCGGTTGATTCTTCTCCGGAAACTTCCTACAATGCCCGTACACGTTGCGGGGATAGCTCTTTGCAGGGCCGGCCATGAAGCATTCCATCATTTTTACTCTGGTACTCTTTCTCACCGTCAGTTCCACTGCGCCGGCGCAGTTCTTCTATTTCGGCAGGAACAAGGTGCAGTACACCGATTTCGACTGGCACGTCCTCCGCACCGAACACTTCGACATCTATTATTACGCCGATATGAAGGACCTCGCCGAGCGTGGCGCGTTCTTCGCCGAAGAGGCGTACACACGCCTTGAGGTCCGGTTCAACCACTCGCTGGGCGACCGGGTCCCGCTGATTTTCTACAGCTCCCATCTCCATTTCCAGCAAACCAATACCACCGGGGGATTCATCCCGGAGGGCGTAGGCGGCTTCTTCGAGTTCCTCAAAGGACGCGTCGTCATACCATCCGACGGTTCACTCCCCCAGTTCCGGCACGTCATCCGCCATGAACTCGTCCATGTGTTCATGCACAGCAAGGTGAACCGCGTGCTGTCAGACCACCGGAGGACGCAGGATCGCTACCCCCCGCTCTGGTTTGTCGAAGGGCTCGCGGAATACTGGTCCACCGAATGGGACACCCAGGCCGAGATGGTGATGCGCGATGCGGTCCATAACGGTATTGTGGTCGGACTCGACAACATGGATAGAATCTACGGCTCGTTCCTGATGTACAAAGAAGGTCAAAACGCCCTTATGCATATTGCAGAGCACTATGGCGAAGAAAAGGTCCTCCTCTTCCTCGAAAACATCTGGAAGGAATCTTCATTCAACGATGTCTTCGCACTGACGCTCGGCAAGAAGTACAAGGAATTCGACGAAGAATGGCTGTACGCTCTCAAGAAGCAATACTATCCGCTACTCGCTCACACCGACCCCCCCAGCCGTGTGACCCGCAAATTTGTGACAGAGGGCTTCAACGCAAAACCGGTGGTGTTCGAACACGACACCACCCGCGACGTCTACTTCGTGGGCAATCGTACGGGCTACACGGGCATCTTCAAAAAGTCCCTGAACGATCCCGATCCGGAATCACCGGCAGTCAACATCATTGAGGGTGAACGGACCGATGCCTTCGAGGCCTTCCATCCGATGCGCAGCCGTATCGATGTGTCCGGCGATGGTCTTCTCGCCTTCGTCACAAAGAGCGGCGAACAGGACGTGCTCCACCTCTACGACGTCGTCACGGAGTCCATGGTGAACACCTTCAGACACGCTCAGATCGTGAGCATCGGATCGGTGTCCTGGAGTCCGGATGGACGGCAGATTGTCTTCGCCGCCATCGATCGCGCCGGCCAAAACGACCTCTACGTTCTGAACACCGACACACAGGAACACCGCCGGCTGACCAACGACAGCTACGATGACCGTGATCCTGCATGGTCCCCCAACGGTGACTGTATTGCCTTCACCTCGGACCGGACGTCATTTGGCACGGAAGGGATCTACAACCTCTTCCGGTATGATATCACGACTCATGACATCGAATACCTGACCTACGGCAAAGAGAGTGTGAGCGCCCCCGCCTGGTCACGGGATGGGGCAAAGCTGGCGTTCACCTGTAATGCCGACGGCATGAACAACATCTGGGTCATGGACATGCAATCCCCTCACCCGCAGGGAGTCCGCACGATGACCCGGGTAAGCGCATTTCTCACATCCGCGTTCGACCCGGCCTGGACATCGTCCGGCGACCTGGTGTTCACGGCATTCGAGAAATTCAGCTTCAACCTGCAGGTGATGCCGCACGTGCAGGCGGTTCTGGACACCGCAACGACCATCAAGGCGATGGATGTCGCGCATCATGGATCCCCCTGGGAGCCGCGAAGCCTGAGCGGAGACAACGAACGGGAACACTCCAAGTACCGGGGAGAGTACAGCCTTGATGTCGCGCAGAGTGCGATCTCGACAGATCCCGTTTTCGGCACATCCGGCGGCGCATTTGTTGCGCTGAGCGATGTCCTGGGAAATGAACAATACTATTTTCTCCTCTACAATACGGCGGAAACCCAGGATGAACTTCTGTCGAGCTTCAATATTGCCATTTCACGCATCTCCCTCAGCCAGCGCACCAGCTACGCATACGGCATCTATCGATTCACAGGCAGAAGGTACGATCTGACCGCCCGCGATGAATTCTACTACGAGCGCGTGTTCGGCGGATACTTCGCTTTGAGCTATCCGATTTCCAAGTTTGACAGGATTGAATCGGGTATCAGCATCAGCAATTCCAACAGGGAAGTCGACGGCACAATTGAAGAACGCAAGGCCCTCCTGACCTCCAATTCGCTCTCTTTCACGCACGATAACTCACTCTGGGGACCCAGCGGACCCCTCGACGGAAACCGCTTCAACCTGATGCTGGCATATACCACTGACATCCAGTACTCAAACGTCAACTACTTTTCCGTCATCGCCGACTACCGTCACTACATCCGGCTGGGGCAGCGGAGCGCTTTCGCCTCCCGATTCTGGGTCTTCTATAACCACGGAAAGGAATCGCGAAGATTTGTCATGGGCGGCAGCTGGGATCTGCGGGGATACGACCGATGGAGCATTCGCGGAGAAAAACTCTGGCTCACCAGCCACGAATTGCGTTTCCCCTTTGTTGATGAACTGGCGATCCGCTTCCCCGTCTTTGGACTGAGTTTCTTTTCAATCCGCGGCGCGCTCTTCTTTGATGCAGGCAGTGCCTGGGATCGCGCATACGAGCAGACATACGGGAGTCTCGGCGGCGGACTCCGTCTGAATCTCGGCGGCGTTCTTGTACTCCGGTATGACGTCGGGAAACGGATTGAAGACAACTTCACAAGATTTCAGGACGGTATGTTCCACCAATTTTTCTTCGGGTACGATTTCTGATG
This sequence comes from Ignavibacteriota bacterium, assembly GCA_963801355.1. Taxonomy (GTDB): domain Bacteria; phylum Bacteroidota; class Ignavibacteria; order UBA10030; family UBA6906; genus Fen-1255. Next base: position 652,941 of record CAWDEM010000004.1, on the reverse strand, counting down.
GCCAGGTCCCTTGTCCTGAATCTGAGTGTGTGTGTCCTGCTCCTCGGTGCGGGTTGCAGCAGCTTGCGACTTCCCCTGGCATTGCACACCGGCGAACTGGATACGCCGACATTTGCCCGCTCCGCGTTGCGGGTGAATGCACTGCCCGTCACCGTCACGCCGCCGCTGACGCTGGTGTGGCAATACGATATCTCGGCCGCCACCGGTCCGGGATCCCCTCTTCTCGTCGACAGCATCGTCTTTGTCGGCAATTTACGCGGTGAGCTGTATGCGCTGAATCTGCGCACGGGAAAAAGGATCGGCTGGGTATCGCTGGGGGCTTCCATCGAAGGAACTCCGGCGATAGAACGTGACCTTGCCATCGTTCCGCTGGCGGGATCCCACGAATCACTTGTTGCCTTTGACCTTGTCCAGGGAACCGTACGCTGGCGGGCATCGCTCGGGGATATCCACACGTCGCCCCTGGTGATGGATGCGCGCGTTTTTGTCGGCAACACCCAGGGAACCCTCTTCGCCGTTGATAAGCTGACGGGCGTTGTGCTCTGGCGTTTTGAGCTCCCGCGCAATATAGCACTCAAAGGCATCCGTTCTTCACCGGCGGGCTGGTTGCAGCATGTGGTGTTCGGCGCCGATGACGGTGCAGTGTATGATCTGGACCCCGGCACAGGAATTCTCCACTGGCGGTATGAAGTGGATGGCGCTATCCAGGCGGCACCCTCGATCGCCGATTCGACGGCGTTCGTCGGAACACTCCGGGGCACCGTCTATGCCATCCGTCTGGCGGATGGATCTCTCCGCTGGCGCCGCGATGCAGGTTCGTCTGTCTATGCTCCTCCGCTGATCCATTCCGGCCTCTGCATATTCGGCACAACGGGAGGAACGGTTTTTGCCCTTGATCAGCGCACCGGCGCGATCGCCTGGTCATGCGACATCCACGCCCCCATCAATAGCGGTGTGCTGGCGGTGAACAACGCCCTCTACGTGGGCACACTCCGGAAAGAACTGATTGCCATCGACCCGGCCAACGGCACGATCCTGTGGCGGGAGACGCTTTCAGGCCGGGTGAAGACTGCCCCGATCGCCGGAGGGAACCGCGTGATCGTGGCGACTGATGACCGGCTCATCCAGGCGTTCGGAGGAAGCGAATGAAGCTGCCGGGCGTTGGGCCGATACTGATGTCGATGCAGTGCCTGATCGTCGCGATGGGATCCGCGACTGAAAGCAGTCCGGACGATTCGACGTCGGTCACGCCATTTTCGCGGCTTACCGTCAGCGCCGATGCAGACAGCGCCACGGTCTATATTGATGGTCAGGCAAAGGGCGTGACTCCCCTGTCGCTCGATTCGGTCCGTTCTGGCACACGGAAGCTCCTGGTGGTGGGCCGGAATCCCGCCAGCTGGTTCTCCGGGAGCGATTCGCTGACCGTCGTCCTGGCACCCGGAGAAGCCCGCCATATCATGTTTTCATTTCTGACGCCCGTCCGTCTCGGGCTGACGACGTTGCCGGAGGTCTCTCCGCTCCTCCGGACCGAGAACGGTCAAACCGGGCGCCTGGTTGCCCTCTACGCCAGCGGGAGTATCGCCGTCGCCGCCGGGGTTGCTGCCGCATACCTCAAAATCTCCGCGGATGACCGAAACGCCGCTTACCTGACGACCGGAAACCCTGCCCTGCTTGATGAACGCCGCAGGCTCGATACGGCTTCAGGGTGGGCTTTCGCTGCAATGCAGGTCGGCTTCGCCGTCTTTTCCTATCTCCTCCTCGCGGAATAACCCCCGGTTGGATGCCCCAAATCGTTGTTGTTCTTGACTTTCTAAGGCGCACCTTCTATATTGGTGGGTCGCGAGACGTCGTTTTGTCACACTTACAGAAACCCCATTGACACCGTCCCAAGTGAAAGACGACATCGAGTTCCTGAAGAATGTCCCCATCTTGAGCGACCTTGAACCGATGGATCTCGAAACCATCGCCAAGGTCGGAGTACGAAAGAAATACAAGAAGGGGAGCATCATCCTGCTGGAAGAAGAGGCCGGTGCGGCGTTGTTCGTCATTGCCTCCGGAAAGGTAAAAATTGCCAGAATGGATGATGACGGACGGGAAGTGATTCTCTCCATTCTGGGGGAAAGTGATTTCTTCGGGGAAATGGCAATTCTGGACGGTCTTGCACGGTCGGCGAGCGTCGTTGCCACCACGAAATCCGAATTGTTCATGATCCACCGCAGGGATTTTCTCAAGCTCCTCCACGATTTCCCCTCGGTGGCGATTGCCCTCCTTAAAGAACTGACGATGCGCCTGCGCAAGGCGGACGCAATGATAAAGAGCTTGTCGCTGAAAGATGCTGCCGGACGCGTAGCTAACGTCGTCCTTCAGCTTGCAGACGACATCGGGAAAATACGTAAGGGTCGTGTTGAAATTGATGAGTTGCCCCTGCAGCAGGATCTCGCGAATATGGCCGGAACTTCGCGCGAGACCATCTCCCGGATGATCCACGCATTCATCCGCGACGGCCATATCGAAATCGAGAGGGGCAAGCTGATCATCAACGACTATGAGCAATTCAAAACCAGGTACCTGTAGCCCATTCCACGTTCTTTCTCCTCCGGTCCGGTATCTCACTGATTCCCTTGCATAGGGAAGTGATGTCGGTTTGTGCGCTTTGCGGCGCCGGGGGCGTGTAGTCTCCCTGCCGAGAAGGTGTCGACGGGATTTGTGCGGCGCGAGCTCATGAGGAATCCAACCATGCATGTCATTCAAGGCACACTTTCTGCTGAAGGCCGTACCTTCGGCATCGTGGTAAGCCGTTTCAATTCGCTGGTCACATCCCAGCTGCTCAACGGCGCCATCGATTGTTTGACGCGGCACGGCTGCACCGATGCAGCGCTCACCGTCGCCTATGTCCCGGGTTCCTTTGAAATCCCCCAGGTCGCAATCAAGATGGCAAGCTCGGGACGTTTTGATTCCGTGATCTGCCTCGGGTGTATCATCCGGGGCGAAACCCCCCATTTCGACTATCTCGCTGCTGAAGTCACACGCGGGCTCGGCCACATCGCGCTCCAGACCGGCGTTCCCGTGGGTTTTGGCATCCTGACAACTGACAACCTCGAACAGGCACTTGAGCGTGCCGGAGCAAAAGCAGGCAACAAGGGGTGGGACGCGGCGATGAGCGCCATGGAACTCCTCCAGGTCCATTCTCAATTGAAGAAGAAGTAACGGAGGGGAGGCACGAGGGCCGGCGTATGAGACGTGCGTGGGTGGTATGTGTGGCGGTTCTCCTCGGCGCGCTGACTGGACAAGCAGCTACCGGCATCTGGAAGAACTTTACTTCGATGTATGATGTCCGGGCTATCGTGAACGACGGCTCGGGTTTCTGGGCGGCGACTTCCGGCGGCCTCTTCCATTGGACCCCTGCCAACGACTCCTACCAATTGCTGACGAACGCCGACGGGCTGCGCAGTATCGATCTCACCGCGATTGCCGCTGACGGTTCAGGAAATATCTGGTCCGGTGCCTCCACCGGGATCATCCATGTCTACGATCCCTCCACGGGCTCCATCCGCACGATCCTCGACATCGCCATGGCCAGGGACCAGACAAACAAGCGCATCAATGCCATCATCATTCAGGGCGATACAGCGCTGATCTGCACGGATTTTGGGCTGACGGTTTTCCATGTGAGCAAATTTGAATTTGGCGATACGTATTCGCGTTTCGGCACCATCCCTGCCGGAACGCGCACCGCCGTCTCCGCCGCTCTGATACACGCAGGCAGACTCTGGGCGTGCGTTTCAGACGGCACAACGAACAATGCGGTCGCATCTGCAGATCTCGCAAACCCCAATCTTCTCCCTCCTGAGTCGTGGACCCTGCAGGTTGTCGGGAGTCCGGGAACGGTCCCCAGGACCCTCACCATGTTCAACGGGGCTCTCTATTCCGGGACGAGCGCAGGACTCTACAGAGAGGACGGGGGTGGTTGGACTGCGGTTGCAGGAGTTTCCACGGCGAATTCCATCCTCGCGACAGCGGCCTCCCCGGCATCACTCTTCATCGCAACCGCTGGACGTACAGTGCACGCGCTGGACCAACAACAGTCCGCCACGCAGATCGGGGAATCACTTCCCTACCCGGCAAGCGCTATCGCCGCAGATCCGGGCGGGAATGCGGTGATCGGGTCCACCGGCGGGGGTGTGTTGACGTTGTCCGCATCCTGGATTTCCCACTCACCCAACGGACCAAACGGAAGCTCATTCCAGAGCATCGTTGTCGATCCCGACGGCGTGATCTGGGCCGGATCAGGCGATTTCACCGGATACGGTTTGTACAGGTATGACGGTTCGACGTGGACGAACTTCACGACCGCCAACAGCGCCCTGCCGGCAAACGAAGTGTACCGGATGTCCATCGGATGCGACGGGTCCGTCTGGGCAAGCACCTATGGCCGCGGCATTGTGGAAATCCCCCGCGGCTCCAATCAGATCGACCCTTCGCGGATCTATGGCCGCAACGTCGGCATGATCGGCATTCCCAACGATCCGAACTATGTGGTCCCGAGCAACGCCGTGTGTGACAGCCGGGGCAACGTCTGGATGACCGTTGTTCTTGCCGCTGACAAAAACCTCCTCATCGTACGGCAGCCCGGGGGCACATGGAAGTTCTTCCCGGTGACCGTGAGCGGCGTGAAGCTCACGAATCTCATGGATCGTCCGGTGGACCGTTGCCTTGCCGTCGATGCCTTTGACAATATCTGGATGACCGTTCGCGATCCTGCCTACCGTGGCGTTCTGTCGCTCGGCAACAGCGGCACCATCGACAGTACGTCGGCATTCCTGCTCTCAAGCACGGACGGTCTGCCGAGCAACGAAGTCAAGACCATCGTCGTGGACCGCGATAACGATGTCTGGGTGGGGACGGACCGCGGCATCGCCATCATTCTCGATCCCTCCAACCCCCGCCGGACGGGAGGTGTTGCCGCCTACAGGCCTCTGAATGGACTGGTGATCAACACGATTGCCGTCGATCCACTCAATCAGAAATGGGTCGGCACCACCGAGGGTGTGTTTCTCCTGACCTCCGACGGCACCCGCACCATAGAATCCTATACCGTGGATAACACCGCGGGAAAACTGATGGACAACGACGTGAAGTCCATCGCCGTCGACGGCAAGTCCGGCACGGTGTACTTCGGTACCGCGTACGGGCTGGCCAGCCTCACCACTGCCGCGGCAGCCCCGAGGGCGTCATTTGATGGTTTGACAATTTACCCGAATCCCTTCCATATCCCCGCCGCCACCCAGATGACGGTGAGCGGCCTGGTGGAGAATTCTTCCATGAAGATCATGACCATGGATGGCACCGTCATCCGCGACGTGCGGACGCCGGGCGGACTCGTAGGATTCTGGGACGGCAGAGACAACAACGGCAACGATGTATCATCTGGAGTATACCTTATTGTCACTTATTCAGAAGATGGAAGCGCTGTGGCAAACGGCAAAGTCGCCGTTATCAAACACTGACGCCACGGAACCGGCACATCCGCCGGACAACCCAAGTCTTCATCCACCAACAACTCTCTCTGCGAGGAGGACTCACTTGGAGAACGACGGCTACAAAGATGAAATCTTCACGAAACGTGTGAGGGCCGGCAAACGCACGTATTTCTTCGACGTCAAATCGACCAAGTCCGAAAAGGATTTCTATATCACCATCACCGAGAGCAAGCGGGTAGGTGATGATGAGTACGAGAAGCACAAAATCTTCCTGTATAAAGAGGATTTTGAGAAGTTCCGGGAGGCGTTGGCGGAGACCGTAGAACATGTGCAGACCAACCTGCTGGAGCACCAGGGAGCCGCAGTTCCCGGGGCGTGATCACGCCGGCCCGGAGGATTGCCCCGGAGACAACATGGTAGCGATGTGCCCCTTTCCGGGTGCGGGGACCGGTGCGGCATTGGTTGACTCTCAGGGTATTTGTGGCTATATTGTCGTACTTTTTCGGTTCACTTGACAAATGGGGCCATGGGCCCCATTTGATTGTTTGGTGAAGAGCAATGAAAATACAGATTGCCGGACTCTCGGAAGGTGTTCATCATTTCAGCTTCCGCGAACCCGTGACGGACGTCGACCTCGGGAAGGAATTCAGCGGGGAGGTCGAGGTTGACGTGATGCTGGAGAAATCCGGAAAGCAGTTGTATGTGGATGCGGACGTGCGCGCACAGGGGATGTTTCCCTGTGATCGCTGCACGAGTCCGTTTTCTCTCGCGTTGCGGGCCCCCTTCCGGATGTATTACGTATGGGATCCCCGGGACGTCGAACTTCAGGATCCTTCCCAGGTTCAGGTGATCCCGCCGGGGCTCCCGGCAATAGATCTGGCGGAGGACGTCCGACAGACGGTTCTCCTGGCAGTACCGTTGAAGCTCTTGTGCAAGGATGAATGCAGGGGGTTGTGCCCCCGTTGCGGGGCCGATCTGAACAAAGAGTCATGCAGCTGTTCCCCCGAAACGCTGGATGCCCGCTGGGCGCCTTTGCGCGAACTCGGGGGAAAACACAACTGAATTGCGTGTACCGTAACCAAGGAGATTTTCCGCTATGCCGAATCCGAAACGACGCCATTCGAAGACGCGCGGCCGCAAGAGGCGTACGCACTACAAAGCCGTATTGCCCACTCTCTCCGAATGCCCGAACTGCCACTCGCAGCGGCTATCGCACAGAGCCTGCCCTAATTGCGGCTTCTACAATGGCAGGTCGATTGTCGTTCCAAAGACTTCGTAAACTGCACGAACAGCGACGACCACCGTCTCGTGAAGTCCAGGGAAAACCAGATCAGGATTGCAGTGGACGCGATGGGGGGAGATTATGCTCCGGCCAACGTCGTAGCCGGGGCATGTGAAGCCATTCACGAATCGGGCGATCGGCTCCATCTGATCTTCGTCGGACCGGAGGATACGATTCGCGCCTCCCTGCGTGAATACAGCCGGCATTCCGCGGCGTTCACTCCTCCCTCGGGGTCATACGACATCGTGCATGCGCCGGAGATCATCGATATGCATGACCTCCCCAACGCTGCACTGAAGACCAAACGCAAATCCTCAATCGGTGTCGGGCTGCATCTTCAGAAAGACGGCAAGGCAGATGCGTTCGTCAGTGCCGGGAACACAGGGGCGGTCCTCTCCGCAGCAACCCTGATCCTGGGCCGGATCCACGGCATCGGCCGGCCGACGATCGGCGCGCTCGTTCCAACAGCCAAGTCGCCGTGTCTTCTGGTGGATGCGGGCGCCAATGTGGATTGCCGTCCGCAGCATCTTCTGGAATTCGCCGTCATGGGCTCGAAGTACATTTCGGCGTCACAGAACATCCCGAACCCGCGGGTCGGCTTGCTCAGTATCGGCGAGGAGGACAGCAAAGGAAACGAAGCCAGTGTCGCCGCCTTGAAATTGCTCCGCAAGAGCGGTCTCAATTTCGTGGGAAACGTCGAAGGACGCGATATCTTCAGCGGTGACCTGGATGTGATCGTGTGCGACGGCTTTGTCGGGAACATTCTGCTGAAATTCGGGGAAAGCTTTCCCCATTTCTTGAAGACCAAGTTCAAGGCGTTCGCTGAAGTCAGTGTTACCAACAAAGTCATGGGTCTGCTGGTCCGCAATGCGCTCCGGCGTGTGATGAAGGATCTGGACTATCAGGAACACGGCGGAGTGCCCTTGCTTGGTGTGAACGGGGTCGCAATTATCGGACACGGCAAATCCACCCCCCGGGCCTTCAAGAACATGATCTATCGAGCCGAAGAAATGGTGGTGAAGGCCGTGAACAAGAATATCCAGGAGTCACTTGCGAGCATCAATGAGTAAGCTCAGGGCAACGATTACAGCTGTCGGACACTATGTGCCCGAAAAGGTGCTTTCCAACAGGGATCTCGAAAAGCTCGTTGACACGAACGACGAATGGATACGTACCCGGACAGGGATCAGCGAGCGGAGAGTTCTCGAGCACGGGGCGACGTCGGACCTGGGGGCCGCTGCGGTAGAGGCGATGCTGAAGAATCGCGGCCTGTCGGCCGGCGACATCGATCTGATCATTGTCGCCACCGTCACCCCGGACATGTTTTTCCCGTCCACCGCCTGCCTCATCCAGGAAAAAGTGCACGCGAAGAATGCGTTCGGATTTGATCTGTCGGCGGCATGCTCGGGATTTCTTTTTGCGCTCGTCACGGGCGCCCAATTCGTGGAAAACGGCTCGTATAAGCGTGTCGTCGTTGTCGGCGCCGACAAGATGACCTCTATCACCGACTACACGGACCGCAATAATTGCATCCTGTTCGGCGATGCCGCCGGCGCAGTGATGCTCGAGGCCACAGACCAGCCGGATGCCGGCATCCTCGACCATATCCTGCGGTGCGACGGCAGCGGCGAAGAGGTGCTCCACATGCGCGGCGGCGGCTCTCTCCATCCGTCGACACACGAGACCGTCGACAAGAAGATGCACTATATTTACCAGGACGGTAAGGCTGTGTTCAAGTTCGCGGTGGTGGGAATGGCCGATGTCGCCGCCGAACTTGTCGAGCGCAATCATCTTACCGGCAAGGATGTCGACTGGCTAGTTCCTCACCAGGCGAACCTCCGCATCATCGATGCAACCGGGCACCGGATGGGGCTGGACAAGTCAAAAATCATGATCAACATCAACAAATACGGCAATACGACCGCGGCAACAATTCCCCTGTGCCTATCCGAGTGGTGGCAGGCGGGCAAACTTCGGAAAGGCCAAACCCTGGTCCTGGCAGCCTTCGGCGCCGGTTTTACCTGGGGATCTGTTCTTCTTCGCTGGACAGTCGACAACGCGGCATAACTCCCCAAGAACTCAATGGCAACGATCGCTTATGTCTTTCCCGGCCAGGGATCGCAGTACGTGGGAATGGCACGGGATTTCTATGACACGGCACCCGGCGCACGCGAAATGATTTCGTCCGCCGATGCAATCACCGGCGTACCTCTGAGCACGATCTGCTTTGCGGGTCCGGAGGACGAACTCCGTCAAACCCGGAATACACAACCCGCGATATTCCTGCATAGCATGGTGGCCGTGCGCACGCTTAGAGCCTTCCCTCCTGCCATGGTCGCGGGACATTCGCTGGGAGAGTATTCAGCACTTGTCGCGGCGGAAGCCCTCTCTTTTGAAGACGGCCTCCGCCTCGTGAGGCTCCGAGGGGAACTCATGCAGCGCGCGGGCGAGCAGCAGAAGGGCACAATGGCAGCCATCGTGGGGCTCGACCCGGATGCCGTAGAAGCACTCTGCCGCGAAGCATCCTCGGCAGGCATCGTCCAGCCGGCGAATTTCAATTCTCCCGGACAGATTGTCATCTCCGGCTCGGTGGAGGGTGTTCGGAATGCGATGGAGATTTCCCGTCGAAAAGGAGCAAAGATCGCAAAAGAGCTGGTTGTCAGCGGGGCATTCCATTCTCCCCTCATGGAATCAGCGCGCGAGGGCCTCAAAACCGCCCTGGAGAGCACGACCATCAACGATGCGCGCATCCCCGTGTATGCGAACGTCACCGCCGAGCCGGTCACCAGGTCGTCGGACATCCGGGAGCTCCTGGTGCGCCAGTTAACACACCCGGTACGATGGGAACAGACAGTGCGGAATATGGTGCGCGATGGAGCGGACAGGTTTATCGAGATCGGGCCCGGCAAGGTACTCCAGGGCCTGATCAAAAGGACCAACGCCGATGTGAAGACGTCGGGTGTTGACAAGTATGCTGATGTTGAAACGCTTGAGGCCGGGACATGAGCCAACAGGAAGGATTCACCGTTAAGGGCTTGACCTTTTCGCCGGAGCTCTTCCTCCGCGGGTACAGGACCGGCGGAGGGCCATGTATGTGCTCTTCCGACTGCTGCGCCGGCGGCGTGCATGCCGATCTTGAAGAGCGTGCGAAGATCCTTTCCCTGAAGGAAAAGATCAAGCCGCACATGGACGAGACACAGACGAGGGATGAAAACCTCTGGTTCGAAGAGAACATCCAGGAAGATGCAGATTTTCCGTCGGGACACTGCGTTGGTACATCGATCGTAAACGACAAGTGTGCCTTTCTCAACGCGCGAGGGCATTGTTCGATCCAGCTCGCCGCGGTTGCAGAAGGCCTGGACCGCTGGGCATGGAAACCTCTCTACTGCATCCTCTACCCGATCGAAATATCGGATGCGGTAGTGGGATTTGACCCCATGTTGCAGGACGAAAAGCCCTGTTGTTCGATTGGTGAAAGTCATGAGATACCCCTTTTTCGGGCCTGCAAGTCGGAATTAGTGCACCTCCTGGGGGAGGATGGCTATGCCCGGCTGGAGGCATACTATCAAGGGCTTGCAAAAGAGAAGAGTTCTAGCAATATTTAGCTGCTTACGCGTTTTGCCACCGAATCCAGGGATTGCATGGATCTGCTTCGAGACCAGGTTGCCATCGTAACGGGCGGTGGGCGCGGCATCGGCCGGGCCATTGCCAGGGATCTTGCCTCCGAAGGCGCTCATGTTGCAATTTTCGACAGGGCCTTCCCGGATGATTTCCCGGGCTTTGCCGAAACGATCAAAGGAATGGGGCGCAAGATCGTCCAAAAATCCCTGGACATCACTGATACGCCGTCAGCGGAAAAAGCCTGCGAAGAGGTCGCCGCCGAACTCGGACGGATTGATGTTCTCGTCAATAATGCCGGCATCACACGCGACAAGCTCATGATGCGGATGACGGACGACGACTGGGACATTGTCCTGAAGGTGAACCTGAAAGGGTCGTTCATCATGACCCGTGCGGTCAGCAAGGTGATGATGCGGCAACGGAAGGGGAAGATCATCAACGTGAGTTCGGTGGTTGGGCTGATGGGGAATGCCGGCCAGGCCAACTACTCGGCATCGAAAGCAGGGCTCATTGGTTTGACGAAGTCGGCGGCAAAAGAACTGGCATCGCGGAACATCACGGTCAACGCCATTGCACCGGGCTATGTTGAGACCGAAATGACCGCGGCCCTCAGCCAGGAGGCACGGGCGGCTTTCCTGAACGTCATCCCTCTGAAGAGGGGCTGTACTCCGGACGAAATTGCCGGAGTTGTCACATTCCTTGCGTCGTCACGGGCCGACTATATTACCGGCCAGGTTCTTGCCATCGACGGTGGCCTGACGATGTGAGCATGCATTCCAAACGCTGAAGACATATACTTTTTCCATCATCATACAGGAGGTCGCGTCATGGCAGACATTGAGGCTAAGGTAAAGGAAATCATCATGAACAAGCTTGGCGTGGACGAGGGACAGGTAACCCCGGCGGCGTCTTTCACGAACGACCTGGGCGCCGATTCTCTCGACACGGTGGAGCTCGTGATGGAGTTTGAGAAGGCCTTTAACCTCCAGATCCCGGACGAGGATGCCGAGAAGATCTCCACGGTTGGCGATGCCATCAAGTACATCCAGGGAAAACAAGCCTAACTTTATACTTTCTGACCCGTCCCAGTGCGGCCGGGAGAGACGAATCGCAGGTATTGAACGGATCACTGTATGAAGAACGGCAATCGCAGAGTGGTTGTCACAGGTATGGGGGTTTTGTCGCCGGTCGGGCTCAATGTCGAGGATTTTTGGGCCTCGATGATGAGCGGACGCAGCGGTGCGGCTCCCATCACCCGTTTTGACACGGCGGCGTATGGAACCCGCTTCGGGTGTGAGCTCAAGGGGTTCAAAGCGATGGACTTCCTGGACCGGAAGGCCTCGCAACGGATGGATCCGTTTTCCCAGTACGCCGTCATCACTGCCGACATGGCCGTTCTCGATTCGGGTCTTCTGGCAAAGGATACTGATCCCGACCGCATTGGTGTGGTCTACGGGTCAGGCATCGGTGGAATGATCACCTATGACGCCCAGTTTACGAATTACATGGAGGGCGGTCCGCGCCGCATCAGCCCGTTTTTCATCCCGATGCTGATACCGGACATCGCAGCAGGAAACATTTCCATCAAACATGGTTTCAAGGGGCCGAACTATGCCACCGTTTCGGCCTGTGCGACCGCCTCGCACGCGATCGGCGATGCGTACCGGATCATTCAATATGGCGATGCCGATGCGATGCTGTGCGGAGGATCGGAAGCACCGATTACACCAATGGGGCTTGGCGGGTTCGACAACATGAAGGCACTCTCTTCCCGGAACGATGCTCCGGAAAAAGCCAGCCGGCCGTTCGATGCGGGTCGCGACGGCTTTGTTATTGGGGAAGGCGGCGGTGCACTCATGCTGGAAGAGCTTGAGTTCGCCCTGAAACGCGGTGCAAAAAACATCTATGCCGAAATCGTCGGCTTGGGATTCACTGCTGACGCCCATCATATTACCGCCCCTTCTGAAGGGGGCGAGGGTGCAGTCCGATCCATGCGTCGCGCCATCAACGACGCCGGCATCACACCCGACCAGGTGGACTACATCAACGCGCACGGCACTTCGACACAGCTGAATGATGCAAGTGAATCACAGGCGATCAAGACGGTGTTCGGTGATCATGCGTACGCGCTCAACGTCAGCTCCACCAAGTCCATGACGGGGCACCTCCTCGGCGCCGCCGGCGCAGTGGAAGCCATTGCCACCATTCTGGCCCTGCGGTTGGGAAGAATCCCGCCAACCATCAATTATGAGACACCCGATCCGGCCTGTGATCTCAACTATACGCCCAATGTGCCGGTGCAGAAGACACTCCGCCACGGCCTGAGCAATACATTCGGTTTCGGCGGCCACAACGCATCGTTGCTCTTCAAAAGATACCCCCTGGAATAGCCGGTCTCACGTGCCGCTGAAGTCCCTTATACGGAAAATCGTCCCCCGCCTCCGCGGGGCGCGGCTTGACGATGAGGAACCCCTCCCGGCTGATCTGGATCCCCCGACGGTCCGGCGCCTCCAACGCGTGCTGGGATGCAAGATCCACAACCGCGAACTCTTTGTCCACGCCCTCCTGCATCGATCGTTTCCTCAACGGCCGGGCCACACAAGTTCCTCCAACGAGCGCCTGGAGTACCTCGGTGACTCAGTCCTGAATCTCATCGTCGGCGAGCATCTCTATGCACGGTATCCTCACGCCCCCGAGGGCGACCTCACCAAAATGCGATCGCGCCTGGTGAATCGCAAAGCCCTCGCCGCGTATGCGAAGGCACTCCGCCTCTCTGACTTCATCCTTATGAGTCCGAGCGCCGCGCAGTCCATCGGCAGGGGCTATGATACCATTATCGCCGACACATTCGAGGCCATCGTCGCGGCAATCTACCTCGATCGCGGATTCGTCGCAGCCCGCCGCTTCGTCGAGCGACAGGTGACACAGGCAATGACATACGGAGCGGTGACCACGACTGCGGACGAGAACCACAAGAGCAGACTGCTCGAATATGCTCAATCCCACGGGCTTGGCGTTCCGCGGTACCTCATCGTTAAAGAGGAAGGGCCGGACCATGACCGCACGTTTACGGTTGACGTGCTGCTGCGCAACGAACGGCGCGGGACCGGCTCCGGCAAAAACAAGAAAGACGCCGAACAGGCGGCAGCCCATCAGGCAATGGACCTCCTCGCCAAATGACGAAGCGCGGCGTCTTCATGGTGTTTCTCCTTCTGGGGGCGAACTGCAGCGGGCCGGGCCAGATACAGCCGCAACGTGAGCCATTCTTCCTCGGACCGGTGGATAGCGTCGTCGTGTCCGGCAACACCCACACCCGCCCGTATGTCATCCTGAATGAAATGTCCATCACCGCCGGAGTGCAGTTCACGCCCGAGATGATCGAATTCGACCGCAATCGCATCTACAGCCTCGGCCTTTTTACGAGCGTCGATCTCTTTCTCGATACGTTGCAGGCGCGCAGCATCCTCCGCGTCCTGGTGAATGAACGCTGGTTCATTTTTCCCGTGCCGCTCTTCGGCTTCAGGGACGGAGACGTCGAACGGGCCTACTACGGCGCGGGACTCTACCACAACAACTTCCAGGGCAGAAACCAGAAGCTGTTTGGATCGGTGGTCTTCGGCGCCGACCCATCTGCCCAACTCTCTTTTGCCGATCCCCTTGTCGATCACGACAACCGGATATCGTTTGGTGCCCAGATTTCCTACAGCACAACACGCAATCGCAGCGAGCAGGAAGCACTGGTCTCAGGAAGCTTCGATGAACTCCACTATGACGGCAACATCTCCACCGGCAAACGCTTCGACCTGTACCAGTATGCAGGCATCAATGTCGGGTATCGCACGGTGAAGATCTCCGCATACAGACCGGGCCGGACCGTTTCAGCAGACGGAACCGACCGGTACCTCTATGCCAGCGCCTCCTATCAGTACGACAGCCGCGACCTTTCCGAATACTCCACGAAGGGGAACTACGGATCCGCGTACGTCACAAGGTCCGGCCTGGGGACTTCCCCTGTGAATTTTACTCGCATGGGCGTTGACCTCCGGAAGTACATTCCTCTTCCCCCGTCGTTCACCCTCGCCGTGAGGCTTCATGCAGCGTTCATGGCAGGAGGGGAAATCCCGACGTACGCCCATGTCTACCTGGGCTACGGCGACCGCGTCCGCGGCTATTTCAAAACGGTGTTTGAAGGGGAACATATTGTTACTTCCACCGTTGAGCTGCGCTATCCGATCTTCCCGGCACGCGTATTCCGCGTGTCCAGTCCCATTCTCCCGGACGAATTTTCGGTTTGGCGTTTCGGCGTAGGCATCGTGCTCTTCGCAGATGCGGGCACAACCTGGTACCGCGGCCAGGGCGTCGCCCTCAGTTCCGTTGCATCGGGGTACGGAGGCGGACTCGACTTCCTTCTCCCGTACGGCATGATCGTCCGCACGGACTATGCCTGGAACAACCTCGGAAAGGGACAATTTATTCTGGACTTTCGACGTGCCATCTGAGAATACAGTGCCGCACACCGGTGTGCCCGCCGGGCTGGAGTTCTTCTACGCGGCCCCGGGGGCCGTTGCGGGCGGCACCATCACTGTGGAAGGCGAAGAATTTGCGCATCTAACACAGGTCATGCGCCACATCGAAGGAGACACTATCGGAATCGTGGACGGCGCGGGAATGGCCTATGTCACCACCGTGGCGACACTCCGCAAGCGTTCCGCACAGTGTTCCATCCTCTCCACACACCCCCGCTTGCACGAGCCGGCACGACAGGTGACACTGGCGGTGGCCGTCCTCAAAAATCCATCACGGTTTGACCTGGTGGTCGAGAAGGCCACCGAGCTCGGCGTCTGCAGGATCATCCCCATGGTCACCGCGCGCACGATCGCCCGCCACGCCCGGGTGGAACGCTGGCAGGCGATCGCATTGGCCGCCATGAAGCAATGCGGACGCTGCGTCCTCCCCGCAATTCCGCCGGTGATGACCTTTGAAGAAGTGATCGCCGGCTCCCAGGGTGGGAAGGTGTTGTTCCATGAACAGGCGTCGACATTGTTCGGCAGGTCCGCCGATACTCACGGCACATCTGTGTGGACCGTGTGCATCGGGCCGGAGGGCGGGTTTACCGGCGCGGAGGTGGCCTCCGCGCTCGCACAGCATTGGTCAATCGTGTCTGTAGGCGACCGGCGTCTCCGGAGCGAAACCGCAGCGATTGTGGCGGCGGCGCTCCTCGTGACACCGTAGAGCGGTGTTACACTTTCCTTAGCTTGTCCTCGACAATGGATTGTATTTCTTCCAGCATCATTGCACTGGTCGAGCGCAGGGATTGTACTTCGTCCTCTTTCCACCCGACAAACTCCTGATCACCCAGCGCACTCAGGTTTATGCGCACGTTGAGCGCCGCCCCTTCGAGTGCAGCATGGAGCATGAGGGCGCTGACACCGGCATCGCTGACGGAATTCGTGTTCCCCTTCGATACGACGCTTTCCGCAAGAGCAAGTGCATCAATGCAATGCTTCATGACCTCCAGCGGGACCAGCGTGGCCTCCTTGGTCGCCTCGCGCACGGCTGCCGCCCGGAGTGCTTTCTGGGGTTCGGTGTCTTTGGGGAGCGCATAGGCTTCCATCACCTTGTTGAACGCCTCGGTGTCACGGTCAATCAACTCGGTGAACTGCGCCCGCAGCTGTTCCGATTGCTCGAGAACCTTCTTCAGGTCACCCTCCACGTCGGCATATTTCTTCTTGCCGAGAGTCAAATTGCACACCATGGAGGTGAGGGCTGCGCCCAGGGCGCCTGCAAGTGCGGCGACACTTCCACCGCCCGGCGCGGGGGACGAGGAGGCAAGTTCTTCAAGAAACGTGCTCAGCGTTCTGCGACTGGACATGGCGACCTCATGTTCTTCATGGTAGTTGGGATTCGATAATCTTGCGAGAAGGATCAAAGCGCTCCAGCTGGTTCAATCCGAGACGTTCGATAGCCGTGGTGATGAGTACCGCCTCGTCGTGCACCCCGGGGGCATAGAACCGGCCCGCCATGACAAGCGCCTCTTTCGGCGTCAACCCGACGATCTCGCTCCCCGTCACTTCCACACCAAGACTTGCCGCCTGGCGCTTCACTTCTTCATACGCAACATGGGGCGCGGTCAGGTGGTAGTTGACCAGATTGATGGAGACTTGCGCGATATTGTGCGCCTCCAGCAGAACTCCCATGGCCTTCACCGACCGCAGAGTTCCCGGCACATACACCTTTCGTCCCTGTGCATCGGTAACAGTATTCCCCCGATCATCTTTCTGCACCCGGCCGCTCTCGCGTATGCGGAGCGCGATTTCGTGGGCAATCCCCTGGTCATTGGTGTTGAGGTTCACATTGTACGCGATCAGGAACATCCGGGCCCCGGCAATCGTAGCGCCTGAGCGGGGTGGAAAATCCGCAGGGCCGAAATCAGGTTGCCAGTCCGGGTCCTGAAGTTTCGCAGGCAGTCCCTCGTATTCCCCCTTCCTGACAGCCGCAAGATTCCTGCGCTCCGGCCGGGTTGCGGCTTCCTCGTACAGATAGACGGGGATGTTCAACTCCTCCCCCACCCTCTTCCCGAATGCACGGGCCAGGCGCACGCAATCCTCCATGCCCACGCCCGCAACCGGCACGAACGGCACGACATCGGTGGCACCGATGCGCGGATGCTCACCCGTATGTCTTGTCATGTCAATCCGCTCGGCGGCGACACGCGTCGCCTGGAACGCAGCCTCCACAACACTTTCCGGCGCGCCGATGAACGTCACGACAGTGCGGTTGTAGTCCCTGTCCGGCTCAACACTGAGGAGCTTCACGCGGGGAACACCGCGCACCGCTGCACCGATTGCCGCAATGATCGCGGCATCTCTTCCTTCACTGAAATTCGGCACGCATTCGACGATAGCGGACATCAAAGCTCCGTTCAGGGAATTTCCAGCAACGTTCCGTTCTTGATGGTGCGGGTGACATGATTCACGCCAAAGTGATACGCCAGCATGCGGTAGTCCGCCACCCCGGCCACGACGAGATCGGCATTCTTTCCGACTTCGATACTTCCGTGCGTGGCTGACAGACCGAGCGCAGCCGCGCCGTTGAGCGTACAGGCCGTGAGCGCTTCCTCCGGGCTCATTCGCATGTGTGTGCAGGCAATGGTCATCATGAGTGGCATGGAATACGACATGCAGGAACCGGGGTTGAAATCGCTGGCGATGGCGACGGGAACGCCGGCCTCGATCAGCGCCCTCGCCGGGGCATACCCGTGATGTAGAAAGAAAGAGACTCCCGGAAGAAGAACAGCAACGACACGTGCATCGCCCAGTGCCCGGATGCCGCGATCGCTGATATGTTCCAGATGGTCCGCCGAGACGGCCCCGAGACGCGCTGCCAGTTCTGCACCTCCGAGAGAGGAAAGTTCTTCGGCGTGGATCTTGGCGCCCATTCCCCGCTTCTTCCCCGCAGTGAGGATTGCCTCGGATTGACGGAGGTCGAAATAACCGTCCTCACAGAACACATCACAGAATGCAGCGAGGCGCCGCCTGGCCGCATAGGGAATCATTGTGTCCACCACCAGCCGCACGTACCCATCCGGATCATCGCGGAACTCCGGGGGTATCGCATGCGCGCCCAGAAACGTCGATACCACCGTGGCCATTTCTTCTTCCGCCACTTCGTTGATGGCCTCCAGCATTTTTACTTCAGAATCCATTTCGAGGCCGTAGCCGGTTTTAATTTCTACGGTGGTGGTCCCCTGTTTCATCATCTCCGCAAGATGCCTGGCCGTGCTGCGCTTGAGTTCTTTCTTCGATGCTGACCGGACGTCGCGTATCGTGTTCAGAATGCCGCCTCCGGCCGCGGCAATTTCCTGATAGGTTGCTCCCCGTGAACGAAGGGCGAACTCGCCCGCGCGGCTCCCCGCAAACATCGCGTGCGTGTGGGAGTCCACGAACCCCGGAAGGACAACGGATCCCGATGCATCCAGCTCGGGCATGTCATCAGGGAGGGCCTCCTCAAAACTGTTCATCGGGCCCACCCAGGCGATCTTTCCCTCCCGGCAGAGCACACCGGCATGTTCCATCACGCCGATATCCTGCATCTCCGTGCCGATTTTCCACGGTTTTCCGGATGACCCGACGGTGACCAGCTGGGTGATATTTTTGATGAAGAGATTCACGGACTGTACAAGGTACCAAAAGTTGGCGGGAACCGCAACGAATCACTGGGGCTCACCTCAACATGCGGATCACCAGGGGACTCAAGGCAGGCAGGCCGTTGTCACGGCGCATCAACTCCGCGTATGTTTTGAAAAACTTCGCCGGATTCCCGCGCAGGGTCTCCACCAATGCAGTCCGTCCCAACGTCTGGTCTATCTGCCGCGCGACGATCATCCCGGTAATCGACCCGTAACTTTCCCAATATCCCGAGGTGTTGGCATCACGCAGGAGGTCGGAAACCCGGCCGGCCGCCGCTGTGGGAGAGAGCAATTCCGCAGCCGCATCGTTGAACCGGGCAAACGCAGTGTGGGCGCGCTGAAGTCCATCTCCGGGAAGGCGTCCATGTGTTTGTTGTATCAGCGAGAGGTAGTAGGCAATTCCTTCATTCTGGGAGAGATCCAGCAGATCCTCGAATGGCCCCCGCGGGATGCTGTAGTACGCGCGCCATTCGGGGGATGTCTCCTTGTACACACCGTATGCAGCATGAAATACTTCATGGGCCACAACGCTCAGGAGCCCGACAAACCGCTCCTCGGTACTGCTGCCGTACAGCACAGCCTTGGCGAGATTCACGACGATTGTCAGTTCCCCTTCATTCTCGCCCACCGGAATGGGCACGTTCCCCTCCCAGCGTACCCTGACGACATAGGCATCAATATTCTTGTGGCCGAACGCAACAACAAACATCGGGATGCGCGCCTGGACCCGTGCATCGGCGGGAAAGAGCTGTTCGACGGTACTCACCACTTTCTGCGCGAAATTCCTTCGCCGGAGTTCCAGCAGCAAGTCTTTGAGCGCACCGACATTCTCGCGGGCGAATCGCATCTGGAACACGTCATCCCCGGGATCCTGGTTGAACTTCGCTGCTGCAAGCGCCGCTTCGAGATCCGCGGCGTCAAGAGCCCGCCCCGCCAGACTCCTCGTGACTGCCAGCGACAACTGGCTTCCCCGTTCCCGGGCGGCATCCGCCGGCCGGCCTGACAGACCCTGGTAGATTTCAAGTGTGCGATCGGCCGACGCCGTATGGAGATCCAGCGAGAGTTGGAAGTGCGCATGTTCCTGCGCCGGCAGCACGACGGGCACAGATGCTGCAAGAACGGGGATGAGAACCCGGACAACAATGTTCCGCTTCAGGTCCGCGGCTTTGGCACAACATCGATTCAGGATTTCCATCATTCGCTCAGAGGACCTTTACAATGACCATCGTCATGTCGTCGTGCTGCGGTGCATCACCCGAGTATTGCCTCACCTCACGGACCATCATGTTCAGTATGTCTGTCGCGGCCAGCGTCGGCAGCTCAGGCCTCCGGAACAGTTCCTCAACACGCTCCGCTCCAAAAACCTCGTGTGAACCGTTCATCGCTTCGGTGAACCCGTCGGTCAGGAAACACAGGACGTCATTCCGGACCAACTGCAATGCCGACTCCTGATAACACGTCTCGGGCTGCGTCCCCAGTGGAAAATGCACTCCGTCAACTTCAAGCCACCGAACCTCCGCCGCCCTGTGCAGGAGCGGTTTTGTCTGGCCCGCATTGGCATAGGAAAGCATGCGTGTGCCGAGATCGAGGCTCGCCTGCAAGAACGACACAAAGTGCCCCCGGCGCGAATGGTGGTACACCGCCCTGTTCAGCCTGGTGAGTATCGCCGCCGGAGAGCGGGACTGTTTGGCCTCGCTTGCATACGCACCGCTCGTAAACACTGCGGCCATCGCCGCCTGCATACCCTTCCCGGACACATCAACAATAGAAATGCCGAACTGTGTCTCGCCCTCTCCGGGCGGAAGGAAGTCGTACAGGTCCCCACCCACCTCCTTTGCAGGAAGAGACACTCCTGCAATATCGAATCCCCGGACTGCAGGCTGTTCCGTCGGCATCAGGGAAACCTGCACGTCGTGCGCCAGCAGGAGTTCCGTTTGCAGGGTCTCCCGTTGGCCCCGCTCGAGTGAGATGATCCATGTAATGAGATTGACCGCGCCGAGCACCAGTGCCCCGGCGACGACCAGCGGCATGAGGCCGGTGCCGATCCGCACGAACGCCGCGACAAGTCCGAGAGCAATGAGCGTGTACGAGATGACGACCAGCCTGCGGCGGTCCGCAGGTATCCCGGCGTAAATCTGATCCGTCCAGAGAAGCGAGAAGACAAGGGCATCCCACAAACGAATTTCTTCCCCCGTTTCCTCCATTCTCCTCCGTGTGCTGTCACGGTGCTTGTGCAGGAGAGCGGTGATGCGCTCTCCCGTGACAAACAGGATGCCGGCAACGATGAGATCGATGCCGAAGCGACTCCAGTCTCCGCCCGAGGTGCCCTGCAAAAAGGCCCCCACCAGCTCGATGACGACAAGCAGCTTCAGCAGTTGGACCAGAATCTGCCGGAAACGGACCGGGTCAATCATTGGGCCGGGGATTCCTCACCAGGGGTGCCGACCGCCGGAGCCTGCCAGAGTGAAAGGTAGCACCCATCCGGTGTGGCAAACTGGGCGCACCAGCCCATCTCTCCGACAGGGGTCTTTTTTACCAGAACCTTTCCCCTGGCTTTCTTGATCTCTTTCAGCTTCGCGTCAATGTCCTCCACTTCGATATAGATGTTGACCTGGCCTTTCTTGGGCATCTTCTTCACGAGGTAGAAACCGCCGTTGGGCTGGGAACCTGCCCGGAAGGATACCGTCTCGAGCTCAGGCATCTCCCTGAAGGTCCACCCGAATACTTTGCCGAAGAACTTCTGAGCCTTCTTGAAGTTCGTGGTGGGGATATCCACATAGCCGAATCCGTGCATAGGTGTCGTCTTTCTGTATGGGATGTGGAATCTATATTCCGGCCATCGGGAGTGTGACCCCCATTGTCTCCGCGTTGGCAAGTGCCCGTTCGTAACCCGCATCGGCATGGCGGATGATGCCCATTCCCGGATCGTATGTCAGCACCCGCTCAAGCCGTGCCGCGGCGCCCGGGCTTCCGTCGGCCACCACCACCATGCCGGCATGTATGGACAGGCCCATGCCGACCCCGCCGCCATGGTGGACGCTGACCCAGCTTGCACCGCCGGTTGCATTGAGCAGTGCGTTGAGGATCGGCCAGTCGGCGATGGCATCACTCCCGTCCTTCATTTTTTCCGTCTCGCGGTTGGGAGAAGCCACCGAACCGCAATCCAGATGGTCACGTCCGATGACGATCGGCGCCTTGATTTCGCCGCGGGCGACAAGGTCATTAAATATCAGCCCCATCTTCGCCCGTTCACCATAGCCCAGCCAGCAGATGCGTGCCGGCAGCCCCTGGAATTTCACCTGCCGCTGTGCCTTGCGGATCCACCGGCAGAGCGCCTCGTTTTCCGGGAATGTCTCCATCACCGCCCGGTCCGTCCGGTAGATGTCCTCCGGATTGCCTGACAGGGCAACCCAGCGGAACGGCCCTTTGCCGTCACAGAACAGCGGACGGATGTACTCGGGCACGAAGCCGGGAATGTCGAATGCGTCAGGCACACCGTTGGCCCGCGCCTCACCGCGAATATTGTTGCCATAGTCAAACGTGACGGCACCCTTCCGCATCAATGCGAGCATCGCGCGCACATGTTCCGCGATGGATTGCCGGGCCAGGAGTACGTAGCGTTGGGAATCCTGCACACGCAGGGCAAGCGCGTCCCGATACGGGAGATGGGCGGGGACATAGCCGTTGAGAGTATCATGGGCGGACGTCTGATCCGTGAGCACATCGATCGCAATGCCTCGTTGAACGAGCATTGGCAGGATTTCCGCCGCATTGCCCAGCACGGCGACGGAGCGGGGTTCCTGGCGCAAGCGGGCAGACTCAAGAATTCCGAGCGCATCGTCGAGGGTGGGCGCAAGCTCGTCGACGTACTTGGTCGCAAGCCGCCGTTCGATGCGTTGCCGGTCGACTTCGATTGCCAGACATGCGGCGCCGTTCATCGTCGCCGCGAGGGGTTGCGCCCCGCCCATGCCGCCGAGTCCAGCGGTGACAAGAAGCCTTCCCGCAAGAGTGCCGCCGAAGTACCGCTCCGCGACCGCTGCAAACGTCTCATACGTTCCCTGCAGAATCCCCTGCGTGCCGATATAGATCCAGCTCCCCGCAGTCATCTGGCCGTACATCGTCAGGCCGAGGGCCTCCAGGCGGCGGAACTCGTCCCAGGTCGCCCACTGCGGAACGAGCATGGAGTTGACTATCAGCACGCGCGGAGCGTCCGGGTGGGTTCTGAATACTCCGACGGGCTTGCCCGATTGTACCAGGAGGGTTTCATCGTTTTCGAGACTCCGAAGCGACCGGACGATGGCATGATAGCACGCCCAGTTCCGCGCCGCCTTCCCGACCCCGCCATACACGATGAGCTCCTCCGGCTTCTCCGCGACTTCGGCATCCAGGTTGTTCATCAGCATGCGCAGGGCGGCTTCCTGCAGCCACCCCTTGCAACTCAGCGATGTTCCTGTCGGCGCTTTGATGGCGGCCGGATCAAACTGCGGGGTATTCATTTGTACGCAACCACCGCGATTTCAATGTTCGCCCGCTTTGGAAGGGCGCTGACTTCGACAGCCACGCGCGCCGGATATTTCCCCTCGGGGAAGAACGACCCATACACCGCGTTCATGCGCTGATAATCTCCCATGCTCCGGAGATACACCGTCGCATTTACCACGTGTGAGGAATCGTATCCCGCAGAACCGAGTACAACCCGCAGATTGTGCAGCACCTGACGGGTCTCCTGTTCGATGTCGCCGGTGACAATCTCACCGGTGCCCGGATCCAGTGCGATCTGGCCCGAGACAAACAACAAGCGCCCGACCTGTACTGCCGGTGAATACGGACCGATGACATTCCCCGGCTTGTAGTATGCAACCTGATCATGCATACAGCCGGCCATCGTCAAGACGGTGATGAGCAGAAGCGTTCGGGTCGTGGGCATGGGTCCTCACCGCATCAGGACAATTTCAATCTTCGCCGGATCCTCTTCCTCTTCCTCGGCCTTGACCATCTTGAGGCCGATGATCGCGCTGAACGGATGCATCGTGCTGACACCTTCCTCCTCGACAACGAAATAGTCCCCTTCCACCCTGCTCAGAATCCCGAGATTCGTCTTTTGGCCCTTATACTTCAGGAGTACGTCCCTGAGCGTGTTCCCGAGTCTGACCTGGACGGGAGTGGGTGCCGGCTGATCAACAGCCTGTTCCGACTTGGGTGGTACCTTCTTTTTCTGGGCGCTGGCATCACAGGGCAGCAGCAGTACGCCCGCCGCAAGCAGCAGGGCGGTTCCACAGGTCAACGTGAATCTGTTCATCGTACCCTCCGTGTAGTGTTGCATGGTTTGTTCACCTCAATGTCTTCATGCCACAACAGCCTGCCGCTACATCTTGTATCCGATCTTCCGCAGGAAGTCCTTCCGTGTCTGGATGTCGGCGGCATTCTCTATTCCTCTGGTTCGCTCTCCGTCGACCACGCCGAGGATCGCCCTGCCGTGCTCCGTTTCAGCGATGATGACTTCGGTGGGATTGGCCGTCGCACAGAACACCCGGCACACTTCCGGAACGCTTTTCACGGCATTGAGAATGTTCACCGGAAACCCTTGCTCCATGAAGATCACAAACGCATGACCCGCGGCCAGCGCAAGGGCGTTGCGCTGTGCAATCCCGATCAAGCGCTCATCGTTGCCTGCAGAGCGCACCAGACAGGGTCCTGAGGCCTCGCAAAAGGCGAGACCGAATTTCATGACAGGGTTGGTCTGCACAATTACTTCATAGAGATCTTCGACAGTCTTGATGAAATGTGAGTGGCCGAGTATGAAATTCATATCTTCCGGCTTATCGATCCACACAGATGTCATCTGCATCGCGTCCTCCTCACCATTCAGGGTGGAGTAATGAAACCAGAGCGGGTGACACAATCCAGTGGAGCCGGGCGGCGGCTGTCAATGACGTCGTGGCAAGCACGACCCGCGCAGCTGATCCCGGCGGAAAGGCGATATCGGCGATACCATCCGCCACCAGCCAGGACAGGAAATCGGTAAGATCGGGCTGGTGCGCGACGAGGACCAGGGAGTCCCGGGAGTGTTCCGTTACCTGCGCCAGAACCTCACGCATCGCCATCCCCGGTTTGAGCACCTGCCAGGGGCGCACTTCGGGCGGCACCGGAAATTGCGCGGCGAGGATTTCCGCGGTGCGTCGCGCCCGCACCAGCGGACTGCTGCCGATCATCCGGACAGCAGGCTCTACCTTCGACAACAATCTCCCGACCAGAGCGGCGTCGTGCTCCCCCTGCGGGCTCAACGGCCGGTCGGCATCACGGGAAATATTCCCGCCGGTAGGGAGCGCTTCGCTGTGACGGACGAGGTACAGGTTCATGCGCGCTTCTTCGCGATCCCGGCCCGTGCTTGCGCATACCCGGGTTTGATGACGTCATAGATGATCTGAATACGTCTATTGTACGGCAGAAATGCGCTCTTCATCGCGTTGATGGTCAGCTTCTCCAGTGCATCCAGATTCAGCTTGAAGACCTGGTGGGCGAGCTTGTATTCGCGCGTCATCGTGGTGTTGCTCATCAACCGGTCATCGGTATTGAGCGTGACACGGAATTTATATTTGTAGTAGAGTCCGAACGGATGCTCCTCGACGCTCTTGACCGCCCCGGTATCGACATTGCTCGTCAGGCACATCTCCAGCGGCAGTCGTTTGTCCAGAACGTATTGCGCAAGATATCCCATGCGGACGATCTTTTTGTTGTCGCGCTTGTCGAGCCCGATATCATCAATGAGTCGCGTGGCGTGACCGATTCTGTGCGCACCGCACCACTGGATCGCCTGCCAGATGCTCTCCTTGCCGAAGGCCTCTCCGGCGTGGACGGTGATATTGAAGTTCTCGCGCTGGATATAGTGAAACGCGTCAACGTGTTTCTTCGGCGGGTACCCCCCCTCTTCGCCCGCAAGGTCGAAGCCCACAACACCACGCTCCCGGAAATCCACTGCCAGTTCCGCCATTTCGAGAGAAAGCTTCATGTTGCGCATGGCGCAGATAATGAGTCCGAACTCCACACCGAAGTCCTTCTTCCCGCGTTCCAATCCCCTGAGCACGGCGTTCACCACCTCGTCCCAGTGGAGCCCCCGGTCCGTGTGGAAAACCGGCGCAAACCGGGTCTCGACGTAGACGACGCCGTCCTTGTGCATATCCTCCATCATCTCGTACGCAACCCGTTCGAGTGCCGCTTCAGTCTGGAGGACGGCAGCGGTGTGTGCAAAACCTTCCAGGTACAACGGCAGACTTCCGCGCTGTGCACCACGGTGAAACCACACCGCGAGTTCCCTGGCGTTGGTGGTGGGCAACCCTGCATATCCGGATTCCTTGGCGAGATCAACTATGGTTTGAGGGCGAAGACCCCCATCCAGATGATCGTGGAGAAGCACTTTAGGGAGAGAACAGATGAAGCGATCGGTCATTCGCATGAGATGCGTACCTCCTATGGTGCAAAAAAGTACAAAGTGGGAGGGTAAAAATCAACGAATGGTTGCATTTCATGATGCTTTTCTCTATATAAGCGAGAACAAACTGACATGACGATGCCCAAGAAAGATTTTTCCATCCTCGTCGTCGACGACGAAGAAGCATTTCGATACCTTCTGACTTCTCTCATTACCAGTGCCGGGTACCAGGTCGATACCGTAACCGATGGCGTGGGAGCCATCAACGCCGTCCAGGGAAAACTCTACCACGTGGTGCTGCTGGACGTCAAGATGCCGAAAGTGGACGGCATCGAAGTCCTGAGGTTCATCAAGAACAACTACCCCGGCATCGAAGTGATCATGCTGACCGGCGCGGCAGACGTGAAGACCGCCGTGGAGTGCATGCGGATCGGCGCGTACGACTTCATTACCAAGCCGACGACCGCCGATGAACTGCTTGCCACGATCAACCGCGCACTGGAACGCCGCCAGCTCCTGATCGACAACATCCTCATGAAGGACGCCCTCGACCGTCTCCAGGGATCGCACGAAATGGTCGGCCAGAGCGATATCTTCCGCAGGGTGCTCGAGGTCGCGGCAAAGGTGGCCCCCACGGAGTCCACCGTCCTTATCCAGGGCCCGAGCGGGACCGGCAAGGAACTCATCGCCAATTTCATCTACCGGAACAGCCTCCGTACGGAACAGCCGTTTGTCACGCTCAACTGCGCCTCGATCCCGGATACACTCATCGAGAGCGAACTGTTCGGCTACGAGAAGGGTGCATTCACCGATGCCCGCGCGACAAAACCCGGCATCGTGGAAATCGCCAACAAGGGTACGCTGTTCCTCGATGAGGTGGGCGACATCAGCCCGGTCGTGCAGCCCAAAATCCTCCGTTTCATCCAGAGCGGGGAATTCCGCAGGGTCGGCGGCAACACAGCACTGAACGCGGATGTCCGGATTCTCTCCGCGACAAACAAGAATCTGAAGGAGGAGGTGCGCGAAGGACGCTTCCGTGAAGACCTTCTCTATCGCCTGAATGTGATTACGATAGATATTCCACCGTTGCGCGAACGAAAACAAGATATCCCCCTGCTGGTCGCATCATTCCTCGCAAACCGGATGAAGACGAAGGTACAGACCAGCATCTCGACCAGGGCGATGGAGGTGCTTGTAGACTATGACTGGCCGGGAAACATCCGCGAGCTGGAGAATGTCATCGAACGTGCCGCCATTCTCTGCCATAACCACATCATCGAGCCGCAGGATTTTTCGCTCCCCAATGCACCGGCATCGATGTTCGCATCGGGGGGGCGAAGCGATCAGAAAATCGGCACGGCGCTTCCCTTGAAAGAAATCGAGCACCTGCATATTGAAGGTGTGCTACGGGCCTTCCGCGGCAATAAGGCGGAATCCGCCAAGATCCTGGGCATAAGCCTGAAGACACTCTACACGAAAATTCAGCAATACCAGATCAAGCTGAACTAGTCCACCTGCAACGACTTCTTCATCAGTACTCCCGCCCCCCATAGCAGGACGCTTGCCGCCAGACCCGGATACATCGGTTCTATCCCCAGCGGATACAGATCAGCAGCGCCGAGACCTGCGGACCAGCCCGCCAGGAGCCAGACCAGCGAAATCAGCCATCCGGAGAGCATACAGGTGAATGCCCATCGCGGGCTGACACGCACTGGCTCAAAGTAGGCCGTCACAACCGGAACAAGCAGCCCCGGAACGATCACCGTCCCGATCGTGTACCAGAGCTTGATCACCGAAGGAATCAGCGCGGCAAGTGCAACACTGAGAATTGCGGTGATGACAAGTCCACCCCTGACCCACGCGGTTTCCCCCGCATCCCCCCCTTCACTGCCGGCACGCCGGTCTCCGGCGCCGGTTGCACCCGACCTCAGACGGAGCACGATGTCTCTGCCGAGCGTGGTCGCCGAGACAAACGCCAGCGTGTTGAGTGTCGACATCACCGTGGCGAGCAGTCCGATGAAGAACATCCCCTTCGCCACCGGAGGCAATATGGCTTCCGCGAGGAGAGGATATGCCATCACGGGTTGCTCCAATCCGGGCAGAGCGGCACGCGCATAGAGTCCGGCGGTTGCTGTCATGGCATCGAAGACGATCCAGAATACCACCGACCAGAGAATCCCCCTCCGGGCGACATCTCCGGACGACGCCGCATAACAGCGCTGATGAAATGCGGGGTCAACAAGCGTCCACAGGGCGATGAAGAACCAGACAAGCACGAACTGCACCGAGTTCCCACCGTTCCATGTGAGGTGCTGGGCCGGGAGGTTCATCTCGATGAACGAAACCCCGCCGTACTCCGCGACGGCGAACGGTATGATGACGGCAAACCCGGCGAACATGAGCAGGAACTCGAAAATGTCGGTATGGACATCAGCGCGGAATCCCCCGGCAAAGAGATATAGCGTTGTGGCGAGCGTGCCGAGAACGACGCAGAAGAGCAGAGGCCATCCCGTCACCATTTCCAGCAGCACGCCGATCATCAACACGTACGCGGCCGGCGACATGAGGAGGAAGATCAGAAACGCTCCCAGGAGTGCTGTCGGGCGGCCGTACGAAAGCTCCAGTTTATCAGGAATTGTCGCAAGGTTGGTCGCACGGATGCGCTTCGCGAGCAGGAATGCAAAGGCGATCGCAAACACATAGTACGGCACTCCCTGGATCACCCAGTTGGAAATGCCGTACCGGTAGGAGAATTCCCCGACTCCCAGGATGCCGCCGTACCATGTCGACACAAGCGTCATGACGAACACCGGCGTGGTCAGCGACCTCCCGGCCAGAAGAAATTCTCCGGCACGCCTCTGTTCCGGCTTTCTTCCGGCACGAAAACCGATCACCATCACCGCGCAGAAATACAGAATGATCAGGATGACATCGGCTGGGGCAAAAGTGATCATGAGAATTGCTCGAGGTTGCTCCGGTATCGTTCAACCGCCGGCAGGACGGGGTTATCCTGCCAGCCTCCCGGTGGCCAAAGGGGATTCCATAACCACCACCAGCGCCCTCCCCTTTTTGATGTTGACATTGAACGGCGAGCTTTTGACGATATTGCTGACCGCCACTTCGCCCTGCAGGAAGGATCCGTTTGTCAGGGGGTAGTGCAGCCCCCGCAGGGTCACGCCCCGGCATGGAGCGCACGGGAGTATGCTCACCGTGGTCCCCTTGCGGGCATACAGCCGCCGGGCTCCCTCTACAGGCACCGCGTGCCAGCCATCCCCGATCACCATGATCTCCATTGATCGCGCATAGCGCCAGAGCACCGTCAGGTTTGCCAGGGTCATGTCAATGCGCCTGCCGGTAGCTCCCAGCAGGAGCACCGTGCGCACTCCCCGGTCACGGAGATAATCGAATGCTTTCTCCACGTCGGTGTTGTCCTGCCGTTTCACATGAACAATGAGAGCGTCCCGGTATGCGCGCAGGGTTGACTGTCGCACGGAATCGAGATCTCCGATGATGACATCGGGTGAGAGGCCGACCGCGCGGGCGTTGTTTGCTCCGCCATCTGCAGCCACCACGAGATCGCATATGCGTGCCGCACGCCGCGCGAGAAGCCGCGGGGGCGGCTCGCCGTTGCACAGCAGAAGGGCCCGAAGGCATTGCACCGGCACTCGATTCACAGGCTCACCGTAATCTGGAAGAAGACATTGCGCTCTGCACCGACGAAGTATTGATCACCTTCGCCATACGAGGCGTACAGCACGTCAAAGAGATTGTTGACCTGCAGTTTTGCCTCTACGGACGGATCATCCACAATCCGGTCAAATCTGTAGGATGCCGACGCCTCACTCACAACAGAGGGGTCCACAGTGCGTCGTTCGTTCTTGAAGTTGTCGGTGTACTGTTTGCCGACAAATCGTGCGGCAAGGGAACCCGTAAACCTCTCGCTGCGGTAGGTCAGACGCATATTGGCGAGTAGATCGGGGAAGCCGGCGAGAGGATTCCCCGAGAGGCTGACTCCCGATCCGGACGAGAAATCTGCGTAACGGATGAACCGGTTCCGGCTCACGGAGACATTTGCCGTAAATTCGACTGACGGCGTCACGGGAATTCTCCCGCTCACCTCGAGGCCGACGTGTCGCGTGCGCTCCGCATTTCCGGTGATGGGCTGGCCGAACCGGTCGAGCTGCCCGCTTTTGACAATTTCATCGGCAAACTCCATCCAGTAGACATTTGCCGAAAGCCGCGTGTCTCCCTCGATATAGCCGGCGCCCAACTCCACGTCGAGTAATGATTCCGGCTTCACCAGGGGATGCGAGAAGTCAGGCCTGCCGGAGGCATCCACCGCGAATTGCGGAACCACCGCGCCCCATGATGCCGGCGTGCTGGCCTCAGCGGCATCATAGAGATTTTTCAGACGGGGTTCGCGCGATGTGTAGCCGAGGCTCGCGTAGAGATTCCACCGTTCGGTGATGTTGAAATTCACCCCAAGCCGTGGATTGAGAAAATGGTACGGCACGGTGAAGTCCGTCCCTTCGAACTTCTCGTCATAGAGCCGGTACCGGTTGAACGCATACTGGACGGAGGCCATGAGCTTCATGCCGGGTTGCAGATCCTGGAGCAGATGTACATAGAGCGAGCCGATGTCCTTCGCGCCGCGGTATTCATAATAGCGATAGTCTCCCGGCACCCCGGCCGGAATTTGTGCAGCCCACTGCAGACGGCCCCAGTGGAGTGACCGGTGAACACGGAGCTCCCCGCCCACAATGAGCTCGCCGCCATCGTGATACATGGTCATCCGGGGCAACCAGCCCCACTGGGAGTTCGTTACCTGGGCCCGGATCAACGCGCCGGGGAGATACAGTGTGTCCGGATCTCCGCTCACCGGGAACCCCAGCGCGGGGGTAATACGATAATACGACAGTGGCGCCCAGGACCCATCATAGTCGAAAAATCCATCGCCGAGAATGAGAAACAACGTATTCGAAAGCGTCAGGGAAGACGAAAGCCTCCATTCGTGCATCAGGTCGAAATGAGGTTGGGAGAAGTTTTCGATTTCTTCCGGACGTGTGATCGGGTTCTCTTTGCGCCGATCGCGGTCGCTGATGGCATCTTTAGAAACCCCGAAGTATGCCAGGCCGTCTGCGATCGGGCCGCCATAGAAATTGATTTGCGTGGTCATTGTTGAATCATACCGGGTCGCGCCGAAAAAATAGCTGTTGAAATCCACCCAGGCGTGGTCGCGGTATCCGCTGCTCAGCAACTTGGAAAGACGGGCGTGGAACGCATACCGGTCATCAAGAAGACCGGAGAAGAATGACGCCGAGTATTTGCGGGTATTGTAACTCCCCACACCGGCGGCGAGTGCCAGCGACCGCTCATGTGCAGAGCGGGTTGTGGTGAGATTCACGGACCCCCCGATTGCGGGTGAACCATAGAACGCGCTTCCGGCGCCGCGCTGCACCTGTACGTCCTCAATACTTCCGGTCATATCGGGAAAATCCAGCCAGTAGACGTTATGGTCCTCGGGATCATTTTGCGGAATGCCATTGACCATCACGGCAATGCGGCGCGCGTCAAACCCGCGGATGTTCAGATACGTATAGCCGAGGCCGGTGCCGCTTTCGGAATAGAACGTCGTGGAGGGAAGTTCAGCCAGAAGAACGGGAATATCCTGCACGGTGTATCGTTCACGCAGAGCGGAGCCCTCCAGCGTGGAGAAGGTGGCGGGAGTTTCGCGCTCGCGTCCGCGGGTCGCGGTGACGGTGACCGCCTGAGCGACCAGGACCGACACGGAGAGGGAAAACTCCACGCGCGCAGTGTCGGCAGGCGGCACGTCCACTGTTTGTGTGTACGACTGGTATCCGACAAGCGAGGCGCGCAGCGTACAGGATCCGCCGGGAAGACCGGTGAGGACGAAATTTCCTTGTTCGTTCGTCGTCGTGCCGATCGTGGAGCCGACGACCGTGACATTCGCAACGGGAAGGGGGCGGCGTGAATCCCGGTCCGCCACGCGTCCCCGTATGACACCTGCCGTCATTGTGCCGGTCAGCACACAGACAGCGGTGAACACCGATACCACATTCATGACGTCCCCTTCCAGAACGAAACAAGGCCGATGCTCCGTCACGGGGAATACGGAGAAACGGCCTTGCGCACACATGCTCGGTGTCACCGTTTCCCTACGCTGGCATGACCCAGATCAGGTTCCAGGGTTTGATCTCAGTTCCGCCGTTTTGCGGAACACCCCTAACGGACACTCTATGATACCAGGGTTGGGGGAAAAAAGCAAGCCGGCGCACGTTGCGGGGCGCCACTTGACAACGATCGGCATCCTTCGCACATTGCGTGCACGGAAATGCCGTGAGAGCACACGCTCTGCGGGTGCATCGATGACCCCCACCCGGTCCCTGTTGTTCTATGCCCGAACTCCCTGATCTCCTGTATATAACCCGGTATCTCCAGCGTCAGGTACTGCATCGCCGCATTGTGTCCGCCACCGTCCACCAGCCGGTGGTCATCCGCAACGACATCGGCGATCCGGTGGAACAGGTGTTGCGCGATCTTTCCTTTACGCACATTGATTTCCACGGGCCGTTCCTGCGTTTCACGTTGAGTTCCATGGTGGAACTTGTCGTGAATCTGATGCTCGCCGGACGCATCCAGCATCAGCAGAGCGCGGAGCATCCGCTCGGGTTCAAGCTGATTGCCCTGAAACTCGACGACGGCACGTGGCTCAACATCTGCGATCAGCAGAAGATGGCAAAAGTGTACCTTGTGCATCCAGGCGACTATGCTGCTGTCCCCGGATTCGGGAATCAGGGGGTGAACGTGCGTTCACCGGAATTCAGCGAAGAAGCGTTCAGGCGTCTTGCCGCACGGCACTCCCGCAAGCAGGTGCGGGTGTTTATCAACGATCACACTGCCCTGAGCAGCATCGGCAATGCGTATGCCGATGAAATCCTGTTTGAGGCGAAGATCCACCCGAAGACCATTGTCGCTTCCCTAGCAAGTGACGATCTCCTCACACTGTACCGTGCCATCGGCACCGTCCTGCAGCGCGGGATCGACCATGTCGCGGAAGCCAGACAGCCAATCCAGAACAAGGTCCGGGATCATATGAACGTCCGCAACCGCCAGGGACAACCCTGCCCCCGCTGCGGAACAACGATACGACGGGAAGGAGTCCGCGGTTACGATGTCTTCTTCTGTCCGGCCTGCCAGCCGGTGGCGCGGAAGGTGTTTATCGACTGGAGCAAGCAACACGAGAGGCGTTGATATCGATTGCCTATCCTGCTATCTTGCAGTACATCCTTTTCAGCAACGCATCTGGTTCCTGCGTCCATACTATCCGTGGAGATACTCATGATACGTACGATTGCAGATTTCGAGCGTGTGTGGCAGGTGGAACGTGAAGCCACGCAGAAGATCCTCAAGCACGTCACCACACAATCACTGGGACAGTCTGTTCACGCCGACATCCGCACGCTCGGGCGTATGGCATGGCATATTGTCACTTCCATCCCCGAAATGGGCGGCCGGATGGGATTGACGCTGGCCGGACCTGACGACAAAGCCCCCATTCCCGTTACGGCAAAAGAGATTTTCGACGCCTACAACGCCTCCGCGATCTCGGTGCTCGAACAGGTGAAGAAGAACTGGACTGACAAGGATCTGCTTGTGGAGGACGACATGTACGGTGAGCAATGGGCCCGTGGAATATCGCTTCAGGTGCTTGTTCACCACCAGATCCATCACCGGGCGCAGATGATTGTTGTCATGCGCCTTCTGGGGCTCAGCGTTCCCGGGGTGTACGGCCCGACCAAGGAAGAATGGTCATCGTACGGCATGCAACCGCCGGCTGTCTGATATGGTTCCGCACACACACCATCAGCCTCACAAACCGTCAGGTCCCGCCACCGTCACATTCAGAGGGATCCTGGAAATCGGCGAACGGGGAGAAGGATCCGTACGCCCGACCACCATGTCGCTGCTAAGTGACTCCGGCGACACCCATGTGACCGCGCGACAGATCCGCGACAACCGGTTGCGGTCGGGTGTCCTCCTGGAAGGTGTCGCCCGGCGGGGACGGGGACCTAGCCCGGTCATGGAGACGCTGCACGCGGTCAACGGGCTTGCCCCCAACCGCTGGATCGAGGTAAAGGAGTTTTCTTCCTACGAGGTGGTCTCTCCCTACGAGTGGATCCGTCTCGAAGGGACGGATGATTCCCCGCCGGGCAGACTTGGAGCTCGTCCGATGAGAATCGTGGACCTCTTCTGCCCCGTCGGCAAGGGGCAGCGCGCGCTCATCGTCTCTCCGCCCAAGGCCGGGAAGACCATGTTGCTGCAGCAGCTGGCCCACGCCATCAGTCGGAACCACCCGGACATCGAGATGGTGGTGCTGCTGATCGACGAGCGCCCGGAAGAGGTGACCGACATGCGCAGGTCGATAAAGGGGGAGGTCTTCGCGAGCTCAAGCGACAGCGAACGCGGAACGCATGTCAACCTGGCGCAGCTGGTGCTTGAATATGCGAAGCGAAAAGTTGAGACCGGCAATGACGTCGTTCTCCTTCTGGATTCCCTCACCCGCCTGGGCCGGGCGTTCAATCTGCATCAGCGCAGCAGCGGCCGGACGATGAGCGGTGGCGTGGACATCCGCGCGCTGGAAATTCCCAAACGCATATTCGGAGCGGCTCGAAAGATCGAAGGGCGGGGCTCGCTCACCATCATCGCCACGGCCCTCGTCGAAACGAACTCCCGTATGGACGAACTGATATTCCAGGAGTTCAAGGGCACGGGCAATATGGAGCTGGTGTTGAACCGTGAACTCGCGGATGAACGCATCTTCCCTGCAGTCAACCTCGGGATGTCAGGCACCCGCCGGGAAGAACTCCTCTTCGGGTCCGCAGTGTATCTTCACCAGGAGTTGCGACGCGCCATCAGCCGGATGCACCCGCGGGAAGCCATGCGCGCGGTCTTGAAATTGCTCGAACGCTATCCCACTAACGAGATGCTGCTCTCACACTTCAACTCGTCGCACGGAGGCATCCAATGACGGCCCGCTGTCTCATTGTCGTATCCCTGCTCGGCTTCATCCTCGGGTGCTCTCCCAGGGACCCTGCGGTGTCGCCGGCGCCCGCGCCCGTCACAGACGATGTCCGGACCGAATGGCTCTCGCACGCATGGAAATTCGAGAA
This sequence comes from Ignavibacteriota bacterium, assembly GCA_963801355.1. Taxonomy (GTDB): domain Bacteria; phylum Bacteroidota; class Ignavibacteria; order UBA10030; family UBA6906; genus Fen-1255. The sequence goes on along the minus strand of CAWDEM010000004.1, from coordinate 617,750 downwards.
AGGCGGCTGGATATATGTCCATGTCGAGGGCGACGCACGCGCCAGGGGGTTTCAACACGGTGCGCTCCTGGCCCGCGAGATTGCCGATGCCCTGAAGACGCAACGCACAGTCTGGGAATACGAAAGCGGGATGACGTGGGACTGGCTCGTGACAAACACCACGCCATTCCTGATACCGCGGATGGACGCGGAGATTCTCGCGGAAATCGACGGGCTCGTGGAAGGACTTGCCTCGGCACATGTCACGGTGTCACGCGCGGATATGATCGCCTACAACGCCTACATCGAAGTGGCGGGATACTGGTGGCCCGAAAAGAAGAAGTCCATGGGCTCGGAGTCTCCCTCGCGATCCAAGGAATCCTGTTCGAGCTTCATCGCCACCGGGAGCATGACCGCCGACGGAGGGATTGTGCTCGGACACAACACGATGACCGGCTATGCGGATGGATTCGTGAATGTGATCATCGATATTTTCCCCTCCGCCGGACATCGCATACTGATGCAGACCTGCCCGGGGTGGGTCCACAGTGGATCCGACTTCTTCATCACCGATGCGGGCCTCGTCGGGTCCGAAACCACGATTGGAGGATACCGCGGGTTTGATGAGCACGGGATCCCGGAATTTTGCCGCATGCGCCGGGCGACACAGGATGCCGACAGTATCGGCCAATGGTGCAGCCTGATGACGCAGGGCAATAACGGAGGGTATGCCAACGCATGGTTGCTGGGGGACACGAAGACGGGGGAGATTGCACGCCTCGAGCTCGGACTGAAGCATGTCAGCCTGGAACGGACACGAGACGGTTACTACACGGGATCCAATGTCGCCGAAAACATCAAGATTCTGAGATTCGAAACAGACCTCCACGAAACCGATATCCGCCGGTCCGGCGTCGCCCGCAGGGTGCGCTGGGAACAGCTCATGCAGGAGTATCGCGGACGCATCACCGTGGATCTGGCACAACAGTTCGAAGCCGATCACTACGACCCGTACCTGCATCGCACGGTCAAGAATGGAAGGGTCCTCTGCGACCATTCGGATCGCGATTCAACAACGGACCCCCCGTTTGACCCGGGCGGAACGGTTGACGGCAAAGTCGTCGACTCCAGGATGGCAAAGGCTATGACATTCTCCGCGCGTTGGGGCTCGGCATGCGGGACTCCATTTGATGCACAGGCATTCCTTCGCGAGCACCCCCAGTTCAAGTGGATGGCGGGGATCCTCGGGAGTCGGGCTGCATACCAGTGGGAGGTGTTCGGAGCAGGAGAGCGGCCGTGAGAGATCAATTCTCTGCACATCCGTGACGGCACACCCGCGCCATCAATCCCCCAGACAAGTACCAACTGCACGTGCAGCAAACACCAGTTGCGAATCGATAGGGACAAGTCGCTGGCGTCCCACGGCATCTTTCAACGCAACGGTGATCACGTCGTTTTGACGTAAACTGGTCATGACGCCGAACTCACCGGCGGATGCGGCCTGAAGCGCGGCGGCTCCGAATCTGGTCGCAAGAATGCGATCGAAGGCCGTGGGGCTTCCGCCGCGCTGGACATGTCCCAGGACTGTTACGCGGGTTTCCACACCGGTCTCATCCTCGATGCGCTTGGCCACCATTTCGCCGATTCCGCCGAGGCGCACCGGATCGGTGCGTTTCCTGTCGATCTCTTTGACGGAGATCTCTCCTCCCAGGGGCTTCGCTCCTTCCGCAATGCACACGATGCTGAACTTCGCTCCCTTGCTGCGCATGAGGACGGTGTCAAAGACCTTGTCCCAGGAAAATGGGATCTCGGGGATCAGTATGATATCCGCACCGCCGGCAAGACCTGCACCGAGGGCGATCCAGCCCGCGTACCGGCCCATCGTCTCCAGCACGATGACGCGGTGGTGGGCGGAGGCTGTCGTCTGCAGCCGGTCTATGGCTTCCGTGGCTACCGCGCGCGCCGAATCATGTCCGAACGTGATATCCGTCGAGTCGAGGTCGTTGTCTATGGTTTTGGGAACACCGATGACGTTCAGGCCCATGCCCGACAGCTTGTGTGCAATAATCTGCGTGCCATCCCCTCCGATGGTGATAAGCACATCCAGCTTCATGTCGCGGTAGTGATCGATGACCTGTTGGGATGCATCAATGATGCGGACGTTGTTCCGTTCTCCCATCGGAAAGTGAAAGGGGTCTCCTTTGTTGGATGTCCCGAGGATGGTCCCTCCCTGGTTGATGATGCCGGTGACATCCAGCGGACTCAGCTCTCTATGCCGTCCTTCAACCATACCCTCATAGCCATCGAGTATCCCGATGACCTGGGCATTGAAATGGCGCATGGCGGGCTTGGCTATGCTCCGGATAACCGCATTCAAGCCGGGGCAGTCGCCTCCCCCGGTAAGTATTCCAATCCGACTCAGTTTCATGGGTGTACGTCTTTCCCTTCAGGCAGTAGGCCAATGAAAAATTGCATTTGCATTTTCGGGGGCGACATGACGATGCTTCGGAGAGTCAGTGTCACAGTACGGCGAAGGTGCACCCCATTCACGAAGAACGGCGCTGGAGAGATTGGAGGATTGCCTCATGGGCCTGCGTCTCCACATCGAACCTGGTCCTGAGGCCATCCATCGCATCGGCGTCGCCCATATCGAGCAATGATGCTTTCAGTGCCATACCCAGCGCCTCCCGGTAGCTCTCCAGCTGCACCTGGCTTTCAAGCATCGTGTGCTCATGCTCATTGATCCCGAGCGATACCCTGGCTACATCAAGCATGGCACGGGTGTCGCGTCCCGGCACGCCCTGCATCCAGGCCCGTTTCAGCATGCTGCGGTATACCTGGGTTGATTCTTCACGCAGATGGTCCCGGCCGGCACTTTCTTCCTGTTTCCGCCGGACTTCTTCAAGGTCCGAGGATTCTTCCAGTTCAGTCCGGCGCGCGACAGCCGCGCGGACTTCGGTATGGCCTTTCAGCTGGGTGAGGATGGAGATCTCCATATCCTGTGCCTCGCTGTTGCCGGGGTCCATTGCCAACACCGCCTGTATCTCGTTCAGCGATCTGTCCAGCGCTCCCAGGCGGCGGTATTCCGCAGCCCGCGCGATGCGCTGGACGGTGGTTTCGTCCCGTGCGGCACGTTCCTTCTGCAGGAGCCGCTCTTTTTGCTCCTGTTCCTTCTGGCGTTTCTGCACCTCTTCAAGCCGGCGCTTTTGCTCTTCCTGCAGCTTGTGCGCGGTCTCCTTGCGGCGCTCATGCGCTACTTGCGCCGACCGTATGGAGTGCTCCAGTGCCAGCGCTTCCTCATGGGACGGGTCAAGTGCGAACACCCGTGAAACCTCTTCCAGTGCCTGTGCAAACCGCGCCTTGGTGAGGAGAGCATTGGCCTGTTCAATATGCGAGGCGATTTTCCGGAGATGGGCCTTCTGTCTGCCTTCCTCAATTGCCTGCCGCACGGCCTCTTCGTACTTCCGGGCTTCTTCCTGCTTCCGTCGCTCCTGCTCTTCCGCCTCGTGGGCCTTCCGATCCTCGCGTGCCAGCCGGGCCTCCTCGTCACTCCGACGCTGGGCCTCGGCGTCGAATGCGGCGCGGAGTTCAGATTCAACACGCGTACGCTCCCCTTCGATCCGATCCTGATACTCCCGCTGGATACGCTCCCGTTCTTCCTTGAGACGGTTCATCAGTGACGCTTCAAATTCCCTTCGCAATTGCTCTTCAATCTCGCGCCGTGCTTCAAGAGCTTCCGAGTGATCGCGATTACGTTGTTCCTCTGCGCTCTGCTGCCCCTCTTCGATTTTCCGTTCGTACTCCGCGATGAGTCTGGTCCGCATCTCCTCCATCTGACGATCCTGTTCCATCCTCCATCGCTGCTGGGCGGCTTCAAGGACCTCCTGACTGCGCTTCTCGTGAACGTGTTGCTCCTCGACCAGCCGCTGCTGGAATTCCTCAACCTGCGATCGGGCTGCCTGGCCCTCCTGCACCTCGAGCTGGCGCTTGTCGTCCAGACGGCGCACTTCGTCTTCAAGGCGCTGTTGTTCGCGCACAAACGCCGTCCGTTCTTCACTGAACCGTTCCTGCATCTCCGCTTCCACGCCGGCTCGGATGGACCGTTGCAGTGCCTCGCGTTCCTGCTCAAAACGTGCTTCAAGCCGCTCCCGGAGTTCGTCCGCGGCGCTCGCCCGCTCGGTGAGAATCCGGTTCTGGAGCTCCTCTTCGATGCGCCGCCGTTCGGTCTCCGACGTGGCACGAAGCCCGTCAAGCTGTGTCAGCAGTTCATCCTTCTCGCGTCGCAGATCCTCCTGACGGTGTGTCTCGTCAGCGAGGCGCGACTGCATTTCGAGCTCCATCCGCTGGCGTTCCTCCTGGAACTTCGTGGAGGCGGCTTCGATCCGTTGTGTGGCTTCCTGTTCCAGCTTGCGCCGGAGATCCTGAAGTGCCTGTGATTCCTCCTGGACGCGGACCTGGGCAACACTCAGCAATTCCTCCTTCACCGCGGACAGTTCCACGATATGGCGGGCCTGAAGCGCCCGCTCCGCTTCCTTGTGCTCATTCTCCCACTGGATCCGCTCTTCCTTCAGGCGCGATTCCCACGCGTCAAGGTCCGCTTCGACCCGCTGCGCGTGCATCTCCTCGAAACGCCGGCGTTCATCCGCCAGCTTGCGTTCTTCCTCCTCACGCATCCCCTGCTGGAGGCTCTCACGATCGGTTTCCCAACGGAGAGATTCTTCGGCAAAGCGTGCGACAACCTCCTCGTGTTGCTGCTGCAGAGTATCAAACCTTTCCAGCAAGCTGTCGTACTTTTCTGTCAACGCAGCCAGTTGACCGCGCAGATCGGCCTCCACCGTTTCCCTGAGGCCCACTTCATCGGCAAGACGCTGATTCCACTGTGTCTCCGTGGCTGCGCGTTCGCCATCACGCTCCTCGATCCAGATCTTCCGTTCTTCCTCAAGTATCCGCTGGGCTTCGGCCAGTTTCTCGTCGAGTCCTTCCGCCTTCTGCAGGGCGGCATCGCGACCGAGTGCGGTTTCCTCAAGCTCGCTGCGCAAGGCAGCAATCTCCCCATGCAGTCGCTGTGTAGCCTCTTCGCCCTTCTGTGCGAGACGCCGCTGCTCCTCGGCGAGTCGTTGTTCCCAACCGGCGGAGGTGCTCTCCATTTCCCGTGTGCGTTCGGCTTCCCACTGCTGCCGTTCCTGAAGCGCGGTCTCCCGGGCTTGCTCCAGCTGCTGGTGCAATGCCTGCAGCTGGTCCTCCAGGACATTCCGTGCCGTCGCGAGCTCATCCTGCGAAGCGGCGCGGCTCTGATTGAGCAGTGCCTGCAACTCGTGGACCTGCTGTTGCTGGGTCGCACGCGTGTGGATTGCCTCCTCCAATTGCGTGCGGAGTGTTGTGGCGACGGATTCCAGCTGCGCTTCGGATTCGGCACGCTTCTGTTCGAGAGCCTGGCGCTCTTCCTGCAGCCGTTGCTCCCATTCACTCCGCAATCGTTGCAGGTCGGCATTCCACTGTGCACGCTCGGTGTCGAGGGCTCGCTGCACCTCGTTCAACTGCGCTTGCAGGGCGGCGCGGTACTGCAGCGCCTCCTCGAGCTCTTTCCGCAGCTCCGGCGTGCCGGGCTTTTCAGAAACAGCGACGTCCGGCGCCGGCGGTTTCTCCGGCGTCTGGCCTGCAGCCTCCGCGCGGGCCCGCTCCTGTGCAATCTTCTTCTGAGCTTGTTCGAGCTTTTTCTTGATCTCCTCGGGAGACGGTCGCGGTCCGGCACCGGGCTTTGTTGCATCACCAACGGCGGGACTTTCAGCGGATCCTGACTTTTCCCCCTTTGCGGCCTCCTGTCGCTGAGTGTCGCGCTGCGCGATGGCATACTTCACACGCTCCTGGTACGCGAGGGCATACGCGTTTTGCGGATCCGTTTCCATCGCCATATGCACTAATCGCGCTGCACCCTCGAAGTCGCTCCCCTTGAAGAGCTTGTCTGCCATCTTCAGGAGGTCACCGGCCTTCTTACGTCGTTCCTGTCGTTGTGCGTCGTCGACTTCTGGCACGTTCTGCCGTCCTTTGTCGTCCGTTGTTCTAGCGTGAAATTGCGCGGAGAAAATCCTGGTCTGCTCTCACATTGAAAAAATCCATATCCACTATCCTGCCAAGATCATAGCGTGCGTCCACCGCTTGCGAAAGAAACGCGGCAGCCTGCTTCTGGTCGCGCTGCAGGGCATACATGCGTGCAGTGCCGTATAAGACATCGAGATTATTGGGAGCGGAGCGTAACGCCCTGGCATCCGCCTCAAGGGCATCCTTGAATTGCCCGAGGCGCGTGCACGTGAGCGCCTGCAGTGTCAACATCGCCGGATCTTCCGGTGAGGTACGAAGTTTCTGGTCAATCAATACGAGTGTCTGTCTGAAGACATTCTGCCATTCCTGAATTGGCTGGCCGGCGATCTGCGACACACGACCGAGCCGGTAGTGACTGATGGGATCCTCCCGGCGCCGGGCCGCGATGTCGGTCGCCGCGAGAAGTGCATCACCGGCACGCTGCAGGTATACCAGACAGTCGGTATGAAGGTCCGCCGCCTGTTCCGCACGCCCGCGAGCAACCTGTTTGGCGCGCGCATAACTCTGTTCGGCTTCCTTGAAATCCCCATACAACTGCAGGACAAGGCCGCGTACCGTCAGCGCCTCGGGATCAAGCGGATCCCATTGCGCTGCCTCCGACGCGGCACGGAGCGCCTCTTCCTTCATTCCCCGCAGCGTCAAGATACTTGCAAGCCGCCGGAGAGTTTCGGCGTCCCCCGGACAAAGGTCGAGCGCATTTCTATATCGTTCGATAGCTTTGGGATAATTGGCACTGAACGTCTCGATCATTCCCCAGGCGCGGAATGTCTCCGCAACACGGGCTCCGCGGGCTATTGCACGCTGGACGAAGGGCAGCACGTTCAACGCTTCCGCGCGCGGAACACCCGGCGTCCTTTCCATCTCAAGCATCGCAACCCACCCGAGAGCAGCCCAGCCTTCCCCCCAGTTCGAATCCGCCTGAACGACCTGTTGCAGCAGCTCCCTGGCCCTGGGAAGTGCATTGGGGGCCGCTGAACGCGTCAGCCCCCGCGCCTGAAGATAGAGGCCAAAACTTTGCAGCGGTACGGCCCGCGATGCAGTCGCCAGAGGATTGTCAGCCGACGGCACTGCGATTTGCATCGCCTCGACAATCTGCCGCGCCAATTCCAGCCGGCGTGAGGAGAAATCGGAGAGCGGACTCTCGAGAGACCCTCTCCAGACCGCGGCTTCCTCCAGGGTATCGAACAGCGCCGCCTTCCACACCAACGTCGTCCCGAGCAATTGAATATTTGATGAAAGAACGAATCCTGCCTTCAGCGTGCGTGCAAGCGGCTGGGGTCGCTGTGAAAGGGTCCGGCTGTTGAATGCCGACGCCGGAGCAATGATCCGCAGATCCGGGGCATGACCGATCGTCTGAATGATGTCTTCCGTCAGTCCGTCTGCAAGTAGCTGTTCCCCCTCGTCGGCCGTCGCGGGGGCGACAGGGAGCACGAGGAGAACACGTTGCGGAGGGGCGACCGCTTTAATCACACTGTCAATGATAATGTAGATCAACACTGCTCCGATCACAGCCGCGCTGGCGATCAGAATCGGTTTGATGGGGATGTGTACGCGCGACAACTTGGCAACCGCGCGGTCGGCGAGCGGAGGGGGGGGCGGCTTCGATGGTCCCGCTTCCTTGACGGCAGGGATGAGCTCCTCTGTTTCCGAAGGTACCTTTGTCGGGCCCCAGAAGTCACTCTCCGGCCGATCGGGGGAAGAGACAGGCTGGGGAGGTGGCGGAGGCGGAAGGGGCTCCAGCTTGGTCGCACGGTGACGGGCCTCCTCCGTGCGGACAACTTCAGCCAGGCTTTGTGCACGCAGAATATCTTCTCGAAGCTTCGATGCCTCACGCAGTCCGGGGTAGTTCGTCAATACCTTCGCAACCCACTCGAGGGCCTTGTCGTAGCGTTCGTTTTGATAGAACCGGCGCGCTTCCTCCAGCGCTTCATGGGGGGATATTTCCTTTCCCTCCGATTGCGGGTACTGGGGCGGGAGGGGAGAAGACTGGGGAGGCGGGGAAAGCGGTGGAACCGGTGAAAGGGGGGGAAGCGGCAGATCGATTTCCGGTGGAGTGAAGGACTCTTCGGAAATCGGTGTGGCCTCCGCGTCTTGCTGCATCGCCTTTTCCTCCTCATCAAGGCGCTGCAGTTCAGCCTCTTCCGCGCGACGCCGGATTTCCTCTAGCAGCCGCTCGCGGTCTTCTTCGTATTGCTTGTCGGACTCATTGGACACAGTAGCACTTCCGGCATAAACACTGGTTCTTTTCCTGGCCGATGCCCGGCACAGCCCCGAAAATATATCCAAACGACAGACGAATGTCAACCGGAGCGGAAGGAGCTTCGATGGCCGTTATTGATTCATTCCGGATGCCAGGATGGTGACCATGTCACCCTCAATGCTGGTGTGCGGAGTTTCGACGATGCGGCCGATCTCCTTCCCCTGCTTGAGGAAAACAAACGTCGGCACGCGCTCAATGTGAAACGGGGCCTCACTTCCTCCCGGACTCTTCATCTTCCTGTCAAGACCAATGAGTGTGAAGGCGGCAGGTGATGCCCCTGCGAGATCCATCACCTTCAGAAACCGCGGCACCTCGCGACGGCTGTCAGAACACCAGGTGCCGAGGAACACTTTCGTCTCCACCCCTTCCCCTGCTATCCGTATCAGCTCAATGAAATCCTTCTCGATCTGTACCGTGTCGTATGCAGCCTGGTAGGCCGCGGGGAGCTGGCTCCTGACCATCATCCCGAGCACACCGTCGGGTTTCACGGCGTCGGTCCCGGCTCCGCAACCCGCGAAGTATCCCGCAATAAGTATGATGCCACCCATGAGAGAGTTCATGAGGAGAGATTTCATGTGCGCTCCTGCCCTGTGCCTGCTCACCAGAGAATCGAGTCGAATGCTGCTTGTACTTTACCGCCCGAAACACCTATATTGGGCAATCTACGAGGGAATATCACAAAAGACAAGGGAGACTCTGCGTATGGTCCAAGCTCTGGATCGCCGGTACGACACGGCCGCCGCGTCAACAATCGATGTCTCCGCGCTGGAGACATTCCCGTATGAGTATCCGGGACGGGACATCGTTGTCACCATTGATACGGACGAATTCACATCGGTCTGTCCGTATTCAGGATTACCGGATTTCGCCACCATTCGCATCGACTACACCCCCGCAAAGGCCATTATCGAACTCCGGTCCCTGAAATATTACCTGTTCAGCTACCGCAATGTCGGAATGTACCAGGAGCACCTCGTCAACAGAATCCTGGATGATCTCGTGAAGTGCGCCCGCCCGAAGTGGATGAAGGTGGTTGCCGACTACCGCGTGAGAGGGGGAATCCATACCGTTGCAAGCAGAGAGTACCGTTCCTCCCGGCACGGGACGAAGCAACGATCATAAATCGCGGAAGAGAGATCGCCGCGCGAAGCGGGAAGGAAACCGGGTCTCTTGCAGGAATGTGGCATCATGAAGATTCCTGTGACCGGCGTGTGCTTCGCGGATGAGATCAAAGTCCAGCCGGACACTATGTGAAGGCGCTGCAGGTTTCTCACGGGTACTCAGCACAAGCCGCCCCAGCGGATCGAAGATGTAGGAAAATCCGCCCTCCGACCCCCGCGCGTTGCACCCGACGACAAAGATCTGATTCTCGATCGCCCGCGCTTTGAGAAGCGTCTGCCATGCGTCGTCTCTCACCACCGGCCATCGCGCCGGAACAAAGAGAACCTGCATCCCGGCACGCGCAAGCATCCGGACCAATTCAGGGAACCGCAAGTCGTAGCAGATAATAACGCCTGCACGGATCCGGCGTTTCCCCACCGTCACGGTGAATACAGCGTTGCCTCTTCCCGCCCGGAAGTACCGCGTATCCCCCGCAGGACGGAACAGGTGAATTTTGTCATACCGATGAATACACCTGCCGTTGCGAAAAACCAGCGACGTATTCGTCATGTCCCCGCCCCTGCCGCGGATTGCCATCGAGCCGGCGATGCATGTGCAGTGTGCCCGGCGCGAAAAATCCCGGAACATCTTTACGTACTCGTCGCGGGGTGAGTGGACCCCCTCCCCCCGCCCAAGCGCCGCATACCCTCCATCATACATTTCCGGAACCATAAGGACGTGTGGCGATGGGCTGTACGTCTGTAGCGGGGGCGCGTCGTAGACCATCGTTACATGAAGTTTCATCCCTCGTCCTTCGACGCGAAAGTCCCCCAATAATACAGGTTTCGAGAAATATGCGCAAGAAAAAAGAGAGCCCCTCCCCAGCGCAGATGAGGACTCCCTTCTTAGAAAAGGCAGGAAAGGGCTACTGGACTGCGATAAACACCTCCTCACGCAGAAGCCTGCTGTAGGTTATTGCACACCAGAGTTGGACGTCGATCTCCTCGTGCAGGATCGTCTCAAGAGCCTGCCTTTCCCCCCGCGTCATCCGTCCAAAATAACATCGAATGCCCATTCGTGACCTCTATTACCTATATCCTGACATCATCTCACACGCCGTCAACAGACCTTACCAATTGTGTGCCACTTCGAAGGGCGTTTAAATTCAGCCGAATTCAGAGGAATGGCTGTCCATTTTTTCACACTGAACAGAAAATACTTCAATCCGGGGAAAAGAGTGCTCCTATCGGACTTCGGGTTCTTCATGAAGTTCATCACGCACAAGCATCAGTACGGCCGATTGGGGGACGATGAGATACTTTTCCTCCTCAAATTCCACCTCGACGCCCTGCTCCCGCAAGAAGAGCGCGTAGTCCCCGTCTTTCGCCTGAAGGGGGATGTAGCGCATGGGCTCTTTCGGCGTCGACCAGGGCTCATCCTCTGTGTAGTTGGGATTGGGAATAGGGTACCCGGGACCGACCTTCACCACTTTTCCCATCGCTACTTTCTCCTTCTCCCTGACCGACGCAGGAAGATAGAGGCCCGATTTGGTCTTGTCCTGGCCTTCGTCGAGTTTCAGCAGCACCCGGTCACCGACGATAATAATTTCTTTCTTTATGCGAATCATAGTGTTCTCTGCGCAGACGACTACCATGATAACAAAACCCGGGCACAACCTCAAATTATACGAAATCTTGACTTGAACCATCCTGGTTCGTAAATTTAGTATTGCATTGGGTTGAAACGACGATCCACATTCCCGTAACAACAACCAGACATCCTATGGCCATTTCGGTCAAGAACCTCACCAAGAAGTATGGTGAACAGACGGCTGTGAACGACATTTCGTTCGAGGTGAAGACAGGTGAAATTCTGGGATTTCTCGGGCCCAACGGCGCGGGGAAGACCACAACCATGAAAATCATCACCTGTTACATGCCTCCCACCACCGGTGTTGTTGAGGTGGACGGCTTCGACATCTTTCACCACTCCCTCGAGGTTCGGAAGAAGATCGGCTATCTGCCGGAAATGAACCCTCTGTATCACGATATGAATGTGCTGGACTACCTCGAGTATTCCGCTCAGCTGCATGGACTGCGCGGCGGTCCCGCCACACAGCGCATCCGCGAGATGGTGCATGTGTGCGGACTGGAACCCGTCCGCCACAAAGACATCGGCGAGATGTCAAAGGGATTCCGCCAGCGCGTGGGACTCGCTCAGGCAATGATCCATGAGCCGGATGTCTTGATCCTGGACGAACCGACCAGCGGTCTGGATCCGAACCAGATTGTGGAAATCCGGAACCTCATCAAACATCTGGGCCGCGCGAAGACGGTCATTCTCTCGACACACATCCTCTCCGAAGTGCAGGCAACGTGTGACCGCGTATTGATCATTAACGACGGCCGCATGGTGGCCGACGGTTCACCGGAGCAACTGCAGCAGGAATTCCATGGCGCCGAGAGTGTGACGCTCGAGATCAGGACCGGCGTCACCGATCCCGTACAGGAAATCGCCCCTCACCTCCGCACGCTGAACGCCGTGACAAGCGTTACGCTGCTCGGTCACGCGGCGGGTGTCAGCAAATTCGAGATCCATGCGGAAAAAGGATCCGATGTCCGCGAAGAAGCTTTCCGCCTCGTGGTGCACCACGGCTGGACACTGCTGGAGATGCACCGGAAGGTCACTACCCTTGAAGAAGTCTTCCATAAACTGACCACTCAGTAAGCAGCAGGATATGCTATGCATGCCTTCGGTTTGCCAAACGTTGGGCCGATTTTCCGCCGGGAGGTGCGATCGTATTTCAACTCGCCGGTGGCGTATGTTGTCATCATCGTCTTTCTCGCTATCATCGGATGGTTCTTCACCAGTAATCTGTTTCTGATGAACATCGCTTCGATGCGCGTGGTGTTCGAACTGGTCCCTCTCGTGTTCCTCTTCTTCATACCGGCAATCACCATGCGATTGCTGGCGGAGGAGAAAAAAACAGGAACGCTGGAGCTCCTCACAACAAAACCGGTGCGGGATAGTGAGATCATTCTGGGCAAGTTTTTTGCCGCATGGGTGTTGCTCGCAGCTGCGCTGGCTCCGACATTGCTCTACGCGGTCACCGTCGGCCTCCTGGGTTCCCTGGATCTTGGCCCCGTCTTCACCGGATACCTCGGCCTCTTCCTCATGGGCGGGGTGTACATTGCCATCGGTCTCTTTGCATCCAGCCTGACGGAAAACCAGATCGTCGCCTTCATCATCAGCTTCCTGATCATCCTGGCACTCTTCCTGCTGGATAAGGTGTTGATGTACGTGCCGGAAACCCTTGCATCGACACTGGAATATCTCGCTATCGATTTTCATTTTTCCAATATCGCCCGTGGTGTCATTGATTCCCGCAACATCATCTACTTTGGATCGTTGCTCGGTCTCTCGCTGTATCTCGCCACGGTTTCCCTCGAACGCCGGAAGTGGTGATCGCGCCATGACTACGAATACAACCAGAAATCAGACTCTGCTCCGCCTCGGCATCGTCCTGGCAATCCTCGTACTGCTCAACTTCGTGTCGGTACGGTTCTTCGGCCGGGTCGACATGACCCGCACCGGCCTGTTTACCCTGGCCGACGCCAGCAAACACCTGATGAGCAACCTCGACGACAAAGTGACCATCAAGGCCTATTTCACCGAGGACCTCCCTTCACCGTACAACAACCACCGCCGACTCCTGCTGGATGAGCTCAACGAGTATCGGGCATACGCAAAGGGCAACCTGCAATTCGAATTCATAGATCCCACAGACGACAAGGGAAAACAGGAAGCCCAGCAACAGGGCATTGCCCCCGTCCAGGTGCAGGTGGTAAAGGAGGACAAGTTCGAGGTGAAGCAGGCATTCATGGGGCTGGTGTTCCTGTATGAAGACCGAAAAGAGGTCATCCCGGTCGTCCAGAATCCCTCTGCGCTCGAATACGAAATCAGCAGCACGATCAAGCGCGTGACGACACGCACACAGAAAAAAATCGGATTCCTGACGGGGCACGGCGAGCCGGCTATGCAGGAGCTTGGACGCGTGCAAGAAATGCTCCGTCGCCAGTATGAGCTGGCGCCGGTCGATGTCAGCAAAGGCACGGCAGTGCCACCGGACATCGCCGCGCTGGTGGTGATGGCACCGACGTCCCCCCTTTCTGAACCCGACAAGTATCAGATCGACCAGTATATCATGCGGGGCGGACGCGCCGCATTCCTCATCAACCGTGTGGACGCCAGCCTGCAGACCCGGTATGGCCGCGCTCTCGATGTCAACATCGATGACATGCTCCAGACCTACGGGGTGCGCATCAATCCCGATCTTGTGCGCGACCTTCAGTGTGCGAACGTGACAATTGTCCAACAGCAGTTCGGCTTCTCCATGCAGTCCCAGGTACCGTTCCCGTATCTCCCGCTGGTCAGCAACTTCAGCAAAAACAACGTGATGGTGAAGGACCTGCGGAATCTCGTGCTGTTCTTCACCAGCTCCGTTGACACCACGGGATCCGCGGCAAGGGGTGTTCGCGCCGATGTCCTTGCCAGATCGTCAAAAGAAGCGGGCAGGCAGACCGGTATGTTTGCTTTTGACCCGCTCCAGCAGTACACACGGGAAGAATTCCGGGAAACGGAAGTTCCCCTCGCTGTCACGGTGGAGGGCAAGTTTGCCAGTCTCTATGCAGGCAAATCAGCACCGGTGGATACTTCCGCGGGGTCAATCGTCCCGCAATCCGCGCCCATCCCTTCCAGCCCGGAAACACGCATCGTGGTTGTGGGCGACGGTGATTTTGCCCGGGATCAGTTCATGGGAGGAAGCAGAGACAACCTGGCATTCTTTGCAAATATGGTTGACTATCTCGTGGACGACGCCGGACTGATTACGATTCGGACAAAAGATGCTTCATTTGCTCCGCTGGAACAGGTTTCCGACGGAACAAAGAAAGCAGTGAAATATGCCAACCTCGCCATTCCACCTCTGCTCGTTCTTGCGTACGGCATCCTGCGGTGGCGGATGCGCAAGGCACGGAAGAAAGCTCTGGAGATGCAATGAAGCGCTCTACCCTGATCCTCGTGGGCATACTTGCCCTCTTGACCCTCGCCACATTCCTCGTGCTGCAACGCCCCGGCGAACGGAGCAAAACGTCCGATGATGGCGAGATGCTGGTGTCCTACGATTCCGCGATGGTGGACAAAATCGAGGTGAAGTCCGCCTCCGGCACCACCATGCTGCAGCGGGAAGGTTCGGGATGGATGCTCACCGCGCCGCTACGGGCACAGGCGGATGAGAGCAGTGTCCAGCAGTTGTTGAGCCAGGGGCGGAAAATCGCACTGAAAGCACTGGTGTCCGGCAATCCTCAAAAGCAGGGTGTGTTTCAGGTCGACTCGACCGGTACGCTCGTTAGGATATCCACAGGCGGAGAAGAACGCGCGGCCTTCCGCATCGGCAAAGCCGGCCCCACCTATACGGAAACCTACGTGCGGCGCGAGGGCTCAAACGACGTCTACCTCGCCGATGGCATGCTTCTCCAGGTGTTTGTCAGGCAACCGCGGGATTGGCGGGACAAGGCAATTCTCCGCATGCCACAGCAGAGCATCAAGAGCGTACGCTACAGCTATGGCGATACCACATTTGCGCTGGCGCTGAATGACAGCGTGTGGTTGGTCGACGGCGCCCCCGCGTCGGAGTACGCCGTCAGGAATCTTATCGGATCGCTCGCAACGTTCAGCACCGACGACTTCATTGACACAGCCGTCGCCGTACCCCCACCTTTGACAGCGACGATTGAAGTGGAAGGCGTACAATTGCGCTTCCACAGAAACCCGCGGGCTGACACCTACTTCGTTATTACTTCCCAGGGACCCCAGTTGTATGAGGTCCAGGGCTGGCATGCGGCCCAGGTACTCAAGCGGAAGAAAGAGCTGACAGGCTCACCGTCATAAAAGACCACGCCCCCGCGGCTGACCGCGGGGGCGTGTTCTCTTCAGGCCCTCAGGACACCACTACCGTCTTCCCCGTCGTTCACCACCGTCCCGCTGGCTCGGTGCCGAGCGCCCCGGACTGCTTCGCTCCGGGCGCGATGAGGAACGCCCCTCGGGAGCGCTGCGCATTGTGGGACGGTCAATTTGCGGTGCCGACCGCCGTTCACTATCGCGTCCACGATTGCCGTCGGACAGCCGCTCGCTCTGGCGATCAAAACGCCGCGGTCGTTCCGCCGGCGCTTGCCGTTCAACCGACTCTCTGCGAGGCTGTTCAACCACACGCCTGTCCCTGATTTCCGGATTCTGCGTATCACCGAGACGCTCACCCCTGCGCTGCGCGCTGTAGGAGTTCATCCGCTCGACGTCCCTTCCTGCTTCACGTGCATTCTGCCGCTGACGGATGTCCATGGATCGCACGTCAAGTGACGGCATCCTTTCCTGCTCCTTCACTGCCGGCGGACGCTCGGCATCAAAGTCCCTGCCCCTCTCTTCGATCTGTGGACGGTAGACCCCGATCTGTTCCCGCTCGCCCGTGCGGCGCACGCGCGCTTCTTCTCTTCCATTCACATCGACAAGCGGTGTACGCTCCAGGCGTATGTTGCCCCGCCGCTCCACGTGACCCAGGTCCGGGCCGCGCGACACAATCCTTCCGTTATCGTACCGGACGCTCCCTGCGGTTCTCGTCCGACCGATGAACCGGGCATTGTTCTCGCTTCGGTACACGTACTTGTTCACACCCGGACTGTTGATGTAGCGACAATCGACAAACGACCAGTAGTGATACGGGGTGACCCAATGCCTCATGTAGTGCACGCCAAAATGCGCGTTGAACACAGCATACGGACCCAGAGGTGCCCAGCCGACATAATCCCCGCCGTAACGCCACTCCACCCATGCGGGCGCCCAGTCGTAGCCCGGGATCCATATCCAGCCGTAGTAATCATCATAGTACCAGCGGCCATAATGGTAGGTCGCCCATGCCCAGGGCTCCGGCGAATCCCAGTACCAGCCATCATCGGTCCACATCCAGCGTCCATCCAAGTAAGGGCGCCAATCCCCACCAGTGTGCATCGGCCGCCAGGCATACGTCCCCCCTTCTACACTGATCCACTCACCGCTCCCGGCAAGACCGTTGTAGAAAACCCCAAAAGACACCCCGACTCCGGCTGCGGCCGGCGTAGTGCCGGCTGTGAGGGCCAGTATTGCGATGACCATCAGCACAAGACTTCTCGTTTTCATTGGATCCTCGTCGCTCATTGGACCAAATTCCTGCAACAGGACCACCAACCTGCGTGCCATCTCGGAATGGCTGAATTCACGCGAAATATTGGGGTCCTGACGGGCGGGAACGTCCAAATTTTGGGGCAGTGCACTGAATTCTGCACACCCGGAGGGCTCACTGAATGCTGCGGAAAGATCCCCGCACTTCAAGATCCACGCCGGAGGAACGTCATGACGCCTTTCTGTACATGAAGGCGGTTACGGGCCTGTTGAAGTGCAACGGACTGCGGCCCGTCGAGTACTGCACTGGTGATTTCTTCTCCGCGGTTTGCCGGAAGGCGGTGCATGACAAGGCAGCCTGGGTTTGCCTGACCCAACAGCTTTGCGTCCACCTGGTATGGCTTGAACACCCGGGCGACTTTCCCCTTTGCTTCACCCGCACTGTGTGGCCAGACATCGGTATACACGACATCCGCGCCCGTAACGGCCCGCACGGGATCCTCGATGATTTCAATCGTGCTCAAGCCTGCAGTCTGCGCTTCATCCAGAATGCGCGGATGTGGTTCGTGACCCGCGGGGCAGGCGCACACGATATGCAGTGGGAACTTGGTGGCCAGTTCAAGCCAGGAGTTTGCAATGGTATTCCCATCCCCGACAAACACAATCCGGCTGGAGGGGCTGAGACACCCATGTTCCATCAGGGTGTACGCGTCGGCAAGGATCTGGCACGGGTGGACAAGATCCGTCAGCGCATTGATCACGGGAACCGTAGCGCTTTCCGCAAGCTGCACGCACGTCTGATGCCTGATGGTTCGTGCAATGATGAGTTCACAGTACTCGGAGAGAATCACGCCGATGTCATGCACGGACTCCCGGGTCGCCATGCCGATGGTTTCTTGCTGAAGGAAAATTGGATGACCACCCAGCTGTGCTATGCCGACTTCAAATGACACGCGTGTGCGAAGCGATTCACGCTCAAAAACAAGCGATGCCGACCACGGAAGTGCGGGAAGAGAATTCTCGCCGGGGATCTGCAATGACCTCGTCAATGCGAATATTTCTTCGAGATCGTCGCGCTTCCATTGCGCGAGGGAGACGAGGTCGCGTTTCATGGTCATTGACAGTCGTCGTTGTGGTTGGAATTACTGGAATGGACTCCGGCAGGGGAACCGAGGGGTGGGGCGGCCCACAGCGCCCGCCCCGTCCTCGCTTCGTCAGAGTCCCTGGCCGGGGTTTGCGGTGTGCTGGGACAGCGCCGGCATGTGACTGTACATCCGTTCGCATCGTTCGCAGAGCCGCATCGCCGGGTCAGCCTCGAGAAGATCCTGACCGATGTCGCCTTTGCAGGCGATGCATCTGCCGAACGATCCTTCTTCGAGTCGCTCGAGCGCGCTGCGCAACTCATCGATGCGCTGATCGCTCTTAAACGACAGGAGCGCATCGATTTCACCGAGTGCGAGTTGGCCGTTGACAAATGATTCGCGTGGCCACTCGATTCCATAGGCATCCTGCAGGTGATCATAGAGCCTGACAAGGATGGCACGGCGCAAAACTCTTTTGCTTTTCATCACCGCCACCTCCCGCCGTTTCGATCGCGCACGGGATTGTCCGCGCTTCCGTGCATGAACTCACTCCCCACTGTTCTGCATCCTCTCCATTCCAGGTGACGCATGTGGACCACATTTTTTTCCGCGGCTACGCCTGTAATTTACGAAAACAGGAGGAAAAGTCAAGCCAAATCGCAAATTCCGACGACCGCAAAACCGGCCGGAACTCCCACCGTCATCCGTTTGTTTATTATGTGATGGATAACGTTCTCATTTGTCACATTTTATCGGACATCGATCGATGATAAGGAATAGCGCGATGAGCCTTTTGGCATTGATGATGATGTGGGGAAATACCGGTACATTCGCAAAAACCGGAACTTCTGAAGAGACGAGCATTTTTGCGTTCAGCATGAGGGACATTGACGGCAAGGAGGTCTCACTTGCATCGTACGAAGGGAAGGTCCTGCTGCTGGTCAACGTGGCTTCCAAATGCGGGTACACCCCCCAGTACAAGGACCTTGAAGCACTCTACAGAAAGTACAAAGACCAGGGTCTGGTGATCCTCGGGTTTCCCGCCAACAACTTCCTCGGACAGGAACCAGGGACCGATGCGGACATCAAGGCATTCTGCACGACAACCTATGGCGTCACGTTTCCGATGTTCTCCAAGATCTCCGTGAAGGGCGCCGACCAACACCCGCTCTACCGATACCTGACCTCGGATGCGACGAACCCGAATTTCGCCGGGCAGGTGAAATGGAATTTCACCAAATATCTCGTCGACCGCACAGGCAACATCGTAGGGAAATTCGGCTCGTCGGTCAAGCCGATGTCGGAGGAGCTGATGGAGGCAATTGAGGCGGCATTGCGTTAGTTGACAACGGCTTTGCGTTACCGTAGCACTCCCGCCTCGAGACACTCCGGCGGGAGTGTTGCGGCGGATTTACGTGCGGCGCATCGTATGCGTGGCATATCCGTAAAATGCTTCCGCACATTCCGCCAGGGTCTCCGACAGCGTCGGATGGGGATGCACCGATTCTGCAAGATCGCGCGCCGTGGCACCCATCTCGATGGCGACGACCCCTTCCGCGATCAGCTCACCCGCACCCGCACCGACAATGCCGACGCCGAGAATACGCTCCGTTTCGGGATCAATGATGAGTTTTGTCAGGCCGTCCGTCCGGTCGAAACTTAACGCCCTGCCCGAAGCACTCCACGGAAATTTGACGACATCGACCTTGCGGCCCGCCCCGCGGGCATCATCTTCCGTCAATCCGCACCATGCAATTTCCGGATCGGTGAAGACCACCGCGGGGATGACAATATGTTCAAACGAACTCGACTCCCCGGTGAGAACCTCGACGGCAATGCGCGCTTCCTTCGTCGCTTTGTGCGCAAGCATGGCGCCGCCCACCGCATCGCCGATTGCCATGATGTGCGGATCATCGGTCTCCTGCTGCGGATTGACGGAGATAAATCCCCGGTCGTTGCGCTTGACCACGGTATTCTCCAGCCCCAGGTCGCCGAAGTGGGGAACCCTGCCGACGGAGACGAGAACTCCATCGTACAGCTCTTCACGCTTCTCCCCGCCAATGTCGAGATCCACGCGTATCTGTTTCCCCACCGTCGCCATCTTCAATACCTTGACACCCGTGCGAATCTCCTTGAATAATTCTTTCGCCCGGCGCAGGACGGGGCGCACAAGATCCTGATCCGCACCCGCCAGAACTTCACTCACCGCCTCCACAACGACAACCTCGCTGCCCAGGGTCGCATACACCGTGCCGAGCTCCATCCCGATATATCCGCCGCCCACAATCAGCAGCGTGGGAGGGATCTGCTGGATGTCCAGAGCCTCGGTCGAAGTCATGATGCGGGGATTCCCCAGATCAAACGCGGCGGGCATCGCCGGTTTGGATCCCACAGCGATGATCGCCTTTTCATAGCTCAGATACCTCTGCCCCTCCGCGGTCTCGATCCGGAGTGTGACAGCATCCTGAAAGTACGCCTTCCCATGGATGACGTTCACTTTTCGACGCGCGGCAAGGTCGGCGACACCCTTTGCCAGTTTTGCGACGATGGACTCCTTCCATGCCCGCATAGCATCCAGATCAATCGTCGGGGCGCCAAAATGAATCCCGCGGATTCCGGATTCCTTCGCCTCGGTTATCAATTTTGCCGCATGCAACAGGGCCTTCGATGGTATACAGCCCACGTTCAGGCACACGCCGCCGAGCCGCGGACTTCGTTCGATCAGCGTCACCTTTTTCCCTTTGTCCGCCGCATAGAAGGCAGCCGCATAACCGCCGGGTCCGGCACCGATGACAGCGATATCAGTTGTTTCTGTTTTCACGGGGAGTCCTCGTCAGATCTTTACATCGTCTTCGGAAAATTGTTCGAAGGCCCGGACCAGGTCAACGATGAACCGGGCCGCGTTGGCACCGTCAATGATCCGGTGATTGTATGACAGGCCCAGGGGAAGGAT
This sequence comes from Ignavibacteriota bacterium, assembly GCA_963801355.1. Lineage (GTDB taxonomy): Bacteria > Bacteroidota > Ignavibacteria > UBA10030 > UBA6906 > Fen-1255. Next base: position 597,067 of record CAWDEM010000004.1, on the reverse strand, counting down.
GGTTCGTTGCTCAATCCGTCCGTCCCGCACCACGGGACGCACACTGCTCCTGCCCATACCGAGGATCGCAACTTCCGGAGCATTGACGATGGGCGTGAAGTAACCGCCACCCAGTCCGCCCTGATTGGAAATGCTGAAGGTCCCGCCCTGCATCTCCTCAAGGACCAGTTTCCGCTCCCTCGCCCTGTCCGCCAGCTGCTGGATCTCCTGTGACAGTTGCAGCATGGATTTCTTGTCCGCATCACGGATCACGGGGACCATCAATCCATGCTCCGTGTCCACGGCAATGCCGATGTGATAGTATTTCTTGAACACGATCTCACCGGTGATGTCGTTGATACTCGCATTGAATAGAGGGTGTTGCTTGAGCACGGCCGCCACCGCCCGGATCGCGAACGGCATCACCGTCAGACGGGCGCCCTGTTTCTCATACGCGGCGGCGTGGGCTTTGCGAAGTTCCATGATCCGCGTGACATCAGCATCATCGAACTGCGTGACATGCGGGACATGCGTCCATGATTCCACCATCTTGGCACTGATGGTCCGGCGCAGTGTGGACATTTTCTTTGTCTCCACCGGTCCCCATTTTGCGAAATCCACGCCGGCCGGTGGTGCAGGCGGAGACGGAACGTCGGACTGCGCTGCGAAGGCCTTGTCCTGCAGCCATTGAACGTAGCCGCGCACATCCTCAAGGACGACCCGGCCGCCCCGTTCGCTGCCTTTCACACGCCGGAGATCAATGCCGAGATCCCTGGCGATTTTACGGACGGTCGGCGACGCCGCCGGCTCGGGGCCTGCCAGCGTCTCATGAACAACCACCGCCGCCGCCGGCGACAGGGCTGCACCCGCACGAACGGGGGCGGGAGTCTGCACCGGCTCGGGCTCTTCGTCACCCACCGGTGCTCCAACGACACGGGAAGGACGTACCCCGGCGGCGGCCTCATTCACGGTCATGATCAATTGGCCGACTTTGATCACATCCCCCTCCTTCACATGCAGCGCGGCAACAATGCCATCCACGGGTACAGGAATCGACGCAACAGCCTTCTCGCTTTCCAGCTCCAGTACCGGCTGGTCTTTCTTCACTGCATCACCTACCTTCACAAAAATACTCGCGATGGTGCCCGAATCAGCACCCTCTCCGAGTCGCGGCAGTCGTACATCCATGCCATTCTCCTTTACGGGAAATGAAGTTCAGACGATCACGGGATAGGTCTTTTCCGGATCAATGCCAAGCTCTTTCACAGCGAGAGCCAGGGTCTGTTTGTTGATTTTTCCTGTGCGCGCGAGGGCAGTGAGCGTCGCGAGAGCGATGTACTCCGCGTCAATTTCAAAGAAACGACGGAGTGCGGCACGGGTATCGCTCCGGCCATACCCGTCAGTCCCCAGGGTAAGAAGCCCGCCCGGTACCCACGGCGCAATCTGATCGGGAACGAGTTTCATGTAGTCCGACACAGCGACAAACGGACCCTGTTCCCGTTGCAGTGTCTCTTCAAGGTATGATCGTCGCGGCGCTTCGTCCGGATGCAGCATGTTCCACCGCTGGGCATTGAGTGCGTCGGTGCGCAGTTGTTTGTAGCTTGTTGCACTCCAGACGTCGGCCGAGACCCCGAAGCGATCGGCAAGGAGCTCCTGTGCGCGCAACGCCTCCCGCAGAATGGGTCCGCTGCCGAAAATCTGAGCGTGAGCCGATTCCCGCGCCGCCGCAGGCCGGAACTTGTACAGTCCCTTGAGTATGCCATGTGCAACACCCTCCGGCATCGGCGGCATGGGATAGTTTTCGTTGTACAGTGTTAGATAGTAGAAGACCTCTTCGTTTTCCGCGTACATCCTGCGCAACCCGTCCTGAATGATCACCGCGATTTCGTAGGCGAAGGCGGGATCGTAGGTGAGGAGGTTCGGCACGGTGGCGGCCAGCAGATGACTGTGCCCGTCTTCATGCTGCAATCCCTCGCCGTTGAGCGTGGTCCGTCCGGCAGTGGCCCCCAGCATGAAGCCCTTTGCTTTCATGTCACCCGCTGCCCAGACCAGATCACCGATGCGCTGGAATCCGAACATGGAATAGTACATGAAGAAGGGAATCATGCTTACGCCGTGGTGGGCGTGGGCGGTGGCTGCGGCGATGAACGACGACATGGCACCCGCCTCGGTAATGCCCTCCTCAAGAACCTGCCCGTCTTTTGCTTCACGATAGAACAGCAACGATTCCCGATCGACCGGTTCGTAGGATTGTCCCTTCGGCGCATAAATGCCGATCTCACGGAAGAGTGGATCCATGCCGAAGGTTCGCGCCTCATCGGGAATGATGGGTACGATGTGGCGGCCGATCTCTTTATTGCGCAGCAAGGATCCGAGCATGCGGACCGTGACCATAGTGGTCGACACTTCCAACCGTTCTGACCCGCGAAGGAGGTCGGAGAAACTTTCAAGCGGAGGAGTGGACAATACGGTCGTATGCGGACTACGCTTGGGCAGCGAACCTCCGAGTGCCGCCCTGCGTTCACGCAAATACTTCATTTCGGGGCTGTCGTCGGGAGGACGATAGAACGGCGTGTTGACCACATCCTCGTCACTGATGGGAATTTCAAAGCGCGCGCGAAACTCCCGCAACTCCTTTTCGTTGAGCTTCTTCTGCTGGTGCGTGACATTCCGGCCCTCGCCCGCTTCACCAAGCCCGTACCCCTTGACGGTCTTCGCAAGGATCACCGTCGGCCCTCCCCTGTGCTCAACCGCGGCCTTGAAGGCCGCGTAGACTTTCTGCGGGTCGTGTCCGCCGCGGCGAAGCTTCCGGATATTGTCGTCGGTCAAGTGATTCACCATCTCGAAGAGCTTGGGGTATTTGCCGAAGAAATGCGTGCGGGTGTAGCTGCCGGGCTCAACAGAGTACTTCTGATAATCCCCATCCACCGCTTCCTGCATCCGCTTCAGCAGCCAGCCTTCATCATCCGCCGCAAGCAACGGATCCCAGTCAGAGCCCCAGATGACCTTGATCACATTCCACCCGGCACCCCGGAAGGAAGACTCGAGTTCCTGGATGATCTTGCCGTTGCCGCGAACAGGACCGTCGAGCCGCTGAAGATTGCAGTTGACAACCCAGATGAGATTATCAAGCTGTTCGCGCGAAGCAAGCGTCAGCGAACCCAGGGTCTCCGGCTCGTCGGTTTCCCCGTCGCCCACGAAGCACCAGACCCGTGGCTCATCACCACGAAGAAATCCTCTCGCTTTCAGGTAGCGGTTGAATCTCGCCTGATAGATTGACATGAGGGGGCCGAGGCCCATCGACACGGTGGTGAACTGCCAGAAATCCGGCATGAGATAGGGATGGGGATAGGACGAGAGTCCGTGCGGCGAGGTTACCTCCTGACGGAACGCATGGAGTTGTTCCACGCTCAGCCGGCCTTCAAGGAATGCGCGCGCATAGATTCCGGGCGACGCATGCCCCTGAAAGTACACCATGTCTGCCGCGTGTTCCCCGTCGCCGCCGCGGAGGAAATGATTGAAGGCAACTTCGTACAGGGTGGCTGCCGATGCATAGGTGGAAATGTGCCCCCCAAGCCCTCCATGCAGACGATTCGCGTTGACAACCATCGCCATGGCATTCCAGCGCATGTAGCTCTTGATGCGCCGCTCGATGTCGCGGTCACCGGGATACGCCGGCTCATCCTGCGGGGTGATCGTGTTGAGGTACGGTGTGGTCACCGACTCGGGGACATGCATGCCGGCCGCCTGCAGCCGTTCCTTGAGCCGCTCAAAGATCAGGGGCAGCCGCGCAGGCTGCTGATCGCGGAGCAGCGACTCTAAGACGAGTTCCAGCGAATCAAGCCATTTGTCCTGCGGTTCCTGTCCGTCTTGCGGTACTGCAGCCGGTTTTGTATGTTGAGTTTCCACGATGTCTCACCTGTCAGTAGTCATGATGAACAGCATCCGCTCCACTCAGGACTTCCGGAGGAATGTATATGCGGTACTTTGACCGCACCTTCGCAACGCCTGAGGAAGAGCTGGCATGCGACGAAGTTCTCCTCGACATCTGTGAGGAGAGCACCGATGGTGAAGTGTTGCGGGTGTGGCAACCCGGGTGCCGGTATGTCGTCCTGGGGTACACCAATGAAGCGGCCCGGGAGGTCAACCTGGCAGAGTGCGCGGCCGAACAGATCCCTGTCTATAGGAGAACAACCGGTGGAGGCACAATAGTTCAGATGCCCGGATGCCTGAACTATGCGCTTGTGATGCGGCAGGAGAGCCACCCCGACCTTTCGACGATCGGCGGAACACACCGGTTCATACTCGCACGACTTGCAGCGGCGCTGAGCAGACTGGTGCCCGAACCGGTCGTGCCGCGCGGGCACACTGATCTGTGCGTGGGAGTACGGAAGGTCGCCGGAAATGCGCAGCGGCGGACGTCCCGATCGCTGCTGTTTCACGGAACACTGTTGCTCCATGCCAATATCCCCGAAATCGAACGGCTGCTTCCGTTCCCCTCAGCCCAACCCGGTTATCGGATGCATCGGCCGCACCGGGAATTCCTGGCGAATCTCCAGGTCAATCCCGCGGCTGTCACGGCGGCGCTGCAAACCGCCTGGCGCGCCCACACGCCCTATACAGCTCCCTTTGAAGAACGCCTCGCCACCCTGGCACGAGAGAAATACGCCTGCAGGGAGTGGAGGATGCGGAGGTGACTTCTTCGCCGCGGTACATCCGGCGTCAAATCTGTTCCGCTGCATTGCGCTCCATCCACCCCACTTTGCCGTCGGCGAGCCGGATCTTCACCCATTCATTGACGCTGTCGGTGATCCGGACTTTGACACCCGCGTGAAGTACAAAAGCATCGCTGCTCTTCGCGTCCGGGGAGTTCTTTACTGTCGTGATCGGCGCGAGGACGATCGCTTCATCGGTCCTGTCCGCCTCTCTCGCTTTGTTGAAGAGAATCACGGCGGAGGCGACAAGGAACACACCGAGAACAAGAGTCGCGATGATTCCTACCTTGCGCAGAGCATAGCTCCTCGCCAGGATGACCATCACCAATGCACCTGCGGCCAGGAGCAGCAGCACGTATGAGGTCCAGGTGATTCCGGCCAGCGAAAACCACCCCTTGATGCTATCCCACGTGTCCCAGATGAACAGGCGGGGTGTTTCCTCGATCCTGTCCACGATCTGCAGATTTGCCAGCTGAAGATTGTGCCGCAGGTCGTCATCCATCGGCAGCAGACGCATCGCGCGCTCATAGCAGAGGATGGCGTGACCCATGTCCCCCTGTTTGTAGTACGCATTCCCCAGATTGAAGTAGAGCTCTCCGCTAGTTAGACCGGTTTTGAGGACTGACTCGTAGCGTTCAATTGCTGCATTGAAATTGCTTTGCTGATAGTAGCTGTTGCCCTGCTGGAAGAGTTGTTCCGGAGTCTGCGCGCCGGCACACAAGACCGCCAGAAGCACCGGTATCGCCGTAGAGAGTCCTCGTCGCATCATCGCGCCTTCAGAGTGCGTTCTAGTTCTACAATAATCCGCTGTGCTTCGTCGAAGATGCGCTGCATCGCACCAAGTTCAAGACTGGTCGGCGCGAAACGCGCCATGTCGCACGATTCCAGCACTGTGCGCAATGATGCCGCACGCTCCGGCGGGACACCCCGACGGGCCAGCTCTGCGACCGCCCCCTCGACTGAATACTCCGCCTGCGGGATACCGAGTTTGTCACCGAGATACTTCCAGAGAGCCCGTGACACCTCCGAATAGAAACGGAGGCGTTGCTTGGAGGAAGGTGTGCTTTGCTGACCGGATTTTTCCTTCAGCAGGTACTCCGCTTCCTTGAGCCCCTTCTGCGCCACCTTCATTGCTTTCCGGTTGCGATAACCGGCCTGATCAAGCATGACGATATGCTTCCGCCGCGCGTACACAAACGCACCGGCAACTCCTGCGAAGGGAAGGAACAGGGCCAGAAGAAAAGGCGTACTGGAAAATGGACGCTCACCTGCACGCTGGAACCGTGTGCCGGTGACTTTGATGTACCGGATGTCCTGGTTCAGCAAGCGCACGTCTTCCCGGGTCACGCCGGACATCGTCGGCGGCGCCGCTGTGCCCTGTTCAACATTCAGCTCGATTTGGGGGGATCTCAACCGCACGTACTCCCGCTTCCCGATGTCAAAATATGACAGGACGATCGGCTTGATCACCTTCAGACCGGGATAGCGCGGGATGACCAGATATTCGAATGTCTTGCTTCCACTGATACGGGACTGTGAGCGACTGATATTCTCGGAAACTTTCGGGCTGTACTGTTCAAAGTCCGGCGGCAGCTGGACGGTGGGCCCATCAAGCAGCTTGATGTTCCCCGTGCCGGAAAGAGTCACTTTGATGGATACGGGTTCGTTCGTCCGCGTCGTCTTCTTGTCGACGGACGTGCTCATGGCTAACTGCCCCACTGCACCCTTGAAGTCGGGCGGCGCGCCCGGGGGCAGCGGATCTACTCTGATCTTGATGGGATCGCTGGCAACGGTGTAGGTCGCGCTCCTGCCGAACGGATCCCGGAAGAATGCATCAAAAGGATCGTTCGATCGGGCATAGGGAAGTTGCACGGTGGTTTGAATTTCCATCGGCCCGACCTCCAGCGCACCCGCCTGTGTGGGAAACAGCGCCACGCGTTTGACCACACCTACACGATAGCTTTTGCCATTCACGGTTTCGTTCGTGAGCGCAATGTTTTTGGGCGTGTCCGTGTCTTCTCCCCAGAACCCGGTCATCGTCGGATTCTTCGTGATCCCGTAGTTCGACACCGACACCCGCGTGTAGAGGCGGAACACCAGATTGATTTGTTCTCCCTGGAGCACGTGTGTGCGGTCGACTGCGGCCCGGAGGAACAGGTTGTCACCAAGTTGCACGGTCTGGTCCTGACCGCCCGCCTGTTGCTTCGGTTTGGGAGATGCCTTCACCACTTCCACCGCAATGGGTTGGGACTGCAGCACTGCCCCCCCGGCCTCGATGGACGCCGCGCCGACGACGAATTTCCCGATTTCTTTCGGTTGCAGAACATACGTGTAACTCACGGTCGAGGAGACCGATCCGTTGATAATTTGCATGCTCGACGATTGATTCGGCCCGGACATGATGTGAAACTTGTTGAGGTCGGGCAAGCGAAGATTCTTCCCGCCGCCCAGAGCACTGCCGGTGAGAGTGAACGCAAGCGTAAACTGTTCTCCCACCCCTACCTGGCTTCTGTCGACGGTGGCTTCGAAGGTCGTCTGCCCGGTTGCCAGTGTGACCATCAGGATCACAAGGACCGACACGCCGGGAACTCGCGCGAAGTTCATATCACCAGTCCTTTTCACTGCGCGGTCTGACGGCAGCCCGGGACCGCAATTTCTTCTGCACATCCCGCTCGTTGTTCTCCAGGACGGCAAGAATGCGCTCCGCCTCCGCTTTGGAGATCTGTCGCTCCTGTTGCCGCTGTTGTTGCTGTTGCTGATCCTGTTTCTGTTGTTTCTGATTCTGTTGCTGTTGCTGCTGTTGCTGCTGCTGTTGGTTGTTCTGATCTTTGTTCTTCTGATCCTGCTTGTTTTTCTGATCCTGGTTCTTGTCGCTGTTCTTGTTTTGCTGTTGTTGCTGCTGCTTGAGCATCCTGAGTGCATACGAGAGATTGTACTTCGCATCGGCGTCATCGGGATTCAGTTTCAGAGCATTAATGTACCCCTTGATGGCGTTCTGGTAGTCCTGTCCCTGCGCAAATGCGTTGCCGATATTGTAATACGCGTGCGACTGCGTCCGCGTATCGTCGGTCGCGCGCAGAACATTCTCGTACTCCTTTGCCGCTTCCGCCGGCTTGTTCTGCTTGTAGAGCGAATTGCCGAGATCATAGGTCGCGAACGCCTGGCCCTTCTCTTTCTCCAGCGCCTTGCGATAGTTGACCTCGGCATCCGTAAACTTCCGTTCCTTGTAGAGATTGTTACCCTCGTTCACAAGCGAACGCACCGACTGGGCCGGGGCTGTCGTGCAACAGAGGAGCACCACCGTGATGCTCCAGAGACCATGGATCACGATCTTCATTCGCCCGCCACCTCCTCCTTCCGCAAGAACCGTCCGAGTGAGAACCGCCGATTGATTTTTTCCGAGAGCAGGAACTCCATCAGGAGAAGCACCAGTGCGGCAGCAATGAACCATTGAAACCGGCTCTCGTAATCGGTGAACTGTTTGACGCCGAATTCCTTTTTCTGTAACGCGCTCACGTCCTTGTAGATGCCGTCCAATTCGTCCTGCGAGGACGTGGCCCGGAAATACTTGCCGCTGCCGATGGCTGCAAGCTTCTCGAGCGTGACTTCGTCCAGCCTGGAGACCACGACCGAGCCTACCCGGTCGCGTTTGAAGTCCGTCTGCTGCCCGGAGCTGCCGTACACGGGAATGGGCGCCCCGCCGGGAGAGCCCATGCCGATGGTGTAGATCAAAATCCCTTTGCCGGCCGCTTCCTTCGCAGCGTCCATCACTTCGCCTTCGGTATTCTCCCCATCGGTAATGATCACGATCACCTTCGTCGTCGCTTCAGTGAAATCGAACGAGTCCACGGCGCGGCGGATGGCCAGACCGATCGCCGTCCCTGGAAGTCCCACGGCATCGACGTCCAGAACATCCAGAAACAGGTTTGCGGCACTGTAGTCGGTGGTCAGCGGGAACTGCGTATACGCTTCGCCGGCAAAGACCACGAGCCCGATGCGGTCTCCGCCGAGCCGGTCAATGAGATTCCGGATTTCCAGTTTGGCTTTTTCAAGACGGTTGGGCTTGATATCTTCCGCCTTCATGCTGAGTGATACATCCATGGCGATGAAAATATCCACGCCCTCCTGCTTCACCTCCTCGAGCCGCGTGCCGATCTGCAGATTGGCAAGAGCCAGGATGATCAATGCTACGGCCACCAGGAGCAGGAAGAACTTCACGGGTCTCTTGAAGCGGCTCGCTTCGGGCGCCAGCCGGCGCATCATCTCCGGCGTGCTGAACGTTTTCATGGCACGGCGGCGGGCGCCGTACACCACAAATGCCAGCACTGCCAGGAGCGGCAGGATGGCCAGCATCCAGAGATATTCTTCGTGCAGAAAGCGTATCATTCAGGGCAACTTTCGTAAAACCAAACCCGACAGACCCATTTCCAGCAACACTCCGATCAGGCCGGCCCACGCCCACGGCCCGAACGTGTCCGTGTAGGAACGGTACGACTTGACCTCGATGCGCGTTTTCTCCAGCTTGTCGATTTCCGAGTAAATTTCTCTGAGCGTGCGATTGTTCGTTGCCCGGTAGAAATTCCCCCCGGTAACGCTCGCAATGGACTTCAGCGTCTTTTCATCGACATCCACGGGGATATTCTGATAGCGTATGCCGAAGGGCGTTTGCACCGGGTAAGGCGCTTCTCCCACGGTACCGACACCCACGGTATAAATCCGGATCCCGAAGGTCTGCGCGATGTTTGCCGCGGTGAGGGGATCCACTTCGCCGCGATTGTTCACGCCGTCGGTAAGAAGGATCATGACTTTACTCTTCGCCTTGCTGTCCTTCAGCCGGTTGACCCCCTGGGCAATCGCCATGCCGATCGCTGTCCCGTCTTCCACCATGCCCGGCTTCACCTGCTTCAACAGGGAGCGGAGTACACGATAGTCGAGCGTCATCGGACACTGCGTGAAGCTCTGGCCGGCAAAGATCACCAGGCCGATCCTGTCATTCGCGCGCCCTTCGACAAAGCGCTGGGCAACATCCTTTGCCGCCTGAATCCGGTTCGGCTGAAAATCCTCGGCGAGCATACTTCCGCTGATATCGAGCAGAAGCGCGATGTCGATGCCCTCCGTGTAGACATTTTCGCTCTGCGAGGACAACTGTGGCCGGGCAAGGGCAACGATCAGTACAGCGAGAATCAGCAACCGGAGTATCGCCGGGGCATGGCGCAGCCGCTCCCGCAGCGTCGGCCTCGTACCCGCGAAAGCCTCCAGCGTCGAGTAGCGGACGTCGCTGCTCATGGCACGATGCTTCCAGATGTACCAATATGCCAGCAGCGGGATCAGCAGCAATCCCCACAGAACCAGGGGATTGGCAAAGACGGTGTTAGGATTCCACATCGCCCTTCCCCTTTCCGCTGCCGCCGGCCACGGGCGTCATCGCCTGCACTTTGGTCTTCTCGACAAACGCGATGACCCCCCGGAAGGAGTCTTCATGGTCCGTCACCGTCGGATGGTACTTGGCAAACTTGACGAGGTCCGCGCGGCGCAAGATGACTCCCGCCGGTTCCAGGAAGCCGTTCCCGACCTGCGCCGAGCGGAGACCCGCAAGGGTTTCGTCGGTGGTTTCCTCGAGCGATGGAACGTTATACCGTTGTTCGAAATACCGCCTGAAGATTTCCGTAAGTTCCGAATAGTACTCCTTCACCAGCCCCTGCTGCCAGAGTTTCTTGGCCTTCAGGTCTCCCAGTGCTTCGAGCGCAATCAGATGCGCAGGCCGGGGTGGCGGCACGTACACTTCTCCCGCGAGCTTCCGCTTCCGTTTCTTCCACCACCGGTAGCCCAGGTAACCGAGGCCCGCCGCGGCCAGAGCCATCGCCGCGTACAGCGCAAGTTCTTTCCACGACATCGGAATGTCGATCGGCGGCTTGATATCCCGAAAGCTCGCACTGGTGTCCTGGGGGACGGTGTGGACTGTGACGAGCAGCTGATTCGTCAATGCCACGTGCGAGGCGGTGTCATTCGGCATAAAGTACAGGAACGGCAAGGGAGGAATCACCGCATCTCCCGAATCGTACCGGGCCAGAACAAACTCCATGGCGCTGGTGGAGTCCGTCGTCGCTTTGAGGCCGCTCCGCCCGAGAACCGTGAACCCTTCGACGGTATCGCCGACCATCGGCTGGATCATGAGCCCCGCGGGGTGACGCAGGTCAACGCTGACACGGATTCTGTCGCCGACGGTATACGAGGTGGAATCCGCACGCGCCCGGGCAGACACCTGCTGAGCCGGCACTTCGTGCTGCGAAAGCGCGACGACCACCGTACTGAATATCACCACTCCTGCAGTCCGTGCCGTCACAGCCTGCGCTCCCTCAGTTTGAAGAAATCAACGATCGGTTTAATGTAGGGCCGGTCGATCCGGATCGGAATGGCATCAACCTTGCTGCGCATGAACAACGACCTGCGATTCGCCCTGCGTTGCTGCCAGTACGTGAGAAATGATGCGCGCACATGACGGTCGCCGGTGTCGATCCACCGCTCCCTGCCGGTTTCAGCATCGCGCAGGTTGACGAGACCGGCTTCCGGCAGCACTTCTTCACGGGGGTCGGACAGTTCCACCGCAATGACATCGTGCTTGCGGCTGATGATCCTGAGGATCTGATCATACCCCTCATCCAGGAAATCAGAGATCAGGAATGCGATGGTCCGCTTCTTGTGCACGTGGTTGAAATATTCGAGCGCGCCGCGGATGTTCGTCTTTGTCCCGCTCGGCTGGAACGATAGCAGTTCGCGGATGATGCGCAATATGTGCGCCCGCCCTTTCTTCGGAGGCACAAACATCTCGACGTGATCCGTAAACAGAATCAAGCCGACCTTGTCATTGTTCTTGATGGCGGAAAATGCAAGGACCGCACAGATCTCCGTCGCGATGTCGTTCTTCGTGGCGCGCACGGTGCCGAAGTCGCCGGAACGGCTGAAATCTACGACCAGCATGACCGTCAGCTCGCGCTCTTCTTCGAAGATCTTGACGAACGGATGGTTGAACCGTGCCGAGACGTTCCAGTCGATGCTGCGAATATCGTCGCCGTACTGATATTCGCGCACCTCGGAGAATTCCATCCCGCGGCCTTTGAAGACCGAGTGGTATTCCCCGGAGAAGACCTGGTTGACCAGGCCGCGGGTTTTGATCTCAATCTGACGGACTTTTTTGAGAAGCTCGCGGGTGTCCATGCGTCATTGCACCTTGGCACCGGGTTTCATGGGACTTCAATCTTGTTCAGGATCTCCTGCACCACCTGCTCCGAGGTCACTTCCTCTGCCTCGGCTTCATAGGTCACAGCTACGCGGTGGCGCATCACGTCGAGGCAGATCGAGCGCACGTCCTCCGGGATGACGTAACCGCGCCGTTTGATAAAGGCATACGCCTTTGCACCGAGGGCCAGATTGATCGATGCACGCGGTGATGCGCCGTAGCTGATGAGCTGCGCCATGTTGGGCAGATTATACTGCTTCGGGTTGCGCGTGGCAAAAACGATATCAAGGATGTACCTCTCAATCTTCTCATCCATATAGATCTCGCCCACCACACTCCGTGCATTCAGAATGTCTTCCGGGCTCACAACCGGACCCGGAATTGCGAGGGGCCCGTTCACGTTGGCACGCATAATCTGCAGCTCTTCCTCCTTGGTGGGGTAACCGATCTTCACCTTCAACATGAAACGATCGACCTGCGCCTCGGGCAGCGGGTATGTCCCTTCCTGCTCGATGGGATTCTGGGTGGCAAGAACAAGGAACGGTTCGGGAAGCTTGAACGTGTGCTCACCGATGGTCACCTGTCGCTCCTGCATTGCCTCGAGCAGGGCGCTCTGCACTTTCGCAGGGGAGCGGTTAATTTCGTCGGCAAGAATGAAGTTGGCGAAAATAGGCCCTTTCTTGGTCTGAAATGACCCGTCCTTCTGGTTGTAGACAAGCGTACCAATGAGATCCGCGGGCAAAAGGTCAGGGGTGAACTGGATCCGCTGGAATTTCGCCTGAATCGCTGCGGCGAGCGTCTTCACGCTTAACGTCTTTGCCAGGCCTGGCACCCCTTCGAGCAGAATGTGCCCGTTTGAGAGGAGTCCGACGAGGAGGCGTTCGACCATATGTTTCTGGCCGACAATGACTTTGCCGATCTCGGTCTGAAGCGTATCGACAAATGCGCTTTCACGCTGTATTTTCTCATTGATGGCTTTAATGTCGAATGCCATGGAACCTCCAGCTCGTTCGTGGAACGTCGTGTCAATGTGAACATGAATTGTACAAAAAACGGGGCAAAATTGAAAGGTGCGCGATTTCCTCTTCCATGTTGGACACAGCACGGCGGGGTATGGCTTACCCGGAAGCCAGGGAAAAGAAGGGAAAGAGAATGAGGGGCGATCAGTCCTTCCAGAACCGGTACACACCGCCGGCGTTTGCAAGAAACTCCTTCATCAGCTCTTCCGTGCGGCGGAGCAGATGTTGGCGCACCCCGATAAGGGCCATCCGGCCCGTGACGGGGCGCCTGGATTCATAGGCGGACATCCCACGCAGCACCACCACGTTGTCCTGGATTTTTCCCATCGCAGTCTGATAGGCATCGAGCCGTGAACGAGTCGCGGCGTTCATCCAGGGAAGAAGCGGTGCGAGGATCTCCAGCGCATAGCGGTACTGCTTGAACGCCACACGCAGACGGTGGACCGTCGAGGGATCCGTTCCCTGGAGGGTCTGGAGTCTTCCAACGACCCGGGCATATGCGGACGCCAGGGCACCGATGAGGACTGACCGGTGTGCAGAAGCAAGCGCAGAATTGAGTCCAACGGTCAGGAATAGCTCCTCGGCCTCTGTGATGGCCCCATGCAACCCGCGCACATCGAACAGCCGGAGGTTTCTTGCCACGGCACGCAACAGGTCCCGTTCCTGCACCAGAATGCCCCGCTGGACCAGGCCTGCCGATGGAAACTCCGCGCACAGCTTTCTGAGTGCGATGCGGCGAATATGCGCATCACGCAGTGCATTCAATCCTTTGAGAAGACTTCGAAGCGCCTTCCGCTTCTTCAGCAGAAGAGGGGTCTCTACAATTTCCGCCATCAGATCGATCACGGCAATCAGCCGGCGTGTCGCCACACGCAGATCATGTACTCCCGGCTCGCTGGGACGTCTCCGGACCCGCGCAAGCTGCCGGGTAAAATTCCGTTGCCGGAGCTCCAGCGCTCCGATGAGCATGGCGCACGGATCTGCCGGCGCCGGTTTACCCCGCGACCGCGAAGCGGACATTGAACACCTCTTCAAACATCTGCGCTTTTTTTGAGAGCGCCCACTTCTCCAGCAGCAAATCGCCGTCGCCATCCAGCCGGAGAGTGAACTTGGGTTTCTTGTACTCTATAGCGAATCCCCGGACCTTCGCTGCATGCTCGGTGTCCATCGCGTCGGCAAGACGCAGGAGTGAAGCGAGCTTTGATACGACCACGCGTTCTTTCGGCGAGAGCGCCTGATAGAGCTCATGCTGGGGTTTGGGCTGTGACCTGCGATGATACCGGGCGACATTGCCCACAATCGCCATCTGCGCCCCGGACAATCCGACGATCGGGGTTGTCTGGAGAAGATACTGCGTGTGCTTGTGATGATCGGACGCGGAGATGAATGTGCCGATGTCATGCAAAAGCGCCGCCAGCTCGAGAAGGATGCGATGTTCTCTTCCCAGGTTATGCAGATCGCGTGTGGCGTCAAAAAGCTGCACTGCATGCTGTGCCACCGTGACGGCGTGTTGCTCGTCAAACTGGTATTTTCGACCCAGCTGCATGGCCGACGCAATCACCTGTTCCCGGCGCAACGACCGCCGTTCGCCGTAGAACTCCTCAACCATGTCCAGCAGCAGCCCATCCTTCAATCCCACGCGCGGGATTTCGACCTCGTGAACCCCCGCCACCTGAAGGAACTTTCGAAGGATGATCGCCGCCGGTACAATGACATCCGCACGATCGGGACGTAATTGCAGCTCCTGCACCCGCTCGGCGTATGTGAGGGCAACCAGACGCTTCAGCATGCGATCAAGGTCTGCCAGACTCAGGTCGGTATCCCGGTCTTTCCCCAGCATCTCCTTCCGGAGATCTCCCAGCACCTCGACGTTGCCGCCCGTGCCGACACAGAGGTCAATGCGCCGGGCACCGATTTCACGTCGGATCCGCTGTTGTGCGGCATCCACATATTCACGGATCAGCTGATGGGTGCGACGCTCATCGGTCCGGTAGTCCCCCAGCGTCCGCAACAACCGCACAGACCCCATCGTGAAACTTGTTGTGGAGAGAATGCCTTCCTCCGTCGCAAGCGTCACCTCCGTGCTCCCCCCGCCGATGTCGACCAGCAGCGCAACCCGGTTCTTGAGGGACACCCCGGCACTGACTGCGAGATAAATGAGGCGGGCCTCCTCTTCCGTGCCGATAATCTCCACATCGATGCCGGAGGCCTGGGAAATACGGTCCACAAGTATGTCCCGGTTCATTGCCTCCCGCATCGCACTCGTGGCTACCGCGCGGGTCCACCGTACTCCATGCCGGTCCAGGGCGGAACGGAATCGTTCAAATGCCCCGACCGCCATGTCAATAGTCTCTTCCCCGATCAAGCCTGTGGTAAAGACGGCGTCACCAAGGCGGACAGGTTCACGAATCACTTCCAGAAGCGTCAGCGTGCGGTCGGCATCTACGGATGCGACGACGAGACGCATCGCGTTCGAACCGACATCAATGGCTGCGAGAATGGGCATAGGAGATCATACGTCATGCGCGCGTGCGGAGCACGCCGGCACTACTTTGACAGCGAGTGTATCATCGCATCAAATTCGGCCGATGCGGCTTCGATGGTCTTGGCCGGACCGGTAAGTTTAAAGAATACGGACCCCTGAGTGCCTTCAACAATCGCACCGAGCAGCCGGAAGTTCTCTTTCTTCGCCGACGACGCCATCATCGGCCCGCTCGGGGCGAGATAGGTTCCGGCGATGCGCACCACGGTGACGTTCATCCCGTTGATCTCCACCGGCTCACTCCTGGGACCATCGGGGTGCTCAAATTGGCCGGCCCAGCGGGATATGTTCGACTCGACATCCCCCCCCACACCCGGACCAAAATGGAACACCGCGCACTCCCCTCCTTCCATATCCCCGGATTTCGGATCGACCGTGTAAGTGGCGGCTCGCATTTCCCTCGGTGGTCCGACGGTCCAGGCTTTCGGCACGCTCCAGGTCAGACCCGGAACCTGTCCCTTCGCCTGACCCAGCAGTGTACTCCCCGGCACATCTTTCTTGCAGCCACCGTACGACATCAGCAGTGCTATAAGCGCAATTCCTATTGACCACCGGTATTTCATTGCTCCACCTTTCATGTTTGAGGGTATCATTGAGAGGACATGTGATCACCGCATCCGGACGTCCTCAGGGTTGTGTTACACGATGACGATCGACCCAGTATGCCCAGAGAACAAACAGCCAGCTCAGGTTGCCGGCGTAGGCAATCGTGGACACATCCGGAGGAGGAGGGCCAAAGAGATTTGCCAGGTAAATGGCGAGGAGAATACCTGCCAGCGCCCAGAAACCGATTGTTCCCACACGGTCCTTCGGCCTGGTCGTCCGCAGATACATAAACACGCCCGCGGCGAAAAGTGCGGTTTCGACAATCAATGTGCCGGCAAGCGAATTCCACAGTCCCAAACCCCAGCGGGTCTCACCCCCCGGGGCCAGGGGGAGATCCGGGCGGTGGGTCAAAAGATCAAGAAACCAATGACTGGCCACGCAGAGCGCGAGCACTATGCTTGCACGACCGTTGCGCCGGAATCCAAAATAGACAAGACCGAAAAGCACGGCCCAGAATACCACCCCGAGGAAGCTGTGCGAGAAGGGATAGTCG
Organism: Ignavibacteriota bacterium; assembly: GCA_963801355.1. Classification (GTDB taxonomy): domain Bacteria; phylum Bacteroidota; class Ignavibacteria; order UBA10030; family UBA6906; genus Fen-1255. Next base: position 580,476 of record CAWDEM010000004.1, on the reverse strand, counting down.
TAGAAGTCCAGTGGAGTCACTGCGGTCGCGCCCGGCTCAATCCGGACGTGCTCTATTCCCACAAGCACGAGAAGCGGCCAGAGCAGATCAATGAACTGCGCTGCGATGAACAGTGTGCCGAGGGATGTGTGCGGCGCTACCTTCTTTGCGGCCAGCGCAACTGCATAGTGCCCGATGAACATCTGGAGTACCCCCTGTGACGATCAACCGGGATGCGACGATTCACGCCTGCCTCATCGCACCACCGTCATCTTTTTCACTTCACTGTGTGTTTGCCCGTTCCCGCTGATCTGTATTCTATAGTAATAGACGCCGCTGGTGAGGCCGGCTGCAGTAAACCGCACGGCGTAATTGCCGGGATCCTTCGGCTCGTTGACCAGCAGTGCCACCTCTCGTCCGAGCAGATCGTACACGGCAAGCTTCACCCACCCATTGCCTGGTGCCTGTTGCCTGAAGCCTATGGTCGTGCTCGGATTGAACGGATTCGGGTAGTTCTGTTCGAGAGAAAACAATGACGCCGCACCCAAAGTTTCCTCCGCCACCGCGAGCGCCGCAACGCCCGCATTGACCCAGGCTGTGTACCAGAGTGATGCGATATCCCGGGTGGCATCCTGCAAGAGTTCCTGCGTCAATCGTCCGGTCCTGTCCCACATGGCCGTATAGTATGATTGAGGAGCCGTGCCGCTCCCGTTCCACCCCGAGGCCGCACGGGCGGCATTGTCCGCCTGGAGAATCGAGTCGACATACCCGTTCGAGTGCAGCGTCATGCCGAGGGCGAACGCATAGACATCACCCACGTACCGTACGGTGTCGGGATGGATGGAAAGGGAGGAAATGTACTGCCCGAGCATTGAGGACTCGTACCGCGAATGGATGCCGCCGTTCCCGGTGAGCTGCCCGTTGTAATTCACCGTACAGTGGAGGGGTTGATATGCGTCACCGACATAGTGGCCCAGATCCGCGGCCGATTGACAGGCGTTGTTCCAGTCTGCGCGGCGGAATTGTGCGGTCAATGAATCAACAGTGGCAACGATAGTCCAGGGAAGGATGCCGTACGATTGGAGGGCCGGCCAGCCGTACTGTGCGACCACCACCGACAAATCCGGCGGCAAGTTCCGGAAATCCGCAAATGACTCCAGGTCAATATAGTGCTTTGGCTCTTCAGTAGGATCGGCGTACTTCCTGGTGTCTGCATCGCTGGCATGGCTTGTCAGGAACCCTTCTTGTGCGGCAAGCTGCGACATTCCCACAGGCAGATGTCGGACGGAATTCTGATTAATGAATCTGTGGCCGGTTCCCCCCCATCCCCATACCTCTCCGGCGGTGATGACCGTGTATGCGAGCAGGAGAAGCCCATATGTACGGCGGACCATAACGTTCCTTTGTGATTGTCAAATATACCGAGAGTGGCAGGCGGAAGCAATCACATTGATTATGTGCCGATCGGAACGTATTATGTGTGCTCACGTCCACCGAACTGTATTCACGACCCTGGAATCTCATGCGAACAGCAACTGCGTTCCTTGTGTTCACGGTCCTTGCGCTCATCTGTGCAGGGTGCAGCACGCAGCCCGCCATCCAGCATCCCGCCGGGCTCCCGGGCCCGCCCGCGATTGACCGCGAATTCCGCGCAGTATGGGTTGCCACGGTGGTCAACATCGATTGGCCCAGCCGCCCCGGCCTCGCATCCGGGGAGCAACAACAGGAGGCCCGGCGCATCCTCGATTCGGCGGCGTCAATCGGCTTGAATGCTGTAGTGCTTCAAGTGCGCCCTCATTGTGATGCCCTCTACGCCAGCCCGCTCGAACCGTGGTCATCATACCTGACAGGTGAAGAGGGGAAACCACCCGCACCGTTCTACGACCCGTTGTCGTTCTGGATTGAAGAAGCCCACGGCCGGGGCATGGAGCTTCACGCATGGTTCAATCCCTACCGCGCCCATCTCCCACGCGGCGGAGCCATCACGGAATCCTGTATCGTGCGCCGCCGCCCGGATTTCGTCCGGTTCCTTCCCGATAGTTCCTGGTGGCTGGACCCGGGAGATCCGCGGGTACAAGACCACTCGTTTGCCGTGGTCATGGATGTTGTTCGTCGCTATGACATCGACGGCATTCACTTCGATGACTATTTCTACCCGTACGGAGACGGGTCGTTCCCGGACGACACCACCTGGCACGCATACACGCGTGCCGGGGGCACGATGTCCCGAAACGACTGGCGGCGGTCAAACGTCAACACGTTCATCAAGCGCCTGTACGATGCCATCAAGGAGGAAAAGAAGTACGTCAAATTCGGTTTGAGCCCGTTCGGCATCTGGCGCCCGGGTTTCCCCCGCTCCATCGGCGGATTCGATCAATACGACCGATTGTACGCGGACGCCCGACTCTGGCTGAATGAGGGTTGGGTCGATTACTGGTCGCCCCAATTGTACTGGCCGATCAACCAGATCCCTCAGAGCTTTCCCGTCCTGCTTGGATGGTGGGCGAAAGAGAACGTGCGGCAACGCCACCTGTGGCCGGGGTTGTTTACCAGCCGTCTCAATTCCGAAAAGGGGTTGGACGAACTCGTCAATGAGATCATGGTTGAACGCGGCGTCCTGCCGGAGAGTCCGGGGCACATTCATTTCAGCATGAGGACCTTCTTGCAGGATAGCAGCCTGCTTCCGGCAGGACTGAAAGGACTGCCATACCGCACACCGGCACTCGTGCCGGCGTCTCCCTGGCTTGGCGCACTGGCACCCGGCCCGCCCCGGCTCAAGGCGCGCGTCGACTCCACCATGCTGCACCTCTCCTGGACGCACGAGAAGCCAGCCGATGTGTTCCGATGGGTCGCATATCTTCAGTACGGCGACACGTGGAAGCACATGATCTTCAACCGCGGTGATCGGGAGTGTTCACTCCCCCTCGAGCAGCTGCGCAGGATCGAACTCTCCGCCGTTGACCGTCTTGGCAACGAGAGCAACCGGACAGCCTGGTTGCCGACACCGTAATTACATACACGATTCGTTATTGTGTGGAGGCATCATGCAGCAGCACCAATGGGTCCGCGAGTTGCCTACATCCATCACCGTGTGCGACACCAAGGGGGTTATTACGGAGATGAACGATCGCGCATGTGCGTCGTTCGCGGACGATGGCGGAGCGGCGCTCATCGGCACAAATGTGCTCGACTGTCATCCCGAGCCGGCCCGAACGGTGCTCGAGCACCTGCTGAGCACCGGGACCTCTAATTGCTACACGATTGAGAAGGAGGGGAGGAAGAAACTGATCTTTCAGTCGCCGTGGTACGAGGAGGGTGTATACCGGGGCCTGGTGGAGATATCGATCCCACTCCCCGAAAACCTGCCGCACTTCGTGAGGGATCCTAAAGCCCCGTAAACAGACTCTTTGGTTATCGCTGTATTCTCGCAGAACCTCCTTTTGCGAACGCCTTCACCTGTTCCACCGTCGCCATGGTGGTATCGCCGGGGAACGTCGTCAACAGCGCCCCGTGTGCCCAGCCGAGCTTCACGGCCTCGTCCGGTGTTTCGCCGCTCAGCAGCCCGTAGATGAATCCGCTGGCGAATCCGTCGCCGCCGCCGACGCGATCCAGCACAGTCAGATCCGCAGTCGGTGACGTGTAGGTCTTTCCGCCCACCCAGGCAACAGCGCCCCAGCTGTGATGATTTGTGGAGTGTACTTCGCGCAGCGTAGTGGCAACTGCTTTGACGTTGGGATGCTTTGCCACAACGTTGTCTATCATGCCGAAGAACGTGGTCGGATCGAGTTTGGACTTGGCTTGCACTTCCGGACCGGGAACACCCAGCCCTTTTTGCAGATCCTCCTCATTCCCTATCAGCACATCCACATGCTCGACGATCCGTTTCACAACATCCACAGCTTTCTGCTGTCCGCCCCAGATGTTCCAGAGCTTCTCCCGGAAATTCAGGTCAAAACTGGTGATTGCGCCGGCTGTTTTAGCGGCTTTCATGCCTTCGATGATCAACTCGCCCGTTGTCGCGGAGAGGGACGCAAAGATTCCTCCGCTGTGGAACCAGCGGAGGCCCCCAGAGAAGATGGCCTTCCAATCGAAATCGCCCGGCTGGAGTTGTGCCCCCGCCTCGTTGCTGCGGTTGTAAAACACGACCGGCGCACGCACGCCCTGTCCCCGGTCACTGTACACCGTCGCCATGTTGGGTCCGTTCACACCGTTATGCTTGAACTTCTTGTAGAACGGCGTGACTCCCATAGCCCGCACACGCTCGGCAATGAGCTCGCCGATGGGATAGTCCACCATCGCCGTTGCGATTCCCGTTTTCATCCTGAAGCAGTCCGCAAGGTTCGCGGCAACGTTGAACTCCCCGCCGCTCACATGGATATGGCATTCCGTCGCCTTCCGGAACGGAATGATGCCCGGATCAAGACGGTGAACCAGAGCGCCGAGGGAAACCAGGTCAAACCCGCCCACCGGAGGTATTGCCAGACCGGTACTCATACTCTTCTCCTTTGCTATGCCGACGACACCGCTCGCTATGCAGACAATCCGAGGAATAACGGACGGAGATGCCGTTCGAAAATGTTTTTGGTCACATTAGTTTCTATGCTCGCGCGGCATTCGCCCAACAATTTCTGGAACCTCTCTCCCATTTCCGCCGCGACCTTGTACCCGACGTGCACCAGCTGCCGGAAATGGATATTGAACTCCTTGCACGTCTGATCATGTTGCAGCGCTTGCACATAGTCCGTGCTGCTCCAGCTCTGCACCGCCGCGGGCGATGGAAGCTTCGCGCGGTCAATGGCAATCACCGAAAGGTACGGTCCGCACAACTCATCATATCGTGCAAAGGAAGCCGCGTAAATCTCTTGTGCAGCCTTCAGGCCTTCACCCCCTGCAGCCGCGAGACCGATCACTTCTTCGAGCCATGTCGTCCCTGCGGTTTTGAGGTGGAGACCCGCATGTGTTTTCTGCAGCGCGCGATGAATCACCGGATAGAGGGCAAACTTGTCGCTCCCCGAGTGCACGCTGAGCTTTAGATTTCCGGGGAGCCGGAATGTCGCAATGGCGTGCGCAATGACCGCAAGATCATCATTAAACTCCCGTTCAAAGTGACTCACCTCGCCGACATAGTCGATTCCCTTGAGGAAAGCGCCCGTGAATTTCGGCGCAATCGTCTGAATGGGAATACCTTCGCGTGCAATGGCGGCAAGTATGAAGAACAGTTCGACCGGTGTTTGCGGTTCACCGGCTTCGTCGAACGACACCTCCGGAACAAATTGTCCGGCCCCCTTCCGCCCTGCGACATGCCGGTAGACTGCCCCCGCCTCTTTCACCGCGTGGAGATACTTCCGTGCAATAGCTTCGATCATCTCCCTGGTGACGACAAACGGTGCTGGCAGCGACGGTATCTGCAGCTTTCCTCGAAATTGCCCCATCGCCGCTACGAACGATTCGAGGGCGTCCGATGGAGCGGATCTGCCGATGGCGTCGGCGACGTCGATGGTGAAGAAATCGCTGGCAGTTATGAATCGATCGACCGTACCAAGTCCGATGTGGTCGGCATCGACGTAATAGGATGACTTCCATGAGCATGACCGGACGGCCTCGTCCGCTTCGCGGCGCGTGTCTTCGGGAACTGTGCCGATGATCGTATGCTCGCGGTTGGATTTGTTCCAGACCGGCACCACGGAAACGCCTGCACCCTGCGCCTGCTGCAATGCCCGCAGCTGCGCTGCGCCTTCACGGCCGAACCTGTCGCCGATACCTATCGAATATTTCTCGAGTTCCATTATCAGCCCTTTAGGAAGATCGGCAATGAGGCCGGGAGCAAACCGAGATCAAGATCGAGAACTGAGAAAAGAGTATGCCCTTTCTCCAGATCTCAATCCCGATCTCGATCTGCTTTCCTGACCTTCAATCCCGGTCTAGATTCCCACGACTTCACCTGCATCATCTACTTCATCAACATCATTTTCATCGACATAACCTGATCGCCGGCTGTCAGACGATAGAAGTAGACGCCGCAGGAGAGCCCTTTGGCTATCGAACGTTACGGTATACGAACCCGGCTTCCTTCGTATCATTCACCAGGGTCATGACTCTTCTGGCCGAGCAGGTTATATACATTCAGGTCCACCTGGGCCGCTATGGGTAGCGTGTACACGATCTGCGTCGTTGGGTTGAAGGGATTCGGATAGTTCTGTTCGAGCGTGAAGGCTTCAGGCACTTCGCCGCCCCGGTCATCGACGCCCGACACAGGGTCGCTCTTCCATGCGGTATAGCGTGCGGGGAACCAGTTCAGATCGCCCACGGGGTATCCGCCGGTTGCAGCGCTATAGATTGCGGCAGACGTAGGATAGGCACAATTGAGCGTGTCCGTGAAGTACTTCATCGGCCTTCGGTCCATGTCGTGCAGCGTTTGTCTCCAACCCGTGCGGACTTTTGCCTTGTTTGCACCAGAATCCGCAGTGGGACGTCTGTACCATTTCATAAATTCCACCATCAGCTTCGGCGTATTCGGCAGATCAGCAGTCGTAAGCTGGAAGGCAGTGGTGGAATCCGTCCCGATTCTGCCGCAGATGTTGTGTGTCAATGGGGGGCCCACCCATAACGGCGGGTTGGCAACGATGGGCAGGATGGACGCCGAATCCCAGAACGTTTGCCCTGCCGGGGTCACACGGTAGTAGTTGTTCTTAATCGTATAGAAGATCGTATTTGCCGTGTCAGGATTTGCGATGACCCAGCTCATTCTCGGGTTGCCCATTTCATCCAGTTCGCGGCTATCCGTGAATTCCGACTGGCGGACGGCATCAGAATCTGCCCCAAGTGCGAAGTGATCAACAAGCAGATTGTTTGAAATGATCGCCTTGCCTTCGAGTTTTCCGAGGGACAGGAAGCCGTGATACGACATTCCGTTGACGCAGGTATTGTGTTCGAATCGGAAATATTTGACGTTCGCGGTGCTCTTGAAGTGACGGACAATGCGGTCCTGCCAGTTCACAAACGTGTTGTTGACCATGAGCAACGTATCCACCGACATTTCCCGGAGGTCGATCCCCTTCCCTGCCCCGAGGTTGGACGTCCCGTTGTAACCCATGTTGGCGAAAATAGAGTTCGTGACTTTAATGTTCTTTGTAGCGTAGGCGGTCCGTATGAGCTGGCCGCTGGTATTTGCCAACACACAGCCATCGACAGTTATGTTTAGCCCGGCAGCATTTGCTTCAAAAATGTTGCCTTGAATCTTGGGGAGTTCAGGGGTGAGTTCATTGATGCCGCAGATGACGACGTTCTTCGCCATCACATCACCTTTCGCCCGGACGAAATATCCGGGGTACGTTCCTGTACCGGAGACGTACAAATATACGACCGGCTTGGGGACATTCCCTGTTGTGTCATTTGCGATCAACCGGAAAGCCCATCCAGTGTTCACCATGACCGCATCGCTGAGGTAGATCTTGCCACGGGTCAGAACATACACTGCGTTAGTGTCTCTCCTTGTGCCATTTGCCAGAGTGTCGCCCATGATGAACGTATTAAGGAAGCCGGTGTCCGGCACCCGGACATAGTTCTGGCCGTTGGCCCCTGCGGGCACGAGGAAAAGCACAGCCAAGAGGCATACAACAAGACTGTGAAACGTGCGCATAGCACCCTCCTCTGATTAGATGAATGGTTCACGCCAAATGAAACAACCAGTGAATTACACAGCAGTAACAGCTTGAAACATTCCCACTACAATTCGACCCGGACGCCAAGATCACCGGTCAGTCCATATCGCTGGCTCGATCGCAGAGTCTCCCAGATGTGAAGGCGGTCCACAGTATACACTTCCTCCTCAACGCCGGCGATATTGTTCAGATTGAAGAAGATCGAGATGTTCGGGGTGATACGCTGCCGGACCGATAGATCCCAGCGTGAGAAGTCTTTGACAACAGGGTCATTCATACGCCCCGCGGAATAGGATCGGTTGTACTCACCCTGGAAGAACACCGATAATCTTCCAGAAAAACCTCCCAAGTCGTAGCCGACGGCGACGTTGCCGAAGAATTCAGGCTGCCCTTCTAGCTTCTGCTTTGTTTCAACAAGCCGCGTCTTGTAGGTTGGCAGCGGGAACGGAATGGGAGGTTTGATGGTGTACGTAGTGTCGGTCCTGTATCCAAGCACGTAAGTTTCTGAACGTACAACCGACAGGTTATAACTGAGCACGATGTTCGATAGCAGACCGGGAAGGAAACCCAGGTTCGCCTGGTGTTCGACTTCGAAACCCCACACCTTTGTTGGTTGGGAGCTGTTGACTGTGTACGTCAACGAGATTGGCGCACCCCCCACTATATCCGGATGCCAGGTGATTCCCAGCGTGTCCAGCAACGAACCGGGATCGCCCGGTATGTAATCCCCGGGAATGGCGGTGACCGTGTGAAACATGTCATCAATCGTCCGGTAGTATGCGGACACTGTGAACAGTCCAATCTCATTTCCGAAGAGAGATGTGTTCACTTCGAAGTTCCACGCTTTGGCATTCTTGAGCCGGGGATTTCCAATTACGAGGGTGCTGCGCGGACTTGTGACCCGGGCGACCATTTTCTCGAACCGGGTATTGAAATCCGGCCGGGCGATCGCCCTGTACGCCGCAAAACGAACCGTCATGAAGTCCAGCGGCCTCACCGTCAAATGAAAATTCGGAAGCCACGTGGTTTCAGTAAATGTGGCCGTTGTATCCAGCAATTTCCCCGTTGTTGGAAATCCACCGAGGGCCGTGCTGACATATTTCGCCATATAGTCATTGGTTTCACTTTCGACACGGGCACCGGCGATCAATGTCGCCAGCGTGCCGAAGTTCAGCGTGTTCATGATGTATCCGGAAGCGACTCGTTCGACGATGTCGTAGAAGTCACCACGTTTTTCAGGGTCGTCGTAATACTCTGATTGCTTTCCGTTGGCGCTGACCCCGTTCTTGTTGAGCTCATACCAATCACGAAGGGCGTCTCTGTTGACCATCGGATATAGGCGGTACTTGTCATACAGACTCCGCTCCGCGGGAGAGGGATCAAGGAAATTCGTAAAGATGATGTTTTGATCCACCAGCTTGAGATTCTGGAAGCGTGTTCCTTGGAAATTCTTTGCTGTAATGCTTCCATCGGCGTTGCGCGTATAGTCCTGGTAGTATCCAAGCCAGTACGGGGCCATAGTTTCGTCAGTGGCCTTGAACCGGTTCTTGTATCGGTATTTTCCGCCCAACTTGAGTTCGCCGGAGAACATGTCGCCTAGCACGTATTTCTTCGCAACATCCAGGAAAGCCGTCTTCTCGCGATCGCTGTTTTTCTCTTGATGATAGAACGCACTGTCGAGCTTTGCTTTTGCGAAATTGTTGTACGCGAAGGGGATGATGTCCCCCGGTGCAGTTTGCCTGATGGCCTCCGGGTACGGAGCCATGCCGGCGTTCCCGCTTGTATCCAAAATGGAGGGCTCAGTGAACACCAAACGATAATCATAGGGATTGTCTATCTTCGACTCTGCATAGGAAAGCCCCCAGTTGAGGCCCAAATCCAACAGATAGTTTTCGCCGCGGATGGAGCTATTGAACGAGTTCACAACCTGCTCGCGATCCCACGCATCATAGTTCAACCCGGTGCCGGTGTAAGGATAGTTGCGGCTGTAAATCGTGTAGTTCCGATTTGTCTGGCTGAAGAGATTGTTGATTCTGATCGACCCGTTGTCAGGGGTATTCACATCTAGCAACAGTCCCACGCCACCGCGCTTACGAGTCTCATTCGTATATTGCACGGTGAAGTCATTGTACTTCCAGCCGAGGCCATGCAGAGGCGCCTGATTTTCGATATCGAGTGTGAATTGTTCGTTACTTCGGTCGCGGCGCTCGATGTTTCCCGTAACCTGCACCCCAAGAACGTCGTCAAAGAAGCGCTCGCCGTATCGTCCATTGAAGTCATACTGTCCGAGTTCGTCGTCGAGGCGATTGTATGCTCCTTTTGCGTCCAAACGGATCAGACGCGTGGAGGGCGCTTTACGCGTCACAAGATTGATGCTGCCTGCAATGGCATCCCCGTCCTTATCCGGTGTGAGCGCTTTGAACAATTCGACTCCTGAGAGCGTCCCTTGCGAAAAGGTGCTGAGATCGACGCCGCGCGAATCCGGATCGGTGGGCGGAATTCTGACCCCGTCAATCGTGAACGTGGTGAATTTGTCGCTCATACCGCGAAGGATAACCTTGCTCGCTTCACCGCCGGACCTTATAATGGAGACGCCGGGAAGACGGCCGATGGCCTCGGCAGCATTGGCATCGGGAAGTTCTTTGATCTTCTCTTCGGAGATGACATTGACGATGGTGCTGGAAGTGATCTGCTGGTTGATAGCCGCTTCCTGACCGCGGACCTGTGCCGTCACAAGCACCTCCTGCCCTTCAATGACGTCGGGCATCAGTCCGAGATTGACAATGACCTCTCCGTCAGCAGGAACAGTAACTGGGACCTCCCGGGTTTTCGAACCAACATAGGTCACACGCAGCATGCGCTGGCCCGCCCCAACATTGGGAATGCGGTACTTGCCGTAGAGATCCGTCGCGGCCCCGAGCGCTGTCCCCTTGACAAGAACATTCGCTCCTACCAACGCATCGCCCGACGCTGAATCGGTGACGGTACCCCTGATTGTTCCCTGGGCAAGGAGCAGGGAAGGAATTACGACCAAAATCGCCACAATAGTAACAAGAGTCTTCATGATGCTACTCCTTTGCGCATGGCTCATGGTATTCGTGCTATTGCGTTTGCATTGACATGCACGCCGAGGCGGACGACTTCCTTTGCCGCCTTCGTGTCCACACCCTCCAACCGTATGCCTGACGTCTTCTCCCCTTCAACGCTGAGAAAAAGGTCGGATTGCGCGGGGTACATCCCTCCGGCGATGGTGATGCCCTTGCTGTCCTGTACGGAAAAAACCGGGCTCGTCCGCGGAACAATGCGGCATCCCGTGAAGGCAATCCCCTCGGCATCGATGAGTGTGACTCCGCCCGTCGAGGCCACCGAGACGTTTTCCATCAAAATGTTGCGCACGGGCATTTCGGGGAGGCCGCGTACTACCACCGCCCGTGCCGCACCATTGCACACTACGTTGCGGATCACAAAATCCCGGAATTGCGGAGTGCGCTCGTTGACCGGCTCGGTAGGCCGCCCGGCACGCCGCTCGCCCGGCGATTTTTCCGCCTCCACATCCGGGGCATTCCCGCCGTAGTACATATCGAACAGGATCGCTTCGCTGCCGATCGCACGCATCTGGATTCCGTCAATCCAGATTTTTTCGATGACACCGCCCCGTGTGCGCAGCGACTTGCACCTGATGCCCACATCCGTACCGATGAACTGGCAATTCTTCACGGAGATATTCCTCGCACCGCCGTAGCTCTCGCTGCCGATGACGAACCCCCCGTGGGCATGATACACGATGCAGTCGGCTATGACAATGTTCTCGCAGGACGGCCCCGGTGCCTGGCTCTTGCTGATGGTCCCCGGTTTCAAGCAGAGACCGTCGTCGCCAACGTTGACCGTCGCGCGGTACACAAAAACATTGCGGCATGACGTCAGGTCGATGCCATCCCCGTTTTGCGCATGCCATTCGGTCAACACCTTCGTGTCCCGTATGATGAGATTCTCACACTGTACGGGATGCACGTGAAATTTCGGCGAGTTCTCAAAGGTGGGACCGTCAATCAGGATGGAAGTACATTGTTCCAGGCGCACCAGGTCGGGACGTAAGAACTCCTTCAACTTCGCATAGTCCTCGCGTGCCGGTTCCGGCCCTCCCCTGGCGAAACCCTTGATCACTTCATCCGCCTCCATCGCTTCGCGTGAGGGCCACCATTCCTTCCCGTCGGAAGTCACGACGCCGCCCGTCGACACCAGATCCTTCCATTGCCGTGCCGTGAGCTTTTCCTTCTTGACGTAGCGCCATACCTCTCCTGCACCGTCGAATACCCCTTCACCCGTAATAGCGATGTTGTCCGCCCGGTATGCAGAGAGCGGTGGTGTGACGACGTACCGCTTGGACTTGCCGTCAAGCCCGGGAATCAGAGGGAAATCCTCGATCCGGCTGCTGAACTGCACCAACGCTCCCCGTTCAACGTGCAATCGCACGTTGCTCAACAATCTGATTGGTCCAGTCAACCACGTGCCCGCCGGAACAATGACCGTGCCGCCTCCTGCTTTCGCGCATACGTCGATGGCCTCCGCGAACGCCCTGGTATTGAGCGTCACGCCGTCCGGGATGGCCCCGTGCTGTGTAATCGTCACCAGGCGATCGGAGAAAGTAGGAACAGCGACCTTCGGCATCGCGAAGGGAAGGCCTGTGGAGAGTGCGGCGAGTTCGTCGGCAATTGCCGGAGGGTGCTGTGCCCGGCAGGGATAGACTGAAAGAAGAAAGAGTATCAACAGCAGGGAGCAATGGTTCACGGCGTTCTCGTGTGCCCGTTAGTCTGCCCCGCACCCACCTCCTGATGCGACTGCCCGAGGAGCCAGCGGAAGAGATTCTTTGCCGCCACTGCGTTGTCATATCCCTGCGGAAGCCGGCGGGCATCCATGTATTCGTTGTAGAACCATGGATCGCCTACCGCAAAGACTGCTCCTTTGCCCGCTGGGGCGTACGTGATCACGACGGGGCCGTCTGCAGGGGCCCGGAATACCGGTCGGGCCGGTTTCGCGAGCCGGAGTGAGCTGTATTCCTTGATGAATATGCGGCGCACGCCGGCAAAGAGCGGATGCATGGGAAAGCGGTCGAATGTCCCGGTCTCGTACTGTTGCCCGGTCACGCGGTTCTGGCTGTCCTCGTTGAAATGAATGCCAAACCGTTCCGCAAGTCCGTTGAAATGTGTGAACTCGGCGTTCCCTTTGTCGTTTCCCAGAAGAACAAGAATCCCTCCCCCACGCACCCACTTCTCGATGGTCCGGGCGTCGTTCTTCCCGATGTATCGGGGACGGGCGGTCTCCTGAGGTGTGTCCGGATCGACGACGATATAGACCGAAGCGTGGCGCAGTGCATCGGCGGTGGGCGGAACGCTCAGGGTATCCACCACGGCGCCGGTGCGGGAAATGATTGTCGCGAGCTGAGAGTAGCCGGAGTTTGTGGTGTCATCCCACACATAGTGATATCGGACGGTCTGGCCGTCCGCTCCCTGTCTCCACTCATTGTTGAACGCACAATCCAGCAGCACCATCTTGTTCACTCCCACCGGGCCGGCGGGGAGTGGCAACGTGAGGAAACCGGCAAGCGGAAGATGGAGGGCACGGATGCCGTCGGCCACGAGTCCGGCCATGGCGTACGCACCGCGCCAGCGGAAATGCGTATCGTCGCCCTTCCCTTTCGGGTGCGCCGAATACGTCGCAGGCGGCACGCGGAGGTAGAGATCCTCCGACGCCGTTTTGCCGAGGCTTGCCAGCAGTGTACCGCTCGATGCATTGAGATCGATGACCGGCACCTGTTCACTCACGCCAACCTCACGCACAACAGCGGGATAGTCACCGTGGGCGTCGTAATAGGTCCCGGTGGTGTCGAACCGTCTGCGGGCAACGGGGGTAAGGAGGACCGGATGCGCGCCGATACGCCGGGCGTCGCGGACATAGCGGATGAGGTTCGTCCGGTAGTCGGTGTGCGCATCGGCAAAACGTGTCGAGTCCTCTTTCTTCGAGTCATTGTGCCCGAACTGAACCAGCACGTAGTCGCCGGGGCGCAACCGTGCGCATACCGTGTCCCACCGCCCTTCCCGCAAGAAGCTCTTCGTGCTGCGCCCGTTGCGCGCGTGGTTCTCGATACGTATCCCTTCACGGAAGAAGAGAGGCAATGCCTGACCCCATCCGCGCTCGGGGTTTCCCGTGGGCGGCTTGTCTGCCATTGTGGAATCGCCGACCAAAAAGACGCGTGGAGGATGCAGTCCTTTCTCCAATTCTATGGCAGCGAGCAGGAACGGTCCGTAGCCTTTCATGTCGTTCGTTCGCCTGGGCTCGCTCATGTAGTACGCGTAGCTGCCATCGCGGTACGGCGAACCGCCGAGACCGGCGCCCCTGCACGTATTGTGCAGATCCACGAACCCCTGCGCGTCAACGGTCACGAATGTCCTGATGATCCCGGCAAACGTGCGTTCCGCTTCCTGAAGATATCCAGGATCGATGTATCCTCTGTTCGCTCCCTTGGCATAGACGTACGCCATCATCGTCGAGACGGACGCTTCGAGATAGTTGCTGTCGCGCCCTCCCTGGTCGACGACCTGATACCACACGCTGGAGGCGGGATCGCGGAATTTCAACATCGTCGCACACACATCGCGCAGAATGACCAGGAGCGTATCGCGGCGTGGGTGTTCCACCGGAAGGAAATCCAGCACATCAACAATCGCCATCCCGTACCAACCGATGGCGCGTCCCCAGAAATGCGGCGACCGACCTGTCACCGGGTCGGCCCAGCGCTGTTGCCGGGATTCATCCCATGCATGGTACAGCAATCCGGTCTTCTCATCGCGCGTGTGACGGTAGACAAAGACGAACTGGTTGATAATGTCATCGTACGCGTCAGGTTCGTTGAACATTCGTGCGTACATGGCATAGAACGGTTCACCCATGAAGAGTCCGTCAAGCCACATCTGGTGGGGGTAGATCTGCTTGTGCCAGAATCCGCCTTCGCGTGTCCGCGGGTGATGGCGCAGCTGGAGGCGGAGGGTGTCCGCCGCTGCACGGAATCGCTGCAGACCGGTGGCCTCATAGAGTGCGAGCAGGGATCGCCCGGGTGCGACCTGGTCGATGTTGTATTCTTCGCGCTTGTAGGTGAGAATATTTCCGGTGGATTCGACGTACTGCTCCATGTTCTTCTGCACGAATGCGAAGTAATGCTGATCTCCGGAGTGCACCGACATCTGCCGGAGAGCTTCGAGCATGAGACCTTGCTCGTAGTTCCATTTCTGACTGGGAGACGCGGTGTCATACGTCACAGCGCCCGGATGCCGGAGAACAAACGAGTCGGCGATCCGGCGCGACCAGGGGAGTGTATCAGGAATGACCGTAGTAGTTGTGCCGGCTATGCCGAGCGTGGCACAGAGCAGAAGGACGGATCCGACGTACGCCGTTGGTTTCATGCCGGGCTGTCTTGCAAGGTAAAAGCGTTTACTTTACCGTTTACGCTAGAGGTACCGAAACATACACAAACGAACGTCATTTGTCAAGAGAGAAAATGCAAATCGGCGATGGAAGAGCTCCATCAGCGCGATCTCTTTTTTCTCCTGGTTTTTCGGTATCTGGTTTGCATGGTAGGACGCGGAAATGCGCTCCTGCCGTGAACCAATTGCTTTTCCGGCAGCGACTTAGGATATTCCCACACCATAATTGAATAAGTCGCAGGCAAATCACCTGTTCATCATCAACATGCAGCGGAGCTTACATGTACGCAGCATTACGAAGAGCACTGACCTTGATGCTGGTTCTGCTCACAGGCACAACCATTCTGCTCGCCCAGGCAACCGTCGCGACATGGCCGTTAACGAACCCGTCAGGAACGCCCGCAGGGACCGGGCTGAACGTTCTCGTCTCCGGGCCTGTCACGGGCTACAACGAGTTGCTCAAGGGCACAGAGATCAATCAGTACACCGGCTTCAACAGCGCGCAACGCGTGCGCATGGCAGGCACGGGGAACACCTGGCCTGCCAATCAGACCACTCAGATAGACACCGTGTATATACAGTTTGCCGTCCGCACCAAGGCATTCTTCACGCTGACCGTCGACTCCGTTGTCCTGAAGCTCGGGGGAATGAGTACAAACTATATGAAGGCCAATTTGTGGTATTCGAAGGACTCAACGTTTGCCACGAAAACCGCCGTGACCTACACGACGAGCTCGACAACCTCCCCTGCCGGTACTTACCTGCTCAGCGGGGGTCTGGATGTCGTTCGTTTCACGCCGGCAATGGACCTCTCAGAAGGAGAACAGTTCTACTTCAGGATCTACCCCTGGGTTGACAACCAGGCAACCGCACCCAGCGGCAAATACGTCTGCCCCCAGGATGTGAACATTTACGGAACAGCCACGGGGCTTCCGATCTCGGCCGCGGTCACCTGGACCATGAAGGGCACAATCACACCGACGGTTTCCGGCCTCCTGTCCGCCGCAGATCAGAAAACCGGCGACAGCACGCAGATGTATGGCTACACAACCGTCAACGCCATTCAATGCGGCTGGGTCGTCACCAGGGGCCATGCCTGGACCGCTCGGACGAACCTTGACCCGGACGTGTTTGTGCAACACGAGGCCGGTCCGATGGTCGGCGGAACATTCTTGCTTGACTCTGTCTCGATGAGTCTGGGTGCCGCGTTCACGAACAACCTCAAAGCAACGGTACTCTATTCGCGCGACTCATCGTTTGCCACATCCACACAGCTCATGGACACGGCGATGGTGTCGAGCACGCTCGTTCCCTACCGGTTCGCCCTCAAGGACACCATTGCATCCGGAGAGAAGGCATATGTACGGATCTACCCGTACAATCTGGCGTCCGAGGGTTGGGCGAAGCTGATGTACGTATCGGATGTCCGCATCGCAGGGAACACCATCGGTCTGGCGATCCTCCCACCGACAGTCTCAACGTCCGCGGTCACGAGCATCTCGACCACATCTGCCACCGGCGGAGGGAATGTGTCTGCAGACGGCGGAGGCACGGTGTTCGCCCGTGGTATCTGCTGGGATACCGTAAGCACGCCGGTATTCACGGGCAACCACTCGACCGATGGAGGCGGTGTCGGCGTCTTTACGAGTTCCCTGACGGACCTGCTCTCCGGCAAGACGTACTACGTGCGCGCGTATGCCGCCAACGCGGGCGGGACGGCGTATGGCAACGAGGTCACCTTTTCCACACTCGCAGCCATTGTACCCCCCACAGTCACGACCACTGCGGCATCCAGCATCATGGTCAAGACCGCCATCAGCGGCGGCAACGTCGCTGCATGGGGTGGCGCGACCGTTACTGCGCGTGGCATTTGCTGGAACACCGCCGCCATGCCGACCATCGGCGACATGAAGACTGTGGACGGTGCCGCCACCGGCAGCTTCACCAGCGGTCTGACAGGATTGACCGCTGCCACGAAGTACTTCGTCCGTGCCTATGCAACCAATAGCGCCGGCACAGGCTATGGTGATACAATTTCGTTCACCACCCAGGTCCCCGCACGGGACACGACTGTTGTCGTCGCGAAAGACGGCAGTGGCACGTATATGACGGTGCAGGCGGCTTTCAATGCGGTTCCGGCCAACTACACGGGCACGTGGACCATCTTTGTGAAAAAGGGAATGTATCACGAGAAGGACACGCTCGCCGCGGACCGGCCCAACGTCGTGCTGATGGGCGAGGACCGCGACAGTACCGTGATCTGGAACGATGATTACGGCGACAAGTACGGTTCCGGCAATCCCGGCACGAGCGGCACATTCACCGTCACCATTGAAGCTAATGATTTTGTGGCGAAGAACATCACGATTCAGAACACGTATGCCCCGCAGGCAGGCGTGAGCGGCACCCAGGCTGTTGCCCTTCGCGTCAACGGCGACAGGCAGGAGTACATCAACTGCAGGCTGCTGGGATACCAGGATACATACTACACATGGGGCGGCCGGGGCACGGGCCGCACGTGGCACAAGAATTGTCATATCGAAGGAACGGTAGATTTCATCTTCGGCCGCAACATCGTTGTCTTTGACAGCTGCACCATCCGCGCGCTGCGGAACGGCGGCACACTCACCGCGGCATCCACCGACGCATCCTCGCTCTTTGGGTACGTCTTCCGGAACTGTTCCATCGTGGCTGACTCCATAGGGTACGACGGTGCCGCAATTGCGTCGTTCTACCTCGGACGACCCTGGCAGAACAGTCCCCGCACCGTCTTCATCCATTCGAGTCAGCCAAAGAACCTTCATGCTGCCGGCTGGCTGGCCTGGAATGTGACTCCGGGACTCTATGCGGAGTTCAATTGCTTTGGTCCGGGTGCAGCAACCGCGGGCCGCGTAGCCTGGTCATCGCAGCTCAGCGGCAGCGCTGCATCACATTACAGCCTCTCCGAAATCTTTTCCAAGAATTCCGCGGCATCAGCGCTCATCGCATACGACTGGATCCCGACAAACGCCACAGCGGCAGACGAACTCCCTTTCGTCATCACATCGGTGGCGCAGGAGACTTCTTCAGAACTGGTTCCCGACAGACTGACACTGGCCAACTACCCGAATCCCTTCAACCCCGAAACCCACATCCGATTCTCAGTGGCAACCGGCGGACGGGCGGTGGTGAAAGTGTTCAACCAGCTGGGGCAGGAGGTGGCGCTGGTCTATAACGGATTTGTGCGCGCGGGACAATGGCACTACGCTTCGTTCCGCGCGGGACACCGGGCAAGCGGCGCGTATTACTGCACCATTGAGTCCAACAACCAGCGGCAGGTTCAGCGGATGCTGCTTTTAAAATAGGTTCGGCACGGCTCATCCGTTTATGGTTGACCACCCTGTTGTTTCACCAGGGAATCGAGTCGAACGGTGGGCCACTTGCCATATCATGGACAATTGCATATTTTGCGTTCGTTCGATCGAACGTCTCAATCAGTCACTTGGGATCCGGAGGCATTCATGCGCTGGCAAGAGAGTCGTCGTTCCGAAAACGTGGAAGTTCAACAAGGGGGTGGATTGTCCCGCGGACCGATGATCGGTGGTGGCGCGGCAATCATCATTCTTATCGTCGGGCTCTTGTTGGGCGCCGATCCGCTGTCGCTTCTCCAGACAATAGGTGGTGCCGGGGATGGCGCCACCATCGGTACAGAGGCACAGACCGGCGGAGCCGTTGACCAACAGAGCGCGGATTTTGTGTCCGCTATCCTCGGCGAGACCGAGGATGTCTGGCAGCAGGTGTTTGCGCAACGCGGGCAGACGTATCAGGCGCCCCATCTGGTGCTTTTCTCGGGCCTTGCGCAATCCGCCTGCGGTATGGCCGATGCCGCAACGGGTCCGTTCTATTGCCCGGGAGATCAGAAAGTCTATCTCGATATGAGTTTCTTCGACGAGCTCGAACAGCGTTTCGGCGCGACGGGCGATTTCGCCAGGGCATATGTTATCGCGCACGAAATCGGGCACCACGTGCAGAACCAGCTTGGCATCATGGCGAAAGTGGAGCGGATGCGCGGCCGCGTCAGTGAGGCGGAATACAGACAACTTTCGGTGCGTCTCGAGCTCCAGGCCGATTTTCTCGCAGGTGTCTGGGCACACCACGCCCAGCAATCGCGCCAGATTCTGGAGGCAGGAGATGTGGAGGAAGGGCTGAATGCGGCAAGCGCCATTGGTGACGACCGCATTCAGAAACAGACCCAGGGCTACGTCGTTCCGGACGCCTTCACGCACGGCTCGTCTGCACAGCGCGTTCGCTGGTTCAAAAAGGGGTTGGAGACGGGTGATTTACAGCAGGGAGATACCTTCAGCACGGAACCGCTCTGACTCGGGCCCCCAACAAAACATGCTCGGAAGGTGTGTTGGGCAGATGACTTTGTCGAGTGTGTCGAGATCTCTGCACAAATCGGCACATAGTGCTTGCATTTTGACGGAATTCTATTGAGGAGAGGGGGATCAGCTGCTATTCTGATCCACAAGTTGTAGCGTCAACCCCGACCAAACAAAAATGGGAGGGTCCTTCCTATGAAACGCAATTCTCTTGTTATCGCGCAAATACTCCTACTTGGATCCTGTGCCACAGCCCTGGCAGACTTTCCGATCCGACAGAGCGCCAATCATGATGTATTGCCTGCCGTTGCGTACAACTCTGTCAACCATGAATACCTGGTGGTATGGACGGAGCTCATGAGCTACTCGGTAATGGGGCAGCGCCTTGGGGAAGGTGGTACAGCCATCGGAACGCCATTCCTCATCTATTCCACCGGCTCCAATCCGTCGGTTGCCTATAACAGCGCGGCGAATGAATACCTGGTAGGGGCTTATGCTGGTGGAGGCGCTGCTGGTCAACGGGTCAGCAGCACCGGGACGCTTGTCGGTCCGATGCTCATGCTGCAAATTCTTCCCGATCCGATTACGAGTTCGCGAATCCTTTACAACTCCATCAGCGGACAGTATCTGTTTCTCGGGGCTTCGCTTGTGGAAACCCCTACGGGTTCCGGGAACTTCAACATCAAAATCTATTCGCGCAAGATCGGCGCTGACGGACAGATACTCAGCACGGGTATCCTTGTGGAAGATCGCCCTCATGGCTACTATCCTGCCGAGCCGGCGTTCAGCGCGGCCTATGCCCCCATGATATCTCCGGAAACTCCTACCGGTCGCTACCTCCTTGCCGTCGGGCGCGACTTGGTGCTTGTAATGCTGGACAGCGACGGGGCGCCGATGAACGTGGTGTACGATCCTGCGCACCCGGGGGTAAGGTACCGCTATGTGCCATTCAGTACAGGCAGTCCCACTGGTGGTGAGTTTTGTGTCGATGTTTCTTACGGTCCCAAGTCCGGATACAGCATGTCCGGTCCTGCGTTCCTTGTGGTTTGGGCCGACCAGAACAATCACTGGCACGGTCAGGACTGGTCGGGCATTTGGGGTGGATTTGTTGATGCCGGGAAGATTGAATACTCCTCCACCGATCAGGTGCCCGATAATTCCTTTCCCATCAGCGCCATTGCGGGCCACACGATAACTGATGCGAATGTCGAATCGTGGAGGCCCAGAGTTTCCTTCAACACCTCCAGTCAGAAGTTCTACGTCGTCTGGCGCGAGACGCCTGACACGAATCCGTCTAATGATGTGATGGTTGCCCATGTCCGAGCGAGTTACGTCTTTGAAAAAGTCCCAGCCACAAATGTGGCGATCTCGTCTACAAATGGCAACGAAGATCCGAAATACCCGGCTGTGGCAGCAAACACTTCAAATGAAATGGCGCTGGTTGTCTGGCAGGACTACCGCAATGGTGCGAGCACGAACTGGGATATCTACGGAAGTGTGCAGAAGGTTGCTGATGCGGTCCCGGCATCGTATGACTTGGTCGTAACCAACATCCTCGATACCGGAGCGGGCTCGCTTCGGCAGGCCATCCTTGACGCGAACGCGCGGAGCGGCAAGGACACGATCACTTTCGACATCCCGGGATCCGGTCCGCACACGATCATGCCGGTGACTCCACTTCCTGCATTGACCGATCCGGTGGTGATTGACGGCTTCACGCAACTGGGGAGCAAGCCGAACACGAAGGTGCTCAAGGATCCGAGCAATGCGACACTGAAGATTGTGATCAATGGAAGCGCTGCTGGCAGTTTAGCGGACGGGATATGGCTACGGGGGGGCAACAGCTGTGTGCGCGGGCTCGCCATCAATTCCTTTTCTGATGTTGCCGTACGCATCGACAGTCTGGGCGGCAACGTGATTGAAGGCAATTACCTCGGGACTGACAATTGGGGGCTCGTCCGGCACGACAACGCGGATGGTGTATGGATCGACGGCGTGGCGGACAATGTCATCGGTGGAACCGCTCCAGAAGCGCGCAACGTGATTTCCGGCAACTCACTCGTCGGTGTGGCCATTTATTCGTTGGGAGCCACAGGGAATGTCGTGCAGGGCAATTATATTGGACTGAATGCAGATGGAACGGATGCGCTGGGCAACGTCGGTACAGGGATCAGCATTTACAAGCCTGCACGGCTCAACACCATCGGCGGAACAGCCCCCGGTGCGGGCAACGTCATCAGCGGTAATGGTACTTCCCCCGGCACGGCGATGGGCCTTCAGATTGTGAGTTCCGACAATGAGATTGCTGGGAACTTCATCGGGACGAACGCGGCAGGTGACGATACGGTTGCGAACTTCCAGATAGGGATCTTTGTCGGCGGCAGCAGGAACACTGTCGGAGGTGCATCTCTGGGAGCGCGCAACATCATTTCGGGTAACGCGTTGGATGGCGTTCAGGTGTACGGCGACACGAACCTTGTGCTGACCAATTACATTGGTACCGACATTACCGGAACCAAAGCCGTTCCTAATCTGAACGGTGTCAGGATCCAGGGTGGGAAATCGAATCAGATTGGAGGCCCACAAATTGGTGCCGCCAATGTGATTTCGGGAAATCGATCAAGTGGGGTGATCATCTCAGGTTCACCTGCTTCGCACAATCTCGTGGCAGGGAACAAGATCGGGACCGACGCGAACGGTACCAGCGCATTAGGAAACGTGTATTACGGGTTGGCGATCATTAACGAGGGCCACAACACTACCATTGGGGGACGGACAGACGGAGCAGGCAATATTATCGCATGTAACGGCTACGAGGGCGTAGCGATTGACTTTCAAAGCTCTGCAAACCGCATCAGCGGCAATTCCATCTATAGCAACGGCCGGCTGGGGATCAATCTGGTCGGGGGCGTAGAAGACGGCAAGGGTGTCACAGGAAACGATCCCGGTGACGGGGATACCGGGGCCAACAATCTGCAGAACTTCCCGATCATCGGAAGCGTCATCGGCGGGAGCTCTTTTACCGTCGGAGGGATTCTGAACAGCAACCCTAACGCAACGTTCACGCTGGAGTTCTTTGCCACGCCAACAGTGGTTCCTCCCGTATACGGAGAAGGCCAGACATTTCTGGGGTGGATTGATGTCACCACTGACGCAACAGGAGACGCCTTGTTCGAAGCCACCATCGGGCAGCCAATAGGCGTGGGTCAAACGATCACCGCGACCGCAACCGATGCTAATGGCAACACCTCGGAGTTCGGTAGTCCCATTGCCCTCACCCTCGTCGAAGGCACAGAGGTGGTAACCAATACGCTGGACAGCGGACCGGGGTCGTTCAGGCAGGCGATCCTGAACGCCAACGCGAAGCCGGGAAGAGACACGATTGCGTTCAAAATACCTGGCACCGACGTGCACACAATCTCGCCGGTCACCCCTCTCCCAGAGTTCACCGATCCTGTGGTGATCGACGGATACACACAACCGGGCAGCAGTGTCAATACCAACGCGTTCAGTGCCGGAAGCAACGCAGTGCTGAAGATTGAGATTGACGGCACAAATGCCGGAAACGATATTGAGGGCCTCCGACTTCTCGGCGGGGGAAGTATTGCACGCGGCCTTGTCATCAATCGATTCCAGGGCGCAGGCATTCTGCTGTTGGCGGCGGGAGGGCACCGGGTTGAAGGATGCCTCATCGGCACAGACGTGAACGGATCGACCTCCCTGAGCAACACGCTGGGAATCATCGTCAATGCAAGCTACAATACAATCGGCGGCATAACACCTGAGCAGCGCAATATCATCTCAGGGAACACAATTGTGGGAATCTACATAACAGGCCATACCGTGGGCCACAATGTTGTGCAGGGAAACTACATAGGTACCAACGCACAAGGGAGTGCACCGCTTGGCAATAAAAGTGCAGGGATAAGAATCAATTTTTCCGATGACAACACTATTGGCGGGGGTGGTGAAGGGGCAGGCAATCTCATTAGCGGAAGCGGTGTGAGCGGGGTAGGCGGTGGCCAGCCAATTGTCGGAGCCGGAATCCACATCGGCCCGTCCGCCACGGGAAATGTTATCAAAGGCAACCTTATCGGTACCAATGCCGCGGGGGAAACAAAGCTGCCGAACTACATGGACGGCATCTTCGTGGACCACAAAGGGACCGTCATTGGCGGGACGACGCCGGGCTCAGGCAATACAATCTCCGGCAATGCCCTGACAGGTATACATTTTGGAAGTATCGGAGGAGACCTGGTATGCGGCAATCGTATCGGTACAGACATCACGGGAACCAAGGCTGTAGGCAACCAGGTGGGCATTCTGGTGGAACAAAGTGATTCCGTTCTGATAGGCGCGTTTAACGGTGGCAAAGGCAACATGATTGCTTACAACGAAGAGGATGGGATTCGTATTATCGGAACTCTGAACAAAACCGCCTCCAGGATTCGGATGAATGCGAACTCGATACTTGCAAACGGTGGATTGGGGATCAATCTCGTAGGGGGGATGGAGGATAGTTGGGGACGAACCGCCAATGATCCAAATGATGCAGACACCGGACCGAACGGCCTGCAGAACTATCCTGTGCTTTCTTCGGTGGAAGGAGGCGATTTCCTGGCAATGGAGGGTAGCTTGAACAGTTCAGCCAGCTCGACGTTCAGGCTCGAGGTCTTCGCCACTCCTTCGGACAACCCTCTCAGCAACCAAGAAGGCCAGACGTTTCTGGGGTGGACCGACGTGACGACGGATGCAGCGGGGAGTGCCACCTTCCGTACGACGATCGGGACACCGGTCGCAGCGGGCCAGTGGATCACCGTGACAGCCACAGACCCCTACGGGAATACATCGGAGTTCAGTGCGCCGATGATCGCCACAGCAACCGGCATCGCATCCGAAGTAAATCTCCCGAGCCGAATTGAACTCATGCAGAACCACCCCAACCCGTTCAATCCGGGCACGACTGTCCGGTACGGCCTTCCCCAGAGGTCGCATGTGACACTGGTCGTCTACAACACACTGGGACAGGCGGTGGCTGGTTTGGTGAAAGGGGAGGTGGACGCTGGTTATCATGAGGTGAAATTCGACGCCTCGGGGCTTTCCAGTGGAGTGTATTTTTACAGATTGCAGGTCCGCCCTCTGGACTCCGCCGTCGAGCGTGACTCCAAGAGCGAAGCGGGGGACTTCGTGGAGACGAAGAAACTCATGCTCGTGAGATGACACCCAACCAAGCTTGAAGAAATTTGCCGCGGTTCAGCTCACCTCCTCATTTGTGCTTGGATCATTTTCCGGGCGGCACGTCAATGTGAGACTCATCTCAGCGGCCGTACCTTCTTTTTCGCCGGAGTAACGTCCAGTGTCATAACTCTCTTGCCCAGCGTGATCTTTGCCGCTCCGTGATCAGGATTGGAGGAATAGACGGTGTACTTGCCGTCCTCATCAGTGCGCGCCAGGACAGATCTGCCATTGATCTCGAATCTCAGCATTTGATTGGGGAGGGGGTTGCCGTCATCATCAGTGGCAATGCTGCTCGTCTGCCGATAGGTGTTTGCCACCTCGCGGAAGATGTACGTGCCAAACACACAATCATAGTAAGCGCGCAGCACAACCTCGGCTGATGAGCGCTCCCAATGCAGTTTTACCTGCCGGCGAGTTGAAAGGGATGTTTCCGTTGAGGCGGACAGTGTAGATGACGTTTTGACCTTCTTGGTTTGATATCCGAGAATGTACTTCCCAAACCATCCTGGCTTGTCGTCGTCGACGGAGGTCTGGAACTGTGTTCCCGTTTGGGCATGGGAGGATGTGGACATGGACACCGTTTCGAATTCTGTCGGGAATTCCGTATTGAGTTCGTCCGCCATGCCCCATTGTGTCACAAAGTAGGCCGCCTGGAACCGGTCGCCGTAATGCTGCTTCACGTAGGGCTGGTCGAAATCGACGTCGGGCCCGACAAAAGCGAGCGGGTCCATGACAAAGAGCGAGCGAAGGGTCTCGAGATCGCTGATGTCAGTGAGTTGCTCTTCCTCCGTCTCGAGCGCCTTCACAATGCTGTTGATATGTTGAACGACCTTGCTGTCAAGCTGCTGTGCTTTGCCCTTAGTCTGAGCGGGCTTGTTCTCCGTGCCGGTTTGCCCGAATTCAAGATCGCCCACATGTCCGGAGTCAGCAGGGCCCGCCTCAGGCGGGGGAGGTTCAACTGCTGCGAGAACAGCGATGTCATTGGCGATCTTCCTGACAGGGATCATTTCGATCTGCTTCGCGCCAAGGGAAATCAGCATCGGATTGTTCGCCCCCTCGGCAACCCATGCCAGACGCAGTCCACGTAAGAGCACCAAGCGGTCGTCCTTTCCAGGTTCGGCAAGGGTTCCATCGTCGTTCTCGCCGCCTACGGTTTGACCCAGTGAAGATGAGGAGAGAAACAATGAGCCGTCGACGACCTGCTGCTTTGTTCCCGATTCTGCGGATTCGTCATAGGTTCCTATCGCGTCCTTGCAGGCGCTGGCGCACTTCCCGATAATCGCGCCGGCTGCGGGGTTGAGCAAGCCCACAACGGTTCCCACAGCCTGAAGTCCAGACAGGATTGAACTGAGACCTCCCATGCCCGAGTAGTCCGCCGGCACGGTCTGGCTTTGTTCTCCGGTGATCGTTGTGGAGACTTTTGTCGTGACTGATTGCTCGTCGACATACTGCACGGTGGTTTTGCCGTTCTCCCCAGGGGTTGGCGCATACAGAATCGAAACCGGGAACACGGGGATGGAGAATGATCCAAGTGCCATGCATCTCGGGTCGCGTTCGATTTTGACGACAAACCGTCCGTCTGCATATTGTACAGAAGGAGCCCCCGGCCGGGAGAGCGTGCTGGCCCGGATGACGCCGACAACGTCGGTTGCATCTCCAACATCGAAATGGGTCGACACGGTCACGCCGGATGACGTTGTTTTGAGTGTCGGCCAGTTGTCCCACGGATTCGCTTTGGAGTACTTGACACCATTGGTATTTCTGATTTCGGTGATTTCAAATTGGAACGAATATCCCGCAACCAGAGCGTCGGATCGGTCCTGATCAATATGAATGATTGCGTTCCGTCCGTTAATGGTGATCGTGGTTGACTGGCCATCGGCCGAA
This sequence comes from Ignavibacteriota bacterium, assembly GCA_963801355.1. Lineage (GTDB taxonomy): Bacteria > Bacteroidota > Ignavibacteria > UBA10030 > UBA6906 > Fen-1255. The sequence continues at coordinate 553,872 of CAWDEM010000004.1, read as the reverse complement.
ACGGATCCAGAAGGGCGCCACATCGCCTGATCGATCCCGTTGATGCGGCCGGCGTAGACTGATCCGATTTTGACCGGATCCGACTGAATCATCTCGGCGTAGGGGAAATTCCCCTCAGTGTCCTGCAGATCCTGGAGGTTGTCCCAAAGTTCCTGAAGCGGATTTCCGCCTGCCTGGGCGAGACCGGGTGCCTGGATGGCAACCATCAACAGCAACAAGTTTACTGCCGCCCATCTCAATCTGAGTTCGTTCATGGATGTCGACCTCCCTGTTGTTCGGCAGAATGTACGTTCCGGGTTTCCGGGTGATATCGTGGAAACGACCTGCTACCACCTCGGTGTCAAAGGAGGGCTGCCAGTGGATGGCGTAGCGACCTGGGTGCCGCCGGACCCCGGGTAGGCCTTCTCTGGCCCTGGTGGAGTGCAGCTCAGGATCTGGCCGCAATGTGCAGGATTGTCACACAATATGCAATGGGGCATGTACTTGCGCCGGCCCCTTCTGCCTTTGCGTTTCTCCCCCGTTCCAAGTATCTTTCTGCGTAACGATCCAATTCGCAACGAGCCCCCGGTTCTTCCATGCATCAAGTCCCTCGAGTCCGGCAAAACCATCGCCGAAATCCCCCTTTCCGTTGTGGCAGAAGACAATAATAAAGGAGCCATGAGAATGGATTCTAAGCAGAAGGTGATCTTTTCCTGTCCTACCAACAGTATGGAGGAGTTCCGTCGATTGGCCAGGCAGGCGGCCGAACTAAGTGCCACCCACGTGTCGATCAGCGACCTGCCGAAAAGCCGATGGCAGTGGGAACTGGATCTGAACGATCCGTATCCCAATTGGGGTATGCTCGTCACATCGATATTCAAAGTGGTGGTGCCGGAGGAATTGAAGCCATTCCTGCCTGCCGACTATGCGAAGAAGAATCTGCAGATCGTGAAGGAACGATGCGCCATACTGAGAGAGTTGGGATTGAAAGCGGCGTTCTTTGGTAAAGAGCCGGCGTGGCTGCCGGAAACGGTGTATCAGGCTCATCCGGAATGGCGCGGTCCCCGCTGTGAACATCCGCGACGCGCACGCCATACCTACTATGCGCCCTGTATCGACCAGCCGGAAGTGCTGGCCATGTATCGCAAGGCGGTGGCAGAATTGTGTCGCCAGGCGCCCATTGAGACCTTTTCCCTGTTGACCAACGATTCCGGTGGCGGCATCTGCTGGAGCGTCAGCCTCTATCCCGGCCAGAACGGTCCGTCATGGTGCGAAAAACGATCGTATGCCGACCGCGTCGTCGGATTCATGTCGACTATACAGGACGGCGCCGGGGATGCCGGCCTGCAGGCCGAGGTCTCCATGAACTATGGCTCCGGCTATATCTCGCAGGCCGAAGTGGCGTCGGTGATCCCGTTGCTGAAACCCGGGCAGGCACTCAATTTCAAAACCAGAGACGAATCGGTGCCGACGCGCATCATCGGATACAATTTTTATGATTCCGGCGTGGGCCCCGTTTTGGGTATCCCGCATATCTTCCGGGTCGCAGAGCAGTTGCAGGACGCCTGGGGTGACCAGACGACCAACCGGACGTTCATGATGGATGAGGCCAACGTGCCGGAATACTTCGAACTGGTGCGTCAATTCCGCAACAATCCAACCACGACCATGATCGGTCGCATGCAGAATATTCTGCGCACAGCGGAGCACTTCGCCGGCGCGGAAGGTGCACATCATGTGATGCAGGCGTGGGACAAGATCAGCCGGGCCGCTCTGATGGTGCGCAATCATGCCGGCGATCCGGTCATGCTCGTCGGCACCGTCAACCAGCGCTGGATCACCCGACCGCTGGTGCCGTTCCCCATGGAGCTGACGCCGGAAGAGAAGGACTATTACCGCAAATACCAGTTCCAGGCCAATTCGGAGGAAGAAGCAGCGGACCTGATGAACCTGCAGGGGTTCGAGTTGATCAACGGCTTCTCCGGATCACTGATCACCGGCAACCTGTTCACGCAGGCGATCGCGCTGCTGCAGTCGGCCATTGACGATATCGGCAAAGTGAAAAAAACACCGGACGATCCCTGGGCTCTGTTGCAGAACAGACTGCGGACGTTGATCTGCTTCTATCGCAACGTGCTCTATACCATTCAGTACCAGGACATCCTGGACCGGTCGGACTACTCGCAGCCGCCTGTGGAGCAGAACATCTATCCCATGGACGGCGATCAGAAACTGCGGGAGATCCAGATCGTTACCCGGCACGACATTGACAACACCAATGAACTGATCCGGTTGCTGGAGACAAGCAGGGTGCCTCTGGTGCAAACGGCGCCGACCAAAGAGGAAGAGGACATCTTCACCCTGGGTCCGGATTTCATTGATCAATTGAAGAAGAAAGTGGCAATCACGCTGAAGCATCAACTGGAGGTGCATCGGTTGTATCATCGCCGGCAGGGGTAGAGAAGGTGGAACAACGCCGGGAACGGCTTTTGCGGGTGTAAAGGCGGTGCATCGCCCCGGTATTTCTTCGTTCTTCCTTGCCGTCCCGCTTACGTTCCGGCTCTGTGCCCCCAACGGGACATGGGGTGAAACAGTTTGGACTTTTGCCAGGGGCGATTGAGTCCCGAAGTCTTAGGATTCCTGGGCTATGTTTCCTCTTGACATTCTTTTCTATAGTTGACTCTCGTCCTCTCTCACCGTACATTGCGGCAGCTGAAGCGTCTCCAAGATTTTCCCATCGGAATCAAATACTGTTCTCCCCGACTTGCTCTGGCAGGCGCGCACATGCATCCGCCCCTTCGATATGGCAATCTCCCGACCTGCTGCCTACCTCGTATACACGTGCGACCTGCGTTGGCCATTGCATGTGCCTCCCTCTTCTACCGCTGGTACCCCTTCGCTGGTTTTCTGGAAAGGCCGAGGACAAAATCCCCTTGACACCTAGGTGGTGAACAATCTGCCATGGAAGAACTGAAGCAACGTGGCTGGTGTGCCTTCTGCGTCATTGGATTCCTTGCATTGACCAGTGTGCTCCACGCTCAATCAGTTCAACCGCGGTTTGAACAGTACAGATTCGTTATTCCCACCTGTGTCTTTCAGGACTCATCCGGCTTCCTCTGGATCGGCACCGAGACAGGTCTCTACCGGTACGATGGGTACGGCTTCAAGCGATACACGATTGCTCTCAATGATTCGAACGGGATATCCGACATCTGGGTAACGGATATCGACGGCGATCATCGCGGGAATCTCTGGATAGGGACCTATGGGGGTGACTTGAACTACTATGATCAAAGAACCGATCGGTTCGTTCACTTCGCTCACATGGACGTATGGACGGTTCTCACCGACGATGATAGCTCGGTCTGGCTTGGGACCAAGGATCGAGGTGTCATGAACCTGGTTCTGGATTCCCAAGGAACCCCTCACTGCAGAGTTTATGACTGTTCCGACACTGTTTCGCCCGGCCACCCTTCGGGTGACAATTTTGTTCTTGCTCTGCACAAAGATCGTCAGGGATATGTCTGGGCAGGCACAATCCAGGGGGGATTGAGCCGGCTTGACCCAAGAACAGGTGACATGCGGCATTTCAGGCACGATCCCGGCAATCCGCTAAGCCTCAGCCACAATACGGTGAGTTCCATCTGTGAAGATGAATCGGGGAATCTCTGGATCGGGACTGGTTTTTTGGGGATACCCGATGGCGGGGGGATCAACATGTTCGACCCAAGAACTGAACGATTTCACCGCTTCAGGCACGATAGATCCGATCGCTCTTCTCTCCCTTCCGACAGGATCAGTTCGCTCCTTATCGACCCTGCGGGTACCCTCTGGGTGGGTACCTGTGATAAAGGGCTCGCGTCAATTCCCTTGAAGGCACTGTCGGTTGGAAGAAAACCCTCATTCACACGCTATGAAGCGTTGGGGAAGGAGATCGTCTCCTCCCTCTACCGGGATCAATCGGGGAACCTGTGGATCCCCACCTTCGGGTCCTTGCTGTACAAACTCGACTACCACCAGAATCCCTTCATCCATTATCGACGACGCGAAGGGGAGCTGAACAGCATGAGCAGCACGGCCGTCCAGAGCGCATTCTTCGACAGGTCGGGAAATCTCTGGTTTGGTTTTGCCGCCTCAGGCCTCGACAGGTATGACTTCCGGTCCGGCCGCTTCACACACTACCAACTCCGGCAGGGCGCTCCTCGGAGCATCGGTGCCGACTGTATCAATGCTATCTGTGAAGACGACAGCGGATACATATGGCTGGCAACAAACGGAGGCGGCCTGAACAGGCTTCACCCCGCCAGCGGAACCGCTCACCAATTCCTGAAGGATGAAGGAAATCCAGCCGGAATCGCGCCGAATTTCCCCACGGCCATTGTGATGCGACGAACCGGTGATATCTGGATCGCTTCGCTGGATCGAGACCTCCAGCTATACCGGAGAGCACAGAATCGGTTTGTCAACGTCGATCTGCAATTCAGAAAACCAGGGATGGGGGAGATCGTCTCGCTCTTCGAAGACCAATCGGGACTCCTCTGGGTGGGGACACTAGGTGACGGCGTCTACAGGATCCGGATGGCAAATGAACGGCCTGCCGAGGTGAAGCACTACGCGAGCAACTCGGGTCACCGGAATGGTCTAAGCTATGATCTGGTAAGCGACATTATCAGACCGACGGTCGTAGACACCAATGCCGTGTGGATCGCAACAGCGTTCGGCCTGAATCGGCTGGACCTGAGGAGCGACACGCTTACAACCTTCTTTGCCGCACACGGGATGGCGAGCGACTGGGTGCTCAAGGTGCGTGAAGACTCGAGGGGGAACATCTGGTGTGCCACTGCCGAGGGCATTTCCATGTTTGATGTCAGAGATGGAAGTATCACGAGCTATGGCACAGGCGAAGGGTTGCCGTTTGCAGCTTTCGGCGGCGGCCGCCAGGATGCCGCGCGAGCACCCGATGGACAGTTGGTGTTTTCAGGCGGCGCGTCAGGATCGGTCGGATTCTACCCGGAGCAACTCCGGAGGAACTCGCATGTTCCTCCAGTCCGGCTGACGGATTTCAAGGTCTACCACAAGAGTCTGGAGCTGGACACGGCGATCCAGTTCCTCCGCCACATTACCCTCCCGTATTCTCAGAACGCTATTTCCCTGGAGTTTGCAGCTTTGAATTTCACCAATCCCGAGAAGAACCGATACGCGTACAGACTGGAGGGCTTGCAAGACGAGTGGATCTACTGCGGCACGGAACGAACCGCGAGCTTCACCAATCTCGACCCTGGCACATACCTCTTTCGGGTCAAAGGATCAAATAACCACGGAGTCTGGAACGAGACCGGGGCGTCGGTTGTCATCACGATTACGCCTCCCTGGTGGCGTTCGGGCTGGGCGTACGCCGGGTATGCACTCCTTGTCCTGGCGACCCTCGTGGGAGTCTGGCGGCTGCAAACCCGTCGTCTCCGGTACCAGCACGAGCTTGAACTGCGACGCGTGGAATCAGAGAAAATGAAAGAACTCGATTGCATGAAGTCCCACTTCTTTGCGAACATTTCGCACGAGTTCCGGACGCCGTTGACGTTGATCCTGGGCCCCGTCTGCCAGCTGTTGGCCCGGACTCGCGATGAATTGGATCGTCATGAGCTTCACATCATGGAACGGAGTGCACGACGTTTGCAGAGACTCATCGACCAGCTTCTTGATCTTGCGAAGATCGAAGCCGGAAGGCTGAAGCTTCAGGCCCGCCCAGTTGACCTGGTGCGCTTCATAGGCAGAGTCATCGCCAATTTTGAGTCCCATGCCAGATTGAGGCGCATATGCCTGTCATTCACAGCACGTCCTGACCGTGTCGAGGTCTATCTGGACCCGGGGAAATTCGAGAATGTGATGTACAATCTGCTCTCCAATGCATTCAAGTACACGCCGGACGGGGGGGAAGTTCTGGTGGGTGTCTCGCTCCAGGCTAGTGAGCTCCGGCAGGAGGGGCATCCCGCAGAGGCCCGCCATGTCGAGATCACGGTGACGGATACCGGGATCGGAATCCCGCCCGAAAGCGTGGAAAGAATTTTCTCACGATTCTACCAGGTCGAGGATGCCACGGCGCGTGAGCTGGGGGGAAGCGGTATCGGCCTGGCCCTGGCAAAAGAACTCGTCGACCTGCACCGGGGGAGCATTTCCGTGGAGAGCCGCGTGCAGAAGGGGACGACATTCAGAATCCTGCTCCCCCTCGGGAAAAGCCACCTCAGTTCAGATGAGATCGTGGAGGGTGGTGCTGAATCAGAAGTTGCGGAGGGTCCTCCCGGGGAATCCTCGGATGTGCCGCTGCCGCAGTCGAGCACGGTGAGGGCAGTCCAGAAATCCGGGGCCCGGCACAAAGCGCTGGTGCTCGTGGTGGAGGACAATCCGGATATGCGCGCTTACCTTACAGGGTCGCTCAGAGCGCACTATCGCGTTGATGGTGTGACCGACGGTGAGGAAGGACTGCAGCGTGCAGTTGACGAGATCCCCGACCTCGTGATAAGTGACGTGATGATGCCGAGGATGGACGGATTCGAGCTTTGCAGGAGGCTCAAGAATGATGAGCGGACCAGCCATATCCCGGTCATACTGCTGACTGCGAGAGCCGCCTCGAAGGACAAGGTGGAGGGATTGCAGTGGGGGGCCGATGACTATCTCATAAAACCGTTCGATCTTGGGGAGCTCAAGGCTCGCGTCGGGAATCTCATCGCTCTCCGGCGCAGACTAAGGGAGAGATTCAGTCGTGAATGGCGGTTTGTTCCGGAGGCTGTTCCGGTGGTATCTCTGGACGACGCATTCCTGCAGAAATGTCTTTCCACGGTTCAGCGGCATCTCGGGGATGACCAGTTCGGTGTGGAGCACCTTGCCCGGGAGGTCGGATTCAGCGTCTCCCAGCTGGAACGCAAGCTGACCGCCATCGCTGGCCAACATCCCAATGAGTTCATTCGTGCAATTCGACTGGAGCGGGCGCGTCAGCTGCTCGAACGAAGGGCTGCAACGGTATCGGAAGCTGCATTCGAAGTAGGTTTCAACAGCCTTTCCCATTTCGCACAATCCTACAGAAGGAAATTCGGCTTTTCCCCCTCAGATACCCCCGTCGTACCTCCCACGTGACACCCGCGAAAACCGTACTGCATCCTCGAAGGTGAGGCCTGTCAGGGCCTGATGGCATTGAAGTCAGGCGATCGTGCTGAAAGATCGCATGAGAATGCTGAATCGGTGATAGACTTCCGGGTGCACCGAAGCTTATCTTGTGAGCGATGGTGTGACCGGGGGCAGATCGAAAGGCCGGGTATCCTTGAGTGTCGCTGCACAAGCTGACCTCGCAGTCAGCGATCTTCCGTTGGTCCACCGAGAGACAGTACAAGGCGCCGTGGCTGAAGCCGAATCGGTTGAGGTGGAGCATTGTTCCGGCGTGAATATCAGAGGAGGTGCAAAATGAACACTAAACGTGCTCTCGCATCGGCGTCCATCCTTGCGCTTGCCGTCGCTCTCTTCAGCGGATATGCGTCGTCTCAGCCCTGGCACTTCAATGCTCACCCCGGGAACCCGGTGCTCGGAAAGGGTGCGGCTGGACATTGGGATGCCGGCGCCGCATTCGCACCGAGCGTTGTGATTCACAACGACACGACGTACATCTTCTACACAGGGACTGTGAACGCTGAATCGCAGCCCTTAGCGATCGGATTAGCCGTTTCAGTAGACGGATTTGCATTCACCAAAAGTGCCGCCAATCCGATACTGCAAGCCGACGGCAGCGGGTTCGATGCGTACGCTGTGAGTGGTGCGACAGTGCTGGTAGAAGAATCGGCGTGGATCATGTACTATGGTGCGAAATCATCCGGTGGCTCCGGGCCGGGGGACTTCATCGGGCGGGCAACCGCAACACGTCCGGAAGGTCCATGGATCCGGCTCCATACTGCTGTGCTGTCGGTGGGAAGTTCGGGAGAATGGGATGCCGGATTCATTGCCCCCAGTTCCGTGCTGCGAACTGATTCAGGGTACCTGATGTACTATACCGCGCAGCAACCTGGAATTTCCACTAGGGTTTTGGCAGGTAGGCATGGCTTCCTCTCCGGACGGGATTGTCTGGACCAAATACAACGACCCCGCTACACCTGGCTCAAGCGACCCAGTACTCAGAGTAAGTCCGACCGGAAGTTGGGATGCCTCAAGGGCTTGTTTCTGTTGGGTCTTGCCGAGTCCGGCCGGCTTTGAAATGTTCTATTATGGAGACAAGGGGAATGGGGCCGAAGCAGGAATAGGCTATGCGACCAGCATCAATGGTGTTCATTGGAGCAAATACGATGCTAATCCCGTTTTCAAGAAACAGGATGATCCGTATGCCGCCGCAAATCCCTATGCCACCGTTGAGGTACCGGCCGTTGCAGTCAGAGGTTCAATCTATTATATGTATTACGACTATGGCCCTTTCTCGGTCGGAGAGATCGGCGTGGCAACGGCAAGGCGGTTGTTGAATGTTCCGTCGTTCTATCCGACGATTCAGACGGCGATCGATGCAGCTCATGACGGGGACACAGTTCTGGTGGCAGACGGACGGTACTATGAGAACATCGTCATCCAGAGCAAGTCTATCGTTGTTGCAAGTCAGTACATCCTGGATGGGGACACAAATCATATCCCTCGCACAATCATTGATGGGAGCCGTCCTGTCAGCACTGACCTGGCAACCGCTGTAACGATCGCATCCTGCAAAGATACGACCACTGTGCTGTGTGGCTTTACCATCACAGGTGGCTTCGGGACGCGCATGTTCCTCCTCGGAGCATATGCCAGGATTTGCGGAGGTGTGTTGGTCGGCGGGTCGAGTGCGCTGATTGCGAACAACCACATAACGGGAAATGACATTAGTCATAGGTCGGTTCCTGATCCATATGGGGAGGCAGGTAACGGGGGCCTTGGATCTAGCCCGCTCGGTGTTCCGGGCACGTTTCTTGTCGTCCGGGGTAATCTCATTGCGGGCAATCGGGTCGAAGGGAACAAGGCTGGAGCGGGAGGGATGAGTGTCATGTCTGAACTACCGAATGTGTCCGTAAACTTCATCATCGAGCACAACCACATCAAGGACAATACATGCGTTGACTTGGGAGACTGGAAAGCAATGGGTGGTGGACTCGGCATTTGCACTGCATTCCCGAATCCGGGAGTCAAGATCATTCGCAACAACGTCATTACTGGGAATCAAGCGTTGGGTTATCGGAGCTTCGGGGGAGGAGTGTACGTTGCCTATACTGACACGCCCTCAGGGACCTTGGACGATGATCCCGGGGAACTGTTCTACAACAACCTCATATGTAACAACTATGCAGCTTATCTGGGTGGCGGAGTATCGATCTGGAGATACTGCGGCGCAACCACGAATCTGACTTCCCCGGGCAAATACATGCCGAGACCCGCATTCATCAACAACACGATTGCGAAGCAACACAGCCGGGGACGGCTCCGGATTCCACATCATGAATCACGTGCCTTTTCTGCTGAACAACGTCGTGTGGAATCAACTCCAGGACACAACGGAGTGGGGAGAGATCTACCTGGGTGATGTCCCCGAATGGACCACGTGGCACCAACCGAACACGTACGGGGGGATAGAGCTTCATTATTCGGATGTCCGGGGGGGCTGGGGGGATACGCTGGGGAATATCGATGCAGACCCTCTCTTCGTTGATGGCACCTACCGCCTGTCAGATTCCAGTCCGTGCATCGGTGCTGGCGTCGACTCAATGCATATCGCAAATGTGTGGCATCACGCGCCATCGTTCTGTTTCTATGGTGGTCCACGGCCGCAACCGAGTGGCACAAGACCCGATATTGGTGCATGCGAAAGCCCGCTGGCTACGGATGTTCCTTTTCTCGATGGTACACACCCGATCAGGTTCGTTTTGAAGCAGAACTACCCCAACCCCTTCAATCCCAACACCACGATCCGGTATGAGATGCCGAAGTCTACGGAGGTAAGGTTGAGCGTCTATGATTTGCTTGGTCGAGAGGTTACTGTGCTCGTAAATGAGAGGAGGGATGCGGGGGTTCACGAGGTCAAGTTCGACGGGTCAAATCTTGCGAGTGGAGTGTATTTTTACCAACTGCAGGTCCGCCCTCTGGACTCCGCCATCGGGCGTGACTCCAAGAGCGGAGCGGGCGACTTCGTCCAGACGCGCAAATTACTCCTTCTGAAATAGTATCAGCTGATACTAACCCAAAAATAGCACGATCGCAACTGAAGCGGTAAATAGAGGGCTCGGCATTCATCACCGGGCCCTTCGCGTTTCCAACGGGACATGAGGTGAATGGGTGTTCTGAGATGGGTCTGTGAGAGTGTATTGAGATATCTGTGTGATTTGTACGACCTCGGAGTGTTCAAGGCGGTTTGGATGGTGAAAAGCGGGCTGTGCCCGTGAGGCTGTATTGCGAAAACGGTCGCTGTCTAAACCCAAGGTTCTGGATCCAGTAGCGTGTAGCCGGATTTGATGCTCAAGCATTACATCAGGATCAACCAGTATTTGTTTGGCTGGATTGAGGCGCAAGTGGGGAGATCACTGAGCCCAACCTATGCTAATCGATGCTAATCAATGCTAAATTAGTATTGACTTTTATACTAATCTAGAATAGATTAGTATAAAACTCACAATACCCATGAAACCCGTAGCGATACCACCTGATTTTACCAAGATCTTCCTTAGTGATCCTCAGAGAATTGTTGCATTGCTCTCACAAGAGGAAACCAAGAACCTAATACAGCGATCCAATGAGAAGTACTTGCATTGGGACGATTTTCGGTTCCGTCCAATGCCAAAAGGCATAACACCTGAGATGGGCTGGTCGTTGCTGAAGATGTCAAGGTTTGGCCAGAAAAGACCTGTTGGGCTAGTGAGCATGGATGGGGCTTCATTCGGCTACTGGTTGCCAAATGGCATTCAACGAGAATTGCACTTGATAGATCAGAACGCAACGGGTCAGATCTTGATAGACGAACCGATCGCAGGACCAACGGATCGAGACAGGTACATATTGAACTCGTTGATGGAAGAGGCAATTGCATCGAGCATACTTGAAGGTGCTGCGACCACCCGAAAGAAAGCGAAGGAGATGTTGCGGCAGCAACGAAAGCCGCGCAATAGAGGCGAACAGATGGTACTCAATAATTACAGTACCATGAGAATGGTAAAGGAGCTGGCTGACCACGAATTATCGACTGAAATGCTATGCGAGCTGCAGGCCTCCATGGCTGCCGGTACGCTTGAGGACGCAAGTGCTGCAGGACGCTTTAGGAGGGCCGCTGAAGAGGTTCATGTCGTTGACATGACGGATGGTCAAATACTGCATACACCTCCGCCGGCAAGTGAACTCGATCGGAGAGTCAAACTACTCTGCAAATTTGCCAATGAAACCCCAGAATCGACATTCATACACCCGGTTGTTAAGGCTATCATCTTGCATTTTTGGCTGGCGTACGAACATCCTTTCGTGGATGGAAACGGGAGAACAGCAAGAGCCCTTTTCTACTGGTTCATGCTCAAACAGAAATATTGGCTGATGGAGTTTTTGCCGATATCCAGGATCATTCTCAAAGCCCCCTCGAAGTATATGAGAGCTTTCCGATTCTCGCAGACAGACAGCGGAGATTTGACATATTTTGTTTCCTTTCACGTTAGGACTCTTCGTCTGGCAATAGAAGACCTGAACCTATACATCGGGAGGAAACAGGGCGAATTCAAGAAGGCGAAATCGCAGCTGCGCAGGGTTCCCGGGTTGAACCACCGCCAAGTGGAAATCTTGCAGCACGCCTTGAGACATCCGGACACCACCTATACCATTCGCAGACACATGAATACCCATGGAATTGTCTATCAGACTGCTAGGACAGATCTATTTGACCTGGAAAAAAGGGGATTCTTCAAGACCGTGAAGGAGGGACGGACCTATGTATTCCTCCCGGACGAGGATATAGCCAAAAAGCTAAAGGTGGGTTGACATGCCCGTGCTTACACACCGCCCGCCTTCCTCGAACTTTTTGCTCGCCAAGGCGGTGTTGCTTGATAAGAAGCTTGGTGCAGGTACCTCTACAAGCTAGAGCCCCTATCCCCCTTCAGGCCTCATGAGTTGCCCTCACTGCAATTTCAATTTCTCTGGGAGCACTCAAACCATCGGCCCTCCGGGTAGGAGGCACAAGCGTAGGACGTACACCGATACTGGATATGTCAACAGACTGCGTTCCTTCGACTCAACAACCAAATTTCCTCACTGATGACTCTGGCCGAAAAGGGAGTCAAATTGGAGGAAGTCGCTAAGCGCTACTTGCTGGCAATGCCCGGGTCGGCGAGGAAAATCGTTGAAGAGATTATTCTGAAAGGCCGAACACACCTAGTGAGTGTGCCCCCAACGGGATTCGAACCCATGTTCCAAGCTTGAAAAGCTCGTGTCCTAGGCCTCTAGACGATGGGGGCAAGATGGAGCCCGGTTAAAGTCCGGCTCATCTCTGTTCAATCTTCGTGACCCCGCCGCGACTTGAACGCGGAACCTACAGCTTAGAAGGCTGTTGCTCTATCCAGTTGAGCTACGGGGCCGTCCAGCGACCACGCCAACCGACGGGATCATACCTGCACACAAAACGTCGTAAATATACGATTTTCTTGTTTTTGTCGCAAGGATTTCCCTTCACAATCCTTACACTCAATCCCACGCAGCGGCCTTCTTGCATCCCTCACTCCTTCAACCCCGTTGTGGCAATTCCCTTCACGAACCAACGCTGCCCGATGATCAGGAGCAGGAGAATCGGCAGGACACTCAGGACTGATCCTGCCATGAGCAAATCATATCTCGTCACCATAACGCCCGATTGAAGGTTTGCCAGCCCCATGGTCAATGTTGCGTTCTCCACACTCGACAGGTAAATCACCGGCCCCAGGAGATCGTTCCAGTAGGTCATGAATGTGAAGAGGGCAAGTGTTGCCAGAGCGGGTTTGGAGAGCGGAAGAACGATCGACCAGAGAATCCTGAAGCGCCCGCATCCGTCCATGCGCGCGGCATCCTCCAGATCCGTCGGGATCGTGGAGAAGAACTGCCGTAACAGAAAAGTCCCGAACGCACCGCCGAAAAATGCCGGCACAATCAGCGCGTACAGTGTGTCGATCAATCCGAGGGACTTCATGATCAGAAATGCCGGGATCATTGTGACCTGCGCCGGGATCATCATTGTTGCAAGAAGAACGAAGTACAGAACTCCGTTCCCCCGGAATTTCATCCGCGCGAATGCGTACGCCGCCAGCGTACAACTGCAGAGCTGGCCAATGGTCGCACTGACGGCAATCGTGAAGCTGTTCACGAGCAATGTCCCCAGCGGCAGGACCTCCATGATCGCGCGATAGTTTCTCAGATGAATCCGATCCGGGATCCACAGCGGTGGAACACGGAAGATGTCCTGCTGGTCCATCATTGATGTCGACACCATCCAGAGGAACGGACCCACCATGACCGCACCTATGGAGGTCAGGAGAGCGTATCGCACTATCTTCCGGATCGCGCTATCCATAAAACACCCAACGCTTCTGGATCCTGAACTGCACGAGCGTCACAACGAAGATGGCTGCAAACAGAACGTACGAGATTGCCGCCGCCTTTCCCATTTGGAAATACTGGAATGCATTCTGGTAGATGTAGTAGCTCATGGTGAGTGTTGAGTTTGCCGGCCCCCCTCTTGTGAGGACGTACGTCTGCTCAAACACCTGGAACGAGTTGATCAGCGTGATGACAATGACGAAGAATGTCGTGGGTGAAAGCATCGGAAGAGTGATATGCCGGAATCTTTTCCACACACCGGCGCCGTCGATGGTCGCCGCATGATAGAGATCCTGAGGGATATTCTGAAGTCCGGCGAGGAAAATCACCATCGAGTATCCCAATCCCTTCCAGACCGTGACAATGACCATCGCAGGAAGCGCCCACGTAGTACTGTCCAGCCATGCCGGCCCCTTGACCCCGAACAGCAGCTGCAGGAGATAGTTGAGCAGGCCGTATTCGGGATTATAGATCCAGCTCCAGACGAGAGCTACAGCGATCATAGAGGAGACAACCGGGAGGAAATACGCCGTGCGAAAGAGCGTAATCCCTTTCAACCCGGTGTTTGCCACAAGGGCAAGGGCGAGCGAGCATGCGACCGAGAGAGGAACTGCGAGGAGAATAAAATAGAGGGTGTTACGAAAAACTTCCCAGAACAGGTCCGATTGCCAGAGCGCGATGTAGTTGTCCAGCCAAACCCATTCGGGGGATGAGACCACGTCCCATTGCGTGAAGCTTATGAAAAAGGAAGCCGCAACGGCGCCCGCGCTGAAGAGCATCAAGCCGATGATGGTGGGAAGCAGGTACAGATAAGGTTCAAGGACCCGGAAGGCTCTGGCCGGTGTTATCATCCTTTGGCGCTCACTCCCTGACGCGATACCGTTCCAGTTTGTCAGGATCGAATCATCTGCTCCTCAATCGGTGCCGCGTGATGGATTCTCTTGGTCAGTGCTGTGACTCTCGCCGCTTTGCCGCCGCATAGTCCTCGGCAAATGCTCGCCCGGGGAATCCTGCGTCGCCCGGCAGTGTGTCCAGCGACACTTCTGTCCCTTTCGCAAGAGCGATCTTCGCGGCGAGGTGCACGCGAACGGCCTCCACCGGCCCCGCGAGTGTGTAGTCGACCTTCCCACCCTTCAACAGAGAAACAAAATTCTGGAGAAAGGGTTCATACAGTCCGTCGACGCTGACCGTCGTTGTGTGCAACCCCGTGACGGTATGGGCGCAAAGCGACCATTCGTGAAAAGGCATCTGCAGCCGCATCAGCGCCACAAAGCCGTCGTGGTATGTCACCGCCAGCAGTGGAACCCGGTGTTGCGTTATCGCCCTCACCGATTTCACGCCGATCCCCACGCACCCCTGAAGCATCTCCGTGGTATGAATGCCGTAGCTGAAAAAATCGCCCGGACCCGCGGCAAGCATGGAAACCAGGTTATCGCGCGGACCGATCATCCCGCGTAATGCGGTGACTTCTCTTGCGTATCGCAGTGACGATCCGCCGTACACGAGCGAGCCATATTTTTCCTGCAGATTCAGCAGCCGATCACAATCACCCGCGGATCCGACAACGGGCTTGTCGATCAACACCGGTTTCTTCGCCTTCATGAAGACAAGTGCTTTTTCGATGTGAGAGTCCCAGTTTGTCCCGTGAATCATCGCCGCATCCAGACGATCCGGCATGTCCTCAAGGCGCGAACAGACAACCGGTATGTTGTTTGCCTTGGCAAATGTGCTCTCGTATCCCTCCGGCCAGACGTCATGGCCGTCCCAGAGTGCACTGACCTCAACATCCGGGATGGTGCGAAGGATGCGCGTGAACGCTTGGGGGTGGGATGTATCCAGGTCAACAAGTCCGATGCGAATCATGGGTGATTTCTCTGGTTCTTGAACACACGGGCAAGCACACCATTGATTCTCCGCTCGGCGTCGCGAACACATTCTTCCACCGGTTTCTTCCCCTGAATCATCAGGAGCATCTCCGGCGTCAGGTTGTTGTCGCGCCACTCCTGCCATGCGGGTGTAAACAGCGGAAATGCATGCCGCTGCTCGAGTTCGACAAGAAGATGACGGTTATGGGAGGGGGGTGCAGTGAGCCACTCCGCAGATTGCGTGAACCGCTTGTACGTCGGCATCATCCCGAGGTACTGGGTGTTGAGGCGTTCAACCGGACTCTTTGTCAGTATCCAGTGGAGAAGCTCCCATGCCTCGTCGGGATGGGGTGAATTCCTGGGGATCATGAACGCCATGGTGAACCGTCTCGACATCCGTTTGCCGCCGGGTCCCTTCGGTGGAAACGTCAAATCCCAACGGATGGGGCTGCCTTCCAGATTCACCGCACCCAGGGATCCGATCAAAATCATGGCTGCCCTTTGCCCGACAAACGAAGCCCAGGGATTGACGAACGATGTGGTGTTTGATGCTATCCTCCGGTCGACGAACAGGTCTTTGATGAAATGAAAACCCCGAAGAGTGGCCGCTTCGCTCAGGTCCGCCCGTTTGGAGTCATCGGTCAGCATGCGACCGCCGAACGAGTAGAGTACCGTCTCGAGTCCGGTGTAATGCACATCAAAGGAGAGCCCCCACTGATCCGGGATGCCATCCCCGTCGGTATCCAGTGTCAACCGTTCACCGACCCTGCGCAGATCTTCGTACGTCCATGACGTGTCAGGGTACGGGATTCCCGCACGGTCAAACAGGTCCTTATTGTAGAACAGGACCGTCAATCCGAGACACGCCGGGAAGCCATAGAGTTCATCCTCCCGCTGTGCGACTCCCCGCCATTCGGTGAATGTCTCGCTGTTGAAATCATCAATGGCGAGATCACGTCTCACATACGGCATGAGGTTCAATGCGTACTTCTTGTGAATCAGCTCCTGTCCGAACCAATCTTCAGCAAACATCAGATCCGCCAACTGGTTCCCGGAAGCTATCGAGGTAAGACTCTTGGTGACGAAGAGCGGATATGGCGATGTCTGCAGAATAACGCGGATGCCCGGGTGGGATTTCTCAAAAGGTTTGATGATCTCTTCTTCCCAGAGCGATCGGTCCTTCTCCATCCAGTGATACAGCGTCAGCGTGATGGAACCCTGAGGCTGTGTCTTCTCGCCGCAAGAGAGGAGCGTGAGAAAGAGAATTGCTGCAACCGCGATGCGCAGGGGGGACATCAATAGACTCTCTTTTGTTTCCGGGACAGTTTCTGGTACTCGCGTGCATACAGGTCAAGCCGCGTGATGCTCTCCAGGTCTTCCCTCATCCGGTCCGGTTCACGGATCAGCACGCATTGCGAGGTGAGCCGCACTTCGTCCAGATCGACCGTCGCGGTGGCAACGCCATGGCGTCTTCCGGTTTGCGCCAGAATGTCCCCGTTGTGATCGATGATACGTGCGGTCGCGGGCCGATACCGGCCTGTGTACGCCGCATAGGGCGGATGGTTTGCGAGGTTCGCCTCGGCCATAATAAGTGAATTGTCTACGGCACGGGCAGTAAGCTGCGTGCGAAGAGTTTCCTGTGTGGGCCCGTGCGAGACCGTTGGCCAGAACACAATCTCCGCCCCCTTGAATGCATAGATCCGCGGAATCTCGGGGAAATAGATGTCCATGCAGATCATGACGGCGATCCTGCCGAACTCCAGATCAAAGACCGGAAGGTCTTTTCCCGGGGCAACGTGCCGGCTCTCCTCCGCCGTCGGTTGAACCTTGCGATAGAAACCCGCTATCTTCCCTCTTCTGTCGATGACTGTCGCCTGGTTATAGATTTTCTTTCCCGAACGGACGAGATACGGGGCGACGACATGGATGTTGTGTGTCCGTGCCGCCCGGCGGAAGGCTGCGGTGATTTCTCCCGGGAAGTCTTCCGCATGGTATTCCAGATCCGGGGGAACGTTTGCGGTGCTCACCATCTCCGGAAGACAGAGGATGTCGGCTCCTTGAGATTTCGCGAGGGTGATATAGCCAATGGCCCTGCTGATGTTCATTTTGATGGTGTGCGGCGAGTCTTCAACCAGAAACGCCGTTGTCCCGATGGTCACCTTGCGCATTGTCACTCTCCCATGCCGATGCAGACGAGCGATCCGTCTCCGGTCACAACGATAACTTCGCTGAATCCATCGCCGTCGGCATCTGCAACAACCGGATTACCGAGGGCGCACCCGATATTCACACTCCAGCGGACGACACCCTGTCCGGAGGCATCGGTACCGATGGCAAGCAGCCGGCCGTCGGTGGTTCCGGCCAGGAATTCTTCCTTGCCGTCACCATCGATATCGCAGCTCACAATGTCCGCCGTGGTGCTCTGGAGATCGATGTTCCACAGGACTTTTCCTGTGGCCCCTTCGAGGCAGCTGAAAATTCCGTTTGCCCGGCATATGCCGACACAGAGACGTCCATCGCCCTGAACGTCGGCGATTCCCGGGAGGCGGAGCATCATATCGGTAAACGGTGTTTGCATCCACCAGAGGATGGAAAAATCGTCGCGCAGCACTCCGAATCCCCCGAAACATCCTCCCACGAGAATCTCATCCCGGCCGTCATTGTCCACGTCGGCAAGAATGGGAGAGCCGTAGGCGGTAAACGGATCCTTTGCCGAACCGAAATCCGCCTGGCGGTCTTTTGTGAAATCCCAATCAGGTTGATTCATCACGGAGTTGGTGGCGCGCCAGAGAATCCATGGTTCCCGAATCCACCGGCCTGACCGGGCATCCAGGTGGCAGAGAAGATCTTTTGCAAGAAAGAGAATCTGTGCCGGTTTGCCTGCTGATTGAAGGACGGAAAAAGCGCTCCAGGGTCCAACTCCGCGTCCCCACTCCCCTTCGCCCTGCTGTCTCCGGTGCCACAGTGTGTTGTTCTGGAGGTCTACAGCGACGGTCTCTTCGGAGTTCATCGAATACGATGCGTATGACGAAGCAACAATAGTCGCTTCAGAGTTCCCGTCTGGAGTGTTTCCGCATGTGACGATCCATGCATAGAGCCCGATTCTGGTCAGCCCAGGGGGCGGGGTTTCGGGGAACAGCCACGATCGTTTCACCGCACCGTCGGGACCCAGGGCCATGAGTTCGGAACAATCTTCCCGCTCCGGGTTCACCGCCATCAGTTCCAGCGTGCCGTCCCCGTCAACGTCCCGCACATATGCGCTGTGGAAGCAATTATCATAGCCCATCCATCCGCGTCCGCGCTTCTCCCATCGCTCCACAACCTTCGTTCCTGATCGATCGACCTGCAACTGATGGAGTGTGTTGGTGTTGTCGGGGATCGTGATGAAGGGTTGTTGATCCCCGTATGCCCGGTAGACCACCGGCACGGGGCCGGGCCGCGCGGCGGAGAATCCTTCAAGCTGCAATCGAAACCCGACGGCCCAGGCCGCCTGAACACCCCTGTCGGCGCGAACAATGAGGATCCTGCCGTTGTTTTCCGACAGAACACATTCGCACACGCCGTCACCATCGACGTCGGCAAGCGCTGACATGACGAACTCGCCGGATGAACCGAGCGGCGTCGAACTCACGGCAATCAGTCCATCCCTCCACGAGACCTCGGCAAGCCAGCGGGTCCGGTCCGGCGCAACGGTAAAAAGAAAAACGGTGCCGCCGCCTTCCGAAAATTCTGTCCACGTCTCATCATGGCCGAATTGCACCGGCCGGAAGTTCGATTTCGACCCCGAGGGACGGAGGGGCCTCCCCGCAAATCGTGCATTGTCGCAACTCCACAGCACTTCGGGCTTCAGGTCTCTGACGCTGGTGACTTCCACCAGGGAAAATGGAATCGGATTGCGCTGGTATTCCTTCCCGACCAGCAGTTCAGACACGCCATCGCCGTTCACATCCTGTACGCCCCAGAGGTATGTGTCGGGCATTTCCAGCTTGATCGTGCCGGTTCCGGGATCGAGGATTTCCAGCCACCAGCGCCCATCTCTTCTGGCGTTGAAGAGACTCACCACCAGTTCGGGTTTTCCGTCACCGTCCACGTCCTGCACCGAATTCCCTGTATGACGGAGTTCGGTGGTGTCGTTAGGATAGATGAACTCGATGAACCTGTCCCAGAGGTTCCTAAGGTTTCCCTTTCCGTCATTGTCGATCACCGCAATGTGCCGTGCAACGCGCTCTGCGACGATAACGACCTCGCGGGCGCCGTCGCCATCGATGTCCACGAGCTGGGTCAGGCCATAGTTGCGGTGACGCTCGCCATTTGAGGTCCAGTGGACAGATGAGGTCATGACCCCGGTCAGAACGTTGAATACATAGAGCCCGCAAAGCTTGGAAACCACAAGCTCATCCACCCCGTCATTGTTCATGTCCGCTGCTGCGACGGTGGGATGAAAGGCGTCGTCCATCCAGAGCGTATGCGCCAGCATCCCTTCTCGCTTCCCATTGCGGAAATCGAACACCAGTACTTCTTTCGCACTCATCATGGGGGCGATCAGGTGCATGCCTCTGGACTTCTTATCGAATTTGTGGCAGAGGAGCATACCGGCCGGAGTCCCCGCAGAAAGCGGAAAGCCCAGATAGTGTCTCATCAGGAGGCGGCCGGATTCAGCGGCGAGGACAATCACCTCGTAGCCGGTACTGCATGCGATTTCCAGTCTGCCATCGCCGTCCAGATCCTCGACGGCGCCGATGGCGTTAATACCGTAACTCTGACTTTTCCAGACAGCGGCACCGGTGCCGTCAGTCCGGACGATACATCCGCCATACGCAAAGAGCAGGTCCATCCGTCCATCAGAGGCGGGAACGGGAAAGCATTCGTTCTCGGAGCCGCCGAGCGGAAACGCCCAGCGTATAACAGGCCGGGAAACCTTCCCGCGCAGCGGCGAACGGCCGCTCAGACGGTGGTCGCGCCTGTACATGTGCCATTCACCAGGCGGAATTGCGAGAGGGTCAGGACGAGGATCTGTCATGGGACATGATTCAGATGGAGAGCGTCTGTGGAAGTCCGGTCTTCAATGACTCAAAGGCCTTCAGAATGAGGAGTGTGGCCCTGAGGCCGTCAATGTGCGTGATGGGGGGCGGAGTAGTTGTGAGAAGAGAGCGCACAAAATCCCTATTCTCCTCGGGGAAGCCGTACTCCTCCGGATCGGTCACCTCGTGAGTGTTCTCGCCGTCGAAAAAGGTGACCGTCTTCAACCGGTTTCTCAGGTGCGCCGTCTTGCGGCCGTCGGTAACCTGAAAGGAAAATTTTGACACAAAGGGGGTTTGTCCTGAATCACCCTGTGCAATGCTCGCAACGGCCCCGTTGTCAAACCGGATGGTCGCCACGATGTTATCAACGATCTCCCTTCCCTGGTGCGTATAATTCCCCCCTTCCGCAAAAATCCGGATGGGTTTCGCACCGTTGAGGTGGCAGACGAGGTCCATCGTATGGCATCCCTGCGACAGGACGTTCCCGCCTCCTTTCACCGGATCGTTGGCCCAGAAGTCGTCGGGCCATCGTGCGTCCATCATCTGCCCCATCGTTACGAGGGGTGAGGGGATGAATTCTCTGGCGCGGGCAACCGAAGGATAGTAACGCATCTTGAAGCCGGTCATCAGGGTGATGCCGTACTTTTCGACCGCATTCCCGACCTCAAAGCACTCCCGAAGAGTCAGGGCCAGCGGTTTCTCGACCATCACATGCTTATGACGCTCTGCGGCTCTGATGGCAAGAGAACTGTGTGTGTCGTGATGCGTGCAGATGTAGACTGCGTCGACTGCATCATCGCGTAGGACCTTTTCGGGATCGGTTGTGGCATACAGCCCCTTGAATTTCGCGCAGAGGGAGTGTGCATGCTGTTCCTCCGCATCGCAGAACGCGCGCATGCTGACGTGCTCGATACGGGAAAGGCATTGGGCGTGGACTTCTCCCATGCTTCCGCAGCCGATGATCGCTACCTGAATATCTGCTGGCATTGCCGCTCATCATGTGGTGAGAGAGAAACTTCGAAGGGAGCACTACGCCGGCTTCCGGCGTTCGAGATAGTAGATGATGGTGTAGCCGATGTGACAGTACCGGGATTGGAGAATCTTCGGCCAGCCGTCCCAGGATTCCCAGTAGAAAAGGAAATCATTTTCGAATGGGATCCGATCCAGCTCATGAATTCTGTAAAAGGCGTCCAGGTATCTCCCGTCGGCTCTCTTGCCGAATGTGGGTGAACCATGGAAGTCCGACGTTCTTGACCCCAACCCTGCGGCACTCTGCCAATTGTAGTAGTACCCGCAATAGTCTTCCGTTCCCGTGGAAAGGTGCACGCTTCTCCCGTCGGGGACGCAATAGAAATCCCTTTCCTCGAATGCCCTGTTGTTTTCCGTGACGCTGTCAGAGAGCATCCAGTAATACAATGACCAGTAGACGCCTCTCCCGACATTCTTCAGAGTCAGGAGCGTATCACTGACGTTGGCATCGGTCGGGAGGCTGTCGCCTGTGCAGGCATAAAACTCGTTGTACCGGCCCCTGTCGCGCCTGCCGATCTCGTAAAAGATATTATAGAACGCGACCCAGGCCGTATCGCCGGCAATACTAATGTTTACCGAGTCGGTAAATGGAACATCGAAATATGCGTTGTGCCCGGCCGTGTAGCCGTTCAGCAGACCGGTATTGGTCACGGAGAAATACCTGCTGGTGAATCCGTCATTCCCGGTCGCGCTGGACATGACGCTGGCACGTGACATGAAGAGGTTTCCAAACCTGCCCGCGAAGCGCGGGGTTCCATCAACGCTGAGTGTGCACATCGCCCGTGGCGGAGCCAGGATGTACCAGGATTTGATCGTTCCGCCGGAAGGAGTGGCGATTTTGAGATTGAGTGTTCGCTCGACCGACTGGATCCCCGCCAGCGTGCTCATGGGGCGGGCATCATCAGAAGTCGGTCCGCCGGCGGCACTTGCAGATTGTCGCCCCTGGCCCTGTGCAAGAGACCCGGCAAGAAGGAGTGCGATGAGAAGGTGTGTCATTGTTGAAGTTCCCGGGGCGAGAAAGACTGAGAGGCAATCTACAAGACTTTTGTGATTGTGTCAACCAAAACGAATCTTGTGGCAGAACTCGGCTACTATACGCGTTCTTGAATTCACGTCCCGCAATACCGATATTGATCCGCGGATGCGAACCTGGCACCTGACCGCACATACACCACAAGTGAAAAGAGCACCCCGCCATGACGATGAGACGTTTGGCCCTTATCTTCTCCCTGGGTGTTTCCAGTGCTCTCTCGTATTCACAGGGGGACCGGTGGGTGGATTCAACTCTTGCCTCGCTCAGTATTGAAGAGCGGGTCGGGCAACTGTTCGTGGTGGAGTTCGTGGGATTATACACACACGAGGACGATCAGGCCTACCGGTATGTTCGTGATATGGTTACCCAGTATCACGTGGGTTCGCTCATTCTCGGAGGCGGAACGATCCTGGATATTGCCTCCATCACGAACAGACTCCAGGCGTTGGCCAAAGTCCCACTGCTGATCAATGGCGATTTCGAAGCTGGTGCCGCCCATGGGAGCTACTGGCGGCGGTCGAGGGGGTGGACGGACCGGCTTCCTCGGCTCATTCCGGGCGGAGGGACTCAATTTGTTTCGCAGATGGCAATCGGTGCAACGCGGAATCCACGCAACGCATACGAACTCGGCCGTATCACCGCACGCGAGGCGCGTGCCATCGGCGTGCACTGGAGCAATTCTCCCGTTGCGGATGTCAACAGCAATGCCGACAATCCCGTCATCAACACGCGATCATTCGGTGAAGACCCGACCGCTGTTGCAGAAATGGTCGCCGCGTACGTCCGCGGTGCCCAGGAGGCAGGGCTGATTGCAACACCAAAGCACTTTCCCGGACACGGTGACACGCGCGATGACTCGCACATGCGGCTTCCGCTTCTCCCGTTCGATGTAGAGCGGCTTCGTGCGGTCGAGTTTGTTCCGTTCACAGCAGGAATTGCGGCAGGGGCGAAGGCGATCATGACGTCGCATCTTGCCCTGCCGCGTATTGATCCGTCCGGACGGCCCGCCACGTTGTCGGCTCCCATTCTCACCGGACTGCTCCGGAACGAACTCGGGTTTGATGGCGTCATTGTCACCGACGGGATGCGTATGCAGGGAATTACCGATCAGTACGGATCGGCAGAAGCCGCAGTACTTGCTCTGGAGGCAGGAGTCGACGCCATCCTCGGCATCGAGGACATTGACAGCGGCTATCACGGAGTCCTGGCCGCCGTGCGTTCCGGAAGACTTACCGAAGAGCGGGTTGCCACATCGGTCAGGCGGATACTGGCAGCAAAGTTCTGGGCAGGGCTCTCTGTCCGTCGGTTCGTTCCTCTGGACTCCATCTTCACCATCGTCGGTCACCCGGAATCCCGGCGGATCAGCGAACGTATTTCCGATCTCTCTGTGACCCTGCTGCGTAATACCAGGGATATCCTGCCGCTCCCCCGATCGGCGAGGGTGTGTGTTGTGACTGTGACGGAGGATCCGGCTCCGCACATTGGCACAGACCTGGCCGACGAACTCCAACCATTTGTCGGCTCCGTCGATGTTGTGCGGATGTCCAATGAGTCGGGCCCGGAGAAATTCGTGCAACTTACGGAATGCCTGCGAACCGCCGATGTTATGCTCGTAGGGATATATCTCTCCGTAGTAGCCTGGAGGGGGGATGCGAGATTCTCCGAACCGCTTGAGCGCTTCCTGGCGTCCTTGGACAATCAGGGAAAGCCCGTCATCGTTGTCGCCTTCGGTGATCCGTATATTCTCGGAAAGATCCCGGAAACGGCCGTCGTCATGACGCCATATAATGGAACCTATCTCGCGGAGCACTCTGTGGCGCGGGCGGTAGCCGGGCGAATCAGCGTGTCGGGAACGCTTCCGGTAACCGTACCGGGACGGTATGCGAGAGGAGAGGGGATATCGGTGAAGGCCATTGAGGGAGCAGCGGGAATGAAGAGTGCCGTCGGACAGTGAACTGTTTGACAGTGCTTCACTTAGAAAAAAGATCCACATATTCTTCGAACGAGAAGACGCGGTTCCGGCGGCCTCCTGTCACTTCGACAAGGACTTTGAGATGGACAAGGTCCTGGATCAGTTCATTGACCGTTTTCTGAGTGACCTTGAGTATTTTGCCGACATCCGCCGCACTGACTCTCGGAGTCCGGTAGAGATTCACCACCAGTTCCCTTGCCTTCGGGATCTTCTTCCCAAGAACCACAATCCTCTTTCCTTCAACATCATCACGTAGCCTTTGAATCTTTTCGAACGTCGAGACACCCTTTTTGCATGTTTCTGTGACTGCAACGAGGAAAAACGTGATCCACTGAGTCAAATCATCCTTTGATCTTGCAAGCATCAGCTTATCATAGTAGGCGGAACGGTGTTTCTCGAAGTACTCCGAGAGATAGAGTGTCGGCTTCACGAGCAGACCCTTGCTAACCAGGTACAGCGTTATGAGCAGGCGGCCGATACGTCCGTTGCCATCAAGAAATGGGTGGATAGTCTCAAACTGGTAGTGGGCAATGGCAATGCGGATGAGATTCGGAACATCGATCCCATCGTTATGAAGGAAGTTCTCCAGGTCGCTCATAAGTCTGTCAACTTCTTCGTGTGAAGGCGGAACAAACATTGCATCCTTGATCGATGATCCGCCGATCCAGTTCTGGCTCCTGCGATACTCCCCGGGCGACTTCTTTGCGCCGCGTCCTTTGCTCAATAGGATCTTGTGTGTTTCCTTTAGAAGTCGAGTGGAGACAGGCACTCTTTGAAGGCGCTTCACGGCGTAGTTGATGGCAGCGATGTAGTTCTGAACCTCCTGCCAATCGTCTCGTCTCTCAGGAGCAATGTCGTTCGCCCGAAGGAGTGCCTCCTCGACATTTGTTCGTGTCCCCTCAATGCGACTCGACGTCGTGGCCTCTTTGACGACGTGCATCCGGATGAAGTAGTTGACATCCGGCACCTGTTTGGAAAACGCGTCTAGTGAACCAAGTTTGTGGTTCGCCTCTTCCAGGAGTGTGTTGATTTTCGGATTGCTCCACACCCAGATGTGATTAACTAGCGAAGGAGTGAAACTCCTGTATCGGTATTGCTGCCGAAATGTTCCGGATTTGAATTCCTTCAGGTCCATGAGGCATCCTGTTCATGGTAAAACAAGAATCCGCTTATTTTAGTCTAATGGTATAAAGTAAAATAAGAAAATCGTCGTTTTAGTCAAGGGAATTCTCAACTTGCCACTGTGCCTCGTCCAAAAAAGCCACCCCCCCGCAGCGCTTCAGTCTAGCAGGAATGCCGAGCGTTTTCGTTTTGCACCGATAGGAGGCGAGCATAGGCGGACCACGGGAGAGGGAAATAGCTTGACACGGATTGAATCTTCTGGCAACTCAGCAATTCGCTTGTTCCAGACAGTGCCCGAGACTTCTGCGAACTGCTCGACGAATCGAGGCCACCTGATTCTCCAGACGGTGTCTGGAAAATGTGCTGATAGGACAGATAGAAAGCTGCATCTGGTAAAGATTACTTTCCATATGTCCGGAAGACACATCCAAAGACCCTACATGTGAGACGGCAACTGAACGGTCTAGTTGAGACGGCGCAAAAAATGAAAAGCCCTATCTTCAACATGGTGAAGACAGGACCGTATGAATCTACTACGAGAGCCTGTTTCCGGGACTTCTTGGTCCCGGTAAAAGCGCAGTCAAATAATTGCCCTTTGTCTTTCGGACTGAAGGACCTAACCCTGTGGCTTCTTGGTTCCGGGTGAAACGCAGTGATCTCAACTAACGAAAACACGGCTTGAATGACCGATTCGTTTTCGCCAAACCCAAAAGTACTGTCACAAACCCGTCACACCCGATATTCTCTCACATCAAAAAACCTCGTTGTTCGTCGGGGCGACAGGATTTGAACCTGCGACTTCTTGGTCCCAAAGAAAGCACAGGCCCTGCATTCTGGTGAAAAAGTGGCGGTTTTGAGGCAGAGTGAGTGCATACTGCGCATACTGTGCATAGAGTTACAAAAAAGTAGCACAGATTTGTCACACCTGTTCATCAAGATCGCGAGGCTCTACCGGCCCGCTCTTCCAACGGGAGGATGGCATCCTGCATCAGACGCTTGCCAATCAACAATAGTTGCTCTTTTGTTTTTTGTAGTTCTCTTGCTGCAAGCAGTCCATTGACGCAGGTGTACCAGGCTTCCTCGAAGTCATCTTCAGATTTTAGCAGCTGCCTCATCCCGGAGCCCGCAGATCCCGCCAATTGCTGCCATTGGCTGGAGAAACAAGACTTCATCCCCCTCTCCCAAGTATCCGGCCATCCCTGTATTACTTCTTCAGCGCTCAGTGCTCCGATAGCCAACACCCTCCCCAAGTCTTTGTTGCTTCGCTTGAGTCGACGGCTTCCGATTATTCCAGACATCATATCCAGTCCGATTGATCGGTGCTCCAGCAGGTTTGCCAGCACCATCATCTCTGGCCTTGCACAGAAGATGCCAAGTTCGGTCAGGATTGGATCGTACGTCAGAAGAGACAGAAATCGAAAGCTCGGCAGTCCATAGTGACCAGAGTTGGCCCCAGCGTCGATGATTACCCGACTCCACTTTTTTCCAGACTCTCGTCCAGATTCCGGAACCATCAGGAATTCGATAAACCATTCCTTCGAATCCGGTGGATAAAGTCGAATGGCGGGCAGATCGCTTTCTGAAGTTGAAGCGGTGCCTGGTTCGCCATGCTCGGCTTCCATCCGGGGACGCCACCCGCTGGCAAGCAAAGTTTCGGTCACTGCTTTGCCAGATTGAATCGCTTCGAGGTAGGGTGACAGGACGCAGTCAATGTCCTTGGTGCGGACTGTCTGGGCGAATTCCTCGGGCAACAACAGGTAGCCAGCGGCAAGACTTCCGACTACGACAATATTCTTGTGGCATTGTTGCGGGATGGCATCAGCCACTTGTTTGAGAATGCCGCGTGGCGAAATATCACTCATAGAGTTTCCTGGCGTTGGCGTATGTAGTGTTGCAGGAACTCCAGCGCCTGAGATTCCATTCTGGCCTCACTTAGGTCCAGGAGGCACTCGACAGGGTCAGCCCACACCTGGTCGTCTTGCGCCTTGATGAACAAGGACTCTTTGCGACGAATGAAATGTATCACCAGGCTTGCGGGTTCACCCGAATTCTCTTTCAGCCGTAAGGCCGGATCCAAATGTTCCACAAATCCGAGATCAACCCAGTCTCCTGGGCAATGCACGGAAAGGTCAAGACGAGGACTTCCCACTAAATTGAGATCTGGATAATGATGCTTGGCGCCAAATACACCGCCGACGCCAACGGTCTGGATGCCCGTCTTCAGAAGCCGGCGCATCAATGACTCAGGAGATCTTGGTTGACCGGACCGATCCACGAAATTCATTGTAGAGCGAGATCTGTCCGCCTCGGCCAGCAATCTAAACCACTCATCTTTGGGGAAACGGGAGAGTTCGATTCGACGTCGGGAGTCTTTCTGAAGGTAGCCGGCCAGGTTTCGAGTGGCTCTGGCCACAGTCGGGTAGGTACAGCCCGCAATTCTGGCTAACTCCTTAGCCGTTGTCGGTCCTTCTTCCAGAAACCACTTGTGGAGAAGGATTTTCAGCAATTCATAGTAGTCCTTCCTGCGGGGCAAATACGTCCCTGATGTCTTCTCGCGGCCGCGCAAGAATTTCTCCAACCTGAGCCGAATTTCCGGGGGCGGTTCTTCAGGAATCCCCCAGTACTCTCCATCCTTGACCACCACCATAGAAATGCGTCGCATCACCTCGGGCTTGAGAAACTGATCGTGTTTTTTCCATTCCTCCTTCAGCCTCGATGTCGTGACCTTCGGGTCTACTAGGACCAAATAGGCATGGGACGTCTTTTTTTGCTGGATTTCATCGGCCATTTTGAGGATGGCATTGCGCAGACTACGGACTTCGAACAAGCGAGATTTGAAGTGGAATGTGGGTAGTGTTTGATTCACGTTGGGCGAATTGGCTGTACTGTGTTCCGCAGACATTCGGAGACTTTGGCCGTTCTTCTCAGACTAATCTAAAAAGGATAAGTTAAAGTTGCAAGTTAATATTAAACATGCATGTTAATGTCAAACATGCTTGTACATTTGTGGTTCTCCGCACAGAACTCCGATATTCATGACCGCTGCAGCTTTTTCTCCTCTCCGTAGCCGATTGCATGGTAGCCCCGAAGCCGTCTGTCGAACATCTTTCGCAAGATTGGCACGTTCTTGTCAAAGTAGTCATAGATGAGGACGTCCCTCTTGCCTTGGTGTGCTCGGTTGAGGCGTCCGGCATATTGCACAATCGTCCCCTTCCAGGATACAGGGAGAGCCAGAAACAGAGTATCAAGACGGGCATCGTCAAATCCTTCGCCAATGTATCGCCCCGTAGCAACTATCAACCGCTCCTCACCCTCAGGGATTGCCGCCAGTCGAGACAACGCGTCAGCCCGATCCTTGGGGTTCATGCGACCGTGCAGAACAATCAGATGCCGCGTAAACCGCTTCAGACGTTCGACAAAGTGCTCGAGGTGATCTCTTCGTTCTGTCAGGAGAATTGGTGACCGTTTCTTCTCAAGTGCCGCAACCACATCGTCAAAGATAATATCATTCCGAGTCTGATCTGCTGCAAGTGCAGCGTAGATTCCCTGGATGCCAGTGTCGCTGTTGATACCTCCCAATGTGAATTGCGTCTCTCGGATCACAAGTCGACGGCGGAAAGGTTCCATCTGGTTTTGAGTCCGAGCGTTTACAACGAATCGTGCAGGTCCAAGTTGCATTTCAATGATCGGGTGTTGACCATCGCGCCGTTGTGGGGTAGCTGTGAAGCCTGTAAAGTAGCGAGCCTTTGCTTCGGACAGGACACGCTCGAACGAGAACGCCGGACAATGGTGACACTCATCAACCATAATGTATCCGTATTCCTTCACGACTTCGTCGACCCTCCCACGATGCACAAGGCTCTGAAGCATAGCGACATCCAGTTTCCCGTTGCGATTCTTCTTTCCCCCGCCGATCCGACCAATCTCATCCCGCTCGAGACCAAGGAAATACGAAAGCTGCACAATCCACTGTGCCAGAAGTTGCTGGCGATGAACAATCACAAGCGTGTTTCTGTTTCTTGCAGCGATTAGGTGGCATCCAATCACGGTTTTCCCGATACCAGGTGGGGCGACCAGGATTCCAAGATCCTCGACCAACAAGCTGCGGGCGGCTTCTTCCTGAATTGATGACAGCCTTCCCGTAAATTCGACACCAAGAGGGGTACCGTCGATGCGTCGATCATCAACAGTCAGCCTTATCCCATGGTCACCGAGTAACGCCTTCACTCCGGCAGTGCATCCTCTGGGCAGAGCGATATGATCTGCAGACTCTTCTGCACATGAGATAACGCGTGGTGTCAGGGCTGTTGAAAGCCTCATGCGTTGCTTCTTGTAGAATTCCGGGTTGGCGAACGCAGCCAGGCGCTTCAGTTCGTTGAGCAGAGGAGAAGACAAACCCGCTTTTGGAATAACCAGTCTCTCTGCGAGAACGGCCTGAACACTCGATGGGCCCCTACCATCCACCTCGCTGTCACGCGGACCACCGGCGGGATCAAAACGAGACGGGTTGGGCTTCAGGTCATTGGTAATGGAATACTCTTTGAAGCCGACAATTCGACCTCGATCGGCAGCATCTTCCACTACACGCACAACAGTGTCCACGTCAAGACGCCCTATACCTACCAGAAACTTCCATTGATCTGCATAGGGTGCAAACCCATCGTCCACAAACAATGCATTGCCCTGCAAACGAGCCTCACGTTGGAGGGGAAGCGCAATAAGATTGCCGAACCCGCCTTTGGGTAGCGTATCTTGATTGGGGAATAGGCGGTCATAGGAACTCAATGAGAGCTCGTGACGACGGGACATCGTTTCCGTGATCAAGAAGCAGCCCAGTGAGCGAGCAACTGCCGCGGCGACCCGCGCAGCGAAGAAGAGCCACGCATGAGCTCCTTGACCGGATCTGGATCGTTCCACGGCGGCAGGAAAGCCATAAGCCCTGGAGGTTTCTGCGAATGAACTCACGTCCTCCTGCCAGGACTCCCCGTCGAAATCAACGGCAAGGAACCAACAGGACTCATCAGGGAGAAGCGGATAAACTCCCATGATGTGTGTTCCCCTGAGGTGGTTTGCTATCTCTTCATCTGAGACCGGGCGGAACGCCTGATGGCTACAGGTGGCACAAGTGAGTTTGCGGTCCTTCCCCGGGATCTTGTTCTTCTGGCAGATCCCCTCTTTCCATTCGTTTGTACAGGCGGGTGAATAGCCGGATTTCCCAGTTCGGGGGCTCTCCCAACGGACGGGAAAAACGTCGTCGCGTCCACGAAAGAGAGACCGGAAAAGGGCGATCTTCTGTTCGTTTGAGACGGACGAATCGACATGTCTGCCGGAATCCGACGACAACGTGACATCGTCTTCTTTAGGTACGAGAGATGCTAATTCTTCTCGCAGAGTGGTCAGTCGGCTGGCAGCTGTGTCCAACTCCGTGCGAAGAGCCGACAGCTTACGTTCCGCTTCCGTGATTTTCGCGATGATTTGTTCGCGGCGGTTCATAAGTATCCAGACTTGAGTATCATCGGTGCATGTGATTTTTCGGTAGGGTGAACTGGGATCGATTCGGAAAGATACCAGCATGCATGCACTATGTCAAGAAATCGAATCCCTAGGAGGAATAGTTGAGCAAGGAGTAAAATGAAAAAGCCCTACCTTCAACTTGCTGAAGATAGGACCATATAATGTGACCACGAAAATCGAATCCCGTTCCGCCCAAGGTTAGCGAGGCGGAGCCGAAGCTCACCTTGCCGGCGGAACGAGGATCCCCGTCTCACGAATTCTGCGAGACGGGACTTGGGACTTCTTGGTCACTGAACAAGTACAGCTTAGAAACTGCCTCTTTTCGCCGGGCCAAAAGGATTTGAACATGCGACTTCTTGGTTCCGGGAAGGGCTCCACCCCATACCTAGCAAAATCCCGGCATCATTGACCGATTCCTATTCACCAAATGCAAAGAACTGTCACAAATCCGTCACACCCGATTTTCTCTCACCTCAAATAACCGCGTTTTTCGTCGGGGCGACAGGATTTGAACCTGCGACTTCTTGGTCCCAAAGAAAGCACAGGCTCGCGTTCCGGTGAAAAAGTGGCGGTTTTGAGGCAGAGTGAGTGCATACAGCGCATACTTTGCATAGAGTTACAAAAAAGTAGCACGAATCTGTCACACTCGTCACAGCATGTTTTGAACACACATGCTGCCAACCAATACAGCTTTGCCACACTCCGCGCAGGCTTTCCACACGATCGAGGTTGATTCTTTCGTCCCGTCCTTTCCTCCATCCGACACGTGATCTCCAGAGCCAAGGCTGCACCTCGGTTCCGAAATCGAGATGAGAATGAACTCTTTCGAAAGGGGATAACTTCTTGGCGATGGGGTCAGTTCCCGCATCAGCGGTTGCCAGCTCTTGCTTTTGTCATTGCTCTTCGCTAGATAGCGCCATTGGGAGATTTGATCGGGGACGTCAAAACCTCCCATGGGTATCCGTCCGAAGCGCACAGCGTTTTCAAGCTTGCATCATTCCCGTCCCAACACCATCCACTCGCAAAGGAACATCAAATGGCCTACGACCAGGCAGTGAAGGCGGCGCTATTCCGGGTGGGAATAGACCAACTCGAAAAGGGGCGGCCAAACGAAGCGGTCACTACCTTTACGCAGATCCTGTCGTTCGACCCGGAAGATGCTCCGACGATTTTCGGACGGGCCGAAGCGTACCGACTGTCCGGTAACATGGAAGCGGCGGTCGCAGATGCTACAAAGGCCATTCAATTCGACCCGTCCAACATCGAAGCGTACTTTACACGGGGACAAGCATATTTCGACCTAGGGAGAATCGATGAGGGCATTGCTGACTTCACGACAATGATAGACCGCGATCCGGAGAGGTGGCCCGCCTATCATTGGCGTGCAATGATGTACCGAACGAAAGGGATGTTTGACGAAGCGATAGCCGACTGCACCATCGCGCTAGAGGGAGCCATCGACAAAACGGGCCTCTACATCGAGCGAGGGCTCTCCTACCATCGCAAGAACATGTAT
This sequence comes from Ignavibacteriota bacterium, assembly GCA_963801355.1. Taxonomy (GTDB): domain Bacteria; phylum Bacteroidota; class Ignavibacteria; order UBA10030; family UBA6906; genus Fen-1255. The sequence continues at coordinate 521,231 of CAWDEM010000004.1, read as the reverse complement.
GATCTTGCCATAGAGGATTATTCCGCTGCCATTCGCCTCTCCCCTGGAAAAGCCTCAGCATACGTCGATCGGGGTGCTGGCTATGCACACAAGGAGATGCCTGATGAGGCGTTTCGCGACTTCACCCGCGCAATCGAGCTGGACCCCAAGAACGCCGATGCATACGCCCGTCGCGGGCGTCTTTTTCTCATTCGGAAATCCGTAACTCTGGAAGCGGTCAAACTCTCGGTCGCGGACTGTACCCGGGCCATTGAGCTCGATCCTTCCGACCTGTACACACGATTCATCCGGGGGTCCGCGCTCATTTTACTGAAGAAGCCCAAGGAAGCCTTTCCTGATTTCGACGCTTACGCGAAAGCCAACCCAACAGACCCCGAAGCCGTTGTGCGAAGAGCGAGTGCGCTCGATGCTTCCGGTCATCCCAAAGAAGCGATTGATGGATACATACAGTATCTTCGCCTTGCACCGTCCCAGAACGAGTCAAAGCAGATCGTGCTCCAGCGCCTTCGGGAAATCCAGAGACCGCCTCTTCTGTCCGGTTTATGGAGCCAGATGCCTCCAAGGCAGCAATTTAGGTATATCGTTGTGTATCCGTTCACGGGAATCGTCCTCGCTTTGATGGCGTACTTTACAAGTCTCGGTGATTGGATTATGGTGCTCTCCCTGCTCGGGATGGGTGTTCTGATGCGCTACTATCCCGAGTATGCCATCCCGGCGATTGCCGCATTGGTTGCGAGCGCCCTAGGCCTTGGCAAGTACGTATATATGGGTGTATTGTTCCTCACCTATTTCATAACCGCCGCCGCCCTGAAAGCCATCAAGAAGAAACTGGGGCTGAGCTGATTACGCCATCCGGCGCAGCTCCTCGAGAACCGGCCCCAGCTGCTCTGCGAGCTCGGCGAGGCGGTGCTGCACACACAGGGCATGCGCCTCTTCCGCGAGCTTCAGTGCTTCGCCGGCCGACGCTCCGGATCGTACTGTCTGCAATGCCTGATTGGCTAGGCACAAGGCATAGCCTGCGACGTCCCGCGTTTGGTTGCAGATTCGTCCTTGTTGCGTATATAGGGCGAGCGCCTGTTTTGAGTTTCCTTTCGACCCCTGAACTACCGCCTGCTTGAAGAGAACGTATCGCGCTATGTCTCCGACAATGAGTTCGGAAGGCGGTGCGGTTTCTGCAGTCTTCCGCTCCGCGTCCCGTTGATCCTCATCCCCTCCATCCCGGCGGACAAGCATTTGTTGGCCGTCGCAGACCGGACACGGGACCGCGCACCGCAGGGTTTGATTGCGATCCGCAGGGTCGCTCACGGCCCTCTCGAGAAGAACTGAGGGTGGCTCGAATCCCATCGGGAACCCGCACTTCTTGCATGGCTCGAAGCGCCATGATTTCCGTTCCTCAAGGTACTGTGGAGTGATGTGTACGAACTGTTTCGCCTTTTCCACCGCAACGAACAGAATGGTATCCCCTTCGCTCACTGTCGAAAGGGGTGATTCGCTTCGTACCGTTCCCACATAGACGTCACCGCGCTTATCGAAAATCTCCACCCACATGCGGACAGGTTTGTGTCCGGATATGCCGCCCTCCTTCTCGTGTACGAGCACAGTAACCGCGTCAGGATGTTCCGGATGCAGCGCCCCTCGCAGAACGGGATCGTTCCTCCATGACGCCCTGGGCATGGCCGGCTTGTCGAGCGCGAATGGGTTCAGCCGCATCAGCTTCCCACACACTGTACAGCGGATCGCAAGCATGGGATCCTGAAACTTCTCTGCCGCCAATGCAAGGCATCCGATGGCTTCTGAGCCAACCTTCCGACTTTGCTCTTCGAGCCGTGCAAGTATGCCGGCCGGAATCGCTGACTCATCGCCACACCAGGGACAGACGCATATGATCGCTCCACCGTACGCTCCCGGGCCTGTACTCGATTGGCCCGCAGCACTCTCCCTGGACTCCCTAGAATCCGGATACCGAAACGGACGAAAGCCTGTCACGATCGGGAGGTCTTGGCTGCGGCCCCGCAACTTCAGTATCTGCACTTCTCCCGCCACCGTCCCGCAGACCAGTGTCCCATCCGCCCGCATCGAAGAAAGCGAGCTCACAGGAGCGTGTGCATGGTACACAACTAGGCACTGTCCGCTGCCGGCGTCCCACACGCGGACTGTTCCATCCACCCCAGAACTTACCACAGTATTGCCGTCAGGAGAAAGCGTAATATCGGTCCCGTAGCGCCGGTGTGCGCCGAATTCCCCCCGCGATTCCCCCGTAACTATGTCCCACACCCGAATGCAACCGTCAAGATACACCGCATAAGCGCGCCTGCCGTCGTGAGAAAGCGTGAGGCGCTCGACATAGCTCTCTGTTCCGTTCACAGGGATTTCTGACCGGCACTCTCCCGTCGCAACATCCCATACGCGGATGTAGTGATCCGTGCTCCCGGACACCACCGTCCTGGCGTCGGGTGTGAATGCCACATCCATAACCCAGTGCTTGTGACCTTTCATGATCTTGAGGCAGGTTCCATCGGCCAGGTCCCACAATCGCATTGTGTGATCCGCGTCCGGCCCCTTTCCGCTTCCATTCGCGCCGGATACGGCATACCGCCCGTCAGGTGTGATAGCAACGGCATGGACTGAGCCCGTGTGTCCTTTCAGGACACGCATGCACTTGCCCGGACCGGTGTCCCACACCCGGATCTGGTTGTCGGAAGCTGCGGTGACGACGACCGTCGCAGTTGCGTTTGCGATGTCATTGATGTCGAGCTGGTGCCCTGTGAGCGTTTGGACAGCATCACCTGTGTTCAGGTCATATGTGGTCACGCAGCAGTCGCCCCGGCAGGCAACGGCCTCCCTCCCCGGTGGGAGAACTGCTATCCCGTTTATTGAGGGAGTGTAGTACTTGAGCGACGCGAGAACACGGTGGAGGTCCGCCGGTCCCGATACCGGCGTTTCCGCCTTGCGGCGAACTGTCCGCGGCGCCCTCCCAGTGGCAATATTCCAGGCGTGGAGGTTTCTCGCCTTGTCCAGTGTAACCGCTATTTTTCCGGATCGCGAGACCGCAAACATTATCACGGGCGCCGGCGTTTGTATCGCGCGTATGCATTCTCCCGACGCAACATCCCACGCACGTATGACCTCATCTTCGCCGGCGGAGAGAAGCAGACGGCCATCGGGACTCAGCCAGACTCCGGTCACGGCGTCCTCATGCCCTTCGAATCCCTTGAGTAGCTTGCCTGATTGCAAATCCCAGACCACGAGCCCCCCTCCTCTCACTTCCAAATCTTCCTTCCCGCACCCACAGGCAACGAACCGGGCGTCCGGCGTAACGGCCACTGCGCTCACAACAGAGGTGTGGTCGTGGAGAATCCTGAGGCATGTGCCGGAGAGAATATCCCAGAGCCTGGCCTCCCGGTCCTGACCTCCGGTGATGCCGACCCTCCCGTCAGGCGTCATGGCTAGTGACATCTCTGTTGCGGAATATCCCTGAAGCGTGCGAAGTGATCGACCGCTGACGAGATCCCAGACTTCGGCTTTCTCCACACATGCGAGCAATCCCATCCGGAGATCAAACGACGTCGCCACACCTGCGGCGCCTTCGGCTATTCCGCGAGTGCTGCGGAGGAGCGCACCGGATTCAACATCCCACAGACGCACGGAAGCGGGATCCGCATTCTCGATACCGTAGCTCTTTGTCTTCTTCCCCGTCATCAACACGTCTATGTAGTCCTGCCGTTTTTCCGGGAGTGACGCCGACAAGAGTTGTGTTCCGTCCTCGCTGAATACCACGCGTGACAGGGATCCGCGCTGTTCCGGAAACGGCTCGCGTACATCCCCGGTGCTGAGGTCCCATACTCTTAGCTTGCCCTCTTTGTTGCCGGCTGCCGCCCACCTCCCATCGGATGAAAGCGCCACACAGACTGTGTTGAAACCTCCTTCGTCCAGCTGGCGCATGCAGGCCGGGCGAGAGGGCATGGGATCGGGTCTGGGGTCTCGTGCCAGCCAGGGGCGCGACAATTCCTCAGCGAGCCGTTCTGCCTGTGACACCACAAAGCCGCTTCGTGCATGGTTCCGGGCAAGGGGGATGGTTTCACCCGGATACTCGGAAAGACGCACGCTGTACGCCGACACAAATGAGGACATCTGCAGCACGTGACGCAGCGGATCGTCTTCAGCCCGGGCGTTGTCGTCAGGCCCAACTTGCACAGCTTTCATGGCTGCAATGACCGCCGGGATATTCCTACTTTCATCTTCATCGGGAACCGGATGCTCGAAGAGATCGTTCTGTTCCCCGGGCCACATAAGGAGTGCTCTCCGGTAGTCGAGTTCCAGGTCGGTGACCATCTCCGCGCTTGATTTGGCCTCAACAAACCTGAGATCACCCAGGACCCTTGCAAGACCTTCCAAATCTGCTGCATGTGTGAGCTGAAAAGGCAGTTCAACCAGCCCACGCCAATATGGTTCACTCCATCGTTGTTCGAAGTACCGCGCGAGGATCGAGTGATTCCGCACTCGTGCTCTCCCTGACCCGAAATACCGTTGACCGACAGCTTCCTTGAGTTGCCCATGAAAAAAATCGATCGCTCCGGATCGTTCGACTGCGTACACCCGGAATGCGCTGTACAGGCGGGCCCAGAGCATGTCCGGTATCCGGTCCACCGCCTCGAGGTTCGGCAGACCGGCATGCCGAGCCAGCAGGGTCTTCAGTTCGACTGCCGTTAGGCCGTTTCGTCCGCAGAAGATCAGAGACATACAGGTACGGACCAGAGACTCACCGAAATCGGTCTCCAGCCTTTCCAGTACTTGATTGAACAAGCTGGTGATACTTTCGGGTAGTTGCAGCACCCGGTCTTTCACAGCTTCAAATTTGCCGAAGACGCGAAGCTCCTCGAGCGCGACGATCGTGTAGAGTGGATTCCCTTCTTTCACCTTCTCGAAGAAGAGAGACTCGATTTCCTTTGTGGGGAATTCATGCCGTATTTCGCTTAGATAGGCGGAAACGAGAGCGCGGAGATCCTGTACTGCCAATCCGTGGATTGTGAGGATTTGGGAGCCGGCACATCGTTTCTTTAGGGCGTCAAAAGTCCGGCCGGGAACAGAACTGGCGATACACCGAACATTGGGAGGGAACCGACTTGGAAACCAGTCCAGCCGTCCCCATTCAACCGAAACGTCTATCTGGTCTACCGCATCGAGAATGAGCACGACTCTTTTCGATGATTCCACCATGCGGATGAAGGAGGAAAGCGTGAGGATGAGGTCCGCCGTCCGCTCCGGGATGGTGTACTCCTTTTCGATGACCTCCCGGGCCGCCCGAGCGCGTTCGTCGTCTCCCTGCACGTCTCGGAGGCGATGTTCCATTTGCCTGAGGAAACCGCAGGTTCGGTACAGAATCGTGCATAGTCTTCGAAGCATCGAGTTGAGTGATGTCGATGCGGCGGATGCACCGGCAAAATGTGAGATCACTTGCCAGTCAGGGTGGCGGCCGGTCAACTCTTCTGTGAACCGGGCGAACAGAGCGGACTTGCCGCAGCCAGGTTCGCCCGACGCAAGTAGAACCCGGGCATCGGACTCGTCTTCGACAAACTGGTGCAGGGCATCAAGTGTCTCCCGCCTTCCCGCAAATCTCGGGGTCCTCTCCGCGATGAACAGTTGGTGGAGCTCGGTTTCTTCCTCCACCCAATCCACCGCAGGCTCGGGCTGCGGGCCTACCTCATGGCCGATCGCTGTCCAGAGCGACTCCACGATCTTCTGCCCGAGTTCTTCCACGGTGTCATAATCGAACCAGCTGAGACCGGATTCCCGAATCTGATTCTTGAGGCGGGCAAGTCGTTCTCTCATCTCGCCCGTCTCTTCGAAGAACTCCGCCAGACGTGAACCCGCCAGTTGCCGGCTTAGGGCTTCGGAACGGAAAAAGAAGAAGCTGCGGTCCTTTTGGTATCGGGCGTAACCGGCGAACACCGAACAGATGACGTTCCTTTCCTCGTCAGTGACGTCCTCCGCGAGAATGTGTTTTCTTTTCTGCAGATCCTGGCGGTACGCACGCTGCAGCACATCCCGCTGCATTTCGGTCAGCGGCCGGTGCTCGAGCTTCCCTTCGAGTATTCCCCGAAGGTCAACAACCTGCCGTGGGATGTCGTTTCCGAGCACACCATGGTAGATCTCCTGCGCTGTGATCGAGTGGTGCTCACCGTCAGGAATCCACCCGTACCGATGACCAAGGAGACCGAGGAAGAAGGGGCGGCAGGTGTCAATTTCATCCAGACAGATATCCAGGGCCTTCCCGTCCTGTGCGTCCTGCTCGCTCACACCCCACCGGAGGTCGACATCGATCAGGTGAACGTGAATCTTGCGACAGCGTTCCTTGAGCTCGGGGAACACGACGCGGACAAGGTGATCCCTCTCCGCGTGCATGTCACGGAAGGTGGAGGAAATGAAAATGCGGATTGTCTTCCAGGGCATCGGCATGGTCAGCGTCCTTTCGGGGATCCCACCGCCGGAAGCCGGCGTATCCCGAGTCCGATCTCCGCCAGAAAGAGTGGGAGATTTTGAATGGATTCCCTGTCGATTCGCTTCGCCTCCTCACCCAATTGCTCCCAGGGGACGAGCGCAGGGCTCGCTTTTCCCTTAAGGTCTTTCCCCAAGGCATTGTGTTTCCATCCCCTCTGCCGCCGCTCTGAAAGCCATCGATCATGTTCCATCCTGGCGAGCACTTCCTCCTCCTGTGGAGAGAATTTGAAGATGGAAGCATCCCAGTCCCGCAGGGGCTCGAGAATGCACCGGAAACGGTTCAGCTTGGTTCCGATACTGTCTGCCTGCTGGCGATTTGACTCCTTCAGGGCTTCGGGCAAGTGTTCCCAGGGTACAAGCGCAGGATCCACAGCTGGCTTCGCCTTCAACTGTGTCGTGATGTATTTTTCGTGAATCGCACGGGCAAGGACTTCGTACGTCCCGCCGACGAGGAGATCCGGCTGACACGTCTTCTCCAGAAGCGGGAAACTCTCCAGGCCCTCCCCCCGGCTCGAGTCCGGCACCCGCTTTTGTAGGAAGGAGCCCAAGCCGCCCTCTCCCGCCTGCCGAACAACCACGGGAATGTCCAGGCCCTTCACTACTTCATGCAACATGAGGCCTGCCGAAAGTGCTACGGCATCGTCGTCCAGACAAACATAGATCGACGTCACGCCATGCCGGTCACTGTCATCTTCGAGGAAAACCCCTTGCAAGAACTCAGGTGAGTCGATATCCATGTCAATAGGAATGAGCTCGCAGGCCTGCTCCAGGCGGGGGTACCGTACTGAGAGCATCTTCTGCCTTTGCGTGGCGTTGCGGTCCAGGAGCGTGACCCGCAGGCGTCCGCCCCGCAAGGAGCGGGTCTTCCACCATGCCTTTGCGGCATAGACGATGAGGCTCTCCCCGAAGTGTCCCACGCCGACCACCACCAGGTGCTGGCGCAGCTGCGACTTCGGTTCGAAGGCAGGGTACTCTTTCAGGATCTCTCGCGCTCCAGTCTCAAAGATATTGAAGAACTCGAATCGGGCACCGCGATCGCTGGCAACGATGGACAACTCCCTTTCCTGCAAGAGTTCGCACAGGGCGGGATCAACGAGATGAAGATGACAGGTGAGCGGATTCCCCGTCCGCTGTGCGCAAAGGGTGCGTGCCTGGACGGCAATCTCGGCGTTGATTCCGTCGTCGCTCCCCACCGCGAACAACCGTGCAGCCCGGCGGATGCCGGCCAGCAGGAGCGTCCCGGCCTGACGGGCATCCCCCTCCAAAACGGGGATTCCCAACGCCACGCAGAGAGGGATGAAATCGTTCGCATCGTCGGACTCGATCACGATCACCCGCTCCCCGCGACGATAAAATGCTTCTGCAAGGAGCATTCCTCTCTTGCCCAATCCGGCAATGACGACGTGGTTCTTGAAAAAACCGGCATGGAGAGATTGCAGCTGACGGCGCAGCGCTTGTGCAAGGGCACGGGCGGCGGTGTAGCCGGCGATAGCAGGAGCAAGGAACCTCGCAATCTCAAGCTGCCAGGGAAGTGAAGGAGTCACAGCTCCGGACTGAAGGACAAAGAGCTGAATGGTAAGGTACACAATATCCAGAAGGGTATGGGATTCGTCGGCAGAGGCAGAGTGCTCTGAGAATCCGACTGCGCCGAGCACAAAGGCCGTAGATGCAGCGAGGACCACGATGGGCCACTCCGATTTCCTCCAGAGGAGGCTGAGGTGCTTTCTGTAGAACGAACGAGCTCTGACAGAAAATCGCGGCGGACGCATGATCACCCCTCACATGTTCTCGAAGGTCACTCTTCCCTGCTCCTCTCCCAATGAGGTCGGCCGCATCGTCCCCGGAATTCGATTCCCTGCATGAATCCACGCGAGAGGGAGGCCCCGCTTGCGGGCCTCACGCACAATTGCACCTGTTCCTCCCACATCCTGGGAAGCGCAGCCGTCCCAAACTGCAATCAAAACACCGCATCTCTCTAAAACGTATCGCCCTGCTGTCTCATATGCCTCGACGCGCGATGGCGCAGGGGGCAACGCAATGGTCTCATGGGCACGACCGAGAAGTGCACGGAATTCTTCTTTTGAGGCCGCTGTGACAAAGTCGGTCAAATATTGCGCAACCGGAAGCGGGAGCGGCACAATCAGCCGCACCGTCATCCGCTCGAGCGCCCGCCAAACAACCAGCCGATCTGCTCCCTCGGCAAGGGAAGACACGAGTGCCATTTGTTCCGCCGGATAGGCATCCTGAATACCAGCAAGGGCCAGATCTATGCCGGCGGAGATTTTGTCGATATCCGACAGAACTCGATGCCCTGTCACCCCAACGTCGATCATCGCTTCGCGAGCTTCACGACAGTGTAACCTGCGCGCGACAGGATCTGTGGAATTACCCTGACCAGCTGCCGGTCCTTTTCCTTCTCTGCTTCCGGAAGAACAGTCTTGCCGAGTACGGACTCTTCCGCCGGAGTAAGCACGTCTGGTGAGTGTCTTTCAGGAGAGAGCTTCCATGGGAGCATGTCTTTATGGAGCCTGTTCGGTTTGTCGGTGTGCGCAGCCCACCGCCATCCCGAAGTGATCTTCAGCTTCAGCCAGCGGGCGTGTTCCATTTCCGCCAGCAGCTCCAGATCCGCGCCGGGAAAATCGAACGGCGCTTCGCTGCTTCTGGCAGGGATCATTACATAGCCGGCGCGTGAAAGCTTAAGTGGAATGTCGCGGACGGTGCTCCGGTTTTGTTCCTTCTCATCTTCCGGAAGATCGGCGTACGGCTTCAACGCGCTATGCACCTTGTTCGCATCATCAGTCTTCTCACCCCACTGGTATCCCTTTCCCCGAAGGGTCTCACAGAAAAGGTCATGCGCCGCAGAGGCCAGTTTCTCCAGGAGATCCCCCTCCAGGTCGATCTGTTGAACAAGTGCGAGAAAATCCCGTGCATGTACATGCAGATCTAGCTGTGCCTCGGAGGGAAGACACGAACGTTCATACCGGCCTTTTCCCGAAAGCAGACTCATCGCGATCACGGATTCCATGGAGCGTACGCCGTGCTTAAATTCGCGCGTCTCCAGAAAAGCCCGCAGCACGCCTGAGTCAATGTTCAGCATCTTCTTCCCTTTTTGATTCTGCAAGAGCTGAGGAGTCGTCCGCTGGAAAATCGACCGGAGGAGGATTGCCCGACGGATGACGTGGAATGGATCAACCGGATGTCCATCGTCTGCCGTTCGGGCCTGTGGGTTGGGGCCGAGGATGTTCACATATCCTTTCAGCCTGCTGACAAAGTCGGGCCCCTTTGCCGCACGAAATTCTTCCGGCGCGAGTCCCTGCCCGAACTTTTCCAAGGTGGTGCTGGTGCCACCAGCGAAAACAAAGATCGACCGTCCGATCGGATGGCCAATCTGGCCCTCTTGGAACTTCCCGTCTTGCATCGGAGCGAGGAAGTAACGGAGCCAGCCGAGTTTCTCCCCATCAAGGGCGGTATCGAACTCATCCCAGAACACGAGAGGAAGGGCACCGGAGAGGCCGATGTCGCGCACCTGGTGGAGAGCCTGGAGAAGATCGGCGGGGCCACCTAGTTGCGACAGATTGAACTCCAGCACTTGGATCTGCCCGGGGAGGAGCGATTTGGAAACTTCTGTGATGCCGAACGATTTTCCCGACCCGGGCGCACCGAATACGGCAATATTGAGAGGACGCTTCTGCTTGCCCTGGTGGCTATACTCAGCTACAAGTGTTCGGATGCTCCTGAAGGCCTCAATCTCGCCTCGATCCACGGTCAAAAGTCCACCGAATTGTCCGAGCGGGACACCTTTCAGGACAGGTTCCGCGCCTTCGAGAACAATTCGTTGGGCGGTGGAATTCAAATTCTCCGTGTACCGGTCTTCCAGTATCGCCCAGAATCCCACATGAGAGCGAAGAGGGTCCTGGACTTCAACATCAGCGAAGATGTCGCTTCCCTTCTCCAGCTCAGTGACGATCGCGGCTGTCGGGAATGCCAGTTTTGCTGAATGTGCATTCGCACCCCGTTCACCATACCCTTCCATATGAAGTTTTCGCATCGCCCCCAGGCCTGATCTGATACCCCGACCGATTTCCGGTGCGTCTGATGAGAGCATGAGCTCACGCACAATGCCCGCGGCCAGGGTGGATGTATAGCCCACCATTCCGCCGGGGAAGCTTCGTTCCCACATCCCTTCGATCACGCGGGGGTCGAAGAAGAGATGGCAGCGCGACCCTGAAAGTAGGACTGCACCCGCCATGTCAAACGAGACCACGACGTGAGCGCATCGTGACAGGGCGTTGATACGTGGATTGTGAACAAGTTCCCAGGCGACGTCCTGTGCGGTCCGTTCCCAGGAGAGTTCGCGGCTGATCTGGACTTCGGAGAGGCGCAGATCATTCACCGTCATGATCACGATGAGCCGTTCCGGACAACGTGCGCTCACGTGCTCCCAAAGTTTTCCCTGGGCAACGGGCCTCGAGGATTTCAGCACAACCCATGGCCCCTGGTTGCCTTCCGTGACGGCCTTGGGCCAGAGCTGCGCCATGGAGCGGAAGCCCAGGTCGGCGTCGTCCAGTACTACAATAGTGGCATCGGGTGGATCGTCGTACACAGACATCCAATCGGGCACGTTATCCGCCCCATCGAGTTGATTTCGATCAAGTCCCAGAAACTCTTCCACTCGCCAGGCAGATTTTTCCGAATCAAGGGGTGGCTTTGCCCCGTACTTGCATGGAGACCACATCGCATACGAATGATGGAATCGTTCGTCGCCTGGCCGCGGTGGCTCGCGGAGTACTGACGTCTGTCGGACTGTATACTCTGCCCTCCCGGCCTTTTGAAGCTGACCGGCTACCGCTTCGATGAGATCGCCGACAAGGGCCGCCCCGCCCCGCTGCCAGTAGACCCGTGTGCAATCATCCGCGTTCCAGACCGATCTGTCGCTTTCGGAGTGGCGGCTCCGGGCAATATTCCAGTCCATTGTGACGTCACCACCAACCACAACGATTTTCTTCGAGTCTTGAGGGGGTGCCATATTCTCCATCCTTTCAAACGGATTTCAAAAAAATCAACCTGTCAGTAATGTCATCGGTAGCGGCGAGCTTCTCTGGATGATTCAGGTTCTTCCTTTCAGGGCAATCCCGACAAGACCGGGGATGGGCAGAATAGAGACAGAGCAAGAAAAGGCTCAGGAAGTCTTCTGTTGAAGAGCTTCGGACAATCGCTGCAGCGCAAGACGATAATCTTGTTGCAGTTCGTATACTCCGCCGTAACCGGGGCGGCTTTCTCCACGCTTGCCGGACACAGTAACGGCCACATAGGTGCATTTCGCTTCCACAAACTCGAAATCGGTCAGGATGCTGTGCAGCTCCTCCCACATTTCACCTGAGGTTTGTTGGTAAGGGAGTTCTGAAAGTTTCCGGATACTGTATGCTGTCTTTGAACTATCACAAAGCGGCATCGTTGCGAAGTAATCGGCTAAGGACCGATGCCTCATCAGTTTTTCCTTGTCGGTCAGGTAATCATCGATGACTACTTGTTTCAGTTGGCGGTGAAAGAAGCCGAGTAAGGTGGTTCCGTCGCCACTGCGTTCCGTCAGGTATGGTTCCAGATCGAAGTAGAGACGTGACCAGACGATGGCAGGGAGGCGTTCTTCCGGAGGCTCATGTTTGGCCCGCCTCTTGAAGTCTTCAAAGACGGTTTTGTCTCTGGAGAGAACATCCAGAAGTTCATCTTCGCTCAGGCCGTTCCGGGCGGCGACGAGGTAGCTAAGACTGCGGGAGACAAGGGTGAGGCCGTGATGTGAATCCAGGGAAAGTCGTGCGAAGAGGTCCCGAATGATACCCGGAATGTCGGCCCTGAGCGGCGCGCACATCGTGTACGATTTCCAGTGGCGGGCTTCCTCAAAGGCCAGCTTCAGATAGAGCGGCAGCGGGCATGCCGCGAAGGTGTTCAGCACCTGGCTTTTCTGTCCGGGTTGCAGAGTCCGCCCGTCCATTTCCAGCCATAGGTCCAATAGCTGGCTAGCTTCGGTCAATTCCATCGGGTTGAGTCGTACGATGTTCCCCTTGGGAAGTTTTTTCTCCAAGCTAGATATGTGGTTGCCTGGAATTGTCGTGACAATGAGGCGTGCATGGATTGGCAGTTGAGCGGCCAGCCAGAGTAGACTCTGTTTCTGTTCGCGTTCAGGGAGTTGATCTAGCGCATCGAGAAACACAACCACCGGGGTATCTGCGGAAGACAATGCGAGACATTCACGGAATTTGAGTATCAACTCTCGATAATCGGATGGAACGGTAGTTTCATCCACGCCGTACAGCTGTGCAATCTGACGGCATACGCTTTCCAGCAGGGCCCTAATATTACTGGAGCCTGGTGTTGCGCCGATGAATCGCACGACGACATGGTACGCTGGAAACCGAGCTCGAATCAGCGAGGCGGCACGCGCCATGAGTGCAGATTTGCCGGATCCCGAATCGCCGCAAACCACGAGAGGATATTTAGTGTTCTCGCTTATGTAATCGGCAATTGCCTGCAACGGCTCAGATCGTCCGACAAAAGTCTTCGCGCGTTGATTGCCGAACACATCATGATCGATGATTTCCTTGTCGAGCGTGTCAATTCTTTCGAGCCTGACGATTTCCTGTTTGATCACGTCGGAGAGGGCCGATAGCACATCCTCACACAGTGGGTGGATATGGTGAGTAGTCATCCCCTCTTCTGTCCACTCTGCAACGTAGTCATGAATCCTTCCGGACAAGTGTTGTCGAAGGCGTGCCTTGAGCCCCTCCAAAAGGTTCTGCGCGTCAGTATCGACCGCGCCTTTGTCATCGAAATCCAGATAGTCCTTTGCGCGTAGATCCTGCGGCAGGTTGCGAATGCTGCGAAAGAAGCATGTGACATGTTCGTTTGCATCACGAACGCTCATTGCTCCGGCTTCAATCTCCTGCTCGGTTGCAGACGTTGTGTACTTCAAAAGCGGTCTGCCCGACAATCTGATCTGCGTTATGGCTTCGCGCAGCAAGACACGGAGCGGTCGTTCTACTTTCTCTTCCCAGATATGATAGTCTGCGAACTCTTTGTGGCGCGGTTGAAGACAGTACACAGGCGGGACGGCATTGTCATCCCGCACGTACCACGCTTTCAGCAACGGATGAAATTCTGTTCGACAGCGGACGATCTGGTCGAATTCCTGGACGTCGATCTCTGCTGGGAGCGGTCTCCAGCCGTAACGGTCGCCGAGAATAACAATGAAGTTGGGACGCGGCGAAACCCTCTGCGATCGCTTCACTTCATCCAGACAGATGCTCATCGTCTGCTGGTCCAATCCTGCTTCCTCAGGGACTCCCCAGCGCAGATCGATGGTCTGGAAACGACAGTCATGCTTCGCGCACAACTCTCGCAACTTCGGGAACACTTCTTTGTGAAGCGCGTTCCGTTCCTCCTTCAGGTCACTGAAGGTCGAGCTAACAAAAACGCGGAATGTTCGAGCGGTTCGTGTCATACCCGCCTCACCAGAAGCGCCACCACGGCGCTCGAAAACCCGATGCAATCGAACGATTGACCTTCACAGTCTTTCCACACGCCTGGCAGTTCATAGGATGTCCGAGCGCACGTGGATCAGGCAGATTCGTATGGAAACAGTGCGGGCATCGATACTGAATATTCCGACCAGTCTTCGTGGCGCTTACACAGCGAGGGCCGATGTCTACTCCCGAAAGCTCCAGAATGTAAAACCTCCCGGTGGCATCCAATGCGAGAATCACGTTGTCTAGAGCGTCTACGAAGCGCACCGCGGCGTGTGTACGGAAGACGTCGATCACTTCACCGCTCCCGGCCTTCCAGACCATTATCTCTGCAGAAGCACCACCTGCCACGACATATTGGGCATCCGGAGTCACGGCAACATTCTGGATGCGACCGAACGAGAGTCGCTTTGCCCCGATGCTCCCCATCACGGACGATTGTTTGATCCGCAAGTCCGATTGCCAGACCAAGCCGGCGGATGTGCTCCAGTACAGATGATCACCGTTCGATGCGACTACCAGGGATTGAATCGGGTGACGGTCCGCTGATGCAGTGCTCTGCTCCAGGACGTGCGATCGTCCAGGGCGGTCCAGATCCCAGATCAGGATCATTCCGTCCTGTCCGCCTGAAACGAAGTGTGTGCCATCGGGGAAGAGGGCAATCCGGGAGACGCTGCCATGATGGGCCGCAAAGGCCGCGATGGACTTTCCACTCTGCGTGTCCCAGATCTTGATGGCGCCGTCACGTCCGCCCGCCACAAGCAATCGGCTATCCAGAGTGACAGCTGCAGCAGCAATGCCTTCCTTGGGCTCGAGAAATCGTATGAATTGCTGCACAGGCGAAGGCTGTTCGACCACCCGTTTCTTTCGTTCGGCGGCGGAATACCAGCTCAGGAGATGACGGTCGCGACCAGATTGCACTTCCCAGATTCGCAGGAAATACTCGTCACCACCAGCAACCATCGCGGTTCCATCAGGAGAGAACGCCAGCGCAGCAATAATCCCAAGATAGGAATTGAGCTGCAACGGTTTGGCGCCTGACTGCGGGCTCCAGAACTCAACTATCGTGTCTGAGTTGGCCCACAAAACACTGCGTCCATCTGGGCTTGTATTCACTACACTGGGTTTGCCCGACGGTTCAGCAGAAAGAAGTTTCTTCCCGGTTGCGATTTCCCAAACGTGAACCTTATCTCCTACCGAGATGAGGCGTCTGCCGTCAGGAAAAAAGGCAACATCCGAAACGTAGCGTTCGCGTTCTTCGAGTGCTGGCGTTGCTTGAGCAGCCCGAACATCCCAGATGTTGATAGTGCAATCAACACTTCCAGAAACGATGAACTTGGCATCAGGACTAAAGGCAAGGGCAGTGACCGATCCCGCGTGCCCCATGAGAGCTGCTATTTCGCGGGATTCATCGACGTCCCAGATCTTGATGGTGTTGTCCTGCGAAGCGCTAGCCAAAAGGCGGCCGTCTGGACTGACGGTCAGGTCATTTATCCATCCGTCATGCCCCGAGAGAGATTCCATCGTTCTTCCCGTGAGTCCGTCCCATGTCTTGATCTTCTCAATGACACCGTCGCCGACAAACACTCTCTTGCCATCGGGTGTGACTGCAAGAACGTTTACCCAGCCCACAATTCCCTGCTTCTTGATGAGAGTCCCCAGGGGGTTATATGAGCCGAATACTCCTGGTGTCTGGGTTTGCCCGATAGAGAGTAGTTCCTTTGTGCTCTCTGGATCCCACACCCGGACGATCTTGTCAAATCCTCCCGAATAGACCCGTGATCCGTCCGAGGAGAATGAAAGGCAAGTGATGGGAAGCTGATGCGCCCTCCAACAACGCAAGAGCTTCTGTGTGCGAGTGTCCCAGACACTGATAGTTCCCTGGATCGAACCCGAAATCAGATATCGGCTATCCGGGCTCAGAGCCAGAACGGAGATCTTCTGATCTTCAGCTTGTACTGAATAGAGTTCGATTTCGTTTGAAACATCCATGGCTTCTATATCGCCGTTGGGTTTAAGACGGAACAGCGTCGCCAGCTCTTGATTCACTGCAAAAGGCGTTGGTCTGCGGGCGAGACGATCGAGCGATCCCTCGATGTCTTCGACGTGTGGCGAGGTCTTCTCTGTTCCTATCGTCTGCGACTGGTTTCCCGTGGTGAAGTCCCAAATGCGGATCGTCTGGTCCAAGCTCATGGACAAAATCCGTTTACCGTCTTGACTGATGGCCAGATGTTCTATTGCCTGTCTATGTCCGGTGATCGTGGAGAGGTTCGCTGATGTGCTGTCGGGAGGATTGATCCAGTGTAGAGGCATAATGAGTCCTTGCTCGTTTATTGCCAGACACGCCACCACACTTTGGCAGAGCGGGGAAGAAGAACAGGGCTCAACCGCAGCGGTTTCAAGCAAACGGTGCAGTTCACCTGTTTGTCCAGGTTTTCACGGACGATGTCTTGTGTGGTGAGACAGTACGGGCACATGATTTCGCTTCGCTGTGAAACAGTGCGTGCTGTGACAATGCGAGAGCCGATCTCCACGCCGCAACGATTCAGTAAGTATACATGCCCTATAGAGTCTCCCACAACGATGAGGTCATCAAGAGTCGTCACAGTTTTGATGGGAGCTTCAGCTGGAAAACGCTGAGAGATGCACCCCGATCCGGAGTCCCATACATGCAGGACGTGGCCTTGGGCGGTCAAAATGGAGCAACTGTCAGAGGTCAAACAATGCAGGGAATGTCCTGCAGCATTGTTGAGACACAACAGTTCCTGGAATTGTCGGAGATCCCAAACGCGAAGACTGTCTGAACCGGCGGAAACTAGGAATCGGCTGTCAGGGCTGATGATCAGAGCGTCAACAGTAGCTGAATGACCTTTCAAACTCCGTGTTCGTGTTCGACTGTCTAAATCCCAAATGGCAATAGTGTGGTCCCGGCTCCCGGAGATCAACGAGCGACCGTCGGGAGTCACGACTGCAGCGATGACCCGGTCGCTGTGTCCGTCCAAAGCGAAAAGAAACTTCCCGTCCTGGGCGAAGACGTTGATACTCTTGTCTTCTGAACCGGCCATCTCATCGGAGACTCCCATAGAGCTGACGACAGGCAAGCCGATAAACGACGAAGGCCCGCCGGCAGATATTGCGAATCGACCATCCGGTGAAGTGAGAATGAGAGATATGGGGCCATGTTCAACCCGAGTGGTGCGGATGAGTACGCCTTGGGGAATACTCCAAACCCGAAGAGCATTGTCAGTGCCAACGGTGATTGCTTTGTTGTTGTCCGTGGTGACGGCAATGCTGTAGATAGTATGATGAGACGGAATACAGATAAGTCGTTTTCCGTTCTGGGCATCGAAAAGCTCGAGTTTCTCCCCGGTTGCCAGAATGTAGCGCGAGTCTGGAGTGAGCGCAATAGAGGAACATTCACGGTCTACTTCCACGGATTGTGGTTCCTGCGTGCCGGAAAGATTCCAGAGGCAGAGGTTCTCGGCTAGGGAGTATGCGCGACGCGCGTCAGGAAACAGCGCGAGCGCCTTCACTGCCTTGCGATGAGCTCTCTTTTGCAGATCCGAAGGAGAACTCGATCCCTGTTGTTGTGCGAGGCTTCCCAGCACAGCGAAGCGGCGCGCTTCCCAGATTCGCAAGGTCTGATCTTTGGACGCAGTAACAATGAATGTGCCGTCGGGGCTTACGGCAACACTTTGTATGAGATCGGTGTGCCCGCTGAGCGAGCAGATATTTCTTGAATCTGTTCCGTCCTTTACAGCTAGATTGTTCTCATCAATGGATAGAATATATCTGCTGTCGGCCGTGCGGACCTCACGGGCACCACTGCCGGAAGGCACTGCAGTAGATTTTGAACTGGCATGAGCGGTTGATCCTTCAACCGGCCGTCCAGTCTGAAGGTCCCAGACGCGGGAGGTTCCGTCAACACTTTTTGATATCAGGTACTCCCCGTCCGTTGAGAGCCGTATTGAAGAGACCTCTCCTTTGTGGCCGATCAGAGTATTTTCCTCGAGTGCGTTTTCCGGGTCCCAGATCTTAAGGGTCCAGTCCGCACTCCCAGAAACGATTCGCTTTCCGTCTGGAGTCACCAGTACTGCTGTAACTCCTGCCGAATGCCCGGTCAGGCTTTGCAGTTCCTCTCCACTCACGGACTCCCAGATCTTAATTGTCTTGTCATCACTACAGGAGATAATGCGCCGACTGTCCGGGGTAATCGCTATAGCATTGACAGCGGCTGTATGTCCCACCAGGACGAGCAAACAGGGAGAGAATTGCTTCGGAGAATTGATCCACCGCAGCCACGGTCCGGCACCGCTGGACAATAGTTCATTTGCGGGGGCTGATAGGCCGCTCTGTTTCGGTTGGTTGGCCGCCTGTTGCAAGAGTAGGCCAGGGTACTCTCGCAGCACATGGCTCTGCGACGTCAGAAAACGCAGCCATTCAGCCAAGTCGTCATGAATTGAAACCAGGCTCAACCGCATTCTCCGTGGGGGTGTTCTGCGGGGACCTCAAGTGACCGTAAGGACTAACGTCTTGTTGAGTCCGTGTGCGGCTAGTCGTTCTTCTTTCCCAGCGAACCGAGCAGCGCGGAAATGTCCATTTCAGGGACACTTAGATCGACCTGCCGAGTCTTGCCGCACCGCTTACACGTGATCAGCCAGTGATCGATCATGTGTCCGTCTTCAGGACCTGAACCTCCTGTTCGTTGTGAAGAAGTCGGACCGTGGCAACTCTCGCAAGTCAATTGTTGAACGTAGGCGTACTCGGCAGCGACGTCGGGCATTTCGATGCGCTGGGGTTGCTTCTTTTTCCCAAGTCCAAACATAGGAGGTTCCTCCGTGGTTGGTGTGTGCCGATGGAACGCTTTTCTCTCTTGTGTTTCGAACGGCTTTGCAGAATCCGAACTGTTCAAGATAGGAATCGACTACAGGGGAACAGTAGCTATCCCGAGAACTCCACTCTCAGCTTCAGGTTGCTCATCGTGACGCTATACAACCTCGGAAACATTCAGTATGGATCCCTCCTGCCTGGGTCGTGCACAAGAACATCACATGGCCAGGCGCAATAAGGAGATCTGCCTTGAGTGAAAGAACTGGTTGGATCCACTGAGACGGTCAAGACCACATCAGGTTAAGAGTTCGAGTGTGCTGCTTGACCGCACATATGGGGAGTGATGGAACCACGTGGATTGGATGATCCTCGTGCCGCCCCTTCAACATTGAAAGCCCTGATAACCTGCCGTCCGACTTTTTCGTGACGTGGTAGGTAGAGTTTTCACGGCTTCACCTGCCCAGAATTGGAGGCGGTTCACCTTGAATCCATCGTGTGCACGGGCCCGATCCTTCTACAGACAACTCATCTTAGCCCTCCGCGAAAGTACGGCGTTTCAAGACCAAAATCAAATATGAACAGTCTGTCCCTCGTCAAAACTCCACTCTCGTACAAAGTAGTGAATGCACATTGAAATCCTTGTTATTGCCCTGGGTCAATATCCGAATGGTTCAGAGTGCAGTTCTGGCTTGGATGGCCTTTGGGAGGGACACGCGTGGAAGAAGCGCTCGTGCTTGAGGGGAAGTCAAGAAGAAAAAACGAGCGCCTTCCTTGTTTGGAAGGCGCTCTTCAAAACCGTTTCTTTTCGTCGGGGCGACAGGATTTGAACCTGCGACTTCTTGGTCCCAAATGCCCCGAGTTCAACAATCCAACTTCATTTCACCACTTTTCGAATGACGACGCAGATGGCGTGCTACCTGGTTGCAGCTGCCCTCGTTGATTGTGTTTCAAGATACTTGAGAGGAATTACAATCGCAAATCATTTAACATCCGACCTCGTTCAGAAGTCCCTGTCACGGTTTTCTCCCTACGCGGCGTCAGGTGCAGCCGCGGGTTAGAGCGCATTGCTATGTGATTGCTCTATTCATATCAACATCGATCCCAGCGGCTTTGAGTTCCCTGGCAAGAGTCAACTTCCAAGCACCAGCCGCATCGAAGGGGACATAGACTACACCCATGTAATCGGAAGGCATTTCAAGTTCCCCCTTGTAAAGGGCAATGACATTTTCTCGCCCAAGCCGTGCTAGGAAGAAACCCAATTCTAGGACTACATTTTGACGAGCTCGGGGTTTGAGATGTTTTTGGTCAACACCACCGACATCATCAGAAGTGAGCAACACAACGGCGAATCTTACATGTGAATGAGCTTCAAGCTTCTCCACAATTGTACGTCCCTTCGAGGGCTTTTCGTGGAGAACGACAGGGTCTAAGGCAAGACGCTCAATAAACCGAGCCACCGTGTGAAGTGCGGCTTCGTCATGACCATGCACGATGAAGACAGATTTATCAATTGTAGAGGCAGCCATGTTAGTCGATCCTTGAAGTGAAACAGTAGGAACCATAGGTATCAATTCAAGACGGTCTCTTATTGACGATAGCTTGCGAAGATCGTTGTCTATGTCATTGTAGAAATCATTTACCTCTTTGGAGAAGGAGTAGTCACCAGCTATGAAAAAGCCACCCGAGGCACTATATTCGTCCGCTATCTCAGAGGTCGTAAACATCTGTCGTAGCATCTCGCGGTTATATTCATCCCAAGAATACCATTCAGACTTCAGCTGAACTAGGCCAGTAGCGCCATCAACGGACTTCAAGCGGATTTCACTCCCTTTGGTAATTCTTTCCTCGATCATTGAGCTGGCTTGCATTCGAGGTATGGCAAGCATGTTATGTTTGTCGTTCATGCGATTACTCGGAGTTCTTTGGCAAACATTGTGGAAACGGAGTGCAGCCTAACGACGAGGTTCAACTGCACCGCGAACAAGAATTCACCTTCAGCCAATGCACGGCGTCGGGTGCAGTTAACTATCCGCGCCTGATACTTAGTACTCCCAACTACTTGTCCGTTTGTAGAGACTGTAGATGCCATCCCATATCCGATTGTCCCAGCAAAAATAGTTCCCATATATTCGGAAATCAGACATGTGGCCCAAGCTGTCCAACTCAAGCATGTACTCCCGCCCAGTAGGAACGATCCTGTAGCGTTGTATCATTGTGATTTGGCCATCTCTATACGTGCGGGAGATTCCATCTTTTGCGAAGACCATTGCTTCGGTGTGACCAATCATAGCGGGAGTAAACGTTGGAGCGTGGAACTTGACACTGCTCTCGACCCATTCCCAACGACCGAGTATGAGTCGCTGGGCTTCAGGAGCGGACCTCGGAATTGGCAGCGTAGACGGCCCTGGCTCTACCCCAGTATCCGCGCACCCGAGAGTGAAGATCGAGCAACACAATACCCCCATCATGATTCTCATATGGAATCTCCTCAACATATCCATTGAGAGACCTATTTCCTCAGTTCGTATGCGCCGTCAGATGGCCGCTTATCGGGCCGCAAGAAATTGCACTTGCCCGCATTCATTGTGGAGTTCTATGCGTGCAGATCAAATGACAAAGCCTCCCCATCCATCGGACGAAGAGGCTTCAGCACGTTTCTCCAACACGTCCCCACCCCGAGAACGTATTCATTCGAAGTGAATGTAGTGCACCACTTCGACATAGTCAATATGACGACAGTCGCAGGTGGGACAGTCAGAAGATCCGACGGGCATCGCAGACACAACCGCTGTGTGTACCTCCACGTTCTTGCATAAGTCGTTGAGACGGGGTACATTGTCCAGAGTGCTGGGGGAAAACGCCTCTCGACCATGCTTCAATGAAGCCCAGGCAGATCCGTTCTGTGCCCCACTCAGCTTCACATGAGCTCAGCAATGCAAGAGAGAGCCCATGTAGCTTGCGAGACGGTCCATGAACGCATTTGTCGGAATAACAGACTCCGACTGGTTTGACCTCCTGGCCGCTCAGCCAGGGATTGAAGAGGTGAACTTCTGGCAGCCTGGGGGCACCCGTCAGTTCAAGGCCATCACAGAGGGCGAGCTATTCCTGTTCAAGCCCCACCGTAAGAACGTCATCATCGGTGGCGGCATCTTTGCACATTCTTCGCTTCTCCCTGTCAGTCTGGCTTGGAGCTCATTTGGCATCGGCAATGGCGCTACATCGCTTCAGGAGATGCGGAGGCGCATCGAGAAGTATCGCAGGCAGCCAGCGTTGCCTCACGAGGACTACACCATCGGCTGTATTGTCCTTGTCCAGCCCTTCTTTCTTGAGGAACAGTATTGGGTATCAACCCCAGCCGACTGGAAAGCACCTACTCAGCAGGGGCGTCGATATGACGTCACTCAGGAACCAGGCCTTTCAATGTACACTGCGGTGATACGGCAGCTGCAGTTGTCTCACTGGAACCCTCTGGACCCCTCGCTGGTTGCCGAGCCCGCCGCACGCTACGGCCCTCCGACGATCATACAGCCGAGACTGGGTCAGGGCGCGTTTCGAATTGTTGTTACTGACGCCTATGAACGCAGGTGTGCAATCTGCGGTGAACGGGTCCTCCCCGTCCTTGAAACAGCTCACGTACGTCCATACGCCGAGGGCGGTCTCCATCAGCTTGACAACGGACTTCTGCTCCGCAGCGACCTCCACACGCTCTTTGATCGTGGCTACCTCACTGTGACACCCGATCGTCATGTGGAGGTCAGCAAGCGCATCCGCGAGGAGTATGAGAACGGTCATGACTACTATGCACTCCATGGCTCACGCGTGCGCGACCCGAGAGTTGGGATACCTGTGCCTTCTGCGCAGAATCTTCAATGGCACAACGACAATCGCTTCTTGAAATAGGAGCTGGATGGTGAAACAGTCAACCTCTTTTCGAGTCGTAGCTGACACCGTTTCAGGCAGATAGTTCCCAGCGAAAGGTGACTTCGACCGTCTGCCACCATGGAGACTCACATGAACAGTCGGAATTTGCGGGTTCTCAAGCAGATGCAGAATGAAGAGAAGCACCAACTTGGTTTGGTCAAGTGGACTCGTGTCTACTCAATAGCATCTGTAATAATGGGCCTCGCCACCGTGGTGCTGTTGTGGGTCAACTGGTCTTGGATCTCCATTGCCCGCGATCAACTTGCAGCCTCGGTAGATCCAGGTGTAGAACTGGTTCTTCGAAATGATACTCTGTGGGTGAAGAATGAAGGAGTCACAAACCTCAAAGCGGTACGAATCGAGCTTGCGCTCTATTTCTTTGACTCGACATCGTCGCCGCGTCTTCGAAGCATGTTCAATCACCCAATATTTGAACGGGACTGCATTTCCAGAGGAGACTCTGCACGCGTCTTGCTTGAAAAATGGCATTCTGTATCTCTGTTCCAGATGAAACCCCAATGGGCTACTCCATATGTCGCATTGGTCTTGCATTTCCGACGGGAGATCGACAATCGCGGCTATCTCATTGTTCGGAGTTTTGCCGAAGGAGGGGATGGCTGGTTCCCCCTCTTTCACGTGAATGGCATTGGGTCGAGCCTTCCAATCCCCAGCAGCTATCATGTTGCTGAGTCTATTCTCAATACCGAGCTCAAGCTATATCACACAGAGCAAGCAGAAGCTGAGGATCTTAGTAGGTAACTTTTTCTTCAGCAACATCGCCCAACGAATGACGACGTTTGAACACCTGAGAGAGAGAAGAACTGGACAGGCCGCATACGTATTAGGGCCGCGGTTTGCTCAACGAGCAAGGAGACATTCACGAGTCAGTTGGCCACACTCGTGGTCTGCAACAACCACTTACTCGAAGCACGACCTCTGAACGCACTTTCTTCCATACCCTGCGGCCTCTGCTACTGCACGCCGTAGCAACGGGATCTGACATTGACGTTATCAGAGCCAGAGTGGAAAACTCGTAGGGAGCGGATCAACACCAGGTTGACTTCCCTCCCGCAGCCGTGGGTAATTGTGCGCCACCACCCAGGACTCAAGAGATCGTCACTCAGCCATCATGCTGTGGAGGAGTATCCCACCGACAATGGCCCCGCTGATTATGCCCTGTTCGTTCAAGGACAGCTCCTGGGCATCATCGAAGCGAAGAAAGTAGCCGTAGGCCCTCAGAACGTCCTGGAGCAGGCCAAACGCTATTCCAGGGGCGTCAGGGACGGTGCAGCAGGGAACTGGAGCGGCTATCGCGTGCCTTTCCTGTACGCGACGAACGGCGAGGTGATGTACTTCGTGGATGTGCGTCCTGAGAACAGCAGATCCAGGGAGATTTCCAACTTCCACACGCCCTCCGCCCTCGATGAGTTCTTCGCTGCTGGGCTCCACCAGTTCACCGATAAGGTGAATGAGCCTCCGCCCTTCCCATACATGCGCCCCTACCAAGAGAAAGCCGTCAGGGCCATCGAGAGGGCCATCTGCGATGGCAAGCGTCACATGCTTGTCGCAATGGCCACAGGCACAGGCAAGACCTACCTCACGGTCGCCCAGATCTACCGCCTCCTTGAGATGAAGCTCTTTCGCCGTGTGCTCTTCCTCGTGGACCGTAGGGCGCTGGCAGCACAGGCCGTCCGTGAGTTCGCGTCATTCAACACGCCACGCGGCAGCAAGTTCGACAAGGAGTACGAGGTCTACAGCCAGCGCTTCTACAAGGGTGACTTGGACGAGGACGAAGTGTTTGACCCCAAGGTCCTGCCCAACAAATACCTGACCGACCCTCAGCCCAACCACACGTTCGTGTACGTCTCCACGATACAGCGGATGACCATAAACCTGTTCGGGTGGGAGAATGCGTTCAAGCAGGACGCCAGCGACCCCGACTATGAGGAAGACACCACCAAGCTCGACATCCCCAACCACGCCTTCGACCTGATCATCGCCGATGAGTGCCACCGTGGCTACACATCCAGCGAGACGGCCATCTGGCGTCAGGTGATGGACTACTTCGACGCCGTCAAAGTGGGGCTCACGGCGACCCCCGCTGCCCACTCGTTGTCGCTCTTCAGGGAGGTTGTGTACCGCTACACCACAGAGCAAGCCATACAGGATGGCTATCTGGTGGACTACGACGCCGTCAAGATCAAGTCAGGTGTACTGATGCAAGGGGCGTTCCTGAAGGAAGGCGAACACGTTACGCTGGTCAACACGGACACGGGCGAGAAACTCTTTGACCAGCTTGAGGACGAGAGGCAGTATGCTGCCGAGGACATAGAGCGCCGCATCACCGTTCCTGACACAAACAGGAAGGTCATCAAGGAAGTCGCCAAGTATGCCCGCGAACACCAAGAGCGCAACGGCAGGTTCCCAAAGACGCTCATCTTTGCGGTGAATGACCTTGCCCACACCTCTCATGCTGACCAGATCGTCGCTATCTGCCGCGAGGAGTTCGGGCAGAGGGACGCGTTCGTACAGAAGATCACGGGGAGCCCCAGCGTTGACCGCCCACTCCAGCGCATACGGGAGTTTCGCAACAGGCCTGAGCCAAAGGTAGTGGTCACCGTGGACATGTTGAGCACAGGAGTCGATATCCCCAGCCTGGAGTTCATCGTGTTCATGCGCCCAGTGAAGTCTCGCATCCTGTGGGTGCAGATGCTTGGCCGTGGCACGCGGCTCTGCACAGACATAGGCAAGGAGGCCTTCACCATCTTCGACTGCTTCGACGGTACGCTGATCGACTACTTCAAGGGCACCACCGACTTCCCCGTTGAGCTTGCTCAAGCTGAGCCCCTGTCGATCGCCCTGGTCATTGAGAACATCTACCAGAACGTGGACAGGGAATACTACACCAAGGTTCTGGTCAAACGGCTCAGGCGCATTGACCGTGACATGAGCGCGGAGGCGCGGCAAGATTTCGCCGCGTACATTCCCGATGGCGACATGGGCAGGTTCGCTGGGGGACTGCCACAGCATCTGAAGAAGGATTTTGCTGACACCGTGAAAATCCTGCGCGACAAGGATTTCCAGGATCTGCTGGTGGACTACCAGCGGGCGAGGCGCAGCTTCCTTGTGGCTCCTGAGCAGGTGGACGAGGTTTCCTCCGAGAAGCTCGTCATGGGCCAGAAGCCAGAGGACTACCTGGAGTCATTCGCGCGGTTCGTCAAGGAAAACCCCGAGCACATAGAGGCCATCAACGTCCTGCTAAAGCGGCCCAAGCAGTGGCGCACGGACGTCCTCAACGACCTCCGCATCAAGCTCCAGAAGGCGAAGTTCCCCGAGAAGCAACTCCAGCAAGCTCATAGGCTCGTCTACAACAAGGCCCTGGCTGACATCATCTCCATGGTGAAGCACGCAGCAAAGGAGCAGGAACCCGTCCTGACGGCCGAGGAACGGGTTGGACGGGCAATGACGAAGGTGATTGCGGGGAAGACCTTCACGGCAGAGCAAGACCGCTGGCTCGGTTATATCAAAGAGCATCTAACCAGGAACCTGACGTTTGATGTAGATGACCTGGAGGCACAACCAGTCTTCACCGACCGCGGCGGGAGGAAAACGGCTGAACGAGTGTTCGGCAACGAACTGCCAAAGCTGATAGAAGAAATCAACTATGCGATGGCGGCTTGACCGATGTCGAGGCTGCACACCTATGAGTTGCAGGACCAAAGACGAGAAGGACAAACTCATGACGAAATTCATACGCATAGGCAGTCTGACCGACATAACACAGCCAGGCTACGACGCACACGCATTCAGGCTCAACGTTGAAGTCGGGGAGATGAGGGGGGGGGAGTTCGTACCGACGACAGAGAATCATTTTGATGTAACAATATCTGGCACACTTCAAGCCGTTTGGGGTATTCCAGACTCCCGACTCGCCTCAGCAACAGCAAGCGTGGCCGCAACGGCCGTCGCACACAGACTCGGCCAAGGCGATGCAGAACCGTTTAGCCCACTTAGCCTAACCACGTTCTCTGCGCCAACCAGCCCTCCAGCATTTTCGCTGTTCGCCCCTGGAACGCTGATTCCCATTCTCGAACCCGATCAGAGGACCGCGCAGGAGGCCAATCCAATGCAAATAACTCCGCTATCTGATGACATTTCGACGATCCGCGACAATATCAATACACTAACCGAAAACCTTCTCGGTGAACGACTCCTGGAACTTCCTCAAGAACGTGCGTTGATCGACATGTATAAGGAGGCCCAATCGACTGAGCAGTATACCAACAGAATACAGTCTCTGGCAGGTCTCGTGATAGCTATCAACAAACCTGCTCTCCTTCGTTGGTTCTCGGAAGATCGAGCCAAGGCGATTGCAGCAAAACACAAACTTGCAGAGCCAAATCTGATCGCCCCTATGGTTCTGCTCGAAGAAGTACTATCCGATTTCTCAAATGCCGAACGGGCGAAAGCGATCACCATTGTCTTCAAACGCCTGAACGATCTTCGTCAGAGCTTTCCCGCGCACGGCGACAACGCCGACAAGGTCCTCCAAGCTTACGATTTCTTCAGATTGCGATACCCTGTGGATGACTATGCCACGGCCTGGGACACCATACTGGGAAGATACTTTGTCGCCATGAAAGACATGCTTGGGGTCATCGGCGACTACCGACAGCTCAAGGTTACCAAAGGGACATAGCACGTGTCGCTGTGCACGACTCGAACATTCATCGATCTGCCAACATAGCACAATGCATAGACTACCTTTCAAAATCCCTTTCGCCCGAGGATTCTTTGACGCCTATTTAGTGGATCATTTTCTATACAAGCAGATGACCTTGCACAACTTGATCGAGAATCTTCCCGAACTCCAAAGCGTCATCCTGAACGGGATTGACGATGTTGACATCGACGATTACATCAAGAGTCTGCGAGTTGAGATTAGGGCGACATACTATCAAGCCGTAGAAACCTTGTTTGAACTGATTTTCAGTCTTGAACCGCGCAATGGGATCATTGATAATGAAAATGTCTGGTACTTTTTGTCAACTTCAAATGGCAGGGCAAACTACGACATCATCAAGAAGATAGCAGGTGGCGACACCAGCTTCCTTGACCGCGAAGTGGTTGCTGGCAAGGATATTACCGTTCCCTTCGTTCGATACCTTTTCTTTTTTGGCATAGCAGACAAATCCAGGGAAGAGCAGATTGTAACAAGTCTCGAACCAATTCGCGGGATGTTGGAAGCAATGGCGAAAGATTTTAGCGATCGAGAAGAGTACAACGCGTTCAAACACGCTCTGAGACTCATAACGATGTCGCAACGCTTCGACATAATAGATCAGACATTGAAGAAGCCTGTGATAACCCGCGACCTATCTGAGTCAGTAACGTATCTCAAGGAGGAGAAGGACGGTACGATAACATTGCGAACCAAGCCTCTAGACACTGACCGTGACGTCCGCATGACGATTTTATGCTCGGCACTGATTTCCAACTTCATTCGGAGCAGAGCAATCTACTATAAAAAGGACTCGATAGGGACCCTGACTTCATTCACGGCCGAAGCTCTGCAGTCCGCCCAAACGACCGTTTTCAACTGGAGCGATTTCAGGTTGTGTTTCAAGATCGTCGAGTTATGAGCCATGCACTATTTCCCCGCCGCATACCCCCGCGTTTGAAATATGCGGCTGGTGTAGTCACCACGCACTTTGACCTGTGAGAGGACTAGAGCTTCAGTTCCTTTGGAGAGGTCTCGTCCACACTGGTCACGCGCATTTGCGCAAGGGTGCATGATAGTAGCTTCCACGTTCTAATGTCGAATATGAAGAACAACAAATACAACGATATGTTCTCATATACATCAAATGGGGCTGCAATGAACTTCTCGGTTCATGGACCGTTCGATTTGTCTAGACATCGAGGATCGGTGGATGTACGTAGACATGCCAAGAGGGAGTTCTGGCGCCAGGTTGAAAACGATGAAGCGTCTTTGCCTGATGGGTGTGGGTGCTACGTGTATTGCGTTCGGGCAGGAAAAGGTCAACGGCCGTGGTACGTGGGCCTAGCGGAGATGCAGTCGTTCAAGGCAGAGTGTTTCAGACCCCACAAGATTCTCGCCTACAATCAAGCCATTGCCCTCCGAAAGGGGACACCAACTCTCTACCTCCTGGCGTGCAGAACTCCCCAAAGGAGACTCGTCAAACCGAGTGCGAATGGTCACCGATCCGCCGCGCTGTTGGAGATTCTCCTGATCGGCGCTGCACTGGAGAAGAACCCTGATCTAGTGAACATTGTGAACACCGCCTTGCTACGAGACATGGTTGTACCTACGATAATCCATACGCCTCGAAGGCCTCCGACTGTTCCAGAGAGGGAGTTCGGCGCAGCAATGAGGTAGACAAGAGATACTTTGCATGTTGAAGAATACGTCCACTTATTCATGTCTACCTTCACGATCTTGAGCCTGTCCATGTCCGACATCGTCAACAAACTCTGGGGTTTCTGTCACACGCTGCGCCACGATGGCATCGACTACGGCGACTACATCGAGCAGCTGACGTACCTGCTGTTCCTGAAAATGGCGCACGAGAAGGGTGCCCTTGTACCGAAGGGGTACGACTGGGGTGCCCTGAAGAAACACTCAGGTACCGCGCTCACGGACCACTACTCCGACACGCTGCGGAAGCTGCGTGAGGCTGGAGGGCTCCTGGGCGACATCTTTGCCCAGTCCGAGAGCCGCTTCAGCAACCCCGTGAACCTGAAGAAGGTCATTAACCTCATCGACGAGGAGGACTGGTCTGCGCTGGATGTGGACGTGAAAGGAGCTGCGTTTGAGGGGCTCCTTGAGAGAGCGGCCAGCGAAGGCAAGAAAGGTGCTGGACAGTACTTTACTCCGAGACCGCTCATAAGGTCCATTGTGAAGGTCATGAAGCCCGATCCCAGGGTCGCACCTGAGTTTAGTATCTGTGACCCTGCCTGCGGCACTGGAGGCTTCCTGTTGACCGCCTACGACTGGCTCAAGCACGAAACCAAGGGCGCCTTCGACAGGAAGGATGTCAAGCGCATTAAGCACAGGACTTACTACGGCCAAGACCTTGTCCCGCGTCCCCGCCGTCTCGCCCTGATGAACCTCTATCTTCATGGCCTTGAGCCGACCATATACCTGGGCGATTCTCTGTATGAGCCTGCCAAGGCCGAGCGATACGACGCCATCCTGACGAATCCACCGTTCGGCACAAAAGGTGCCAACCAGGCACCTGACCGCGACGACTTCACCATTGAGACGAGCAACAAACAGCTCAACTTCGTGCAGCATGTCCTGACCGTACTGAAGCCAGGCGGCAGGGCTGCCATGGTGCTTCCTGACAACGTGCTTTTTGAGGACAAGGCGGGAGAGGTTTTTGAGATCCTGATGAAGGACTGCAACGTCCACACCGTCCTCCGCCTCCCGCGCGGAACGTTTACACCCTACAGCCAGGGCGTGAAGGCCAACGTGGTCTTCTTCCAGAAGGGCCTGCCTACGGAGAACGTCTGGATATTCGATGCACGCTCAAACGTTCCTGGCATCACGAAGAAGGACAGGCCGCTAACTCACGAGCACTTCAAGGAGTTTGAGTCCTGTTACGGCAGCGACCCCAACGGACAGAGCAAGCGGAAGGACCTGGGTAATGAGGGCCGCTTCCGCAAGTTCCACATCACGGACGTGAAGGAGCGGGGCTATAAGCTGGACATCACCTGGCTCAAGGACGAGTCTGTAGAGGACAGCGACGATCTGCCTGAGCCGCAGGAGCTGGCCAACGAGACGATTTCGGGACTGGAGGAGGTAGTTGTTGATCTCAGGAAGATCCTATCGTTGCTCGATTCTGAGTCAGAGGAGCACAAATGAGCGGGTCTCTTCCTCAAGGCTGGCAACTGGCCCCGCTCGGAACTCTCGGTACGTATGTGAATGGTCGAGCATTCAAGCCGACAGAGTGGGAGACAAGGGGCCTGCCGATCATTCGGATTCAGAATCTCAACAACTCAACCGCAGAATACAACCTCTCCTCAAAAAGACACGAGACTCGCTACAAGGTACGCCATGGAGATCTTCTTGTGGCTTGGTCAGCCTCCCTCGGGGCGTATATCTGGAAGGGACAGGATGCCTGGCTGAACCAGCACATCTTTCGTGTGGAGCCTGACCTCACCCTGTGCACCAAAGAGTTCCTCTACTATGCAGTGCAGCATGCTATCTCGGAGCTCTACGACAAAGCTCACGGTACTGGGATGGTGCATGTCACCAAACCAGTCTTCGAAGGCCATGAAGTTCCCCTTCCGCCTCTTCCCGAGCAGCGCCGCATCGTGGCGAAGCTGGTGGAGCTCCTGGACAATGTGGAGGCATGCCAGAAACGGCTGGACCGCATCCCCACGCTTCTCAAGCGGTTCAGGCAGGCGGTGCTGAAGGCGGCGTGCGAGGGAAGGCTCACCGAAGCGTGGCGAGGCGGCTCTGATGAGGATAGCAGCTTACCCAAGGGGTGGAGGTGGGTCACACTGAACAGTGTGTTGCCGAAGGGCGGGATCTTCGACGGACCCTTTGGCTCGAACCTAAAAACCGCTGACTATACGTCTTCAGGAGTCAGGGTAATCCGCTTGGAGAATATCGGCCACCTGCGGTTCTACGCAGACAAGTTGTCGTATATATCACACAAGAAGTACGATTCCCTTCGGAAGCACACTGTTTCACAAGGTGACATCATATTCGCCTCGTTCATTGACAAAGAAGTACGAGCGTGTGTTCTCCCCACGCTCGGTGGGCCAGCAATCGCCAAGGCGGACTGTTTCTGCCTGCGCCCGATGAACGATGTTGTTGATCCTCTGTACCTTACGTACCAGCTGGTTAGCGGAGAATCATACTCCAGATTGGTGAGTGAAATTCACGGTGCTACTCGCCCGCGGATAAACACGACCCAGCTACGTTGGCTGGAAATCAGGATCGCTCCCCTTCCCGAGCAGAGTGAGATTGTCCGCCGTGTGAAGGCATTGTTCTCTCTCGCCGACACCATTGAAGAACGATTTGAGACCTCCAGACGAAACATAGGCCAACTCACCCAGTCCATCCTTGCCAAGGCGTTCCGCGGGGAGCTGGTGCCCCAGGACCGAAATGATGAGCCAGCATCGGCGCTCCTTCAGGACATCACTGTAGCCCGCAATCGCAAACGGTGACACTCACCCTGCTGCAAAAGAGAACCATGAAGCGAATTCAGAAATTATGGAGGAGGGTTGTCTGGCAAGATTTTGCTGCATTTGGCCTAACACTTGCTTTTGTTGTGGTGGCACGTTCTCTTCCAGTTGAGCAGACCGTTTGCTTCGACGTAGTGCTGGTCAACACCAATGACTCAGTCATCGCAACACCAGAGATGGTTCGGATGCATAACCAATCTCTCGTCGATGTGCTTGAGAGGCAGATCTCCACCATTACCGCTGCCGCTGCGACCCGTGAACAATCAAAGACTCAGGCAAGACTATCTTACTGTGCAATCCTGGCTGGAGCAGCCGCACTTCTCGCTAATCGGAGTGCCAAGGCAAGAACGAAGGTGGCATGCATAGCTATTGTTCTCATTATCGCGATGTACGCAATGGATGTTCATTTCAAAGACGTCATTCAGAGGACAATCGAAGCGAACTCTGTTTCGGAAGAGGCTGCCTACACACTCTACAATTCTCAGCCAAACAACCTCAGCTGGAGCAGCCTCGACACACAAGCACTCATACCCAAACTCAAAGCTGCTGAAGATGAGAGCTTCATGCGGAAGATCAAGCTCATGACGTACCCCGATGCGGAACAGAAGGTGTATTACCTCTTCCCTCTCTGCTTCCTGTATTTTGTTGGTACGTGGCACTGCCGACATTTGAATCCATCCAGGCCACGCAAAAAGACGGTTTCGAATTTGCCTAACTCGTAGGTTCTAAGTCTGATCTGTGTTGTCCAGGAAGTGTTTGGACCGTAGACGAGTTCCCCCAGCTCCACATCCAGATTCTCCTGCAACCCCTCAGCGACATAGTCCCACTCGCCATTCATCATTTCCCTCAGCGTGACCATGAGTGGCGACTTGATCCCGACTAACTGCTACTCCTGATCAGAAGGCATCTCGGCAGATGCTTCAGCGACCTGAGCTGGCGGCTGTGTGATGGAGTGCCCTCGTACATCTATGTAAATCCCATGCTCTGCACCAGAGCAGTACAACATATTTCCAACGTCGTAGGGGCTTTGCACGGCTGCAGGGAGCAAATGTCGCCTGCCCGTAAGAAAACTCCATCCCATGTGAGCATATGTCGGCTTGCCGAGCAGTAACGCCAGATTTTTGTCTCGTAGTGGGAGCGCGAAGTCCATCACAGACCTACTCCCCCGTTGTTTTGGGGACGCAGGCGAAACGCCGTTCGCAGGTTTGTCCAACCTCGTTCTCACCAATCATCTTCCACTACCACAGGAGCCACAACCATGGCCACTTCAAATGCACCGTTGTTCATGCCGTCAGACGTCTCAGTCCGCTTCGAATCCTTCCCCACCACCACCACCGACGCCAAAGGTCGTGCCGTACGTGAGGATGGCTATCGCGAAACGGATGTCCAAAAGGCAAAGCATGACGGGAAGTATGAGTTCATCCGATGCACACTTCGCGTCGCGACAGCCAAGCTCGACGTTGCCGACGTTAAGCAGCTGGCCGCTCTGGCGCTCGACAAGGGTGACGTAACCACGCATATCCTTGGTCAGCAGATGAAGCGCTTCGGCGAATTCATCCACGCGAAGCTCGTATCCCAGGGTATTGAGCTGGCAGGCGGGATGGACGTCCGTCTGGAATCTGATGGACAGTGGCTTGCCGTCCGACTGTTCCGCAACAAACGAGCTACTGCGGAAGACCTCGGCGTCAGTGCCGACGAATGGGCTGCATTCGCCTGCAAGGCATAGTACCAACAATCGCGCTGCGCGCCTGAACTATCGGGCGTGCAGCCTTTCTGGCAGTCCGCGACTCATCCGCAGTCATCCTCGCGTTCATCTTCTTTTTCCACCTCAGAACATCCGACACACGAACAACGAGATAACGTCATGGAAACATCACGTCCAAGCCACAGTACGGTCATTGCTGCGAATGTCAATGGGAGGACACGGTGATGACCTACCATGTCTTCCGCAACCCCATCGCATCACCACAGCCTGACATTGTCATCTTTACGGGATTCCTGGAGGCGCGCCAGTATGCCATCGATCACCCCGCACGCATAGAGGAAGAACTGGAGGCCGATGCAGAACAAGATGCACTGTCGATGGTCGCAAACGAGTGGGCTGCACTCAGCGACATTTACTGGAATGCCCTACTGCCTGCCCACGCAGACGACTTTTGAGCTCCCGACTACGGAGCTTGACGTCGGCTCCGTGGAAGGTGCCAATTGCATCGTCGTGCCTCAGCAATGAGGTGCGGCGGTGCATTTTTCGAAACGTCCGACACTTGAACAAGGAATGGAACCGATGATTCGCATCTCATATCCACGCATTCAACTTCGTAAGGTCGTTTGGAAACTGCAAGAGCAAGAAGTACCCCCCAATTTCAGAAGGGAACCCATTCGCAGTCCAGAGGAGCTGTATACGTCATTTCGCTGGGTGTTTGCAGAGCTACCCTACGAACAAATGGTGGTGTTCGCACTCAATGGCAGGAATGTCGTGCAGGTGATAGACTTCATCACGGTAGGCATTCTGAATTCGTCACTATCGCACCCAAGGGAGGTCTTCCGTGCAGCAGTTCAGAATCTGGGGGCCTCAGTTATCGTCGCTCACAATCATCCGAGTGGGACATTGGAACCCAGCAATGACGACGTTCAAATCACTAAGCAATTGGCTGACGCAGGCCGCATCCTGGGGATTCCTCTCCATGACCACATCATCTTCACTGATTCAAGCTATGCCTCGCTCGCTGAACTTGGGCTTCTGTAGTGCAAGCCTGGGCATCTACCTCTCCCACAGTCGTCTCGTTCCAGAAAGCTCGCCTCGACAGCTGATGAGCACATCCTACAAAGCGATGATTCGAATGTCGTCACTGGTAGATTAAGGGCTCGCGCCAGAAAGCAGGCGCTCGCAAAAAGCCAACTTCACCAATGCCCACGTTACGTCATGACATCACTAAGCTCGGGGAGGCCTCATACTGCATGTCCCGCAGGTCTGATGGCAGGTAATAGCGGGGAAGCGTGGTGGAAGCTGATTTGCTGGATGAAACTTCGT
This sequence comes from Ignavibacteriota bacterium, assembly GCA_963801355.1. GTDB lineage: Bacteria > Bacteroidota > Ignavibacteria > UBA10030 > UBA6906 > Fen-1255. The sequence continues at coordinate 486,215 of CAWDEM010000004.1, read as the reverse complement.
CACCAGTGGGAGGTTCACGACTTTGGAGTATCGTGAGTAAGCGCATTCGCAGAGTCTGAATGCGAAACTGCAGTGTTCCGCCTGGAGGATTCGGTAGGTTGTGATCAGGCGGCATCCAATTGACCATCAGCATACCACGACACTTCCACTCGCATTGGTCACTTCGACATGATCACTTTTCGGAACGTCCTCGACAAAGCGAGCCATTAGTCCTGAGTTGCTGAATGAATGGTACAGCAATCCAGGCTGCAGCCTGCGTCCTTCTCAAACCAGCTGGTGATCTCGGCGCCAGTACCCTTATCAAGCCAACTGCCGTTTCGGTGGGGAAAGGATATCCCGACAGCTGACAGCCCGCGTCGCCTTGATATGTGCAGAACTATTACGAGGCGGGCGATCATCGTACTACCACACCCAATTCTTACTCTCGCGTAAACTGCATTACAGTAGCCCTCCCTGATAATTCGTCATATCACCCATGTGCACATTAACACTTTTTCAAGCAGGTAGTACATAACAATCCTGCTTGATGGGATGCAAATCTAAGGCGTCAAAGCGCCGAAGTCAAGCAAAATATTCACACTCGCCGTTCACCTGAGAGTCTTGTAATGTCTTACAAATCAACACGTTAAGAGTTCGGCAATAGTTCTTGTAATGATTACATACCTCTTGACAAACGCGATCTGATGACTTAGATTTGGCCCCCATCTTCACGGTGAACTGCGGGGATGCAACTGCATCCGCGACAGATTGTTCGCGCATCATTCCCGCTGTACACGCCGACTCCAGCACGCGCTGGATGACGTTGCCGCTATCACTTTGACGTGGCGTGCCAAGACGTGTCGAAGTGATGAGGTTCCTTCTTGCGGTTACACTACCTGGGTGCATTTCTGCACCTGGTGAATCACCCAAGACCCAACCATAAATCATGGGAGTATTGGCATGGAACAACCACGCCCCTTCTACAAGATCCTTGTTGTAGGAAAGCCAGGAAGTGGGAAGACCACCTCGCTGCGCAACCTGCCACGGGATACCACAGGCTTCATCGACACTGAAGCCAAACCGCTGCCCTTCAAAGGCGGCTTCACCAACACCGTGCACGCCGAGAAATTCCAGCAGGTGCTCGAAGCCCTGGCTGCATTCAGCCGCGATGCCAAGATCGGTGTCGTCGTACTCGAATCACTCTCCGCGACACTCGACATCCTGTACCGCGAGATGTCGGCGCAGTACAAGGGGTTCGATCTCTGGCGAGCCTACAACGAACAAGTGGGCACGCTGATGGAGTTCATCAAGCGCGTGAAGAAGGAAGTCATCGTCATCGGTCACTATGAGATCCTGAACACCGAGGGCGCACCCGAGCGACGATTGAAGGTCCGTGGCAAGGAGTGGGAAGGTATGATCGAGAAGGAATTCACGATCGTCCTGTTCACCGACCAGCTCGCTCCAGCAGTCTCTGGCAAACGCGGCGAGCATGTGTTCTGGGTGAGCAAGCCCGACACATCCGCCAAATGTCCGCCCGACGTACTTGGCGAAGACGTGCTTCAGATGCCGAATGACACAGCGGCCTTCCTCGCTAAGTTGTATTCATTCTTGGGCTTACCAGCACAGGCGAAGGCAGCATGACGAAGCCCCTGACGTTCTCATCCATCACCCGCAGGGGACTGACGATCGTGCAGCAAGCCCTCGCATTCATCCCCGAGGACCACACGCTCGCCGTCACCCCAAGCGCGTTTCGGCTGCTCAACAGCACGGGACGCATTGTCATCGAGGCGGACACCGAATATAAGTTCGCCACGATGATCGAAGAATTCATCATCAACCACAACAAACAAAAAGGCCACACCGATGCTGTCATGCAAGCAAAATAACGGTGGCGAACAGGTCGCCCCGAACGTGTATGTCCAGGAAGCCACGATCGCTGATGTCGGCGTCCTGACGGGCACAACGCCCAAAGGATTCAAGAACCCCGTGGAGTTCGGCATCCGTCTGTTTGTGGATGCGCAGGGACTCACATTCCAGCCCGAGCTGCTGTTGTTCGGCCAGCTGAAGCGTGACGAACAAGGTGCAGTCAGCGACTGGGGTGGTGCATTCCCTGTGCGCGATGTCCTCATCGAGATCGCTGGCTACGACGGCCCGATCGGCGACGACCTGACAATTCCCGATGCGGTGCTGCGTGCGCTGCTCGGCAAGAAGGTCTTCTACGTCCGCTACTGCTACGGCAAGGATCCGCAGACGGGCAAAGGGAAGTTCGGCTACTTCAACCAGGTAGCTGGCACGAAGGAAACCGCAATCGAGAAATGGTCCAAGTCACGGGCCAAAGGCTACCCAAAGGACTATGTGGCCGACCTCGACAATGCACCTGATGCCTACACGACGGCAGCCCCTGTGGCAGCCGCCGCTGACGGCCTCATGTTCTAAGGAATCATATCTATGAGACATGCGTCGGTGATGGAGTTGTTGGCCACCTGGCTGCTCGAACGACAGGGTACCGTCGTAAGCAGCCATGAGATCGAGCTGTCTGTCCCTCGCTTCATTGCAGTCAGCGAAGGTAAGACGGTCAACCCCACGACAGTCTCACGTCAGTTCAGGCAGCTGCGGAGCGATCCGCAGCTCCTGTGCAAGTTTGCACTGGCGATTGAGACTGTCCCAGGAAAGAAGGAAGGACAATGGAAGGTATCGAAACGTATCACGAGCTTGCCGTCGGTAGCGTCAGCAATCGCGGCATAATCGTTCCCGCGTCCCAGGTGCCTTCGTACATCAAGGACGGGAAGCAGGAGCTGTATCGGTCGTATTTTCAGTATGGCCCAGAGATCCTGGAGCACATGAAGGTGCTCAAGTCGGTCAGAACGTACCGTGGCGATTACCACATCAGCACGATCATCTTCGACATCGACAAGGGACCGAACACCGACCAGGCGACACTCGACACGGTGAAGGCATTCGTCGATCGCCTGAAGAAAGAATTCGTGTCTGGTGATGGCATCTGGGTGTACTTCTCTGGACGTGGCTACCATGTGCAAGTGCCTGATTTCTTTGGCTTTACGCCTGGTCCCGATTTGCCGCGCATCGTCAAGACGACACTCTCGCACTACTTCCCAACCGTCGATCAGATCTATGATGGCGGACGCATCATCCGCGTTCCGCACACGATCAACATGAAGTCAGGGTTGTATAAGATCCCCCTGACCATGGACGAGCTGTTCAGTCTGAACGTAGAGCAGGTGAAGGCGCTGGCCACAACGCAGCGTCTGGACTGTCCGAAGCCTGCACGCAACAGCCTACCGCAGAATCCCGAATTGATTATCCAGCCGAGTGAACCGCGTACGACAGTCAGAGGACTGCCCATCGCGAAGTCCGACCAGATGTCGAACATCGTGAGCTGCGTGCAGAACATGTACACTGACGGTTCGTTGGATCACCGTCATGAGAAAACTCAGGCCATCGCCTCGGCCTGGCGTCGTGCAGGTGTCCCGAAGGAAGCCATCCTGGCTGCGCTCACGCCCCGTTTCCCTACTCTGGAGCCGTATGATCTGGAACGCACGGTGAACGATGTGTTCGACCGTGACCGCAAGTACAGCTGCCGTTCCAAGATGCTGGCGGACTACTGCGACCCCAAGTGCATTCACTACGCCAAGAAGAACTATGCGGCAGCAGTCATGGATGCAGCCGAGCTGGAAAAACGCCTGGCCGTCTTCAGCCGCATGGATTGGAGTGGCAAGGTGATTGACTTGAAAGACATCTACCCTGGCATGGCAACATCGTTCCGTCTGATGCCAGGTGAATACATCACGCTCATGGGCGACACTGGCCTGGGCAAGACCGCCTGGGTGCAGAACCTGCTTGTCCATCTGAAGGATATGCCGTCTGTCCTCTTGTCGCTGGAGAACTCTGATCTGTTGATGTACCGTCGCTTTGTGCAGATCGCGCACGGCATGTCGAAGGAGCAGGTGTTCGCCTACTACAAGAACAACGACAATCATCTCTCCGAAGAGCTGGCCCACATCAAGGTCATGACCACCAGTCCCGACCTGCAACAGATCCGCCAGGTGATCGCGCAGCACCAGCCTCGCATCCTTGTGGTCGATACCATCGACTGCATCCAGGTGCGTGGCGTGCCTGACTTTGAGCGCATGAAGATCATTCCCACTGAACTCCACAACATGGCGGTGCAATATGGCATCATCATTCTTGGCGTGTCACACATCAGCAAGAAGGCTTCAAGTGTGGGCACTCTGGACGTGCATAGTCCTTCTGGGCCTGCTACTATCGAGCAGCGTAGTGATGTTGTACTGGGTTTCGAAGGGTCACGAATGACTGCTTATCGCACTCTTACGTCGCTCAAGGGACGTGACGAAGCCCCGTTCCGTTTGTCCATGATGTACGACACTAACACGTTCCGCATGGAAGAGGTGCGGCTATAGTATGGCACTATCAACAGGTCATCACGACATCCAGTCCGTCCACATCGGCGGCAAGAAGATCTCGGTGATTCCGTTTGGTCAAGCCCATTGCAAGAAGTGTGGACAGCCAATCTGGTGGGGGAAGAATCTCGCACGGAAATTTCTCCCACCGTTTGCTAACGGCGATTATACAGCATGGCATTCCTGCAATGCCGCAACCAGCACGGGAACTATCGTTGACGACATTACACACGAGGAAATACAGCAGGCGCAAGAAGCACTGGCCGCGATCGAAAAGGCCCAGGACTGCTCGGCGCTCTGCATTGACGAACTCATCAACAACATCATTTCACTCTGCGAAAGGATCCAAAATGTCCGACCCGCTGTTTGACGCGCCTGTACGCGAACCGTTGTTTGAAGACGATCCGTTCGCAGGACAGACCGTCAACTACGAAGCCACGGATTTCACCATCACACGGATGGCTGGTGCGCGGCAGAAGGCGCTGGAGATGATCGAACGCATCAAACTCCAGAAGGCCGACTACCTGAAATGGTACGACAACCGCATCGCATCCATCGAGGAACGCGTGGAACAGATCGAGGCGACCATCAGCGACATCATGCACACGATGGATGTCAAGAGCTGTGCCACACCGCTGGGGACATTCACGATCCGCCCTACGACCGAGACTGTCTGGCCGAAGGATTCGGACGTCCTGACATGGATCGAGAACAACGTCCCCGATCCCAACCGTGCAGGACTCCTGCGGTTCGCCTCGAAGCCCGACAGGGATGCCATCAAGAAGTACCTGGCAGAGCACAACTTGACCTTGCCTGGTCTGACGGTGAAGCCGAAAGAAACCTTGGTCATGAAGAAGCCGTCATGACACCACGCACCAAAGCCTGGACCATCGGCCTGCGCCCCTGGTTCGGCATCACACTTATGATCGGTATGCAGCAGGGCGTCCATGTCCAGCTCGCCCTGCGCATTTTCACTGAAGAAATCACCTTCGGCATTTCGCACTGGAATGCCAGCAACCTCAGAAAGAAACTGCAGTGACCCAAGAAGCCAGGAGGGACGTCGCCACTGGCGACTTCAAAGGACAACTATGACAAATCCAATCATCATCCGACTGAACGACAACGACGCGGCAGAACTGCGCCACATCGCCCGAGCCGAGCGTAAAGCCAACAACTGCCGACCCAACAACTTGGGTATCAGCGACATCCTCCGTCACCTGATTCGTCAGCGGTACAAGACAACCGTGGACAACTGATGTGGACGCATCATCCACGATTACCGTCAAAGGAGAGCATAACAATGACATCCATTGAAGTGAAAGCGTTGAGTGACAAAGACGCCGTGTACGAATACTTCCAGACCCTCGAACGCATAGGCTCCATACGGGCCATGCTCAATGAGTGCCAGGAAACCCTCGATTCCCTGGCTGACCGCGTGAACACTATCTTGCACAAGTGCGACGATGGTGTCATCATCAATGGCAGCTGCTGCGTGTATTACAGCCCGCCAGCCCGAGAGCTTGTGGTCCGTCCCATCTCCTGGAGCCACGAGCTTTCGACGACAACTGATACTCAGGAGCGAGAAGCAGCGTAGTGCCCTCATCCGCTTCCCAGTACAGAGTCTGCTTGATCCCCTTCACGATCGCTTCGATCTGCCCAATCTACAGCCTTAGACCATCGTAGCTGGAAGATTGCCAAGGGCGGTGTGGCGTACGAGACACTTGCATAGCGCAGGTCCGAATCCTGTCGATAGTCCTACAATTCCAATTAATAACCATCCATTAGTTGAAAGGAGTTCCAGTAATGGGACTTGACATGTATTTGAATCGCCATGTATACTGTGGCGAACACACCTATAATGAAAATGCACAACCGCCAATAATCAACATAGCTGGCGTCAACCCGATGAAGGTCAAATCAATCGTAGAGGAGGCGATCTACTGGCGCAAGGCCAATGCCATCCATCGGTGGTTTGTCTCGAATGTCCAGGTTGGTCTCGACAACTGCGGCACCTACTATGTTGGCCGTGAACAGCTTCAAGCGCTGCTGGACACCGTCAAGCAAGTGCTCGAAGCTCACGACACTGAAACAGCCATGAACCTGTTGCCGCCGCAACCAGGTTTCCTCTTTGGTTCCACCGAGGTGGACAGCTGGTATTGGGAAGATCTGGAGCGCACCAAGACGAACCTGGAAGCGATCTTGGCCGTTCCTGACGACGAAGATCGCGGGGACTACTATTACCATTCCAGCTGGTGACACAAAGTGTATCCGCTGCCCGCCATTCCTCTTCGCTGTCCCCGCCCCATTTCCTGCTGCCGACATCATCTCCACCAGTGCCTCACGGCACGGGTGGAGGTTTTTTCCCAGGCGCCTGTGGTCCAGTCTGTTGCAGAGTTCAATCGAAGAACAATATGTCACTTTGTCATGGCAAGTTCAAAAAGAACGATCTGTACCTTCGGAACAAACACGGTTTCGCCCAAAGTCGGCCAAACACACTGTGAAAGTGGCGGAATGTGAAGAAGCGCTGGACTTAAAACAGAATGCGAGGGTTGAAGAGCCTTAGAGGTTCTGAATGGCACATCGAAAACGGCAGTAGACACAGGGAGAGTCCACCATCTGGGCCTCCCAAATCATTGCTTCTTCTTGCGACAGACAAAAGCACCGAAATCGCTCTCGAGTTCCTTGTATCTCAGGAGGGTCTCTTCAATCTCACAACAGAACTTAAGGAAAGAGAGTGCTTCAGGATCGTCTTGAAGGAAGTTGTGCGCAATATCCTTGAACAGCAGATGCAGAATGGTCCCGCCGAATGGTCGTTCTTCCACAATATCGAACTTTAATCGGAGCATCGCAGGAATGATCGATGACTCAGCGGCTTCTGACGGGTCATGCAGAGCGATGCTCAGGCGTCCTGGTCTGTACTCCCTCGTTTTCAGTTTGCCGTCGGGCCAACGTTTACGATAACGTGGCGGGAAAATAGAAAGCAGGGATTTGACAAGCTGAAGCTGATGGTCCGTCCACTGAAATCGGGCAGGACCAACGAATTCTTTCAGAACGAGTAAGCCGTTCTCGCTGAGCCACCCATCAACGTTTCTGAGAATTGATTTGACTGGCGAGAGATGATGCAGTGAATCCTCAAAGATAATGAGGTCGTAGCGTCCTTGTGGAATCTGAAGTGCGAACGCGTCGCCCACGTAAAATCTGACTTTCTCTTGAACACCAAGCCCTCGTGCTCGTTCGGAGGCTACATCAATGCGTTCTTTGGAGATGTCGTAGGCATCGAGGGTTGAGATCCTGCCACTTCTATACCATGCGAGCTCTTTGTTACCCGTCCCGCACCCAAGTGACAGTGCCGCAACATCATTGCGTTGGGTCATGTATGTGGATGCGACGTAGTCACAGAATTCACTGTTCGAGTCGCCTGTAATCATACGATTGATGTGGTGTTGTATGTGGGGGATATCCCACCAGTGACGAACTGGTCCTCCTGTTTGTTGCCAAGCATCCCGTGTGCGCTCTGCCTTGTCACCCATGAGTTTGCGCACCGTTGCAGCGGTACCCTTACGCCTCGCAAGTGACCAGAACGCTGCAAGGTCGTGTAAAGTGATCAGGTTGTGGAGCATTGGTGCCGTTGGTGTCACGTCCTAAAAGGACAATACCGTTTCGGTTCTGAGGGTTAATTCCTATGAGAGAGCACCTCTATTGCACCAAGATATGCCACTCCTCGGTGGCAGTCAAGTGAAGCTCCCTCTGTCCACACGCCATCAGGCATGAGGATTTGATCCCCAAGCACCCGCAATCCATCCGTCGGATCAGACGTTCATGCTTGTTGATGTTTAGTGTTGTGCGGGGCACCTGCTGCGTCTGTAATACTGGAAAACACTCTATTGACTACATCATGCATCTCGCTCGTCTCCAGGCTCGCGTAGTGGCGCTGTGTTGTAGTCACGGTAGTGTGGCCCAAGAGCTTCGATACATGGTATATGGAAACTCCCTTCATCACCATCCATGATGCATAGGTATGCCTGAGCAATTGAACGTTCAGAGCTGTACGCAATCCTGCTCTGTCGCGAATCCGTTTGAACTTCAACGTGATATGCCACGCCTTGATCTGTCGGTCCTGGTAGCTAAAAAGGTACGGACACGTCCTTGGCTGGCGTCGGATAAGCTCTTCCACATCGCGCGACATTGGCAGAACTCTCAAGCGTCGCGTCTTGGTCTTGAACGTTTCATCACTGACAACCAGGATGGTGCGCCTGTCAAGATCAACATTCTCCCATTTCACGTTTACCACCTCTGAACGACGCAACCCCGTGTGCAGGGTAAACACCAGCATGTCCTTGAACCATTGTTCACGCACGGCGGCAAGAAACGCCTGAAACTCCTCGGGGGAAAAGAACTCCACTTTGCGGTCAGGAACGACGAGCTTTTTCACCCTGGCGAAAGGATTCCGTTGGAGCATTTCCCACCGTAGGGCGGTATAGAAAGCTGCACGCAGAGCTTCAAGCTCGTGGTTGACCGTTGCGTTGCAGACACTCTTTAACCTTTTGAGCTTGTACTGGTCGGCATGTCTGGGCGTTATGCAACTCAGCGGTATGTTCCCACAGAGGTCAAGAAGATGGGCCAGGGCCAGATGGTACACCTTCCCCCAGCCAGGAGCAAATGTCGCATCGGCGTATTCCAGGAACTCTGGTATGAAGCTGCCGAGGCTTCTGGTCTGCTGGACAGGCCGTTCATGCATCCGCCTGATAAATTCCAGCGCCTGGGATTTAGTGGAAGTGTGAGTGGAGATTTTCTTGCGTCTGCCGTCCTCACCACGATACCAGTAGTAGAAGACGCCATTGCGTTTACAGAGGGAAGACATCGAAGGCTCCCCAGATGGTCGCGTTCAGAGGGTCGCTGCTGCTACCACTCTGCTACCACCTGGAAAGCCAGAGGAAAAAGTGGGGTTTTTCGTCGGGGCGACAGGATTTGAACCTGCGACTTCTTGGTCCCAAACATTACTATTTTGGGGCCACCTGGCGAATGAGGGGCAGTTTTGCCGGTTTGAATTACATGAAGTGTATCGAGTTTCACAGGCCGGGCACAATCTGGGCACAGTGGTGTTTCTCTGTCCAGCTATTCGCCAGCGCAAAGCGGCGAGATCCAACCCTGCCCTGTTTATGCACAGTATTCATCCGAGGATGCCCGTGGCAACTTCTTGACATAGGTCAGGTGCCACAACACAACCATCGTGTTCTCTCCGGCGCGCGCGATAGTGGGCGGCATGACGCATGCGTGCCGCTTACCGTGCATAAAAACTGATCGTTGTACTGAGAACGATCCAGATTTGCCGGAATCATTGCCGTGCATTCTGGAGGGTTCAAAATGACAATCGAACGGGACCCTCAGGATTCGTTCTGCACCAACAAGACGCAACTTGAGTGGGCATTTCTGGGAGGATCTCCGTCTGGGAGCCTACGACATGGGGCCTACGAGATGTGCGAGAAATCCGACCGTGAGTTGGGGCAAAAGTATGCCGACCGATCGGGTAGTTGTCCGTTCTTGCATTTGACAATCCCGAAATCCCGGTGTACCATATAGCAGAACTCGGGGGAGAGGGAAACAAGGAATTGTGCAGATTCGGCCTCTTCGTCCGATGGATGGGGAGGCTTTTCCATTCATAGGATAAAGACCGTCGGCATCGGGAACATTCATCCTACGACATGTCGCCATGCCTGAGGCAAGACAAAAATGGACTTGACCTTGGCGCCAACTCAGAGGTCTGGTCACACCCTGCACCGTAGAACAGTTAACAACATAGCCTAACTGTCGGAAGTCTCGGGAAACACAAAAGCTGTTGGAGGTTTCCATGAGATTCGCCCCTTTCGTATCAGTCTTCTCTTGTGGAGCACAATTGCTCCTATCTATCAACTCCTTCGCGCAATGGCGGCAAACGAGTGGGCCAAATGGGGCCAACATCAGCTCTATCGGCATTGCTGATTCCAACATCTTCATCGGTACTCGTAGTGGTGTGTTTCGGTCAAGAGACAAAGGCTCCCACTGGGCATATACCAACACCGGAATTCCTCTCGTCACAGATTTTGCGGTTATCAAAACACCCCCCTCGCACTCTTCCTTGTTTGCCTCTACCTATGGCAGCGGTGTCTTTCGGTCGTCGGACAATGGCGACACATGGAATGCTGTGAGTTCCCCCGTGAGCGACCTCCGTATCAATGTACTCGCCACGAACGCCGATACTCTCCTCGCTGGTACGAATGATGGTGTGTTTCTTTCCACAGATAATGGTGGTACCTGGTCGGCAGCCAACAACGGACTCTACCTAAACTATGTCTTTTCACTCGCCGTCAGTGACTCCTACTTCTTCGCTGGTGGAGACCTTGGAATCTATCGCTCCTCCAAGACCGAGATCAGCTGGGCTGCCATGAACTCCCCCTACACGGGTGTGCACAGCTTTGCCGCGATTGACTCCATGCTGTTTGCGGGAACTGCCCGTGGGGTCTTTGTATCTTCAGATAACGGCACCAATTGGAGCGCTGTCAATTTTGGTTTGACTGAATCGGTTGTGTATCGTCTTGTCGCTAATGACACCATCCTGTTTGCGGGCACGCCCTCGGGTATATACCGCTCCACCAACCGCGGCATCAGTTGGACTGCCATCAGTACTGGTCTATCGGGCTACTCCATTCAGGCTCTTGCGGTGAGCGGGGGCAATGTGTTTGCAGGAGATGCTTCCGGATTCTTCTTCTCGAGCAATAGTGGAGCAAGTTGGACAGCGGCCGATTCTGGTCTCAGGAACGCGTACGTCAATACGCTCACGGTTAGTGGGGATAACCTCTACGCAGGGACATGGCTCAGAGGTCCGTTTCTTACTTCTGATAACGGGAATACTTGGGACGCGAGAAATTCTGGTTTGACCAATACAAACATCCGTGCTCTTGTTCTGCAAGGTTCACACATGTTTGTTGGATCACCGAGCGGCGGCGTCTTCCTATCAACGAACTACGGGTCTCAATGGATTCCTGTGAATAGCGGATTGACAGATACCAGTGTCCGATCCTTGGTGGTGTTTGATACGAATCTCTTTGCTGGGACTCCTCATGGGGTCTTTCGGTCGAGCAACTTTGGCACAAACTGGGTCCTTGCTGATTCAGGTCTGGCCAATTCCGATATCCAGGCTCTTGCGGACTTTGATAATATGCTGCTTGCTGGCACACGCAAAGGTATCTTTCGCAGCACCAACGACGGCTTAGTGTGGACAGCAGCGTATGCTGGGATTAAGGATCCGGTAGCTAATGCCTTCGCATCTTGCGGCGGAAACCTCTTTGTCGCGGTGAAGATTTTTCTGGAAGGTATGGAGATCTATTGGGACGACATTTATAAGTCCACTGACAAGGGCATGAGTTGGTCGAAAACCGATTCCGGCCTAGCAGGCTACGAAATCAGAGGATTTGCGGTCAGTGGCACTAATATCTTCGCCGGAACTGGCGGCGGAGGAGTGTTTCTCTCCACAAACGATGGTACCAGTTGGACTGCCGTCAATAGCGGTTTACCGAATGTTCCCATCAACGCTCTTGCAGTCTCGGGTGGCAGTCTTTTTGCCGCAACCGACGGATCCAGCGTATGGAGTCGACCGCTTTCGGAAATGCTCACAGGGATTGAAGACCGCTTGACGATCCTTCAACCATATTTCACTCTTGCACAGAACTACCCCAACCCCTTCAACCCCTTGACGACTATCCGCTACGGCCTGCCCAATCGTTCACATGTGACGTTGACAGTCTTCAACACCCTCGGGCAGCAAGTGGCGGTGCTTGTCAACGGCGAGATGGAAGCGGGGTATCATGAAGTGCAGTTTGGCGGCAGCGGCCTATCAAGCGGCGTGTATTACTACCGCATTCAGGCAGGCGACTTCGTCCAGACGCGCAAGGTCTTGCTTCTCCGGTAAGTGTCAACCCTCTCGCCAGGATCCGGTCTTTTGCGAGCAATGGGCACGTGAGTAGGGGTTTTCGGAGGGATCTCCTTCGAGGGTGTGTGGCACATGGGTCCACAGGCGATGCACGAGAAATTCGACCGTGAGTTGGGGTATTCTTCGAATAGAATCGATTCCTGTATGGTGTCTGGACTCGGGAGGACACTTCAGCGTCTTCTCCTTCGGTAAGGGCGACGGTCAACTATGGTGGTTCTAACTGAACCGACGCATGCTGCGGGCAATTGCCGTTGGGCCTGACGCCGTTGAGTCGCTTGGTCACCGCGGCGCGGCATTCCCTCTCCTCGTCGGACTGTACCCGATTCTGGCATTTCTGTCCACTTTCGTTTCGTGTAGGAATTGTCCTACACGAACTTCCTGAAGTCCTACAAGAGAATCAGACTTTCAGGAGTTGACTATTCTGGTGGGGGGTGATATATTCGAGCTACATAGGTCTCCATGCGGTGGACGGGGTGGTTGCCGTATGAGGCCTGAGGGCGCAAGTCCAAAGCCTTTCTACGCGCCTCCAGTTCCATCTCTACTGCGGTTTCCCCAAACGGGTTCATCCGCCGACTCACGCTGTGTTGAGTGCTAGGATGAAGGAGTCGATGCGTCGCCGAGTGTTCCGTTCTGCCCGAAGACACGCCGAGTTTTACATCAAGTCAGTAATTTCTTGCAGCGATTGCATTGAAGGAAGCACAAGATAAGAACTCAACCTGTCCGTCTCGCGCTCGCCATCGTCCTGCTTTGTCCTCTTGCGTCCGCTCAGTGGGTTCACACTAGCGGACCCAATGGCGGTTCCGTCTCGAGTTTTGCCGTCTCGGACATGAATCTTTTTGCTGGGACTGAGGGCGGCGTCTTTCTTTCTACCAACAACGGTACAAGCTGGACGGCGGTCAACACCGGATTGCCGGATAGAATTGTCCATACCCTTGCCATCTCGGGCACGAATCTCTTTGCCGGGACTGAGGGTGGCGTCGGAATTTCCACCAACAACGGCACCAGCTGGAGCGCAGTCAACTCGCGGCTTACGAACCCTTTGTCTTTGCGTTTGCCGTCTCGGGCACGGATCTCTTTGCCGGGACTTATGGTGGTGTCTTTCGTTCGACCAACAACGGCACAAGCTGGACAGCTGCTGGCTTTGCGGACACTACTGTCGAAGCTTTTGCTGTTTCGGGCACGAATCTCTTTGCGGGGACTAGTGGCGGCGTCTTTCTCTCGACTAACAACGGCACAAGCTGGACAGCAGTGAATAACGGCTTGACGAGCACGTATGTCTTTGCCTTAGCGGTCTCGGGCACGGATCTCTTTGCCGGGACTTATGGCGGTGTGTTTCTCTCAACTAACTATGGCGCAAGCTGGACAGCAGTGAATGCCGGCTTGACGAACACCTGGGTGCGAGCTTTTGCCTTCTCGGGCACAAATCTCTTTGCTGGCACTTTTGGTGGCGGTGTCTTTCTCTCCACCAACAGCGGGAAGAATTGGAATGCGATCAATTCCGGAGTCCCGAGCAATATGGTCCGTGCCCTTGCCTTCTCGGGCTCGAATCTCTTTGCCGGAACTGATGATGCGGGCGCTTTTCTCTCGACCAACAACGGGACAAACTGGAATGAGGTAAATTCGGGATTGTCGTGGAGTAAGTGTCAATGCCCTTGCCGTCTCCGATGGGAATCTCTTTGCTGGGACTTAGGGGCGGTGTCTTTCTTTCAACCGACAACGGTACAACCTGGACGGCGGTCAATAACGGCTTGACAAACTCATCCTACATCGCCTTTGCCGTCAGCGGCAGGATCTCTTTGCCGGGACGGAGGGCGGCGTCTTTCTCTCTACCGACAACGGTACACGCTGGACGGCGGCGAGTGCCGGGTTGCCTAAGCGATTTGTCAGCGCCCTTGCCGTCAGCGGCACAAATCTGTTTGCTGGAACCCATCCGCGCGGGTGTCTTTATTTCGACCGATAACGGCACAATCTGGAATGGAACGGGTTTCTTGAATCCTGAAGTGTGGTCCCTTGCCGTTAGCGACACAAATCTCTTTGCTGGAACATACTGGGGCGTCTTTCACTCTACGAATAACGGCACAAGCTGGACTGATTGGAATGCCGGCTTCGCTGATATATGTCTTTGCCCTTGCCGTCTCCAGCGTGAATATCTTTGCTGGGACTCCTATCGGCGTCTTTCTATCCACAAACAACGGCACAAGCTGGACAGCAGTGAATAACGGCTTGACATACCCCGACGTCAGAGCTTTGCCGTTAGCGGCACAAATCTCTTTGCTGGGCGGGCCGGCGGCGTCTTTCTTTCGACCAACAACGGCACAAGATGGACATCAGTGAATACCGGCTTGCAAACTCCGCATGTCCGCGCCCTTGCCGTCTGCTGCCCGAATCTCTTCGCCGGCACCAACGGGCGGGGGTCTGGAGACGGCCATTTTCAGAGATGACCTCTGTCAGCGAAAGAAGTGGACAGATCACGGGGGTATACGATCTTGCGCAGAATTACCCCAACCCCTTCAACCCGAGTACGACCATCAAGTACGAGTTGCCCAAATCATCGGAAGTCAAGTTGAGTGTGTACGACTTGCTCGGTCGTGAGGTGTCTGTGTTGGTGAATGAGAAGAAGGATGCGGGAGTCCATGAGGTCAGGTTTGACGGTTCTGGTCTGTCGAGTGGCGTGTACTTCTACAGGATGCAAGCAGGAGATTTCGTGGCGACGAAGGGGCTTCTTTTAGTGAGGTGACCACCATCGTAGGTAGTGGGTAAAGAGAAGGCTCGGTAACCCGAGCCTTCTCGACTTCACGATCATCATCCACACTCCGTTCGTCTGCCAACACATCATCGTAACCATCGTTTCCACACTCCTACTCCCAGCGAAAACTCAAGACGTGTCACGCCAATCCCCACCGTGACATGCGTCCCCTGGTTCTCGTTGAAAGTGAGTGTGAGCTGAAATAGACGAAGCAGTGTGACACTCACTGCCCGCACACCGTTGTTCACGTACCACCGCGAAGTCAACAAACATACCCTTCCGGTTGTTCACGCAACCTCCTGCTCAACCTCGTCCTGGGGTTGACCACGGAGAATGACGCATGCCACAGGCTCAGTTGTTTCTTCTGTGAAGCCGACCGGCACGGAGCCAGTAGCCTTGATGTACTTCAGGATGGCGGGTTTGTTGGGCGTCTCTGTGATCTTTATGAGCCGGTCGGCAACGCCTTCAGCCTTGGCAAAGTCTATCAGGACTTGCGGGTCCTCTGGCCAGGTGCGCTTGGTTGTGCTCTTGAAGAACACCGTGCCAAGCGGCGTGGCAATCTTTGTCTTGCCCTGTTGCATGGCAAAGTTGCCCAGGTTCTTTGTGTGAAACTCCGCGCGTGCCTCTGCAGCCAGAACTTTCCTGGTGTAGAACTCCTTCGTGGCCTCCAGCTCAGCCTCAAGCTTCGCCACAAACGTACTCATGTCGGCAGCAGCTTGTGCGGCAAGATCGCGGTAGTACGCGATAGCCTGGAAGCTACGGCGTGTGTCGACCAGCTCAAGAATGGGCTGATCTTCACCGGGAAGCATCTCGAACAGGGGTACTTTCTCTGTGGTAGTTGTGTTCTCAGTCATTATGGATAGCCTTTCGTTGTACCAGCCGCATTCCGAGAGTTGTCGGCCTCAGTGGTTTCGGCGGTGGCGGTGGAGGAGAACCGATCGCCGTGTAGCGAAACGTCTCCTTGTTGAAGTGGAAGAATTGAGTGAACGGGCCTTCATCGCGAGCCTTTACGGAGCGTACCTCCCGGATATCGCTCGCCTCGTCGCCCTCGATCGCAATGACCATGTCAGCCTTCTGTTCAACGGAGGATGACCCTTTGCCGGAATGTTTGGTGAGTCGCCTGTGGTTCCCCCGGTAGTCAACAGCCGCGCTCTTCGGGATATGGTGAATTGCGATGATAATGACGTTCAACTCCTGTGCGAGTCCCTTCAACTGGATAATCGACTTTTCGACCTGAACGACCGGGTCCTTCACCCCCTCAACCACAATTCCGTCGAGCGTGTCTACGACCACAATGCGTGGGTCATGACAAGAGATCAGGCGCTTCATCTCCGACAGTTTTGGGGAAACGAAAACGCTTGTGATATGTGAGACTGCTTTTGAGAGGGCGTTGGTGTTGTGGTTGTAGTACTCCAGCACGGCAGCTTCACTCATCTCGTGCGCTATCTGGATGAAACGCCGGTATTGAAGCGTCGCATGGTTCTCAAGTGAAAGCCAGAGCGTCTTCATCTTGAGGTTTACAACAAGGTTCTGTACGAATGCCGTCTTTCCAAGTCCAGTATCACCAATAAACACGACGACTTCCCCGGGATGTACCTGATACTTCGGGATTGAGGGATATAGTCTGTGCAGGTCAAAGGCGGTTTTCGAGAAATCGGTGAGCACAAATTTGCGGTACTCTTCTTCCATTTCCTTCGCGGAGTACGCCCTCGGAATATCCTCATCGTGGTCAATTTGACGAGGTGGGACAACTGCGCTGCGATTTGCGGATGCGTTCATAGGAATCTCTGCCTTCATGCGTCTCCTTTTGTTGGTGGGTCGGGGGCCTTTCAGGCCCCCTCCCTAAGTAGCTCAGAATGTTGGATCCTCTTTGTGCACTGTTACCGGTCCCGAACCATTCAGCTTCGGGGTGATAGTTCTTGATCTTCTGCTGCGTGACCTGGTTGCGGAAGTTCTCCAGCAACCACACGCCACCGTCGATCTCCGCGCCCTTGGCGTATTCCTTCTCGCGGGCAACGATCTGGTAGTCCTTCATCTGCTTGTTGCCGTCCTTGTCGCGTGATGCGTAGGACAGCGTGTAGATGGTCTTGCCCACCAGCGGCAGCAAGGCTTCGTCGGGGATGGCGGTAGAGGTCAACTCACCGTTCCAGCCGCCCACCTGGTTGATGAGGCGGTCGATCTTGAAGGCTGAGCCCCAGCCCTGGGGTGCGCCAGTGGCATCCAGCAGCGCCTTGCCGTCGGGACCCTTCTGGAAGTCGCCGTAAATCGTGATGGCCGGCTCGAACTCTTCGTTGGTTTTCTTCGACACGACCTTCTCGAAGAACAGCTTGATGGCCACGTCACTCGGGAACGTCGTCTCGCCTGTGGCGTTGGCCACGTCGACGATCGTGCGCTTGTTGACAAACACTCCCGGCATATAGTTGCCGCCGTTGCCAGCGTTGGATTTGAGTGGCATACTTACTTGGTTCCTTTCGTTGAGAGTCGTGGGACTCTCCTTGGTGTTGTGTTTTGCTGAGACTGTCTGCAACGCTTGCGCTGGACACATGCGGCGCAGCAGGAGCAGCCGGCAGCGTTATGGTGATCTTGTCAATCTCCGGTGTCGCAGACGCCACGGGCGCCAGCCCGTTGGCGTGCGGCAGCAACGTCTGATCCTTGCAGATAGCGATGATCTCAGGCAGTGTGATGCCCTTGGGCAGCTTGATCGGCGTGTCGCCCACCTGCCATGCGCCAGCCTTGACCAGGTGCGGCACGCGGTCCTTGAACTCGACGATGATGTCTGCGCGGTAGGGAATATCCGCAAAGACGCGCGGCTTCTTGTTGCCGGTGCGTGCATCGTTCAGGAACTCATCCTTGACCTTTGCCGTGTAGACGGTGACAAAGCCTGAGTGCTTCAGGTCGTCCATGATGCGGTAGGTGTAGCTCCACATCTCCGGCCAGGTGATGGGCATGCCCATCTTCTCCCGGCCACGGTCGTCCAGGTACTTCTCTTCGGAATACTTCTGAAGGTCGGTGCCTGAGTCGACGACGACGCATGCGTCCGGCTTCACGTTCTTGATGACCCAGCGTGTGCCAGCCACCAGCTCGGAGTAGCTCTTCACGGCTGCGACGCGGATTGCGCGGCCCAGCTTCTTGAACTTGTCGATGACGACATGGGCACGGAACTCCGTGTCGAAGAAATAGGTCGGCATGATCTCGCTCATGGTCGCAGCCAGGTGCGTCTTGCCGTCCTCGGTGTCACCGATGATGAGGATGGTGTAGTTCGTGGGTGCGGGTGCGTCAAACTGTGCTTCAAACGCATCCCGCATCGCCATGAGTTCAGCTTTCTCTTCCTCGGTGCGATAATAGGGGTTAGCCAACTGTTGTTCCTTTCTGTTTAGTTTCTCCATGAGTTTGACAGCTACGTTGAACGCACGCAGTTCTTTTGAGCACCGCCGCCCAGCATCGTGGACGCGAAGCGTCCTTCAGCCTCACCGCGATACTCCTTGTGATGATCAACGTACTCGGTGACAGCGTTGTAGGCGCCCCAGAGTGTGCCACGGGCCATGTCAGAGCCTTTGCCCGTTTCATGGAGCACCATGCACTCTTCACGTGCAGCTGGCGGGACGAACTTGCCCTTCTCGATGGCACTCATGCTGAGTGCCTGCGGGAACACATGCGCGAAGTAGCGCGTGCAGGTCCTCGGTGAGCATTTTGCGCTGGGACATTTCCTGGAAGATCTCGTTGACATCGTTGAAGATGGAGTTTGCACCCTGGAACAGGTTGCGCGCATCCTCAAGCTTCTGCTTGGCAGAGGCGGTGTGACGGATCGTGAGGTCGAATCCAGAGGATTCACGCAGGGCGACGTTCAGCGTGTTCTCACACACGACACGCTCAGCGACGAGCTTCACCCGTGCGCCCATCGAGCCATCGTGCGTGTTGACGAGCAAGAGGTATTTCTTGACCTGGTCCTCTTTGGGCAGCGTGATGAAGCCAGGGATCTGCGCCAGTGCCCAGACACGCTCCCCACGCCCGAGTGCGCCGGCTGTTTCGTAGATTGCCAGCCCTTCGCCGAAGATCGTGTCGAAGCCTTCAAAGGCATCGACATTCTGCAGGACGTGGTAGCGTTTGCCGACGACGCCGAGCACCTGGTCGGTGTCCAAGCGTACTGTGGCGAAGTGGTCGGTAACGTCGAGGAGTGTTGTACTGCGGTTGCTGATCGTAAGTGAGTAGCTGACGCAGCTCCAACTTCATAGTCGAGATGCGCAGCGTGAAGCATCTCGCGGGCTGTTGCCAGCCCGGCGAGTTGTGTGCCGTAGCCATGCCACGGAACTTTTCCGGCGTAGGCCATTGAGGCCACGCCGTTTACTTGGTTGATATTGTCAGGCATGATTTCCTTTCACATCGGGTTGACTTCTGCACAGTTGGGACAGCGAGATACTGCTTCGTCTGATTCATAGACGGTGAAGCAGCGCCAGCACTCGACAGCTTCCCAGTGTGGTGCTTTGGTTTCAGTGGGTTGAAACGGTTGAGCATAATGCCAGTAGTGGCGTTCCTCGGTATGCTCAAGCATGGAGTCTTTGAAAAGTTTGTGGAAACGCTGGAATGTCCGTATCTGGTCATCGAGCTCGTCCATCCTGGCATAGGCATGCTGCGAGTGGTAGTCGTAGTATGCTGTGCCGATATTGAAGCCCTTGCACCCGACGTGTTCCATTGAGCTGATGTCGGAGAAGAGCCCTTGCTCGATTCTCTCAAAGCCTGCCGCCCTGAGCCGTCTTGTAGAGAGACTTGTCGCCGTAATCATAGGTGACAACATCGGTCCCGCCACGGTCAAACTGGAACATCCAGTTGTACTTCTTCTCGCCCGGGTCAAAGTAAGCGGCAGAGGACTGGCCCATCTCTTCGCCAGTGGTGAGCAGCACGTCCACGTTGATGCCCATAGCTGGCAGTACGTGGGTAATGACATACACACCAAGACGATCATCCAAGACTTGGAGAGAATACCCATGTCGCAGGCGGTGTGACAGCAACTTCACAGAAGCTGCCGCTCGTGACATGAGTCCAGATGTGCAACAGCCAGTACGTTGGCGTCGTTGTCCTTGTAGATAAGTGGGTAGTTCGCGTCCAGCAGGTTGACGCCATACGGGATAAACTCTTCTTCGTCCATGAGGCAGATGCGTTTGAGAACGTCCCAAGTCATGCGGAATCGGTATGAGTGCATGCTTGGGGGTTTCAATATACCTTGCCGGACCCAGCCCCGTCAACGGTGAAGCGCCTATGAGGGGAGGGGGAGCGTCGGATCTATTTTCGCGGTAGCGCAATCGGTGTTTACGTTTCATGCGGCTTCCGCCTCTTCTTCCGCGTGTTCATAGCAGCCCTTGTTGCCCGCACACTTGCGGCAGTAACGGCGACCGGCATCGGTTCTATATACTCCCAGGTGCCACGAGCCGGGACCGGTATCATGATGAGGGATGTTGCAGCCACACCAGTCACAGTGACTTCCACAACCTATGCAGAACTCATAGCCCTCATACTCATGCAGGTCGTCGTCATACTGCTCACAGCCACATGCACCGCAGCTGCCGTCCCGAAGTCCATGGATAGTGATGGACGTGTTCGTGGGAGAATGTTTCTCGGTGGGTGGAAAGAGCAGGATGCCACGCTCACCGTTGATGTAGAGGCTGTCCGTACCGCCATGCCATTCCAGGTATGCTTTCACCCATTTGGCTTGGAGGTGGTGTGCCAGTATTTCTGCGAATGTTGAGAGATCATCACCGTAGGCATTGAAGATGACAACGCCCTCTTTCTGGTTGACAAACCAGCAGCGGGCAAGCCTCATAGTAAGCGGCCCTCGCGGTGATACAGCCGTACAGCTCCGGCAATATGGGCATGGTCGAGCATCTCCCTATCTTCCTTCGCGGCAACCCCAGAAGCATGAGCCGTCGTCACCAAAGTCGCCGGCGTCCCAGTCGATAGACTTGGCAACGTCCCAGTAGTACTCTTTGGGCTCGGTGGAGTACTCTTCGGCCAGGTTGCCGATGGCCTGCAGCGCCTGGGCCGGCAGCTTGTAAGCCCTGGGCCTTGTACAGGTGTTTGCTGATACGCCGGGCAAAGCTGGGTGCCTGCGGTATACGTGCTGTCCAGTCAAAGTTTGTCTGCCAGCACACCTGTCCAGCTCGCAGACTTCCGGGACTGTAGTGCACGGGCATCAGCCCGAGCAGAGCCACCCTGGATGGCGTTGACGATGAGTTGCTGGCCAGTTGGGCTAACTTGGCCGCCACAGTGTAGCGGGTGATACCTTTTGTCTTGAGTGCAAACATATTTTTGAGGCTCCCCATTGGTGATATGTTTACAAGGCGCTGGTAAATGCTGTACCTTGAGTGCTTGAAATAGGCGTACATAGTTGGCCGGCGGGAGGACTGTTGGCCCTCCGCCAGTAGGCTGAAGTTCAGGTCTCGAACACCTGCGCACTTTCAATCGCGAGATGCGCTAATCCCTGGGGTGTTTGTGAGGAGTGAACCCATGCCGAAGAGAGATCGCTTCTGCTCTGTGCCGTCGCATGCGTAATACTCGTCTTCAAGTAGGCTCGTGTGCCGGTTATTCTGAGAATGGGCAGGGTCACCCCAGGTGGCGTGTCCTGAATGACGGGCATGGCCACCGGGGAGTGATGTGTCACAGATTAACACGCAAGCCACGTTTCTGATGTAGCGCGGGCAACATGAAGTCGGTCCGACGATGCAGTTCAAAGTGAATACCCGATCTTCTGAAGCGTGATCTGCGCCTGGTGATAATCCGTGGCAACCATGTCTACGAGTGTGGTGTGCCATGTTTCCAACTGATCGAGAGCTGCGAGTGTAGCCAAAGGGTGTTTGTAAAGGGCAAGTACCTTGTGGTCCCCACCGATGATCGCTGTATACGTTGTCAGTGCCATGCCGCATGAGTCCTATCGTTGAATGTTGGGAGTGCTAAAGTGACTATTGTCCGGATGTCGTCCTCGGGTCCGAGTGATTCCAGCAATCGCATCAGTCCGTGAAATTCTGACGTGGAGAATAACGGAGTGACTATGCCGATCACCGCGCCGATGCGCCCCATCTTGTATTCGTCCATGTGAGTCCTTGGTATGAGTGAATAGCTATGAGTGGTAGCCTGAGCGGGAATTGCACCCACATCTACTTCCTGAGAGGGAGGTCGTCCTAAAGGTGCGTCAACGTCAAGAAGTCGCACACAACCTTTGCCTATTAGACGATCAGGCTATATGCCGGTAACGACTTCACGGAGCACCGGCGGCTACGTCGCGCGCGAATACTCAGTGCACCTGTACGCAGGTGACAAAGGGTGACCCGTACTTGATTTGGGCGCGCTTGAGCGCTGAAGAAAAGTTGGAAGCCATTATCCGACCGAGGTAGCAACCGCTACCGAGTGTGTAGACCAAGTATTCTTTCACGAGATCTCCTTGAAGAAGTCCTGTGCTGGTTTTCCTAAGTGTGCTGGGAATGCTCTAGCTGCGCCGCATACGCTCGCGGGGAACACCCAAGTGCCTGGACACATGCGTGTCTGAGCGTATCGTGACGGCGCTTCAGCGCCGTCCTGTGGTGTGTGGGAGGATTGAGAACTCGACTCCCCTGGGAAGCACCGTCAGGTGCTCCCAGGGTCGTCAGCTGGGAATCAGAAGTCCTGGCCCTGAACAGCCAGGCGGATGTCGATGAAGTTCATCCCGGTTCTCTCGGGACGTTTCTGGGCGTTACAGGGAGCATTGGACTTCACGGTGACGACCATGCCGGGCAACTTATCCGACACGTATGCCGTGATGTCCTCTGCTGTGGTCCCAGTCGGGACAATTCCCGTGATCTTCGTTGCCTGAGCAACCGTGCATGGGACATAACCTGCTTCGCGGTTGAACCGGAAGAACTTGGATTCGCGAATCACTGTGAGTGCTGCCATTGGCGTAGCCTCCCGAAGGGTTGTGGTTGTCGCGTAGCGATGCTTGTGATTTGTTTTGTAGCTCCACATACACAGGGGAGCCTTTGGAGTGGGAGGGGTTTGCGTGTGGGCGTGTGGTTGGGCTGTTACGCTGAGGTCCCGGCGCAGAGCGCCGGGTCGAACTCACACGATGAGTGCGTAGCTATTTGTGTAGGACGTGTGACGTTGAGGAAGCGAAACAGTGTACGCATGTGGCAGGACAGGCGTGAGGAGAGAGTAGTCGAACTTCAACTTAATTCAGCCGAATCTCAACGGCGTTGGAGAGGCAACCCCGCTTTGGGGGTGGGGAGGGGTCGGCGTGATGTGTGCGCATCCAGTCCGCAACACTTTCGGGGTCTACGCTCCCCTCTACAAGTGCAGTTTGACTTTGCTTGAGCGCTGTGTTATATTTTTCGCCATAGAACAGCTCAATGGCTCCTCAGCCAATGAGCCGCCGCTCTGGACCCTGTTCCTCTGCTGTAGAGCCTTCCCCGACGACCCCTTGGCTACGAGCCTCGAAGTACACTAAGTCTGAATAGACACAAGAACTCAATGGCTCAATGTAGAACTCAGCGAGCCGCCGAGTCTTACCGTCCTACCCGACGACCCACCGAATCCTGAGCGAGCTGAAATTGTCTGGCTCTATGTCTCCAAATCAAGGAGTGACAGATGAAACCACAGAACCTACTTTTGGCAGCTGGAATGACACTTCTGCTATTCATCGTTGGCTGCAAGCCTTCTGCCATACAACAGGCAGAGGAAAACAAACAGGTGTTCCTCCGTAGCGTTGACGCAATCAACAGCAAGAACTTCGAGGATCTCAATGATTGGGGCATCAGAAATTTCGTCCGCCATTCCCAGGCGACGCCTGATGTTAAGGTCAACAGTTTGGAAGAGTTCAAACAGTTTCTGAGACGAGATTCTGCTGCTTTCCCTGATTCGCGTATGACGTTTGACCACGTGGTGGCGGAAGGCAACTTCGTGGCGTTCCACGGCACTTACGTGGGCACTCAAAAGGGATCAATGGGGCCTTTTCCCCCGTCAAACAAACAGATGTCCATAGAGATTGCCGGCGTGCAACGCTTCGAGAATGGCAAGGTTGCGGAAATGTGGGTAACTTGGGACAATTTGTCAGCATTGATGCAGTTAGGACACTTCCCACCACCGATGCAGGAGCGCAAATAGGCTGTGCGGAGAAGTCCGCGCACAGATAGAAAACCGCACACGCAAGACAACTTCAGCTGTACACGGTCGGCTGTCCGCGCGCAGTCTTGAGAAAGAAGAGCACCAATCACGCGGTACTTCACTCTTTCACGAAGCGCAGGTCAGAATGAGGTAATACGAGACTATCCTGCGTGCCATGCAGCTTCACAAACAGTGAAGCAATCAACATCATGATAGGAGAACTAGCCATGAGACCAGTCTTCTTCTTAGCTTTTTTTGTCAGTGTCGGCCTCCTGATGGGGTGCCAACAACCCCCCGACCCGGTACGAGATGCGACTGCAAAACTCAAGCCCGTGGTGGAGACCTACGTTCAAGCGTGGAACACGGGGAATCTCAGCGCTCTCGACGGAATCTGTGTGCCGCAGGTCGTGCGCTATGATAGGACGACCGATGTGTCCAGGGGGTTAGATTCACTGAAGGGAGTCATTGCGTCCATCCGCGGGATGTATCCGGACTTCAAAGTGACCATCGAGGAGGAATTCTATGTAGGGGACCATGCGGTAGTGCGTTGGACCATCACCGGAACGAACACCGGTCCCGGAGCATTCCCCCCCACCGGGAAGTCATTCAAGGCTAGTGGATTGAGCTTGAGCCGCTTCGTGGACGGCAAGCTTGCAGAAGAGCACACAGAGTATGACATGCATTCTGTCCTACAGCAGCTTGGTGTCCAGGCAACACCTCCAACCAAATGACAGGAAGTAGCCCATCTGGTGAATGTAACCAGACCTGCGGGAGTGTTCACGGTACAATTCGATGTGGGGAAGGGGAGCTACAAGTGGCTTCCCCTTTTGTCTGGCATCCCTGGACGGCTTCATCCGCTCACGCATCCAGTACGCACCAATTTCGGGCGAGTACGCTACCTCTTCATATCGAAACGCCGTTGACAATCTGGGGCTCTTCCCGTATCTTCGAAGCAGCAATCGGGGGAAGGTATACTGCGACATGTAGAATGGGCCTCTTCGTCCGATGGATGGGGAGGCTATTGCGTTTTGCGGCGCAGGTGAGTAGCCATTGCTAGGGCGCTCACACTTTTGAGGAGGCACTATGGCAAGAGCACCATACAAGCTACCCAGTGTCTTCGTCGGGTGTCCATACGGTGGAGAATTTCCGTTTCAGGAATTCAAGAACACTCTCGACAAGATTCCATTTCGTTGGTATTACGCCGATACTCGTCTGACCACAAAGCACTTGTTGGGCGTTCTCACCAGTTACATCAAAGCAGTTGACTTCTGCATTTTCGACATCTCCCTGTGGAACCCTAACGTTGCGCTTGAAATTGGATTGGCCGAGGGGCTACGGGTTGACTACTATATCCTCCTTAATCGATCACTCACCAGAGGAGTTCCCGCAGATATCCAAGGTCTTCAAAGGATTGAGTACAAGTCAGCAGACGGCTTTGATCAAGACAATCTTGTTCCTAACCTAGCAAAATACTTGACGCGTGACTACACGCATCCCCGGAATATCTACAATAGTCTGTCAGGCGAGAACCGGGACCGCAAATTCTACGTCGCCCTGGCGGTCTTGGCACATCTCAGAGACAATAGGCGTCTTTCTAACTCCGACATGACTCATCTCTGTCGCGGGACTTATTTGAGACAAGACGCGCAGGACGAGGTATTGCGAGTACTCGAGGAGCGTGGGCTCATAGCTGGGCAACATTCACGAAAAGGTGCTCGTCTTCGAAAGAATCTTTTCCCTGATATTCTTAGGGTCGGCAGGTGAGCGGTCACCAAGATTCTGCACCTGACCCCGCGTGGAGTTGGATATTGTCTTGACCGCACTGGTGGACCTAATCTGTTAGGGAGCACGAACCAACGATGAAGGAAGACATACTTGAACAAGTTGTCGACGATTATCTCCAAGCCAAGGGATACTTCACGCGGCACAACGTGAAATTCCGACCGCAAAGGAATCACGCCGACTTTTCTTCCAAAGTGGACTCCGTACCAAGTGACATCGACGTAATCGGGATCAATCCGCATCTCAGAGGAACGTCGAAAGTGTGGGTAGTCAGCTGCAAGAGTGGGCAATGTGGATTCAATGTTCGCTCCACACTGACGAATCTGAAGGAAAACAAAATTTGGTCGGGACGGGAGTCCTGGAAATTTTTTAGGGAACTCGCGAATCCCAAGTGGAGTGAGGCATTCTGTGATGCTATCTTTCGTGAATCAGGATCTCGCAAGTTCACATACGTCACTGCCGTTACTCGAATTTCTGGCAATTCGGTTGAGTGGGAGCAAAATGAGAGCTTTCGCCGTGCGCTAAAGGGGAATCCGATACGAGTAATCTCGCTTTCGCAAATGGTGTCCGAGATGCTACCCAACATCAACACGACCCCATCGAGCTCAGACTTTGGCCGCACTCTACAACTACTTAAAGCTTCAGGTGTTCTTGGCAAAGGACGCACGATCGAAGTTGCACCCGACGTGACGTCCGCACCCGACGCACATGCGTGAGGGGAGAGGGGAGCGTGCGTGGAATCAAGTCGGCCATATCGCGCTAGGAATTATCCCCGGTATAGTGTGCACTCAATATGGCCACTTCAATGAGTCAGGCGGGAACGTCGGATGGGGGAGGAGGCTCATTAATCCCACGGTCGAATCAGTGGTTGGCCGAGAGCGAGGCCCTCAGTGCGACGGTAAGAACTTCTCCTTGGTGGCTCTATGTTTTGGCATACACCGTTCTCATCCTCACTTCCACTTGGGTTTACCCAACACTCGTTCAGACGGAGTTATTAACTGCACTCTCGCAGGCCACTTCACAATGGCTCGATGAGCGGTTTGTCTCAATGCTCATCCTCCAGTCCATCCGAGTCATTGTCGTGCTGTTTGTGGTGGGACGTCTAAGCCACAGGGATGTCGGGATCAGGAGGGAGTTGATTCTTCCAGCAATCGTTGTGCTGCTACTCCTGTGGCTGTCCGTTCAAATGCTCCGCACGGCTAGAGGGAATTGCCTTCACCGGTCGGATCGTCACAGGCCTCCCGTTCGGTGGTGACTGTGAGTCGTTATCACTTAGCGAAAGCGATCGTCATTGGAAGCGTTTTCGAAGAGGTGTTGTTGCGTGGCTTTTTCATGCTGCAATTCTATAAGCTCGCACGCGAACGATTCTCTTTCGGTCTGGGTAGCGCTGCACTAACGTCCGTTCTTGCATCTGCACTCCTATTTATGGTTGCACATCTTCCCGGTCGGCTCATTGTCAACAGGGAAGGTCTCTGGGACATGATACCTTCTTTGGTGCGGATTCTGTTGGTCGGAATCGTATTGGGAGTTGTGTTTGCCAGAACCGCCAATATCTTCATAGCTGCTGGACTGCACTGCTTCCTGAACCTTACCATTAAACGTGGTGCAGGCTCCCGAAGCAGTACCGATCTATGCCCAATGGGGAATTGAGTTGACTCTTCTCGTGATCGCTGTACATCTCATTGCACTTAAGGTTTCACCAAACAAGTCTCTCCAACGTCTTCAATCCGGTCCGTGAGGGGACGGGAGTGGCGTCCCCCCTTCTCCTGCGTCTCTCGGACGGGTTGACCCCTCAGACATTACTACACACTCACCCTCACTTTTCCGACCCCTTCGGAAAATAAACTGACTCTTTGTGTCAGCCTCTCCCGCAGGGACACCACGCAACGAAATCCGGGCCCATACTCACTTTCACGACCACCATTGACGGACTCGAGCGATTGTTGTACCTTGTCTGAGTAGGCAATACCTGGTGTATACTCGGGGGGATCGAAAGCCGAAGCTGATCCGCATGAGTAACACATTCGCGAATTAGAGCTCAACCTGAGTATTAGCGATACCCTGCTGATGCCAGTTTGACGGCTTATGTGGGAAGACAATCCTACGCTGCCCAGGTATGTCGGCGAAGATTAGGATCTTCCAATTAGCCACGAACTCGTGTGGAAATCCAGTTCGTGTTGTTGGTGGCCGTCTTATGAACACTGAGGCAACACCAAACCAGATCGGCGCCGATGACTTCGCACGGCGCTTTTCACTGCGCGCCGGAAACCTGATGTGGCTACTCGGCGCCGGTGCTTCAGCCTCCGCAGGTGTTCCCACCGCCTCGGATATGGTGTGGGAGTTCAAACAGCAGCTTTTCGTCAGTCAGCGCCGAGCCTCGCTCCAAACCGTGTCCTGATCTTTCTAATCCGGCGGTTCGAGCGCAGTTGCAGGCCCACATTGACTCCTCGGAGAATCTGCCGCCGCCGGGCTCTCCGGACGAGTACGCTACCCTGTTCGAGGCGGTATATCCGGCCGAAGCAGATCGGCGAGCCTACTTAGATGCGAAGATGACCGGGGCGAAGCCTTCCTACGGGCACTTGGCACTTGCCACGCTGATGCGCGCGCAACTCACGCGTCTGGTGTGGACGACGAATTTTGACTCTCTCGTAGCAGATGCTTGCGCCAAAGTGTATCAAACCACGGGGACCCTGACGACCGTAGCCCTTGACGCGCCGGACCAGGCGTTACAGCTCATCAACGAGGGACGTTGGCCAATCGAAGTAAAGCTACATGGTGACTTTCACTCGCGGCGGTTGAAGAATACGGGTGATGAGTTGAGACACCAGGACGTTCGCCTGAGGCAGGTGTTGGTCGAGTCGTGCCGTAGATTTGGGCTTGTGGTGATCGGTTACAGCGGCCGCGATGACTCTATCATGAACGCGCTCGAAGAGGCGTTGGAGCACAACAGCGCTTACCCGGCTGGACTTTTTTGGTTACACCGCGGCGACGACCCACTGCTGCCTCGCGTTGGTCAACTACTGACGCGTGCAGTCAGGGCGGGAGTGGATGCGGCGTTGGTAGGGGTTGAGAACTTCGACGAGGCGCTGCGCGATTTGGTGCGCCTGCGAAAGGGTATTGATACTAAGGTGCTCGATACGTTCGCTACGGAGCGTCGGCGCTGGAGCGCAGCACCGCGTTCGGACGGCGGGCGTGGCTGGCCGGTGGTGCGCCTCAACGCCCTGCCTGTTGTTCAGATGCCGAGTGTGTGTCGGCGCGTGGTCTGTCAGGTAGGTGGACTCGCTGAGGTGCGGGAGGCGGTAGAACGTGCTCGCGTGAACGTTCTCGTTGCCCGCACGCACGCATGCGTCCTGGCCTTCGGCTCAGATGCAGACGTGCGAAGCGCGTTTGGCCGATATGACATAACTGGCTTCGACCTCCATACCATAGAAACCAATCGCTTACGTTACGAATCCGGTGAGCGTGGACTGCTCCGCGAAGCGCTGACCCATGCGCTCATGCGTCGGTTTGGCTTCGACGCCATCCGTCGGCACAGGACCGATCTGCTTGCGCCGACTGACCCGAAGGACGCAGCCTGGGCGCCGCTACAGCGCTTGGTAGGGGTGGTTAGCGGGACGGTGAAAGATCATCCCGAGCTGCAATGGCGCGAGGGCCTCGGGATCTGTCTGGATTGGGCCGATGACCGCCTATGGCTGCTGGTCGAGCCACGCACTGTCTTCGACGGCATCACTGATGGCAACAAGGCAGCTGCTGCTGACCTCGCTCGAGGACGCACGGTCAAACGCTATAACCGGCAGCTGAATGAGTTGATCACTTTTTGGGCGGACTTGCTCGCCGGTGACGGTAGCGAATTTCGCGCTCTGGGTATTGGAGACGGCGTCGATGCCGCTTTTCGACTCTCCTCGGACACATGTTTCTCAAAGAGAGTTCGGGTATGAGTAGCGAGATTCTCCCACACGTGTGGCTGCCTGAACCCAAGCTTGCCTTCCACCCGGACCGCACCAGCGATCGTGAGGTTCACCCGTTGCGTGGGTTGCTCCGGTTCGGCCCTTATTCGGCTGGCCTGGTGCCTGACCCTATTCGCGTTGCGACCTTGGCCCCAGCAGGCGAGAGCCCCCGCCTGTACGGCTTCATGAAAGAACTCAATGCCACGTACGCTCCGACTGAGCGCAAGGACTACCTCCCCCAGTGGCCCGGTTTTCCGACCGTCTTCGGGCTGCACACGCGGAGTGCTGGTGGTCACTGTCACGTCGAACTCAGGCCGCAATTCGAAGCCGAGTTCCGCACTTCCAAGACACCTCACGTCTTACTTGCCGACGCATTGGTACGGGCGATTCAAAGTCTTGAGGCTCACCGTACCGAATTTGACATCTTGTGTATCTACCTCCCACAACGTTGGGCCCTCGGTTTTGTCGGCGGCGCAGCTGAGGACTTCGATCTCCATGACCACTTGAAAGCTGCTACGGCTCCTCGGGGACTGCCCATTCAGCTGGTCCGGGAGGACAGGGCTCTCGCGTACCCGGACCGAGCCAGCGTCATGTGGCGCATTGGGCTTGCACTTTACGCGAAGGCTGGTGGAGTGCCTTGGAAGCTTGCGGAGATGGATCCGGAGACAGCCTACATCGGCATATCGTACGCTATTCGCCCCCCTGAATCGGACCGGCCGCGGTTTGTGACCTGCTGCAGTCAGGTGTTTGACGCCGAGGGTTCGGGAATGGAATTTGTGGCCTACGATGCCCACGAGGTCGAGGTCCAGCGAGACAACCCGTTTCTCTCACGAAATGAGATGTTTCGGGTCATGACCCGCTCACTGGACCTTTACCGTCACCGACACGCTGGGCGCTCTCCCCGCCGCGTGATGGTCCACAAGACCAC
The DNA here is from genome assembly GCA_963801355.1 of Ignavibacteriota bacterium. Taxonomy (GTDB): domain Bacteria; phylum Bacteroidota; class Ignavibacteria; order UBA10030; family UBA6906; genus Fen-1255. The sequence continues at coordinate 455,308 of CAWDEM010000004.1, read as the reverse complement.
TGAGTTCAAGCGGGATGAGGTTGACGGCGCCATGGAGGCCCTCCATCTGTGTGAGGCGGCCGATCTCCTTCAGGTGGTGCAGAATGTGGGTTGGCGCGGCGTGCGCATCGACAATGATCGTGCAGAAGGAAGGAAAGAAGAACCGACCCCCTTCCCAGTTTCACGCGGCACAGTGATTACTATCGGTCCGCGGGAGGCGCTCCTGTGGACCCATGGCGACGTACGAGACATCAGCCGGCGTGGATCGTATTTCCAGGGCGCGCGGAGCACTCCTCGCCCGCTCCGCCTCGTGCGCTACGCCGGCCATGGAACCTGGGATGACACGGCTCGTGCGGTGCTTGCACTTTCGAAAATGAACTGGAATAACGACGCGCTCTACGATCCATTGCCCGTGACCATGAGCTATGCGGAGGTGCTTGCGCGTGTAGTCAAGCGGATGCCAGGCTTGGGTGCCACGCCCTACCAATTCCGATTCTTCATGTAGTGTGTGGCTTGGGTGTAGGGGGCGTTCGGATGTGTCACAACTGGTAGCATTGGCTCTCGGTGCTGCAACTAGCCCTCGTGCAAACGAGCCGATGAAGATGCAGTCGCCGTTAGCGACTGCATCTTGTCTGCATGCTGCAAGCTCGCAAGAGACACACGCCAAAAACGACGACGATAATAGTTACGAAGGGGATTAGTGTAAATGTTCGAACAAGCCTTCAAAAACATCGATGACGTCCTCCGGAAAGAGGCCGGCTGCACGACCGAGCTGGACTACACCGAGCAGACATCCTGGCTGCTGTTCCTGAAGTACCTCGACGGTCTGGAGCAGGACCGCGCCGATGAGGCTGCACTGGAGGGGAAGAAGATACATACATTCTCGAGAGACCCTACCGTTGGGAAACCTGGGCTGCACCGAAGGGGAAAGACGGCAAGCTCGACCACAACACGGCCCTCACCGGTGACGACCTGCGTGACTTCGTCAATCAGAAGCTCTTCCCTTACCTCCACGGCTTCAAGCAGAAAGCCACCGGACCAAACACCATCGAGTACAAGATCGGCGAGATCTTCGGAGAGATCAAGAACAAGATCTCCAGTGGCTACAATATGCGCGAGATCATCGACCACATTGACGAACTCCGCTTCCGTTCGCAGACCGAGAAGCACGAACTGTCGCACCTGTACGAAGCCAAGATCAGGAACATGGGTAATGCTGGACGCAATGGAGGCGAGTACTACACTCCACGTCCACTTATCCGTGCCATCGTGCAGGTGGTTACAACCCAAGATAGGTGAACGCATTTACGACGGCGCCGTCGGGTCTGCGGGCTTCTTGTGCGAGTCGTTCGAGTTTATGAAGGCAAAGGGAAAGCTCACCACCAAGAGATCTTACCAAGCTTCAGACCAGTACATTCTATGGCAAGGAGAAGAAGTCACTTGCCTATGTCATCGCGATCATGAATATGATCCTACACGGCATCGATGCGCCAAACATCCTGCATACCAACACACTTACAGAGAACCTTGCTGACATTCAGGAGAAGGACCGTTTCGACGTGATCCTTGGCCAATCCACCCTTCGGTGGCAAGGAACGCAAGGAGGTTCAGCAAAACTTCCCCATACGTACCGGCGAGACAGCTTTTCTATTCCTTCAACATTTCATCAAGATGCTCAAGGCTGGAGGTCGTGGTGGCGTGGTCATCAAGAACACCTTCTTGTCCAACACCGATAATGCCTCGGTGAGCCTGAGGAAGCTGCTGCTGGAAAGTTGCAGCCTGCATACAGTGCTTGATTGCCCCAGCGGAACGTTCCAGGGGGCGGGTGTGAAGACTGTGGTGCTTGTTCTTTGACAAAGGCGCATCCACGCGTAAGATCTGGTACTACCAGCTTGACCCTGGCCGCAACCTCGGCAAAACCAACCCACTCAATGCTGACGACCTTGCAGAGTTTGTGAAGCTGCAGAAGTCCAAAGCCGACTCGCCAAAGAGCTGGACCGTGGATGTGAAGGGCATTGACCAGACAACCTTTGACCTCTCGGTGAAGAACCCGAACGGCGAGGAGGTGGTGAAACACCGTAGCCCCCAGGTGATCATGGACGAAATCGCCGCACTTGACGCCGAAAGCGAAGTAGTGCTACAGACCATTCGGGGATTGCTGTGAAGAAAGAATGGCAAACCAAACGTCTGGGTGAAGTCTGCTCGTTTCTCAATCGAGGGATCTCTCCCACGTATCTGGAAGTTGGTGGGGTATGTGTCCTCAATCAGAAGTGCATTCGGGACCATCGCGTCAGCTTTGAACCTTCACGTAGACACAATGCACGGGCAAAGAAGGTGGCAGGTGAGCGTTTTATCCGAGCCGGCGATGTTCTCGTCAACTCCACTGGGACAGGGACTCTTGGTCGGGTCGCACAGCTGCGGGAGGATCCTCCCGAACCGACGACTGTTGATTCACATGTGACCATCGTTCGACCCATCCCAGGTCAGTTCCATTCGGACTTCTTCGGGTACATGCTCGTTGTCATCGAAGATGCCATAAAGGAAGCCGGCGAGGGTTGTGGAGGCCAGACGGAATTGGCTCGGTCTGTATTGACCGAGAAGTTTTCGGTGCACTACCCCGAATCACTCTCCGATCAAAGGCGGATCGTCGGTATCCTCGACAAGGCGTTTGAGGGCATTGCTACCGCCAAAACCAATGCCGAAAAGAACCTCCAAAACGCCCGCGCACTCTTCGATAGCCACCTCCAGTCCGTCTTTGGCCAGCGTGGCAAGGGTTGGTTGGGAGCGAAGTTAAGTGATGTACAAAGGTGCTTGACGTCGCAGACGAAGCACGCCAGCATACCGAAACTCTACGGCGGATGATACCCCTTCGTTCAAACCGGGGACATCAGCAATGCGGACCAGGTTCCTCACCAGCTTTTCCCAGACCTACAGGGATAGGTTTCAGTCGCGGAGCATGAGTTCCTTACCAGAAGATCTAAACCGGTCAGGGGTGCATATCCTGTCTACGCAAAGTCGGTACAACAGGAATGCTCAGGTTTTGACGTCATGTTCCGAGATAGCATCTTCGTCAGCGTTGCCCTACTGAAACCCAAGCACGATATTGTTTTCAATCTGTATCTTGAGCATTTCGCTCAATGCCCCGTTTGCACGAGAGCAATCTCAAAAGAGGACCCGAGGCACGGCCAATATGAATCTCGTCATAAGCGAAATCAAGGAAATCGAAGTCTACTTCCCGAATCGCTGAGCGAGCAACAGACAATCGTCACCAAACTTGATCAGTCGCTCTCCACTGAAACCCGGCGCCTCGAATCGATCTATCAGCGCAAACTCGCCGCGTTGGAGGCGTTAAAGAAGTCGCTGCTGCACCAAGCATTCAGCGGCCATCTATGACAGAAAATGGGACATGAACGAAGCCGAAACCAGAGCTGAGCATATTGACCCCGCGCTGAAAGCGGCAGGATGGGGCGTTGTCGATGGCAGCAGGATCCTACGCGAATATCCTATCACGCCGGGTCGCATCGAAGGACTCGGCCACCGTGGCAAAGCACTTACCGCGGACTACATCCTGGTCTATCGCAACTGCAAGTTGGCCGTGATCGAAGCCAAAGCGTGGGATGAAGAGCTGACTGAGGGCGTGGGACAGGCAAAGAACTACGCCGGGAAGATGGTCGTCCGCTACACTTATTCCACCAACGGCCAGGGCATCTATAGCATCGACATGGATACCGGCAAGGAAGGCGAGGTGAGGCACTACCCCAAGCCGCAGGAACTCTGGAATTTGACCTTCGCTGCGCAGAACGCCTGGCGCGACCGCTTCTCCGCCGTGCCGTTCGAGGACAAAGGCGGAACTCATCCGAGCCGCTACTATCAGGACATCGCCGTCGAGCGGGTGATGGAAGCCATTACGGAGGGCCGGGACCGCATCCTGCTCACGCTCGCCACTGGCACAGGCAAGACGTTCATCGCATTTCAGGTCGCGTGGAAGCTTTTCCACAGTCGCTGGAACTTGAGCCGCGAACCATCGCGTCACCCGCGAATCCTGTTCCTCGCAGATCGGAACATCCTTGCCAACCAGGCCTACAACAACTTCTCCGCCTTCCCGGAAGACGCGATGGTACGGATCGCAGCCGGAGGACATCCGCAAAAAGGGCAGGGTGCCGAAGAACGGGAGCCTGTTCTTCACCATCTTTCAGACCTTCATGAGTGGTCCCCCCAAGGATGGCAAACCGTCGCCATACTTTGGCGAGTACCCGCCTGACTTCTTCGACTTTATCGTAATTGACGAATGCCATCGCGGAGGGGCAAATGACGAAAGTAACTGGCGCGACATCTTGGTGTATTTCGCCCCGGCGGTCCAGCTCGGCCTCACTGCCACGCCCAAGCGTAAGGACAACGTGGACACCTACGCCTACTTTGGTGATCCAGTATACATCTACTCGCTCAAGGAAGGCATCAACGATGGGTTCCTAACGCCATTCAAGGTGAAGCAAATCTCCACGACGCTCGATGAGTATGTCTATACAACCGATGACAGGGTGATCGAGGGCGAGATCGAAACCGGGAAGCGCTACACCGAAGACGACTTCAACAAGATCATAGAGATTAGAGAACGGGAAGCCCATCGCGTAAAACTGTTCATGGAACAGATCGACCAGAACGAGAAGACGCTGGTGTTCTGTGCCAACCAGGCTCACGCGCTCGCGGTGCGCGACCTCATCAACCAGATGAAGACGAGTACAGACCCAAACTACTGCCAACGGGTCACTGCTAACGACGGCGAGTTGGGTGAGCAACACCTTCGCGACTTTCAGGACAACGAGAAGACAATCCCGACGATCCTGACTACTTCACAAAAGCTCTCCACTGGTGTAGATGCCCGCAACATTCGTAACATCGTTCTGATGCGCCCCATCAACACCATCATCGAGTTCAAGCAGATCATCGGGCGTGGTACGCGGCTCTACGATGGTAAGGACTACTTTACGATATACGACTTCGTGAAGGCGCATCACCATTTCAGCGATCCGGAATGGGATGGTGAACCACTCGCACCGGAGGACCCGAAGCCATGCCCAAGATGCGGTTGCCGCCCCTGCGTGTGTGAAAAAGTACCGTGCCCTGTGTGCGGCAAAAGCCCATGCGAGTGTCCGAAAGAACCTTGCCCGATCTGCGGGAAGCGTCCTTGCGTGTGCCACAAGAAGCGGAAAGCGAAAGTGAAACTCGCTGACGGCAAGGAGCGCACCATCCAGCATATGATGGCTACGACCTTCTGGCATCCTGACGGGACACCGATGTCGGCGCAGCAGTTCATGGAACTGCTCTTCGGTAGGCTGCCGGAGTTCTTCAAGAATGAGGCCGAACTGCGTACTCTCTGGAGCGTGCCGGATACACGAAAGAAACTCCTGCAGGGTCTCGCAGAGAAAGGTTTTGGCAGTGACCAACTGCGCGAGATGCAGAAGATCATCGATGCCGAGAAGAGCGACATCTTCGATGTGCTGACATACGTGGCCTACGCTGTCCCGCCAGTTACCCGTGAGGTGCGGGCTGCCAGTGCCAGGATCCATATCTACCTTCGTTTCAGCTCCAAACAGCAAGTGTTCCTCGATTTCGTGCTGTCACACTACGTGTCGGTCGGCGTAGAGGAACTTGACCAGGACAAGCTCACACCCCTATTGCGGCTCAAGTATCACGACTCCATCGCCGACGCCGTGGTCGATCTGGGCAGACCAGAGGAAATTGGCACGCTCTTCGCCGGGTTTCCAGAAGTATCTGTATCAGCAACAGGATGTCGCATGACAGTCGCAAACACGAACCTGGCTGCCAAGGCTTTGAATCTGACGCCATTCTGTTTGCGTTTTGTGTCGGTGGATCAGCTCATTTGTTAGATCTTCGGGAGAATCCTCACTCCGATGTCTGAATGTTGGGCGTCCTCCATCGGTTCGTGTACGGACAAGATTTCCAGGGAGCATATAGTCTCCCGCGGATTGTTCGAAGGTGACATCGTTATGGTGAAAGGCTTTTCGTGGTGTCGCGATGAACCCAGAAAGATCGGCCTATCTTCCCTGACTTCCAAGATCCTGTGCGAGAAACATAACGCAGACTTGTCAGTTGTAGACCAAGAGGGTGCATCAGCCTTCAAGTACTTTCGGGAATTCATGAGGTTATCCAACGTGAGAAAAGACCGGAATCCTCAGTTATGGAAAGTGATGCGGTATTCTATCGATGGCCCAATCCTTGAACGGTGGTTTCTTAAGACCCTCATCAACATTTCCGTCAACGAAAACCTTCCCATCGGGGAAGGCTCTCATCCGGGAAGACCTACAGAAGAACTTGTAGGAAGTGTGTTTGGCCTTAGGCCTTTTTCTGGTCACGCTGGTTTGTACTCCATTGCACGTGCTGGTCAAAACCTGCATTTGACAGATACCGTAATGTTCGCTCCCTTGTTCAAGGACAAGGCATTTGTTGCAGGTGGCTTCTTCGCTTTTCGGGGATTCAAGTTCTTGATGTACCTACTACCCGAAACTCCACCGGCACCCTTAACTGATATCTGGTTCAACGGGGAGCCGATCGGCATGTCGCAATTGAAATATCACCTACGTTGCATAGAAGAACGACATGGAAACCACCTTTCGCAGTTCGTTGAGTTCAACTGGTAGTCTTAACCGGTTACCCGGCGGCTGCACCTGACGCCGCGTGGAGTCGGATCATGACGCGAGCGTCGCTGGTGAGCCGCGTCACATGGGGGAGCAACAATCGGAGGACAAACTCATGCTAATTAGGTGCCTGGAATGCGAGGCTATCGTTGATGGACAAGAACTTTTCACGTACGAGAAATACGAAGACGAAGTGGAGATGCTGGGCAGGTACACTTTCGCGAAATGTCCACGATGTGCACGCCCGTTCTTAATGCTCCAAGTTGATGAAGGATCGGGTTTTAGTGAACCCTCTCAAATATACCCTGCGAAGGAAAAAACTGTTAGCCCCACGATCCCTAAGACTATCCGTTCAGCCTACGAAGAGGCGCAAGCCTGTTTTGGAACAAAGGCGTTCACAGCAGCAGCCATTATGTGCCGGAAGACGTTGGAGGGAATCTGTGAAGAACACAAGGTCACAGGCCGGAACCTTGCTTCTGCACTCAAAGATATGAAGGATCAGGGGATTATTGAAAACCGACTTTTCGAATGGGCCGACGCGCTTAGAATCTCTGGCAATGAAGCCGCCCATAGCGTTAGTGTGACCGTCTCCGCTCAAGATGCGAGAGACATACTGGAATTCACGAACGCACTGCTTGAGTACGTGTTTACGTTCCAAGACAAGTTCGAGCAGTTCAAAAAGAGAAGAGGCAAGTCTGGCGTTGCTCCCCCACCTCCGGCTGCACCAGACGTCGGCCATTGAGGGTGAGGGAGCTGCGAGCAGCTGCCCCTTCTGGCCTGCGTCCTCGGACGGGTTGACCCCTCAGGCATTACTACACACTCACCCTCGTTTTTTCGGACCTCTCGGAAAATAAACGACCTTGCGAGTTGTTATACAAAAGGGCGAGTGAGGCCAGGGGACAGGTTGGGTGTGTTGTGCACGTCAAAAAGTCGAGTACGACCTTGCGAAACCCCGTGGACTGCGCCACCCGTTCCCTGGGCGGATCACTTGGTTTCATGTGACAAAAGGACTGACGACGCTCCGGGGGGGGAGTAGGGATTTAGTATATGTGTGGGTTGGCCCTGTCTGTGTGGCAGACGTGAGCTTGCCCCTCAGAATGAACGGATAGTCAAAGGATCTCATGAACAGGACAGGTTTCACACTATATCAAGATATCCTTGAGCTAAGGGAAGACTCCTTCGTGTCGCGCGAAGTGGATCTCGTGAGCGATGATGAAGGCAAGATCTTCAGCGATGACACCGTCGCCTGGGTGAACGTCAAAGATCGTGAAACTGGCAACCTGAGGGCTATCAAGCTGAACACCGAGGGGCTTCAGCGTGCCACGGTCGAATTACAGCACTGGCGGGAGCAGCTGCTGTCTCTTCCGGCAAGCGAACACATCCAGCTCAGGGCTTCGATATTTGAGAGAATAATCGGTATCTACGCCCTATGGTTCCGCAGCAAGGGTTTGGAGTTGCCTGTATCAAGTGGCGACCCAGGCAAAGATGCCGGAAGTCACCGAAAACGGCACAAGTGGGATGGCAGCAAATCCGACTTCGCCCGGCATGTCACGCAGCAGTATGAACTGAACCCACAGGAATACAGCAGCTTGCGCCATGCGGCGCATCAGTTGTTTGATGAGTTCGAGTTCAGTGACTCAAAATGGACCAAGGAGAAGTGTTACGATATGGTTCGGAAATTGTGAGGATAACAGTCACGTGAAAAAATGTGAACATTCACGTGAAACATTGATCTCACTTTAGCACGATCTTTACTCCTGTCAGCGTTCGATATTTAGCTCAACGCGAATGACGGGAGATGCAAAGCCGTGTTGCCCCTCGAATGCTGACACAAACGAGCTAAGGGCGACACGGCTTCTGCATTATAGACGGGGAGAGTAACATGAAACAAGTTAGCCCATTGAAGCTGATCCGGAGGCACTGCCTTGAGTGTAGTGGCGGTAACGCTGAGGAGGTTTCAGAATGCGTGATCCCTGACTGCGGTCTGTACCCGCTGTCGATTTGGCAAAAATCCCAATAGGAAAGGAATCGGCCGGGGTTGCAGATCCCAAAATGCCAAGCACTCGCCAGAAAAAGACGCGGTGCCCCAGCCGATGGAGACACGCTTGTTGGTGTCCTTGGTCGCGCGGTCTGGCCAAATCATGGAAGCCACCGACCAGTCTGTACCTTGGTCAGATGGAAAAACAATGAACACAGAAGTGCAGAATCCGACAGAGCTTTTCACGCCGGAGGACCTACTCACTCACTACGTAGGACGTAGAGATGTTGTTGGAGTGAGATACGAGAGCGGCTGGAAGTGCCTGAGGCCGCAGGCTGGGCAATTCCAGGCGATGATTGAGGATCACTCTGCTGGGCGAAATCAGGTCGCTATCTACCCAGTTCTCGATGATGGCACTGTTTGGTTTGCCACAATCGACATTGACGCGCACGACGATGTCGACGAAGATATGATAGCAGTCTGTCATGTTCTGGCATTCCGGATCGTTGACAGACTCCGAGCCAACGCCATAAACTCCTACGTGTCGGTGTCCAAGAGCGGAGGTGGCAATCGCCACATTGACACATTCTTCATTGCGCCCGTTTCGGCGAAAGCTGTTCGGCGTGTTCTGGTTTCGGTTGTTGAAGCGGAACTTGCCCAGCTGGAATCAGAAGGCAAACGCAAGCCAAGTATTGAGATCATTCCGAAGCAAGACACGTTGCAACCCGGGTCGGTGGGAAGCAGCATCAGCCTACCGCATTTCCCTCCGTGCGTAAGTCAAGGAACAACGCTGTTCATCGACAACACCTGGAACACCTTCAAGCCGGTCATCGAGAAGAACGATCCAGAGATAATTGCGCGGTTGGTGAGCATCCTTCCCAGATCCACCGATCAATCATCACCTGAAGCGGAATCGTTGCTTGCCGCTGCTTCCGGTCGGCAGGCGACACAACCAGTTGACAAAGATCATCGGGCACCTGAAGACCAGACGCATAAGAGAAGGCTTAGCGTTGGGCATAGTCACGAACTGGAACGACATTACTCCCAACCCCTTTGCCGGAAAGGGAAATCCAACAGACGGTTGAGAGTTTATTCAAAAGGGATCATGACAGGGAACCGAAATCCTTCAACATAATCAGGGGCGGCATGATGTCAGCGATGCCCATATCCAACGCACCGGATTTGCTTAAAGGAATCCTTCGCAGCAAGTCCTTGGGGTTCATTGCGGGCGAAGAAGGTTCTGGGAAATCCATACTTGCTATGAACCTTGGTATCACTGTAGCTACCTCTGCGCCCAAGTTCCTTGAATGGTGGATCGCGCAACCGGGACCGGTGATTTTCCTGAACAACGAACTCTACATCGAGGACGTTGTGCGCCGGTTTCAGAGCATGACAAAGGCGCTGCCGAATCTCGCACTATTGGACAACTTCATCTGTCCGGAACAGGTACCTCCGCTTTCTGAGTGTTATGAGATCCTGGATCAGCTGTGTGAAACGGAGAAGCCAGCGTTGGTCCTACTGGATTGTTTGTACTTCGCGCACAATGAGGATGAGAACGACTCCAGCAAGATGAAGGACCTCATGCGACAACTTCAGGCCATCCGTGACAAACACGGGACTTGCGTCATCGTGGTTCATCACCTGAAGAAAGGCGGCAGAGAACAACGGCTCAACAGTGAACTTATGCGCGGGGCGGGAGTATTCGGAGCTGCAGCCGACACGGTCCTTATGCTTCGGCGTTCACAGACTGAAGAGACGAAGCGAATTTTAAAAGCAACCAAATTGCGACACTCAGGCGACGACAACAAGACGGCACGGCTTCTTGCGCTCAACCCCGAAACCCTTTGGTTCTATGACCTGGGAGAAGTTAATGAAAGTGACCACATATCGACCGGGTACACCGCAAAGGACGTGATCGATTTCGAAGCTATACTTGACAACGGGGAGATGCGTTTCGCTGACATCCTCAAGGCCTGTGAGGGCTATGGGTACAACCCAAAGACAATCCAACGGCAACTGAACGAGGCCATTGAGTCCGGGAAGATCCTGAAGCCTCGGCACGGGTGGTATTCCCTTCCCCAAATGGACACATGTCCAGATGTCCAAAGGGAAGGTTAGTCCAATGGACACAGGTCTAAATGGCGTCCAAATCGACCAGGAGGGAAATGGACAATTGGACACCTCCTATAGTGTAGTGTCCAAATGTCCAAATGGACAGGGGAGAGATTTTAGGCGTCCTCGGTGTCCAAGAGTATGGACATGGACACACCCCGCTATAGGGAATGTCCACATGTCTAAAGGTCAAAACCACGTGGCGGAGCAAGGCCGGAAACCCCTTCCGGGATTCCCGGCTGCAAGCGACGAGGGGAAGTGACTACTGTTGGATAGGGGCGACGAAATACTGACGGCGGCAGAGGTGGCGATGATGTTGAGATGCTCCCGCAGCATGGTCTACAAGATGCTACATTCAGGAGAACTTCGATCCTGTGCTGTCAAACTCTTTGAATCATCTCGCGGCTGGAGGTGGAGACGGCGGGATATTGAAGCCATGATCGATCGGCGCACCGTCGGCAACATGGCCCACTCATACAATGCGCATACGAGGAGACGCACGCAGATTCACGCCCCACTATTCAGTGCGGAGATGATTAACTTGACAACGGGGGGTGAATGATTGTATATTCGCATCCGCTGTCAACCGTCACACACCGTTATCAATTCGTTCACCCTTCGGGGTGACAACGGCACCGGTTCTGCAAAGGCCGTGACGGCCTGACAGTGGACCGGTGCTTTGTGTTTTGAGGAGGATGATCTATGGCGCGCGTAACCAAGTATCGACGAGGAAAAGTCTGGTGGCTCAGGTACCCGAAGAAGACCGGGATTCCTCGCCGCTCACTCGACACCACGGATGCAAAGACCGCCGATGCAATCCGCGCGGAAGAGGAACGGAGGCTAGCTTTGAGAGAGGCAGGGATATACACAGCGGAACCCTCGAGCGTGCGATTCTCCGAGCTCGCCAGGAAATTCCGGGAACGGAAGGCCGCGCTTCAACGAGAACCCGAAACCCTTGCAGCCATCAAAGCCGCGTTGGTGAACTTTGGGGAATTTCTTCACGTCGATGAACAAGCACACCTGATAGACTCCGCGAAGATAGAGGCCTATATGTCGTTCCGACTGGCCGACAACAAAAGCGTCAAGACCGTGATCAACGAGGTACGGGTAATCTCTGCGGCATTCAAGTTGGGGAAGCGATTGCGTTTGGTCCATGAGAACCCCGTGGACTTCGTGGAGCTTCCAAAAAAGGAAAAGAAGCCACCTCGTTACCTTACACGCGAACAGTACAAGACCCTCATGACGAAGGTGGACGATGAATCATTTCGGGACATCATTGATTTCTATATAGTTACAGGCGCACGACGGGCTGAAGGTACAGCGATACGAGTGTCTGAACACGTGGACCTGGAAGGCCGGACGCTTCGCATTCCTCAAAGCAAGCAGAAGGACTACCGGGAAATCCCCATTGACAGGAGGCTTGCCGCCATCATCCGACGGCTCATGCTCCAGAGTAAGGTTCCCGACAGACTCATATCGTGTCACCCCGAAACGTTGACAGCACGATTCCGGGACTACGTGGAGAAAGCCGAATTGCCAGCGTCCTATACCTTTCACGTTCTTCGTCACACATGCGCGACGTGGAGGGCATCGGCGGGAACACCCTGGAATGTGTTACAGGCATTCCTTGGTCACAAGGATCCAGAGAGCACGAAGGTCTATACACATACATACGAAAGCCGCGACACCTTGGCGGCATCGCGGCTTGTCCTACCTCGGAACTGATATGAAACCACGCACAATCTGCGCACAGTTCCTTTTCCTACCGTGCAAAACTGCCTTTTTTCGTCGGGGCGACAGGATTTGAACCTGCGACTTCTTGGTCCCAAACCAAGCGCTCTAGCCGGGCTGAGCTACGCCCCGATGTGTTGCTACAAGCTTGTCGATGAACGCACGTTTCTTGCGCGCCTTGATTTCTTCTTCACGGTGCATTGCTTCGCGCCGGGTGGTGTACTCTTCTGCATACACCAGCCTCCAAGGTCTCTTGCTTCGAGATGCCCTTTCGGTTCCTCGATTGTGGCGCTTCAGCCTATCTTCAAGATCGGAAGTCTGTCCCACATAGTAACTTCCGTCCAATTCACTCTGCAATACGTACACAGCGTACATGCTGCTTCCTAAGCTCCCACACCAAGCGCTGCCGGGTCCGTCCCCGACCCTGTCGGGGACGAAACTCTCGTCTCCGCCGAAGGCGGAGACGGAGCTGAGCTACGCCCCGAAAACCAATCCAAACCTCGGTCTGCTGCCGGGTCCGTCCCGACGCGGTCGGGCACGTGATTGTCACAAGTATACAAAGATTCCTGCAATCCTTCAACCCGGCTTGGTTCACTGCATGCTCGGTGCACTGCATCCCATTGCGCAATAACTGGATTTTCTATATTATTGTGCAGGATCCTTTATTACTGCCACACGATGCAAATCACACTAAAAGGCCAACCAGCGGCTCCAATGACCATTGCCGAACCTCAATGGAAATTCACTGCCAGTGTCTACCTCAAGCGGCATCATTGCATGCTCTACCGGGACGAATACCTCGGTGTCCAGAAGCAAATCATGACACGCCGCAACGGTATTTTCATTACACCCAAAGAACGCGTCTATTTCTTTATCGACGGCCTCTCAGAGGTGTTTCACTCCGAAGAACGGATGCTGCAAAAACTGTTGAAAATCACTTCAGAAGACTCACCCTCTTCGCCTCGCTGAATCTCCTTACGTTCAGCACGAAAAGTGCGTGGATGCATATGCCCTTCACTTGAAAAGAAAATCTTCGTATATTGGATCCGTTTCCCCTGCCTCACCATAATCTCTCATACAGGAGGGTAGCCACATGAAAGCACTTCAGTTGATGGTGGTTGTATGCATCGCTGTTGCGGTGCTCTGCGCCGGATGTGGAAAATCCGACCAGATGAAGAAACTCGAAGCAGACTTGAACACGGAAGTCATGCAGAAGCACGATGACATGATGAAGGCGATGTCCGGCCTTGACGAAACCACCGCCCAGATTGCGGCTATGGTCGCCAAGCATGATTCGCTGGCGAAGAAACTGCCCAAGCAGTTTGCCGGCCACGACGTAAAGGACCTCCTTGCCGCAAAGGAGAAGATCGCATCGGCGAAGGAAGCGATGAGCACATGGATGAAGGGATTCAAACCGTACGATCCCAATGCCAAGCATGAAGTGGTCATGGAATCGCTCAAGAAGACCCAGGAGGAACTGGTTGGTGTGGAACACCAGGTCCAGGAAGCCCTCACACTGGCAAAGGAAAGCATGGCAAGCCACTCCACATTTGTCGATGCACTGACTGCAAAGCTGCCAAAGAAAATGAAGTAACTGGGTTCTGAACCTTCATGGAGGGGATCATGGGTGCCCATGGTCCCCTTTCATTTTCCATGGGACGCTTCCGGCTGACAATTGAATATGAAGGAACCCGCTACCGCGGTTGGCAGGTGCAGAAGAACGCCCGTTCTGTACAGGGGGAACTTCAGCGTGCCATCCAGGAGGTCGGAGAGAGTACGGAGTTCGAGTTCCATGGCGCGGGTCGAACCGACGCCGGCGTCCATGCGCTGGGGCAGGTCGCCCATCTCGATCTGCGCACCATGCTCGCCCCCGAGATCCTCCGCATGAAACTCAATGACATCCTGCCGGCGGATATTAACATCCTGAGTGTCACAAAAGCCACGCCGAATTTCCATGCGCGACACCATGCCGTTTCCCGCAGTTACCTATACCAGATCTCCCGGCGCCGGACAGCACTGGGCAAACGTTTCGTCTGGTGGATCAAGGACCCTCTCGATGCAGCGCGTATGGCTGAGGCCATGGAGTTGTTCCGCGGCATGAAAGACTTTCGTTCTTTTGCCGAGGAAGACCCCGAACGACCATCGACCAAGGTCCTTATCGAAGAACTTCGGCTCGAGGGAGTTGGCGATCTCATTCTGTTCCGCATCCGCGGTTCACACTTCATCTGGAAGATGGTGCGCCGTCTGGTAGGCGTGCTCGCAGGTGTAGGCCGCGGTACACTGTCGCTGAACGACGTACAGGGGTACCTGAGCAGTCACTCGGACGCCCCGGCACGCCTGACGGCTCCTCCTTCCGGACTCTTCCTGGAGCGCGTCTATTATCCCGGAGAACCCGTTCTCACATCACTGCAACCGGTTATGCTGGTGGATCATGGCTGACAACAAAATCATCTTTTCGATGGTCGGCGTTGGGAAGGTATACCCTCCCAACCGGCAGGTTCTCAAGGATATCTATCTTTCGTTCTTCTATGGCGCAAAGATCGGGGTGCTCGGATTGAACGGCGCGGGCAAGAGCTCGATCCTGAAGATCATTGCCGGCGTTGACAAGGACTACCTCGGCGAGATCACCGTGCAGAAAGGAATCACCTTCGGTTACCTTCCGCAGGAGCCGGAGCTGGATGCCACGAAGACTGTCCGTGAGATTGTAGAAGAAGGAGTCGCTGCAACCACGGCAATTCTCCGGCAGTATGAAGAGGTGAGCAACCAGCTCTCCGATCCCGACGCCGATTTTGACAGACTGCTCGAGAAGCAGGCGGCTTTGCAGGAGAAGATCGACCACCTGAATGCATGGGACCTCGAGAGCAAGCTTGAACAGGCCATGGACGCTCTCCGGTGTCCTCCCGGGGAAACTTCTGTAAAGGTACTCTCCGGCGGAGAGCGGAGGCGCGTCGCGCTCTGCCGGTTGCTGCTTCAAAAACCCGATGTGCTGCTGCTTGATGAACCCACAAACCATCTCGACGCCGAATCTGTGGCATGGCTCGAACGGCATTTGGCGGAGTACGAGGGGACCGTCCTGGCCGTGACGCATGACCGCTATTTTCTGGACAACGTTGCGGGATGGATCCTCGAACTGGACAGGGGCCAGGGAATTCCGTTCCAGGGCAACTATTCATCATGGCTCGAGCAAAAAAGGGCACGCCTGGCGATAGAAGAGAAGCAGGAGTCGAAACGTCAGAAAACTCTCGAACGTGAACTTGAATGGATCCGCATGAACCCACGCGGGCGCCACGCAAAGAGCAAAGCACGTATCACGGCCTACGAGAACCTGCTCGCAGAAGAAACGGAGAAGCGCAACGAAGAATTGGAGATCTTCATACCTCCCGGCCCCCGCCTTGGCAATGTCGTAGTCGAAGCCCTTCACGTCAGCAAAGCATACGGCGACAACGTTCTCTTTGAAGATCTGACCTTCCAGCTGCCTCCGGGTGGCATCATCGGCGTCATCGGCCCGAACGGCGCGGGAAAAACCACGCTGTTCAAAATGATCATCGGCCAGGAGAAACCGGACAGCGGTACATTCAAAACCGGTGACACGGTGAAGATCGGATACATCGACCAGAATCGACCACTCGATCCGAATAAAAGCATCTGGCAGGAGATCTCGGGGGGCGAAGATATTCTGCAACTCGGTCACCGGGAAGTGAACTCCCGTGCCTACGTGGCACGGTTCAACTTCAGCGGAACGGATCAGCAGAAGAAAACCGTCGCGCTCTCAGGGGGTGAACGCAATCGTGTTCACCTCGCCAAAATGCTCAAGGAGGGGGGCAATGTGCTGTTGCTGGATGAACCGACGAACGATCTTGACGTCCACACACTCCGGGCGCTGGAAGACGCCATCCTCGCATTCGCCGGATGCGCGGTGGTGATTTCCCACGACCGGTGGTTCCTCGACCGGATCGCCACGCACATCCTCGCATTCGAAGGGGAAAGCAAAGTGGTCTGGTACGACGGGAACTACAGTGAATACGAGGTTGATAGACACAAGCGCCTGGGCATCGAGGCCGACCGGCCGCGCAGAATTAAATACAAGAAGCTCTCGCGCTAACAAAGCGGCGGAACCGCCCGGCAGCGGATCCGCCGTGTACAAGGAACACGAACAGACGCTCAGTTGCGATCCGCCGCGTTGTGTTTCTTCCTATAGACATTCTTGCTCGCGCGGTTTTGCTCCCGCCGCAGCTTCGCGCGTTCCTCTTTCGTGACGACGCCGTCCGATTTGGCCTTGGCTTTGTCCACGGCGATCTTGCCTTGCTGAGCTTCCAGTCGTTTAGCCTCTCCCTTCGTCAGCTCATCACTCTTGACACCCTCTTTGATCCGTTGCTGCTGATGGATCTGGCGTTTAGTTACCTTCGGTGTCGCAGTCTGTGCGGACGCTACACTGCCGAGAAGTGCCACAGAGAGCACAAAAAGCAATATGCGCTTCATGCGATGCTCCGGTATTGTGAATGATATGGTGTTTGCACAACGACTTCCTCTCTCTCCTTTTGACAACAGTCGGTCAAAAAGGTTTGTTCCCTTCCCCCCCCAAGGGGTCGTATGTGTTCACCGCATCAACACCATACCCCGCACCGCCGCCTCTGTCCCCGTCCGCAGCCGGCAGAGATAGAAACCGCTCGACAAACCGCCCGCATCAAAGGAAACGGCGTACTCCCCCGCCCCCTTTTGTTCGTTCACCAATAGAGCCACCTCCCGGCCCAGCAGGTCGTACACGGCAAGCGTCACCCACCTGTCGCCTTCCGCCTCCAGCCGGTAGCCTATCGTTGTTCTCGGATTGAATGGATTCGGATAGTTCTGCAGGAGTTCGAAGCCTTCAGGAGCTGCAGGAGCGGCGTCCTCGCGTGGAGCCGAAGTGGGCAGCTCTCCATAGCGCGGATGTGCTATCGCCCCCTCATCACTGAGCAAAGGCCACAGCACTCCGTCCCGCAGTACGTCTTCCAGGGTCGTGACAGCACTGTCGAGAAGCACGGCACGCTGCACCAGCCGTATGCCGTGGCTGTAATCCGCATATGTTTCCGCATGGCCGTTATACAGGGGTTGTATCGGGACTCCGTTGAGCTGGTGCCAGCCATAAATTACCACCGGTTTCGGTACAGCGGGTTTGAGGTTCGTGGTAATGGCATTCGAGATGATCACGTCTTTCTTGTGGCCCGCCACCAGTTCACCGAGTGGATGCTCCGCAAGAAGCGCAGCGCGCTGAAGCCGCAGCGTGTCGTTGTGTTGCTTGAACACAGGAACGGTGATCATTGCCGCGCTCGGCGGAATCGGAATCGGCGCGACTTTGACGGATGCGGCGGAGTAGATGGCGTCGACCATTTTTCGCGTCGGCAGTGAGCAGCCAAGGGCATCGGCGATTTTCTGTGCGCACACCGGAGTCATAGGCATCAGGAAGTAGTCGTCGTCGCTCCCGATCGCGATGTACTCCGGAGTCACATACCATTGTGCGGTTCTGAGCTTGCCGTCAAGGAGGGAAATCATAGTGGTGATCGGAACGCACCGGCGGAAAAAGTCGGGCACGTTGCCGGATGTCACCTCCAGGAAGATCTGTTCTTCGCGCTGTTCGCGCGTCAGCGAAGACACTGACGCTGCAAATGCGTCGCCACCCGGTGCCCCGGCGGGACGCGGGGGCACACTGAGTATCTGCGCGGGGAGGAGAGGAGGCGCAAGAGCAGCGCACAAAACGCTGGCGGCGGCGTACGATCGGAGCTTCATGAGACTGTTCTGTCTCCTAGTGACGGCTGAGCCAGAGTTCGGGATTCTGTTTTTCCCGGTCCTTCCATAACTCAAAGTGCAGCCGCGGTCCGTCGAGCGAGTCACCACTGGTGCCAATCAGCGCGCCTTCTGCAACCCTCTGGCCCTGCACAACCGATATTTCTCCCAGATGCGTGTAGACAGTGCGATACCCGTTCTGGTGGTTGAGGATAATGAGGTTCCCATACCCCGGCAGCCAGTTGATCGTCGCCACTTCCCCGCCGGCTACGGCACTGACCGGTGTTCCGGCGTCGACAGCGATATCGATCCCGGTGTTGTACGTCACCGTCCGCAGTGTGGGGTGTTGCTGGGGCCCGAAGCGTGCCACAATGCTGCCGGCACTGACGGGCCAGCGCAGGTTCCCCTTACGCTCGACGAACTCTTCACCGATGCCCGGTGGCTGGGGCAGCCGGGGGAGTTTGTGGTCGACCTCAACCTTCTCCTTCTTGATGCGGTCCTTCTCGACGAGATCGGCGATCATCTGTTCCATTTCACGCGCAGCACGCAACTGGCGCTGTATCTGCTGGCCGAGCAGTTTCTTGTCTTTCTGAATACGGCGCAGGACTTCTCTCCGCTCCGCGGCGAGGGACGCAAGGCGGTCTTCCTCCGCACCCTTCTCGGCAATCAGCCTCCGCTCCTCATTCAACTGTCTCTGGGCACGGGACTGTGATGACTCAACCTGCCGCGTCTTGGCCGCGATCTGTT
This sequence comes from Ignavibacteriota bacterium, assembly GCA_963801355.1. Taxonomy (GTDB): domain Bacteria; phylum Bacteroidota; class Ignavibacteria; order UBA10030; family UBA6906; genus Fen-1255. Next base: position 436,345 of record CAWDEM010000004.1, on the reverse strand, counting down.
TGGCATCCCGACGGCGTTGATCGGTGAATCGCCGTAGATACTCGCTCCTGATTGCGAACTGGTTCCACGACGCAGCGGTCAACAGGAGTTCCACATCGAGGTACCTCCCGGATCGATAAATGGAACGGACGTACCGGGCGTAATGGTCCTTCAAGAATGCGAGCTGATGATCAAGCGTTTGCAGTGTAACGCGGGTTGTGTCAATCGACACCTGCAGTTTTCGTTCCTCCGCCTTCAACCTGCTGATCAACTGACGGAGAAGCGATGCCTTGCGGTCATACGTGTCGACAAGTTCGAGGGCTTCGCTTTCATTTTTCTGCTGCACCTTGCTCTTCTCTTCCAGCGCGCGGATTTTTGTTCTGAGAGCGTCCAGGGCTTCCAGACGTCGGTGGATTTCTTCCTGCGCAACGAGCGGTCCACCCGAAGGCCAGCAGACGAGAACAATCGCACTCAGACCGGCGACCAGAAGGGCTCGGAAGAAGTTTGGTGAACAGGGCCAGGTTCGGCGGGCGGTCATAGGTCTTCCCGAACGTTTACCGCAGCGTGCGCCGCCGGGCACGGGCGGGAATGGTGTAGGAGAGTGAAACCTCAGACGGGTTCACCGCAAGAGAAGAGTAGAACACCGACACGCCGCGGGATGAGAGCGGGAACGTCATAGTGATACTGTGCGGCATGGTCGCGCCGGCATCCCCCGTCCAACGATCCATCGACACGTCCACCAGAGAGGAGTCTCCGTGCGCAAGGCAGTACCGCGTCACCGCTCGCAAAGCTGGGTCAATCCAGTACATCGCGGAATCACTCTCCCGTGGGAACACAAGGAGAAACCGATCATCATCGACCACGTAGCGCGCCGGCCGGCGGCCGGATGGCAGACGAAACGTACCGGTGAAGGCGTCAATCAACTGGTCGAACGAGAGGTCGATCGGGAGCACCGAACGGATGCCGGTGCTGCTCGTGAATCCCTCAGCGTACCAATTTTCCATCGCGTTGTAGAGAACGAACCGCTCTCTGTCGGCGAACAGGAAGCCCGCGTCGAGGCCGAACGGCCCTTCAAACCGCACCAGCATCGAGTCGCGATTGCGCAGGGCGACGGCGAAGAACACAGACCCGCTCAGCTCGGGAGAGTCGAAAGCCACCGACCCGCGTCCGGTAAATGAACTCAACACCGTTTCCTCTGCACGCACAATCGCCATAAGTTCATCGAAGGGAAGCCGTTCCACATCCAGCAGAAGTGCCTCCCGCGTCGGTGCACAGGCGGGAAGCATCAGGGCGAGGGAGAGCAGAACACCAGCGCCCGGGCCCCTCATCAGAGCGACCCGCGGGCAATCTTGTCACGCAGCGCAGCGTTGTTGGTGTCGAGCTTCAAGGCAAGATTCCATTGCTCGATTGCCAGATCTTTCTGGTCGAGCTGGAAGTAGATATCGCCAAGATGCTCGTACACCACTGCGTTGACTTCACCTTTGCCGATCGCTTCCTTGACGTAGCGCTCGGCTTCCTTGTAATTCCCCAGGCGGTAGTAGATCCAGCCGATGGTATCAAGATATGACGTGTTCCCGGGATCGGCGTCGACAGCCTTGCGGGACATCTCAAGTGCGCGGTCCAGGTGGATATTCCGTTCCGCGAGGCTGTACGCATAGTTATTCAGGACCAGCGCATTGGCAGGTTCCAGGCGCAGGGCTTCTTCATACAACGCGTCGGACTCTTCGAACCGGCTTATGCCGTCATAGACGAGTGCAAGCTGCGCCACCGCATCTACTTCTTTGGGATTGATCTGGCGAGCGCGTTCGAGGACACGCGCTGCATCGAGAGGACGGCCCATCCTGCTGTAGGAGATCCCGAGAAAGAAATTGACGCGGTAGTCGTCCGGCACTATGCGCACGGCGGATTCGAGAATTGCGGCAACTTCTTCAAAATTGTTCTTGCCGAGGAACACCGAAGAGAGATACACCCACGCGTCGGCATTCCAGCCTGCCAGTTCAGTGACGCGTCGGAAGTTCTTCACAGCTACAGAATCGTCGTGCATCATGGAGCCGACTGCACCGAGGAACCAGAACGGACGCCAATCTTCCGGATGGCTCGCCGCAATCCGCTCGAACACTCTCCTGGTGAGCGGCGCCAGCGTCGAGTCCTTCCCGAGCTGTCCAAAATACATCTCGCCGATACGGAGTTTGACGTCGACGGCAACCGAGTCGCGACTCAGGATTTTTTCAAATTCTTCCGTCGCCTTAGCGGATTCTCCGCGAACGAGCCGGACCCCGGCCATTTCCGCCAAAACATCCATATCCTCCGGATTCAGTTCGCGGAGTTCTTCGTATACCGCGAGGGACGAATCGTACTTCTCGGCGCGCGCGTAGGTCTGGGCAAGACTCTGCTTCAGTGCTTTATTGGCCGGATCGATCAGCGACATCTCGCGCAGCGCATCGGCCGCCTTGTCATAATGGCCCAGCTTGTTGTTGATATCGGCAACCTGCAACAGCACATCCCAGTCCGGACCGAAACGATGGAGTATCTGCCCGTACACCTCGAGTGCGCGCAACGGTTTCCGCGGCTGACACAGTCGTGCAAGACTGTACCACGCCTCAATCTGTGAGGAATCGCGGCTGATGATTTCCTCGAATTGGCCGGCCGCAGCATCGTATTCAAACGCCATCGCATAGATTTCGGCAAGGTTGCGGCGATAGGTCAGTTCATCCGGTGCACGTTTGACCGCCTCGCGTGCATTTTCAATGGCAGAGGTGTGCTTGCCCAGAAGTGAATAATTCTTCGAAAGAGCATAGTAAATGGCGGGATCCTGGTCATAGCGGAGCGCATCCTGGAACTCAAGAACCGCTTTCGCAAAATTGCCCTTGACTTCCTCGATGGAACCATCCACAAAATGCTGCATTGCCAATTGCCGGGCGGAATCGGTGCCCGAAATGCGCTGCGCCAAGCCCGGCGCCCTGGCCTCCAACACCCCCTCACTCCCGGAGCCACAACCAGCCCCAAGAACGGCAACAAGAGCTGCAGCGACATACAGTGCTAACTTCATAGCCTACAATCTCCTACACTTCATCGTAGCAAAAAATATACCCATTACCCCTATGAATAACAAGCCGGAGAGGCGGCCGGTTACCGGGCTAGTGGCATCAGACTGCAATATTCTGTAGAATTGGGTCATGGACCCTTCCCGGACCACACCACAACGCATTGACTTTGCTATCGCGTGGGATTGGGAGCACGACCGGGAATTTGTGCGCTTGCTCGAATCGTCGGCACAGGCGCTCGGGTTGCGCACCTACTCGATTTCTCATCACAACTGCGACGAGACCCTCCATGCCATCCAGCAGGGACGGTTGCGCCTGGAGGTCTTGCTTGACCGCACAGCGGAGACCGACGAACATTTTGCGCCCTTGATGCGGACGTTGGCACGCCACGGCGCAAAGTACCTGAACCCCCCCGAAGCAGTCCGCCACGCATCGGACAAAGCGTCCATGCACCTCGAGTTCATTACGGCGGGAATTCAGGTCCCGTACACCATCATCGTGTCGCCTTTCAACAAGAAGCGCGAGGTGGAACTGACACTCAGCGAACTCGCACGCCTCGGCCGGCCGTTTATCATCAAACCGGCGAATACCACCGGTGGTGGCGTGGGTGTCATTCTCGGTGCGGAAACGCTCAAGGATGTCATCGATTCCCGGCAGCACCACAAGAACGACAAATACCTGCTGCAGGAAGAGATCCGGCCATCGGTGCTCGATGGCCGGAAAAGTTGGTTCCGCGTGTTCGGCGTATGCGGAATGATCATTCCGTGCTGGTGGGATCCCGGCACTCATATCTACGCCGGAGTCACTTCATCAGAACAGCGCCGGTGGGAACTCATTGAGCTGAACAACGTTACCCGCATCGTTGCGTCCGTGTGCGGGCTGGATTTTTTTTCCACGGAGATTGCCATTACTGATGCCCGCAGGTTTGTGGCGGTGGATTACGTGAACGAGGTTTGTGATATGCGGTTGCAGTCATTCCATGTCGATGGGGTTCCTGATAGAATCGTTGCCGCGGTTGCACGCCGGCTGGCCCGGCGCGCGCAGCAGCTAAGTCGTGGCGCAGCTTGACATTGCACCCCCCTTTTGATACATTAGCCAATCGCTGATTATCCCATCCCTTTACCAAGGAGGAAGTCTCATGAGCTGCAACGCGCTCCGTCTTCGTGGCATGAACGGACTCGTCCCCATCCTCGTCATGCTGTTTGCATTGACCGTGGCCGGATGCGGGTCTTCTGAGGAATCAATGGAAGAGTGGACCGACCAGCCTGCGGTGACACCGATCTCGATGCTCGAGTATCGAATCGACAGTCTCAAGAATGAGAACAACCGGACCCGGGATCAGCTCGAGGCCGTTGCCGCAGAGAACCGCCAGCTGACCGCGCGGAATGCCGAATTGGAGACCAAATTGAATGATGCCCTCGCGGCACCAGCAGCCGCCACAGCAAAAGTCGCAACCCCTGCTCCAGCACCAACCTCTACAAGTTCGTCATCCGGATCCGGGTACGATGCCGCCCTCTCGAAGTTCAATGCGAGGGATTTCCAGGGTGCCATCGCGGACATGGAAGCACTTCTCAATAGCGACGTGGAACCGAAATTAGCCGACAACTGCCAGTATTGGATCGGCGAGTCCTACTACGGCATGAAGGATTACAATACCGCACTCAAGCAATTCAAACTCGTGCTTGGCCTCCCACGGTCCGAAAAAAAGGCCGACGCTACGCTGATGGCCGGCAATTGTGAAGCCCTCCTGGGTAACAGCGCGGCGGCAAAGGAAGCGTACGAGAAAGTTATATCAGATTTCCCTACCAGTCCGCTGGTGGACAAGGCCAAGGACAAGCTTGCGCGGATGAAATAATCCTCGTCATCCCCTCTGTACACACGAAAGCCCCGCCGCCGATCAACCGGCAGCGGGGCTTTTCGTTTCCTACGCTGTTAACGCTTCCCTGCCAGGAACTCCTGGGCGCATCGGACATCTTCCTCGCTGCCAATAAACAACGGACAGCGCTCGTGCAGTGATTCGGGCACCACATCCAGGATTCTTCCGGATCCGTCAATGGCGGATCCCCCTGCCTGCTCGACGAGAAATGCAAGAGGGTTGTTCTCATACATCAGGCGGAGCTTCCCCTGTGCATTCTTGGTGTCTCCGGGATAGCAGTAGATGCCGCCGTACAGCAGGGTTCTGTGCACGTCAGCCACCATCGACCCGACATACCGCGCGGAATATGGACGATTCGTTGCAGCGTCTTCCTGTTTGAGATACTGAAGGTATCGTTGCATACCCGGTGTCCAGCGGGAGAAGTTCCCCTCATTGGTGCTATAGATGGACCCCTTTTTCGGAATCCGAATATTTTCGTGCGAAAGGAGAAATTCTCCGACACTCGGATCAAGGGTGAAGCCATGCACTCCGTGACCGGTGGTGTACACGAACATCATGCTCGAACCGAACAGAGCATAGCCCGCCGCCACCTGCCGGTGTCCCGGCTGCAGGACGTCCTGCATGGTTCCCGGCCCGGATGCCGTCACACGCTGATACACGGAGAAAATGGATCCGATGGTGATATTGGCATCGATGTTCCCCGATCCATCCAGCGGATCGTAGAGAAGCACGTACTTTCCGTTGGGATAGTTCGCAGGGATGTGCAGCAGGTCCTCGTTCTCCTCGGAGGCCATGACGCAGAGATGACCCAGGTGATCCATGCACCTGTAGATCGTCTGATCGGCGAAATCGTCCAGCTTCTTGACGATGTCGCCGCTGATGTTCATCCGATCGGTCGCACCCAGAATATTCACGAGTCCCGCTTTGGTGACCTCGCGCCACACGAGCTTGGTGGCAATGAGCAGACCGGTGAGGAGGCCGGACAATTCGCCGGTCGCCCCAGGGTGACTGCGTTCGCCTTCGATGATATGGCGTTCCAGGGTCATGAACTTCTGGTGGAAGGGGGTTGGCGGGATCACGTTTAGAGTCCTCCATGACGCCAGTGTCTGGATGTTGTGCGCGACTCAGCGGGGCCGCACCAGTTCCTGGTCCTTGTACTGGAGCTGGTACAGGCGGTAGTAGAGGCCGCCGAGAGCGAGGAGCTCCTGATGTGTTCCGACCTCCCGGAGCTCGCCTTTGTGCATCACGATAATTTTGTCGGCCGATTGAATAGTGGAGAGGCGGTGCGCGATCACAATCGACGTCCGCCCCCGGAGCAGCTTCCGAATCGCCTGCTGGATAAGGATTTCCGTCTCCGTGTCGACGCTGGAGGTGGCTTCGTCGAGAACCAGGATGCGGGGATGTACTGCGAGAGCGCGCGCGAACGAGATCAGCTGTTTCTGGCCTACCGACAGTGTTGCGCCGCGTTCCTTCACTTCACCGTGATAGGTGTCGGGAAGCTGTTCAATGAACCGGTGGGCACCCACAACCCGCGCGGCGGCGCGGATGCGCTCTTCGGGGATGGCGTCGTTCCCCAGGCCGATGTTTGTGGCGACGTCGCCGGAGAACAAAAACACGTCCTGCAGCACCACCGCCATATGGCGCCGCAAATCCGCCTGCTTCACCGTGCGGATATCCACCCCATCCACGAGGATTTCCCCCCTTTGGATGTCATAAAAGCGCGCGAGGAGACTGATGATTGTGGTCTTGCCGGCACCGGTGTGGCCGACGATGGCTACCGTTTCACCTGCGCGGATGGAAAACGACAGATCCCGGAGCACCCACTCGGGTTCCGCTCCGTCCCCGGCCGGTGTGTACGAAAACCAGACGTTGTTGAACGTGATATCTCCGCGTACCGACGGCAGGGCCACCGCGTCAGACCTATCCAGAATCATTGTCCGGTCATCCAGCAAACGGAAGACACGTTCCGAGCTGGCCATGGCCGTCTGCATGATATTGTATTTCTCTGACAGGTCGCGGATCGGCCGCCAGAACATCTCGTTAAACTGCAGAAACGCAATGACCGTTCCCACGGTCATCGTGCCGCCCAGAGCATTTGCACCGGCATACCAGATGATCAACCCGACGGCAATTGCGCCGATCAGGTCGACACCGGGATAGAAGAGCGCATAATAAAAGATGGATTTGATGTTGGCGTCGCGGTGATCCGCGTTGATCGCACGGAACTGTGCGAATGCTTTCGGCTCGCGGTTGAAGACCTGGTCCACCATCATCCCGGTGATGTGCTCCTGCATGAACGCATTGATGCGCGCAATGAAGATCCGCACCTCCCGGTACGCCTCACGGGCCTTCTTTCTGAAGAGGAATGTGCCGTAGAACAGCAGGGGAAGCACGCTCAGCGAAACCAGCGCAAGCTCCCAGTTCATCGCGAACATGAAGTACAAGATGCCGATGATCGTAAAGATGTCACTGAACACCATCACGATCCCCGACGAGAACATTTCGTTCAGCACTTCGATATCATTGGTGACACGGGTGATGAGCCTGCCAATGGGATTCCGGTCAAAGAACCGCAAGCCCAGCCGCTGGAGGTGCTCGAACACTTCCATCCTCAGGTCAAAAATCGTCCGCTGGCCGATCCACTGTGTCAGATAGCCGTTCGCATACTGAATCACCCCCCGCCCGAACATGACCGCTGCGAAGAGAAGTATGGTCCTGAGAAGGCCTTGCGCATCCTTCTGGGCGATATTTTCATCCACCGCGATCTTCACAAAATACGGACGGATGGCTTCCATCGCCGAGACCAGAATGCTGAGCATAATGCCGGCAACGACATACCAGGCGTACGGTTTGAGATACCGCAGCAGGCGCCGCATCAGGGCGCCGTCATATGCTTTCCCCAGGGACTCTTCTTCGTGCATTAGAGGTGTGCGATCTCTTCTTCCAATAACTGTTTCCGGTGCAATTCCGCATAGATGCCGCCGAGTGCAACGAGCTCCTCGTGCGTCCCGCTTTCGGCGATCCGTCCATCCATGAGCACGACGATCCTGTCGGCATTTTTGACTGTCGAGATACGATGACTGATAATGATGCTCGTACGGTCACGCATGACCCCGCGCAGGCGCTTCAAAATCTCTTCCTCGGTGACGGTATCGACGGCGGACAGCGCATCGTCGAGAATAAGGATCTTCGGTTCAAGCACCACCGCGCGCGCAATGCCGGCCCGTTGTTTCTGGCCACCCGAGAGCGTGATCCCGCGCTCACCGAGCATTGTCTGGAATCCTTTCGGAAACTCCGCCACATCCTTCGCCAGTTGCGCAGTGTCCGCCGCCCGGGAAATTGCTCCGTCCGAAAGGTGATCGGCACCGTATCCGATATTGTCGGCGATCGACTCCGAGAACAGAAACGTCTCCTGTGGAACGTACCCGATGCTCTGCCGCAACACGGTCAGGGGAATAGTGCGGATATCCGTACCGTCGATCAGCACGCTCCCTTGCGTGGGATCGTACAGCCGGGGAATGAGATTCACCAGCGTGCTCTTGCCGGAACCGGTGTATCCGACTACCGCGAGTGTTGTGCCGGCAGGAATGGTGAGCGACACATCGTTCAGGACATAGGGGGCTGACGGACTATAGCGGAACGACACGTTGCGGAATTCTATGGCACCGTGCAACACGGTGATGGCGCGGTTTGTGGCGGTGATGTCGCTGATTGCCGGAGGCGTATCCAGGATTTTCACCAGACGTGCCATCGATGCGGCGCCCTGCTGCAAGATGTTGATCACCCAACCGAACGCAATCATCGGCCAGATCAGCATCATCAGATATACAAAAAACGCGGTGAGCGATCCGATGCTCAGCTTTCCTTCGATCACGCGGAGGCCGCCGAAGTACAGCGTCAGGACCATCGAAAAACCAACCAGGATGAACATCAGCGGCCACATCACCGATTGCACACGGGCGAGCACGAGGTTCTTCTTCAGATAGTCCCACGACAACTTCCGGAACATCTTCGTCTCGTAGTCCTCGCGAACGTATGCTTTGATCACCCGGATGCCGGACAGGCTTTCCTGGGCACGCGTCGTCAGCTTCGCATACGTCTCCTGCCGGTCCTTAAATATCTTGTTCACCCACTTCCCCAGAAAGTAGACACCCACCGACACAAACGGGAACGGCACCAGCGCCAGGAGTGTCAGTTGCCAGTCTTTGACCAGCATGATGCTGAGCACCATAATGAGAGTCATGAAGGTGTCGGTCGGATACATAATGCCCGGTCCCAGCACATTGCGCACGGCACTGATGTCGTTTGTTGCGTGCGCCATCAAATCCCCGGTGGGGGTGTTCTGGAAAAACGCCAGATGGAGCTTCTGTATGTGGGTAAGGAAATCGTTACGGAGGTCGAATTCGATATGCCGCGACACCACAATGATGGTCTGGCGGGTCAGGAAAGTGAAGGATCCCGCCACAAGCGAGAATCCCACGACGAGACCGGCGTAGAGCAGCAGATGTCCGGAGGTGAACCGGTGCGCCTCGATGCCCGCCTTCAGCTCGTCAATTGCGTACCCCACAACGAGAGGCTGCACGACACCGAAGATATTGCTCATCACGACGGTCGCAAGACCCCAGAACAGAAGTTTCTTGTACCGCGCGAGATACGGACGGAGTCTGAGAAGCGACTTCATTCGTCACCCGATGATTTCGAAACCGGTGTACTTGTGCAGCACATGCGGTACAATGACTTTCCCTTCCGGTGTCTGATTCTGTTCCAGCAGCGCCGCAACGATGCGCGGCAATGCCAGCGCCGATCCGTTCAGTGTGTGGACGAACTCCGGTTTGCCTCCTGCACCCGGGCGGAAGCGGAGATTCAGGCGGCGGGCCTGGAACGCTTCGAAGTTGCTGATGGATGATACTTCAAGCCACTTCCCCTGGCCAATGGACCAGACCTCGAGATCGTACTTCTTGGTCTGCGTGAATCCCAGATCGCCGCTGCACATTAATAACACATGGTAATGCAGTTCAAGTTTCCTGAGCAGCTGTTCCGCGCACACACGCATGTCCTCCAGCTCATCATACGAGTCCCGGGGATGCACCAGTTTGACCAGTTCCACCTTGTCAAACTGATGGACTCTGTTTAGTCCGCGCACATCCTTTCCGTACGAGCCTGCCTCCCGCCGGAAGCAGGGCGTATACGCACACAGCTTCACCGGCAACAGGGTTTCCGGCAACATCTCATCGCGATAGAAATTCGTCACGGGGACTTCGGCCGTCGGGACAAGATAGAGCTCATCGCCCGGAACAGCGTACATCTGCCCTTCCTTGTCGGGCAGCTGACCCGTCCCTGTGGCACTCGCCGCATTGACCATGAGAGGAGGGAGGAGTTCGGTGTATCCCTGTGCCGCCGCCTCATCAAGGAAGAAGTTGATCAGTGCCCGCTCCAACCTCGCGCCCTTCCCCACGAACACGGGAAAACCGGCCCCGGTGATCTTGGTGCCACGGGCGAAGTCCACAATTCCCAGCGACTCCAGAAGTTCCCAGTGCGGCCGGGGGACAAAGTCGATCACGGGAGGGGCTCCCCACACGGCAATTTCCTTGTTGTCCGCGGGAGTGCGGCCATCGGGAACGGACTCGTGCGGAATATTCGGAATCTGCAGCATGGTTGCGTGCAACCGGTCTTCGACGGTGCGCAGGTCGCTATCGAGCTTCTTGATCTCCTCCGCAACGGTGCGCATTTCGGCGATGACGGCACCGGCATCCTCTTTTCGCGCCTTCATTGCCGCGACCTGTTGCGATACAGTGTTCTTCCTGCTCTTGAGCGCCTCTGCGTGCTGCAAAAGCTGGCGGCGCTGTTCATCAAGAGCAAGTGCCTCGTCGACGTTCGCCGGTTGTTCGCCCTTGCGCATGATGCCTGCGCGAATGAGGTCCGGGTGTTCCCGGAGAAGTCTGATATCGAGCATAGGATGTTCTCTGGTATCTGGTGCAGGGAAAGGCGCGTACCCCGGGCCGCCCGGCGTACGCCCGCCGTTCAACGCGCGTAACGCAACTGACTCTTCAGCACCTCCAGCCCGTGGTCGACGGAGGAGGGCTTGAACCCGAGCTCTACTTCGGCTTTAAGCGTAATCAGTCCGGATTTCAGCGGACGGGCGGCTGGTTGTTTCAATGACGCGGTCTTGATCGGAAGGACCAGTGCCTCATCAAGTCCGAACACCCGTGCCAGCCGGACAGCGAACTCGTACCGGCTGAGTATATCGCGCCCGGCAAGGTGGTAGAGTCCCGTCTTCTCCAGTTCGACGGCGCGGAGGAGCCCGTACGCAAGATCATCGACCAGCGTGGGGTTGCCGGTCTGGTCGTCAACGATCCGCACCGTCTGACGCGCCTGCAGACTCTGTATCAGCCAGAGTGCGAAGTTGGCTTTCACGCCGGGTGCCTGGCCGTACAGGACCATACTCCGGGCCACGATGTACGGAATGCCCGCGCTCCGCAGCACGTTCTCGCTTGCGAGCTTCGATTTGCCGTAGTAGCTCAACGGCTCGGGCCGGTCGTCTTCCGCATACGGGCCGGTTTTGCCGTCAAACACGTAATCGCTGGACAGATGCACCATGCGGGCGCCGTGCTTCTTGGCCGCCTCAGCAAGGTACTCCACACCGCTGACGTTGATTTTCCACGCCAGCTCGCGCTCTGTTTCGCATGCGTCGACATTCGTCATCGCCGCACAGTTGATGATCACATCCGGACGGATGTCTGCAACGCGGGCACGCACCTCTTTGTGAGCGGTGATGTCCAATTGTACATACGGGGCGGATTCGAGTTCCCGGACCGGCGCCTGCTCAATCGATGCAAGTGTGATGTGATACGATGTACCACGAATAAGTTGCTCGGCCATCTTCTGGCCGAGCAGTCCGTTGCTTCCTACAACAAGTATGCGTTCCACGGTCGTGTTCATGCGTGAGGCGCTCCGCTATGTCAGTACAACATCCCGCATGGTGTAGAACCCCTTCTTTCCTTTCAACCACTCCGCGGCCACAAGCGCTCCGGTCGCGAGTCCCCGCCGGTTCTTCATGGTGTGCACCAGTTCAATCGTATCGCTCTCGGAGTCAAAGATGACGGTGTGACGCGCCAACACATTTCCCACCCGTGATGCACCGATCTGAAGCTGGTGCGGCTTTATCGGTTCGTGGCCGAGCTCCGTGACAATCTCCGACTTGCGTTTCAAATTCTGGAGTATGACGCCGGCAATCGAGAGTGCCGTCCCGCTCGGGCTGTCCGCTTTGGAACGCTGGTGCATTTCTTGCATCGCCACATCGTAGTCCGCGTACCGGTCCATCAGGTGCGATGCATCCATGACGATCTGCGAGTAGATATTCACCCCCAGCGCAAAATTCGGCGCATACAGGAACCCGGTCTTTTTCTCCTTCACGAGCTTCCTCACCTCGTCAAGCCGGTTATACCATCCCGTCGTACCGACAACGATATTCTTTCCGGACGCAATCACTGCCCTGATGTTGTCCAGTACCGTGGCGGGGGTGGAAAACTCGATGCACACGTCGACCCCCTTCAAGGATTCCTTCGTCAGACCGGCACCGCCCCTGTTGTTGTTCTCATCAAAGACCGCGCTGACCTTGATCCGGAGGCCAACAGCGGCATTCTCTACTTCTTTCCCCATCTTACCGTAACCGATGAGCGCAATATTCACGGGGCGTCTCCTTGTCAGAAGCGTTTGTGTTCCGCGACGTACCGGACCGCTTCTGTGGCGGAGGCAAGCAGATCACGGGACTTGCGGTACAAAAGCCAGAATGCCGCGCCGAAGACATCGCCGTGTCCGATCACCAGCCGGGATCCGCCACCGGCCGGCACGGGAATGTCCTCGCGTACCACGCTCTTGTGCTGGCTGGTATACAGCGTGACGCCGCGGGCATCGCGGGTCACCAGGACCGCTTTGACCCCCAGCATCATCATGTGGCCGATCGTTGCCAGCTCCGGCAGCCCTTCCATGGTCAGACTGGCGATTTCTTCTTCGTTGCACTGCACCGTATCCATCATAAATGCCCATCGGCGCCATTCCACAAGTGGTCTGCGAATGCGCTCCTGACGGTCATTGACAGCGGTGGTAAGATTATGGTAGTCGAGATGGATCGGGATACCATCATTGCGCACGGCCATCCGGATTTCATCGAGCGTCTCGAGCGCGATGTCGGCACCGGACACCATATTGATCAGGATGCCATCGACATCGAGGTGTGGCTTAATGCGCTGGAACGGAATCGGTGGAGCAAGCTCCCGGGCACATTCGACAACATCCTGTGCATTCCGGAAGTAGTAATGTACGCGGTGGATCGGCACATTCTGACGGAATAGCCCGCCGGTTTCGACGCAGGGCATTGCTTCGAAGCGCGTGACAATCTGGGCGTATTCCTTTGTCCCCACGCCCGCCACGGGAACGATGCGGTCGGACTTATTGCAAAGTGACGAGAGCACCGCCACGGAGCGAAAGAGCCCCCCGGGCTCCTCCAGTTCGTTGCCTTCGATCGGATGGAGGACATCGAGGGAAAGATGACCCAACACCAGGAGTCTCATGGTTCAGAATTTCGCGCCATGGGCGCGGAAATCTCGAAGCTTCGTAGCCAGGTCATCATCGTGGAGTGCAAGGATCTCCGCAGCGAGCACAGCTGCATTCTTCGCCCCTGCCGATCCCACGGCAACCGTGGCAACAGGGATCCCCGCCGGCATCTGGACGATGGAATACAGCGCGTCCACACCGTGCAACTCTGAACCTGCCAGGGGTACGCCGATCACCGGCAACGTCGTCAATGCGGCGACAAACCCGGGAAGGTGCGCGGCCATGCCGGCAGCGGCTATGAACAGCGTAAATCCTGCCGTTGGTGCTTCCTTCACGAACGCTGCGGCCGCATCGGGATTGCGGTGCGCGGAAAGCACCTTCAGTTCGTACGGGATTCCGAACCGCGTGAGATACTCCGTGCACCCTTTCATCACGTCTTCGTCAGATTTGCTGCCGATGAGTATGGCGACTTTGTTCATGGTCACACACGTGCTGTATAGGGATAATTGTACGCCTCGCAAACGCGCCAGAGCGCCTGGCAGGAGAATTTATTCTGATACAGGGCGCGGCCGACGACAACGGAATCCACCCCAAAAGACTCCAGTTCCTGGATTTTCAAAAGATCCTCAAGGCCGCCGACACCTCCGGCGGACGTCACACGCATACCCGTTTTCTCCGCGAGCTCCCGGAGCATTTCGAGATTAACCCCGCCGAGCGTGCCATCGAGGTGTATATCCGTGTACACGAGACGCCGGAACCCCAGCGCTTTGGCGTTGAGGGCGACCGTCAGGGCCGGCAGCCCGGACGATTCAGACCAGCCACGCATTGCCGCAATGCCATCCATTGCATCAATATTGAGAATCACCTTGCTGGGACCGTAGGTGTCAAGCACGCGCCTGGTTTCGTCCGGATTCTCGATCATCATCGTGGCAAGACGCACCCTGTATGCGCCCTGGTCAAAGGCATCACGGACATCATCAAATGTCCGGAATCCACCTCCGATGGACAGCGGAATATCCACACTTGCGATCATCCGGCGGATGGTGTCGGTGTTGACCGGCCGGCCGGTCAACGCACCATCAATATCGGTGATGTGCAACGTCTTGGCATTTTCCAGCCTGCACAGACGCGCCATTTCGACGGCGTCATCCGAATAGGCAAAGCCTTCAACTCCTTGCACCATCTGAACGACGCGACCACCCTTGATGTCAATTGCGGGGAGAATGAGGAGCATGATGCCAAAGTGCAGAATATTCCCCTGAGATTCAAGTGACCACTTTCTACTTGACATTGGCTCTCCATCTTGAGGATATTTTGTCTTATTGACTTCCTTCCGGAGAACATCATGACCAGGCTCTGTCATCGGGGACTTCTTCTGTTGCTTCAGCTTCTGATTCTCGCAATGGCTTCCCCCGCGGGTACGCCGCAATCATCCGCCCCTCGTCTCGTCGTGTTCATCGTTCTTGACCAACTTCCTTATGATTTCATGCCGCGATTCCGTCAACACTTCGGTTCCGATGGGTTCGTCCGGTTGATGAACAACGGTGCGTTATTCACCAATGTGGTGTTTGCACATGCAAACACATCGACCGGTCCCGGCCATGCCGTGCTGTCAACCGGTGCCTATGGCCGCGTCAACGGAATAGTGGGCAACTCCTGGTGGGACAACCTGGCCGGGCGTACGGTTTATTGCGTCGCGGATACGACAACAACAATCATCGGGGGACAGGGACAGGGGAGGTCACCCGCGAACCTCCAGACGCTGACATTCGGCGACCAGCTCCGGATCAGCACGGGATTTCAGGGCAAGGTGATTTCGCTTTCCAACAAGGATCGCGCGGCCATCCTTCTCGGGGGAAAATACGCCAATGCAGCTCTCTGGATGCGCGACTCCGCATTTGTCACGTCGTCCTACTACGGCACGGATCTCCCCGCCTGGGCACGCCGCTTTAACGCTTCCGGCATTGTCAACGGCTTTTTCGGGCGGGTCTGGAAACGCTCTCTTCCGCTCTCCGCTTTCCGCGCAATGGACAAGGATGATGCACCCTATGAAGACGGCGGCAACGGCATGGGGACCACATTCCCCCATCGTATCACCGGAAGCGACACCACGCGGCGCACCCCGTCGTATTATTCGGCCCTATTGACAAGCCCCTACGGAAGCGAGGCCCTTGCCGGCCTCGCCCGGGAGGCGGTCCGCGGGGAAAAACTCGGTCAACGGGGTGTCACCGATCTGTTGTGCGTCAGTTTTTCCAGCGCCGATTACGTCGGTCACGCGTTCGGACCGCACAGCTGGGAGATACTGGAGATGCTGGTGCAGATGGACCGCATCATCGGTGAATTCCTCCGGTTTCTCGACAGGGAGGTTGGACTTGCACATTGTCTCATCACCCTGAGCAGCGACCATGGAGTCAGCCCCGTTCCCGGGTATCTCGCTTCCGCCTCAGGACGTGACATTATGCGGCGTCTGTCAGGCGCTGCAGTAATTGCAGCCTGCGAAAGCTCACTCACGGCGACATACGGCGCCCCGCCCGGAGGAACGCCGTGGATCGACGCGAAGTACAACAACAGCGTGACGTTTTCCAGAACAGCTCTTGCCGGTCGCGACATTGGCGTGGAGCAGGCAGCGCTCCTGATCACGCGTGTACTCAAGGGGTTCGACGGCGTCGCAGCGGCGTATACCCGGGAAGAGATGGAGCACCTGGTCCCGTTCACTTCCCTCGAAACACGCGCGAAGAACAGCTACTCCCGTACACGAAGCGGTGATGTGATGTTTTTCTTTACGCCGCTTCGCAGCGATGCAGGACACGACGAGGGTGCGTCACACGGGCGGCCGTACGAATTCGATGCTCATGTACCGCTGTTGTTCATGGGTCCGGGAGTCAGGAGAGGGGTCTATGCGGCAGAGGCGTCGCCCGCCGACATCGCACCGACGCTCTCCGCACTCACGGGCGCCGGATTTACTCCCGGCCGGCAGGGACGGGTCCTGGTGGAGGCGCTTACCCGGTGAAACGTTTCTTTCTGTTCCGGATATAGTCCACAAACACACACTCCGCAAGGTTCCCGGTCGACGAAAAATACGCCCGGCCGTGGTTGGCCTTCGCGAGTTCTTCAACAAAGTTGACCAGCAGCGGGTCCTGCGCCACCATAAAGGTCGTGATGGGAATCTTTTCACGCCTGCATGCGACGGCTTCGTCTAGAGTCTTGTTCACGATTTTTGGATCAAGGCCAAACGCATTCTTGAAGAGCTTCCCGGTGGGAAGCGTGATCGCAGAGGGTTTGCCGTCCGTGATCATGAATATCTGTTTGTTCTCGCCGACGCGCCGACGCAAGAGATTCCGCGCAAGCTGCAGGCCGGCACGGGTGTTTGTGTGGAACGGACCCACGGTCAGAAACGGCAACTCCGCAAGGCTCAGCACCTGCGCTTCGTCGCCGAAGGCTATCAGGGCAAGGTAATCCCGGGGGAAGCGGGTCGTAATCAATTCGGACAGAGCGAGAGCGACACGTTTGGCAGGCGTGATGCGATCCTCACCGTACAGAATCATACTGTGACTGATGTCGAGCATCAGGACTGTTGCACACTGGGCCTGGTACTCGGTCTCATACACTTCGAGATCCTCTTCCTCCAGCATGAACTCGTCAATCCCATTGCGCCGGAAGGCATTGGACAATGTCGTGGTCAGGTCGATGTTGGTCGGCTGATCGCCAAAGGTGAATTTCTTCGTCTCGCTCACACGGTCGGTTCCTGCACCCGTCACGCGGGTATCGTGCGTGCCGGCCGGGGAGTGCCGGAGGGACGTGAAGATTTCATTGAGTGCATCCTGCCGGATGCGCTTCACTCCCGCAGGGGTCAGCTGCATGCCCGACCGTGTGTCGGCAATGAGCCCCATCTCACGGAGCTTGTCGATGAGGTCATCCATTGACAGATCATCATCAAACAGCCCGTACTCCTCCGCGACCTGCCGCAACCAATCCAGGGCCTCACCGACATCACCGCTGGTTTGCGTCACCAGATAGCTGAACAGCGATACGAGCTTCTGCAATCGTGACTCATCCGTGGAGGAATCTTCCTGCCACTGTGCATATCTGAATCTCATTGATCCGGACCCAGCTGTGCCAGCGGTTCCACCATTCCGGATGAGTGTGCTTCACGCTCCATGGTCAGTCCTCTTCGTTGATCCTTGCGTTTGCGGGAAAGATGCTCCCGATCATGTCTTTGTACGATGTGTGGTGGTCGACCTCGTCCTTTGCAATTTTGGAGTTCTGATGCAGACCGTCAAGGATCAGCTCCATGACAACCGGGAGTTCATACTTGGGTTCAGCCTCCGGCATGCAGCGCAGTGCAACCTCGCGGAGGCCGCGGACCTTTTCGAGCTCGCGCCGGTAGGCCGCACACGGCATGTCATCAGTGATTTCGACCGCGTTGCCGCCTTCGAACCATGAGATGATGGCGGCGTACCCCGTCTCGTCCGCGATGCGGTGGCCGGGTTGTTCGCCCTTCTGCCTCGGTGGTTTCCGCAGCGGATCCGGGAAGTGCCGCTTGAACGTCTCACGGACGGCCTTTCCGATGAGCGCCCGGCCGACCTTCACACTCCCTTCCTGTTCCCCCTCAAACACCAGCTCGATCTTCCCGGTGACGCCCGGAAGGATATGGGGAAGGTCACACAGCCGGGGGATCACCACCGGATCCCCTGTGATGATTGCGCGGCGCTCTGCGTTGCTCACGAGATTTTCCATTGCGGAGATGGTCAGCCGCGCGCTCACACCGGATTTCTGGTCGACAAATTCGCTGGTCCGCGCCTCGAGGGCCACATGCTCCACGATCTCCTTGAAGAACCTGGGGATGCGGATCTCTTTGCCGTTGCGTGCCACATGCGCTTCCTGTTCGGTGATCCGGATGGCGTCATCGAGCGAGCGCGGATAGTGCGTCATGATCTGCGAATCGATCCGGTCTTTGAGCGGCGTGATGATATTGCCCCGGTTCGTGTAGTCCTCGGGATTCGCGGTGAACACGAGCATGATATCCATCGGGATGCGGATGTTGAAGCCCCGGATCTGTATATCCTTCTCTTCAAGGATGTTGAAGAGTCCGACCTGGATCCGTGGCTGGAGATCCGGAAGCTCATTGATCGCAAAGATACCGCGGTTCGTGCGCGGAATGATGCCGAAATGGATTGCGCCCTCGTGGGCATAGTGGAGCCGCTGCGTCGCGGCTTTGATCGGATCAATGTCCCCGATGAGGTCGGCAATGGTCACGTCCGGTGTCGCCAGCTTCTCGCCGTAACGCTGGCTCCGATGCAGCCATTCAACCGGAGTGTTGTCACCCTTCTCCCGCACGAGATCGACCGCGTACCTGCTCACGGGAGCGTACGGATTGTCGTTGATCTCGCTCCCGGCGATGACCGGCACATACTCGTCGAGGAGCATGTGCAGCTGCCGGACGATGCGGGTTTTCGCTTGTCCGCGCAATCCAAGAAGAATGATGTCATGACGTGCGAGGATGGCGTTGACGAGCGCGGGAATGACGGTCTGATCGTAGCCGATGATCCCCGGAAACAGCGGCTCACTGTGCCGGAGCCGGGCGATCAGATTCTCCCTGAGCTCATCTTTCACCGGACGAACGACGTATCCGCTCGTGCGGAGTTCACCCACCGTGGCCGGACGATGCATCGCGTAACACCTCCTCGAACAGCCCTGTGCCGTTCGTTGCAATTGCTGGGGAAATTTGGTACCATACCGCGCAACCGGCATGGAGCGTATACTGAATAAAACACTCATCGTCCGGTTAAGTTCCGTCGGCGACATTGTTCTCTCGTCCCTGCTGATCCGTGTGCTTCACTCCCGGTTCCCGCAGTGTCAGATCGAGTATCTGGTGAAGGAGGAGTATGCGGACCTTGTCCGCTACAATCCTCACATTTCACAGACGCGAGTGTTCCCGTCGCACGGCACTCTGGCCGACCTTCGCCGCCTCCGACAGAACATCGGGGAATCCGGCTATGACCTCCTGATCGATATCCACGACAGTCTTCGCAGCAGAGTGCTCTGCCTGGGTGCACCGCATGTCGTGCGAATTCGGAAGCGCAGGTTTGCGCGATCGGTGCTGGTATGCTGCAAGCTGGACCTGTATGCGCGTTGCGGGGGAGCGCCGGGTGTCGCCCGGCGTTACTGCGAGCCGGTGTCACCGTTCGGTGTGGTCGATGACGGGGCGGGTCTGGAGATTTTTATACCGGAGGATGTGCGGAACCGTACCGCTCACAGGTTGCGCGAACACGGCATCAGTCCGGCACGACCAGCCCTGGGCATTTGCCCGTCCGCACGGCACGCGACCAAGATGTGGCTTCCCGAACGATTCGCCGCCGCCGCCGGCATCCTGGGAATGTCCCATGGATTGCCCGTGTTGCTGTTCGGCAGTGCCGGAGAGCGTGCGCGCTGTGACGCTATTGCTGCGACAATCCGTGAACAGTCCCCCGGCGTGCCTGTCGTTGTGCTGGCGGGAGAACTCACCCTGCTCGAGACCGCCGCGGCAATGGATGCCTGCGCGCTGGTGATTTCGAACGATTCGGGGTTGATGCATATCGCCGCAGCACGGAAGCGGAAAGTTGCTGCTCTGTTTGGATCCACGGTCCGACAGTTTGGATTTTTTCCTTTCGGCACCGATGCCCGGGTCATCGAGACCGACGGCCTGCGATGCCGCCCGTGCACGCACATCGGGCGCGACCGGTGCCCCCGCGGCCATTTTCGCTGCATGAAGGATATCACCGTCGACCAACTCGTCCGCGCAACCGACGAGCTCCTTTCCCGCGAGGCAACGTATTCATGATCTGGAAGTTTCTTTATAGCGCTCTCTTCATTCCGCTGTTCTGGCTTGCGGTGCGCATCCTTGCATTGTTCAAACGCAAGGTTCGTAAGGCCATCCGGGGGCGCCGCGGACTCTTTGACACGCTGGCGGCGGCCACTGCGGGTCTCGGGACCGGACCCCGCCTCTGGGTGCATTCCTCGTCCATGGGAGAGTTCGAACAGGCCAAGCCGATCATCACGGCCCTCCGGCGACATATCCCGGAACTCAAGATTATCGTCACATTCTTCTCCCCTTCGGGCTATGAGCACTCCCGCACCTACCCCCATGCGGATGTCATCGGCTATATCCCATTCGATTCCCGGAGGAATGCCCGGCGATTCCTCGAGCTCGTCCGGCCCACGGTTGCAGTGATGGTGCGTTACGATATCTGGCCAAACCACATCTGGGAATTGCAGCGTCGAAAGATTCCGGTCATCATCGCCAATGCAACCATGCGCCGGAGCACGCCGCGCAGGCTTCCCTTGTTGAAACCTTTCCACCGCAACGTCTACGATGCTATTGACCGCATTCTCACCGTGTCATCCTCGGATCTGGAAGTGTTCCGTTCGCTCGGGATGACCCGGCCTGTCCTCGAAGCCATCGGGGATACGCGGTATGATCAGGTGGCTACGCGCAGCGCCGAAGCCCGTAAGCGAAGCATCATTCCGCCTGCGATTCTCCGGGGGAAACGAGTGATCGTGGCAGGCAGCACATGGCCGGAGGACGAAGAAGTTCTGCTTCCCGCCCTCCTGAAGATGCGCCAGCACATTTCCGACCTCCTGCTTATACTCGTTCCCCACGAGCCCACGGTTGATCATCTTGAGGATCTCGAGCGGCAGATGGAGGGACACGTCCGGTCCATCCGATTCTCCGCACTGAACGAATACGGCGGGGAAGAAGTTATTATTGTGGACAGTGTCGGCATACTCCTGGTCCTCTACGCCTCGGCCCATCTTGCGTACGTGGGCGGAAGTTTCCGGCAGGGAATCCATAACGTGCTTGAGGCTGCGGTGTATGGCATCCCCGTTGTGTTCGGGCCACGGCATCGCAATTCACATGAGCCGCTGCAACTGGTGGAGCGCGGCGGCGCCTTCGTTGTCAATGATGCCATGGATCTCGAACGTACGCTCACGAACCTGCTGGAAGACGACACGGCACGCATAACAGCCGGCAACCGGGCTTCGGCCTTTGTGCAGTCAAATCTGGGGGCCACGGAACGCATCTGTGCACGTCTTAAACCGTATCTCCGCCCCACATTTCCGGAGAAACGCGCATGAATATTGTCTATTTCGACACCATTGCCGGCATCGCCGGCGATATGACGCTCGCCGGCTTCATCGCAGCCGGGTATCCCCTCGATGACCTCGCCGGGGAACTCCGCAAGCTCCCCCTCGACGGCTTCACCCTGAGCGCCGAACATGTGCGCCGCAGCTCGATTGACGCGGTGCATGTCGATGTGGTGGTGACTCATCAGCCCCACTACCACCGGCATCTCGCGGACATTCTCGGGATCCTTGACAGGAGTTCCCTGAGCAGCTCCATCCGCGACCGCGCCGCGCGCATCTTTACCGTTCTCGCCGAAGCAGAAGCAGCTGTGCACAACACCTCCGTCCAGAGTGTGCATTTTCACGAGGTGGGTGCACTGGACTCCATCGTGGATATTGTCGGCACGGCCATCTGCCTTGAACACTTTGGCGTCGAACGCGTGTACTCCTCGCCCGTCCGCCTGGGGAGCGCCGGCACTATCGCGACACAGCACGGCACGATGCCTATCCCCGCCCCGGCCACCGCCGAGCTGTTGAAAGGCTATCCGGTCCAGCTCACCGCAATCAATGCGGAGCTCACGACTCCCACCGGCGCGGCAATCATCAAAGCGTTGTCCGCGGGGACACTTGACGAAGAGGTAATCCGCATTCATGCCGTCGGTTACGGTGCGGGCACAAGGGAAATCGAAGGACTTCCCAATTTCCTGCGTGTCGTGATCGGTGCGATGGACGAACCGTACGAGCGGGATGAGTCGGTGGTCATCGAAACGAATATCGACGATATGAACCCGCAGGTCCATCCCTATCTCATCGAGCGGTTGCTCGCCACAGGTGCGCATGATGCCTACCTCATCCCGATCATCATGAAGAAGGGTCGTCCGGGCATTCTGCTCTCGGTGCTCACCAGCAGGACGCGCATGCAGGAGGCCATCACGGTCATCTTCCGCGAAACCACATCGATCGGACTGCGCATTCACACTGTCGGACGCCGTAAGCTGCCCCGCCAGGAGGTCACGATGCAAACATCCTTCGGTCCCGTTCTGGCCAAAGCGGTAGAACGGGAGGGCGTGGTTCTGCTCGCGGCGGAATATGAAGAATGCAAGCGCATCGCCGAGAATCTTCAGCTCCCGCTTATCGCCGTCATGCGCCAGATCAACGAAGAGCTCCGCTCCCGGACATCACCGCATCAGGAAACAGAACTATGAATATGCCCGCCGTTCCGTTGTACGTGCTTCTCTGCAGCACAGTCCTGCTCTCCTGTTCCACCCACAAAGACGGAGACCCGGCCCTGACTGCGCTCGAATCCAAGATACAGCGGTTCGCTCCCGCAACAATTGCCGGTGACACATCACGACTCGCACCCGGCGACCGCCGGGCCCTCATCACACTCGTGGCGGCTGCCCGCTACATTGACACCCTCTACCGGCGCCAGGTGTGGGAGGGGAATGAGGCCCTGTTGGCCCGGCTGGAGGCGGATACTTCCCCCCTGGGCAAACTCCGTCTTCAATACTTTTGTATCAACCAGTCTCCCTGGTCATCTCTCGACGGCGATGAGCCGTTTGTCGATGGCGTCCCCGCTCTCCGGCCGCCCGGGGCTAACTATTACCCGGCCGATATGACGAAGGAAGAATTCACAACCTGGCTCGCCTCCTTACCGGCGGAACGACAAAAGGAGGCAACGGGCTTCTTCAGCACAATCCGGCGGAACAGCGCCGGCGAACTCACCATTGTCTCGTATGCAACGGAGTATGCCGCGCTTCTTACACCCCTGGCAGGACTGCTGCGGACCGCAGCTGCACAGACCGAAAATGCGAGTCTGCGCAGGTTTCTCGCTGGACGCGCAGACGCACTGCTCAGCAACGACTACTACGACAGCGATGTGGCATGGATGGATCTCGATAGCCCGATCGACGTGACCCTCGGCCCGTACGAGGTGTACATGGACAAGCTCTTCAACTACAAAGCGGCGTTTGAAGCGTACATCTCACTCAGGAATGAGGCGGAAACCGCGAAGCTTGCGAAGTTCTCAGGTTATTTGCAGGACATCGAGAACAATCTGCCCATCGCTCCCAAATACCGCAATCCGAAGCTCGGCGCGATGGCCCCAATCACGGTGGTCGACGAAGTGGCAATCGGTGGAGAGGCCCGTTCCGGCATCCAGACAGCGGCATACAATTTACCAAACGACGAGCGCATTACCGCTGAGAAAGGGAGCAAGCGGGTTATGCTGAAGAATGTGCAGGAGGCAAAATTCACGGCGATCCTGAC
Organism: Ignavibacteriota bacterium; assembly: GCA_963801355.1. Classification (GTDB taxonomy): domain Bacteria; phylum Bacteroidota; class Ignavibacteria; order UBA10030; family UBA6906; genus Fen-1255. The sequence continues at coordinate 412,522 of CAWDEM010000004.1, read as the reverse complement.
ACCCATTGCCGCCATTGTGCTTGATCCGGCACAGCGATCCCTGGTCGCCTTCGACCCTTTCTTTACCCAGATCCTTGCCCACGAGCTCATGCACGGTCTCGGGCCCCATCGCATCACGGTGGCCGGGAAGAAAACTACCGTGCGCCAGGAGATGCGCGAACTCGGCTCCGCGCTGGAAGAAGCCAAAGCCGATATTGCGGCACTCTCCGCCCTGCAGTTCCTGATCGACAAGGGCGTTCTTGACCGGGCCGCAGAGCAGCAGATGTATGTCACGTACCTCGCAGGCATGTTCCGTTCAGTGCGTTTCGGCATCCACGAGGCACACGGCAGAGGCGTGGCCCTGCAATTCAACTATCTGAATGACAACGGCGCGTTTGTCTATGACAGCACGACAGCAACCTTCAGTGTCGATTTTACGAAGATCAAAAAGGCAGCCCGCAATCTGACCGCCCTGATCATGACCATCCAGGCGGAGGGAGAGTACGGCAAGGCCCGCGACCTTCTCGACACATACGCCGTCATACGTCCGCCCATGCAGCGGACTCTGGATCGCCTCAAGGGGATCCCGGTCGACATCGCGCCGCGGTTGCAGCTCGCACTCCACCAGTAGGCTGATGACTATGAAACGCATGGACAATACTCTTGCATGCATCACGGGCGCCAGCAGCGGCATCGGCGCATCGTGCGCCAGAGCGTTCGCCGCCGAAGGGGCCTCACTTCTCCTGTTTGCCCGCAGGAAGGAACGGCTGGATGTGCTGGCGGAGGAACTCACGCGCCGGTACGCTGTCCGCGTTCGCACCGCTCCGCTTGATGTGCGCGACCGCGCACAGGTCGACGCCGCATTCGGCGCTCTTCCTGAAGAGTGGCGCCGGATCGACGTTCTCATCAACAATGCCGGCCTTGCGCGCGGTTTCCACAAGCTGCATGAAGGCGACGTGCAGGACTGGGAAGAGATGATCGACACCAATATCAAGGGACTTCTGTATGTCTCACGGACGGTGGTTCCCTGGATGGTGCAACGCGGCACGGGCCACGTCGTCAATATCGGGTCCATCGCCGGACATCAGGTCTATCCCAACGGTAATGTGTATTGCGCAACCAAACATGCCGTGAAGGCGTTGACGGAAGGCCTGAAGATGGATCTGCTCGGCACCGGTGTCCGTGTCTGTTCCGTCGATCCCGGATTAGTCGAAACCGAGTTCAGCCTCGTACGATTTCACGGGGATGCGCAACGGGCAGCGCACACGTACGTGAACATGAAACCGCTGGGACCTGACGACATTGCTGACGTCGTGCTCTTTTGCGTCACGCGGCCGCCCCATGTCGACATCGCGGAAGTCATCGTCATGCCCACAGCCCAGGCATCCGTGCATCATGTGCACAGAAAGAGCTGACGCCGTACACGTGAAACAATGATTGCACATCCCCACATCCTGGAACAGGTGCCTCTGGCGCGGTACACAACGCTCGGTCTGGGCGGACCCGCGCGCTATTTCATGGACTGCTCCGAACTTGAAGATCTCCGCACGGGGATCTCCTTCGCCGGTGAACAGCACCTGCCGCTCCTTCTCCTCGGCGGCGGCAGTAACATGGTGGTGACGGACGAGGGATTTCCGGGCGTCGTGCTTCATCTGATATCGCGCGGCATCGACTTTACAGAGCACGGTGCCCGCTGCAGCGTGTACGCCGCGGGAGGCGAACAATGGGACGCTGTCGTCGCAGCGTGCGTCCAACGCGGCCTCGGTGGCCTGGAGTGCCTTTCGGGCATCCCCGGAACCGCAGGTGCAACACCGGTGCAGAATGTCGGTGCATACGGACAGGAAGTGGCCGACACCGTCACGGCGGTCCACGCACTTGACCGGACGACGCTGCACACCGTGTCGTTCACTGCCGGGGAATGTGAATTCGGATACCGCCGGAGCCGGTTCAAGGGAACCGATGCGGGCAGGTACATCCTGACCGGAGTGGAGTTTGACCTCCCGGTGATTCCGTTCTCCGCTATCCGCTATCCCGAGCTTGCCCGCGCAATTGCACGGGACATGGGGCCGGAGCCGCAGGCGACCCTGGCACCGACGCTGCTGCAGACACGGAACACCGTGCTTCGCCTGAGAGCCGCAAAGGGCATGGTGCTCAATCCCGAAGATCCCGATTCCCGTTCCGCCGGTTCTTTTTTCACGAACCCCGTCGTGCCCCATGCCGCCTTCACCGCTCTCCAGACTCGCTGGAGGACTTCCGGCAACATCTCGGCAATCCCGTCCTATGACACCCCCGAAGGCGTAAAACTCCCCGCTGCCTGGCTCGTGGAGCATGCGGGTTTCCCGAAGGGCCTGCGGCGCGGCGGCGTCGGCATCTCGTCGAAACACGCCCTGGCCCTGGTGAACTATACCGGCTCTTCGCGCGAGCTGCTGGCGCTGGCAGAGGAAATACGAGCGGGCGTCTCCGCTGCCTTCGGGGTGACGCTGGAGATGGAACCGGTGATCGTCCCGCGTGCACTTCCGGGACAAACGCATGGCTGACCGGAAGCTGGAAGCGGTGATCTTCGATTTCGGCAACGTCATCTGCAACTTCGACGTCTCCCTGTTCATCGCGGGCCTGTCACGGAAGAGCGGGAGAACGCCTGACGAGCTGCGGGCGGTGATGCCCGGCATCAACACACTTGCGGTGCAATACGAAACGGGAACAGTCACTTCCGATCAGTTCTTCGAACGTCTGTGTGCGCTCGCCGGCATTACGATCAGTCGCGATGATTTCATACATGCGTATACGGGCATCTTCAGCCCTATCGCGGAGTCCTTTGCGCTGGTCCGTGCGCTGAAACAGACGCATAAACTCGGCCTCCTTTCCAACACGAACGAGTGGCATTATCTCCGCTGCATCCGCCCGCTGGATATTTTCCCCCTGTTCGATGCGGTGACACTCTCCTTTGAGGTCGGGGCCATGAAGCCCTCCCCGGCGACCTACAACGATATGCTGCGGAAGCTGCGGCTCCCGCCGGAAGAGTGTGCGTATATTGACGATATTCAGGGGAATGTCGACGCGGCCGCGAAGCTCGGGCTGCGGGCGGTGAGGTTCGTGGATCCGGAACAACTTCGCACGGCGCTGCATCAACTTGGCGTCCTTACAAGGTAAGAAGCTGTAGAGGGAGTATCTTCATGCTCCGGTTCGCCGATGTTGTCATTCCCTCCGGCCCGGACAGGGCCTTTACCTATCTCGTCCCCGACGAGCTTCAGGCTACCATGTCGGTGGGCTGCAGGGTGCTGGTCCCGTTTGGACGCAAGTATGCCGTTGGCCTCGTCGTCGGCCTGCCGGGCGCATCATCATTCTCCGGACTGAAGCCGCTCGTTGACGTCCTTGATGTCAGCCCGTCCTTTTCGCCTGCCCTGCTCTCTCTGTGCCGCTGGATTGCCGAGTACTATCTTGCGCCGCTCAATGAGGTCCTGCGCACAGCACTCCCCCACGGCTTCGGAAGTACCAGCAAACGACACGTGCGCGCTACCATTGCTCCCGATGATCCGCGGTTGGGCGAATTCAAGTTGCGCTCACCCCGGCGCTATGCCCTCGTGCGGCATCTTGTTGAACACGGACCGGCGTTTGCCGCCGACCTGAAGCGGATCAGCGGCATCCGCACAATCCACGCAGTTCTGAATGCGCTCGAGCGGGAGGGCTTCGTGGTTTCGGAAGAGATCCTCCCACGACCCAAAGGGCGGGCCAAAGAACGGGATTTTATCGACCTGGAACGACTCGACGTACAGGCACTCCAGCGGACCATTGCCGGGTTGCCACCCCGGAGGGTCAGGGCAAGGCAATTCCTCGAAATGGTCAGCCGGCTGCAAGCACGCGGTGACCGCGAAGCCGACCTGCTCGACCTGGTCAAACAGTCCGGCACATCGACCGCAGTATGCACGCCCTTCACTCGTTCGGGTTTGCTGCACATTGCACGGCGCGCGGTTGCCCGGACCCAGGAATATGAGACGGAACAACGGACGCTCTCGATTACCCTCAATGCCGCGCAGCAACAGGTGTTTGACTGTATTGCCGCAGCGCTGGAGGCGCACCGTCCCCACACATTCCTCCTCCATGGTGTGACGGGAAGCGGAAAGACCCAGGTGTACATTGAATGCATCCGTCGTTGCCTTGAGCGGGGAGGGAGTGCTGTCGTTCTGGTTCCGGAGATTTCTCTGACACCGCAGATCGTCCGGCGCTTCAAGAGCCATTTTGGCAATCATGCTCAGGTGGTCCACAGCCGCATGACTGCCGGAGAGCGGAGTGACGTCTGGCGTCTTGCGCGTGAGGGGGCATGTCGCATCATCATCGGACCGCGCTCCGCCCTTTTTGCACCGTTGCTGGATGTAGGCCTGATCGTTGTAGACGAGGAGCATGAGGCGTCTTACAAACAATATGATGCAACGCCGCGCTATCACGCGCGGGACGTCGCGATCATGCGCGGACAGCAGGAAAATGCCGTCGTGCTGCTCGGCTCGGCAACACCCTCGCTGGAGTCGTACGCAAATGCACTCCAGGGGAAATTCACCTTGCTGGAGATGCCGGAACGCGCAGACGACGCCGTCCTGCCGACGGTCGATCTGGTTGACATGACAGCGGAACACCGCCAGGCGTATCTTCAACTCAAGACTTCCCTTCCCCCCGATGAGCGGAGCGGGCTCCGTCACTTTCAGCACTCCGCACTTTCCGCCCGGCTGCGCGAGCAGATCGCCCTGCGGCTTCAGAAGAAAGAAGGCATCATCCTGTTGCAGAACCGCCGGGGGTTTGCGCCCTACGTCTCCTGCCCCGATTGCGGTTACGTCGCAATGTGCGATGATTGTCAGGTCTCGCTGACCTACCACCTTGCCAAGCGTCATCTCCGGTGTCATTACTGCGGTCACGTGCGCCCCCCGTATACCGTATGTCCTTCATGTGCGAGCCCGGACATCGCGTTGCATGGCATGGGCACCCAGCGGGTTGAAGAGGAACTTGTGGCGACGTTTCCGGGCATACGGGTGCTCCGCATGGATCTCGACACGACGACCCGGAAAGGATCGCACGACCGGATTCTCCGGAAGTTCGGCAACGGCGAAGCGGATATTCTTCTCGGAACGCAGATGGTTGCAAAAGGATTGGACTTCCCTCATGTCACGCTGGTCGGCGTGATATCCGCCGATACACAGATGCTTTTGCCCGATTTCCGTTCATCCGAGCGAACGTTTCAGCTCCTCACGCAGGTAGCCGGCCGGGCGGGGCGCAGCCGTCTGCACGGCGAAGTGATCATACAAACAGCTCAACCCGGCCACCGGACGCTCACGCACATCATCGATCACGACTACCGGGCTTTCTTCGGGGAAGAGTTCGCCTCGCGCGAAGAACTGCGCTATCCGCCGTTCTCGCGGCTTATCCTGGTTGAAACCAAAGGCGAAAACGAGGATGCCGTGCGCACGGCGGCCGAAAGGATTGCCGCGGCTTTGCGGGATCCCCCAGGGCCCTTTGAAGTGCTTGGTCCTGCACCTGCGGTCATCGCCAGAATCAAGAAGCAGTTTCGCTGGCATGTGATCCTGCGTGTGCCTAAGCAGAGCGATCCCTCGGGGTCACTGACGCGGACACGATTGCAGGCAACCATCGAACGCCCGCCCGCGCGCACCGCGCATGTGCAGGTGATTGTCGATGTCGATCCCGTCGGAATGATGTAACGGCACAGGAGAATGCTATGCCCACCCTTCATGACCTCGATCAGATTGCCGAGCGCTATGTGCGCCTTGTTCTTGCTCTCGGGCAGCACGATGCCGACTACGTCGATGCGTATTTTGGCCCCGATGACTGGCTGGTTGAGGCGGGGCGGGAACATCAGGGGCTGGCGCTGATCAATGAACGGGGAAGCGCGCTTCTCGCCGCAGTGGATGCAACGCCGACGGCGGCGGGAGACGCCATGGATCTGCTTCGCCTGCAGTATCTCCGTCACCAGATCGCGGCCGTTGTTGCACGGACGCGGATGTTGCAGGGCGTGCCTTATTCATTCGATGAAGAGGCTGTTGCGCTGTATACTGTGCAGCCGCCGGAGTATTCCGAGGAGCATTTTGTGTCACTCGTGAACAACGTGGGAAATCTCCTCCCCGGATCCGGCGAGGTCCACGAACGCTATGAGCGTTTCAAACAACGTTTCGTCATTCCGCCGGAGAACGTGTCTGCAGTCTTCAACGCCGCAATTGCGGAGGGACGGGCACGGAGCGCCGTGCACCTGCCCCTGCCTCCCGGCGAACGGTTCACCGTGGAATACGTTACCGGCAAATCATGGAGCGGATACAACTGGTACAAAGGCAATGCCACGAGTGTCATCCAGGTAAACGTGGATTTCCCGATCACGATCGACCGGGCGGTGGATCTTGCCTGTCACGAGGGATACCCGGGACACCACGTGTACAACAGTATGCTTGAGCTGGTTCTCGCCCGCGGGCGTGGATGGCGGGAGTTTACGGTCTACGCGCTTTTCAGCCCGCAGTCACTTGTAGCAGAAGGGACGGCGAACTTTGGCATCATGATGGCGTTCCCGGATCGCGAGCGGATTGCGTTTGAGAGAGATGTCCTGTTTCCACTTGCCGGTCTCAATCCGGCGGAGGCGGAGCACTACTACGCGGTGCATGCGCTGTTCCAACGTCTTGCCTACGCGGGTAATGAAGCCGCGCGGCGATATCTTGACGGCCGGATCACACGGGAGCAGGCGGCGCGATGGCTGGTGCACTACGCACTGATGTCGCCTGACAGGGCCGGGCAACGCACACATTTCTTCGACAAGTACCGGAGCTACGTGATCAACTACAACCTCGGCCAGGATCTTGTGCAGCAGGCGATCGAGAGCCGCGGGGGCACGCCGGACAATCCGGGGCGACGTTGGCAGCTCTTCCGCGAGCTCCTCTCCTCGCCCCGGACACCGTCCGCGCTGCAGAACCGTTCGGCGTGATGCCGTCGGGTTGATTATCGCAATGGCTGCAGCCACCGGCTATTGCCGCGCGATCAGCAGGCGCTGCTCAAGCCTCCGGGCAACCGCGGTGAACGCCTCTTCCGCAGTGTAGAAATTCGCGCCGGCTTCATCAGCAAATATCTCGGGTTCCTCATAGACCTGCTTCACAAGCCACGCTTTGTACCGGATCACCGGACTGGCGCCCTCGGATACAAGCTGATCAATTTCCCTTTTGATGTCCGGCACATCGACGGCGGGCCGTGCGATCTTCAGCAACATTGCGTCCCGCAATGCGCATTCCACAACACCCTCAATCGGGTGCCGCAACGATATGACGCATGCGGGCTGATACCGGATGACATTCATGGCACGGTATGCAGCCACCGGGGCACAGGTGCGCAGCACCGTATCCTTCAGGACCAGATCCGTGCCACCTCCCCTCGCTTCTGCCGCCAGCATTCCAGCGGCAACGCACACAACGTACAGGGTTTTCATTGTACCCTCCATGAGGTGTCTTATATCTCATGGACGACGCCGGGACGCGAATGACCATGTCGTCTGCAGCAGGAGAAACACATCTCATCGCAGCAGGATGGCGTTTCGTCGCACATCCGTCATGCTGCGTGCGCCACGCACGATGTCAGCCGGAGCAAAACAGTTCCTGCTGCTGCGATATCGGCTCTGCCGGCCGCTTGCGCTGTGTGCGCCGGGGAACAGGACACCAGAGTTCACGTAGCTTTCCGGCATCATAGCCGAACGGAAACAGCAGTGTTTCGACCGCTTTGAGCGCCATGTCCGTGTATTTTTCAATGTCGTAGCCGTCATCCAGCGAATAGAGCGCGACCGCTTTGGCTTTCTCCGGGTTCCGTTTCCCCGTGGCGTCGATGATGATGTATTCGACGCTTTCCCCGGGAGCGAGATGCACTCCGGCTTCTTCCAGCGCCTGCGCCACAATGGCATTCGCGCTCCTGTTGGCGTACTCACCGGCCTCCTGTGAAAGATGGCGGCGCACAACAAGCTGCAGCGGATCCGCCCTCCCGGACCGCAACAGATCAATCCACTCCTTCGCCTTGGCGAGCGTTGCCGGCACCGCCGCTTCAAGCGCCCGTAGGTCTTTTGCCTCACCCATGATCTTGAGCATCTCCCCCTGAAGGTGCTTAATGAATACCGGTGTATCCCGGCGCCGGATCTCGATACCGCGGATTTTGATCTCGTTGTTCGTATACCACCCGACATAGCGGTTGGCTGTGGGAATACGGGGATCCATTTTGGAGGACGGATAGAGAATCCAGTTGTAGATGCCCTCAAGGGAAATGTCGATGCCGACGGCGCCGCTTACCTCTTGTGCGAGCGCTTCATAGTCAGCTTCGGTCGCCCCCGGCCGGTGCAGCCACATGCAATCCACAATAGCATGAATGAAATGAAATCCATGTCCCTCGGCGATTTCCTTGGCCCGCAGGATGGCATCGCGGGAGAAGGCATTGACCGCTTCATGAGCTTCAATACGTCCAAACCGGGCATTTTTGTATCCCAGATAGCCGAAGCAGGTGACCAGCATCCATTTGAGCGCATTTTGCCGGCGGTCATACAGCGTCCACCGGGCATCGCCCAATGCTTTCAAACGTTTCTTCTCTTTCTTATAGATGCCCCGTTTGTGCACCACCGTGCGCAATGTCGCCGGCACAATGCCTTCGCGACGTTCGCAGATGGTGTAATGTAGTTCCGGCACCGCTTCGTTCCGGCAACAACGGCAGTTCACTGTCTCCGGTGAAACATTGTGCGCCACCATAATCGTCGGATACATTGAAACGAAGTCCATCTCTGCTACCTGCTCGTGATATCCCATTTCCGGCTGAAAAATCAGCCCGCCCCGGTCCGCCAGCAGCAGGAGATCCGCCGGTTTGAAATCTTCGGGCTCCCGTTTGCGCGCCGGAATGAGGTACCCGTTACGGTGCGCCCAGGAAAGTTGCATGGAAGACAATGCGGTACCGATGGTGGATCGCGACTGGTGCTGCACCGGCAGTTGTGTCAGACGCGCGATTTCGGCAACACCATCGAGGCTGGCTTCGCCCATCATGAACGAATTCTCGGTATCCAGATGCCAGCGGCCGGCCAGTTCAAAGGCCCCATCCCTATGGACGATCTTGCCGTAGGCAAAGTAGCTGGACTGTGCAGTTGTGCTGTACCCCATGGTGGTGTCGCGGTTGAGCGGTAACGGCATGTGGTGTTCGCCGGCAAGACGTGCCAGCAACGGCAGGAGGACAGCATCGCCATATTCCGTGAGAATGATGTCCGGATCGCATCGCTGGAGATGCCGCGCGAGTGCAGCAAGAACATCCTCCGGTGCATGGCTCTCCAGTGCATACGTGGTACCGTCGTAGGAGACCTCCAGCTGCAGAAGTTTGCGGTATTTCGGAGAAACCACATCAGGCCGGTTCTTGAGCGTCAGTGTCGTCAGCGGCGGCAGCACATACTCCGGCGCGTCAGCCGCGTCATGCAGTGTCCAGCCGGCCAACCACCCTTCCGTGGTGATGTCGTAGTCGCCGTAGGCAAGGGGAAACAGCCCGCTCTCGTAGAGATAAAGCTGCTGCGGGGCAATATCGGAGTTGAAGAACACAAAATGCGGCAGGTGATGCTCCAACCGCTGAATAACCTTCTTGAAGTGCAGCGTGCTGCCGATGGAAAGCCGGAGGACATCCCAATCCTGGTTGGCATACACCTCCCGCCGTGTTTCCCGGCTGAGGTGAATCGGGAAGGGAAATGCACGCAGGAGTGCGGCAACGCGGTCGGTATCCCGTTCCGTCAGGTGCAAATAACATGACGGTGTGAACCGGTCATACGCGCGGTGCTTGCGCCCCTCGGTATCAATGAACCAGAGCGTGATCCCGTGCGACGAAGGGTACATATCGAAGAGCCAGCCGGTCAGCATCATTCATTCCTTCTGAACGACAGCAGCACCGTCCACGGGCAATGCGGTACGTGCACGCTGTGCCTCCAGGGCCGCAATACGCCGTTGCTGGGCGACCAGCATGGCCATGACCATGCTTTCGAACGGAATCGGACGAGCGGCATAGGCGCTGCCGGCCAGCTGCAACCGGGCAGCACGGAAGAGGTCATCCAGCGCGTCCTGATCTTCTTTGCGTAACCCCCGCCGGAACTTGGACCAGCTTTCCAATTCCTGCTGGAGCACCATCGTGAATGTCGGTACGGTTCGTCCCATGTATTCCCTCCGTTCTCCATTGCGGATTGTGGATTCTCCATTCTCCATCGTCTCTTCCCAAGGACCACCGTCCATCCGCTTCTTCGGTCAGCAGGTATACCCGGTCCATCCCTCCCGCCAGACGCGGAAACAGCGTAGCGCGTGCGGATGAGGCCGGACGGATGTCGGTGGAGGCCAACAGCAACGCAACGCCTTCATCGCGCAAGGCGTACAGCGCGCGGAGTATCCGCTCCAGGGAGTTGCGCACCTCAAACAACGGTGCTTGCTCATCGTAAAAAGTATCCAGCAGTCCGAAAATCAACACCACCGGCGATTGCTTTGCACGGACGAATGCCGGCAGGCGTTCGGTGAGCACCGCTTCCATCTGATAACAGGTGAAGGCACGGGAGATAAAGATATTGCGCAGCACCTGTTCCGGTGTTCCCTCCCTCCCCACCGCACGCCGTGCAAATTCCGCCAGGCCGTACAGATCAAATCGATTGCTCCCATCCACCAGCGTGACCGGCACACCGTGCACCAGCGCATGGCCCGCGGCCATGAGTGAGAGCCGGAATACACCGCTGCTGCCATGCACGCAATAGAGCTTGCCCGGCGGTGCTGCACAAAACTGCTCGACAAGTGCTGTGCTGTTCACATGTACCCCGCAATGTTCATCAATACAACGATACGACATTTTTGTCGTTGTGTCAATACCCGATACAACAAATTTGTCGTGTTGCTATGTTGAATATCGATCCGCCGTTTCCTATCTTTGCGTGTCGTCCCTTACACAGAGAGAAGGCCACCCCATGGAAGAGTCCACCGCCCCCGGCGCAACAGTAGCGCCAATGTCTATCACCGAACAAATCGTGAATATTTTTGCGGCACCGGGAGAACTGTTCGACAATGTCCGGCTGACCGGAAAAACCACACGCAACTGGTTGGTGCCGATGCTGCTGTTCATCCTCATCGCCGTGCTCTTGAACCAGCTTATCCTCACGAACCCGTCTCTCGTCGATCAGATGGCCTCGTTGATGACGAAAAGCATCGATGAAGCCGTGGCACAAGGGAAAATGACCGCCGAGCAGGCTGAAAAAGCGACAGAGTTCATGCGGCCGGATTCCATGATCTTCCGCATCCAATCGGCTGTCGGCGTTACCCTCGTTACCCCGGTCGCCCTGTTCCTGCTTTCCCTGGTGTACTGGCTGCTCGGCAAATGGGGAATGAACGCGAGCGCCCCGTATATGAAAGTCGTCGAAGTCGTCGGCCTGACTTTCTACATCAGCATCCTGGAAACCGTCGCGACAACGCTGCTACAGTACGGTATGGATTCGTTGTTCGCAGGACCCAATCTCGCCCTGTTTGTGTCCAACTACGACCTCCAGAACAAACTGCATATGGCGCTGTCAAAAGCGAATGTTTTCACTATCTGGGATCTCACCGTCGTGAGCATCGGGCTGTCAAAACTCTTCCAGCGCCATCTGCCAAAGGTGCTGGTGCTGGTGTTTGCACTCTGGATTGTCTGGTCCGTGTTCACCGTGCTCACCGGCGTGCACCTGGGAGGATAACCAACGGGAAGGGCGGGTCGAGGTGCGTGTACACAAACTCCCGCGCGGCACACAACTGCCGCTGTTCGAGACAGGGGGCGCTGAGCCCCCTCTGTCGTCCTATGCCCGTTCCAATGCCGGCCGGCTTCGCCGCTGGGCCGAGCGCGGCATCCTGCTGGGCACGTCATCCTGGAAATACCCCGGATGGCAGGGAATCGTCTACAACCGCCCCTACCCCTCACAACGCGTGTTCGAACAGACCTGTCTCGCAGAATACGCAACCCTGTTTCCTACTGTATGCGCTGACTTCGCGCTCTACGATTTCCCCTCTGCGAAGGCCCTGGGGCTGATGCACGATCAGACTCCGGAGCACTTCAGCATCGCACTCAAGGTCACCGACCGCATCACCGTGAAGCGATATCCAAATCTGCCGCGCTATGGCGCTCATGCGGGAAAAGAGAACACCGATTTTCTGAATCCTTCACTTTTTGCCGATCAGTTTCTTGGCCCGGTCAGTACATTACGGCAGAAATGCGGAGCAATCATCTTTGAGTTCTCCACTTTTTCCCGGGATTCCGGAGTGACCTTGCCCGTCTTCATCCGGGCGCTGGATGCCTTCTTCGCAAAGATCCCGGGAGAGTACACCTACAGTGTCGAAATCCGCAACAGCGAATTCCTGACACCGGACTATCTTGCCATGCTCAAGAGCCACGGTATTGCGCATGTGCTCAACAGCTGGACCAGGATGCCGGGGATTCAGGAACAGATCGGCAGCGCGGATATTCTGCCGGCATCCTTTGCTGTCATCCGCGCGCTGCTCAAACCCGGCCGTACCTATCAGGAGGCGGTCGAATATTTCCAGCCGTACGATACGATCAAGGAAGTCAATCCCGCCATACGCTCCGGCGTTGCGGAAGCCGCCATCCGCTGCGCCCGGGAGGGGAAGAAACTCTACGCCTACATCAACAATCGCGCCGAAGGCAATTCGCCGAAAACCATCGAAGCCATTCTGGATATTCTGGACAGCTATCCGGTAGAGAAGCTGTGACCGACGCCAAGAAATACGTCCTCAAGAAGCAGCCGGTCGACCTTGTGCCGACGGAACCGCCCCGGCAATTTCGCATCAACTACCGGAACGAACTGAATCCGGCACAATACGCCGCGGTCACCTCGGCGAACGGACCCCACCTGATCATCGCGGGCGCTGGCACCGGAAAAACACGGACCATTACTTTCCGCGTCGCCTATCTCGTTGAACTCGGCGTGAACCCCGAATCGATTCTCCTGCTCACGTTCACCCGGCGCGCCGCACAGGAAATGCTCCGTCGTGCTTCTATGCTCCTGGATGCCCGGTGCGAGAAAGTCGCCGGCGGGACGTTCCATTCGTTTGCAAACCTTGTCCTGCGACAATACGCTCCATTGATCGGGTTCGATTCCTCCTTCAGCATCGTCGATCAGTCCGACGCGGAAGATGTCGTCAACCTCCTGCGTACAAAGTTGAAACTGGACACGCGTGAAAGGCGTTTTCCAAGAAAACAGACTCTCTATGATATCTTTTCGAAGGCGGTCAATACGGCAACGCCCATCAAAGAGATCCTGCACGAAGAGTACCCGCACTTCGAGGAACTCCTGAACGACATCACAGCCCTGCAGCGTGCCTTCGAAGAATACAAGGCACAACACAACCTGATGGACTATGACGACCTGCTGCTGTATCTCCGGCAACTCCTGCGGGACAATGACCATGTCCGGCGGACGCTCGCACAGCGCTACAAATACATCATGGTGGACGAATTTCAGGACACCAATCGCATCCAGGCGGACATTGTGCGGCTGCTCTCGCAGCAGCATGGCAATGTGATGGTGGTAGGGGATGACTCCCAGGCTATCTACTCCTTCCGCGGTGCGACTGTGCGGAATATCCTCACGTTTCCCGAAGACTACCCCGGCTGCACTATCATCACGCTCGAAGAGAACTATCGCAGCACCCAACCGATTTTGAATCTGACCAACGAGATTCTCAGGAGGGCGCGCGCATGACGGCGGGCCCTCTGCACACAGCCTTGCAGCGCTCCGGAGAGCTTATTCTCGATGGCGCGATGGGGACCGAGTTGCAGCGGCGCGGCCTCGATGTCAGTCAGCCCCTCTGGTCCGCACGCGCCCTGACTACCGATCCACCGCTTGTGCTGCAGATACACCGGGAATATCTCGCGGCGGGTGCAGATATCATTACCACAAACACCTTCAGGACCACGTCCCGGGCATGCGTTCACGCCGGCTGGCCCGACCGTTCGGAAGCAGTCACGCGTGAAGCGGTAACGCTGGCCCGGCAGGCGCGGGCAGAGTGCACGGGACGCACAATTCTGATCGCCGGTTCCATGGCCCCCCTGGAAGACTGCTACCGCCCGGACCTGGTGCCGGACGATGATGCGCTCCGCGGCGAGCACTCCCTCCATGCCCGCCGGTTGGCCGAGGCCGGTGTGGATTTCCTGCTGCTCGAGACAATGGGCACCATCAGGGAAGCCGGGGCCGCCTGCCGCGCCGCCATGGACACCGGCAAAGAGGTGGTGGTCAGTTTCTTATGCACTGCGGATGGGGTATTGTACGGCGGTGAATCCATCGCGGAAGCCGTAAGGACAATCACCCGGCTCACGCCCGCGGCATTCTCCCTCAACTGTATTTCTCCGCGTCGCATAGCCCCGGCACTTCTTGCCTTACAAGCGGCCACTCCCCTGCCTCTCGCCGTCTATGCAAACGTCGGCAGAGCCGGGGAAGAACGCGCGGAGACCTTTGTGCATGATGTGTCATCCGGAGAGTACGCCGAATTCGCCGAACAATGGAGGCAGCAAGGAGTGCGCATTATCGGCGGATGTTGCGGCACGACACCCGCGTACATTGCACTGCTACGCAAGCGGTTCGGACATTCCGGGGCATCATGAAACGTCACAAATACACCAAAGAGCTCTTCACCAGCAAACCCGGCGGCGAGTTGCCCAGCATTGTCGTCGCACAGAATGAAAATCTTCAGTCGCGTTTTGTGATCCAGAAGGTCCTTGAACTGCGGGAGCAGGGGATCCCCCTCGATGACATGGCTGTGCTGTTCCGTTCGAGTTATCTCTCGTTCGACCTGGAAATCGAGCTGAACAAGGCGAACATTCCGTTCGTCAAGTTCGGGGGGTTCAAGTTCATCGAAACCGCTCATATCAAAGACCTGATTTCCTATCTCCGCGTGATCGAAAATCCCCGCGATGCCGTCGCCTGGAATCGGATTCTGTTGCTCGTTGACGGCGTCGGCCCGCGTACGGCCGAAAAGGTGATCGAGGACCTCCTTGCCCGGCACCGTTCAGCAGGCGGAGCCGGGATCCCCACTTCGCTCCCGGCATTCTGGGGCCAATACCATGCCGCACCGGAGAAACTCCGCACGCTTTTCGAAGCACTGAAGGGTGTCGCTCCGTCGCACATCACGCCCGCCGACAAAATCCAGCAGCTCCTGCAGTACTACGAGCCGGTCTTTGTCAAACGGTATGACGATCACAACAAACGGCGGAAGGATCTGGAGATGTTCCAGCAAATCGCCGAGCGGTACCGGACGCTCAATTCCTTCCTTGCCGATCTGACACTCGAACCGGCGGCCGAGAGCGTTGCCGACATCACGCCCACCGACGCAGAAGACGAAAAGCTCATTCTCTCCACGATCCACAGCGCGAAGGGGCTCGAGTGGAACACGGTCTTCGTGATCTACGCGCTCGACGGGCGCTTCCCCACGACGCGTGCGGCATTAAATGAAGACACGATGGAGGAGGAGCGCCGTTTGATGTACGTTGCCTGCACCCGGGCCAAAGAGCATCTCTTCATCGCCTATCCCATCAATGTCTATGACCGCGAGTCGGGATTGGTGCTTTCCAAACCATCGCGATTCATCGCGGGAATGCCCGACAACCTGCTCGACCTCTGGGTCATCGACGAGGAGTAACCGCACCATGCTCACACGGAGAGAATTCCTGGAACGGGTCGCCGCCGCAGTGGTGGCCGGACCTGCTCTGCGCTATGCCGCGACCGCGGCATTCCCGCCGCCGACCCGGCAGGCGGCATCCATGTGGATATATCTTTGGGATCTCGTCGACGAAGGCTATGATGTTGTCATGCCGCGGCTCCGCGAACACGGTCTCACTTCCATCAGTCTTGCCACAGCGTATCATGCCGGCAAATTTCTCGCCCCGCACAATCCCCGGCGCAAGGTGGTCTTTCTCGAGGATGGCACGGTCATGTTCCGGCCCACAGCATCTCTGTACGGACGCATAGCCCCGGTGGCACACTCCCTTGTGTCTTCGGGGCACGATCTCCGGGAAGCGCGCCGGCAAGCAGACCAACACGGCATGCAGCTGCGGAGCTGGGTGGTATGCTGTCACAATACCGCCCTCGGCATGGCACATCCGGACCTGGTCACGCGCACCGCATTCGACGATCCGCTCTATCATAATCTCTGCCCGTCGAACGGCGATGTGCGCCGGTATCTCGGTTCCCTCGTTGCGGATATCGCCGCGCACGGTGTCGACCTCATCGAGCTCGAGGCTCTCCAGTTTCAGGGATACACGCATGGCTTTCATCATGAACGGGAAGGAATGGCATTGACAGCGGCGACACGGTTTCTCCTGGGGCTCTGTTTCTGTGCCGCATGCCGCCGCTCGGCGAAGGAATCGGGATTCGACATCCATCCGGCACTCAATTTCACCACTGCCACGCTCGAGGAATTCTTCCGTGATCCGGACTCAACGAACGCCAGGTACCCCACCATTGATAAACTCCCGGCGGACATCCTGGAGCCGTTCCAGCGCTGGCGCACCGGCGTCGTCCAATCACTCCTCGAGGAATTGAAGTCGAGTGCCGGAACTGTCCCGCTGCGGCAAATGATGTCGATTGATTCTGCGGCGTGGAAGCTGAACGGTGTCGACCCCGCCACCAGTGCCCGCACAACGGGGGGGATTCTTGCCCTGGGCTATGTCAAAGACGGTGTTGCTCTGGATGCCCCGCTGACCGCACTCCGGTCTCTCCTCGGGAAAAACGCGCTGACGCTCGGATTCCAGGTCGGCCTCCCGGAGAGCGGCGGACAGGCGGAATTCCTTGACCGGATGAGGGTGGCACGTGCACAGGGGATCACCAGTTTCAACTTCTATAATTACGGGTTCATACCACTGCAAAACCTCACGTGGATTACACAGGCACTCTCGTGATGCGCACGGCATGGGTTGCGAGTCTCCCGATTCCTCACTAACATTCCCCATGCACCGGATCCTCCTATACAGCATCGCCCCCTGGTCCCTCGCCGTGGTCGCGTGCATAGCCTGTGCTCAAACCGGCACGTTGAAATTCGACCATATCTCTCTCGAGCAGGGTCTTTCACAATCCACAGTGAATGCGATTGTGCAGGACGGCCGCGGCTTCCTCTGGTTCGGCACGCAGGACGGACTCAACCGGTACGACGGCTACACAATCGCCGTGCATAAACATGCGGCTTCGGACTCCTTCGCTCTTTCGGACAACGGGATCTGGGCTCTCTGCCGGGATCGTGATGGGGATATCTGGATCGGGACAATGCGGGGCGGACTCAACTGCTACCATACGGTCCGGGGAACCTTCACACACTATGTGCACGACCCCGGTGACACAACGGGCATAAGCGAAAACAATATTACATCGGTGTTTCAGGATTCGCGGGGGACAATCTGGGCCGGCACCATGACCTCCGGTTTGAACTATCGCAGACCGGGTCAAGGCACGTTCTCCCACCTTCGCCACAATCCCGCCGATTCCACATCACTTGCCGACAATGCCGTCTGGGCAATCACGGAGGACCGCGACGGCAATCTCTGGGTCGGCACATGGGGAGGTCTTTGCCGTTACATCCCACCTGTGCCCGGCTCTTCCGGGCCGGGCGCCGCCGGGACGTTCAAACGCTACCGGCATGACCAGCGCGCGAGGGAGAGCATCGCGGGCAATACCATCCGGTCGCTCCTTGCCGGTCGTGATGGCCGGATATGGATCGGGACCTGGGGATACGGGCTGGATTGCCTCGACCCGCGAACGGGAACTCTCGTTCACTACACTACCCGATCGCCTGCACCGTACACACTCACCAGCAACCTCATTCTTTCATTGTACGAGGATGCCGACAATGCCATCTGGATCGGCACCGGAGATGCGGGTCTCAACCGCCTGCATCCGCGGACCCGGACCATCGAGCGATTCCGTCATATCGCCAATGCCACCCGCTCCCTGAATAATGATATCATCTGTTCGTTGTTCGAAGACAGTACCGGCATTCTCTGGATCGGCACGGGGGCCGGAGGAGTCAATGTGTATGACCGCCTGAAGAACCGCTTCCCGCACTTCCGGGCTGTGCAGGGAACACCCCGCGGCTTGAGCGGCAACGATGTCTGGGCGCTGCAGGAAGATCATTCCGGGACGCTCTGGATCGGGACATACGGGGGTGGACTGAATCGTTTCAACCGCCAGACCGGGGATTTCTCACACTACCTGCATGACCCCCGTGTCCCCTCATCGTTGAGTCACAATAACGTCATCGCTCTCGAAGCCAGCCGTGACGGCACGCTCTGGATTGGCACCGAGGGGGGAGGGCTCGACCGTCTTGAACCACACAGCGGACGGTTTACGCACTATCGCCACGATCCCCGGAATCCAGCCTCGCTCGTTCAGAATGAAGTGACCGCCTTGCATGAGGATTCGTCCGGAACGCTCTGGATTGGCACGAATGGAGGCGGACTGGACCGTCTTGACGCTTCGAGGGAAGGTTTTGTCCATTACCCGCCCGACGAGGGATCTCCCACAGCCTTGCCTGCCGGGACGGTCCTGACGCTGTATGAAGACGCCGCGGGCTATCTCTGGGTTGGTACCTACGGAGGCGGACTCGCGCGCCTGGACCCGGCCACAGATCTTTTCCAGCGCTATCAGAGCACAAGCGATCCGGCAAACGGGCTCAACAACAATACCGTCCTTTCCGTGCATGAAGACCCGACCGGAATTCTCTGGGTCGGCACATACGGCGGCGGACTCAACCGCTTTGATCGCGCGGCAGGAACCTGGCGGCACTTCACGGAAGTCGATGGCCTCCCCAATGATGTCATCTACGGCATTCTCCCCGACCGTGCCGGCCGTCTCTGGATGCCGACCAACAAGGGGCTTGCCCGCTTCACCCCTTCCACCGGTGAGGTCCGCACCTACGATGCATCCGATGGCCTGCAGGGGAACGAATTCAATCAGGGCGCCGCATTTCGCGGCCGCGACGGCGCATTGTACCTCGGCGGCATCAACGGATTCAACGCGTTTTCCCCCGACAGCATCCGTGACAATCCATTCGTGCCCCCCGTCTATTTGACCAGTCTTCGCGTATTTGACCGCGCGGTGTCCCTTCCCCAGGCGCTGAGTGAAACACGTGCGATCGAATTGCAGCATGATCAGAATTTCCTGTCGTTTGAATTCGTCGCCCTGAGCTACACCGCACCCGCCAAGAACCGGTACCGCTACAAACTCGAGGGCCTGGATGAAACCTGGATCGATGCAGGGAACCGCCGCTTCACGACGTACACAAATCTCGATCCCGGACACTACATGCTGCACATCGGGGCTTCAAACAACGATGGCGTGTGGAACACCCGCGGGGCCTCCCTGGCAATCACGATTGTTCCTCCCTACTGGAAGACCTGGTGGTTTCGCGTACTGGCCGTCCTGGCCGCCGCCGCAATGCTGTTTCTGATGTACCGGTACCGGGTGAAAAAGCTTCTGGAAATCGAACGTATCCGCACTTCCATCGCCACCGATCTCCACGATGACATCGGTTCCACGCTCACGGAAATCGCTCTCTTCAGCGATGTCGGCCTCCGCGAGGTGAAGGCAAAACCACCCGCAACCATTCTCACCGATGACGAGCGCGCGAGGTTTGCCGCCCTGTTTTCCGACACCGGATCAACAGCACGCGCACTGATCGATGCAATGAACGATATTGTCTGGGCCATCGATCCGAAACATGATTCGTTCGAATTCCTCCTGCTCCGCATGAAAATGCACGCAACAAAGATGCTGGAAGCAAAGGGGATCAATTACGAGATCGACATTCCATCAGAACTTGCATCGCTGCGTCTGCCGCTCGGCATGAGGAGGCGGCTGTTCCTGATCTACAAAGAGGCCATCAACAACATCCTCCGGCATGCCCAGCCGACACGGGTGGTCCTGACCATGCGGCGCGAAGGCCGCATGGTGACCATGACGATGGCGGATAATGGCGTTGGTTTTGATGTACATGAGGCGGTTCGGGGAAATGGCCTGCACAACATGGAAGAGCGCGCCCGGAGCATGGGAGGCGAATTAGCCATCACCTCATCAAGCGGCCTGGGCACCACCATAACACTCCATGCACCGATCCCCTGACGGGCAACGGCAAGAGTGCTTCCACAGTAGGTGATGGAAGGAACCTCATCGATGAGTACGAACGACCCCCGCGAACAGGAGCCTGATATCAAGGTCATCGTGGTGGAGGACCGCAAGCGCATTCGCGACGCCGTCATGGATCTGATAAATGCGGCCGGCGGCTTGCAATGCATTGCCGCATTCTCCTCCTGCGAAGCCCTTCTTGATGCGCTGCCCAACCACCAGCCCGACGTGATCCTGATGGATATCGGGCTGCCCGGCATGTCGGGGATTGACGGCGTCAAAGCTGTAAAGAGCCGCTATCCTGCCATCGATGTGCTGATGCACACCGTGTATGATGACGATGAAAAGATATTCCAATCCATTCTCGCGGGAGCATCCGGGTACGTCCTGAAGAACGCGGAGTCGGAAGAACTCATCCGTGCCATTCGCGAGATTCGCATCGGTGCGCCGATGAGCGCTTCGATTGCCCGCCGCCTGCTCGCGATGATGCGCGGCAAGGGCGCACCCCCCGCAGCCGATCTCAACCTGACACCACGTGAGTTGGATATCCTCCAGTGGCTCGTCGAAGGGCTGAGCTACAAGAAAATCGCGGAGAAACTCTTTATCAGCCCCCTGACGGTGCAGTCACACATCAAGCGCGTGTACGAAAAACTCCAGGTGCATTCCAAGTCCGCAGCCGTGTCCAAGGCATTGAAGTACCGGCTGTTTGGATAAGAATTCTCGATCCGCTTCGTGACCTCCGTCACCCCTTCCGCCTGGCTGATATTAGCCATTCAGCACAAGAACCTGCGTTTCATACGGTTGTTGGATCAATGCCGGCCGCATACAAGGGGCGCAAACGCGCATATCCGCGAATTACCATGAATATGGTATTGTCTTTCCTTCTCCCTCCCGCTATCTTCACTACAGATGATAGAAGTTCATGTGCAGTCAGTGAGGATAGGGACACATTGTGGAGGATGCTATGAAAGGGAAACTGCTAATCGCTGCCGGGCTCTGCATGCTTGTTGCTGCTATCGGGCTTGCGCAAATCACATTGCCACCTGCTCCAACGGACCTGGTCGCCACTCAAACGCCGGATGCCGTTCCGGTGGCAAAACTCGCATGGACCGCTCCGGCTGGACCATACGGCTTCATCGTCTATCGCTCGGTGGATGACACGGCACACTTCCAGAAGCTTGCCCTCGTCACCGCGCCGGTCTACTACGACCACTCTGTCCGGATGGGCCACACCTTCTTCTATTATGTCACCACCGTGGCAATGGTCAACAGCTCCACGCGTCCGGTCGAAAGCGCTCCGAGCAATATCGCCAGCATCTCCTTCGCCTCACCCGAGCGGCCCGTCGGCGTGATCGCGGGCACCGTGACGGACGACTCCACGGGCAAGCCCATTCCAGGTATGCGTGTGCTGTTCTACCGGCTGCGCGCCTCCATTCAGACCATCGACATCCCCGGTGCTGTCACGGATTCTCTCGGGCACTACGCAGCGAAACTGGATACCGGGACGTACAAGGTCAAGGCACAACCTGCTCCCTGGATGCCACCAGGTCCCCCCGCATATACGGCAGAGTGGTACAACGACAAGAAAGATATGGCCACGGCCGATCCGGTGGTCGTGATCGCCAACGCATCTGTTGTCGCGGACTTTGGGTTGAGCCGGCCGGTTCCCCCTTACGTCGTCAAAGGGACCATTGCGGGCAAGGTGGTCGACGACGAGAATGGACTGCCACTCAGGGGAATCCTGATCAGGTTCTACACCAAAGGTCCGTCCATCGCCAACTGGCAGCCGACGGCCGTCACCGATTCGCTCGGCTCGTACAGCGCGCTGCTTGACACCGGGACATATCTGGTACGCGCCGACGGGTCAATACGCTCATCCGTGCTGACCATGTACCAGCCGGAGTGGTTTGACAACGTAAAGGATATAACGCTGGCGACCCCGGTGAAAGTCACGCCGGGATCCACCTTCAAAGCAGACTTCGGGTTGAGCAAGCCTGCCCCACCCGCGTATGCCTCCATCGAAGGAACCGTGACGGATACGCTGGGCAACGCGCTGCGCCATGCGACGGTCATCATCATGCGATCGTTCCAGGAGATGAGCGCCCTGGTAACCGCTACCGCGAAATCGACGCTGGATGCCGAAAACATAGATGTTGATGGCATCGGGTTCTGCCGCGGCGTCGTGTGGACCGGCACGACCGACTCCTCGGGGAACTTCAAAGCGCGTGTGCTTGCCGACCATGCGTACATAGCTCTGGCGGCGAAATTCGGTTATCTGCCGGAATACTATGACAACAAAACCAATCCGCTGCTTGCGGACCTTATCAAGGTCACCTCATCGGACATCACAAAAGTTGACTTCTCACTGACGCCAAATCCGGTCCTGCACAACAGTATATCCGGAGTCGTGCGCGATTCAGCCGGCAACGGTGTCCCCGCGGTCGTTGCCTTGATTCCCGTCAATCCGACCCCGGTGCTGCGGAAGATGCGGTTCGGACATACCGACTCAATGGGGGCATATACCATCGGTGAAGTCATGCTCGGCACCTACGTAGTTATGGCTGTTCCTTTCCAGGGCTATGCTCCCGCCTTCTACAAGGCCGGCGCGTACGGTCTCGTATACTGGCAGCTTGCCGAGAGAGTGCTGGTTTCCGGGGACGTCTCCGGGATCGACATCGGCGTCGTGCCGATCCAATCCAACGGTTTCGTCCGCCTGCGTGGCCGGATACTGGCGGCCGGCGTGCCGCTGTGCGGAGTTCGCGTGACGGCAACGACTCCCGGCGGTCAGGTGATAGGCTGCGGCATCACCGAACAGGCTGGAGAGTATTCCATTGAGGCACTGCCGGTCGGGTCATTCGTTCTCACCGCCGATCGCGAGAATTACGCCGCTTCAGACAGGAGTGTGACTGTCTCCGGCGACACGTACGAGATCTCCGGCGTGGATTTCACAATGGAGCCTCAGGGGACAACGGATGTGACATCCGGTGAGTCACAGCCGTCAACATTCGCGCTGGGACAAAATTACCCGAACCCATTTAATCCCAGCACGACAATAGCCTTTGATATTCCGGCAGGCGGCGATGTCTCCCTGACGATTTTCAATACACTCGGGCAGGAGGTGCGGACTCTTCTGACCGGTCCGCGTGCAGGCGGCCGCAGCAGTATCGTATGGGATGCCACCGATCAGAGCGGCCGGACGGTTGCCAGTGGTGTCTACTTCTACAAATTGACGGTACGCAGCGCAGCGGGTGAACTCTTTTCGAACGTGAAGAAGATGCTGCTCGTCCGGTAGTGCGGGAGATAGCGGGGACGTGAACGCAACGGCCGCCGGAACACCCGGCGCCGTTGCGTTCTCCGGCTTCAGATGATTGACAAGCGGGATGGGGGTTGGCCATGAAACTTGTGATCGGTACAGTCCTTGCGCTGATTTCCTTTGCAGCCACGATGGTCGCACAGGCGCCCACGAACTTGCAGGCAAATTCTCCTGCATCCCTCCAGCCTTCTGTGATCCTGAGCTGGAGCGGCCCTGCCGGAACTTCATTCTACAAGGTCTACCGGTCTTCGCCGGACACGACGAACTTCCAGTGGATCGCTATCAGCGTGACACGCCAGTTCGTGGATCAGTCGGTCACTCCCGGAGTGCTCTACAACTATGTCGTCACCGCGGTCGCGAAGAATGACACCGTACTCCTCGAGTCGCTATGGAGCAATATCGCCAGCGTGCGCGCCTTTGCGCTTCCTCCGGGACCCAAAGGTATCATTACAGGAAGAATCACGGATAAGGTTTCCGGCCTCCCCATCCCGAAGGTCGTCGTCCGCTTCTTCAAATTGCCCTCGCCCGCTAATCGCGGACTCGACATAACAGTGAATTCTGCCGGCACGTTCTCCGCCGTCGTCGATACCGGTGCCTATCTCGTGCGTGCGGAAGAACCGCCGACGTCGGTATCAAATACCGGCCACCAGACACAGTGGTATCTTGGTGCAACCGAGCCGGCGAACGCCACACCGGTCACCGTCAGGGTCAACGATACCACCCGGGTGGACTTTTCCCTTGTGCCGAACTCCCCGCGGCTCTATGCCTACGTGAGCGGCATTGTGACGGACGATCAGGGGACACCCATCGAAGGTGCAGTTGTCGCGTTTTTCCGTCCGATCCAGGAGCTCGTCACATCAGCTGCAACATTGTCATCGACCGAGGGACCCGAGGCCGTGCACATACCGGGCGTCGGTTATTCCCGCGGCGTGGCGTGGTTCGGCTATACAAACACCGCAGGCAAGTTCTTTGCCCAGGTCGCCGGCAACCGGCTGTATGTCGCGATGTCGTCAAAGAGCGGCTACTATCCTGAGTTCTTTGATAATGCCCCCGATCCGACAGAGGCGACAATCCTTGCGGTACGGGGAGACACAACCGGCATCACCTTCTCCCTCAGGAAGAAAGCTCCAACCGATACCGGCACCATGCAGGGCACCGTGCAGGAACCCGGTGGCAACGATGTTCCCGCGCGCATAATCCTGTTTCCGCGGCCGAAAGAAGGAGTCGAGCGACCGGCGGTCTTCACCTTCACTGACTCTAGCGGCGTCTTTCTGGTTGAAGACATCGAGGCCGGGAGCTACAATGTCCTTGCCATTCCCTTTGGTGACTATGCCCCGTCTTACTCAACGTCCTCAGGTGCCAGCGCGCTCACATGGCTCGATGCCGACAGCGTCGCGGTCAATGGCGTTACACCTCACATACGGATATCCGTACCGCCCCTGAACAATGCCGGTCTCACCCGGATACGGGGACACATCCTCACCGGGAACAGCGCCCCGCTGCCCGGGGTTCGCGTCCTGGCGCGTGCCGTGGACGGTACCATCATCGGGTACGGAATGAGCGATCCGGCGGGCCGGTATGCCGTGGAAGCACTCGGGAGCGGACCGGTAACGTTGCTCGCAGATCGCTTCCGGTTCAATCACGTTCAGGCCCCTGTCACAATCCCTTCCAACACATTCGCTGTCGAGGATGTGGATTTTATCATGACTGCATCATACCCGACTGCTGTCGATGCGCCGGCCGGCTCGCCGGTGCAGACCGCTCTCTTGCAGAACTATCCGAATCCATTCAATCCAAGTACGACAATACGGTACAGCCTGCTGGCAGCAGGCACTGGGCACGAGGCACTGGGCACGAGTTGGGTGAGGCTCGCGGTGTACGACATGCTGGGTAGGGAGGTCGCAGTGCTCGTGAACGAGAGACAGCCGGCAGGTGAGTACACGGTGACATTTGACGGGACAGTGCTGGCGAGCGGCTTGTATCTGTACCAGCTCGTTGCCGACGGATTCGTCACCACGCGAAAGATGATGCTGGTCAGATAGTATCCGGATATCGGGCAGCCCGCAGAAATTCGTCGGCCGCACTGTCACCGGCAACGAACCCCGTGGAAAACGCCGCTTGAAGGTTGTAGCCCCCGATGGGGCCGGCGATGTCCAGCACTTCACCGCAGACATACAGCCCCCTGATTCGCCGGGAACACATGGTGCGCGAGTTCACCTCCCCGAGAGCAATACCGCCGGCCGTCACTTCGCCTCTCTCGACGGGCACACACGCAACGTCTCCTAGTGGCCATCGTTTGAGGACCCTGATGATCGCGCCACGATCTTTGCGCGTCAACACGTGACCGCGGGTCTCCGGGTCAACCCCTGCCGAACGGAGAACTCCCTCAATGATCCGGTTCGGCAGCCATGGCTCCAGAAGCGTCGCCACCATCCGGCCCCGGTGTGTCCGGATCACGGCCTGGAGTTCCTCATCCAGAACTGCAGCTTCCTTCCGGGGAAAGAAATCCAGAAACATCGAGACCGTGCCTGATTCCGCAGCAAGCGCCGCGGCACGGCTGATCCCCAGGGTCGCAGGACCTGACAGGCCTTCGTGCGTGAACAGGATGTCATCCTCCAGACGGGCGATCTCCCTGCCGCGGTGGACGGCAGAGAGCGATCCTCCCCGAATCGCCACGCCGCGCCAGCCACCCGGAAGTGGAGGATCCGGCTGGATCGGCGCAAGGGCGGCACGCACGGGCACAACCGTGTGTCCGAGAGCCCGCGCAAATGCAAATCCGTCTCCTGTGGTTCCGGTCTGCGGGTAGGACGCGCCGCCGGTGGAGAGAATCACCCGGGGTGCGCTGATCACGGTACGATGCATCCGGACGCCGCACACGCCGCGATCATCTGTGAGAATCTCTTCCACTCTCTGATGAAACTTCACGGTGACGTTGTGTGCGGCAAGAAGATGAGAGAATACCCTCATGACGTCTTTTGCCGTTCCATTCACGGGGAAGACTCGTCCGTTGGCCCGCGGGGCGACGATGATTCCGCCGGCAGCAAGCAGTGCCTCCAGATCCCGATTGCCAAAGCGGTGGAGGGCGGGTTTCAAGAACCGGCGTTCCGGCACAACGAATGCGGCAAGGATATCCTCTACGGTACCTTCATGAGTGACATTACATTTCCCGCCGCCGGAGATCAGGATTTTCTGGCCCAAACGGCCGTTCCGTTCGAGGAGGAGCACAGGACAACCTCTTGTGGCCGCGCGCCACGCAGCCATGATACCTGCACCGCCGCCGCCGATAACTACAATGTGTTTCTGATCTCCGCACATACGTACAAAGTACGTAACGAAATTTTCGATTGCGAGTATTTCGTGATGCGATCACTTGCTTTCTCCTGCCTGTTGCCGTATCTTTAGTGTAGTGGAACAAGCACGACGAGGAGGCAACTATGGCCATCGGGGATGCACCGCGCGAGAGGAAGCCACTCTCTGTCACCATCGGTTCCGACTTCGGCAAGGTTGGCGGCAATGCGGGACCGGGACGGGATGTACAATCGCAAATATCGCGTCTGACCGGAGCTGCAGAACAGTATCTCAAGCGCGGACAGAGTGCGCTTGCGTTCGACTCCCTGATGGAAGCCTACTTGCTCGATCCTTTGAATCCTCTGGTAGTCTCCTGCGAGAAGAGCGTGCTTCCCGCCTGGGAGGCCTTCCGCAACAAACAAACTTCGGCGCCGCCCTCCTCGCTTATGACTGATGAGCAGCGCCTTGCCCGCCTCAAAGCAGAACGTGAGGCAGTCCGCCAGGAAAAGGAGCGCAAGGTGTGGGAACAGGCATCCCGTTCGCCGGGCCTTCCTCCCCAGAATGCGGGGTCACCTCCATCAAAACCAGGCAAGCGAACTCTGTAAGATTCTTCATTGCCTGTACAGGCCTTGTCGCAACGCTCGTTTCGTGCGCGACGGCGGACCAGCCTTTTTCCATCAGCGGTTGTGTGAGGGATTCCGCCACCGGTGAACCTCTTCCGGCGGCACACGTCCGCATCGCCGGGACTGCCCGCGGTACAATCACAACCCCGGCCGGACAGTACTCACTGCAGGTGGAACCCGGCACGTATACGATCATCGCGAGCATGATCGGCTTTCGCGCGGATACGAGCCGCGTCATCGTATCATGCGCTGTTATCCACAACGCCCTCCTCCATCCCTGCGAGATCATCCTTCCTGAAATCGTCATCACCACCGAAGATCCGGCGGTCGAAATCATCCGGCGCGCAATCGCCCGCAAACGTCACTGGGTCAGCAGGCTTGCCTCGTATCAGATGGAAGCATTCACACGGCAGGTGATTCGTCGCGATACGGCCATTGCCAGCGTCGCTGAATCATTTACGCGCGGCTACTGGCAACAGGGCGACACTCTCCGGGAAGTCGTCCTCCAGCGCAGACAGACTGCAAACATCCCGCAATCGTTTAACTTTGCATCGGTCGGCAGGATCATCAACTTCAACGACGACGAAATCCGTTTCCTCGGTTACACGTTCGTCGGCCCGACCGCCCCGGATGCACTTGACGCGTACGCCGTTCACCTGGAGCGAACACATCGCGACCGCGATCAGAATGTTTTCGAGATCTCCCTGACGCCCCGCAACCGTACCCGCCCGCTCTTCCGCGGAACGATCCATATCGCCGACGAATCGTATGCCCTGATGGGAGTTGATGTCGAACCCAACGAAGCATTCCAGATTCCGTTCGTTAAGGAGAAACACCTCAGGTATAAGCAGCAATTTGCCGTCTACCATGACGACATCTGGCTTCCGGTTGACATACGCATCACCGCAGATGTGCAACTCGGCCTGATCGGTATGTCATTCCCCCGTTTCGGCTTCGATCAGACTTCCGTGATCACGAACTACACGGTGAATCCGCAGCTGCCCGATAGCATCTTCCGGCAGGCGCGCCTCGTGATCGATTCTTCGGCGACACGGACCGACACCAGTTTCTGGAGCGCCAATGAAGTGCTGCCACTCACTCCCGAGGAAATCCACGCCTACGGATCCCTGGACAGCACACAATCGCTTGAAGTACAATTCAGACCCGGCGGCATCACAATGACAATCGGCGGAGAGGACGGATCCACCGCCTCTCTCTTGCAGTATGCAGACGTCGCGTTTTCCAGGGTCGAAGGTTTTCACCTCGGGGCGCAGTGGTCCGCCGCCGTATTCCCGCTGGCGGATGCCAGGGCGGGAGCGGCATACAATTTCTCGGCCAGAAACACATCGTATTCCGCCGGCGTGACCTTCTTCACCTCTCCCGTACACGTGCTCGGACTCGGCGTCGACGGATACAGAAGGTCCGCGATCCGGCCGGACGGGGGTGTGTTCGGATCGCTGGTGAACTCGCTGACCGCGCTGTTGCAGAAGAATGACTACCGCGATTACTATCATGTAGAGGGGTGGCGATCGTTTGTAACGGTGTCTCCCTCGCGCATGGTGCATGCGGAACTCGCATTCATGAGCGAAATGCATTCTTCTCTTCCCGTGGCAACGGAGTACAGCATTCTGTACCGTTCGCGAGCGTACCGCCCGAATCTCCCCGTGGCCGAAGGCAAAATGCGCAGCCTGCTGCTCACCCTCCGCTACGGTGAACCTCCCGTTCCTTTGAACCTGATCACGCACAATGCCCTGGACATCCTCCTCGAACATTCCACTCCTCATCTCGCCGGGAGCTCGTTCGACTTCACCCGGTTCGAGGCAATCGCAACGCTGATGGTGCCGACCTTTGCGCGGAGTCTGCTGTTCGCACCCGGTTTTACGTTCCGGATTGCCGGCGGCTTCTCAGGTGGAACATTGCCGCTGCAACGTGCATTTTCGCTCGAAAGTGCTTCAAGTGGCATCGGGCCGCTGGGAGTCCTCCGGGGCCTTGACGTGAAAGAATTCGGGGGCACCGAATATGTCGCCTGCACCGCTGAACACAACTTCCGGTCCCTCCCCTTCCTGGCCCTCGGCCTGCCTTTCCTGTACGAACGAAGCATTGAACTCGTACTTCACACAGGATTCGCCCGGACTTGGAACCGGAGCCGGCTGCCGCTCACGGAATCCGGCGGCTGGTACACGGAAACCGGAATCGGCATCAATAGGGTATTTGATGTTCTGCGCCTGGATTTTACGTGGCGCCTGAGTGAGCCGGCTGGTCTCCGGTTTACGTTTGGAGTTGCTCAAATTCTTTGACAATTTTAGCTGTTTTTGCCTTCTTCACTCCCGTTCTGGCCCTTCTGTTGCGATAATCCCATTACTTTATTGGTTTTACCGCTGTGAATCACTATATTTTACGTTTGATTATCCATCAGGAGCGAGCAAACGTGGCCTCCAAGCGAATTTCGGAAAAACAGATCGAAAGCCGCATCCAACAACTTCACGAACTGGCGTACAACCTGTGGCGTTCGTGGAATCCGGCTGCACAGAGAATTTTCAAAGAGCTCTCGCCTTTCTTCTGGGAGGACAGCAACCATAACGCGGTGGAGGTAATGAATTTTGTGTCCGGACGGGAACTCCGGGGCCGATTGCAGGACCCCGAGCTCTATGAGAAGGTGGATACAGTGTGCCGGACCTTCCAGGACTACATGAAAGCCAAGAGTACCTGGGCCAGCAAGAACACACCGTGGCTGAAGAATGCTCCTGTGGCATACTTCAGCGCTGAATTCGGCCTGCACGAAAGTCTCCGCATCTATTCCGGAGGCCTGGGAATGCTGGCGGGCGATCATGCCAAATCCGCCAGTGACCTCGGCGTACCATTCCTCGGCATCGGCATCTTCTACCGCCATGGGTACTTCCGGCAGCACATCAGCAGGGACGGCTGGCAGCAGGAGATGTACCCTGCTTATGATCCGGAACGGCTGCCGTTGCGCCGGGTTGCCGACAAACGGGGAAATCCGGTGATCTGTACCGTCCAGATTGGCTCTGCAGAAGTCGCCTATCAGGCGTGGGTGGTGGAGGTCGGCCGCGTGAGACTCTACCTGCTCGATACAAATCTCCCGCAGAACGGACAGTTTTTCAGAGACCTCTCCGGCCATGTGTATGGCGGAGACCAGTCAAATCGCATCGGCCAGGAGATCCTCCTCGGTATCGGTGGTGTACGACTCATTCGTAAACTCGGCATCTCCCCCTCGGTCTTCCACATGAACGAGGGTCACTCATCGTTTCTCACGCTGGAGCTGCTGCGCGAACGACTGCAGACGAAGAAATCGCTCCATGATGCCGAAGCCTTTGTGAGGAAGCGCTGCGTGTTCACGACGCATACGCCCGTCCCCGCCGGTCATGACCGTTTTGACCGCGGACTCATCGAAGGAAACCTCGGGTACCTTGCCACTCTCATGGGTATGCCCATCGACGACTTTATCAATTACGGGCGCATCCACAACGGCGATCAAAGTGAACCGTTCTGCATGACCGTCCTGGCATTGAAAATGTCCCGCGCCGCGAACGGCGTGAGCCAGCTCCATGGCCGCGTCAGCCAGGAGATGTGGAAGGAACTCTACCCCGACACAGCCGTCAGCAAAGTCCCGATCGGTTCTGTAACGAACGGTGTTCACACGGCGGGCTGGACGACTCCCACGGCTTCGCTGTTCTGGACCAATCACCTCGGACGTGCATGGATTGACAGGCTGCGGGACGCGAAATACTGGCACGCAATGCTGGAATCGAAGAAAGTCTCGGACCAGGATCTGTGGGCCCTGCGCACCTCCCTCCGGCGGGAACTTGTGGAGTTTGTTCGAAAACGCCTGCGTGAGCAACAGCTCCGTCACAATCCCGACGATATCGGATTGTATGACAATGTGCTGTCGCCGGACGCAATGACCATTTGCTTCGCTCGCCGGTTTGCGACCTACAAACGTGCCCCATTGTTCTTCCGTGATCTTGGCTGGGCCATCCGTGTTCTGACCGACAAAGAACGGCCGGTACAGCTGGTGTTCGCGGGGAAAGCGCATCCCCGCGATGACGCGGGGAAGCATTTCATCCAGGAGATCGTCAACATCACAAAACGGGTGGATCTCTTCGGACGCGTCGTCTTTGTCGAAGACTACGACATCAATGTTGCACGATATCTCGTTGCCGGCGCTGACATCTGGCTGAATACTCCGCGGCGTCCGAATGAGGCGTGCGGCACTAGCGGCATGAAGGGCATCATGCATGGCTCCCTCAATCTCAGTACAATGGACGGCTGGTGGCGTGAGGCGTACGACGGAATGAACGGATGGAAAGTCGGGGAAGATACAACCGCCAGCTCAGAACAGCTGCAGGATGATCTGGATGCCGCTTCTCTCCGGGCCGTGCTCGAGAATCAGGTGATTCCGCTCTTTTACGACCGGGGAAAGGATGGTATTCCGCACAACCTCCTGCGGCGGGTCCGGCATTCGATTGCCACCCTGCTCCCGGTGTATAACACCGATCGCATGGTGGTCGAATACGCAAAGAAATATTACCAGCGACCCGCAAAAAAATAGCCGGGGAAACAGGTGGTCGATGGGGGGAACTCTACTTCTTTTGCACGTCTTCGGTGGCGATCTTCTGCAGGATTGCGGTTTTCAGGCTGGCGAGCTTCTTGGCTGAAAGCTTGGGTTTGTGAGCCTTGAGCGCGGAGATGCTTGTATCTGCTATAAAGAGCTTCGAGCAAATCGCTCCTTTGAACTTCCCTGAACGCTGACATTCAAAATGATGCTTCAAAATGTCAGCATAATCATTGGGCGCGAAGCAGAAGTTGTCCAGAGCCGACTCGCATTCGGTACAGAACATCTTCTTCCCCCGCCGTGTTTTGCGTTTCATCGCGGCCTCATGTTGCTCGTGTTTCCAATATAGCAATCAGATACACAAAAAAGGATCCATCGGGGTCTTCCCCCCGCGATATATAACAATTTATGGCGCCGGCGGTTCCCCGCTTGCGGCATATCCCGATGGATTTTGTACCCGCCGGTATACGTCAAACCTGAATCCGTCGTGGACATCACTGCTGACACGGAAGAATGTGCCCCCGAGCAGATGCTCAAAGGCCGGGAAGTATGTGTCTGCATCAACCTCGCGGTCAAGGATGGTCAGGTACAGTTCCTCAGCAAGACCGAGGAACTGTGCATACACGTTGCCGCCCCCGATCACGAAGATGCGCTCCTCTCCCCGGAGCGCAGCGAGTGCTTCATCGATGGATCCATATGTTTCAACCCCATCCACCGGCGTTTTGCTCAACACCACGTTCCTGCGGCCGGGTAGCGGTTTCCCGAGCGCATGCCACGTCCTCTTCCCCATCAACACCGTATGACCCATCGTGAGCTTCTTGAAGCGACGCAGATCCTCCGGAAGGTGCCATGGAAGCCCGCCGTCCTTGCCTATTCCCCGGTTCCGGGCGATGGCGGCAATGATGGCGATAATCACACTGCCACCTGGAATTTGATGGCAGGATGAGGATCGTATCCGATGACGGCGAAATCCTCAAATTGCAGCTGGTCAATCGGTTTGGCCTCAATCTGAAGGCGGGGAAGGGGGCGCGGTGCTCGCTTCAACTGTTCCCGGAGACCGTCCACATGGTTCACATAGACATGCGCGTCCACAATCGTATGGCTGAACTCCCCGAGCGCGAGGCCGGCATCATGCGCCAATATCTGGGTCAACAGAGAGTAGGCTGCAAGATTAAATGGTATTCCGATAGCGATATCGCCGGAACGCTGCGTCAAATGGCAGCTGAGCCTGCCGTCGGCAACGTTGAAAACGAACGTGTAGTGGCAGGGGGGAAGCTTGCTGCTCAGGGCGTTGCCGGGCTCCCATGCGGTGACCACCATACGCCGCGAATCAGGGTCCGTTTTCAGCATTTCGAGCACCCTGCCGATCTGGTCCACCTCCACGACCTCATACTGCTTGGTGACCGGGTTCATCCGGGCACTGGGAAACCGCCGCCAGTACCGGCCGTACGCCGTGTCCAGGTTCCCGTCGGCATCAGCCCATGCATCCCAGATCCTGGTGTGCTCCCGGAGCGATCGGATGTGGTCCTCACCGGAGAGGTACCAGAGCACCTCCCGGAGCATTGCCGAAAAATTCACCTTTTTGGTGGTCAGCAGCGGAAAACCGCGGCTCAGGTCGACGCAGTAGTGCTCCGCAAACGAAGATATGGTGTCCACGCCGGTCCGGTTGCCCTTCCGTCTACCGTGTGTCAATACCCGTTCCACAAGATCCAGATATTCGCGCATGGGAGGTGTCGATGGAAAAGTGCTGGCAAGCTACCGAAATTGAGACCGAAATGCAATGTGTGCGTGTGAGACTGTGCAACAACCATGCCGGTTCATCCGTATTATACGTGGGGTCGGCCAGCTGCGCGAAAGTCGCCGGGGACATGACTTCAGGACCGGAGGAGCAATGCCAATCACATTCCGCGTATTACTGACAACCTCCCTCCTCTCTGCCGGTTGCGTCGCGTCATTTGCCGGAGAAAAGTCAATCGCAACACTCAGAGACATGAGCCAGACCGAACTCCGGTACGCCGGCTTTGACCTGCGCGAACCGGCGGCTGTGCACATCCATGCCACGGGTGCCGGGGGAAATCAGGGATGGACCTACAAAAGCGACAGGATGCTTGCCTATGGCTGGATCCTGAACGCAGACACGCGCGAGCCGGTGTGGGAAATGACTACCAGCAACACCCAGAAGCTCCGCGACGACCGGACATTCGACGGAACGGTCACCCTCCCCGCAGGATCATACGAAGCGTACTTTGCTGCCTGCACCTTTGGTTACCATACGACATTCGCCCATTTCGACGTGAACGTTGATCACAGGCAGCAACCACTGTTCGGTGACAAATACAAGAACAAACGCC
The DNA here is from genome assembly GCA_963801355.1 of Ignavibacteriota bacterium. Lineage (GTDB taxonomy): Bacteria > Bacteroidota > Ignavibacteria > UBA10030 > UBA6906 > Fen-1255. The sequence continues at coordinate 378,237 of CAWDEM010000004.1, read as the reverse complement.
ACTTCTTCTCCTGGCTGACTGATTGGTGGAGCGATGACATCAGCAGCGCGTGGGAGAAGCGATCGGGCACCTGGGGCATCGATCTGTCCGTGGACGAAGCTCATGCAGACGCCGTCACGCCGTTCACTCCTCCAAAAGTCTCCGCCGAGACAGTGCTGAGGGCGACCGGCCTCGGAGAGAACGCTTTCGTGCGCCGTGGATTCACATTGTCCGCGCCCGCAACGGTCTCCATCCGTGCACTCGGCGAAGCAAGTGCAGGCTCCGAATGCGCTGACTATAGCTGGATCATTGACACGCGCACACGCAACCGCGTTTGGGAATTGGACTGTCATGATGCACGCGAGGCGGGCGGTGCCAAGAAGAATATCCTCGTCACATCTACGGTCGAGCTCCCCAGGGGCTCATACCTCTTGTACTGCATCACGGACGACTCCCACTCAGCCACCGATTGGAATGCAGCCCCTCCCTATGACCCGCTCAATTACGGTGTGTCACTCGTGATCGAAGGGAAAAGCGAGCGCGCCGGCTTTGCGCCCTCGGCGATTGCCGAAGAACGCAATATCATTGTCAGTATTGTGAAGGCGGAAAACAACACGTCGCGTTCGGACGGTTTCACACTGAAAAAGGCATGCCGGCTGCATGTCTTCGCCTTCGGTGAACGCGCCAACAACCGCCGAACCATGGCTGACTACGGGAGCATCCTGGACGCACGGACACGTGCACGCGTATGGACCATGGAACCCGATCGCACGCGCCACGCGGGCGGCGCCTCGAAGAACAGGTACATTGACGAAGTCATCTCCCTGCCGGAAGGCAACTACATCGTGACATATGTGACCGACGACTCCCATGCATACGGAGATTGGAACGATTCCCCTCCCTTCGACCCGGAACACTACGGCATTGTTGTCTCCGCTGCCGACTCGTCGTTCGTGCCGGCGTACGCGGTCAAATATACGGCTGTCAACGACAAGAACATTATTGCGCAAATCATCGGAGTCGGCGATGACGCCGACAAGTCGACGCGGTTTACGCTTGCCCGTACATCACGTGTGCGCATTTATGCGATTGGCGAAGCGCAGAATCGCACAATGTACGATTATGGGTGGATCGAGGACGCTCGCACCGGCACCGTAATCTGGGAAATGTCGTACGGCCTGACCTTCCATGCCGGAGGGGGAAGAAAGAACCGGATGGTGAATTCCACCATCGTCCTGGAGAAGGGCAATTATGTCTTGAGGTACAAGACCGACGATTCACACGCATACAACGATTGGAATACCGACCCTCCCGATGACCGCGACTACTACGGCATCACTCTGTACCGCGATCCCGCGCCGGCGGCTCCCGACGCACCAATACCCCCTCAGCCCGGACATATCACCACTCCGCCGAATTGATATTCTTGAAAGTATTCTCTACTTTCGATACTGGATAGCCCACCCTGCCAAATCCGATTGGGGGTTGTTCCCATGCCCGCGACGCGACGAGAATTCCTCCGCCATGCTGTCATTGCCGGCAGCGGGGCACTTGTCACCGGTGCCGTTCCGCTGAAGGGCACAGCCCGTGCCATGACAGGCCCCGTGAGGCCCATCGCGATTTCCAGTGCCAACGGCCTCCGGGCGGTTACAAAGGCCATGGAGATGATCGCGGCCGGCAGCGACGCTCTCGACGCCGTCATTGCAGGCGTGAACATCATCGAAGATGACCCCAACGACGTTTCTGTCGGATACGGGGGATTGCCAAATGAGGATGGCATCGTCGAACTGGACGCTGCGGTTATGCACGGGCCCACCCATCAGGCCGGCGCCGTCGCCTCCCTGCGAAACATCAGGAATCCGTCAAAGGTCGCACGGACCGTGATGGATCGCAGCGACCACGTGCTGATGGTCGGGGAAGGTGCCCTGCGCTTCGCCCGGGCACACGGATTCAAGGAAGAGGACCTGCTCACGGAAAAAGCCCGTGAAGCCTGGTTATATTGGAAGGAGCACCTTTCCGCGACGGACGATTGGTTGCCGCTCCACGGACCCGAGGACCGGGATATCGGCGATCTCCTCCCCGCACCGCTGCGCAATGAATTCGGTGAATTCTTCCGCCGTTCCGGAACGATTCACTGCAGCGCAATCGATCAGCGGGAGAATCTCTCCTGTGTTACCACAACCAGCGGTCTGGCCTTCAAAATTCCGGGACGTGTCGGTGATTCGCCGATTATCGGGGCAGGGCTGTATTGCGACAACGCAGTCGGCTCGGCAGGCTCGACCGGGCGGGGTGAAGCCAACCTCATCAACTGCAGTTGCCGGATGGTCGTGGAGAATATGCGCGGGGGCGCATCGCCTGAGGAGGCATGCCTCGAGACTGTGAAGCAGATAGTGGACCAGAACCGTCTCAAACGGTTGCAGACCCCCGCGGGGCGCCCGCGCTTCGAAGTGGAGCTGTATGCAATCAGCGCCCGCGGAGACTATGGCGGTGCGCGCATCTACAGCGGCGGGAAGTTCTCCGTACACGACGGCACGACGGCCCGCCATGAGCCGCTGGCGTATCTGTACGAGAAAGAGCAGAACCGATGAAAGGGTATTATTGAACCCACTGCTACTCCGGCTGTTCACCTTCTGCTGCATAGTGGTCGTTGTCAGGAACGCTGACGCGCAGTCGTACCGCGTGGACACTCTCGCGCGGGCACCGTATGCGCAGTATCCCGTCTGCCTTGCGTTCCCACAGCGGGAGACCGGTGTGTTCTTCTTTACTGAGAAGAACAGCGGACGCGTACGTCTCATTGCCGGCACATCCCTCCAGACTACACCCTTCGTGACGGTGCCGGTTGAATCGGAGGGTCCTCAGGGATTGCTGGGCATTGCTCTCCATCCGGCCTACCCCGATACCCCGTTTGTCTACCTGTTCTACGTACGTGCCCAGGACCGCCTGGGTATTGTCGAGCGGTACCGCGACTCGGCCGGCACCGGCGTTGAACCCACACTCCTGGCTGTCATCCCGCGGCTCGACGGAGCTACGGAAAACAACGGCGGTGTCCTCCGGTTCGGCATTGACGGCAAACTCTATATCACCGTCGGAGATCATCTGACCCACCCCGGGTTGGCGCAGGACACCTCCTCCCGCCACATCCCCTGGGGCAAGATCCTCCGCCTGAACCCCGATGGTTCATATCCCCCCGACAATCCCTCGTCGTTGAAGCCATTCTGGGCCATGGGGCTGCGGAATAGCCAGGGACTGACAGTGGACGCGGAGACCGGAGCGATGTATTGCACCGAAGGAGGAACGGACACCCCCAACAGGATATACCGCGTGCGGCGAGGAAGCAACTTCGGATGGCCGCTCACTCGCGGAGATTCATCAGCCGTTCTTTCCGGGCCGCTGTATGAATTCCCCGCCGACCATGCGCCGGACCTTACGGGCATTGTCGTCTACCGCGGCGACGCTTTCCCGCAATTGCGTGGAAAAATTCTGGTTACCTCAAGCGCCATCCCTGCAATATGGGCGGGAACATGGACGGGGACCGGGGATTCACTGCGCATGGAGAAGTTCTTCCCCTATGTCACCGGCATTGCCGATCTGCAGATCGGCAACGACGGCTGCATCTACCTGACAAATGGGCCCTATTTGTCCAGCAAGATCCTGCGCATCGTTCCTGTTGCACCGGAGTTCACGAGCACACCACCGCCGGATGCGGTCCAGGGTGTCCGTTTCACCTACACACCAACCTTCACCGGCACACCGCCTGACGTGACTCTCATATCCGGGCCCGATGGCATGACGCTGGATCACGCATCCGGCACCGTGCAGTGGGTACCGACCAATGCTCTGGCACTGCAGCACACTGTGACGTTTGCTCTCCGCGCCCGTAATGGCGCAGGAACGGTGACCCAGCAGAGTGCGATCAAGATCGTCAATGTCAATGATCCCCCGACGGATTTCGACCTTGGCATGCCGGCTTCGGGACGGATCATCAGTGTTCCCGGGCACGAGGATCCGGAGGTACTGCTGCGGTGGGAGAGGTCTGTCGATCCCGACGGCGATACTATCCGCTACATTGTCGCCATCGACACGACAAACACGTTTGACAGTCCTGCACTCCGTACGTTGGACCCGGGCACTGCGGACTCGCTCAGAATTCTTCTTCCCCGGGTCGCGCATGACTACTTCTGGCGCGTCAGCGCCACCGACGGGCGGTACACCACCGTCGGCACCCCCCGTGCGGCCGTATTTACGATTGCCGTGATGACTCCGGTCTCACCCCCCGTGAAGTCCCCGCGGGAGGTACCCCCGCCCGAGACGGTCTCCGTCACGGCCTTCAATCCTTCAACGAGTCTGAGTTACACGCTGGCCAGGGCGGGGCAGGTGCGCATCACGGTGTTCAATATTCTGGGGCAGGAGATTCTGAGGGTCTTCGACGGAACTCAACCCGCGGGCGCGTATCAGGTGGATCTTGCCAAGCTCCAGTTGCCGAACGGCATGTACTTTTACCGGCTGCAGGCTCCGGACATCTTCGAGACAAAGAAGGTGATTGTTTTACGATAGGACATTATCGGGACCGCCTGATTGCAACCAGCGTTTTGTCGTCCCCATATTCCGCCATTTTGCCGAACAGCTGGACCTCTTCCAAGATCAACTGACACAGTTCGCGGGGGGTCCGTTTCTTGTGCTGCTTGAGCATCCGGATCAGCCGTTCCTCCCCGTACATCTCCCCTCGCTCGTTGGATGCCTCGACAATGCCGTCCGTGTACAGAAGCATGATGTCGCCCCGGTGCAGGACGGTGAACTCTGAATGGTAGCTTTCGCGGGGAAATGGACCAATGATCTGCCCCGTCGCGGGCAGGGTCTCGACCTCGTTCGTCTCGGCACGCAGGATGATGGGATTGCTGTGACCGGCGTTCACATAGATGACCAGCCCTTTATCCGACGTGCTGAGCTCCGCGTATACCATGGAGATGAAGTGTTCGGGCGTGAACGTCTTGTTGACGAGCTGATTCAATCTGGTGATGAGCGATCCGATCTTTGTCTGATACTCGACACCCATGCGGAGGGCGCCGGATGCGTACAGGGCCTGTGCCGCCGCCGGAATCCCTTTGCTTGCGGCATCGCCGATGACCACACCGAGACGCTGTTTGTCTCCCGACGCCTGAAGATAATCGAAGAAGTCGCCACCGACAATGCGATCGGGTAACGAGACTCCGTACACATCGTAGAAATGGAACTTCATTTCGTGTTCGGGGAGAATACTTGCCTGAATCTGCCGCGCCTTGTCCAGATCCTGTTCGAGCAGACGTGCCTTCGACTCGACACGGCGATTGCGCAACACCGAGGTCAGTGCCGTGCTGATGATATTCAGCGTATACATCATTTCGCGCCGCACGAACGCCGATGTAATGGCAATGACATAGGGGTAAAGCGCATGGCGCTTCCACTGGATGATCTCCCCCACGCCCGTCGCTGAAAAGATCTTGATTCCCTTTTTCAGGAGGTAGGCATTGGTCTCCTTCCCCACGATGGTGCCTTTGCGCGGGAGGTGCAGAAAGAGCGGGTACTCCAGCACGCGGATGCGGAAGTTCTTATCAATGGACTCCATTTCGCCGTACTGGCGCACGAACCGGTAGGTGCCGGTCGAGGTTTCGAGCCGCCAGAGTCGTGCTCCACGAATGTGGATTTGTTCATTCTGCAGGATGTGTTCCAGAACGTGGGCGATCAGCTGCTCTTCCGTGCGGAACTCCGCCTCACCGAGCATCTGTATGGTGCGATAGAGCTTGTGTTGGTCCATAGGGCTCGCGGTTTTTCAATAGAACACGCTTCTCAAGAACACGCTTCTCAGGCAAAGAATTCCAGCATCGCGCGAATGATCAGGGCCTGCTGCTCGCCGGTGAGCGATGGATAGATGGGCAACCGCAGCAATCGCCCGCTGACGGATTCTGTCACCGGGAAATCACCTTCCCGGTATCCCAGCGCACGCCCGACGGGAGACAGATGCAGAGGCAGATAGTGAAATGTGGCACCGATCCCCCGTGTATGAAGAAATTTCAGGGCATCATTGCGGACCGCCTCGCTCTGCATCAGCACGTAGTAGATGTGATGATTGGATACCACCCCGTCCGGTATGAAGGGCAGGATGAGCTTGCCTTCTCCGGCCAGCGGGGCAAATGCTTCATTGTAGCGTTGATGAATTTCTCTCCGGCGGTTCTGGATGACCTCCCGTTTCTCAAGCTGACTCGCCAGCAGCGCAGCCATGGTATCGGGGGGCAAGAAACTGCTCCCGACATCCACCCATGTGTACTTGTCGACCAGTCCCAACATGAACTGCTTGCGGTTGGTCCCTTTTTCACGGATGATCTCTGCTCGCTGCGCGAACACATCGTCATTGGTGATCAGCGCGCCGCCTTCACCCGTCGAGTAGTTCTTTGTTTCGTGGAAACTCAAACACCCCGCGTCGCCCGTCGTCCCGGCCGGCCGCCCCCTGTACAGCGCACACATCCCCTGTGCCGCATCCTCCACCACCCGGATACGCCGTGGACGGGCGAGAGCCATGAGTGCATCCATATCGGGAGAGACACCGGCGTAGACGACCGGAATGATCGCTCTCGTGCGCCCGGTGATGCGGCGTTCGAGATCGCCGGGATCGATCGTCAGCGTGTCCTCCCGTATATCCACAAACACGCATTGTGCACGCTCGCGAAGGATCGCGTTGGTCGTCGAGACGAACGTAAAGCTGGGGGCCAGCACTTCATCCCGGGGCTTGAGTTCCAGCGTCATCATCGCCAGCTCAAGAGCGTGCGTACAGGATGTCGTCAGCATCACATGACGTACTCCGAGGAGCGAGCGCAGTGCCGCGGACGCACGTTCCGTATGCGGGCCGTCACCTACAAGTGTTCCTGTGCGAAGGGCGGCTGTGAGTGCCGCAGCGTCACGCTCGTCATAGAACGGAGAATGAAACGGGATGTGCATGTCAGTGTGTTTCCATGATGCGCATATAGACACGTTCGACTTTTTCGGCCATCGCAGCTGCGTGGAACTGTTCCCGGAACAGCGCGGCGGATGCCGCCCCCATCTGTGCGCGCAGTGCCGGATCGGTCATGACCCGCAGGAGTGAGGCGGCAAGGACCTCAGGATCTTCGGGCGGAACCAGGAAACCCGAAACGCCGTCGCGAACCATCAGCGCGATTCCCCCGACTTTCGAACACACCACGGGCAGACCCGTGGAGAGCGCCCGGAGTATGGCAATGGGAAACATTTCCGCGGCCATTTCAAGCGAAGAGTGGCAATAGATGTCGAACGCGGGATACCAGAGGTGAAGATTGTCCTGAAAGCCGAGGAAACGGGTCTTCCCGGCAATGTCCAGTGAACGTGCCTGCGCCTCAAGCGTCTCCAGCAACTCGCCATCCCCGATGACCAGAAAAAGCACATCCGGCACCTGACGGACAACGATGCCAATCGCCTCGAGCAGAATCCGGTGGCCCTTGAACGGCACAAGCCGCGCGACGTTGCCAATGACACAGGTCGTGTCCCGCACCCCCAGCCGGTCACGCGTGGTGTGCCGGGCGGTGGCACGCTCTCCGGGCGGCTCATCTTCAATGCCTATCGGAACCGTGGTGATCCTGTGGCCGGCAATGTGGTCTTCCCGGACCAGCACCTCCTTTCCGGCCTCGGCGTCGGTGATGAAATGGTCGATGCCCCACCGGTTCCGCAGCCAGTGGGTGATGTTGTGCTGGATCGAGTGAGTGCTGTGGATTCCTGCGACGTGACGGGTCGGGGTCCCGGCTGCTGCAAGAGCGGCGGTTGTCCGGTCATAATTCGCGTTGCTGTGTACAACATCAATGTGCCGGGCGCGCAGCTCACGCCGGAGCACTGATGCTACGTGGAAGACACGGTCCATACCATGATACGCAATGGGCACGCCGGGAATTCCGGCGGCGGCACATTTCTGGAGCAGGAGATGGCCGGGGAGCGCTGAGACGCTCACCGCGTGGCCGCGCTTGCGCAGATACTTTGCCAGAATGAGAACATAGTCCTCTCCTCCCGCAAAGATGTCGGTGGAGTTGGTCAGCAGAATGTTCATCGGGGTAGTCTAGGCATTGCCATAGACGTCTCCCACACCGAGCCGGGATGAGGCCCATAGTGTCAGGAGGGTCGTGATGGCTGCGATGGCGCGCTTCTCGTCTTCTTTGCGTACGACCAGATCGTACGTATCGGCAACGAATTTCATATTCCGCAGGAGACGGCGGATCTGGTCTTTCTTCACCCTGCCATGCCAGAACGACACCTGCTCGCGGATCATCGCACCATGGCGTCGCAGCAGTTCCCCCAGGGGAAACACTTTCTCACTGCGTGGATCCCGCGGAGTGCAGATCTGGATAAGATCCGTGAAGTATTCATCCCAGTGCGTGGCAAACTCCCGGTTCTCCGGCCTGCGGAGGTAGCGCGCCCGCTTCAGCGAGAGGCGCGCCTTCGTGCGCACACGGAAGCGGGGAATAAGGAGATGCAGATCGTACAGTGTCTTGGTCTCCGTCGGGTCATCCTGATCCACTTCATTGTAGACCCAGCGTTTCTTGAGTGCCAGCCAGGTGTCAACGCACACCACCGGCGCTTCCCTGCTGTCAATCGATATGAACTTCCCCTTTTCCGCTCCCACCACGGTAATCCAGTGCTCCCACCCGTCAACACAGAGTATGGCCGGATAGCCTTTCTTCAGTGAGAGCAGTAGTTCGCGCTTCGCTCTGAGGGATTTGGTGCGGCGGATGATCCGCATATCACAGCCGAAGGCATGTGCCGCCCGGCCAAGTTTGATCTCGTCGGTTCCTGCCCACCAGTGCGTGCCGGCGATGCGGGAAATCTGGTTCTCATCAACGAACCTCCCGAGCATGATCAGCGAGTACTTGAGGGCGAAGGGACCGCATTGATACTTGTTCGGTTGAGGATAGAGGCCCATGAGTCACATTTCTGGCAAATGTCCGGCAGCGCCATCGGCGTGGAATGCCGTTAAAGGTACGCAGAAGGGTGGGGATTTCCAAGGTGTGAAAATGCTCGAATTCGGCCGGAATTCGCTATTTTCTTTCAACGGACTTCTTGAGTTCAGTCAGCAGCCGCAGTGCATCGAGGGGGGTCATTGCATCGGGGTCCACCTTCCGGAGCCGCTCACGGAGGACATCATCCTTCATTTCGAAGAGGGTCAGTTGTACGTTTGCGGAAGGGCTCCGTCCGCGACGCCGCGTTCCCGCCGTCTCTTCATCAAATGTCAGGTCGGATGATTCGAGGTTTTTGAGGAGCTGCTTTGCACGGTCGGTGAGCTCTTCGGGAAGTCCGGCCATCTGCGCCACCTGGATGCCGTACGAATGATCGGCGAACCCGGGAGTGACTTTGTGCAGGAAGATCACCTTGTCGCCGTACTCCCGTACGTCGACCTTGAGGTTCCTGATGCGGGGGAGGAGATCCGCAAGCTCGTTCAGCTCATGGTAGTGTGTCGCAAAAAGCGTCCGCGCTCCGATGCGATCATGCACATACTCCGTCAGCGCCCAGGCGATGCTGATCCCGTCGAACGTGCTGGTCCCGCGTCCCACCTCATCCAGCAGAATCAAGCTCCGCGCCGTGGCTGTGTTGACAATGTTGGCGGCCTCGTGCATTTCCACCAGGAATGTGCTCTCCCCGGAAGCGATGTTGTCGCTCGCTCCCACCCGCGTGAAGATTTTGTCCACCAGACCGATGACTGCTTTCTTCGCCGGCACATGGCTGCCAATCTGGGCAAGCAAGGTGATCAAACCGACCTGCCGCAAAAAGCTCGACTTCCCGCTCATGTTCGGGCCGGTGATGATCAGAATCTGTTCTCTGCCGCTGTCCAGACGAACTGAGTTGGGAGTGTAGTGCTCGCCGGGCGGGAGGAGCCGCTCGATCACAGGATGCCTGCCGTCGACGATCTCGATGACCGGTCCGTCGTTGACATCCGGCCTGACGTAATCATTCTCCGCCGCGACCGCGGCGAGCGACACGTAGCAATCCAATGCCGCCAGCGCACGGGCGTTCGAGGTGATCGCGTCCGCATGTGCGGCAACACGAAGGCGGATGTCGGTAAAGAGCTGCGTCTCAAGAGCGAGGATGCGCTCTTCCGCATGGAGGATCTTCTCCTCATACTCTTTCAGGGCCGGCGTAATGTACCGTTCGGCACCTGTCAGTGTCTGCTTGCGCGTGTATTGGGATGGAACTTTGTCCCGATGCGTGTTGGTGATTTCAATATAGTACCCGAAGACGTTGTTGAACCCCACCTTCAACGATGGGATGCCCGTGCGTTCCCTCTCCCCGGTCTGGAGGTCGGCGATCCATTGCTTGCCGCTGGTGGAAAGGAGACGCAGTTCATCCAGCTCCTTGTTGTATCCCTGCAAGATCACGCCACCGTCGGCGAGCGTTCCGGGCGGAGCGGGATGAATGGCCGCCTGAATAAGTCCGACGACTTCGGGTAATGGTTGGAGATCGGTGTGTACACCACGCAGGGACTCTGCCGTGAAGGCATTCGAGCTGCCGCGCAGCAGGACGATTTCCTCGAGGATGCCGCGCAATCCCTGAAGGTCGCGTGGGCCGGCGCGGGCCGTGCAAATGCGGCTGTTGAGCCGCTCAAGATCTCCGATCCTCGAGAGGTGCGCCGCAACGGCATCCCGTATAGTCGCATTATTGACCAGCTCGCTGACGGCATCAAGGCGCGCACGGATCGGTGCGACCGCATTCAGGGGCTGTGTAATCCACCGCTTCAGGAGCCGCCCTCCCATCGGGGTCGCGGTGCGGTCGAGCACATGTACCAGAGTCCCGTCGCTGTCCCCTGCAATGGATGCGGTGATCTCCAGATTCCGCTTCGTTGAGGGATCCAGCACAATATGGTCGGCAATATCAAACGGCAGGAGTTTGCGGATGTGCAGAAGGTTCGACTTCTGCGTCTCCTGAAGGTAGTGCATGATCGCGCCGGCGGCCAGGATCCCGATCGTGAACTCCTGTAGGCCGAAACCTTTCAGGGACTGGGTGTTGAAGTGGGCGGTCAGAAGCTCGCGCGCATAATCGTCGTTGAAGATCCAGTCCTCGGTTTTTGTCGCCAGGCCGTGAAAAGTGGCCCGGAGGACCTGTCCGATGGTTTCGGCGTCGCGCCGTTGCACGAGGAGTTCCGACGGCTCCAGGGCGCCCACCTGTTCGGCGAGCGCGCGTAGCGGCATCTCCGCAACGCGGAAGTCCGCCGTTGTTACATCCACGAAGGCAAGGCCGACGCGATCCATTCCTGTCGCGAGCGCGCCCGGCAATGCGACAGCTGCCAGGTAGTTGTTGCGTTTTTGCTCCAGGACTTTGTCGGAAAACGCAACACCCGGCGTCACCACCTCAATGACGTCGCGTTTGACAATACCCTTTGCGAGTTTCGGATCTTCCATTTGCTCGCAGACAGCCACACGGTAGCCGGCCTTCAGGAGACGGGGGAGGTAGGTATCCAGGGCGTGATGCGGGAATCCTGCCAGGGGAGTCTCGCCGGCGGTTCCGTTTCCCCGGCGGGTAAGGGTAATACCAAGGACGCGCGCGGCGACCTTCGCGTCGTCATCGAATGTTTCAAAAAAGTCCCCCATCCGGAAGAGTAGAATGGTATCCGGGTACTTCGCCTTTACCTGCGCGTATTGCCGCATGAGGGGGGTGGACATACAGAAATCCCGTAATTGCCTAATACGGCAATTACGGGAAATTCAGCGCTACTTGCAACGCATCGCAGTGCTACTCAAACTCCATCACACGGTAGCTTTCCCACCAGTTGGTGATTGCATACGTGCTCACGTAGTAGCCCGGATAGAAGGGCGGACGGAAGGTCTGGTCCGCCAGCCGGGTGTCATACCGGTACCGTTTGGAAAACCCATGATTCAACGTGCTGCCGGAGAATGTGCCTACCGCCCCGCGTTCCTTCTGGACGATGGAACCAAGCACGCGAAGCTGACCGGTGAGGGGAAGTGAGTTATAGTTCTGCGCGGTAAACGATCCTGTACGCGTGAAGATGCTTGCGTGGATTTCGCAATTGTTGCGGTTGGCCGCATTATCGGCAACAATCACATTTTGCTCGGCCACAAGCCCCAGGACGTCATCGCTTGTGGTGACCTGCGGATTTCTTTCGTACAACACGTCATTCTGGACCACCACGTTCGTCTGGGAAGCGAGCGTCAGCTTTCCGTCGAGTGTGCCTTCCACATTGACTTTGCCTGTCGCCAGCACCGCTCCGTTGAAACTTCCGTCGTTGAGGTTCACGGAATCGATGATCGCCCCTGCCGCAGTGTTCCCGCTTCTGATGTACGCCTTGCCGTCATTGTTTGCCGACGTGCCGGGAGACAGTGTCACATAGATGTCGCCGATGTACTTTCTGCCGCCGCTGACGCTTGCAGTGAGGATTTCGGAGATGTCTGTAGGGAAGTTGATGGGCGCGATACCGGTTTCATAACCGTCTTTGAAAATCGCCTTGTTGGTTCCCTTTCCCACCTTGGGCGGATCGAAACCCTTTGCCGTGGTTGCCTTTTGCATGAACACCGGACTTCCGTTGATGTGCAGGTTGCCGTTGGAGTGGACGCGGCCCCACACGGTGTCGGAGTTCACCCAGAACACATTTCCTTCAAAGTCGGTCATCCAGGCAAAGAGCGTAAAGCTGTTCTTCTTGTTCCTGTCAAAGAAAACCTCCACGGTGTCGTGCAACGATGCGCCGCCGCCCATGGGATACGTGGAAACGCTCCGGAGTCTGATGCGGTTGCCGCTGATCGCCTGCATCGACGCAACAAAACTGCCGTTATAGACTGTACCGTCAAAGGTCTGGGACATGCTCGCAAGAGAGCTGGTGTCCTGATAGAATTCCGCCAGACGCGCGTTGGCCCCTGCCAGCGCAAGATCATGTGATGCGGTCATCGAGTTGTACATCGACATGTTGCTGACCGCCTTCGTGGCCACGGTGTTGATGTTCCTTGAGATGTACCCAAGAATGAACGAAACACCGAGAACAAGTATCAACGCTGCTCTGCCACCCACGGTGGGTTACCTCCTTGAATTCTGTGATGCCAGACGCGTCTGTTGCCAGTACGAGCTGGAGAAGAGTGCGCTCTCGTTGCCTGTCGTCGTCTGATCGACATTGTAGATGGCATACGGGTTTTGCACTTCCATTGTGATTTCCACCTCATGGATCTCGGACAGACGGTCCGCGGGAACCGGCAGTGCAAGCTCTTCACCGCCCCTGGCAAGATATCGGAACCGGAATGTTGTCACTACGCCGACCTTGAGCCCGTTGACACCGTTGACGGTGCGATAGACGTAACGGTCCAGGACGTTCTGCGTATAGCTGAGCTCGTCAATCGATCCAAGGAAATACCGGACCGTATCCAACGGCGCGCCGTCCCGGTTAAGGTCTGTCAAAAATGTGACGCTGGACGTATCCGCATCGAGAACCGTCCGCTCATTCTCGGGAACCCCGAATCCCATATTCCGGAATTCGCCTTCCATGACCTGCACGCTGGTCACCAGCATTTCCTGCACCGACATATCGCCCTGATAGACGGAGTAGGTCTCATTGGCGATCTCATTGACGGTGAGCACGTTCAGCGTGAGCATGCCACCCATCAAGATCGAGCTGATATAATCCAGTATATCCGACATTCTCGTCTCCCTCAGTCAAAGTGAAAGTAACCCATGACAAAACCGGATCTCAACGTGTCCACCATTGAATCCCCTGCCGGCGGAAATGTCCGCCATGTTCTCATGTCCAGTCTCTTCACGAATGTCCGGGACAAAGCGATCTGTTCAAGATCGTCCGGATTTACATAGAACACCCTGAATGACGTCCGGTAGCGGCGACCCGATGTCCCGGCTTCTTTTTCTATGCTGAAGCCGTCAAAGTCATCGAAATCATTGAACAGTTGCAGTGAGTCTTCCCCTGCTTCAGGTCCCAGATCATTCGGCGAGGTGAGCGACAGAGCATTGGTGAGGCCGACATTCATGGTGTCGGTGATACTGTCGTACGCCAAACCCTGTGCCATTTCGATGAATGAAGTAGTAATGGACGTCAGAAAGATGCCATCCTGTCCGCTTGAAATGGAGTCCCCTGCGTTTCCGCTGAGGTCATAGAAGTTGACGATCAGAGTTGAAAGTAGTATGAATGCGAATATGGTAATAATCGTGTGACCCGTACTCATGGAATCCCTCGCTTGTGGCCTTTACTGCTGCTGCAAAGGGGCGCAAACGCCATGCCAGGCAAATATGCTGAATAGACAGCATAGGGAAGGTATTACCGGTTCTCGGGGGAATGCCAAAGGATGGATTCTACACTAGGGCATGATACGCTGCGCGATGGGAAGGATCCGCAAACAACGTCACCCGAGGATACACATGGGTGACGCCATGACCGGATGAGCCTACTCCATCATCATGAAGATACCTTCGATGCGTCCCATCGGGGCGGAAAGCTGCACCCCGGCGACGTCGTTCTTCACACGGTCGTACGTCTCCTTCGCAATTGCCACTCCTTCGCGGAAGCCCTCTTCCTTTGTCGTGGTCTTGCGCATCCGCGCGAGGATATCCGGAGGCACGCTGGCACCGGGTACTTCGTTATTCATGAATTCCGCGTTTCCGTACGAGATGAGGGGCCAGATGCCGCAGAGAAGCGGGAGGTGCGTGTGTGCGATCCTCTTCATAAACTGTTCAAGCAGACGCAGGTCAAACACCGGTTGTGTAATCATGTATTCGGCACCTGCCTCGATCTTCCAATCAAGCCGCCTGAGCTCTTCATCCAGATTGATCGCTCCGGGGTTCACGCCCACACCGATGCTGAACCCCGTCGGCTCGCCGATCGGATTGCCTGCAAGGTCGAGGCCATGATTCAGGCGATTGATGATGTTGGTCAATCCGATGGCATCGACGTCAAACACGGCCGTGGCGTTCGGATAGTTGCCGAGTTTGGGAGGATCGCCGGTAATGGCCAGGATATTGTGCATCCCGAGCGCCCACGCTCCCAGAAGGTCCGATTGCATGCCGATCACGTTTCTGTCACGACAGGCGAAATGCAGCACGGTCTCGATCCCCACTTCCTTCTGGATGATGGCGGCAAGAGCCAGTGCCGACATCCGCGCCGATGCCCGTGGCCCGTCGGGAATATTGATCGCATCGATCCCGAAGTGGTGCAGCCGGCGGGCTTTCTGCACTTGAGAAGCCGGTGAGACTCCTTTGGGGGAGACAAGCTCCACCAGCGTGACAAACTGGTGCTTGGCGAGCTTGTTGCTGATGCGTGATTTTTCGGCTATTGGCACAATGGCAACCGCTTCGGGGGCCGTCACTTTCAACTCCGCCGCCGTCAGATCCATGCGTTTCGACGGCTGGAGCGCATGCACTGCACGCCGGATCGCCTTGATGTGCCCGGGATTGGTGCCGCAGCAGCCCCCCACCACCTGCGCTCCTGAAAGGATGAACCGTTTTGCATATTCGGCAATGTATTCGGGCGAGGTCATATAGATGTTCCGTCCGCCGACATTCTGCGGAACGCCGGCGTTCGGCTGGACGGAGATCGGCAGCTTGGTGAGCGGCTTGAGGTGCTCAAGGGCTTCAAGCATCGCCTTAGGGCCTACGGAACAATTCAGCCCCAGCACGTCAATCGCGCACTTCGTCACTTCCGTCACGAACGTTTCAAGAGTAGCCCCGCTGAGGAGCACGCCGTCATCATTCACCGTCACCTGTGCCATCACCGGAATATCCGGATCCAGCTCACGGATTGCACGAACAGCCTGGAGTAACTCACTCACAAGGGCAAAGGTCTCCAGGACCATCAGGTCGACCCGGCCGTCCAGTAATCCCCTGGCCTGCTCTTTGAATACTTCTTTCGCTTCATCATAGGAGAGCTTGCCGATCGGTTCAATCTGCACACCCAACGGCCCGATTGAACCGGCTACGAGCGTAGTGTCGCCGGCCACCTTACGGGCGATATCCGCTCCTGCACGGTTGATGTCGTAGACCTTTGCTTCAAGTCCGTGCAGCGCCAACTTGAAACGGTTTGCACCGAATGTGTTTGTTTCAACGACATCCGCGCCCGCATTGATGTAGTCACGATGCACTTCTCCCACGAGATCAGCGTTCGTGAGGTTCAGCTCGTCAAAGCACGTGTTAATGTAGATTCCCTTTTCGTAGAGGTATGTGCCCACACCTCCATCGAAAACGATCACTTCATTCTGGAGCCGCTCACGGAATGATTTCATCGTTGTATCCGTCGGATAATGGTCTTTGCCCGCCAGGTGACATAATACACTTTTCCGGCTTTATTCCCAACCTTGCTACTTCACAGGGATTTGATTATCCATTATCCATTGTCCATTATCTATTGACTACGAATACTGGATACCTCCGTGTCCTTCACCACGTATAGCCGCGACCGGGCGACCATTCCGGACGAACTCAAGTGGGATCTCACACCTGTCTATGGAGACGTTGACGCCTGGAAAGACGGAAAGGCTCTTCTCCTCAGGGAAGTCGAGAGGATCCCTTCCTGCCGCGGAACCCTCGGCACGTCCCCGGAAGCACTGCTCGCATGTTTCGAGCTGACGGCCTCCATCAGCAAGCTGTACGCACGCCTCTCCACGTACGCCTCCGCCCGTGCCGACATTGATACCCGAAATGCAGAGTATCTCGCATTCCAGCAGGAAATACAGCAGATTGGAACCGACATCGGCGCGTGCACGGCGTTTATCGAACCGGAACTTCTCCAGATCGGCCGCCAGACCATTGAGGGATTTCTCGCCGCAGAGACACGACTGGCTGCATACCGGCAGTCGATTGACGACGTTCTGCGCCGGGAAAAACACACGGGAACCGCATCCGAAGAACAGCTGATCGCCGATGCCGGTCTCATGGCCGATTCCTCCGGCGGCATCTACACCGTATTTTCCAATGCCGATTTCCCCTTCCCGACAGTCACCCTGCACGACGGCGTTCCGGTCAAACTGGACAAGGCGGCATTCGCCCTTCATCGCGCCACCCCGCACCGTGAAGACCGCCGCGCAATCTTCGAGGCGTATTTCGGCGCATGCTACGCATACCGTCGCACGTTCGGCATCGGACTGTACAGTGAAGTGAAGAAGAACCTTTTCTACCGGCGCGCACGCAAATATCCTTCTTGCCTGCATAGCGCATTGGATGGGCCGAATATCCCGGTGGATGTCTACCATGCTCTGGTGAAGAATGCGTGGGAGAACCTTCCCACTCTTCACCGGTATCTTTCATTGCGGAAGAGGCTTCTCGGGGTGGAACAACTGCACAGCTATGATCTGTATGTCCCTGTCGTCCCTGACGTCGACCTCACCTATTCCTTCGCTGAGGCGGGGGAGTTGATTCTCGCGTCACTGGCGCCGCTGGGCACCGACTACCTCACGACCGCCCGTCGCGCATTTGCCGAACGATGGATGGATGTACTCCCCAGCGAGGGAAAAATCGGCGGCGCGTACTCCAACGGCGCGGTCTATGATGCGCATCCGTATATCCTTCTGAATTACAACGGCAAGTATGATGACGTCAGCACCGTGGCACATGAGCTCGGCCACACCATGCACAGTTTTCTCTCCAACCGGACACAGCCCTATCCGACCGCTCACTATTCCATTTTCGTCGCTGAAGTGGCATCCACATTCAACGAAGCGTTGCTGATGGAGCACCTGTTGAAGACCGAGACGGACAGTCGCGTGCGGCTTTCCTTGCTGGTCAACTATCTGGATGGTGTTCGCGCGACGCTCTTCCGGCAGACACAGTTTGCGGAGTTCGAGCTGGCGATCCACGAGCGGGTGGAACGGGGGAAACACTCACCGGTGACACTCTGTGTTCACTGTACGAGGATATCACCCGGAGGTACTACGGGCACGACCGCGGCGTGTGTGTCGTCGATGACATGATCAAAGCGGAGTGGGCGGCGGTCCCCCACTTCTACTATGACTTCTACGTGTATCAGTATGCAACGTCGCTGACCGCATCCACCGCGCTGACGGAGATGGTGCTGTCCGGAGACCGGGACGCAACCCGGCGATATCTCGCTCTCCTGTCGGCGGGTGGCTCGGACTATCCGATTGCTTTGTTGCGCGCGGCAGGCGTGGATATGACCGGTCCGGAACCCTTTGCACTCATGATGCGGAAGGTGAACAGGGTGATGGATGAAGTCGAGAGGATTCAATCCTCCATGCTCGCGACATGATGCGCATCGCGTTGTCTACTTCGGATACTTCCCGATCACCTTGTTCACAAAGCGGTGGAACGCGTGAAACGATTGCACGGGTTCCAGAAACATCAGAATGCATTCGCGTGCAACGACCCCGATGCCCGCCTGTTCCGCCGCCGCAATAGCCTCAGCCGACTCCGATCCGGGCTGCATCCAGATGCGTGTGATGCCTTTGGCGACGCACTCTGCAACAACCGACGCGGTGACCGGCGGAGGCACCACGGTGACCACCGAGAGGACGTCTGCCGGCAATGCCGTCACATTCTTGTAGCAGGCATCGCCATCCACGCTTTCCAGTGTGGGGTGTACCGGGTAGACAACGGCCCCTTTTGCTTTCATCGTCCGGTACACGATATTCCCGAACTTCTTATGATCCGCCGACACACCGACGACGGCGAACGCTCGTGACGTGAAGAAGGCGTCGAGGGTACTCCGTGATACACGTTGCATGAGCAGCTCCGATGATGGCGTTGTGTGCCTAGTCGAACACCCTTGCCAGCGCCTCGTAGTCGCTGTGCATTCTCCGGATGGCATCGTTGATCTTCTTGGCATCGTCTGACGACATCACGGCTTTCACGTACGCGACGGAGGTGGAGAGCTTTTCCCGGGCAGCCTGGAATGCCTCATCTCTCTTCCTGAGGCGCTCCGGCAGGCGTACGGCGTCGAGTGTATCCATCGCTTCGCTCAGCGATGTCACGGCGGCGGTGAGTTCGCTCATCCTGTGCTCGGGCATATAGTAGTGATAGATCATGTACAGCACCTGATGGAATGCGTCGATTTCCTTCAACACCGGCCTGATAATCCGCACCATCTTCTCGTACTGCATATGCAATCGTTCCGCCGCATCAAGTTTGGGCTGAAGCTCTGTTCCTGCCATTGCCGTCCTGTACTGACCGGCGATGAGCTGTAAACGTTTCACGCCCTCGTCCCATGCATCCTTCTTGTCCCGCAGAATGCCCGGGAGTTCTGCGGCAGCCACCCCCGCAACCCCGCTGTCAATGTCAGTGCACAGCGATGCCATCATCGCGGTATCCTTCTTCGGCCAGGCGGTGTGCCAGAGCGTATAGATCGGCGTGTGGAATTTCTGCAGTGCCGGCACCTGGGCCTTGACCTCCGCTGCGTGCGCATCCTGCGTGTCCTGCGCCGTGGTGACCCGGGGAGCACCAACCAGCGCGAGCCCGAGGAACAGTGCCATCATCTGTTTTGCCATGGTCCATCTCCTTCTCCATTCATGAATGATGCCGGACCTGCCTTCAACGTCCGAGACGCAGAGTGGAGTAAATGGATGCTCTTCGTTTCTGTTCACTCCCGTGTCTGCGTCTCTGCGTTGCGTATCGTGTGGGTGATTACCGGTACCGGTTGAGTGCTTTCATATAGTTCGCCCGTTCAAAGGCGCTGGGATCCGCCACGGATTTCTGACTCATGCTGCCGCGCATCTGTTGCACCGACACGTACTCATGGTCCTGCATCCACCGGTCGAGGCCGGTGAGAACCTCTGTAAGATGCTTTGGACCATGGTGCAGCAGGCTCGAGCAGAGCATGGTGACATCCGCGCCTGCCATGATGAGCTTGATGGCATCCTGCGCGGTATGCACCCCGCTCGTTGCAGCCAGGCTGGCGTTGACCCTGCCGAAGAGAATGCCGATCCATCTCAGTGGCAGCCGCAGAGACCGCGAGGTGCTGAGTTGCACGTTCGGCACCACTTCCAACGCCTCGATATCCACATCGGGCTGATAGAAGCGGTTGAACAACACCAGCCCGTCGGCACCGGCTTCGTCGAGACGCCGCGCCATATGGGACATGGAGCTGAAGTACGGGCTCAGCTTTATCGCTACAGGGATTTTCACCGTCGCCTTGACCGCCTTGAGCACATCGATGTATCGTTGCTCCACATCCGTGCCGGTCATCAGGGGATCGGCGGGGATATAATAGACATTCAGCTCAACGGCATCGGCGCCCGCGTCTTCGAACTTCTTCGCGTATTGAATCCACCCGCCGGTGGAGACACCGTTCAGACTCGCAATGACCGGAATCGAAAGGGACTCCTTGGCCTTTGCCAGTTCCTTCACGTACTCCTCGGGACCGAGAAAGTACTCGCTGGCTTCGGGCAGGTACGACAGCGCCTCCGCAAAGCTTTCCGTCCCGCTGGAAAGATAGTGGTCGAGCTCAGCCGCTTCGTGTTCTATCTGTTCTTCGAATATTGAGTGCATCACCACAGCAGCCGCCCCCGCATCCTCCAGCCGCTTCATGCTGTCCACCGCGCGTGTGAGAGGGCTGGCAGAGGGCACCAGAGGGTTTTTCAGATGCAGTCCGAGATATGATGTTGAGAGATCCATTGTATGAGATTCCTGTTTAGTTCGCGTTCGCTGTCAGTGCGTTCCGGCCGGCGTCGGGGTATCCCATTCCTTCGCCGCATTCTCAAACCACTCCCACCGGCGCTTTGCATCGCCTTCCGCCAATGCCATCAAGCGTTTTGCTTCTTCAGGATTGCTCTTGGTGAGCATCTTGTACCGCGTCTCGAGGTAGGCATACTCCTCGAACTTCATCTTCGGCGGTTTCGAATCCAGCTTCAGCGGGTTCTTGCCTTCGCGGGCAAGTGCGGGATTATACCGGTAGAGCGGCCAGGCGCCGCTGTCCACTGCACCTTTCTGGCTTACCATACCCTTAGCCATGTCAATACCATGGGCGATACAGTGGCTGTAGGCAATGATGATCGCAGGACCGTCGAAGGCATCCGCTTCGAGGAATGCACGGATGGTCTGCAGATCGCTGTGTCCCATCGCCACCTGGGCCACGTACACGCTGCCGTAGGTCATGGCAATACGCCCCAGATCTTTCTTGGCGAGCGGCTTCCCGCCCGCGGCAAACTTCGCAACAGCGGAGCGCTGAGTCGATTTTGACATCTGGCCGCCGGTGTTCGAATAGACTTCGGTATCCAGCACGAGGACGTTCACGTTCTTGCCTGAGGCAAGCACGTGGTCAAGGCCGCCGAACCCGATATCATACGCCCAGCCGTCACCGCCCATGATCCAGACGCTGCGCTTCACCAGGTTGTCCGCCAGCGAGAGCAGGCTCTTCGCATCTGGATCGTTCATGCCGGCGAGCTTCTGTTTCAACACCACAACGCGGTTGCGCTGTTCGTGAATTCCGGCTTCGTCAGACTGATGCGCATTCAGCAGGCCCGTGACCAGGTCATCGCCGATCGCGGAGGCCAGTTTCTGTACAAGCTCACGCGCCATTTCCGTGTGCTTGTCGACGGTCAGCCGGATCCCGAGACCGAATTCTGCATTGTCTTCGAAGAGCGAGTTCGACCAGGCGGCTCCGCGACCTTCATGATTCACCGTCCACGGAGTCGTCGGGAGATTCCCCCCGTAAATGGACGAACAGCCCGTGGCATTGGCAACAATCGTGCGGTCACCAAACAGCTGGCTGGCCAGCTTCACGTACGGTGTTTCGCCGCATCCGGAGCACGCGCCGGAGAACTCAAAGAGCGGCAGCAGGAACTGCGAGCCCTTCACCGTGTCAACTTTCACCTGGCGACGGTCGACATCCGGAATCGCAAGGAAGAAGTCGAAATTCGCCCGTTCCGGTTCGCGTAAGGCTCCCTGTGGGGCCATGTTGATTGCCTTGAACCGGGTTTCGGTCTTGTTCTTGGCCGGACACACTTCGACACAGAGCTCGCACCCGGTGCAGTCTTCGGGTGCAACCTGCACGGTGTATTTCATCCCCTTGTATTCCGGCCCGCGGTAGTCTGTGGCCTTATACGTCGCAGGAGCGCCGGCAAGCGATTTTGGATCGTAGACTTTGGTCCGGATGGCGGCATGCGGACAGACCATCGCACATTTATTGCACTGGATGCATGTGACCGTGTCCCACACCGGTATTTCCAGAGCGATATTCCGTTTCTCCCACTGTGTCGTGCCGAGCGGGAACGTGCCGTCCACCGGCATTGCGCTCACAGGCAGATTGTCGCCAAACCCGGCAATGATCGGTGCGGTCACTTCCTGCACGAACTTCGGTGCCCGCGCCGAAACGACCGGGGGCATTGCAATCTCACTCGTCACCTTTGCCGGGACTTTCACTTCGTGCAGATTCGCCAGCGTCTGATCGACCGCCTGGAAATTCTGCTGGACGATCTGGTCGCCCTTTTTGCCGTAGGTCTTCTTGATCGAGTTCTTGATTGCTTCGATCGCCTGCTCGCGCGGCAACACTCCCGAGATGGCAAAGAAGCAGGTCTGCATGATGGTGTTGACGCGCGCACCCATGCCGGTATTGTTCGCAACCTTGTAGGCATCAATAATGTAGAACTTGATTTTCTTGTTGATCAATTGCTCCTGGATCAGCTTCGGCAGTTGGTCCCAGACTTCATCAACGCCGTAAATACTGTTCAGCAGGAACGTCCCTCCCGGGAGACAGGGCTTCAGCACGTCGTATTTCTCAAGGAAGAACCATTGATGGCACGCGACAAACTTCGCCTGGCTGATGAGGTACGTTGAATGTATCGGGCGCGGTCCAAACCGCAGGTGCGACGTGGTCGTGGAACCCGACTTTTTTGAGTCGTACACGAAGTAACCCTGGGCGGAGAATTCCGTGTCTTCACCGATGATCTTGATGGAGTTCTTGTTGGCCCCGACGGTACCGTCTGCACCCAGACCATAGAAGATGCCCCGGAACACGTCATCGGCTTCAGTGGAAAAGCTGTGATCGTAGTCGAGGCTGTTGTTGGTGACATCGTCGACGATGCCGACCATGAAGTGGTTCTTGGGGTGTGCCCTGGAGAGCTCGTCAAATACCGCTTTCACCATCGCCGGCGTGAATTCCTTCGAGGAAAGTCCGTAGCGGCCGCCGATGACCCTGGGCATGCTCTTCACCGGAGCGGTGCCGTTCATCAGCGCCTCGTTGATCGCCATGACCACATCAAGAAAGAGCGGCTCCGCCGGAGCGCCCGGTTCTTTCGTGCGATCCAATACCGCAATCTGCTTCACGGTTGCGGGGAGGGCATCCACAAAATGCTTGATGGAAAACGGACGGTACAACCGGACTTTCATCAGGCCGACGTTTGCGCCTCTGGCGTTCATGAACTCCACGGCTTCCTGCGCGGCCTCGGCACCGGAGCCCATCATGACAATCACCCGTTCGGCGGTGGGCGAGCCGACATACTGGAACAGCTTGTACTGCCGCCCCACGACCGCCGCAAACTTGTCCATCACCTTCTGGACGATATCCGGACAGGCCGCGTAAAAGGGGTTGCAGGTTTCGCGCGCCTGGAAGAACACATCGGGGTTCTGCGCGGAACCACGCAGCACGGGGTGCTCGGGAGAGAGTGCCCGCCCGCGATGTGCGCGGATCAGGTCATCGCTGATGAGTGCACGCATGTCCTCATCAGTCAGCTGTTCAATCTTCTGTACCTCATGCGAAGTGCGGAATCCATCGAAGAAATGTATGAAGGGGACACGCGCTTCAAGCGTCGCCGCCTGTGCGATCAACGCCATGTCCATCACCTCTTGAACACTGTTCGAGGAGATCAATCCCCAACCGGTGCTCCTGGTCGCCATGACGTCGCTGTGGTCACCGAAAATCGAGAGTGCATGGGCGGCAACGGATCGCGCGGAGACATGGAATACGGTCGAGGTGAGTTCGCCGGCAATCTTGAACATGTTGGGAATCATCAACAGGAGGCCCTGAGACGCCGTGAAGGTCGTCGACAGCGCGCCCGCCTGAAGGGCACCGTGGACCGCACCGGCCGCGCCGCCTTCACTCTGCATCTCAGTCACCGAGGGGACTGTTCCCCAGAGGTTCTTCCTTCCCTGGGCTGACCACTCGTCGGCCCATTCGCCCATGTTGGATGACGGGGTAATGGGATAGATGGCAATAACTTCGTTCAGCTTATGAGCGACATATGCCGCCGCTTCATTGCCGTCGATAGTCACCGTGTTGCGTTTCATCGTTCTTCCTTAGATCGAGATTGACAAACGGATAAGCAGTTTGGGTATCCGGTGTGATACTGCGAATTGCATGCCAAAAATATACGCAATTCCTGCGAAAAATAGGAGCCGGGGAGAGAGAATTCCGAGAAATGAGAAAATCTTAAGCTTTTTTGCTAACCGGCAAATGCACGCCACAGCGTCGCCACTGCGAGGCACACGACGAACCCCATGCTGAGCGGGATGAGCGTGGCCAGCGCGGCCCATTTCACGCTGCCGGTTTCTTTGTAGATCGTATAGATGGTCGTCGAACAGGGATTGTGCAGCAGACTGAAGAGCATGAGATTGATGCCGGTGAGCGCCGTCCATCCGCCGGCATGAAGAATTGACGCCGTTGTCGTGGCCGAGTCTGCTTCGAACATGACACCCGCACCCGCACCAACGCCGGTGAGCGCGGAAGTCGTCAGCACGGTGAGCATCAGTACCGTCGGCACGACAATTTCGTTTGCCGGTATCGCAATGATATACGCAAGCAATATCACCCCATTGAGACCGAGGAGGAGCCCGAACGGGTTTGACCAGTTGATGAAATGCTCGGCCACCGAGACGCCGCCGATGTGCACATTCGCGACCAGCCAGATGACCAGTCCCGCGGGTACTGCGAACACAATCGCGCGCCACAGGACATACAGTGTGCGGTCAATCAGCGAGGTGTAGAGTGTCTGCAATATCCGCGGCGGCCTGTAGGGAGGCAACTCCAGACTGAATGCCGACGCTTCACCTTTCAGGACGGTGCGGGAAAGCCCCCAGGAGACCACGAGACTGAGTACCACGCCGAGCACGGCCACAAAGACAACCGCTCCCGCCGAGACGACGCCGGCGAGATACGGCGGCGCAAGGGCGCCGACGAAGATTCCGGCCACGAGGATTTGTGTCGGCCACCGGCCGTTGCAGAGGGAGAAGTTGTTGGTAATGATGGCGATCAATCGTTCCCGCGGACTGTCAATGACGCGTGCCGCGACAACGCCGGCTGCATTGCAGCCGAAACCCATGGTCATGGTGAGCGATTGCTTGCCATGGGCGCCGGCGCGGCGATACAACGCATCCATGTTGAACGCAACGCGCGGGAGATACCCGAAGTCCTCCAACAGCGTGAAGATCGGGAAGAAGACGGCCATGGGGGGAAGCATGACGCTGATGACCCAGGCGCCGGCGAGATAACCGCCGTCGATCAGAAATCCGGAAAGCCACCCCGGGAAGCCGAGGCCCGCCGCACCCGCCTTCAGCCACGGGTGAACCGTGTCCAGCAAGATCGACGCAAGAAATCCCGAGGGGATATTTGCGCCCACAATCGTAATCCAGAATACCACCGCCAGCAGCAAGACCATCACGGGGAATCCGAGCCAGCGGCTCGTTACGATCCGGTCGATGGTCCGGTCCAGATCGAAGCGCTGTACATCGCCACTCCGCGTCACGGCGCGGTCGGCGATCCGTGCGGCATCCGCGTAGATCCCCTCCATCAGGGAGTCGTGATAATCCTCACCCAGTTTCCAGCGCAGTGCGTCCGCCTCGGCAAGGACGGCGTCCGGGGTGGCCCGATCCGGCGTCATGCGGTCACCTCTTCTGCCCGGGGCGCGCCGCCTGCATGAGTGCTGACGAGCGTTCTGAGTTCTCCGGACTGTACCGCCTCAATCATTCGCTGGTCGCCTTCGAGAAGCCGGAGGGCAACCCAGCGCGCGTTCGGAAGATCGGGAAAGAGCTTCCGGACCCGGTCCGTCATGGCATCCAGGGCTGCCGCAACATCGCGCGGCAGTGTGTGCACGCGGTGCGGCCGGCACACAAACATCCCGGCAGCCACCTCGGAGATACTCTGCAAGAGCAGATCCATTCCCTCGCGCTGCCGCGCGGCCGTCAGCACGACCGGGATGCCCAATTCCTTCGCGAGTATCCGCTGGTCCACCGCAATGTTGTGCCGGCGGGCTTCATCCATCAAATTCACACACAGCACCGCACGGTCGGTGATTTCCAGCACCTGGAGCACAAGGTTGAGATTGCGTTCAAGGCGTGTCGCATCCACCACGATCACTGTCACATCGGGCCGGCCGAAGAGGATGAAGTCACGCGCGACTTCTTCGTCGGCGCTCGTTGACAGCAATGAGTAGGTACCGGGGAGGTCGACGATTTTGAATTTCTTGTCGCCGTAGGAGAAGCCGCCTTCGGCCCGGGTCACGGTTTTGCCGGGCCAGTTTCCTGTGTGCTGGCGCAGCCCCGTCAGGGCATTGAACACCGTACTCTTTCCGGTATTGGGATTGCCGGCGAGAGCAACGACATAGTCCACGTCGGTGATGCTGATGCCGAGTCGTGTCAGATGCCCGGCATTGAATGCCGGACAGGTTTCACATGCCTCGGGTGTACGCTGGCCGGCAGCTGTGGGTTGTTCTTGCACTGTCGTCATGACGCCCGGCTCCTGACGAAAATCTGGGACGCCTGTTCGCGACGCAGGGCCACCAGGGCGCCACGCACACGGTATGCAATCGGATCGCCGGCAAAACCCTCCATTTCGGGGCTGATAACAGTTCCCGGCACGATGCCAAGATCCATCATCCGACGGCGTTGCTGGCCGCGGCATGCACGCGAGATACTTGTCACCTGAACTTCCTCCCCGGACTTCACCGAGGCCAGTGTCGTGAAGGGACCGTGCACCCGGCGTTCTTCCGCCAGAGGAGCCACAGTAATCGTGCGGGCCAGCAGAGGCGCAAGGATCACTTCTTCACCGTTGGCATCAAGCCGTATGCGTTCTGCATTCGCTTCCAGCACCTGCAGTTGCATGCCGGGATAGAATCCGAGCGCGGAAATCTGAGCGTACACCTCGCGGGGTTCGTCCTCGATATGTACGATGCCGGCGAATGCACCCTGGCCCAGCGTCGTGAGCGGTACTCCCTGCTGTTCGGGAACGTCCCCTTTCGCCGAGGGGATGGGATCACCGTGAGGGTCAAATTGCGGATTGCCCAGCTGGGCCGCGAGTGCATCGGCTTCCTCCAACGATAGACGATGCTCTTGCTGTTCGGCTTGCCGGTGCCAGTCCACTTCACGCACGCCGGTCTCATCCGCAAGGTACCGTTCCCAGAGACGGTGGATGCGGATGACTCTCAGTGCATAGGCACGTCCTCCGGAGGTAAGACGAAGGGCGACTTTGTCCGGAAGGAGCAAACCCGCGGCATTCAGTCGCGACACAAGCCGGGCGGCGGCGTCTGTTGAGAGAGAAAGAGAGCCTGCGATGCTTTCAATGGTGCAGGCAACGCCGCGGTATTCGCAGTCGTAGGCGTGCTTGAGCGCATCTTCCACCGCGGAGCGTGTTTTGCCGGCATTCCTGCGTCTCCATCGGGCGATCAGTCCGGAACGCGGATACAGAGCAACCGCCGCAACAACCAGCAGACACATCAGTGGCACAACAAAGAGCATCATGGGAGTCATCGTATACAATAGAACAAGGCAGCCGATTGGGAGTTCCGTGAGACTTCCACGTAATGGTACGAGGATTCCCTGACAAGTCCAAGAACAACACACGAAAGGTCCAGGGACAACATTGCGTTTACAACCCGGCATGCCACGCTGCAATGGTCCACGTGCCGCCGGAAGATTTCATAAATACCACAGTGTGATACCGGTCAGCCTTCCCTGCCGCCGGCCGCGTTTTAAGGACGGTGTACGCCATATCACCTGCGTCGCTGACAACCGTACGCGCCGTCTCCAACCTGCTGTCACTGCCTTCAACCAGCAGGTTTCTCTTCCCCTTGTCGGAAAGGAGTGCTATGAGGAGCTCCTGTTTGTTCCCAATGACAGCGTACGCCTGTGCGCTTATTTTGTCCTTCAGTCCTTGTACTGACTCGCCGACCAGGATATCATGCACGCTCTGCTGGAGACGTACGAGATCTTCATCTTTCGATTTCTGCGGACCATCCGAGAGCTTGAATCTAAACGGTATCGTGACCTCCGCCTTGATGGCTTTGCCATCCTTCATGGCCGGGGAGAATTCCCACTGTTTGACCGCCTCGATCGAAGCCTGGACGAAGTACGTATATTGCTGTGTGGTTAAGCCCGGATGCGTGGAATTGATTGGCTCGGCCTTTTCCACCATTCCTTTCTCATCGATGAACACCTTCAGCCGGACTTCTCCCTCCATACCGGCTTCCTTCAAGACTGTCGGATACCAGGGATTCACACGCTTCTTCACCTCTGGCTGATCCTGTGGTGCAGACGCCGCGCATTCGAGACAGCAGAGTTCCGCATATTCTCTCGGCTCTGAAGGATCCTGCGCTGCACCCGTTGTCGACCCCACCATCCACATCAGGGACAGGGAGGTTACGCACACCGCTATTCGTGTTTGCATTGTAGACCTCCGATATTATTGCATTGGTTCGGGTGGCGCCGTCGTTGCGTCGACAACCACCGTCGGGAGTTTTGTCACATAGATTGACTGTGGCTCGCGAAACAGAGAGCTTCCGGGGAGCAAAACGATCAGACTCGCAGCAAAAGCACACAACAGCAATGCCAGGACAGGAAGGCGCAATGCCACCTGTTGATTCCACCACTTCTGCGCCCGGAACGCGCCGGGAAGAGGGAGCGGACGAACCCTTGAGCCGTGCGGGACGCGATCGGCAATACGGCCCATTGCAGACTCGAGAGCCTGGAGCGCATGATAGAAGTCCCGGCAATCTTCACACACCGAGATATGCTGAAAGACCCCGGCAGATTCACCGGACGGCAATTCCCCATCCCGCAACCTGCTGATCAACTGCTGAAAGCCCATGCAATCCATTGTTTCCTCCACAGGACATTTTCCTCTCATCGGACAAACGGTGCCAGCCGCTGCGCGAGTGCCTTGCGCGCCTTGAACAATCTTGATTCCACGGCACTAATGGAATCGCCCGTGATCGCGGCAATCTCCGCATAGGAAAGGCATTCATACTGCCGGAGGATCAAGGCCTCGCGATACTCCGCTTTCAACTGTCCCATCAGTCGTTCCACCAGCTCCAGCATCTCTTTGTCGACGAGCTTCTCGTGAGGCGACTCACCATCCCACACATCCTCCGCCTCATCGATGGATATCGTGACACCGGTTCCCCGTCGCTTGCGGATGTGGCAGAACACTTCATTGCGCGCAATGGTGAACAGCCAGTAGTAAAAGAGCCGGGGGTCATCGAGCGTGGCAAGAGACTGGTACGCCTTCAGAAACGACGTCTGCACGGCATCCTCCGCGGCTTCACGGTGACCCATCAGGCGGTAGCAGAAGGCAAATACGCGTCGCTGGTACTTGGCGTAGAGCAGCGAGAACGCCTCTTTGTCACCCTTGCAGCTTCGCCCGACAAGTTCCGCATCGTCCGGGTAGGTCATGGCTTTTCTGAAAGCTCTGGTTCCGAGGACTCTGGCTCTATAAGGTAGGATGCACCAACGCGGAAAAACTTGCTGTCAGCCCTTCTCAATCATCACACTTGCTATACCCGCACTCCGCATTCACGCACGACATGCAGCCGTTCTCGACTTTCACCGACCGGTCGCCGCATTTCGGACAGATCTTGAACTGGTTCGTCGCATCTTCCCCGCGCCGGGTCTCAATTTTTGCACTGGCGGTTTGTACAGCGCCCGCCGACGTCACACCGATGTCTTCGAAAAATTGTTCAATGACCTTGGCGATTTCCGCATAGAACGAATGGATGTATTTCCCATCCTTGAAATACCCGCCGTTGGGATCATAGATGCCGCGCAATTCCTCAAGGATAAAGGTCGGGTCTGTCGACTTCCGGAAGATGGCCGAAATCAGACGGGTGAGCACGGCGTACTCCGCGGCCCGGGTCAGATCCTTGCTGTTGATGAAGATCTCAATCGGACGGTTGCGCTCGTTCTCACGCACATAGCCGAGCGTGACAAACACGCTGTTGTTCACGAAGCCGCTGCGCAGCCGGTACACGCGTGCTTCGGTCACATCCGGACGCACGCTCACCAGGGTTTCTCGGGTTTCCTGTGCGGGGATAAGCGCCTTCTCGCGCGTCACTTCTTCAATCTCTGAGGGAACTGCCGGAAGAACGATCATGATAGAGACTCCTGAAAGAGAGTGACACTCAGTTCGGTCGTACAATTGTTGATGCAGCGCCAAGGGTTGCATCCTGCACCGGCTCTTTACGCCGCAACAGGTGATACACGGTTGTCAGGCGTCCATCGGGCAGCCGCACTACTTCGTCCCCACCCACTTCGATTTCGCGTGCGACTTCGGCTCCCTCGCCCGGCGGCAGACGGAGGCGGAAGCGCTTGTTCTTTGCTTCCTGGAAAGGCGTGCTCGTGCCATCCACGGACAGGATCGGCGAGCGGCTGCCGTCGCGGTACACGGTAATCCCCTTCAGCCCGTGCCTCCATGCCTGCAGATAGATTCGTGAGATGACCTCCGGCTCAACATCTTCCGGCAGGTTCACGGTCGAGGAGATCGAATGATCGACATACCGCTGGCAGGCTGCCTGGATCTTTACCCGCATATCGGGCGCGACAACGTGCGCGGTCCGATGGAAGTGTGCCGGCAGCAGTTCTTCCAGAGAACGGTGTTGCGCGTCATCCGTCAGCTCCTTCATATCGAGATATGCCTGCACGGTGCTGTGGAAGACCCGGAATTTCTGGTTGCCAAATGACTCCGAACGGCGTGTATAGTAGAGGGCAAACACCGGTTCGACTCCGCCCGAGACTCCAATATAGTTCTTTCCATCGTGCTGGAACCCCAGCACAATATTGGAGATGCTGCCGGTCGGCGCGATGGAGAGTATGGCGATGTTCCGTATGCCGTGTGTGGTGATGAGGGCGCGGGTCTCATCGCTCAGCGCTTCCTGGAAGAACGGGCAGCGCGAGTACTCTGCGGAGGAATAGATGGGCGATGCGCCCTTCTCCCCGGCCAGGAGTGCGGACGATTGATATGCCGCATTGGCGATTGTCTCCATTGCGCGCTCCAGCATGGCAACGCCCTCATCGGAGTCGTACGCCATACCGAGCTGGTTGAGCATGTCGGCAATGCCCATCACGCCCAGCCCCAGCCGGCGGGTCTCAGCGGCCGCACGGCGTTGCTTCTCCAGCGGGTTGAGGAGTGCGTTCCATTCCACGACGTTATCAAGGAATCGCACTGCATCCTGCGCAACCCTCCACAATTCATCCCATTCCACGCGTGCACGGCCCGTGTACCCGTCCGTGACGAACCGGCTCAGGTTTATCGAGCCAAGGTTGCAGGCACCGCCGTCTTCCAGGGGCACTTCAGCACAGGGGTTGGTGCAGGAAATCGGACGGCCGACGTAGTTCGACGGACTGTACTTGCTCATGGCGGTCCAGAAGATCAATCCCGGCTCCGCTGTATGGTAATTCCCTTCAATGAATGCGTCCCAGATCTCGCGCGCTTTCAGAAGGTGCCGAATGTCACCTGTCTCTTCGGATGCATAATACAGAAGGAAGTCACCGGCGCGGCGCAGAGCAAGGTCATACCCCTGGTGCGGCTGTTCGACGACAAAATCCCCGAAGACATCCCGCTGGGACGCATCCGCGAGATCCTCCTCACGCACAGCCACACCGCCCTGCTTTTCCAGCCACGCGTTGAGTGTCTCGCACCCGCTGAAATCCCCGGCGAATTCATATGTCCCGATATCCTTCGCAGGGATCCCGTACGAATAATGACGCTCCGCCGTCTGCGCGGCTGTCCGGATTGTGGGACGGGAGAATTTGCGGTAGACCAGTATGGTCGAGGTGCCATACCGGGTCTGTTCGTCCACCGCCTGCATGAATTCGTCACTGACCTTGATACTGATATTGCCGAATCGTACCTGCGTGTTTTCCCGCACCTGTCGCTCAATCTCCTTGAGCTGCCCCGCATCAAATAATCCCGACCATTGGCATTGTTCGGAAATCTGTTTTGTCACCCAATTGGAGACCTTCTTCACGCGGATAAAATCGAGGATGTCCGGATGCTTCACGTCAATGGTCAACATGAGCGCCCCGCGGCGGCCGCTCTGCCCGACCAAACCGGTCGTCATGGAGAAGAGTTCCATGAACGAAACCGCACCGGTGGACTTATCGGCGGCGTTGTGCACCACGGAGTCCCGCGGCCGGAGGCTGCTGATGTCTACGCCGATGCCCCCGCCGTACGAATACGTGCGAGCGCATTCATACGCAGCATTGTAGATCGATTCGATGTTGTCCACCTGGATCTTCGTCACAAAGCAATTCGCCAGCGTTTTCAGACGGTAGAGATCGCCTGCACCCGCAAGAACCCGCCCGCCAGGGATGAAGCGTCCGTCGTAGAGCATGCGGTAGAATCGCTCCGCCCACCGCGTGCGCCGGACATCGTCCGCCTCGTTCGATGCGAGAAACGAGGCGAGCCGGACGAAGACATCCTCGGGGCGGCGCTCTACCACTGCCCCCTCGACGTCTTTGAGATAATACTTCTTCCTGTAAATATTCACTGCAAGCTCGTTGCCGCCGAGATAATCGCTGTGACTGGGGAGCTCTCCGCGGTCGATCCGGCCGGCCAGATCAGCGTAGAGCCGTTCGTATGCCGCCGTGCGCTCTTCACCGATCCGCAGAACGGTCTTCCCTTTCTTCACAAACATTTCTTGAAGCACCATTGCGGGTCTCCTTCAGTTGCTTCCTTCAGTTGCTTCCAGTGGACGGACAAGGCAGGAAACGGCGGCAGAGGCTGCCGGGCACTCATGGTACGAAAAACCCGTCCCAACATCAACACAACTACGTCACCGGAAGCGGATCACGACTACTTCCGTTGATCCGCATCGAAGAGGGAGTCGGGCAGATCGGTGTTGACACGGTAGCCGGTGTAGTTCACCGTCACCGTACCGGTGCGCGTGTTACCGCGCGATGCTGCGGGAAGATCGCGGGCAAACGGGTTTGTGCTCGGGGCCGCCGCTGTCGTGTCTCTCTCGGGTGCCGAAAACGTCACCACCAGTCGCGATGGAAGCCAGAAGTGATCGATCCGATCGTACGTGAGCTGCGCTTCAAGGGTGCGGCCATCGGACCGCGGCATGAGAAGCCGCTCGGGCGTCCATCGTTTTCCATCGATCCACATGAACATGCGTCGTATGACCGCCTTGTCATCGCGCGGATGCAACACCAGCCGGTACATGTCCGCGCCGTCGACCACTTCGCGTGTGACGCTGTCCACCGCATACCGGTGCGTCAGCTGTCCGAATTGCACACCCATCCCCTCACGCGGGAGAAACACAACTCCCTTCGCATCGAAGTGAACTTTCTCGGGCTGCTTGAAGTACATTGTTGCGTGCATCGGCGGTATGTTCATTCGTTCAATGTCCGCGACAATGTCCAGCGACACCGTGTAATCCCGGATGTCGTGAAAGTTCTCTTCAGCCTTTCGGAGGATCTCCTCACCGGAACGCTGCTGACCGAATGCGCAGTGGACACCGACAAGGAGCGCTATAACGAATGATGCCCTCATGTGCGTGCCGTTGATTCGACGTGACCGACAACCAGGTTGTACATCGCCATAAGGATCGCCGCCCCGACACCAATGCCGATGAGCACAAACCACACCATTTCCGGCTTGCCGGCTGCTTTTGATGTCTGGTAGAGCCATCCGCCTATTGGATCACCGACGAACCTGGCGATGGCGATGGGAAGAAATGCATACCCCTGAAAGAGCCCCTGCTGACCCGGCGGGGCGATCGTAGAGATGTATTCATAATACCTGGGCGCCTGGATCATTTCCCCGATCGAAAACGCCACAATGCCGGCGAAAATAGCAGGAATACTCGGCGATAGGCCGATAATGACCCAGATCAGACTTGACATGATGAACCCTATCAAGATGGCGGTCCGCACGGGCAGGTTCTTCGTCAACCAGTTGACCGGAATCTGGAGGAGGATAATCGCCCCGGCCCCCGCCCATGACTGGATGATTTCGTAGGGGGCGTCCTTGTCAATGTAGTCCGTGATGTAATACGGTATGATGATGAATTCCTGCCAGAAAATAATCCAGTACAACGAGTAAATCAGGAGGAAGATCATGAACTTGAAGTTCAACAGCACGGTGACCAGGTTCTTGAACTTCTTCCCCAACGACTCCGGCGGACCCGTCGTGACTGTCTGCACTTCTTTGTACAGCAGCATGTTGACGATGAGCATTGCGAGGCAGCTGACCGTGGAGACCATATAGACAAACTCGTTGCCGAATCTGTCCCGCACAAGAAACGCGATCGTCGGTCCCAGCAGGGCACCGACATTGACGAGCCAGTAATAGATGGCAAACCCGATGGATTTCGTCTTTTCGTTCGTGGTCACCGCGACTGTGCCAAGAACGGAAGGTTTGATGAACGATCCCCCGAATGCGGTCAGCACGAGAAAAGCCATCAACAGCCAGTACAACGAAATGTCGCCGTATACTCCGGCAAAGGCTTCCATGCCGAGGGAGCCAATCAGGAAATAGCCAAGCGCCAGTATGGAAAAAGCAATGTTGAACGCGCGGCGAAACCCCCATTTGTCGGCGAGCGTGCCCCCGAGAATCGGCAGGAGGTAGATCAAACCTCCAAACACGCCGGAAAGCTGGCCTGCCTCCGCCTCGGTGAACCCGAGCTTGTTGCGGAGGTAGATCATGAAGACAATCTGTTGACCGTAGTACGCAAGACGTTCGAAGAGCTCCATCCCGTTGGCAACCCAGAACGTGGGATGGAAACCGGTGCGGATATCGGAAAAACGAAGTTGGGAAGCCATCACATCCTCACCAGTTCGCGTTGGATCTCTCCGGTCACCACGGGAACACCGTCGTGGCGGATAAAGACATTCACCTCGGTCCGGGCGGCCATGGATCCCTCAAGATAGATCCCTGGTTCGATTGAGAAGCAACAGCCGGGCATCAGAAGCCGGTCGTCGCGTGTTTCCAGATTGTCGATATTGCCGCCGTTGCCGTGAGTTTCCTCACCGATGGAGTGTCCCGTGCGGTGCACGAAGTACCTGCCGTAGCCGGCTTTCTTTACGACAGCACGCGCGGCATCATCCAGCTGCCACCCGTAGCAAGGCTGTTTCTTCGCAAACTTGCTCTGCACCAGAGCCACTGCGGCGTCGCGGGCTTTGACCACAACATCGAAGATCTCCCGGTACTGTGCAGATGGTGTATCGCCGATGTACCCCACCCAGGTGATATCATAGTAAATCGCCCGGGGGACGTTCTTCTTTGCCCAGAGGTCGATCAACACGGTGTCGCCATGTTTGAACGGCCGGTTGTTGCCGGGTGTGGACTCAAAATGCGGGTCTGCCGGGTGTTCGTTTGTACCCACGATGGGCGCATCCGCGGTCGTCAGCCCTTCCTGCGCAAAGCGGTCCATGATGAACCGCGTGATCTCCAGCTCTGACACGCCGTTCCCTAACCGTACTCCCTCACTGATCCGCGTGAAGGCCTCGGCGCGGATTCGATCGACCAGCACGGCAGCTTCGCAATGCGACGCATAGCCCTCCTCATCGATGACGGCTTCAAAGAGCTGCACGAGATCCGCGGAGGAAACCACTTTGTGGCCGAAGCTGCGGACAAGTTCGACGGTGCCCGCATCGACGAGCGACACCGCAGGGATGTTGTTCTTTGGCGAATATTGCATCGCCAGAGTCTTCTTCGGACCGAGCATTCTCTTCAACAGAACGTGGAGCTGCTCCCACGCAAGATAGACCTGCAGAGATCCGGGCAACGAGTCAAGCTTCCCCTTTTCAACGCTGTGCACCAGTTTTTTCGGGGTGCCACGCGCCGGAATATAATAGAACCACCTGCGGGTGGTCATCCGCTCCATAGGGAGCCCGAGGACACGGTACGCAAGGTGGTCGCGATGATGGAAATCGCACAGGAGCCAGCCACCGAAGTCCCGCTCTCGCAGGGCTGCTTGAATACGTTGGAGATCCATGAGGGGAAGGTCCTTACGGTAATGAGGGTCGTTGGGTCAGCTCAGGATGTCTTTCTGCAGAAAAATATACCAAGTGATGGCGTAAAAACCAATGCTGAAGCCGCCGAGCACATACACCGAATGCAGCACGCTCTTCCAGGGGATCGGGTCTTCGAACATCTTCTGCCAGAGATCAAGGTAGGAGGTGAACAAATAGGGTTTGATGGCCGTGAAGAGGTCCGCCGGCACATTGCCAATGATGAAGAACACGATGATTACCGCCATCGTGCCGATCAGCGGTCCGATGCCGTTCTCCACCAGTGAGGAAAACAGGAATGCCAGCGACGCAACAGTCCACATGCCCCACGCAGCAAGCGCAAATGCCACCACAATACGCCAGAGCACCTCGTGCTCCGCGAGCACTGTAAACGTGCGCCCGGTAATCAGAAGATCGCCCGTGCCAAAGAGCAGCACACCCAGACTCAGGGTGAGCACGGCCATGAAGGCCACCAGCGCCAGCGCATACAACAGGGAGGTGGCGTACTTTGCCGCGAGGATGCGGCTGCGCGAGGCGGGCCGCGTTAGCAACAGACGGAATGTGCCGCCGGTTGCCTCACCTGCGAGCTGGTCGCCGGCCCCCAGGGCCACCAGGATGGGCACGTGAATCCACAGCGCATTCATGATCACGTGCGTGATGAAGTATCCGTTCAGGATGTTCCCGAGAATGACAAAGTCCTGCGAAAAGCCGCGGGTGATGCTGCGTTCCCAGGACGTTCCCTGCAGCTTGAGCGCGACTTCCACCAGCGGGACAACGATGGCAATCGCCAGAAAGGAGATGTAGGAACGCCACTTCAATCCCGTCTTGAGAATCTCGTTGCCAAGAATGGTCTTCATAGTTCGCTCCCTCCCTCGGTGATGGAGAGGAAGTACTCTTCCAGAGATCGCTTCGGCACCAGCGCAAGGACGGGGATATTTTCGAGAACGAGAAGCCGGTTCAATTCGCCGACACGGTCGCGCGACATCGAGCACTCAATCGCCGGTCCCACCGCGTGTGCGGTGGTTGCGAGGCCCGACGATGCGATCACCGCCAGTGCTCGGTCTCTCATGGGTGTTTCGATGCGGACGACATTGTCACCCGCTTCCAGCAAATCCGCCACCCGTCCCTGCACCACCAGCCGGCCCTGATTAATAATCGCCATGCTTGTGGCGATCTGTTCGATCTCGCTCAGCAGGTGCGACGAAAGAAAGATCGTCATCCGGCCTTCGCGGGAGAGCTGCCGGATGAGTTCACGGACTTCCTTGATTCCCTGGGGATCCAGACCGGAGGTGGGTTCGTCCAGGATGATCAGCTCCGGCGCCCCGAGCAGAGCCTGCGCGATGCCGAGCCTCTGTTTCATACCATGGGAGTAGGTCTTGACTTTGTCGTGTGCACGGGAAGTAAGACCCACGGTGTCGAGCACGCGGTCGATATCGGAGGCCGAGCCATCCCCCCGCACGCCGGCAACGATCTCGAGATTCCGGCGGGCCGTCAGGTAGAGATAGAAGTCAGGCCGCTCCACAAGCCCACCGATCTTCCGGAGCCCGCTCCGCTGTCGCCGCGTCAGGCGATTGCCGAAGAGCTCCACCCGGCCTTCAGTCGGGCGGACAAGTGAGAGCAGCATCCGGATCGTCGTGCTTTTTCCTGCACCGTTCGGGCCGAGAAAGCCGAAGACTTCTCCCCGTCGGACACTCAGGTCGAGGTTCCTGACTGCCCATCGACGTCCGAAACGTTTCGCGAGTCCGGTTGTCCTGAGGACAATGGCATCATCCATAAGGTGTGTCGGAGTTGTTCGGATGTGGCTTGACTCTGGCATACGGTTTGGCTATCATTCACCGAAATCCACCGCCCAAGTGACCCGTCCGGTCTTCATATGAACGCGCGACGCACTGCAAAGTCCAAACCCAAAGCCCCGGCAAAGACCAAAGCCGGGAGTCCGCGACGCCGGGCGGTGCGGCGGAAGCCCCCTGCATCGCAGACCTTCATCGAGATCCTGCAACAGAATATCCTCTTCCGTGATGTCGATCCCGCCATCGTGCGCCGTTGCCGTCATCGGTTTACGCAGCGCCACTTCGATGCCGGTGATCTTATCTTTGACGAGTATTCCAAAGGACGCGATCTGTTATTGATCGCCAGCGGGCGAGTCCGGATAAAGAAATATACGAAATTCGGCGTCGAATCGTTGCTTGCGGTGCTTCACCCCGGTGATTTCTTCGGTGAATTGTCGCTCATCGACGGCCTTCCCCGCTCCGCCCGGGCGGAAGCTCTGGATGCATGCGAAATCCTCGTTCTCAGTGTCGACAACTATCACGACCTGGTCCACGATCACAGCCAGATTGCCTTCAACCTGCTCAACAACCTCGCCCTCCGTCTCCGGTCAATGGATCAAAACTTTGTCATGGAGCTGGGGCGGAATATTCTGGCGTCCCGGAACCGGATGGACCGCCTGACGATCCTCATCGAAGCAAGTAAGATTGTGAATTCAGCCCTCGACCTCGGGACGGTTCTTGCGCTTATTCTTGATGTGGCGACGCGCACCATTACCGCGGACCGCGGCACGGTGTATCTGGTGGATCAGAAAGCCGATGAGCTCTGGTCGATGGTTGCGCAGGGCGACGGAATATCGGAAATCCGCCTGCCCCTCGGGAAGGGACTCGCCGGGTATGTCGCACGGACGGGAGAAACGGTCAATATCACCGATGCGTACCGTGATCCTCGCTTCAGCCCGGACATCGACCACAAGAGCGGGTACACGACACATACGGTGCTGTGCATGCCCATGCGCAACCGTGACGGCAACATCATCGGCGTGTTCCAGCTTCTCAACAAGCGCACGGGTCATTTCGGACCGGAAGATGAATCGTTCATCGATGCACTCTCGGTGCACGCGGCAATTGCCGTCGAGAATGCGCGGCTCGCACAGGACATGATCCACAATGAACGCTTGAGTGCGGTGGGACGCATGGCGGCCACGATACTGCATGACATCACGAACCCGATGGCGACCATGCGGTTGTATGCAGGCGCGATCAAAAAGAAGTCCGATTCCGCCGACGCTGCGCACATGGCCGAACAGATGATTCTTCAGGTAGACCGGCTTTCGGCAATGGTACGGGAGATCCTGGAATTCAGCCGCGGGACTTCCACAACCGTGCTCACCAGCGTGCGTCTCCCGGAGGCGATGGAACAGATTCTCCCGTTTCTCGAGACCGACCTCACCAGCCGGAACATTGCGCTCCGCCGCTCGTACGGATACGACGGTATGGCGCTCCTGGATGCAGTGAAGTTCGCCCGGGTGCTCACCAATCTCGTCAGCAACGCTGCCGATGCGATGCCCCAGGGGGGCACGGTCACCATCCGCACGGAGAACCTGGAAGGCGGAATCGCCGTGGAGGTCCACGATACAGGTCCGGGTATCCCCGACGAGGTCCGCCGGCACCTCTTTGAACCATTCTTCTCCCACGG
Source organism: Ignavibacteriota bacterium (assembly GCA_963801355.1). GTDB lineage: Bacteria > Bacteroidota > Ignavibacteria > UBA10030 > UBA6906 > Fen-1255. The sequence goes on along the minus strand of CAWDEM010000004.1, from coordinate 338,670 downwards.
CAAAAAGCACGGCACGGGCCTGGGCCTCTCTATTGTAAAGAGAATCATGGAAGACCACGGCGGTACCGTCGATGTCTCCTCTTCGCCGGGTCAGGGCTCCACCTTCCGGCTTATGCTCCCGCACCCGCCGGTGGCGAACCCCTGACGGCACTTTGGAAGTCACGCCTTTTTTCCCTACATTACCTGTTACGTGTTGAATGACGACCGTCGCTATCGTGCGATCGGGCATATGGCGAAATTGGCAGACGCGCTAGACTTAGGATCTAGTGGAGCAATCCGTGAGGGTTCGAGTCCCCCTATGCCCACAACGATCTTGCGGGCGAGCAGGCCTTGTAGGTGTGCCTTGACGTTCACCTCAGCGCATCATGACACCACCATCATTCGAGGAATCTTCTGGTGCAGGTAACAATCACAAACCACTCCGACGTACAACACGAAGCGGAATTCCAGCTCACGAGCGAAGAGCTTCAACCGTCGTTTGACAAGGCCTACGCAAAGTATCGAGCCAAGGCAGAATTGCGGGGCTTCCGGAAGGGCAAAGCACCGCTGGAGATGATCAAGAAACTGTACGGTGAGGCAATCGAGCACGAGTCTCTTGATGACATCGCGAACGATGCCTACCATGCAGCCATGGAAGAGCGGAACATCCACCCGGTGGGAACTCCGTCAATGACGGACATGGACTTCAAACGCGGCGAACACTTCCGCTTCAAAATCAAGTATGAAGTCAAACCCGTGGTCGATCTGAAGGCGTACAAAGGCATCGCAGTGGAGCGGCCCGTGCACCCGGTGACCGATGCGGAGGTGGAGGATGAGCTCCTGCAGCTGCGTAAAGTGCACAGCACGATGATACCTGCGGACCTTGCCGCCGACGATGAGTACGTCGTCACCGCGGATGTGCAGGAACTCGACGACGCGGGTACGCCTCTGATCGGCAAGAAGTCGGCGGGCGTGCGTTTCTACCTCTCCGATGCCTCGCTCACCCCGGAAATCAAGGGAGCGTTGCGGAACATCAAAGTGCACGAAGAGGTCAAGACAAAATACACGACGCAGCACGATGACCACGCCCATGACGTCCACATCGCCATTACGGCAAAAAAAATAGACAAGGTCGAACTTCCACCCTATGATGAAGCGTTAGTACGGAAGGTGACCCGGGACAAGGTGAGTTCGCCCGAGGAGTTCCGTGCTTCGATCCGCGCCGATCTGGAGCGGTACTGGACGGAACGCACGGAGGCCAAGGTGGCCGACGATATCGCTTCGGAAATTGTCCGCCGGCATGAATTCAGCGTTCCGGACGCCCTGGTGGAGGGCATTCTGGATTCGTACGTGGAGGAGCTCCGCAACCGTTCCCGCGACCGGCAGTTACCGGCGGGCTTCGACGACAAGAAGTTCCGCGAGGAACGACGCGTGTATGCCGTATGGCAGGCAAAGTGGATGCTCATTAAAGAACGCATCGCAGAAACAGAGCACATTGAGGTGACAGAGGCGGATCTGGAAAAGGTCGCCGACGATGAAGCCGCCCGGAGCGGATTGACCAAGGAAAAACTTCTTCCGCATGTGAAGACTTCCGAGGCGATCCGGGACCGTCTGCTGACGAACAAGATCGCGGCCTTCCTCAAGGATCACGCCCGGATCACCGACAAGATCGTGACAGAACCTCAGCATTGATGAACAAGGAGATCCAATGCACATCCCCGATATCCGCGCCCAATTGATTCCTATGGTCGTCGAACAGACCGGCCGGGGCGAGCGCGCCTATGACATCTTCTCACGCTTGCTGAAGGAACGGATCGTGTTCATCGGCACGCCGATTGATGACACGGTCGCGAGCCTGATCATAGCACAGCTGCTGTTCCTGGAATCGGAAGATCCCGAAAAGGACATCAACGTGTATATCAACAGTCCCGGCGGCAGCGTCTCCTCCGGACTGGCAATCTACGATACCATGCAGTACATCCGTCCGGATGTGTCCACCATCTGCATCGGCCTTGCGGCCAGCATGGGGGCGGTGTTGCTTGCCGGAGGGACCAAGGGGAAGCGCTCCGCACTTCCCAACTCGCGCATCATGATCCATCAGCCCTGGGGTGGCGTACAGGGAACCGCGTCCGACATCAGCATTCAGGCGGAAGAGATACTGCGGACAAAGCGGCGTCTCAATGAAATCCTGGCCCATCATTGCGGCCGGCCGCTCGAAAGCCTGGAGAAGGACACGGACCGCGACCGGTACATGTCGTCGGAAGATGCCAAAGCGTATGGTTTGATCGACAACGTTTACGTCAAGAAGGAGCGCGAAGCAAAAAAATAGTGCTTCGGCGACACCCCCATGACCCAACGCACTCGTAACGGCGACAAGATCCATTGTTCCTTCTGCAACCGCACCCCGGAAGAGGTGCAGAGCATCATTGCAGGCCCCGATGTCTACATCTGTGACATCTGCGTTGCAAGCTCGGTAGACATTATCCGGAACAATCTTGCAGCATTTACAGCAAAACGCGGCCCGCGCGCGAGCCTTGTGCCGACCCAGATCAAAGCAGCCCTCGACGAATACGTCATCGGGCAGGAGCACGCGAAGCGCGCGCTCGCGGTCGCGGTGTACAATCACTATAAGCGCATCGATGCCCGGGACCACCTCTTTGAACTGGATGAAGTGGAAATTGAGAAGACCAACATCCTGCTGATAGGTCCGACCGGCACCGGCAAGACTCTCCTCGCACAAACGCTGGCGAAGATCCTCGACCTCCCGTTCGCCATTGCCGATGCCACCACGCTGACCGAAGCGGGCTACGTGGGCGACGACGTCGAGACGATTCTGGTGCACCTCCTGCAGAACGCCGAGTACAACGTGGAGAAGGCGGAACGCGGGATTGTGTATATCGACGAAATCGACAAGATCGCGCGCAAGAGTGAAAGCGCGTCCATTACCCGGGATGTGTCGGGCGAAGGCGTACAACAAGCGCTCCTGAAGATCCTGGAAGGCACTGTGGCGGGGGTTCCACCGAAAGGCGGACGCAAGCATCCCGAGCAGAGCCTGATCAACATTAACACCCGCAATATCCTGTTCATCTGCGGCGGAGCCTTCGAAGGGCTCTCCAAGATTGTTGCGCGCCGGGTGAACCGCAACCCGATGGGATTCGGCGCCGACATCCGCGGCAAGAAGGACGTGCAGTCCGACGAGTACCTTCGGATGGTGCAGCCCGAAGATCTGATCAAGTACGGCATGATTCCGGAGTTTGTCGGCCGCCTGCCGCTGGTCAGTGCAATGCAGTCGCTGGGTGAGGATGCCCTGCTGAACATTCTGACGGGCCCCAAAAACGCCATCGTCAAGCAGTATGCACGCCTGTTCAGAATGGAAGGTGTCGATCTGGTGTTCGAGGAGGCCGCCCTGAAGACCGTCGTCCAGAAAGCGATGGAGCGGGGTACCGGGGCGCGTGCGCTCCGGTCAATCCTCGAAGAGGTCATGACCGAGGTCATGTACACGCTCCCCGACAAACAGGGCGTGACGGGCTGTACGATCACCCGGGATGTGATCCTGCGGAAAAAAGAGCCGGTATACAGGTACGAGGAGAGGAAGCAAACCGCCTAGAACAGGTTCCTCCCGCTGGCCTGTTTCGTCAGCTTCACATCCTGCAATTGGGGCGCTTTCAGACGTATTTCCAGCCGGTAATTCCTGTAGTATCCCGTTGGTACCCACGAGAAGTTCATTTCCCAGCAATGGAGGTCCCGGTACACTGTGATCTGGGGCGCGGCGAATTGCCGGTTGATCAGGTCGTAGTTCGCACTGGCCGTGAATTTCCAGTTGTCGGTGAGATTGAATCCCAGCGATGCGGAGAGCCCTGAACTGCGATAGATCAACGAAGGATCGCCGGGCCGGCTCTGGCTGAAGTTCCAGTTGAGGTCCAGACTCCAGGGAATGCTGAAGTCGGGTGGTTCTTCGTCGTAGAGGTTCCTGTACCCGCTCCGCTCTTTTTCGCGGAGGGAATCCTCCGCACTCAGCACAGGCCCCGCCGTAGTCTGCCGCTTCTCTCCGCTGAATCTCGTGCCGACGCTGATGTTGAACCCCGTCATATCAGCGAAGCGTCCTTCGCTCAGAAGAAACTTGTTCACGCGCCGTCCTGTTCCGGGACGGACGGGGTCCGGAACGAACTTATAGAGATTGTAGCGCGCACTCCCGCCGATGTTCAAAAATTGCCCGATCGACGTCCGGAATCCCACACCGACTTCATCGAAATTCAAGCTGTCACGGGCGAAATTGTACGAAGTGGAAAGGTCCAGATTCAAAAGCTGGAACTTGTTCTCCCTGTCCGATGTGTCGTCAGCGGCGGTCTTCATTTCAAAGACATTGCCGATCCGGAGACTGACGGCTTGCCGCTCTTCGCCTGGAGCTCCGCCGAACACTTCGCGTTCATACAGGCTGTATGTCTGTTCGGTGCCCGCGGCATCGTTGTACCTGCCATAGTATCCGTAGCGCGACTGCGAGAAATCCGGTTGGTATGTGTATGTCACGCTGGGGGTGACCTGGTGGCGGATGCCTTTGATGCCGAGGATGCCGGGCTGGAAAATGCCGAAGAATTTCGTGGCAGCCGAAACACCCATGTCAAAATACCGCACGGCGGTGATCGCTTTCACATCCTGCGTGTGCACTGCACTGTCCTGCACATCATAACTTCTGGAAATCCGCTTGTCGTACCACTTCTCGGTATAGTTGAAGAACGGTGCAAGAGTGACGTAGCCGATCTTGGGAGCGGCATTGGTGGTAATGGTATGCTGTACCCCGCGGCGCTCGTCGACCTCCTTGTGCGTAACGAGGTTCGTGGTCGTGCGCGTGTTGAGAAACTGGCCGCTGTATGAAAGGCCGATCAGTTCAAACCAGCGCCACTGCCCTCCCCCGCTGCTGCTCTTGCCGGAGCGGAAGGGGAAACTCTGGCTGTGATTGAAATTGATGCTCGGCAGGATCTCACTCAGCTCGATGCCGCCGGGAGCGGGTTGCAGATTCTGGTCGCGCCGCACGTTGAAGGTCAAGCTGTTCGGCGTTCCCTCCCAGTACTTCGTGAGGGTCGCGTTGCTGATGACATTCTGCCGCAGCAGGTCGTTCAGTGCATTGCTGGTCTGTTGATAAAACGACCCGCTGGTGAATGTGAAGTCCACCACAAGCCGTGTCGTGGGGTTGAATTCCTGATTGTGGCCGAGATGAATGTTGAATACCTTGTCTTCGGTGAAATCGGGATCGCTCGTCTCCCTGGTGACCACGCGTCCGTATGATCCGCTTAACGACCCGTTGAACAAATACCGCAGCCCGTAGCGATACTCCGAATAGAGCGTGTAGCTTCCCTTCGAATAGCCGTCGGCCCGTATACTCCAGTCCATGTAGTCGTTCATCGCCCAGTAGTATCCCAGATGCAGCAGGTACCGGCCGCGTTCACTTTCGCCGAACGCTGGTGCGATCAGGCCCGAACGGCGTCCCCGTTCCGAGGGAAACACGCCGAACGGGAGTGCGAATACCGGTACGTCCGCGATATAGAGATAGATCGGCCGTGCGATGATCTTATCACGGACGATGAGCTTCATCTCCGGACTGCCGAAATAGTAGTGCGGATGCTCGAGGTCACATGTGGTAAACTTGCCATTCTGCACGAACAGGACATCCGGCTCGACCTTCTTGATTTCGCTGCCGTAGTAGAGGCCTTTCTCGATCTCCGTCTTCCCCAGATCGATCTTCCCTTTTTTTGTGCGGAAGTTGTAGGATACGGTCGACCCGTGGTAGGATTCGCCACCGTCCTTGAGATCGGGCAGGCCCTTGATGCGGACCCCGGTGCTGTCGGCCGGGTCGGGGACACCGCGGGCATGGAGGGTGGCGGTATTCCAGTTGATGTCAATGTGCGCGGCTTTGAGGCCGAGCTCCTTGTAGTCAATTGCACCCTCGCCATGAAGCGTCATCGTCCGGGCCGCAATATCATACACAATCGAGTCGACCGCCGTGTACGAGACAATCGAATCGACTCCCGAAGGAGATGAGCGGGCCAGGGAGTCGACGCGCACGACGGCGCTGTCGGGTCGCGACAGGGAATCACGCCGCACAAGGGCACTGCCGGGAGGGACTGCCGCCGTGTCAAGACGGACCGCGGTCTGCCCTTCTGCGTAGAGGGGAATGAACACGAGAAGGAGGCCGAGACCCCGCCGAACGCCCCTCATCTCTTCCTCCCGGGCCACAGGCGGTTAAGCCGTTCCCGCATGTCTTTCTCACGGCCGTTGTCTGTGGGACGGTAGTACGTCTTTGTCGTGAATCCTTCCGGGAGGTATTGTTGTTCAACGAAGTGGCCGGGATGGTCGTGGCTGTACTTGTACTCCACCCCGTATCCCAGCGCATGCATCAAGCCGGTGGGAGCGTTGCGCAGGTGGAGGGGGACGGGCGCGTCCTGGGTGGACTTCACATCCTCCAGGGCTTCATTGATGGCCTTGTAGGCTGCATTGCTTTTGGGCGCCGATGCAAGGTACGTCGCGCACTGGGAGAGAATGATCCGGGCTTCGGGCATCCCGACATAGTCGACAGCGGTAAAGGTGGATACCGCGAGTGTAATACCGTAGGGGTCGGCGTTGCCGATGTCTTCCGAAGCCAGTACGATCATCCGCCGCGCGATGAACTTGGGATCTTCGCCGCCCTCCAGCATCCGGGCCATCCAGTACACCGCCGCGTCCGGATCGCTTCCACGCACACTCTTGATGAATGCGGAGATGATAGTGTAGTGCTCTTCGCCGCCGTTATCGTAGCGGGTCGTCTTCTGCTGGAATGCGGCATCAAATTCGGCCCGGCCCAGCCGGATATCTTCCGTCCCCGACTGTTCGGCGATGCGCAGCGCAGTTTCCAACCCGTTCAGGAGGGATCGTGCGTCTCCGCCGGAAAGCATCAGGAGCCGTGCCCGGTCCGTAACGGAAATCCGGCGATCGCGCAGCACGGGATCGTGGGCAAGAACATAATCCACGATCGCATTGAGATGATCCGCGGAAAGGGGATGCAGGAGGTACACCCGGCACCGTGAGAGGAGCGGCGGGATGACTTCGAAGGATGGATTCTCCGTCGTCGCGCCGATCAACGTCACCAGACCTTCTTCCACGCTGTGCAGGAGCGCATCCTGCTGTGCTTTGTTGAAGCGGTGAATTTCGTCAATGAAAAGAATGGTGCGACGCTGCCGCCGGGCTGTCGCGGCGCGGTCGAGTATGGCGCGAACATCCTTCACGCCGGCGGTAACGGCACTCAGCTGGACAAAGGATGCGTCGGTATGCAGTGCGATGAGGCGCGCAAGTGTGGTCTTGCCGCTGCCGGGGGGACCCCAGAGTATCAGGGAAGGAACACGGTCCCGCTCGATGAGAATGCGGAGGGGCATCCCCTCGCCCAGAAGGTGCTCCTGTCCGACAAATTCTGCCAACGACCGGGGGCGAGCGCGCTCGGCCAGCGGGACATGCTCATGTGCGCCCGCCGAGTCGGTGTCTGCCGCAAACAGGTCCATCAGCGGTTCGGAGATGTTCTGTACACGGTTTCGCCGGAGCGAAGCATGCCATGTTTTTCGCGTGCGACACGCTCAATGGCCGCGCGGTCATTGTCCAGCGCCTTCGACTCTCTCTTCAGGCGGTCGGCATCTGCTTCTGCATCGCGGACGCGCTGTTCCATCTCGACTTTCTGATGTTCCAGACGGACGCGCTGAATGATGCCGCGACTGCCAAAAAGCAGGTATCCCGCGAGAGGCGTGGCAACGGCAAGTACCAGCAGAAGGCGTTTGTTCCGAAGAAGCCGCCGTAACGGTTCGCGGAGATCCCACGGTGACTTCTTCTTGCGGTAGAACAGATTCTCCATAATGGTCAATGTACGAGATATTCAGGGAATACTCAAACACGCGAGGGGAAGGGGGGAACGCGAACGGGCGACTTTCCAGCCGCCCGCCCGCGCTCTTGCGGAGAGACTCTGCGGAATAGCGCTTACTTGTGAGCCATTTCGAGATCGCCCTCGGTGCCCACAACGGCAAACTGGAACGTTCCGGGCTGGGCATAGGCATTCACGAAGAAGGCGCATTTCTGCTGGACCTGCGGCGACTCATCAAATGTAGCAGCGCGCTTCACCGCATACACCCCGCGCGCGTCACCAATCCGGGTGAGCGCAAGAGCGGCCACAACACGGCTGGTCTCGTCGCCACTACCTTTGAGCATTGCCATCAAAGGAATCACTGCCTTGCTGGATTTCAGCTCGCCGAGCATATACGCCGACCCTTCACGCACTCCCTGGTTGTCCGACTGCAATCCTGCCAGGAGATTCACCTCGGCACGCGCATATTGTTCGGGGGTCAACGTGCGTGACGACTCTTCCGCCACCAGCATCGTGCTTGCCATGACCATCAGCGCAAGCACCGCGATCACCACTACTGACGTCTTCATGACAACCTCCCTGCATTAGTGTGTGGAACTCGTTGGTGTGCTTTCTCTTTCTGTAAGAAAGTACGGAGAAAGCCCGGCGTAGTTCAGGAGGTTGCGACGGAATGCAGGTGTGTGCGATGAAATGCTTCCGGGGAGCGTTCGGCGGGTGGGGATACACCGGCGTCCCCGTCCCCGGGAATGCCTTACCGGCGGTACCACTCGGAGGAGGGATCGTAACTGTGCCGCAAACGCCCTTTTTCTGCATGCCGGCGTAAGGCCAGTTCAATGAGGCGGTCAAGAAGCGCGGAAAAGCTCAGTCCCGAGGCTTCCCAGAGTTTCGGATACATGCTGATAGACGTGAAGCCCGGGATGGTATTCAGCTCATTGATGTACACGGTGCCGCGCCGACGCGTCACAAAGAAATCCGCACGCGCCATACCGGCACAGTCGATGGTTGTGTATGCACGCAGCGCCATCCGCCGGATCTGATCCGACAATCGCCGGGGAAGCCGGGCGGGAATTTCTGCACGTGAGGCGCCGTCCACATATTTCGCGTTGTAGTCATAAAACTCGTTCGAGGAAATCACTTCGCCGCACACGGACACCTCCGGCGCGTCGTTGCCCAAGACGCTGCACTCGATCTCACGCGCACCGGCAACTCCCTGCTCGAAGATGACTTTCCGGTCGAACGACGACGCTTCCGCCATGGCCCGGAGCAACTCACGTCGCGTGTGGGCTTTCGTAATGCCCACACTCGAACCGGTGTTCGCCGGTTTGACAAAAATCGGATAGCGGAGCGTCCGTTCGACCTTTCGTGCAATCGTCGCAGCATTCGTCCGACACGTGGCGGAAAGGGCCCACGTATACTTTGCCACACGGAGGCCGGCTTGCACAAAGAGCTGTTTCTGCACGATCTTGTCCATGCCGAGGGCAGAACCCAGGACACCCGCGCCAACGTACGGCAGATCGGCAAGCTCCAGCAAACCCTGCAGCGTCCCATCTTCGCCGTAGGTTCCGTGGATGAGCGGGATGACCACATCGAGTTTCCCCGCGGAAGGCTGCCCTTCCGACAGCAGGAGCAATCCCTCATGATGGGGTTCAGGCATCAGCACGCAACCGGCTGCGCCCTCGAGACCTTCCCGCTCCTTCAGCATGACCAGGGCATCCGGCGCACTGATCCACCGCCCCTCCCGCGTAATGCCGATGGGAACGACGGTGTATTTGTCAGGATCGAGCGCCCGCACGACAGAGCCCGCCGAGACCAGGGATACTTCATGCTCGCCCGACCGGCCGCCAAAGATGACCCCAACGCGAAGCCGTGATCTCGCCATGCTCTTCACTCCTTTGGTTGGAACGGTACTATCGTTGCTCTTCATACATCCGCGCCAGTGAAGTGGACGGCGGCATGACCTTTTCCTGTATCCGGAACAGCAATCGCCTGGCATCGCGGCTCCAGACGATACGTTGCGACGTCGTCTGCCACTGCTCCACCCGGCCGTTGGTCTGCACCACTTCGCGGCTCTCGTTCACCACGATGTACAATTCGTTCTCGGCTGCATGCAGCCCCTCGATGTCCTGAAGCCCCTTGAAGGTGTAACCGATTTCGGCAACGAGCGTATCGTTGCGCACAAACAGCCGCTTGCTGGTGACCTCCCTGTTCCCCTCCTCAAAACCCTGTCCCCCTTCCTGTTCGAAGGACGACATCATGATACGGTAGTCCCGTTCGGCGAGCGAGTCGCTGGGTTCATCGGTCCGGATGTCGATGAGCCTCAACACGGCCTCGCCGCTTCCGTCCGGGTGAAGATTGATGCGGTGTTCCGTCGTCCGGATCAGAATGCAGCCTGACAGACCGGCAGCGAGAGCAATGACGGCAACGGCCGTTGCGCAGCGTGTGGTGATGTTCATGATGCGTGTACTCCATCCTGTCTGAGCGCGTTCCGTGAACGCTTCACAAATCTTCGATGGTTTCCCGGGGACGGATGAGCGTGTGTGTATGACCGCTGACAAGCACTTCCGCCGCACGCGGGCGGGCATTATAGTTTGAGGACATCACGTAGCCGTATGCACCGGCGCACATCACCGCTATCTGGTCTCCCCTTTGCATACGTGGCAGTGTACGGTCATGGGCGAAGAAATCCCCTGACTCACAGACGGGTCCGACGACATCCACGATCTCATGCGGCGCATTGGTGATATGGAGCGGAACAATCTGGTGATGCGCATCATAGAGGCTCGGCCGGATCAGGTCGTTCATTGCCCCGTCGACGATCAGAAAGGTCTTTCCCGCGGATTCCTTGCGGTAGAGTACCCGGGTCAGCAGCACGCCTCCATGTGCGACGATGCAGCGTCCCGGTTGGATGGAAAGCGTGCACTCCAGATCGCGCAGTACGGGAAGGGCGGGCCGGACCAGTTCCGACATGGAGAGCGCCGGGCCTTCCGGGGCCTCATAGGGCAGTTCGGGATGGTTGACGAAACCATGGTACTGAACTCCGTAGCCGCCGCCGAAATCAAGGTCGTGCACGGACACCCCGGCTTTGCGCAACTTCTTCACAATGTCCGCGACGGCTTCCGCCGCCTTCAGGAACGTTGCCGGGCTGAGGATCTGAGAGCCGATATGACTATGGATCCCTCTCACTTCTATGTGGGAGAGGGTGGATGCCCAACGGAGCACTTCCAGTGCCTGCGTGTGCGGCAAGCCGAACTTGTCGTAATGCATGCTGGTGGAGACGTAGGCATGGCCTCCGGCGTAAATATCCAGGTTGACGCGCAGCAGGATGCGTGCCCTGACCCCCTTCTGCCGGGCAATCTGGTTGATGACCTCGATCTCTTCGGTGGACTCCGCGTTGAACGCCAGGATGCGATGGTCAAGGGCAAACGCAATCTCATCGTCACGCTTGCCGACACCGCTGCAGGTAATCTTGCCGGGCGCAAACCCCGTTGTCAGGGCGAGATAGAGCTCCCCTTTTGAGCCGGCATCCACTCCGAGACCCTCAGCGGAAATTATCCGCAGCAGCGCACGGTTGGCGTTCGCTTTTACTGCATAGCAGGTCAGGTGCGGGATTCCACCGAACGCACTCTCAATCCGGTGAATATCGTCGATGATGGTGCGCCGGCTGTAGACGTACAACGGCGTACCGTACTCCTCCGCCAGAAGCTGGAATGGGACGGATTCCACCCAGAGTTGCCGGTCCTGATACGCATAGACGCTCATGATGCCTCCGAGTGCCGCCTGGCGCCGGTCGGCCGCACGATGGTGTAGGGAAAGAAACGGCTGAAATCCGGATGAAATCCCTCTGCACTGAACGCCCCCGTCGCCGTGTCCTGCCGGTACGTCCCGTGGATCTCACCCCGGAGAATGCATTCGAGCATCCCGATGAGGGCGTCGATGTCGGATTCGTCACTGTAGCATCCAAGACTCGCGCGCACCATCCCCGGCATATGGGATTTGTCCCCTGCCAGCACTTCACGTGTGAACCGGCGATCCTCCTCCGGTGTCACGTTCAGCAGGTGCTTAACGAAAGGATGGGCACAGAAACAACCATTGCGCACGCCGATCCCCCCCTCGACGCCCAGGATAGCGGCAACGAGGGCATGATGTTTTCCGTCGACGTTGAAAGGGATGACGCCGACCTTGTTTTCAAAATGCGATGTCGGCCCGTACAGCGTGATGCCCTGCAACTTCGACAATTTCCCATACGCATATTCCAGCAAGGCGGTCTCATGATCCGCAATCACATCCATCCCCACCGCGGTCAGAAGGCTGATTGCTGACGCAAGGGCGACACCGCCGATGACATTGGGTGTCCCGGCTTCTTCTTTCTGGGGGGGATGGTTCCATTCGACATGGTCAAGCGTGACGACTTCGACGACCCCGCCCCCGACCGCGTCGGGCGAACCCTGTTCAAAGAACTCGCCCGGTCCGATCAGGGCGCCTGTGCCGAAGGGTGCGTACATCTTGTGGGCGGAGAGCGCGACAAAATCCAGATGCCCGGGATCGTCGTCCGGCAGCATGTCGATCCGGCGGTGCGGGGCGAGTTGGGCCGCATCCACAAAGATTCGCGCGCCTGCGTCATGCGTCCATCGGGCAATGTCATGCACCGGAGTGCACACCCCCGAGATATTTGATGCTCCCGTCATCGCCACGAACTTTACGCGGCCGGCATGTTCCCTCAGAAGCCGTTGCAGCTGGTCCAGGTCGGGGCACCCATCCTCCACCGTGCCGAGATGGATGACCCGGCAGTGTCTTCGCCACGGCAAATCGTTTGAGTGATGCTCCATCAGCGTTGTGATTACCAGGTCATCAGGGCGGAGGGCGGCGCGGTTCGCAAGCTTGTTGACGCATTCGGTGGTGTTCTTCATGAAGATGACCGTCTGCGTCTCCGGGTCCGCACCGACAAACTCGCCGACCACATCGTGCGCGGCATCAAAGACTTCCGTCGCAAGCAGCGATTTGAAACCCGTCCCCCGATGTACGCCGGAGTACCACGGCATGAATTCCTCGATGCACCGGAGCACCGGGCGCAATGCGGGCGTGCTGGCGGCGTTGTCCAGAAACACATACCGCCGCTCGGTTCCGTCAAGGAGCGGCACGTTCGTGTCAATCCCCACAATTTCCCGGCGAAGATCCGCCGGTGTTGCGATGCTGTTTCCGGACAGGCTTGTGAAGCTGGTGGAAAGGCTGGAGCGTGACATTGATACTCCCGGTCAGCCACGAGGATGGTATGTACGGTGGACTTCTTTCAAGTACGCACGGTCGATGTGTGTGTAGATCTGGGTTGTTGCGATATCGGCATGACCGAGCATCTCCTGCACGGCCCGCAGATCGGCGCCCCCCTCGAGCAAATGCGTGGCAAAGGAATGGCGGAAGGTGTGCGGATGCACATCCTTTGTTACGCCGGCCTCAACGGCTGAGGATTGGACAATCTTCCAGATCCCCATCCGGGTCAGCGCGTCCCCCGTCCGGTTCAGGAACAGCACGTCATTGCCCGTCGCATGCCGGTGCAGGCGGATCCGGCATTCCCGTTTGTACCGGTCGATCCAGGCGAGAGCGGAGGGGCCGATCGGCACCAGCCGTTCTTTCGCTCCTTTGCCGAACACCCGGATGACGCCTCCCTCCTCGGAGACATCCGCCTGGTGGAGGGTGATCAATTCCGACACCCGTATCCCCGTGGCATAGAGCACTTCAAGTATTGCGCGGTCGCGCACCCAGAGATTCCGGGCATCATCCGGATCAACATCAGGTCTGTTCAGTGCCTTCTGAGTCAGAATAGTGTTGACTTCATCCACCGTCAGGACCGACGGGAGAGTACGCGTGCGACGGGGGACATCCAGAGTCTCCGTGGGATCATGCTTGCTGAAGCCGTCGGCCAGAAGGAACCGGTGAAAACCCTTGAGAGCGGATACGCAGCGCATGACGGAACGGGCGGAAAGCCCGTCGCGGTGCAATTGCTGGACGAAACGCGAGGCGAGTTCCGGGGTGACGGCTTCCGGATCCGGAATATTCTGCCCCTCGAGGAAACGGGCGTACTTTGAGAGATCGCGCCGGTACGACACAACGGTGTTGAGTGCGGCATTCTTTTCGAGCGAGAGAAAGTGCAGGTATTCTTCCACGCGTCCGTTCATACAGGTTCCGTGCCCTGTGGTGTTTCGGCGGACCGGGGTGATTCGGCGGACCGGGGTGATTCGGCGGACAGCGGTGTTTCTGTGGGCGGCGGGAGTTCTTCGGCCGCCGGAGCGGACTTCAGCCGCGGTTTGCGCACGCGGGGCGAGAGCGGCTCGGGATACCGTACACGCGTGTGGTAGATACCGACCGTCACGGCATGGAATGCCGCCTTGACTTTCGTCAGATCGCGCAACGTCAGCGGACATTCGTCCAGTTCCCCCTCGTCGAGACGGCGTTTCACGAGTTCATCAATGGCGTCGCTGAGGCGCTGCGGTGTCGGCTCTTCGATGGTGCGCACTGCGGCTTCGACCGCATCGGCCAGCATGAGGATCCCGGTCTCCTTCGTCTGCGGTTTGGGGCCGGGGTACCGGTAGTCCTGCTCGTTGATTTCGTCCAGCTTTGTTTCGTCGTCCGAATTTTGCGCCAACTGGAGCGCCTTATTATAGAAGAAGTCGATCCGGGTCGTTCCGTGATGCATGGGGATGAAGTCGATCACTTCCTCCGGAAGGCCGTACTCACGCCCCAGCGCAATCCCGTCTTTCACGTGTGCCGTGATGATCAGGGAGCTCATCCGTGGGGCAAGCTTATCGTGTTTGCTGCGTGACCCCCGCTGATTCTCAACAAAATAGGTGGGCTTCACGACCTTGCCGACATCGTGAAAGTATGCCCCGGCACGTACCAGGATCTCATTGGCACCGATGGCACTTGCCGCGGCTTCTCCGAGGATTGCAATGCTTGTGCTGTGGTGGTATGTGCCGGGAGCCTTTTCCGCGAGCAGGCGCAACAACGGGTGGTTGAAGTGCGCGAGCTCCATCAGCGTCAGATCCGTGGTGACACGGAACGTGCGTTCCAGGAAGATCAATAATCCATAGGTCAGCACCGGCGACACGACGGCATTCACCAGCGCGAACAACAATTGCTCCAGAATGACCTGCACCGTCTCGTAGCGTTCGAGGCCCAGCGCAACGATCGTCAGGGCGTAGCCCGTGAAAATGAAGCCGAGTGAGCGGAAGAGCTGTGTGCGGTTCTTCATGTCCCGCACAGAGTACACCGACAGGACACCGGCCACCAGCGACGCGAGTGCGACGGAGTAATCGTTGCCGCGGATTCCCGCGACGATGAACGCGATGATGACCGTACCGTAAAATCCCACGCGGGAATCGAAAATGATCGTCAGCAACATGGATGCCGCAGGAACGACGATCAGATATTCGATGGGCGACGTGACGTCCAGCTCACGCGAGAGGTAGGCAAAGGCACCCTCGAGGACAAATAACAGTGCAATGAGTGCCAGCCGCCGGTTGTTGCTGAAGATCTTCTTCCGGAACAAATACAGGTAAATACCGTACAGCACAATTACCAGAGCGACATGCAGCGTGATGCCAAGAATCTGCAGGAAGGTATCGGAGGCCGGGCCGCGCTCGGCCTTCGCACGGCGGAGCGATTCGAGTTTCAACCGGATATCCGGAGTGATCCGTTCGTGTTTGCTGACTATCCGCTCATTTTCCTGAACAAAGCCGATGGTGCGGGGGACTGCATCGACGGCAGTGGCGAGCGCCTGTGCTGTGGCCTCTTCACTGTATTTGATGTTCGGTGCAAGGTAGATCACGCCGATCTTGTAGGCCAGCGCCAGGGAATCGTTGTCGATGCGATAGTGCTGGAGGAGTCGTGATTCAAGTGCGGCAACGGCGTCCGCGCGATCGAACAACCGCGAGAGCGGCGTCAGCTCCTCGATCTTCCGGTCACGCAGGGCAACATCCGCATGCGGCACCGTCCCCTTGCTCCTGTCAAGCACCCCTGTCTCGTAGATGATTCTTAACGCCTCGGTCAAATCACGCTGCATCGCCTCAAGGTGCCCGTTGCTCCCGGCTGCATCGAGGACCGCCCATTCGTGGCCACTGAAGGGAATTTCCAGCGCCGCAATAAGTTGTGCCAGCAAAAGGGAATCGTCAGCGGCGGCACCATCGCCGCGCTTGATATCCCTCTTGTACTGCCGGTTGACCTTCAGAACGTCATGCAGATGCCGGAAAAAGTCTTCGAGCCTCCGGATCTGTCGCTCTCCGACAGTGCTGTCGCGTTCGTAAACCTGGAGGACGGATGCGCGTGCAGCCTGCGCATCGTTCAGATATTCCTTCTCCTCGCGGAGCACAGGAAATGAAAACGGCGCGATCAGATCTTTCTGCGCCCAGATGGCACCAACCCTGAATTCAAGCTCCAGCGACTCCCCGCGCGGGAACATCAGTGCAAGAAGAATAAGAAGCAAGACCCCCAGCGCTGCTTTGGTGGCAACGTCTGGCGAGATTCTCAACTTCTGGAGCAGTTTTGCCGTTTGCAGGAGAAATGATCTTATATTCATCAGTTTGTAAGATTATGTAAACTAATATGGGAATTATCTTTAAGAGAATCAAACAATTGACCATGTTTGCTACTTTTTGTATATTCCGTCCGAGGATATGTGCCCCAAACAACGATAAGAGTGAGCTCTCCGACCGAAGATCTCCTCAATGTGCTGAAACGATACTCCGGCGATAAACTCACTCGTCCTGAAGACTTAGCCGTATTGCTTGAAGCTGCGTCGCAGCACAAAGCTCTTGGCACGTTGGAAGAGTTGAGTTTTCATGCCAAGTTTGTTGCCAGTGCAGGTGGATCATTGCGGCGTGTCGGAGCAACTGATCCAAACACAGCGCGTCTCTCCTCGGAACTGCAGACAGAGATAGCAACCGTCGCGCGCCTGGTGCGGCTTTTGCTCGTGCATTCTCCCCTGCCCGTCCAGGAGCGCTTTGCGTCGGCCTATTGTGCTGCAACACCCGAATCCCTGGAAAACCTTTTCGCGCTCTGTTATGATCTGAGCTGGTACAAGAACTGGCTGATTGATCACCCGGAAGGTGTGGATGCCATTGCGGCGCACCGTGCACACCGGTTCACACTCTGGCGGTTTGCTCTGTGCGTGATTGTGACGGGTGCGATACTCTGGCTGGGCTCGACGGCAGTCCGCGCCGTGATCGCCAACGAACTGCTGATCCCGGGCACCATCCAGTTCAACGACCGGACACCGCCCGTTGTGGAACACCAGCTGTACCGCGTGCTTGCAGAGTCGGCGATTCTCATGATCAGCGGCTATGTTCTCGTCCTCGCAGGCAGCGTCGTGTTTCTCTGGACGTCGCCATTCCTTCTGCGCGAGCACGGCTGGCTGCTGATGAGTGCTCTGTTGTTGTACCTGTTCGTTCCGGTCGAAGCCTATGTCATGTACCTGGATGTGCGCATGGTTATCATGGTCCTCTTTGCAGACACCGGTGTGGCGGCCGTCCGTGAACTGTTTCTCGCGCGCGTGGGAGCATTGGCCGGCGTACCGCTCGTCGCGTTGCTCTGTTACTATACCATCATTGTCCTTGCCATATTCCAGCCGTTCCGCAGGAATGCACCGCAGCCAGCATGAAGCACGAAGAACTGATCGAGGAATTGCAGAACGTCGCCACCCAGCTGAGCGTGACCATTCGCTACGAACGCGGCGACTTCGAAGGAGGCTATTGTATCCTGCGGGATCAGCGACTCCTGCTGATCAACCGCCGGCTGATGCCGTCGCGCAAAGCCTCGGTGCTGGCCACGGCGCTGCGGGAGATCGGTCTCGATGATGTCTACCTCAAGCCCGCTCTCCGTGCGTACATCGAAGACGAGGCCGCCAGGTTGTCGCGTGAGGCAAAGTAAACCATGATCAGAGCGGTCATTTTCGATCTGGACAACACGCTGGTTGATTTCATGCGGATGAAACGCCAGGCCGTTGCCGCCGCCATCACCGCCATGATTGACGCCGGTCTGGGGCTGACCAGCGAAGAGGCCGAGGCACGCATCGATGCCATCTACAAAGAACGGGGTATCGAATTTCAGAGTGTCTTCGATCAATTGCTGTATGATGTATTCCAGAAGGTAAACTACAAGATCCTGTCGGCGGGTATCATTGCCTATCGGAGAGCCCGCGAGGCGGCACTGGTTCCCTACCCGCATGTCAACATGACTCTTGTGGCTCTCTTGAAGCGCGGCATCAGGCTTGCGGTGGTTTCCGATGCCCCCGGGCGTGAAGCGTGGCTCCGGTTGTGTTATCTGAACTTCCATCATCTCTTTGATTGCGTGGTGACGTTTGAAGATACCCACCAGCGAAAGCCCAGTCCCGCCCCATTTCTGCGGGCACTGCAGGAGCTCGACGTGGAGCCTTCCGAGACGCTCATGGTAGGCGACTGGGCGGAACGCGACATGGTGGGTGCCGCGCAGGTCGGCATCACAACGGTCTTCGCGCGGTACGGCGATGCCTTTGGTACCGTCGAATCTCATGCAAAGTACGAGCTCAATGACGTATCGGAACTCCTGGATGTCATCGACCGGGAGAACTCGGCGCACCAGGACACTGCAGGCCGGCCATGATACGCGGCATCGGCGTCGACATCATTGAGATTGACCGCATCCGCCGGGATATTGAGACGCTGGGACCCCGTTTTACAGAAAAACTCTTCACGGAAGGGGAATTCGCCTACTGCAACGCTAAGGCGAATCCGTATCAACATTTTGCGGCGCGATTCGCGGCAAAAGAAGCTGTCAGCAAAGCCCTCGCGACAGGGTGGGCCGGTGAATTCCGGTGGAAGGATGTCGAAGTGTCCAACGATCCTTCCGGCAGGCCAAGAATATTGCTCCACGGTCGCCTGCGCGAAGATTTCGGAACCGCGAGCATTCATCTCTCCCTCTCGCATTCCGGAACATATGTGGTAGCCATGGCCCTTATCGAAGATCAATCGACGTGAGACTCCCACTTTTCTGGAAAATGACGCTGGGCTTCGGCGCAATCGTCGCCGTCCTGGTCGTTGCTCTTACCTTCCTCCTGGGCGCCCCCGAGGGGTCCACCATCCCTGCCGCCCCGGTGGTCACGACGCGTGCAGCTGCAGATCCGGCCACCATCAGCATGGCGCAGAAACTCCATCCTCTGCTGGACGATGAAGAACGCTACGCCCGGAAGTATCTTGCCGTGGGGGACCCCATGTACGCCAGGCTGCGCCGTGATACCCACCGGATCTCCCGTGCATACCTGGATTCGCTCCAGCAGCGCATGCACGGACGTGATGAGCGGGCGTTGCTGACACTGTTCCGCAGCACACATGAATCCCTCGCCGCCTCACTGGACGCCCCCGGCGGCCATGCAGCGTTTGCGGGCCGGCTCACCGACACGATGGACGTCCTCCACGCCCGCATCGACCAGATGATTCAGGTGCACCAGCAGGCACGCACAACCACCACCACGACGGCCGTGGAAAGGACCAATGAACCTGCTTCGCGCCGGTATGACGTGGCTCTCGGTGCGCTCCTGCTCGGGCTTGCGGCGACCGCTGCGTTTGCATACTGGGTGATGCGCGGCGTCACCGCTCCCCTCTCACAGCTCCGCAGGGGCACCGAACGCATCGCCCGGGGCGATTATCGTCCCGTCCATGTGCATGGCAGCGACGAGATCGGCCGGCTTGCACGGGCGTTCAACGCAATGAGCGAGCGCCTCCAGCACGTCGACAAATACAAAGCCGACATGATGCAGCAGATCTCCCATGAGCTCCGCACGCCACTGCAGGCGATGCACGCCGCCTACTACATGCTGGCCGAGCAGATTGCGGGTCCGCTGAATGAGCGCCAGCAACATCTGGTGACCAGCATCCGTGACAACATCGACGCCATGTCAACATTCAGCAACCAGTTTCTGGACCTTGCCAAGATCGAAGCGGGCGTGATGGAATACAACAAGCAGCAGGTCGACCTTCTCTCCCTCCTGACCCCGATCATCAATACCGCACGGATCGCCGCGGCGCCGAAGGAAATTACGATCGGACTGGCAGCGCAATCGGTGCCTGCTGTCAGCGTGGATCCCGGCAAGTTTACCACGGTGGTGAGCAATCTCCTGAACAATGCGGTCAAGTTCACACCCAGAGGCGGCAATATCACTGTCTCGCTCGGTCCCTGCGGCACCGGTGCACGCGTTGCCGTTAAAGACTCCGGCGTTGGCATCGATGCCGACGACCTGCCCAAATTGTTCACGAAGTTTTTTCAGGGGAAGAGTGCTTCCGCCGTCGACACCAAGGGGACGGGTGTCGGTCTTGCACTCGTGAAGGCAATCGTGGACGGCCACGGCGGCAAAGTCTATGCCACCAGCACGATTGGTGTCGGATCCACGTTTACCGTGGAGCTCCCCACACCACACACGCGCTCCCTCCCCCATGCACCACACCCGAACTAACAAGGACGTCAGCGTATGAACGCACGCAACTACATCCTGGTTATGGCGTCGGCGTTTGCTGTTGCCGGGTGCGCTTCCCGTGCGACGGTTGCACCCGCTCCACGTCCTGATACCGAACGCGTTCTTGACCTCGCGCTCTCGTACGAAAGTCTCGGGGATCTCCGGCGCGCCACCGACGTGTACACCAGCATCGCCACGCGCTATCCCCAGTCAGATCCCGGTGCCAAAGCGGCATACAAAGCCGGTCTCCTCCGCGTGGATCCGCACAACCCCGCCCGCGATGATTCGCTTGCACTTCTCTGGTTCCGGACCGCACTCAGCCGCCCGATTCCACTGGAAGACCGGTATCACGCGGAGAATTACTCCGCCCAATTGCAGCATCTTCAGGAGCTCCGCCAGGACCTCAACGTGCAATGGCGCCTGAACGACAGCCTCCGTAATGTCATCCGACAGCAGGGCGTCGCCATCGCAGAGCACCAGCGCCGGACGCTGGAGCTGGAAGAACAGCTCTTTGCCGCAAACACTGAACTCAAAAAACTGAAAGATGTTGATCTCCAGATCGCCCGCACCAGACAGCACAGGTGAGCGCGTTGCATCTCTGACACGGAAATCATATACTCCCGACATCCTTGGACCCGCTATGAAATCGCTCGGCATCAAGAAACTGTACTACTCTATCAGTGAGGTCAGCAAAATCACCGACCTCGAACAATACGTTCTGCGCTACTGGGAATCAGAGTTCGAACAGCTCAAGCCGGCCAAGAACCGTGCGGGAAACCGCATCTACACCAACCGCGACATCAAACTCATCCTCTACATCAAGAAACTCCTCCGCGACGAACGCTATACCATCGAGGGCGCAAAACAGGTTCTGAAGAATTTCTCTCCGGAAGTTGACAACGGGGAACAGCTGGAGCTGATGGAGCCACCGAAACAGCGGGCGAAGATCAAAGATGAGCTGCTGCGGGCAGATGTACTGGATGTGAAACAGTTCCTCGAAGAGTTGCTGAAGAAACTGAACTAGCGGCAGTGTCATCAACGATCTGATCAGCCATGTTCCTCAGTGCGGGATGGGCTGCGATGCAGGAACATCAAGGACATACGTCTCTTCAACGTCGTGGAAATCCGCCCTCAGCCCCTGCACAGTGGCGTGGAGGGACGCCCCACGGCGGTCCACCGTGAGATAATGAAACAGCGGTTTCTTATCTGGAGCACGATCCTTCCAGATCTCCTCGGTGTCCGTCAACAGAACATGCCGGCTCCCTCCGCCCCCGCCGATGACCAGGAAGTCCTTCCCCTGTTCTCTGAAATGTTCAAAGGCATGGGTATGACCGGAGAGGAACAGGAGGCATTTGGCGGTGCGGATGTAGGGCGGAACAAACATCTGGCGCACAGGCCCGGATGCCTCAACAATCGTACTGTTCGTGAAGGGAGAATGATGGCAGCAGACGACAATGCTGACCGTCCCGGGATCCTGCTCGAGTGAATCCAGGGTCTGCGTATACCACTGCAGCTGTTGCTGTTGTTCGGCCTCGTCGAGGTTGTCAAAATTCGAATTCAGCAGGAGAACCGCCACGGAATCCACACTCACGCAGTAGCCGGTCCGCACGTGGTCGGTAAACATGTCTGCAAAGAAACTCTCGCCTGTGCGGGCGTAGATCATCAATTCGTGGTTGCCGAGGATGGCATGCACCGGAATTTGGGCTTTGCGCATGGAGAGGATATTCTGCTCCATCGTGTGCCACGATCCGGTATACGCACCGAAGGACACGAGATCTCCCAGCATGAACAGGGAGGCAGGGCGGGTCCTCAGAATATGTGCAAGTAGGGTGTCAGTCGCCTCCACGTTCCGGTGCCCACCCAGAACCAGCGCCTCAAGCCAGAGGGGAGTCTGCGTGTCGCTGATGAAGGCGAGACGGCTGTTCTTCGGCGAACCGGCGACCCTGGGTTCTTGCGCGTGCACTTCCGGGCACAAGCCGCACACACATGCGATGAGGGCCGCGCCGAGTATGAGATGTCCGGGCATTTTTCCAATGAACTCATTTCCCCCACTAAAATGCAACACAACACGATCTTGCGCGCTATGAAGGCGTTTGCCGCAAGAACATAAGGGGGGAATAATATCAGTTGTTTTTGTGGCCGTGTCTAGTTATCATGTGTTTTGGAAAGCATTCACTCATCGCTGAGTCAACACTACATGAAGCCGTCAATCGGCTGTAGGACTGACAGACAGAAACACTGATAATGAAGCCCGGCCATCCAGCCGGGTTTTTTGTTTTGTCAACCCTGCCAGGGGAATTGTTGTTCAAGCGCCACAAAGGAATGGCGTTGCTGTCCTTCGAATTCTGACCTGTCGACCAAGTGAGAGTTCTTTGGTCAAGTGGAGCCGGGTTGGGGAAAGCCCGGGGGCTGGGTGATGTTGGCTTCTGAGGGAATGAAAAGAGGGCAAGAAGGTGCTTCAAACGCCCTTTGCACCAGGTGAAATGATGTAGGAAAATTCCTACACGAAGACTTCCTGAATTCCTACAAGAGAATCAGAATTGCAGGAATTGACAATGCCGGTGGGGGGCACTATATTCAGGCCATATAGGTCTCCATGCGGTGGACGGGGTGGTTGCCGTATGAGACCTGAGGGCGCAAGTCCGATTCTTGCCTCTGCTCTTACACTCCCATCTCTCGTACGGATTCCCGAAGTATCTCATCCCCTGCAGTCACCTGTGCTCTGAGACACTGTGAAAGCGCCATCGAGCCGTCGCTCTGGACCCTGTTGTAGAGCCCACCACGACGACCCGCTGGCCTACAGAGGGTTAGCCCTTCAGTTCATCAGGAGGTGACAATGAACAGACTCGCATGCATTATGGTCACATTCGTTGTGGCCACCTCGTTGTCGCATGGGCAACAATCCCCCTTCTCAACCCCGTCATATCGAGAATCACTCTCGAATAGTGAGATGCGGCGGTATGCAAGGTTGCAGGAGGCAACACAACAACCGTCATCCGATCCCAACATCGACGTGAAGTACTACAAACTCGATCTGACAATCACAACTTCCCCGAATTACCTCCGTGGCGTTGTGACAATGAAGGCAATAAGCAACTCCGCAAGCCTTCAGACCGTGACGCTCGACCTGATGAACTTCATGACCGTCGACTCTATAACGACAGGGGGCACAAGCCTATCATTTGTACAACAGACGTCAACCGTAACGGTGAACCTCGACCGAGTATATTCGCTGGGTGAACTGCTCTCCCTCGATGTCCATTATCGTGGACTGCCGGATCCAAGCAGCTATTACTTTACCTTTTCGACCCATGGAGGTATACCCTGGATATGGTCTTGCAGCCAACCATATGGTGCAAGATACTGGTGGCCATGCAAGGACCATCCTTCGGACAAGGCTGACTCCGTGGACATATGGGTCACGATCGACAGCACCATGAAGGTAGGTTCCAACGGGAAACTCCTAAAAGTCATCAACAACGGAGACGGCACGAGCACTTATCAGTGGGCGGAGCGCTACCCAATTTGTACATATCTCGTTTCAGTAGCCATTACGAACTATTCTGAGTTCACTAACTGGTTCAGATATACGCCAACAGACTCGATGCCCGTTTTGAATTACGTCCTTCCTGAACACTTGGCGGGCGCGGACACATTTCTCGCGAAGACGGTTGAAATGATCCGCATCCTTTCGGACTTGTTTGGTCAATACCCTTTCATCAACGAAAAGTATGGACATGCTGAAAACAACTACGGCGGAGGGTTTGAACATCAGACCATGACATCACTTCAATTGTTCACAGAGGATTGCGTTGTACATGAGCTTGCCCACCAGTGGTTTGGAGATATGATTAGCCTGGCCGGCTGGCGGCATCTATGGTTGAATGAAGGATTTGCGGTGTATGGTAGCGCACTGTACTATGAAAGGCACTACGGGACTTCGTTCTTTCTGACCTATATGAACCAGGAGCGGGTTAGGGCAAAGCAGGCATCGGGTTCTGCTTTCCTCTCCGATACATTGAATCCGTCCGCTATGTGGAACTGGAACCGGGTGTTCTCAAAAGGTGCAATGGCCCTGCATATGCTCAGGCACCTTATGGGCGATTCGGTCTTCTTCCTGGCCGTCAAGTCGTATGCGCAGGATCCGCGTTTCCGATTCGGTCTGGCAACGACGGAAGACTTCAGACAGGTGTGTGAGAGTCTATACGGCAAGCCGCTCGGCTACTTCTTCGATGAGTGGATCTATGGGCAGGGGTATCCGAACTACCTGGCGTTGTGGTCTGTAGAAAAAGCCGTCCCTGGATATTCTGTGCCACTGCGCATCATCCAGCAGCAGCGGAGTCTGCCCCCTTCATTCTTCACGATGCCCATTGACGTGAGGCTGTTTGCTGCTGGATGGGATACCACCGTCACCATTATGAACAATGCTCCCGACCAACGGTTCACCATTCATGCATCGCATTGGCCCGACAGCGTGGCGCTGGACCCTGACTACTGGATGCTCCGCGACGCAATACCATTAGTCGCAACTGCCTATTTGACAATGAGTACGAGTGTTCTGGTTCTGGGACTGATTCCGCAATCGTTGACTACTCGTGACACGATATTCGTTGTTCGGAACCTCGGTCTCGTGGGGGACTCAGTGAAGATCACGAGGCTTCCGGGCTTTGTTGGCCCGGACTCAGCCGTGTCGCTGTTTCCGACATCATTCTGGGTTGCGGCTGGGGACTCCCAGCGAGTTACATGCAGTATTCGACCAGGGCTCCTCACGTCCCAAACGTATGACGTCAAATTTCAACTCGATGCGACAGTGGGTGTTTTTGACAACTGGAGGAAATCTGCTACCACAAGAATCAGATTTGCCGTGGTAACTGGTGTCTTCACGAACATCGCAGACATGCCATTCGTATATATGCTTCACCAGAACTACCCCAACCCCTTCAACCCGAGCACGACCATCAAGTACGAGTTGCCGCGAGCATCGGCAGTCAGGTTGAGTGTATACGATGTGCTTGGACGCGAAGTGACCTTGTTGGTGAACGAGAGGAGGGATGCGAGTGTTCACGAGGTGAGGTTCGACGGTTCGAATATTGCGAGTGGAGTGTACTTGTACCAGATCCAGGTAGGAGATTTCGTCCAATCGAAGAAGCTCATTATTCTGAAATAGCCCACACCGTGTCCGCGCCTGATTAGACGGTAACTGCGGAGACCAGTGCTCGCGTAGTAAGGCTCGAAGCACCGCCTCCTGCACAAACCGGAGTACATGAAGAAGGACAGTGCCTCAATGAAAACCGTCTCTGCCTTCGCCGCAGTCCTGCTGCTTGCCTGCGTTGCATCACCTCATGCCCAGGCACAACTTCCAGCCGTCCAGGAAGTCATCGACGCTGTAAGCCTCGACTCTCTGGTGGCCACCGTCAGGGTCCTGTCAGGTGAAGTGGGTTCAAAAAACGGAGGGACGGGCGATACAATCTACTCCCGCGATGTTCGGAAGTCAGCGAATGCTCTGGCGGCAGAATACTTGATGCAGAAACTCATGAACCTCGGCCTACGCCCACAACGACAGAAATTCACATATTTCTTTTTCTTTGGGGCATTTAAGGGGGAAGGAGCTAATGTCCTTGCCGAGCAGAGCGGAACTCTTTTTCCCTCCCGGAAATACATCCTTGGCTCCCATTTTGACTCGCATACAGATACCATCATTGCTCCAGGGGCTGATGACAATGCCTCCGGGTGCGCAGCCCTTCTGGAGACGGCCCGGCTCGTCTCCCGCTACAAGACCGCCTACAGCGTGGTCTATGCCTTCTGGGATGCAGAAGAAGTTGGGGCCTGGGGTAGCGCTGCTCATGCTGATTCCGCAGCGGCACAAGGGGATACGATCCTCGGAGTAGTAAACCTTGACATGCTGGGATGGGACGGTGAGAACGATAGTGTGATGGCAATCCAAGCGAGCGACATCGGACAGTCGTCAAAGCTTGCCGATACGCTGACGCTTGTCTGTCGGCGATATGGTCTCGGTCTGAAGCCCGTAGTGCACAATCCCGGTGCTTACAACAGTGATCACAGGGAGTTCTGGAGGCGCGGCTATGGTGCCGTTTCATTCGGCGAAGAGTCCCCGCTCAACCCACACTACCACAAGACATCCGACAGACTCCAGTACTTCAACCTCTCGTACTTCCACAATCTGGCAAAGCTGGCGGCGGGATCGATCGCTATGCTGGCGGACATCAAGGGGCCGCTAGCAGTGCAATCTTCGCCTCAGACTCCCGGGCTGTTCCTCCTGGAACAGAACTACCCCAATCCCTTCAACCCTACGACAGTAATCAGGTATCAGTTGCCAGAGGTCAGTGATGTGAAGCTGTTCGTGTACGACATCCTCGGTCGTGAGGTGACCGTGCTTGTGAATGAGAGGAAGAACGCGGGGTCGTATGAGGTGAAATTCGATGCTTGGAATCTCACGAGTGGGGTTTACTTCTATCGACTGCAAGCGGGAGATTTTGTATCAACGAAGCGGCTGCTGTTGTTGAGATGAGCTTCAGTATTCTATTCGACAGGACCGATGGGCCAACCAGAAGGGAACTCCTTGTTTCAGAGTTCCCTTCTTCCTGTGTTGACACCAACTCCTTCGTTTGACTATACCACAACCGTAGAGTATCTTCTGTAGTATCCTACCATGAATGCTCCTTGAGGGGGAATCTCATGAAGACTTCATTGTTGCTCGTTCGCATCCTTGTTCTAATCCTATTTGCTTCTGGAACTGCCTCCAGTGATGACATTTACCTGACCAATGGTTATGTATGGAGCAATGTTGCGGTTCTCGAACTAACAGCAGACCGAGTAAGATTTAGATTTGTCAATGAATCACAGGATCAGATCGGGAGCTACTGGTTCAGCGAGAAGACTGTGCTGTTGGGCGATATAGCCAAAATCGTTAAAAGTGCCGTTAATAACGGCCCAAGTTCCTATCTCACCAGTGACACCAGTAACACCAGGGACAAACCTGAAATTGAAATACAGAATATGACCCCAGAACAGATGAATCGGTATCTGTTCCAGCGAAAGGAAATAGGGGCAGGAATACTCTATTCATTTCTTCTGCCGGGAGGGGGCCACTTCTATGCTGAAGATGGAGCAGGAGTGCCATTCTTGATAGCTGAAGTTGGATGCACTGTCTGGTTCGTTGTTCACGGAATTGACCTTCTTCGCAATACCAAGTATGGAGAATCGCATGCAGCATCAGCACTAACTCCGATCTGGGTTCTGTTGGTCATTCGTGTCATTGACATTGCTACTGTTCCTTTAGGCATTTCAAGTTACAACAAGAACCTTCGCCAGAGTCTGTCACTGAATTACACGCCCAAGGGGCTAACACTTTCTTACAACTTCTAAGTGGTAGAAAACCCAATTCCTGTTGGGGTTTGTTTGTTGGGACGCTCTTTCTAGCTATCTGGTTCAACTGTCTAAAATAGTGTTTGCGGTCCAAACCATAACAACCCATTGGGAGGTTGCAGTGGCTGATGAAGAAGAAAAACGCACACTTGCCTATGTTTTGGAAGTGGCAGAAGAGGCAATGAAAGGTTTGGCATGCTCAACACGCAATCTTATAAGCAGGCCTTGGAGGACCTGACAGTCTAACAAGTTTGAAGGGATGAAAGTTGACACTTACATCAGGTGTTCTTATCTTGAAGATGTAATTAACGGTTCAACACAACAATTCTGTCTGTAGACAAATCTGTTGACAAGTGTGTACAGAAAGCCCCAGATGTGTCAACAGAAATCAAGTGTCAAGTGGCTAAATTGCATAACGGAGCGTAGCGCAGCCCGGTAGCGCACCTGAATGGGGTTCAGGGGGTCCGGGGTTCAAATCCCCGCGCTCCGACGAGATTTCATGGTTCTTTTTCTCTCCTCTCGCTCCTCCAGCTGCTCGCAGCGGAGGCCATCAATGTCAGCAATTCCCGGCCGTCTCTCTCTGTTCAAACGTTCCGGCATTGACTATGTCACGTGCCACACCGATGGCAAACACCGATGGAAGCGTACAAGTGTTGGCACCAGAACCGGAGCACTCAAGAAGTTGACCGGGTTCCGTGGATCGTGTCCTGCATGACAGGTCGACGTACGGATGGGAGGAAAAACGTGAAGAGCCTGCGCTCGACGGATTCATGGAGTAGTACAGAAAGGGGTTCGGATGAAGATGTTGAAGGATAATCCTATCAGAAAACTCTATCATCGAATCTTCGTTGTCCCACCGTCGAAGCATGTAGCCGATAGGACACGAATGCGGCTCAGAGGTCTGCGCCACCACAAAAGTGGTGTTGTATTGCTGCATGGATACAGCTTCCACTATCCAGAGTACGAGACTCTCCGCATGGTTTACCGTGAAGTTTTCCTCCATGAGATCTACTCTCTGCCTTCATGGGATGGGATTGAGAACGTCATGGACATGGGAGCAAACTGTGGACTCTTTGCCCTGTATGCAAGGTTGCACGCACCAAACGCGCAGATTACATGTTATGAGCCACAACTGGAATGCGTGGAGGCAATGCGTGCTACTGGTCATGTCAATGTGATAGTGGCTGCAGCGGTTGCTCGTGAAGGAGGACAGCTCTACCTTAGTAGGAGTGAACCCGGTGATCCTGCGGCAACTCTCGCTGCGCATGGAATCTCCGTTGATGCCGTCGCGGCCCGAAACATAGATATGAGCAAGGTTGACTTACTCAAGATGGACATTGAGGGTGCAGAACTGGAAGTCCTGGAATCCCTGGATCTGTCTCATGTATCAAAACTCATCATCGAAATCCACGGTTTGGGTGACGTATGGAAGATCATCAGCCGGTGGTTTAACCACATAGAAATACGGGAAGTAAACACTAACCCGGCTCAATACACAATCTATGCAGCGAAGAAATAGGCAGCGTAATACTGAAAGAGATCCGATTGCTGTGTATGCGGTGAAGTGCCAATTTCACAGCTGGTGACCCGGAGTCTGGGCGACCAGGAACGCGAAATGATCCGCACCCTTATTCAATGGTAACGCGTGCTGCTGTCATCGCTGACGCTGTGCCTCTCACACGTGCGAACCCCGCGGATCCTCAGGAGTGTTCTGCACCCGGTGTTGCAGGTGAGCAGACGATTGCGCAGATTTCATGCGTGGGAGTCCCACTGCAGAAGTGATCTAAAGATGAACATGTTCTACGCCCCCTAATGCGACCACGTATTGCCTTCGTCCGAGGATCGAATCTGAACCCCTGGGAGATGCAGAATTTCGCCCCCCTTGCGAGCCGGTACGACCTCGTGGGATTCGGCAGCCGCGCGAACAACTTCGATACAACCGAAATCCAATTCCCGGTTCGCAAGTTGTTTTCCGTCGGACAGAGCGTCCGCACCCGTGCAGCGCGCGCACTGCTGGATCGCTGGTGGGGAGATTACCACGATCTCCGGGGACTCGAAAGGGCATTGCAGGGATTCGACATCGTTCATACCGCGGAGACAATGTACTATTGCTCATATCAGGCGGCCTTGTTGAAGCGCCGCCTCGGATTCAAACTCGCGGTGACTGTCTGGGAAAACATCCCCTTCAACTACAACACACTTGCAACGCAACGTATCAAGGAAACCGTCTTCCGGGAGGCGGATATTTTCTTCGCGGTCAGCCAGCGAACCCGGGATGTTCTGGTCTTGGAAGGTGCCCCCACCGATCGGATCGTCGTGCAAATGCCGGGCATCGACCTCGACCATTTTTCTCCACACCCGAAGGACCCACAGTTGCTGGCTCGATTCGGATGCACGCCGGATGATCTTCTCGTGCTCTTCGTCGCTCATCTGTACGTTCAGAAAGGGGTGTATGATCTCCTGTACGCGTTACGTACGCTTCTCCAACGACATGGATCGCACTTCCCGATAAAGCTCCTTATGGCCGGCCGCGGACCGGAAGCGGCGGGATTGCACCGCCTCATCGGTCAACTCAACCTTCAACAACATGTACGTTTGATCGGACCACACCCGTACTCAGCAATGCCCTCAATTCACGCACTGGCGGATGTCTTTGCACTCCCGAGTCGACCCATGCAGCGCTGGCAGGAGCAATTTGGCTATGCGCTGGTCGAAAGTATGGCATGCGGTAAACCCGTTGTGACAACGCTTTCCGGATCCATCCCTGAAGTTGTGGGAGATGCCGGCGTCCTGGTGCCGCCGGCCGATTACCTTGCGTTGGCCGCAGCGCTGGACTCTCTTCTTTCCTCTCCCGACCGGCGCTTGGAGTTGGGCCTCTCGGCGCGCTCCCGTGCAATGACGCTATTCGACACCCGCCACGTTGCACAACAATTCCAGAAACACTACGAACAACTGCTTGCAGGAAATCCGGGACACCACTCATGATTGATCCGGGATACTACGAAAACGAGCGGCGTGATGTTGCGCGTTTGGTTCCGGCACATGCGAAACAGATCCTCGATATTGGATGCGGGACTGGAAAACTCGGTTCGCTTTTGAAGGCGGAACATCCGGACCGCAATGTAACGGGCGTGGAGATGAACGCGGTTGTGGCAGCAGAAGCGGGAGCCGTGCTGGATGCGGTGGTGGTCGGAGACATCCAGCAGATGTCCCTGCCATTTCCGTCCG
Source organism: Ignavibacteriota bacterium (assembly GCA_963801355.1). Classification (GTDB taxonomy): domain Bacteria; phylum Bacteroidota; class Ignavibacteria; order UBA10030; family UBA6906; genus Fen-1255. The sequence continues at coordinate 307,729 of CAWDEM010000004.1, read as the reverse complement.
CCTCGTTCGATTGTATCGTTCTCGCCGATGTACTCGAACACACCGTCGACCCGTCTGCAATCCTTTGCGCCGTCCGCCCCCTTCTCCGATCAAAGGGTCTCCTCGTGTGCAGCATTCCGAACATGCGGCATTATACGGCGATTCTCCAACTCCTCCGGAAAGGATGGGAGTACGCCGACTACGGGTTGTTTGATCGGACGCATCTCCGTTTTTTTTCGCGACGAAGCATGGAACGCCTTCTCCAAGAGAGCGGCTTCTCCATCGAGCACTGTGAACCACGCGTTGTGGCAAGCAGAAAAATGCGGGTAACGAATGCGTTGCTGGGAAGCAAGCTAACGGATTTCCTTGCAATGCAGTATCTCTTCGTCGCACACGCCTGATCCCCCAAATGCCGGCACTCTCCGTTATCCTCGTGAACTTCCGTCGCCCCGACGACACGGTCGACTGTGTCTGTTCCCTTAGGGGTAGCACGTTTCGTGATATGCAGATCATCATCGTGGACAACGCGTCGGACGATGGCTCGGCGGACCGGCTTCGTTCCGAATGTCCGGAAACTCTCCTCATTCGTTCTTCACGGAATCTGGGCTTCGCTGGTGGAAACAATCTCGGCATCCGCCGTGCACTGGAGGACGGCAGCCGTTTCGTCCTGCTCTTGAACAACGACACGACTGTAGATCCCGGAACGATTGAAGCACTCATGGCGACGATCCGCGCCGAACCACGCGCAGGCATTGTCGGAGCAAAGATCGTGTACCACGACAGGCCGGCAATTCTCTGGTTTGCCGGAGGATCCCTGAACGTACACGCGGCACGCAGTAGTCATGACGGCATGGGCAAGCCTGATGGACCACCGTTCAATTCACCGAAGCCGTGCGAGTATGTTACTGGCTGTTGTCTTCTTACCCGCCGCGAAGTATTCGAGGCTGTCGGAATGCTTCCCACCCCGTACTTCGCGTACATGGAGGATGCAGAATTCTGTCTCCGGACTCGCAACGCCGGGTATGCCGTCCTGTACGAACCGCGTGCGCGTGTGCTGCACAAAATCTCGATGACAAGTGAATGGGACAGCCCGGCATATATCTATCTCAACCTCAGGAACAAGCTGATTTTTCTGCGGAGGAACAGCCGGCCGGCTCTCTGGGTGCCGCATCTTCCGTCCCTTCTCTATTTCTACGTGCGCCAGCTGGTCCGCCTTCTCGTGCGGGGGCATGGCCCCGTTGCGCTGCGCGCAGCGTGGTATGCGATTATCGATGGACTAAGAGGATTTACCGGTGAAGATGGTTCAGGACGGCTGCCGCTGCTGCTGGCAATGAGTGCTGCAGAAGTAAGGCGGGGAAAGTCAGCATAATCACTCTATTCTTTCTCTTTCGGAGAAGTAATGGAATTCACCCCCGTTGTCTACGAACATGCCGCACAGTTTATCGGCAGGAGACCCTGGGATGTCTCCAGGAGTGCCGACCTTCTCGTTGAGGCTCATACGGCTGCCTATGCTGTGTACCGGCATACACCGGTTGTTGTTGGCATCGATGTGTACAATGTTGAGGCCGAAGCGTACGGGGCAGAGGTGGGGGCTTCCCGGGAAAATGAAGTGCCATCGGTGATGAAACCGTTGTGTCAGGGCGCGGTAGATCTCTGCGGGCTTGTGTGGCCCGACGCAACACGCAGTGGCCGATTCCCGATGGTCATGGAAGCGGCGGCACGGTTGAAAGAAGAATGTCCGGGGGCTGAAGTACGCATTCCTCTCAGCGGTCCTTTTTCAATCGCCTGTGCACTGGTAGGGTTTCAGGGAATTCTGACCGAGGTGCTGATCAACCCTGATGCCGTTGCCGCGGCGTTGCACTATCTTGCGGCGGGGCAAATTGAGCTGTGTCGTACGTTCGCCTCCAGAGGGTTCCGCGTTATGTTCTTCGAGTCTTCAGGTTCTCCACCCATCATTTCCGGAGATTCATTCAAGGATGTGGTTCTTCCTGCTCTTCGCGAAATGATCGCCGGCGCCCGGAATCTCATGCACGAATCGCCACCCCTGATCCTCGGCGGCAACACCGCAGGCATTCTGGAAGATCTTCTGACGACAGGAACAGAGTATGTTATCTGTCCCGCCGAAACAGATCGTGAGGCATTCATGGAGGTCATGAAGAAGTACCCGTCGGTCACGGTGCGAATGAACACTCCTGCGAGATTGTTTGCCTCGAGCGATCGGGTGGCTCTCCGGGCGGAGCTGGAGTACCTGGCAAGACTTGCCGGGGGGCGGCCTGCGACCGTTCTTGGAAGCGGCGTGCTTCCATATGATGCGGATCCGTCGATGGTCAGGTTTGCACAGGAGTTCGTTGCGGCACTGTAGATCTCCGCACACGCCGTCCGGCAATCGCCTGCTCTCCGAGACAGCCCGGTAGCGCGTCTTGTCTGACAGCTGATTTCCTCGTATCTTCTCTGTAGCATGGTCCCCGATCTGCTTGTCACAACTACTCTTTTCAACATGCCTCCGTGTCGGTTCGTACCGATCACGGCCGCTGTGTATCTGGGCCGGCGGCATGACATCCTTGTCCTTACTTGCACATGGATCGAACGCTGATGGGGACCCAGACGAAGAAGATCACCCTGGATACGGCGGCCATTCTCGTGGGTCGGGTGGTCGGACTCCTTCTGGGTGTGATCCGGTTGAACATCCTCGCGACGTATCTTGGATTGACGAACTTCGGTATTCTGAATTTTGCCGCCTATTTTGCGGCTCTCTTTCAATCCCTTTTTGACCTCGGCTTCCCACAGCTCCTTACAAGAGAGATCGCCCGAACTCCGGAGAAGAGCCGCGATCTCCTCGGCAAGGCGGTAATTTTGAAGATCGTTGTTGCCTTCATCTCCAGCGTGCTCCTGGGCTGTGTGGCACTCGCTTCGCGATTCGACGCGGACACCAATTGGGCCATCCTGCTCACCACCGCCGGGGCCGCGATCACCAGTATCTCCGCAACGTTTCTCAGTGCTCTGCAGGCACACCGGAAGATGATCCTTGTTGCGGTGACCAGCATTGCCACCGACCTGCTGCTCTCCACCACCGTCATCCTCCTTGTTCCAGCGTTTCCGGGGATCACTGTTGTGCTGTTGCTGACTGCGACGGCCGCTTGCCTCAATCTTGCGGCACTGACGCTCACCTATGTCCGTGTCGTCGGTATGCCGAAATTTGGCTATGACAGGAGGATGTGGGCGCTCCTGCTCAAAGATGGCGCAACACTTGCCGTGAGCTCGTTGGGAATTTCGATCTATACGTTCATCGGACCGACGATTTTGAAATACACGCGGCCTCAAGAGGAGATGGGACTCTTCAGCGCGGGTTACAGATTGATCACAATCCTGACATTCATCCCAACAGCTTTCACGCAGGTGATCTATCCGGTCTTCTCCGGTTTTCACGCAACTGCACCCCAGAAGTTGCATAAGGCTCTGGAAGATTCGCTCCGGGTCATGGTTCAGATTTCCCTCCCTCTGGCCGCCGGATCCTTCATCCTCGCCCCTCAGATCATGGCGTTTTTGTTCCCTCCTGAGTATGCATCTGCTGCTGTTGTGTTGCGCATCATCAGCGCGGGTATCGCCGTCGGATACCTTGCATGGATTCTCTACTCGTTTCTGATCGCCGTGAACCGGCAGACGTTCTGCATGTGGAATTCGCTTGGTGTGGCCCTGCTGGTGTTCTCATCAAACATGATGCTGGTCCCTGTCTTCGGGTACACCGCAGTCGCGTGGATTACTATGACAACAGACCTTGTGTTGTTCCTCTCATCCATGATCTATGTACGGCACATCGGCTATCCGATTCGGGGTATCATGGTCTATGCGAAGGTTCTCGTCGCCGCCGCCGTCATGGCGGGTGCCCTCATTCTTATGCAAGACCTTCCACTTGTGGTCACGGTCGTGTGTGGCGGCCTCGTCTATTCCAGCATGCTCTACTTCCTCCACACCTTTGGTGATCAGGAACGCGAGCTCTTGTCTCGGATCCTCCAGCGATAACCTGCAACGGGTGCGACTCCAGGTCGGATTGCTTTCACGCAGAGACCGGAAGACCGTCCGGTATGGAATCCTCATCCGTGATGCCGCGATGTAAATCCCTTTCGCATCCACTTCTGGGCCAGGAATAGCCCCACCGGAGTCATCATCGCGATGATCCCGTAGATGAACCACATGGTTCCCGTCTGCATCTCTTCCGGCGGAACGCCCGCCGGGCAATAGTTCATGAGAAACCACCCCGAATACAGGCCGGTAATGACCTTGGTGAGAAACCACGGAAACTGACCGATGCCCATGTAAATGCCGGTCATTTCCTTGGGCGCCACCTCGGCAATCCATTGCAGGAAGCGGGGAGACCAGATTGCCTCGCCCACGGTCATGACGATGAGGTATGCGAACAGGGTGACAATATTGGGACCGAGTGCCAGGAAGAATGTCGGCAAGGCCATGATGAATGTACCGGTGATCATCATGGTGTAGGTATCCTTCTTTGTCGTTAACGCCGCCACCATAGGAGTCAGCACGAAAATCAGCAGCGGACTGAAGTTAACAAAGAACTCGTAGTTCTCGCTGACCACGCCGGTGAAGGCGCGGTTGCAGTACTGTGGTAATGTCAGCCAGTTGTGCGCGAACAGCGTCTGGACCGGGATGAGGATGAACACGAAGAAGAGAAACCGGTAATCCTTGATTGGAAAATTCTTCGCATAAAACAGCATTTGCTCTTTCCACGATTTCTGCACCTTCTGTTCCGCTCTCCACTCGGCCTCTTTCCCCACCGCCAGCGTGGCCTTACGTACCGCGTTATTGGTAAGAATCAATGCGACGACGGCAATACCCACCACCGTCAGGAACGCGTACACCCAGAAGACACCCGTGATGCCGAATGCTTTGCGGATCGGCGGAGAAATGAGGCCCGGCAGGAAACCTCCCAAATTCATCAGCGCGTAGAGCATCGCATATCCCATCGCCGCGGTCTTCTCATTGGTAAAGAACTTCACTGCTGCGTAGCATGCAGGTTGATAGATGCCATACCCTGCAATAATGCCGAGCAGCCCGCCCATCGCGAGCAGGTGTGCCCCCGACCAGAGGCCACGCGAGGCGGAAAGGTCGGGCGCCATGGCAAGCACCACACGGCCGACGAGCATCAAAGCGAGTGACACGAGCAGCGCTTTGCGTGGCCCGACGAGGTCGACGGTGGCCCCGAAGAACAACATGCCGAGGGTGATGCCGGCCGTCTGAAACGCCACCATGTGGCCGGCACTGATGTCATTCAGGCCGATGAAATCGTTGAAATAAATCGCCAGAAGACCAACCACGCCGAAGTACGTCAGCCCTTCCAGCACGTAGGAGAGATTCACCCCCCAGAGCGCCCGGGAAGCGTGGAAGAGATCGATGAATGGCTGGGTGACTTCGCGGAGAGTCCGTCGGAACACTGTTTCCTCCGGCTGAGGAGAGAGGGGATCTGTCACCGTGTTTCCTTTCACACGTTGCGTTGGATATCAGAAAGTGTATGTCACGCAGATTCGGTCGGGACCGGGCATCACCCGCAGCGATGAACGGCCGGCATCGAGACCTTCTTGCCACAGCACCAGCGACCGCCCAACCGCCGAAGCCAAAATTCCTCCAAACACTACATCGGAAAACCAGTGTTGATCGGTGTATACTCTGGAGAGGGCCGTCAGACACGCCAGGCCGTACACACCGATCGTGGCAAGAGGATGATCAATCCGTGCCGCCAGCACCCCGGAGAGCGAGAACGCTGCTATCGTATGGCCGGAGGGAAACGCACTGTAGTCATCCTGCAGCGTGAACATGTGAAATGTCCCGTTTCCCGCCCCGACATACGGCCGTGCCCGCCCTACAATGGGTTTGATCACCCTGGCGATAAGCGAGGAAACGACGACAGCGGTTCCGGCAAGAAGCGCAGTTTCACGGAGCCATGCATCATGAACGATCAGGCCGGTACCGTACAGACCGGTGGTCACACCGATGGCAAACCACCCGCTCCCGTATGTCACCGCAACGTCCGACAGGCCGTCGGCCGTACCTGCGTTTCGCTGTGCCAGTGTGCGGATGTCTGCATCCAGCAATGCTGAGCCGGCGGTGATTCCTGCAGCCACACCCGTCCGGGCCCAATCGTCACCATGCCAACGTCCGGGTGCCGTGAGGATGAACACTGCCCCCGCAAATGCCGTCTTCGCGTCCCGGACAACCACCGATGTGAGCAGGAGGGAATCCGTCTGCGCCCTCCCTGCCGATGTCCCGATCCAGAACAGCAGAGTGAATACACTGATGCATTTCATAGGTCGAAGTATAGCGCATTTGCATTTTAAATGACAGCGTTTGAAATGACAGCTTACGGTGGTTCGATTTCAAGAGCGGAATTCCGTACTTTCCTGTGACATGATCATGACACCCGATGGACTTGACGGGATTCTCGGTGCCGGCGGCACCCTGTCACAGCGTCCCGGTTTCTCCTACCGCGAGCAACAACACACTATGGCCCGGGCCGTCGCGCACGCACTCGACACGACACAGCATCTGATCGTGGAAGCGCCGACCGGCGTCGGCAAAACGCTTGCGTACCTCCTTCCGGCCGCCCTCCATGCGCTGGACAACAACCGGACCGCGGTCATCTCCACACACACAAAGAATCTGCAGGATCAGCTGTTGCTCAAGGATATACCGCTTGCGCGATCCCTGCTGGGAACCGATTTCTCTGCGATTGCGTTGAAGGGCAGACGCAATTATATCTGCAGCACCCGCCTTCAGAATGCGCTCTCAACGGCGGGAGCGCTGTTCGTGGATGATGTCACCGGCGAACTGGAGCGACTGGCGGACTGGGCGCGCACATCCATTGACGGCGAGATCAGCAGCTGCCCGTTCGTGCCGCGCCCCGACATCTGGAATGCCGTCTGTTCTGAACCCGGCATTTGCTCTCCGCGCACCTGCGGTGCCCGGTGTTCCTATCAGCAAATCCGCGAGAGAGCGCGGCACGCGCGGGTCGTGGTGATGAATCATGCACTGTTCTTCAGTCTGTTACCGCTGCGGCAGACAGAGGAGCAGTTTCTGTTCGAAAATGACTTTGCCGTTCTCGACGAGGCGCATCTGATCGAGCAGACCGCGGGCAATGCCTTCGGTCAGAAGCTTACGCGCCGCGGAATGCTGGCGGCACTCCATCGCCTGTATCACCGCAAGGCCCGGAGAGGACTTCTTGTTCCCGCGCCGCGCGGCATGGTGTCGCTGTTCAGACAGGCAGAAGACTCCATTGAAGAGTTCTTCGCACTCTTTGTGGACGCGGTCAGACAGCGAACAACGGGAGGAGCCGAGCGCGAGATCCGTCTGCGCGAACCGCATATCGTCGCCGACACACTCTCCCCGGCCCTGAAGGAGCTGCTCGACAGGGTGGAATCACTCGAGGATCGCGCCGACGACGCCACCCGGAAACAAGAAATTGCAGGCGTGCGCCAGTCCCTTGAACGCGACCTCGCCGTCCTCGAGGACGTGATGGCACTCGGCCATCCGCGTTCCGCATACTGGCTGGAGATCGCCCCGAAGCCGCTCGACAACGTGGCGCTCTGCACTGCTCCTTTTGATCTTCATGATCTCCTTGCACCGCGATTGTTCGGCGAGCATGGGCCCACAATTCTCACAAGTGCCACGCTCGCCGTGGATGGGTCACTTGAGTATATCAAAGCACGACTCGGGGCTGAATCCGCCGGCGACCTCATACTGGATTCCCCCTTTGACTACGACCGGCAGATGCGCGTGTGGGTTACCCGCTCCCTGCCGGAGCCGGATGCACCCGCGTTTCTGCTCCAACTCCCGGATGCTGTGCTGCAATGCATCAGAGCGACAAACGGCAAAGCGCTCGTCCTGTTCACCAGCGCCAGAGTCATGCACGCTACGGCACGGGCAGTGGCGGGCCGGTTGGAGGATCTGGGGATTACGCTCCTGGTTCAAGGAGCCGACGCCCGGCGGCATGCGTTGCTGCAGGAGTTCCGGCGCGACGTCACTTCCGTCCTGTTTGGTTTGGACAGCTTCTGGATGGGGATAGACGTGCCAGGAGAAGCGCTGGAACATGTTGTCATCACACGACTTCCCTTTGCCGTCCCTTCACATCCTCTGATGGAAACGCGGCTTGAGGACCTCCAGCGCCGAGGGTTAAATCCCTTTCTTGCCCTGTCGCTTCCCGAAGCAATTCTGAAATTCCGTCAGGGAGCCGGCAGGCTCATCCGCACAGTGACCGACAAGGGCATCGTCAGCATCCTTGACACCAGGGTCATGACAAAACCGTACGGCAGGCTTTTCCTCGATGCCCTCCCCCGATGCCGGGTGGAGGTGATGAACCCGGATGGAAGTACCGAGGCGCTGGATTCTTTTTTTGTTTGAATTATCAAGGGAATATACTATCTTTCCCCCCGAGCATGTTTGCACTCCCACAAACGTTCAGGAGGATCAATGGCAAAAGCAATGTCGAAGACGGCGGTCGTTGCTCATTTTGCTGGCAAGTTTGATTTGAAGAAGAAGGTGGTTGCCTCAATATTTGAGGAACTTGCATCCCTCGCATACAAGGAAGCGAGGAACACCTTCACGTTGCCCGGAATCGGAAAACTTGTACTGGTGAACCGCAAGGAACGCCTCGGCCGCAATCCGAAAACCGGTGAGACCATCTCGATTCCGGCCAAGACGGTCGTGAAGTTCCGCGTGGCAAAAGCCTGCAAAGAAGCAGTGCTGCCGCTGAAGAAGGTGTAAGGTGCTGTCCGTGGCATTCACCATGAATGCCGCGTAGTGTCTGTTGCCGGTGCAACAAACGATATTCCGGTGCGTTCTCAGGAGTCCCGTCGCCACGACGGGACTTTTTTTTCGGTGAGCACCCGGGCCGCTTCATTGAATGTCAAACCACCCTTTTGTACATTGCGTTTATGTTGAATCCCGTCACCAGCGTGCGCAGATTTTTCCGCGGTCTCGGGCCGGTTGAGCAGGCGCAGATAGTGGCTTCCACCGCCGTCGTCGTTACACTGGCGACCATCCTCAGCGCAATGGCGGCCACAGGGCAGGCCCCACGCTTCATGGATTTTATCAGTATCCTCGCCGTGGGCCTTATCGGGTTTACCAGCGTTTACTTTTCCGTCCTGAACTATCGCCGCCTGGACGACCAGCGCCGTCAGCTTATTGCGATCAATACCGTCGCTCACGCCGTCAACCGCAGCGTTCCCCTTGACGAAGTCCTCAGCACGGCGCTCGCCAACATGACGTCTGTGCTGAACGCCCGCTGGGGCTGGATCTACCTCCTCGAAGGAGAGACGCTCGTATTGCACAGTGCCACGGAACCGGCAATCGACTTTCTCGCTCATGCATCGCTCCCCGGCGAGCCGGCCGCGTTGTGGCTCGACCAACCACGCATTGCCCGGGAACGGTTGCGCGAGCACGGTGGACATATCCCTCCCCCGTTGAAGAAACTGGGGATCCAGTCATGGACGTCCATCCCGCTGCGGACCAAGGAGACCATTGCCGGCGTTCTCGTCATCGCGGGAAGTTCCTACGCCCTCTTTGCGCCCAAGCAGGCGGAGCTTGTTGAAGCTATCAGCAACACGGTCAGTATTGCCATTCACAATGCGTTGCTGTTCGATCGCCTGCGGCAATCGGAACACCAGTATGCTGATCTCTTTGAAAATGCACCGGATCTGTATCTGAGCGTCGACCGGCACCACGCCATCGTGGGCTGCAATCGCTCGGGCGCGGAAATGCTCGGCATCACCGCACAGACCCTCCTCGGCAAGCCATTCGAGTGCCTGTTCGACCCCGCGCGTGCGGAGATCGTGCGCCAGATGGTCGACCGTATGTTCGCCGAAAGCCGTGTGTTGAAGGATATGGAAGAACATGTCGTCTCCCCGCGGGGAACACGTCTTGCCGTGCTGTTGAACTCCTCGCTGGTCTTCGATGACACCGGGGCCGTCCGCACGGCGCGCATCGTCGCCCGCGACATCACCGAACGCAAGAAGATGGAAGGTGCACTGCTGCATGCACAGAAGATTGACAGCATCGGCAATCTCGCGGGGGGGATTGCCCATGACTTCAACAACATCCTTGCGGCGATTATGGGCTCCGCCTCCATCATGCGGCGGCATCTGAGCGACCGCGTCCGGCTGGCAAAGTACGTCGAGATCATTGAGTCCAGCGCACGCCGCGGATCTTCCCTGACACGCCAGCTGCTGACCTTTGCGCGGAAGACGGAAACGATCGCCGCCCCCGTGGACATCCATGCACTCATCCATGAAACTCTGGATCTGTACCAGCGCAGCGTAACGAAAGACATCACGGTGCACACCAATCTCTTTCCCGACCCGATCACCGTGAACGGCGACGATGGTCAGATCCAGCAAGCACTCCTCAACCTCTTCCTGAATGCGCGCGATGCGATGCCCGAAAAGGGGGTGCTGACAATCGCGACGTTTCCCGTTCCCGGCACCGCTCCCCCGCCGGGTGCCCCGGCAAACCTCACCGGACCGTTTGTCGAAATCCGCATCACGGATACGGGCCGGGGTATTCCCCGCGAGATACAGGACCGCATTTTTGAGCCTTTTTTTACCACGAAAGATAACGGCACGGGATTGGGGCTCTCTGTGGTCTACGGCGTCCTGCAGAACCACGGCGGCTATATCACGCTGGAGAGCAGCGAAGGGCATGGAACCACGTTTTCCCTGTTCCTTCCCCGCCACTCCGCTGTCGTACCCGGCGGCGCGCGGAAACGTCCGCAACGCCTCCCGCGGGGAACGGAAAATATTCTCGTGATCGACGACGAACCACCGGTCTGTGAAATCGCCCAGGATCTTCTCACATCACTGGGATACACCGTGTACATCGCCCACGACGGACAGGAAGGAGTCGACTTTTACCGCACGCGCAGGGCAAGCGTCGATCTCATCCTCCTTGATATCAACATGCCGGTGATGTCCGGTACCGAAGCCTTCGAACATCTACGCGCCATCAATCCCTATGTCCGCGTACTGATCGTCACCGGGTACGGCAGAGGCGCCGCTGATACGCCCCGGTTCTCAAGTGAGGTCAATGGCTTCGTACAAAAACCGTTTCAAATCGAAACGCTGGCATTCAAAGTGCGCAAAGTGCTCGACCAGCGCACTTTCCAGGAAAAGGAAGCGACGCCATGATTACGGATCCGACGTTCTTCGAGAAGCTGCGTGCCGCGCGGGAGGCGGCCGGGCTTTCTCTGGACGACGTTTCGCACACCACGCTGATCGACCTGAGATACCTCCGGGCCATCGAGGCAGGAGAGGAAGCCGAGCTGCCGGAGGCGTACGTCCGTGCATTCATCCGCGAATACGCGGCGGCCATCGGACTGAACCCCGCGGAAGTGATCCGTATGTATGATCAGGCTTCGCGTCCAGCCGGGCCGGCCGCCGTTCCAGTCCAGGACGCGCCCGAAACACCCGCACCACCCGCACCTTCCCCGATTTCACACGGTGCATGGTGGACCCGCCGGGCGACACTCCTCTCCGTGATAAGCATTGTGACTGTCTGTATCATTGCCGCCATTCTCTACTTTACGCGATCCAGTGGTCCGCCCGCAGTCCATGAAATCCCGTTCAGCACGACGGTTGCCGAGAATCAACGCCGGGCATTTCCCGGAGACACCGCGGTAACCGTGGCCGCCCAGCCTGCCCCCTCAGCGCCGGGCGACAGCCTCCAGCTTTCTGTGGCAACGATCGACAGCGTCTGGATGCAGCTCTCCATCGATGGAACCCCACCCAACGATTATCTCTTCCCTCCCAACATCCGGCGCAGGTGGAAAGCAAAGGAGAAATTCATCATCACGCTCGGCAACGGCGGCGGAATGCTTTTCCGCCTCAACAACACAGATCTTGGAACGATTGGCAAGCAGGGGAGTGTCCTGCGGAATCTGGAACTCAATCGTCGCTCGTTGACTTCCCCGCCCGGCCGGAGCACTACACCGTGAAGCCGGTTCCCGACAGCGTCCGCACACGGGCCGAAGAACTCCGCCGGGAGATCCTGGATCACGATTACCGGTACTATGTTCTCGCAGAACCCGCGATTCCCGACGAGAAGTATGATCAGCTGATCCTGGAGCTGCAGAATCTCGAAGCCGCCCACCCATCACTGGTCACTCCGGATTCGCCGACACAGCGGGTCGGAGGCCGGCCGACGAAGGAATTCGCGACGGTGATGCACGATCCGCCCATGCTGAGCCTTGCAAACTCCTATTCCGAAGAGGAAATCCGGGACTTTGACCGGCGTGTGCGGGAGTTGCTCGGTACGGCATCCCCGGTGTACGTTGCGGAGCTTAAGATCGATGGGGTGGCGGTTACGCTCCGGTACCGTGATGGAGTGTACTGGCAGGGTGCAACCCGCGGAGACGGTACGCAGGGCGATGACATCACACAGAATCTCCGCACGGTCCGTCAACTTCCGCTGCGCCTCCGCACGACCGGGAAAGCCTACCGGACCCTCGAGGTGCGCGGGGAAGCCTTTATGATGCGCACGGACTTTGAAGCGATGAACCGGGCACGCGAACAGAGCGGCGAAAAGGTGTTTATCAACCCGAGGAATGCAACGGCCGGCACGTTGAAGCTGCAGGATCCCCGCATCGTCGCCGTCCGGCCGATACGGTTGTTCACGTACGCCGTTTTTGCGAGAGACGCACAGCTGACGACTCACCTGCGGAATCTGGAGCTCCTGTCCTCCCTTGGCTTCCCTGTCAATCCCCACTACCGCCGTTGCGGGACTATTGACGAGGTGATCGGCTACTGGCGGCACTGGGAAGCACATCGGGACGAGCTTGCCTATGACATTGACGGCATAGTGGTCAAGGTGGATTCTCTCGCGCAACAAGCGGAATTGGGCACGATCGCCAAGAGCCCCCGCTGGGCGATGGCGTTCAAGTTTGCCTCACGCAAAGCCGAGACCGTTCTCACCGGAATCGCCCTTCAGGTCGGGCGCACGGGCGCCGTCACCCCGGTGGCTGAACTCGCGCCGGTGTTCGTAGGAGGCTCGACGGTATCGCGCGCGACACTGCACAATGTGGACTACATCGCACAGCTTGATCTGCGGGTCGGCGATACGGTCATCGTGGAGAAGGGCGGCGATGTTATCCCGAAGGTGTCCGGTGTGGTTGCGGCAAAGCGATTGGCGGGCGCACGTTCCTTCACGATGCCGCGGGCATGCCCCGTCTGCAACGCGCGCATCTACCGGGCTGAGGGCGAGGCACACTACTATTGTGAAAATGCTGAATGCCCGGCACAGGTACGCGGGCGCATCGAGCACTTCGCACAGCGCGCCGCCATGGATATTGACGGGCTCGGCGAAGCCGCGGTGGACGTCCTGGTGACGCGCGGGCTTGTGAAGAACGTTGCGGATCTGTATCAACTCGCCGCGCACCGGAGTGCCCTCGCGGGTCTGGAGCGGTGGGGAGACAAGAGCGTCGCCAATTTGCTGGAGGCCATCGAGCGGAGCAAGACACAGCCGTACCACCGCCTGCTCTTCGCTCTCGGCATCCGTCATGTCGGTGCGGGCGTCGCACGGACTCTTGCCGATCATTTTCCTTCGATGGTGGTCCTGCGTGACGCCGGCGAAGTTACCCTGCAAACGGTGTCTGCCATCGGGCCGGCAATCGCCGAAAGTGTCGTGCATTTCTTTGCGGAACAACACAACCGCGAGATCCTCCGCCGCCTGGAACGAGCCGGGCTGAACATGGCCGGAGCCGGTGGTCCGCCGTCGGGCCTGCTTTCCGGTAGGACTTTTGTCCTGACCGGGACGCTGCCGACGCTGACGCGTGATGAAGCGCGGGCGGTGATCGAGCGGCACGGCGGCAAGGTGGTTTCCGCGGTGAGCAAGAACGTGCACTTCGTTGTCGCGGGAGAGGAAGCCGGCGCGAAACTGCAACGTGCGCGGGCGTTGAGCATCCCCGTGGTTACTGAAGCCGAACTCAAGAAGATGATAGGGTCCTAACGCATGCTCGAATCTGTTCGTCGTTCTCTTGGTGTCGGAATGGCGCGCTGGCACTTCCGCCGGACGCACGACACCATCATTTCGTTCACCGACCTGATCTCGACGGGCACACACGCCCTCTTGATTCTCCCCCTGACACCGACGGCAGAGTCGCCGGCGCCGGTCATCGACCTCGTGCGCTCCCACTTTGCCGATGAGCGGGTGACGATCGTCGCCGGGGAACATGATGCCGGTGCCGCGGCCCTCTTTCCCCGCAGCGTGGTGGTGCGCATGAGTCCCGCTACCACCGGATGGCTCTTTTGTCCGTCACGCGAGATTACGCAACGCATCGCCGAGCGCACATACGACGTCGCCATCGACCTGAACCTTGACTCTCTCCTTCCCTCGGCATATATTTGTAGGGAAAGCAATGCACGCGTGCGGATAGGATTTGCACGAAACGGTGCGGGTCTTTTTTATAATTTCCAGATGCAACCCGACGCGGCGCGCAGCGGTGCGCTCTACGATCGGTTTGCAGCGTGCCTGAAGATGTTTTAGGGCAGCGGTGAAAGGGAGATGCATGAAGTTCGATACACAGAGCAACGGAACAGCGGTAACACTCACCGTCAGGGAGAAGAAGCTGGACTCTGCCGTCGCGGGAGAACTCAAGGGCGAGTTCCTGATCCTCTGCACTCCCAAAGTGAAGACTCTGACGGTGGATCTGACGCAGGTGGAATTCTGTGACAGCAGCGGATTGAGCGCGTTGTTGATCGCCGAGCGCAAAATGAAGGAACACGAAGGAAAAGTCCGCCTGCTCAACGTGCACAAGAAAGTCTTGAGCCTGCTGAAAATCTCGATGCTCGATCGTGTTTTCGAGATCGAGGACACACCGCACAAGAAGACACGCGGATCGCGATAATCGCTATCTTCTGTATTCCACTTTGATGAGATTCGTCCTGCCGCCGGCGAAGAGCGGTTGACCGGCTATCAGCACATAGATCTCCCCGCTGTGCAACACTCCTTCCGCTGCAAGGCGATCTTCCACGGCACGCAGCGTACGGTCCGAATCGGGAAACACCTGGTCCACGAGAAGCCCGTTGACGCCCCACACGAGATTCAGGCGGCGCAGAGTCGCCTCGGAGTTGGTCACGGCGACGATCGGGGTTCGCGGACGGTAATGGGCGACGATACGTGCCGTCATGCCGCTCTGGGTCACGGTGACGATTGCCGCGGCGTGAATCTGCTCCGCCAGCGCACACGCCGCTTTGCCAAGCGCCTCATGGTAATCCGGCTCATCCTCCGGAGCGGTGTGCGTTGATTGCCATGCACGTCCCGCCTCGTTCTCCACGTTGTGAATGATACGGGTCATCATCGCGACGGCTTCCACGGGGTATGCGCCGATGGAGGTCTCGCCGCTGAGCATCACCGCATCCGCACCGTCGAGCACCGCATTTGCCGCGTCACTGGCTTCCGCCCGGGTCGGCACGGGATTGACAATCATTGATTCGAACATCTGTGTTGCAACGATGACAGGCTTGCCCGCGCGGTTGCACTTGGCGATGATGCGTTTCTGATGCAGGGGCACCTCTTCGGGTGAGATTTCTACCCCGAGATCTCCCCGGGCGACCATGATGCCATCCGCTTCGGCAATAATATCATCGATGTTGAGAAGCGCCTGCGGTTTCTCAATCTTCGCAACCACAGGATGGTACGTCCCGGGCCCCGCACATTGCTCGATGGCTCTGCGCAGGGCACGCACGTCGTCGGCGGACCGGACAAACGACAGCGCGGTATAATCCACTTCGTTCTTAATGCCGAACGCCAGATCCTCCAGGTCTTTCAGCGTGAGCGAGGGGATGCTCAAGGCGACGCCCGGCAGGTTGATCCCCTTCCGTGAACTGAGCTTCCCTCCGACGTTCACCTCGCACGTGACATCCTTCTCCGACGTGGTCAGCACCGTCAGGCGTATTTTCCCGTCGTCCAGAAGGACGGTGTCCCCCGTATGCACATTGTGCGGCAGGCTCAGAAACGAGGTCGGCACCCGTTCGGCGCTTCCCGGGCAGGGGTCGGTGGTGATCACGACAGTCTTTCCCGCAACCAGTTCCACAGAACCATCAGCAAGGGCGCCAATGCGGATCTTCGGGCCCTGAAGGTCCTGCATGATACAGAGAGGCACACCCGCTTCCTGAGCGGTGTTCCGCACGCCGGTAATCAGGCGCGCGTGATCGTCGTGGGAACCATGGGAGAAGTTCAATCGTGCGACATCCATGCCGGCTTCCGTCATCCTGGACAATATGGCCGGTTCTCGGGAAGAAGGACCCAGCGTACAGACGATACGTGCTTTTCCGGGAAGGATTTTCACGGCAATACCTTTCGGGCTTCATACATGAGGTCACACAATTCCGGCAGTATGGTTCCGGCCGGCCCCTGCAGGAACTCGTCGGCACGCTCGGTGAGCGGTGTCGGCTCAGGGTTGACTTCTACAAGGTATGCTCCATGCGCTTTCGCCATCACCGGCAGTGAAGCCGCCGGATACACGACCGCAGACGTGCCGATGGAGAGGAACAACGAAGCGGATTCCGATGCGCGCACCGAGGCCTCCCATTGGTCATCGGGCAGCAGTTCGCCAAACCACACGACATCGGGCCGGATGTTGCCGTTGCACGAGGCACAGCGGGGAACTCCGGCGGCCTGCAGCACTTCTTCGTTGGAATACGTGCGCCCGCATGTGCTACAGTAATTCCGCTCGATATTCCCGTGCAATTCATGCACCCGGGTACTGCCTGCACGGCGGTGGAGGTTATCGATGTTCTGCGTGATCACCGTAAAATCCGGCACCAGTTTCTCCATCCGGGCCAGCGCATAGTGTCCCGCATTCGGCTGCACGTCCGCGATAATGCGTTTCCGGTATGCGTACCACTCCCACACAAGCCGCGGATTGCGGAGAAATCCTTCCATGCTGGCGAGTTCCTCCGGACGCATGGTATTCCAGATGCCATCCGCGCCCCGGAATGTCGGCACACCGCTTTCTGCGGATATCCCCGCCCCGGTGAATGCCACGATGCACGGGGCTTCTGCAAGGCAGCGATGCAGACGATCCGCAATAATCATTGCGCAGCCCCCGCCGGAAGGAGACGAAGGTGGTCGCCGGGATGACTGCCCGGCTGCCGGACAACCGTGCGGTACGCTCCGTGCAGCCACAGCGATGTCTGATCATCGTAATGGGGATGGTACACCTGGCCCGATTCTCCGGACGGCAGGACGGCCAGGTGTGTCACGGAATCCGCAAACGAAAAGATCTGGCGGAACGATGCCCCAACGGTCACGGCAAACGGTGCAGTAAAGCTGTACTCACCGCTCATCAGGGCAGTAGATGCCCCCGGATAGGGAAATGGTCCGATATTGAACACCTTGTCCAGCGGCGTCTGCAGCCCGAAGATATGCTGGAGTGTGACCGTATGCATACTTCCCCACCGCCACAATCGTGGATCATCGCCTGCCCGCGCGATGAGATCACGGATGGCCTCCCCGGCGCTCCGCCGGAGGATGTCATCCCGCGTCTCAACAGCAGGCGTCCGGACATCATCAAACCAGACGGACGTCCCTTCCTTCACCAGCCTGGCTGTCACCCGTAACGGAACATTCACCAGCATCGTAAAGTCGTGAAAGAGATCTTCACCCATTTCGTCGAGGAAAATATTCCTGACGAGCTGCAGCAGGAACTCATGATAGATCGAGCTGGCAATGTCGTTTTCCGTGAAGCGAAAATCCCAGTTCGTCAGGTACTCACGCACCCGCCCCCCCAGGCCGTCACCGATCACGCTGTCGGCAGCGGCAGCCAGGAGGAATGGAGCCAGTTCCTTGGCCAGAGGTGAAAACGTATCATTCTGGATCTGCTGGCAATCATGAATGGAGATCTTGCTGTCGGGAACGTCAAAGAGGGAACGGAGGCGCTCAATCCTGGACGGTGGTTCCCAGAGGTCACCGATATAGTACGGGTAGGAATCGTCGACGGTCTTGTTGTTGGCGCTCGCGATATATCCGTCAGGCGGGTTGAAGATGTGCGGAAGCCGGTCGAACGGCACAAAGCCTTTCCATCCCGCAGCCCGGTCCCATCCGGCTCCCGGCAGGAGCCCGCGCCCGGATCCCCGGATCGGGAGACGGGCAGCACAGCAATAGCCGATGTTTCCCCGCGCATCTCCGTACACGAAATTCTGGCCCGGGAGAGCATAGCCCTTTAGCGCTTCGAGGAACCCGGTCCAATTGTGTGCGCGGTTGATCCGCAGGAATGCGCCCACCTGGTCGTCCATCTCTGCTCCGACCCATCGCATGCTCGCCACAAAGGGCGGGGTCGCGCGATTCAGAGGAGTGCGGATGTCCGTGACGATGGGTCCGTTCGCCGTCGCGCGAATGCGCAGTATGACCGAAGTGTCTCCGCGAACGGTGATTTCTTCCTCACGCACGTTGAGAGGGCGCCAGGCGTCTTCATACCAGTAGGTGTTGTCAACTTCATTGATCCGCTCAATAAAGAAGTCCGCGTCGTCAGCCATGAGATTGGTAATCCCCCAGGCGATCGAGTCATTTCTGCCGGCGACAATGCCCGGGACGCCGGGCACGGACATCCCGTGAACCGTCAGACCGGGTGCGCGCACACCGATCTCATACCATTGCGGGGGTTGTGTCAGGTGAAGATGCGTATCGTTCGCGAGAATCACCCGGCCTGTCTCCGAGCGGTGCGGACCGATGACCCATGCATTGCTTCCACTGCCGGGGAGCGGCCGTCCGCAATAGGCGAGATATTGCTGTGACGTCGTGAGATAGTCGTGCAGGGCGGCCGCATAGCGATGCCATTCGTCAGCAGGAACCTGCGGCGGTACTGATGGGGGAAATGATGGGAGTATCTGGGCCACGGTATCCCGGCCCAACCGGGCAACCAGAGTCCCGTAGGTAATGTCTGTCCACCACGACAGATTGAGTTCCCATGCAAGCAGCCGGCCGATGAGAATGCAGTCAACCGGTGTCCATGGTTCTGGGTCGTAGCGCAGGAGGTCGAATTCGATCGGCAGTGTACCCTCCGACAGCGCGCACCAGGCATTGACACCCTCGGAGTATGCCTGCAGGTCATTGCGGGTCTGTTCGGAAAGATTCCGTTCGATTTCAACGGCAATCCGTTGCAGTCCGACAATACGGAACATCCGGTCAAACGGGAGTGCACCGATGCCCACGATTTCCGAGAGGCGCCCCGCCCCTGCGCGCCTCTGGAAGTCCATTTGCCAGAGGCGATCCTGTGCATGGACGAACCCCATCGCAAAGAGAGCATCCCGTTCATTCCGGGCCGAGACATGCGGCACACCATAGTCGTCACGGTACACATCAACCTGTTGTTGGACGTCCTTCAGCGAGACAGACCCTGTGGTGAGCGGGAAAGACTTGGTGAGCTGGTAGCGGACGAATGCGAATAGCGCGACGGAAACAACGATGACGACGCCACTGATGCCGATGAGGATTTTCAGCCGCCTGCTCACGTGGTACTCCGGGGTGGGGAAAAGCACGAAGTCCGCCGCGCTTTCGCGTGGCGGACTTCAATATAGAGAATCGCCCGTACTGTTGCAAACAACCGGATTGCTAGAAGCGGTACGAGAAGGTGGCCAATACGGTATTGGTGGTCAGCTTCTCGTCCGTCAGCGAGCTGACGTCGTAGTTCGTTCGAAATGTCTCCCACCACCCTCGTGCATATGCCACGTCAAGCATCGTAGAGGGGCCCAGCAGGAATCCGATTCCCCCTGTAACGTATTTTTGATCATATGTCAACGGGTCATTTGCATACGGGGAGGAAAAGTACATGAATCCACCCCGCAAGCGGACGCCGATCTTTGCAAGGTCGTATTCGAGCCCGACCCGGTAGTTCGACGCGCCACGGAAGATGGTCTTCATGTCTCTGTTCTGGTCCATCACGTCGGCATTGGCGTTTTCAAACTTCAGCTCCGTCCAATCGGTATAATCGAAATCCGCCGAGACCAGCAGATCACTCAAGACCACCGAAACGCCGGCACTGAATTCCCATGGCGTGACCACGTCATATTCACCGCTCCCGTGTGTCTTGAACGGCGCATCCTTGGGATAACTATCGCCGTTGTCAAACACGCTGGTCGCGGCGATGCCGAAAGTTTCTTTGACGGTGAACGATGTCGGCGTCTTTGCTGCAACGCCGAGCCGGAATCGGTCAGGAATCCTGTAGAGCAACCCGAACTTTGCGTTACCGCCGCTGATGTCACCTTCAATGAACTCATCGACGCTCAAACGATTGAAATCGTACGGGTAGGCGTCCCAATTGTGGCCACGATCTTCCTCTGTGAAGTTCCGGTCATACCGGTACGTGCCGGAGAGGTATGTGAGCGTCACGCCGAGACTCAGATCCTTGGCAATATCCACCCCTCCACCCATCGACCAGTTGTTGAGCCCGCCGCCCTCCACAACCTTGGCGATTTGTGTCACCCTGCCGGTAATCGGACTCGTGAATCGCCCCGTGACCGTATCAATGTCAGCCAGGTACAGTTGATACGCGATGTTATCCGACAGGTCCGATGGATAGAACGAGCCGTTGCGGGCATAGGACTGAATGATGCTGCTGCCGGGGTTGAATCCGGTAAACGACATTCCGCTGGCGAAATTATTCTGACGGTCGTACCCGAAGGCCAGCACCATGCTGCCCCGGTTTGTGGGAATTTTGTACACAAGACCGAGTCCATTGAGATTGGTGGAGGTGCTGTTGTACTTTTCCTGCATATTGAAAAACGTGCTGATGTCCGCATTGTTGTGGTAGGAAAGCCCGAGGGAGAACTCGCTGAACTGAAGCTGGGCGAGACCCGCGGGGTTCCAGTATATCGCGCTGAAGTCGTTCGCGACCCCGGTATAGGCATTCCCCATGCCGAGCGACCGGCTTCCCACACCTGTGCCTGGCAGACCGAGCCGTAATGCATCTTCAGGATATTGTCCGAAAGCCTGTACCGCTGTCAGCGCAAGAACCGCTGCGTATGCGATGACGTTACCAAATGTACGTTTCATGGTCTCCTCTGTGCAAAATCAACGTCTGCTCCCACCACGGTCACCGGTGTTCGTCGGTGCACTGCTCCCGCCGCTTGACGGCGGTGGCGAAGAAGGAGCAGGTGAAGACGCGGGCGGAGAATATGAACCACCCGACCGTTCTCCTCGATTGCTGTCACGGCTGCCCGAAGACCCACCGCTGTTTCCCGACGATGACGGGGGCGGCGAGTACGTACGGGCTCCTCGTGCTGATTCCCGTCCGCCGCTATTAGGACGGGGGGCAGATCTCGGCACATCGCTTCGCGTCGCTTCACGCGAGCTGCCACGTGTGCTGCCGGGCGATGTGACACGCGCCGGACGATCCGCCGACTTTCCGCTCCCGGGATTTACCGCACGGGGCTTTGCCTGGTACGTGCCCGCTGAAGGGGCAGTCCCGGTTCCACCGCTCCTGCTTCCACCCGGTGTGTAACCACTCGCTCCCCGGACCTGGCCGGATGAGCGGGTTGAACCGAAGGAGCGGGTCGAACCGTGTGCATTCCCGGCCCTGGTTGCGTACCCGATCCCGCCCCGGTACGCAGACCCGTAATACCAGGATGGATTGTATCCATGGATCGGGCTTGACCACCATGCCGAATAATAAGGGTAGCCCGTGCCGCACCATCCCCAGTACGGATCATACCAGTATGAACTATAGCCGTACCATGCCCGGGAGCGCCATGACCATGGATCGTAAAATCCAAAGCCAAACGCATAACCCGGATAGTACTGCTCATCATAGAAACGTTGGCGCGAGTTATCATAGTCCTCGGTGTATGCAACCGAGTCGTCTTCCGTATACTCGTCCTGATCTTCATAGCGGACAACAGCCTCGTCCCTCGTGGGCCCGAATTGCGTGTAACATCCGCTTACCAGGAGAGCAATGACTCCAACCGCACCGATGAACATCCAGGTTGTATGACGTGATTTCATGATCGTTCCTCCTACTCTGTGCCTTCAAATTGCAATAATGATGCCACACGGTTTCTTATCAAAATGCCGTGCTTTGGGTCGTTTTCACTGGGTCATTGTATCGATTTTGAGACATTCAGAGCCTCGGAGTCCACGAAAAGCAACAGTTCCGTTCAGAAGGCCCGTGCATACTCGAGAGAAATGGTCCGGTTGGCCACGATGACCTCGGGACCGTTCTTGACGATATCTTTGAGGTTGAAACTGACAGTCAGCCCGCTCCCCAGCATCAGCCTGATTGCAGCATTGATATATCCCCACCCCTTTCCGACAGCCTCTGCACTGTTGTCATTTGTCCCGAAATTGTACTCCAGTACAGCCGAGAGTACCGGACCGAGTGTCTTTTCGACGCCCGTGTAGACATTCACATCACGGTCACCATCGGCGCGTTCAAGACTGTAGTTTGCTCCCCCGTGAATACTCAGGTAACCAAGAAACGAATAGTTCTTGCTCGCCGCGACGAACAGTCCGGGAGATTTGACACGGTAGCGATCCAGCTCTTTCAGATAGCCGTCCTTCCCCTGCGAATCGAAACCCAGGGTAAGTGCGGGGAACAGTGGTCCCTCCTCAACGATGCGAAGACGAAGGTTCACGCCGGGGAGGGGATGCATTGTCGGCGAGCCGGAACCGATGATCCGTGAACCGCCGTAGGAGAGACCCAGGCTGAGCCGGTCGAAAACTCCTACGCTGATGCCGAAGAGCAGACCGCCTTCACGGTAAAAATCGACGTCCAGCACAAGCGTGCTCTTGTCCGGCATGCCGGCTGTCGGCATATCGACAAGAAATCTCGGTTCCAGCCGTCCGTCCGTGCCGGCCGAACCCTGTCCCACAGCCATCCGAAGGCCGCAGAGCAACAGCACAACGGTCCACAGGACGCATTCTATTCGCCTGCACGCATGCGCTTCCACGTCGTTTCTTCTTTCTTGTCTTCGAGGACAATCCCCATTGCGAGCAGACCATCCCGGATTCTGTCTGAGAGCGCCCAGAGTTTCTCACGGCGGAGCTCGGCGCGCAGAGAGATACAAAGGGCGATAAGCCCGGGCTCAATCGACTCCGGAGCAGTCTGTACCTCGCGGGTCCAGAGATCCAGGCCCAGCACTTCACCGGCATGCTGGACATAGAATGCCTCGATCGCCTGCAGTTCCTCCCGGGCCAGCGGAGTTCCGCGTGCCAGCGCCTGGTTCACCTCGCGGCTCAGATCAAAGAGACCGGCAATCGCCAGGGGACTGTTGAAATCATCGTTCATGGCATCGGTGAATGCCAGGTGATGCTTTGCCAGATCGATGCCGGACGGCGGTCCGGGAGTGTCTGTGGAATCTGCATGCCGCACATTCCGGACCGTGTTGATGAGTTTTTCGAGGCCCTTCCCCGCTCCCTCCAGTGTGTCAGCGCTGAAGTCCAGAGTGCTGCGGTAGTGGCTCTGCAGGATAAAGAATCGTACCACCCCGGGAGTCCACTTGGCGAATGCATCTTTCAACGTGATGAAATTCCCCAGCGACTTCCCCATTTTCTTCCCATCAACGGTCACCAGATTATTGTGGAGCCAGTATTTCACGAAAGGTTGTCCGGTTGCGCCCTCACTCTGTGCGATTTCACATTCGTGATGCGGGAACTGATTGTCGAGCCCCCCACCATGGATGTCAAAGGATACGCCGAGGTACTTCATCGACATTGCGGAGCATTCCAGGTGCCAGCCGGGAAAGCCTTCGCCCCACGGACTTGGCCAGCGCATGATATGCCCGGGTTCCGCCCGCTTCCAGAGTGCAAAGTCGGCCGGATGCCGTTTCTCTGCCTTAACCTCGACCCGCGTTCCCGCGTTCATCTCCTCGAGCGTCCGGTGAGACAGCTTGCCGTACGCGACATAGCGGGGGACATCGAAGTACACCGAGCCGTTGGTTTCGTACGCGAGCCCACGTGCCACGAGGGTTTCCGCAAGCGTAATCTGTTCCGTGATATGGCCCGATGCGCGGGGAGCGATATCCGGGCGGATGACGTTCAAGGCATCCATGTCTTCGTAGAACAGGCGGGTGTACAACTCCGCCACCTGCATGGGGTGCACGCGTTCGAGCCGGGACTGCCGTACGAGTTTGTCTTCTCCCTCATCGGCATCGTCCGTGAGGTGCCCGACGTCGGTGATATTCTGCACATAGAGGACGCGGTACTGAAGATATCTGAGATACCGCAGGATGACATCAAATGACACATAGCTTTTCGCGTGGCCGAGGTGTGGAGGGCCGTAC
Organism: Ignavibacteriota bacterium; assembly: GCA_963801355.1. Classification (GTDB taxonomy): domain Bacteria; phylum Bacteroidota; class Ignavibacteria; order UBA10030; family UBA6906; genus Fen-1255. The sequence continues at coordinate 283,478 of CAWDEM010000004.1, read as the reverse complement.
ACCGTCGGCCCGCAGACGTACATCCTCACCAGGTTCGGATCCAGGGGCCGGAATTCTTCTTTCGAGCGCGACAGGGTATTGTACAGGACAAGTGGCATCAGGGGAGTCCCATAAGTTCACGTGCGCCGGCCAGACCGGCTTCAGTTACTTCAGCACCGCTCATCAGGCGCGCCACTTCGCGCACCTGCTCATCGAGCGTCAGGCGTTGCAGCGTTGTGACAGCGCGGTTGTTCTGTTCGGTCTTACTGACCGCGAAGTGCGCGTCAGCAAAACCCGCAATCTGCGGGAGGTGCGTGATCGCGATGACCTGGTGAAACCCCGCGAGGTTCTTCAGACTGGCACCCACGGCTTGCGCGATGCGTCCGCTCACGCCGACATCGATTTCGTCAAAAATGAGCACCGGAAGACGGTCGGTTTTGGCCAGGATGCTCTTGAGGGCAAGCATGATGCGGGAAACCTCGCCACCCGAAGCAATGCGCGTGAGGGGCTTTTCTTCTTCCCCGACATTCGTGGAGAGATAGAATTCCACCTTGTCGTACCCGCGCGGGGTCAGCGCGACCATTGCCTTTCCCCGCCGGACGGCATCAGCGGGTGGAGCGCCATCCTCGCCGCTGCCGGCGACCTGCTCCTGCTGTATTCGCGTACTGAACCGGGCCTGGGCGATCCCGAGCTTCGCCAGTTCCAGCACGATCGCCTTGTCAATCTTCCGTGCGACATCGTGCCGTTTGGATGAGAGCCGGTCGGCAATGGCGGCACACTCCTGGCGTGCCTGTTCGACGTCCTGCTCCAGGCGCGCGATGATCCGGTCAAAGTTGTCGGCAAGCGACAGTTCTTCACCCAATTTCTGCCGGTGGGCGATCACACCATCCAGCGCGCCGCCGTACTTCTTCTTGAGAAATGCCAGCCGGCCCAGCCGCTCGCGCAGTTGTTCGAGCCTCTCGGGAGCGAATTCCACCCTGGCATTGTACCCCTGGACGAATTTCGCCAGTTCATTGACAATAGCCTCGGCTGATGAACATTCGCGGGCGGCATCGGCGAAGCGCGAATCGATCTCGGCAAGCGCATGGAACTGGTTCCTGGCGACGACAAGGAGATCGCGGACGGCGCGCTCACCTTCATAGAGCTGTGCGTACAGATCCGCCGTCGCGCTGAACAGCTTTTCACTGTTCTCCAGAATCCGGAGTTCCGTTTCCAGCTCCTCTTCTTCCCCGGACCGCGGGCTGACGGCATCAATCTCTTCCGCCTGGAAGAGGAGGAATTCGCGCTTCTCGCGGAGTTCCCGTTCCCTGCGGCGGAGGTCCGACAGCTCCCCCGCAGCCTTCCGGAGTCTGGCATGCGCCACACGAAATTCATCCACCATTCCGCCGAGTCCGCCGAAGTCGTCCAGCATCCCGATATGCGTCTCCACGTGCAGCAAGGATTGGTGTTCGTGCTGCCCGTGCAGGTCTACGAGCAGCTCGCCCACCTGTTTCTGCAGTGCAAGCGTCACGGGGGAATCGTTGAGGTAGCAGCGGCTCTGGGACTTGGCCGAGACTTCGCGGCGGACGATCAGCTCGTCGGCGGGATCGAGATCATGCGCGGCCACGAGTTCGTGGACTTTGGCATTGTCTCCCACGTCGAATGTAGCCTCCACCACCGCCTTATCGCTGCCGCGGCGCACCACCTCAGCACTTGCCCGTTCTCCGAGGGCAAGACCGAGCGCATCGATGATGATCGATTTGCCTGCGCCGGTTTCACCGGTGATAATGATGAGGCCGCTGGAAAACTCGACGCTGAGCTCCTGGATGAGGGCGTAGTTCTTGATGAGCAGATTCTTCAGCATAGAGCCAATCTACCCATCTTTTCGAAAAGATTCAACGCGACGGGATCAGGAGAGCGGAGGTGGGGATGCAGGCGGAAGACCTGGTGTGCCGTAAAAATGAAGCTCCGCCACGTCGGGAGTCACGCCGTGGTAGAAGGCATAGCGGAGAAACTCGCGCAGTCCCTCGAGGTCGTCCTCGTTCAGGTCGTACGAAAACGCGTGAAGATAATCGGACATGTCGGCGTGGGAGAGAGAGGGAAATGCACCGTGGGGAAGGTTGCCCGCGATCGTATCCAGCGCACTGATCCCGCTGTACGCGCTTTGCACCAGCCAGCCCACTTCTTCCGGAGTGAGCGCCTCTTCGCCGCCGCACCAGAACCCGTGTACATACGGGAGCCCCGTGATGATGTTCCAGGCTTCCACAAGGTCAATGCGATTGGGGCGCGAGGAGATCTCCCGTAGCGACGCATCACCCACAAGAAGAACGGCATCCGCGCGTGCAAGCGCACCGTCAACCGTGCCGCTGAAGGGCTGAAATTTCGGCTCCAGCTCGTATTCTTCGGCGAGAATGATCTTCGCCAGAATGATTTCCGAAGACGATGACGGATCGATGGCCACCGTATTCACCGTCTGAATCTCGTCATGAAAAACAAGACTGATCGAGCCGGTTGCGGAGGCGGAGCTGACGCCGACCCCGGGAACGATCCGGTACTCGGAACTATCACGGGCGTAATCGATGGGGGTGAGAAACGCCGCGTCGAGCTCATGCTCACGCAGGCGGACCGCATGCTGGGCGGGAACATCCACCTGGCGGGTAAAGAGATCACGCTCCGCCAGGTGCACGGTCAACGGCTTGGTATAGAAAACGGAGGGAACGCCGAGTCGTGTGCGTGTGCTCATGCGACCCTACGGAAGTTGTTGTGCGTCAGGCAGTCGTCTTCTGACGGATTGCTTTGGCCGCAAGGGAGCGCAAATAGTACAGCTTTGCCCGGCGCACCGATCCCTGCTTGACGCGTTCAATCTTGGCCAGGCGCGGTGAGTGCAGAGGGAAGATACGCTCCACACCGACGCCGTCCGAAATCTTGCGCACGGTGAAGGTCGCATTCATCCCCGCGCCGTGACGGCCGATCACCACGCCCTGGAACTGCTGTACGCGCTCCTTGTCACCTTCGATAACGCGGACATGTACGTTGACCGTGTCGCCGGGAAAGAAGTCGGGAATGCCGCTCTTCAGCTGAGTCGCCTCCACCAGTTTGATCTTTTCCATAATCATCTCCAAAAGGACACTATCACTTGTTTTCCATGAGATCCTGCCGGCGCTCACGCGTCCGCCCGACCCTCTGGTCTTGCCGCCACCGTTCGATGTCTGCGTGATTCCCCGAGAGCAGAACCTCCGGGATACGCATTCCTCGAAATTCCGCAGGCCGGGTATACTGCGGGGCATCCAGCAACCCGTCCTGAAAAGAATCATTCAACAGAGACTCGCCGTCGTGCAGCACGCCGGGTATCAAACGCACGATGGCATCGATCAGCACCAGGGCGGGCAACTCTCCGCCGGTGAGCACATAATCACCGATCGAAATCTCCCGGGTGACCAGCCGTTCCCGGATCCGTTCATCGATCCCTTTGTAGTGGCCGCACAGGATGATGAGGCTGGATTTCAGGGAGAGCTCGTTGGCCAGCGCCTGTGTCAGGCGCTCGCCGTCGGCGCTCATGTACACCACCTCGTCGTATGTGCGTTCGCGCTGCAACCCTTCGATGCACGCGAATACCGGCTCGGGCTTCATCACCATGCCCGCGCCTCCTCCGAACGGAGTGTCGTCGATGGATCGATGACGGTCGGTGGCGTGTTCGCGCAGGTCGTGCACCACGCATTCCACACCGGCCAGTTCCTGGGCGCGCTTCAGCATGCTCTCGTCGAGCGGCCCCCGCACCAGGCGCGGATGGCCCGTTATGACATCGATCCGGATCATGCTCGCATGCCTTCGATAAGGCGGATCGTTATAGTCCGTGCTGCCCCATCGATGCTCCTGACAAACTCGCCTACCGCGGGGACCAGGAGATCCTGTTCCCCGTCGGCACTGATGACGTACACATCTTGCGCCGGGAAGGGGAGGACATCGGAGAGCCTTCCCAGGGGTGCCCCCTGCTCATCGACAACAGTAAAGCCGACGATCTGATGCACAAAGAACGTTCCCGGAGGCAACGGTACCGCTTCTTCCGCGGGGATCATCACGAGCAGGCCGACCAGTTTTTCCGCAGCCGTACGATCCGGGGCGCAGGAAAATCGTGCCCGTATGCCGTGCGGGGCAACGTTGACGGCCGTTATTTCTACCGGCACAGGATTGCCGTCTATCGTTCCCGTCGCTGACGATTCCGCGACGAGGTACACCCGGCGCAGAGAGCGGAACCGTTCCGGCACGTCGGTCAGGGGTTCAACAATGACATCGCCCCTGATGCCGAATGCCTTAACGATGGAGCCAACAGCGATCAAATCGTGAACAGCAATACTCACTCCGCGATTTCGAGAATCGCCCGTTTACCCTGACGTGCCGCCACCGCGGCGAGAAGGATGCGCAGGGATTGGGCTGTTCTCCCCTTTTTTCCGATGACTTTACCTACATCTGCTTCCGCCACGCGGAGACGAAACACGATCTTGTCTTCGCGTTCCTCGTGCTCCAGAGCGATTTTCTCCGGACTGTCGACGAGGTGGCTGGCAATGAACACCACGAAGTCGTTCATACACCCTCCTCAGGTTTTCTCCTCTACGTGCAACCTAGCGCCTCCACCCCCTGAACCCAGGAGTTATGCGCGTCAGGCCTGCGGAGCTGCCTCTGCGGCCGGAGCCTCTGCAGCCGGAGCCGCTGCGGCTTCCGGACCCTTGCTCACGCTTGCCTTTCGCTTCGCTGCCGTACGGCGGGCTTTCCGCTCGTCATCGTGGCGGCGTTTGTCTGCCTGTTGCATCTGCCACTTCTCCATGGAAGCGGCGATCGTGGCTTCGTCCTTGCCGGCACGGGTGAGTGACCACTTCAACCACAATCCGTTCCGCTGGAACAGACTGCGCACGGTATCAGTGGGCAGGGCACCTGTTTTGAGCCAGTAGAAGACCCTCGCCTCCTTCGCCTGGATCACCATCGGCTCCTGGCGTGGCTCGTACCGGCCGACCACTTCGAGGAAGTTGCCGCTCCGCGCGGTGCGCGAATCGGCGGCCACGATGTGGTACATCGGCATTTTCTTTTTGCCGATCCGTCGCAAACGTAATCGTACTGCCAACGTTTCTCTCCTTCTGTTGCCTGCTATGAATGGATGCGCATTCCCCGGGCCGCCTTGTCAAGCCGCCCGCCCTTCCCCAGGGTCTTCATCATGCGCTGCATCTGCTCATATTGCTTTAACAACTTGTTGACGTCCTGCACCGTACACCCGCTTCCCATGGCGATCCGCCGCCGCCGCGTGCCGTTGATCGTCTGCGGCCTCCTGCGCTCGTCCCGCGTCATGGACTGTATCATCGCTTCGATGCGCACCAGGGCCGATTCGTCCACCTCCGCGTTTGCCGGCAGGCGGTGTGCACCCGGCAACATCCCGATGACCTGCTGCAGCGGTCCCATTTTCTTTACTTCCTGCAGCTGCTCGAGAAAATCTTCCAGCGTAAATTGCGACTTCCGGATCTTCTGTTCAAGCGCAACCGCTTTGGTTTCGTCGAACTGCGCCTGCGCTTTCTCCACGAGGCTGACGATGTCCCCGAGTCCGAGGATCCGCGATGCCAGCCGCTCGGGGTGAAACCGTTCGAGCGCGTCAGGCTTCTCTCCGGTGCCGATGAATTTGATCGGCACGCCCACCGTTGCGCGCAGGGAGAGTGCCGCCCCGCCCCGCGCATCACCATCCATCTTCGTCAGTACCGCGCCGTCGTACTTCAGGCGGTCGTGAAAGGCCTGAGCGGTGTGCACAGCATCCTGACCGGTCATGGCATCCACGACGAACAGAATCTCGTGCGGCTGGAGTGCGGACTTGATGGCTTCAGCCTCACGCATCATGTCCTCATCCACGTGAAGCCGTCCGGCCGTATCCACGATCACGGTGTCGCGTGCATTTGCACGCGCGTGCTCCACCGCCTCCTTTGCCACCGCTACCGCTTCGGCTCCGCGCCTCGTGAAGACCGGCACCCCGATCTCCCGTCCCAGAATTTCGAGCTGGTCGATGGCCGCCGGCCGGTGCACGTCTGCGGCTGCGAGCAGCGGGAACCGCCCCTGGGATTTCAGATGCAACGCCAGCTTCGAGCAGAAGGTCGTCTTTCCCGACCCCTGCAACCCGGCCACCATGATCACCGTGGGGGGTAATTGCGAGAACGTGATACCGACGTGAGACGTTCCCAGTAAACGGACTAATTCATCATAAATGATCTTGACGATGAGCTGGCCGGGGGTGATGCTTTGCAAAACCTCCTGCCCGACGGCACGGCGGAGCACATCGTCCATGAACTGCCGCGCCACTTTGTAGTTGACGTCGGCATCCAGTAAGACCCGTCGCACCTCACGCAGAGTTTCCGCGACATTCGCCTCGGAAATCTTCCCCTGCCCGCGGAGACGCTTCAGGACGGCATCGAGTTTTCGGCTGAGATCCTCAAACATAGTCTGCCCCTACACATGGAACCACCTGTGGGGCGGTTTAGTGCCGAGGATTTGTAAGATACTCAGAAAAGGGAACTTATGCAATTACCCGATTGGGAGTAGAACCTTATGTGAGGCAACTACTTACCGGCCGAAGACTCCGCAAGGCCAGCCGGCTGGTCAGGAGGCCCCCCTCAAGGCTTCGGCCCCCGATACCACCTCCAGAAGCTCTTTGGTGATTGCCGCCTGCCGCGCCTTGTTGTACTGCAGTTGCAGCGTGGAAATCAACTCATTGGCGTTCTCGGTGGCATTCTCCATTGCGGTCATCCGGGCCCCTTCCTCGGATGCGTTCGATTCAAGCAGGGCCCGCCAGAGCCTGAAGTTCAGATACCGCGGAAGGAGTGCCGCAATCAACGCCTGCTGGGACGGTTCGTATATGTAGTCCGGGGTCCGCAGGGTGACAGCGTCCTGGGCAGGCTCTGCCGTTGCGGGGAGTACGGGAAGATACTGCTCAACCACGATCCGCTGATGCGTGGCGGACTTGAATTGGTTGTACACAAGCAAGACCCTGTCAACTTCACCCCGCAGGTACGCGTCCGTCAGTTCACGTGCAACCTTCTGGACCTCGGCAAACCTGAGCTTTGCAAACAGCCCGGTGTAACGGGCAGCCAGTGTCATTCGCTGGCGCGTGAAGAAATCCGCCCCTTTCTTGCCGACACAATACAGGCGAGCCTGGTTCTGCGGTCCCGCCGCTTTCCCGACGCCGGCTATCTGCTCCTGCGTGGCTCTGATGATGTTGGTGTTGAACGCACCGCACATGCCGCGGTCGGACGTGACAACGATGATGCCGGTCGTGCGCACCGGACGCGCCGTCAGCAGGGGCTGGCCTGCCGTATCGACGGCCGGGAGCAGATGCTGCAGGAGGCGCTGCATTCCCTCGTCATACGGGCGAGCCGCCAACACCGCCGTCTGTGCACGGCGGAGCTTTGCCACGGCCACCATTTTCATGGCCCGGGTGATCTTCTCCGTCTTCTTTACGCCGCTGATGCGGCTGCGAACCTCGCGCAGCGTGGGCATTGTCGGTCCGCTAGACCTTCAGTGAGCTTTTGAATGTCGCCGTGAAGGACGTCAGGATGTCTTTCAGGCGTGTTGCGATATCATCCGTCAACTGCTTCTTCCGGGCGATCTCCAGAAGAAACTCCGCATGCTTCAGATCCATCATGCCCAGGAGTTCCTTTTCATACCGCCCCACCTCTTCGACCGGGATCTCATCGAGGTAGCCGTTCGTACCGGCATAAATGACAGCGACCTGTTTTTCCACAGGCATCGGCAGATACTGTCCCTGCTTGAGCAGCTCCACGAGGCGTGCGCCGCGGCGCAGCTGCGCGAGGGTGGCTTTGTCAAGGTCCGACCCGAACTTTGCGAATGCTTCCAGGGCACGATACTGCGCCAACTCGATGCGGAGACGTCCCGCCACCGCCTTCATGGCTTTAATCTGTGCATTGGCGCCCACGCGCGAGACGGAGATACCGACATTGATGGCCGGGCGTATACCGGCGTTGAACATCCCCGGCTCGAGGTAGATCTGCCCGTCCGTAATGGAAATCACGTTCGTGGGAATATACGCCGAGACGTCGCCCGCCTGGGTTTCGATCACGGGCAGTGCCGTGAGACTGCCGCCCCCGAGTTCGTCGTTCAACTTGGAGGCGCGTTCCAGCAGGCGTGAATGGAGATAGAAGACGTCGCCGGGATAGGCTTCGCGTCCCGGGGGACGACGGAGCAGCAGTGATACCTGCCGGTATGCCTGCGCCTGTTTTGTCAGGTCATCGTAGATCACAAGGGCATGGCGTCCGCTGTCGCGGAAAAATTCGCCCAGCGTCGCACCTGCATAGGGGGCAATGTACTGCATGGGCGCCGGATCGCTGGCGGTGGCTGCGACGACAGCCGTATAGTCCATCGCACCTTCCTGCTGCAGCTTGTCGACAACCTGCGCCACCGTCGAGCTCTTCTGACCGATCGCGACGTAGATACAGTACACCGGCTTGATTCCCTGCAGCTTCGCCTCTTCCGTATGCGTGAAGCGCTGGTTGATGATCGTATCCACGGCGATGGCGGTCTTGCCGGTCTGCCGGTCACCGATGATCAACTCCCGCTGGCCCCGTCCGATGGGAATCATTCCGTCAACGGCCTTGAGGCCGGTTTGCAAAGGCTCTTTCACCGGCTGTCGCTGAATCACCCCGAGGGCTTTGCGTTCAATCGGCATCACCTGCTCCGTCGGGATAGGCCCGCGGCCATCCACCGGCTTGCCGAGGGCGCTCACAACCCGTCCGAGCATCTGTTCGCCCACCGGCAGGGATGCAACGCGCCCGGTGCGCTTGACCGTGTCGCCTTCCTTGATCTCGCTGCTTTCGCCGAACAGAATGCAGCCGACGTTGTCTTCTTCGAGATTCAGCACCATGCCCATGACGCCGTGCGGGAATTCCACGAGCTCGCTCATGAGCGACTTGGTGAGGCCGTACACGCGCGCCACGCCATCCCCCACCTGGAGGACCGTTCCCACGTCATAGGTATCCGCTTCTGTTTCAAATCCTGCAAGCTGTTTGCGGAGGATCGCGGAGACTTCTTCGGGTCGGACTTCTGCCATTGCCTGGTCTTTCAATCAGAACTTCATTTTCAGTGTGTGAACGCTGTGCCCTCGAGAAACCGCCGGTGCAATCGTTCAAGCATGTGTGTTACCGTGGCATCCAGCACCGTATCCCCGATGCGGATCCGCAGTCCCCCTTTGACTGCCGGGTCCACGTTGGTGCGCACGCGGACATTCTTCTGTGTATGTTGCTCGAGAGCGAGGAGCAGGGTTTTTTGCTGCTCCGGCGTCAGATCCACCGCTGTCGTGACATGAACATTCACGATCCCGAGGCGCTCGTCGCGCAGTGCATCGAACTGCTCCACAATTTCCGGGAGGAGCGCTTCGCGTTGCTTCGTGGTCAGCAGCTCGACAAACGACTGCGTCATCGGCTGCACTCTGCCCTTCAGCAGCGCCTGCAGCACGCTGCGTTTGCGCGCAACGGAGACGACGGGGCTTGCCAGAAGCATGCGGAAGTCCCGGGAGGTTCGCGTGAGGCTGCCGAGGAACGCCACATCGGCCGCAACGCTTTCCACGGTCTGTTGTCCTTCCGCAGCAGTCATCAGCGCCAGCGCGTAGCGGCGCGCCACACGGGTGTTCCGCATCGCTGTTTATCCTCGGGTGATCTCCCGGATCGCCGCGTCCACCAGTGAACGCTGCGTCGGAGTATCCAGGTTCTTGTCAAGTATCTTGCCCGCGGCACCGATGGCAAGGTCGGCCACTTCTGACCGGAGTTGCATGAGCGCAGCATCCTTCTCGCGCTGGATCTCTTCCTTCGCCTGCGCAATCATGCGGCGTGCGGAGCTTTCGGCTTTCTCGGCGATCTCCGCCCTCTGCCGGTCGGCCAGCGCCCTTCCTTCGGTGAGAATGCGTTGCACCTGTTCTTCGGCGGCGGAGAGCTGCCGGCGGTGTTCTTCCAGCAGTGTTTGCGCCTCCTGCCGTGCCTGATCGGCGTGTGCCAGCGAAGCGCGGATTTTTTCCTCTCGGTCCGTCACAGCCGCCAGCAACGGCTTCCAGGCGGTCCAGCGCAGGATCATCAGCACAATCACAAACGTGATGATTGTCCAGAGGATCAGTCCGGGATTGATCTGAAACATGAGAGAGTCTCCCGGCCGGTTAGCCCTTGGTCGCCAGAATGATGCAGATCGCCAGCGCGAAGAACGTCGCGCCTTCGATCAGCGCGGCGGCAATCAGCATCGACGTGCGCACCTGGCCGGCGACTTCCGGTTGGCGACCGCTCGCTTCCATCGCCGCTGCCGCGAGTTTCCCGATTCCAAGTCCTGCACCAATCACCGTGAGTGCGGCACCGATTCCTGCTGCCAGATATCCGAGTGCGTTGGCTTCCATTGTAATCCTCCAGAGAGATGAAGTAGTGAGTGAACGCTCAGTGTCCATGCCCTTCCGCGGCATGCGCTTCCGCCGGCATCCCCAGTCCCATGAAGAGCGACGTCAGCATCGTAAAGATATACGCCTGGAGAAATGCGACGAAGAGTTCCAGGAAATTGATGGCCACGACAAATCCCACAGGGGCGACGGCAATGATATACGATTGGAAGATGAATATTAATCCTATGAGCGAGACAAGCACGATATGTCCGCCGGTCATATTGGCGAATAAACGGATGCAGAGGGCGAAGGGCTTGGTGAACAATCCCAGTATCTCAATGGGAATCATGATCGGCCAGAGCGCCCAGTGCACGCCGCCGGTCAGGTGAGCAAGGTAATGTCCCACACCCTGCGCCCGGATTGCCGAGGCCTGGATCATGACGAACGCGATGATGGCAAGACCTGCGGTGACATTCACATTTCCGGTCGCTGACGCACCATACGGGATGAGCCCAAAGAGGTTCATCAACAGGATATAGAAGAATGTCGTGAGCAGGTACGGCATGTACTTCAGGCCGTCTTTCCCCATATTGGGCAACACAATTTCATCACGCACAAACAGGATCATCACCTCGAGGATACTGCCGAACCCCCGCGGGACATCCCGGCGGCTGTTGCGCCGTGCGGCCACAATGGCAACCAGACACAACACCGCCGCGGCAATCCAGAGGAACACCACATGCTTGGTGATCGACATATCGAACGTGATGTCTCCCACCGTGAACGAAGGAAGATGTGGAAGGTGAATCGTGCCGAACGGCGTATCGATCTCCGGGGCATCCTGGACGTGATGCAGCAACGACGCAAAGATGTTGCCGCCCCCGTGCTCTGCGTGCTGCAGGGTGTCTGCCGCTGCTAACATTGCTGTTGCAGGTACGTCCATACTATCCCTGATTCTTGACCTCCACTTTACGCTGGAGATAGAATATCTCCAGGACAAGATACACCATGGTGAACAGCACCACGGACAGTGTCAACGCGACCGCGTGCATGTGGCACGCGAGGATCAACACCAGCAACGCCGCAAGCATGAGGGCCATCCGCACCCCCATGCCGCCCAACACCGCCTTGAGAAACGTTGTGTACGATTTCTCAAAGCCGTATTCAATCATGAGAAAACCGAGCAACACGTTTCCCGTGCTGAGCACCGCCCCCACGATTGCCGCCGTAAGCATTTCGGCGGAACCCCACGTAAGCAGCGGGTACAGCGCGACGGCCGAAATTCCACCCAACGTCAGCGCTACCTGCAGTGGGAACCGCCGGTCAAGTCTTGTCATCCTTCTCCTGCCTCGCGTCTTCTGTCGCGCCCAGCGCAAGCGCGCGCCGGATGAAGCGGACGAACCCGCCGGCGACGCCGAGGCATAGTCCTCCGTACATCCCCCACGGTGCGGTTCCCCAACTGTCGTCCATCCACCGGCCGATAAAGAACATCCCCACAACAGCAATCGCCAGCTCCATGCCCATCGTGAGGTATGGACCGATATCCTCGCGCCATCCGCGCGTGCGACCCTCCTGCGCGGAGCTCATGACTCATCACGCACTGTCACGCCCGTTTAGTTCCCCTTCGGTGTGGCGGGAGCTGCGCTCATTGCACAATGACCGTCAAACACCGCGCCTTCATCCACCACCAGCTGTGCCGCCCGGATATCGCCCTTGACCATCGACCGGGTTTCAAGAATGAGTTTCTCCGATGCTGTCACCGTGCCGACGATCTTGCCGGCCACCGTCACGTTGCGCGCATGGAGAGTCCCCTCGACCACTCCGTTGCTCCCGAGAGCAGCGTTGGCCTTGGACACCAGGTCGCCGACCAGCTTCCCTTCAATCCGGATACTGCCATCCGTTTTGATCTTCCCCTCCACAACAGTGCTGCTGCCCACAAAACTGAGCTCGCTGTTCGCCTGTTTGTCCGCCATGGTTCTCCTCGCTCTTCTCTCTGAGTGTTCTCCGCCCCGGATGTGCTAATGGAGTGTCGTGCGCCTCAACAGATATGTGTCGGGATCCTGCGGAATGCCATCTTTCCAGACTTCAAAATGCAGATGCGGCCCTTGACTTGTTTGTCCGGAAGACCCCAGCAGGGAGATGATCTCCCCGCGCCGTACCGAGGTCCCGATGGTCTTCAGAATCAACTGGTTGTGTTTGTAGACCGTGAGATAGCCTGACCTGTGCGACAGGATAAGCATATTGCCGTCCTCATAACTCCAGCCGGCATACACCACGAATCCGTCCGTCGCTGCACTCACGGGCGTCCCGAGCTTTGCTGCTATATCCATCCCGAAGTGATGCCGGGACGGGTTGAATCCCTGGGAGATGAAGCCGGCCACGGGTTGAAGCATGGGCAGCTGTGCTGCACCTGTCGGGTGGACTGGGGCGACGGTCGGTGCGGCCTGAAGCACCGTGACCTGTGCTTCGCCCGCGGTCATCTGATCCAACTGCCGGAGATCTTCACTTGCTTGCACCCGGTCCACGGTCGGTGGAGGTGAGGCCTGGGCCTTCTGGTCTGCCACACGGTTGGCGGTCTCGCTTTGTCCGAGCGCCTTGCGCAACTGCTGGTTATAGTCTTGCAGCAACGCCACATCCTCCACCAGGGCATTCAGCTTCTGCTGTGTCTCTGTCAGCTGTCTGCCATACTTCGCTTCCAGTGCAGGATTGGGAATCGGCAGGTACATCACCACCGGAGTAAAAATCAACGTGGCGAGCGTGAACCCGACGCCAGCAAGGAACAGCGAAGCCGCGAGAAGTCCCAGCTTCAACCACCCCGCGCGAAACCGGAAGGGCGCCCTCCCATCTTCTGGAACAAAGAGGATGGCAAAACGTCGCGTCCGTTTCTTCCGCTTTGCCTCTTGTGCTGGCATCTCCTCAGCTTCAAATCGTATTAATGTAGCGAAAACAGTTGCGAAAGTCAACGCCGGGAATGGCTAACGTGTTTTATTACTTACGGTTGCAGGTGGCCGCTCCGAAAACTTTCCCATTTCCCGAAAATGAAGTCTTTCATCTTTTGCTTGAATATCTCACGATCGAATTTCAGCGCAAAAGCGTGCATCGCCATAGGATCAAAGGTCTGCGTGTCCAGTTTTAACACTGCCCCGGTCAGCGATTCGACGGTTTGTTGCTCAAAGAGCACCCCCGTGCGGAGACCGGGACCGTCCAGAACGGTTTCCAGGGCCCCTCCGCGGGCAAATGCCACCACCGGTTTCCCGCATGCAATGGCTTCCACCGGAACAATGCCGAAGTCTTCCTCTCCGGGAAAAACCACCGCCCGGCAACGCCGGAAATGATCGCGCACCTCTTCGTCCGTTCGCCAGCCCAGGAATTGCACCGTAGGCCCTCCTGACTGTCTCAACCGCGCGAGATCGGGCCCGTCGCCGATTACCACGAGGCGTTTCCCCATGCGGGTATAGGCCTCGATTGCCAGGTCGATCCGTTTGTACGGCACCAGCGCGCTCACGACGAGATCGAAGCCTTCATGTTCGGCAGCGACGACCAGTGTGCCGGTTTCCACGGGTGGATAGATGACTTCCGATTCGCGGCCATAGATGGTGCGTATCCGGGCGCGTATGTTCTCTGAGATGGCAACGAAGTAATGGGGGTTCTTTGCCGTGCGGAGGTCCCACCGGCGCAGGTATCCCACCGCGGCAGCCATGCCCAGACGGGTCACCGCATCCGACCGCCCTGCACCAAAGTAGTCGTCATATTGCGTCCAGATGTAGCGCATCGGTGTGTAGCAGTAACAGATGTGCAGCGTGTGGGACGCTGTGCGGACCCCCTTCGCTGCGCAGTGATGCGAACTGATGACGATGTCAAATGCTGAAAGGTCAAACCGGCTGATGGCGGCGGGAAAGAGCGGCAGGTAGTGTCTGTAGCGCGTGGCGGCGAACGGCAGGTGCTGCACGAATGATGTGCGTATGGGCATCCGCTCGATGACGGGTGACACCGAACCCCTGACATGCAGGAGCGCATGGAGCGTCGCGTCCGGAAATACTTCGCAGAGCGCCTCGACGCATTTTTCACCTCCACGCATGGACGTGAACCACTCATGCACTATGGCAATGCGCAACGGCCGGGTCATGTCTCCACGATCTCTCATCGGACTGCGCAAAGTACGAAAATGGCCGTCCATTGTCCACCGGCGATTGCATCGTGCATCGCCGGTCCGTATATTATTCCATGACTGAGATCCTGATTGTGGTGCTGTTCATCGTTCTCTTTATGGTGTTCCTTTCGACGGTCCTGCTGATCATCGGGCCGGCGATGCTGCTCCAGCCCCACCGGCGCACGCTCGAATACTACCGCCGCTACACGACGGTGTTGCATCCTTCCGATCTGGGGATGCCGTACGAGGACATTCAACTGAAGACCGCCGAAGGCATTGTGCTGAGTTGCTGGTTGATATCCGCCGGGACGCAGGCCCGCGGTACGGTGGTATTCCTTCACGGGGTGAGCGAGTGCAAGATTGTGGGACTCCCGATCGCGAAGCGCCTGCACGATGCCGGATTCAATGTCTTCCTTCATGATTCCCGCCGCCACGGCGAAAGTGGAGGACACGTGTGCACGTACGGCTTCTACGAGAAACTGGATGTTTCCACCATCATCAATTACCTGGAGACGCGGCAGGATCTGCATCTGAAGCGCATCGGGTTGATGGGGTCTTCCATGGGGGCGGCGGTCGCGATTCAGGTTGCGGCGCTGGATACGCGTGTTGCCGCGGTGGTCGCCGAAAGCGGGTTTGCATCGCTGCGGAGGGTGTATGACGAATACCAGAAACGCATCGTAAAGATCCCGTGGCACTACCTGCGTAACCTTGTCATCAAGCGCTCCGAGCAGATCGCACACTTCAAGGCATCACTGGTGTCTCCCGTGCAGGCGGTCAAGCAGGTGCGTGTCCCCCTGTTGCTGATGCATGGTACGGCCGACAACAAGATTCCGTCGTCTGCGTCGGAGGAAGTGTTCCGCAACGCCAATGAACCCAAGGAGCTCTGGCTGATCCCGGGGGCAAGGCACAATGATGTGGTGGAAAAAGGCGGGGAGGAATACTTCACGCGCATTGTCAGCTTTTTCGAGCGAACCCTTCCGTAGATTCCCTCTACAGTGAAAACCAGTAGCTGGCCTTCAGCACAATCGCATCCTGCCGCGGCAGCGTCCAGGTGTCGCCGACTCTCCGTACGACACCTGTGCCGTAGTCACCCGTGTCCCCGAATCGTCCCTGCGTCCAGACCAGGTACACCGCACTGCCGGGAAGATACTCCCACCGCAGCAGCACATTCGCGTTGAAGTTCATCGTGTTGAAGTCGTTGCCGGTAAAGAGCGGACCGTATCCTCCGGAGGCATACGGGCGGAGCCGGCCGTCCGCGGCAAGCCATTGATAGTGGCGGTATGCACCGCGGGCAACAAACGATTGCAGGAAGAACTGTACGGAGAGTGTACGGGAGAAGGTGACAATCCCGCGCAGGGACAGGTCAAGCTGCTCGAGGTTCCGTGTGCCGAAGAGGCTGACCGGCACGCTGCTGATCGTATTGTCGATGATCGTGCCGCCGGGATACACCCAGGCGACCGCATCCGCCACGCGCTGGTAGTAGAGAGCAGGTGAGAGTTCCATCCACGAGGTCGGACGCACCGTCAGCGTCGTCTGCAGTGTTGTCCCCCGTTCTCCTGCATCACCGAACGCCATTCCTCCCGTCATGTGCGCGGAAATCGCACGCCGCTCGTCGGTCAGCACCGTCAGCGTGACATCATTGCTCCCCGGCCTGCGGTAGAGCCCGAGAATACCTCTTTCGCTGTCATCATACGCTGGAAACTTGCGCGTGTAGAGAAACCCGAGTTGCCAGAAGTTCCGCAGCTCGCCGGTGGCCTCCAGACGCAGATCGGCATGCGTGAGAACGGCGTCGTCCCAGTTCCATCGCAGCTCGGGATTGACATTGAAGTTGTACCGCCAGAAGACACCCGACGAATTGTTCTCGTGGTACAACATCTGGAAGTAGCCGCCATGGTCACGGGGTCGCGCAAAGAAACCAAGATCATTGATGGAAAATTCCGGCGTCGCGAAATCATACGAGACCGCGGGAAACCAGTGATCTGCACTGATGCGCATCAGGAGCAGCCGGCCTGCGGCGCCGTTGCGCAGCGCCCCCGAGGAATACCCGCGTGCGCCGGCGAGATACCCGTCGGCGGTGTATTTGCCGCGCGCGAACCGCTGATTCCAGTCGATGCCCCCGGAAAGCGCCGGGTGTATCTTCTCGCGCGCAGCAAGCGTGGCGATTCCGCCGTACCACGATCCTCCCTCGCCTTCCTGCTTGATCCGCAGGACGTTGTAGCTGCCCATCGGTTCTGTCCGCACGGTCGTGCGGCCGGCCGGTCCCCAGAGCGTCGCCTGTTCCTCATCGGTCAGTGACGACAACGCCGCAATGGAGAGACCGGACGCGGTTCGGCCAGTAAGTTTCGCAGCACCGAGAATCGTGGTCACCCGGGGGTTGTCCTCCACCGTGCCGCCGGCGGGAGCGGTGACTGCGGCACTGCCCGCCGGCTCACGCCCGATGCGGCGCGAGAAGAAGAGTGTCACCGGGGTGTTGTCTGCAGCCCCTCCGAACGTGAACATCTGGGCGCCTTCAAGGAAGAAGGGACGTTTTTCCGGAAAGAGAGTCTCAAATACCGTGAGATTCAGAACCGATGCATCCACCTCCACCTGTCCGAAATCAGGGTTGAGTGTGGCATCGAGTGTGAAATTCCGGGTCAGCCCGTACTTCACGTCAAGACCGTACTGTATCTCATGAGAAGAGCGTACAGGCGGCACAACATTTCCCGTGGTGCTCGTCTGCAGCACAGAAGCGTACGGTGCGATCTCCAGATGCAGAGGTGCATGGATGTCCTGAATTCCCCGGATTGTTCCCCAGAAAGGAATCGAATACCGTTCGCTTCGCGGGACCATCACCCATTCAATGGTCTCCCTTTTCCGGCTGATGTACCGGCGGAAGTTGATCCCCCAGGTGTAGACGCCTTTCTGGCGTTCAGAGAAACGGAGGGCACTCCAGGGGATGACAAATTCTGCGGACCACCCCCACGGTCCCTGTTGCGTTTCCACCTGCCATACCGCATCCCACGTGATATCGTAGACGGATCCTCCTTGTGAAAGCACGCCGTCGCTCTGAACCCCCGACACGTTGGTGGAAAACACGAAACCTGTCTGCCGGTCGAAGAAGGAGTCGATCATGACCGTGAATCTGTCCGCTTCCGTGCTCCGGTCCCGCCGGCTCAGCTGCCGCACAATCCCCTGGGGCACTCTGTCACCACACGCCACGCCGACGAACAGTGCGTCATCATTGTAGAGCAGGCGCACAGCTGTTTCTTCCGTGGGTGCGGCTCCTTCCCGGGGGTCATACTGCGTGAACGCCGATGTGGGCGCGGCAAGTTGCCAGCAACTGTCGGTGAGGTATCCGTCGATGCGGGGGGGGATGACGGCACGGGTGGCGGCAATGGTGCGAGGAGTGTTGTCCGGTGTGGCCGCCCCGGCCGGGATGCAGACGAAGAGTGCGAGCAAGAGCAACACGCAGACGTGCGGAAGGCGGGCGATGCCGCCGTCGGGTTGCCGGAAGGACACCCGGCGCATGCCGTGAGTGGAGTGGGCGTACACCTGGCTATCCGATCAATCGCACGATGTTTTCCACATGCATCGTATGGGGAAACATGTCCACCGGCTGCACCCGGTCAATGGTATAGGCGCCGCCGGCACACAACACCTTCAGATCCCGCGCCTGCGTCGCGGGATTACAGCTCACGTACACGACGCGCGGCGAGTGCATTTCCTTGATGCGGGCGACGACTTTCGGGTGCATTCCCGCGCGCGGCGGATCGGCGATGATGACAGTCGGTGACCCATGTGCCGCGATCAGGCGGCTGTCATCGACGATCCGTTCCTTCAGATCACCGAGCAGAAACGTACAGTTGGTGATGCCCTGTTCCGCGGCGTTGCGCTGCGCATCGGCCACTGCGCCGGGTACGGATTCGATGCCCAGGACCGAGGCCACATCGGCCGCCACGTGAAGCGCAATGGTGCCGGTCCCCGAATACAGGTCGAACACGGTATCGGTCGGCTGCAGATCGGCCATCTGCCGCACCGTATCGTAGAGGCGTTCCGCCTGCAGCGTATTGGTCTGAAAGAAGGAGTTCGCCGAGATGTTGTAGACGCGCGTGCCGATACGCTCGCGGATGAACCCGGGTCCGTACAGCACCACTTCGCGATCGCCGGTGGCCACCTGGGATTTCCGCGTCGTGATATTGTTCACAATGGTCGTGACGGAAGGAAAGCGGGTGCGTATCATTCCGGCGAATTCACCCATGAGAGCCGGTTGTTCATCGGAGGTGACCAGGTTGACCATACGGTCCCCTGTATGCCTCCCTTCGCGGATGACCAGATTGCGCAGGTACCCGGTGTGCGTCAGCGTGGAGTAGATGGTCAGTTCCCGCAGTTCCGCAAATTCTCTGACGGCATTCACGATGGCTGCACTTTCCGCCGATTGCAGAAAACACTCGTGGATATCCAGCACACGGTCGAAGCGTTGCGGAATGTGCAGGCCGAGGGCGAACCTGTGTAATGGTGACTGCTCCCCGTCCCGGTGCTCCGCCGCGTCGAGTTCCTCACGCGTGAGCCAGCGGACACCGAATGAAAACTCCATTTTGTTGCGGTAGTAGAAGGGATCGTCTGCGCCGAGGGTCGGCTGCACATCAATCCCGGGAAACCCCCCGATGTGTTCCAGCGCATCTCCTACTTGCTGGCGCTTGAATTCCCGCTGGGCCGGATATGCGAGATGCTGCCACACACATCCGCCGCATGTTCCGAAATAGCGGCACCGCGGTGAGACGCGGTGCGGCGAAGGCGCCGTCACCGCCACAATCGCCGCTTCGGCAAAATTCTTGCTCACCCTGGTCAGCCGTCCGCACACAACATCGCCCGGAACACCACCGCGGACAAACACAACGAATCCATCGACCCGGGCGACACCTTTTCCTTCCGCGCCGTACCGCTCAACCGTCATGACCAGTTCGTCACCGCGCTTCATGGCCGCTCCGTGTGTTCGGCAAACTCCGCCATGACCTTCTCAAGCTCATCGCTGATCCTGCCCCACCGGTGGTACAGGTCCATCAGCTGTTCGCCGTTGGTCCTGTAGCTGGCATGCACCTCGCGGAGCGCTTCGCCGCTGCGATACGCCTCGGGATCCGCCATCGTTGCCTCAAGGTCCTTCTTGATCTGCTCGAGCTGCTCGATCTCCGCTTCCACGTGCGCGAGTTTTTCCTGCAACGGTTTTGTGCGGGCATAGCGTTCATTCCGCAGCTCCGCTTCCCGCCGTTTGCGTTCCTTGCCGGCAGCAGAAGCCGCCGGCTCCCGCCCGGATGCGGTTGCGGCCTCCTGGATTTCACGGACGGCAAGGTACTCGCTCACATTCCCGAGCAGCGTACGAATGCGCCCGTTTTTGAATTCCACGACCTTGCTGACCAGAGGGTCGAGAAAATCCCGATCGTGTGACACAATCACCATGCTGCCTTCGAACTCCGCGAGAGCATCCTGCAGGACGGCTTTCGAGCGCATATCCAGATGGTTCGTGGGCTCATCGAGCACAACGAGGTTGGCGGGGGTCAGGAGCATCTTCGCCAGCGCCAGCCGGCTCTTTTCGCCGCCCGACAATATGGAGACTTTCTTGAACACATCGTCTCCGTGAAACAAAAAACAGCCGAGCAGCGTGCGGAGATGCCGCCGCACATCTCCCACGGCGACGGCTTCCACGGTTTGCAGCACATCAAACGCCGGGTCGAGTTCTTCCGCCTGGTGCTGCGCAAAGTAGGACACCACGACATTATGGCCGGGCACGCGCTCGCCGGCATCAACACCCTCGACGCCCGCGATGATACGTGCGAGTGTGGACTTCCCGGCGCCGTTCACACCGACAAACGCAATCCGGTCATCGCGATCGATCTGCAGATCCAGGTGCGCAAAGACCTGCAGGGCGCCGTACGACTTCGCGATGTCTCTGAGCGTCACGGAGATTTTGCCGGAGGGAGGGGAAGCGGGGAACGAAAAATGGATTTCGTCCTCTTCGTCCTCCAGGCGGATGATCTCGAGTTTATCCAGCTGTTTGATGCGGCTTTGCACCTGCCGCGCCTTCGTCGCCTTGTAGCGGAATCGTTCGATGAAACGCTCGGTCTGCTTGATCTGTTGCTGTTGATTGCGGAACGCCGCACGCTGCAGTGCACGCCGCTCTTCGCGGGCCTCCAGGAAGAAACTGAAGTTGCCGGCGTAGTCCGTCAGCGTGCCGAAGCTCAGTTCAAAGGTGCGCCGTGTCATGGTATCCAGGAATCGCCGGTCGTGCGATACCAGCACCACGGCACCACGGTACGATTGCAGGTACTCTTCGAGCCACTGCAGGGAATCCAGATCGAGATGATTGGTGGGCTCATCGAGCAGAAGCAATGAGGGCTGGAGCAGCAGAAGCTTGGCGAGCGCAATGCGCATCTGCCAACCTCCGCTGAACTCGTCGGTGAGGCGGGTGAAGTCTTGTTGCGTAAAGCCGAGGCCGAGCAGCACTTTCTCGATGGAGGAAGACAGGCGGAATCCGTCCGCCGCTTCGAGGCGGTGCTGCAACTCCCCGAAGATCTCCAGCATCTCGCGGAAGGCCTCGGTATCGTGCGGCGTCGTCGCCATGGCTTCCTGCAGCTGGTCAAGCTGTTCGCGCGTGCGCACGATATCCGCAAACACCGATTCCACTTCCGTGTACAGCGAACGCCCGGCTAGTGCCGTTCCTTCCTGGGGCAGATACCCGACGGTGACATACTTTGCCCGCGTCACGGTGCCGGCGTCGGGCATGATCTCGCCCAGAAGGATCCGCAGCAGTGTGGATTTCCCCGAACCGTTTGCACCCACCAGGCCGATGCGGTCGGTCGGGCCGATATGGAACGTCACGCCGTCGAGGAGACGGCGGTCGGCATACTGGAGCGATATGTCAACTGCTGAAAGCACGTCGGTGGTTCTCGCCTGGCGGGAGGAGACAGTATGGGGCGGCGGGCCCCCCGCAAATCAGCACTGTCACTTCAAGTAGTATTTCAGCGGATTGGGATCAACGCGGCATTCCTCTGCAATCCGGATCCAGCCGATTGTCCCCTCATCCCGCAGTTTGTACAAACGCGGCACCATGCGATCCCGCACTTCGATCGGGGTCATCGGGTTGATGAAAATGCTCGTGCCGCCTTCAAACCCTGCGGTGACCGTCACCCGCCATTTAATCAGGACATGCCACGGCATTTTGTAGATCGCATCGATGGGAGTGTAGTACCACTCTTCATTGCAGGAGATCTGGCTGCCCATCGCCGCGTGGACGGCGTGCACGAGATTGCTCATGCCGCGGACTTCTTCATCGGTATGCTCCGAAGGCCGCCCCGCCTGTGACCGCGAGTAAATCTCAATGGTCGGATAGCGGTGGCCGATACCCGCGTACGCAATGGCAAAATCATTCTCTGCGAACACGAGGTTGTGATGGGCGGCGAAGTTGACGCCGTAGTCGTTGAACACGTTGGCATCTTCACGCAGCATCTTGATCTGGTTCTGAATCGACGCGCCCCACTCGTCCAGCGACACCAGCTGCTTATGCAGATGATCAAAGGAGGCGCCGGAAGACCTGAGCCAGTTCTGATAGACACTGATATACCGCACGTACCGGTTGTTGATGGTGATATCGCGCAGCGCATCGATGGTCATCTTAAAATACCAGTAGTGCTCCTCCTCCGTCATTTCTCCCGAAGAATACAGGTCCGTGGTGAGCGTCGCGCCGTGCTTATAGTGGTGTTTGGCGATGATCATTTCATGACAGCCGCCGAAGAATGCATCGGCGATCGCGAGTTTCTCCGCCAGCGGCATACGTTCGATCTGCTCGTCGGTCTTCCCCTCGCGATGCAGCTTGTAATGCACGATATCCGTGACATGGTTCAGCCCCGTCGGGTTCGCCAGATAGTCTTCCCGCCACTTGAGCCGCGCCGCAGGAATCTTGTAGGCGTAGTTCTTGCGCCAGTAATCCAGCGTGACGATCTCGAACATGTTGCCCGTACGGCGGAATTCGGCCGTGGTGTCGAGATACCGGTCGGGCGGCAGCAGGTCGATCCGCTGCCAGACGCCGTTTTGAAGGACGAGACGGGACTTTTCCGGCGCTGTTTCGAAATAGCGGGGTGGACAGAAACTGCAGTAGTCTTCGGGGCTGTGAATCTCCAGCGGCTTTGCGAGGGGTTGGGCGTCCGTGGTAATCGGCCGGCTCCGGCGCCCTGCGACCGCCCACACTTCCGTGCCGGTGAACGGATTCAATTGCTTTACCGTCCCATCCGGCATGACGGTATAGTACATCGTTGTTGACCCCATAGCGCGAGCCCTCACACACTGGCAGGAAACGAGCAGAGTCCTCTGCCCTTAACGCCCCGTGGCCGCAGCCAGGAGCGCATTGACTTTGTCGCGGCTATCTGCTTCGGCATAGAAGCGGATCAACGGTTCGGTTCCCGACGCACGCACCAGCACCCAGCCGTTGTCCACAAAGAGTTTGACACCATCGGTGTCATTGCGGCCCGTGACCGCCCACCCGCCGATGTCCTTCACACCGCTCCGGTACTTTTTCATGATCGCCGTCTTTTCCCGCTCCGTCACGTGCAGGTCGATGCGCTGGAACTCGTGCTGCCCGAATTCATCCATCAGCTCCTGCACCAGCGCGCTCAGCGGTCTCCCCCGCACCGCCATGACTTCCGCCAGCAGAAGCCCGACGAAGATACCATCGCGTTCAGGAAGGTGCCCTTTGACCCCGAGCCCGCCACTCTCTTCCCCGCCGATGAGCACGTCGCGTTCTGTCATGAGACGGCATATGTGCTTGAAGCCGACGGCGGTTTCACGCAGGACAAGGTTGTACTTCGCGCACTGCTGGTTCACCATCTGGGTGACCGAGAGTGACTTCACCACCTCACCCGTCATGCCCTTTTGCTCGACGAAATATTTCAGCAGCAACGAAAAGACCCGGTGCGAATCCACGAAATTTCCCTGTTCGTCCACCGCCCCGATTCTGTCGGCATCACCATCCGTGGCGATGCCGATGTCGAACCGCCCGCTTTTCATCCCCCGGATGAGTTCCTCGAGGTTCTGGGCAAGGGGCTCCGGATTCACGCCGGCGAAGGACGGGTTGAACGTCTCATGCATCAGCGTGACACCGGGCAGCAGGCTATGCAATGAGGACTGTGCGGCACCGTACATGACATCGTACAGGATGCGCGTGCCCGCCGCCTGGATCTTGCCAATATCGATCTTCGTCACCAGATCATCGAAATACCGCTGCCGCATGCTGATCGGCACGATTTTCCTTTTTGCCACAAGTTGGGCAAACGTGTACTTTCCGGGGGGAATGCGCTTGCGCTTCATCACCCGCGCCAGCTCCTTTTCCAGCGCAGCAATCATCTCAGGATGCGCCGGGCCGCCGAAGTCACCTTTGATCTTGAAACCATTCCACTTTGCCGGATTGTGGCTCGCCGTGATCACCACCCCTCCCGCCGCCTTCTCAAGCTTGGTCACCAGCGAGATCATCGGCGTGGTCACAATGCTGTCGGCAAGTTTCACCGTGATGCCGGCATTCGCAATCACTTCCGCGGACTTCTCGGCAAACTCCCGCGACATAAACCGCGCGTCGTACCCGATCACGATGCCGTTCTTGATCTTCTTGTGTCGCCGGAAATATCGCGCCGTCGCCAGCGCGACTTTTTCCAGATTCGCAAACGTGTAGTCGTCGGCGATGACCGCCCGCCAACCGTCGGTACCGAACTTGATCATCTGAGACATGAGTGTCAGTGTTTGGTGAATGCGTTGAGACCCGGATAGATGGCACTGTCGCCAAGTTCCTGCTCAATCCGGATGAGTTGGTTGTACTTGGCAATCCGGTCGCTCCGGCTTGCCGATCCGGTTTTGATCTGTCCGGCGTTCGTCGCGACGGCAACGTCGGCAATTGTTGCGTCTTCCGTTTCCCCCGAGCGATGGCTGATCACGGTGGTATAACCCGCACGCTTCGCCATTTCCATCGCATCCAGCGTCTCGGTGAGCGTGCCGATTTGATTCAGCTTGATGAGAATGGAGTTGGCAACCCCCATGTCAATGCCCTTTTTCAGGAACGTGGTATTCGTCACGAACACGTCGTCGCCGACCAGCTGGATCTTCTTCCCGAGCGCGTCTGTCTGCATTTTCCAGCCCTCCCAATCCCCCTCCGCCATGCCGTCCTCGATGGAGATGATCGGATACTGCTTCACCCAGTGCTCGTAGAACTGGACCATCTGCTGGGGAGTTTTTGAGGATTTGTCGGACTTGCTGAACACATACCTGCCGTTCTCAAAAAATTCGCTTGCTGCGGGATCCAGCGCGATGAAGACATCTTTGCCCGGCGTGTAGTTGGCCTTTGTGATGGCTTCGAGGATCGACTCCACCGCTTCTTCGTTTGATTTCAGGCTGGGTGCGAACCCGCCTTCATCACCGACCGCCGTATTGTATCCCTTTTTGTGGAGAACAGACTTCAGCGCATGAAAGACCTCGGCACCCATCCGCAGCGCTTCTGCAAAGCTGGGCGCGCTGACGGGCACGACCATGAATTCCTGGATGTCCACATTGTTGTCCGCATGACTCCCGCCGTTCAGGATGTTCATCATCGGCACAGGGAGAGTTTTCGCGTTGACCCCCCCGATATACTTGTAGAGGGGCAAGCCCAGTGAGATGGCGGCGGCCTTGGCGACCGCGAGCGACACGCCCAGAATCGCGTTGGCTCCCAACGATGCCTTGGTTGGTGTGCCATCAAGCTTGATCATGATCGTATCGATGCCGACCTGGTCAAGGGCGTCGTAACCGGTAACTTCAGCGGATATTGTGTCATTCACATTCTCTACGGCCTTCAATACCCCTTTGCCGTTGTAGCGCGACTTGTCGCCGTCACGCAATTCGACCGCTTCGTTTTCGCCTGTCGATGCACCGCTGGGGACTGCGGCACGCCCGATGACACCGTTTTCAAGTTCAACATCTACTTCGATCGTCGGATTGCCACGGGAATCCAAAATTTCGCGCGCAATTGCATCCGTTATGGTCGTCTTCATGGGTCTCCTTGGGTGGTAGATACTGACATGACTTTCAAAATACGATAAAAAACGCTACAAAGGCAAACAACAAGACCGGCTGATCAACATGCTCTCGTAGGCAGCAGGCGAGGTCATCGGCTTCTCGACGTTGGTGTGTGTGCCCCAAGCCAATCGCAATATTCCAGACGGTCATCCACGATTTCCTGTACGTACGGGCGGGCATCGTAATTCATCGACGTCCAATACCATCCCCGTGCCTCCTCAGTCCTGCCTGCACGCAGCAGTGCATCGCCGATGGATCTTTGACGCAACGCCTCGACGGCGGAATCACCCGCAATGGTTCCCGCCTGCAACAGCGCATATGCCGCTTCGTTGTACCATCCCATACGGAGCAACAGGCGGCCCCGCACGTGGTTCCTGAGCGGATCCGGCAGCGTTCCCGCCATCATTCCAAGCCAGCCAATCCGGGCGGTATCGGACATCTCGCCGACAATATACGGAAGGAACCTGGAGGCGGTGAGACTGTCTGAGAGCGCCCATCGCCGCACGAAGGCTGACTCGGTAAGGCCCGGACTGATGTCACCGGCGCGCACCTGTGCATACAATGATTCCGCCCGTGCGATATCCCCGGAAGCCCAGGCTGCATCACCGGCGAGGATGCCCAGAACAAGATACCGCCGCGGCACCGGATCATGCGTGGTCACGGAATCGTACAGGCGGGTCAGTGCACTGTAGTCCCCCTTGCGGAAATACGACAAGAGAAGCCCGGAGAGGGCTTCGTAGCTTCCGCCCTCGGCATACAGCATCGCGTACCGCGCGTGCGCTTCATCATACCGGCGCTGACGGAGCAAACGCTGCGCATCGCGCAGGCGGCGGGCATGAACGCGGGCACAGACCTTCCCAAAAATCGGCGGGCGACGGAAGATGACGTCGACTGAGGCACGATCGCGCTCGCTGACCTTCACGCTATCCAGTGCATGGTGCCATTCCACAATCAGGGAATCGAGGGGTTTCTGATATGCTGCGACGTAGTCGCCCGAACGGTACACCTGCAAGAGCGGCCGCATGCCGTAGTGATCCACAAGGTGGCGACAGAATGCCCCTGCCAATACATAGCTCATTGAGGAGGCCGCCGCCATGAAACCGGTGGGCGTCATCAACGCGTGGATGGACGGTGCAATACCTGCCGACCGGAGTGCCGCAGCGTGCTGCGCAAGTGTCCGGTACGCCCACGATCCTTCCACCGCAACAGCGAGGCCTTCGGTGAGTCCCGGGCTGAAGCTCGCCTTCATGACCGGAACGCCGAACGGAGCGGCAACAACGTGCACCAGTTCATGTTTCAACGCATCCTCGACACTGCTGCGTGTCAGGTGCACTTCACGACTCCACGGTTTGGCCACTTCGGTTTCCCCGGCACCAATGAGACGCCGTTTCGTATCGGCAGAAGGATAGATATACGCGGTGATGTGCTCTGTCCGGGGCAGTGCGAACGCCTCGAGCACCTGCTGCAACCTGAACTCGTGCTCCCGTGCGAGGAAACGGACATCATCCGACGTTGTCGCCGCAGAATCAAAGTAGATCGTGAAGTTGCCGGTCTCGACGGCGCCGCCAAGCGTCGTGCGAATGTACGTCCTGGTGGATTCCCATCCGAGTTGACACCGGAAGAGAAACAGAACGGCCATGCCCAGAATCAGCACCATGCTGATACCCAGGTAGCGCGTGCCGAACGTGCGGAGCGCGGCGATGCCTTTCACCATCGTGCGTGAGTCAGGGGCGGTCTGCTGCACAACAGTATGGGCGGTCCACACCAGGAACAACGCCACGCCAAGCGTGTATATCCGGAAGAGAACCAGCGGCCAGCCGACCGGCAGCAGTTCGTCATACGTGAGCCCCGGAAAGTACCCGTAGAAGAAATTGTACGAAAAGATTGCCGGCGAATAGTACCCCAGCAGCAGCACATAGACTATACTGGCACCTGCAAAGCCGGCAAATACCAGACGCGGGTGCGTGTAATGCACCGTGCACATCAGTCCAAGGGCGCCGGCAAATATCACCGACACCACAGGCAACAGGAGAAAGAGAGCGAGCCCTTCGGCAACGTCACAGTTGGGAACGACGAGCGCGTTGCCGCTCAATACCGCGAGGGGAAGCAGGAGGAGTGCCAGCTGGAGGCAGACAATCTCACCGAACGATTGCAGTGCAGAGAACGGACGGGAGACGGCATCGGACTGCAGATACACGGGGCGGAGGAGTTGGATGGTCAGCATTCCGGCAATGAGCGAGCCGGCCAGCGCTGTCACAAACGAGCTCTCGAACCCGAGGTAGTTGAAGAGCGGAATCCTCGTACAGGCAATCGCCACGAGAAGGTAGCAGGTACCCGCGATCCAGACTGCGCGGGAGCGGAGATACGCACGGGGAAGAGCCACGACAATCAGAACTCCTCGCCAGCGACGCGTTCGATATCCGCGCCGAGAGCCCGGAGTTTCTTCTCTATGGCTTCGTAACCGCGGTCGAGATGGTAGACACGGAGCACCTCTGTGGTACCCTGCGCGATGAGCCCCGCGAGGATCAAGGAAGCGGAAGCACGGAGGTCGGTGGACATGACTTTTGCCCCCGTGAGCGAGCGGACGCCGCGGACGACGGCGGCATTGTCTTTCACTTCGATGTCGGCACCGAGACGCAACAATTCGGGAATGTGCTTGAAACGGTCGAAGTAAATGGTGTCGGTGACCACGGACGTGCCGTCGGCGACCGCCATGAGTGCCGTCCATTGGGCCTGCATATCCGTCGGAAACCCCGGATAGATACTTGCGGTCACGTCGACGGACGAGATTGTGTGCTGCACCGTCAGTGTAATGCTGTCGCCGGCGGTGGTAATGACGGCGCCGGCGTTCTCCAGCTTGGCGGTGACAGCCGCAAGGTGATCGGGAATCACATGCGTGAGTGTTGTCCGGCCCCCGCAGAGCGCGCCTGCCACAAGGAAAGTCCCCGCTTCAATGCGGTCAGGAATGGTGGTAATGTCCGCTGCATGCAGGTCATCGACGCCTTCAACCTCGAGACGGTTGGTCCCGATGCCCTGGATCCGTGCACCCATGGCGACGAGATATTCAGCGAGCTGGGTGATTTCCGGTTCAATGGCGGCATTCTCGATCAGCGTCGTGCCGCGGGCAAGCACGGCAGCCATGAGAGCATTCCCGGTTGCACCGACGCTTGAGACATCGAAATGGATGCGGGCACCCTGAAGACGTGACGCCGTTGCGTGGATGTAGCCTTCGCGCAGATCTATCTCGCTGCCGAGTTTTCGCATTGCCTCGATGTGCAGGTTGACCGGCCGCGGACCCCATGCACACCCGCCGGGAAGCGATACCTTGGCCCGTCCGAAACGTGCCAGCAGGGGACCCAGCACATAGATCGAGGCGCGCATCTTTTTCACATGTTCGTACGGCGCTTCAAATTTGTCGATGCTGCGCGTATCGAGCGTCAGCGTATGTTCCTTCAGCTCCACAGTGATGCCCATGGTGCGCAGGAGAACAGCCATCGTGTTGACGTCGCGGAGTGAGGGTGTATTGAAGAGTCGGGAGGTCCCCGCCGCGAGGATTGCTGCGGGCATCAGAGCGAGCGTGGCGTTCTTCGCGCCGCCGATGGCGACGGAACCGTTCAAGGTGCGGCCGCCGTTGATCACGAATTTATCCATAGGTGCATCAATAGTACGGAGGATTGAGAGGCATTGTCAATACCTTGGGCTCTCGTGTAAGTGCCGGATTCGCATTCCTGCAACCGGACCACCGGCATTTTTCCCAGTTATGAGAACGACACTGCAGGGCCGCTACCGCGACACGACAAAGTCCTTGAAATACGGGCACTTTGGCCCGCAAGAGTCCGGTCGGTATTTGGCACGATATCTGGGAATTCGAACTGTGCCGCACCAACCATGTACCCCTGCACTGGAGATTTCCCATGGATGCTGTCCTGCTCGCCCGGCTCCAATTTGCCATGACGATCGGGTTTCACTTCCTCTTTCCCCCTATCACGATCGGACTCGCGTGGTTACTGGTGGTCGTTGAATATCTGGGCTGGCGGAAGAAGGATGAAGTGTACGCCCGTATCGGCGCCTTCTTTGCAAAACTTCTGGGTCTGACGTTCGCCGTCGGTGTCGCCACCGGTATCGTAATGGAGTTCCAATTCGGCACCAATTGGGCCCGTTACTCCACGTTCGTCGGCGACATCTTCGGTGCCCCGCTCGCAGCCGAAGGCGTTTTTGCCTTCTTCCTGGAATCCGGATTTCTCGGGTTGTACCTTTTCGGCAGGCACCGGGTTTCCAGGGGCGTTCACTGGTTTTCCATCCTGATGGTCGCTGTAGGCGCGACAATCTCGGCGTTCTGGATTATCGTGGCCAACTCCTGGCAGCAAACACCCGCGGGTTTCGTCGTCCGCAACGGCCGTGCCGAGCTGACCAGCTTCTCTGAAGCGGTTTTCAACCCGTCAACGGTCATCCGGTATCTCCACACCGTCGATGCGGCGCTGATCGCGGGTGCATTCTTCATGGCAGGCATTGCGGCGTACTATCTGTTGAAGAAACGCGAGACGGAATTCGCCCAACGTGCCATGCGTGTGGCGGTGCTCTTCGGCCTCGTTGTGTCATTGCTGGAGTTGATGCCGCTGGGACATGAGCATGCGCGCCAGGTTGCCCGTACACAGCCGGAGAAGTTCGCGGCCATCGAAGGGCTCTATTCAACCCAGAGTGGTGCACCATTGGTATTCTTTGCCGTGCCGACCACCAAACCGCCGACTCTTCACGCCACCATCGAGATTCCCGGCCTGTTGAGCTGGATGGCATTCGGCGACCCGGCCGCACACATTCAGGGCATCAACGAATTTCCCGCGGATGAGATACCGCCCCTCTGGCTGACATTCGTTTCGTTCCACAATATGGTTGTCCTCGGTATGTTCTTCATCGCCGTGATGGCCTTCGCCGTCTTCAAGCTGTATCGCAAGACCCTCTGGGACAGTCCGAAATTCCTGCGCGTGTTGATGTGGTCAATTCCGCTCCCCCTTGCGGCATGTCAGCTTGGCTGGATAGCGACGGAGGTCGGCCGTCAACCCTGGATTGTCTACAGGCTCCTGCGTACAAGTGACGCCGCGTCCATTACCGTCGGCAGCGGGGAAATTCTCTTCTCCATGATCCTCTTCGGCCTCATCTATATCGGCCTCGGCATTCTCTACATCTATCTCTTGTCCCACAAAGTGAAACAGGGGCCCGCGCCCGTGGATGCAAAGGAGGTGATCGCATAATGGATCTGCAGACGATCTGGTTTGCGCTGATCAGCGTACTCTTCATCGGATACGCGATCCTCGACGGCTTTGATCTCGGTGTGGGCGTTCTGCATCTCTTTGCCCGGACCGACCATGAGCGGCGCGTGCATCTTAATGCTATCGGACCCGTGTGGGACGGCAATGAAGTCTGGCTCCTCACGGGCGGGGGCGCGCTGTTTGCCGCATTCCCCGTTGTGTATGCCACGGTATTCAGCGGATTCTACATCGCACTGATGCTGCTGCTGGCGGCACTGATCTTCCGTGCTGTATCGATCGAATTCAGGAGCAAGGTGGAGTCACCGCGCTGGCGGGGTTTCTGGGATCTTGCATTCGGCATCGGCAGCCTGCTGCCAGCCATCTTGATTGGCGTGGCCTTTGGCAACATATTGCGCGGTGTGCCTATCGACGCGCAACAGATGTGGACCGGATCGTTTCCGGGACTGCTCAACCCCTACGCAATCCTTGTCGGGCTCCTGAGTCTGTGCCTCTTCACGATGCACGGGGCGCTCTATCTTTCGATGAAGACGGAAGGGGAACTGCGTGCCCGTGTGGCGGCATGGATTCCCGCAAGCTGGATGGTCACCATGGGGCTCTATGTCGTGGCAACGATTGCCACAATGTTCGTTTCTCCGTTTCTCTTTGAAGGTGTCCTGAAAAACCCGTTTTTCTGGGTACTCATTCTCCTCCTGCTCGCCGCCGCCATGTACATACCGGTGGCGGCAAAGTCAACACGGTACGGCCGGGCGCTCATCGCTTCATCCCTGATGATTGCCTGCATGATCGGCGTGAGTGCACTCAGCCTCTTCCCCCGGCTTGTGCCGTCTCTGACGGACCTCCGGTACAGCCTGACAGTCACCAATGCATCCTCCAGCCAGACGACGCTTTCCACGATGTTCGTCATTGCACTGATAGGCATGCCGCTGGTGATCCTTTATACCGTGGTGATCTATAGGGTGTTCAAAGGGAAAGTAATTATCACGGGGGAAAGCTACTGAACCACGTGCGGCACATCTTTGTGACACATACCATGGAGGCCTGCTATGGACACCCCGGTGCTTACGGACAAAAGCCGTTTCCCCACTGAAGAGGTCATCTTTTCGCACATCGGCAAGTCCAAGACCCTGTGGCAGGCGCTCTTTGAGGCGATGCACACCGACCATCCCGACTTCACGGAACAATGGAGATACTACAACGACGGGAAGAGCTGGCTTCTCAAGGTTCAGAGAAAGTCAAAGACCATCTTCTGGCTCTCCATCGTTCCAGGAACATTTAGAACCACCTTCTACTTCGGAGACAAGGCCAAGCAGGCGGTTCTGGAGAGTCCAATTTCCGATACGTTGAAGGAACAGTACACCGGCGGCAAAAAGTTCGGCACGATCCGGGGCGTGACGATTACCTACAAGCACAAGAAGGACGTGGCATACGCCAAGGCACTGATGGCAGTCAAGCTCAGCATCAAATGAACTGCACGTAGTTGATCGACGTGGTAATCATAAAACTCTGGCCGTCGCCAAAGAACGCCTGAGAAACCTGTCCCACAATTCCGGACGGATATGAGCACAGGACACTGGCCGGCGCGCAGACGCCGGGACCATGAACCGCCGCCTGCGATTGCACACAAGGGCTGGCGCTACCATCACCTCGGCATTCCTACAACGGTTCCACATCCGGATGAAGTCCACCTTCCGCATCTGAAGATCCATGTTGCGGGATTTGACACCAGCCCCTATGGCATAGAGTGGATGCGGTTTGATCCTGATTGTGCCATCGCGGAGATCATCCGCACGGTGCCCCATATTGCCTTTGAGGTGGACGATCTGGACGCTGCGCTGGAGGGACTGGAACTCCTGGGCGACGTGAGTTCACCATCCGAAGGGGTTCGTGTGGCCATGATCCTCGATAACGGCGCACCTGTGGAACTCCTGGAGTTCTTAAAGGCGGTCATATAGAGAGGGGTCGTCCATGCGGAGACACTGCAAATTCTGCGCCCCATGAGGTGGAAATCCTGCGGATTTGCTATATTCCAAAGATGATTCCCCTCGAATATATTCTGCTGATAGGATCGCTCCTCGTCCTTGTCAGTATTGCTGTTGCAAAGCTTTCCGATAATCTTGGCATCCCGACATTGTTGCTGTTCCTCGGCATCGGTATGCTCGCCGGTTCTGAAGGACCCGGCGGCATCTATTTCGACGATGCCGGACTTGCGCAGTCTATCGGGGTTATTGCTCTGATCTTCATCCTCTTTGCCGGCGGTCTCGACACAAACTGGCAGGAAGTCAAGCCTGTCTTTCGTCAGGCGTTGAGTCTGGCCACACTCGGAGTACTCCTCACCGCACTCGCCGTCGGGATTTTTGCCTCCGCCGTTCTGGAGCTCCCGTTACTCACTGCAATGCTTCTGGGTGCGATCGTCTCATCGACCGATGCCGCGGCGGTCTTCTCGGTTCTTCGTTCGAAGAATGTGAGTTTGCGGGGACAGCTCAAGCCACTTCTTGAACTTGAGTCAGGCAGCAATGACCCGATGGCCGTGTTCCTCACCATTGGACTCATTCAACTGTTGACCATACCGGATACCTCGTTCGGTTCGCTGGTCTGGCTTTTTGTTGTGCAGATGGGTCTCGGTGCAGCAGCCGGCTGGGGGACCGGGAAGGCGATGATCTTCATGATTAATCGCGTGAAGATCTACTATGAAGGGTTGTACCCGGTGCTGATGCTTGCATCTGCAGTTCTCATTTACAGCATGACCACGAGCATCGGAGGCAGTGGTTTTCTTGCCGTGTATGTGGCGGGGCTGATTGCTGCACACAGTGAGTTCATTCAGAAGAAAAGCCTGCTGCGCTTTTTTGACGGGCTTGCCTGGCTGAGTCAGATTGCCATGTTTCTCACACTGGGTCTGCTGGTGTTCCCGTCGCACATCGTGCCCGTCATCGGTGCAGGATTGCTGGTATCGGCGTTCCTCATGGTCGTTGCGCGTCCCCTGAGTGTGTTCCTCTCTCTCTTCTTCGCCAGGATCACTCTCCGGGAAAAGACGTTCGTCTCATGGGTCGGCTTGCGTGGTGCGGTCCCGATTGTGCTGGCCACATTTCCGCTTATCGCCGGACTGCCCAATGCCGAACTGCTCTTCAATATCGTGTTTTTCATTGTGCTGACCTCGGCGCTCCTGCAGGGCTGGTCGATTCCTCTTGCTGCCCGCATGTTGCGCCTGGACGCGCCCATCGACCGGAAGCGGCGATATCCCATTGAGTTTTCTCCGATGCAAGGCGCTGACACGGAACTTGTCGATCTGATCGTTCCCTACAATGCCGCAATTGCCGGCAAATCAATAGTGGATCTGGGTCTGCCGCGCGACTGCCTCATCGTCCTGATCAGCCGGAACGACAACTATCTCGTCCCCAGCGGTGGCACTGTACTCCAGGAGGGCGACACCATACTTGTCCTTGTCAACAAGACCACGTTACCGCAGGTCAGGGATGTCCTTTCGCGGGTTTCACTGCCCGAGTCGGAACTCCTGGTGGCCGACACGGCATGACGGTCGCATGCAGTGCGGGACCCCTCATCATCGCGGAATGTGCGCGGCATGTACGACGTTACAGCAATCCTTTCGCTCTGTGAGCACAGCAGGAGCGGACAATGGTGAAGTGGTACACACTCACAATCAAGGAGGCCAGCATCATGAAGCGCACAACGCATCGCAGCTCGACGGGCACCAAGCTGTATGCCGTCCGGGACAGCA
Source organism: Ignavibacteriota bacterium (assembly GCA_963801355.1). Taxonomy (GTDB): domain Bacteria; phylum Bacteroidota; class Ignavibacteria; order UBA10030; family UBA6906; genus Fen-1255. Next base: position 248,910 of record CAWDEM010000004.1, on the reverse strand, counting down.
AGGGCAGGTTTGTGGATATTCAAACGTACAAACGTGCACACGGGGCTGACCTGCGCAAGAAGAGTGCGAAGGAAAATCCCAAGAAGAAGTAATCGACGAAGCGGATCATCCGCCGAGTCACAAGGACCATTCCGCAATCAGAGGCACATATGGCAAAGTCATTGGTGCACCCGTTGACGCTGGTGATCTTTCTCCTCACGTTCAGCGGCTGCTTTCCCGGTGGTGGGTCATCGTCCGCCGGCGAGCCCGCAGGTTTCTTTATGGGCATCTGGCACGGCTGGATTGCCCCTGTGTCTCTGATTGCCGGTCTCTTCAAGGACGGTATCCGTGTGTACGAACCGTTCAATACGGGATGGTGGTATGATTTCGGGTTCTATATTGCCGTCATTGCGGGCTTCGGGGGACTTGCCCTGTTCCGCAAAAGTAAAGGGAAGTCCTCTTCATAGAGCGGCGCTCATGCATTCGTTCGCCGGCTCCGGACGCGTGAATGGAGGGAAGCCATGAAGCAATGGTATGAATTGTTGTTCGAAGATTATGGCAAGAAATATGACGCCGAAAGTTTCACCCAGGGGACGATCGGCGAGTGCGATTTCCTCGAACGGGAACTGGGATTCAACAAAGGTGCCAGGATACTGGATATCGGATGCGGTACGGGCCGTCATTCTCTAGAATTGACGCGCCGGGGATACAACGTTCTCGGCGTCGATCTGTCGGACTCCCTCCTCACCCGGGCGAGAGAGAAGGCATCGGCACTCCACCTGGACATTGTTTTTCAGAAACACGATGCCCGGGCGCTCCCGTTTGTCAGTGCATTTGACCTGGCCATCATGATCTGTGAGGGGGCGTTTCCCCTGATGGAAACGGACCTCATGAACTACCGGATCCTGGAGGGCGCGGCACGTGCATTGAAGCCTGCCGGCAAATTGGTGTTCACGACGCTGAACGGTCTCTTTCCTCTCTTTCACTCCGTGAAAGACTTTCTCGCGTCGGCAGCCCACGAAGGTAATGCCGCGTCCAGCCGCAATACGTTCGATCTCATGACCTTCCGCGAACACAGCACGACGGTTGTCCGGGATGACCTTGGCAACGAGAAAGAGTTGCAGTGCAATGAACGGTACTATGTGCCATCGGAGATTACCTGGATGCTGCAGTCACTGCATTTTGCCGCGATCGAGATATTCGGTGCGAAACTGGGCGCATTCAGCAGGAACGACAAGCTGACGACGGGGGATTTCGAGATGCTGGTCATCGCGCAGAAGTGACCCCTCGAAATTTCTCTCCTTCTTGTCCGGCGTGATCGGATGTGTCATTATGTAGCTTTCCAGGTACGTCCCGCGAGAGGAAGGCCCCATGCTTGGCCGCGCCATACTTCCAGAGATTGCCGATCTCGTCCAGAAACGGGATTTTCACACACTGAAAGAGGTCTTTGGGGACTGGCATCCGAGCGAACTCGCAGATGCGATTACCGATCTGGATGAACGTGACCGGGCGATCGCCTTCCGCCTGCTCTCCAAAGAATCCGCCGCAGACGTATTTGAATACCTTGGCCTTGATGTACAGAAACAGCTTCTCAAGGCCATGGGACGTGACGAAGTCGGTGCCATTCTCGATGAGATGTCGCCGGATGACCGCACTGCCTTTCTCGAGGAGTTGCCCGGGCCAGTTGTCAGGCAACTGATCGAGGCGCTCTCCCCCGCCGAGCGGTCCGTAGCCACAACTCTCCTGGGCTACCCGGTTGACTCCGTGGGCCGGCTGATGACGCCCGAGTACGTGGCCGTCATAAAGGAGTGGTCCGTCGAACGTACGCTCAATTACATCCGCACCAGCGCCAAGGGCATCGAGTCACTGGACTTTGTCTTTGTCGTCGATAACAGAGGGAAGTTGATCGACGACGTCCGCATCAGGGAATTTCTGCTTGCCTCGCTGGACACGCCGGTGCTGGCATTGATGGACGAAACGTTTGTGAGTCTCTCATCGTCGGACACGAAAGAACATGCTGTGCAGGTCTTTAAGAAGTACGACCGTTCCGTGTTGCCTGTGGTTGACAAGGACGGTTTCTTGCTGGGCATTGTGACAATCGACGATGTGCTGGACGTGGTGGAGGAAATCAATACGCAGGATATCCAGAAGTTCGGCGGCGTGGAGTCGCTGGAATATCCCTATGTGCGGACGCCGGTCCTTGCACTGGTCAAGAAACGTGCCGGCTGGCTGGTGATTCTGTTCCTGGGGGAATTGCTGACCGCAACGGCAATGGGGTATTTTGAAGCCGAGATTGCACGAGCCGTGGTGCTCGCGCTGTTCGTGCCCCTGATCATATCCAGCGGTGGCAACTCCGGATCACAGGCTGCGACGTTGATCATCCGTGCCATGGCGTTGCAGGAGATTACCCTGCGGGACTGGTGGCTGGTCATGCGCCGTGAGATTCTGTCGGGATTTCTTCTTGGTGCGGTGCTGGGAACCATCGGCTTCCTGCGCATTGCGCTCTGGTCCGCATTTACGAATCTCTATGGCCCCCACTGGTTCCTCGTTGCGTTGACGGTGGCGTTCTCCCTCGTCGGCGTCGTCACCTGGGGCACCATCTCCGGCTCGATGCTTCCTTTTGCTCTCCGCAGGTTCGGATTTGACCCCGCATCCTCATCGGCTCCTTTTGTGGCAACCCTGGTGGACGTGACCGGTCTCATCATCTACTTCTCTTTTGCCGCAATGATACTGCACGGAACTCTCTTATGAACAAAGCCCTTGTCATCCCGCTGTTGTGCAGTCTGTTGCTTGTTGCGTGCGGCCGGCACCGGGACTCCGGTCCGCCGCCAAAACAGGCTCATGCATCTTCGGATCTCCTGACGTATGACCGCAATGCTCCGATGGAAATTGTCGAGGATACGATGCGCACGGTCGACGGCATTGCTGTCAGAGATGCGCATTTCCCCGCTTCCTCACTCAAGCACGGGCCGGTGAGATTTTATCTGATCCGGCCGCCCGGCGACGGCCCCTTTGCCGGAGTGTTGTTCTTTCACTGGTTGGGAAGCCCACAAGGGAACAGGGATCAATTTCTTGAAGAAGCGCTTCAGCTGGCCAAAGAGGGCGTGGTGTCCATGCTCATCCAGGGGTACTTTCCCTGGCAGGAAGAGCCTGTGAGCGGAGCAGTAGACCGGCAGCAGGTCATCGATCAGACGATTGACACACGGAAGGCTCTTGACCTGTTGCTCCGTGAACCCGGCCTGGATACGCAACGGGTCGCGTACGTCGGACACGACTACGGGGCCATGTACGGAGCAATTCTTGCAGGTGTCGAATCACGTGTGAAAGCCTTTGTGCTCATAGCCGGCATGGGGAGCTTTGCCGATTGGTCGCTGAAGTACTGGCCGTCCACCGCGGCAGCGGGAGACCGGGCATATCGCGACGCCATCGACCCGGTGGATCCCGTGCATTTTGTGCCGTACGCCGCACCGGCTGCCCTGTTGTTCCAATTCGCTAACAACGACAAATATATCTCAACGGAAACGGCACTCTCATTCAGTGCCGCTGCTTCGCCTCCGAAGACCGTGCGATGGTATGATGCAGAACACGATATGAGGGTTCCGGGGGCGCGAAAGGACCGGCACGACTGGCTGGCACGCCAGCTCGGCCTGACACACCCATAATCCACCATCACTCACATCATCAGGATGCTCCTATGGCAACGACGACGACGGATCTGCTCACCGCGGGCACTATCGCAAAGCAACTCGGTGTACCGGGTGCAAAAGTGAAGAAAGCGCTGCAGCAGTTGGCGATCAAGCCGGCGGCAAAAAAGGGAGTGTGCAGCTATTACACCAAAGACACCGTCGCACGCATTAAAGCCGCGGTAAAATGAACAAGAGGCGGAGATGGGCTCAGTTGCTTCTGAGCCCCATCTCTCCTATCTTTCCGCACACACTCTGAACGAACATTCCCCCGTATGAACATTCCCGTGCGCGTGGGCACACTCGCCGTGTGCCTTCTGTCAGGCATTGCGTGCAGCCAGGCACAGATTGCTCTTGAAGATGACCTGGGCCGCCGCGTCACGCTGCCGCATCCTGCGACGCGCATCGTGTCGCTCGCACCCAGCATCACCGAGTCATTGTTCGCTATTGGCGCGGGAAGTCAGGTGGTGGGGGTGACGGATTACTGCAATTATCCTCCGGAAGCACAGTCCTGCCGCCGCGTCGGCGGAATCATCAATCCGAGCATTGAAGCCATTGTCGGGCTGTCACCCGATCTCATTATTGTCAGTATGGAGGGGAACCAGCGCCAGGATTTTCTCACGTTGACCGGCCTGCAGATACCGGTATTCGTGACCAATCCGCGGACGCTGGAGGCAATCAACCTCTCCCTCCGTGATCTGGGTGCGCTCACAGGACACACGCGCGAGGCAGCGGCACTCACCGACTCGCTCTCCCGGCGCACCGCGCAGCTCCGCATGATCGCCGCGGGAGAGCGGACGCGAACGCTGTTCTTCGTTTCGGTCCAGCCGCTGATGGCGGTGGGGGATCGCACGTTCCTCAATGAGCTGCTGACGGCCGCGGGTGCCGAGAACCTTGCTGCGCCGACCGGCATGACCTATCCCTCCCTCAGCCGCGAGATGGTGTTGACGCAGGACCCCGGGGTGGTGCTCATCACATCCGATGCATTCGACTCAACGCAGAGTATTTCCACGCTCTACCCGGAATGGGCCCAGCTCACCGCCGTCCGCACCGGACATGTGTACCGCGTACCACCCGATCTCGTGACGCGGCCGGGGCCCCGCGCCGTCGACGGGCTGGCGATGCTCATTGCATATCTTCGCACAGGACATCCATGACTTCACCTGCACACACCTTCGTTGCGGTAGCCGGCAACATCGGCTCCGGAAAGTCCTCCCTGACACGATTGCTGAGCCAGACCATGGGGTGGGAGGCGATGTACGAATCCGTGGAAGACAACCCCTACTTGAGCGATTTTTACCGCGATATGCGGCGGTGGTCATTTCAACTGCAGGTGTATTTTCTTTCAAACCGGTTCCGCAATCACAAGGCAATCACCGAGGGGACGGCATCGGTTGTACTCGATCGCGTTATTTATGAAGATGCCGAGATCTTTGCGCGCAACCTCTTCGAGATCGGCAATATGGAGGAGCGGGACTACAGAAATTATGTCGCTCTCTATGATGTCATGACGGAATACTTGCATCCTCCCGATCTGCTGGTCTATCTGCGGGCTGATGTCGGAACGCTGCTCCGTCAGATCGCCCTTCGCGGCCGCGACTTTGAGCAATCCATCAAGCGGGAATATCTGGAACAACTGAACCGCCACTACGAGTCGTGGGTCGGGAGATATACGAGGGGGAAGCTGCTGATTGTCGAATCCGATAACCTGGATTTTGTCAACAGGAAGGAAGACCTGCAGAAGGTGGTCGGAATGATACGGGATCGCCTGGCGTGACGGGCCTACTGGAAGAACATGCGAAACGCCATGATGATGAGGAATACCGCAAAGATCTTCGTCAGGAGCCTTGCATCCGTCCTCTGCGCCGTCCGTGCACCGAGCATCGCAAAAGGAATCGAGCCAAGAATGAGCGGCACGGCGTGTAGGTAGTCGACATAGCCGAGCGTGAAAGGGGGAAGGGAGCTATTCCCCCATCCCCGTACGATATAGCCGATGCCGGCTGCACAGGCGGTAATAACAATCGTGGCGCTTGACGTCCCCAGGGCTTTCTTGAAGGGAAAGCGAAGTATCGTGTGCATGATCGGGATCGAAGCGATACCCCCGCCGACTCCCGCGAGCGCAGACACAAGTCCCACCACCAGCCCGCTCAGCAGAAGTGCCGGCGGATGTGTTGCCGGTACATCTTCCCCCTTGCGTTTCTTTGCCGACACAAGAAGCTGCACTGCAGCCAGCATCAACACTGCTGCGAAGATCTGACGCAGCACGCGTCCCTCCAATCCTCCCGCCACAAGAGCCCCGCCGAGCCCTCCCGCAACGCTGCCCGCGCCGAGAAATACCACCGCTTTCCATACGACCTGTCTATTGCGTGTGTACTGGATTGCGGATGCACCGGAAGCGAAGATGATGATTAGCAAGCTGGTGCCGAATGCCAGATGCGTCGAGACGAGAGAGGAGACTGTCGTGGTCTGATAGTAGAGCAGCAGCAGCGGGACGAGGATGATCCCGCCACCGACGCCGAAAAATCCGGCGAGAAACCCGGCAAAGCATCCCGCGCAGAGGAGGATGAGCAGTGGAAGAACGTCCATTGTCCCCGGGCCTAGAGGCCCATCCGCCGCGCGAAGAGTTTGCGATCCTGCAGGAGTTTGACCGCTGTCTGGACCTGCCTGTCGAATTTCAGGGATGCCTCGATGCGGCCGTGCTCGTTCTTGAGTCTGCCCATCAGTTCGACATGCAAATCGTTGCTGACATAGTCGCGGAACCGTTCAAAGCCGCGTGCATTTTCACGCTCGACGATTCCCGATATGACGTCCAGTTCCTTCAGGAGCTCCTCGCTGTACCGGCCGCGCTCCGCGGTTTGCCGGAGTTCTTTCAACCGATTTTCGCTCTCCTCCTGGAAATGGAATTTTTCCTTTTCCAGAAAGCTCTTGAAAGCAGCGAGCACTTCGGGCGTCACCGTGAGCAGTGAATCGCCGGGATGCTCACTTACGTAGCGATTGGCAAATCTAAAGAAGAGCAACTTCCGCCGCAGCTCGCGCACCATGGGGCCGGGATCTTCCAGTTCCACCACGGTGTCAGGGGCGATGCCTCCTAATTCCGTGACCTTCCGGCCTCGCGCTGTGGTGAACTGGCGCTTGAGACTGTCCGGCGTGACGACAAACACGCCGTTCCGGTCGCGATGCACGTAGTCGATCTCCTGGATGCTGCGCCCGCTCGGAATATAGTACCGTGCCGTCGTGACCTTCAGCTGTGCTCCGTAGTTCAACGGGACAATCGTCTGGACCAGCCCCTTGCCAAATGACCGTGTTCCGACGATCAGGGCGCGATCCAGGTCCTGCAGGCTGCCGGCGACGATTTCGCTAGCACTGGCGCTGTTCCGATCTGTGAGCACCACAAGAGGTGTCGACGGAAGAACCGGTTCTTCGGTCGACGAGTACTTCCGTTCTGCCTCGGCGCGACGTCCCCGGGTGCTGACGATCAGGCTGCCGCGCGGAACAAACTTGCTGCTCACATCCACTGCGGCATCGAGCAATCCACCGGGGTTGCCGCGCAGGTCAAGAATCATTCCGCTCAAATCCCCGCTGATCTTCATTTCGCGGATCGCCTGGCGGACTTCATCCCCCGCCCGCCGCGAGAACCGCTCGAGACGTATATAGCCGATCCCATCCTCCACACGACCTGCATAGGTGACGTTCTTCACCTGAATCTCTTCCCGGATCAGAACGAACTCCAACGGGCGTGCCTCACCTTCGCGTTCGATCACCACTTTGACGTCCGTACCGGGGTCCCCGCGCGTAAGATTGCGGATCTCATCGGGTTTCATGTTGGAAACATCGACACCGCCGATGGTGATGAACCGGTCGCCGGGCAGCAAACCCTGCCGCTGCGCGGAATAACCGTCCATCAACGAAATCACCCGCACGGCTCCGTCCCGGATGCCGATCGTGACGCCTACCCCGCCGTACTTTCCGGTTGTCAGAAGATCTACTTCATCGCCGTCTTCTTTGTCGATGTATGCGGTATAGGGGTCCAGTGTACCGAGCATTCCGTTAATCCCGGCCTCCATGAACTTTTCCGGGTCGATGTCGTCAACGTAATTTGTCGTGACTTCTTTATACACCCGTCCGAAGACATCAATGCCCCTGTTCACTTTCAGGAGAAACTCATTATCTCCAGATCCCATAAAACCGAAAAAAAGAACAATCACCCCGGCGATGCCTGCAACAGCAACACCGTTCCGGCCTTTTCCCTTGTGTGCACTTTCGCGCATATCCTGCTCCGCTCTTCCCTCTATGAGTGAATAATCCGCCGAAGAACCAGCGTTTTCCAGATTTCCTGGTGAATGTCCTGCACAGACCGTGTTCCGTCAATCAGCACCATGCGTTCCATCGTCCGGGAAAGGTGCTCGTATCCCGCCCGCACCCGCTCGTAAAACTGCCGGCCGCTTATTTCCATCCGGTCAAATACCAGCCCCGCACCCTGTTTCCGTCGCTCGATCTCCTCCACGGGAATATCGATCATAAATGTCAGGTCCGGGTCGGTCCCGCCCGTCGCCAGTGTGTTGATCCCCGCAATCGCACCGATGTCGATACCGCGGCCAAACCCCTGGTACGCCGTTGTGGAATCGAAGTACCGGTCACAAATCACGAACTCACCCCGTTCCAGGGCGGGACGGATGACCTCCGCCACAAGCTGTGCCCTGCTGGCCTCGAAAAGGAAGAGTTCAGCAACGTCCGTGAGTTCAAGATGACGTTTGTCGAGAAGTATTTCCCGCAGTCGCTCCGAGATCCGCGTCCCACCGGGCTCCCGGATGAGTCGCACGGTATGATTGTTCTCCAGCCGTTCCACAAGAAGCCGGGCCTGAGTGGACTTGCCGGAGAAATCAATGCCTTCGAATGTCAGAAACATGGGACAACTTACGTATTTCTTCGAGTTGAAGCAAACAGCCGTCCTTGCACCTTTGCAGCGTTTTCTGTACTTTTTCGGCACTCTCATGCCTCAACGACGATCCACACGATCACGGCCGGCCAAATCCCCTCCCACTCCCGGAGACTCCAAAGAGCAGAAGCGACTGGATTCGCGCTCTGAGGATTCCCGTCTGATCAAGGCGGCACTGGCGGGTGACGACGCCGCATACGCCCACCTGATGCACAAATACCACGATGCGATTTTCGGTTTCGTCTACCGCATGGTGCATGACCATGAACAGGTGGAGGATCTTACACAGGAGGCGTTCATCAAGGCATTTTCTTCGCTCAAGAATTTCAACGAGGAGTTTGCCTTCTCCACGTGGCTGTACAAGATTGCAACGAACAACTGTATCGACCATATCCGGCGCCGGAAACTTCAGATGTATTCGATCGACAAGCCGATCGAGTCAAAAGACAGTGATTACACCTATGAGCTGCCGGATGATTCCTACGAAGCCGACAAAGCCCTCATCAGCGACCAGCGTGCCGTGCTCCTGCAGCAGGCAATTGACCAGCTTCCCGAGAAGTATCGCAGGGTGATTCTTCTCCGTCACAGCGAAGAACGGAGCTACGAGGAAATTGCCAAAATGCTGAAAATCCCGATTGGAACCGTCAAAGCACACATTTTCAGGGCCCGTGAGCTCCTGTACAAGCAGCTTCGCCACAAAATCCGCCACTATTGACCCCGATCTGTAACCTCTGCAGGGATTCTTCCGTATAGATAATAGAGAAGGAGTAGGCTGCATTTGCCATGAAGATACCCCGTGCCAACATAGTGCCGGTGTGCACAATTGTCACCCTGCTGATCGCCTGTTTGTCCGGAGCCGGCGCGCAGGAGTTAGGACGCCTCAAGGAGATCGGCCGGACGACCGAAAAGGAAATCAAGGTTGTGCTCGCCTCTTCATTCGGCAATGTGACCATCAGCAGAGGAGAGTCCGGCAAAATCGTCAGCATGGGGAGTCAAAATACGGCGGACGAATCACCGCGCATGACTGTCGACTATACGGTCCGCAACAGAGTCGGCTATCTGGAAGTGAATCTGGGCCATGATGCCGACGAACCGGAGGGAAAGAAACGGGGAATGCATATCGGCGGCATCGAGGGCGGCTCCTGGATCCTGCAGTTCAGCGATGCGCTGCCGATTTCGTTCGACATAGAACTTGGTGTGGGCAGGGGCAATTTCGATATGACCGGCCTGCAGGTCAAGGATTTCAACCTCTCATCCGGCGCAAGCGAAGTGGAACTGAATTTCGGTGAAGAAAATCCGCTCGAAATCGAAAATCTGACGATCGAGTCGGGGATGAGTCGATTTGAAGGACATAATCTCTCGAACGCCCGTTTTAAGAATTTCCATTTTCAGGGTGGCGTCGGATCATACACCCTGGACTTCGGTGGCACTCTCAGGAATGAAGTGGAAGTGAATGTGGAAGTGGGATTGGGCTTCGCCACAATCATAGTGCCGAAAGAAGCAGGAGCCCGTATCGCCTACGAGAAGAACTGGGTTTCAACGGTGGATTTTGATGCCAGCTTTGCGAGCAGTGCTGAAAACGAGTATCTCACCGACAACTACTACCGTGCGACCGGAAAGATGAACATCACCCTTGATTCCGGACTCGGGAGTATCAAGATCCGCCAGCGCTAGGGTGCTCCTGCACCTCCGCCGTTCCCTTTTCCCCACAGCATCAGCGGTGCCCAGAAGAACGTCGATGACAGCTCATCTGTGCTGACCATCGCATTCTGAGCAGCATGAAAAGATTCGGGCACCATCACGCCTGTTTGCAGTGCAGTGTAGAAACTTTCACCGAACTTCTTCTTTGCCTTGCGCGTGAGCGGCGCGGCATTGACAATCACCGACGACGACCCATTTGCCAGAAACGCAGCCGCCACCGCACGTTCCGTCGCCGGCAGGCGATTGGAGAGATTGAACAGCACAACAGCACGTGCAGGAGGCAGCGAAAACACCGATGCAAGAGGGACAGCTACGCTCCCGTCGGCGTTTTCACCATCGCCGAGAATGAACGCCCCGCGCAATGGATGCTGCCGACTGAACCGGACTTCCGCCGCCAGATGAAGAAGATCGGAGCGCGTTGAGCGCAATGAGGCGAGCGTCGCCTCCTTGCCGAAGAGCAGGCGGGCATCTCTGTAAAATGCGTGGATGTCCCGCAGTTCATACTCAACATCCCATCCGGTGGAGCCACGCACACCGAGCGCGGTGACAGTGCGGACCGGGACGGACGCCGCCGCCGGTGACAGGAGGAACCTCGCGGAGGGCAGATAGCTGAGAGCGAAGCGTTCCACCAGCGCGGGGGCACCGGATCGCCCGCCGCGCCGCAACCCCGCAAGAGAAAACGCCGGCAGGCGCGACGGAAGAATGACGACCAGGCGCGTATCATGCCTGAACTCGGATTCCACCGGAAGGATCAGTGCTTCATACAGCGCGCGCGTCAGTTCCCGCATGTAGCCGTCCCGGCCCCGCCCGTTCTCCCGGGCGGAATCGGCTTTCCCCGCACTCTGCATGCACTCCTGGAGATACCATTGCATGAGCTCGGCGATGCGTTCCGGAGCTGTTGACGACATGTGGAGTGTGCTGTGCGATGGCGTGACCGCACAGACATTCAGCGAGCGTTCCGTGGGAAGATACATCAGCAGTAGTGCATCGGGATCCAGAGCCTTCTGTATGTCCGCAACACTGACACCCCCGGGGTCCACGATGGCCGTCATCCGTGCATCTGCATGTCGTATGCGGTCCGCCTGTGCGCCCATGTCTTCTTCGAGATGACTCAGGTCGGCGCGGACTTTCGTCACAAGGGCAGGTGTTCCATATCGGGATGTGGTCAATTGTTCCAGAATCCCTTCCGCGCCTTTGTGGAGCGCGCGCAGGTGCGTGAATATGCGCAGGGTCGAATCTGTCGCAGGCGTCCCCGTCTCTACGTCCCATGAGGCCAGATCATCGGCAAGCGCACGGGCATTGCAGCGTTCCTGATACCAGAACGCTTCCTCCGTCTTTCCGGTTTGTAGCAGGAGTGACACCATCGCACGGTAGGCATCGGCACCTCCACGCCCTAGAACCGTTTCCTCGCAGTCGAGCCAGAGATCATCCGGTGTCCGGCTCGCATACGCGGACTCCTGCGCCTTCAACGCTTCGCTGTATAACTGCAATGCGTCCGTGATTCGGTTCTCCATCTCGGCCGCGCGCCCCAGAGAAATGAGCGCGTAGGTGGTCCCGCGCGCATGCCCGCCCGCCCTCAGCAGCTCGTACCCCTTGCGGAAGAGTACCTCCGCCTCAGTGCGCTTCCGCGATCCCAGGCAATGGGCTTCCTGGAGAAGCGCATACGCCTCTCCCGTGGCGTTGAATACTGTCCGGGCATATGCGGACGCTCTCTGAAAATATGCCGCTGCCGTGTCGACCCGGCGGCTGCGCAGCGAGAAGTTGCCGATGCGCAGAAGTGTCTGCACATACTGCTCCGGATCCCGCGCTGATCCGCTCCCTTGTTGAAGAATCGTGGCATAACTTTCCTGCGCCTCACGCATCCTTCCCGCCTTCTCGAACGCCGCCGCCAGCGAGAGGAGGCCCCGGACAACAAGAACCGAATCCCGCGCCTTGCCGGCCAGCGTGATGCTCTGGAGAAGGCTTCCAATCGCAGCGTCCGTCTCACCCCGTTGCGCCTCGCCTCTCGCGACCATGAGATCGATCCGCGCCTCTCCCGCGTAGTCCGATGACCGCCGGCAGAATGCACGCAATGCGGCGGCGGTACGCGCTATCTCCTCGGGTTGTTCCAGTGTACGGTACACATCGAGTAATGACCATCGGATTTCCTGGACCGCCGTACTGTCTCCGAACAGTGTCGCAAGCCGCAGCGCTTCCAACGCCTGCAGGTGCGCGTCTTCCTCCCGTTGCATGAGACGGTGGATGTCCACAACGGCGAGAGACATCCGGAATGCTTCATCGTGCTGTACACGGCCACGGTATGCTTCTTCGGCCCGGGCATAGAACAGCATCGCACTGTCAAGTTGGGCCGTCTGCCGGGAAAGATCTCCCAGCAACCGGTAGGCACCGGCGGCCTGAATGCCCTTCCATGCTCCCGACGAACGGCCCAGGTTCACCAGCAACTCTGACCGCGCTTCAAGAACTTTTCCATCATCCAGGAGCCGATCGACGCGGGCCAGCGTGCTGTCCAGTTCCCGCACGGTGTCGATGTCGCCGCCGGTGCATCCGGTAAAGGCGACCAGAATGGCCATCGATGCGGCAAGGATCAACGCCCGCGGGTCGCCCGGGCGCGGGCAAGACAATCTTACGTACGTTCGAGACATGGCAGAATAATCTCGGGATGGTTGGTGAACACCATATCGACGCCAAAGCGTTGCATGCGGGTCAGGACGTCAGCAGTATCAACGACATACACGCCGACGCTCAGATTGTGACGATGGGCGTCGTCTATCATGCGGCGACGGACCACCCGCCTGCTGCAGAAGATGCACACTGCACCGACCCGGCCGGCGAGAGCCGATGCCCGTCGGGCAATATCCCGCACGGGTTGGACAAGAATCCCCAGGGCAACCGCCGGCGCCTGGTGAGAAAAAACGGCAAGGAAACGATGGTCAAACGATGAGACAATGAGCTGGCGCTGCTTTCCATGGCGGCGGAGTGTGTCAGCAAGTGCGCCGGCCCGTGATTCCCGTGACCGCAGATCACCGTCGGTCTTTACTTCGCAGTTGATGCCGATGGCGGGTGGCAACGTCTCAAGAACCTCCGACAATGTGGGAATGCGCTCTCCGGCGAATTCCGACGAAAACCACCGTCCTGCATCCAGCTGCCGCAGCCGGGAGAGCGGCGTTGCATGAACAAACCCGCTGCCGTTCGTCGTCCGGCGAAGGGTACGATCATGAATCACCACAGACGTGCACTCGGCGGAAAATCGGACATCCAATTCGATCAGATCCGCTCCCGCTGCAGCGGCCGACCGGAAGGCCGCCATGGTGTTCTCCGGCGCCGTTCCCGAGCTTCCCCGGTGCGCCAGGACCATCATGACGGCATTCCCAGCATGCGGAGCCGGTCCACGATGAGCCGATGCACTTCATCAATTGCACCACCGCCATCCACGGTCACCGCCCTGCCGAGCCGTTCATAGTATCCCAGCACGGGGGAGGTCTTTGCGTGGTAGACCGCAAGGCGTGCCCGCACCGTCTCCGGCGAATCGTCCGCCCGCTGTACGAGGGATGCGCCGCACGAGGGACAGGGACTGCCCGCCGCTACACTGTCCAGCTCCCGGTTGAAAATCTTTCCCTCGTCGGGACATTGCAGACGATTACTCAGCCGGCGGACAAGTTCTTCGTCGGCAACATGGATGTTGACCACGCGGTATTCGGCAATCCCGAGATCATGGAACATCTTCGTGAGAGCCTCGGCCTGGGGAACCGTGCGGGGAAAGCCGTCCAGGATGAAACCGTGCGATCCTTCCGGGGTCATCAGCGTATCCCGGATGATACCGATCATCACATCGTCGGGAACGAGCTGTCCGGCATTGATGAACGAGCCGGCTTTCTGACCGAGGGGGGTATGTGCCGCAACGGCGGCCCGGAGCATATCACCGGTTGAGTAATGTGGAACTCTGTACTCTTCAGAGAACAGCTTTGCCTGTGTTCCCTTTCCCACGCCCGGAGGCCCGAATAGGAGAAGTCTCATGGTTTGTCGTCTTGTGTGAAACTGGTGTTCTGGCACGCAAGCGTGACCCGGTGTGCCGATGGTGTGGTACAGCGACGGCCAGTTGCCCGCATGCCGCCGCGATATCTTCGCCGGCACTGCTGCGCACCAGCACGGTGAGGTCCGCCTCCCGGAGCTGTGCGACGATTGCGTCGGACAGGCTTGAAGGACGAAGAAGCGCGGCCGGTCCTTCAGGGTGTGTGAATGCGATGGAATGATACGGAATCACATTGATCTTGCACGGAACCGCCCGGGCAAACTTGATGAGCCTGCGCACTTCCTCCGGACTGTCATTGACCCCTTCAAAGAAGATGCACTCATAGGTTATGCGTATCCCTGTCGCTGCGTAGTAGCGTTTCACCGCGTCAAGCAACCGCGGCAGCGGGAAACGGCGTGTGATGGGCATGAGGCGCGCACGGGTTTCTTCAACGGCACTGTGAAGTGAGATGGCAAGCTTGTTCCGTCGCCGGTCCGCTGCCATGCGGAGTATGCCGTCCACCCATCCGGCGGTGGACACCGTGATCCGCCGGGCCGCAATCTCCAGGCCATCGGTCATGATCTCCGCCGCTTGCATGACCCGCTCGTAATTCAGAAGCGGTTCCCCCATTCCCATGAACACCACGTTCGTGACACGCCACCCTGTGGCACGCCGGATATGCAGCACCTGATCAATGATTTCCGCCACGGTCAGATTCCGCAGAAACCCCATCGTCCCGGTAGCACAAAATGCACAGGCAAGAGGACAGCCAACCTGTGTGGAGACGCACAGCGTGAGCCGTTCCGGAGGCAGCTGATCCCCTGACTTCCGTTCATCCGGGTCAAACCTGGAGGAGGGTGGAATAGACACGCTTTCGATGTGGAGACCGTCGGAGAGGGCAAACAGGAACTTTGAAGTACCATCGGTGGGAGAAAGCGTCCTGGTGACAGGGACCACGCCATGGATCGCCGCAGCACGCGAGAGCCTCTCCCTCGTCGCGAGGGCGATGTCGGTCATGGCGTCGAACGACATCGCCCCGCGGGCGTAAAGCCATCGGTACAGCTGATCGCCCCGGTACGGACGCTCGCCGAGAGCCGTGGCAAATGCACGGAGTTCCTCACGGTTCATCCCCAGCACATTCACCGCTGGCCTTTTCTCCGCATGCAGCGTTGCTGCCGCGCCGGCGTCCATGGAGTTACCGATACCTATTGAACCTCCGCATCGACCTGCGCAAGGATCTCCAGGCAGACTGCAAGACCGCTCGGTACCGGGGATTGACCCGCCAACGTTCCATTTGCCGAGAGTGTGATGGTGGTATTGGGGTCTGTCTTGAACTGATTCAGTTTCGCCACTATCTGTTTCACCCCGAGCGAATCGAACGTGAGTTTCGTTGAATTCCCGAGCAGTGATTGCGGGGCGGCGAAATCCGACCAGGGCCATGGCTGGGTCTTTGTCATCACAAGAGGCAGACCGTCGATCTTGCCTTCCACGTACACGGTCCCGTTGTAGGTTCCTGTTGTGCGGATCCGTATGTCATAAAAGCGGGCGCTTTTAATATTGTCGAGGTACGACGCATCGATCTCGTCAGCCAGCTTGACGACTATGGAACTGCCAAAGACCAGATTCGGACCTGCATTGATGGTGAAGCATTGTTCGATCGGCAGATTCACGGCAACCAGAAATCCATCATTGATACAGGTGGAACCGGTCGTTGCGAGTAGGCCGAGTAGAACTACCAGTAGAAGTTTCGTCTTCATATTTGATCTCCGATGAATAGCACAGGCGGTTTCAGGAGCACATCCGTTACCGGCCGAATCCAATACCGCCGGAAAAGTTTGTGACAGATCCGAAGTTCGCGTCAGCGAAAATATTCAGGATGCCCAGCGACAAACCGGCACCGAGGGTGAAGCGGACATTGTTCGCACCGTCCATCTTGATGTCGACGGCGGGCGGAACTGTGGGGTCTGTTGATGTGTATGTCAGGCCCATCTTGCTGCTTTCGTAGGCGACGCCGCCGTACAGTATGAGAACGCTGATGGTCTTGCTGGCCTGGGCGTTGACGGCAAACCCCTTGAAGTCCATCAGGTCACCCACGGTGAAGCTGTTGAAGTACCCACCCACGGCAATATCCACCGGCGAATGCGAGAAGTACTGGCTGATGCTGTGGCGGACACCAACACCCCAGAGTGTGATGACGGGAACCTTTGCGTCCCCTATTTCAGGGATGGCAACAAACCGGAGTGTGAGATCGGAGCCGTACAGCGAACCGATCCGGAGTTGCGGCACCGCCAGGGGGAAGAGCGAGGTATTGAAAATTCCATCCGACCCCTTGTACTCCAGTCCCTTGAAGGAAATGAGTGATCCTTTTCCCCCGAAGATCGTGGCGGTTTTGAATGTCGAAGGATCAAAACCCGCAGGTGCCTGAGCGTTATAGAATTTCTGTGCGTCCTGCACAATGGATCCCATGACGACAATGTCGAAGCCGAGACCAAATCCCGACTGCGGAATTGCTGCGTTGTGGTAGTAGCCGGCGTGCATGTCGGCCCCGAAGAGATCCGCAACCGGCTGTATGTAGCCGGTGACTGTTTGGGCGTTGTACTGTGAGAGCGCCTTCTCCAGCTCCGTTTGTGCAGTTGTCCCGTTAATGACAAGCGCACAAACCATCGCGCACAGGGTGATGATCCGCAACAGGCGGTTGTGCGAAGGTTTCATTCGACCTCCGTAAGGTTGGTGGATGGTTGGGATAATATACCATTTCCGTGTTTGAGTGACAAGCGACGGCTACTCTCCGGTGGACCGCAGCCGCTCGAGTAACAGTTGCATGTCTTCCGGGAGAACAGAGTCAAAGAACACCTGTTGTCCGGTTGCGGGGTGGAGGAATCCGATGGTCTTCGCATGAAGCGCCTGCCTGGACACCAGTGCCAGCAGTTCCTGTATCCGGGCTTTCTGCCCCGCTGTTCGGGGTCCCGCATTGATCCGGCGGCCGTGGTAGGTCGGGTCGCCAAATACTGGATGGCCGATATGCGCGAGGTGCACCCGGATCTGGTGTGTGCGCCCGGTCTGCAGCTTCAGCCGCACCAGCGCGAGGTATGGGAACTGGTCGATCACCTCGTAGCCGGTCACAGCGTGCTTTCCGTCCGCGACCACAGCCATCATCTTGCGGTCAGCTTTGCTCCGGCCCAGAGCGGCTTCGATCACGCCCGAAGTCGACAGGAATGTCCCCCAGACGACCGCCCAGTATTCGCGTATAATGGTTCTCCGGGCGAACTGGCGGGCGAGATGCACATGGGCGGCATCGTTTTTCGCCACCACCATCAATCCCGAAGTGTCCTTATCCAACCGGTGGACGATTCCCGGGCGCGAAGCGTCACTGACCGCCGGCAGTGTGCCGCAATGGTGCAGCAATGCATTCACCAGTGTCCCCGTGTGGTTGCCGTAGGCGGGATGTGTCACCATGCCTGCGGGTTTATTGACGACGAGGAGATGCTCATCCTCATACACAATGGACAGGGGAATCGCTTCCGCCACAACATCGGGCGGGGGTGGTTTGGGGAGAGTGACGTGAATGACTTCGCCCGGCGCCACGGGGTGACTGGCGCGTACCGTCTTTCCGTTGACCAGCACAAGTCCCGCATGGATCGCCGCCTGCACTTTCGTGCGGGTTGCGTTCTCTATATGGTTTGTCAGATAGACGTCCAGCCGCTCTTTTTTTTTGCCGGCAGGAACAACGATGTCAAATTCCTGTGGCATGGCTCGGTCGCGGGTTAGTGAGTCACCGGAGGGGTGGGGGGAGTCGCCGGAGGCACAGGGGTATCTTCCGCAACACCGATCTGGTGAAATACCAGCAACAGGATGACGCCGACTGTGACGCTGGCATCAGCCACATTGAACACCCAGAAGCGGGAGAGGTGGTAGCCGAAGAGGTCGATCGTGAAGAAGTCAACATCAATAAAATCGATGACTCTGCCGCCGAACAAGGGACCGTAGCCAAAGAAGATGCCGTAGAACATGCGATCCACCAGGTTGCCGAGGGCCCCGCCAAGGATCATGGAGAGAGCCAGCCGGAAACCTAACGGGGCGGTCCGCACGCGGTAGAGGTAGATGATTATTGCAGAGCTGGCCACAAGCGAGAAGAGGGAGAAGAACACCTTCCCTCCCACATCGATGCCGAATGCCATTCCAGAATTCTCGATATACGTCAGGCGCAAGAAATCCCCGAGAACCGGGATGCTCGTGCCATAGGGCATCCCCTCCAACGCAATACCGAGGGCAGGAATCTGCACCCCCCGGACAAGAAGTTTGGATACCTGATCGCAGAGAATGATCAGGAGAGACACCACGAGTACCCACATCAGGTCATTTCCCCTGCTTCATCTTTGCCAGCGCCAGACGTCCCCGCTCGCAGGGGATGCCGGTGTTTTTGAATTCCGCGCACGTCTGTGCGGTCGGGACCGCATCAAGGCGCTCCTTGGGAACCAGCAGCCCGCAGACCTTGCATTGTCCATAGGTCTTGTCTTTGATGCGCATCAGAGCGTCATCAAGCTGTGTGACAAACTTGCTCCCGCGGGACGCGAACAGGAACGTCTTCTCGCGTTCCATGGCATCGGTGCCCTGTTCCATATGCAACGAGTAATTCGAGCTCTCGCTGACATACTCGCCCGTTGTGACATCCATGATGGTTTCTTTGAGGTTGTCAAGCTCCTCGAGTGTCTCCTGGCGCTTGGCGAGTATCATCTCTTTGAACTTCTTCAGTTCTTCCGCGGAATACGTCCGGGGGCCCGGGACAAATGACGCGGCGGATCTGGATGCTGTCTTTTTCCGCACGACGGGTTTGGTCATCCGTCCGCCTGTTTTCTTTGCGGGCGCCGTCTTGGGTTTCTGGGGGGCGGTCTTGCGTGTCCCGCTCTTGACGGTCGATCGTACTGGTTTCTTTGCCATGCCTGTTCTACTCCCTCTGAAGTTGACTAACCACGGCGAACGCGGGTAATTGTCACGTCCGCCTCCTCGCCATTAATATCCTGTTTCGCGGTGCGCTCGCCGACGGCCGGACCCGTGCGGAAGTCATCGGCCAGCGTTTCCCGCGTAATCACGGACCTCTGTCTCTCCAGGCGTGCCTGGAGGAGCGCGGTGGCCGTGTAGACGATCGTGATGCGATCGGTAACGTCGAATCCTGCATCTTTACGCATGTTCTGAATGCGGTTGATGAATTCCCGCGCATCGCCTTCGGCAACGAGCTCCTCGTCAAGCCGCGTGTCCAGGGCCACGGTCAGGCCGCCATCCGATTCCACCACCCAGCCCTGAATGTCCTCGCGGATAATCTCCACGTCACCGGTGGCGATCGTCCACTCCTCGTCCCCGGCGCTGAGCGCCACCCCGCCATCGTGTTCCAGCGCGGAGATTTCCGTACCGGTCATATCCTTGATCCGGGCGGCAACCTTCTGTACCGACTTGCCGAATTTTGGGCCCAGCGTCTTGAAGTTCGGTTTTGCTTTTTTCTGGACGATGCCCGACTCGTCGCTCACGTACGTGATCGTCTTCACGTTGATTTCGTCAAGGATGATCTCCCGCACGGAGTTGATATTGTCGCGCTCGGGCCCTTCGGGCACCGGCAGTATGATCTGACGCAGCGGCTGCCGTACCTTGAGATTGGCTTTCATCCGCATTGCGCGTACCAGCATGACAATGCGTTGGGCGCGCGCCATGCGTTCTTCCAACGCCCGGTCGATCATGGAGGAATCCGGTTCCGGAATGGCGGACAGATGCACCGACTCCACGTCTTCGTGACCGGTGACGCTGTTGAGATTGCGGAAAATCTCTTCGGCCAGGAACGGAGCGAACGGGGCCATGAGTTTCGCCACGCTCTCAAGGCAGGTGCAGAGCGTCTGATAGGCCGCCACTTTGTCGCGCCCCATCTCGCTCTTCCAGAACCTCCGGCGGTTTCTGCGGACATACCAGTTCGAGAGGGCATCGATCGTGAAGTCACTGACACTGCGTGCGGCTTTCGTGACCTCGTAGGCATCCATGAAGCCGCGGTATCGCAGGAGCAATGAATGCAGCTCGGAAAGTATCCACCGGTCAATCTCCGGTCGCTCTGCAACCGGCACCTCGGCTTCTTTCCAGGTCAGCCGGTCGATATTCGCATACATCGCGAAGAATGCATAGGTGTTCACCAGCGTCCCGAAGAACCGGCGTTGCACATCAACGAGTCCCTCGGTATCAAACATCGTCGGGCGCCAGGGCGGACTGGAGGTCACCAGGTACCAGCGGGTGGTGTCTGCGCCGAACCGGGCCATGATGTCAAACGGATCCACCGTGTTGCCCCGGGATTTCGACATCTTCTGGCCGTCCTTGTCGAGGATCAGCTCGTTGACCAGAATGTTCTTGTAGGCCGGCTTATCAAACAGGAATGTGCCGATGGCATGCAATGAGTAGAACCATCCCCGCGTTTGATCGACCCCTTCGCATATGAAATCCGCGGGGTACTGTTCGCCGCTGTCAACCCGTTCCCTGTTTTCGAAGGGGTAATGCCACTGTGCGAACGGCATCGCGCCGGAATCAAACCATGCGTCAATCAACTCGGGTGTGCGGCGCATCGTCCCCCCGCACGAGCAGTCAAACGTGACCTCATCCACAAACGGCTTGTGAAGGTCAAGCGGTTCCTGCACGTTGTTGCCCTGCCGGAGTGCGGCGATGCTTCCGATACACTTTTGTGTTTTGCACTTCTCGCAAATCCAGATCGGCAGCGGTGTCCCCCAGAACCGGTCGCGCGACAGCGCCCAGTCTTTGTTCTCTTCCAGCCAGTTGCCGAACCGTCCCTCACCGACTTCCGGCGGCACCCAGTTGATCTGTTTGTTCAACGCAATCATCCGGTCGGCAAATTTCGTTGTGCTGATATACCACGACTCGCGCGCGTAGTAGAGCAGGGGTGTCTTGCAGCGCCAGCAGTGTGGATAGCTGTGGGTGATCGTTTCCTTCTTATACAGGAGACCGCGCTCTTTCAGGTTCCGGATGATCAGGGGATCGGCATCCTTGACAAATAGTCCGGAGAAGTCAGTGACTTCGGGACCAAACTCGCCGCTGCGGTTGACCGGATGAAGCACGGGGAGATTGTATTTCCGGCCGGCCTGGTAGTCATCTTCACCGTACGCGGGCGCCATATGGACGATGCCGGTGCCGTCTTCGATGGTGACAAAATCAGCTTCGATCACAAAGAATCCCTTGCGGTCAACGGCGTGGTAGGAAAACAACCGCTCGTATTCCAGTCCGGCAAGTTCGTGGCCTGTGTGCCTCTCCAGAATGGTGTACTCTCCCTCGAGCACCGGAAGCCGTGCCTCGGCAAGAATCAGTTTTTCGCCTTTGTGCTCCACCGTGACATAGGTGACGTCGGCTGCAACAGCGAGTGCAACGTTCGCGATGAGCGTCCAGGGTGTGGTCGTCCAGACCAGAAACGCAGTATCGGGCGCACCCGTGAGCCGCATGCGAACGTACACGCTCGGGTCTTTGACATCCTCATAACCGAGGGAAACCTCGTGCGACGAAAGCGGTGTCTCACAACGCGGACAGTAGGGCTGGATCTTGTACCCCTTGTACATCATGCCTTCGTCGTAGATCCGCTGGAGAGCCCACCAGATGGATTCAATGTATTCGTTCGTAAATGTCACGTAGGGGTGCTGGAGATCCACCCAGTACCCCATTTCTTCGGTCATGCGTTCCCAGTCGGTCTTGTATTTCCAGACTGACTCGCGGCATTTCTGGTTGAACGCGGCGACCCCATAGCGGACAATATCTTCCTTATGCTTGAAGCCCAGCTGCTTTTCGACCTCGATTTCCACCGGCAGACCATGCGTATCCCAGCCGGCTTTCCGGTGCACCTGATATCCACGCATGGTCTTGTAGCGGCACACAAGGTCTTTCAGTGTGCGCGACATGACATGATGGATACCCGGACGACCGTTGGCGGTTGGAGGGCCTTCAAAGAAGATGAAGCCCGGTCCGCCATGACGGGTCGTGATGCTCTTCTCGAAGATCCCGCGTTCTTTCCAGAACGCCAGGATCTCTTTCTCGATAGCAGGGTACGACACCCGTTCGCTTAACTCTTTGAACACGCGGTACTGTCCTTTAGAGAGCAGGGAGCCGTTCGACGACGCCCTTCATGATTGCTGTCAACTTCGGCTCCGTGGATCCGGCGACAGTGATTATTTCCTCAACGTTCGCGGGCTGGAGTGCATCGGGGAAACATTCGTCCGTGATGATGGAAAAACCCAGCACGGCCAGCCCCATATGGTTTGCAACGATAGTTTCCGGCACGGTCGACATTCCCACGGCATCGGCCCCGATCAACCGCAGGAACCGGTATTCGGCACGCGTTTCAAGGTTCGGTCCGGGAACCGCCACGAAGACACCGCGTTCCGTACGGATCTTGAGATCCAGCGCCACGTGCTCCGCAAGTGCGATCAGTTTCCTGCTGTACGGTTCCGACATATCCGGAAAACGCGGGCCGAGGGTCTCATCGTTCGGTCCGATCAACGGGTTATCGCCCAGGAGGTTGATATGATCCGTGATGATCATCAGGCTTCCCCTGCGGAACTGTGGGTTCATCCCGCCGGCGGCATTGGAGACCAGCAGCGTGTGCACGCCGAGGAACTTCATCACGCGCACGGGAAAGGTCACCTGCTGCATGGTGTACCCTTCGTAGTAGTGAAAGCGTCCCTGCATCGCGACAACGCTCTTTCCCCCGAGCCGCCCGAAGATCAGCTTGCCGTGATGGGATTCCACTGTGGAAAGCGGAAAGTGCGGAATCTCCGTATAGTCAATCACGGTTTCAATAGCGATTTCCTTGACCAGCCCGCCGAGACCGGTGCCAAGAATGATGCCGATTCCCGGCGTCGCCGCGGTTCTGGTCCGCAGGAACGCTATCGTTTCGTCAATGAGCTTACGCAGTTGTATCATGGTCCAGTGTCTTTGCGATCGCGTCCAGATCAATGGAAGTCTTTCCCGTACCGACCGGGGACGGCGTGACAAGCCCTTCCGCGGTGCCCAGCTCAAGCGACTTCAGCAAGTCGAGCTCTGCGCTCAGCACGACGCGGAGCTGCTGGATCAGGGTTTCCTTCCGGCTGGTGAGCTGAACGATCTCATTCTTCACGCGCGCGTGTTCGTCATGTGCCTGCTCCACAATCCGCGCACCTTTCTGCTCGGCCTCCCGGACAATAAGTTCCGCTTCCTTGCGGGCGGCTTCGTACGTCTTCCCCGTTGTCTCCTGGGCCTGCAGGAGCGTCTGCTGCAGAGTCTTTTCAATCTGGCGGTAATCTCTCAGCTGCACATCCAGTTCGACAAGACGGTCGCGCATTTCCTTCTGGGACTTGAGGACTTCCTCAAACTCGTTGGCCATCACGTCCATGAAGGTATCGACCTCCACGGGGTCATAGCCGCGCATCACGCGTTTGAATTCCTGCTTGCGAATGTCCAGCGGTGTCAGTTTCATTTGGTCCTCCGCCTATCCAGGCTTTTTCCGCGATCCGAAGATTGCGGTGCCGATACGCACAAGTGTCGCCCCTTCTTCAATGGCCACTTCAAAGTCGCCTGTCATGCCCATGGACAGGTGATGCAGGTCCACGTTTGCCTGCGGCGTCCGGGCGATTTCGTCCCGCAGAAGCCGCAACATGCGGAACATCGGCCGTGATCCTTCCGGATCGGGAAGAAATGGACCGATAGTCATCAACCCGCCGATGCGGATGTGTGCCAGGGGCTCAAGCGACCGGATGAATCCGGCAACTCTTCCGGGCTGCAGGCCGAACTTCGTCTGCTCCCCCGTGGTATTCACTTCGACAAGGGCCTCAAGAGTCCTCCCGGCCCGCGCTGCCCGGCCGTCGAGCTCCCGCGCAACCGATGCACTGTCCAGCGCATGCACAAGATGTATCCACTCTGCAATCTGGCGCACTTTGTTCGACTGCAGATGACCTACAAAGTGCCAGCGGATATCCCGGGCAGCGAGTGCTGCGCGCTTGCCGAGCAACTCCTGCACATAATTCTCACCGATGTCCACGACGCCGGCGCGGACCGCTTCATCGACCCGCTCCGCCGGGAATGTCTTGGCAACCGCGACAAGGGTCACATCCTCCGGCCGGCGGCCCGACCGGCGGCTGGCGGCGGCAATGCGTTCCCGCAATGTGTCAATATTCGTGGAAATCATTGAAAACTAAGACATAAATATACGGCTGTGGGCCCTCAAAATCAATCTATTGACTTCACGCAGTTTTTTGAACTTATTACCCCTGAGGATGTCCTCCAATGGAGCGGTAATGAGCATTCTGGACAACGGCGGTCTCGACGATGAAGAGGGCGAGGAGGGGAAAGCGGACCGTTTTGAAGACGAGCTGAGGAAGTACAAAGATCTGCTCGGTGACGGTTCAGCTGATATCACCAACCTCGAAGCGCTCGACGAAATCGTCAATTTCTACTTCGACAACGGACGATACGAAGAAGCACTCCGTTTCGTTGACCGGATGCTTGTGCATATTCCGTACAGCGCCGATACCTGGCAGCGCAAGGGGCTCATCCTTTCAAATCTGAACCGCTCCGCCGAAGCCCTCGACGCCTTCACCACGGCACTGAACCTGAACCCGGTGGACACGGAGATCCTTGTCAACCGCGGGATTGCTCTGGACGAGCTGGGGAGACTCGAGGAGGCCATCGCTAGCTACAACCGGGCCCTTGACATCGAACCGACCAATGGGGAAGCTCTTTTCAATAAGGCCGTTACGCTCGAAAAGATGGAAAAATACGATGATGCCGCCCAAATCCTGCGGTTCATCCTGGATGGAAACCCCGACCACCGTGAAGCATGGTACGAGCTGGGATACTGCTATGACTATCTGGACCAGCTTGAAGACTCGCTGCGGTGCTATGACGAGCATATCGACCGTGACCCCTACAATTTCAACGCCTGGTACAACCGCGGTATCGTCCTGAGCCGGATCGGCCAATTCCACAGGGCTCTAGAGAGTTACGACACCGCTCTGGCAATTCGTGAGGACTTTCCTGCGGCCTGGTATAACAAGGGGAATGCCCTGGCAAACCTGGGCCGCCTGCACGATGCTGTCGAGTGCTACCAGGAGACACTCCGTCTTGAGCCCCGGGACCTGCCCGCCTGGCACAACCTCGGGAACGCTTACGAAGAGCTTGCCGAATATACGCATGCCATCAATAGCTTTACACAGGCCATCAAGCTTGACGACACCCATTATGAGTCCTATTTCGGCCGCGGCAGCTGCTATGACGCCATGGAGGACTTTCGCCGGGCGCTGGCGGACTACAACAAAGCGATCGCGCTCTACCGGGAATATCCCGAACTCTGGTACGCGAAGGCCGATCTCCTGTACAATATGGGAAAGCTCCGTGAATCGCTCGTGAGCTACCGGATGGTGACCCGGCTTGATCCCCGCAACTTTGAGGCGTGGCTTGATTACGGCGAGACGCTCTTTGAGCTGGGGTATTTTCGCCAGGCACTCAAAGCCTTTGACCGTTCTGTGGATGTGAACCCCAAGTCGGCTGAATCGTTCTATCTGCGGGCCAAAGTACTCATGGTACTGAACCGCAACTTTGAAGCAGTAGAATCTCTGAAAAGCTCATTCCGTCTTGATCCGAACATGCGCAAGGATTTCGAGCGCGAATTCCCCGGGGTCAAGACAATGAAAGAATTTAAGAATCTCCTGCGGAAGTAGGCGGCGCAACGGCGTCGACCGCCGACCTCGCTCCGCCTCGGTGGGGCGAGGTCGTTTCGTTCACACGGATGGATGCAACATGCTCAACCCGGCACTCGAGGAAAAATATGGCGCCCTGCGGCGCATCCTGGATGACATGCAGAGTCTGGTCATCGGATATTCCGGCGGAGTGGACAGCACGCTTCTGCTGAAAGTTGCAGTCGATCAGCTCGGCGGAAAAACCCTGGCAATGATCGGCCGCTCGGAAACATACCCGACCCGGGAATTCGAAGAGGCACTTGCCCTGGCCCGGACCATCGGCGCACGATACGAAATTGTGCGCACGGAAGAGACCGATGAGCTCAAGTTCCAGGAAAACCCTCCGGACCGATGCTATTACTGCAAAACGGAGCTGTTCGGCAAGCTCCGTGATATTGCCCGACGGGAAGGCATTCTCTGGATCGCTGACGGAACCATCACAGATGACCTTGGCGACTTCCGGCCCGGTATGCGGGCCCGCTCCGAGGGGGAGGTCCGCTCGCCGTTGCTGGAAGCAGGCTTTTCGAAAGCCGACGTCCGGGAGCTCTCCCGCCATCTGGGTCTGTCTACCTGGGACAAGCCGTCATTTGCCTGTCTCTCGTCCCGCTTCCCTTACGGCACTCCCATTCTTCGTGAAAACCTGAACCGGGTTGACGCCGCCGAGACTTTTCTCCGCGACAACGGTTTTCGTCGCTTCCGGGTGCGCTTCCACGACGCCAGCACGGCACGTGTGGAAGTGGATCCCACAGAGATTGAACGTCTGATCAAAGAACCCCTGCGCGGCGAACTTATCGCACGCTTCAAACAACTCGGGTTCACGTATGTCACGCTTGACCTGCAAGGATACCGCACCGGCTCCATGAATGAACTGCTGACAGAAGAGGAAAAACAACGATGGAAAACACCGTGACACCTTTTACCGAGCGCCTCCGTGCACTGCAGGGCTCGCAGCGTTCTCTTCTCTGTATCGGCCTCGACACTGACATCGCGAGACTTCCCGCACATCTCCCCCGGACTCCCGAAGGTGTCCTTGAGTTCAATAAACGGCTGATCGATGCCACGCATGATCTTGCATGCGCGTACAAATTGAATCTGGCGTTCTATGAGGCACTCGGCGAACAGGGATGGACGGTGCTGCACAAGACACGGGAGCATATCCCCGCGTCTGTTATTGCCATCGCTGACGGCAAGCGGGGAGATATCGGAAATTCTTCAGAACTCTATGCGCGCGCCCTCGTGAACGAATTGCGCTTCGACGCGTCCACCGTGCATCCGTATATGGGCCGCGATTCCCTCGAACCATTTTTCCGTTCCGCCTGGCACGGCGTCTTTGTGCTCGCACTCACCTCAAACCCGGGGGCGAGAGATCTTCAGTACCTGAAAAGCGCCGGAAAACCGCTCTACGAGCAGGTGATCGCACGCGTCAAACGGTGGAACACGCAAGGAAACCTCGGCCTCGTCGCCGGGGCAACCCGGCCGTCCCAATTGAAACGCATCCGGTCACTCGCACCCCGGCTTCCCCTGCTCATCCCCGGCGTCGGGGCACAGGGGGGCGATCTCAGGCGGGCTGTACAGTACGGCTGCGACAAGGACGGCTTCCTCGCTATTATCAACGCCGGACGGAACGTGATCTACGCCTCCGCCGGAGAAGACTTCGCTCACGCCGCCAGGAGCGCTGCATCGACGATGCGCGACCAGATCAACGGATATCGCGTCGTCGCGTAACACACCCGCGGCCGGATGCCGATCTCCCGGTCGAAAGGGTGTTCATCGTTATGGTGCCTCAGTATGGATGGAATCTCAGAAGTATCCATCCGCCGCGCGTGGGAACGACTCCTTTCGACCTCCCTCCTGTATACTGCCGACGGCCGCCCTCTGATTGTGCTTTCGCCCGGAGTACCGAATAGTGATGGCGGACCGGACTACACTGACGGGCTGATACGCCTCGATGGGCGCTTGTATCGCGGCACTGTGGAGGTGCATCTGCATGCACGTGACTGGGCGGCACATCATCACGACACAGACGCACACTACAACAGTGTCATCCTCCACGTCGTGGGCGAGTGCCACAGCACGCTTCTGCCCACACACACGGCGGGAAAGCGGATCGTCCCGATCCTCATCCTGCCTCCGGATGGAACACCCTCAGCCGCCCCTTCCCCGGTGACCCCCCCATGTGTCCGCCAACCCGGTCCTGTTCCGGCGGCATCCCTCCGCCGGATCTTGCAGCGTCTCGGATGGCGGCGCATCAGGCGCCGGATGCACACCCTTGAGGCACGGCTCAACGAACTGCTCCGGGAAGAGCACTGGACCGTGCATGAACAGCGACGCTGCTACAGAAAGGCTCCGGAGGGTGAGCGCACAACGGCGGAGAGATGGACACTGTGCGAGCTGAACGCTCAACCCGCATGGGATCAGATGCTCTATGAGGGCATTATGGAAGGACTGGGATATGTCAAGAACAAGAAGCCGTTCAGCGAGCTCGCACAGAATGTGCCGCTGAAGCTGTTGCAGCGCTGGTCTCTCACGGACAGGGAAACTATGATGGCGATTCTTTTCGGAGCTTCGGGCCTGTTGCCTTCACCACGCGGCGTGAAGGAACAAGCGTCCGTGCGGTACGTGCGCCGATTGCGGCGCCGGTGGAAGGAACTCCGGCGACAGATCCATCGCCCTCTGCTTCATGAAGCCGAATGGCTGTTCTTCCGTCTGCGTCCGGTCAATTTTCCCACCGGCCGGCTTGCTGCCTTCGTGTTTCTTCTGCCGGCGCTCTTCAACGAGTCCGGCGCGCGCCGGATACTTGAGATATTCCGTTCCGCCGGACTTCCTTCCCGCGCGCGCGTGAAGAGGCTGCGCTCGGCATTTGTGTTTACGCCCGACGGGTTCTGGGACCGCCACCTGCACTTCCGGAACAGGAGAACCGGCACGCCGATCGCCCTCGGGCCGCATCGCATCGATGCCATCATCATGAATACTCTTGTGCCGATGGCGTTGCTCTACGGCCGTCTCTTCAATGACCGCGTCCTCTGCCGGCACGCGCGCGCAGTGGCCGGGGCCCTGCCCACCCCGCCGCGCAACAGCGTTACGCGAACCGTCGAGCTGCATGTGCTCCGCGGGCGTACGGCCATTGACTCGGCAATTCTTCACCTCGGGGCGATTGAACTGCACCAATCATACTGCCAGCCAGGCCGGTGCGTGCGATGCCCCGCAAGACCCGGAACACCATCTACACTAGAACGTCACGCCGATGGTCACCGGAATAAGCGTGCTTGTCTCCGGATCGGTCATCACCCACATGTACTTGACCTCAAGAAAGAGCGTGACTCCGATTGACAGGTCAACACCCGCGCCGAAATTCCATGCTGTTTTGGTTCCCGAGGCGAATCCCGCGTAGGCTTTTGTCTCAACACCGCCCTGCATGACCTTCGCATCGTCGACGCTCAGCCGGGCCAACCCGATGCCACCGGTGAGGTAGGGCTTGATAATCGGCAGAGGGAGGATCGCCATCTTGGCATTGAGGTTGCCGGACCACATCGTGATCCCGCCGCCGGAGACGCTGAACTGGCCGGCAGCGGTTCCGATGATTCCTTCAAGCCCCTGACGGTATTTGTCGTTGTCCGGAGAGAATGACAGGTAGTCGCCGGAGAGGCGGAAGCTGACCATGGCCAGCTGGACGTCGAGATGAACTCCGCCGCCGAATCCTGCGCCATAGACATCTTTCAACGCAGAGGCTCCGTTGACCTGTGGGCCCGGGAAATTCGCATTCATGAAATTCGCATGGACACCGAAGTTGACCGAAGGAGCGAGCCCTCCGACAATCGGCTGCGCGACAGCGGCTGTCGTTACGAGCAACGCAACAGCAAGTATGAACGAACGCATGGAACCTCCGGAAATGGTGGGAAAATGGTCTCTGATGCTCACTTGTCTAGGTCTTCTGCTGTTTCTTCTTCGCCGCCGGAAAAAGGATATTGTTCAAGATGAGCCTGTATCCCGGCGAGTTCTTGTGCAATGAGAGATCCGTCGGCGGGTCCCCCACCGCGTGCTGGTAGTCTTCCGGGTCGTGGCCGCCGTAGAAGGTGAACGTGCCCCGACCGTAGTTGCCGTGGAGGTAGCGCACCTCATCCGTTCCCTCCTTCTGGGCAAGAATGATGACGGTCTTCTTGATGCACGCTTTCTTGAAGCTGGTGGTCTGGCCGAGGAATCCTTTGATGACATTCACATGATTCTGCGTCAACATCGTCGGTACGGGATCAAATTTCGCGGAGAACTCAAAGAGCGTGAAGTAGTCCGTTTCAGGATTCTGAAGCGCGAGCAGATCACTGGGAGGCTGATCAATGTCTGAATACTCGTACCGCAGCGGATTCTTCTCCAGCGTGAAATCGGTGAACGCCAGCGTTTTGGAAAAGTCCAGGCGTGCCTGGGCGTCGGGGTCAGGAGGATCGCCGTCGTACATCGCATCGCAGATGTCGGTGTTCTCCGCCGCGAGCGCAATGTCATACGTATCGGTTGCGGAGCACATGGCAAACATGAATCCGCCGGTGGAGATGTACTCCTTGATGCTGCGGGCAACGGCTTTCTTAAGTTCGGACACTTTCTTGAACCCGAGGGTCCGGGCCTCTTTTTCAAGCATCGCCTGTTGTTCGAGATACCAGTTCGCACTGGCAAAGGATGCGAAGAATTTTCCGTACTGTCCGGTGAAATCCTCGTGGTGCAGGTGCAACCAGTCGTACTCGTGCAATTTCCCTTCGAGAACTTCCTTGTCCCAGAGTTTCTCGTAGGGGATTTCAGCGTACGTGAGTGCGAGGGTAACGGCATCATCCCATGGTTTGTATCCCGGCGGAACGTACACGGCGATCTTCGGAGCTTTCTCCAGCCGTACGACATCCATGTTGTTATCGTCGCGCTGCACCTCTGCATAGATCTGTACCGCAGCTGCGCCGGGAATTCTCGCGAAGGCGACACCCCGGACGCTGCACTCCGTGGCAAGCACCGGGTTCTCGTCCATCATGAACGAGCCCCCCCGGTAGTTGAGCAGCCAGTCAACCGCCATGTTCTTCGTCAGCGCCCAGTATGCTATCCCGTAGGCCTTCAGGTGATCCGTTTGCGCCGGATCCATCATCACCAGGATCTTGTCCTGTGCCGGTGACAGGCCGGCACACATGCTCACCACAATGATGCAGGCCCACAATTTCCATCCGGGCATCTTCACAACGATTCTCCCCGCAGCATGCGGATGCGCCGCCGTGCTTCGTTCACAAGCACCGATTGTGGATAGTCGGAGAGCAGGCGTTCGTACGCGCCGATCGCCTCCGCCGGCTGACCTAAACCGTACTGGTGCACTTCGCCTATGCTCAGCAAAGCGTAGTCCAGCATTTTGCTCTGCTCGCGATAGTGTGTCAGCAGGCTGTCGTAGACGCCGAGCGCGTCGCGATAGCGTCCGGCCTGTGCAAGCAATCCCCCCGCGCGCAAAAGCGCATCATCGATGAGTGGCGTTGCCGGATAGCGCTTCGCGAGCTCCATGAACTGCTGTACGGCCTCGGGTGTCCTGTGCTGGCGGGCAAGATATTCCGCCCGTCCGTACAGGATGAGTGCCTGGGGCGAAGCGCCGGCATTTTTCTGCAGCAGCACCTGCAGGGCGATGGCATCGTTGGCAAAGTCGTTTTGCAGATTGGTCGATATTGCCGACAACGACTTGACCGCATCGTCAATCCGCCCGTTGAACAGGGCGAGCTCGGCAAGGTGCAGTTGGGCCTCATCCGTCTGATCGGGTGTGGCGTTCCGGGACGCCGCTACAGTCTGCAGCGCCGCAGCCGCATTGGTCGTGTCGGCCCGGGCAATCAGGAGTTCCGCCATCCGCAGCTGGACGTCATTGCGCATGGAGGGGTTCGCCGACGGATCTGCAAGTACCCGCTGAAATGTACTCGCCGCACCGTCCAGATCCTGAAATTGGCGCAGCTGGATGAGGCCTATCTGATAGAGTGACTTTGCGGCATACTCGGTACCCGGATATGCCCCCGCAATGGCGTTGAAAGCGCCGACCGCTTCCGTGAGGCGCGCGCGCGCACCGCCGGCCGTCCGGATGCCTGTCACGGTGAGAACATCGGCGCTGTCAGCGGCCACCTGGAGCTCTTTGAGCGCACACGCATTGCCGTACATCGCCTGAGGCACGCGTTGTGCCGGCAGTGGCCGGCTCAGCGCTTCACGATATGCCCGGGTCGCAACGTCGTACGATCGCTCACGAACGGCACGGTCGGCAAAGCCCAGAAGCGCGACACCGTCGGCACTGGAGTTGTCGTCGATGCGGCGGTACACCTGAAACGCCTGATCGAATTCTTTCCCCTCCATGTAGAGCCAGGCAAGGATTTCGTAGAGACCGGGGGTGGGCTGGCGATCCAGGCGGGACTGCACCACACGGGTGGCTGCAGCACGGCCTTCGTCTTTATACGAGAATGCCGCAAGGCGGTTCTCCACAAATGCGATCTGTGCCGGGTTTTGTTCAAGCCAGCGCACGTACTCTTCCGTTGCACCGGCATAGTCCATGGAGGCAACGAGAAGTTGCGCGAGTTCGAACGTGAACAGTTGCTGATCCCCGCATGCCGCCCGGCCCCTCCGGTATACCTCCGCAGCCCTGTCAAGCAACCGGTTTTCGATCATGAGTGTGGCGACAAGCCTGTAGGATTGCTGGTTGGTGGGGGCAATGTCGATTGCACGTTCCCATGCACGTGTGGCCTCCGGTTCATGCCCGGCCCGATACTCCACTGTCCCGAGCATGCCGTACAGCATCGGATCATTCGGCATCAGTGTGATACGTTCCCGGATCACGCGTCCGGCGTCTTCATAGCGCTTCAATTGCACGTACATCCGTTGGAGTCCGTCAAAATAGGCAAAATTACCCGGTTCAGTCACGAGAAGGTCACGGTAGAGTTCCGCAGCCCGATCCCACTCACTCGCCTGCTCAAATCCCTGGGCAAGACGAAACTTCGCCTGCGCATCCGGCGTTTGAGACTGGAGGATGCCCGTGCACACGACTGCACACGAAAGCGTGAGAATACAGTCCCGGATCATATGAAGCGCACGGTGATATGCGTTCTGTTGCTTCATTACTTCCGTCATTCCGGCTGTTGACCCTCCAGAAATGTAGCTTCCTGTTGCTTGATATACAAGCAGGGTTTGGTTACCTTGAAAAGACAAGTGAATTCCGTTGAATCGCACAACCCACATCGCCGTCCTTGGCTCCACCGGTTCGATCGGTCAAAGCAGCCTGGAAGTCATTAGTACCTTTCCAGACCGCTTCCGCATTACGTATCTGTCGGCAAACCGGAATGTAGACCTGCTGATGGAACAGATCCGCAGGTTCCAACCGCGCGGCGTGGTTGTCCTCGATGCACCCAGCGCGCACCGCGTCCGCAGCCTCGTGAATGGCGCCACTGAGGTGCTGGTAGGGGAAGAGGGTCTGCTGGAGGTGGTGTCGCGCGACGATGTTGACACGGTCGTCAGTGCGGTCGTCGGGTTTGCGGGATTGCTCCCGACGCTCCGTGCGATAGAAGCGCGAAAAGACATCGCACTCGCAAACAAGGAAACGCTGGTTGTGGCGGGTGAGCTGGTGATGCAGAAGGTCAGGGAACACGGGGTCAAGCTCCTGCCGATCGACAGCGAACACAGCGCAATCCTGCAATGCCTCCAGGGGGAGGATACGCTGAGCGTCGCGCGTCTGATTCTCACGGCATCCGGCGGGCCGTTTCTCAATATCGGCACCCAGGACTTCGCGCACATAACGCCCGCGCAGGCGCTGCGCCATCCGACCTGGAAAATGGGCAGCAAAATCACGATTGACTCGGCCACGCTGATGAATAAGGGGCTTGAGGTGATCGAAGCCCACTGGCTTTTTGGTTTGCCTGCGGAGGCCATTGATGTGGTGGTCCACCCCCAATCCATCATTCATTCGATGGTTGAATTTGTGGATGGCTCGGTGAAGGCCCAGCTGGGCATCCCGGACATGAAACTCCCCATACAGTACGCGCTGACATACCCGGAACGCCCGCGTTCCGCGTTTCAGCGGCTGGACTTCGCTGCTTTAGAGCATATGACCTTCTTTGCACCCGATATGGTGAAATTCCGCTGCCTCGCGCTGGCGTACCAGGCCTTGCGTACCGGGGGTACGGCACCGGCGGTCATGAATGCGGCGAATGAAGTGGCCGTGCAGGAGTTTCTCGAAGGCCGCATAACCTTCAGCGCGATACCTGAACTCATCACCGCGGCGCTGGCATCGCACCGCACGGTGCACCATCCGCAATTATCCGATATCCTTCGTGCCGATCGAGAAGCGCGTGCATTCGTGGTCGGGCACTTGAATGTAGTCCCTTCGTGAGAAAGAACTATGCAGGTACTTGAGACTCTCCTCTATTTTGTGATTACCCTCGGCGTGCTCGTCTTCGTCCATGAATTCGGGCACTTCATCACTGCCAAGCTCTGCGGCATGCGGGTGGACCGGTTTTCGATCGGATTCCCTCCACGGGCCTTCGGGAAAGTATACGGAGACACCGATTACTGCGTCTCGTGGATACCTATCGGCGGCTATGTGAAGATTGCCGGCATGATCGACGAAAGCTTTGACACGGAGTTCCTGGGACAGGAGGCGCAACCCTGGGAATTCCGCGCGAAACCGATCTGGCAACGGATGCTTGTGATTTCAGGCGGGGTCATCATGAATATCCTGCTTGCCGTGGCCATTTTCTGGGGTATTAACTACCTGCAGGGCAAGGTGGTCCGCGAAACCACCGAGATCGGGACGGTGCTCCAGGAGAGTGCTGCCGCGAAGGCCGGACTGCAGAGCGGCGACCGCATTCTTGAAGTCAACGGCACGCCGGTGAGCGATTGGGATGCCATTCTCAACGGCGTCTACATCGACAACGCCGGCGACGACATCGATTTCACCATCATGCGCCGGAGTGCACAACTTCACGTACAGGTTCCGCGCGCTTCAATCCCCGATCGATCGGAAAGCGTTTTTGGCATTGTCCCAACTCACACCGAGATCGTCGTTACCACGGTGCAATCCGGCCTGCCCGCCGACATCATGGGACTGAAACCGGGCGATGTGCTGACTTCCATCAACGGCACGCCCCTTGGTGCGGATAGCCAGGTGAAACCGCTGGTGCAGGCCAATGCAGGCAAGCCAATACAGGTGGAGTGGCAGCGCAACGGAGAGAAGCTGACGGGCACGACGATTCCCACGGCCGAAGGCATGATCGGCATTGGTTACGCGCTGCGCTATAACGGTCCCGTGCACAAAGTGGAGTACTCGATCCCCGAATCTTTTTCGCGCGCCTGGAGTGACGTATTCAGTGTCAGCGTACTTTTCGTAAAGCAGGTCGGGCAGATTATCGCAGGCAAGATCGCGTTTTCCGAGTCCGTTGGTGGACCGATCAAGATCGCCCAAATGGCCACCCAGACAGCGGAGCTGGGGATTCTCACGTATCTGGGTTTCATGGCATTGCTGAGCATGAGTCTGGCTATTTTGAATTTCCTTCCGTTCCCTGCACTCGATGGGGGACACATGGTCTTCCTTATCTACGAAGCCATATTCCGGCGTGAGATTCCGGTAAAAGTGCGTATGGCGCTTCAGAAGGCAGGATTCGTGCTTTTGCTGGCGTTCATGGCTTATGTGGTGTACAACGATTTGATGCAATTCTAGGCATTTGCACGACACGCCGTTATTTGCTATACTTCATTTTTACTGGTAGTTCTCTCACTTCCTATCGGGCGATCTCATGAGAACATCCTTTCTTCTCATCGCCATCGTCGTCGCTGCAGTGCTGCCGCTGTATGCGCAGGTCCCGACGATCGAAATCACCACCGTTGCCGCTCCTGTCGATATGCTGACGCTCCAGGATGTGGATTTCATCAATTCCACATCCCCGAAGTGGCTGTTTACCATTGACCTCCGGGTCAAAGGGGCGGTAGGCGCTACGGCTTCAGTCGAGGCGATGCGGCTCTTCCTTGATGTCCATTTGTCCGATGGCGAGTCTCTTCCCTCGGCCTTACACTATGCAACGAAACCGTTCAATATCGAGGGCGGCCGGTCATTCACCAATCTCGATCTCCGGAACCCGGAAATCCGCCGGGAGTACGGCATGGACCCGGCGGCCAAACGACGGTTCGAGGATGTTGCGCTTCCTGCCGGGGTGCTCCCCGCCGGCGTCTATACATTCCGCATCGAGGTCGAGAACGCGCAGCAGCAGATCTTCCGGGCCACATTCAGGTTCGTCCTTTCCAACCCTTCACGGGTTGAACTCGTGTTCCCGATGGACAATGACACCGGCGTAGGTCAGTTTCCTCTCTTCCAGTGGAACTTTGACGGGCCGCGTGCGCGCATTTCAGTTTTCGAACGGCTGCCCGGGCAATCCTCTCCCGAAGAAGCCACCAGCGGCGTCCCGCAGGTGGTTTCAGAGGTGACAGGCAACTCCTTCCTCTACCCGAGCGCGGGAGTCCGCCCGCTTGAACCGGCAAAGACCTATGTGTGGTTCGTGGAAGGGCTGTTCGGCACAGCGGGTGGAAGCAGCCGCACGTTGCGCAGTCCGATTCGCTCGTTCACGGTGAACGGCGGCGGCGGCAATTCGGCAATCCAGAGTTTGTTGGACGAACTCGAGCGGGCGCTGGGCCCACAACACAAAGCCCTGTTCGAACGTATCCGGAGCGAAGCGTTGTCTCCCACAGGCCAGATCATGTTGAACGGCGCTCCGGTGACAACTGCCGAACTCGTCAAGCTGATTGAACAGATACGCGAAAATCCCGCGAGCGTCATCAATGCGGCCATAGAGTAGGACGCCTCTCCACTGGAGTCTGCCATGAAACCGATTCTGCTCTCTCTTCTCATGCTGGCCCTGTGTTCCACTCCGGGTACGGTCGTCGCGACTGATCCTCCGGCCGCGCCGATCGGACTTCTCAGCAAAGTGATACTCGAAGTACAGCGGAAGGAAACCGGGCGAACATGGGAAAAAGCCGCCCGCGGACAAACGCTGTCAACCGGAGATATGGTGCGCACGGGTCCGGCTTCCCTTGCCATCATCAAGTTCAAAGACAACAGCCTTGTGCACCTCCGTGAAAAATCCGAACTCACGGTCACCGGCAACACATCCGGCGGTTCCTTCTCGAAATCGGTGGAAGTCCAGACCGGCGTCGTCGGTTTCAACGTGGTAAAGCAACGTGCGGGGGAAGAATTCCGCTTCACGTCACCAACCTCCGTTGCATCGATTCGCGGAACAACCGGTGCCTTCAGCACAGCCATAGGATCCGACACGCTGGTTGTGACCGACGGCGCAATTCAATTTTCCAACCGTTCATCTTCCCGGTCTCTTGAAGTCCGTTCGGGATTCACCGGGATTTCTAACGGCGACGGCACTCTTGTGGTCCGCGAATCCACGGACCGCGAACGGAAGGTGGCGGCTGATGCCCTGCAGGACGGCCAGAACAAGAGAATCGAGCTTGAGTTGCGCAACCCGCAGGGGAAGACCAGCCGGCTGAAGATCGAGTATAAGGATTAGTATCCTGGGATGCCGGCACGCATGAACACATCCCCGTTTGCTGTCCTGGTAATGCTCTTTCTTCTTCCGGTGTGGGGTGCCAGCGCGCAGCTTTCCTCATCTGTTACCGACGTTGCAGCGGGTGAGGGAATTTCCCGGACCAGCGTTATGGTCACCGCCACGCTGCGTGACGGACATGCAGCAACAACGGTCCTCCTGCTGTACCGGCCCTTTGGCACGCGGGAGTTCCGGAGGGCGGAAATGGATCTTCGCGGATCCTCCGCTTCATTCCTCATCCCCGCCACCAGCGTTATTCCGCCCTTCGTCGAGTACTACCTTGTTCTCTCTGATGCCGCCGGACGCCGCGAGGCATACCCCCGGAGTGGTGCCGGTGATCCGCTTGTCGTGCCCCCCCCGCAACTCTTGCGCATCCCCGTCAGCGATGCCGCACAAGAACAGATACTGTTCTTGAGCCCGGATCCAAACGAGGTACTGCGTGCTGACGATGTCTTGATCTCCATTTCGCTGCTCCGGGCGGACACCGCGGTGGTACAGCAGGCCACCCAAATCAAACTGGACGATGCGAACGTCACCAAAGGGGCTCTCTTCAGTGGTGACCTGGTGATTCTCGCGCCGGAGAATCTTGGCATCAGGCTCGCGCCGGGCCGGCACACGGTCAAGGTGGGCCTCTTCAATCGGATGGGACGGTTGCATGCCACCTCGGTGCTCACGTTCTTCGTGCGCCAGTCCGGCACAGAGACTCCGCTCTCGTCGACCATGCCCCGGCCGCCTTTTGACTACAACGCAACTCTTCAGGTGGAATCGCGCCACGAAGACATCAGCAGTTCCGGTATCTGGTACAATCGCGCCTCCGCGCTGTTCAGCGGGCGTACGGATATATGGAAATTCAACGGCAATCTGTTTCTCACTTCTGATGAGAAGAGTAACCGGCAACCCCAGCACCGCTACTTTGTCGGTCTGGAAACTCCCTGGCTTGCCGTTGGATACGGAGACCATTATCCCGCGCTGCCGGAGCTCGTGCTCAACGGCAAGCGCGTGCGTGGTGTGCAGACGAACGTCAGGTACGGCGTGTTCGGCCTGGATCTCTCACTGGGTGAGGTTACACGCAGCGTCGAGGGGACGCTCATTTCGTCGTTTCCTGTCGACAGCCTCACCCTGGAATTCAGGCGCGACTCGACGGCGGCGTTCAACCGGATCGACGGCACGACCTGGGGAAAATTCTCCTACGGAACCTACGCACGCAGGCTGTTTGCGGTCCGACCCAGCATTGGAAACAGGGAAGACTGGGAAGTGGGATTCTCCTGGTTGAGTTCCGGCGATGATGTCGGCTCCATCCGGAACGGCACGAAACCCCAGGAGAACATACTACTGGGCACCGATTTCATGACCAGGTTTGACAACAATCGCGTCGAGCTGACCGGCCAGGCGGCCCTGACGGCCTACAACGCAGATATCAGCAGCGGCAATTTCACGGATGCATACATCGATTCCGTCTACAAAAGCAATCCAGGGACCATCAAGGCGGTTCGCGACATTCTGACCCGCTTTATCACGGTCAACGATAATTTGCGGCCACTGTCGCTGAAGAGGCTTTCGACGCTCGCGTACCAGGTCGGCGTCGGTCTGGAGTATTTTGGCAACGCCTTCCATGCCACGTATCTCTTCCGCGGCAGCGATTATACGTCGTTCGGCCAGTCCTTTCTCCAGACGGACATCCGGGGCGTCCAATTGACCGACCGCGCCCGGCTGCTGGACGATCAGCTGTTCCTCACGCTGGGTTTCGAGCGATTAGAGGATAACACGGCGAAGACCAAGGTAGCGACAACGGTATATTCGAATGTCAACGTTGCCGCAACATGGTTTCCCCATCTTGACATGCCGATGGTGACGGCGGGGTTCTCGCAGTACAGCAATGACAACAGCCTGTCCACGGCCGGCCCGGATTCACTCTCCGCAATCCTGGATGCGACAGTACGCCTGTACCTGCAAACCTCGTACGATTTTCAGCTGGCGGCGCGGCACACGGCCACGCTCAGTCTTTCCACCTCGAAGCGCACCGATGAAACCGTGCGCAAGTACAACCTTTCAGGTTTCTCGGGTGAAGCCGGCCTCACCACACAGTACGCAATACCCCTGCAGACAGTCGTGAGCGTCGGGGTGCACAGGAACAGCATGCCCGTCAGCCGGGCTCCCGGCCAGAGTGTCGATTGGAACTACACGGCGGTTTCCCTTATGGGACGCTATGCGCTGATCAGGGAAGTGCTGACGCTCACCGGTACCATTGCGCCGACATTCGGCGATTACCGGCGCACAGCCGTTGATCTGGGGGTGGAATGGTACGTCAGACCCGATATGAGCTTCCAGATGCAGGGCACATATTTCCGCACCGACGATGGCATGAATGACAGCATCGTCAATCTGCGCTACCGGGTCACCATTTAGGGCGGGAGGCGATGCCAGCAATCCGGCTCACGATTGGTCAACGCGGCTGGTTGACACGCTTCGGTCTGGCGTTCGGGATGGCGGCATTGATCATCGTCCTGACACAGGTGCGTGTGATGCGGCTGGGCGTGGTCCAGCGCATCGAGCTCGCCACGATCGACTACCGCTTCCAGATGCGTGGATCCAATGCCGCGGTGAAAGACTCCCCGCATGTGGTCATCGTCGAGATTTCCGAAGATACGTTCCGGAATTTTCCGGAACGGTTTCCCTGGCCACGTGCACACTATGCCCATCTGCTGCGCAATCTCAAGGCCGCGGGCGCCCGCGCCGTGGGGATCGATCTGTTGTTCACCGGTCCGGATTTGTATTCGCCTGCCAATGACTCGGCTCTCGCACACGCCATCCGCGAAACCGGGATTGCCGTTCTGGCCGGCAAACGCGAAGCCGACAGTGATGTCTATGTGACCTCCTCTGCCGACGAGAACTTCAGCAACGTCTTCTATACGGTCGATCCCTCCTTAGGCCTGGTGAATATCCGTAATGATGCGGATGGTGTGTTCCGGACGTACAACACGTTGTTTGTGATTGATTCGGGCGGCACCGAGATTGCTGTTCCCACACTGGCCTTCGCGGTCTTGAACAAAGCCCTGCAGCTGCCACCGCACACTGTTCCCGTGGCGCAGGGTGACGGGTTCCTCTACGCCGGGCGCACCATCCCGCGGTATGACGCCGGATCATTTCTCATCAACCTGGCGGGGCCCAACGGAACATTCCCGCATATCCGCTTTCATGATGTCATTGACGACGAGACCCTGAAAACGCTCGACGAGAAGACCCTATCGCAGGATATCAATACGTTCAGTGATCCGTTTTACGGATATCTCCACGACAGCACCTTTGCAGGCAAAATCGTCCTCGTGGGCGTGACGGTCCCGGAGTACAAAGACCTTTTTCCCGTTGCTATCGCCCGCGGGGTGCAGAAGCGCGACAACCTGATGTATGGTGTCGAAATCCATGCCAATGTGATCGAGAGCATTCTCCGGAATTCGTTTCTTACGGTGCAGTCGCCCTTCTCAGAATCGCTGGTCATACTGTTCCTGGTGCTCGTCACACTCATCGCGACGTCGCTGCTGCGCGACGTGCAAACCCGGTATCATCTGCTGGTCGGACTTCTGGGGTTTCTGTTCACGATGGCCGAGATCGTGATCATTGTCGGCGTGGCGCTATTTGTCTTCATCCGCTTTGATTATGTCATGGCGGTGGTGAGCCCCATTCTCGCCGTGCTCGGCGGGTATGTGATGAGCACGACCTACCATCTCGTCGTCGAGCGCAGGGAACGCATGCTCATCAAGTCCATGTTCAGCACCTATGTCAACCCCTCCCTGGTCGACGAGCTCGTCGCTCACCCCGAGCGCTTGGTGCTCGGCGGACGGCGCGAGGAGCTGACGGTGTTGTTCAGCGACATCGAAGGCTTCACGGCCATGTCCGAACATCTCCCGCCGGAAAGCCTGGTGAGCATTCTCAATGAGTACTTCAGTGTGATGTCGGGCCTGATTTTCCAGAATGACGGGACGCTGGACAAATATGAAGGGGATGCCATCATGGCCTTCTGGGGAGCCCCGATTCCCCAGGATGATCATGCGCTGCGTGCGTGCACGACGGCGCTGCAAATGCAGCACAGCACTGTGCAGCTGAACGCCGAGTGGCAAAAACTCAACAGGTTGCCGCTCCGCATACGCATCGGTCTCAATACCGGCGACATGGTTGTCGGAAACATGGGTGCGACCGGCAAATTCGCCTATACGGTGATCGGCGACAGCGTCAACCTCGCGTCCCGGCTTGAAGGCGCAAACCGCGAGTACCGTACAGGTATCATGGTGGCGCATCGCACCTTTGAACTCGTCAGAAACGAAATTGTCGGCCGCGAGCTGGACCGCATTACCGTACGGGGAAGGCGTGAACCGGTGCGCGTGTATGAACTGATGGGAATGAAAGGGGAGGAGACCACCGATGCGTTGGAACGCTTCCTGACATACTACGCAGAGGGCATGGCGGCGTATTTTTCACGCCACTGGCAGGAGGCCTGCACAGCCTTTGAGGCGGCTCTCGCGATACAGCCGCACGACTATCCCACACAACTCCATCTTGAGCGGGCTCACACCTACCGGCAGCAACCTCCGCCTGACGACTGGGACGGCGTGTTCGTGATGACAACCAAATAGGCGGGCAGTCAACGGCAACCGGCTACTCGGCGTCGGGGACCCTCTGGAATTCCTCTGATTCCAGCGTGAACGTCATGGATATACGGTGGGTATCCATGTTATCGGCCTGATCGAATCTCATGAATGAGTAGTCGATGTTCAGCTTGGGGAGATGCACACCCGCACCCAGCGTAAGTTGTTTGATGTCGCTGTACCCCACACGCAGAGCGATCAAGTCTTTGAACTGGTACTCCATCCCCGTGTGGAGGTCAACACTCACAGGTCCCAGGTGCGCCAGCGACGCCGTCCGGCGGTTTTCAAAACGGATGTCAAAATCCATCGCAGGTGCAAAACGGCCACCGAAGGCCTCGATGAGATAGGCCGAACCGACTTTCAGCGTCGGCGAAATCAGTTCGTTGGTTCCGGTATCCCACGCAAGGAACGTTGTCGTCACATCCTGGAAGTTCGCACCAAGGAGCAGGTTCTCAAAAGGCGTGTACCACACGCCGATGTCGACGCCGATACCCGTGGCGCCGTGATCGCCCAGCTCGCGGCGGATCAGTTTCACATTTGCACCGTACGAAAAATCCTCCGAATACGCACGGGCGTACGACACATACAGCGCCCAGTCAGCCGCATTGAAGTACATGACACGGTTGGGATCGACCCGGCTGAACTGAGAGGGATCGTAGGTAAGATTGCCGTTGATGTCCACACCGGCATTGCGCGTGTCCGGGATGTCATCCACCCCGAGACGCAACAGGCTGACACCGATGCTGGATTGTGCTCCGAAGGGGAACGCCACGGCGCCGTAGTCATAGTTCACCAGACTGCCGAAGCGTTCGTCGTGCATCAATGTGATTTGGGGGTAGGAAATCCGGGCGAGGCCGGCGGGATTCCAATAGCCGGCGGTGACGTCGTTCCCGAGCGCCACATACGCTCCACCCAATCCGAGCGCACGGCCTCCGACACCCAGCGAGATGAACTCACCTGCATACTTTGCCACACCTGTCCCCGCCGCCGCCCATTGCGCGAGAACGAGGAGCACGACCAGCATCCCGTATCTCATATGTCTCCCGCTGCTTGTCATCACGCCAGCTTCCAGAGACAGTATCCCAAAAACCCGCTAAAGAATCAAGCGC
The DNA here is from genome assembly GCA_963801355.1 of Ignavibacteriota bacterium. Lineage (GTDB taxonomy): Bacteria > Bacteroidota > Ignavibacteria > UBA10030 > UBA6906 > Fen-1255. Next base: position 205,539 of record CAWDEM010000004.1, on the reverse strand, counting down.
CGGGAGCCGGGGGCTCCAGCACCCCGAACCCGCCGCGGTTCAGGCGTTGTGCCTCCGGCTGTCCCGGTACACATTCGGCGCGGAGGTGTTTCCCGCTGCACACCGTTCATCCGCATCCCGGTCCCCTCGTTCCGCGCCCTGATCCCCGGCCCGCGCTCGCCCGCAACGACCGCTGACGGGGGATACTGCACGAGGGTGCCACGAAAAACGGATCCCGGGGGAACGGGAAACACGACATCCTCTGCGCCGTCGTCGACCCGACCGGGCGGCTATTCCGCTGTCGCAACCGACCAGGCGTAGAGGTCTGCGCCGAAAAGAACGATAACACTGCTCAACTGTTATTACACCGGGAGCGGGACTTTTTCGAGGGGAGAAAAAAATAAACCGGGATGAGACGGGGGGTGCTTCAAACCAGGATGCAACAGGGGTGCTTCAGATCGGCTCCGCACCGAGCTCACGTTTGAGGGCTTTGATGATGGGATGTTCATCATCAGCCTTAGCCGGGGAAAGCGCTGTCGGCTCCGCCGATACCATCCGTTCTCCGGCAACGCGCAGGTGCACGTGAAAGACCGCATGAAAAATTCCGGCCAGCACTTCACGATTGCGCTCCACGGAAGCCACCTGGAACTCATCAACACAGCCGATCCGCAGGATACCCTCCTGAACACCCAGGAAAGTCGTCGATCCCAGCACCGTGCCGACGGAGATCTTGGCGCGTGATACCTCGGCGACGAATTCCGTCCACCGCGATCGGACTTCGTTTTCATTCACCGCCGCGGAAGAAACCGGACGTTTGTCGGGAGACACCGGAGGTGGTACCGCACGCGGAGGTGCAGAGACAGGCGGCGCAAGGGGAATTCTGTGCGCCGGTGATTCAGTGGAAGTGGAAGTGGGTGGGGAAGGCTGCCGTTCACCGGTCAGTTTTTTTTTTAGCTCGTCGAGCCCTTCGATTAGCATGGTAAGGTCCACCGACCGCGGCATGGTCACGAGCTGAACGATATCTGCTTCAAGCCGGAAGCGGGCCTGGGCGGTGCGGGAAAGGCTCATTTCGGTCGCGCAGACATGGCGCTGTGCGCGCAGAAGGTCGCCGATGGAGAATTGGGCTGCGACCTCCCCGTACCGTTTCCGCATGACGTCGGAGGCATCAATCAGCTCGAGTTTGCCCGTGGCCTTGGCCACGAGGAGATTCCGGAAATGTTCAATCAGGCCGACCAGAAATTCACGGAGGTCGTACCCGTGACTCATCAGGTCCTCCACGAGGGCGAGACCTCCTGCAGGATCCTGTGTCCCCATCAGCGATGTCACGCGGAAGAAATAGTCCTCGTCGACGATATTGAGCGCATCCAGCATTGCCGCATGGGTTACCGTGCGGCCGCAGAGGGCGATCACCTGGTCAAACAGGCTCTGGGCATCGCGAAGCGAGCCGTCAGCGCGCCGTGCGATCAGGAGCAATGCTTCGTCCTCCACCGCGAGGTCTTCGTGCCGGGCGATACCTGCAAGGTTCCGGTGAATCTCACCTGTCGGAATGCGCCGGAAGTCAAAGCGCTGGCAGCGCGAGAGGATTGTGGCCGGGACCTTTTGGAGCTCTGTGGTGGCAAAGATGAACAGGATGTGGGGCGGGGGTTCTTCCAGAGTCTTCAGAAGCGCGTTGAACGCCTCCTTCGTCAGCATATGCACTTCGTCGATGATATACACTTTGTAGCGGCCCTTGACCGGCGCATAGCGCACCGCCTCGCGGAGATTGCGTATATCTTCGACGCTGCGATTCGAAGCCCCGTCAATTTCCTGCACGTCGAACGAACGCCCTTCGGTGATCTCCGTGCAGATTTCGCATGCGTTGTCGGGGTTCAGATCAACCGGTGAAAGGCAATTCACCGCTTTCGCCAGCAGGCGCGCAGTCGTGGTCTTGCCGACGCCCCGGGGTCCGCTGAAGATATACGCATGGGCAATGCGTCCCGTCGACAGGGCGTTGCGAAGTGTCACGATGACGTGTCGTTGCCCCACGACATCTTCGAATTTCATAGGGCGCCATTTGCGCGCCGTAACGATGAATTCACTCATGAGGAGGTCGCGTTGTCAGGACGTTGCTTTGCGTTTCCGTGGGGCGGCGGAGAAGACATAGGGCAGGGCCTCTTCTATCCGGCTGATTGGCACAAGTGTCAACCCTTCCTTCACTCTTGCCGGTATTTCCTGAAGGTCCTTCACGTTTTCTTGCGGGATCAACACGGTGCCGATGCCGCTCCGCTGTGCCGCGAGGAGCTTTTCGTTCAGACCGCCGATGCTGAGTACTTCACCGCGGAGCGTAATCTCGCCGGTCATGGCGACATCGGACCGGGCTGACCTTCCGCTGATCGCCGAATACATGGCCAGCGCCATGGTAATACCGGCGGAGGGTCCGTCCTTGGGAATGGCGCCTTCCGGCAGATGCACGTGAATCTCTCTTCCCTTGAAGAACGTCTCGGGCAGATGCAGCTGTTTTGCATGCGACCGCAGGTAGCTCAACGCCGCCTGTGCCGATTCCTTCATGACGTCGCCAAGCTGTCCGGTCAATGTCAGCTTCTCCGCACCGCGCATGACGCTCACATCGACATGGAGGATATCGCCGCCCACGCTGGTCCACGCCAACCCGGTCACCGAACCCACGCGGCGCTCTTCTGAACGTTGCCTGTTGCGGAACCGCGGCACACCGAGATACTTCTCGACCAGATCCTCATCCACCGTGAATTCACCCTTGCTCCGCTTGGACTTCTTCTGCTTCGCCGCGACAATGTCTTTTGCCACTTTACGGCAGAGCGACGCAATTTCCCGTTCCAGGTTCCGGACGCCCGCTTCCCGGGTGTACTCCGTGATCACCTTGGTGATCGCCGCGTCTGTGATCACGATATTGCGGTCCTGCAGCCCGTGTTCCGCCAGCTGTTTCGGGATGATGTGACGGCGGGCGATCTCCATCTTGTCGTGTTGCAGGTATCCCGGGAGCTCGATAATCTCCATGCGATCCTGCAACGGCAGCGGGATAGCATAGCGTACATTTGCCGTCGTGATGAACATGACGTGCGACAGGTCGTAGTCGACGTCCAGATAGTGATCATTGAATGCGACATTCTGTTCGGGATCAAGGACCTCCAGCATTGCCGCGGAAGGATCGCCGCGGAAGTCCATACTCATTTTGTCGACCTCATCCAGCAACATCAGGGGATTAATGACGCCGGCGCGCCGCATCGACTGCACGATTTTCCCCGGCATCGATCCAATGTACGTACGACGGTGTCCGCGTATTTCCGCCTCATCGCGGACACCCCCGAGTGAAATGCGCACCAGCGTGCGTCCCAGCGCACGGGCAATGGATTTCGCCAGTGACGTCTTGCCCACCCCGGGGGGGCCGACAAAGCAGAGAATCTGCCCCTTCATTTCCCGCACGAGGTTGAGTACGGCAATATGCTCCAGAATCCGTTCCTTCGGCTTCTCGAGGCCGAAATGATCGTCATCCAGGATCTTTTTGACATGCTCCACGTTGAGCTTGTCTTTGGTCCTCTTGTACCACGGGACGTTGATCATCCAGTCGAGATAGCTTCTGATCACCGTGGACTCCGGCGACATGGAGGGTGTCTTCTTGAGTTTGACATACTCCTCCATCGCCTTCTCTTCCACCGCTTTCGGCATCCGGCACTTCTTCAGGTCCTCCTTCAACTTCAGAAGCTCCGGCGAGGTCTCTTCGTCGCCGAGTTCGTCCTGCAGGATGCGGATCTGTTCCTGAATGAAGAACTTACGCTGCGATTTGGCGATGTTGTCGTGTACCTTGGTGTCAATCTCTTTTTCGATCTTGAGGACGTCGTTTTCGGAGTTGAGGATGCGGATGAGTTCGTGAAGCTGCTCACGTATGGAGGTGAGCTGGAGGATGCGCTGTTTGACCTCGACCGACTGGAGAATGTTTGCAGCGATGTAGAACATCCGGCGGAGTGCCTCGCGGGTATTCTCAAAGGCCACGAGAACCTCGCTGGGGACGTTCCGGTTGAGGTGTACGTACTCCGCGAAGAGCGTCGCCGTGTGCCGCAGCAGGGCATCCAGCTCGGAATCGACCACCACCGGGAGTGACGCAAGCACCACATCGGCCTCGAGGTACTTGGGATTGGCGACAAAGCGATCCACTTTTGCCTGCACCACACCGTCAACGAGAATCTTCATCAGCCCGTTGGGCAGCTTCAGGATCTGAATGATCTTGGCAACCGTGCCCTCGTGATAGATCTCTTCGATGCCCGGTTCTTCCGTGATGGAGCTCTTCTGTGCCACCAGGAAAATGTACTTCTGCCGCTCGAGGGCCTCATTGACGGCGCGCAGAGACGATTCGCGACCGACGAGAACGGGGAAGATCATATACGGATAGATGACCACGTCGCGGAGCGGGAGCACCGGCAGCCGGGTCGGAATATTCTCCGGAGGAGCGGAGGCTGCGACATTGTGCTGGTGTTTTTCTGATGCCATGGCAACACGTGTGCTGAATTGGGAATGATAAGGTACCACAAAGGGGGCGGTTTGTCAACTCGACGATATATCGGCGGGGGATGCCGGCACGCCGTGCGTGCCGTTCTTAATCCCTTGGAGCGTACCCACGATCTTTCGCGTAATTGAGCAGCTCCACGCGGAGGAGGCTCCTTCCACGATGCAGTCGTGAACGCACGGTGCCCAGCGGCACGGCGAGAAACTCTGAAATCTCCTCGTAGGTCAGCCCCTCAATATCGCAGAGGATGACCACTGTGCGGAAGTCCTCGGGAAGGTGGACAATCGCCGTCGCGACATCATCGTCAAGGAGCTGTCCGAACGCCGTCTCCTGTGTGTCGCTGGATGGTGCCGAGTCGGCGCGGATCGTATTGTAGAAATTCTGCACCTCTTCGTAATCTACCGTGTCAGGTTCTTTCGACTCACGCCGGTAACGGTTGATGTACGAGTTTTTCATGATGCGGAACAGCCACGCACGGATGTTCGTCCCTTTTTCGTATTTCTCCCAGAACCGGAACGCCTTGAGGAAGGTTTCCTGCACCAGATCATCCGCGTCGGCGGCGTTGGCGGTCATGCGGAGGGCGTAGTTGTAGAGGATGTCGGCATGTGGAAGGGCCTCGGACTCAAATTCCCGCTGCTTTGTGTTCTTGCCTGCGGCCTTCATGGCATCCGTCACAAAAAAGGGAGTGTCTTCTCGAACATTAATGATACGCGATACTTTGGGAACTGTCAAGCGCAGGAAGGGGGTGAGGCCCGGTAGATTTGCAGGAGATCATAGAGCGTCCGGCGTTGCATGCTGCTCTCGACGCGCATCAAGGCCGGGGGGAGAACACGTTTCCGCAGGGTGTGCACTTCCAGCCCGCCGTACAGCCGGAGATCCCCTATTTCCTTGATGGTTGCACGATCACCGTAACGCTCGTACAGTACGCCGAGATCAGCCGCACCGGACCACCCGCTGTCATGGCGAAGTTCCACCCCCCTGATCAGCAGGTCAAACATCCGCTGGCCGTTGGGGGGTAGACCGGTATAGGAATCCAGGTCGACATCTTCATACGCACCGCCGGCGATGCTCCAGAGAGCCGTGAGAATTCCCACGACGTTCAACTTGCGTATCGTCGCTTTTTCCGGATCATGCGGCCAGTGGCCCGATTCGATCAGCAGCGTACTGCTCCCCAGAGACTGAAAGAGATCTCCGAATGCGCGCGGTTCGTAGGCGTCATCGTACCGAGTGATGTGTCCGCCGGCAAATGGATGGAGCGCTTTTGCGATAAGCGCACCCAGGCGCATGGCGCGCCGCCGCACACGCGGGGTGGATCGCTGCTCATCAGGAGGAGGCGCCAGTAATGCGAGGGCAGCAACGCGTGCTGTATCACCGGCTGAATGAAGGTTCTGATCATGCAGGTTGAATGCGAACTCCGGCGCAATGCTCCGCTGGATCTGACGCAGCGCCCTGGCCTCGGGGGAGACAGCAGTGCGGGCATCACGGTTGATGTCGATGCCGACGGCATTGTAGCGCGTGCGGGATTCGGCCCCATCAGGATTGACCATGGGGATGCAGTGCACCGAGAGGGACCGAAGTATGTTTGCCACCCAGGGCAGCCGGCTTTCGCGCGTGAAGAAGTGTGCAATGTCGAGCAACGCAAGTGTCGCGGTGGATTCATCACCGTGCATTTGCGACCAGAGCAGAATGTTCAGCGGACCGGAACCCGCGGTGAGAAGATGAATGCTGCGTCCCTCTATCGACCGGCCGATTTCCCGCTGCGTGAGGAGACCGTTGCTGCCGCCGACGAGACGCTGCATTTCCGCACAAAGCCCGGCGTGGACGCAGGTCGCCGGCGACTGGTGATCCAGACGGAAGCCGGCATAGTTCTTATACAGCATGCGGGCAATCGAGGAGATGGTGTGCATGGTGTGTTATTTCTGCAATGCTTCAAAGTATTTGCGGATGAGCTCTTCATAGTCTTTGCTGTATCCCTCTTCCAGCGCACGCAGCAGGTCTTGCTGGAGCTTGCTCCGGCCTTCCGGTGTTGAGAGATCCAGCGCGCCCGGACTCCGGCGGGCGACGTCCGTTCCGGATTCCGACTTGCGCCGCTTCTCGTAGTCCCGTTCGCGCATGGAGCGCTGTGCATCGAGCATGCGTGAGAGAATGCGTTCCTGCTTGTGGAGCGTTTCAGAATTGACGTTGCCCTGTGCAAGATCTGTCTGGACCTCCCGCATGTCTTGCGCGACGCGGTTCAGATCGCCCAGGAGTTTGCTCATTTCACCTGTCCGGCCGGCCTCACGGGCAAGCTCCTCCATGGACTTGCGCACCATGCCCTGTTCCCCGGCAAGCCGCGCCATTTCGGCTGCCTGCTGCGGACTGAGGCCCTGTGTCGCGTCGTTGATGCCTTGCTGCATTCCGGAGAGCCGCTGGAGCCGTTGCATGAAACCCGCCATCCCCATGCCCTGTCCGCCACCCTGCATCAACCCCTGTGCGGCTTCCTGCAACTGTTGCGCGGCCTGGTTCAACGAGCCCATTGCGGCTCCCTGCTGCTGGGCTGCCTGGGCCCCGTTCCGTTGCTCGAGGGATTCAAGTGCCTGTGCCATGGCACGCATTGCGTCGCCGAGCGTCTTGCCCATCTCCGGCGAAATGCTGAAGGTCTTCTGGGAAAGCCCACCCAGACGGCCGGTGACATTCCCCAGATCACGCAGCGCATCCATTTGCTGCTGGGCATTTTCCCGAAAGCGTTGAGCGGAGGGATCAAGCCCGCGGGATTCGTTCTTCAGCCCTTCTTCACGCTTCGAGATCTCCAGCAGGTCCTGCGTCGCACGCTGCATTTCCTGAACTACCTGCCGCTGTTGATTTTGCAGCATCTCTCGTTTCATCCGCTGGAGTCCCTGTGAGAGCGAACGTAACGCCTGCGAGGATTTCTCCTGCTGCTGCATGGCCTGCTGATAGTCGCCCTGCCGGATCTGCTCCGTGCTCTGCTGCATGGCGGCTTCCATTCCGCTCTTCTCAAGGAGTGCTTGCAGCTCCTGCATCTGCTCCACCGGCATTTCGGCGGGGAATTCCTCCATATTCTTTTCCAACGCCGCGAGGTCCCGTTTCAGGGACGCCGCCTGGTCACGCAGATCGTTTTGTTCCCGTGCTTTCGGCTCTGCGGCCGATTTGTCCGCCGGAGGATGTTGCTCCAGGTCTTCACGCAATCCTTGCTGCGCCTTCTCCATCGACTCCGTGCGCTTCAGCATCTCATCCACTTTCAGCTCAACCTGGATGCGCTTCAGGAGGTTCAATGTGCGCTCTATGCTCTTCCGGAATTGTTCCTCCGAGAACTGGAACTTCTCGAGCGCCTGTTTGAGCGCCTCCGGAGTCATCTGCTGCATGTTCTGCTGCAACCGTTTGAGCGCTTCGGCAAACTCCGGAGAGGAAATCTGCTCCATCAGCTGCTGGAGCTCCTGATACTTCTCCATCGTTTCGGGCGAGAGCACGTTGTTCTTTTGCATCTCCTCCAGCATGCTGTCGACCGTACGCTGCACGTCGTCGACTTTCTTGCGGATCTCCTCGTAGCGTCTGGCAAGTTCCTCCGCTTTCTTCTGCTCGTTCCAGTTCAGTTTTTGCTGTTGCCTCTTTACCTGGCGTGTCAGCTCTTCAAGTTCCTTGCGGGCATCCTCCGCTTGCTTCAATGCCTTGTCAAGATCGCCTTCCGCCGCCTCGTGCCCCTTTTCGGCTTCGGCAAACACTTCATCAAGGGACGGGAGCCGGAGCGTATAGGTGCCGCTGACAGCAGCCTTTGGTCCGGACACGGCGTCGTTGTCAAGTACTTCCGCATGATACTCGACAACATCTTCGGGCGAGAGGTGAAGCGAGGAAAGCTCCCACGCGAACGGCGCGATCCATTCGTTTCCAGGTCCCGGTGCGAAGGGTACTTCCACCACGGTGAAATCCTCCGCGGCCGGTTCGTAGCGTGAATGCACAAGCCTGTGTGCAAGGCGGAGATGCGAGATGCCGTAATCATCGGTGATGCGAAACACCATCGGCAACCGTTCGTTGCCTGCGACATTCAGATTCACGCCGGGCGTGACAATGGTGATGGACGGAGGCGCGTCGGGAATGACGCGGATTGCGTATTCTATCGGATCCGCATTGTGGAGCCCCTCCGTGTCCACGATGTCGAGATGGTACTTCCGGTCGGCGCGCAGCATCAGCGTCCCCTGAGCGCTCTTCGCATCACTCGTCAATGCGACATGTGTACTGTCGTCAAACCACACCGTTGCGCCGGCTACCGTCTTGCTGGATCGCAGCATGACCCGCATGATGCTCCCGGCTGGCGCGGTGACATCGCCGATGTTTTCATCGAGTTCCTTCGGCGGAAGGCCGGTGTACCGGGGATATGTCAGCCGGACCTGGAGCGCCACGATGGAAGGCCGGTCGAGCACCCGGAGGAGATATTCGTCGGTCCTGACATCACCCGAGCGAATCCAATAGGATGTCGACAGGCGGACTCCCTCCAGACGGTAGTGATAGGTTCCGTCGGCCCGCGCCGCAAGGGTGTGGACGTCGGTCGTCACCTGGCCTTCGGGGCGCAGCAGGGCTTCAACCGGCGCATGCACCGTTCCCAGCGCGCGCACAATGACGTCAATCGATTCCCCTTTTACGACGTCACGGTTCCCGGGTTCGACGTGCAGGACGAGCGTCGCCGGCGGGGAGAATGACTGCCGGAAATGCACAAGACGATACCCCGCCTGGCTGATGTCCAGCGGCAGAATGGCTGCTACGAGAGCCGCCAGCACAATCCCCGCCAGCAGGAGACGGCGTGCCGTCCGGAGCGGACCGCGATCAATAATCGCCGAAAAGTCCACGGACGCCACATCCCTTTGTGTGTCTTCCAGAGCTGCATCGATGAGTTCTGTGGAGTAGTAAGCGGACGCTGATGCTTTTTGTTGCTCCAATTGAACGATGTTGAGCAGGCGGTCGTGAATTTCGGGGAAGACACGGCCGATCCGGCCGGCCGTCACGAGATCTGTCTCAGAACGGAGAATGCCAAGACGGCGGGCGAACGGGATGCCGGCCAGCCAGAGGATGAGACCGATACCGCCGGCCAGCACTACCACCGCAATGACGGTGCGTGATGTCACATCGAGCCAGAACAGCGCCTCGACGCCGAGCAGGACCACGATCGCGGCAATGATGAGCGCAAGGGCAAACAGCAGCCCGCTGATGGATCGCACGCCATTGTCCCGACGGCGAACATCGGCAAATCGGCTCAGAATGCTATTGATACCGGTAGACATGTGGTGTGTCAGCACCTCAATGGGTCAGGGCCCACATGATAATGTTCATGCCGAATCGGAGCGCCTCTTCCCGTTTGTCGGGCGGGTCGCCGTGCACTTCGGGATCCGCCCACCCGTCCGAGGGATTGCTCTCATACGTATACAGCACAATCAGGCGTCCTTCATGGAACAGGCCGTAGGCACGGGGGGGGTGTTCATCGTGCTTATGGGTTTTCGGAGGGCCCGCAGAGAAGGAGAACGGCGTGTGATAGAGCCCGAACGAGAATGGGAGTTCCACAAGATCCCGGTCCGGAAACGCGCGGTGGAGTTCACGCCGGAAGGATTTGTCCATGCCGTAGTCGTCGTCGGCGTAGAGGAACCCTCCGTTTTGCAGGTACGTGCGCAGGTTCTCCAGGTCCTTCCCGGTCAACGCAATATTTCCGTGTCCCGTCATGAACAGGATCGGAAACGAAAAGATCTGCTCGCTGCCGATGTCCACCGGCGTGTATGTCGGATCGACATCGATACCCGCGTGCTGACGCACGAACGCGAGGAGGTTCACCTCGGCGGACGGGTCGTTGTACCAATCGCCTCCCCCGGCGTACTTCACGCGGCCGATGCGGACGGCGCTGGCGGGCGTTCCCGTCTGGGTCTGCACCACCTCGGCGGCACAACAGAAGAGGAGAACACAGAAAAATAGCGTGCGAATCATGAGGAAAAGTAGAAAAGTCGGGAGGAAGAAGCAACCGGAAGAGACGGAAGGTTACGTAGAAACGCAATGCGACGTAAAGCCGTGAGGTGACGTGGAGACGTGAGGTGACACTCACCTGCGTGGGCGCAGGTGAGTGTCACGTCCGTGGATCATCACTGCTCAGTCCATGACTTTACGGAGAAACGCCGGCTTTTCCCGATCGCTCTTGTCGATTCTCTCTTTCGGTGGATCCTGCTCGGTACGGCTTCCCGCAATGTTCAATTCGATGCCGCGCCGCTTGTAGGCCGGAACATCGAGGAGCTGCAGGTCATCTGCACCTGTCGGAACCCTTTCGATCGGGCGCACCGACTTCTGCGCGACGGGATGCACCGCACTCGCCAGCGGCACGTGCTGATTGAAACCCGTGGCAATGACGGTGACAATAATCTCTTCCGTGAGCTGATCGTCAATGACCGCACCCAGGATCACGTTTGCCTCATCGCCGGCGGCGCTGTGAATAATCTCGGTCGCTTCATCGATCTCATACAGTGCCATCGATGGTCCGCCGGTGATATTCACCAGAACACCCCGGGCACCGCTGATGGAAACATCATCCAGGAGCGGGCTGGAGATCGCCATATGTGCGGCTTCCGTTGCCCGGTTTTCTCCCGTGGCCTCTCCTGTGCCCATGACGGCATCACCCATCTCCCGCATGATGGTCCGGACATCGGCGAAGTCCACATTGATCAAGCCGGGAACCGTAATGAGTTCCGAGATGCCGCGTGTGGCGCCGTACAGCACGCTGTTGGCAATGTCAAATGCTTCGGTCAGCGGCGTGCGGCGTTCTACGATCGACAACAGTTTCTGATTCGGGATGACGATGAGGGTGTCCACCTGCTTGCGCAACTCGTCAATGCCCTGATCGGCCTGTCCCGTACGTTTCTTGCCTTCGCACTGGAAGGGGCGGGTGACAATACCCACGACCAGAGCACCCAGGCTCTTCGCGATGTTGCTCACGAGCGGGGCTCCGCCGGTTCCCGTGCCGCCTCCCATGCCGGCGGTCACAAATACCATATCGCTCCCGGTCAAGGCGCGGGCGATCTCTTCGCGGTCTTCCTCCACCGCGCGGTACCCGATCGTCGGATCGGCGCCCGCACCCAGACCGTGGGTTAGGTTCTTGCCGATTTGTATCTTGTTCGGTGCCTGGTTCCTTTGCAGGGCCTGGACATCGGTGTTGACCGCGAAGAAGTCCACACCGTGCAACCCTTTCTTGATCATACTGTTGACGGCGTTGCCGCCACCGCCGCCTACACCGACCACGCGGATTTTTGCTCCACGATCGAATCCATTGTCCAGTTCGATCACAGGTTGTTCCTCCTTTGGGTTTATAAGTTACACTCGTGGTTACAGGGCATCAAAAAACTCGCGCACCTTGCGCACCCAGACGCCCAGGTTGTTTTCTTTCCTGCTTCGTCCCGATCCGGTTGAGGCTGCGGACGGGCGATGTTTCAAACCATGGTAGATCAAACCGACTGCCGTGGCATACGCCGGGTTCTCTATTTCGCGGACGAGACCCCCGGAGAAGCCGCTGGGAATGCCGATCTTCACGGGCATGCCCAGCACCATATGCGCCAATTCGCTTGTGCCTTTGATGAGTGCGCCCCCGCCTGTCAGCACCACTCCTCCCGCCAGATGTTTGCTGTACCCGGAGCGTTTGATTTCAATGGCAGCGATTTCCAGAATTTCCTCCATCCGGGGCTGGATGATCTGCGCGAGAACACGCTTGTCAATGCTGATCGGATCCCGCCCGCCCACACCGGGAAGCACGATGGGTTCATTGTCCACGACGGCGGGGACGTATGCACAGCCATGGTCCTTCTTGATGCGCTCGGCTTGCTCTGTAAGAATTCCAAGCCCCTTGCGTATGTCATCCGTGACTTTCTTTCCTGCGACCCCGATGACCGCCGTATGCCGGATCGTCCGTTCTTCGAACACCGCCAGATCGGTGGTGCCCCCGCCGATATCCAGGAGAGCGATCCCCACTTCTTTTTCTTCATCGTCCAGGACGGCGTAGCTGGATGCCAGCGGCTCGAGTACCATATCGCTGATTTCAAGGCCCGCGCGCTGCACGCATTTATAGATATTTTGCGACGCACTGACCAGCCCGGTGATGATATGCACATTGGCTTCCATCCGCACGCCCGCCATGCCGAGGGGATCGTACACGCCATCCTGTCCGTCGATAATGAACTCCTGGGGGATGACATGAATGATTTTCCGGTCCGACGGCAGGGCCACGCGTTTGGTGTCTTCAATGAGGCGATCGATATCGGCGTTCGTCACTTCGTGTTCCGCGCCGCTGATGCCGATCACCCCACGGCTTTGAAAGCTCTGGATGTGGTCACCCGCGATACCGACGATCACAGAACGGATGGCAACGCCCGAGGAGGCCTGTGCCTCACTGATGGCAGTGCTGATGGCCGCGGTGGTACGATCGATATGCGTCACCACGCCGCGGGTCATTCCTTCGCAGACCGACCGTCCCACGCCAAGGATGTTGATGCGTCCGTGTTCGTCTGTGCCGGCGACGACCGCACACACTTTTGTGGTGCCGATATCGAGGCCTACAATAATGTTGTCCATAGAATGTCCTTCCGGTGACATCAGTCAGTTCGCCATCTGTTCGCTACTCTTCGTCCAGCGTACCACTACTTGATCTGCAAAGCGAAGATCGACCGACGCGAGGGTCTGCGCACCCCGGTTGGTCACAACGGCGTTCCAGAACGCCTCGAATTTTTCAAGCTTTGTCGTGATGTCGCCGCGGCCGACGACGACGGGTACACCGGTGTCAGCGGTGTACATCAGGAGGTCTCCCGAGTCATCGACATGCACCTCGGAAATCCGCCGGTACAGCCCGTCATGAAGCTGCCGGGCGGCCATCACCAGAAGCACCGCCTCCCGGATTGCCGGGTGTGTGAGCTGTTTCCCGCTTGCGCACGATTGGATTTCTTCAACGCCTGTAATCACCGGAAGATCGAAAGCGTCTTCCGACCGGATGACCGGCATCAGCATGCCTCCGGCATCCACATAGAACATATGCTCTGCGGCAACAACTGCCACAGGCGTCCGTTCCTCAACCTGGATGAGGATGCGATCCGGGGGATCCCGGTGCACCACAACGTCCTGGACAAACGGGTTCCGGCGCACGCGGTCACGCACTTCAGCCAGCCGGACGTCGTTCAACGCCTGGTCCATGGGCACAGCCGCAAGGTGGAAGATGTCGGCGGATGGAACGATCCGCGTTCCCTCGATGCGGACGCCGCGCACCTGGAGCGTGTCCATCCAGATGCGGGCTCCCACGGCTGCGCCGATGGCCACCAGTGCCAGCAGGAGAAGTACGAGAAGCTCCGGGCCGCGCCGCGGCGCGTGCGGTGCCGGAGATGGCGTCCGTTGTGTGCTCACTGTGCGGCTTTCAGTTTGCGAATAAACTCCTCACCGAACCGCCAGATATCCCCGGCACCCATCGTGATGATAATATCACCCGGTTGTTTGATCTCCATCAGCAATGCCGGGACGCCGGTTTTGTCCGCAAGGTATTCCACATGCTTATGCCCGAATTCCTTTGCGGCATTGACGATCAATTCACCGCTGACGCCCTGTATGGGTTCCTCACGTGCCGGGTAGACATCGGTGATGACCAGGACGTCGGCGTTGAAGAAGGACCGGCCGAATTCGTCGTAGAAGTCGCGCGTCCGTGAATACAGGTGCGGTTGAAACACGCAGATCACGCGTCTCCGCCATCCCGCTTTCACTCCCGCAAGGGTCGCCTTGATTTCCGTCGGGTGATGGGCATAGTCGTCGACGACGGTGATATCTCCGATTTCCGCTTTCACTTCCCAGCGCCGGAAAACACCCGTGAATTTCTCGATGCCGGCCTTGACCTGCGCAAACGGTACCTGGAGCTCCAGGCCGACCGTGATAGCCGCCAGGGCGTTCTGTACGTTGTGCTTGCCCGGAATTTGCAGTTCCACTTCGCCCAATTCCCGTCCGTTCTGCAGCACGGTGAAGCGCGTCCGGTTTTGTTTGTGCGAGATATCCACCGCCTGCAAATCCGCCTGGCTGTTCAGACCGTAGGTGATAATTTTCTTCTTGATCTTCGGCATGATATCCTGCAGGGCGGGCTCATCAAGGCAAAGCACGACAAATCCGTAGAAGGGAACTTTGCCCGCGAATTGAATGAACGCCGCTTTGATATCTTCCAGATCGCGATAGCAGTCAAGATGATCGGTTTCGAGCGTCGTCAGCACCGCAATGGTGGGGGTGATCGACAGGAACGAACGGTCAAACTCATCCGCCTCCACGACGATGAATTCCCCTTTTCCCATCCGTGCGTTGGACCCGGCCAGCCCATGCAGGCGACCGCCGACGATCACGGTGGGATCCACGCCGCCTTCCATCAGCACGAGGCTGACCATGGACGTCGTTGTGGTCTTTCCGTGCGTTCCGGCGATGCCGATGCCGTATTTCAGCCGCATGACTTCCGCCAGCATCTCTGCACGGCGGATGACGGGGATCTTGCGCTGGTGCGCGACGACAATTTCCGGATTGTCCGGCGGGATGGCCGACGAGTACACGATGGCATCCACGTCGGGAGCGACATTCGAGGCTTGATGGCCGATCGAGATCTGTGCGCCGAGCGCGGTGAGGCGATCGATGTTGTCGTTGCCCGCACGGTCCGACCCTGTGATGGTGAAGCCCTGATCGATAAGGATTTCCGCGATGCCGCTCATGCCGATGCCGCCGATACCGACGAAATGGAGTTTCTTAATGGAAGTGAACATGCGTGTACTCTCTCTGTCGCTGTATCATTACCGGTCTGTGATCCGGGGCCGTCGCCACACACGCCGCTTGCGCCCCGGCACACGCGCAGCAATGGCCTGCATTTCCTGCACAAGTTCTTTTTCCCGCTCATAGCGTCCGACGCGGATACGGTAGGCGCGCCGTTTGTCGTTCAGTTTGATCAGGATGACCTGGAAACGGCCGCTGGTTTGCACGCCGGCTTCCCGGCCGATGTGCATCCATTCGATCTCCCCGATGGCGATGCGGCGTTCGTCCCACCGGTGTTTGAAGATGACCGCATCCTGGGTGATGATCAGGCGCCGGTTGCGCGCCATATTGAGCAGCAACGTCACAAATGACATCACCACGAAGAAGACAATGACATACATCAAGGGATCATGCAACACGTACTTGAACTCGGCCTCGACGAAATTGCCGCGGATGCCACCATACACAATCAACGTGAGAAGATAGATGAGCGCTGACTGGTAGTAGAAGTCGAGTTTGTACTTGAATATTTTTCCCTCATCCGCCATAGTCTTGTCACATGAGTTTCAGCACTGCATTCGCGATAGTCCGCGCTGCGTCAGGCAGCGCCAGCGCCCGGGCGGCCGTACCCATCGCCTCCCGGCGCTCGGGATGGGCGAGTATCTCCCGGATTTCCTTCCCGAGCCGCTCTTGTACATCCGCGTCAGGAACGAGTACCGCTGCACCGGCCGCGGCAAGCGTCCGGGCATTCAGCGTCTGATGGTCTGCCGCCGCATAGGGATACGGTACAAGCACCGCCGGCAATCCCGCACAGAGTACTTCTGCCAGTGTTGACGCCCCCGCACGGCACACAACCAGATCCGCCGCTGCATAGGCCAGGGGCATCTGTTCCAGAAATCCGCGGAGGTGGATACCCGCGCTCCCGGGCAATGCCGCGACACGTTGTTGTACCCGTGCAAGCTCCGATGCGCCGGTCAACCAGAGTATCTGCACATCCGTCCGGCTCAACAGATCCGGCGCGGCAAGCAGGGCATCGTTGATGGATGCCGCGCCCTGGCTCCCGCCCACGACAAGCACGGTGTGCCGCCCCGGAAGAAGTCCGAGCCGCTGCAGGCTCTCCGGCCGCGCCAGCGTTCCTACGGCCGCCCTGATCGGAGTTCCGGAAAGAAATACTCCACGGCTCCGCCGGAGAAACTTCCTGGTCGCTTCAAACGCTATGTGTACTTCGCGAACGCGACCCGCCAGCAAACGGGTTGTTATTCCCGGATAGCTGTTTTGTTCCTGCACCACCGTCGGAATCCCCAGGAGCGTCGCCACGAACACCGGCGGCCCGCTCACATACCCTCCTGTGCCGACAACAACCGACGGCCGGAAACGGAGCAGCAACACCAGGGACTGCACCAGCGAGACCATCAGCTTCAATGGGAACAACAGCGTCCCGGCCGACAGGCGACGGCTGAATCCGGCAATCCATATGCTCATGAACGGAAAACCATGCGCCGGCACGACCCGCGCTTCAATCCGTCCGCGCGTACCCACAAACAGTATCTCCACATCCAGCGCTGTCCGCTGCAAGGCCTCCGCAATGGCCAGAGCGGGAAACACGTGCCCGCCGGTTCCTCCGCATGCAAACAGTACCCGCCGCGACATGCTCAGTAGACCTTTCCCACTGCCGGTGCACGGTCGGTCCGCAGCGGCACGGTTCCATCCGCACCCGCCGTCTGCCGGGGGTAGAGGTCGGTCTGTGCGGAGATGTTCAACAGCACGCCGATCATCATGGAACTCACGAGCATGGATGATCCGCCGTAGCTGATGAACGGCATCGGCAGACCTGTTGTCGGGAGAACGCCGAGCGTGACACCGGCATTCACCAGGGCGTACAGCGTGATACTGCAGGTGATGCCGAGGGCCAGGTACCGCCCGAACTCATCCCGTGCATGATTCGCGATCTTCATGCCGCGCACCAGGAGTACCACAAAGATTGCGAGCACGGCGACGGCGCCCAGCAAACCGTATTCCTCACCGATAATGGGATAGACGAAATCCCCGTACGGCTCCGGGAGAAACAGGTCGCGTTGCCTGCTGTTTCCCGGACCGAGGCCGAGCAAACCGCCGTTCGCAAATCCGATCAATCCCTGAAAGACCTGGTGGTTGATTCTGGTCACGCCGGATTCAGTGAACACTCCCCGGACGAAATCCACCACCCGGGTCATTCGGTATTCCGCGCTGACCATATACACCAGCAACGCGGGTATCAACGCGCTTAATGTCAGACCCAGATGGCTCAGCTTCACGCCGCCGAGAAACAGCATGATCATGCTCACGGCAAAGATCATCGATCCTGTGCTGAACCCGGGCTGGACCAGCACCAGGGCGGTCACCAGGCCGACCCAGATCATCAGCGGGAGATATCCCGTCTTGAAATCCCGCACCCGTTCCCCGCGCAGCGACATCAGCAGCGCGAGGTGGACAATAAGGGCAAAGCGGGCAAACTCCGAAGGTTGCAGGCCGAAGCCGCCGATGCGGAGCCATCGCGCCGCACCGTGCACCTCGCCTCCGGTGAGCCGGGTGACGACAAGCAGCAGCACAATCGTGATCAGGAGTGGTTTGGAAATCTTTTTCAGCAGGTGATAGTCCACCTGCATCGCAACAAACATGACCAGGAATCCGGCGATCACCTTTGCGGCATGACTCCCCAGCAGCCTTCCGCTCTCGCCCCACCGCTGCAGTGCGTAGCTGGAGCTTGCGCTGTACACGATGCCTACGCTCATGACCATAAGAAAGAGCGCCGCAATCAGCGTGATCAGGTCGATATGGTTCTTCTGTACTTTCGAGGTCCACATACTCATGCACCCGGAAGCGCGCACACAATTTCTTTGAACACCCTGCCGCGGTGTTCGTAATTGTCAAACCAGTCGAACGATGCGCAGGCCGGCGAGAGCAGCACGATGTCGCCACGTGCCGCGCGACCGGTTGCCAGACGCACCGCCTGTTCCATTGATGTTGCTATGTCCACCGCCACAATGTCGGCAAACGCCGACTGCACCTTGCCGGCCGATTCACCGATGGCGACGATGGCCTTGACATGGTCCCGGACGGGCTCCCGGAGCCGCGCATAGTCGTTCCCTTTGTCGCGCCCCCCCAGCAGGAGGACCAGCGGCGCAGTGTAACTCTGCAATGCATACCAGACCGAATCGACATTGGTGGCTTTGGAGTCGTTGACGTACGTGACCCCGCCAACCGTCCGCACCATTTCCAGGCGGTGCTCCACGCCTTTGAAGTCGCGCAGCGTTGCGCGTATGGATGCCGTGCTTACCCCCATGACCTGTGCTGCCAGCGTAGCGGCCATGGCGTTGTACAGGTTGTGTGTTCCGGGGATGCTGATCTCGTCCGCTGCGATGACGTCTGTGCGCAGTCCGTGAATGGACGTGGCAAGCGTCCTTTCCGCCAGCCAGGCTCCCTCCGTCAGCGTGTGCCGGACGCTGAAGGGCAGACGGTGCACGCCGGCCGGCAGACGTTCCTCCACCGCCTGCCGCGTGACTTCATCATCATTGTTATAAATCACCGCATCTCCCGCGCACTGCTGCGCAAATACACGGCACTTGCTTGCAATGTATTTCGAGAAATCATGTCCGTACCGGTCCATATGATCCGGCGTGATATTCAGCACGACCGCTACGCGCGGGCGGAACGAGGCCACATGATCCAATTGAAAACTGCTTACTTCCAGGATCGCGGTGTGCCCGGGTGTCATGCCGCCCACCACATCGGCGAATGCCGGATCGATGTTGCCTCCCACCACCACGGGCTTCCGGGCATCTTCGAATATCCGCCCGCACAGAGTCGTCGTTGTGGTCTTGCCGTTGGTACCCGTGATTGCCACAATGGGACCGGGGCAGAACCAGCTCGACACTTCAAGCTCGCTGACCACCGTGATGCCGCGCTGAAGCGCCTGCTGCACCACCGGGACCGTATCCGGCACACCGGGGCTGATGACGATAATGTCCGCATCCAGAAGCCGGGCACTGTGACCGCCGAACTCATGAGGCACCCCGAGCTGTTCCAGTGCGCGGGCTGCATCCGGCTTCTTCTCGCGGGGCGCGTGGTCGCTGACAAACACCGGCACGCCGGCACCATGCAGCAGGCGGGCCACCGCCACGCCGCTGCGCGCCGCACCGATCACCGCACAACGCTTTCCCTGTATGTGGGACGGGATCACGCAATCACCGCACCTTGAATGTCGCCAGGCTGATGATCATCAGCAGTATGGCGACGATATAGAAGCGTGTGACAATTTTCGGCTCCGGCCATCCCAGAAGTTCGAAATGGTGATGCAGGGGAGCCATCCGGAAGACCCTGCGGCCTTCCCCGTATTTGCGCCTCGTGTACTTGAAATACAGGCGCTGAATGATCACGGAAACCGTCTCCGCCAGAAAGATGCCGCCGAGTGTCGGCAGCAGCAGTTCTTTCTTGATCAGGACACAGAGCGCTCCCACGGCTCCGCCGAGCGCCAGCGAACCGGTGTCCCCCATGAAGACCTGTGCCGGGTAGGCGTTGAACCAGAGAAAACCCAGCGCAGCGCCGACAAGAGCAGCGCAGAACACCGTCAGCTCGCCATTCCCGCGCAGGTACGGAATCGTGAGGTACTGACTGAGCACCGCATTGCCCGAAATGTAACTCATGATCCCCAGCGTCAATACCACGATCGCCACCGTGCCGATCGCCAGACCGTCCAGGCCGTCCGTCAGGTTGACCGCGTTGGACGTCGCGACAATCACAAAGACCACCACCGGGATGTAGAGCCGCCCGAAATCGAATTCCAGATTTTTGAAGAACGGTACGGTCGTCGATGAGCTCAGCTTCCACAAATCCGCATCAATCCACTGGGGGGCAAAATAAATGACCGATCCCACGACCAATCCCACGACCACCTGTCCCACGATCTTGTAGCGACCGATAAGTCCTTTGGGTTTCTTCCTGATCACTTTAAGATAGTCGTCCAGAAACCCCACCGCGCCGAGTGCCGCCGTGACGAAGAGGATCAGCACCACGTACATGTTCGTGATATTGCCCCAGAGCAGTGTCGGCACCAGGACCGACGCAAGCACAATCAATCCGCCCATTGTCGGTGTGCCGGCTTTGGTCAGATGCGTTTTGGGCGCCTCCAGCTTTGCCGCTTCACCGATCTGGCGATCGCGCAGGGCGCGGATGATCTTGGGTCCGAGCCAGAATGCCATCAACAGCGCGGTGACGGCGGCGGCGGCGGCGCGGAACGTGATATAGCGCACCATCCCGAATCCGGGCGGGTGGGCAACGCGTTCGATCCATTCAAGGAGTATATACAGCATGCGTCATCCGTTCTGGTCGCTGTGCCGTGTTATGCCGCCGGTGATGTCGCCTCCAGCCGCTGCTGCAGAAACACCACAATATCCTCCATGGCCATCCCCCGCGAACCTTTGACCAGGACCACATCGCCCGGAGCCACGAGTTCGGTCAGGTATTCCGCAAGCATGTTTTTCTGGTCGTAGTGCATCGTCACGCATCCGGCGGCCGCGCGCGAGATTTCCACGGCCAATGCTCCGCAGGTGAGCACATAGTCAATATGCAGTGCTGCCGCCGCTGCACCAACGCGCGCATGTTCCTCCCTGCTGTGCGCTCCGAGTTCCAGCATGTCGGCAAGAACGGCAATGCGGTGCCCGCGTGAGGGCATCCCGGCAAGCGTGTGCAGCGCGGCAATGGTTGAATCACCGTTCGCGTTGTACGCATCGTTCACTACCGTCACATCACCGATCTGTATCACTTCCATCCGCTTGCCCGGTGCGCGGAAATTCTGCAGTGCGCCGACGATGTCCGCCGGCGGCACATGCAAGGCGACGCCGACGGCGGCGGCCGCGAGTGCATTATGGGCGTTATGTATGCCCGGAACGTTGAGAGCGATCTCCGCGCGTGCGCGCATCCGTCCTCCACGGAACCGGAACGCGGGGCATCCCCGGTCCCCGATCCGGAGAGCAGAGCCACGCACACGGACCTTCCGCCTTCCGAACCCGTACGTGATCGTTCGCTTGAGACCATGTGCGGCCTTGCGCAACAGGGGATCGTCAGTATTGATAAATGCTATCACCCGGCTCTTGGGCTCCGCCCAACGCCACAGCATGGACTCCTCTTCCAGCACGCCTTCCAGTGAACCGAAGAACTCCAGATGCTCATGACCGATGTTTGTCAGGAGCACGTGTGTCGGCCGCACCATGCGGCACAGCACCGCAAGTTCACCCGGATGGTTCGTTCCCACTTCCACCACCGCGACCTCATGTGTGCGATCGAGTCCGAACAGCGTCTGCGGGACCCCGATCTGATTATTCAGATTTCCCCGGGTGGCCAGCACGTTGAAGCGTGTCGCGAGAATGCCCGCGATCATCTCCTTCGTCGTGGTCTTGCCGTTGCTTCCGCCGATGGCAATCACCGGGATGTCGAAACGCTCCCGGTGTTGCTGCGCCAGGGCGGCGAGGGCGGCTGTGGTATCCTCGACGACAAGCACCGGAATGTCCGCGGGCGCTCCAGCTGCACCGTCCGCGTGCACGACCAGCGCCGACGCACCATGCGCAACGGCATCCCCGAGAAACTGATGCCCGTCAAAGTGCTCTCCGCGCAGCGCGACATACACCATGCCCGGCGTGACCGTCCGTGTGTCCGTGGAGATTCCCGCTGCGGTCCATCGTGCAGCGCCCGGTGGAACGGTGAGCGCCCGATGGGGAATCCTGCGCAGATCGGCGAGCGTCAATTTCATCGGTGCGCGCGCATGAATGCGTCCACTTCTTCCCGGTCGTCCAGGTGCGTTCTGGTGGTGCCGATCACCTGGTAGGTTTCGTGTCCCTTGCCGGCAATGAGCACCACATCGCCGGGACCCGCCATGGTCAGTGCCTGGGCAATGGCCGCCCGGCGGTCGGCGTTGGTATGCACAGTCGCACCGCTGACCAGGCCCTCGCAGATTTCCCGGATGATCGCCAGCGGATCTTCGGTCCGCGGATTGTCCGATGTCACAATGGTGACATCGCTCATCGTGGAGGCGATGCGTCCCATCCGGGGCCGTTTGCCGCGATCGCGGTCTCCGCCGCATCCGAACACCGTGATAATGCGCCCGTGATTGTCCGCACCGCTCAACTGCCGTATCGCCCGCAGGGTATTCTCAAGTGCATCCGGAGTATGGGCGTAATCAATGATCGCGGTCCAGCCGGCGGGTGAAACCATCTGTTCGAAACGCCCGCGCACGGCTTTTACCGAGCTGACGCCTTGGGCGGCGATGTCCGGCGGCACACCCACCGCCGTCGCTGCTCCCATCGCAGCGAGGATGTTCGCGACATTGAATCCGCCGATCAATGCGGTCCGCACAGAGGTTGATCCGCCGGGCATCGACACGGTAAACTCCATCCCCCGGACACTCATGGATACGTCCCCGGCGCTGATGTCGGCGTGCGATTTCATGCTGTAGCGGACGACCTGCGCCCGGATTCCCTTCGCCATTTCATCACCACGCGGATCATCGGCATTGATCACCGCGACGGCATCAGCCGGAAGACCGCTGAAGAGTTGCCTTTTTGCCGCGCAATACTCGTCCATGGTCCCGTGATAATCCAGATGATCCTGTGTGAGATTCGTGAAGACACCGGCCGCGAAGCGGACTCCGTGGACGCGGTGTTGTGCCAGTGCATGCGATGAGACTTCCATGACCGCCGCCGTGCAACCATGTTCGATCATGGTCTGGAGCATTGCGTTCAGTTCGAGCGACTCGGGTGTCGTGTGTGTCGCCTGCACCAGCGCATCTCCCAGATCATAGTGAATCGTGCCAATCAGACCGACCCGTTCGCCGTTGGCTTCCAGTGCCGCCTTGATCAGGTGGGTTGTCGTTGTCTTTCCGTTGGTCCCCGTGACACCGACGAGACGCAGGCGGTGAGACGGATGGCCGTATGCGTTCGCGGCCAGATCTGCGAGCGCTCTGCGTGCGCTGGGAACGACAATCTTCACCACGCGCGTGTGCAGAAACAACGCGTCCGGCACCGCCATATCATCCTCGAGCACCACGGCCACCGCACCGCGGCCGATCGCGTCATCGACAAAACGCTGGCCGTTCACCGAGGTCCCGGGGATGGCGACAAACAGATCGCCGTGATCGACTCTCCGTGAGTCGTACTGCACCGCGCGCACTTCGACGTCCTGCACCTGCGCCAGAGCGCCGTATTGCAACATGAAGAGTTTGCTGACAGCGACGCCGTCCAGCAATCGGCCGAGGAGCACGGTCTACCTACGAATTGCCGGCCGTTGCCGGCCGGGGTTCACACCGCAATGTTACCTGTGTACCCTGCCGCACCTGTTCTCCGGGCGGAGGCGCTTGTGCACGCACGTTTCCCGATCCGACAATGGCGAATTCCAGCTGGTGGGTTGCCAGCTGGTTGATGGCACGGCGGAGCGGGAGTCCGCGCACCTCCGGAACGAGCGTGAAGCCTGCAGGAACCGTCCGGGAGAGCGCGTTGGTGCTGAGCTTCACTGTGCTCTTTACAGGAACCAGAATTCCCGGCGCAGGTGACTGCGCGACAATCATTGTTCCCGCCCCGGACACTTCCGGTACGAACTCCTCCCCTTCGAGAAGGGTTGATGCGACATCGGCCCGGAGGTTCATCACATTCGGCACCCTGTGCACATCACCGGAGGCAATGACCGTCGAGGGCGACACCGTGCGGAGCCGGCCAGCCATCGTCCGAATCTTTTCCACAATGGCTTTGAAAATCGGAGCGCTGGCCTGTCCGCCGTAATAGCTTCCCGTACGCGGCCGGTCGAGCACCACCAGACAAACGATCTTCGGTTCCTCTGCGGGAAAGTATCCCACAAAGGAGGCTGAATAGTTCCCCGGTGCGTAGCGGCCTTCAACGGTCAACCGTGAGGTACCGGTTTTGCCGGCGATGCGCAGCCCCGGCAGTTTGGCCGGTGTGCCCGTCCCGCGTTCCACCGCTCCTTCAAAGAGCTTCGTCAGAGTTGCGGCGCTTTGCGGCGAGATGACGGGACGGACCCGCTGGGGTTCTGCATCCATAATCACTTCACCCTGTCCGTTTGTCACCTGACGGACGACAAAGGGCTTCATGAGAACGCCCTTGTTTGCCACCGCGGCATATCCCATGACAATCTGAAGCGCCGTCGCACTCACTTCATACCCGTACGCCATCGATTGCAGTGTTGTTCCCGACCAGTCCTTGGGTTTCTTCAGACCGCCGGCTGCCTCCGCGGGGAGCTCGATGCCTGTCGGCGCACCGAAGCCGTACGCGCGAGCCATGCGGAACAGTCGTTCCGCACCAATACGGAGAGCCACTTTGGCCATCACGATATTGCTCGACTGCTCGACGGCCTCCTGAAATGTCAGCGTCGCTTGAGGATGCGTGTCGGTGATTTCCCGTGTCCGGCCATTGCCGGTCGGTGCATGATACGTTCCGTTTTCGGCGTTGAACTTTTCGTCCAGGCGGGCAAGACCATGTTCCACGACGGAGGAAATCGTCACAAGTTTGAAAATAGAACCGGGTTCATACACATCGGTAATGACCCGGTTGCGCATCGCAGCCAGGTCGAGGTCCGAAGTCTTGTTCGGGTTCATCGACGGATACGTCGCCATCGCCAGGATCTCGCCCGTGGCGGGATCCACCATCACGGCCTGTCCGCCTTCTGCCTGGGTCCGATTCACGCCGCGTTCGAGTT
Organism: Ignavibacteriota bacterium; assembly: GCA_963801355.1. GTDB lineage: Bacteria > Bacteroidota > Ignavibacteria > UBA10030 > UBA6906 > Fen-1255. The sequence goes on along the minus strand of CAWDEM010000004.1, from coordinate 180,542 downwards.
CTTCTTCCACCACCGACTGGATATCGGCATCAATGGTGAGCACAAGGTTCTGGCCATCGACGGGGTCGGTGCGGGGATAATCCACCGTAGGACGCGTCCTGCGCAGGGCATCACGCTGAAGCACCACAAATCCGTCATGACCACGGAGCCACCTGTCAAACTGCTGCTCCAGACCGCTCAGGCCACCGTTGTCCACGCCCGTGACTCCGATCAGCTGTCCGGCGGCACGGTCGTAGTGATACAACCGCTTCGGCTCTTTGCGGACGATAAGTCCCCGGAGATCACGTCCGGAAATGCGCGAGGCAACCGAAGGGTTGACGCCCCGTTCAAGCCAGACGAAGCGCCGTGTTCCGTCGCGCATATCGCCCATGTATTCCCGCTGGGGCTTGTTGAACACCCGGGCAAACCGGGTGGCGATGTCGTCCCGGTCGCTTCCCGCGATAAAAGGATCTGCGGCATACGAAACGTATAACGTATTCGACACAAGGAGTTTGCCGTTTCTGTCGCTGATCGTCCCGCGTGCCGCCGGGAGAGTCATACGGGCTTCATATTGCCTTCGCGCCTGCTCACGGTAGGCCCCCGCACGGACAATCTGGATATGCACCAGACGGGCCGTCATTAACAGGAAACAGAACAGCAGGAAGATTTTCAGCCCGCGCGCACGTGTGCCCCCCCGATGGCGCGGCACCATGTTCTGTGCCATGGGATTGTTCGGCCGCGTCATTCTCCAAGCTCCTTGCGGATCTGTGCCGCGCGCTCCTGTAAATCAGGATCCACGCCCACCCACTCCGGTTGTTCCTGCGGATACATCATGTCAAGCGATTCGGAGGCAATCTTCCCGACCCGCTCCAGCGATGCCTTGTGATTGACCTCCGCCTGCAGGGCGGCATTGGTCTCGAGCTGCCGCTGATACTTGACCTGCAGTGCATTCACATCCACGACCAGCCGGTTGACTATTATAATATTGTCGATGTAGAACACGATGGCGGCGCCGAGCACAAACAACGCGAGGATGATATTGAACGTCGACAGCCGGCGGTGGATGGTCCGTCTGTTCTGGCGAACGGCATATCCCGACACCGCCGCAGTTGGCTCGCCGTTGAAGATGTACCGTTGTTCCCGGTGCACTTCGGGAACACGTCCGGCGTTGCTTTTATGTCCGCTCCGTTCCCACATCCGTTCGTTCCGCCACCCGCATCTTCGCGCTACGCGCGCGGGGGTTCTGTGCTGTTTCTTCTTCCGATGGAATCACGGGCTTGCGGGTGACCAGCCGCAGCCGCCCCTCCGCCGCCGGTCCGCGGGCAAAGGGATTGTCCTTTTCCTCCGCCGATGCCGCTTCACGGCGGAACATCTCTTTGACGATCCGGTCTTCCAGCGAATGGTACGAGATCACCACAAGCCGACCCCCGGGAACCATCAGCCCGATCGCCTGTACAAGGACACTTCTCAGGTTGTCGAGTTCATGATTCACCGCGATGCGCAATGCTTGAAACACCCGCGCCAGGGATTTTACCAGGTACCGGCCGCCAACCGCACGCTCCACGATCCTCCGGAGGTCTCCGGTGCTGTCGACCGGCCGCGCCGCCACGATAGAGCGCGCAATTCTCCGGGACTCCCGCTCTTCGCCGAATTCCCAGAGCAGTGTGGCCAGCGCCCCTTCAGAGGCATCGTTCACCAGATCCCACGCCGTCGCCTGTTGACGCCGGTCCAGACGCATGTCCAGGCGTTCGTCGCCACGAAAACTGAAACCGCGCTCGGGGATGTCGAACTGATGTGATGACACACCGAGATCAAGCAGCAGCCCATGTATCCGGGTGACATGCACGCGCCGGAGCGCGTCGGTGAGCTCCGCAAAATTTGTTTGAAGAAAATCCGTCCGCTCTGCAAACGGGGCCAGCCGCGTGCGTGCAGACGTCAGGGCTTCCGCATCGGCATCCAGACAGATGACGCGGCCTCTGCCGCGAAGCCGGAGACACAGCTGTTCGGCATGACCACCGCCTCCCACGGTGCCGTCCACATAGCACCCTTCCGCATCCGTGATCAGCGCTTCCACCGCTTCCCGGCAAAGGACCGGAATGTGAAACACTCCAGGAACCACGCCGTTATTTCTGCAGAACAGTTTGCGCTACGGCTTCGTATGACTCGTCTTGAGTCTTCAGGTACGCTTCGTAGATCCGGGGATTCCACACTTCGATATGTTCCAGCACTCCGATGATCAGCACGTCGTTTTCGATCCCGGCAAATTGCAGCAGGTCTTTCGGAAGCATGATGCGGAACTGACCGTCGAGCTGTGCTTCGGTTGCCCATTCGAGCAATCTGCGAATGAAGAATCGGTGCTTAGGATTGGTTGACGAGAGTTGGCGAATTTCAAGTTCAAGCCGGGTCCACTCATCCTGAGGGTACAGATACAAGCACTGGTCGTAGCCACGCGTGACAATAAAGGTATCATTGGCGTCGGTCGAGACATATTTTCGCAACCTCGCCGGGATGTTAATCCGTCCCTTGCTGTCGACGGAATAACTGTATGAACCCTTGAAAGAAGACACGCATCACCTCCAGTGATATGTACCCACCAGCCACCCACTTTTACCCACAATACTCGGATAAGATAGGGAATTACCTGTGAAAGTCAAGTCAGGATGGCAATTACGGGCTAATCGGGGGAATTCCGGCGGGAAGTGGGGAGGGAAAAATGTGGAGTGGGGAGAAAAATTCCCCACGACTCCCCCCTCAGTTGCTCGAGATGGCCTTCAGGTACTCCAGTGCGCGGGCAATAATCTGCTCGTCGGGCTTCTGCGCGCCCAGCGGAAACAGGGCGTTGAGTTGATCGGCGGTCTGCTGCAGCTGCACGCCGGCACCCCTCATGCGCCCAATCACGTTCATCATTTGCTGAAATTCCGGTGCATCGTAAAACGCGGTGGCTGATTCCGGCGGGAAGGAGAGCTGGAGGGTTTCCCGGCCTACATGCACTTTCGGCAGTTGCAGGCGCGCAGCAGCCAGCTTGATGCGTATGAGCCCCAGAAGCGTCTCCACCGGATCGGGCAATCTCCCGAACCGATCGCTCAATTCCTGGCCCACCTCCTCCAGCTGCTCGGGCGTGCTGACGGCATGCAGCCGGCGGTAGATGCGCAGACGCTCCCTTTCGCTTGCCACGTAACTCTCCGGGATGAGCGCCTCGAGATCCGCCTCCACAACAACGCTGCGCGCGGGGACCTGGTCTGCGATCTCGGGAAAGAGATCGCGGAATTCTTCCTCCTTCACCTCGCGCACCGCTTCATCTAGAATGCGGGTGTACGTCTCGAACCCCATCGCCTCGATGAAGCCGCTTTGTTCGCTGCCCAGCATGTTGCCCGCCCCGCGGATTTCCAGATCCCGCATCGCCAGGTTAAATCCCGATCCGAGCTCGTTGAACTCCTGCAACGCCTGCAGGCGCTGCACGGTGGTTCTGCCCATCACCGACAGGGGAGGGATGATGAGGTAGGCATACGCCTGGACATTGGATCGCCCGACCCGGCCGCGCAACTGGTAGAGCTCCGCCATGCCGAACCGGTCCGCCCGGTTGATGATAATAGTGTTGACGTTCGGAATATCCAGGCCCGACTCGATGATCTTGGTCGAGACCAGCAAATCCACCCTCCTCTCCAGAAAGGCAAGCATCACTTCTTCCAGTTCGTGCGCATGCATCTGGCCGTGTGCGCAACGCATCCGCACGCCGGGGAGAAGCTGTTGCAGGCGCGCCGTGAGATCGGCAATCGTCTGCACGCGGTCGTGCACGACGTACACCTGGCCGCCGCGGCGGATTTCCCGTCGCACCGCGTCGGTGATGGTCTCGTCATTCCACTGCACCAGCTCCGTGATGATCGGCAGGCGGTTCCGCGGCGGCGTGGCGATGATCGAGAGATCCCGCGCACCGAGAAGCGAGAAATGGAGCGTCCGTGGAATCGGCGTGGCGGTCAACGAGAGCGTGTCCACCTGCGTCCGCATCTGCCGGAGCTTCTCCTTTGCGGCGACACCAAAGCGATGTTCCTCATCGATCACGAGGAGACCGAGGTCCTTGAATGTCACATCCTTTGACAGGATGCGGTGCGTGCCGATCAGGACATCCACCCTTCCTTCGGCCAGACCCGAGAGAACGGTCTCCTGATCCTTCCGGGCGCGAAAGCGCGAGAGTACCTCGATAGCGGTACCGTACCGCCCCATGCGGTCGCGAAACGTATTCACATGTTGCAGCGCGAGGATCGTGGTCGGCACCAGCATCGCCATCTGCTTGCCCGCCATCACCGCTTTGAACGCCGCACGCACGGCAACTTCCGTCTTGCCGAAGCCCACATCCCCGCAGATCAGCCGGTCCATCGGCGCGCCGTTTTCCATGTCACGTTTGACGTCCATGGTGGCTTTCGCCTGATCAAAAGTATCCTCGTACGCGAACGAAGCTTCAAGCTCTTTCTGCCAGGGCGTGTCCGCAGGAAAGGAAAACCCTTCAATGTGTTTGCGGCGCGCATAGAGGCGTATGAGATCACGGGCGATGTCTTTCACCCGTTTCTTCGTGCGGGCTTTCAGTTTTTCCCATTCGCCGCTGCCAAGCCGGTGCACTTTGGGGACGTGTCCGTCTTTCGAGGAGTACTTCTGCAGCTTGTTCAGGTAACTGATGTTGACGTACAGAACATCATCGTCCTCATACACCACGGATGCGACCTCCAGATGCACATCACGTACCTGGATGGTCTTGAGTCCGGCAAAACGCCCGATGCCGAAATCCTCGTGCACGACATAGTCGCCTTTGCGCAGCTGCTGCATTTCGGTCTCGGTAATGCCCTTGAACCGGCCCTTGCGCCGGTGGCGGTGGCGTTTGACGCGGCCGAAGATCTGGTGTTCGGCGTACAGTGCCAGGCGGAGGGATGGGAGGAGAAATCCTTCATGGAGCGGTTCCAGCAGGTACTCGACGCGCGCGGGATCGGGTCGCTCCGCTTCATCCAGCGCAGCGATCGCCGTGCCGATGAGTTCCTGAATGCGGTCCCGCTCCGGGCCGGTCTCACAGGTCACAAGCGTGCGATACCCGCCGGTCTGGCGTTCCGCCAGATCGCGCACCAGCATCTGCACGCTGCCGTTGAACGCTGGTTGGTGGCGTGCACCGATATCCAGGTCGGCGGGACGTTCGGGCAGGGAGGCCACATGTATGCGGGGAAACAGCGCCAGCACTTCTTCAAGCCGTTCGGGGTGAACGACGTCGGTCCGTCCCGCCGCGACGAGACCTTGCCAGATATCAGCGCACTCGTGCGGCTCCGTAATTACAATAACGGCTATATCAGAGATATAGTCCACCAGGGTCGTGTCGCCCCGGATCCCGCCCTCGCCCCCGGGCTCCGCCGCCAGGAGGTCCGGCACAATCACCGCCGCATCCAGCGGACGGATGGAACGCTGGGACGTCACGTCGAACTCGCGCAGCGATTCCACCGTGTCACCGAAAAACTCTATGCGGAGAGGGTTCTCACCTACGAAGGGAAATACATCAATAATGCCTCCACGGAGCGCATATTCGCCGGGTTGCTCAACAATGTCCGCGCGATCAAAACGGAACTGCTGCAGACGCCGCACTGTTGCTTCGAATCCCGCCGCGTTGCCGCGTGTCAGTACAAGCGCATCACGCTGCACCTCCGCCGGAAGCGGGAGACGCGCTGCGAGCCCGGCGGCATGTGTTACCAGGATACGCACTTCCCCCCCGGTCAACAGCCGCAGCGTCTGTACGTCGTTGCTCTCGCGGCTGCGCCCGCTCAGCAGAGCCTCATGATCCTCACGCCCCAGAAAAAGACGCACGCCCCCCTCGCCCCACGCCAGCATCACATCATCCGCCGCACGCAAGGCCTGGTCCTTTTCGGGCATCACCAGCACCACCTGCCGCTCCAAAGCCGCGTGCAGCGATGCAACCAGCAGCGCGGTCAGTGAACCGGCGACACCGGTGACCAGCACCACGTCGCCCGGTTGCGTTGCGCGGAGCCTGTCGGCCAGTGTGTGGATGAGCGGACTGTTGTCAAGTTCTGTTCTGAGTACCTCTGCCATCATGTTCCCCGCATTCAGCGCGTCTGCTCTCCTTCGCCCGTAGCCCGGCGGACAAATCCGTCTGCAGCGGCGATGCGCGCCTGCGCTTCGGCAAAATCCACTCCGGTCTTGATCATGACGATCGCGCTTTTCACGTGTCCTCCCGCACGCCTCAGGTATTCTGCGGCGGCCTCATATTCCACGCCGGTTGCCATCATCACAATGCGCCGCGACCGCTCCACCAGTTTTTTGTTGGTCAGCTGCAGATCCACCATCATGTTTTCATAGACTTTCCCGAGTTTCACCATGGCGGTTGTGGTGAGCATATTGAGCACGAGCTTTTGTGCTGTTCCGGACTTCATGCGTGTTGAGCCCATCAGGACTTCAGGCCCGACTTCAGGACAGATCGCCACATCCACGTCGAGGTCGAAATCCGCCCGCGGGTTTGTCGTCACGTAGATAGTATTCGCCCCCAGCTCCCGGGCGCGGGCGACAGCCGCAACCACGTACGGCGTGCGCCGGCTGGCGGCAATGCCGCAGATCGTATCCAGCGAAGTCACGTTGTGCGCATCAACGTCTTTCCGGCCCTGTAACTCGTTGTCTTCCGCGCCTTCCTGCGACTTGAACATTGCGGCATGGCCGCCGGCGATCACACCCACAACCTGTTCCGGAGGTGTACCGAATGTCGGCGGGCATTCCGATGCATCCACGACGCCCAGGCGTCCGCTTGTACCCGCTCCAAAATAGAGCAGGCGACCGCCGCGGCGGAATGAGTTCACGATGAGCTCGACGGCCTGCATGATATAGGGAATCTCTTTTTCCACTGCGAGCGGCACAAGCTTATCCTGGGAGTTGAGCAGGCGGAGGATTTCCTCGGTGGACATGCAGTCGAGATTCATCGACGCGGGATTGCGCTGCTCGGTCAGCAGTTTTGACAGGGTGTTCAGAAGTTCATGGGGCATATGCAATAACGGCTATAGAGTGAATGATCAGGTGAACTGCAGTACCACAAGCTTCTTTCCTTCCAACCCGGCTTCGGCACTCCCCGGGAACACCAGATGGTCAACCCGCTGAACCGTGCCGTGAACCTTTATGCGTAACTCCTTTAACTCTTCCTCCAGATCCCCCCCTTTGTACGCCACCATTGACGGCACAGGTAGGAACTTCCCCGGCCCTTCACGAGTAACTTCATTCTTCTCATCTGTAACTTCATGCTTCTCCTTCGTAACTTCGGTCTTCTTCGTAAGATACGGCCGGGACCATTTCGCAAGTTGAGCCAATGGCGCCACGCCACGCGCTACCACCAGATCGTACTTGCCGCGACGCCCTGCAATAATAGCACTCTCTTCAACCCTCCCGTTTACTACTTCGATCCTCCCTGTGCCAAGTCGACCGACAATGTCCTGGAGCGCATTGGTCTTCTTGCCTATCGAGTCCAGAAGCGTTACGCTCCATCCCGGTTTCACGATCGCCAGAGGAATTCCGGGCAGACCGCCACCACTGCCTACATCCAGAACTCTGATTTCTTCCGGAACTCTCCGGCCAAATAATATGGCTACGCTGTGGAGCAGGTGGCTTTCCCAGAGGTTTTCCTGATCTTTCCGCGAAATCAGGTTCAATTTGGCATTCCACTCCAGAAGCAGTCCGGCGTACCTCTCAAAGAGATCCACCTGCTCCCGTGAAAGGTTCAGCCCGTTTGTCCTACAAATATTGTTAAAAAGTATAGATTGTTCCACGTGGAACACTACCTCATGATGCCAATCATCAGGATAGTCGCGTCGGCAGGGCTTACACCACTGATCCTCATTGCCTGTCCGATTGACCGTGGGCGGATTTTCGTTAGTTTCTCTCTTCCCTCGTTGCTCAGCGACTTGATGGCAGCATAGTCGAAGTTCTCGGGAATAGTCAATGACTCATTCTTCCTGAAAAGCTCGATCTGCTCATCCTGGCGCTTCAGATAACCTTCATATTTGACTTCGATCTCGAGGCGTCTGGCGGCGTCCCGGTCAGCCATGAGCCGCTGGACCACATGACTGTCCTTCAGTCTGCTCACGCGGAGAACTTTTTCCAGTGTTACACCAGGTCTTCTCAGGATCTGGTTCAGCGACTCCGATTCTGGAACCGTGGCTCCATTTTCGCTTCCCAGAATAGTCTGGATTTCGCTCTTTGACAATCGCTCGCGAAGGAGGTACTCACGGGCGGCAGTGACGCTCAGCTCTTTCTCGTCCAATCGAGCTATTGCCTCTTGCGGGATGAGCCCTAAGGCATATCCGCGTCTCATAAGCCTGGAATCGGCATTGTCCTGACGCAAGGCAAGCCGGTATTCTGCCCGCGATGTAAACATGCGGTATGGTTCTTCTGTCGATTTGTTTATCAGATCATCAACCAGCACTCCGATGTATGCCTCGCTCCTGCCGACAATGAACGGCTCTTTCCCCTGGACTGACAGGGCCGCATTGATGCCTGCGACCAGCCCCTGTGCCGCGGCCTCTTCATACCCGCTTGTCCCGTTGATCTGCCCCGCAAAGTAGAGTCCATTCACTTTCTTCGTTTCGAGTGTATGGCGCACCTGGTATGGCGGGAAGTAGTCATACTCGACCGCATATCCCGGGCGGACCATAACGGAGTGAGAAAGCCCCGGTATGCTCTTGAGTGCAATCTCCTGAACGGCTGCGGGAAGGCTGGAAGAGAAGCCATTTACGTAGACGACATCCGATTCATATCCCTCGGGTTCGAGAAATATCTGGTGGCGATCCCTGTCCGCAAAGCGATTGATCTTGTCCTCAATCGACGGGCAGTATCGCGGACCGATACCCTTGATCCTTCCTGTGAAGAGAGGCGACTCATTGAAGCCGGTCCTGAGTAAGTCGTGTGTCAGGCTGTTCGTATAAGTAAGGTACATCGGGATCTGACGGTTTGTAATCTTGTTGTTTTGAAACGAAAACGGGGTAGGATCCTCGTCACCCTGTTGCATCTCCGTCTCCTGGTAGTCGATAGAATCCCTTCGCAGGCGGGGTGGGGTACCTGTTTTAAGTCGGCCGGAAACCAGGCCGGCTTTCATGAGTCGTTCGGTCAGTCCGTTGGAAGATTTCTCCTGGAACCTCCCCCCTTCCGACCTGGAAGTTCCAGTATGCATAATTGCGTTGAGGAATGTGCCGCTGCAGAGTACGAGTGTGGCACAGCCTATCTTGAGGCCGGTCCCGGTTATTACGCCGCGCACAGAACCGTCTTCTATCTCAAGATCACTTACTGTGTCCTCTATGATGTCAATCCCATCCTGCATTTCGATGCGGCGGAGAGCTTCCCTGCCGTACCATTCCCGGTCGTTCTGAGAGCGAGGCGACCAGACCGCAGGGCCTTTCGACGTATTGAGCATACGGAAGTGGATGCCTGTGGCGTCGGCGATTTTGCCCATTTCGCCTCCCAGAGCATCAATTTCCCTGACGAGGTGGCCTTTGGCGGTACCGCCGATGGCCGGATTACATGACATCCTGCCGATTGCCTGCTTCTGCATTGTAATCAAACCTGTGGAGCACCCCATCCTGGCCGCGGCGAGCGATGCCTCTATTCCGGCATGTCCGCCTCCGACCACAACGACATCATATCGATGTTCCACGTGAAACATCAGGTCACTTTCCTATGCAAAATCGGGAGAAAATGGCATTCAGTATTTCTTCGCTTGTCAGCTGACCTGTGATTTCCGAGAGGGAGTTTACAGCTTCCCGGAGATCCAGGGCGACAAATTCGTTAGTCGCTCCCTGAGACAGGGTCGTGCGTGCCCGATCCAGGTCCGCTGCCGCCCGTTCAAGGGCCTCCTTATGTCTACGGTTTGTGATTATCACATCATGTTCGTCCGACCTGAATCCTGAGGATGCAAGCTTCACGAGAGTCTTGTGCAGTTCCTGAATCCCATCTCCGGTCAGAGCTGAAACCGGCAGAAGAACCTCGCCGCTACCTTCCACGCCGTTGCCCAAATCTGCTGAGAGTGCATGATCCCAACGATCGGTTTTCAAAGGACCGCTTTTCAGAGGACCGTTTTTCAGAAGATCGGTTTTGTTGAGGGTTATGAGAAGTTTCTGTCCTTCCGTAAGCGGACCCAGTTCTTTAGTGGGGATGCCGGGCGAGATTTCCTCAGTCGCATCTATTACCAGCACGATGATGTCAGCGGTGCGCAGTGCATTTCGAGCGCGAAGAATGCCTTCCTGTTCTATTGCATTCTCGCTCACATGGATTCCTGCGGTATCGATCAAACGGAACAGGATTCCGTCAAGGGAGACAGATTCTTCGAGGAAGTCCCGCGTGGTTCCGGGAACGGCGGTGACAATTGCGCGTTCCTCCTTCAGGAGGGCGTTGAAGAGGCTTGACTTGCCGGCATTGGGTCTTCCGGCGAAGACGACCGCCACGCCGTCGCGGTACAGCCGTCCTTCTTCGTAGGTTGAAGCTAGGTGGCGCACGCACGAAGCCGCCGCCCCAAGCCGCATTTCCACGTCGGAGGGTTTGATGACCTCCAATCCTTCTTCCGCAAAATCCAGATCAAGTTCCAATAACGCACATAAATCCAGGAGCTCTTTGCGCAGTTCGCCCACACGGCTCCCGAGGCGCCCGGACAGCTGCTCCAGTGATGCCCGCCGTGCCCGACCGCTGCGAGCACCAATGAGATCGGCCACGGCTTCAGCCTGAGAAAGATCCATTCTCCCGTTCAGAAAGGCCCTCCGGGTGAATTCTCCCGGCTCTGCATTCCGCGCCCCCGCTCCCAGAAGCGCATCCAGCACAGCGGCGGTCACCACAGCCCCTCCGTGGCACCCGAACTCCACGAGGTCTTCCCCCGTGTACGAATGCGGCGCGCGGAAAATGGTCGCCAGCACTTCATCCACCGGTTCCCCGGATCTGTCCACGGCATGCCCGTAGTGCACGGTAAAACCGGCAGCCCGGGAAAGCGGCGCCCGGCCCCGGAACACCGCATCGGCCACACCCACGGCCTGCGGTCCGCTCACCCGCACGATTGCCACGGCACTTACTCCAGGCGCGGTTGCTATAGCCGTTATTGTATCGCTATTTTGCATGTATCCACGCACGTTGACAGCAAATATTCTACGAATTTCAGCATCGAGGCGCAATGCTGCAAACAGTCGAGCCCCGCCGGTGTCCGGCGGGGCTCGCATATGCATACATACCTGCAGTGGCGTGCTTACTTCCTTTTCGGCAGGTCCTTCGCTATTCGGCTCAGGATCCCCCCTTGTGACTTCTTGGGATCGACTTTCCGCAACGGCTCATCCTTGTGCTGCCGGTTAAAGAGCATCTGTTGCCCTATCGACAGAAGGTTGAACACAAAGTAGTAGAGATTCAAACCGGACGGCAGGCTGTTGAAAATCAACAACATCATCAGCGGCATCATCCAGACCATTGCCTTCTGCCGCGGATCCGTGACTGTCTGCTTTTGCTGGATGATCGTCGTTGCAGTCATCAGGAGTGCAAGTCCGCTCAACGCGGAGATGCCCACGAGTGGAATGCTGAATGGCAGATGGATGAGGTAATCCGGAATCGAGAGATCTTTGATCCACCAGACGAATGATGATTGACGCAGTTCAATCGACGACCGGAAGACCGCGTACAGTGCAAACAGGATCGGCATCTGCAGCAACATGGGCAGGCAACCCGACGCCGGGTTGGCCCCGTACTCCTTGTACAGATTCATCGTGGCCTGGCTCAGCTTCTGCTGGTCGTCCTTGTACTTTGCTTTGATCTCCTCAATCATGGGCGCCAGCTTCTGCATCTTGCGCATTGACCGCATGCTGGTCTTTGTCAGCGGGTGCAGTGCGATTTTGATGATCAGAGAAAACACGATGATGACCACCCCATAGTTCGGGATGAACCAGCGCAGGAACTTGAACAGCGGTATCATCACATATTCAGAGATCGGACGGATGATCCACGCGGCACCGAGGTTCATGGTTGTCTCGAGGCCGAGTCCGAATGCTTTCATCCGATCGTATTCGAGCGGTCCGATGTAGACATCCAGGCTGGCGCTTTCGCTCGCGCGGCCGCGAAACGGCATTTTCAACGCCATCCCGTATTGCTCCAGCACACCACTATTCGGCATGCCAAGCGCAACACCCTCCAGATACGCTCCTTCACTTTTCGTGCCCCGCGGCAACATTGCCGCGATGAAATATTTGTTCCGCTGCGCAACCCAATCGGCGGCGCCCGTAATGTCGCGCTGCACATTCTCTCCGACGCTGGATGCATCGACTTCAGTCAGCTCTCCGCCGGAATAGGCATACGCCATGGCAAAGCTGGATTCGTCCACGCTGTTCTCTTCTGCATACCGGATGCCGTTCTCCCACACGACCTGGTACTCAAAATTCGAGATGACCGAATCCATCCGTTCGAAATCCAGTTTCAGTCCGAACGCATAGTCATTGCCGTGAAACGTGAAGCGTTTCACGATACGCCCTCCGTCGTTGGCGCGAAGAGCCAATGCCACCATACAGGAATCGCTCCCGGTCAGTGTAATGCGGTCGGTAAACGGCCCATCAACATCGAAGAATAATCCGTGTGTATTGATCAACCGTCCGTCACGCGACGTGAACAGCACGCTGATATCCCCACCCGATTCGGCCTGCAGGAGCTGTACGGGATACCCATCCCAGCTCTTGTACTTGTGGAGTTCCCAGGTTTTGAGGAGGCCGCCGCGTGTCGTGAGCTGCGCCGTGTAGAGTTCTGTCACGATTGTGACGGTCTTCTCAACACCCTTTTCTCTGCCGGTGAAGGCGCTCCCCAGTTCCAGTACATCCGACCCGGAGGGCTTGCGTGGCTCAACGGCCGCAGGTGCCGGGGCATGACGCACCGTATCCACGGGGGCTTTCCCCTGAACAGACAGCGTATCGGTGATGGCAGGGGAGGGGGGTGGGGGTGGCGATTGCAGCCACATCCATCCCAGAAGGATGATGCCGATGAGTATGAAGCCAAATGTCGATTGCTTATCCATGGGGTGCCCTTAGCGCAGAACAACAATCAGGCGGGGTCGTATCCGCCCGGATGAAACGGATGACATCTGCCGATTCTCTTGATGGCCCGCCATCCGCCACGGGTCACGCCGTACTTTTGCACGGCATCGATGGCGTATTGGGAGCAGGTCGGAGAGTAGCGGCATGTATTGGCTGGCAACAGCGGTGCAAGCGCCAGCTGGTAAGCACGAATGAGGAGGATGACGGCGTTACGCATGTGCAGGCTCCAGGAGCCGTTCGGCGAGCCGGCCGAACACATCGGCAATGTCCGAGCGGAACGGCGCAAGGGTAAGACGGTGCACATCAAGGTTCGGTCGCGGACGGAAAACCACCACAAGATCTGCGGAGACGCGGAGCTGTGTCAGTGCCGCGTACAGTGGCGTACACTCATGACGAACGGCCTCGCGCATCAACCGCCGCACACGGTTTCTCCGCACAGCATTGAACTGCCTGCTCGAAACCGCGAATCCGACACGAAGGGCGGCCTTTCCCGCGCGATCAACGAGATACACGCACACCGTTAACGCGCCACCGATTTTCCGGCCGCCATCAAAAACACGGTCGAATGCAGCGTGGCCCCGGAGCGGTTCGACCGGCTTCACCTACCGTTCGTCGCTGACCGTGAGTTTCTTGCGCCCTCTGGCCCGCCTCCGGGCAATTACCTGACGCCCGGTTTTTGTCGCCATGCGGGCACGGAAACCGTGCGTGTTCTTTCGTTTCCGGATATGAGGCTGAAACGTCCTCTTCATATTCTTCCCTCACTTCTCTCAACATTCCTGGAGACCAACAAAGTATGTCAAGATAAGAATAACAGGCCAGACTTACAATCGTAAAGAACGCACCATTGCATAGAAAGTCCTTGCGCTCCCCCCCTGGAAACCTTATTTTGATATATGGACGCGGCAGGGAAAACATGTTGATAACATGTGAATTGTCAGTCTCCTAGACCGGCGCTTCCCCCTTCCGCATCCGCCTTATTGACATCCATCACACTCCTCCGTAACAAATATCCATAACCAATTCATAATATTGCTGTTATGGAGCAGTGTGGATAAGTGAATATGTGGATAACTCCTGGACATCCTGATGTTGAAGATACTTGCACACACGTGTGTGGATAAAATTGTGAATATCTGAAGATCTGCTATGGATAACTCGCCAACTTCCGCTTTGAATATCACTAACAGCGCGAGCCAGGTTCCGCAGCCATCATCCAAGGAGCAGGCCGAACGAGTCTGGACGGCATGCATGGATCAGATCAGAGAACGGGTCAATTCACAGAGCTTCAAGACCTGGTTCGAGCCGATCGTTCCTCAGGAACTGGACAGCGGCGCGTTGAGAGTACAGGTGCCCAGCCAGTTTTTCTACGATTGGCTGGATGAGCACTACTGTACCATTATTAACAGCACGATCACTGATGTCCTCGGGAAGAACGCCCGCCTGGAATACTCCATACGGACAGAGGAATCGCCGCAGGACCTTGAATATGTGCCGCCCGTGCTTCCGGTGCGCCCTTCCAGCCCGGCTCTTCAATCGCGCTTTCAATCAACGACGCCGTTGCGTCCGCCGGAGCCCCTGTCGCTGCGTACCGAACCCGTCACGATGAATTTCCAGAGTTTCCTCAACCCGCGTTACACGTTCGATAACTATATCAAGGGCGATAGTAACCAGCTGGCCCGTGCAGCCGCTTCGGCGGTGGCAAATAACCCCGGGGGAACATCCTTCAATCCCCTCGTTATCTACGGTGGAACAGGTCTTGGCAAAACCCACCTTATTCAAGCCATCGGCAATCATGTGCTTGCTCACGGCAAAGCACGGCGGGTGATGTATGTCTCCAGCGAGAAGTTCACCGTGGACTTTGTGGATGCCATTCAGAGCAACCGGACAAACGATTTTTCAAATTTCTACCGGAGTATGGATGTCCTTATCGTAGACGACATTCAGTTTCTCTCCGGAAAGGAGAAGACGCAGGACAGCTTCTTCCATACGTTCAATGAGCTCCACCAGCTCGGCAAACAGATCGTCCTGTCTTCCGACCGGCCTCCCAAAGACCTTAAGGGTCTGGACGACCGTTTACTTTCCCGTTTTCAATGGGGATTGACGTCAGACATCCAACCCCCGGATCTTGAGACCCGCATCGCCATCTTGTTAAAGAAGAGCGTGGATGACGGAATTGAGCTTCCGCAAGACGTCGTGGAGTTCATTGCCGGCAACGTTACCTCCAACATCCGCGAGCTGGAAGGATGTCTTATCAGCCTCCTGGCCCGGTCATCACTTGAGGGCCGCGAAATCAACCTGGATCTCGCCCGTGACGTGCTGAAAGTAGTGATCGGCGATGTGCGTTCGCCGATTACCATTGAAACGATACAGAAAACAGTCTGTGAATACTTCAGCATTCCCGATGATCTTCTGCGTGCCAAGACGAGAAAGCAGGAGATCGTCAACGCGCGCCAGATTGCCATGTATTTGATCAAAGAACTCACCAACGCTTCTCTCAAGACCATCGGCATGCATTTTGGCGGGCGCGATCATAGTACGGTTATCCACGCCTATCAATCTGTAGAAGATCAGATGCGGGTGGATACCAAGTATCAGACCCATGTACAACAGATCAAACGCCGTCTCCAGATGCTTGGCCACGTATGATGCTCTGCATGTTCTCAATATGTGTGCTGTGCTCTTGATTGCGGTGATAATGTGTCAGTTCACTGTTCATAACAACACTCTTTTGCCTATCTCTTTTTCTTTATCCACACAGCTGTTGGCAACTCCTCGCTTGTTCACACTCTCGTTCTCAAGCACCTTATGAGCTGTATGCCGGTTACTACATACTCGCGCCTGTTCATCATTCCACTTTTCGTTTTATCAACCTTTGCACACTACTATTACTACTCTTATCTTTTCTTCTTTTCTTTAAAAACTGGAATATTATATAGCTTTTCCGTATATTTCCTTGATTTCACTGACATGTTTATCCCCTCATTTTTGCCTCCAGGGAGATCACGATGAAATTTACGGTCAGTACCTCGGACCTCCAGCGTATTCTCTCCAAACTCGCGGGTGTTATTCCTTCCAAATCGACAATGCCCATTCTTGAAACACTGTTATTTGAATTGGTGAACAATACTCTGAATGTTACGGCCACGGATCTGGTGGTAAGTTCCACTATTGGAATTGATGTGAGCGGTAGTGAAGATGGAATTGTAGCCATTCCGGCGAAGAGACTGCTTGATACGATGAGATCGCTGCCGGATACCGGTGTGACGTTTGTAATTGATCCTACGACGAGCAAAATACGCATAACAACGCCGACCGGGGAATATGCTCTTACCGGTGAACCGGCGAAGGAATATCCCCAGATACCGCCGTTCAAGGGGAGTAGTGAATTTGTTATTGAGAGCAGCGCCATTAAGAAATTGGTGTATCGCACATCGTTTGCAGTGAGTACCGATGAACTCCGCCCGGCGATGATGGGAATACTTCTTCAGGCCAGCGGAACGGAAATTCGAGCGGTTGCCACCGACGGTCACCGGCTGTCGCGTGCGAGCTATCGCACGGATTCACCTGCGCGTCTGAGCAAGGATGTTATCATTCCGTCTAAGGCAATGGGCATTCTGGCGAAGGCGCTTGAATCCGGTACGTGTACGGTGAGCATCAGTGACACGCATGCCAGATTTGCCTATAATCATTCGGTATTGATTTCCCGTATCATTGAGGAAACCTATCCAAATTATGAAAGTGTGATTCCGCAGGACAACACCAAACTGGCAACGGTGAACCGGGATCAGGCGATTGCATCGATCCGCCGGGTATCGCTATATGCCAGTGCGACAACACATCAGATAAAGCTTGAACTCGACACGAACAGCTTGAAACTCAGCGCACAGGATGTGGATTTCGGTGGAGAGGCGACGGAAACGTTGCCGTGTGAATATGACGGGGAGAGGATGGAGATAGGATTCAATGCAATATATCTGGGCGACATCCTGACGCATCTTGATACGGACCGGGTCATACTGAAATTCAGCACGTCAACGCGCGCCGGGATCATCGTTCCGGCTGAGGAGCTGCAGCATGAATCAACAGTCATGTTGATTATGCCGGTGCGGTTGAACACGTAGGCGGTACGCGTGTCAGTGTGGAGTGTGCACCCGCGTCGGGTTACGCGAAAACATTTCGGAAGCCCCGTCACAAGCGGGGCTGCCGTATTATAAGCAGGGAGGCAGATGCAGGTTCGGTCGTTGCATCTTTCAGCATTTCGCAATCACGCCGACTCACATCTGCAGTTTGGCCCGGGAATAACCCTGTTGCTCGGCAACAACGGGCAGGGAAAGACCAACGTTCTTGAGGCTGTCTCGTATCTCAGCCTGAGCAAGAGTTTTTATGCCGCAAGCGACCTCCAGGTGGTAATGCTGGGACGCACCCTTATGGAGGTACACGCGGCGATGGCCGATGCCGCCGGCAGAGCGTCCAACGTACGGATCAGTGTGGACGCGCTGTCGGGTGAGAAGAGCGTTCAGGTGAACGGAAGCGCGCTGGACCGGATGTCGGCTCTGATCGGCATGTTTCCGGCGGTCATTCTTTCTCCGGAGCAGGCCGGCATTATTACCGGCAGCCCGGCGGAGCGCCGGAAGTTTCTGGACCTGGTATTGTGTCAGACAAGCCGTACGTATTTTGCGGACATTGTCGAGTACCGCAGAGTTCTGCGCCAGCGCAACAAATTGCTGCTGGATGCGCGGTTGAACGGTGCATCCCCGGCGGGAGAATTGCCGGCCTGGAATGATGAGCTGGTCCGGCTTGGCAGCCGCCTTATACACAAACGCGCCGTATGTATTGATGCGCTCCGGGAGGAATTTGGTGCGGCATACAACTTCCTCGCAGGAGCGGGTGTGAGTGCTGCCGTACGCTATATGACGGTCGGAGGCGTGGATGCGCAGTCGACGGTGGAGACGATTGCGGAGCACTTCGGCCGGGCGCTGGAGAGACGGAGTGCAGAGGAGCGGCGGCGGGGTGCAACACTGGTAGGCCCGCACCGCGATGACCTTGCGTTTACCATCGACGGGCTCGCGTCGGAGCAGTATGCGTCACAGGGCGAGCACAAGACACTGTTGATCGCGCTGAAGCTTGCCGAGTATGAATACGTCACCGTACGCTGCGGTGAAACGCCGATGCTCCTGCTGGACGACCTCTTCGCAGAACTTGACCGTCAGCGTGCGGCATGTGTCATGCAGCGTCTGCAGACGAAGGGGCAGAGCATCATGACAGCGACGGATGAATCCCTCATCGGGCAGGGGATGCGGTGGACGAGTGAGCACCGGAGAATCATCGTTGAGGGCGGGAGGTGCCGTGAAGCGCCGTTCTGAAACGAAAGGGAAAAAGCACCAGCCCGTGCATATCGGCAGCGCGATCGAAGAATTGGTGGCAGCGTTGGGGATTGACGGAACGCTGCGCCGGTACCGGGTACTTGCCGGATGGGCGGAGATTGTCGGGGAGCAGATCGCAAGGGTGACCGAGCCGCAACGCATCGACAACGGGGTGTTGTTTGTGAGTGTGAAGACCGCCCCCTGGCGGGCGGAACTGACACTCAAGCGTCTTGAGATCATACACAAGTTGAACGCGGCAGCGGGATCGGACGTGATTCGGGATATCCGTTTCCGGTAGCGCCACGCGGTACGCGTGTCGCGGAATCTGACAGAGGGAAGAACAAGACGACATATGGCAAAGGCGAAAGCAAATGGGAAGGGATCTCCACCGGCCAACGGCGGCGATCTGCACGCATATACGTCGGAAGACATCACCGTACTCAAAGGGCTGGAAGCGGTACGGCGCCGTCCGGCGATGTACATCGGTGACATCAGTGCCCGCGGTTTGCACCATCTGATTTATGAAGTGGTCGACAACTCGATCGATGAAGCGCTGGCGGGTTTTGCGCATAGCATCGAAGTGACGTTGAACAAAGACGGGTCCGTGTCAGTGCTGGACGACGGCCGGGGCATTCCCACCGACATCCACAAAGAAGAGAAGCGCTCGGCCCTCGAAGTGGTCATGACCATGCTGCATGCCGGCGGCAAATTCGACAAGAACAGCTACAAAGTCTCCGGTGGTCTCCACGGTGTCGGCGTATCCGTGGTCAACGCGCTGAGCGAGTGGTTGGAGGCGGAGGTGTACCGCGACGGCAAGGTCTGGCTCCAGAAGTACCGCCGCGGCGATCCCGTAGCGCCGGCAAAAGTCACCGGAAAGGCGCCGTCGGGGAAAACCGGGACGCTGATCACGTTCATGCCGGACGGGCAGATCTTCAAGAGCCGGGTCTTCAAGTTCGAAACGGTTGCCGAACGATTGCGCGAACTGGCGTTTCTCAATCCCGAGGTGACGCTGCGCATCATCGACCGCCGCACAAAGAATGAGCAGGAAGAGACCTTCCACTTCAAGGGGGGCCTGGTGGAGTTTGTGAAGTATATCGATGCGACCCGTCCGGCGCTGATGAAGAAGCCGTTTTCCGCAAAGGGAGCGGAAAAGGATGAAAACGGCCGCATGGTGGAAGTGGAAACGGCATTTCAGTACAACGACGAGTACAGCGAGAACATTTTCACCTACGTGAACAACATCAATACGCACGAAGGTGGGACACATCTTGTCGGTTTCCGGACGGCCTTGACCCGCTCCCTCAACACGCATGCGTACAAAAGCGGCATTCTAAAAGAAGGCGGGATTGTGCTCTCGGGTGACGATTTCCGGGAAGGGTTCACGGGGGTTATCAGCGTCAAGGTGCCGGAGCCGCAGTTCGAGGGGCAGACAAAAACCAAGCTGGGGAACAGCGAAGTGCGGAGCATCGTGGAAGCGGTCATCGGTCCGGCGCTCCTCTCCTGGCTTGAAGACAATACCGCGGATGCACGGCGCATTATTGATAAGGCCCTGAAGACGGCGGAAGCCCGTGAAGCGGCACGGAAAGCGCGCGATCTTACACGGCGCAAGAATGCACTCTCGGGCGGAGGTCTGCCCGGAAAACTTGCGGATTGTTCCATGAGCGATCCGGAGCACTGCGAACTCTATCTGGTCGAAGGCGATTCCGCGGGCGGCAGTGCAAAGCAGGGACGCGACCGCAGATTTCAGGCGATCCTTCCGCTGAAAGGCAAGATCCTCAATGTGGAAAAGGCACGTCTCCACAAAATCCTCGAGAACGAGGAAATACGCAATATCTTTACCGCAGTCGGCACGGGTGTTGGCGAAGAGTTCGATTCTGCAAAACTCCGCTACGGAAAAATAATCCTGATGTGCGATGCCGACGTGGACGGGTCGCACATTCGTACGCTGCTCCTGACATTGCTCTACCGGCACATGAAGGAACTCATCGACCTCGGGCACGTGTACATTGCACAGCCTCCGCTGTACAAGGTGAAAAAAGGGAAGCAGGAGTTGTATGCCTATGATGAGGAAGAGCGTGATGAGCTCATCAAACGCCTGAAGGGGGAGAAGAGCAAGAAGAGTGAGGAAGATGCAGCTGGAGAGCCTCATGAAGAAGGCGCACTCGTCATTGGCAACGGCATCGCCATCTCCCGGTTTAAAGGTCTTGGGGAAATGAATCCCGAACAGCTGTGGTTAACCACTATGAACCCGGATACCCGCACAATTTTGCAGGTGTCCATCGAAAATGCCGCGGATGCGGACCGGACCTTCTCCATCCTGATGGGTGATGATGTGGAACCCCGCCGGGAGTTCATCGAGAAGAACGCAAAGTACGTGCGCAACCTGGACGTGTAAATCGGCGCGAGAAAAAACGCATGGCAACACTGACCGAAAAAGTCATTCCCGTTGATATCGAAGATGAAATGCGTGGGTCGTACATCGACTACTCGATGTCCGTCATCGTCGCGCGTGCACTCCCGGACGTCCGTGACGGGCTCAAGCCCGTGCACCGGCGCGTGCTGTTCGGGATGCAGGACCTGGGGCTCGCCGCCAACCGGGCGTACAAGAAGTCGGCGCGCATCGTCGGTGAAGTCCTTGGCAAGTACCATCCCCACGGCGATTCCGCGGTGTACGACACCATGGTCCGCATGGCGCAGGATTTCTCGATGCGCTACCCGTTGGTGGACGGCCAGGGGAACTTCGGTTCGATCGACGGCGATTCGGCGGCGGCGATGCGATACACGGAAGCACGCCTGGCCCGCATCGCTGAAGAGATGTTGAAGGATCTCGACAAGAATACAGTCGATTTTACGCCGAACTTTGACGATACACTGAAAGAGCCTTCCGTTCTTCCCGCGATGGTCCCCAATCTTCTCGTGAACGGCACAAGCGGGATTGCGGTGGGCATGGCCACGAATATTCCGCCGCACAATCTTACCGAGGTGGTGGACGGCTGCATCGCGCTGATCAAGGATGAGAACCTGGACAACGAGAAGTTGATGCGGATCGTGAAGGCACCGGACTTCCCGACCGGCGGGATTATCTACGGGTACGAAGGTGTGCGGGAGGCGTACACGACGGGCCGCGGCAGGATTGTCGTGCGTGCGCGCGCGAGCATTGAGACGGGCAAAAACGATCGGCAAAGCATCGTGGTCACGGAGATTCCGTATCAGGTGAACAAGGCCAACCTGATCGAGAAGATCGCCGATATGGTGAACGATAAGAAACTCGAGGATATCGCGGACATCCGCGATGAATCCGACCGTGACGGTCTGAGGATCGTGATCGACCTGCGCCGTGATGCGAATGCGGAAGTCATTCTCAATAACCTCTTCAAGCACACGCAGATGCAGACCACGTTCGGCGTGATCATGCTGGCGCTTGTGGAGGGACGGCCGAAGGTCCTCACGCTGCGCGAGATTATACGTCTGTTCATCCAGCACCGGAACGAAGTTGTCGTCCGGCGGTCCAAATATGAGCTTGAAGAAGCCGAAAAGCGCGCCCACCTCCTGGAAGGGTACATCATTGCCCTGGACAATATCGACGCAATCATCAAACTCATCAAGGCGTCGAAGGATGTGGATACAGCCAGAACAGGGCTGATGAAGAAATTCAAGCTGTCGGAAATCCAGGCAAAGGCTATCCTGGATATGCGGCTGCAGCGGCTCACCGGTCTGGAACGGAAGAAAATCGAAGATGAGTATCGCGAGACCATCAAACTGATCGAACGTCTGAAAGCCATCCTCAAAAGCAAGCCGCTGCAGCTGCAGATCATCCGCGAGGAGCTGGAAAGAATCAAAGAGCTGTACGGCGACGAACGGCGGACGGAAATCGTCTACAAAGCTGAAGAATTCAGCATTGAAGACATGATAGCCGAAGAGCAGGTGGTCATCACGATCAGCCATAACGGCTCCGTAAAGCGTTTCCCGGTCAGCGGCTACCGCCGGCAATCCCGCGGGGGACGGGGAAGCACGGGTGCGACGACACGCGAAGATGATTTCATCGAAGCCATGTTCGTGGCGTCGACCCACGAGTATATCCTGCTCTTTACCGACCGGGGGCGTTGCTACTGGCTCAAGGTGTTTGAGATCCCGGAAGGCGGGCGAACTGCGCGCGGCAAATCCATCGGCACGCTGGTGTCGAAGGAACCGGGTGAAACCATCATGGCATATGTCACGGTCAAGAGCTTTGATGCACCATTGAATGTGCTGATGGTGACCGAACAGGGGAACATCAAGAAAACCGCGCTGAGCGAGTTCAGCAACCCTCGGAAGACCGGCATCGGTGCCATCGGGTTGTCGAAGGGAGACTCGTTGATTGATGTCCATCTGACCGATGCAAAACGGGACATTGTCATCGGCACCTCGGAGGGCATGGCGATCCGTTTCGCGGAACAGGAAGTGCGGACCATGGGTCGCGCCGCATCCGGCGTGCATGCCATCAGGCTGAACAAGGGTGATCGTGTTGTGGGTGGGGTGGTGCTGCGCGGCAGCGATGCGACCATCCTCATCGCCACCGAGCTTGGGTTCGGGAAGCGGAGCAATACCGGGGACTACAGAATCAGCCACCGGGGCGGGAAGGGCATCATTACGGTCAAAACAACAGACAAGACCGGCCGCATGATCGCCATCAAAGAAGTGACGGAGAAAGACGACGTGGTGATTGTGACCACGCATGGCGTCATCATCCGGCAGCACGTATCCGCAATCCGTATTGCCGGGCGGAACACCCAGGGTGTACGGTTGATCCGGCTCGACCAGGGTGATCAGGTGGCCGATGTGGCCGCCGTTCCGCGTGATGAAGATGAACCGGCAAACGGGAACGGGCAGAAGGCACAGGAGAACGGTACGGCGAAGGAGGCTGGACCGGCTCCCCCGCAGAATGCGGATCAGATCAATCTCTTCAAAGAGCAAAAGGGGAAAGCAGCCCGGCCGAAGGGACAGAAGAAAGCAGCTGCAAAAGGAAAAGGGAAGAAGCGGTAGATCTGCGAAGAAGCGGTAGATCCGCTTAGAGCATGCCGCTCCGCTTCCGGATAAGCCATTCGAGCGCGAGGAGCAGGACGATTGCTCCAGCAATATACGGCCAGGAGCGCATCTGGTGGTCCGATTCCTCGGTGGTAATGCGGGGTGTGAAAAATCCCTGACGCGAGAGCTCGTCGGGCAATCGTGAAAGATCCCCCGGACTCAGGTACGCACCACCGGAGCGGGCGGCGATGGCGCGCAACAAAGCAGTCTCGGTTCGGGTTGTGCGAAATTCCACATGTGTGCCACCAACGCGCACGGCACCACTGTCCGCACCGAGTACAGCCCCTCCTTTTCCCGCGCCGGCACGATACCGGTAGACACCCTCCTCACCCAGACCCGGCAGCGTTCCCTCATACCGTCCGTTCCCCACAGAAGCAAGCGTGCCTTCGATTGCCTGGTTCCGTTGTTGCACGACAACGCGCACTTCGGCATCGTCCACGGGTCGCTGCTGAACGTCGTACACCTGCGCTTCGAATCCAAGTGGTTCCCCCTGGCCATACACCGTGGCAAGCGGCTTGACGACAAGTGGAGCGGTGTCGTCCGGAGCCGTGAGCCACCGGATCACGTTGGTGACGAATTTTGGAAAAAAGCCTGCTACGGCCGGCGACCTCTGTGCCAGGAGCCGCCAGCGCCATATGCCATACCCCGGAAGTGCGATAGACCGCTGCCCGCCCTGGCTCCTGACGATAAGCACCGGCGATGGAGTGATCACGCTCTGGATTCGTGCTGTAGCCAGAACCATTGCGCCGGCTTTTGCAGCGAATTGTGTGCGTGTGGCGAAAATAGGCGGCAGCTGCTGCCACGGAGACGGATCCCCCGGTTGGATGGGAGCCAGCAGCGGAGATGCCTGTTCCGCCGGGACGGGTTGGATGCTGATCTCCTGTTCCACAGTGGAAGCACCGGTGGCGGTGAATGGCAGCAATGCAGCGAGTGCGCCGCTGCGCGTCACATCCACCGTGCGCGACCCGATCCAGAGAAACGGAAGATGCCGTCGGTTGATCGCGCCGGCCACGGCATCAATCGTTGAGGGATGTGTGAACGTGGTGGGCATGCCGATCAGGACCAGGCAATCCGCCGAGTCCAGCGCCGCCTGTGTCAGGAGTCCCTCATAGAAGGTACCCGCGGGTGTTTGTGTGAAGGCGGAAACGGCGACGGCAGGGTCTTCCTGTGCAGTGGTACGGAAGAATGCAAGATCGTATGACGGCCCGCCGGCAATAATGAGGAGACGCAGCTTGCTTTTGCGGACCCGTACCGCTATGGTTCGGCGATTGTTCCGCGTCGTGACTTCGCCGGGAAGACTGCTCACCGTGGCTGTCAGCGAGTGTGTTCCCTCGACGGCGGGCGTCCAGGTAAGCGGCACCGCATAATCGTGCGACCCCGGTTCGAGTGTCAGCGTGGTCCGCCCGGCAGAGGTTGTCCCGTCAGTGAGAGAGACCTCGATGCGTTCATTCTGATAGCCGCTTGCATGGACCATCACCTGGACCGGCGTCGGTACGCCGGTGTAGACCACTGCGTTTGCGCCGATGCGTTGCACCGCGACGTCGCGTTGTTCGCTGCTGTCGCCGATACCGACCGTGGTGATGGGGACAGGGAATGCGGAGGCGGGGCCCACGGGATTTTGTCCCAGCGTGACAATACCGTCAGTGAGCAGGAGCACGGCGTTGCTGTGCAGTGCGCGGTCGTTCTGCTGGACTGCAGAAAGTGCACCGGCGATATCCGTGCCGTCTTCCGTAAACGAAAGTGAATCCGCCGTCAGACCTTCGCCTGTACGCACTCGTGCCCCGAATGGAACGATGGTGACCAGTGCGCGCTGATGCAACGCTTCGAGCACGGATGATCGGAGGATCGTGCGCACAATGTCGCTCCTGGTGCCGTCACGGTCGGTAATAGACATGCTCCTGCTGTTATCGACGAGTACCGTCAATCCGGGCGCCGCGGTTCTCGTCAGGGTGAGGCGCAGTTGCGGATCAAAGAGAAGAAAAGCGAGGAGTGCCAGGGCGAGGCCGCGAAGAGTTGCCAGCAGGAGACGCTTCGGGCGTGGTGCAGGGGGTATGGTCGTGCGGTAAAAGAGCACTGCGAGGGCCACCGCAGCGATGACAGCAATGAGTGCCAGAGCGGGTGGTATGCCCAGGCGGAGATCGATCTGCGGCATGGTGCTCAGGGCAGCTCGCGAACGAGCCGGTCCACGATCTCAATAGCGGTGACGCCGTCTGCTTCGGCGTTGAAATTCGTGACGAGACGATGGCGGAGTGTGGGGCCGGCCATGAAGCGCACGTCATCGATATCGGGGGTATGGCGCCCGGTCAGGAGTGCACGGGTTTTTGCGCCGAGAATCAGGTACTGGGAAGCCCGTGGTCCGGCACCCCAGCGGATCCAATCCTTGACAAACTGCGGTGACTGGGCTGCCCCCGGGCGTGTGGTTCCTACGAGTTTGACCGCGTACTCCAGAACATTATCTGCGACAGGTACCCGCCGGACCAGGTCCTGAAACCGGGTAATTTGCTGTCCCGTCAGGATATGGCCGGGTGCGGGGTCGTGGAGTCCGGTTGTGGACTTGACGATCTGGACTTCCTCTGCGGGGGAGGGATACTCGAGCCAGAGGTTGAACATGAAGCGATCGAGTTGGGCTTCGGGCAGGGGATAGGTGCCTTCCTGCTCGATCGGGTTTTGCGTTGCCAGGACGAAGAACGGCTCATCAAGGGTGTATGTGGTTCCCGCCGCGGTGATGCGGTGTTCCTGCATTGCTTCCAGGAGAGCCGCCTGTGTCTTGGGCGGGGTACGGTTGATTTCGTCGGCCAGCACGATGTTTGCGAACAGAGGGCCGCGAATGAACCGGAATTCCTTCGCGCCGGATCCCGGATGTGCTTCGATAATCTCCGTTCCGGTGATGTCGCTGGGCATCAAGTCAGGTGTGAACTGAATCCGGTTGAATTTCAGATCGAGGACTTGCGCCAGCGTGCGTATGAGGAGTGTTTTGGCGAGACCCGGCACACCGACCAGCAGGCAGTGGCCGCGGGCCAGGAGGGCAATCAGCATGTGTTCGACAATGGTTTCCTGGCCGACAATGACCTTGGCGATCTCATTCCGCAGCTTATCATACGCATCGTTCAGCCGGCGCGCGTCTGCGACATCACCCGTGGCTGTAGATGAGGCGGGAGCGGTGCTCACGAACTGTGTCCTCTGCCGTTAGGGATAGATCTTCCAGTAGATACTCTTCCGGATATCATCAAGCCAGCTCTGGTAGTCCTTTGATCTCTTATAGTTCAGCGCAAGTGCCTCGATTTTGTGGTAATCCTGCTCGAGGGTCATTTCATGAGCCGGTGTGCGTTTGCGCAGAAGCACGATATGATAGCCGTACGAGCTGCCCACCGGGAGTTTTTCGGGCTTGCTGATCTCGCCCGGTGAGAGCGGTGCCACGGCGGTGAACCAGCTCTTATCAAGCTGCTCCAGATCAAGTGCGCCCAGCATGCCCCCGATCAGGTTTGTCTCCTTGTCTTCAGAGAATTTCTTTGCCAGTACGCCGAAGTCGCTGCCCGCGAGAGCGGCACTGCGTAGAGAATCCAGGAGAGCGACGGTGCTGCTGTCCCCGGAGTCCGTGCGTTGAATGCGCAACAGAATATGGCGTGCACGCACGGCATCGCCACGGCGTTCCAGCAGCTGGATGATATGCAGCCCGAGCTCGGTCTCCACAATGCCGGAGACCTGTCCCTCGCCCAAGCCGAAGACGGCGCTTTCAAAGTCTTTGACAAACTGTCCACGCCGGACGAGGCCGAGATTGCCGCCTTGCGGTCCCGAGCCAGGGTCTTCCGAATGACGCTTGGCCAGCTCCGCGAAGTCGACACCGGCATTGATGCTGTCGAGCAATGCCTGCATGCGCTTGTATGCGGCGGTGCGTTCGGCGGCGCCGAACCGGGGTTTGATGAAGATATGGGAGAGTTCCACTTCTTCAGGGACGCGGGGGAGACTGTCGCGATAGGTCCGGAAGAATTCCTCCACCTCATAGCGGCCGATCTGCGTCGCACCGAAGCGTTGTTGCTGCAATTTCTGTGCAAGGAGGTTCTTCCGCATTTCGTCCCGGTATTCCCGCTTGATTCTGCTCAAGGGCATACCGTACATCTCTTCCAACCGCGCCTCGGAGCCGACTTGCTGCACACGTTGCTGAATTGCCGCTTCAAGCTGCTGCTGGACTTCTTCATCGGTGACGGTCACGCTGTCCTGGATTGCCTTGGCCACAATCAGTTTCTCGTTGACCATCGCCTGCAGTACCTGATCGTGTACACCCGGAGCTTTTGGATCCATGCGGTTGGACAGAGCAAAGAACTGGATCTGGGCGTTCAACTCCGATTCAAGAATGGGATCGTTTTCCACGACGGCGATAACGCGGTCGAGCACCTGTGCCGGTGCGGGAGACACGCCGCACACTGCCAGAGAAAGGACAAGGGCGCGCGGGATGACGGAACGGAACATGCATTACTCCTGTGAGGCGGACGGATCAGGTCCAGCCTGTGGTTCACGAATGTCGATGGTATGCCGTTTGCGGACCACACCGAGGAACTCCTCGTAGCGGGCGCGACGGAGGTCCATCAGGAGACGTTCCCGCACCTCGGCACGTGCGTACGCGAACGGCGGAAGTTCCCCCTGACGGAAATTCTGGTGTGTGCGAAGGACAACGTACCCCTCATTGGTACGAAGTAGAGGGGAGACCTCTTCACGGGCGAGAGAGCGGGCCAGTTTCCAGAGCTCCTCGGGGTACAGCGTTGCACTGGAGAAGTACTGATGGTCCGCCGACTGGATGACGGGAGGTTCCTTTGAAGGTTTTGCCTGGAGTTCGGTCAGCGAGGTCTGCCATGGGGTGCCGCGCATGAGGGTGGCGCGGAATGCGTTGGCGGCTTCCCGGGTGCGGAAGAGGACATAACTCGCAAGCGTGATATCTTCGCGCAACAGGAATGCCTGGCCCGAGCGCGTGTAGGCCTGGGTGACGGAGTCTTCCGGGAGCTCGGTGCTGTCAACTTTCGCATACACCGCTTCCTGAAGGAGAGCGGCGACGGCAAGCCGTTTGCGCATGGCCTCGAGCTGGTCGCGGAACGATGGATCGTCGGTCACGCCGCGCCGTTCGGCCTCCTGGTACAACAGCTCGTTGACGACCCAGTCGTTGATGTATTCTTTAGATGCGGCACCCGCTTCGCCCACAGAGTCGCGCTGATGCGCAATATCAGCGTCGGTCAACACTACGCTGTTGACGCGGGCAACATATCCGCTGCGTTCGCCCTCCCGGCCGCATGCGGCCAGCGTCAGCGCGAGTGCCGCCGCCAGTCCTCGCCACCACCCGTCACGGAGTCTTTGCAAAGGCGTTCTTCAACAATTCCTTGTGTTCGATCACCGGTGCGTACTGCTTTACGCGGTTGAGCCATTCGGCTTCAAGGCGCTTTGATTCATACTCCTGGAATGCACTTGAGACTTCGGCGCCCGCTTCTTCGAAGGTCTTCTGCCGGGCCGGATCAACCCCGTCTTTACGGACAACGACAAACCCCGCTTTGTGGAAGAACGGCGCCGAATAGCCGCCCACGGCGAGAGAATCCGCCTGCTTCGCGCGGTCGTCCGCAGCGGGAGCAGCCAGTAAGGTTTCCAACGGGCCTATCACCAGCGGCTGCAGACCGAGTATCTGCACATCCAGAAGCTGCAGGACCCCGGCGGTATCCCGCTGCTTCGCGGCTGCAAAATTACGCGGCCGGATCTCCGTGATGATGCGGTCGGATGCAATGCCGTGCGTCTTCATCAGCAACCCCTTCACAAGCTCCAGACGCTGCTTTGCGAGGGCTTCGTTTTTGGACTTGCGCGTGCTCGTGTCTGCATACGCTGCAATCATGACACGCGTTGACTTCTCCTTCGTCAGGAATGATCCGACGGAGGCCACCGTTCCCGTCTGTGCCGCCGGCAGCGTTGTTTTCCCCGCACCAAAACGGAGCTGGAAGGCCACCTTTGCGGCCATGCGAATGGAATCTTCACGTGCAACCTGTTCCATGGTCATTCCGGCCAGCAGCTTCTGTCGGATGATCTCCGCATTGGCATTGGAAACGGCACGAATATCGGTGAAGAGTACGCGGTCCGGGAAAACAAACTTGTCCCGGTGGTCTGCGAAATAGAGGCGCAGCAGCGAGTCGGATGTCGTGACCTTGTTCCACACCTGATCCTGCTCGATCTGATAGAGAAGGATTCCTTCCCGGTACTCGCGCAGCAACGCGGCGAATTTTGGATCCTGCTTCTCGAGCAGCTCCGACTTTCCTTCAAAGAGCACCTGGTCGGCCAGCTTGTCGACGATCGGTGCGAGAGACACACGGTGAAGGGAGGTGGTCGACCATTCAACGTGGCTCTTGATCATGGCGATCACCGTATCCACGATGATCGGGCGTCCGAGCACCGTGAACATTGTTGCCCTGCCAAAATCGCCGGGCAGGGTCGAACCCCAGGCACTGTCGCGGACGGCTTTTGTGGAGTCGAACCCGGAGACGAAAAGGGCGATCACGGAATCCTTCCGGACAAATTGGGTTTCCTTCTTGATCTTTGCCGTGAATGCCGCGTAGTCCGACTGGAAGCGTTGCTGTTGATAAAGGTTCTGGAAATCCTGTTTGGCTTCCTCGAAGGATTTCGGGGGCCGGGCATTGGTACAGTAGATGATGTGATAACCGTATAAGGTACGGACAACGGGGGATGTCTTGCCGGGTGTCAGCCGGAATGCTGCTTCATCGAACGGTTGCGGCCACCGTCCGCGCGAAAACCAACCGAGATCACCTCCGCGGCCGCTGGATCCACCATCTTCGGAATTCCGCGCTGCCAGCTCTTCAAAGGGAATGCCCTTCGCTATGCTGTCCTGGATCGCCAGTATCTTTGCATACGCCTTTGCCGTATCCTCCGGCGACGGGTTCTGGTCGGCAAACCGGATCATGATGTGGCTTGCCTGGAGCTCGCCCCGCGAGGGTTTCCGGTCCGTTACCTTGATGATGTGCAGCCCGAAACGGGTCTTGATGGGTGTTGAAGTAACTTCGCCGGTCTTCAGCGCAAAGGCCGCATCTTCAAATTCCGGTACCATGCGTCCGACGGAGAAATAGTACAGGTCGCCCTTGTTCTGCTTCGCGCTGGGATCCTGCGAGAATTGGAGTGCGAGCTCACCGATATCTTTGCCGGCTTTAATTTCCGTGATGATTTCCTGAGCCTGCTTGTACACCGCTGCGGAGTCTTCCGCCTTGGCATCCTGACGGAACGTCAGCAGGATGTGGCTTGCACGTATCTCTTCGAGGCTGCGGTCGTACATCCTCCGTACGCTGGGGACGACAAGCTCGCGGTCGGTGAGATAGGACGCGGCAAGACTTCCCCGGTACTGATTGATTTCGCCCTGTACTTCGGGGCGTTTGTCCAATCCCTGGCGGTAGGCGTCCGTAAGCTTCAGGCGGTATTTGACCATGAGATCAAGGAACCGCTCCCGCTCCTCCTGGCTGACGGTAGTATCAATGCTGGCATCCCCGTTGCTGCGGGTATACATGTTCTCGAAGTCCGCGAGCGTTATGGCGTTCGTGCCGATTGTCGCGACTATGGATTCCTGCTGTTTTGGAGCGCATCCATTGATGCCCGCGAGAAATGCAGCCGCAACGATGCAAAGACTGAAGAAAATGATGCTACGGAAGAAAATGCTGTGCTTCACGATTGTGCTCCCTTTGGTGGACGCCGTGATACAAGTTGGAGAACTTATAGTTACGGAAAATCACTGAAACATTCAAGAATCCAGAGATGCCTCAAAATCCCGTACAATATCCAGGATACCTTCGAGACCGACCGAAATCCGGATCATGCCGGGTGTGACGCCGTGACGGTGCAATTCCCGGGGAGTCATTTGCACGTGAGACGAGTAGACGGGAATGCTGACCAGCGTTTCGGTTCCGCCGAGGGACATGGCGTTGACTCCCACGCGGAGCGCGTCGGTGACCCGGACCGCACCGCGGAGCCCTCCTTTTACCTCGATGGTGACCATACCGCCGAATCCTTCGCCTCCCGCATCCACCATCTGCTTCCGGGCGATCTGATGATGGGGATGCGAGGACAGTCCGGGGTAGAGAACGCGCAGCACGCCGGGATGGAGTTCCAGCGAGCGTGCAAGCGTGAGGGCGTTTTCGTTCTGGCGGGCCACCCGCAATGCAAACGTTTTCAAGCTGCGCAGGAGAAGGAAGGCCGCAAAGGGATCTGCGCATCCCCCGTAGTACTTCATCTGCGCATGAGCCTGTGTAATGAATTCCTCTGATCCTGCGACAACGCCGGCGATGATGTCAGAATGCCCTCCCAGATATTTTGTGGCGCTCTCAACGACAACGTCCACACCGAAGCGGAAGGGGTGCTGGTTGAGGCTTGTCGCGAAGGTGTTGTCGATCATGATCAGTATCTTCCTGCGCACGCGCCGCTCTGCCTTGCGGACCGCGGTGACCAGGGCTTCGATGTCCACAATGCCGAGTGTCGGGTTCGTGGGGGTTTCGAAGTAGACCACCCGCGTGGTCGCATCGATCAGTGCATCCATCCGGTCGAGGCGGTCCGGATGGACGTAGCGGACGGTAATACCGTGGCGGGGGAGGATGTCGCGGAAGAAACGGTAGGTGCCGCCATACAGTGCGGGGGTACTGACAATTGAATTCCCCTCCCGGGCGGCCGCAAGAATCGCGGAGCTGATTGCCGCCATTCCTGAGGCAACCATCAGAGTCTTTTCCGATTCCATGATCAGCGCGAGCCGTTCTTCCGCGGCACGCACCGTCGGGTTGTGATAGCGTGTGTAGACATACACATCGGGATCGCCCCGGGCATACCGCAGCGCATCTCCGGAACTGTCGAACCGGTATGTTGAGGTTTGCACAATCGGGGGAGCGACGGGCGCCCGGTGCGGGAACAGCTGATTACCATGGATAGCACGTGTTGCGACGGACATCAATCGCGGGTCAAGACTCCTTCGCGGGTCGAGATTCCTTACAGCGGATCGTTTACTCATCGGCATCCTCACTGGGGTACGGCAAGTGGGGTTCAACCATCAGTACATCTTCGCGCTGGAGCACGACACTTCCTGCCGCTGCTCCTTTCGGCTTATGGACATACTTGCGTCGCGTCACCGCCACCGGGACCATCGCTGCGGTGCGCATTTTGCTATAGTACGCGGCGATGGATGCCGCCTGGCAAATGGCCCGTTTGCCGGGTTCACCGCGGCCGGAAGCCACGCGGAGTATCACATGGGAACCGGATGCACCGCGTGCGTGAAACCAATAGTCTTGCGGCTTTGCATGCCGGAGGGTCAGCAGATCGTTGTTGGCGCTGCTCCTCCCCGCCCATACTTCGAATCCTCCTTCGACAACAAACACTCTGAAGAGCGGCCGATCCTGATCGTCGGCGGGGCTCTGTTCCCGGGGATCGTGCAGATCGTCGTGGTGGCGTTCCATATAGGCTTTCAAGTCCTGTCGTGTGGAAACATGCTCGAGTTCGCCAAGCAATGTTGCGCTGCGCTCCATGCGGGTGCTGTAGATGGAGCGGCGGCGGCCGGCAAGCTGACGCGCGCGCTTGCTCGTCTTTGCTTTCTCAAAGTAGCGTTGTGCATTCTCCGACGGCGTTGCGGTCGGCACAAGGGGAACACGGACCTCTCCGTCGGGCCCTGCAAGCTCGGCATGGTCCGAGCCCCGTGCAATGTCCGGCAGATGCTGCAGTATCAACGAACCGTACCGCTGGTATTGTTCCGCGCGGTCACCGGCGGCAAGATCAGCATCAATTGCCTGGACGATCCGCCGTGCACGGTCATGTGTGGCGCGTATGCGGAGTTCGAGAGCGCGTCGCTCCAAGGCGACATTGTCCGCCGATTTCTTCCATGCGATGAATGACT
Source organism: Ignavibacteriota bacterium (assembly GCA_963801355.1). GTDB lineage: Bacteria > Bacteroidota > Ignavibacteria > UBA10030 > UBA6906 > Fen-1255. Next base: position 147,174 of record CAWDEM010000004.1, on the reverse strand, counting down.
GGAGCGCCTTGTGGATATCTTCAAAGCATTCTTCCCGTTGCCCGGCAAGTGCGGTAAGAGGAATGATCGAGAAGTGGGATGGAGTTCCATCGTCCCGTGAATAGATACGGGGCCGGGGGGCTGCCAGCTCGGCATTGACCGAGGAGATTGCCCTCGTCAGTGCCGGGAGGGAATCGACCGGCATCAGCGCAACCGGCATTTCAGATGCCAGCCCCGCACGGTGAAGAAGTTCCAGGATGACAATGACCGGAAATTGGGGAGCGAACTTCTTGACCGCAGCACCCAGCGTACTCTGCGTAAGGCTCCGCACGGCGGCCACCAGCCCTTCAGGCGAAAGCATAACGCCGGGCGCAGAAAGCGCCGGCGTGTGGCCGGTGAGTTCCCTGGAGCGCTTGAAGGCGTCGGCAATCCTGGCATCCGGGGAGGTCAGCATGACATTGGATCGCGCGCCGAAGAGCTGAATGGTGAGGGCAAATCCTGCGGACAGATGGAACGTCAGCACGCGGTCGGAAGGATGGATGGTGACGTTGTGAATCGTGTGACCGGCGGCAAGCGCAAGCACATCCGCGGAATTCTTCTTCGCGCGCTGGACAGCGCTGTGGAGGTAACAACAGGGCAGATCCGGGCGGCACGAGACCACGAGATGCCCCGCAAGGCCCCCGAATCCGAATATTACCTCATCCCTATCCTGAGAATAGATCTGTTTAATGCTCTGTCCGGGGAGGCGTTTGGAGAGATCTAGGGCCACGGCCCGGAGCGTATGGTAGGCCGAGTGCATATGTTATCCACAATATAGCGAATTAGGGGCATTTTCCCAATGTTTTCGCAGTTTCTTGTGGATATAGTGTGGATAATCATAGACTTTTTGGTGCAGAATTAGAGGTTGCAGCTGCCGGCGATTTTATGTAAATTTAATTCCTTATGCACAAATTGCGGTTGCACCGATGGTAACAAGTATGACCGGGTTCGGCCGGGGCGAGGTAACCACGGATGGCCTCACCGCGACCGTCGAAGTCAGAGGAGTCAACAGCCGGTTTCTTGAGGTATCTTCGCGGCTGCCCCGCACACTGAATCTCCGCGAAGGGGAGATTAAGGAGATTATCCGCCGGCATGTCGTGCGCGGCAAAATCAGCATTGTGGTGTCGATCGAGCGGAACAACGGTGAATCTACTGCACTACGGATCAATCCGTCAACGGCACGCACGTATTACCGCTTGCTGTCGGATTTAAAGAAGGCGCTCCGGTTGCGTGAAACGATCAAGCTGGAGCACCTGCTTCAGTTTTCAGATATCCTGGAGCAGGAGGTCGGTGCATCGGCGGACGAGGCCGAGTGGGAAGTCACCCGGCGTGCACTGGAGTCGGCCCTGCTGGGATTCCAGCAGATGCGAACCCAGGAAGGCGGCGAGCTGGAGGTTGATTTCCGTTCGCGCATCGGTGTGCTCTCCCGGCGCCTGGATGAAGTCGAAGCACTCTCTCGCGGACAGGTTCCGCTGGAGCGGGAAAGGCTACGCGAACGGATCAAACAGCTTATTGAAGTGGAGCGGATCGACGAAAACAGGCTTGAGCTGGAAATTGCGCTGCTGGCGGATCGGTTGGATGTCACCGAGGAGTGCGTACGGTTCCGGAGTCACAATAAGTTCTTTCTCGAGGCGTTGGGGGGAAAAGAAGCGGCCGGGCGCCGCCTGAATTTCCTCGTGCAGGAAATGAACCGTGAGGTCAACACCATCGGGTCAAAATCCAGCGGCCAGGAAATCTCCCACATCGTCGTGGGCATGAAGGAAGAGCTGGAGAAGATCCGCGAGCAACTGCAGAATGTCGAGTGACATATGCCGCCCTGTGCAACAGGCGGCGTGTCAGGCGCCGGGAAAATCGTGGTGATCTCCGCACCGAGTGGTGCAGGGAAGACATCGATTGCCCGGGAGATATTGCGCCGGTGTCCGGTTCTGCGGTTTTCCGTCTCGGCCACGACCCGGCCGATGCGGACCGGCGAACGTGACGGAAGAGACTATTTCTTTCTCACTCCGGACCAGTTCCGCGCGCGTGTGGCGGCAGGGGAGTTTGTCGAGTGGGAAGAGATCTACGGTAACTATTATGGCACGCTGCAATGTGAGGTGGATGCGGCGATGAAGCAGGGAAAGCACCTCCTGTTTGATGTCGACGTCAAGGGGGCGCTGTCGATTAAGCGCAAGTACCCCGTGGCGTTGTTGATCTTCATCAACCCGCCGTCGCAGGCAGTGCTCGAAGAGCGGTTGCGCGCACGGCTGACGGAGGATGCGAAAACGCTGGCACGCCGGCTGGAACGCGTGCCGATGGAACTGGCCCAGGCGCAGCATTTTGATTGGGTGGTGGTCAACGACACATTGGAACGGGCCACTGCCGAAGTCCAGGAAATTGTGGAACATCATTTACAGCAGTCATCACGGAGCGACAACCATGCCTCTCAAACCAATTGATCTCGAGTTCTTCAACAGGCCCGACAAGAATGTCCACGAATGTATCGTGGCCGCTTCACGCCGTGCCCGCCAGATCAACGAAGAGCTGAAGATCGAATTCAACCAGCGGGTGGAAATGATCACGGTGAAAACTGAAGGTGAAGGGGAGGAGAACGATATCAACCCCGATCAATTGAAGATCAGCCTTGAGTTTGAGAAGCGCACGAAACCCACCGACAGTGCGCTGGAAGAGCTCATCACCGACAAGCTGAGCTGGCGGTACCGTGAAAAAGAGGAATTGCCGAAGCTCGTGGATGAAGAGCCGGCGGCGGAAGAGACCGAGGAGGCCTGATTCGGGCTGGCCGATGCTCGAAGGCAAACATATCATCGTGGGGGTTACCGGGGGCATTGCTGCTTACAAGAGCCCTCTGCTTGTGCGTGAGTTGGTGCGGGCAGGGGCCACCGTGCAGGTGGTCATGACGCCAGCAGCAACGCATTTTGTGACGCCGTTGACGCTGGCGACTCTTTCGCGCCGGGAAGTAATCCTCGACATGTTCCCGTCCGCCGAACAGCCCGCCGAGCAATGGACGAGACACATCGAGCTGGCGGTATGGGGCGATCTGATGGTGATTGCGCCGGCAACGGCCAACACCATTGCCAAGATCGTGTGCGGCATGGCGGACAATTTTCTCACATCGCTTGTGCTTGCTCTTCGTTGTCCGCTTCTTGTGGCCCCATCGATGGATGGGGATATGTACGCCAACCCGGTGACACAGCAGAACATTGCACGCTTGCGGGAGCGGGGCGTCGGCATCATTGAACCCGAGAGCGGAGAGCTTGCCAGCGGACTCGTCGGTCCGGGCCGGCTCCCGGATCCGTCGGTGATCGCGGAAAGTGTGTCGCGCGTGCTTGCAGGAACCCGGAAGGATCTCCCCGGCCGGCGCATCCTTGTGACGGCGGGGCCGACCTATGAACCGATCGATCCGGTCCGCTTTCTGGGGAACCGATCATCGGGCAAGATGGGATTTGCACTCGCGGCGGCGGCGGCCCGCCGTGGCGCGGTGGTCACGCTCGTGTCAGGCCCCGTGCATCTTCCCACACCGGCGGGTGTTCATCGGATCGATGTGATGACCGCACGCGAAATGCACGAAGCCGTTATGAAAGAATTTGACGGCACGGATGTACTGATCATGGCCGCCGCGGTTGCGGATTTTACCCCCGCAACACCCTCGCCGGCGAAGATTAAACGTGAAAAAGTTGCGGGTGACAGCTGGACCATTGCCTGCGTGAAGAACCCCGATATACTGCGCGCTGTGGGCGAACGGAAGACGCGGCAGATTCTGGTCGGGTTTGCACTCGAAACCGAGGATGAGCTGGCGAATGCCCGGGAGAAGCTCACCCGCAAGGGGCTGGACCTCGTGGTCATGAACAATCCGACCGTCGACGGTGCGGGTTTCGGTGCGGACACCAATGTCGTGACGATCATTGCACCCGATGGAACAGCCGAACAGCTTCCCCGCAAGCCGAAAACCGACGTTGCGGACGACATCCTTGACCGTATCGCACGTCTCGTTGCCGGTGCCGGGTGATGCGTGCCGCCGGCTGGTTCTGCAGCCAGGCGGATGCCATGCAGATGCCGCGCACATGCCGAGCACATGCCAAGCATATGAATGACTTCTGGACATCCCTGCGGCACTTTCTGGAATCGGATCGTGAAGTGTTCGGGGATTCTCTGCTGCTTGACGGCACATCCCCATCACCGCAGAATACCACACACACCGCCATGCCGACACCACGCACAACCTCAGGATCATCAAACGCCCGAACAAGGACGCAGCCTGACGACCCCGGCGACATGATGCTCTTCGAGCTCCCGCCGGTACCGCAACCGGCGCCGGTCCACGAGGAGTGGATGCCGACGGAAGACCTCGCGCGCCTGAACGAACAAATTTCCGGGTGCCTCAAGTGTGCACTCGGACACACCCGCACACGCTTCGTATTCGGCGTGGGGAATCCCCATGCCACACTCATGTTTGTAGGTGAAGCCCCGGGAGCGGATGAAGATGCACAGGGAGAACCGTTTGTCGGGCGTGCCGGGCAGCTCCTGAACAAGATACTCGCTGCTATCGCCATGAAGCGTGAGGATGTGTATATCTGTAACATTCTGAAATGCCGGCCGCCGAACAACAGAACGCCGTTGCCCGAAGAAGTGGAGTCGTGCATCCCGTATCTGAAAAAACAGATCGCCCTGATCAAGCCGAAGCTCATTGTCTGTCTTGGATTGACGGCTGCGCAAAATCTCCTGCACATCAATGACAGTCTGACGAGGTTGCGCGGCCGGACGTTGCTGTTTGAAGGGATCCCGTTGCGGGTCACCTATCATCCTGCGGCACTGCTGCGGAACCCCAACTGGAAGACGCCGACCTGGGAGGATTTCCAGGCGATTCAGAAACTGCACGCCGAACTGCTTGCACGATAACGGAAGGATGTGCGGCCATGCCGGAAGTACCGCATCGCGGCAATATTGACCTCGCGACCGAGCGTCAGATCCAGGAAGGGCGCGTTCCACCGCAGGCGGTGGACATCGAGGAGCAGATTATCGGCGCCATGCTTCTGGAGAAGGAAGCGATTTCCAAAGCTCTCGAAGTGCTGGATGACGAGGCATTCTACGCCGAGCGGAACAGAAAAATCTTTCAGGCGATCTGCGGCCTCTTTGAACGGGGGGAGCCGGCTGACAGCATCACCGTTGCAGAGGAACTTCGTCGCCGTGGACACCTGGATGCCGCCGGGGGACAGTCATATATTGTCGAGCTCACGCTCAAGGTCACGTCATCGGCGAACGTGGAGTACCATGCGCGCATTGTGCTTGAAAAAGCCATCCTCCGGCGACTCATCGGCGAAAGTTCCCGCGTCGCCGCGCGCGCCTTCAGTCCCACCGAAGATGCCTTCGATCTCCTCGATGAAGCCGAACAGGCGATTTTCAAGATATCCGAATGGCGCCTCAAGAAGAGCTTCATCTCCATGGAGCGCGAACTCCATACCACACTGGAAATGCTGGAAAGCATCCACGGCAAGCATGAAGGAGTGACCGGCGTCCCGAGCGGCTTCCGCGATCTCGATGCACTCACCGGTGGATGGCAAAATTCCGATTTGATCATTGTAGCCGGGCGGCCAAGCTCTGGGAAAACGGCATTTGCGCTGTCGCTTGCCGCCAACGCTTCACAGCACAAAGGGAGGCCGACCCCGGTCGGTATCTTCTCGCTGGAAATGTCAACGCGGCAGCTGATCATGCGACTGCTTTGTGCCGAGGCGCGCGTTGATGCGCACGCGGTGCGTACCGGACAGTTGCCGGATGAGAAATGGACCCGCCTGAGCCTCGCTGCCGGCCGGCTGGCGAAAGCGCAGATATTCATTGATGACAGCGCAAGTCTCGGTATCCTGGAACTCCGGGCCAAAGCACGCCGCCTGAAAGCCGAGCATAATGCCGGATTGATTATCGTAGATTACCTGCAGCTCATGCAGGGGCCCAGGTCGGCTGAGAACCGGGAGAAGGAAATATCCGCGATATCCAGATCACTCAAGGCTCTGGCCAAGGAACTGAGTATCCCCATCATTGCGTTGTCACAGCTGAGCCGGGCGGTTGAAGGCCGCACCGATAAACGGCCGATTCTTTCAGATCTTCGCGAATCGGGGGCCATCGAGCAGGATGCCGACGTCGTTATGTTCGTCCACCGTCCCGGGATGTACACGGATCCGAAATCCGAACACGGGGCGGAGGTTCAGGGAACGGCAGAAATCATCGTCGGCAAACAGCGCAACGGTCCGATCGACGATGTGAAGCTCACGTTTGTCAACCGCTACGCACGATTTGAAAATCCAGCATTCCCCGGCCTTGAGCCTGTGCCGGCGGGAGCGCTGGAAGAACCGCCGTTCTGAACCCCGGCCCTGTGAAGAGGAATGCGCGAGGAGGTGTGTCATGGCCAATAATCCATTGAGTTCCGTTGGACGCCGCGACTTTCTGATACAGCTGGGCGCAATGGGCGCTGCGGTGATTGCGGGTGTGCCATCCGGTATGTACGGGCGTAGCGAAAGCGACCGGGAAATTCTTGAACGCACGATGCGGTGGGGAGTTGGTGCCGGACTGTTGCATGGGCAGGTGGGCAAGAACATGGTGGCACTCGGAACCCATTTCATCGGGACGCCGTATGTCGCCCACTCACTGGAAGAGCCGGGCGAAGAACACCTGGTCATCAATCTGCGGGGTTTTGACTGTCTCACCCTCGTGGAGAACTGCCTCGCGATGTCCCGTTGCCTTTCCTCCGGGAAGACATCGTTTGAGGATTTCTCCGCGCAGTTGCAGCGCATCCGGTATGCCGGCGGCGCCATCGACGGGTACGCGAGCCGGCTGCATTACTTCACCGATTGGATGGCTGACAACGAGCGCAAGGGGATCGTCAAGGATTCTACGATGACTCTTCACGGAGAAGCATACCGCAAGACGATCAATTTCATGTCGGCCCATCGCGCAAGCTACGCACAACTCGCTGATGATACGGCCCTGGCCCGGGTGAAAGTCGCGGAAGCAAACCTTTCCGGAGCCGCATTGCACCGCGTGCCGCGGAAACACATCGCTTCGATTTCCGGGTTGTTGCACGACGGCGATATCGTCGGCACCGTCACCTCCCAGGAAGGAATGGATATTGCGCACACGGGAATGGTGATACGGAAAGATAAGACGGCGAAGTTCCTTCATGCGCCGCTCTCGGGCGGCGCAGTGACGATTTCCGAAGGCTCGCTTGCGGAATACGTAGGCCGCAGCAAGTCCGTGACCGGCATTGTTGTTGCACGCCCTCTGGCGGTCGAGGGGTAACTCGCATTTCTACTACAATGGAGGTTCCTATGAAGCGTGGCGCGCGGGTACTAGTGGCGGGGATCGTTATGGTGCTCCTGGCTGCAACGGCATTCGGTCAGAGCATGGTCTGGGAGACCAAAATCGTCACCAACGGCCAGGAAATACTGACGCAGACATACTATGTGCCGAAGAAACTCAAGACAATGAATGCTGCTGACGGCGATTTCACCGTCATCAGAATTGACCAGGAGAAGATCTACACCGTCAACGTCAAAGACAAGACGTACAGCGTGAGCACATTTGCCGAACTCGAAGAGATGGGCAAGAAGATGAATGCCCAGATGGATCAAATGCAGGAACAGATGAAGAATATGCCCGCGGAGCAGCGGAAAATGATGGAAAAGATGCTCGGCGGGAAGATGGCCGGATCACAGAAGGAGTCCAAAATCGACGTTGTAAAGACCGGCGAAAAGAAATCGATCAGCGGATTTGCCTGCACCCGCTACAGTGTCAAACGCGAAGGGAAGGAAGAAGTCTCCCTCTGGGTGACACAGGACGTGAGGGGTTTTTCTGCCATGAGGCAGGACATGTTGGAGCAGACAAAGCGCATGGCGTCGATGACCCCGAGTGGTCTCAAGGGACTCAGCGAAGCGATGATGAAGATCGACGGGTTTCCAATCGTGACTGAGATGGGCACAATGATGAAAAGCACAGTCACGAAGATCGAGATGAAGTCAGTAGCTGCTTCGGAGTTCGAAGTACCGGCAGGATATACGAAAGTGGAGAACAAAGGCTTGAAGGATATGGGGAAGTAACTGTCCACTGTTCCACCCTCTCTCCCGGATCTGCGGGAGAGAGGGTGTGGTCATACCGTGCCGGGTATGTCCAGCGTGTCCAACCCCTTCCGGCACCGCGGTTCCGTGGTGCGCTTCACCATTTCAAACCTTTCCCAGCTAGCGTCGGAGACCGTTGTCAACGGGTGCCAGACGTGATACTGGACCGCAAGATTCCTGAGTGATTTTCCCGTGATTCCGGTGAGAGAGAGGCGGTACTGGATATCGGAATCTTCGCCGCATCCCGGGCCGGTGTAGAGTTCATCGAAGCCGTTAATGGCTTCGAGACAGTTTTTTGCAACGGAGAAGTTACTCCCGAGCATTCCCCGGACATTGCGCATGAGGAGACCGCGGAGCCATGCCGGCGGAATTCTGATGCCATCTTCAATCCTCAGCGCGTCTCCCCGGATTCCGTCCATCCATTCCTTCCATCCGTAGTGTTCGAACCGTCCGCTGGTGATGTGCTCTTCTGTCAGGGCTTCCGACCAGCGCTTGCTGGTTTCAACGCGTCTGCCCAGAAGCACCTTGCGGTTCTCGCGTTGCTGCCAGTGGTCCAGGAGAAAATCACGGCCTGGAATACAGTCGCCGTCAATGAAAACCAGGTAGCCACTCCCCGATGCCCGGATGGCGTTGTTCAACATCGCATTTTTCCGCCAGCCGTGATCTTCATGCCAGAGGTGGGTGATGGGGAGCGACAATCGCTGCCGGGCCTTATCTATCACCTGTTTCACTTCAACTCCCGAGCCGTCATCGGCCACAACAATTTCGAAGTCACGAAACCTCTGCCGTGAGCACGCGGCAAGGACAAGGCGCAGGACTGCGGGCTTGTTGTAGACGGCTATGATCAGGGAGACCAGAGGTTGCATATGGGGCATAGGTTGATGCTGAAAGATACGAAAAAGCCGTGAAATACAGGCGTATTGGAAGAAAACAACACCCATTTTTGGGGTTGACACTTACGCGAGTGTTCTATAGATTAGGTCCATCGAGATGAAGTATGACGCTTCATCTCGTTCAGTCTCCGGTGTTCCGCACTGCAGTTCCTCAATGACGGAGGTTATTATGCTACAAGCATTCTCGAAGTACGCTGGTATTATCCAGACGGTGCTGGGCCTTATTGGCACGGCTGCACCAAGCGCGATTCCAGCTATCGGGAGCAGTCAGGGTGGCAGCATATTCAATCTTGTTTCCGGAGTCATTCTGAGTTATCTCGGCTTCAAGGGTCCCGAAACACAGCAGCGTGTCGGTGCATTGGGTCTCGGTGGTCTCAATGCGCTGGTGGGCGTTCTCGGGGCACTGGGAGTGAACAATATTGCCGGCATAGCACTGAACGAGAGCACCATCGGTATTATCGTGAATCTGGCCATCGGTGCTTGGGGTCTCTTCGCCGGCTTCATGAAGAAAAGCGTCAAGTAGTTCACAATTAACAAAAACGGAGGGACATAATGTTACAGGACAAATATAAAACAGCGCTGGATCTTGCACGCAACCTCGGATTTGCAGGCCTCGATGTGAAGGAAGAGGCGGGTAAACTGCGGATCAAGGGTTCCGCTCCGTATGCACTCGACAAGGACCTGTTCTGGGACGAACTCAAAACGGTTCCCACGTGGCAGACTGAGGTTGAAGCGAATATCGGGGTGCAGAAAACAGACGTGTATGGCTACTACACCGTGAAGGCCGGAGACACACTGTCAAAGCTGGCGAAGGCCCACCTCGGTAATGCGAAGCGCTACATGGAGATTTTCAATCTCAACAAGGGCATCCTGAAGGATCCCGATCTGATCAAAGTGGGGCAGAAGCTGCAACTTCCCCCGAAGTAGGATCTTCTTCCTCTGTGTTTCACCCGGTCTCACAAGGGGCTGCCTCATGACTTATGAGACAGCCCGTTTTATTTCTCCCACAGGCCGGGAATGGTCACAGCGCACCGTGGACAGTGTCCCTCCATCAGTTTGTTTGACTTCACGCTGAATCCCGACCGCTCAATAACTGTTGTTCCACATTCCGGGCAGCGTGTGTCTTCAAGCCGTCCGGTTTGTCCCGGGAGATTGCCGGCATAGACGAAGTGCAAACCCTTCTCGCTGCCGATTTCCGCTGCACGGCGGAGCAGTGCAGGAGACGTGCGGGGTGGATCGGTCATTTTGTAATCTTCGTGGAATGCGGTGACATGCCACGGGATGTCGGCGGAGACCGAAGCCAGAAATCCGGCGATGTCTGCAAGCTCTTCAGGCTCATCATTGAACCCCGGGACGACCAGCGTGACTACTTCCACCCAGATCCCCATCTGTTTCAACTGCTTAATGGAGTCCAGAACATTCTCCAGCCTGCCTCCGAGCTGCTGGTAACTCTTCTGCCGGAAGCTCTTGAGGTCGACCTTGTAGCAGTCAATCCATGGTCGCAGGTAGTCGAGCACTTCGGGCGTGGCATTCCCGTTGGAAACGTATGCACAGCGTATGCCATAGGACTTCGCGAGCTTGAAGATCTCCACCGCCCATTCGGTGGTGATGAGCGGCTCATTGTATGTGCTGGTGATAACGGGAATGTGCTCCTCAAGGGCGAGGCCGACAATCTGTTCGGCGGTGATCCGCCGAGGTTCTGCGGCGGCCATCGGGTCGCGGAGGCTCTGGGATGAGTACCAGTTCTGGCAATAGGCGCAATGATAGTCGCAACCGAGCATGCCGAAGCTGAGGGCTGCAGCACCGGGAAGGACGTGGAAGAACGGTTTCTTCTCGATAGGATCGACTGCGAGCCCGCTCACATATCCATGGGGGACCATGAGAACACCGCCGTCGTTGAAGCGTACCTTGCAGATACCTTCCCGCCCGGGGAGAATCTTGCAGCGATGACCGCACGCATAGCAATGGACGGTCCCGTCCTCAGCCTTTACACAAAGCTCGCCGGGACGTGTAAGCTGGTGCAGGGAGTCCCGTAATGTCGGTGTCGAGGCCAAGGTGCGGTGCTCCTCTCACGTTCTCAAGTATGAAGCTCCGTTGACATCGATGATACATCCGGTGAGAAAATCAGTGCCTTCTGAAGCAAGGAAAAGCGCCGTGCGTGCGATTTCATCCGGCTCGGCGACGCGCGCCAGCGGACTCTGATTGCGGATTTCATCTCCCTCCTCTCCGGCCAGAACATCTGCAGCCATATCGGTTGCCACCCAGCCGGGTGCAATTGCGTAGACCATGATCTTGTGGGGCGCAAGTGCTTTAGCCAGGGATTGGCTCATGGCATTCATCCCGGCTTTGCTGGCCCCGTACGCCGGCGCGTCCGGTTCTCCGCGGAAAGCTCCACGGGAAGAAATGTTGATAATCTTTCCGCCTCCCCGCCGTATCATCGCCTGAGCGGCACCGTATGCCACGTGTGCCGCACCGAGAAGATTGGTGTCCAGTATTCGTTCCCATGCCTGGACCCAGCGATCAAATCCCACGTCGGCAATCGCATGCAGCTCGAATATTCCGGCGTTATTTACAAGCACATCAATGCGATCCATTGCGCTGAGTACGTCACTGACCAACCGTCGGGCCTCCTCCGGACGGGCAATATCCGCCTGGAACGTCTTGTGCCCGCTTCCGGCAAGTGCGGCGAGCGTTTGCTCGGCACTGACGGCATCCACATGGTAGTGCACGGCAATACGGTCGCCGTTTTCTGCAAACAGGGTGGCAATTGCCTTACCGATACCTCGGGAGGCGCCTGTGACAAGCACTACTCTTCTCTTCATAGACCACCTTCTGCATTGTCATCGAGATTCTTGTTCCAGAGAAAGTGCTTTGTCTCTGCAATCAGCACGCCGCTTAATACAAGAAGCGAGATCAGGTTGGGGATTGCCATCAAGCCGTTGGCGATGTCGGCAAACGTCCAGACGAGCGGCAACGATAGTACCGATCCGGCCATCACTGCGGCAACCCAGAGCCAGCGGTACGGCTTGATCACGCGAGACCCAAGCAGATACTCCGCGGCCTTCTCGCCGTAGTAAGACCATCCCGAGAATGGTCGAAAAGACAAATGTCAGAAGTCCTACGGTAAGTACAATTGGTCCGATGACGGGAAAATCCGCAAACGCCGCACTCGTAAGTGCGGCACCTTTCAACCCATATATCCACTCTCCCGAATTTACCAGCACGAGGCCGGTCATGGCGCAGACCACGACGGTATCCCAGAACGTGCCGGTGGAAGAGACCAGCGCCTGGCGCACCGGGTTCTTTGTTTGTGCAGCCGCCGCAACGATAGGGGCGCTCCCGAGTCCGGATTCGTTGGAAAACAGCCCGCGGGCCATTCCATAGCGGATCGCCTCTTTCATGCCCGCACCGAGAAACCCCCCGATGGCCGCCTGGCCGGTAAATGCGGAGTTGAATATCAAAGAGACCGTGTCAGGCAACGTGCTGTAGTTCATGATGAGAAGAATGAGGCATCCCAGTACGTAAAATATGGCCATGAATGGCACCAGCGCCTCACAGACCCGGGCTATGGACTTAATGCCGCCGATGATGACGACGGCCGTCAACACAGTCATGAGAACACCGGTGATCCAGGGGGAGATCTTGAAGTTCTCAGCCACCATTGTCGAGATGGAGTTGGCCTGTACCATGTTTCCTATGCCGAAGGCTGCAAAGGCGGTGAGGAAAGCGAACACCACGCCCAGCCATTTCGCTTTCATGCCGCGTTCCAGTACATACATCGGTCCGCCCGCCATGGCACCCGATGCAGTTTTGATCCGGTACTTGACCGCGAGAAGGGCCTCGCTGTATTTTGTCGCAATGCCGAAGACTCCGGTGAGCCACATCCAGAGCACGGCGCCGGGTCCCCCTGCCGCCACAGCGGTGGCAACACCAACAATGTTTCCCGTGCCGATTGTCGCAGCCAGCGCCGTCGTCAGGGCCCCGAACTGGCTGACATCGCCGGTCCCTTCACTGGAACGTTTCAGGGATATTTTTATGGCGGTCCCGATATATCGCTGTATGAAACGGAGGCGGAATGTCAGAAAAAGGTGTGTCCCGAAGAGCAGCACCAGCAATGGGTAGCCCCAGATGAGATCGCTGATGCTTTGCAGAAACTGTTCGAGTGCAGGCATAGAATTTGGATCCGGGTCGAGGTGCGGGTGAAGGAATTCCTGTTCCTCGAAAATAGGCAGTTTGGCCAAGAGACGCAACAATTTCCGTCGTTTCTGCGTCCAATACAACGGAGGGGAGTGCGCACCATTCCGTTCATTTCACACGGTTCACTGACTCTTGCGTTTTCGATCAAACACGGGCATTGTGGTGGGCCTTCTCCTCGCTTATGGAGTGGCTTTCTCCGGGGAAAAGGTCCTGACCCTGCAATCTGTCCGGTTTCCCCCGGTCGTTGACGGTGTCGTTGATGAACTCTGGAATCAGGCTGATTCCACAGATGGGTACACGCAATTACAGCCGTACTACGGCAAACCGTCCTCCGAAGCCACAGTGGCAAAACTCCTCGCAACGGACGAAGCGCTCTATTGTCTGATAGTCTGCAGGCAAGAAAATGCGGAGATCATGGACATCAGTTCTGTGCACGATGAGACCAGTGGCGATGTAGTATCACTCATGCTGGATACGTTTGGGGACAAACAGACGGCCTACAAATTCGCCGTCAGTGCAGCCGGGGTACAGGGAGATGCGCGCATGCTGGACGACGCGCGGAACCGCGATTACAGCTGGGACGGCGTCTGGTTCGCCCGGAGCGGTGTCTACGCATGGGGATTTGTTATCGAGATGGAAATCCCGTTCAAGTCGCTCCGGTACAATCGGGGCCTCGTCGAGTGGGGGTTGGATTTCGATCGATGGATATCCTCAAAGAACGAAGACGTCTACTGGTGCACTTATCAACAGAACGAAGGGCAGCGGATCTCCAGATTCGGTACGCTCCGGTTGAATAGCGCACAGCCCACAGTAGAGGGTCTTAACCTGGAAGTATATCCCGTTGTCCTTACCCGGGCGACATACACCGAAAGCGGAAAATACAGCATCAAGCCCGATGCGGGGATCGATCTCTTCTATAATCCATCCGAGCAACTAACACTTCAACTCACAGGCAACCCCGACTTCGCCCAGATCGAAGCAGATCCCTTCCAGTTCAACATCTCACGCTACGAAAGCTACTTCAACGAGCGGCGGCCCTTCTTTACCACCGGCACGGAAGTGTTCATGGCTGCCGGACGGGACAACAACACGGGTTTCTACACGCCCCTCGAGCTTTTCTATTCACGCAGGATCGGCAAAGTGCTTGATGACGGCACACTTGTTCCTCTGCAGATCGGCGCAAAGGCGCACGGCCGCCTGGAGTCCTGGGAATACGGCACGTTCGTTGCCCGGACAGGCAGCGTGGAGTACACGGACGATGACGACGTCCGGCAGACGGAGCCGGCGGCGATCTTCAGCTCGGCCCGCGTGAAGAAACGCATTCTGGAAAACTCGGCAGTCGGCCTTCTCTTCGTTGGAAAACACACACCTGGTCACCTTGAGGGAGTTGTGGACATTGACGGCGCCTTTCGAGGTTCTGATTGGCAGCTGGCGTATCAGATCGCACGTTCGATTAAAGACGGGGATGGGGATTTCGGTGGTTCCGCCGGTTTTGTCCAGTTCGGCAAATCGTGGGCGGTGCTCATCCGTGGACGCGCCATTGGCAGCTCCTTCGACGTTGACAATGTGGGGTTTGTTCCCTGGCAGGGGACTGCGCTCCTTGATGCCATCACCGGACCCCGCTGGTTTTTCGACACCGGTGCACTCAGCCAGATTTTTCTCTACGGCGGTCTCGGTTTCAGATATGAGGAAACGGATCTCTGCTGGGACCGCCTGGCTGCAGTCGGGTTGAACATGCAATTCAGGGAAGGGTGGGGCTACGAAGTCACGGTCATCGGGGGACCGACCAGGGATGAAGGTGAGGAATTCAATATGTGGGAAGTCGACGTGAGCACATGGTTCCATACCTCACCGCGCTGGGAAGGCAATTTCGGCGGTGGATTCTTTCACGGGTACAACTTTGATCGTGAGTATGTTGCGTCCTACGTCTGGCTGTACAGCAATGTGGAATGGAAGACGTCAAACGCCATCGAGCTCGGGACGTCGTTCAATGCATATGTTGAAGGAAACCCCCGGGGCAAAGTGGAAGATATCACATACAATGCCCGTCCGTATGTCTCCGTCACACCTGTCAACAATCTGAACCTCCGCATCTACGTCGACAACGTGTTCGTGAAATCCACAGATCGTCTTGACCGGGTGATCGTGGGGTTCCTCTTTTCCTACAACTTCCTGCCAAAGAGCTGGATTTATCTCGCGTTGAATGAGGTACGGGAGCGAAAAGATGAGTACTCTCCAGGCGGTGAACTGCTGCCCGCGAGGATGCGCACAACGGAGCGGGCGGGTGTGCTGAAGGTGAAGTACTTGTACTATTTTTAGGCACTGGGCACGAGGCACCTGACACCTATTGCCCATTGCCTAGTGCCTATTGCCTATCGGGGGGAGCCTCTTCACCACCACAATGGTCTTGTCATCCTGATTTTTACCACGCACACCATACCGCTGCACCCTCTCCAAAATTGCGTGTGCAATCTCCTCGGCGCTGCGGCTGTGCAAGGCCACAAGATCCTCAGCCAGCCGCTTTTCTGAATACTGATTGCCTTCAGCGTCCATTGCTTCCATCACGCCGTCCGTATAGAGCAGCAGGAGATCGCCCTTGCCGAGAACGGCGCTCTCCCGGCGAAACAATTGTTCCGGAAAGGGTCCGATAATCGTGCCCGTTGATTCCAGCACTTCTGTGTCGCGTGTGTCGGCGTGAAAAAGGATCGGCCGCGGATGACCCGCGTTGACGTAGAGACAAATTCCCTTCGCGTCATTGGTGAACTCGGCGATCACGAGTGTGAAGAACCGCTCGGACGGGAACATCCTGTGCGTCAACAAGTTGATCCGGTGAATAAGTGAGATCAGCTTGGTCTGAAAGCCGATGCCCATACGGATGGCGCCCGATATATAAAACGCCTGCACGGCCGAGACCATTCCCTTGCTTGCGGCATCGCCGATGGCGATCGAAAGCCGATCTTTATCGTCGCTGATGATGTAGTCGAAGAAGTCGCCGCCCACGATCTTATCGGGAACGGAAAGACCGTAGATCTCGTAATGATGAAACCGCAGCGCGCCGTCGGGAAGGATGCTCTGCTGGATCTCGCGGGCCTGGTCGAGGGCCTTCTTGTATTGGGTGCCCTGCCGCTCACTGCGCAGGCTCGTCAACATGTTCGATACAACGATGCCGATGATGTCGAGCGTCGGAGCAATCTGATCTTCGTTGAGCGTTGTGTTGAAGGAGAGGATATACTGGTAGAAGGGGATGTTGTGGACCTTCACGATGTCGCCCACACCGGTGGCGGAATAACGCAAGATCCCCCTGCGCCGGAGATACCGGTCGGTTTCGCGCAGGACCACCGTGCGTTGTTTCGGCAGCCGCTTGAACATCGCATAGCGGTCGGCACGGATCCGGTAGCGCTCCCGTATTTTGTGTACGGAACCGACCTGAGCGGCAAGCTCGTACGCAAAGGCGGCAGTGCGCAGACGCCATACACGGCCGCCCGTAATCTCAATCCCTGCATGCTCCACGATCTGCTGGACGACATGTGTCAACAGATCTGTGCCGGTGTCGAACTTCTTTGAATAGAAACCCGCAAGCGTTTTGCGGAGCTGACGCTGGTTCATTACGTAGTACCCCGGAGAATGAAAAGAAATGTACCGAACTCAGCCAAAGAACGGCAAGGAAAGGGCGAATGCAACTCGCGGCGCAAGTGCAACCCCGGCGCATTCCTGCCGTATGATCAACTGGAGGTGCACCGTGATAAAATTCCTGCTCTGGTTGCTTCTGTTGGTGTTCTGCTGGCCGCTGGCGCTCCTGGCGCTGGTACTCTACCCGATCGTATGGCTGCTGTCCATTCCATTCCGGATTGTCGGGATTACATTTGAAGCACTCTTTGCGTTCCTGAAAACCCTGCTCTTTCTTCCGGCACGCGTACTCGGCGGGAAAGAGAGGGCTGCTGCCAGCCGTTAGGTCTTCCGGTAACCCCTCTTGTGCTGCGCGGTGAGACGCTTTGCGCGCTGCTTCTCTTTCAGGGAGGCAGTCTTGTCGAGCAAGCGCGCTTGGTAGGCGATTTCTTTCTGAAGCTTCTGAAAACTCGCGTATCGTGCGGGATCAAGGCGGCCTCCCTCAAGAGCCGCGCGGACGGCACACTCCGGCTCGGCAATATGCTGGCAGTCCCGGAACTTACAGGCTTCCGCCAGAGCGACGATATCCTCAAAGGCTTCCTGGATCCCTTCCTCGCCACCCCAGAGCTGCAGTTCCCGCATGCCCGGCGAATCAATAAGCAAACCGCCGCCCGGCAGGATAACAAGTTCACGGTGACTCGTGATATGACGGCCCTTCCGGTCTGCGGCGCGCACCTCTCCCGTCTCCAGTCTGTTCTGTCCAAGTAGCTGGTTGGCGATGGTGGACTTCCCGACGCCGGATGGTCCAAGAAGTGCGCCGGTCGAACCGGACGGCAGGAACTTGAGGAGGCTGTCCAGGCCCTCGTTGCGTATGGCGCTGGTGACCACGACCGGGGAGCCATGCGCAATCGAAGCCAGATCACGCGCTGCCCCGGGGGCGTCCGTGACGAGATCCGCCTTGTTGAGCACGATAACCGCACGGGCCCCGCTTTCGGCGGCGAGAACGAGGTACCGCTCGACGCGGCGCGGATTGATGCCCGCATCAAGTCCGTTCACGATAAATGCGGTGTCGATGTTGGCGGCGATGACCTGTTCGACCGTGCGGACACCTATTGCCTTCCTTGCAAAGCGCGTGAGTCGCGGGAGTATGCCCACAATCGTCACCATCTCCTCACCCGGCCTCTCGCGCACTATGACCCAGTCGCCCACCACCGGATAGTCCTGAGTACCGTGGGCTTCATAGTGAACCCGGCCGGCGATTTCGCCGGGTCGTTCCCCCATGGCGGTATACAGGATGTACCGGTGCTTTTGCTGGATGGCAACGCGGGCGGGCAGCACCCCCTCCTGGGAAAGCGCGGCAAACCGCTCCGCAAAGTGGCTGTTCCACCCCAGTGACAAGAGGTTGATCATCGTGTTACTCCGGCACGTTGTGCAGCAGCACTCTCCGCCTGCATTCTATTGATCAGCACCGCTCCGAGAATCAAGATGCCGCGCACCACGTGCTGCCAGTACTCACTGACGTTCATGAGCGTCATGCCGTTGATAATGACGCCGAGGAATACGATGCCGACCATTGTTCCGCGAACGGTCCCCGCACCACCGGTCAGACTGGTCCCTCCGATGATGACCGCGGCGATGACGTCAAGTTCCCATCCTTTTGCCGTTGTAGCGGTGCCCGACATGATTTCCGATGATTGCATGATGCCGGCGATAGCGGCGAGTGTGGAGGTCAGACCGAGTACAAGTATCTTGACACGGGCCACGTTAATGCCGCTCAACCGTGCTGCTTCCGCATTCCCGCCGACGGCATACACTTCGCGGCCGAATACCGTGTTGCTCATGAAGAAATGCATCGCCAGAAATGCTGCAAGGAACACCAGAGCCGGCACTGGAATGCCCAGCACATACCCGCCACCAATGATGTTGTACCATGCCGGGAACGGAGTCAGGGGAAAGCCATTGGTAATCAACTCCGCCGCCCCCGAAAGACCGGTCATGAGCGCAAGGGTGCTGATGAACGAAGGGACATTGAATCGCGTGCGGATGAATCCCGCAAAGGCACCCAGTGCAAAGCCTGTGCAGACGGCGATTCCGGCCGCTGTGCCTATCGCTGCCGCAGGAGGCCAGTCGGACAACCGGCCTGTGAGGTATGCCGTCCAGCACCCGGCAAAGGCCACCGCAGAACCAACGCTCAGATCGATTTCCCCTGCGATGATGACCGATGTCATGCCGAGGGCAATAATCCCCTGCATCGACACATTGCGCAGGACATTCAGAAGGTTGTCGGTCGTGAAGAATCCCGGAGCGATGATGGCGAGGACAACGCACACCGCCAGCAGAATGAGCTCGAGAAAAGAGTGTCGAAGATGTCTGGTCCAGTTCATTGCATGCACAGTCCGAACAATTCATCAAGAGAGGTTACGGCCGGATCGCAGACGCCGCTCATGCGACCGTCTTTCATGATAAGAATGCGGTGGCAGATATACATCAACTCCTCGAGCTCACTGGAGACAATGAGCGAGGATATTCCCTGTGTACTCAGCCGGACGACAAGCCGGAAGATCTGCAGCTTTGCGTGAAGGTCAATGCCGCGCGTGGGTTCATCGAAGAGCATGATGCGGGGCTGCGTGTTCAGCCATTTCCCCAGGACCACCTTCTGTTGATTGCCGCCGCTGAGCGATGAGACGGAAAATTCCGGGTCTGGTACTACGATGCCCAAATCACCGATAGTGGAGCGAACAGCGTTCATCTCGCGCCTTCGCGTGGTGAAGCCGTGCGTCGCAATGCGGTCAAGGCTTGCAAGACAGATGTTGGAACGCACCGACAACATTTGCACGAGCCCCTGGTCTTTGCGGTTTTCCGGTATAAGTACGACGCCCAACCGTTTCATCTGCGCGGGGGAGCGTGGATACACAGATTCTCCTTCGAGGAGAACAGTGCCACCCGAAGGAATGTCGGCACCTGCGAGTGACCTCAGAAGTTCGGTCCGGCCCGACCCAAGCAATCCCGCGATACCAAGAACTTCGCCCTTCTGGAGTGTGAAGCTGACGTCATGGAATGCGTTGGCCCTCGAAAGTGCCCGCACTTCCATAACCGGCGGACATGCTGCGGGCGTCCCGACCATGCGGGAGAAACGTATGTTCTGCCCGAACATCATTGTGACAATGACATCGGGTGTGGCTTGGGCAATCGGGATGGTGGGTGTCGAAATGCCGTCGCGGAGCGCAGTGACCGTGTCTGCAATGCGGCCGATTTCCTGCAAGCGGTGTGTGATATAGAGAATGAGGACTCCGCGCCTGGTGAGACTCCGGATGAGGTCGAACACATGGTCTGCTTCCTGGCGCGACAGGGCGGATGTCGGCTCATCGAGAAGCAGAATCGACGGGTCATCCGCCATGGCTTTGGCGATCTCCACCAGTTGCTGTTGTGCCATTGACAGCGAGCCGACCCTGGCAGCGGGATCAATGTGCACATTCAGCCGTGCGAGGAGTTCTTCCGCCTGCCGGTACGCGTTCGGCCAATCAACGCGGCCGGGGAAAACTCCGGGCTTTCGCGGAAGGCGGCCAAGCAGGATATTCTCCGCGACGTCAAGCTCGGGGATAAGGCTGAGTTCCTGATGAACTGCGGCAATGCCGGAACGTCGTGCGTCGGCGGGCGAATGGAAATTCACCACGGCACCGTTAAGGCGGACACTGCCACTGGTTTGCGCAAGTGCCCCGGTGATGATATTGACGAGCGTGCTCTTGCCCGCGCCGTTCCGGCCGATCAATGCGTGGACGTAACCCGCTTCCCAGCGTACCGTGACGCCGTCAAGTGCAGTTGTGCCCGGAAAAACTTTGCGGATACCGTCAAGCTCAAGAGTGGCGATGCGCATGCCGGTGCCCCTATTGGGTCAATGTCTGCAGGCGCCGGCGAAACGCTCGCACGGAGTCAGGAGACGCGCGGGAGAGAAGAACTCCCGGAAGGGAAATCCGTTTGTCCACTTTCTTCCCCCGGACGGCATCGAGTGCAGTATGGAGTGCGAGCGAGCCGATTTCAAAAGGCTGCTGTCCTGTGACAGCCTGCAGGATATCAGTATCGTCGAGAAGGAAATCAGCCAGCTGCGTGCCGGTATCGGTGCCAAAGACGACGATCTTCCCGGCTTTGCCTGCGTTGTTCACAGCCATCACCGCTCCCACGGTCCCCCCTTCGTTGGCTGCCCAGATCAGATTGATGTCCGGATTCGCGGTCAGAATGTCGCCGGCCTTTTTCACTGCCTGTTCGGCCAACCAGGCATCCTGTCGGGAGACAATGCGCACGCCGGGAAGGGCGGTGACTTCCTGTGTGAATCCGGCGATGCGCTGCTTGCTCTGTTCGGGCGCCTGTGAATCAAACGCAAGAAGAGCAATGCGCGCCTTCCCGTTAAAGTGTGTCTGGATGAAGGCGCGTGCGGCCCGGCCCGTGGATGCTCCCAGATCGGTCTGGTCGCTTTCGATGTAAGCGACAGGGATCGTATCATCCACCGTCGTGTTATATGTGACGACAGTGATGCCACCGGCGTGTGCGCGCTGCAATGCGGAGAGTGAAGCTGTCGCGCTCAGAGGTGAAATCACGATGGCGTCGACACTCTGTGCGATATACGTGTTGACAAGTTGTATCTCCTTGTCGGGCCTGCCTGCACTGTTGGCTTCGAGCAACACGACGCCCTCCTGTCGGGCGGCTTCGCGCATGCCGAAGAGGACCAGACGGAAGAATTGGTCTTCCTGAAAGACAATCCCCGCTATGCGGTAAGGGACCGGGCCCTCGGCCTTCCTGGTGCAGGATGAAAGGAAGAGGACGAGCAGTGCGATGCAAACGGAAGCGAGTATGTACCGTAACCGGGCCATATGAACATGACCTTAGTCAGTGTGCGAGAGTGTGCCCTCTGTTTCCATCCGCTTTTTGATTTGTTCAATACTCTTTGCCGCTGTCTCGGCGGACGGATTGGCCCGGTCGGCCGCCACGGCCTCCAGGAGCGGCACCGCCCGCACAGAGCCGAGATTCCCCAGCATGCGCACGGCGGCTGTCCGGAGACCTGTGTTCCTGTCCTGCGTCAGAGGATAGAGCAGGGAGTCGGGCACGGTCCCGCTCCTGATGAACCGCTGGAGAATCCAGAGCGCAGTAGACCGCAACTGCGGCGGTGTACCGTACGCGAGGCATGCTGTTGCGGCGGCGATGCCCGAAAGCGAATCGGCATGCGAAAGCGCATCCAGTGCCGCTGTCGCAATGATTTCCTGATGTGACGGCATGGCGAGATGGGTGGCAAGGATTTCCCGGCAGCCCCGCGGATCAGCCCTGGCCAGTGAGCGCAGTGCGTGGGCAACCACCGTATAACTGGAATCCTGCAGCGCAGCGACGAGAGTCTCCCGGGTGATCGTATCCGCCGAGTCGGTCAGGAGCGCAATTGCCGCGGAGCGGACACTCGGCTTGCTATCGCGGGCCGCGGTGACCAGCGCGGCCTTCACAGCCGTCCAGGACGTATCGTGCTGGTCGGCGATCATGGCGAGCATGTTCACTGCCTCGCGCCGGACAGCCCAGAAGGGATCATGCAGGACGCGATCAACCAGCGCTGGGATGTATCGTTCACTGCGCGGCGACAGGCCCATCTGCTTCACCGCACGCAGCCTGTCGATGGAATTGCCCGCCTCTCCGGCCTGCTGCTGCCATTCCTCGTCCGGTTTTTCGATTTGCAGCTCCTTGAGCAGCCAGTTACCCTTGTCGAAAATCACCCGGCGTGGTCGTTCCGCGGCTGGCAGAACGAAAACAGTATCAGCGTTTGTGATTTCCAGATGGTGCACGACACTGAGCGATCCGGCGGTGATTTCGATATCCACCGGCGTGCGGAAGATCCCCGTGAGACTGTCCAGCTTCTGCACCTGCGCCACGTGGAGGTGGACGCATTGTGCGGAATCATCCCACACGGAGCTGACTGAGAACACCGGGTACCCGGCCTTGTACACCCATTGGTCAAAAAACCAGTAGAGATTCTGGCCTGTGATTTCTTCGATGGCGACCTTCAGGTCATTCGTTTCGACGACGTCGTACTGGTGCTTCTTAATGTAATATGTCAGAGAGCGGAAGAAGAGCGAGTCGCCGAGAACGAACCGGAGCATGTGCAGCACCGATGCGCCTCGGGGATACAGGTTTGTGCCGTACGAGCCGGCGCTGACGATCGGCTTGCGCCCGGAGGTCTTGTCGCTGTTAATGCCGGCCAGTTGGGCCTCGTACATGATATGGTCGAATTCTTCGCGGCCCAGACGGTATTCCTGATACAGCGCATCGAAGTAGGTGGCGAAGCTCTCATTCAGCCAGAGATGCCGCCAGTCCTTGCACGTCACAAGATCGCCCCACCATTGATGCGCAAGTTCGTGCGCAATGAGGCTCACGGGGGAATGGTCCACACGCTGCCGCACGTCAAAGACAGTAGCGTGATCGAGCAAACTACACGCGCTGGTATTCTCCATGCCGCCGGCGGTAAAGTCGCGGATGAGCACCTGGGCATACTTCTCCCAGGGGTACGCATAACCGATGGTTGTGCTGAAAAAGCGCATCACGTCGGGAGTCGATTGAAAACAGATCCGCGCATCCTCCACCTGGTGCGGGTACACGTAGTACTGCAGGGGCACCGTTCCGGCGGTATCCTTGAGAATCTCGTAGTCGCCGATTGCGAGCATGACCAGATAGGAAACGTGAGGCTTCGAGAGCTTCCAGTGAAACGTTCTGGTTCCGTCCTTCCGGTTGTCTGTGATGTTCACGAGTCTGCCGTTGGAAAGAACCGTTAACGGGGAGCGGACGGTGGCAAGGACCTCGGTGGTGGCACGGTCGTTGGGAAAGTCATAGCACGGAAACCAGAAGTGGTTGTCCATATCCTCTCCCTGCGTCCAGATCTGTCGGGGAGTGGAGGGATATGCCGAGTCCGGCTGGACGAAGAAGAGACCGCGGCGTGGCGTGCAGGAATACTCGGTGACAACGGTGAGGGTGTCGCGGTAGGAATAGGCACGGTCCAGCGTGATGTCCAGGGTCTTGTCACCCATGGTGTAGGCGAGTGTCACCCCGTTGCGCAGAGCAACGTTCCGGACGTTCATCTCCTCCGCATCAAACTGTACATTGCGCAACGCCGGCAGAAACGGCACCAGCGTAGTGCTCACCTTGCCGGTGACCATACGCCGGGACTCGTCGAACGAGACTTCGATCCTGTAATGGAGCACATCGTATGAGCGGCTGCGCGCCTCTCCGGAGCCATGCGTGGGGAAAAGTTCCTGGGCATGGAGTGTAGAGGCGCAGAAGCCTGCGAGCAGAAGCCAGGAGAATCGGTGCATAGTCAGAATCCAGACGAGATGTGCAACATGATGGCCCCGGTCAACGGGCCGGATGGTGGTCGGACATTTACGCTCGCTTCCCAATGAGAGAGCGCAAGCGCTCCATATTTTCACGGTCCTCATGCATATCGTCGCTTTTCTCCGTTTCCAGGATCAGGGGAATGCCCGCAAGGCGCGGGTCATTCATGAGAAATCTGAATCCCTCCAGACCGATGCGCCCGAGGCCGATATGCTCGTGCCGGTCTACGTGCGATCCCATATCCTTTTTGGAATCGTTGACATGAATAACCTTGAGGCGGTCAAGACCGAGTTCCCTGTTGAAGTCCTCAAGCAGCGATTTCCATCCGTGCGCCGTCCGGATATCATAACCGGCGGCAAAGACATGGCAGGTATCCATACAGATCGCGATTCTCGCTGGATCCGCGGTCCCATCGATGATCCGGCGCAGTTGGGCGAATGTCGATCCGAGCGATGTACCCTGACCGGCCGTAGTCTCAAGCAGCGTCAGGGTCCGGAAACCGGGTGTGCGGGCATGAATGTCGTTCAGCGATTCGGCGATGCGTTGGAGACCCGCGGCTTCTCCGGCACCAAGGTGAGCGCCGGGGTGAACGATCAGCCCCATAATCTCCAGAGCTTCGCAACGCCGGAGCTCATCTTCGAAAGCATCACATGACCGTCTTAACGTTTCCGGTTGCACGGCGCAGAGATTGATGAGATATGCCGCATGTGCGACGACAGGGGAAACAGTTGCACGCGCACGTGCAGTTTTGTAGCTTTCAATGTCGCTGCTGCCCAGCGGTTTAGCCTTCCACTGACTGGCGTTCTTAACGAACACCTGCATGGTCGTGCAGCCGATCTGCGTTGCACGGTCGAAGGCGGTGTGCATCCCACCGGCAACAGACACATGTGTGCCAAGCAATAGTGGCGGACTCATATCTCCAAGATACGAAGAGTGCGAATAATGTCCCAATCGCGGCTGGTCATCGGGCTGATGTCAGGTACGTCGCTGGACGGTATTGATGCAGTTCTGCTGAGGGTGCAGGGGGCAGGGCTCCGTACAAAGTTCCGCCAGCTGATGTATGTTGAACTGCCGTTTCCCAAAGGGTTGCGAGAGCTTGTGCTCAGGAACTCTGTTCCGGAAACAAGCCAGGTGGATGAGATAACAAGACTGAATGTGCTGTTTGGGCAATTCTACGCTGATGCGGTGGCCGTTCTGGCAAAGAAAGCCCGCGTTGCCCTCCGCGAGATATCCCTCATTGGCTCACATGGCCAGACCCTGCATCACCTTCCGCATCCGGTGAAAATGTTCGGAAAAACTGTCCGGGCGACACTTCAGGTCGGTGATCCTTCGGTGATAGCGACGTTGACGGGGATTCCTACGGTGGGGAATTTCCGGAACGCGGACATGGCGGTGGGGGGAGAGGGGGCGCCGCTGGTGCCGTACTTCGACTGGCTGATATTCCGGTCGCGGAGCAAGTGCCGTCTTCTTCTGAATATCGGCGGCATCGGCAACATCACGCTCCTGCCGCGGGGATGCACGTCCGCTGACGTCATCGCCTTCGATACCGGTCCCGGCAATATGCTGGTGGATGCGCTCATGCAGCGGTTCTACGGACGGAAATATGACGCCGATGGAGCCGTTGCTGCACGCGGACAGGTCATCCCCGGGCTCTTCCGCCTGCTTGCGCAGCATCCCTACTTACGCCGCCGTCCGCCGAAGTCCACCGGGCGCGAAGAATTCGGAGAAGAAATGGTCAGCCGGATCCTTCACGCCGCGAAGGGAGAAAAGCACGCTGATATCATCCGGACGGTCTCCGCGATCACTCCCTTTGCCGTCCATGACGCGTACCGCCGGTTCATTCCCCGCTCCGCGCAGGTCGATGAACTTATCGTGAGCGGCGGAGGGGCACGGAACAGATTTTTTCTTGAAGAACTGCAGCGCTTGTTTGCCGGCGCAGTGGTGAAGCCGGTGGATGACTACGGGTTGTCCGGTGACGCGAAGGAAGCGATCTGCTTTGCCATTCTGGCGAACGAGACCGTGCACGGGAATTGCGCAAATCTTCCCCGCGTAACAGGCGCGCGAAAACCTGTGGTACTGGGAGTCATCAGTCGGCCGGCAGGAGAATGAGTCGGCCGGGAATCTCTTGAGCCTTCTTGCTGTTCTTGTGTGAGCAATGCTCAAACGAACCCATCATAGCGGAACTCGGCACGGCGCGGACGTACTCCGTCGCGGCATTGGCATCTTCTTGCTAGCCACCCAGCTTGCCGGAGGTCTTGGTGTCTTCGGACACACACACGCGATTGCCCTCCGCCTCGTCGCTGACCCCGCCCTGGCAGCTCATGAATGCGGCGATCAGGAGCATCACATTCCGCTGGATAACATCCGTCCGTGCGTTCTTTGCTGGCAGTTGCATCAGCGATTCAGTGCGCCTGTTGAATCCGTTGATATTTCCGCGGTCCACGATGATTCCGCGGAATTCTGCACTCTTACTATTCCCCCGGTATCCTCGGGCAATCACCTCTTACCTGAAAAGCGCGGCCCTCCTGCGGTCGTCTGAACGATCGCAACCATCCAGTGTGAAAGATTTTGGAGGGCACTATGCCGTGTTCCACGCATTTCCTGTTGATCTTTTCCGGCCTGTTGATCGGTGTTCCGGTTGCAGCCGTCGCCCAAACCACCGTCAATCCCGATATCAGCGTCATTCCGCGGTTCCTCGTCCATTCTGACGATGGGCAGAAACTCGACGGAGGAAGCCGCGAATTCAGCAGACCCGATTTCTCGTTTGAAGAACTTGAACTTGCCCTGCAGGCCTACCTGAATCCATTTTCAAAGGCCGATGTCGTGCTTACCCTGCCCGGGCCCGATCTTGAGAACAGCAAGCTGGGAATAGAAGAAGTCTACGCGACTGTGCTGCGTGGCCTCCCTCTCGATATGAACCTCCGGGTCGGGAAGTACCGCGCAGAATTCGGCAAGCTCAACATGACCCATCCGCATGCCTGGCCCTTCATTACAGCTCCTCTCATGCAGGAACGGTTTCTTGGTGAATCGTTGAATGATCTCGGGATCAGTGCGAGCGTGCTGTTGCCGACCGGAGAGGTCTACACCAAACTGACCGTCGACCTCCTCAGGGGAACGGCAATCGGGGGTGCAACCGGCATGGTGGACAGCACAGGCGGGACACCGTACTACGCGAACTCTGCGCGGCTCTCAAGTTTCTTTACAATGAGTGACTTCAGCGATCTGGAGATTGGATTGAGCGGCTACACGGGCATCCACGATCCGTACAACCGTGACCGCTTCTGGTATGGAAACCTGGATTTCAAATACAAGTATCGCCCTAGTGCATACACATCGCTCGTAGTACAGGGGGAGTATCTCGTGAATACGCGGGCCCTCCATCTCCCGGAGGAATCGACGTTGTCAAGTTCCGGATACTATCTCTACGCTGACTATCAATTTCTCAAGACCTACAGCATCGGGGCACGGATCGATTGGTCAGAGACGCCTTACAGTACCGATGACCGCGCGAGCGGCTTCGCGGTCTTTGCCGGATACTATCCGGTTGAAGAAACGCTCGGCCTGCGCCTGCAGTATGGGCGCACGACAGTGGAAGTGCCGGGAGCAAGCCGGAGCGTGAACAGCATTGATTTGCAGATTCTGTTTTCGCTCGGACCGCATAAGGCGCATCCGTTCTAACAAAGGGGGCCTGGGTTTTTGGGGAAATGAGTTAGGAGGCACTGGGCACGAGGCACTGGGTGGGCACGAGGCCCGAGGCACTGGGCACAAGGCACGAGGCAGGAATGTTTGGTGCCTGTTGCTGGATCCAGGATCGGAATAGAAGGTCACACAAGGAGAACATGACATGAAGATGATCATCACTGCATTGATGGTACTGGCGATGGCCGGAATTTCGGAAGCGGCAATCAAGGTCGTCACGTCGTTGCCCGATCTCGCCGATCTGGCGCGGCAGGTGGGAGGCGACAAAGTAAGCGTGGAATCCATCGTGCGCGCGGATCAGAATCCACATTTTGTGGAAGTAAAACCCAGCTATATGATGAAGCTGAAGTCGGCCGATCTCTTTCTGACAATCGGGATGGAACTCGAAATGTGGGCCCCGCAAATAGTGGACGGCTCCCGAAACGCGTCACTCATTGTGGTGGATCTTTCACGGGGAGTTACGAAAATCGAGGTCCCGGCAAACGTCGACGCAAGTCAGGGCGATGTCCACCGGTACGGCAATCCGCACTACTGGCTGGATCCGAGGAATGTTCGTGCGATTATGGATGAAATCGTGAACGCGTTGATAAGAGTCTCACCGGCCGACGGAAAAATATTCAGGGCAAACGCCGATGCGTATGTGCAGAAACTCGCAGGACGGATCCAGAGTTGGGAAGCGTTGATGAAACCGTTTGCGGGACGGAAAATTGTCACGTTCCATAAAAGCTGGTCGTACTTTGCGAAGTGGCTTGGGTTGGAGGTTGTGGGCGAGGTTGAACCCAAGCCGGGCATTGCTCCGAGCCCGAGCCATTCTGCGGAGTTGATTGCGCTCGTTCGCTCGGCCGGCATCAAGGCGATCGTCGTCGAGCCATTCTACGATCTATCGGCTCCTGAACAGATTGCGAGGGCCACAGGAGCGAAGGTTGTTGTACTGCCGACGTCGTCAGGAGGTGTGGAACAGGTGCGTGACTATATAGGTCTGATTGACTATGATGTCTCAACACTTGCATCAGTCCTCAAATAGCAACTACTCCACCAGGGCCATGGAACCTCTGATTGCGTTTACGAACGTCACATTGGGATACGGAGACCACGTGATCCTCCGTGACATCACCTTTAGAGTGGAGGCTGGAGAATACTTCGGCCTCGTAGGTCCCAACGGCGCAGGAAAAACAACAATCGTGCGGGCGATTCTCGGAACCCTTCGACCACAGTCAGGAACTGTCAGCGTTCGGCGTCCGGATGGCCGGCCGATACGATTCGGCTATGTTCCTCAACGGGACACGGTGGATTATGTTCTTCCGTATACCGCGCGTGAGGTGGTGATGATGGGGCGCTACAGGCAACTGGGCTATTTCAGGAGGCCGGGCGCAGCGGACCGGGAAGCGGTGGCACAGAGCCTCGGTCACGTCGGCATGGAGGAGATGGCCGACCGGCCGTTCAAGGACCTGTCGGGAGGACAGAAACAGCGCGCGCTGATAGCTCGTGCACTGGCCTCCACTCCCGATGTACTTGTGCTCGACGAACCCACCAACGGCATGGATCTTGCGTCGCGCATTGCGATTCTCGATCTGATCCGTGAGCTCCATCGTCAGGGATCACTCACCGTGCTGCTGGTCAGTCATCTCCTTGATGATGTGGCAAATCACGTGCAAAGACTTGCGGTGGTTGAATATAAGGTCTTCTCGGTTGGAACCGTGGACGAAGTATTGACAGGAGAAAACCTCTCGGCGATCTACGACATGCCGGTTGAAGTCCAACGCTCACATGGACGCACGATCATCATTGCCGGAGGCGGAAATGGGAACCGCTGATATCCTCCGGACCATAGTCCAGGAATTTCCCCTCGCGCTCTATGGCAGCATTCTGGTGGGGATCGTGTGCGCATTTCTCGGTGTCTACATTGTCGCCCGCAGGGTGGTATTTCTCGGCGCAGTGCTGACGCAGGTGTCGGTGATGGGACTTGCGCTTACGTTTCTCCCTTTCTTCCCCGTTCCCCACACGATCGGTTCACTGGGCATTACGTTGCTGACCGTGGTGATCATTTCACGGATGCTGACGGGTAAGAAGATCCCGCGCGATGGCGTGCTGGGTGTTGTGTTTATTACCTCTGTTGCAGCACGGATTCTTATCATGCAGAAGGCGCAGCGGGTGGAAGTCTCGGAAATCGAGAATCTGCTCCGGGGGGATATCCTGTTTGTGACTCCGGGGTTGTTTGAGCTGATGGTGGCCGCGTTCGTGGTGGCCATGGCACTCCATCTGATCTTCTTCAAGGAGTTCACCTACACCTCCTTTGATCCGGAGACGGCGCAAACACAGGGGTTCAATGCGGCGGGATGGAATCTGGCGTTTTACCTTATTGCGGCAGTGGTGATTGCCTTTGCGACACACATGGTGGGGGATCTCTTTGTATTTGGTTTCCTCGTGATACCGCCGGTGACCGCAATGCTGCTCACGCGCAACGTGAAGGCAATCTTTGTCCTGTCTGTGGTGATCGGTGCGCTGGCACCCATCGCGGGTCTGTTTCTCGCGTTCGTGTTTGATGTTCCGGCATCCCCCGCAATCGTTGCGGTGGCGTCAGTGGTGATGGGAGTGTCGTGGCTATGGAGCGTTGTGGCGAGGCGGGGGTAGGCATGTCACCGGGGCGATTTAGCCGGATGGGCCCGATGGGCCCATCCGGACGGGAGGACGCTACGCCGCCCCAACAACCGCATTGATGGCAGCGACGTTGACGATATCGCTGACGCTGCATCCGCGCGAAAGATCAAATGCGGGTTTGCGCAATCCCTGCACCACCGGACCAACCGCTTCCGCCCCCGCAAGACGTTGTGCAAGCTTGTACCCGATGTTCCCCGCGTTTAAGTCTGGGAAGATCAGAACATTTGCCTGTCCGGCCAGAGCACTGCCCGGTGCCTTGGATGCCGCGACTTTCGGTACGATGGCCGTATCCAGCTGTACCTCGCCGTCCATGATGATGTCGGGGCGCTTCGACCGGAATATCTGTGTGGCCTGCTGGACTTTTTCCACCAATGGATGACTGGCACTCCCCTTTGACGAGAATGAGAGCATGGCAACACGGGCTTCCTCACCTGTCAGGCGCTTGTGATTGTCCGCAGTCGAGATGCCGATATCTGCCAGCTGTTCCGGAGTAGGATCGGGAACGACGGCGCAATCGGCGAACGAATAGACCTTCTGCGGAAAAATCATCAGGAAGAAGCTGGAAACGATGGTGATCTTGTCGGCGAGGCCGATCACCTGGATTGCCGCCCGGAGAACGTCACCCGTTGTGGACAGAGAACCGGCCACACTACCCTGCGCGAGATTTTCGCGCACCATCATCGCGCCAAAATAGAGCGGCTGCCTCATCAGCTTCTGTGCTTCCGCAAGCTCAAGTCCCTTCGCTTTGCGCAACTCCTGGAACTTCTTTGAAAAGTCTGCATGATGCTCGGATGTGGATGGCTCCACGATAGTAATACCGGCAGGTGATGTCCCGGTCTTCCTGAAACCCTCTTCAATGGCCTTCCGGTCCCCGACGAGAACAGGTGTCACCAGTTGCTGGTCCACGAGAATGCGCGCGGCCTGGATCGCCCGTTCGTCCGTAGCATCGGGGAGGACGATTGTCTTTTTCAAAGATTTCGCTTTGGCATGAATGCCGTCCATCAGTTCTTTGGGTGTCATGGGGGTCAGTGCTCGGGTATGATTGGTTGAGAATTGCAGATTGAAAGATACGAAAGGCGTGGGGATAATAAAAGGCGATAGGCCGTAGGCGTGAAGCATTGAGGCATTGAGGCAATAGGCATGAGGCACGAGGCACTAGTGCCCAGTCCCTATTGCCTAGTGCCTTCTTTCACATTAACCCCGCCCTCTGCCTATTTGTCAGACATACACAAAAAACCATCAAAATCGCCCTAAATTAAAAAGAATTAAGAAACTCCTAATCCTGCCAAATTGCTTATTTGTCGTGTTTAGAATAGATTCGAAAGCTTCCCTGATGACTCCAAAATGGCAAACGAGAAGACAAATAGGCGTGTTTACGTCGAGACCTACGGCTGTCAGATGAACGTGGCAGACAGCGAACTTGTGGGCGGCATCCTGGCGAAGGAGGGGTATGTCTTCACCAGTGATCTTGCCTCAGCCGATGTTGCATTGATCAACACTTGCGCCATCAGGGAAAATGCAGAGACGAGAATCCACGGGCGGCTGGGTCTGTTCCATGCCCAGAAACGGCGGAATCCGGATTTGGTCGTGGGGATACTGGGCTGCATGGCCGAGCGGCTGCGGGAGAAATTCCTGGAAGAGGAAGACCTGGTGGACATTGTGGTTGGCCCGGACGAGTACAGGAAGCTGCCAAACCTGATCGATCACGCTGTGAGCGGTGAGAAGGGTATAGCCGTCCGCCTTTCCAGGGTCGAGACGTATGACGACATTGAACCCCTTCGTACGGAGGGTGTCTCTGCCTGGATTTCGGTGATGCGCGGATGTGACAAGTTCTGCACGTTTTGTGTGGTGCCGTTCACGCGGGGGCGCGAGCGCAGCAGACCGTTTTCCACCATTGTGCGTGAAGCCCGTTCACTTGCCGCACGCGGCTTCCGGGATATCACCCTTCTGGGCCAGAATGTGAATTCGTACGTCGACGGCGGACACGACTTCTCGGACTTGATGCGTACCGTGGCAGCGGTGCACGGGGATGTGAGAATCCGTTTCACGACTTCGCATCCCCAGGATATGTCCGACCGGCTGATTGAGGCGATCAGTGCGACCGGCAATATCTGCAAGTACATTCATCTGCCCGTGCAATCCGGATCCGACCGGATTCTGGCATTGATGAATCGTACCTACTCCGTGCGCGGGTACACAGCGCTCGTGGAGAAGATCCGGGCGGCAATTCCGGGCGTGAGCCTGACCACGGACATTATTTCCGGTTTTCCGGGGGAGACCGACGAAGATCACCGACACACCATGGCATTATTGCAAGCGGTGCGGTACGACGGGGCATACACATTCAAGTACTCCCCGCGTGAACGGACCCGTGCCTGGGAGATGGGTGATACCGTCGCCGAGGATGTGAAAACCTCCCGGATCGGCGAGATCATCGCCCGGCAACGGAAGATCACCCGCGAGATCAATCAACTCTCGGTCGGCAACACCGAGCGGATTCTGGTTGAGGGTCCGAGCAGGAAATCCGCCCGGGAGTACACTGGACGCACCGACACCAATCGTACCGTGGTGTTCCCGCATGCACAGGAACAACCCGGCGAGTACATCACCGTAACCATCACACGCGCCAATTCTGCGACGCTGTTCGGCGCACGCGTCTGATACACAACCGCCACATCGGATCGAACCAATGAAACAGTGCGTGATTTTTCTTGCTCTCCTCTACGCTCTGGGCGACATCACGGTCGCGCAGAGCACGGAACCCGATATCAAGAAGTACGTTGCGGCAGTCAACAGCGGCAATGCGGAGGAGGTGCGGAAGGAACTTCCTGCTCTTGTGGCGAAGTATCCGAACAATCCCGGAGTGCTGTACGTGCAAGGCCTCGTGACGCACGAAGGCTCCGAGGCACTCCGGACGTATCAGAGCATCGTTGACAACTTCCCGGAGAGTGAATGGGCCGATGATGCCCTCTATCGCGTGTATCAGTTCTACTATGCGCTAGGTCTGTATCGCACGGCCGAGATCAAAATGCAGCAGCTTGCGGAGAGGTTCCCCAACTCGCCATACGTGAAAGCTGCCGGCACCCAGACGACGCAGTCTTCCGTGGTGACAGACGAACCCGATGCGGTACCACCCGTGTCAACACCTCCCGCGCCAGAGACGTCGAAAACAGAAACGCCGAAAGCAGAGACCCCGAGAATCGAAGCACCGAAAACAGAGGCACCAGCAAAGGAGAAAGAGCTGCCGGTTGTCCCTCCGCCGGACGCATCTGCCGGCACGCAGCCGTCGCCCGAGAGCACTCCGGTCCAGTCCGACACGGGGATCCCGGTGCGGTTCGTCCTGCAGACCGGCGCCTTCGGCCAGCAGAGCAATGCGGAAGTCCTGAAGACAAAGTTTGAAGCGGCGGGCTATCCCGTTGAGATGATCAGCAAGGTCAAAGACACACGTGCGTTGTTCCTCGTGTGGGTGGGCAGCTATTCGACGTATGAAGAAGCGCGTGCCGCGGCCCAGGAAATCAAGCGGACAATGGGAATTGACGCAATGGTCCTATCGAGGTGACATGCAGGGGGCAGTGACAAAAGATCCGGTCCGGTTTCAGCGGGAACACGGCATCATCGGCGAATCGGTGCAGATGCAGAAGATCGCCGAAGTGATTGTGCAGGTGGCGCCGACGGATATCACCGTACTCATCACCGGCGAAAGCGGGGTGGGAAAAGAGGTGATCGCCAAGGCTATCCACGCCGCAAGCCTCCGCAGCAAGAAGCCGCTGATTACCGTGAATTGCGGTGCAATCCCGGAAGGAATTATCGAGAGCGAGCTGTTCGGTCATGAACGCGGTTCATTCACCGGCGCCGCCGAGCAGCGCAAAGGGTACTTTGAACTGGCGGACGGCGGGACGATTTTCCTGGATGAAATCGGTGAGTTGCCTCTCGCGGCACAGGTGAAGTTTCTCCGCGTGCTGGAAAACGGGGAGTTCCTGCGCGTCGGCTCGTCGCAGCCCCGCACGGTCAACGTCCGGGTGATCGCGGCGACCAACAAGGACCTCGAGAACGAGGTGCGGCTGCAGCGCTTCCGGCCGGACGTGTTCTATCGGCTGCGTTCGGTGAATATTGTCATCCCTCCGCTGCGTGAACGAACGGAAGATATCCCGCTGCTGTTCCGGCACTTTGCCGGCGAAGTGGCAAGGCGCAACAAGATCCAGTTCGCGGGCATCAGCGACAACGCGATGCATGAGCTGGAGGACTATCACTGGCCGGGCAACGTGCGCGAGCTCCGGAATGTGGTTGAAAGCATGCTCGTGCTCGAAAGCGGCAGGTATCTGGAGCCGCAAGACGTGCGGAAATATCTGAAGGAGTACCGGGCGGCGGGCGATGACCGGCAGCTTCCCGTTCCCTTAGGAAAAAGCGTAGAACAGGCGGAACGCGAGTTGATACTCCGTGCACTGCTCGACATCAAGGGAAACCTTATGGAACTGCGCACGGCTCTCCTGGATCATCTGCAGACACAGGATGCAGCGGTGCCGGCGGAAGATGCGGGACGCCCGGACACGGCCGATCCGGTGACACTGGACGATATGGAACATCGGATGATCGCCGAGGCGCTCGGACGATTCAAAGGCAACCGCCGCGCGGCCGCCCGCGCGTTGAAAATCAGCGAGCGGACGCTCTACAGAAAAATCAAAGAATACAGACTGGACTGATCATCACGATGCTCCCACGTACGCTCCTCACGGCGCTGGCAACGGTCTGTGCACTGCAGCTCTCCGGCTGCATGTATTCGTTTACCGGAGCGTCCGTGCCGTCGCACTTGAAGACGGTGGGAATCCCCCTGGTGGATGACCAGTCAGGTTTTGGCGAACCGGGCCTGCGCGAGACGTTCAGCCGCGAGCTGACGGACCTGTTCACCAGCGACAACAGCCTGCAGGTCGCCGACAAAGGTGTCGCCGATGCCCTCCTTGAGGGTGCCATTGTCTCGATTGGCGACGCCCCGGCTGTGGTGGAGCAGGGCGAACAGGTCAGCAAGCGCAGGATCACCATGACCGTGCACTTCACGTTTCAGGATATGAAGCTGCGGAAGAAGGTGTGGGACAAGAATTTTTCCAACTGGGGGGATTATGATTCCGGGGGCGGATTGTCACAGCGCCAAGTCGGCCTCAAGGAGGCGATGCGGAAGATTACGGAAGACATCCTGCTGGAAACAGTGTCGGGATGGTAGCACACGAGCATACAGACAGCTGAAGTTCACGTTCACAACGTAAGGTTCTACACAAAAACACTTGCTATGGAAGAGCTCATTCTCATCGGGTACATCATTTCCCTCACGATCCTCACTGTGTTCGGATCGCATGGCTTCATTATGATTTATTACTACCTGAAATTCCGTTCACGGAAGCCCCAGGCCGTAGAAGCCCTGACCACCTATCCCGTTGTCACGGTGCAGCTGCCGGTGTTCAACGAACTCTACGTTGTCGGCCGTTTGATCGACGCCGCGTGCAGCATGATCTACCCGAAGGACAAACTGGAAATCCAGGTGCTGGATGACTCCACCGACGGGACCGTCGACGTGGTCGCACAACATGTGGAACGGTACAGAAAACTCGGGTTTGACATCAAGCAGGTGTGCCGCACGAACCGGCAGGGGTATAAGGCCGGTGCGCTCAAAGAGGGACTAACCACCGCGCGCGGCGAATTTGTGGCGATCTTTGACGCGGACTTTGTGCCCCGGCCCGATTTTCTGCTCAAGACGATTCCTCATTTCAACATCGATCCCCGGATCGGGATGGTGCAGACACGGTGGGAGCACCTCAACTTCGATTACTCGCTCCTGACACGCACCCAGGCAATGGCTCTTGACGGGCACTTTGTCATCGAGCAGGCGGTCCGCAACAAGGTCGGGTTCTTCATCAACTTCAACGGCACGGCAGGGGTGTGGCGCAAGGAGTGCATATTTGATGCGGGCAACTGGCAGGCCGATACGCTGACAGAAGACCTGGATCTCAGTTACCGGGCACAGCTGCGCGGTTGGAAGTTCAAGTATCTCAACAACGTCACCTCCCCGGCGGAATTGCCTTCGGAGATCAATGCGTTGAAGTCGCAACAGTTCCGGTGGACCAAAGGCGCGATCGAGACCGCTCGCAAAGTGCTCCCCATCGTATGGAAGTCGCCGCTGCCGATACGGGTCAAGATCCACGCAACATTTCATCTGACCAACAACCTTGTCTTCCCGTTCATCGTGCTGGCCGGCATCCTCAACGTCCCGCTTGTCTTCATCAAACACGGCGGAATGCACGATACCTACTTCACATTCATGTCCGTATTCGTATTTGCGTTCATCGGTTCGTTCCTGTTCTATCTCTTCTCACAGAAGGACGTGTACAAGGACTGGCGCAAGCGGATCTTCCTCTTCCCCGTGTTCATGGCGGGCAGTATGGGCCTGGCCGTCAATAACAGCAGGGCGGTGATCGAAGGACTCTTCAAACGTAAGAGTGAATTCGTCCGCACACCCAAGTACAGTATTCAATCCAAGAAGGATTCCTGGCGCGATAAGACCTATGTGCCGGTGAAACTCAGTGCGACAATTATTGTGGAAATCGTGCTGGCGATCTACTGTCTGTTTGGTCTTGTGTCATCGATCTATTTCCTTGAAATTGCCGCGGTACCATTCCAGCTCCTCTTTTTCCTCGGGTTCAGCGTCGTGTCGGGGATGTCGATCAAACACGCGTTTCTGGCGAGGCATCTAAAGGCTGGACTGTAATGGCCCCCGGGGAAGAAATCTCTCCCCGGTTCGTCGTGCACGCAGCGGCGCTCCTGGCTGCGGGGAAGCTCGAGAGTGCAGTGGAGACCTGCCTCGCGGGAATCGCCCGGTTTCCGTGGTATGCGACGGGATACTGGGTGCTCGGGAAGTGTTATGAAGCACAGGGAAACCGTGCTGCGGCCGATGCGCAGTACGGAGAAGTGGCGAAGCGGCTTCCGGGTATTGCTTCGGTGAAAAGTGCGGTGGAGAGGATGCGTGCGGCGGAAAGCGTTCTCGCCCCCGGGGGAGACGGCGGAACGACGGATGTCGAAGCGTTACTGCTCAGACTGCAGGAGGCCAAACGTCCACTGGTGCCGGATCCGGGCGATCGTACTCCCCTCGTTGACATATCGATGCCGCGCGGCGAGAGCTCGATTGTAACGGTGACGCTGGCGGAGATCTATGCGAAGCAGGGGGAGTACCGCGAAGCACTGGAAGCGTACAGGAAACTGACCCAGCAACGCCCGGACGAAGCCGGGCGTCATGCCGTACGTATTGCGGAGCTGGAACGGTTACTTGAGGGCGCTGACAAACTTCGTCAGCCGTGACTTCTGAACGGCCGCATTGTTGCGGTGAATAACCCCTTTTGCCGCCAGCTGGTCCAGCAGCTTCACCGTCTTCTTCAATTCCGTGGCTGCCTTCTCTTTGTCCGTCATCGACCGTACGCGCTTGACAGCGTTGCGCATGCGTGACTTCCACTGGACGTTGCTTGCGGCGTGGCGTTTCGCCTGCCGGGCTCTCTTCTCTGCTGATTCGTGTTGAGCCATCCGGCTTCTATCTCCAGAACGATGTTATTGGATACAATGTGAACTTCCAAAATAGCGAAAAAGGGGCATAAAGTCAAAGCGCGTTGCCTTTTGGTCATGCGATACATATATTTTCAGTGACTCCAAAGAAGCAACGGTCCAAAGAAGCAATGGACTAGAGAAACAACGCTCTGATAAGAGCAGGTCAGGCAGGAGCGGAGAAACCTGTATGAAGATTGCCGTGTGTGTCAACCATGTTCCGGATTCCGAAACCAGGGTTAAGATCGATGCCGGAGGGCTGTCCATTGACCGGACAGGCATCAATTACATGATGTCCCCCTACGACGAAGTTGCTGTGGAGGAAGCCCTCCGGATGCGCGAAAAGTTCAAGGGAGAGGTGACAGTGCTTTCCCTCGGCAGCGACAAACACAAGGAAACCCTGCGGAAAGCGCTTGCGATGGGGGTAGACAAAGCGCTCTTGCTGAAGGATGACATGGAGCGGGATTCCTATGGTGTTGCTGTCGGGCTGGCCGCCGCCCTGAAACCCCTCGCGCTCGACGTCATCCTGTTCGGTAAACAATCGATTGACTATGATGATGCCCAGGTAGGGATTCTTGTTGCGGAAATGCTTGGCTTGCCTTCTGTCGGTGTCGTCACGAAGATCGACGTGCAGGATGGCAAGGCGGTGTGCGTGCGGGAGATTGAAGGTGGACATGAGACAGTGGAAACCAGACTTCCGTCAGTCTTCCTGGCTCAGAAGGGTCTGAATGAGCCGCGCTACCCGTCGCTGAAGGGCATCATGGCGGCAAAGAATAAGCCGATTGAGGAACACACCGCGGCGCCTGCGGAGCGTGTGGTGGAAATTCTTGCAATGCACAAGCCGCCGGCCAAAGCCGCCGGCAGAATTGTCGGGACCGACAAAACCGCTGTTCCCGAACTCATCCGTCTGCTGCGTGTAGAAGCTCGAGTCATCTAGAGAGAGACCCTGACGCCCATTGCCTAGTGCCCATTGCCTAACACCCATTGCCTAACACCCATTGCCTAACGCCTATTGCCTCATGAACCTCCTCGTCTTTGCCGAACAACGCGACAACGTCATCAAGAAGTCATCCTATGAGACCGTGCGTGCCGCGCGCAACGCTGCCGATGCACTGGGTGCGGAGTGCATTGCGGTTCTTGCCGGGAGCGGCGTCGAAGGCATTGCCGGAACGCTGGGCCGCTACGGTGCTTCCCGTGTGATCGTTGTCGATGACCCTTCGCTTGCCGCCCATTCCAGTACCGCGTATGCGAAAGCCATTGCATCGGTCGCCGCCTCAGAAGGCGCTGAAGTGCTGTTCCTTCCTGCAAGCCAGCTGGGCAAGGATCTCGCACCCCGTGTTGCGGCCAAACTGAAAGCAGGACTCGCGTCAGATTGCATCGCAATCCGGGTCGAGAATAGCGACATCGTCGCAACACGTCCGGCATACGGCGGGAAGGTATTGCTGGATGTGCGGATCACCAGCGCGGTGAAAATCTTTACGCTCCGCCCCAACGTTTTTTCTGCGACGGCCGACGGGGAAGATGCGCCGGTGCAGAAAGCGAAGATCACGTTTGATCCGGAAGACTTCGGCGCGGTGGTGACACGCGTCGATGTTGCGGTCGGACGGCCCGATGTCACTGAAGCGGACATTGTCGTCTCCGGTGGACGCGGCATGAAGGCACCGGAGCATTTTGTGCTGATCGAATCGCTGGCGGAAGTGCTCGGTGCGGCTGTGGGTGCGTCACGCGCGGTGGTGGATGCCGGCTGGCGTCCGCATGACGAGCAGGTCGGCCAGACCGGCAAGACCGTCTCACCCTCGCTCTATATTGCCTGCGGCATTTCAGGAGCCATACAGCACCTGGCCGGGATGTCGTCGTCAAAGTGCATCGTGGCTATCAACAAAGACAAGAATGCTCCGATCCTCCAGATGGCGGATTACGGCATTGTCGGTGACGTGTTCGAGATTCTGCCGGAGCTTACCGCACAGTTGAAACTGGTAGTCGGAAAGTGACGTTGTGTTGGAAAGTGATATTGACTCTGAGGGTGTTTTAGAGTACAATGCGTTTGGCGATTCAAGGAGCGCGACGTGGAGCGAGTGCTGGTTGACATACTTGGACTTTCGACGAACCCCGCGACCGGCGGTGCGTATGCACTGATTCTCCGGGAAGTGGAAGGGAACCGCCGCCTCCCGATCATCATCGGCCAGGCGGAGGCACAGTCCATTGCGCTGGAGATGGAAGGCATCAAGCCGCCCCGTCCGCTTACACACGATCTGATGAAGAACATTATCGGCTCGTTCGGCGCGGAGCTGACGGACGTGGTGATTGACGATTTGCGCGACGGTACGTTCTACGCAAAGCTGAACATCGATAATCAGGCGATCGATTCACGTCCGAGCGACGCAATCGCCCTTGCAGTCCGCTACGGCGCGCAAATCTTTGTTTCTTCGAATGTCATGGATGAAGCCGCCTTCGTGCCGGAAGAAGAAGATGACGACGAGAAGAAGGAAGAAGGGAAAGGGAAGCAGGCCGCAGCAACTCCGAAGCAGCCGAAAACACCCCCCGAAACAATTAAAGTCACCCGCCTTGAGGATCTGCACCAGCAGCTGAAACTGGCCATAGAGAAGGAAGACTACGAAAAGGCGGCAGGGCTGCGGGATGAGATCAGACGGCTGGAAATCAGCGATTAGCCCTTATTTTCCTTGTTTTTGCCCGCCTTGTGAATGACCACATTTTCATCTATATTCGTGTAGAGTTGTTCCCTTCCCCCTGCATGCACATCTTTATTAGACAACTGACCGTACGCACAGGTTTAATCTCCATCACCCGAAGGACATGCACAGCTTCTTTCTATATAGCCAACAACGTTCTCTTTGATAGAATGCAATGATCCCTGTATTCAATGCGCATGCGTTTGAAGATTTTCCCCTTGTGGCACAGGTGCTCACCTCGGGTGTCCTCAGTGAGCGCGCAATGGTCGACCGGTTCCGGGGCGAGCTGCAGCGGCTCTTCGAGCATCAGCGCATCGTCCCGCTGAACAGCTGCACAAACGGTCTCACGATGGCATTGAGGCTCCTCGGCGTCGGCCCCGGGGATGAGGTGGTCAGCGCGCCGTTCACCATGGTGGCGACAAATGCCGCGATTGCCTCGCTCGGTGCACGCATCGTCTGGTGCGACGTCGACCCCGTCACGTTTTGCGCCGACATGAAGAGCGTCTATGACAGCATCACCCCCGCAACCCGAGCCGTTGTCCTGACCTGTGTCGGAGGCGTGACGCCCGACGGTCTGTCCGCGTATCCGGAAGATGCCCCGGGTTTGGTCCTCGATGCCGCGCACAGTTTCATGACGATGTATCAGAACCGGCATATCAGTCACTGGGGGGACTATGCGTGCTTCTCGTTCCAATCCATTAAGCATCTCACCACAGGTGACGGAGGTGCGCTGGCGGTGAACTCGCAGCGCTTCATCGGGGCCGATCCATCCTGGTATCCTGCCGCCACAAATGTCGAGCGGAACCACATTCGCGCAGAGAGAATGAAATGGTTCGGCATAAGCCGGAATATTCCTCCGGGCATGACCCGCCTCGAGCACCAGATGAAGTCCGACATCGAAGAGTCCGGCTATAAGTGCCACATGAACGATCTTGCAGCGGCGGTCGGACTCTCGT
Source organism: Ignavibacteriota bacterium (assembly GCA_963801355.1). GTDB lineage: Bacteria > Bacteroidota > Ignavibacteria > UBA10030 > UBA6906 > Fen-1255. Next base: position 105,424 of record CAWDEM010000004.1, on the reverse strand, counting down.
GCATCGACAAGGCATTGCATGCCGTCCGTCGCTCCCGCGACAATGCGGGATATTATCAGCAGGCATTTGCCGGCGTTAAGGGACTCACACGGATCACGGTCCCGGAAGGCTGCGAACCGGCCTGGTGGATTTATGGCTTCCGCACCGAACATGCTGAAGGCCTGATGAGCGCACTTGCCGCCGAGGGCATCCAGACAAGCAGGCTCTGGCGCCGGAACGACACATATACATGCTTCCGGGAAAGTGCCGGCAAAAGGCTCCCGGGGATGGACACAGTCTCGGAGCAGGCGGTGTTTATTCCCAGCGGCTGGTGGGTTACCGACGCCGACCGTGAGCGGATTGCCGCCCAGGTTGTCGCGTATCACAGCGCGATGGGATGATTACAGAGACAGACACCGAGGTCCACAATGCAGGAACGAGCACTTCACTATCCCCTTCAGACACCGGTGAATACGCAACCGGCCGGCGGCAACGGCCAGCACGACGATGTCAGGGAGATTGCAAAAGACGGGCTCGTGCTTGCCCGCCACATCCGGCCCGGAGGTTTCAAGAAGGGGCTGGCATTCTACTCCGGGAACGAAGAATTCCTGCAGGTGGGTACCTGGCACTACGACAAAGGCCAGCAGCTCCGGGCTCATGTGCATAACAGAGTACCGAGAGAAATCAACCGGACACACGAAGTGGTGATCGTCATAAAGGGCTCGATGGCGGCCCGCATCTTCGATGAGGAACTGACACTGGTGGAGACCATCACGGTGTGTGAAGGAGAACTTCTCATAGTGATGAACGGCGGGCATGACTACACGATTCTCGAGGATGACACCAGAATCCTGGAGATCAAGAATGGCCCGTTTCTCGGCAGAGATATTGACAAGACGCTCTTCTAGACCCGTGAGGTTTTTCATTGGCACCATTCTGCTCCTTCTTCTGCCCGGTGCCGTCGCTGCGTTTGCGCTGAACGTCGTCTCCCTGATCCATATTCCTTCTATTCTCCTCCCCCTTGGCATCGGCACATTCCTGGGCATACTGCTGGACCATGTTGTACTCCGGCGGATACCCCTCGCTGAGACGTTCGAACACGAGTTCACTCATGCCATAGTCGCGTTGATGTTCTTCCGCCGTGTGACCGGCTTCGTGGTCAGGCGGAACGGCGGCACCGTGTCACATCAGGGGGGCTTCGGAGGCAAATTCGGCACGGACTGCATCGGGCTCGCACCATACATCCTTCCCCTGTTCACGACGGTTTCGGTGGTTGCACGGCCGCTCGTCCCGTCCGCCTGGTTTCCATGGTTCGACGGCTGGATCGGTGTGACATTCGGCTATCACGTCTGGAGCACCATCGAAGAAATCCGGGAGTCCTGGACAAAGCGGTCCTTTGTCTCCGCGGGGACCGGTGAGGTCACCCAGACCGATATTGCGAAGCGGGGATATGTCTACTCCGCCGTCTTTATTGCGACGTTTTCAATCGCCCTTCATGGCGCACTCATCGCACTGATGATCAAAGGGTTGAACGGCGTCGGGGAGTGGGCATGGGAAGTCTGGAACGTAACGGGCATTGTCGCACTACACGTGGGGGCGTGGGTGAAGACGATGGCCGCCTGGGTGTGCGAGAAAGTCCGATGAGACGGTACGTCATCCTTCTCGGTGCCGTTGCAATGCAGCTGTGCCTGGGTGCGATGTATTCGTGGCCGGTGTTTGTCAGACCCCTGCGTGATCTCACGGGGCTGTCGCAGGCGGCGGTGCAGTTGCCTTTTACGGTGTTCTACTTTGCATTTCCTGTGACAGTGATCTTTTCGGGTTTTGTATTGACGCGGCTCGGACCCGGTCGCAGTGCCGCAGCCGGCGGATTTCTTTTCGGCGCCGGCTGGCTGCTGGCATCACTGGGTTCCCAGCATTTTGTCCTGACCGTACTTGGCGTCGGCCTGCTGGCCGGTGCCGGTGTCGGACTGGCCTACGTCGTTCCTCTGGCAGTCCTTGTGCAATGGTTTCCCAATCAGAAGGGTCTGGTCACCGGTGTAGCGGTGGCGGGGTTCGGCGGAGGAGCCGCACTGATCAGCCAGATTGCCGGAAGATTGATTTCCGCAGAGGGATGTACTCCCTATGCAGTGTTCGGCATGTTCGGCTTCGCGTTCATCCTGATTGCGACAACAGCCGGGCTCTCCATGAAATTTCCCGGGGAAGGCACTGCCCGGATGCCCGGGCTGCTTCCGTACAGAGATATCTTGCGCCAGAAGGAATTCCGTCTCCTCTATGGCGTCATGATCGTAGCCCTCGCCGCGGGTTTCTCCGTGAACGCGAATCTGAAGGAGCTGTTTCCCGCTGGAGGGCTCGCGACCGGCGTTCTTGGTGTCTCGTTGTTTGCGGTTGCCAACGCCGCCGGACGGATGGCGTGGGGTGCGCTCTTCGATCGTACTTCTTCCGCCGCCGCCGTCAGGGCAAATCTGCTCGCCCAGGCGATTGTGCTCTTTGCGTCACCCCTGCTGTTGCAGTCGAGGGCGGGTTTTCTTTTGCTGGCCGTTGCCGCGGGATTGAACTACGGAGGGGTCCTGGTGCTGTACGCAGCAACTGTCACCCGCGTGTGGGGAGCGGAACGGGTCGGCCAGGTGTACGGGCTGCTGTTTTCAGCGAATATCGTTGCAGCACCGGCGCCCGTACTGGCCGGACTCTGGTACGATGCCGGAAAGGATTTCAGCTGGTTCTTTGTCGGCGTGGGTATTCTTCTGGTGTGTTCAGCTCTCGCCGTGTTCCAGGCGGGAAGAAAACCCTCTTAGCCGTGCACCAAAGCGAGCATTTCGCGCACCGCGCGGTCGAGACCCACGAAGACCGCCCGCGAGATGACCGCATGACCGATGCTCATCTCCTCAATCTCGGTGATCCCGCACATCAGCTGCACATTCAGATAGTTCAGCCCGTGTCCTGCATTGACGCCCATACCCAGTTCGCGGGCAAGGATGGCTGATGCCCGCACAACCTCGAGCAGATTCCGCTGTTCCCGCTCTGTCCGCGCACCGGAAAATTCACCCGTATGGATTTCGATCTTGTCCGCCTCCACTTCCCGTGCCGCCTCCACCTGCTCAACGACAGGATCGATAAAGAGGCTGACCTCGATATCGTGTCGGTGCATTTCACCGATGACATCCCTGAGATGGTGCTTGTGCCCGCGGACGTCGAGGCCGCCTTCGGTGGTCAATTCCTGGCGGCGCTCGGGAACAAATGTCACGAGCTCGGGCAGTGTTTCGATCGCAATCTTCACGATCTCATCGGTCGCCGCCATTTCCAGATCAAGCTTCGTCTTGACTGTTTCACGCAGTAACCGGAGATCGCGATCGTTGATATGGCGGCGGTCTTCGCGCAAATGGCACACAATACCTTCTGCACCGGCGAGCTCACAGATCTGGGCCGCGGTCACAGGATCCGGTTCGACGCCGCCGCGCGCTTCACGCAGCGTGGCAATGTGATCGATGTTGATGCAAAGCCTCATGGGATTGTCCTTCCCGATCCTGAACGCCTACAGCCGCTTTCTCACAATGTACTGAAGTTTCTCGGGTCGCCTGGCCACAACCTGTACGCCCGAAGGCGAAACAACCGATGGAGCAATGTATCCCGTAGTATCTTCGAGAATCTGGGTATAGTCCACTGATACCTGAAAATCATCCGGCGAGATATTTGCCAGCTGGCGGATGCCGCCGCGGGCGACAATCTCCACCTTCGGAGGGATAAAGATCACGTCGCTGTTTGGAGGAAGCGCGTGAATATCCACACGCAACCTGCCGAACACTTTTTCCGCAAACGGTTGAACATTCAGCCGAATCCTGACGGAAGCCGGAGAAAACTCAAGCGGGTAGTCCGCGCTGCCTGCCAGGCTCACATCCTGCTCGAGCGGATTCCTGAGATCATCCCAATGCACTTCAGCGGTTCGCCATGCCGTGGTTTTCTCGAGAACTGCCACGGCACCGTAGACGGTGACACTTTCCGGAGAAACAATCAGCGGCCCCACCTGTCCATAGCCGTCGCGAAATGATAACGTGACGTCGGGAGTCACCAGCACTCTCTTCCCGCCTTTGCGATCGAGAACGATTGACACCGTATCGGGTTTCATGTCAATGAGCTGGATGCCGCTGGCGAGAGGAATGCGGTCAGGAACGTCATTGATGGAAATCGTCGGATTCTCCGGCGAGAGCGCACCCAACGGGATGTGCAGATGCGGCGTTGATCCGATGAGCAGTGCGGCCAGACGCCAGCCGTCGCCGCGAAAACGCAGCTGAAGAAACTCCGGAACCGGCGTGCTGATCGCCATCCCCTCAGGAATGTCATCAATCGTGAGGGGGGCCTCAATGGTGACCTGATACTGCTCGCGAAGATTGACGGCCAGCCAGAGGAACGTACCGATAACCGCGGTGGTGATCACAATATGGAAGCGGCGGGGTTTCATAGAGCAGCGGGGTCGCGGGGTTCGGGGTCAGGGAGTTCGGGCGGCAGGCTCAGCATCTAACGTCGGGACCCCATCCCCAAGGCCCTGAACCTTCTCATACTTTTCTGCCCAACAGCGCTCGTATCAGCTCATCCTTGTTCGCCCGGGATATTTCCCTTCCCTGAATGCTGAGTCCTCCGGTCTGCCGGGCGAGGGTACGGAGTGCACGGACCGTCATGCCGTCAAGTGCGGACAGATCACCGCTCTGCCCGGGAGTTGAAGGGGCGGGAGTGGCCTTGGCTGGCTCTGCCGTTGATACCTCCGGAGGCCTTGCCCGTGATGGTTTTACGGACTCTATCTCTTTGTCCTTCTCTTCTTCCTTCTCCTCCCGGGATGGTGTGCCGGGGAGGAGATCTTCAATTTCATCTATCGGGCGCGGAATGACATGTTGTGAAACGAGGTTGCCGACACGTGCGGCAGCAGCGGCGCCGGCATCCACAGCAGCTTTGACGGCTGCAACTTCACCGGTGACCATGACGGTCACAAGCCCATCGCGGACAATTTCTTTGCCGATGAGTTTGACGTTGGCGGTTTTGACCATCACGTCGGCTGCCTCAATGGAGCCGACAAGACCGCGGGTTTCTATCAATCCAAGCGCGTATTCGAGCATGATGAGAGGAGATTTACTGCTATTTCGCCGGCCGCTTCGGAAGTATCAATTCCACATCAACATGCGGGCGCGGGATAATGTGCACCGAGACAAGCTCGCCCACCCGTTGTGCCGCTGCTGCGCCGGCATCCGTTGCCGCCTTCACCGCACCGACATCACCGCGCACCATGACGGTCACATACCCGCCGCCGATGGTCTCCTTGCCGATCAGTGTTACGCGAGCGGCTTTCACCATTGCGTCAGCCGCTTCTATGGATCCAACCAGCCCCTTGGTCTCCACCATCCCGAGTGCATCCATCGACATGTCTGCCATGAGTCAAGCTCTCCTTGGAAAAAGTGCCCTATGGTCCCGTCCAGATAACGTAGAAATATAGACAAGCCATTGCTGATAAGCAATGCGGAACAACGACGTACTTGCGTTTGCGACTTACTTGCGTTTCTGCAGCCGGCTGCGGATCTCCGGCGTCCGCCACATACCCCAGGCAATACAGAGCAGCGTAATTACCCAGGCGATGCTGGTGATCAGGTAGCCGGCCGTGTACATGGGCGGGTCGAAGCTGAACACCACTTCGTGGACGCCGGCGGGCACAACAACCGACCTCAAAATCGAGTTGGTTTTGTAGATTTCCGTCCCGGAACCGTCAACGAATGCCTTCCAGCCTGCGGGGTAATACACTTCGCTGAGCACCATCAGCGCCGGCACCGTCGTATAGGTCTTCATGGTAATGTGCCGCGATGTGTATTCCGTGATTTCCACGGACGCGCTGTCAGGAGCGCTCACCTGGATGCCGGCCACCCCCTCCAGTATCGCCGTCCGGCCGGGATCAAAGGATGCCGAGTTGATGGTCTCAAACACCTCCGTCTGGTTCCCGGCGAGTTTGACCTCTTTGACAAAAAACGCGCGGGGGAGAGCGCGGGGGTTCTTATAGGTAAGAGTCTGCTTCGCGTCCTCCGTGTTCACGAGAGTGAACCGGTCCTCCGGCAATCGGCCCTGCGCCATAATGAAGCCGGTGTTCAGCATGTTGACCATATTCATGTTGAGTGGAAACCCTGGATCGGGTCCACGGTACAGACAGGAATCAAGCAGTGTTTGGTAGATCTTGAGCTTCGCAGGACTGTATCCTCCCACTGACTGGAGGCCGTGGTAGGCGTAGCTATTGTCCATGAAGAGCTCGCCCAGCGGCAGCACGCGGAAGAGCCCCGGCTGAGCCTGCAGGAACTTGGTGGTTGCGTCCGGTACAAATTTCTGTTCCAGTGCTGTCTGGGGTTTGGGTGAGATGAAGTTCCCCTTCTGGATGACGATGATCAGATCGATGGTGGTGAGCGCAAGAACACCCAGGGCGAAGAGCGTGACCGTGATTTTCTTCTTCAGATAGAAACCGACGAATCCGAGTCCGATGCCCGCAATGACGACGAACTTCACCAGATCCTTCCAGAGCATATCAAAGCGGCCCTGTTTGAGTTGTTCCATGATTTGCGGTGCCTGGGCACCGTATTGCTGCCGGTAGAGTGCGAGTTCCCCCTCCTTTTCCAGCATGGATCCGGAAAGGGTCTGGAACAGTGTGGTCTTGGTGACGGTCAGGAGCAGGAGCACGCCCACCAGTACACCCGCAGTGATAAACAGAACGCGGCTCAGCCGATCCGCAGTCGGGATCTTGTCGCGTTCCAGCAAATACTCCAGCCCGGTTCCTGCGAGAAAAGCGACAACGAAGGGGAGCAGATGCAGGACCATCGACGGAACGCGGAATTTGTTGAAGAAGGGGAGATAGTCGAACAGCAGCTGATACAACAGCGGGAAGTGTTTCCCGAACGATGCGAGGAACAACAGGATGCCGAGCACGAGAAAGAAAATAGAAAGCCGCGTACGGCGGTACGTGATGGCAATAATGGAAAGGAGAATCGGCATAAGGCCGATGTAGACCGTGGAGTTGGTCCAGGGCATGGTTCCCCAGTAGTATGGCGACTGAAAGCCGAAGAACGATGGGATAAAGAGCGTGAGAATCTCCTGGGGATGCCATGACCAGTTGGTGGCATAGTCCCACGACAGTCCGCCGCTTGCTCCGGCACTGCCGCCGCCACGGATGGAGAAGAATGAGTATTCGTACACCGAGAGATAGATGTACGCAGAGACACAGAACCCGAGGAGCAATGCCCCTGCCAGCAGTAGCGTCTTCGTCAGGGCGAGTTTCAGGGTGGAGCGGACATCCATAATGAGGTGATAGAGCAGGTACAGGCCGATGATCACGAGGCCGTAGTAGACGATCTGCAGGTGATTGGTCAGCATGAGTGTGCCCAGTGCCGCAGCCAGCAGACCGAACATGAGCATCGTGCGGCGCTCGAACAATTGATGCGTCAGCAGGAAGACAAGAGGCACATAGCTGAGGGCCATCAGCTTCGACCCGTGACCTTCGCCGGCCAGGCCGATGTTATAGGGTGCAAGCATGAAGAGGATTGCCCCGAGGAGTGCTGCGGCGCGGGAAAACTTCAGTGAGCGCATGAGCACAAACATGAACGTCGCTGCAAGGAAGTAGAATACCACCATCCAGGTCCACCGTCCGTGCAGATAGAGCAGGTTGATCACATTGACGACAGCGGTCTGCACATAGCTGACATCGCGGGGAATATAGGCCACGTTGCCGAATGTCGGCATTCCACTGAAGAAGTAAGGCATCCAGAGCACATCCACATGCTCCGTCTCGGCGATACGCTGGCCGGCGTGTGCATAACTCAGCGCGGCTACGGTGTCAGTCTCGGTGGAAAACGCCGCGTTGTCAAACACTATGCCGCGGAAGAGTGCGAGTGTCAGCACGTAGAGCAGGAGGACACAGACAAGGTCGAGCCGGAGCGAGGGTTGGGCATTCAGGAACACGGCGAGCCGATCCTGTGGGGTGACGTTTTTCCGTTCTTTAGCCATGGTGATCCGCCAGAAGGTCGTGGAAGAATGTGAAGACACGTTGTGCAAAGCGTGCATGGGAAAATCCCGCGGCACGTGCGCGGGCGCCATCCGCGATGCGGGATACCAGTGCGGCATCATCCATCAACGCGAGTGTACTCCGGATGAGTTGCTCCGGTGTTGTCCAGAAAAATCCTGATGCCCCCGCGGTGACAATCTCACGCTGCCCACCGCCTTCATAGACCACCGGCACACAGCGGGCGGCCATTGCTTCAACCGTGGTCATGCCGAAATGTTCCATCCGTTCCGGATGGCGGTTCTCGTCAACGCCGAAGCCCGCCGCGTGCCAGAAGATCGTGGCGCGGTTGTAGCACTCGGTCAGAAACGCGTACGAAGGGTTCACATGAAATGACACCGGAAGCCCTTCGGCCGCGCGTCGCAAGCGTGTGAGGTGGTTTTGAGAGGGTGCGTCGTTTCCGCAGCTGCCGGCGAGCCGGTACTGCCAGCCGTGTCCGGGATGCTGTGTGCAAAGATCCCTGAAGGCATCGATCATGACATCGTACCGCTTGTCATTGTAGAGTCCGCGGAAGAAGCGGCCGGCACTCAAAATGATCTTCTCTTTCTCGCCGGGGCGCTGGAAGTCGTCAATGGCAGGCTGAATGCAGGTCGCCTGGATGCCGTGATGGCGTTGCAGCGCATCCCGGGCAAACAGGGAATTGACGATTGCCGCCGAGGCGTTGCGGGCTTCGTGAAGGAGGCGTCCGCGGATAATATCTTTGAGTGCTTCTTTGAACTGGCCGTGTACCATCCGTTCCGCAAACGCGCCGGGGCCGAGCGGACCATACGGAACATGGAGAATATACACGGTCCTGGCTGCCCGGCTTCGGATCGGTTTCCAGTTCGTCTGGATGATGGCGAGATCCGCAGACGAGAGCAAGGCGTTGCGGGTACTCCGGTTCACCTGTGTCAGCGTCACCCGCTCGAGCGCAAGATCAAAGAATTGCCGCAGCCTGTCACCCGTCACTTCCGGACGGTCAATCAAGAGCGTCACGGATAAGGCGGGATCACGCGAGAGGACATCAGCGAGTGTGCAGAGATACTTTTCTCCGCCGCCCATTGTCTCCCAGCTGGCGTTGTAGATGGCGACTGTCATGATGTCCGTCGAGTTCTCACGTTGAAGAAGTATTTCGAGATCCACGCAGTCGCGTGATGAGGAATGTCCGCACATCACGCCATCGTCGTGCGATACCGGAAGCGGTAATGGGTACGTAGCGGAGCAGTATGGCCATGGAGAGTGCGGCGATCATTGCGGTCACCAGTGCATACGCAAGGGCCGCGCCCTGCTCGCCGAACAATGGAATCAGGATCGCATACGCGACGAATCCGACAACAATCATGACGATGCCGAGGTTGAACGTGGCCCGTGCTTCTCCCAGGCCCATGAGGGCATTCCATGCCACGGCAAGAAACGGTGTGGAGAAAGAAAGCAGAGAGAATATCTGAAGGAGGATCGCCGCCTCACCGTACCGGTCGCCGTACAGTACGCGCACCAGCAGCGGCGCACCGACAAGCAGCAGCAGCGCCACGGGGAGCATCCCGACAAGGGTCACAAAGAGTACCTTTTCCAGCATGGAGCGCAGTGATGCGGAGTTTCCTTCGTGTGCCAGGCGCGAGGTTGCGGGAAGAACGAACATCTGCACGACCTGGTTCAACATCTCAAACACGCGGGTAACGATTTTTGCGGCATTATACACCGCGACGGTGACAGGCCCGGTAAATGCCGCAAGCACGAAGGAGTCCATGCGCGTATACAACATCTGACTGGCGGCGCCCCCGATGGCGAACTTGCCGAAGTTCCAGAGTTGCGACACCACGGGCTTCAGCGGAGCTCCCCGGAAGGCAATAAGGTTCCGCGCCAGTACCAGGCCGACAAGCGACGACACCGAGAGGGAAATAATGTTGATATAGACAAGCTCCATTGCCGAATCGAAAAGCGCGAGGTGCGAGTACACCCAGGTGAGAAGCGGTGCTCCGAGAAAGTGTGCCGCATCGATGACGAACACTTCCCAAATGCGGAATTGCGCCTGCAGAAGGACGAGCGCGACGTTCCGGATGAACGAGGCGACAAGCATGACAGGGACGAACAACAACAGCATGCGCAGGCCCGGGGAATGGAACAACGCCGAAAGCGGCATGCTGAACGCAGCAACCAGAAGCGCGGCCCCGGCGGTGAACAACAGGTTCAGCACCATACCCGCGCGGGCGATTTCCACGGCATTGCTGTTCTTTTCCGCCGCGAACTTGAGCATCGGCTGAAGCGCGAATGCCGTTGAGAGTCCGGAGATCACCAGAAACACTTCCTGGACCAGCACAAAATTGCCGAACTCCTCCTCCGGAAGAACGCGGATGACGAGCACCACGTAGCCGAGGCCGTACACAACCGGCAGAATCTTGTCCGCCAGTCCCCAGAGCCCCTTCCCGAGATGTTTGCCGAGTTCCATCAGTGCCGATCCGTCAGGTACCGCACCGCCGCCCGGGCATTCACGAAGAGATTCAGCCAGGGGAATGTGAGCCAGTGATACCAGCGCGCATGGCGTACAAAAAACCGCAGATTACTGATTGCCTTGTTGCGCATTTTGAACAATGAGAGGTGTCCTCCGGCGCTCACGGAAATCTTATGCCATACGCGGGCACGCGGTTCATATACGATGCGGTATCCCGCATTCCGGACACGCATCGACCAGTCGGCATCTTCGGCGTACATAAAGAACGACTCGTCCAGTGCGCCGGTCTTCCGGATCACGTCACGGGAAGTCAGAAGGCAACATCCGGTTGCGTAGCCGGTGTCACGGGAAACGTCGTACTGGCCGCGATCGGTTTCCCGGATGCCCGTGTGGCGCATCGTTCCCGTCCAGAAGGAGATCTCCCCGCCGGCAAACCAGAGACGGTCGGGGGAATCCGCATAGAAGATCTTGGGCGTCACCATGCCGCACCGCTGTTCTGCAGTGAATCGATGAAGCATGTGTGTGAGGAAATCGGGTGCCACGACGGTATCGTTATTGAGCAGGAGAATGTACTCCGCGCCCTGCGCCAGGGCATGCGCGATGCCGGCATTGTTCCCTCCGGCGAACCGCCGGTTCTCCGGCAACACAACAAGATCCACACCCGGATACGCTGCGCGGATCGCATCCACGGAACCGTCTTGCGAGGCGTTGTCCACGACCACGATCCGGACATCCGGCGCATCCACCTTCTGCAGTGAGGCCAGACAATCCAGCGTGACAACCTTGCCGTTCCAGTTCACGAGTATGATGGCGACCATAATGCTACGGGCCCTTTCGGGCATACACACTGAGCCGGTCTCCGCACGTTCCGCACAGATGCGTCAACGGGGCATTGATATACTGAAAAACTTTCTTGCCGGCGTTCTGCAGGACTGAGCCGCGCAGAGATATTTCTCCTGGAGGCAGAATCCCGGCGTCGATGCGCGCGATGGATAGCCCGCAGCGCCGCAGAAGGAACGAGAGGCTTGCCGGACGGTATTCAAACAGATGGTACGGGGGCATGGACACGGTGGCCGTCTTCCCCAACATTGCATAGGCGAAGAAACCCAGGCGCGAGAAGAGCGTGTTGGTTTGTGATGGACAGACCACCACCAGCAATCCGTCATGCGCAAGGATCCGTACAACTTCCGTCAGAGTTTCTACCGGTCGAGGGAGATGTTCAATGACGTCGCCCATGTAGATCACATCGAAATGATCCGCCGGAAAGCGTGCATCCAGGATATCGCCGGTGAACACATCCAGTCCGAACTGCGTGCGTGCAAATTCCGCCGCCACCGGTGACACCTCGACTCCGTGTGCCTCAAATCCTGCCTTCCTGGCGGTGTCCAGGAATGCGCCTCCGGCACATCCGATCTCAAGGAATCTCCCGCTTCTTTTGTACTCCTGAATGGCACGCATGGCCGCATCACCGGCCAGATTCTTCAGTGTTTCATTGTCGAAGTAGCCGGCCTCGTGCCCGCAACGGAAGTCCCCGTCAAAGTATTCCCGGGAATACATCTCCCGGACCTGCCGATCCGTCGGCTGCGGGTCAAGGAAAATCACGCCGCAGGATCTGCATGCGCGCGCCTGGAGCCAGGACTCCTCGTAGCGGTATCTGAAGGGGAGATTCTTCAGCCGGGATGAACCGCACACGTGGCAGACGCTGGCAAAATCCATTTCGTCACTTCCCGGCAAGTTGTTCAATGGCGTCCACAAGTGTATCCCAGGAGTATTTGAGTTTCTCTTGTTGAACGCCCTTCACCAGCCGCGCCGCTGTTCCCGGTTCATAGAAGCGTCTGATTGCATCGGCAAGTGCACCGGGATTCTCCGGCGGGACGACAAAGCCGGTCATTCCATCCTTCACAGTTTCCGCGAGTCCGCCTACATCCGTGGTGATGATGGGTGTATCGAAATTATAGGCAATCTGTGCGATGCCGCTCTGGGTGGCGGAAATGTAGGGCAGCACGACTGCATCTGCGGCAGAGAAATAGTCGCGGACCTTTGCATTGGGTATATAGTCGGAGACTATTGTCACGCGCGACGAGAGGTCAAGGGCTTCCACCCTGGCGCGGTATGAGGCTTCGTCGTCGTAAAATTCCCCGACAACGAGAAGCCTGACCGGAAGCGATGCGGGCAATGCATGGATCGCGTCCAGGAGCACATGAAGACCTTTATACCGCCGCACATAGCCGAAGAAGAGCAGGACGCGTTCTTCAGAAATGCCGAGGGCGGCACGGGCGGTACCCCTGTCAATGGGGGTTCCGAAGTTGTTGTATATCGGATGTGCCGCAAACCGGTATGCCGCGCCGGGATGGAGGAGCTTGAGATCGCGCTCCACGGCGGCTGATTGCACGATAAAGTAGTCCCCGGCGCGGAATGCGTACCGTGTGAATGCCCGGTCACCGGGACGGTGTTCGTGCGGCAGCACATTGTCGCAAATGTAGAGCACCCTGGTGTGACCGTTCGACCGCGCGATGCGCGCAATGGTGCCGAAACAGGGGCCGAAGAACGGCATCCAGTACTTGAAGATGACCAGATCCGGCCGCTCATGCTTCAGCTTCTTCCCCACGGAGATCCAGTTGAAGGGGTTCACGGAATCCACGAGCTCCGGCGCAGGGGGGGTCGAAGGGATATCGCCGGTTTCCTGCTGTGTCTTGCCCGGGAACAGGAGCGACGGATACTGCCGCTTGAACGTGATGGTGTTCACCGAGTGACGCTTGGTGAGCGCCTCCGCCAGGAGGGCATTGTAGTGGGCAATCCCTCCGCGCAACGGATATGCTGTGCCGACGATGGTGATGTTCATTGTGCCGCCGCAGATCTGTTGCCGGTTCGTGACCGCCTCATGGAAACACCCCATCCGGCAATGCACACGACCAGTGTGGCGAGGGAAATCCAGAGGCCGTTTCGGAATGAGGCTGACTCGAAACGGAATTCCACCGTCCGGGTACCCTCAGGTACAAAGATACCGCGGAGATTATAATCAGTGCGATACACCGGCGTCGCCTTTCCGTCAATGTACGCGTTCCATCCGGGATAAAATACTTCACTCAATACCAGGAACCCTTCGCGTCCGGTGGTGACGGTGAGGCGGATGCTGTTGTTGCGATACTCCGTGATGTCCGCTTTCCATGCAGGAGGTGCACTGTCATGTGCTTCCATCCGGTACGGGAAGTCGCCTTCCACCAATGCCGTGGTCCGGGGATCGAAGGCCGGATCTTTAAGTGCCGCAACAAGTTCTTCCTCGGGCGCGACAGTGCGCACATGATAGACCATGTGTGCACGCGGGAGCACCGCCGGACGTTCCCTGAGAACCAGCCGGCGGTTCACTGAATCGGTGAAGGTGACGAACCGCACGTTGAGAAGGTCCAACAGTGTGCCGGGAGTGTCGGTGGGTGGATACACACGCTGGAGAATGAGGGGCGTATATCCTTCCGTAGTGAAGATCCGGTCGACCAGTCCCTGATTGCGATCCATCAAGAGTCCTTGCGCATTGCGTGTGTTGACGCGGAAAAGCCCTGACTGTTGCTTGATGTATCTGACAATGGGGTCGGCCCGTCGGAAATGCTCGGCGGGGTTTTCCGGCGAAGTGTTGTGGTCGGCGCTGAAGACATAGAAGTCAATGAACAGGAGAGCACACGCAGCTGCGCTCAGCCAGTGCAGCGCCCCTTTCCGGGTGATGAAGAGCCAGAGAATGACTGAGGCTGCACCGAGGAGCAGCAGGCTCAGCATGAGCTCCTTCTGCACGAGGGTTTGCACCTTCGCGTCGCCCGGGATGCCGAGCATGCCGTCGAGTGTGCCACTCAGGGTGAGTACCAGTATGCCGGCGGCGGCACCCGTCACAACGAACAGCACGCGCCGGAGAGTGGCAGCCTGTTGTGCATCATGGTTTTCACTGAGATAGTGGAGCGCGAAGGCGGAGAGCAGCGACGCAGCAAAAGCGACGAAGACGCCCATGCGTGCAGGATTGCGGAACGATGCAAAGCCGGGAATGAAGTCAAAGAACCCCTGGTATAAGAAGAAATTTCCACCCAGGGAAAACAGGAGCGCAAAAATGGCAACAGCCCCGTAGAATAGAACCGTGCGGTTCGCATGCAGGACACTGAGCGCAACGACCAGCAGGAGAATCGGCAGCAGACCGGCATACACGCACGTCTCCCAGTAATGCCAGTATGGTCCCGGTCCCCAGTACTGCGAACCGTGGACGTTCGAAAAGCCAAAAAGCTTCGGCGTCAGCAGCGTCAGTAATTGCATCCAGCCAAGACTTCCCTCCGTTGCCTTGGCGAATGTGATCTGGGCCCTGACTGACATGGCGGACAATTCCTGCGTGGGGAGGAACTGGACCATCGCGAAGCCGACGGAGATGGCCACGATAGCGGCAGACTTTGCAGCCACGACGAGGGCAGGCCGTTGCAGCATTCCGCGCAGTCCATGGTTGGCCAGAATTTCGAACACCACGAAGCAGAGAAGGAAGAGATAGAAGAAGAGCGACATCTGGGGTGAGCCGCCGAAAAAGCTGTGTCCCAGAACGAGTCCCGTGCCGAAGACCCATGACCAGGAACGTGAGGCGAAGGCCTTGCGGAACATCCAGAGAATAAACGGAAACCATGCGGCGACGACGAGAATCACCTGGTGAATCGCGTGCAGCACAAGGAATCCCGAAAACGCATAGGCAATTCCCGAGAAGAGGGAAGGCCAGCGGCGCAGTCCATACGATCGCGACAGCAGGTACATCCCGGCGCCCGCCAGCCAGTAGTGCAGGATGTTCATCAGCTGAAGCCAGAACACATCGAGCCGACCGTCACGCAGGAAGAGCGTCAGTACGGTCATCGGGAGGTAGAAGACCTCGGTCTGGATCTCGGCGAGGAACGGCATGCCGACCAGGGTGTAGGGGTTCCAGAGCGGAATTTCCCCCCCGGCCAGGGCGAGCGCAGCAAACTGCCGGAACGGATACCACTGGTAGACAAAATCTTCCCAGAGGAACGCTCTTCCCAGAAGAAAGGGAGCGAAGAAAATCCCCACAAGGACGCCAAGCAAACCGATGGCTTGCCAGTCCGTCGGCTCCCATATCCGTTGGGTTGTCTGCCGCGGTTTGGTCGCTGAGCGTGCCATAGCGTTACGGATGGTTACGTTGGCAGGAGTTCGCGGATCCGGTCGAAGACCGTGTCTACCCGCAGGTACTGCATGCAATCGTTCGGACAGACGGGCGAGTAGTAGCAGGGGCAATCAAAATCGGGTTCAAGAATTGCACCCCGGCCATAGAGTTCGAACTCGTGCTTGTTGAAGGTGTTGTTGAACAGGACCAGCTGCTTCCGGAGTCCTATGGCAATGTGCATGGCCATGGTCACGGCGGTGACCACAAGATCGCACTGGTCGACCAGGTTGATGAACTGCCGCAGAGGGAAATAGCCGGGATACCGTGCACCGCTGCGCTTGGCGATCCGGGTGTTTTTCTTGTGTTCCTGTTCGCCGCCGAGGAGCAACGGAACATAGCCGGCACGTTTCAGACGCCTGGCCAGCACTATCCAGTATTGCTCCGGCCAGAGCCGGGAGACCCACCGGCCACCGCATCCGGTATTCAAACCGATAACGGGTTTCTTCGACGGGAGCTTCCAGGTATACCCGTCACGGGCAAAATTGTCGAGGAGATATTCTTCCCCGGAAAACGTGAACCCCGCAATGTCAAAGATCTCTTCGATGTAACTTTTCGTATTCTCCCGGCTCAAGTCATCGAACACTCCGGTGAGGTACTTCGGCATCGCCTGTGCATTGATGGGGGCGGGCTTGCCGTTGACCAGGATGAACCCCCGCTTCTGATCGGCGTGCAGGATGCCTGTCAACGCGCATGCTTCCCTGTCCTTGTCCAGATTGATCACGAGATCGAAATGCACCGCCTGCAGGCTGACCACACTCTGTGGAGTGAACGGAAGGACGACGTCCACAACATCCGGAACGACTTCCGGGCTGAGGGTGAGCCACCAGACACGGCGTTGAGGTGCTACTTCCTGAAGCTTGCGCAGGAGCGGGGTCGTGCGGATGACATCACCGAGCGCACCGAGCTTGATGATGAGCGTGTTGCCCGATTGCGGCAGATAGTGTGCACACACGCTGCCATCCGCTTCGGTGCAGTGGCATCCCTTCTGCTTGTGCGGCCGGCAGGGGACATCTCCGCGGAACCAGCGGCAATCCGTTTTCAGGGCATCAGGAGAAGACCACGGCTTGATCATTGGTGTCCGGTCTTATTTGATATATTCCCGGATCGCGTATTCCTCGGTCGTTGCCCGGGTCTTGCTGATCATCTCACCCAGCAGGCCGATGGAAATGAACTGGATACCAATGACAATGAGCATGGTTCCGGCAATGAAGAGGGGCCGGTTGCCGAGCGACGTCAATTGCATGAACCATTCGATGACAAGCACCAGATCGATGATGACACCTGCAAGAACGGCGAGTATTCCCAGCACGCCGAACAGGTGCAACGGGCGGCGGAGATACCGCGTGGTAAACAACGCGGTCAGGAGATCCAGGAAGCCTTTCCAGAAACGGCCGAAGCCGAACTTGGTTTTGCCAAAACGGCGTGGATGGTGCTGTACGGGGAGTTCGCCGATGCGAAAGCCTTCCCAGTGCGCGAGTACAGGAATGTAACGATGCAGCTCGCCGTACACCTTGACCGTTTTCACCACATCGCGTCGATAGGCTTTCAAGCCGCAGTTGAAATCATGGATCTTGATGCCCGTCAGCAGGCGGGTCACAAAGTTGAAAAACCGTGAGGGGATGGTCTTGGTGATCGGATCGCGGCGGACCTTCTTCCACCCGGACACAAGGTCGTAGCCATCCTCGAGCTTGCGCTTGAGGGCCGGAATTTCTGCGGGATCGTCCTGAAGGTCGGCATCCATGGTGATCACAACATTCCCCTGCGATTTGTCAAAACCGACGGCAAGGGCGGCGGATTTTCCGTAGTTCCTTCGAAACCGGATGATCTTCACATGCTTGTCCACCCGTTTGAGATCGCGCAGCACTTGAAATGAACGGTCTGTGCTGCCATCGTCGACAAACAGGAGTTCATAGCGGAGATTCATCCGCCCGAGCACGGTCCTGAGCTGATGGTGGAGCTCCTTGAGCGATTCCTCTTCATTATAGAGGGGGATGAGCACCGTCAGGTCGTTCCATGGCTGCTGTGGGGCACGCTGGGGAGCGTTCTGACGCTGTCGCTGCTGCGGGACGTTCCGCGGTTGCTGCTGCTGGCCGGTGGGAACGGGAACAGGAGCAGGAGCCGTCTGTTGTTCAGGTGTGTCAATCATGGGGGCTCGCTGTGCGAGATTCGGACTTATGAGATTATTAATGCATACTAACCAATTCCCCCTTGAAAATCAACGAATTATGGGGGTTTGATTTGAATTTTGCGCGGATTCTCCCTATATTTTCACGTTCGATTTCCATTCAGGTACCGTGGCCGGCTCACCTTCCCTTCGTCCTCGAAAAGCACTGGGTCAGAATTTTCTGCGGGATGAGAACATTGCCCGCAAGATTGTCGGGGCAATTGACCCCGCGCCGGATCAGACTGTGCTCGAGATCGGACCGGGTGAGGGCGCACTGACGGCTCTTCTGGCCGGGCGTGTGAAACGCTTGATTGCAGTGGAACTGGACGAGAGGGTGCTCTTTCATCTCCGCGCGCTGACTGAGGGTACCCCCGCGGAGGTCATCATCGGGGACATTCTGAAACTGGACCTCGCAGCGCTCGCACAAGCGCATGGTCCGTTGCGTATCGTGGGGAACATTCCGTACAACATCACCAGCCAGATCGTGATCCGGATCCTGGAACAGAAAGAACATGTGCTGGATGCAACGCTGTTGATGCAGCGCGAGGTGGCACGGCGCCTGGCGGCTCCCCACGGCAACAAGGAGTACGGAATTCTTTCGGTATTTTGTCAACTGTATGCGGATGTGACCTTGCTCTTCGACGTTTCTCCAAACGTATTCTTTCCCCGCCCCGAGGTGACATCGACACTCGTGCGGCTGCGAATGCTCCCTCTGCCACGCCACGCCGTGGATGACACGGCGTTCTTCCGTTCGATGGTCCGTGCGGTGTTCGGGAAACGCCGCAAAACCCTCCGTGCATCGCTCAGATATTTTCTTCCGGAACTTCCCGCCGTCCCCCTGCCGGTGGACCTGCAACGACGCCCGGAAGACCTCTCCATCCAGGAACTCGTGCTGCTGGCAAATGCCCTCTCTGCTGCATCATCCCCGGGAACACCAACAGCATGAATCTGCGCGCACTCTTCCGGGCTCTCCATTCGGCGGACCTGCTGATCATCGCCTACGGTATTCTCCTGAGTATTCTGAACGTATTCTTTTATTCGCGGATACCAAACTGGTGGGTCCTGGTGCTGATCAACATCGCGGTGAGCATCGCGATCTGCCTTCTTGCCGTTGCCCGTTCACGGTACGATCTGAAACTCCTCGAGTACATTCATGACTGGTATGCCGCCCCGCTGGTGTTCCTGACGTACAAGGAACTCTACTTCATCATTTCGCCTCTGCACGCGGGGCGGAATTATGACGACGTCCTCATTGCGGCCGACCGGTGGCTGTTCGGCGTGGATCCGACCCGGTGGCTCATGCAGTTTTCACATCCGGTGTTCACCGAGATTCTGCAATTTGCATATACAATTTTCTACCTGCTCTTCCTCTGGGCGGGCTATGAGCTCTACCGCCGCAAGAACCGTGCGGTGTTTCACTTCTACATGTTCACCTGCATCTACGGTTTCTACCTCTCGTATCTCGGGTACTTCACCCTCCCCGCCGTCGGGCCCCGCTTCACGCTGCACGATTTCGGCATGACCGACCTGGAGCTTCCGGGGCTCTGGTTGACCCCTCACCTCCGCTGGTTCGTCAACTACGGGGAATCGGTGCCCATGGGAGTGTCGAACGCGATTGCCCAGGCGGCGGCCCAGCGCGATGTTTTCCCCAGCGGCCACACCATGATGATGCTGGTGCTGATGACCCTCAGTGTGCGGTACCGCCTTCACAGCAGATATTTCATGATCGTGAACGGCTCACTGCTCATTATTGCCACGGTGTACCAGCGCTACCATTATGTGGTGGATCTGTTCGGCGGCGTGATCTTCTTTCTTTTCTGCATATATACCGCCCCATCTCTCTATCGTTTTACCCTGCATCGGTTTAAGACCATCGACAGCCGCTACGAGGGCATCGAGTCCATTAATTGACTTTTTGACGCGGATTTAGTACCTTTTTAGTCCTATTCATTTCGAGGAATCCACCGATGTTTGCCGTAGTAGAAATTGCCGGTAAGCAATTCAAGGTCACGCCGAAAGACCATGTAGAAGTGCCGAGCCTTCAGGAGAAACCGGGGACGAAGATCCATCTGGACCGCGTGCTCCTCCTCAGTGACGACAAGACGGTGGTTGTCGGCCATCCCCTGGTTGCCGGTGCGAGTGTGGAAGCCACGGTCATTGACCACGGCAAGAGCCCCAAGGTCATTGTCTTCAAGAAGAAGCGCCGGAAAGGGTACCGCGTGAAGCGCGGACACCGGCAGGGGTATACACAAATAGAAATCAACAGCATTACACAGTAGAGGTGCGTCATGGCACACAAAAAAGGTGTTGGCAGTTCGCGTAACGGTCGGGACAGCAATGCGCAGCGGTTGGGCGTAAAGCGGTTCGGCGGCGAAGTTGTGACGGCCGGCTGCATCATCGTCCGTCAGCGCGGTTCGAAGTTTCAACCCGGCGTGAATGTCCGTATCGGCAGCGATGACACGCTGTTTGCAACGGTCGGCGGTGCTGTCAACTTCAAGAAAGTGAAGAAGTCACGGCATATCGTCAGCATTGTTCCGCAAGCGTAATTCGTCCCACCTATAGCAGGGAGAGCATCCCATGAAGATCACCGTCATTGGTGCGGGTAACGTCGGTGCTACCACCGCGCAACGTCTGGTCGACAAACAGCTTGCCAACGAAGTGGTGCTGGTCGACATTCTGCCAGGGATCCCCCAGGGCAAGGCGCTGGACATGTACGAAGCGTCGCCGGTGGAAAAGGCGGATGTGCATGTGACCGGCACAAACAGCTATGAAGCCTCGGCGAATTCGGACATCGTGGTGATTACCGCGGGGATCGCACGCAAACCGGGGATGAGCCGCGACGATCTGATGAATACGAACTGCACAATCGTCAAGGAGTGCGCCGCATCGGCGGTTGCAGTGTCACCCGACGCGATCTTCCTTGTCGTGTCCAATCCTCTCGATGTCATGGCCTACGTAACCCTGAAGACGACAAAGCTTCCGCGCGAGCGCGTGATCGGCATGGCCGGCGTGCTGGATACCGCGCGGGCCCGTTCGTTCATCGCCCTTGAGCTGAACGTCTCCGTGGAAGACGTGGTTGCACCTGTGCTCGGCGGCCACGGCGATTCCATGGTTCCGCTCCCGCGGTACTCTTCGGTCGCCGGCATTCCTCTCACCGATCTGTTGGACCAGGCTGCCATTGACCGGGTGGTGAAGCGCACTCGTGAAGGCGGCATTGAGATCGTGAATTATCTCAAAACCGGCAGCGCCTACTATGCGCCGTCATCGGCCGTGGTCACGATGGTGGAATCCATCGTGAAAGACAAGAAACGAATTCTCCCGTGTTCGGTCTACCTGCAGGGGGAATACGGCCTCACCAATACGTTCGCGGGCGTGCCGGTGAAACTGGGCAGAAAAGGCGTCGAACAGATCATGCAATTGAAACTGAATGCCGAGGAACAAGCGGCGCTGGCAAAGTCAGCCGCCGATGTCACGGCATCGATCGGCAAACTCAACCTGTGAGTTGTTTGATGAAACCGTTTGGAAGGGCAACCCGGTGGGTTGCCCTTTTCTGTCTCTGGCTTCTCCCGCTTGCGTGCCGTGACGGCACCGATCCGCCGCTGACCC
This sequence comes from Ignavibacteriota bacterium, assembly GCA_963801355.1. Classification (GTDB taxonomy): domain Bacteria; phylum Bacteroidota; class Ignavibacteria; order UBA10030; family UBA6906; genus Fen-1255. Next base: position 83,985 of record CAWDEM010000004.1, on the reverse strand, counting down.
CCGGGGCGATCGCCTTCCACCCCGCGTTCGCTCCGGGGGATGTATACGAATACGACGCAATACTGATCTCCGAATTCGGTTACTACCTCCCCTCCACGCGGAGTCGTGCGACACAGCGCATCCTGAGCACGGGTGGAACGTTTGCAGGGTTCACCGGAGTCACCACAGTGCTTGACAGTACCGTGCTCCTGCGCGACACAACTGCAACAGTGCAGGAGTTCATGCTGGCGCAATCCGCGGACGGCGATCTCTACCGGTTCGGATTGCTTGCGGAAATTGCACGCGTCACCGGGTTGCCGGTTCCGCCAAGGCGCTGGGACCGGATCGCGGCGTTTTCACAGGGGATCGGCGGCTCGTGGGTGGTGGGGTCTCTCGATTCCGCAGGGCGGGAGACGGTGTACGGAAGCTTCACCGGGAGCGGGGGAATGGTCTCGGCGAATATCAATGGCGTTCAGACTCTGTTTTCCTGCTATCAGGTGAGCATTTTCATCGGGGGAGGAACAAACTATATCTTCCAGGTCTCCGATTCCCCGCCGGCGTTCGCCCGGTACATTCTTGAACCGGGTGACAGCACAAAGGGTGTGGATTTCACGTTGACCGATGCGCGTGTGAGTGCACCCTAGAACGTGCCCGTGCAGTGTAGAGCATGCCAGTGCACTGTAGAACGTGCCGGTGCACCGTAGGACTTTTCCTCCTACTTGTTTGTATCGAGCCAGAGGCGGACCTGTGTTCCCTTCTGCGTCAGTTCGAATTCCACTTTGTCCATCAGCGTTCTCATCAAGAAAATTCCCCGCCCGTTTTCCTTCATGATATTTTCTTCCTTCAGGGGATTTCTCACGTGATCCACGCGGAAGCCCCGGCCCTGGTCTTCAACCGTAAAGAGTAACCATCCCGGGAGGACTTCACATCGTATCGACACTTTCTTCTCCGGGTCGGATTTGTTTCCATGGACGATGGCATTGTTGACCGCTTCCGTGAGAGATACCATCACCTTGTGCATCTGGATTTCACCGAGGTGAAGAGTGGCGTTGATCCGGGTAAGATAGCTTTCTACACGCCGGATGCTGCGCGGGACACTCCGGAGGGTCAAGCGAAAAACGGTCTGGGTGGATTTCACACGCTGTCCGTTTAGAGATGGAATGAGAGATGCATGGTCAAGCTTGCCAGCGACCGGAAGGTGCCGTCGGGCAGCCTCCGGCGTTCGTACCAGCCGCTAAACTGCAGCCGGCTATGGGGACCGATCACCCATCTGATCTCACACGTCGGTCCAACACTGCTCGTAAAAGAATCGGGCTGCTTCACGGCTTCCTTGAAGAGATAGCGGGACTGGCTGAAGTAGCGCAGACCAACGGCGAAGACACTGATCCCGTCCGGCGAAAAACGGAGTTGAACGCCCAGTGTCCGGTCGACAAAGGAGTTTTCGGTCCGCTCCCGGAACTCGTCCCACTTCAGCAACCCGCGTTCATACAACTTTAAATAGGTGAAAAAGTCAAGTCCAACTTTCGGCGTGAACTCCATCCGGGTGGAGTCAATCCACGAAAACTGCCTGTAGGAGAAACTGCGCACGAGTGCGACCTGGCGTTCGAAGTCGTACACCGTATAATTTGCCAGCACTTCAAAGGCATTCGTGGTGGAAAACCAGGAAGCCGGACGCCAGGTGGTACGGGGTGAGAGGCGCAGGACACGGTTGTAATTGTTGTTGGCGCTTCTCTCTTTGAGCAGGTACACCAGATGGCTCAAGGTTCCGTCAAGTGTCAGCAGGGCTTCGAGTGACCTGCTGAAGGTATGCTGAAGTCCGACCGTGGCGGAAATGAGAAGTTCGTCGCGGTCTTCAAAATTCAGCTCGCTGGGCGTGTCGTAGCGGAGGATGCCCGCGGAGCCTGCGAGAAAGAACCGGGAAGAGGTAAAGACAGGAATCGCCAGGGCGGTGGTGAGCGCGACACGCTGGGCAAGATTGTCCTTGGTCTGTTCCTGCTTGTTCCGTTCGCCAAAGAGCACGGCGATATTGGGAGGCATCTGTTCCGGGGCTGTTGCACGATGCGATTCGCTCCGCTCGGAATAGCCGAGGCGCACCACCGCCGAGGGGGCATCGTCCCCGGCCTGAAACGCAGCCTGGATATATGTATCGAAGCGGAATTCCTCGATCCGGGTACCGAAGGTCGTGGGGGAATACGCCGCATCGAACAGCGTACGCTCGTCTTTGTCGAGCGCACGGCTGCCGATGTTCACAAAGATGCTGGCAACGACATCGCGTGCAACTTCATACGCCAGGAGATTTGCGAGCGAGAACGAGCGGTCCGTGCGGCTTTCAATGGCACTGTCGCCGCGTGAGTAGAATTCACGCCGTGTCTGGAGAAAGCCGAGATCCAGACTGTCGCGGGAAAATGCACCAAAGGGTTTGTACACGCCGAGTTGTGCGCTGTGATTCTCAAGAACGCGCGGGTCCACCATATCGCGCCGCAGCCTGCCCGTCCCCGCAAAGCGGTATCCGTCAATTTCAACCGGGCGAAGTTCCGTCTCGAGTGCGAGTGCGGGACCGCGGTCATGGAGTCCCCCCTGGGTATCCCAGCGGTATCCGCCCAGGGGGGTGAGACTCAGCGCCGCTGTCGGATAGAACGCCACTCCCGCGAGCAGCGCGTGGCTTGCCGCATTGCTCAATCCGATACCGCGGTTATCCGAGAATACCAAGGATGACCAGCGGGCATCCAGCCCCGTAACGCTGCTGAAGGGGTGGCGCACAGCAAGAGCCATATTCTTCTGCGTGCTTTCCGAAGAGCGGGCACTTATGCCGGATCCTTCTTCCGGCTGGACAGTGTTTGCGAAGAGCTGTGCGCTCCCGGTGAAGCGGGTCCGTACAAATACGGTGTCCAGAACCAGGCGGCCGACCCAGTTAAATGTGTTGAGATTGCGGTCGAACAGGATACTGGCGGAATTGACCCTGCGAAGGGAATCCGGTGTCGCTGCAGACGGTCCGGGCTCGCGCTGGGATTCCTGCCCCGGGGCCAGAAGCACCGCGGAGGGAACAAGCAAAGCGAGAGCCAGGGACCGCACGGACACGCTCATTGCCGGTCCGCTTACGTGAGAACTATCCGGTTACCACGTGAAGGAATGACCACCGGGCCGAACCGTTCCTCCTCCAGGGCTCCTTTGAACGCCTCGCACTGGTCCGGGTCTCCATGGACGACAAATGTCTTTTTGAGCGGCTTGCGGGGAAAACGGCGCAGGTACGAGAGAAGCTCATTCCGATCGGCGTGGGAACTGAAGGAGTTCAAGACGACTACCTCGGCGCGGAGCGCATGCGGCTCGCCGAAGAGATTCACGACGGGCTCTTTCATGACGATCCGCTTGCCCACCGTGTTCTCCGCCTGGTAGCCAACGATCATGACCATGTTGCGCGGGTCGCCGATGGAATTGGCGAGATGGTGCACGACACGGCCGGCCTCACACATCCCCGACGCGGAGATCACTATAAACGGTCCTGACCGGTCGTTGAGCGCTTTGGATTCCTCAACTGTCTTTACGTATGTCAGGCGGTTAAACCCGAACGGGTCGTTCTCTTCCGGGGAATCGAGTACCGCCAGTGTTTCTTCGTCAAAGCACTCCTTATGCTTGCGGAATACTGCAGTGACATTGACGGAGAGGGGGCTGTCGACAAACACGGGAATGGAAGGAATCCTGCCGGCCACGCTGAGCTTATGCAGCATGTAGACAATTTCCTGTGTCCGTCCGACACTGAACGCCGGAATGACTACTTTTGCTTTCCGTTCATAGGCACGCAGGAGCGGCTGGAGCAGCTGCTCTTCCATCTCCGTTACCGGAGTGTGGGAGCGTCCGCCGTAGGTGCTTTCCGTAATCAGGTACTCGGTCTTGTCGTCGGCAACGAGCACGGGATCGCGGAGGATGGGGAGATCCGGGCGGCCCAGATCCCCGGTGAACACGAGCCCGGTTGCTGTGCCGTTGTCGCGCAGGTGCAGTGAAAGAGACGCCGCACCCAGAATGTGGCCCGCATCTTCGAATCTGCACTGCACGCCGTCAACGACATCAAACGTGCGTCCGTAGTCGATCCCCTGCATTAAGGGAATTGTGTCGTCAACGTTCTCTACCGTGTAGAGCGGCTGAACAGCCGGCAAGGTGTTTCTTTTCATGCCGTTTGTTGACGAACTCCACATCGCGCATCTGGATATAGGCGCTGTCGCGCAGCATCACCTCACAGAGACTCTTTGTTGCGCCCGTACAGTAAATCGGTCCGTCATATCCGTGCCGCACCAGGCCGGGCAGGTTGCCACTGTGATCAATGTGGGCATGGGAGAGGATGACGGCATCGATTGCCGCCGGGTCAAAGGGGAATGTGCTGTTGCGCTCGAAGGCTTCGTTGCGCCGGCCCTGGTACATGCCGCAATCCAGGAGAACGCTGCGGCCTCCGACCCGCACAAGATGCATGGTCCCCGTCACTGTTTGTGCAGCGCCCCAGAATTCAAGTGAGATACTCATGTGTGCGATTCCCCATCGGTCGTTGATTCGTAGACAAGACAGCCGGCTCTGTTCGGATGATCCTGGACAAGGAGGTACGAAGGGACTCCGCGGAGGATCCAGAGAATAAGGAAATCACCCGCGGCGGCAATGGTGAACAGCAGTCCCGACGGGAACAACCAGGATGACCCTATCCATGTGGCGATTGCCACCGGGATGAGGCCCAGAAGAATTCCGGGTGCCGCGGCTCCCAACCGGTAGGCACCTGCAGTCAAAGGCTCCGGACAGTGTGCATACGGTGCGAGCGCTGACCAGCTGATACCAAAACGGATCGTCGTCAGTTTCTTCTCGCCATAGAATGCCCAGGCTGCGCCGTGGATGAGCTCGTGCAGCACGATGCCAACCAGAAGAACGGGAATGGCAACTCCCGGTCTCAAAAATGCACGCGCGCTCTGTGCAGCCGCGTTCCACCCGTGAATGAGGACAAAGGGTGTTCCTGCAACAAGCAGCGTCAGGAGGGCAACCGGGAGTGCCAGCAGGTTGATGCGCGTCATAGAAATACTGACGTCGCGTGTGGGGCTGGTGTTATTCATCTTCCCAGAATTGGGTAAGCAGTATCTCCTGTAACGACCGCTTGGGCACATGGTGCACACCCGCCGCGTCCCTCCAGTAGCGGATGTCGCCTTCGGGTCCCATCGGCTCGAGAACAATGGTCTCCGCCGGAACGCCAAGTGCGATGACCCAGATGGGGTCGAGAGCTTCGTGGATCTGCATGACTTTCCGGATTTCGTCGCGGACGAACGATGCAATGACACATGAACCCAGGCCGCGTTCTGTAGCGCCCAGCACGATGTTCTGCACCGAAAAACCCTGATCACTATTGAGGGCGTTGCTTATGGTGATGTCGCGGCAGATGACGATGTAGGCCGCCGGACGTTCTCCTTCGAGCGGGGCCGGACCAATCCTGAAGGTACGCCGCCCACCGCAGGTGGGGAAAAATGAGCGCGTTGACCCGCCGGGAAACCGAGAGGGCGTACTTGAACGGTTGCTTGTTTCCGGCGCTGGGAGCGAGCCGCGCAAGATCGACCAGCGCTTGGAGGGTTTCAAGGGGGACACGCACATGCTCCTTGAAACGTCGGACTGAACGTGTGCGCAGGACGAGATCGCGTAACGGGGTTGATGTTGGCATAGGGCCTTAGGATGCCTGAGTTTTTTCCGGACAGAACAGAGCAGCGACAGCACCGGCCGGGTCTTTGATGACAGAAAACATTCCATAGGAACCCATGGGCCGGGGTTCGACGAGGATCGTGCCGCCCAGTTCTTTGCAGCGCTGCACGCAGTCGTCGATGTTTTCCACACTGATATACATAAGCCATTGCGGGGGAAGCCCGGCGTTGATGCCACGGGAATGGCAGATGCCGGCAACCGCTTCGCCGGTGGCAGGCGCGTTCATCTGGAAATCCTCATAGCTGCCCATGGATACGGGCGTGAACGTCCACCCCGCAACCTTTGCATAGAAATCGCGTATCTTTTCCGCATCCGGGATTGTCAGGTCAGTCCAGATGATGGAACCGTAGCGCGGAGTGTCGGGAGCGCTCATTGTATTCTCAGAGTGGTTGTCATACGACCTTCAATAGGACCAGCTGTCCCTTAGTGTCCCTATCGGACCAGGAGCATCCTCCGGGTCACCGTTGAACCCTCGTACCATAGTCTATAGAAATAGATGCCCGTGGCAAGAGAGTTACTCTGCCAGACCGCCATGTGTGTGCCGGCAGGATACGCACCCTCTGCCACGACTCCCACGAGAGCACCCAGCGCATCATGGATATCCAGGCGCACCGTGCCAGCACGGGGGATCACAAACTGGAACATCGTGCTTGCGTTAAAGGGGTTGGGGAAGTTCTGGCACAACACCACCGCATCAGGAACCGCCGGGGGTGCACCGGCGACATCGGTGGCGTTGTAATCGTACGGCTCGTTGACCAGATGCCAGTAGGGCTCCGTACCGCCGTCGTAGTTACGCTGCAGATAGTACGTCTTTAACTCATAACGGGTGAAGCTTGTCAGCGGCGTCAGGGTTGCACCCGGCGTCGGAGCGGTCTGCCATTCGTACAGGGGAATGGACATCGGGTTTAGCAGGGAGATCATCCCCCTCTCCCGCGCAAGGTGGAACAGGCCGAAGTTCCCCGGCTCGTGTCCCCCAAGATAGTGTCCGATAATATCCACGTAGAACGGGTTCTTACCGAAGATGATCAGATTGCACATGTAGTCGGTGGCAATCCCCTCGGCGCTGGGACCATCCATGAAGTTGCCGTCGCGTCCATAAATGCCTTCGATGATGTGAAGCCCCGCCGTTGTGACGCTGTTGTTGTCAAGACATCTGCTTGCCCATGTTTCCATCCAGAGACCCCCTCTGGTCTCGGGGCGGTCCCAGCGGGGAATTCCCGACTTATGTGCGTTGTAGTTGTTCATGATCGCCGTCTTTGCGTTGGAACGGATATCCGCGGCAGCGATGTTCATGTTCGAGTTGTATCCGGTGCAGTGTTGCTGATAGTAGGCCGCGATCGTGCCCTGAAGGTTCTTCGCACAGAGCGTCAGCCCCATCCCATGCGTCTTGAATTTCGCAATGTTCAGCAGCCAGCTGTTGGGAGCGTTGACGGGAGCGAGATAGGGAATTCTGTTGAACCAGGTGCCCGAGGGGACATCCTTCCACTGGATGGCCTCGTCCGGCAGCATGCCGACCTGTGCGCTCAGGTCGCGGATGTCCGCACCGGTCCGTGCCGCCATCGAGTAGTATCCGCCGTCGGCAAAATCTTCAGGACAATTCACCTCGCGAATGGCGAATTGCGATCCCGGAATTCCGAGCTCCTTCATGCTCTCAATGATGCCTTCCACGAAATTCGCATCGGTCTGGATCCCCATGGAGCGCTCGACCGTGTACATGCTGTGCGTTCTCGCGCGGCAGGTCAGGTTGGGCTTGACGGGAATCATGTGCGTGAGCGGAATGCCGCCGCTTGCGACATCCTGCGGGAGAAAGACGGAACGTCCGAATGACAGTCCTGCGCTCTTGATGGCGGATGCATTGGTTTTGACGTCGACGGCGGTTCGCAGAATGAACACCGCTTCGGGATGCGCCTCAACGAACGGGTGCACGCCGAAGCCCGGCGACATCGTGTGGGAAATGGCGCTGAAGGCTGTTTTTGGGGTGAAGGCAACAGTGGCGCCTGCTGCCGCCACGGTTTTGAGGAACGCACGGCGGTTGATCATGTCCGTTCCATAGATGTGATGACCAACAAAAATGTACTGTTTCCTGGGACGAATGTAAAGAAACACGTATCCCGACCGGGATTCACGGGCGCCGGGCGGGATAAGGGGTCTATGCGGGACAAGGGGTCTATGCGGGAGTGGAGGAGGGTTTGATGCGTCGAATGGTCCGTGGGTTCTCCAGTTCCCTGATTGCATCCGCAGCGATCCAGCGGGCACTGCGCGAGGCGGATGCGTGCAGCTTTCGAGCGGTCTCCAGTGCGGCGCGGTGCAGCGTCAGGTTCCGTTTCCCGATCCCCCGCAGCGCCCAGTTGACTGCCTTTTTCACGTAGTTGCGTTCATCTTGTGCGGCACCACGGACCAATTTCAGCGCAGCGATGAACTTGCGATCGCCGGCTGCTTTGTCGTGCACGGCAAGATAGGCAATGAGTGAGAAGGCGGCACGTTTCACAAACTCCTCTTCCCTGCCTGCCCACCGTTTGACCAGTGTCCATGCCAGCGGACTCTTGACGAAGAGGTTCTGACATGCCCCATCGCAAATATCCCACGAGTTGAAAGCCGCGGCCCACTCATCGGCCAGTTCCACGGTCAGCTGTTCCGGGTCCGCAACCATCGCGGCGACCTGCATTGCTTCGGGAATGTGCGTGGCAAAGAGCGCCTGTGCGAGTGGATGGTTTCTTCCCGGTCTCTTTCGCGATCGCATAGAGCTCCGGCGCAGAGATACCCAGCCGTCCCTCCCCGGTGATCCCGTACCTTGCCATGCCGGCAACATTGCGGGGGTTGGCGAGTGAGCGGAGGCGGGCGAGAATTGCTATTCAAGAGATAGTTGGCATCGGCAAAGTCTATGAGTTCCCCTGCTTCTCCACCGCTGCCTTCACGAATTCCCTGAACAGCGGATGCGCGTTGGTTGCGCGTGATTTCAGTTCGGGATGGAATTGACAGCCGACAAACCACGGGTGGTCGGGCAGTTCGATCATTTCCACAAGTCCGTTGTCCGGACAGATGCCGCTGAAGATCATGCCCTGTGCGGCAAGCTGGTCCTTGAATGTGTCGTTCACCTCGTAGCGGTGCCGGTGGCGCTCGTGAATCGACTCGCTCTTGTACGCCTTATAGGCTTTCGTCCCCTTCTCGATCCGGCAGGGGAATGAACCGAGCCGCATGGTGCCGCCGTATTCTTTCACCTTCTTCTGTTCGAGCATCATATCAATGACGTTCTGATCGGTTTCCTTGAACTCCGTACTGTTGGCACGCTCGAGTCCGCAGACGTTCCGGGCAAATTCAATCACCGCACATTGCAGCCCGAGACAGATTCCCAGAAACGGGATTTGTCTGGTGCGGACATACTGGACGGCCTTGATTTTTCCCTCGATGCCCCGTTCACCGAAGCCGGGAGCAACCAGAAGGCCGGCGAGGCCTGTGAGATGTGCCTCCGCCCCGTCGCGTTCGATATCCTCCGCACGCACCCAGCGGAGATCCACCTCCACGCTGTTGGCCGCGCCGGCATGGACAAAGGCTTCCGCGATGCTCTTGTAGGCGTCTTTGTGTTCCGTGTACTTCCCGCAGATCCCGATGGTCACGCTTCCGGTGGGATTCTTGATCCGCTCGACAAGTTTTTTCCAGTCGCGCAAATTGGGACGGGGGCAGGTGAGATCGAGCTTCTCAAGAATGATCTCATCGACCTCCTGTTCGGCGAACATGAGCGGGACTTCGTAGATGCTCGGCAGATCGCGGCAGTTGATGACGGATTCGGTGGGGACATTCGTGAACAGTGCAATCTTCTCCCGCACCTCGGTGGACAGCGGGCGGTCGGAACGGCAGATCAGCATATCCGGTTGAATCCCGAGTTCCAGCAGGGACTTCACGCTGTGCTGCGTCGGCTTCGTCTTGATTTCGCCGGCGGAGGCGATATACGGCACCAGGGTGACGTGGATCGCCATTGCGTTCTTGCGGCCGAGTTTGAACATGAACTGCCGCATGGCTTCAAGGAAGGGAAGGCTCTCGATGTCACCCACCGTTCCTCCCACCTCCGTGATGATCACGTCGTACTCACCGGTCTCGCCGAGCGCTTCAAAGCGCTTCCGGATCTCATCGGTAATATGCGGGATCACCTGCACGGTTGCTCCCAGGAAATCTCCCCGGCGCTCCTTGCTGATGACTTCGTGGTAAATCTGCCCCGTGGTGGAGTTGTTCTTGCGCGATGTGGTGATGTCCAGGAACCGTTCGTAATGTCCGAGGTCAAGATCCGTTTCCGCTCCGTCGTCCGTGACGTAGACTTCTCCGTGCTGGAAGGGATTCATGGTCCCGGGGTCGACGTTGAGGTAGGGATCGAATTTCTGGATGGTAACGCGGAGGCCGCGCGATTTCAGAAGCAGGCCGATTGCGGATGCGGAAATGCCTTTCCCGAGTGACGATACCACACCGCCCGTCACGAAGATATACTTCACCTGTCGCCGCCGTGTCACTGGGTTTTCCTTTCACTTGTTGCCAACGATCGTCCGGTCAGAAGTTCAGGAATCACAATGCCTCCTGAGAGGACGAGCTTCAGGCCTTCTTCGATGGAGAGGTCAAGCTGTATGGCTTCATCGCGGGGGATCAGCACGAGAAAGCCCGAGGTCGGATTGGGTGGGTTGGGGATGTACACATTCAGGAAATCCCGGGTGATGCCGCCCGTCTGGGCATAGGGCATCTCGTTCGTGACGAACCCGATGCAGAAGAGTCCCTTCCGCGGATATTCGGTCATTACCACCTGCCGGAACGTCTTGCTCTTTCCTTCCATCCCGAATGCTCCGACCAGATCCTTGATGGCGGAATAAACGGACCGGACAACCGGGATGGACCGGACGAGATTCTCGAACCATGCAAGGAGCAAACGGCCGATGAGATTACGGGTCAGGAGTCCCACCAGCAAAATGATCAACAACATGGCGACGAAGCCGATGCCGGGGACGCGGCGTCCAAGCCATGTCTGGAAGTGCGGTGAGAGGATTCCGTCAATGGCGTTCCAGAGGGCTTCGAAGAACCAGTAGGTGAGTCCCAGAGGTATCAGAACGCCGATGCCGCGCAGGAATGTCGTGCGCAGGCTTCCGAGGAAGGATTTCGGTGCGACAGTCTTCATGTCAGTGCTTCCATGATATGCCGTACGCGCTCGAGGTCCGCGGGCGTGTCGACAGCCATGCTTTCCTCTCCCGTCACCGCGGCGTGGATGCTGTAACCGTGCTCAAGTATGCGGAGTTGTTCCAGCTGCTCCGCGCGTTCCAACGGCGTTTGCTCCAGGGATGCATACCGGAGAAGGAACGAGCGACGGAAGACATAAATGCCGATGTGACGATAATACGTGTGGTGGTCGAGCCATGCGTCCTGCGGTATATCGCGGCCGTAGGGAATGGGTGACCGCGTGAAGAACAGACAGCGTCCGCTCCGGTCCAGCGCCACCTTTGGCACGGCGGGGTCATTCAACTCCACGTTGCTGGCGATCCGGCGGACAAGCGTGCCGACCAGGATCATCGGATCGTTCCAGAGCGGTGTGATGGCGGCGTCGATCATGCCGGGGGGGATGAGGGGTTCGTCTCCCTGGACATTCACCACGATATCCGCGTCGGGAAGTGATCTGACGGCCTCCGCGATCCTGTCGGTGCCGGAGCGGCAGTCGGGTGAAGTCATCACCGCCTCACCCCCGAAGGCCCTGACCGCATCGACGATGCGTTCATCATCGGTGGCCACCAGCACGCGTTCGACGAGCGTTGCCCGGGCGGCACGTTCCACGACGTGCTGGATCATCGGCTTTCCGGCGATCATCAACAGCGGTTTGCCGGGAAGCCGGGTGGATCCGTAGCGGGCTGGAATAATGGCGACCGTCCGTGTTGCGAGCGCGCTCATCGTTCGCTGATGACTTTGGGCACTTTGAAAAATTCCTCCGAATGTGCAGGCGCATTCTTCAGGGCTTCTTCCCTGGTGACCCCCGGTGTCAGGACGTCCTCGCGGAACACGTTCTGCAGCTGGATGACATGCGCGAGCGGCTCCACCCCGGTTGTATCGAGCGTGTTCAGCTGGTCCATGTACTCCAGAATGCTGTTGAGCTCCTTGGTCAGACGGACCTTCTCATCATCGGAGAAGGAGAGGCGGGCGAGATGGGCAACATGTTCTACATCGGCGATGGTGACGGGCACGGGCAATTCCTTACTGGTCGTGGTACTCGGCTGCGATGGCGGAACGCACCTTCTCCATCAGTTCAAGTTCGGCATCTTTTCCCTGTACGGCGTCGACAGAAACCGGCGGCGACAGCACCAGCTCCACCGTCCCGGGACGGAGCCGGAGCGAGTGCTTCGGCACGATGCTGAAGGAGCCGTTGATAGTCAGTGGCACGATGGGCACGCCCGAGCGCGCCGCAAGGTGGAATGCTCCCCGCTTGAACGGCTGGAGCTTTCCGTCGGACGTCCGGGTTCCTTCTGCGAACATCAGAACAGACGCACCGTTGCGTATCTTCTCGACGGCATCATCCAGACTGCGCCGTGCTTCGGAACTGCTTCCGCGGTCGATGCCGATATAGTTGCTCCACCGCAACCCCCAGCCGAACACCGGAATCTTCTCCAGTTCGCGTTTATACACGATCCGGAGATCGTCGGGGATGCCTGCCGACACCACGGGGATGTCAATCATGCTGGCGTGGTTGCAGACATAAATGTAGGAGCGCCCGTGCTGCAGGTGCTCCGTCCCGCGGACCTTAATCCGTACGCCGCACACACGCACTGCAATGCGGGACCATGTGCGTGAAACCCAGTGATACTTCTTGCCGGACCGGTCGAATACCAGCGCCACGATGGCCACAACAGCCATCACCACAGTGACCGCCACTGCTCCCGCCAGCCGGAAAATGCTACCCAGCATGGTGCACCCATGGGGCGAACACGGCGACACGCGTACACGCCGGACAGAATTTCGCACGACAGCCGGGGATAGAGACACTACGGACGCGAAGCAGGGGCCGGACATTGGCCGGTACAACGCCGCAAGTCCGATGGGAGGTCACAGCACAACATCTGATGTTAGGTACCCAGTGGTTTGTCCAAAGTACCTAATGAGGGCCTGAAAATCAAGGTATCTGATGTTGACCCGCACATTGGTTTGTTGTATCTTGCCTTCCACTCATCTGCGGTATCAACACATCTTACAGACAAGGAGTCCCGGTCATGGCGATGATCCGCAAGCAGGATGCACTCGACTATCACAGCATGGGACGCAGAGGCAAAATCGAGGTTGTTTCCACAAAACCCTGTGCGACACAGAGAGATCTTGCACTGGCCTACACTCCCGGCGTTGCAGAACCCTGCCTGGAGATACAGGCCAATCCGGCTGACGCATACAAGTATACGGCGAAAGGAAATCTGGTTGCGGTGGTCAGTAACGGCACCGCGGTGCTCGGTCTTGGTGATATCGGGGCCATGGCGGGCAAACCCGTCATGGAGGGGAAAGGTGTTCTCTTCAAGAGATTTGCCGATGTGGATGTGTTTGACATCGAACTCAATACGCACGATCCCGAAGAAATAATCAGGATTGTCAAGGCTCTCGAGCCGACCTTCGGCGGCATCAATCTGGAAGACATCAAGGCGCCGGAGTGCTTCCATATCGAAGAATCCCTGAAGAAGATCATGAACATTCCGGTCTTCCATGATGACCAGCATGGCACGGCGATTATTTCAGGGGCGGGATTGGTAAACGCGCTGGAGATTGTCGGGAAGAAGATCGACCAGGTGAAAGTCGTGTTCAGCGGCGCCGGTGCCGCAGGTATCGCGTGCGCGAAGTTCTATGTCACGCTCGGCGTGAAACGCGAGAACCTCATCCTTTGCGACACCAAGGGTGTGGTGTACAAGGGACGCAAGGAAGGCATGAATCCGTACAAGGAGTACTTTGCCATCGAGACAACGGCGCGAACGCTCGCCGATGCCATAAAGGGTGCCGATGTCTTTGCGGGGGTTTCCGTGAAGGGTGTGCTGACCAAGGAGATGGTCAAGACCATGGCGCGGGATCCGATCATTTTCGCGATGGCCAATCCCGACCCGGAGATCACGCCGGAGGACGCGCTTGACGCACGCAAGGATGTCGTCATAGCGACGGGCCGTTCGGATTATCCGAACCAGGTGAACAATGTGCTCGGTTTTCCGTTTATCTTCCGCGGCGCCCTTGATGTGATGGCGTCCACGATCAATGACGAGATGAAACTTGCGGCCTCGCATGCCCTGGCCAGTCTCGCCAAGGAAGACGTTCCCGATTCGGTGATCAAGGCGTACGGCGGCGTGCAGATCAAGTTCGGGAGGAACTATATCATTCCGAAACCCCTCGACCCGCGTGTGCTGCTGTGGGAAGCCCCGGCCGTAGCCAAGGCCGCGATGGAGACCGGGGTGGCGCGCCAGCCGATTGCAGATCTTGATGCGTACCGCGATCAGCTGGAAAGCCGTTTCGGGCGCTCCAAGGAAATCATGCGGATGTTCATTCACAAAGCCCAGAAAGCGCCGAAACGGATAGTGTTTCCCGAAGGGAATGAAGACCCAATCCTGCGGGCGACACAGATCATACTGGACGAGGAGATTGCCACACCGATTCTTCTCGGCAACCGGGCGACGATCGAGGAGCGGGTGAAGGCTCTCGATCTGGATCTCAAGGGTGCGGAGATCATTGAGCCGACGGGTTCACCGAAGCTCGATCTGTATGCCGACAAGTATTTCGAACTCCGCAAGCGCAAGGGCATCACGCGCACCGACGCGCACACCAACGTGGTGTCCCCCATCAATTTCGGGATGATGATGGTGAACGAAGGAGATGCGGACGGTCTGGTTGCAGGACTGACGCAAAACTATCCCGGCACCATCCGGCCGGCGCTGCAGATCATCAAGGCCCGCCCGGGTATCTCCACGATTGCCGGTATGTACATGCTGATCTTCAAGAAAGAAGTGCTGTTCATTGCAGACGCAACCGTCAATTTCGATCCGACGGCGGAACAGCTGGCGGATATCGCCATCCTGGCAGCGGAGAAGTTACGCGGTTTCGGTATCGAGCCCCGCATCGCGATGCTTTCGTTCAGCAATTTCGGGAGTACGTCGCACCCGTCAGCAACAAAAATGGCGCGGGCCGCGGAAATCGTCAAGGGCCGAGCACCGGATCTCGTGGTAGACGGTGAAATGATGGCTGACACCGCGGTCTCTACGGATATCCTGAAGACCCTCTATCCTTTCAGTGCATTGAAAACCGGGGCGAACGTGCTGATCTGCCCGAACCTCGAATCGGCCAACATCGCGTACAAGCTTCTCAATCAACTCGGCGGTGCGGAAATGGTCGGCCCGATCCTCCTGGGCATCAAGAAACCCGTGTATCTGCTGATCCCCGGTAACGAGGTGGCGGATATCGTGAATCTGACGGCGATGGCTGTGTGGAGTGCTCAGGAAGGGACCTGAGGCATTACGAAGTAGCGCGTGCGGTCGTCTGTCATTGCGAGGCCCGAAGGGCCGACGCAAGCTCACAGTCTACGGTCATCTGTCATTGCGACGAGCGGGGCAACGGAGCGATCTCCAAGTGAAGCCAGAATGTCTGAGATTGCTTCGTCCCGCTCGTCCCTTGCGAGGCCCGAAGGGCCGACGCAATCTCACAGTGAATTCCGTCATTCCCCTCCAATCAACCCCTTCAGCCACTCGGATGTTGCCCGCAGCCCCTCCTCGGTCAATTCGTGCCCCGCAGGATACTCCCGGTAGGTGAATTTCGCATTCGACGCCTTGAGGAGTTCCTGGGAGCGGCGTGCAAATGAAATCGGAAGCACGGTATCAAACATGCCGTGTGTGACAAAAAACTCCACAGACTGAAGTTCCTGCCACCGGAACGTGAGATGTGTTCCTTCGGGAACGTAGCCGCTGTTGGCGGAAACACCGCGGACCAATTCCGGATCAGAGAGCGCCATGGCAAACGACATGACGCATCCCATACTGAAACCAAACAGAAAGACGCGTTGGGGGTCCACCGGATATCCTGCACGCACATCCAGAGCAAACTGATGCAGGCGGTCACAGCTTTCACGGAAGCGGATGGGGTCCGGCACTGCGCTGGACGTAATGTCGTACCAGGTGAACCCGCCGTACTCGTAGGGGAACGGAGCCCGGACGCTGACCAGGAAGAAACGTTCGTCGAACACCGGGGCGAGGCCCAGAAGATCCTCTTCGTCAGCACCGCGCCCGTGCAGCAGTATGAGAAGCGGTGGAGGCCCGTCTGTACTCCGTTCCGGCGGCAGCGCCCGGTGGAAGAGCGTCGAGGAGATTGTTCGCATGCCGTGTCCCTGAGTGATAGCTCTTGATCCTTACGATGTCAAAGACGATCCAATGGCCTGCATCGGCCGCGCCGCAATGCCCGATGGATGAGCATTGAGGAGATGAATCATATACCCCGCTGCCGCAGCACTGCTCCTTAATTCTTTTGAAGGTAACGTGACAACCATCCAAACACCGTTTCATGCCAGAGCACGCTGTTGGCCGGCTTCATCACCCAGTGTGTTTCGTCGGGGAAGTACAGGAACTCCGATGGCACTCCCTGTCGTTGCAGCGCGGTGAAGAGTTGCATGGCTTCGGTGAAGGGAATGCGGAAGTCGTTGGCACCATGGATGACGAGTGTAGGAGTTCTGAAGTTTTTGGCAAACACGTGCGGCGAGTAACGTCGATACTCCTCCGGATTTTCCCAGGGCATGCCGCCGTGTTCCCACTCATCGAACCACACTTCGTCAGTGCCGCCATACATGCTTTCGAGATTGTAGATGCCCGCGTGAGAGACAAGAGCCTTGAAACGGCCGCCGGCGTTGCCGAGCAGGTAGTTCACCATGTAACCGCCGAATGATGCGCCGGCTGCCGCCATCCGGGTGCTGTCGACATATGGCAGTGCTGCCGCGTAGTCCACACCGCGCATAATATCGATGAACACTTTGCCGCCCCAGTCGTTGCGGATGTCATCGGTGAACTGCTGTCCAAATCCTGTACTGCCGCGCGGATTCGGGGCAATCACCACGTAGCCCCGGGCGGCCCACAATGGCGGATTCCAACGGTATGACCACCCGCCCCATGCACCCTGGGGACCTCCATGTATCATGACGATGAGGGGATACTTCTTCCGCGCGTCGAACTGCGGCGGCTTGAAGAGCCATGCCTGGATCTTTGCCCCTCCTGCGCCTTGGTACCAGACAGATTCCGGTGACGGCACGTCCAGGGCGGCAAAGATCGAATCGTTGATGCCCGTGATGCGCCGGAGTTGAGAACCATCCGTGCGTGCGCTGTACAATTCGGCAGGGCGGGCGGAGTGAGAACGTGTAAAAAGCAGAAACGACCCGTCAGGTGCAACGGAAATATCATGATTGTTCTGTCCATCCACGATTTTGTGTACACCCCCTGCGAGCGGAACGGAGAAGACCGGCGTCGTTCCCTTTTCGTCCGATTCGAAGAAAAGAGAGCTGTTGTCCGGTGACCAGTGCAGCTCGCCCACCGATGCGTCGAACGAGGCCGTCAGGCTGCGTGTGCTCTCCGTGCGGCGATCGAAAAGCATCAACTGCCATCGGTCCGCTTCACAGCCGGGCCGTTGCTGCGCCCTATACGCGATCCATCGTCCGTCGGGAGAATAGCGCGGACAGCCGTCAGCGGCGGGATTCGTGGTGAACTGGCGTGGTGTTCCACCGGCAACGGGAATGATGTAAATGTCGTGATTGGTGCTCCAGGCTTCCTCGCGCACGGGCAGTGGTGTCGCGGTGTAGGCCAACTCGGTCCCGTCGGGAGAAAACGCAAACTCGTTTCCTGCAGCAAACGTGGATGAAGAGGGGACTGCGTCCCGGTCGCCGGGGGTCAGATCGCGGGGAGGACCTCCTGCCACCGGCTGCAGAAAGATGTGTTGACGCTTCTCCTGTACCCAGTGGTCCCAATGCCGGTAGAGCAAGCGGGTGAACAGTTGCGCTTTGACCTGGCCTTCCGCGAGTTCCTTCAGCTTCTGTTGCGTTGAGAGAGTCGCTTTCGGGAAACGGTCTGTCGGAGTATTCAGGAAAGATTTCCGACACATATGCGATGAGCGACGCATCCGGCGACCAGACCGCCTGTGCAGCGCCCGTGGAGAGATGTGTGAACTGCTGCGGTTCGCCGCCCTCCGGACTGATCAGCCAGATCTGGTTGTCGCCGGAGCGCGACGACTCAAACGCAATCCATTTGCCGTCAGGCGACCAGACCGGGCTGCGGTCCGCTGCCACATGTGTGGTGAGCTGGCGCATTCCGGTGCCGTCGACGGAGACGACCCAGAGATCGGAGAGGTTCTTGTTGAGTCCGCGATCCGGCGTGGTTACCGTGAAGACTATCCGCCGTCCGTCCGGAGAAAGGGCCGGTGAGGCGATGCGTTTCATGGCCAGCACGTCATCCAGGGTCATTGGCCGGGTCGTTGGGCGAGTCATCGGCTGCGTCGTCGGCTGGGCCGTCGGATGACTGTCTTGCGCGGCACCGGGTCCGCAAAGCAGCGCCCCCAGGAGAAGACCGGCACACACAGGTCGCAAAAAACCAGCATACACAGATTGGAGAATCTCAGAACACACAGATCTGAGAACATCCGCACACGCAAATCGAAGAACAAGGCTCATTAGTCTGATTCCTCCGCTGACTGCGGGAAATTCTTCCACATCATTGATTCGACCGGTTTATCGGTGCGTTGCGCATATTTTGCCGAAGCCTTCCGGGCATACGGTGTGGCAATGGTTCCGGAGATTTCGAAGTAGATGAGCTGTCCGATGGGCATCCCTGCGTACACCCGCACAGGTTGCTTGACAGAAATTTCCAGTGTCCAGGTGTTACAGAAGCCGACGTCTCCTTTTCCCGCCGTTGCATGAATGTCAATGCCGAGGCGGCCGATACTGCTCTTGCCCTCGAGAAACGGCACGTGCCGGTGCGTTTCGGTGTACTCCTGCGTCACACCGAGATAGAAACGCTGCGGCAGCAGAATGACTCCATCGTCGGGGATTTCCATATAGTCCACCTGATTGTGGACGCGTGCATCCAGGAGTTCATCCCGGTACACAGCAAGCGTCTTTCCGAGGTGGACATCATAGGAGTTCGATCCGAGGCAGGCCGGATCGAAAGGAGAAATGACGATGCTGCCGGCCGCCATTTCCTCAAGTATGCGTTGATCGGTGAGGATCATGAGTCCCCGGAATTCAGGTGGTTGGCGTCAGAGACCGCGCTGTGCGAAGAATCAGCGTCCAGGCGTCATCGACGTGGTGTTGCTGCACGGATGTCTGTGCGATGGCCATGCGGAGGGCAACGTGCCCCTTGAGTCTCGTGTGCGAGATGTACATCGCGCCGCTCCGGTTCAGTTGTTCCATCAGCATGGTGTTCAGACTGTCGAGTTGCGCATCCCCGTCGACCCCCTCTGGATGGTAGCGGAAGCAGACAAGACTGACGGGGACGGGTGCGAGGAGTTCGAAATCGGGTGTCTGTGCGATCGTGTCGGCGAGACGATGCGCCATGGCAATCTGTTCCCTTAGGCGGGTCTGCAGGCCCTGGACGCCGTACGAGCGGATGACGAACCAGAGCTTCAGAGCCCGGAACCGGCGGCCGAGCTGAATACCCCAGTCGCGGTAGTTGTTCACCCGTTCACTTTCGGAAGTCTTGAGATATTCGGGCAGGATTTCGAATGTGCGCACGAGGGATTCGACATCCCTGACAAAGAACGCGGTGCAGTCGAAATTTGTCAGAAGCCATTTGTGCGGATTGAACACAAACGAATCGGCGTATTCAATGCCGTCCATCATCCATCGCATTTCAGGAAGAATCAGTGCGGAACCGGCGAAGGCGGCGTCTACATGCAGCCAGAGGCGGTGCTTGCGGCAAATCGCGCCGATGGCCGGAAGCGGATCGACTGCAGTGGAACCGGTCGTCCCGATTGTGGCGATGACGCAGAGGGGTGTATACCCCCGGCGGCGGTCGCGGTCGATGGCGTCTTCGAGGGCGCGCGGCATGAGCGCGTAGCTGTCATCCACAGGGAGTTTGCGCAGATGCGCCTTTCCCAACCCGGCGATCTTGACTGCCTTTTCAATAGAAGAGTGCGTTTCCGTGGAGCAGTAGACCGTGAAACGCATTTCAGGCGTGAAGCCGCGCTCATTGATGAGGAAACCGGTATGCCGTTCCCGCGCCGAGAGGATCGCGGCCAGGGTAGCCGTGGATGCGGTATCCTGAATCACCCCGGTGAATGCGTCCGGCAGTCCGATCATCCCGCGCAGCCACTCCATCATGCGTTCTTCAAGTTCGGTGGCTGCCGGTGATGTCGCCCAGCTCATGCATTGCGCGGCCAGTGTGGCGGTCAACATTTCCGCCAGGACAGACGGCGGGCTGCTGTTGGCGGGGAAGTATGCGAAGAACGAGGGATGCTGCCAGTGTGTCATTCCCGGAAGAACGATCTCACGGAAATCGCGGAAGATATTGTCAAAGGGTTCTCCCGCGTCGGGGGGTGCTGCGGGGAGCTTGCGGATGATGTCGCGCGGCGCAGCCGCAGATTTCACCGGATACTGCCCGACTCCTTCCAGATAGTCCGCCATCCAATCGACGAGTTCATGCGCGTGTGCGCGGAATTCTTCTGGCGTCATGCTTCAAATGCTTTGTTGGTGCGGGCGAACCGTTGCAGCACACTGTTCACAAGCGCATGCACGCTGCCCGGTGTGAACTTCCCCGAAGCACTCCGGGCGCCGGCCTTCTTCCCGGTCAGGATCTCAATTCCCTGATCGATGCTGTCGATGGCATAGACGTGGAATTTTCCGGCGCGGACGGCATCGACGACGTCGTGACGCAGCATCAGATCCTTGACATTTTGCATGGGGATGAGCACACCCTGATGACCCGTGAGGCCGCGCGCATTGCAGACATCATAGAACCCCTCCACCTTCTGGTTCACGCCGCCGATCGGCTGGATCTTTCCGTGCTGGTTGACGGAACCGGTCACCGCGATATCCTGACGCAACGGAAGGTTCGCAAGGCTCGACAGGATCGCATAGATCTCGGTGGAGGATGCGCTGTCGCCGTCGACCCCGGAGTATGATTGCTCGAATGCGATGCTCGCGCTGAGGACCAGGGGTTTGTCCTGTGCATACTGGGCATGAAGATAGCCGCTCAGGATCAACACGCCCTTGTTGTGCGTCGGGCCGCTCATTGCGGCTTCCCGTTCGATGTTGATGATGCCGCCGCGTCCCACCGCGGTCTTTGCGGTGATGCGTGTCGGCCGCCCGAATTCGGTTTCCCCGAAGGCATAGACGGAAAGACCGTTCACCTGCCCGACCACTTCTCCGGTGGAATCGATGAGGATGGATCCGTCCAGGATCATCTCCTGGATCTTGTCTTCGAGGAGACGGAAACGCTCGATCCGTTCGGCAATGGCTTTGCGTACGTGTGTGGCTGTGACGCGCTCGGCCTTTTCTCCCGAGGCCCAGTAATCTGCCTCCCGGAGGATGTCCGCAAGGGCGCTGAAGCGTGTGGAGAGCTTGTTCTGTTGACCGGCAAGCCGCGCGCCGTATTCGATCACCTCCGCCGCAGCGCTCACTTCGAACGGCAGCAGCTCCTCGCGTTCGCAGAGGGTCTTGATGAACGAGAGATAGCTGGAGATGGATTTCCCGTCGTTGGCCATTTCGGAGTCAAAGTCGGCGCGAATCTTGAAAATCTTCTTGAAATCATCGTCCAGTGCGAAGAGCAGATGGTACACCGAAGCATCGCCGATCATGATGACCTTGACGTTGAGGTCGATCGGCTCGGGCTTCAACGCGGAGCTCGCGCCGAAAAGCCCCTGTTCCAGCGACTGAATCTCAATCTGGCGGTTGCGCAGGATGCGTTTGAGCGTCGTGTACACCCCGGGTTCACTGAGTGCATCCGTTGCATTCAGGACCAGCACCCCTCCGTCGGCTTTCAGTATTGAGCCCGCCTTCACGCGGGTGAAATCGCTCCGCCATACCCCGTTGCGGTCCACCACACGCTCGATGGTGCCAAAGAGGTTTTTGTAGCGCGGATTGGTTTCGATGATTACCGGGACACCTTTGACGGCGCTGTTGTCGACAATCACGTTGACCTGGTATTCCAGGAACTCATCGTCATCTTTGACGGCGCCCAGCGACATCAGTGCCTGTTGGGGTTCTTCATGGGTGTGGAATCGTGCAACGTTCTCGATAATGCTCTGTTCAACATCGTTGAGAAATGTGGTGATGCGCGGACTTTCATAGCGCTGGCGGAGGTCCTCGAGCAATTCCTCGACGACCGGGACCACGATCTTGTGGTTCAATTCCTCCAGCGAGCGTTTTGCCTTGCGTTCGATGGTCCGCATTTCACGCATCACGAGGTCCATCTGCTTTTCGAGGAGCATATGTTGCTCGACCAGGGCCTTGAAGTTCTCTTCGGTCATCTCGCCGGTCTCTATGCGGGCATGCATTTGCTCCATGCTGGCGGGATTGCCGTCGATGAGGGGTGCGATTTCGGGGCGGCTGCCGGTGCCACCCTGGACCTGGACAACTTCGAATCCCTTCTCCCGGACGCGTTTTTCGAACTCGCGGAGAATGCTGCGCTGGCGGTCCTGAAAATGTCCGAGTGTGGTTTTGCGCTGGTCTGCATACCGGCGGCTGTCGAAGACAGCCGGGATGGCCTTCATTAACTCGGAGAGGAACGCGGCCATGTCTTTCTTGAACGCAGTGCCCTGTCCCGCCGGCAGCATGATCATCAACGGGG
Source organism: Ignavibacteriota bacterium (assembly GCA_963801355.1). Classification (GTDB taxonomy): domain Bacteria; phylum Bacteroidota; class Ignavibacteria; order UBA10030; family UBA6906; genus Fen-1255. The sequence continues at coordinate 61,504 of CAWDEM010000004.1, read as the reverse complement.
AGTCCGGATCACGGAAGTTGTGCACGTAGCATTTGTCCGTCAACGACGCGGGTTGTTCCGCCAGGCCGTGCAGGAGCTGTTTGATGGAGGTGGTGCGGCCGGTGCCGCTGCTGCCGGTGACAAAAACATTGTACCCGACATGCTTCATCTCCAGCCCGATATGCAATGCCCGCAGGGCGCGATCCTGTCCGATGATTTCCTTCAGCGGCGTGACTTCTTCAATCTGTGCAATGCCCAGCGATGAGGGGACGCAGTGCCAGCGAAGACGGTCGGAGGGCACTTCGAGTGGATGCCGGCGTTGGCCGGCGGCGCGTTTCTTCATTAGTACTCTTTTCGGTTGGTATAGAGGTTCATGAGGATACCAATCATGATGGTGCTGGTGATCAGGAACGAACCCCCGTAGCTCAGGAAGGGGAGCGGAACGCCGATCACGGGAAGCAGACCCAGCGCCATCCCGATGTTGAGGAAGACATGGGTAGCGATCAGAGCGGTCAGGCCGATAGCCACAAAACTGGCATACCTGCTCTTGACAATGGACGCGAGGGTGACCCCCCGCACCAGCAACACGGCAAAGAGCGCCAGGACCAATCCGGCGCCCATGAACCCGAATTCTTCTCCCGGCACACAGAAGATGAAATCGGTCCACTGTTCGGGAATAAAATTCAATTGTGTTTGCGAACCCCGCAGGTATCCCTTTCCGAACACCCCCCCGGAGCCGATGGCCACTTTCGACTGCAGGCTGTTGTACCCCGCCCCCAGCGGATCGGCATTCGGATTCAGAAACGATTCAATGCGTTTCTGCTGGTATGGCCTCAGGCCGTCGTAGATGACCTGGACGGAAATGCCGAACAACACCATGACCGAGAATGCCACAGCGGCGAGGAGCCGGTGCTCTTTCGTAACGTACAGAAGGACGCCGAACACCGCGATCACAATAAGGAAGAACGTCGTACCGAACAGTGCGGCCACAGCCGACGCAACCGGCGCGACGATGGCAATAAGCGTGAACCGGGGTGCCCCGCCCCAGAAAAGAAGCGTGAGAAACATGCCTGCATAAATCACCGTGGTTCCGAAATCGGGCTGCATCAGTATCAGAACGATCGGGATTCCCACAATGCCGCATGCAGTCAGGAAGTGGCGGGGTATCCGGAGCGAAATGTCGACACGGGAGAGGTAGCTTGCCAGGGCGAGCACCGTGGTGATCTTGGCGAACTCCGAAGGTTGAATGCGGAATGCCCCCAGGTTGAACCAGCTCGTCGAACCCGAAACGGTCTTCCCGAACAGCAGAACACTCACCAGCAGGAATATGGAAAAGAAATACGCTGCCCACGACAGCGACTGTAATAGTCGAAGGGGAATGAACGCAATGATGACCACCAGAGCGGTTCCTGAGAGAAGCCAGATCACCTGCCGGTTGAAGATTCCCATGGCCCTTGCGTCATAAGTCGCGCTATAGATGGAAATTGCGCCAACGATGGCCAGGAGCAGCGATGATATGCCCACCTGAAGGTCAAAATGGCGATGGATATACGCGAACATTGTTACCTTCCTGCAACAGGAGCTGTGGAAACCGGTTCCCGTGCTGTGATCACCGGCGCGCGCTGGGGAATGTCATAGCGCGTCAACCTTCCGTACAGATAACGCTCAAAGCAGAGACCCGCGATCGGGGCTGCATACGAACCACCGAATCCGGCATTCTCGACGAGCACAACGATGGCTATGCGCGGGTTGTCATAGGGGGCAAAGCCGACGAACCAGGCATGATCCGGACCATGAGGATTCTGTGCAGTTCCTGTCTTGCCGGCGACCTCAATTCCCTTCACACGTGCCAGGCTGCCCGTACCCCCGGGAGACTGCACGGCTCGATGCATCCCTTCACGAAGGACTCCCCAGGTTGCCGGCGCCAGCTGCACCCGGCGGTTCTGGAACGCGAGCGTGTCGGGCTTCTCTGCGCCCTTGCTGAGTAATGCGCATACGGCGTGTGGTTGGTGGTATTCTCCGGCGTTCGCCAGTACCATTGCATAGCAGGCCATCTGCAACGGCGTCACTCCCAATTCTCCCTGTCCGATCGCGAGGCTCGGCAGAAACCCCCGCGTCCAGCCCGACGGACCATAGCGCCGGTTCATGTAGGCCGTAGTAGGAAGGAGACCCGGGTTCTCTTCTGCGATGTCTATCCCTGTCAGCATGCCAAAGCCGAAATCCCGTCCATAGCGCGACCAGTTGTCAAGGCCTGTCTTGAGCATGAGCTGATAGAAGTAGACGTTGCATGATACCTGGAGAGCCTCGGTCATGTCAACGCTGCCATGGACATGCAGGTCCTTGAACACCTTGTTGCCCATACGGAACGATCCGCCGCAGGTAATCCGCCAGGAGGGTGTCACCGTGCCGGTCTCAAGTGCCGCCGCAGCCAGGACCATCTTGAAGGTGGAGCCCGGCGGGTAGCGGGTCAAGGTTGCACGGTTGAACAGGGGACGTGCCGGATCGGAGCTGATCGCACGCCACACCTGGGAAGGCGTCACCCCGCTGAAGAACGAAAGGTCGTAGTCCGGCGCGCTCACCATGGCAAGGATGCCGCCGTCGGTCGGATCGATTGCGACAACGGCTCCCCTCCGCCCTGTCATGAGTGACTCGGCGAACGCCTGCAAACCGATATCAACTGTCAGGATGATATCCTTGCCGTCGACCGCACTGACATCCAGTCGCCCGTTGTCAAAGCTGCCGATCACCTGTCCGCGAACATTGACGGTGCTGAACTCTGCACCCTTTTGGCCGCGTAATGCCTGTTCGTATTCCCCCTCAAGACCCGACGAACCGACAACGTCTCCCTGCCGGTACTCCCCGCCGAGTGTTCTGATCTGTGTTTCGGAGATCTCCTTGGTATATCCCAGGATGTGTGCCGCGTGCGCGCCGGTGCCATACCATCGTTTCGACTCCACCTGATAGTCCACCCCCGTCAGACGGTCACGATTCTCTTCAAGTGCTGAGAGTTCGGTGAAGTTGAGATCGCGTTTGATCTTCACCGGCGAGAAACGTGAATAGTCTTCCCCCTTCTTCAGGCGGTCGCGGATGAACAGGGTATCCAGGCCGAGAAGCGAAGAGAGGTAGGGGATATTGCGTTTGTCAAACTCATAGGGCATGATCGTCACCGTGAAGGCCGGCCTGTTGTCCACCACAAGCCTGTGGTTCCGGTCGAACACATATCCACGGATCGGTTCGCGCGAGATGATGCGGATGCTGTTCTCGTCGGACTTTCTTTCGTATTCCTCGCTGAAGATCAGCTGAAGCTGGTACAACCGGCCGAAGAATGTCAGAAACATCACTGCTAACACGGCGTACAGCACACGCCGTTTCCGGATAATATGTATGTCATCCTGCAGTGCCATGCTCAGGTTCGATAATGTCGGGCAAACGCAAACATCGGGATCACCGCGATGGCCACCGTGTAGAGCGTTGCGGGCAGGCCGAACTGGAGAATTGTCGTTTTCCAGGAAAGGTCGGATCCCTGCAGAAAGATAAGAAAATAGAGGAGATTGTGCACAAGAGAGACGACAATGAGCACGAGGGGAAATTGCGGGCCGCTCAGAAACGGTGCGATCTTGTTCTCGTTATATGAATATCCCGCAAGAAATCCGGCGACAGTCTTCGTCAGCGCCGACAACCCCAGCATGTTGTCACCGCCGGAGAGTATGTCGACCAGGACACCCAGAAAAAACCCGACGGTCATAGCCGTTATCTGGCCCCTGGTAAGCGCGACGTAGACTATCCAGATCAGCAACAGATCGGGCACGATGCTCAGGATGGCGATTTGCGGGATGATGAGCGTTTGCACCAGCAGGATGAGCAGCGAGAGGGCGATGAGTATGAGATTGCGGCGCATACCGGGGGATCAGCGACGTTGATCGATTGCCACCCTGCCACTTTCGGGTGTGTGAAGGGCGATGAAGACCTCTTCGAGGCGGTCGAAGTCCACCACCGGGGTCACATCCACCGCCTTGAAGAGGTCTCCGGGAACCGTGTGTGTTCCACTGACAATGCCGATGCGGATACCTGCAGGAAACATGCTGCTGAATTCCGATGTGATGATCACATCTCCGTTCCTGCACGTCAAACGATGTGGGAACGTTGGCGAACGACAGCGATCGTCCGCCCGTCCACCGGATGATACCGTTGACCCTGCTGCGTTCAACGCGGGCGCTCACGCGGACATCTTTGTGCAGGAGCAAATGCACGATGGCATACTTGCTGCTCACGCTGCTCACTCTGCCGGCGAGGCCGTCAGCCGTCACCACGGGCATGTTGAGCAGCACACCGTCATCCAGACCGCGGTCGATGGTAATGGTATTGCGGAGATTCTGACTGGTGGCACCGACGACACGGGCGGAAAGATACCGGAACGCGGGACGGTCCTTCAGTCCGAGCAGGCGTTGCAGACGGATATTCTCCAGGCGGGCTTCCCGGAGCCGGCTGACCTCATCGTTCAGCGTGAGATTCTGTTCGCGCAGGACGCGGTTTTCCTGGCGGAGGGCGAAGTAATTGGGCACTATGCCGAAAACGTCCTGCAATGCCCCGGTGGCGGACAGCAACCCTGCGCGGATGGCGCGCACCTGGGGCGTCCGATTGCTCGCGAGCAACAGGAGTGCAACGGCAATGTAGAGGGCAAGGAGGAAGTACTCCTTGAACAGGAGGATGATATCGTATGCGCGTTTGAACATAGTACCGGTGGCATTGGACCGGATCGATCAGTAGCGTTTGCTCTTGAGGAGCACCTTGGAGTAGCCGTTCAGGTCTTCCAGGATCTTGCCGGTTCCGCGCACGACTGCAGTCAGCGGATCTTCCGAAATATGGACGGGCAGTTGAGTTTCCAGGCGCAGCCGTTCGTTGAGTCCGCGCAGCAATGCTCCGCCGCCGCTCAACATGATGCCGCGGTCCAGAATATCCGCCGACAATTCCGGCGGCGTGCGCTCGAGCGTGAGCTTGACCGCTTCGATAATCTGGCCGACGGGTTCGCTGAGTGATTCGCGGATCTCCACCGAGCTCGCTTCCGTGGTTTTCGGGATCCCGTTCACCAGATCGCGTCCCTTGACGCGGATGGTGATCTCCTCCTTGAGCGGCATGGCCGAGCCGACTTCACATTTGATGGCTTCGGCAGTCCTTTCGCCGATAAGAATGTTGTGATTCTTTTTGAAGAACTGCACGATCGCACCGTTCATCTCGTCGCCGGCCACACGGATCGACTCTTCGTTCACGATGCCGGAAAGCGCGATAACGGCGATTTCCGTGGTTCCGCCGCCGATATCGACAATCATATTGCCGACGGGGGCATCCACATCCAGCCCGACTCCGATTGCAGCCGCCATCGGCTCGGCGACCAGATGCACTTCCTTTGCACCGGCATGTTCGGCGGCATCGCGGACAGCACGCTTCTCGACTTCAGTGACGCCGCTCGGGACGCAGATGACGATGCGGCGGCTTGGCATCCAGTTGGCGTGGATCTTCCGGATGAATTCGCGCATCATCCCTTCGGCGATTTCAAAATCGGCGATCACACCGTCTCTCATGGGACGTATGGTGCGGATGTCGCGGTGCGTGCGCCCCAGCATCTGTTGCGCTTCGTGACCGATGGCGACAATTTTCTTGGTGTTGCGGTCGAACGCCACGATCGAAGGCTCGTTGAGAACGATCCCTTTTCCCTTCATGTGGATCAGGGTGTTTGCCGTGCCAAGATCGATGGCAAGATCGGCGGAAAAGAATGAAAAAAGTCCCATGGCGTTTAGTGCCGGAAGTGTCTGGTGCCCGTGAAAACCATCGCAATATCGTGTTCATCCGCGGCGGCGATGACTTCGGCATCGCGGACAGATCCCCCCGGTTGAATAACGGCTCTGGAGCCGGCGCGCACTGCCTCAAGCAGGGCGTCTGAGAACGGGAAGAACGCGTCGGACCCGACAACGGAGCCCGTCAGCGACAAACCTGCTTCTGCCGCCTTCTCTGCGGCTATGCGCGCGGAGTCCACGCGTGACATTTGTCCGGCGCCGATACCCAGCGTACGGTCTGCAGTGGCATAGACGATGGCGTTGGACTTCACGTGCTTGGTCACACGCCACGCAAACCTCAGTGCAAGTTCCTCATCGGCCGTCGGGGCGCGTTTGGTGACAACGCGGAACTCTTCGTGTGCCATCCCCGGCATGTCGCTCTCCTGCACAAGAAATCCTCCGGGCACGCTCCGGATGTCATGACGGCGGTGCGTCCGGAAATCGGCGCTGCACCGGAGAAGACGGCGATCCTTTTTCTTCTGGAGAAATGCCAGCACTTCCGGAGGGTACTCCGGCGCGATGACTACTTCGGTGAAGACCGCGTTGATCTTCTCCGCCGCGGCAAGATCCAGCGGACGGTTTACGGCTACGATGCCGCCGAACGGCGACTTGGTGTCGGTGGCAAAGGCCTTGTCGTATGCCCCGGCCAGCGTCGCCGCGGAACCGACACCGCAGGGATTGGTGTGCTTCACAATCGCAACGGTCGGCTCGTCAAATTCCGCAATGAGCAGGGCGGCCGCAGACGCATCGACGATGTTGTTGTATGAGAGTTCCTTCCCGTGCAGCTTGTTGAAGAGCGACCCCCATGCGCCGTAGAGCGCGGCATGCTGATGGGGATTCTCGCCGTACCGGAGCTCCAGCTCACGGGGGGCGGCAATCGTGAGTGCCGGAGGAAGAGCACCGTCCGTTGCAGCCTGTGCATCCAGATAGCCGGCAATCGTTGCGTCGTAGCGGGCCGTATTGTGGAACACCTCGCGGGCCAGCGCTGCGCAGGTGGCATCGCTCAGCGAGCCGCCCGTGGTGCGCAATTCTGCGACAATGCCTGCATACTGTGAGGGACTGGTGACAACGGCTTTGTGGCGGAAGTTCTTCGCGGCAGAGCGAAGCATGCTCGGTCCGCCGATGTCAATTTGCTCCACCGCTTCGGGGAGCGTCACGCCGGGCCGCGCCACCGTGGCGGCAAACGGATACAGATTGACCACCACCATGTCGATAGGGGCGATACTGTGGTCTGCGAGCTGACGTACATGGTCGGGGTTGTCGGCGACGGCGAGCAGTGCGCCGTGTATAGCCGGGTGCAGGGTCTTCACGCGTCCGTCCAGAATCTCCGGAAACCCGGTGACCGAAGCGACCGAGCGTGCGGGAATTCCCATGGTTTGAAGAGCGGAGAGTGTTCCGCCGGTGGAAAGAATTTCAACGCCCATGCCATGAAGTGCGGATGCGAATTCGGCCAGCCCCTGCTTGTCGGACACGCTAATCAGCGCGCGTTGAATACGAGGCACACTCACTCCTGCGCAGAACGTACATGGATTTTTCCGTCAACCACAGAGACTCTTTCCTCCGCGAACAGACGGATCGCCTCGGGGAGGATGCGATGTTCGACCTGCAACACACGTGCGGCGAGTGACTCCGGCGTGTCGTCCGGCAGCACGGGAACCTGTTCCTGGAGCAGTATTGCCCCATGGTCGTAATCGTCGTCGACCATGTGGACGGTTGCACCGGAGACCGTCCGGTGAGCGGCAAGCACGGCTTCATGGACGTGAAGGCCATACATGCCCTGGCCGCCGAATTCAGGCAACAACGCCGGGTGAACATTGATGATACGATGCCGGTAGGCAGCCACCACACGCGCCGGCAACCTCTTCATATAGCCGGCGAGCACGATCAGCCCCGTGTCATGCGTGCGCAACACAGCAAGCAGTGCATCGACGAACGCTTCCGTCGATGGATACTGCTTTTCGCTGAGATGCACCGCCGGCACCCCATGGGCCCGTGCAATCTCCAGAATCCCTGCGGTTGAATTGTTGCTTAACACCAGTCCGATCCTTGCACCGGAAAACCTCCCGCCGGGGAGCATCCCGCCGGCCATTGCCTTCAGGATTGCTTCAAAGTTAGATCCCCGTCCGGATCCCAAAACGGTGATGTTAAGCATACGATCATTGTACAAGGAAATCGCCAGAGATGCAACCAACGCCTCGATGCCTGTGCCTGTACCTAGCTCACCGCCCCTTCAAGGAACTCCACCGTGCGTTTTGCCGCGTCCATGCGCACGCGGATCCCGATCGGCATGGTAATCTTCTTTGCTTCATGCCCGAACGGCAGATTGCTCAGGAACGGCACCGGCGTGAGGGCGGAGAGTTCACGCAAGACATCGTCCACAGACAGAGACGGCTTTGCAGGATCCTTGGGGCCGCAGTCGGTGAATTTCCCGGCCAGAATCCCGGCCGCCTGCCGGAGAATCGATGCATGACGCAATTGTGACATCATCCGGTCGATCCTGTAGGGTTCCTCCCCGATATCTTCTATAAACAGGACCGTCCCTTTGAATGACGGCAGGTAAGGTGTTCCCATGGCCGCCGACAGATGTGCCAGGTTTCCGCCCATAAGAATTCCGGTTCCTTTTCCGGTGCGAAGCATATTCACCGGTTCATCCGGCGGCAGAACCGATCCCGCCTTTTTTGGGGATGTCAGGATTCGCCAGAACAGTTCCTCGGTGAAAGCATCCAGGCCATCCGGCATGTCTACGCCCACCATCGGGCCCTGAAAGCTTACCAGCCCGCACTTCTTCCAGAGAGCGAGCTGGAGTGTCGTGATGTCGCTGTAGCCGACGAATATTTTCGGATTCCGCGCAATCAGCCGGTAATCGATGTGCGAAAGGAGGCGTGGAGTCCCATAGCCTCCCCTGATGCACATGATTGCTTTTACCTCCGGGTTGCGGAACATGGCATGCAGGTCGGCGACCCGTTCTTCATCGGTGCCGGCAAGATAGCCGTAGGTTTTCAACACGTGCTCTCCGACGACTGTCCGATATCCCAGCCGTTCGAGATATGCGACGCCTTGTTGGATGCGCGATGGGTCGAGAATTGTACTTGCGGGAGAAACGATGCCGATCAGGTCGCCGGCTTTGAGGCGGCGTGGTTTCAGGGTTTTCAAGGGAGCTCCAGGAAGTGTCCGGAAAAGATACAGATTGCCCCGGGGAACATCAAGAGATACTGTTCGAATCCTCGAAAAGATTCTGCTTGACTTTACCTGCCGATGCAAGTATACTCGATAAAGCCTTCCGACCATGCCCATATCCCAGAATCCCCTTGTTCGCAACCGCCTCCGGTACAATGTACTCCTGGAGACACTCACGGATGCGGAATTTGCAGAGTTTGAGCCCCTTCTGAAAGAATGCTCATTCCTTCCGGGTGCCGTCATTATAGAAGATGAGGCCCAGGGTGGGGATGTGTTTTTTCTTGTTGAGGGGCGGGTACGGGTGTTGAAACCGTGTCCGGGTAACGAGCCTCAACTGATTGCACTGTTGCATCCAGGCGACTGTTTTGGAGAATTGGAAGCCATTGCCGGGCGACCGCGTTCCGCGCGCATCGTGGCAGAGGACAATTGCGTGGCCTATTTCCTCCCGGCCGGGGATTTTGAGGAGATGGTAAGGCGTTCACCGGTACTTGCCCTGCGTCTTCTTCAGGTGTTGAGCATCCGCCTCCGCGCCCTGAACAGTCATTTCGTGTCGGAGATCAGCCGACGCATGGAGCATACGCAGGCCGAGGTCCGGACTCTTCAGCAGCTGATTGAGGCGGCAAAGAGTTTGAACTCCACGCTGAATCTCGAAGAGTTGCTCGACGTCATACTGGAAACCGCCCTGCATATTGTGGACGGCGACCGCGGAACGGTCTATGTGTTGCAGGAAGACAAGAAGGAGATCTGGACGAAAGTCGCCCGCGGATTGGACAAAGACGAGCGGAAGACCATTCGCCTTCCCCTCGGAAAGGGGATTGCCGGCTTCGTGGCGGCGACGGGTGACACGATCAGCATTCCCGATGCCTACAGCGACCCGCGGTTCGATCCGGAGTTCGACCGGGTCACCGGGTATCGTACCCGTTCGATTCTCTGTGCTCCGATGAAAGACCGGGCGGGGAAGATTGTGGGTGTCTTCCAGCTGTTGAACAAACGGGATGGTGTGTTTACCGAAAGCGATGCGACGATCATAGGCGCTCTTTCGGTGCATGCTGCGATCGCCCTCGAGAATGCGCGGTTGGTACTGCAGGAGAAAGAGAAAATACGCATTGAGCGCGACCTCGCAGCCGCGCGCGAAGTGCAGACAAGCCTTCTGCCCAAGAATCTTCCCGAACTGCCGGGCTATGAGTTTGCCGCTGTGACCGTGCCCGCGCTTGAGGTGGCAGGTGACCTCTACGACTTCATCCGTCTCGATCAGCACCGTGTGGTCGTCACGGTGGGTGATGTGTCAGGCAAAGGCCTTCCTGCCGCCCTCCTGATGGCACACACACAGGCATCCGTCCGCGATGTGGCGCACGAGGCGTCCTCCGCCAGCGCATGCGCCACGCTGCTCAACGACCGTCTTGTGCAGAGCACCGGCCCCGAGAAATTCGTGACGATGGTCTATGGTGTGCTGGATGCCCACAATCACATGTTCCGCTACACGAACGGCGGGCACAACCCGCCCGTGTGCGTGAACGAGGCGGGTCCCCGGTTGTTGACGACGGGTGGCCCCATCCTGGGCATTATGGAGGGGATGACGTTTGAAGAAGAGATTATCTCCCTTGCGCCGGGCGATGTGATTGTCCTGTATTCCGACGGGGTTACGGAGGCGATGAACGAGCAGCAGGAACTCTTCGGTGATGACCACCTGCAGGAGCTCATCGCCAAGCGGCACAACATCCCCGCGGAGCGACTCAAGGAAGAGATCCTTGAAGCAGTACGTGTACACCAGCGAACCGCCCCGCAGGCGGACGACATAACGCTTCTTATCATCCGGCGCTTGCCGGTATAGATGCACAGCTGCTATTCTGACAACTTCCATTAGAGGAGATGAGCCATGGGCTTCGTCCTGAGTGTCATCGTTGCCATTGTCGCATTCTTCGGCTGGCGTGCAGCCGCGAGTAAGGTAAAACAGAACAACCTGTCGTTCCGTGCTGTGGCGACAGTCTTGTTGCTTGTCTGCGTCTTCTTCGCCGCTGGTGTCTGTGATCCAGGTGTTCAGCGTAATCCCTGCGGGCTACGTCGGTGTCGTGGACTTCTTCGGTATCGTGCAGGCGCGCACGCTGCCGCCGGGCATCAATCTGGTGAACCCGATGGCTAACGTCGCACAAGTTCACGGCCCAGACCCAGGAGCACAAGGAAAACATGCAGGTCCTGTCGCGCGAGGGGTTGACCATCGGCCTGGAACTCAGCGTGCTGTACCGGTTGAATCCCGATTCCGCGGCGCGCGTGTACCAGACCATCGTGAGCGGCGACTACGAGAACGTGCTCCTGATCCCGCAGTTCCGTTCCATCAGCCGTGCGGTGACCGCGAGTTTCCAGGCCAGTGCGCTCTATTCCACCGAACGCGAGCGCCTCGCGATCAATATCCAGGAGGAACTTGCCCGGGCACTTGCTCCCCGCGGCATCATCGTGGAAACGGTGCCGCTGCGCAATGTCTCTCTGCCCACTCAGTTAACCGAAGCCATCGAGCAGAAACAGCGTGCCGATCAGGAAGCGCAGCGGATGGAGTTTATCCTGCTGAAGGAAAAGCAGGAAGCTGACCGGAAGCGGATCGAGGCAAAGGGAATCTCCGATTTCCAGAATATCGTCGCACAGGGAATCAGCGAGCCGCTGCTCCGGTGGAAGGGAATTGAAGCCACCGAGAAGCTGGCGAATTCACCCAACACGAAGATCATCATTGTCGGTGCCGGGAAGGATGGCCTCCCCATCATCCTCGACACCAAATAGCGATCGTGAAAAAGACCATCGCGGTAGTATTCGGCACCAGGCCTGATACCATCAAGCTTGCCCCGATAATTCTGCGATTACAGAAGGAACATGCGTGGTGCCGCGTCGTCGCCATTGCGACGGCGCAGCACCGCCATATGCTGGATCAGGTGCTCACCGTATTCGGCATCCGGCCGGAGTACGACCTGAACATCATGAAGCCCCGCCAATCTCTGGCGCAGATCACGCGCAACACGATTGACGCGCTCGACCGCATCATGGTTCGTGAAGAACCGGACATGGTGCTGGTCCAGGGGGATACGCTCACCACATTTGTCGGCAGCCTTGCGGCTTTCTTCCGTCACATCCCCGTGGGACATGTAGAGGCGGGTCTTCGTACCAACGACAAAACCCAACCCTTCCCTGAAGAGATGAACCGCCGGTTGACCAGTTGCATCGGCGATCTGCATTTTGCCCCGACGGCAACTGCAAAGCGGGCTCTCCTGCGGGAACATATCGATCCCCGGACCGTCTTCATCACCGGGAACTCGGTGATTGATGCCTTACAGCTTGCGGTGAGCACGGAAGCACAGGCTTTCCATTCCCGCGCTCCGGACTGCCATGGAGACCGGCCGCCGGACGATTCTGGTCACGATGCACCGGCGCGAGAATTGGGGAGCGCCGATGCGTGGGGCGGCGTCTGCACTGCGTCGTCTTGCCGTGGAATTTCCCGATGTGCAGATCGTCTTCCCCCTGCACAAGAATCCGGTTGTGAGAGAGGTCGTGGTTCCGCTGCTCCGGGATCTGCCCAATGCCGTTCTTCTCGAGCCGCTTGATTATCTCGACTTCGTGCACACGATGGCACGCTCCACACTCGTGATTACGGATTCAGGGGGGGTACAGGAGGAGGGACCTTCACTGGGCAAACCCATTCTTGTGCTTCGTGAGAAGACCGAGAGACCGGAAGCGGTGGAGTTCGGCACCGTAAAACTCGTTGGGCTGGATGCCGATCGCATCTATCGCACGGCCAAGACACTTCTCACGCGTCCGGCCGCGTACCGTGCGATGGCCACGGCGGTCAACCCGTACGGTGATGGACACGCAGCCGAGCGGACGGTGCGTGTCATCAAACACTACTTCCACATGAGCCGGTCAGCGGGAAGCGAATTCATTCCCGATCGACGACGCCGGTGATGGTACATCAGAGGTTCTGCAGGACCCGCTCCAGACGGCTTTTCACTTCCCGGGCAACCGGTTCCATCTTTTCCCCTTCCAGTATAACGCTCATTATCATCGGGTCGAACGCTGCCACGACGGTCTTGCCTTCCTTTTCATAGACAATGACATTGCAGGGAAGCAGCAGGCCGATCTGTTCCTCGAGCTGCAGCGCCTTATGAGCAAACGGGGGATTGCATGCGCCGAGAATGATATATTTGGTGAAATCCACACCCAGCTTCTTCTTGAGTGTCTCCTGCACGTCAATCGTTGTCAGGACTCCGAACCCTTCCTTCTTAAGCTCTTCCGTCACCCGCTCGATGGCGCGTTCGTACGTGAGGTCGACCGTGCGTGAAAATCCGTATTTCATCGCTGTCCTTTCGTGTGTTGGCTGAAATTCCATTCTGCGATGCCGCCTTCGAGATGTGAAGCGTTGAAACCGAAGCGGCGGAGGCGGACAGCAGCGGTGAGGCTGCGATTGCCCGACTGGCAGTAGCAGATCACTTCGCGGTTCTTGTGCTTCTCAAGTTCCCCCATGCGGCGCCCGAGCTCCTGCAGCGGGATATGCAGCGAACCCGGGATCAGCTGTGCCTGCCGCTCTTTTTCTGTGCGGACATCGAGCAGCACAGCCCCGGGTTCTTTCAAGCGGTCGGCAAGCTGTGCGGGCGAGTAGCGCGTAACAGTGCGTGTCAGGAGAAAACGCCGCAAGTAGAAAAGAATCGACAAGTGCCAGCAGTGCATACAGGAGAATCTGGGAAATTGTCATAGTATATCCGTCCATAGGTGGCGAGCCACGCATAAGTGCCGACATTTTTGCTGATTGTGTGCGGGTGATGTCAATGTGTGTCATCGATGAGGGGATCAGTCCGTCAGTTGTGCGGCGGTGTGACCGCTCAGCCTCCGGGGAGGCTTGATCGTGTAGGAGTGCGTGAGCTCCACCGATGCACGCAACATGGCAGACACCGAGCAGTACTTTGTCGTGGAAAGCTCGATTGCACGCTCGACATCGGCAGGATTGATGTTCTCTCCGTATACCACATACTCGATGTGGATCTTCGTGTAGACCTGCGGGGGATCTTCGGCAGCATCAGCATGAAGAAGGACTTCGAGATCTTCAAACGGAACCCGCTTCTTCTGGAGAATATTAGCGACGTCGCTCGCCGTGCAGCCGCCCAGGCCGATCAGCACGAGTTCTTTAGGGCGCGCTCCGGCGTCACTGCCGCCCAACCGGGCGGGACCGTCCATCATGACCCAGTGGCCGGTATCGGCCTTTCCCGCAAACGTGACACCCTGAATATGCTTAACTATTGCTTCTCTTTTTAGCATGGTATGGAATCCTTGATTAGTCGAAAATATCTACTCTGATGAGATGCACAAAGACGCAAAAAGAGGCCTCGGTGCATAATCACGGCCTTTGAGCATTTTCCCAGACTTCATACTTCCTTCATCTGCTGTTAATCTTTGCTTGATCTCCACAGCTGTTCCGCGATGTGGTCGGCCGAGTGGAGAGCCGGGTTCCATGTCGCAGCGGGTTGGATCTTCCATTGTTCGAGGACCTTCCCGAGAATATCCGGGCGCACAACAAGGAGGAGGCGGCCGGTATAGGATTCGAGCAGAGTGGCGCAGTGCGGGTGCCCATCCGCCGCCTTCCAGTTCCAGCGGTCCTATCTCATCGACAATCACCAGATCGCATTCGGCCGCATGCCTCGAGTGACAATGCCGCATTGCCGAAACGGATGCCGTCATGGTTGAACCCGAAGGGGCCTACAGAGGCAACCGGATCTCGTTGATCGATCCGGCAGAGCGGAAGTCGTGTCTCCGGTGCGTACATCTTCAACATCATAGCCGATGCGCGTGCCGTCTTTCACCACCACGGGAGCGCGTATTCCTGCCACGGTGCGGCCATGCTGCCTCAGTAGCGCCGAGAAGGTCTTCTCAGCAGTGTGGATTTTCCGGAGCCCTGCGGGCCCGTGAGGATATACACGCGCGGACGGCTTTGCGTGCCGGGGGAACCATTGTCAGCATCCAGGTTGCTCATCTCAGAAGGAGGTAGAGAATGACAATGAGCAGAATCGCAGCCACGAGCAGCGGCACGAAGTAACGGGACTTGAGTTTCCGAACCAGAGGGGATGCCACACGCGAGGCGTCGAACGGCCAGTGACCGAGCATGCCGATCACATCGTGCATGGAGTGCAGACGCTCATCCGGGTTCGCCTGAAGGCATTGCCTGCAAAGTTGCACGATTGATCCGGGGACTTCTTTCCGGATGGTTGAGAGATCCTCTCCCTGCTCGGGTATGCGGCCGGCGAGCATTTCAAACAGCATGACACCGAATGCCCAGATATCCGATGATGCACCACCCTCTTCACCGCGAAGCTGTTCGGGCGACAGGTAGGTGAGCCTTCCCGGGGTAACGCGGGGCCGCCGGGGCTGTGTTGCTCCGGTCAGTGCTGCAACGCCGAAGTCCAGTATCTTCACCGCACGTTCCGGGGTAATCAGAATGTTGCCAGGATGGAGGTCGCGGTGTGTAATGCCTTCATCGTGAGCTCTGGCGAGTCCTTCGGCCACTTGCCGGGCGATCCCGATTGCATCTTCCATCCGCAGGGGTCCGCGTGCGATGGTGTTGCGGAGTGTCTCGCCGCCGTACCATTCCCTACTTACGAAGAGTTGACCCTCCGGTGTTTCCTCGATGCCATGGATCGTGCAGATGTTTGGATGGTCGAGGCCGGAAGCTGTTCGAGCTTCATGCATGAACCGTTCACGTGCCTGCTCGTCTGCAATGCAGCCGGGTGAAAAGAACTTAAGAGCGACCATGCGGCGAAGGCGGTGGTCCATCGCGCGATAGAGCTCTCCGGTATCTCCGGTCCCGATGCGGTCGATGATGCGGTAATGAGCGAAAGTCTGTCCGATTTGCATGGCGTTTTCTAGGGCAACGGCTTCCAGACCGTCCGTGCGCGGAGAACATCACCGGGTTGGCCGGCTACCAGCATCCGGTGGATGTATGTGTGATCTCCTGCGGCATATGTGGAAACGGTCACGGTGTCGCCGAACTTCACGGCGCGTTTGTATTCAACGTCGAGTGCACTCACATCCGCGTTCCGCCAGAGCTGTTCGGGCACCGACTCGGCCAGCCATTCGACGTAGTGCACGTTGTTTACGTGATCGTTCAGGTCGAGGTCCGATCTGCGCACACGGAATTCCGTCAGAACTTCCGGCTCACCCTGTGTGTCAAAAGCCGGAAATGGTTCAGTGACCATGCGGGGGAGGTGCACAACATGGTCTTCAGGGAGGTATGTGGCCACCGTTACCGGTCTCATTTTCTGCAGATCGAGCATGATCCATGCACTGGATGCCACCGCGAAATACTCTTCCTCGCCCGGAAGGCGGAGCCGGAAGTCGCGGTGGGCGAACCGGCTCACGATGTCAGACGGCCAGGTCTCCACCTCCATGCCCTGCCGTCCTTTCGGGACCGAGGTCACGCGGAGCTGCAGACGCGAGAGGACCCAGGTGAGGCCGCGCTGAAGCAGTGTCTCGGTATCGAATCCCAGATCCACCGCATTGTATTCGGCGGCTTCCTGCAGGTTCTGGAAGATGATCCAGACGGGCATGCGGCCGCGCTGATCCAGTTGGTACGATTTGAGAGCGAAGTTGTACACACCGGAGTGAGCCATGCAGACAAGATAAGAAATTCAGATAACAGATTTCACCATTCCTCCCTGCCCGTGCCTGTGTGTTGGATGGAGGATCGTCCACGCCGTTGCCCGCTTATCGTCTCACATAAGTTTCCATTCGAAAGGGTATTCGATTCGTTGCAGATGGAACCTGTTTCCGGTATCTTTGTGTATCACGAATTGAGGTGAGAATCTTGCAAGATTCATCCCGACATCGTGCAAACAAAAAATGTCCACGAGAATCCTCGTATCAGTGCTGCTCCTGGTCTATGCGGGCTGCGGCCGGATCGAAGGGTTGTTGCCGGATTATCATGCCTGGCCATACCCTCCCGACAGTGCCGCTGTCACCGCGCCACACGGTGTCGTCGTGAGTGATGAGCCACTGGCTTCGCGTGCGGGCATCGAAGTCATGCAACGTGGAGGGAATGCCGTAGACGCTGCGGTAGCAACGGCGTTCGCCCTGGCGGTCACCATGCCGGAAGCGGGCAATTTAGGCGGTGGCGGATTTATGGTTGTACGGATGCCTGACGGCACAACCGCCGCGCTCGATTTCAGAGAGAAGGCACCTCTTGCGGCGCGGCGTGACATGTATCTGAATGCTGCCGGGGAAGTAACCGAGCGTTCGGTCACCGGTCATCTTGCCGCAGGAATCCCGGGGAGCGTCGCGGGTCTCTATGAAGCGCACCGGCGTTTTGGCCGGCTGCCCTGGAGTGATGTGGTGGACCCGGCCATACATCTGGCAGACAAGGGGTTTCCTGTCAGCAGGAGTTTTGCGCATTCCGTACGCGTGGATTCCGTACGTCTTGTGCGTTTCCCCGGCTCAGCCGGTCTGTTTCTACCCGGTGGACATTCCATAACGGAAGGGAGCATCTGGCGCAATCCGGATATTGCGCGTTGCCTGCAGCGCATTGCACAACGCGGCCCTGCCGGGTTCTATACCGGAGAAACAGCGGAGCTTCTCCTGCGGGAAATGGAGCGGGGTGGGGGGATCATCACCGCACAGGATCTGAGCGAATACAAGGCAGTTTGGCGCACCCCGGTGCAGGCGTACTACCGCGGGTACCGTATCATCTCCACGCCGCCGCCGTCGTCCGGCGGGATCACCATTGCGCAGATCGCGAACATACTCGAAGGATACGATCTTCCCCGCATGAAGTGGCATTCTCCGGAACATATCCATCTGGTTGCCGAGGCAATGAGAAGAGCTTTCGCCGACAGGAACTACTGGCTTGGCGATCCGGATGTCGTGACGTTTCCGCAGGATTCCCTGCTATCGAAATCATATGCGGCGGAACGCCGATCCACAATAGATCCTGCACCATGTCACGCCGTCGCGGGAGATCCTTCCCGGATTGATGGCGCCTGTTCATGAAGGTATGCACACCACACATTTCTCGGTGGTTGACAGTGCGGGGTGCGTGGTTGCCCTAACCACAACTTTGAACCTCAGTTTCGGGTCTGCTGTTGTTGTGGAAGGAGCAGGGTTCTTTTTGAACAACGAGATGGATGATTTTTCGTCGAAGCCCGGAAGTGCGAACACGTTCGGTTTAGTTCAAGGAGAGGCCAACGCCATCGTCCCCGGGAAGCGCATTCTCTCGTCCATGTCGCCGACCATCATCCTGGATGCCACAGACTCTCCGGTACTCATCGTGGGGGCCAGCGGCGGGCCGCACATCATCACCGGGACATTTCAGGTCATCTCGAATGTCCTGGATTTCAAGATGCCGATTGACTCAGCAGTCAGCGCACCCAGGTTGCATCACCAGCATCTCCCCGATCAGCTCTATCTGGAAGAGGGGGGATTTTCTGCGGAAACCTGCACGGCGTTGGAGGCGATGGGGCATAAGTTGGAATTTGTGAGGATGCTGGCCATTGCGCCGTCGATTGCCCGTAGCGGGAAGGTCTGGATGGGCGCGGCTGACACCAGGAGCGGGGGGAGAGCGGTGGGGTACTAATGCGGAGGTAACAAATGTTCTGGCTCAAGTTGGTGCGGGATTTCATAAAAATCCTTCGTGAGGGACAGACGCCGGCGCAGGTGGCCGGAGGGTTCGCCCTCGGCTCTATACTCGGACTCTCACCGATGCTGACATTGCAGGGCGCCGTGGTCTGGCTGGTTATTCTTGTTCTCAATGTCAACCTTTCGGCATCCCTCGTGGCACTCACGGTGTTCAGCCTTGTTGCTTTTTTGCTGGATCCACTTTTCCACTGGTTCGGATTCCAGGTTCTAGTGAACATCGACGCGTTGCATAGCCTCTGGACCTCGCTGTACAATGCTCCGATTGCCCCCCTCACGCGTTTCAACAATACGGTGGTGATGGGAAGTTTTCTCTGTGCACTTCTTTTCTTTATCCCGATCTACTTCGGCATGAAACGCTTTGTCGTAGCATACCGGACCACCGTGGGTGCGCGCGTGGAGAAGATGAAGATCTATCAGATAGTGAAAAGAAGCGCTCTCGTACAGTGGTATGAGCGGCTCCGGGACATCGGAGGCTAGGCCATGAGAAAGAACTTTATCCTCTTCGTCCTGATTCCGTTCATTATATTCGCAGTTGTGGCCTATTTCTTCATTGACCGCTGGATCGAATCGGGCATTGAGTATGCGGCGGAAGACGCTGTGGGAGCGAGAGTGGAGATTGACAATCTTTCGGTTACATTCTCTCCCCTCGGATTGAAGTTTAGCAAGCTGCAAGTGGCTGATCCGAGTGATCCGTGGAAGAATATATTCGAAACGGGGAAAGTAGCAGTTCGCGATGGACCTCGGCCAGCTCTTGCGCGGGAAGTACATCGTCGAAAACGCCAAGGTGAATGATCTGATCCTGGGGACCAGCGAACGACTGACGGATCACTTCCCGGGTAGCCAGGCTGTAGCGCGCAAAAGCACGCGACAGGAAAACTCAATCAAGTTCGCAGACCTTGCTGAAGCAGCGCTGCAAAAGCGGATCATCGAGCACCCGCTTGCTGGATCCGGCGATGTTCCGTACGGGGATCAACGTAGACAGCCTGTTGAAAGTGGTGGATCTGCGTTCACTGAAATTCATTGACACGCTCAAGGTGCAGGCAACCGCAGTGGCTGCCCAGTGGCCGGCTGCGATGAACGACATTGAGAACGCCAAACAGCGTGCGATCCTGATCGATTCGAGTGTTCGTGCCATCAATCCCGCGGCGCTGAAGGATGTCGCTTCGATTACTTCCGCTATCATGACAGTGGATCATGGGTACAAAGAGCTTCGGGATATTGTTGCGACACTCGATTCCCGGCAGACCTCCATTAGAAGCGACATTAATACTATTGCTGCTTCGGCAGGCAGAATCGACGATGTTGCCAAAGAGGATTTCCGCAAGATCCTCGCCCTGGCGCGCGCTCCCCGATCTCAATACCATGGGGCTTGCCGAAGCGCTCCTGGGCCGGCAGCTGATCGAGAATGTGAAGAAATACCTATCGTACGTGGATATTGCCCGTGCGAAGATCGCGGAGTACCAACCCGAGCCGGAGATAGAAACACCGCCGCGGATGAAGGGGCAGGATATCCATTTCCCGGTGGAGACGTCATACCCAAGTACTGGGTGCGGAATCTTGTGGTGTCCGGAGGGACCGACCGGACACAGGATACCGAATATCTCTATGCAAAGGGAGAAGTCAAGAACATCGCCAGCGACCAGCGCGTGACGGGACTTCCGATGACCGTGCAGCTCTCGGGGACACAGGCCGGTAAAGTGTCGGCAACATTCGGGGCGCTCATGGACCGCCGGAAGCAGACACCCGTGGATGAATACAAAGCCGGTATTACGGGGATCGGCATTTCCGATATCGGGATCGGATCGGAGAGCTTTCTCAAAGGAAAGATCACCGGATCGCAGCTTGCCGCCGAAGTCACTGTAAGCATTCCTGGGGACCGATTTGACGGCTCAGCCAATCTGCACTTCCGGCAGGTCGGGTTCAGCTATGCAGGTGCTCCGGCCCACATCGGCGAACGCCTGGTACGTGATGTGCTGGACGGCGTGAACGGATTTGATCTAAAACTCAGAGGATGGAAGACGGATGCTGGATTTGATGTGGCGCTGGCAACAGATCTTGACGCGCTGTTCATCGGTCGGGTGAAAGCGGTGCTCGGGGCGGAATTGACAAAGGCGCAGGCCGAATTGCGTGCGCGGTCGAACGCTATCATCGCCAAGAAGCGGCAGGAGTTCGAGACAGTCTACAATGCTCGCAAGGCAGAGGTAGAGCAGCAGCTTGCCCAGTACCAGGCGCTGGTGAACGAGAAGATTTCCATGGTTGAAACAAAGAAGAAAGAACTGGAAGAGCGGCTGGAGAAAGAGAAGAAGGGACGGATAGACGATGCGGTGAAGAAGATCTTCAAGAAAAAGTAGGCAATAGGCGGCAGGTGACAGGCAATAGGGATACCATCCTATTGCCTATCACCCCTTGCCTGCTGCCTGCTCCCCTCGTGCCTATTGCCTCGTGCCAGTTGCCTCGCACCAGGACCTTCCTTGCTCAACGCCTGCCTGTGTTCATCTCGCTTAACGCCTACCTTCACTCACAAGGCAGCTGTCACACCGGAGCCACTGTTTGTGCCGGGGGTTTTTCTTTCGGCTTCAGGAATGCGTAGCCGATAAGCCCGCCGAGCATTCCGAACAATGGGTCGATGACAAATGAAAGAATGATGCTTGTGGCCGACAGGCCCGAGTCCATCATGCTGGACTCCATTTGTTCGATAGCATCCGGAGGCATCTTGTCGAGGATCCCCAATGAGCCGTACAGCCCCATGACCATGTCATACATAGCCTGACCGGTGACATTGCCGACGGTGACCAGAAGAATGCCTGTGATGATATTCCCAAACACGGCGCCGAATACGCCGGCCAGCGCGCCGAGGGCCATGCCATCGCTGTTCGTAAACGTGGGATTGTCCGGCGGGAGGTCTTTCTTATAGAAGAACACCGCCATGAAGCCGCCGAACATCACCCCGGCGCAGCAAAGACAGTTGACAAAATTGAGGAAGGGAACCCCCGAAATGATGCCCATAATAATACCACCATAGAGGGCGGGCATCAATTTGCTCGGTTTTTCAGGCATCGAATGATCCTTTCAGGTGTGTGTGAATTGAAGATGAGGGAGAGTGCTCAAGAATCGCACCAAGGTACACGGGAAGAACAACGAACGGAAGCATCACGCCGAAGAATGCACCGGTAATCAACCGGGAGAGCGTGCCGCTCTCATGGACACCCGAGATCGCAAGACCGACATCAACGAGCACAGGCGCAAGGGCAAGCAAAAAAGTCAGCCTGGACGGCGTGTGCGGCGTTTGCAGCGGGCGCACGAAAGGATAGAGCACCGTGCCGGCAAGGAATGCAAAATAGATCGCAGAGCATCGTGAGCACGCTGCTAGAGGAAATCCGAAGAGATGCAGTGAACGCGCATCAATCTGGTGACAGATGCGATGGAACCCCGTGTAGATCGTCTCGCCGATTGGAGTCCATGCACCGCCTGCGTGCATGAAACCAGGTGCGGCAACCACGAGCGCGCACCAGACCGCCGTGCCTGCAAGAGCGAGGAGATATGCCCACGTGACTTTACTCATGGAATGTGGAAACATACCCCAAAAAGGCTGGAGAAGCAAGAACCCGATTTGCAGCACATAAAATGCAGAAGGCCCGGACCCGGGCCTTCTATTGCCAGTTCTGCTTTTCTTGAATCCCGCATTATTTCATAAGCAACATCTTCCGGGTGAGTGAGGCTTCCGGGGTTGTCAAGCGGTACAGGTAGAGCCCGCTCGGAAGGGAGCCGGCCTGCACTGTAGCGCTGTGATACCCGGCGGACATGATGCGGTCCTCCAACGTCAGCACCCGTGCCCCGAGAACATTATACACCTCGAGCTTCACGCGGGTTTCCCTGGGGATGTCGAAGGCGATCTGCGTCGATGGGTTGAACGGATTCGGGTAGTTCTGGTTCAGCGCGAAGGTGGGGGGGATACCGTACTGATCGCGTACCGCAGTATATGACACCTTGAAACTACGCCGTTCGCTGAACGGTCCCCAACCTGTAAGATTCCCTCCGCGCACACGCCAGTAGTACAGCGTGTTGTCGCGCAGGTTGCGAACCACTTTCGTGCAGCTCATCACCGCGGAATCGACTGACGTCGAAGAGACAAACAAGGAATCCGTTGAGATCTCAAACCAGTCCCACGAGGAGGGGGAGGCTCCCCAAACACATTTGACAGTGTCACTTGAAACGCTTGCGTTGTTGACGGGCGTTATCAGCGGAATCACTCCGGGAACAGAGCCGGTCGTGGTGAAGGTCCAGGTTAGGGAGAATGGTCCCCAACCTGCAAGATTCCCGCCGCGCACACGCCAGTAATACGGCGTGTTGTTGCGAAGGTTGCGAACCACTTTTGTTGTGTCGGTGAGCGCGGAGTCGATAGACGACGAAGAGACAAACAAGGAATCCGTTGAGATTTCAAACCAGTCCCACCATGATGGGGAGATTCGCCAAACACACTTGATGCTGTCGCTTGAGACGCTCGCATTGTTCAAAGGCGCTATCAGCGTAATCACGGGGGGAACGGGAGCTATTGTCGTGAAGGACCAGGTTGGGGAAAATGCGCCAGCGCCACTGGCGTTCTTGGCACGGACGTGCCAGTAGTACTTCGTGTTGTTTGAGAGGCCGTTCAAGGACTTCACGGTGTCAGTAAGGGTGGAGTCGGAGAAGACAATGCCGGAGGTGAAGGTGCTACTGGTGCCGGCCTGGAGCCAGTAGGATGTCGCACCGGGAGTGCGAAGCCAGAACAACGCAGGAGTGAGCCCCTGATTTGTTGCGTTGTCTGCCGGAATGCGCAGCACCGTTGCGGCAGGGCTTCCCCCGGTTGTGGTGAAGGACCAGGTTGGGGAGAATGCCCCGGCACCGCTGGCGTTCTTGGCCCGGACGTGCCAATAGTACTTCGTGTCGTTCGACAGGCCACTCAAGGACTTTGCGGTTTCGGTAAGAGTGGAGTCGGAGAAGACAATGCCGGAGGTGAAGCTGCTGCTGGTGCCGGCCTGGAGCCAGTAGGATGTCGCATCGGCAGTGGAAAGCCAGCGTAACGTGGGGTTGACCCCCTGACCTGTTACGTTGTCAGCGGGGACGACCAGAATTACACTTCCCGGTGCACCAACTGTTCCTGTCGTGCCATCCCATCCAGCTAATCGTGCAGCCAACCACCAGAATGCACCACCTTTTTGTACACAATTCAGTCCTTTTGAATGAGCACAGCAACCATCACATATCGTTCTTGCTATGGCAGTAAGATATGATGAAGGATTTGCAGCAATCCACTCGTCTGCCCAGTTATGTTTAGTAGGAGCGTAGTAGTCACAGAAATCGTCCACATGATACTGTAGGTAGTTTACTAACCCATCTGGATCGTAGCATTCAATATCTTCAAAATCATAGAGCATCTTTCCATTTGCAATGCAATAATTGCGAATAGCAGCATTATTTGTAGTGAGTAAATCACCTGGTCCCTTTCCCCATGTGTGCTGAGTTGCATACACAAACTTTACAGATGGATAGTCTGTTTCAAGTTGACCGATCAAACTCAAATATACATTAACAGAATCTATAGGATTCTCAATCAGTTCTCCACACCACATCCATAAAACAGCATTTATGCCATTGCCGGGAGTTTTGAGAACCCCCCGTACAAGCGTTGCCCACTCATGAAAATTTAGAGTCTGTCCATGATTGCCGGTACCTAAAGTCACATTATCACCCACATCACTACGAATCATACTCGCCGGAACAGAAAACTTACTATCCCATCCTGCTAATGCTGCTAAACCAACGGGTATTTGAGTTGAGTGTGATGCACCCTCGAGTATAAAATGTAACTGAGAGCGAGCTTGATCAAGATAGCGAACAGGAATCGAATTGAAGTCTGTGTGATTGTGATTGATTACCTGACCTTGTGCACCACGTGTCATAACAAGGATCAGAACAAGTGCTGGAAAAACAACTGTACGTTGTCTCATCTCTTCTCTCCTTACATCACTTGACTGCTATCAACTGCACCATACTTCTTTGTCCTGCTCTCTCTAGAATTGCAGTACAAGCATTCTTCGTACCACTCTTCATAATATACAGAAGTAAAAGCAGAAAACCACAAATAGTTCATCCTCTCCGTTCGTGATCTTGAGAATTATTACCATAACTACGGATTCAAGGCCCCTTTGCAGAGAAAGAACTGCATCTGTCACCAATCTCTGTACATACGCAGATCCTACATTTCTTCAATCCTCGAACTGACCTGATGTTGCCAAAAAGGAACCTCCCGAGTATGCACATTGCACGACATGGAAAGGAGGCATCGTTCAACCACAATCTCAGAAGGTCCACATGTACTGCACAGGAATCGACGACCATAAAGACAACTGCTTTCTCACGACAGTCAATGATGCAGGAGCAGTGGTCAAGAGAGCAAGGATGCGGAACGAACCGGCCCTGATCCTCGACTACTTTCATGGCCTTCCCGGACCCCACCGGGCAGTCGTGGAATCGACAGCCAACTGGTACTGGTTGAGCGATCTATCTGGAAGCACACGGGATTGAGCTTGTGCTTGCTCATGCCAAATATATCAAGGCGATCGCCTATGCGAAGGTGAAGACCGACAAGGTGGACTCCTGCACCTTGGCGCAACTTCTCCGCATGGACTTCATTCCCCAGGCACATAAGATCCGTCCCGAACTTCGGGGCCTCCGAGACACGATGCGTACTCGACTCCGGCTCATCCAGAGGAGGACCTCCTCAAAGAACTCCATCCATCGGATCGGAGAGAAATTCAATAGCGGCAATCGACCCGAAAGACGGTGTTTCTCCCGATCATCTACCGCAGCCCTACAAGATCCAGATGCGGTGGCACACGGACCAAGATTCAGCCTTTCAACCGTCAGATCAAAGAGCTCGAGCAAACGATTCGTCCCGAACTGATTCGCGAACGAAGACATTCAACGCCTCCTCTGGGTTCCGGCCGTCGGGCTTCTCACTGCTCTTTCGGTGTATCTGGAGATCGATCAGATCGAGCGCTTCCCGACGAGAAACACTTCTTCTCGTACTGCTCGCCTTGTGCCCGGAGCAAAAAACTCTAATCGGTCGAGTCGACAGAAGTCCGGGAGCAAAGACGGGAACAGATACCTGAAGATTGCATTCACCGATGCTGCAGTCCATGCCAAAGCGGTACTACCCGGAGATCAGGGCCTTCTACCAGAAGATCCTCTGACGTTCCAACAAGGCCATCGCGCATACAGTCGTTGCCAAAGAACTTGCGCGAATCGTCTATCACATACTCAAGGACAAGGAAGTCTTTCGAGGCTTCAAGGGCAAGCCCGTCAGTCGCCAGAAATCATGTGCCTGGCCACGCCAGGCGCAGTTTGCTCCGCAGATCGTCTCACCGAAAATCTATCATCTTCGTCGGCAACCTGGCCGAGAGAAGCGTAGTGGGAGTCTGTTTGGAGCGCCACGGCCACACCCGACAAGCCCGGGCGTGGGGGCTGGCACGCGCATTTGCGAGGCCGCTGACCTGATTGGGAAGTCGGGTGTTGTGCCGATGAAAACCTCTGGGATGGTCGCACCTAACGTGTGCGATGCAGTGATCTGTTTTGTAAGGATCACTGATAAGCCCCGAAAGATGCCTGGCCGCCGTTGGCGCCTCGGGGAACGAGAATCGAACGGCTCGTGGCATGTGGCACACTCGTCAAAGTCGCAACTACACTGAATCATGGCGAACTCTTCGTGAAAAGTTCGCCCCGGGAGATCTTACCCTCTTGACTTTGTCCTTTTTAAAGATGACACCCTGAAAGATGATCGAAGAATTAGTTTGTGGAATTGCTATGGGTACTTACCCCCATCGTGGGTCCAAATTCAGTGTTAGTTCTTGTGTCTGCCAATTTCACCACTTCGAGTGTATCACACGCAGGAATATCTTGTCCGAGCATCTTAGGCTCTGATCGGGGCTTTACGAAGCCAGATTATACCTCAGGATGCACCAGAGTGTATGGAACCCGTCCTTCCAGCCAATTTTCTTGCCTTCTGCATAGGTTCTCCCGCTGTACGAAATACCTACCTCAAAGATGCGGATTCCCTTTTTCCTGGCCAGCTTCGCACATTTCGCGGTGATTTCAGGCTCGAATCCAAACCCCTTTTCCTTTATGTCAATCTGACGTACAACTTCCGACCGAAAGACTTTATAGCACACCTCCATATCTGTGAGGTTGAGGTTGGTGAAGACATTGGAGAGAAGCGTGAGAAACTTGTTGCCGACGGAGTGCCAGAAGAAAAGTACACGGTGAGCCTCTCCTCCCATGAACCGGGAACCGAATACAACGTCTGCATTCCCCTGCACTATTGGATTGAGCAACTTTGTGTACTCATTTGGATCATACTCGAGGTCGGAATCTTGGACAAGAACAATCTCCCCTTTTGCATGGCCAAAGCCCGTGCGAAGTGCCGCCCCCTTCCCCCGGTTCTTTGAGTGTTTAAGAAGAATGATCGAACCCCGGTCTTTCCAGTTCTTGAGAACATAGGGAGTCCTGTCAGTCGAGCAATCATCCACGACAATGATTTCCATCGAGAGCCCTAGCGGCTGCAGATCAACCGCGGTGACCCTTTGAAGAAGTTGGTCCACATGATCTTGTTCGTTGTAAACTGGGACTATCACAGAAAGAAGCATAGGACCTATTCTCCATTTTCCTGGTTTGGATGGCGGAAATAGGACTGCGTATCGGGCGGATTTATGGCCGTCACCTCTGCTCAGATCTTCCTCGCAATGAGGATGAGACTTTTCCCTATCGGTGGTGGCACGAGCTGCTCGATTCTTCGCATGACCGGCACAATGATCGAGTCGTATGCGGAAACATTTCCACTAGTCAAAGTGCGTTTCAGCAGAACATACGCAACATACCACGGTATAATCCCGGCTACATCGAAGTGCTTTAGCTCAACGATCGAAAAACCATTGCATTCCACCAGTTTTCTCAGGCCCCTTTTGGTGTAGCGCCTGAAATGGCCCACGTGCCGGTCGAAGTCGCTATAGAGCCAAGGTTGGGCAGGAACAAGAGCTAGGAGGTAACCATTTGGCTGCAGAGTTGTTCTGGCAATGCTGAGTTCTTGCGCGTCGTATTCCACATGTTCCAGGACATTGACGTACAAGATTGAATCGAAAGCTTCCCTATAGGCCCGTGCGTGTGTCTCAAGAAAACCTTGCACCGCAAGTGCTGCATGACACCGGGAGAGCCTTTGTTGGAGAAGCGGAAACATATTTGCAGATGGTTCAAACGCGACAAGGGTACTTACCCCGGCCTTGAGAACGAAGTCCGCAAAGGTTCCTGACCCAGCTCCCACTTCCCCCACGTTCTTCCCCAGGAAGGGCCGGAATTCGTCGAATACCCATGCATAGTAGTTCCGTGCGAACCACATTGCTTCAAGGTCCCGGCCGAAGTATTCGGGGGCTTGCGTATGGTGCATTTCCATGGAGTACCTGAAGGTTGATAATCACAGAAAAAAGAGGTCAGCCCAAGGACAAAGCCTCAACCCCAATTGCCTGGATTATCCTACCAACCCATTGCTGACATCCAGGTTTTCGGCAATAGTTGACCAAGCAGCTCAGGCAGCCCTTGGCCAGAAACAGTGTAGGCAGTTCGAGCGAAAGAGAGTATGATGAAGATCACAACTGTTGTGAGGGCTGCTACTCCCCTTGCTTTCTCTGATCTTAGCTTCTGTAGAAGCCAATCTAGCCCAACCATAGAACCAAAGGCAAAGAAGGGGGAGAAGTAGTGCAATGTGTGTGGATGTATGTATGCGACGTTGATAGCGATAACTCCAAATGGAAACCCCCAGGAAAACAACTGCACATTGATAGCATTCAGAAGTCCTTCCTGAGTATCAAGTTGCCTTCGGCGAATTAGTGCACTTCCAAAAACGACGATGGAGCGAACAACCGCAACCAGAGCAAGAAGCAACTCAATGGGGGTAAAATGAGTCAACACCCGCACAGTCTGTCGAAGCACAAAGGACGTAAAGGGAATCATGTTGACCTTTTCGGCCTCGAGGTGTCCAGAGAATCGCAGTGTGATACGTGGGAGGACATCCGAGAGAGCGCCAGGAATCAACGACAAATGCAAAACAGCCAAACCCACTCCTAGAACCACAAACGCGACCCAAAGCAGGGCCGATGACAAACGTTTTGATCGAGGCAGCTCTGGGTGTAAGAGAAGTTGCGCAAGGATAGGCAAAGAAACCGAGGCAGCAAGATACGAAGTCCAGAATGCAAGTAAATAGAAGAGTGCCGCCCACAGAATCCAACCGAGCCGATAGTTCTTGAGAAATTCCAGAATGCAAACATAACACAGCAACGCCAGACCTACCGTGCCAGTGTTTATTTCCAACTCGGTCGCATAGATAAGGATCATAGGAGATAGCGCAAAAAGCACTAGCAAGTACCGCCTTTTCATACGAAGGGACGAAACGGCAAGGATGAAAACCCCATAGAGGTAAATGAAGGCTAGAATCACAGGGGTCATCCTGATCGCTCTCCAATTGTTGCCCATGGCCACGTAAAGAGGTATGGAAACCAGAGAATACAAGGGCGGGCTCGAAGCATAAACTGGGTGGCCATTTAGGAAGACATCGGTCTTGGTAGTGAGCCAACGCGTGGCTACGTTGAATCCCTTTGTGCCCGTTAAGCCCTGCTCGATATGGGCCTTCACCATCTCTTCAAGCATAAGATCTCTCTGAGTTGGGCCAGACCTAAGAATGCCAATAACAGATGCAAGTGCCAAGATTGCACAGGCGCTCAGAAAGCTTCTCCGAAGGCTCTGCTCGAGTGACTGCCATTTCTGATTCGATGGCCAAAGACGGAAGTTAATCATATGTCTGCTTCCTTCTGGGGAAAATGGATCACTTCGAGAGTACTAGAAATTGGCTCGCGCCTCGTTGGCTCAATCGTCGTCTGTCCCACTCTCTATCCGCAAGGAGTTCCAGGTAGCCACCCGCAGCGCATCCATAATCAAGGACCTTGAGGCAATCGTTTGTGGTCGGGATGAAAGCCAAGAGCGTCTGCAATTAACATCAAGTTGCTTGAGCCGCCGAATCTCAGCCACAACCAAGTTGGCATAGAGCTTCTTCCACCGGTAGAATGTCACACCGGACACTTCCATCTTCCGTGTGATCTCACTGACCGGAGGGCCTGAGGCAGCTTGGCGCAAGGCAACAGCAACCTGTGCTTCAAAGGAGCGCATCTTCATCGCGTGGTCCTCCTCCTCGGAAGTGCTAGTACAACAAGAAACTTACGTCCGAAATAGGCCACGATACGAAGAGCAGAATCCCAGCGTATTCTGCAGCTTCATCACAGGGTCAGATCATGTCGCATGTTCTTGGAAGTGTCGAACCCCTCCAGCAAGTGTCACGCTTTGGCATGGCGATGAATAGCAGCAACGTCTACAGCTCCATCAAAATGATGCACGGTTGGAACCGACCTCAACTAAGATGTGCCAGACAGTGCCTTCTCGATGACCCAGCGCACTTGCAACTGAACTCTTTCCCTGAAGCGAAGCGGTTGACTGCCCCTGTTCCGATCCTCAAGGAATCGAAGAAGCTCACCTACGGGAACGAAATAACCGTTTCTTCTCGACAGATCGAGCAATCGAGCCTTCGCCGTGTCATTGACGACGCCGTTCACTACGAAACCAAACGCGAAGTGAGTATAGATGATACATGTTCCGTGTTCTTGTTCCAAGCGGTCAAGATTTTCCTTTTTGAGTAGGTCGTTGAACGCTTGAACGTTGTGCGCATCGGAAGAGGAGAACCATCCATTTACATAAGGTTTAGAGTCATCATGATACGGCATGGACGGGTTCAACTTGTACGTGTTGATTTCGTGGAAAGTGAAGTTGCGAACATAACGAATCTTGTCTTTGATGATATCTCCCCAAAAATACTCGGACGTATCCTCATCTCCTAGGAATCTGCCTTCGCTGCTGGGTCTTGCGAAAGCATAGAACATGTTCAGAGGCCAAATGTCGAGCCGTTTTCTCCCCCAATAAAGGTTCTCGGCATTGCCCACATGGTTCACATGAATGAGAGGATATCGGCCGATTGCTACTCGAAATTGTTCCATTCCCACGGAAATATCTCCGCGTGTTGAACTACCATCGCGCACACCATGCAAGGCGATTTCGAATCCTTTGTCCCTCAGTCCAATGACGTATGAAAGATACTCTGCATCGCTAAGAGATTTGCTCGAACGCCGCCGAATGTCATTGGAAGGCAACACCCATACTGATTTTGTCGTCAGAATTCCTAACTCAGACAACAGATCGTACACAGGCTTCGTGTTTTCGACGGTGCCACGGTCTGTATCATCAAAAATCGTCAGGGCGAAACTTTTGTTACCGGGAAACTGGGGGTTCTCATAGGCCAATGGCCAATACACAAAGAGGCACGCCAAGCTGAGAAGGCCAAGTCCCACAAAAGCCGCTGTTTTTCCTACACGCCGTTTCGTCATGAGGACCTTCGTTCTGATGTTTGTTCTATTCTCTTGCCCGTGGTTTCCCTGCTGACAGTTGCCCTGCTTCCACTTCGTGGTGGTACGAATATCGTTTATCAAAAGCCCCAAACCTAGCTGACCAGCCCTCGGTCTGTGTGTGAATAATGCGTTTGCTTATTCCGTGTGTCAGGCATTGGCCACCTGACGTAGGGAGTGTGCTTTCGGTACTGAGGTCGCAACGCCGTGAACAAAAAAGCCTCTCCATCAATCGGACAGAAGAGGCCTCCTCTCATTTTCCCCCGTACTTCTTCCGCGAGGATGCGGTTCAATGTGCAAATGCTAGGGAATAGCCGTACCAATGTCAAGTATGAATCATCCAGATAAAGCCCTGTCAGTTGTACTACCGCAAGAGATATTCTGGGGAACGCCAATTCAGTTGGTGAATTTGTGATCTGGGGTGGACTCTGTGCATCGCACTACCATTTCCATCAGGTCGCTTTTCCCTGCGCGTTCGGTTGCGCTCCTCGCTTCCTTCCCACGGTCAGTCACCTTTCCGCAGTATTGCTTTGCTTCGTTCGCTATGGTCGGCTTTCGAGAGGGCTTTCACCTCCAGGGTATACGTCATGCTGGGCATACAGCGACAGAAGGCGCCGTGTGGCGCCTTCTGTCGTTGTGCAACAATTCGGCGCGAGGCCCCGGACGGAATGCTCACTATTTCATCAACAACATCTTCCGGGTGAGTGAGATATCCCGGGTTGTCAAGCGGTACACGTAGAGCCCGCTCGGAAGCGAACCGGCCTGCACTGTAACGCTGTGATACCCAGCGGACATAATGCGGTCCTCCAATGTCAGCACCCGTGCCCCGAGAACATTATACACCTCTAGCTTCACGCGGGTTTCCTTGGGGATGCCAAATTCAATCTGCGTCGATGGGTTGAACGGATTCGGGTAGTTCTGGTTCAGCGCGAAGGTGGGGGGGATCCCGTACTGATCGCGTACTGCAGTATACGATACGGTAAACATGCGCCGTTCGCCGAATGGACCCCAACCTGCAAGATTACCGCCGCGCACACGCCAGTAATACGGCGTGTTGTTCCGAAGATTGCGGACCACCTTAGTGCAGCTCATCACCGTGGAATCGACGGACGTGGAAGAGACAAACAAGGAATCCGTTGAGATTTCAAACCAGTCCCACGAGGAGGGGGATGCTCCCCAAACACACTTGACGGTGTCGCTTGAAACCCTCGCACCGTTGACGGGCGTTGTCAGCGGAATCACTCCGGGAACAGTGGCGGTCGTGGTGGATTCGTATGCCAGCGCAGCGTCAAACACCTGCTTCACCAGTTGAGGGGCCACCAATGTTGTCGCGGCTGCATTGGGGTGACTGTCAGTTGATCCGCTCGCGAGCTGCAGCGGGAGCATGCCGTCAGCGCCGGCGAGAAGATGGAAGAAATCAAAGACGAAAATATTCTTTGGGAATGTCCCGACGATGGGGTCGAGACCGGCGGCAAGGGTGTCCTTCGCCCAGCGGCAGAATGCATTGGAGAGGGCTGCCTGAGAAGCATTCGTGACACCTGCCACCAGGGAGCGTTAGTCCAGATGACAAAGAAGTTTTGTGGCCGTCCCTTCATTACGGAGATCAACGAACGCCAATGCCACTTGTAGTTTGCGATACTCTTGATCGTCGGACTGAGTGTATCAGCGCTCGAGCCAGGACCGGACATCTGGGACGAAGGGAAACAGGACTTGATCATGATCATGGGATAGGAGGCGAGGAACGGCCGGATGTCGTTTGACTGCATCCCGTTGTCAAAGATGTTGTGCCATGTCGTCCATTCGTTGTCAGCCGAAGGCCACCAGGTTTCGACTCATTTTCACAGAATCGGAGCCCAACATGACCGTGCGACAGATTGTATTTGGCAATTTCCGTCGGTACGGAAACCTGTCCGCCGTTTGGTCCCCAGATGCAGGCGCCCGTTGAATGATGGAGGAATATTCCCGAACGGAAGCGCGTCTGACCGAAGGAAGCGGCTGCAATCGTGAGAATAGCGACAAAGATGCAAAATCTCCTCAGCCTCATCATGTTGCCCTTTCCCGACAGTCCAACCCGTGTCAATGATGACGCAATGTTATCTGTGCGGAGCATTCTGGTCCAACAATCTTGGTGCTCTGGTCACAGAGATATTCAATGACGGACGTGTCGGATCTCGCGCATAGCGATTCTGATGGTCGGCAAACCTGAGCATACGCAGAACAGAAGGTACGAAGAGTTCGATTCAGCTACTCATTCGCCAGCAGCTTCTCGTATTCTGTCTTGTATTTCCGGATCGCGCGGTAAAGTGCTTCTGCCACTTTCTGCTGGCCCGGCGGCGCTCTTGATGAACTTCTCATCCTCCGGTTTGAAAGGAACCCCGTCTCCACAAGAATGTTCGGCATCGCAGCCCCGACGAGCACATAAAAACCTGCCTGTTTCACACCGTTGTTACGAAGTCCCGCCACGTCCGTCATCTGTTTCTGCACAAGTCCCGCCAGATGCTCGCTGGAACGCATGTATGCGCTCTGTGCCATGGTCACAAGTATAAAATTCTCATCCGTCAGTTCCTTGTACCGGTCTTCGTAGCCTTCTTCCAGCTCGATCACGGCGTTCTCGCGTTCGGCGATGGCAATAGCGTCTTCCGTCCGGCCGGGACGCAGGAGATACACTTCGAATCCCCGTCGCGGATTTGGCTTTTGCGTCCATCGAGTTGCCGTGTATGCTGACGAACAATTTGCCGCCGGACTCATTGGCAATCTGCGGGCGCCGGTAGAGCGGAACGAACGTGTCTGTGGACCGTGTGAACACGACCTTCACATCACGCAGGTCCGAACGGTCGGCCTTGATGAGCTGGCCGAGGCGCCGTGCGACACCCAGCGTGATATCCTTCTCCCTGACTCCCGTAACACCGATTGTTCCGGGATCTCTTCCGCCGTGACCGGGATCGATGACTATCACGTCCAGCTCCCACCGCTTTCTCTGTGAGGAGAGATCGGGCGAAGCATCCCGCGGCGGTTTCTTGTTCGGGTTCGGGTGCGGCTTCTCAATCGGCACGGGTTTTTCGGTCGACACGGGTTCCTCGGTGGGCTCGGGTACACGGATCGAGAGCAGCAGGTCATTGGAACCGGTTTCACGCAGGATTTCCGTTGCAGCGATTTTGCCCGTGAGCTTAAAGGTCAACTGTACGGAGGTCGGTGACTGGATTGCCACGACGTTTTCTGACAATGCTCGTGCCCTTGACTGCATTGATGCTCCGGACATCCGCCTTCACATCCGCAATCGTCACATAGAACCATCCATCCGGTCGCAGCCAGCTTTCGACATCTTCGACCCGCTTTTGCGAAGCGATACGGATAACCATGCCGTTGATCTTCGGTTCGAGCGAAACGGAGGGGATGTCGTATGCCGTGGGCGGTGGTGCAATGCCGATGTAGAGCATCTACGGTCAGGTCAAAGCGTCCGGACTTGTCAAAGAGAACGTGGAAGTATCGCAGGGTCGACTGCATCGGAACGAAGAATGTATTTGCGGCGAACATGACGTTTGCGGAGAGCTGGTACACGGTTTGTTTCTGCGCCTGGTCGGTCACGACAATAAACGGATTGCCGCCCGTCACTTTGACCCGGTACGGCCCATGTTTCACTTCCATCTTGGAGTGGTCGGGTTTGTGTACGAACCCACCTGGAGTACATGGACCAGGTCGGTCAGTGAACCGTACAGAACTCCCTTTGTGCGGAACGCGCCGATGACGGTGTTGCTATCGGGATTGTCGGAGAAGAC
The DNA here is from genome assembly GCA_963801355.1 of Ignavibacteriota bacterium. GTDB lineage: Bacteria > Bacteroidota > Ignavibacteria > UBA10030 > UBA6906 > Fen-1255. Next base: position 26,560 of record CAWDEM010000004.1, on the reverse strand, counting down.
GACGCGGATGGTGTTATCCTGAGCCTGGGCGGTGGAGACGATGAGGAGGAATGCAACAATGGTCACGACCGTCATTGCGAGGCCCCAAGGGCCGAAGCAATCCCACACTCGACTAAGCATTGACGTATGAGATTGCTTCGCTCGCCTCCTCAGGGCATCGCTCGCAATGACACTTCCCATAATGCTCACCGGAATTCCATATGTGTCAGTGCATGGACAAATATCTTGAGCAGTTCCCAGCGGGGATGCTTCGTTTGCACGATGTACTGCTGCTGCACGTCGCGTCCCGCCGTGCTGTCACGCGTGCTGATGGTGACCGAAAGGGGATGGATGCTCATGTGGGTACTTATCTCTGGCCTTTACGGTGATTTCCTTAGGTTGACCCGCGGCGCGGGTCAACCTAAGGATGACACTTGTCAATTGGTAATTGTGCTGATATTCACGCCCCGCTGTGCAAGTTCCTTGATCATCGGTTCGCCCGGCACACACGCTTCGGGGGGCATAACGCCACGGCGGGTGATCATTCCCTCAGCCAGCATACGCGCCGTGATCGAGGTCGGGAATGCCGTTGTGCGCATCATAGCGGTGATCTGTGTTGATTCATCATAATAATCCACGCACTCATACACAAGCGTTCGCGGGGTTCCTGCGGCGGTGCCGGTGAGTGTTGCGCGAGCGAGAACCAGGTCTTTGTCTCCGGTCGAGAGCTTCCGTTTCAGCAGTTCGGTGAAGAATTCCCGTGTAGTCGTGACGTTCTGTCCGATCATCACCGGTTCGGCACCTGCAAAGCCCAGATCCAGAAGGGTCTTGAACTTCTCACAGTGTCCCGGGTAACGGATAGTCTTGTAGTCGAGATTGCGCACTTTTCCCTGAAGCATCCGGGTAAGCGTTGAAATGCCGCCCGACGTATGGAAAGCTTCCATAGTGCCGAACGGGGGAGGAAACGCGATTGATTCGAGTCCGGTCATGGATTCCACAGTCTTAAGATCCCCATCTTCGATCACTTCTGCCTGTTCGAGGTACTCATTCAACAGGCCTTCTGCGGAGAAGACGATCTCATAATTGAGTGGCGGGCGGGGATGTTGCGGAAGTCCGCCGACACGTAACTGGATGCTATCGACGCTGTCGAACTTTTTCGCATGCCGGTGACGGCCAGGATATTGATCAGTCCCGGGGCAAGGCCACAATTCGGTACAACCGTAACACCGCGCGCATGGGCTGCTGGATCCATTGTCAGCTGTCGGTCGACAACGTCGTTATTGCCGCCGAGATCGCAGAAATGCACGCCCGCATGAATAGCGGCAAGCGTGAGTTCCTCATTCACCGAGTAGGAGACCGCGCTGACGACCACTGCCTTTCCCGGCATCGCCCGGACGACCGCGACGCGTCGTGCACATCCAGTTGCATCGGCGTCACACTGGGGCCGATGGATTGTGCGACACGTTGCGCGACCTGATTGAGATATCGGCCAGAAACACCTGTATGATGGTGAAGCTTTGGCGAGATCGTATGCAACCGCGCTTCCCATCATGCCGGCGCCGAGAACGAGAAATGTCATTGTGCCATTCTCCTACTATAATCTGAGTGTGTCCTCGCCGAGTATCTGTCATTGCGAGGAGCTCTTCCCAGCGACGACGCAATCCCACACTTGATGAATTGGGCAATCATTTCAGTATTTCCCCCGTCTCCCTGCTCCAGAACAGCAAGTCCAGCTCATCCATCGATATGCCGATGGCCCCGCCGAATTTCATGAATGCACGTTCGATGGAAATGTAGCGCTTTGCTGTCAACGATTTTGGAATGGATCGTATGACTCCATGACGCTTGAGATTTCTCAGGATATGGCGGTCGAGAATAGCGAGATCTCTGTAGCCGATATTCCTGAGAAAGTGCGATGCTTCTTTCCATCCGAGACCGTGAACATTGCGAAGGAGCCACTCCCGTAGTGCGGGTCCGTCAGTTGTAAGTGCATCACGTGTGGGCCCTGCTCGACTCCAGCTCTACGGAGAGCAACGGATACATCCGCCCGTGCCTCCAGAAGACGACGTGCTTTTGTATTGTGAAAGCGTATATAGTGCCGGCGATCGCGAAGCAGCGGTGTCGGATCCTGACCGGTTTCCAGAAAGTTTGCGACCTGAAGGGCATCTACGACACGCGAAGCATTGGCGGCACTGGATTGCGGTGTCAGAAGACAGTATGCCAGTTCGTAAAACCAGAGTTCGCGCGGTACCGCTGCGAAGTCAGCCAGGCGGGCACGAATAGCAGGACCGCGCTGGGCGTGGGCGGCGATAATATCGTTCACATGTCGATATGGCATTGTCTGTCATTGCCCGAAGGCCGAAGCAATCACACATTCGAATACGACTTCGACAGCGGGATTGCTTCGCTTGCCCCTTCGGGGCTTCGCTTGCAATGACGCTGTGGGGGCTGCGTCATCCCAGTCTCACGACGGCACCTACCTGCCTCTTCCGCACCTTTACCAATCCATCTCGTTCCAACACGCTCAGTAGCTTTTCCACCCAATGAATATCAGTTTTCGTAGAATTCTTGAAGACCCTTCTGGTCAATCCACCTACTGTGATCCACGACCCTTCTTTCACTCGGCGCAGCTGTTCCACGACTCGTCCCCGGTGAAGGCGGTTGGGAACGCCCCGGTAGGAAGGCTCGCGTTTGACAGCTGACCGGTTCCCATTGGGATCTGCCCCCGGGGACCTGACCTTATCGGAATGAACGCCCCTGGTGTTAACCCCATTGGGGCGAGCCCTGGCAGTGCTAGCTCCGTCGGAATGAACCCAATAGGTACGGGGACTCTGCAACCCTATGCGGGACCTGCAAAAACCCACCAGTGGGCAGAGAGTGCAGCGGGGAGTCCGTGCTGTACAGATTGTTGCGCCGATGTCCATCAAAGCCTGGTTCCAGTGGTATGAGGCACGTTGCGGCAGTAGCCGCGTTGCCAGACTCCAGATCTCGAATTCCGGGCACATGGCTTCTGCACTGGGCATCGTCCAGAAGAGGCGTGAGAAGAGGCGTCTGACATTGATGTCGACCACAGGTTGCACCATAGCGAACGCTGATGAGAGAATCGCACGGGCGGTGTATTGGCCGATGCCAGGGAGTTCATGAAGTGAATCGTAGTCGTTCGGGACTTGGCCCATGTGTTTGTCGACGACGATTTGTGCGAGAATATGGAGCCAGACAGCACGGTTGTTGTATCCCATTCCCTGCCACGTACGTATCACCGCAGCACGCGGTGCGCGTGCAAGATCGTGAAGCGTAGGAAACGTCTTGATGAACAATGGGTACTTCTCCAGAACACGGGTCACCTGCGTTTGCTGGAGCATGATCTCCGACACAAGGATCCGATAAGGATCACGGATCCCGCGCCAGGGAAGTACGCGGCCGTTGCCTCGGTACCAACGAAGGACGGTGCGCACCAGGTCCTTGCGGGTGGCGCTGTGTATCAACTTCACGGTGGAAATTGCATCGTCTCTGCGTATCACTCCTCGCAATGGTTCCTCACAATATCTTCCTGAACTGAGATGCTCCTGAAGATCAAACCAATTCCCCAGCAGGATTTGAATCGCAGAGCATTCTTACAACATTCCTGTTGCCTTCGAGCATGTTCATTACTAGAAGCTCGTCCGGTTTTACCCATCGGATTTTCTCGAACGCCCGGTTTTCGGGCTCACCGCTGAATTCGAAGACTTTGTAATAGAAGACCCGGTAGGTCATGTTCCCATAATCCCATTCCTGTCTATGGAATTCGTTCGCGGATTTAGCGAGGATGCCGATTTCTTCACGCAGTTCACGGATAAGCGCATCGGTTGGGGATTCGTCAGATTCGACCTTGCCGCCGGGAAACTCCCATTGGAGGGGGTAAAGCGCGGTTTTCTTACGCTGGCACGCCAGCACGAGACCATCGCGGTGCAGAATGCCAACTGCGACCTGCTTCATATCAAAATGTACGAAAACAAAGATCTATCTCCAATCTCTGCGGGCACTTGTGCAGATTGGCGAAATGATACCAGACGTTGTGCTTATGGATGTCTCTTTGCAGGCTTCCGAAGATGGCGTGGAAGTTGTGGCGCGTGTGCCTGGGCAGTTTGACATCCCGATTGTGTACGTGACAGCTTTTTGCGACCAGGAGTTGGTCCAGCGTTTCCAGATGGAGCGGGCAGCGGATGCCATAGTGCTTTTCGATCAGACGGGACGGATCATTGCAGTAAATTCCAAGGCCTGTCAACTGGGCGGATATATCCATGGAGCTCTTCCCGCCATGTCTATTCAGAATCTTGTGGATCCAGAAGATTTGCAGGGCGATCCGCCGCCTTCAGGTTGACGTGGATCACAACGCATTGCATACACGGTTGTCGACGCTCACAAATGAATCCCGACACAGATAGAGCAATTTTGAGGATCGAGTTTTGAGATTGACTTAGCTCAACGAGTAGGGTATATTTCTCTTGATGACTCGCCACCCCGAAAGGAGGCGACGACACCACCTACCCCAGGTAGTGCCGCAGGGGGCAGCCAAGAGCGATAGTGGGGTATCGCACTTCAGTGCAGGCTTTGGGGGAATTCCGGGGAGTATGCACGAGAGTGTTGGTTCTCGATCAGAACCCGGTTCTCTTTTCTCATTCCACACATTTGCACTTTTCTCAAGATCAAAACTTGGACAGATGGTATGGTGTGCGGTTTGCCCATCATAGCAGTCGCTGTTCGTGCAATCGCTGGGAACCGGCTTCTAAGGAAAGGATGATACACATATCGCGCTGTCGTCCGGAGTGCATATCTATCAAATCCATGCGCGTACATTCAATAGTGCGGCGAAAATTTTGGTCTTGAATAAGGAATATCACCTGCCCGGGTGCCACCGTGTAGACGGGGCCCTGAAGGCGATTGTTGGATTCACCTAAGTGTGTTTCGACACAACAAGCGTTGTAGGTTAGGACTAAGGTCAGGTACTCGACAGACATCATTGACTCTGAACTCTTCTTTGCACAATACAACTGTTTCATCAGTCTAACATGAATGACCTACATCTATCCAATCTTGAATTTCATATTCCTCAATGCAAACAGAGGAACAGCACCATGCACTCCGAAAAAGACGTTCAATGTCAAAGCGCAGGTTCCTATTACCCAGCGTTTGAGAATTCCACCCACCGGTGCATCAGCTATCGAGGCTATGCGATGAGGAAAAGGAAGGCTGTGATCTCACGAGCGTCCTTCTTTTTTTCTCTTGCTGTTCTGCTCGCCTTGAGCGGAGTCGTACAGGGCACAGCGCAAGCCCAGGATGCTAGGGGAAAGGGAGATGAACGAGATCGGCCCTCCAGAAGTCAAACCGTGGTTCCCAAAGTGGCTCCGATCACTCGAGAAGCCATCAAGTTGCCGTCGAACCGGATCCAAGCGTTCAAGCAGTTTAATGACCGTTATAACGGACATTGGAGGATCGAGTGGGACCAGAAGCTGGGTAACGTCAAGAGGCTGTATGGATTCCATTCGGAGCCATCGGATTTGAGTTCGGAACAGATCGTTGACAATTTTCTTGCTGGGCAGAAAGACCTCTTCAATATTCAAACCGCGGATTTTCAGCTGGAGAAAAAGCAGAGACTCAACACAAAATTGTTTCAATCCTATCAACAGGTGTACCGCGGAATCCCGGTTCATTCAGGAATGATGAAGGTGCTCTTGTCCAATCGAGGCGAAATCCTCTCCGTCTCTCTGCAGCATTTTCCGGTGGGAGAAATCTCCGTTGTCCCGCGGCTCTCTGAACGGGATGCTTTCGAAAGTGCTCTCCGGTTCCAGGAAAAGGATCCGAAACGGAAGTCGGGTCTAGTCCAACTTGGAACAGGCTCGTTGGTTGTGTTCCCGAAGCCCACAGAAACCGCGTTCGAATACAGACTAGCCTGGACAATTGACCTTGCAGTTGATGTGACGAAACCTTTTATGAGAGCGTTTGTGGATGCCACTTCGGGAGAAGTGTTAAAGGGGGAGCCGTTGCTTATTAATGAGATGAGTGCTTACCCTTCTCAGGAATACAACTCCGTGGGTAATCTTGGCACCACGCCTCCGGATAGCACCAGGCCGTTATCACGTATTGCGATACCGGTTTCTGCTAAGCCGCGTCAAATCACAGAGAGCCAGGGTCGCACGAATACGGCTGCGACCATCCTGTCCGTTCACACAACATCCTGTCCGGTAGACGACCGTCGGGACACATCGGTGGTGTCCGGAAAGAAAGGCCCGCCACCATTGCCTCAAAGTGACAATTCGGCTTTTCGCAGGTCTTCCGCGAAGCCGGGGCCAGCAGCCCCGGCCTCCACGACTATTTTCTACGACGATTTCAGCAGCTCGTATCCCGGTGAATGGAGCATAGGTCACGACGGGGGCTCCGGATCCTATTCCTGGGCCTGGGCGTACGGCTATGCGCACTGCTATACCGATCCATCAGGGGGCCAATACTATTATCCCGACAATCTCAAGGTATACATGGAACGACGGGGAGTTAGTCTTGCGGGCTGCGCCAGCGCAACACTGTCGTTCTATAAGATTGTCGACACCGAAGCGAGCTTCGATCAATTCACTGTGAATGTGCGTGACCAGAGCGGGGCGTGGCATCTGATTTACTCACAGAGCGGAATGAGCGATCCTCTCGCCTGGGAATACATTGAACTGAATCTGGACGCTTTTGCGGGGCAGACGGGTCTCTACATCCAGTTCAGATTTGACAGCGACGGGAGTGTTTCCGGGGATCCATACGACGGCGTGTTCCTCGACACTATCTCTCTGACTGCCGAAAGCTCCCTTCCGAACCTGACACCCTACACACCCACCGGTTGGGATGCTCCCATTGTTGCCTCATCGGTGGCAGGAACCAACACGAGCAACAGTCTCTATGCCGGACAGAGCACGTATATCGACTGGGCGGTTGCCAACAACAGCTCGCAGGATATTGTGAGCACCTTCTTTTACCTGCTCTCCATTGACGACACTCCCGTGGCAGAGTGGTACAGTAACTCACTCCTGGCGAACTACTATGCGTCTATTCAGGACTACGTGCAAACTCTGTCGAGTGGGTGGCACACTCTCAAGATCCTCGCGGATTCGAGAAACGATATTGTTGAATCGGATGAGACAGACAATGAGTACACGCAAAGTTTCTACTGGTACGATTCGCAATTTGATGTTTCGGGAACAATGAGCGGCCAACAGTATCCCCAGTTCTACGACAGCAGTCCCGTCATCAGCCCGCTTCCCAACGCCTACACGTACATACGCAAGGGTACCACAAGGATTGAGGGGCCGATAACCACCGATGCAAACGGACAATTTTCAAGTTCGACGTTTGCCTCTACCTCCGACATCCATTACGTCGAGGCAAACACAGAAGGGACGTGGGCAAAGGTCGTGGATCGCAATGGTGGATCTTCTGGAGAGAATGTGCTGGTTTGGTTGCTCAGTCTAGGCCCGAATCCATTAGGTTCGCTGGATGGATCTCTTACCGTCAACGGCGATATTATCACAAGTCTGTATTATCATGCTGACCGGATCCACACCTATGTATCCGACCAACTGGGGTATACAGGGATGGATTTTCAGATGACGGTCTATGCGAATGATTCCGGCGTTGACGACAATGGGCCCTGCTATTTCCCCAACTCAGACGAGATCCATTTCCCATCGAACACGTTCGGACTGACAGTCGAATGGGCCCGGGAAAGCGATGTGCTCTATCATGAGTACGGGCACAGCATTCAGGACAAGGCGTATGGAGTCGCCGATAGCGGGCCGGATGAGAGCGGGATGAGCGAAGGTTTTTCCGACTACGTGGCAGCAACGATGAACAATCATCCCCTCATCGGTCTCGCATGGAGAAACCTGGACCAGGGGTCGAATCCCAGAAGGTACGACAATCAACAGATTCTCAGCAGTTCCGACTATTCCAATGGGCTAGGGCTCAGTGACACCTATTGGGTGCTCCCCTGGTGGGATCCTGCCATGCCCTGGAATGACTGGGGATATTTGCATCACAATGCCGGACCATCCAGCGGTGCGTTGTGGGACATGCGAACAAATATCGGGAATGCACTGATTGCCGACCAACTGTTCATGGCTGCCATGCTCCTCAATGCTGATTCACACCAAGAACTTTATGTGGATCTTCTTCTTGCAGATGATGACGACGGGGACCTGGCCAATGGCACGCCACACTACACGCAGATCACGGCCGCGTTCAGTCGGCACGGGATCACCAGCAATCCCTTCAATCTGGTAGCAACGTACACGCCACAAGGGTGGGATGCCCCAATCGTGCCTTCATCCGTTACGGGAACCACAACTGTGGGTGCCCTGACGGGCGGTGCGACAACGTATCTTGACGTTGCAGTCGCCAACCTGACAACCTCCAATATCACCACACCTTTCACGACGTATCTTTACCTTGACGATTCACCGATACTCATCATTAATCACTCCTCAGGGCTCGGTGCACAGACCTATTCCTACGTTTCTGATTTTGCTTATGTTGTTCCTGCGGGCGACCATATTCTAAAGACCGTTGTGGATGCGGAAAATGGGGTGGAGGAATTCAGCGAGTCTGACAACAGCTACCAGCAACAGTTCCACTGGACCGGTATAGCACTTCCGCAAACCGTGGAGGTTAAGGCCTTCCTCGATGGCCCCTATTCGGGTGGTGTGATGTCAACGGCTCTGCGGGCGGGTGGTTACATTCCAGTCACGCAGCCGTTCACGCCCTCCCCCTGGAACTACTCCGGCACGGAGTCGGTAGCGGGCATTCCGATCGGCGTTGTGGACTGGGTACTGTTGGAGCTGCGTACGGGCACAGCATCAGGAACGAAGGTCGCCACACGCGCAGCGTTCATTAAGAGCAATGGTTCGGTAGTGGATCTTGACGGGACGAGCGCGGTTAGCTTCCCATCGGTGGCGACTGGTAACTATTACGTGGTTCTGCGTCACCGCAATCATCTGGCGGTGATGAGTGCGGCCCCGGTCGCGATCAACGTGAACAGTGCGCAGTACGATTTCACGACGGGTTTAGACAAGTACTATGGTGGAGACGCGAAGGAGCTCACCACCGGCGTGTACGGCCTCTGGGCAGGAGATGTGACAGGAAACGGTCAGATCAAGTATAGTGGTGGGGGGAATGACCGGCTTCCGATCTTGACCCGTATAGGAGGGACCGACATCACTGCAACAGTGAGCGGCTACTACACTGAGGATGTGAACTTGAACGGCCAGGTCAAGTACTCGGGGGCGAACAATGACCGGTTGATCATTCTGACGAATATCGGTGGTACGGATATCACGGCCACAAAATTAACGCAGGTGCCGAACTAAGTACATAGTAAAGGAGCCTACTCAATGAAAAAGATTGCGTGGATGCTGACGATACTCATTGTTTTGGGGGTGGCGCTCTCTTGGGCCCAACCGAGGGTAAGTGCCGGAATCTTCGCCAACGGTTCCAATACACTTTCAGTAAAGGCGAAGGTGTACAATCTGGGGATCACCAGTACACTGTGGTCCAATGTAATCGTGACGGTGTATTGGCCGACAGCATCAGGAATCAGCCTGGGAAGCATAAGCTCTGCGTACGGCATCACCACGCAGGGAGGGATAGGGACCGATGGATTGAACAGCTACCAGAAATTCGGGTCGACACCGAATACCACCATTACCTGGGCACTGAACAGTGAAAACGAGCTGTTCACGGTGGGCGTCACGGGATCGGGATTGACTACATTTACACTGAAAAATCCCCCCGGCGGGAGTGGCGACTGGTACTTCGAAACGGGCTCGGGAGACTATACGAATTACTCACTGTTGTTCTACCAGGAGAGCACAGACCTCCCGCTGCCGGTGACGTTGACGTCGTTTACGGGAAGTGCCAACGCAAGCAAGGGGGGCGTGGTGCTGGAGTGGAAGACGGCGAGCGAAGTGAACAACTATGGGTACACGGTACAGCGGAAGGCGGACGGATGAAGTAAGCTTTGCGGACCTGAAGGATGCATTCATCGCAGGCAAGGGGACGACGGTCGAGCCGCAGGCGTACAGCTATGTGGACAAGAGCATAGCGAAGGCAGGGACGTACAGCTACCGGTTGAAGCAGCAGGACTGGACGGGACGATCCACTACACGCAGAGTGTGATCGTGCAGGTGACGGTGACGGATGTGGCGGAGGTGGCACCGAGAGGTGTTCCAGCTCATGCAGAACTATCCGAATCCCTTCAACCCGAGTACACAGCTGAAGTTCTCGGTGGAGACGACAGGGAGAGCGGTGCTGAAGGTGTACAACACTGCTTGGGTGCAGAGGTGGCGACGCTGTTTGAGGGCACTGCAGAAGCAGGCCGGTACTATGTGGCGACGTTCGATGCCGCCGGTCTTGCATCAGGGATCTACTTCTACCGCCTGGTGACGGAGCAGAAGACCGACGTGCAGAAGATGATGCTAGTCCGGTGAAGCGCAGAGACAAATCAACAAGTACTGCCGAATGGCGGCTGGAGGGTTTCGCCTCTCTGAGTATTGAACACCTTGACTCGATTGCCTGTGGTCTCGCGAGAGGCGAGAACCACGAATGCCAGGCTGGTCTGGGTTCATTATTCGCAATCGTTCACACGTGACTTTGCACGAAGCAGGCTCGGGATGCACACCGGGCCTTGTTGGTTTGGAGCCAGGGGACGGTGTGATCTTGGGACTTCTGAGGGAGTGAAGGGGGCTTGGAACTGGTCCAAGAAAGGAGTGAACGCGCCTCTTCTGACGCGTGTACCATGTAGGAATATTCCTACACGACGATTTCCAGTTTTCCTTCAAGGTTTTCAGTACAAGATTTTCCGTACAAGATTGTCCGCCCTTCTCCTGTTGACATCATGCGATCACTCAGGTATATTCCCGCCAAGCTTACCTTGGTGGAATGCGGACCAGTGCCCGCGTCAGACCCGGAAGTGCACAAGATCAGAAGGAGACTGGTATGAAAGAACTGCTGCTCATGATGCTCGTCGGTGCTTCCGTTTTCTCAATGCCGGCAAAGCACACGCCCACGGTTGTCTCACAGCCTGACGGAACAACCTTCAGCGTGGTGGGCTTTGGCGATGAACGCTACAACTATGCTGAGACCCTGGACGGCTACGTCGTAATCAGAGGGAGCGATGAGTACTGGTACTATGCGACACTAAGTCCCGAAGGCAGGTTCATTCCCAGTGCGTTCAAAGTGCAGGGCGGCAGCAAAGTGCCCCAGAATCAAACGATGATGAGTATCCCCAAGCATCTGACAGAGTCACAACAAGTGATCGCCGAAAAGCAACAGGCTTTCCGCGCGGAGAAGCATATTGATGAAAACACTCCTCACAAAAGTATTCAGGGATTGAAGCAACCACAAAATGTGGCAATGCATGTCCTCATTTTGTGTGTGCAGTATTCGGATCTCGTTGCGACTCAAACGAGTGTGAGTTTTCAAGATATGGTAAACAATGATAGTTGGAAAGGCGGGATCGGTGGCATGAGCAAGTACTATAAGGACGTATCATATAACACTGTTTCGATACAGGCGGACTATAAGGATTGGATTACCGCTGCACAGCCATCGTCCTATTATGCATATAGCAATGCAGATTTCTGGACACATGTACAGGAACTTGTAAGTCAATGTGTTGATGCAGCAGAAGCAAACGGAGTTGATTTCTCGCTTTACGATAACGATCTCGACGGTACTGTCGACGGACTTTTCATAGTTCATTCCGGCAAAGGCGCCGAAGAAGGCAGCCAGACACAGTATATTTGGTCCCATAGTGGTGGTCTGGACCCGTCGTATTCGAGGGCCTACGACGGGAAAACCATAAACACGTATATTATCATGCCGGAAATGTACGGGTCAAACCACGTTGATATCGGAGTGTTTTGCCACGAATACGGACACATGCTCGGATTACCTGATCTTTACGATACAGATGGCGCTTCAAATGGTAGTTCTCAAGGTGTAGGTAACTGGTGTTTGATGGCCGGTGGAAGTTGGGGCGGAAATGGATATACTCCCGAAAGACCTTCACACATGTCTGCTTACTGCAAAGAACTTCTGGGATATACGAACCCAACTGTCGTAGCGTCAAGTCAGGCATTGAGCATTCCTCGGGCTGAAACAAATTCATTTTCTTACAAAATCTGGATGGACAACAACAAGTCCGATGAGTATATGCTCGTTGAGAACAGACAACAGACCGGATTTGATCTCAATTTGCCGGCCTCAGGCTTGTTGATTTATCATGTAGACAAGAATCTGACTGATATCTGGCCAGCTTCAAATGAAGTAAATGTAACCAATACGCATTTGGGTGTTAAGGTTTATGAGGCTGACGGTTTGGAGCAAATGGCAGGAAATACAAACAGAGGCGATGCTGGAGATCCTTATCCTGGTTCAACAGGTAATACATCTTTGACTCAAACATCAACACCTAACTCAAGGCTCTGGAACACGAATTCAAGCGGTGTTGAAATAACCAGCATCTCCGCATCTGCAGCTACTATGACAGCCACGGCTGTTCTCCCGACGTATTATGGCTATCCTCTGCAGTTCTATAGAACATTCAGTGGTTGGTTCACTGGTCTAGGATCAAGTACTGGGTACGCGATGGTTAGATGTACTCCTGCTTTTTCAGGTAAGCTTGTGGGCCTGAGGGTGTTCAGTTTTGAGGGTTGGTATACAAACATTACTGCAACTGCGTTTGCCAATTTTACCTCAAATACGTTATCAGGGCAATTGGGTAGTCCAGCCGTGGGAGCTTCACCGGGAATAACTAGCTTCGTACAGTTGAATTTCTCACCTGCACTTGATGTAACACAAAACGTACCCGTTTACGTGAGAATTGTCTTCCAGAGAGCGTCAAGCGGATATACAGTTCCTGTTGACATTACCCTTCCGGCCACCGGAAATTCATACTATTCAACGAATGGCACAACTTTCAGCAATTTGGCGTCCATGGATATTGCCGTTCGTGCTGAATTCCGCAGCAGTCCGGTTAGCTGCAATGCGCGGGTCTTGCTGCAGGGTCCGTACTCTGCTGGGATGATGTCGACAGCACTGAACACGGCGGGATTGATTCCATTGAGCCAACCGTACAACGTTGCCCCATGGAACTATTCCGGGACGGAATCGGTGACAAGCATCCCTGTAGACGTTGTCGACTGGGTAATGGTGCAACTGCGTACGGGCACGGCGGCGTCGAGCACAATTGCGATACGGGCTGCTTTCGTAAAGAGGGATGGATCCATTGTCGACCTTGATGGTCTGAGTCCTGTGGCATTTGTGGGGGTTGAGGAGGGGCTCTACTACATTGTGCTCAGACATCGAAATCATCTGGCAGTAATGAGTGCGAATCACTTTGGGTTGACCCCGGTTAACGGATTGGCTGATTTCAGGGCTGCTGGCATGGCCTACGGCGTGGCTCCCATGGTGGAGGTGACAACGGGTATATACGGTATGTATGCAGGAGATGTGACAGGAAACGGTCAGATCAAGTATAGTGGTGGGGGGAATGACCGGCTTCCGATCTTGACCCGTATAGGAGGGACCGACATCACTGCAACAGTGAGCGGCTACTACACTGAGGATGTGAACTTGAACGGCCAGGTCAAGTACTCGGGGGCGAACAATGACCGGTTGATCATTCTGACGAATATCGGTGGTACGGATATCACGGCCACAAAATTAACGCAGGTGCCGAACTAAGTACATAGTAAAGGAGCCTACTCAATGAAAAAGATTGCGTGGATGCTGACGATACTCATTGTTCTGGGGGTGGCGCTCTCTTGGGCCCAACCGAGGGTAAGTGCCGGAATCTTCGCCAACGGTTCCAATACACTTTCAGTAAAGGCGAAGGTGTACAATCTGGGGATCACCAGTACACTGTGGTCCAATGTAATCGTGACGGTGTATTGGCCGACAGCATCAGGAATCAGCCTGGGAAGCATAAGCTCTGCGTACGGCATCACCACGCAGGGAGGGATAGGGACCGATGGATTGAACAGCTACCAGAAATTCGGGTCGACACCGAATACCACCATTACCTGGGCACTGAACAGTGAAAACGAGCTGTTCACGGTGGGCGTCACGGGATCGGGATTGACTACATTTACACTGAAAAATCCCCCCGGCGGGAGTGGCGACTGGTACTTCGAAACGGGCTCGGGAGACTATACGAATTACTCACTGTTGTTCTACCAGGAGAGCACGGACCTCCCGCTGCCGGTGACGTTGACGTCGTTTACGGGAAGTGCCAACGCGAGCAAGGGGGGCGTGGTGCTGGAGTGGAAGACGGCGAGCGAAGTGAACAACTATGGGTACACGGTACAGCGGCAGGGGACGGATGAAGCAAGCTTTGCGGACCTGAAGGATGCATTCATCGCAGGCAAGGGGACGACGGTCGAGCCGCAGGCGTACAGCTATGTGGACAAGAGCATAGCGAAGGCGGGGACGTACAGCTACCGGTTGAAGCAGCAGGACATGGATGGGACGATCCACTACACGCAGAGTGTGATTGTGCAAGTGACAGTGACGGATGTGGCGGAAGTGGCGCCGCGAGATGTTCCAGCTGTTGCAGAACTATCCGAATCCGTTCAATCCGAGTACACAGCTCAAGTTCTCGGTGGAGATGACAGGGAGAGCGGTGCTGAAGGTGTACAACCTGTTGGGTGCAGAGGTGACAACGCTGTTTGAGGGAACAGCGGAAGCAGGCCGATACTATGTGGTGAAGTTCGATGCGGCAGGCCTTGCATCAGGCGATATACTTCTACCGCTTGGTGACGGAGCAGAAAACGGACGTGCAAAAGATGATGGTCGTGAGGTAGTGTGGAAACGGCTGGGAGTCAAGTTCTTTGAAAAGTGAGTCGAAAGGAGAGCATTCGTCGACGATCATCAGACTAGTATTTGCGGGTCCGGCGTTAAGGCCTACCGCACCTTCACGTGTATGTCCGGAGCGTTCTCTATCCTGCTCGCGGAAAAGACTTTTCTCAGGATTGTTCGAAGTAAAGGTGAGATACACTGATGCAAGCAGTCAAGTCAGAGCCTCGCAGAGTTCACGGAACTGTTGACTGCTACTCATTATTGTGTTAGCTTTTATTCACCTGCAAGAGGAAAGACGTTGTGTTATTCTGACGCGGATGTAGCGTATGTGATTGAGACGGTGGCGAAAGCTGTTGGCGGGCAGCGTTATTTATCTTCAGACAGGGTGGTGACCGGATGCGTATGATGAGAAGTCGGGATCGCCTTTCGTCATCCCGCATCACAGAAATGTTGTGAGCAAAAGGGGGAGTATGAGTCTCGAAGATTCTCTCATTGACGCCGAAGATCATTCGGGAACACGAGTTCGCGAGTATTTGGCTTTGCTCACTCGGGGACGCTGGGTCATCAGTGCGGTCACAATCCTGTTGATTGCGGCGATGTTGGTTAAAACCCTCAACACTCTTCCAGCTTATGAAGCCGTTGCGACGGTACTCATCAACCAGAAAGCAGGACAGATCACTAACCCATTTTCGGAGGCGGCAGATCGTGGGGATGAGAAACTTGCCAATGAGTTGGCCGTTCTGAAAACGCGGGTGCTGGCGCGCAAGGTTGCTGAGTCACTGATTCAAATCCGCTACTCCAACTCCACTCGCACGGAAGTCCTCCCCATTATCCTTCGTTCCCCCGAGAGTCCCGAGGATACAACCCTCGCCACCGTGAAGATCATCAGCCAAAGAGCCCAGAAAAACGTTCGTTTTCTGCCAGAGAAAGATTCCGATATCATAAAGATTACTGCATACGACACCGACCCGCGCGCAGCTGCAATTCTCGCCAACACCTTTGCACGCGTCTACAAAGAACAGATCATGGAGCAAAGCCGTTCCAGATCTCGGTCCGTACGGGAGTTCCTGGAGGGGCGGCTCAGCGAACAGCGTGAACAACTGAGCAGGGCGGAAGGCTCCATGAAGGACTATATGAAAGCGACTGGGGTGGTCTCCCTAGGCGGTGAAACCGACCGAGTGGTGCAAGAAGTCGCGACCCTGGAGGCAAAGCGTAATGCGCTGAGCATCGAAATTGAAAGCTTGGACAGAAAGATTCTCTCGATTCAAAAAGAACTTCCGGAACGCGGTGTGGCTATTGCGAGTTCGGTTGGGCAGGCCAATGACTCGTACATCAAGTTGCTGCAGGAGCAGTTGGCTCGTCTTGAAGTGCAACGCGATGTGATAGTTGCACAAAACGATCCAGCGACTCTTGGGCAGGATATCAGCCGGAAACGGCTCAATGACATCAACGAACAGATATCGTCTCTCCGTACAAAACTTCAGGCCAGAACGAGCGAGGTTGTTCAGGGACTTATTTCCGGATCCCCGTCATCAAATCAGTCTGACCCCGTCGGAAATCTCCGCGCGCTCAATCAGCAGCTTCTTGAAACCCGGATCCAGTTGGATGGGCTTCGTTCGCAGCAGTCCACGCTAAACGGTATTATCGCTTCATATGAACGGCAATTCCAGTCGCTGCCACAGCAAAACCTCGCTCTAGCGAGACTTCAGCGGGAACGTGTCAGCTCAGAGAAACTGTACACGCTCATTGAAGAGAAATACAACGAGTCGGCGATCGCGGAGAAATCAGAATTTGGGAATGTGATTCTGCTCGATGAAGCCGAACCACCGGCGCGTCCAGTCAGCCCCGATCTCGTGAACAATCTTCTGATTGGCTTGACTGTGGGTCTGGCCCTAGGTGTCGGTCTTGTTGTCCTGAGGGACAGGGTGGATATCCGCATCCATTCTCCCGAGCAACTCAAACGGCGGGGCTACGTACCGCTTGTTGAAGTAGCCACGATGGATCAAGAGTTGAAAATGTTGGAGAAGAACAAGTCTCTTCCCGACATGGCGAGGCAGTTTGACAAACGCTTGTGGTTGATTTTCAATCCACTCTCATTTGTGGCGGAGTCGTACCGAAGGCTGCGCTCCGCTCTGCTGTGGCTGCATCTCAGCCACCCGATGAAAGTCATTGTCATATCCAGCCCAAACCCTTCAGAAGGTAAAAGCACGACAATCAGCAATCTTGCCTTGTCATTGTCAGAGACGCAGAAACGCGTTCTTCTCATTGATGCCGACCTGCGCCGCCCCTTCGTCCACACACTTTTCGGACTCGAACCAGGTCAAGGCTTGTCAGACGTCCTCCTGAAGGACTTGAGCTTCGAGGAGGCCGTTTGTCGAAACGTGGTTCCGCATCTGGACATCCTTGCGGCGGGTACTCCGCTGCAGGCTCCCTCTCACGTCTTCGGGGGGGAGACCATGACGGAATTTCTGAAGGAAGTCCGGGCAAACTACGATTGGGTTCTTATTGATGCGCCTCCCGTCCTTGTTGTCAATGACGGCGCTAGCCTTGCAGCGATAGCAGACGGGACCATCCTGACGGTTACCGCAGGCATGACGAGGTTTGACGCGTTGGAGCGTTCGGTGGATCTTCTGGCCTCTGTTGGTGGACGAATACTAGGTCTTGTCCTCAACAAATTCAATCCCAAATTGGCCTATGGCGGCTACTACGGGAGTTACCGGTATGGTCACTATGATTCGCGCCACAACTACTACACATCCGGAAAGGGAAGGAATGGAAAAGACGCGGCGACCCAAACGGCTGAATAGCCGGGTCATTGCCATCGGTAGCGCTCTCGTCCTGCTCAGCTCCGTTTCCACTGTATACGGGCAACTCGATCTCGGAACACAGCAGATGCAAGGGGAAAAAGTCGCGAATTATCGATTTGCAGATGCAGGCGAGCTGACCATCATTGTGAACCTCATAGGTGCCGTCCGACAACCTGGACGTTACGAAATATCCCGGTCAATCGACCTGCTGAGCCTCTTTGCTCTCGCCGGCGGGTGGACGGAGATGGCGGACCTTGAAGATGTGCAGATTAATCGTGGGGCAGGAGGCGGAAAAACGGGCGAGCCAAGGAAGCTGAAGTTGGATTTCAGTGATATTCAAAATCTCTCACGCAGTTACCTGACTTTGGAACATGAAGATTTCATCTATGTCGGCACGAAATCCGGTGTCAATATGGATCGAATTCTGAGTTGGGTCACAACGGGAGCCATACTTGCCACTACGTATTTCACAATCGTAGACCGGCAGCGGTAAACAACCCGGATAGTCAATGGAACTTACTTCCGGAAATGACAGACTTGAAGTTTATCCTCGGCTTCCGGGTGTGGAATCACCCTGGCTATAGGTCGATGGGAATGCGACGATCTGCATTCGGGGAACATGAACCAAGGTATTGTCGGAAATGTCCCGGTGGACAACGGCATTCGCTCCAATTTTCACATTGTTGCCTAATCTGATCTTTCCGGACACATTCGCTCCGGGTGCGATGTACACATTGTCGCCAATTATTGGCACACCGCGAAGTTTGCCTTCGCCGGATCGGCCGATAGTCACGTTGTGAGAGATACTCACGTTTTTGCCAATTACCGTGTCTTCTCCAACGAAGATACCCCCGTAATGAAAGATAACGAACCCCTCTCCAATTTGTGATTCGGCAGAGATCTGAATCCCCCATTTTGTCATCATCCTGTGATTCAGAAATAGATACACTGGCTTCATAAAGATCTTTACCGGTAGCGACTGGCGCAACAACCAGTGTCCAAATCGATAGATAACGACACCATGGAGGCCTGGAGTCCGATAGCATGTGAGCAACCTCCTCAGAAGAGTGCCGTTTGACATGTCATAGACTCTCAAGAAATCTTGCTTCACCATGAGGAAGTCCTTATTTGAGACGAAGGCATAATACCTGCGACTAAGATAACTTCCACGGGAAGGAAAAACAACTATAGAATGTACAACTTCCCGGAGTTCTATTCTAGACAAGTCGAAGGACAAAAGATGAGGCCCATGTCGAATAGATGGAGCGCGAAGTGCGCAGCACTCGTCATCACGCTGGCACTTGTGTCATGCTCAGAAAGAAAAACAAACATGGATTCGCTGATGAGTGATGAGAAACTGAGAAACCACCTTGAACTTGTTGCGGGGAAACGCATCTTCTTCGGTCATCAATCTGTTGGTATGGACATAATGCAAGGAGTAAACGAGCTACAACATGCAACAAAGGGCTCGCGGCTCAATCTCGTTCCTTTGGAAAATGGGTCGTTCCCTGCGGGCAGTTACTTCATTGATGCACTTGTTGGCAGAAATTCGGACCCAAATTCAAAGTGTGACGCTTTCAGCGAAGTGGTGGAAAAGCTGAACGTTGATTCGCTTGATATTGCACTGCTGAAATTCTGTTATGTTGATATCAAAGATCGCACAGATGTGGACGAGATGTTCAGATACTACGTCGGGACAATTGAGAGCCTAAAACGTAAATGCCCGCGCGTCAGATTCGTTCATGTGACTGTTCCATTAACAGAACGAACCAGCCTATGGAGAAGATTGGCGAAACGGATTCTAGGGCGGAGTGACGTGTGGGAGATTTCAAGCATCAGGAGAACAGCGTTCAACAGTAGGCTGGTGGAGTATTTCAATGGTGAACCAATTTTTGATCTGGCAAGGATTGAATCCACGTATCCAGACGGGAGCAGAAACAGCTTTGAATCAAATGGGAATCAGACGTTCAGCCTGGTGAGCGACTATACGCGAGATGGTGGTCACCTCAATGAGTTGGGGCGTACCATTGCGGCAAGGGAACTGCTGCGCACGCTGGCGGAAACTGCCATGGAAGGGAACCGATAATGCGGGAAAAACTGTGTGCATATTTCGAGAACGTGGGAGCAAGAGAGGATGCTAGATTGTTCGCGCGTGGAGTGATGATCGGGCTCGTAACCTCGTTGTGCATTATGGCATCGGCGACGGCTGCAAGTAGCGCACGGTTTCACGTAGCGCCGAATGGCTCCGCCACAGGTAGCGGGAGTTCATCGAGTCCGTGGGATCTCAGGACAGCGTTGAGTCATCCTGCCGTAGTACATCCTGGGGATACGCTCTGGCTGCACGGTGGTACGTACTCCGGGTTGTATGGGAGTTATCTGAAGGGTACGGCAAACGCACCGATTATTGTGCGTTCGTATCCTGGGGAGTGGGCGATCATCGATAACGGGGGCACGAACGAGATCGCCCTGTGGATTAATGGTGCGTATACATGGTTCTGGGGTTTTGAGGTCAGGTCGTCGAATCCCAATCCCCCTCGTGGTGAGGCCGGTATCAACTTAGGTGCAAGCGAAGGGACGAAGCTGATCAATTTGGTGATTCACGACGAAGGTGCGACGGCACTGAATCCTTACTCGGGCGCCACGAACGCAGAAATCTATGGATGCCTTGCGTATTACAACGGACGGGAAGACGACCCCCTGCATCGAAACGGATACGGGGTCTACGGACAGAACGCCGCGCCCAGCAAGAAGTTCATCATGGAGAGTTTCTTCTTTAACAATTTCGGTATTTTTCAGGTGCACATGGCAGGGTCATCAACTGCAAGACTGGATGACATAACGTTCACTGGGAATACGGTTTTTGGACATACGCTTTATGACAACAAAAATGTGATTGCGCTGTATGGAAACTTTGAAGTAGGATCGGGGAAGAATCTAAATCCCGAATGGTCATCGAATTTCTTTTATCGAGCGGATCTGTGGCTCGGTTATAACGGTGATGGGGTGGAGAATGCGACCCTGACGAACAATTATTTCTTTCGGGGGGGGGTCACTGAGAATGCCGGGAACACGTACCGGGCAAAGAGCGGCAATGTTGTTACCACAACGGGCAACGAGGTGTTCGTCCGTCCGAACAAATATGCTGATCAATACGAGCCTCGTCGGGCCAACATCATAGTTTTCAATGGAAGTGGAGCATCCTCCGTCACCGTGCCTCTGCCTGTGGGTGTTTTGAAGATAGGGGACCGATATCAGATCAGAGATGTGCAGGATTTCTTTGGAGCTCCTGTGGACACGGGGACCTACGGCGGTGGGGCAATCGCTGTGAGAATGCCCGGTTCCAGTGATCCTATTGCTACCCCGCGGTCCATACCGGTCAATCGTCCCGGGAGTTCCCTGCCGGCGCACACGAGCAATGAGTTCGGTGCCTTCATCCTAATCGCTAATGGTAGAGGAATGCGAGGCGCATATTGACAAATACTACGAAAAGATGTACAATACATAGTTAATTCCCATCAGGTACAACAAACCCGATTGATTAGCCGCAATATCGTTCATACCAGCGCGTAAACTACTGCATGTAACTGATGAGCCGGTTTTTTTTGAAGAGAGAGACGTGAGGAGGGCGTTGCAACATGGTGATCTCTAGCTACTGTTCAGAAAGGCGCATCGGTCTCTTTATGAAGCCACCCCGTGGAAAGTCTGTTGTTCCTGCATTCTTTTTTGTTCTGATAGGCTTGATGTTGTCAAGCGGGTATGTCATTGCGGCTCAGTATCATATACGGCCGGATGGCTCCGCCACAGGTAGCGGGAGTTCATCGAGTCCGTGGGATCTCAGGACAGCGTTGAGTCATCCTGCCGTAGTACATCCTGGGGATACGCTCTGGCTGCACGGTGGTACGTACTCCGGGTTGTATGGGAGTTATCTGAAGGGTACGGCAAACGCACCGATTATTGTGCGTTCGTATCCTGGGGAGTGGGCGATCATCGATAACGGGGGCACGAACGAGATCGCCCTGTGGATTAATGGTGCGTATACATGGTTCTGGGGTTTTGAGGTCAGGTCGTCGAATCCCAATCCCCCTCGTGGTGAGGCCGGTATCAACTTAGGTGCGAGCGAAGGGACGAAGCTGATCAATTTGGTGATTCACGACGAAGGTGCGACGGCACTGAATCCTTACTCGGGCGCCACGAACGCAGAAATCTATGGATGCCTTGCGTATTACAACGGACGGGAAGACGACCCCCTGCATCGAAACGGATACGGGGTCTACGGACAGAACGCCGCGCCCAGCAAGAAGTTCATCATGGAGAGTTTCTTCTTTAACAATTTCGGTATTTTTCAGGTGCACATGGCAGGGTCATCAACTACAAGACTGGATGACATAACGTTCACTGGGAATACGGTTTTTGGACATACGCTTTATGACAACAAAAATGTGATTGCGCTGTATGGAAACTTTGAAGTAGGATCGGGGAAGAATCTAAATCCCGAATGGTCATCGAATTTCTTTTATCGAGCGGATCTGTGGCTCGGTTATAACGGTGATGGGGTGGAGAATGCGACCCTGACGAACAATTATTTCTTTCGGGGGGGGGTCACTGAGAATGCCGGGAACACGTACCGGGCAAAGAGCGGCAATGTTGTTACCACAACTGGCAACCAGGTGTTCGTCCGCCCGAACAAATATGCTGATCAATACGAGCCTCGTCGGGCAAACATTATAGTTTTCAATGGAAGTGGAGCATCCTCCGTCACCGTACCTCTGCCTGTGGGTGTTTTGAGCGTAGGGGACCGGTATGAAATCAGAGACGTGCAGAATTTCTTTGGAGCTCCTGTGGACACGGGGACCTACGGCGGTGGGGCAATCGCTGTGAGAATGCCCGGTTCCAGTGATCCTATTGCTACCCCGCGGTCCATACCGGTCAATCGTCCCGGGAGTTCCCTGCCGGCGCACACGAGCAATGAGTTCGGTGCCTTCATCCTAATCGCTAATGGTTCGAGCGTTGTTCCGTCAACTGTGACCGGATCGCTGAGCACAAATCCGGTGAGTCTTCCGGCCGGGGGGGGAAGTGTGATGTTGAGTTGGTCGTCGCAGAACGCGACGTCCGCAAGTATTGATCAGGGAATCGGGAGCGTTGCGACGAGCGGTTCGCGCAGCGTGCAGGTGAACGCCTCGACGGTATTTACCCTCACGCTGAACGGACCGGGTGGACCGGTGACATCGCAGGCGTCGGTGCAGGTTGCTACGACCGGGTTGGTTCCCGGAATGATTCCGCTGATAGCGCCCGTCAACAATGCGAGCGTTTCAAGCGATACCGTCAAGTGTGTTTGGAGTAACTCCCCTTCCTCGTGGGACTGGTTTGAAATCTCAACGGATTCCTTGTTTGTCTCTTCCACGTCTGTCGATTCCGCGGTGATGAGCTGCACGAAAGTGGTTCGCAACCTTCGCAATAACACGCCGTACTATTGGCGTGTACGCGGAGGGAATCTTGCTGGTTGGGGTCCCTTCAGCCCAATCTGGTCCTTCTCGACGCTTGTGAATAAGACCGGGAGTCCGTTCCCGGTCAACCTACAGGGATCGCCCCCCGAAGAGAACACAATTGCAGTCACTGTGGCTAAGGCTGCAGGGATGGACTCGGCCTATATCAGCATGAGGGTGTACGATGCAGATGGTGCCAGTGAAGGAATGTTGTATGTCAATGGAGTGGACTCCCTTATCCTGTTCGGTTCGATTGCCGCTCCTGCTCGCGACAATGTGTTGACGGAGTTCATGATGCGGATGTCCGCGACAGCCTGGAAAGACGGTGAGAACTCTCTGCGATTCGCGCACACATCGACAGGAGGTTTTCGGATTGACTCTGTTGCTGTGCTCTTTGGAAAGCGCGTGTCTGATGTAGAGCTGGTGGGTACCATCTCGCCGGTCTATGCACTGGCTCAGAACTATCCGAACCCGTTTAACCCGAGGACGACAATATCCTTCTCTGTCACGAGGAGCGGAAAGGCAACCGTGACAGTCTGCAACTTGCTCGGGCAAAAAATCGCGACACTGTTTGATGGCTTTGCCGAGCCGGGGAGAATGTACAAGACAAGTTTCGAGGCCTCGAAGCTGGCGTCGGGTGTGTATCTCTACAGGCTGGAAGCGGAAGGGAAAGCAAGTACGAAAAAAATGATACTTGCGAAGTAAGTCCGTCTGATTTCTGACGCCGGTAGGGTGAAAATTGTAGAAGTTTCCGCTTTTGTTTCGGAGATCTCCGCTTTTTCGATCTTCCCTCAGTACCTCCCGTGATATCCAAGCCGCAAAAGGCACCACCTATAGTGGCACGCGGGTTGAGACTATTCGTGAAAGATCTACAAAACGAGTATATCCTTCACGTTTTCTCGGGAGAAGAGCGGAATGCGAGACTTACTCATCCGACTCAAACGTGTAAAGCCCATTATAATCCCTCTCTGTATTTTTCTTGCCACACCTGTCATTGCGGCTCAGTATCATATACGGCCGAATGGCTCCGCCACAGGTAGCGGGAGTTCATCGAGTCCGTGGGATCTCAGGACAGCGTTGAGTCATCCTGCCGTAGTACATCCTGGGGATACGCTCTGGCTGCACGGTGGTACGTACTCCGGGTTGTATGGGAGTTATCTGCAGGGTACGGCAAACGCACCGATTATTGTGCGTTCGTATCCTGGGGAGTGGGCGATCATCGATAACGGGGGCACGAACGAGATCGCCCTGTGGATTAATGGTGCGTATACATGGTTCTGGGGTTTTGAGGTCAGGTCGTCGAATCCCAATCCCCCTCGTGGTGAGGCCGGTATCAACTTAGGTGCAAGCGAAGGGACGAAGCTGATCAATTTGGTGATTCACGACGAAGGTGCGACGGCACTGAATCCTTACTCGGGCGCCACGAACGCAGAAATCTATGGATGCCTTGCGTATTACAACGGACGGGAAGACGACCCCCTGCATCGAAACGGATACGGGGTCTACGGACAGAACGCCGCGCCCAGCAAGAAGTTCATCATGGAGAGTTTCTTCTTTAACAATTTCGGTATTTTTCAGGTGCACATGGCAGGGTCATCAACTGCAAGACTGGATGACATAACGTTCACTGGGAATACGGTTTTTGGACATACGCTTTATGACAACAAAAATGTGATTGCGCTGTATGGAAACTTTGAAGTAGGATCGGGGAAGAATCTAAATCCCGAATGGTCATCGAATTTCTTTTATCGAGCGGATCTGTGGCTCGGTTATAACGGTGATGGGGTGGAGAATGCGACCCTGACGAACAATTATTTCTTTCGGGGGGGGGTCACTGAGAATGCCGGGAACACGTACCGGGCAAAGAGCGGCAATGTTGTTACCACAACTGGCAACCAGGTGTTCGTCCGCCCGAACAAATATGCTGATCAATACGAGCCTCGTCGGGCAAACATTATAGTTTTCAATGGAAGTGGAGCATCCTCCGTCACCGTACCTCTGCCTGTGGGTGTTTTGAGCGTAGGGGACCGGTATGAAATCAGAGACGTGCAGAATTTCTTTGGAGCTCCTGTGGACACGGGGACCTACGGCGGTGGGGCAATCGCTGTGAGAATGCCCGGTTCCAGTGATCCTATTGCTACCCCGCGGTCCATACCGGTCAATCGTCCCGGGAGTTCCCTGCCGGCGCACACGAGCAATGAGTTCGGTGCCTTCATCCTAATCGCTAATGGTTCGAGCGTTGTTCCGTCAACTGTGACCGGATCGCTGAGCACAAATCCGGTGAGTCTTCCGGCCGGGGGGGGAAGTGTGATGTTGAGTTGGTCGTCGCAGAACGCGACGTCCGCAAGTATTGATCAGGGAATCGGGAGCGTTGCGACGAGCGGTTCGCGCAGCGTGCAGGTGAACGCCTCGACGGTATTTACCCTCACGCTGAACGGACCGGGTGGACCGGTGACATCGCAGGCGTCGGTGCAGGTTGCTACGACCGGGTTGGTTCCCGGAATGATTCCGCTGATAGCGCCCGTCAACAATGCGAGCGTTTCAAGCGATACCGTCAAGTGTGTTTGGAGTAACTCCCCTTCCTCGTGGGACTGGTTTGAAATCTCAACGGATTCCTTGTTTGTCTCTTCCACGTCTGTCGATTCCGCGGTGATGAGCTGCACGAAAGTGGTTCGCAACCTTCGCAATAACACGCCGTACTATTGGCGTGTACGCGGAGGGAATCTTGCTGGTTGGGGTCCCTTCAGCCCAATCTGGTCCTTCTCGACGCTTGTGAATAAGACCGGGAGTCCATTCCCGGTCAACCTACAGGGATCGCCCCCCGAAGAGAACACAATTGCAGTCACTGTGGCTAAGGCTGCAGGGATGGA
The DNA here is from genome assembly GCA_963801355.1 of Ignavibacteriota bacterium. Lineage (GTDB taxonomy): Bacteria > Bacteroidota > Ignavibacteria > UBA10030 > UBA6906 > Fen-1255. The sequence goes on along the minus strand of CAWDEM010000004.1, from coordinate 550 downwards.
CTCGGCCTATATCAGCATGAGGGTGTACGATGCAGATGGTGCCAGTGAAGGAATGTTGTATGTCAATGGAGTGGACTCCCTTATCCTGTTCGGTTCGATTGCCGCTCCTGCTCGCGACAATGTGTTGACGGAGTTCATGATGCGGATGTCCGCGACAGCCTGGAAAGACGGTGAGAACTCTCTGCGATTCGCGCACACATCGACAGGAGGTTTTCGGATTGACTCTGTTGCTGTGCTCTTTGGAAAGCGCGTGTCTGATGTAGAGCTGGTGGGTACCATCTCGCCGGTCTATGCACTGGCTCAGAACTATCCGAACCCGTTTAACCCGAGGACGACAATATCCTTCTCTGTCACGAGGAGCGGAAAGGCAACCGTGACAGTCTGCAACTTGCTCGGGCAAAAAATCGCGACACTGTTTGATGGCTTTGCCGAGCCGGGGAGAATGTACAAGACAAGTTTCGAGGCCTCGAAGCTGGCGTCGGGTGTGTATCTCTACAGGCTGGAAGCGGAAGGGAAAGCAAGTACGAAAAAAATGATACTTGCGAAGTAA
>CAWDEM010000003.1:0-10940 GCA_963801355.1 Ignavibacteriota bacterium | reverse complement strand
AACGATGCTGCTTGCCCCATTCATTTCTTGGATTCGAAAGAGATACCTGTTGTGGTCTCTTGCATTTCGTCGGAGGGATACTGGGTGTTCTGCCCGATCTCATTGGGCTTGTACGGATTCAGGTTCCAGCATGATCACGGGCTCTATACGAAAGCGCGCATCATGGCGCAGCTGAAGAGACGTGTCTGCAATACATCCCAATGTATGCCCTCCATCTGTGGGTGGATTCGCTGACTCATGATCCGGACACGCAATGGTATGGCTGGAACGTACGGGTTTGGCTCCAGGTGGTTCTGTGGATGTTGAACATTCTTCTCATCGTCTGGTTTGTGCGAATCTGGAAGAAGAAGTCGGCAGTGCGATGATCGTGTCCGGGGCGGGCGCTCTTGCATTGATCATTTCGTTCTTTTTGAGGTGATTTGCGCTGCCTGATGTGTTCAGTTTAACTTTGCCAAGAGTCAAAACGTGATATGCATCACAGTCACAACGTGACACCCGTCACAAAGCGCATTCATCATGAGGTGGTTCTCTTGCACAAGAAAGCCCTATGTCGTATCATAGTATTGAGGGCAACGACTGCTTTCAATAAGGCTCTCGGGAAATCTGCCTTCCGGACAGGATGCACAATGCATCCGCTCTCAACAACTAGGGTGCTGTTAGATCTGTTGAGATCTCTTTCAGGGGGAATCATGCAACCTTTCCGCAAACACATTCTTGACACTGTTGGCACAGAGCGATCCTGTGGACTCGTCCACCGGATCGGAGGGTTGGGGCTGTGAAACAATACCTCCGGCTCCTGTTAAGCCTCCGAAACCGGTATTTGATGACCTTCGATCTTGTCGGATTGGTCATCATTCCGCCACTTGCGATGCTGCTGCGCACTGACGACCCAGGAATCGTGGGTCCGCTCAGCAATGCTCTGTTGGTCTATACTGTTGTGATGATTGCTGCAAAGATGCTTGTTTTTGTGCAGAGTCATCTCTACTCGGAACTCTGGGCGTATGCAAGCGTGCCCGCCCTGATAACGATGATTCGTGCGCTGGCACTATCGGCCCTTGCGGAAGTTGGTACTCTTTTTCGGTCTGCTCATGCCCTTGGGCCTTGTGCCGCCGGGATTCCCACGATCGATACCAATCATCTCTTCCCTCTTGACCGCATTCTGGATCTCGGGGAGCCGTCTGGGGATCAGGATACTCTTTACGGAGTTGCGTGACCAGGGTACTGCACGCAATCAGCGCCGGGTATTGATCGTCGGAGCCGGAGCCGGGGGCGCACTGACGGTGAAAGAGCTTCAGAACAATCTGCAGCTGGGAATCGTGCCGGTCGGGTTTGTAGACGACGACCCGCGTAAGAGCAGCAAGCGTATCTACGGCTTGCCGATATTTGGCCCTCTGAGCGACATTCCGTTTGTGGTGAAACAACAGAACATCGATGAAGTCATCATCGCCATGCCGACAGCCCCCGGCAAGGTCGTCCGCGAAGTAGTCCAATTGTGCAGGAAAGTGAAAGTACCGAGCAAAACCATTCCCGCACTGTATGACATTGTCCGTGGAACGGCTCGCATCGATGATGTCCGGAACGTGCAATTGGAGGATCTCCTCCGCCGTGGCGTGATTGAAACTGATGTCACACAGGTCATGCTTCTGCTGACCGGTGCCAGAGTGCTTGTCACGGGTGCCGGCGGCTCAATTGGAAGCGAACTCTGCCGGCAGATCAAGGGTTTCCGCCCTGCCGAGATGATTCTCGTCGGTCACGGGGAGACTTCGATCTTCCAGATAATGAAGGAGCTGGCAGAGTCGCCGGTTCCTGATATGAAGATTGTCCCGGTGATTGCCGATGTGCGGGACCGGGAACGGATGGAGCAGGTGTTCCGCACCCTCCGGCCGGACGTTGTTTTCCATGCTGCAGCACATAAGCATGTCTACCTGATGCAGGAAAACATACCCGAAGCGGTAACGAACAACGTTCTCGGGACTCGCGTTCTGGTGAACCTCGCCGATCGGTATGATGTGCGCAGGTTTGTGATGGTGTCGAGCGACAAGGCAGTCAATCCCACCAGCGTCATGGGCGTCACAAAGCGGATTGCGGAGTTGATCGTTCAGGATGCCGCAAACCGTTCGGGGAAGGCCTTTGTCACCGTGCGCTTTGGAAACGTTTTGGGGAGCCGCGGGAGCGTGGTTCCTTTCTTCAAGCGTCAGATTGCGATGGGCGGACCGGTGACGGTGACAGATCCGGATGTGACCCGCTATTTCATGACGATCCCCGAAGCCGTGCAATTGATCCTCCAGTCAGCCACCATGGGCAAAGGAGGCGAGGTGTTTGTGCTGGATATGGGCGAACAGATCAAGGTGATTGATCTTGCGCGCGATCTGATCCGGCTGAGCGGCTTCACAGAAGAGGAGATCGAGATCAAGATCACCGGGCTCGTCCCCGGCGAAAAGATGTTCGAAGAACTTTTCTACGAGACAGATCACGTAGAAGAGACGTCCCATTCCAAGGTGATGGTCACACGCAGGAACTATGCGCGTGATCTCTCGGGTGAAATCTCTGCCAGCAATCCCATGTCCCACCACAGGTCACGCCTGCAGATGGATGTCACAACACTGATCGAAGCCGCCCGCCAGGGTGACGTCGCAGCAGTGACGGATCTGTTCCATGTATTGGTGCCGCAGTATAACCCGACGTTCCAGGAAGGAAAGCCGGCGCCTGTGGTGAAAAACGCCAAAGAGGTTAAGGCGAGCAAGCTCAGTGCTTAATAAACTCTGAGGCATTGAGGCACCAGGCACGAGGAAAGGGGCACGATTGATATAGCTCCTTCCCTATTGCCCGGTGCCTCAGCCTCTTTCTCAAGACCGGTGCCTCGTGCCTCTTTCCCAATGCCCGGGGCTTTCCCTTCTACCTCCACCCCGGTACCGTCACCCCCACCACATCCCATCCACCCGCCGGACTCTGCACAAATTGCACGGAAGCGGTGCCTGAACCGCCAACCGGCTTCTTTGTATCCGCAGCAATCCCAGCCCATGTCAATGAAGCAGTAACCTCTGCGCGAGGCATATCCACGTCGCAGGAGGTCACTTCCATCAGGTGCGACGTGAAGGATTCAACCTTTCTGTAGATCTCGTTGAGTGTGAGCATGAACAGCTCAGCGGGGCACTTCTTTCCTGCGAAATCCTTTACCTCTTTCTTGCTGAGCATCTGCCATATCATGCGGCGGTCGCGGAAGAAGAGTGCGTTGAGAAAGAACTCCGCATCACGCCGCACACGCGAAGCCTCATCAGGATGGAATTGATCGTAGACAAACGTGTGCATCATCTGCTCGATGCGGATGTTGTCCATTTTCTCGCGGAACAACTCCTCGGTAACAAAACGGTAGACCTCCGCATCGCTCACCTCCCGGTCAAAATGCACCTGGATGTTATTGTCGAACAGGAGTTCCATGAGGGCTTCCGTGGCAGCCGGGAGTTCTTCCGGAGGAATGGCTGCGAGCGGACGGAGTTCCGGACTGCCCACAAATTCCCTTACGGTAATCTGTCCATTTTCGGCGAATTGCCGTTCAAACTCGGTGACGTAGTCAAGCCATTCGCCTTCGGCCTCGGGTGGAATACCGTTAGGAGTGTCAGAAAACCGCGCTCCGTAGAGTTTCTCAAGTTCGTTCTTCTTCTGTTCATTCAACGCCCGCTGTATGCGGTTTTGGTCGGGGTCCATGGTGGCCTCCTGGGGGTGGTGGGTGACGCCTTCACCCAGTTACTACCTTCCACAATCGTTTTTTTCGACCCATTCCGAAGATTTTTCTGGAACCTGATTGCCGGAAATTTCGTATATAGATGATCAGTCTTTGTTTCAACACGCAATACAAATTCAGGACAACAGATCAAAGGACCCCGCATGAAACGCGCTCTGCTGGCGCTTTTCCTCTGTGCCGCCGTTGCAACGGCAGCCGACACGAGGATTTCGGTGCCATATCAGCGATTTACTCTTTCCAACGGGCTTACGGTGATCCTCCATGAGGATCATTCCACGCCCATCGTCAGCGTGAATGTCTATTACCATGTCGGCTCGGGACGCGAAAAACCCGGACGGACAGGTTTTGCCCACCTCTTTGAACATCTGATGTTCGAAGGCTCAGCCCACGTGCCGGAAGGGAAATTCGATCAGTGGCTGGAACAGGTTGGCGGGGACAACAACGGCTCGACCAACTCCGACCGCACGAACTACTGGGAGAATGTCCCCAGCAACGCGCTGGAACTGCCGCTCTTTCTCGACTCGGACCGGATGGGGTATCTGGTGCAGGCGATGTCTCCTTCAAAAGTCGACGGGCAGCGGGACGTCGTGAAAAACGAGAGACGACAATCGTACGAGAACCGTCCGTACGGAATGGCCGAACTGACTCTCGGGGAAAATCTCTACCCACCGGATCATCCGTACCACTGGCCAACTATTGGCTCGATGGAGGATCTCAGCGCGGCAAGCTATGAAGACGTGGTGGATTTCTTCAAGAAGTACTACGGTCCGAATAATGCGAGCCTCTGCATCGGGGGTGATATTGACCCGGTGAAGACCCGTGCACTTGTTGAAAAATGGTTCGGCGAGATACCTTCAGGTCCCCCGGTCGCCGCCCCCGGACGCACCCGTTGCTTTCATCGACCGGGAAAAACGTGTCGTCCTTGAAGACCGAGTCTCCCTGCCTCGCCTCTATATGGCCTGGCTTTCCCCGGCACTCTTTACACCGGGGGATGCGGAACTGGATATGGTGGCAAGTGTGCTTGCCAACGGAAAGAACTCACGGCTCTACAAACGCCTGGTGTACGATCTACAGATTGCCCAGGATGTCTACGCGTATCAGGGATCCCGCCAGCTCGGGTCTTCGTTTCAGATCGTAGCCACGGCGCGGGCAGGCCATACGCTGAGTGAACTGGAAAAGGTGATCCAGGAGGAGTTGCACACACTCCAGTCTGCCGCACCGGAGAAGAGAGAACTTGACCGCGCCGTGAATCAGTACGAGGCGTCGTTCCTCGGACGGCTTGAATCAGTCGGCGGCTTCGGCGGAAAAGTGGATCTGCTGAACGGATATTTCACACAGACCGGCAATCCTGACTACTTTCAGGAAGACTTTTCGCGCTACAAGGCACTTGATCCCGGCGACATTCAAACAGCGGCGGCAACGTATTTAGCGCGACAATAACCGGGTTGTGCTGAGCATCGTTCCGCAAGGGAAGAAAGAACTCGCCGCAATGCCGGGAAAGGAGGGGAAGTGATGATGAGATCAACGATGAGTTTGCGATGAGGCGCCTTCGGCGCACTCGCAATGACAGCAGGGCGTGGTGATTGTGCTCTCTCCTGGCATGTCGCACTGCTGCTTGCGGCTGCAGGCCTTAGCTCAGAAACCCGATCGCTCGGCACCACCACCCGTCGGCCCGCCGCCTTCGTTCTCAATGGCGCCGGTTCAGCACTTCACCCTGTCGAACGGTCTGCCGGTCGTGTTGCTCGAGAAACACCAGGTTCCGCTCGTGCAGATGAACCTTGTGATAAATTCCGGCGCGGTGAATGACCCCGCAGGAAAGACCGGTTTGGCATCAATGGTGGCAACCATGCTCACCGACGGCTCGGGATCACGGGATGCCCTTGCTTTCGCCGATGCGGTGGATTACCTCGGCGCATCACTTCACGGATCTGCCGGGCTGCATACATCATCGGTGAGTCTGTATACGCCGGTCTCCAAGCTCGACTCGGCGCTTGCCCTGCAAGCCGATGCTGCTCTGCGGCCGACATTTGCATCTGCCGAGCTGGAACGGCACCGCAAGGAACGCCTCACAACACTCCTCTCCTGGCGCGATGAAGCGCGTGCCCAGGCGTCAGCGCTCTTCTCCCGCACGCTCTATTCACTGGATCACCCGTACGGACGCACCGCCATTGGCGATGAAAAGGCAATCCGCGCCCTGAGTGTAGAGGATCTGCGTAAGTTCCACGAAACGTATTACCGGCCCAATAATGCTGTTCTTGTGATCGTGGGTGATGTCACGGTGTCGATGATGAAGCCCAAGCTCGAGGCGGCATATGGCGGATGGCAAAAAGGAACGGTGCCCCAGCCGTCCCTTCCTGCTATCGCACAGGTGCAGAAACGGACAGTGGCGCTTGTGGACAAGCCGGGAGCAGCCCAAACGGAGATCAGAATGGGGTGCATCGGTGCTCCCCGCATGACGGATGACTACTATGCGATTGTCGTGATGAATACGATCCTCGGCGGTTCGTTCAGCTCCCGGTTGAACCAGAACCTCCGCGAAGAACATGGCTACACTTACGGTGCCAGCTCTTCGTTCGGTTTCCGCAAGCTGGCGGGTCCGTTCGTCGCCGGATCCTCCGTACACACGGCAAAGACTGACTCCGCACTAATGGAGTTCATGAAGGAACTCAACAGGATCCTCCAACCGATCCCTCAGGAAGAAGTGGACCGCGCGAAGAACTATGTGGCCCTCGGTTTCCCGGCCGATTTTCAGACGGTCGGCGAGATTGCCGGGAAGATCGAAGAGATGATGATCTACGGACTTCCTGATGACTACTACAACAACTACATCAAGAATGTCCTGGCTGTAACGAAAGCGGATGTGGAACGGGTGGCGAAGAAGTATTTGAATCCTGAAAAGATGGCGGTCGTGCTCGTTGGAGACAGGAAGGAGATTGAGTCGAAAGTCGCGGCAATGAAGCTGGGGCCGCTGAAGAACCTTACCGTTGACGATGTGCTGGGCAAAGCACCGAGACGAAGTGTGAACTGATCGTCTGACCTGCGACTCGCATGACAATTAGAGGAGATTGCTTGGCCCTTCAGGCCTCGCAATGACAGAACTCAACAGGCTGAATACCCGCATTGCCGTGTCGTCTCTGCCCCCGGCTCGTTGCATGGCGCGAGTCGACCGCGGCAGAGAAGGTGCGCCGCTTTGACCGCGAAGAGTACTGGGGGAAACCGCTCACGGGCTTCGGTGATCCCGACGCGTGGTTGCTTCTCGTGGGCCTGGCTCCTGCGGCCCACGGAGGAAACCGCACCGGACGGATGTTTACCGGCGACGAGAGCGGCAACTGGCTCTTCCGTGCTCTCCACCATGCAGGTTTTGCCAATCAACCGGAGTCCGTGCACCGCGAAGACGGACTCCGGTTGAAGGATTGCTACATCACCGCAACACTCCGTTGTGCCCCTCCCCAGAACAAACCTACCGCGGCTGAAATTTCATCGTGCCGCCCATTTCTTCTCCAGGAACTGGCCCTCCTAGAAAACGTCAGGGTTGTCGTTGGCCTCGGGAAAGTAGGATTCGAGGCGGCGATCAGAGCCTACAGCGAGGCCGGCCGGATTACCATCTCCTCCATGCCGCGATTTGCCCACGGCGCCAGGTACGTTTTCGGCGATCTGACGTTCATTGCCTCATACCACCCGAGCCAGCAAAACACGTTTACAGGGAAGCTCACAAGGCCGATGTTTGATGGGATCTTCAAGGCTGCGAAGCGCGCTTGGATCGTTGTACAATCTTGACCGGTGAGGTTGCTTCGTCGGCGCCTCGCGAGGACTGCGCGAGGCGCCGCTCGCAAGGACAGTTGCGATTTGATGCCAGATCGGCTATAATTTAGCTCCCCTAGGAGGATTACCCCATGGAATTCGCCCTGATCATTGGCGCGCTTATCATAGCGGCAGTGCTCTTCGAGTACCGGTTCCGCAAACCCGATCAAATCGTGGTGTATGAGACACACGACGGCGTCGGGGTCCGGAAGGGACGCTTCTACCCCCGGCATTTCAGCACTCCCATCACGCGCACCGCACATTCGTTTACGCAAACCATCGAGGGATCCGCGAAAGGAAACCTGGATGTGCGCTTCAAGATCGCCGTGACTGTGGCTGCGTCGATGAGCCACCTCGCCTCCCTCGTACGCGCAGGTGGCTGGACAGCCGGCTCGGTCGCGAGAGCCGGCAAGGAACTTGAGACGCTCCTCCTGGGGTACGTAAAAGAATATACGGAAGCGAGAGGGATCGAAGAACTATCGTCGGACGGGCTCCGTGTACATCTCCAGCAACGGTTCAAAGACATCAATAACGCGCTCGGGCTGGAAATCGTGAATCTTGCCATCACTTCATTTGAGCCGGTGAACACACAGATTGCCGAAGCGATGCGTCAACGCGAGCATGCGAGGATTCTCGAGCAGACGGAAACCTTGAACCAGCAAGCCCGCATCACCGAAGCCAGGGCGCGTGTGAAGGCGGATGAAGAGGTTGCACTCCTCGAACATGAACTCGCATTGAAACGTTACGATCTCAAGAAGTCTGAACTTGAACAAGACGCCATGCTGGCCGAAGCACGGACGACACATGAACTTGAGCTGAAGAAGAAACAGCTTGAGTTTGAGAAGGAAGAAATGCGACTGCTGAAGGAGAGTCCCGAACTTCTGCTGCTCACACCCCAGGCGGCACGCCTCGCAGAGGCAAGCCAGTCTCTGAAGAACGCACGCACGGTGGTGTCGCTCTCCCCGGGGGAAACAATGCAGGGAACTGATCTGCTGGCGATGTTCCACACGTTCGTGCAGGGTGCGATTGAGGCGTACCGAAGAGAAGAAGATAGTGGAGCCGCGCTGCGGGTGAGACGATTCGCCCTCCGGGCCTCGCATGACGTTCCATGGCCACAACTACCCTGCTCTTCATACAGCATTCCGCCTAAAACCCACAAGGGCTGCGAAGGTCTCCGAGATCAGCGAGACCACGGCTGCCGCGGCCGTCGCGCCTGAAGACCGTGTGAATTTCCACATCGGCAACCCCGTTCAGGAAACACGCCTCTCTTCAGCATACCTCAGGGCGATCACCGGACTTGACATACGTGATGAGGAGCTCACGGATGAGTTCCCCGAGAGAATGATGCAGGCGTTGGACTGGGCCGACACGGACCGGCCTCTGTTCGATCTGTTTGTGAATCTGGTCCGCAAGAGTGCACCATATCTTCCCCGCGGCGGTTTTGCACGTGCAACACCGCCCCCGCTGGTACTGGCATTCAGCAACTGGCTCCAGCAACAACAGGAGCCGCTTGTGTATGACACCGGCAAGGCCTCGGAACGCCGCGAAATCATACTCGCGTCCGGGGGACGCATCGAGACACTCCGTGTGTTCTTCCATGCGCTCTCGGCATTTCTTGCGACATTGCCTGCAAAAGTCCTGCTGTTTCATGTTGATCTCCCACCGCACGTAAAGTCTTTCAACGGTCTGGAGTTCGAAACACTTCCGGATGATGAACATGATGCCCTGAGTCGTGTTCGTGCGGCGGCAACAGAAGCACCATCCCGGCCGCTGTTCCTTATCCTTGGCGCGATCACGAACGAGGAGACGCGCCGGTCACTCCGTCAGCTCAGCCTTGCGTCGCCCATCTTCTTTGTCGAAGTGAACGATGCGCCCAATCACCTCTCTCTCGGCCGTGAAGCCCGACTGATTGACCGCGTGATCCGGTTTCTTACGCCGGGTATCTTTTCGCCCCGGCTTGCCGCCCTCTCGATTGTCTTTGTCGCCGGAAATGCTGAGTACCTCCAGCTGCTTGAGACCCTGCATTTTCAGCTGAAGGGGACCCCTTCCGCGTCGGAAGTGGAACTGCTGACGTACCTGCTGGATCATCATGCACCCCACGAAGTCGCAGTGCCGGATCGCACACCGCTCACCGTTGAGCCGCCTCTTGAACCCCCGGCATTCAACATAGGCGGGGAACAAGCGCTTGTGCGAGCAAGCGGACAGATCGGAAGGAGAGTCGAGTCACTGCTTGCGGCACACGGAGCAACGGCTCACCGTTGCTTTGGCAGGACTCGATGCACGGGTCAACCGCATTCTGGAAGGGTTCCGGCACACATGCCGGACCTGCCCTTCGATCACTTCCTGCAGTATGACCCGCGCGGACTTGTGAACACCCTGGCGGCTAACGTTGATGATCCGCAGTGGCATGCCGATCTGGAGCAGTCGTTGATTGCTGCATTTGTCCGTCACCACCCGGAGTATGACCTGCGCAGCTGCGTTGTGGTGAGCGGCTCAGCACGAACGGCGTTGAGTCTGCTGGGCTTCCATTGTGGAATCACCGATGTGGTGATGCCGGATCTGAGCTGGACATATGAGCATTGCTTTCCGGCGACATACGCCGTACCTCTTACGCCGGACCTGGATCTGGACGGGGATGGCATTGTGAATGCGGTGGAGGAGCGCCTGCGCGGCGATGCATCATGGAGCAACCATGGTGCAGTGGTTCTGAACAACCCGCACAACGCCACCGGCAGGGTCTTCAATATTGCCACCGTCAAAGAGCTCTTGCGGAAGTTGCTGGGGAAGGAGATCACCGTCATTGACGATCTCTCCTACCAGAACGTAGCGCCAGTCGCTGACCTGCCCGAAATCCCGACATTGCGTCAGATTGCGGATGAACTGGTCGCGACGGGCGGCCTGACTTCACGACAGGCAAGCCGGCTTATAACAGTGCATTCGATGTCCAAAACCGATTGTATGGCCGGTGCAAGACTCTCGGTCGTTGAGATCAGGGATGCAACCCTTCGTGAGCGCTTCTGCGCGATTCTTTCTTCAATAAGACCGAACACAGGGGCGATTCTTCTCTCGTATCTCTTCTATCGCAATTCCCTGGAGACAACGCGCGCATACTGGCGGCTGAGGAACACTCTCCTGTACGAACGGATGGAGGCATTGACCTCCGCACTGCACAACCTTCCCGCCGACAGAAATCCGTTCGGGATTCACATCGAGCCCCCCACAGGAAGCATGTATCCCCTGATGATCATCGACAAACTCCCTGCAGGCCTGTCGCTTGATTGGGTCGGTTCGGGGCTTGCACGGCAGGGGATCGGAATGGTTCCACTCTCGACATTTGCGAGAACCGAGAAGGGCTTTGACACAGGCAGAAAAGCATTCCGTCTGACACTCGGCGGTA
>CAWDEM010000002.1:0-18822 GCA_963801355.1 Ignavibacteriota bacterium | reverse complement strand
GCCCCCGGCTCGTTGCATGGCGCGAGTCGACCGCAGCAGAGAAGGTGCGCCGCTTTGCCCGCGAGGAGTACTGGGGGAAGCCGCTCAACGGCTTCGGCGATCCCGACGCGTGGTTGCTTCTCGTGGGCCTGGCTCCTGCAGCCCACGGGGGAAACCGCACCGGTCGGATGTTTACCGGCGACGAGAGCGGCAATTGGCTCTTCCGTGCCCTCCACCATGCAGGTTTTGCCAATCAGCCGGAGTCCGTGCACCGCGAAGACGGACTCCGGCTGAAGGGTTGCTACATCACCGCAACACTCCGCTGTGCTCCTCCCCAGAACAAACCCACCGCGGCCGAAATCTCGTCGTGCCGTCATTTCCTTCTCCAGGAACTTGCCCTTCTGAAGAACGTCAAGGTTGTCGTCGGCTTGGGGAAAGTCGGATTCGAGGCGGCGATCAGAGCCTACCGTGACGCCGGCCGGATCGCCATTTCCTCCATGCCCCGGTTTGCCCACGGCGCCATGTACGTTTTCGGCGATCTGACGTTCATTGCCTCATACCACCCGAGTCAGCAAAACACGTTCACGGGAAAGCTCACAAGGCCGATGTTTGATGGGATCTTCAACGACGAGGTCACTGCGGCCCTTCGGGCCTCGCGAGGACGGTGAGGTTGCTTCGCGGCGACGAGGCGCCACTCGCAAGGACAGCGAGGTCGCTTCGTCGCTGAGAGCGCTCCTCGCGAGGACTGTTGCGATTTGATGCCAGATCGGCTATAATTTAGCTCCCCTAGGAGGATTACCCCATGGAATTCGCCCTGATCATTGGCGCGCTTATCATAGCGGCAGTGCTCTTCGAGTACCGGTTCCGCAAACCCGATCAAATCGTGGTGTATGAAACACACGACGGCGTCGGCATCCGCAAGGGGCGCTTCTACCCCCGGCATTTCAGCACTCCCATTACACGCACCGCACACTCGTTCACGCAAACCATCGAGGGATCCGCGAAAGGAAACCTGGATGTGCGCTTCAAGATCGCCGTGACCGTCGCAGCATCGATGAGCCACCTCGCCTCCCTCGTACGCGCCGGCGGCTGGACAGCCGGCTCGGTCGCGAGAGCCGGCAAGGAACTTGAAACACTCCTCCTGGGATACGCAAAAGAATATACGGAAGCGAGAGGGATCGAAGAATTATCTTCGGACGGGCTCCGTGTGCATCTCCAGCAACGGTTCAAAGACATCAATAACGCGCTCGGTCTCGAGATCGTAAATCTTGCTATCACTTCATTTGAGCCGGTGAACACACAGATTGCCGAAGCAATGCGTCAACGCGAGCATGCAAGGATTCTCGAGCAGACAGAAACGTTGAACCAGCAAGCCCGCATCACCGAAGCCAGGGCGCGTGTGAAGGCGGACGAAGAGGTTGCACTCCTCGAACATGAACTCGCTTTGAAACGTTACGATCTCAAGAAGTCTGAACTTGAACAAGACGCCATGTTGGCCGAAACACGGACAACACATGAACTTGCGCTGAAGAAGAAACAGCTTGAGTTTGAAAAGGAAGAAATGCGATTGCTGAAGGAGAGTCCCGAACTTCTGCTGCTCACACCCCAGGCGGCACGCCTCGCAGAGGCAAGCCAGTCTCTGAAGAACGCACGCACGGTGGTGTCGCTTTCTCCTGGGGAAACAGTGCAAGGAAATGATCTACTGGCGATGTTCCATACGTTCGTGCAGGGGGCTATCGCGGCGTATCAAAAAAAGAATTCCAAACTCTGAGTTCTCAGTTCAGAACTCAAAGTTGAATCTCTCGGGGCTCATGACGACCACTTCTGCCCTCAATACCGTTTTTCGACTCAAGCCCACAAGGGCTGCGAAGGTCTCCGAGATCAGCGAGACCACAGCTGCCGCGGCCGTCGCGCCCGAAGACCGTGTGAATTTCCACATCGGTAACCCCGTTCAGGAAACACGTCTCTCTTCGGCATACCTCAGGGCGATCACCGGACTTGCCATACGTGATGAGGAGCTTACAGATGAATTCCCTGAGAAAATGATGCAGGCGTTGGACTGGCCCGATACGGACCGTCCTCTGTTCGATCTGTTTGTAAACCTGGTCCGCAAAAGCGCACCATATCTTCCCCGCGGTGGTTTTGCGCGTGCAACACCGCCCTCGCTGGTACTCGCATTCAGCAACTGGCTCCAGCAACAACAGGAGCCTCTCGTGTATGACACCGGCAAGGCCTCGGAGCACCGCGAAATCATACTCGCGTCCGGGGGACGCATCGAAACGCTCCGTGTATTCTTCCATGCGCTCTCGGCATTCCTTGCGACATTGCCTGCAAAAATCCTGCTGTTTCGTGTTGATCTCCCACCGCACATAAAGTCTTTCAACGGCCTGGAGTTCGAGACACTTCCGGATGATGAACATGGTGCGCTCAGCCGTGTGCGTGCAACGACAACAGAAGCGCCATCCCGGCCGCTGTTCCTTGTCCTTGGTGCGATCACGAACGAGGAAACGCGCCGCTCACTCCGTCAGCTCAGCCTCGCGTCGCCTATCTTCTTTGTCGAAGTGAATGATGCGCCCAATCACCTCTCTCTCGGCCGTGAGGCCCGACTGATTGACCGCGTGATCCGGTTTCTTACGCCGGGCATTTTTTCCCCCCGGCTGGCCGCCCTCTCGACTATCTTCGTCGCCGGAAATGCCGAGTACCTCCAACTGCTCGAGACTCTGCATTTTCAACTGAAAGGGACCCCGTCTGCGTCGGAAGTGGAACTGCTCACGTATCTGCTGGAGCATCATACACCACATGGAGTCGCAGAGCCAGATTATGCTCCGCTCACCGTTGAGCCGCCGCTTGAAGCCCCGGGATTTAACACAGGCGGCGAGCAAGCGCTTCTGCAGGCAAGCGGACAGATTGGAAGGAGAGTCGAGTCACTGCTTGCCGTACACGAACAACGGCTCAGCGTTGCACTGGCAGGAATCGATGCACGGGTCAACCGCATTCTGGAAAGTGTTCCGGCACACATGCCGGACCTGCCATTCGATCACTTCCTGCATTATGACCCGCGGGAACTTGTGAACACCCTGGCGGCTAACGTTAATGATCCGCAGTGGCATACCGATCTGGAGCAGTCGTTGATTGCTGCCTTTGTCCGGCACCACCCGGAGTATGATCAGCGCAGCTGTATTGTTGTGAGCGGCTCAGCACGAACGGCGTTGAGTCTGCTGGGCTTCCATTGCGGAATCACAGATGTGGTGATGCCGGATCTGAGCTGGACATACGAGCATTGCTTCCCGGCGACGTACGCTGTACCTCTCACGGCGGACCTGGATCTGGACGGGGATGGTATTGTGAATGCAGTGGAGGAGCGCCTGCGCGGCGATGCAACATGGAGCAACCATGGTGCAGTGGTCCTGAACAACCCGCACAACGCCACCGGAAGGGTCTTCAAGATTGCCACCGTCAAGGAGCTCTTGCAGAAGTTGCTGGGGAAGGAGATCACCGTGATTGACGATCTTTCCTACCAGAACGTAGCGCCGTTGACGGATCTACCGGAAATCCCGACATTGCGTCAGATTGCGGATGAACAGGTAGCGACGGGCGGCCTGACTTCACGACAGGCAAGCCGGCTTGTAACGGTGCATTCGATGTCCAAAACCGATTGCATGGCCGGTGCAAGGCTCTCGGTTGTTGAGATCAGGGATGCAGCCCTTCGTGAGCGCTTCTGCGCGATTCTTTCTTCAATAAGACCGAACACGGGGGCGATTCTTCTCTCGTATCTCTTCTATCGCAATTCCCTGGAGACGACGCGCGCATACTGGAGGCTGAGGAATACTCTCCTGTATGAACGGATGGAGGCATTGACCTCGGCTCTGCGCAACCTTCCCGCCGACAGAAATCCGTTCGGGATTCACATCGAGCCCCCCACAGGAAGCATGTATCCCCTGATGATCATCGACAAACTTCCTGCAGGCCTGTCGCTTGATTGGGTCGGTTCGGGGCTTGCACGACAGGGGATCGGAATGGTTCCGCTTTCGACATTTGCGAGAACCGAGAAGGGCTTTGACACCGGCAGAAAAGCATTCCGTCTGACACTCGGCGGCACGGACCCGGCGACGGTTCTGCAGAACAAAACGCGACGTGTGCTCATTGATCTCAATCGTATCATCGCCGAAGAGTCGGCGCAGTACAGGCGCACTTCCTACACCTCCGTACGTACAAAGGCTCCTGCGGATCACGCATCATATGCGTGGAAGACATTGGAAGACATAGTTACCGGGCTGGTTGAGAAAGAAGCTTCGTCGATACGCACGCCGCTTCAGGAAGACCTGCACGAAGAGCACGCGCGGCAACTGTTGCTGAAGGAATTCTTACCTGCACGTATCGCGGTGTTCCGTCAACGGTACATGGACCGCCTATCCCTTGCCGAAGAGTATTGCGCGCTGGCGCGGAATGACAATGGAAAGACACTTGCGCGCAGCCTGGAGAAGGAATTCTACAAGGATTCCTTGAAGCGCCGGGAGGAGGCATTCACACACCGGTTGTTCGATCGTACGGTGCATCCGACGCAGATGTACTCCATCCGGACTGAAGCTTCCTTTGATGCGATACTGCACGAGATGATTCGCGGCAGGGAGGCATCGCACGATGCAGCTCTCCAGGGTAGCCCGCGACCTCGTAAATGAATTCCTCGGGCTCAATGTCGCGATTACGTCAAGCGGAGAAGCCGAGGAGGTCATCATTGATCTCGACGCTCACATCGCCGCAGAGCTCTGCGGAGAGATCGAAGGTGCGGGATTGCCGCCGACGTTTCTCTCGTTCTGGGGAGACTGGGACGGGAGCAACCGTCCCTCCGGACAGGGGCACAACCTTGTCGGGTCTGTGCTGATGCAAAATGTCCAGCGGATGTCGCGGCTGCTCAGGATGCTTATGGAACGGGACGGGACAGTGCGGATTTCGCCGGAATTGCAGGTCGAGATGGAGCAGCTGCAGGCAAAGTCGCGCCATTTTGTTCACCTGCTCAATGAAATCACCGGGCTGACGCACCAGCTCGAACGGCGGTACCGCGGAATTCTGCCGTTCTATGCTCAAGCGGGACGCCTGCGGCGCATTGGCATGTCGCTTCACGTAGCAAGCGATCCGGTTACCACGCTCTGGCATCACAATGACAGGTTGGAACGGCGGATGCTGGAGCTGCGCCGGAAACGGCGTGAGGCACTTGAGTCCTACGGAAGTCTCAACAAACGGCTCCGCAAGGAGTTGCACGGACTGATTCCTGCACTGCAGCGCAATATCGGTGATCCGGCGCTGCTCCGTGAGGCGGTTCTCTATCGCGATCTTCTCCAACGCATTGTGATTACGCCGCGCATTCAGCAGAACATGGTGACAGCACAGGACCAGTTTGCCATTGATACCACGGTGTTCAATATCACCGAGATCAACGAGATCGGAGCAGAATATGGCAATCCGGGACTCGTATTGGGATTCCAGGTAAGCATGTCGTCGCGGCCGGAGGCCCTGATTGCTCTGGATCGGAAGTTCCATGCGCGGCGCGAACATGCGCTTCGCGACCACCCGGATCTCGTTCTCCCTTCAGTCTGGCTGATCCCGCTTTTTGAAGACGTGGAGGCGGTGCGGGGCCTGACGGGATATCTGAATAAACTGTGGGAGCATGCGCTTCAGAGCAGGAGGCTGAACCAGGAAACCCGTGACCGTTTTGGAGAGATGATTGCCGAGGTGTTTATTGCAGGTTCCGATCTGAGTCAGAATGTGGGTCAGACACCCGCCGCGCGGATGTACCGGCAGGCAAAGTTCGAGCTGATGCACTGGCTTGGGGAACGGGGCCTTGCCGATCACGTGCGGCTGAAGATGGGAAGCGGCGAACCTATGCAGCGGCAGGGAGGCTACTACGGTGAGGTGAGCGGCACGCCGGCGTTTATACAATCCGAAAACTCGTCACGGCGGTTTGCCATGGGACTGCGGGCTTCGACGCGAAGGAGCACGCTTTATGCAACTACGCCGATGCAGGGTGTCTTTTCGGGCGGAGACCTGCGAACCTTCCAGAGTGCAATAGCCGAGCGGGTCAGGCACATTCCTGTACACGATCTAACTCAACTGCTGCATCACATTGCAAAACAGCAAGAGAAACACCGCGGTGACCTTGTCCGGGCCTGCGAGGAGTTTGCACAGAGCCGCTTCAAGAGTACAAGACGCGGAGAACAAACGCTTGAACGGCTCACCGTTGGCGCACAGAGCAAGGCGCTGGATGGATTTCTGGAAGTACTGACTGAGAACTTCCGGCAGATTCTCTACGGTCGCGAGGAAGATGTGGTGGGCCTGCATGTTATCTCGTACTTCATTGCGCGGACAACCCCGCCGCTTCGTGACAGGCCAACAGTGCGCCCCGGACACTCGGTCAAAGAGGAGGGCAACCGCATACTCGAGCGGATTGCGGAGACCATTCCCTTCGCGCGGTACGGGAGTCTGCTGCGCGCAATCGCACACAATCAAGCGCAGACGGCGGTTCTAGGAATCAACCAACTGACTGTCGGACTCTTCCGTGCGTTGGATGCCTTTGCACACCGGGAATCGGTGGAGGGAGATCCGGAGACGTTTTTGGCGGATCGGATTTTTCCGCATCTGCCAGTTTACGAAATCCTTCAAACACTACGGCTTTATCATGGCGTTGAACACCTGGAGACACTCGAACGGGCCTTCCCAGCAGGAAACTCAGCCCTCATTGCGCTGCGCGAAGACGTGGATGCAATGGCGAAGTACATTCCTCTGTTCCAGCAGGAGTTGCTGCGCAGACATGGTATCGATGTGGGTGACTTTTTCGAACCGGCCGGCTTCAAACCTGCTTTGCTTCCCACACTTCGCCCGGACCTGGCGGTGTTACTACAGCCGGATCTGTTCAACACGAACCTGCAGCGATTGCAGGAGATGATTGACGGGTCGATTGAGCAGGCCTGGTTGAAGGATGTAGGGGGATTGCTCAGGATTCCGGAGGAGATCCGGTTCTGGCGTTCGCGTGCGTGGGCATTGCTTGAGCATCCGGTCTTCCAGCGTGTTGAATCGTTTGTTGAGCTGGCCGTGGCGCTCTATTCGATTTCGTCGAAACTGCAACCGCGTGATTTCCAGTTGGCGTCGCGCGATGTGCGTTTGCCTTCGGCGCTTACGTCGTATTTCCGAGTCACGCGTGGCGATGATGAGATGCGGCAGTTCCTTGCTGCTGCAGTGGAATATCTGAACATCGCAGCGGAAGGTCAGATGGAGGTGCCTGCAACGATCATACGGGCAATGAAGGAAGTGGAACGGATCGCATCGATCGAGGAACAGGCGCTGAATCCGGTGCAACAGGACCGGTTGCGGTTCTATCTGCTGCAGATTGCCAGGCTTGCTGGAGAAAACGGTTGACGTTTGTCTATAGCTGATTGACTGAAGTCAATCGCTCTTCCGTTTGTGAAGTATGGATACCGGCTCCGCAGGTTTTCCTGATCGATAGAACGCCACAGACGCCCAGATAATCCCGCCGACAATTCCCACAATAGAGATAATTACCCCCGCGAAATAGATGACATCCGCCACCTCCTGACAGGAATCAATGAGGTCCCACCTCGTCAACAGAAAATGCCAGTCGTGCCCAGATTTGTGCCCGCCGAGCAGCGGCAGTATCATGTCCTGTGAGTCACGGATATAGAGACTCACGTCCATCATATTTTCTCCCACCCAGAAAAGAGGGAAGGGGGCGACCTGCGACCGCTGCTTCAACGCAATGATGAACCATAGGAGCGGGAACATGATCTGCCAGAATGATCCACCCAGCGCATGGAGTGTCTTGCCGAAGAACATGAAGAGAACGTGCCCTCCCTCATGGAGAGGCAGGAATGTAAATGTGCGGAATATCCAGACGAGACGCGGCCAGGCTTCGTTCGGATCATACGAATAGAAGATCGGGATGGCCTCGATCAGGAACCAGGTCAGGAAAACATAGAGCAACAGGCGCAGGATGAGAGGAACGTACCGGGCCACAGGATCGATGGGCTCAGGAGCGATGAGAGGAATAGGCTTCACGGACGATGAATTTTCTTGCATAGCCGGGGAGATCCCGAGTTCAGGTGTCAGATAACACAATAACGAATCGTCCTCAGCCCGGTATCCAGATCTTCTCGGCGGTGACGAGCTCCACTCCTGATGTAAAACCAAACTGTTCCTTCGAGCTCGTGAAGAAAACAAGTCCTTTGTACCCCATCAGATACTCAAACTTCTTCGAAATCAGGCCGCCCTGAGAGACTATGACCAGGGGTTCTTTCGCCCGCTGGAGCAATGCCTTGAAGCCTTCAGGGGAAATCTTCACGATGGCGCCCGAGGCTTTGATGGCCTGGGCGACCGCTGCGGTTGCAGCGTGCGTGGCGGTGTTCATAGGTATCCTCCGGGTCTGAGATTCAGTTGGCATAGGGTACGAAGAATTTTCAAGCTCTTCAAATCCGCCGTACCTCTCAATTCGTTTGGTCTTTTGCCATACTTTGCGTTCCTTTGTGTGAGAACGGAGGCATGAGAAGATGCTGAACATCGGAGCGAAACTCGGGCTGGGCATCGGTGTGCTCCTTGTGCTGTGTGTGTTGATCGGCCTGGTGTCGTTTACCCAAACGAGCGCAGTAAACGACAAACTTGAAGAGTTGACACAGGTGCGGGAGCCCGTCAACTCTGCAGTCTATGCCATCGAAAACTACCTCGCCGAAACGGCCTTCGCCACACTTGCCTACTCTGCCACGGGAGACCACCGGTTGCTCGGTGCACCAGAACGAGATCCGAAGGGGCTTGACAGCAGCCGGAAGGATGCAGCGGGCGTCGCGGCACTTGCGCGTTTCGCTGGTCTAAGGTCAGACCTGCAGGACTCTATTGTCAGATTTCACGATGCGGCGCTTGAGCAGGTACGCCTGCGTGACGTGCAAGTGAGAGATCTGAATGCACTGCGTGATGAGCTCCAGGCTATCGACGCGCTGCTATCGGACCGCATTCTCGGTTCCATTAGTGTAACCGACCCCATCGCCTACCGCCGGCTCCAGGTTGCACTCGGAATGCAGGTGCAGATGAATGCGCTGGCCAAAAGTCTGGGTGATTATATGTTGACGGGGGAAGGCAAATTCACAGACCAGCTGAGCATCGCCGAGAAGCAGTTCTCGGAGTTCCTGCGCGTCCACCGGGTCGTTCTGCTCTCCGCCGAGGAGAAACGCTCGGCCACAGAACTGCAGCAGCGGTCCGCTGACGGCCTGCGCCTTGCCCGCACCCTCATTGATTCGGAGAAAGCCCGGCGGTCGCAGCTGGATGCGTTTATGGATTCGTATCGAGGTCTGGCTTCGACGCTCAACGAACGGGTACAGACGCGGACGGAGCTCAACCTGACTCGTACAAAAGACGAACTTCTTGTCGCAGGACGTACCACGAACAACACAATTCTTGGAGTGCTTGGTATCAGTCTGATTTTCGGCACACTCGCCGGGATCTGGATGACGCGCAGCATCACGAAGCCGTTGGCACACCTGATGTCGGTGATGGAGAAGGTTGGAAAAGGAGACCTGTCGCAGAAAGTGCATTTGACCGGAAGGGACGAACTGCGGCTTGTGGGTGACAGGTTCAACGCGATGGTCGAGCAGGTCGAGAAGGCTGAACAGGAGCGAATTGCAGGACTCAGGCGTTTTGCGTCATCCATGCAGCGGGCACAGGAAGAAGAGCGGGCCCGCATATCACGGGAGCTTCACGATGACCTCTGCCAGCGACTTAGCGGAATGAAGTTCCGCGTGGAAGTATTGGAAGAAGAAGGTGCACCGGGTGACCGCAAGATGGCGAAGCAGCTGCGGGATGTGCGGGAGGAACTGGACCGGTCAATCGCGGAGGTGCGGAGGATCTCTTCGAACCTCCGTCCGAGCGTGCTTGATGACTTCGGCCTTGTGACGGCACTCCGGCTCCTGGCGAAAGATTTCGAAAAGCGCCAGGGCATTGCCACCAGTATTCATTGTACCGAGGGTATTCCCACGGATCTCCCTGGTGACTCAGAGATTGCCCTCTACCGCATTTCCCAGGAAGCATTAGCGAATATCGCCAAGCATGCGCATGCCACAGCGGCGGAAATCCATCTTTCACGGCAAAACGCATCGCTGGAATTGTGCATCCACGACAACGGACAGGGGATTGTACGCAATGACATGGCCGGCATGCATGCTGAAGGACATGGCTTTGGATTGCTTGGCATGCGGGAACGTGCGGAGTTGCTGGGCGGATCGTTCGCCGTCGACAGCGGGCCTGATCGGGGCACGACGATCACCGTGACGCTTCCCGTGGCGAGTGAAGAATGAGAGTGTTGGGTGCTGTGGTAAGAGATCGAGTGTGAGGTTGCTTCGGCCCTTCAGGCCTCGCAAGGACGGTAACGTGTACAGAATGTGAATATTGACCGAGGAGCAGAATGTCCAAAACCAGGATTCTCATTGCTGATGATCATGATGTTGTGAGGAGCGGGCTCCGGGCGCTGTTGCGTACGTCGCCGGACTATTCAATCGTGGGGGAGGCAGTGGATGGTGAAGAAGCCGTGCGTATGACCGAGAAGACAAAGCCGGATGTGGTGATCATGGATATCTCCATGCCGAACCTCGACGGTATTGCGGCCACGAAGATTATCAAAGAACGTCTCCCAGACGTGAAAGTGGTGATTCTGACGGTGCATGAAGATGAGGAATACGCCTATCAGATTCTTCGTGCTGGAGCAAGCGGATATGTGCTGAAGAATGCCGGCAAAAGGGATATTTTCAAGGCCATTGATTCAGCAGTATCGGGTGAGCGGTTCTTCAGTCCGGGAATCTCGAATATCATCGTGGAGAGCTTCATTAAGCGTGCAATGGAACAACCGCCGGCTGAACAACCAGCCGCGTCGGCACCGGGCCAACAGTTGACAAAACGCGAGACAGAGGTACTGAAGCTGATTGCACTCGGGTACACAAACCGGCAGATCGCCGACCAGCTCTTCCTGAGCTTCCGCACCGTCAATACACACCGGGCAAATATCATGCAAAAATTGGACATTCACGAGACAGCTGGACTGGTGAGGCACGCCATAAGACTTGGACTTGTGGGGAACACCTGATTCTCCACAATCATGTGCTCTCACTGGTAACGCTACTGCAAAAAAAAGGCCCCGGCACGAAGTCGGGGCAAATGCTGCTGAAACTGTGCCCAAAACAACATTGTCACTTCACGCTACGAAAGTTTCAGATTTGTAAAGCATTTTGCAGAAAGTGTTGTACAGCCACGCAATCAATGCCCCAACGACAAAACCATCGACGAAGCCCCACAACAATCCCAGAAAAGCCCCACCGATATTCCAATCGTATCCGGGGAAGATGAATGAAAGGGTCCGAATTGTTTCCCCCCGCCCAAACTGGATGGACAAGAGAGTTGCCACAAACACCCCTACTCCCCACATGATACCATGAGCCAGCCCCAATGCTCCAACGCGCAATTTCATGATTGCCTCCAAGCGGTTATCGAAGTCGTGAGCTGTCTCAGATCAGGGACAGTGAAGTCCGTAATACTCTGCCCTGAATTCGAGACTATTCAGCTTTGCGAAGAAGTTACCATGCTACTTCACCAAAAGCAAGGGAGCCTCACTTCTCCCCTCAATTCGCGCGAAGATGCTTCATAATCCACGAACCTGAATGCGGTTCAGAGCCCAAAAGTGCGACGGTTATTCACCCCCAGTCTAACAGTGGGATGACTCCACGCACACCTGCTGAATCGAACTTGTGACGGGACTCACGTTACCCTGTCAAGTTGAAAGCCTCTGCATGGATTTGTCTTGATTATGCTAAGTCACGGTGCTAACTTTACTCCATAGAACGTCCTCGGGGAGAGACGCGGGGGGAAAAAAAGCTAAAGCCTCTTCCGTCCGAAAGATGGGGAGGCCCTTCCTTTTATGTTCCCGGCGTTGTTTCCTTCAGTGCCGGAAGCATCATCCCTGCATCAAGTAGCGAAGGCCTGAGAAGAGACAAGTCTGCCTCAGCATTCGCGCACGCAATGGTGGGTGGTCGTTGTTCCAAAGACACGATGCTGCCATGAACCCAATACAGAACAACCAGTACAATATCGGCCACATCTGCACCCGTCAGCAGTGTGAACTGGGACGTGGGGAGAAGGTTGCATTCCGCTGGATATCCGCCAATCAGGAGAGGACCGACTATACCTTCAATGATCTTGACCGTGAGTCAAACCGGTTTGCAGATGCCTTGCAGTCGCTCGGCTTCATGGCCGGCGATACTCTGTTCACCTTCCTGCCTAAAACACCCGAACAGTTCTTCAGCTTCCTGGGTGCATTGAAACTGCAGGTCGTCTGTGGAACCCTCTTTTCGAACTTTGGAGATGACGCCATCCTGGACCGCCTGAGTGACGCCAAACCTAGAGGGATAGTCACAAAGAATAGTCTGCTGAGGAAGATCACACGGGTTCGAGACCAGATTCCATCCCTGGAATACATCCTTGTTACCGATATCCCGGAACACCTATCAGCAGACACCCTCAGCTATCCAGCACTCATGCGTGAGGCTTCTCAGGATTTTGCTGCACTGCCGACCGGGCCCGATACCCCATCGGTACTTCATTACACTTCCGGTTCCACCGGTAAGCCCAAGGGTGTCCTGCATGTCCATCGAAGCATTCTGCACCTGAGCAGGACAGCAGGTGAAGTGTTGGATCTCGATGAATCAGACATCTTCTGGTGTACGGCAGACCAAGGCTGGGTAACCGGTACATCATACGGCATCATCGGTCCCTGGAGTCTGGGCGTTACTCAGATCCACTATGGTGGTGGCTATGATGCCAGACGTTGGTTTGATCTCTTGCAGGGTGAAGCTGTTACTATCTGGTATTCAGCCCCGACGGCACTCCGCATGCTGATGCGAGAAGATGCAGCATTTTTCAGGCGTTACGACCTGAGTGCCCTCAGGCACATATTCAGCGTCGGTGAACCACTCAACCCCGAAGTCATCACCTGGGCACGGACCACGCTCGGCAAAGACATCTACGACACTTGGTTTCAGACTGAAACCGGCGGCATCATGGTCACCAACCGTCCAGGACTTGAAATTCGCCCCGGTTCAATGGGGACACCGCTGAACGGCATTGAGCCTGCCATCATCGGCGATGATGGAGCGTTGCTTGACAACAACAGGCAAGGCAACCTCTGTCTCAAGACCGGCTGGCCTTCCATGTTTGTCACCTACCTCAACAACGAATCAGCATACAACTCCAAGTTCAAGGGAGGGTACTACTACACCGGTGACACAGCAGTTCGAGATGATGATGGCCACTACTGGTTCAAAGGACGTAGTGATGATGTCATCAACACCGCCGGGCACCTGATTAGTCCCTTCGAGGTCGAAAGCGCCCTTTTGGAAATCGAAGAGGTTGCTGAATCCGGTGTGATCGGTGCACCAGATGAACTGCTGTATGAAAAGGTGGTCGCATTCGTCCAACTCCATAGGCAATTCACCTGGTGCAAGGAGCTCGAAGTGAAAATCAGACTTCATATCAGCAACAGAGCCTCATCCATCGCAACGCCGCAAGAGATCATTATTGTTGACAGCATACCCAAAAACCAAAGCGGCAAGATCATGCGGCGAGTATTAAAGGCTCGCTACCTGGGCCAGGACGCCGGAGACTTATCCACACTGGAGGACTAACCGTGGAACTGCTGGAAAGACTGAACAAGGTTTTTTGTGAAGTGTTTGAAGACGAGGATATCAAGATTACGCCTGACATGACTGCTAACGACATCGATGGATGGGATTCCCTTTCGCACGTCAATCTGATCGTGGCGATCGAATCCAGATTCGATATTGAATTTTCTCAAAAAGAGCTCGTGACATTCAGAAATGTTGGGGATCTGTTGAACAGCATCCGCGCCAGGATTGCCACCTGAACAGCACAGACTCGTGCCCTTCAACTCGCTCAAATACTTTCTGTTCCTGCCACTCGTTTACCTGGTGTTCTACTCAGTAAGTCAGCGCGTACGTTGGGCTGTCCTGCTGGCGGCAAGCATAGTATTCTATGCTGCCCTGGACTTACCATATCTCCTTGTGGTGTTGGCAGAGGTGGCGATGACGACCTTCGGGTTTGGGATATGGATCGCTCACGCAGAATCAACCAAGGCGAAGCGTGCCTTGTTGTGGAGTGGTATTGCGGTCAATATAGTGACGCTGGTTGCCATGAAGTACCTGCAGTTTCTTTCGGAGAATCTGCAAGCACTTTCTGCCCTCCTTTCGTTGGAAGCGCACATTGAGCCGGTGAAGTCATTCGTTGCCATTGGAGTGTCCTACTATGTCTTCCAGGCTATATCATATCTCATTGACATCTATCTCGACACAGGGAAGCCGGAGCGCCATTTCGGTTACTTTTTCTTGTATCTGGCTTTCTTTCCAAGATTGCTCCAAGGTCCAATCGAACGGGCAGGCGATCTGATCCCACAGCTCAAGTGCAAATATGAGTTCAACTATGACAACATGCGCTTTGGAATGCTGTTGTTTACCTGGGGGCTTTTCAAGAAGGTAGTGATTGCTGACCGCCTTGGTCTATACGTTGATACCGTTTACAACAATGTCCACGCCTTCACCGGTCTGCCTCTATTGCTGGCGACCTATGCCTACGCTTTCCAGATTTTCATGGACTTCTCCGGTTATACAGATATGGCACTGGGAAGTGCGAGGCTCTTCAACATCAATCTGACCCAGAACTTCAACAGTCCCTACCTTGCTACATCAGTAGTTGATTTCTGGAGACGATGGCATATTACCTTTTCCCGCTGGATTCTTGGATACATCTTTAAGCCGCTACAGATGGAGTGGCGCGATTGGAAGAACGGGGGCACAGCCATAGCACTTGTTGTAGCATTTCTGATTTCAGGACTCTGGCATGGTGCAAGTTGGGGTTTCGTCCTTTGGGGCGGGCTGCATGGCGTGTATTTGGCATGCTCAGTATTTTACAGACCCTACAAGAAGAAGCTCCATAAAGCCATGAGGATTGAAAAAACCAAACTCCTGAAAGCATGGCAGATAATCGTGACGTTCAATCTCGTGAGTCTTGCTTGGGTGCTGTTTAGAGCAAATAACCTCACAGATGCGGGGTATGTGTTGTCGAATATGCTCGGTGGTCAAACAGGGCTCTGGTCTGATTTTTTGCTGTCACAAGGCAACTCTGGACTTCTTCTTACGGCTGTAATCATACCTTTTTCTTATGTACTCCTTGCCACCAAATGCTTTGGACAGGACGGCATCAACGATTTGAACCGACTGACTGCTTCTCGTAGATATCTTGTATACAGTACTCTCATTTTGCTCACATTCTTACTCGCGCAGTATTCTGCTCCCAAAAGCTTCATCTATTTTCAGTTTTGACCATGACGAAACTGATATTCAAAATCGTGTTGGTGCTCTTGCCGGTAGTCACACTGGCAATCGTGTTCGAACTACTTGCACGCAGGATACCTACGACATATAGCACCAAGATCTACTATTTCGAAAAGAAGAAGAACGCAATTGAAGTGTTGGTAATGGGTTCATCATATTCGAATCTGGGAATAGACCCGCAATTCTTTGGACGAGAAGCTTTCAACTTTGCCAATTCCAGTCAGTGTCTATACCAAGACTACAGAGTGTTGTTGAAGTATTTGCCCGAATGCAGGAACGTCAAAATGGTAATTCTTCCAATTTCCTATCTTTCTCTCAAAACAGATCTCCCTTCAATTTCAGAATCGTGGCGATGTCCTTACTATTCGTTGTATATGGCCGTACAAGCAGATGCTTCTGCATCGGTTTTCGACTTAAGGACGCATAGTGCCCTTTTCTTGTGGGATGGGCCTCTCGGAGTTATCTACACCTTGCGCCATATTCCTCAGATGGACATAAATGAATACGGCCACCAATCTCTGCCGGACAAAGTACCAAGTATTGAGAAAAGGGTTGATGATAGAAATGGGAAGCAAAGGGTTGCTCTTCATGAGGGGCTTATGAGAGACGATCTCCTTGATTTCAATATTGGCACACTAAATGAAATGGCTGACATGCTGAACAAAAGACACATCAAAATTGCCTTTGTCATAACTCCAGTTTACAAAACATATTACGAGCACATAACAAAGAGTAACTATGAACTGATGACCAATACAATTAACAGGATAGCCGAACAGCATTCAGCCAGATGCTTCAATTACTTCTATGATAGCAGGTTCGAATTCGATGATTTTCGGGACAACGATCATCTTAATGGCAGAGGCACAAAAAAGTTTAGTACTTTTTTGAAGAATGAGGTTATTGACAAGCTACTGTAATCAGTCACGCTTAAAATTGTGGATTATCTCTCTACATCATTTACCCTAGTCCGCATATACATACTCCCCCCGATTGTACCCTCCCCCGGCATTCCGTACGTTTATAATGAATTCCAGCGTGCTGCCACGTGCGGGAGAGTTCGAGAGGCTCTGGTGGGAGGCAGCACGCGGAATTCTTTACCCTCGGTGCCCCTGACCATAGTGAACAACGGAATACACCATAAGGAGAATACCATGAAAACGACAATCGCAATCGTTGCGCTTTGCTCGTTGCTTGTTGTTGGATGCTCGGATAAAGCAAAGGAAGAGGCCCTGCAGCAGCAGTTGTCGCAGGTCCAGTCCGACCGGGAATCCGTACAGAAACTTCTTACCGAGCGGGATGCCTACCTCGAAGGGGTCATGAAAGAGATCAATGATATCTACACTGACCTCGAGAAATCACGCGTGAAGGAAGGAACCCTCACACGTCGCGCTCAGGGCGTAGAGGCCAAACAGGTAAATCTCGACAGCCGGAAACAGCTGCTTGACAACATCCAGGATGTCGGTGCGGCACTCAAGGACAGCCGGACACGTATCAGTAATCTCCAGGCGAGGGTACGTTCTCTGGGAGTGAAGATTGCCGGACTGGATACGCTCATCGTCAACTTGCGCAATACGATTTCAGAACGCGAGCAGGCGATTGCACAACTGCAGGGCAAGGTGCAGGGCCTGGAGCTGACGGTTGCCGAGAAGATCGCAACTATTGCCGAAAAGGACAATAAGTTGACCGAGCAGACGCAGCTGTTGAACAAGGTCTTCTACATCGTCGGTACACGAGACGAACTGGAAGCCAAGGGGGTCATTGATGAAGAGGGCGGGTTCCTCTGGGGGCTCCTCGGTTCGACAACGGTGATGGCACCTACTGCAGATCCGACCGTTTTCACACCGCTTGATAGGACCAAAGACCAGACCATTCACGTTGCAGGCACGGTTGATGAAATTCTCCCCCGTCGCAACGCGGAACTCTTTGCTACTACTGCAACTGATGAGAATGGATCGGACTTGCAGATACTGGAACCGAATAAGTTCTGGAGAGACCAGTATCTGGTGGTGGTGCTGAATTAGAGGGTGAGATTGCTTGAAGGGTGAGGTTGCTTCGGCCCACTATAGTGGGCCTCGCAAGGACAGGTAGGAATGCATCGGCCCGCGAAGCCCCAATGGGGCTCGCGGGCCGCGCAATGAAAGATGAGGTTGCTTCGTCGCTGAGAAGCGCTCCTCGCAAGGACTACCGCGGCAGCCGTATCCTGAACGTCGTTCCCATCCCCGGCGCACTCTGCTTGACGTACAACCTGCCTTTGTGGTATTCCTCTATGATCCGCTTTGAGAGCGTCAAACCGAGTCCCCAACCGCGTTTCTTTGTGCTGTATCCCGGACGGAAAATCTCCTTGTGAAGCTTGGGATCGATCCCCTTGCCGGTGTCTGTGACGTCCAGAACCGTCCACCGTCCCGACTCGCTGATCGAAAATGAAATCTTCCCCGCCGCCCCTTCCAATGCATCCAGGGCGTTCTTCATCAGATTTTCAATCACCCACTCGAACAACTCGCGGTTGATCGGTGCAATGAACGTGCCGGGCGTTTCGATGAGCAGATCCACCTTCTTGCCTGCCTTCGGTATCCGCTTCCCTATGTAGCTAATCACCCCCTCCAGAACTTCCGTCAACGATTCTTCGTGCAGGTCTGGTTTTGAACCGATCTTGGAAAACCGCGCAGCTACCTTGTTCAAACGGTTGACATCCTGCTCCATCTCCGTGATCGTATCCACCAGGCGTGGCTCGGACTGTGCATCCTCGCGCATCCGTTCCATCCACCCCATGATGCTCGAGAGGGGCGTGCCAAGCTGGTGTGCGGTTTCCTTGGCCATTCCCACCCAGATGTTGCTCTGTTCGCTCCTCTTGATGGTGCTGAAACCAAGGTATGCAATGACGATGAAGATCGTGGCGAGTGCGATTTCACTCACGGGAAGCCAGCGCAACTGGCGGATGAGGGCGGATTCCCCGTAGTGCAAGTAGTTCAACACGAGCGTGTCATTGATGGCCACACGGATCGGCTTGTGACCCCGGTCCATGGTGGCAATCAAATCGCGGAACAATGCTTCACGGTCGAGAGGTGCAAGTGCCGCGGTATCTACGTCAATGTTCTTCCAGTAAATCGGATTGTTCCGGGCGTCGGTTTGCACGATGGGGAAGTCGATGGTCCGGATCACTTCGAAGGCGAAACTCAAATCCCCCGCGGCCGGATCGTTGTTTGCGACGTATTCCAGCGACCGCGCGTAAAGGGCGACAACCTCACCTTCGCGCGCGAGGAGTTGATCCGTGAGACGCTGCGAGTAGAACAGCAACGCAATCACGAACAGCGACGCGAGCAACAGGAGAACGATCTTGAAGTTCCCCATCCTGCTGATCGGGAGACCGGTGAGAGGTGGACTCATTGTACGAACAGTG
>CAWDEM010000001.1:0-14671 GCA_963801355.1 Ignavibacteriota bacterium | reverse complement strand
TATCGAGAGAAGAATGCTCAGGGAAGCGAAGACTGGGATCTGTACCTAAGAATTGCGCGACATCGGGAATTCTCGTGTCGTGCCTGAGTACCTTGTCGGATACCGTGTTCATGGGGAAAACATGTCCGGGGACTATCGGTCGATGGAGAGGTCATGGCAACTTGTCATCGGGGCACAAAAAAGCACACTCCCTTCATGGATGCATTCAGTCCTTCGGTGGTCCAAGGCCAATTACTTTCACTACCTCTGTGGTATGGCCTCCCGAAAAGGTCAACATGGGAAAGCCTTAGTCTATCTTCTCCGATCATTCATGAAGGATCCATTTCGTCTGTCTCTCCTTCAAGCATCATAAGACCATTTCTCCGATCAGTCCTGACTGTGATGTCTAGGGGCGGCCGGGTCGCAAACACTCGTGCAAGCCGGGAAGAGACTTCTCGTGGTCATCGAGACCTTGGGAGAGTCCCTCAAAGAGGCTGCACGGAGAGAGAAGATCAAAGGGGCGGGTCCACCAGGCAATCGGTCCTCCGTATTTGACACGATCCACAACCTTCGCATGAGGAACATCAGAGGCGTTGGAGATCCGAGAACTCATGAAGCAGGAAATTCAAATCATTCGTAGACTCATGCCGATAATCGGTTGGTACCCTTGGGCGCTCACGTTCATTGTGATGCTCGGTGTGTTCTCGTCCCTGACGGAAGGTATCGGCATCGGACTATTCATACCGCTCTGTCAACAGCCTCGGTAAAACCGCTTCTGATTCTGCGACGGGTCAATGGCTCATCGACTGGCTGTCCGCCTTTTTCCGCGACGTTCCAGCGACAAGCCGTATTCCCGGTGATAGCGGGGTTTATCATTCTTTCCGTCATCATCCGCGTTCTTGCTGCTTACCTGAGCGGGGTGATGGTTTCCTGGCTTGATGCACGCGTTGGGCACCGGTTGCGGTCGGGGATCTTTGACCAACTCTTGTGCGTGAGCTACCAGTACCTGGAGCGGAGCCAGACCGGGACTCTGCTCAACACACTTGCCACGGAGACCTGGCGCACGGGCCAGGCCCTTTCGGTTCTGGTCGGAATGATAACCACTTGCTGCACATTCGTCGTATATGCTGCTTTCCTTCTCCTGATCTCTTGGCAGTTGACGGTCGTTGTCGGAGCTGCAATGGTCGCTATTTCGTTCATTGTGCGGTCGTTTTCGCAACGTGTCAAGAAGCTTGGCGATCGTGCGACGCTGGCAAACTCCATATTAACAGACCGGATGCTCGAAGGTTTGTGGGGCATGAAGCTGATCAGGGCCTTCGGACGAGAACAGTATGAGAAGAATCGGTTTGATTGTGCGTCTCAAGAAGTGAGCCAAACATTCCTGAAACTCGGGATTGTCGGAGGGGCTGTGAGCCCTTTGCATGATGTGCTTTCTATGGCACTTCTCGCCGGGGCCTTGGCCTACATGCAGCCTGCAAGCCACAGGCAGTCTCGCGCAGGGTCTTGTGTTCGTTTTTCTGCTCTATCGGTTGCAGCCCACCGTGAAGGCGCTTGACGGATCGAGGATGAGCCTGTTGTCACTCTCTGCCGGAGTAGAAGCAGTGATGTCATTTCTCAGACCGATCAGACAAACCGTACACTGTTTCCGGCAAGACTCCGTTCAGAGGCCTCAACTCCGGTATCTCTCTCTCTTCCGTTACGTTTCGCTATGACCCTGGTTCAGCTCCGGCTTTGAACGAATGTCTCGCTCACGATACCAGCTCACAAGACAACGGCACTCGTGGGCCCTTCCGGTGCAGGCAAGTCCACTTTGATAAATCTTCTGTTTCGCTTCTACGACGTCCAGCAGGGAGAAATAGCTGTCGATGGGATTCCATTACGCGACCTTGATTTGACATCGTGGCGCAATCGTTTGGCGTTGGTCAGCCAGGATTCATATGTTCTCAATGCGACAGTACGTGAGAATATCGCCTATGGCAAGACGGACGCCACCTATGATGAGATTGTCGATGCAGCCAAGAGAGCGCAAGCCCATGATTTCATAATGAAGTTGCCGGAAGGGTACGACAGTCAAGTCGGCAATCGTGGAGTGCTACTCTCGGGTGGCCAACAGCAACGAATCACCTTGGCACGGGCCATCGTTCGTGATCCTGATGTCCTTATTCTCGATGAAGCCACGAATCAGCTCGACAGCATTGCCGAACATCTAGTGCAAGAAGCACTTGAGGAGTTCGGCCAGCAAAAAACGGTCGTTGTCATTGCCCATCGACTTTCGACGGTAAAACGGGCTGATCATATTGCTGTCCTTGATAAAGGAGAGCTCCGCGAGCAGGGGACAGTTCAAACCTTGCTGGAACTCAATGGCCTCTTTGCGAAACTCTATAAGCTACAATACCGCAACATCCTCCAATGAAAAGGGGTTCATGCGAACGTACATGGGTTTTCCGATATTCGATGTTGAAGTTACGGATCGCTGCCGCAACTCCCTCCTTGTGCGCTTGACCACGGCTGTGCCATGTTGATCCGTTGGAAAGGTAGGCCCGTCGGATTTCTTCTGCCTGAGGATGTCCTTACGGATGGAGGGGAGGGCGCCTTGGCACGAGCTCATTGCATTGCATGCGGGGAAACAGATCCTGGCCGAGGCCATTCGCGAGGAACTCATAGCCTCGTACCGCCGGAGATCGACCCCCCATCAGTGACAGCCGTCATCTGTACGCACGACCGCCCGGTCGAACGTCGCCCGGTGCCTGGCGTCCCTTCGGGATGTCGTTCCTTCCTGACGGATTTCCATCGTTGCATCTCAGCATTCTGGTTGTTGACAATGCGCCGAGCGACCGGTCAGACGAAAAAGATCGTCCGACGAATTCCCCGGAGTACGGTATGTATGTGAGATGAAACCGGTCTGGACTTTGCGCGCAATCGAGCGTGGCAGGAAGCGACAGGCAGGCATTGTTGCGTATCTCGATGATGATGTAGTGGTAGACCGGGGTTGGCTCCAGGGGCTCTCGGAGGCGTATCGGGCCTGTCCGACCGCTGCAGGTTTCACGGGTTTGGTGCTGCCACATAAGCTTGAAACCGAGGCGCAGCTTCTCTTTGAAAAGCGAGGAGGTTTCCGAAGAGGCTTCGAGCGCATCGTCTTCGGACAGAAGATGCCGTTGGCCCCCTCTATCCGGCTGGGGCCGGGATGTTTGGCGCGGGAGCGAACATGGCATTCGCGAGGGACGTCCTTGAGCGCATCGGCGGATTCGATGAGGCCCTGGACACCGGTCCACCACTCCCTGGAGGCGGAGATCTTGACATGTTCTACAGAATCGTCCGGTCGGGGTACACTTTGGTGTATGAGCCGCGCTACCTGGTCTTTCACGAGCATCGGCGTGAGATATCCGACCTGCGCCGTCAGTACAAGAGCTGGGGGCTTGGGATGATGTCGTTTGTCGCGAAGGCGTATCGGACAGATCCCACCGAACGGAAAAAGATCCTCAGGCTTATCCTCTGGTGGATGCGCTATCAAACACTTCTATTTTCTCCGTGGGCTGAAAGGCAAGAGAGAATTTCGTCCGGACTTCGTGCTGGCTGAACTGGTCGGGGGCGCGGTGGGTCTGTGCGGGGGAGTACGATCGCTCCCTGCGGCGGGTTCAAGAAGATCCGACAGAGAGTTTCCATGAAGTCGTTTATCCCCGTGGACGATAATCCGATTTGGATCTGACGAATGATACCTACTCGTGCCATCCGAGAAGGCCATGGTCCAACCCTGGTGTTCCTCTGGCACGGAGATATCCCCCTTGGCCAGTTGGAAATCCCTACGGACCTCTCTCCCTCTTTCTTCTCAGGAACTCCTGCGCCTGGTTGTCAGGGCTATTACTCCCGCCGTTGGCGATCGCATCCTCAAGAAAGGTTTTCATGCACCTCTGCCGGTACGCAAGGACGCCCCTCCGGATCCGCCCGACCTTGCAGAGGTAGCTTCATTGAACAATCCGCTGAAACGAATGGTAGGAATAGGCTGTCTCTCTCCACAGTCAGGACGAAAAGATGGGGGGTCTCGGTTGTCGTTTGTACCCGCGATCGTCCAGAGGAGTTGGACCGGTGTCTCAACGGCATGACTCGGCCTCGTTGAGTTGCCTGAAGAAGTCGTTGTCGTGGACAATGGATCCTGCAACAACTGCGACCCGGGATGTGGTTTCAAGCTTCTCGGGGATTCGTTACGTACGTGAGCCTCAGGGTGGCCTGAGTACCGCAAGGAACACCGGCGTCGCGCTGCTTGCAGCGGTGATATCATCGCCTTCACCGATGATGATGTCGTTGTCCATCCGCACTGGTTGACAAGGATAGTTGCCGCATTTGAAACCCCACGAACACTTGCGGTGACCGGCCTCGTTCTTCCGGGCGAATTGCGAACCGAGGCGCAAGTCCGATTTCAACGAGGTATAGGAGGGCCTCCATGGGGGTATCGCAGCGGTGAACTATGGTCCCGATTTCCTCACGCAGACGAAAGAGCTACGGCAGCGCCAGTTTGGTGCATCGGAGCTGGGGCAAATATGGCCTTCCGGAGGAAGGCATTCGAAATAGTGGGCTACTTTGATGAACGTCTCGGCGCTGGAGCGTCGGGATGCAGTGAGGATTCGGAGATTCTGGTATAGGATCCTGGCGGAGGGGTGGGAATGCCAATATGAACCAATGGCAGTTGTATATCACTACCACCGCCGGGGCATCGAAGAGCTCAGAAAACAGATGTACGCGTATATGCGTGGGCATGTCGTGGCGTTGCTTGTGCAATTCGAAAAATACCGGCACTGGGGGAATCTTGTTCGACTCCTGATCGTACTCCCGCTGGCACTACCTCAAGACCTCCCTGAGTTGGTGGCTCCACGGGTTCAAACCGAGGCACCAAATGCTGTTCATCCAGATCCTTGGGGTGTTTTTCCGGTTGTGTGTACTATTGCTTCCGACGGTCGTTCAGCATCTCACACCATCGCACGCAGGCGGGTCATCCTCAACGCCTGCCAGAAGAATTCTGACACTTGGAGGAAAATCGGATCCGCTGATGAAAGAGCAGCTGAGGAAGTTCCTTTCCCAGAATCCCTATCCCTACCCTTATACGTTAGGATTCTTCTACAGGGAAAAGATGCGCGCGATCCACAGGGTTGCTCCAGACGATGCACTCCAGCGGATCCTGGAGGTCGGAGGTGGGCAAAGTGGTCTGACCGCTCTGTTGTATCCTTCTGCAGAGCGTGTGGAACATCGACTTCAATCCACAGTATGCAGCCGCACCCTGCAATCGCCAGTCAAGAGTGACATTTGTCTGCGGTCAAGGCGGAGAATCTGCCCTTTCCAGATCGGACATTTCGACGCGGTGACCATGTTTGATCTCCTCGAACACATTGCGGATGATAAGCAAGCCATTGCGGAGGCCCTCCGGGTGCTTCGCCCTGCGGGCTATCTTCTGCTGAGCTCGCCAAACGAATCCTGGCGGTATCCCTACTACCGGTTCCTTCGCCAGCATTTGTCCCTCCGAGGAAATGCTCTTCAAAGAATGGGGACACGTGCGCCGAGGATACTCACTACGTGACCTCCACGGACTCATACCGCACAAACTGATCAGATATTGCACTTTCATCGGACCACTGACCGCCCTGTGCCATGATATTTCATTCTCGCTACTCGCCGAGCGCGTGCGTCGGGGAGTCTGTGGAGCCCTGAGTCCGGTTACGTGGGCTGGTTACCTATTCCAGCAACAGCGCGGGCGCGGAACAGAGACTGCTTCTGTCTGGCTGAAAATCGCGTAGAGTCCCGAAAGGCACAAATGGAAAGGGCTCGTTGGATCGATTTTACCCCTGAATGGAGCCTACGAAACAGGGGTGCACTTCCTGCCAGTGTTTCTTCGAGAGCAGTTAAGTTGGAGGCTGGATTCTGCCAAGACTCATCCGGCGACTTTTTTGCGTCCATAGAAGATGACGACCATTTGTGGTATATTGAAGAATCAAAGCTATCAAGACACGACCCAGCATCCAATACTTCCAAACCAGTTGGGAATGATACACCTATGATCGAGAAAATGCAGCTTGCTATTGATTTATTCGACATTCCTCACTACTCTTCGTACCACAATGAACACTGACCACACTCAAGATCGCATCTACCTCTCCCCACCGCATCTCAATGGGAGAGAAAAGGAGCTGCTCCTGGATGCATTTGATTCGAACTGGATCACGACTCTCGGCCCGCACGTTGAGGCCTTCGAACGGGAAGTTTGTTCGCGTTACAGCATTCAGGCCGCGTTAGCGTTGGCGAGCGGAACGGCAGGGCTGCATCTGGCACTGCTGAATCTCGGAGTCGAATCCGGCGATGAGGTAATCTGCTCGGATCTGACATTTGTTGCGACTGCGAATGCTATAACGTACTGCGGGGCCAAGCCCGTCTTTGTCGATAGCAATGCGTCGACGTGGAACATGGATCCTTCGTTGCTGGCTGAGGAGCTCCATCGACGGAGGAAGACGGGGGAAATTGCCGCGGGCGGTTCTCGTGGTAGATCTCTACGGGCAGACAGCAGACTACGATCCTATTCTC
Organism: Ignavibacteriota bacterium; assembly: GCA_963801355.1. Classification (GTDB taxonomy): domain Bacteria; phylum Bacteroidota; class Ignavibacteria; order UBA10030; family UBA6906; genus Fen-1255. Next base: position 8,128 of record CAWDEM010000001.1, on the reverse strand, counting down.
AAGGTTTGTGAAGAGTATAGTGTTCCGGTCGTCGAAGATGCAGCTGAAGCTGTGGGAGCGACGTACAAAGGGAAAGCAGCCGGTTCGTTCGGCGAGATGGGTGTGTTTTCCTTCAACGGGAACAAGATAATTACCACGAGCGGTGGTGGTATGCTTATGTCTCAGAATGGAGAGTACATTACGAGAGCACGGTACTTTGCGACACAAGGTCGTGATCCAGTGCCATACTACCAACACACGTCGGTAGGATACAACTACCGCTTGAGCAATATCCTTGCGGCGATTGGCAGAGCGCAACTTGAAAGGATTGAAGAGAAAGTTGCGCGCCGGCGCGAGATCAACTGTTTCTATAGAGACGCCCTTGCTGGACTCCCTGGTGTCACATTCATGCCCGAAGCACCCTACGGAAAATCGAACTGCTGGTTAACGTGTCTCACGATCGATCCAACGCAACTCGGTGTAAGCAACGAGGAATTGCGGTTACATCTGGAAGGAAAGAACATCGAGTCCCGCCCCGTGTGGAAGCCAATGCATATGCAGCCGGTCTATGTACAGTGTCCATGCGTTGGAGGATCGATGTCGGAAGATATTTTCAAACACGGCCTCTGTCTTCCTTCGGGATCAGGATTAAGCGAGGCGCAGCTTGGACGCGTAGTAGAGGCCATAATGCAGTGCGTGAAGATGCATGTCGGTTGATCTGAGCAGATCTCGACAACAAAGCATTCTCCCTTCGCTGGACCCGGCACAACCGTCGTTTCCCTGAACGCAACCCCTGTTTCTACCAGGTACTTCCCGCATTCCGCTTTACCATTATTCTTTGCTTTTTCGGACCTATTTCTTGGCACGGTAGTGGCGTATTTTTGTGCAGCTTGAACCCGTGCCGGTTCTCGGAGCATCATATTAACCATCTCAGCAAATCTCGAATCGCCTATGTCGACTTCACACAATGTGCACGATTCCTCGCAGGTGGTACACGACCGATACCGCCTCTGCAGTTACTGTGGAAATTTTTGCAGTGCATCAGAGTCACAAACTTACTGCATGCTCTGCGGTACCAAACTGATCGATGCGTGCCCCCGATGCAAGGAACCGATCCTTTACCCGACAGCGCGGTTCTGCCCGGCATGCGGGGATCGACTGGTCAATATCGACCAGAAAACACCAGAGACCGCATGAAGCCAGCTGTCGACTTCTGAGTGGTGATTCGCGCCGATGAGCTGTTCGGTAGAAACAAATTGTCTGCAAGATGTGCTCCATGAACATCTATTGAGGCTCGCGGAGTGACGTGCGTCACATTACGCCTTCACACGACACCAACTCTCTTGCATTAGCGAGCGACATGTTGTACTATTGTTCGGGGGGCAACATTTGACCACAACATCGCCCTCGATGAAGCTGCTTTCAAAATAGGATGCACATGCATCCGCCCTCGACCGCAGGGTGCTGTGAGATCCGTTGGGATCTCTTTCAGGGGGAATCATGCGACCATTCTGCAAATGCATTCTTGACACGACTTGTCTGAGGCGATTTTTGGCGCTCGCCCGCGGGATCCGAGGGCTAGGGCGTTGAAACGTAACCTCCGGTTCCTGTTAGGCCTTCGCAACCGGTATTTAATGACCATCGATCTGATCGGATTGGTCATCATACCGCCACTTGCAATGCTTCTCCGCACTGACGATCCAGGAATCGTGGGTCCGCTCAGTACTGCCCTGTTGACCTATACCGTTGTCATGATTTCTGTAAAGATGGTTATTTTTGTACTGAGTCAACTCTACTCGGAACTCTGGATCTACGCAAGCGTCCCTGCGCTGATCACAATGATACGTGCGCTGGCACTGTCGTCTATTGCGGAATTTGTTCTCTTTTATGGCGTGCTCATGCCTATGGGCCTGGTGCCCCTCGGATTTCCACGATCGATACCAATTATCTCCTCACTTTTAACTGTGTTCTGGATTCCAGCCAGCCGCATGGGGATCCGGATACTCTTTACGGAGCTGCGTGACCAGAGTACTGCACCCCATGAACGCCGGGTATTGATCGTGGGAGCCGGAGCTGGGGGGGCACTGACGGTGAAAGAGCTTCAGAACAATCTGCAGCTGGGAATTGTGCCGGTCGGGTTTGTGGATGACGACCCGCGCAAAAGCAGCAAGCGCATCTACGGCCTGCCGATATTTGGCCCTCTAAGCGACATTCCCTTTGTGGTGAAACAACACCACATCGATGAGGTCATCATCGCCATGCCGACAGCTCCCGGTAACGTTGTCCGCGAGGTGGTCCAGTGGTGCCGTAAAGCAAAAGTACCGAGCAAGACTATCCCCGCCCTTTATGATATCGTCCGCGGGACGGCTCGCATCGATGATGTCCGAAATGTGCAATTGGAGGATCTCCTCCGTCGCGGCGTGATTGAAACAGATGTCACACAGGTTATGCTTCTCCTGACCGGCGCCAAAGTGCTCGTGACCGGTGCCGGCGGCTCTATTGGCAGCGAACTCTGCCGGCAGATTAAGGGGTTTCGACCAGCCGAGATGATTCTGGTCGGCCACGGGGAAACTTCAATCTTTCAGATAATGAAGGAATTGGCGGAGTCGCCAGTCCCTGATATGAAGATTACCCCGGTCATTGCCGATGTGCGTGACCGGGAACGGATGGATCAGGTGTTCCGAACTACCAGTCCGGACGTTGTGTTCCATGCTGCCGCGCACAAGCATGTCTATTTGATGCAGGAGAATGTCACCGAAGCAGTCACGAACAACGTTCTCGGGACTCGTGTGCTGGTGAACCTCGCCGATCGGTACAATGTGCGCAGATTTGTAATGGTATCAAGCGACAAGGCAGTCAATCCCACAAGCGTCATGGGTGTAACAAAGCGGATTGCTGAGTTGATCGTTCAGGATGCCGCAAACCGTTCAGGAAAGGCCTTTGTCACAGTACGCTTTGGAAACGTTCTGGGGAGCCGTGGAAGTGTGGTCACTGTATTCAAGCGTCAGATTGCGATGGGCGGACCGGTCACGGTAAGCGATCCAGATGTGACCCGGTATTTCATGACTATCCCGGAAGCGGTGCAATTGATTCTCCAGGCAGCAACCATGGGTAGGGGCGGCGAAGTGTTTGTGCTGGATATGGGTGAACAGGTCAAAGTGATCGACCTCGCGCGTGATATGATCCGGCTGAGCGGTTTCACGGAAGAGGAAATCGAGATCAAGATCACCGGTCTGCTTCTGGGGGAGAAGATGTTTGAAGAGCTCTTCTACGAGACGGACCACGTGGAAACGACCGCCCACTCCAAAGTGATGGTTTCCCGCAAGAACTACGCGCACGAGCTCGCAGATGATACGTCAGCCAACAAACCCGTTTCCCAGCACAAGTCACACCTGCACATGAACGTTACATCATTGATCGAGGCCGCCCGGCAGGGGGATATTGCGGCGGTGACCGATCTCTTTCATGTGCTGGTGCCGCAGTACAACCCGACGTTGAAGGCAGCGAAGGAAACGCTGGCGGCGAAGAACGCCACAGAGGTAAAAATTACCTAGTGCCTCCCGGCCATTGCCTGTCTTCGTATCCCCACCCCGGTATCTTCACCCCCACAACATCCCATCCACCCGCCGGACTCTGCACGAACTGCACACACACGGTACCTGATCCACCTATCGGTTTCTTTGTGTCCGCAGCAATCCCAGCCCATGTCAATGAAGCAGTAACCTCTGCGCGGGGCACATCCACATCGCAGGACGTCACTTCCATAAGGTGAGATGTGAAGGATTCGACGTTTCCGTAGATTTCGTTCAGTGAGAGCATGAACAGCTCAGCAGAGCATTTCTTCCCCGCGAAATTTCTCACCTCTTTCTTACTGAGCATTTGCCATATCATGCGTCGGTCGCGGAAAAAAAGCGCGTTGAGGAAGGACTCTGCATCACGTCGCACACGCGAAGCCTCATCAGGATGGAATTGATCGTAGACAAACGTGTGCATCATCTGGTCGATGCGGATGTTGTCCATCTTCTCGCGGAACAACTCCTCGGTTACAAATCGGTAGACCTCCGCATCACTCACCTCCCGGTCAAAATGCACCTGGATGTTGTTGTCGAATAGGAGTTCCATGAGGGCTTCTGCGGCAGCCGGGAGCTCTCCGGGAGGAATTGCTGCAAGAGGCCGGAGGTCCGGAGTGCCAACAAATTCCTTTACGGTAATCTGCCCATTTTCGGCGTACTGCCGTTCAAACTCGGTGACGTAGTCAAGCCATTCGCCTTCCGCCTCGGGCGGAATTCCGCAGGGCGCATCAGAAAACCGCGCTCCGTAGAGTTTCTCAAGTTCGCGTTTCTTCTGTTCATTCAACGCCCGTTGTATGCTGTCGTGGTCGGGGTCCATGGTGGCCTCTGAATGGATGTGGATGATGCCTTCATCCAGTTACTACAATCCACATTGCTTTTTTTCGACCCATCTAGAAGATTTTCTCTGGAACCTGACTGCCGGAAATTTCGTATATAGATGATCAGTCATTGGCTCAACACCCAATGGAAATTCAAGACAGATCAAAGGACCCCGCATGAAACGCGCTCTGCTGGCCCTTTTCCTCTGTGCCGCCGTCGCAACGGCAGCCGACACGAGGATTTCGGTGCCATATCAACGATTTACGCTTCCCAACGGACTTACGGTGATCCTCCATGAGGATCATTCCACGCCTATCGTCAGCGTGAATGTCTATTATCACGTCGGTTCGGGACGCGAGAAACCCGGACGAACTGGTTTTGCACACCTCTTTGAACATCTGATGTTCGAAGGCTCAGCCCACGTGCCGGAAGGGAAATTTGATCAATGGCTGGAACAGGTTGGCGGTGACAACAACGGCTCGACCAACTCCGACCGCACGAACTATTGGGAGAATGTCCCCAGCAATGCGCTTGAACTCCCACTCTTCCTGGACTCGGACCGGATGGGATTCCTGGTGCAGGCAATGTCGCCCTCCAAAGTCGACGGGCAGCGGGACGTCGTGAAAAACGAGAGACGACAATCGTATGAGAACCGTCCATATGGCATGGCCGAACTGACCCTCGGGGAAAATCTCTATCCGGCAGATCATCCGTACCACTGGCCGACTATCGGCTCAATGGAGGATCTCAGCGCGGCAAGCTATGAAGATGTGGTGGATTTTTTCAGGAAGTTTTACGGCCCGAATAATGCGAGCCTCTGCATCGGGGGTGATATTGACCCGGTGAAGACCCGTGCTCTTGTGGAAAAATGGTTCGGCGAGATACCTTCAGGTCCCCCGGTCCCGCCCCCTGATGCACCCGTTGCTTTCATCGACCGTGAAAAACGTGTTGTTCTTGAAGATCATGTCTCTTTGCCTCGCCTCTATATGGCCTGGCTCTCGCCGGCACTCTTTGCACCGGGAGATGCGGAACTGGATATGGTGGCAAGTGTGCTAGCTAACGGAAAGAACTCACGGCTCTACAAACGCCTCGTGTATGATCTACAGATTGCCCAGGATGTGTATGCGTATCAGGGATCCCGCCAGCTCGGGTCTTCATTTCAGATCGTAGCTACGGCGCGGGCGGGTCATACGCTGAGTGAACTGGAAAAAGTGATCCAGGAGGAGTTGCACACGCTCCAGTCCATCGCACCGGAGAAGAGAGAACTTGACCGCGCCGTGAACCAGTACGAGGCGTCGTTCCTCGGACGGCTTGAATCGGTCGGCGGTTTCGGAGGAAAAGTGGACCTGCTGAACGGATATTTCACACAGACCGGCAACCCTGACTACTTTCAGGAAGACTTTTCGCGCTACAAGGCCCTCGATCCGGGCGACATCCAGACTGCGGCGGCAACGTATCTGCGCGACGACAACCGGGTGGTACTGAGCATCGTTCCGCAAGGGAAAGAAGGAACTTGCCGCAATGCCGGGAAAGGAAGGGAAGTGATTATGAAGATCATAGGCAATAGGCACTGGGCAATAGGCGATAGGCATAGGGCAATCGGCAATTGTGCTCTTCTGGCAGTCACGCTGCTGCTTGCGGAAGGAACCGTAGCTCAGAAACCCGATCGCTCGACACCGCCGCCCGTCGGCCCGCGCCTTCGTTTTCGATGGCGCCGGTTCAGCACTTCACTCTGTCGAACGGGCTACCGGTCGTGTTGCTCGAGAAGCATCAGGTTCCGCTTGTGCAGATGAACCTTGTGATAAATTCCGGCGCAGTGAATGAACCCGCAGGAAAGACCGGGTTGGCATCAATGGTTGCGACCATGCTTACCGACGGCTCGGGATCACGGGATGCTCTCGCTTTCGCCGATGCGGTGGACTACCTCGGTGCATCACTCTATGGATCTGCCGGGCAGCATACTTCATCGGTCAGTCTGCATACGCCGGTCTCCAAGCTCGACTCGGCGCTCGCCCTGCAAGCGGATGCCGCTCTACGGCCGACATTTGCATCTGCCGAACTGGAACGGCACCGCAAGGAACGTCTTACAACACTCCTCTCCTGGCGCGATGAAGCGCGCGCCCAGGCGTCTGCGCTATTCTCACGCACGCTCTATTCACTGGGTCACCCGTATGGACGCACTGCCATTGGCGATGAAAAGGCAATCCGCGGCCTGAGTGTGGGGGATCTGCGTAAGTTCCACGAAACGTATTACCGCCCCAATAATGCAGTTCTTGTGATCGTGGGCGATGTCACGGTGTCGATGATGAAGCCCAAGCTCGAGGCCGTATATGGCGGATGGCAAAAAGGAACGGTGCCCCAGCCGTCGCTTCCTGCTATCGCACAGGTGCAGAAACGGACAGTGACACTTGTGGACAAGCCGGGAGCAGCCCAAACGGAGATCAGAATGGGGTGCATCGGTGCTCCCCGCTTGACGGATGACTACTATGCGATTGTCGTGATGAATACGATCCTCGGCGGTTCGTTCAGCTCCCGGTTGAACCAGAACCTGCGCGAAGAACATGGCTACACTTACGGTGCCAGCTCTTCGTTCGGTTTCCGCAAGCTGGCAGGTCCGTTCGTCGCCGGATCCTCCGTGCACACGACAAAGACCGACTCCGCACTAATGGAATTCATGAAAGAGCTCAACAGGATCCTCCAACCGATCCCTCAGGAAGAAGTGGATCGCGCAAAGAACTATGTGGCCCTCGGGTTCCCGGCCGATTTCCAGACCGTGGGCGAGATAGCAGGGAAGCTGGAAGAGATGGCGATCTACGGACTCCCTGACACCTACTACAATACTTACATCAGCAATATTCTGGCTGTCACGAAGGCTGATGTGGAACGGGTGGCGAAGAAGTACCTGGATCCGGAAAGGATGGCAGTAGTACTTGTCGGAGACAGGAAGGAGATTGAGTCAAGAGTTGCAGCAATGAAGCTGGGGCCACTGAAGAACCTTAACGTTGATGATGTGCTGGGCAAAGCCCCAACAATGTGACGATGGTCGATGACTCCTGGCCAACCAATGACAGTTCGGCATTCAATGAATTCTTAGCTAAAGGTCAATTCTATTCGGGACCAGCATTTGTGAAAGGGCAACCGTTGTGAGAATAACCAGGTTGTCGCGTGAATGCGTGCGGTACTGCATCCAGCGGCCAGTATGTCTTCTTCTCTTTGCCATCATTGTTTTCACGACGATGGCACCGGGACAGGCAGCAAAGACCGAGAACCAATGGAGCGCCTGGCAGTTCCTTGTGGGCGAATGGATTGGTGAAGGGACAGGTGATCCCGGTCAGGGAAGCGGCGGATTCTCTCTCCAGCCCGATCTTCAGAATACAGTTCTCGTGCGGAAAAACTCCGCTTACTATCCCGCTACCAAAGACCGCCAGGCGTTCACTCACGAAGATCTTATGGTAATTTTCTACGAAAATGACCAGCCCAAAGCGATTTACTTTGACAACGAGGGGCATGTCATTCGCTACACTGCAGAATTCTCGAAAGACTCAAGTACGGTGACGTTTTTGAGTGATCCAATTCCTTCTGCGCCACGTTTCCGGTTCGCCTACACAAAAGCACAAAATGGGACCCTGAAGATGTCGTTCGACATTGCGCAACCTGGTAAGCCGGATTCCTTCTCTCGCTACATAGAGGCAACTGCAAGAAGGAAGGGGAATTGACGATCGAGTCGCTGAACAGAAGATAGTTGCCTGTCGCCTCTG